>NZ_JBNJMZ010000002.1:0-4538529 GCF_050936335.1 Dactylosporangium sp. CA-152071 | reverse complement strand
CACCGTCTCCAGCGACGGCGCCGGCGCCCGGCTGCGGCTCGCGCTCGACCCGGCGCTCGTGCCGCAGATCCCCGCCGACGTCAGCGCCCGGCTGCTGCCCAAGACGCTGTTCGGTGAGCGGTACGTCGCGCTGGTGCCCCCCGCGCAGCAGACCAGCCGCCCGATCCGCGACGGGGACGTGATCCCGCAGGACCGCAGCGCGAGCGGCGTCGAGCTGGAGCGCGTGCTCGACGACGCGTTGCCGCTGCTGCAGTCGATCCAGCCGGACAAGCTCGCGGCGACCCTGGGCGCGATCGCCACGGCCCTCGACGGCAAGGGCGACCAGCTCGGCGAGCAGCTGGTTTCCCTGGACGGCTACCTCGCCGCGCTGAACAAGGACATGCCGCTGATCGCCGAGGACGTGCGCAGGCTCGCCAACGTCCTGGACGTCTACGACGGCGCGATGCCGGACCTGCTCGCCATCCTGCGCGACGCGTCGGTGACCGCCAGGACCGTCACGGACCAGCGTACCCAGCTCGCCGCGTTCCTCGCCGACAGCACGGAGGCCGCCGACGTGACCCGGTTCTTCCTCGAACGCCACGGCGACCAGCTCATCCAGGTCGGTGACGTGAGCCGGCCGGTCCTGGAGCTGCTGGCCGCGTACGCGCCGGAGTACCCCTGCCTGATGCGTGGCCTGGTCGCGCTGCAGCCGCGGGTGGAGCAGGTGTTCGCCTCCGGGCGGATGCGCATCACGCTGGAGATCACCCGCGACAACGGCAGGTTCGTGCCGGGCAGGGACGAGCCGGTGTACGGCGCGAGGAACGGCCCCGACTGCCGGGGCCTGCCGGACCCGCACGTCCCCGCGCCGTCGACCCCGATCAACGACGGGTACGACTACGGTGCCGCCCGGCCCGGACCGTCGAAGCTGCCCGTCGGGCTGATCCCGGGCGCGGTCCCCGCGGCGCCGCTGCCCACCGCCGACGCCGGCACCGCCGAGGAGCGCAAGCTGCTGGAGCCGTTGCTGGGCGCGACGATGGGCGTGCCGCCCGCCGAGGTGCCGGACATCGCGGTGCTGCTGTGGGGCCCGCTGCTGCGCGGAGCGGTGGTGAACGCGCGATGAGCGGTCCGGAGCGCAGCGGAGGGGCCGCTCATCAGGGGCTCAGCTTGAAGTTCGGGAGGCCGGAGCGAAGCGGAGGGCGCATGAACCGGACTGTGCTCGCACCGCTGGTGAAGCTGACCGTCTTCGCGGCCGTGACCGTGCTGCTGACCGCCCTGCTCGCACAGACGCTGGGCGCGTTCTCGACGGGCGGCACCCGCTACCGGGCACGCTTCACCGACGTCACCGGGCTCCTCGTCGGCGACGACGTGCGCATCTCCGGCGTGAAGGTGGGCGAGGTCCGCGACATCAAGGTCGCCGGCAACACCGTCGCGGAGATCGCCTTCACCGTGGCCGACGACATCCCGCTGACGACGAGCGTCCGGGCGAAGATCCGGTACCGCAACCTGGTCGGCCAGCGGTACGTGGCGCTGAGCGAGGGGCCGGGCGACGGCGTGCCGTTGCGGCCGTCCCAGGTCATCCCCGAGTCGCAGACGACCCCGGCGCTGGACCTGACCGTGCTGTTCAACGGCTTCCGGCCGCTGTTCACCGCGCTGACCCCGCAGGCAGTCAACCAGCTCGCCTTCGAGATCATCCAGGTCCTGCAGGGCGAGGGCGGCACGATGGCGAGCCTGCTGCGGCGGACCGCATCGCTGACCAACACGCTCGCCGACCGCGACGCGGTGATCGGCCGGGTCGTCACCAACCTCAACGCGGTACTGTCCACACTGGACGACCACAGCGGCGACCTCGACGTGACGATCAGCCAGCTGCAGCAGTTCGTGTCGGGGCTCGCGGCCGACCGGCTGGCGATCGGCGACGCCCTGGTGAACCTCGGCCAGCTGACCGGGGCGACCGCCTCGCTGCTCGGTGACGCGCGGCCGGCGATCGCCGCCGACGTGAACGCGCTCGGCACGCTGTCGGGCACGCTCAACGACAACGCCGCGGTCATCGACCGGACGCTCGGCGGGCTGCCGCAGCGGTACACCGCATTGACCCGCGTCGCGTCCTACGGCTCGTGGTTCAACTTCTTCCTCTGCGACTTCGACGGCAACGTGAGCGTGGCCGGGGGCGGCGACCTCAACCCCGCCACCTTCAGCTCCCAGGCGGCGCGGTGCCGGCAACCGGGAGGTGGCGCGTGAAACCGTTCCGGGAACGCAATCCGGTCGTGGTCGGCGCGGTCAGCCTGGCCGTCCTGGCGGCGCTGATGCTCGGCGCGTTCCAGCTCGACGCGCTCGCCGCGCTGACCGCTCAGGGTTCGTACCGCGCGGCGTTCCGCGACGCCAGCGGGCTGGTCCCCGGCAACGAGGTCCGCGTCGCCGGGGTCCGCGTCGGCAAGGTCACCGGCGTCGACCTGGCGCAGGGCAGCACCGGACCGTACGTGCGTGTGCGGTTCCGGTTGGAGGACCACGACGTGCGGCTGGGCACCCGCACAGGCGCGACGATCCGGATCAAGACCGTGCTGGGCCAGAAGTACCTGGCGCTCGCGCCCGACGGGCCGGGCCGGCTCGCCGACGACGCCGAGATCCCGCTGGAGCGCACCGCCGGACCGTTCGACGTGGTCCAGGCGGTGACCGGCCTGGCCGACACGCTCGACTCGATCGACACCACCCAGCTGGCGAACGCGTTCACCACGCTGGCGCAGACATTCGCCGACACCCCGGCGAGTGTGCAGCTGTCGCTGGACGGGCTGTCGCGGCTGTCCAAGACGGTCGGCGACCGCGACGCCGAGCTGCGCGAGCTGCTCGCCCGCGCGCACAACGTCACCGGGGTGCTCGCCGCGCGCGACGAGGAGTTCCGCAAGCTCGTCACCGACGGCAACGCGTTGCTGTCCGAGGTCAGCCGCCGCAAGGACGCCATCCACGACCTGCTGGTCGGCACCAACGCGCTCGCGACGCAGCTGTCCGGCCTGATCGCCGACAACCGGCAGCAGCTGGAGCCGGCCCTGCGGCAGCTGCGCGGCGTGGTGGCCACGTTGCAACGCAACCGCGACAACCTCGAGCAGACCATCCAGAGGATGGGGCCGTTCGTCGACGCGTTCGCGAACGTGGTCGGCAACGGCCGCTGGTTCGACTCGTACGTCAGCGGGCTGCTCCAGCCGTACCAGCCGACGACGGGAGGGCGCTGAGATGCACAGGCGTCGTCTCATCGCGGCGGGTGTGGTGCTCGCCGTCGCCGCGGCAGCAGCCGTCGTGTTCCTGGGCGGGCGGCCGCAACGGCGTCTCGTCGCGCATTTCAGCCGCACTGTCGGCATCCACGAGGGCTCGTCGGTCCGGGTGCTCGGGGTGGACATCGGCGAGGTGGTCTCGGTGACTCCCCAGGGTCGCACCGTCCGCGTGGAGATGCGGTACGACGCCGACCGGCGGATCCCGGCCGGCGCCCAGGCGCTGATCATCCCGCCCAGCGTCGTCAGCGACCGGTACGTACAGCTCACCCCCGCGTACAACGGTGGCCCGGCCCTGGGCGACGGCGCCGACGTGCCGGTGGAGCGCACGGCCGCGCCGATGGAGATCGACGACATCTACCGCGCGCTCGACGACTTCAACCGGGCGCTCGGGCCGGGCGGCGCCAACGCCGACGGCGCGCTCAAGGACCTCGTCGCCGCCGGGCGGGCGAATCTCGAGGGCAACGGCGACAACCTGCACGCCACGCTCGACGGGCTCGGCCGCGCACTGTCCACTGTGGCCGACGGGCGGCAGGACCTCTTCGGCACGGTCGTCAACCTCCAGCTGTTCACCACCGCACTCGCTGAGAGCGACCAGCAGGTGCGGGCGTTCAACCAGCAGCTCGCCGCGGTGGCCGGGCAGCTCGCCGGCGAGCGCGACGAGCTGGCCGCCGCCCTGCGCAGCCTCGCGACGGCGCTCGGCGACGTCACCACGTTCATCCGGGAGAACCGCGACGCGCTGAAGTCCGATGTGGACGCCCTGGCCGACGTGACGGGCATCCTGGTACGGCAGCAGAAGGCGATCATCGAGATCCTCGACGTCACCCCGCTGGCCTTGTCGAACCTCAACCTGGCCTACAACGCCACGTCGGGGACGCTCGACACGCGGGACAACGCGCTCGGGCCGTACGACCCGGCGAGCTACGTGTGCTCGGTCATGGTCGACCTCGTGCCGACGGCGCAGATCCCCAAGGAGTGCTTCGCGCTCGCCCAGACCCTCAACGCCCGGGGGCTGCCGCTGACCGACCAGCTGCGCAAGCTTCTCGGGCTGCCGGCCGCCGCGCCGCCCGCCGCGAACGGCGCCGCGGCGCCCGCCCAGCCGGCCGCGCCCGGACTGCCGGCACCACCTGGACTGCCCGAGCTGCCCGGTGTCACGCGGGATCTCACCGTCGGTGGCATCCTGGGAGGCACGCCGTGAAGCGCGCCGGACGGCACCTGGCCGCGGTGCTCGCCGGCACGCTCCTCGTGGGTGGCTGCGGGCTGCCCGACGTCGCCGGGCTCCCGCTGCCGGGCGGGGCGCCCAGCGGCGACGGGTACCACGTGACGGCCGAGTTCGCCGACGTCCTCGACCTGGTGCCGCAGGCCGCGGTAAAGGTCGACGACGTGACCGTCGGCAGCGTGGAGAAGATCTCGCTGTCCGGCTGGACGGCCCGCGTCCGGCTGCGGATCGCCCGGGACGTGCGGCTGCCCGCGAACGCGACCGCGGCCGTGCGCCAGACCAGCCTGCTCGGCGAGAAGTACGTGGCGCTCGACCCGCCGGCGACCGAGCCGCCGCGCGGCCGGTTGACCGACGGCGCGGTCGTGCCGCTGGCCCGGACCCGGCGGGCGGCCGAGGTCGAGGAGGTGCTCGCCGCGCTGGGCATGCTGCTCAACGGCGGCGGCCTGGCGCAGCTCAAGACGATCAACGAGGAACTGGCCAAGGCTCTCGACGGGCGCGAGCCGGAGGCGAAGGACGCGCTGCACCAGCTCGACACCTTCGTCGGCGGCCTGGACCAGCAGAAGGCCGACATCGTGCGCGCGGTCGACTCGCTCGACCGCCTGACCGGGCAGCTGTCCCGGCAGCGGGACGTCATCGGCACGGCGCTGGGCTCCCTCGCCCCGGGCCTGACCGTCCTCGAGGACCAGCGGGAGCAGCTCACCCTCGCGCTGACCGCCCTGGGTGAGCTGGGCCGGGTCGGCACCCAGGTGGTCAACCAGAGCCGCGACGACACGCTGGCGTCCCTGCGCGCGGTCCAGCCGATCCTCGAACAGCTGGTGAAGGCGGGCGACGCGCTGCCGAAGTCCCTGGACTTCATGCTGACGTTCCCCTTCCCGCCCAACATCACCGGCGCGATCGTCGGGGACTTCGTCAACCTCGGCGCGACCGCGGACCTCGACGCCCCGACGATCCTTTCGAACCTGCTCGTCGCGACCGCGCCGGCCGGTCCGGCGCCCGCGGCGACCGGCGGCGCACAACCGGGGAAGTCCAACCCGGGGACGGGTGGGAAGAGCCCGACGAAGCCGCCCGTCACCACGCCGCCGCTGCCCGGCGTGCTGCCGCTGCCGTGCCTGCCGGTCGGCGGGGTACTGCCGCCCGGTTGGCAGCCCCCGTCCGGCTGCGACCTGCCGAAGGGCTGCACCCTGCTGCCGCCCGGCAGCGTCGCACCGCCCGGCAGCCTGCTCCCGCCCGGCGGCATCGTGCCGCCCGGCACCGTCTTCCCGCCCGGAACGGTGCTGCCGCCCGGCACCGCACTGTCGCCCGGCTGCCTGCTGCCACCCGCGACCGGCGCCGTCACCGGGCGGCAGGGCGGGCTGCCCGACGTTCTCGGAGGAGGGCTGCTGCCATGATCCGACGCTCCGCCAAGCTGCAGGTCCTGGCGTTTCTCGCGGTCGGGCTGGTCGGCGTCGTCCATGTCGGCGTCACGTACGTCGGGCTCGGCGACCGGCTCCTCGGCCGCGGGTACGTCGTCCACGCCGACTTCGCCGAGGCGGGCGGCCTCTTCGCCAGCGCGCCGGTCACCTACCGCGGTGTGCCGGTCGGCCGGGTCGAGGCCGTCACGCTGCACGACGGCGGCGCCCGGGCACGGCTGCGGCTGGACGACGGCGTCCGGGTCGCGAGCGACACCCGGGCCGTCGTCGGACAGCGCTCCGCCGTCGGCGAGCAGTTCCTGGACCTGCGCCCGGACACCGACGCCGGCCCGTACCTCCGGGACGGCTCGGTCATCCCGCGCAGCCGCACCGGCGTCCCACTGGCCCCCGAGACGCTGCTGGCCAACCTCGACGCGCTCGTGCGCTCCGTCGACCCGGCCGCCCTGTCCGTCGTCATCGACGAGCTCGGCACCGCCTTCGAGGGCAACGAGCAGGCGCTGCGCCGCATCCTCGACGCCGGCGACCTGATCCTGCGGGAGGCGTCGGCGAACCTGCCGCAGACGCTCACCCTGCTGCGCGACGGCCGCACCGTGCTCACCACCCAGGAGGAGTCCTCGGCGGCGATCCGGCAATGGGCGAGCGGACTGGCGCAGATCGCCGCGACACTGCGCTCGTCCGACCCCGACCTGCGGCGGCTCATCACCGGCGCGCCACCCGCCGCCCGAGAACTCGTGACGCTGCTGGACGCGCTCGACCCCACGATCGGCACGCTGCTGGGCAACCTCGTGTCGGTCAACGGCGTCGCGGCGCGCCGCCTGCCCGGCATCGAGCAGATCCTCGTCGTGTACCCGATGGCGGTCGCCGGCGGCTTCACCGTCACGCCCGGGGACGGCACCGCCCACCTCGGTCTGGTGCTCAACGTCGACGACCCGCCGCCCTGCAAATACGGGCAGGGCACCCGCTGCGGCGCCGCCGACCAGGCCCAGGGCTCGAGCGTCCGGGGCACGAACAACGTACCGCGCCCGGGCGGCAGCGACCCGCCACCGCCCGGCCCGTCGGACGAGACCGGCGGGTACGACCCGGCGTCCGGGGTGGCGTTGGGCACGGACGGCCACCCGCTGCTGTTCGGCACGACCGGCGGGCAGTACGGACTCGCCGGGGACCAGTCCTGGAAACAGCTCCTGCTCGCCGGGCTCGCCCCGTAGCGCACCTTCGGATGGAGGCAGTTGTGTCCGCACCTGAGCACCGAACGCTGAAGCTCGTGCAGGGCGGCGCGGCCGGGACCGAGCTCCCGCCGCGCAGTGTCCGGCGCCGCACGGCCACCCGCCGCACGCGGCGGCAGCGTGACCCGATCACCGCGGTCCTGCGACAGCTCGGCGAGGAGCCCGTCCTGCCCGACGACGCCCCGACCCCACCGGACGCGACCGAGTCCACGACCGAGGCCACGACCGAGTCCACGACGGAGCAGAAGCGCGCGCCGGAACCGGGTAAGCGGGTCAGGCCGCGACCGCACCGCCGCACGGTGCAGCGTCGCGAGCCGGCCCCGCGCAGCCGGCTCCGGTTCTCCCGGCCCGCGCTCAGCACCGTCGTCCTGGTGGTCGTCATGTGCGTGGCCCTCACCGGGGCGGGCGTCTTCGGCAGCCGCTGGTACGGCGACCGGATGCTCGACCGCGCCCACCAGCAGGCACTCGCCGCGGCGAAACAGACGACCGTCAACTTCGTCTCGGTCAGCGCCGCCAGCGTCGACCGCGACCTGCAGCGGATCGTCGCCGGCGCCACCGGCGACTTCCGCGACGAGTTCACCCGCGGTCAGACGCAGGTGCGGGCCGCGATCGTGGAGAACAACGTCGAGTCGCGCGGGACGGTGCTGCGCGCAGCACTGGTCTCCGGCGACCGCAGCGCGGCCGTCGTGCTGGTCGCCGTCGACGCGACCGTCCGCAACGCCAAGTCGCCGGAAGGGCGTGCCTCGCACTTCCGCATCCAGATCGACGTCGCCCACGACCGCGGATCTGGCCGCTGGCTCGTGTCCCGGCTGCAGTTCGTCGGCTGAAGCAGGAGGTCCGTCATGCCGAGGTTTCCGAAGGGGTACCGCAAGGGCGTCGTCGCGCTCGCCCTTGTCATCGCGCTGGGTCTGGGTTTCGCCGGCGCGGGCTGGTACGAGCACCAGCAGGCGCACCAGCGGGACGTGGCGGCCCGCCAGTCGCTCACCGCCGCAACCGCCGCCGCGCAGGCGATCTTCTCGTACGACTACCGCAGCTTCGACACCAGCGTCGCGAATGCGCGGACGTTTGTGACCGGCCAATTCGCCGACGAGTACGGCCGGACGACCGCCGCACTCAAACCCAACGCGGTGTCGGAACAGGCAATCGTCCGCGCGGCCGTGTCCGCCTCCGGCGTCGTCAGCGCCGGCCCGGAACGCGTCGAGTTGTTGCTCTACCTCAACCAGTACCGTCGCAACACGAACATCACGGGTGAGAAGGTCGACCAGAACCGCGTGGTGCTCACCATGGTGCCCGTCGACGGGGCATGGAAGGTCTCGAACGCCGTCGCCATCTGAGCGTCCGGCCTACCGCCGGGCCGGTCCCCGTGCGGGCGTGCCGTTCGCCGGCCTGCCGGCGATCGCCATGAACTGTGATTGAGCGGGCACTATGCGAATGCCGGCTGTCGTGGCGTCGAGCGATCGACACCTGACTCGGATGCTTGCACCCCCTTTTACTTAAGTGTCCACTGTGGATGATCGCGACACATCCTGAGCGGTGAGCCTTGGCGGGCGAGCCTGCGCGACCGTCAGAGCCGATGCTGTCGAGGTGGCCGAATGCCTCGGTAGCGCCGACTTGGACTCTCGTCCGGGCCGGCTGCCGGTCAATCCTCCGATCGGCCCTTGTATCGAAATACACGACGCCTTATATTTACGCGCGCTGATGCCTGGCTGTGGGCCTCGGCTGCGGGGGAGGGCGCCATGTCAACGTCAGGTGCGGTTCGGCGATTCATCGTTTCTGCAGCGTCCGGCCTGCTGATCGGCGGGCTGTTCGTTGCTTTACCCGCTCGTGCGGCGCCTTCGGGTGCGGAGGTGCCGGTGCAGCCGTCGGCCAAGGTGTCGCCGCAGGCGGTGAAGGCGAAGACGGTGTCGCCGACAGACACTGCCCCGGCATGGAAGCCGGGGGCGGTGCAGTGGCCCGCGGCGGGATCGTCCGTGGTGGACATCTCCGCGCCGCCGACCGGCCGGCGGGCGCAGGCTGGGAGTTCTCCGGTGTGGGCCGGTCGACCGACGCAGGCCAGGACCGCGGATGCCGGCCCGTCCCGGTTGCAGGTCGAGGTGTTCGACCGAGCGGCCGCGACGGCAGTCGGTGTGTCAGGTGTCCTGATGCGAGCATCCTGGGCGGATGACCCCTCAGCGGTGGGTGCAGCTTCGGTGGAGGTGGACTATTCCGGGTTCCGGGATGCGTTCGGTGCCGACTGGTCCTCCCGGCTGACGTTGGTGCAGTTTCCCGCGTGCGCGGTGAGCACCCCCGGCCTGGACGCGTGCCGTCAGACGACCGTGCTGCAAACCAGGAACGACAAGGCGGCCGGCCGGCTGACGGCGGATGTCGCGGTCGGAGCGAAGGTCGCGTCGAAGGCCGATCTGGCCGAGGGGTCACGGTCAGGGGCTGCGGTGGCGTCGGCGCCGACGGTGCTGGCGGTGACAGCGTTGTCGTCGTCAGCGGACGGACCGGACTATTCGCACACGCCGTTGACGGCCTCGGCGTCGTGGCAGGCCGGGAAACAGTCCGGTGACTTCTCCTGGAACTATCCGCTGACGGCGCCCCCGGCGTTGGGCGGTGCGGTCCCGCAGGTCGAGCTGGGGTATTCGTCGAGCGCCGTAGACGGCCGGACGAACGCGAGCGGTGCGCAGACGTCGTGGGTGGGTGAGGGCTGGGGTTACGAACCCGGCTATATCGAGCGGTCGTTCCGTTCGTGCAAGGACGACTACAACAACCGTATCGACGTGTCGCCAGGGTGGACAGGGTACGGGCGGACGTTGCCGGTCCTGGACTACGACGGTGACGGCAAGGTCGATGCGTTGGCGGTGGCCGGGTCGGACATGTGGTTCTGGCGCAACACTTCACGTCCGGGTGCGGCGACTGTGGCAGCGCAGTTCGTCAGCAGCGGCTGGAGTTCGGTCGACTCGTTCATGGCCGGGGATTTCGACGCCGACGGCAAGGTGGATCTGGTCGGTCGGGCTGGTGGCAGTCTGTACATCTGGCGGGGGACGAGCACGCCGGGGACGTTCTCGACGGCGGCGCCGGTGGTGTGGTCGGGTTGGTCGGGGTACAGCACGTTCCTGCCGATGGCGGACTACGACAACGACGGCAAGGTCGACATTCTGGCGGTCAACTCGTCGGGGCAGATGTGGTTCCACAAGAACACGTCGACGCCGGGAAGCTTCTCGGTGTCGTCGTCGCTGCTGAGTGCCGGGTGGGGGTCCGTCAACTCGTTCATGGAGGGCGACTTCGACGGCAACGGCAAGCGTGACATTCTCGGCCGGTCCGGGGACTCGTTGTATCTGTGGCCCGGCAACGGCGCGGCGGGCACGCTGAGCCTCGGGGCGGCGACGGTCTGGGGGACGGGCTGGGCGATCTGGGGCACGTTCCTGCCGTTGAAGGACTACGACGGTGACAGCAAGCCGGACATCATGACGGTCTACGGCTCCGACATGTACTTCCACAAGAACACCTCGACGCCCGGTGCGCCGTCGAAGGCGGCGAGCCTGTTCAACAGCAACGTCTGGTATTCGGTGTCGCTGCTCATGGCCGGGGATTTCGACGGTGACGGTCGCACCGACATCCTGGGTCGTGAGGGTGACACCTTGCGGGCGTGGCTGAACATGAGCCGCACCGATGCGTACTACGCGCCGTTCTACCAGAATGCGACGTCGGACTCGTGCTGGCGGTCGCAGAACGCGACGGTGGTGTTCGGTGGCCGCTCCGGTGACCTGGTCCTGGACGACGCGACCGGCAAGTGGCGGCTGGCCAGCGATGACGGGTCGAAGTTCGAGCTGCTGACCGGGGCGACCAACGGCGACGACAACGGGGAGCACTGGAAGCTGACCGCGACGGACGGCACCCAGTACTACTTCGGCCTGAACCGCATCCCGGGCTGGGCGACGGGAGACTCGGAGACGAACTCCGCGCTGCGCGTCCCGGTGTTCGCCAACCGTGGCGACGAGCCGTGCTTCAACTCCGGTTCGTTCGGCGCGTCGTGGTGCTACCAGACGTGGCGGTGGAGTCTTGACTATGTCGAGGACCGGCACGGCAACACGCAGTCGTACTGGTACACGAGGGAGGAGAACGTCACCGGACTGTTCGGCAACCCCGGTGCGACGGCGGCGTATGACCGTGGGTCGTACCTGAACCGGATCGACTACGGCACGCGGAAAAACCAGTCGCTGTCGACGCCGGCGCCGATGCAGATCGTGTTCTCGGTCGGGGACCGGTGTCTGGCGTCGTGCTGGTCGGGTTCGAACCCGGTGACGGCGAACTGGCCGGACACCCCGTGGGACCTCAAGTGCTCCGCGGTGCCGTGCAACAACAACGTCTCGCCGTCGTTCTGGACCACGAAGCGCCTGACCGGCGTCACCACCCAGGTCAGGGGCAGTTCTGGCTACCGTGTCGCTGACGAGTGGGCATTCACGCACCAGTATCCGCCGACGAACGACGGGACCAGTCCGTCGCTGTGGCTGGCCAGTATCACGCAGACCGGCAGGGTCGGCGGCAGCAAGGCGCTGCCGGAGATCACGTTCGGCGGCACCCCGTACGCCAACCGGATGGACTTCAACGTCGGTGCGGGTGTGCCGCCGACGAACAAGTACCGGGTGACCCGGGTCAGCAACGGCACCGGCGGCGAGATCGGTGTGACCTACGAGGGGACCGACTGCTCGATCTCCGCACCGCCGGACCCGGACAACAACGACAAGCGCTGCTTCCCGCAGTACTACACGCCGCCGCTGGCCCAGCCGGGCTGGTCGTGGTGGAACAAGTACCGCGTGTCGAAGGTCCTGGAGAAGGACCTCGTCGGCGGTAACGCGGACGTCGAGTACAACTACGCCTACAGCACCGCAGGCTCCTCGACGCCGGTGCTGTGGCACCACAACGACAGCGTATGGAGCACGGCGGTCTCCATGCGGAACTGGTCGACCTGGCGCGGCTTCTCGACCGTCAAGGTGACCACTGGTCCTTCGACGGCACCACGTGGCTATGTCGAATACCTGTACATGCGCGGCATGCACCTGGACCGCACCGACAACGGCTCCTACACCCGCACCGCCACCATCACCGCGTCCGAGGGTTCGGTGCTCAACGACGACAACCGGCTCGCCGGGTTCCTCCGCGAGGAACGCCACTACGACGGGCCCGCCGTCGGGGCGCAGCTGCTGTCGGCCACACTGAACGACCCGTGGCAGCAGCAGACCGCCACCCGGACGATGACGCCCGCCTACGCTGCACCGCATGTGCAGAACGCCTCGTATCTGCGGACCTCCCGCGTCCAGAGCCGCACCTGGATCGCTGCGACGTCCAGCTGGCGGCGCACCGACACGCAGACCGCCTTCGACACCACCTATGCCCAGCCGACCAGTGTGCAGGATCTGGGTGACACCAGCCTCACGACCGACAACGTGTGCACGTCGACCACATATGCCCGGAACACCACAGCCTGGCTGATCGACTTCCCGGCGCAGGTCCTCACCACCGACTGCACCGCCAGCCCCGGGCCGGCGAACCACCTGGCCGGCAGCCAGACCCTGTATGACGGCAACACCACCGCCGGCACGATCGGCACCCGCGGCCTGACCACGAAGACCCTCGCACTGGACTCGTTCACCGGATCCACACCCGTGTGGAAACAGACCGGCCGGTCCGAGTACGACGACAACGGCCGCCCGCAGGACAGCTTCGACGCGGCGGACAACAAGACGACGATCCGGTTCACCCCGGAGTACGGTGCGGCGGTCACGTCCGCGACCAAGACCGTCTACCCGCTCATGCACGTCTCCACCGAGACGTTCGACGGCGTTCGCAACCAGCCGCTGACCACCACCGATGCCAACAACAAGGTCGTCACGCTCAACTACGATCCGTTGGGGCGGCTGACCAAGGTCTGGGTGCCGGGCCGGGCGACGAACCTGCCACCGAACATCGAGTACGTCTACAACGTGCGGACCACGCCGGCGAGCTCGGTCCAGACGAAGAAGCTCGGCCCCAACGGCAACATCATCAGCAGCTACGAGTTCTACGACGGGATGCTGCGGCCACGGCAGACGCAGTCGCCGGCTCCGACCGCCAACGGGGGCCGTGTCATCAGCGACACCCGGTATGACGGCAGAGGCGCTGTCGCGAAGTCCTCGGTCGCCTACGACAGCACCAGCGCACCCGCCGACGGCGTCAAAGCCGTCGAGGACAACACAGTGCTGAACCTGCACCAGCACAGCTACGACACCTCGGGCCGGCGGACGGTCGACGCTCTGTACGGCGCGGGAGCGGTGAACCCGACGTTCAAGTGGCAGACGACGACCGCATACGACGGTGACCGCACGACGGTCCTGCCGCCTGCCGGTGGCTTTGCCACCACGTCGTTCCTGGACGTGCGCGGCAAGGCCACGGAGCTGCGGCAGTACCTGGGTGCCACGGCCACCGGCACGTACCACACCACCACGTTCACCAATGACCGGCTCGGCCGGCTGACCCAGGTGCAGGACCAGTCGAACAACACCTGGTCGACGCGGTACAACCTGCGCGGCTGGGTGGACCAGAGCACCGACCCGGACCGGGGCACGAGCAACACCGTCGAGTTCGACCCGGACGGCCGTCCGGTCACCACGACCGATGCGCGTGGGATCAGCCTCACCACCACGTATGACACTCTCGGCCGGACGACCGCCGTGTATGACGGTATCGGCGCGAGCGGGTTCAAGCGGGCCTCGTGGGTGTACGACTCGGTGGCCAAGGGTCAGCTGACGTCGTCCACCCGCTACGTGGGCACGGACAGCTTCACCAGCACCGTCACCGGCTACGACGACGGCTACCGCCCGCTGGGCACCACGACCGTGATTCCGTCGAGCACCAGCATGCCGTGGCTGCCGAACGGCTCCTACACCACATCGATGACCTACAAGGTCGACGGGTCCGCGGACACGGTGACGTACCCGCTCGCGGGCGGTCTGCCTCAGGAGACGGTGACCAGCACCTATGACGATGCCGGCAACGCGCTCACCCGGACCGGCCTCGAGACCTATGTCGCCGCCACGACCTATCACGCGGCCGGTGGCCGGTATCAGCAGCTGCTCGGCTCGGGCAGCAAGCGTGTCCGGCTGACCACCAGCATCGACGACACGACCGGCCGGCTGACCAGTGCCAAGACCGAGACCGAGAACAACGCCAATCCGAACACCTGGGTCGAGCGGCTCACCGAGGGCTACGGCTACGACGCCACCGGCAACGTCACGAACATCACCGAGACCCTCGCCGGGTCGGTCGTGTCGAACCAGTGCTTCGTCTACGACGCGCTGCGGGAACTGACGGAGGCGTGGACGACGACGGCGGCCGCCTGCCAGCCGAGCCCGTCAGCGGGGGTCATCGGCGGGCCGGACAGCTACTGGACCAGCTACCGGTATGCCACCGGCACCGCCAACTACAACAGCGGCAACCGTACCCAGGAGATTCGCCACGCGATCGGCGGCGGCACCGACACCACCCGCACCTACACGTACCCCGGCACCGGCAAGCGGCACACGCTCACCAACGTCGTCGCCACCGGTGGGACGACGGGCACCGACAGCTACACCTACGACAATGCGGGCAACACGCTGACCCGAAACATCGCCGGCAAGCCCGGTCAGACCCTGACCTGGGACAACGAGGGCCGCCTCGCCACTGTCACCGACTCCGCGGGTGCCAGTAGCTACATCTACGACACCGGCGGCACCCGGCTCGTCGGGAAGGATCCTGCCGGCGCGACGGTGTACCTGCCCGGCTACGAACTGCGCAAGGTCGGCAGCACGGTCACGGCCACGCGGTACTACGGGGTTGCCAGCCGCACCCCGGCCGGCCTGACCTGGCTCGCCGCCGACCATCACAACACCGGGCAACTCGCCGTCAACGCGGTCACCCAGGCGGTCACCCGCCGTAAGACCGACCCCTTCGGCAACGTCCGCGGCGCGGACCCGACCTGGCCGAACACCCGCGGGTTCGTCGACGGCACCCGCGACACCACCGGGCTCACCCACCTCGGCGCCCGCGAATACGAACCCGCGACCGGCCGCTTCATCTCCGACGACAAGGTCGCCGATCCGAGCGACCCGCAACAGCTCAGCGGCTATGCGTATGCCGCCAACAACCCGGTCACGTCGAGCGATGCCACGGGCCTGAGGACGTGCAGCGGCGAGGACGACTGCGGGAACGACGAGACGCGCGGCAACCCGGGGTACGGCAACGGGACCACCGAGAAGAGCTCCGCGAAGGACAAGAACGGCAAGACCTACTACCGGCCGCGGGCCGCCCCGAAGCCGAAGTTCGAGGACCTGTGTGCCCAGGCCAGGAAGGGCTCGTGCAACCCGGATCTCCTGGCGAAGACCAAGGACGTCATCCGGATCGCGGCCGAGGTCGGCGTCGATGCCGCCTATCTGCTGGCGTTGTTGATGCAGGAGGCCTCGTCGTTCTACGAGAACAGCTTCGGGGGGATCTCCGGCTCGCGACAAATGTGGACGGCTCAGGCCAACCCTTGGACGACGACCACCACACTGGTGGCGGCTGGGTTCCCGGCGTTCTCGCTTGCGCTCGCGGGGGCATTTGGCGGTGTCGGCCTGCACAAGGGCTGGTTCGGCGGCCGCGGCGCGTCGATCGGGTTCGCGAACGTCACCAAGGAGGTGTTCAATGCGGTGGCCGAAAGTTCGGATCAGCTTGCCGGTCGTTCGTATGAAGAAATGATCTACGACGACGAGCTGTCGATCACCGTCCTCGCCGTTCGGCTCAAAGGTAACGTCACGAATTACAATGGGATGGCCGAGGCCGGCGGGACGGGATTGACGGCGTATGATCTGGCTGGGATGTCCCACATGCACGGTGAGCCCAAGGTAAGAGGTGCGCTGACCAAGCCCGAAGAGCGGCAAAACCTTCCGGGCCTTGCCAATTATGCGCAGGACGTTCGGAACAATCTTCCGCTGGCGATGTACATGGTCTGTACGCAGACGGGTGGTAGCAACTGTTGAGCGCACCTGAGCCGGTCGAGGGCGGTGTGAGGTCCCGCCGGAACGGTCGCTTTGCCGCGGTCCTGGCAGTGGCGCTCGGCGTGATGTTGGTCGGCGCGGTCGGGGTCTGGTGGTATGTGCGGTCGGAGTCACCGCCCTGCATCGCCGGGCTCCGCGTCGACGGCTTCGAGGAGACCTACCGCTGGTATGACGGCGTCGAGGACGTGTCGAGGACGTACTGGGTCGGGCCGGCCGGCGTCGACCCGATCCAGGCGTTCCACCTGCACCAGGTGAAGTTGCGGGATTCGCCGCAACTGGGCAGCTACGGTGCTTACGACGCAGTCGCCAGCGGATACCAGCCCGAAGGGGCGACACCGTCCGCGTCGGTGGTCGTCTACCGGCTGGGAAAGGCCGCCGAGCTCCGCGACGATGCGCTCAAGCTCGTGTTCAAGCGCGCTGATCTATCGGATGCGCAGCGTGCCACGGTGCAGAACGGCACGGCGACGATCCTCCTCGTAGAGGTGCTGTGCGCTTAGTGGATACCTCCTTGTTCCATGAGCCTTTGATCTCGATGACGACGGCTACGCGGTCGACTGGCCCGGGCCCATGGCTGGTCTGCGACCTCGACCTCGCTGGCGCGGCGTAGCATTGCGGCGACGATCGCGGCGCGTACGGCGGGTGAGTCGACGAGTGGGCTGTGCGGTACGAGGCTCTCTGGGCCTGCGTCTGCGAGCCACTGCGTCTCTGCACCGATCATGCCGGCCAGCCAGCCTGCTGTCTCACGCAACGCAACTGGAATGGCGTGGCCGACGCGGCCGACCGGCATGAGGAACAGCCGCCGCAGTTGCGCCTGCGGTACACGGCGTCGGACGAGGTAAGAGGCGGCGAGATAGGCCGCGAATGATGCGTGGCGAAACGCCAGCCGGTTCATCCCTCGCCCGGTGAACAGCCCGGTCGCCGGCGTTGCGGCGACAAGCCTGGGGGTGACGTGGAACGGCCCGCCAGGAAGAGCCGCAGAGTCCGGGCGCTCAGTGCCTGGGCCTTGTCGGCAAGCCAGTGATCGACGTCCTGAGCGCTCAGCTCGCGGAGCTTGCGCGCGCCGAGAGCGGCAATGATGTGCAGCTCGGCGAGATTCGTGTAGTTGGCTCGTGTTGACTGACGTGTCGACGCTCGGAAGGCCGTAGGCCAGGAAGTCTTGCACCGCGTCCGCGACGGTGAAGCCGTGCGGCGCGATCGCCAGACCGTCCTCATGGTCCCTCATCACCTCCTTGAGCTTCAGCCGCGCCTCGGTCTTGGCGTTCCCAGCAGGGCCGGTCGCCGAGCTCCATGCAGGTGACGCCCACACCTTCAAGGTCCTGCCCCGCCGGGCCCTAAGCCTCGATCCACCGCTGATCTTGCTGTCGGTGGCTTGTGATGGCTGTTGATTGATGGTGGCTGATGGGCGGGTTGGTGGGCGTGGTTGTACTGCCGGGCGTGCCGGCCTGCTCCGGTGGTGGTCGGGCCCGGATGGGCGATCGTTCGGGTCAGGCCGTTGCGGGTGGTCCGTGGATGCGGTCGAAGAGTGTCTGCCAGGTTTGCTGCCAGGGCCAGTGGGCGGGGAGGTGCAGCACGACGCGTCTGGCGCGGTGAGCGATCCGGGCCGGGATGTTGATCAGTTGCCGGCGGATGGTGGCGGTTCGGGCGGTGCTGTAGCGAGGGCTGGTGAGGCAGCCGGCAGCGCGTAGCAGGTTGTGGGCCATCGCGGTGAGGGTGAGCCAGGCGGCGTTGGCGGCGAACCGCCCGGAGGGTAGGTGGGCGAGGGGTCCGTCGATGATGTCGGCGAAGACCTGTTCGACGATGGCGTGTCCGCGGTGGGTGAGGTCGGCGTCCACTGTGGACTCATGGGTGTCGGTGAGGAAGACGTGGTGCCGCCAGAGCTGAAACAGTTCCTCCTGGCCTTCCGGGGCGGGGTTGCGTTCCTTGACGCGGCGCACGACGAGCCGGGCGGTGACCTTGTGACTGTTGGACTCGAACGCGGTGTATCCGGTTTCGGCGACCTGCGCGTCGGAGATCCATTCGCCGGTGTCCGGGTCCTGGACAGCGCGCGGGTAGCGGACCGAGGTCCAGGCGGTCTCGTCGATGGCGGCGACCGCTGCGCGGATCTTCGGGTTGGTCTGCAGGGTCACCGAGTAGTTCACCCCGGCTTTGCGGCAGGCCGACACCACGGCGCCGGAACCGAACGCGGAGTCGGCGCGGACCAGGACCCGGCCGGTCGCGCCGCACGCCCTGGCGGTGCGGATCGCCTGCGTGATGAGCGACGCCGCGCCACGGGAGGATCCCGCGCTGCCGCCGCGTAGCCGGGTCGCGGCGATCGCCGGCGCTGACAGCGGGGTGCTGATCGTGGCGAGCAGCGGTGACAGGCCACGCAGCTTGATGTTGTATCCGCCGACCTTGGCGTGCCCGAACGACGCGCCCTGCTTGGCGTGGCCGTAGACCCTGCGCAGCAGCGAGTCCACATCCACATACGTTTGCGTCGCCGCGTCCGGCAGCAACGGCGTTGCTGCCGCGAGGGCGGTCAGCAGATCCCGGCTGGCGGCTTCCAGCTGCAGGGCGTGACCCCAGGTGAAGAACCGCAGGAACGACCCCAACGTCGACGGCGCGTACACACCGGTGAACAGCCTGCCCATCCCGCCGTGCCGCAACACGTCGAGGTCATCGATGCTGTCCGCGCCCACGCACATCCCAGCCACGACTGCGGCGGCCTTCCCGCCCGGGTTCGACCCGGTCGACATGTCCGGCCGCACCCGGCCCTCGACCAGCCCGGCCAGACCGACCCGCTCCGCCAACCCCAACACCGGGACCAACCCAGCACACGACACCAGATTCGCCTCATCGAACACCGCGCCCACCGCACGGCCAGCATGCAACAATCGCACCTACGAGATGCCCTCTCGAGCAGGATGACGGAAGCCTAGAGAACTCCCATCATCCCAGTTCAGGTGTGCCACGAACGTTGATGGAGGTCCTATGTGGACAGTGCCTCCAGAGGCGGTGCTGCGTGGAAGATGAGGGTTTGGCCCCTCGGAGCCGCCCTGTGGGGGGAGGCTCCAAGCCGCCACCTGCTGCGTTGGCTGAAGACCGTCGTGGTGAGCGAGGTGGAAAAGGCGCTGTTCAAGCGTCAGGCAGGGATCGGGAAGGCGTTGCGTCACAGCCTGTGAAGTGTCGAAAGGGAAATGGTTGACATCGAAACCGGGGCATCTGAACTGCTTCGGGATGAGTCTGGCGGTTACCCACTTACTGGCCAGGCGGTGTCCGGCATATAGGCGGCGTGAGCTCGATCTGCGGCTTTCACGTGGAACGTGGGAAGGCGAAGCCGATACGGCTGTCCGGGGTTGACCGGGCGGCGAGAGGGAGCGTTCCAGACCGGTAGCTCCGGGAGGAACTGAGTACCGATGCGGCAACGCCGGCGGACTGGCCCGTAGTAGTGGAGAAGCTCCTGCTTGACGCGGTGGGGGTGGAGCGAAGGGGCCAGGTCATCCGTGGTTCGAAGATTCGATCAACCAGGCCCGGTCCGGGTCGGGGAGGAGTCGGGTGGCCGAGCAGAAATCACCAGGCAAGCCGTTCGAGATCTCGAAGATGGAGGTCTGGCGGGCGTGGGAGAAGGTCAGGGACAACAAGGGTGCCGCTGGGATCGACCGGCAGTCGGTCGGCGATTTTGAACAGGATGTTCACAACAACCTGTACAAGATCTGGAATCGGATGTCGTCGGGGAGCTACTTTCCCCCACCGGTCAAAGCGGTGGAGATCCCCAAGGTCGGGGGTACCAGAACGCTGGGGGTGCCTTCGGTCGGGGACCGGGTGGCGCAGACCGTGGTCGCGGCGAGGCTGGAAGCTCGGATGGAACAGATCTTCCATCCGGACTCCTACGGCTATCGTCCCGGCCGGTCGGCGCTGCAAGCAGTCGCGCGGACCAAGGAACGCTGCTGGCGGATGGACTGGGTGGTGGACATGGACATCGCCAAGTTCTTCGACAGCGTCTCGTGGGACCTCATGGTCAAAGCCGTGGAGGCCAACACCGACCAGCCGTGGATCATTCTGTATGTGAAGCGGTGGCTGGCCGCGCCGATGGTCACCGCGGACGGGACCGTGATCCACCGGGAGCGGGGTACCCCGCAGGGGTCGTTATGTTCAGCTGAACATAATGAACCTTATGAACAGTGCTGGGTTATGCGCAGCGTCGGCCTGTCGGTCCTGGTCAGGGCGGAGCTGGGGGTCGAGCGCTGCGCATAACGCGTGGGTGTTCGGGTCAGAGGTTGGTGAGCCAGTCGAGCAGTCCGGGGTCTTGGTTCCATTCGGACAGGTCGTCGGAGGTTGTGTCGGTGTAGGCGGCTTCGAGGGCTTTGCGTTTCGCTTCGGTCGAGGCGCGGGCGTAGATCTCGGTGGTGGACAGGTCGATGTGTCCGAGGATGTCGCGGATGTAGGGCAGGGGGACGCCTGCTTCGTAGAGGTGCATGGCCTTGCTGTGGCGCAGGGTGTGCGGGCTGACGTCGGCGCCGGCGAGTTGCGGGTTGTCTGTCCTGGCCAGGTATTTGCTGATGACCCAGGCGATGCCGCCACGGCTGAGCTTGCTGCGGTGCTGGTTGAAGAACACCGGGTGGTCGTCGTGGCCGGGTCGGTCCAGGCGATGTTCGGCCAGGTAGGCGGCCAGGATCGCTGTCGTGTTGCCTATCAGGGGGACGTGGCGTGTCTTGCGGCCTTTCCCGGTCAGGGCGGCCATGGCGGGGGGTTCGAGACGGATGTCGCGGACGGTGAGGTCGGCGATTTCCTGGACCCTGGCGGCGGTGTCGTAGAGCGTGGCGAGCAGGGTCGCGTCGCGTCGGCCGCGGTGGGTGGACCGGTCGGGTTGAGCGAGCAGCAGACGGGTCTGCCCGACGGTCAGGTGGTTGACGCCCGGGCGGGCCTGCTTCTTGGTGGGGATGGCGAGGATGTCTTGGTAGCAGGCCATCCGGGCTGGGTCTGAAGTTCCACCCCAGGATCGGACACCGGGGTTTCATGCCGCGAGGGCGGTGGTCTGACCGTAACAGACGCGGGCCTCGTACGGGGTTCGGTGACTGAGTGTCGAATGTAGACGGTTGCGGTTGTAATAGGCAAGGTACGCGAACACGGCTCGGCGCGCGTCGGCCCGGGTGGCCCAGACCCGGGTGCCGATCTCGGCTTTCAGGGTCGCGAAGAACGATTCGGCGACGGCGTTGTCGTAGCACGATCCGACGCGGCCCATCGACCCTCTCATGTGGAGCGACTTGAGCGTGGTGCGGAACTCGGTCGAGGTGTACTGGGAGCCGCGGTCCGAGTTAAACCGAATTCGGTTTAACTCCGATTATGCCGAGTCTTGCGTTAAGCCGAGGAACCGCGGGTGGCCTGCGCTGGGTGGGTTGCTCTGTTTGGTTCCTCGGCTTAACGATCTGCTGTTCGTGGCTACTGTCCGCTGTGTCCTATGCGTTGCGGAGAGGAGACGGTCATGGACACGACGGTCGCAGGGGTCGGGTCGGTTGTTGTCGCGGAGTTGCGCGCGGCCGGCTACATGGAGTCGACGGTTGGCCAGTACAGGAAGTCGATCAGGGCGTTGAGGTGTTTCGCTGAGGGGCGTGGCGGCAGCTACACGCCGTCGCTCGGCGCTGCGTTCGCGGCGTTGACGATCAGTCCGCGCACGGGCCGGTTCAGTGCGCAGCGCAGCTTCGACTACCGGCGGCTGGTCGGTGTGTTCGATGCCTACGTGAGGACCGGCCGGGTGGACCTGTCGTGCCGTAAACGCGGTGGGGGTGGTGCACGGCCCGCTTCGGGTGAGTTCACCGCGCTTGCCACCGCGTGGGACACCGACACGGATGATCGTGGACTGGCGCCGGCTACCCGCGATGCCTATGGCCGGGTGGCCCGTGCCTATCTGGTGTTTCTGGAGTCACGCGGGATCCGCTGTCTTGGTGATGCCGACGGCGCCAGCGTGTTGAGGTTTCTGGAATCACTGTCCGGCAGGTGGGCGACGTCCTCGTTGTTCTGGGTGGTGTCGAACTTTCGGCCGTTCTTGAAGTTCACCGGCCGCAACGATCTGGTCGACGCGGCCGGGCTCGCCGTGGTCAGGCGGTCCCACACGATCCTGCCGGTGCTTCCCGACGAGGTTGAACGCCTGGTCGTGCATGCATGCGCGACACCGGCGATTTCCGCGCGGGACGCCGCGATCACCCTGCTCGCGATGACGACCGGGCTGCGCGCGTGCGACATCATCAACCTGCGACTGGCCGACATCGACTGGCGTGCACGAACCGCCAGCCTCGTGCAGCAGAAGACGCACAACCCGCTGACCGTGCCGCTGACCGATCTGCTGGTCGGCAGGCTCGCCGACTACGTACTCGACGAACGGTCCGACTCGTCCGACGACCACGTGTTCCTGCGCCGCGTGGCGCCATATACGCGACTGTCCGACCACGCATCGATCCACCGGGTGATCACCACTGTGTTCGGCAAGGCAGGCGTCACCGACGTGAAGGCCGGCACTCGCCTGTTGCGCCACAACGCCGCGTCGCGGCTGCTGCGCGCGGCGGTCCCGTTGCCGACGATCTCGGCCGTGCTGGGCCACGCGAGCCTGGAATCGACCGACCTGTATTTGAGCGTCGATGAGGATCGTCTGCTCGACTGCGTCCTCGACGTCCCCGACGGGACGCGCTCGTGAAGGCCGACGGCTTCAGCAGTTCCCTCGCGCCGCAACTGGAGGCCTACCTCGCGTTCAAGGAGAAGATGGGCTTCTACGGCGCCTCCCGGAGCTGGTACCTGAAGCAGTTCGATGCCTACTGCGCCGCACACGAGCGGACCGTCTTCGACCGCGACACGGTCGAGGGATGGGTCAGCCAGCAGTTGACCCGTTCGGGGCGGTACCGGTCCTGGATGTCCTACATCCGCGACGCCGGCCGATGGCTGCGGGCCCACGGGCAGCGTGACGCCTATGTCCTGTCCGATCGGTGGAAGGCCGCAGTCGTTCCCGCCCACCCCTACCTGTTGAACAAATACGAGATCGAGGCGTTCTTCGCGGCCGCCGCAACGCTGCATGCCGCGTCCCCGTGGCGGTGGCAGGCGGTCGCGTTCTTCACGCTGATGCACTCCTGCGGGCTGCGGACCGGGGAAACCCGCCAGCTGCGCCCCGAACACGTGCACCTGCGTGACCGCAACCTCGACATCTTGGCTTCCAAAGGCAACCGCTCCCGACGCTTGCCGATCACCGGCGCAGTCACCGAAATCCTGGCAGACTGCGACCGGGTCACCCGCGCCCGGTTCGGCCCCACGCGGAGCACGTTCTTCGTCTCCGCGGCCGGCAACCAGGTCACCGCCGCGACCGTCGGGAAGATGTTCAACCGTGTCTGGGACCAGGCCGGTCTCCCACGGCTGGTGAGCGGTCAGCAGCCCCGGCCCTACGACTTCCGCCATCATTTCGCCTACGCCAACGTCGACCGCTGGACGACCCAAGGCAAAGACGTCATGGCGATGCTTCCCTACCTGGCCCGCTACATGGGCCACGCGGACATCGAGTCGAGCTTCTACTACATCCACACCTCCCCGCAGTTCCTGCACGCCTACGCCGACCTCACCACCGCGAGCCAGTCGTTGCTACCGGAGGTCGGGTTCGATGAAACGTGACCCGGCAACCGGCGCCCCGGACTTCTACCGCTTCGCCCGGGACTACCTGCACACCTACCTGCCCACCGTCGCCCGACGCTCACCGAACACGATCGAGGCCTACCGGATCAGCCTGGAATGCTTCCTGCGCTACCTCACCGAGCACGACCACATCGACCGCGCCGACGTGACCTTCGACCACTTCGACCGGCCACACCTCAAAGGCTGGCTGGCCTGGATGGCCGACCACCGGCACTACGCACCGAGGACCGTCGCGTTGCGGCTGACCACCATCAAAGCGTTCCTGACCTACTGCTCCGCCGAGGACATCACCCTCGTCGCGCTCAGCCAGTCGGCCAAGACGCTACCCGCGCCGGCCAGCGCGAGAAAGCCGATCGAGTACCTCACCGAACCCGAGACACGGGCCGTGCTCGCCGCCTTCACCGGCCGCACCGCGAAGTCGCGCCGGAACCGGATGCTGCTGATCCTGCTCTATGACACCGCAGCCCGCGTCGGTGAGATCACCAACCTGACGCTGCAGGACCTCCACTTGGGCAAGCCCGGACACGTCATCCTCACCGGCAAGAGGAACAAAACCCGCGTCGTCCCCCTCACCGGCAAGGCAATCCAGCACCTGAGCGCCTACCTCGCCGAGTTCCACCCCGGCACGACACAGCTTCCTGCGACCCGGCCGGTCTTCTACAGCCTGCACAACGGCAAGCCGACAGCACTGTCGAGCGACACCGTCGCCGCAGTGCTCACGCACGCCGCCACAGCCGCGCGCCAGAAATGCTCCTCAATCCCGGAGAACATCCACTGCCACATGCTGCGCAAGACCAAGGCCATGGACCTCTACCAGCAGGGCATCCCGTTGCCGGTCATCATGCGGCTGCTCGGCCACGAGAACGTGTCCACGACCGCGGCGTTCTACGCCTTCGCCACCATCGACATGATGCGGCAAGCCGTGGAAGCCGCCACCCCTGCAATCGACTCGCCAGCCACGCAGCAACTCACCGACGACAGACTCCAGGCCCTCTACAGCCTCCGATGACACGCCCCCGTTAAGCCGAGGAACCAAACAGAGCAACCCACCCAGCGCAGGCCACCCGCGGTTCCTCGGCTTAACGCAAGACTCGGCATAATCGGAGTGGAAGATGGCCCGTGGCTTGACCAGACCGCGCCGGTGGGCCAGCTCGACCGCGTCGCACACGAGGTCGGCGCGCATGCGCTCGGCCATCGCGTAGCCGACGACCTCGCGGTTGAACAGGTCGATGGTGGTGGCCAGGTAGAGCCAGCCTTCCTGGGTGGGCAGGTAGGTGATGTCGCCGACGAGGCGGTGCCCTGGAGCGGGCGAGGTGAAGTCGCGGCCGATCAGGTCCGGCGCGGGCGCGGCGGTCGTGTCCTGCTTGGTCAGCGACCGCCGTCGGCGGCGGGTGATGCCGACGATGCGGCGTTCCCGCATGATCCGCTCGACGCGCTTACGGTTGACCCGGCGGCCGCGCCGGCGCAGCTCGTCCGTCACACGCGGCGAGCCGTAGGAGCCCTTGTGCTCGCCGTGGATGGTGCGGATCTCGGCAGCGAGGTCGTCCTCGGCCTCAGCACGCTCCTGACGGGCGGGCTGGGCAGCGACCCACTCGTAGTAGCCCTGCCTGCGACCGACCGCCAGAACGCGGCACAGCCGCGTGACGCCATAGGTGGCGTGGTGCCCGGAGATGAACCGGTAGCGGTGGATCATCGACCCATCTGACTCGAAAATATCCGCGACCACCGGCTCAGGCTGCCGCGATGGGGTCGAGGCGGACGGTGTAGCCGAGGTTGTTGAGTTGGGTGACGAGTCGTCGGGTCTGTCTGGCGGTGCCGGCGCGTTCGGTGAAGTAGTTGGCGCCCAGGTCGTGGTAGGCGACGTCGTGTGTGAGCATGTGCCAGATCGCGATCAGCATCGAGTGCTGAACCGCGACGATCGCGCGTTTCTTACCGCGGCGGGAGGCCACCCGTTTGTATCGGGCCGCGAGGTAGGTGTCCTTGGTGCGGGTGACCGCCAACGCGGCCTCACCGAGCGCGGCTCGCAGCGCGGCGTTGCCGTTGCGGGTCTTGCCGGACAGTTGCTTGCCGGCGGACTCGTTGTTACCTGGACACACCGCTGCCCACGAGGCCAGATGGCCGGCCGACGGGAACACCGACATCGTGACACCGATCTCGGCGATGACCACCTCGGCGATGCGGGTGCTGATCCCGGGGATCGTGGCGAGCAGGTCGGCTTGACGACGCATCGGCGTGATGTGGTCGCTGATCCGCGCCGAGATCCGCTCCACGGTCAGGGCCGCGGCGTCGATGCGGTCCAGCATCGCGCGGACCAGGAAGGCGTGGTGGTCGGTGAACCGTCCGGTCAGCGCCTCGACCAGCTGCGCCCGTTTGGACTTCATGCGTCGCAGCGCCATGTCGGCCAGCACCTGCGGGTCACGTTGCCCCGCGATCATGGCTTCCAGCATCGCCCGGGCGGACTTGCCGAGCAGATCCGCCACCACCGCGGACAGCTTGATCCCGGCGTCTTCCAGCAGCTTCTCCAACCGCGCGATGTCCCGCACCCGTTCCCGCACGACCTCGGTGCGGTAGCGGGTCAAATCCCGCAACTGCCGGATCGGCGCCGGCGGCACGAAGCTTGGCCGGACCAGACCGTGCTGCACCATCCGGCAGATCCACTCCGCGTCGATCACATCGGTCTTGCGCCCCGGCACGTTGTGCAGGTGCCTTGCGTTGAGCAACTGGACGTCGAACGCGTCTTCCAACGCGTAGTACGGCGGCTTCCAATACGCTCCGGTGGCCTCCATCCCGACGGTGGTGATTCCTTCAGCGGCCAGCCAGTCCCGCAGCCGCAACAGATCACCGGTCATCGTTGTGAAGGTGCGCACCTCGACCCGCCAACGGCCGTGCGCGTCCGGCACCCGGATACATGCCTTGACATCACGCTTACCGACATCGATGCCTGCGCATCGCACAACGATGACCTCCACCAGCACCCTCCGACTCGCGAATCATCCGAACCGCCCAGGGGCACCCGACAGGCCGAAGAATCTGACTCACGTGCTCGAAGCAACACTGCGGGGAGCCTGTCACGCGGGCACCCAGCGTCATACTCCTTCTCGGGCGCGCAGCACCACGATGGAACGACGTCGCCGGGCGGCCCACCATTTTCTCCCCGCGGGGAGGCGCGCAGCGCCCGGACTACTCCTTCGCAAAATACTGAGCCGCCTTACGGAGAATCTCCTTCTCCAGCTCCAGCTCAGCGACCTTCTTCCGCAACCGGCGCAGCTCCTCCCGCTCATCCGCGCTGACCTGCCCGCCGCGCTCGGAGCTGCCCCCGCCGCCCGCGCCGGCCTGCTCAGCCCGCTTGGCGACGTTCACCCAGTTGCGCAGGGTCTCGTGGTTCACGCCGAGCTCTCGGCCGATCTCACGAATCGTCCGGCCAGGCGACGAGCGGACCAACTCGACCGCATCCCGGCGGAACTCCTCGGGGTACTTCGATGGACGGGGCACCAGGACATCCTTCCCCAGACCAACTGTCTGGTTTCAGGGTGTCCGGTCCGCAGGTGGAACTTCAGTCCTCGGTTTGCATCCAGGTGCAGAACGAGCTGATCGCGGCCAGTCGCTGGTTACGCGTCGACGCGCTGTTGTGCCGGCTGGCCTCGAGCCATTCAAGGAACCCGGTGATAGCGGCGGCATCGACGTGATCGAGGGTGAGCTTGGCTGCGGGGATTGACCTTTCGTCGCGCAAGTAGGCGATCAGGAGTTTGAACGTGTCGCGGTAGGACGCGACCGTGTTGGGTGAGCAGCCGCGCATCCCGGCCAGGTGCGTGGTGAGGAAGCGGCGCAGGAAGACCGCGAAGTCAGTAGCCATGGCACGGCCCTGTGGTGAGGGGCGGGACGACGTCGCCGGTGGCCTGCTGGACTCGGGCGGTGACGTCCGGGTAGGACTCGGCGGTCAGCCTGAGGTAGTAGGCGGTGTCGGCGATCGAGGAATGGCCCAGGTAGGTTTGCAGGACCGGCAGCAACGCGCCGACGTCCTGGCCGTGGGCGAACCAGGAACGCAGGTTGTTGACCGCGAAGGTATGGCGGAGATCGTGGACGCGGGGGCCGTGGCCTCGACCACCATGAGAGATGCGGGCCTGCCACAGAAATCGGCGGAAGTTCTTGTCGATGTTCCCGAGTGTCAGCGGCTTTCCGGCCGTGCCGGGGAAGAACCAGTCTGCGCCCGAGCGGCCGGCGACGTGGGCGTGGTAGTCGGCGAGCCTCACGCGCAGCGGCGCACTGACGGGCACCTGCCGGTCTTTGCCGCCCTTCGCGTCGCGGATCTGCAGCACGCCGGTGGTGATGTCAACGTCGTCGACGCGCAGCAGGCGGGCTTCGGAGGCACGCAGCCCGCAGGCGTAGATCGTGCGGAACAGCACTGGCATGACCAGATGCCGGAACGGGACCTGGGAACAGGAGTTGCAGCGGTCGGTCTGGGTGAACAGGGCCGCCAGTTCCTGATCGGTGTAGATGTGCGGGACGTAACGGCCGGGTCTGGGCAGCGCACCTTTGGGCAGGACGTAGGCCGGCACGCCCTGGCGGTGAAGCCACCGGGCCAACTCCCGCACCGGCGCGGCCAGGCCCTGCAGGGTCGCCGGCGTGACTGCGCGCCGCCGGGCGGCCGCGAGCCACGCCTCGACCGAAGCCTCGGTGGGCGCGGCCAGTCCGGGGAACTCGCTGCGGCAGAACGCGGCGAACCGGGCCAGCACCCGTTCTTCGGCTGCGTATTTGTAGCCGAGGGCGCGTTTCTGGGCGACCAGCGCCGTGATCGCGTCGGTCATGGTGATGTCGGCGCTCATCGTGACGCCTGCTGCACCGGCGCGTCCGGGTCCAGGGCGCACGTGGCTAGCAGACCCAGCGACGACTTCAAATACACGCCAGTCGACTGCACCGACCGGTGACCGAGGATGTCGGCGATCTGCTCGACCGGCGTGCCGTCCTCCATCAACCGAGTGGCCAGGGTGTGCCGCAGCGAGTGCATGCCGTGGCGGCGTTGCTCACTCACCGCAACGTGCGCCGCCCGGGCGTGCTTGACCAGGATCTGATGCAGATGGTCCTGCTCGGAGAACGGTCCGATCGGAGCGTGGTGCCGCAGGAACACCTGCGGGTAGTCGCAGACCGGCCGACCATGACGGATGTAGTCGATCACCGCCCAGCCGACCTCTTTGAGCAACGGCAACTGCACCCGGTGCCCGGTCTTGGCCTGCGCCACGCTCAACCGGTTGCCCGGCCAGTCGAAGTCGGCGAACTCCAGCCGTCTGACATCCACGCCGCGCAGCCCGAGCCTGGCGATCAGCACAATAATCGCGTAGTCCCGCTTCCCGCACGGATTGCCCCGGTCGATCGCGTCCAGGATCCTGGCCACGTCGCCGGGATCCCACACCGACGGGACCCTGACCCGCTTGCTGGACCGCACCGCCGGGACCGCTTCCAGGACAGCGGCGTCGACCAGGCCGCCGGCGCAGGCGAACCGGAGGAAGGACCGCACCGCGCACAGTTTCTGCTCGACAGTCTTGACCTGGTATCCCGCGAGGGTGGCGACGAACGCCTGGAGCGTCGCGGCGTCGCAACGAGCCAGCCCGCCATGGGTGCCGGCGAACGCGACGAACTCCCCGGCCACCGTCGCATACACCCGCACGGTCGATACGGCGCGGTCAGCGGAGCGCAGCCACGCCTGGAACCGCACGACCGCGTCGGCGCCCTCCCCGTCCAGCTTGGCCACGGACCGGGAGTAGCGGCGCAGCACCGCCCCGTGCAACGCGTAATCGCCCAGCATCTGCGCGACCCTGAACAGATAGATATCATTCGGTTTGAGCGCGCCCGCCCGCTCCTTGTCGAAGAAGCCACACGCCTCATCGACCCACGCCATCGCCACGTCCAGGAAGAACTCCTCGACGCCACGGGCAGCGAAGAACCTCTCCATCCGGCGCCAGCAGCCCCGATACCAGACCAACGTCGAGTCCTTGTAGCCCAGACGCCGCAACTCCGCGTCCAAACCCGACACCAGCGCAGACACAGCCGTCATCACAGCCGACCTCCGATCACGCGAGCCGGCACCATGCCGACCCTGATCAGATCCTCGGCGCGTTATGCGCAGCGCTCGACCCCCAGCTCCGCCCTGACCAGGACCGACAGGCCGACGCTGCGCATAACCCAGCACTGTTCATAAGGTTCAGCGGTGTCACCCGTGCTGGCGAACCTGTTTCTGCACTACGCGCTGGATGCGTGGCTGGTACGGACGTTTCCGGACGTCGAGTTCGCCCGCTACGTCGACGACGCGGTGGTGCACTGCCACAGCGAGGCCCGCGCCATCCAGGTGCGGGACGCGATCGCTGAGCGCATGCAGCAGGCGGGCCTGCGGCTGCACCCGGACAAGACCCGGATCGTCTACTGCCAGGACAGCAACCGGCGAGGCTCGTATGAGCACACATCGTTTACTTTCCTGGGCTTCACGTTTCGGCAACGAGGAGCACGTAATCGGCGGGGCCAGACCTTCAGTGGGTTCCTGCCAGCGCGCAGCGACGTGGCCCAGAAGAAGATGAACGCGACGGTGCGATCGTGGAAGCTGCACTACAAGACGACCCTGACGCTTGACGACCTGGCACGGTGGATCAACCCGATCGTGCGAGGTTGGATGCAGTACTACGGAGCGTTCTACCGCTCCAAACTGCACCCGCTGCTGGAGCGCATCAACGCCTACCTGATGCGGTTCCTTCGTCGCAAGCTCAAACGGTTGCGGAGCAAGAAGAAGGCCCTCCAGTACTGGAAGAGGACCGTTGCGAGGCGGCGGGGCCTGTTCGCGCACTGGGCATGGACCACCTCGCTCACGACCGCCTGGTGACCAGGGTGACAGGAGCCCGGTGAGCCGAGAGGTTCACGCCGGGATCTGTGGGAGCCGGAGGGTGAGGCCCCCTCCGGCCACCCGACAGGGCATTTCCCATACCCCGAACACCATCACATCTCGATACCTGTCGGTGGATCGAGGCTAAGATCATCGATGTGCACCGCCGCGGCGCGGGCAGCGGTGCGCCGGGCATCGCGGGCGGAAGGCTCCAACCGGGAAGAGGGGCCGCAGCGTTTGTGTCCGTGTGCTATCCGTATGTGCACACGGATCGGGGGATGCGAATGCAAGCTGGCGAGCTGACGTCTGCGCTGCTGGGTGCCGCCACATGGTCGGATGCCATGGTGGAGGCCGCGGGCATACCGGTTGTCGACGTGCCGTTCGTCTCCGTCGGTGGGGGCATCGGGTCGTTCGTGACCGTCGACTACCTGCGGGTCGCGGGGGTGCCGGTGTCGGATATCCGCGTCCTGTCCAACATCGACCATCCCTGGCAGACCTACCAGTACCTGACCCGGGTGTCACAGATCCCGGAGCGGGAGCGGATCCGGTCCGACTCGTCGTCGCGGCCCGACAACATCTGGGGTTTCCCGTCGTACGCGCTGAGCGAGGCCTGGCGGGACCGCACGCTGCGGCCGCTGGTGCACGTCCTCGGTGAGCCGCTGTTCGCGGACTACTGGACCCCGCGGGCCGGGGACGTGTTTGCCGGAATGCGGCGGGAGTCGGCGCGGATCGGGTACGAGCAGATGCGCGTCACCGGAGTCGTCCGGCTGGTCCGGCGGCGCGACCAGGGCGGCTACTTCACGATCCTCACCCCGCCGGCGGGCAGCGGACCCACGAAGCGGGTCGCCTACCGGTCCCGGTTCGTGCATCTCGCCGTCGGGTATCCGGGGCTGCGGTTCCTGCCGGACCTGCAGGCGTACCGGGAGCAGCACAACGACTTCGAGCGCGTCGTCAACGCGTACGAGCCGCACGAGCACGTGTACGAGTTCCTCAAGACCCGGCCGGGCACGGTCCTCGTGCGCGGCGGCGGGATCGTCGCGTCGCGGGTGCTGCAGCGGCTGATGGACGACCGGGAGCGGCACGGGCTGCAGACCACGGTCGTGCACCTGTTCCGCACGTTCGTGACCGGCGCACACGGCCCGCACCTGTGGGCGCGCCGCAAGGGCGGCGACGGCTTCGCGTACCAGGGATTCAACTATCCGAAGTCGGTGTGGGGCGGGCAGCTGAAGGCGCGGATGCGGCGTCTCGACGGGGAGGAACGCGCCGCGCTGTACCGCGAGATGGGCGGTACGAACACGCCGAAACGCCGCCGCTGGCAGCAGCAGATGCGCAAGGGCCGGGTCGAGGGCTGGTACCGCGCGTCGCAGGGCACGGTCCAGAAGGTGTGGCCGGACACCGACGGCACGCTCGTCAGTCTGGTCGACGGCGACGCCGGCAGCCGGGAGATCCGCGCCGACTACATCATCGACTGCACCGGCCTGGAGGCCGACATCGCCGAGCACCGGGTCCTCGCCGACCTGCTGGAGCACGGCGGCGCCGGCCGTAACCCGCTCGGCCGCCTCGAGGTCGAGCGGCACTTCGAGGTGAAGGGCACCGCGAGCGGCGACGGCGCGCTGTACGCGTCCGGCGCGACCACGCTCGGCGGCTACTTCCCCGGCGTGGACACGTTCCTGGGCCTGCAGGTCGCCGCCCAGGAGATCGCCGACGACCTGGCCCGCCGCGGCTGGTGCCGGCGGATCGGCCCGGTCCGCTCGACGGTGCAATGGGTGCGCTGGGTGCTCGGACGACCGGTCTGAAGGGGACGGAGACAGCTGATGGTGCCGATTCTGCTGGGTCGTATCCAGACCCGGATCTTCCTGCTCGCGATCGTGGGTTCGGCGGTGACCGCCCTGCTCACCCCGGTGCTGCCGGGCGACGGCGCACTCGCGGACCGCTACCGCGCGACGTTCATCGTGCTCGCCGCCGTCGCCGTCCTCGGCATCGGCTGGGAACTGCTCTATCACCTGATCATGCAGTTCCGCTGGGAGAAGGACTGGCCGTCGTTGTTCGGCCTGTTGTCGGGTGTACCGGAGGCGATCGTGCTCTGGCTGCTGCTGGACGCGGAGCTGGTCCCCGGGATCGCGGCGGTGCCTCCGCTCGCGACGTTCGTCGTGCATTTCACCGTGGTCTGGGTCGCCGTGTGGCTGGCCGCGAACGGGCCGATGCGGGTGCCGTTCCTGCGCTGGCGCTTCCGCGGTGGGCGGCTCACGTGAGCGCGCCGATGGTGCAACCGTTGCCGGGCAACGGTCTGGTGGCCAGGGCCGGTGACCTGTTCGTCGTGTGCGAGCCGGCCGGCTGCGAGGAACTGCTGGCACTGCTCGACCGGGTGGCGGCCGACGGCGGCGACGGCGCCGACCTGGCCCGGCACACCGCGGAGCTGCTGCCGGCCGGCGAGCTCAGCTGCGCCGTGGGCGGGATGACCGGCGACGGCGGTGTCGCGGTGTTCGTCTGCGGGCACGGCGTGGCCGAGCTGGCCGGCCCGCACGAGGAGGTCCGGCTGTCCGGTCCCGTGCCGCAGCAGCGGCAGGTCGCCGGTCCGGTCTCGCGGCTGCGCCTGGCGCTACCCGGTGCGGGTGCCGCGCATCCGTACGCCCGCCTCGGCGCCGGCGTGGTCACCGGTGCGGGTCTCACGGCCCGGTTCGCGCGGCCGCAACCGGCTCCGCCGCCGGCCCGAGCTGAGGACAAGGGTGCGCCGTTCCAGTCGGTACTGCTGCTGCCCGGGCAACCCGTGCCGCCGCCAGACGACGTGCCGGTGGTCGACACTGTCGCCCTGATCGAGGGCGTGGACTGCAAGAACGGCCACTTCAACGATCCCGGGCTGCGGTTCTGCCAGCGGTGCGGGATCGGGATGCTGCAGGTGACGCACGTGACCCGGCTCGGGCCGCGGCCGCCGCTGGGCGTGCTGCTGCTGGACAACGGGATGACGCTGCGGGTCGACACCGACTACGTCGTCGGCCGCGAACCCGCGCAGGACCCCGACGTGCTCGCCGGGCGGGCGCGCCCGCTGCGCATCGCCGACTCGCACGGCGGAATCTCCCGCCGGCACCTGCGGGTCAAGCTCGCCGGCTGGGAGGTGCGGGTCGTCGACCTCGGCTCCGCCAACGGCACCTACCTGCAGGCACCCGGCGAGGCGGAGGCGCACCGCGTGCCACCCGGCGACTCGACGGTGCTGCGGCCCGGCTCGAAGGTCCTCTTCGGACGCCGCTGGCTGCGGTACGAGTCGCACCGCAATCCGTGAAGCCCGGGAAACCCATGACCTGGAAGCCAGAGGGGAGCGCCGCGCAGATGCACGGCATAGCCGACTACGAGTTCGTCCGGCCGTTGGGCTCCGGCAACAACGGGCGGTTCTTCCTTGCCCGGCGCCCGCAGCGGCTGCCGGTCGACGTCGAGTATGTCGCCGTCAAGGTGCTGTCGGCCGAGTCCACCGACACCGCGTTCCGGCGCGCGGTACGGGAGCTGACCGCGTTCAGCACCGTGCAGTCCCCGCACCTGGTCGCGCCGTTCGACGCCGGCCAGCAGGACGGCAGCTTCTACTACTCGATGGAGTACTTCCCGGCCGGTTCGCTGGCCGCGCCCGCGCAGCCGGTGACGACCGCCGAGGCGCTGCGGGCCGTCGCCGACGCCGCCCGGGCCGCCGCCGCCCTGCACGCGGCCGGCATCGTGCACCGCGACCTGAAACCCGGCAACGTGCTGCTGCACCCGCAGGGCGGCAAGCTGTCCGACCTCGGGCTGGCGCAGGTCTTCGCCGAGGGCGTCACCATCACCGGGATGGGGCCGCTCGACTCGGTCGAGTACATCGACCCGGCCGTCCTCATGGGCGGTCGCAGCGTGCCGGCCACCGACGTGTGGTCGCTCGGCGTCATGCTGCACCGGGTCGTGGCCGGCACCGGTGTGCACGGCGACCTGCCCGCCGGCGACGGCCTGCTCGCGCTGCGGCGGGTCCTGTCGGTGCCGCCGCAGCTCAGCGACCGGCTCCCCGGGCCCGTCGCCGCCCTCGTCCGCGACTGCCTCGCCCCGGCGGGGGAGCGCCCGTCCGCGGCCACGGTCGCCACCCGGATCGACGGGCTGGCATGACCGCGCACGCCGTCGGGCAGCTGCTGCTCGGGCTCGCCGCCATCATTCTGCTGGCCCGTCTCCTGGGGGCGATCGCCCGCAAGCTCGGGCAACCGGCCGTCATCGGCGAGATCCTCGCCGGGGTGCTGATCGGGCCGTCCCTGTTCGGCACCACCGTCAGCGACCTGCTGTTCCCGATGGACATCCGCGGCGCCCTGGCCGGGCTCGCCAATGTCGGTCTGGTGCTGTTCATGTTCATCGTCGGCTATGAGGTCGACCTCGCCGCGGTCCGCGGCCGCCGGCGGGCCGCCGTGTCGGTGTCCATCGGCTCGGTCGTGCTGCCGCTCGGCATGGGCATCCTGCTGGCGCTGTGGCTGGCCGGCCACCACGGCGTCACGGACGTGGCGCCCTTCGCCCTGTTCATCGGCGCGGCGATGTCGGTGACCGCGTTCCCGGTGCTGGCCCGCATCCTCACCGACCGGGACATGCTGCGCACCGAGGTCGGCGGGCTCGCCCTCGCCAGCGGCGCGGTCGACGACATCATTGCCTGGACACTGCTGGCCGGCGTCGTCGCGTTCGGCGCCGGCGGCGGTGACGTGCCGTGGCAGATCCTGCTCGCCGTGCCGTATGCGCTGGTGATGTTCCTCGTCGTCCGGCCGTTGCTGCGCCGGCTGCTGACCGCCCGCGACCGGGCCGGCCGGCTCACCCCGGACATCCTCGGCATCATGCTCGCCGGCCTGCTGCTGTCGTGCTGGGCCACCGAGGCGATCGGCGTGCACGCCATCTTCGGCGCGTTCGTGTTCGGTGCGGTCATGCCCCGCGCCGGTGGCGAGCAGCTGCGGCACGAGACCCTCGAACGGCTCGAACAGGTCAGCGTCCTGCTCCTGCTGCCGGTCTTCTTCGTCATCGCCGGGCTGCGCGTCGATCTGTCCACTGTGGGCGCGACCGGCCTGACCGACCTCGCGCTGATCCTGGCCGTGGCGATCACCGGGAAGTTCGCCGGCGCGTACCTCGGCGCCCGGCTGAACCGGATCGCGCCCCGCCGGGCCGGGGCGCTGGCAACGTTGATGAACACCCGCGGCCTCACCGAGATCGTCATCCTCACGGTCGGGCTGCAGCTGGGCATTCTCGACGAGTCGCTGTTCTCGCTGATGGTCGTGATGGCTCTGGTCACGACCGCGATGGCCGGTCCGCTGCTCGCGGTCATCTACCCGAAGACGGCCGTGGAACGCGACGCCGCGGAGCTGCAGCGGGCCGCGCTCGGCGGCGCCGGCGCCTACCGCGTGCTCGCGCTCGTGCCCGCGGGCGCGGCGGCGGCACCGCTGGTCTCGCTCGCCACCGACATCGCCGCCCGCCGTGACCCGGCCGAGGTCGTCCTGAGCCGGGTCCTGCCGTACGCGCAGGCCCGGGTCGAGGTCGGCACCGGCCTGTCCGGTGATCTGCTCGCGATGACGTCGTCCATGGCCGAGCTCGCCGATCTGGCCGCACCGGTGCGGCAGCGGGGACCGGCGGCGCCCGTGCTCGCCCGGTTCAGTGCCGACCCGGCCGCGGAGATCCTCACCCAGGTCGGTACCGCCGAGCCCGACGTCCTGGTCGTCGACGCCGGCCAGGACGGTTACCAGGCGCTGCTTGACACCGCCGGACCGACCCTGGTCACCGTGGTGACGGAGCCGCCGCAGTCGTGGAGCGCGGTGCTCGTGCGGGCCGGTGGCGGTTCCGGTGGTTCCGGCGTTTCCGACGGCGAGGCGGCTCTGCGCGTCGGTGCCGAACTCGCCGCCGCGCACGGCGTCGAGCTGATCGCGGACACCGGCGGCAAGCCGTCCCGCCGCATCGCGGCCGTCATCGAGGAGCTCGGCGCCCGCACCGCGCCGATGCCGGACCCGGCATCGGCGCTGGTCATCACCGCCGGTGATACGGGGACGGCGCATCTGCGGGTACAGGGTCGCCGGGAGCCCCCCGCAAAGCGCAGAATCACGTCGACCACAACGCCGACACCCGCGGGAGCACCACAGCAATGACGGGCAACCAGGCACCACCACCGGGATCGCCGCTCCGTCCGGGCGATCCCCGGCAACTGGGCAGGTACGCGGTGATCGGCCGCCTCGGCGAGGGCGGCATGGGCACCGTGTACCTCGCCCAGGCACCCGACGGCCTCCTGGTCGCGATCAAGGTGGTCCGCACCGACCTCGCCGACGACGAGGAGTTCCGCCGCAGGTTCCGCAGCGAGGTCGACCGCGCCCGGCAGGTGCCGCCGTTCTGCACCGCCGAGGTCCTCGACGCCGACCCCGACCACGAGATGCCGTACTTCGTCGTCGAGTACGTCGACGGGCCGAGCCTCGCCACCGTCGTGCGGGACAAGGGCCCGCTGTCCCAGTCGAACCTGCACGGACTCGCGATCGGGGTCGCGACCGCGCTCACCGCGATCCACGGCGCGGGCGTCATCCACCGCGACCTCAAGCCCAACAACGTGCTGCTCGCCGCCGGCAGCCCGAAGGTCATCGATTTCGGTATCGCCCACTCGGTCCAGGGCACCAGCGGGCACACCCGCACCGACCAGATCGTCGGCACCATCTCCTACATGGCGCCGGAGCGGTTCGGGTCGGCGGGGGCCGGCAGCGCGCCCGTCACCCCGGCGGCGGACATCTTCTCGTGGGGCGCCGTCATCGCGTACGCGGGCACGGGCCGGACCCCGTTCGGCTCGGACGCCGCACCGGTGGTCGCCGCGCGCATCCTCACCTCGCCGCCCGACCTCACCGGGCTGTCCGGGATGCTGCGCGGGCTGGTCGAGCAGGCCCTGGCCAAGGACCCGGCCGATCGGCCGACGGCCCGCGAGCTGCTGGAGCAGCTGCTCGGCCCGGGACCGGCACGCTCACCCGACCTGGCAGCGGCGCTGGCCCGCCAGCCGGACCTGCTCGTCGCCGCCGAGGAGGCCCAGGCAACCGGCCGGACCGCCGCCGTCGTCCTCGGCGCGAACGAAACCACGCGGATCGCGCCGCCGCCCGGTCCGCAGAAGGCCGACGTTGCGATTTCGGCGTCGCCGGTACCGGCAACGTCGGCGCCTGCGACATCGGCGCCTGCGACATCGGCGCTTTTGACGTCGGCGCCGCCGAACCGGGGCCGCCGGTGGGGCCGGGCCGCGCTCGTCGTGGTCGCGGTCGCCGCGCTGGTCACGTCGCTCACCATCGTCGGCATCGCGTCCGGGGCGATCGACCTGCCCAGCAGTTCCGCCGGCCGGTCGCCGGCACCGAGCACGGTGGCCCAGACCGCGTCTCCCACCGCCGACCCCCTCGGCCCGGTGATCATCGCCGACCCGCTCAGCGTCGAGAAACTGTGGCACCCCAAGGACGACAAGCCCAACAACGCCTCCTGCACCTTCGCCGGCGCGCTCATCGTCACCCGGAGCACCGGCGGCTCCTACCGCTGCCTCGGCCCCCAGGACGTCATCGCCGACTTCACCGCCACCGTCGACGTGAAGCTCCGCGACGAGGGCAGCTGCGCCGCGGTCTGGTTCCGCTTCGACGGCTCCGGCTACGCGCTGCGCATCTGCGCCGACGCGTACTCGCTGGTGGCCCACGGCGCCACGGGCGCGGCCGCGATCAAGGAGCTCGGCCGGTTTCCGCTCACCACCCCGATCGCCTACGGCGAGGCGACCACGGTCGGCATCGCCGCCGCCGGGACGAACCTCACCTTCACCCGGGACGGCCGGCCCGTCGGCAGTCTGACCGACACCATGTTCAACAAGGGCCGCGTCGTCCTCGGCATCTTCCAGGAGTCAAAGCCCGAAACCCCGCCGCCGTACTCCGTGCTGTTCTCCAACATCGAGATCCGCAAGCCGGCCGGCTGACCCTGCACGACGTGGCCTTCGGGTCCCGGCCGGTTCGAACCGCTGCTGGTTCGGCGGTCGTGTAGCCGGTGAAGAGGGTCCGTCAATCGTGTTGGTCGTGGCCGGTGTCAGGTGACGCGTCGAGGGCGATGAGGCGGGCACCTACGTCGTCGGCATCCGGGGAGCCGAGGCGGGTGTGCAGGGCCAGAGCGTGTTCATAGTGGTGCCGGGCGCGGACGAGGTCGCCGAGCAGGTGGTGGGCGCGGCCGGCACCGGTGTGGGCGCGGGCCTGCTGATCGGGGATGACGCTGGTGCTCAGGGCGGTGGTGTGGTGGGTCAGCGCCTCGGCAGGGCGGCCGGCGGCGAGGGCGGCTTCGCCCAGGCCGTTGAGCGCTCGGATCTCGCCGCCGCGCTCACCTGACTCCCGGAAGAGGGTGAGGGCCCGCCTGTGGAGCGCGATGGCCTGGTCAGGCCGGCCGAGGTGGGTCTGGACACTGCCGAGGCCGAACAGCGCCCAGGCTTCCCCGCGCGGGTAGCCGGCCTGCCGGTACAGGACCAGCGCCTGCTCCTGGCGGTCGGCGGCTTCCTGGTAGCGGCCCAACCCCATCTCGGCGAGGCCGAGGTTGTGCAGCGCCATGGCTTCGCCGATGGTGTCAGAGGTCTGTCGGTGCAGGGCCAGTGCCTGCTCGAGGTGGTCGGCAGCGGCCCGATGGCGGCCCAGGTGGTCCTCTGCAACACCGAGGTTGTGCAACGCTATGGCTTCCCCGCGCGGGTAGCCGGCCTGCCGGTACAGGACCAGCGCCTGCTCCTGGCGGTCGGCGGCGGCCTGGTAGAAGCCTCGATGGTCCTCGACGACGCCGAGGTTCGTCAGCACGCGGGCCTGGCCGACCAGGTCGCCGGCCTGCTGGAACAGCACTGACGCCTGGACGAGATGCTCCGTGGCCAGCTCCAGCCGGCCGAGGCGGATGTTAATGCCGCCGAGGCCGAGCTGTGTGTGGGCCTGCCCGGCCAGATCACCGGTCTGCCGGGCGGCGTCGCGGGCGTGTGTGTGGATGGTGAGCGCGTCGATGTAGTGACCGCTCTCGAGGTAGCGGTACAGGGTCATCGACAACTGCACGGCGTGGGCGGGCCAGCCGTGGGTGGCAGTGTGCACGGCAGCGGCCACCAGGCAGGGCCGTTCGGTGTCCAGCCACCGCCGGGCGGTGCCGGGGCCGGCCAGGTCCGGGGTCGGGGTGGTGGCCGGCGCGGCGGTGCCGGGCCGGCTGTGGGCATCGACGAGGCGCAACTGTTGCGTGGCGGCCGCGGCGGTGACCAGGTAGTAGTCGAACAGTCGGGTCGACGCCGAGCGGCGGTCGGCGGCGGCGTCGTGCGCGGTGGTGAGGGTGGTGGCGTAGGCGCGGAGCAGGTCGTGCATGCCGTACCTGGCCGGGCCGGTGGGGTGCACGAGGTGGGCCCGGGCGAGCCGGTCGAGGGCGAGACGGGCCTGCGACAGGCTGGTGTCGGTGAGCGCAGCGGTGGCGTAGGCATCGATGTCGGGGCCGGGGTGCAGCCCCAGCAGCCGGAAGGTGCGGGCGGCGTCGGCCGGTAGGTGGCGCATCGACCAGGAGAACACTGCCGTGACGGCGGCGCGGGAGTCGCCGTCGGCGTCGAGCAGGTCCAGGCGGTGCTGCTGGTCGGCCAGTTCCATGACCAGTTCGGCCAGGGGTGTGGTGGGGCGGGCGACGGCGAGTTCGGCGGCGATCCGTAGCGCCAACGGGAGATGGGCGCATTGGGTGGCGAGGGTGGCGGCGGCGTCGGGGTCGGCGTCGACGCGGTGGCCGATGAGCCGGCGCAGCAGCGTGATCGCGTCGGCCGAGGGGAGCAGGTCGAGGTCGAGGCGGTGGGCGCCGTTGACGGCGACGAGTCCGGCGAGGCTGTCGCGGCTGGTCACCAGGACCATGCAGGAACCGGTTCCGGGTAGCAGGGGCCGGACCTGGTCGACGGTGGCGGCGTTGTCGAGCGCGATGAGCATGCGTCGGCCGGTGAGCTCGGTGCGGTAGCGGGCGGCGCGTTCGTCGAGGTCGGCGGGGATGTCGGTGCCGGGCACCCCGAGGGCGGTGAGGAACCGGGCCAGCACCTCTGCGGGGGTGGCGGGCTGGTCGGGGTCATAGCCGCGCAGGTTGACGTACAGCTGCCCGTCGGGGAACCGGTCGAGGGTCTGGTGTGCCCAGTGCACCGCGAGGGCGGTCTTGCCCACGCCTGCCGTGCCGGCGATCGCGGAGATCACCACCGCGGCCGGCCGGTCATGGTCGTCGAGCACCTTGGTGAGCTGTCGCAGCTGGCCGGTACGGCCGACGAAGCCGGCCACGTCGGCGGGCAGTTGCGCCGGAACGGGTCGTCCATGCGCCGGGGGAGTGCCGGCGACGCTCGTCGGAGCCTTGTCTGCGGGCAGCTGGTCGGTGCCGTCGAGCGCGGACCGGCAGAACCGGTCCCGTTCGTCGCCGGCCAGCTCGAAGGCGTCGGCCAGCAGTCGCACCGTTGCAGGCCGGGCGCGACCGGTCTGGCCGGCTTCGAGGTTACGGATGGCGCGCACGCTCACACCCGTTGTGGCTGCCAGGTCTTCCTGCGTCATACCCAGCCGCCGGCGGTGGGCCCGTACCTGCGCGCTGAACATCCGATCCTTTCCGTACAGGCCCCGGCACCCGCTGGGCCAGGACCGGCGCATCGGCCCTGACCGGTGCCGTGCCCATGATGCCAACGGGCGAAGTTGCCGGTCAACTGCCGCCCATTGACCTGGCGGTCACCACCGCGTCCGGCGATCGTAAGGGACGTTCGGCGAAAAGTGCCGGTACCAGGTATCGGCACTTCGCCAAGGAAGACGCGCGCCAGGGTGATGGCCGGCAAACGGGGGCGGCCCATCACCCTGGGGGGATGCGACGCCGGTTCGACCGGCGCATCCGGTCACGCCACCACCGTCGCCGGGCGGTGCTATGCGGCGGGGGCGAGGTCGTCCAGGTGCACGCCACCGCGTTTCACGTGGGCCGAACGACGCCCAGCCGCCCAGAACCGCCGGCGGTCAGCCGGCGCGGGTGATCCGTAGCGTCAGGATGTCGGTGCGCACCGTGATGTGGCCGTGGAAGAGGGCCAGCTCTTCGGCCGCGTAGCCGATCTGGGTGGCGTTCACCAGCGGGTGCCCGAGCGGCACTCCGAGGCGGTCGACGGCCTCCTCGTCGGCCAGGACCGCGGCGAAGTCGATCTCGGCGCGGCGGACCGGCATGCCGGTGGCGCCGGCCAGGAACTCGAACATGTCGTGGTCGATGCTGAGCAGGCCCGACGGGTCGAGGTCCCGGCCGCCGACGGCGAGCGGGAGGTGGTCGCGGATCCAGGCCGCGGCCACCCCGTCGACGGCGAAGAGGCGGTCGACGCGCCACACCGGGTCACCGGGCGCCAGGCCGAGGACCTTGGCGCAGTCGTCCGGGCAGGCGGTGCGGCTCACCGACGCGTCCTGGAGGGCCGGGCTGTGGCCCGAGGCGGTGATGCGGTCGCGCAGCGCGGTGACGTCGCTGATCGAGACCGGGACCCGCTCGGCCGGCTCCCGGACGAACGTGCCGACACCCCAGGTGCGGGTCAGGAGGCCCTCGGCGGCGAGCTGGCCGAGCACCTCGCGCACGGTGGCGCGGCTGACCGTCAACCGGTCCGCGAGCTCCCGTTCGTTGGGTAGCTTGTCACCGCTCAGGAACTCGCTGCCGATCAACTCGCGCAGCTGCATCTGCGCGGCCTGGAGCGCGGTTTCGCGCCGAGCCATTCAGTCCCACCTCTCCGCCGTCCAGAGTGTAATAGCGCCAGCCGCTACCAGACCTGTTCGAGCACGCGCAGGGTGTTGCCCCCGATGACCTTGGCGATCTCGTCGTCCGAATAGTCGTGTTTGACCAGCCAGCCGACGATGTTGCCGAACGCCTCGCCCGGGTTCTCCAGGCCGGCGACGTACTCCACCCGGGGGTGCGACGGCTTCTTCCCGCTGTCGTGGGCGTAGTTGCCCGCGTACGTGTTGTGCACCCCGACGTGGTCACCGAACATCGTGTCCGGGCCGAACGTGACATGGTCGATGCCGACCAGGTCGACGCAGTACGTGAAGTGGTCCATCACCGACTCGATCGAGTGCTCCAGGTGCTGCTCCGACAGCGTGGTGTGCGGCGCCGCCTCGATGCCGATGACGCCGCCCCGCTCGGCGCACGCGCGGATCACCTCGTCCGGCTTCATCCGTGCGGTGTCCCACACCGACCGTGCGCCGGCGTGAGTGATGAACACCGGCACCCGGCTGGCCTCGATCACGTCCAGGCAGGTCTGGTCGCCGCTGTGCGAGATGTCGATGGCGATGCCGAGCTTGTTCATCCGGTCGACGGCGCGCCGGCCGAAGTGGGTCAGCCCGCCGTCGCGCGGCTCGGAGAGCCCGCCGCCGAGCATGTTCGCCTGGCTGTACGCGACACCGAGCTGCCGGACGCCGAAGCCGTACAGGATGTCGATGCGGTCCAGCTCGTTCTCGATCGGGGTGCAGCACTCCAGCCCGGCGACCAGGGCGAGCCGGCCGTCGCGCTTGGCGGCCCGGATGTCGTCGACCGACGTGGCCAGCCGCACATGGTCCTGCTTGTACAGGTCGCTCATCCGCATCCCGAGCGCGTAGATCAGGTCGTTCCACTTCCAGCCGTTCTCGCTGGTCACGCAGGAAGCGCCGGCCATGAAGTTGTCGAAGACCGCGGTCAGGCCGGAGCGCGCGAGCCCCTCGTACCCGGTCCGCTGGCGCGCGGTGCGGTTGTAGGCGCGCAGCTGCCGCACGTCGGACGGGAGGACCACGGGGTGCTCGTGCAGCGAGATCGCGACGTGCTCGGCGAGGAGCCGGGTCACCCGCTGCCGCTGCGCGTCGGAGAGCCCGAGGTCGTGTTCGGGCACCCGGCCGACCTCCGAGGCCAGGTCGAATTCCCGGTAGTCGAGGTGCGGCTCAAGGTACGAGTAGGACTTGTGGCCCTGGTACCGGGTCGCGGGTTCTTGCAGCACAGCACATTCTCCTTATGCGGCGGACAGCGGATAGTGGCAGGCGACCGATCGCCCGTCGCCGGTCAGCAGCGGCTCGACGTGGGCGCAGGTTTCCGAGGCCTGCCAGCAGCGGGTCCGGAACCGGCAGCCGGACGGCGGGTCGACGGGGCTCGGCGGGTCGCCGGCGAGCAGGATCCGCTGCCGTTCGGCCCGGCCCACGGGCTCCGGCACGGGGACCGCCGACAACAGCGCCTTGGTGTAGGGGTGCTGCGGCGCGTCGTACAGCGGCGCCTCGGGTCCGGTCTCGACCAGCTTGCCGAGGTACATCACGGCCACCCGGTCCGAGATGTGCCGGACCACCGACAGGTCGTGGGCGATGAAGACGTACGCCACGCCGAGCTCGCGCTGCAGCCGCTCCAGCAGGTTGACCACCTGGGCCTGGACCGAAACGTCGAGCGCGGAGACCGGCTCGTCGCAGATGATGACGTCAGGCCGCAGGGCGAGCGCCCGGGCGATGCCGATCCGCTGCCGCTGACCGCCGGAGAACTGGTGCGGATAGCGGTCCAGGTGCAGCGACGGGTCGAGACCGACCAGCTCGAGCAACTCCTTGACCCGGTCCAGCCGACGCCGGCGGTCCACCACGTCCGGGTGGATCTCGAACGGCTGGAGCAGGATGTCGCGCACGGTGCGCCGCGGGTTCAGCGAGGTGTACGGGTCCTGGAGCACGATCTGGATCCGCCGGCGCAGCTCCCGCAGCCGGCGGCCCCGCGCGGTGTGCACGACGGCGTCGCCGAAGCGCACCTCGCCGGACGTCGGGCGTTCCAGCCCGACCAGCATCCGGGCGAGCGTGCTCTTGCCGCAGCCGGACTCGCCGACGACCCCGAGGGTCTCGCCGCGCCGGAGGTCGAAGGACACCCCGTCGACGGCCCTGACCACCCCGCCGGACGTGAAGGGCAGCCGGCCCTTCACCGGGAAGTGCCGGACCAGGTTGTCGACCCGGAGCACCGGGTCATCGGTGGCTGACATGCAGCAGCTCCTCCCGGTGGTGGCAGGCGCTGGCCCGGCCGTGCGGCAACGGCGACAGCGGCGGCAGCGTGGAACGGCAGGTGTCGTCGGCACGCGGGCAGCGCGGGTGGAACGGGCAACCGGCCGGCAGCCGCGCCGGGTTCGGCGGGGCACCGGGGATCGCGTACAGCTCCTCGTCGCGCCGGTCGACCCGGGGCATCGAGGCGAGCAGCCCTTCGGTGTACGGGTGGGCCGGGCCGCCGAAGACCTGCTCCACGGTGGCCCGCTCGACGAGCCGGCCGGCGTACATCACCGCCACGTCGTCGGCGACCTCGGCGACCACGCCCAGGTCGTGCGTGATGAGCAGCAGGGCCATCCCGCTGTCCCGCTGGATCTCGGCGATCAGCCCCATCACCTGGGCCTGCACCGTGACGTCGAGCGCGGTCGTCGGCTCATCGGCGATCAGCACCGCCGGTTCGAGCGCGATGGCCAGCGCGATCATGATGCGCTGCCGCATCCCGCCGGAGAACTGGTGCGGGTAGTCGCGCACCCGATCCCTGGCGGCCGGGATGCGCACCCGGTCGACCAGCTCGACCGCGCGCCGCCGGGCGTCCGACCGCGACAGTCCACGCCGGACCCGCAGCAGCTCGCTGAGCTGCTCACCGACCGTATAGACCGGGTTCAGCGCGGCCATGGCGTCCTGGAAGACCATGCCGATCTCCTCGCCGCTGACCTTGTCGCGCTGCTTCGCCGGCAGCGTCAGCAGCTCCCGGCCGCGCAGCCGCACCGATCCGCTGACCTGCGCCGGGGGCGCGTCGAGAATGCCCATGACCGCTTGCGCGGTGACGCTCTTGCCCGAGCCGGACTCGCCGAGGATGGCAAGCGTCCGCCCGGGCTCCAGGGCGAGGGACACGCCGTTGACCGCCCGTACCGGCGCGCTGCCCGGCCCAGGAAAGCTGACCCGCAGGTCCTCGACCTCCAGCAGCGCCATCACACGACTCCGGCCTCGGCCAGGAAGTCCCGGACGGTCCGCTGGAACAGCTCCGGCTCCTCGAGCTGGGGGGAGTGGCCGGACTGCTCGAACACGACCAGCCGGGCGTCGGGGATCAGCTCCGCGATCGTCTCCGACGCGGCCACCGGCGTGCGCCAGTCGTGCCGGCCCACGGTGACCAGGGTCGGGCAGGTGACCGACGGGAGCTTCGGCTTCAGGTCGTACCGCGGCATGTTCTGCCCGAACGCCGCGTTGTGCGTCCGGTAGTGGAACCGGGTCGCGGCCAGTTTGGCGGCGTCCTTCGCCGGGTCGTGCTGGTGGTCGTAGAGCGGCAGGATCGCCTTCCAGTACTCGCGCAGCTGCTCGTTGCTCTCGAACCGGCCGGTGCCGATGCGGTCGATCGCCCACTGTGGAATGACGGTCCGGTCGGTGGACTTCGCCCGCTCGACGGCGAGATGGTCGTGCGCGGTGTCGGCCGCGGTGTCCCGCAGTACGAGCGCCGAGACCCGGTCGGGGTGGGCGACGGCGTACTCCAGCGCGATGAACCCGCCGTACGATCCGCCGGCCATGACGATCCGCTCGTGGCCGAAGTACGCGCGGATCGCGTCCACGTCGGCGACCCACTGCGCGTGGGTGAACGGCTCGTGGTCGCTGGACTCGCCGGAGCCGCGGGCGTCGAAGACGATGACCCGGAACGTGTCGGCGAACGGGCCGAACGACCGCTTCGGCTCGGACCGGGAGCCCAGGCCCGGCGCGCCGTGGTGCACGATCATCGCCGGCCCGTCCTGCGGGCCGAACGCCTCGACCACCAGCTCGGCGCCGTTGACGGTCAGCCGCTCATGGAAACTCATCGAACCTCCTCGATGACGGTGGACGCCAGGTCGCGGGGGTGGCTGGTGAGCCGGCGCGGTCCGGCCGCCTCGACCAGCACCGTGTCGGAGATGCGGTAGCCGGCGTGCCCCGGCACGTACACGCCGGGCTCACTGGACAGCAGCATCCCGGGGGCCAGGACGGTGGTGTCGCCGTCCTCGACCCACGGCGGCTCGTGGTTCTGCAACCCGATGCCGTGGCCCTGCCGGTGCCGGATGTAGTCGCCGAGACCGTGGCCCCGCAGCACGTCCAGGCAGATCTTGTTGACCTCGGCGCAGGTCCGCCCGGCCACCATCGCCTGGGTGCCGACTTCCTGCGCCTCCCGGTCGGCCTCGTAGTAGCGCTGCTGCTCCGGGGTCGGCTCGCCGATCACGAACGTCCGCTCGCTCTCCACGAACCGGCTCGCCACCGCCGCGCCGAGCGAGAGGATCAGGGTGTCGCCGGGCCGGACCCGCCGCCGCGTCGGCAGGCCGTGCGGCAGCGCCGAGTTCGGCCCGGCGTAGACGAGCCCACCGGCGAGCTTGGTGGTGTAGACGACCATGTCGTAGTCGGCGTACATCCGGTCCGTGCCATAGCCGATGACGTGCCGGGCGATCTCGTCCTCGCGGGGCAGTTCGTCGCCCCGGCGCAGCGCGTCGGCGATCAGCTCCCGGCCCGCGGCCAGCATCTCGTCGCAGATGCGCGCCGCCGCCTCGTGGAACGGGATCTCCTCGGGCCGCTTGCGCAGCCGCAGCCTGGCCACCGCGTCGGTGGTCTCCAGGGTGGTGGTCTCGCCGAGGGCCGTCGACAGCGCGCGGAACGCCCCGACCGACACGCCGGCGCCCACCCCGATCCGGCGCGCCCCGCGGCCGGCCAGCGCCGCGGCGAGCGTCTGCTCGGCGGTGACCACGCCGGGGTACTCGAAGTAGCTGACCGTCTCGACCGTGACCCGCTGCTGGGCGGCGTACTCGTCGTCCAGACGGGGGATCACCAGCAGCGGGTCGCCGGAGCGCGGCATCCACAGGTACACCGGCCGCTCGGTGGCGATGTAGAAGAACCCGCAGAGGTACGCCACGTCGGCGGGGGAGGTGGCGAGGAAGCCGTCGAGGCCGCGTTCGCCGAGCGCCTCGGTCAGCTCGGCGCGGACGGACGAGTAGAAACTGTCGGGCAGGCGCACGGGTCAGCCTCCGTTCCGGCGGGGGTCGCGGATGTCGTTGAAGCGCATGCCGGCCACGGTGGCGGCAAGGACGAGCAGCAGGATCGCCAGCGACGGGAACAGCGTCTGCCACCAGGCGATGGCGACCACGCCGCTGCGCTGGGCGTTGAGCAGGATCCGCCCCCACGACCACGAGTCGGGGTCACCGAGGCCGAGGAAGCTCAGCCCCGCCTCGGAGATGACCGCGCGGGACGCGGTCAGCAGCACGCTCACCACGATCAGCGGGACCACCGCGGGCAGGATCTCGCGGGTGACGATCCGCCAGCCGCTCGCGCCGAGCACCCGCGCGCCGTCGATGTAGGGCATCGCCGAGACGACCAGGCCCTGTGAGCGGATCAGCCGGGCCACCTCGGGCCAGGCGAAGACGCCGATGATCACGGTGAGCGTCCAGACGCTCGGGTTGACGATCGCGGCCAGCATGATCATCAGGGGGAGGGTCGGCAGCGCCAGCATCACGTCGGTGACGACCGTGCCGACGGCGTCGACCGGCCGGAAATGCGCCGAGGCGAGTCCGATCGCGGTGCCGAGCACGATCGCGATGAGTGAGGCGGCCACACCGATCATCAGGCTGGTCCGGGTGCCCCAGACCACCTGGGCGAAGATGTCCTGGCCGAGGTCGTCGGTGCCGAACCAGTGCGCGCCCGAGGGTCCGACGAGCACGTCATTGCCCGTACCGACGGGCTCGTCGGCGATCAGCGGGGCGGCGAGCGCGACCACGACCATCACCGCCAGCACCGTCGCCGCGAGCAGCCCGGAGGGCTGACGCAGGAAGGCGCGCCAGGCCGGCTTGGCGCTGGGGGCCGCTTCCGCCGCCGGCTCCGGCATGAGCGGCGCGCTCACAGCCGGATCCTCGGGTTGAGCACGGCGTAGAGCAGGTCGGTGAGCGTGTTGGCAACCACGACGGTGATCGCGAGCATGATGAACGCTCCTTGCAGGACGGGGTAGTCGCGTTGCCCGACGGCCTCGAAGATGAGCCGGCCGACCCCGGGGTAGGCGAACACGGTCTCGGTGAGCACGGCGCCCCCGACCAGCGTGCCGAGCTGGAGGCCCATCAGGGTCAGCGCGGGCAGGATCGCGTTGCGCAGGGCGTGCTTCCACAGCCGGCGGCGGCCGGAGAGGCCGCGGGCGCGGGCGGCGCGGATGTAGTCCTCGCCGAGGACGTCGACCAGGTTGGTGCGCAGCGTCAGCGCGTACGGGCCGAGTTGCACGAGGACCAGTGAGAGCACCGGCAGCACCAGGTGGTGCGCCAGGCTGAGATAGGCGGCGACGCCCCGGGTGTCGGGGTCGATCGCCCCGCCGATCGGGAACCAGCCGAGCCGGGCGCCGACGAAGACCAGCAGCAGCATGGCCACGCTGGGCACGAAGAGCGCGTGCCCGCCGATGCCGAAGCCCTGCAGCACCTTGTCCGGCCAGCGGTCGCGATGGGCCGCCGCGAACACGCCGATCGGGATGCCGATGGCGATGGTCAGCACGAACGCCGTGCCGGCCAGCAGCAGTGTCCACGGCAGCCGGTCGAGCAGGATCTCGCTCACCGGCTGGATCTGCCGGAACGATATCCCGAAGTTGCCGTGCAGCAGCTCGCGAAGATACGCGACGTACTGCTCGAACAGCGGCTGGTCCAGGCCGTAGGTCTTGAGCAGGGCGGCCCGCATCTCAGGGGTCATGTCGCCCTCGACCATCAGGGTCGTGGGGTCCCCCGGGAGCAACCGGAGCAGGAAAAACGTCGCGGTGATCGCTATCCAGATCGTCAGTACGGCCTTCAGCGCCCGGTTGAGCACGAAGCGTGCCACGGGGGACCCCCTCCTTTCTTACGCTGGCGTCAGCCGGTCAGCCGACCGGCTTGACCTGGGCGAGCGAGTACGCGGTGACCATGCCGAGCAGGTCGGAGGGCGACGCGACGAAGCCCTGGAACTTGCTGGCGTTGTAGGCGAACTGGAAGTTCTCCACGTACAGCGGGGTCAGGTACGCCTGGTCGTGCACGACCTTGTCGATGTTCTTGATCTTCTCGACGAAGGTGGCGTGGTCGGTGGTGCCGGCGGCGTCGTTGATCAGCCGGTCCATCTCGTCCGACTTGAGCAGGTTGTAGTTGATCCCACCCGGGTTGCTGGACAGGTACGTGCTGCGCAGCTGGTCCATCGGGTTGTCGAAGACGCCCCACTGCGACGCGTCGATGTCGTACTTGCCTTCCTTGGTGCGGCTCAGGAAGGTGTTGCGCTCAACGCACTCGTTCTTCAACTTGATGCCGGCCTGCTCGGCGCTCTCCCGGAACAGCTGCACCACCCGGGTCATGTTGGCGTTCGACTGGTCGCAGGCGACGCCGAGCTCCAGCCCGTCGAAGAAGCCGTCGCCGTTGCCGTCCTTGTAGCCCGCCGCGGTGAGCTTGGCCTTCGCCCCCGCCGGGTCGAACGCGTACGGCTGGAGCTGGGTGTTGTCGTACTCGGCGAAGATCGGCGAGATGGGGCCGGCCATCTGCTGCGCGTCGCCCTGCAGCACCGAGGCGATGATGGCCTTGGTGTCGACCGCCATCGACAGCGCCTGCCGGACCTCCTGCTTGGCCAGGTCCTTGTTGTTCATGTTGTACGTCAGGTGGGCGAAGCCGAGCGCGCCGACCTTGGTCAGCTTGATCTTCGAGTCGCCCTGGAAGGTCTTCGCCGCGGACGTCGGCACCGGGGTGCCCATCAGGTCGATGTCGCCGTTGCGCAGCGCCAGCATCATCGTGTTGACGTCCGGGTAGATGCGGTACTCGACCTTGCTGACGGCCGCCTTGCCACCGGGCGCGAGCGGGTACTTGTCGTTACGCTTCATCACGTACCGCTGGCTCTTGGTGGCGCTCTCCAGCACGAACGGCCCGGCGCCGACCCAGTTGGAGTCGTTGGGGAACTTCGACAGGTCGCCGGCGGACTCGAAGACGTGCTTGGGCACGACCGACATCCAGAAGCCGACACCCTCGGCGAACGGCGCGTACGCCTGCGAGAGGTGGAACTTCACCGTCGTCGCGTCCGGCGCCTCGACCGAGGTGACCCAGGTGAGCTTGGCGGCGACGTTGCCGAGCTTGTACTTCATGATCGACTCGGCGCTGAACTTGACGTCGTCGGCGACCACCGGCTTGCCGTCGGTCCACACGAAGTCGTCGCGCAGCTTGAACACCGCGGTCTTGCCGCCGTCCTCGTAGCTGTAGTCCTTCGCCAGCTCCGGCGCCTTCTTCGCGTTCTCGTCGATCCGCAGCAGGTGCGGGTACATCGCGTTGAGAATCCAGGAGTCGGTCTTGCTCAGCGACTGCAGCGGGTTGAAGTTGGAGACGTCGGTCGTGGTGCCGATCCGCAGCACCGCGTCGCCGCCGCTGCTGCCCTTCGACGAGTCGTTGTCCTCGTTGAGCCCGCAGCCGGACAGGGTCAGGGCGACCGCCGTGCCGAGCGCGACGGCGGCCTTGCTCAGGTTCCTCACCAAACCTCCTGAAGTACGCGAATGATGTTGCCGCCGATGACCTTGGCGATCTCGTCATCGGAGTAGTCGTGCTGGACCAGCCAGCCGACGATGTTGCTGAAGCACTCGGCCGGGTTCTCGAGCCCGGAGACGTACGGCACGCGCGGGTGGTCGACCGCGCCGTGCGCCCGGCCGATCGCCAGGTGCCCGACAAAGCTGTCGTGCAGGCCGACGTGGTCGCCGAAGTTGGTGTCCGGTCCGAACGCCACGTGGTCGATGCCGACCAGCTCGACGCAGTGGGTGAAGTGGTCCATCACCGACTCGATCGAGTGGTGCGGGTGCTTCGCGGACAGGGTGGTGTGCGGGGCGGCCTCGATGCCGATCACGCCGCCGCGCTCGGCGCAGGCGCGGATCACGTCGTCCGGCTTCATCCGGGGCGTGTCCCAGACCGTGCGCGAGCCGGCGTGGGTGATGAAGACCGGCACCCGGCTGGCCTCGATCACGTCGCGGGACGTCTGGTCGCCGGAGTGCGAGATGTCGATGGCGATGCCGAGCTTGTTCATCCGGTCGACGGCGCGGCGGCCGAAGTGGGTGAGGCCGCCGTCGCGGTCCTCGGAGAGCCCGCTGCCGAGCATGTTGGCCTGGCTGTAGGCGATGCCCATCTGGCGCACGCCGAAGCCGTACAGGATGTCGATCCGGTCCAGCTCGTTCTCGATCATCGTGGCCGCCTCCAGCCCCGCCACCAGGGCGAGCCGGCCGTCGCGCTTGGCCGCGAAGATCTCGTCGAGGGTGGTCGCCACCACCACGTAGTCCTGCTTGGCGACATCGGCGAAGCGCAGCCCGATGTCATAGATGACGTCGTCCCACTTCCAGGCGTGCTCGCTGGTGACACAGCCGGTGCCGTTCATGAAGTTGTCGAAGACGGCGGTGAGGCCGGACCGCGCGAGCCCTTCGAACCCGAAGGAGTTGCGTCCCGTGCGGTTGTAGTCCCGCAGTTGCGTGACGTCGGCAGGAAGGATCTTGGGGTGCTCGTGCAGCGAGATCGCGGCGTGCTCGCTGAGCAGCCGGGCGACCCGTTCCCGCTGGCTGTCGGAGAGCCCGAGGTCGTGCTCGGGCACCCGGCCCAGCTGCGGGGCCAGTTCGAACACCTTGAAGTCGGTATGGGGGGCCAGGTAGTCGAACGACTTGTACCCCTCGTACCGGGCGGCGGGTTCCTGCACGCGTCCACCTCACGTCGGCATGGTTTGAAGGCCGGAGGACAGAGGTCTGACCTCCGGCCACTGGCACTGTACGTGCGGCGGCACGCGCCGGGAAAGCCGTCGTGACCGGACTGTTACGTGTTACAGCAGGATTTCGGCACCACCACCACCACCACCACCACCGCTGCCGTTCCGCGGCCATGACACCCGTCGTGGCGCAGTCGCAGCTGTTTCTGCCGCCCGGTCGGCTTTCGGTCGACGTCGGCGACTACTGGTCGCTGGTGGCCGAGGCCCGGGCGAGCAGGAAGGCCGATGCGTACGCCGCCGCGATCGCCGTGTACCGGCAGGGGCTGCTGCCCGAGGATCTGTACGAGGAGTGGGCGGCGGCGCCGCGTGAGGAGCTGCACGCCGACTTCCTCGCCCTGGTCGGGGAGTACGCCGGGCTGCTGGAGGCCGGCGGTGACCTGGTCGAGGCGGCCCGCGCCGTGCAGCGGCTGGTGGCCGCCGACCAGCTCGGCGAGGCGAACCACGCGTGGCTGATGCGGCTGTACGCGTTGGCCGGGCGACGCGACGAGGCGCAGCGGCAGTACGCGCGGCTGTGCGAGGTGCTTCAGGAGGAGCTGGGGGTGGGACCGGCCGCGGAGACCCAGCGCCTCTACGAGGAGATCCGCGCCGAGCAGGTGAGCGAGCCGGCGCTGACCACCGACCTGTGGGAGCGCGTCGGCGACCTGCGGGTGCAGTCGGGGAACCCGTCCGCGGCGGTGCAGGCCTACGCGCAGGCGCTGGCCGCGGCGCCGTCGGGTCGGGTGCACCGCAAGGCCGCGGGCGCGTGGCTGATGCAGCACCGGCCCGACGAGGCGGAGCCGCACCTGGCGGCCGCGGACGGGTTCGGTCCCGGCCCGGCCGAGCGGGGCCGGCTGAGCTGTCTGCGCGCCCAGCTGGCGTGGGAACGCGGCGACCTCGCGGCCGCCGGCCGGCACGCGGAGGAGGCGCACACGGCGGCGCTGGCGCACGGCGACGAGGACGACGTGGCCGCGGCGTTGGAGGCGCTGGCGTTCGTCTCGCACCTGCGTGGCGACTGGCGTCCCGGCCTGCAGCATCAGATCGAGCGGCTGACCGGTTCGGCGCTCGGCCAGCGGGTGGCCCGGTTCTGCGACTTCAACCACTGCCTCAGCCAGTACCAGCTGTACGGTGACGACTCGACCCGCGACGTGGACGAGTACGCCCGGGAGACGCTGGCGCTCGCCGAACGCCTGGACGCCGTGCCCGCCCAGGCGTTCGCCTGGTGCCTGCTCGGCGAGTCGCTGCTGCTGCGGGCGCGGTGGGACGAGGCCGCCGCCTGTCTGGAGCGCAGCTGCGACCTGTACGAGCCGCTCGGCAGCCGCACGGTCGCGCTGCCCTGGCTGCGCCGAGCCGAGCTGGCGGCGTGCGTCGGAGAGCACGCCGAGGCGACCGTGTTCCTCAAGCGGGCGACGACGATCGCGACCGTGACCCCGATGGCCCGGCACGCGTGGGCGCGGCTGCACGCCACGGCCGCGTTCGCGGCGGTGGAGCGCGGCGAGCCCGAGGCGGCGGTCCGCTCGGTGCGTTCGGCGCGGTCCGCGGCGGCCAGGTACGGCGAGTGCCCGACCTGCAGCGCGCTGCTGAACCCGGTCGGCGCGCAGGCCCACGTCCAGGCGGGCGCGCCGGAGGGAGCGGCGGAGCTGGCCGCGGCGGCCGCCCGGTTCGCGGGTGCGTTCGCCAGTTCCGGCTGGGCCGCGATGGCCGACCTGGCGGCGTCCTACGCGGCGGTCGCGGCCGGCGACCCGGCCCTGGCCCGGGAGCGGCGGCAGGCCGCGGTGGCCGGCTTCACCCGGGCCGATCACCCGTTCTGGGTCGATCGCACCCGCGCTGAGCAGGCCTTCCAATAAGGTAACGCCCAGGGAACGCCGCCTTCCTACTGTTCTCCTCAACGCCCGGCCACGCCGGCCGGGCGAGGATGAAGGAGCTGGGGGCCGGACGGCGCCCTGTTCGGGTTCGTGTTTCCGCAGGCGGCGCGGAACTCACCCCTCGGCGTGACGGTTCTCCAGTCGCCTGTCGTGGACCACCAGGTGATCTTCGGCATCTCCGGCGGTTGCTGGGACGTCCGGCATGGAAGGCAACGCGTGCTGTTCTGACGGTGTGTGGACGGGACCACGTGTGCTGTCGCCGGTCGCCGCTGCGGCCAGCACCGCGAGGATCGTGCCGCCGGCCAGCACCGCCAGCAGCGGCGGCAGCGCGCCGACCGGTGGCTGCCAGACGCCCGTGAACGGGTCGAGGCGCGCGCCCGGGCCGGACCGGAAACGCGTCATCACGAACGCCAGCAGGTACACGTGCAGGGCTGCGGCTGTGAAGGTCAGGACGGTGCAGTAGGGGCGTAGCCGGTGCTGCGAGGCGAGGCGGCGTTCGAATTGCGGGGCGCAGGCGGCGCACAGCACCACGCCGGTGGCTGCCGGCATCGCGTACCGGCCTTGCGCGAACCAGCCGATGATCGGTAGATAGTGCAGTTCCAGGGTGAGGAGCAGGCCGAGGCAGGCGGCGCCGAGTGCGGTGGCGACGAGGGTGAGACGGCGGCCGCCGTGGATCAGGCTCGGCACCACCACGGCGCCCAGCAGCAGGTACCACGCCGCGATGGCCACCAGTGGTGGCTTGGTCTCGCCGTAGTCGAACTGGCCGACGGCCTGCCTGAGATAGAACGGGATGCGCCGGGTGGCCAGGACCTGCGCGAGCTCCGGCGGGGCGAGGTGCTGGGCGTCGCGGACGACCGCGGCGACGCCGGCCACGTCGGAGTACGCCATCCAGCCGAGCGAGCCGGCCAGACCGAGCGACCACGAGCCGGCAACGATCCAGCGCGTCTCGCGGCGCCGCCACAGCTGGGCGATGCGGCCGGGGCGGGCCAGTGCCACGCATGCCGTCACGATGAGCGTCAGCAGCGCGGGCCCGAGTTGGCGGACGGTGAGCAGCGCCAGCGAACCGACCCCGACCAGCACGAGCAGGCGGCGCACGGCGCGGTCGTCGAGCAGTGCGTCGGGCGCGCGCAGCAGGGCGAGCAGCCCGCAGCAGACGGCAACGCCCGCGGCGATCTCGAGGCCGTTCGGGTTGACCGAGCCGGCCAGGTTCGCCGCCATCGGCGTCGCGGTGAGCACGACACCGAGCGCGAGCAGCCGGCTGCCGAGCCGCAGCGCGGCACCGGCCGCTGCGGCCAGGAGCGCGGCCGCGGCCAGCGCTGAGATGAGCCGGGCGAGCAGGATGCCGGTCCGGTCGGGCGCGATCACCAGCGGCGCACCGACGAGCAGGTAGTAGACCGGGCTGTACCTGGCCGCCCCGCTCGGGGTGAGGACGCGGGCCCGGTCGGTGGTCCAGCGCTGGCAGTCGGCCGGGCGTGCCGGGCGGGGCGCCCAGGCGCAGTCGACGTTGCTGTTGCTGGGCATCAGGCTCGCCGGCACCAGGAACGCGGGTTTGCGGTCGTCGCGCCGGTCGACGACCGTGCGGTGGGTGGTGAGCTGTCCGGTGGTCACGGCGTACGCACGGGCGATGTGGTCCTTCTCGTCGTACGTGCCGTTGACCGGCAGCGCGAGCGCCCACCCCGCTGCGATCAGGAAGAACGCCGGCAGGTGGAGCCACCACCGCGGCGCGGCCCCCGCGACGCTACTGCGCCGCATGGAGGGCAGGAAGTACCGACATGGGATCCCCGTGAGTGATGGACGCGTGTTGCGATCGGCCCATTCGTACCCGGGCACCGGGTTCGTAGGGGGTGAAAGACGGGGTTGATGTCGCAGGACGCCACGGCCGCCGGTCCACCTGGTCCATAGGTTTCTCCTGTCCGACGTACTCGTGAACAGGAGCCGGCCCGGTGACCTCTTCGGATGAACCGCACCGGTCCGGTGATCCGGTGAACGACCGGCCCGGCGGCGCGCGCGGCCGGGCGATCGTGCCGAGCGACCGGAACCAGCGCGCGTGCGGCCGGGCGATCGTGCCGAGCGACCGGAACCAGCGCGCACGGCTCAAGGCTCCGTCGTGGGCGCGGTGGTGCATCGTGCTCGGCACGACCCTGGTCGTGCTGGCCGGCGCGGTGCTCGTGGCGAAGGAGGCCCTGCTGTCGTACGCGACGCGCGGCGTCGTCGAGCAGAACCTGCTCGGCGACACCGGCAGCTGGGCCCAGCAGCCCGGCCACGCGTCAGTCACAGGGGCGAAGAACATCCTGCTCATCGGTGTCGACGCCCGCCCCGGCCAGGACCCTCGCGAACCCGTACGCTCCGACTCGATCATCATCCTGCACATCCCGGCGACGTATGACGCCGCGTTCATGGTCTCGATTCCTCGGGACACCTGGGTCGAGATCCCGCCGTACGACAACGGGGCCAGGCAGTACCCGGGCGGCGACGACAAGGTCAACGCCGCGTTCGCCCACGGTGGCAACGGCCTCACCGGGCCGGCCGCCCGCAGCCATGCCGTCGAGTTGCTCGCCCTGACGATCAGGAAGCTGTGCGGGGTGACGTTCGACGGTGCGGGGATCGTCGACTTCACCGGCTTCCAGCAGGTCGTCAACGTGCTCGGTGGGGTCGACATGTACGTGGACCAGGAGACCACGTCCGTGAGCATCGGTCACAACAGCACGGGCGGGACCGAGGTCCCGTTCCGGCAGTACACCAGAGACGACGGCGGTCAGGGCCTGGACCCGGTTCCGGGCGTGACCCCGGTGGTCTACCACGTCGGCTACCAGCACCTCGAACCGTGGCAGGCCCTCGACTACGTCCGGCAACGCGAGACCCTGCCCAACGGCGACTACGACCGGCAACGCCACCAGCAACAGTTCATCAAGGCCGTCTTCAAGAAGATGCTCAGCAAGGACGTGCTCACCAACCCGGTGCGGTTCAACAAGGTCATCGAGGGCGCCGGCAAGGCGATCACCATCGACAGCGGTGGCATCGACCTGGCCGACTGGGCGTACGCCATGCGCGGCGTGAGCGGCGACGACGTGGTCACCATCAAGACGAACGAGGGCACGTTCAACCAGTCGCCCGGCAACGGCACCGCCGAAGAGCTCGACCAGACCACCATCAACCTGCTCACCGCCGTCCGCACCGACCGGGTCAAGGGCTTCCTCGCCGCCCACCCTCAACTGGTCGCCGGCGGCTGACCGGCCGGGCGAGAACGACGCGGCCCCCCGCCTGGCGATGGGCGTCGATGAATGGCCAGGCCTTACGCAACACGGAGTTCGCCGGCGATGTCGACCGTGGTTGCCGGCTCCAGCACGCGGTCGAGGCGGATCGGGAGGATCCGCTGGCGGGTGCCTGTGGCATGCCACACGGCGTTGGCGATCGCCGCCGCGGTGCCGGCCGTGCCGATCTCGCCGAGACCGTTGAACCCCGACGGGTCCTGGGGCTCGTAGTCCGGGACGAAGTCGGCCTCGATGTCGGGTACGTCGGCGTGCGCGGCGATGTGGTAGCCGGCGAAGTCGCCGTTGGTCTGTCTGCCGGTCCGTGGGTCCCGCAGGCTCTCCTCGTGCAGGGCCATGGACAGCCCCATGATCATCCCGCCGATCACCTGGCTCCGGGCCAGCAGGGGGTTGATCACCCGGCCCACGGCGAACATGCCGAGCAGTCGGCGTACCCGCACCTCGCCGGTCGCTGTGTCGACGGCGACCTCCGTGAAGACGGCGCTGTAGGTCTGCCGCTCGCGGTCCGGCTGGAAATTGATCATCGCAGTGGTGTCCGCCGTCGCGGTCACCGGCCGTGCCGGGTCGCCCAGGTTGTCCCGGAGTTTCTTGGCGGCTTCGAGGATGGCGAAGGACCAGGACGTCGTTCCGCGGGAGCCGCCCGCGCCCCAAGCCATGCCGAGGTCGCTGTCGCCGATCCGGATCCGGATCTTGTCCGTGCCGACCCCGAGCGCGTCGGCGGCGACCGCGGTCAGCGCGGTACGGGCACCCGTACCGATGTCGCTCGCGCCGATCGACACCGTGAACGTCTCGTCCTTCTCCGCGGTGATCGACGCCGACGACGGGAACACCCCGGCGCCGAACGAGGTCGTGGCCATGCCGCTGCCGATCAGCCACGGGCCCTCGCGCCGCGAGCGGGGACGCCGGTCGCGGGCCGTCCAGCCGAATCGGCGTGCACCCTCCCGCAGGCAGGAAACCAGGCGCCGGCTGCTGAACGGCAGGCCCGACACGGGCGCGACCATGGGCTGGTTGCGCAGGCGCAGGTCCAGCGGGTCCATCTCCAGCCGCTCCGCCACCTCGTCGATCGCCGACTCCAGGGCGAACGAGCCGGGCGTCGCGCCGGGTCCGCGCATCGAGGCCGGTGGCAGGATGTCGAGGGGTACGGCGGTGAGCTGGGTGCGGATCGCCGGTGCCGCGTACAGGATTTTGGCCTGCTCGGTGCACCACTCGATGTACTCGGCGAGCGGGGAGAGGGCGTACGCCGCCCGGTGGTGGATGACGAGAAGGCGGCCGTCGGCGTCGGCACCGACGCGGATCGACTGCTCCGTCGGGGGGCGGGACGCGGTCGCCTCGAAGACCTGTTCCCGGGTCATGGCGATCCGCACCGGACGTCCGAACCGTTCGGCGGCCATCGATGCGAGGATCACCGGCGGGCCGCAGGCGACCTTGCCGCCGAAACCGCCGCCGACATGCTCGGCGCGAATGTGGACCCGCTCACGGTCGATGGACCACAACGCGGCCAGGACCTCGGACACGCTGAACGCTCCCTGGTTGGAGTCCACGGCGTACACGTGCCCGTCCTCCCACCACACGGTTGCGGCATGGGGTTCCAGGGCGCTGTGGCTCTCCTCGGGGGTGCGGTACCGCTCGTCGACCACGACCGCGGCCGCCGCCAGTTCCGCGTCCATGTCGCCGGTGTCCGCCTCCGGGCCGAAGGCGGTCGACGCCGGACGGGCGGCAGGATGCTCCAGGTGGAAGTCCAAGTCGTGCGGCTCGACGTCGCAGGTCACCCGCAGCGCTGCCGCCGCCGCCCGTGCCTGCTCCGGTGTTTCCGCCACCACCAGCGCGATCGGCCGGCCCGCGTACGGGATCACGTCGTCCTGCAGCAGCTGCAGGCTCCCGTCCGGGCCGAAGTAGTTGCCGGCCCGGGGATTGAGGCGGGGCGCGTTGCGGTGGTCGAGCACCCCCAGCACGCCCGGCATGGCCAGGGTGCCGGCGGCGTCGATGTCGCGGATGCGGCCCCGGGAGATGGTGGCGGTCACCATCCAGCCGTGGGCGAGGTCCGGCATCGGTACGTCCGAGGCGTACCGGGCCGCGCCGGTGACCTTGAGCCGGCCCTCGATCCGCGAGCGGGGGGCACCGACAGCGCCGGGAGTGGGGTCTGTGTTCATCGGTCGTTCTCCGTTCCAGCGAGTTCACCGAGCACGGCCCCGATGAGGTTCCGCGCCAACGTCACCTTGTATCCGTTGCCGGGCAACGGCTCCGCGGCGTCCAGCTCCGCCTCGGCGGCGATCCGGAACCGGTCGGTGGTGGGCCGGGTGTGGCGGAGGACGGCCTCCGCGGAGTGGGCGCGCCAGGGCCGTGACGCCACGCCGCCGAGAGCGATGCGGACGTCGCGCACCACGCCGTCACGGATGTCCAGCGCGGCGGCGACGGAGACCGTCGCGAAGGCGTACGACGCGCGCTCGCGGACCTTGCGGTACCGCGACCGAGGGTTCACCGCGGACCCCGGCAGGGCGACTGCGGTGATCAGCGCGCCGGGTGGCAACGCCGTCTCCAGGTCCGGACGCTCACCGACCGGCAGGTAGAACCGTGACAGGGGGATCTCGCCGGCGCCGTCGAGCGTCTCGTAGTGCACGACCGCGTCGAACGCGGCCAGCGCCACCGCCATGTCCGAGGGATGGGTGGCCACACAATGCTCGGAGCGGCCGAGGACGGCGTGGTTGTGGTGGACCCCGGCGAGCGCGGAGCATCCGCTGCCCGGAACCCGTTTGTTGCACGGCTGAGAGAGGTCTGCGAAGTAGCCGCACCGTGTGCGTTGCAACAGGTTCCCGCCCACCGTGGCCATGTTCCGCAACTGGCCGGACGCGCCCGCCAGGATGGCCTGGGTCAGCGCCGGGAACCGGCGTCGCACCTCGGGATGCGCGGCAGCGTCGCTGTTCGTCGTGGTCGCACCGATCACCAGCCCCCCGTCCGGTGCGTCGCGGACACCGTCCAGCTGAAGCTGCCGAATATCCACCAGCCGGGTCGGCGCCTCGACGCCGCCCTTCATCAGATCGACGAGATTCGTGCCCCCGGCCAGATACCGGGCGCCGGCATGCTCCGCCACCGCTGTCAGCGCATCGCGGACCTGAGTCGCGCGCCGGTAAGCGAACTCCTTCACCCTGTCACCCCTTCACGAACGGCCGTCTCGAGCACCGCGCGGACGATCGACGGGTGCGCCCCGCAACGGCACAGGTTGCCGCTCATCCGCTCGCGTACCTCGGCCTCGTCCAGGTCCGGCGCCCGGTCCGGCGAGTCGCCGGCAGTGACGGCGCTAGGCCAGCCGGCCGCGTACTCGGCGAGCATCCCGACCGCCGAGCAGATCTGCCCGGGTGTGCAGAAGCCGCATTGAAAACCGTCCAAACGCAGGAACGCCTCCTGGATCGGCCGCAGTTCGCCCTCGCCGGCCAGCCCTTCGACGGTCGTGATCGCGGCACCGTCGGCGGCGACCGCGAGGGTCAAACAGGAGACCACCCGCCGGCCGTCGCGCAGCACCGTGCAGGCGCCGCACTGCCCGTGGTCGCAGCCCTTCTTCGGACCGGTGACGCCCAGGTCTTCCCGTAACGCATCGAGCAGCGTCCGGCGGTTGTCCACCGACAGCCGGTGCATCACATCGTTGACCCGCAGCGATATGTCGCTGCTCGTGTGATCGGTCATCGTCGTCCTCTCACCAGTCTGAATCGGAAGCAGGAATGACATTCGGAAAAGCCGGACAATGCACTGATGTAATCAGCTGTGCAGGTGAAACGGCTATTTCAATGCTCGCAAATGCTTGCTCGATCCTCTTCGATTTCGATCGTTCCCGCCGGCGCCTCGATCGGCTGCGCGACGGCCCGCGGACTCCGTTCGTGCCGGACGGTCTCGACGATGATCAGAACGGTCAGGATCGTGACCAGGCCGGCGAGCGCGGCAATCGGCGCGAGGACGGCAGCCGCCGGGCAGGCGGCGACGAGCGCGCCGGCCGTCACCAGGCGGGGCGGGTTCCACGCATGGTGCATGAGGCGCTCGAACAGCAGATGCCCGATGAGGTGGAGCGCCGCACCGCCGAAGAGGGACAGCGCGGAGAAGGCCCCCAACGGCCGGCTCTCACCGGCGTGGGCGACCACACCCTCCACGCCGAGCGCGACGAGCACGATGCCGGCGATCAGGGGGAAGTGACCATAGGTGTACGCATCGACGGCCAGGCTGACCCGCGCCCGGCCGCGCACGTCGCCGAGGCGACGTTGAGCCGCGGGCGCCACCACGTCGAAGTACAACCACCAGAGGCAGACGGCGGCGCCGACGCCGAGGACGGCGGCAACCACCAGGGGCACACCGATGGGCTGGTCGGCGGCGCCCACACCGATCGCGACGACCGACTCGCCGAGGACCAGGATGATGAACAAGCCATGTCGTTCGGCGAGGTGCACCGGGCTGTGCAGCCGCCAGTTGCCGTGCCTGGCGGTGAGGTAGATGCCGGCCCAGTCCACCAGCAGGGCGACAGCGAACAGCAGCACCTGGGCCCAGCCGCCGAGCAGCACCCCGCAGAGCAGCAGGGCCGCACCCGCCAGCAGCGGCAGCCAGGTGACCGCAATCTGGTGCCGCAGACCGGCGTCGCCGGTCGCGGCCACGGCGTACACCGTGAGGTGCACCCATCGGACGAGGACGTAGGCGCACACCAGCACCACAGGGCCGTACAGGCCGCCGGGCGTGTCGTGCCAGGCTTCGGGAATGGTCAGGGCGACCACGAACATCGCCGCCATCGCACCGACCATTCCCGCCCGTAGCAGGCCTTTGTCGGCCCGGGAATGGTTGCCCAGCCAGGTGTAGCCGGACCACGTCCCCCACAGCAGGGCGAGGATCAACAATCCCTGCAGGACACCGTACGCGCTGTGCTCGTGCGCCAGAAATCCGGTGATCTGGGTCGTCGCGAAGACGTAGACGAGGTCGAAGAACAGCTCGAACGGCGTCGCGCGATGATCCTGGCCGACCGGGCGTACGGCGGGGAGGGAACGCTGCTTTCCCATGGCCGACTCTCCTTTCCGGTAACGGTTGTCAGGCTGGCACCAGGGCGTGCGACCGCGCCGGTACCCTGGGCCGCCGGCAGAAGTAGACGAATGCCGGCGGCACGTTGGCCCACACCGTGCGGCCGGCCACGACCTCCTCGAACCGGGTGTCCAGCGACCGTCGTAGTCGCCGGGCGGGCGGAGCCCAGCGGGCGAGGGTGTAGGCGAACGTGGCGAACGCGCCGTCCGGGGCGAGGCAGTCGGTGACGGCACCCAGGAGGTCGTCCTGCTGGTCCCCGGCGAACGCCGCCCACGGCAGGCCGCTCACGATCACGTCCGCGTGGTGGTGGCCCCGTTCGGCCAGCACTTCGCGGAGGTCGCGTGCGTCGGCCACAACGACGTCGGTCTGCGGGTACCGGCCGGCCAGGAGGCCCGCGAACCGTTCGTTGACCTCGACCGCGAGGTGGTGCCCGCGGCCGGCGAGCCGGCGCTGGACGGCGGCCGTGAACGCTCCGGTGCCGGGGCCGAGTTCGACGACCAGCGGATTCCCGTTGCGGGGCACGGGCGCGGTGATCAGGTCGGCCAGCGACGCGCCGCTGGGGGCGACCGCGGCGACGGTGAACGGGTCGCGGAGGAACTCTCGCAGGAACGCTGCCCGGTGCTCAGACCTCATCGCCCGGCTCCTTGCCCGGAGACCTGCGGCCGGGCCGACCCGGCGGCCCGGGTCAGGAGACGGGTGAGCCAGTCGCTGCGGGTACGCCGCGCCACGGCCGAGAGTCGCGCGTGCGGGTACAACGCGTCGAACCCGTGGAAGCCGCCGGCCCAGATGTGCAGCTCGGCCTGGCCGCCGGCGGCCCAGATGCGGCTGGCGTAGGTGACGGCCTCGTCGCGGAAGACCTCCGCGGTGCCGGCGTCGATGTAGACGTCCGGCAGGCCGGAGAGGTCACCGGCCGTGGCGGGTGAGACGTACGCGGGCACGGTGTCGCCGGCCGTGTCGCCGAGCACCGACCGCCATCCGAACTCGTTCATCTCCCGCGTCCACACTCCGGGCGCACCGGAGTACTGACGGCTGGACGTGGTGTCGTTGCGGTGGTCGAGCATGGGGCAGATCAGCACCTGGGCGGCGATCGACGGGCCGCCGCGGTCGCGGGCCAGCAGCGCGACCCCCGCGGTGAGGCCACCGCCGGCGCTGGCACCGGCGACCACGATGCGGTCCGGATCGACGCCCAGCTCGTCGGTGTGCTCCGCCACCCACAGCAGGCCGCGGTAGCAGTCCTCGACCAGGCTCGTGCCGGTGGCCTCCGGCGCCAGCCGGTAGTCCACGGAAACGACGACGGCGCCGAACAGGTCGAGCCACTCCAGCGGGATGTCGATCTGGGAGAAGCGATCGCCCATGACCATGCCGCCGCCGTGCATCCAGTAGACGCACGGCGCTGCGGTGGAGCGGTTCGGGCCCGCGGGGCTGAACACCGACAGCGGAATGCGCGTGCCGTCCGGGCCGGCGATGGCGACGTCGCGCCGGTCGATCGTGCGGCCCTCGAGCAGCGGCTCCACCGGCGCCGACGAGAACGGCCGGATCTGGGCGAGGACCTCATGGTTGAGTTCGGGCACGAGCGGCACGCCGGCAAGGAGCGTGCGCAGCTCAGGGTCGAAAGGGGGACTTGCCAGTGTCATGACGGATTCCTTCGCTGTGGGTGGTCGGGAACGGCCGGTTGTCCTTCGGCGGTCTCAGATGGCTGCCTTGCCGCCGATCGGCACTTCGTCGACGTATTCCGGCTCGCCCGCGATCAGCGGCTGGAGCTGCGCCATCAGCGTCCGCGCAGCGTCGGTGGCGAAGAACCCGTGGTGCGCCTCCTCGGTCGTCCAACCTTCGGTGACGTGGACGACGTCGGGGTTGCCGGCCGAGCGGCCGATCAGGAAGACGACGCAGTCCTCGTTCGCCAGCGACGGCGACGTGAGCAGGAAGCCGACCAGCTCGTCGCCCTTTCCGGGCTGGGCGGTCATGGTGGCGTGGAAGCCGTAGCTGATGGTCATCGGCCAATCTCCTCGTTCGGTGCCGCCGTGATCCGGCGGCGATCGCCGTGATGTGTACGAGCTCCACTGTCGATGCGGCCCGATCGGGCTTCATCAGTCATCCGACTTCGAGGATCCGGCCCGCCGGCGGCGGATGACCTAACCGGTCATGCCGGAACGGCCGGCGCGCGGGGCGGGTGTGACCGATCACAGCGACCCGGTTCTGGGCCGGTAGTGCCGCCCAGCGGCGGTACTCCGGCCGTCGGTTAGGTCGTTTGACGGATGCATGTGGTGCGGGCCGCGTTCCACCATCGATGACGTGACGCCATCAGGACGGGAAGAACCCGCATCGCCGCCCGCCGTGCTGCGTACGCGCGAGGTCCGCGACCGTGCCCTGTTCGACCTGGACGACGGGCCCGTCACGCCGTCGAACCGCGTCGATCTGGTGGCGACCACGCGTCTGCTCAACGTGCTGCTGGCCAGTTTGGTCGTGTCGTCGTTGCAGTACGAGCAGCACGCGATCGTCGTCCGCGCGCCGTCGGGCCGGCCGCTCGCGGGGTTCCTGTTCGCCTGCGCCGACGCGGACCGCGGTGGCGCACGGCTGCTCGCGGCGCGGATCCGGCAGCTCGGGTTCGCCGGCGAGTACGACCCGCAGCACCTGAGCGCCCGGTCCCGGGTCGCCTTCCGGACGTTCGGCGACGGCGACCTCGCCGGCATCGTGACGCAGAACCTCGTCGGGGTGCGGATTCTCGTTCAGACGTTGCAGGAGGCGGTGCGCTGGATCGGCAACGACGATCCCACCAGCAGGCGGCTGCTGGAGCGGCTGCTCGAGGAGAAGGAGACGCAGGCCGACGAGCTCAGCGCGCAGTCTTCTCAGCAGCAGGCGGCGACATCGCGTCCCGGAGTCCGGCCCGGGACGTGACGCCCAGCTTGGGGAAGATCCGGTACAGGTGAGCGCCGACTGTCCGGTGCGACAGATACAGGCGCTCGGCGATCTGCTTGTTCGTCATGCCGCTCGCCGCCAGCTGCGCGATCTGCAGTTCCTGCGCCGTCAACGCGCTCAGACCGCCCCGCTGCTGCGGGGCCGGCCGGTGCCCGGACGCGCGCAGCTCCCCGTCGACCCTGGCGAGCCACGGTTCGGCCGCCATGGCGGCGAATCCGTCGCGCGCGGCGAGAAGGTGCCGGCGGGCCTCCGCTGATGACCGGCTCCGACGGAGTTTCTCGCCCAGGACCAACTGCGCCCGGGACCCGTCGAACAGCCACCGTTTCGCCGCGGCACCGGCCAGCACCGCTTCCAGACGGGTCGCCGGTTCATCGCCGTCGAGGACAAGAGCCTCGGCGCCGGCCTGGAGCAGGGCCATGCGCGGCGACAGCGCCGCCACGTTCGCGGTGCGCATCGCCTCGACGTGGGCCCTGGCCTCGACCGTACGCCCGGTGCGTACGGCCGCCTCGACCAGGTCGAACATGACCCACGTGCAGTGCGGCACATGAGAGGCGAGGACACCGGGCGGGCTCATGGCGGCGGCGTGCCCGAACGCGGCGTCGTAGTCACCTTGCCCCAGGGCGGCGAGCGCCCGCGGATGATGGGCGAACAGTGCGGCGGCCGCCACGCCACGGGGCAGCGCCCAGTGGGTGATCTCGTCGGCAAGCGCGTACGCCTCCTCGAAACGCCCCCGGCCAGCGGCGAGGATCGCCCGGTTGTACCGGAAATACCATGCGAAGAACGGAAAGCCGCTCGTGTCGCAGATCCGCTGCCCCTCGGCCGCGAGTTCCTCAGCCTCGTCCCACCGTCCGACCAGATAGTCGTCGAGGCACAGGTGCATCAGGGCCCCGAGGTGCCGGCGGGGTGCTCCGCCCTCCCGACCCTGCTGGACCAGGCGCCAGGACGACTCCCGGCAGTCGCCGAGGCGATCGAGATAGACCGAGGCCGTGCCGATCCGCATGATGCGGGTGGGATCCGCATCGTCGGTCAGCGTCTGCAGGATCGCGTCGACCCTCGGCAGCGCAGCCGTCCCGGTGCGTACCGGATCGGCGAAACTCTCGCTCGCCAGCGCGAGTACGTCCGGCGGCTGGGGCTGGAGCCTTCGCAGGACGGAGAAGAACGGTTTCCAGTAGTCCGGCGTGCTCCCGTACCAGCACAACAGCAGCAGCGTGTGCATGGACTCGATGAGGGCGGGATCGTCGGCGCGGTAGCCGTGGTCGCCGGTCTCGATGGCGCCGGCCAGCAGCCGGTGCGCGGTATTCACGTCGCCATCCGTGTTGATCATGAGGAAGACGGCCGCGTTGGCCGCGTGCAGCGAGCCGGCGGAGTCCGGCGAAGCTCGGCGTGCATCGGTCAGCAGGATCTTGGCATCGTCGATGGCGCCGCTGGCCTCCGCGCCGATGTACGCCGCCTCCGCGAGCCGCCGTCCCCGGCCGGCGCTGGTGCTGCTCAGTTCAGCGGCGCGAACCAGGGCCGCGATCGCGGCGAGCGCATCCCCGCGGAGCATCACGCGATGCGCCGCGTCCTCGAGGAGTTCCGCCACCGCCTCGTCCAAGCCGGTGGCGGCCGCCGCCAGGTGCCATGCGCGGCGTTCCCGGTCTTCGACGAGGGCGCCTGCGAGGGCGATGTGCGCGCTGCGGCGTTCCTCATGAGTGGACATCGCCACGATCGCCGACCGGATCAGCGGATGCCGGAACGCCATCCGGGCGGTAGCGTCGTCCACGCGCACGAGATGCGCGCGCTCCGCGGGGGCCAGGTCGGCCAGGCTGGACCGGTCGGACAGGGCCGCGCGGAGCACCCGGACGTCGCCGGCGCCCTCGAAGGCAGCGAGCAGCAGTACCTGTCGGGTCGCTTCGGGCAGTCCGGCGAGGCGTGCCGCGAAGACCGCCTGTAGCCGGTCGCTGAGAGGGACCACCTCGGGTTGCGTCCCGGCGCGTTGAACGGAACCCAGCAGCGTGGACGGCAGCTCCAGCAACGCGAGGGGATTGCCCTGTGCGAGGTCGAGCAGGCGGCGCCGTACCGTCGCCGGCATCTGCGGGTGATGGGCGTCGACCAGCCGCCCGGCCGCCTCGTTGCCGAGCGGCTCGACGACCTGCTCCAACAGCCCGCGCAGGTCGAGGAAGCTCACCGTTTCCGTTCTGGCCGAGACCAGCAGCCCGGCCCGGCGGCCCGCCAGCCGCCGGGCGATGAATCCGAGGACGACCGCGGTCGCGCGATCGATCCAGTGCACGTCGTCGACCACCAGGACGACCGGCACGTCGGCCGCGACCTCCGCGACAAGCAGCAGCGCGGCGTTGCAGACCAGAAGGACGTCCGGAAGCGCGCCGGCGCCGAAGCCGAGCGCCACTGACAGCGCCTCGCGCGGACCGGACGGGAGACGGTCCAGGTCGGCGTGCACGGGCAGGAACAACTGGTTGAGACAGGAGTAGCTGACGTCGGCTTCGAACTCCGACCCGGACGCCCGCAGCACCCGCATCCCGGCGGAGATGGCGAGTTCCTCCGCGGCAGTCATGAGAGAAGACTTGCCGACACCCGGTTCGCCGCAGATCAGCCGGACGTCACCGCCACGTCGTACACCGTCGAGGAAGCCGGAGATCTGTGCCAGCTCAGCGTGACGCCCGAACAGCTCGATACCGGCCTCCCCGCACCTACACGCCCGTTGTCTGCTTGCCGGCCATCAGCCGACCTCGTACCGACTACAGGACAACCAAGGGGTCTCTGTTCGGGCAGGCTACATCGGAAACCATCGCAGAAGCGGCCGGCCGGGCAGGCGGGCAGAATCAAGCAAGAGAAGGCGAGTTCTGATCAACCGCTGCTGGGGTTCGCCGGTGCGTTGGTTCGAGCATGAGGGTTGAGGCGGGCGGCGTCCCGGCGCGGCGGACCACCGAAGAGCCGGCGGTACTCGCGGCTGAACTGCGCCGGGCTCTCGTAGCCGACGCGGCGGCTGATCCCGGCGATGTCCCCGGGGTTCGCGGCGAGCAGCAGCCTGGCGCGTTGCAGTCGGATCTGTTTCTGGTACTGGATGGGGCTCATCGAGGTGACGGCCTGGAAGTTGCGGTGGAACGCGGAGACGCTCATGCCTGCCTGCTGTGCCACCTCCTCGACCCGGAAGCTTTGCGCGTAGTTGTCGCGGATCCACTGCACAGCGCGCGCGATGTGACTGAGGCTGCTGTCGGGCAGGCCGAACTGGCGCAGCATGCTGCTCTGTTCACCGGTGAGCAGCCGCCAGATGATCTCCTGCTTGATCAGGGGTGCGATCATGGGGATGTCCCGGGGCTGGTCGAGCAGGCGCACAAGACGGACGACGGCGTCGATCAACTCGGCGGGGGCGGTGCTGACGGCCAGGCCGGGCGGCGTGCCGGGAGAGGCGTCCGGCAGTCCCGCCGGGTCGGCCCGCAGGAGCACCTCGGCGACGACGGCCGGTCGCAGGGTCAGGCCGAAGCCGAGCGCGGGTTCCTCCGGACTGGCCCGTGCGAAGTACGCGGTCACGGGCAGGTCGACCGAGGCGATGACGTACTGCCCAGCGTGATATTCGTACAGCCGGTCGTTCAGCGCGAAGCGTTTGGTGCCCTGGGCGACGAGAGCCAGCACCTTGCCGTAGGTGGTCGGCGTCGGCGGGTTGGGCCGGTCTGCCCGGAAGATACGGACGTCATCGATGGGCGAGCTCAGATCGCGCCGAGCGTGACGGGCGAGCAAGTGGCGCAACTCGTCGAGCGGCATGGTCATCATTGAAGCATCGCTCAGGGCCGGAGCCCACCGCCCGCGACTCCGCGGCGCACGGCGGGATCGGTGGTGGATCGTCCATGGAAGCCGGAAGCGCCGGGAGCACGCCGTCCCGTGCAAGGTGTCGCGGCGCGCGTTGCCCGCGCGCCGCGACGCCTTGCCGTCAGAGGGACGTCATGCGAAGGCCTCGACCGACCACAGCGAGTAGCCATACGACGTGCCCCGGGCGGTGCCGTAGATCCGCAGGTAGCGGCCCGATCTCTCCACCGTGAGGTCGTCCACGCCGCCGTCCCCTTCACCCGTCGAGTAGACCGTGTCCCAGTTGGTCCCGTCGTTGGACAACTTGACCTCGTAGCCCCGCGCGTACGCGAACTCCCAGGTCAGCCGCACCCGGGAGATCGACTTCGTCGAGCCGAGGTCGACCTGCAGCCACTGCGGGTCGCTGTACAGGCTCGACCACCGGGTGCCGGGGTCGCCGTCCACGGCGTACATCGCCGCCAGGGCCGGGATCTCCACGCTGGACGCGGTCGCGGGCTTCCCGTAGGCCAGGTCGAGCGGGTGCTTGGCGACCTGCTCGGCCGTCTGGATGGCGCCGAGCATGTAGTCCACCGCGGCGATACCCTCGGTGAATCCCGGCACGGTGGCGATCCGGACGGTGGCTTCCTCGAGGCGCTGCCGCAGCAGCTCGGACCGGGCGCCCTGCAGCTCGTTGAAGCACCCTCCAATCGGATCCTTCGTGGTGTAGTTCGTGCAGGGAACGAACGTCGGGTTCTGGCCGGCGGTCGCGGTCGGCTCCGGCTTGCCTTCCTCCGGGGCCTTCACCACGCACTTGCCGTCGCCCGCCACGGACGAGCAGTAGTTGTCGCGAGCGGTCAGGAACGGCGCCAGCACCCGCTGCTCGCCGTGGTCCGACGGCACCCGCTCCGTCCCCAGCAGGTAGAGCCCGACCCTCTCGTCCTGCCGCATCGACTTCGCGAAGCCGAGCTTCGTGTATGCCTCGAGCAGCATGACGGTCCGGGTGAGCGTCGTGTTGAGGCTGTTGAGCGTCGTACCGGGTGTGACCAGCTCTCGCGTCACGTCTGCGTAGTACTGCCCGGCTGCGCCGTACAGCCAGTCACGCACCTTCCGCACCGCTTCGCCATTGTCGGAGCGGGTGGCGGACTGCTGGAACGTCGCCTTGTACGTCGACACCCAGTTCGCCCGCATCGCGTCGTCGGGTTTGGTCAGCCACGACTTGCGGGTGTCCCGCGGCGGGTAGACCTGCGCCATTTTCCCGTACGGGATCACCTTCGTCCAGGTGCGCGCGACGACCGGCTGGCCGTTCCACACCTGCTGCACCCGGAACTGCACCTCCAGGTCGGCGTAGAGCGCGTAGGGCTTGTCGGTTTGCTCCGGCGGCTCGGTCATGTTGACCCACGCGGCCTGGTAGCAGGTCTGCACCGGGGTCTCAGCCCGTCCGCGGTTGGCGACCCACAACTCATTCAGGTCCAGGCTGACCACGTTGCTCGGGCGGGAGGCGGTCATGCCGGACCCGGCGCAGACGGAGATGCCGCCCGGCTCTTCGGCCGGCTTCGGCACCTGCTGGCTGGGCAGTCCGGCGATGTTGACGTCCGTGGCCTGGTTCAGCGCGGCGAGCTCCTTCTTCTGGAACTCGGTGGCCATCGCGGACGCGGTGGTGCGGTAGGTCTCCAGCAACTTCGTGAAGACCGGGTTCAGCCGCGGGCCTCCTGCCGGCTGTGGCAGGCTGAACTGCCGCACCGCATACTGGATGGCCTCGCCCGCGGCGGTGACGTCAGTCGTCACGCCGTTGACTGTCGATGCCTGCGCCGGGTTCTGCGCGAGCAGCGTCTTGTAACCCTCGGCGGCCAGCAGCCAGAACTCCACCGATGGCGTGTCGCTGACTCTGCTCGTCTGCGGCAGACCGAGATTCGCGTAGGCGTACTGGTTCAGCCATGCGATGGAACCGTACTGCCCGTAGTCGCGCAGCGCGTTCTCCGGAGCTTGCACGCCGAGTGGCGCGGCCTGCGGGTGAACTGTGCTCTTGTTCGACGCGGCACCCTGCAGGGACGTCGCCGCGTCGAAGTAGTAGGTGGACGACATCTCCCGGCCGGCTCTGAACCGGTAGTCCAGCGAGTTGTTCATCGTCGTGATGACGGCGTCCTTCCCGGCCTGCTGGTCGGCCGTGAGGAGTGCATGACCCCAGTAGTCCACCTGCTCCGTCAGCTTGGCGAGGTTGGCCGTGATCGTCTGGAGCTGGGCCTGGGTCGCCTGGTGCAGCTTCACCACCACGTCGAACTGGTCGTACAGCGCGTCGTAGAGATTCCCCAGAGCCGTCTCGATGCGGTCGAACCGCTCGTTCATCTCGTTCTTGAGGTCCTTGACCTGCTCCTTCAGTGCCGTCATCTGCTCGAGGATCTGCTGCTCCGGTGACGGCCCAGACGCGAACAGCGGCAACAGCGACTGGACAGCGCCGAGCACGTTGGCGGCCAGCCCGATGCCGGTCATCGAGAACAGCGCGCCGGTCAGACCCTTGGCCGCGATCGTGGGCAGGAAGTTGTTGACCGCCGTGGCGATCTGGACGGCCGCGTTCCCGGCGACCGACACGAACTTGCCCGCATCCTTGTTAGCGAAGCCGACCAGGATCGACAGCAGCTTCACCGCGCCCGCCGCCTGGTCGATCCACACCTGCCGGGCCGCCGCGTTGGCCTTCGCCACCTCATAGTCGGACGGGCTCGGGTTGGCGCCCTGCACGGGGAACTTGGTGTTCAACCGATCGAGCTCCGTGTTGGTCGCGCCGACCTGCGCGTTGATCTCCTTGAGCAGCTTGGTCAGCTGCCGGTTGCCCTCCGCGATGTAGAGATCGGAGTTGACCTGGAGATCCTTCAGCGCCTGTACGTCGACGAACGTACCGATCAGCGGGTCGGCCTCGAGCGCCTCCACGGTGGCGTCGGCCGAGACGCCGTACAGGGCGCCGATGTAGCCGTTCCACGCGGCGCGGAACTCCGGGTCGTTGGCGCCGTAGGTGGCTACCGCGGTCCACTGGTTGTCCATGACCTGGAAGACCTGGGTGAGGTATGCGCTCTCGAACTGCGACGCATAGATCTCGTCGACCATCGTCCCGTACTTGGTCAGCTGCTTGCCGAGCGTCTCCTGCATCATCTGCTGCAGGATGGGGGCGGCGATCGAGCCGGCCGGATTCTTCGCGGTCAACTCGAGAAGCTTGGTCGCCAACAGGTACATCGGGCGTTCCAGGTCGTCGGCGACCAGGTGGCTCTTGTAGTACTCGTTCATCTTGACGCCGTGTTCGAGCACCTGCCTCGCCGTGGCGTTCGGGTTCAGCTGCTTGAAGCCGACCATCTCCGCGCTGACGTACATGTTGCGCAGGCCCTCATGACCACTCGTCCGGCTGCGCATGTACGCCGAGAACAGGCCCCGGCGGCGCTGTTCCGGGTCGGTCGAGACGGGCGCCGCGTGCGCCGTCGTCGGCAGCACCACCACGTTGCCCGTGCTGACGGCCAGCGCCACCAGCACACCCGCCAGCAGCCGACCCCATCGGCCGGCGAAGGGACCTGGACGGGCCCTTCGATATCCTATTTTGACCACTTGTTCTCCTTCGTTGTACTTTCCGTGGCGCGGCAGCGGATCATGACCACGGCGCGCGGCCACCGGACGATGCACTCGGATTGGTCGTGCCGGCGGAGCGTAGGTGGGGACACTCAACGCCCGCGTGCAATTCACATGCACAAATGCACACCGGACCTCGCACAGGCCGACCGCGCCCACCGTCGTCGCGTCAGGGCCGTTCGTCTTGCAGGCTCACGTGGGCCGGTCTGCGCCATCCGCGGGCATGGCACGCGAGGCGGGCATGGGCCATGGGCGTGCGCGTGCGGCCGCGGAAGCGGCGCCGGCCTGCGCGGCGAAGGTTTGTGCAAGGTGCATGGCAGGCCTGGTCGACACCCTGAGCCACGACTCGACCGGCCGAACCGTTCGGCCGGCGTGGCGAAAGGAAACGGCTTTGAACCGATCGACCATCCGCCGGGCGGCGATCACCGCCCTGGTGCTCACCTGCGCCGCCCTTGGGATGCCCGCGCCTCCGGCGAACGCCTTCGCGATCTACGTCGTCACGAACGTCAACGACATCGGGGCCGGGTCGCTGCGGGACGCCATCGACATGGCCAACGGCAGCCCCGGGCTCGACTCGATCACGTTCGCCCTGCCCGGCGCCGGGCCGCGGGTGATCGTCCCGCAGAGCGACCTGCCGGCGATCACCGATCCGCTGATCATCGCCGGCTACACCGAACCGGGCGCGTCCCCGGCGACCGCGACCACCCCGGCCACGCTCACCGTGGTCATCAACGGAACGTTCATGACCACCGGCCTGACCATCGACGCCGACAACAGCGCCGTGTCCGGGCTCGTCATCAACAGCGTCGCCGGGGCCGGCGGCGACTGCGGCGGCGCCGGCATCTGCGTGCGCGGCGATCACAACCTCATCCGCGGCAACTACATCGGCACGGGCAACGCCGGCGCGGTCGCCCTGCAGAACAACGACTCCGGCGTGATCGTCCTCGGCGCCGACAACCAGATCGGCGGCGAGCACCCGGCCGACCGCAACCTCATCTCCGGCAACCGGCTGTACGGCGTCGAACTGCAGGGCACCGGCACCAAGGTGCTCGGCAACCGCATCGGCAGCGACGCGACCGGCACGAACGCGCTCGGCAACGGCAGTGGCGGCATCCTGGTGAACGGTGCCGGCAACCAGATCGGCAGCGACCAGGCCGGCGGCGGCAACGTCATCTCCGGCAACCCCGGCATCGGCCTCGACATCGACAACGGCGCCGACTTCACGATCGTCCACGGCAACCTGATCGGCGTCAACGCGACCGCCACCGCGGCCCTCGCCAACGACAGCGGCATCGAGGTGAGCAGCAACTCCAATGAGATCGGCGGCTTCCTCACCGGCACCGCCAACGTCGTGTCCGGCAACACCGGCGTGGGTCTCGAGGTGGACGGGATCGCCGGGTCCAACCAGATCGTCGGCAACCTCATCGGCGTCGCGCCCGGACCGATGGGCCCGGCGGACATCGGCAACGGCGGCGACGGCGTCTGGCTGCGCAGCAGCACCGTCAACTCCCTGGGCACCGACGACGCGGGCGGCGGCAACACCATCTCCGGCAACGACGGCGACGGCGTCCGGGTCGACGGCAACGACCAGGACATCAAGGGCAACCGCATCGGCACGGCGATCGGTGCCGCCGGAACGCTGGTGCCGCTGCCCAACACCGGCAACGGCATCACGGTCAGCGCCGACCGGACGATCATCGGCGGTGACAACACGGGATCGGCGAACGTGATCGGCACCAACCGCGCCAACGGCATCGAGCTCGACGCCGCCACCGACGAGACCGTGATCCGGGGCAACGCGATCGGTACAGACCCCACCGGCGCGATCACCCTGTCCAACACCCTCAACGGCATCCTGATCACGGACGCCGACACCAACCACATCGGCTCGGTCGACCCGCTCGTCCCGCCGAACCGGATTGCCTTCAACGGCCTCGCCGGGATCGCGCTGAGCGCCGGCGCGGTCGGCAACGACATCCTCGGCAACCTCGACTACGGCAACGTCGGCCTCGGCATCAACCTCGACCTGGCGCTGGCGCCGCCCGCGGTCGTGCCCAACGACTTCCAGGACCCGGACGCAGGCGCCAACAACCTGCAGAACTACCCGATCATCACGGCCGCCACCTTCGCCGCGGCCGTCACCACCATCAACTGGCGCCTGAACAGCACCCCGTTGACCATGTTCCGGGTCGAGTTCTTCGCCGCCGCGGCCTGCGGCGTGGGCGGCGTGAGCCCGGCGGAGACCTTCCTCGGCGCCGTCACGGTCGTCACCAACGCCAACGGCAACGTCGTCGCGGCGACCGTACCGCCCGTCGCCACCCCGGCCGGCACCGTGGTCATGGCCACCGCGACCGAGATGCCGGCCGCGGCCACCTACGCCTCGACGTCGGAGATCGGCGCCTGCGTCGTCGTCGTGTAATCCCTGAGGGCCGCCCGGACGTCAACCGGGCGGCCCCAGCGCCAAGCGCAGGTCAGCAGCGGCGTTTCGCCTCCGCCTCGAAGTCCGCCGAGGACATGACCGTCTCGGACACGTTGTCCTCGCCGACCGTGAGGATCTGGCCGTCGGTGAGCGCCGTCACCTCCGAGCCGGTGAAGGTGACATCCATGGGGCGACGGCGCCGGACCGGGTAACTGGCCCGGGACGTAGTCGAGGAAGCACCATGGTGCGACCCGGCCGAGCGCGCCGTCGCCGAGCGCTGCTCGGGCGACCGGCCCTGCGCGTGCAGGGCGGGGCGACTGCCCGTCCCCGGGCGGCTTCGACGGCTGGGTCACGTTCTAGCCCAGCTCCTTGAGCAGGTAGAACGCGGTGTCGCTGCGGTACTCGGCGAGGGCGGCCCGCAGCGCCGTCCGGTAGGCGTCGCGCTCGTCCTCGGTGCGCTGCGGCGCTCGGTACAACGGGAACAACGCCTGCAGGGCCATGTCTCTTCCGTCGGGACCCACCTCGGGCGCGAGGGCCATCAGCTGCGTCCACGCACCCGCACCGCTTCCGCGCGGCGTCGACGCGGCCGGTCTCCTCCTCGGTCAGCTCGTCGGGCGGTAGCAGGAGGTTGTCGCCCCGCAGCCCGTCGTCCTCCACGAGCCACAGCCGGTCGCGCAGGACCACGAACCGCTCGTCGCCCGCCGTCGCTTCGGGCCGCGGCCCGGTGATGGTGACCCCGTGCCGCCTGGCGACGTACCCGACCCGCTCCCAGTCGACGGCGACGGCGACGGCGCACCAGTGCGCCCAGGCGAGCATCGAGCGCAGGCAGCTGCCGGCAGGGCTGGAAACCACCAGTACATCCGCCGGTCCCCGGCCCGATGCGGCTCCGCGGCCGGTTCGAGCCCGTCGAGGTAGTGGTCCAGCTCGTCGTAGGCCTTGCCGCCGAGCACATGGAACCACTGCGCGAACGTCCGCATCTCCTCCCACACCGCCACGCGCGCCGTGTCGACGTCACCGTCGCCGTCAATGCTGATCGAGAACCCGATGCCACCCATGCGCGCGGACGCTACCAACCGCGCGCCACCCGCCCGGCCCACTGGATCTGGGCACCGGCCCTGGCGCAGCCGCTGCGAGGCTGACGGGTCAGCGGGACGCTGACGGCGCGGGCGAGCCGGGCTTCGGTGTCGTGACGGTGCCGGTGAGCTTCGCCTCGCACCGCGGGCTCAGCGAGTGCTGCTGGGCGACGATCGAGCCGTCGACCCGCAGGATGCACTGCAGCTGCGGGATCTGCGTGCCGATCACGGCGTCGCCGTCCGGGGCGGCGTTGCCGCCGAGGACCACGGTCGTGACGTCCGGATACACCACGTCGACCTGCTTCGTCCAGGTCGACTGCGGGGTGTCGAACGACACCGACGCGCCCCGCTCGTCGCTGTAGGCGCCGACGATCTTCAATCCGGGACCACCGGAGTGGAACAGCTCGTAGGTCACCGTGTGGGTCACCTTCGCAGCCGGAGGCGAGTCTTCCGACGGTGTGTTGCAGCCGCTCAGTGCACCCGCCGCCACCAGCAGTACAGCGACCGGCGTTGCGACCCGCAGCATGCGTGAACTCCCCCGTGGTAGCCGACGGGTGGCAGCTTAGCTTGAGATTTAACCAACGGCCCGGGCGATCAGAAGATCGTCCGGGCCGTTTCGGTGTGTCGCAAGGATATGGGTACGGCCACCCGTGATCATTCGGAGTGCTGAAGCTTCGAAGGATGCGGGGTGGCCGTGGGGCCTACTATGCCAGGTTTGCAGGCTGTGGTGGCAACAGATGCCTCGGTGTGTCGTGCGGCATTGGTCGCGTTCCGAGCCGGATTGTATGCGTGCTTCAGCAGACGCGCGGACGCGTTGTTCGAGCTCGTGGATGCGGTGTTGACCGCTGATGGTCCGGTGGACTCCCTGGTGGAACTGTCGCAGGAGAAGGTGTTCCGGCGTGGACACGGGGCGTTGTATGACGCGCTGGCCTGTGGTGATCTCGACGTTGAACAGCTGGCTGGGCTGATCGCGTCGTCGTGGCAGCCCGCCGACGACGGTCCGGTGAAGATCGCGGTGGATACCTCGGCGTGGCCACGGCCGGACGCGGTGACCTCTGCGGGGCTGTGTCACTGCTACACCTCCTGCCGTTGCGACGGATCCCGCAAGACGATTCCGGGCTGGCCGTTCTCCTTCGCCGCCGGGTTGGAGTGGGGTGCGTCGTCGTGGACCGCGCTGCTGGACGTGGTGCGTATCGGCCCGGACGACGACGTGACGGTGGTGACGGTCGCCCAGATCGCCAATGTGCTGGCCCGTCTGGAGGAGGCCGGGACGCTCGCGCGGCGGCCCGCGCCGGTGTTCACGTTCGACTCCGGATACGACCTGACCCGCATCACCTATCTCGCCGGACTCGACGGTCTGGGTGTGCAGGTCCTGGGTCGGGTGCGCAGCGACCGGGTGTTCTACGCACCGGCACCCAAGCGACGCAAGGACGGTCGGCCGGGCCGGCCCAGGAAGCACGGCAGCCGGTTCGAACTGTCCAAGCCGACAGCGCTTCCGGCGCCCGATCAGCGGCTGCGTGGGCAGAACCCGCGATACGGCGAGGTGATGGTCAGCGCGTGGCACGGGCTGCACCAGAAACTGTCCAGACAGGCCGGCTGGACCGACTTCGAGGGGGTGCTACCGGTCGTGGCTGGCACCGTGATCCGCATCCAGGTCGAGCGTCTGCCCGGCAACCGGGCGCCGCAAGACCTGTGGCTGTGGCACACCGCACCACCGGGCACCGTCTTTGACCTGGACCTGCTGTGGAAGACCTACCTCCGCCGGTTCGATGTGGAACACACCTTCCGGCTGCTCAAGTCCACCCTGGGCTGGACCGCCCCGCAGATTCGTACTCCTGAGCAGGGTGAACGCTGGACATGGCTGATCCTGGCCGCGCACGCCCAGCTGCGGCTGGCGAAGACCCTCACGACTGATCTACGCCGTCCCTGGGAGAAGACGATCCCTGCGGGGCGGTCGATGACCCCTGGACGGGTCCGCCGGGGTTTCCGTAACCTGCGCCGGCATCTGGGCACTCCGGCCGGTAGGCCGAAAACCACCAATCCTGGTCCCGGCCGTCCCGTGGGTAGCACCCGGCCTCCGCGAACCCGCTACCCAGTCGGCAAGAAGAAGTCCACAGTGGACACACCAAAAGTCAACAATCAGGCACTCAAGGGATAAAACTCAAGCTTAGAGCGACCGGCAGTAGGTGTCACTTGAGTCTGCGGGTGGTGGGTCGGGTGTCCCAGCGGTAGAGGGTGCGGGCTCGTTGGATGAGTTGACGGACGGTGACGATGGCGGCGGCCAGGTACAGGTAGAAGTCGACGATGGCGGCGTTGCGGTCGGTGCAGCGGCGGATCTTGCCGAAGCCGTTCATCCACGAGTTCGTCCGCTCCACCACCCAGCGTTTGCCGATCTGGACCGGGGCGGGTACGCCCTTGCGGGCGATCTGCGCGTCGAAGCCGAGTTCGTCGAGCAGGTCACGGGCCCGGTTGTTGTCGTAGCCGCGGTCGAGATGGGCAGTGACCCGTTCCGGCCAGTGGTGCCGCAGCTGGGTGCTGCACGCGGCGAAGGTGTCGCGCAGCAGCGGGGAGTCGTGCCGGTTGGCGGTGGCGCCGACGATGCCGAGCGGGATGCCGTACCCGTCCACGCCGGTCGAGCGTTTCATGCCGCCCTTGCCACGGTCGACCGGTGACCGGCCGGCCCGGTCGCCGCCGCACGGTGCTTTCGTGATCGCGCCGTCGGCGCTGACGTCGGCCAGGTCCAGGCCGATCATCCGGTCGTAGGCGTCCAGGGCCAGCTCGTGGATCTGCTCGCCGAGACCGGCGTCGGCCCACAGCCGCAGACGCCGGCGGATCGTGCGGTCCGAGCAGGTCTGCGAGGCGACGCGTTCATACCCGGATCCGTGGACCAGCGCGGCGATGACGTGCTCGAACACGACCCGGTCCGGGATCCGGCGGCGGTGACAACCGAGGGGATGCGCCGGGTCGAACTCGGGTTGTTCAGGCCACAGCGCGGCGAACTGGACCCAGACAGGCTCGAACAACGATGATGGCAGCGCAGGCACGGGACTCCATCGGTTACGAAGCGTAGAGAACTCCGATGATCAATGGACCCGTGCCTGCCTCGCACCCGGGGTCCCCACCCGCCCAGATCCTGACCTATTGCCGGTCGCTCTTAGCCTCGATCCGTGGATCGGCTGCGGCGTTGGTCTTTGGGTGGGGTGTAGTTGATCTTGTTGGGGTTGAGGGCGTGGTGGTGCTGCTGGCCCGCCGCGCCAGCGTGCTCGGGTTTCGTGTGGTCGGTTGCGGGTGGGTGTTGCGTTGCGGTGTGCGCGGTGGGGGCCGCTGGTCAGGTGAAGACGGCTTTCCAGAGGGCGAGCCAGGCGTGGGCGCGGGGCCAGAGGGTGGGCAGGTGCAGAGTCGGGCGGCGTTGCGGGCGGGCCAGCCGTGCGGGGATGTTGATCAGGTGGGTGCGCAGGGTGGCGCCGCGGGCGGTGGCGTAGCGGGGGATGCGGGTGAGGGTGCCCGCGGCGCGGAGCAGGTTGTGACAGATGGCGGCGAGGATGGTCCAGGCGGCGTTGGCACCGAACTGACCGGAGGGTTGGTGGGCCCAGGGGCCGTCGATGAGGTCGGACCAGACGGTTTCGCAGATGGCGTGTCGTCGGTGGGTGATGTCGGCGTCGGCGGTGGGTTCGGGGTTGTTGGTGAGGAATGGGTGGTGGCGCCAGACGGGGAACAGCGGGTCCTGGGTGTTGGCGTCCAGGACACGGCGCACGATCAGTCGGGCGGTGACGCGGTGGTGGCTGTCGGCGAACGCGGTGAAGGTGATTTCGGCGACCTGGGCGTCGGAGATGAGTGCGCCGGTGTCCGGGTCGGTGACCGCGCCGGGGTAGTGCACCGGTGTGTACTGCTCGTCGTCGATGGCGGCGATCGCGGCGTTGACGGTGCTGGTTTTGGTCAGGGTGAAGGAGAACCGGGCTCCGGCGTTGCGGACTGCGGTGATGACCTTGCCGTTGCCGTAGGCGGAGTCTCCGCGGATGAGGAGGTTGCCGGGTTGCGCGCCGGCGGCGACGGCGGTGTTGATCGCTTCGGTGAGGATGCTCGCGGCGCCTTTGGCGGATGCGGCCCGGCCGGCGCGGAGCCGGACCGCGGCGATCACCGGTGCTGTGGTGCGGGTGCAGATGGTGGCTGCGAGCGGGGACAGCCCGCGGCGCAGGATCGTCTTTCCGGCGATTTTGGTGTGGCCGAAGGAGGCGCCCTGTTTGGCGTGGCCGTAGACCGGGCGCAGCAGCGAGTCGATGTCGATGAAGGCCTGTTCGGCGATGTCGTGCAGCACCGGTGTGCGTTGTGTGAGAGCGACCAGGTGCCGGCGCAGCACCGTGGAGAGCTGCCGGGTGTGGCCGTGGGTGAACTCACGCAGGAAGATCCCGAGCGTGGTGCTGGCGTAGACCCCGCCGAACAGCTGCCGCATCCCACCGGCCCGGATCACGTCCAGATCGTCGATGCTGTCCGCGCCGGCGGCCATCCCGGCGATGATCGAGGTCAGCTTCGGGGTCGGGTTCGCCGCCCCGGATCTGACCCGCTCATCCACGAACCGCACATGCTGATCCAGCAGCTGTGACAGGCCTGCCTGCTCAGCCAGTTCCAGCAGCGGGACCAGACCCGCGTGCGACACGAGATTGCCCTCGTCGAACACCGCGCCGTCCGCCCGGAAGGCATGAGATCCTTGCACCGAGAGTGTCCTTCCGAGCCGCACCGATCAGGTCCTAGCGGTAGTTTGTTGCCTGCGGCTTCTGGGCAGTAATAGCCGTGAAGTGTTCGGACTTTTGTAGGTTTGCTGAGGTGTGAGCGATGACTGTGCGTCGTCGGTGTCCACCGGCGCCGGGTTCGTTGGAGGGCTACGCTGCCCGCTTCGATGATCTGTTCGGCAGGCTGGCCCAGCGTCGGGGGTTTCGTGAGTACCTGACCGGGCTGCTCGCGCCGCGTGACCGGAACAAGACGTTGACCTGTCTGGCCGGGGCTGAGCCGGTCATCGGGGCTCAGCATCCGGCGGTACAACGGCTGCAGTTCTTCCTGTCGGAGTCCACCTGGGACCATGAGCAGGTCAACGCCCGGCGGGTGGAGTTGCTGCTGGCTGATCCCGCCACCGCGCCGCATGCCGGTGGGGTGCTGGTCGTCGACGATTCCGGTGACCGCAAGGACGGTACCGCCACCGCGCATGTGGGCAACCAGTGGCTGGGCCGCTATGGCAAGACCGACCGCGGGATCGTCACCGTGACCACCCTGTGGGCCGACGAGCGGCTGTACTACCCGCTGCATGCGGTGCCCTACACCCCCGCGCACCACTTCCCGAAAGGCAAGCACGACCCAGACTTCCGCACCAAGCTGCAGATCGCTGCCGACCTGGCCGTGCAAGCCCGTCAGTCGGGCGTGGTCTTCCGCGCGGTGGCCGCCGACTGTGCCTACGGCGACCAGGACGGCTTCCGCGCCGACCTCCGCGCGGCGGGACTGCCATTCGTCATGGCCCTCAAACCGCACCGGGGGACATGGGCCTACGCAGACCAGGCGTACACCCCCGTCGACGCTGCCCGCGACCTGGCCTGGAACAGTCCCGAAGAGCCGGGCGACTGGACGCCGGCGCCCCGGACGTTCCGCGACGGGCATACCCAGACGTGGTGGGCCGCCGAGGCGCGGCTGGGCTGGTGGGGGCCGGACGGGACGACCCGGCTGGTCGTGGCCACCGCCGACCCGGCCACCCTGCCGGAGAAGGCCACCTGGTATCTGGCCACCGATCTGCCTCGACTCGGCGGCCCCCGGGCTGTCGACAGCCCTCATCCACCCGCGGACCTGGCGGAGATCGTGTGGATCTATGGGATCCGGCACTGGATCGAGCAGGGCTACAAGCAGGTCAAGGACGAACTCGGGTGGGCCGATTTCCAAGCCCGTTCCGACACCGCCATCCGTCGCCATCAGACCCTGGTCAACTGCGCGTTTTGCTTCTGCTGGGATGCCTGGTTAGCAGATCGAGCACCGTCACAGCCAGCAGCACCACCCCCTGATCCCGGTGCTCGAGAGAGGGGACCCGCACCCGGCAGGCCGTCGGCAGCCCTGTGCTGGCCCCGAACCATCCGGGAGGTCCGCGGCTGGCTCGTTCCCTGGATCATGTTGCGGCGCTGTTGGCGGGCGTGGTCGAACAGGCCCCCACCCGCCGAGCTCCAGGCACTCCTCGACGCCGTCGCAAGTGGACAACCCCTGTACCTGTACCACCTGAGCTAACAAACTACCGCTAGAGAAACCCGATCATCGCAGCCCGCAGGGCACTCTCATCATTTCCAAACCGCCATGACACCGTCACAGACGAAATCCGATCCACGGATCGAGGCTTAGCCTCGATGCCTCCCGACGGGGAAGGAGCGGTGCACGACCGTCGTGCTGGATATCGCGGCGGACGGCGCCTCACCTGTCCTACCGCCTCGGCCTGCGAACGTTCTCCTCGATGGACAGCCGCACCGTCCTTACAAGCAACCGTTCCGGTGCCCGGAGTGAGCATGGATCCCGGGTACTTCCGCTTCGATCGCGACCACCGTGACTCAACCGGCTTGCATTGCATCTCGGATCTGCGGGTTCGGTGGTGAGGTGACCGCCGGAGGTCGTGCGCGCACGGCGTCCCAGGCGGCCTTGCCGCTGGCGAAGTAGTCGCGCACGGCCTTGCTGGCCAGCAGGCCGGCGGCGCAGCCGTCGCAGCGGGCGTTCACGCCGTCGGTGTCGATGCCGACCTGCCGGCACAGTGTCACCGCGCGGGACAGGTGGTAGGCCTGGGTGACGACCAGGGCCCGGGTGATGCCGTAGACGTCCCGCGCCCGTACGCACGTGTCGTAGGTGTCCAGGCCGTGCGGGTCGGCCACGATGCGGCGCGGATCGATGCCGAGGCCGGTCAGGTATGCGGTCATCACGGCCGGTTCGTCGCCGGACTCGCCGCCGCCGTCGCCGGATACCAGGATCACCCGGGCGCGGCCGCTGTCCACGAGTGCGGCGGCGGTGTCCAGCCGGCCGGCCAGGCGTGGCGCGGGCGTGCGTTTGTCCGCCGCCACTTCGCCGCCGAGCACGATGACGACGTCGGCGGCCGGCGCATCCGCCTCGTCGTGCACGTGGCCGCGCGCGGCGATCTGTGTCCACAGCCATGGCGCGCTGGTGAGCAGCAGCGCGGCGGCCGCGCCGAGCACCACCCGCCGGCGCCACCGGCGCACCGGTTTCGCCTTCTCCTGTGCGTCCGTCATGCGGAGCACACTATGCGCCGGGCGCCAAGGCATCGTGCCTCCGGTGGGCCGGCCTACGCCATCGCGTGGATCGACTTCCATGGCCGCGACCTGCTCGTCGCCCTCACCTTCGCCAACACCCCCGGCACCAACCCGATGACCGTCGCCCTGGCCAACCTGGCCGGCAGCCGGGGCAGCGCCTGGTATCTGCCCTGGTGTGAGCGCTGGGAGCCCTCGGGATGGTGCGGTGACAGCGGACGTCGTCGCCCGATCGGATCACGCCAGCGCCAGGGCCAGGGCAAGGGCACCGACGAGCGGGGCGTCGTCGACGAAGGTGGCGGTCGTCAGCTGTGGCGGGAAGGGCACCGAGCGCTGGAGGGCTGTCGCCACCCGCGGGAGGATGTGCTGGGCGGCACCCATCAACCCACCGCCGATGACGACGCGTTGCGGGTCGAGGGTGATGCAGAGGTTGGCGATCGTCCGGGACAGGGTGTCCAGTGCCTCGTCCAGCAGTTCGCCGACGCCGGGTTCGGCGTGCAGGTCGAACAGTTCGGCGGCGGTCACCTCCCGGCCGAGCAGGGCTGAGCCACGGCGGGCCAGGGCGCTGCCGGAGACCGCCTCCTCCAGCGGGGCGTGGCCGTCGGCGAAGGCCGGGGCGGCGGCGGAGTCGCGCAGGTAGCCGATCTCGCCCGCGGCGCCGTGGGCACCGGGCAGGACCCGGCCGCCGGCCACCAGCGCGGCGGCCAGACCGGTCCCCAGGTTGACGTAGAGGCCGATGTCGACGCCGCGGAGGGCTCCCCAGCGCAGCTCGGCGGCGGCACCGGCGTTGACGTCGTTGTCGATCGCGACGGGGGTGTCACCGAACTCGGTCCGCAGGAGCCGGGGCAGTGCCATGCCGTCCCATCCGGGCACGTTCGGGGCCAGGCGGATCACGTCGTCGCGGACCACGCCGAAGGTCGAGACCCCCACCGCTGCCGGGGTGCTGAGCAGGTCCCGCGCGGCCGTCAGGGTGCGCTCGACGACCTGCAGCGCCCCCCTGGAGCCCTGGGTGGGCAGGCGCATCATGGTGTGCGGGCGGCCGTCGGGCGCGTCGACGGCCGCCGTTCCCAGCGCGACCTTGGTGCCGCCGAAGTCGATCGCCAGTACGTGCCGCGTCACCTGGGCTGCCCCCGCCGGGCGAGCGAGTCGATCGCCACGGCTATGGCGAGCACCGCGGCGGTGACCATGTACCGCACCGAGGAGTCGACGCTGAGCAGCAGCATGCCGTTGGTGATCGACTGGATCACCAGGATCCCCAGCAGCGCGGCGTAGGCCCGGCCCCGGCCGCCGAACAGTGACGTGCCGCCGATGACCGCCGCGGCGATCGCCATGAGCAGGGTGTCGCTGCCGCCGGAGCTCTGGTTGACCGCGGCGAGCCGGCTGGCCGCGAGAATCCCGCCGAACGCGGCCAGGGCGGACCCGGCGACGAACGCGAGGACACGGATCCGGGTGATGTTGATACCGGCCCGGCGCGCCGCCTCGGCGTTGCCGCCGACCGCGTACATGTGACGGCCGAAGACGGTGTGCCGCAGCATCAGGTCGAGGCACACGACCAGGGTGCCGAAGATGACGAGCAGCAGCGGCACCCCGCGGTCGGCCGTCAGCACCAGCACCACCACCGCGAGGACGCCGGCCAGGCCGGCCAGCCGCAGGGTCAGCCACAGGCCGGAGGTGACCGGCAGGTCGGCGTCGCGGCGCAGCCGCCGGTTGACCAGTGCGCCGGCGCCCCAGCCGGCGACGATGAGCGCGGCCACCAGCCAGCCCGCCCACGGCGGCAGCCAGGTGTCGCTCAGCCGCGCGAGAAACCCGTCGAACGGCAGGTTGATCGTCCCGCCGCGGCCCAGCAGGTACAGCATCAGGCCCTGCCAGCCGATCAGCCCGGCGAGCGTGACGACGAACGAGGGCATCCGCAGCTTGGTGAACATCCAGCCGTGCAGCAGGCCGACCAGCACGGCGCAGCCGAGCGCCGCGGCGACCGCGACCAGCGGGTGCCAGCCGTGGCGCACGGACAGGATCGTCATGACGACCGCGCACAGGCCGCTGACCGAGCCGGCCGACAGGTCGATCTCGCCGAGCAGGATCACCATGATGATGCCGAGTGAGATGGTGCCGGTGGCCGCCATCTGCAGGGCCAGGTTGGTGAGGTTCTCCGCCGACAGGAAGTGCTCGTTGAGGGACCCGAACACCACCGCGATCAGGATCAGGCCGCCGACGACCGGCCATGCGCCGAGGTCGGTACGCGTCGCCGCGCGCAACGGTTGCAGCGGCTTGACAAGCGTCGTGGTCATACGGTGCCTCCGGTGATGGCGGCGACGACGGCCTCCGGGGTGGACTCCGCGGTGCTGAACTCGCCCGCGTTGCGGCCCAGCCGGAGCACCACGATCCGGTCGCTCACGGCTCGGACGTCGGCCAGGTTGTGGGAGATGACGAGCACCGCCAGCCCCCGGTCGCGCAGGCGGCGGATCAGGTCGAGCACCTGCGCGGTCTGTTCGACGCCGAGCGCGGCGGTCGGCTCGTCGAGGATCACGACCCGCGGCTCGCCGATGAGCGCCCGGGCGATGGCGACGGACTGCCGCTGGCCGCCGGAGAGCATCGCGACGGGCACCCGGATGTCACGGATCCGGACGTCCAGCGAGGACAGCAGGTCCCGTGCCGAGCGCTCCATCCGGATGTGGTTGAGCACCGTCCAGCGACGGCGTTCGGCGCCGAGGAACAGGTTGCCGACGACGTCGAGGTTCTCGCAGAGCGCGAGGTCCTGGTGGACGGTCGACACGCCGAGCTGCTGCGCCTCGTGCGGGCTCGCGATCCGGACCGGGCGGCCGTCCTGCTCGATCGCCCCGTCGTCCGCGGTGACGACGCCGGAGAGGACCTTGACGAGGGTCGACTTGCCGGCGCCGTTGTCGCCCACCAGGGCGACCACCTCGCCGTCCGGCAGGTCCAGGCTCACCCCGTCGAGAGCCTGGACCGCACCGTAGCGTTTGCTGATGTTCGAGGCGGCGAGCACTACTGGATTCCCGCCTTGGTGCACGCCGGGACGACCGGTCCGGTGCAGATGTCGGACGCCTTGTAGAAGCCGTCCTTGACGATGGTGTCCTTGATCCGGTCCGCGGTGACCGCGATCGGGTCGAGCAGGAACGCGGGGATGTCCGCGGTGCCGTTGGCGACCTTCGTCGGCGCGGCCGGCTTCTCGCCCTTGGCGAGCGCGACGGCCAGTTCCGCGGACTTCTCCGCCTCCTGACGGATGTCGAGGTAGATGGTCATGTACTGCTCTCCGGTCAGGATCCGTTGCACCGCCGCGAGTTCCGCGTCCTGGCCGGTGATCGGCGGCAGGGTCGGGTAGCCGGCACGCTTCATCGCCGCTATCGCACCGCCGGCCATGCCGTCGTTGGCGGACAGCACCCCGACGATGGTGTCCCGGCCGAGCGCGGTGATGGCCTGTTCCATCTCTTGCTGGGCCTTGTCCGGGCTCCAGTCGGGCGTGTCGAACTCGCGGCCGATCTGGACCTTGCCGTCGAGGACCTTGTGCGCACCGGTCTTGTAGTCGGCCGAGCTGGGGTCGGTCGGGGCGCCGTTGAGCATGACGATCTTGCCCTTGTCGGCCGTCCCGGCCTTGGTCAGCGCGTCGAGCAGGGCCTGTCCCTGCATCTCGCCGACCCGGACGTTGTTGAAGGAGACGTAGTACTCGTAGCTGATCTCGGAGATCAACCGGTCGTACGCGATGACCGGCACCTTCTTCTGCTTGGCCTGGTTCACCAGCGACGCGACCGCGCTGGCGTCGACGGCGTCGAGCACCAGCACGTCGGCGCCCTGGGCCAGGGCGGCCTCCACCTGCTGCTGTTGCTTGGCGGCGTCCTGGTCGGCGTTGGCGTAGAGCAGCTTGCAGTCGGCGCACAGCGCCTTCACCTTGGCCTCGAACAGGGGCCGGTCGAACGCCTCGTACCGGGTCGTCTTGGACTCCGGCAGGAACAACGCGATCGTCGGCGCGTCGTCGCCGGTCGGCTTGTCTTTGGCGTTGCCGCCACACCCGCTGACAACGGCGGCCGCGACGACGACTGCGACGAACCATCTGGCTCTCACGGAGGGACACCTTTCCTGAGAAGGGTTCTGCAAGCATGCTGAGCCACCTGGCGAACCTTGGCAAGGTCCTTTACGAATTTGATAAATGACCTTTCTTAATTGGTATGGCACGCTGGTCAGGTGCAGACCACCGGCACCGCGAGCACGACCAGCGTGCTGCGGGTGATGAACGAGCGCGCCGTCTTCGCCGAGATCTTCCGGCTGGGCAGGGTGTCGCGCCCCGAGCTGGCCCAGCACACCGGGCTGTCCAAACCCACCGTGGCCGTGGCGCTCACCAACCTCGAACGCGCCGGGCTGCTGCGCCAGGTCGGGATGCGCGCGGGCGCGGCCGGACGCTCCGCGGTGCTGTACGAGGTGCGCCCCGAAGCGGGCTGGGTGTTCGCGGTCGACGTCGGCCGCTCGTACGTCCGCGTCGGCCTGGCCAACCTGGTCGGCACGGTCGTCGCGCGCAAGGACGAGTCGTCGCGGGGGACCCGCGCCCGCGACCTCGTCGCGCAGCTCACCCGCCTCGCCGAGGAGATGGTCGCCACGGCCGGCATCACGCGCGACGACATCACGCTCGCCGTCTTCGGCACCCCCGGCATCCACGACAAGGCGACCGGCGCCCTGCATCTGGCACCGAACCTGCCCGGCTGGGACCGGCGCGGGAGCGTCGAGCGGCTGGCGGGCATCGCCGGCTCGACGTATGTGGTGGAGAACGACGTCGACCTGGCGGCCGTCGGTGAGGCGAGCTACGGGCTCGGCCGCGGTGTCCAGCATTTCGTCTACGTCTCCATCGGCACCGGCACCGGCATGGGCATCATGATCGACGGCAAGCTGTACCGCGGGTTCCGCGGCGCGGCCGGCGAGATCGGCTACCTGCCGGTCGGTGAGGGCGACCCCCTGCTGGACGCGCCCGCCGCGCGGCGCCGCGGCATGTTCGAGTCGGTGGCCTCGGCCGACGGTGTGGTCGCGTTGGCGCAGCGGATGGGCCTGCACGACGCGGCGAACGCGAAGGACGTCTTCGACGCCGCCCGTGCCGGCGACGAGACCGCGCGGCTGGTCGTGTCCAGAGTGGTGGACCATGTCAGCCACGCGCTCGCCGGGATCACGGCGGTGCTCGATCCGGAGCTCGTCGTCCTCGGCGGCGGCGTCGGCAGCCAGCCCGGCGACCTGCTCACCGGCCCGGTCGCCGAGCGGCTCCGCAACCTCGTCGCGCTGCATCCGCCCCGCATCGAGGTCTCCACGCTCGGCACGGACGCCGTCCTGCTCGGCGCGCTCGCCGTCGGCCTGGCCGAGGCACGCGACCTGGTCCTCGACCGGACGGCACCCGCCCGCTGACACCGGCGACGCCGGGGCGGCGGGCCTGCGACCCACCGCCCCCGCGCTCCGGATCAAGGCACCGGCACCGAGACGGTCGGGACGTTGTAGCCGCGCACCCGCAGATGGGCGGGCAACCCGCCCAGATCAGCGGTGGCGTAGACCGCCGTGATCCGGGTCGACTCGCCGGGGAAGAGCGAGACGTAGTTGTCGGTGTAGGTGACCGGCACGACCTCGTTGCCGCCGCTGCCGGCGGTCACCTCCGGTCGTACGAAGAACGCGATGCTGGTCGGGCTCGTGTTGGTCAACGTGATCGTGACCGTCTCCTGCCCGCCGGCGACCGATCGGGACACGCCCGTGGTGACGCCGGTGTTGGCGGGGAGGCTGTTCAGCCCGGTGAGGTCGGCGTAGGTCTTGACGCTGGTGGAGTACCAGTTCTTCTTGTTGCCCAGCGCGTCGGCCGTGGTGGAGTACCAGTAGAGGTTGTTGCTGACGGTCGTGCCGCTGGAGTCCTTCAGCTGGAGGCGGACGAAGTAGGTCGACGTCAGTCCGGTGATCGCCGGCAGCGTCAGGATCGGCGCGGAGGCGTTCGCGGGCGCGCCGACCGCGACGCTGGTGGTGTACTTCTGGGTCAGGTCCGGGACGTTGTACACCGTGGCGGTGGCGGTCAGCCCGGTCCGGCCGGTGAGGGTGGAGTTCACGACGTATGCGTTGCGGGTGAAGTAGTCGTAGGCGATGTGGACCGGCTCGGTGGCCTTCCTGGTGCCGTAGAACGATCCGCCCGGCTTGAAGTAGTAGTCGTAGAGGTTCCAGTGCAGCGCCGGCCAGGCGTTGTTCTGCATCCACCAGATGCTGCCGAACGACTGGGTGTGCTGCCGGGCGCTCCACGCCTCGAAGAACGAGCGGGTGTTCTCGTAGTTCATCACCTCGGACTTCTTCGAGTAGTCCGCGGCGCTGGTCGTGGTGCCGTACCGCCGGTTGAGGGCAGTGGTGTAGACGTCGGTGTTGTCGAAGACGCTGCCGCCCCGGCCGACGTGGTAGTTCCAGGCCGGGTTGCCGACCGGCCAGGTCTGTGCCGGGGTGAGGAACCGCGAGAGGCTCTCCAGCGGCGGCGGCGCCTCGGTGCCCTCCTCACCGGTGGTCCCGAACGCCGAGCCCTGGCGGGTGAGGTCCCACCACAGCACCGGCGGCTCCCATTTGTAGGGGCCGTCCATCTTCATGCCCGCGTTCGCGTTGGACCAGGTCGCGACGTTGTCCACGGTCGGGTTCTGCCAGTGCAGGCCGGCGGCGATGTTCTTGTACGCGGTCAGATGCGCCGCCGTCGGCGGCTGGTCGCTGCCGTAGTTCCACATGAACGTGCTGGCGTGCGCGCGCAGGGCCCGCATCTGGGTGTTGAGCGATGCCTGGGCGACGGTGGTCTGCTCCGCCGTCCAGCCGCTGTCGTTCTCCCAGGCGCTGCAGCAGACGAATCCCGGCATGACCATGATGCCGGCCGCGTCGGCGAGGTCGTAGAGCTCCTGGTTGCCGAGCGTCCCTTCGAGGCGGATCGTGTTGAGGCCCATGCCCTTCACGTAGTCGACGTGCGCCTTGTTCGTCTTGGTGTCCCACCGTTGCAGCAGGTCCCAGACGTACCCGCCGCCGCGGAACAGGATCGGCTGGCCGTTGACCTTGTACCCGACGAAGGAGGTGCCCTGCACCGTCGTGCGGTAGTCGGTGAACTGCCGGACGCCGAAGTTGACCGTCTTGCTGTCGGACGCCGCACCGGAAACGCTTGCCGCCGTCGTGACCTGGTAAAGCTCGGGGCTGCCGAACTGGTACGGCCACCACAGCACGGGGTTGACGACGTGCAGCTGCGGGTAGCCGGCGGGATCGAAGACGAGCTCGCGGCGCTCGCCCGCCGCCAGTGTCACGGTCTGGCCGGCCGTGATCGTCGGCTGGCCCGGCTTGCTGATGGTGGCGGTGACGGTCGTGGTGACCGGCGCCGCCGTCGCGTTGATCGCGTCGGCGTAGACGGTGAGGTCGGCCGCATCGGTGGCGGGCAGTGGCAGGACGGTCTTGACGTACGGGTCACGGACGGCGACCGGACCCGTCGTGTCGACGGACGTGCGGCCCCAGATACCGGCGTTCATGTCGGGCGCCTCAGGGTTCCAGTCGACGGTGCACACCGACAGGTCGGCGCAGGCGTGCCGCGGTGGGGTCACCCGGATCGCGATGGCGTTCGACGCGCCGGGCACGATGGCGCCGGTGACGTTGTACTCGTGCGAGACGAACGTGCCGACGGCGTTCGCGTCGAGCTGCGTGCCGTTGAGCCAGACCTGGGCGCGGTAGCTCAGGCCCTGCAGCCGCAGCCAGTAGACCTGCCCGGGGCTCGTGGCCGCGGCGGTGAACTGGCCGCGGTACCACCAGTCCTGGCCGGTCAGGTCCGGCACGGACTGCAGGTTCGTGCCGGCGTAGATGTTGGTGTAGACGTTGTTCGCCACCAGCCCGGCCAGCACGGTCGAGGGTAGGGTGACCGGGCTCCAGCCGGCGGCCGGGTAGCCGACCTGGGAGATCGTGGCGCCGGTGTCGGCCAGGCCGGTGGCGGAGCGCAGGGCCCAGCCCGAGGTCAGCTCGGTGGAGCCCACGGTGGCGGCCGAGGCGCCGCCGGGGCCGAGCGCACCGATGGTCAGGACCGAGGTCACGGTGAGCATGAGCGCGACCAATGCCCGCCGATACATCATCCGATTTCGTGACATTTTGCACCTCCGACGGGTGTGCGGGGCCGCGCGCCCGGTGGCGTTGCGGCTCCGCCGGCGGTTACGAGCCGCTCGGCCAGGTGACCTGGGTCGAGTGGTAGTAGTTGATGCCCATGACGTTCCAGCGTGGTCCCTGCGCACCGAGGCGCTGCTTGAACGCGGTGAGGTTGTGCGTGCTCCATGGCGACCAGCCCAGTTCGGCGATCGCGGGCAGCCGCGGGAAGGCCATGTACTCGATGTCGGCCGTGGTCACGAGCGTTTCCGACCACAGCGGTGCCTCGACGCCGAGCACGGCGGTCTCGCCGGCACCGGTGAGGTAGGCACCCGGGTTCCATTCGTACGCCGTGTTCACGTCGATGAGACCGGCCCACTTCTGACCGAGCCTCGTGTTGTTGCGGTACTTCATGTCCAGGTAGGTCTTGTTGGCCGGGGACATGACCACCTTGGTGCCGTTCGCCACCGCCGCGGCCAGCGGCGCATTGCTGGTGGTGGTGCCCCAGAACTGGGCCACCGTCGAGGGCGGCAGGGTCGCGTTGGCCACATCGTGCCATCCGACGACGGTCTTGCCGTGCGCGGCGACGATCTGCTGCACCCGGTTGATGAAGTACGAGTAGTCGGCCGCGGTGGTGGAGCTGGCCTCGTCGCCGCCGATGTGCACGTACGGCCCCGGGGTCAGCGCGGCGATCTCTCCGATCACCTGGTCGATGAACGTGTATGTCAGCTCCAGCGGCACGCACAGCGAACTGAACCCGACCTGCGTGCCCGTGTACCGGGCCGGAGCCACGCCGTTGCAGTTGAGCTGCGCGTACGAGGCGAGCGCGGCATTGGTGTGCCCGGGCATGTCGATCTCGGGAATGACCGTGATGTACCGGTCGGCCGCGTAGTTCACGATCGCCGTGTAGTCCGCCTGGGTGTAGTACCCGCCCGGTCCGCCGCCGACCTGCGTGCCGCCGCCGTAGGTTGCCAGATTCGGCCAGGAGTTGATGGCGATGCGCCAGCCCTGGTCGTCGGACAGGTGCAGGTGCAGCACGTTGATCTTGTACAACGCGAGCTGGTCGAGGTACCGCTGGACCTGGGCCACGGTGAAGAAGTGCCGCGCCACGTCGAGCATCGCACCGCGGTGCGCGAACCGCGGGTGGTCGACGATCTGCCCGCCCGGCACCGGCCATGGTCCGGGCTGGAGGGTCGCCGCGTCGGCGGCCACGGGCAGCAGCTGCCGCAGCGTCTGCACGCCGCGGAACAGCCCGGCGGGCTGGTTCGCCCGGATGGTGATCGCGCTCGCGGTGACGTCGAGTTGGTAGCCCTCGGCGCCGACGCCGGGCGGCGCACCGGTGAGCAGCAGGGCGATCCCGTCGGCCGGGCCGGCGACGGTGGTGACGACCGGCAGCGGCAGCCCGGTCGAGACCCGCAGCCGGGCCGCGAGCTGGTTGGCGATGGCCGCCGCCGGTGCGGAACCGGGCGCGGCGTAGATGGTGGTGGACGCGGTGATGCCGTGGCTGACCCCGGGCGTGGCGGTGGCCGTGACCGGGGCCGGGACGACCGAGCTGAACGCGACAGCGGTCGCGGCGGCGGCGGGAGCGGTGGTGGCGGACAGGAGGGCGGCGACAACGCCGAGGCCGGTGAGGGCCCCGCCGAGTCGTCGTGGCAGGGACGGGGTGGCCATGACGGTCCTCTCGCAGAACGCACCGGCCTGCGGGTGGGCTCGCACCCACCATCAGGCATTTGCATTTGACGATCCCCAGTCCAGCCAGGATGGCACGGGCCCGAGCGAAAGGCAAGGTGCTTTACAAATGGCGCTCGGGTCATGCCCGATCGTGGCCACGGCGCTTGCCTGGCGGCGCACCGTCGTCAGCGCTCCACGCTTCCGTGACCGGCAGGAGCGTCTGACGTCGGCGGCGAGCCGCCGCCTTGCGGACATGACGCGGCCCACAGTGCACCGGGTGGTGCGCTGCGGGCCGTCGGCTTCGATCCCTGGCTACTTCCCGCCACCGGCGCGGAATGCCACCCAGGCGTCACTCATCCGCTCCGCCTGCCCGGCGGTGAACAACGGCTCAGCCTCGATCCACCGCTGATCTTGCTGTCGGTGGCTTGTGATGGCTGTTGATTGATGGTGGCTGATGGGCGGGTTGGTGGGCGTGGTTGTACTGCCGGGCGTGCCGGCCTGCTCCGGTGGTGGTCGGGCCCGGATGGGCGATCGTTCGGGTCAGGCCGTTGCGGGTGGTCCGTGGATGCGGTCGAAGAGTGTCTGCCAGGTTTGCTGCCAGGGCCAGTGGGCGGGGAGGTGCAGCACGACGCGTCTGGCGCGGTGAGCGATCCGGGCCGGGATGTTGATCAGTTGCCGGCGGATGGTGGCGGTTCGGGCGGTGCTGTAGCGAGGGCTGGTGAGGCAGCCGGCAGCGCGTAGCAGGTTGTGGGCCATCGCGGTGAGGGTGAGCCAGGCGGCGTTGGCGGCGAACCGCCCGGAGGGTAGGTGGGCGAGGGGTCCGTCGATGATGTCGGCGAAGACCTGTTCGACGATGGCGTGTCCGCGGTGGGTGAGGTCGGCGTCCACTGTGGACTCATGGGTGTCGGTGAGGAAGACGTGGTGCCGCCAGAGCTGAAACAGTTCCTCCTGGCCTTCCGGGGCGGGGTTGCGTTCCTTGACGCGGCGCACGACGAGCCGGGCGGTGACCTTGTGACTGTTGGACTCGAACGCGGTGTATCCGGTTTCGGCGACCTGCGCGTCGGAGATCCATTCGCCGGTGTCCGGGTCCTGGACAGCGCGCGGGTAGCGGACCGAGGTCCAGGCGGTCTCGTCGATGGCGGCGACCGCTGCGCGGATCTTCGGGTTGGTCTGCAGGGTCACCGAGTAGTTCACCCCGGCTTTGCGGCAGGCCGACACCACGGCGCCGGAACCGAACGCGGAGTCGGCGCGGACCAGGACCCGGCCGGTCGCGCCGCACGCCCTGGCGGTGCGGATCGCCTGCGTGATGAGCGACGCCGCGCCACGGGAGGATCCCGCGCTGCCGCCGCGTAGCCGGGTCGCGGCGATCGCCGGCGCTGACAGCGGGGTGCTGATCGTGGCGAGCAGCGGTGACAGGCCACGCAGCTTGATGTTGTATCCGCCGACCTTGGCGTGCCCGAACGACGCGCCCTGCTTGGCGTGGCCGTAGACCCTGCGCAGCAGCGAGTCCACATCCACATACGTTTGCGTCGCCGCGTCCGGCAGCAACGGCGTTGCTGCCGCGAGGGCGGTCAGCAGATCCCGGCTGGCGGCTTCCAGCTGCAGGGCGTGACCCCAGGTGAAGAACCGCAGGAACGACCCCAACGTCGACGGCGCGTACACACCGGTGAACAGCCTGCCCATCCCGCCGTGCCGCAACACGTCGAGGTCATCGATGCTGTCCGCGCCCACGCACATCCCAGCCACGACTGCGGCGGCCTTCCCGCCCGGGTTCGACCCGGTCGACATGTCCGGCCGCACCCGGCCCTCGACCAGCCCGGCCAGACCGACCCGCTCCGCCAACCCCAACACCGGGACCAACCCCAGCACACGACACCAGATTCGCCTCATCGAACACCGCGCCCACCGCACGGCCAGCATGCAACAATCGCACCTACGAGATGCCCTCTCGAGCAGGATGACGGAAGCCTAGAGAACTCCCATCATCCCAGTTCAGGTGTGCCACGAACGTCGATTGAGGTCCTATGTGGACGGTTCCTCTGGAGGCGGTGCTGCGTGGAAGATGAGGGTATTGGCCCCTCGGAGTCGCTCTGTGGGGGGAGGCTTCAAGCCGCCACCTGCTGCGTTGGCTGAAGACCGTCGTGGTGAGCGAGGTGGAAAAGGCGCCGGTTGAGGCGTCAGGCGGGGATCGGGAAGGCGTTGCGTCACAGCCTGCGAAGTGTCGAAAGGGAAATGGTTGACATCGAAACCGGGGTATCTGAACTGCTCTGGGATGAGTCTGGCGGTCACCCACTTACTGGCCAGGCGGTGTCCGGCATATAGGCGGCGCGAGCTCGATCTGCGGCTTTCGCGTGGAACGTGGGAAGGCGGAGCCGATACGGCTGTCCGGGGTTGACCGGGCGGCGAGAGGGAGCGTTCCGACCGGTAGCACGGGAGGAATTGAGTACCGATGCGGCAACGCCGGCGGACTGGCTCGTAGTAGCGGTGAAGCTCCTGCTTGACGCGGTGGGGGTGGAGCGAAGGGGCCAGGTCATCCGTGGTTCGGAGATTCGATCAACCAGGCCCGGTTCGGGTCGGGGAGGAATCGGGTGGCCGAGCAGCAGTCACCAGACAAGCCGTTCGAGATCTCGAGGATGGAGGTCTGGCGGGCGTGGGAGAAGGTCAGGGACAACAAGGGTGCCGCTGGGGTCGATCGGCAGTCGATCGAGGATTTTGAGCAGGATCTCCGGAACAACCTGTACAAGATCTGGAATCGGATGTCGTCGGGGAGTTACTTTCCCCCTCCGGTCCGAGCGGTGGAGATCCCCAAGGTCGGGGGTACCAGAACGCTCGGGGTGCCGACGGTCGGGGACCGGGTAGCGCAGACGGTGGTCGCGGCGAGGCTGGAAGCTCGGATGGAGCAGATCTTTCACCGGGACTCCTACGGCTATCGCCCCGGCCGGTCGGCGCTGCAAGCGGTCGCGAAGACCAAGGAGCGCTGCTGGCGGATGGGCTGGGTGGTGGACATGGACATCGCCAAGTTCTTCGACAGCGTCCCGTGGGACCTCATGGTCAAAGCCGTGGAGGCCAACACCGACCAGCCGTGGATCATTCTGTATGTGAAGCGGTGGCTGGCCGCGCCGATGGTCACCGCGGACGGGACCGTGGTCCACCGGGAGCGGGGGACCCCACAGGGATCAGCAGCATCGCCCGCATTGGCGAACCTGTTCCTGCACTACGCGTTGGACTCGTGGCTGACGAAGACGTTCCCGGACGTCGAGTTCGCCCGTTACGTCGATGACGCGGTGGTGCACTGCCGTAGCGAGGCCCGCGCCATCCAGGTGCGGGACGCGATCGCGGAACGCCTGCGACAGGTGGGCCTGCGTCTGCATCCGGACAAGACCCGGATCGTCTACTGCCAGGACAGCAACCGGCGAGGCTCGTACGAGCACACATCGTTTACGTTCCTGGGCTTCACGTTCCGGCAACGGGAGGCGCGCAACCGGCGGGGACAGCACTTCAGTGGGTTCCTGCCCGCGCGCAGCGACGCGGCCCAGCGCAAGATGAACACGACGGTGCGATCGTGGAAGCTGCACCACAAGACGAACCTGACACTCGACGACCTCGCACGGTGGATCAACCCGATCGTGCGAGGTTGGATGCAGTACTACGGAGCGTTCTACCGCTCCAAGCTGCACCAGCTCCTGGAACGCATCAACGCCTACCTGATGCGGTTCCTCCGTCGAAAGCTCAAACGGTTGCGGGGCAAGAAGAGGGCCCTCCAGTACTGGAGCAGGCTCGTCGCCACCCGGCGGGGCCTGTTCGCCCACTGGGCGTGGGTCACCTCGCTCACGACAGACTGGTGATCAGGATGACAGGAGCCCGGTAAACCGAGAGGTTTACGCCGGGATCTGTGGGAGCCGGAGGGTGAGACCCCCTCCGGCCACCCGACAGGGCATTTCCCATACCCCGAACACCATCACATCTCGATACCTGTCGGTGGATCGAGGCTAAGCTTGAGTTTTATCCTTTGAGTGCCTGCTTGCGGGCTTTCAGAATGTCCACTGTGGACTTCTTCTTGCCGACTGGGTAGCGGGTTCGTGGGGGCCGGGTGCTGCCCTTGGGACGGCCGGGGCCGGGAGTGGTCGTTTTCGGCCTACTGGCCGGAGTGCCCAGATGCCGGCGCAGGTTACGGAAACCCCGGCGGACCCGTCCAGGGGTCATCGACCGCCCGGCAGGGATCGTCTTCTCCCAGGGACGGCGTAGATCGGTCGTGAGAGTCTTCGCCAGCCGCAGCTGTGCGTGTGCGGCCAGGATCAGCCATGTCCAGCGTTCACCTTGTTGTGGAGTACGGATCTGCGGGGCGGTCCAGCCCAGACTGGACTTGAGCAGCCGGAAGGTGTGTTCCACATCGAACCGGCGAAGGTAGGTCTTCCACAGCAGGTCCAGGTCAAAGACGATGCCCGGTGGTGCGGTGTGCCACAGCCACAGGTCTTCCGGCGCCCGGTTGCCGGGCAGACGCTCGACCTGGATGCGGATCACGGTGCCAGCCACGACCGGCAGGACCCCCTCGAAGCCGGTCCAGCCGGCCTGTCTGGACAGTTTCTGGTGCAGCCCGTGCCACGCGCTGACCATCACCTCGCCGTATCGCGGGTTCTGCCCACGCAGCCGCTGAGTGGGTGCCGGAAGCGATGCCGGCTTGGACAGTTCGAAACGGCTGCCGTGTCTCTTGGGCCGGCCCGGGCGGCCGTCCTTGCGCCCCTTGGGTGCCGGTGCATAGAACACCCGGTCGCTGCGCACCCGACCCAGGACCTGCACACCCAGACCATCGCGTTCGGCGAGATAGGTGATGCGGGTCAGGTCGTATCCGGAGTCGAACGTGAACACCGGCGCGGGCCGCCGCGCGAGCGTCCCGGCCTCCTCCAGACGGGCGAGCACGTTGCCGATCTGGGCGACGGTCACCACCGTCGCGTCGTCGTCGGGGCCGATACGCACCGCGTCCAGCAGCGCGGTCCACGACGAGGCACCCCACTCCAACCCGGCGGCGAAGGAGAACGGCCAGCCCGGAATCGTCTTGCGGGATCCGTCGCAACGGCAGGAGGTGTAGCAGTGGCACAGCCCCGCAGAGGTCACCGCGTCCGGCCGTGGCCACGCCGAGGTATCCACCGCGATCTTCACCGGACCGTCGTCGGCGGGCTGCCACGACGACGCGATCAGCCCAGCCAGCTGTTCAACGTCGAGGTCACCACAAGCCAGCGCGTCATACAACGCCCCGTGTCCACGCCGGAACACCTTCTCCTGCGACAGTTCCACCAGAGAGTCCACCGGACCCTCGACGGTCAACACCGCATCCACGAGCTCGAACAACGCGTCCGCGCGTCTGTCGAAGCACGCATACAACCCGGCCCGGAACGCGACCAACGCCGCACGACACACCGAGGCATCCGTTGCCACCACGGCCTTCAAACCTGGCATAGTAGGCCCCACGGCCACCCCGCATCCTTCGAAGCTTCAGCACTCCGAATGATCACGGGTGGCCGTACCCATATCCTTGCGACACACCGAAACGGCCCGGACGATCTTCTGATCGTCCGGGCCGTTGGTTAAATCTCAAGCTTAGAGCGACCGGCAATAGGTGTCCAAGATCCGGACAGGTAGGCATCCCGAAGTAGGAAACAGGCACGAGACATCGATCATCAGAGTTCTCTACGCTCAGTGATCAACGGAGTCCCGTGCCTGCCCTGCCATCATCGTTGCTTGAACCCGTCTTCGTCCAATTCGCCGCGCTGTGGCCCGAGCGCCCCGAGTTCGACCCCACCCATCCACTCGGATGCCACCGGCGGCGCATCCCCGACCGGGTGGTGTTCGAGCACGTCATCGCCGCTCTGGTACACGGATCCGGCTACGAGGTCATCGCGACGGCCGGCTGCTCGGACCGCACGATCCGCCGACGTCTGCACCTGTGGGCCGCCGCCGGACTGGGGGAACAGATCCACGAACTCGCGCTGGACGCCTACGACCGGATGATCGGCCTTGACCTCGCCGACGTCAGCGCCGATGGCGCCATCACGAAAGCTCCCTGCGGCGGTGACCGAGCCGGCCGGTCTCCGGTCGACCGCGGCAAAGGCGGCATGAAACGCTCGACCGGCGTCGACGGCTACGGCATCCCACTCGGCATCGTCGGCGCTGCGGCCAACCGGCACGACGCGCCGCTGCTACGTGACACCTTCGAAGCCTGCAGCACCCAGCTCCGACACTGCTGGCCTGAGCAGATCACCGCTCACCTCGACCGCGGGTACGACAGCAGACGCAGCCGCGATCTCCTCGACGAACTCGGCTTCAACGCCGAGATCGCCCGCAAGGGCGTGCCCGCCCCGATCCAAGTCGGCAAACGCTGGGTGGTCGAGCGGACGAACTCGTGGATGAACGACTTCGGCAAGGTCCGCCGCTGCACCGACCGCAACGCCACCATCATCGATTTCTACCTCTACCTGGCCGCCGCCATCGTCACGATCCGTCAACTCATCCAACGAGCCCGCACGATCTACCGCTGGGACACCCGCCCCACCACCCGCAGACTCAAGTGACGCCTATTGCCGGTCGCTCTAAGCTTCGTGTTTAACGTCGTTTCGCCTTCCGGTGGGGCCTGGCGTTGGTCTTCTTGACCGCTGGATAGCGGGTTGCGGGTGTCGACTTTCGACCTTTCGGTCGTCCGGGGCCTGGGCGGGAGGGTTTCGGTGGGTTGGTTGGGCTGCCGATGCGTGGCAGTAGGTGGGCGAAACCGGCCCGGACCCGGCCGGGGGTCATCTTCTCGGCCGCCAGTGGTGGCTGCCAGGGCAGCCGGTGGTCGCCGACGTGGTCGCGGGCCAGGCGCAGTTGGGTCAACGCGGCGAGGATGAGCCAGGTCCACCGGTCGGCTTGCTCGGGGGTACGCACTTTCGGGGTGGTCGCGCCGAGCGTTTGTTTCGCGAAGCGGATCGTGTGCTCGATATCGAACCTGCGGATGTATGCCCGCCAGACCCGGTCCAGGTCGACGGTGGTGCCTGGGGGTCCGGTCCACCACAGCCACAGGGTCTTGGGTTGGCGGTGGCGTCGGCCGGGCAGGCGGGAGACCCGCAGCCGGATGATGGTGCCCTCCACGATGGTGATGGCCCCGTTCGGGTCGCGGTACGTCTGCTGGAGGGGGTGCAGCCGGTGCCAGGCGTGTACCTCGACGTGGCCGTACTGCTCGTTTTCACCGGTGTGTTTCGCGTCCGGTGCTGGCCAGGTGCCCGGTTCGTCGCAGCTGAACCGGGCGCCGTGGCGGCGGGGACGCCCGCCCCGCCCTGGTTGGTGTGGCGGCGGTGGGCCGAAGAATTTTCGGTCGTCGCGGATACGTACCACGATCTGGGCATCGGCATCGCGGAGCCCGACGGTGAGTTGGACGGGGTCGAAGCCGGCGTCGAAGGCGAACAGTGGGGTGGCCGGTGGCGGGCCCAGCCGTGGCAACAGGGCCTGGATGTGGGCTACCGCGACGGTGTTGAGGTTGTCCTGGACAGCCAGGCGGTGCACGTCGGTCGGCGCGGTCCACGAGTCCGCCGTCTGGGACAGCCCGGCGAGCCACAGGTACGACCAGCCGGCCACGATGGGTTGCCCGTTGGAGTGTCGGGACGGGTGGTAGTAGAACCCCCGCTCGGGGGAGCATTCTGCGTCGCAGCGCGCCCAGGTCGTGGCGTCCACGGCGAAGTCTGGCGGCCAGCCGGCGGGCCGGTGCGCGGCCAGCGTGTCGCGCAGCAGGTCGGTGTCGATGTCGCCGTGGGCGAGGGCGGCGTATGCGCTGCCGTGCCCGCGGTAGGCGCTGGGGGCCAGGGTGAGGTGGGCGACACCGGCCACCGGCATCGGGCAGCACAACCCATCAAGCAGTTCGAACAGCCCGTCCGCGCGGGCGGTCAGGCAGTCGTAGCACTCGTTGCGGAAGCGATGCAGTTCGTCTTGGTCGGTCTCGGCCGGGTGAGGGACACTAGCTGGGACGGTCATCTTGTCACCACTTGGGCAGATTCTTCTCTACTCCCAGAGTGGCAAGATGGCCGCCCCACGTCGACATCGGGGTGCGTAAGCCCAGGTCAGAGGTTAAAAGCGAAGCTAAGGACAGACCCCACCACCGTCTCTGCGCCAGAGCCGTTAAGAGCGACCGGCGATAGGTGTCAGGATTCGGGCGGGTTGAGGCCCGGGATGCAGGACAGGCACGGGTTCATCGATCATCGGAGTTCTCTACGCTTCGTGACCGATGGAGTCCCGTGCCTGCGCTGCCATCTTCGTTGTTCGAGCCTGTCTGGGTCCAGTTCGCCGCGCTGTGGCCTGAGCAACCCGAGTTCGACCCGTCGCATCCTCTGGGCTGCCACCGCCGCCGGATCCCGGACCGGGTGGTGTTCGAGCACGTCATCGCTGCGTTGGTGCACGGGTCCGGCTATGAACGTGTCGCGTCGGATGCCTGCTCGGACCGGACGATCCGCCGGCGTCTGCGGTTGTGGGCCGATGCCGGTCTCGGTGAACAGGTCCACGAGCTTGCCCTGGACGCCTACGACCGGATGATCGGGCTGGACCTGACCGATGTCAGCGCCGACGGCGCCATCACGAAAGCGCCGTGCGGCGGGGACCGGGCTGGCCGGTCCCCGGTCGACCGCGGCAAAGGCGGTATGAAACGCTCGACCGGCGTGGACGGCTACGGCATCCCACTCGGGATGACCGGCGCCAGCGCCAACCGGCACGACTCGCCGTTGCTGCGTGACACCTTCGAAGCGTGCAGCACCCAACTGCGCCACCGCTGGCCTGAGCAGGTCACCGCACACCTGGATCGCGGCTACGACAACAACCGCTGCCGTGACCTGCTCGACGAACTCGGCTTCGACGCGCAGATCGCCCGCAAGGGCGTACCCGCCCCGATCCAGATCGGCAAACGCTGGGTCGTCGAGCGCACGAACTCATGGATGAACAGCTTCGGCAAGATCCGCCGCTGCACCGACCGCGACGCCACGATCGTCGACTTCTACCTGTACCTGGCCGCCGCGATCGTCACCATCCGTCAACTCATCCAACGAGCCCGCACGCTCTACCGCTGGGACACCCGACCAACCACCCGCCGACTCAAATGACACCTATCGCCGGTCGCTCTAAGCTTGAGATTTAACCAACGGCCCGGACGATCAGAAGATCGTCCGGGCCGTTTCGGTGTGTCGCAAGGATATGGGTACGGCCACCCGTGATCATTCGGAGTGCTGAAGCTTCGAAGGATGCGGGGTGGCCGTGGGGCCTACTATGCCAGGTTTGAAGGCCGTGGTGGCAACGGATGCCTCGGTGTGTCGTGCGGCGTTGGTCGCGTTCCGGGCCGGGTTGTATGCGTGCTTCGACAGACGCGCGGACGCGTTGTTCGAGCTCGTGGATGCGGTGTTGACCGTCGAGGGTCCGGTGGACTCTCTGGTGGAACTGTCGCAGGAGAAGGTGTTCCGGCGTGGACACGGGGCGTTGTATGACGCGCTGGCTTGTGGTGACCTCGACGTTGAACAGCTGGCTGGGCTGATCGCGTCGTCGTGGCAGCCCGCCGACGACGGTCCGGTGAAGATCGCGGTGGATACCTCGGCGTGGCCACGGCCGGACGCGGTGACCTCTGCGGGGCTGTGCCACTGCTACACCTCCTGCCGTTGCGACGGATCCCGCAAGACGATTCCGGGCTGGCCGTTCTCCTTCGCCGCCGGGTTGGAGTGGGGTGCCTCGTCGTGGACCGCGCTGCTGGACGCGGTGCGTATCGGCCCCGACGACGACGCGACGGTGGTGACCGTCGCCCAGATCGGCAACGTGCTCGCCCGTCTGGAGGAGGCCGGGACGCTCGCGCGGCGGCCCGCGCCGGTGTTCACGTTCGACTCCGGATACGACCTGACCCGCATCACCTATCTCGCCGAACGCGATGGTCTGGGTGTGCAGGTCCTGGGTCGGGTGCGCAGCGACCGGGTGTTCTATGCACCGGCACCCAAGGGGCGCAAGGACGGCCGCCCGGGCCGGCCCAAGAGACACGGCAGCCGTTTCGAACTGTCCAAGCCGGCATCGCTTCCGGCACCCACTCAGCGGCTGCGTGGGCAGAACCCGCGATACGGCGAGGTGATGGTCAGCGCGTGGCACGGGCTGCACCAGAAACTGTCCAGACAGGCCGGCTGGACCGGCTTCGAGGGGGTCCTGCCGGTCGTGGCTGGCACCGTGATCCGCATCCAGGTCGAGCGTCTGCCCGGCAACCGGGCGCCGGAAGACCTGTGGCTGTGGCACACCGCACCACCGGGCATCGTCTTTGACCTGGACCTGCTGTGGAAGACCTACCTTCGCCGGTTCGATGTGGAACACACCTTCCGGCTGCTCAAGTCCAGTCTGGGCTGGACCGCCCCGCAGATCCGTACTCCACAACAAGGTGAACGCTGGACATGGCTGATCCTGGCCGCACACGCACAGCTGCGGCTGGCGAAGACTCTCACGACCGATCTACGCCGTCCCTGGGAGAAGACGATCCCTGCCGGGCGGTCGATGACCCCTGGACGGGTCCGCCGGGGTTTCCGTAACCTGCGCCGGCATCTGGGCACTCCGGCCAGTAGGCCGAAAACGACCACTCCCGGCCCCGGCCGTCCCAAGGGCAGCACCCGGCCCCCACGAACCCGCTACCCAGTCGGCAAGAAGAAGTCCACAGTGGACATTCTGAAAGCCCGCAAGCAGGCACTCAAAGGATAAAACTCAAGCTAAGCTTGACTTTTAACCGGTTGCCCTGAGGATCTTCGATCGCTGGGGCGGTTTCGGTGTGTCGCAAGGACATGGGTACGGCCACCCGTGATCATTCGGAGTGCTGAAGCTTCGAAGGATGCGGGGTGGCCGTGGGACCTACTATGCCAGGTTTGCGGGCGGCGTCGGTGTCGGATCCGGCGGCGTGTCGTGAGGCGTTGGTCGGGTTTCGGTTGGCGTTGTACCGATGTTTCGGTCGGCGCGCGGATGCGTTGTTCGAGTTGGTTGACGCGGTGCTGACTGCTGATGGTCCGGTGTCGTCGCTGGTGGAGTTGTCGTTGGAGAAGGCGTTCCGGCGTGGTCATGGGGCGTTGTATGACGCGTTGGCGTGTGGCGAAGTGGATGTCGCGGCGTTGACGGCGCTGATCGCTGCCTCCTGGGAACCGGCCGATGACGGGCCGGTGAAAGTCGCGGTGGATGTGTCGGCGTGGCCTCGCCCGGACGCGGTCACGTCCGAGGGACTGTGTCACTGCTACACGTCGTGCCGGTGCGACGGCGCGCGCAAGACGATCCCTGGTTGGCCGTTCTCCTTCGCCGCGGGGCTGGAATGGGGCGCCTCGTCGTGGACGGCGTTGCTGGACGCGGTGCGGATCGGACCGCAGGACGACGCCACCGTGGTGACCGTTGCGCAGATCGGCGCTGTGGTCGCACGGCTGGCCGCGGCCGGTTCGCTGGCCGGGCGGCCGGCGCCGCTGTTCGTGTTCGACTCCGGCTACGACCTGACCCGGATCACCTATCTGGCCGCTGATCACGCTGTGCAGGTCCTCGGCCGGGTTCGCAGTGACCGGGTGTTCTACGCGCCGGCCCCGAAACGGCTGCGGGATGGGCGACCCGGCCGGCCGAGGCTGCACGGGAACCGTTTCGAGCTGTCCGAACCAGCGTCGCTGCCGCCGGCCGAGCAGCAACTGAGCGCACAGAGCCCGCGCTACGGTGCCGTCGCGGTCAGTGCCTGGCACGGGCTGCATCAGCGCCTGTGTAAACAGGCCGGTTGGACCGGGTTCGTCGGTCCGGTGCCGGTCGTGCCCGGGACGGTCATCCGAATCCAGGTCGAACGGCTGCCGGGCAACCGCGCACCGCAGGATCTGTGGCTGTGGCACACCGCCCCACCGGGCACGGTCTTCGACCTGGACCTGCTGTGGAAGGCCTACCTTCGCCGCTTCGATCTGGAGCACACGTTCCGGCTCCTCAAGGGCATGCTGGGCTGGACCGCCCCGCAGATCCGCACACCCGGACAGGGCCAGCGCTGGACCTGGCTGGTGCTGGCCGCCCACACCCAGCTGCGGCTGGCCAGAACCCTCACCATCGATCTGCGCCGCCGATGGGAGAAGACCACACCCATCCAGCGGCCGATGACACCGGGCCGGGTCCGTCGAGGTTTTCGTATGCTGCGTCGGCATCTGGGCACTCCAGCCAGAATACCGAAATCCACTACCGCCGGTCCCGGCCGCCCCGCAGGCACCACCAGGCCTCCCCGAACCCGTTACGACGTCGGCAAGAAGAAGTCCACAGTGGACAACAAGAAGACTAGAAAACGGCAGGTCAAGGGTTAAAAGTCAAGCTAAGCCCTGATCCACCGATGAGATTGATGTTGGCGGGCCGGTCCGGACGCGGCAATGCCCCCGCGAGCTGGAAGGACAGAGGTTCTTGAGGCTTCTATCGTCCAGTTCGAGAGGGCACCGTCGGGGTGAGAATATCGCATGGCGCGGCACGGGTGCGCGCATCGTTTGATGATCCGAATGTGGTGTCGTGTGCCGGGCTGGTGCCTGTGATGGCTCTGGCGCAGCGGTGTGACCTGCACGGTGTCGTCGATGCCCGGCTGCGTGTGCCCACGGATAAGGGGTCCAACGCGTCGGGGAAGGTCGCCGCGATCGTGGCGGGCATGGTGACCGGCGCAGACTCGATCGACGACCTGGACGTACTGCGTCATGGCGGCATGCCGACGCTGTTCGACGGCGTGTACGCGCCGTCGACGCTGGGCTCGTTCCTGCGGGCGTTCACCCACGGCCACGTCCGGCAGTTGCAGGCCGCGGGACGGCAGTTCCTGGTCCGACTGGCCGGGCAGGCGCCACTGTTGCCCAGCGCCGGCGCGGTCACGTTCATCGACGTCGACTCGCTGCTGCGGCGGGTCTACGGCAAGCAGAAACAGGGCGCAGCGTTCGGTCACGCCAAGGTCGGCGGCTACCAGGTGCTGCTGCGTGGCCTGAACCCGCTCGTCGCCACGATCAGCACCCCCGACGCGGCGCCGGTGATCGCCGCGACCCAGTTACGCGCCGGCAACGCCGGTTCCGCCCGCGGCGCGGCCGCGCTGGCCGCCGAGGCCATCGCCACCACCAGGGCAGTTCTGGCAGCCCAGGCAGCCCGCAGCGCCGTGCCGGCGACCACGGCGACGGCGGCGACGACGACGGCGGCGGCGGCGACGGCGACGACGGCGGCGGCGGCGACGGCGACGGCGGCGAGTGAGATCGTGCTCCGCGCGGACTCGGCGTTCTACTCCCGCACGGTTATCGCCGCCTGCCGCCGGGCCCGGGTGCGGTTCTCGATCACGGTCCGCATCGACGCCAAGGTCCGCAGGGCGATCGCCACGATCGGCGAGGACACCTGGACCGAAATCCGCTACCCGCAACCGGTCTGGGACGAGGACCAGCAACGGTTCATCTCCCGCGCACAGATCTCCGAAACCGCATACACCGCGTTCGAAGGCACCCGCCACGAGGTCACCGCCCGGCTCATCGCGCGCCGCGTCCCCGACCTGAAGAAGTCCACAGTGGATGGCCAAGGTGTGCTGTTCACCGTGTGGCGACACCACGCCGCGTTCACCGACAGCCCCTACATCCTGGTCCAGGCCGAAGCCCAGCACCGTGGCCACGCCATCATCGAACAGGTCTTCGCCGAACTCATCGACGGCCCCCTCGCCCATCTACCGTCGGGCCGGTTCAACGCCAACAACGCCTGGCTGACCTGCATCGCCATCGCCCACAACCTCACCCGCGCCGCCGCCACCCTTGCCGGCCGACCCCACCACACCGCCCGCGCCGCCACCATCCGCCGGCAACTGATCGACGTCGCCGGCCGGATCAGCCGACACGCCCGCGCCGTCACCATCCACCTGCCGCAACACTGGCCCTGGCAACACAACTGGCTACGCCTGTTCACCACCGCGCACGCCCCACCCGCCTGACCCTCCACACAGGACAGTCACACGCAGCCGACGCCGCCAACCACAACGCCAGACCCCCACCAAGCCAACGAGCACGCCGGCAACCCGGCCGGCCACCCCAGCACGCCCCGACCACCACCCAAGATCATGAGCTCAGGCGAGCCGAACGTCGAAACCTCGTCGGGGTGGATCAGGGCTAAGTTGACAGACCTTTTTACAGACCCATAGTCCCGGTTGGGGGACTGTGGCCGTGTTCAAGGTCAGGGGTCAGGGCCTTTGGGTGGGTTGGGGTTATGTTGATGGTGGATGGGTCTGTTGTATTGGGGGTGGGGTGTTGACGGGTGCGCAGTGGTTGGGTCTGTGTCCGGTGTTGCGGCAGGTGCCGGCGGGGCGGGCGACGGTGGTTCGGTTGCGTTCGTTGGTGGGTGAGGTGGCTGAGGATGTGGTGGAGTATGCGCGTTCTCGTCCGGCTGATGGTGTGGTCCGGGTGGTGTTGGATGGGGATTTGTTGCGGGGGTCTGGGCTGGAGTTGGGTTTGGTGCCGTATGTGGCTGGGTTGTCGTCGTTGGTGCGTGCCGTGTTGGTGATCGATGCGGGTTTGGTGCGGCCGTTGCCGTCGGCGGCTGAGGCGTTTGCTGCGGTTGACGTTCTGGGTGTTCCGGTGGAGTTTCCGGTGGGGTTGCCGGTGGGGTTGCCGGTGGGGTTGCCGGTGGGGTTGCCGGTTGGTGTGGATGTTGGTGATGACAGCGGCCGGTTGGAGTATTGGGATGCTGGTGGTCGGCCGGTGTCGCGGCGGTCTGCGGTGTCGGTGTGGTTGTGGCCTCGTGGGTATGTTGCGGGAAGCGGCGCTGCCGATCTGTCGTTGGGGACCGGCTTGTTGGGGACCGGCTCGTTGGGGCAGCCTGTGCTCGACCAGTTCGCCACGGACCAGCGGTTGGCAGGCCACGCGCTGGTCTCGCCGGCCAACACGTTCGGCGCGGGCGACGGGTCCGACCACGCCTTCCACGCCGCTACTCACGCCGCTACTCACGCCGCTACTCACGCCGCTACTCACGCCGCCACTGACGCCGCTACTCACGCCGCCGCTGACGCCGCCACTCGCGTTGTTGCCGGTGGGGGCACCGTCGGGCGTGGGGGGCGCGGTCGGGGGGTGAAACGTCGGCGGTCTGTTCAGGGTTCGGTGCAGGGTTCGGTGCAGGGGTCGTCGGGGCGGGTGGAGCGGGTGGAGGTGGTGTGGGCGGCCGATTCTGTTGATGTTGTTGAGGCTGTCGAGGGTCGTTTCGGGCGGCCGGTGACGCCGCCGGGTCGGCCTGATATTGACGGTGGTGGTTCGTTGGGGTTCGCGGCGGTGGGTGTGGAGTTGGAGTTGCCGCGGTTGAAGCTGGCTCGTCCGAAGCGGTCGGGTGGTGGTCTGTTGCTGGGTACGGGGAAGTTCACCGAACTGGTGATGGACGGTCTGTATCGTGACGTGCCGGAGATTGTCACGGTTCCGGTTGGGTTGTTCGGGGACCGGCCGGGCCGGCCTGCCCGGGTTGAGGTGTTCGGGGAGGTGCGGCGGTGGGCGGCGGCGTTGCTGGCCGTCCCGGTGGACGGCCAGCGTCTCGACAGGCTCACCGAGGAGGTCATCGCCGAAGGTCGCGGGTTGGTGCTGGAGCCCAGGTTGGCTGGGACGTTGGTGGTTCCCGATCCCGACGAACCGAGCATCGACGTGGACTACAGCGTGGGTGTGCCGGTCACCCGGCTCGCCGAATTTCTCCGTCTTGCGCTTGAGCGGGCCCGGACGGTGCCGGCGTTCTTTGAGATCACCGCCGCCATGCAGCACACGGTTGACGCGTTGGACTACGCACGGCACGAGGCCGGTCGGCTGCTGCCCGAAGACCCGGGCTCGGCTGAGGTCCTGTCCGGGTTCCTGGCGCTGCTCTACACCCAGATCGCGGCCTTCCTGCACGTCTTCGACGATGACGACAAGGCCGGCAATCCCAAGAGATACACGCTGCTGATGTCCCGTACCTCGATGTCGGGCATCCGCGCGGCCCTGCCCGACGGCCTGGCCGGCATGCTCAAAGAGCATGTGGCAGACCTGATCGACCGCTTCGCGGCACACTTCAACAACCACAACGCAACCTTCGTCGGCCGTGTCGCCCGCAACGATGTGGACACCATCTTCCGCCAGCGACCGTACGGATACGACTTCACGCCGTACCAGTACCTCCGAGCCGCGCTGGGGGCCGGCACCAAACCCATCCACCAGGACAGGCTCCTCGTCCACACGTACTTCCCCGTAACCGACCGCGCCGGCGGGCATCACCTGGCCATCCTCGAAATGCGGTATGCCCTCGGTCAGAACGCCACTGTCGACGAAGCCCTCGACTACGTCGAACAACTCAGCACCCTCCTGGCCCCCCTCCACGACCGCGACATAAGCGACACCCCCACCACGCCGCACGCCGGACCCCACCTGCCGGCCCCGACCAGCCAACCGCTGACCAGCCAACCGTTCGAGCCGGGCGGCGACCCCATCCATCCACGCCGGCCGACCGTCCCCACCCACACCCACACCCACAGCGACACCGGCAGCGGCAGTGACACCGACATGCCTGACGCGCTGCCACCGGCCAGCCCAGCCAGTCCCACGGTCAGTGATCCGCCCCTGCTCGTGGTGACTGCTCTCACCGCGATCCACACGCTGGAACGCGGCACCGCCGACCCGGTTCAGCGCACGTCGGTCGAGACCGCGGCACGGTTGTGGACACACATGTTCACCACCCCCGGGAACTTCTCACCCACCGACGTCACCGGCATCGTCGCGTCCGAGGACCCAGCCGGAAGCGGGGAATCCCCGACCCGGCCCGGGTGGCTCGGACATACCAGCACCTCAAACTGCTGCGGTTGGCAGGCCTGGCCCGACAGGTATCCCACTCCGCCGGCGGCGTGCGCTACCGGCCCGGCCTGCCCCGCACATGGCAAACCAGCGAACACCAACAGATCCAACACTGGACCGGCCAACTCCCCGACCCCGGCCGTACCACCGCCCAACAGCGGATCCCCCCCACCACCACAGCCGACCCACCGCCCGTCCCCGCCACCATCGATACAGCACTGCAGAAAACCCCCAATGTGGTTGCCGCGACCGCGCTGCGGTTGTGGGCAGCCCTGCTCACCACGCCGCAAGCGGTCAGCGTCGACGACATCGCCGCCGGGGACCTGGGCCCGCTCAACATCAACTCGGCGTCCGCCGCTAGCAGCTACCTGTGGGCGTTGCAGGCCCAGGGGATGGTCAAGGAAGCCGCCCGTGCCGGGAACCGTCAATTCCGCACGGCGGTGATGCCACCCGGCGGTGCCTGGACCGACGAGGACCGGCGGAAGATACGGGTCTGGGCCGACAGGCTCCCCGAGTCCGACCACAACTGGGCCCGCAAGCGGATCGACGCACCCGGCCAGGTCATCACCACCACCACCACCACCACCACCACCGCAGCCGACCCACCGCCCGTCCCCACCACCATCAATACAGCACTGCAGAAAACCCCCAATGTGGATGCCGCGACCGCGCTGCGGTTGTGGGCAGCCCTGCTCACCAAGCCGGAAGCGGTCAGCGCCGACCACATCGCCGCCGGGAACCTGGGCCCGCTCAACATCAACACGGCACCCACCGCTAGCCACTACCTGCGGGCGTTGCAGGCCCAGGGGATGGTCAAGGAAGCCGCCCGTGACGGGCACCGTCGACTCCGCACGGCGGTGCTGCCACCCGGCGGTGCCTGGACCGACGAGGACCGGCGGAAGATACGGGACTGGGCCGACGAGCTCCCCGAGTCCGACCAGGACTGGGCCCTCCAGCGGATCGACGCACCCGGCAAAGTCATCACCACCACCACCACCACCGCAGCCGACCCACCGCCCGTCCCCACCACCATCAATACAGCACTGACCGAAACCCCCGAGGTGGCTGCCGCGACCGCGCTGCGGTTGTGGGCAGCCCTGCTCACCACGCCGGAAGCGGTCAGCACCGACGACATCATCGCCGGGGACCTGGGCCCGCTCAACATCAACACGGCGTCCACCGCTAGCAGGTACCTGGGGGCGTTGCAGGCCCAGGGGATGGTCGAGAAAGTCGCCGGTGCCGGGCCCCGTCGACTCCACACGGCGGTGATGCCACCCGGCGGTGCCTGGACCGACGAGGACCGGCGGAAGGTACGGGACTGGGCCGACAGGCTCCCCGAGTCCGACCAGGACTGGGCCCGCAAGCGGATCGACGCACCCGGCAAAGTCATCACCGCCGCCACCACCGAAGCTTCCACCAGTTCGCCAAAGCCTGCCAAACGTCGCCGAACCATCCCCACCACCACCACCACCGCCACCACCACCACCGAAGCCGACCCACCGCCCGTCCCCACCACCATCAATACAGCACTGCAGAAAACCCGCGGGGTGAATGCCGCGACCGCGCTGCGGTTGTGGGCAGCCCTGCTCACCAAGCCGCAAGCGGTCAGCACCGACATCATCGCCGACGGGAAACTGGGCCCGCTCAACATCAACTCGACGGCCACCGCCGGCAGGTACCTGCGGGCGTTGCAGGCCCAGGGGATGGTCAAGGAAGCCGCCCGTGACGGGAACCGTCAACTCCACACGGCGGTGATGCCACCCGGCGGCGCCTGGACCAACGAGGACCGGCGGAAGATACGGGTCTGGGCCGACAAGCTCCCCGAGTCCGACCACAACTGGGCCCGCAAGCGGATCGACGCACCCGGCCAGGTCATCACCACCACCACCACCACCGAAGCCGACCCACCGCCCGTCCCCACCACCATCAATACAGCACTGACCGAAACCCCCGAGGTGGTTGCCGCGACCGCGCTGCGGTTGTGGGCAGCCCTGCTCACCAAGCCGGAAGCGGTCAGCGCTGACCGCATCGCCGCCGGGGACCTGGGCCCGCTCAACATCAACACGGCACCCACCGCTGGCAGCTACCTGCGGGCGTTGCAGGCCCAGGGGATGGTCAAGGAAGCCGCCCGTGCCGGGAAGCGTCGACTCCACACGGCGGTGATGCCACCCGGCGGTGCCTGGACCAACGAGGACCGGCAGAAGGTACGGGACTGGGCCGACAAGCTCCCCGAGTCCGACCAGGACTGGGCCCTCCAGCGGATCGACGCACCCGGCCAGGTCATCACCACCACCCCCACCGAAGCCGACCCACCGCCCGTCCCCACCACCATCAATACAGCACTGACCGAAACCCGCAAGGTGGATGCCGCGACCGCGCTGCGGTTGTGGGCAGCCCTGCTCACCAAGCCGGAAGCGGTCAGCACCGACGACATCATCGCCGGGGACCTGGGCCCGCTCAACATCAACTCGGCGTCCGCCGCTAGCAGCTACCTGGGGGCGTTGCAGGCCCAGGGGATGGTCAAGGAAGCCGCCCGTGCCGGGAAGCGTCGACTCCGCACGGCGGTGCTGCCACCCGGCGGTGCCTGGACCGACGAGGACCGGCAGAAGATACGGGACTGGGCCGACAAGCTCCCCGAGCCCGACCAGGACTGGGCCCTCCAGCGGATCGACGCACCCGGCAAAGTCATCACCGCCGCCGCCACCACAGCTTCCACCAATTCGCCAAAGCCTGCCAAACGTCGCCGAACCATCCCCACCACCACCACCACCACCGCCGCCACCACCACCACCGCCACCACCGCCACCACCACCACCGCCACCGCCACCACCGCCACCACCGCCACCACCGCCGCCACGGCCGGCCCACCGCCCGTCCCCACCACCATCGCCCCGATCGTCGTCCCCACCGTCGACGGGACCCTGACGCCCACCAACCCCACCACCAACCCCACCACCAACCCCACCACCAACCCCACCACCAACCCCACCACCAACCGCATCGCCGGCCCCATCGCCGCCGACCGGGGTCTCACGCTGATCAGCGCAGACAACGGACGCAACAGCCCGAGCCGGATCGCGTTGCGCGATGCGGCTGCAACGCTACCGTTCCCAGTACTCGCCTTGAACGACCCGGCTGCGCTGCTGGACCTGATCGCTGCAGTCGAATGGCTCCGGTGGCGCGGCCAGGCACCGGTCGTGCTCGTCCCCCAGGGCGAGAACCCAGCAGTGGCACACGCACTGCAACAACAGCAGGTCGCGATCGTGTACCCGAGACCAAGAGGACTCGGACACGAATGGCACATACAGGGACCAGACCAACCAGCAGACCAACCAGCAGACCACCTCACCGAGACCGTCACCGAGACCTTTACCGAAGCGCAGCTGCGGCAGGCACTCGAACACGCCCACAACCTGTCCCAGCCCATGCCGATCCCGGACCGACCATCACCAGAACTGGCCGAGTTCCTGTCAGCCACCGACTGGTCCCACGCACAGCAGATACACACCACACACCACCAGGTGCTACACCAGGACGACGCACCACGGCAGATACGCGAGATCACCACCCGGTCACCCAACGACCACCGCCCGAAGATCTTCCAAGCAGTACTGGACCTAGCCCGTGCCGAACACGCCGACCTGGCCTTCAACTACCTGCAAACACCAGACCCAGCCGACCGGCAGCAGCTACTGCTCCGCAACACCCAACACGACAACGAACCGCCCGACCAGCACCGCGAAATGGACCTCTTCATCATCGCCGATCGGCGCAACCTCCTCGCCGAACTGATCAGATCAGCACGGACAACGGACACAAACACAAGCAACAGCGAAACCGCACTACAGATCGCAATGGAAATCACACTGAGCGGAAACACACTGACACTCACCGACACCGAACGCAACGCAATACGCTGCCTCGACGCCAACCGCCGCGATGAATGGCTGACCGACCGGCACAGAATCCTCAACCTCATCAACAACGAACTCGGACCAGCCGGCACAGACCTCATCAACACCATCCAGCAACTCGCAAAACTCGTAGTCCAATGTTGACCGCGGGTCTGTAAAACGAACGGCTCTGGCGCAGAAACGGTGGTACCCCGGTCGAATGTGGTCGATGGCTGGACGGAAGACTGACGGTGGTGCGATCTTGCTTGGGTCAGAACGTTGCTTCCGGAGCTGTCTTCGCTGGTCATCGATGAGGTGATCGATCAGGGCCGGGTTGTGAGGGTGCTGGCACGGACGCAGGGGTCGCCGGTGGGGTGCCCGACGTGTGGTGAGGTGACCTGGCGTGTACATGCCTACCACCCACGTTCCGCAGTTGAGCGGCGGTTCTAGTACTGCAACGGCGGTTTGTCACGTATGGTACTGTTCGAGCCGTTTGCGGTAGTGGCTTGCTTTCGCTTGTGCTTGCCGATGGCGGCGCCAGTCGGACCAGTACAGCACATGCGCGGCAACGGTCTGTCCAATGAGGACGATTTTGCCGAACAGGCGGCGGATCTCGTTGCTGGTCAACGGGATCAGTGTGTGCTCGCCGTCAACGGTGCCCCCTTTCCGGCTTCCACGGCCCGGGTAGCGACCAGGAACGCGGCGGCGAGCATGGCCAGGGTGATGTGGGCGTACCAGGCGTCGTAGCGGCGGGCCTGGTACTGATCGGTGCGACACGAGGTCGCACAGTTCCGAGTGAACGCGCAGGTAGGAGGCCGTCTATGGCGGTTGCGTGATTCTGGGCGAGTGTTCGACGCCTGTCTCCACCTCGACGTGCGTCGCGGGTAACTGCGGGGTGCGAAGCTCGGGGGCAGAAGCCCGAGGGTCTCCGATTCGTCCGGTGACTACAGGCAAGGAGAAGGCCGGACGGGTGAACACCAGTGAACCCTCGATGACGCCTCGTGAATCAGACCCCCGGGTAGACGGAGTGTGACCGGGGAACAGGGCCCGGCCGTTGCAAGACGGCAGGCGGCGACCGGGGAAGATCAGTCGGTCGCGGGAACACCGCCGGCCTCGGGGTATAGAGGGCACCCAACCCGGCCGTGTCTCGGAGGTGCGGAACGTGGAAACCCCGTCCGGGTCCAGGTGCTCGATGCCTGGTAGGCCGACCGTAAGGGGAGCCGACGTTCTGGCGGGAACAGGATGCTCAAGAAGCGAATGCCGGTGCGCCGAAAGGCGGCAGGAAACCGCATCGCAAGGCCGTGCTCCTGACGGCTGGTGCGGATAACTGGCCGGATACCGGTCCTGGTGGCTGGGCCTGAAAGGGCGCTGACGTGAGCAGGTGGCTGGTGAAGACCGAGGTCGTGAGTCGTGGGAGCCGAGGGACAAGTTAGACACCGATGGTGAACGGACCCGAGGACGCATCCGTGATCTGGTCCACTGTGGACTGGCGAAGCTGCGAGGATGACGTACGACGACTGCGCAGGAGGATCTTCAAGGCGACGCGGGAGCAGGACTGGGCCAAGGTCCGGTCGTTGCAGAAGATGATGCTGCGGTCGTGGTCGAACGTGTTGGTCAGCGTCCGGCAGGCGACCCAGCGCAACGCAGGTCGCAAGACCGCAGGGGTGGACGGGGAGGTTGCGCTGACCTCCGCGGCGCGGATGGAGTTGGCGGTGCGGGTGCACCGCTCGACGACGTCCTGGCAGCCCCTGCCGGTCAGGCGCGTGTATATCCCGAAAGCCAATGGAAAGCTGCGCGGGCTCGGCATTCCGGCGATCATGGACCGCTGCCATCAGGGCAGGGTCCGCAACGCGCTGGAGCCCGAGTGGGAAGCACGGTTCGAGCCCCGTTCGTATGGGTTCAGGCCGGGACGTGGCTGTGCTGACGCGATCGCGTCCCTGTTCACGACGTTGCGTGGTCCAACCGCGAAACGGACATGGATTCTGGACGCCGATCTCACCGCCGCGTTCGACAAGATTGATCACAATCACCTTCTGGCGGCGCTCGGGTCGTTCCCGGCCAGGGACATGATTCGGGCGTGGCTGAAGGCGGGCGTGTTCGAGCACGGCAAAGGGTTCGCGCCAACCGATGAGGGAAGTCCTCAGGGTGGGGTGATCACGCCCCCAACGCAATGGGCAACTTGCGCGATGGTCGCCCTCCGTGTCGGTGGTGTCGGCTCGTTCTCGGGTGGGGATGCTGTGCCGGATCGTGATCTTCTCTGGTCCGATGAGGACGTTTTTGACCAGCAGGCGCAGAACCCGTTGCCGTTCAACAACTTCCGCTGTTCGGGCGTTGGCGCGGAGGTGGGCGAGGAAACTCTCGAGGTTGTCGGCGAGTTTGAGGTAGGCGTCGCGGTCGGCCAGCTGGGCGTCGAGGGCCTGGATCTGGTTGCGGGCGTTGGTTTCCCGTGCCCGCAGGCCGGGCATCCGGCTGCGTAGTTCATCGAGGGTGATCAGCTGTTCGGAGTATGCCTCGATCATGCGGGTGATCGCGGTGGTGGCGCTGGCCAGTCCAAGTTCGAGGCGTTTGCGCTGCTTGCGCGCGGGATCGCTGGTACGGGCCTGTTCGAGGCGCTTGTCGATTTCGGCTGCGATCAACTGTGGATCGGCGAGCAGGCCGGTGATGTGGTCCCAGACCACGGTGTCGAGGTAGTCGGCACGCACCGGCTGGTTGTGGCAGACCCGGCCGCCTTCGTAGCGGTAGTTGTCCGAGCCCAGGCACCGATAGTAGTAGATCTTGTTGCCCGCCGATGTGGTGGTGTGGCTGCGGTAGTAGCCGTAGCCGCAGGCCGAGCACGCGGCCAGTCCTTGCAGCAGCGACGGTACCTTGCTGTTGCGGGAGGCGAAGCGCTGATTGTCTGCCAGGCGGCGGGCGGCACGGTCGAACGTGTCCGCTGCGATGATGGCCGGGACCGGGATGGCTATCCACTCTTCTTGGGGCCTGTCAACGGTTCTGCTCGCTCGTGGGGTGCTACGTCCTTGCCTGCGGGCGACCCGGTTGAGGCCAGCCGGGTCGTGCGCGACTTGGGTCTTGCCGAACATTGCCGTGCCCGCGTAGGCGGGATTGCGCAGCATCGCCCACACCACGGAGCGGTCCCAGCGGGTCTTGCCCGTGCGGGTCGGTACACCTTGGCCGGTCAGCCAGCGGGTCAGGCCGGCGATCGTGGCGCCCTCGTCGGTGTAGCGGCGGAACATTTCGGCGACCAGTGCCGCCTCAGCCTCGACAATCTCGTAGCAGGCGCCGGCCTCGGGGGTCTTGCGCAGGTAGCGGTAGCCGAACGGAGCACCGCCGAGGACGTTGACCGACCCAGACCGGGCGCGGAACGTCTTGCCCCGCCGGTAGCGTTCCATCAGCTGAGCCTTCTCGTACTCGGCGAACATGCCCTGGAACTGCACCAGGAGCTGGTCTTCGGGGCTGTCCCCGCGCGGGCCGCGCACGAACTCCACCCGGGTGCCGGCGCGGGCGAACTCCTCGATCAGTAGGGCCTGGTAGGCGAACTTGCGGGCCAGTCGGTCCGGCGCGTAGACCAGCACCACGTCCACGCCCACCGAGGCCACCAGGTCACGCAGCCGTTCCAGCCCAGGACGTAGCAACGTGGCCCCGGAGTGGCCCTCGTCCTCGAACACCCACTCCTCAGGCAGTTCGACGCCCAACTGCCCGGCGTGCGTGCGCAGCGCCGCGGTCTGCGAGCCGATCGTCTCGTCCTTCTTCTGCCGGGCCGAGGACACCCGGGCGTAGATCGCTGCACTCGTCATTGGACGCTCCCTTCTGACCGGCCCGGACGCGGGCCCGGCGTGGTGGCACCAAGATGGCGTAGGCCGCGGAGACGTCCGCGGCCGCGTGACGGTCGAAAACGACCTCGACTTCGACACCGCGCCGGCTCATTCCGTTGCACGCCAACGCTTCCGGCACAGCAGCGACGGCCGCAACCGTGCCGCCACCGGGAAAGTCCAGACAAAGGCCGTCCCGGCCCCGGCGCCCCAACGCGCCCAGGCCAGCTGCGCAGCCGCGGACCGGCCGACCATGACATCAACATACTTACATCAATGCGACTTATCGACCGCGACACGCCGCTCACGCTCCACTCGCCGATAACGCAGCGTCACATCGAACGAGAAGTTGCCCATTGCGTTGGGGGCGTGAGGATGCCCCCTTGCGGGGCACCGGTGCGGCTGTCCCGTAGCGCGCCGTCCTCACCGAGGATGCCCGCCTTGAGAAACGCCTTCACCAAGGCCAGGACGCGTTTGTCTCCGATCCGATGACGCACCCGCTCCAGCAGAGGAGCGTGCGAGATCTCGTCGAAGCACGCCGTGATGTCACCTTCGACAATCCACTCGTAAGTGTTGTTGACGAACATGACCGTCTCAGCGATCGCATCATGAGCCCGGCGCCCGGGGCGGAACCCGTAGCTGCACGGGAGGAAATCCGCCTCGAAAATCGGCTCCAGCACCAGCTTCAAGGATGCCTGGACCACCCGGTCGGTGATGGTGGCGATCCCCAGACGACGCAGCTTGCCGCCAGCCTTGGGAATCATCCGCTCACGCACCGGCAACGGGCGGAAACTACGGTCCTTCAACGAGGTCCGCAGCCCGTCGAGGAACTCCTCGACGCCCTGTCCGACCTGGATGGACACGGCGGTTCGCCCGTCAACCCCGGCCGTGCGTGCCCCTTTGTTGCCCCGCACCCGATCCCACGCCACCAACAGGAAGGCAGGATCGGCGACGAGATTGAACAAATCATCGAACCTGCGATGAGGATCATCACCGGCCCATCGGTGCAGTTTGGTCTGGATCTTCAGTACCCGAAGCTCGGCGCGGAACAGCGCCGACTCCAACTCATCGGTATTCACCGACGAACCTCCCGACATTCCAGCGTCCGCCCTGCTGACTTGCTGGCCCCCTTCGCCATGTACGCGCCTCTCGCGCGCCCGGACTACTACGGAGCCTCCGCCCTGCCCGACGACCATCAGCCGGCAACGAGCCTGCCCACCACCCAGGGCGATTGCGTAGTCCGGTGACAGCCTCTTGAGCTGGGGGTCTACGCGGTGCGCGGCCACTGCGAGGGCGGTAGAGACGGGTGAGATCACATAGGTGATCATGAAGTTCTCTACGCTGCACAACACCCCGAGGACCTCACCCGCCGATGGCATCATCGCTCATCTCCGCACTCGCCGTCACCGCGCCCACCCCCACCACCCAGACTGTGCCGGTCACCGATGGTGAACGCGGTGGTCTCCTGCACGCCCTCGCCGCGGTTCCGGACCCGCGTGACCCACGCGGTGTGCGGTACCCGCTGACCGCACTGCTGGCGGTCGCTGTGTGCGCGGTGCTGGGCGGGGCGTCGTCGTTCGCCGCGATCACCGACTGGCTGCACGACCTGGACGAACAGGCCAAGGCCAGGCTCGGGTTCACCCGCGGCAGCCCGGTCGGCACGACGGTGTGGCGGCTCCTGACCCGCCTGGACGCCGAACTGCTGTCCACGGCCCTGGCCGCCTGGCTGCGCACCCGGACCCGACCTGCCCCCGCCACGCCACGCAGGTACCGCACGGTCGTCGCCGTGGACGGTAAGACCCTCCGCGGCGCCCGGCGTCCGGGCGGCGGCCAGATGCACCTGCTGTCCGCACTGGACACCAGCACTGGCGTCGTCCTGGCCCAGGTCACCGTGGACGCCAAATCCAACGAGATCCCGGCGTTCGCACCACTGCTGGACGCCGTCACAGCCGTGCTCGGCGACCTGACCGGAGTGCTGTTCGTCGCCGACGCCCTGCACACCCAAACCAGCCACGCCCGCGAGATCAACACCCGCGGCGCACACCTACTGGTCCAGGTCAAAGCCAACCAGCCGACCCTGCACAACCAGCTCAAACGCCTGCCCTGGGCACAGATACCGGTCGGGAACCGCACCCGCGACACCGGCCACGGCCGCCGTGAGACCCGCACCGTCAAAGCCGTCACGCTGCACACCCCCGGCGGCATCAGCTTTCCCTACGCTCAGCAGGCCATCCGGATCACCAGAACCCGCACCACCAACGGAAAAACCAGCCGCGAAACCGCCTACCTGACCATCAGCCTGGCCGCTGGCCACGCCCAGCCCCGCGACCTGCAGGACTGGATCCGCCGCCACTGGCACATCGAAAACCGCGTCCACCACGTGCGCGACGTGACGTTCCGTGAAGACCTCCACCAAGCCCGGACCGGTACCGGACCCGCCGTCATCGCCACCCTGCGCAACACCGCAATCGGCTACCACCGAACCAACGACGCACCCAACATCGCCCGAGCCACCAGACACGCCAACCGCCGATCACACGACCTCATCAACGCCGTGACCAGCAGCTACCCGACTACGCAATGACCCTGGCCCACCACCGTCCTGGATGGACAGTGGGACGGGCGACCGCGGACAGTTCCCACGTTCACGTGACATCGATTGACCAGGTCGGTGGCCAGCTCTACCCCGACAGCATCGCCACACCTACGCCGCAGACCTTCAATGTGGCCTCCCCACCGACGGATTCACTCGGCTTCGGAGTTGACCCATGTCAACAGCCCACGGGTCACGCACTGCACCCCGGCCCATATCCACCAGATTTGAGCCGGCACTCTTCTTACGGGGCGTCAACCGCTGGTTCACTCACGTTCCACCTTCTGATCTCGCTTGCCGAACCCGGCCCGTCTGGCAGTGCCAGGCCGTCCCGGCGTTGTCGGGGCTGCTTCCCGCCCTCCCCGGCGTCCCCCGGATCAGGCTGCCCCCAGCTGCACTACATCGCTGCGACGATGCAGCGGGAAGGTCTCCCACCTCCCTCGATGCCACGCACCTCGTGGCGCACAAACCCGTAGGAACATGGGAGGAAGTCCGCCTCGAAGATCGGCTCCAACACCAGCTTCACGGATGCCTGAACCACCCGGTCGGTGATCGTGGCGATCCCCAACCGGCGCAACTTACCGCCAGGCTTCGGGATCATCCGTTCCCGCACCGGCAGCGGCCGGAAACTACGGTCCTTCAACGAGGCCCGCAGCCCGTCGAGGAACTCCTCGACCCCGACGCGCAGCACGATGGACAAGGCGGTCCGCCCGTCCACCCCAGCGGTCCTGGCACCCTTGTTGCTCCGCACTCGATCCCACGCCACCAGCAGGAACGCGGGATCGGTGACAAGGTTGAACAGGTCGCCGAACTGGCGATGAGGATCATCACGAGCCCAACGGTGCAGCTTGGTCTGGATCTCCAGTACCCGATCCTCAGCCCGCAACAGAGCCAACTCCGGATCGTCGGTATTCACCGGCGACACCCCTCCTGGCATTCCAACATCCGCCCTGCCGACTTGCTGGCCCCCTTCGCCCTGCGTCCGGCTCTCCCGAACCCCGACGACGGGTCGTCACGCCCGCGACTACTACGAGGCCTCCGCCCCGACCGGTCACCCAATCAGCGGCAACACGCCTGCCGACCCCCGTCCTGGACGGATGGGGGCTCGGCGAACGCCGGTCGGTTCCCACGTTCACCACATCGATCGATCAGCCAGGGAGGCGCCCAGCTCTACTCCGGCAGCATCGCCACGGCTACGCCGCAGACCTTCACCATGGCCTCCCCACCGCCGGAGCTAAACGGCTTCGGAGTCGACCAACACCAGCAGGAGCGTGTTGATCGTGCGCTGCTCACCGGCCCATATCCACCAGGTTGGAGCCGGCTTCGCTCTTACGGAGCGTCAAACACTGGTTCACTCGCGTTACACCTTCTGGCCTCGCCTTGACGAGCCCGCACCGTCTGGCAGCCCCAGCACGTCCCGCCTTCGTCAGGGCCGCTTGCCACCCTCACCGCCATTGCGCGGATCAGGCTGCCCTCAGGCTTCAACCGGGCCGCTGCGACGACCCGGCGGGAAGGTCTCTCACCCTCCTCGATCAATCAGCGCTACGTGGCGCACAGCTCCGCCGCGAAGAAACTTGCTGCGGACTTCAGGATCTGGTTCGCCCGCCGCAGCTCACGATTCTCCCGCTCGAGGGCGGCGATGCGCTCCGCGTCGCTGCTGGTTGCGCCCGGCCGCTCGCCTGCATCGGTCTCCGCCTTCTTCACCCAGGTACGCAACGCCTCCGGATGAATCCCGAGCTGGTCGGCGATCCGCCGGATCGCTCCCGCCGCGCCGGCCGGGTCCCGGCGGGCCTCGACCGCCAACCGGGTCGCACGCTCACGCAGATCATCCGGGTACTTCTTCGGTGCGGGCATCGCTGATCTTCCTCCCAGATTTCGATGTCTCCATCAAACCCGGTGCGGAACAGACCGCATCCTGGGCCGGGATGTGTCCCGGCAACCACGAATCGGCCGGGAAACACCACGGCGGCGCCACCCGCAAAGGCGACCCATGGCTCCGCGGCGCCCTCGGTGAAGCCGCCGCCGCGGCCAGCCGCAGCAAAGACACCTACCTCCAAGCCCGCTACCGACGCATCGCCAGCAGACGCGGCACCAAACGCGCCGTCTGTCAGCGCTCACCGAATGTTCCCGTCGGGGTCTGATTCGCTCACGTAATTGGGTTCTGGCGATGATCTTGTGGTCCAGAGAAGTTAGTCGCTGAGCAGGATTCGGCGACGCAGGAGATCGAAGCCAGCCCGGCCATACATAGATCGTTTTATTGTTTTGATTCTGTTTACGGCGCCCTCGACCGCGCCGGAGCTCCAGATCATGGTCATGCCAGCGATGACCGCGTCCAGGTCGCGGCGCAGGCCGGTGGCCAGAGAGTGCAGGGCAGGCAGGTTGTCGGCCTGCACCCGCAGCATCCAGTCGGATAGGCGGTCGCCGCGGTGCTTGTTCATGAGGTCGGCGAAGTCGCGGACGTGGCAGGCAAGGGCCTGGAGCTCAGGGCAGCTCGTGAGTACGTCGGCAAGTTGGGCGTGCTGGTCCGGGGCCAGGCGCTGCGGGTCGGTCATGATCCAGCGGGTGATGTGACGCGGTTTCGGGACCGCCGGCCGGGTCGGTCGCGGCGCGGTGGGGACGGCTGCCCGCAAGGGGTGGAGCCAGCGGCGGATCGTCTGGACGCTGCCGGTGAACCCGAGGGCGGCCAGCTCGGCGTGCAGGACGGCGGCGTTGGTGACGCCGGCAGCGAACCGAGAGTCCAGGTGTTGGGTGTAGCCATCGAGCAGGCTGGCCCGGTTGACGGCCTTGACGAGCAGTTCGTCGAGGGTGGCGGCGCGGGCAAAGCGACGCACGGTGCCGCGTTCCAGCTCGAGCCGCCGGCCGATCTCGGCCAGTGAGGCGCCGTCGGCCAGCAGTTGCTGCACCGCGGTATAGCGCTCGCGAGTGCGCACGACCAGCGACCGCTCGCGACCGCACACGTCGAGCGACCCGTCCGGCACGGCTGCTGCTGGTTCGGCGTCGGGGGTGGGCTCCGAGCTGGCATCGGGAGCCGGGCTGGTGGCCGGCCCGACTTCGGCGGTCATCGCGGCCCGGACGCAGGCGTGATGCGCGGTGACGGTCTTGTCCACGGCTTCGCCCACGTTGTGCCAAATATGCCATCTGTCCGCGACTTGGATTGCATCTGGTGCACCCGCACGGGCGCCTTCGGAGTAGGCGCCGGCCCGATCCCGGCAGATTATCTCCGCTCCGGGATGCTCCTGAAGCCAGGCGGTGAGGGGTTCGGCGGTGCGGCCAGGCAGTACGTCGACTGGGCGGTGGGTGTCCATGTCCAGCATAAGAAACAACCCTGGGGTTCCCGGGTGTGCTGGCCAGTACTGGAGTCCGTTGCAGGTCGCTGACGTGGTCTTCTGTCACCTGGTTGTCTCGTCGTCGGCGAGTTGACGTTACTTCAGAAATCTTGAGTCGTTGTCGTCTGCGGTGACCGGTTTGCGGTCGCGGTGAAGGCGAGGAGACTCGGGTTGAGGTTGGCGGCGGTCCGGGATCTGCGCGATGCGCGGCGACCGGCGACGGCCGAGCAGATCGCCGACTTCGAGACCGATGTGCTGGCCGGGTTCGTGCTGGCGCGGTCCTCGGCGGGGCTGTCGGACTCGACGATCCGTGGCGATGTCGGGCATCTGGAGCAGGTTCGGACCTGGCTCGGCCGGCCGTTGTGGGACATGCAGCCGGCGGACGCCGACGCGTATTTCGGCCGGGTGATCCGCGACGCAGCCAAGGGGACACGTCTGGCGCGGGCACAGACGCTCAAGACGTACTTCGCGTTCCTGGAGTTGCGGCACAAGGTCGAGATCCATCAGATGACCGGTCGGGTGGTCGAGTGCCCGATCGACGAGCTGAACCGGCCCCGCGGCGGGGTGGAGAGCAGGCTGCGGATTCCACCGTCGGAGGCCGAGATGGGCCGGTTGTTCGGTGGCTGGCGGGACGAACTCGCGACATGCCGGAAGTTCGCGCCGACGGCCCGCAACTACGCGGCGGCACGGTTGATGTCGGAGATCGGGCTGCGCGTGAACGAGGCCCGCCAGCTGGACCTGCACGACATCAAGTGGGACCTGGGCCGGTTCGGCAAGGTCCACGTCCGCTACGGCAAGGGCAAACGCGGCTCCGGGCCGCGGGAACGGATCGTGCCGCTGGTCAACAACGCGGGACGGACGTTGCGCTGGTTCATCGAGGACGTGTGGGGACACTTCGACGACGATCACGCCCGGCCGGGCGCGCCGTTGTTCCCGTCCGAACGCCGCAACACCGACGGCAGCTGCGCCCGCGTCGGCGACGACGCCCTGCGGGTGGGACTCGCCGACGCCGCGGCTCGGCACCTTCCACAGTGGACGGATGCGCTCACCCCGCACGTGTTGCGGCATTTCTGCGCGTCTCAGCTATATCAGGGTGGACTGGATCTGGTGTCGATCCAGGAGGTGCTCGGCCACTCCTGGATCGCGACCACCATGCACTACATCCACGTCCACCGGACGCACGTCGAGGACGCCTGGGTTGCGGGACAGCAACGCGCGGCCGACCGGCTGAAAGGACTGCTGCAGTGAAATGGAACCTGCGCCTGGCCGCGGCCCAGCGCGGCGTCTGGAAAGCCAGCGAGCTGCAACAGATGCTCGCCGAACGTGGTCTGGTCATCTCCGCCGGGAAGATGTCCGGCCTGTGGTCGGGCAACCCGGCCAGCATCAAGCTCGACGACCTCGACGTCATCTGCGCCGTGCTCGGCTGCGGCGTTGCCGATGTCCTCATCCCGGAGCCGGACAAGGTCCGCCAGCCCGACGCCGCCCCGGGCCGCATCGCCGCAGTGGCTGGGACCCGGGTGACCCCACGGCGTCGTGACGGCCGATCGCTGCCGCCGGCCTGATGGGCGGGATCTCGCCGCACAAGGCAGCCGCCAGTTGCGCCGAGTGCTTCGCCTGGGGTGTCCTGCCCGGCTCGTGCTGCCGCGCCTGCTACACCTTCCGCGGGCTGCATGATCGCGGCGAGTGCAGCGCATGCCGCCGTGTCGTCCCGGTCAACAAGGGCTACTGCCGGCTGTGCTGGCTGCAGGCCCTGCACGATGCGAAGGCGGCCGGCCACACGCACGTCTCGGCGCCGTTTCTGCACGCCGTGCGCCATCAGCAGTTGTTCTTCGCCCGGATGCACCGGGACTTCTACCGACTGCCGGGACGCGAGCGTCTCGGCAAACGCGGGCGCCGCGCCGCACCGGCACCGGCCGCCGCACCCGAACGGCCGGCAGCGAGCTGGGTGCAGCTGCGCCTGCCCTTTCACAGCGGCCGTGACTTCGTCGGTTTCGACCGCCGCCGTCATGCCGACCTGACCAACCCCGCTCTGGTGCAAGCCCGCCACATCGCGCAGGCCCTGGCGGCGTCCCGCGGCTGGAGCCGATGGGTCGCGAAAGACGTCGACCGAGCCTTGGTCATCCTGCTGTCCGGCCACAACGGCGACGACCGGCTCCGCTACACCGAACTGGCCCCGGCACTGCGCCTGCGCGGGCTGACGATCGAGCGCACCATCGACGTCCTCGACCGGGCGGGGCTGTTCCACGACGACAAACCCGCAGCATTCGACGCGTGGCTCGACCGCAAACTCGGCGCGCTCCCCCCGGCCATCCGAACCACCGTCGAGGCATGGCTGCGAACGCTCCGCGACGGCGGCCCACGCACCCGCGCCCGCAACCCCGAAACCGCCTGGAGCTACCTCAACGCCATCAGGCCGCTGCTGCTGCACTGGTCGGATCAGCACGCACACCTGCGCGAGGTGACCCGCCAGGACGTCCTCGACGCCACCGCCACGCTGCACGGCAGCAAGCGGCACATCACGCTCAGCATCCTGCGCTCGCTGTTCCGGCACGCCAAGAAGACCGGCACGATCTTCCGTGATCCCACGACCCGCATCCGGCCAACCCGGGTCGAGCCCACCGCGATCCTGCCCCTGCAACCAGCCGATATCCACGAAGCGATCAACGCAGCGACAACACCGGCCTACCGCGTCGCCGTCGTCCTGGCCACGGTGCACGCCGCCCGCTCCAAAGACATCCTCACCCTGCGCCTCGACGACGTCGACATCGGCAACCGTCGTCTCGTCCTCGCCGGCCGCGTCCGCCCGCTCGACAACCTCACCCGCGACACGATCCTCGAGTGGCTCGAGCAGCGCCGAACCCGATGGCCGAACACCGCTAACCCGCACCTGCTCATCAACCGCATCACCGCGCTGGAAACCGGACCGGTCAGCAGAGTCTGGATCACCCGCGCCTTCTGGGGGCTCACCGCCACCCTCGAACGACTTCACACCGACCGCCAACTCGAAGAAGCCCTCGTCCACGGCCCCGACCCGCTCCACCTCACCGCCGTGTTCGGCATCCACGAGAACACCGCCATCCGATACGCCCACGCCGCACGACAAATCCTCGAACAAGGCGCCGAGCAGCACGACACCGGTTCGCCATGAACACAAGGCCACACCACACCGCCCGGCCTTCGAACACCCTCGGGTTCCCGATGAACAACGCTCAGTCGAGCTGAACCCACGGCGGAGGCACAGTGCCGTAGACGTGGCCACGGCGCAGGGCGAAATCGTCGACGCCGAGCGCGGTGACCGCGGGCGGCTGTGGAATCGGTGCCGCGCGGAGCAGGCCAAGCAGGGTGTCCCGGCTGACGGACATGCCCAGCTTCCGAGCCAGCCGAGCGCCTGGCCGGCCGGCCAGGGCGACGCCGATCGCGGTCAACGCCGCCCGCAACGGCGGGCTGTACCTGGAGTGCGGCGTCGTCAGGCCCGGGATCTGCTCGACGAACGTGACCCGAGCACACTCGGTCTGTCCACAGACCAGCCGTCGTACCAGCAGTCGGATCACAACCGGCCGTCCGGCGAGGGCGGTGTCCGCCAGCCGCCGATGGTAGCGGCCGTGCACCCGGACCGATTCGGCACCGCAGTCTGGACAGGGCACTCGGTCCCGGCCTGACCGGGCCTCGATCACGATCCGGCCGCCCGTCTCGTGAATCCCGTCGATCGTGACCTCCGCCAGGTGCGGCAACAGCCGCTCAAGATCGCACTGCGGTCAGTTACCACAGTCCACACCGGACACCGACCGGACGCGCCGATATCGACTATCACAAGATCATCGCCAGAACCACATTCGGTGAGCGTCCACACCCGTCGTCGCCGTCGGCCACAGCATCCTCATCGCGACCTGGCACATGATCACCCACGACACCGACTACCACGACCTCGGCGCTGCCCACTTCCTCACCCGAACCGATCCAGTCAGGAACGCCAGACGACTCATCGGCCAACTCAACCAACTCGGCTACCAAGTCACCCTCGACCCGATCCACTGACGTTCATTTTCGACTCAGACCCGTCTCAGCATTCGAGTAGGGTGGTCGCTACGTTGTTGAGAGCAGTCTGGAATTGTGGGGAAGCCGCCGTCGCCATTGCGGACAGGGTGTGTACCACGGCTATCCGCTCCTGCACATCAATCTCACCGCGTGAGGCGGCCAGCCGGGCTGTCACTGACTCGGTGGTTCCGGGTATCAGTGCTGAGGCGACTGCTTCCAGCAGTGTGGCCCGCCCTTCCCCGAACCCAGCGCTGCGTACCAGATCCGCCCACGCCCACAACTGTTCCGGCCCGGCCACCGTCAGCAAGGGCGCCACGCTGCGATCACCGGACAGTAGATACTGGTATCCGAAGTCCACCTGCCCCTGCCGGGCCAGCGCCAGCAACGCCCGATCCGTCCTGAACCGGCCGTCGCCCGGCCAGACGGCGGCGATCAACGCATCCAGCGCATGACCCGCCGCATCACTGGTGAGGTAGTCCCTGACAGCGTCGAAGGCCGCCCACGACGCCGCCGGATCCGCTACCGCGTCGATGGCCAGCCACTGCTGCAACTCCGACTCCTCACCGCCGTCGCTGTCCATCAACTGCGGCAACGGCAACGCCCCCACCCGACCCAGCCCACCCCCACCCACCGACGCCCCGCCCCAGGCTGGATCAGCGAGCGGCCCACCGAGTGAGACCTGCACTCGGTGTCCGCCCTCAATCATCTGCACCCATAGCTCAGTACCGGTATACCAACATTTGGCCTGCCTCTCGTCCTTCGAGGCACCTCCGGGGACGACAGCCTTCCCCAAATGGAACATCCTTCTGCCGACCCGCAGCGACCCGTGGTTCGTGACGGTGCCGGTGTGCTCGACGGCATCCGGGGGAGGCTCCGAAGACCACCCACTCCCGACCTGCGGCGCGCGATTCGGCGTGTCGTGCAACTCCGCGTCAGTGAGCGGTTGGCTGATTAGCCGTTCAAATCTCTGTCCGTCGGAGAGCCTCTCCAGCCACAGTCCGTCCTGGGTAAACGAATACTTGACCCGCCTTTTGTCGTCCGGGAGGCCCCGAACGACATCAACCCCCACGTAGATGCGCTTTCCGGCAATCGACAGCTCCCCGCTCTTCGCGACCGTGCCGACGCCGGTGACCGCGTCGCTGGGAGGCTGCGAAGACCATCCACTCTCGACCTTCGGCGCGCGATTCGCATGAGTCCGCGCGTTGTGCAACTCCGCGTCAGTGAGCGGTGGGCTGATTAGCACTGCAAATTTCTGTCCGTCGGAGAGCCTCTCCAGCCACAGTCCGTCCCGGGTTAACGAATACTTGACCCGCCTACCGTCGTCCGGGAGGCCCCGAACGACATCCTTCCCCAGATAGATCTGCCTTCCGGCAATCCCCAGGTGCCCGCCCTTCGAGATCGTGCCGACGCCGGTGACCGCGTCGCTGGGAGGCTGCGAAGACCATCCACTCTCGACCTGCGGCGCACGATTCGCACGAGTCCGCGCGTCGTGCAACTCCACGTCAGTGAACGGTGGGCTGATTCGCACTGCAAATTTCTGTCCGTCGGAGAGCCTCTCCAGCCACAGTCTGTCCCGGGTAAACGAATACTTGACCCGCCTACCGTCGTCCGGGAGGCCCCGAACGACATCCTTCCCCAGATAGATGTGCCTTCCGGCAATCCACAGCTCCCCTTTCTTCGCGACCGTGCCGACGCCGGTGACCGCGTCGCTGGGAGGCTGCGAAGACCATCCACTCTCGACCTTCGGCGCACGATTCCGCGCGTTGTGCAACTGCACGTCAGTGAACGGTTGGCTGATTCGCCTTGCAAATTTCTGTCCGTCGGAGAGCCTCTCCAGCCACAGTCTGTCCCGGGTAACCGAATACTTGACCCCCCTACCGTCGTCCGGGAGGCCCCGAACGACATCAACCCCCACAGGGATGTGCCTTCCGGCAATCCCCAGGTTCCCGCTCTTCGAGACCGTGCCGAAGCCGGTGACCGCGTCGTTGGGGGGCAACGATGACCATCCGCTCGGGAGTGCTTGGTAGCGGCCGTCGGTCCAGCGGTAGAGCCGTATCCGTGGGTGCGTCGGGTCGGTCACGAACCCGGCCGGATCGATGTGGGTTACGTTCCCACCTTCGTCGGTGACCTGCACCGGCAGGCCCGATACGGTGACGAAATACCGCACGAACACATCTGCCGCCGAGCCCGCTGCCGCTGGGTCTGCTGTGGCCATGTTCGCCTGACCCGTCAGGATCCAGTCGATCAACCGCTGCTGCGGCACGTCCGGCTCGGCAGCGCCGTCCCGATCGACGAACACGCCGGAAGACCAGCTCTGACCGCCGGCCTCCGCCGAGGTGAGATCGTCCATGAGCAGGCCGGCCAGCCAGGACTCAACCGTCGAGACGGTAGGGACACGGTCGATCCCGAGGGCCTGCTGGACCTCGACCGGAGCCGCCGCGAGCACCGCCGACAGGAAATCACCCCCACCCAGCCCAGTGCTGGCGGGGTCGCTGATGGCGGGGTCGCTGGTGGTGGTGGGGTTGCTGGTGGTGGTGGGGTTGGTGGTGGTGGGGTTGGTGGGGACGCTGTGGAATGGGGAGGGCTGGCCGTTGGCGTGCCAGGCTCGCCGGAAGTCGGGGATGTCCGGCAGTTGGAGCGCGGCCCAGCCCCCGGCGGGTGGCTGCCGGTCCCGGCGGTACCTGACAGCCTGCCAGTGCTGGCGGTGCAGCACGACCGGGACACGCTCGTTGCGCCAGCCCGGGAACCCGACCGGCAACCCGGGCGGATCAATGGGAACCGCCCACCCGGGCATGTACACGTGCAGCGGAACTCCCGTCGACCGCACGAACAGGTGAGCGGCAAGATCGCCGATCTGGTTGTTCCACTGCCCAGGCTCACGGATCTGACGGACCCACCCATTCCGAAGAGCCCACCACTCGGCATCCCCCCAACCAAACACATCCTCAGGAACCGTCAAGAACGGCGCGAACCAACTATCCCCCGAATTGAGATCCTCCGTGAGCCGATCGGCCAACCAACCCCGCAACCCAACCACCGAACCGTCGATCCCAAGCCTGTCCCGCCAAAACTCGGCAGGCAGCACAGCAAGCAGCGTGTGAAAGAAACAATCCCCATCCGCGGGCACCTCACCCACACGCTCGAACCACTCATCCGCCCAACGCTCAAACACCTCGTCAGCCAGCCCGGCAACCCACAACGGCCCTGCAACAACCGCCTGGTCCCACTGCGCATCGGTGAGCTCTGCAGGGAACCTGCCGTACATCTGCAGCCCGCCAGTCCACTGCACCCACACCGTCGTGCGGTCATGCCAAAACCAGACCTGCCCCAACGGGGCCACACCACCATCACCCGCCCCCAGAAAGATCGACTGCCCGGCAACCTCCAGCCACCCGTCACCGTCCACAAAACCGACACCGAACGCGGCATCAGCAGGAGGCGACAACGACACAAACCCCCCAGCAGACACGGCAACAGAACCCGCACCCGCCCACCCACCCACCCCAACCCCGGAAACCACCCCACCAACACCACCCCCAGCGAGCACCACACCCACCGGGACCGGCACACCACCACCAGCACCCACATCAAGCCCATCCACCACGAGCCCATCCACCACGAGCCCATCCATCGCCATCGCCAGCCCGTCCACATCAAACCCGGACGACAAACCATCAAAATCCCAAAAACCCGGCTGCGACATCCCCCCAAACTACCCCCACAACCATCGACAACCACACATCCCTCACCAGAACCAACCCCGACCCCATTCAGGGACTGCTCCCACAGATTCCGGACGTGACCGTCTCCGGTCATCCGGCGGGACTATCGCCTTAACCCGGGTTCCGCACTCGCGGAGGTGACTAGTCCCACGCCTCTGGGGTCTGAGCTGCAGAAACCCTTGCCTACCTGGTGGTAGGGCGGAGTTGTTGTGCCTGGCGGTGATGCAGGTGTTGCTGCGGTACCCGTCGGAGCGGCACTGGCTGCGTTACGCCCGCAAGCATCTGCGGGGCATGTTCCCGTACCTGCCGGACCAGGACGGCTACAACAAACGGATGCGGAAGGCCGGTCCGTTGCTGGCCATGGTGATGCGGCATCTGGCCACCCGGACTCCGTCGTGGTTCGACCAGCTGCGGCTGATCGATTCCACCCCGCTGCCGTGCGGCGCGTCCCGGGAGACCGTCAAACGCTCCGACCTGGCCGGTGCCGCCGGCTACGGGTACTGCGCCAGCCATTCCCGCTACTTCTGGGGGTTCCGGCTGTACCTGGTCTGCACCCCGGAGGGCATGCCGGTGATCTGGGGGCTGGCCAACCCCAAACTCGGTGAGCGTGAGGTGATGACGGCGCTGCTGGAGGCCGATCATCACCTCGTGCACGCCGGTCAGGTCCTGCTCGGTGACAAGGGCTTCGCCGGCGCGGACTTCGAACGGTTCATCACCGAGCAGCTCGGGGCGCACTTCGTACGCCCGGACCGCAAGGGCGAACCGGTCCGCTACGGCAAACTGGCCCGGGTCAGGCAGTGGGTCGAGGCCGTCTTCGACACGTTGAAGGGCCAGCTCGACCTCGAAGCCCACGGCGGACGCACCCTGGCCGGAGTCTTCACCCGCGTCGCCCAACGCCTCCTCGCCCTGACCGCCGTGATCTGGCACAACTGGATCATCGACGCCCCCAGCAAACGATCACTCATCGCCTACGACCACTGAGCCCTGATCCACCGATGAGGTTTCGATGCTCGGCTGGTCTGAGTTCATGATCTTGGGTGTTGGTCGGGCGCGTGGGGGTGACCGGCCGGGTTGCCGGTGCGCTCCGTGTCTCGGTGGGGTCTGTCGTTGTGGGGTGGCCGGCGTCGGCTGCGAGTGACTGTCCTGTGTGGATGGTCAGGTGGGTGGGGCGTGCGCGGTGGTGAACAGTCGTAGCCAGTTGTGTTGCCAGGGCCAGTGTTGCGGTAGGTGGATGGTGACCTCGCGGGCGTGTCGGCTGATCCGGCCGGCGACGTTGATCAGGTGTCGGCGGATGGTGGCGGCGCGGGCTGTGGCGTGGGGTCGTCCGGCCAGGGTGGCGGCGGTGCGGGTGAGGTTGTGGGCGATGGCGATGCAGGTCAGCCAGGCGTTGTTGGCGGTGAACCGGCCGGAGGGTAGATGGGCGAGGGGTCCGTCGATGAGTTCGGCGAAGACCTGTTCGATGATGGCGTGGCCGCGGTGCTGGGCTTCGGCCTGGACGAGCACGTAGGGGCTGTCGGTGAACGCGGCGTGGTACCGCCACACGGTGAACAGCTCACCTTGACCATCCACTGTGGACTTGTTCAGGTCTGGGACGCGACGCGCGATGAGCCGGGCGGTGACTTCGTGGCGGGTGCCTTCGAACGCGGTGTAGGTGGTCTCGGCGATCTGTGCGCGGGAGATGAACCGCTGCTGGTCCTCATCCCAGACCGGTTGCGGGTAGCGGATCTCGGTCCAGGCGTCCTCGTCGATCGCGGTGATCGCCGCGCGGACCTTGGCGTCGATGCGGACCGTGACGGAGAACCGCACCCTGGCCCGGCGGCAGGCGGTGATCACCGTGCGGGAGTAGAACGCCGAGTCCGCACGGACCATGATCTCAGCCGCCACCGTTGCGGCTGTCGTCGCGGCGGTGGCGGGTTGGGCTGCTTGGGCTGCCAGGACCGCTTTGGTGGTGGCGACGGCCTCGGCGATCAGCGATGCCGCTCCGCGGGCTGAGCCGGCGTTGCCGGCGCGCAGCTGGGTCGCGGCGATCACCGGCGCCGCGTCCGGGGTGCTGATCGTGGCCACCAGGGGGTTCAGGCCACGCAGCAGCACCTGGTAGCCGCCGACCTTGGCGTGACCGAACCCGGCGCCCTGCTTCTGCTTGCCGTACACCCTGCGCAGCAGCGAGTCGACGTCGACGAACGTGACCGCGCCGGCGCTGGGCAGCAACCGGGCCTGTCCGGCCATCCGGACCAGGAACTGCCGCGACGCTGCCTGCAACTGCCGGACGTGGCCATGGGTGAACGTCCGCAGGAACGACCCCAGCGTCGAGGGCGCATACACCCCGTCGAACAGCAGCGGCATCCCACCGTGACGCAACACGTCCAGATCGTCGATCGAGTCCGCACCGGTCACCATGCCCGCCACGATCGCAGCGACCTTCCCCGCCGCGTTGGACCCCTTGTCCGTTGGCACACGCAGCCGAGCAGCCACGATGCCGTGCAGGTCACACCGCTGGGCGAGGGTCATCACCGGCTCCACACCAGCGCACGACACCAGATTCGGATCATCAAACGATGCGCGCACCCGCGTCGCGCCGTGCGATATTCTCACCTCGACGGTGCCCTCTCGAACCGGACGATGGAAGCCTCAAGAACCTCTATCTTTCCAGCTCGCGAGGGCATCGTCGCGCCCGGCCCATCACGGTCACATCAATTCGTCGGTGGATCAGGGCTGAGGTTTCAAGGCATCAATCATCTAGGGGCTGACCACAGATCCAAGATCGCTCGGCGGGGAGCCTCCGTGCGAAACGACGGGGAGCGTCGCGCGCAGTTCCGTGCCGCCGTCCGGCGGGGCCACGACGTCGATCGTCCCACCGAGCGCCTTGACGCGATCCTCCAGACCGGTCAGACCCGAACCTCGGGCGGAGGCGACGCAGCCGCAACCATCGTCGCGGACAGACAGGGTGAGCGCGCGATCCGAGTTTCTGACCCGCACCGTCACGCCCGAGGCCCGGGCGTGCTTCGCCACGTTGCTGAGCGCCTCGGACACGACGTGGTACGCGGCCACCTCGATGCCCTCGGGAAACCGGGTGTCGATGCGTATGTCGTAGTCGGCGGGAACCGCGGAGCGGCGGATCAGCGCCTTCAGCGCGGGCTCGAGACCCCCCTCGGACAGGATCGTCGGATGGATCCCCCGCGAGAGCTCACGCACACTGTCGGCCAGCTCCTTCAAGCCCTCCTTGACGGACGACAGCTGGACGTGCAGGTCGGACAGTTCCGGCGGGGCGGATGACTCGGCGATGGTCAGTTCGAGGGCCAACGAGATGAGCCGCTGCTGCACCCTGTCGTGGAGTTCACGCTCCAGCCGCCGCCGTGTCTCGTCGGCCGCGGCAACGATACGGGCGCGGGAGGTGGTCAGCTCGGCCTTGTTCTGGGTGTTGGCGATGCTGGCGGCCAGCAGCTCCGTGAAGTCACAGATGCGGGTCTCGGATTCGGCCGGAAGCGGGGCGGGCCGCGTCACGGCGGCGATCGCGGCCCCCCAGAGACGCCGGTCGACGACGATCGGCGCGGCGACGGTCGAGCAGATGCCCAGTTGTCGCGCCAGGTCCGCGGCAGGTCCGAGGACTCGGGCGTAGTCGTCGACCCGCGCCGGGCAGTGGGACTGGAACACCGCCGTCGCTACGACGGAACCATCGAGCTTGTAGTTGACGCCGGGCCGCAGAGCGCTTGGTCGTCTGCTCCAGACGGCGACCACGGTCGCGGTGGAGTCCGGCTCGAAGCGCACCACGGTCGCAAGGTCGGTGTCGAAGATCCTGCCGACCTCGGCGGCCACCGCGGCGAACACGTCGGCCGGCGGCGCGTCCTGCGCAACCAGCGTCGCCACCCGCCGTAACGCCGCCTGCTCGCTGGTGAGAAGGCTCCGCGCCGTCTCCGCCGCCACGCTCCGGCGCTGGGCCATGGCGGCGAACTCGCCGACGGCGGTCGCCAACAGGAGGAACACCACGGCCTCTGTCAGGTCGCCGCCTGCGGGGATCCCGATCGGATGCGTGGGTGGCAGGTAGTACCAGTCGAAGGCGAGGAAGCTCGCCAGCGCTACCGGGACGCCGAACACGACGCCGGCATAGTGGGTGATCGCGACGATGCCGGCGATGCCGAAGACGATGAGGATCTCGATCGGGATGTACGGCCCGACGTACTGGACAAGGACGCCCACAAGCGGAAACGCGGCAGCACCTGCCAGGAGAGCGAGCGCCGGTCTGCCACCTGCCCGTATGGACCGCCAGAGTACGGACGTGCTCACAGCCCCGACATTAACGCGGCGCCGACCCGTTTTCGGCTGCGCCGAACTCAAACGCTTGGCCGAACGGCAAGTCCTGATCGATCGAACGTGTCGACGCCCGCATCCGCCGGGCCGTGCGGGTTCTCGGGCACTTTCGGGATCCGTCTCAGGGCGTAGGCGTAGAGGGTGACCATGCAGATGAGGCTGGCGGTCGATCCGGCGAGCAGGCCCCAGGCGGCGCCGCGCAGGCCGCCGTGGTCGGCGCCGAAGGTGAGGCCGCTGAGGGAGACGACGACGAAGAAGACGTATTGCGCGAAGAGCATCCGGGCGCGGTGCATGCCGCGCATCGCGGCGGTGAAGGGGACCTGGAACAGGTAGAGCGCGCCTTGCAGGGCGATGGGCAGGACCAGTGGGGCGGCTTCGGCGAATTTCTGGGTGTGGACCAGTACGTAGGAGACGACGGGCCAGAGGGTGAGCACCATGAGCGCGCCGACGACGGCGAAGGCGATCGCCAGTCGGCGGGTCTGGCGGCGCAGGGCGAGGGCGGCTCGGGCGCCTTCGGGGCCGGGTTCGGCGGCGTCGGCGGCATTGCGGGAGACGTGGGGGACCAGCAGGTTCTGGACGGCGGTGATCAGGTTCTGCACGGGTTGGAGCTGGACGGTCTGCACGAAGCGCAGGTTGGCCAGGTCGATCTTGGACAGTCGGCCGGCGACGATGAAGCTGATCGCCAGGACCTGGACCTGGGCCACGATGGCGGTGACGGTGAACCAGCCGGACAGTTGCCTGGTGTCTGCCAGCCAGGCCAGCGGGCTGCCCTGCCAGGGCAGCCGGTGTTCGCGGATGAGGTACACGGTGATGCCGGCGGTGGCACCGAGACCCCAGCCGGTGAGCAGCCCGCCGGCGCTGGAGGTGTGGGTGAGGATCATGGTGACGACCATGACGGCCTGGGTGCCGGCCCAGACCAGGTCGATGCCGAGGGCTTTGTCCGGGCGGCGGTCGGCCAGATAGTCGAAGCGGGCGGTGTCGTGCAGCATGATCGGGACCATGAACGGCGCGAGCCAGATGAGCTGGCGCAGGTCGATCCCGCCGCGGCCGGGGTGGAGGGCCCACAGGACCACGAAGACGACAGTGGTGATCAGGCCGGAGCACAGCGCGGTGGCCAGGCCGTTGCGGGCCAGGCGCACGCGGGGCTCGCCGTCGTGGCGCGATGCCAGCGCGAGCAGCACGTCACCGACGATCGCCCGATTGAGGCACGTCGCGAAGTAGCCCACCGCCAGCGCCAGGGCGAGCGCGCCGAACTGCCCTTTGGGTAGCAGGATCCCACCCAGGAGGGTGTTCGCCGAGTTGGCGGCGGCGATGACCATCTGGTCGAGCAGCCCGGCACCGGCGAGCCGGCCTCGGGCGCGCGGGATGCGCGTCCGCTCAGACGTCCTGGGTCTGGCCGGCATTGTCGACCAGCCTCGGCGGCTGTCCGTCGGTCCGGCTCGCCAGCACCGCGGCGGGAGCGGGCACGGCGAGCATCGGGTCGTCGTAGTGGCGCTCGCCGCGGACCGTGGTCAGCACGGCGCGGACGAGCAGTTGCAGGTCGAGCAGCACGCCCTGGTGCTCGATGTAGGCGAGGTCCTTCGCCAGCCGCTCCTGCGGCGGCATGTAGAACCTCTCGATCTGGGCGATGCAGGCGATGCCGGGCCGCACCGTGTGCCGTTCGGTGTAGCCGGGCACCGACTCGAGGTGCTTGCGGACGAGCACGGTGCGCAGCGGCCGCGGCCCGACCAGGCTCATCGAGCCGCTGAGCACGTTGATCAGCTCGGGGAGCTCGTCGAGGTGCCAGCGACGCAGCCGGCGACCGACCTTGAGCGTGCGCGGGTCACCGGCCGGCGACACGACCGGTCCCGTGAGCCGCTCGGCGCCGTACTGCATGCTGCGGAACTTGAACTGGCGGAACGTGCGGCCGCCCCGGCCCACGGAGTTCTTGGTGAAGAAGACCGGCCCGGGCTCCTCGAACCAGATGAGCAGTCCGATGATCGGCCACAGCGGCAACGTGAACGCCAGGCCGACGAGCGCACCGGTCACGTCCAGGACCCGCTTGCCCCGCGGTACCGGGCGCACGGTGCAGGCATTGTGATACCTCAGGACCGCGCGCTGGACGGCGGGCGACGGCGGCGCGTTGTCCTCGACGATCCCGGCGGTGGCGCCGCTGAGCACGATCCCGCCGGCGAGCGATCCGGTGATCAGGATCATGGCGACCCGTGCCGGCACCTCGTGGTCGAGGCGCAGCCAGATCCACGGCGCGGCGATCAGCGCCGCGGTGACGACGAAGGCGACCCGGCAGGCCCAGGCCCGAACCCGCTTGGGGACGGAGGAGGTGAGGACGACGGCGGGCAGCAAGGCCAGCAGCAGCGGGAAGAGCAGCCACCAGATTCTCACGGGATTTCGGACCTCCAGAGCAGGCGGGCACGCGCCGTCGTCATCGGTATGCCTTCTCCCGCTCGGCCCACATGGTGAACAGCAGCAGGATCCAGATCTCACGGGCGTGTTCGGCCACGCCGCTGAGGTGGCGCTCGACGATCTCGTTCACCGCGTCGAAGCGCAGATAGCCCTGCCGCCGCAGGACGTCCCGGCACAGGTACTCGCGCACCAGCGGCCGGAACTCGCCGCGCAGCCAATGCGGCAGCGGGGCGTTGAAGCCCTTCTTGCCCATGGCGAGCGTCCGTGGCGGCAGCAGACCGGCCATCGCCTGCCGCAGCAGCCGTTTCGGTTGCCGGCCCGGGAACTTCATCGAGCCCGGCAACGAGAAGGCGAACTCGAGCATCGACGTGGCCAGCAGCGGGACCCGTACCTCCAGGGAATGCGCCATGCTCACCCGGTCGACCTTCGTCAGCACGTCGTCGGGCAGGTAGACGTGGGCGTCGGTGTACTGGAACCGGGTCAGCCGGTCGAAGCCGGCGCCGGCTTCGTAGTGCGCCTCGTGCGTGTCGTACGTGTCGCACAGCTCGGCGAGCACGTCCGGCTGCAGCAGCCGCGCCTTGTGCGCCTCCCGGAACACGACCCGCCACAGGTAGTGACTGCGGCCGGGCTCCTCGAGGGCGTTGTCGGCGAAGCGACGAGCCTTGAAGTCGAAGCTCGCCCTGGCGCTGGAGCGCGGAAGGAAGCGCAACAGGCCCGGCACGATCCCGGCCGTCACCGCGCGCGGCAGGTGGCGGTAGTAGCGGGCGTACTTGTCGGCCTGATACGTGAGGTAACCGGCGAAGAGCTCGTCGCCGCCGTCGCCGCTCAACGCCACCGTCACGTCCTGGCGGGCGAGGCGGCACAGGTAGTAGGTGGGCACCATCGACGGGTCGGCGAACGGCTCGTCGAAGGCCGGCAGGATGCCGTCCATGACGTCCGCGGCCGTTGGTTCGACCACGAGCTCGGTGTGGTCGGTGCCGAACCTGGCCGCGGTGAGGGCGGCCCCGGAACGTTCGTCGTACGACCGGTCGGCGAAGCCCACCGAGTAGGTCTTCAGCGTGGCGTCAGGCAGTGCGCGCCGGGCGGCCGCGACGACCGTGCCGGAGTCCATGCCGCCGCTGAGGAAGAAGCCCACCGGCACGTCGGCCGCCAGTTGCTGGCGGACGCATTCGACCGTGAGGTCACGCAGGATCGCGGACGCGCGGGCGGCGGTGAGATGGCGCCGCTGCGGCACGTCGGCGAGCGCCCAGTAGCGCTGCACCGTGCAGCGGTTGTCCTGCCAGACCAGCGTCGTGCCCGGTTCGAGCTTGCGGATCTCCCGGTACATCGTCCGCGGTGCGGGCACGTACATCAGCGACAGGTACGCGCTGAACGCCTGCAGGTCCGGTGTCCGATCGGGGATCGCGCACAGCACCGCCTTGATCTCCGAGCCGAACACGAGGCCGTCGGGGCGCTCGGCGTAGTGCAGCGGCTTCACCCCGACCCGGTCGCGGCACAGGACCAGCCGGTGGCGGGCGCTGTCGTACAGCGCGATGGCGAACATGCCTTCCAGGTGCTGCGCGAAGCCGGTGCCGAACTCCTCGTACAGGTGCGGGATCACCTCGGCGTCGTTGCCGGAGCGGAAGGTGTGGCCGCGCGCGGCGAGGTACTGCCGCAGCCTTTGATGGTTGTAGATCGCGCCGTTGAGCACCGCGTGCACGGTGCCGTCCTCGGACCGCACCGGCTGCCGGCCGTGCAGCACGTCGATGACCGCCAGCCGCCGCACCGCCAGGCCGGCGGTGGCGGTGACGAAGAAACCGTCCTCGTCCGGGCCCCGGTGGGCGAGGCTGCCACACATGGCGCGCAGCCGATCCTCGTCGACGGCAGGCCCGTCGTCGGCCACTACGATTCCGGTGATTCCGCACATGAGTCCTCCGCCTCGGTCGATCGATGAACAGGCGAGCGCGGGTCAGACCGGTGCGGGTTCGGCCGGCCGGTGCGAGGGCACGGGCACGGGCGGCTCCCACAGCCCCACCTTCTGTGCCGACAGCCGCACGAGGTACCGGGGGCCGAGGATCAGGTAACGCCGCCACAGCCGGCGCGGCTCGAGGACCAGCCGCCACATCCAGGCCAGGCCGTTGCGTTGCATCCAGCGTGGTGCGTAGCTCAGCAGCCCGGCGTGATAGTCGAAGGCGGCCCCGACCGCCAGCAGCGGCATGGCGAGCAGCGGCCGCATCGCGTGGACGAACGACTCCTGCCGCGGACAGCCGAGACCGACCAGGACGAGGCGGGCTCCCGATGCGTTGACACGTTCGGCGATGCGCGCGTACTCGCCCGGCTCGGCGTCACGGAACCGCGACGGTTCGGCGCCGGCGATCCGCAGCGTCGGGACCGTCCGGGTCAACGCCCCGGCCAGCCTCGCGACGGTCCGCTGCGTGGACCCGTACAGATAGACCGGCAACTCCTCGGTGGCCGCGCGCCACAGCACCCGGTGGGTCAGTTCCGGCCCGCTCACCCACTCGCGCAGCTCGGCCTGGTGCAGCAGGTTCAGCGCCCATCGCACCGGCTGGCCGTCCGGGACGATCACGTCGAAGGCGTTGAGCCGGGCGTTGTGCCGCCGATCGGACACCCCGGTCATCACACCGTGCACGGCCAGCGCGGTCAGGATGAACGGGCGCTGCTGCTGGGCGGCCGCGAACACCTTCGCGACCGCCGCGTCGTAGTCGATGACGTCGACCAACACCCCCATGACGCTGCGTTTTCCCGCGTCGACCAACGCTCTTCCTTTCCTCTCGCCCCGCCGGCACGCGCCGACCACGCCGGTCGGGTCGAGGCGACGAACGCCAGCCTCGACTGCGGGATGCTGAGCGCGCCTGTACCCACGCGGTTGCCGACAAACGCCGGATGGCAGCCGAGCGGAGGTGACTTGTGGTGGGCGGCCACATGCCCGCGAGGTCATGGCGATGTGTCCCTCGGCCCGCCACCCGCGTTATCACCTGTCGTCTTGACAGCTCCCGGGTGCCGCTGCGCAGACTGCTTTCACTAACTAATTAGTGAAAGCAGTCTGGAGTGATCGAGTTCCGCATCGACCGGCGCTCGGGTGTGGCGACATATCTGCAGCTGGTCCATCAGACCAGGCACGCGCTCCGGCTCGGGCTGCTGCAGCCCGGCGATCGTCTCCCGACGGCCAAGGAGGTCGTCGCGGCCACCGCGATCAACCCGAACACCGTGCTGAAGGCATACCGGGAGCTCGAACGCGAAGGGCTCGTCGAGCCGCGACCGGGGCTGGGCACATTCGTGCGGCGCTCGCTCGCCAGCGCGGGCACCCAGGCCGACGGGCCGCTGCGCGGCGACCTCGACGGCTGGCTCCGGGCGGCGAAGGCCGCGGGGCTGGAGCGTGAGGACGTCGAGGCGCTGTTCAAGTCCGTGCTCGACACGCACTACTGACCATCGCACCGCTGGTCATCGACACACGAGGGAGCAGGCACATCGGGCACCGGCACGGGTCACGTCGCACGGGATCAGCGGCTGCGTCGACATCGACGAGGGCAGGTGCAGCGCCTCGGCGATGGACGCGTTCGCCGGGCGGTACGAGAGCTACGTGGCGGTCCTCCCGCTCGTGCTGCTGTGCCTGCCGGTCCTGCTCGGCATGTTCGCCGGCGCGCCGCTCTTCGCGCGGGAGTTCGAGCAGGGCACCCACATCTTCGCGCTCACCCAGTCAGTCGGCCGGATCCGCTGGTGCTCGACGAAGCTGCTCATCGCGGCCGTGCCGGTCCTCGCCGGCACCGCGCTGCTCGGGCTCGTCGCCACCTGGAGCCTGCGCCCGTTGAGCTTCGTCGCCCACAGCTCCCCGAGTCCCTCATCTTCCTCGTCGCCGCGACCGCCCTGCTCTCGCTCGGCGCCTGGGCGCTGCTCAAACGCCTGCTGTAGCGGCGCCACACCGGGCCGTAGGTGTCCAGGCCGAAGCGGCACGGCGGAGACGAAGCGGCCCATCGCCGGGGGCCGGCCGTCAGCGACGGGTCGCCGAATATGCCGAGTAGACCGATCGGTAGGCGTGGTAGAGCGGGCTCACCGGCAGTTCCCAGGTGCCGAGGTAGTACCGGTAGTCGCCGCCGAACGACAGTTTGAACTTGGTCAGTCCGGCCCACGGGTGTTCCGGCTCGCCGGGCGGCGCCACGCCCAGCGAATCGAAGGTCTTCTGCCCACGATCCTGGGCGTCCAGGACCATCGTGGCGCGCATGATGGCGCCCGGGTGGACGTGCCGGTGGGCGTGCATGCTCCCGGAGTGTCCGACGTGGCGGGTGGTCGGGCTGTCGAAGACGATCGCCGCGGAGACCGGCTCGTCGTGGTGCCGGGCGATGTACAGGGTGGCCGCGTCGCGGGGCAGCAGCACCTGCGCCATGGTCCGGTAGTAGTCGTCCGGGTGCTGGACGATGTGGTTGTGGACGGCCACCTCGTGGACCACCATCAGCAGAGCTTCCACATCGCCGGGATCATGGCTTGCCTCGATGCGCACACCCACCTTGGCGGCATTGCGGTACCGCTGCCGGTTGTTCTTGGACATGTCCTTGAGAATCTGGTCGCGCGGCTTGGTCAGATCCTGCAGCCACACCAGTGAGGGTTGGATCTCCTTCAGCGCCGGCCGATGTTTGAGCCGCTTCAGATCGGCCTTCGTCACCGGCGCCCACGGCTCCATCCGTACGAAGATGGCGCCCTGGTCCTGGGCCAGTGCCTTCAGCTCCGCGATCGCAAGCTGGTAGCTCACCATGCTGTCGGCGACCGGACCGTATGGGCAGTAGAGGCGGGTCGTCTTGTTGGACCGCTCCAGGATGGCGAAGCACTGCCAGCCGGGGCCCTGGCCGAAGAACAGTTTCCGGCCGAGCTGCTGGTTGAACGCGCCCCAGTGGGTGCTCTGCAGGAAGTGCCCGCCGCGGGCGAACAGGTCGTCGTCCCACGACTTGCCGGGCAGCTCGTTGGACCACGCGATGGAGGAGTGCTGAGACATGCGGAGAGGGTCACCTTTCGGGGGGAAAGGAGCGGGTGAGCCGGGACAAGCGCCGCGCTGGAGGGAACACCAGAAGTCCGCACATGAGCTTCCTCATTCGTTGCGTGCCGCTCCAGCGCCGCATGTGCGCCGGTGGCGGAACCGTAGGGAGGCAGTCGTGCGGATCCGATGAAGAAGCCGTCCGGAAGTCGCGAACTGCCGGGATCGGATCGAAACCCAACGCGGGCTTCACAGGTTGCTCATGATCGGCCCGGCGGCGGCGCTGATCAATGGGCGCGTGAGCGCGCGGTGCGTGGCGCGGCGCCGGCGGGACGGGGGACGTCGCGGCCCTCTCGGGGCGCGGCCTCGGCACGGTGTCAGGCTGCGGAGCGGTACGAGATGCGCAGGTCGCCGCAGGAGAGGGTGCGGAAGCGGCGGCATTCGGCGACGAGGTCGGCGGCGAGGTGGTCGAGGGGGACGTCGGGGGCGCTGGCCAGCCGGGCCGCCACGATGCGCAGCGCGAGCGGCAGGCCGCCGCACAGTTCGACGAGGGTCTGCAGGGAAGGCTTGGAGGCGGCGGTGATGCCGGTGCCCGAGATCGTGGCCAGCAGGCGGATCGCGTCGTCGTCGCTGAGGGGGGCGACCTCCACGTGTGCGGTCGCGTCCAGGGCGGCGAGCTTCCGGGTGCTGGTGACGATGGCGGCGCTGCCGCTCGTGGCGCTCAGCAGCGGGCGGACCTGGGCCTCGTCGGTGGCGTTGTCCAGGAGGATGAGTAACCGGCGGTCCGCCGACGCGGAACGGAACCGGGCCGCCGCCTCCTCGACGTCGCTGGGCACCTGGTTCGCCGGGGCGCCCAGGGCCCGCAGGAACCAGCCGAGCACCTGTGCCGCGCCCGCCGTGCGCAGGTCGGCGTACAGCTGACCGTCGGGGAAGACCGGGATCAGCTCGGTCGCGGCCCGGATCGCGACCGCGGATGCGCCCGCGCCGCTCGGGCCGTGGATCGCCACGACGGTCGGCATCCCGGCCGGCGCGGCGCCCTCGCCGCAGCGCGACGCGACGGTGGCGACGAGCGAGGCGACCTCCCGGTCCCGTCCGATCAGCGTCGGCGGCGAGACGGGCAGCTCCCGCGGCGTCCAGGTGGTGACCGTGTTGACCATGGCCCGGGGCGCGGCGACCGGCCGCAGCTCCGCCCGGGGACGCGCGACCGGCCCGCCCAGCGCCGGGTCGCGGGCCAGCACGGCCTGGTGCAGCTGGACCAGGTCCGGCCCGGGTTCGACGCCGAGGTCCTCGATCAGCACGGTGCGGGCGCGCTGGAACGCGGCCAGGGCGGCGCCGACGTCACCGACCCGGTACAGCGCCAGCACCAGATGACCCCAGAGCCGTTCCCGCAGCGGGTGGCTCTCGGTCAGCCGGCGCAGATCGGCGATGAGGTCCGCGTCGCCGTTCGTCTGCTGCCGCGCGTTGATCCACTCCTCGACGACCGCCAGCCGCTGCTCGTCCAGCGCGGACAGGCGCCGGTCGAGGAACCTGGAGCGCGGCACGTCCTCACCTGCGGAGCCGTGCCACAGGTCCAGTGCGTCCCGGAAGTACGTCGCCGCCCGGTCGGGCTTGCCGTCGGCGAGCGCGGCGTACCCGGCGCCGGCCAGGTTCGCGAAGACGGCCGTGTCCAGTTCGTCGTCGTCGACCTCGATCAGGTATCCGGGGGCCGGCCGTGCACCCGGGGGCGCCGCCACCCGTCGATGATGGCGCCGCGCAGCCGGGACGCGTACGTGCGGATGTTGGAGACCGCCGAGTTGGGCGGCTCGCCGTCCCACAGCACTTCGAGGAGTCGCTCCATCGGCACGACGTGGCCCCGCTCGAGCAGCAGCGCCACCAGCATCGCCCGCTGTTTGCTGGGTCCGAGCGGCAGGGACTCCGCACCGCACCGCACCGCGACCGGTCCGAGCAGCTGAAATTTCACGATTGCTCCCCGTGGACAGACAGATGTTCGTCATGGTCTTGCACGAACATGTTCAATATCTGCTGCAAAGTTCGCAAACGCGCGACGGATTGTAAAGACCTCGCCCCCTGCCGGAAACAGTGCGCGGCCGCGGGGGGGGGGGCATGGATCAAGCCGGGGCGGCGGCCGTCATCGGCGATACGCCGGACCGGTGCCGAACAGGCCTGCGATGTCGTCGGCCCACACGACCAGCAGCGCCCCGATGACGCCGGCGAACCCGGCGACGATGAGACCGGCCGGCTCGGTCCCGCCATCCGCGAGACCCAGCGCGGCGAACGCGGTGAGGATCACGTTGCGCACGAGGTGCTCCGGTCCCAGCCGCCGCTCCGACACCCCGAAGCAGCGGCACGGCGCCTGATCCCCTCGCCGCAGCGCCAGTCCGACGACGGCGGTGAATCCGACCGTCATCGCCAGGGCGGCCACGGTACCGGCGGACGCCGCGCCCGGCACGACGAGCAGCACGGCGATCGTCAATTCGGCCACCGGTACAGCGGCAGCCACCGCAATCCTGTCGGTCAATGCGTGCGCGGCCGGCCCCGCCGCGGTGAGCGCCTGGCAGATAAGAATGGTTCAGGCAATACAATAGGCGTGGTTCAGGCAAAGGAATTTGATTGATTCAGGCAAATGCTTCGTGAATGATCGCGCGAATGCCCTCAAAATGGAGATCACGACACGTCGCGGGTTTCTTTTGTTGCATCGATCATGAACAATTGCTGGCATGAATTTAACGCCCACAGGGTGGCCCACCATGGTGTCCAGCCGTGCCTGGCCGCGAACCGCCACCTTCGCCGCCGTCGCCGTCGCGGCGCTCACGCTGCTCGTCGGGGTGTCCGCCACACCAGCCGCCGCGGGCGGCGCTGGGAGCACCAGTAGGAGCACCGGTAAGAGCACCGGCACGTCCACCGTCACCGGCGCAAACTCGAACGTCGCCGCGAAGCCGCTGCCGGCCGCGCCGTCGCACGGGCCGAACGTGCACCTCGGCACGGGCCTGCCGGTGAAGCCGGCCGTGCCGCAGTGGCAGTCCACGCTGGCCGCCGGCTGGCAGGTGTCCCTCAACGTGCCCGGCATGGCGCCCACCAGCGAGGGCGTGATGACCTCCGTGTTCTGGGTGACGCAGAACGCCCACATCACGGCGACGGCGAACCAGGACGTCGGCCCGACGCCGTACTACATCCGGATCTACCGCAACTCCACGCAGTTCGCGATCTGTGGCACCGGCACCACCTGCTCGGTCGACGCGACCAGTTCGGTGATCGACTCGGCCTGGTTCAGCGCCGACATCAGCGACGCCGCCGGCAACAAGATCGTCGCGTCGAACCCGCCGTTCGTCCTGGTCGACTGGCACTCGACGACCGTCGGGCTGAGCACCAGCCAGACGACGACCAGCATCGGCAGCGCCGTGACGTTGACCGCGACGACGGCGTTCGACGGCGGTCCGTCGCCGTTCTACACCCAGATCTTCGACCTGACCACCGGCGCCCGGGTGCAGATCTGCGGGACCGGCACCAGCTGCTCGGTCAGCATCGCCCAGTCGAGCGCGACGACGCACAGGTACCGGGCGTTCGTGTCGCACAACAGCGCCACCTTCCCGCTGCCCGCCGTGCAGGCCACCAGCCTGATCAACTGGGTCACCTGGTCCAACAGCGGGCTCCGGGTCAGCCTGACGGCGCCGGTGTTCACGCAGACGACCGAGACGGTCACCGCCACGGCCAACTCGAGCGTCACGCCGACACCCTGGTACATCGAGATCTTCGACGCTGACACCGGTGTCCGGATCGCGTTCTGCGGCAACGGGTCGGTCTGTTCGCTGACCGGCTACACCCCGCCCACGCCGAACGTCGACACCCACCTGGTCGCGTTCATCTCCAGTCTCAGCACGGCCTTCCCGCCGGCCAACATCCAGGCGTCGTCCAACGTGGTCACGACGATGCACTACGTCCCACGCTGACCGCCGCACGACCGGGGCCGGAGGTCCGGGCCATCCGACGCGGCGGATGACCCGGACCGCCCGGCGAGGATTCACGCCAGGTCTGGAATGGGTCGCCCAGGCTCGCGGAGCGCCCGCAGGCGGATCTCGTCGTAGGCGGTCGGCGTGCCCGCGAGCCGGTGCAGCTCCACGGCCCGCTCGTGGTGCGCGACCGCCGCGTCCCGGTCGGCGCGGGCGGCGGCCAGGTTGCCCAGCTGGCTCCAGCCGGTCGCCTCGTCCATCGGGTTGCCGAGCGCCGCGTTCATGGCGATGCCCTTGCGGGTCAGCTCCTCCGCGAGGGCGGCGTCGCCCCGCTGGGACGCCAGCATGCCCAGCTGGTGCCAGGTCGCCGCCTCGCCCGAGCGGTCGGCCAGCCGCCGGTACAGCTCCAGCGCCAGCGTGTGGTGCGCCTCCGCGTCGTCCAGGTGGCCGCGGCGTTGGGCCACGTTGCCGAGCTGGTGGTGCCCGACGGCCGTGTCGCGCCGGTTGCCGAGGCGTTCCGCCTCCGCGAGCGCCAGGCGGTACAGGCGCTCCGCCTCGGTCAGGTCGCCCTCCGACTCGGACAGCAGGCCCAGCTGGTGCCAGATCGCCGTGACCGCCGCCGCGTCGCCGAGCTCCTCCGCGATGTCCAGCGCCTGGTGGTACTGCCGGGCGGCGTCCCGCAGGTCACCCCGCTGCTGGGCCAGCTCCGCGAGCTGGTGCAGCTCCCGCCCGACCGCCTGGCGGTCGCCGAGCGCCTCGGCCATCGCCAGCGCCGAGGTGTACCGCGCCCGCGCCGTCGCGAGGTCGCCACGCAGCCGCGCCAGCAGACCCAGCTGGTGGTGGGACGCCGCGACCGTCGCCCCGTCCGCCGGGAACCGGTCCATGTTGCGCTCGAACGCGGCCGCCGCCTCGGCGTGCTCGCCCCGCAGGTACATCAGCATCGCCAGCTGGTGGTGCACCAGGGCGGTGTCCCCGGCGGACCGGTACAGCCGCTCGGCCTCGTCGTGGTCGCCGCGGTCCTGGGCGACGCGGCCCAGCTGGAAGGCGGTGGCCGCCGGGTCCGGCGCCAGGCGGATCAGGCGCTCGGACTCCATGACGTCGCCGCGGCGGTACGCGATGATGCCCAGCTGTCCCTCGAAGCGGCCGCGCGCCGGGTCGCCGGCGGGCAGCAGCCGCAGGGTGTCGTGGATGACGCCCGCCTCCACGTCCCACGCGCCCAACGTCTCCAGGGCGGCACACAGCTCGCCCGTCACCTCGACCGCCTGCGCCACCTCACCCGCGGCGAGCAGGTGGTGCCGGGCCTCGGTCAGGTCGTGGGCGTCACCCGCCGTGGGCTGCGGCCAGCTGTGCACCCGCCAGCGCCGGAACGCCGCCGCCCGCCGGTGCGCCTCGGTCGTGTCGGCGAACGCCCGCAGCCCGGTGGCGGTCGACCGGTGCACGAAGAACTCGCGCATCAGGTCGTCGCCGTCGACAAGTCCACTGTGGACCAGCGCGGTCAGCGCGTCGCCCATCTCGGGCGGTGGGCGCAGGGCGGGGCGCGGCAGCCCGCCGCACGCCTCGACGACCTCCATCAGCTCGGCCCTGGCGAGCGGCGGGCTGTCGGGGTCGCCCAGCACGTCGTTCAGGTCGGCCACCGTCGCGTCCAACCGGTCCAGCAGCAGCCGCAGCGCGTGCTTGTGCGGCGTCACCGCCGCGTCCGGGTCGGTCTGGCCCACCGCGTGCGCCACGCCGTACAGGTCGACCGGCGAACGGTGGACGCTCAGCCCCACCAGCAGGTCGACCGCCCCGGGGACCCGCGACAACCGGGCCAGGTGCTCGCCGAGCAGGATCTCCTCCGCGGCCACGGCGACCACCGAGGCCATCGCGGCGTCGCCGTCCCCGTCCCCAGCTGCGGTCGGGGTCGGGGTCGGGGTGGCTGCCCGCGCCAGCCGGCGGGTGATCTCGCTGGTGCGGCCCTCGCCGTCACCGAGCAGCGCGTCCAGGTACTCCAGGGATCTCGGGTGCCCGCCGACCGTGCGCCACACCGACTCCGGGTCGCCGTGGCGGTCGAGGTTCGGCAGCGACCAGATGAGCTTCTCGGTCTCGGCGAAGCTCAGCGGCGGCACGGTCTCGCGGCGCAACCGGTCGTCCGCGCCGCCCGGCAGCCGCACCGGGAACCGGGACGTGACGAGCAGCCGGCACCGCCCCGGGTCGCCGGCCAGCTCGGCCAGCAACGCCGCCAGGTCAGGATCTCGGACCGTGCCGGCGCCGTCGTCGCCGACGTCCAGGTTGTCCTCGAAGTTGTCGAGCACCAGCAGCACCGGCAGCGTGTCGAACACGTCCTCGCGCAGCAGCCGCGACCTGTCCCGCCATGGCTCCGCCACACGGTCGGCGACCCGGGCCGCGTGCGCCACGCGCGGGTCCACGGACTGCGCCCGCAGCAGCTGCACCCGTACCGCCGCGGCGACCGCGCCGAGCACACCGTCCACTGTGGCCGGTCCGACGACCGTCGCCAGCAACCAGCCCGCGCCCAGCGACACGACCAGCTCGGCGGCCAGGGCGGTCTTGCCGATGCCGCCGATGCCGCTGAGCACCAGGCCCGCCCACCGGTCGCCGGTGAACACCCGCGGCAGCACCCGCAGCTGGTGCCGCCGTCCCACGAACGACCGCCGCGCCCCCAGCCCGCCCAGCCGCGGCACCTGCACCGGCGGCGCCGGCACCTCGGCGGCGTCGTCGACGACGGACAGGTCCGGCTGCCCGCACAGCAGCGTGACGACACCCCACTCGTCGTACGCGGCGAGACCGTCGTGTGACTGCTCCAGCGTGCGCTGCACCGACCGGCGCGCGTCACCGACGGCCCGCGCCAGGTCCAGGTTCCGGGTCAGCCCGGCGTACACGGCGGAGAACAGCAGCGTCGCGTACCGGTCGGTGACGCTGGTCTGCGTGCCCACCACGGCCCGGGCGCCCCGCTGCGCGAGCCGCGCCGCGTACGACGGGCCCTGCCCCTCACCGTCCACATCGGAGTAGCAGGCCGCCAGCGCGAGCACCGGCGGCATGCGGCCCGGTGGCACCGCCTCCTCCAGGAAGACGTCGGCGGTGACCGGGCGGGCCGCGCCGTGCTCGTCCTCCAGGTACAGCACGCCGGGCGCGCCGTGGGCGCAGATGTGCAGCACGTGCACGCCGCCCGGCACGTCGAGCGCCTCGCGGATCGCCGCCGTCGTCGCGAACTCCACGACGGACACCCGCGCCCTGCCCCGCCTGGCCCCGCGGACCGCCGCGAGCACGCTGCGCAGTTCGTGCTCGTAGTTGAGCAGCGCCCCGCCGCCGTGCTCCGGCGCCGCCACCGCCACGACGATCCTCAGTGGACCCGGCAGCGCCTCGCCGAGGTCCGCCCCGCCCAGGCGGTACACGGTCACGAGCGGGTGCAGCGCCAGCGGCCGGCCCGACACCGGGTCGGGCAGCGCTTCCCACGGCAGCGCCGCGAACCCGGGCGCGTCGACGGCGAGCCGCACGTCGAGCGTGCCGGCGTCGGCACGACGGATCAGATCGGCGAGGGCGGCGGCGACGGGCGGCGGCAGGAAGGACTCGGCGAGCAGCCTGCCGGCACGCCGCAGCGACATTCGCCCACCGCCCTGCGCGGGCAGGTCGCGCGAGCGCTGGTGCGCCGCCCGCGCCCGGCCGCGGCGCACGTCCTGCAGGGCGTTGACCAGCCCTGCCCTGACCCCGCCGTGCGGCGCCGACACGTCGGTGGTGTCCGTCCGCAACCGCACGGTGGACGCGTTCACGGTCAGCGACGCATCGAGGCTCACGGGGAGACTCTGACGGACCGCTCGCCGGTACAGGACCGTTCGCCGGAACGGGGTCGCGCGGCGGATGAGGGTCAGGCGGCGGAGGTGCGGACCAGCGTCCTGATCTGGCGGAGCACGACCGAGATGGCGGCAAGGTCGCCCGGAGACCCGCCGAACTCGCCGATGGCGTTGCGGGTGCGGGCGATCAGGATCGCGTTGCTCTGCTCCCACTCGTGGACGCGGGCCTCGGCGTCGTCGTCGGGGGCCGTCGCGTTGAGGACCTCCGCGGTCAGGGCGGCCAGCGCGGCGTACAGGTCGTAGCGCAGCGCCATGCGGGCGAGCGTCTGCCAGCGGTCCCGGCGCGGCAGGTTGGAGATCTTCGTCAGCAGGTCGTCGACCCGGAACCACTCCGACAGCACGTAGTAGACCGTGGCGACCTCGTTGACGTCCTGGCTGGTCTGCGAGGCGACCTCGACGATGTCCAGGAGGCCGAAGCCGTACATGACCCGGGTCGTCATGTCGGCGACCTCCGCCGGCAGGCCCAGCCCGCGCAGTATGGCCGCGTTGGTGTGCAGCGCCTCGCGCTCCTGGCCGCGGAACAGCGTCTCCAGCCGCGGCAGCAGGCACGAGATGCCGGGGCGCAGGTGGGCGATCTCGCCGGGGACGTCGATCGGCAGGCGCCGGTTGGAGACCAGCCAGCGGACCGCCCGGTCGAGCAGCCGGCGGATCCTCACGTTGACCGCCGTCTGCGCCTCCGTCGGGATCTGGTTGTCGAGGGACTCGACGGCGCGACGGAGCTCGCCCAGCCCGTACACGTCCCAGATCACCACGGACGCCCGGAGGATGTCGGCGGCGCCGGCTCCGGTCTCCTCGGCGGCGCGGTGGAAGAACAACGGGCCGCCGCGGTTGACGGCCTCGTTGACCACCTGCGTGGTGACGATCTCGCGGCGCAGCGGGTGCTCCGCCATCGCCTCCACGAAGCGCTCCCGCAGCGGGGTCGGGAAGTAGTCGACGAGCACCTCGTTGGTCCACTCCTCGTCGGGCAGGCCGGAGTCGAGGATCTCCTGCTCGAGCACGATCTTCACGTAGGACAGCAGGACGGCGAACTCCGGCGAGGTCAGCGCGACGCCGGTCGCGGCCCGCGCGTCGAGGTCCTCGTCGGTCGGCAGCGCTTCCAGCGTACGGTCGAGCTGGCCGCGGCGCTCCAGGTCGGCGATGAGCAGCTTGTGGACCGGCAGCAGCGACCGGGACTGCGCGCGGGCGTTGCCCAGCGTGGTGGCCTGGTCGTAGTTGTCCTTCAGGACCAGCTCGCCGACCTCGTCGGTCATCCCGGCGAGCAGCGCGTTGCGGTCCTTCGGGTCGAGCGTGCCGTCGACGACCGCGCGGTCGAGCAGGATCTTGATGTTGACCTCGTGGTCGGAGCAGTCGACGCCGGCGGAGTTGTCGATGAAGTCGGTCGCGACACGGCCGCCGCCGAGCGCGAACTCGATCCTGCCGCGCTGGGTGAGACCCAGGTTGCCGCCCTCGCCGACGACCTTGGCGCGCAGCTCCCGGCCGTTGACCCGGATGTAGTCGTTGGCCTTGTCGCCGACGTCGACGTGCGACTCGGCGGTGGCCTTGACGTAGGTGCCGATGCCGCCGTTCCAGAACAGGTCGACCGGGGCCGACAGGATCGCGTGCATCAGCTCGTTGGGCGTCATCGCGGTGACCGCCGCCGGGAGGCCGAGCGCCTCCTTCGCCTCCGGGGAGATCGGGATCGACTTCGCCGTCCGCGGGTAGACGCCGCCGCCGGTGGAGATCAGCGACGTGTCGTAGTCGTCCCACGACGACCGCGGCAGCGCGAAGAGCCGGGCCCGCTCCTCGAACGACGTCGCGGCGTCGGGCGTGGGGTCGATGAAGATGTGCCGGTGGTCGAACGCGGCCACGAGCCGGATGTGCCGGGACAGCAGCATCCCGTTGCCGAAGACGTCGCCGGACATGTCGCCGACGCCGACGACCGTGAAGTCGGTGGTCTGGGTGTCGACGCCGAGCTCGCGGAAGTGCCGCTTGACCGACTCCCAGGCGCCCCGGGCGGTGATGCCCATCTTCTTGTGGTCGTAGCCCGCGGAGCCGCCGGAGGCGAACGCGTCGCCGAGCCAGAACCCGTACTTCACCGAGATCTCGTTGGCGATGTCGGAGAACGTGGCGGTGCCCTTGTCCGCGGCGACCACCAGGTAGGGGTCGTCGGGGTCGTGGCGCACCACGTCGGGCGGCGCGACCACCTTGCCGCCGTCGAGGTTGTCGGTCACGTCGAGCAGGGCCGAGATGAACAGCCGGTAGCACTCGACGGCCTCGTCACGGTCGCCCGGCTTCTCCTTGAGCACGAACCCGCCCTTGGCGCCGCTCGGCACGATGACCGCGTTCTTGACCACCTGCGCCTTGACCAGGCCGAGGATCTCCGTGCGGAAGTCCTCACGCCGGTCGGACCAGCGCAGCCCGCCCCGCGCCACCGCACCGAAGCGCAGGTGCACACCCTCGAACCGCGGCGAGTAGACGAAGATCTCGAACCGCGGCCGCGGCGCCGGCAGGTCGGGGATCGACTGCGGGTCGAGCTTGAAGGCCGTGTACGACTTGGGGCGCCCCTGCTCGCCGCGCTGGAAGAACGAGGTGCGCAGGGTGGCCTGGATGACGTGCAGGAAGGAGCGCAGGATGTGGTCCTGGTCGAGGCTGGTCACCGTGTCGAGGTCCTCGTTGATCGCCGCGACCATCTCCTTCGACCACTCCCTCCGCGCCGTCTCGGACAGGTGCAGCCGCAGGTCGAAGCGGGCCGTGAACAGGTCCACGAGCTTCGAGGCGATCGCCGGGTACTGCAGCAGCGTGGTCTCCATGTAGTCCTGCGAGAACACCGTGCCGGCCTGGCGCAGGTACTTCGCGTAGGCCCGCAGGACGACGACCTCGCGCCAGGTGAGGCCGGCCTTCAGCGCCAGGGCGTTGAACCCGTCGACCTCGGCCTCGCCGTGCCAGGCGGCGGAGAACGCGTTCTCCAGGTCGGGGCGCACCTCGGTGATCGCCCGCGCGCCGGGCGGCAGCTGCAGCCCGAAGTCGTAGAGGTAGATGGTGCCGTCGGAGCGGACGATCTCGTAGGGCCGCTCGTCGGTGACCCGCACGCCGAGCGAGTGCAGCACCGGCAGCACGGCGGACAGGATCATCGGCCTGCCGTAACGGAGCACCTTGAACCGGATGTCGCTCTCGGCCTGGCGGCGCCGGTAGACGTGCATCACGAGCTGGCCCGGCTCGTCGAGCAGCTCCAGCTTGGCGACGTCCTGCACCGCCTCATACGGCGTGTACTCGTTCTTGTACGTGTCCGACAGCGCGTCGCCATACCGCTGGTAGAGCAGCTTGGCCTGCTGCTCGTCCTCGAGGTTGCGCTCCAGCACCAGCCGGAAGTCGTCGTCCCACATCCGGGTGGCGTTGGAGAGCCGCTCGGTGAGGCGGCGGACGTTGATGTCGCCGGGCGGGTTGCCGGGCTCGGTGCGCACGATGAGATGCACCCGGGCGAACTTCGACTCGCCGACCCGGGTGGCGTAGTCGACGCCGACGCCGTGGAGCTCCGCGAGCAGGATCTGCTGGATGCGCAGCCGGTTGGCGGTGGTGAACCGGTCCCGCGGCAGGTAGACCAGGCAGGAGATGAAGCGGCCGTAGGTCTCGCGGCGCAGGAACAGCCGCAGCTGCTGGCGGCCGGCCAGGCGCAGCACGCCCATGACGGCCTGGAACAGCTCGTCGGTGGAGATCTGGAACAGCTCGTCGCGCGGGTAGGTCTCCAGCGTCTCCAGCAGATCCCGGCCGGAGTGGCTGCGCGGCGACAGCCCCGAGCGCTCCACCACCTCGGCGACCTTGCGCCTGACGACCGGCAGGTCACGGACGCTGGTGCGGTACGCCGCCGACGAGAACAGCCCGAGGAACCGCTTCTCCCCGACCACCTCGCCGTCGGCGTCGAACAGCTTGAACCCGATGTAGTCCAGGTAGGCCGAGCGGTGCACGGTGGCCCGCGAGTTGGCCTTGGTGATGATGATCAGCCGCTGCTCCGTCGCCTTGGCGTAGGCCTCGGCGGTCATCGAGCTCAGCACGAGCGGACGGGTCTGGTCGGCCCGCAGGATGCCCAGGCCCGAGCCGAGCACCGCCTCCAGCAGCTCCTCGCCGCCGTCGCCCTTGACCAGTCGGTACTCCCGGTAGCCGAGGAACGTGAAGTGGTCGTCCACCAGCCAGCGCAGCAGCTCGACGGAGTCGGTGACGTCCTTGTCCGGCACCGGCAGCCGCGCGCCGCCGAGCTGGTCGGCCAGCGCGAGCGCCTGCATGCGCATCTTCGGCCAGTCCTCGACCGCCTCACGTACGTCGTCGAGCACCCCGGCCAGGCCGTTGCGCAGCTCCTCGAGATCGGCCTCGGCCCGGATCCGGTCGACCTCGATGCGGATCCAGCTCTCCACGATGTCGCCGGGCGCGGCGTCCTCGGGTTCGACGCCGACCCGGACCCGCTCCAGCGCGCCCAGCGGCGCCCGCCGCACGACGACGAGCGGGTGCACCAGCATGTTCACGTCGATGTTGCGCGACGACAGCGCGCTGGTGACCGAGTCGACGAGGAACGGCATGTCGTCGGTGACGATCTCCAGCGACGTGCCGTCGGCGGTGCTCGTGCCCAGACGCAGCTTCAGCTCGCCGGGCACCCGCTGCTGGGCCAGCTCCAGGTGCGACCGCGTGGCCTCGACCATCCAGGCCGGCTGGCAACCGGCGAGCTCCTCGTCTGGCACGAGGCGCCAGAAGCGCGCGACCAGCTCGGGGTCGGCGTCGCGGGCCGCCGCCAGGTCGACGGCCTCCGCGACCAGGTGCTCCGCGTCGGGCACGTACCGCTCCGGCTCGTCGTCCCTGATCGCAGGTCCGGTAGTGCCGGCGCTCACCCGGGTGGCTGTGGGCCGGTTCATCGGTGGTTCCCCCTCACCCACGGCACTGTGGGCAAGTGTGTTGATCCGTCTCAGCGGCGGTGCAGTGGCTCGTGGCTTCTCCGGGCAGACGGCCAGGTCTGCTCGAAGGAGGACGAGCAGCCACTTCCTTGTAGTGTCTCTCGGCCTGCCCGGACCGGCCAGGATCCCCGTCGCCGGCGCCGCGAGGTCAGGTGCCGTTGCCGATGGCGCGCTGGTGGGTGGCTTCGGCGATGGAGCGGGGGAGTGCGGCGAGGCCCGGGAGTTGCAGGCCGCCGGGGCCGTACACCAGGTGCGCGATGCTGACCATGAGCCAGGGGGCTGCCGGGCCGTGCAGCATGATCGGGTCGCCGACCTCGTAGCGCAGGACGAACAGCCACTGGGTGACGTCGCCCTGGAGCTCGGTGACGCCGTTGTGCCAGAAGCTCAGCCACCGGTTGCGGTAGTCGCACATCAGGCGCTGGTTGGTGAGGATGGTCCGGACGGTGGCGTGGTCGCGCCACTGGGCGGCCGCCTGGGCCGCCGCGCGCTGCTTCGCGGACGAGTTCGCGATCGCGGTCGCGGCCATCCCGGCGGCGACGAACGCCGCCGAGCCGAGCAGGAAGGTGCTGTTGCGCTCGTACGTCACCGTGGTCCCGTAGAAGCGGGCGTAGCCGAGCATCGTGTCGGCGTACGCCACCTCGCCCGGGTTCAGGCGTACCGCGCCGGGCGGCAGCGCGGCCAGCTCGCCACCGGCGTGCAGATGCCCGTACAGCTGGCAGGCGCTGGACCACCCTTCCCGCAGGGCGTTCTCGAGTCCGCCGTCCATCCTGTGACCCACGTGTTCCTCCAGCCTTTCCGGATCCCGGTGCTCAGCGGCCCGGCTCGTGGCGCCGCAGCGCCCACCTGGCGGCGCCGGTGAGCGCCACACCCTGCAGCGCGAGGACGCCCATCGCCCACCACCACGCCGCGGCGGTGTGCTTCCACAGCGCGTCCGCGCTCGGGTTCACCACCAGCGAGCGGAGGTCGACGGTGGCCGCCGCGGCGGCGTACCCCCACCGGGACGGTGCCAGCCACGACAGCTGCTCGACACCCGAGCGGCCGACCACTTCGAACAGCCCGCCGCAGAGCACCAGCTGCGCCATCACGAGCCCGACCAGGATGGGCATCGTCTGCTCGCCGGAGGAGACGTACGCGCTGACCAGCAGGCCGGTCACGGTCGCGACCAGCGCGGTCAGCCAGACCACCGCGATCAGCTCCAGCAGCGGCCAGCGCAGCGCGAGCGCCTCGGGGGCACCCGGCCGCCCGGCGAGACCGACGAGCACGAACAGCGCCGCCTGTACCCCGTTCACGACGCCGAACGCCAGCACCTTCGAGCCGAGGTACGCGCCCGGCGCGAGCCCGACGGCCCGTTCCCGGCGGTAGATGGGGCGCTCCCGGACCAGCTCCCGGACGCCGCCCGCCAGGCCGAAGAACACCGCGCCGACGATGAGCACGACGAGGAGCTGGGACGCCTCCGTACCGCGCGCCAGCGGGTCGCCCGGCACGGCGAACCCGTCGTCGCCGGGGATCACGTGCAGCAGCGCGGCGAGGCCGAGCGGCAGCCCGAGCAGCAGGGCCACGTACATCCGGTCGGCCAGGGTGACGGCGGCGATCCGCCGGGTCAGGATCGTCAGCTGCCGCCACCAGCCCTGCCGGGCCGGTGGTGCCTGGGCCGGTGGCGTCGAGGGCACGACCGGTGCGGCGGCGGCGGGCCGGGGCGTCACCCGCGCGGCGAACCGCGCCGCCCAGCCGTCGGGGTCGTCGTACACCTGCTTGAAGACGTCGGCGTACTCCTGCACGCCGAAGAACGGCAGCAGCTCGCCGGGCGGGCCGAAGTAGGCGACCTTGCCGCCCCGCCCGAGGACCAGCACCCGGTCGCAGACGTTGAGGTGCAGCGGGCTGTGGGTGACCACGACGACGGTCCGGCCCCGGTCGGCGAGGTCCCGCAGGCTCACCATCACGTCCCGGTCCAGCGAGGGGTCGAGCCCGGACGTCGGCTCGTCGAGGAACAGCAGCGACGGCTCGGTGAGCAGCTCCAGCGCGACCGAGGTGCGTTTGCGCTGGCCGCCGGAGAGCGTCTCGATCCGCTGGTCCGCCTGCGCGGTCAGGCCGAGCTGGCCGATCACCTCGTCGATCCGCTGCTCCCGCTCCGCGCTCGTGACGTCGGAGCCGAAGCGCAGCGCCGCCGCGAACCGCAGGGCCCGGCGGACGGTCAGCGCCAGGTGCAGGATGTCGTCCTGCGGCACCAGGCCGATCCGCTGGCGCAGGTCGTCGTACTCGGCGTACAGGTCGCGGCCCTGGTAGACGACCGCGCCCTCGTTCGCCGGGCGGTACCCGGTCAACGCGCCCAGCAGGGTTGACTTGCCGGCGCCGCTGGGGCCCACCACGGCGAGCAGGCTGCACTCGTCGAGCGCGAAACCGACGCCTGAGAGCAGCCGGCGGCCGCCCGCCACGGTGACGCCCAACCCGTCGACGTGCAGCGAGACCCTTCCGGTGTCGACGTACTCCCGCAGCTGCGTGCCGTCGACGACGAGCTGGTGCCGCCCGAACGACAGCAGGTCGCCGGGGCGCAGGTCCGCCTCGGCGATCCGCCGGCCGTTGACGAACGTGCCGTTGCTGGTGCCGAGGTCGACGAGCCGCAGCCCGTCCGGCGTCCGCAGCAGGTCCGCGTGATACCGCGACACCTGCAGGTCGTCGAGCACGATGTCGTTGTCCGGGGCGCGGCCGATCCTGGTGCGGTGCGCGGCCCGGTGGATCGCGGACGGCACCCGGCCGGCCTCGAACCGCGGCCCGGATGCGGCGGTCGCCGGGTGGTTCGCCGCCGTGACCGTCGGCGGCGGCACACCCGGGACCGGCTCCGGGCGCAGGGTGAGCGACGGGCCGTCGGCGGCGCCGAGCCGCACCTGGCAGGGCCGGGTCAGGTCGAGCTCGTCGACCCGGACGCCGCCGGCGTAGGTGCCGTTGTGGCTGCCCAGGTCCCGCAGCCACCAGCCGTCAGTGCGGAGGACCACCTCGACGTGCTCCCGGGACACCCGGGGGTCGTCGACGACGATCCGGCACAGCGGGTCCCGGCCGATCCGCAGCACCGTCTCCGCCGGCGTGATGCGCCGCTCGCCGTCCGGTGAGCCGATCAGGAGGGCACCGGCGGTCATGGGCCGCTCTTCGGAAGTCGCTTCGCCATCGCGGTGGCGAGCTGGATCGCGTCCGACTGGTAGCTGCCGTGCACGAGGTCCATGAAGGTCTGCCCCGTCACCACCACCTCGATGGCCGCCTGACCGCTGCGGACGAACACGATGGCGAGCTTGGCGCTCCCGTTGTCGCTGAAGATCCCGAGCGTCTCGTCGCCGAGCTTCGTGGTCTGCATCTCCGTCCACCCGCACCGGGCGGCGGTGCTGCGCAGCGAGGCGAAGAAGACCTTCGCCTCGTCACCGAAGAAGCCGGCGACGGCCGAGCCCACGAACGGGTAGCCCTCGGCGCCTGTGACCTTGAAGTTGTTCGTCTCGGAACCGGCGATGGCGTCCCCGGCCACCGCGCCGTCGGCGCACAGCTTCAGGCTGGACAGCCCACCCTGGAGATAGTTCTCGTCGGACCTCGAGTTGACCGTGTCGCGCGACGCGCGCATCACCGTGGTGATGTCACCGACCGAGACCAGCGCCGAGCGCAGCTCCGTCACCGGCGGCGGGGGCTTGCTCTTGTCGAACGACCGGGTGGGCCTGGCGCCGGCACCGCCACCGGATCCCGGTTGACCGGTGGTGTCGGTGAGATCCGCCCCGAACTTGTAGGCGGAGAAACAACAAGCGACGACGAGCAGCAGGATCGCGCCGAAGATGATCAGCGGCGCCTTGGCGCCGCCCTGCTTCGGCGGTGGGGCACCGAGGTAGCCACCGGCGGCCGGTGGGAACGGCGCCCCGCCGAGGCTGCCGGGCGGCATCGGGTAGCTCACCGGTTGCGGCGCCGGGCCGGCGAAGGAGCCGGGCGGCAGCCGGTACCCGGGCGGGGACGCGGCCGTGGTCGTCGGCGGTGGCGCCGAGACCGGCGCCGGAAGCTGTGTCGGGAGCTGCGCCGTGCCGGCGGTCGTCTCCGGTGGCGGCATCCGCAGGGCGCGGATCCAGCGGGCGGCGCCGGCCGGGCGCGCGTCGGGCTGCGCGGCGAGCATCGCGAGGATGCCGCGCGTCTCCCGGTCCTTCCCCGGCCCGAGCGCCGACGTCAGCCGCTGCGTCATCCCCTGTACGTCGCCGGGGATCGGCGCCTCGCCCGTCAGCGCGTAGTAGACGGTCGCGCCCAGCGTGTACCGGTCGGTCGCGGGGCTGTACTCGCCGCGGGCCAGCGACTCCGGCGCCATGAACGGAGCGGTGCCGAAGATCCGCGAGGTCCGGTCGGTGCCGCGCAGGCGCACCAGCCCGAAGTCCACCAGGTAGACCCGGCCGTCGGCGGCGAGCAGGACGTTCGCGGGCTTGATGTCGCGGTGCAGCACCGGGGCGCCGTTGGTGTCCTGCCCGCTGTGCAGGTAGTCGATCGCCTCGGCGACGGGCTCCAGCGGCGCCAGCACGTCGAGGCCCTGGACCTCGCCGCGCTCCAGCGCCTCCTGCAGGTTGCGGCCCTCGATCCACTTCATCACGAAGTAGAGCCGGCGCCCCGTGGCGGAGGCGCCCTGACCGGCGGGGTGCGGCGGCGGGCCGAGGAAGACCTCCTTCACCTTCACCAGCGCCGGATGCTCCAGCTGCGTGGCGAGCGCCGCCTGCAGCCGCAGCTCCTCCAGCTGCCGGTCCGCGACCGAGTCGTCGTCGATCCGGATCACCTTCACGGCGTACGGGAACGACTCGGCGCCGTGGTGCTCACGAGCCAGCCACACCTCGCCCTCGCCGCCCGCGGCGTGCCGCTGCACGAGCTCATACCGGTCGAGCGCGTCGGCCGGGCCGGCATGACCCGGGCCCCCCTCCATCGACACCAATCCACACCATTCTCTTGCGGCCCCTGGGCAACGGCCGCCAGTTTAGGGACGCTTCGCCGCCGGCATCGATCGCTTGTTAGCGGCTTGTTAGAGGGCCGGTGTCCCGTTTGATATCAATGGCCGGTGGAGTTTGCGCTGCTAGGACCGATGGAAGTCCGGGACGCCGGGCGGCTCCTGCCCGGCGGCAGCGGACGGGAGCGGCTGGTGCTCGCCACGTTGCTGATCAACGCCGAGCGGCTGATCCCCATCGACGAGCTCATCGCCCGGCTCTGGGAGCAGCCGCCGGGATCCGCGAGGGCGCAGCTGCACAACCTCATCAGCGGGCTGCGGCGCCGGTACCGCGCCATCGACACCTCGCTCATCGAGACCAGGCCGACCGGATACCTGCTGCGGCTGGGGCCGCACCGCCTGGACGTCGCGGAGTTCCGTGGCCTCACCGAGCGGGCCCGTGCCGCGGCCGCGGCGGGCGACCACGCCACCGTCGTGGCGGCACTGGACCAGGCGCTGTCGCTGTGGCGGGGCCCGGCCCTCGCGGACCTCGCCGACGCGTCCTCCGGCGAGGTCCGCGAGGCGCTGGACCGGGAGCGGCTCGCCGCGGCGGAGGCGAAGCTGGACGCCGCGCTGGCGCTCGAGGACTACGACACCGTGCTGCGCGAGGTCGAGCCGCTCGTCGCCGAGAACCCGTACGCCGAGCGGCTCTACCGCGGGCAGATGCTGGCGCTGGCCGGTGTGGGCCGCCGCGCCGACGCGCTCGCCGTCTACCGGCGCGCGTACCGGCGTCTCGTCGACGACATCGGCGTGGAGCCGGGACCGTCGCTGCGCGACACGGAGCGGCAGATCCTGTGGGGACGCCAGACGGGCGGGGCCGCGCCGGCCGGGCCACCGGTGCCGCGGCAGCTTCCCCGGGCGGCCGCGCTCACGGGTCGCGGCCCGCTGCTCGACCAGATCGCCGGGCAACTCTCCGACGACGCCGAGGCCTCCACGGTGGTGCTGCTGGTGGGGCCCGGCGGGGTCGGCAAGAGCGGACTGGCCCTGGCGGCCGGTCACCGGCTGGCGCGGGCGTTCCCGGACGGGCAGCTGTACGCCGACCTCCGCGGCAGCCAGGACACGCCGGCGGAACCGTACCGGGTCCTGGAGCGGTTCCTGCGGGCGCTGGGCGTCGACGGCACCGACCTGCCCAGGGACCCCGACGAGCGCGTCGCGCTGTTCCGCAGCCAGTTCGCGCGCGGCCGGATGCTGGTGGTGCTCGACGACGCCGCGGACGAGGCCCAGGTGCGGCCGTTGCTGCCCGGGGCGGGCGCCGCCGTGGTGACCTCGCGGCGGCAGCTGGGAGCGCTGCTCAACGCGGCCCGCTTCCTGGTGCCGGCGCTGCGAACCGCCGACGCGATCCAGCTCCTCGCCGGCGGTGTCGGCGACGCGCGGATCGCCGCCGAGCCGCAGGCCGCGAAGGAGATCGTGCGCCTGTGCGGCGGGCTTCCGCTGGCCGTGCGCATCGTGGCCGCACGGCTGGCGCTGCGGCCCGACGCCGGCCTCGACGAGCTGCGGCGGCGCCTGGCGACGGAGCGCGGCCGGCTGGACGAGCTGGCGGTCGGCGACCTCGACGTCCGGGCGACGATCGCGCTGAGTTACGAGGCGCTGCCGGCCGACACCCGGAAGCTCTTCGTGCGCTCCGGCCTGCTCGGCACGGCGGACTGGCCGGAGTGGGTCGCCCAGGCGCTGCTCGACGCGCCGGGCGAGCGGGCCCGCGCGCTGCTCGACGAGCTCGCGGACGTCCACCTGGTGGAGCCGCTCGGCCGGGACGTGACCGGGCAGGAGCGGTACCGGCTCAACGAGCTGGTCGCCGAGTACGCCTACGAGCGCGGCACGTCCGACGAGGCGCCGGCCGAGCGGAGCCAGGCGCTGGAGCGGCTGCTCAACGGCTGGCTCGCGCTGGCCACCGAGGCCGGTGAGCTGCTCGGCCACCACGCGGGCGGAGCTGACCTGGAGGTCCCGCCGCCGCCCGGCAGCGGCGCCCGCGCCATGCGGGCCGGCCCGCTCGACTGGTTCGAGACCGAGCGCGCCGGACTGGTCGCCGGGGTCGACCAGGCATGCCGGTCAGGTCTGCCCGGCATCGCCGGCGGGCTCGCGCTGAGCCTGTCGGGGTTCCTCGGCAACCGGTCCTACGCCGACGACTGGGAACACACGCTCCAGCAGGCGACGGCGTGTGTCCGTTCGCTCGGATCGGACCGGCTCCTCGCCCGCCTGCTCGGCGGCCTGTACGACGCCCACCTGCACCGCGACGAGTACTCCCAGCTGCCGGCCATCGCGGCCGAGCAGCTGAGCGTGGCGCGCCGGCTCGGTGACCCGGAGCTCGAGGTGCGGTCGCTGCGCAACGCCGGCATGGCCGCGGTGCGCCTCGGGCGGTTCGGCGACGCGTTCGACTGGCTGGAGCAGGCGGTGTCGGCGGCCCGCGCCCGGGCGGTCCCCGGCTGGCCGCTCTGCGACGCCCTGGACGGTTTGGGCTTCGCGAACTGGGAGGCGGGCGACGCCGTCACCGCCGTGGCGCTGCTGGAGGAGGCGCTCGCCGTCGACGGCGTGGCGGACCGGTCGCTGCAGCTCGCCCTCGTCCGGTACCACCTCGGCCTGGCGCTCATCGACGCCGGACGGCCCGCCGACGCGGAGCCGGTGCTGGCCGCGGCGCTGCGGACCAGCCAGGAGATGGGCGACGACCTGGGCACGGCGTACCTCGAGCAGGCCCTCGCCGACGCGGACCTCCGGCAGGGGAGGTGGACCGGGGCCGCGGCCAGGCTGGGCCGGGCGCTGGCCGGCCACCAGCAGGCCGGGCGCCCCGACGGCCTCGCCGAGACGTTGCGTGCCACGGGTGACCTGGCCGCCGCCGAGGGACGCTGGGCGGAGGCGGCCGGCCCGCTGCGCCAGGCGCTGGACATCTGGCGTCGCATCGGCGCGGCGCCGCAGATCGCCCGCGCGGCGGCCCGCCTCGAACGGGTCTCGGCGGCCTCCGGTGACCACGCCGCGGCGGCCGCCTACCACCGGCAATGGCGCTCGGTCGTCGCCGGGCTGGACGTCGGCGACGCCGTGCTGCGCCTTCCACCGTTCCTCGCGGGGGTCTCCGGTACCGACCAGGAGCGGCCAGCGGCGGCGCGTGCGGTTTCCAGCACCGATCCCGGACCCGGCGACGGCTGGTCCGGGCTCCTGTCCGGGATGGTCAGCGACGAGGCGGCCGCGGCCTTCGGCCGGCTCCTGGCGGCGTCCCAGCTGCCCGTCGGTCACCGGCCGGGCATGCTGGACCTCGACGAGGGCCCGGGGCGGGAGCTGCTGGACGCCGGGGTCATCAACATCACCGGCAGCGGCGACGGCCGGTTCGCCCGTGCGGTGCATCCCTCCATCGCGCTGCGCCGGCTGCTCGACCGCCAGCATCGCAAGCTGGCGGTGATGCAGCGGCAGCTGGGCACGGCCTGGGAGCAGTTCGCCGGCATGATGTCGCCGACGGCCGGCCTGGCCGACAGCCCGATCGACGACGACAACGTCCGCGTCATCCGCGACTACCCCGAGGTCGCGCGGCTCGCGTCGGGGCTGTACCGGTCACCGAAACGCCTGCTCCGCGCGACGCTGAACGGCCAGTTCGTCGACGGCGCCCCCACGCACGGGGTCCTGCTCCCACCGGCGGACGCCGTCGCCGCGGGGGTCGAGTTCCGCATGATCTACGACGCGATCCACGTGTCGGACCCCTGGGGCGCGTACAGCGTCGAGCAGTCCGTGCTGGCCGGCGAGCAGGCCAAGGTACGCAAACACATGCCGGTGAAGATGATGCACGTCGACGACACGGTCGCCCTGGTGACCATCGACGCGACCGGCATGGCCGGCGCGCTGCACATCCACTCGGGGCCCCTGCTCGAACTGCTCGCCGAGTGGTTCGACCTGCTGTGGCACGACCCCGGAAGCACGGTGGTCGGCGGCGGGGCGGACGACGCCGGGCTCACCGGCGCCCAGCGCAGGGTGCTCCGCCTGCTGGCCGCCGGCCTCACCGACGAGGCCATCGCCCACCGCACCGGCACCGCCGTCCGGACCGTACGCCGCCACGTCGGCGCGATCCTCAAGGTGCTCGGCGCGGACAGCCGCTTCCAGGCCGGCGCCGCCGCGGCGAAACGCGGCTGGCTGTAGCCGACGAGCGATCCGGCGTGTGGATCACCTGGCCGGAACCGGACAATGTCCGGAACGGTCCACGCTCCACGGTCGGAGGAGGCGGCATGTACATCCCGAACCGCCGGAACCGGCGTCGGCGGCGCGCCGGGCTCCTGGTCGGTGCCGTCGTCCTCACGTTCGTCAGCCTTCTCGACGGGTGGGTCTCCATCGACGAGGCGCGGGGAGGCGTGGTCGACGCCGAGGTGGTCGGCGTCCGGAACATCTCCTCCGGCCGCCGGGTCTACGACGTCCGGTTCGACGCGGCCGGGCGGGTCTGCTCGACCCAGGTGGACTCCGGCTCCAACCCGAAGCCGCGCGACGTGCACACCGGCGGGACCTCCCGGCTGCACTACTCGGCGTCGGACCCGTGCACCAAGGTGCGCGAGACCGGCGGCCCCAGCCCCGGCCCGCTCCCGATCGTCACAGCGCTCGTCGCGGCCGGGCTCTGGGTGGGGGTGTGGCGGCTCCGGCCGGGTGGTGGTCGCTCATAGACCAGACGGATCCGTCGACAGCCAGGTCCGGTGACGTTCTTCGAGTGTGTCGCGTTCCGCCGGCGTCTGCAGGATGACGTCGGCGCCGCCGTCGTACGGGTGATACAGCCAGCGGAGGTCGGCCGGGGCGAGGATCACTCCGCCGAGCTCGTCGTCCGCGACAGCGCGCAGGATGTCGTCGACGATGCCGGTCTTCCATGGCCGTGTGCTGATGTACAGCTGGGTGTAAGCCGGGTGTTCGGGGTCTTCGAGGATGGTTTGCCAGTGGACGCCGTCGGCGGCCAGCCGGGCCCGGGCCCGGCGGAGGTCGAAGGACGTGCCGGCGACGTCGGTCCAGTCGGCGGTGATGACAAGGAGCGGACCTGGGATGTCGAGCTCGTCCAGCACGGTGTTGTGCCGGTGGAGCACGACGGCGTATTCAGACTCGGTGTCGGGGTACCGCTTCGACCCGGGGAGGCTGTGGAACCTGACCCACCGGTTGTTGTACGCGAACGTCAACTCGTGCGCGATCGGCCGGCACTCAGGCCAGCGCCTGCTCCATGCCTCCGTCACGAGGTGGGGGTCCACCGGCCCGTCACGCCTCACATCGTCCTCCCCGCGGCATGGTCCAAAGCGTGCGTGGCCAGGTGGGACCGCTTGGGACCGCACGTGGTGCACCTTAGCCGAGGACACGTGCTCGGGCGCCAGTCTGACCACAGGCACACGGGGTCTGACATGCAGAAACGTTGTCCTGACCGGGCTGGCCGGGTTCGAGCTGTGCGAGCACGGTGGCGGGCCATAGGGTGATCCGCCGTAGGTCGTTTCCGGCATCGTGGTGGAGAGAATCTTGCAGGTCATGATTGGCGGAATTACATACGTCAGCCACGAGGTCCCTGCGTGGAGGGGAGAAAAGCACTACATCGCCATGGTGGATCTCGCTCCATTCGACCTTCCGGGGATGCTCGAGCAGATCTGGCTTCGGGAGGCTGACGTCGAAGGCAGCTATGAGGTCTGCTGTATCCCCTTCCATGTCTACGGTCTGGCGCTTGGTGATGTGGTGCAGAAGGATGAGTCGGACACCGTTGACCGGTTGATCAGGAAGTCGGGTCGTCGTACCCTTCGGGTTCTCTTCGCCGAGCCCCGACCGTCGGTTGACGCCAGGTCTGCGCTGCGTAGGGCCGTGGACTCCGCAGGGCTCTTGAGTGAGTGGAATGGCGATCGTCTGGTCGCGATCGATGTCTCAGATCTCTCGGTGATGCAGCCCGTCTTCGACTGTGTTCAGGGGGAGATCCAGGGCGGAACGGCGTTCTGGGAGTGGAGTGACTCCAGAGACTTCAGGCCTGCCTGACGGGACCTCGACCTGTGGCCTGCGGTGGACGGCGATTCGCCGTCCACCGCTGCGTGGTGGGCATGGGGTCAGGCCGTCGCGAGGGCCTCGGCCTGGACGACGTCGGGGGACGTGCGGCGCACCAGGCGGGCGCCGAGGAGCATGAGCGGTGCGTAGCAGGCCAGGGCGACCACGGCGCCGACGACGGCGGGGAGCATGGCGGCGGCGATGAACGGCACGAGGATCACCGGCACGGTCCACCAGCCGACCACGCCGGCGCGGGCCAGGCCGGCCAGGAGCAGCGGCAGCATGACCACGCCGCCGACGACGCCGGTGAGGCGCCACAGGACCATCGAGGGGTCGGCGGCCACGGTGTCGAAGACCTTGACCGCGTCGGCGAGCGGGACGGCGCCGGGCATCGCGCCGGTGAACCAGTCCGACAGCAGCATGCCCGACATCTGGATCGCGCCGAACGTCGTCAGGGCGACCCCGACGGCGGTGAGGGTCCGGCCGCGCCGGCCGCGCAGCAGGGTCAGCGTCGCCGGCACGCCGAGCGCGATGAGCACCCAGGCGTAGTGGAGGAGGTTCGCCGACAGGACGGACAGGCCGTAGTCGTCGGCGAGGGAGCTGAGGTAGGCCGCAGAGGAGTCGTCGGCCTGCGGCGGCGAGGTGAGCATGCCGCCGAACATGAGGAACGGGGCCAGGACGAGGGCGCCGCCGGCAAGCCGGCGCAGCGGGGCCGGCGTGGTGCTGGTGGTGGTGACGTTATCGGACATCGCACTGAATCCTCTCGGGGTTGCAAACGCCGGTGTTCGGCGTGATGCAAACGCTATGGCGGTGCGACGCCCGGCGGATCGGCGTGCAGGGCCGCTCCGGCTGCGACCTCGGGGCGACCGGCGGGCCCCGGGGTCCTCCCCGGGGAGGACCCCGGGGCCGGCGATGTCGTCCCTGGATCTGATGCCGCCGTGGCCGCGCGCTCGATACCGTCGGGGGCGAGAGGAGGCCCGGTGCGCGTTCCACGAAGTCAGCGTCAGTGGCTGGTCGTCGGCGGGATCGCCGGCGTGCTGTTCGCCGCCCTCGCGCTCGTCGAGGCATACGGCGACCCGCGGGCCACGGACACCCGCCTGGCCGCGGTCGCGACGGTCGTGGTCCTGGCGCTGTGCTTCCCGCTCGCCGCGTGGTTCCCGGTCGCCGCGATGACCGTGGCGATGCTGTCGTTCCCCTACGCGATCCTGATCGGGGGACCGGGGGTCGGCGGCGCCCAGCTCATCGCGGAGCTGGTGCTCGTCGTCCATGCCACGTTCCGGAGCCCGCCGCGGCGGGCGCTCGTCGCGTCGGTCGCCGCCGCGGTGGTGCCGGCCGCCCTGCTCGTCTGGAGCGGCGAGGGCGCGTGGGAGTTCGTGTTCTTCGGCACGCTGATCGGCGCCGCCTGGGGGCTCGGGACGTTGCTGCGCCGCGAGCAGGCGCGCTCCCGGCAGCTCGCGATGCTGGCCGCCCAGCTCGACGCGGAGCGCGAGAACCGGGCCCGTGCGGCCGTCGACGAGGAGCGGGCCCGCATCTCCCGCGAGCTGCACGACGCGGTGGCGCACACGGTCAGCGTCATGACGATGCAGGTCGGCGTGGTGCGCCGCCGGCTGGGCGACCGTCCCGCCGAGCGCGACGTGCTGGTCCAGGTCGAGCAGCTCGGCCGGCGTTCGGTGACGGAGCTGCGGCGGGTGGTCGGGCTGCTGCGCCCCGACGACAGCGACGGCCTCGCCCCGCCACCGTCGCTGCGCCGGCTCGACGACCTGGTCGGTCATGTCCGTTCCGCGGGGCTGGACGTCACGCTGCGGGTCGAGGGGGAGCCGGTGCAGCTGCCGGTGGCGCTGGACGTCTCCGCCTATCGCGTCACGCAGGAGGCGCTCACCAACACGCTGCGGCATGCCGAGGCCGGGTCCGCCACGGTGGTCGTGACGTACGAGCCGGCGGCCGTCAGCCTCCGCGTCGCCGACGACGGGCGGGGCGGCGCCGCACCGGGCCCGTCCCCGGGCGGCGGGCACGGGCTGGTCGGCATGCGGGAGCGGGTCGCGATGTTCGACGGTGAGCTGCGGACCGGTCCCCGCGCCGATGGTGGTTTCGAGGTGTACGCGCGGTTTCCGCTCGGCGAGGAGACACGATGATCCGGGTGCTGCTGGCGGACGACGAGGCGATCGTGCGGGCGGGCCTGCGCATGCTCATCTCCGACGAGCCCGACCTCGAGGTCGTCGGGGAGGCCGCGGACGGTCACGAGGCGGTCCAGGCCGTCGCCGCGCTCAGCCCCGACGTGGTCCTCATGGACGCCCGCATGCCTGGGCTCGACGGCATCGGGGCGGCAAGGGCGATCGCCGAGGCGCACCCCGGGGTCAAGGTGCTCGTGCTGACCACGTTCGACGAGGAGGTGCTGCTGGACGGTGCGCTGCGTGCGGGCGTCGCGGGGTTCCTGCTCAAGGTGTCGCCGCCGGAGCAACTGCTCGACGCGCTGCGGGAGGTCGCCGCCGGGCGCGGGCTGATCGACCCGGCGGTGGTGTCCCGGGTGATCGGCGGCTACGCGCGCGCACCGCAGGCGCCGGTTCGCGCGCCGGCCCTGGACCGGCTCACGGGGCGCGAGGCGGAGGTGCTCGCGCTGGTCGGCCGGGGGCTGTCCAACGCCGAGATCGCCGCGCGGCTGTTCCTCGGCGAGACGACCGTGAAGACGCACCTCGGCCGGGCGCTGGACAAGCTCGGCCTGCGCGACCGTCCCCAGGCGATCGCGTTCGCCTACGAGAGCGGCCTGATCCGCCCCGGCGACGACACCGGCTGACGGGCCGCCCGCCCCGGCGGCGACGTGGGTGGACGGGCCCGCCCGCCCCGGCGGCGACATGGGTGGACGGGCCCGCCCGCCCCGGCGGCGACGTGGGTGGACGGGCCCGCCCGCCCCGGCGGCGACGTCGGTGGACGGGTCGGCCGTCCCGGCTCCGGGGCTGGTTGACGGGCGTCTGGCGAGGCGGCGGCATCGGTTTGACCGGCCGTCCGCGCGGGCAGCAGTAGGACCCCGCGTTCCAGGTCGATCGGGTCGGCAGTTCACATCGATGGGATCGTTGCCGCAGGACGCCGCTGACCTTTCGTCGGGGGAATCCGGGGACGATCGTGCGTCGGGCGTCGCCGGGGTGGGTGTGATCCGCCGTGAGAGCGCGGCCAGTCGGCAGCGGCGGGAGTGGCAGCCGCGCCAGTGCGATGTGACATCAGGCGGACTGACACCTGCGGGCGGTCCGACCTCCCGTGACGGTCTGTCGCGTGAACGGGCCGGCAGCGGGTAGGCGGCAGGTATGAAGATCGGTGTGATCGGCGCCGGCAAGGTTGGCTCCACGCTGGCTCACCTGTACGTCGCGGCCGGCAATGACGTCGCCATCGCGAACTCCCAGGGGCCGGACACCCTGCGCGACCTCGAGCATCAGCTCGGCCGTCACGCACACGCCGTCACCGTCGAGGAGGCGGCCCGCTACGGCGACGTCGTGATCGTCGCCGTGCCGTTCTGCCAGTTCGAGGACCTGCCCGCCGATGCGCTGGCCGGCAGGACGGTGGTCGACGCGACCAACTACGTCCCTGAGCGGGACGGGCACGACGCGGAGCTGGAGCGCGGCGACGTGACCAGCAGCGAGCTGATGCAGCGGCACCTCACCGGGGCGCACGTGGTCAAGGCGTTCAACGCGATGCGCTGGGACCACCTGCGCGACTACGGACACTCGGCCGGGTCGAACTTCCGGTACGGCATTCCGGTCTCCGGCGACGACCCGGACGCCAAGTGGCGGGTCCTCGACCTCGTCGAAGAGATCGGCTTCGAACCGGTCGACGCCGGGCCGCTCGTCGAGGGCGGTCGCAAGTACCAGCCCGGGACGGAGGTCTACACCGCGGATCTGGAGGCCGACGAACTGCGCGCCCGCATCGGCGTCGAGGCCGCCTGAACCTGCCGGACCACGGGCGGCGCGGCGCGGCGGGGTGGGCCGGCGCGAAATGCAGATCGGGTCGGTGGTTGTTGGTTAGCCGAGGTCCGCATGGGTAGCGGGGGCGGGGCCTGGCTGCACCTGCCTGGACGGCAGGTGGCGGGCGGGAAGGAGGACGGTGGGGATGGCGACACGGGACGGTCAGCGCGTGATCGTGGTGACCGGGGCGAGCGGGGGAGTCGGCCGGGCGTCCGCCCGGGCGTTCGCGGCGCGCGGTGACGCGGTCGCGCTGCTGGCACGCGGCGAGGACGGGCTGGCCGGCGCCGAGCAGGACGTCCGCGCCGCCGGGGGCCGCGCCCTGCCGATCGAGGTCGACGTCGCCGACAACGACGCGGTGCAGGCGGCCGCGGACCGGGTCGAGGACGAGCTCGGCGAGATCGACGTGTGGGTCAACGTGGCGTTCTCGTCGGTCTTCGCGCCCTTCGTCGACGTCGCCGCGGACGAGTTCCAGCGCGCGACCGAGGTCGCCTACCTGGGGTACGTCAACGGTACCCGCGCCGCGTTGCGGCAGATGCTGCCCCGCGACCGGGGCGCCGTGGTGCAGGTCGGGTCGGCGCTGGCGTACCGCGGCATCCCGCTGCAGAGTGTGTACTGCGGCGCCAAGCACGCCATTCAGGGCTTCACCGAGTCCGTCCGCTGCGAGCTGCTGCACGACCGCAGCCGCGTCCGCGTCACGATGGTGCAGCTGCCGGCGGTCAACACGCCGCAGTTCGACTGGGTGCTGTCGCGCCTTCGCCGCCACCCGAAGCCGGTCCCGCCGATCTACCAGCCGGAGATCGCCGCCCGCGCCGTGCTGTACGCCGCCGACCATCCGCAGCGCCGCGAGTACTGGGTCGGCGGGTCGACGGTCGGCACGCTGCTGGGCAACAAGGTCGCGCCGGGGCTGCTGGACCGCTATCTGGCCCGCACCGGCTACGACTCGCAGCAGACCGGCGAGCGCGCGGCCAGGCTGCGGCCGAACCTGTGGCAGCCCGCCGACGCGGCGCCCGGCACCGACCAGGGCGCCCACGGCTCGTTCGACCAGGTCGCGCATGCGCGCAGCCCGCAGCTCTGGGCGTCGCAGCACCACGGCCTCCTCGCCGCGGCGTGCGGCGCGGCGGCGACCGCCGGCGCCGCCGTCTGGCTGGCCCACCGCCGGGCCTGACACAAGACGGACCCGACACGCAAAGACACGAGACGGGCCTGACACCCAAAGACACAAGACGGGCCTGACACACAAAAGACAGCGGAAGGAGGCACCGCATGACTCCCGGCGCGAACGCCGGCCTGCTCCACCGCCGCGCGTCGACGCCGTGGTGGTGGCGGCGCGCGGTCGACGGGCCGTCGGCGTGGCCGCGACGCGTGGCCGTGGCCGTGCTCGCCTGCGCCGGGATGCTGGTCTCGCTGCGGCTGGCGTTCTTCCAGTACGGCCTGGTGCCGGCGGTGTGGGAGCCGTGGTTCGGCGACGGCAGCATCCGCGTGCTGGAGTCCGGCTTCTCCCGGGCGCTGCCGGTGCACGACGCCGCGCTCGGCGCCGCGGCGTTCGCGGCCGAGTTCGTGCTCGAGCTGTCGGGCGGCACGACCCGGTGGTGGCGGCGGCCGTGGCTGGTGGTCCTGCTCGGGCTGGTCGCCGGCGGCATGGCGGTGGCCGCGCTGTTCCTGGTGGCGATGCAGGCCTTCGTGGTCGGCGCGTTCTGCACGCTGTGCCTGGTCACGGCGGGCATCTCGGTGAGCGTCGCCCTGCTCGTCGCCGACGAGGTGGTCGCGGTGTGGCGGCAGCTGCGCCGCGCTCGCCGGTACGGGCGGTCCTGGGTGACGGCGCTGCGCGGAGGAGTCGTGGGTGCGCACTGAGTTCAAGGTGTTCGGGGTGATCGCCGGGTTCCTGCTGACCGCGTCGGTCGTCTACCTGTGGTGGACCGGCAGCGGCGCCGCCCACCCGGAGCTGACCGGCGGCATCGCGCTGGGCCTGTCCGGCGTGCTGAGCCTGATCTGCGGCAGCTACTTCTGGCTGGTCGCCCGGCGCATCCCGCCGCGCCCGGAGGACCGGCCCGACGCCGAGATCGCCGACGGTGCCGGCCCGGTCGGCTTCTTCGCGCCGCCAGGGTTCTGGCCGTTCGGCATCGCCGTCGCGGTGGCCAGCGCGGCGGTCGGCATCGCGCTGAGCCAGTGGTGGCTGGCCGGCGCCGCCACGATCGGCGCGCTGCTGGCCACGACCGGTCTGGTGCTGGAGTTCTACGCCGGCGCCCCGGAGTCGCGGTGAGCCGCCGGCCGCCCCGGGCCACCCGCGCGGCCCGGGCGGTGGACGAGCGGTTCCAGGCGGCCACGCCGCTGCGCCGGGCGGTGCACAAGGTCTTCCCGGACCACTGGTCGTTCATGCTCGGCGAGCTGGCGCTGTACTCGTTCGTGATGCTGGTGCTGACCGGGGTCATGCTGGCGCTGTTCTTCGACCCGTCGATGCGGCAGGTCACCTACGACGGCTCCTACGTGCCGCTGCGCGGGATGCCCATGTCGGCCGCCTACGACTCGACGCTGCGCATCACCTTCGACATCCGCGGCGGGCTGCTGCTGCGGCAGATGCACCACTGGTCGGCGAACCTGTTCATGGCGGCGATCGTCGTGCACATGGCCCGGATCTTCCTGACCGGCGCCTTCCGCAAGCCGCGCGACGCGAACTGGGTCATCGGCATCATCATGTTCTGGCTCGGTTTCGTCGAGGGCTTCGCCGGCTACTCGCTGCCCGACGACGGCCTGTCCGGCACGGGCCTGCGCATCGCCGCCTCGATCGTGGAGTCGCTGCCGGTCATCGGCACCTGGGCGTCCACCTCGCTGTTCGGCGGCGAGTTCCCCGGCGAGGTCATCGTCGGCCGCCTGTACATCGTCCACGTCCTGCTGGTCCCCGGGGCGCTCGTCGCGCTCATCAGCGTGCACCTGGGCCTGATCGTCAAGCAGAAGCACACGCAGTGGCCGCGGGTGCGGCACACCGGCGCGAACGTCGTCGGCGAGCGGATGGTGCCCGGGTTCGCCGGTCGCTCCACCGGACTGGCGCTCATCGTCTTCGCCGCCGTCGCCGCGCTCGGCGGGCTGGTGCAGATCAACCCGGTGTGGCTGTTCGGCCCGTACGAGGCCGCCGTGGTGTCCTCGGCGAGCCAGCCCGACTGGTACGTCATGTTCCTCGACGGCGCGCTGCGGCTCATGCCGCCGTGGGAGGTGCGGGCCTTCGGCTACACCCTGTCGCCGGTCTTCTGGCCCGGCGTCGTGCTGCCCGGGGTCCTGACCATGCTCGCCATCGGCTACCCGCTCGGCCACGCGTGGCGGCACCGCGGCGAGGAGTACCACAACCTGCTGCAGCGTCCCCGTGACGCGCCGACCCGTACCGCGGTCGCCGCCATGGCCGGCACCTTCTACCTGGTGCTGACCGTGTCGGCCGCCAACGACCTCATCGCCGACAAGTTCCAGATCAGCCTCAACGCGCTGGTCTGGGCCGGGCGCATCGGCGCCCTGCTGCTGCCGGCGCTCGCCTTCGCGGTCACCCGCCGGCTCTGCCTGGGGTTCCAGCAGCAGGACCGCAAGCGGCTCGCCCACGGGATGGAGACCGGTGTGGTCATCCGCACCCCGGACGGGGAGTACCGCGAGATCGAGCAGCCGCTCGCCGCCGCCGACCAGCTGCCGCTGCCGTACGCCGGCTGGGTGGTGCCGAAGCGCATGCAACGCGTCGGGGCCGCCCAGCGGGAGCTGGAGAGGTCCGCCCAGCGGGAGCTGGAGAGGTCCGCCGATGAGTGACCGTTCGGTGCTGCCGATCGACCCGGTGCACACCCCGAGGCTGCCCGGGCCGCTGCGCCGCACCGTGCCCGGGTCGCGGGTCGTGCAGGCGCTGGCGACCACCGACGCGAAGCAGATCGGGGTTATGTACCTCGTGACGTCGTTCGGCTTCTTCGTGATCGGCGGGGTGCTGGCGCTGCTGATGCGCGCCGAGCTCGCCCGGCCCGGCCTGCAGCTGCTGTCGCCGGAGCAGTACAACCAGCTCTTCACCATGCACGGCACGATCATGCTGCTGCTGTTCGCCACCCCGCTGCTGTTCGGGTTCGGCAACTACCTGGTCCCGCTGCAGATCGGCGCCGCCGACGTCGCGTTCCCGCGGCTCAACGCCCTCGCGTACTGGCTGTACCTGACCGGCGGCATCGTCACCGTCGCCGGGTTCGCCACCCCGGGCGGGGCCGCGGACTTCGGCTGGTTCGCCTATTCGCCGCTCAACAGCCACGTGCACTCGCCCGGCGTGGGCGGCGACCTGTGGACGATGGGCCTGGTGGTGGCCGGCGTCGGCACGGTGATCGGCGCGGTCAACATGATCACGACCGTCATCACGCTGCGGGCGCCCGGGATGACGATGTTCCGGATGCCGATCCTGACGTGGAACATCTTCATCACCGCGCTGATGGTGCTGATGGCGTTCCCCGTGCTCACCGCGGCCCTGCTCGCGCTCGAGGCGGACCGCAAGTTCGGCGCGCACGTCTACGACCCCGCGCACGGCGGGGCGATGCTGTGGCAGCACCTCTTCTGGTTCTTCGGCCATCCGGAGGTGTACATCGTCGCCCTGCCGTTCTTCGGCATCATCACCGAGATCCTGCCGGTCTTCTCCCGCCGGCCGGTCTTCGGTTACAAGGGTCTCGTCGGCGCCACCATCGCGATCGCCGTGCTGTCCATGAGCGTGTGGGCGCACCACATGTTCGTCACCGGGCAGGTGCTGCTGCCGTTCTTCTCGTTCGTGTCGTACCTGATCGCCGTGCCCACCGGCGTGAAGTTCTTCAACTGGATCGGCAGCATGTGGCACGGCCAGCTGACGTTCCAGACGCCGATGCTGTGGTCGCTGGGCTTCCTGGTGACGTTCCTCTTCGGCGGCCTGTCCGGGGTGCTGCTCGCCTCGCCGCCGATGGACTTCCACGTCTCCGACACGTACTTCGTCGTCGCCCACATGCACTACGTGCTGTTCGGCACGATCGTCTTCGCCGCGTTCGCCGGCGTCTACTTCTGGTTCCCCAAGATCACCGGCCGGATGCTCGGCGAGCGCCTCGGCAAGGCGCACTTCTGGCTGACGTTCGTCGGGTTCCACACCACGTTCCTGGTCCAGCACTGGCTCGGCACCCGCGGCATGCCCCGCCGTTACGCCGACTACCTGCCCACCGACGGCTTCACGGTCTACAACACCATCTCCAGCATCGGCGCGCTCATCCTGGGGCTGTCGATGCTGCCGCTGCTGTACAACCTGTGGTCCTCCTACCGGTTCGGCCGCCGCGTCGAGGGCAACGACCCGTGGGGCTTCACCAACTCCCTCGAGTGGGCCACCACCTGCCCGCCGCCGCGGCACAACTTCAGGAGCCTGCCGCGCATCCGTTCCGTCCGTCCGGTGTTCGACGCCGTGCACGGCGAGCTCGCCGGCCGTGACCACGGCAGCCCGGACCCCTCCGGCAAGGAGGCATGACATGACCGCCGTTCACGGTGCGCCGCCACGCCGCGCCGACGGCGTCTCCGCACCGCAGGTGCTGCGGCAGTACGCCCTGCTGGCCGACGGCCGCCGCGGCGCGCTCATCGGCCCGCGCGGCGACGTGGCCTGGCTGTGCGCCCCGGCCTGGGAGTCGGACGCCGTCTTCACCAGCCTCCTCGGCGGCCCGGGCGGCTACGCGGTCGCCCCGGCCGACGACCGGTTCGTGTGGGGCGGGTTCTACGAGCCGGGCACCCTGATCTGGACCAGCCGCTGGATCACCACCGACGCGATCATCCACAGCCGCGAGGCCCTCGCCCTGCCCGGCGCGCCGCACACCCTGACCCTGCTGCGGCGGGTGGCGGCGATCCGCGGCGACGCGGTGGTGCGGCTGCTGCTGGACGTGAGCGCCGGGTTCGGCCGGCAGCCGTTGCGCGACCTCACCCGCGACGAGCACGGGTGGGCCGGGCGCGCCGGCGACCTGTACGTGCGCTGGCACGGCGCCCCGCAGGCACGGCCCGACGTCTCCGGCGTCCTGCACGGCGAGCTGCGCCTGCCGCCCGGCGGCCGCCACGATCTCATGCTGCAGCTGTCGACCCGGCCGTTCACCGGGCCGGCGCCCGAGCCGGACGAGCTGTGGCCCGCCACGGCGGCGGCGTGGCAGGCGGCCGTGCCCACCACGGTGGACGGCTTCTCCGGCCGGGACGCCCGGCACGCCTGCGCGGTCCTGCACGGGCTGACCACCCCGGAGGGCGGCATGGTCGCCGCCGCCACGACCTCGCTGCCGGAGCGGGCCGAGGCCGGCCGCAACTACGACTACCGCTACGCCTGGATCCGCGACCAGTCCTACGCCGGGCATGCCGCCGCCGCGGCGGGCGCCGACCGGCTGCTCGACGCGGCCGTGCGCTTCGTCTCGCAGCATCTGCTGACCGACGGGCCGGCACTGGCGCCCGCCTACGTGGCGGGGTCGGGCCGGCCGGTGCCGGACGAACGGGACCTCGGCTTCCTGCCCGGCTATCCGGGGGCGCCGGTGCGCACCGGCAACTGGGTCAACGGGCAGTTCCAGCTCGACGCGTTCGGCGAGGCGCTGCTGCTGCTGACCGTGGCGGGCCGCCGGGACCGGCTCGACGCCGACGGCCGCCGGGCCCTGCACCTGGCCGCCGACACCATCGCCCGGCGGTGGCGCGATCCGGACGCCGGCATCTGGGAGCTGCATCCGCGGCCCTGGACCCATTCCCGGCTCACCTGCGTCGCCGGGCTCCTGCGCGCGGCCGGCGCGGTCACCGGACCCACGGCCACGCGCTGGCGCGATCTGGCCGGGTCCATCCTGGCCGACACGCAGGCCACCTGCCTGCACCCGACGGGCCGGTGGCAGCGCGCACCGGACGACCCGCGCGTCGACGCCGCCCTGCTGTTCCCCGGGATCCGTGGCGCCGTGCCGCCCGGCGATCCCCGCACCGCCGCCACGCTCGCCGCCGTGCGGGCCGAGCTCACCGAAGACGGTTACGTGTACCGGTTCCGGGCCGACGACGCGCCGCTCGGCGGTGCGGAGGGCGCGTTCCTGCTGTGCGGCTACGGCATGGCCCTGGCCGAGCAGCAGGCCGGCAACCCGGTCGCCGCCGCCCGCTGGTTCGAACGCAACCGCGCGGCCTGCGGCCCGCCGGGCCTCTACGCGGAGGAGTACGACGTCCGGCAGCGGCAGCTGCGCGGCAACCTGCCCCAGGCGTTCGTGCACGCCCTGCTCCTCGAGACCGCCGCGACGCTGCCCGATCCGACGGGCTGAAGAGGAGTGGTCACGTGCTGAGGATCCGGGCCTTCTGCTGCTCGAACTCGGCCTCGGTCAGCACGCCCTGCGCCTTGAGCGCACCGAGCTGCTGGAGCTGCGCGAGCCGGTCGGACGTGTCGTCCCCGGAAGCGTAGGCGGCCTGTCGCTGGTCCTGCGCCGCCCACCGGCCGGCCTGGCGCCGGGAGACCCGGTTGGACACGGCGGTCGCGGTGCCGGCGACCACGGTGGTGCGGGCGATGCCGCGAAGCAGTCCTGGCATGGTCGGCCTCCTATCGGCTGAACTGTCGGCTGAGCTATCGGCTGACTTCGGTGTCGACGCGCTCGACGGCCGCGAGCAGTGCCTGCACCGGGATCCGTCCGCCGGCGACGAGCTGGCCACCGCCCCGGCGCAGCGTTGTGGCCAGTGGTGCGGCCCACCGGTTCTCGTACACGAGGATGGCCGCCACGCTGCCCTGATTGAGGACGTCGGCGGCGTCGGCGAGGTCCTCGGCGTCGACCAGCCCGGTCGTGACGCCCTCGAACATCAGCAGGTCCAGCTTGCCGTCGTGGTCGACGTCGGTCAGTTCCAGCCCTTCGACCGTGCCGTCGCCGCGCTTCCTGACGAAGACGAGATCGAGAATCCTGATGATGCCGCGTTCGACGAGGTCGACGAGCAGCGGCAGCCCTTCGCCGGTCACCCGGCCGTCGGGGAACTCCACCACCAGGTAGTCGACCGGACCCATGTCCTCGAGATCCCGCATGCAGAAACCATGCCGCCGCGCGCCGGGCGCCGGCCTCGCCCGCGCCGGATGACCGGCCCGGGTGTGGCGGGGCGCGCGGACGGCGGGTGCGATGCCGTTCCATCTATTGTCCTAGGAAGCTGTAGGGGTTGGGCAGTCGCTCACGGCGCTGCGGGTGCCGGCCGACGCGTCGTGAGCCGGTCCACCGTCCGGCGGCACGGGTGAAATCCGGGGTGGCGGCAGAGGTCGCCCGGACGGGTGCGGCGCGCGGGCCGGGTCGAGGCGCGGCGGACGGCGACGCGGGGGCGGTAGCGTAAAGCGAATGTCGTTCTGATCGCCTCTGGTCAGGATCATCCCCTTGTTGCGCAGACCCTGGTCGACCTCGCTCCTCGTCGCCGCTGTGTCGGTGGTTGCCGTCGTCGGTCTGGCGAGTTCGGGGCTGCTGTCCCCGCGGTGGTCGGGGCTCCTCGACGACGCGGGGCAGTTCTCCGCGGCGCTCGCGGCGACCCTCGTCTGCTGGATCACCGCCCGCCGGCACTCCGGCGGTCAGCGGTGGTGGCGGGTGTGGATGGGCGCCGCGACGTGCGGCTGGATGATCGGGCAGTTCTTCTGGTCCTGGTACCGGCTGGTCAACGGCGACGTGCTGCCGAGCCCGTCGCTCGCGGATGCCGGGTATCTCACGCTGCCGGTGTTCGCACTCCTGGCGGTCTACACGCTGGCCGCCGAACGGCCCGCCCAGGGCGCCGCGTGGCGCCGCCGGGGGAGCCTGGTGATGGCGCTCGACGGGCTCATCGTCGTGGGTGCGCTGTTCGTGCTCACCTGGGCCACCACGCTCGGGGCGGTGGTGCGGGCCGGTGCGGCCACCACGCTCGAGTACTCGGTCGCGATCGCCTACCCGGTCACCGATCTGCTGCTGACCATCATGATCGTCCTGCTGGTCGCGACGACGGCGGCCGCGCCGAACCGGGCGCAGCTGGTCATCCTCGCCGCCGGGCTGTTCGCGCTGTCGTTGTCGGACAGTGTGTTCGCGTATGTCGTGACCAGGGGCGTGGACAGCATGTCGCCCCTGGCCAACTCCGGGTTCGTCGCCGGGCACGCGCTCATCGCGGTCGCCGCGCTGACGCCCGTCCGGGAGATGCCGCACTGGCCGGTGCGCCCGCGGGCCCGCTGGGGGCACATGATGCTGCCGTACGTGCCGGTGGTCGGCACAGGCGTGCTGGTGATCGTGCAGCTCGCCCGGGGCGTCGTGATGGACGGCACCGAGATCGTCGCCGAGACCATGGTCATCGTGCTGCTGATCATCCGGCAGGGGGTGGTGCTCGTGGAGAGCGCCAACCTCGTCGCGTCGCGGACCCGGCTCGTGCTCGCCGCCGACGAGACCCGCCGGCGGCTCGAACGCGACCTGCACGACGGCGTGCAGCAGCGGCTCCTCTCGCTGGGCCTGGAGGTGCGCCGGGTCGAGACGATGGTGCCGTCGGAGCTGGCGGAACTGCGTCAGGACCTGTCCGCCGTCGTGGACGGGTTGAACGGCGCCGTCGACGACGTGCGGGAGCTCTCCCGCGGCGTACACCCGGCGATCCTCGTGCAGGGCGGCCTGCGACCGGCGCTCAAGGGGCTGGCCCGCCGCTGCGCCGTCCCGGTGGACCTCGAGATGGAGGTGGAGGGCCGGCAGCCGGAGCCGATCGAGGTCGCGGCGTACTACGTGGTGGCGGAGGCGCTGACGAACGCCGTCAAGTACGCCAGGGCGACGATCGTCCACGTCGTCGTTTGCGCGCAAGGTGGCTTCCTGCACGTGACGGTGTACGACGACGGGGCCGGCGGCGCGGATCCGAAGGGAGGCACCGGTCTCATCGGGCTGATCGACCGGGTCGAGGCGCTGGGCGGCACGCTGACCGTCGAGAGCCCTGCCGGCCGGGGCACCCGCCTGCAGGCCGACTTCCCGCTCGGCGAACCGTGACCAGGCCCGGATCGCGGGCAGGAGCGAGCGCGGCCGTACCCCACGTGCCGCGGGTGAGGTCACCCGCATCGGGTGGTGTTGACGGTCGTCAGGAAGGCGAACGGTCGGACGTGTGCATGCCGGACCGGTGCGGACGCGGCCCAGTCCCGCAGTCACGCCCTCGCCGACCGGGAGGCCGCATGACGGTGACCAGCAGTGTTCGGCGCCGGCTCACGACGTGGTTGCTGCCGGACACGCCGCCGCCGCTCCTCGTCGGTGTCCTCGTCTCCGTGGTGGTCATCACGGCCGAGACGGCCCTGCTCGGGCTGCTGCACACCGCTGAACCGCAGAGGTCGCCGACCGCCGTCATCTACATCCTCGGCGTGGTGGCGCTGACCATCGTGTGGGGCGTCCGGCTCGGCGTCGGTGTGGCGGTGGCCAGCTCGCTGGTGTTCAACTTCGTCCATGTGCCGCCGGGCGGCCTGCACCTGACCGCGGTGCAGGACCTCCAGCGGGCCGTGGTCTTCGCGATCGTGGCACTGGCCAGCGGCGGGCTGGCCGACCTGGCCCGGGCGCGCGCGATGGAGGCGCGGCAGCTGGCGGCCGAGGCGGACATCGCCGCCGACGTCGCCCGCTGCGTCCTCGGCGCGGACGACCTGCCGTCGGCGCTGCGGTCCGGGGCGCGGTGTGTCGCGGCCGGGTTCGGCCTCTCCAGCGTGTCGATCGAGATCGGCGACGCACCGGACCCGGCGAAGGCCGCCGGCGCGACCGTGCTCGAACTGGGCGACGGGAAGCGCCGCCCGGTGTGGCTCGTCGTCCCGGACGACACCCCGCCGGCGACGCTGGAGCGCATCCGCGACCGGATCGGCTCCTCACTGGAGGAGGTCGTCAACACCGCCGTGAAGCGCCAGGAGCTCCTCGGTACTCTGCGGGCCAGCCAGCAGGCGACGCAGGCCCTGCTGTCGGAGCAGGCGGCGCTGCGGCGGGTGGCCACGATGGTCGCCGCGGGCGGGCCGCCCGGCACGGTGTTCGCGGCGGTGACGGCCGAGCTGCACCGACTGTTCCGGGGTTTTCACACCGCGCTGCTCCGGTACGAGCCGGACCGCAGCGTCAGGACGGTCTCGGAGCGGGACGAGGGCGGACGGGTGCTGCCCGACCAGCCGAGCCGGCCGATCGAGGGCGAGAACATCGTCGGCAAGATCCTCCGCACCCGCCGCACGGCACAGATCGACTACGACACCGCCAGCGGGCCGATCGCCGAAGAGCTCCGGGCCCGCGGCGTCCACCGCGGCCTCGGCGTGCCGATCATCGTCGACGGTGAGCTGTGGGGGGTCACGCTCGTCCTGTCCTACAAGCCGGGGCCGGTGCCGGCCGACGCGGAGAACCGCCTGCTCGCCTTCACCGAACTCGTCGCCACCGCCATCGCGAACACCGAGAACCGCGCCCGGCTCGTCGCGTCCCGCGGCAGGCTGGTCGCCGCGGCGGACGACGCGCGGCGGCGCATCGAACGCGACCTGCACGACGGGCCGCAGCAGCGCATCGTCGCCCTCGCCCTGCGGCTGCGCATGGCGGAGGACGCGGCGGCGGGCGACGTGCCGGCGGCGCGGCGCCTGCTGTCCGACACCGTCAGGAACCTCACCGAGATCCACGAGTCGATGACCGACCTCGCCCGCGGCATCCACCCGGCGCTGCTGACCCAGGGCGGGGTCTGCCCGATGCTGCGCACGCTGGCCCGGCGCAGCATCGTGCCGGTCGAGCTGCGGCTGCAGGTGCCGGGCCGGCTTCCCGAGCGGGTGGAGGTGGCCGTGTACTACGTGGTCTCGGAGGCGCTGACCAACATCGCCAAGCACGCGCAGGCGCCGGTCGCCCTCATCACGGTGGACGCGGACGAGCGGTCCATCTGGCTGTCGGTCCGCGACGACGGTGCCGGCGGGGCCGACCCGGAAGCGGGCACGGGGCTCGTCGGCCTGCGCGACCGCGTCGAGGCGCTGGGGGGCCGGTTCGGCGTTGTCAGCCCGCCGGGGCAGGGGACGACCCTGACCGCGGAGATCCCGCTCGCCCAGCCGGACCCGCACGCCGTCGCGGAGTCGTTCCCGATGGCCGCCGCCGGCTGAGTGCGCGCGGGCCGGTGGTCCGGCGGACGGTCAGCGGGCCGCCCGGTGGCGGAGGCGCTCGGTCGCGATGAAGTCGGTCAGGGTGTCCAGGTCCTCCAGGGCGTGTTGGTTGAAGTCGGCGGCCACGCCGTGCTCCGTCTCGATGGCGTCGACCAGGCGGATGATCGCCAGCGACGACACGCCCATGGCGACCAGCGAGCAGCCGGCCGTGGCGACGTCGTGCGGGGTGAGCCGGTCGTCGCAGGCCTGCGAGACGGCGCCGGCCAGCCAGGCGCGGATCCGGGTGCGGGCCGGGGTCTGGTCGGTCCAGACCCGCTCGACGTGGTCGAGGCACTCGTCCCGGGTGCCGCGGTGGCCCTCGGCGACCCAGCCGGCCGGCAGGTCGTCGGCCACGGGCCAGACCGAGTACTGCTCGTCGGCGTTCATCACGACGCGGTGGTCCATGAGGGTTCCCTTCACGATGGGCGGTGGGTGGCGGCCCGCGCCGCCGCGTCCAGGGCGTGCTGGATGTCGGTGGCCGGCGTGTCCAGCACGGCCAGGCCGACCAGGTCGTCGGCGAGGGCGTCGGGCACCTCGTCGTCGAAGCGGCGCAGCACCCGCAGCCCGACCGCGGCGACGGCGGCGACGGCGATCGCGAACACGGCGAACATGAGGCCGAGCCCGCGCTGCGGACCGGTGCCGAACACGGGGCCGAGGCTGCCCGCGAGGGGGCCGCCGTCGCGCAGCAGCGGGCGGAACAGCTCGGCGCCGAAGGGCGCGACGACCCCGAACCCGATCGGCATCGTCGACCACGCGATCAGCGTGTTCAGGGAGAACACCCGCCCGTGCAGCCGCTGCGGGACCTTGACCTGGATGATCGTGGTGTACACGCCGTTGAGCAGCGTCAGGGCCAGCGCGAGGCCGAGCGCGCCGGCGCCGATCAGGACCAGGTTCTCGCGCAGGCCGGTGACGAGCGCGCACACGGCCAGGCCGAGCGTCGCGACGAGGACGCCGAACATCCGCCGGTGCTGCGGGCCGCCCCAGGCGGCCATCACCAGGCCGCCCAGGAACACGCCGAGCGCGGAGACGAACGATACCTGGCCGACCTGACGCAGCGTGCCGAACGACAGGACCAGCGGCGAGAGCATCAGGAAGATCGCGGACAGCGGCACGTTCAGGACGGCGAACCAGAGCAGCATGCGGCGGAAGTTCCGGTTGCCCCAGACGTACCGGAAGCCGCCGGCGATCTCCGCGCGCAGCGTCTCGTGGCGCCGCCACGGCATGGTGGCGGGGAACCGCACCGCCAGGACGACGACGACCGCGACGAGGTAGGTCGCCACGTCGAGCGTGAGGATGCCGCGCAGCCCGATCGTGGCGAGCAGCCCGGCGCCCAGCAGCGGGGCGAGCAGCTGGGCGAGGCCGGCCCCGAGCTGGCCGATGCCGGCGGCGTGGCCGAGCAGCCGCTTCGGCACCAGCTGGGGGATCGCGGAGGTGTACGCGATGCGCTGGAACGACAGCGCGACCGACAGCGCGACCGTGGCCGGATAGAGAGCGGCGACGCTGAGCTGCCCGGCCCAGAGCAGCGCGGCCAGCACGGCCTGGACCCCGCCGGCGGCCAGGTCGCCGGCGAGCACGATGCGGCGCCGGTCGTGCCGGTCGACGAGCGCGCCGGCGATCGGCAACGTGATCAGACCCGGGACCAGGCCGAGCACCGCGAACAACGCGAACTGCGCGACCGACCCGGTGGTCAGGTAGATCCAGACCGGGATCGCGAACTCGGTGAGCGCCGACCCGAACATCGACGCCAGCTGGCCGGCGGAGACGGCCGCGAACCGGCCGAGGCTCGGCTGCGGGCCGGTGGCGACCTCACGGCCGTGCGACACACCGTGCCGGTACCAGGTGCGGCCCGGCCCGTCGGCCGGCGCCGACGGTTCGAACATGGGCGTGTCGATGATCTCGGCGATCTCGGTGGCCCGGTACTTCAGGAAGAAGTGCCCGGCCTCCCGCAGCACCACGACGGCGCTGTCGTCGGACAGGAAGTGCCACTCGCGGAACCGTTCCTCGTAGAACTCGGTGGCCGGGTCGCGGGTGCCGACGACGGTGACGAACGAGGCCCGCAGCCGCTCGGCGCCGGTCGCGTACATCCCGGTGTAGTACCGCTCGGCGTCGACGGAGTCGCGGCGCAGGTTGCGCACGATGTGGCGGGCCTCCGCCGGGTCGAGGCCGCCGAGGTCGGCGCCGATCGAGGTCAGCCAGTTGTGGTAGATCCGGTCGCCGCGCAGCGACTCCATCCGCGCGAGCTTCGACAGCGTCCGGGCCAGGCGGCCGCGCGGTTCGGCGAACGGGAACATCGCGCCGATGTACACGGTGCGCAGGTCCCGGCCGGCCGCCTCCAGCCGCCGCGCGAGGGCGACGGCGAGGGCCGACCCGACGCCGCAGTGGCCGTACAGGCTGATCGGCCCTTCGATCGTCGCGAGGATCTCGGCGACGCAGCGGTCGATGAGCGCGTCGAAGTCGAGCCGGTCCTCGATGACGCCGACGTCGTGGCCGGGGATGGCGACCGAGTACACCGCGTACCGCTCGGGCAGCGCGTCCGCGAGAGGCTGGTACACCACGGCGCTGCCGCCGCCGAACGGCACGCAGATCAGGGAGATGTCGGCCTTCGGCCGGTTCGGCGTGAGGCGCCGGATCACCGCCCGCGGGCCGTCGTCGGGCCGGTCGATGAGGGCGGCGAGCTCCCGCACGGTCGGGTTCTGGAACAGGTCGATGACGCCGACCGCGGCGCCGGTCCTGCGGAGCCGGGCCACCACCTGCGTCGCCAGCAGCGAGTGGCCGCCGAGGTCGAAGAAGTCGTCGTCGGCGCCGACCGCGGGGACGTTGAGCACGGCCGACCAGACGTCGGCGACGACCTGCTCGGTCGGGGTGGCCGGCGCGGTCCCGCCGCCCGCCGCGCGGACCGGGGCCGGCAGGGCGCGCCGGTCGAGCTTGCCGTTCGCCGACAGCGGCAGCGCGTCGAGCTCGACGAACGCGGCCGGGACCATGGCGTCGGGCAGCAGGCGCTTCAGCGCGGCGCGGTCCGGCGCGGCGCCGACGACGTACGCGACGAGCCGTTGGTCGCCGGGGTGGTCCTCGCGGACGATGACGGCGGCGTCCCGGACGCCCGGCTGCTCGCGCAGCACCGCCTCGATCTCGCCGAGCTCGATGCGCTGGCCGCGCAGCTTGACCTGCCCGTCGATGCGGCCGAGGAACTCCAGCGTGCCGTCGGGCCGCCAGCGGGCCAGGTCGCCGGTGCGGTACAGCCGGGCGCCGGGCGCCCCGAAGGGGTCGGGCACGAAGCGTTCGGCGGTCAGCCGCGGCCGCCGCAGGTAGCCCTCCGCGACCTGGACGCCGCCGATGTGCAGCTCGCCGGGCACCCCGACGGGCTGCGGCCGGAGCCGGTCGTCGAGGACGTGCATGGTGGTGTTGGCGACCGGGGCGCCGATCGGCACGCGGTGGGCGTCGCCGAGCGCTTCGGCGGTGACGGTCCAGGCGCTGACGTCGATGGCGGCCTCGGTCGGGCCGTACAGGTTGTGCAGCTCGGCGGCGGGCAGCGCGGCCAGGCAGCGGCGGGCGAGGTCGGCCGGCAGCTCCTCGCCGGAGCAGACGACGGCGCGCAGGCCGGCGCCGCCGGGCGTCGTCTCCTCCGCGAGGAATGCGGCGAGCATCGACGGCACGAAGTGGAGGACGGTGACGCCTTCGCGGTCGATGAGTGTCCGCAGGTACGCCGCGTCCCGGTGGCCGCCCGGCTGGGCGAGGACCAGGCGCGCGCCGATGATGAGCGGCCAGAAGAACTCCCAGACGGACACGTCGAACCCGGCGGGTGTCTTCTGCAGTACGACGTCGTCGGCGGTCAGGCGGAAGCGTTCCTGCATCCAGGTGAGCCGGTTGACCACGCCGCGGTGGCCGTTGGGCACGCCCTTGGGTCGTCCGGTCGAGCCGGAGGTGTAGATGACGTAGGCGGTGTCGGTGGCGGTCGGCGGCACCGAAATGTTGAAATTTCGGATATGTCGGGGAGCGGAGCGAGCCGACATATCCGCGGCGGCGGCCAGGGGATCCGCCGTGGCGGGCTGGGTATCGGTGCGGGCCGACAAGTCTGCGGTGGCGGGCCGGGAATCGGTGCGGGGCGACATGTCCGCGGCGGCAGGCTGGGGATCCGTGCGGGGCGGCAGCTCCGCGGTGGCGGGCTGGGGATCCGTGCGGGGTGGCAGGTCCGCGGTGGCGGGCCCGGGATCCGCCGGGTCGAGATGGTCGAGGCGGATCACCGGGCAGGTGGCGAACGCGTCGGCGAGGCCGGCCGGTGGGTCGAGGACGAGCACGGCCCGCAGGTCCGCGTCGGCCGCCATGAAGGCCAGCCGCTCGACCGGGTAGTCGGGGTCCAGCGGCACGTACGCGGCGCCGGTGCGCAGCACGCCGAGCAGCGCGCCGGGCAGCTGGAGCGAGCGCGGCGCGCACACGCCGATCCGCGTGCCCGGTCCGGCGCCCACCGGCCGCAGCGCCGCGGCCACCCGGTCGCAGTAGGCGTCCAGCTCGGCGTAGCTCCACGTGGTGCCGTCGAACGTCACGGCCGGCGCGGCCGGGGTGGCGGCGACCCGCGCGGCGAACAGGCCGGGCAGGGTGGCGCCGGCGTCGAACGGGGCGGCGGTAGCGTTCCAGGCGGCCTGCGCCGCGCGTTCGTCGTCGTCGCGCAGGTCGAGCGCGGCCACCGGCGTCAGCGGGTCGGCGACGGCGCCGCGCAGGAGCGCGGTCAGGTGGCTGACGAGCCGCCGCACGGTCGCCGCGTCGAAGAGTGCCGTGTTGTGGATGAACTGGCCCCACAGCCCACCGTCGGCGGTGTCGCTGATGTACAGCTCGAGGTCGTAGCGGGTCGCCCACGACCTGATCTCGTACCCGTCGAGGCCGTCGCCGCCGCCCGTGCCGTAGTTCTGCACCGCGAGCAGCGCCTGGAACAGCGGCGACCGGGACACGTCGCGGGGCAGGTTGAGGTCGGCGACGACGCGTTCGAAGGGCGTGTCGGCGTCGGCGAACCCGGTGAGCGCGGTCTCCCGCACCCGCAGCAGCAGCTCGGTGAAGGTCGGGTCGCCGCTCAGGTCGACGGGCATGACCAGCGTGTTGACGAAGCAGCCGATGAGGTTCTCCAGCTCCGGGACGCCGCGGCCGGCGATGGGGGAGCCGATCGTGAGCCGGGTCTGGTGCGCGTGCCGGCCGAGCAGGCAGGCGTAGGCGGCCAGCATCGTCATGTACAGCGAGGCGCCGTGGCTGTCGGCGAGGGCCCGGACGCCGGCCGCGAGACCGGCGTCGAGCTCGAACTCGACGCTGCCGCCGGCGTAGGTCAGCTCGGCCGGGCGCGGCCGGTCCGTCGGCAGCGCGAGGGGCTCGACGCCGTCCAGGCGCTCCGCCCAGCGGGCGACGTCGGGCGCCGGCCTGTCGCGCTGCCAGGCCGCGTAGTCGCCGTACTGGACGGGCAGGGCGGGCAGGTCGCCGCCGTCGTACGCGGTCATCAGCTCGGCCAGCAGCAGCGGCACGGACCAGCCGTCGATCGCGATGTGGTGCACGGCCATGGCCAGGATCGCGTCGTCCGGGGACAGCCGGATCAGCGCGGCCCGCAGCGGCTGCTCGGCGGCGAGGTCGAACCCGCGGGCGTGCACCGCCTCGACCGCGGCCCGGGCGGCGGCGTCGTCGGCGACGTCGACGACGGCCAGGTCGACGGCCGGGTCCTCGTCGACGACGAGCGTCGGGATCCCGTCGTCCCGGGCCGGGAACCGGGTCCGCAGCGCCTCGTGGCGGGCGACGACGCGGCGCAGCGCCCCGGCCAGCCGGTCGGCGTCGACCGGGCGCCGGATCCGCCGGGCCACCGGCACGAGGTAGGCGCGGTTGCCGGGAGCGTACTGCTCCATGAACCAGAGCCGTTCCTGCGCGAACGACAGCGGCGGCACCGTGCCGGCCGGCCGGGTGGGGACGGTGCGGGTCGCCGTGCGCCGGCGCAGTCGTTGGGCCAGCAGCGCCCGGCGGGCTTCGTCGACGGTCATCGGGTCTCCGCTTCCAGCAGGCCGGCCACCTCGTCGTCGCTGAGCTCGGCCAGATCGTCGAGCAGCCGCTGCTCGACCGCGGTGGCCAGGTCGGCCAGCCGGCGGTGCGTGAAGAGCAGGCGGATGGGCAGGTCGAGGTCGGTCATGGCGCGCAGCCGGGCGGCCACGCGGACGGCGAGCAGCGAGTGGCCGCCGAGGGTGAAGAAGTCGTCGTCCGCGCCGACGCGGTCGAGGCCGAGGACCTCGGTCCAGACGTCGGCGATCAGCTGCTCGGCGTCGGTGCGCGGCGGCGTGAACGGTCCGTCGCTGCCGTCAGCACTCTCAGCACCCTCAAGGGGCGGTGGCAGGGCTCTCCGGTCGACCTTCCCGGTTGGGGTACGGGGGAGCGCGTCGACCGCGACCCAGCGGTCCGGCACCAGGTGGCCGGGGAGCCGGGCCGCGAGCCGGGCGCGCAGCGCGCCGGTCGGTGCGGTGCCGGCGACGTACGCGACCAGGGCGCCGCCGTGCGCGACGACCACCGCCCCGGTCACCCCCGGGCACTCCAGGAGGTGGTGCTCCACCTCGGCCGGCTCGATCCGGAACCCGCGGACCTTCAGCTGGTCGTCGAGCCGGCCGGCGAAGTCGAGGCGGCCGTCGGCCCGCAGCCGCACGCGGTCGCCGGTCCGGTAGCAGCGCGCGCCGCGCCCTGATGGAGGCCACGTGACGAACCGGTCCCGGGTGAGGTCGTCCCGGCCGAGGTAGCCGCGGGCCAGGCCGGCGCCGCCGAGCAGCAGCTCGCCGTAGGCGCCGGGCGGCACCGGGCGCAGGCCGGCGTCGACGACCGCGACGCGCACCCCGGGCAGCGGCACGCCGATCGGCGGCGGGCCGGTCGTGTCGTCCGGGCCGAGGTCGGTCGAGGTCGCGATGATCGTTGCCTCGGTGGGGCCGTACGTGTTCACCAGCCGCACGGTGTCGCCGAACCGGGCGCGCCAGCGGGCCACGGCCGCCGCGTGCACCGCCTCGCCGCCGAGGATCACCAGCCGCAGCCGGGGCGGCCAGGCGATCGCGTCGATCTGGGCGACCAGGTCGTGCCAGTACGCGGTGGGCAGGTCGAGCACGGTGACGCCGGCGCCGTCCGGGCCGGCGAGCACGTCGGGCAGGCTGAGCGGGCCGTCCGGGAGCAGCCGCACCGTGGCCCCGGCGCCGAGCGCGGGCCAGAGCTCCTCCGCGTGCGCGTCGAACGCGAGCGGCGCGAACTGCACGACCGTGTCGCCCGGGCCGAGCCGGTAGTCGCGGCGCATCCAGCCGACCCGGGCGGCGAGCGCCTCGTGGTCGACGACCACGGCCTTCGGGGTGCCGGTGGACCCGGAGGTGTACAGCACGTACGCGGCGCCGTCCGGGGCCGCGTGGTCGACCGCCGGCACCGTCCCGGCAGGCGGCGCGACGACCCGGAGACCGTCGGGCCAGGGCGCGTCCCCGACGGCCGGCCCGGCCCCGCTGCCGGCGACGAGCTCCGCGATCCGCCCGGCCGGCTGCTCCGGGTCGATCGGCAGGTACGCGCCGCCGGCCCGCCAGACCGCCAGCAGCGCGACGATCGTGCCGATGTCCCGGTGCGCGGCGACGGCGACGACCGGCGGGCCCGCGACGACGGCCGCGCGCAGCGCCAAGGCAAGTGCGTCGGCCCGGCGGTTGAGCTCGGCGTACGTCAGCGACTCGCTGCCGCAGCGGATCGCGACCGTATCTGGCGCCGCGAGCCGGGGCAGCCCGGGAGCCAGCGGCTGCGGCGGGGAGGGCGGCGGGGCGGCGAGCGAGCCGACGAGCGCCTCGTCGGCGGCGGTCAGCAGCGGCAGCGCGCCGACCGCGGCGCCCGGGTCGGCGGCGATGCCGGCGCACAGCACCTCGAACCGGCGGGCCCAGCGCTCGACCGTCGCCGCGTCGAGCAGGTCGGTGTCGTAGCCGAAGACGAGCGTCAGGCCGTCGGCGGCCCGCCACGCCTCCAGCATCAGGTCGAACTTGGCCTGCCGGTAGCCGGAGTCGAAGAACGACGCGTGCAGGTCGGCGAACCGGTCGACCGGGGTGCCCTCGTCCTGGGTGTGCAGGATGCACATGGTCTGGAACAGCGGCGCCGCCCCGGCGGCGAGGTGCTCGAACGGCGCCTCGGCGTGGGTGAGCGCGTCCAGCACGCACTCGCGGGCCCGGCCGAGCAGGCCGGTGAACGGCTCGGCCGGGTCGACCTGGTTGCGCAGCACGACGGTCCTGGCGAAGTAGCCGACGGCCCGCTCGGTCTCGACCCGGTCCCGGGCCGCCAGGGTCGAGCCGACCAGGACGTCGGACTGGCCGGTGTGCCGGGCGAGCAGCGCCTGGTAGGCCGCGAGCAGCACGGCGAAGAGGCTGGTGCGGGACTGGCCGGCCAGGCTCTCGAGGCGGGCGGTGACGCCGGCCGGCAGGTGGGCGCCGAGGAACGCGCCGCGGTGGGTGGGCTCGGCCGGGCGGGGCCGGTCCGTCGGCAGGTCGAGCGCGGTCGGCTCGGCGAGGCGGTCCCGCCAGTACGCGAGGTCGGCCTCCTGGTCGCCGTCGTTCGCCGGTACGGGCGGCAGCGGCGCCAACGGCAGCCCGGCGTAGAGCGCGGCGAGGTCCTCCCGCAGGACGTTGAGCGACCAGCCGTCCCCGGCGATGTGGTGCACGACCAGGCAGAGGACGTGATCGTCGGGGGCGAGCCGGAGCAGCGCGGCCCGCACCGGCGCGCCGTCCCGGAGGTCGAACGGCGCGTTCGTCCGGTCCGCGACGGCGGCCCGGGCCGCCGCCTCCGGCTCGGCCGCGGACTCCAGCGGGATCTCCTCGAACGGCACGGTCGCGGGCCCGACCTCGACGGCCGGCTCGCCCCCGACCTCCGGGTAGGCGCACCGCAGCGCGACGTGCCGGGCGGCGAGGGCGTCCAGGGCCCGCCGCAGCGCGTGGCGGTCCAGCCGGCCGCGCAGGCGCAGCACCAGGAACATGTTGTACGACGCGTCGCGCGGGTCCAGCCGCTGCAGGAACCAGAGGCGGCGCTGGGCGTCGGACAGCGCCGGCGCGCGTTCCGGCACGCCGGCACCGGCATCGCCGGCGGCGACCGGGATCCGACGGGCGAGGGCCTCGACCGCGGGATGGTCGAACAGGTCGCGGACCGTCAGGCCGGGCAGCCGCGCCGCGACCTTGACGGCCAGCAGCGAGTGGCCGCCGAGCGCGAAGAAGTCGTCGTGGGCACCCACCGCGACGCCGAACACCTCGGCGAACACCGCGGCGACGCGCGTCTCGGCCGCGGTGCGCGGTGGCACGTACGCGGCGGTGGCGGACGGTCGCGGGTCGGGCAGGGCGGCCCGGTCCACCTTGCCGTTCGGGGTGAGCGGCAGCGCGTCGAGGACCGTGACCGTGGCCGGCACGGCGTAGGCCGGGAGGGTGGTGCGGGCCGCGTCGCGGATCGCGTCCGGGTCGATGACGGCGCCGGGGCGGGCCGTGACGTACGCGGCGAGCGCGTCGTCGCGGACCGCGGCGACCGCGGCGGCGACGCCCGGGCAGCCGGCGAGCACGGTCTCGACCTCGCCCAGCTCGACCCGGTGGCCGCGGACCTTGACCTGGGTGTCGAGCCGGCCGAGGAACTCGAGGGTGCCGTCCACCAGCCGGCGGGCGCGGTCGCCGGTCCGGTACATCCGTGCTCCCGCCGGGCCCCACGGGTCGGGCACGAACCGGTCGGCGGTCAGCCGGGGCCGGCGCAGGTAGCCGAGCGCGACGCCGGCACCGGCGATGACGAGCTCGCCGGGCACGCCGGCGGGGACGGGCCGCATCCGGTCGTCGACGACGTACACCCGGGTGCCCGGGATCGGGCCGCCGATCGTGACGGCCGCCGGGTCGCCGGGCACCGGCCAGTACGTCGACCAGATCGTCGTCTCGGTCGGGCCGTACACGTTGGTCAGCCGGCCGACCTTGCCGCGCAGCTCGGCGGCGAGCGGCACGGGCAGCGCCTCACCGCCGACCAGCGCGGCCGGCACGTCGTGGTCGAAGCCGGCCGCGAGCAGCATCCGCCAGCCGGACGGGGTGGCCTGCACGTCGGTGACGCCGGTCGCGGCGATGAGCGCCCGCAGCGCCGCGCCGTCGCCGGTCTGCGCGTCGCCGGCGACGACGACCCGGCCGCCGCGGCTGAGCGGCAGGAACAGCTCGAGCCCGGAGATGTCGAACGACAGCGAGGTGAGCGCCAGCCAGGCGCGGCCCGCCTGCGGCCCGGTGACGGCGGCCATCGCGGCGACGAACGCGGCGAGCGCGCCGTGCGGCACGACGACGCCCTTGGGCCGTCCGGTGGACCCCGACGTGTACAGCACATAGGCCGGGTCGTCCGGGCCGATGGCGGCGACGGCGGTGACAGCGGCGGCCTCGTCCCGCGGTTCGTCGTCGGCGGCGTCGATGAGCAGCGCCGCCGCGCCGAACCGGTCCGCGAACGCCGGCTCGGTGAGCACCGTGCCGACGCCCGCGTCGGCGATGACGAACGCGAGCCGGTCGGCCGGGTACGCCGGGTCGAGCGGCAGGTACGCGGCGCCGGCCCGCCAGACGGCGAGGAGCGCGACCACCATCGCCGGGCGCCGGGACAGCCCGACCCCGATCAGCGGCCCGCGCCCGCGGAGGCGGGCGGCCAGCCGGTCGACCTCGGCGTCGAGCTCGCGGTAGGTGAGGTCGCCGCCGTCGCCGGTGACCGCGACGGCGTCCGGCGTGGCCCGGGCCCGCTCCCGGAACAGCTCGGCGACCAGCGGGGTGGTCTCCCCGGGGCCCGTGCCGTTCCAGCGGGTCAGCGCCTCGCGCCGCTCGTCGTCGTCGAGCCGGCGCAGGTCACCGGCCGGGACGTCGGGCCGCCGGGCCGCGTCGTCGAGCAGGACGAGCAGCCGGCGGATCCACCGCTGCGCGGTGCCGGGGTCGAACAGGTCACGGTCGACCGTGAGCACGCCGACCGCGGCCTCGGGGCCCTGGATGACGTCGAGGGACACGTCGGTGCGGGCGACGTCGAACGGGTGGTCCAGCAGCTCGACGTCGAGGCCGCCGAGGCGCGGCCGGTCCTGCTCCTGCCGCAGGTACATGAGCATGGCCTGGAACAGCGGGGTGCGGCTGCGGTCGCGGGGCGCGCCGACCGCCGACACCACGCGTTCGAACGGGGCGGCGTGGCTCAGCGCGCCGAGCACGGTCCGGCGGGCCGTCCGCAGCAGCGCGCGGAACGTCGGGTCGCCCGACAGGTCCGTCCGCAGGACCAGGGTCTCGGAGTAGCAGCCGACGCGGTCGTCGAGGTCCGGGTCGTCGCGGCCGAGGACCGGCGTGCCGAGGCAGACGTCGTCCTGGCCGCTCATCCGGCCGAGCAGCAGCGAGAACGCCGCGACCAGCGCGGTGAACACGGTGGTGCGCTCGGACCGGGCCACGGACTCCAGGCGGCGCAGCAGGTCGACGGGGATGTCGAAGACGACGGAGCTGCCGCGCCCGCGGCGCACCGGGGGCCGGGGCCGGTCGGTCGCCAGGTCCAGCACCGGGGCGCCGGCCAGCCGTCCGGTCCAGTACCCGAGGTCCGTCGCGGCGCCCGGGGCGGCATCGTCCGGGACCGGCGGCAGCTCCGGCAGGTCCGGCAGTGCCACGGGGGCGCTGGTGGCGCCGGTGGCGTACGCCTGGTACAGCGCGTCGAGGTCGCGGCGCAGCACCTGCAGCGACCAGCCGTCGGCCGCGACGTGGTGGGCGGCGAGCGCGAGCACGTGCTCGTCCGGCCCGACGCCGATCAGCAGGAAGCGGGCCATCGGGCCGGCGGCGAGGTCGAACGGCCGCGTCACGAACGCGGCGACCAGGTCGCGGGCCTCGTCCAGGCCGGTCGCGGCGGCGGTCTCCAGCCGGACGCCGCCGGCGGCCGGTGCCAGCACGGGCGCGCCGTCGAGCTGCGCGACCCGGGACCGCAGGGTGTCGTGCCGGTCGGTCACCGCGTCCAGCGCGCGCTCCAGGGCCGCCCGGTCCAGGCGGCCGCGCACGTGCAGGACCAGCGGCAGGTGGTACGACGCGTCGGCCGGATCCAGCTGGTGCAGGAACCACAGCCGCTCCTGGCCGGGCAGCAGCGGCCTCATCGCGGCTCCTCCTGCAGCGTGCGGGCCAGCGCGGCCAGGAACCGCGCCGCCTCGCGGCCGTTGACGACGCGGTGGTCGTAGGCGAGACCGACCTGGCTCACGGTGCGGGCCGCCGGCCGGCCGTCGTCGCCGAGGTGCAGCTCGGGCCGCGGGGCGGTGACCGCGACCGCGCAGGTCTGGCCCGGGTACACGATCGGGATCGCCAGGCTCACATCGGCGTCCTGGTGGAGGGTCAGCGTGATGGTCGCACCGTCCAGTTCGGACGGACGGAACGCGCCGCCGGCCGCCGTGACCCGGAACCTGGCGAGGGCCCGGGCGATCTCGGCGACCGTCGCGGTGCCGGCGTCGCGGACCACCGGCACGTACAGGCCTTCGCCGAGGTCGACGGTGACGCCGACGTGCGCGGCGAAGGCCGGGTGCAGGGTGTGGCCGTCGTCGTCGAGCCGCGCGAAGCACATCGGGTGCTCGGCGTGCGCCGCCCCGATCGCGGCGACGAACAGCTCGGCGAGGCCGACGGGCCGCCGCACCGCGCGGGTCAGCCGGGGCATCCGCTCCAGGGCGGCGCCGACGTCGATCGTCATCGCGGTGTACGCGGCCGGGACGGTGGCGTGCGACCGGGCCACCGTCCGGGCGACCGCACGCTGGTTGCGGGACAGGCTGCCGGTCGCCCTGTCCGTCGCCACAAGCGGCGGCACGGCCACCAGTGCGTCGATGTCGGCGCGGCGGACGATCGGGCGGCCGAGCGCGGCGACCTGCCCGGCGCTGACACCGAGCTCTGCCATGCGGGCGCGGGCCGGCGCGGTGATCGTCGGGCCGTCGTCGCCGGCCGGTCCCGGGACCGGCGCCGCGCTGACGGCGGTGGGGTCGTCGAGGACGGCGATCACCTGACCGGGGGCGATCTCGGCGCCGGTCGCCGCGCGGTGGCGCAGGACGCCGCCCGTCGCGGCGGTCAGCTCCTCGACCGCCTTCGACGTCTCCACCTCGGCGACCGGCGCGCCGGCGAGGACCGCCTCGCCGTCCGGGGCGAGCCAGGCGAGCAGCACGTAGCTGTCGTCGTTGGTGTTGAGCTTCGGCACCGCGATCTCAGGCACGGACTGTCCTCACCAGCGCGTCGTGGATGGTGCCGGCGCTCACGAGCACGTGACGCTCCAGGTGTGGTGCGGCGGGGATGACGGCGTCGGCGCCGTGGACGAGCGTCACGGGCGCGGCGAGGTCCGCGAAGTGGCGCGCGTGGACGTGATGCGCGACCTCGGCGCCCCAGGTGCCGCCGGCGGTGCCGTCCTCGGCCACCACGACGTGCGGGACGGGCGGCAGGTCGAGGCGCACCGGGTACAGCCGCGAAGGGACGACCAGCAGTCCGGCGATCTCCTGCTCGATCAGCAGCGTCCGCAGCGCCGCCAGGGCGCGCTCGGCCATGCCGCCCGGCGCGATCAGGACCAGCTCCGGGCGTTCGCCGGTCCCGACGTACGCCACGCCGTCGCGCACCTCGCCCGTGAACGGGGCGGCCACGGCGGGCAGCATCCGGCGGGTGTAGAGGATCTTGTCCTCGACGAACACGCACGGCTGCCCGAGCGCCAGCATCTCGGCGAACACCTCGGCCGCGTCGCGGAACGGCGACATCTCGAACACGGCGAGGCCGGGCACGCCGATCAGGTGCTTCGTCAGGCTCTGGCTGTGCGTCGGCCCGTAGCCGCGGCCGCCGCCGCTGGGGCAGCGCACGACCATGCGCATCGGCAGCCGTTCGCCGTACATGGTGACGGACTTGGCGGCGAAGTTGACCAGCTGGTCGAAGCCGAGGGTGAGGAAGTCGGCGAACATGTACTCGACGATCGCGGTGTCGCCGGCCAGGGCCAGGCCGGCCGCGATGCCGGTGATGGCCGACTCGCTGATCGGGGTGGACAGCACCCGGTCCGGGAACCGGGTGGAGAGCCCGCGCGCGACCTTGAACGCGCCGCCGTACGGGTCGAGGAGGTCCTCACCGATGAGGTACGCCCGCTCGTCGCCCGCCAGGACCGTGTGCAGCGCGGCGTTGATGTTCTCGGCGACCCTCATGAGACGGCCCACCCGGCGGCGGGGTGCGCGGAAGCCCCGGCGACGCGGTCCTCCCGCGGCCGGCCGGTCCACTCGGCGGGTGGGCGGGCCGACACCTCGGCGACGACGCGGGCGACGCGGTCCCGCTGGGCGCGGTCGAGGTCCGGCGCGGCGGCGGCCACCGCCGGGTACCAGTCGGCCAGCGCCGCGACCTGGTCGGCGGGGCGGGTGTCGTCGCCCTTGCTGTGCGGGCCGAGCCGCGGGGTGCGGAACTCGACGATGAGCGGCGCGCCGTCGCGTACACCGGCGACGAACGGGGCGAGCTCCGCCCTGATGCGGGCCGGGTCGGTCGCGGTGACCAGTGTGTGGGCCAGTCCGAACGCGGCGGCGCGCCCGGCGACGGTGCCGGCCATGGCGTGCCCGGTGGGCGTCGACTGGGCGATCCCGTTGTGCTCCACCACGACCAGCAGCGGCAGCCGCCACAGCGCGGCGATGTTGAGCGCCTCGTACACCGCGCCCTCGCCCCAGGTGCCGTCGCCGATGTACGCGCAGGCGAGCGCGCCCGGCCGGTGGCGGCGCAGGTGCAGGGCGAGCCCGGCCGCGACCGGCAGGCTCTCACCCTGCACACCGGTGGACAGGTACCCGCGCCGGTGGATGTGCTGGCTGCCGCCGACGCCGTGGCACACGGCACCGGCCCGGCCCATGATCTCCGCGAGGAGCCCCTCCGGGTCGTCGAACCGGGCGAGGTAGTGGCCGTGCCCGCGGTGGTTGCTCAGCACGTGGTCGTCCGGACCGAGCAGGCCGCTCACGGCCACGGGCACGTACTCCTGGCCGAGGCAGGTGTGCGTGGTCCCGGACAGCTCGCCGCGTGCGAAGAGGTCCAGCAGCGCCGTCTCGAAGTGCCGGATGAGCAGCATCGCCGCCCGGTCGGGCGCCTCAGCGGGTGCCTCGGTGGGTGCCTCGGCGGGCGCCTCAGCGAGCGCCTCAGCGAGCGCCTCAGGAAGCGCTGACGGCATCCAGGACTCCGTTGACCGTCGGGTGGTCGAAGAACGTGTCGATGTCGACGTCGACGCCGAGCGTCTTGCGCATCCGCGCGATGATCTGCGTCGCGGTCAGCGAGTCGCCGCCCAGGTCGAACAGGTCGTCGTCGGGGCCGATGGCGGGGTCGCCGAGCACGTCGCGCCAGATGGCCAAGACCGGCTCCACGAGCTCGCCGCCGGCCGGTGCCGGCGCGGTGGCCGGCGCCCCGGCCGCGGCGGGCGGCACGGAGGTACCGGAGGCGCCCGAGGCGCCCGAGGCGGCAGCGGGGCTCAGGTCGCGCAGCAGGGTCCCCGGATCGGCGGCGACCCGGGTGAGCACCGCGCAGAGGTCGCCGGCGAACCGCGCGGCGACGGGCGCCGCGGCGGCCGGGTGGCGCAGCCGGGCGGTGACCGTCGTGCCGTCGTCGACCGCCTGCAGCTGCAGGTCGCCGCGCACGCTGCCGGCGAACGCCAGCCAGTCGACGGCCGCCGGGGCGCCGTCGAACCGTGGCGCGGCGCCGACCCGGCGGTAGCTGACGGAGACGGGCGCGATCGCGGCGTGCGGCTGCAGCCGGCGCACCGCGCGGGCGAGGGGCACCGACCGGTGCGGGTACATCGCGCGGAGCGTCGCCCGGACCCCGGCGGCGAACTCCGCGAACGGGGAGTCCGCGCCGGGCCGCGTGTCGACGGGGAACTCGGTCGCGAACGGGCCGACGGTGTCGAACGCGCCGGGCTCCCGGGTGGACACGTCGACGCCGGTCGTGACGCGCGGGTTGCCGTACCCGCCGAGCAGGGCGTGGACCGCGGCCAGCAGCGTCTCGAACCGGGTCAGCCCGGGCAGGTCGGGCACGGGCGGCTCGAACGCGTGCACCTGACCGGCCCTGTGGTCGCGCCCGGTGAGGACGTGCTCGCCGACGACCACGGGCAGCGGCTCGGCCCACCGGCCGGACCAGAACTCCTCCGCCGCGGCCCGGCCGGCATCCAGCCGTGCCGCCTCGGCGGCGAGCTCGTCCTCGGCGGTGCGCGGCAGCGGCGCCGGGATCTCACCGGCGTAGAACGCGGCCAGATCCCGCAGCAGCACCTCCTTGGACAGCCCGTCGACGACCAGGTGGTGCGCGGTGACGACCAGCGTCCGGCCGAACAGCGCGAACCTGACGAGCGGTCCTTCACCGAGGTCGAAGGGGCGGGTGGCCTCCTCCTCGACCGACTCGTCCGGCCCCGCCACGCGCAGCACGGGAGCGGTGCTGCGGGCGAGGTGGGTGACGCCGTCGCGCTCGACGACCGAGACGGCCAGCAGCGCGTGCCGCTCGACCACGGCCGCGCAGGACTTGGCGAGGAGCCCGGCGTCCGGTTCGTGGGCGAACGTGACGACCAGCGGCATGTGGTAGGCGGTGGGGGCGGCACCGGACGCGGCGAGCCGCATGCCGTGCTGGACGGCGGACGCCTGGATCATGTCAGGCTCCTTCGCAGGGATCGTTTGTCGACCTTGCCGCCGCGGTTGCGCGGAAGCTTGTCCACGACGTGGACGAGGGAGGGGATCTCGTGCGGCGCGAGGCGGCCGGCGAGGAACGCCCGCAGCGCCGGCGGGGTCAGCGCCGCGCCGCCGCTGACCACGATCACGGCGGCCAGCTCGACGCCGAGCACCTCGTGGGGCAGCCCGACGACGGCGGCGTCGGCGACCTCCGGGTGCTCGTGGATGGCCGCCTCGACCTGCAGCGTCGACACCCGGTGGGCGCCGGTCTTGACCAGGTCGCCGTCCCGCTCGACGAGGAACAGGAAGCCGTCGTCGTCGACGTAGCCGACGTCGCCCATCCGGACCCAGCCGTCCTGGAAGGTGGCGCCGCTCGTCGTGGTGTCGCCGACGTACGTGCGGGGCGGGGCGGGGGAGCGCATCCAGACGGCGCCGATCTCGCCCGGCGCGCAGGGCCGCCCGTCTTCGTCGGTGACGCGCAGGCCGCCGTCGGCGATCGGCCGGCCCACGCTGTCCGGGCGCTCCGGGTCGTACGTCATGGCGGTCTGCGCCGGGGCGGCCTCGGTCGAGGTGTAGTAGTTGACGATCGTCGCGTTCGGGAACGCGGCCGCGAGGCGGGCGGCGACCGGCCCCGGCAGCGGCGCGGCGGCCGACCCGAGCAGCCGGACGCTGCTCAGGTCGTGGCCGTCGGCCACGGCGAGCAGCTCCATGGCCATCGCGGGGACGACGAACACCGTGCCGGCGGACCAGCGGGTGATGGCGCGCGCGAAGCGCATCGGGGTGAACTGCGGCAGTGTGACCACGGCGGGGTGGGCGAGCAGCGCGGTCATCAGCATGACCTGGGCGGCGTTCGTGCCGATCGAGAACGCGTGCAGCAGGTGGCGCGAGTGGCGGAACGGGCGGTGCCGGGCGCCCGCCCCGTATGTGATGTTGGCGTGGGTGGCGGCGACCCCCTTGGGCCGCGCCGTCGTGCCGGACGTGTACAGGATCTGGGCCAGGCCGTCCGATGTGGACAGATCCGCGCCGTCGCCGGTGTCGTCGTCGCCGTCGGCCGTGGCGTGGGTCCACCCGCCGGTCCAGCCGGGCGCGCCGCCGCCGTGCACGAGCCCGGTGGCGGCGCAGTCGGCGAGCGCGTGCGCCAACTCGGCGGGCGCCGCGTCACCGGGGAGCGGCACGGCGACCGCGCCTGATCGCTGCACCGCCACGTAGGCGACCGCGAAGTCGAGCCACTCGGCGGCGCCGAACCGCAGGCCGACGCGGTCGCCCGGCGCGACGCGGCGCTGCCGCAGCCGCTCGGCGAGGCCGGTGGCACGGCGCTGCCAGGCGCCGACGGTCAGCGCCCCGACGCCGTCGACGACCAGCGCCTCGCGGTCCGGCTCCGATGTGGACCGGTCGGTGAGGAGGCGGGGAACCGTCGGCGGGACGGCGTGCAAAACCACGGCAACAGGGTTGCATGACGCAGTGAAGTCCTGCAATATCCATCGCACTCGACTTTAGAAACTGAACAGGAACGGGAATGAAACCGACTCGACGGGGGCCGCTGACCTGCGCGCAACGTGAGTGGTTCCTGGACGTCGGCATCGACGCGGACTCGCCGTGGTCCTCCGCCGCGAACTTCGCCGGCGTGGTCGACGGCGCCGGCGCACCGGTCGGCGTCGCGCTGGCCGCGATCGGCGACCTGCTCGACCGGCACGAAGGGCTGCGGACGCTCCTGCCCGTGACCGGCCCCGGCCTTCGTGAACAGCACGTACTCCCGGCAGCGGAGCGGCTGGGCGAGGTGGTGCGGGTCGCGCCGGCCGGCGCCGAGGCCGACGCGGCGATCGCGGCGGCCGCGGCCACGGCCTTCCGCCTCGGCGAGCAGCCGCCCGTGCTCTTCGTGCTGGCGGTCGCCGCCGGTGCCGTGCGACGGATCGGGATCGTCGCCGACCACTCCGCGGTCGACGGGTGGGGCATGCGGGTGCTCCGGAGCGACTTCTTGCAAGCCTTGCGGAGCCGGATGAGCGGACGTGCGGCGTTCGGCGGTCTTCAGGGCCGGCCCGCGCCGGAGCAGCCCCTGGAGACCGCCGAGTGGGAGACGTCCGCTCTGGGCCGGGCCCATGCCGAGCGGGCCGAGGCGCACTGGCGGCGGCAGCTGGGCGCGCTGCGCGACGGGCTGTCCGGCTGGCGCCCGGAGGGCGCGACGGCGGCGGCGGAGCCGGTGCTGCGGTCCCGGTGGCTCGCCTCGGCGCACGCCGCCCGGGCCGCGCAGGCCGTCGCCACCCGCGCCGGTGTGCCGGTGTCGGCGGTCTACCTGACCGCGTTCGGCTCGGCGATCGGCCTGGTCGAGGGCTCGCCGTGCGCCGGTGTCCAGGCCCTGGCCGCGAACCGGCTGTCGGCGGGGACGCAGGCGTCGGTGCGCAAGGCGGTCATGCCGGTGCCCGTCCTCGTGCCCGGGGGCGGCGACCTGACCGCGCGGCTGGCGGCCACGGCCAGCAACCAGCTGCACGGCCATCGGTTCGCCAACCTCGACCCCGCGCGGGCCGCGGCGATCAGCGCGGAGGTCCTCGGTGAGCTGGCCGGGACGGGCGCGGCAGCGGCCCGGTTCAACTACATCGACGCGTCCATCGTGGGCAGCGCGGCGAACAGCCGCTCACTCGGCGCCGAGGCCATCGCGTTCACCGACCCGGCGGTGCAGGACCGCGTCACCGAGCAGCCCGACCGGCCCGGCGGGTCGCGGTACATCCTGTCGGTCCAGCACCGCCCGGCCGCCGCGCTGATGACGATCGCCTGCCACGGCGACACGGCGTGGGCGCCGGCGGCCGGCGACATGCTCCGGCACGTCGAGGCAGTGCTGGTGCGCGCCGCCGGGTAGGCCCGCGGCGATGACGCGCCGGCCCGGGCGCGGACGGCCCGGGCCGGCGATCGGGAACCGTCAGGTGGTCGGGATGGTCACCTGACCCGGGGTGTTGCGCTGGGTGGTGGTGCCGTCGCCCAGCTGGGAGTTGCCGTTGTTGCCCCAGCACCACAGGCTGCCGTCGGTCCGGACGCCGCAGGTGTGGTAGTTGACGACGAAGCCGGTCGTCCAGGTGGTGGCGGTGCCGACCCGGGTGGGGGTGGAGCGGTTGGTCGTGGTGCCGTCGCCGAGGCCGCCGGCCATGTTGTTGCCCCAGCACCAGAAGCTGCCGTCGGTGCGGGAGGCGCAGACGGTGTTGTCGCCCGCGTTGGCCTTGTTCCAGGTGGTGGCGGTGCCGACCTGTACAGGGGAGGTCTGCAGCGGGCCGGCGGCGCCGAGCTGGCCGTAGCCGTTGTTGCCCCAGCACCACAGGGTGCCGTCGGTGCGGGTGCCGCAGCTGTGCGCGTATCCGGCGGTGACGCCGTTCCAGGTGGTGGCGGTGCCGACCTGCGCCGGGGTGGTCGAGTAGCTCAGCGTGCCCACCCCGAGCTGCCCGCTCGAGCTGTCGCCCCAGCACCACAGCGTGCCGTCGGTGCGGGACCCGCAGGTGTGCGCGTATCCGGCCGTGACGCTCGCCCACGTGGACGCCGTGCCGATCCGGACCGGCGAGGTCAGGTAGTAGTCGGCGGTGCCGGTGCCCAGCTGGCCGAGGCGGTTGAAGCCCCAGCACCACAGCGAGCCGTCGGTGCGGACGCCGCAGGTGTGCGCGTCGCCGGTGCTGACGCTCGCCCAGGTGGTGGCGGTGCCGACCTGGACGGGGGCGTTCCGGTTCGTGGTCGTGCCGTCGCCGAGCTGGCCGCGGACGTTTCTGCCCCAGCACCACAGCGTGTGGTCGGCCTTCACCCCGCACGTCTGGCTGCTGCCGGCGTCGATGGCCGCCCAGGTGGTGCCGGTGCCGATCCGGGTGGGCGTGGTCCTGGTGTCGTTGGTGCCGTCACCGAGCTCGCCGCTCCAGTTGCTGCCCCAGCACCACAGCGTCGCGTCCGTGCGGATCGCGCAGGTGTGCGCGTAGCCGGCGGCGACGCTGGAAACGGTCGGGGCGGCGGCCGCGGCGGGACTGGCGAAGGCCGTGATGCCGAGCGCGACGCTCGCGATGGTCGCCGCCACGGCGATCGAGCGCCGCAATCGGGCGCGCAGCCCGCCGTCCTGATATCTGCCCATGTGATGTGCTCCCTCGCCGACGTCGATGCACGGACCTTGATCGCGGGGACGCTACGGTCGGGCGAGCCCGGAGGGCAACGCCGCGGGCGCCGTGCCGCCACGGGCCTGGGCCGGCCGCCGAAACTTACAGCGATCGATCGGCTCCCGGGTACGGCGACGGGTTGACCCGGGACACCGGGTAACGCGGAGGTCGTGCGCCACGATCAATCCGCTGCCGGATGCATGGCATCCACGTCGACGAATAGCTTCGGGTCTGGCACATCCGGTGCCCACGACCAGAGGAGCCAGCATGACCCAGCGAGTCCGCAGGATCGCCGCGACCGCCGTGGCGGCCACCGCCGCGATCGCCGGAAGCCTCGTCGTCGCGTCGCCCGCGAGCGCCGACCCGGTCCGGTGCGGGTCGAGCGGCAGCGACCCGCGTGCCTGGTGCGCGAACGTCAAGGACGCCCCGAACGGGCTGACGATCCGGTCCGGCCCCGGCACCGGGTACAGCCCGGTCGGCACCCTCCGCAACGGGCAGAAGGTCGAGGTCGACTGCTGGGGGTATGGATCCAGCGTCAACGGTTACCGCATCTGGGTCCGCCTGTACTCGGCGGCCGGGAGCAGGTGGGTCAGCGACCTGTACCTGACGACCGGTCACGTGCAGGACTACCTGATCCAGTGCTGACCCGCTGACCGGGGGACACCGGCCCGGCGCCCACTCGGGTGCCGGGCCGGTGCCGTGCCCCCATCCAGATGCAGCGATGAACGACAATGTCCGGATGATCCGTGTACTCGTGGTGGACGACCAGGTGCTCATCCGCGCCGGCCTTGCCGCCCTGCTGCGGGCGGCGCCCGAGGTGGACGTGGTCGGCGAGGCGGCGGACGGCATGGAGGCCGTCCGGCTCGCCGGGTCGCTCCGGCCGGACGTGATCCTCATGGACGTGCGGATGCCGGGCGACGTGAGCGGGATCGACGCCACCGAGCGGATCATCGCCGCGGCGCCGGTCGCGCCGCCCCGGGTCATCGTGCTCACCACGTTCGACCTGGACGAGTACGTGTACAACGCGCTGCGGGCCGGCGCGCACGGCTTCCTGCTCAAGGACACGCCCCCCGAGCGCCTCCTGTCCGCGGTCGCCGCGGTCGCGGAGGGCGAGATGCTCTTCGCCCCCAGCGTGACCCGCCGCCTGGTCGAGGCGTACACCGGCGGCGGGCAGCCCGCGACGCACTCGCCGGAGCAGCTCGTCGAGCTCACCACCCGGGAGCGGGAGGTGCTGCGGCTGGTCGGCAGGGGACTGTCGAACCTCGACATCGCCGGGCGGCTGATCATCTCGGAGGCGACCGTCAAGACCCACCTGAACCGGGCGATGAGCAAGCTCGGGCTGGCCAGCCGGGCCCAGGCGGTGGTGCTGGCCTACGAGACGGGGCTGGTGACACCGGGCCTCGCCGGCTGACCTACCGCGCTGGTTGCAGGCCGCTACGACGCGAGGTTGACGGCAACGCGGGTCCATGCCGCTAATCTGCGTCGATGCGGAAGTCGATGTCCGGGTCGACGCCGGCCGATCGGTTCGGCGGGCTGTCGACGCCCGTGGTCGACGCCCTGTTCGCGTCCGGGCTGACCGTGGCGACCTGCCTGGCCGGCCTGGCGTACCAGCCGGCGGACTGGCGCCGGTTCGACGGGCTCGCCGCCCTGATGGGCTGCCTGACCTGCCTGCCGCTGGCGGCGCGCCGGCGGTGGCCGATGTCCGCGCTGCTGGCGACCTGCGCGGGGTACACCGGCTATCTCCAGCTGGGCTACCCGCCCTCGCTCCTGTGGTGGGGGCCGGTCCTCGGCCTGTACACGGTCGTGGTGCTGCGGCCCGGCCGGTGGGCCGTCGCCGGCTCGGTGGTCACCGCCGCCGTCGTGGGCTTCAGCGGCGTCAACTTGAGATTTAACCAACGGCCCGGGCGATCAGAAGATCGTCCGGGCCGTTTCGGTGTGTCGCAAGGATATGGGTACGGCCACCCGTGATCATTCGGAGTGCTGAAGCTTCGAAGGATGCGGGGTGGCCGTGGGGCCTACTATGCCAGGTTTGCAGGCTGTGGTGGCAACAGATGCCTCGGTGTGTCGTGCGGCATTGGTCGCGTTCCGAGCCGGATTGTATGCGTGCTTCAGCAGACGCGCGGACGCGTTGTTCGAGCTCGTGGATGCGGTGTTGACCGCTGATGGTCCGGTGGACTCCCTGGTGGAACTGTCGCAGGAGAAGGTGTTCCGGCGTGGACACGGGGCGTTGTATGACGCGCTGGCCTGTGGTGATCTCGACGTTGAACAGCTGGCTGGGCTGATCGCGTCGTCGTGGCAGCCCGCCGACGACGGTCCGGTGAAGATCGCGGTGGATACCTCGGCGTGGCCACGGCCGGACGCGGTGACCTCTGCGGGGCTGTGTCACTGCTACACCTCCTGCCGTTGCGACGGATCCCGCAAGACGATTCCGGGCTGGCCGTTCTCCTTCGCCGCCGGGTTGGAGTGGGGTGCGTCGTCGTGGACCGCGCTGCTGGACGTGGTGCGTATCGGCCCGGACGACGACGTGACGGTGGTGACGGTCGCCCAGATCGCCAATGTGCTGGCCCGTCTGGAGGAGGCCGGGACGCTCGCGCGGCGGCCCGCGCCGGTGTTCACGTTCGACTCCGGATACGACCTGACCCGCATCACCTATCTCGCCGGACTCGACGGTCTGGGTGTGCAGGTCCTGGGTCGGGTGCGCAGCGACCGGGTGTTCTACGCACCGGCACCCAAGCGACGCAAGGACGGTCGGCCGGGCCGGCCCAGGAAGCACGGCAGCCGGTTCGAACTGTCCAAGCCGACAGCGCTTCCGGCGCCCGATCAGCGGCTGCGTGGGCAGAACCCGCGATACGGCGAGGTGATGGTCAGCGCGTGGCACGGGCTGCACCAGAAACTGTCCAGACAGGCCGGCTGGACCGACTTCGAGGGGGTGCTACCGGTCGTGGCTGGCACCGTGATCCGCATCCAGGTCGAGCGTCTGCCCGGCAACCGGGCGCCGCAAGACCTGTGGCTGTGGCACACCGCACCACCGGGCACCGTCTTTGACCTGGACCTGCTGTGGAAGACCTACCTCCGCCGGTTCGATGTGGAACACACCTTCCGGCTGCTCAAGTCCACCCTGGGCTGGACCGCCCCGCAGATTCGTACTCCTGAGCAGGGTGAACGCTGGACATGGCTGATCCTGGCCGCGCACGCCCAGCTGCGGCTGGCGAAGACCCTCACGACTGATCTACGCCGTCCCTGGGAGAAGACGATCCCTGCGGGGCGGTCGATGACCCCTGGACGGGTCCGCCGGGGTTTCCGTAACCTGCGCCGGCATCTGGGCACTCCGGCCGGTAGGCCGAAAACCACCAATCCTGGTCCCGGCCGTCCCGTGGGTAGCACCCGGCCTCCGCGAACCCGCTACCCAGTCGGCAAGAAGAAGTCCACAGTGGACACACCAAAAGTCAACAATCAGGCACTCAAGGGATAAAACTCAAGGTCAAGGCGCCCGCCCTGCCGCCGCTGGTCGTCGTCATCCAGCCGCTGCTGGTGCTGGCCGGCGTCTGGGTGCTCGGCGGCGGGGCCCGGGCCCTCGCCGACCGCAACCGGCAGCTCGCCGTGCTGACCGCGCGGCTGCGCCGGGAGCAGCGGGACCGGGCCCGGCACGCGGTCGCCGAGGAGCGCGTCCGGATCGCCCGCGAGCTGCACGACGTCGTCGCGCACCACATGTCCGTGATCTCGGTGCAGGTCGGCCTGGCCCGCTACGTGTTCGCCTCCGACCCGCCCACCGCGCGGACCGCGCTGGACACCATCGCCGGTGCCGGACGGGAGGCGCAGCAGGAGATGCGGCGCCTGCTCATGGTGCTGCGCGTCGGCGCGGACGAGGAGGACGCCGGCCGGTTCGGCACCCTCGTGCCGGGCCTGGCGAGGATCGGGGACCTGGTCGACCGGGTCCGGGCCACCGGGCTGCCGGTCGAGGTCGAGGTGCACACCGTGGACCCGGTGCCGCCGCTGCCCGCGCACCTGGACCTCTGCGTGTACCGGGTGATCCAGGAGTCCTTGACCAACGTGCTGAAGCACGCGGGCCCCGCCACGGCGACGGTGACCGTCGAGCACCGCCCCGGCGCCGTGACGGCCCGCGTCGTGGACGACGGCCGGGGCGTCGTGGAGCAGTCGTGGCCGGAGCCGGGTTACGGCCTGCTCGGCATGCGCGAACGCGTCCGGCTCTACGGCGGCACGCTGTCGACCGGCCCCCGCCCGGAGGGCGGGTACATGGTCCAGCTGACCCTGCCGGTCCCGGTCCGGTCATGACCTGGGCCGGACGCGCCCCGCGTCACGCGTCGGTGGCGACGACCTGGTGGGCGCCGATGACGGCGAGCAGCTGGAGCTTCTCGTGGCTCTCGCTGCCGGGGACCGCGGTGTAGACCAGCAGGGAGTGCGACTGGTCGGGGTCGAGCAGCGCCTGGCACGTCAGCTCGAGGAGGCCGACCTCGGGGTGGATGAAGCGCTTGACGTGGCTGTAGTCGACGCCGATCTCGTGCTCGTCCCAGACGGCCCGGAACTCCTCGCTCCGCTCCAGCAGGAGCCGCTGGAGGTGGGCGGCGTAGGAGTCGGGCCCGCGCAGCGTGACCCTCGCGCGGAGCCCGGAGGCGAAGACGCGGGAGTGCAGCGCGTGGTCGTCGGGGTGGTACAGGGCGCGGCACGCGGGGTCGGTGAACCAGCGGTAGCCGATGCTGCGGGCCGGGCCGGTGTAGCGGGTCAGGTCGCCGGTGAGCGCGACGCCGAGCGGGGTCTGCCGCAGGGTCTCGCCGAGCTCGGTGACGACCTCGGCCGGGGTGTCGGCGAGCCGGTCGAGGATGCGTAGCAGGCCGGGGCTGATGTGGGCGCTGGTGGTGCCCCGCACCGGCGGCCGGTGACCGGCGAGCCGGAAGAGGTGGTCGCGCTCGTCGAGCGACAGGTGCAGGCCCTGCGCGATCGAGGCGATCATCTGCTCGGACGGGTGCGGCCCGCGCTCCCGCTCCAGCCGGCTGTAGTAGTCGGCGGAGATGTGGCAGAGCGTCGCGACCTCCTCGCGGCGCAGGCCGGCGGTCCGGCGGCGCTGCCCGCGCGGCAGGCCGACGTCCTCGGGCTGCAGTGACTCGCGGCGCCGACGCAGGAACCCGGCGAGCCCGGCACGGTCGATCATCTCTCGGTTCTACCACCGTCGCCGCGGCGGAGCCTGGGATTGAGAGGCCGTGGATACGGCCGCGGAGCACGCGCACAGTGGGGACATGACCCGCAAACCGGACATCACCGTTCCCAGTCTCAACGGACGGCTCGCCGTCGTCACGGGCGCGAGCGACGGCGTCGGGCTCGGCCTGGCCGCCCGGCTCGCCGCCGCCGGCGCCGAGGTCGTCATGCCCGTGCGCAACCGCCGCAAGGGCGAGGCCGCGGTGGCGACGATCAGGCAGCAGCACCCGGACGCCATCCTGTCGCTGCGCGAGCTCGACCTGTCGTCGCTCGCCTCGGTCGCCGCGCTCGGCGCCGCCCTGCGCGCCGACGGCCGCCCGATCCACATCCTCGTCAACAACGCGGGCGTGATGACGCCGCCGCAGCGGCAGACCACCGCCGACGGCTTCGAGCTGCAGTTCGGCACCAACCACCTCGGTCACGTCGCGCTCGTCGGCCACCTGCTGCCGCTGCTGCGCGCCGGCCACGCCCGCGTGACCTCGCAGATCAGCATCGCCGCGAAACGGAACGCCATCAACTGGGAGGACCTGAACTGGGAACGCTCCTACGACGGGATGCGGGCCTACAGCCAGTCGAAGATCGCGTTCGGCCTGTTCGGCCTCGAGCTGGACCGGCGCAGCCGGGCCGGCGGCTGGGGCATCACCAGCAATCTCGCCCATCCGGGCGTCGCCGCCACCAGCCTGCTGCAGGCGCGGCCCGAGGTCGGCCGGGCCCGCGCCACCGCGGGCGGCCGCCTCATCCGCGCGCTCGGCCGCCACGGGATTCTCTTCGGCACCGTCGAGTCCGCGCTGCTGCCCGCCCTGTACGCGGCGACCTCCCCGGACGCGGGCGGCGGCCGCCTCTACGGCCCGAGCGGGTTCCAGCACCTGTCCGGCGCTCCCGCCGAGCAGCCGGTCTACCCCCGCCTCCGCGGCGAGGCCGACGCCGCCCGCGCCTGGGAGATCTCGGAGCGCCTCGCCCGCGTCACGTTCCCGGCGGCGGTGTCCCCGTCCGGCAGGTAGATGCCAGGTAGGTCGTCCGCGTGGATCTGGACGACATCGCCGCCCGGCTCGGGTGGGGCCGGACGACGCCGCCGAGATCATGGCGGGATGGCGGACCCGGGTCCTCCACTGTGGACGGACGAGCTGCGGTGGCTGCTCGACCGCTCGGTCGCGCTCGTGCGCGCGGACCTTGGCAGGTACGGCTGGCTGGTGCCTGGGCCGGAGCTGCCGCGCGACCCGGGCCCGGCGTGGCGGCACCTCTACGTGTACGTCTACTTGGCGCTGATGGACGCCGTCATGGGGTGCCACCGCGAGCGCGGCGTCGCCGAGGAGGTGTCGTGGGCGACGCTCGCGGACCTCGGGCGCAACCTGGCGGTCGACCGGCGGATGCGGGGCGAGGGCTGGCCGGTCATGCAGCCCTGGCTGAGCCTGCGTTGGCGGGCGGCCTCTACGAGCTGGGGCGGCTGCAGTACCAGCGCGGCGACGGCGCGATCGACCTGTCGGCGCGGCAGGAGCCGTACCACGAATAGAGCGGCACCCGCAACGGCGTGTGTCTATGATTCACAGATCGGTCTCGATATTCCCCATGAGGCATACTTGCGACATGGAAGCGATCCTTGCGGCGCTCGCAGATCCGGCGCGCTGGCGCCTGGTCCGCCTGCTGGCGGAGCGGCCTCGGTCAGTCGGGGTGCTCGCCCAGCTCACGGGAGCGCGGCAGCCGCAGACGACCAAGCACCTGCAGACGCTGGAGCGCGCCGGCGTGGTCACATCACAGCGCACCGGGCAGCGTCGTGTGTATGCGTTGTTAGGCACCCCACTCCGCGACTTGGCCGAGGCGTTAAACGGGCTGGCCAACGGGACTGCGCGCGTCAGCGGTCCGGACGGCACGTTCGAGCCGCACGGGATCAGTGTTGGGTTGGTGCGACTCGCCGCCGAGGGCGACGAACGGGCCGACGGGTGCTCGTAGCGTTTACCAGGTCTCACAGCGCCGACCGACCTCGTCTGGCGGCGCCTGACGGAGTCGGCTTCTTGTATGATGGTGGCACCCGACGGGCTGAATGGGATGCACTTCTCAGGGTCTACGCGTCTTCCCACGCACGCCACGATCCTCGCGGGCGAGCGGTGGACGACACGGGGGCAGCCGCTCGCCGGTTACGCCACCGCCACCTTCCTTACCTGTGTCACTGAGTGCTCTGATCAGAGTGGTCGCACTGTTCCTGGTCGTCGAAACCGCAAGCGTCATTGGAACGGGCGCAGGCCAGCAGGTACCGCTGCTCGACGCGGTTCGTGGTGAGCGTGGCCGCAGTGCGATACCAGCCGGCGGCGTCGGGGCTGCCGCGCATCGCCAGAAGGTGCGCGCGGACGGCGGCCGGGCGGTGGCTGCGGGCAAGCTGCGGATCGTCGGCGAGGGTTTCGAGCAGGGCGAGCCCGGCCGCGGGCCCGTGGACCATGGCCTCGGCCACGGCCCGGTTCAGGGTCACGACGGGACTGCTGTCGAGCGCGCCGAGCAGTCGGTACAGGCCGAGGATCTGCCGCCAGTCGGTCGGCGAGGAGGTGTGCACGGCAGCGATTGCGGCCTGTAGCTGATACGGGCCTGGCGGTCCGGCCCGCAGGGCGGACTCGGCGATCAAGCGACCCTCGTCGATCGCTGCGTGGTCCCACAGCGAACAGTCCTGCGACTCCAGCGGCACCAGCATCCCGTCGGCCACCCGTGCGGCGCGACGCGCATGCGTGAGCAGCATCAATGCGAGCAACCCCGCCACATCGCCGCGGGCTGGCAGCAGTGCGTGCAGCAGGCGGGTCAGCCGGATCGCCTCCGCGGCCAGTTCTGCGCGGTGGAGCGTGTCGCCGGACGTGCCGACGTAGCCCTCCGTGAAGATGAGATAGAGAACCGTCAATACTACCTCCAGGCGCTCTTCGAACTGCTCCGGCGCCGGCATCCGGAACGTGGCGCCGGCTTGCCTGATTGTCGCCTTAGCGCGGCTGATCCGCTGCGCGACGGTCGCCTCCGGGGTGAGCAGCGCGCGGGCGATCTCGGCGGTACCGAGGCCGCCGACGGCACGCAGGGTGAGGGCCAGCTGCGCGGGCGGGGTCAGCGCGGGATGGCAGCACAGGAACAGCAGAGTCAGTGAATCGTCCTGGTCCTGTACCGCCGCGGGTGTCGGCGGCTGCCAGGTGGCCTCGCGCCGGGACCGGGCCTGTTCGCTGCGCAGGAGGTCGACGAGCCGCCGGGACGCCACCCGGATCAGCCAGGTCCGGGGTTCATTCGGCACTCCCTGCGACGGCCACTGTACGGTCGCGTCGAGCAGCGCCTCCTGCACGGCGTCCTCGCACGTGTCGAAGTGTCCGTAGCGGCGCACGAGCGCGCCGAGGACTTGCGGGACGAGCTCCCGCAGGTCCTCGACGGCGCCGTTAGCCATGCATGATTGGCCGGACCTCGACGGTGTCGCCGACGGCGTCGGCGATTCTGGCCGCGATTGACAAGGCTCGGTCTTGCCCGTCGACGTCGATGACCGCGAAGCTGGCCAGGACCTCGCCGGTCTCCGCGAACGGTCCTTCGCTGACCAGCGACCCCCGTCGCGCGGTATGCGAAAGCGCCGGGTGCCCGAGTCCCTCGGTGGTAACCAACTCGCCGGACCCGGTCAACTCCTCCACCAGGTCCTCGTAGAACTTGCAGGACGCGAGAAATTCCTCCGATGTCACATCGACGATGTTCCACTCGGCGAGGCTTGTGTAGGCGAGCAGGAGGTATTTCATACGATCCGCTCCATTTCCGCGTGGTAGCCGCCGCCGGGGAACACCCAGTCGCCAGCCAGCCTGTTACCGGTCTCGTCGAACGTGCCGCGGAAGTAGCCAGGCGAACCCTTGTAGCCGCCCCAGATCGTCAGGGTGTCGCCGTCGAGTTCGTACACGTAGTCGAGGGTGTTGCCGTCCGCGTCGTACGCGCGTGCCTTGATCTCCGCGCCCGGCTCCTCACCGAACAGGTGCTCCCGTCCGATAATCTCCGTCATCGACACGCGGTGCCCGTCATGGTCCAGGACGCCGCGTTGCAGGAGGAAGTAGCCACCGTCGAGCCATTCGTAGGTAGTGGTGCCGGTGGCGCCGCCGGTGACCTTCCAGGTGCCGGCCAGCCGGCCGAGGCGTCGCAGTTCGTCGTCCATGGTGAGCTCCTTCGTAGGTTGCAGCTGTCGCCTGATACCTCGGAGCCGGCTCGCCGGTTTCGACATTCCTTCCTCGCGATATTCGCAGATGCTACAACCTGTTCGGCAGGCAAAAGACGCTCTGGGTGAGGAGTTCGCGCTGCTACGACGGGTTTGTCTACCTCGAAACGATCAAGGTTTCGGCGCTCCACGTCGGCAGCGTTCTTGCTGTCGCAGGTGTGGGCTGTCGAAGTGGATGTCGAGGTGGACGCGATGGTGATGGTGTCGTCCGCGACCGTGGCGACGTCGAGTGGGACCGCTTTCGCCTTGCTACTTCGGGATGCTCATGCGGCGAATCGAGGCGGGCAAGTCCGGGCGGCGCAGGGCGGGCCGAAGCGGTGTGGTGAACGAGCTTCCACCGTAGCTGCGGCACCCAACCAGCACCGGCCAATTGCGGCTCACATGGCCATCAAATGTCAGTTGGGTGGCAACCAGGTTGGGTGATGGCGGCGGGGTGGTGCCGGGAGGCAACGGCGACCCGTGCTGCGTGCCGCTGGCCCTCCGCGAGCCATGGCCGCCGGCTTCCGGCCGTTGCGTTTGGACTTCAACGGTGCACCCTGCCCGGAATCTTGACACACGACGCCGTGACCTTCGCGGCGCCGGTGGGGATGTCGCCGTCGCAGTAGCGTCCGGCGCGACTATCGCGGCTGTGTGTTCCGAGCATCACGCCACCGATGCGCGCTGTTGCCGACCGAAATTTTGCTCATACCGAGTCCGAGATCGTGTCGTGATGATGCCTCCGACAGTGACGGTACAGCCCGAGCCAGGCATCGATTTCGGCTAGAGGTTCAGGTTGCAGCGTGTACATCCGTCGCTGTGCGTCAGTGCGCACGTCGACAAGGCCTGCCTTGCGTAGCAAGCGCAGATGGCGCGAGATCGCCGGCTGGGTTATCCCGGGAAAGGCCGCCACGAAGTCGCCGGAGGCGTGTTCGCTCTCCCTGAGCATTTCGAGTATGCCTCGACGCGTCGGATTGGCCACAGCGGCGAAGACGTCCATATCTACTACTATACGACATCGAACATCGACTGTAGACCTGCATTTCGGTCTTGCGACATCCAACAATGTCATGATCTACGGTAGACATATGCGCCCGTGCCGGCTGTGTACCCTGACAGGCTGGTTGCCGCAGGCTGGGCACACCGCGCCCGCAGCCGACTCCTCAGCTCTCAATGAGACCGACACCTCCGTCACCCGGACGACCGGACGTGTAGAGCAGCCAGATGCGCAACACCATCGCCAAACCCGAATCAACGCACGGAAACCATGAGTATTGATGTGTCGCCAGTGTTGTTCCCGGGTGGAATTCGCAACTTCGTACCATGGCCATTTTGCGTTTCCGCTCGCAGGCGAGCACGGAATTTGTGCCACGACCGGCTTTTCTAGCGCCCTCGACGCCGCGCTGCGGTGTCAGCGGTCATGCCATGGCGCGTGTCGCGCCGAAAGGACGTGGAAACAGCACGCACAGAGACGTGGCAGCTTCTGTCGATGTCTAGGGTGCTGGCATGGCCGCCTCACATCGGGTGGACGCGGTGGGCGGCAGAAGCCGCCCCAGTAGCGGTGAGAGGGGATCGCCATGTCTGTTTACGACGTCGACCCAGCAACGTTCGAGCCGCGCGAGTTCGCTCAGATGGTGAAACGCAGTTCAGCTGACGAACTACGCCAGCTTGTTGTCGGGGAACAGCGCTGGAACGTTCTCCAAGCGGTCTTCGTCCACATGCCGGATGTGTTCCGCGCTGATCGGGCGGGTTCGATGAAGGCGGTGCTCCACTGGAAGGTCGGTGACCGACCGGGCGGAGGCGCTGACACCTACGAACTCGTCATCGCCGACCGCACCTGCACGTTCTCGTCCACTCCGGGTCTCCCGCCGACGCTGGAACTCAGTATCGGAGGCGTCGACTTCCTGAAGATGGTGACGGGCAACGCAAGTCCCATCGCGCTGTTCATGCTCGGCAAGCTCAAGGCGAAGGGCGACCGCGGCCTTACCGCTCGTATCCCGAACCTGTTCGACGTGCCGAAGGCGTGACCATCGGCCGCGTCGCCGACCCGGGGTCGGTGGGATCGACTGGTCGCGGGCGATCATCGACTCGATCAGTGTCCGGGCCTTGAAAAGGGGATCTGACCGAGCCAAACCCAGTCGACCGCGGCAACCGGGGTTCGAAGACCCACGTCCTGTGCGACCGGCGGGGGCGTGCCGTTGCAGGTACTGATCTCCGCCGCGAACACTCCCGACGCGCGCTGCTGTTCCCGCTACTGGACGCCCTCACACTGGTGCAGAGCCGTCGCGGCCGGCCCGCCACCGGCCCGGAAACTGCACGCGGAAAGGCCTACGACCACAAGGCGATCCGAGCCGAGATCCGCCGCAGAGGCATCACGGTCCGAATCGCCCGCAAGGGCGTCGAATCCTCGCAGCGTATCGGCCGGCACCGATGGATCGTCGAGTCGTGTCTGTCCTGGTTCACCAAACAACCGCCGCCTTGCCCGCCGCTACGAACGCAAAGCCGAGCACTTCCAAGCTTTTGCCGACATCGCCGCGATCCTCATCTGCCACCGCCGACTCGCAAAGATCACCGAGTGAGACAACCCCCTAAAGGTCGTCGTTGCGCCGTCCCGCTCAGGCTGGCCGACCTCGCCGTCGCGCCTGTGGCAAAAGCGGACCTCAGGCGGACGGCGCATCGAGTGGCAGGCGGTCGCCGATGGACCGAGCCGCGGCGAGGGCGCCCCATGACGCTGCGGCGACCAGCGAGGCGTCCTGCGGGTCGTGACGTTTAAAGTCGGCGATGACGGTATTGCCGACCTGATACGCCGACTGCGCCGTCAGCAGTACCAGGCGCCCGACCGGCAGCTCGTCATCGGGCACGCCGGCCAGCGCTGTGTCCACCCAGGTCGCAGAGATGCCGGGAGGCATGCCGTCCCATTCCGACAGCCGAGTCAGCATCAGGCACCGGATGCGCTCCGGAACGACAGATGCCGCCTCATCCTCAATGGCGGCGTAGGCTCGGGCCAGCGCCTCAGCGATGCGGGTTGGTCCCGCCCACGCCAGGTCCGGCGGAATCGAGGAGGCCGGAAGCAGGTTCAGCGCTGCACCGGCGGACACCGGGCGCCGGGCGAGCGAACTCATCACGCGTCCGGCTATCCACAGCGCACCGCGCCGGGCCGGGCCGGGCAGCGGAGGCAGTGGTGAGCGCTGCAGAAAGACGCTGACCATCCGGTTGATGTAGTGGAAGACCACCGCCACGCCGCCGAGTTCCGGCAACTGCGCCGCGGGGAAGGGCAATTCGCTACCCAGGACCGGATTGCGAGCCCATCCGACGATGCTGCGCAAGTGGGGGTCGCCGACGTCATCGACCCGGTCGCTGGCGATAGCGGCGGCGTCAGGCGTGCCGTCGAGGCCGGTCAGGGTAGCTCCGTGAATGTCGACGCAGTAGGGACAGGCGTTGGCTGCGGACACGGCGGCAGCGACTGCCTCCTTCGTCGAACGCGGAACCGTGCCGGGCGCGAGCAGGCTTTCGCGCAGCATGGCCCAGGCGGCGGCGAGGACGGTGGGGGCGGGGGAATGCAACGCGATCGGCGGGGCGAGCATGCCGAAGTCGCGCTCTACCTGGCTGTAGACCTCCTTGACGAGGCCGGTCGCCCGCCTCGGATCGGCGGGCGTCACGTGTTTGACGTGAGCAAGAGCGGCTCGGCGGGTCGCCTGGGTGGTGAGCAGCGCAGTCACGGTGGGCCTCGCAGACTAGACGGGAGCCCGCCGGCAGTCTCCGGCGGGCTCCATGGCCGAAGGGGAGGAGCTAAAAGAGATTCAGGACCGGTCGAGCACCCGGCGTCGGGCGGCAGAGAAGCCGGTCGGCGACGGTGCCCCGTACTTGACGGCGACGTCGCGATCCTGCAGTGCTCGCACTATGCCGGGTACGGCGCGTTCGGCGAGTGCGGAGATGGTCAGTGCGGGGTTGACGGTGAGGGCGCCTGGCACTGCGGAGCCGTCGGTGACGAAGATGCCGGGGTGACCGCGCAGCTCGTGCGTGTCGTCGAGGGCGGAGGTGGCCGGGTCGTCGCCGATTCGGCACGAGGCGAGCGGGTGGACCGTGTAGGCGCCGACAATGTCGTTGGTCCATGGCGTCACCGTTGCCAGGCCGTCACGTTCCATGATGTCCTTGACGTCGGCGTCGGACAGGTCCCAGCCGCGGCGGGTGTTCTTCGTCGGCTTGTACGACAGCGGGCCGTGGCCGAGCATCTGCTGCGACATCCGGTGCGCGTTGCCGGTTTCCGGCGGCGGACCGAACACGCCTTCGTTGTCGTCCTCCGACATCGTGAAGATGGTCAGCCACGACTTCCAGGTCCGCAGCATCTCCTTCTTTTCCACGCCGAACCAGCTGGCAGCGATGGGGTCTTTGACCTGCGCCAGGATCGTGCCGAGTCCGGGTGGGAAGTACAACTGCTCCAGCGAGTAGCGCTCGTACTCCGGCAGGTCGCCGTCGAGCTTGTCCCAGCTGGCGACCGTAGGACCGCGACCGATCTGATACGCCTCGTAGGGCACGCCGTCGCCGCGGTCCAAGCCGAGGACGTCACGGATGCGACCCTCGTCGAAGATTGCCGTGTTCAAGCGTTCGCCGTTGCCCGAGAAGTATCGGCCGACCGCGTGCGGCATGGCCCCGAGCTCCGGCTCGGACCGCTGAAGGATCGCGGGGGTGGCGCCGGCGCCGGCCGCCACGATGACGATCTTCGCGTCAATCGCGCCTTCACCGTGCAGGATCCGGTAGTCCTCGTCGTCGACGATGCGGTAGTGCACCCGGTAGGAGCGGTCGGGGTGACGGGTGATGCGCTGGACCTCGTGCAACGGACGGATCTGCGCGCCGTGGGCGATCGCGCCGGGCAGGTAGTTGAGCAGGAGCGAGCGTTTCGCGTCGAAGCGGCAGCCGGCCATCATCCAGTTGCAGTTAGTGCACATGTCGACGTCGACCGCGGACGGCGACGGATTGGCGGTCCGCCCGGCGTGCGCGCACGCGGCGGCGAACAGGCCACCGGCGTACGGTACCTGGTCCCAGCGCTGCGGGACGATCGGCAGTGCCTCGCAGACCACGTCGTACCACGGGTCGAGGGTGTCGCGGGTGATCCTGGCCGGCCACATCCGACGGCCGATGCTGCCTCGGCGTTCGAACACGAAGTGCGGCGCCCGCGGCAACGTGGCGAAGTACACGACGCTGCCGCCGCCGACACAGTTGCCGCCGAGCACGCTCATGCCGTCGCCGACGACGAAGTCGAACGCCCGGGTGTACGAGGAGCCGAGCTTGAAGTCGTGTTCGAACTCCTGGGGCTCCAGCCAGGGGCCGCGTTCCAGGACGATCACCTTCGCACCACCGGCGGCGAGGTGGTAGGCGGTGATCGCGCCGCCGAAACCACTGCCGATCACCAGGACGTCGGTCGATTCCACGTACGTCATGCCGGGCTCCCGGTCGAGGTCGTGTTGGGGTGCAGGGGGGCGAGCTGGCGGCCGTAGGAGAATCGCGGGAATCGCCACAGGCCATCGACGTCGGCGGTTGCGTAACCGATCGCGTGGAGACCCGGGTGACCTGCCGCGAGCGCGTCGACGGTGTGCATGTGAGCCGCGCTGTCGTAGGCCATGTTGCTGAACAGGGCGAGCCCGATCCAGATCTGCTTCTCTGGATGCCCGGGGTCGGTGAGCCGGCGCACGAGTGCGGTGCGGTGCGCGAAGTCCAGTGCGACGAACGGGGGGACGTCGTCGTCGAGGGTTAGATCATGCTCGGCGGCGTACTCGCCGGCGTGCACGTTGAGCAGGACTGCGATGTCTCCCAGCTGCTCGGCGAGCCCTCCGGCGGACCACGTCAGCAGTTCCAGGGCGCCGGCAGCGACGGCGCCGCCGCCGGCTGCTGCGCCGGCGCACACCCGATCACCGGCGAAGCGTCGTTCCCCGGGGATGATCGTGTCCGCGTACGCCTCGATGGCCATTGCCTGTTCCGGCTCGATGTCCACGTCGGACACGCTGGCGGCAGGGGGGTCGGAAAGCACGGCATCTCCTGACAGGAAGGCGAAACGAACAAGGCGAATCGTCGCTGCCGCGGGAGCGGCAATGCATCTCCGGCCGTGCCCCGGAAATCGGATTCTTCTATCGTGCGCATTTTGCCGTAACGGGATGATCGGCGGTACCCGGACGCCGACGCCGCCGATACTGTGGCGCAGCAGCGGTTGGCTGCGGGCAGCATGCCATCACCGCAATCGACGGGAGAGGCTTGTGGTCGTCAGTCGGGTGGCTTCCTCTGTGGTGCAGCGACAGATCAGATATGTGGCACCGGTGCCCCTGCCGGACGCCACCGGTTTGGTCCGGGAGGTTTATGCGCAGATCGCCGACGAGATGCTGCTCGTCGTACCGCCGGCGCAGCTGCACTCACCGTCGCCGGACGTCCTGGCTGCGTACTGGATGCTCTCCCGCGAGCCACTGGCCGGCACGGCCGTCGGCCGCGCGGCGAAGGAAGCCGTCGCCGCTGCCGTCGCAGTGGCCAACATCTGCCCCTACTGCGTGGAGATGCACACCGTCGGCATGTACGACCTGAGCGGTGAGCACGAAGCCGAGGCTGTTGCCGGAGACCGGGTCGAGAGCATGATAGATCCGGCGTTGCGCGCGATGACCGCGTGGGCACGCACAGCGCACCAGCTCGACGACGCCGCACCGGAGCCGCCGGGGCTGGCCGCCGCCGAACGGGCCGAGCTGCTCGGCGTCGTCGTCGGCTTCCACTACGTCAGCCGCGTGGTCAACGTGTTCCTGTCCAACTTCCTGCTGCCGCCGGGTCTCGGCCCGCGGTCGCGCCGGCGGATGAAACAGGGGATCAGCCGGCTGCTGCGCCCGATGCTGCGCACCCCCCGCGCTGGCGGCCGTTCCGTGGGGCTGCTCCCTGCGGCCCCCATACCGGTCGACATGACCTGGTCCGCCGGCAATGAGGACATTGCCGCTGCGGTCGCCCGATCCTGCCGGACGTTCGAGCTCGCCGGGGCGCGGTCCGTGCCTGCCGGCGTCCGCCGGCTGGTCCTGGACAGGTTGGAGGCCTGGCGTGGGGAGGATACGGGTCTGAGCACGACGTGGTGCGAGGACCTCATCGCCGACCTTCCCGCGCACGAACGGGCCGCGGGGCGGCTGGCGCTGCTGACGGCGGTGTCGTCGTACCAGGTCGGCGAGGGAGTGATCAGCGAGTTCCGCCGGTTCGACCCGTCCGACGCCGGACTCGTGGACACGGTCGCCTGGTCGGCGTTCGCGGCGGCGCGGCTGATCGGCAACAGATTAGCGGCGGCGCGTGCTGACGCTCCGCCGGTGGTGAGCGACTTCGCAGAGGTGGAGGATCCCGAATGGCGCATGTCGGGTTGGCAAAGGCACCGCAGGGCGGCCTGAACGGCCGGTTTCACCGGATCGCGCTGAACGTGTTCATGGTGGTGGTCCTGGCGCACTGGGCCGAGCACCTGGCGCAGGCGTACCAGATCTGGGTGCTGCACTGGCCGCTGCCGAAGTCACGGGGCGTGCTCGGCCTGGCGTACCCGTGGCTGGTGAAGAGTGAATGGCTGCATTACGGCTACGCCCTGGTGATGCTGGTCGCGTTGTTCCTGCTGCGCGGCGCCTTCACCGGCCGGGCACGGACCTGGTGGACCATCGCGCTGGCCATCCAGTTCTGGCACCACATCGAGCACCTGCTGCTGTTCCTGCAGGCGCAGACCGGCCAGTTCCTGTTCGGCAAGGCGGTGCCCACCAGCGTGCTACAGACCGTGTTCCCCCGGGTGGAGCTGCACCTGTTCTACAACACCATCGTCTTCCTGCCGATGGTCGTAGCCATGATCCTGCATCTGCGCCCAAACCGGGCTGAGGCACGTGAGATGCCCTGCACCTGCGCCCGGCCGCTGGCCGTGGCCGGGGCTGCATGAACATGACCGCAGCCACGAGCGGAGCCCGTCCCGGCGGGCTCCGCTCGGCCCTGCGATCCAAGGGCATGTGGCTGGTCGCCGCGGTAGCGGCGACCGTCGTTGCCTTCCTGCTGCTGTCGGCGCCGGCGCCGGCCCGGGTGTCCTCCGTGGACCCCGCGGACGGCGTCACGCTCGGCGCGGCACCGACCGCGGTCACGGTGATCTTTACCGGGGAACTGGCGCCGTACGACTATCACCTGACCGTCGCACGGGAGGGCGGGGTGACGGTGGTGTCTGGACCTGTCCGGTTCGACGGGGACCGGCTGACCGTGCCCGTCTCGGTCACGGACGGCCCATGCCTGGTGGCGTTCCACGTCCGGCTCCGCGACGGTGCCGAGTTGTCGGGGATGACCCGGTTCGGTGTCGGTGTCGCGGTGACCCCGATCGGTGCCGCTGGTGCCGATCCATCCGCCGGCGGGCACCAGCACGTCAGCGACGACCCGATGAACATGACGCTGCTCGTCGTCGATGCGGTGCTGCTCCTTGCGCTAGCCGGCGCGTTGCTGCGTCGATCAGCGCGGCGGCTGCTACGCCGCTGAGGCCGGAGGCGTCCGCCTCCGGCCTGGATGATCCAAGGTTGAGGAGGCAAGGCCATGCCGACCATGCTCGGCTCTGTGCGCCGTCTGGTGCTGACCCCGTCATTCAAGGAGGTCTCGTTCGCGCACCGGGGCTTCCCGGTTGTCCCGACCGACGCGACCCGCCGGCTCGAAGCGATCCCGCAGGCGGTACTCGTCGGCTTCGAGTGGGGCATCGACACCCGCACGTCGGCGGAGCTCGTGCAGCGGCTCGAACTTGTGGAGCCGGAAATGCGCGGCTTCGCCTACGAGGGCGCGACGATGGCGGTCACCGTGCTCGACGCGATGGCCGGCGGCCGCGGTCGCCGGGCCCAGGCATTGCTGTCCGGGCCCGCCGTGCCTCACACGTTCCTGACCTACATCGGCATCGGATTCGCCATGGCCCGGCTGCCGCGGCCGCTGTGGAAGCGGATCTTGCCGGACCTCACCGGTACGCCGTACTACCCGACGATGAGCTGGCTGGCCGTGGACGGCTACGGCTTCGACCGTGCCTACTTTCAGACGGAGCGCTGGGTGACCCGCCAGGAGCGGCTGGCACCGTACCCGTGGCAGGGCGGGGCGGACTACTTCCCGCGTGCCTGCGACCAAGGCATCGGCCGCGCGCTGTGGTTCATTCATGGCGGGCAGGTGCCTGACGTCGTCGCCGCCGTGCGGCGTTTCGCCGCGGACCGGCAGGCCGACCTGTGGAGCGGCGTCGGATTGGCGGCCACGTTCGCCGGCGGCGCCGACGCCGCCGGGCTTGCCGCGCTGCGCCGCGGCGCGGGGGAACACTGGACCCACGTCGCGCAGGGCTCCGTCTTCGCCGCCAAGGCCCGGGTCTTCTCCGGCTTCGAACCCGAGCACACTGCGGTCGCGGTCGCGGCCCTGACGGACCTCACCGTCGCCCGGGCCGCCGCCCTCGCCGACGACGTCGCCGTTGACGTCGGCGACGCGACCGGAGGCCGGAACGGTGATGCCACCGACCTCGACTACGAGATGTGGCGTTCGAAGATTCGCGACGCCGTGGGAACGCGGACCGGATCCATCCGGTAGAACCGGAACCTACCGGGTACCGATCCGAATTCGGGGCCGCATCTGCGGAGAAGACGCCAGGGACATCGCTCGATGACAATTTGTCGAACCTGTCTAACTGGGGGCCCCGAATGACGATCTTTCAATCCCTTCGCCGACGCGTGCTCACTCCGAATGTCAGACAGACCCGGATGGACGTGCGCGGCTTCCACGTGAAGAGTCCAGAGGCCCGCGACCGGCTGGAGACCGTCGGGCGGTACTTCCTCACGGGCTACGCGATCGCGGCCGAGGTCCCGCACCCGGCTGACGCCGACGCACGGCTCACCGACGTCCCGCACGCCTACCGAGGCTTCGCCTACGAGGGCGCTGCCATGGCGTTCGCGGTTCGCGACGGGCTGCCCGTCGGCGGTGGTCACCACGTCGAGGACTTTCTCGCCGGACCCGCCGATGCGCACATCTACATGGCGTACGTCGGGGTCGGCTGGGCGATGGCACGGGTGCCCCGGTTCCGGTGGCCGTCGCTGTACGCGCCGGACCCGCTGCTGCGCTGGCTCGTGCTGGACGGCTACGGCTTCCACCAGGCGTACTTCAAGACCCGGCAGTACGTCGACGAGTGTTACCAGGCCGACACGTTCCCCTGGCCGGCGGACGGGCCGGCCTGGTACGCCAATCGTGCGATCGACCAGGGCGTCGGGCGGGCCACGTGGTTCGTGTGCGGCACCGACCCGCGCCGGGTCGTGAAGACCTTCGATCGCTTCGACGAGCGCCGGCGTGCTGATCTGTACGCCGGCGCCGGGCTGGCCGCCACGTACGCGGGCGGCAGCGACGAAGCAGAGCTGGCTTGGTTTAAGGATGCTGCCGGCAGCTACGCCGGCGACGTCGCGCAGGGTTCGGCGTTCGCGGCCGGTGCACGGGTCCGAGCGGGACTCGTGGTCGCGCACAACGAGGTCGCGACCCAGGTGCTGTGTGGCCAGTCGACGGCCGGCGCAGCCAAGGTGACCGACGAGGCGCTTGTCGGACTTCCCTTCGACGACGAGGTTCCCGCGTACGAGATCTGGCGACTTCGTATCAAGGCGGCGCTCACGGGGCGCGTGGAAGGTGACCTGAGATGACCAATATCGCCGTGGTGGGCATGGCGTGCCGGTACCCGGACGCCACCTCACCCAGGGAACTGTGGGAGAACGCGTTGGCCGGTCGGCGCGCGTTCCGGCAGTTGCCCAACGAACGCATGCGGCTCGAGGACTACTTCGACGCCGATCCGAAGGCCAAGGACCGCTTCTATGCCCGCCTGGCGGCGGTCATCGAAGGCTACGAGTTCGATCGGGTCGCCTACAAGATTGCCGGCAGCACGTACCGGTCGACCGACCTCACGCACTGGCTCGCCCTGGACGTCGCCGCCCTCGCGCTCGCCGACGCCGGCTTCCCGATGGCCGAAGGGCTGCCACGGGAACGCACTGCGGTCATCGTCGGCAACAGCCTCACTGGCGAGTTCGCCCGTGCCAACCAGCTGCGGCTGCGCTGGCCGTACGTGAGCCGTATGGTCACGGCCGCGCTCAAGGCACAGGACTGGGACGACGACCAGCTGCACAACTTCCTGGCGGAGTTCGAGGACGCCTACAAGCAGCCGTTCCCGGAGATCGACGAGGACACCCTCGCCGGCGCGCTGTCCAACACCATCGCCGGACGCATCTGCAACCACTTCGACCTCAGGGGAGGCGGCTACACCGTTGACGGCGCCTGCTCCTCCTCGCTGCTGTCCGTCGCAACGGCCTGCAAGGCGCTCGTCGACGGCGAGGCTGACGTCGCGGTCGCCGGCGGCGTCGACCTGTCCATCGACCCGTTCGAGATCATCGGATTCGCCAAGACCGGCGCCCTCGCTACGGGTGAGATGCGCGTCTACGACCGCGGCTCCAACGGTTTCTGGCCCGGTGAAGGCTGCGGCATGGTCGTGCTCATGCGCGAGCCGGAGGCGCGTGCGGCCGGCCACCGCATCTACGCCTCCATCGCCGGCTGGGGCATCTCCTCCGACGGCAAGGGCGGTATGACCCGCCCGGAGGCCAACGGCTACAGGCTCGCCCTGCAGCGCGCCTACGAGCGGGCAGGATTCGGCATCGAGACCGTGGCGCTGTTCGAGGGGCACGGCACCGGCACGAAGGTCGGCGACGCCACCGAACTCGCCGCGCTGTCAGCGGCGCGCCGCGACGCGGACCCGGATGCGGACCCGGCCGCGATCAGCTCGATCAAGGGCATGATCGGCCACACGAAGGCCGCCGCTGGCGTCGCGGGACTTATCAAGGCCGCGCTCGCCGCCTACCACCAGGTGCTGCCGCCGTCGATCGGTACCCGGGATCCGCACGAGGTGCTGAGCGGCGACACGGCGGCACTGCGGGTGCTGCGCAAAGCCGAGGCGTGGCCGCGGGACATGCCGGTGCGTGTCGGGGTCACCGCCATGGGCTTCGGCGGGATCAACACCCACATCGTGCTGGAGAACACGGCACTGCGCCGCCGCACACCGATGGACAGCCGAACCAGGGCCCTGTCGTCGTCGCTGCAGGACGCCGAGCTGCTGGTCATCGACGCGGGCTCGGCACAGGAGCTGAGGGAGAAGCTCGACGAGCTGGCGCACTTCGTGCCGTCGTTGTCCTACGCCCAGTTGTCGGACCTTTCCGTCACGCTGCACGCGGGACTGCGCGACCTGCCCTACCGGGCGGCCGTCATCGCGTCCTCGCCTGACAGCGCCGTCGAGCGACTGAGCTGGCTGTGCAAGATCCTCGACGACGGCGACACGAGCCACTTCGCCGCGGACGGTCACAGCTTCCTCGGTCACGTCAGCGGACCGGGCAGGATCGGGTTTCTGTTCCCCGGTCAGGGCTCCGGCCGGGGCGTCTCCGGCGGAGCGATGCGCCGCAGGTTCGCCGAGGCCGAGGAAGTTTACGTCGACGCGGCGCTGCCGAGCGCCGGTGACATCGTGGCGACCGAGGTCGCGCAGCCGCGCATCGTGACTGGCTCCATGGCGGCGCTGCGGGTGATGTCCACCCTGGGCATCGAGGCCACTGTCGCCGTCGGGCACAGCCTCGGTGAACTTGCCGCACTGCAGTGGGCGGGCGTCATGGGCGAGACCGAGCTGCTGGGTATCGCGGCGCTGCGCGGTCGCACCATGTCGCAGCACAGCGCCTCGGGGACGATGGCCGGGCTCGCGGCCGGCCCCGAGAGCGTCGAAGCGCTCGTCGCCGGGCTGCCCGTCGTCATCGCCGGCTACAACGGCCCGTCGCAGACCGTCGTGGCCGGGCCGGTGGACGCGATCCAGGCCGTCGGTGAGCGGGCGACCGCCGCCGCGGTGCCGTGCACCAGGCTGCACGTCTCGCACGCCTTCCATTCGCCCCTGGTCGCCCCGGCCGCTGCCGCGTTCGGTGCGTGCCTGGCGCAGGAGGAATTCGGACCGGTCGGGCGGCGGGTCATCTCGACCGTCACCGGCGACATCCTGGCCCGCGACACTGACGTCGCCGCACTGCTGCACCGCCAGATCACGGATCCGGTGCTGTTCAACCAGGCGGTCACGCTGGCCGCCAAGGAGGTCGACCTGTTCATCGAGGTCGGTCCCGGACGGGTCCTGTCCGATCTGGCCGCCGCGGCGACCGACGTGCCGGCGGTGGCGGTGAACACCGACGACGAGTCGATCGCGGGTGTGTTGCGGGCCGTCGCCGCCGCCTACATCGTCGGTGCGGCGCCGGTGGACAGCGCGCTGTTCCACGGCCGGCTGATTCGCCCGGTGGCGATCGGTGCGCAGTTCTCGTTCTTCGCCAGCCCGTGCGAGCAGGCACCGCAGGTCGCGTCGGTGCGCCGCGCCGACACGCTCAGGCTGGTGCCCGCTGCGCAGCCGGTCGTGCCGGTGGAACCCACCGCCCATGCCGAACCGGCAGTGGCCGAGTCCAGTATCGACCTGCTCCGGCGGATGGCCGCCGAACGGGCCGAGCTGCCGGTGGAGCTCGTGCGCACCGACAACCGGCTCCTGGACGACCTGCACCTGAGCTCCATCACCGTCGGTCAGGTGCTCAACCAGGTGGCGCAGCAGATGGGCCTGCCGGTCGCGCAGCTGCCGACGAACCTCGCCACGGCGACGATCGAGGAACTCGCCGCGACGCTGGACGCGCTCGCCGCCACCGCGCACGACGGCGCCGTGTCTGCGGTCACCCAGGTGACCGGGGCAGCGCCGTGGGCCCGCGCGTGGTCGGTAGCGCTCGACCCGGTCGCGGTGCCGTCGCCGGCCGCGAGGCAGGCAGACGGCCGCTGGGAGCTCTACGCCGACGCGGGACACCCGATCGCCGAGCCGCTGCGCCGTGCGCTGGAACGCGCCGGCGTTGGCGCCGGGCTGCTGGTCTGCCTGCCCGAGCAGTGCACACCGGAGCAGCTGCACGTGGCGTTGGACGCGGCGAAGGCCGCGGTGTCCAGCCGCAGTCCCGTGCGGTTCGTCCTCGTGCAGCACGGCCGTGGCGCGGCCGGCCTGGCCAAGACCGTCCGCCTCGAGGCGCCGAACGTCACGACTACGGTCGTTCACGTGCCGGCGGTCGATGCCGCGGTCGGCTGGGTGGTCGGGGAGGTCGCCGCGACGACCGGCTTCTCGGAGGCGTACTACGACGCCGACGGTGTGCGGCGGGTACCGACGCTGCGGGCGATGCCTGTCGAGCCGGCGATCACCCACGTGCCGTTGGAGCGCACTGATGTGCTGCTGGTGACCGGCGGCGGCAAGGGCATCACCGCCGAGTGCGCGCTGGCGATGGCGCTCGACAGCGGGGCGTCGCTCGCACTGCTCGGCCGCTCCGACCCCGCGCACGACGCGGAACTGTCGGCGAACCTGCGCCGCATGACCGAGCAGGGCGTCAGCGTCTGCTATGCCCAGGCCGACGTCACCGACGCAGCGGCAGTCCGCTCGGCCGTCGCCCGTCTGACCGGGACGCTCGGCCCGATTACGGCCGTGCTGCACGGCGCCGGACGCAACGAGCCCGCCTCGGTGACCACCCTGGACATGGAGGCGTTCCGGAGTACGTTCGCCCCGAAGATCGACGGCCTGCGCGCGGTTCTGGACACCGTCGACCCGTCTCAGCTGAAGCTGCTGGTGACGCTCGGCAGCATCATCGGCCGGGCGGGACTGCGTGGCGAGGCGCACTACGCCACCGCCAACGAGTGGCTCGCGGACCTGACGGTGCGCATCGGCCGGGACTTCCCGAACTGCCGGACGCTGTGCATGGAATGGTCGGTGTGGTCGGGCGTCGGTATGGGAGAGCGGCTGTCGGTCGTCGAGTCACTGACGCGCGAGGGCGTCGTGCCGATCACTCCCGACCAGGGCATCGCCCTGTTGAGGCGGCTACTGGCCGACCCTGAGGCCCCGCCGGTCGTCGTCATCAGCGGCCGCACACAAGGTATCGACACGGTTCGCTACGACAAGCCGGCCCTGCCGTTGCTGCGGTTCGTGGAGCGGCCACTGGTGCGCTACCACGGCGTCGAGCTCGTCACCGAGGTTGAGCTGAGCGCCGGCACCGACCTGTACCTCGCCGACCACCTCCTCGACGGCAACCTGTTGTTCCCGGCGGTGTTCGGCATGGAGGCGATGGCACAGGTCACCGCGGCCGTCACCGGCCACGACGGCGTGCCCGTCATCGAGGACGCACGCTTCCTGCGACCGATCGTGGTGCCGCCGGACGGCAGCACCGTCATCCGCATCGCCGCCGCCGTCACTGCCGACGACACCGTCGAGGTGGTCATCCGCAGCGGCGAGACGCAGTTCGCCGCCGACCACTTCCGGGCGCGTCTGCGACTCAACCGCGGCGAGGCCCCCGACGGCCCGCCGGTCCAGGTCGGCCCGGAACTGCCGGCCGTTGTGCTGGACCCGCTCGCCGAGCTCTATGACGGCGTCCTGTTCCAGGGCGGCCGGTTCCAGCGGCTGCGCGGCTACCACCGGGTCGCGGCGCGCGACGTCGACGCCGACGTGGCGGCCGATCCCGGGACGCGATGGTTCGCGGCGTACCTGCCGGACCGGTTGCTGCTCGGCGACCCGGGGGTCCGTGACGCGCTCATGCACGGCAACCAGGTGTGCGTGCCGGACGCGACGCTGCTGCCGGCGGGGGTCGAGCGCATTCACCCTGCGGGTGAGCGGCTCACCTCGATGACCGGGCTCCGGTACTGCGCGACGGAACGCAGCCACGACGGCGACCTGTATATCTACGACATCGCACTGCGTGCCGAGGACGGCACGGTGGTCGAACGGTGGGACGGGCTGCACCTTCGGGCCGTCCGCAAGCTCGACGGCCGGGGACCGTGGGTGGCGCCGCTGCTCGGCTCGTACCTGGAGCGCACGCTCGAGGACCTGGTCGGGGCTCAGGTGGCGGTCGCTGTCGAACCCGACGGCCCGACCATCGGCAGCGACCATGTGGCGCAACGACGGGCCCGCACCGCGGTGGCCGCCGGGCGGGTGTTCGGCCGCAGCGTCACCGTGCGGTACCGCCCCGACGGCAAACCCGAGGTCGACGACCCGCGGACCATCTCCGCGGCGCACGGCGCGGGCCTGACCCTGTGCACCGCCGCGACGGGGGTGCTCGGCTGCGACGTCGAACCGGTCGTGTCCCGCAGCCCGCAGGACTGGCAGGGCCTGCTCGGCGGCCACGCCGACTTGGCGGTGCTCACCGGCGGCGTGACCGGGGAGGACCACGACACCACGGCGACGCGCGTGTGGTCGGTCGTGGAGGCCATGCAGAAGGCGGGCCGCTCGACGCTGGGACCGGTGAGCCTGACGTCGACCGAGCGGCCCGGCTGGGTCGTCTTCTCCACCGGGGACGGGTGTGCCGCGACGTTCGTCACGACCGTGCGTGGCATCACCGGCCCGGTCGTCTTCGCGGTGCTGACCGGAGGGCAGCAGTGATGGACGCCTACTTCGAATATCGGCACACGGTGGGCTTCGAGGAGACCAACCTCGTCGGCAACGTGTACTACGTCAACTATCTGCGCTGGCAGGGCCGTTGCCGGGAGCTCTTCCTCAGGGACAAGGCACCCGAGGTGCTGGCGGACCTGCAGGACGACCTGAAGCTGTTCACGCTCAAGGTCGGATGCGAGTTCTTCGCCGAGATCACCGCGTTCGACGAGGTGGCGATCCGGATGCGGTTGGTGGAACTCGCGCAGACCCAGATCGAGTTCAGTTTCGACTACGTACGTGTCGCCCCGGACGGCGGGGAACTGCTCGTCGCCCGGGGCGGGCAGCGGGTGGCCTGCATGCGCGGACCGAACACCAGGACGGTGCCGGCGCGCGTGCCGGAGCCGCTCGCGCGGGCCCTGGAGCCGTACACGTCGATGGCCCGGGTCTGACCGGCCCGAACAGGAGGTGGACGTGGACGTCCAGCCAGTGCCGCCGCTCAACGCGGCGACCGATCCGAAAATGTTGCGGCGCGCTCTCGGCGCGTTCGCCACCGGCGTCACGGTGGTGACCGTCGGCGGCGTCACGGCGCACGGCATGACCGCCAACTCCTTCTCCGCGGTGTCGCTGGACCCGCCACTGGTGTCGATCTGCGTCGGCCGGCAGGCGATCATGCACTCCTCCCTCGAGAAGGTCGGTGCGTTCGCGGTCTCGGTGCTGTCCTCGGAGCAGGAAGACCTGGCCCGCTACTTCGCCAACCAGCGCCGGCCGCTGGGCTGGGAACAGTTCGACGCGGTCGACTGGTCGCCAGGAGCGAACACGGGGGCGCCGCTGGTCGATGGCGCCCTGGCGCACTTCGAATGCGAGGTGTGGCGCACCTACGACGGCGGCGACCACACAATCTTCGTCGGTCGGGTCCTGTCGATGGGCCGGACCGTCGACGACGAGGCACTGCTCTTCCTGTACGGCAGGTTCCACCATCTACGGCAGGAGCACAGTGAGGTGACGACGTGACGGCACTGGAGCGGCGCGGGCTGCTGGATCCGCCCAGCAGCCCGCGGGCCACCGCGATGGGCATGCTGATGCGGATGGGCCGCGACCGGCTCGGCATGATGACTGACGCCGCGAACCGCTACGGTGACGCGTCCCGCCTCGCGGTCGGGCCGAAGACGCTGTACTTCTTCAACCATCCCGATCACGCCAAGCACGTGCTTGCCGACAACGCGGGCAACTACCACAAAGGCATCGGCTTGGTGCACGCCCGCCGGGCGCTCGGCGACGGTCTGCTCACCAGCGAGGGTGACCTGTGGCGCAAGCAGCGCAAGGTCGTGCAGCCGGCGTTCCAGAGCCGGCGGATAGCGCTGCAGGCGGGCGTCGTCGCGCAGGAGGCCGCGGGGCTCGTCGAGAGGCTGCGCGGTCGGATCGGCGCCGGTCCGGTCAACGTCCTCGACGAGATGACGACGCTGACCCTCGGCGTGCTCGGGCGAACGTTGCTTGACACGGACCTCGGCCGGTACAGCTCGATCGGCGACTCGTTCGCCGCGGTGCAGGACCAGGCGATGTTCGAGCTGGCGTCGCTCAGCGCGGTCCCGACGTGGATCCCGTTGCCGCGGCAGCTGCGGTTCCGCCGGGCCCGCCGGGACCTGGGCCGCATCGTCGAGGAGCTCGTCGCCGGTCGCCGGTCGCAGACCGGCGACCGCGACGACGTGCTGTCACGGCTCATCGTGTCCGCCGACGCCGAGAACGATCCCGCTGTCGGCCAGGAGCGGCTCCGTGACGAACTGGTCACCTTGCTGCTCGCCGGGCACGAGACGACCGCCAGCACGCTCAGTTGGGCGCTGTACCTCATCGACTTGCACCCGGACGTGCGGCAGCGGCTGCACGACGAGGCGGTCGAGGTCCTCGGTGATCGGCTGCCGGTCTTCGAGGACCTGCACCGGCTGCGGTACACCTCGATGGTGCTGGAAGAGGTGATGCGCCTGTACCCGCCGGTGTGGATTCTGCCGCGCAAGGCGCAGCGCGCGGACGAGGTCGGCGGCTACCGGGTGCCGGCCGGAGCGGATGTGCTCGTGTGCCCGTACACCCTGCACCGGCACCCAGCCTTCTGGCCCGAGCCGGAGCGGTTCGACCCCGACCGGTTCGACCCAGGCCGCACCGCCGGCACGGCGGAGCGGCCTCGGTACGCGTACATCCCGTTCGGCGCCGGGCCGCGGTTCTGTGTCGGCAACCACCTCGGGATGATGGAGGCCGCGTTCGTCATCGCACTGTTGATGCGGGATCTGCGGATGGAGAAGGTACCCGGCTATCGGGTGGTCGCCGAGCCCATGCTGTCGCTGCGTATCCGCGGCGGCCTTCCGATGACGGTGGCTCCCGCCGGGTGAGCCGCCGAGCAAGCTGTCGATGCCCGCCGGCGCTGCCGCTCCGGCGGGCATCCGCTTGAGATCGTGCCACCGGCGTGGCCCGGGCCGAGGCCGGAAGGCGCTGTTGAGCACGTCCTGAGAAGACATCACTGTTGCCGCTTCGCAACGATGGCCATGGATCGATGAACACGGCCGGGATACGGCGGTTCTCGACCAGCTCGTGGAATCCCGCCGGTCGATCACGCAGGTGTCCGGCCGTCCAGCCGCGGGCGTCATGCCGTCGACCTCAAGGGAGAACTGTGCCATCGCATCCTGTCGGAGTCCTGCGCCGGCTCATCCCAGGCGCCTTTGTCTTGGTACTGGTTGCCGCGCTCTACGTAGCGGCCAGGCTGCCCGAGGCGTCAGCGGCCACCCGCAGCGCCCTCGCCAACCGGTTCGCGTTCAGCGAACTGCAGATCGCACTGCCACCCGGCCTGCCGCAGAACACGGTGCGAAAGGTCAACCCGAGGTACGAGCACATCCGGGCCTGGATCTCCTCCGTCGGGGCGGCGGTCGCCGTCAATGACATCGACGGTAACGGCCGGCCCAACGATCTGTGCCTCATCGACACCCGCAGCGACTCGGCGATCGTCACGCCAGCGCCGCAGGGCGGGGCGACCTACGCGCCGTTCGTGCTGAACCCGGCGCCGCTGCCGACCAGCGCCACGATGGCGCCGATGGGCTGCGTGCCCGGCGACTACAACGCTGACGGCTGGACCGACCTGCTCGTCTACTACTGGGGCCGCACGCCGGTGCTGTACATGCACAAGCCCGGTGCCACCGCGCTGGAGATGGCCGCGTTCCGGCCCACCGAGCTGGTCGCCGCGTCGAACACCGCGGCCGGCGGCTACGGCGGCCCGCTGTGGAACACCAACGCGGTGAACGTCGCCGACTTCGACGGCGACGGCCACGTGGACATCGGCGTGTTCAACTACTTCCCCGACACCCAGGTCCTCGACCCGCAGGGTGACCCCAACGTGCAGATGAACCACTCGATGTCGCGGGCGGAGAACGCCGGCGGCGCGCACGTGCTGCACTGGGAGGCCGCCACCAGCGGCGACGAGCCGAGCGTCACGTACGTGGAGCAGAAGGCGATCCCGCCGTCGGCCGCGACCGGCTGGACGCTCGGGGCCGGGTCTGCGGACCTCGACGGCGACCTGCGCCCGGAGCTGTACCTCGCCAACGACTTCGGCCGGGACCGCTTCTTCCGCAACGTCTCCACGCCCGGCCAGATCAAGTTCGCCCTCGCCGAGGGGGAGCGCGGCGCCTTCACGCCGAAGTCCCTCGTCGTCGGGCATGACTCCTTCAAGGGCATGTCGATGGAGTTCAGCGACCTGTCCGGCGACGGGCAGTTCGACATGTTCATCAGCAACATCACCACCAGCTGGGGCCTGGAGGAAAGCAACCTCTACTACCAGAACATCGCGGCGGACCCGGCGAAGGCTGGCACCATGCTCAAGGAGGGGCGGGCGCCCTTCGAGAACAAGGCCGCCGCCGCCAACATCGCGTGGGTCGGCTGGGGCTGGGACGCCAAGGCCGCCGACTTCGACAACAGCGGGCGGCTGTCGCTGGTACAGACCGCGGGCTTCGTCAAGGGCAAGATCAACCGCTGGTCGTGGCTGCAGGAGCTGGCGATGACCAACGACCTGCTGCTGCAGGAGCCGCAGATGTGGCCCAACGCGAAGCCTGGCGACGATATCGCCGGCTCGCAACCGTTCGCGTTCTGGGTCAAGGAGGGCAACGGCCGCTACGCCAACATCAGCGCCGAACTCGGCATGACCTCGGACATCCCGAGCCGCGGGGTCGCGATCGCCGACGTCGACGGTGACGGTGCCCAGGACTTCGCGATCGCGCGGCAGTGGGGTGCTCCGTCGTACTACCGCAACACCAAGGCCGGAAGCGGTGAGTACATCAGCATCGGTCTGTACCGCCCGACAACGGGGGGTGTCACCGCATCCGGAGGTCTTCCGGGTGCGCCGGCCTACAACGCCCAGGTGCGCGTCACCACGGCCGACGGCCGCACGCAGGTGTCGCAGCTCGACGGCGGCAGTGGGCACTCCGGCAAGCGCGGTTTTGACCAGCACTTCGGGCTCGGCAGCAACGGCGGCAAGCCGGTAGCGGTCGAGGTGTGCTGGCTCGACAACACCGGCGCCATGCACAAGCAGACGCTGCAGCTGACCCCCGGACAGCACGACCTCATGTTGACCACGCAAGCCCAGGAGGTGCGGCCGTCATGACCGACGTGCAGCCCCGCGTCAATGTTTCGACTGAGGCGCCGGTCGCCACGGTGCCACCCCCCGCCTCGAGGTCGGCCCTCGCGGTCGCACCGGCGGTACCGGAGCGCATCGACGGCCGTGACCCACGCTATCTCGCCCTGCGCAACTTCGCGATTTCCATGAGCATCTTCAACATCCTCGGCTACACCGTGCTCGGCTTCGAACAGCCGTGGACGTGGCCGATCTTCTCCCTCGCCATCGGCTACTCGACGGAGCTCGTCGTGGAGTGGATCGCGGCAAAAGCCGAGCGGCGTGCCCCCGGCTACTCCGGGCACGGGGGCTGGGGTCTGTACACCTTCCTGCTGCCGTCGCACATCACCGCGCTGGCCGCGAACATGCTGCTCTACGCCAACGACGTGTACTGGCCGATCGCGTTCGCCGTCGTCGTGGCCGTCGGGCAGAAGGTGTTGCTGCGGGCCCCGATCAAGGGCCGGCTGCGGCACTTCATGAACCCGTCGAACTTCGGCATCACGGTGACACTGCTGCTGTTCGGCTGGGTCAACGTGGCGCCGCCGTACCACTTCACCGAGCACGTCCCCGACGTGATCCGCATCGTGGTGCCGACCGTCATCCTCACCGCCGGCACGATCCTCAACTCGCTGCTGACGAAGCGGGTCGCGCTCATCGTCGGCTGGGTCGGCGCGTTCGTCATCCAGGCGCTGATCCGCCACTACGTGTGGGACGTCGCGCTGTGGGCGGCGCTCGGCCCGATGACCGGTGTCGCGTTCATCCTCTTCACCAACTACATGATCACCGACCCGGGCACCACCCCGACGTCGGGCAAGGCGCAGTTCATGTTCGGCTCCAGCGTCGCGTTCGTCTACGGCGCGCTGCTGCTGGCGAACGTGGTCTACACGCTGTTCTTCGCCGTCACCATCGTCTGCGCCGCCCGCGGCCTGTTCTGGTGGGCGAAGTGGCTGCGGGAGCGCCGCACGGCAGTGGCCACCACCTGAGGCAGTACGTCGGCCGGTACCGGGACAGCGTCGTCCCGGTACCGGCCGCGTTCCCTTGTCCGTCCACTTTGGAGGAAGCGTGGCATCCACCCACCTGCGGACCGGCGTCACGCCGGGCCCGCACCTCACCCCCCGACGCGCCCGCAACGGCCGGGTCGTCCTGTTCAGTGTCCTGGCCGGCATCGCGCTGGCGGTGCTCTGGTCCTACGAGTTCGTCGACTCGGTCATCGGCGACAACGTCGCCAACAACCTGCTCGGCCACGACGCGAAGAAGACCGCCATCGCCGGCACCACCGCCGGCCTGGTCTTCGCGTTCGTGTCCGGGCTCGCCGGCACCTTCACCGCCTGCAACATCGCGATGGCGGCGTCCGTCGGTCCGCTGTCACAGGCCGGTGCCGGCCAGCGCGGCGGCCCGCTGCGGCGGCTGCTGCGCCCGCTCGGGTGGCTCACCGTCGGCATGGTGGCGGTGTCGGCGGTGTACGGCTTCGTCGGTGTCCTGCTCGGCGACCGGCTGCCGCAGCTGTCCACCGACAAGGTCGGCGACGTGCCGGTCCGGCTCCTGCAGTCCTCGGTCGTCTTCGGCCTCATCGGCCTCGCCCTGGTCTACCTGGGCCTGGCCGCGCTCGGCGTCCTGCCGGACCTGTTCCGCGACCGGCCCACCGCCCGCGTCGTCGTCCTCGGCGGCCTCGTCGGCGGCTTCCTCATCGGCCGGCCGTACCCGTTGTTCAACAAGCTCTTCCACTACGCGGCGGACACCGACAACCCGCTCTACGGCTCGCTCGCCTTCGTGCTGCAGTCGGTGGGCAACGTCGTGTTCGTCGCGGCCGTCTTCGCCGTCGTCGTGCTCCTCACCAGGGGGCGCTTCCTGTCGTGGCTCGGCGCGAGCCCGCGGCGGGCCGCCGTGGTGACGGGCAGCCTGCTCGTCGCGCTCGGCGTGTTCAACGTCGTGTACTGGGACGTCCGCCTGCCGGCGATGTTCGGCATCGGATGGTTCCCCACCATGTGGTACAACGCCTGACCCTCGCGTCTTTCGTGCACTCGGGGTCGCGGAGGCGGCCCCGACTACGGTTTTATGGGAAGGTGCCGATGACCGCCGTGCCGCACGACCGCTGGATGCAGGCGCGAGCCGCCGTGTTGGACACCGGTCGCCGCTTCGACTCGCTCGTCGGGTCCGCGCCCGATCCCGCGGCGATGGCGACCGCCGAGTGGTCCATCGCGGACTCCGCCGCTCATGTGCTGTCCATCGCCGCCCTGTGCCTGCTGCTGCTCGACCCCGACGCGCCGCCACCGCCGGTGCCGGGGTTGCGTGAGCTGCTGTCGGCCACCAACGTCGACACCGTCGCCGACACCAACTCCCACGTCATGCGGCATCTCACCGAGCGGGACATCGGCGTGGTCAGGCGCGACATGCAGGCCTCGATCGAGCGCATCCTGCTCGTCACCCGCGAAGCCGACCCGGCCTCGACCGTCACGTGGCTGGGCGACGCGCAGGTGACCGTCGCGGGGGTACTGGCGCACCTTGTCAACGAGATGCTGGTGCACGGCTGGGACATCGCCCGCACGGCAGGCCTGCCGTGGCCGATGCCCGACGCCGATGCGGGGCTGTTCTTCGACCTGTTCCTCGTCGACATGATCCGCAACAGCTACGGCGCACTGCTCAACGCCGCGGTCCGTATGCCCCGTCACCGGATCGCCGTGCAGTTCCGCTCCGCTCACACGACGACAGCGATCCTTGAACTGCACCAGGCTCGGGTCAAGGTCGTGGCGGCGGACGACCCGTATGACGTCAGCCTGACGTTCCGTCCAGCCCGCTTCAACCTCATGCTCTTCGGACGGATCAGCGCGCTACGGGCGGCCGCCGGACGGGACGTGGTCGTCGGCGGCCCGCGCCCCTGGCGGCTGCGAGCCTTCCTCCGCGTCGTGCACATGCCCAACAACGCCCGTCCCTGAAGCGCCGGGACCTGCCAGCACCGCACAGCGGGAGGCGTCAGGCGGCCGCTCCAACCGAACAATGGATGGAGATCCGTTGGCCGACCGAGGTCCAGCCTGCCTCCCACCGGCACGGTTCATCCCCTGTCGGCTACAACGGGAGGAGCATGCCATGGCGGTTCCCGCCCCCATCGCACCGCCTCAACTGCTGGCGTTTCTCGTCGGAATCGGTCTGCTGCTGGTAAGCGCGCGGCTGCTCGGTGCGTTGGCCGAGCGGTGTCGGATGCCCGCCGTCGTCGGTGAACTCACGGCGGGCGTTTTCATCGGGCCGTCAGTGCTCGGCCACCTCGCGCCGGGACTGACGGCACGGCTGTTCACCGGCTCGGCCGAGCAACTGCACCTCGTGGACGCGGTGGGCCAGCTCGGGGTCCTGCTGCTCGTCGGCGTCACCGGCACGCACCTGGACCTGGCAATGCTGCGCCGCAAACGAGCCACGGCCGTCAGCGTCAGCCTGGGCGGCCTGCTGATCCCCCTCGTCGCCGGCATCGCGATCGGGTACATGCTGCCGGTGCCCCAGGTGCCGGGTGGTCCCGGGAACCGGACGGTGTTCGCGCTGTTCCTCGGCGTCGCGATGTGCGTGTCGGCGATCCCGGTCATCGCCAAGACGCTGACCGACATGCGACTGCTGCACCGCAACATCGGCCAGTTGACGCTCGCCGCGGCGTTCATCGACGACGCCCTCGGCTGGCTGATGCTGTCGGTGGTCGCGGCCGCGGCGACGATCGGCGTCAGTGCCGGCACGGTGACCCTGTCGGTGCTGTACCTCATCGGCTTCCTCGCCTTCGCCGCCACAGTCGGTCGACTGCTGGTGCGGAAGGTGATGGCGGTCGTCGCTGGGCGCCCCAGCGACGCCTCCGCGGTCGCGACGGCGGTCATCCTCATCCTGCTCGGCGCCGCCACCACACAGTCGCTGGGGATGGAGCCGGTCTTCGGCGCGTTCGTCGCCGGCATCCTGATCGCCGGCTCCCGGGCCGCGCAACCGAAACTGGCCGGGCTCCGCACGATCGTCTTCGCAGTCCTCGCCCCGCTGTTCATGGCGACAGCCGGGTTGCGCATGGACCTGACACTACTGGCCCGTCCGCAGGTCGCACTGACCGCCGTGGTGGTACTGCTGGTGGCGGTGGTGGGAAAGTTCACCGGAGCGTACATCGGCGCTCGACTACGGCGGCTGAGCAACTGGGAGGCGCTGGCGCTCGGCGCGGGGATGAACGCTCGCGGAGTGATCGAGGTGATCGTGGCCCTGACCGGGCTCCGCCTCAAGGTGCTCGACGTCGCCGGGTACACGGTGATTGTACTGGTGGCGATCGCCACCTCGGTGCTCGCGCCGCCGTTGCTACGTCTGGCCATGCGGCGCATCGCCAACACCGACGATGAGCGGCTCCGGGAAATCGACCATGACACGTGGCGAGGGCTGTCGCCAGCGCAGTCCGGGCAATCCTCCGCCGATCGCGACGACGAGCCCCGTCCCTGAGGCCGCCGCCAGCACCGGCGGCCGCCGCGGACCGAGGCCTGCGACGGTCGAGCCGGCGTCCGGACGGCGGCGGTGGGCGAGCATCCGAACGTGCCGCTGCACACGGGCACGGGCGGAGACGACACGGCCTCCGAACCGCCGCAGGCTGGAGGCGTCCATCCGATCCGTTCCGCACCAACCCTCGACCGGAGGTTGCACCGTGACCGCACAGGACGTGATCGCCGACCTGATGGCCGACGCCGAGGATGTCGACCGCATGGTTGCCGGCCTGACCGATGCCCAGTGGGCGACGCCCACGCCCGCGGAGGGCTGGACCGTCGCCCATCAGCTCGGCCACCTCGCCTTCGTCTTCCGCATCGCCGGCTTGGCCGCTGCCAGTCCGGAGGCCTTCAACGCACTGACCCAACGCATCGGCAGCGGCTTCGGTGCGTTCGACCGGGCCGTCAACGCCGCGCTGGAGGAGTACCTCGTCCTGCCCCGTGAGGCGCTGGTCACCCGGTGGCGGGCCGAGCGGGATACCGGCGCCGCGGCGCTCGCCGCAGTGCCGGACGGCACGCTCGTGCCGTGGCTCGTCCGGCCGATCCCGGCCCCGGTGCTGTGCGCGGCGGGGATGACCGAACTGTTCGCTCACGGACAGGACATCGCCGACGCGCTCGGCATCGAACGGCAATATACCGATCGCATCAAGCGGATCGTCGGTTTCGTCGCGCACACGTGGGAGTTCGGCTACCAGGCCAACGACCTCACCCCACCGGCCGAGCAGTTCCGCTTCCAGGTCACCGCACCGTCGGGTGCGCAGTGGACGTTCGGTCCGACCGACGCAACCCAGTCGATCACCGGTCCCGCCGTCGACCTGTGCCTGCTCGCGGTCCGCCGTCGCCATCACAGCGACCTCGGTCTCGTCGCCGACGGCGCAGATGCGCACGCGTGGCTCGAATTGGCGCAGGCGTACCGAGGCCCGGCCGGCAAGGGCCGGGCAGCCGGCCAGTTCGCGAAGTCCACGTCGGACGCGTGACGCGCCGTTCCACCCGCATCTGGCCGGCACCTCGCCGGGCGCGCCGACCAGCGGCGACCACTGCTGGTCGGCTGGTGCCCGCCGGGGCGCGCGAGACCGAACCGGCCGGCACCCGGCCGGAACGCGGTCGGGCGTCACCGGACCCGTCGTACGGCCCGGTGGTCGAGTCACTGTGCGGGCTGCGGCGGCGCGTCCGCCGCGACGGATGAGGAGGGCACATGTCCAGCGCCATGCGCATGTCGGAACTGAGCGCTCGTAGCGGTGTCCCGGTTCCGACGATCAAGTTCTACCTTCGGGAGCAGCTGCTACCGCCGGGCACGCCGACGGCACCGAATCAGGCGGTCTACGGACCGCAGCATCTGAGCCGGCTCCAGCTGATCCGGGCCCTGATTGGCATGGGCCACCTCAGCATCGCTGCAGTGCGGGAGGTACTGAGGGCGCTGGACGACCCCACGGTGCCGACGACGGACGTCTACGGCGTCCTCGGACGGGCCCGTGAGTCCAGACCGCTCACGATCGACGTGCCGGCCTCCGACGCCGCGCACACCCGGGTCGACGCAATGCTGGAGCGCCGCGGCTGGCATACAGAGGCAGATGAGTTCCAACGGGACATCCTGGCCCGCGCCGACACATTGCTTGGTGGCGCTGACCTGAGCGCACTAGCCGGCGCTGTCGAACAGCTCGCTGCTGGGCTGATCGAGCTGCTGGCCGACCCCGCCCAGTCGCCGGCGCAGCCGGGCCGGTCGACGGTGATCCTTCGCCTGGTGACGCTCGATGCGGCGTTGGATGCCCTGCGCCGTCTCGCCGTGCGGCACCACCTCAAGGTCAGCGCGGCGCCGGCCTCCTCAGCGGCTGCGTAGTTGCCACGATGTCGGGCCCGACCACGTGTGCGCCCTGAGCTTCCCCGTGTGTGCCGCGGTGTATTGACACACTCAATGACCCGTCAGCGATCAGATTGTAGGCTCAGGGCGTGCGCAGTCACTGGGCACGGCCGACCACAGGAGGCGCGATGCGGTGGACCGTCGGCAGAACACAAACGCTGTACCAGGACCAGTGGGTCCACCTGCAGACCGCCGACGTCGAGGTGCCCGGTGGCCGGCGGCTCGACCATCGGCTCATCCGTACGGCCAACGGTGCGTATGCGCTCGTCGTCGACAACGAGCGGGTGCTGCTGCTGTGGCGGCACCGCTTCATCTGTGATACGTGGGGCTGGGAGGTACCCGGCGGGGCGATCGAGGACGGTGAGCAGCCGTCCACGGCTGCTGCTCGTGAGCTCGTTGAGGAGACCGGTTGGCGGCCCGCGGGGTCACTCGAGCGGCTGGCCGACTTCTATCCGATGGGTGGCCTGGTGAGTGCGCGCCATCACGTCTTCGTCGGTCGGGGCGCGGTGCACGTCGGCGCACCTGTCGACGACTTCGAGTCCGCGCGGGTTGCCTGGGTGCCGCTCACCGATGTGCGCCGCATCATCGACGACGGCGAGATCATTGACGGCACGACACTTGTCGCGCTGCTGGCGCTGCTCGAACGCGCCGGCTGAGGCCCGTGCCTCGATCAGGCTGCGCACCGCCGGGCCGCGCGGCACCTGTCCGCGCCGTCGCGCCGAACGGGCGGCCGCCCCCAGTGAGTGGAGGCGGCCGGCCGGGATCAGCCGCGTACGCGGTCGAAGATCACCCGCATCGCGCCGCTTTCGGTGGAGCGAACGTCGGCGGCGGGACGCCAGCCAGACGGCGGTAGGCCTTCCTCGAGTAGGGTTGCGCCACCGCCGACGATCTCCGGACACAGCAGGATGCTGAGCCGGTCCAGTTCGTCGGCGGCCAGCAGACTGCGGATCACGCTGCTGCTGGCGAGAACGACGATGTTTCCGCTGCCTTGCTGGCGGAGGTTCTTCACCACGACGGCTGGGTCGGCATTGACGATGCGCGTGTTCTGCCAGTCGGTGTCGGTGACGGTGCTCGAGAAGACGATCTTCTCGGTGCTGTTGAGCCAGCGGCTGAAGGCGCGGTCGCGCGGATCGGCGTCCTCGTTGTCGGCGACCCCGGGCCAGTAGGAGCTGAAGCCCTGGTAGTTCTTGCGTCCCAGCAGGACGGTCGTGCTCGATGCGGTGAGCTCGGCGAGGTGTTCATGAGCACCATCGGTGATGGCGTGGGGGACGATCCACCCCATGTCGTAGTCGCCACCCGGTCCGTTAGTCCGTCCGTCGAAGGACAATGTGATGTTGCCGACGACGGTGCGGGTCTTTGACGTCCCACCGCGCTTCGTCGCCGCCGCGGCCCGCGTCGTCTTGGTCGCCTTGGTGCCCTTGGCAGGCGCCGCCTTGGCGGCCTTTCCGGGGGTCGCCTTTGCGGCGGCCTTGGCCGGAGCGGCCTTGGCGGGGGTGGCCTTGGCGGGGGTGGCCTTGGCCGGAGCGGCCTTGGCGGGGCTGGTTCTGGCGGCCTTGGCGGGAGTCTCCCTGGCCGCGGGCGTTGCAACCGTGGGCGTGATCTGTGCGGCCTGCCTGGCGCCTGGCGTTGGGGGCATCGATACCTCCTGAGTCAGCGAACTCGGAACGTGGACGAGCGGTCGTCGTTGACGGCGGACGCAATGCCGGTGACGCTTCGCACCGGCATTCGGCACGATCGGAGAAGCAATTGCCTGGCGTCGATCCTAGGGTGTTGCGTGAGTGCGGTCGACAGCCCTGCATATCGTAAGGGACATTCTTGTCCCTTACGCGGACGGCATCCGATCGGTGCCGGGCTCGTTGGCTGCAGCGACGCCCGTCAGCGTCTCATTGACCGGACCTTTCCGGTCGCTACGGCCCCCGGGCGTGTCGCGTGTGGCGGGCCTCATCGTGCGGCATCGATGTGCGTCAGACTCCCGTGTGGTGACTGGCGCGGTGCCGACGTGCGGACCGTGCAGTCAGGATTTGGCGTCATGGGTGGTGGCTGCGCAGCGCAGGGACGGTAGAGCGCACACGGGGAGAAGACTCTGCGTCATGGTGGCGGCAGTCTGAAGTCCGAAATGCACGCCCGAACCACATCTTTCATTGTCCTTCCACCACGTCCGGGTGCGGCGCCGCACCCGGACGAACGCTGGCAAGCGCGGGGAGGACTCATGATTGTGCGGGTCGGCGAAATGATTGCCGTGCACCCGGCGAGCGTATTCGGGCGGGATCGAGACCGTGGCAGCGCCGGCGGTGGCCGGGCAATGCGTCGCGGATCGACGCGCCATTGATGCCTCCCGCGGCGGCGGTTGTCGACCTGTCGGCGGTTTACCGGCGGCGTTGCCGAAGGAGGACATATACCGATGAAAGCGCTGGTGCTGTCGGGCGGAACCGGCACCCGGATGCGTCCGCTCAGCTATTCCATGCCTAAGCAGCTGGTCCCCGTTGCTGGCCAGCCGGTACTGGCCCGAGTGCTTGCCGGAGTTCGAGACCTCGGTGTGCGTGACGTTGCAATGGTGGTTGGGGAGAACGCAGAGCAGATTCGTCAGGCCCTTGGCGACGGTTCGGCCTGGCACCTGCAGATCACCTATCTGGACCAGGACCGTCCCCGAGGGCTCGGGCACGCTGTCCAGGTCGCGCGCGGCTTTCTCGGCGACGACGACTTCGTGATGTGTCTGGGCGACAACGTGCTCGACGGCGACCTCACTGGCATCAATGCGGCCTTCCGGCGCTCGGGCGCGGCTGCCCACCTGGTCGTGCACAAGGTGGCGGACCCGCGACCGTTCGGTGTGGCAGACGTCGACGCTGACGGGCGGGTCCGCAGACTCGTCGAGAAGCCGGCGGTGCCCACCAGCGACCTTGCCATCGTCGGGGTGTATTTCCTCACCCGCGCCGTGCACGACGCGATCGCGGCGGTCCCCTTGAGCCGCCGCGGCGAACTCGAGCTCACCGATGCGTTGCAGTGGCTGGTCGAGTCCGGCGCAGACGTGCGTGCCGGCGAGTTCTTCGGCTACTGGCAGGACATCGGACAGGTCTCCGACCTGCTGTCGTGCAACCGGCACCTGCTCGGCCGGCAGCGCGGTCAGGTTCTGGGCTACGTGGACCCGAGCAGCACCGTCGATCCGCAGGCGTTCGTCGCGGCAGGCGCGAAGGTGCTGCGCTCCCGCGTGCATGCCGCGACGTTCATCGGCCCGAACACCGTGGTGGAGGACAGTGTCATCGGCCCGTACACCTCGATCGGCGCCGACTGCCTGGTGCGCTCGGCCAGGATCGACGGGTCGATCGTCATGGACGATGTACGGATCGTGGATCCGGGCCACCTCGGCGGCGCCGTCATCGGCTGCGGCGCGATCGTCGGACGTGCCGACCAGGGCCCGGCCCACCGGCTGGTTGTCGGCGCCGACGCTCGCGTGGAACTCGCCTGAGCGGCATCGCGCCGGTCCGCCGGCCATGCCGCAGGAACGCTGAGCGCCAGGCAACGGCGAAGTTGTCCGGCTCTGCAGAACGTTGAGACGATGCCTTGTAGAAACAACTATCCCAGACATTTCGGCAACAGTGCGGCGTCGCGATTGAGCGCGTATCTCAATGGTCGAAATGCAATGTTCTCGTACAGGCCAGGTCTGATGTCTGTAAGACAATCCGAAGCGCAGTAGGGAGCGAAAGTCGTGAGTAGCCATATCGGAAAGCGCGCCGTGGTGCTCGGCGGAAGTGTCACGGGAATGTTCGCCGTCAGCCCGCTCGCCGAGGCGTACGACGAAGTGGTGATCGTGGACCGCGACGAACTGATCGGCGTCCGCGAGGCTCGGCGCGGCTCCCCTCAGGCGCGCCACATCAACGGACTGCTGGCCCGCGGCGCCCGCGCCATGGAGGACCTGTTCCCGGAGATCACCGCGCAGATGGTCGCCGCCGGCTGCCCACTGACGGACCTGGCCGGGACCGTGCGCTGGTACTTCAACGGCAGGCCGCTGCGCCAGACCCGGGCCGGGCTGACCAATGTCGCCGCCCGCCGCCCCGTCATGGAGCTGCACCTGCGGGAGCGGCTGCAGGGCATGCAGAACGTCCGGTTCATGGAGCAGTACGACATCACCGGCCTGCTCACCACGCCGGACAACACCCAGGTCCTCGGCGTGAAGGTGCAGCAGAAGGACAAGGGCAGCGTCGAGGAGCATCTCAAGGCGGACCTCGTCGTCGACGCGTCCGGTCGCGGCTCGCGTTCCCCGGTGTGGCTGGAGCAGATGGGGTACGGCCGGGTGGCCGAGGAGGGCACCAAGATGGGCCTCGGCTACGCCACCCGGCACTACCGGCTGCGCTCGGACCCGTTCGGCAAGGACCACTCGATCATCTGTGTCGCGTCGCCGCAGTCGCCTCGCGGCGCGATCTTCACCAAGACCGACAGCGGCACGGTCGAGCTGACGACCTACGGCATCCTCGGCGACCACCCGCCGATCGAACCGGAAGGGTTCAACAGCTTCGTCAAGACCCTGGCCGCGCCGGAGATCTACGAGGCGATCATCGACGCTGAACCGCTCAACGATCCGGTCCTGTTCCGGTTCCCCACCACCATGCGGCGGCGCTTCGAGCTGCTGCCGCGCCTGCCCGAGGGCCTCATCATGATGGGTGACGCGGTCTGCACACCGAACCCGGTCTTCGCCCAGGCGCAGACGTTGTCGGCACTGCAGGCGTTGGCGTTGCGCGACCAGCTTCGCGCCGGCAGCGCGCCGGACTCGAAGAAGTTCGCCGACGCGGTGGGGCGCATCATCGACCCGGCGTGGGAGATGACGGAGGGCATCAATCTCAGCTATCCAGGCGTCGAAGGACGGCGAACCCCCATGCTGCTGATGATGCACAGGTACATGAAGGCACTGCAGGCGGCCGCCACCCGGGACGCCGGCCTGACCGAGGTGTTCATGCGTACCGCCGCGCTCGTCGACCCGCCCACGGCGCTGATGCGTCCGGGCGTGATCTGGAAGGTGCTGCGCGACGCGCGGCAGCACGCGGCCGAAGCCGCTTAGCACTGCCGCGGTCGTCTTTCCGAGGCGAAATCCAGCCGGGCGCACCGTTGAGTCGTAGCCCGCAGGCGCAGTCGAATGCGTCCTGCGGGCTACTGGTGCGCCCGGCGACAGCCGATGAGCGGGTCGCTCGGCAGGACGCGGCTGGCGCGGTCGACGCATCGGGACCCGGTGCGGTGCCGGCCAGCTGGTCGTGGGGTTGGTCGGACCGTGTGAGGTGTTGGTGGCTCGGTTGGTGTGTCCACCCGCGACGGGCCCGTTGGAAGCGTATGCGGCGTTGTTTGACGGGCTGTTCTCGCGGCTGGCGCAGCGGCGGGGGTTTCGGGAGTATCTGAGTGGCCTGTTGGCGCCGCGCGATCGGAACAAGACGTTGACCGGATTGGCCGGTACCGAGCCGGTCGTGGGGGCGCAACACGCGGCGGCGCAACGGTTGCAGTACTTGCTGTCGGAGTCCACCTGGGACGCCGGTGCGGTCAACGACCGGCGGTTGGAACTGCTGCAGGCTGATCCGGCCACCGCCTGGCACGGCGAGGGTGTGTTGGTCATCGACGATTCCCGTGACCGCAAGGCCGGTCGGCGCACGGCCCATGTCGGGCGGCAGTGGCTGGGCCGGTACGGCAAGACCGACAACGGTGTGGTCATGGTGACCACGTTGTGAGCAGACGAGCAGGTCTACTATCCGTTGCACGCTCAGGCGTACACCCCGGCGTCGCACTTCTCGAAAGGGCGCACCGATCCCGATTTCCGGACCAAGCCGCGCATCGCCGGGCAGCTGGTTGCCGAGGCGGACACGGCCGGTGTGGTCTGCCGGGCGGTGGTAGCCGACTGCGGTTACGGCGATCATGACGAGCTGCGCGGGGAACTGCAGCAGGGCGGCTGGGGGTTCGTGCTGGCACTCAAACCGGCACGGGGCGCATGGCAGTACGGCGCTGAGGCGTATACCCCGAAAGACGCGGGCCGGGCTGTGCCGTGGAACGGGCCTGACGATCCCGGCAGGTGGAGCCGGGTACAGCGGCGGTTCCGTGACGGGCACACCGAAGCCTGGTGGGCGGTTGACGCATCGCTGGGCTGGTGGGGGCCGGACGGGCAGACCCGGCTCGTCGTGGCCACCATCGACCCAGCCACGTTGCCGGACAAAGCAACCTGGTACCTGGCCACCAATTTGCCCCGCTGAAGTTCCACCTGCGGACCGGACACCCTGAAACCAGACAGTTGGTCTGGGGAAGGATGTCCTGGTGCCCCGTCCATCGAAGTACCCCGAGGAGTTCCGCCGGGATGCGGTCGAGTTGGTCCGCTCGTCGCCTGGCCGGACGATTCGTGAGATCGGCCGAGAGCTCGGCGTGAACCACGAGACCCTGCGCAACTGGGTGAACGTCGCCAAGCGGGCTGAGCAGGCCGGCGCGGGCGGCGGGGGCAGCTCCGAGCGCGGCGGGCAGGTCAGCGCGGATGAGCGGGAGGAGCTGCGCCGGTTGCGGAAGAAGGTCGCTGAGCTGGAGCTGGAGAAGGAGATTCTCCGTAAGGCGGCTCAGCCCTGATCCACCGATGAGGTTTCGATGCTCGGCTGGTCTGAGTTCATGATCTTGGGTGTTGGTCGGGCGCGTGGGGGTGACCGGCCGGGTTGCCGGTGCGCTCCGTGTCTCGGTGGGGTCTGTCGTTGTGGGGTGGCCGGCGTCGGCTGCGAGTGACTGTCCTGTGTGGATGGTCAGGTGGGTGGGGCGTGCGCGGTGGTGAACAGTCGTAGCCAGTTGTGTTGCCAGGGCCAGTGTTGCGGTAGGTGGATGGTGACCTCGCGGGCGTGTCGGCTGATCCGGCCGGCGACGTTGATCAGGTGTCGGCGGATGGTGGCGGCGCGGGCTGTGGCGTGGGGTCGTCCGGCCAGGGTGGCGGCGGTGCGGGTGAGGTTGTGGGCGATGGCGATGCAGGTCAGCCAGGCGTTGTTGGCGGTGAACCGGCCGGAGGGTAGATGGGCGAGGGGTCCGTCGATGAGTTCGGCGAAGACCTGTTCGATGATGGCGTGGCCGCGGTGCTGGGCTTCGGCCTGGACGAGCACGTAGGGGCTGTCGGTGAACGCGGCGTGGTACCGCCACACGGTGAACAGCTCACCTTGACCATCCACTGTGGACTTGTTCAGGTCTGGGACGCGACGCGCGATGAGCCGGGCGGTGACTTCGTGGCGGGTGCCTTCGAACGCGGTGTAGGTGGTCTCGGCGATCTGTGCGCGGGAGATGAACCGCTGCTGGTCCTCATCCCAGACCGGTTGCGGGTAGCGGATCTCGGTCCAGGCGTCCTCGTCGATCGCGGTGATCGCCGCGCGGACCTTGGCGTCGATGCGGACCGTGACGGAGAACCGCACCCTGGCCCGGCGGCAGGCGGTGATCACCGTGCGGGAGTAGAACGCCGAGTCCGCACGGACCATGATCTCAGCCGCCACCGTTGCGGCTGTCGTCGCGGCGGTGGCGGGTTGGGCTGCTTGGGCTGCCAGGACCGCTTTGGTGGTGGCGACGGCCTCGGCGATCAGCGATGCCGCTCCGCGGGCTGAGCCGGCGTTGCCGGCGCGCAGCTGGGTCGCGGCGATCACCGGCGCCGCGTCCGGGGTGCTGATCGTGGCCACCAGGGGGTTCAGGCCACGCAGCAGCACCTGGTAGCCGCCGACCTTGGCGTGACCGAACCCGGCGCCCTGCTTCTGCTTGCCGTACACCCTGCGCAGCAGCGAGTCGACGTCGACGAACGTGACCGCGCCGGCGCTGGGCAGCAACCGGGCCTGTCCGGCCATCCGGACCAGGAACTGCCGCGACGCTGCCTGCAACTGCCGGACGTGGCCATGGGTGAACGTCCGCAGGAACGACCCCAGCGTCGAGGGCGCATACACCCCGTCGAACAGCAGCGGCATCCCACCGTGACGCAACACGTCCAGATCGTCGATCGAGTCCGCACCGGTCACCATGCCCGCCACGATCGCAGCGACCTTCCCCGCCGCGTTGGACCCCTTGTCCGTTGGCACACGCAGCCGAGCAGCCACGATGCCGTGCAGGTCACACCGCTGGGCGAGGGTCATCACCGGCTCCACACCAGCGCACGACACCAGATTCGGATCATCAAACGATGCGCGCACCCGCGTCGCGCCGTGCGATATTCTCACCTCGACGGTGCCCTCTCGAACCGGACGATGGAAGCCTCAAGAACCTCTATCTTTCCAGCTCGCGAGGGCATCGTCGCGCCCGGCCCATCACGGTCACATCAATTCGTCGGTGGATCAGGGCTCAGTATTTTGCGAAGGAGTAGTCCGGGCGCTGCGCGCCTCCCCGCGGGGAGAAAATGGTGGGCCGCCCGGCGACGTCGTTCCATCGTGGTGCTGCGCGCCCGAGAAGGAGTATGACGCTGGGTGCCCGCGTGACAGGCTCCCCGCAGTGTTGCTTCGAGCACGTGAGTCAGATTCTTCGGCCTGTCGGGTGCCCCTGGGCGGTTCGGATGATTCGCGAGTCGGAGGGTGCTGGTGGAGGTCATCGTTGTGCGATGCGCAGGCATCGATGTCGGTAAGCGTGATGTCAAGGCATGTATCCGGGTGCCGGACGCGCACGGCCGTTGGCGGGTCGAGGTGCGCACCTTCACAACGATGACCGGTGATCTGTTGCGGCTGCGGGACTGGCTGGCCGCTGAAGGAATCACCACCGTCGGGATGGAGGCCACCGGAGCGTATTGGAAGCCGCCGTACTACGCGTTGGAAGACGCGTTCGACGTCCAGTTGCTCAACGCAAGGCACCTGCACAACGTGCCGGGGCGCAAGACCGATGTGATCGACGCGGAGTGGATCTGCCGGATGGTGCAGCACGGTCTGGTCCGGCCAAGCTTCGTGCCGCCGGCGCCGATCCGGCAGTTGCGGGATTTGACCCGCTACCGCACCGAGGTCGTGCGGGAACGGGTGCGGGACATCGCGCGGTTGGAGAAGCTGCTGGAAGACGCCGGGATCAAGCTGTCCGCGGTGGTGGCGGATCTGCTCGGCAAGTCCGCCCGGGCGATGCTGGAAGCCATGATCGCGGGGCAACGTGACCCGCAGGTGCTGGCCGACATGGCGCTGCGACGCATGAAGTCCAAACGGGCGCAGCTGGTCGAGGCGCTGACCGGACGGTTCACCGACCACCACGCCTTCCTGGTCCGCGCGATGCTGGACCGCATCGACGCCGCGGCCCTGACCGTGGAGCGGATCTCGGCGCGGATCAGCGACCACATCACGCCGATGCGTCGTCAAGCCGACCTGCTCGCCACGATCCCCGGGATCAGCACCCGCATCGCCGAGGTGGTCATCGCCGAGATCGGTGTCACGATGTCGGTGTTCCCGTCGGCCGGCCATCTGGCCTCGTGGGCAGCGGTGTGTCCAGGTAACAACGAGTCCGCCGGCAAGCAACTGTCCGGCAAGACCCGCAACGGCAACGCCGCGCTGCGAGCCGCGCTCGGTGAGGCCGCGTTGGCGGTCACCCGCACCAAGGACACCTACCTCGCGGCCCGATACAAACGGGTGGCCTCCCGCCGCGGTAAGAAACGCGCGATCGTCGCGGTTCAGCACTCGATGCTGATCGCGATCTGGCACATGCTCACACACGACGTCGCCTACCACGACCTGGGCGCCAACTACTTCACCGAACGCGCCGGCACCGCCAGACAGACCCGACGACTCGTCACCCAACTCAACAACCTCGGCTACACCGTCCGCCTCGACCCCATCGCGGCAGCCTGAGCCGGTGGTCGCGGATATTTTCGAGTCAGATGGGTCGATGATCCACCGCTACCGGTTCATCTCCGGGCACCACGCCACCTATGGCGTCACGCGGCTGTGCCGCGTTCTGGCGGTCGGTCGCAGGCAGGGCTACTACGAGTGGGTCGCTGCCCAGCCCGCCCGTCAGGAGCGTGCTGAGGCCGAGGACGACCTCGCTGCCGAGATCCGCACCATCCACGGCGAGCACAAGGGCTCCTACGGCTCGCCGCGTGTGACGGACGAGCTGCGCCGGCGCGGCCGCCGGGTCAACCGTAAGCGCGTCGAGCGGATCATGCGGGAACGCCGCATCGTCGGCATCACCCGCCGCCGACGGCGGTCGCTGACCAAGCAGGACACGACCGCCGCGCCCGCGCCGGACCTGATCGGCCGCGACTTCACCTCGCCCGCTCCAGGGCACCGCCTCGTCGGCGACATCACCTACCTGCCCACCCAGGAAGGCTGGCTCTACCTGGCCACCACCATCGACCTGTTCAACCGCGAGGTCGTCGGCTACGCGATGGCCGAGCGCATGCGCGCCGACCTCGTGTGCGACGCGGTCGAGCTGGCCCACCGGCGCGGTCTGGTCAAGCCACGGGCCATCTTCCACTCCGACCGCGGCTCAGTACACCTCGACCGAGTTCCGCACCACGCTCAAGTCGCTCCACATGAGAGGGTCGATGGGCCGCGTCGGATCGTGCTACGACAACGCCGTCGCCGAATCGTTCTTCGCGACCCTGAAAGCCGAGATCGGCACCCGGGTCTGGGCCACCCGGGCCGACGCGCGCCGAGCCGTGTTCGCGTACCTTGCCTATTACAACCGCAACCGTCTACATTCGACACTCAGCCACCGAACCCCGTACGAGGCCCGCGTCTGTTACGGTCAGACCACCGCCCTCGCGGCATGAAACCCCGGTGTCCGATCCTGGGGTGGAACTTCACTCGGCGGTGTTTGCGTCGCAGCCACCGCCATACCGTCTGCCACAGGTAGTGGCTGAGATAGGCGAAGGTCGCCGACGACACCTCTGGCCGGAAGTAGGCGCACCAGCCACGAACTGCCTGGTTGAGCCGTCGGATCAGCTCGTCCAGCGGCTGGTTCACCTCGACCTGCCGGCACAGCGTCTTCACCTTGGCCCACGTTCCGCAGTTGAGGGATCAACTAGCGGTAGTTTGTTGCCTGCGGCTTCTGGGCAGTAATAGCCGTGAAGTGTTCGGACTTTTGTAGGTTTGCTGAGGTGTGAGCGATGACTGTGCGTCGTCGGTGTCCACCGGCGCCGGGTTCGTTGGAGGGCTACGCTGCCCGCTTCGATGATCTGTTCGGCAGGCTGGCCCAGCGTCGGGGGTTTCGTGAGTACCTGACCGGGCTGCTCGCGCCGCGTGACCGGAACAAGACGTTGACCTGTCTGGCCGGGGCTGAGCCGGTCATCGGGGCTCAGCATCCGGCGGTACAACGGCTGCAGTTCTTCCTGTCGGAGTCCACCTGGGACCATGAGCAGGTCAACGCCCGGCGGGTGGAGTTGCTGCTGGCTGATCCCGCCACCGCGCCGCATGCCGGTGGGGTGCTGGTCGTCGACGATTCCGGTGACCGCAAGGACGGTACCGCCACCGCGCATGTGGGCAACCAGTGGCTGGGCCGCTATGGCAAGACCGACCGCGGGATCGTCACCGTGACCACCCTGTGGGCCGACGAGCGGCTGTACTACCCGCTGCATGCGGTGCCCTACACCCCCGCGCACCACTTCCCGAAAGGCAAGCACGACCCAGACTTCCGCACCAAGCTGCAGATCGCTGCCGACCTGGCCGTGCAAGCCCGTCAGTCGGGCGTGGTCTTCCGCGCGGTGGCCGCCGACTGTGCCTACGGCGACCAGGACGGCTTCCGGGCCGACCTCCGCGCGGCGGGACTGCCATTCGTCATGGCCCTCAAACCGCACCGGGGGACATGGGCCTACGCAGACCAGGCGTACACCCCCGTCGACGCTGCCCGCGACCTGGCCTGGAACAGTCCCGAAGAGCCGGGCGACTGGACGCCGGCGCCCCGGACGTTCCGCGACGGGCATACCCAGACGTGGTGGGCCGCCGAGGCGCGGCTGGGCTGGTGGGGGCCGGACGGGACGACCCGGCTGGTCGTGGCCACCGCCGACCCGGCCACCCTGCCGGAGAAGGCCACCTGGTATCTGGCCACCGATCTGCCTCGACTCGGCGGCCCCCGGGCTGTCGACAGCCCTCATCCACCCGCGGACCTGGCGGAGATCGTGTGGATCTATGGGATCCGGCACTGGATCGAGCAGGGCTACAAGCAGGTCAAGGACGAACTCGGGTGGGCCGATTTCCAAGCCCGTTCCGACACCGCCATCCGTCGCCATCAGACCCTGGTCAACTGCGCGTTTTGCTTCTGCTGGGATGCCTGGTTAGCAGATCGAGCACCGTCACAGCCAGCAGCACCACCCCCTGATCCCGGTGCTCGAGAGAGGGGACCCGCACCCGGCAGGCCGTCGGCAGCCCTGTGCTGGCCCCGAACCATCCGGGAGGTCCGCGGCTGGCTCGTTCCCTGGATCATGTTGCGGCGCTGTTGGCGGGCGTGGTCGAACAGGCCCCCACCCGCCGAGCTCCAGGCACTCCTCGACGCCGTCGCAAGTGGACAACCCCTGTACCTGTACCACCTGAGCTAACAAACTACCGCTAGTGTCACGTGATGCTGGTTGCGTTATGTCGGGTCGGTCGTTGATCCTGGTGTGATGCTGACCGAGGGCCAGACCGCGGAGTTGCGGGCGGTGATCAACAGCCGGGACGTGCCGGCGGTGGTGGCGACCCGGGCGCGGATCGTGTTGTGGATGGCGGAGGGCCGGCGCCGTAAGGACGTCGCCGGGTTGGCCGGGGTGTCACTGCCCACTGTGGACCGTTGGGTACAGCGGTACGCGGACAACGGTCTGGCCGGTCTGGAAGACGGCTCCCACGCCGCGCCGCGGGAGCAGGTCCCGGCCGCGGTGAGGGCCCGGGTCCTGGCGCTGACCCGTGCCACACCGCCGGTGGAGACCGGGTTGTCGCACTGGTCGTCCCGGCAACTGGCCGCATACCTCAAACGGGCCGAGGGCGTGTCGGTGTCCTGGCACTACGTCGCGAAACTGTGGCGGGACAACAAGCTGCAGCCGCACCGGCAGGGCACCTTCAAGCTGTCGAGGGACCCCCGCTTCGCCGAGAAGGTCGCCGACATCGTCGGGCTCTACCTCGACCCGCCCGGCGGCGCGGTCGTCCTGTCGATCGACGAAAAGACCCAAGTCCAAGCTCTGGACCGGACCCAGCCGTTGCTGCCGCTGGACTTCGGGGTGACCGAGCAACGCACCCACGACTACCGACGGCACGGCATCACCAACCTGTTCGCCGCCCTGGACGTCGCCACCGGGCAGGTCACCGCCGACTGCCAGCCCGTCCGCGACGGCGCCCGGTTCCTGGCCTTCCTGCGCAAAGCCGTGAAACCCCATGCCGGCAAAGAGATCCACGTGGTGCTGGACAACCTGTCCACCCACGGCACCCCCGAGGTCCGGGCCTGGCTGGCCGCACACCCGAACGTCACGTTCCACTACACCCCGACCGGCAGCAGCTGGCTGAACATGATCGAGATCTGGTTCGGACTCATCACCCGCCAGTCCATCCGCCGCGGCACGTTCACCTCGGTCAACGCCCTCATCGTCCGCATCCGCGACTACGTCGCGCACTGGAACGCCGAAGCCAAGCCATTCACCTGGACCGCCACCGCCGACGAGATCCTCGCCAAGGTCCGCTGGGTCCAGGCCAGCGTCAAACAACTCGTCGAGAACAACGCGAAGTAACGACACCAGAATCACGCGACACTAGCGGTAGTTTGTTAGCTCAGGTGGTACAGGTACAGGGGTTGTCCACTTGCGACGGCGTCGAGGAGTGCCTGGAGCTCGGCGGGTGGGGGCCTGTTCGACCACGCCCGCCAACAGCGCCGCAACATGATCCAGGGAACGAGCCAGCCGCGGACCTCCCGGATGGTTCGGGGCCAGCACAGGGCTGCCGACGGCCTGCCGGGTGCGGGTCCCCCTCTCTCGAGCACCGGGATCAGGGGGTGGTGCTGCTGGCTGTGACGGTGCTCGATCTGCTAACCAGGCATCCCAGCAGAAGCAAAACGCGCAGTTGACCAGGGTCTGATGGCGACGGATGGCGGTGTCGGAACGGGCTTGGAAATCGGCCCACCCGAGTTCGTCCTTGACCTGCTTGTAGCCCTGCTCGATCCAGTGCCGGATCCCATAGATCCACACGATCTCCGCCAGGTCCGCGGGTGGATGAGGGCTGTCGACAGCCCGGGGGCCGCCGAGTCGAGGCAGATCGGTGGCCAGATACCAGGTGGCCTTCTCCGGCAGGGTGGCCGGGTCGGCGGTGGCCACGACCAGCCGGGTCGTCCCGTCCGGCCCCCACCAGCCCAGCCGCGCCTCGGCGGCCCACCACGTCTGGGTATGCCCGTCGCGGAACGTCCGGGGCGCCGGCGTCCAGTCGCCCGGCTCTTCGGGACTGTTCCAGGCCAGGTCGCGGGCAGCGTCGACGGGGGTGTACGCCTGGTCTGCGTAGGCCCATGTCCCCCGGTGCGGTTTGAGGGCCATGACGAATGGCAGTCCCGCCGCGCGGAGGTCGGCCCGGAAGCCGTCCTGGTCGCCGTAGGCACAGTCGGCGGCCACCGCGCGGAAGACCACGCCCGACTGACGGGCTTGCACGGCCAGGTCGGCAGCGATCTGCAGCTTGGTGCGGAAGTCTGGGTCGTGCTTGCCTTTCGGGAAGTGGTGCGCGGGGGTGTAGGGCACCGCATGCAGCGGGTAGTACAGCCGCTCGTCGGCCCACAGGGTGGTCACGGTGACGATCCCGCGGTCGGTCTTGCCATAGCGGCCCAGCCACTGGTTGCCCACATGCGCGGTGGCGGTACCGTCCTTGCGGTCACCGGAATCGTCGACGACCAGCACCCCACCGGCATGCGGCGCGGTGGCGGGATCAGCCAGCAGCAACTCCACCCGCCGGGCGTTGACCTGCTCATGGTCCCAGGTGGACTCCGACAGGAAGAACTGCAGCCGTTGTACCGCCGGATGCTGAGCCCCGATGACCGGCTCAGCCCCGGCCAGACAGGTCAACGTCTTGTTCCGGTCACGCGGCGCGAGCAGCCCGGTCAGGTACTCACGAAACCCCCGACGCTGGGCCAGCCTGCCGAACAGATCATCGAAGCGGGCAGCGTAGCCCTCCAACGAACCCGGCGCCGGTGGACACCGACGACGCACAGTCATCGCTCACACCTCAGCAAACCTACAAAAGTCCGAACACTTCACGGCTATTACTGCCCAGAAGCCGCAGGCAACAAACTACCGCTAGTGCGCGGAACCAGGCATTGAGCTGCGACAACTCACGGCTACCTAGTGGCAAGGCGTGTCACTAGGCGAGGACGTTTCCGCAGGTCAACGGCCTCGGCGGTGCTCCCTGCCCCGTCAGGCGGGAGGTGTAGTGGCATGGATCCTATCGACTCGTTGAACGTCAATTGTCGATGGGTGGGCGCGTCGCGCCCAGTCCTGTATGGCAAACTGCCCACGAATCGAAATTCGGCTTAGCTTGAGATTTAACCAACGGCCCGGACGATCAGAAGATCGTCCGGGCCGTTTCGGTGTGTCGCAAGGATATGGGTACGGCCACCCGTGATCATTCGGAGTGCTGAAGCTTCGAAGGATGCGGGGTGGCCGTGGGGCCTACTATGCCAGGTTTGAAGGCCGTGGTGGCAACGGATGCCTCGGTGTGTCGTGCGGCGTTGGTCGCGTTCCGGGCCGGGTTGTATGCGTGCTTCGACAGACGCGCGGACGCGTTGTTCGAGCTCGTGGATGCGGTGTTGACCGTCGAGGGTCCGGTGGACTCTCTGGTGGAACTGTCGCAGGAGAAGGTGTTCCGGCGTGGACACGGGGCGTTGTATGACGCGCTGGCTTGTGGTGACCTCGACGTTGAACAGCTGGCTGGGCTGATCGCGTCGTCGTGGCAGCCCGCCGACGACGGTCCGGTGAAGATCGCGGTGGATACCTCGGCGTGGCCACGGCCGGACGCGGTGACCTCTGCGGGGCTGTGCCACTGCTACACCTCCTGCCGTTGCGACGGATCCCGCAAGACGATTCCGGGCTGGCCGTTCTCCTTCGCCGCCGGGTTGGAGTGGGGTGCCTCGTCGTGGACCGCGCTGCTGGACGCGGTGCGTATCGGCCCCGACGACGACGCGACGGTGGTGACCGTCGCCCAGATCGGCAACGTGCTCGCCCGCCTGGACGCGGCCGGGACGCTCGCGCGGCGGCCCGCGCCGGTGTTCACGTTCGACTCCGGATACGACCTGACCCGCATCACCTATCTCGCCGAACGCGATGGTCTGGGTGTGCAGGTCCTGGGTCGGGTGCGCAGCGACCGGGTGTTCTATGCACCGGCACCCAAGGGGCGCAAGGACGGCCGCCCGGGCCGGCCCAAGAGACACGGCAGCCGTTTCGAACTGTCCAAGCCGGCATCGCTTCCGGCACCCACTCAGCGGCTGCGTGGGCAGAACCCGCGATACGGCGAGGTGATGGTCAGCGCGTGGCACGGGCTGCACCAGAAACTGTCCAGACAGGCCGGCTGGACCGGCTTCGAGGGGGTCCTGCCGGTCGTGGCTGGCACCGTGATCCGCATCCAGGTCGAGCGTCTGCCCGGCAACCGGGCGCCGGAAGACCTGTGGCTGTGGCACACCGCACCACCGGGCATCGTCTTTGACCTGGACCTGCTGTGGAAGACCTACCTTCGCCGGTTCGATGTGGAACACACCTTCCGGCTGCTCAAGTCCAGTCTGGGCTGGACCGCCCCGCAGATCCGTACTCCACAACAAGGTGAACGCTGGACATGGCTGATCCTGGCCGCACACGCACAGCTGCGGCTGGCGAAGACTCTCACGACCGATCTACGCCGTCCCTGGGAGAAGACGATCCCTGCCGGGCGGTCGATGACCCCTGGACGGGTCCGCCGGGGTTTCCGTAACCTGCGCCGGCATCTGGGCACTCCGGCCAGTAGGCCGAAAACGACCACTCCCGGCCCCGGCCGTCCCAAGGGCAGCACCCGGCCCCCACGAACCCGCTACCCAGTCGGCAAGAAGAAGTCCACAGTGGACATTCTGAAAGCCCGCAAGCAGGCACTCAAAGGATAAAACTCAAGCTTAGAGCGACCGGCGATAGGTGTCATTTGAGTCGGCGGGTGGTTGGTCGGGTGTCCCAGCGGTAGAGCGTGCGGGCTCGTTGGATGAGTTGACGGATGGTGACGATCGCGGCGGCCAGGTACAGGTAGAAGTCGACGATCGTGGCGTCGCGGTCGGTGCAGCGGCGGATCTTGCCGAAGCTGTTCATCCATGAGTTCGTGCGCTCGACGACCCAGCGTTTGCCGATCTGGATCGGGGCGGGTACGCCCTTGCGGGCGATCTGCGCGTCGAAGCCGAGTTCGTCGAGCAGGTCACGGCAGCGGTTGTTGTCGTAGCCGCGATCCAGGTGTGCGGTGACCTGCTCAGGCCAGCGGTGGCGCAGTTGGGTGCTGCACGCTTCGAAGGTGTCACGCAGCAACGGCGAGTCGTGCCGGTTGGCGCTGGCGCCGGTCATCCCGAGTGGGATGCCGTAGCCGTCCACGCCGGTCGAGCGTTTCATACCGCCTTTGCCGCGGTCGACCGGGGACCGGCCAGCCTGGTCCCCGCCGCACGGCGCTTTCGTGATGGCGCCGTCGGCGCTGACATCGGTCAGGTCCAGCCCGATCATCCGGTCGTAGGCGTCCAGGGCAAGCTCGTGGACCTGTTCACCGAGACCGGCATCGGCCCACAACCGCAGACGCCGGCGGATCGTCCGGTCCGAGCAGGCATCCGACGCGACACGTTCATAGCCGGACCCGTGCACCAACGCAGCGATGACGTGCTCGAACACCACCCGGTCCGGGATCCGGCGGCGGTGGCAGCCCAGAGGATGCGACGGGTCGAACTCGGGTTGCTCAGGCCACAGCGCGGCGAACTGGACCCAGACAGGCTCGAACAACGAAGATGGCAGCGCAGGCACGGGACTCCATCGGTCACGAAGCGTAGAGAACTCCGATGATCGATGAACCCGTGCCTGTCCTACATCCCGGGCCTCAACCCGCCCGAATCCTGACACCTATCGCCGGTCGCTCTTAACGACCGCACCGACGCGTTCGAGCGCGCGGTAGGTGGCCTGACCTGGGCAGATGCTCCGACCTAGTGACACGCCCTACCACCAGGTAGCCAAGGGTTTCTGCAGCTCAGACCCCAGAGGCGTGGGACTAGTCACCTCCGCAACTGCGGAACCCGGGCTTGGCCATCACCGCTTTCAGCGACTTCCTGGCCGGGTAGGTATAGACGAAGTACCGGTCGGTCCCCCTCTTACGATGACGCCGGATGCGCCACCCGAGGAAGTCCACGCCCTCGTCGATATGGGTGATCAGCGTCTTGTCAGGCGACAGGCGCAGGCCCATCGTCGACAACACTCGAACGATCTCGTCCCGCAGCGTCACGGCGTCGGACTGACTGCCTCTGATCATCAGGCACCAGTCGTCGGCTTATGCCGAGGTCCGGGTTATGCCGATGTTGGTGTCGGATCGGCTGGTCAGGGCGGTGGGCGGCGTCCCGCCATCGGCATAATCCTGTGGTGTTTGCGGGTGGTGTGCCTGTCTGGAGTGATCGGTGTTCCTCCAGGTAGGAGATGATCATGGGAACGGATGCGGGTTCGGGCTGCGGGCAGCCCGACGTTGTGCTGTTGGCTGAGTTCCGAGGCTGGCTGGACCGGGAGCGGGGCTTGTCGCCGGTGACGGTGCGCTGTTACTCCAAGCAGTCGAAGGCGTTCCTGGCTGGGATCGGCGGGGCCGCGGCGGTCGGTGAACTGGACGCGGGGAAGGTGACTGCGTTCATGGTGGACTGGACGCCGGGTCGCAACACGTGGACGGCGAAAGCGATGGTGACGTCGCTGCGGGCGTTCTTGCGGTTCGCCCACGCGACTGGGCGGATATCAGTTGCTCTGGCGGGGGCGGTTCCGGCGATCGCGTCGTGGCAGATGGCCTCGCTGCCCCGAGGCCTGAAGGCAGTGGAGATCGAGCGGCTACTGGCCAGCTGTGACCGGGACACGCCGGTCGGCTCGCGCGATTACGCGGTCTTGTCGCTGCTGGCCGGGCTCGGCCTGCGGGGTGCCGAGGCCGCCGGTCTGCAGGTCGGTGACATCGACTGGCGGGCCGGGGAGATTGCGGTCACCGGCAAGGGCAGCCGGACCGAGCGGCTCCCGCTGCCGGTCCCGGCTGGGGAGGCCCTTGTCGCGTGGCTGGAGCACGGGCGGCCGAGGTGTGAGTCGCGGTCGGTGTTCGTGACGGTCCGGCGGCCCTACCGGCCACTGACGGCGGAGGCGGTCCGGGCCGTCATGGGCAGGGCATGCGGGCGGGCCGGCCTGCAGCGGCGGGGAACGCACCGGTTCCGGCACGCACTGGCGACCGAGATGCTGCGGGCGGGGGCATCGCTGCCCGAGGTCGGACAGGTGCTGCGGCACCGCAGCATGCTGTCGACCTCGATCTATGCCAAGGTCGACCAGAACGCGCTGCGCCCGCTGGCCCGGCAGTGGCCTGGAGCCGGTCGGTGAGCGCGCTGCGGGCCAGGGCCGAGGAGTACCTGGTCATGCGCAGGGCGCTGGGCTTCAAGCTGGAGAGCTGGGGGCCGCGGCTGATGAGCTTCGTCCGGTTCTGCGAGGACCATGGGGCCACGACGGTAACCATGGACCTGGCGGTGCAATGGGCGACCTCGACCGCCAGGGGCAGCGACCACGAGGCATACCAGGCCCGCCGTCTTGACGTGGTGCGGATCTTCGCTCGCTACCTGCAGCCGCTGGATCCTGCCACTGAGGTCCCGCCCGAGGACGTGCTGGACCGCCGCCAGTGGCGGGTTCCGCCCTACCTCTACTCCCCGCAGGAGGTCACCGCTCTGATGGACGTGGCCAGGACGCTGCGGCCCGCGTTCCGAGGGCTGACCTGGCGCACGCTCATCGGCCTGCTGGCTGTGACCGGCGTGCGGCAGGGCGAGGCCTGCCGCATGCGCCGCGGCGACGTCGACCTGAACGCGGAGACGATCGTGATCGAGGACTCCAAGTTCGGAAAGTCCCGCATGGTGTTCCTGCACCCGACCGCGGCCGCTGCCCTGCGCGCCTATGAACGGGCCCGGGACGAGGCGTTCCCTCGGCCGACCGCGGGCACGTTCCTGGTCAACAGTCAGGGCCGGCCACTGGACCGCCGCAACACCCCCAAGACGTTCGCGCAGCTGGTCACGGCAGCAGGGATCAAGGCTCCTGCTGGGCGGCGGCCCCCGCGGTTGCATGACCTGAGGCACGTTTTCACCGTCGCAACGTTGCTGGACTGGTACCGCGACGGCAGCGACGTCCAGGCCAGGCTCCCGGTCCTGTCCACTTGGCTGGGGCACATCGATCCGAAGTCCACTTACTGGTACCTCTCGGCCGTCCCGGAACTGCTCGCCCTGGCCGCCACCAGGTTGGAGCCCACCGGGCAGGACGCGAAGGTGACGTCGTGACCGACCTCGCTCCTATCCTGCAGGGGTTCTTCACCGACCGGCTGGCCCGACAGAAGAAGGCCAGCCCGAACACCGTCGCCGCCTACCGGGACACCTGCCGCCTCCTGCTGGCCTTCGCCCGCGACAAGACCGGCAAGACACCCAGCCGGCTCAGCCTCGCCGACCTGGACGCCACCCTGGTGGGCGCGTTCCTGCACCACCTGGAAGAACAGCGGGGAAACGGCAGCGCCACCCGCAACGCCCGCCTGGCCGCGATCCACTCGCTGTTCAAGTACGCGGCCCCGAAGGCGCCTGAGCACGCCGCCACCATCAGCCAGGTCTTGGCGATCCCACCGAGGCGACGCGAACGGGCCATCGTCAGCTACCTCACCGCCGAGGAGATCGACGCACTGGTCGCGGCCCCCAGCCGCGAGACCTGGCACGGCCGCCGCGACCGGGCCCTGCTCCTGATCGACGTCCAGACCGGCCTGCGGGTCTCCGAGCTCACCGGTCTGAAACGCCACGACATCCACCTGGACGCCGGGCCGCACGTCCGCTGCCATGGCAAGGGCCGCAAAGACCGGGCCACCCCGCTGACCACCCAGACCGTCAAAGTGATGCGGACCTGGCTCGCCGAGCTCAGCCCCGACCCCGCCGGCCCGCTGTTTCCCACCCAGTCCGGCGGACGGCTATCCCGCGACGCCGTCGAACGCCTCGTCGCAAAGCACGCCGCTACCGCCGCAGACAGCTGCGCGTCGATCAAGGAGAAGCAGGTCACTCCGCACACGCTGAGGCACTCCGCCGCCATGACGCTCTTGAAGGCCGGAGTTGACACCTCCGTCATCGCCCTCTGGCTCGGACACGAAGGAACCGAAACCACCCAGATCTACCTTCACGCCGACATGACCATCAAGGAACAAGCCCTCGCCCGCGTCCAGCAGCCCGGCACCAGCCCCGGCCGATACCGGCCACCCGACACCCTGCTCGCGTTCCTCGACAACCTCTAACCACCGCCACCACCCACCGGGTTATGCCGATGGCGGGACGCCGCCCACCGCCCTGACCAGCCGATCCGACACCAACATCGGCATAACCCGGACCTCGGCATAAGCGGACTTATGCCGAGCTCGGCATAAGTCGGCATACCGGACCAGCTTGAAGTTCGGCATGCCTCGCCGCAGCCGCCCGGCCCTGACACCCGGGCTGGAGTTCGGACCTCCGGGCTGCTGGGCGATGTGCTCGTCCAGCACCGCCAGGGCGATGTTGCTGACCAACGGGGACAGGATTGACCCTTATGAACAGTGCTGGGTTATGCGCAGCGTCGGCCTGTCGGTCCTGGTCAGGGCGGAGCTGGGGGTCGAGCGCTGCGCATAACGCGCCGAGGATCTGATCAGGGTCGGCATGGTGCCGGCTCGCGTGATCGGAGGTCGGCTGTGATGACGGCTGTGTCTGCGCTGGTGTCGGGTTTGGACGCGGAGTTGCGGCGTCTGGGCTACAAGGACTCGACGTTGGTCTGGTATCGGGGCTGCTGGCGCCGGATGGAGAGGTTCTTCGCTGCCCGTGGCGTCGAGGAGTTCTTCCTGGACGTGGCGATGGCGTGGGTCGATGAGGCGTGTGGCTTCTTCGACAAGGAGCGGGCGGGCGCGCTCAAACCGAATGATATCTATCTGTTCAGGGTCGCGCAGATGCTGGGCGATTACGCGTTGCACGGGGCGGTGCTGCGCCGCTACTCCCGGTCCGTGGCCAAGCTGGACGGGGAGGGCGCCGACGCGGTCGTGCGGTTCCAGGCGTGGCTGCGCTCCGCTGACCGCGCCGTATCGACCGTGCGGGTGTATGCGACGGTGGCCGGGGAGTTCGTCGCGTTCGCCGGCACCCATGGCGGGCTGGCTCGTTGCGACGCCGCGACGCTCCAGGCGTTCGTCGCCACCCTCGCGGGATACCAGGTCAAGACTGTCGAGCAGAAACTGTGCGCGGTGCGGTCCTTCCTCCGGTTCGCCTGCGCCGGCGGCCTGGTCGACGCCGCTGTCCTGGAAGCGGTCCCGGCGGTGCGGTCCAGCAAGCGGGTCAGGGTCCCGTCGGTGTGGGATCCCGGCGACGTGGCCAGGATCCTGGACGCGATCGACCGGGGCAATCCGTGCGGGAAGCGGGACTACGCGATTATTGTGCTGATCGCCAGGCTCGGGCTGCGCGGCGTGGATGTCAGACGGCTGGAGTTCGCCGACTTCGACTGGCCGGGCAACCGGTTGAGCGTGGCGCAGGCCAAGACCGGGCACCGGGTGCAGTTGCCGTTGCTCAAAGAGGTCGGCTGGGCGGTGATCGACTACATCCGTCATGGTCGGCCGGTCTGCGACTACCCGCAGGTGTTCCTGCGGCACCACGCTCCGATCGGACCGTTCTCCGAGCAGGACCATCTGCATCAGATCCTGGTCAAGCACGCCCGGGCGGCGCACGTTGCGGTGAGTGAGCAACGCCGCCACGGCATGCACTCGCTGCGGCACACCCTGGCCACTCGGTTGATGGAGGACGGCACGCCGGTCGAGCAGATCGCCGACATCCTCGGTCACCGGTCGGTGCAGTCGACTGGCGTGTATTTGAAGTCGTCGCTGGGTCTGCTAGCCACGTGCGCCCTGGACCCGGACGCGCCGGTGCAGCAGGCGTCACGATGAGCGCCGACATCACCATGACCGACGCGATCACGGCGCTGGTCGCCCAGAAACGCGCCCTCGGCTACAAATACGCAGCCGAAGAACGGGTGCTGGCCCGGTTCGCCGCGTTCTGCCGCAGCGAGTTCCCCGGACTGGCCGCGCCCACCGAGGCTTCGGTCGAGGCGTGGCTCGCGGCCGCCCGGCGGCGCGCAGTCACGCCGGCGACCCTGCAGGGCCTGGCCGCGCCGGTGCGGGAGTTGGCCCGGTGGCTTCACCGCCAGGGCGTGCCGGCCTACGTCCTGCCCAAAGGTGCGCTGCCCAGACCCGGCCGTTACGTCCCGCACATCTACACCGATCAGGAACTGGCGGCCCTGTTCACCCAGACCGACCGCTGCAACTCCTGTTCCCAGGTCCCGTTCCGGCATCTGGTCATGCCAGTGCTGTTCCGCACGATCTACGCCTGCGGGCTGCGTGCCTCCGAAGCCCGCCTGCTGCGCGTCGACGACGTTGACATCACCACCGGCGTGCTGCAGATCCGCGACGCGAAGGGCGGCAAAGACCGGCAGGTGCCCGTCAGTGCGCCGCTGCGCGTGAGGCTCGCCGACTACCACGCCCACGTCGCCGGCCGCTCGGGCGCAGACTGGTTCTTCCCCGGCACGGCCGGAAAGCCGCTGACACTCGGGAACATCGACAAGAACTTCCGCCGATTTCTGTGGCAGGCCCGCATCTCTCATGGTGGTCGAGGCCACGGCCCCCGCGTCCACGATCTCCGCCATACCTTCGCGGTCAACAACCTGCGTTCCTGGTTCGCCCACGGCCAGGACGTCGGCGCGTTGCTGCCGGTCCTGCAAACCTACCTGGGCCATTCCTCGATCGCCGACACCGCCTACTACCTCAGGCTGACCGCCGAGTCCTACCCGGACGTCACCGCCCGAGTCCAGCAGGCCACCGGCGACGTCGTCCCGCCCCTCACCACAGGGCCGTGCCATGGCTACTGACTTCGCGGTCTTCCTGCGCCGCTTCCTCACCACGCACCTGGCCGGGATGCGCGGCTGCTCACCCAACACGGTCGCGTCCTACCGCGACACGTTCAAACTCCTGATCGCCTACTTGCGCGACGAAAGGTCAATCCCCGCAGCCAAGCTCACCCTCGATCACGTCGATGCCGCCGCTATCACCGGGTTCCTTGAATGGCTCGAGGCCAGCCGGCACAACAGCGCGTCGACGCGTAACCAGCGACTGGCCGCGATCAGCTCGTTCTGCACCTGGATGCAAACCGAGGACCCAGCCCGGATGGCCTGCTACCAAGACATCCTCGCCATCCCCACCAAGAAGCAGGCCCGCCCGGGCGTCAACCACCTGACCGTCGGGCAGACCCGTCTGCTGCTCGCTCAACCCGACCGGTCCACCCACCGCGGCCGACGCGACGCGACCCTGCTCGCCACGCTCTACGACACCGCCGCCAGGGTCCAGGAAATCGCCGACCTCACCGTCCGCGACATCCGTCTCGAACCCCCCGCCATGGCCGCCCTGACCGGGAAAGGCCGCAAGACACGCCACGTCCCCCTGATAGGCAACACGACAGCGATCCTGGCCGCCTACCTGGCCGAACATCGCCTGGACCGACCCGGCCACGACGACCACCCGGTGTTCTTCAACCAGCACCGCAGCAAGCTCAGCCGTGGCGGCATCGCCTGGGTCATCAGCAAATACCTGGCCAGGACAGACAACCCGCAACTCGCCGGCGCCGACGTCAGCCCGCACACCCTGCGCCACAGCAAGGCCATGCACCTCTACGAAGCAGGCGTCCCCCTGCCCTACATCCGCGACATCCTCGGACACATCGACCTGTCCACCACCGAGATCTACGCCCGCGCCTCGACCGAAGCGAAACGCAAAGCCCTCGAAGCCGCCTACACCGACACAACCTCCGACGACCTGTCCGAATGGAACCAAGACCCCGGACTGCTCGACTGGCTCACCAACCTCTGACCCGAACACCCACGCGTTATGCGCAGCGCTCGACCCCCAGCTCCGCCCTGACCAGGACCGACAGGCCGACGCTGCGCATAACCCAGCACTGTTCATAAGGTTCATTATGTTCAGCTGAACATAATGAACCTTGCGGAGTTCCGGCGTTGGTTTCCCGAAGCTGTCGATCCTCACCAAGGATCCCAGCTTTCAGGAACGCCTTCACCAGGTCCAGGACGCGCTTGTCAGCGATCCGGCCACGAACCCGCCCCATCAGGGCGGCATGGTCGATCTCATCGAAGCATGCCTTGATGTCACCTTCCACGATCCACTCGTAACTGCGTGGCCTCGTCGCCAGATGACGGATCTCGGCGACCGCGTCATGAGCCCGGCGCCCCGGACGGAACCCATAACTACATGGGAGAAAGTCCGCCTCAAAGATCGGCTCCAACACCAGCTTCACAGATGCCTGAACCACCCGGTCGGTGATCGTCGCGATCCCCAACCGGCGTAGCTTCCCGCCCGGCTTCGGGATCATCCGCTCCCGCACCGGCAGCGGCCGGAAACTACGGTCCTTCAACGAGACCCGCAGCCCGTCGAGGAACTCCTCGACGCCGACGCGCAACACGATGGACAGCGCTGTCCGCCCGTCCACCCCAGCGGTCTTGGCACCCTTGTTACTCCGCACCCGATCCCACGCCACCAACAGGAACGCGGGATCGGTGACAAGGTTGAACAGGTCGCCGAACGCTCGATGAGGATCATCACGCGCCCAACGGTGCAGCTTGGTCTGGATCTCCAGCACCCGATCCTCAGCCCGCAACAGAGCCAACTCCGGATCGACGGTATTCACCGGCGACAACCTCCTGGCATTCCAGCATCCGCACTGCGTGACTTGCTGGCCTCCTTCGCCCTGCGTCCGGCTCTCCCGGACCCCGGCGGCGGGTCGTCACACCCGCAACTACTACGAGGCCTCCGCCCCGACCGGTCACCCATCAGCGGCAACACGCCTGCCGACCCCATCCTGGACGGACGGGAATCCGGCGGGCGCCGGTCGGTTCCCACGTTCACCAACAATCGATCGGCCAGGGAGGCGCCCAGCTATACCCCGGCAGCATCGCCACGGCTACGCCGCAGACCTTCACCATTGCCGCCCCACCATCGGAGCTAAACGGCTTCGGAGTCGACCAGCCCAGGATCGTGCTGATCGTGCGCTGCACACCGGCCCATATCCACCAGGTTGGAGCCGGCTTCGCTGTTACGGAGCGTCAGACACTGGTTCACCCGCGTTACACCTTCTGGCCTCGCCTCGACGAACCCGCACCGTCTGGCAGTCCCGGCACGTCCCGCCTTTGCCAGGGCCGCTTGCCACCCTCACCGCCATTGCGCGGCTCGGGCTGCCCTCAGGCTTCAACCGGGCCGCTGCGACGGCCCGGCGGGAAGGTCTCTCACCCTCCTCGATCAATCAGCGCTACGTGGCGCACAGCTCCGAGGCGAAATACGCGCTCGCCGCCTTCAGGATCTCGTTCGCCCGCCTCAGCTCAGCGTTCTCCCGCGCCAGCCTGCGGTTCTCGTCGAGGAGGTCACTGGACGGCCGGTCGGTGCGCTCACCGGCGTCGGCCTCAGCCTGCCGGATCCAGTTCCGCAACGCCTCCGGATGCACGTTGAGCTGCTCGGCCAACCGGCGGATCACCGGCTTCGGGTCCGACTCCCGATACAACCGCACGGCACGTTGCCGCAGATCAGGTGAGTACTTCTTCGGTGCTGGCACGAATCTTCCTTCCCACGGCCCATCAGACCATGATCAAGAAGCTCCATGAAAGCGGGGGTGGCTCTACCTTGCCGGTGGCGATGTCGAGGGCCGGCGAAGAGGCTGGTGGTGCCGTGGCGGATTTAGTCGTGGGTCTGCCGGCCCGGTGCGGCGGGCATCATCGGCAGTACCGGCGCGGTGCGGTCCAGGGCCTGGATCTGTGATTTCTCGTCTACCGCGAGGACCATGGCGGCGTCGGGCGGGTCGAGGTACAACCCGACGATGTCGCGGACCTTGTCGATGAACAGTGGGTCGGTCGACAGCTTCCAGCTGTCGACCTGATGCGGCTTGAGTCCGAACGCCCGCCAGATGCGGGAGACCGCGGTCTGGTTCAGGCCCACCGCCCTGGCCATCGACCGGGTCGACCAGTGACTGTCCTGATTGGACGGTGACTCTTCGAGCGTTTTGGTGATGACCGCTTCGACCTGAGCATCGCCGATCTTCCGGGGTGCGCCGGGGCGCGGCTCATCGAGCAGCCCGTCGACCCGCTCGGCGACGAACCGCTTGCGCCACTTGCCGATCGTTGGCAGAGACACACCGAGTTTGCGTGACGCCTCGCTGTTGGACAGCCCGTCCGCGCACGCCAGTACGATCCGCGCACGCAACGCCAAGGGCTGTGCCGTCTTCGGACGCCTGGCCAGGCCTTGCAACTCCTCCCGCTCCGCAGCCGTCAGCTCCAGCGTCGCCAGCTTCGGGCCACGACCATCACCCATGCCAAGCAATCTATCAACGAATCAACGACTCAGCACACTAGACAGGAGGCAGAAAAGGCCGCCGCCGTCATCCGGCGGCGGCCTCACGGTCGCCAGGTCACGCGGGCAGCGCCTGCCTCAGGACCCGAACGGGGGCGACGGGGTGAACGTCACAGGCAGCTGGTGCAGCCGGTGCACCAGGAAGCTTGGCTTCCAGGTCAGCTCCCGGTCCGGGACGGCCAGAGCAAGGTCGGGCAGCCGGCGCAGCAGCGTCGAGAAGTAGACCTCGCCCTCCAGCCGGGCCAGTGGCGCGCCCAGGCAGAAGTGGACCCCGTGGCTGAAGCTGAGATGCCGGTCGTGCTCCCGGCGGATGTCGAACAGCTCCGGGTCCTTGAACTGCCCGGCGTCGTAGTTGGCGGCCGTCAACGACACCGCGACGTGCTCGCCGGGCTGGATCTCCACGTCACCGATGGTCAGCTTCTCCGTGGCGAAGTGATACATCACGGTCATGACCGGCGCGTCGATGCGCAGGATCTCCTCGATTGCGCCACCGATCAGGGTCGGGTCGGCCCGCAGCAGCTCGATCGCCTCCGGGTTGCGCAGCAGTGCCAACGTTCCGTTGGAGATCATGTTGACGGCCGTCTCGACGGACCCGATCAGCATGAGGAAGATGTTGGAGCGCAACTCGACATCCGTCAGGTTCTGGTTGGCCTCCTGCGACGCGAGCATCGCGGAGATCATGTCGTCGCCAGGGCGAGCGCGACGTTCGGCGATGACGGCGGTCAAGTACTCGTCGAACCAGCGGCTCGCTTTGCCCATGGCGTCATCGCCGACCGACACGGTCAGTCCGGTGATCACACCGCAGTGCGACACGAACTCGTCGCGGTCCTCCCGCTTGATGTCGAACCAGTCGCAGATCACGGCGTTCGGCAGCTGCAGCGCCAGCGACTCCAGGACGTCGGCCCGTCCGAGTGGGGAGATCGCGTCGAACAGCCCGTCCGTGATTGCCTGGACCTGGGGACGCAGACGCTCCATCTGCCGGGGCGTGAATGCCTGCGACACCACCTGCTTCATCCGCGTGTGGTCCGGGCGGTCGTTGAACACCATGGAATGAGGGAAGAACCCGTCGTTGTAGATGCCCTGCAGGAACGGGTTCAACTCCGGTGCCGCCGCGGCGCCGCGGCGGGCCAGCCGGTGGTCGGCGAGGGCCTTGCGCCCTTCGCTGTAGCCGGTGATGAGCCAGGCCGGCATGCCGTCCGGCAGCGTGACCCGGTGGATCGGCCGGGTCCTGCCCAGCCTGGACAGCAGCACACGTGGATCGTCGAAGTCGGCTGCCTCGAGAGCGACCACGCCGGTGTCTTGTGTCATGTCCACTTCCTTCGTACTCGATGACTCGCTCGAGTCCGACGACATCGGACCCGCCCGACGCACCCGTGCGCGCGGCGCTGGCATCGATTCTTCGAGGTCCGGAGCATGACGGCGCCTTCCTGTGTGCGGCATGGCGACCGACCCGTGATCCGTGCGCACGCCGGGAGGTGCACGCCGGCGGGGCGGTCCATGAAGGTGGGGCAGACGCGTCGCTTCCTGTCCGCTGGCGTCGGACGTCGCCCTGCGCAGACAGACACAGATGGAGGCACCGATGAGCACATTCCGGCGGGATGAAGCGCTGAGCAACTACATCGTGCAGTCGTGCACACCGCCTGATCCAGTCGTGACGAGCCTCGTCCAGGAAACCGCTGCGGTGGGCGAGCTCTTCGAAATGATGACGCCGGTCGAGCAGGCGGGTCTGCTGACCCTGCTGGCTCGGATCATGTCCGCGAAACTCGTCATCGACGTCGGCACCTTTACGGGCCTGTCGGCGCTGTCGTTCGCCCGCGGCCTAGCGCCTGGAGGTCGGGTGATCACGTGCGACGTCACCGAAGAATGGCTCGACACCGCGATCGAGCACTGGAAGCGCGACGGCGTCGACGACCGGATCGAGTTCCGTCTCGGGCCGGCCTGGAAGACGCTGGCGGGCCTGGCCGGCACCGGGCGGGCCGACATCATCTTCATCGACGCGGACAAGATGAGCTATCCGCGCTACTACCAGGCGGCGGTCCCGCTGCTGCGCTCCGGCGGCCTTCTGATCTTGGACAACGTTCTGCTCAAGGGTGCGGTGATGCACCCCGAAGCAGTGCCTGACGAGATGCCCCGTATGGCGGCCCAGACGATGCGCAGCGTCAACGCGATGCTGGCCGCCGATCGTCGGCTCGACACGGTCATGCTGCCGATCGCCGACGGCGTCACCCTCGCCCGGAAGAAGTGATCGCCAGTGTCCGTCACCAGCCACTTGAGCACGGGGGAGAACCCGATGACCGGTCCGGACGAGCAGCCGTCGACGCGACCGATGACCGGCGCGGAGTACACGCAGAGCCTTCGCGACGAACGCGAGATCTACCTGTACGGCGACCGGATCAAGGACGTGACCGAGCACGGTGCATTCCGCAACGCGATCGCCATGACGGCGCGGCTCTACGACGCGCTGCATGCCACGGAGACCCGCGAGATTCTGACCGCGCCGACCGACTGTGGTACGCCGGGATACACCCACAGGTTCTTCACCACCCCGCACACGGTCGAGGACATGGTCGCCGACCAGCGGGCCATCGCGACCTGGGCCCGAATGACGTACGGGTGGATGGGACGCAGCCCCGACTACAAGGCATCGTTCCTGGGCACGCTCGGGGCCAACGCCGAGTTCTATGAGCCGTTCGCCGACAACGCTCGCCGCTGGTACCGCGAGTCGCAGCAGAAGGTCCTGTTCTGGAACCACGCGCTCGTGCATCCACCGGTGGATCGCAGCCGTCCGGCCGACCAGGTGGGAGACGTCTTCGTCCATGTGGAGAAGGAGACCGACTCGGGGCTGATCGTCAGCGGAGCGAAGATGGTCGCCACGGGCTCGGCGCTGACGCACTACAATTTCATCGCACACTACGGTCTGCCGATCAAGCAACGCGAGTTCGCGCTGATGGCGACCATCCCCATGAACGCCCAGGGTCTAAAGCTGCTCTGCCGGCCCTCGTACTCGGCTGCGACGGCATCCGGCAGTCCGTTCGACTACCCGCTGTCCACGAGACTGGACGAGAACGACTGCATCCTTGTCCTAGACAAGGTCCTCATCCCCTGGGAGAACGTCTTCGTCTACGGCGACATCGGCAAGGTGCAGGTCTTCACCGGGGAGTCCGGTTTCATCGAGCGGTCGACGTTTCACGGCTGCACCCGTCTTGCGGTGAAGCTGGAGTTCATCGCCGGCTTGCTCGCCAAGGCGCTGGACATCACCGGCACCAGCTCCTTCCGCGGCGTCCAGAGCCGCCTGGGAGAGGTCCTGGCTTGGCGCAACCTCTTCTGGGGGTTGTCGGACGCGGCGGCGCGCAATCCTGTCGCCTGGCGCAACGGTGCGCTGCTGCCGAACCCCGACTACGGTCAGGCATACCGATGGTTCATGCAGATCGGCTACCCCCGGATCAAGGAGATCGTGCTGCAGGACGTGGCGGGCGCCCTGATCTATGTCAACTCCAGCGCCGCCGACTTCGCGAACCCGGCCATCCGCAAGTACCTCGACAAATACGTCAGAGGCTCGAACGGCACGGACGCGGTGGAGCGGGTCAAGGTGATGAAGCTGCTGTGGGACGCGGTCGGCACCGAGTTCGGCGGTCGGCATGAGCTGTACGAGCGCAATTACGCCGGCAACCATGAGGGCACCCGTACCGAGCTGCTGTTCGGTCAGGTGGCGACAGGCCAGGTGGAGGGTTATCGGGCCTTCGTCGACACCTGTCTCAACGAGTACGACCTCGACGGGTGGACGGTCCCGGACCTGGCCCAGAAGCCGGGCGGCTGATTACGCTGCGGCCGCGCAGCAAACAGGGGGTGTCTCGGTCGAGACACCCCCTGTTCGTGGTGTTCAGCCGCGCGGCCCGGTGCCGCCGACGCGGGCGCAGGTCAGCTCGACGAGGCGGGTGCCCACGTCGATGATCGGTACCGCGCTGGCCTTCTCGGCGAAGGGCAGGACCGCCGTGAAGTGCGTGCACGCGAAGACGATGCCGTCCATGCCCAGCCGATCTGCCAGCCGGAGCATCTCCGGCATCGACGAGTCCGCGAACGCCTGTTCCGGATCATGTGTCTCGATCATGCGGACGAGTGCGGGGTCGGCGAGACCGACGACCCGCCTGCCCGGCCGGTCGTTCATGAGCGTCCGCTCGAAGCCGACGATGGCCTGCCCGTTGCCGGTGACGACCATGACGTTGTCCAGGTCGGCCGCGGCCGAGCGGTAGATGTCCAGCGGCGACAGCACGTCGACGGCCGACATCCACCCGACGGTGCCGAGGTCGACGACCGCGGACAAGGAATTGCAGAACAGCATGGCGGTCTGCGTGCCGGTGGCAGCCACTGTGTCGAGCTGGTCGTGGAACGCGCCGTTGAGCGTGCCGGCGTCCAGGTACTGCAGCGCGTCCTGCTCGTCGGGCGAGGAGGCGAGTGGGTACGGCTGGCTGACCACCCCGGCGGCCTGCAGGAGTTCGCAGCCGAGCCGCGCGTCGTACAGGGTGCCGGAGACGACCGCCACCGTGGCGGGCACCTGGAGGGTGGCCTCGGTCCCGTTCGCATGCTCAGGTTCGGGCGGCGGGGGCCCGCGGCGTGCTGCCGGCCGCGTGGTCAACGGCTCGAGCCAGCCGCGTACGGCTTGCGCGCCGCGACGATCGCGTAGCCCATCGCTTTCGGGTCGCCGCCGAACATGTCCCGATAACCCTGTTTGAGGCCCGCGACCACCTCGTCGCCGAACGCCGCGGTCAGCTCGTCGTGGATCTCGTTCGCCCGGTCGAGGTAACGCAGGCCGAGGCCGTAGACCCGCGGGCCGCACTGAGTGTACTCCTCCACGTCGAAGCCCGCGGACTCCAGGGCGTCCACCCACCCGTTCGTGCTCAGCAGCTGCATGGACTGGAACTGCTCCGGCATGTGCGCGATGGGTTCACCGTTCGGACCCACCGCACGGGTGCACTCCGACAGCGCCAGCCGGCCGCCTGGACGCAGAACCCGACGGAACTCGCGCAGGACGTGGGGCAGGTCGGCCGCGTGCGTGAGCGATTCGATCGCCATGACGGCGTCGAAGGTGTTGTCGGCGAACGGCAGCGTCGTGTAGTCGCCGTACTGGAACCGCACCTGGCCGACGAGACCGAGCTCGTGAACTCGCCGCTCGGCGACCGCGGCCTCGACGCGACTCACGGTGATGCCGGTGACGCGGGCGCCGGTCTCGCGGGCCACCAGCACCGCCGGCGCTCCTACGCCACAGCCGGCGTCAAGCAGGTGCTCGCCGCGGCGCAGCCCCAGGCTCTCGACAACCTTGCGGGTCAGCCGTTCGCCGGCCGCCACCGCGGAGGTCCCGTCCTCGGGGCCGTACCAGTAGGCCAGGTGCTCCTGTCCGTCGTTGAACAGTTCAGCGATGCTTGTCATGCTGTCGTACAGTTCACCGATTTGCTGTGCCGTCGCCTGATCGTTCATGACGTCCTCGCCCTCGAATTTGTCAGCGTGGCTTCGGTCTGTTCCAAGCTGATGGTTCATGGGCTTCGGTGTGGGTGGCACCTTGCGGAATGCGCGTATCGCGTCGTGTCGAGCGCAATGTTGAAGATGCCGCGAACGAATTGCCCGGACGATGATGTTCCAGGGCGACATTCAACGCGTCGGTAATGTCGCCCCAACTGACGTCACGGACGCCACCGGGACCACGAGGCATGCCCCTCGTGGTCCCGGTAGGCAGACACGGGTGATACCGATGGGAACCGTCTACTGGCCGGCGGTACGGCTCAGCTGGCGAACATCTGGGTGGCGTTGACGAAGCAGCCGGAGATGCTCTTGGACCTGTCGGAGGCGAGGAACACCGCGAGATTCGCAATGTCGGTCAGCGACGGAGACTTCTTGGTCATCCGGAGGCTGTCGAGGTGCGCGAGGATGCCGTTGAGCGCGTTCTCGTCGAGCTGCATCTGGCTGTTCACGGAGTTGATCGCCTCGAGCGTCATGGTCTCGGGGATGCCCGCCGCCCAGATACCCACGACCCGGACACCGGTGCTGCCGATCTCGTTGGCCAGGTTGCGGATGTAGGTGTCGATCGCGGCGTCGGCCGGACCCGTGCTGCCCATCATCGGACTGCCGTGCGCTGAGCCGCTGTTGAACGCCAGGATGACCCCGGAACCCCGCTCGCTCATGTGCCGGGCGGCGGCCTTGGCCGTGATGAAGGTCGAGGTGATGCCGACAGTGATCGCCCGCGTGAAGTCCGCCGTCGTCATCTGCGCCAGCGGCACGCCCTGCACGTCGCCACGCTTGACCAGATTGAGCGAGATGTCGATGCCGCCGTCGTCGGCGACCGCTGCGGCGTGCTCGTCGACGGCGTCCTCATCGAGGGCGTCGACGACGGCGGTCTCGGCGCGTCCGCCCAGCTCCGCGATCTCCTTCGCCAGTCTATCCAGTTTGTCCTGGGATCGGCCGGTCAGGAAGACGCGGGCCCCCTCGCTGGCGAACGCCTTGGCGATGCCACTGCCGACCGGGCCGCCGGCACCGTAGATGATCGCGTTCTTGTCTTCGAGAAGCATGAGTTTCCTCCGCGGTAAGGCCCTGCAGGGCCCCTTGGTGCGTGTGTAGGTCAACTGTTGAGACGACGGGCGCCCGCGAAACTCATCGGTGGGTCATCCGTTCGGGGACGGAACGGCGGAAGAAGGCGCGCACGCCGACGCCCTGCCACCGTATGTAGTGGCAGGGCGCCGGCGTGTGACAGATCAGGCCGCAGTCTGCAGAGCGCGGGCCGCCGCCTTCGCGAAATACTCACCGATGGCGAAGTAGGCCTCCTTGGGCTCCCAGCGGTACGGCGAGGCCCAGTCGGAGAAGTTCTCGCGGACCGTCCTGGTCAACGCCCAACTGGCGATGTCGAGGTCATACCGCGGATCCTCGGAATGCGGATGTGTCGGGTGGATGAACTCGGCGATGCCGACACTGTGAATCCCCAGATCCTCGAACATCGCGAGCATCCGGCGGTGGAAGTCCGCCTGCGCCTGCTCGTTGCGGACGTATCCGTCGAAGATGACCGCCGGCTGACGGGTCCGATCGGCCACGTCGAAGGCCATCAGACCCCGCTCGGCCGCACCCACGTATGCCGGGCTGCCGTATTCGGAAATGACGACCGGCTTGCCCCAGCGGTGATATGCGAAGAGTTCCCGTTCGTAACCCTCGCGGTTTTCGTGCACCGAATAGTAGTAGGTCAGGCCGACGTAGTCGACGATGCTCCAGTCCACGTCCTCGAACGGTCCGGCTGAATAGATCAGCTCGCCGCCGAAATTCCGGCGGGCAACTTCGGCGGCACGCTTGAGGAACACGTTCAGCCGGGCCCGGGCCTCGTCCGGGTCGTGTGTACCAGTCGGGGAGAAGAAGTGATGGTCGGCCTGTCCCGCGTACAGATTCCCCATCCGCACGTGGTACTGGTCGCCGGGCACGATCCCGGGTGTCTGCACGGTGTGGACGCAGCCGATGCTGTAGTGGATGTCGGCGCCCTGGCGCCGGAACGACTCGGCCAGCCGGGCCCCCTCGGCGAGATGCTCGAGGGTCTCCGCCTGCGGCCTGTCCACCAGTCGCGGCTGCAACCAGATGTGCAGCCCCAGATCGGCGGCCTCGGCTACGGTCTCGCGCATGCGGTCGAAGTCGGTGCCGAAGATGGTGATGGAGTTGCTGTTCATCCCCTCCTTGATGGCACGGACCTCGTCCTTCATCCGGTCGGTGCTCCAGACCGCCCGGGAGATCGGACCTTGCCCCGTCGCGAAGTTGCACCCGGTGTCATATGACACGCCTCGATAGACGAAACCGGGGTGGCGGGGTGGGTGTGCGGGGTTCATGTCGTCGGTTACTGGCACTTCGTGTCCTTTCTCGTTCGCGCTGACGCGGGTCAGTGACCGTCGTCCTGGGAGGCCCGCTGCATCTCCACCGCCCGATAGAGGGCCGTGATGTTGGCGCCACCGAACGTGTGCGCGCCCAACCGCTCGATGATCTCGAGGAACACGGTGTTGCGCGGGTGCACGGACTTGGCGAAGATCTGGAAGAGCTGACCATCGTGGTCCTGGTCGACCAGAACGCTGAGCGCCTCCAACTGGTCGCGGCTGTGCCGGGCCGGCGTCAGCCGGTCCGCCAGCATCGTGTAGTAGGCGGCCGGTGCGGACAGGAAGCCGACCCCCGCATCCCGCAACGCCGTGACGGTCTCGACGATGTTGTCGGTCGCCAACGCGATGTGCTGCACGCCCGGGCCGCCGTGAGCCTTCAGGAACTGGTCAATCTGGCCTGGTTCCTGCGACACGTCCGGTTCGATCAGCGTCAGTGTCACCGCACCGGAACTGCTCTGCACCGCCTTGGTCTGGATGGCCTGTGCACCGACCGCGATGCGCTCGGCGAACACCATCGTGAAGCCGAGGGTCTGCTCGTAGAACGCCACGGTCGGGTCGAGCTGACCGGCCTCCACACACACCGCGAAATGGTCCGTGGTGCTCAACCCGCGCATGGACACGTCGCCGCCGGCGGCGTACGTGGCACCGCCCCTGCCGTAGTCCACGAAGGTGTGCGTGACGTCGCCGACGCCCATGATGGTCGCGGTGCGCACGCCTGCATCGGTCGTCGGCGCGGACACCGGTGCGGCGCCGCGGCTGACGGCCTCCTCGAAGGCGGCCGCGGCGTCGCCGACATGCAGCGCGATGTCGGCGACCCCGTCGCCATGCACGGCAACGTATGCGGCGCCGGGGTGGTCGTCCGTCAGCGGCTGGGCGAGGACCAGCCGGATCTGACCGCGCCCCAGTGTCACCGATCGCACCTGCGGGTGTTGCCGGTCGGTCCACGCGCCGGCAATGACGTGCAGACCGACACGGCGAGTGAACCACTCGACGCTCGCGTCGATGTCTTCGACGTAGAGCATGACGTGATCGAGGCCCATGTTCGCGTAGACCCGGTCGTCTGGTGCGGCAATGCTCGCCACTATGACGCCTCCAGCTGTCGTGGTAGTCCGGCGCTGCGCCGGGGCCGGGCTGTCCGCGCGCTGCGCCAGCGGAACGCCGCATCATGCGGTGCGCGAGGAGATGCCCCGGCCCGTCGGCCCGCAATTCAGCGTCGCCGCCGGCCGGGTGGGATGCATCCTCTGAATTGCGCACGACACCGCCCGGGCAGCCGCATTCGTCCCCGCATTTCCAGAGATGCATCGAGGCGAGCCAGATTGTCACGCTGCCCTCATGAATCGTTTTGACGGCAAGACCTTCCTCATCACGGGAGGTGGCAGCGGCATGGGCCTCGCCGCCGCGGCGACGTTGCTCGACGACGGCGCCAACGTGGTGCTCGCCGGACGCAGTCAGGCTCGCCTGCAGACTGCGGCCAAGGAGCTCGACGCCGGTGACCGCGTCCTGACCGTCGCGACCGACGTGGCGAATGTCGCCGATCTGGACGCCCTCGTCGCCGCGATCGGGCAGCGCTTCGAGCATCTCGACGGCGTATTCGCCAACGCCGGCCAGGCGAGTTTCGCCCGGGCCGCGCAGGTCAGTGAACAGGACTTCGACGCCTTGGTCGCAGTGAACTTCAAGGGCATCTTCTTCACCGTCAGTAAGGCGCTGCCGTTGCTCGTCGATGGCGCGTCCGTCGTGCTCAACGGTTCCTGGCTCGCACACCGCGGCATGGGGTTCACCTCGCTGTACGCGGCGACCAAGGCCGCTGTGGTGAACCTGGCCCGCACCCTCGCCGCCGACCTCGCCGACCGGCGGATCCGCGTCAACGCCATCAGCCCCGGCTTCATCGTCACGGAGATGTTCGAGGCGATCAGCAACACCGAGGAAGCCCGTGAAGGATGCCGCAAGCAGGTGGTGCTGGGCCGGCTCGGCCAGTCCCAGGACGTCGCCGGCGCGGTCGCCTTCCTGTTGTCCGACCAGGCGTCGTACATCACCGGCCAGGAGATCGCGGTCGATGGTGGTCTGACGACCTCGATCCCAATGTGAGTAGTGATGACACCGTTGCGAACGTGCCGCGTGTGCCAGGGGTCCGTGAGGCAGGTCCTCGACCTCGGGCGTCAGCCGTCAGCCAATGCCTTCCTCCCCCCGGCAGCCGTCGCGGACGAGGTCTTCTTCCACCTCGCCGCGGGCGTCTGCGAGACGTGCACCCTGCTGCAGCTCATGGACGAGACTCCTTCGGGCCTTCGCTACCGTGACAGCTACCGCTATGAGGCGTCCGGCTCGAAGGGCGCGCAGGCGCACTTCGCACGGGTTGCCGAGCACTTCCTCGCCGAGGAACTCACCGGCAAGGATGCCTTCATCGTCGAAATCGGCTGCAACGATGGCGTCATGCTGGACTCCGTCGCCCGCGCCGGAGTGCGGCATCTCGGGGTTGAGCCGGCGAAGGGAGTCGCGAAGCTGGCAGAAGCCAGGGGCGTAACCATCACCAACGAGTTCTTCGGACCCAGCTCGGCGGTCGACATCCGCCAGTTGCATGGCGCCGCCGACGTTATCTACGGTGCGAACACCATCTGCAGCATCGCCGACATCACTGGATTGATGCGTGGCGTGAACACGTTGTTGTCAGCCGACGGGATCTTCGTGTTCGAGGAGCCGTATGCCGGCACCGTTGTGACTGGACGGGCATTCGACCAGATCTACGACGAGCATGTCTTCTACTTTTCGGTGCGCTCCGTGATGGTGATGGCCGAACGGTTCGGGTTCGAGCTCGTCGACGTGGACCACGTCGCGCAACACGGAGGCGAACTGCGGTACACGCTCGCGCGTACCGGAGTTCGCACGCCGTCACCGATGGTGGAGAAGCAGCGGCGTGTGGAAATGGAGGCGGATCTGACCGACTCCGACATGTTGCAGCGGTGGTCGACCGCAGTCCACGACACCCGCAACGACCTCGTCGCGCTCCTGCGCGGCCTCCGCGCCGACGGCCGCCGCATCGCCGGATATGGCGCACCGGCGAAGGCGACCACGGTCACCAACTTCTGCGGCATTGGACCGGAACTGTTGCCGTTCGTGTGTGACTCGACGCCCGGCAAGCAGGGGCGTCTGATGCCCGGCTCACACATTCCGATCGTGTCGCCGGACGCGTTCAGGGACGAGTACCCGGAGTACGTGGTGCTGTTCGCGTGGAACCATGCCGACGAGATCATCGCTAAGGAACAGGCGTTCCGCGACCTTGGCAACAAGTGGATCCTCTACGTCCCCGACGTGAGGATCATCTGATCGCACCACCAGCGTGCTGACGGCCCGTTCGTCGTCGTGGCGTCATGACGACAAAACGGGCCGTCGCCGTGTGTGGCGCCCAGGTCGGGTCGTCAGTCAGGTCGGCCGGTGGCCGTCAGACCGGGCACGTGGCCGTCGGCAAGCACCGCCGGCAAGGCGAAGGCGTCGAAGAATTTCGCCTCGAACGCTGTGATCTCCGCGATCTTGCCGTCCTCGAGGCGCAGCACGTTGAGCACCTGGGCGCGGAATGTGTCGTCACCGGGGGCACGCAGGTACTGCGCGACGGTGAGTTGCCGGTTGGCCCGGGTCGGCACGCAGCGCCACTCGCCGACGTATGCCGGCGATCTCGGGTCCAGCGACCCGAGCATCCCAGAAATGAAGGCGTCGCGGCCGACGAACCACAGAGGGTGCGGCGGCATAGTGACGCGGACGTCCTCGGCGACCAATACGGTCATGGCTTCGGCGATCGCGTCGGCGTCGGACCACTCCATCGCGGTCATGTACCGCTGCAACAGCCGACGTTCCGCGACGGTCGGGTCGTCGGTGGGCCGCCACTCGTCGCGGCGGGAGGGCAGGTGCTCCTTCAACGTCAGGCGCGCCCGCTGCAGGGCGCTGTTGACCGATGGCACGGTCGAGTCCAGCACCGACGCCACGTCGCCGGACGGGTATCCGAGGACGTCCCGCAGAATCAGCACTGCTCGTTGCTTGGGCGGCAGGTATTGAATTGCGACGAGGAAGGCCAGCTCGATGGTTTCCTTGGCGACGACGGCGGCGTCGGGTTCGACGGTGTCGGGCGCGGTCAGGTTCAGCAAGCGGTCAGGGTAGGGCTGCAACCAGCTGATATCTGCGGGGATTCGGTCCGCGTCGGACGAGCGCATGCCTTCGTCGATCGACCGGGTCTGCGGCCGGCGGGCGTGCTGCGCCAGGAAGTCTAGGCAGGCGTTCGTGGCGATGCGGTAGAGCCAGCTCCGGACGCTCGATCGCCCCTCGTAGGTGTCCCGCTTCTTCCAGGCCCGCAGGAAGGTCTCCTGCACGAGGTCTTCGGAGTCGTCGAACGATCCCAGCATGCGATAGCAGTGCACTTGAAGCTCGTAGCGGTGGCTCTCCGCTAGCTGAGCAAACATCGTCTCGTCAAGGTTCAGCACAACACCACTCGTTCTCAGTGACGATGATGACGTTCACAAATGACCATATTGCTGTATATCTGTATCAGTCCTCCTGCCTGCGTCACCGTAGCATGACGTGCCGGAACTGAGCCCGATCCCTGCAATTCAAGCCCTCATTTCTCATGATCAGGGACGAGATGGGTGTTGTCGTCGGGTTGGCAGGTGATCGTGCCGGCTCGGGTCGGCCGAGGGCGGCAAGGCCGCAGCGTGGAGGCCACGGACGCCGTTTGATCATTGCAATTAGCGGTGGGTGCTGCTGTGACCGGAAGCGCCAGGGTCGGGGCGAACTCCGCGAAGCGGTCGGCGACACCGGTCAGGTGTGCCTGGCTGAACTGGGCAGTTGGCTGCCCGGCAGGGCGGCCAGCTGGGCGGGCAGGCTGGGCGTTCGACGTCCTACGGGCGAAGCCTATGGAACTGTCCACAAGCAAGGAGGCGCCCGCCGCGTGTGCGGCGGGCGCCTCGGTGCCGGCGGCTGTCAGGCTGTGACAGAGGGGCTGTGCGGTGGCTGGGCAGGGGGAACTGCCGGAGCCGCTTCCGCGGGCTCTGTCATCGGGGGTGCCGACGAGCCGGTCGGCGGTACATGGCGCAGGCCGAAGTAGGAGACCGCAGCCATCAGGACATACAGGGCGATGGCGCAAAAGGCGACGACGTGCAGGCCGTTGGTGAACGACTCCTTGGCCGAGCGGAGAAGTTCAGCCCCCGCCGCACCAGGCACCTCGCCCGCGGTGTAGACCGCGCCGGCGATGCCGCTGCGGGCCGCATCGGCCTGGGCCTCGCCGACACCGGCGGGAACCGTGAGGTCCGTGCGGTAGACCGCCGACGCGACGACGCCCAGGATGGCGACGCCCAGTGCTGCGCCGAGCTCACCGGCGGTCGACGAGACGGCACCGGCCGAGCCGGCCTTTTCCGGCGGGGCCGACGACATGACCAGGAAGCTGTTCATCATGCCGACGGGGCTGCCACCGACGTACACGAGCACCAGGCCGCCGATCAGCGCCCACATGCCCCCGGCGACGTCGACACTGCTGAGGATCAACAGACCGACGATCGCCAGCACAGAGCCGGCGACCAGGATGTACGCCGGACGGATCTTCTGGGCCATGGCCAGGGCAACGTTGCCCAGGATGACCATCGCGATCGACGGGATGATCAACCAGAGCGCGACCCTGAAGGGGGAGATGTCCCGGACCAGCTGCATGAACAGGGAGGCCGTCAGGCCGACGCCGCCCATCACGATGGCGATGAGCAGACCGAGGCTGACCCCGGAGCTCAGCGAACGGATGCGGAACAGGCTCAGGTCGAGCAGGGGGCTGGCGGCCGTGCGCTGCCGCCACACGAACGCGGCGCCGAAGAGCAGACCGGCGATGATCGTCAGGATCGCGACACCGTTCCAGCCTTCACGGCCCGCCTCCTTCACGCCGTAGATGAACAGCGTGATTCCGGCCAGCGACAGCAGCACGCTGAACAGGTCCAGCCGGCCGCCGTGCGGGTTGCGGAACTCCGGCAGCAGGGCCGGGCCGAGCAGCAGCAGCAGGGCCATCACCGGCACGGCGATCAGGAAGACCGAACCCCACCAGAACGAGCCGAGGAGCAGACCGCCGATGATCGGCCCCCCGATGAGACCGAGCATCACCGAGGAACCCCAGGCGCCCATGGCGGCGCCCATCTCCTTCGGGTTCGGGAACATCACCGCGATCAGCGCGAGCACGGACGGCATGATCGTGGCCCCGGCGATGCCGATCAAGGCCCGGCAGAGGATCAGGACCTCGGTGGACGGAGCGAAGGCCGCCAGCACGGACGCGACGATGAACAACACCGCCCCGCCGAGCAGCACTTTACGGCGGCCGATCCGGTCGCCGAGGTTGCCCATCGTGATCAGGAAGCCGGCGATGAAGAAGCCGTAGACGTCGGCGATCCACAGCTGCTCAGTGCTGCTGGCGCCCAGGTCCTCGGCGATGCGGGGCAGGGCCAGGATCGTGATGTTGATGTCGACGGTTGCCAGCATCGTGGGCAGGCACAGCACCACGAGCCCAAGCCATTGCCGCCCGGTAGCCTTCGGGGGCGCGTCCGGTGTGGTCATTGTCGTCCTCGTCTCCCTCGTTCTGTGGTCGCGCCGTCGCACACGGCTTGGTATTGAGACGACGGCGGCGCCGAAAACTCATCACGTCACGCCCTGCACGCCGCGCCATCAGGTGTCGTGCCGGAGGAGCGCAGTGATGCATCCACCACCGTGAGCCTGGCAACGGATCATTCCGCCCGCACCTTCTGTGGTGCCTTATGCCGGGTTGCCCTGCTCGCCGGCCCACCGGGTTGGCGCGGCGCTGGCCAAGAGCACCCAGTGAGGTGCATGCCCGTCGATTGCCGGGCCACGATGCACGGGATCGCCGGATGTCGAACTCTCCACGACCCGCGCACAGCCGCGACGCGGCGTGGGCCCGCCGGCGTCGACACCCCCGCTACCAGGGGCCCCGCCCCGGAGGGAGATTCGATGCGTGTCTTGTTCACCATCTACCCGAATTCGCTAGCCCACCTTTACGGGGCCGTCCCGCTGGCCTGGGCGTTGCAGAGCGCGGGCCATGAGGTACGGATCGCCGCGCACCACAGCTCCGCGGAGCAGATCATGACGACGGGGCTCACCCCGGTCGCCCTGGGCGATCCCGACGGACCGCCGATCCGCCTCACCGACGACGGCGATCCGCCGCGGGACTCCTTCGAGGTTGATCACTACGCGCGCATCATGGGCCTGACCGGCAAGGAGCGGGAGCGGTGGATCACCTTCTACCAGTACCTCACTGTGCCGTTGTCGGACTACGTGCGCATCGAGCGTCAGGAAGCCTCCGACCTCGTCGACTTCGCCCGTTCGTGGCGGCCCGACCTGGTCCTGTGGGACGTGACCACGCCCTACGCGGCGGTCGCGGCACGGGCCTGTGGCGCTGCGCACGCCCGGCTGGCCAACGGTGAGGACGTGCTGTCCTTCTCCCTGCTCAGGCTGGCCGAGTACACCAAGGAGCTCGAGGCGGCAGGGCTGGACCCCGACCCGCTGGCCACCATGCTGCGCCCGCTCGCGGACCGCTACGGCATGGAGGTCGACGACGAGATGCGCTACGGGCAGTGGACCGTCAACGCGATGCCGGAGGGTCTGAGCCTGCCGAGTCCCCTCACGCGCATCCACATGCGGCACATCCCGTACGCCGGTGCTGAGGTCTTCCCGAAGTGGCTCTACGAGAAGCCGGAGCGGCCGCGGGTGGCGATGTCGCTGGGCGAGTCGACGCGCCGGTTCATCGTCGGTGACTGGGATCGCACCCCGACGATCATGAAGGCGCTCGAAGGGCTGGATGTCGACGTCATCGCGACGTTGAACGACGTCCAGCTCGACGGTGTCGAGAAGGTCCCGGACAACGTGCGCACCATCGACTGGGTGAACCTGACCCACCTGATGCCGACCTGCTCCGCGCTGATCCACCACGGTGGCATCGGCACGTTCTCGGCCGCGGCGATGGCCGGGGTGCCGCAGCTGGTGTGTGACATCGCCGACGAGTCCCTCCTGCTCAAGCTCGTCGAGCAGGAGCCTGGCACGCTGACCCCGGGCAGCTACCACCAGGGCATCGAGCTGGGCATCCGCGAGGAGACCGTCTCGGCACCGGCTGTGCAGTGGGAGATGCCGGCCAAGAAGCTCGAGGCCGGTCCCGTGTCCGACTACATCATCTCCAAGCACGCCGGCGCGCGGCTGGACCACCGGGCGCTGTCCATCGAGGAGATGCGCGAGTTGATCCTGCGGGTCGCGACCGAGGACTCCTACCGCAAGGGGGCCGCGGCGGTGTACGAGCAGTGGCGGGCCACGCCCAGCCCGAGTGACATCGTGCCGGTGCTGGAGCGCATGACCGCCGACTACCGCACTGGCGGCAACCTCGCCCTTCGCGGGGCCCGCTCCTTGGCGGCGTCGCTGGACCGGCACCGCAAGGAGATCGACGAGGTGCTGACGGTCCTGCACGGACGCTGACGTATCCGGCAGACGGCCGGGCCTCGACAACAGGACGCGTCCCCGCCGGGGACGCGTCCTGTACGCATTGCTCAGCGACCGGCGTGCACGCCGACCCTGCCGGTGACGACGATGTTGCCGTCGGTGGTGAGGTGGACGAGGTCGCCGGTGCGGTACCAGCCGTCTGGTGTGTAGCTGGTGGCGTTTTGTTGTGGGGCGCCGTGGTAGCCGGGTGGGGTGTAGGGGCCGCGGGTGAGGAGTTCGCCGGTGTGGCCGGGGGGTTGGGGGTTGCCGTGGGGGTCGATGATTTTGAGTTCGTCGTGGGGGCTGATGGGTTTGCCTTGGGTGTGGTGGGCGATGTGGTCGGGGGCGTTGGGTGGGGTGTAGCAGATGAGTCCTTCGGCCATGCCGTAGACCTGTTGGAGTTGGCAGTTGAGGGTGGTGGCGATGGTGGCGGCGACGGTGGGGGCGAGGATGCTGCCGCCGACGTGCAGCGCCCGCAGCGTCGACAGGTCAGATCGCGTGTACGGACGATGGGCCACCCACTGCTGCGCCAGGTCCGGAGTGACGGTCGCCGCCGTGACGCCGTGACGGGTGATCGCCTCGAATGCCGCGTCGGCGCGGTTTGAGGCCAGGAGCACCACCCGGCCGCCGGCGTGCAGCGCCGCCAGGATGCCGGGTCCGAGCACCATGTGATGGCTGGCCGGTAGGACGGCGAGGTAGACGGTCGTGCTGTCGAAGCCGGCAGCGGCGGCGCTGCACCGCACGCAGCATTCGTACGCCTCGTGCGTATGCCCCACGACCCGAAGCTCGTCGCGGTCCGCATCGGTGAGCAGGAACAGCGCCAGATCCGGACCCGAGGGTGCGTGCTCGTCCAACCAGCGGTGCCGGGTGATAGCGCCGTCGCCGGCCGCCAGTAGGGCGCGAAGGTCGACGGTGTCGGGCGCCGGCCGGTCCCCGAGCACCAGAACGGAGGCCTGCCGCGGTAGGGCACGGACCATCCGCCGGGCGATGCTCTGGCGGTCGATACCCCGCCAGATCCCGGCAACGATCACCGCGGCCGCGTCGACATGGGCGCCGACGGCCGCCATCGCGAGCTCGCTGCGCTCCATCCGCATCGGGACCGGGACCACGCCGAGGCGGAAGCAGGCCATAACGACGATCATGAGGTCCAGCCCGTTGGGCAGTTGCACGAGCACGGTGTCGTTGCGGCGCAAGCCCAGCGCGGACAGGCGCATCGCGAGGTCGTCGCAGCGGCCCGCGAGCGCCTGATACGACAAGGTCTGATCGCCGGCGATCAGCGCGGGCCGCGAACCCCACCGTTCGGCGTTGGCCCACAGGTAGGCACCGAGTGGTTTCCCCCGCCAGCATCCGCTGCGGCGGTAGTGCCTGGCACGCTCTACGGGCCAGCCGACGACATCGTCACTGTTCATCTGCGGCAACTCCTGCGGCGTTCGGGCCTGCCGACCGCATCGGCTGCGGCTGGCAGAGGCAATCGTGGACGCGCCCGACCGGCACGGCACCTTCGCCTTTGCGATATGCCGGCAGAGCCGTCCACGGCACCCGTCAGCACGGCAATGCCAAAGGTGCAGCCGCCTCTTGCAATTCCCTAGATTCATGACGGCCATCACCAATTCTGAGGCGGCCGGAGGGTCATTGTGTCCCAAACGATTCACGAGGTCTTCGAAGCGCGAGCTGCCAGCGTGCCGGACGCCGCAGCGGTCACCTCTGCTCAGCTGACCTGGACATACCGTGAGTTGAACGATCAGGCGAACCGGCTGGCGCACGGGCTGCGTGCCAGGGGCGTCGACGCGGGGGTTCCGGTGGCGGTGCTCATGGAGCGCTCGCCGGACGCCGTCCTGGCGTTCCTTGCGATCCTGAAGGCGGGTGGTGTGTATCTGCCGGTGCACGCCGCCTATCCACGTGACCGCCAGGCGTGGATCCTTGAACAGTCCGGCGCGCCGCTGCTGCTGGTGGACGCGGCCACGGCGCACCGCGGCACGCCCGGTCCGGTGCAGACCCTTGTCGTGGCGGAGGCACTCGCGGCGTCGGCCGCGGTGGACTCGGCGCCCGACAGCCGGGCCGACGGGGACTCGCCGGCGTACGTCATGTACACGTCGGGATCCACCGGACATCCGAAAGGGGTCGTCGTCGGTCATCGTGAGACCGTCGGCCTGATGCTGGACTCGAGCTGGCAGCCGGAGCGTCACCAGCGGGTGCCGTTGCTGGCGCCGTTCGCGTTCGACGTGTCGCTCTACGAGCTGCTCATGCCGCTGCTGCACGGTGGCTGCGTTGTCGTGCCGCCGGCCGGCGACCTGCAGATCGCGGCACTGCAGCGGCTCATCGGGGAGCACCGGATCACGGCCCTGCACCTGACTGCCGGTCTGTTCCGGGTGGTCGCCGAGGAGGCGCCGCAGTGCCTCGCCGGCGTGCGGGAGGTGCTCACTGGCGGCGACGTCATCGCGCCGAGCGCGGTGGCGCGGGTACTTAGCGCGTGCCCCGGCATCGTGGTGCGGGCCCTGTACGGCACCACCGAGGCCACGATCTTCAGCACGCAGGCCGCGATCGAGGCGCCGCGGTCCACGACGGCCGGCCTGGACCTGGGGCGGCCGTTCGAAGGTGTCGAGCTCCGCGTGCTGGACGAGCGACTCGACCCGGTCCCGGCCGGCGTCGTCGGTGAGCTCTACCTGGGCGGCACCGGCCTCGCGCACGGCTACCTGGGGCGTACCGACCTGACAGCCGAGAAGTTCGTTGCCGACCCGGCAGGCGCGCCGGGCTCATGCATGTGCCGCACCGGCGATCTCGTGCGCCGGTCCGACGGCGGCGCACTGGAATACGTGGGCCGGGCAAACGATCTCGTCAAGATCTTCGGTTTCCGGGTCGAGCTGGCCGAGATCGAGTCGGTCGTCGCGGCATACCCCGGCATGGCGGACGTCGCGGTCGTGGCGCGCGACGCTGGCAATGGCGAGAAGCGGCTCGTGGCCTACATCGTACCGGCGGCTGCGGGGGAACCGGACCTTGCGGCGCTGCGCGAGCACGTGCGCCAGGCCCTTCCCGAGTACATGGTCCCCGCGGCGTTCGTGGTCATCGGTCGGCTGCCGCTCACCGCGAACGGCAAGATCGACCGGGAGGCGCTGCCGCAGCCGGACTTCAGCGCCACCGCCTCCTACATCGCGCCGCGCAACGAGGAGGAGCAGGCGATTTGCGCCCTGTTCATCGAGATGCTCGGTGCCAGCAAGGTCGGCGTCGAGGACAACTTCTTCGACCTCGGCGGTCACTCGCTGCTCGGCCTGCGCTTGCTCAACCGTATCCGCGCGGAGCTGGGTGTGGACCTCAATATCAGCCGCCTGTTCGACACGCCCACCGTCGCGGGGTTGGCCGGCGCCGTCCGGGCCTCGAGCGCGTCGACGTCGGCACCCAACCACCCCTGAGTTCCGAGGAGACCAGATGACCAACCCATTCGACGACGAGGACGGCAACTTCGTCATCCTGGCCAATGCCGCGCAGCGACTGTCGCTGTGGCCGGCATCCATCCCGGTTCCGGCCGGCTGGTCCGTCGCGTTCGGACCTCGCGAGCGTGCGGCGTGCATGAACTACGCGAAAGACACCTGGACGCACCTGCGTCCGGCGACTGCGCCGGACCCGACCTAGGGGGACCACGATGACGTTGCATCTGCCTGCCGTCGCTGGCGAGGAGCCGGACGCACGCATTCCACTGTCGACGAACCTGGCCATGCTGTGCCTGTTCGACAAGGGGGAGACCGACGGTGCCTTCGGCCCGCGGCATCTGGTCATCCTGGGCTGGCGGCTCACCGGCCCGCTGGACCTCGTCGCCCTGCAGGGCGCCCTCGACGACGTGGTGGTCCGGCACGAGATCCTGCGCACGGTGATCGTGCGGGACGACGGCGAACCCTACCAGCAGGTCCGTGCCCCCGGTTCACCGCGGCTGGAGGTCGTCACGCTGCCCGCCGACGATCCGCGCTCGCGTGACGTGGTGGTGGACGAATTCATCAACGGCGTCGAGGCCGGCACGATGAGCGTGAACGAGCTGCCGCACCTGCGAGCCGTGGTCGGGCGATTCGACGACAAGGACGCGGTGCTCACGCTGATCACCCACCACATCGCGAGCGACGGCTGGTCACTGCACGTGCTCCTGCGGGACATCGCAGCCTTCTATGCCGCCCGGCGCGGGTTCGGTGCACCTGACCTGCCGCCGGCCCGCCAGTACGGCGAGTACGCCCGTTGGCAGCAGGAGGATCTGGCCGGTGCCGCCGCGGACGTGAAGCGTTCGTACTGGCGCGACAAGCTCAAGGGTGTCGAGATCACCGACATCCGGGCCGATCGTCGTCTGACTCCGCAGACCACAGCGGTGTACTCCGTGTACCGCTTCGTCGTCGACGAGGAACTCACCGCCGGCACGCTCAACCTCGCCCGGACGATGCGCAGCTCGCCGTTCATGGTCCTGCTCTCCGCGTTCAACGTCTTGATGCACAAGATGACCGGCATCGTGGACCTGGTGTCGTCGACGATCACCTCGGGACGCATCGACCCGTCGTTCAACGACACGATCGGGCCGTTCTTCAACCTGGTACCGCTGCGCACCGACCTCTCCGACTGCCGCAGCTTCATGGAGCTGGTACGGCGGACCAGGACGACGTGCCTCGAGGCGTACGCCAACGAGCTGCCCTTCGGGGATATCGCGGCGCAGGCACCCGACCTGACCAACACGTACACCCGCGACGACGGTGCGGTGGTCGCTTTCCAGCTGTTGCAGAATCCGGCGATGACCGAACCGGAGCTGGTCGGCGACATGCAGTACGCCGAAGTCCGCGAGCGGTACCTGTCCTGCGCCGAGACGTCGGACATCCCCAACGGTGTGCTGTGGGGCATGGACATGATGTCCAACGGGAAGATCGGCGGCACCATCCGCTTCAACAGCAAGCAGTTCGACGAGGCCACCATCGTGCGGATGGTCGACGACTACCGGCGGATCCTGACCAACGGCGTGGCCGATCCGCAGCGTCCGATGTCCGCGCTCTGAACCGAATGGAAGATCATGACCGAGTCTGAGGACCAGTTCGACGTCGTGGTGATCGGCGGCGGCCCGGGCGGATCAGCCACCGCGGCGATGCTCGCGCTCAAGGGCTGGCGGGTGCTGCTGCTGGAACGGGAGAAGTTCCCGCGCTACCACATCGGAGAATCATTGATCACCGGCGTACTGCCGACCCTGGAGATCCTGGGCCTGCGTGAACGCCTCGACGCGATGGGGTTCACCCGCAAGTACGGCGGCACGCTGCTGTGGGGCAAGAACCAGGGGACGTGGGGCTTCCGGTTCGCGGAGTCCTCGCTCTACGAGTACGCGTACCAGGTGCGACGGGCCGACTTCGACGCGCTGCTGCTCGCTCGGGCGCGGGAACTCGGAGTGCTCGTGGTCGAGGAGGCGACAGTCAAGGAGCCGGTGTTCGACGGTGAACGCGTCGTCGGCGTGGCGTACACCGAACGCGGCAACAAGGACGTGAAGACGGTTCGTTGCACCATGCTGGTGGACGCCTCCGGGCAGAACCACCTGCTCGGCAAGCAGTTCGACCTGGTCCGCTGGCACGAGGACCTGCGCAACATCGCGGTCTGGACCTACTACCAGGGCTGCAACCTGTACGGCGGTACCAAGGCCGGCGACATCGTCGCCGAGAACCGGCCGTCGGGATGGTTCTGGTTCATTCCGCTGTCCGACGGCACGGTCAGCGTCGGCTACGTCACGCCGATCGAGGAGTACAAGGCCTCCGGCAAACGGCTGGAGGACATCTACGCCGAGGAGATGGCACGGACCGAGGAGATCAAGACCCTCACCGCGGGGGCCCGGCGGGTCAGCGGCTTCCGCACCATCCGCGACTGGTCGTACACCTGCGAACGATTCCACGGTCCGGGGTGGGCCCTGGTCGGCGATGCTGCCGCGTTCGTCGACCCGCTGCTGTCCACCGGTGTCACCCTGGCCCTGCGCGGCGCCAACGCCCTGGCCGAGGCGATCGACGTCGTGCTGGACGACCCGTCCGCCGAGACCAAGATGCTGGACTGGTACGAGAACAGCTACCGGTCGTTCCTCGCCTCGGTCATCGAGTTCGTCCGGTTCTTCTACGACCGCACCAAGAACAAAGAGGAGTACTGGGACAAGGCCCAGGAGACCATCGACCCGCAGAAGTTGCGCCCGCGCGAGATGGACTTCGCCACCATGCTGTCCGGGCTGACCGGCGTCAACGACATCTTCTACCGGCCGCCGGTGCAGAAGGAATCACCGTCGGCCGGCTGAACTCCGCTGCGCTGTTGCAGCGGCTGCGGCGGACCGCTCGCGCCATGGGCCGGCGCCTATCGAGGCGCCGGTCCGCGGCGTGTTCGTCGGCCACCCGAGTCGAACGCCGTAGCGCGGATACGGTGGCCCCGCGAAGTGGGCGACACCGGTAAGCCGCCCATCAGGCCGCAGCCTGGCTCGGGCTGGCCCCCGATCCAATAGACATCGGCCCTCCGCCGCCCGCGGGCTGCCGCCGCACGACAAGCCCAGGGTGCCGGGCCGTGACGAGCCGCCGGGTCCTGAGCGCGCCAGCAGGGGCCGCCATCTGGCATCGGCCCAGCGTGCGTGGTGCCTCGTGCACGCCGTCCACCGCGGCGGAGACGATGCGGTCGTCGGGTACCGGCTGCACGACGACCACCGGCAGGTCGAGCACCCGGACCTCCCGCCGAGCGACGTGGACCTCTGGTGCGACGACGTCCCGGCGTCAGCATGCTGTAGCGCGACCTGCGACCCGGGACCGCCGTGGACGTCGCGTCTGGCGAGGCGATGAGCACGGTGAAGGTGCGCCTGGACGGCGGACAGGAGGTCGCCGCCGCGATCACCGCCGAATCCGCGCGGGACCTGACCCTGGACGAGGGCACGGCCGTGCTGGTGCTGGTGAAGTCGACCGAGGCGGCGGTCGCCGCGGCCGCGGTGTCGCGGATCAGCATCCGCAACCAGCTGGCGGGCACAGTCACCGCGGTGGAGCACGGCGCGGTGATGACGACCGTCAAGCTGAGCATCGAGGGCGGGGCGACGGTGACGGCTACCAAGGACGCCGCGGAGGAGCTCGACCGCGCCGAGGGCGCCGCCGCGGTCGCGCTGTCCAAGTCGACCGAGGTGAGCGTGGCGCTGCCGTAGCTGGCGCGCCGTTCTACGGCAGGTGCAGCAGCGGCGCGGGAGCGCCCGTAGCCCAGGCGGCGTCCAGTACGGCGAGCGCGTCTGCCGACGCGGCGGCGCGCAGGCTTCCCGACCGGGCCCCGGGCAGGATGCGGGCGCCGTCGCCGGCCGTGTCGACCGGGACGATCCGGCAGCCGCCGGGGAACAGCTTCGCGGTGCCGGACACCGGGGCCGACGGCAGCGGGCGGGGGCGGTGCCCGGCGAGGGCGGCGATGAGCGGCTCGAGGAGGGTGAGCGCGGCGACCAGTCCGGCGTACGGGTTGCCGGGCAGACCGACGACCCACCGCCCGCCGGCCGTGCGGGCCAGGGCCTGCGGATGCCCCGGCCGGCACGCGACCCCGTCGACGTGCCAGGTCGCCGACCGTTCGTCGAGCAGGTCGCGGAGGTGGTCGGCGACGCCGGCGGACGACGAGCCGGTGACGACCAGCACCGGCGCCTGCGCCGCGTCGATCGCCGCCCGCAACGCCGCCGGGTCGTCGTCGATCCGGCGGTACGTGCACAGCCGCCCACCCGCCCGTTCGACGATGGCCGTGACGACGGGCGCGAACACGTCCCGGACCTGCCCCGGCCCCGGACTGCCGTGCAGGACCACCTCGTCGCCGGTGACGAGCACGTCCACTTCCGGCCGGGGATGCGCCACGACCCGCTCGACGCCGACCTGCGCGGCCGCCGCAACCGCCGTCGCGGTGACGATCCGCCCGGCGGGGACGAGGAGGTCGCCGGGGGCAGTGTCCTCACCGGCCCGGCGGACATGGGTTCGCGCGGTCCACGTCCCGGACACGGCGTCGCCGTCCCGGTGACAGTCCTCGTACGGCAGCACCGCCTCGGTGCCGGCCGGGACCTGGGCGCCAGTGGCGATCTCGACCGCCTCCCCGTGACCGAGCGGCGGCACTGTCCCCGGATGGCCGGCGAAGACCCGGCCGGTGATCCGCCACGGCCCGGCCCCGGCGACGGCGTAGCCGTCCATCGCCGCCGCGTCGAACGCAGGCGCCGCTGTGCGCGCCTCGACCGGCGCCGCCAGCACGTGCCCCACCGCGTTACCGACCGGCAGCGCCACCGGGGGGAACGGCCGCGCGACCTGCCACGCCGTGGTGTACGCCTGTGCCCAGGCCATGTTCGCGTGCCCTCGCGGAGCCGCCGCCGGCGTGATCACCTGTGTTCCTGTGGCGGGCATTCGTCCACCGCACCGGACCGCAGTGTCCACGCTGTGCCGTTCCAGGTTCGCCATCGCAACCAAGTCCTCTCGAACGCCCCCACCCGTCGTGCGCTCAGGATCCAACACCGCCGAAACGCCGGTACACGGTGTGCGCGGAGCATGGTCGCGGTCGACGTGTCGAGGAGGGGAGTGCAGGTGACCGACGTGCGCCGCCGCATTCACCAGAGCGCGTGGACCCTGGCCGGGTCGCACGGCTGGTAGCCCGCAGCGCTGAACCTGCGGTCCACCCTGCCCTGCGCACGTCACTGGAGGCCGTTGCGATGACCACCATCGATACTGTGCCGTCCCTGCCTCGCAACTGCACCTTCGATCGTGCCGACTGGGCGGTCCTTGCCCGCGCCTGGTATCCGGTCGCCCGCTGCGCGGACGTCGGCGCCGCACCGGTGTCGCGGCGGCGCTGCTCGACGCCCAGTCGGACGTCTACCGCGCTGGTGACACCGTGTTCGTCGCCGACGATCTCTGTCCGCACCGAGGGTGGCCGGCCCTGCCCACGGGGGCGATGCTGGGCTGGGACGAGCCGGGCTTCCAGCGGGTGACATGCCCGCCGTTCGACGTTTCCAGGTCGCCGGCCGGCAGGTCGAAAGCCTTCCCGGGAGAACGTGATGTGGCGGCGGCGCAGACCGCTCGTTCCAAACGTCACGCGTCGACGCGAAGCGGTCGGCACCGGCTGCCGAGTGCTTGAAGGGATCGCTGCCACCTGATGGACGCGGACGGCGCAACTGCAAAGCCGACAGTCACCGCCCGGCTTCCTCGAGACCAGCAACGGGTCACGGACGTGAACGTGTCGATCAGGACGTCGGCATGGTCGTCATCCGACGTCCGAGATCGACGCGGCGCAGCGCGTCGGACAACGCGGCTGCCGAGACACCATGCTGGAGACCGACGGTGATGCCGTCGCGAGGACGTCGGCGAGCCCGGACACCGCCGCGTCGTGCGCGCCCGCACGTAGCTGCATCCAGCACGGGGCGCCGTCCTGGCCGTGCCCGACGGCTAGCGGTAGTTTGTTAGCTCAGGTGGTACAGGTACAGGGGTTGTCCACTTGCGACGGCGTCGAGGAGTGCCTGGAGCTCGGCGGGTGGGGGCCTGTTCGACCACGCCCGCCAACAGCGCCGCAACATGATCCAGGGAACGAGCCAGCCGCGGACCTCCCGGATGGTTCGGGGCCAGCACAGGGCTGCCGACGGCCTGCCGGGTGCGGGTCCCCCTCTCTCGAGCACCGGGATCAGGGGGTGGTGCTGCTGGCTGTGACGGTGCTCGATCTGCTAACCAGGCATCCCAGCAGAAGCAAAACGCGCAGTTGACCAGGGTCTGATGGCGACGGATGGCGGTGTCGGAACGGGCTTGGAAATCGGCCCACCCGAGTTCGTCCTTGACCTGCTTGTAGCCCTGCTCGATCCAGTGCCGGATCCCATAGATCCACACGATCTCCGCCAGGTCCGCGGGTGGATGAGGGCTGTCGACAGCCCGGGGGCCGCCGAGTCGAGGCAGATCGGTGGCCAGATACCAGGTGGCCTTCTCCGGCAGGGTGGCCGGGTCGGCGGTGGCCACGACCAGCCGGGTCGTCCCGTCCGGCCCCCACCAGCCCAGCCGCGCCTCGGCGGCCCACCACGTCTGGGTATGCCCGTCGCGGAACGTCCGGGGCGCCGGCGTCCAGTCGCCCGGCTCTTCGGGACTGTTCCAGGCCAGGTCGCGGGCAGCGTCGACGGGGGTGTACGCCTGGTCTGCGTAGGCCCATGTCCCCCGGTGCGGTTTGAGGGCCATGACGAATGGCAGTCCCGCCGCGCGGAGGTCGGCCCGGAAGCCGTCCTGGTCGCCGTAGGCACAGTCGGCGGCCACCGCGCGGAAGACCACGCCCGACTGACGGGCTTGCACGGCCAGGTCGGCAGCGATCTGCAGCTTGGTGCGGAAGTCTGGGTCGTGCTTGCCTTTCGGGAAGTGGTGCGCGGGGGTGTAGGGCACCGCATGCAGCGGGTAGTACAGCCGCTCGTCGGCCCACAGGGTGGTCACGGTGACGATCCCGCGGTCGGTCTTGCCATAGCGGCCCAGCCACTGGTTGCCCACATGCGCGGTGGCGGTACCGTCCTTGCGGTCACCGGAATCGTCGACGACCAGCACCCCACCGGCATGCGGCGCGGTGGCGGGATCAGCCAGCAGCAACTCCACCCGCCGGGCGTTGACCTGCTCATGGTCCCAGGTGGACTCCGACAGGAAGAACTGCAGCCGTTGTACCGCCGGATGCTGAGCCCCGATGACCGGCTCAGCCCCGGCCAGACAGGTCAACGTCTTGTTCCGGTCACGCGGCGCGAGCAGCCCGGTCAGGTACTCACGAAACCCCCGACGCTGGGCCAGCCTGCCGAACAGATCATCGAAGCGGGCAGCGTAGCCCTCCAACGAACCCGGCGCCGGTGGACACCGACGACGCACAGTCATCGCTCACACCTCAGCAAACCTACAAAAGTCCGAACACTTCACGGCTATTACTGCCCAGAAGCCGCAGGCAACAAACTACCGCTAGTGTGCTGAGTCGTTGATTCGTTGATAGATTGCTTGGCATGGGTGATGGTCGTGGCCCGAAGCTGGCGACGCTGGAGCTGACGGCTGCGGAGCGGGAGGAGTTGCAAGGCCAGTTGGGTCGCTGTTGGGTTGTTTGGTGGGCGAATCGGCGCTTGGCAGCCCACCGACGGAGCATCGCGCGCCGGTTGGGATCGTGCGGCTGCCACCGCCAAGGCCCTGAGCTGCGCTCGGACACTCCCGGGAGCGTAAACCTCGACCACCTGAAGGAACGGTCGGCGAGCAGCGAAGGGCGCGTTCACAACGACAGCAGAACCACCGGGTGTGCCGTGTCAGATCGCCTCCGCCACGACGTTCAACGCATGTGTGTCGTTGACGCCGAGCGCCAGCTCGATCCGGGGGCAACCTTTGCAGGTGGCAGCGCCACATGCAGACACATCGACTGTCTGCATGTATCGACCGACATGCGCCGCTGTCACTCGGGGTCGTTGCTACTGTCGAGGGCGGATTTTGGTACGTCGTGATCTCGAAGAGCGAGTCACCTGGGGTTCCGCATGGGGCAAGCGCCGCGGCAGTTGACGCCGGAGGTGTCACCACGGCACACGTTCGGCGCCCGGCTCCGGCAGTGTCGTGAACAGCAAGGGCTGTCTCAGGCGCAGCTCGCCGCCAAGCTGTTCGTCTCCGCCGACCTCGTCGCCAAGGTCGAGAAAGCGCAGCGCCGGCCCAGTCAACGATTCGTCGAATCGTGCGACATGGTGCTGGGCGCGGGCGGAGCGCTCGCGAGATTCCTGCCCGAGCTCGTTGGCGACGGCGAGCGGACCCGACAGGCGCCACCACCGGACAACGTGGAGGGAGTCGACGACATGCGTCGGCGTGCTGTGTTGCAAGCAATGGCCGCATTGGCCGTTTCAAGTCCGGGCAGCTCGCACCGCGTGCCCGAGCCGCAGGTGGGCCGACTTGAAGACGGTGCAGACGCACTGCGCCGGCTTTACCACGAGTGCACGTCGCCGAGGGACCTGCTTGCGCTGGTCCGCTCGCACCTCGACGCGACGGCCGACGTCCTACGGCAACTGCCAAGCGGACCGCTGAGGCAACGGACGTTGAGCAATCGCAGCGAAGTCAGCACCCTGGCGGGGCGCCTCGCCTTCTTCGACCTGCACAGCGACAACCAGGCCCGCGGATACTTCGGCCTCGCGCACGAGGCCGCCCTCCAAGCCGAGAACGACGCATTGGCCGCGGCCGCGCTCGGTCACCTGGCATTTGTACCCGCACGAGAGGGCAACGTCGCGGCGTCCATGGACTACCTCAGCGGCGCGGCCCGGCATGCCGCGGCCAGCGGTGTGACGACGCTGCAGTCCTGGGTAACGGCGATCGAGTCGGAGCTGGTGACGGCGGTCGCGCCGACCCTCGCCCTGCAGGCCCTCGAACGCGCGACGGACTTGATCGCGCAGCCGAACCAGGCACCCGTACCGGTCTGGCTCGACTACTACTCCGCCGACCGGCTCGCCGGCTTCCACGGCTACACACTGCTCCAGCTCGGCCGCGGCGGCGACGCCCGTGCTGTGCTGACGGCGGCTCTGAACGGACTGGAACTGGAGGCGGTGAAGCAGCGGGCGGTGTTCCTAGCCGACATCGCCACGAGCTATCTGACCAGCGAGGACCCAGACGTGGATCAGGCGTGCGCAGTCGCGACCGAGGGCATCGCCAGCCTGCAGCGGTTCGGCTACGCCACCGGAGCGGAACGCCTCCACGCGATCGGTGCTCGGCTGCGTCCGTGGGAAGATCAGCCCGCAGTCCGTGACTTCGACGAACGATTGGCCGCCCTGACCTCATGAACAACCCCAGCGCCTTCGGCCCTATCCGCGCGGTGTACTTCGATGTCGGTGAAACACTGATCAACGAGTCGACCGAGTACGGCACCTGGGCGGACTGGCTCGGCGTTCCCCGGCACACGTTCTCCGCGGTCTTCGGCCAGGTCATCGCCCAGGGACGCGACTACCGCGAGGTGTTCCAGCACTTCCGACCAGGCTTCGACCTCGCCACCGAGCGGCAGCGCCGTGCCGACGCCGGCCTCGCCGAACATTTCAACGGACGTGACCTCTACCCGGACGTACGCACGTGCATCGCCGAACTCAGAGCAGCCGGGCTCTTCATCGGCGTTGCCGGCAACCAGACCGCCCGCGCTGGCCGCCTGCTGCACGAACTCAACCTCGGCGTCGACCTGATCGCCACCTCCGACGACTGGAAGGCGGAGAAGCCGACCCAGGCCTTCTTTGACGCCCTCATCGAGTCGGCGCCTTGCCCACCTGAGCAGATTGCGTACGTCGGCGACCGCCTCGACAACGACATCCTGCCCGCCTGCGCGGCCGGCCTCGTGACCGTCTTCGTGAAGCGCGGCCCATGGGGGTACTACTACGCTACGCAACCGGACGTGCAGCAGGCTCACATCCGCGTTGACGGCCTCGAAGGTCTGGCCAAGCAACTGACCCGCGACTGACCACGTCGGGTGGCATTCACCCGCGTTCCGCAGTCCGTGGGCATGTGAAGTCGCCTGACGGGGTGTAGGTGCTGGTCAGCGGGTTGATGCCGTGTGCGCGGCACGGAAAGGCGTGGGCACACGAGATCGACAACTGTTCCCTTGTTGTGCCTTGTGAATGAACGGGTTCAGGGTCATCGTGTGGGCATGTATCTGCGGACGACGCAGCGCCGCAACAGCGACGGGTCCACGGTTCGGTACCTGCAGCTGGCGCACAACCATCGCGTCGACGGGGTGACGCAGGCCGAGGTGCTGGTCAACTTCGGTCGCGAGGACCTGCTCGACGTGGCCGGTCTGCGCCGCCTGGTGGGTTCGATCAACCGTTATCTGGGCGAGGAGCCGGTGGACTTCGCCGGGACAGCCGGCGGTGGCCCGCTGACCGTGGTCGAGTCGCGTTCCTGCGGGTCGGTGTGGCTGCTCGACGGGCTGTGGAAGGCCCTCGGCATCGACAAGGCCCTGGGTGAGGTCCTCGACGGGCGCCGGTTCCGCACGCAGGTCGAACGCGTGCTGTTCGCGCTGGTGGCCAACCGCGCGGTGGCGCCGGCGTCGAAGCTGGCCGCGGCGGAGTGGGCATCGTATGACGTCGCCGTCCCCGGACTGTCCATGATGGACGCCGATCAGGCGTATCGGGCGATGGACCTGCTCATCGACGCTGACGCCGGCGCGCACGCGACCGTGCAGGAGACGGTGTTCTTCGCCGTGGCCGACCTGCTCAACCTGGAAGTCGACGTGCTGTTCTTCGATTATCCGGCTAATCGACGGTCGGCTTTGGCTTTGGCGGCGTAGGCGCGAGCTATCTGCTTGTGCGTTGGCCTTCGCGTTTGATGGCGCGGAGGTCTTCTTCGTGTCGGCGGACCTTGGCGGCGACGGCTTCGAGGGTCTGCCGGAGCTGGTCGAGTTGGGTGGCCAGGCTGGTGACGGAGAGGGTCTGATGGTCGGGGCGGCGGTGGGTCTCGACGATCTCGCGCAAGTCGCGGCGTCGGTAGAGGGTGGCCCGGCTGATCCCGGTCTGCTCGGCGACGGCGGGGAAGGTGACCCGGCCGTGCCGGGCGAGGTCGGTGCAGGCGGCGCGGACCTGGGCGGACAGGTCGTCGGTCTGGGCGTTCATGCGGGCTCCGTGTTGGCCAGGTGGGCGTCGAGGCGGTCGAGCAACCGCCGGTGGCGGGCGGCTTCTTCGCCCCAGCCGCGGGCCTCGGCATCGGCGGCGAGGATTTCGACGTCGGCGCGCTGGGTGGCCAGTATGGTGCGGAACGCCGCGTCGGTGCGGAAGTTCGGACAGTGTTCGCAGATGTTGGCGTAGGCGCAGGAGCCTTGTGCGGCGGTGCGCAGGCAGTAGCCGCCGGCGAGTCGGGCCTTGATCAGTGGGGTGTCCTTCCAGTCGCTGCCGCCGGTGACGTCGATGATCGGCAGGGTGGGGCGGCCGGGCAGGGCGGGACCGTGGTGGGCTTTGGCTTGGGCGAGGGCGTGCTCGTATTCGGCGCGGACGGTGGCGTCGAAGAGTTTGGCGTAGCGCAGGCTCATCGCCGCGCTGGTGTGGCCGAGCAACTGCATGAGCGCCTGCAGGGAGCAGCCGGCGTTGATCAGCGCGGTGGCCCAGGTGTGTCGCAGCTGATGCGGGGTGATCCGGTCCAGGCCGGCGGCCTGGGCGGCGCGGGCGAGCTCGGCGCGCAGCGCGTGGACCGAGACGCGTTTGCCGTGGTGGGTGAGCAGGAACTCGGTAGGTCTGCCGGTCTTCGGGTGCGGCAGTGGCCGGCCTGGGCTGCGGCTGGCGGCGATGCGGTCGACGACGGTCAGGGCGTCGTCGTCGAGTGGCACCATGCGTTCGGTGTCGAGTTTGCCCAGCGGGACCTTCAACCATGCTCCCTGTCCAGGGATCTCGTGGACGCAGTCCAGTTCGAGGTCGACCAGTTCGCCGACGCGGAGCCCGGTGGCGCGGGCCAGCAGCAGCGCGTCGGCGAGTAGCCGGTTGGGTGAGTGCTGCAGCGCCTCGCTGAGGCGCCGGTCGGCGTCGACGGGCACGTAGCGCGGCAGCGGCCGGGGGGTCTTGGGCACGTCGCGGGGAAAGACCAGTCGGCGGGGTGGGGCGTCGGGCCAGCCCCAGTCGGTGATGTCGGTCAGGAACCGGCCCAGGGTGATGACCCGGTTGCGTTGCTCTCCGACCGAGATGGGCTGTCCGCCGCGAAGCCTGCCGGCGGCGACGGCGGCCAGGTAGGTCTCGATGTGCGGTTGTCGCTCCAGCTGGGCGAGTGAGTCCAGGCCAGGGTCGATGGCGGCCAGGTGCCGGCCGAAGTGGGCCAGCCGGATCGCGATACCGTCGCATGTGGACGGTGCGTGGGTGCCGATCAGGGCGGTGGTGTAGTCACCCAGCCGGGCGGCCAGCCAGGCGGGCACACCACCGAAGTGGTGGGCGTGGCCGGTGTGGTCGCGGCGGCGCCGGTTGGGTGGGGTCACCTCGATGATGCCGAGATGGAACAGTGTCGCCCAAGCGGCGTGCAGGAAACCGCGGTCGTTGTCCCCGCCGCCGCCCCGGGCAGCGGTGTGGGCGGTGAACGCCGTACCGAGCTCGGTCAGGTCGGCCACGGTCAGTTCGTGCATGGGCCGGCCGGTCTGGATCAGCAGCCGGGCCAGCACCCGTTCGGCGGCGCGGGCGCGCACGTGGGCGGAGAACCCGAGGGCGGTAGCCGCCTCGGCGAAACCGGTCAGGTCTGCCTCCAGGCGTGTGCCGCGGGCCAGGTCAACCAGCCCGGCGAACTTCCGTGCCACCAGGTAGTCGTATCCGGGGCGCAGCAGGTCGTGCAGCAGCAGGAAGGTGATGAACGGGCGGGTGTGCGCATCGGCTGCCAGCATCTGCGCCAACGGCTGGTCGGCGAATGCCTGCGGATGCGGCCACCGGGACAGGAACCTCACCGCCGCGTCGTGGTAGCAGCGGTTACCGCGGCCCCGCCCGGCAAGCCACGCCCCAAAGCCGGCCAGTAAACGTCCACTATGGACAGCCGCGGCCGGCCGGGGCGGGCGGTCAGCCGTGGCGTTGGCGAGCGCGGGCATCGTCGAACGCGGCACGCACGTGCGCGGGTGCGAGGTGAACATACCGAGCGGAGGAGTCGATGTGGTCGTGGCCCATCAACGCCTGCACCACCGCCAGGTCGACGCCGGCCTCGGCAAGGGCAGTGCCGAACGTATGGCGTAACGCGTGCGGATGGCCGGCCGGCACGCCAGCGCGGTCGCGGTGGTAGCGGAACACCGCCCGCAGCCCCTCCGCGGACAGCGACCGGCCCCGGTGCGAGCCCTTCGCCACCACGAACAGCGCGGTCACCTCGGTGTCGGGCCGTTCTGCCAGCAGGTAGGTCTGCACCCAGCCGGCCACCTCGGCGTCGACGGGCACCCGGCGTTCCTTGTCGCCCTTGCCGATCACCCGCACCCAGCCGCGGGGGATGTCCACATCGGCGACGGCCAGGCCAAGGACCTCCGCCGAACGCAGGCCCGAGAACAGCATCAGCCCCGCGATCGACCGGTCCCGCCAGGTGCGGAAACTGTCCAGCAGCGCGGCCACCTCGCCACGGTCCAGGCCACGCGGCAACCGCCGCGGCTGGCGCACCCGCAACCTCGATGCCGGCCGGGCCCGGGCCAGATGCCCCAACATCCCGCCGCGTTCACCGCGTGCGGTGGCCCGCCGTTGCGGCCCGCGCGGCACCGGGTTGACCGCTGCCGGGTCACGCATCGCTGTGAACTCGAACAGGCCCGAGACCGCCGCCAGCCGCCGGTTGACCGTCGCCGCCGCGTAGCCGACGTTGCGCCCGTCGCCGATTGAGTACACGTTGCCGCCCGGCCGACCCCGATACGTCGCGGTCCGGCAGAACGCCAGATACCGCAGCAGCACCGGCGTGTCCACCTCGGCCAGCTCCACATCCTCAGCCATCAGCCACCGGCACCACGCCAACAGGTCGAACGCGTACGCACGCACCGTGCGCGGCGAGTACCGCCGATCGACCAGATAGCCCAGATACTCGTTGACCAGCCCGAACCCGGACGCGGCCGGACCGACCAGCGTCCAGCCGCCGGCGTGTTCCTCGACCCGCAGGCCGCCCTCGTCACTCATGGGACATGTCTCGCAGCCAGACCATCTCCGACGCAAGAACCACAACTATCGTGGGCGTGTCGCCTTCCGTTCCAATCACCGATTAGCCGGTTAAGAGGGATACCACCAGCACGTACTTCGAACTCGACGACGAGGACGGCGCCGATGGCGGCGCTGTGTCCACGCTGCGCCGGTTCGGTAAGAGCAAGGACCACCGGCCCGATCTGCCGCAGGTCGTCATCGGCCTGGCCGTCACCCGTGAGGGCATCCCGGTGCGCTGCTGGGTATGGCCGGGCAACACCACCGACGCGACGGTGATCCCGCAGGTCAAGGACGATCTGCGTGGGTGGCGGCTGGGCCGGGTGGTCACCGTGGTCGACCGGGGGTTCTCCTCGGATGCCAACCTGGCCTACCTGGCCCGGGCCGGTGGCGGGTGGATCGCCGGGGAACGGATGCGTGACGGCAGCGCCGACGCCGCCGCGGCCCTCGCCCGGCAGGGCCGCTACCAGGTCGTGCGGGACAATCTGCGGGTCAAGGAGGTCACCGTGGACGCGACACCGGGCAAGCGGTGGATCATCTGCCACAACCCGGTCGAGGCCGAACGCGACCAGGCCACCCGCGAGCGTCACCTGACCCGCATCGACGCTGAACTGGCCCGCATCGCCTCCGCCCGCGCGAAAGCGCAGGCGAAGGCCGCCAAGGCAGGCCGGATCGCCGCCGACGATGCGCACCAGCGGGCCGAGTGCGCCCTGCGCGATCATCCGACCCTGGGCCGCTACCTGCGTCAACAGGCCAACGGCCGACTCGTCGTCAACCGGGCCAAGGTCGCCGAGGAAGCCAAACTCGACGGCAAGTACCTGCTGTCCACCAACGACCCCCACCTGTCCGCCGAGGACGTGGCGCTGGGCTACAAGAACCTCCTCGAGGCGGAACGCAGCTTCCGCGACATGAAGCAGGTCATCGAGCTGCGACCCGTCTACCACCGCCTCGACCAGCGCATCCAGGCCCATGTCCTGCTCTGCTGGCTGGCGCTGCTGCTCGTGCGGGTCGCCGAACGGCGCACCGGACAGACCTGGAACCACATCAACACCCAGCTGTCACGGGTGCACCAGGTCCTGCTGCAGAGCCCCGACGGCCACATCGTTCAAACGACATCGCTCAATGCATCACAGCAGGCATTGTTCACCGCCGTCGGCGTGCCCAAACCACCGCGAATCACCGCGATCCACCCCGCCTGACCAGGTCAACGCGTAGGCACACGACCACCCGGCCCCACCACGCCCATTTCCGCAGCCCAAACCCACAATTCACCATGATCGTCTGCCCACCAACTGCGGAACGCGAGCTGCGTGTGGGAACACAAAGCCGGCCGCCGCGACGATCTACGCCGTCGCGGGACTACCCCCGCGTCCGCGGGGAACGCGACGGCACGATCGGGTTAGAGCCTGGGCGGGCCCACGCCCCGCGTGCGCGGGGATGGGCCCACGCGGGGCCCGTCCGTCGGTGCCTGGCTGAAGTTCCACCCCAGGATCGGACACCGGGGTTTCATGCCGCGAGGGCGGTGGTCTGACCGTAACAGACGCGGGCCTCGTACGGGGTTCGGTGGCTGAGTGTCGAATGTAGACGGTTGCGGTTGTAATAGGCAAGGTACGCGAACACGGCTCGGCGCGCGTCGGCCCGGGTGGCCCAGACCCGGGTGCCGATCTCGGCTTTCAGGGTCGCGAAGAACGATTCGGCGACGGCGTTGTCGTAGCACGATCCGACGCGGCCCATCGACCCTCTCATGTGGAGCGACTTGAGCGTGGTGCGGAACTCGGTCGAGGTGTACTGAGCCGCGGTCGGAGTGGAAGATGGCCCGTGGCTTGACCAGACCGCGCCGGTGGGCCAGCTCGACCGCGTCGCACACGAGGTCGGCGCGCATGCGCTCGGCCATCGCGTAGCCGACGACCTCGCGGTTGAACAGGTCGATGGTGGTGGCCAGGTAGAGCCAGCCTTCCTGGGTGGGCAGGTAGGTGATGTCGCCGACGAGGCGGTGCCCTGGAGCGGGCGAGGTGAAGTCGCGGCCGATCAGGTCCGGCGCGGGCGCGGCGGTCGTGTCCTGCTTGGTCAGCGACCGCCGTCGGCGGCGGGTGATGCCGACGATGCGGCGTTCCCGCATGATCCGCTCGACGCGCTTACGGTTGACCCGGCGGCCGCGCCGGCGCAGCTCGTCCGTCACACGCGGCGAGCCGTAGGAGCCCTTGTGCTCGCCGTGGATGGTGCGGATCTCGGCAGCGAGGTCGTCCTCGGCCTCAGCACGCTCCTGACGGGCGGGCTGGGCAGCGACCCACTCGTAGTAGCCCTGCCTGCGACCGACCGCCAGAACGCGGCACAGCCGCGTGACGCCATAGGTGGCGTGGTGCCCGGAGATGAACCGGTAGCGGTGGATCATCGACCCATCTGACTCGAAAATATCCGCGACCACCGGCTCAGGCTGCCGCGATGGGGTCGAGGCGGACGGTGTAGCCGAGGTTGTTGAGTTGGGTGACGAGTCGTCGGGTCTGTCTGGCGGTGCCGGCGCGTTCGGTGAAGTAGTTGGCGCCCAGGTCGTGGTAGGCGACGTCGTGTGTGAGCATGTGCCAGATCGCGATCAGCATCGAGTGCTGAACCGCGACGATCGCGCGTTTCTTACCGCGGCGGGAGGCCACCCGTTTGTATCGGGCCGCGAGGTAGGTGTCCTTGGTGCGGGTGACCGCCAACGCGGCCTCACCGAGCGCGGCTCGCAGCGCGGCGTTGCCGTTGCGGGTCTTGCCGGACAGTTGCGTTGAGCAACTGGACGTCGAACGCGTCTTCCAACGCGTAGTACGGCGGCTTCCAATACGCTCCGGTGGCCTCCATCCCGACGGTGGTGATTCCTTCAGCGGCCAGCCAGTCCCGCAGCCGCAACAGATCACCGGTCATCGTTGTGAAGGTGCGCACCTCGACCCGCCAACGGCCGTGCGCGTCCGGCACCCGGATACATGCCTTGACATCACGCTTACCGACATCGATGCCTGCGCATCGCACAACGATGACCTCCACCAGCACCCTCCGACTCGCGAATCATCCGAACCGCCCAGGGGCACCCGACAGGCCGAAGAATCTGACTCACGTGCTCGAAGCAACACTGCGGGGAGCCTGTCACGCGGGCACCCAGCGTCATACTCCTTCTCGGGCGCGCAGCACCACGATGGAACGACGTCGCCGGGCGGCCCACCATTTTCTCCCCGCGGGGAGGCGCGCAGCGCCCGGACTACTCCTTGGCAAAATACTGAGCCGCCTTACGGAGAATCTCCTTCTCCAGCTCCAGCTCAGCGACCTTCTTCCGCAACCGGCGCAGCTCCTCCCGCTCATCCGCGCTGACCTGCCCGCCGCGCTCGGAGCTGCCCCCGCCGCCCGCGCCGGCCTGCTCAGCCCGCTTGGCGACGTTCACCCAGTTGCGCAGGGTCTCGTGGTTCACGCCGAGCTCTCGGCCGATCTCACGAATCGTCCGGCCAGGCGACGAGCGGACCAACTCGACCGCATCCCGGCGGAACTCCTCGGGGTACTTCGATGGACGGGGCACCAGGACATCCTTCCCCAGACCAACTGTCTGGTTTCAGGGTGTCCGGTCCGCAGGTGGAACTTCAGGCCACGCGCCCAAGATGCCGTGCTCGCCGCATTGCACGTCAAGGTTGCTGAGCGGTGGTGGCGGTCGTATCCCGTCGGTCGTGTTACCCCTGGCGGCGGTGGTGCACATGGGTAACGGTCAACGACCCGGGCCTGGAGTGGTTCGATGAGTTCGGACGCGAAATACCCTTCGGTGCTCGTTCAGGCGGCTCAGGAGCCGGATCGGGCATGAGGCGCTGACCGGCTGCCGTGCCGGAAAGGTGATTCGCCGCAACGTCAGGGTTGTTCCGCTGGCGGTGGGGCGCGTGCCTCGTGAGCGAAGGTCCGCGCCAAATTAGGCGGGCGTGCCGAGGGCGGTCAGGGTGCCGTCGAATGACAGCACGACCAGCTGGCCGGCGGCGATGCCGAAGGTCCTGATAGAGGGCAGCGTCGTCACGAGCTCGGGGCGCTGCGGGAGGTCCGGGTGCACGACGAAGATCTGGCCGCGGTCGTCGGCGAATAGCAATCGCCCGTCGGCGCTGCGTAGGGTTCGATTCGCGTAGACCGTACCGCAGCCGGGCACGGCGAAACGGACGTCCGCGGTCATTAGGCCCTGCGTGAGGTCCACCGTGGACCAACCGTGCTCGTCGCCGATGTGCAGCGTCCCGCTCGCGTCCAGGGCAAACGTGTCGCGGGACTCGCGCGGCAATGCCACATCGCCAACTGAGCGCCCGTCCTCGGTTGCGAAACCGAGGAGGCGGTTGCTTCTCCAACTGACCTGCACCCACAGCACGCCGTTCACCACCGCGAGCAGGCGTGAGCCGCGCGGCAGCGCGTGTGGGCGGCTCCAACGTTCCTCGCCCGTTTTCATGTCCAGCGACACCAGCTCGCCCTTCAGCCCGGTTAGCCCCTTGTACGAGCCCTCGCTGACAAGCTGATCGTCCACAGGCATCGGCACGCTGAGGGTGCGCCCGCTTGTCCACACGATCGCGCCGGTGCTGTCGTCAATCAGCTCGGTCTGACCCCAGGCCCCGCCGTCGTTCTCCGACGACACAAGCTGGCCGCCGGGCAGTGCCACCACGCTGACGTCGTACTGCGATCGCCGGCTGTGCCAGACCGGCGCAGGCTCAGTGCCGGGGATCAGGCGGAACACCGTGCCAGCGGTGTCGGCGGCCAGCAGGCCGCCGGGGATCGATCCGCCGCATACACGGACCTTTACAGGCCACAGGTCGGTGCCGGGTTCCAGTCTCGGTGCGTCCGCACCGACGCTCAGCACGCCGTGTTCCGCCGCAGTGATTAGCGCGCCGCCGCCCACCGTGTCAAGGCGGATGTCCGGTCTGTTGAACCCGGTCAGGCGCGCCTGCCACGCCACGCCGAGCCTCGCGGCCAGAGGCCGGTCGACGACCGTCCTGTCCATTCCGAACTTCGGCACCGCGATGATGTCGGTCTGCATCGATGCATCCTAGAGCTGGGCGAGCGCATCGAAAAGATCGATGCTGTTGCATCCGGTGCTTGGTTGACGTCGCGTCGGGTGACGGCCGGGTCACACGGTGAAGATTCGATTAGTGAAGATATGTCTATGTCGTCGCGTTCCGGAGTGGTCGTGGCCGTGGACATCGGTGCGTCCCGGATGAAGGTCGCGTACGCTGGGCCGGACAGTGTCGTACACCTGGTTCGGTTCGACGGTGAGACCTGGCGACCGTCCGGAGTCCTGGTCGAGCAGGACGGCAGCCTGGTCACCGGGCGGGCGGCGGCCCGCCGGGCGGTGCACCGCCCGCACGGCTACGTTGCCGACCGGGTGGGCCGGCTGACCGCTGAGACGACGGTGGATGTCGGTGGTGTCGTGGTCGAGACCGCGGACCTCCTGGCGATCCAGCTGCAGGTCGCGGTCGCCGCCGCGGAGCGGGTCGCCGAGGCACCTGTAGCGCTGCTGCGGGTGGTGATCGCCGGTACGTGGGGTCCGCGCCGCCGGGCGGTGCTGCGTACCGCGTTGCAGCGGGCCGGGGTGGGTGACGCGGAACTGGTCGCCGCGCCGGAGACCGTCGAGGTGACCCGGTACCGCAGCGGGATGCTCGGCCACCGGTGGGCCATCAGCGCGCTGCCCGGCGCTCGGGTGCAGGTGCGTTCCGCCGCCTTCGACAACGCCCAAGTCGCCGGGATCACCGTCAGACCTGACCCGGTCGACGAGCCGCTCAAGACGGACCGGCCCGGCCTGTTCGCCCCGCCCGGCGCGTACACCGTCACAGTCGACGCCGACGTCCCGTTCGCCGGCATCACCGCCACCGTCATCGTCGCCGGCGGCGTCGACCCGGCGCCGGTGGTCCTCGCTCCGGCGTTGAGCCCCGACATCCAGCCGAAGGTCGAACAGCAGATCCGCGACCGGATCGCCCTGTGCGGCAGGCCGCAGGAGTTCCGTCCGTACCCGCCGGACTGGCGCAACTTCAGCCAGACCTGCCCGTTCGGGCACGACCCGCAGTCACCGATCACCCAACCGCCTGTGTGGACCGTCGAGCGGCTGCCGGCGATCATGCTGCGCGTCGACGAGCACGGGGCCGTCGTCGTCAAGACGACCTCGCCGGGGATCGCGACCATCCGGTACCGGTGGAGCGTCGACATCGTCGAACCACGCCAGTGGCGAGAGGACAGCAGGACCGTCGAGTTCACCGCCGGCGGGTACGTCGGCGTCGCCGACCACGCGCCCAACTGGGTCGGGTGATCGCCGCGCCGGCCGTGTGACCCCGTGTGACGGGCTGTGACCTGCGGAGCCGTTCCATCGACCACCTCCGTCGCCGACGCTTGCCGGGTAGGTACATACGTCCCCCGGTGCGTCGCGCCGACGATGGAGGTCCCGATGCACCCAGCCCGCAGCACCTCACCCGTCCGGCTCCTGGCCGGCGCGCTCGCCGCGATCGCCGGCATCGTGAGCCTCGCCGCGCTGCCGTACCCGCTGCGGCTGATGACCGACGCCGTCCTCGACAACATCGACTGGACCGGGACAATCGACGAGCCGGTCAACGGCCCACTGCTGATCCTCACTGCGGTCACCACAGGCTGGGCGTTGTGGGGTGGCTGCTGTACGCGACCGTTGCCGACACCGTCGCAGCGCTGCGCGGCCACACCCGGATGCGGCTCCCGGTGCCGGTGCACCCGGCGGTGACCGCGGCGGCCGGCCTGCTCGGTGCAGTGCTGCAACCCGCCATGGCCGCAGCCGGTACCGTACCGGCGTCGGCCGCCGCACCGCAGCTCGGCGAGGCCGGGACGTTCCCCGCGGCCACGGTCGCCGGCATCCCAGTCGCTGCGGCGCCAGTGACGGTAGTCGAGGCGGCAGGGGCCGAACCGGTCATTTCCGTCGTGCGGCGCGGCGACGCCGTGTCCCGCATCGCACGGACCCAGCTCGGCGACGCCGAACGCTGGCCCGAGATCTACACCCTCAACCGCGGCACACGGTTCCCGGACGTCGGCGGCACCTTCACCAACCCGGATGTCATCTACCCCGGCTGGAGGCTGAAGATCCCGTCAGCCGTCCCCGCGCCGCCGGCAACCACTGTGCAGCCGCCAACCATCGTGCAGCAGCCCACGACTTCCGGCGGCACGCCTCCCGCCGCCACGGCGGCACCGCCCACTGCGACGCCCACTGTCGCGACGTCCACGGCACCTGCACCGGCCACCCCCGCACCGCAACCATCAGCCGAGAGGGCGTCGAGCCATCGCCTCGCAGACGTGCTGCCCTGGCTCGCAGTGTTGCTGGCGGCGGCGGACGAGTCCGCCGCTGGCGCCGCCCGCGCCCAGGCACGGTCCGTATCCGTCCGCCGAAGACCTGGCTGGCGCAGCCGCCTGCCGCGCCCAGCGTTGGTCAGCCCCCTGCCTCCCCGCCCGCGCCCGTAGCCGTTGAGACGCCGGCCTCGCCTACTGCCGACGGTCTGCCGTCCACCGGCCCGGACGACGGCAGACAGGAGGTCACTCAAGAGCTGGTCGCGGCAGCGCTGGGCGGCGATCACGACACCGCTGTCATCATTCCGCAGACCACGCTGCACGCGATCCGGCCCGACCAGCCGGACACGGCCGGGACGGCGCTCACCGTCACCGCCACCATCGACGAGGCCATCGTCGCGGCCGAAGCGGAAGTACTCCGCCGGGCCCGGCTCACCGCCGAACACGACGCTGACGACTACGCGGAGATCCGCGACCTCGAGAATCTGCCGCCCGTAGCGCTCGTCACCCACGCCGACCACACCCAGCGGGCACAGATCGCGGCAATGGTCGAGCCCGGCCGCGCGTACGACATCGAGGCTGTCGTCATCGACATGCCACGAGCCGACGTGACCTGCGCCCCACCGCGCCCGGCGGCAACCGACACCGCCGTCGGTCCGGAGTCCGGGACGATCCGCGTGCGGATCATCGGTCACGTCGCGGTCCTCGACCCGCACGGCCGGCCGGTCCCCGGCCTCCGCGGCCGCGCCAAGGACCTGCTCACCTACCTGGCCATCCACCCCGGCGGCGCCAACCTGCCCGACATCATGGAAGCGCTGTGGCCCGCCGCCACCGTCACCCGCGCCGCCGACAGCCTCTCCACGGAGGTCGCCAACCTGCGCAGCACCGTCCGCAAAGCCGCCGGCGACAGACACGCCCAAGCCGTCCACAACCTCGGCGGCCGGTACACGCTGAACGCCGACCTCCTCGACATCGACCTGTGGCAACTGGAGCAGGCCGTCGCCGCCGACAACCCAGCCGCACCCGATCGGCAGCAGCGGCTGCGCGCCGCCGCCGCTCTGTACGCCGGCGACCTCGCCACCACCGCCGCCCACGGATGGTTGGAAGCCGCCCGCGAACGGTGCCGCCAGCACACCATCACCGCGCACCAACGCCTGGCAGCCGCCCTCGAGGTCGTCCAGCCGGCCGAGGCCGCGGCGCTGCTGGACGCCGCCGACGGCATCGACCCGTACAACGAGACCCTGGCCCTCGCCGCCATCAACGCCTTCGCCGCCCTCGGCGCCACCGACCAGGCGCAGCACCGCTACGAGTAGCTACACGCCGCGCTCGCCGACATCGGCGAAAAGCCCGAGCCGGCCCCCAGTCCGCCGTCGACAACGTCCTGCCCGGAACCACAACCATTGGGGGAGCAGCCGCATGACCGCCCTGTCCGTAGTGCCAGCCACGCCCGTCGCCGCGCTGCGGCAGCTGCACCTCATCCAGTGGACCCTGCGGGGCACGCTCGCCCTCGCGCTGCTCGTCAGCATGGCCGCCAACGTCCTGCACGCCGCGCCCGACCCCGTCGCCCGCAGTATCGCCGCCTGGTCCCCGCTCGCCCTCTACACCGCCATCGAGGTGATGACCCGCGTTCCGATCCGCAACCGCCTACTCAGAACCATCCGCACCGTCGCTACGGTCGCCATCGCCGTCATCGCCGTCATCGCCGCCGTCACCAGCTACCTGCACATGGTGGGCGTTCTGGAACGCTACGGCGAGACTTGGCAGGTCGTGTACCTGCTGCCGATCAGCGTCGACGGCCTCATCGCCGTACTCACCCTCAGCCTGCTCGACATCGCCGTCCAGGTCCGCACCATCACCGCCGAACCACCTCCACCGACGCGCCGGCACACCGACTCGACCGCTGCTACCACAGCGCCGGGCGGAGTCGAGGTCGACCTCGACACAGCAGCCGCTCCGGACGGCACCACCGGCGCTCCGACCTCGAAGACGGCGGTCGAGATGCTGGCCAGACCGGTGTCAGCAGCGCGACGAGGTGGGCGGCGATCGACGAGCCATCTGCCGGATGGCAGAGCAGCCGCCCACGACAGTGTCAACCTCGCATCACGGCTCGAAGGTGCTGTCGGCAGATCTGGAAGCTCTGCTCGAACCCGCAGCGGAAGCCTACCAGCGGCTGCAGGCAGCAGGGAAACCGATCACGCGGGACACCTTCGCCGCCGCCCTCCGAGACAGCGGACAACCCCTACGGACCACCAAAGTGACACCACTGCTGACCGCAGTCCGCGCGCAGTTCGAGTGTCCCACCACCGACGCACCGACTGGCAGACGAGACGACAAGGCTGGGTGATGGGAAGCTGTCAAGCCTAGGTCTAGGAGAGCCTGCACTGCCGGCTCCTCGACGTCAGCAACCCGTGCCCTGGGCTGTTGATGCCAGCGTCAGGTCCGAAGCAACTTCCGCGAGATCGCCCAGATCCACGCCCGCAGCATTGAGCGAGTCAAGCAATGCGCACGTTGACGGCAACGCCCGCGTGCCGTTCGGGCCGATGAGCCGATACCACACTATCGATCCAACGCCGCCGACCTCGGCGCGCCAACGCCCGTCCCACGTCTGCATCACCCCGACCAGCCCCACCACCTGACGGTATGACGGGCGGTAGGGCAGTGGAGTATCCGACGACGAACTACAGACGTGCAATTTCGTTGAAGCTCGCGACGTAACTCGTCGTCGGTGTCGTGCTGCGCCGCCATATGCTCGCAGCAGGCGTTTTCGACGTTCATGACCGAGGTGATGATCCATCCCAGCACGCCGGGACGTCGCGTGCGCTTCGCGTCGGGCAACTGGCGCGGCGGCCGGGGGAGGTGGCAGGCGTCCGTCGGACATGCAATGGCCAGACCGTGATGCGGTCTGGCCATTGATTCAACGTGTGACGTCGAGCCAGGACGGCCCCGGGCGCGGACGGCGTACAGCGTGCCGGAGCACCCGGGCCACCATGGTTGGCCGCATCAACGCTTCCGGCGGATCGATCAGTCCGGCCACCCGCATGAAGCCGTTGGTGACGCGGGAGTCCTTTGTGGCCGCGTACTGCAGGCGCGCCATGAACGCGTTGCCCACCGACACCTTCATCGTGCGCCGGCCTTCGACGCCGGGGAAGTCGAGATCCCCGCCCGCCGAAATCTCCCAGGGTGTGTCGATCGCGCGGGCGACGTCGGCGAAGAACGCCTGCGGTTGTGGCACCGCATCGCGGCGCAGGTGCTCGCGCAGCGCGAGTGCTTCGATGCTGGCCACGCTCATACCCTGGCCGTAGACGGGGTTGAAGCTGCACACCGCGTCGCCGAGCACCAGCAGGCCCTGCGGGAACCGGGTCAGGCTCTCGTAGTGGCGCCGCACACTGGCCTGGAACCGGAACGACACCGCATCGTCGAGCGCGTCGACGTCCCGGATCGCCTCGTAGACGTCCGGTACCGGCAGCGACCGGGCGAACTCCAGGAATCCCTGCGGATCCGTCGGCGGGTGATCGCCGAGGATGCCGGTCAGCGACAGGATGCACATGTCCGGCGCGACCTGGCCGAAGAACGCACCACGCGGGTGCGCCGGGGACGCAACCGGGTTGATCGACTGGACACCGTTGAACCATTCGGGCCGGGTCCGGTAGTGCCGTGTCGTGTACGCCAGGCCGACCTTGACGCGATCCTCACGGGGCCGCTGGTAGCCGATCTCCTCCAGCCACGCAGGGGTCCGCGAACCGCGGCCCGTCGCGTCGATGACCAGGTCGGCTTCGAGCGTCTCCGGCGTCGCGTTGTCGCTACGATGCTGCACGCGCACGCCCGTCACCTGCGTCGCGTCCTCGGTGGTCGTCACGCCAAGGATGTTGTGCTCCTCAAGAAACTTGACGTTGCTCAGCGACGCCACTCGGCTGCGGACATGATGCTCCAGCACGGGACGTGGTGCCGTGACCGAGATCAGCCCGGTGCGTGCCGGACGGATCCTGCGACCATTGAAGTACCAGCGCATCTCGCCGAGGTCACCGGTAGGCACGCCGGCGTCCTGCAGCTCCTGCAACAGCCCTGGGAACAGCTCCTCGAAGTTGAGCTGGCCGCGGGCGTGCAGGCCGTGCGCGTGCACTGTGTGCGGCGCACCGCGCCGCGATGTACGGACCCCGATCACGCGGTCGCGGTCGACGACAAGGACCTGCGGGTAGAACTCGGCGAGCACTCGTGCGGCAAGCAGGCCGGCCATGCTGGCGCCGAGCACGACGGCACGTCGCTTCATTTGTGTCATTTGCTGGACCTCGCAGACAGGCGGTGATGATTGAGAGGGCTCGCCGGCGGGTGCCCCGGAACCGTCGGTGCGCACGACCGGTCGATACCTGCGACGATCCGCGGTGAGTCAGTCAAGCAACGGTCACGCGTAGGTGATGACCGCTCGGAATCGGACCTCGCCACGGCCCACCTTGTCCACAGCCTCGGCCACCCGGGAGGCCGGGAACACCTCCACCATCGGGGTGACCTTGCCCGCGGCGACGAGGTCGAGCGCCTCCCGCAACAGCGCCGGGCCGCCGTGGGTGGCGCCGACGATGCTCTGGCCCTGGGCGAAGAAGGGGTACTGCATGGTCGGTGGGATGCTGAACGGCTCCCTGCCGTCCAGGCCCACCAGGACCAGGCGGCCGTTCACGCGCAGGCCCGCCAGCGAGGCGGCCGCGGCCGCATGCGAGGGTGCGGTCGCCAGGATGACATCAGCGCCGCCGATCCCGCGCAGCTGCTCGCCGTCGGCGACGACGAAGTCGGCGTTGAGTCGCTTGGCGAGCTCGTGCTTGTCCGGTGAGCGGGTGATCGCCACCGTCTCGTAGCCGCACGCGGCCGCGTACTGCAGCGCCAGGTGTCCGAGCGCGCCGATGCCGAGCACGGCGACCCGGGCACCGGGATCGGGGCGGCCGGCGCGCAGGGCCGACCATGCGGTGTAGCCGGCGCACATGACCGTCGCCGCAGCGACGTACGACAGCTGCTCGGGCAGCAGTACGGTTTCGTCTGCGTTCACGGTCATGTACTGCGCATGACCGCCGGGCGCGGTGAAACCGGTCTGCACCGCGTCGGGACAGTTCATCGCGGTCTGCCCGCCGACGGGCAGGCCCAGCCGGCAGTAGTCGCAGCGGCCGCAGCCCGACCGGACCCAGGTGGTACCGACACGGTCGCCCACCTGGCGTGAACGCACGCCCGATCCGACTTCGACGATCTCGCCGACCGCCTCGTGCCCGGTCACCGCCGGCTCGATCGAGGGGAAGGGAAGGGCGCCGACGGTGGCGAGGACGTCGTTGGAACAGACACCACACGCATGGATGCGGATGAGCACCTCACCCGCGCTGGGTCGCGGGTCGGGGACGTCGCGCAGCTCCCAGGCGCTGTTGACGGCGGGAATGACAGCAGCTTTCACGGTGGCCACCTTCACGTGGTTCGGACGCGGTGCGTACGGCGATGCCTGCCGGGACCTCAACGCTGCGGAGCCCCCGCACATCCGCCTCATCGTGCGCGCGACGTTTTGCACCGCTCACCTTCGCCAGTGCGGTCGCCCCTACTGGCCGCGGTGATCAACGCAGCACGATGGCGGGTGATGCCGTCGGCAACCGCTCCTAGTGTCTGATGCGCATGTTCACGTGACGCTCAGAAACCCCGTTCACCGAACCAGCTAAGGAGGATGCCTGTGGCGCACAACAGACTCATGAGACGAGGAGGGTTGGCCGCGGTACTGACGGGCGTTGCCGTCCTGATGGCCGGAGCAGCCCCGGCGGCGGCGGTCGGCGCCGACGTGCGGAGCGACGGCGTCGTGTCGTCGGCAGTGTCCGACGCCAGTCACCGCACGAGGCTCGGCTGCACGTACATCGACCGCCACCGCGCGCTCGCCCTGGAGCAGCGTCGGGTCCTCTCGTTCATGAAGGACTTCCTGGTCCTTCGCAACGAGGCGGACGTCGAGCGGCTCGCCCAGCCGCGCGACGGCGTCCAGTACTTCGTCTTCTCGCACGCTTACAACAGCATCCGCGGCATGGGCCTATCCATCATCAACGGTGGTGAGTACTCCGGCCCGGGCAAACCGGCGATGCTGCTGTACCGCCCCAGCGGCAAGGCGAAGAACGTGACCGACCCCGACGGCCCGGACTTCCCGTACACGCTAGTCGGCTGGGGTTATGCCGGCCTGTATATGCCCGGGCAGCCGCCGTCGTACGCCGACGATCCGGGTCTTCGCTGCCTGACCAAGCAGGACTGGCTGGTGCACGAACGCAGTGTGCATCCAGCAGACACCTGGGCGAACATTCCGGTGCCCCCGCAGGAGGCGTGGCACGGGGCGGCGACGGGGGAGATCCCGCCGAGCGCCGACGACTGCGCGTGCCCCGTCGGCATGACCCACCCGCGGCTGTGGGACCTGCACATCTTCGCGGGCCCTCTCGGGGTGCCGACGGTGTCGATGCTGAACCCGGGTCGGCCGATGCCCGGCTTCGACCCTCAGGTCGGGCTCGGCTTCTTCTACCCCAGCCAGTACCCGTCGACCAGCGGCCCTGCAGGCGGCGACCCGCACGCCGGTCACCACAATCACATGGGTGCCTGAGCGCGCAACACACCGCAAGCCGACGCCATCATCCCGCCAGGATGATGGCGTCGGCCGTTGTCAGCCGGCGGACCGGTCACCGCCGAGCACTCGCAGCAGTTCGTCAGCGTACTCGTACGGGTGCGTGACGTGCCCGACATGACTGCCAGGGAACAGGTGCAGCGCTGCGCCGATCTGCTCGGCCAGCACCACGGTCGGCCGGCAGGAGAAGTGGTCACGTGAGGTCGTGCCGCCGGCGAGCACGAGGCGGTCGCCCAGCGAGCGCAGCGCCTCGGCGTCAGGAACGTACGCAGGATAGGTCAGCAGTTCGTGCTCGAACCAGAACACCTGGTTGGGCTTGAGCCGCGCCAGCAACTGCGCCAGCTGTTCCGGCGGGAGCTCCGCACCGGGCGGGGGACGGGTGTCGCCCAGGCCGGCGTAGTCGCGGAACGCGTCGCGGGCCGCCTCGATACCCTCAGTGCGGTACGTGTCGTACAGCTGCTGATGAACCTTGAGCCAATGCGCCGCGTCGGGCAGCACAGAGACCGACGGGGGCTCGTGGGCGACGAGCAGCCGCACCCGATCCGGGAAGCGGGCGGCCAGACCCAGTGCGACGATCGCGCCGGAGCAGGTGCCGGCTACATAGCCGGGCTCGGCCGACACGTGGTCGAGCAGTCGGCGCGCGTCGTCGATGTCGTCGTCGAGGTGCCGCTCGTCGTCCAGCGGGCCGCGCAGCGGGCTGCGCGAGTAGCCGCGCCGGTCGTAGGTGACAACGGTGTAGTGCTTGGCCAGACGCTCCGCGAGTGGCGTGAACGGTGCGGCGTCGCCGTTGCCGGTGGAGATCAGCAGCAGCGTCGGGCCGGTACCTCGCCGCTCGTAGTAGATGCTGGCGCCAGGCACGTCGAGCGTGCCGATCAGCGGGGGACTCATTGCTCCTCCAGCGTCCTCGTAGCCCACATGGGTGATCGGGAGCATCGGCCTGTGTCGGTGGATGCACCCGCCAGCCATCGTCGCGCCTGCGCATGCGCGCAACGTGTTCCAGCGTGCGCAGATTCGCTGCTCCGCCGGCCCGGCGCAGCGGTGCCGGGCTCGGCAAACAGGAAGATGCCGCGCGCGCGTGTCAGCTGTGAGGCTGGCGTCGGGCGCGTCGTCGATCCGCAGATCCCGCATGTGCCTCGAGCAGACCGTTTCGACTGACTGGAGAGACAATGCCTGAATCCGCACTGCCTGATGCGGCACGCTTCGACACCATCGTGATCGGTGCCGGCCCGGCCGGGAGCACGACGGCGACGATGCTCGCGAAGAAGGGTCGCTCCGTCCTCGTTCTGGAGCGCCGGTCGTTTCCCCGGTTCCACATCGGAGAGTCGATGCTGCCGCCGACGATGCTGATCCTGAAGGAGATGGGCGTCCTGGACCGGGTGATGTCCAGCGGCTTCCCCACCAAGTTCGGTGCCGAGTTCACCGGCGGCCGCCTGGGCCGTTTCGGACGGATCCCGTTCGAGAAGCAGGGGCCCGGCCGCCAGCACGAGACGTTCCAGACCGAACGGGCCGAGTACGACAAGCTGCTGTGCGACTTCGCCGCCGAATCCGGCGCAACGGTGCTGCACGAGGCCACCGTGCACGAACTGATCCTCGACGGCGACCGCGTCGTGGGCGTGCAGTACCAGTACCAGGGGCAGACGCTCACCGCATACGCCCCATACGTCGTCGATGCGGCAGGTCGTGCGAGCAAGGTGTCGCAGAAGTTCGGGCTGCGCCGCAACGGCGACCGCCGGCGCATGGTTGCGGTGTTCCGGCACTTCACCGACCTGGACGAGGCGCACAACCCCGGCGTCGAGGGGGATATCCAGATCGGCGAGCACCTCGACGGATGGGTCTGGGCGATCCCGATCGGCAAGGACACCATCAGCGTCGGTGCCTGCATGCCGCGCGAGGTCCTGCAGCGCGCCACCGACCGGGAAGCGCTGCACGACGACCACATCTCCCGCGTGGAGCGCATCCAGCAGCGGCTCACCGGCACCCGGCCGCTGACCGACGTGATGGTCGAGACCGACTACATGTACTACTCCGACACCGCCGCCGGCCCCGGCTGGTTCATGGTGGGCGACTCCGGCTGCTTCTTCGACCCGATCTTCTCGGCGGGCGTGTTCCTGGCGATGGTCACCGGCCGCCAGGCGGCCGCGACGATCGACCTGCTCCTGAACGACCCGGAGGCGGCCGACGAGCAGCAGCAGCTGTACACGCGCTTCTACAAGACCGGCTTCGACATGTACGCCCGCCTGATCTACGCGTACTACGAGGCCGGATACAGCCTGCGAGGCCTGCTGAAGAACGCCGGCTACGACATCTCCGGCGACGAGCTCGGCGACAACAAGTGGGTGGCGCGGCTGGTCAGTGGGGACTTCTGGAACCCGCGCAACGAGCTGGTGCAGTACCTGACGGCGCAATCGCGGCTGGACACGTTCGCGCCGTTCGAGCGGCTCTGGGGCTGCCCGTTCTACGCGGAGCTCAATGCCGAGGAGGAGCGCCAGGAGCAGGCGGCGGCCGCGGCTGCGGCGTCCTAGACGCGATCCGCTGGCCGCTGGCGCGGGTCAGGGCGCAACGACCAGGAGGGGCAGGTCCTCGATGAGGACCTGCCCTCAGCCGTACCGCCGGCCGTTGGCCGTGTCCTCCCCGTCAGGCCGCGGCCATGGGGAGCATGACGGGGCGGCACCGGGTGGGAAGCCGGTGCCGCCCCGCACTCCACATCACACGGGGGAATGACGTGAAGCTGGATGTGCGATCAGACGGGTTCGGGGTCGAGGTCCCGGTCGACGGCCGGCGCCACGGGCTTCGATTCGGTGGCCAGCGAGCTCGGCCACCACATCTTCGGTCCGATGTCCAGGGTCAGTGCCGTCGCGAGGATGGAGCGCACGACGAAGGTGTCGAGCAGGATGCCGATCGCGATGGCGAAGCCCATCTCGACGATGAGCACCAGCGGCAGGGTGGTAAGGACGGCGAACGTCGCCGCCAGCACGAGACCGGCCGAGGTGATGACGCCGCCGGTGGCCGACAGCCCGATCAGGGCGCCCTTGCGCGTGCCGTGGCGCACCGTCTCCTCCCTGATCCGCGTCACCAGGAAGATGTTGTAGTCGATGCCGACCGCGACCAGGAACACGAAGATGTAGAGCGGGAAGCCGCTGTCGGAGGCGTTGAAGCCGAACACGTACTTGAACACGAAGGCGCTGAATCCGAGCGCGGCGGCGAATGACAGCACCACCGTGCCGATGAGGACGACCGGAGCAACCACCGCCCGCAGCACCAGCATGAGGATCAGCAGCACCGCGAGGAGCACGAGCGGGATGACGACCTTCGTGTCGGCGCTGTTGGCGACGTTCGTGTCATGGGTGATCGCCGCGAAGCCGCCGATGTTGGCGTCGGCCCCGGGTACCTTGGCAACCGCGTCCCTGGCACGGTCGATGGCCTTGTCGGCGGCGGCGGTGCCGGGCTCGTCGCGCAAGGTGCCCTCGATCCGCACCAGGTCGCCCTTGACCAGCGGGTCGCCGACGGCGGCGATGCCTTCCGTGCTCTTGAGCGCGTCCTGGATACCGGATGCGGCGGACGCCTTGCCGATGACGATCAGGGGCTGACCGGCTCCGCCGGCGAAGTGCTGGTTGATCAGCTTCTGGCCAGTGACCGACGGCGGCTGGTCGAGGAAGGACTCCTCGAAGGGCAGCCCGTTGGCATTGAGCTGGGTGAGTCCGATGGTCATCACAGCGAGCACGAGGGCCGTGCCGGCCCAGACCGCGCGAGGGCGCTTGGCGATGCGCTCGCCCAGCTTGGCCCAGCCTCCGCGGTCGGAGGGCCGGCTGGAGCCGAACTTGGGCCGGGACGGCCAGAAGATCCACCGGCCGAAGATGACCAGCAAGGCGGGGAAGAGCGTCATCATGGCGGCGAGGGCGATCACGACGCCGACGGCGGCGACCGGCCCCAGGCCCTTGGTCGAGTTCATGTCGGCGAGCAGAAGACAGAGCATGCCGACGGCGACCGTGGCCGCGCTGGCCAGAAGGGCCGGTCCGGACCGGCGCAGCGCGATCCCCATCGCCTCGTGGCGGTCCTCGTGCGTGCGCAGCTCTTCTCGGTATCGGGAGATGAGCAGCAGCGCGTAGTCGGTGCCGATGCCGAAGACCAGGACGGTCAGGATGGCCACGCTCTGGGAGTTGACGACGAGGCCGCCGCCGTCCGCCAGGAGATACACCACGGCCTGGGCGATGACCAGGGTGAGGCCCGCGGAGATCACGGGCAGTAGCCACAGGATCGGGCTCCGGTAGATCACCAGCAGCAGGATGATGACGACCGCGACGGTCGCCATGAGCAACGTGGTGTCGATGCCCTCGAACGCTTCGGTGTTGTCAGCGGCGAACCCCATCGGTCCGGTGACGTAGGCGTTGAGCCCGTTGTTGTTGTTCAGAACGATGGCACGGATCGCGTCGACCCGCTCGACGACCTTGAGTTGTCCGACCGGACCCATCTCGATCGGTACGATGATCTGCAGGGCCTGGTGGTCGTCGGAGGCGATCGGTCCCTGCACGGGACCGCTGACCCCGTCGACGCCCGCCAGCTTCGTGGCGTCGTCCTTCACCTTGGCAAGATCGGCGTCCGTGGTGCCGGCCGAACGCTCGTACAGGATCACCGCGGGAAACTCGTCGGTCGCCTGGAACTGCTTCTGCAGCTCGCTGACCTTGGTGGCCTGCGCATCGCTGGGGAGCCAGGCGGCTGTGTCGTTCTGCTGGGCGTCGGTCAGTTTGCCGGCCAGGGATCCTAGGCCCATGAATAGGACGATCCAGACGAGAACCACGATCCACTTGGTCCAGCGGCCGCAGACCAGTCTCGGGGCTCCGCTTACGCGTGCCATTGCGTTTCCTCCATTGTGATGGATCTCGGCTTCACTCGTCGAGCCACCCGCCCGCAGCACAGCCGCAAGAGCAGCAATGACCCTGTTACTCTTTGTGCGGGATTTAGCTTGCTATCTGCAAGTACGATGCGTCAAGTACTGCTGAGCTACCATTGGGTGATGGGTAGACGGTCATATGGGCAGTTCTGCGGTGTTGCCGCCGCATTGACGATGATCGGTGAGCGTTGGGCGCTGTTGATCGTCCGTGACCTGATGGTGGGGCCCCGGCGCTTCACGGACCTGCTCAACGGCCTGCCGGCCATCCCGACCAACGTCCTGTCCTCACGGCTCAAGGAGCTCGAAGGGCACGGTGTGATCCGCCGCCGGGTGCTGCCGCTGCCGGAGAAGGGTGTGGCCTACGAGCTCACCGAGTACGGCAGCGAGCTCGAGGAGGCGGTCCTCGCGCTGGGCCGGTGGGGCGCGCGGTCGCTCACGGTCCCCGCCGAGGATGAGATCGTCACGACCGACTCGATGATCATGGCATTACGCACGACGTTCCGACCGGGTGACGCGACCGGCGTGCGATGCGGCTTCCAGCTCAACATCGGCGACGTGACGGTGCACGCCCAGGTCGACGACGGGCGCCTCCGCGCCGCCGCCGGCCACCTCCCCGATGCGGACCTGGTCATCGAGACAGGTCCGCAGATCAGGGCGCTCATGGCCGGCGAGCGCACCCCGGAACAGGCCCTGGACGACGGCACTGTCCACGTCCAGGGCGAGCCGGGCCTGCTTCAGCTGTTCACTCGCCTGTTCGCCATCGACGCCCGGCTGCCGGCGGCCGCCTGACCAGGGTGCGTCACGGCAGCGGTGTCGGCTTGCTCACCAGCAGGCGCAATGCCTTCTTGTCGGGTTTGCCGACGGCGGTGTGCGGCAGGTCGTCCAGGACGATCATCCGCTCCGGAATCTTGAACGCGGCCAGTCCACGTGCGGTCAGGGCACGCACGACATCCTCGAGTTCGAGGGTGGCCCCGGCGTGCAGGCGCACGAAGAGGCAGACCCGCTCGCCCACATCCGCGTCGGGGACGGCGACCGCAGCTGCCTCGGCCACCGCAGGGATCTCCTGCACCAATGACTCGACCTCACCGGCGGAGATCTTCTCACCCGCCCGGTTAATGAGGTCCTTGACCCTGCCGGTGACGACGATGTTGCCGTCGGTGGTGAGGTGGACGAGGTCGCCGGTGCGGTACCAGCCGTCTGGTGTGTAGCTGGTGGCGTTTTGTTGTGGGGCGCCGTGGTAGCCGGGTGGGGTGTAGGGGCCGCGGGTGAGGAGTTCGCCGGTGTGGCCGGGGGGTTGGGGGTTGCCGTGGGGGTCGATGATTTTGAGTTCGTCGTGGGGGCTGATGGGTTTGCCTTGGGTGTGGTGGGCGATGTGGTCGGGGGCGTTGGGTGGGGTGTAGCAGATGAGTCCTTCGGCCATGCCGTAGACCTGTTGGAGTTGGCAGTTGAGGGTGGTGGCGATGGTGGCGGCGACGGTGGGGGCGAGGATGCTGCCGCCGACGTGCAGCGTCCGCAGGCTGGAGATGTCGTAGGAGCTGCCGACGGCGTGTGCCACCCACTTGAGGGCCACCGCCGGCACCGCCGACGTCATCGTGACGCGTTCGCGCTCGATCAGGTCGAACACCTGTGTCGGCCGCGGCGATGGTGCCATCACCACTCGGCCGCCCCGGTACAGCGTGCCCAGGATGCCGGGGTTGGCCAGCGGGAAGTTGTGACCGGCGGGCAGGGCGGTGAGGTAGACGGTCTCTTCGTCGACCGCGCAGGCGTCGGCACAGCAGCGGATGTTGTAGTCGTAGTCGTCGTGGGTCCGCCCGATGAGTTTCGGCACGCCGGTGGTGCCACCGGAGAGCAGGAACAGGGCCACGTCGGAGGACGCGGGCGCCGAAGCGTCGAGCCGCCGGCGTCGCGCCGCGGCGTCGCCGTCGGTGCCGAGCAGTGCACGGACGTCGACGCTGGTGGCGCGGACGTCGTCGCCCACGACCAACACCTGGACCGGGCCGGGCAGCATGGCGGCGACATGGTGGGCGAGATCCTGGTGGTCGAAGTATCGCCACCGATCAGGAACAATGACCGCTTTGGCGCCGACGTGGGCGCCGATCGAACCCAGCTCGTATTCACGATGCGACGGCAGCATCATCACCGGCGCGATGCCGGCGCGGATGCACGCGAGCGTCACAACGACGAACTCCCAGCTGTTGGGCAACTGCATCAGCACGCTGTCGCCGCATGCGAGTCCTCTGGCCGTCAGCCGCTCGGCCAGCGCATCGGCCCGGACCGCGAGCTCGTTGTAGCTCAATCGAACGTCGCCGTCGACGACGGCGATCCGTTCGCCGCTGCGCTCAGCCCACTGCCACAGCAGCGACCCGATCGGCTCGCCGCGCCAGCATCCGGTCTCGATGTACGCGGCGACCCGGTCGGCGGGCCACCGCACCTGTGCGTCAGTCTTCATTGCGTCCCTCCCGGTCAGCACGGCCACACACCCCCCGAGATCACCTCGACCAGCAGCGACGCGACCGCGTCGATCGTGGGCCGGTCCCAGAACAGCGTCGCCGGCAACGGAATCCGGAGCCTGCGCTCCAGCGCGCCGCGGATGCGCACGGTCATAACGGAGTCCAGACCCATCTCCAGCAGCGGCCGGCGGGCGTCGAGTTCATCGGCGTTGAACCCGGTCTCCTCGGCGACACTGACCCGGATCACGCTCGCGATGTAGTCGTAGAGCTCCTGGCCGGCCAGCTGCGCCCAGGGATCGTTCGTGCCCGTTACCTCCGGCTGCACCACCGGAGCCTGTGACAGCTCGCTGAGCACCGGCAGCCGGCGGTTGCCCGGATCCGACGTGAGCGTGCGCAGGACCGCCGCGTACGTGAGGTCGTGGCGAGCGACGACCTCCCAGGCCGCAAACGCCTCGTCGGCGCTGATGTCCGCGGTGCCCCGGGCCTCCAGCTCGGCGTCGATGGCCGCGGATGACGTCGACATGCCCAGCCCGCGCCAGGACGTCCAGCCGATGCTGATCGTCGCGGTGTCGCCCTGGCGGCGCCGATACGCGGCGAGCGCGTCGAGGAACGCGTTCGCCGCCGCGTACGTGCCCTGTCCAGGCAGGCCGAGCAACTGGCCGCTGGAGGAGAACAGCACGAAGAAGTCGAGGGTGGCGGCCGGGAACAGGTCGTGCAGCACCAGCGCACCGTCGACCTTCGGGCGCATCACGTCGTGCACGGCCACCTCGTCGACCGTTTCGAGCATGCCGTTGGCGACCACCCCGGCGGCGTGCACGACGCCGCAGATCGGGGGCAGGCCGAGGGCGTCGGGGCTGAGCCGTTCGGCCGCCTGCCGCGGGTCGGCGACGTCCAGTCCGACCGTGACGACCGTAACGCCGGCCCGCTCGAGGGACCGCACGGCGTCCACTTTGGACCGCAGCGGCTCGTCCTGGACGGCGTCCCAGGTGTCACGGGGCGGAAGCGCGTGGCGTCCGGCGAGCACGATGCGCCGCGCCCCGCGACCGGCCAACCACCAGGCGACCCGCAGACCCAGGGCGCCGAGCCCACCGGTGACCAGATACGTTCCCTCGGCACGGCACGCAACCGGCGGCCGGACCGGCTCGCCGCGCAGCTCGCGCAGGCGGGGCACGGACAGGTCGCCGTCACGGAGCGCAATGACGTCCTCCCGGCGCATCGTGGCGAGGACGTCGACGACGGGGGACAGGTCCGCACCGTCGACGTCGATCACGCCGCCCCAGACCTCCGGATGCTCGCCGCCGATGATGCGACCCAGCCCCCACAGGGCCGCACCGGCCAGCGCGGCGTCGTCCACGCCTTCCTTCACGCCTTCGGTCATGCACCACAGGCGGGCCGGCTTGGCGTGGCGGTTCCGGGTCAGGCGTTGTGCCGTCCGCGTCAGCAGCCAGGTCGCGTAGGCGGCGGCCGCGGCCGTGTGGAGATCCGGCCGTGGGCCGGGCACGACCAGCACCGTACGTTCGGATCCCAGGTCATCGTTGCGGAGCTCCGCTGGGTCCGTGATGACCCGGTGGACGGCGCCCGCGCGGCTAAGCGCCGTGCGCAGGCGGGTCAGCAGGTCACTATCGGGTCCCACCACGGTGAGCCTGAGCGCTCCGGTGGTGGGCTCGGGACACTCGACGGGCGCCCAGCCGAGCTCGTGGACCAGTGTCCGAGGGTTGACGGTCGCGCTCTCGGCCCGATCGAACACCCCGTAGCGCAGCCCGGAGATCCGTCCGACGACCTCCCCGCCGATCGTGCTGATGTCGATGTCGACGGTGTCTTCGCCGGTGACGACGGCCCGCACGTGTGCCTGCACCGGCGGGACCGATGCCAGACGCACGCGGTCGATGTGTGCGGGCATTCGCAGCACCGGTGCCCCGGAGAACGACACCGACGCGACGGAGAACGCCGCGTCCAGCACGGACGCCCACGTGCCGTGGAACGCCTCACCTCCGGCGTCGACCGTCGCGGCGATCGAACCCGGCCCGCCGCGCAGCTGCAGCAGCCGCCACGGAAAGCCCATGGCTGCCACGCCGAGCTCAGCGAGCCGGTGCACGACGTGGTCGGACGGCAGCGCCGCTAGATCAGCGGCGTCGCCGGCCCGGTCCGGCACGAGCTGTCCCGGCTCGTGCGGTGCCTGAGGCCTGACCGAGGCCGTGGTGTGGGTCAGCCACTCCGACTCGTCCTGGGATGGGGAAGGTCGCGCGGACAGTCGCACCGTGCGGTCCTGCAGCACCACCTGCACCTCGCGGGGGCTGGTCAGGCTGACGGGGGTGCGCAGGGTGATGTCGAGCAGATCGGACCACCCGACGGTCTGCGACGCCGCGGTCAGGAACGTGTTCAGCAGCACAGCGGCCGGCACGATCTCGACGTCGCGGACTGGGTGACGGCCCGGGTACGGCCGGACGTCTAGCTCAAGGTGCGTTGTCCAGACCTGTGCGGGCGTGCTGGCATGCACGGCGATCCGCCCGCCGAGCAGCGTGTGACTCAGCGGCTCGTGCGTCTGAGCGACTCCGGACACCGCCACCGGTTCCGCGGCCCAGTACCGACGGTGCTGCCAGACGGTGGTCGGCAGATCCACCAGGCGCCCGGCAGGGTGCGGCCCGGACCAGTCGATCCGCGCGCCGTGGCAGTACAGCAAGGCCAGGCTGGCCAGCAGCGTCGCTTCTTCGGGGCGTCTGCGGCGGGTCGAGTGCGTGACGCAGGCGTCGTCGATCCCGAGATCCTCGAGAATCTCGTTGATCGAGTGCTCGACCACGGGATGCGGCGCGACCTCGACGAACAGCCGGTACCCGTCCTTCACCGCCGCCGTGACGGCCTGGCTGAACAGGACCCGGCCGCGTAGGTTCGCGGCCCAGTAGGCGCCGTCGCGGGGTGCCGTGGAGCGCGGGTCCTCCATCGCCGTGCTGTAGAGCACCGTTGCCGGTGCCTTGGGAACGAGGTCCGCCGCGGCCGCGGCCAGTTCGTCCAGCAGAGGGTCCATCTGCGGCCCGTGGAAGGCGACGTTCGAGTCGACCTCACGGACCACGAGGCCCTCGGCCCGCCATTGCTGGACCAACGCCTGGACCGTATCCACACTGCCCGAAACGACCGTCGACTTGGTGGAAGAGGCGACCGCCGCCGTGACATCGTCGTCGCGGCCCTTCAAGCGGTGTTCGACCTCGTCCGCCGGGAGGTTCACCATCGCCATGCCCCCTCGACCGAGGACACGCCGCAGGAGCAGGGACCGCCGGCACACCAGCCGCGCCCCTTGTTCCAAGGTCAGCACGTCCGCGGCGACGGCCGCGGCGATCTCGCCGACGGAGTGGCCGATCACGGCATCAGGACGAACGCCCCGAGCGCGCCAGGACGCACTGAGCGCGGTCTGCATCGCGAAGATCATCGGTTGGGCGATATCGACGGGCTGGGGGAGCGTGGCATGGATTGCCGCGCGCAGAGACAACCCCATCTCCTCCGCGAAGAGCGGCTCCAGCCGGTCGATGACCGCCGTGAACGCGGCATCGTGGTCGAGCAGCTCGACGCCCATCCCGGTCCACTGGGACCCGTGCCCGGAGAACACCCACACGAGCCCCTGCCCGGCACCCGGCAGGACCCGGCCCTGTGCCGTGGAGGCGTCGAAGTCGGCCAGGTCGCGGAGCCGCGAGACCAGCTGCGGCACGTCGGCGGCCACGACCACACGGCGATGCGGCAGGTGCGCACGGCGGCGGGTGAGCGTGTAGGCCACGTCCGCCGGCTCGACCGTCGCGGACTCGAGGTGATCGGCCAGCCGGCCGGCGAATGCCTGCACGGCGCTCTCGCTGGCGCCGGAGATCGGGTACACCAGCAGGCCGGGCTCGGCGGGCGCGGTCACACCGCCGGCGTCCTGCCCGGCCGCAGACGGTTCGGCTGCCTGCTCGAGGATGACGTGGGCCAACGTGCCGCCGTAGCCGTACGCGGACACCCCGGCCCGCAGCGGTCCTTCGGTGCTCAGCCAGGGCGTCGGCCGGTCGACGACCCTCAGGCCGCAGGTGTCCCACGAGACGACCGGCGTCGGCGTGTCGATGATGCTGGGCGGAATCATGGCATGGTGCAGTGCCAGCACGGTCTTGATGATCCCGGCGATACCGGCACCGGCTTCCAGATGACCGATGTTCGGCTTCGCCGAACCGATCAGGCACGGCCGGTCGGCGGCCCGGCCCGCACCGAACACCTCGCTCATCGCGGCGACCTCGAGAGGGTCGCCCGCGCGGGTGCCGGTGCCGTGCGCCTCGACGTAGGAGACGGAGGCGGGATCGATACCGGCAGTCTCGTACGTCCGTCGCATGAGATGCGCCTGTGCCTTGCCGTTCGGCGCCATGATCCCGTTGGTGTGCCCGTCCTGATGCACGGCGCTGCCGCGGATCACGGCCAGGACCCGGTCACCGTCACGCCGGGCGTCGCGCAGGCGCTTGAGCACCACCACCCCGGCGCCCTCGCCGCGCCCGTAGCCGTCCGCGGCCGCGTCGAACGACTTGCTGCGGCCGTCCGCAGATGTGGCGCCGGCCGCGTCCAACACCAACGACAAGCCGGGTGCGGCCATCACGAGGACCCCACCGACGATCGCCAGCGGGCAATGCCCGGCCTGCAGGGCCTGCGTGGCGAGGTGGACGGCAACGAGGGATGACGAGCAGGCGGTGTCGACCGCCATGCTCGGCCCGCGCAGGTCCAGCAGGTGCGATATGCGGTTCGCGACCGCACAGTAGGCGCCACCGATGCCGGTCCACGCCTCGATACTGGGCAGGTCCTCCAGCAGCCGACGGCCGTAGTCGTCGGCACCGACGCCCATGAACACCCCCGTGTCCGTGCCGGCGATGTCGTGCGGCGAGATCCCGGCGTGCTCGAGCGCCTCCCATGCCAACTCGAGCGTGATGCGCTGCTGCGGGTCCATCAGCTCGGCCTCACGAGGGGTTATTTCGAAGAACTCGGCATCGAACCGCTGGATGTCGTCGAGAAACGCACCACGGCGCGTGACGTTGCGCAGCGCCTGGCTGTGTCCGGGGCTGAGCGAGCCGTACCAGTCCCAGCGGCCGGCGGGGAGGTCTCCGACGGTGGTTTCGCCGGCTAGCAGCAGCTGCCAATATTGCTGCAAGGAGTCGACATTCCCGGCGAATCTGCAGGCCATCCCGACAATTGCGATGGGTTCGGGGAGGTTCATCAACACTCCTTCACTCGCCGGGCAGCGAGATGACCAGGCGAGCCGTATGAGGACGCACGGGGTAGTGCTTAAACCGTGCTTGCTGGTGTCTCCCGGGCGCACCTTCGTGTTTGCGCGCGTCCGCGCCAGAACGCCCGAGGACGCCCGATGACCCGCGATGCCGTCGGATGGCCCCATCGCGCATGCACAGAGGTGAGGCAGCGGGCCGATCTGCCGACGATGGCGGCGACACAGATCGGTACGGCGGCGGGAGTGAGCATGCGCAATGGGCAATCCCGAAGGTTCACGGTGGTCGGGGGAGGGCCCGCCGGCCTATTCCTGGCCCGGATGGTCGGCATGACCGTGCCCGGCGCACACGTCGACGTGTACGAGCGCAGCACCGCGGATGACAACCCCGGTTTCGGAGTGGCGCTGAGCGACCGGTCGCTGGCCGGCATCGCTGCACACGACCCACAGACGCACGAGCGGATCATGCGATCCGCTGTGACACTCAACGGTGTCCAGGTACGCCTCCCGGACACGGTCATGCGGTACGACGGATTCGCGATGGCGACGATCTCGCGACGGATCCTGCTGGACATCCTCCGCGAGCAAGCCCAGCACGCCGGTGCCCGGCTGCACTTCCAGCACACGGTGAACCCCGCTGACCTGCACCCGCAGTCCGGGCACGACCTGCTCGTGATCGCCGACGGCGCGGCGTCGCGCCTGCGCGCCGCGCGGGCGGCAGAGTTCGGCACCACGGTGCGCCGCGGCCGGGCACGCTACATCTGGCTCGGCTCCCACGTGCAGCTCGGTGACGTCGCGACGTTCGCCTTCGCCGCGACACCGTTCGGCGCGGTGGCCGCCCATGCGTATCCGTTCGGCGAAGGCATGAGCACCGTCGTCATCGAGATGGACGACGCGGTATGGCGCGACTCCGGCTTCGGGCCGAAGGACGGCGCGGACGACGCGGCGGTGCCGATCGGCCAAGCCGAGCTCGACGCGCTGTCGACCATGTTTGAGGCACACCTGCGGGGCCAGCCACTGATCAGCCGGAACAACCGGTGGCACAGGTTCGCGGTGGTCCAGAACGAACGTTGGTCGTCGGGTGGCACCGTACTGATCGGCGATGCCGCGCACACAGCGCATTTCACCATCGGGTCCGGCACGAAACTGGCTATGTACGACGCCATCGCGCTTGCCGCAGCGCTGCGCGAGCACGACGACACGACAACCGCGTTGCACGTGTACGAGCAGCGCCGCCGCGGTCCGGTCGAGCGGGTCCAGCGGCGGGCCTCGGCCAGCATGCGCTGGTGGGAGACCTTCGGCCGGAGGATGCACCTGCCGGCAGCACAGTTCGGCCTGCACTTCCTGACCCGCGCGGCCGGGTTTTCCTATGCCGACCTGCGAGACCGTTGCGGCGAGCAGGTTGCCAAAGCCGAGTCCGCACTCCGGCGAAGCGGTGGAGCGCCGAGCGACGCGCGCCCATCCGGCACATCTGACACGCCCGACGCGATCGACGCGCCGTTGCGACGCGGCACCCTGCGCCTTGCCAACCGCAGAGTGTCGACGTCGCCGGATGACGCGGTCGCCGGGCTAGTGCTGTTGCGCGAGGACGATGGTCGGGCCCGCGCCGGAGCGCACGCGGTCCTGCGGCAGTTGCCGGACCGGCGCTGCGACGTCGATCCCATTGTCGGGAGCGTTGAGTTCGTCGATGTCCACTGTCCGGCCAATGCTGAGCCGTCCGGTGCGGCGGACCTGCTGGTGGCGCAGGCCGGCGGATTCGCCGCCCAAGGGTTCGCCGGTGTGCTGCTGCGCGGGCCGAACTGGCAGCAGACGCTGGTCTGCGCCGGTCGGATCCGGGAGGAGACAGGGCTTTTGGTTGCGGTCGCGGTCCCCGAGGACTGGGCGGCTGACCGACCCTACGAGCCCGCGGTCGAGCCGTGGCCCGACCGGGTACGGCTCGCTCTCGTCACCGGGCGCGCCGACCTGATCGTTGCGTGGCCGGGGTATACGGAATCCGGCGTCGCATGAGCACCGGACACACCTTTGACGCGGAGACATTTGGGAAACGCACTTGGCAAGGTGCCCTTGCCTGCGCCTGATGCGACGGTGAAGGCTGTGCCGGCTCACCGGCGAACCCGTCCAGCCGGCGCCCAATTGAGGCGGTGGACGACCGCATCCGAGACGTTTCAACAAGGAGCGCGGAGGCCATGACCACGACGATCAGATCGCAGAACGCGACGCTCAACGTCGACGCGGTACGTGCCGACTTTCCGATTCTGACCCGAGAGGTCAATGGCCACCCATTGACATATCTCGACTCCGCGAACACATCCCAGATGCCTGCGCCGGTGTTGGACCGGATGCGTGAGCACCTGCGGCGGCACAACGCAAACGCCGCGCGGTCCGCGCACACACTCGGCAACGAGGCCACCATGGCGTACGAAGGGGCACGAGCCAAAGTCGCTGCCTTCGTCGGCGCCCGCACACCTGACGAGGTCGTGTTCACCAAGAACTCGACCGAGGCGATCAATCTGGTTGCGCACTCGTTCAGCGCCTCGGGGGCCCAACGGACCGTTGACGAACGCTTCGCGCTGCACCCAGGCGACGAGATCGTGGTGTCAGAGATGGAGCACCACTCGAATCTCGTACCGTGGCAACTGCTGTGCGATCGCACCGGAGCCACGTTGCGCTGGCTCCCGCTGACCGATGAGGGCCGGCTCGATCTGTCGCGGCTGGACGAGCTGGTCAACGAGCGGACCAAGTTGGTGTCTGTGGTGCACATGTCCAACATCCTCGGCACGGTCAACCCCATTGCACCGATCGTTGCGCGGGCCCGTGCCGTCGGCGCACTGATCCTGCTCGACGCGTCGCAGTCGGTGCCACACATGCCGGTCGACGTCACGGTGCTCGATGCGGACTTCGTCGCGTTCAGTGGTCACAAGATGTGCGGACCGACCGGTATCGGTGTGCTGTGGGGCCGGTCCGAGCTCCTCGAGCTCATGCCACCGTTTCTCGGGGGCGGATCCATGATCGACGCAGTCTCGATGCGTCACTCGACCTACGCGCGGCCGCCCGCACGGTTCGAAGCCGGCACCCCGCCGATCCTGTCGGCCGTCGGACTCGGTGCCGCGGTGGACTACCTGTCCGCGCTCGGCATGCCGGCAGTCCACCGCCACGAACAGGACCTGACGGCATACGCCCTGACGGCCCTGGACAAGGTGCCGGGGATGCGGGTGTACGGCCCGAAGACCACGGTGGATCGCGGGGCGGTGATCTCGTTCAATGTCCTCGGAGTGGACCCGGTCCATCTCGGCGGGGTGCTGGACTCGCTCGGCGTGCAGGTCCGTGTCGGGCGGCACTGCGCTGCGCCGGTCTGCACCCGGTTCGGCGTTACCGCGACGACACGAGCGTCCTTCTACCTGTACACGACCGCGGCCGAGATCGACACGCTCGTGGACGGTCTCATGCTCGCGCAGCGCCGGACGCCCGGTGATCGCGGGCCACGCCGAGTGGCGACGCGATGAGCGCGATGGTGATGGTGCCTGGCGGGCAGTTCGAGCAAGGTTCACCGGAGTGGGCGTTGGACTGGCTGATGGCACAGGATCAGCCGTTGCCGCGAATATGGTTCGGCGACGAGACCCCGCCGACCACGCAGGTCGTCCGTCCGTTCCGCATGGACAGATTCCCGGTGACGAACGCGCAGTTCGAGCAGTTCGTGAACGACACCGGATACCGCTCCGATGCGGAGCGACGCGGCATGAGCATGGTCTACACCGACGTGGGATGGCAGGAACGGGAGAACGTCTCCTGGCGGGCGCCGGGAGGCCCGGGCACGTCGACCTCGGGGTACGAGCAGCATCCCGTGGTGCACATGTCCTTTGGGGACGCCGAGGCGTATGCCGCGTGGGCCGGCAAACGGCTGCCGACAGAGTCGGAGTGGGAATTCGCGGCGCGCGGTGCGCAGTTTCGGATCTGGCCGTGGGGCGACCGGTGGGATGAGCACCTGGCGAACACCGCCGAACTGCACGCGGGCCCGCTCCGATCACTGGAGCAGTGGCAGGAGTGGTGGCGCGCGCTTTACGCCAAGGACGGACCGATCCCGCGGACGACACCGGTCGGGGCCATGCCCAACCGCGCCCGCAGCATCTTCGGATGCGCCGACATGGCCGGCAACGTCTACGAGTGGACCTCCACGGTGTCCGGTCTGTACGGGCCAGACTCGGTATGTGATCCGACCGTAAGGATGACGCTGGGCCGCTACCGGGTGATCCGTGGCGGATCGTGGATGAACTTCCGCTATCAAGTCCGATGCAGCGAACGCATGCACGGGGATCCGACCGGTTGGTCGACGTTCGCCCATGGATTCCGCTGCGCCAGCGATCTCTGAGAAGGAGACAAATGATGATCAACATCGTGGTGCCGTCGGTGTGGACGAACGCCGGACGCACCAGATTCCCCGGCACAGAAGGCGCGCTGCACGACGTCATCCGGCAGTTCGCCGCGGACAACCCGGAGTTTCACCGCCGACTGCTCGACGAACATGACCAGCCATTCACCTACCTGAACATCTGCATCGACGACATCATGGTCCCGCGGCACATGCGCGCGCACACGACGGTTGAGGCCGATCGCACCGTCACGATCATCTCGCCGATGGCAGGTGGATGATGCAACAGGTCGTCACCTTCCGCCAGGGACCACCTGATGTGCTCACGCTCGTCGACGTGCCAGCGCCGACGCCCGGACCCGGTGAGGTCCTCGTCGCCGTAACCGCCGCCGGCGTGAACTACCTGGACATCCTGCAGCGCTCCGGCGCATACACGGTTGCCCTGCCATTCGCACCCGGCGTGGAAGGCAGCGGCGTCGTCGTGGCGATCGGTGCGAACGTGCCGGACTTCGCCACCGGTGACCGGGTTGCCTGGGTCGGATCCGGCGGCGCATACGCCACCCACTGCGTGGTCCCGGCCGAACGGCTGATGCGGGTACCGCCCGGCGTCGACCTGACTGACGCGGCCGCCGTACTGATCCAGGGCATGACCGCCCACTTCCTCGTCACCGACGTCGTGCCCCTGAAGGGGCATAGCACTGTACTCGTTCACGCCGGCGCCGGCGGTGTCGGCGGTCTGCTGACGCAGCTCGCCGTGGAGCGCGGCGCGACCGTGATCGCGACGGTCTCACGTCCCGACAAGGTGTCCGCCGCCCTGGATGCGGGCGCTGCGCACGTCATTGACTATTCCGCCGGTTCGTTCGCACAGCAGGCGCTGCATTACACGGAGGGGCGCGGGGTCGACGTGGTGTACGACGCCGTCGGCGCCGCTGTGGTTGACGAAAGCATCCGGTCCCTGCGACCACGGGGTACATACGTCCTCTACGGGCAGACCGGAGGAGTCGTGACGTCGATCGACCCTCGGGTGCTCAACGCCCGGGGATCGTTGTTCTTCACCAAGCCGTCCCTGAGCCACTACGATCGTGCCGCCGCCGACGTTCTCCGCCGTGCCGACCAGGTGCTGAACTACGTGGCCGACGGACGGCTACGGCCGCGCATTCACGGCCGGTACCTCCTTGACCGAGCTGGACAGGCGCACGCCGCGTTGGAATCGCGCAACACGGTCGGCAAGCTGCTGCTCTGCCCCTGACCGCAGGCCGCAGCGGCCGCCGCCTGACTGGCAGGTGGCGCAGCGGCAACACGGAAGGTGACCGCGGCGATGCGCTAGTGCGAGAATTCATGGGCCGACCAAGGCGGTCGCCGTCTGCGGTTCAGTCACAGGAGGTATACGTGTCGGATGCCGGATTCCACGACCTCGACAAGCCCACAGTTCGGAGCGGGCGTCGCCGCCTCCGCCGGGTGCTCGTGCTGTTGTCAATCACGGGAACCGCGTTGCTGGTGCGCGCCGCCGTCGCGCGACGGCGACGTGCGTTCGGCGCCGGCACATTGACCGTGCAGAATCTGGACGTGTCGGGCCACGGTCTCGACTGGCGGGCGCCGGCACACGAGGCGCCGGGCGCGGTTCCCGCGGACGCCGCAGCGCGCCGTTCCCACGTCGTGCGGAACAGCACATGATCCCGCGCAACAACCTCGACGTCGACGTCCTGGTTATCGGCGCGGGCCCCGCAGGCGCGACGGTGGCGACCCTGGTGGCGCTGGCTGGTCACCGCGTGCTTCTCCTGGAACAGTCGCCGCCGCGCCGTGGAGGCATGCTGGAACTGCTACCACCCGCCACGATCCACGGCGTGTTCGCCTTCACCGGCGCCCAGGCACTTCTGCAGCCCCATGAACACGCCGAGAGCCACGGCGCGACCCTGAACTGGGGCGCCGAATCGTATCCGTGGCCCATACAGTTCGCTGCTCCGTCGCGTTTTTCTCGTGTTGTCCCGACGGCATACCACGTCGAGCGCGCACAGGTCGATCGGGCCCTGACCGATGCGGCCCGCCGGCAGGGCGCTGAGTTCCGGGACAGCTGCGAAGTGGTTGACCTGTTCGAACACGACGGAAGGGTCGCCGGCGCATTCTGGGTGGCGTCCGACGGTGTCCGGCGGCGCACGACCAGCAGGTATGTGGTCGACGCCACCGGCATGGACGGTCGCCTCGACGTCGTTGCAGCTGACGGCGTCGATGGAGCAAGCCGGCACGACGCATTCACCACCCTGTTCAGCTATTTCACCGGAGCGCAGCGTGCCGGGGTGTCGATGCCGGGCGACAGTTTTGTTGCCGCATTCAACGGCGGAGAGTTCTGGTGTGTGCCGTTCGGGCCGAGTCTGACCGGCGTCGGAGTCGTGCTGCGCGATCACGTTGACGTCCGCACGGATGCGGACATCAAGCAGACGATGCAGAATCTCCTCGATCGGTGCCCGGCGGCGGCCGAGTACCTTTTCGGAGGTGGCCCGCTAACCGCGGGCCCACAGAGCGAGGCCTTCCGGCGTTCTGCCCGCACATACGCTCGGACGACGTTCTGGCGTCCCGGACTGGTGCGGATCGGCGAGGCTGCCTGCGCCGTGGAACCGACGCTGGGACGCGGCATCCACCTTGCAACATACGGAGCTCTGCAAGCCGCACGATCGATCAACACCGCCCTGCTGGACAACGCCGACGAGTCGCTGTTGTTCGATGAGTTCGAGGCGCGATACCGCGCGGAGCACCGCAGGATCTGCATTCCGCTGGATGAGCTCGTAACGCTTCATTACGACGAGACATTCAACGTCATCGCGCCTGAAACAGGTGTGGATGCTACAAAACTCACGTGGGCTGCAGAAGCGCTCGGCGGGTTCTCCTCGCGTGACCCGGTGCTGTTGAACGCCACGAACTACCGGGACCGTCGCGGTGCGCCGGCCAGGCTTGACGGCCAGGACGCCCCTGGCGCGGCAACGGTGGACGACACAGGCGACTCGTCCCGAGACCGTCGGCTCCTGGCGGTCAGTGTCGATGGCATGCGGTGGGACACGCCTGCAGACGTCGAAGCGGTCCGATCTCTCGTATAAGTCCCGCAATGGTCGCTGCCGCCCTGCTGTTTAGCAGGTGACGCCGGGCATGAACAGCAGGGTTGGCGGATCGATCTCCCGCCAGGCGCGCAGCGTGACGTTGATGGAGGGCTGATAGAAGCCGACAGGGATGTGTAAGGGTCCACTGCGGGCACCGACGCCAAGGCCAGCAGTTGGTGTGCTGCATGCCGCAGTGCTTCCGACGGGATACGCAACGAGATGCCATCGTCCGTTCGGGGGGCTGGCAAGTCGATATGGGCCGGGCCGTGGTAGGACGGTCCAGCTGCTGGGTCGGCCCTCGGCTATCGGCTGCGGGAAGAGTCCGACGAAGATCGGCCCCGTATCCGAGGAGCCGTCGGTGCGCACGACACCGTGGACGAAGCTGCCGCATCGCTGGGGTAGCCAGCCGATGCAGATCGTCGTCGGAGGACCGTGCCGGCCGCGGAACGCTGCCGGGCCGACGCCCACGCTGCGCGTGAAGCGGGCACTGAAGGTGCTGGGACTGGAGTATCCGACCAAAGTGCCGATGTCGGCAACGGTATATTTTGTTGACAGCAGCAGGCGCTTTGCCTCTGCGATCCGGATGGCCGACATGAAGTGGCCGGGGGAGATGCCCGTGACACTCCGGAAAATTCGGGTAAAATGAAACTTGCTGAAGAGTGCCGCCTCGGCGAGACGGTCCACCGTGACAATCTCTCCGATATTGTCACGCATGACTGCGACCGCTCTGGTTGCCGCCGCTTCTGCCGCTATGATGCACCCCCGGTGCTCCGATGTGCATGCGTCGACCAGTGAAATGAACGTCAAGTAGCGAGTGATGAGTGCTACTCGCCATAATCTCTGCGATCACCCGGATCGCCGCCAACAACGTAAAGCACGCTTGTTGTGTCGAGCAACACTTGAGCGGCGGACTTAAATGCACTACTGTGCAGTCGGGGTCTTGCGGACCAGCGGTTGGAGTATTGCGTTGGTAAATGTCTCGCTGTGCAGGCAGTCTCTCGCATGAATGCCGGTCGTATCGGATTGACCTCGCCCGACGGCACGCACATCACCTGGGCCGGCGTCGAGTTGCGGACCGCTGGGCTGGCGTCGGCGGGCGTGATCGCTGCGGGGCGGTGCTCCGAGGTGGCGTCCGCCGGCAAGGCGGTATGTTCCGGTCGGGCAGTAGCTGCCTGCGAGCCCTTGGTCCTCAGTCGGGCGCCGCGAAGATGGGGCTCCGCGGTCAGGCGTCCGGTTGCCATCCGGTGCCAATGGTGGTGTGCCAGCGGTGTCTGGCCGCGAGCGGTTGTGATCCGAATGCAGGTGCGCCGGCGCCGCCACCTGCGTGTCGGACTGGGTGCATGGCCGGCGTCGAGCGCACCGCAGACGCGTGATTCCAAATTCTGCCGCCGTCCGGCATCCGTCACGGCCGCCGTCCGGGTCCCGGTATGTCTCTCGGTCGTGTCCGCGCTGGTGGTGTAAGAGGCGGTCGTTGCTGATCCGTTGTGGTTGATGTTATGCGGCGATCAGTTAGGTGGCGTCGGTGTTGGGTTCGGCTCCCTCGGTGGTGATGACGGTCAGGCGGGCTTTGGCGAGGATTTCCAAGCCCATGTAGCGGCGGCTTTCGCCGTCCTCGTCGCTGGTGACGTCCAGGCCGAGGACCTCCCGCTGCCTGTCGGCGTTCACGCCGGTGGCGATGAGGGTGTGGACGTTGACGCTCCGGCCGCGTTCGCGGACCTTTACCACCAGGGTGTCCAGGGCGAGGAACGTGTACGGGCCGGCGTCGAGAGGCCGGTTGCGGAACGCCTCGACCTGGGCGTCCAGATGCGCTGCCATCTCCGACGCCTGGCTCTTCGACAGACCGGCGATGCCGAGTTGCTCGACAAGCTTCTCCACCCGCCGGGTCGACACCCCGAGCAGATAGGCGATCGCCACCACCGAGATCAGGGCCTATTCGGCGCGGCGACGGGTGCTGCAACAACCAGTCCGGAAAGTAGCTACCCTGCCGCAACTTCGGGATCGCCAGCTCAACCGTGCTGGCGCGCGTGGCCCACTCCCGCGTCCGGTACCCGTTGCCGCTGGTTCGTGCGCTCCTTGCTGCGTTCCCCATAGGCAGCGCCGCAGACCGCGTCGGCCTCGGCGGACATCAGCGCCTCGGCGAACGACTTCACCATCGAACGCAGCAGATCGGGTGACGCCGAGCCGAGTTCCTCACGCAGGAACCTGCCGACACCCACTCTCTTAGGTGCGGTCATCGCTTGATCTCTCCTTCGGTACTTTCGTTAGCTCGAAGATCAAGTCGGTGACCGTCTCTCTACCCTCAACCACCTCAAAGGTGGGCGATTCGTACATCACCTCGTGGACGCGACCTGTCTCATGCGCCGTGCGCGCGGCATGGGCGTTTGTATCCGATGCATGTGCTGCAGGGTTTGTCGCGTCCGCACGTGCAGCTGGTCGTGCAAGGTCGACGGTCGATCGGAGCTCGATCTGTTCAATGGGTAACGTTTCGGTGTGATGTCCTTACGGACTGCCATGCGTCGCAGAGATTCACCCATTCGGTGATCGTGGCCCACATGGCGGCATTTTCCCAGGCGGGGACCGTGTCTACTGACAGGTAGGGTGCTATGTGATGGATCACCATCGATACGCTAGGTAGCGGCTGGACGTTTCTCTCTGTAAGGTTTTCCTGCACGCGTTCGCCGTGGAGCGCTATCAGATGTTTTCGCCGTGCTGGCGCCACTTGTCGTTTTATGCAAATGGCAAATATTGAGCCGCACCTCTCGTGGCGGAGCTGTCCGTTGCGCAACCTGCCGGCGGTACTTGTTCGATCGTGCTGACTCAAAGCAATTTCTGAGATGCCCGTCAAAGATCGCATTGGCAGGATCGTCCTCGTGTCCGGATCTAAGCCAATCGACGAACGTGACGACCTCGACGCATGAGTCCGCCGTTGGTGGCGATGCGACGCGGTCGATGTCGGGTACCTCGATGTGCCGGCAGTCCCCGTATGTGAGGCACCAGGACGATCGGGAGTTTGCCGATTGCCCAGGTGGCACTCGTAAGTGCCGACGGAACGGTCGAATGGCAGCCGACGGGCAGAAGCGAATGTTCGGTGGGCGTCGGATCTTCCGCGGGTGCTTACTGTCTGGCCGGAATTGCTGAGCGAATGACAATGTCTTCTGGGGGGGCCATGGAGAATCACTTCGAACTGGCGGTGCAGCGTTCTCTCGAGATGATGCGAGACAACATTGGTGAGGACCTTACCGTCGACGACATGGCTCGCGCAGCAATGTTCAGCAAATTTCACTTCACCCGCGTCTTTCAAAGGGTGACCGGTGTCTCGCCCGGCCGATTCCTGTCGGCCATGCGGCTCCAGCGTGCGAAAGATCTCCTGCTGTCCACCTCGATGAATGTCGCCGATATTAGCGTCCGCGTCGGCTACAACAGCGTCGGAACGTTCAGCACGCGCTTCACGCGCAGTGTGGGACTCCCCCCGACGGAGTACCGCCGAATGCGCGGCGTCAGCCACCTGGTTCACCTCAACGCGGAAGAGCACAGCCCTTGCCGCGCGGACGGTGTCGTCTCCGGAACGCTGTTGGTGCGTCCGCCCGCCGAGATCGAGGTCGTCTTCGTCGGACTGTTCGCCAGTCGAATTCCTGAAGGTAAACCGGTGCGCTGCACCATCATGAACGGCTCCGGAAGCTTCATCATTGACAAGGTGCCCAGCGGTGTCTGGTACCTGCTGTGTCAGGGCATACCCCGCCGAACGGGCGATCTGCGCGGTATCGGCGATTGCCTCAGCGTGGCCCCGTTCGTGGCCAGTACGGGTCCGATCCGGGTGCATTCGAACTCGGAAGCCGTCGCGCATGTGCGGCTCAGCCCGGCGCGGGTGTTCGATCCGCCGCTGTTGCTCGCTTTGCCGGATGTGCGGACCACTTTCAGCACCACGCACAGCCGGCCGCATGCCGGACTGCTCCCGCAGGCGGCCTGACGCCGCACAGGGCGGGAGCAGCCCGCCGCTCGAACCCCTCCTGCGATGTCACCACGGACCCTTGTGAAGGAGCCAATGCTGTGAACGCCCCACGGCCCACGCCCACTGAAATCCTCCAGCGTGCAAGCGAACTGGTACCCCTGCTGCAGAAGTACTCGACCTGGTCGGAGGAGAACCGCCGGGTCCACGACGAGGTCATCGAGGCAATGGCCGCCGCAGGCATCTTCCGCATGCGGACGCCCGTGCGTTACGGCGGTTACGAGTGCGACACCGGCACCCTGCTCGAGGTTGCCGCTGAGCTCGCGCGCGGCGACGCCTCAGCGGCATGGGTCGCCTCGGTGTACTGGATCCCCACCTGGATGGCGTCGCTGTTCCCGGACGAGACCCGCGATGAGGTCTTCGCCACGGCCAACGTGCGCATCTGCGGAACACTGAGCCCGACCGCGATGGCGGCGCCGGCGCCTGGTGGCATCGTGGTCAATGGCAAGTGGAGCTTCATCACCGGCACATGGCACAGCCAATGGCAGGAGTGCATCGCCGTCATCGTCGGCCCCGACGGTCCGCCCCGCCCAGTCGTGGCGCTGGTGCCCACGTCTGATCTGCACGTCGTCGACGACTGGCAGACCGCTGGTCTGCGGGGCACGGGCAGCGTGACCACGATCGCCCAGGACCTGTTCGTGCCTGAGTCCCGCGTGCTTCCGTTGGACGTGGTCATGCAGGGCAGGGGTGCCGGCGCGCCGCTACCGGACGTCTTCCACCCGCAGGCTCGCATACCGTCGCCCGGTTACATGCAGAACGGCCAGGGGCGTTCGACGGGAGAGAGCGAAGCCATCTACAACGCACCGTTGCTTCCGGTCGCGTCGGCGTCCTCCGTCGGGACGGCAGTGGGAATTGCCCGCTCTGCCTACGAGGCCTTCATGGAGCGTGCAGGTGACCGCAAGATCACCTATACGGATTACGCGCATCAGCTGGAAGCGCCGCTGACGCACCTGCAAGTTGCCGATGCCGCCATGGCCATCGACGAGGCCGGGTTCCACGCGCACCGTCTCACGTCCGCGGTTGACGCCAAGTCGGCCGCAGGTGACGGCTGGTCGTTGGACGAGCGCGTTCGCGCCCGGGCTGACATGGGTGCCGTCGTGCGCCGGGCGGGCGAAGCCGTTGCGGTTCTGGCCGATGCGAGCGGAGGTACGTCGAACCAGCTCGCTGTGCCGATCCAGCGAATCCGTCGCGACATGCAGGCACTCAGTCTGCATGCCCTCATGCACCCGAGCACGAATGCGGAGCTGTACGGCCGCTTCCTCTGCGGTCAGGCGCCCAACAGCCAGTACATGTGACGGCCAGTACGACCGGTGCGGTCGAGGTCGATCGATTGAAGGAGTCACAGATGAGCATCAGCACCCCCGAGAAGTCCGGACCCTCGGCGGCGGACCAGGCGGCGGTTGCCGCGCTGCCGGCAAGGATCGTCGCCGCGTGGGCGGTCAAAGACGCCGACGCGTTCGCCGCCGTGTTCACCGAGGACGGCACCATGATCTTGCCGGGCGTATTCGTGTCAGGCCGTGAGGAGATCCGCACCTTCATGCGGCAGGCGTTCGCCGGTCCGTACCAGAACTCCCGGGTCACCGGCGAGCCCATCGGCATGCGCATCCTCGGCGATGGACTGTGCCTGCTGTTCACGGAGGGTGGCGTGATCATGGGCGACGATGCCGAGGTGCGGGCCGAGAACACGATTCGCGCCTCCTGGCTGTGCCGGCAAGGCGACGACGGGTGGCGGCTCGCCGCCTACCAGAACACGCCACGCGACTTCGCCAAGTAGCACGCCGGTGGCGAGCTCCGCCGGGCGGGCCGAGGCCGACCCGCCCGGCGTGGGCGGTTCGCATTCGCCTCATTCGCTGCAGGGCCAGCCGAACGTGTGCACGAGCCGCAGTTCGTGCGAAACGATATCTATAATGATTAAATGCCAAAAATTGTATTGTTAACGGCGAGTGCGACCGCATTCAGATATATGTGTCGGATGGCTGACGGTGGCGGTGGCTCCTATGCACGCGGGCGTGCGCTGATGTGTCGATGAGTTACCGCTGGCCAGTGGGGTGGGGTGGAGCTCGAGCTGCCGACGTTGCCGGGTGGTGGCAACCGTTGGCGGGACGGCGTTGAATCGGGTGTCGTTGATCGATCGCTCCGATGCCGCTAGCATTTCAGTTACACGTGTCGATGTGCTGGCGGGGGCGGGCCGTATGCGAATTTCCGATCTCAGCCGGCAGAGCGAAGTTCCGGTGGCAACCGTCAAGTTCTACCTGCGGGAAGGCCTGCTACCGCCAGGCATGTCGACCGCTCGTAATCAGGCCAAGTACGACGATTCGCACCTGGGACGGCTCCGTCTCATCCGAATCCTCACGACGGTGGGCCGCTTGTCGCTGTCGTCGGTCCGAGAGGTCCTCGCGGCCGTCGATGCGAAGGGTTTGAGCCTGCAGGGCCAGTGTGTCGCCATCAACCGGGCGCTGATGTTGGAGCAGGCCGGAGCCGTCCCGCCGGATGTGCCCGTTGCGGAGGTCGAGCGGGTACGCGGCCTGCTTCATGGCCTCGGCTGGGTGATCGCGGCTGACGCGCCGGGCGTTGGCATGCTCGCCCAGGTCCTTGAGGCGCTCCAGCGGCTGGGCTGGACTGCCGACGTACAGGCCTTCGTGCCGTACGCGCAGGTGGTCGAACAGGTGGTGGAACACGAGCGGCAACTCGTGCCCGACTTCCCTGCGGCGAGCGCAGTCGCCTGCAGCGTGCTGTTCGAGGTGGCATTGGTCGCCCTGCGAGGACTGGCCCAGGAGCACATGTTTGCCGACCTTGACACGTCCGCTTGAGTCCTGCCTGGAACGTGCGGCATCGATCACCCGGTGAGTGCCATGCTTGAGTGTGCCGCGGGCGGGTGCACGGTGCGTCGGCACACCCCTGAACCAGCGTTCGGCATCCTGCCGCCCGATCAACGCGAATGGGCCGCGGAGCCGAGCAGGTCGGCACGGTAGGGGTCAGACGGTTGTCGCACTACTCGCTTGTCGACGTGTGCAGCACAGCGCACGAATGAAGAATCGCTGCGCTCGGTGGGGTGAGAAGGTGGCTGCGGCATCGGACACGCCACCAACCGCAGCCGGGAGGACCGTCATGGCGCACATCGATCTGGGGATCGACGAGAAGGAGTTCCCTGGCATCACTGGACCGATGCGGTTCCGCCCCGAGACGGCGAAGCCGCTCAACGAACTCGCCGAGGTGCTGCTACGAGCACCGCACTCCCTGCCGGCCGGCGAACGGGAACTGATCGCCGCCTACGTGTCCGGGCGCAACAACTGCAACTTCTGCTGCGAATCGCACTCGGCGTTCGCCGCGGTCCAGTTGGAGGAAGGGTACGAACTCGTCGACCAGGTACGCGCGGACCTCGACACGGCGCCGGTCTCGGTCAAGCTGCGGGCGCTGCTGCGGATCGCAGGTGCGGTGCAGATCAGTGGCCGCGAGGTGACCGCTGAACTGATCGCCGCCGCGCGCGCGGTCGGCGCGACCGACGTGGAGATCCACGATACGGTGTTGATCGCCGCTGCGTTCTGCATGTTCAACCGGTACGTCGACGGCTTGGGGACCTTCGCCCCTAAGGGGCGGGACGCTTACGCCGAGTCTGCGCACCGCATCGTCGAGGTCGGGTACGGGCACGCGATCCCAGCCGCCTAAGCACCGACAAAGTGACCACGGCCCATGACGACGGAGCGGCCAATTTGCGAGCTGCGGCAGCGGTGCGCGGACGCCTGACGACGTCGTCAATATGCCTAGTACGGCAGCCGCACTTCGGAACCTGTCAAGTCAACTGAGACAGTTTCTTGATTTTGTTTAGCTTTGTGCTGGTGGAAGGTTGGTCGCCGCCGTGGCGGCGACCTGTTCGAGGGCGTTGTCGTCTGGTTTGTTGATCCATGCCCGTTCCGGGAGGCGGGGCGGCTGTGGACGGCGGCGGCCGAACCGTTCGGGATGCGCGGCCCAGGCGGCGTCGAGGGTGCGTTGCCGCTGTTCACGGATCTGCCCGGCGGTGCCGTGATGGACTGACGCTGGGGTGTGCAGGCCGATCCCGGAGTGTCGGTGTTCGTGGTTGTAGTAGGTGTAGAAGGCTTCGCAGTGCTGCCGGGCGTGCTGGATCGACCCGAACCGGTCCGGGAACGTCGGGTCGTACTTGAGTGTCTTGAAGCTGGCCTCGATGTACGGGTTGTCGTTGGAGGTCTTCGGCCGGCTGTGACTGCGTCCGATCTTCAGGTCGGTCAGCAGCTGGGTGACGGTCTTGCTGGTCATCGCGGCGCCCCGGTCGGCGTGCACGATCAACTGGTCCGGGTTCACGCGTTCCCGGGCGGCAGCGTCAGCGATCAGGGCTTCGGCGAGCTGCCCGTCCTCGTAGGTGGCGATCAGATGGCCGACGACGTAGCGGGACCAGATGTCGATCACCGTGTAGAGGTGGAACCACACGCCTCGGTCCGGGCCGCGTAGCTTCGTGATGTCCCAGGACCAGACCTGATTGGGCGCGTCGGCCACGAGTTCGGGCTTGGTGCGGGCCGGATGGGTGGCCTGGGCCCGGCGTTCGCCGGTCTGCCCGGCCGCGCGCAGGATCCGGTACATCGTGGACTCCGAACACCACCAGCGGCCCTCGTCGAGCTCACGGGCCCACACCTGCGCCGGTGCCAGATCGGCGTACTCGGGCTGGTTCAGCAGCTGCAGCACCTGCTCACGCTCAGCCTCCGACAGCGCCGACGGCGGCGGTTTACGCGGCGTGCGCGGCCTCGGCGGCGCGGGCGGGGTGCGGCGCCGATACAGCGTCGCCCTGGACAGGCCGGTCAGCCGGCAGGCGGGCGCAACGCCCCAGACCTCGCTCAGCGCCTGCTGCGCCTCGGCGAGGACGGGTTCGGCATCGGCGCGGCATCCGCGCTCTCGGAGAGCAGTTCCAAGAGCGCGTGCGCTGATCCGAAAATGAAGGGTGCGTGGGCAGGCGGCAGCATCCCGGCGGAGCCGGGATGGGTTCTTGGCTCCGGATCGGTTAGGCGGCTTGGGTGAGGGTGACGGTGTAGCCGAGGGCTTCGAGCTGTCGGATGTGGTTGCGTTTGCGGCGTTCGGGGTTGACGCGGGTGTCGTAGAAGTCGGCTCCGAGGTCGGTGAAGCGGGTGGCCGGGTCGGACAGCAGGTGCCAGACGATGGTCAGGATGGACCGGCCGACAGCGACGATGGCGCGCCGGTTCCCGCGGCGTCTGGCGATGCGTCGATACCGTTCACCCAGAAAGGTGTCGGTCTTGCCGGCGGCGACCGCGGCCTCGCCGAGGACTCTGGCCAGGTAGGAGTTGCCGTGACCGGTGGAGCCGGAGCCTTTGCTCTTACCGGCTGACTCCTTGACTCCTGGAGCGAACCGCGCCCAGGAGGCCAGATGCGCGGGCGTGGGGAACCTGCTCATGTCCACACCGACCTCGGCGATGATCACGTGGGCGGTGGCCGGTCCGACGCCGGGGACCTCGTCCAGGCGTTGCGCCGCAGTGAGGAACGAGCCGATCTGTTCCTCGATACGCTGGTTCACCTCAGCGATGTCCGCGGTGATTGCGTCGACGCGGGCCAGCATCTTGGCCAGCAGGAACCCGTGATGCTCGCTGAACCGCCCGACGAACGCGTCCTCCAGCTGGGTGAGCTTCAGGCGCAGCCGGCTGCGGGCCATCTGCGCCAGCACCTTCGGGTCCCGTGTCCCGGCGATCAGCGCGGCCATCATGTCCCGGCCGGACGTGCCGAAGATGTCACTGGCGACCACGCTCAGCTTGATCTGCGCGTCTTCGAGAAGTTTCTCGACCCGGCTGCGTTCCGCGGTCCGGGTGGCGATCAGATCGACGCGGTAGCGGGTCAGGTCCCGCAGCTCACGGATCGGCGGCGGTGGCACGAAACTCGGCCGGATCATCTGCCGTTCAGCGACCTTGCACAACCACACCGCGTCCAGCCGGTCGGTCTTCGGACGGCCGGGCAGATGCTTCACGTCCTTCGCATTGACCAGCCACGCATCCACACCAGCCGCTTCCAGCAGGTAGAACACTGGTTTCCAGTAGTCCGAGGTCGACTCCATCACCACCCGGGTGACGCCCAGTTCCCGAAGCCGGTCCACCATCGTCAGCAACGACCGCGTCATCGTGGAGTACGTCGCCACCTCCTGCCGCCGACGGCCCCCAGGCCCTTGACCTGGGACGCGCACGCAACACACCAGGGTGGCCTTGCCGATGTCGAGCGCGGCGACCCGCTCGATGATCTCCTCGTTGTCCTGGCTCGACTCCAACACTGCGGTCCTTCCACCCGAACGGTCACAGGGCGGCCGCAGGGTCATTGCGTAGTCGGGTAGCTGCTGGTCACGGCGTTGATGAGGTCGTGTGATCGGCGGTTGGCGTGTCTGGTGGCTCGGGCGATGTTGGGTGCGTCGTTGGTTCGGTGGTAGCCGATTGCGGTGTTGCGCAGGGTGGCGATGACGGCGGGTCCGGTACCGGTCCGGGCTTGGTGGAGGTCTTCACGGAACGTCACGTCGCGCACGTGGTGGACGCGGTTTTCGATGTGCCAGTGGCGGCGGATCCAGTCCTGCAGGTCGCGGGGCTGGGCGTGGCCAGCGGCCAGGCTGATGGTCAGGTAGGCGGTTTCGCGGCTGGTTTTTCCGTTGGTGGTGCGGGTTCTGGTGATCCGGATGGCCTGCTGAGCGTAGGGAAAGCTGATGCCGCCGGGGGTGTGCAGCGTGACGGCTTTGACGGTGCGGGTCTCACGGCGGCCGTGGCCGGTGTCGCGGGTGCGGTTCCCGACCGGTATCTGTGCCCAGGGCAGGCGTTTGAGCTGGTTGTGCAGGGTCGGCTGGTTGGCTTTGACCTGGACCAGTAGGTGTGCGCCGCGGGTGTTGATCTCGCGGGCGTGGCTGGTTTGGGTGTGCAGGGCGTCGGCGACGAACAGCACTCCGGTCAGGTCGCCGAGCACGGCTGTGACGGCGTCCAGCAGTGGTGCGAACGCCGGGATCTCGTTGGATTTGGCGTCCACGGTGACCTGGGCCAGGACGACGCCAGTGCTGGTGTCCAGTGCGGACAGCAGGTGCATCTGGCCGCCGCCCGGACGCCGGGCGCCGCGGAGGGTCTTACCGTCCACGGCGACGACCGTGCGGTACCTGCGTGGCGTGGCGGGGGCAGGTCGGGTCCGGGTGCGCAGCCAGGCGGCCAGGGCCGTGGACAGCAGTTCGGCGTCCAGGCGGGTCAGGAGCCGCCACACCGTCGTGCCGACCGGGCTGCCGCGGGTGAACCCGAGCCTGGCCTTGGCCTGTTCGTCCAGGTCGTGCAGCCAGTCGGTGATCGCGGCGAACGACGACGCCCCGCCCAGCACCGCGCACACAGCGACCGCCAGCAGTGCGGTCAGCGGGTACCGCACACCGCGTGGGTCACGCGGGTCCGGAACCGCGGCGAGGGCGTGCAGGAGACCACCGCGTTCACCATCGGTGACCGGCACAGTCTGGGTGGTGGGGGTGGGCGCGGTGACGGCGAGTGCGGAGATGAGCGATGATGCCATCGGCGGGTGAGGTCCTCGGGGTGTTGTGCAGCGTAGAGAACTTCATGATCACCTATGTGATCTCACCCGTCTCTACCGCCCTCGCAGTGGCCGCGCACCGCGTAGACCCCCAGCTCAAGAGGCTGTCACCGGACTACGCAATCGCCCTGAGGGCGGCCGCCCGCGGGAGCTGCTGGAAACGAAAGCGAAGCTGATCCGCGTGCTCGAAGCAACAATGAAGGGCCCATGACGCAGCTCCCCACACCCGACTTTTCCACGGCCTCGAAGACCAAGCGCACACGGCGTCAGCGAGCGGCCGCGATCATTTTCAGCCCGGAACGGGCCCGCTCAAAGAGCAGCGAAGGAACTTTTCCCATGATCGACAGGGCGGTCTCGGTCTTGGCCAGCTTGGCCTGCAGCCGAGCGTTCTCCCGCTGTAGCCGGGCAAGTTCGGCGTTCTCGGCCTTCTTCGCTGCCCGCGCGGCCGATTGCCGCCGGTCCGTCAGGCCAGCCGCGGCTCCGGCATCCCGGGCCTTGCGCCAGTCGAGAATGTGTGACCCGTAGAGCCGTTCCCGGCGCAGGATCGCCCCACGAGCCGCCGCATCCGGCGCCGCGTCGTACTCGGCCAGGATCCGCGCCTTGAACTCTGCGGTGGATGTCCGCCGCTGGGGCCGAGCGTCCGGATCCGGGTTCTCGTGGGGCTTCGACGTCATGCTGATGATCTCTCCTCGCAACTGTCCAGGAAGAGTATGCCCTGGTAGACGGGCTGTCTCACATCAGCGTGACAGGGAGGGCTTCGTGATCAGGTGGCGGGAGCTTGCCAGTGGGCCTCGACCGGCTAGCGGTAGTTTGTTGCCTGCGGCTTCTGGGCAGTAATAGCCGTGAAGTGTTCGGACTTTTGTAGGTTTGCTGAGGTGTGAGCGATGACTGTGCGTCGTCGGTGTCCACCGGCGCCGGGTTCGTTGGAGGGCTACGCTGCCCGCTTCGATGATCTGTTCGGCAGGCTGGCCCAGCGTCGGGGGTTTCGTGAGTACCTGACCGGGCTGCTCGCGCCGCGTGACCGGAACAAGACGTTGACCTGTCTGGCCGGGGCTGAGCCGGTCATCGGGGCTCAGCATCCGGCGGTACAACGGCTGCAGTTCTTCCTGTCGGAGTCCACCTGGGACCATGAGCAGGTCAACGCCCGGCGGGTGGAGTTGCTGCTGGCTGATCCCGCCACCGCGCCGCATGCCGGTGGGGTGCTGGTCGTCGACGATTCCGGTGACCGCAAGGACGGTACCGCCACCGCGCATGTGGGCAACCAGTGGCTGGGCCGCTATGGCAAGACCGACCGCGGGATCGTCACCGTGACCACCCTGTGGGCCGACGAGCGGCTGTACTACCCGCTGCATGCGGTGCCCTACACCCCCGCGCACCACTTCCCGAACTTCCGCACCAAGCTGCAGATCGCTGCCGACCTGGCCGTGCAAGCCCGTCAGTCGGGCGTGGTCTTCCGCGCGGTGGCCGCCGACTGTGCCTACGGCGACCAGGACGGCTTCCGGGCCGACCTCCGCGCGGCGGGACTGCCATTCGTCATGGCCCTCAAACCGCACCGGGGGACATGGGCCTACGCAGACCAGGCGTACACCCCCGTCGACGCTGCCCGCGACCTGGCCTGGAACAGTCCCGAAGAGCCGGGCGACTGGACGCCGGCGCCCCGGACGTTCCGCGACGGGCATACCCAGACGTGGTGGGCCGCCGAGGCGCGGCTGGGCTGGTGGGGGCCGGACGGGACGACCCGGCTGGTCGTGGCCACCGCCGACCCGGCCACCCTGCCGGAGAAGGCCACCTGGTATCTGGCCACCGATCTGCCTCGACTCGGCGGCCCCCGGGCTGTCGACAGCCCTCATCCACCCGCGGACCTGGCGGAGATCGTGTGGATCTATGGGATCCGGCACTGGATCGAGCAGGGCTACAAGCAGGTCAAGGACGAACTCGGGTGGGCCGATTTCCAAGCCCGTTCCGACACCGCCATCCGTCGCCATCAGACCCTGGTCAACTGCGCGTTTTGCTTCTGCTGGGATGCCTGGTTAGCAGATCGAGCACCGTCACAGCCAGCAGCACCACCCCCTGATCCCGGTGCTCGAGAGAGGGGACCCGCACCCGGCAGGCCGTCGGCAGCCCTGTGCTGGCCCCGAACCATCCGGGAGGTCCGCGGCTGGCTCGTTCCCTGGATCATGTTGCGGCGCTGTTGGCGGGCGTGGTCGAACAGGCCCCCACCCGCCGAGCTCCAGGCACTCCTCGACGCCGTCGCAAGTGGACAACCCCTGTACCTGTACCACCTGAGCTAACAAACTACCGCTAGGTGACTGGTGTTAAACGATGGTCTGGCCCTGCGGGCCAGACCATCGTTTGTTTGGTTGGGGGTGTGGGGTGTTGAGGGGCCGGTGGCAGGTGTGGGTGTGGAAGTTTGTTGCTGGGTTGGGGTTGTGGGGTTTGTGGCGCCTTGGACTGCTGTGGCGTGGGTGGTGGGTCTGCTGTGTTGTGGTCAGGCGGTGGTGAGGGTCCTGCCTCGGGTGGTGTGGGTGAGGCCGAGGGTGGCGAGTCTGGCGAGGTTGACTGCGGCGGCGAGGAGGTTGAAGTCGGCGGCGATGCGGATGCGTCCGCGCATGCGGGCGCGTCGTCCGCCGTGGCGGCGGCGCATGAGGTGCGCGATTTTGCGTTCGACTTTGGGTCTGGTGGCGCGGTAGTCGGCCTTCCAGGCGGGGTCTTGTTGGCGGGTGCGGGCGGCGGTGAGGCGGGTCTCGTGGTGGCCGATGGTGATGCTGCGGCCGGTCTTGGAGTCGGTGCACTGCCCGCGGAGTGGGCAGGTGGCGCAGGCAGCGCCGAAGTCGGCCTTGCCGGCGTGCCGGGGGTGGTCCTTGACCTTCCGGATCGTTCTGACGGTCCCGTTGGGGCAGGTGACCCGCTGTTCGTCGAGGTCGATGTCGAAGCGGTCCTTGGTGAACTTCCCGGCGGGTGCGACGGGTGGCTGGACCTTGGTCTTGGCGTCGATCCCGGCGCGGTCGAGCCGGTCGAGGATCTCTCCGGCGCCGTAGGCGGCATCGCCATAGACCGCGGCGGTGCCGTCATCAGGTCCGTCGGCGGGGTCGGTGAGGTCGGTGATGAGGTCGGCGACGGGGTCGACGTCGCCGGTGTTGCCGGCGGTGACCGCGGTTGCGGTGACGATTTCGCTGTCGGGGTCGACAGCGACGTGGCCTTTGTAGCCGTCGAAGCCGCGGTGGTTGGTCTTGTGTCCGTGCCGGGCCTCGGGATCGACGGTGGAGATGACCCGGTCCGCGGCGACCTTCCGCGCGATCCGCAGTGTGCCGTCCGGCCCGGTTTCCAGGTCCTGGCCCAGCACCGTGGCGAGCAGCCGCATCGCCTGGGTGACCGGCTCGGGAAGGTCGTCGCGGCCGTCCAGCGCGGCCAGGAGCGCGTGGCCGTCCCGGGCGCGGGAGTCGATCAGGACTTCCCGGGCGGGTTTGTCGTCCCAGTCGATCAGCGGTTTGCCGGAACTGGTGTAGTCGTCACCGCTGCCCAGCCTGGCCAGGACGGCCCGTAACGGCTGGACCAACTCGGGGCCGGCGACGCTGAGCAGACCGCGGATCGCGGAACGGATCAGTGTGATCGTGTCCATCGTGGCGACCGCGTCATACAACGGCGTGGAATCAAGGACTCTGCGCCGCCCGATCAGCCCGGCGTTGCGGGCCGCGGCGAGGGCCACCTCGAAGATCCGGTCCGGGCGGCTCGAACGGCGCAGCCGTTCCCGCATGTCGACCAGGACGGTGTGCGCGAACCCGACCCGGCCTGCACCGTCCCAGCCACCGACCCCGGCGGCATACCGCCAGCGGGCGTCGAACGTGAACCGGTCCACCGCCTCCCGATCCGACAAGCCTTCCAGCCGTTGCAGGACCATCACCGCCGCGACCACCGACGGTGGCACCGACCGGCGACCGACCGGCGCGAACAGATCGGCGAACATCCCGTCCGGAAACAGCGCGTCACGATGTTCGTGCAGAAAAGCGAAGATCGAGTTCGTCGGCAACGTCTCCCCGCAGAACCGGGACACCGCATCCAGCAGATCCAACTGCTGCGAAGCCCTTCCCAACGCCATCACGACATACTACCTGAAATAGATACAAAACGATGGTCTGACCCGCAGGGCCAGACCATCGTTTAACACCAGTCACCTAGGACCTGCACCACGCCTGGAGCGCTCACTCGCGAAGTCCGCACGCCTACGTAATGACGAACCACCCGACCTCCGCGACGCTGAAGAGGCCGGTCGTCGCGGCCGGTCCACAGACCTAGGGAGGCCAACAGGTGAGCAACGCAGACCTGCTACCCACGGTCCCGGTCCGGCACGACCGCAGGCCAGCCGCCGACATGGTTCGCGAAGCAGAGGACTTCGCGGAACGGATGGCGAAGCGCCGCTCGGTGCGGGACTTCGCCGCCGACCCGGTGCCGGACGGGGTGATCGAGGCCGCGATCCGCGCCGCCTCGACCGCGCCCAGCGGCGCCAATTTGCAGCCGTGGCGGTTCGTCGTGCTGACGGACCCGGCTCGCAAGCGCCGGCTGCGTGAGGCGGCGGAGGCGGAGGAGCGCGAGTTCTACGAGCGGCGCGCCCCGCAGGAGTGGCTGGGTGCGCTCTCCGCGCTCGGTACCGACTGGCACAAGCCGTTCCTGGAGACCGCACCCGCTGTCATCGTCGTGTTCGAGGTGCACCGGGGGCCGCACAGTCCGAAGCCGTACTACGTCAAGGAGTCCGTCGGCATCGCGGTCGGCCTGCTGATCACCGCGCTGCACCACGCCGGCCTGGTCACCCTGACGCACACGCCCAGCCCGATGCGGTTCCTCAACGAAGTCTGTGAACGTCCTCCGGAGGAGCGCCCGTACGTGGTGATGCCCGTCGGGTATCCCACACCCGACGCCCAGGTCCCCGACATCACCCGCAAAACCCTCGATGAGGTCATGATCCGCTGGTGAGGTCCACCTCCAGGAACTCCGTCAGCGGTGCGACGTGCCGGTCCGGCCGACGCCATTCGGCAAGCAGATCCTCCAGCAGATGATGCTCCACCAGTAGGCGCTCGCCACGGTACCGGCGGATCACGGGATGAATGAAGGCGCTCTCCCTGGCCCGGTCGGGGGTGGGGTGGCGCTCGATGGCGAAGACGTCACCGTAGTCGTCGCGACCCCACCGCAGCGCGAGCGTGTACCAGTGATTGGCCGTCGCGAACCGCTGCACGGCGTAGTCCTCGGGCAGGTCCTCGTAGTGGTGGAAGTCGCCGGTGTCCTCGTCGCGGACGAAGACGTCGCACAGGTACTCGAACTGGGTCCACAGCGCCGAGCTCCAGTTGACCCGGTCGAGCATCAGCTCCGCCAGCGACCCGGGGTCGGCCGGCGTCGCCGCGCGGGGCAGCGGCACGCCCTCGTAGCGCTCCCGCAGGATCCGGGTGAAGGTCCGCAGGTTGTACCGGAAGCCGTCGATGAACGGCGACGACGCGTGCTTCACGTCCCGCGCCTGCGCGATGGTGCCGGCGAAGTACAGGCCGTTGACGTTGCTGGACTGCCAGTCGGGGCGCAGCCCGGGCATCCGCCCGTCGCGGATCAACTGCGGGCTCGTGGTCTCGTCGAAGATGCCGGTGTCCATCCGGAAGCCGGTGCAGCGCAGCACCGTGTGGTAGTCGAGGACGGCGGTCTCGCCCTCGGCGTGCGTGTACGTGATCGACACCTGGAAGCGCCCATCGACGGGACGGATCTCGTCGATCGTGCAGTCCAGCACCGAGTGCAGCGTCTTGAACTGGTAGCTGTCGAGGATCGCGCCGTACTGCCCGCGGACGTCCCCGGGGTGCTTGGTGTTCCACGCGAGCCGCAGCGGCTGCCGGCTGGCGAGGTGCACCATCGACGCGCGCCCGAGGATCGCCGACGCGGTCTCGAACGCCGAGTTGCCCTTGCCGATGATCAGCACCCGCTGGTTGTCGTATGCCTTCGGGTCGATGTCCATGTCCTCGTACCCGACGGCGTGCTCGATGCCCTTGATCGCCGGCACGAACGGATACCCCCACCCGGTCGCTACGATGAGGCAGCCTGCGCGTATCTCACCCTGATCGGTACGGAGATTGAAGCCGTTACCCGCTCTCGTGACTCGCTCAACGTTCGTGCCGTAACGGACGTTGAGCTCGTGGATACCGTAGAACTCCTCGAGGTAGCGCACCAAATCGTCGGCCGCCGGCAGATATTCGTCGCTGTACTTCGTGAACAGCAGGTCGGGATTGTCGTTGAGCAATGTGTTCCAGTCCCAGCGCAGGCGGATCTCCGGGTCGGTGCTGTCGGTGCGCACCTTGTTGAGCGAGATAAGCCGGCGGTGGCGCGGAAACCGGCGGAAGAACTCGCCCGGTCCGTCGCTCCGCTCGAGCGTCAGATAATCCGCATCGTGCTGCTGAAGGTAGTAACTCAATTGAATACCGGCGGGCCCCGCCCCGACGATGACGTACCGGTGCTCGCTGTCGGCCATCCCGCGCCCTTCGACGTAGAGGAATCCCTCGTCACCTTGGAATGTATGGCCGTGTATGTCAACATCGCTTCAAGTGAATTTTCCGTACGAACAGACATTGGTCAGAGCAAGTGTTGATGCATCATATCCCAGCTTTGTGGACGCGTCTGCGGTGCTCAGGCCGGCCGCACGGTAACCGGTACGCCGTTGAAGACGGCATTGCCAGACAGCACATCCACGATTGATGCGTCGGTGAGCGTGTTGGCATTCACGCCGGAGTGCCGCGCCGCGACCGACTGCGTACTCCCGGCGTGGCCCCAGCCGTGCGGCAGGCTCACGACCCCGGGCATGATGGCGTCATTGGCAACGACGGGCACGGTCAGCTCACCGACCGCGGAACCCACCACCGCCTGCCCGTTCAACCCAAGCCGGGCGACGTCGTCCGGGTGGACGTGCAGCGTGCACTGGTTGCTGCCACCCACCAGCGACGGCACGTTGTGCAGCCAGCTGTTGTTGGAGCGCAACTGGCGTCGGCCGATTAGCAGGAACTCCGCCGGCGGTTCATCGAGCTTGCGGCGCAACCGGTCGACATCGGCGACCAAGGCGGGCGGGGCCAGTTCCACCCGGCCCGACGGTGTCATCAGCAGCTCGGACAGGCGCGGCTGGAGCGGGCCGAGGTCGATGCCGTGCGGCTGGTCGCGTAGCTCGGCAAGGGAGAGTCCGTACGGGCCGAGCTTGAGCATCGCATCCAGCATCAGCTCTGGGCCGCTGTCGCCCTCCAGTCCGGCGCGTACCTCAGCGGGGCTCTGACCGGCCAGCGGCGTGCCTGGGATCGACAAACCCGCGTTGATTACCTGGTCGAGGATCAGATCGTCAATGGCGGCGGGGTCGCCGCCGGCGCCCATCCCCGCGGCGATCATCGTCAGCCGGGCGAGGATCTCGGCCTCGGAACGCTGGTCCGGTGCCAGCGGCAGGATCTGTGGTGAGAACCGCGCGTAGTTGCGGACCGTCACAATGAGCAGCAGGAAGTCGTAGTGCGGCATCTGGGTGATCCGTGGCGGCGGCAGAATGACATCGGCGAGCTTTGTCGTTTCATTGAGGTACGGATCGACGCACACCATGAAGTCGAGCTTGGACATCGCCCGCCCCAGTGCCGGCCCGTTTGGTGCGGACAGCACGAGGTTGCCGCCGATCACGATGAAGCCCTTGACCTGTCCGGGTCCTGGCGTGCCGATCTCGTCGGCCAGCGTCGCCACCGGCAGCTCACCGATCATCTCCGGCAGTTGGCGTACCCGGCTCCGCCAGTTGCCCGCGGTAAACGGCTGGCCGGTGCGGAAGATTTCCAGGGCCGCGGTCCTGGTGAACATCACCCCGCCCGGCCGGTCGAAGTTGCCGGTGAGGATGTTGATCGTGTCGACCAGCCACTGTGCGAGCGTGCCGAACTCTACGGTTGAGGTACCGACCCGGGTGTACACCGCGGCGGTCCTCGCCGCAGCCAGTTCGTGCGCCAGCCGGACGATGTCCTCGGCGGGAACCTGACAGTAGGAGGCCACGATGCTCGGACTGAAGGACGCGGACAGCTCCCGCAGCTCGCCAAGACCGTTGACGTCGACGTCGACCTTCGTCAAGCTGTCGGCGAACAGCGTGTGCACGATTCCAAACAGCAGCAACGGGTCTGTGCCGGGCCGCACGAAGAAGTGTTCGTCCGCGACGTCGGCGGTGCGTGTCCGGCGTGGATCCACCACCACAAGCTTGCCGCCACGTTCGCGCAGCTCACGTAGCCGGCGGCGGAAATCCGGAGCTGCACACAGTGAACCGTGCGACTCGACCGGGTTCGCGCCGATGACGAGCAGGTAGTCCGTGCGGTCCACGTCCGGTACCGCGATGGCGAACGGGTCACCGAACATGTGCCCGGTTGAGGCATGCTTGGGGATCTGGTCGATCGTGCCGGCGGAGTAGACGTTCGGCGTGGCCAGCGCCTGGGTGAGAGCCTGGCGGTACATGAAGCCAGCCATCGTGTGGAAGGTCGGGTTGCCGAAGTAGACGGCCACCGCCTCCTTGCCGTGCTCGCGGGCGATCCGGCTCAGGTTCTCGTCGACCAGGCGGAACGCCTCCTCCCAGGAGCCCTCACGCCAGGTGTCACCCTCGCGGATCATCGGCACTCGCAGCCGGTCCGGGTCCTCGTCTAGGCCGCCGAGACTGGCCCCTTTAGGGCAGATATACCCCTGCGACAACGGATCGTCACGATCTCCAGTCACGGACGTCACATGACCACGGCCATCGAGGGTCAGGCGCAGGCCACAGACGGCATCGCAGATCGGGCAGGTCCGGTGGGCAGTTCGCATCTGCACTCCTGGGCGTTGGGGGGCGCCCTCAATATCGTGAATGTGTCGGCGGCCGTCATCTTTCAGCGTGCGCAGCTGCTGAACGTCACGCGCGAGCGTGTCGGCGAGTTGCTGGTCAGCCTGAGGCTCGGCGGCCGCCTCCCGGGGAGGACACTGTAGGAGGCGTGCTGACGGACAGGGCTCAGCCGATGGCGGTACCGCACGGCACGGTGCGTCCGGGGCGAACACAAGGGTGTCGCCGCTGGTCCGGTTGCCGATGTCGAGCGCGGTGCGGCCGTCGGCGAAGCGGCGGCCGTTGGCGACGGCGGTGTAGAACTCGGCGGCGAGGAGTCCGGGATCGCCCGGGAGGTGCCGACGACGCACGGCCGTGCTCGGCAATCAGGCGGGCGTAGCCGGCCGAGACGCCATTCCATGTGGTCGCGTTGCCGGCCTGCGCCGGGGTGGTCGAGTAGCTCAGGACGCCCAAGCCGAGCTGCCCGCCCGCGACGACGAACGGCCCCGCGACGAGCAGGGCTGCCACTGCATAGGCCAGCTGCGCGAGGACCGGGTCTGGCATGCGCGGCGCATCGTCGGTGGGTTCGCTCACGATCGCGTGCACGACGAATGCCACGGCGAGCCAGAACAGCCCGAGCAGCCATGCGGCCGTCAGCGCGCCGACCGCCACCCCCGCCGCCGTGCGCTGCCGCACCGATGGTTCTTTCATGCGGCGAATCTATGCACGTCGAAGCCGAAGGCCGTCGGTGACGGCACTCAGATCCGCCTGGGTAGCCAGGGCGGTAGGGTCGGCGATGTGGATTTGGAGCTCATCGCCGCCCGGCTCGGGGTGGGGCGCGAGGACATCGAACGGGTGGAGCGGCTGGCCGGGGAGCGGCGGCCCGCAGTGTTGCCCGGTAAGAACAGCGCGCCGGAGGTACTGGGGCGGCTCGGGGTCGGCGCGCAGGACACCGCTGAGATCCTGACGGGATGGCCGGAGGACGGCTCTCCACTGTGGACGGACGAGCTTCGGTGGCTGCTCGACCGGTCGGTGGCGCTCGTCCGGGCGGATCTCGGCGGGTACGGGTGGCTGGTGCCCGGGCCGGAGCTGCCGCGGGGCCGGGGGGTCGCCTGGCGGCACCTCTACGTGTACGCGTTCCTGGCGCTGATCGACGACGTCATGGGGTACCACCGGGCACACGGCGTCCCGGAGGCGGTGTCGTGGGCGACGCTCGCCGACCTCGGCCGCAACCTCGAGGTCGACCGTCGGATGCGGGGCGAGGGCTGGCCGGTCATGCAGAGCTGGCTCACGCTGCACTGGCGGGGCGGGGTCTACGAGCTGGGGCGGCTGCAGCACCAGCGCGGCGGCGTCGGCGACGTCGACCTGCACGTGCCCGACTCCGGACCGCTGACGCTGGCGGCGGTCGACGCGTCGCTCGACGAGGCGCAGGCGTTCTTCCCGCGGCACTTCCCGGATGAGCACTACATGCACTTCGCCTGCGGGTCGTGGCTGCTGGACCCCCAGTTGCTGGAGTTCCTGCCCGAAACGTCGAATATCGTGCGGTTCCAGCGGCGGTTCGAACTGGAGCCCTACGAGGAACCGGAAGGGATCGACGCCGACGTCGAAGTGCGGCGATTCGTGTTCCGGGACCTGAGCACGCCGCTGGAGTTGTTGCCACAGGACACGGCGCTGCGGCGGGCGGTCGTCAGACACTTCCAGGTCGGCGGGCACTTCCAGTGGCGCAAAGGCCGGTTTCCAATCGGGTAGGCCCGCACGGATGGAGACGTGGTGGCGAGGGGCGATGTTTTGGGGTTCTGGCAGAGCAGCCTTGCATCGGCTTGATGTGGCGGGTAGCGGAAGGGGAGGCCATGACCGTGCCTGACATCGACCCGGCGACGCTCCCCGCGGACGGAGTTCGCCTCGGTGGTGAAATGGAGCTCCGCCGAGGACAACCTGCGCCGGCTGATGGCTGGCGTGTTCCGCGTCGACCGGGCCGGTACGACCAGCGCGGCGCACCGCCTGTTTGGTGAGATCCGCACCCCGGCGATCGCCAGACTGCCCAAGTTGTGACGCCGGGGCGGCTGCCGTTCGTACCGCAGTCACCCCGGCAAACGCGAGATCTACCGGTGCCACTTCTGGTTGCTGGCGCCGTTGCAGGTCCAGATGTGCAGCTTCGAACCGTTGGCGGTGGCCACGTTCTGCACGTCGACGCACTTGTTCGACTGCGGGTTCACGAGGTCGCCGGCGGCGGTCAGCGTGAACCTCTGCGCGCCGGTGCCGTTGCAGGTCCACAGTTGCACGACCGTGCCGTCGGCGGTGCCGCCGCCGGAGGCGTCCATGCACTTGCCGAGCGCGCGCAGCGAGCCGTCGGCGGCGAAGGTCCACAGCTGGGCGCCGGTGCCGTTACAGTCCCAGATCTGCAGGCGGTTGCCGTCGGTGGCTTTGGAGCTCGGCACGTCGATGCAGCGGTTGCTGCCGTTGCCGATGATCGCCGAGGTACCGGACTGGCCGCCGCACGCCGGGGCGGTGTCGAACGTGTCGGTGAAGGTGCTGCCGGCCGCCCGGTAGGTGTTGACCTGGGCCGTCGCCGCGGCGGGCGACAGCACCTGGTTGCGGGCGAAGAGGAACCAGTCGACCTGTTGCACGTACGTCGAGGTGCCGCCGGTGTGGGTGGCGAGGTCGATGAACCACAGGTTCCAGTTCACCGTCATCGTCTGCCGCGGGTAGAACTTGCCGGAGTGGTCGCCGACGAGGACGCCGTCGATGTGGTACTTGACGTGCCCGCCGGACACCTGGACCACCAGGTCGTGCCAGCCGTCGATGCTGCGCCGCTGCTCGGAGTGGGTGTTGTCGGCCAGCCACGGCTCGTTGCGGTACGTGTACCAGCTCGTCTGGTAGTTGATCGGCCCGGCCTCGCCCCAGCCGCCGTTCGGCAGGTACTCGGAGAAGTCGAGCTCGCTGTAGGTCGGGTCGAGGTCGCCGTTGAGCGGGCTGATCGCGAAGAACGTCTCGTTGATGTGGTCGCCGTCGTTGCCGCTCGCCGGCGCGTCGGCGAAACGGATCCGGCTGGCGTAGGTGCCCTCGAAGTACCGCTTCTGGTTCGAGTACACCTCGGCGTGCCGCGTCCCGGCGCCGGTGCCGTTCGTCGACGCGGTCAGCTGCATGACCTTCTGGCCGCCGGACGTCGGGAACGTGACGTTGCCGGGCGCCCACGTGGCGCCCGGGACGCCGGGACCGCCGGCGTTGCCCCGCGGGGTCCACCCGTGGCCGGTGAAGTTCCCGTCGGCGGACGAGCTGTAGTTGAAGTCGTCGAACACGAAGCCGCAGCTGTTCGGGGCCGCGTGGGCCGGGCCGGCGGTGGCCGCGGTGACCGCGACGGCGCCGAGCGCGCTCGCGAGAGCCAGCGCGGCGCCCGCGAGCAGCGGGCGGCGCAGGGCACGTTTCGATGGCATGGCGGTGCCTCCTGAACGTCCGGCCGACGGAAATTCTTCTCATCGACCATTGATGTCGATGAAAACTACGACCGTCACTGCGGTCGGGTCAACATCGGCAATCATCATTGGCTCAGGGTGATTGCCCCGGCACGCAGTGATGTCAGGATGGCGACACTCCGTATCGAACCCGCTACTCGCCACGTCTCCATCGCCGCGAACCCACCGAGCGCGAAGGAGCTGCGATGCAACCCGAATACCGGCTGGCCCCGGGCAACCTCGTCGACCTGTACGCCGACGCCACCCACACGGGCAGCCTGAACAAACGGATCGGCACCGGCGAGGTGCACGTGGTCCTCGACGGCGGCGCGAGGTACAAGGTCCGCGTGCTGACCAGCGCCACCGTCGGGCTCACGCCCGGCCAGTTCACCGAGATCGACGCCGCCCTCGTCCACCAGCAGTCGCTGCGGGTCGAGTCCGGCACCGCCCTGTCCGGCAACGATCCCCGCGCGCTGCTCGGCGACCCGCGGGTCACCCAGTACCTGGGTGCGCGCGACCGCGGCGCGCTCGCCCAGACGGACAAGGACGGGGCCGACCGGCACGCGTCGGTCGCGGGGAAGATGGCGGTCACCGGCGACGTGCTGGGCGAGATCGTGGGCAACCTCAAGCGCGCCGAGCCGGCGCTGCGCCCGGACCTGGGCGAGGTCGGCGCCGTCAGCTGGATGATCATCGACGGCAACCCGTACACGGGCGTCGGCGGTGGCGGCGGCGCGGCCAAGGACCAGGCGCTGACCGTCCGGGTGTTCCCCGACGGGCCGCTGTCGTCGCTGCCCACCATCACCACGGCCGAGCTGGATCGCCAGTTCGAGCTGGCCATGCGCGACCGGCTCGGCCGCATCGACGAGATCGCCGAGCAGTTCCTGGCCGACGGGAAGACCGCCGCGAAGGGCACGGGCTACGCGGCCGCCCTCCGCGGCTCACTGGCGGCCTACGCCGCCACGCTCCAGTCGCTGCTCGGCGCCCGGCCGTCCCCCGGCGCGGCCACGCAGGCCGACCTCGCGGGCGACAACACCAGCATCGGCCTGTCGCTGCGCCAGCACCTCAAGACCACGAAGACGCACGACATCACGTACTTCGAGAAGTACCTGTTCCACAAGGGAGCGACCGAGAAGCAGATGTGGGCCGCGGTCGGCAGGTACGTCGAGACACTGCCGCAGCAGGCCGCGGTGGTCGACCTGGTCGGCAGCCAGTTCTCACGGCAGGGTGACGGCAGGTTCCTGCTCGTGGCCACCCGCCGCTACGCGCACCTGATCACGCCGAAGGTCCCCCAGACCACCTGAAGGCCCGGGCCTGGTCAGACCCGGCGGGTGCAGGTCAGCACGATCACGGTCGTCGTCGGCACGCGCGCGCCGGCGGCGGCCGACTGCCGGGTCACCGTCCAGTTCTGCGGCAGCACGACGCTCGTCTCGGCGGCGTCCTGCGAGCCGAACCGCACGTCGCCGAAGCCGAGCCGCTCCAGCTCGATCCGGGCGGCCGCCGCGTTCATGCCGACCAGGTTCGGCATCGCGACCGTCGCCGCCGCCGTCGTGGCCGGTGCACCCGGCGCGCCGGGGCTGCCCGGTGCGGGGGCGGTGGTGGCGGCGCTCGTGCCCGCGGTGGGGGAGCCCGGGTTGGCGTTCGCCGCCGGTGTACCGGCGGTCGCCGCCGGACCTGACGTCGCGGGGCCCGCGGCAGGGCCGCTGCCGCCGTCGCGCCCGGCGATCACCAGTCCGGCGACGACGGCCGCCGCGACGGTGACGGCGGCGGCGCCGACGATGATCCCGCGCTTGCCCCGCGGCGGCGGTACTGGAGAGTCCACGGCCGGATTCTGCCCCCGCGCCCGCGTCACGGCAATGTGAGCGGGAGGTCCTTGCGGTCGGGGTTGCGCAGGTCGGTGTCGAACACGCGCAGCGCGAACCCGCCCGGTCCGGTCGCCGGCCAGCCGAACACGAACTCGACCAGGGGTCACGGCCCGCGATGCTAATCGATGCCGCAAACCCCAGGTATCGACGGGTGACGCTGCGCGGGCGCGGGTGCGACCATCGGGCGATGGGGACCTCGCTCGGCGAACTGGCGGTCGTGCGGCACGGGCAGAGCGCGGCGAACGCGGCGTTCGCGGTGGCGGAGGCCGAGGGGCGCCTGGACAGCGGCGTCACCGGGCCGGACGCCGCCGTCGTGCTGACGGGGCCCGGGCGGGCGCAGGCGGCGGCGCTCGGGCGGTGGCTGGCCGCACAGCCGCCCGGCCGGCGGCCGGAGGCGGTCGCGTGCTCGCCGTTCCTGCGCGCCGTACAGACGTGGCGGCTGGCGCGGACCGAGGCCGCCGCGCACGGCGTCGCGCTGCCGGACGCCACCCTCGACGACCGGCTCGTCGACCGGCGGATGGGCGAGCTCGAGCTGCTCACCACCGCCGCGGTCCGCGCCCGGTTCCCGGCGGAGGCGGCCCGCCGCGCGGCGGCCGGCGAGTTCGGCTACCGGCCGCCCGGCGGGGAGTCGTTCCACGACATCGCGGCGCGCGTGCGGGCGGCCCTCGACGACCTGGAGCGCGACCACCCCGGCCGGCGGGTCTGGATCGTCGCGCACGACGCGGTCGTCCTCACCCTGCGCCACCTGCTGGAGCCGCTCACCGCCGAGGAGGTCACCGCCGTCATGGCCGCGGGCCCGGTCCTCAACGCGTCCGTCACCCGGTTCGACGGTGACGGATTGCTCACGTACAACGCCGTCGACCACCTCAGGTAGCTTGTTAGGGGGTCCGGCGGGGGTACGACGGGGAGGTGGACCATGACGGACGACTATGCGCGGCGCATCGACGAGGCGCAGCGGCAGCTCGCCGAGCTGCGGGCCACCGCCGGCAAGGGGCCCGGTCCCCAGCCCGGGGAGGCGGAAGGCGCCGGGCGTGCCGGTGACGGGGCCGTCGATGCGGTCGCCGACCGCGGCCGGCTGCTGTCGGTCACCCTCGCCCCGCAGGTCATGCGGCTCACCGACGAGGAGCTCGGCGAGCTGCTCACCGACGCGGTCAACCAGGCGCTGCGCCGGTCGAGGGCGCGGCTGCTCGGCGCTGCCGGTGACGACGCCCCGCCGCCGCTGGCCACCCTGGAGACGAGCGTCGAGCAGGTGCGCGACCAGGGTGAGCGCGCGATGTACGAGATCCAGGCCGCGCTCAACCGGGCGATCGGCAGGGTCGGCGACCGGACGGGACTCGGCGGCGACACCGGCGGGCAGGGGCTGGAGCAGCTGCTCGCCTCGCTCACCAGTACATTGCGCGCCGCGCAGCACAAGACGTCCGACCAGGACCAGGAGCCGGACCACACCGGCGCGGACGACGAGGGCCACGTGTCCGCGCGGGTCGACGCCGGTGGCACGGTCACCGGGTTCGCGTTCGGGCCGCGGGCGATGCGGCTGCCCTCGATCGACCTCGCCGCGCACGCCGTGACCGCCGTCAACGCCGCGCTCGCCACCGCCGGCACCGCCGCGGCCGAGCGGTCCGCCGCCGACCTGGCCGACCTGCGCCGCCGGGTGGGGGAGCTGCGCGAGGCGAGCGTGACCCAGATGACCCAGCTGACCGCGTCGCTGACCGGGATCATGTCGAGGATCAGGGAGCCGTGAGCCGATGCCGTCCGACCACGTCGAGATCGACCCCGAGGGCATCATGCGCTCCGGCGACGGGATCATGTCCGCCGCCGACGTGATCAACCGGGAGATCACCGCGTTCCAGGGTGAGCTCGCGGCGTACGGTGAGCCGTGGGGCGCCGACGACATCGGTTCGCTCATCGGGATGGTGTACGGCGTGATCTCCGACCTCGCGTTCGAGACCTACGCGGGCAACACGGAGGAGATCCAGCAGATCGGCGCGACCGCCCGCCAGATGGGGCAGAACTACGTCGACAACGAGGCCGGCAACAAGGCCGACCTCAACGCCTACAAGCAGATGCTGGGCGGCTGAGCATGGGCCTGCAACTCCCCGGTGAGCTGATCTCGCTGCTCGGCATGCTCGGGTACTCGTGGCCCGAGGCCGACGAGACGAAGCTGTTCGAGATGGGCGGGGCGTGGATGGCGTTCCCGGACCGGATCACCAGCGGGCTCGCCGACGCCGACGCCTCGGCTTCCCGGATCTGGACCGACAACAAGGACTCGGCCGTCGAGGCGTTCCAGGCGACGTGGCAGCAGGGCGACTCCGCCCGCACCAACCTGGAGGACGGCGCGACGGCCGCCCACCTCATCGGCGCCGGCCTGATGATCTGCGCGGGCATCGTGCTCGCCCTGAAGATCAACGTGATCGTGCAGCTGATCCTGCTCGCGATCGAGATCGCGCAGGCCATCGCCACCGCGATCGCCACGTTCGGCGCGTCGCTGCTGGAGATCCCGATCTTCAAGATGATCACGCAGTTCGTCATCGACCAGCTGATCGACCTCGCGCTGAACGCGGTGCTGGGTGGTTAGACGCAGCCACGGCGGCCGCAGCAGCGGCGTCTTCCAGCCGGTCGAGAAGTGGCTGCGGGCGCGGCTGCGGCACCCCCGCTACCAGCACGTCTTCCGCGGGCACGTGGTGCGCAAGCCGCACGGGCTGCGCGGCTCCGGCTACCACCACCGGCACAACGGCTGGAACCCGCCCGGCGCCCGGGTCCGCCGCGACGCCGACGGCATGGAGATCGTCCTGGAGCGCAACCCGTCCGGCACCTACCGCGCCCGTGTCGACGTCCAGGCGGCCGACGGGACCTGGCACCCGAAGGACGGCTCCAGCACGTTCTTCCCCGACAACTGGCACCCCCAGCGCGTCGAGGACGCGATCAAGGACGCCTTCGCCAACCGCACGCCGCACCCCACCAACCCGCGACGGTGGCGGGGGCAGTCCGACGGCCTGACGATCGAGGGCAGCTACGATAACTTCCCGACGACCAGCTCATGGAACTCGGCCTGGCCGCTCAATTAGGACGGGGTGTCTTCTGCAATGCGTGACCGGGTCACTTTCAGCATCGGCGAGTACGGGGTCCCGTCGGCGAAGACCGAGACCGGCCACTTCAACCTCCTCGCCGGCCAGCTGATCAGCGACATCATCCGGTACGCGCCCGACCTGCTGATGCTCCTGGACAAGATCGACCGGGTCCGCACCGGCGAGTCGCCCGCCGAGGAGTACGAGGGCAACTCCTCGCTCTTCCTCGCCACCCCCGACGGCGTGCAGGTCTCCGACCTCGAGGAGGACGGCGACTCGGCCCTCTACACGTTCGACGAGACGCGCGCCGTGATCCTGCAGTACCTGGACTTCCTCGCCCCCTCGCCCGCGCAGAAGCAGGACGCCGTGTCCCGCTGGGAGGCCGAGGCGGGCCGCCCGTTCCCGGCCCGCGGAGAGCTCGGCCTGTCCTGACTCTCCCCGCCCGCACGTCGGACGGTGACCGCGCCGTCGCGGGGAGTCGGCGTGTAACGCGGCGCGGGCCTCATCCGCATCTTCCGAAGCATTGATCGTTCGCTCCGGAAGGATCTCCCGTGTTCGATTCCACGCCCTTCCGGTGCGCCGTCGCGCCCGCCGACGGTGCCTGACGTTGCTCACCCCCCGGAAACGCCGGGCCGGCAGAGGTGCCACTGCCGGCCCGGCGCCGGAGCACGGCGATCCCGTCCAGGACCGGCGAGGAGAGGTGCGGTGACCGACCCCGACATCCGATGGGTGCTGCTGTACCGGACGGCCGCCGAGTGGCGGTTCTCGGTGGGCGAGTTCCCTGAGAACGTGGCCAGCGGCATCCTGCCGGACACCCCGCTGGACGCCCCGGCCGAGGCCGCCCAGCGCGACGTGCGGGCCCATCTCGCGCACGGCTGGCCGTCTCCGGACACCCTGACCTGGAGGCAGACCAGCGCCGACTCCTGGGCGGCGGTGCCTTTGTCAGGCCCGTGACGGCGATCCGGTGCCGCCGCCGGGTGCGCCGCCGCCGAGTGTGGCGGCGCTGGGTGTGGCGGCGCTGGGTGCGCCGCCGTTCGGTGCGGTGCCGTCCGGTGCGGTGCGGTCGGGTGTGGTGGTGTCGGGTGTGGTCGCGAGGAAGCCGCCGGACTGGCGGGTCCACAGGTCGGCGTAGAGGCCGCCGCTGGCCAGGAGGTCCGCGTGGGTGCCCTGCTCGGCGACGCGGCCCTCGTCGAGGACCACGATCCGGTCCAGGTGGGCGATCGTCGACAAGCGGTGGGCGATCGCGATCACGGTGCGGCCGGCCATGACGGCGGCGAGGGTGTCGTGGATGGCGGCCTCGGCCTCGGAGTCCAGGGCGGACGTCGCCTCGTCCAGGACCAGGACCGGGGCGTCCCGGTAGAACGCGCGGGCCAGCGCGATCCGCTGCCGCTGGCCGCCGGACAGCCGCACGCCCCGCTCGCCGACGTGCGCGTCCAGGCCGGTCCGGCCGTCCGCGTCGCGGAGCGCGGCGACGAACGCGGTGGCGGCCGCGCGCTGTACCGCTGCCGCGATCCGCTCCTCGTCGCACGGGCCGGGTCCGGCGATGTTCTCCCGGACCGAGCGGTGCAGCAGCGTCGCCTCCTGGGCCACCATCGCGATCTGGTCCCGCAGGCTCTCCTGGGTGACGGCGGTGATGTCGGTGCCGTCGATCGTGATCGTGCCGGACTCCGCGTCGTGGAAGCGCAGCAGCAGCCCGACGAGCGTGGACTTGCCGGCGCCGGACCGGCCGACGACGCCGACCCGCTCGCCGGCCGCGATGTCGAGGCTGATCCGGTCGAGCCCGCCCGCTCCCCGGCCGTAGTGGTGGCTGACGTCGGTGAAGGCGATCGCGCCGCCGCGCACCTCGAGCCGGCCCGCGCCGGGCCGGTCGGCGACGGCCAGGGGCTGCGCCACCGTCCGCAGCGCCCGGCGCAGCGCGCCGACCGCGCCGAAGAGCGCCGACACGGCGTCCAGCAGCCACTCGCCCATCGCGGTGATCCGGAAGCTGAGCGCCAGCGCCGCCGCGACCAGGCCGATGGGCGCGGCGTCGGTCCGCCACAGCGCGATGCCGTAGCCGGTGAGGCCGACCAGCAGCGCGCCGCCGAGCGCCAGCATGGTGCAGTTCATGGTGACCTCGACCCGCTGCAGGTCCAGGTGCGCCCGGCGGGTCCGCGCGAACACCCGGCGGTCGTGCTCGGTGCGGGCGCCCCGGCCGCCGAGCAGCGCGAGCGTGTCGACGTTGGCGTAGGAGTCGACGAGCAGCCCGGTCAGCTCCGACTCGGCGTCCTGGAGGCGCTCCGACGCGCGCCGGAACCGCGGCACCGCCCAGCGCATGAGCAGCGCGTACGCGACGATCCAGCCGGCCAGCGGCAGCAGCAGCCGGGCGTCGGTGCCGGCCATCAGCCACACCGAGCCCACGACGTACGCGACGACGTGCAGGAGGGTGTGGATCACCGAATACGCGGCGGTGCTCGCCGCGTCGCCGCCGTCGCGGACCCAGGTGGCGATCCGCCCGGCGAGGTCGTCGCGGAACCAGCCGACCGACTGCCGCGACACGTGCCGGTGTGCGCGCCAGCGGGCGAGCGGCCGTGCGTTGGCCCGGAACGCGATGTCGTCCAGGGCCTCGCTGACGGTGGTGAACAGCGGCCAGACGACGAGCACGAACGCGGCGACGGTGAGCAGCTCCCTGCCGTGCGTGGCCCAGAGCGTGTCCGGGCTGCCGGTGGCGAGCAGGTCGACCAGGTGCCCGGCGTAGCCGATGAGCCACACCTCGATCGCCGCGGACAGCAGCGTGGTGGCGGCGGCCGCGGCCACCACCGGCCGCAGCGGGCGGAACTCCTCGAGGAGAAACCGCCGTACCCCGGCGGCGGGGGCGCGGTCGTCAAGCGGGAACGGGTCCGTGGGGTTCTCGAACAGACGGAACACGAAGCGCCTTTCGGGCGGGGGAGACGGACGGGAGGCCGGGGTGAGCGCCGGATGCCTGCATGACCGTTCTCCTCTTCGTGTGTCTGTGCCTGTGGCCGAACCTATCGGTGCCCGTGCGGCACCGCACCTGATTAATCGTTTCTGAGGGCACGCCGGAATGGCCCGCCGCGATGCGTGGCGGACCATTCCTTGCATTTCACGGAATTGCTACTGTCGCGTGATTCTGGTGTCGTTACTTCGCGTTGTTCTCGACGAGTTGTTTGACGCTGGCCTGGACCCAGCGGACCTTGGCGAGGATCTCGTCGGCGGTGGCGGTCCAGGTGAATGGCTTGGCTTCGGCGTTCCAGTGCGCGACGTAGTCGCGGATGCGGACGATGAGGGCGTTGACCGAGGTGAACGTGCCGCGGCGGATGGACTGGCGGGTGATGAGTCCGAACCAGATCTCGATCATGTTCAGCCAGCTGCTGCCGGTCGGGGTGTAGTGGAACGTGACGTTCGGGTGTGCGGCCAGCCAGGCCCGGACCTCGGGGGTGCCGTGGGTGGACAGGTTGTCCAGCACCACGTGGATCTCTTTGCCGGCATGGGGTTTCACGGCTTTGCGCAGGAAGGCCAGGAACCGGGCGCCGTCGCGGACGGGCTGGCAGTCGGCGGTGACCTGCCCGGTGGCGACGTCCAGGGCGGCGAACAGGTTGGTGATGCCGTGCCGTCGGTAGTCGTGGGTGCGTTGCTCGGTCACCCCGAAGTCCAGCGGCAGCAACGGCTGGGTCCGGTCCAGAGCTTGGACTTGGGTCTTTTCGTCGATCGACAGGACGACCGCGCCGCCGGGCGGGTCGAGGTAGAGCCCGACGATGTCGGCGACCTTCTCGGCGAAGCGGGGGTCCCTCGACAGCTTGAAGGTGCCCTGCCGGTGCGGCTGCAGCTTGTTGTCCCGCCACAGTTTCGCGACGTAGTGCCAGGACACCGACACGCCCTCGGCCCGTTTGAGGTATGCGGCCAGTTGCCGGGACGACCAGTGCGACAACCCGGTCTCCACCGGCGGTGTGGCACGGGTCAGCGCCAGGACCCGGGCCCTCACCGCGGCCGGGACCTGCTCCCGCGGCGCGGCGTGGGAGCCGTCTTCCAGACCGGCCAGACCGTTGTCCGCGTACCGCTGTACCCAACGGTCCACAGTGGGCAGTGACACCCCGGCCAACCCGGCGACGTCCTTACGGCGCCGGCCCTCCGCCATCCACAACACGATCCGCGCCCGGGTCGCCACCACCGCCGGCACGTCCCGGCTGTTGATCACCGCCCGCAACTCCGCGGTCTGGCCCTCGGTCAGCATCACACCAGGATCAACGACCGACCCGACATAACGCAACCAGCATCACGTGACACTACGTCATTCCAGTGTTCAGATGGAGATGGAATAGACGTACACGCCGAGCGCGCTGATACCGCCGTGTGCGACCGCGAAGTAGGTGCCGTTGGCTGTTCGGTCAGCGGACGCTGAACATCAGGGCCCGGCCGGTGGCAGGCTGCCGCGCGCCACCAGGAATTCGCGCAGCGACTGCTGCTGCTCGGCGGTCATGAACTGCTGGGGGATCACCGTGTAGGGGAGCCGGCCGGTGAACAGCACCCAGAAGCCACGGTCCTCGGTGACCTTGGTGACGTCGTCCCAGTCGAGGCTGCCGCGCTCGGTGCCGCTGCGCATCGTCACCGTGTCGTCGTTGATGTCGTAGCCGCCGTCGACCGCGAGGCCGTCGAGGCGCCGGCGGGCGGAGCGGCGCGCCCAGAACGGGAACAGCATCGACAGCACGCCGACGATCAGGATGACGGTGAAGAACGGGCTCGCGTCGAAGTCCCGGCCGCCGATCGGCACCCACAGGCCGACCAGCCCGAAGGCGATCAGCCCGAAGCCGATGTAGCGGTACTTGCGCAGGTAGACGTCGCTGAGCACGGTGGCGACCCGGGCCGCGTACGCGGGGTCTGCCGGGACGTCGAATCGGATGTGCACCCGCGGAACGATACCGCGCTGCAACGTGCGTGCCGGCTTCGGTGCTCACGGGTGTCCACCGGTGTCCACCGGTGGCGCGGACATCGAGCGTGGGGCGGACACCTCAACGGCAACCGGCGGCGAACCGGGGGCGCTCCGCCCGCCCCGGAATCTTGTTCTGGTCAGGCCGCAGGGGCCCGGCGCGAGTACCTGGGGAGATCTTTTGACGTTCGCCACGCTGAACTCCGACCGTGTCCGTCGCGTCGTCCGCCGCCTGCTGCCGATCGGAGTGCTCGCCGCGGGTGTCCTCGCCGGCGCCGGCACCGGCACGGCCGCGTTCGCCGCGGACGCCACGGCCGCGGGCCCGCAGTGCACGGTGGACGCCAAGCTCGTCCCGACCTGCGGCGTGCTGTGGGGCGCGGCCGCCGGCGGCTTCTCCGACGTGCCCCGCGACCAGGCGCTGAAGACCTTCGAGCAGAAGACCGGCCGGACCGCCGCGATCTACCACACCTACCACAAGGGCAACGAGCTCTTCCCGACCAAGGACGAGGTCGCGATGACCGCCGACCCGGCGCGGCCGCGCACCCTCATGCTCAACTGGAAGGTCGCGTACGGCTCGACGTGGGCGAAGGTAGCCGCCGGCGCGCAGGACGCCCGGATCGACCGCGAGGCCGCCTACCTGAAGGCCAACTTCACCAAGCCGTTCTTCCTGGTGCTGCACCACGAGCCGGAGAACGACGTCAACCCGAAGGCCGGCTCGGGCATGACCGCGAAGGACTTCGCCGCCATGTACCGGCACACGATCCTGCGGCTGCGCGCCGCCGGCGTCACCAACGCCGTCTCGACGATCGCCTACATGAACTACGGGAAGTGGAACAACTCCCCGTGGTGGGGCGACCTGTACCCGGGCGACGACGTGATCGACTGGATCGGCGTCGACTCCTACCTCAACGCGCAGCCGAACGGCTTCCACAGCGGCGACTTCACCTCGCTGATGAACCGCACCACCGGCAACCAGAAGTCGAAGTACCCCGGCTTCTACACCTGGGCCACCACGAAGCACCCCGGCAAGCCCGTCATGGTCGCCGAGTGGGGCGTGTACGACTCGTCCGCGAAGGTCAACGGCGCCAACAAGGCCAAGACGTTCGACACCGTGCTGAAGAACCTCGCGGCGATGCCGGCGATCAAGGGCCTCGTGTACTTCGAGACCGCCCGTGACCAGTCCGGCCACGACATCCGCGTCGACGACACCCCGCAGGCGCTGACCGCGTTCAAGCGCGTCGCCGCCGACCCGCGCTTCGACGTCAAGCTCTAGGTTTTCCACAACCGCCACGTTTTCCACAGCCGCCCCGGGCCTTCGGTCCGGGGCGGCCGGCGTTTTGGCAGACTGCCCCCATGAGCGACATGCCCAGCGGGATCGTCATCCCCACCGTCGACGGTGCGCCCAGCACGTCCGCACTCGGGCGGGGCGTCGTCGCCGACGCGCTGCGGTCCGTGGCGCCCGACTGGGCCCGCGAGGCGGAGACGACGAAGAACTGGCGCGGTGAGTATCTGCGCCACTTCCACCGGCTCGTCGAGGCCGGGCTGCCGTCCCGCGAGGCCGCGCTGGCCATCGCCGGCGACGGGCTCTCGTCGTTGCGGTCGCGGATGCGGTTCCGGCCTGCGCCGGACGCCGACGAGCAGCCCCTGGACAGCGCGTTCGACACGCCGGCCGGCGCGCCCCTGCGGACCGCCACCGTCGCCGGGACGGGCGAGCACGGCGCTCGCTCGTCGTGCCGTACCGGGGCGAGCGGCTCGAAGGCGACCGCCTGCTCCGCCAGCTCGACGCGTGGGTGGCCGGCGGCGTCATCGAGCCGTCGTGCGCGGAGGCGGTGCGGACCGTCGCCGCCAACCCGGCGTGGCTCACCCTCGAAGGGCGACCCGTCGTGGTGCTGGGCGCCGGGGCGGAGATGGGGCCGCTGACGGCGCTGCTGCGCTGGGGCGCCGACGTCGTCGCCGTCGACCTGCCCCGCCCCGCCATCTGGCAGCGGCTCCTGGAGACCGCGCACCGCTCCGGCGGGCGCCTGCACGTGCCCGTCGCCCAGGAAGGCGCCGACCTCGCCCAGCACGCGGGCGCGGACCTCCTGCACGACCTGCGGCGGGTCGCGGACTGGCTCGGCGAGGTCGACGGCGCGCCCGTGCTCGGCAACTACGTCTACGCCGACGGCCCGCTGAATGTCCGGGTCGCGGTCGCCGTGGACGCGCTGACCGTGCGCCTGCGGCAGGCGCGGCCCGACCTCGCGCTCGCGTTCCTCGCCACGCCGACGGACGTGTTCGCCGTGCCGGACGACGCGGTCGACGAGTCCGGCCGGCGGTATGCGACCGCCAAGGGCATCGGGCGGCTGCGCGGCCCGCTGCGGGTCCTCAGCGGCGGGCGGCTGCTCGCGCCCAACTACCCGGGCACCCTCCCGGGCATCAACGACAGCCTGGTGCCGCAGCAGGGCCCCAACTACGCCCTGGCGAAGCGGCTCCAGCGGTGGCGGGCCGCGCACGCCCGGGCGGACGGCGCCACCGTGTCGCTGACCGTCGCGCCGGCGACCCGGACCCGCAGCGTCCTGAAGAACCGCCTGCTCGCCGCCGCCTACGCGGGCGCGCACCGCTTCGGCATCGAGATCTTCGAACCGGCGACGAGCAACACCCTCATGGCCGCGCTGCTCGTCCACGACCTGCACGTCCCGCCGTCGCCGGGGACACATCCGTGGCAGGACGAGGCGTTCGCGGCGGCGCACGGCGGGCTGTGGCGGCAGCCGTACGCGCCGCGCAGCGCCCTCGGCATCGCCGTCCTCTTCGGCTTCGGCACCGCCCGCGGCTGAGACCGGCGCGCGGAGGCCTGCCTGGTATCTGCCCGGTATGACGCCGCGGCGGTTGTAGCCTGGTTGTCCGGGCTTTCGTACGTTTGGGTGGTGGCAGGGTGTCCGACCTCGAGCGGATCGCCGCCGCCGCGGCGGGCGACGCGGGTGGGCTGGACCCGTCGCTGCTCGGCGGGTTCCTGACCGCGGTCGTCGCGGCGACCGCCGACGGCCGGCGGCTGCGCCGCCGTGAGCTGGAGGCGTGCGCGGCGTCCGGGCGCCGCGCGGCCGTGCAGGGCGTGGCGCTGCGCGCGCTGGTGGACCTGTACCTGTCGGCGGCGTGGCGGCTGTGGCGCGACGCGCCCGACGTGGCCGGCGGGGACGCCGCACGGGTCCGGGGCTCCGCCCTCGCCGTGCTGCGGGCCGCCGACGACGGCGTGGCCGCGCTGGTCGAGGGGTTCCAGCTCGCCCGGGCCGACGTCATCCGGCTCCAGGAGGCCGTCAAGCACGACGTCATGGAGGCGCTCCTCGCCGGCGGCCAGCAGGCGATCGAGGCGACCGGGCCCGCCGCCGACATCGGGCTCACGCTGTCCGGGCCGGTCGCGGTGCTGGTGGTCCGCCGGCCCTCGGGCTTCGGCGGGCCGGACACCGCCGCCATCCCCGGCCGCCTCGAGCGGGCGCTGCAGGGCCGCCACGGCGACGCGCAGCCGCTCGTGCTGATCCGCTCCGGCGAGGTGGTGTGCGTGTTCGCCGCACCCGACGCCGCGGCGGTCGCCACGGTCCGTGACGTCGTCACCCGCGAGCTGGACCGGGCCGTCCGGGGCCCGGGGCGCGCCTGGCGGGGCGCGGTCAGCAGCCCCCGGATCGGGGCCTCGGCGGTGCGGACCAGCCACGACGAGGCGCGGTATGCCCTGGACCTCGCCGACCGGCTCCGCCTGGAGCAGCCCCTCGTCGACGCGCGGGACCTCACCATCTACCGGGTGCTGCTGCAGGACCTGCCGGCCGTCCACGACCTGGTCCGCAGCACCCTCACCCCGCTCACCCGGGCCCGCGGCGGCGCCGGCCACCTGGTCGAGACCCTCGACGCGTACTACTCGACCGGGTGCGTCGCGACCGAGACGGCGGCCCGGCTGAACCTGTCGGTGCGGGCCGTCACGTACCGGCTGGCGCGCGTGGCGGAGTTGATCGGGAGGGACCCGGCCGATCCTGCCGAGCGGCTCACCCTCCACGCGGCGGTCACGGCCGCGAGACTGCTCGACTGGCCGTCGACACCCCTCGACTAGCGGTCCTCAAGCCGCTCTTTCTTGCCGGTCGTCGGCAACGTTCACCCGGCCGAATGTCCTGCGGCCGACGCAGCGGGAGGCCCGGGTCGCGGGTGACGCTTGAACCCAGACAGCTTGCTATCTGGAGGGATGGTTCATGCTCGACGTACCGATCTGGCTGTGGGCGACGTTCGGCATCGGTGTCGTCGTCATGCTCGCGGTCGACCTGCTCGCCCACCGCAAGGAACACGTGATCGGCTTCCGTGAGGCCGCCAAGTGGAGCGCGGTGTGGGTGGCGCTGTCGCTGGCCTTCGCCGGCCTCGTCTGGGCCACCCTCGGCGCGGAGGCGGGCGTGGAGTTCACGACCGCGTGGCTGCTGGAGAAGAGCCTGTCGGTCGACAACCTCTTCGTGTTCGCGCTGATCTTCGGCTACTTCGCGGTGCCCAAGCAGTACCAGCACCGCATCCTCTTCTACGGCGTCATCGGCGCCCTCATCTTCCGGGCGATCTTCATCGCGGCCGGCGTCGCGATCATCAGCAAGTTCACGGTCGTGCTGTTCGTCTTCGCGGCGATCCTGCTGTGGAGCGCGTACAAGCTGCTGAAGGACGACGAGGACGACTACGACCCGAGCACCAACATCGCCGTGCGCCTGGTGCGCAAGGTGCTGCCGGTCCAGGACGAGTACTCCGGTGCGAAGTTCTTCGTCAAGCAGGGCGTGAAGTGGGTCGCCACCCCGATGCTCGTCGTCGTGGTCGCGATCGAGGCCGCCGACCTGGTCTTCGCCGTCGACAGCGTGCCGGCGGTGCTCGCGGTCAGCGACGACACATTCATCGTCTACTCCTCCAACGCCTTCGCGATCCTCGGCCTGCGGGCGCTGTACTTCCTGCTCGCCGGGATGCTGGACCGCTTCCGGTACCTGTCGAAGGGGCTGGCGATCATCCTCGCCTTCATCGGCGTGAAGCTGGTCCTGCAGGCCGCGCACAAGACGATCAGCACCTCCGTGCCGGAGATCCCGTCACTGGTGAGCCTGGCGGTGGTCGTGACCGTGCTGGCGGGGTCGGTGCTGCTGAGCCTGCGTCACCCGCCGGAGCCGTCTGAGCCGTCTTCGGAGCCTTCGTTGGAGGGCGGTCCGGAGGGGCCGTCGCTGGAGAAGCCGTCGGACGCCAGGAGCGACCAGATCTCGAGGTCGTGACGGATCCCCTTGTACGGGTGAACCTCCCGCAGCACGCCGTCCCGGCGCATACCGAGGCGGCGTGCTACGGCGCTGCTGGCCGTGTTGTCCGTCCGGCAGCGCCACTCGACGCGGTGGATGCCGCGGGTGTGCACCGCCCAGTCGATGAGCACCCGCACCGCCATCGTGATGAGCCCCCGCTTCTGCCCGGCCGGCTCCAGCCAGCAGCCGATCTCGCAGGTGCCGGCCTGCGCGTCGAACGCGACGAACATCGTCCCGCCGACGAGCGTCCCGTCGAGCCAGATGCCGAACAGCCGGCCGGCGTCACGTGCGGCGAGGTCCGCGTACCGCTGCAGCGTCGCCCGCGCCGTCTCCAGGTCCGTGCTGACCCCGGCCCACGGGATCCACGGGTCGACGGTCTGCCTGGCGCGGTCCATGTGGGCGAGGAACTCCCCGGCCTGCCACGGCTCCAGCGGCCGTAGCTGCGCTGCTTCGGTGAGGGCGACGCTGAACATGATCCCTACGCTATCGTCCCCGGATTTCTTGTCGGGGGGTGGCGTTATGGTGACGGCGTCGGGGGGTGCTTGATGTCTGTTCGCCAGTTGCTCGATGATGCGTTGCCCGCGGTGCTCGGGCATGTCGAGACGCCTCCGGAGATCTCCGCCGCTCCCGCCTCCTCGCCGCTCGGGCTCGCGGTCGCCGTCGCCGTGCTCGCGCGGCGGCTCGACCGGTTTCCGGAGTCCGAGTTCGACGCGCTCGTCGACACCTGGGTGGCGACCCACGGGGCCCGGCACGTGGCACGGGCGGTGGCCGAGCTCACCGGCCTCTACGCCGGCGCCGGCCGCACGGGCGCGACGGCGTTCGTCACCTGGTCCACGCCCGCCGGCCCGCGCCAGGCGTTCCTCCGCGACGCCTGGTCACGGTTCGCCCTGCGACTGCGGCCACACCTTCCCGCGCCACTCACGACCGCCCCCGCGACGGTGGTGCCGCCCACGGCCGTCTCCGCAGCGGTGGTGCCGGGCATGGATGAGGCTGCGGCGGTCGCTCCGGGCGCGGCCGGGTCGGGCGCGGCCGGGGCTGCGGGGATGGCACCGGGCGCGGCCTTGTCCGAGGCGGCGCCGCGGGCGGCCGGGTCGAGCATGGCAGCGTCTGCGGTGTCGGGCGCGACCGGGTCGGGTGTGGCTGGGGCTTCGGCGGTCGGGCCGGGCGCGGCCGTGGACGAGGCGGCGGTGTCGGGCGCGGCCGAGGCTGCGGCGGTGGCGGAGGATCTCGCCGCGCTGCGGTCCGATCCGCGGCCGCTGCGGCGGTTGACGGCCTCACTGCTCGCGCCGGCCGTGACGGTCTGGGTCGACGAGGACTGCGCGACCTTCGCCGCGGCCGGCGACGAGACGATGTGCCGGCTGCTGCTGCCGTCGGTCCGCAGCCTCGACCAGCTCGACGTGCTCCTGCGGGTCGTCGCGCCGCAGTGGCTGTTCTGGGACGAGCCGACGATCTCCGGCCTGGCCGCGGCGATCGGCCCCGCCATCGAGCCGCACCTCACGCACTGGCTGCGCACCGAGCCGCTGATCGCCGACGCCGTCGCGTGGACGGCGGGGGTTCTCGCCACGTTCCCGACGGACTCCGCGTTCGACACTCTGGTCTCGCGCTCCGGCGAGCGCCGGGTGCGTCCGGCCCTCGCCAAGGCGATCCAGCGCTTCCCCGACCTGGCCCTGCGCCGCCTCGCCGAGGCCCCCGCCACACCGACGATCGACGTGCTGCTCGCCGCGCACGTCCGCGCCGACCCCGCCCGCGCCGCCCGCCTGCTGCCGGCCCTCAGCCCACCCGCCGCCGCCCGCGTCGGGGCGATGCTGCGCGTGGAGTCCGCACCGCCGGCCGCCGTCCCGCCGATCCTGGCCACCCCGCCCTGGACCACCACCGCGCCTGCCGCCCCCGTCGTCCCCGGCCTGGCCTGCCCCGACCCGCCGGCCGTCCCCGGCGGCGGCCCCTGGGCCGCGGCGAGCGCCGACGCGCTGCTGGACCGGGTCGGCCCCGACGTCGCGGCATGGATGGCCGGCTGGTTCGCCCGCTCGACGCAGACCCGGCCCGTCGCCGAGCAGTGGCTGCGCCGCCACCCGGCCGCGTCCGCGTCCGCGCTGATCCCACCGGCGCTGGCCCGCCCCGTCACGGCCCGCCGCGACGCCTCCGCCGCCCTGCGGTTCCTCGTCCGAAGTGGACACACCGCCACCGTCCTCGCCACAGCCGACCGCTACGGCCCGGCCGCCCTCGCCGGCGTCCAGGCCCTGCTCGCCACCGACCCGCTGCACCTGCTCCCCGCCCGCATCCCCACCACGCCCGCCTGGGCCGACGCACTGCTCCTGCCCGTCCTCCGGGTCCGCTCCACCCAGCCCGCCGACCCGGCCCGCCCCGCTGACGCGGTTCCGCCCGTCGACGCGGTTCTGCCTGCTGACGCGACCCGGCATTTCGTGACGATGCTGGCCATGTCGACCCTCGACGACCCGTACGCGGGGGTTGCCGTCGTCCGGCAGGTCTGCGACCGGGGGAGCCTGGCGGAGTTCGGCTGGTCGCTCTACCAGGGCTGGCGCGCCGCGGGTAGCCCTGCCTTGCAGCGGTGGGCGTTCACGGCGCTCGGCCTCATCGGCGACGACTCGACGGCGGTGCGGCTGGCCCCGCTCGCACTCGCCTGGCCCGCCGCAGGTGAGCTGACCAACGCCCGGGTCGCCGTCGACATCCTCGCCACCCTGAGCACCGCTCCCGTCGCTCCCTCAACCCCTGACCTCAACGCTCCGGCGCCTGGCCTGCCGGCGGCTGACCCGCCGAGCCTTGCCGGTCCGCCGTCGGGTGTCGGGTCGCTCGGCGCGCTGCGGCAGCTGGTTCGCATCGCGGGGAGCGCGCGCGGCAAGCTGAAGGAGCACGCCGGCCGCCGGGCCGCCGAGGCCGCGGCCACCGTCGGGCTCGGTGTGGAAGAGCTCGCGGACCGTCTCGTGCCCGACCTCGACCTTCCCGCCGACGGGGCCCTGACCCTCGACTACGGCCCCCGGCGCTTCACTGTCCGTCTCGACGAACAACTCCGCCCGTACCTCCTCGAAGACCCCGCGCACCACCGCGGCGACCCGAGCCGTGGGGAGCCGCGTCGCCGGGAGCTGCCGAAGCCCGGGGCGAAGGACGACCCGGTGCTGGCGCCGGCGGCGTACGCCCGGTTCGCCGAGTTGCGCAGGGAAGCCCGCACGATCGCCGCCGAGCAGACCCGCCGCCTCGAAGCCGCGATGGTCGATCAGCGGCGCTGGTCTGCCGCCGGCTTCCGCGACAGCATCGTCGCCCACCCGGTGCTGCGTGAGCTCGCCCGCCGCCTTGTCTGGGCGACGTTCTCCGCCGCTGGTGACGGCCCGGGCGGGGCGTTCCTTGCCGCGTTCCGTGTCGCGGAGGACCTCACGTTCAGCGACGTCGACGACGAGCCCTTCGTCCTTGCCGCTGACGCCGTGGTGGGGATCGTGCATCCGGTCACCCTGGGGGAAGGTCTCGGTGCCTGGGTGCGGTTGTTCGCCGACTACGAGATCGTTCAGCCGTTCGTTCAGCTGGGCCGTGCCGTACACCAGCCAGCCGCCGCAACAAGCGCCGGCAGCGCGGTCCGTCCCGGGGAGGACCTTGCCGCGCGGCTCGGTGTGGACGGGCGGACGACCGATGCGCGGCGGCTGTACGTCCTCGACCGGCGCGGCTGGGTCCGCGCACAGGCGGGCGACGGCGGGCGCATCCGGTCGGTGACGCGGCGGGTGCCAGGCGGCTGGCTGGTGGTGGTCGACCTGGAACCTGGCGTGTTCGTCGGCCGGTCCGACGGCAGCGGCGAGCAGACCGTGACGGTCCGTGTCTTGCATGACCATCCCGGAGGGCGGCGGCCGCCGGACGGGGCCGTCGCGCCCGCCAGGACCGCTGCCGGCGTGGCCTGCGCCGCGTGTGTGGCGCCGGTCGGGCTCGACGCCGTCACGTACTCGGAGATCGCCCGCGACCTGCAGGACCTCGTGACATGACCGCAAGCCCGCGACCGCTGCGGTCGGGTGTCGTGCCGGTGGGCCGCACTCCGCTTACGGGCTCGGGCAGGGATCTCCGTATGGGCCGCGGCGGGTAGGGGAGACTTCAGGGCATGAGCGACACCACCTTGCGCGTCGGGCTGGTCGGGTACGGCACGGCCGGCGCGGCGTTCCACGCACCACTGATCAGCACGACGCCCGGGCTGGCCCTGAGCGCGATCGTCACCGCCAACCCGGAGCGTCGCCGCGCCGCGGCCGAGGCGTACCCCGGAGCGACGCTGCTGGCGGCGGCCGAGGAGCTGTGGGCGGCGGCCGGCGAGCTCGACGTGGTGGTGGTCGCCTCGCCGAACCGGACCCACGCGCCGCTGGCCCGGGCGGCGCTGGAGGCGGGGCTGCCCGTGGTGGTCGACAAGCCGCTGACCGCGACCGCCGCGGAGGGTGAGGCGCTGGTGCGGCTCGCGGCCGAGCGGGGGCTGCTGCTCAGCGTGTACCAGAACCGGCGCTGGGACGGGGACTTCCTCACGGCCCGGCGGCTGGTGGAGTCCGGGGCGCTCGGCAGGGTGCTGCGGTTCGAGTCGAGGTTCGAGCGGTGGCGGCCGGTGCCGAAGGGCGGCTGGAGGGAGAGCGCCGACCCCGCCGAGGCCGGTGGGCTGCTGTACGACCTCGGCAGCCACCTCGTCGACCAGGCCCTGCAGCTGCTGGGTCCGGCGACCGAGGTGTACGCGGAGGTCCACACCCGCCGCGCCGGCATCGAGGTCGACGACGACGTGTTCGTGGCGCTGCGGCACGAGGGCGACGCCCGGTCGCACCTGTGGATGAGCGCGCTCGCCGCTTCGCCGGGGCCGCGGCTGCGGGTGCTGGGTGACCGCGCGGCGTACACGAAACACGGCATGGACGTGCAGGAGGACGCGCTGCGGGCGGGCCGCCTGCCGACGGAACCCGGCTGGGGCGAGGACGACCCCGCCCGCCACGGCGTGCTCACCGTCGACGGGCAGGACCAGCCGGTGGTGACCGAGCCGGGCGCGTACCAGCGCTTCTACGAGGGCCTCGTCCTCGCCCTCCGCGACGGCGCGCCGCCGCCGGTCGACCCCGCCGGTTCGATCGCGACGCTCGCCGTGCTGGAGGCCGCCCGCCGCTCGGCCGACGACCGCCAGGTGGTGAAGCTGGCCTGACCCGCCCCCGTGCCGCTTCGCCGTGGCGGCCCGCGCACCGGTCCGCGGCCGCCACGGAGAGCCGGGTTGGTTGAAGGGCGCGGTCCGCGGCGGCGCCGGTGGGCGTCAGGTCGCGGCGGGGCCCGCCGGTCCCGGCCGGAGGGGGCGCGGGGGTGCAGCCGTCGTGAGCGGGCCGGTGGTGGACTCGCGCCGGCGGGGCACGGCGGAGCGGCCGCCCGGGTTCCAGGGCACGGTCTTGTCGAGGATGCCGCGGGCCATGATGTACAGGCAGGCCGCCCCGTTGACGAACGACGCGACGACGTCACTCGGGTGGTGCATCCCGCGGTACATCCGCGTCAACGCCACACCGAGCGGGATGGCGACCAGTGCCCACGCGGCGGCCCGGGTGAAGGGGCGGGTGGCGGCGCGGGCCAGCAGGAACGCCAGTCCACAGTAGAGCGCGACGGCGGCGGACGTGTGCCCCGACGGGAAGCTCGACGTGGGCAGCGAGCCGTCCATGCGCTCCACCGCCGGCCGCTGCCGGTGGATCGCGAGGGTCGTGAACAGGAACACCGCCGCCTGGGCGCTCACGGCCGCGCACAGGAACAGCGGCTCGCGCCAGCGGCGCAGGAGAAGGACTAGGACGGTCGCGGCGACCGCTGTGACAGCGATGATGGCCGGCGTACTGGCGATGGTGCTGAACACGAGCGAGACGTCCGTGCGCGGGCCGGTGCGCTCCGCCGCCAGGGCACGGTTGACGCTGTCCTCGACGGTCAGCGGCCACACGCCGGGTAGCGCTCTCGTCACGAGGAGTCCGAGTCCGACGAGCAGCCCGTACAGGAGCAGCACCGGCAACAGGAGACGGACGGCGACGAGTGACGCGAGGCGCATGCCGGTGCTGGTACCCGTCGATGCCGGCCGCTACTCGCTCAGCACGACGACCAGGCCGATCAGGCCGGCGATCGTGGCGACGGTACCCATGACGGCGCTGAGCATGTTCAGGCCCTTGCCGGTGCCCAGGTTCGCCTCGAGCTTGGCGACGTGCGGGGCCTTGGGGTCGTAGAGGACGGCGACCGGTGTGCCGGGCCGGAAGCGGGGCGGGTTCGCCCCGACCGGGTCCGTCGCGCGCATCGGGCGGCCTTCGCGGGTGTGGTACTGGAAGACGGGCATCCCCAGCTGGACCCCGCCGGCGGTGACGACGGACTCCCAGCTGACGTCGACGACGACGCCGGGCACGCGGACCGCACGGGCCAGGAACCGCCGGTCGCTGCCCGAGGAGCGGACCCCCTTGACGAGGTGCACCACCCCGACGAGCAGCATCACCACGAACCCCACCATCACCATGTGCGACCATCCTCGGACCGGGCCCCGCTCGACGAGGGCAGCGTGACCCGGGCCGCGTGCAGTTCTCGTGCAAGCGCCTATCGGCGCTGCGGCGGGGTGATCCGGACCCGCTCCTGCTCCGGGCGGCGCTCGATGTCGTCCAGCTGGGCGCTGACCGTGGTGCGCAGCTCGTCGTAGTCGTCGAACGAGTAGTCGCCGAACAGCGTGTAGCCGGCCCACATCAGGTTGGCGCACACCTGCGGCGGCACCTTGCCCGTGGCCGCGCCCATACCGACGAGCGCGACCGACGTGATGCTGCCGGGCTCGGCCGCGTTCTGCATGTGGATCGCCTGGAACGCCGCCGCGCACGCGAGGGCCACGTTGAGCGTCTCGCGGACGTTCTGCACCGACTGCGTCATCGTCGGGGTGGAGATGAGGAACCTGGGGGTGGCGGCGCCGGACGGGACACACACCGCGCTGCCGATCGGCAACGTGCCGGCGAACCCGTCGCGGATGGCCCGCTGCACCCGCAGCTGGATGCCGGCGCCGAGGTGCCGCTTGACGACGGCGTCGACGCCGCCGTCCATCAGGCCCTGCGAGTTGGTCGGGCTGACCCAGGCGTCGACCCGCTGGTTGAGGATCGAACCCTTGACGATCTCGACCTCGGGATTGTCCTGGAACGCCGACCGCCAGGCCTGCACGACCTTGGCGTTGACGTCGCTGAGGATCACCTTGAGCTGCGTGTCGGTGACGCTTTCGGGCATGGCTCGCTCCGATCGGACTTCGGCTGTGGCTTCGGTTTCCGCCGGACCGTACCGGGTGCGCTTCGGCGGAAAAAATGTCAGAGGTCGGTGTTAGTCTCCGGGCGTTTTCGGGGCCTGGCCCCATCGACGGCGACCTGGGGGCATCATGAGCGACGACGAGTTGGGCCTTGCCGAGCTGTTCAGCGGTGGCGGCGAGCCGTGGCTGCCGCTGCTGAAGCCCGTCATCGAGGCGCAGCCGGCCGCGGCCTCGTTCATCGGCCCGGGCCGCAGCCCGAAGGTCGTGCCCGTGCGGGAGCTGACGTTCCAGGCGCTGAAGCCCAACCCTCCGCACAAGTGGAAGGTCGTCGTCTTCGGGCAGAATCCTTACCCGCGGCCGGAGAGCGCCACCGGCATCGCCATGTTCGACAACACGTTCCACGACTGGGACGACAGCCAGTTCGGCAAGGTCATCTCCATCCGCTGCATCATCAAGGCCGCGGCGATGTGGAAGCACGGCATCCCGAAGAAGACCCCGATCGCCGACATCCGCAAGCTGCTGCGCGAGCACGACACCGTGCAGCCGCCCGAGTGGTTCCAGGCGATGCTCACCCAGGGCGTGCTGCTGCTCAACGCGTCGCTGACCGCGAGCAGCGACGGCGCGATGGCCACCGACCAGCACACCGCGTTCTGGCGCCCCGTCGTCGAGCGGCTCGTCGAGGAGATCCTCAAGGCCAAGCAGGACGCCGACGAGCCCGACCGCAGCGTCGTCTTCGCCTGGTGGGGCGCGCACGCCCGCAGCCTGAAGAGCGTCGTGCAGCGCCTCGAGAAGCGCTACCCGGGCGTGCGGGTCCGCCACATCGACCACGCCAACCCGGCCGCCCAGGGCGACATCTTCTGCGACGGCGAGCACTTCGGCACCGTCAACGCGGCGCTCGACGACCTCGGCGCCGACGAGGTCGACTGGCTGCCGAGCAAGGGGTGGAATGCGTCGGCCGCCGCCGCCGACCGCATGGGCGCCTTCATCGCGTCCACAATGGAGCTGCACCAGCTCTACCTGGAGCGGCTCGCCAGCGTCAAGGACGAGGGCCTCGCCCTCCCCGCCATCACCGGCGTCTTCGACACGCCGCTCATGGACTTCCGCGAGGCGATCGCCCCCGCCGCGAAGGTCCTCGCCGGCCTCGACTGGCACGTCGAGCAGTCGCACCAGTTCGGCACGTCCCGCGCCGACACCGACGGCCTGTCCGCCGCCGAGGTCGCCGCCCTGTACCTCTACACCTGCGAGTCCGCCTTCTACCGGCAGATCAACGCGAGCCTGCGCAGCCCCGACCGCTCCCGTGTCGTGCCCTACCTGCCGTATCTGCGCCTGCTGTTCTCCGCCGTCTCCCGCCTGCCCGCCCGCACCGAGCCCCTGTGGCGCGGCGTGTCGATGGACCTGCGCGCGCAGTACCCGGCCGGCCAGACTGTCACCTGGTGGGGCGTCTCCTCATGTACGTCGAAGCTCAGCATCGCCGAGGCGTTCCTGGGCCGCCGCGGCAAGCGCACCCTCTTCGAGGTCCACCCCACCCGCGCTGTCGGCATCCGCCGGTTCTCCGCCTTCACCGGCGAGGAGGAGTTCATCCTGACCCCGGGCACGCAACTCCAGGTGACCGACGTGCACGCGGACCGCGGCGGCCTGTGCACCATCCGCCTGACCGAGCTCCCAGACCAGCACCAGGTCAGCTGACCCCGGGGCCCTCCCGGCCCACGCGACTTGGGCAGCGCCGCCTGGGCCCCCGGCCTGGGCGGCGCGGTGCGGCTTGGGTTGCTGCTCGGGGCAGCGCGGCTTGAGCGGTGCGGCGCGGTCTGGGTGGTGTGGCCTGACCGGTGTCGCCTGGGTGGTGTGGCCTGAGCGGCGTGGCTTGAGCGGGTCCGGCCTGTTTGGTGTGGCCAGGGATGCCGGGCGCATGGTTCGTGTCGCGTCTGCTGCCCCTGGCGCCGCGCTGGGTGAGAGGTTCGCGCCGGAAGAGATTGTCGGCGGCGGGGGTGGTTCGGAACGTGCGGCTGGCGTTCGTCCGGTGTTTCGGAAGGCGTTGGCGGGGTGGCGCAGAGTGGGGCGACGGGCGGATCCAACTCTGGGGAGGGTTCATGGTCACTCGGCGTCAGGTGCTCACCACGACGGCGGTCTCGGCCGGGGCGGTGGTGTTGCCGTTGACGGCGGCGGACCCGGCCGTGGCGCACGGCGGGTCGTTGCCGGGGCATGCTGGGGTGTTCGCGCTGGGGGTGGCGAGCGGCGATCCGCTGCCCGACGGGGTGATCCTGTGGACCCGGCTGCTGCGGGCGGCGGGGCCGCTGGCGGCGCGGCCGGTCAGGGTCGACTGGCAGGTGGCGTCGGACGAGCGGTTCCGTGATGTGGTGCGGTCGGGGCACGCGGTCGCCGTGCCGCAGCTCGGGCATTCGGTGCACGTGGACGCTCGGGGTTTGCGGCCGGGGCGTGAGTACTTCTACCGGTTCCGGGCGCTGGGGGAGCTGAGCCCGGTCGGGCGGACGAAGACCGCGCCGGCGCCGTCGGCGGACCGGGGTGGGCTGCGGTTCGGGATCGTCAACTGCCAGGACTTCCAGAACGGCTACTGGCCGGCCTACGCGGGGCTGGCCGCCGAGGACCTCGACGTGGTGCTGCACCTCGGGGACTACATCTACGAGTACGACCCGCACAGCGCGTACGCGGACCGGCAGCACACGACGCCGGCCACGCCCGGGCTCGACCAGCTGCGGACGCTCGACGACTACCGGGCCCGGCACGCGCAGTACAAGAGCGACCCGCTGCTGCAGGCGGCGCATGCCGCGTTCCCGTGGATCGTGACGTGGGACGACCACGAGACGGAGAACAACTACGCGTCGCTGACGGACGAGATCGACGACACGGGCGGGCAGCACCAGTCGCCGGAGGTGTTCGCGCGGCAGCGGGCGGCGGCGTACCAGGCGTACTACGAGCACATGCCGATCCGGGCGAACCTGAAGCCCGGCAGCGCCGACCTGCGGATCTTCCGCCGGTTCGACTTCGGGCGGCTGGCGCGGATCAACGTGCTCGACACGCGGCAGTACCGCACGGACCAGCCGGGCGGGTTCCCGGGCGACTTCGGGCTGCCTGGGGCGGGGACCGCGAACACGGGCGGGACGCTGACGGGTGAGGACCAGGAGCGGTGGCTGGCCAGGGGGCTGGACCACTCGCCGGCGCGGTGGAACGTGATCGCCCAGCAGGTCATGATGAGCCGCGTCAAGTTCCCGAACCCGACCGGCGGGGTGCCGCCGATCGTGGCGAACCTCGACCAGTGGGACGGGTACGCCCCGCAGCGCGACCGCCTGCTGCGGCACCTCGTCGACGCGAAGGTCGCCAACCCGGTCGTGCTCGCCGGTGACATCCACTCGACCTGGCTCAGCGAACTCAAGCTGGACTTCGACCGGCCCGAGCAGCCGTCGGTGGCGGTCGAGCTGACCGCGACGTCGATCAGCTCCGACTTCCCGATCGCGTTCGACGGGCCGCTCAAGGCGGTCAACCCGACGCTCAACCCGCACGTGCGCTACTTCGACGGTTCGAAGCGTGGCTACCTGCGGTGTGAGCTCAGCCGGTACGGCTGGCGCACCGACGCCCGCACGGTGGACACGATCGCGAGCCGGACGGCGCCGGTGAGCACCAGCGCGTCGTACGTCATCGAGGCCGGCACCTCGACCCTGCAGAAAGCCTGACCCGAAGGTCTGTCCACAAGCGGCGCGTGACCGGGAGGACCGGTCACGCGCCGTGGTAGAAGAAGCCGCCCAGGCCGACGGTGAAGATGAGCAGGCCGTAGGCGGCGTGCTCGACGGAGACCACGAACAGGGAGCGGGTCTGCTGGTAGCGGCGGGCGAACAGCCAGCCGCCCGCCAGGGTCAGCACGACCGCGAGGACGTTGCCGAAGATGATGTGCGCGAAGCCGAACGCGAGCGCGCCGGCGAGCGCTGCGGCGGCCGGTGAGGGGAACAGCGGCGCGTACCGGTGCAGCAGGAACGCCCGGTAGAGCAGCTCCTGCGGGTAGACGGAGGCGAGCGGGTAGAACACGACGATCGCGGCCCACAGCAGCGGCCGCTCGCGGGGCAGGTCGAACAGCCGGTCCGGGGCGAGCCACGCGACCAGGCCGGTCATCGCCACGGCGGTGGCGCACCAGAGCGCCAGCATCGGCCGCCAGACGTCGCGGGCCGGCAGCGCGCCTGGGCGCCACAGGTCGCGGCGGTCGAAGCCGGGCTGCCGCCGCAGGTGGAGCACGGCGACGACGGCGAGCAGCAGCAGGACGGGGATCGGGCCGCCGGGCGGTGCCGCCACGGCGTACACCGCGATGAGCACGAAGAACACGAGCCCGAACTCGGCGGCGAGCCGGACCCGCATCAGGCGGCGCCGGGCGCGCGGCGGACGCTCCAGTCGAAGGTGCCCTGGCACACCACGACGCCGGTCTCGTCGGTGATGTCGGCGGTGGTGGCGATCCGGACCCGGTTGGCGACGCCGATGAACACCTCGGCGAGGGTCTCACGGGCGTCCGGGTCGAGCCGGCAGGTGGCGGTCAGGTGCCCGCGGGCCGGCGCGAGGAAGCGCATGGTCGCGGCGGCGCCGAGCGGGACGACGCCCTGGACCGCGTCGGGGGTCGGGCACGCGGAGATGATCGCGGCGAGCCCGGCCGCGTCGGCGAGGGTGACGAGGCCGCTGGAGTGCAGCGAGCCGATGACGTTGGCGAGGGCCGGCGGCGCCGTCACCGTGACCACGCCGACGCCGTTGACGGCGCGCACGACCTCGAGTCCCACGGTGCGGTGCGCCGGGATGGGGTCCAGCAGCGACCTGGCCAGCGCGGTGGCGTCCATTCCGCGACGGTGCGACGTCAAGATGACGGCCGTGTCACGCCCGCACCACGGCCGGGTGACGGTCAGCAGGCCGTGTCGCGCGGGAACGGCCAGAACCGGATCGCGGCCTCGATCAAGGTGGCGCTGGTGGGGTGCAGCTCGAACGCGACCACCCGGCCGGACACCGGTCGCGTGGCGCAGAGCGGTTCGGCGGTGGCGACCGTCCAGCCGTTCGCGGCCAGCAGGTCGGCGTGCCGGGCGCGAACGTCGGCCCAGCCGGTGCCGGCGGCGAGGGTGCGCTCGACCGTCACGGACCCGCGCGTCTCCTCGCCGGGGTCGCACGGGTTGCTCCGGTGCCGGGCGGTGATCTCGGTGCCCGGCACGTCGGCGGTCAGGACCGGGTCGCCGGCGAGCAGGTCGAGCAGCTCCGGCGGCGCCGTCCGGCAGCCGCCCCCGGGCGTGCCGATGGGGACCGCGCAGGCGGCACACAGGACGGCCAGCACGATCAGCCGGCGACCCATGGACTGACCCCCATCTTGCCCGTGTTGCCGGGATCGGTCGACAGCGTCAGCGTGTGCCGCGCCTGCCCCGGCGCGGCCGCCACGGAGATGTACTCGCCCTTGGCGACGGTCGCCGCGTCGGTGGTGAGGTTGCGCCACACCAGGACCGCGACGGCGGTCCCGCCGGGCGGCACGTCGAGGCGCTTCGGCCGGACGCCGTCGTAGCGCTCGATCGTCGCCACGTTGGCGGTGCCGTCGAGGACCGCGACGTCGAGCGGCCGCTGCTCGGCGTCGAGGACGGCGATGTCGGGGTAGCCGTTCAGGGTGTACACGGTCGTGCCGCAGTTGCGCAGCGTCACCCCGACCGCGCGCAGCCCCATCGCCGCGTCGACCTCCCCGACGGACAGCGCCACCCCGGCGGCGTCGCACGTCGGTGCGGGTGCCGGCACCGGCGTCGGCGTCAGGGAGGGCGACGCCGACCTGATCGCCGGGATCGACACGTCGGGCCGGGCCGCGGGCGGGTGGGCCGGCGTCGTGCCGCACCCGGCCAGCGCCGCCACCGCCACCGCCACCGTCGTCAGCCGTCGTGCGCTCATCCCGCCGATCATGCCGTACCGCCGCGACCACCGCCGACCCGCGCCGGTCCCTGCACAAGGCCCTCACAAGGCCCTCACAAAAGCCCTTGCGCCGGCCCTTGCGCCGGCATGGAACGATCCAGCCCGTGACCGACGACGACCTCTTCAGCCGCCACGACGCGGCATCAGCCCTGGTCCCCGCAGTGTTCGGCGACGGCGACGCGGCGAAGGCCCGCGCCCGCGTCCGGGCGCTCCTGGAGGCGCTCGGCGCCGAGATCAAGGGCGACCTGCCGCGGCCACAAGACGGCCCGCCGTACCTCCTCGTCGTGCACACCAGCGACTACAACTACGAGAGCACGGTCTACGCGGTGCCGGACGACGCGGTCCCGCCGGCCGTGCGCGAGGCGCTGCGGGTGGTGCCGGAGTGCTTCGCCGCCCCCGACGACGCGTACCTGGCGTGCTGGGGCGGCATCCTGCGGCTCCTGGCGGTGTGGGGGCTCGATGGCCTCACCGCGGCCGCGTTCCACGACGTGATGGTCGAGGACTTCGGCGCCGCGCACGGGCACCGCGACCTGCCGGACCTGGCGGAGATCACCGCGCTCGGCGGCGCCTGGCGGGCGCACGAGGTGGCCCGCCTCGACCAGGGCGGCACGACCGTCGTCGACGCGTCGGCGCCATGGCTCGGGCACCGCTACCGGGAGCTGTACCTGTTCCGCCAGAGCATGTGAGTCACCGGCCGTTCGAGGAAGCGTCGGCGGCCACGCTCACGGCCGACCGGACGAACGCCGCCACGGCCGGTGAACGGGAGTCCCGCGGCCACGCCACCACCAGGGTGTTGGGCTTGAGGTCGTCGACGGTTCGGTACGCGATCTCGGGCCGGGGATGCCGGCGGGCCACCGACGCCGGCGGGAACCACACCATGCCGCCCAGCGCGACCAGGTTGAAGATCTGCGCCAGATCCAGTCTGGGCCCGGCGGGCGCGCCCTGCCCGCCGGGCGCGCCTGGTGCGCAGCGAGCCGGCTGGTCGCCGCCGAGGTCGGCCGGCGCGCCGTCGGGCAGGACCCGGCCGGCCTCCTCGGCCGCGGCGTGTCGGAGCCGATGGCCCAGGCGATGGTCGACATGTTCCTCGCCAAGGACGCCGGCCTCGACAACGCCGAACCCCGCACCCCCGCCACCACCCCGACCACCTTCCGCCAGTGGTGCGAGGAGGTCCTGAAGCCTGCCCTGGAGAGCTGAGCGGTCCCAGGGCGGTCACTGGGCGGCGGCGGTGGCCGGGGCGTGCGCGAGGACGGCGGCCGCCGCGACGGTGGCGGTGACGGCGGTGACGGCGACCGGCGCCCAGCCGGTGCGGACGTCGTCGCCGAAGAGCAGGACGCCGGCGGCGGAGGGGACGATGACCTCGACGATCCAGAGCAGGGCGGTGACGGGCCCGACCTGGCCGTGTTCGAGGGCGTGGGCGTACAGGAGCATGCCCGTCACCCCGAAGACGGCCAGGGCCCACACGAGCGGCTCCAACAGGAACGCGCCGGAGAAGCCGACGGCCCGGGCGCAGAGGGCGGCGCCGCCGAAGGCGAGCCCGGCGACGGCGCCGGCGAGGTTCGGGGCGCCGTGCCGGGCGGCGGCCCAGCCGGCGAGGGCGACGGGGACCGTGGCCAGGGCCAGGGCGAGCCGGATGGCGGTGGGCGGCGCCGCCGGGGCCTGCGGGCCGGCCGCGGCCGCGAGGGCGGCGAGGGCCACGACGGTGACCGCGACCGCCGCCACGTCCCGCCCGCGGAGGCGGGCCTTGAGCATGACCCGGGCCGCGACGACCGTGACGGCGAGCGAACCGGCGAGGACCGCCTGCACCTGGTACACCGGCAGCACCCGCAACGCGGCGAGGGACAGCAGCCAGGAGACGAGGTCCAGGCAGATGCCGGTCAGGTAGGCCGGGGCGCGCAGGGTCTGCAGCATGCCCGGGGAGCGCCGGGCGCCGGAGGCCTGCAGCACCGACGCGACGCCGTAGCCGAAGGCCGCGGCGAGCGCCAGGAGCAGGCTCATGAGCGGTTGAGCAGACGGCCGATCACGGGCAGCTCGGAGACGCCTTCCGCGCCGGCGACCGCGACGCCCTGCGCGGCCAGCTCGGTGCCGCTGAGCAGCAGGTACCGGGGGCGCCACAGCGGCTGGTACTTGTCGTTGAAGTGCCACAGCGACTCGATCTGCATGCTGCCGGAGAAACGGTGCAGCAGCCGGCGCTGCAGGTCGTTGAGGTGCCCCTCGCCGCGCTCGCCGGCCAGCACCTGGCGCATGACGGCGAAGTTGAGGCCGAGGCCCCACGAGCCCAGCGAGCGGAGCCGCTCGATGGTCTCGACGATGATGAAGTCGGTGAGGCCGTTTGGCAGGTCGGGGTCGGTGCCACGGCGCATCACGTCCAGGGACCAGCCGGCGATGTCGGCGGCCGGGATCCAGTGGCAGAAGCCGGCCGCACGGCCGTCGGGGCCGTAGGCGACGGCGAGGAGCAGCCCGGTGTCCCGGGGGTCGAACAGCCGCGACAGCGTCATCGAGAAGCCGCGCTCGACGTCGCCGCGGCGGCTCTGCGTCATCAGCGCCCGCAGCTCCTCGCGCAGGCCGTCGGGGAGCGCGGCGGGGTCGTGGAAGCGGACGGTGAAGCCGGCCCGGCGGACCCGGTTGCAGGCGCTGCGCAGCCCCTTCATCGCCCGCCCGTCGAGGGTGAACGCGCCGCAGTCGACGATCGCCTCGTCGCCCAGGTAGACGGGGCGCAGGCCGGCGCAGCGGTAGACCGGCAGCCAGCCCTCGGCGGCGCCGACGACGCTCACCGGCCAGCCGTGCCCGTCGGCGAACGCCGTGAACTCCGCCCACGCCGCCGTCCACTGCTCGGGCGGCCCGATCGGGTCGGGGGAGACGAGGCACACGCCGTCGCGGACCGCGTAGGCGACGACGCAGTCGCCGGTGAAGAACCACGACTTGTCGTCGCGCAGCGCGAAGTAGGCGAGCGTGTCGCCGCCGTGCTCGGCCACGATCCGGCGGGCCCGCTCCAGGTCCGCCCGGTGCTCCGCGACGCTCGGCGGCCGGTGCAGCCGGGGTTGCACGAGCAGCCACCCCACCAGCAGGAGCAGGCTGAGCCCGGCCGCGTACAGGGCGGGCGCCAGCAACGGCACGGCCGCCGGCAGCGGCACGACCCGGTCGCCGACGAGCCGGTCGGCGACGGCGCGGGCGGTCAGCCCGGCGTCGTGCCCGTGCCCGGCGCGGCCCCGCTCACCGGCGGCGAGGACCAGCGCGGCCGACACCGCCCCGACGAGCAGCCCGCCGGCGAGCAGCGCCACCGTGGCCCGCCGGACCTGCTGGCTCCCGGGCCGGGACGGGAACGCGCCCCGGTGCCACACCAGCCACCCGGCGACCACCGCGGCGAGGGCCGCCTCCTCGACGTCGATGCCCTTCACCACGTGCAGGACCGCGGTCGCCGCGAGCAGCAGCACGGTGGCCGTCCAGGCGAGCCGCCGCCCGCGCCGCAGGCCCCAGGCGAGCAGCAGCAGCGCGGTGCCGGAGAAGACGACCGTTGCCGCCGCCGCCTGCGGTACCTCCACCGGCAGCCGCTCCAGGAGCGCCGCGAGCCGCCCCCGCAGGGGTGTCGTCAGCGCCGACACCAGGCTCAGCGCCGCGACGGCGGCGACCGCCCACGCGGCCGCGCGCCGGGTCCGCTGGTCCCTGACCCGCCGGTCGAGCCCGGTGTGGTGCAGCGGCCAGCCCGCCGCGCCCGGCAGGCTCGCCACCACCCTCGGCGTGCCCGGCGGCACGCCGGTGGCGGGCCGGCGGCGGGCGGCGAGCCGCTCGAGGCGGGCCTGCCCGCCGCCGTCGGACTCGCCGACGACCAGGTCGACCTGGATGTCGCGCCCGGCGGTCACCTCGACCCAGGAGCGGCGCAGGACCGGGGCGAAGACCGGCGGCAGGAACCACCGGGCCGGCCGGGCCTCGACGCACCGCACGCCGCAGCCGCTGTTGGCGTAGAACCCGCCGGGGACCGCGGCCAGCTCCGGCTGGTGGGTGTGGTTGGTGACGAGCCCGGCGAGCCCGTCGGCGCACAGCGACGCCGCGACCGCCCGCGGCGTGCCGTTGAGGTGCATGCCGCGGGGACCGAGCCGGCTGCCGGCCATGGCCGTGTAGAGGACCCGGGACGTCAGGACGGCGAGCAGCACCAGCAGCGCCGCCTGCGCGATCAGTCCCGCGCCGGCCAGCGCCGTCCATCTGGGCAGCCGACCCAGCACGCTGGAGCGCGTCAGCAGCTCCGGCACGCGCAGCAGCACCGCCGCGAGCAGCGGCAGCAGCAGCCACCAGGCACGCGGGCCGAGCCTGCGGTACACGAGCCGCGACGCGACGTACTGCCCGATGGCGTTGGGGTCGGCGATCGCGGTGAGGTCCGCGAGCAGCGGGGTGTGCCGGACCTCGGGCAGCACCTCCTGCACGATGTGCTGCCCGAGGGGCGAGTCGAGCGGGTTGCGCGGGTCGCGCAGCGCGTTGGCGGGGTCGTAGGCGTGGCCGTGCTCGACCCGCACGACCCTGCGCCCGGCGGGCGTCTCGACGTCCAGCTCCACGGCCAGGGCGCAGCGGGCGCCGGCCTGCCGGGCGAACGTCTTCGCGGACACGCCGTCCCAGGCGATCGCCGCGTCGTGGTTGCCGACGACCACGACCACGTGCCGGCCGGGCGCCGCCGCGAACGCCCGCAGGGCCCCGGTCAGCCGCGGGTGCGCGTTCAGGGCGGCCTCGACGGTGCCGCCGGGCTCGCCCCACAGCTCGATCACGTCGCCGTTGAGCACGACCGCGCCCGGGCCGTCACCCCATCCGTCGAGACGGTCCGCGAGGTCGCGTTCGATCTGGGCGGACGCGTCGGTCGGGTGCGGCGCGAGGTGCAGGTCGCCGCAGACGAGCGCCTTCGCCCCCGGCGGCAGCGGCACCGTGATCAGGTCCGGCACCGCATCCTCGGCCGCCTCGACATCCTCGGCCGCCTCGACGAACTCCGCGCCGGCCGGCTCGTCGTCGGACCCCTGATCAGGCGACTCGTCAGCGTCGGGCTCGGCGGCGTCGGGCTCGGCGGCGTCGGGCTCGGCGGCGGTCACGCCGGCAGAGTCAGGCAGGCGACCCGGGGCCCGGCGTCGCCGGCCTGCCCGTCAGCGGTCTTCGTCGCCGTCGCGTGGATGACCAGGGACCTCGGCGCCGGGTCGAACGTCCACGGGTGGGTGGCGACCGCCGACCCCCGGCCGTCGGCGCGGGTCGTCACGTCGAGCCACACCTCGTTCTGCGGGTTCGCGTACGAGGGGTCGGCCTTCATCGGGGCGGCCGGGGTCTCCGGCGGCGTCACCGGCGGCGACGCCGTCTGCGGCGGCGACACCGGCCCGGGCGGCGACGGCGCGTTGGGCTGCGTGGCCGGCGGGTGCCGGTGCTGGAAGTGCGGCCCGGCGGCGTCGGGTGTCGCGCCGCACGGGTTCGTGTGCAGGTGGACGCCGTAGGTGCGGTTCGGCAGCAGCCCGGCGACGGTGAACCAGACCCGGCTGTCCGACGACGTCTCGGTGATGCTGAGGGTGGCGACCGCCCCGTCCGGGACGAGCGCCGGGTCGTACGTGATGGCGGTCGCGCCCGGCGTGTAGGGGGCGAACGTGCCGGTCGCCGACGACACCCGCGGCGACGGGGCCGGCGCGGCGCCGCCGGCGGAGCTGGTGCACCCGCCCGCGAGGGCGACGCACACGAACGGCAGGATCTTGGTGACGCTGTGCATGGCCCCAGCGTCGTCCGGGCCGGGGTGCCGGATATGCCAACTGCGCCCGTTTCACCCCATCAGTCAGTATTGGCCGGGAGGCGTACCTCCACGGGCGGACCGCCACCTCGCCGGTCGGTGGCGGTCACGATGCCCGGGTGCCCCCCGTGATCGAGCGGACGATGGGCCGGGGACTACTTGACGGCCATCGCGCCGTACATGGAGACCTCGGCGGGCGTCGGGTGCCCGGCGGCGTCGGGGCGCCACTCGCTGATCGGCACGATGCCCGGCTCGACCAGCCGCAGCCCGTCGAAGAACCGCGCGAACGTGTCCCGGTCCCGCGGCCAGGCATCCACCAGGCCCCGCGCGAGGAGCTGGTCGTACATGGCGGCGACGGGCGGCTCGACGAAGTCCTTCGTGGAGTTCGTCGCGACGATGTAGCTGCCCGCCGGGACGGCCGCGAGCAGCTCCGTCACGACCTTCCGCGCGTGCTCGTCGTCGCGGATGAAGTGCAGCACCGCGTACAGCAGGATCCCCACCGGCTCGCCGAGGTCGAGCGTCGCGGCCAGCTCGGGCGCGCCGAGGATCGCGGCCGGTTCGTTGAGGTCCGCGTCGACGTAGTTGGTGACGCCCTCCGCGGAGCCGATCAGCAGCGCGCGGGCGTGGGCGAGCACCATCGGGTCGTTGTCGACGTAGACGACCCGGGTCTCCGGCGCGATCGCCTGCGCGACCTCGTGCGTGTTGTGCGGCGCGGGCAGGCCGGTGCCGATGTCCAGGAACTGCCGGATCCCGGCCTCGCGGGCGAGGAAGCGGATCGTGCGGTTGTGGAACGCGCGGCCCTCCTGCGCGGCGGTGCGGATCGCGGGGTACGCGCCGGCGATCCGGTCGCCGGAGTCCCGGTCGACCTGGAAGTGGTCCTTGCCGCCGAGCCAGTAGTTCCACCGGCGAGCGGGCGACACGGCGCCGGCGTCGAGGCGCGGGTCGGGCTGTGGCTGGTCGGGGTGCACGGTGGGAGCCTCCAGACGGCAGTCGATAAGGCGGCATCGTAGCGGGCTTGACACAGTTCGCGCTCTTATCGATTATCGGTATATCGAAAATCGATAAGCAGGAGGTGTACCCATGAAGCGGTTGCTGGCGCGGCTGCGCCGCCCGGACTATCTCGGGGAGCTGCGGACGCTGCTGTTCGTGGCGCTCGGGGTGTGCGCAGTGGTGGCGGTGGTCAACGTGTGGGCGATGGTGGCCCGCGACCCGATCAGCGTCGTCGCCGGTGCCGGGGTGGTGGTCCCGCCGGACGCGGTGACCGGCCTGCGGCCCGGGGTGCGGCTCGACCCGGACACCGAGCTCCACGTCCTGGTCGACCACCCGAGCGTGGCGCAGGTGGGGTGGCACGCGGCGCAGTCCCTGCCGTGGTTCGCGATCGTCGTGTTCGCCCTCGTGATGCTGCTGCTCGTGGTCCGAGCCGCCCGGCGCGGCGACCCGTTCGCCGCCGCGAACGTCCGGCGGCTGAGGGCGGTCGGCTGGGTCGTGCTCCTGGGCAGCCTCGCGGCGTTCGAGCTCGAGCTGCTCGCCGGGTTCCAGCTCTCGGCGACGGTGGTGGCGGAGCCGCCCAGCACCGGCGCCGACCTGCCGCTCGGGTGGTGCCTGTGCGGTGCCGGGTTCCTCGCGCTCGCCGAGATCATCCAGCGGGGCCGGGCGCTGCAGGCCGAGCTGGCGGAGGTCATCTGATGCCACCGGCCGACGACCACCGGGTCGACGTGCACATCGACCGGCTGCTCGCCGAGCGGGGCATGACGCTGACCGACCTGGCGGCGAAGGTGGGCATCACGCTGGCGAACCTGTCGGTGCTGAAGAACGGGCACGCGCGGGCGATCCGCTTCAGCACTCTGACCGCCCTCTGCGAGGCCCTGGAGTGCCAGCCGGGCGACCTGTTCACGGTGCAGGTGCCGGAGGAAAGGAAAGAATAAGCAAACCGAACGGTGGCGTTGAGGTGCGGCGATTGACCGTGAGAGCGCTCTCTTCATAGCGTGGTCGGTGATCAATCCCCAGACCTTTCGGGAGCATCTGTGCGCACCTCCACCCGGCGCCGGCTGACGGTGATCGCGACCGCCCTCGCGCTCGCCGTCGCCGGTCTGGTCGCCACCACCCTGCACGACACACCCGAGGCGTCCGCCGGCATCGGCAACCTCACGTGGTCGGACGAGTTCAACGGCCCGTCGGGCGCCGCGCCGGACGCGTCGAAGTGGAAGCACGACGTCGGTGGCGGCGGCTTCGGCAACAGCGAGCTGCAGTACTACACCGACGGCGCGGCCAACTCGGCGCTCGACGGCGCCGGCAACCTCGTCATCACCGCCCGCAAGGAGAACCCCGGCAACTACAACTGCTGGTACGGGCGCTGCACGTACACCTCCTCCCGGCTGCTGACCGCGGGCAGGTTCACGCAGAAGTACGGCCGCTTCGAGGCGCGCATCAAGATCCCGCGCGGCCAGGGCCTGTGGCCGGCGTTCTGGATGCTGGGCGACGACATCGGCACCAACCCGTGGCCCAACAGCGGCGAGATCGACATCATGGAGAACGTCGGCAAGGAGCCCGGCACCGTCCACGGCACGCTGCACGGCCCCGGCTACTCCGGCGGCAACCCGCTCACCGGATCCACCGTGCTGTCCGGCGGCCGCGCGCTCGCCGACGACTTCCACACCTTCTCCGTCGACTGGGCGCCCGACTCGGTCACCTGGTACCTCGACGGGGCCCAGTACTTCCGCCAGACCCCGGCCGACACCCGCGGCAACAAGTGGGTCTACGACCACCCGTTCTTCATGCTGCTCAACGTCGCCGTCGGCGGCAACTGGCCCGGCTCGCCCGACGGCGGCACCACCTTCCCGCAGACGATGACGGTCGACTACGTGCGGGTCTACGCGTACACCACCGGCGGCGGCACCACGACCCCGCCGCCCGCCACCGGCAACCGCATCACGGGCATCGGCGGCAAGTGCGTCGACGTCAACGCGGCCAACACCGCCAACGGCACGCAGGTCCAGCTCTGGGACTGCAACGGCACCGGCGCGCAGAAGTGGTCCCGCCCCGGTGACGGCACGATCCGTGCCCTCGGCAAGTGCCTGGACGTCAACGCGGCCAGCTCCGCCAACGGCACCAAGGTCCAGCTGTGGGACTGCAACGGCACCGCCGCGCAGAAGTGGACCGCGAACGCCGACGGCACGGTCCGCGCCCTCGGCAAGTGCCTCGACGCCAAGGACGTCTCCTCGGCCAACGGCACCCCGCTGCAGATCTGGGACTGCGCCGCCAGCACAAACCAGCGGTGGACCTTCGCGTAACGCCCGCCCGACCTCAGGCCGCCCGGTCCCCAGGCCGGGCGGCCTGCCCGGGTCCGAGGGTCTCGAAGGCGGCGAGCGCGGCGTCCGGGTCGTCGGCGAAGCAGCGGACCGTCCGGACCTCGCAGGTCGCGCCCAGCGGGCGGACGGCCGTGACCGGGCCGGTCAGCTCCAGCTGCAGGTTGGCCTGGGACGACACCGCCACGGTGAGGATGGCGCCGTCGACGCGGACGCTGCCTTTCTCGTTGTACGCGCGGATCCGGCGCACCGAAGCGATCTGCTCGCGGGGGACGCTCAGGTCGAAGAACGCGCCGGAGCGGATGCGGACCCCGGTCGCGGAGACGACGTGCGGCCGGGTCACGTAGGCGGCGATGACCGCCAGCGCCAGCATGATCGAGTACCCGTCGAGCGCGAGCAGGGCCGCGCGGACGGCGAAGGGCGCGCCGAGGGAGCGCAGGACGACCTCGACGACGAAGAGCTCGACCACCATCGCGCCGAGGAAGACCAGCAGCGCGGGGGCCTGGGCGCCGAAGTACGGCACGGGCACGGCGCCGGCGGGCACGCCGTGCCGGCGGCCGGTCAGCCACAGCACCAGGCTCACCGCACCCTTGGCGTCGAAGCCGATGATCCGCCGCAGCCGCAGCGGCACGAGTCGTTCGTACGCGGCGCGCATCAGCCACGCTCCCGCAGCAGGTCCAGCAGCCGGCGGAACACCTCGGCCTGCGCGGCGGACATCTCCGCGGTGACGGTGTCCATCCAGTGGCCGGGCCCGGCGCCGGTCATCGCGGCCGCCATCTGCGGCGGCAGGTAGTCCGCGAGCTCCTCGGCGAGCGCGCCGACCCGCGGGTCGGCGACGTCGGCGGCCGCGAGCTCGTCCATCCTCGCGTAGAGGGACGCGCCCCGGGCCTGCGCCTCCGGTGAGGTCAGGGGGCGCAGGAGGTCGGCGAGGTCCGAGCCGGCGTTCGTGTCGATCATCGCCAGCAGCTCGCGGTCGAGGGCGCCGAACGCCGACGCGCCGGCCGGCAGGTCCCGCAGCACCGCGGCCATCTCCGGCGACACGGTCGAGTCGGGGCCGAGGTCGGGGGAGGCCAGCAGGGCCGCGAGCCGCTCCCGGCGGGCGGCGAGGGCGGCCTGCTGCCGGGCCAGGTCGTCGTCCAGCTCCCGCAGCACCTCCCGCAGCTCGCGGCCCTGGTCGTCGGCGAGCACGTCGCGGATCTCGTCGAGGGACAGGCCGAGCTCGGCGAGGCGCCGCACGCGGGCGAGGGCGACGGCGTCGCGCAGCCGGTACTCGCGGTAGCCGTTGACGAGCCGCTCGGGCTCGGGCATCAGGCCCAGGTGGTGGTAGTGCCGCACGGTACGGGTGGACACCCCGACCAGCGCGGCGAGCTCGCCGATCCGCATGCCTCAAGTAGAAACGTTGACGCTGCGGCAAGGTCAAGCCCGGTCAGGCGCCGTCCAGCCAGGTGCGCAGGGCCCACCAGACGCGCACGGTGTCGAGGACCCCCTCCACGGGCGGCAGTCCGGTGACCTCCTGGAGCCTGCGCAGCCGGTACCGCACGGTGTTGGGGTGCACGTGCAGCGCCGACGCCGCCTGGTCCAGCCGCTGGCCGTGATCGAGGTACGCCAGGGCGGTGCCGGCCAGCTCCCGGTGGAACTCGTCGTCCTGCCGCAGCCCGCCGAGCAGGGTGTCGCTGAGCATCGCCGCCAGCCGGGGCTGCATGGCCAGCGCGGTCCCGGCGGCGAGCCCGGTGACGTCGTGCACCCCGCGCCGCCCGTCCCGGACGGCGGTGGGCAGCGCGTCGAGGCACAGCGCGTACGCGGCGGCGGCCTCGGCGAGCGGCACGGCGGGGGACACCACGACCAGTGTCCGCGGACCGACCTCGGCGTCGGCGGGCCGCCGCGGCGTCAGCCCGGAGGGCCGCCCGTCGACGGACCCGAAGAGCCCGCCGCGCTGGTCGATCGCGCAGGACGCCACGAGGCAGTGGTAGCGGCCGGCCGGGTGCAGGCGGAAGCGGGCGAGGTCCGCGCTGTCGGCGGGCTCGCCGGCCAGGAGTCGGCGCAGCAGCGCGGCGCGCTCGTCGTGCCCGTCGCGGCGCAGCTCGAGCTCGGCGGTGCGGTAGCCGGCGATGACATGGCGTTCGAGGGCGCCGGCGTACCGGTCGAACTCCAGCGCCGCGGTGAGGAGGACCTCGTCGCGGATGCCGGCGGCCCGGCCGCGCACCACCGCGATCTCGAACGCCCGGGTGCGGCCGGCCTGCACGGCGCTGAGCAGCGCGCTGAGCGGCACGCCCTGCGCGGCCCGGTCCGCGCCGAGCCGGGTCGCCTCCGCGAAGTCGTCGGCGCTGGGATCGGTGAGCCGCTCGAACGCGGCGAGCCCGGCCATGAACAGCACCGCGATGTGCCGCCGGTTCTCCTCCTCGGGGAGCCGCGCCACCTCCGCCGAGCACGCCCGGGCCGCGGCGACGAGCTCCTCGACGATGCCGGGGTCCCCGGCCATGTCCCGCAGCAGCGGCCCCAGCGACACCGTCCCGCCCCCCGCCGTTGTGGCCCGTGCACAATCCACCCGCCGGGCGTTGCACTCTGACGACTATCGATGCGTTTGTACCGCGGCTTTTCTGTTACCGCAAGGTAACAACGCCCCCCGCCGTCAGGAGAGCCCCGTGACACTCCAGCGAGCCCGCCGCGCGCTCGTCGCCGGTCTCGTCGCCGCCGCCACCCTCGTGCCGATCACCGCCTCCGTACCTGCCGCTGCCGCCGCCCTGCAGCAGGTGATGTTCGTCGGCAACAACTGGGACGGCACGGTCGACGTGATCCGGCCCAGCGGCGCGTACACCAGACTCGGCCGGATCAACGTCGTGCCGGACAAGTCCCAGCGCCTGTGGGAGATCTACCTCAACCCCGTCAAGCTCGCCTTCTACCTCGGCGTCCAGCAGGGTCCGGGCGAGGGCCACGACCAGCTCGTCGACGACATGTACACCACGCCCGACGGCTCCGCGCTCGTCGTGTCCCGGCCGAGCTTCGCCGACGTGGTCTCGATCGACCTGCGCACCGGCGCGCTGCGGTGGCGCTTCCCCGTGTCGGGGTTCCGCTCCGACCACATGGCCGTCTCGCCCGACGGCACCCGGGTCGCCGTGTCGGCCTCCACCTCCAACACCGTGCACGTGCTGGACATCGTGACCGGGCGGCAGGTCGGGTCCTTCGGTACCGGCGACAAACCCCACGAGAACGTCTACACCGCCGGCGGCAGGTTCCTGTGGAACATGTCGATCGGCGAGGTCAACACCGCGCTGGACGATCCGTGGCTGGACTGGACGAAGGGCGACCGGCACATCACGGTCGTGGACACCGCGACCTTCCAGACCGCGAAGGTGATCGACATGCGGCAGCGGCTCGACGCGTACGGCCGCACGGACCTGTCCGACGCGGTGCGCCCGGCCGTGTTCACGCCGGACGAGTCGACCCTGTACTTCCAGGTGTCGTTCTTCAACGGGTTCGTCGAGTACGACGTCGCCGCCGACCGCATCACCCGGATCGCGACGCTGCCGAAGAACCCCGCCACCAGCGAGGACCGCACCACGTGGGTGAACGACTCCCGCCACCACGGCCTCTCGATGAGCCCCGACGGCAGCAGGGTGTGCGTCGCCGGCACGATGGACGACTACGCCACCGTCGTGGACCGCTCGACGCTCGCGCCGGGCCCGCTCGTGACGGCGAGCAAGCCGTACTGGGCGACCGTCAGCGCCGACGGCCGCGACTGTGTCATCTCCGAGTCCGGCGCCGACCAGGTCACCGCGATCAGCTTCGCCACGGGCCAGAAGGTCGCCTCGGTCGCCGTCGGTGACCACCCGCAGCGGGTCCGGCTGGGCCGTGTCGCCACCGACTGGACCGCCCCGCGCTAATGGTCGCTCGTGCCCCCGGCGTTAGGGTCGGGGGCATGATCCTTGTTCTGGGCGGGGCGGGGTGGACACGGTGGTGTCCGTGCCGAGCCTGCCGCTGCCGTTCGCCGACAGCTACCTGGTGCCGGCGATCCAGACCCGCGCCGGGCAGACCGGCGACGGCGTCGCCCTCGGGCTGCACGCGCTGGGGCTGCCCACCACCCACCTCGACGTGCTCGGCGACGACCCCGAGGGCCGGCTGGTGCGGGACCTGCACGAGCGGCGCGGCGTGCGGTTCGTGGCGGTGCCGACGCCCGCCGGCACGAAGCGCGCCGTGAACCTCGTCGACCCGCTCGGCCGGCGCCTGTCGCTCTACGACGGCAGCCGCCAGGACGACGCCGCCCTCTTCCCCGCCGAGCTGCTGCTGTCGCTCGCCGGATCCGCCCGGCACGTGCACGTGTCGATCACCCACCCGTGCCAGCACGCCGTCGAGGTGCTCGCCGGGCTGCCCGTGACCGTCTCCACCGACCTGCACGACTGGGACGGGGTCAACGCGTATCACGAGCAGTTCGCCCGCGGCGCGGACATCGTCTTCATGTCGGCGGCGGCGCTGCCGGACGTGCCGGGCACGCTGCGGCGGGTCCTCGCGATGGGCCGTCCGCGGATCGCGGTCGCGACGGCCGGCGCGGACGGGGCGTACCTGCTCGAGCGGGGCGCGCCGGACGTGGTCCACGTGCCCGTCGCCGAGCTGCCCGCGCCCGCGGTGGACTCCAACGGCGCCGGCGACGCGTTCGTGTCCGGGTTCCTGTACGGCCACCTCGCCGGCGCCCCGGCCGCGACCTGCGCGCGGTACGGCGCGGTCGCCGGCGCGCACGCGTGCACCGTCCCCAGCACCCGGGTCGACCCGATCACCACCGCCGACCTGCTCCGGCGCGTGTCCGGTCCCGCCTGACCACTCCGGCGCGCCCGGTCCCGGCTGACCGCTCCGGCGGGGTCCTGCGCCCGCCCGGTGGCTTGACACCCGCCGGGGTCCGCGACTTCGATGGTCGGACGGCACAGGGGAGGAGCGGGGTCAGCGGTGGAGCTCGGCGTCGACCTCGGCACGTCCAGCACCGTGGCGTTCCTGCGCCGCGACGGCGGGCCGCCCGAGCCGGTCCTCTTCGACGGCGCGCCGCTGCTGCCGTCCGCGGTCCTCGCCGGCGACGCCGGTGACTTCCTCGTCGGCCGGGACGCCGTGTACGCGGCCCGCGCCCGGCCCGAACGCTTCGAAGGCAACCCGAAGCGCCGCATCGACGACGGCGTCGTGCTGCTCGGTGCCGAGGTGACGGTCGAGGCGTTGCTCGGCGCGCTGCTGCACCGCGTCGTCACCGAGGCGCGGCGCATCGGCGGCACGGGCGTCACCGGCGCCACCATCTGCCACCCCGCCGCGTGGGGCCCCGGCCGCCGCGCCACGCTCCTGCGGGCCGCCGCCACCGCCGGCCTCGACCCCGCCCGCGTCAGGCTCGTCCCGGAGCCGGTCGCCGCGGCCGCGTTCCACCTGCGGCGGCACGGCCCCGCGCCCGCCGATCTCCTCGTGTACGACCTCGGCGCCGGCACCTTCGACGTCGCCGTCGTCCGCCACGGCCCGGTGAGCGGCGGCCCGGGCACCGGCGGGATGGAGGTGCTGTGCAGCGCGGGCCTCGACGAGACCGGCGGCCAGGACGTCGACGCCGCGATCGTCGACCTGCTGCGCCGCCGGTCCGGGGCGCCGGAGCGGTGGGCCCGCCTGGACAACCCGGCGACCGTCGCCGACCGCGCCGCCCGCCGGCAGCTGTGGGACGACGTCCGCAACGCCAAGGAGATGCTGTCCCGGACCAGCTCGGCGCTGCTCTACCTGCCGCTGCTGGACACCGACCAGATCCTCACCCGCGAGGAGTTGGACGGCCTCGCCGCGCCGCTGATCCAGCGGACGGTCGCCGCGGTCACCGCCACTCTCGCCGAGTGCCCGGTGCCGCTGCGCCCGCTCGGCGCGGTCATCCTCGTCGGCGGCGCGAGCCGGATGCCGCTCGTCGCCACGATGCTGCACCGCGCGCTGGGCATCGCGCCGACCGTCATCGACCAGCCCGAGCTGGTGGTCGCCGCCGGTAGCATCGACCCGATGGTGACCGGCCTGCCGCCCGCCGGCCCGCCGGTGGGTCAGCGCCCGATCGGCTGGACGGGTCCCGTCCCGATCTCCGGCGGCGACACCTCGGGCGCGGTGCCCCTGTCCCCGCAGGCGCCGGCGGCGTGGCAGCACCCGGCGCCGACGTCCGGCCCGCCGCAGCCGCTGCCCACGTCCGGTCCGCCGCAGCCGATGCCGGGCCAGGTCCAGCCGGGGCCCGTGCCGCCCGGACAGCCGCAGCCGCCCGGATGGCAGCAGCACACGGGATGGCCGCACCTCCAGGCCCCACCGCAGCAACTCCCACCGCAGCAGCCGCCCGTCCCGCAGCAGCCCGCGGGGTGGCCACCGCATCCGCCCGCTCCCGCACAGCCCGCGGGATGGCCGCCCCAGCAGCCCGTCCCGCCGCAGCAGGCGCCCGTCCCGTCGCAGCGGCAGTGGGTGCCGCCGCGGCACCAGTGGCCGGCGCCGCCCGTACACCTGCCGCAGCCGCCACAAGGGCAGCCTCCGGCGTGGCAGGGGGAGCAGTCATGGCAGGTCCCGCGGCCGGACGGGCCGGTCTGGACGGCGCCGCCGGGGTCCGACGGCACCGTGCTCGTCAACGTCGAGCTGATCGAGCTCGTCACCCCGAGCCTGCAGGGCGTCACGCTGCGCGGGCAGCTGCACGGCGGTGACGCGTTCGAGCACGTGTTCGCCGCGGACCCCGACGGCCGGCTGCTGCTCTTCCCCGACACGGCCGCGCTCGCCAGGCACGCCGCCGCCGACCCGTCCGACCGGCTCATCGCGACGCCGCCGTGGCAGGTGCGCACCGACGGCGGCGACGAGCTGCACTTCGACCTCGAGCTGCTCGTCGAGCACCTCAGCGGCCCGCCGCAGCGCTGGCTGCCGTCCTTCGTCTGCCGCTGCCGCGACCTGTGCGCCCAGCTCGTCGTGTACCTGGACCTCGACGACGCGGAGGACCTGCTCGGCGAGCACTCCACCATCGACCAGGTCGACGACATCCTGCGCCGGCACCTCGCCGACGCCGCCGCCGGCCGCGGCGCGCAGCGCCGCCTCGCCCGCATCGACCAGGCGCAGCTGATCGAGGACTGGACCGACCTCATCGCACTGATCGAGCAGAGCACGGTCAGCGCACCGTAGCTGTCAAGGGCTTTCGAAAGCTTCCGAAATTCATTCCCGGGCCGGGAATCGGCGGATATCAACGAAGCACCCCGCCGCCAACCCGCCACCCGGAGGGCACGTGACCCATGTGGACAGCCGCGCCGCCGACGGCTACGTCGCCCTGACGTTCGACGACGGGCCGAACCCGGCGACGACGGGCGCGCTGCTGGACGCCCTGCGGTCGGCCGAGGTGCGGGCCACGTGCTTCAACGTCGGCCGGCACGTGCAGGCCGAGCCGGCGCTCGCCCGGGCGCAGCGGGCGGCCGGCATGTGGGTCGCCAACCACAGCTGGACGCACGCGCACCTGACCCGGCTCGACACCGCGCGGATGACCTCGGAGCTGGCGCGGACCCAGCGGGCCGTCCGCCGGGCGACCGGCACCACGCCGAGGCTGTTCCGGCCACCGTACGGCGAGACGAACGCCGCCCTGCAGGCAGTCGCATCCGGGCTCGGGCTGACCGAGGTCCTGTGGAGTGTCGACTCGCAGGACTGGAACGGCGCGGGCACGGACCGGATCGTGCGGGCCGCCTCGACGCTCCAGCCGGGCGGCGTGCTGCTCATGCATGACGGCCACCAGGCCACGATCGACGCCGTGCCGCAGATCGTCGCGGACCTCACCGCCCGCGGCCTGTGCGCCGGCATGATCTCCACCGCCACCGGCCGGGCGGTCGCGCCCGACGGTTCACCCTGAAACGGAGCATGCATGCGATTGCGAAGACTGGTGCACGCGGGCGTCCTCGCCGTCGTGGCGGTCGGCTCGCTGGGCACCGTCGCGGCGTCGGCGCACGACGCCACGCCGGCGAAGCCGCAGGAGCAGACGCTGCGCTCGCTCGCCGCGCGGCACGGGCTGTACTTCGGCACCGCCGTCGACCCCGCCGCGTACGCGGCCGACACCACCTACAAGACGATGGTCGACACCCAGTTCTCGACCGTCACCGCCGAGAACGCGATGAAGTGGGAGAGCCTGGAGCCGACCCGCGGCACGTACAACTGGGGGCCGGCCGACGCGCTGATCGACAACGCCGTGCGCAACCGGCAGCTGGTGCGCGGGCACGTGCTGGTCTGGCACAGCCAGGTGCCGGGCTGGTTGAGCGCCGGCATCAACGACGGCTCGATCGACGGCCCGCAGCTTCGCGCGCTGCTGAAGCAGCACATCACCGCCGTGGTCAGCCACTTCAAGGGCCGGATCTGGCAGTGGGACGTCGTCAACGAGGCCGTCAGCGACCCGTGGGAGACGCCCGGCGCCATCCACCTGGGCGGCAACGCCGGGTCGTTCAAGCAGAAGTGGGCCGACCTGCTCGGCCCGGACTACCTGGCCGAGGCGTTCCGGGCGGCGCGGGCCGCCGACCCGAAGGCGCTGCTGTTCTACAACGACTACAACATCGAGGCGTTCGGCGACGGCGGGGCCGGCGACAAGACCCAGTTCGTCTACGACCTGGTCAAGCGCCTGCGCGCGGGTGGCGTCCCGATCGACGGCGTCGGCAGCCAGGGCCACCTCGCCACGCAGTACGGCAACTACGACGTCTTCCAGGTGGCCGACGCGCTGCGGCGCTTCACCGACCTGGGGCTCGCGGTCGCGCTCACCGAGGTCGACGCGCGCAGCCTCACCCAGAACGCCGCCGACCCCACGCTGCCGGCGCCCGGGGCCGACGTCAACGCCCGGGACCAGGCGGCCGCGTACAACTACCACGTGCTGCTGCAGGCGTGCCTGATGAACCGGCACTGCCTGTCGTTCACGGTGTGGGGCTTCACCGACAGGTACTCGTGGATCCCGGGCTGGTTCAAGAACCCGCCGGAGGGTCTCGGGTGCCTGTGGGACGCCTCGTACAACCCGAAGAAGTCGCTGCGGACGGTGCAGGGCGACCTGGTGGCGGCCGGGCCGCCGCTCGTCCAGCCGCGCATCCCGCAGGCGCCACGGCAGCTGCCGCGGCGCTGATCCCGGGACCGCTGTCCGGCGTTGCGGCGGCGACGCCGGACAGTGCGGGATCCCCGGTCCCCACGGGTGGGAGAGCGCTCTCTCAAGTTTGTCTTAGACTTCGATGAAGTCGGGTCTCCCGGCTTGACGTGCATTTTCGCATCGGCGAGCTTGAGTGGCATGAAGCTCCACCGGACCGTCCGCCGACGGACCCTCGCGCTCATCGTCTCGACCGCCGCCGTCGCCGCGCTCGGCGTGGTCGGGCTCGGTTTCGGGCTCACCAACGCCGCTGCCGCCACCGCCGGGCCGATCACCGGGATCGGCGGCAAGTGCGTCGACGTCGCCGGCGCCAACTCCGCCAACGGGACCGCGGTCCAGCTGTACACCTGCAACGGCACCGGCGCGCAGCAGTGGACCGTCGAGTCCGACGGCAGCGTCCGCGCGCTCGGCAAGTGCCTCGACGTGGCCGCGTCCGGCACCGCGGACGGCACCAAGGTCCAGTTGTGGGCGTGCAACGGCACCGGAGCGCAGCGGTGGACGGCGAGCGGCGGCCGCCTCGTCAACCCGAACTCCGGCAAGTGCCTGGACGCGTCGGGCAACAGCTCCGCCGACGGCACCCGCCTGCAGATCTGGGCCTGCACCGGCGGCGCCAACCAGGCCTGGAGGCTGCCCGGCGGCACCACCACCCCGACCACCCCGACGACCCCGCCCGGCTCGTCCCAGCCGCCGGTGACGGCGAAGAAGAAGGGCGTCAGCACCTGGGAGTTCCCGGGGCTGTCGCAGGCCGTCACGAACGTCGGCGCCGGCTGGTACTACAACTGGTCGCCGAGCAACGACAGCATGCCCGCCGCCGCGGAGTTCGTGCCGATGATCTGGGGCGCCGCCAACGTCACCGACGCGACCCTGGCGAAGGCGAAGAGCGAGGGCAAGGTGCTGCTCGGCTTCAACGAGCCGGACCTGGCCGGGCAGGCCAACATGACCGTCGAGCAGGCCCTCTCGCTGTGGCCGCGGCTCGAGTCGACCGGCATGCGGCTGGGCAGTCCCGCCGTCGCGTACGGCGGCAACACCCCGGGCGGGTGGCTGGACCGCTTCATGACCGGTGCGCGGCAGCAGAACCGGCGGGTCGACTTTATCACCCTGCACTGGTACGGCTCCGACTTCAGCGACGCCGCCGCCGGGCAGTTCGCCGGCTACCTGCAGGCCGTGTACGACCGGTACCGCCTGCCGATCTGGGTCACCGAGTACGGCCTGATGAACTTCTCCGGCACGCCCAAGTTCCCGAACACCGCGCAGATCACCGCGTTCATCACCGCGACGACCACCCGCATGCAGGCGACTTCCTACATCGAGCGCTACGCCTGGTTCTCCCTGCCGGCGGTCGGCGACTCGCTGCCCTACGGCCTGTACAAGGACGGCACCACAGCGACCCCTGCCGGGCAGGCCTACCGCGCGGCCGGCTGACGGCCACCTCGCCGCGGTGGGGCTGTACCACTGCCCGGCGGCTCGTGTCAGCGGTTCGCCGTCAGTGAACCCCCATGAGTGAAGTCAGAAAACCTGGTACGTCGACGCTAGATTTTCGTGGTGGGCGGGGGTAGCGTTACTGGGGTCAAGAGAGTCGGAAAACGACGCTGACGATGCCACCCCTCCGAGGGTGAAGGGACAGAGCCGCGACTGGCTGCGACTCGTCCGGCACGATTGGAAGGGAACGACGAGAGAAAGGGGAGGGTTCACACCGTTGGATCGCCCGCTGTGGACCGTGCACACGGTCCGGCGAGCACCGCAGTATCCATCGAACGAGAGGTGGTCTCCGGTCTGGCAGATGCGATCCCCGCACCGTCGCCGCGCATCGCGGCAGGTGTGGACATGACAATCCGGCATTCGTGTCGGTAGATGGTGTAACGACCCAATACCCTGGGCCCCGGCGCGAAAGCGCCGGGGCCCTCGACGCGGAGGTGACGTGTCCCCCTCGGACCATCCTTTAGACGACGACGACTTCCCCGCCTACACCATGGGCCGCGCAGCGGCGATCATCGGCGTCTCGCACGACTTCCTCCGCCGTCTCGGCGAGCTGAAGCTCATCAGCCCGCTGCGCTCCGACGGCGGGCACCGCAGGTATTCCCGGCACCAGCTACGGCTCGCTGCCCGCGCCCGCGAGCTGTGCGACCGCGGCACCCCGCTCGAGGCGGCGTGCCGCATCATCGACCTCGAGGACCAGCTCGAAGCGGCCCAACGCACCATCCGGGACCTGCGATCCGAGGAGATCGATTAGAGTCCACCTCATGCGTGTGCTGTTCGTGTCCGCGCCGCTGCTTGGCCACATGCTGCCGCTCGTGCCGCTCGCGGAGGCGCTCCGCCGGGCCGGGCACGACGTGCTGATCGCCACCGCCGCCGACGCGCTCACCGCCGGACGGACCGCGAAGCTGCCGGTCGTCGACGTCGCGCCGGGCTTCTCCTTCGCCCGGATCGCCCGGCGGACGATGCTGCGGCACCCGTTCGTCGCGCGCGCCGAGCTGGCCGGCACCGGCGGGACCCGCGGCGTCGGGCTGCTGTTCGGCACCGTCAACGAGCAGCTCGTCGATGGTGTCGCGGCGACCGCCGACCGGTTCCGCCCCGACCTGGTGGTGCACGAGCCCCTCGCGGTGGCCGGGGCGGTCGTGGCCGCGCGGCGCGGGGTGCCCGCCGTCCGGCACGAGAACAACCTCTTCGACGGCGCCGTCCTCACCGCCGTGACCGCCGGGCCGGCGCTGTGCCGGCACCGCGTCGACGGCCTGCCCGACCCGGCGGCCGTGGTGCAGATCGCGCCGGCCGAGCTCGTGGGGGAGCGGCCCGGCCTGCCGATGCGGCGCCTGCCGGTCGGGGCGTCCCCGAACCGGACCGGCTCGTTCGCCCACCCGCGCGGCCCGTTCGCTGACCTGCGCGGTTCCGCCGCGCATCCGGGCGGCCCGTTCGCGGGCCTGGGTGGGCCCGCCGCTGGCCTGGGCGGCCCGTTCGCCGGCGTGGGCGGCGCTGTGCGTCCGGGCGGCTCGGCGGGCCCCGGCGGCGAGCCGGTCACGCCGCTGCCGCCCGCCGGGGCGCGCCCGCGGATCGCGGTCACCCGCAGCACCGTGGACGGGCCGGGCAACGGCGGCATCATGCGCGCGATCGTCGCCGTCGCGGCCGGCGTCGACGCCGACATCCTCCTCGTCCGGCCCGAGCGCGGGCTGCCCGATCCGCTGCCCGGCAACGTGTACACCACCGGATGGGTGCAGCTCGACGCGCTCATGCCGACCCTCGACGCCGTCGTGCACCACGGCGGCGCCGGCACCGTCCTCGGCGCGCTCGCCGCCGGCGTCCCGCAGCTGGTCGTCCCCGGCCCCGGCGACCGCCGGCACAACGCGGGCGTGGTGGAGCGCTCCGGCGCCGGCTGGGCGATGTCGGCGTCCGCGATCACCGCCGACCAGCTGCACCGCCTCCTGTCCGACTACGGGCTGCGGGTGACCGCCGGCAGGTTCAAGGCCAGCATCGCCGCCCGCCCGCACCCCGACGAGGTCGCCGCCCAGCTGGCCGCCATCGTGTAGCGCCGCCCGCGCCGGACTCCCGGCGGCGGCCGATGGCCGGCGGGTGCCCCGCGTCGGTCGGGTGCGCGGCGGCGCCGACGGCCGGTGGGTGTCCCGCGGTCGTTGCGTGCGCGGCGGTCGATGGGTGGCGGGCGTACGCTGCTGGTTGTGGACCGGCTCGCCATCGACCTCGGCACCTCCAGCACGGTCGCGGTGGTGTGCGGCGCCGACGGCCGGGTGCGGCCGGTCCTGTTCGACGGCCGGGAGCAGCTGCCGTCCGGGGTCCACGCCGGTGCGGACGGTGTCCTGGTCGCGGGCCTCGACGCGGAGCGCCTGGCCCGCGCCGACCCCGCCGCCTTCGAACCCAACCCGAAGCGCCGCATCGACGACGGCGCCGTCCTGCTCGGCCCGCACGCCGTCGCCGTCCCCGACGCCCTCGCCGCGGTCCTCCGCGTGGTCGCCGCCCGGGCGCCGGGCGGTCACGTGGTGCTGACCGTGCCCGCGGGGTGGGGCGCGCCGCGGCGGGAGGTCCTCGCCGAGGCGGCCGCGCGCGCCGGGCTCGGCGCGGTGGACCTGGTGAGCGAGCCGCTCGCCGCCGCCGCGTACCTGACCGCGGCGGGTGCCCCGGTGCCGCCGGGCGCCGCGCTGCTCGTCGTCGACCTCGGCGCCGGCACCGCCGACCTCGCCGTGGTCCGCGACGGTCAGGTGGTGGCGCAGGGCGGCCTGGACGTCGGCGGCCTCGACGTCGACGCCGCGCTGGTCGGCGTCCTGGGTGCCGTGGTGTCCGCGGCCGCGCCCGCCGCCTGGCAGCGGCTGGAGTCGCCGGTGACCGCCGCCGACCGCCGCGACCGGCTGCTGCTGTGGCAGGAGGTGCGGGCGGCGAAGGAGAGCCTGTCCCGGCTCAGCGTCGCCCCCGTCCACGTCCCCGGCTACCCGTCGGACCCGCACCTGACCCGCGAGGAGCTGGAGTCGGCCGCCACCCCGCTCCTCGCCCCGGTCGCCGAGCTGGCCGCCGACCTCGTCGCCGCGTCCGGCGCCGGGGGCGGGGAGCCGGCGGAGGTGCTGCTCGTCGGCGGGGGCAGCCGGCTGCCGTCGCTGGCGCGGTTGCTGCACGCGCGGCTCGGCGTCGCGCCCACCACGGTCGAACGGCCCGAGACTGTCGTCGCCGAGGGCGCCCTCCACGCGACCGCGCCGCCGGCCGCGGCCGCCCCCGCCGCGCCCCCGCCGCCGGTGGCGGGACCGGCGGCCACTCCGCTGCGGCGCAGGTGGCTGAGCCCGGCGACGGTGCTGCTGATCCTGCTGTGCTTCGCGCTGCCGTTCGCGACCGTCTCCTGTGGACTCCCCGACGGCTACGGCCGCGCGAAGCCCGGCGGCACGACCAGTTACACCGGCTTCGACCTCGCGTCGGGTGGGACCCCCGACGTCGCGTCCGACCAGCTCCGCCCGGACGGCGAGCGGCGGCCGGACCGGCTCGCGCCGCAGCCGTCGTACATCGCCGGACTCCTGCTGCTCGGTGCCGTCCTCGCCGTCACGGTCGGGCTCGCGCAGGACCGGCGCCGCCGGGTGGCCGCCGCCGTCCTCGCCGGGCTCGCCGCCCTCGCCCTCGTCGCGGGTCAGCTGCTCGTCACCGACCGGCTCGCCGCCGCCGTCGCCGGGCAGAGCCGCCTGCCGGAGGGCAGGACACCCGGCGACATGGTCGGCACCGGCCCCGGCTTCTGGCTCGCGGTCACGCTGCTGACCCTCCTCGCCGCCGGCAACCTGGCCGCCCTCCGCACCCGCCGGTGACGCCCCCAGGCCGGGCGGGGTCAGGCCGGGGCGGGGTCAGTGGTTGCCGAACGGGTGGATGAGGCGGCAGATGCGGCGCTGCGAGCGGACGTGCTCCAGGTAGGCCGCCCAGGACGCGGACCAGGCGGGGCCGAAGCCGGCGATGAGCTCGCCGACGCGGCGCAGCTGGCGGCTCGAGGCACGGGTCGCCCAGCGCAGGACGGGGGCGGTCAGGACGGGGCGGAGGCCGCGGCTGTCGTTGTTGTGCATGAGGTGGTAGGCGATGACCGCGTGCCGCTCGTCGCCCGGCTTGCGGAGCAGGTCGCTGAGCAGGGTGACGTAGTGCTCGACGACGCCGGGGTGGCGGCGCAGGACCGCGAGCAGTTCGCGGGGCGGGGCGCTGCGGGCGAGGGCGGCGGCCACGCCCGGGGAGTGCAGCGTGACCAGGCGGGCCGGCAGCTCCTCCAGCTCGTGCAGCAGCGCGACGACCGGCCCGTCACCGAGCGGCCTGCCGGCCGGACCGGCGGGGGCCGTGGTCAGGCGGCGCACCACGGCGCGCAGGACGCGGTCGTCGGCGAGCAGCTGGAAGAGCCGGCGGTGGCGGGGGACCAGACCGGCGTCGACGAGCCGGTGGGCGACGTCCACGTCCTCGTGCGCCAGCGGCGCGTCGCCGACCAGCCGGCCGATGAGCCCTTCCAGGGTCTTCGCCGGCAGCACCACACCGGCCGGCGCCAGGCGCTTGAGCAGGCGCAGCTCGTCCACGGACGGGTCGGTCAGGCTCCACAGGGCGGCGGCCGTCGACAGGAACCGGTCGGGGTCGTGGGCCGCCGCGGTCAGGTGGTGCTCGACGAGCGCGGCGCGTTCGGCGCCGTCCACGTCGTCGCTGACCGCGCCGGCGAGGACGGCCTCGGCGAGCGGCGGCTCCAGGGTGGCGATGCGCGGCAGGAGCCACCGCCACCAGCCGGCGGCGATGTCGTGGCGGCGCACCGGGACGGCCTTGACCCGCCGGGTCAGCTCGTCGACGAGCGCCGCCGTGAGCCGGTCGCCGCATGGCCACAGCCCGGGGTCGAAGCCGGCCCGCGGGTGCCCGGCCCAGAATTCGACGAGGTCCCGCCCGCGGTCGGCGAGGTCGGACGGCTGGACGTCGATGCCGAAGCGGCCCGCGACCCGCAGCAGCGCCTCCGACCCGAGCGGCGCGGGCCCGGCGTTGAGGGCGGCGAGGACGAGCCGGCGGGCCGTGGTGTTGTCCGCGGCCGTCCACTCGCCGGCGGGCAGCGCGGGCGGCACGCGGGTGGCGACCTCGGCGCGCAGCGCGGCGGCGTCGGTCTCGCCGCGCAGCAGCGCCAGCCGGACGGCGGCGGCCCTCCCCGGCAGGAGCCCGTCGGCGGCGGCGTCGTCCAGCGCCTCGAGGACCGGTCGCGGCCATGCCGTGACGGAGCTGGTGAGCATGTCGGTGATGCCGCCGGTGTACGCGCGGCGAAGCGCCTGCGGGCCGTCGCGCAGCCAGCCGGCGATCGCCGGGGCGTGCGGCAGAGCCGGCTCGCGGCGCAGCACGGCGGCGAGGCCGAGCGCGGCGGCGGCGTCCGGTTCGAGGCCGCAGGCGGCGGCCAGGTCGAGCGCCTCGACGACGGCCCGCGGGTCGTCCTGCAGGAACCCGCCGACCCACCGCAGCGCGTGCGCCGTCGGCGTCGTGGCCGGGAACGCGCCGGCCGCCAGGTCGAAGACGGCGTAGCCGCGGCCGGTGAGCCCGGCGGCCGTGGCGGGGTCGACGCCGACCACGGGGACGCCCGCGGTGGCGGGGTCGCCGGCGTTGACCTCGAAGCCGAGGGCGAGGGCCCGCGCCGGCGGCAGCAGCAGCGTGCCGGCGGCGATCCACTCGACGATCCGGGTGGCCTCCGAGCCGACGAGCACGACCACCGGCGCGTCCGGCTCGCCGGCCCGGTCCAGGGCGGACACCAGCGCCAGGAGCATCGCGGCACCGCCCGGCTGGGCCGCGACGCGCTCCCGGACCAGTGCCGGCGTCAGCGTCGTCGCCGGCCCGCCGCCCGCGAGCGCCCCGCCCGGGATGCGCGGCCCCGGTGGCGGTGACATGGGGGAGTCCGGCGGCACGGCGACCGGCGGGACGGCCGCGACCGGCGGGACGGCCGCGACCGGCGGGACGGCCGCGACCGGCGGGACGGCCGCGACCGGCGGGGCGGATGCGAGGGGCGGAGCGGCCGCGGGGGGCGGGGACCACAGCGGGGCGCCGAAGAGCTGCGCCGGCCGCAGCGTGCCGTAGTCGGCGGGGTCGTCGGTGACGATGCCGTGGCTGACCTGGCCGGCGTCGCCCAGGTGCCGGCGGAGCGTCGTGGCGAACGAGCCGCCGGCCGCGACGTGGCGGAACGACGGCTGCGGCGGGTCCCCGGCACCGGGCTCGTCCCGCCCCGCCGGCTCGTACAGCAGCACCGTGCGCACGGCGCGCGTCCCCCCGAGGAAGGTGGCCGCGGACCGCTCCCGCCGCGTCTCGTCGTCCATGCCGTCGCTCCCATCCTCGCCGCCCACGGTTCGGCGCTCTCTGACGGACCGGTCCGTCAGAGAGAAGAGAGCGGTGGGTCTACAGGTCCTCGACGACGGCGAGCACCGCGGCCACGATGTCCCGGATGCGGCCCTGGTCTCGCAGGATGCGGCCGACGTGGTCGCCCGCGGTGTCGCTCAGGCGGGGCCCGCCGTCCAGGGTGGGCACGGCGCCGTCACCGAAGGCGACGGCGATGACCTCGGCGACGACGGTGGCCGGGTCCTCGCCGGCCCGCAGCCGGGTGCGCATCGCGGTCATCGCCAGGTGGGCGAGCTCCCGCATGTACAGGTCGTCGCGCTCGCCGACGTCGATGAGGCTGAGGGCGGGGGTGTCCTGGTCGCCGGCGGGGCACTCCGGCGCGTACCGGGGCACCGGCACGTGCTTGTGCCCGAGGGGGCCCTCGACGTAGCGCTCGTACCACTCCCGCTTCGCCCGCATGACCCGCAGCACCGCCTCGATGTCGTGGCGCACGTCGACGGCGGCGTCCCAGTCGCCGGTGAACCGGCAGCGCTGCGCCGTCCAGCTGTCGACGGGCCACACGTTGGTCCCCGCGGTGACCGGGTTGCCGACCCAGTTGAGCATCTGCACGGCGAGGTGGACCAGCCAGCGGTCGCCGCCGAGCCCGTCGACCAGCCATTTCGGGGCGCGGGGGCGCTGCAGGGCGCCGATCTCGCCGCGCCGGCGGCGATGCCCGTTGACGGTCGCGGAGTTGATGAGGCCGCAGATCCACGCGTCGAGGTTGTCGATGGGGGCGGTCGCCCGCCGGACGACGTCGTGGACGACCGCCTCGACGTCGTCGTGGAAGCGGTCCAGGCAGTCGTCGGCCAGGTGCCGGACCGACACCGCGCACGCCGGGTGACCGCGCCTGCGCTCCATGCCCTGGGTGAGCCCCGTGTAGACGACCGGGTAGACCACCGAGTAGGCGCCGCCGGTCAGCCGGAGGCGCTCCGGCTCGTCCGCTCCTGCGACAGTCGTCGCGAGCGTCCCGAGCCTGGCCAGGCTGCGGACCTCATCGGCCGCCGTCGCCAGAAGTCGAGGCATGACGATTCCCCTTCGACAATTTCCAGGCTCGCGTGATGCGGGCAGGCAGGATGTGATGCTGCGCCGAATCGTCGTGTTGCACGCACATGCCAGTCTGGCATTGCATATTTGCAAGGGAACGGCACGAACCGGCGAATCGGAGATCGATCAGACCGGTGCGGCTCGGCCTTTCGGCCACCGGTTCCGTCGATCGGCACCGCGGCGTCAACGGATCGCCTTCCGCCGTTCATGAACGAACGACCCTGCCCGGGCGGCCGTGCCGCCACTGCGGTGGATCGGGACCGACGGTGCCGGCCAATGCGTACGGTTCGCCCGCTTTGAGGTCATGTGATCGTCGATGGTCAATGTGATTTCGCGTGCCGTCCGTCAAAGAACATCCGGGCCGTGAGGGCGCGCCCGAGGACCGAGTGTGGAGGGGGCGTCATGCGCGGTTGCACCTGGCCGGCATTTCTGGTCGCCGGTGGGAGGGCCGCCGGACCGGCGTCCGCGTGGCGGTCCCCGGCTGCGGCTGACCCTTCGGGCGCTGGTCTGGGAGCATAGGGGCATGGCCACCCCGCCCACGGACCCGCCGGCTGACCGGATCACCGAGCTGCTGCACCGGGAGCTGCGCACCGCGCGGTCGGCGGCGATGGAGGAAGGGGCCAGCCCCGACGAGATCACCGCGGACCTGACCGAGCGGGTCGCCCGGCTGCGCCGCCTCAACGAGGCCGGCTGGCGCCCGGGCCGCGGCGGCGACCCGTCGCAGGCCACGCCGGACGCTCCCGACCCCGCCGACACCCCCTGACCGGGTGCCCGCCCGGGTTCCCAGCGAATTCGCAGCAACGCCCGCGGGCCTGCGCCAAGCGCCGCCGCCGTTGCCTTCCCGATCGGTAAGCTCGGCCGTGACCTGCGACGACGTGGACCGTGCCGGCCCCCGGCGGGGCCGGGTCCGTGCGGGAGGTTGATCAGGGGCTTGGGGGCAGCCACTACACTCGCACATGAATTTCCGGTGCAATCGATAGCTCCTGTCGTCGGCGGCTCCACTGATCTGCGACTCTTTTCGCGGCAGTCGGCACGTTCATGGCGGCCTTTCGAAATGGTCCGGACGGTTCGGACCGCATTGCAACAGCGGGGGATGCCCCGCATACCGAGTAGTTGGAGGAGTTCGTGGGAGTCAGCCTCAGCAAGGGCGGCAACGTCAGCCTCACCAAGCAGGCGCCCGGCCTGACGGCCGTGTCCGTCGGTCTGGGCTGGGATGTCCGGACCACGACCGGCGCCGAGTTCGACCTGGACGCCAGCGCGATCATCTGCGGCGAGTCCGGCAAGTCCCTCTCGGACAAGCACTTCGTGTTCTTCAACAACCTCGCGTCGCCGGACGGCACGGTCCAGCACCAGGGTGACAACCTCACCGGTGAGGGCGAGGGCGACGACGAGCAGATCAACGTCAACCTGGCCGGCATGGCCGCCGAGGTGAGCAAGATCGCCTTCCTCGTGTCGATCTACGACGCGGACGGCCGCTCGCAGTCCTTCGGCCAGGTGTCCAACGCCTACATCCGGGTCGTCGACCAGAACACCGGCGCCGAGCTCACCCGCTACGACCTGTCGGAGGACGCGTCGACCGAGACCGCGATGGTGTTCGGCGAGCTCTACCGCAACGGCGGCGAGTGGAAGTTCCGCGCCGTCGGTCAGGGCTACGCGTCCGGCCTCGCCGGCATCGCCCGGGACTTCGGCATCAACGTCTGACCCTGACGGGTCCCAGCACCACCGCCGCGGGTCGCCCATCCACACGGACGGACGGCCCGCGGTTCCGTACCCACCGGTCCGTTACGGGCAGCGACCGCAGACTCACGCAGTCCGATATCCGCCACGGGGGTTTTCAGGTCTATGCCGCTCGAATTCACAAACCTGACCTAAGGTCCAGGTCGCGCGGCGGCACCGCAGCACGCAGTCCCGCCCGGGTCAGAGAAGAAAGGACACCGAGTGCGCTACTTCTCCCACCTGGACGGGTTGTCCGCCGGGGCCCTGTTCCACCGGCTGCCTGCCACGTTCTCCCAGGACAGTCCCCCTGAAGTGCTCGCCATGGCGCTCGGCGCCACCCTGTACTCCCCGGCGGTGCGTCCGCGCCTGGCCGAGGACATCCTGCGCTGCCACGCCGAGGGCGTGATGAGCATGGTCGGCTGCCTCGAGGACTCGATCCGTGACAGCGAGGTCGACGAGGCCGAGCTGAACCTCGCGCACCAGCTGCGCCTGCTCGCGCGCATGGAGACGGGCGGGCCGCTGGTCTTCGTGCGGGTCCGCCACTCCGACCAAATCTACCGGCTCGCCGACCGGCTCGGTGACGATCTGCGGATCCTCAGCGGGTTCGTGCTGCCGAAGTTCCGCCCCGACGAGTCCGGCCAGGCGGGGCTGAAGGCGGTCCGGGAGATCGCCGACGGCAGCGGCCTGCCCCTGTATGCGATGCCGGTCCTCGAGACCCCGGAGATCGCCTACGCGGAGACCCGGATGCCGACCCTGCTCGCCGTCCGTGACATGCTCGATGGCAACCGCGACCGGGTCCTGGCCGTCAGGGTCGGCGCGACCGATCTGAGCAGCATCTACGCCCTGCGCCGGACGGCGGAGCTGACCGCGTGGGACGTCAACGTCGTGGCCGGCATCCTGACCGACATCGTCAACGTGCTGGCCCGCCGGGGCGGCTGGGGCGGCAGAGGCGGCCCGGGGTCGCCCACCGCGGGAGCAGGGTACGAGGTGACGGGTCCGGTGTGGGAGTACTTCTCCGGCGGCGAGCGGGTGCTCAAGCCGCAGCTGCGGGTCACGCCGTTCGAGGACCACGACCCGATGCTCCGCACGAAGCTGGTGCGCCAGTCCCTGGACGGCCTGATCCGCGAGATCGTGCTCGACAAGGCCAACGGCATGGTCGGCAAGACCGTCATCCACCCCAGCCACGCGGCGGCCGTGCACGCGCTGAGCGTCGTCAGCCACGAGGAGTACTGCGACGCGAAGGCGATCTGCGAGGACTACGCCGGCGACGGCGGCGGCGGGGTGCTGCGCAGCGTCTACATGAACAAGATGAACGAGGTCCGGCCGCACCTGTCGTGGGCGGAGCGGACCCTGGTGCGCGCCGACATCTTCGGCGTGGCCGCCGAGGGCCTCGACTTCGTCGACTTCCTCGAGGCGTCGGTCAGCAGCAGGGAGCCGGTGGCGTGAGCGAGGTCTGGTCCGGCGCCTGGGTCACCGAGCGCCTCGACGTCCGGCTCGTCGACGCGGACGCCGACAACCCGCGGGTCGCGGACCTGGCGGGGCTCGCCGTGCGGCGCAACCCGCGGCGCGCCCACCTGGTGGTGTCGCAGGTCCTCGGCAAGCACGTGCCCGCCGACCCGCACACGATCTACGCCGCGGGGCGCCTGCTCGGCTTGCGGGCGGCGGCCGTCCTGGGCGCCGAGACCGACCCGGCCGCCGGCTGGGACACGCGCGACTTCGACGAGGTCAAGGTCCCCGACGGCCCGCCGCTGGTGGTCGGGTACGCCGAGACGGCCACCTCCCTCGGGCACGTCGTCGCCGACACGTTCGCCGACGCCGACTACCTGCACTCCACCCGCCGGTCCGTGCCCGGCGTGGCGCTGCTGGGCAGGTTCGACGAGGCGCACAGCCACGCGACCGAGCACCTGCTGCTGCCCGCCGACGCCGACTGGCTCGACCGTGACGGCCCGCTCGTCCTCGTCGACGACGAGCTGACCACGGGCCGCACCGCCCAGGCGACGATCCGCGAGCTGCACGCCGTGCGCCCCCGCGACCGGTACGTCGTCGCCGCCCTGCTCGACCTGCGGACCGCCGCGGACCGGACCGGCTTCGCCGCGCTCGGCGAGGAGCTCGGCACCCGCATCGACGTGGTGTCCCTCGCCGCCGGTGAGGCCCTCCTGCCCGGCGACGCCCTCGAGCGCGGGCGGGACCTGGTGGCGGCGCTGGACGTACCGCAGCCGCCGCAGCGACCCGGCGAAGCCCCCGTGACCAGGATCGACGCCGAGTGGCCGGCCGGCCTGCCCGAGGGCGGCCGGCACGGGTTCGCCGCCGTGCACCGCCCCACGCTGCTGGACACCGCCGACCGGCTCGCGTCGCTGGTGTCCGCGGGGCTGCCCACCGACAACTCCGACGCGCCGGTGCTGGTCCTGGGCAGCGAGGAGCTGATGTACGCGCCGCTGCTGCTGGCCCGCGCGCTCGCCCGGCACCGGCCGGTCCGCTTCTCCTCCACGACCCGCTCGCCGGTCCTGCCGGTCGACACGCCCGGGTACGCGATCCGCACCAGGCTCACGTTCGCCGCGCACGACGGCACCGACACCGACAAGCCCCGCTTCGCGTACAACGTGCGCGGCTTCGACCGGATCGTGCTCGTCGTCGACCGGACCGGCGATTCTCCCGCACTGTGGGAGGACGGGGGGCTGGTGGCGGCGCTGCGCGGAGTCTGCCAAGGTGTCACGGTCGTGGTCATCCCGGACCTCCGGCCGGCAGTCACCCGAGCAACGGATCCGCAGGAAGGTACCCGGTGAACGTCCAACCCCCACCGCCGCTGCACGGCCCGGACTTCTCGTCCTACGCCGCGTCCGAGGTGAGCTGGCTGCTGACCGACCTTTCGCACGTGACGCTGGAGGCGCCCGCGGAGGAGCGCGAGGCGATGATGCAGGCGAAGGCCGGCCACTACGCCGAGTCGCTGCCGATCGAGTACCAGCCGACGGGGGAGTACCTCGAGCTGTTCCACGAGGCCCTGGCCGCGTCGGCGGCGCGGGTCGCGCACGCGGTCGGCGTCGTCACCGAGCTGGTCATCAAGGCGCGCTCGTCGGACGCGGTGCTCGTGTCCCTCGCCCGGGCCGGCACGCCGGTCGGGATCCTCATGCGCCGCTGGGCGCAGTTCGCGCACGGCGTGGAGCTGCCGCACTACGCGGTGTCGATCGTGCGCGGCCGCGGCATCGACGGTGAGGCGATGCGGCACCTCGCCCGGCACCACGATCCGGCCCAGGTCATGTTCGTCGACGGGTGGACCGGCAAGGGCGCGATCTGCCGCGAGCTGCGCGAGGCCGTCGCGGGGCTGCCCTTCGACCCGACGCTCGCGGTGCTGGCCGACCCTGGCGGCTGCACGGAGATCTTCGGCACCCGCGACGACTTCCTCATCCCGTCCGCCTGCCTCAACTCGACCGTGTCGGGCCTCGTGTCGCGGACGGTGCTCAACGACCGGTACATCGGGCCCGGCCAGTTCCACGGCGCGAAGTTCTACCGGGAGCTCGCCCCCGGCGACGTGTCGAACCTGTTCCTCGACGCCGTCGAGGCGCACTTCCCGGCGGTCGCCGCCAGCGTCGCCGCCGACTGGCCCGTGCTCGCCGCCACCGACCGCACCCCCGACTGGAGCGGCTGGAACATCGCGGTGCGGCTCGCCGCCGAGTACGGCCTCGACGACATCAACCTGCTCAAGCCCGGCGTCGGCGAGACCACCCGGGTGCTGCTGCGCCGCTCCCCGTGGCGGATCCTGATCCGCCCGGACGCGCACGCCGAGCTCGGCCACATCCTGCTCCTCGCCAAGGACACCGGCGTCCCGGTCGACGAGGTCGCCGACCTGCCCTACGCGTGCGTCGGCCTGATCCGCCCCAAGGGGCCCAGAGGGTTCCAGGGGGCCACGCAATGACGACCGTGGTCGCCACGGACCTCGACGGGACCGTGATCTTCTCCGAGAAGGCGATGTCGCACGGGCCGGTCCGCCCCGCGGACGAGGACCTCGTGCCCATCGACGTCGACGGTGACCGGATCTACGCGTACATGACCACCAGGGTCGTGCGGCAGTGGACCGGGCTCGCCGACGCCGGCGTGGTCGTGCCCGCCACGACCCGCTCCGTCGAGCAGTACCAGCGGCTGCGCCTGCCCGGGCGGCGCCCCGCGGCGGCGGTCGTGTGCAACGGCGCCCGCCTGCTGGTCGACGGCGAGTCCGACCCGGCCTGGGAGCGGCAGGTGCGCGGGCGCCTCGGCGCGGGCGGCGCGTCGTTCGACGACGTGTGGCGGGAGGCGCAGCGCTGGCGCGACCAGCGCGGCTTCGACGCGGTCCGCGCGGTCGAGGACTTCTTCATCTACCTCACCGTCAAGGTCCGCGAGCCGTGGCTGACGGACTTCGCCGAGGAGACCGCCGGCTGGGGGCGGATCAACGGCTGGAGGGTCTCACTGCAGGGCCGGAAGCTGTATCTTCTGCCCACCGGGCTGGACAAGGCCGCGGCGGTGGCGCATGCCGCCGAGCGGCTGGGCGCGGACCGGGTCGTCGCCGGCGGGGACTCCCTGCTGGACGCCGACATGCTCCGGGCGGCGCACGCGGCGATCCGGCCGGCGCACGGAGAGCTGCACCTCACGGGCTTCACCTCGCCGCACTGCCTGACCACGGCCTCCGCGGGGGCGGCGGCCGGCGACGAGATTCTGGACTGGTACGTGGCGCAGACCGGTGACGGTCGGCCTTGAGGGACATCTGACAAGAGGAGAACAGAGCATGGCCACCGTGCTGGTGAAGGGCCAGAACACCGCGCTGACCGCCAACGACGTGCGCGTCGTGGTGGAGGTCGGCGTCGCCACCGACCTGTCCGCGCTGCTGGTGACGGCGGCCGGCAAGGTGCGCACCGACGCCGACTTCGTCTTCTACAACCAGCCGCAAGGCCCCGGTGTCTCCGTCAGTGACACCGGCGGCGGCAGGTGGCAGGCGTCGGTCACCACCGGCGCGATCCCGGCCGACGTCGACAAGGTCCGCGTCGTGGTCAGCGTCGACGGCACCGGCCAGCGGTTCGGGCAGTTCGCCCCGCCGGTCGCCAAGGTGTACGACCAGGCCGGCGGCGAGCTCGTCCAGTACGTGATCACCGGGCTGGACACCGAGAGCATGGTCATCGCGCTGGAGATCTACCGCCGCGGTGCCGAGTGGAAGGTCCGGGCCGTCGGCCAGGGCTACGCCGGCGGCCTCGCCGACCTGGTCCGCGACCACGGCGTGTCGGTCGACGACGCGCCGGCGCCGGCCGCGACCCCGCAGTCCGCCCCGCCCGCCCCGCAGTCCGCGCCGCCGGTGGCCCAGCCGCCCGCCACCCCGCCGCCGCCCGCCGCGCCGGTGTACACGATGCCCGCGCAGACGGCGCCCGCGCACGTCGCACCGCCGCAGGAGACGCCGGCGTACGGGCAGCAGACCCCGCAGCACAACCCGCCGCCGTACGGCCAGCAGCCCCCGGCCGCCCCGGCCTATGGTCAGCAGCCTCCCGCCGCCCCGTACGGCCAGCAGCCTCCCGCCGCCCCGTACGGGCAGCCGACCCAGCAGATGCCGCCGGTCGCGCCGCCGCAGCCCGCCGCCCCGCCGCAGGACGCCCCGGTCGGCGGCCCCGGCGGCCCCGTCAACCTCAGCAAGGGCCAGCGGGTGTCGCTGCGCAAGCAGGACGGCACGTCGCTCAGCCTGGTCCGGATGGGTCTGGGCTGGGACCCGCTGAAGAAGCGCGGCCTGTTCGGCAACCGCGAGGTCGAGATCGACCTGGACGCCTCGGCGATCCTGTTCGCCGACAAGCAGCCGGTGGACATCGCGTTCTTCAACCAGCTGCGCAGCAAGGACGGCTCCGTCCAGCACACCGGTGACAACCGCACCGGCGCCGGCGACGGCGACGACGAGTCGATCGTCGTGGACCTCAACCGCGTCCCCGCCCACGTCACCTCGATCATCTTCGTGGTCACGTCGTACGAGGGGCACACCTTCGCGCAGGTCGAGCAGGCCTTCTGTCGGCTGGTGGACGAGACGACCCGCGCGGAGCTCACCCGCTATACGCTCTCCGGCGGCACGCCGAGCACCGGCATGGTCATGGCCAAGCTGCACCGCGACGGCAACGCCTGGAAGATGACGGCGATCGGCGAGCCCCAGAACGCCAAGCAGCCGCTGGAGATGATCCCGCAGCTCGGCCGCTTCCTGTAGGGCCCCGGCAGTCAGGAGTCAGGATCCGTCGGCATCAGGAGGGGGAACAATGACGGTGGTCTTCGTCAAGGGGCAGAACGCGCCCCTGGCGGCGCAGCAGGTCAGGATCATGGTCGACGCGAGCATCGCGGTCGACCTGTCGGCGTTGCTGCTCGCGGAGACGGGACGCGTCCGGACCGACGGTGACTTCGTCTTCTACAACCAGCCGGCGGCGCCGGGGCTGACGTGGCTGACCGGCGGCGCCGGCGGGGCGCAACGGGTCGAGATCGACCTGGCGAAGATCCCCGCCGACGTCGACCGGGTCATCGCCGTCATCAGCCCCGACGACCACACCACGACGTTCGGGTCCGGCCCGGCGCCGGTCGCCCGGCTCGTCGAGGCGACCGGCACGGAGCTGGGGACGTTCGCCATGCAGGGCCTCAGCGAGGAACGGGCCGTCATCGCCTGGGAGCTGTACCGCCGGGCCGGCGCCTGGAAGGTCCGCGCCATCGGCCAGGGCTACTCCGGCGGCCTGGCCCAGCTGATCGCGGCGCACGGGGTGGACGTCGAGCAGGAGGAGCCGCCGCCGGCCCCCGTGACGTCGTCCCCGCACTTCCCGGGCACGTCGGGGCCGGTGACGTCGTCGCCGCACTTCCCCGGCACCGGCGCGGCCCCGGCCGCCGCCTCGCAGCAGCCGCTGCCTGAGGTCGGCGGCCCCCTGGAGGAGCGCCTCTACCAGCAGGTGTGGTCGATCTTCCAGGACGCGGCCCGGTCCACGTCGGCGCTGCGCTCCGCCGTCGGCTACGCGGAGCAGCGCCGCGACAACGAGGTCGGCGAGCTGCTCAACGACCCGCGGCTGCGCAACTCGCCGCAGACGGCCGCGGCCCGCGCCGAGGCCGACCGCCGCCACGACGAGCTCGTCCGCCGCGCCGAGACGGACCGCCGCCGCGACGTCGAACAGCTCGTCACCGAGCTCAGGAGCCTCGCGGGCACACTCCCGGCGCCGATGGCCGCCTGGGACAGCCCGCGCTGGCGGGACTGGCGCCTGCCGGAGACGATGACCGCCGGCATCCGCGTCGGTGACGTCCACGTGCCGGAGTCGCCGGAGCTGCGGATCCCGCTGCTGTTCCGGCTGCCGCTGATGCGGGCGCTGTGGATCGACTCGACCGGCGCCGACCGGGCCGCGGCCCAGGCGATGGCCCGCTCCGTCGTCGTGCGGCTCCTCGCCGCGCACCCGCCGGGCCAGCTCAGCGTGCAGGTGGCGGACCTCGCCGGCGGCGGCGCCGCGGGCCGCGCCTTCGACGGCGCCCACCTCGGCGGCGCGCCCGGCGGGGCGGCGTCGGTGCCGGTCGCAGCGACCCCGCAGGCGCTCAGCGACATGCTGGAGCACCTCGTCGAGCGGGTCGACCTGGTGCAGATGGCGATGCGCGCCGGCGCGATGGGCTCGCCCTACGAGAACATCGACGGCGGGCGGCGGCTGCTCGTGCTGCACGACTTCCCGTACGGTTTCGACGAGGCCACCTTCGCCCGCCTGCAGTACCTGCTCAACGAGGGGCCCGAGGCCGGCGTGCACGTGCTGATGGTCGCCGACCCGGCGGACTCCTCGACGCTCGGCCCCATGGTCGGGGCGGTGTGGCGCTCGATGGCCCGGCTGCCGGTCGTGTCCGGCGACCACATGGGCGACCCGTGGGTGGGGCTGACCTGGACGTTCACGCCGGACGTGACCACGGGCAGCGCCGCCGTCGACGAGATCCTGGCCCGCCTCGCCCGTCAGGCGAACGGGCAATGAACCGGCCGTGTCCCGCGGGGGTTGTCCGGTGCCGCTATAAGTTGATCGCAGACGCGCTGTCGTTGTAGCCGAGGAGATCACGTGTCTCAGTCATTCACTCGGGGGCAGAAGAGCCCGATTTCGAACTTCACCACGGGAGATGATCTGTATGTAGGCATCCAGTTGAACGCTCCCGGGATCACGTGGGACATCTCGTGCTTCGGGCTGGATGCCGACGACAAGCTCGTGGACGACAACTACTTCATCTTCTTCAACCAGCCGAAGTCGCCCGAGGGGTCGATCCAGAAGCTGGGCCCGCAGTCCGGTGACACCGACTCGTTCCGGGCGACGCTCAACGCCGTGCCGGAGAAGGTCGCGAAGCTGTCGTTCTGCGCGGCGATCGAGACGTCCGGCACCGCCAGCCAGCTCCAGTCCGGCTACCTGCGCATCGTCGCGGGCGGGCAGGAGGTCATGCGGTACAGCTTCACCGGCGCCGACTTCGGCACCGAGCGGGCGATCATCATCGGCGACCTCTACCGCAAGGGTGTCTGGCGCGCCGCCGCCGTCGGGCAGGGTTTCGCCGGCGGCCTCGCCGACCTGATCCGCTCGTACGGTGGCAACGTCGACGACGAGCCCGCGCCGGCGCCTTCGGGTCCCGCGCCCGGCTTCGCGCCGCCGCCCGGTGGCGCTGCGCCGCAGCAGGGTTTCGCCCCGCCGCCCCCGCCGCCGACCCAGCAGTTCGCGCCGCCGCCTCCGCCGCCCCAGCAGCAGTTCGCGCCGGCGCCGCAGCAGCAGGGCTTCCCGCCGCAGCAGCCCGGGTACCCGCCGCAGCAGCCCGGCTATCCGCCGCAGGGCCAGCCCGGTTACCCGCCCCAGCAGCAGGGCTTCCCGCCGCAGGGCCAGCCGGGGTACCCGCCCCAGGGCCAGCCCGGTTACCCGCCGCAGCAGGGCGACCTGCTGCCGTCGCAGGCCCAGCGGGTCCAGCCCGGCGTCATGCACAGCATCCAGAAGTACAAGGAAGCGCCGACCACCGGCCGCTGGACGAAGCAGAACGGCAAGCTCGTCAAGGTCACCCTCGGGCCGGACGCCCACGCGCGGCGCGGGTCGATGGTCGCCTACCAGGGCAACGTCGAGTTCGAGTACAAGGGCTCCGGCGGCCTGAAGGCGATGTTCGAGGGCGCGATGACCGGCCAGGGCCTGAAGCTCATGACCCTGAAGGGCCAGGGCGAGGTGTTCCTCGCCGAGAACGCCAGCGACCTGCACATCGTCGAGCTGCAGGGCCAGGCGCTGTGCATCAACGCCAACAACGTGCTCGCCTTCGACTCGACCCTCCAGACCGAGGTCAAGCGGATCGAGAGCCCCGGCATCCCGGGTGGCGGCATGTTCCACCTGGAGGTCAGGGGCCAGGGCACCGTCGTGGTCATGACCAAGGGCACCCCGGTCACGCTGCAGTGCCAGGGCCCGACGTTCGGTGACATGAACGCCGTCGTCGCCTGGACCGCCGGCATGCGGGTCGCGGTGTCGACGCAGGTCCGGGTGTCCCGGCAGATCTACGCCGGCGCCAGCGGCGAGTCCGTCGCGCTCCAGTTCATGGGAATGCAGGGCCACTTCGTCGTGGTCCAGCCCTACGAGGTCTGAAAGGGGACGCTGTGCAGAGTCCGCTGCTCCAACACTATGGCCAGACGCAGGTCCGGGACCGGATGAGTCTTCACGGCAGCAAGATCGCCAAGATCATCATGGGGCCGGGTCAGGATCTCATGGCCCGCACCGGCTCGATGATCGCCTACGAGGGGCTCATCGACTTCAACCCCAACCCGCCGCAGCTGGGCCAGATGGCCCGCTCCTGGGCGACCGGCGAAGGCGTGCCGCTGATGACTGCCACCGGCCAGGGTGAGCTGTACCTCGCCGACTACGGCAAGGAGGTCGTCGTCGTGCAGCTCGCCGGCGAGGGCCTGTCCGTCAACGGCAAGAACATCCTCGCCTTCGACGCGACCCTCCAGTGGAGCATCGAGCGGGTCAAGGGCGTCAGCATGCTGTCCGGCATGGGCATGTTCAACGTGGTCATCCGCGGCAACGGCTGGGTCGCGCTGACCAGCAAGGGCACGCCCGTCGTCCTCGACACCCGCGAGGCACCGACCTATGTGGACACCGACGCGCTCGTCGGCTTCACCGACGGGCTGAGCATCAGCCCCAAGCGCACCGCCCGCTTCGGCAGCCTCATCGGCCGTGGCTCCGGTGAGTCGTTCCAGCTCGGCTTCTCCGGGCAGGGTTTCGTGATGGTCCAGCCGAGCGAGGACGCGCGCCCCGCGGTCTCGGTCCGGGGCTGAGGAGGCCGACATGTATCAGAGTTCTCTGCTGGCGAACCAGGAAGTCCAGAGCAACGAGCGCTTCGCGCTGCAGAACGGCAAGATGCTCAAGGCCACCCTCGGCCAGGCCAGTGGCATGCGGGAGTTCTACGCCCGCAAGGGCGCGATGGTCGCCTACCAGGGCGGCGTGAACTTCGACGCGCAGTACCAGGGCTGGGGCTCGCACGTGGCCCGGCACTTCACCGGTGAGGGCCTGAACCTGATGAAGGTCTCCGGCAGCGGCACGGTGTTCCTGGCCAACCAGGCCCAGGACATCCACATCCTCGACCTCACCGGCGACGGCCTCACCGTCGACGGCAACAACGTCCTCGCCTTCGAGACCCAGCTGCGCTGGGACATCGTCCGCATCGACTCGCAGGTGGAGATCGCCGGCGCCGGCGGCTACAACATCGACCTCGGCGGCAACGGCAAGGTGGCGGTCACCACGACCGGCGCGCCGCTGGTCATGCGGGTCACCCCGAACAACTACTACTTCGCCGACGCCGACGCGGTCATCGCCTGGAGCTCGAGCCTGCAGGTCAGCATGCAGGCGGCGGTCACGTCCTCGTCGGTGTGGCGCCCCCGCGGCAGCACGGGCGAGAGCTGGCAGATGCAGTTCACCGGCGAAGGCTTCGTCGTGGTCCAGCCGGCCGAGCTCATGCCGCCCTACGACGCCCTCGCCGGCACCAACCTCGCCGGCCGCTTCGGCCTCGGCCAGCAGGGCGGCATGCAGGGCAACAACTTCTTCGGCGGCATGGGCGGCGGCCGCTAGCTCCCCCGTGATCCGGAAGACCTTGTGCAGTCATAGGTGCACAAGGTCTTCCGGATCACGGCGTTTCCGGCCTGAGCTCGCCGGAGCCGCGGACGATCAGGCGGGTCTCGACCAGATGCGTGGTGGGCTCCCAGTCCTCGCCGTCGAGGCGGCGGAACAGGATGTCGGCGGCGACCCGGCCCATCCGGTACGGGTCCTGCGACACCACCGTCACCGCCGGCTCCAGCAGGTCCGCCAGAGGGAAATCGTCGAAGCCGACGACCGCGACCCGATGCTGCAGCCCCCGGGCGCGCAGGGCGCGGATCGCGCCGATCGTGATGAGGTTCTGCGCGCTGAAGCACGCCGTCGGCGGGGTGGCGGAGTCCAGGAGCCGGCCGAACGCGGCCTCGGCCGCCTCGGTGGTGTGCAGGTCGTGCGCGATGTGCGCGGGGTCGGGCCGGATGCCGTGGTCGCTGAGGGCCTCCTTGTAGCCCTGGAAGCGGCGCCGGGCGGTCGCGATCGTGTGCAGGTCGCCGAGGAAGGCGATGTCGCGGTGCCCGTGGGCGGCGAGGTGGCGGACCGCGTCGGCGGCGCCTGACTCGTTGTCGACGAGGACGGCGTCGGCGTGCAGGCCGACGGGTGGGCGGTCGACGAAGACGAGCGGCGTGCCGGTGGTGACCTCGCGGGTCAGGTACGCCTGGTTGTCGCTGGCCGGCACGATCAGCATCGCGTCGGCCTGGCGCATCGCGAACGCCCGTACCAGCGCGCGCTCGCGTGCAGGGTCCTCCTCGACACTGCCGGCGAAGACCATCACGTCGCGGGCGTGCGCGACGTCCTCGAGCGCCCGGTACAGCGCCGAGGAGAACGGGTTGGAGACGTCCTCGAGGACGGCGGCGACGGCGGCGGTGCGGCCGCCCGCGCGGCGCAGGCTGCTCGCGGTGATGTTGGGCCGGTACTCCAGCTGCCTGATCGCCCGCTCGACGGCGCCCGCCTTCGACGGGCTGACGCCCGGCTCGCCGTTGACGACCCGCGACACCGTCTTCGGGCTGACCCCCGCCAGCTGCGCCACGTCGCGCAGCGTCGGGCGGGCACGGGCGGCGCTGTCCACGGCACTCCCTCGCGGCAAGATCGGCTGCACCATTATCGCCGGGCCCGCCAAGTGTCCCCGACGCAGGTCGCTTTGACAACGATGTCAAGTTGCTGCCGTACAGCGCCAAGAGCATCAGCGCCGTCATATTGACAATCATGATGAGGTGGGTCGACACTCCTTGACATCGTTGTCAAAGCTGCCTTGAGGAGTTGACATGATGCAACGCAACCGTCCGGCGGCAGGGCTGCTCGCCGTCGCGCTGGTCGCCGCCGGGCTCACCGGCGCGTGCGGCGACGACAGCGGCGACGGCCAGGTGTCGGTCTCGCTGATCACGAAGAACTCGACCAACCCGTTCTTCGTCACCATGCAGGACGGCGCGAAGCAGGCCGCCGCCGCCGAAGGCGTCAAGCTGACCGTCGCCGCGGGCAAGGCCGACGGCGACGAGGCCGGCCAGGTGCAGGCCATCGAGGACGCCATCGCCCGCGGCGACAAGGGCATCCTCATCACGCCGAACGGCCCGGGCGTCAACCCGGCGATCAAGAAGGCCCGCGACGCCGGCCTGTACGTCATCGCCCTCGACACCCCGCCGGACCCGGCGGACACCGTCGACATCACGTTCGCCACCGACAACTTCAAGGCCGGCGAGCTCATCGGCAAGTGGACCGCCGCGCAGCTCGGCGGCAAGCCCGCCACGATCGCCATGCTCGACCTGTTCAACGACAAGATCGTCTCGGTGGACTACAACCGGGACCAGGGCTTCCTGACCGGCATGGGGATCGACGTCAAGGACAAGAAGCGCAACGGCGACGAGGCGAAGACCGGCAGCTACTCCGGCAGCACGTACAGCATCGTGTGCAACGAGCCGACGGGCGGGGCGGAGGACGGTGGCCGTACCGCCATGGAACGCTGCCTGACGAAGAACCCCTCGGTCAACGTCGTCTACACCATCAACGAGCCGGCCGCCGTCGGCGCGCAGAAGGCGCTCAAGGCCGCGGGCACGCAGAACGTCCTCGTCGTCTCCATCGACGGCGGCTGCGACGGCGTCAAGCAGGTCAAGGACGGGCTCATCAACGCGACGTCGCAGCAGTACCCGACGAAGATGGCCGAGCTCGGCGTGAAGGCGATCAAGCAGATCGCCACCGGCGGCGAGAAGCCGAAGGTCACCGGCGGCCTCGACTTCTTCGACACCGGCGTCACCCTCGTCACGGACAAGCCGGCCACCGGCGTGGAGAGCATCGACAGCACCGCCGCCACCAGCCGCTGCTGGGGCAAGTCATGACCGCGCTCGTGAGTCCTTCCGCCGCCGGTCGCTGCCGGGGTACGTCGTGACCGCGCTCGCGAGCACCGCCGCCGAGCAGTTCGCGATCCGCCGCCGCTCGCCGATCCAGCGGGTCCAGCACGTGCTGCACTCGTACCCCGCGATCAGCCCGTTCCTGGTGCTCGTCCTCTCCTTCGCCGTGTTCTCGCTCATCAACCCGCGCTTCGCCCAGCCCAACGCGCTGTCGCTGGTGCTGCAGCAGGTCGCCGTCATCGGCGCCCTCGCCGTCGGGCAGACCCTGGTCATCCTCACCGCCGGCATCGACCTCTCCGTCGGCGCCGTCACGATCCTCGCCATGATGCTGTCAGCGAAGCTCGCCTCGGACGGCGGCATCCCCGGCGTCCTCGCCGTGCTCCTCGGCATCGCCGTCGGTGTCGCCGCCGGCACCCTCAACGGCGCGCTCGTCACCCGCATCGGGCTGCCACCGTTCATCGTCACGCTCGGCACCCTCAGCGTCTTCACCGCGATCGGGCTGCTGTACTCGAAGGGCCAGAGCGTCCAGTCCGCCGACCTGCCGGCACTGCTCAACTGGACCGGGGAGACGTTCGCGATCGGCCGCTTCCGCATCACCGCCGGCGTGGTCCTCGTCGCCGTCCTGTACGTCGTGGTCGGCTTCGCCCTCGCCAACACCGCGTGGGGCCGGCACGTGTACGCGGTCGGCGACGACAAGGAGGCCGCCCGGCTCGCCGGCATCCGCGTCGACCGGGTGCTGCTCAGCGTCTACGTCACCGCCGGCGCCATCTACGGCCTCACCGCCTGGATCCTCATCGGCCGCGCCGGCGCCGCCAGCCCCAACGCGATCACCGACGCCAACCTGGAGAGCATCACCGCCGTCGTCATCGGCGGCACCAGCCTCTTCGGCGGCCGCGGCGCCGTCCTCGGTACGCTGCTCGGCGCCCTCATCGTCGGCTTCTTCCGCAGCGGTCTGTCCCTCGCCGGCGTCGACGACCAGTACCGCGTCCTCGCCGTCGGCCTGCTCGTCCTGCTCGCCGTCGCCGTCGACCAGTGGATCAGGAGGGTCCGCGCATGACCGATCCCGTGCTCTCCGCGCGTGGCCTGGTGAAGACCTTCGGCCGGGTCGTCGGCCTCGACGGCGTCGACATCGACCTGTACCCGGGGGAGGTCCTCGCCGTCATCGGCGACAACGGCGCCGGCAAGTCCACGCTCATCAAGTGCCTCACCGGCGCCCTCGTCCCCGACGCCGGCACGTTGTCGCTGGACGGCCGGCCGGTGCACTTCAAGCGGCCGCAGGACGCCCGCGAGGCCGGCATCGAGACCGTCTACCAGACCCTCGCGGTCGCGCCGGCCCTCGACATCGCCAGCAACCTGTACCTCGGCCGGGAACGCCTGCGCCCCGGCCCGCTCGGCACCGTCCTGCGGATGCTCGACAAGAAGGGCATGCGCCGCGACGCCGGCCAGGCCCTCGCCGACCTGGGCATCGGCACCCTGCAGAACATGGCCCAGCCCGTCGAGACCCTCTCCGGCGGCCAGCGCCAGGCCGTCGCCGTCGCCCGCGCCGCCGCCTTCGGCAGCAAGGTCATCGTCCTGGACGAGCCGACCGCCGCCCTCGGCGTCCGCGAGTCCAACCAGGTCCTGAAGATGATCGGCGAGGTCCGCTCCCGCGGCCTGCCCGTCATCCTCATCAGCCACAACATGCCCCACGTCTTCGAGGTCGCCGACCGCATCCACATCCAGCGCCTCGGCCGCCGCGCCGGCCTCATCACCCCCCGCTCCCACACCATGTCGGAGGCGGTCGCCGTCATGACCGGCGCCACCACCCTGACCGAACCCCCGGGCCGCCCTGACGACGGCAAGGCCGGTGCTGCGTGATCACCGTCGCCGTCACGACTGGCGCCACGACGTCGCCCGAGACCCGGGGTCGCTCTGACGGCCGCAAGGACGGTGCTGCGTGATCACGGCTGGCGCCACGACGCTGGCCGAGACCCTGGGTCGCTCTGATGGCGGCAAGGATGGTGACGCGTGATCACCGTCGCCGTCATGACCGGCGCCACGACGCCGCCCGAGACCCCGGGCCGCTCTGACGGCCGCAAGGACAGTGCTGCGTGATCACCGTCCTCGGCGAGGCGCTGGTGGACCTGATCGAGGGTCCACCAGCCGCTCCCGAGGCGTACCCCGGCGGCAGCCCCGCCAACGTCGCCGTCGCCCTGGCCCGCCTCGGCACCGACGTCGCGCTGCTGGCTGAAGGACACTGACGCCGCGCTGCTGACCGAGGGACACCGAACGCCGCGCTGCTGACCGGGGGACACCGAACGCCGCGCTGCTGACCGGGGGACACCGAACGCCGCGCTGCTGACCGGGGGACACCGAACGCCGCGCTGCTGACCCAGGTCGGCGCCGACTGGCGGCGACTGGCGGCGACGATGCGACGGGCCTGCTGCGTCGGTGGCCGCGTGAGCTCCTCCGCCGAGGTTGTCGCTCGGTGACCGGGCGGACGGCCCGCCTCCTCGGCGAGCATGCTGCCCGGTGACCGCGCGGGCGCGGGCGGGCGGGTGTGCGTGGGGTGCGAGTGCGGGTGGTGCGGGTGGTGCCAGAGGTCACGGACCCGGCGTGGCCCGCCGTACGTCGGGAAGACGTGGCGGGTGCCGGTATCGGTACCGCTCTAAATACCGTAGCAACGTCTTGCAAATCGGCGGCTGGGCGGGTTACGCACCGTCACTGTCGTCGGCGTGGTGGTGCGACACGGCGGGTGGGGTTGCGGCGGGTTACGGGGCGGTGACGGGGTCGAGCTCGTCGTAGCCGCTCTCGACGTCGTTGAAGCCCAGGTACAGCTCGTCGGCGTGGTGCAGGTAGCTGTCGGCGGTAGGGGCGGTGGCGTCGGTCCACGTGAAGGTGGTCGGCTGGCCCGGCTGCAGCAGCGGCTCGCGCAGCGGCGGCAGCTGGGACTCGATCGCCGCCCAGTCGAGGGTGAGCCGGCACGGCGGGCCGGGGACGGGCGGCACGTCCCCGTCGAGGACCGCCTCGTCGAGGGCCTCCAGCGCGGTCGCGGCGGCCGGGTCCGTCGCCGCGCGGGCCTGCAGGTCCAGGAAATGTGTGACGATGCGGACCGCGTCCAGGGACTCGATGTCGCCGGGATCGGTGATCCGGTCGAACAGGTCCCACGGCTCGCCGTCGCGCTGGGACTCCAGGAGCGCGGCGACCGTCGTGTCGTGCCGGGGGTCGCCGGTACGCAGGAACGGGTGCAGGTCGAACCCACCGGCGAGGGTGCCGTCCTGCACGACCCAGAGGTGCAGCACGGCCCCGTACCAGAGCGTCATGTACGCGAGGTGGTCGTCGTCGTACCGGCGGTCGAACGCGGCCCGGAGCGCGGCGAGGTCGCGGCCGGCGTGGATGTCGCCCTGGCGGGCGCCGCCCGGGCCGACGGAGAACTCCAGCAGATAGCAGCTCACCCGTGCATCTTTCACCCGTCGCACCCGAGCCGACCTGCGGGGGCGGGGTGGCCCCGTTGTCCCGGGACATCGACCCGTGCTGTCGTGAGCGGCCAGCGGAGCGGCTCGGGCCGCTCACCGGTGTTGCAGGTGTGGCTCAGGCCGGCGCCGGAGCGTAGCGGAGGCGACGGCGTGAGCGCCGCCGATGAAGGAGGCGACAGGCATGAGGCAACGACGGGTGCGCGCCGCGGGGATCGCGGCCGCCGTGGTGGCACTGGTGGCCGGTGGGGTGAGCGTGCTGCCCGCGCTCGCCGCGGCCGGGCCGACCCTGGCCCAGGTGGCCACGGCGCGCGGGTTCTCGATCGGGACGGCCGCCGGGGTCAAGACCCTCGCGTCCAGCCAGTGGCGGTACGTCGCCGACACGCAGTTCAACTCGGTGACGATGGGCAACGAGGGCAAGTGGGACGCGACCGAGCCGGCGCAGGGCCAGTTCGACTTCGCGGCCGCCGACTTCATCGCCGACTACGCGCGCACGACCGGGAAGCGGCTGCGGGGGCACACGCTCGTCTGGCACAGCCAGCTGCCGGCGTGGGTGAGCACGGACCGTACCGCCGCGGAACAGCGCCAGGTGCTCCTCGACCACGTGACCGGGGTGGCCGGGCACTTCAAGAACAAGGTCGCCCAGTGGGACGTCGTCAACGAGCCGTTCAACGAGGACGGCACGTTCCGCTCGTCCGTCTGGTACCAGCGGCTCGGTGAGGACTACATCGCCGACGCGCTCACCGCGGCGCGGGCGGCGGACCCGGCGGCGAAGCTGTACATCAACGACTACAACGTCGAGGGCGTCAACGCGAAGAGCACCGGCCTGTACAACCTCGTGCAGCGCCTCCAGGCCCGCGGCGTCCCGATCGACGGTGTCGGCCTGCAGGCGCACCTGATCGTCGGGCAGGTCCCGTCGACGCTGCGGCAGAACATCGAGCGGTTCACCGCGCTCGGCCTGAAGGTCGAGATCACGGAGCTCGACGTGCGGATCCCGCTGCCCGCCGACGCGTCGGAGCTCACCCAGCAGGCCGCGGACTACCGGGCGGTCGTCGGGGCGTGCGCCGCCGTCGCCGGGTGCACCGGGGTGACGACGTGGGGCGTCGGCGAGGCCGACTCGTGGGTGCCGGCGTTCTTCCCCGGGTACGGCGCCGCCCTCCTCTTCGACGAGCAGTGGCGGGCCCGGCCCGCGTACTCGGCGGTCGTCGAGGCGCTCGGCGGCACCCCGAGCGTGCCGGAGCCGCCGGCGACGCCGAGCCTGGTGACGGTCGCGTCGTGGCCGTTCGAGACGGGCCTGGCCGGCTGGGGTTCGCGCGGCAGTGAGGTGACGACGGCCAGCACCGCGGCCGCGCACGGCGGCACCGGCAGTGTCCTGTCGTCGGGCCGGACCGCGACGTGGCAGGGCCCGACCCGCCCGGTCCTGGACCTGCTCACCCCCGGCAAGCTGTACACGGTCTCCGCGTGGGCGCGCACCGCGTCCGGGTCCGGCACCGCCAGGCTCAGCATGCAGCGGCAGAACGGCACCGCCACCCGCTACGAGAACGTCAGCGCCAACACGGCGATCAGCACCACGTGGACCCGGCTCTCCGGCGACTACCTGTTCCTGCCGGGCGCGACGGCGCTGTCGGTGTACCTGGAGACGACGGACACGACCGGCGACCTGTACCTCGACGACGTCACCATCCAGACCGAGGGCCCTCCGACGTCGGCGTCCGCGTCGGCCTCGCCGTCGGTCTCGGCCTCGGTGTCGCCGTCCGCGTCGAGGTCCCCGTCCGCTTCGGTCTCCCCGTCCGCGTCGAGGTCGCCGTCGAGGTCGCCGTCCGGGTCGCCGTCGGTGTCGCCCTCGTCGTCGGCGTCTTCCGGCGGTACAGGCTGCGCCGTGCACTACGCGAAGAACGACTGGGGCGGCGGGTTCGCCGGCGACGTCACGGTCACCAACACCGGCTCGACGGCCGTCACCGGGTGGACGCTGCGCTGGACGTTCGCCGGGAACCAGCAGGTGAATCAGGCCTGGAGCACGGTCCTGACCCAGTCCGGCGCCGCGGTCACCGCCGTCAACGCCGCCTGGAACGGCACCATCCCCGCCGGGGCGTCGGCGAACTTCGGCTTCCTCGCCTCGTACACCGGCGGCAACACCGACCCGTCGGCGTTCACGCTCAACGGCACGGCGTGCACCCTACGGTGATCTGACCGCGGTGTAGACGGTGTTCGCCGACGTGCGGCGCAGCAGCGGGTTGTCGAACGTGACGACCGATGCCCGTACGCCGGCGAACACCGCGGACAGGGTGGCCGTGAACGCCTCGTCCGGCGGGTCGTCGGACCAGAGCCCGAAGACGCCGCCGGGCCGCAGGTGCCCGGCGAGGCGGCGCAGCCCGGCGACGGTGTAGAAGCCGCCGTTGCCGGGGTGCAGCAGGTGCCGCGGGGAGTGGTCGATGTCGACGAGGACGGCGTCCGCCGGGCCGTAGCCCGCGTCGCCGTCGGTCAGGGCGAAGAAGTCGCCGTGGACGAACCGGCAGCGCGGGTCCTCGGTCAGCGCCTTCGACAGGGGCAGCAGCCCCCGCCGGTGCCAGCCGATGACGGCGTCGAGGTAGTCGACGACCACCAGGGACCGGACCCGCTGGTCCTGGAGCACGGCGTGGGCGGTGTACCCGAGACCGAGCCCACCGACGACCACGTCGAGGGGGCCTTCGGGCAGCGCCGCGAGGCCCAGCCGGGCCAGCTCGACCTCCGCGACCGTGAACAGGCTCGACATGAGGTACTCGTCGCCGAGCTTCACCTCGTGCACCTCGACGCCGAGCGACGGTTCCCGCCGCCGGCGCAGGCTGACCTCGCCGATGGGGGTCTGCTGCCAGTCGAGCTCCTCGAACCGCCGTGTCATCGACGCACCCTAGCGTGGCGCCGGCGGGTCCCGCGGCGCAGACTGGGAACATGAGCGAATTTCCGGTCATCTTCCGCGGCTACGACCGGGCCCGTGTCGACGCGTTCGTGGCGTCCACGACAGCGGCGCTGGAGTCCGGCGACCCGACCCGGCGGGCCGAGGCGGCGGCCGCGGCGAACGCCGTCAGCTTCCCGTCCGCCTCGTGGCGCGGCTACGACAAGGCCGCCGTCGACCACTACCTGCGCCGCATCGGCAAGGGCCGCCCGGACGACCGCGCGTAACGCCGCTCCGAGACGCTGTTAGGAGACGCTGTCAGGAGACGCCCACGGGCTCGCGGCGCCGCGTGGGCGCCGGCGGCTTCGGCGCGGTCCGCCGGTTCGGCAGCGCGAGCCGGAACACCTTCGCCCACGCGGAGGCGACCTGCTTCGGCAGCGGACCGCTCGTGTACGACAGGCCGTACCGCTGGAACAGGTCCTGGATCTTCGGGGCGATCTCCTGGTAGCGGTTGCTGGGCAGGTCCGGGAACAGGTGGTGCTCGATCTGGAACGACAGGTTGCCGGTCATGAGGTGCATCAGCCGCCCGCCGGAGATGTTCGCCGAGCCGAGCATCTGGCGCAGGTACCACTCGCCGCGGGTCTCGCCCTCGATCGACGACTTCTCGAACGTCTCGACGCCCTTCGGGAAGTGCCCGCACATGATGACGGAGTGCGTCCACAGGTTGCGGATCAGGTTCGCGACCGCGTTCGCCGCGATCGTGTGCAGGAACGACGGCCCCGACAGCAGCGGGTGCAGCACGTAGTCCTTCGCCACCTGGCGCCCGATCTTGCGCAGCACCTGCCGGACGCCGGCCCTGAACTGCGGGCTGCGACGGCGTTCCTTCGTCGACAGGTTCCGGCCGAGCTCCAGGTCGTACGCGGCGATGCCGTACTCGAAGAAGCACGCGTTGACGAAGTTCCACAGCGGCTGGCCCAGGTGGACCGGGTGCCACCGCTGGTCCTCGTCGACGCGCATGATCCCGTAGCCGAGGTCGTTGTCGCGGCCGATGACGTTCGTGTACGTGTGGTGCAGCTCGTTGTGGGAGTGTTTCCACTGCTCCGACGGTGACGCGTTGTCCCACTCCCACGTCGTCGAGTGGATCTTCGGGTCGCGCATCCAGTCCCACTGGCCGTGCATGACGTTGTGGCCGATCTCCATGTTCTCGAGGATCTTCGCCACCGACAGGCCGGCCGTGCCGACCAGCCACGCCGGCGGCAGGATCGAGAACAGCAGCACGCCGCGGCTGCCGAGCTCCAGCCAGCGCTGGACCTTGATGACCCGCCGGATGTACGCCGCGTCGCGCTCGCCCCGGCTGCTGATGACCTCGTCGCGGATCGCGTCGAGCTCGCGGCCGATCGCCTCGATGTCCTGCGGCGTCAGGTGGCCGACGGGGTTGACGGGCTTGCGCTGCAACGTGGTCACGTTCGGCGGGGTCCTCTCAGCGGTGGGCCGGGGTGGAGTTCGTGATTCGGCCGGCGGGGTCGGCGGCGGTCTCGTGCTTCGGGGCCGGTGGTTCTTCTTGCTTCGGGCCGGTCGGGGTCGGCGCCGGTATCAGGCTTCGAGCCGGCAGGGGCCGGCGGCGGCGGAGATGCACGTCTGGACGAGGACGTTGTCGCCCTCGGTGGCGGTGGTGACCCGGCCGTCGCGCAGGTCCCTGACGGCGCCCTCGCGCAGCGGCAGCACGCAGCCGAAGCAGATGCCCATCCGGCAGCCGGACGGCATCAGGACCCCGGCGGCCTCGCCGGCCTCCAGCAGCGGCGTGCCCGGGCCGGCCTCGACGACCTTGCCGGACCGCTGGAACGTCACCGTGCCCCCGTCGCCGTCCGCGGCGACGATCGCGGGCCGGAACCGCTCGACGTGGAGCTCCCGCCGGCCCGTCCAGTACCGCGTCAGCTCGTCGAGCATGTCGTTGGGCCCGCAGGCCCACGTGTCGCGCTCCGCGAGGTCCGGGACGAGCGCCTCGAGGTCGGTGGGGGAGAGGCGGCCGTCGGCGCGGGTGTGCCGCTCGACCAGCCTGACCCTGCCGTCGCGGGCGAGCCCCCGCAGCTCGTCGCCGAAGAGGACGTCGTGTCGTGTCGGCGCGGAGTGTACGAGTACCGCATCCGCCAGCCGGGTGGAGCGCAACATGCCCATCACCGGGGTGAGACCGCTGCCGGCCGTGACGAACAGGACCTTCGCCGCCGTGTCCGCGCCGGTGAACTCGCCGGTGGGGCGCTCCAGGCCGAGCAGCATGCCGGGGTGGGCACGGTCGATCAGGTGGCGGCTGACCGCGCCGCCGGCGACCGCGGTCACCGTGACCGTCACCAGCCCGTCGGGCCGGTCGGGCGCGCTGGTCAGCGAGTACGCCCGCCACAGCCGCACCCCGTCGACGTCCACGCCGAGCCGCAGGTACTGCCCGGGCTCGTGCCGCCGCCAGCCGCGCCCCGGGCGCAGCGTGAGGGTGACCGCCCGCTCCGTCTCCCGGTGGACCGCGACGACCTTCGCCCGCAGCACGTCGGCGTTGCGCAGCGGCGCGATCACGTCGAGGTAGTCGGCCGGCACCAGCGGCGTCGTCAGGAGCTCGACGACCCGCCAGGCACCGGCGCGCAGGGCTTGAGCAGCGGCCATGGCTCCAGCATGAGGGGATGTTCAGGATAAAATCATGACCGGTCCGCGTGAATCGAGGCGTGATTCTTGTTCCCTGAAGACAAAACCAGCGCGCTCGGCGCCTTCCGGTTGCAGGCCGGCGTCACCGAGTCACTCCGCCACGCCCTGCCGGAGGTCGCCGGTCACGCCGTGGCCGCCATCGTCCAGGAGGTTCCCGCGTACGCGGGAGCCCTCACCGGCGAGATGGGCACGAAGATCGAGCTGGCGGTCCGCGCCGCGCTCGGCGGCTTCCTCAACCTCGCCTCCCGCAAGACCGGCCCCTCACCCATGGCCGCGTCCCTCGAGGGCGCGTACGCGCTCGGCCGGGGCGAGGCCCGCTCCGGCCGCAGCCTCGACGCGCTCCTCGCCGCCTACCGGGTCGGCGCCAGGGTCGCATGGCGGGAGCTCGCCGCCGTCACCGTCGGCGCCGGCATGGCGGCACCGGCCCTCGCACGCTTCGCCGAGCTGACCTTCGCCTACATCGACGAGCTGTCCGCGGCGAGCGTCACCGGCCACTCCGACGAGCTCGCGACCTCCGGCCGCGCCCGTCGCCGCGCCCTGGACCGCCTCGCGCAGAGCCTCCTGGTGGGCGAGCCCGCCCAGGCCGTCGCCGCGGCCGCGACCGCCGCCGAGGCCGCCGACTGGACCGCGCCGCAGACCCTGACCGCGGTCCTGCTCCCGGACAGCGGCATCCGCGCCGCCCGGCCCGTCGTCGACCTGCTCGACCCGCGGACCCTGCAGACCACCGTCGAGCACCTCCGCGACACGTCGGTCCTGCTCGTCCCCGACGCGCACGGCGCCGCCCGCGGCCACCTGCTGCGCCTCGTGGCCCCGCACGGCGCCGTCACCGGCCCGCCCGTGCCGTGGTCCCTGGCCCGCCACTCGTTCGAGCGCGCCGTCCGCGTGTCCCGGCTCTTCCCGGGCGCCGCCCCCGTCGACACCGAGGAGCACCTGGTCGACCTCGTCGTCACCGCCGACCCCCGCGCTTTGGCCGACCTGCGCGAACAGGCCCTGGCCCCGCTCGCCGGCGAGCGCGAGTCCACCGTCACGAAGCTCGTCGAGACCCTGCGCAGCTGGCTGCTGCACCAGGGCCGCCGCGACGACGTGGCCGCCGACCTCTTCGTCCACCCGCAGACCGTCCGCTACCGCGTGGCCAAGCTCCGCGAGCTGTACGGCGACCGCCTCCGCGACCCCGAGTGGCTCCTCCTGCTGACCGTCGCCCTCGGCACCCCCACCGTCACTCCCTGACACCATCGCCGCTGCGCGTTTGCGCCGCCCCCAGCAGCACGCACTACACTCGGTGGCGCGGCGGTCGACATTTTCGCTGTCCGATTTTTTTGCCTGAGTTACGGTGTGTTGAAAGCCGTGCGCCACCGCCGCCGCCCCTCCGTGTGGTCGTCGCCGCCCGACGCCTGCCGTCCTCCGCCGACCTCGAAACCGCCGCAAAACCCGGGGTCGCGCGGTCACGGCACCGTCGTGGGGTCGCGTGCGCGGTCACGCCCGTGGGCGTCCGTGGGGTCCGTGGGGTCGCGTGTGTGGTCACGGCACCGCCGCCCCGGCGGCGTGCTTGCCGCGGCGGCGTGCTTGCCCCGGCGGCGTGCTTGCCGCGGGGTCAGTGCTGCGGGTGCCAGTCGCCGAGGTAGGCGTCGATGGTGGCCCCGGCGGCCTGGGCCGGGGTCAGCTGGGGGCGGTCGGCGGTGATCCCGGCGCCGGGGCCGCGGTTGTGGAACTCGGCGTAGCGGGCGTCGCGCCAGGACCAGGTGCCGAAGTCGGTCCACGGGGCGGCGGCGACGTGCGCGCCGAGGGTCGAGTCGCGGATGACGGTCTGGGCGACCGCGGCCGGGTCGTTGCTCGGGTGCCACGGGCGGCCCAGGAAGACCGTGCCGGCGGGGGCGTCGCTGGTCAGCTTGCTGTTGACGATCAGGAAGCCGAACGGGTTGGCGATCGACGTGCTCGCGGCGGTCACGTAGCCGTTGTTGGTGGTCGAGCCGCGGTTCAGGGAGCGGATCTCGCAGCGGTCGAAGACGGTGGTGGCGCGGCCGAAGATGAAGTCGACGTCGCCCTCGATGTAGCACTTGCGCAGGTAGACGCGGCTGATGGTGGCGGCGTCGGGGGTGTTGACGTACAGGGTGTCCTGGTTGCCGAGGAAGCGGACGTTGTCGAAGGCGACGCGGTCGGCGCGGGTGAGGACGGCGACGGCCTGCTTCGAGGTGATCTCGGGGTGGGCGGCTTCGTCGAAGTCGTTGGCGAAGGTCAGGTTGCGGGCGGAGAAGCCGGCGCCGGAGATGGTGACCGACGCGCTGCCCGAGGTGCCCCACGTGCCGCCGTCCGGGCGGGGGGTGCCGTTGGCACGGTCGTCGACGATCACCACCTGGGTGGGGTCGGCGCCCTGGCCGCGCAGCACGATGTCAGGCTTGTCGGCGGGGATGATCACCTGGCCGCGGTAGACGCCGGGCCTGACCTTGATGGTGAACGGCCCGGGGTTCCCGGACGGCACGGCGTCCACGGCGGCCTGGATGCTGGTGTGGTCGCCCGAGCCGTCGGCGGCGACCGTCAGGTGCGGGCCCGGCCACGCGCCGGCGGGTGACGCGGCGAGACCGGCGGTGGCGCTGCCGGCGACCGCGCCGAGCGCGGCGGTGAGCAGGGTTCGGCGGGAGGTCATCCATCGAGCTTTGCAAACGTTTGCTGCCCCTGGCAAGACCCGAGGCACTCAGGAATGCGCTTTCATAACGGGTTTTCATGAAGGGCGGGCGCCGTCATAGCGCAGGAGGATGGTCCGTCGCGGGATTACCCGCCGGTAGCGGGGTGGCTCCAGACTGGCCTGGCATTTATCGATGCCAATATGAGGAGCCCGCCATGCACCACCTCAGACGGCTCGCCCTGGTCGTCGTCGCGGCGCTCGCCGTGACGTTCGGCGGCGGCCAGGTCACGCCCGCGCTCGCGGCCAACCCGTACGAGCGCGGCCCCGCACCCACCGTCGCCTCCATCGAGGCCACCCGCGGGTCGTTCGCCATCGGCCAGACCACGGTGGCGCGCGGTAGCGTCACCGGGTTCGGCGGCGGCACCATCTACTACCCGACCAGCACGACCGCCGGCACCTTCGGCGCCGTCGCGATCTCACCCGGCTACACCGCGTCGCAGTCCAGCGTCGCCTGGCTCGGCCCGCGCCTCGCCTCGCAGGGCTTCGTCATCATCACCATCGACACCCTGTCCGCCCTGGAACAGCCGGCCAGTCGCGGCCGCCAGCTGCTCGCCGCGCTGGACTACCTGACCGGCAGCAGCTCCGTGCGCACGCGCATCGACGTGAGCCGGCTCGGCGTCATGGGCCACTCCATGGGTGGCGGCGGCAGCCTCGCCGCGGCCACGACCCGGCCCGCGCTGCAGGCCGCCATCCCGCTCACACCCTGGAACACCACGAAGACCTGGTCGTCGGTGCAGGTCCCGACGCTCATCATCGGCGCCGAGAACGACAGCGTCGCGCCGGTCGCCTCGCACGCCGAGCCGTTCTACACGAGCCTGCCGGCGAGCCTCGACAAGGCGTACCTGGAGCTCAACAACGCCTCGCACTCGGCGCCCACGTCCAGCAACGTGACGGTCGCGAAGTACAGCATCTCCTGGCTCAAGCGGTTCGTCGACAACGACACCCGCTACGAGCAGTTCCTGTGCCCCAAGCCGTCCGGGTCGGCGATCGAGGAGTACCGCGACACCTGCCCGCACTCGGGCTGACGAATTCCGTCCGTCAGTACACAAGCAGGACCCGCCGGGAGGGGGGAAACATTCCCGGCGGGTCCGTCCTGTCACGGCACTTCTACGGCAGCGTCACCCGCTGCGCGTTGGTCCCGTTGCAGTCCCAGATCTGCATCTGGGTTCCGTCGGTGGTACTGCCCGACGGGTCGTCCAGGCAGCGCCCCGACTGCGGGTTGCGCAGCGCCTGGCTGGCGGACACGTACGTCCACTGCTGCGCCCCGGTGCCGTTGCAGTCCCACAGCTGGACCTTGGTCCCGTTGGCGGTGCCGCTGGCGCTGACGTCGAGGCACTTGCCCAGCGCGCGGACGGTCCCGTCGCCGGGCAGGGTCCACTTCTGGGCGGCGGTGCCGTTGCACGTCCAGATCTGGACCTTGGTGCCGTTGGCGGTGGCGCCGGCGTTGACGTCCACGCACTTGCCCACGCCGGTGAGGGTGAGCGGCCCACCCGTACCGCCGCCGCCTCCGCCACTGGAGATCAGGAAGCGGTTGTTGGCGGTGTTCCAGTGCGTCGCCAGGTAGGACCCGGCGGGCGGGTTGGTGTTGAAGTAGTCGTTCTTGTTGCAGTCCAGACGGTTGTCCTGGGCCTGGTCGGTGCAGACGATCCGCATGACCGTGCCGGGCCCGTCGTTGTAGCACATGATGTCGTAGTCGTCGGTGCAGTGGCCGTACGCGGTGTGGTTCGGCGACGAACTCATCACCGCGCCCATCGCGTGGGTCAGCTCGTGCGCGGCCGGACCCGCCGACCAGCAGCCCGAGTCGACCCGGCTGAACGAGGCGCCGGAGTTGTTGGCGTTGTCCTGCCCCGGCCGGTCGTCGAGGGTGACGTACGCGACGCCGCACAGCGCGGTGGCGTCCACGTACATCAGGTACTTGCGGTCGGTGCGGTTGAAGCCGAGGGCCTTGATCGCGTTGACCGAGTTGCCGAAGTCGCTGAGCGCGCTGTTGGCGATCGCGACGTTCGTGACCGTGATGTTGCAGCTGCTGTCGGTGACGAACCGGACGTGCCGGGTCCCGCCGGTCTGCGCGGCGGAGGCGCTGTAGATGTCGTCGACCTGGGAGGACCAGGTGCGGATCGACGCGAGGTACTGGTTGTAGCGGTCGGCGTTGCCGGAGCCGCGCACGTACAGGACCTCCACGCGGTTGCCGGACACGCCGTCGCCGTCGCAGACGACGCTGAGCGGGTTGACCGCGAGCCCCGTCAGCGGCGGCACCGACTTGGACACGTCGAGGCCCTGGAACGGCGCGTCGGGGCCGTGCGTGCAGGCGCCCGGCACGGCCTTGACCTCGAGCAGGCCGGCGCAGCGGCCGGTGCCTGCCTTGAACCCGCCGTAGACGAGACCCCGGCCGGGGTCGTCGGCGGGCATCTTGAACGTCGCGGTTTCGCCGGCGTCGGCGACCGCGGTGTGGGCTCCGAGCCCCGCCGCGACCAGCACGAGTGCGGCGGCGGCGAGCAGGAGGCGGTGCGGATGGATGGAACGTCTCATGACTACTCCCGGTGGCGGCCGGTTCGTGACATCGTGACATCGATGTCACAGGTTTGTAGCCAGTGTCGTCCTCACTGTCACTTAGGTCAATATGTGCGGATCTCCGTCCCGGGATCTCAGGAGGTCAGGGCCGCCGCGAGCCGCACCGTGCCGGTCTCGTCGAGGTGCGCGACACGCCCCTTGCCGGCGGTCTTCGCCGCGTACATCGCGGCGTCCGCGTCGTGCAGCAGCTCGTCGATCCCGGCGTGCCCGCGCCAGCCCGCGACCCCGATGCTCGCCTGCGGCAGCAGCGCCGCCCCGGCGGTGCCGGTCGCTCCCAGCACCGCGTTCGGGACCGGCTCCTGGATCGCCGCGAGGAGCCGGCCCGCGACGTTCACGGCGTCGCCCGCGGCGTCCATGCCGTCCAGCACCACCGCGAACTCGTCGCCGCCGAGCCGGGCGGCCGTGTCGGCGCCGCGGATGCCGTCCCGGAGCCGCTGCGCGACCGCGACCAGGAGCTGGTCGCCGGCCGCGTGCCCGTAGGTGTCGTTGACCTGCTTGAAACCGTCCAGGTCGATGAGCAGCACCGCGACCGGGCTGCCACGGCGGGCCCGGGCGAGGGCGTGGCCGAGGTGCTCGCGCAGCAGCGACCGGTTCGCCAGCCCCGTGAGGTTGTCGTGGAACGCCTGATAGTGCAGGTCGGCGGCGTGCTCGGCGTTGACCAGGCCGAGGGACGTCTGCGCGGCGAGGGTCGCGAGCGACGGGCGCACCTCGGCGGACCCGTTGCCGACCAGGAGGTCACCGAAGTGCTGCTTGTCGGAGCGCAGCGGGATCCGGACGCCGCCACCCTCCGCCGCCGGCGGCACCGGGCCGGTCAGGAGCTCCACCGGTACAGGACCGGCGGCGGTCACCACGAGGTCGTCGACGACGGTGACGGCCCACCCGCCGGGGATGCGGTCGAGCAGCTCGACCGCCGCCTCCGCGCTCAGCCGCAGGATCGTCTCCCGGTCCTGCGTGGTCGCGAGCGTCGAGCCGAGCCGGGCGAACACCCGCTCCCGGGCCGCGGCCCGCTCCTGGCGCCGGGTCGACTCCGCGACCGCCGCCGTGAACAGCGCCAGCGGCGGCACCCCGGGCGCCTGCTGGAGGAACTGCGCGACGTGCGACGGCTCCGTCAACGCCACCCCGGCGACCGCGGCGGCGAAGACGAGCACCGTGAACGTGAGCACGTGCCGCCACGTGCCGTACAGGCCGCGGAACGACACGAACACGAACAGCAGCCCCAGCGTCGCCACCCAGTCCCGCATGCCGAGACCGATCGCAAGCAGGGCCAGGGCCTCGAACGGGATCATCCACGCGGGGAACGTGCCCAGCCGGTACTGGCGCAACCACCACCCGGCGAGCGCGACCGCGGCCACGGCGGCGGCGACCCGCGCCGTGACCGGCCCCGTGCCGTGACCCAGCACCCGGGGCAGCACGGTGACGAGGTTGAAGACTCCGAAGATCACGAAGAGCCAGCGGATCCGCCCGCCGAGCTGCTTCGGCGGCGCGAGCCGTCGGAGATTCATACCCCCCTCATCGGCAGATCTTCGGTCGACGTGAGCGGTGACGGACCGCTACCCTGTCCGCACGCGATACCGCTCAGCTCGGCACCACTCCGGCCGAACAAGACGTCGGCCGGGAAACACCGGCACAGGACGAGGCGGTGAGGTCAGGCGTTGGACGAGCCGGAGCGGCGCGCTGACACGCTGGCCGACGGTCTCCGTCGGCTGCTGCTGCTCTACGCCCCGCTCTTCGCCGTCGCCGTCGGCTTCGCCGGCTACCGCGTGCTCGGGTACAGCGGCATGACGATCCTCGGGTGGCTGCCCGGGGCGCTGTCCCTCGCCGTCGCCTCCTGGTTCCTGTTCCAGGCGTCCCGCCTCGACCGGCTCGCCCCCGCCGGCCGGCGCTTCTGGCGGCTCATGGGCATCGCCGCGCTGCTCATCGCGCCCGCCACGAAACCCCTGACCGAGGCGAGCCTCGGCGGCCGCAAGTCAGGGCCCGTCCTCGCCGGCGCCGTGCTGCTGCTCAGCATCGCGCTGCTGCTGGTGCTGTGGGGGCTGCTCCGGCTGCCGACCCGCAGCCGAAGTCGCGGCGACTGGCTGCGCCTCGGCCTCGACGCCGCGACCGTCCTGGTGTGCTCGGCGACGTTCCTGTGGCAGTTCGTGCTCGAGCCGATCTCCGACGCACGCGCCGACCTGCCACGCGCCCTTGGGCTGCTGGTGCTGAGCCTGCTGTGCCTGCTCGCCGTCCTCGCCGTCGTGAAGCTCATCCTCGTCGGCACCGACGCCGTCGACATGCTCGCGCTGCAGTCCCTCGCCGGCGTCGTCGTGCTCGGCGCGGTCGGGTCCGCGCTCGTGCCCGTGCTGCAGAACGACCGGCTCGCCGGCGTCTCCGACATCATCACCACCGCCGAGGGCACGATGGTCGGCCTCGCCGGGGTCGTGCAGCTACGCCGCGTCCGGCCGGCGACCGTGGTCCGCCGGCGGCGCCGCCCGTACAGCATCCTGCCCTACTTCGCGGTCGTCGGCGTCTACCTGCTGCTCGTCGCGAACAGCGGCGACGGCCCCGTCCTCGCCGGCGCGGTCGCCGCGACCGCCACCGTCGTGCTGCGGCAGCTGCTCGCGTTCCGGGACAACGACGCGCTGCTCGGCACCGTCCGCGAGCACCAGCGGCTCCTGCACGAGCAGGCGACCCACGACGCGCTCACCGGCCTGCCGAACCGGTCCCTGTTCAACGACACCCTCGACGAGGCCTTCCACGGCGCCGCGATCCTGGTCGACCTCGACGACTTCAAGACCGTCAACGACACCCTCGGCCACCACGTCGGCGACGGCCTGCTCGTCGAGGTCGGCCGCCGGCTGCGCGCCGCCGTGCGCCCCGGCGACCTCGTGGCCCGCCTCGGCGGCGACGAGTTCGCGGTCCTGCTGCCACTCGCCGACGAGGCCGCCGCCGGTGAGGTCGCCGAACGGATCCTGGCCGAGCTCGCCAACCCCGTCACAACACACGGCCACCTGCTGACCGTGAACGCCAGCGTCGGCGTCGCGCAGCGCCCCGCTTCCGACGACCCCCAGCTGCTGCTCCGCCACGCGGACATCGCCATGTACGCCGCGAAACAGGCCGGCAAGGGGCAGTTCGCCCGGTACAGCCCGTCGCTGGCCGGCCTGCTCGCCACCCCGGCCCAGCGCGCCGACGAACTCCGCGCCGCGATCAACGCGGGCCGCGTCGAGCTCACCCACGAGCCGATCGCCCGCCTCACCGACGGCGCCGAGGTCGAACGCCGCCTCAGCGCCCGCTGGCCCTCCGTCGACGTCGCCGACCTGACCGTGCCCCTGGTCCGCTGGCTGCTCACCGAGGCGTGCCGCGTGACACCCCCGGGCCGCCCGTTCACCGTCGACGTGAGTCGCTCGGCGCTGCTCGCCCCCGGTTTCCCGCACGACGTCGCCGGCATCCTGGCCGCCGCGGCCGTCGCCCCCGCCAGCCTCACCCTGGCCGTGCCGGCCGCTCTCGCGGGCGAGGACACCGGCGAGGGTACGGGGGTCCGCGGCGCGCTGCAGGAGCTCCGCGCGATCGGCGTCGGCCTGGCCCTGGACCACACCGGCACCGCACACGCCCGCCTCGACCTGCTGGTCTCGTTGCCGTTCACACGCCTGGTGCTGGACGCCGCCCTGTTCCCGACTGCCGGCCCAGTCCCCGCGACCGCTCCCTTCTCCCCGGACGGCCGCTTCGCTGCGAATGCCTCTTTCCCGGCGGACGGCCGCTTCGCTGCGAATGCCCCCTTTCCCGCAGACGGCCGCTTCGCCGCTGATGCTCCCTTTCGAGCAGATCACCCCTTTTCTCCGGATAGCCCCTTCTCCGCGGACGACCTCGAACGCCGCCGCGATGCCCTCGTCGACGCCGTGGCCCGACTGGTCGCTGCAACGGGCGTAGAGACGGTGATCAGTGGCGTCAGCGACCCTGGCCAGGTGGCGCGCCTACGGCACCTCGGGTTCACGCTCGGCTCGGGCCCAGCCGTCACCGCGGTCGGCGACCTCCGCCTCTCGAGCCACTGACGCAGGCGCCTCGCGCCGGCGGTCGAGGCCATGCGGCGAGCGGAGGGGTACGCCCGTCGCGGCGGCCAGACGGGCCGCCGAAGCCACTCGGGCCCGGCCTGCACCACCCCCGAGCCCGGCCTGGCACTGCCGCGCCCGCCCGTGTCCGGAACCGCCGGCCTCGCCCGTGTCCGGAGACTGCCGCGCCTGCCCGAGTCCGGCCAGCCTGCCCGCTGCCGCTGTCACCCGAGCCGCCGGCCTGAAACCACCCAGGTCACTGCCTCGAAGTCACCCACGCGCAGAGTCCGAGCCGACCGGGCCGCCGGCCTGGAGTCGCTCAAGCCCGGCCCGAAGTCACCCGAGCCGCTGATCGAGGCCGCAGCTCGGGCTGCTGCCTCGGCGCCCTCCAAGGGCCGCCGACCCGCGGAACCTCCCGGCGCCTGCCGGAAGTCTCTTTGCGCCATTGATCCGGAGCTCTCCCGGCTGCTGGCCCGACCACTCCGGAACCCTCCCGAGCCGCTGGCCCGACCGCGGGCCCGACCCGACCGCGGGCCCGACCCGAACGCGGGCCCGACCCGAACGCGGGCCCGACCCGAACGCGGGCCCGACCCGAACGCGGGGTCGCGATGTCGCGCGCGCGTGGCCCGCGCGGGCGTCGCGGGCGCGGGCGTCGCGGGCGCGGGCGTCGCGGGCGCGGGCGACCGGGCGGCTGGGTGGTGCGGGGGAGGCCTTGCTGCAAGCTGCTGCGACCACCCCATGGCGGAGGACGGCCGGAGGTTCTCGGTGGCGGCGTTCCTTCTTCAACACCGTAACGCATGCCTGCAAATCGTGACTACGGCGAGGAATGAGTCACGTGCGGAACGTGGCGGGCCAGTACAGGCGCCGCAAGCAGACGCGAACAGTCACCGGCAGTCACAAGAGAGCGCTCTCCAGTGATCGGCGCAGTGGGGGGAGGGTAATGGGCAGGTCGGAGGCATCACGCTTCGTACGGATCGAAAAATAAGTGGCGCGCGGGGTGGCTGACCTCTTGACAGGGCCGCTCGATCGGGCAACCCTCGTCCTTGGAGAGCGCTCTCCCACCCCGACTCCGGAGCCGCCGTTCACGGTCCCGGAGTGACACACCCCCCGGATGGCCGGACCGAGCACCACCGTACCCCTACGGTGGCGCTGCCGGCTGCCGCCCGCCCTGAAACCGGGAGCAATTGATGCTGACCGCCGCACGACCGGCGCGCCGCCGCCGCCGGAATCTGATCATCGCGTCCGCCGCCGCCATGCTCATGCTGGCGACGTACGCGGTGACCACGACCTTGACGGCCTCCGCGGCCGACACCCTCCTCTCGCAAGGCAAGACCGCGCTGTCGTCGTCCGACGAGAACGGCGGCACCCCCGCCTCCGCCGCGTTCGACGGCAACACGACCGGCACCCGCTGGTCGTCGGCCGCGTCCGACCCGCAGTGGCTGCGTGTCGACCTGGGTCAGACCGCGACGATCACGCAGATCAAGCTGTACTGGGAGACCGCGTACGCGACGGCGTTCAAGCTGCAGACCTCACCGGACGGCAACACCTGGACCGACATCAAGTCGGTGACCGGGGCGACCGGCGGCGCGCAGACCTACGACGTCACCGGCTCCGGCCGGTACGTGCGGATGTACGGCACCGCCCGCGCCACCGGCTACGGCTACTCGCTGTGGGAGTTCCAGGTCTACGGATCGTTCGGCGGCACCAACCCCGGCACCTGCAACACGACGGCCAACGCCGCGCAGGGCAAGCCCGCCACGGCGTCGAGCGCCGAGAACACGGGCGCCAACGCCGCCGGCGCGGCCGTGGACGGCAACACCGGCACCCGCTGGTCCAGCCAGTTCAGCGACCCGCAGTGGCTGGCCGTCGACCTCGGCAGCAGCCAGTCGATCTGCCAGGTGACGATCAACTGGGAGGCCGCGTACGGCAAGGACTTCCAGATCCAGACGTCGCCGGACGGCAACACGTACACCACGATCAAGACCGTGACCGGCGGCACCGGCGGCATCCAGACCCTCGACGTGACCGGCACCGGTCGCTTCGTCCGGGTGTACGGCACCGCCCGCGCGACCGGCTACGGCTACTCGATCTGGGAGTTCATCGTCCGGACCGGCACCGGCCCGACGTCGAACACGCCGTCGCAGCCGACGTCCCCGTCCCCGTCGACGACCCCGTCGACGTCCACCGGCCCGATCCAGGGCGGCGGCGACCTCGGCGCCAACGTGATCGTCTTCGACCCGTCGCAGTCCAGCGCGACGATCCAGGCGAAGCTCGACCAGGTCTTCACGCAGCAGGAGACCGCGCAGTTCGGCCCCGGCCGCATCCAGTTCCTGTTCAAGCCCGGCACGTACAGCGGCCTCAACGCCCAGATCGGTTTCTACACCTCGATCAACGGCCTCGGCCAGAACCCGCAGGACGTCCGGATCAACGGTGACATCACCGTCGACGCCGGCTGGTTCGGGGGCAACGCGACGCAGAACTTCTGGCGCTCGGCGGAGAACCTGTCCGTGTACCCGGTCAACGGCATCGACCGGTGGGCCGTCGCGCAGGCCGCCCCGTTCCGCCGCATGGACATCCACGGCGGCATGACCCTCGCGTCGCCGAACTGCGGCTGGGCGTCCGGCGGCTACATCGCCGACTCCCGCGTCACGGGCAACATCAACCCCTGCTCGCAGCAGCAGTGGTTCACCCGTGACAGCACGATCGGCAGCTGGAACGGCTCGGTCTGGAACATGGTGTTCTCCGGCGTGCAGGGCGCCCCGGCGAACAGCTTCCCGAACCCGCCGTACACCACGATCAACCAGAGCCCGATCACGCAGGAGAAGCCGTACCTGTACATGGACGCCTCCGGCGCGTACCGGGTGTTCGTGCCGTCGCTGCGCACCAACAGCAGCGGCGCCACCTGGATCAACGGCCAGACCCCGGGCACCTCGCTCGCGCTGACCCAGTTCTACGTCGCCAAGCCGGGCGTCACGGCCGCGACCCTCAACGCCGCCGTCGCGCAGGGCCTCAACCTGCTCTTCACCCCCGGCGTGTACCACCTGAACAGCACCGTCAACATCAACCGCGCCAACACCGTGGTCCTCGGCCTCGGGTACGCCACGATCGTCGCGGACAACGGCGCCCTGCCGATGGCCATCGGCGACGTCGACGGGGTCAAGATCGCCAGTCTGCTCTTCGACGCCGGCCCGACGAACTCCCCGGCGCTGCTGCAGGTCGGCCCGAACGGCGCCAGTGGCAACCACGCCACCGCCCCGAACCTCATCTCCGACGTGTTCCTGCGCGTCGGCGGCGCGGGCGCGGCCAAGGCGAGCGCGGCCCTGATCGTCAACAACAACAACACGATCATCGACCACATCTGGGCGTGGCGCGCGGACCACGGCGACGGCGCGGGCTGGACCTCCAACCCGTCCGACAACGGCCTCATCGTCAACGGCCAGAACGTCCTCGCCTACGGCCTGTTCGTCGAGCACTTCAACAAGTACAACGTGGTCTGGAACGGCAACGGCGGCCGCACGATCTTCTTCCAGAACGAGCTGCCGTACGACCCGCCGTCGGCCGCCGCCTGGTCCCACGACGGGATCGTCGGCTACGCCGCCTACAAGGTCGGCGCCAACGTCACCAGCCACGAGGGCTGGGGCATGGGCAGCTACTGCGTGTTCACCACGGACTCGTCGATCGCCGCCTACCACTCGTTCGAAGTGCCCAACACCCCGAACGTGAAGTTCCACAACATCATGACCGTGTCTCTGGGCAAGGGCTCCATCACCCACGTCATCAACGACACGGGCGCCCCCGCCCTCCCGTCCGCGGTGACCCCGTCCAACGTGATCAGCTACCCCTGATCACGACCTGAGAACAAGCAGGACCGGCTCCCGTTCGGGGGAGCCGGCCCTCGCTCGTTGCGGAGGTGGTGCGACGGGTGGATGTGGCCGGTGAGGCCGCCGTTCCGCTCGACCTGCGACCAAGCCCGGAAGCTTGTCGTGATCGAGTCATGACAGCCGGTAGCGTTGTTGACCATGGAGCGGGGCCTGACAGGTGCGCGGTGGTGGGAGGTTCCACCGCTGTCGCAGGTCAGCTTCCTGGACGGCGCCGATCCGGAGCTGCTTGCCGTCGACCTCGACCCGCTGCCCGGCGGCGCGCCGGCGGTGGCCCAGTTCCGCCCGGGCGGCGCGCTCACCGATCCCGTCGCGGTGATCCTCGCCGAGCTCGATCGTGCCGCCATGGCCTTGTTTCCGGTGTGGCTACCGGGCGCGGAGCGCCTGGAAGGCCCGCAAGGCCACGGTGCCGCCGCGGTGCGCGCCCTCGCAGCCGAGGTCGCGGCCAGGTCCCGCACCTTCGGACCGTTCCTCGCCGACCTTGCCGAACGCGCGCTGCGTGGCCGTTCCGGTGACCAGCCGCGCTTCGCTGCCGAGGTCCGCGCCGCCGGCCTCGCCCGCGTCTTCGCCGACACCTACGGCCGGGACGGCGCCGCGCTCCTTGTCCACGTCCCGGCTGGCCTCGACCCGCCGGCGCAGGCCGCGCTCACCCAGGCCGCGGAGTGGTTCGCCCGCCACGGCCGGTTCGGTGTGTGGCTCGCCGGGGCGCCGCTGCCCGCCGTTGACCGGATCCGGCATGTGCGGTTCGCGCTGCCGCCGCGCCTGTCCGAGCTTGCTGCGGCTGCGGCGCTGGTCGAGCGGCACCACGAACCCGGCAGACCGGAGCCGATGCTGACGTTTCCGCCGTTGTCCGGGCGGCCGCGCAGCGACAGCACTGCCGAGACGGCCCTGGAGCGTGCACTCGCCCCGCACGCCTGGGCCGCCGGCCGGCGCTGGAACCACACATACGAAGGGCATCTGCTCGGCCAGCTCTACCGGCTCGATCTGTTCTGGCCAGACGACGGGGTCGTCGTCGAGGTCGACGGCCCCGAGCACCGGCAGCCGCCGCGCTTCGCCGATGACCGGCAGCGCGACGTGCACCTGCAGCTCCTCGGCCACGATGTCCTGCGGTTCACCAACGACCAGGTCCTGGCCGACGTCGGCGCCGTGGTCGCCAAGCTCCGTCAACTGCTGAACCTACGCCGGTCCGTCAAGGAGAGAATCGCCCATGCCGAACACTGAGGACGTCCCCGCACTCACCGGAAACCAGCTTCTGGCCTTGGTCGTGCTGATGGCCGAGGCGCGTTCGCTGAACAACACCGAGCTCAAGGAGCTGGCCGGCTTCGCGCTCACCGGGGCCGACAACCAGAAACTCGTCAGCCTCGGCCTGGTCGACACCGACCGGACCCAGCGGCCGTTCGCGCATGACCTGACGGAGCGTGGCTGGGCGGTCGTCCAGCAGGTGCGGACGCCGCCCGCCAGGAGCGGCTCGGCCGTCAGATCGCTCGTCACGCTGCTGAGCAACATCGACAGGGCGCTGCGCGGCCGCACCAGCCATGCGATGTTCTTCACCCGGACCGCTCCGGCCGGAGTGGAGTTGGAGCCCGTCGCGCCGCAAGATGATGACCTTGAGACGCGTGTGCGGCTGGCGTACGACAAGCGCACCCCCGCGCCCGGTGAGTGGGTCAGCCTCGCCGACATCCGCGACAGCCTCAGCGGGGTGGAGCGCTCCACGCTCGACGCCACATTGCGGGTCATGGCGCGGCAGCGTGACGTCCGCATCATCCCGATGGCGAACGTGAAGGCGCTCGACGACCGGGAGCGGGCGGCGGCACTGCACATCGGCGACGAACCGAACCACGTGCTGTCGATCGGTGCGGCATGATCACCGCCGACGAGCGCCGTGCCTTGGAGGCGCTGGACTTCAACCCGGCGCCGACCCCGGACGATGTGTGGCGGCCGTCCCCCTACGACGTGCCGGAGTTGCACGCGGAGGCCGCCGGCCGGATCCTCCGCGGGGTCAACAAGGCACGGACCGGCGACGACGCGAGCCCGGTCGGGGTGGCCGTCCAGGGGCGTTCGGGCTCGGGCAAGACGCACCTGCTCGGCGCGCTCCGTGAGAAGATCCAGCGTGACGGAGGCTTCTTCTTCCTGGTCGGCCTTGCCAACGGCAAGACCTTCTGGGAGAGCACGGCCCTGTGCATGATCGAAGGGCTTGGGCGCGACGCCATCGGCTTCACCACCCAGCTCAAGACGTTTCTGTACTGGCTCACTCCGCGCCTGGAACTCCCCGGGGAGCTGAGGCAGGTCATCGCCGGTGACGGCGACCTGACCCGGGCACACCTGGACGCTTTCGCGGCAGGGCTGCGCCGCCTCGACTGGCGCGTCGGGCAGGAGTGCCAGGACACCGCGCGGGCGCTCGTGCTCTGGGCGTCACGTGACTTCGAGGCGCAGGATGTCGGCTACGCCCACCTCATCTCCATGCAGGGCGATCTCAGCGGACGGCACGCGTGGGGGCTGTCGCCGGCGGTTCGCGAACCGCGGGACATCGTGCGTGACATCTCCCGTCTCACGGCGCTCACCCTCGCCCCGACCGTGATCGCGTTCGACCAGATCGACACGATCTTCGCGCAGAGCGCCGCGTCGCTCACGAAACCGGACCGTGGGGTTGAGGAGGAGCTGTCGCTGGTGTTCGGGCCGATGGCCGACGGCCTGCTGATGCTGCGGGACATCACCCAGCGGACGTTGACGGTGGTGTCGTGCCTGCCGGACACCTGGGAGATGCTCCGCAGATGCGCGCCGATGCCGGTGCTCGACCGGTTCACGCCCACGACGCTGCCCGACATGATCGACAGACCGGACCTCGGCGAGGCGATCATCACGAAGCGGTTCGCCGTCAAGTACGCCGAGCAGCGGTTCGTCCCGCCGTATCCGACGTGGCCGATCCGGCCGCAGGCGTTCACCGATGCCCTTTACCTCACGCCCCGCAAGCTGCTGAACGCCGTCGACCGGCACGTCCAGTCGTGCCTGGACCGTGACGAGGTCACCGAACTGGACCGGCTCATCGGCGGCGCCGAACCCGTCGGGGGCAGGCCCGTGCCGAAACCGGTCGGCGAGTCAGCGCTGGAGACACTCGACGCGCTTTTCGCCGCCCTGGTCGCGCAGGCCGACTGCAGCGGAGTTCTCGAGCCGCAGACGGAGAACGCGGAGGTTCCCCGGTTGCTCGCCGCCGGAATCGCGTCGTGGATCGACGAGCAGGCGCCGACCGGCATCGTGTACAAGCAGGATCCGCTGCCGTCGGCGACGCCGGCGCTGCACGCGCGGCTCATTCAGGTCCTCGACGAGGCGACCGAGAACGAGGCGCACTGGGCGTTCCGGGCGGTGGCCAGCAAGCAGGCGAACGCCGTCATCAGCCGGGTCAAGGCGGCCTGCACGATGGCGGGTCTCGACGTCGCGGTCCCGCAACGGCGGCTCGTGTTGCTGCGCAACGGCCCCTGGCCCACCGGTCCCGTGACCACCGGGATCATCAAGGAATTCCGGGCGGCAGGCGGCGTCGTGCACCCGCTGACGTCCGAGGACCTGAGGGTCTTCTCCGCCCTGCAGGAGTTGCGCGCCATACCACGCCCCGATCTGCAGGAGTGGCTCGCGTCCCGCCGGCATGCGAGCCGGACGAAGCTGTTCACCGCACTTCTGGAGGCTCCGGCGTCCGACCCGGGACCGCCCGTCGTTGTCGCAACGGCGCCCGCAACGATGTCCGAGCCCGCTCCGACATCGACGCCGCAGCCCGGTCCGGATGCCGCGGCCGTCTCGATCGGGCTGGGCAAGACCGCCGACGGGCATCGGGCGTTCCGGGTGGATCTGGAGTCGCTGCGCCGGCACACCGTCATCTTCGCGGGATCGGGATCCGGCAAGACGGTCCTCATCCGGCGTCTGGTGGAGGAATGCGCCCGCAAGGGGGTGTCGGCAATCGTCCTCGACCCGAACAACGATCTCGCCCGACTCGGCGACCCGTGGCCGGAGCCGCCCGCCGGGTGGGGGCCGGGCGACGTGGCCCGGGCCCGGGATTACCTGGAACACACCGAGGTCGTCGTCTGGACGCCACGGGTCAGCGCCGGACGGCCGCTCGCCTTCCAGCCGCTGCCCGACTTCACCTCGGTGCGGAACTCGCCGGACGAGTTCGACGCAGCGATCGAGGCCGCGGTCGCGGCACTCGTGCCGCGGGCTGGTGTCGCCGGGCCTTCGAAGGTCGCCCAGCAGGGCAGGGCGGTGCTGACGGAGGCGTTGCGGGCGTATGCGAAGAGCGGCGCAGCCGGGCTGCGCGGCTTCACCGACTTCCTGGCTGAGCTGCCGGCGGGCGTGAGCCAGATGGCGAAGAGCGAGAAGCTCGCGCTCGACGCGGCCGAGACGTTGAAAGCGGCGATGGTGACCGACCCGCTCTTCGGTGGCCAGGGCGTCGCGGCGGATCCTGGGACGCTGCTGACCCCGCCGACGGGCATGCGGGCCCGGGTCTCGGTCATCAACCTTGCCGGGCTCAACTCGGATGAGCAGCGGCAGAGCTTCGTCAACCAGTTGCAGATGGCGCTGTTCGCGTGGATCAAACGGCACCCGGCGGGGGACCGGCCGCTCGGTGGGCTGTTCGTCATGGACGAGGCGCAGACCCTCGCGCCGTCGTCGGGCAGCACCCCGTGCACGGCGAGCACGATCGCCCTGGCGTCGCAGGCTCGCAAGTACGGGCTCGGTCTCGTCTTCGCGACGCAGGCGCCGAAGGGGCTGCACAACCAGATCTCGGGCAACGCGACGACACAGTTCTTCGGGCTGCTGAACTCGCCGGCGCAGATCGACGCGGCCCGCGAGCTCGCCCTGGCCAAGGGCGGCCGGCTGCCGGACATCGGCCTGCTGGGCAGCGGCGAGTTCTACGCCGCGGGAGAGGGGTTCTCGTTCGTGAAAGTGAGGACACCGCTGTGTCTGTCCCACCACCCGAAGGCACCCCTCTCCCCGGAGGAGGTCGTCGCCCGGGCGTCAGGCGTGTGAGACGGTCAGGGCGTAGAACTTGACCTTCGCGCCGTTGGTGGTGCTGTCGGAGGAGGACTGGTTGTAGGAGCCGGCCTTGAAGTACATGCCGTACTGGTTGAACGACGACGGGATCGGGTAGCTGGTGGTGCTGCCGTTGACGGTCAGGTTGATCCGGTTGCCGCCGGAGATGGCGATGACGTAGGACCACTTGACGCCGAGCGGGACGTTGCCGACGAGGTGCAGGGTCTGGCCGCCGTCGGGGGAGTTCTCGGTGCCGAGGTAGACGTCGCCGTTGGGGCGGTAGTACAGCTCCAGCAGCGGCTTCGTCGACGGGCCGCCGGTGCCGAGGTGGACCTGGCCGACGCAGACGTTCTTCGTCACGTTCGGGATGCGCAGGGTCGCGCTCATGCGGTGTGACCCGGCGAGGCGCCAGTCCGCGGCGGTGCCGTTCGCGTTCATCTCGCGCAGCTCGGAGCGGGCGTAGTTGGAGTTCGGGGTGGTGACGCCCTTCTCCGGGGCCCAGAAGGTCATCGAGCCGTCGTTCTTGTCGGTGAAGAAGTACGCCGGGTTCGTGTATCCGTTCGGGCCGCGCAGCTGCGACGACGGGATGGTCGTGGGTGCGCCGGGGGAGCCGACGGGCAGCTGCAGCTGCCAGATCGACAGGTCGAAGTTGCCGCCGGGCGCGACCGCGGGGTTCAGGCCGCCGGAGGGCGGCGGCGCGGTGCCGCCGGGCAGGGTCCACGTCTGGTTGGCGGCGCCGGTGCACGTCCAGATCTGCAGCCGGGTGCCGTTCGCCGAGCTCTGCCCGGTCGCGTCGAGGCACTTGCCGGAGCCGGCGTTGACCAGGGTGCCGTTCGAGGCGGTCCACTGCTGCGCCCCGGTGCCGTTGCAGTCGTACAGCTGGATGAGCGCGCCGTTCGCGGTCGACGCGGCGGTCACGTCGAGGCACTTGCCGAGCGCCTTGATGGTCGTGCCGTCGACGGTCCAGGTCTGGGCGGCGGTGCCGTTGCAGTCGTAGAGCTGGACCGCGGTGCCGTTGGCGGGGCTGGCTGCGGCCACGTCCACGCACTTGCCGCCGAGTCCCGTGATGGGGCCTGCGGTGGCGGCGTTGGCGTCGGTACCGCCGAATGCCACGGCGACGACCGCGGTGCTGGCCGCCAGCAGGGCGGCGCCGGCGAGGGTGGGTCTCTTCATGGGGTGTCCTTGCGGGGCGGGGGATTAGGCAAAGTAGTTAACAATAAACATTCCTATCAATGCCTTGTCAATGAACCGGTGTCGCGCATGTTGACGAACCGTCAGCCATCTGAAATCTTGGATGCCCAGCGACGCAAGAAATTTGCATAACCCGTCAAGATTTTGTGTGCCGCTGTGCAAGCCGCGTAGCAGTCGACCGCCACCGCCTGCTCCGTACACCTCACCGTCCGTCCCCGCCGCCGCGACCAGACAAGCTCCGACAGCCCGCTGGACGTCCTCCCGCGGGCTCGGTGCGTCGCGCCCCCCGCCCCGAGAGGCCAAGACGTCATGAGAACTCGAAAGACCAGGTGGCGGCTCTTTGCCGCGGTCCTGGCGACCGCGGTCATCGCCGCCACGATGCCCCCGGCCGCGCAGGCCGCCGGCGGGCCCAACCTCGCCCTCGGCAAGTCCGTGCAGGCCAGCAGCTCCAACGGCCCGTACGGCACCGGCAACGTCAACGACAACAACGCCGGGTCGTACTGGGAGAGCACCAACAACGTGTTCCCGCAGTGGATCCAGGTCGACCTGGGCGCCAACACGGCCATCGACCAGGTGGTGCTGAAGCTGCCCTCGAACTGGGGCACCCGCACGCAGACCCTGGCCGTGCAGGGCAGCGTCAACGGCACCGCGTTCAACGACCTGTCGCCGTCGGCCGGGCGGGTGTTCAACCAGTCCGCGCAGAACGTGGTGACCATCAACTTCACCGCGGCCAGCGTCCGGTACGTGCGGGTCACCATCTCCGCCAACACCGGCTGGCCCGCCGGGCAGCTGTCGGAGTTCGAGATCTACGGCGCCGCGGGCACCGTCCAGCCGCCGACCGCACCCGGCAACCTCGCCTACACCCAGCCCGCGTCGGGCCAGATCCGGCTCACGTGGACCGCGTCGACCTCGGCGGCGGGCATCGCCAGCTACCAGGTCTTCGCCAACGGCGCGCTGCGGGCGACGGTCGGCGGCAACGTCCTGGTGTACACCGACACGCAGCCGGACACGGCGACGGTCGAGTACTACGTGAAGGCGACCGACCCGGCGGGTAACACGTCGGCGGAGAGCAACCACGTGACCCGGACCGGGACCACCCCGCCGAACGGCACGAACCTGGCCCAGGGCAAGGCGATCGAGGCCAACTCCTCGGTGTTCTCGTTCGTGGCGACCAACGCCAACGACGGCAACGTCGGCTCCTACTGGGAGTCCAACGGCCTCCCCGGCATCCTGACGGTGAAGCTCGGCTCCAACGCCGACATCAGCTCCGTCGTCGTGAAGCTCAACCCCGACACCGCGTGGGGCCCGCGCACCCAGGCGATCCAGGTCCTCGGCCGCGAGCAGTCCGCGACCGGGTTCACGTCGCTGAAGGCCCGCGCCGACTACGGCTTCAGCCCGACCGGCAACCAGAACACGGTGTCGATCCCCGTCAGCGGCCGCGTCGCCGACCTGCAGCTGCAGATCTTCACCAACAACGGCGCTCCCGGCGGCCAGGTCGCCGAGCTCCAGGTCATCGGCACCCCGGCGCCGAACCCGGACCTCGTCGTCACCGCCCTCACGTGGTCGCCGTCGGCCCCGACCGAGGTCACCCCGGTCACGGTCTCCGCGACGGTGCGCAACGCCGGCACCGCCGCTTCCGCCGCCACCACGGTCAACGTCAACGTCGGCGGGGCCTCCGCCGGGACCGCCGCCGTCGGTGCGCTCGCCGCCGGCGCGTCCACGACCGTCACCGTCAACGCCGGCACCCGCGCCATGGGCAGCTACCCGGTGTCCGCGACCGTCGACCCCGCGAACACGGTCGCCGAGCAGGACGAGTCCAACAACGCGTTCACCGCCTCGTCGCAGCTCGTCGTCGCCCAGGCGCCCGGCCCGGACCTGCAGGTGCTGAGCGTGTCGTCGAACCCGGCGAACCCCGCGGTCGGCGCGGCCGTCAGCTTCACCGTCGCCGTCAACAACCGCGGTACCACCGCGTCCGGCGTCAACACGGTCACCCGCGTCACCGTCGGCGGCACCACGCTCAACGGCACCACGGGCTCGATCGCGGCCGGCGCCACCGCCAACGTCGCGATCAGCGGCACCTGGACCGCGACCAGCGGCGGCGCGACCATCACCGCGACCGCCGACGCCACCGGCGTGCTCACGGAGACCAACGAGAGCAACAACACCTTCACGCAGTCGATCGTCGTCGGGCGGGGCGCGGCGGTGCCGTACACCTCGTACGAGGCGGAGGCCGGCACCTACCAGGGCACCCTGGTGACCGCCGACTCGCTGCGCACGTTCGGGCACACCAACTTCGGCACCGAGTCCTCGGGCCGCGCGTCGGTGCGCCTCAACAGCCAGGGCAACTACGTCGAGATCACCTCGACCAACCAGGCGAACTCGATCGTCGTGCGCAACTCCGTCCCGGACTCCGCCTCCGGCGGCGGTCAGGACTACACGATCAGCCTGTACGCCAACAACGTCTTCGTCCAGAAGATCACGCTGTCCTCGAAGTACAGCTGGCTGTACGGCACGACGGACGACACCGAGTCGCTGTCGAACTCGCCGCAGGCCAACGCCCGCCGCCTGTTCGACGAGTCGCACGCGCTGCTGGCGTCGTCCTACCCGCCCGGCACCAAGTTCAAGCTGCAGCGCGACGCCGGTGACACCGCGTCCTTCTACTACATCGACCTGATCGACCTGGAGCAGGTCGCGCCGGCGCTCAGCCAGCCCGCCGGGTGCACGTCGATCACCACGTACGGTGCGGTCCCCAACGACGGCATCGACGACTCCGCCGCCATCCAGCGCGCCGTCAACGACGACATGAACGGCGTCATCAGCTGCGTATGGATCCCGGCCGGCCAGTGGCGGCAGGAGCAGAAGATCCTGTCCGTCGACCCGACCCGCGGCCAGTACAACCAGAAGGGCATCCGCAACGTCACCATCCGCGGCGCGGGCATGTGGCACTCGCAGCTCTACACGCTCACCGAGCCGCAGAACGTCGTCGGCAACATCAATCACCCCCACGAGGGCAACGTCGGCTTCGACATCGACGACAGCACGCAGATCTCCGATCTCGCGATCTTCGGCGGTACGACCAACCGCGCCAACCGCGGTCACGGTCTGAACGGCCGGTTCGGGAAGAACACGAAGATCAGCAACGTGTGGATCGAGCACGTCAACGTCGGCGCGTGGGTCGGCCGCGACTACAGCGACACCCCCGCCTACTGGAACCCGGGCGACGGCCTCGAGTTCACCGGGATGCGCATCCGCGACACGTTCGCCGACGGCATCAACTTCTCCAACGGCACGAAGAACTCCCGCGTGTTCAACTCCTCGTTCCGTACCACCGGCGACGACTCGCTCGCCGTCTGGGCCAACCCGCGGGTGAAGGACGCGGCCGTCGACATCGCCCACGACAACCACTTCACCAACAACACCGTCCAGCTGCCGTGGCGCGCCAACGGCATCGCCATCTACGGCGGCTACGGCAACGGCATCGAGAACAACCTCGTCTCCGACACCATGAACTACCCCGGCATCATGCTGGCGACCGACCACTCCCCGCAGCCCTTCAGCGGCACCACGGTCATCGCCAACAACGGCCTCTACCGGTGCGGCGGCGTCTTCTGGAACGAGGACCAGGAGTTCGGCGCGATCACGCTCTTCCCGTCGTCGCTCGACATCGTCGGCGTCACCATCCGCGACACCGACATCTTCGACTCCACGTACGACGGCATCCAGTTCAAGAACGGCGGCGGCAACATGCCGAACGTCGCGATCACCAACGTGCGCATCGACAAGTCCAACAACGGCGCGGGCATCCTCGCCATGTCCGGCGCGCGCGGCAACGCCAACCTGACGAACGTGACCATCACCAACTCCGCCGACGGCAACATCGTCAAGGAGCCCGGCTCACAGTTCGTCATCACCGGCGGCTGATCATCTGTCAGATCAACGCGGGTCCGTCCTCAGGGGCGGGCCCGCGTTGCGTTGTGCGTTTACGTATGACGGGGTGTGAAGAGAGGTGGTCAGGACGGGGGGTGCTCGACGCGGACGGAGAGGCGGGTCGTGCCGATGACGATCTCGTCGCCGGGGTTGACGGTGACGGTGGTGACCTTCTGGCCGTTGACCCGGGAGCCGTTGGCGGAGCCCAGGTCGGTCAGGGTGAGCCGGTTGCCGTCGAAGTCGAGGCGGGCGTGCTGGCGGGAGGCGCCCGTGTCGGCGAGGCGCAGGTCGGCCTGGTCGCCGCGGCCGATGACGGTGCTGCCGCGCTGGACGGCGTGGGCGTAGCCGTCGTCGGTGACGAGGCGGACGCCGCTGTCGGGGCCGCGCCGGGTGCGCTGGTCCGCGCCGGTGTACACCTGGGCGTCGACGCGGAAGAGGCCGGTCTCCAGGTTCTCGCCGCGGGACACCTCGACGAGGATGTCGCCGTAGACGGCCCAGCCCTGCTCGCCGATGTACTCGGCCTGCGACTGGGCGAGCTCGCGGGCGAGGGCGGCGGCGTACGCGGCCAGGCGCTCGTGGTCGGCGGGGGACAGGACGATCACGTAGCGGTTGGGGACCAGGATGCGGCCGCCGGGGATGCTGGTCTTCCCGGCGTTCGCCTCGGTCTGCATCGCGTTGAGGATCTCCACCGGGTGGACGACACCCTTGAACACCTTGGCGAAGGCGCCTTCGACCAGGCCCTCGAGACGCTTCTCAAACCGCTGCAGTCCGCTCACGCCGACACCTCCGCTCCGCTCCGGCGTCGCCGCGAGCCACCCTGCGCCTATGGTGAGCGGGCCTGCGGCCCGCTCACGCCTCAACGGTAGCGGGCATGAACGTTTCACGACCGTCGTGGTGCCGACAAGGCCGGCGGCAACAGTGCTGAGCTGGGAAAAGGGCCAGGTCAGAGATGTCCCGGGACATCGGTGTAACTGGCGTCACCCGGAAGGAGCACCCAGGATCGCCGGTCATGAAGGTCTTGCACAAACGTGGACTCCTCGCGGTGGGCGCCGCCACCGCCCTCGCGGTCACCGGGATCATCGTCCTGCCCGCCGTCAACGCGTCCGCGGCCAGCGGCTGCCGCGTCGCGTACACGGTGAACCAGTGGCCGGGCGGGTTCACCGGCAACATCACGATCACCAACCTCGGCGACGCCGTGAACGGCTGGACGCTCGGCTTCACGTTCCCCGACGCGGGGCAGAAGGTCGGGCAGGGCTGGTCGGCGACGTTCAGCCAGAGCGGCGCCGCGGTCACCGCCCGCAGCCTGGACTACAACGGCGGCCTGGCGACCGGCGCGTCGACGAGCATCGGCTTCAACGGTACGTGGACCGCCGCCAACCCGACGCCGGCGACGTTCACGCTCAACGGCGTGACCTGCACCGGCGGGGTCACGAACAGCCCGACGCCGTCGAAGTCCCCGTCGAGCAGCCCGCCGCCGAGCACCAGCCCGAGCCCGAGCACGCCGCCGCAGGGTGGCACGCCGCTCGCGGCCAACGGGCAGCTGCACGTCTGCGGCGTCAACCTCTGCAACCAGAACAACAAGGCGATCCAGCTGCGGGGCATGAGCACCCACGGCATCCAGTGGTTCGCCTCCTGCGTCACCAACGCCTCCGTGGCCGCGCTTGCCGACGACTGGAAGGCCGACCTGCTGCGGATCGCGATGTACGTGCAGGAGCAGGGCTACGAGACGAACCCGGCCGGGTTCACCAACCAGGTCAACCAGTACGTCGACCTGGCCGAGTCCAAGGGCATGTACGCGATCATCGACTTCCACACGCTGACGCCGGGTGACCCGAACTACAACCTGGACCGGGCCAAGACGTTCTTCGCCTCGGTCGCGCAGCGCAACGCGAACAAGAAGAACGTCATCTACGAGATCGCCAACGAGCCCAACAACGTGTCGTGGCAGGGGATCAAGTCCTACGCGGAGCAGGTCATCCCGGTCATCCGGGCGGCCGACCCCGACGCGGTCGTGATCGTCGGCACCCGCGGCTGGTCGTCGCTCGGCGTGTCCGACGGCACCGACGAGAACGAGATCGTCGCCAACCCGGTGAACGCGCAGAACATCATGTACACGTTCCACTTCTACGCCGCGTCGCACCTGGACAACTACCGCAACGTGGTGTCGCGGGCGGCCGGCCGGCTGCCGCTCTTCGTGACCGAGTTCGGCACGGTCACCTACACCGGCGGCGGCAACGTCGACCTCAACAGCAGCGCCGCGTGGCTGGACCTGCTCGACTCGAAGAAGATCAGCTACGCGAACTGGACGTACTCGGACGCGAACGAGAGCAGCGCCGCGTTCAAGCCGGGCACCTGCTCGGCGGGCAGCTGGACGAACCCGAACCAGCTGACCACCTCCGGCGCCTTCCTCCGCGGCCGGATCCGCACCGCCGACAACTTCTGATCCACCCGCGAAACAGGGGGCGGGACGCGCGCGCGTCCCGCCCCCGACGCACGTCAGACCAGCAGGGCGAAGTCCCGCTTCACCACGCGGCCGTCCACCAGCACGGTCCGCACGTCCGACGCGGTCACGCACGAGACGACCGCGCCCGCCCGGTCGCCGCGCAGGTGGCCGAGGCCGTCCAGGAGCAGCAGGTCAGCGCGTCCGCCCGCTTCGACGGTACCGACGACGCCGGCGAGACCCACGGCCCTGGCGCCGTCGAGTGTCGCCGCGAGCAGCAGGTCCCCGGACGGCGGCACCGACGCGGAACCCGTCGCCAGCCGGGCCGTGCGCAGCGTGTCCCGCAGCGGCTCGAACAGGTCCGGCGGGTTGTCGATCACGACGTCGACGCCGAACGCGGGCCGCGCGCCGGCCTCCGCCAGCCGCCCGTACGCGGACCCGCCGTGCCCCATCACCGCCTCCACCGTCGGCGTCACCACGACGGCCGTGCCCGACTCGGCGAGCAGCTTCGCGTCGTCGGCGGTTACCGCGTTGAGGTGCACGAGCTGCAGGTGCGGGCCGAGCAGCCCCTCGTCGTGCAGCCGCCGCACGCACGGGCCGGCGACGTGCGCCGCGACCATCACGCCGAGCTCCCGGCCCCGCCTGATCTCGGCGGCGGCGGTGTCCCAGTCGCCGTACTCGGGGCCGAGGATCGACAGCGCGCCCGTGACCCGGCCGGTGGCGCGCCCGAGTGAGGCGGGGTCGCAGAACCCGACCACGGCGCGGATGCCGGACGTCTCGAACGCCTCGACCACCGCGTCGGTGTGCTCGGGGGAGTGGGTCGCGTTGCTGTAGTCGAAGACCGTGGTGACGCCCGCGTCGAGCGCCGCGCGGGCGCCGAGGAGCGTCGCCCGGCCGGCGTCGGCGGGGGACATCGCGGCCAGGGCGGCGCCGAGCACCTCCACGAAGTACCGGGACATCGGCATGTCGGCGCCGGAGCCGCGCAGCGGCGCCTGCCACACGTGCCGGTGCGCGTCGACGAACCCCGCGGTCACGGTGAGCCCCGCCGCGTCGATGACCTCACACGACGGATCGGCCTGGGCGGCGAGCGAAGGACCGACGGCCGTGATCACGCCGCCGGTACAGAGAACGTCGGTGCCCGGCAACTCCGGACCGTTGCCGGGCACGACGTGAGCGTTCTGAATGAGCACCTGACGATGCACGTACACCTCCGAGAAAAGCTTTCGTGAAAGCTATCTCGAAAGTCATGTGCTCCGCAAGGCGCGGGGTCAGGTGGCGGTGCAGGTCACCGCCGGTGCCGAGTTGGTGCCGTTCCAGGAGCCGTTGAAGCCGAAGCTCGTGGACTGCCCGGCGCCCAGCTTGCCGTTGTAGCTCACGTTCGTGGCCGTCGAGACGGCCCCGCTGGACGTGATCGCCGCGTTCCAGAACGAGGTGATCGTCTGGCCGTTGGCCCAGGTCAGGCGGACCATCCAGCCGTTGGTCCCGGCCGCGCCGGCGGTGACGGTCACGTTGGCGCCGAAGCCGCCGCTCCACTCGCTGGTCTTGGCGTAGCTCGCCGAGCACCCGCCCGGCGGCACCGAGACCGACGCCGACGGTGACGTCGACGGCGACCGCGAGGCCGACGGCGACGTGGAAGGCGACCGCGACGGCGACGCGCTGTTCGAAGGTCCGGGCCCACCGGTGAAGATCACGTCACTGCAGAAGTAGTACGACTGGTCCAGGTGGCTGGCCTGCCAGATCGTGTACATGACGTGCCGGCCGGTCCGGCTCCCGGCGTTGACCTGCGCCTGGTACTGCGGCGCCGGCGCGTACCGCCCGGTGCTGTTGACCAGCTCGAGGCTCGCCCACGTCAGCGGCTGCGTGGTCGGGTCGAACCCCTGCTTGGTGATGTAGATGCGCAGGTAGTCGGCGCCGTGCTGGGCGGCGTCGGTGAGGGTCAGCGTGAAGTTGTTCGGCTTCGTCGCGGCGACCCACGCCCCGACGGTGTCCATGGAGGCGTACCGGCCGTTCTGCGTACGGCCGCCGCTGCACAGCTGACCGTCGGGGATGGCGGCCTGGTGGTTGCCGGCGACGCCCTCACGGTAGAGGCCGTTCCAGTTCCACATCGTGTCCGGGTTGGCCTGCCAGGCCTGGGCGCACATCGGGTCGGTCTGGGACATGTTCGGGTTCTGGAAGTCGCTGCCCCACCTGGCCCAGCAGCCGTAGTTGCGCGACGGCGGGTCGGTGACCGAGCCGTGCGCGGCGGCGGGACTCTGCGCGACGACGACCGCGGCCACCGCGGCGGCCAGGGTGGCGACCGCGCCGATGGCGAACGGTCTCATACGGGCTGAAAGTTGCACTGGGAACTCCGTCACGTCGATGCGAGTTGCATGCATGGCGACGCCTGCGGCGCAGCTCAGATGCTGTCCGCGGCGCTGTGCGGCTCCCACCTACATGATACCCACGCCATGGATCACCGTGAATGGACAGGTCCCCGATCGCCCATGCGCACACGCGATCCAGCCACGGGGGAACTACAGTCTCAGCACTCGATGACGGTGACGGCCAGGCCGCCGCGGGCGGTTTCCTTGTACTTCACCGACATGTCGCGGCCGGTGTCGCGCATGGTGCGGATCGCCTTGTCGAGGGTGACCTTGTGGCTGCCGTCGCCGTTCAGGGCGAGACGGGCGGCGTTGATGGCCTTCACGCTGGCGATGGCGTTGCGTTCGATGCAGGGGATCTGGACGAGGCCGCCCACCGGGTCGCAGGTGAGGCCCAGGTTGTGCTCCAGGCCGATCTCGGCCGCGTTCTCCACCTGGGCGGGGGTGCCGCCGAGGACCTCGCACAGGCCGGCGGCGGCCATCGCGCACGCCGAGCCCACCTCGCCCTGGCAGCCCACCTCCGCGCCGGAGATGGAGGCGTTGCCCTTGATGAGGATGCCGATGGCGGCGGCGGTGAGGAGGAAGCGGGCGACGCCGTCGTCGGTGGCGCCGGGGACGAAGCGCGTGTAGTAGTGCAGGACGGCGGGGATGATGCCGGCGGCGCCGTTGGTCGGGGCGGTGACGATGCGGCCGCCGGAGGCGTTCTCCTCGTTGACGGCGAGGGCGTAGAGGTTCACCCAGTCGAGGACCTTCAGCGGGTCGGCGCCGTCGGCGGAGGCCTTCAGGTCGCGGTACAGTGCCGGCGCCCGCCGCGGCACGCGCAGCCCGCCGGGCAGGACGCCGTCGCGGGAGCAGCCACGGTCGACGCACGCCTGCATGACGGACCACAGGTGCAGCAGCCCGGCCCGGGTCTCGGTGTCGGGGCGCCAGGCGCGTTCGTTGGCGTACATGACGGCGCTCACCGGCAGGTCCAGCGAGGCGCACAGGGCCAGCAGCTCGCCGCCGGTCGCGAACGGATGCGGCAGCCGCGTGGTGTCGGGCACGATGCCGGTGTCGCCGACCACGAAGCCGCCGCCGACGGAGAAGTACGTCCGCTCGAGCAGCGGCGCGCCGTCGGCGGAGTAGGCGGCGAACCGCATGCCGTTCGGGTGCTCGGGCAGCGACTTGCGCCGGTGCAGGACGACGTCGTCGTCGACGGAGAACGCGACGGCACGGCCTGTGGCGAGGTGGAGCAGGCCGGTGCGGCGGACGTCGTCGACGCGTTCGTCGGCGGTGTCGGTGTCGACGGTCGCCGGGTCCTCCCCGAGCAGGCCGAGGACGACGGCCTTCGCGGAGCCGTGGCCGTGGCCGGTGGCGCCGAGCGAGCCGAAGAGCTCCGCCCGCACCCGGGCGACCGGCAGCCCGTCCAGTGCCGACGCGAAGCGGCGGGCGGCGCGCATCGGGCCGACGGTGTGCGACGACGACGGGCCGATGCCGACGGAGTACAGGTCGAACGCGCTCAGCGCCACCGGGCTCACCCGACCAGGGCGGCGTAGGCGGCGGCGTCGAGCAGCTCGGGGGCGGCGCCCGTGAGGCGGAGCGTGAAGAGCCAGCCGCGCCGGTACGGGTCGTCGTTGACCGCTCCCGGTTCGGTGGCGATGAGCGGGTTGACCGAGACGACGACGCCGTCGGCGGGCGCGATGAGGTCGCTGACGGACTTCGTCGACTCGATCTCCCCGCACGGCTCGCCGGCGGTGACCAGCGTGCCGACCTCGGGCAGCTGCACGTAGACGATGTCGCCGAGCGCGGACGCGGCGAACGCGGTGATGCCGACGACGCCGTCGGAGAACCACTCGTGGTCACGCGTGTAGGACAGGTGCGACGGGATCGCGGACATGGCGCTCATCTCCGGCTGGTTCGACGACATGACGTTCACTTCGGCGGTGCGACGTAGAAGGGCAGTTGCACGACGGTGGCCTCGACGCTCGCGCCGCGGACGTCGACGGCGAGCCGGGTCCCGGGCTCGGCGAGGGCGGGCGGCACGTACGCCATCGCGACGGGATGGCCTAGGGTCGGCGACAGCGCGCCGCTGGTGACGGCGCCGGCCACCGCGCCGGTCGCCGGGTCGAGCACCTGGTAGCCGGCGCGCGGCGCCCGCCGGGATCCGGTGACGAGCCCGGCCAGGACCTCGACCGGCGCCGAGTCGCGCTGGCGGCGCAGGGCGGCGGCGCCGACGAAGTCGCGTTTGGAGAAGTCGACGAGGCGGGCGAGGCCGGCCTGCAGCGGGGTCCGCCGGACGGACAGCTCGTGCCCGTACAGCGCCATCCCCGCCTCGAGGCGCAGCGTGTCGCGGCAGGCCAGCCCCGCCGGCGTCGGGCCGCGGTCGAGCAGCGCCCGCCACACGGCGACGGCGTCATCGGGGCGGCAGTAGACCTCGAAGCCGTCCTCGCCGGTGTACCCGGTCCGCGCCAGCAGCACGTCCCGCCCGGCGAGCGGGAACGGGCGGATCGCGTAGTACCGCAGCGGCCCCGGGTCGAGGATCGACGCCGCCGAAGGCCCCTGCACGGCGATCAGCGCCCAGTCGGCGGACGTGTCGCGGACGGTGACGTGGAAGCCGTCGGCGTGCTCGCGGAGCATCGCGAAGACGACGGCGGTGTTGGCGGCGTTCGCGACCACCAGGTAGCGCCGGTCCGCGAGGCGGTAGACGACGAGGTCGTCGAGGACCCCGCCGGTGTCGTGGCACAGCATCGTGTACCGGGCGCGGCCCACCTCGATCGCCGACAGCCTGCCGACGAGCGCGTAGTCGAGGAACCGGTCCGCCTCGGCGCCGGTGACCTCGAGCTGGCCCATGTGCGACAGGTCGAACAACCCGGCGGCGCGCCGCACCGCGTGGTGCTCGGCGAGGTCCCCCTGGTAGCGCAGCGGCATGCGCCAGCCGGCGAAGGAGGTGAAGGTGGCGCCGAGATCGCGGTGCACGTCGAAGAGCGGTGTCACGGAGGCTCCCTGGGTCCGGATGCCGTCGCGGACGGCACCCCTGCTGGGTGACCTCCCCGCTCTGTCATCGGAGCCTGAGAGCTTCGCCGCCCGCGACGAGCGGGGCGGTTTGCACCGTGGGCGCAGGACACGGATCGTCCTGACTTTCCAGAGTCGCCTGACCGCGGCGGTACCGATGCCTGAGAGATTCTGGGGAGAACGTTGCTCCTTCGGCGCCTCGGACTGACCGAGGGCTCTCCCGTCGCGGGTCGTGCAGCGCGATATGCGGTTGTGGTCAGGACCGTAAGTCCCGCCGCACCGCCCCGTCAAGCCCGGAAAGTGTTATGACACGAGACCGGAGGGGGTCCGCCAGAGGGTGAACGAACAGACGGGAACGACAGTGGCACAGTCCGACGAGGTCCTCGTGGCGGCGGCCCGCGACGGTGACCGGGCCGCCGTGGAGGCCCTCGCCGCGCGCTACCTGCCGCTGGTCTACTCCGTCGTCGGCCGCGGCGCCGACCGGGACCTCGACGTCGACGACATCGTCCAGGACGCGATGGTCCGCGTCGTGACGGGGGTTTCGACGGTACGGCGGGCCGGGCGCTTCCGGTCGTGGGTGGTGACGATCGCCCTGCGGCAGCTCGCCGACGCCCGTGCGGAGGCCCGCCGGGCCAGGCTGACCCGCGGCGAGGACCAGCCGGACGGCCTGCCCGACACCGCCGACCCGTCGGCGGACCTCGTCGGCCTCGCCGTGCTGCGGCAGGTCCTGGACGTCGAGCAACGGGGTATCGCGGAGGCGGCCCGCTGGCTGGACCCGGCGCACCGCACGGTGCTGTCGCTGTGGTGGCTGGAGGCCGGTGGTCACCTGACCCGCGCCGAGGTCGCCGACGCCCTCGACCTGCCGGCCGCGCACGCCGGGGTGCGGGTGCAGCGGATGCGCGAGCAGCTCGACGTGGCCCGTTCGGTGGTCCGCGCCCTGGACGCGTCGCCCGGCTGCCCGGCGCTGCGCGAGGTCGTGGCCGGCTGGGACGGAGAGCCGGACCCGTTGTGGCGCAAGCGGATCGCCCGGCACGTCCGCGACTGTCCACAGTGCACGGAGCGGTCCCGCCGGCTCCCGGCGGCGGAGGGCCTCCTTGCCGGCCTGCCGCTCCTGGCGCCCCCGCCGAAGGCGGCCGCCGGCGGGTGGGCGCTCAAGGCCTTCGCGCTGGCCGGCGGGGCCGCGGCTCTGGCGCTCGCGCTCGTGATCGGCGTGACGGTGTGGCGGCAGCCCGACGAGCCGCGGCGGGAGGTGCCGGCCGCCCGGCCGCCCGCGACCGCCCAGGCGCCCGCGCCGTCCTCGCCCGCCGCTTCCCCGGCCGCACCGTCCCCGTCCGTGCCGCCGTTCTTCGCCACCGTGCCCGCGGTGCCGAAGGTGGCCGAGTTCGCGCCCGCGGGTGCGGTGCGGCAACAGCAGCGGGTGGCGGGCCGCGACAACGGGCAGAGCACCCGGTACGCCGACCGGTCCGTCTGGATCTTCGACGACACCACGCTCAAGGACCCGTTCGGCTTCCTGTCCAACAGCGGCGCCGCCACGAAGGACCTCGACGCGTCCGACGGCATCGACCTCACCTCCGGCAGCCCCGCCGCCGTCACCGTCGGCGACGTGCTCTACGCGTACGGCGCCTGCACGTACCAAGGCTGCAAACTCGGCAAGGTCGGCCTCGCCGACGTGACGGACCGTCGCAAGTGGACGTTCTGGACGGGCGGCGGCTGGACGGCCGACCCCGCGGCCGGGGCGTTCACGAACGCCGCCGGCGCGGCCGGGCAGACCGTCTTCTACGCCCCGGCGCTGAAGGCGTGGATCAACACGTTCATGCCGTACGGCTCCAACGACGTCATGTTCCAGGTCGGCGGCGCGCCGTTCGGCCCGTGGTCGAAGCCGGTGAAGGCGGCGACCGTCCCGGCGGGCGGCGACGCGGCCAAGTACGACAGGTACTGGACGAGCCCGTCACGCCGCGCGTACTCGGGGTGGCCGAACAGCGCGTAGTCGGTGGCCTTCCCGCCGGCGGTCGTCATCGCCTTCACCGGCTTCGACTTGCCGTAGAACACGAGCACCCGCCCGCGCGCGGGGTCCGCGACGACAGGACCGGGCCAGAACCCGAACTGCACCTTGTTCGCCTGCTCGTACGCCTTCTCCGCGGCCGACCTCGGGATCAGCTCCACCGGCGCCTTCGACGCGTCGACGGTGACCGGGTTGTTCGACGTGAGGTCGATGCCGTCTCCCGCGTCGAGGTCCTTCGTGGCCGCGCCGCTGTTGGACAGGAAACCCCACGGCTCCTTGAGCGTCGTGTCGTCGAAGATCCAGACGGACCGGTCGCCGTACCGGGTGCTCTGCCCGTTGTCGCGCCCCGCCACCGGCTGCTGCTGCCGTACCGCACCCCCCGCCACGGCCTCGCTCACCTCCGGCACCGCGGGCACGGCGGCGAAGAACGGCGGCGGTGCGTTCCCCGCGGCCGACTTCGCCGGCGCACCCCCGGACGCCCCGCGCGACGCCGCGGCGGTGCTGGACGGACTGTTCGACGGTGCGGCGCCCCCGGCGCCGGCCCCAGCGTCGGCGGACGGAGCCGTGCCGGTCTGGCTCCGGCCCTGGGTCTGGGTCTGACCCTGGGGTTCGCACCCCGACCCGGCGAGCAGCACGACGGCCGCAACCCCGGCCGCGGACAGATGGCGCAGGTTCACTTCATCCCCTTCGGTTCGATGGTCCGGATCCACAGACCCGCGCGCCCCACGACCCGTAACACTTTTCCTCCGCACCACCCACGCCGCCGCCACCCCTCGCCGTCGCAGGGATGTCCATTTCCGGGATCGACCTCGTCGGTCGGTCTGGCGTGTCCCCCCGCGTCACCCTCGCGCAGACGTTGGTCAATACCCGGAGATGTCCATGTTCGAGGTCGACCTTGCTGGTCGGTCCGGTGTGCCCCCTTGCGCGTCGCCCTCGCGCTGACGTTGGTCAATGCCCGGAGATGTCCATGTTCGAGGTCGACCTTGCTGGTCGGTCCGGTGTGCCCCCTTGCGCGTCGCCCTCGCGCAGGCGTTGGTCAATGCCCGGAGATGTCCGATTTCCGAGATTGACGCTGCGCGATCTACCCCTCAATTGAAGATCATCTTGGGGGTGGATCGCGCAATGTCTATTGCGCAAAAGCCGTAAACGCGGGCATTGACCAATGTCTGTGTTGGGGCGCGGGGGAGGTTGGGCGGGTGGAGTGGGGTTGCTGTGAGGGAGTTGCGGGCGTCGGTGGGGGTGCCGGTATTGGTGAGCGCGGCGCGCAGGTCGGGGCGGTGGTGCAGCGGTTGCGGATCCGGGGCGTGGGCGGCTGGGCCTGAGTCGACGTCGGGGGTGTGTGGGTGGCCGGGCCTGGTTTGCGGCTGAGGTCGGGGGTGTGTGGTGTGGGTGGCCGGGCCTGGGTTGCGGCGGACGTTGGGGTGTGTGGGCCGCCGGGCTGAGGTTGGGGGTGTGTGGGTGGCTGAACTTGGGTTGCGGCAGAGGTTGGGGCGCTGGGCGGTGGTGCGAGAGCTGTGGATCGAGCGGCTGGCCTGCTCTGGGGTAAGTGGCCGGGTGGGGCGGGAGAAGCGGCACAGGCTGGAGCGGCGCAGGCTGGACGGCGGTGTGCGTCGCGTTGCGTGACGACCTGGCTGACGAGGGCTGCGTCCGGAGACCTCGCCGCGTCCGGCTGTCCGGACGCGGTCTTGTCAGAGCGGTGTGTGGGTCGCCGGTGCCCGGGGGTTCTGATGGGCCTGCGGTCGGGGTTCTTCCGCCGGGGTTGCCACGGTTTTGTGCACCATGTGAAGCCCCCGGCCTCGGTGTGCCGGGGGCGTGGTTGTGCACGGGTGGTTCCGGGGGGCGGCGCGAAAGTTTCCCGGCTGACGGTTGGCCGAACGGCGGGGCGTGGCGGTGGGGCAGGTGGACCTTACGGAGAGGTGCCTGACAGACACCGCCGGCGACGCTGGGTGGCTGGGGTCCGGGTGGTGGTGGCGGCGAAACTTTCAGGCGGGGCGGCGGGCGATCGCGATCACGGACTGGCCGAACGGTGGGGTGACGAAGCGTTCGGCGAAGCGGGTCATCGGGGCGACCGTCGAGTCGTAGAACTTGACCATCATGCCGGGGCCTGGCTTCTGGCGCAGGAGGCAGGTGGAGACGTAGTAGCCGATCAGGCCGAGCGAGTTGGCGTAGTGCAGCTTCTCGATCTCCAGGTCGGCGGCGAGCAGCACCTCACGCATGGTCTTCTTGGTGTACCGGCGGACGTGGCCGGTAGCGATGTCGGCGGGGCCCATCGCGAAGGGGAACGCCGGCACCACGATGATCACGTGGCCGCCGGGGCGGACCAGGGAGCGCATGGTGCGCAGGGCGCCCAGGTGGTCCTCGATGTGCTCCAGGACGTTGTACGACACGGCGGCGCTGTGCTCGGCGGTGATGTCGCTGGGCAGCATGAGCTCGCGGATCGACACCTCGCGGTCGGCCGAGAAGCGCTCCTTGAGCGCGAGCAGCCGGTCCGGGTCGGCCTCCGTGACCGTCATGCGCGGAGCGTGCTCCAGCCACTCCGCCGCATAGTCGCCCAGGCCCGCGCTGACCTCGATCGGGTCGTCGCCCAGGTACGGCGTCGCGAACGCGACGAACCACTTGCGGTGGTTCTTCGCCATCGCGAGGCCCTCGAGCACCTCGGACTGGATGAGCTGGTCACCGAGGATCTCCGAACTGCGATCCCGATCGCCTCCAGGCGGCACGGCGTTCTCCTCGGTAGCTCGGCGATCCAACGGTCTGATCATGTTATCCGGAATTGGCGTAGTTTATCGACGTCGATGCCGGGAGGCCAGTGCGTGCGTCACGGGCCCCTGGACAGCTATGGTCTCACCCGTGAAAACCGGCGGAAAGAACGCGCTTGTCGTCGTGAGCTACGTGGTCTTCTCCGTCGTGCTCTTCCACCATCTGTGGGCGGCACCCCAGACCCGGATGCTGGCCGACAACAACCAGGACCAGGTCTTCTTCGAGTGGGTGCTCACGCACGCCGCGCGGCTGTTCACCCATGGTGACACCCCGTTCTTCACCGACCAGCTCAACGCCCCGCTGGGCGTGAACCTGATGGCCAACACGTCCATCCTGGGCCTCGCCCTCCCGCTCGCCCCGATCACGCTGCTGTTCGGGGCGCCGGTCACGTTCGCCGTCATCAGCACGATCGCGCCGGCCGGCACCGCCATCGCCTGGTTCTTCATGCTGCTGCGCTGCGGCGTGGTCCGGACCCGGACGGCAGCCTACCTGGGAGCGCTCTTCTGCGGTTTCGGCCCCGCGATGATCTCGCAGACGACCGGTCACCCCAACATCGCCGGCCAGTTCATGATCCCTCTGATCCTGTGGGCCGTGTTCCGGATGCGCGAGCCGGGCGACACGGTCCGCAAGGGTCTCGTGCTCGCCGCGCTCGTCGTGTACCAGTGCTTCATCAACGAAGAGGTCCTGTTCCTCGCGGCGTTCGCGTTGCTGGTGTTCCTGCTGGTGTTCCTGCGGCCCAGCGAGATGCTCCCGGCCGCGCGGGCGGCACTGCCGGCGCTCGGCGTCACCGCCCTCGTGGCGGGGGTCATCATGGCGTACCCGCTCTGGCACCAGTTCACCGGCCCGCAGGCGTACCACGGGCTGCCCGACTTCGTGCACGGCTTCAGCGCCGACCTCTACGGGTTCTCGAACTTCAGCCGCCGCTCCATCCTCGGTGACATCCCGCGCATCGAGAAGCTCGGCGGCCCGACGGAGGAGAACACGTTCTTCGGCTGGCCGCTGCTGCTGCTCCTGCCCGCCGCCGCGGCCTCCCTCTGGCGGCACCGGGGCGCCCGGGCGCTGTTCGTCACCGCGGTCGTGTTCTCGCTGCTGTCGCTCGGCCCGATCGTGCGGTACAAGGGCGAGGAGACCACCTGGCACGGCCCGTGGCGCTACCTGGTCGATCTGCCGCTGTTCGACTCGGTGGTGCCGACCCGGGTCGCGCTCGTGGTGACCCCGCTCGTGGGCGTGCTGCTGGCGATCCTCGTCGACCGGTTCGTGGTGCCGCCGCCGGTCACCCGGCCGGAGCCGGTCGAGGAGGCCGCGTTCGCCTCGGAGGCGCCGGCCACGGACGCCGTCGCGGACACCGACGGCACGGACGAGGGCAAGGCCAGAGACAAGGCCAGGGACACGTTCCAGGACGACGACGAGGAGCCGCTGCCGTACGCGGGCCGCTGGCTGTGGGCCGCCGCCCTCGCGATGGCGCTGCTGCCGCTCGTGCCGACGCCGCAACCGACGAACGACCGGCCGCTGGCGCCCGTGTTCTTCAGCAGCGGCATGTGGCGCGAGCACGTGCCGGACCAGGCCACCGTCGTCGTCATCCCCGGCGGCTGGTGGGAGGGCCTCGACGCGATGCGCTGGGCCGTCGACTCGGACATCGACTTCAAGATCGCCGGCGGCTACTTCCTCGCCCCCGACCCGAACGACCCCGAGCACAAGGCCATGTTCGGCCCGACGTACCCGCCGACGTGGAGCCTGCTGGGCCAGGTCGGCAACGACGGCGTCGTGCCCCAGCTCGGCCCCGAGCACGTCGCCCAGGCCCGCACCGACCTCGCGTACTGGAAGGCGGACCGCATCATCCTCGCCGACAGCCACGGCAACAGCGACGCCGTGCGCCAGACCGCCGACCAGCTCTTCGGCCCCGGCGAGCACATCGCCGACGTGTGGGTCTGGAAGGTGCAGCACTAGGCGTCGAGCGCCTGGGTGTCGAGCGCCTGGGTGACGATCAGCTCCTCGATGCCGTAGAGGAACGTGGTCATGTCGTCGCGGGGCATGAGGGCGCTGTCGGCGGTCATGGCGAGCTCCAGGGCGCCGGGGGCGTCCTGGGCGTCCAGGGCGAACGACACGCCCCGGCGCGGCTCGTGCTCCACCGGCCAGGTGAGCGTGGTGCGGGTGAGGGCCTCGCGCAGCGGTGCCGGCGCGGGGGCGGCGAAGCCCAGCGCCGGCATCAGCCCCCGCTGGTCGTTGACGAAGCACGAGTGGTCGCAGGTGCTGTCGAGGGCGGCGACGTCACGGTCGAGGGCGAGCTTGTCGTAGTACGCGTGGCGTTGCGCGGACATGGCGGCGCCGAAGGTGCGGCGCACGAGGTCCGGGAACGCGACCCGGGTGCCGGTGAGGTGGAACAGTCCTTCCTGGGCGATCGTGGTGACCCCGTCCGCCATGCCCGGCAGGAACCGGTTGTTGACGACGACCTGGAAGACGGCCTCGTCGACGCCGGTGATCCGGGTGGCGGAGGCGGCGGCCGCGGCGAGGACGACCGAGGCGGGGGTGACGGACAGGTCGGCCGCGACCCGGTCCAGCGCCAGGCCGAGCGCGGGGGAGTTGAGCACCGCGTTCGGGAACGTGGCCGCCGGCGCGGTGCCGGCCCGGGCCGGGAACATGCTCGCCGGGCCGCTGCCGAGCTTCGACAGCCACGAGCGGCGGGCGGCCGCGTCGCGCCGGCGGCCCCGGTCGGAGGTCTGGAACGCCGCCTCCTCGAGTGGCTGCAGCAGGTCCCGTCGCGGCAGCGTCCCGTGTACGAGCGTCGCGAAGTCCGCGAGGAGGTTGCGCAGACCCCATCCGTCGGAGGCGGTGTGTGACAGGAAGAACACGACGTAGCGGATACCGCCGCCGGCGTGGACGACCCCGACCCGCAGCGGCCACTCCCGGGTCGCGTCGAACGGGACGGCGAGCAGCTCGTCGCGCAGCGCGTACGCGGCCTCGGTGACCGCCTCCCCGGCGGCGAACCGGGTCACGAGCGGGATGCCGCCCGAGGCGTGCACGACCTGTTCGAGGCGGCCGTCGTCGGCCGAGCGCAGCCGCGTCCGCAGCGACTCGTGCAGCAGCACCAGCGACCGCACCGCGGCCTCGACGCGGTCCGCGGGGACCGGCGACGGCAGCGGCATGCCGCCGGAGACGTTGTACCGGGCGGCGTCGGTGCCGAGGTTGCGCACCACGTCCCAGATCGCCTGCTGCCCCCACGTGGCCGGCCCCGACCCGGCCCGCCCGCCGCTGAACGTGACCTCCGACCGCCGGTCCGCCTGGATCTCCACCACTGCCATGCCGCACTCCCACCGTGTAGCCCGCCGAATACCCGAGTGTTGTGCACCGCGGCGGCCGTGTCGACGGCGCCGCGAAGCTGTATATGCAGGGGTCCGTACGGTTCCCGGGCCGCTCACAGGCAGTACGTGCGGACCTTGACGACCGGCAGCCCCAGCGGGCCGGCGACGCTCGTGGCGTCCTGCTCGGTGGCGAAGTACACGACCGTGTAGGAGGTCGCCGGCAGGCCGCCGAGCGCCGCCGCGGACCCCACGTCGCAGCCGGTCGGCACGACCGAGGCGCGATACCCGAGCCGGCCGAGGTCGCCGGCCTTCTCGGTGACCGGTCCGCCCTCGACGCCGGCGACCACCGCCCATGCCTCGCCCCCGTTCACCGGCTTCGTGGCCCGCACCGTCGACGCCGGCGGGGCGCAGGTCGCCTTGTACGGGCACATCCGGCCGACGAGCTCCTGGGTCAGGAGCGTCTCCCACCTGTCGGCGCCGAGGCCGTCGAGCACGGCGATCGCGGTGCCGACCCGGACCACCACGAACCTGTACGGCTCCCCGGTGTGCTCACCGGCGCCGTCGCGCGGCAGCGCCACGGTGACGGTCAGCGCCTCGGCGCCGAGCGGCGGGCTCGCCACGGGCTGCAACACCTCCGCGTCCCCGAAGCCGCTGCACTGCCGCATCCGCGGGCGGAGGTCCCGCATGACGGCCTTGGCGGCGTCCTCGTCCGCGTACACGTACAGGGACTGGGTGGCCTGGACCCGCTGCGCCTCCTTCCCGAAGAACAGCGCGAGGGACCGGCGGGCGGCCGGCGCGCCGAAGCACCCCACGTTGTAGTCGTGGTTGTCGATGGCCTGCTCGGCGCCCGCGTTGCCCGTGTCGCCCACGCCGCCCGCCTCGCCCACCAGGAAGCCCGGCGGGACGCGTTCGGGGCGGTTGCCGGTCGGGGTCGGCGCCGCCGGTACCGACGCCGAAACCGCAGGCAGGATCGGCGCGGCCTGCCGGTCGGGGTCGTGCAGGACCGACCACCCGCCGGTGAGGACCGCGAGGACGGTCAGTCCGGCGACCACCACGCGCCCCGCGCGGCGGCGCCGCCCAAGGGCGGCGATCCGAGCCGCCGGCGGCGCGACCGCGGCCGCGTCGACGTGCTGCCGGAGCTTCGAGAACGCGTCGTCGACGCCGGTCATGGTTGCCTCACATCCTGCGGGTCGGCGGCTGGGTCGGCAACGGTCAGCATCGGGGCGAGCGCCTGCCGGCCGCGGGCCAGGCGCGCCTTCACCGTGTTCTCCGGTGCGCCCTCCATCCGGGCGATCTCCGCGACCGCGAACCCGCCGAGGTGGTAGAGCACGAGGGCGCGGCGCTGCGGCTCGGGCAGCCGGCGCAGCGCGGCCACGAGGTCCAGCGTCGCCGGGTCCGGCTCGGGCACCGGCGCCGGCGGGCCGTGCCGGGTCCAGCCCGCGAACGCGGTCCGGGCCCGCCGCCACCTGCTGATGACGAGGTTGTGCCCGACCCGGCCGATCCAGGCCCGCGGATCTTCGTACGCGCTGATCCGCCGCCACCGCGACCAGGCCCGCACGTACACCTCCTGCGCCACGTCCTGCGCCTCGCCGAGGTCGCCCGTGTACGCGACGAGCTGCGCGACGAGCCCCCGGTAGGTGTCCCGGTAGAACTCCGCGAACGTGTCGGCGTCTGCCATGCCCAGGAACACGCCGCCGGCGGGCGCCCGGTTGCATACGGAAAAGCATTCGTTCCAGTGATTTTCCGCGTGCCACCGTACGGGCATGAACGACTTCGTGCGGCACCTCCAGCGGCACGACACGGCGCTGCGGGTCCCGCGCGCCGGAGCCGTGCTGTTCGACGACGAGGCGGTGCACGCCTCGGCGTACCTCGCCGACCCGCAGCGGTACGCGCTGACCGCCCTCACCCCGGGGATCCTCGCCCCGCAGCGGGCCCGTCTGCTGCTGCAGCTGCTCCTCGCCTCCCGGGCCGGCCTCGGCGACGCCGTCCGCGACACCCTCGCCCGGGTGACCCGCGTGCTGGCGCTCGGGCTGGCACCCGCCGACGTGCTGACCGTGCTGCTCGCCGTCCGGCGTCGCCGCGCCAACCACAAGCACGTCACCCGGACCGCGCTCACGGTGCTGCTCGAGCACCCGCGGGCCGCCGAGATCGTGGCCGCGCGGCGGGCCGTCGTGCAGGACTGCTTCGAGCACGCCCTCGGCCGCGGCACCGCCCGTGCCGTGCTCGACGCGGTGCGCCGTGGCTCCGCGCCGCGGCACCGCCTGCTGCGGTCCGTGCCGTCCGCCGGTGCCGTCGCGTCGCTGGTGCCGCTGGTGTACGAGCACCGCGCCGGCACCGCGCTCGTGCCGCTCCCGGCGACGGGTGGCGGTCTCGACCTGCGCACTGACCGGCCGGCGACCGTGACCGCCACCAATCGGGGCGACCTGGCGGCGACGCTCGTACACCTGCTGCGCGGCGGGCCGAGCGACGACCTGCGGCCGGCGGTCGAGCGCTACACCGACGCGGCCGTCGCCGGGCTGCCGCGCTACGAGGGCACGGTCGCGCTGGTGCTGGACGACTCGGCGTCGATGCGCGGGTACGGGGAGCGCGAGTGGGCCGTGGCGTCGCAGGTCGCCGCGCTGCGGCTGGTCCTGCAGCGGGTCTGCGCGCGGCTCGTGGTGGTGCCGGTCGGCGGTTCCTCGTCGGGCGTCTCGGCCGGCCTTTCGTCGGGCGTCTCGGCCGGCGTCTCGTCGGGCTTCTCGTCCGGCGTCTCGTCGGGCTTTTTGTCGGGCGGGTTCGGTGGGGCCACCGATCTTGCCGCCGGGGTGCTGGACGCGTTGTCCGGTGTGGATGCGCCGGACGTCGTCGTGGTCGCCTCCGACGGGTACGAGAACGTGTACCCGGGCGACCTGGCGTGGGTCACCGCGGCGCTGCCGGGTGCGGGGGTGCGCACGCCGGTCGTGTTCTGCCAGGCCACGTACGGCCCCGCCGACGACCTGACGCTGCGCCGGCCCGCACCCGCACTGCCGCAGCTGCCGTTCTGGCACACCGATGACCTGGCGCCGCTCGTACTGTGGCTGCTGTCCCATGTGGACGGTGCCGCCGCGGACCGGTGGATCGTCGCGGAGCTGCGCCGCCGTCTGTCGGTCTTCGAGTCTGTCGTGGAAGGAGGCTCGTCGTGAACCTGCCAGTCCCGGCCGGGGTGGACACCGCCGGCTACCGGCTCGGCCCGCCGCAGCGGGCGGGCGCGCTGACCATGGTGCCGGTCTTCGGGCCGTCCTACCCGGGCATCGCACCGCCGCGCAGCGGGCTGAAGCTCAGCCGGGTCGTCACATACGGCCAGGTCGAGCTGACCAACCCGTCGGCTTCCGGGGTGGCCGTCGTGCCGCTGCACGTCGGCTACATCCAGGACGCGGCGCAGAACCACGCCCTGTGCCGGTCGGCGTTCATCGCGGCCGGGCAGACGCTGCGCTTCGACGACGCGTGCTGCGTGCAGGAGAGCCAGGGCGGCTACCTGTCCGAGCGCGACCAGTGGTTCTTCATCCTGCCGGTCGAGCTGCGCGCGGCGGCGCTGGGGCTGCGGGGGACCAGCCAGTACAGCAAGCTGTGGGGCGACATCGCGCGGTTCAACGGCCGGTACGGCCTGCCCGCCCGCGGCCACCTCGAGCAGGTGCTGACCCGCAAGCGTGCGGTGCTCACCCAGTACCAGAGCCGCCTGGAGCTGCTGGACGGCCAGCTCGGCGCCCTCTTCTTCGCCGGCGACACCCTCGCCGGCGTGGAGATCGCGCCGGACCCCGTCTACTTCGCGGAGGTCTGGATGGCGCTGGTCTGCTTCGCCTACGGCCCGGCCGCGTGGTTCGCCTCCGCCGCTGTTGCCGCTGCTGCTGGTCCTGGCGCCGCTTGCGAGGCCGGCTCGCTGGACGACATCCGGGCCGCCCTGCACCGGCGCCGGCAGTCCGTGGCGGACGAGGTGAGCGAGTGGCTGTCGCGCGCCGCATGGCAACCGGACTCGGTCATCGAGGACGAGCGCTACCTCGACCTGCGACTGTCCACTGTGTCCGGCCCAGCCGCCGCCGGCCAGGTCGTGACGGACGGCTCCCGTCTCGTGTACGCGTCCCTGTTCGCCACGGCCCTGTAATTCGGTTGGCGCCACGACGCGGATCCGGTTGAATCACAGGTGTTGCGGGACTGCGCCAGGCCTCGCCGACAGGCCTCGCCGACAGGCCCCCCGATTCCAAGTCGGGGCACAAGTCGCTTAGAGAGCGGCCTATTCATGTCGGCACGGCGCTGGCCACACGCACCGCACCGCCTCCCAGGCGCCACTCCCGGACCTCCGGGGGTGGCGCCTTCCGGCTTCCCCCACCCCACGACTTCTGCCGCCTGTGCAACGGCCCGGAGCTGCGTAGTGGCTGCTCCGGGCCGGTGGTTGGAACGACGGGTCGGGTGTGGGGCCGACCGCAGGGGCCTAGCGGGTGGCGTCCGACTGGTCGCGGGCGTCGCGCTGGGTGGGGACCGGGTGGTCCGAGGAGTGGCGGGCGTAGCCGTTGCCGGCGGTGGGGCGGTCGGCGTCCTGGGCCTCGTGTGCGGCGGACCTCGGCTCGAACAGGCTGCGTGGCCTGGTCTCGCCGCGGCCGTTGGGGGCGAGCGGGGCGTGCTCGCCGGAGCGGCTGTCGCCGTCGGTGCCGCTCCCGGCGCCGTTGCCGTTGAGGCCGCCGTTGCCGTTGACGCCGTTGGGGGTGCCGAGCGACGCGTGCTCGCCGGATGCGCTGTCGTCGGCCGGGTCGGCGTCGTCGGCTTCGGTGTCCTGAGACGCGGGGTCGGCGCCGTTCGTGGGGATTCCGGCGAGCGGGCGGCCGGCGAGGGGGTGGCCGGTGCCGGTGATGGGCTGGCCGGTGAGCGGGTGGACCGCGACGGGCTGGCCGGTCAGCGGGTTCACGGCGACCGGCTGGGTCGCCGGCTGGCCGGCCACGGGCTGTGGCTGACCGGAAGGCTGACCGGAGGCGGGCTGCGGCGCGGACCCGGCCGACGGCTGGCCGCCGCCCGGCTCCTGCTCGGCCAGGCGCTGCTGCTCGGCGAGGCGCTGCTGGTCGGCGAGGCGCTGCTGGTCGGCGGCGCGTTCCGCGGGGGTACGGACCGGGATCTTCGTGTACTCGCCGGTCTCGCCACCCGCGGCGGCGGCCATGACGGCGGCCGCGGCCAGGTCGGCGACCCGCTTCGCCTCACGCTGGACGCGGGCGCGGACCTCCTTGGCGTGCCGCTCCGCGCCCTCGGCGGCCGAGCGGGCCTCCTCGAGGCGGGCCATCTCCTCGGCCAGGTCCTGGCGGGTCTCCTTCAGGCGCTGCTGGAACTGCTGGACCTCACGCTCGGTGGTCGCACCCTCGCGGCGGGTCTGGGCGAGGCGCTGCTGGTTGGACTCGAGCTCGGCCTGCAGCTGGGACAGCGCCTGCCGGCGGGCCTGGATCTCGCGCTGGACGGTGGCAAGCTGGTGCTGGGCGGCGGTGTTCTGCTCGTCGCCGCGGCGGCGCAGCTCGGTGACGTGCTGCTCGGCCTCGGCCTTGACGGCGGCGCACTGCTCGTCGACGCCGGCCCGCTGGCGCACCAGCTCCTCCTCGACCGCCTCGCGGTGCGTGGCGATCTCCTTCTCGGTCGTCTCGCGGTGGTCGGCGATCTCCTTCTCGGCCTGTGCCTTCCACTGGGCCAGCTCCTGCTGGGTCTGCTTGCGGGCGGCCTCGATCTCCTGCTGGATCTTGAGGTGGGCCGCCTCCAGGAGGGCCTTCGCCTGGGCCTGGGTGTGCTTGATCTGGGCGGCGCTCTGCTCGTTGATCCTGGCGGCCTCCTGCTCGGCGCGCTGCTGCGCGGCCTCACTGTTGGCCCGGAGCCGCTCGGCGACCTCACGGATCTCGGCGAGCTCGGCCTGCGCGGCCGCGCGGCGCTCCTCGTACGCCTGCTGCTCCTCGGTGCGGCGCTGCGCCAGCTCGTCCTCGAGGTCCTGCAGGGTCTTCGCGGCCAGCTCGCGGGCGTCGGCGAGGACCTTCTCGGCCTCGGCCTGGTGCTTCGTGGCCCGCTCCTGGGTGGTGCTGGTGATCTGGTTGGCCTGCTTCTCGGCGAGCGCGAGGATGTCGTCGACCATCGGCCCGAGGTGCCGGAACGAGGCCTTGTCGACCTGCGCCGGCCGGTCCTTGACCTCGTTCAGCTCCTGCTGCAGCTGCTGGCGCTGCGCCTGCATCGACCGCAGCCGGGTGTCGAGGTCCTGCCGGTCGGCGTCGATCCGCCGGCGCTCCTGCGCGAGCTGGGCCAGCTCGCGGTCCCGCTTTGCGAGGTACTGGTCGACCTGTCCCTGGTCATACCCGCGAAGCGCGACCTTGAAGGCCGGCCGCGCGCCGGAATCCTCGCGAGCCGTCGCCAGCTCTCCGCCCTGGGACATGTGCCAACCCTCCATACCATCGCGAGCGCGATCCGCCGCCACGCTACCGTCGTCTGCCGTCGGGCCAACACCCCGCCCGGCGTGTCAGTTTCGCACCACATCGGCGGGCGGAGGATCGTCCGGAAGGCCCTCGATCCTGCGCGCGTGCTCGATCATGCCGTGGATCGCCTCGAGGCTCGGCCCCGACAGCCCGGCCGCGCGCAGCGCCATGGTGCGCACCGCGTTGTCCCGCAGCGCGGCCAGCAGCTCCAGCTGCTCGTCGATGCGCCGCGCGGCCTCGTCGTCGAGGAAGTATGCGGCGTTGACCCCGAAGAACTCGGCGAGTGCCTCGAGGTGCCGTTTGGTCGGGTTGTCCCGTGCTCCTTTGCGCAGTTGCCAGATGTACGTGTGGGAGATCATCACTCCGCGTGCCCGGATGGCGGCGGCGACCTCCTCGTAGCTGTACTCGCCGCGACCCGGCGGGTGGACCGTGCTGAAGAGACGGTCGAGCTTCTCCGCGAGGGTCACATGGCCTCCTGGGACGTAGACGCTTGACAATCGCACCCCTGCGATGGAAATCTCCATCATAAGCTCAGATTTATGGACGATGTCGCCCCATAAACTGAAGTTGACGTCATCCTTCCGGGTGGGACGGATCGTGGCCGGCGAAGGCAACGGGGGTGGCCACGACGCCCTGCGCGGCCGCGACGCGGTACCGCCGCGAGAGGCCGAGCAGCGCCCGGACTTCGGCGTCGACATCGGGCCCGCCGGCCGACTGGGAGGCGTTCGGCGGGCCGGGGGCCTGCCCTGCGGTGTGCACCGGAGCATGCACAGGCGCCGGCCCCTGAGCTGGTGCGGGGCCGCTGCCGGGGGGCAAGCCCGGCGCCACCGCACCGTCACCGGCCGTCACGGATCCGCCGGAGTCATCCATGGAACCGCAGGAGCGCAGGACCGCGGCCCGCAGGGCGGTGGCGTCGGCGTCGGTGTCGCCCGCGCGGCCGGTGAGGAGCCACTGGGCGTCACGGATCTCGATGATCCGGCGGTACAGGCGAAGCTCGACGCTGCGAAGAGCGACCAACTCGCCGAGGCGGCCGGGTGGGTCGCCGAGCACGACACCGGGCGCGGCGGTCGCCAGGTCCCGCCACAGCGGGCGCAGTCGCTGCAGGGCCACGTAGCGTGACGTCCAGCGCCGCAGGTCGCCCATCGCGGGCAGGGCGGCGCCGGTGCCGAAGAACAGCAGCATCATGGCCAGCAGCATGCGGGAGACGCTCTGCGCGGCGGGGTGGTCGAGGGCGCGGCTGCCGGCGGCGTGGCTGATCTGGTAGATGACGCGGTTCGCCATGAACAGCAGCCCGACCACGGCGCCGGCGCTGAGCAGCCACATCCCGATCCGCAGCCGCCACGGCGCGGCACCCCGGCCGGCGGGGCGGAAGAGGACCAGCGCGCAGATCAGCCCGACGGTCAGCCCGAGCTGCGTCAGCGTGGCGTACGCGGTGACCAGCGGCGTCCCGGCCTGCTCGTAGACGAAGTCGTAGCGCTCGGGGCGGCGCGGGGCGAGCAGGAACAGCACGGTCATCGCCACGGCCGTCACGCTCAGCAGCACGTACGCGGCGCGGCGGAGCTTGGCGAAGCGGGCCGGGTCCGGGGACAGCAGCCCGACGAGGTGGACCATGCCGGCGGACGCGGCGACGGTCGCGAGGTTCTTCAACGGCACCGAGATGTCCGGCACGTGCAGCACGGTGTCGGTCGCGTACGAGATCTCCCGCCGGTTGAACGTGAACGAGACCGTCGCCAGCAGCACGACGAGCCGGATGGCCTTGCCCCGCGGGGTCTGCGGCGTCGCGAACCGCCAGATCGTGAACGCCCAGAACGTGGTCAGGACCAGGATCTCGACGAAGTCGACGGCGTCACCGGCCACGGCGCTCGACCAGGAACGGCTCGGCGAGGGCGTCGTACAGGTTGCCCAGGGCGGGGTCGGCGGGCGGCCGGGCGGCGGCCGTGGTGGCGGCCCGCTCGTTGAGCATCGTGGCGATCATCTCCGCGACCTGTTCCTGTGGCGCGCTGTACGACGAGCGGTGCAGCACCCTGGCGATGGTCGCCGGGTCCAGGTCGGGCAGCAGCAGTGCGGTCACGTCATCGGGCTCCGGCTCGGGCGCGACGTGGTCGCACAGGATGTGGCCGATCTCGTGCAGGATGATGTGCTGCTGGTGCAGCCAGCCGGCGCCGGCCGCGTAGAAGACGTGGTCGGCCTTGTCGGTCGCCAGCCACAGCCCGCACGCGGTGCCGTCGACGCCCGCGGCCGGCAGCTGGTGCAGGTGCAGGTCGCGCCCGCGCGCGGCGGCCACCGACGCGCAGAACGCCGGCAGGTCGAACGGGTCCGGGACGTCGAGCCCGGCCAGCATCCGCTTGACCTGTTTCTCCAGCGTTCGCAGCCGCATCCACGCTCCAGCCGACCATCGGTGCTCATTCGGGTCCCACCATAGGCCCCCGGTCGGACCGGCAGGCGGCTCCGGCGTCCGACGTCACTTTCATTTGTTCACCTCTATTGACAGCGTTCGAGGAGTCGTCGTACGTTGCCTGCACTTACTCGGTTCAGTAAACCTTCTTCAAGGAGCCCCCGTGCGAAGAGCCTGGATCGTGGTCGCCACCGCCCTGGCGACCGCAGTGACCGCCGTCGTCGCCGTCGCCGCCCAGCCGCGGCCCCAGTCCGCCGAAGCGTTCCCCGCGTCGTCACGCAGCGCGCTGATCGGCTACCTGAGCGGGATCAGCGGGCAGTACACCGTCACCGGCCAGCACAACCGTGAACCCAACGCCGACCCGACCAAGTGGACCAGGGTCGCCCAGCAGCTCACCGGCCAGACGCCGGGCCTGTGGGGCGGCGACTTCCTCTTCCAGTCCGCCGACGTGTCGTCCCGCCAGACGATGGTCAGCGAGGCGATCCGGCAGTGGCAGGGCGGCTCGCTCGTCGCGCTGACCTGGCACATGTGCCCGCCGACCGTGGGCTCGACCTGCGGCTGGGACAGCGCCGGCGTGCTCAGCCACCTGAGCGACACCCAGTGGAGCCAGCTGGTCACCGACGGTACGTCGCTGAACACCGCCTTCAAGAACCGCCTCAACGAGGCCGTGCCCTACCTGCGGCAGCTGCAGAACGCCGGCGTGCCGGTGCTCTTCCGCCCGGTCCACGAGATGAACGAGGGCTGGTCGTGGTGGGGCGGCCGGCCGGGCGCGAACGGCAGCCGCAAGCTCTTCCAGATCGTGCACGACCACTACGCCGCCCAGGGCCTCACCAACCTCGTGTGGGTGTGGAACGTCAAGGACGTCAACATGGGCTCGATCGCCGACTACTGGCCGGGCCCGTCCTATGTGGACCTGGCGACGCTCGACATGTGGGTGAAGTACGCGCCGAGCACCTCGGACTACCAGGCGATGCTGAACGTCGCCGGCGGCAAGCCGATCGCCCTCGCCGAGGTCGGCCAGGTGCCGAGCGTCGCGCTGCTGCAGGCGCAGCCGCGGTGGACGTACTTCATGGTGTGGGCGGAGTACCTCACGGACCCGGCGTACAACAACAACGCGGCCGTGCAGAACACGTACTTCAACAGCCGGGTCCTGGTCCGGGGCGAGTTCACCGTGCCCGGCTCCGGCGGCGGGGGCGGCTCGGGGACCGGCCAGATCACCGGCCTCGCCGGCAAGTGCCTCGACGTGGCCGCGGCCGGCACCGCCAACGGCACCAAGGTCCAGCTGTACAGCTGCAACGGCACCGGCGCGCAGCAGTGGACCGTCGGGACCGACGGCACGATCCGGGCCCTCGGCAAGTGCCTCGACGTCGCCGGCGGCACCAACGCGGACGGCACGAAAGTCCAGCTCTGGGACTGCGTCGGCAACGACCACCAGCGGTGGAGCCGGGTGGGGCAGACCCTGGTCAACCCGGCGACCGGCCGGTGCCTGGACGCGACGGGGCAGTCCAGCGCCGACGGCACCCAGATCCAGATCTGGACCTGCAACGGCCAGACCAACCAGCGATGGACCCTGCCGGCGTGAGTTTGCCGGTGTACCGTCCCCGCGGTCGCTCAGGTGGCGGCGGGGGCGGTGCTGTCCCGGACGGCCAGGGTGGGGTTGGTGTACCGGACGCTGCGCGGCGGCCGCCCGTCGACGCACTCCAGCAGGAGCCTGGCCGCGCGGGCACCGTAGTCGGCGATGTTGCGGCGCAGGACGGTCAGCGCCGGGTGGACCACCTCGCACAGCGGCGAGTCCTCCCACGCGAGCATCGACACCTCGTGCGGCACGCGGACACCCATCTCCGCCGCGACGCCGAGCCCGGCAAGGGCCATCACGTCGCTGTCGTAGACGATCGCGGTCGGCCGCTGCTTGCCGCTGAGGATCCGCCGGGTCGCCTGCGCGGCGGCGTCGCCCGTGTAGTCCGCGGCGACCACCGTCACCGTCATGGCGGTGCCCCTCGTCGTCGCCGCGATCGCGTCGGTACGCGCCTGCGTGTGCAACATGTCCGGCGGCCCGCTGACCCGCGTGACCCGCCGGTGCCCGAGCGACGCGAGGTACCCGACGACCTTCCCGGCCGAGGCCGCCTCGTCGGTCCACAGGTTGGCCAGGCCCGGGATCTCCCCGGTGCCGCCGACCACCACCGCCGGCAGGTCGAGCGCGAGCACGGCCGGCACCCGCGGGTCGTCGCGCTGCAGGTCGCACAGCACCACCCCGTCGACCCGCCGCTCGGCGTGCCACCTGCGGTGGACGGCGATCTCCTCCTCGGCGTTCGCCACGAACTGCAGGGCCAGCCCGAACCCGCGCGCCGACAGCTCCACCTGGATGCCGCTGATCAGCTGCCGCCGGAACACCTCGATGCTGAACGCCGCCGACGTACGCCGCAGCGTCAGCCCTACCGCGTCGGACGACGCCCCGTGCATCGCCACCGCCGGCCGGTGCACCGCGAACCCGAGCTCCGCCGCCACGTCCTGGATCTGCCTGCGCAGGTCCTCGGACACCCCGGGCCGCCCGTTCAGCGCGTACGAGACCGCGACCCTCGACACCCCGACACGCTGAGCGATGTCACTCATCGTCGGCCGCCGCCCCATCCGCAGCATCCTAGCCGCTCCCACCCCCACGACCCATGATCCGGTAAAGCTTGTGTACCCAGGGGTGCACAAGGTCTTCCGGATCATGGGGCAGTGGCAGCCCTCGCTTGCCGGGCTGGTTGGTGCCCGGGGTCGTTTCTCATGATCCGGAAGAGTTTTTGTCGCCCTGGCGACCAGAAGTCTTCCGGATCATGAGGTGGCCGCGGCGGCCGGCCACCGCGTGCGGCGCGCACGCGCAATCCGGCCGCGCGGAGCGCTGGCTGTGCGAGCGCAGCGAGCATTGGGGGTCCGGGGTGAGAATCCCCCGGCGGGCCCCGCCGCGGCAGCGGTGGGGAGGTGAGCTACAGCGCAGCTGAAGGCGGGAAACAGTGGGTGACAGCGCTATTGCGGAGCAACTGGCGAGCAGCTGTCGCGGAGAAGGAGGCGGGGGGTGGTGTCCTGGAAGTCGGTGGCGGGGGCGCCGTCGAGGTGGGCGAGGAGGGTGCGGGCGGCGTTGGCGCCGTAGGCGAGCACGTCGCGGGCCAGGGCGCTCAGCGCCGGGTACGCCATCTCGCACAGCTGCGAGTCGTCGCCCGCGATGATGGACAGGTTGCCGGGGACGTCGAGGCCCAGCTTGCGGGCGACGTGCAGGCCCGCGGTCGCCATGATGTCGTTGTCGTAGGTGATGGCGGTCGGCGGGCGGGCCGAGGTGAGCAGCTGCTCGGTGGCCCAGGCGCCGGCCTCCCAGGTGTAGTCGGTGTCGATGACCTCGGCGCTCTCCAGGCGGTGCCGCGTGGCGGCGGCGCGGAAGGCCAGGGTGCGGATGCGGGTGTGTTCGAGCGCCGCGAGCCCGGCCACGCGGGCGATCCGCCGGTGGCCGATGGCGGCGAGGTACGCGAGCGCCTCGGTGAGCGCGGCGGCGTCGTCGCTCCAGACGGCGGGGATCGAGGAGCCGGGGCGCGGGTGGCCGACGAGGACGGCGGGCAGCCCCATCGACGACAGCGCGGCGATCCGGGTGTCGTCGGCCCACAGGTCGGTGAGGATGGTGGCGTCGATACGGCGGGCCGCCCACAGGCCGCGCAGGGCCTCGATCGCCCGGTCGTGGTCGGCGACGACCTGCAGGACGAGGGCGGTGCCGGTCGCCGACAGCTCGGTCTCCAGGCCGGCGATGAACTTCATGTAGAACGGCTCGACGCCGAGGGTGGCCGCGTCGCGGGCGACGACCAGGCCGATCGCCTCGGCGCGGGACACCGACAGGCCGCGGGCGGCGGCGCTGGGCTGCCAGCCCATCTCGGCGGCGATGGCGAGGATCCGCTCGCGGGTGCGGGCGGACACGCCGGGCCGGTCGTTGAGCGCGAACGACACGGCCCCGATCGAGACCCCCGCGGCCTCGGCGATGTCGTTGATGGTCGGCCGTCGCGTCACCAACCCATTCTCCAACAACACGTCATTTCGTGGCTCCGGAGGTGAAGCCGTTGTAGATGAACCGCTGCTGGAACAGGAACAGCAGCAGCGTCGGCACGATGACCAGGATCGCGCCGGCGGAGATGGTCTCCCAGTGTGCCCCGAACGGGCCCTTGAAGCGGAACAGCGACGTGGAGATCGTCCCGAGGCCTTCCGACGGCATGTAGAGGAACGGGATGTAGAAGTCGTTGTAGACGAAGATGCCCTTGATGATGACGACGGTGGCGATCGCGGGGCGCAGCAGCGGCAGGATGACGCTGCGGTAGATGCGGAAGGTGGAGGCGCCGTCGAGGCGCGCCGCCTCGTCCAGCGACACGGGGATGCCGCGCATGAACTGGACGAAGATGTAGATCGCGACGATGTCGGTCCCCAGGTACAGCAGGATCGGCGCCCACCGGCTGTCGAAGGCACCCAGCGCGTCCACGACCTGGAAGGTGGTCACCTGGGTGGTGACACCCGGCACCAGGGTCGCGACGAGGAAGGCGCCGACGACGACCTTCTTGAAGCGGAAGGTGAAGCGGTCGATGGCGTAGGCGGCGAGGGTACCGACGAACACGGTGCCGACGACGGAGACGACCAGGATGAGCGCGGTGTTGGCGAAGGCGGTCAGCATCCGCCCGTTGGTGAACGCGGTGGCGTAGTTGGAGAGGTTCGTCCAGTCGTGCGGCAGGGCGAGGGGGTCGCCGCCGCCCACCATCTCCTCCGGCGTCTTCAGCGAGGTGAGGAACACCGACACGAGCGGCAGCAGCACGATGACGGAGGCGACGACGAGCGAGAGATATTTGAAGGCCTTGGTCATGTCAGGTCGGTCCTCTCCTCTGGTACCAGACGCCGCTGCACCCACGTGACCAGCAGCACGATCAGGAGCAGCACGACCGCGGCCGCCGAGGCGAGCCCGAACTTGTTGAACTGGAAGGCGAGCTTCACGGTCTGGATGACGAAGGTCTTGCTGTCGCCGGCGCCGCCGGTCATCACGAACGGGATCTCGAACACCGACAGCGACCCGGACACGGCCAGGATCACGCTGAGGCTGAGGATCGGCTTGATGCCGGGCGCGACGATGTGCCGGAACACGTGCCAGCGGTTGGCGCCGTCGAGCTCGGCGGCCTCGTGCAGCTCCGGCGGGATCGCCTGGATCGCGCCGAGGAAGAGCACGAAGTTCAGCCCCAGGAAGCGCCACACGGACACCCCGCTCAGCGACACGTTGACCAGGTCGGGGTCGCCGAGCCAGAGCAGCTCGTGGTGCACGCCGAACAGCGCGAGCACCGCGTCGAGGGTCCCGCCGGGGCGGAAGAAGTACAGGAACACGAACGAGACCGCGACGCCGTTGATGAGGTACGGGAAGAACAGGATGCCCTTGAACAGGTTCCGCAGCCGCAGCTTGAAGCTGAGGATGAACGCGAAGTACATCGCGACCGCGGTCTGCACGAAGGCGGCGAGCAGGTAGTACACGCTGACGACGAAGACGCTGAACAGCTCCGGGCGGGTGAAGAGCTGCACGTAGTTGTCCACACCGACGAACGCGGGGTCGGGGTCGAGGCCGTCCCAGTCGGTGAAGCTGTAGGTGACCATGCTGGCGACGGGGATGTACGTGAAGACGACCAGCAGCGCGAGGGCGGGCAGCAGGTAGAGCCAGGGGAGGAGTCGGGATCTCACGGCGCTCCGAACACAGCAGAAGGGTGGCGCCGCCCGAAGGCGACGCCACGACAGACGTCAGAGGTTCTTCGCGGCCTCGGTCCACCGCTTCGACAGGTCGGCGAGGACCCCGCGCAGGTCGCCGGGTGCGGCGCCGCGGGCGGTGTCGACCAGCTTCTGCCGGTAGTCGGGCTTGCTGATGCCGACCTCGGAGGCGTTGTCGACCTTGGTGAGCTTCGCGGACTCGGCCTGCGACAGCTCGATGAACTTGACGCCGGCGGCGGTGAACGGCTGCATCGCCGGCGGCAGCGGGGCGCCCTTGACGGCGGAGATCGCCTGGTTGACGGTGGCGCTGTCGGACTTGTCGATGAACCAGTCGAACCAGGCCCGGGCGGCCGCCTTGTTCTTCGAGTGGCTGTTGATCGCGTACTGGTAGTCGGGCGCGACGACGGAGCAGAACTTGCCGTCCACCTGCTTCGGGAACGGCATGTAGCCGATGACCGACGGGTCCTTGCCGGCCTTCTTCGCCGCGTCCTGCATCTGCGCGATCGCCCACGAGCCGAGCCACATCGTCGCGATCTTGCCGGTGGCGATCTGCCCCTTCGAGTCCTCCCAGTTGGTGGTGGTCGGGTCGGCCTCGGAGAGCTTGTTCTTCACGATGTCGAACAGCAGCGTGTCGCCGGTGGCGAGGTCGGCGCCGGCGGCCCACGGGTCGCCCTTGACCAGGTTGTCGTTGGCCTTCGGGTCGCAGCTGACCGAGCCGACGACCTGCGACCAGGAGCTCAGCGGCCACCCGTCGTGGTAGTTGGTGTAGTACGGGGTGGCCGCGGTCTTCGACCTGATCGCCTGCAGCGCGGTGATGAACTCGGCGGGCGTGGTCGGCCACGTCGTGACGCCGGCCTGGGCCCAGACGTCCTTGTTGAAGACGAAGCCGTTGACGTAGGCGAAGCCGGCGACGCCGTAGACCTTGTCGCCGACCTTGGCCTTGTCGGTGAAGCTGTACTTCGCGCTCAGGTCGGCGGCGGAGCCGAGGGGCGCGAAGTACTTCGGGTAGTCGTCGGTGACGACGGTGTTGGGGATCAGCAGGACGTCACCGTAGTTCTCGGTGTTCATCCGGATCCTGACTTCGCCCTCGTAGTCGGTGACGCCCTCGAACCTGACGGTGACCTTGGGGTACAGCTGCTTGAACTGGTCGGCGTACTTCTGCATGGTGCCGTCGGTGACGAGGTCGGTGCGGTTGGTCAGCACGGTGATCTCGCCGGAGACGGCGGCGGGGTCGGTGGGGGAGACGGCGTCGGCGGACTGCTTCGGGTCGGACCCGCTGCCGCACGCCGCGAGGGAGAGGGCAAGCGCGACCGCAAGTGTTCGGCGGAACATGGGCGCTCCATTCGAGGGGTGTCTAAAGCGTTTTAGTTCGAGCGAACGCAGGATGACACCGTTGTCAGGCGAATGGGAAGGGCCCTTAACCGATCCGTGACCTGAGCGGCGTCAGCGGGGCGGGGCGGTGCTGCCGCGCGGGGTCAGGTGCGCCGGGGCGCCGTGTGCGCTGGTCACGGGCTCGCCGGCGATCGCCGCGAGGAGGGTGCGGGCGGCCAGTTCGCCGTACGCGCCGATGTCGCGGGTCAGCGCCGTCAGCGGCGGGTGCAGCAGCCGGCAGATCGGCGAGTCGTCCCAGGCCACGATCGACAGCTCGGCCGGCACGGAGACGCCCAGCTCGCGGGCCGCGGTCAGCCCCGCGACGGCCATCACGTCGTTGTCGTAGAGCAGCGCGGTCGGCGGGTGCGCCCCGCCGAGCAGCTTGCGGGTCGCCCGCGCGGCCGCCTCGCCGGTGTAGTCCGCCGGGACGGTCACCGCGTCGGCGATCCCGAGCCGGGCGCACACGCCGGCGAACGCGGCCGTGCGGATCGCGGTGTGCGCCAGCTGCGGGATGCCGCCGACCCGGGCGATCCGGCGGTGCCCGAGCGCCGCCAGGTACTCCACCGCCTCCACCATGGACTGCTCGTCGTCGCTCCACACGCTGGTCAGCGACCCGCTGACGTCGGGCGGGCCGATCACGACCGCGGGCAGGCCGAGCTCCTGCAGGGTGCTCACCCGCGGGTCGCCGACGTTGACGTCGCAGACCAGCACGCCGTCGACGCGCCCCTCGCTGAACCACCGCCGGTAGAACGCCAGCTCCTCGTCGCGCCCCGGCGCCATCTGCAGCAGCAGCGCGTAGGACTGCCGCGACAGCTCCAGCTCCAGGCCGCTGATCAGCTCCATGAAGAACGGCTCGACGCCGAGAGTGCTCGGCGGCCGGCGCAGCGTCAGGCCGACGACCCGGGTCTTGGCGCCGGCCAGGGCCCGGGCGTTGCTGTCGGCGTGGAACTGCAGGCGCTCGGCGACGGCCAGGATGCGCTCCCGGGTGGCCGCGGACACGCCCGGCCGGCCGTTCAGCGCGTACGAGACGGCCCCCTTGGACACGCCCGCCTCCCGGGCGATGTCGGCGATGGTCGGTCGTTTCACCTGCAACCGCCTTTCTCGGTTCACCGATGCTAGCCGCTCGCGGCCCCTCGTTGACAGGTCGCGACGACCGCCGTTACCGTCAATCTTCACTTACTCGGTTCACTTAACGCGACGAGGTTGAGCATGTACCGCGCGCTGCACGACAACTGGACGCTGTCCGGGCCCGACCATGCCGGCGTCCCCGCCACCGTGCCCGGCTGCGTGCACACCGACCTGCTGCGGGCCGGGCTGATCGACGACCCGTACGTCGACGACAACGAGCACCGGCTCGGCTGGATCGGCCGGACGGACTGGACCTACACCACCACCTTCCGGTGGGCGCCGGACGGCCACGACCGCGTCGACCTGGTCTTCGACGGCCTCGACACGGTCGCCGAGGTCGAGCTCAACGGCACCGTCCTCGGCCGGACCGCCAACATGCACCGCCGCTACCGGTTCGACGCCACGGCCCACCTGCACGAGGGCGGCAACGTCCTGCGGGTCACGTTCACCGCCCCGTACGCGTACGCCGAGGCGGAGGAGGCGCGGCTCGGCGCCCGCCCCGGGCCGTACGACGAGCCGTACCAGTTCATCCGCAAGATGGCCTGCAACTTCGGCTGGGACTGGGGGCCGACCCTCGTCACGTCCGGCATCTGGCGGCCCGTCGGTCTGCACTCGTGGTCCGGCGCGCGGCTCGCCGCCGTCCGCCCCCAGGTCCGCGCCGACGGCGTCGACGTCACGGTCGAGATCGAGCGCGCCCGCACGGCGGAAGCCGTCGCCGTCACCGCGACCATCGACGGCACCGGCGTCGAGGTCAAGGTCCCCGAGGGCGCGACCACGGCCACCCTCTCGCTCGACGTCGCCGACCCGCGGCCGTGGTGGCCGCTCGGCTACGGCGAGCAGCACCGCTACGAGCTGACCGTCACCGCCGCCGACGACACCTGGTCCCGGATGGTCGGGCTGCGCACCGTCACCATCGACCCGGACGCTTTCCGGATCGTCGTCAACGGCACCCCCGTCTTCGTCCGCGGGTTCAACTGGATCCCTGACGACTGCTTCCCCGCCCGTACCGACGCCGCGACCCTCGAAACGAGGTTCGGGCAGGCGGTCGGGGCGGGCGCCAACCTGCTGCGGGTGTGGGGCGGCGGGGTCTACGAGTCCGACGCCTTCTACGACCTCGCCGACCGGCTCGGCCTGCTCGTCTGGCAGGACTTCCCGTTCGCGTGCGCCGCCTACCCCGACGACCTCGCCGCCGAGGTGGAGGCCGAGGCCCGCGACAACGTCGAGCGCCTCATGCCGCACCCGAGCCTCGTGCTGTGGTGCGGCAACAACGAGAACATCGAGGGCTATCAGCACTGGGGCTGGCAGTCCTCGCTGGGCGACCTGACCTGGGGCGCGTCGCTCTACCACTCGGTGCTGCCGGGCGTGGTCGCCGCGCTGGACCCGGGCCGTCCGTACTGGCCGGGCAGCCCCTACTCCGGCGCGCCCGACCGCGACGTGAAGGACCCGAGCACCGGCACCGTGCACATCTGGACGGTCTGGGGCAGCGACGACTACACGCGGTATGCGGACTACACCCCACGGTTCGTGGCGGAGTTCGGGTTCCAGGGGCCGCCGGTGTACGCGACGCTGCGGGCGGCCGTGTCGGACGACCCGCTCACGCCGGACTCGCCGGGGGTGCTCCACCACCAGAAGGCCGCGGGCGGCAACGAGAAGCTGCTGCGCGGCCTGGGCGCGCACCTGCCCGGGCCGGCGACCTTCGACGACTGGCACTACCTGACGCAGCTCAACCAGGCCCGCGCCGTGTCGTTCGGGGTCCAACGGTTTCGCTCGCTCATGCCGTACTGCATGGGCACGGTCATCTGGCAGCTCAACGACTGCTGGCCGGTCACCTCCTGGGCGGCCGTCGACGGCGCCGGCCGGCGCAAGCCGCTCTGGTACGAGCTGCGCCGCGCCTACGCCCCGCGCCTGCTCACGTTCCAGGGCTCCGCGCTGGCGCTCGTCAACGACGACGCGGCACCGTGGACGGGCCCGCTGGAGCTGTCCCGGCGCTCGCTGTCCGGCGCCGTGCTCGCCTCGTCGTCCGTGCCGGTGACGGTGCCGCCGCGGGCGGTTCTCGAGATGCCCCTGCCGCCGGAGCTGTCCACGGCCGGTGACCCGCGACGGGAGCTGGTCGTGGCCTCCGCGGGACCGGCCCGGGCGATCCGGTTCTTCGAGGAGGACCCCGCGGTGGACTACCCGGTCGCGGCATTCACCGGTACGGTCGCCGCGGTGCCGGGCGGGTACGAGGTGACGGTCACGGCGACCACGGTCCTGCGGGAGCTGGCGCTGTTCCCCGACCGGCTCGACCCGGCCGCGGCGGTCGACGACCTGCTCGTCACGCTGCTGCCGGGGGAGTCCGCGACCTTCACCGTCACCACCGGCCTGGAACTTGCCGCGGCCGACCTGCTCAGCCACCCGGTGCTGCGCTGCGTCAACGAGGCCCGGCCGTGACCGCCGTGCTCGCCGTCGACGTCGGCGGCACGAAGTTCGCGGCGGCCGTGGTCTCCGCCGGCGGCGTCATCCAGGACCGCCTTGAGGTGCCGCTCGCCGGCCAGGACCCCACGTCGGTCCTGCGCCATCTGGTCACGGCCCTGGCGGGCGGCGGGGTGGCGGCGGTGGGCGTCGGCACCGCCGGCCCCCTCGACCGGGTCCGCGGCACCGTCAGCCCCGTCAACATCCCCGCCTGGCGCGACTTCCCGCTCACCGGCACCCTGTCCACCTGGCTCCCGGACGTCCCGGTCACCATGGCCGGCGACGCCCAGTGCGTCGCCCTCGGCGAGTGGTGGCGCGCCCCCGTCGGCGGCTCCCTGCAGGGCTCCCTGCTGGGCATCGTGGTGTCGACCGGCATCGGCGGCGGTCTCGTCATCGACGGCCGCCCGTGGCTCGGCACGACCGGCAACGCCGGCCACATCGGCCACATCACCGTCGACCCGTCCGGCGCCCCCTGCCCCTGCGGCGCCACCGGCTGCGTCGAGACCATCGCCAGCGGCCCCGCCATGGTCCGCTGGGCCCTCGCCAACGGCTGGGAGCCCGGTCACGCCGCCGACGCGCGGGCGCTCGCCGGGGACGCGCGGCGGGGCGTGCCGGTGGCGGTCGCCGCGTTCGACCGGGCGGCGGGCGCCCTGGCGACGGCCCTGCTGACCACCGCCGCCCTCTGCGACATCGACCGGGTCGTCATCGGCGGCGGCGTGGCCGCGGCGGGCGACGTCCTGCTCGCCCCGATCCGCCGCGCCCTCGCCGACCGGGACGGCATGGCGTTCCTGCGCCGCCTCCGCGTCGAGGCCAGCACCCTCGGCCGCGACGGCGGCCTCTACGGCGCCGCCGCCCTCGCCCTCGGCACCCTCACCGTCCGCGCCTGACCCCACCATGATCCGGAAGACCTATTGCCGCCAGGGCGACGAAACGTCTTCCGGATCATCGGGGAGCGCCCGCGGCGAGGAGGCGCCCGGCGGTGGCGGGTGGGAGGCGGGGGTTGCGGGCGGCGGCCTCGGCGACGCGGGGGTCGGGGTCGTCGAGGAGGGCGAGGACGGCCGGGACGGGCAGGGCGGGGTTGGCCGCGACGTACGCCCGGGTGGTGTCGTCGGCGTGGCGGGTGAGGGTCTCGGCGACGGCCGGCGGCAGGTTCGGGGCGGTCGCGGCGACGCGGCGCAGATCGGTGTCCTCGCCCAGGGCCATGGCCGCCAGGGCGCCGGCCGGCATGGCGGGGTGGCGGGCCAGGTCCCAGCGGGCGTGGCCGGTGCTGCGGACGAGGTCGGGCAGGATGTGGCCGGGGACGTCTGGGTGGTGCTCGGCGAGCAGCAGCCGGACGCTGTGGTCCTCGTCGGTGGCCAGCACCGCGACGGCCTCGGCGGGCAGGTCGGACGAGAACGCCACGGCCCGGCGGCACCACACGAACGGCGACCGGGCGTGCGCGGCGCGGACCGCCGGCGACGCGTGCGAGGGCCGCAGCCAGTCGGCGACGTGATAGGTCTGCGGCTCGACGCCCGAGCTGATCCGCCGACGCTCCGCGTCGGGCAGGTCGGGCCGGAGCATCACCGCCACGCGCACGTCCTCGTCCGGGTCGTCGGCGAGGGCGAGCACCGCGGCGAGCGGCACCCGCGGGTTCCCGGCCACCGCCTCGCGGACCGCCGGGTCGGCGTCCCCCACCAGCCCGGCGACGTCGACCCCCACCCCACGCGCCGGCCCGGCGCCGCCGGCCGCCGTCCCGCCCGCCGCCGGGTCGGTGGCGGGCGGCGGGAGCGCGTGCCGGGCGGCGTCCTCCCGGGTGGCGGGGTCGGCGAGCAGTCCGGGCAGCAGGTCCGCCGGCAACGCCGATGAGACGGCCGCCCGGCGCACCGCCGGGTCGGGGTCGGTGAGCAGCTGCCGCAGGACCGGCTCCGGCGGCGACGGCCAGGACCGGGCCAGGGCCTCCCGCACCCCGGCGGACGGGTCGGTGGCGAGCCACAGCCTTGCCGGTTCGGACAGGTCCCGCCGCCGGGCGAGCGCCAGCCGGACCGGGACGGCGGCGTCGGCGGCGAGCGCGAGCTGCGCGTCCCCCGGCAGCGGCAGGTCGACCGCCGGCCGGTGGTCGGTGCTGTGGCCGCGGGCGAGCGCGACCCGCACCGCCTCGTCCGGGTCGGTGGAGAGCACCCGCCACGCGTGCGGCGCGGCGGACGGGTTGCCGGCGAGCGCCCGCCGCAGCTGCGGGTCGGGGTGCCGGGCGAGCGCCGACGCCGCGGGGGCCGGCAGGTCCGCCCGGCGGGCGAGCGCGTCCAGCACCGCGGCGTCGGCGGCGGTGAGCAGGGGTGCCAGCAGCAGAGGATCCAGGCCGGGGTTGGCGGCCAACCCCCGCAGGATCGCCGGTCGGGTCACCGGCACACCCTGTCACACGACGGTCAGCGGAACACGACGGTCAGCGGAACACGACGGTCAGCGGAAGGCGCAGGTGATCGGGGGAATGCCCGGCGTGCCGCTGCCGATGAAGCCGAACGTGGCGGTGGCGCCCGGTGCGAGCGCGCCGTTCCAGGCGGCGTTGTCCGCGGTCACGGCGCTGCCGGTCTGGGTGACGGTGGCGCCCCAGGACTGCGTGATCCGTTCGCCGCCGCTGTACGTGTACCGCGCCGTCCACCCAGCCACACCCGACGTGCCGCCGTTGCGGACGGTGACCTCGCCCTGGAAGCCGCCCTGCCACTGGCCGACCACCTTGTACGTGGCCGAGCACCCCGGCACCGGCGGGACGCTGTCGGAGGGCAGCACGGACCGCGACGGCGAAGGGGAGACCGACCGGGACGGTGACGGCGACACGGATCGCGACGGCGACGCCGAGCCGGACGGCAGGGTGCCGTTCAGCGCCCGGACGACCGCGGGCAGCCAGCGGTCCGCGATCTTGCGATCGCCGGAGGCGTTGGGGTGCACGCCGTCGCCGGTGTCGGTGGCCGTGCTGAACCCGGTCCACTGGTCCACCACGGTCACCGGCGACGCGGCGGTGGTCTTGCCCGCGGCCCAGCCGGGGATGGCCGCGTTCAGCGCCACCACCCGCTGCGCGCACTCGGCGCAGCTGGACGGGTTCATCGGGATGATCTGGGCGACGAGGACCCGCATAGCCGGGTTGCTGGCCCGCATCTGGTCGACGAGCTTGCCGTACGCGGCGAGGATCGTGTCGGTGGACCGGTTGCTCCACACGTCGTTTGTGCCGAAGTGCATGAGCACCACGTCGGGCCGGCTCGCCGCGAGCCACGCGGGCAGCTGGTTCTGGTCGGCGACGGCCGTGACGAGCGCCCCGCCGTGCCCTTCGCCGTCCCCGTCGTACGGGACCGCACAGCCCTGCGGCGGCTGGGTCCCCACGAAGTCGATGTTCGTGTTCCCGCCGTTCTGCAGGTCGTTCCACAGCAACGCCCGCCAGCACCCGGGATTGCCGGTGATCGAGTCGCCGAGCGGCATGATCCGCACCGCCGCGGCACTGGCCGGCCCGGCCGGCAACGTCAGGAACAGCACCGCACCGACGACGGCCGCGGTGAGAAGCGCGAGAAGGGTCCGCATCCGCGCAGTAGAGCAGGCTCGTTCGACACCGCTCAATGCCCGGGACTGCTCGCGCAGGTCCCGGGCACCGGCGGGTGTGAAACCTACACGGCGTACGCCTCGACCTCGTAGAGGCGGGCGGCGGCGTCGGTGTTGTTCGTCGGGGTGATGACGTTGACCCGCAGGTGGCGGGTGCTGGCCGGGGTGAACGTGGTGGTGGTGACGTTCGCCGTGTTGCCGCGGACCTGGGCCACGGTGGTCCAGGTGGTGCCGTCGGTGCTGGTCTGCACGTCGAAGTCGCGGGTGTTGAAGGCGGTGTTCTCGCCGCCCGCGCCCGCGTGCCGGATGACCACCCGGCTCACGGAGACCGCGGCGCCCAGGTCGACCCGCCACCACTGGGTGGCGCCGAGCGAGCACCACTTGTCGGCGTTGCCGCCGTTGACGGTGCCGTTGACGGCCTTCGCCGGGCCCTCGGTGGCGGCGCACTGGCTGTCGGCGGTGGCGGTCTTGTTCAGCGCGAGGTTCGTCGCCGGGGGCGTGGACCCGCCGGTGAGCAGGAAGTCGTCGACGTCGAAGAGACCGCCGGTGCCGGTACCGATGAACACCAGGAACAGCGCGCCACTGCCCGCGGTCAGGGTGGTGGTGACGTCGACGAACGTGCCGTAGCCGCCGGTGTTGCCGACGTTGACGGAGCCCAGCAGCGGGCCGGTCTGCGAGCCGGAGCGGATCTGGATGGTGCCGCCGGTGCCGCCGGACGCGACCCGCGCGGTGAAGCCCGTCTTGCCCGACACGTTGACGCCGGCGTAGCCGACCCAGTCGCCGCCGTCGATGTAGCCGACGCGGTTGCCGCCGTGCGCCGCGCCGTCGCCGACGACCTGGACGCCGGACTGGGAGGTGAAGGACTCCGCCTCGACCCGGCCGGTGGGCGGCTGGGTGCTGCCGGGCGAGCAGTCGGCGGCCACCTTGCCGCCGGCGTAGCGGATGCCGCCGAGCAGGTGGGCCCGGAACGCGGCGTCCGAATAGGACTCCTGGGTGTGGCCGGCGCCGGTGTAGAAGGACCGTCCACTCTGGATCGTCTTGCACCAGGCGAACGGGTGGTCCGCGCCCATCGTGCCGCCGGAGTACGTGGTCTCGTCGAGGGTCGCGAGGACGTGGGCGGTCGAGCGGGGGTTGGTGCGGTAGTTGTACAGCTCGTCGGTGCGGACCCAGGTGGCACCGAGGTGCGCGGTCGCCGGGTGGGTGCGGTCCTCGATCTTCATCGTGGCCTGCTGGATCGCCGGGTGGGAGGAGAACCAGGCGCCGACGAGGTCGCCGTAGAACGGCCAGTCGTACTCGGTGTCGGCGGCGGCGTGGACCCCGACGTATCCGCCGCCGCCACGGATGTAGGACTCGAACGCGGTCTGCTGCGTGGCGTTGAGGACGTCGCCGGTGGTGCTGAGGAAGACGACGGCCTCGTACTGGGCGAGGTTCGCCGTGGTGAACGCGTTCGCGTCCTCGGTGGCGGTGACGGTGAAGCCGTTCGCCGCGCCGAGCTGCTGGATGGCGGTGATGCCGGCCGGGATGGAGTCGTGCCGGAACCCGGCCGTCTTGGAGAACACGAGGACGTCGAACGCGGTGTCGGCGAAGGCGGGTGCCGGCGCGGCGGCCAGGAGTGTCGCGGTGACCGCGGCGAGCGCGAGGAGCTTTCTCATGACGCGTAGACCTCGACTTCGTAGAGGCGGGCGGCGGTGTCGGCGTTGCTGGTGGGTGCGATGACGTTGACCCGCACGTACCGCACGCCGGCGGCGGCGAACGTGGAGGTGGTGACGTTGCCGGTGTTGCCCCGCACCTGGGACACGGTCGTCCAGGTGGTGCCGTCGGTGCTGGTCTGCACGTCGAAGTCGCGGGTGTTGAAGGCGGCGTTCTCCCCGCCCGCGCCCGCGTGCCGGATCACGACCCGGCCCACGCTCGTGACCGAGCCCAGGTCGACCCGCCACCACTTCGACGTGCCGAGGGAGCACCACTTGTCGGCGTTGCCGCCGTTGACGGTGCCGTTCACCGCTTTCGCCGGGCCCTCGGTGGCGGCGCACTGGCTGTCGGCGGTGGCGGTCTTGTTCAGCGCGAGGTTCGTCGCCGGGGGCGTGGACCCGCCGGTGAGCAGGAAGTCGTCGACGTCGAAGAGACCGCCGGTGCCGGTACCGACGAACACCAGGAACAGCGCGCCACTGCCCGCGGTCAGGGTGGTGGTGACGTCGACGAACGTGCCGTAGCCGCCGGTGTTGCCGACGTTGACGGAGCCCAGCAGCGGGCCGGTCTGCGAGCCGGAGCGGATCTGGATGGTGCCGCCGGTGCCGCCGGACGCGACCCGCGCGGTGAAGCCCGTCTTGCCCGACACGTTGACGCCGGCGTAGCCGACCCAGTCGCCGCCGTCGATGTAGCCGACGCGGTTGCCGCCGTGCGCGGTGCCGTCGGCGACGACCTGCACGCCGTTCTGGGAGGTGTACGACTCGGCCTCGACCCGGCCGGCCGGCGGCTGCGTGCCACCGGTGTTGACGGTGAAGGCGTCCAGGTCGAACAGCGCGCCGGCACCGCCGGTGAACACCAGGTACAGCTGCCCGGCGGTGGCGGGCGCGCCGGAGACGGTGCCGGTGACGTCGACGAACGTGTCCCAGCTGCCGGTCACCGGGACGGTGGTCGAGCCGAGCAGCGTGCCGGTCGGTGACCCGGCGCGCAGCGACAGGGTGCCGCCGGCGCCGCCCGAGGAGACGCGCGCGGTGAACGAGGTGGCGTTGTTCAGCAGGTACGGGCTGAACGCGATCCAGTCGCCGTTCTCGATCTGCCCGACGGTCTTGCCGCCCTCGGCGCCGGCCTTGTCGAAGGTCTGCACGCCCTGCTGGGTGGCGAAGTGCTCGGCCTGCCGGTGCCGCGGCTGCAGCGTGTGCTGCGTGTGCGTGGTGATCCCGCCGTTGTCGGTGTACTCCGCGTCGAAGACGGCGAAGATGTTCGCGGCCGCGTCGTGCTCGCCGTCGAGCGGGATGGTGATCGAGCCGGTGCAGCCGGTCTGCGACGTGATCTGGTGGCCGTGGGTGTCGTGGCCGAGGATGTACGTCATCCGCACCCGTCCACAGTCGACGGTGCCGTCCTCGGGGTCGGTGACGGTGATCTGGTACGGCACGGTGTCGCCGAACGAGACGAGCGAACCGTTGGCGGGCGCCACGATCCGCACGACGGGCGCGGTGTTGCCGGCGGAGACGCGGACGCTGGCGCTGCCGGTGGCGCCCTGCGGGTCGCGGACGGTCAGCGTGGCGGTGTAGGTGCCGGCCGTCGCGTAGGTCTTCGTCGGGTTGGCGGCGGTGGACGTGGTGCCGTCGCCGAACGCCCAGCTGTAGGTCAGCGCCTGGCCCTCGGGGTCGTTGCTGCCGGCCGAGCTGAAGTTCACGGTCAGCGGCGCCGGGCCCGAGGTCGGGTTCGCCGCGGCGACCGCGACGGGCGCCCGGTTGCCGCCGCCGGTGTACTCGATGCGGTACAGCGCCGAGTTGGCGTCGCCGTTGCCGAAGCCGGCGCCGTAGTCCAGGACGTACAGCGCGCCGTCGGGGCCGAACGCCTGGTCCATGATCTGCATGCCCGACCACGGGAAGTTCGCGATCGCGCCGGGGGAACCGTCGCCGTTGACGTCGATCGCCTTGATCCAGCGGCGGCCGAACTCGCCGGCGAAGAAGTGCCCGTCGAGGTCGGCGGGGAACTTGACGGCCGACGGGTTCGCCGGGTCGTAGCGGTACACGGGGCCGGCCATCGGCGACTCGGAGCCGCTGCCGAACTCGGGCGGGCTGCCGGCGTCACCGGCGTAGCGGATCCAGGCGGGCTTCGCGGCGGGCAGCGTGCCCTGGCCCGTGTTGCGGAACGAGTTGTTCGTCGGCCCGCCCGCGCAGTTGTACTTGGGGCCCGTGCTGTTGGTGGCGAAGTTCCACTCGTTGTAGGTCTCGGTGCTGGTGTTCGTGCCGGTGCAGTACGGCCAGCCGTAGTTGCCGGGCGACGTGATCCGGTCGAACTCGACCTGCCCGGACGGGCCGCGGTTGGGGTCGGTGGTGCCGGCGTCGGGGCCGTAGTCGCCGACGTAGACGGCGCCGGTGGCCTTGTCGACGCTCATCCGGAACGGGTTGCGCAGCCCCATCGCGTAGATCTCGGGGCGGGTGTTCGCGGTGCCCTGCGGGAACAGGTTGCCGCCCGGGATGCTGTACGAGCCGTCGGCGTTGACCTTGATCCGCAGGATCTTGCCGCGCAGGTCGTTGGTGTTCGCCGCCGACCGCTGCGCGTCGTAGGCCGGGTTGCGGTCGGTGCGCTCGTCGATGGGCGCGTAGCCGGCGGAGTCGAACGGGTTGGAGTCGTCGCCGGTCGACAGGTACAGGTTGCCGGCCGCGTCGAAGTCGATGTCGCCGCCGACGTGGCAGCACATGCCGCGGTCGGTGCCGACCTCGAGGACCGTGCGCTCGCTCGCGGTGTTGAGCGTGTTGTCGGTGTTGAGCGTGAAGCGCGACAGCCGGTTGACGCCCTTCCACGGCGTCCAGTCCGCGCCCGCGGCCGGCGCGTCGCCGCCCGGGGTGTTCAGCGGCGGCGCGTAGTACAGGTAGATCTGCCGGTTGGTGGCGAAGCCGGGATCGGCGGCCACGCCCTGCAGGCCTTCCTCGTCGTGGGTGTAGACGGGCAGCGTCCCGATCACCGAGGTGTTGCCGGCGGCGTCGGTGCGCCGCAGCGTCCCGTTGCGCGCGGTGTGCAGCACCGACCGGTCGGGCAGCACGGCGATCGACATCGGCTCGCCGAGCTCGTTGATCCCCTTGGCGAGCTCGACCTGCTGGAACAGGGCCGGATTGATGGAGGTGTGGGCGTGCGCGGGGGTGGGCAGGGCCACCGCGGCGCTGCTGATCAGCAACGCCGCCGCGGCTCTTCTGAATGCGGGGTGCATCGGCGGGTGTCCTTCCCGAAGGGTCGGGGGGTCACGCGATGCCGACGCAGGTGCTTGGCGGGCGCGCCGGCGGCAGGTGCGCGGGCCGCCGAAGCCCCACACATCCACACGTCGCGATGGTTGGTGAGCCGACGTTACTAACTCGCGCCGATGGATGCAAGAAATCGACGCGTGTGCCGGCAGAACTTTCCGTCAGTTCGTCGGAATGTTGTCCTGCCACGTCGACACCTTGCGGACGATCAGCGCCAGGAGGACCGCGGCGGCGATCCCGGCGACGCCGGAGACGACGGCGAAGAACGGCGGGCTGTAGACGATGATCTCGCCGCTGGCGTACTGCGAGGTCTCGGTGTAGCCGATGAAGCTGATCAGCAGCGCGACCCACCAGGCGTTGACGATCCGGTCGGAGGGCCACGTCCCGTCGGGCGCGCTGCGGCGGTGGATCTCCGCGACGACCCGGTTGGGGATGACGAGGTTGGCGAGCGGGACGAACCAGCCGCCGATCGTCCAGCCCTTCTTCCACTCGACGCTGCGGTCGCCGCGCCGGTCGAAGTTGTCCCGGGCGAGGTAGAGCCAGACGATGACCAGCACCAGGACCAGCAGCCTGGCCGCGCCGAGGATCCCGGAGGCGGTGTCGCCGGAGACGTACGTGCTGACGCCGAAGTTGGACGCGAAGGCCACCTCGCGGCCCGCGTCCTCGGCGGGCGCGTCGGCGCCCTTCAGGGACTCGGCGATGGTGAACGCGTGCGCCAGGCCGGCGAGGGCCAGCCCGCCGACGGCGAGTATGCCGGGGACGGCAAGGCGATGGGGTGTCGCGGTGCGAATATCGCTCATGCCTCGAACACCTTAAATGCTTTGGGTGCGGCTCTCCTGAAGGGATGATCAAGCCGGTGCTGGGATGATGCCGTCGGGGTAGCGGCTGGTGTGGACGCGGTGGTGTTCCTGCTCGAGGTGGTAGGCCCAGTAGGTGTCGAAGTCGCCGTTGCTGATCAAGGCTCGTAGCTTGAGGATGGCCTCGGCTCCGGGCAGGCCCCAGCGGGCGCCGGTGATGTCCATGCGGTCTTTGAGCAGGTGTCGGCATGCGCCTTCGATGACGCCGGTGGCGATCGGCCAGCCGTTGGTCAGGGCCTGGTGGTAGCGCAAATAGCGGGCCTTGTTGAGCAGGTAGGTCACGCACGCGTCGGCGCCTTTGCGTCGCTCGGTGGTCAGGCCACGCTGGGCGATGGTGCGCTGGATGCGTCCGGCGACCCGGTGGGCGCGCCCAGCGAGAACGTCACGGGCCTGCGCGGCGACCCATGTCTCGGCGGCCGGGTCACCTTCGGCGTGCAAGCTCCACGCGGCTTTCCACACGTACTCCAGCACGTGCACGAAGTCGACGATGATCGTGACCGGGTGGTGGCGGGCGCGGGCCTGCGCCGTGATCAGGTCGATCTGGTGGGTGTTGCCGTCGACCAGCACGATCCAGGGACGTGCAACGTCCGGGTCGGCGCGTTCGGCCTGGTCGAACATGGCCGCGATCACGGTGGCCGCGTCGTCGGTGACGGACGCGTGCAGCCACTTGCCGGCCGCTTTCGGCCCCGCCCGCCGCTCACGCCGCTCGCCGCCGGTGTGGGCGGCGGGCGGGGCGATCACGTCGTCAGGGGTGCGTGGTGCCGGTGTGCAGTGGTAGACGGCCACCACCTCGGCCATGCGTTTACGGCCGGATTTCTCTCCCCGCGACAGGCGGGTGGCCAGCTTGTGCCCGCCGGCGGCGGCTTTCCTGGCCGTGGGCTCGCGTAGTGCATCGTGGCGCATCACGATCCCCTTCGCGTCGGCGGTCAGCACCACAACGTCCCCGACCGGCACAGCCGGGTGCTGCCGGGATGCGTAGAAGGCGTCCACGTCGACCGCCGCGGCCGCGGCCAGGGCCTCGACCTGGCGCTTGCCCACGCCGACCCCGGTCGCGCGCTCGATCGCGGCGGTAGCGGACTCGAACGAGCCGGTCGCGGCCTCGATCGCCGCCAGCCGGCGCAGCCCATGCGAATGCAGCCCGTCCGGCAGGTTCAACACCCCGTCCGCCGGTGCCAGATTGCCTGCCCCCTTGGCCCGATACGCGATCCGCTCCACGCTCACCTGCCCGAACACGGTGACCAGACCGCGAGTGTGCCCACGCTCGGCATACCGGCGGGTGACCGTGTCAACGCCGACAACCTCGGGCAGCCGTTCCTCACGCACCGCGCGAAGATCCAGATGATCCTGCAGCAGCACCCGCGTCACCTCCCGGGCCTCGACCGTCAGACGCTCCTCCAGCTCAGCATGGGAAAGCTCACCGGCGTTGCCCCCGGCGAGCCAGCCCACCACAGCCTCGAACCGCTGCCGCGACCGCTCAAACCCCACCCCGCCACCCGGACCTGCGTACACTGCCATTGGGCTCCTTCTTTACGTTCTTGGCGTCGACACCCAGAAACGTACCGAGAAGGAGCCTCTTTCTGTTGCAGCGCAACACAATCCACAAGCTCAAGCGATTTTGATCTTCACTTCAAGAGAGCCACACCCAAATGCTTTAAGCAAATCGATATTCTTGACTTTCTGCAGGTCCCGCGAGGACTATTAGGAAACTTTCCTAATAGGAGGCACGAGTGCACCCCACCAGGCTCTTCGCAGCCATCCTGCTCACCGTCTCCGCCGCGGTAGCGATACCCGGCACCGCGCACGCCGCTCCCGCGGGGCTCACCGCCGCGTTCTCCGCCGCGGACTACGGCACCTACTGGGTCGACAAGTACACAGTCAGCAACCCGACCAGCACCTCGATCACCGGGTGGACCCTCGAGTTCGACGTGCCGGCCGGGCTGAACGTCGGCACCGGGTACAACGGCACCGTCACGCGGACCGGCAACCACGTCACGGTCGTGAACGCGCACTACAACGGGACCGTGGCGGCCGGACGCAACACCGAGCCGTACAGTTTCTGGTTCATCGCCACCGGCACCAACGCGGAACCGCTGAACTGCCGCATCAACGGCAACAAGTGCGACGGCAGCCCGGACCGCGCCCCGAACGCGCCCGCCGGCCTGTCCGTCACCGGCCGCACGACGAAGACCGTGTCGCTGGCGTGGACCGCCCCCGCGGCGACCGACTTCCCGATCGCGGGCTACGACGTCTACCGCGGCTCTACGGTGGTTGCTTCCTCCACTGGTCCGTCGGCCGTGGTCACCGGGCTCACGCCGAACACCGCGTACAGCTTCACGGTGCGGGCCCGCGACACCCGCGGCAACGTGTCCGCCGACAGCGCCGCCGTCTCCGCGACCACGCTCAACCCCGCGGACGACACCACCGCGCCGGCGGCGCCCGGCAACCTGCGCAGCACGGCGAAGACCTCGGTCAGCGTCACGCTCGCCTGGAACGCGGTCACCGACCCGAGCGGCATCGCCGGCTACGACGTCTACCGCGGTGGCACGCTCGTCACGACCGCCACCGGGACGACGGCGACGGTGACCGGACTGGCGCCGCTGACGGCCTACACGTTCACGGTGAAGGCCCGCGACACCTACGACAACGCCTCACCCGCCAGCGCGGCCGTCACCGTCACCACGGACGACGCGGTCGGCGGCGGCAACTACGCGAAGGTCGGCTACTTCGTGCAGTGGGGCATCTACGGCCGCCAGTACTTCGTGAAGAACCTCGACACGTCCGGCGCCGCGGCGAAGCTCACCCACCTCAACTACGCGTTCGCCAACCTCGACCCGGTCAACCTGACCTGCCTGCAGGGTGTCACCCGCGGCACCACCGCCAACCCGCAGGACCCCGACCAGGGCACCGGCGCGGGCGACGCGGACGCCGACTACGGCCGCCCGTTCAGCGCCGCCCAGTCCGTCGACGGCGTCGCCGACACCGGCTGGGAGAACCTGCGCGGCAACTACAACCAGCTGCGCAAGCTCAAGGCGAAGTACCCGAACCTGAAGGTGCTCATCTCGCTCGGCGGCTGGACCTACTCGAAGTACTTCTCCGACGCGGCCGCCACCCCGGCCTCGCGGGAGAAGCTGGTGCGCTCCTGCATCGACATGTACATCAAGGGCAACCTGCCGAGCTACAACAACGCGGGCGGCGCGGGCTCGGCCGCCGGCATCTTCGACGGCATCGACCTGGACTGGGAGTGGCCCGGCGCCGAGGGCCACGCCGGCAACCACTGGGGCGCGCAGGACAAGGCCAACAACACGCTGCTCCTCGCGGAGTTCCGCCGGCAGATGGACGCGCTGAGCGCCACCACCGGCAAGCGCTACCTGCTGACCGCCTTCACCCCCGCCGACCCGGCGAAGATCGCGGCCGGCTGGGACATCACCCACGCCGACGGCACCCCGAGCGTCTTCGACTCCCTGGACTTCGCCAACGTCCAGGGCTACGACTTCCACGGCGCGGGCAGCGACAACTCGTGGGAGCCGAACCGCACCGGGCACCAGGGCAACCTGTACGGCGACGCCCAGGACCCGTACTCCTTCACCTTCAGCGTGCAGAACGCGGTGGCGGCCTACACCTCCGCAGGCGTCAACCCCCGCCAGCTGACCGTCGGCTTCGCCTTCTATGGCCGCGGCTGGCAGGGCGTCGCCGCCGGCTCCACCAACGGTGAGTGGCAGACGGCCACCGGGGCCGCACCCGGCCAGTTCGCCGAGGAGGCCGGCACCCGCGGCTACGCCAACCTCCTGGCGATGGTGCCCAACTGCACCGTCTACCACGACGTGCAGTCGATCGCCACGTCCTGCTACACCGGCCCCGGCGGGCAGTGGTGGACCTTCGACGACACCTGGTCCATCGCGCAGAAGACCGCCTGGGTGAAGCAGCAGAACCTGCTCGGCGGCATGATCTGGGAGATGTCCGGCGACACCACGTCCGGCACCCTGATGACCGCGCTCAACTCGGGCCTCTGACGCCCGCGACCGGCCCGCGGGGGCGCTCCTCGCGGGCCGGTCGGAACACGCCGACAGCGGGGCGGGGCCGGCGTGGCGCATGGCCCGGCCCCGACTTCGAGCGGCCATGACCCGTCAGGCCGGCACCTTCGGCAGCTGCGCCACGGCGGCGGCGACCGCGTCGTCGGAGAGCTCCTTGTCGACCATGTCGCCGGCGAGGTAGCGGCCGTAGGCGGGGAGGTCGAGGTGGCCGTGGCCGCACAGGGCGGTCAGGATGACCTTCTCCTCGCCGGTCTCCTTGCAGCGCAGCGCCTCCTCGATGCAGGCGGCCAGGGCGTGGGTCGGCTCCGGGGCGGGGATGATGCCCTCGGTGCGGGCGAAGCGCACCCCCGCCTCGAAGCACTCGCGCTGGGTCTTGCTGGCGGCCTCGATGAGGCCGAGGTCGTAGACGTGCGAGATGAGCGGCGCCATGCCGTGGTACCGCAGGCCGCCGGCGTGGATCGGGTCGGGGATGAAGTCGTGGCCGAGGGTGTGCATCTTCATCAGCGGCGTCATGCCGGCGGTGTCGCCGAAGTCGTAGGCGTAGACGCCCTTCGTCAGCGACGGGCACGCGGCGGGTTCGACGGCGCGGATGACGGGGGCCATCCGGCCGGCCAGCTTCTCGCGCAGGAACGGGAAGGCGAGGCCGGCGAAGTTGGAGCCGCCGCCGGTACACCCGACGATGACGTCCGGCGTGGCACCGACCTTCGCCAGTTGGAGCAGCGCCTCCTCGCCGATGATCGTCTGGTGCAGGAGCACGTGGTTGAGGACGCTGCCGAGGGCGTAGTTGGTGTCGGGGCGGGCGGCGGCGACCTCGACCGCCTCGCTGATCGCGATGCCGAGGGAGCCGGGCGAGCCGGGGTCGGCGGCGAGGACGCGGCGGCCCGCCTCGGTGCGGTCCGAGGGGGACGGGTGGATCGTGCCGCCGAACGTCTCGATCATCATCTTGCGGTAGGGCTTCTGGTCGTACGACGCGCGCACCTGCCAGATCTCCACGTCGAGGCCGAACTGCGCGCCCGCGAACGCCAGAGCCGTGCCCCACTGGCCGGCGCCGGTCTCGGTGGTGAGCCGGCGGATGCCCGCGGCCGCGTTGTAGTACGCCTGCGGGACGGCGGTGTTCGGCTTGTGCGAGCCGGCCGGCGACACGCCCTCGTACTTGTAGTAGATCCGGGCCGGCGTGCCGAGCGCCTTCTCCAGGCGGTGCGCGCGGAACAGTGGCGACGGGCGCCAGAGGCGGTACGCCTCCAGCACGTCGTCGGGGATGTCGACGTACCGCTCCTGGGTGACCTCCTGCTCGATCAGCGCCATGGGAAACAGCGGCGCCAGGTCCTGCGGGCCGACCGGCTCCAGCGTGCCGGGGTGCAGGACCGGCGGGGGCGGCGCCGGCAGGTCGGCCATGAGGTTGTACCAGCGACGCGGCATCTCGCCCTCGTCCAGCATGATCTTCGTGGCGGTCATGCCGTCGAAGCTAAACCGCACCGCCGGCGCCGAGGGCCGCTTTCACCCGGCCGTCACCCGGGAGCGGTCCGGGGTCAGGACTCACCTTCCATGAGCGGTGACACGATGTAGCCTGCCCGTTGTTGTCGCCGTAAACGCTGCGAAGTCTGTGCAGTGTCCTGTCGCGTCGCGGCGGCCCGGGTGTGCCGAGGCAGAATCCTGGGATGGTGACGACGCTGACGATCGACTGCGGGGGCGGTGGGCTCAAGGCCGCCGTGGTCGACGACACCGACACGCTGTGCTGCGAGCCGGTGCGGGTGCCGACGCCGTACCCGCTGCCGCCCGCCCGCCTCGTCGAGGTGCTGCTCGGCATCGCGGAGGGCCTGCCGGCGGCGGACCGGGTCACCGTCGGGCTGCCGGGGATGATCCGGCACGGGGTCGTCGTCGCCACCCCGCACTACGTCAACGAGGCCGGCCCGCACACCCCGGTCGACCCGGAGCTGTTCGCGCTGTGGAAGGGGTTCGACGCGCGGGCCGAGCTCGGGCGCGCCTTCGCCCGGCCGGTCCTGGTCCTCAACGACGCCGAGGTGCACGGCGCGGCGCTCGTCGAGGGGCGCGGCCTGGAGCTGGTGCTCACGCTCGGCACCGGGCTCGGCAGCGCGCTGTTCGACGAGGGGCGGCTGGCGCCGCACCTGGAGCTGTCGCACGCGCCGTACTCGAGGGGCCGCACCTACGACGACTTCCTCGGCGAGCTGGAGCGCCGGCGGCTCGGCGACCGGCGGTGGTCGCGGCGGGTGCTGCGGATCGTCGACGGGCTGCGGCCGGTGTTCCGCTGGGACCGGCTGTACCTCGGCGGCGGCAACGCCGAGCGTCTCGTCGTGGCGATGCCGGACGACGTGCGGCTGGTCGCCAACCAGGCGGGGGTCCGCGGCGGGTCCCGCGCCTGGACGCTCATCGGCGTGTAATGCCGGTTATGTCCGAAAGGTGCCGTACCGTGATGCGGTGACCACGGTATGTGACGATGTGCTGGAGACCGCCCGGGGTGCCGTGTCGGCGCTGCGCGCGCTGCCGCCGCCGGCCGCCGACACCGGCGTCCCCGTCGTCCTGTGCCCGGGCCTGATCGGCTCCAAGGAGGACTTCCTTCCGCTGCTGCCGGCCCTGGCCGCCGCCGGCTACCGCGCCTACGCGTACGACTACCGCGGCCACTACAGTGCCGACCGCACCGACGACCACAGCATCCGCCGGCACGCCGAGGACCTGATCGCCGTCCTGGACGCCGTCGGCGGCGCCGACCCGCCGCACGTCGTCGGGCACTCGTACGGCGGGTTCGTGGTCCGCGCCGCCGCGCTCGCCCAGCCGCGCCGGCTCGGCTCCGCCGCGTTCATCGGCAGCGGCCCCGGCATGGACGGCCCGAAGCACCGCAAGATCCTCGGCGGCTTCGACCACACGCTGTCGCTGGAAGGCAACGCCGTCATGTGGCCGGTCGTGCGGCGGCTCATCCCCGAGGACGACGTCGCCCGGCGCGAGTTCTGGCGGACCCGGCTGCGGCTGATGCGCCCCGCGTTCGTCCGCGGCGCCCTCGCCGCCCTGGCGGGGGAGTCCGACCGCGCCGGCGAGCTGCGCGCCACCCGGCTGTCGCTGCTGGTCATGCACGGGCACCGGGACCGGAAGCTGTGGTCGGCGGCCGAGTTCGCCGGCTACGCCGAACGGGCCGGCGCGACCCTCGCGGTCATCGACGGCGCCTCGCACAGCCCCAACCTCGAGCGGCCCGGCGTCACCGCCGAGGCGCTGCTGCGGTTCTGGGCCGGGACCGACCGGCGGCGCGCCCTGCGGACGTTCGTGGACCTGGTCCGCCCGTCCGCGCACGCCGACCCCTACCCGGCCTACGAGCGCCTGCGCCGGGTCGCCCCGGTCCTGCCCGTGCAGCTGCCCGGCAAGACGGAGGCGGTGGTGCTCACCCGGTACGCCGACTGCGCCCGCCTCCTGCAGGACGCCGCGTTCGTCAGCGCCGGCGAGGCGCCCGAGCTGCTCACCCCCACCTGGCGCGACCACCGGCTCGTCCGCTGCCTCTACCAGTCGTTCGGCTGGCGGGAAGGCCCCGCGCACCTGCCGCTGCGCACCGCCCTCGCCCGGCGGCTCACCCCGCGCCGCTGTCCCGTGCGGCAGGCCGACGTCGTCGCCGTCGCCACGTCGGTACTGGACGACTTCGCCGCACAGTTGGCGGGCGGGGCGACGGTCAACCTCGCCGACGCGGTCGCGGTGCCGTTCGCCTCGCTGGTCACGGGGCGGCTGCTGGGCATACCGGACGCCGACGCGCTGCGCCTCGGGGCCGCCGCCCGCGCCGGGAGCGCCGCGTTCGAGCCGTTCATGACGCCCCGGCAGCGCGCCGCGATGGCCGCGGCCGGCGACACGATCATCGACACCCTGTCGTCGCTCGCCGGCGACGGGCTCCTCGGGCCGGCCCACGAGCAAGAGCTTCCCGGGTCGGTCCGCGAGCAAGGGCTTCCCGGGTCGGTCCGCGAGCAAGGGCTTCCCGGGTCGGCCCACGAGCAAGGGCTTCCCGGGTCGGCCCACGAGCAAGGGTTTCCCGGGCCGGTCCGCGATCACGGGCTCCTCGGGCTGGTTCGCGAGCACCGGCCGGGCGGCGGGGAGCAGTACCAGGGCGACCTCGCCCTGCTCTACGGCGCCGCCTACGACTCCCCGGCGAGCCTCATCACGCTCGGCGCGCGGCTGCTGCTGGAGCACCCCGCGCAGGCGGCGGCGCTGCGCGACGACCCGGCGCTCGCCGACCGGGCCGTGGAGGAGATCCTGCGCTTCGACCCCCCGGTGCAGGTGGCGGTGCGGATCGCGACCGAGCCGTGCGAGTTCGGCGGCGTGCCCGTCCCGCCCGGCACGGCGCTGCTCGGCATCCTCGGGGCGGCCAACCGCGACCCCTCGTACACCGGGAACCCCGACGCGTTCGACATCACCCGGCGCACCGCCCGGCCGCCGCTGTCGTTCGGGACCGGACGGCACTACTGCCCCGGCTCGGCCCTCGCCCGCACGCACGCCCGGGTGCTGTTCCCCATGCTGCTGCGCCGCTTCCCGGGCCTGCGCCTGGCCGGCCCGCCGCGCTTCCGCGCGCCCGGCACGATGCTGCGCGGCATCGAAGATCTCCCCGTCGTGAACCGAGAGGCATGCTGATGCGGGTGCTGTTCACCATCAACCCGGCGCCGGGGCACCTGTACGCGCTGGCGCCCCTGGCGTGGGCGATGCACCTGCGCGGCCACGACGTCCTCGTCGCCGCGCCCCAGTCGATGGGCCAGCAGATCCGCCGGGCCGGGCTCAGTCACGTCGTCGTCGGCGGCGACGCGTCGTTCTTCGAGCTGTGGCCGCCGCACCTGCGCCTCGGCGGCAACGACACCCTCGACCTCGCCGTCTTCGCCGCCATCGCCGAACGCACCGGCCCCGACGTCGTGGCCCTCGCCCGCGCGTGGCGGCCCGACCTCATCGTCACCGAGCCCGTCGAATACGCCGCGCCCCTCGCCGCCACGCTGCTGCGCATCCCGTGGGTGCTGCACCACTGGGGGCTGCCCGTCCCCGACGCGGTCCACCGCGCCGCGCTCGCCGACATCGCCGACCCGCTGCTGCGCCTCGCCGACACCCTCGGCGTGGCCCAGCCGACCGACGCGCCCCTGGCGACCGTGGACACCTGCCCGCCGTCGCTGGGCCCGTCATCGGCGGATCCCGGTGTACGGCTGCCGATGCGGTACATCCCGTACAACAGCGCCAGCACGCTGCCGGAGTGGCTCTTCGCGCCGCGCGTGCGCCCCCGCGTCTGCGTCTCGATGGGCACCGTGCCGATCCCGGAGGGCGTCGACGGGCTCACCGCCGCCGTCGAAGGCATGCGGGACCTCGACGTCGAGGTCGTCGTCAGCGGTGCCGGCGTGCACGGCATCGAGGACCTGCCGGCCAACGCCCGCCGCGCCGGCTGGCTGCCGCACCACGTGCTGCTGCCGACCTGCGACCTGTTCGTGCACCACGGCGGCTCGGGCAGCTCGATGGCCGCGCTCGGTGCGGGCCGTCCGCAGCTGGTGCTGCCGCAGATGTGCGACCAGTTCAGCATCGCCGACCGGCTGACGGCCGCCGGGGTCGCGCGCACCGTCGCCTTCGCCGACCGGTCCCCGGCCGCGGTCCGCGCCGCCGTCCGGGCACTGCTCGCCGACTCCGCCGTCACCCGCCGCGCCGGGCGGATCCGCGACGAGATCGCCGCCATGCCCGCGCCGCCGGACGTCGCCGCGACCCTGGCGGGTCTGACGGCCGGCCCGCGACCTGGCATGGTGGAGGCATGTGCAGGAACATCCGGGTACTGAACAACTTCGAGCCGCCGGCGACCGAGGACGAGATCGAGGCCGCCGCCATCCAGTACGTGCGCAAGGTCGCCGGCATGACCCGCCCCTCGCAGGCGAACCAGGCCGCGTTCGACGCCGCCGTCGCCGCCGTCACGGCCGCGACCCGCGAGCTGCTGGGCCAGCTCGTCACCAACTCGCCGCCGCGCGACCGCAAGATCGAGGCCGCGAAGGCGAAGGTCCGCGCCGCCGAGCGCTACGGCCCCCGCTGAATCCTGTTCGACCGGCCGCTTTGGCCGGTGGTGCGGCAGTTCCAACGTTGACATAGGCGCGTCGCAAAATTTCATAGGGCAGTCAGCATCTTGCGGTGAAGGATCGACCAAGTTACGGTTCGATCCTTCATCGTTGCCGTTCCCCGCCAGGAGCGTGTCATGCGTCGTGCCCTCATCCGCCTTCTGCCGGCAGCGCTGACGCTGTCCGCATTGGTGGTCATCGCGCCCCAACCGTCCAATGCCGACATCACCACCGTCTCGGTCGACAACCTGCGCACCGGCTGGGACAGCAACGAGCCCGGCCTGGCGCCGTCGGCCGTGTCCGCCTCCGACTTCGGGCAGCTGTTCTCGGCCACCGTCAACGGTCAGGTGTACGCGCAGCCGATCGTCGCCGGTGGCACCCTGATCACCGTCACGGAGAACAACTGGGTCTACGGGCTCAACCCGGCGACCGGCGCCGTGAACTGGTCGCGCAGCGTCGGGCCGGCGTGGCCCGCGTCGGCGATCGGCTGCGGCGACCTGGTGCCCAACATCGGCATCACGAGCACGCCCGTCTACGACCCGGCGACCAACGCCGTGTTCTTCATGGCGAAGGTCAACGACGGCCCCGACGCCGACCACCCGCACTTCTACCTGCACTCGGTCAACCCCGCGACCGGCGTCGAGCGGGCCGGCTGGCCGGTGACGATCCAGGGCTCGCCGACCAACGACCCGGGCAACACGTTCAACCCGAAGACCGCCGCGCAGCGCCCCGGCCTGCTGCTGCTCGACGGCGTCGTCTACGCCGGGTTCGCCAGCCACTGCGACTACGGCCCGTACGTCGGCTACGTCGCGGGCGTGCGCACCACGACGCCGCAGATGACGACGCTGTGGTCCACCGAGGCGGGCCGCAGCAACGGCATGGCCGGCATCTGGCAGTCCGGCGGCGGCCTCGTCTCCGACGGCCCCGGCCGGATCATCGTCTCCACCGGCAACGGCGTCTCGCCCGCGCCCGGCCCCGGCACCAGCCCGCCCGGCACCCTCGCCGAGTCGATCATCCGGCTGCAGGTCAACGGCGACGGCTCGCTCACCGCGAAGGACTTCTTCAGCCCGTTCAACAACAGCCGCCTCGACCAGGACGACACCGACTTCGGCTCCGGCGGCCCGATGGCGCTGCCCGCCGGCTTCGGCACCCCCGCCCACCCCAAGCTGCTGGTGCAGACCGGCAAGGACGGCCGCGTGTACCTGCTGGACCGCGACAACCTGGGCGGCAACGCGCAGGGGCCGGGCGGCGGCGACGCGTCCGTCGGCCCGCCGGCCGGGCCGTACAACGGCGTCTGGGGGCACCCCGCGTTCTGGGGCGGTGACGGCGGCTACGTGTACCAGGTCGAGAACCAGGGCTTCCTGCGCGCGTTCAAGTACGGGGTCAACGGCGCCGGCCTGCCCGTGCTCACCTCCGCCGGGACCAGCGCGTCGACCTTCGGCTACACCTCGGGCTCACCGGTCGTGACGTCCACCGGTACCACCTCCGGAAGCGCCGTCGTGTGGGCCGTCTACAGCGACGGGTCCAGCGGCGCCAACGGCCAGCTGCGCGCATACGACGCGCTGCCGGTCAACGGCCGGCTCAACCTGCGCTACAGCGCGCCGATCGGGGTCGCGACCAAGTTCGTCACCCCGGCGACCGACGGCGGGCGGGTCTTCGTCGGCACCCGCGACGGGCACGTCATCGGCTTCGGCCGGCCGACCACGGCGGCGCTGACCAGCGGGCCCACCGACTTCGGCAGCGTCGAGGTCGGCAGCACCGCCACCGCGACCGTCACCGTCACCGCGACCCGCGCCGTCTCGATCACCGCGATCTCGACCGCCGCGCCCTTCGCCGCGACGGTGCCCACGCTGCCGGTGAACCTCACGACCGGCCAGACCCTGGCGGTGCCGGTGCGCTTCACGCCGACCGCGACCGGCGGCGTCAACGGCAGCCTGACCTTCACCACGAACGCCGGCACGGTCCCGTTCGACCTGCACGGCGTCGGCACCCGGACCGGGCTCGGCGCGACCCCGTCGACGCTGTCCTTCGGCACCGTGCCGACCGGGGCCAACAAGACCCTCGGCGTCAGCGTGACCAACACCGGCACGTCCGCGGTGACGATCACCGGCTTCACGCCGCCGGCCGCGCCGTTCACCGCCACCGGCGTCCCCGCCACCGGCACGACCCTCGCCGCGGGCGCCTCCGTGTCGGTCTCCGTCCGGTACGCGCCTGTTGCTTCTGGGGCGGCCAACAGTTCGTTCATCGTCACCAGCAGCGCCGGCTCGGTCACCGTCCCGGTCACCGGCACCGCCGTCACCGGCGCGCCGCAGCTGACGATCACGCCCAACCCGGTCCAGTTCGGTCAGGTGCCGGTCGGGCAGACGGCGACCGCGGTCTTCGACATCGCGAACACCGGCAACATCACGCTGACCCTGACGAAGGCGGCGCCGCCGGTCGGCGCGTTCAACACCACCACGCCCGTGTCCGAGGGGCAGCAGCTGTCGCCCGGCGACATCATCCACCAGACGGTGACGTTCACGCCCACTACGCAAGGGGCGCAGTCGGCGGTGTACTCGATCACCGGCGACGACGGGCAGGGCGCGGTCCTCGTGCAGCTCACCGGCACCGGCGTCACCGCCGGCACCACGAATCTGGCGCTGGGCAAGCCGGTGACCTCGTCGAGCGCGCAGGGCGGCTACCCGGCGACCAACGCGGTCGACGGCGACGTCAACTCGTACTGGGAGAGCGCCAACAACGCGTTCCCGCAGTGGATCCAGGTCGACCTCGGCACCACCTCGACGGTCGGGAAGGTCGTCCTTCGTCTTCCGCCCGCCGCCGCGTGGGCTGCCCGGCGGCAGACGGTCGCGGTTCTCGACGGCGCCACCGGCGCGATCCTCCGACCCGCGGCCGACGTGGCGTTCGACCCTTCTTCTGGGAATATGGCGGACATTCCGGTCACCGCCTCGGTGCGCTACCTGCGGCTGCAGATCACCGGGAACACCGGCTGGCCGGCCGGGCAGGTGTCGAGCCTGGAGGTGTACGGATCCGGCGGCGGGACCCCCGCGCTGACGCTCAGCCCGACGTCGCTGTCGTTCGAGGACACCACGGTCAACGACAACAGCGACTGGCAGACGGTGCTGGTCACCAACACCGGCACCGGCCCGGCGACGGTCTCCGGGATCACCGCCACCGGCGACTTCACCCGGACGACCACGTGCGGCACGGTCATCGCCGCCGGCGCCAACTGCACGGTCACCGTCACCTTCCACCCGGCCGCGGCCGGCAACCGGACCGGTTCGCTGACCGTCGCGTACGGCGGCTCGTCGGCCTCGGTGGCGCTGTCCGGCAAGGGCGTGTCGGCGGGCACGGCGACGCTGACCGCGAGCCCCGCGTCGCTCAGCTTCGCCGCCACGACCGTCGGCTCGTTCAGCGGGGCGCAGGCCGTGACGATCAGCAACACCGGCACCGCCGCGGCATCCGTCGCCTCGATCACCGTCGCCGGCGACTACACGATCGCGAGCGGCTGCGGCACGTCGATCGCGGCCGGGGCGAACTGCACCGTCAACGTCACCTTCCGGCCCACCGCGACCGGCACCCGGACCGGCTCGCTGACCGTCACCTACGGCACGTCCACGCTGAGCGTGGTCCTGTCCGGGCAGGGCGCCTCGGCGAGCGGGCAGAACCTGGCGCTGGGCCGGCCGACCACGCAGTCGTCCAACACCCAGGCGTACGGCTCCGCCAACGCCGTCGACGGCAACGCCAACACCTACTGGGAGAGCGTCAACAACGCCTTCCCGCAGTGGATCCAGGTCGACCTCGGCTCGTCCGTGTCCGTCGGCAAGGTCACGCTGCGCCTGCCCCCGTCGACGGCGTGGGCGGCCCGCACGCAGACGGTGACGATCACCGACGGCGCGACCGGCGCGATCCTCCGGAGCTCGGCGGTCGTCGCCTTCGACCCGGCGACCGGAAACACCGCGATCCTCTCCTTCCCGGCGGGGAACGTGCGGTACCTGCGGATCACCATCACCGCGAACAACGGCTGGCCCGCCGGCCAACTGTCCGAAGTAGAGGCATACAGCCTTTAGCCCACTGCTGTTTGCCATCTGGCACGAATAGCCCGAGGTCGTGGTCTGACCTCGGGCTATTCGGCGGATCGAACCATACTTTGGGTTGTGATATAAGTCATCCGTGCGTCCTGGGTTATCCCCCGGATGACGCAGTTGATCGAACCGGACGTTCATCACCAAACGACTTCCGTGAGCACTAGGTTCACTCGACAACATGAGTGACCCGGATTCGCCCGCCAGCGAGGCCACGGAGGTTCGACGTGTGGAAGGGCCGCCTGGCCATCATCTCGCTGCTCGTCGTGTCATTGCTCGCGTCACTGTCGATGTTCACCGTCGGCGGTGCGAGCGACGACCAGCTCGAGGTCTACTCATGGTGGACCGGACCCGGTGAGGAGGAGGGCCTGGCCGCGATGGCCGAGGCCTTCGAGGCTTCCAACCCCGGCATCCGCTTCGTCAACGCCGCCGTCTCCGGCGGTGCCGGCTCCAACGCCAAGGCGATTCTGGCCAGCCGGCTGCTCGCCAACGACCCGCCCGACTCCTATCAGCGCCACGCCGGGCTGGAGCTGCTCGACGACGTCCGGTCCGGCAAGGTCCAGGACCTGACAACGTTGTACGAGGAGCAGGGCTGGCGGAAGGTCTTCCCGAAGGGCCTGCTGGACAACCTGACCATCGACGGCAAGATCTACGCCGTCCCGGTCAACATCCACCGCGCGAACCTCATCTGGTTCAACCCGCGCGTCCTTCGCGAGCTCGGCCTGGCGGGTCCGCCGAAGACGTGGTCGGACTTCCTGACCCAGGCCGCCGTCATCAAGGGCAAGGGCAAGGTGCCGCTCGCCGTCGGTCCCGAGTGGACCCAGAAGCACCTCATGGAGACCGTCCTGCTCGGCGAGCTCGGCGCCGACTCCTACGAGCGGCTCTTCTCCGGCGACCTCAGGTGGACCTCGCCCCAGGTCACGTCGGCGCTCGACATGTTCGGCAAGGTCCTCGCCAACTCCGACGTCCGCTCCGCGGCCGGCGAGTGGCAGCCGCAGCTCGACAGGGTCATCGAAGGCTCCGCCGTCTACGCCGTCATGGGGGACTGGAGCTCCTCCTACCTGGAGCAGTCGAAGAAGCTGCAGTGGCGCGAGGGCTACGACGTGGCCACCTCGCCCGGCACCGAAGGCGTCTACGACTTCCTCTCCGACTCCTTCACCCTCCCCACCGGCGTCCGCAGCCCTTCGTTGTCACGCAAGTGGCTCATCGAGTGCGGCTCCGCCGACGGGCAGAACCTGTTCAACCCCCTCAAGGGCTCCATCCCCGCCCGCACCGACGCCTCGGCCGATCTCTACAAGGGCTACCTCGGCTGGACCCTGCAGCAGTGGCGCGACCCGAAGACCCGCATCGTCGGCTCCCTCGCCCACGGCGTCGTGGCCAACAACGCCTACAACGCGGAGATCGACTCGGCGCTCGGCCTGTTCGTCCAGCACGGCGACCTCGGCAAGTTCGCCAGCACCGTGCAGCAGCAGTTCCAGGAGACGCGATGACCGCCCCCGTCCACGTGCCGCGGCACTCCAACGCCCCGCCGCACGTCCCCTTCGTCCCGCCGCCGATCCGCCGCCGCAAGCACCGCGGCCCCGCGTGGCTGGCCGGGCTGCTCCTCGTCTCGCCGTCCCTGATCCTCATCGGCGTCTTCGTCTACGGCTTCCTGGGCTGGAACGTCCGCGTCTCCTTCACCAACTGGCGCGGCCTCTCGCCCTCCTACCACTTCGTCGGCCTGTCCAACTACTCACGCCTGCTCCGCGACGAGCGCTGGCACGCCGACGTGCGCAACCTCGTCGTCTTCACCGTCGTCTTCGTCGGCGGCTCCCTCCTGCTCGGCTTCCTCATGGCCATGCTCCTGGACAAGGGTGTGCGCGGCGAAGGCTTCCTCCGCGGCGTCTTCCTCTTCCCGATGGCCATCTCCTTCATCGCCACCGCCATCGTCTGGCGCTGGCTGCTCGACAACGGCTCCGGCGGCGACACGGCCGGCCTCAACAAGCTCTTCACCGTCATCGGCCTCGACTTCCTGCGCAGCGACTGGCACAAGTCCGACTCCGTCTGGGCCATCGCGGCCGTCGCCCTCCCCGCCGGCTGGGCCCTCTCCGGCTACGTCATGGCCCTCTTCCTGGCCGGCATGCGCGGCGTCCCCGAGGCCCTCCGCGAGTCCGCCCGCCTCGACGGCGCCAGCGAGACCCAGGTCTTCTGGCACGTCGTCCGCCCCGCGCTGCGGCCCGTCACCTTCAGCGCCCTGCTCATCATGGTCCACATCTCGCTGAAGACCTTCGACCTGCTGTACGCCCTCGACCAGGGCAACCTCCGCATCGACACCCCGTCGCTCTACATGTGGTTCACCACCTTCGACGGCGGCTTCTACGACCGCGGCGCCACCATCGCCACCGTCCTCCTCGTCGGCGTCACCCTCGTGGTCGGCCCCTACGTCTGGTACGCCCTCCGCACGGAACGGCGGTGACTTCCATGCCAACCACTGCTCTGGGGCACGTCGTCCCGCTCCTCGTCCCGCTTCACGTCCCGCCTCCTGTCCCGCTTCACGTCCTGCCTTTGGAACGGGGGTAGTCCGCATGGTCCGCGCCACCGCCACGGTGCCCCGGCACGTGGTCTCCGACCCGATCCCGCCCGCCACGTCGAAGGCCGCCGCCGGCAGCCGCAGCGTCGTGCGGTACGTCGTGCTGTGGGCCCTCGCGTGCTTCTTCCTGCTCCCCGTCTACGTCCTGGTGGTCACGTCCTTCAAGGACCCCGTCGACGTGTCGGCGACGCGGATCTGGGAGCTGCCGACGAGCCTGTCGCTCGACAACTTCGGCCTCGTCTGGCCCAAGCTCGCCTCCGGCTTCCGCAACAGCCTCTCCCTCGCCATCCCCGCCAGCCTGCTCTCCGCCCTCCTCGGCTGCGCCAACGGCTTCGTCCTGTCGAAGATCCGCTTCCCCTTCGCCAACGTCGTCTTCCCGCTGATCCTGTTCGGGATCTTCGTGCCCTACCAGGCCGTGATCATCCCCGTCTCGCAGACCATGACGGCGGTCGGCCTCCGCGGCGGCAACGACCCGACCGGCGGCCTCGCCGGCCTCATGCTCATCCACATCATTTACGGCCTGCCGATCACCACCCTCATCTTCCGCAACCACTTCGTCGCCATGTCCAACACGCTCCTCGAGTCCGCCCGCCTCGACGGCGCCGGAATCCTGCGCAGCTTCGTCGACATCGGCGTCCCCCTCGCCAAACCCGCCTTCGCCGTGGCGATCATCTGGCAGTTCACCTCCTCCTGGAACGACTTCATGTTCGGCGCCATGATGACCAGCCGCGACTCCTGGCCGGTGACGATCGCCCTCAACAACATCGCCGGCGGCCAGTCCGTCCCCTTCGGCCAGGCAATGGCCGGCGCCCTGCTCGTGAGCCTGCCCACACTCGCCCTCTACGTCATGCTCGGCCGCTTCTTCATGCGGGGCCTGCTCGCCGGCACCCTCCAGGACTGAACATGGGTGCCCCCGCTCCAGTTCCCTAGGCAGAATTCCCGATGCGCCACCCCCCGCCCAGCCGCGATGCCTGCCTCCGACCGGTTCCCGACCCAAGGAGGTCCCGAGATGAACGCCACCACACGCGGCTGGGCAGGCCCAAGCCTCACCACGGCCCCTGGGTGACCACGCTTCACCCCCGGCCGCGCCCCGACCGCGGTCGCAGCTCCACGGCCGGCCGGTCGCCGACGCCCGCGGTGCTCAGGTGAGCTGGCGGGACTGGGCCGCATGACCGCACTCGCAACGGAACCCGACGATCGCGCCTCCCACGCCGCCGAACTCGCCCGTCTGGAGCTGCCCGACGAACCACATCGGCCGGCCACAGCAGTCCGGCCACTGTGGTGACGCCTGCGACCACGTGGGCCGCCCACCGAGCCGCCCCACGTCGTCCCACCGGCGCTCGTCGGCCGGGGCGAGCCGCAACCGCGGCGGCTCCGGACAGCCGTCGGGCGGATAGCCGGGGCACGACTCGACGCGCTCCTCGTCGAACATCCCGGACGCCCAGCCGTAGCCGGCCCGCACGTCCTCGTCGGCGTCACACTCCGAGCAGAGGCTCATCACGAACGCATGCCCGCCGCCCCGCACGGCCGCCGGCAGCAGCGCGTCGCTCACCAGCAGCGGCACCGAGAGCGGCAGCGCGCAGCCAAGCCCGCGCGGATCCCCGAACACCGCTCCCGGATCGACGAACGTCTCCAACCGCGGATCCGCCGTGCGGGCCGTCACGATCGTCCGTGCCTGCGGCAGGTAGCGCCGCCTCGCCGGGCCGTCCGCCGGCACCCACACGCCCCGCGCCCCGCACATCTGGCGAACCGCGCCCGACGACCGGGCCAGCTGCCCCAGACGCGCCAGCGACCGGTCCGTGTCGGCCCCGAGCAGCAGCTCCACGCGCGCTGCGTCGAGGTCGGCGCGCGGCCGGTGCCGCCACGGCTCGACCGGCGGCGACCCGGCGACCCTGTCGGCGAGCCGGTCCACGAGCTCGTCGGGGGCGTGCTCCGAGGTCCGCCAGAACCCGGCCCGGTCGGCGGCGACGAGCCGGGCGACGGCCGCATCGGTGAAGTCCTCCAGCACCGCGCCGCGGTAACGCCCGCTCATGCCACGAACCCGATCTCCGGATACCGCGGCGACGCCGCGTCGAGCAGCCCGCAGTCAGCGCCGGATCCGCGCAGGTGCAGGCCGAAGAACGCGCCCACGTACGCCCTGACGACCGCGGCCACCCGCGGCCCGTCGATCGTCCCGTAGGCGTCGCCGGTCTGCGCGCCCGGCAGCGCCGCGAGCGTCGGGATCATCAGCACCGAGTCGTGGAACGCCAGGTGCCGCGCGCCGGGCATCCTCAGCTCGCGGTGCCAGCCGCGCAGGTGGTCGGCGAACACACCCCAGCCCGGCGTGTTGCCGCGGTCGGTGTCACCTGCCGCGAACAGCAGAAACGGCCGGTCGAGTCCCGCTGCGGCGTCTGTACCGTAGAAGGCGCCGTCGAGATTGGCTCCCGCGCGGATCCGACGGTCGTCGTGCATCGCCTGGGCGGCGGTGGCGCCGCCGAGCGAGTGCCCGAGGGCACCGACGTGCGTGAGGCGCAACGAGCCGCGGGTCCCGGCCGGGAGGCGGCGCCGCTCGACGTCGGGATTGCCGCCGTCGTCGAGGGTCGCCAGACGGTCCAGCACGAACCGCAGGTCAGCGGAGCGGACCGCGACCATCTTCGCCGCGAACGTGTCGAACTGGGCCGGGTCCTCGATCTGCGCGATCAACGCCGTGATCGTGTTGGGCTCGACGCGGCCGCCGGGGAACTCGACGGCGATCGGGTCGTGGGTGTGGTCGACGGTCACCACGACGTGGCCGCGGCTGGCGAGGTCCTCCACCAGTGCCGCGCTGGAGTTGCGCCCGGCGCCATACCCGGGTGAGAACAGCACCACCGGCCAGCCGCCACGCCGCGCGGCGATCGGTGCGCCCGTGTGCGCGTGGGTGCGGACCGCTGCCAGGCCGGGCAGGTCCCGCTGGACGCCGCTGACCGTCTCGGCGAGGTCCCGGCCGACGGGCCCTGCCTCGGCCGGGGTCAACCATGGTGCCGGTGGGCCGGCCGGATATGCGGCCGGATACCACAGCTGCACCATGAGCTCCCTGGGCCGGGCGGGCGCCATCCAGGGGTCGGTCCTCGCCGGGTCGACGAGATGCAGCGGCACCGTCCCGATCGGGTGCGGGCCGGTCGGCGCGGGCAGCCGGAACGCGGGCTTGGCGCCTCGCGGCGCGGCGACGGCGGGCATCGCGGGCAACACGGTCAGGCCGGCGCCCGCGGCGGCGGCCCCCAGCAGTCGGCGGCGGGACAAGTACAGGTGGCGCATGGCGAATCCTCTCGCTCGGTGCCGCCGAAGTTAGCCCCGCCCGCGCCGCCGTGTCGTCCTCCCGCGGGCCGACCCGAAACTGCCCGTGTCCGACCTGAGTAGGACAGCCATGGTGTGCTTGACGACGACGACGCGGCACCCGCGCCGCGCCTACCTTGCCTTCCATGACAACGACGCTCGCGGTCGAAGTGACCGACCTCGTGAAGGTGTATGGAACAGGCGACACCACGGTGCGCGCCCTGGACGGCGTCGGCGTCGCGTTTCCCGCCGGCGAGTTCACCGCGATCATGGGCCCGTCCGGGTCCGGCAAGTCCACGCTGATGCACTGCCTCGCGGGGCTGGACACCGCGACGTCCGGCTCGGTCCGGCTGGGCGGCACGGAGCTGACGGGCCTGTCCGACAAGGCACTGACGCTGCTGCGCCGGGAGCGGGTCGGGTTCATCTTCCAGTCCTTCAACCTGCTGCCGACGCTGACCGCCGAGCAGAACATCCTGCTGCCGTTCGACCTCGCGGGTCGCAGGCCCGACCAGCGGCGGTTCGCGCAGGTGGTGTCGGTGCTCGGCCTCGGCGAGCGGCTGCGGCACACGCCCAGTCAGCTGTCCGGCGGTCAGCAGCAGCGGGTGGCGTGCGCCCGGGCGCTGCTCGGCCGGCCCGACGTGGTCTTCGCCGACGAGCCGACCGGCAACCTCGACTCCCGCGCCGGGGCCGACGTCCTGTCCGTCATGCGCCGCAGCATCCGGGAGCTGGGTCAGACGGTGGTCATGGTGACCCACGACCCCGTCGCCGCCTCCTACGCCGACCGGGTCGTCATGCTCGCCGACGGCCGCATCGTCGACGAGCTGCGCGGTCCCACGCCCGAGGCCGTGCTGGACCTGCTCAAGCGGCTGGGGGCCTGACATGCGACGCACCGCACTGTCCGGGCTGCGGCCGCGCCGCCTCGTGCCCACCGCGCTGGCCATCGTGCTCGCCGTCGGGTTCGTCGCCGGCATCATGATCTTCGGCGACACGACCCGCGCCGCGTTGCTCGACGAATACGCCCGCTCCGCCCGCAACGTCGACCTCGCCGTCACCGCCGCCGACCGCACCCGCCTGCCACTGTCCACAGTGGAGGAGATCGGCCGGCTGGACGGCGTCACCGCCGTCGAAGGCCGCATGGCGGAGCAGGCACCGCTCATCGACCGCGACGGCCGTCTCGTCACCGAGTTCGGCGTCCCCGGCCATGCCGTCGACGTCGGTGACCGCGCCGAGCTGCGCCCCTTCGACCTGCACGCGGGCGGGCTGCCACAGGGCGACGGCGACGCGGCGCTCGACGCCCGCAGCGCCCGGCGCACCGGCTACCAGGTCGGCGACACCATCGCGCTGGTGGGCGCCGACGAGCAGCGGCACGAGTTCCGGCTCGTCGGCATCGTCGACATCACCGGCGTCGACGGCGGCAACGCGTCCACGGTCGTGCTCACCCGGCCGGCGCTCGTGCGGCTCACCGGCGCCACCGGCTTCCGCGAGGTCGTCGCGACCGTCGCCGACGGCACCGCACCCGCCGCCGTCCGCTCGCACGTCACGGCGCCGGGGAAGGTGCGCACCGGCGACCAGCTGCGGCGCGACCTGGCCCGGGAGGCGTTCAGCCAGATCGACGGCCTGCTCATCGGGTTGCAGCTCTTCGCGGTCGTCGCGGTGCTCGTCGCCGCGCTCGTCATCGCCAACACGTTCAACATCCTGCTCGCCCAGCGCATGCGGGAGACGGCGCTGCTGCGGTGCGTCGGCGCCACCCGCGCGCAGGTGTTCCGGCGGGTCATCGCCGAGGCTGCCGCGGTCGGGTTCACGGGCGCCGCGCTCGGGATCGGTGTCGGCCTCGCGATCGGCTTCGGACTGTCCCGCGGTGGAGCACTGCCGGGCATCGGGCTGCCCACCGGTCGACTGGTTGTCGGTGTTTCGCCGGTACTGGTGGCGCTGCTCCTCGGTGTGGTCCTCACGACCGTGTCGGCGCTGGTGCCCGCGATCCGGGCGACCCGGGTGCCACCGATCGCGGCACTGCGGATCACGCCGTTCGGGCGCGGTGGCAGCCGGCGCGGGCGGGTCGTGCTGGTCATTTCCGCGGCGCTGCTCGTCGTCGCGGGGGTCACGCTGACCGTGGCCGGGATGCGCACCGGTGATCCGCTGACCGCGATGGTGATCGTCATGGTGGGTGGCACGAGCGTGTTCCTCGCGGTGCTGCTGCTCCTGCCGCTGTTCATCGGGCCGCTGGTGTCCGCGGTCGGATGGCTGCCGGGCCGCCTCGCCGGTGCGCCGGTCCGCCTGGCCGTCGCCAACGCCAGGCGCAACCCGGGCCGCACGGCGGCGACCACGGCCGCGCTGCTCGTGGGGGTCGCGTTGATGGCCGGCGGCAGCACCATCGCCGCGACCGTCAACCGCACCGCCGAAGCTCAGCTCGACAAGGCGTTCCCCGTCGACTACCTGCTCACGCCCGCGGTCACCGGCGGCGACCGGCCGGCGACGGTCCCGGCGGCGGTGACCGCGGGACTGCGCGCCGACCCCGCCTTCGACCTCGTCGTCGCGGTCAGGCAGGACAATGCGAAGAGCACCGGCGGCGGGCTGCTCGTCGGGACCATCGACGAGGCGGCGATCGGCACGGCGTTCCGGCCCGTCGTCTCCGCCGGGCGGCTGACGGACCTGCGGCCCGGGACCGCCGTCGTGGCCAGCGGCTCCGACGCCCTCGCCGGGCGGCGGGTCGGCGACCAGCTCCGGCTGACTGGTCCCGGCGGCCACTCGATCACGGTGACGGTCGCCGCGACGGTCCAGAGCGCGACGCTCGTCGGCGACGTCATGGTCACCGACACCGACTACAGGGCGCTGTTCCCGGCGGCAGTCGGGGACTCGCTCGTCATGGTCCGCGCCGCTGGTGGCGTACCGGCGACGACCGCACGCCACCAGATCGACGCCGCCCTCGCGGCGCACCCGCTGATCCAGGTCGGCGACCTCAAGGAGTTCCGCGACGAACGCAACAACGCGATCGACCAGATCGTCGCCGTGATCGCCGTCCTCCTCGCGCTGGCGCTGATCATCGCGCTCGTCGGCATCGCCAACACGCTGTCGCTGTCGGTACTGGAGCGGACCCGCGAGTCCGCGTTGCTGCGGGCGCTCGGCCTGACCCGCGGGCAGCTCCGCGTGACGCTGCTCGCCGAGGCGGTGCTGATGGCCGCGGCCGGCGCCGTCGTCGGGGTGGCGTTCGGCCTCGTCTACGGGTTGCTCACCGCGGATGCGGGGTTCGGGGAGGTCGACACCTTGATCGCGGTCCCGGTCGGGCAGCTGGGAGCGTTCGTCGGGCTCGCGGCGCTCGCGGGCGTACTCGCCGCAGTCCTCCCGTCACGCAGAGCGGCAAACGTCGCAGTCGTCGTAGCACTGGCAGATTGAAGACCTATCGTGGACGACGTGTGGAACGGCGAACACCTCCGGCGCATCAGGACCTGGCTGTTCGACGGGGGCCTCGCAGGATCCGTGCTGTACGTGACGGTGATGGAGCGCGGGCTGGAGCCGCCCGTCGTCGCGATCGGGCTCGTCATGGCGGTCGCCATGCTGGCCCGTCGCCGCTATCCGTTGGTCGTCGCCTGCATCGTCTACACGGCGGCGCCGCTGCACCTGCTGTTCGACGACGCGATGCGCCTCTATGACATGGCGGTGCTGATGTCCATGTTCGCCGTCGTCAAGTACCGGCCCCAGCTGTTCTGGGGCATCCTCGCCGGTGTCGGCGCGGGCATCGGCGTCGTCATCGGCGCCGCCGTCGAGGCCCGCAGGACCGACAACTTCGGCACCATCACGTGGATCATCGGCACGCTGACCATCGCTGTGTGGTTCTCCGCGTACGGGGTGAGGACCCGGCTGCTGTACGTGGCGAGCCTCGAGGAGCGGGCCGCCACCCTCGAACGCGAGCGCGACCACCTCGCCCGCCTCGCCGCCGCCGACGAGCGCGCCGCGATCGCCCGAGAGCTGCACGACGTCGTCGCCCACAGCCTGAGCGTGATGATCGTCCAGGCGGACGGCGCCGGGTACACCCTCGACCCGTCCGCGTCGCGGGCCCGCCACGCCCTCGACACGATCGCCGCCACCGGCCGCGACGCCCTCGAGGACATGCGCCGGGTGGTGAGCGTCCTGCGGGGCGCGACCCCCGGCGCGGGGGACGTGTCCAGGCGGCGCGTCGGCCTGGCGGAGCTCGACCGGCTCGTCGAGCGGGCCGGTCTGCGGGTCGATCTGGAGACGGTGGGCACCCCGGCGGGGTTGAGCGTGGCGGAGGAGCTGACCGCGTACCGCATCGTGCAGGAGTCCCTGACCAACACCCTCCGGCACGCGGGCCCGGACGCGAAGGTGACCCTGCGACTGGAGTACGCGCCCGAGCACATCGTGATCGAGGCCACGGACGACGGCGGCGGCCGGCTGCCCGCCGCCGCGAAAGGCTCGGGCGGTCACGGCCTGATCGGCATGCGGGAGCGGGTCGCGCTGCACGGCGGGACGGTGAGCGCCGGTCCGCGGTTCGACGGAGGGTGGACCGTCACCGCCACGATTCCCAGGACGCCACCGCCGGCCGTTCCACTGGGCGAGCCGCCAACGCCTCCGGCAGGCGCGGCCGACGGCGACAGCGCTCCGGCAACCGATGCCCCGGCGACCGCAGCACGAGCGGCCGGCACCGCAGGGGAGACGGCCCGCGCCGGTGGGCGTCAGGCGGATGCGGCGCGCGCGGATGGGGCCGGGACGGACGTAGTGCGTGCGGATGGCGTTGCGGTGGACGCGGCCCGCGCGGACGGAGCTGGTGCGATGCGCGCGGGTTGGGTCGAGGCAGATGAAGTGCGAGTGGATGGCATCGTGGTGGACGCAGCGCGTGCGGACGGAGCTGGATCGGACGCGGGGCGCGCGGATGAGATCGGGATGGGCGTTGTTGGAGACGGTCACCGAGGAGACGGGCGCGGTGGTCGGCAGGGCCGGGGCGGCGGGCTGGGTGTGCTGAAGGTGGGCGCGGTGGGTGGGGGAGGCGTGGTCGGGATGGTGGCCGGGGGCTGGTGGGGCCGGTGATCCGGGTGGTGATCGTCGACGATCAGGAGCTGATCGTCGCTGGGTTCAGGATGGTGCTGTCGGCGCAGGACGACATGGTGGTGGTGGGGGAGGCGGGTGACGGGGCCGAGGCGTTGCGGTTGCTGCGGCGGGTGGAGGCGGATGTCGTGGTGATGGACATCCGCATGCCGGTGATGGACGGGATCGCGGCGACCGAGGCGCTGTGTGCGCGGCCGGGTGGGCCGCGGGTGCTGATTTTGACGACGTTCGACACGGATGAGGACGCGTTTGCGGCGTTGCAGGCGGGGGCGAGCGGGTTTCAGCTGAAGAACGCGCCGCCGGGGGATCTGCTGGCGGCGATCAGGGCCGTCGCGGGTGGTGAGGCGATGGTGGCGCCCAGGGCGACGCGGAGCCTGCTGGACCGGTTCGCGGGGAAGTTCGTGACGGCGCCGCCGGCGGTTGAGGACCCCGAGGCGTTGCGGCGGCTGGCGAGCCTGACGGACCGGGAGCGGCAGGTGCTGCTGCTGGTGGCCGAAGGGCTGTCCAACCCGGAGATCGGGGAGCGGCTCAACGTGGCGGAGACGACCGTGAAGACGCACGTGGGCCGGGTCCTGCTGAAGCTGGAGGTGCGCGACCGGGTGCAGGCGGTCGTGTTCGCGTACGAGGTCGGGTTGGTCCGGCCGCCCTGATCGGGCGGGGAGGGCCGGGTGCGCCCGAGGTGGACGCACCCGGTCGGAGCGGGGATCGGGCCGGCAGGCTAGGGGCGGGCGGCCCAGCGTTGGGCGCCGGTGCCGTTGCAGGTCCAGAGCTGGACCTTGGTGCCGTTGGCGGTGCCTGAGGCGTTCACGTCGACGCACTTGCCGGAGCCGGTGCCGGTGATGGAGCCGTTGGCGTTGAAGGTGAACTTCTGGGCGGCGGTGCCGTTGCAGTCCCAGATCTGGATCTTCGTCCCGTCGGCGGTGCCGTTGCCGTTGACGTCGAGGCAGCGGTTGCCGTACACGCGGATCTCGCCGGCGGCGGTGCGGGTCCACTTCTGGTTGGTGCTGCCGTGGCAGTCCCAGATGTGGATCTGGGCGCCGGCGGTGGTGCTGGCGCCGGCGACGTCCATGCAGCGGTTCGACTGCGGGTTGACCAATGAGACGGCGGTGCCGACCGGTGGGATGGTCGGGGTGAGGCTGCCGGGGACGGACTGGAGGGCGGAGAACCAGCGCGCCCCCATCTTGTCGTAACCGGTGGCGTTCGGGTGCACGCCGTCGGCGAGGTCGGCAGTGGTGATGGCGGAGTGCATGTCGACCAGGTGCGTCATCGGACCCTTGCCGGCGACGATGCCGGGGATCGCGGCGTTGTAGGCCTGGACGCGGGCCTCCTGCGTCGCGTTGGTCTCGGGGGTGATCTGGGCGACGAAGAGCTCGACCGACGGCGCGTTCGCACGGATCTTGTCGATGAGGGCGGACAGCCGGGCCGGGGCGTTGGCGACGTCGTAGTTCTGGTTCATGTCGTTGGTGCCGATGTGCAGGAGGATGGTGCGCGGCGAGGTCGCCTGCAGCCAGCCGACGATGTTGGCGTCGAGCTGGTCGATCCGCCAGCCTGAGTGGCCCTCGTGGTCGTGGTCGCCGAGGGACGCCGGGCCGTTGAAGCCCGACCCGACGAAGTCGACGGTGTACCCGCCGGCGGCGAGCCGCTGCCACAGGTTGATCCGGTAGCCGCCGGGCACGTTGAACCCGTCGGTGATCGAGTCGCCGAGCGGCATGACGCGGACGCCGCCGTTCGACTCGGCCTGGGCCGGGGCCGCGGGGGACAGGACGAGGCTCGCGAACAGGCCGAGCGCGAGGCCGGCGGCAAGAGCGAGTTTGCGTCGCATGTACTGGTTCCTCTCGTCTGCCGTCCGAGGGCGGTCCACAGCACGGGATGAACCGGGCCGAGCTGCGGCAGCGGACGGTCGCATCGAGTGTTGGCGATGTGGTGACGGTCAGGGGAGCCCAGTGGCGCGGTGGAGCGCCGAGCGGTCGCGCGGCAAAGCCAAGCGGAACGTGAGCGGATGGGTGCTCAAGCCTTGCAAGAACACGTTCGAAAACAGCAAAGATGTGTCTGGATATTGCGCAGCGGTGTCGGTGGAGTTACGGTCCCTCTTGCACCGCCCCGCCAACCGGTGTACAAAAACCCACCCCGCCGTTCGATCGTCACCACCAGCGCCGACCAGCCCGACACCGCCAACTCGCGGCCGGCCGGCTGATGCTTGCGCGGCACGGCCCCGTCGAAAGCGAGCAACACATGTTCCGGTCCACTCGAGGTGCCAGGCGGAAGGGGCGTCTCGTCGCCCTGACCGCGGGCACCACCCTCGCTGCCGCGGGCGTCGTCGTCGGTCTGACGATGTCGCCGGCCGCGGCGGCCGCGACCGGCGGCGTCGGTGCGACGCTGCCCTTTGTCGAGGTGCAGGCGGAGAACGCCACCACCAACGGCACCGTCATCGGCCCGAGCGCCGCCTACAACACCCTCGCCGGTGAGGCGTCCTACCGCAAAGCCGTCACGCTGCAGGGCAGTGGCAAGTACGTCGAGTTCACCACGCCGGTCGCGACGAACTCGATGGTGTTCCGCTACAGCATCCCGGACTCCAGCAACGGCTCGGTGTACACGGCGCCGATCTCGCTGTACATCAACGGGGTCCGGTCCAACAACTTCACGCTGACCAACGCGTACAGCCACTACTACAGCAGCTACCCGTTCAGCAACCAGCCGGGCAGCAACCACCACCACTACTACGACGAGGTCAACCGCCTCTTCCCGCAGGTCTACCCGCAGGGGACGAAGTTCCGCCTGCAGGTCGACGCCGACTCGACCGCCTCGTCGTACACCATCGACCTCGCGGACTTCGAGAACGTCGCCGGTCCGCTGTCGCAGCCGGCCGGCTCGGTGTCGATCACGAGCAAGGGTGCCGACCCGAACGGTGTCAACGACTCCACGTCCGCGATGAACCAGGCGATCGCGTCCGCGGGCGCGGGCGGCACGGTGTGGATCCCGCCGGGCACGTTCAAGATCCAGGGCCACATCGCGGTCAACAACATCACGATCAAGGGTGCCGGCATGTGGCACTCGAAGACGACCGGTGACCGGATCGGGTTCTACGGCAACTACGCGCCGACGCCCAGCTCCAACGTGCACCTGTCGGACTTCTCGATCTTCGGCAACGTGCAGGAGCGCAACGACGCCGACCAGGTCAACGGCATCGGCGGTTCGCTGAGCAACTCCACCGTCACCCGGGTGTGGATCGAGCACACCAAGGTCGGCGCCTGGATGGACGGGCCGTTCACCAACCTGGTGTTCGACCAGATGCGGCTGCGCAACTACAACGCCGACGCGATCAACTTCCACAACGGCGTGACGAACTCGAAGGTCACCAACAGCCACGTCCGCAACCCCGGCGACGACGGCCTGGCCATGTGGGCCGAGCAGAACGCCGACGTGAACAACTCGTTCGACCACAACACGGTCGAGCTGCCCATCCTCGCCAACGGCATCGCGATCTACGGCGGCCACGACAACTTCGTGACCGACAACAGGGTCATCGACGCCGGCCTCAGCCAGGGCGGCGGCATCCACGTCGGGCAGCGCTTCGCGTCCACCCCGATCGGCCGCACCGACGTGCTGCGCAACACCATCATCCGGTCCGGCAACCTCGACCCGAACTGGCAGTTCGGCGTCGGCGCGCTGTGGTTCGACGCCCGCGACGGCGTGATGAACGGCCTGACCAACATCGACAACATCCTGATCCAGCAGAGCCCGTACGAGGCGATCCAGTTCGTCTCGGGCTCGCAGATCAACAACGTGAAGATCAACAACGCGACGATCCAGAACACCGGCACGTTCGTGGCGCAGCTCCAGGTCGCCGGCGCGGCGACGATCACGAACAGCACCGCCACCGGCACCCAGGGCCCCGCGCCGATCTACAACTGCGGCGCCGGGTTCAACCTCACCGACGGCGGCGGCAACTCCGGCATCTTCGGCTCGACCGCCTGCACGATGCCGACGCCGACGTTCCCGCCGTACCTGCCCGACAACGGCTCCAACATCACCGTCAGCCCGAACGCGCTCGGCTTCGGCTCGGTCGCGACCGGTGGCGCCAGCGCGGCCCAGGCCGTGACCGTCACCAACAGCGGCACCGCGTCGGCCCCGGTCGGCACGATCGCAGTCAGCGGCGACTTCACCCAGACGAACACCTGCGGCACCAGCATCGCCGCCGGCTCGTCCTGCACCGTGAGCGTGACGTTCCGGCCGTCGGCGGCGGGCACCCGCACCGGCAACCTGAGCGTGACCGCCGCAGGCGTCACCAGCACCGTCCCGCTGTCCGGCACGGGTGTGGCACCCGGACCGGTCATCAACGCCGACCCGGGCTCGCTGTCCTTCGCCGGTACGGTGGTGGGCGCGTCCGCCCCGACCCAGACGGTGACCTTCACCAACTCCGGTACCACGGCGGCCACGGTCTCCGGGGTCACCACCAGCGGTGACTACAGCCAGACCAACAACTGCGGCTCCCTCGCGGTCAGCGCCTCCTGCACGGTCACCGTGAAGTTCACCCCGACCGCCTCGGGTGCCCGCACCGGCACGCTGACGGTCACCAGCAACGCCAACAACAGCCCGGCCACGGTCGGCCTGTCCGGCTCCGGCATCGGCACCAACACGAACATCGCCCTCAACCGGCCCGCCACCGCCAGCAGCCAGGTCAACGGCACGCAGGCGGCGACCACGGTCACCGACGGCAACGCCGCCACCTACTGGGAGAGCACCAACAACGCGTTCCCGCAGTGGGTCCAGGTGGACCTGGGCGCGACCACCAGCATCGGCAAGGTCACGCTGAAGCTCCCGCCGGACGCCGCGTGGGCGACCCGCCAGCAGACGCTGTCGGTCCAGGGCAGCACCGACGGCTCCAGCTTCAGCACGATCGTCGGCTCCGCCGCCCAGACGTTCAACCCGGCCAGTGGCAACACGGTCAACCTGACCTTCGGGGCGACGAACACCCGGTACGTCCGCGTCAACATCAGCGCGAACACCGGCTGGCCCGCCGGCCAGGTCGCGGAGCTCGAGGTCTACCCGAGCGGCGGCACCACGCCGACCGCGCCGGTCCTCAGCGCCAACCCGACCGGCCTGACCTTCGCGTCGCAGGCGCTGAACACCACCAGCGGCTCGCAGGCGGTCACGATCAGCAACACGGGCACCGCGGCGGCCACCGTCTCAGGCGTGACCGCCACAGGTGACTACCAGCAGACGAACAACTGCAGCTCGATCGCGGTCGGCGCGTCCTGCGTCGTCAACGTGACCTTCCGGCCCACCGCGTCCGGCACGCGGACCGGCACGCTCACGGTCACCAGCAACGCGCAGAACAGCCCGACCACGGTCTCGCTGACCGGCACCGGTGCCGGGGGCACCACCCCGACCAACCTCGCCGCGGGCAAGCCGACCAGCGAGTCCAGCCACGTCCAGGTGTACGGCTCCGGCAACGTCACCGACGGCGACCAGAACTCCTACTGGGAGAGCAACAACAACGCCTTCCCGCAGTGGGTCCAGGTCGACCTCGGCTCCGCGCAGAGCATCAGCAAGGTGGTCCTGCAGCTGCCCACCTCGTGGGGCGCCCGCAACCAGACCATCCAGGTCGTCGGCAGCACCAACGGCTCGAGCTTCTCGACGCTGAAGGACACCGCGTCCTACGCCTTCACCGGCGGGGCGGGCAACACCGTCACGATCACGTTCCCGGCGCAGACCCAGCGCTACGTCCGGCTGAACATCACCGCCAACTCCGGCTGGCCGGCGGGGCAGATCTCGACCTTCCAGGTCTGGAACATCTGATCCGCCCGTAGTTCAAAGAGGGGGTGCCGCCGGTCCGGCGGCACCCCCTGCTAATTGCGCTCGCTCAGGAAACGGTCGAGGTCGGACCGCGACGCCGGGGCGCCCTGCCAGCCGTAGTCCATGACCGCCAGGACCGTGTCGCCGCGCCGGACCAGCGCGATGAGGAACGTCTGCTCGCCGAGGCCCGTCTGGTACGTGCGGCTCAGCAGCACCGACTCGTCGCCGCCGAGCTCGCCGGTCGAGACCAGCCGGTACCGCAGCGTCAACGGCGCGGAGCCGGGGCCGGCGCGCTCGACCGACGGGCAGCGGGCCAGCATCGTCCGGACCTCGGCAAGGTACTCGCCCGCCCCGCCGGGGCGGTAGGCCGACTCCGTCACACCGGCCCGGGTGGTCGTGGGCGGCGGCGGGACGTACAACGTGAACACCTGCAGCCCGCTGCTGCGGCCGATCAGCTTCGCCTCGCTGGGGTGCCGCGTGTCGGGGCACGGCGCGGGCAGCCGCTCGGCGTAGACGCTCACCTCCGGCGGGAAGCAGCCGGCGAGGTGGATCTCGCACGGCTCCCTCGGGACCGCCGTCCGGGAGCCGGCCGGGGTCGGCGGCGGCGCCTGGCCCGCCGGCCGAAGCGCGACGGCGGTGCCGCCGAGCACCGCGAGGACGGCAAGGGTCACCGCGGCGAGTCGCCTGCGGTTGCGGCGGGTACCGGCGCGGCGAAGGTCCGCCGGGTCGGCGAGGACCACCCGGTCGGCGTCCGCACCGAGCGCCGCCAGCCGGTCGATGATCTGGTCATGCATCGCGCTCACCACTCTCCACGGTCAGGGCAAGGGCGGAGCGCCCCCGGGACAGCCACGACTTGACCGTCCCGACCGGCACCCCGGTCTCCGCCGCGATCTCGTCCACCGGCCGGTCCAGCAGGTAGTGCAGGACCAGCGCCCGCCGCTGCGCCGGCGGCAGCTCCCGCAGCATCGCGACGACGAGCAGCGTGTCCTCGCTCGGCGCCGGCGCCACCCCGGCCGGTGGCACCTTCGCCGCGAACAGCCGCCGCACCGCCAGCCGCCGCCACCGGTCCGTGGCCAGCCGGTAGATCACCGAGCGCAGCCAGGCCTCCGCCGAGTCGTACTCGCGCAGGCGGTGCCACCGCTGCCAGGCGCGCACGTACGCCTCCTGGGTCAGGTCCTGGGCGTCGCCGAGGTCACCCGTCAGGCCGAACGCGTAGCGCATCGTGCGGCGCGAGGTCCCGCGGTAGAAGTCGTCGTACGCCTGCCGGGCGTCGCTGCTCATGCCAGTGAACACGGCCGGGCCTGCGGGAAGGTTGCATCGCCTACAGTGCGGTGATGAGGCTCGTCCCGGTCGTGGAGATGGCGACGTCGCAGGCCACGTATCTCAACCTCGACCACGCGACCCTGGTCGCGCCCGTGCACCTCGACACGAAGGCCCGCATGCTCCGCCGCGACCAGGAGACCTGGGCGGTCACCTTCGTGGTCACGGTCGGCGACACGGCGACGGTCTACGCGACGCGCCGTTCGTTCGCTGCCGAACAGGACGCGCTCGCGTGGATCGCCGCCGTGACCGATGTCGTGCGCTGAGCCGTCACCGCGGCTACCGGCCGCCGACCGGCAACGCGGCTGACCGGTGCCGCCCGGCAACGCGGCTGACCGGTGCCGCCCGGCAACGCCGCTAGCCGGTGCCGGCCGGTAACCAGGTCGCCTCGGCGACGGCGCGGGTCGCGGCGTCGGTGTAGACCGCCGTCGCCAGCCACGCCTGGGCGAACGCGCTGCCGTCGTCGCCCGACAGCCGGCCGAACGCGTCCCGGGGCCGGGTGCACGCCGCCTCCGTCAACCGGTCGAGCAGCGCCGCCCCGGCGTCGAACCTGGCCCGCCGCAGCCTCGTCGCGTCGGACGGTCCCCGCCCCGCCGCGAACGTGTGCACGGTCCGCCCGCCCGACACCGTCCGCTCCACCTGCGCGGCCAACAGCCGGAGCACGGGATCACTGTTGGTGTTCGCGGCAGGTGTACGACCGGCGCCCGCCTCCGGAAGCAGCGGGTGGGACTGGGGAAGGTGACTGCTGTGGAGCCGGTCGAACGCCAGGTCCACGTGCCCGCCCTGGCCCGCGGGCAGGTTCCAGCCGGTGCCGTCGACCGGGGCGACCGCGAGCGGCAGCACCGTCCCCGGCCGCGACGGGTCGGGCCGCGCCACCACGAGCAGCTCGAGGCCGGCGGCGCGGCCGAGCAGCCGCAGGTTGTCGCGGTACCCGAGCGCCGGCGAGTCGTCCGCGACCCGCAGCGTCAACGCCGTGCCGTCGGAGGTCGCTGCGCCGCCGGAGGCCGCCGTGCCGCCCGTGGTCGTGGCGTGCACGGCGTCGCCGTCGGTGCCCTCGACGCGGACCGTCAGGAACACCAGGTCGTCGCCGGCCCGGCGGTCCGTCACCGGCTGGCCGAGCGCCGCGAACGCGCGGTGCACCTGCTCGGCGAGCGGCACCGCCCACAGCCCCGCGAGGGGCTCCTCGTGCCAGCCGCACCCGGTCGCCGTCACCGCCCGCACCGACCTGCCCGCACCCAGCTGCCTGGTCGCCGACGCCGTCGCCCCTGACACCACGAGCCCCGCCCGGGTCAGCGCCCGGTGGCTCAGCGCGGTCTCCCCGAGCGCGACGGTCGCGTTGCCCGCCTTGGCGGCCCGTTTGGCGTCGCCGGGCATCAGGTCGGCGATCATCCAGAGCCCGCCGTCGCGGTCCACGACGTACGTCACGACCCCCGCATACCCCGAGTCGGCGAGCACCGCCGTCGTGCACAGCCCGTGCAACCTGAGGCTGCCCTGCAGGTCGTACGCGCGCCGGGCCGCCCCGAGCAGCCCTCCCGACGGTGCGCCCTCCGACCGCAGGCGTTGCAGGACCCCGATCAGCTCCTGCAACGCGGCCGTCAGGTCACCGAGCCGGAAGTCGGGGTCGCCGGTCCGCGCCGCCTGGAGCATCGTGGCGACGACCCGCGCGGCGGCCGCCGGCCGGTACACCTTGCACGCCTGCCCCTCGTGCGCCGCCCGCAGCAACGCCGTCCGCGCGACCGTCCCCGACCCGGTGAGCCCGGCGGCGAGCACGTCGACGGCGGCCCGCCACAGGTGCTCGACCGCAGCCCGCTGCTGCACCGTCAACGCCTCGCCCGGCTCCTCCACCTCCGGCACGACCCCCGCCTGCGCCGCGACGGCCTGCCCCGCGACGGCCTGCCCCGCGACGGCCTGTTCTGCGTCGGCCCGCCCCGAGACCGTCTGCCCCGCGACGGGCTGTTCTGCGTCAGCCTGCCCCGCGACCGCCTGCGCCGCGACGGGCTGTGCCGCGTCGGCGTCGGGCGCCGCTTCGCCGGCCGGGGCCGGATCTCCTTCCACGTGGGCGGGAGCCAGCGCCAGCACGGCCGCCCGGTGCAGGCAGTTGGGGGCGAGCAGGCAGCTGCACGTCGCCCCTTCCGCCGACCGGACGACCCCGCCGTCGGTGACCAGGGTGACGGCGGTCGAGTCGTCGACGGCGACGACGAACGTTCCGTCCGCCTCGGTCACCGGAAGCGCCGCGAAGCGGGTCACCGCCTCGTCGACCTTCTTGCGCAGCCTGGCCGGCAGCGCGTCGACCGCCGCCACCAGCACCGCCTCCGCCACCGGCGGCAGCCCGCCGCTCGCCGTGGTCATGCGCGCACCTTCTCCCCGACCCAGCGGGCCAGCTCCAGGGGGCTCAACGCGGCGACCGGCATGCCGCACGCGACCAGCTGCGACGCCACCGACACCGAGTACCGGGGCCGGCCCGCGTCGTCGAGGCTCGCGCAACCCAGCACGGTCGCCCCCGACTCGACCAGCGAACGCGTCTCCGCGAGCAGCCCGCCGAGCGGGTACCCCTCCTCGAAGTCGCTGACGACCACGACCAGCGTGCGCGACGGCACGGTCACCAGGGACCGCGCGTGCCGCAGCCCGGCCGCGATGTGGGTGCCGCCGCCGACCTTGACCTCGAGCAGCAGCCCCAACGGGTCGGTGACCCGGTCCGTGAGGTCGACGACCTCGGTCGAGAACGCCACGAAGTGCGTCGTCAACGCCGGAACCCCGGCGAGGATCGCCCCGGTCAGCGCCGACCAGATGACCGACGCCTCCATCGACCCGGACACGTCGACCACGAGGACGAGCCGCCAGTCGACGCCGCGGCGCGCCTTGGTGCGGAACACCGGCCGCTCCGGGATGACCTGCACCCGGCCGTCCTCGTCGCGACGGGTCGTGGCCAGGTTGGCCCGCAGGGTCCGTGGCAGGTCGAGCGGCCCGCCCGGCCGGCGGGTCGGCCGCGGCGTCGTGATCCCCGCCAGCGCCGGCCGCAGCCGCGTCGCCAGCTGGCGCGTGAGCTCCTCGACGATCCGCGCGACCAGCGGCCGCAGCCGCGCCACCGACGACTCGGGCATCGCGCCGACCAGCGACAGCACGGTCTGCAGCAGCTCGACCGACGGCGTCACCGCGTCGGGGTCGAGCAGCAGCGCCGCCTCCCGCCGCCCGGACTCCGCGGCACGGGCGAGGACCTCCTCACGGATGCCCGGCCCGAACAACGCCGTCAGCTCCTCCGCCCACTCCCGCACACCGGGGAACGGCGCCTCCCGCCCCGCCCGCCCAGCGGCATCGGCCCGCGCCCCTTCGCCGGTACCGGCACCGTAGAGCTCGTCGAGCGCGGTGGCGTACCGCGCGGCCCCGGGCCCGAGCGCCTCCGACCGCCGCCCGAGCAGCAACCGCCACCGGTCCACTGTGGACAGCGTGCGCCCGCTGTGCTCCGCGGCCTGCCCCGTCTCGACGCTGCCCGGGTCCGTGGGCTCCGTGCCCTGCCCCGTCTCGGCGCCGCCGGCCGTCTCAAGCTGCCCCGTTTCGAGGCTGCCCGTCTCCTCGGGCCGCCCCGTGTCGGACTTCGGGGGCTCCGTGTCCTGCGCCGGTTCGGTGCTGCCGGACTTCGCGGGCTCCGAGGCCGGCGCCGCGGTGGGGACCGTCAGCCCGTACGCGGCGAGCGCTGCCGCTCCGGCCCGGTCGGCGAGCAGCCGTACCAGCAGATCCTCGGCGGACGCGTCGCCGATGTCGCGGGCCGACCCCGCGTCGCCGAGGCGCCGCTCGACGACGGCCAGGAGCCGGTCCCGCCCCGCGGGGCTGACCGCCTGGAAGCCGCCGCGCAACGCCGGCAGCCGGGACAGGAAGTCGTCGTCGGGCAGGGTCTCCACCCGGTCGAGCAGCCCGCCGAGGATCTCCTCACCCGCTTGCAGCAGCGGCTCGGCCGCGGTGAGCAGCCCGCGGAGATGCCCGAGCAGCTTGCGGCGGCCTTCGTCGGCACGAGCGGCGTCGACCCACGAGGCCAGCCGGACCCCCAGCGCCGGCGGCTCCTCGAGGCCGAGCATCACCTGTACCGCACCCGCCGCCGCCGACATGACCGGGCTGCCGTCAGCGACGAGCCGCTCGACCGCGCCGGCGAGCCGCAGCCCGACCCCGGCCGCGTCGGCCCGCTGGGCCAGCGCCACGAGTGCCCGCACGTCGTCGACGGACTCCGAGCCGGTGAGGCCGTCGACCTGGCGTACCGCGGCGGACTCCAGCGACTCGATCACCTGCCCGAGCCCGTCGAGCACGCCGGCGGGCAGGCCCGGGACGTGCCCCCGGTCGAGCCGGTCGACGAGCGCGAGCGCCGCCATCAGCTCGTCCAGGCTCGCCGCGGCCGGGACCTCCGCCGCGACCTCCGCCACCCGCTCCCGCGCGAGCGCGACCAGCCCGCACCCGGCCGCGACCGCCAGCCCGTCGATCAGCTGCGCCGACGTGGGCCCGTTGTCGTCCTGCTCGGTGCGGCGCCGGTGCCGCAGCGTGCCCTCGGCCGCCTGCGTGAGGGTGACGCCCCGCATGCCGGCGAGCTCCAGCATCGCCTCGGTCCCGGGCACCCACTGCACCGTCCACCGGGTCGTCAGCGCGTCGGCGCCGCCGGCCCCTTCGACGGCGACCCGTTCCCCGTACGGCACCCGGCACACCTCGAGCTGCCGCAGCGTCACCTCCCGCCGCCGGTCGAGGTCGGACCGCAGCGAGTCGAGCCGCATGTCCCGCGCCTTCTCACCCGCGACCGGCAGCCGGAGCTCCTTGACGAGCGCCTCCACCGCCGGCCGCAGCCCCGACCTCGGCGTCCCGGGCGCGAGCACACCCCGCTCGTCGCCGACGAGCACCTGCTCCATCGCCGTCGCGACGACCCGTCCCCGCCCGAGCACCTCCCCGTGCGCGATGACGCTCTGCAGCGCCTCGACGATCTCGCCCCGGCCCGGCGCCGGCAGCGCCCGCAGCCGCGCGAGGTCCGTCGCGAGCCGGAACGCCTCCCGCGCCTCCGCCGGCCCGCTCGGGTGCCCCGCCGCCCGTACCCTGGCGCAGACCTCGACGATCGCACTCAACGCCGCGTGCTCCACCGCCTCGGGCCGCCCGCCCGCCGCGACGACCGCCTGCTGCCACCGAGGGTCCCGGATCCCGGCCGGATAGCCGGATCTGGCGTCCAGCAACGAGAACGCGTACGGCACCAGCGACGTGACGACCTCACGGCCCTTGCCCACCCGCCGCGCGCGAGGAACCGCATCGACGCCGGGCGCCTCCACGGAAGCGCTCCGTGGAGTGGCGTCGGGGACGGCCCGAGGCGTGTCCGAGCCGTCGATGTGGGCGGTCCGGGACGGGACCGAGCCGTCGAGGGTCCGGCTGTGGCCCGGGTCGTCGACGGACTTGTCGACGTCGAGCAGCGCCCATGCGTGGAACGACCCGACCACCGCGGCGACCCGACGTCCTTCGAGCGCCACGAGGTGCCGGCGCATCCACGCTTCCCGCCGCAGGTCGAGCGGCGTCACGTCGCTGCCGGTGTCGTGCCGCATCGCCCACCCGACGAGCAGTGCGGCACGCCGCACCGCCTCGGGCGCCGCGCCGGGGGACCGGGCCTCGACGACCCGGTCCCACATGTCCTCGTCAGGCCGCCCCGTCGCGGCCCGCCGAAGGGCATCCCCGAGGAACCGCATCCCTTCGGGCGCGACAGCGGCGACCACCGGCCGTCCACCCGCAGCAGCCCTGCTCGGAGCCACCCCATCGATGGTCGCCCCGTCCGCAGTCGCTCCGTCCGGAGCAGCCCCGTCGAGGGTCGCCCCGCCTGGAGCCGTCCCGTTTGGAGCTGTCGCAGGTGGAGCGGACTCGGGCGGAGGTGGGCCGTCCGAGGCGGGAGCGTCCAGACCGGGGACCTCGGGGGCAGGGTCGTTGCCCGGGAGGTCCTCGTGCCAGGCGCGGTCGGCGAGGGGCAGGTCGCAGGGGATGACCTCGACGCCGTTGCGGGCCGCCCAGCGCACCGCGACCAGCTCCGGCGAGAAGTCCGCGAACGGGTAGAACGCCGCCGACCCGCTCGGCCCCGCGACCCCGGCCAGGGCGACCGGCGCCGTGGTGGCCGGGTCGGCCAGCCACGGCAGCCAGTCCGCGAACTCCGCCGGCAGCTCCAGCAGCAGCACCTCCGGCCGGGCCACGTCCAGGAGGTCGTCCATCACGGCGGACAGCGCCGGCGAGTGGTGCCGCACCCCGATGAGGTACGGCGCCGTCGACTCGGCGAGCGCCCGCAACGCCCCGTCCGGCGCCCCGTCCGAAAGCCCGTGCTCCGGAAGCCCGGCCGCGACGCCCTCGCCCGGAAGCCCGCCGCCGTCCGGAAGCGCGCCGCTGCCCGGGAGGCCGTCGTCGGGAAGACGGTCAGGACTGGAGGACATCGCGGAGCTCCCAGAGCTGGGTCCACAGCCGGGACCCCTCCTCGGCGCGGCGGCGGACGGCGCCGTCCCAGTACCCGAGGAGCTTCGCGCCGTCGGCCGGGTCGTCCTTGCACACGACGCCCTGCAGGTGGGCGGGGAGCAGGGACAGGACGTCGCGGTCGCCCGGGAAGTAGGCGGCGGCGAGGCCCAGGGACGTGGCGACGGCGACCGCCTCGGCGGTGCTCATGACGGTGGAGGGGCGCTCGACCTCCCAGCCCTCCACCGACCGCCCGGCCCGCAGGTCGCGGAACGCGGTGACCAGCGCCTCGAGGACCGCCTCGTCGACGGCGAACGGCGTGCGCACCCGGTCGAGGGCGGCCCTCGCCTGGCGGCCGACGAGCGCGGTCTCCGCGGCCAGGTCGGGGATCGGGCCGACCGTCTCGAAGTTGAAGCGGCGCTTGAGCGCGGCGGACATCTCCGACACGCCGCGGTCGCGGAGGTTCGCGGTCGCGATGAGGGTGAAGCCCGGCGCGGCGTGGATGGTGGCCCCGGCGGTGCCGGACAGCTCGGGCACCGCGATCCGCCGGTCCGACAGGATCGACACCATCGCGTCCTGGACCTCGGGCAGGCAGCGGGTGATCTCCTCGACGCGGGCGACGGCGCCGGCCCGCATCGCGGTGAGGATCGGTGACGGCACGAGCGCCTCGGGGGTGGGGCCGCCGGCGAGTAGGAGCGCGTAGTTCCACCCGTAGCGGAGCTGGTCCTCGGTGGTGCCCGCGGTGCCCTGCACGACCAGCTCGCTGGTGCCGCAGACCGCCGCGGACAGCAGCTCCGACAGCATCGACTTGGCAGTGCCGGGCTCGCCGACGAGCAGCAGCCCGCGCTCGCCGGCGAGGGTGACGACGCAGCGCTCGACGAGCGCCCGGTCACCGACGAACTTCCGGGCGATCGCCAGCTTCGCGGGCAGCCCGTCGCCGCGGGCGCCCTTGGGCAGCGTGAGCTCCTTGCCGTCGCTGCCGACGATGAACGTGACCACGGCCCGCGGCGTCAGCCGCCAGCCGGGCGGCCGGGCGCCGTCGTCGTGTGCCGCCAGGAACGCCAGCTCGCCCGCGTGCGCGTGCTCGGCCGGGTCGACCTGCCGGGCGGGACCTGCACCGAGCCCCGTGGGGGCCCCGGTCTCCAACGTGGTGCTCATCGACGCCCTCTCGTGGTGAGTTCTTCGAAGCGGGGGTGGTCGCCGCCGGTGACCCTGGACCAGGCGACGGTGAACAGGTCCGGCGCCGGGGCGACGGGGATGATCGCGCCCAGGCCGGTGACGTCGTCGCCGTCGCGGATGAACAGCGGCAGCTTCCACAGCTCGAACGGCAGGTGCGGGCTGGACAGCGCGACCCAGCCGCCCGGCAGGAACAGCGACCGCCCGGCCCGCGCCCGCTTGGCCTCCACGACCAGGTCGGTCGCGGCGAGCTCGGCGCGGGCCCTCTTCAGGCGGGCCGGCTTCCAGCCCGTCCAGGCCGCGACGTTGCGGTCGGTCGGGTCGGGCAGGGCGAGCAGCTGCAGGTAGAGCGTGGCCGCGTCGGCGCCGAGCCCGTGCTTCGCGGCGACCTCGGCGACCAGGTCGGGCGCGGAGCGGGACGGGTCGTGGTCCGCCTCGGCGCCTTCGGTGACGGTCGACACCGCCGCCGTGGCCCACGCGTCGAGCTGCCCCTTGAGGATCGCGCGCATCGCGACGATGAAACGCGGCGAGCTGCCGAGCTCGGCGAGCAGCGCCGCCAGCCGCGGGTCGTCGGGGCCGGCGAGCCGCGCCGGCCGCAGCAGGATCCGCGGCCAGTGCCGGTCCTGGACGATCGTGTAGAGGCCGGCGTCGCGGACCGTGCCGTCGGTGGTGACCGGCAGCCCGATCTTGGCGATGAACTCGGTCAGGTCGTCCTCGTAGACGGTGCCGAGCGGCACCTCCAGGGCCGGGTCGGCGAGGCGTTGCTTGACGAGGTCGAGCACCCGGGGCAGGTTGACGCGCAGGGCGTGCCCGGCGGGGAGCCGCCGCACCAGCCACGGGATGCTGCGGGTGACGGCCTTGAGCAGGTCGTCGAGGCTGACCTCGTCGGCGGCGCCCTGCAGCCAGCGGCACGTCTCGGGGTTGGCGAGCCCGTGCACGAACGCCGACGCGCGGACGCCGGAGGTGATCCGGGCCTTGCGCACCTCGACGATGAGCGCGTCGTCGAGCGGGGTCCGGGTGCCGTGCCGCGCCACGTGCCACGCGCCGATCGACTCGACCGACGGCCCCTCGGCCCACAGCAGGGACGGGTCCGAGGGCAGCATCGCCATGGCGAGCGTGCGGCGCTCGGCGCGGGAGAGGGCGTCGCGGTCGCTGACGGCACCCTCCATCGCGTCGTCGGTCAGGGCCGGGTCGATCTCCCACTCGGCCGGCTGGTCCTCCTGCCAGTACTTGGCCGAGATCGGGTCGGCGAGCAGGACCGCCGCGTCGGCGAGGGTGATGCCGGCCGCCGCGGACACCGCCGGGACGAGCTCGGGACGCCACGGCAGCCGGCCGCGCTCCCGGGCCGTCGCGACGAACGCGGTGAGCCGCTCGGTGTCCCACCCGCCCGGGTCGAGCACGTGCTCGGCGGTGATGGCGTGGCCGGCGACCGCGCCGAACCGTCCGCCGGGGGAGTACTCGACCGCCTGGACCTCACCGTCGGAGGTGTCGGTGCGCAGCACGACCAGCCGCCGGTCGCCGGAGTCGATGACGTCGCCGACCTTCGGTATCGCGGCGTGGTCGTCGGCCTTCAGCCAGAGCCGCCGCAGCCGCCCGCCGGGTGCGAGCAGCCCCGACTCGGCGATCACGTCGAACAGGCCGAGCAGGTGGGTGTGGCGCTCGGCGGAGATCAGCGGCGCCACGGCGCGGTACAGGACGGCGGGCAGCGCCCCGACGACGTAGAACCAGTCGAGGTCGGCCTGCTGCGCGATCGGTGCGATCGGCCGCTGCGGCTCCCGGCCGACGAGCACGGCGCCGACGTTGCTGTACAGGTTGGCCGCGACGTGGCTGTAGTCGTAGCAGCTGGGGATCAGGCCATACAGCGCCGCGTTGAGCGTGCGGTCGTCGGGCAGGTGGGCATCGGGGTCCTCCTGCACCGGCTGGCCGGCGATCGCCGCGGTCGCGGTCGTCAGCTCGACGAGCCGTGCCGTGGAGCGGGCCGCCTGCTTGACGATCCCGGCGATGCCGGCGACGAGCTGCGCCGCGGCCACCTCTGGGAAGGCCTCGCCGGCGAGCTTGCGCGCCGCGTCGGCGTCGACCTTCGCGTCGGGGCCGACGAGGTCGACGACGGCGGCGAGGAGCCGCGCCGCCTGCTCGTCGGTGACGGCCCGCAGCGCCGCCGAGCCGGCCTCGTCGCGGACCCGCAGGTAGTGCCAGTAGGTCGGCGGGGGCATCAGGCGGGTGCCCTCCCGGAACGGGTCCTGCTTCAGGTTGGTCTTCAGGGTGGCGATCTCCGCGCCGTCCTGGTCGCAGAGCACGATCCTGTTGTCCCGCCACGACTCCTGGTACACCATGCCGTAGACGGTGTCGGAGCCCGGGAACCGGATCGCGCCGACCTGCCGGCCGTGCCGCCGGTTGCCCCGCTCGAACTTCTCGGGCAGCGTGAACGTGCGGCCGTCGACGCCCGTGCCGACCTCCGTGCCGGTCCCGGTGGTGCGCACGCGCCAGCCGACGAGGCCGTCGCGCTGCCCGAGCGGGCTGGACGCGGCCTGCGGCGGCGCCGGCATCAGCCGGGACCGGCCGTGCTGGAGGGACTGGCCGTCGACGGCGTCGGCCTCGAAGAACGCCGGCAGCGACTGCCGGCCGACGGCGCCGGTGGCCGGGTCGAACTCGTGCCAGCGCCAGCTCTCGTCGGCGACCTGGGCGAGCGTCCAGTAGTGCTGGCCGTCGCCGCAGATCCCCGACCGCTCCTGCGCGGACCGGTCGCCGACGCGCAACGGCCGGCCACCGGCGGTGCGGCCGCCGCCGGGCAGGGCGAGCGACAGGTACGTGTTGGCGTTGAACGCCTCGTCGGGCGTGGTGAACACGTCGTCGGCGGTGCCGCTCCAGTAGCCGGCGCGCTCCTCGCCCTTGTCCCAGCTGACCAGCAGCTGGCCGTCGACGAAGCGCAGGACCGTGCTCCAGTCGTAGTGCCGCTGGTCGGCGGGGATGCGCAGCGTGTGCTCCAGCTCGACGCCGTCGGGGCCGACGACGGCGATCTGGTCGCCGGCGCGGACCACCAGCTGCGGCCACTGGCGCAGCAGGCGCACCTTCGCGTCATACGTGTCGTCGTCGGACTCGATCGCGCTGTCGCCGATCAGCGACTCGACGGCGGCCTCCAGAGCGGGCCAGCCGAACTCGTCGAAGACCCCGGCGCGCAGCGTGGCGGCGAGGACGGGGCCGAGGTCGTGCTCGGTGATGCGGCGCACCGCCTCCGGGTTGACCGCGAGACCTTCCGGGCAGGCGACCAGCGAGAGCCGCTTGAGCTGGTCGTCGATGCCGGGCAGGCCCTGCTCGACGACGCTGTCGGCGAGCCCGTCCATCCACCAGTGCAGTGCGGTGCGCAGCCCCGGCACGGCCACGACCGCCGCGACCTCCTCGGGCTGCGTGGTGCTGCTGCGCCAGCTCGGGCGCAGGTGGTCCTCGATGCTGGCCGCGACCTTCGGCAGCAGGTCGGGGTGCGCGACGACGTGGGTGAGGTCGCGGCGGCCCGCGGCGTCGTCCTTGAGCCACTGCTCCACGGCACAGCGGGCGTTGGCGGTGACCTCGCCGAGCGGCACCCCGAGCTCGAGGCACAGGTCGGCGACGTCGAGGTCGACATAGTGCGAGGAGAGCAGGTCGACCGGGGCGCCGTCGGCCTTGAGCCGCTCCGCCATCCGGGTCACGAGCGCGGCCTGCGCCGCCAGCCGCTTGCGGCGCCAGCCGGAGCGGTGCCGGTCGAGCCGGGTCAGCCAGCCGGCCGGACCGTCGGCGGGCTCGGCCTCGGCCGGCACGCTGCCGGCGGGGCCGGTGAGCGCCTCGGTCGCGCCGGACTCGTCAAGGATCTCCAGCCAGGTCTCGTCGGGGCAGTTGCCGGGGAACATCGTCAGCAGCTGGCCGCGGACCGCCGGATCCTGCCGGGCGACGGAGACGAGCGTCGCACGGTACGCCGTCCAGAAGCCGCCGGGCGCGCGGACGATCGACGTGGCGGTGAGCAGGATCCGCAGCAGCGCCTCCTCCTCGTCCTGGCCGAGCTTCGCCGCCTTCGCGAGGCGCCGCAGGTCGGTGTGCATCGACGCATAGGGCGGCATCCCGCCGAGGGTCCGCTCCACGCACAGGCGGCGGAAGCGCTCATACGCCGTCGCCGCGTCGGCGCGCGCCGCGAGGTCGCGGGCATAGGCCGACAGGGCCTTCGCGGTCAGCGCGCCGGCGAGCGCGAACTCCAGGAAGACCGTGTGCTGCCGGTCCTCGTCGATCTTCAGGGCGAACGCCCGCTCGGCGTCGCGGGCCTTGCCGAACATCGACGCCGCATAGGTGGGGCTGTCGGCGGCGAGGAACGCCCGCGCGGCCTCCTCGTAGAACGTCGGCAGGAAGTGCGGCACCGAGCGGGCGAGACGGTCGCCGAGCTCGACGAAGCCGTCGCGGGCCGGGCCGATCCGCGACTTCGCGATCCGCACGAGCCGCTCGATGTCCTTCACGAGGGCCAGGGCGTGGTGCCCGTTGGCAGGGTCGTTGACGAGCGCCCACGCGGGGAACCCGAGCGCCTGCTGGCGCACGACGCCGACCTCGGCGACGGACTCGGGCGCGGCGAACCCGAGGAACTCCATGGTCAGGTCCTCGGCCGCGCCGAGCGTGCCCGGGACCAGCCGCACCACGGTCCGGTCGCCGAGCACGGGGTGCCGGTAGGCGCGGGTGGTCAGTGTGTCGATCGTGTCCTGCGCCGCGCCCGCCGCGGAGGGCAGCACCGCGCCGGCATCCAGCAGAGCCTCGTCGGTCATGCCGTCACCTCCGCTTCGCTCCGGCGCCGGCCTGACCCAACACTGCGTCCATGATTCGCGGCTCCTCCGCTGCGCTCCGGCCCGCTCATGCCTGCTCCTCTTCCTTGGTCTCCTCGACGACCCGGCCCGCATACAGCGCCGCGGCCATGCGCATGCCCTCGGACCAGGCGACCGGCCCGACCTCACCGAGCGGCACCGACGAGCCGTCCTCCCGGACGAACACCAGGTCGCCGGTCTCGGTCTCGTAGTAGGGGTCGTCGGAGCCGACCCAGCTGCGCGCCTCCACCGTGCGCCCGCCCTCGAACACGCGGCAGATCGCGGAGCCGCCCTTCACCGGATAGCCCAGCGAGGAGGACCGCGCCGTCAGGTGCCGCAGCTCGGCGAACTTCCCGCCGGCATAGTCGGAGACCCGGGTCGCGGTCGGCTCGACGTCGGCGCCGCGCTGCCACGTCTGGCGGAACAGCTGGTCGACCGACTGCTTCACGCCCAGGTCGGCGGCGAACTCGCGCAGGTCGTCGAGGTCGGCGAGGGTCACCGGGTGGGGGATCGCGACCCGCGTCGCGGGCAGACGCACCGTCTCACCGTCGAGGTTGACGATGCCGATCGTGCCGCCGCCATCCCCGGACGCGTCGCGCAGGAAGCCGACCTCGTCGGGGTCGAAGGCGCCGTCGTCGTCGAGGACGGCGACGACGAGGTCGGTCAGCGCGGCCCGCCACACCTCGTCGGCCCAGACCCGCGCCAGCACCCCGGCGGGCACAGGCAGTGACCGGACCATCCACCGGTCGACCTGCTCGCGCACCTGCGCCTCGTGCCGGCCGAGCCACTCCTGCAGCTGCTTGAGCCCGAACACCACGGCGTCGTCCTTCAGCGCCGGCGGAACGGATTTGAGCAGCTTGCCCTTGGCATTGCGGCACGCTATGCGCCCGCCATCGAGGGTGACCTCATAGCCACCGCCGGCGGTCAGCCACGTCATGCGATCCCTGCCTCATCGGGGTCCGAATGTCCCTGCGTCATCTTGACCCCCGGCACGTTAGTCACCGGGTGCGACATTTTTTGCGTCCGTGGGACCGGCCGGTGACCGGGTATGACCGGGATGTCCGGATAGATACCTGAAAGTTCCCCGCAAGGGTCCACAGTGGACGAACGAAAAGCGTGTAGATTTCGCCGGGAGTCACCGACCGAACAAGTTCTGTCAAGAGCTGACAAATACCGAAGCTGCATACCGGTTTGGGGCGATAGTTTCAGTAAGTCCTTGACAGAACACGCGAGTCCGATGAGGATTCCGCCGTGGTGGCCCAGCGCATCGACCCTCACACCCTCTGGCACCCCGACACCGGCGGCGCCGGCCGGAGGGTGGCCGAGACGCTGCGCCTGTACGGGCCACGCACCCGCGCGGAGCTCGTCCACCTCAGCGGCCTGTCCCGCCCGACGGTCTCCTCGGCCCTCGCCGACCTCGGCGGCGCCGACCTCGTCAGCGAGCAGGTGGGCGCCGCGGCCAAACCCGTCGGCGGCAGGCCGGCCTCCGTGGTGCGGCTGACCCGCCGGGCGGGGATCGCAGTCGGCGTCGACGTCGGCCGCCGGCACGTCCGGGTCGCGCTCGCCGACCTCGGCCACGCCGTGCTCACCGAGCGGCAGTCCCGCACCGACTTCGACATCGACGACCGCCCCCGCGAGGCGCTCGACCTCGGCACCACGCTCGTCGACGCGGCTCTCGACGGCATCGGCGCCACCAGGGCCGACGTGGTGGGCGTTGGGCTCGGGGTGCCGGCGCCGATCACCCGCGACTGGCGCATAGGGTCCCCCGGCATGCTGCCGGGATGGGCGGACGTGCTGCCCGCCGACGAGCTCACCGATCGCCTTTCTCTGCCGGTACGGGTGGACAACGACGCCAACCTCGCCGCGCTCGGCGAATACGTGTGGGGCGCCGGCCGCGGCTGCGCGGACCTCGTCTACGTCAAGCTCGCCACCGGCATCGGCGCGGGCATCGTGCTGGACGGCCGGCTCTACCGGGGCGCCGCCGGGACGGCGGGGGAGCTCGGCCACGTGACCCTCGACGCTCGCGGGCCGGTCTGCCGGTGCGGCAACCGCGGCTGCGTCGAGCTGTCCGTCGGCGGGCGGGCGCTGCTCAGCCACGCCCGGCTGTCGCACCCGGAGCTGACCGACCTCGCCGGGCTCATCGCGCTCGCGCAGGCCGGCGACCCCGGCTGCCGCAGGCTCCTCGCCGACGCCGGCACCCAGCTCGGGTACGCGCTGGGCAACCTCGTCAACCTCATCAACCCGCAGCGGGTCCTGCTCGGCGACGAGCTCGGCGCGGCGACCGACATCCTGCGCGAGCCGCTCCAGCGCGGCCTGGCCGAGACCGCGTTCACGGCCGCCGCGGCGTCGGTCGAGGTCGCCCAGAGTGCGCTGTCGTTGCGCGCCGCCGCCCTCGGCGGGGTCGCGCTCGCCCTGGGCGTCGACACCGTCCCCTTCGCCGCGGCAGCACCCGCCCTCTGAAGTCCGACAAGCCCGACGCGGCTGACGAAAGCCGACAACGCCGCGCCGTCAAGCAGGAAACCGTCGCACTTGAAGGCAAGTGATCCAAAGCACGAAGCCGCCTCCGGAAACCTTCTTTAGCGGTAACGTCCAAGCTCGTGGTAACGAGCACACTGGCCGACGCCCCTGTCAGCAAGGCCCCCAAGGTCCTGGTGCCGCTCGGCGTGATGTTCCTGTTCGTGGGCCTGTCCACGTCGATCGTCGGCCCGTTCGTGTCGCTGTTCCTCAGCACCGCCGTCAAGGCCGACCCGGTGCACGTCGCAGCCTTCCTCGTCGCCGGCCCGGTGTCGATGATCGTGTCCTCGACGGTCATCGGCCGCCTCTCGGACAGGAAGGCCGTGCGGCGGCAGGTCCTCGCCGTCGCGGCCGCCGCCGGCGGGGTCAGCGCCACCGCCACCGCGTTCGCCCGCGACTACTGGGTGCTGCTCGCGCTGACGGTGACGGTGACCGCGATCAGCGGCTCGCTCTTCCCGCAGGCGTTCGCCTACGCCCGGGAGGCTCTGGAGCAGCGCGGCTCCACCCGTGCCGCGATGACGATCAGCACGCTGCGGATGCTGTTCTCGATCGCGTGGGTCGCCGGCCCGCCCGCCGCCGCGTTCCTCGTCGAGCTCGGCGGCTTCCGCGTCCTGTACCTGAGCGCGGCCACCATGTACGCCGCCGCCGTCCTCGTCGCCGTGTTCGTGCTGGGCGACGTCGTACCGACGCCGAAACCGCAACGCGAGGCGCCGGAGCACGCGCCGTCCAGGGTGCTGCAGGTCGTCGCCGCGCTCACCCTGGTGCAGGCCGCCGGCGTGCTCGGGGTCCAGGCGCTGCCGCTGTTCCTCAGCCACGACCTGCGCGGCTCGGTGCGCGACGCCGGCCTCGTCCTCGGGCTGTGCGCGGCGCTGGAGATCCCGCTGATGCTCGGGTTCGGCGCGCTGTCGACGAGGTGGCCGCTGCGCCGCCTGGTCGTCATCGGCGCCGGCCTCGGCGTGCTCTACTACGTGCTCGTCACGGCGTCCGTGCACACCTGGCAGGTCGCCGCCGCCCAGCTGGTCAACGCCAGCTTCATCGCCGCCGTGCAGGGCCTCGGCATCTCGTACGTGCAGGAGATGCTGCCCGGTGAGCCCGGCCGCGCCGCGACCCTCGCCGGCAACGCCTACCCGATCGCCGCGATCCTCGTCGGCCCGCTGTTCGGCCTCGCCCAGCACTTCGGCTACCGCTACGCCTACGCCGCCGCCGCGACCCTCTGCCTCACCGGCGCCGTGCTGCTCCTGACCGCCCACCGCAAACCGCAGACCGACCGCACACCGCAAACCGACCACACCGCAGACCGACCCCGCACCGCAAACCTGACAGCGCACCGAAATCCTGACGCCTGACGGCACACTTGAAGTAATGACCACCATGCGGTTCGACGGCTGGATCGCCGGCGTCGGCACTGGCGGTGGCACCCGGCTCGTCCTGGGGCACTGGCCCCGCTCCCCGTTCGGCCCGGTCAGCGACGTCATGGTGGAGCGCCCCGACGGTCACCGGGTCCTGCTGGCCGGCACCGCGGACCTCGCCGCGTTCGTCGCCGGAACCTACCGGTTCGACGACGTCCAGGTCGTTCCCGTCGCCGTTCTCCGCGTCGGTACGACCTGGGCCGCCGACGCCGGACCGCTCACCCTCCGGTTCACGACCGGGGGACGCGGGTGGCTCGGCACGCTCCTGCGCTGCGTCCCGCCGGCCCTCGCCCGGCACCCGCGCTGGGTCGCCGCGATCGACCGCCCCGCGCGCCTGCTCCAGCCGGGCGTGCGGACCCACGGCAGCGCCGGCAACGACCGGCACGAGTGGTACGGCGTCCAGGACCTCCACCGCATCGTCGCCGCCACCGCCACCTGGGACGGCGCCGACCTGGGCCCTTTGACGGCCGTCGACCCACCGGTGCGCTTCGGCTTCGGCTCCACGCCCAGGACGCCTTCGCTGGCCAGAGTGACGACGACGGTCACGACGACGGTCGGCCCAGCTTCGCCAGGTCGTAGCCGTCGGGGTAGGACTTCGTGACGATCCCGTCCGCGAAGAGCGGCGTCGTGCGCGGTCCCGCCAGCCGCAGCAGCAGCAGCGCCCGCGACCGCAGCACCGCGTGCAGCCCGATCCGCGCCCACGCCGGCGGGTCCGGCACCGCGTACGCGCGGCGCAACGGCGGATCGTAGAGGCTCGCGATCAACGCGTCCGCCACCCCCCGCAACGGCTTCGGGATCCGGCCGCGCAGCAGCTCCCGGGTGACGCGCTCGATCCGCTCCGCCTCCGGGGTGTGCCGCAGGTGGGCCGCCTCGTACGCGTCGAACCACGCCTCGAACGCGGCGTAGCCGGCCGGGATGTCGCGGATCCCCATCCGCAGTCCGACCTCGCGGTAGTACCGGGCGGCCGCCTCGCGCTCCTGCCCGGCGGGGGCGCGCCAGCCGTACCGCCGAAGCCACCGCATCGGGACGACCACCAGCGCGGCCAGGACGTAGACGCTGTCGTCGTTGCCGGCGGGGACCTGCCGGTGCGCCTCGTTGAGCAGCCGCAGCGCCAGCCGGCCGCGGGGGTGCTCGAAGCCGTGCATGAGGATCTCGTACATGATGATGCCGGTGTCGTCGGCGCGCCGGCGCGGCTCGGTCAGGACCCGCCCGGTCCGCACGAGCTCCGCGGCGACGCGGGGGAGGGCGAACGACCGGTTGAACGCCAGGTTGAACGCCATCCGCATGTCCCAGGGGAACTCCTCGCGGAGCGTGAGCTGGTGGATCAGCAGGTAGTCGGCCTCCGGGTCGCTGCCTTCGATGCGCCGCAGGTTGTCATATCGACCTCTCCTGATCCCCCGCATGGTCGAGCAGTCTAGGAGACTCCGCCGCGGCGGGTTCGAGCCGGTCCAGCATCTCGGCGAGCACGCCGGGCCCGGTGGCGAAGTTGAGCCGGACGAACCCGGCGGTGTCCACGGCCGTGCCCGCGGAGAAGTCCGCGCCCGGGCTCAGCCTGACCTTCGCGGCCCGCTCCAGGTGCCCGGCCGGATCGGTGCCGCCCCAGGGGATCCAGCTCAGATAGGTGGCCTCGGGCGCGCGGTGCGGGAGGCGGGCGGCGACGGTGTCACGGTTGCGCCGCAGCAGCTCCCTGGTGCGGTTCAGCCAGGTGTACGACTCCCGCCACGCCGCGACCGTCGCGACCCTGCCCGCGATGCCGGGCGTGCCGTAGAGGTCGATCGGCTGCGCGTCGAGCGACCGCCACACCGCCGGCGGGCCGACGTGCGCGACGGCGAGCCGCAGCGCGGCCAGGTTGAACGCCTTCGTCGCCGACGTCGCGGTCACCGTGCGGGCGGCGGTCTCCTCGCTCAGCGACGCGAACGGGGTGTGGCGGTGCGGCTCGTACGCCAGGTCGGCGTGGATCTCGTCGGTGAGCACGACGAGATCCAGGCGCTCCGCCACCGCCGCGACGGCCGCCAGCTCGGCCCGGTCGAACACCCGGCCGGTCGGGTTGTGCGGGTTGACGAGCACCAGCAGCCGGCAGCCGGCGAGCCGTTCGGCGAGCCGCCCGGTGTCGAACGTCCACCGCGCGCCGTCGTCGAGCATCGGCAGCGGCACGATCCGCCGCCCGGCCCGCTGGATGCTGGCGAGGAACGGCGGATACGCCGGGACGTGGATCGCCACCCCGTCGCCGGGCGCGGTCGTGTGCTCGACCATCACCTGCAGGATCTGCAGGACGTCGGTGAAGACCCGGGTCCGGCCGGGGCGCGGGCTCCAGCCGTGCCGCTGCCGCATCCAGTCCTCGAACGCGGTGACGACCGGGTCCTCGCCGCGCCAGAACGGGTAGCCGAAGTCCTCGCGGTGCACGAGGTCCAGCAGGCCGTCGCGGATCGCGGGGGCGACGCCGAGGTCCATGTCGGCGACCCACGCGGCGATGGTGTCCGGCGCGGTGGAGCCCCACTTGACGCCGCTGCCTCTGATGGCGTCCGGGCGTCGCGGTGCGATGCAGTCGCGCAGGATCTCCATCTGGCCGTGGTGCTGGGCGAGCTCCTCGAAGACGTGCTGGAGCGCGGCGCTCTGGGTGCCGACCCGGTCCGGCCCCTGGAACCCGGCGGGTGGCGTGCCGCGGATCGGCTCGCCCGGCGCGGCGGCGCGCACGTCCTCGGCGAACTGTCCGCGGACCGCCTCGACCCTCTGGAGGAGGTCCTCGACCCGGCCCTCCGCGGTGAACTCGGCGTCGCGGTCGCGCTGCGACGGGCGGCCCGCGACGAGCGTCCCGGCCCAGAACTCGACCACGCCCAGGCAGTGCGTCAGCAGCGCGAACGGCGAGTTGGCGCCGGGCAGCGGCCGCCGGCCCGCCCGCTCGTCGCCAAGCTCCGTGACGATGCGGACCATGCCGTCCAGCGCGCGGTCCGTGTAGTACAGGTACTCCTCGGCGCTGATCATGCCCGTCCCTCTCGCGTCACCTGCTTGACCGGTGACGCCAACCTTGCGCCGGGGGCACGTCACCTGTCAAGGTGGTGACGTGACGTTCGTGTTCGTCAGCGGTGACCTCGCGCTCGACTTCGCCGGCACGCTGAAGTGGCGCCGCTCGGCCGCCCCGGAGGAGCTCCTCACCGGGCCGGCCGAGGCGGCTCGATGGGCGGTGGCGGCCGGTGTACTGTCCACCGCACCCCGACTGTCCACTGTGGAGTTCGCGGGGTTGCTGGAGCTGCGGGAGGCGGTCTACCGGCTCGCCGTGGCGGGGCTGGCGGGACAGCCGTGGCCGCCGGCGGACCTGCGCGCGCTGAACGCCGCGGCGGCGGCGCCGCCGCCGCAGGTGACGCTCACCGCGGGCGGGGTCCGGCGGGCGGGGCCGCCGTCGGCGGCGGGCACGTCGATCGGGGCCGCCGTCGCGGTCGCCGCGGTCGAGCTGCTCGGCTCCCTCGGGTCCCTCACCGTGCGGGAGTGCGCCCTCGACGAGTGCACGAGGTTGTTCGTGGACCGGTCCAGGGCCGGCAACCGCACCTGGTGCGGCATGGAGGAGTGCGGCAACAGGGTCAAGGCGGCCTCGTACCGCGCCCGCCGGGCCACCGGCGCCGACGGCGCTGGCGGTGGCGGTGGCGGTGGCGGTGGTGGTGGCGCGGGTGGTGCCGACGGTGGCGCAGGTGGCGCCCGGGGTGGCGCTGATCGCGTTGGTGGTGGCGCGGGTGGTGGTCAGGCGGCCGGCGGGATGGCGGTGTCGGCGTCGCGCCAGGCGATGCGGTCGTAGCCGAAGGCGAGGCAGGCGTCCCGGGTGCGGCCCGGCACCGTCTGGGCCTCGGCGCGCAGGACGATCTCGCCGTCGACGTTGTAGAGGGACAGCAGGACCGTCGGGCCCGGCGGCGGGGGCTGGACCGGCACCTCGACGCGGGCGTGGCCGTGGGTGCTGATCAGCAGGGTGCCGGCCCAGTAGGGGCCGGGGTCGGCGGTGGGGATGCCGAAGATGATGAGCCGCCGCAGGTGCCGGCCGTGCAGCAGGTCCAGGCGGAGCCGCTGGTGCCCGGCCCGGCGGTCCATGGTGAGCGGGCCGAAGGTCTCGCCGGGCCTGAGGACCGACGACGTGCCTGAGTCCAGCTGAAACGCGCAGCCCAGCGCGAACCCCTCGTCCGGCGACCACGCGGCCTCGAAGGTCAGCGCGCCGATCCCGGACTGGAGCCGGCTCAGCATGACCGACGGATGCCGCGGCCCCAGCACCGTCGGCGCCGACGGGTTCGTCCGCGGCGGGGTGAACGCCGTTGCGGGCGGGGGAGCGGCCGGCACGGGCGTCCGTGGCGCGGCTGGCCCGGACAGGTCGAGCGACGTCCCCCCGTGCTGCACGGACGGCGGCGGCGCGCCGCCACCGGACAGGTCGAGGGAGGTGCTGCCGGAGCGCGCGGCCGGGGGCGGCGTGGGTCCGGACAGGTCGAGCGAGGTGCCGCCGGACTGCGCGGCCGGGGGCGGCGTCGGCCCGGACAGGTCCAGCGACGTGCTGCCGGACGGCGGGGGCGGCGGCGCGGCGGGCGCTGACAGGTCGAGCGAGGTGTTTCCGGGCGGCGCGGGCGGTGCGGCCGGCCCGGACAGGTCCAGCGACGTGCTGCCGGACTGCGGCGGCGCGGCGGGGCCGGACAGGTCCAGCGAGGTGCTGCCGCCGTCCCGGGCGGTCGCCGGGGGAGGCGTGGCCGGTCCGGAGAGGTCCAGGGACGTGCTGCCCGACGGGGCGGGAGCGGCCAGGTCCACGGACGAGGCGGCGGCCGGGGCGGCGGTCGCGGGGAGGCGGCGGTGGCGGATCCAGGACAGGTCTTCGGTGGCGCCGGTCCGGGCGGGAACGGCGCGATGGCGGATCCAGGACAAGTCGTCCGAGCCGGTCACAACCGGATCCCGTAGTCGGCCGCGAGCGCGGTGACGCCGTTGGCGTAGCCGTCGCCGAGGACCTTGAACTTCCAGCCGCCGCTGTGCCGGTACAGCTCGCCGAGCGCCAGGCCCATCTCCAGGTCCAGCGCGGGGGCGAGGTTCTCCGACCGGATCAGCTCCGCGTTGCCGTCGAGGTTGAGGACCCGGATGACGCAGGTCTTCAACCGGCCGAGGGTGCGGCGGACCGCGTTGCCCTCGTTGACGTACATGACGATGACGATCCGCGTGACCTCGGCCGGCGCGGCCGACAGGTCGACCTCGATCTGGTCGTGGTCCTCGCCGACGACCTCGCGCAGCTGCTGCACCGACAGGTCCGGCGAGGAGAGCTGGTTGAAGTACACGAAGTGCCGGTCGGAGACGGCGTCCCCGTCACCCCGGCACAGGATCGCGGCCACCACGATGTTGTCGGTGAGGACGTGCTCGAGGCCCGCGCTGAACTGCACACCCAGCACCACCCCGCGCAGGTCGGGGATCTCACGCGTCAGGGTGACGTTGGCGCCGCGCTTCATCTCCTTGGTCATGGCAGGTCCAGGTCGGAGCCGGAGAACTTGGTGCGCAGGAAGTTGCCCTGGGTGGTGAGCGCGTCGCGGTCCTGGGCGCGCACGGCGACCAGGATGTTGGACGTGGCCTCCTGCAGCAGGTCGAGCTGCGCGAGCAGCTCGGGCACCGGGGCGGGCCGGTCGCGCATCGACGCCTCCAGGGTCAGGTAGCTGCGAAGGGTGGTCGGCAGGAAGTCCTCGACGGTGTTGCGGACCAGCAGCACCGCGTGGATGTCGAGCGGCCGGGTCGCCGACGTGTCCAGGATCTCCCGGAGCGTGTCGGTGAGCCAGCGCGACCGCACCACGGCGGCCGCCGGCAGCCTGGCCGCCTGCTGGTTGACGAAGTGCTCGGCGTCGGTGATCCGCTTGAGGATCTGGGTGGTGTCGCCGACCGGGTCCCCGGAGGGGTCCGCGGTGGGGGCGGCGGCAGGGGGCGGCGCCTCGTCGTCGTCCCCCCACCAACGTAGCCAGCGCACGGTGGGCTCAGCCGGTCTGCTGGCCGCGCAGCGTGCGCTCGAGATACGGCTTGGCCCGCTCGATCTGCCCCTCCAGGGCGTGGACCGTCTGCGCCATCGAGTCGACCGCCTGCGCGCGGAAGGTGTCGACCGCGTCCATGGTGGCGAAGACGTTGTCGAACGCCGCCTGGAGCTTGTTGATGTCGATGGTGGCCGACGCGGCCTGCTGGTTGATCGCCGCACCCTGCGTCTTGAGCTGCTGGGACGTCGCCTCGATGAGGTTCGAGGTCACCGTGTTGAGCTGGGTGATCTGGTCCAGCACGAGCTTCTGCCGGGCCAGGGCCTGCGACACGATCACCGCGATGCGCAGCGCCGCGATGGTGGTCGTCTGCGCCCGGTCGACGCCCCGGATGAGCTCCAGGTTGTTGCGCCGGACCAGGTCGAGGGCCATGTAGCCCTGCACGTTGACCGCCATCTGGGTCATGATGTCCTGCCGGCGCTGCCGGACCGGGAACAGCGCGTCGGAGCGCAGCGTCGCCGCGGCCTCCGTCTGACCCGAGGCCTCCAGGGCCGACACCTTCGCCGCGATCGCCTCGTCGAGGGCCGCGGCGAGCTCGTTGTACTCCGCGAGGCGGCCCATCGTGGTCCACATGTTGACCTTTTCGGTCTCGATGGCCGCGTTGTCCTTGCGAAGGTCGTTCTGACCGGACTCCAGCGCGACGATGATCGCGTTGAGGTGCGACTGGGCCGACTTGTACTTGGCGAAGTACCGGTCGATCTTGTCGCCACCCGGCAGCCACTTCAGGACCTTCTGCACCCCGGTCAGGTCGGCCCGGTTGGGGTCCAGCTCGGTGATCGTGCTGCGCAGGTCGACGAGGGTGTTGGCGACCCTGACCTGGGCGTCGTCGGTGGAGGCGCGGCCGCGGCCGCGGCCCATCGCGGCGGCGGGACGCTCCAACATGCGGTTGGACATCCCGGCCGCCGCGCGCATGTCCTGCTCGCCCATCGAGGTGATCGAGGCGACCTTCTGCTGGAAGGCGGGCGAGTTGGTGTCGATCGCGGCGAGCTCCTCGACGAAGGCGGCCGCCTTCTGCCGGAGCTCGAGCTGCTTCTCCGTCTGGACGGGCACGGCACCGGCCGCCTGCTGCGGCTCCACCACCACGACGGGCGCGGGGGGCGTCAGCACCAGTGCGCCCTGTTGCGGGGGGCCACCGAGATCGAGTTCGGACATCGCAGGAACCCTTCCCATCAACTCGCGTTGGTGCAGCTCAGCCGACGTTGACGCCGAAGTCGCGGGCGATCCCCGCGAGGCCCGAGGCATACCCCTGACCGACGGCCCGGAACTTCCACTCGCCACCGTGCCGGTACAGCTCGCCGAAGATCATCGCGGTCTCGGAGGAGGCGTCCTCGGTCAGGTCGTAGCGGGTCAGCTCGGCGCCGCCGTCCTGGTTGACCACCCGGATGAAGGCGTTGCGGACCTGGCCGAACGACTGGCCGCGCTGCGGGGCCTCGTAGATGGAGACCGGGAACACGATCTTGTGGCACTGGGCGGGCACCGCCGCGAGGTCCACGAGGATCTTCTCGTCGTCGCCGTCGCCACCGCCGGTGAGGTTGTCGCCGGTGTGCTCGACCGAACCCTCGGGGCTCTTCAGGTTGTTGAAGAAGACGAAGTGCTGGTCGGACAGGATCTTGCCGTTCTCACCGAGCATCAGGGCGCTGGCATCCAGGTCGAACTCGGCGCCGGTGGTGGCCCGCTCGTCCCAGCCGAGGCCGATCATCACCGCGCGGAGATTCGGCGCCTGCTTGGTGAGCGAGACATTGCCGCCCTTGGTGAGGGTGACGGACATGGAACTCTCCTCGCGCTCTCGTTATGGTCGTCAACCATGTCCGATCGGCCTGTCGGATATATTCATCCGGCTGATCGACGACACCGGAGCCGCCTTCAAAGCTAACGCGCTTCCGGCTACTGTCGAACATTGATCGAACAAGCCGGAGCCTACCCCAACCCTTCAAGCGGACGCGCCCGTAGGAACGGTGAACGCCGGCCCTTGCTGGCGGGCGGACGATACTGTCGGGCGGGCAACATCATGATCAGCCCTTGGCGCCGCCTGACGCCGGGGGAACCGCAGGCAAACCTGTAGTCAACACTGAATGACTGGGAGATCGGTATGGGCATCAGCCTGACCAAAGGTGGCAACGTCTCACTGACCAAGCAGGCGGGTCCCGCCGGTCTGACGGCGGTGACCGTCGGCCTCGGTTGGGATGTCCGCACGACGACCGGCACCGAGTTCGACCTCGACGCCTCCGCGATCGCCACGAACGCCGAGGGCCGGGTCTACTCCGACAAGCACTTCGTCTTCTACGGCAACCTCGCCACCCCGGACGGCCACATCCAGCACACCGGTGACAGCCTGACCGGTGAGGGCAGCGGCGACGACGAGCAGATCAAGGTCAACCTGGCCGGCCTGCCCGCCGATGTCGACAAGATCGTCTTCCCGGTGTCCATCTACGACGCCGACACCCGCTCGCAGTCCTTCGGCCAGGTCCGCAACGCCTTCATCCGCGTGTTCAACAGCGCCGACGGCGTCGAGCTCGCGCGGTACGATCTCAGCGAGGACGCTTCCACCGAGACCGCGATGGTGTTCGGCGAATTGTACCGCAATGGCGAGGAATGGAAGTTCCGCGCCGTCGGTCAGGGATACGCATCCGGCCTGCGGGGCATCGCCGGGGACTTCGGCGTCAACGTCGGATAGTAAGGTCGGCGCACCGCAACTTCCCTGATGAGCCCGAAACGGTGTGACAGATGTTCCTGAAGACATTCGGCTGGTCGCTGGCGGTCACCGTGGCGACACTCATTGCCGCCTTCTTCCTCGGCGGGCCCTCCGCGTTCCTGATCGTCGCGATCCTGTGTGTGCTGGAGATCTCGGTGTCGTTCGACAACGCCGTGGTCAACGCGACCGTCCTCGGGCGGATGAACGCCTGGTGGCAACGGCTGTTCCTCACCGTGGGTGTGCTCATCGCCGTCTTCGGCATGCGCCTGGTCTTCCCGCTGCTGCTGGTCGGCATCACCGCCCAGCTCAACCCGGTCGACGTCGTCCGGCTCGCCCTCGAGGGCGGGTCGGTCGACGAGCCCGGCACCTATGCCGCGCTGCTGCACGAGGCGCACCCGAGCATCGCCGCCTTCGGCGGCATGTTCCTGCTCGTGCTCTTCCTCGACTTCATCTTCGAGACCCGCGAGCACACCTGGCTGACCTGGCTGGAGAAGCCGCTCGCGAAGATCGGCAAGCTGGACCAGCTGTCCGTGGTCATCTCCCTGGCCGTCCTCGTCATCGTGGCGGAGACCCTCGCCAAGGACGTCGGCACGGTCATGGTCTCCGGCGTGCTCGGTATCGCCGTGTACATCCTGGTCAACAGCCTCGGTGAGCTCTTCGAGAACGCGGGCGGCCTCGGCGACGACGAGGAAGAGGACGAGGACGAGAAGGCCGCCGCGGGCATCCACGGCGACGCCGGCGACATCGACAAGGGCAAGTCCGGCGGCCCGAACGCCGTCGTGCAGGTGGCCGGCAAGGCCGCGTTCTTCCTGTTCCTCTACCTCGAGGTGCTCGACGCGTCGTTCTCCTTCGACGGTGTCATCGGCGCCTTCGCCATCAGCCAGAACATCTTCGTCATCGCCGCCGGCCTCGGCGTCGGTGCGATGTACATCCGGTCGCTGACGGTCTACCTGGTCCGCAAGGGCACCCTGAGCGAGTACGTGTTCCTCGAGCACGGCGCGCACTGGGCGATCGGCGCCCTCGCCGCGATCCTGCTGGTCGGGATCAAGTTCGAGGTGCCCGAGGTCATCACCGGCCTGATCGGTGTCGGCTTCATCCTCGCCGCGTTCCTGTCCTCGGTGGTCCTCAACCGGCGCAACAGCGCCGCCGAGGCGGCCGAGGAGCGGGCCGAGAGCCTCGCCGGCCGTTCGTAACCTCCCGCAACTCAAACCCGCGTACCCCGTCCGGGAAGGCAGGCAACGCCGTGACGAATCCGAACAACCCGGTCTCGCTGTCCAAGGTCACGCTGACCAAGGCGGCGCCGGCCGTCTCGCTTGCCAAGCAGGGCGGGGCCGCGGGCATCCTCCGGGTCAACCTCAACTGGGCGCAGCCCGCCGCCAAGGGCGGGCTGTTCAGCCGCAAGCCGAAGGGCGTCGACCTCGACCTCGGCTGCCTCTACGAGTACAGCGACGGCTCCAAGGGCGTGGTCCAGGCCCTCGGCGACTCGCTGCGTGACGTGCACACCCTGGGCCGCGACCCGATCTGCCGCCTCGACGGCGACGACCGGAGCGGCACCAGCACCGGCGGGGAGAACCTCTTCGTCGACCTGCGGTATGCGGCGAACATCCGCCGCATCCTGGTGTTCGCGTTCATCTACGAGGGCACCCCCAACTGGGCCGCGGCCCAGGCCGTGGTGACCTTGTTCCCGGTCGCCGGCCCCCAGCTGGAGATCCACCTCGACGAGCCGGACCCGGCTGCCATGATGTGCGCGATCGCCATGATCGAGGGCAACGGCAACGACGTGTCGGTGCGCCGTGAGGTCCGCTACATCCGCGGCGGCCAGCGCCTGCTCGACGAGACCTACGGCTGGGGCATGCGCTGGGCGGCCGGACGGAAATGACAGCTTCGCCGACAGTAATCGGGAAGGCATACGTATGGGTGTGAGTCTGAGCAAGGGCCAGTCCGTCTCCCTCGTGAAGGGTGGCGGCGGCACGCTCACCAAGGTCCGCATGGGCCTGGGCTGGGACGCGATGAAGAAGAAGGGCCTGTTCGGCGGGTTGAAGACCCAGTCGATCGACCTGGACGCGTCCTGCCTGCTGTTCGACAGCGCCAACCAGCTCGTCGACCAGGTGTGGTTCCGCCAGCTGCGCAGCAACGACGGCGCCGTCCAGCACACCGGCGACAACGTCACCGGCGCGGGCGAGGGCGACGACGAGAGCATCATCGTCGACCTGGTCGCGCTGTCGCTGAACGTCCGCACGCTGGTGTTCGTGGTCAACTCGTTCACCGGGCAGAGCTTCGCCCAGATCGAGAACGCGTACTGCCGGCTGGTCGACGAGACGAACGGCGCCGAGCTGGCCCGCTTCGACCTCAGCGGCTCGGGCCCGCACACCGCGCAGGTCATGGCCAAGGTCACCCGCGACCAGCAGGGCTGGACGATGACCGCGCTCGGCACCCAGGCCTCGGGGCGCACGTTCCGCGACCTGCTCCCCGCGGTCGCCGGCCACCTCTGATCGAAACCGTCACGACGCCCGTCCCGCGAGACCGCGGGGCGGGCGTCGGGCGTTTTCCGGATACCCCGTCGGAGGCCGGAAACGCCCGGAAACGGCGCCGCCCGTGCACGGCGGAATCCGTACACGGGCGGCGGCGGAAATGCGACAGGGAAAGCGATTCAGCCCCGCACCGGGGACGGCCCGGAAACCGTGATCTGCTCGGAATCCGGGGCCGGCTCGGAAAGGCGGCGGGCGGCGATCACGTGCACCGCGAACAACAGGTAGCCGACGAGCAGCGGAGCCGTCACGGGAATCATCGCGCCGATCACGGCGGCGATGGATGACACCCCGGCCACCATCGCCGCCGTGAGCGGTTGCCGCCACACGGTGCCCGCCGCCCAACGCAGCGCACCTGACCATGAACCGTGGTGGGCCAGATGCACGACGCCGAGAGCGCCGGCGGCGAGCAGTGCGGCGGCGACGGCGCCGGTCGCCACGAGCACGGGCAACCCGCCCGGGACCCGGCCTGAGGCGACGGCGCCGAGATTGAACAACAGGAGCCACGCGAGGGTGGCGGCCGCGACCGTGCAGACGGCGCCGGGCAGCAGCGAGCGCACGAACACCCGCCACAGCCGGGACGGCCGCACGGCGGAGCCCTCGATGACGTCGCGCACGGCGACCGAGCCCGCGTGCACGGCCGCGCCGGCGGTGAGCACCGGCAGGCTGCACACCGTGACGGCGATGCCGACCAGGGCGAGGTCGGCCGCCACCGTGACCGTCTCCGTGAACCCGCGACGCGCCACGGCGCTCACCCCTTCAGGCCGGAGGTGTTGATGCCCTCGACGAGCATCTTCTGGAAGGCGAGGAAGAACAGGAAGACCGGCAGCAGCGACAGGACCGACATCGCGAACATCGGCCCGATCTCCGACTGGCCCTGCGAGTCGATGAAGAGCCGCAGCGCGACCGGCACCGTGTACTTCGGCAGGTCCGACACGTACACCAGCTGGCGGAAGAAGTCGTTCCAGGTCCAGATGAACGAGAAGATCGCCGTGGTCACGAGGGCCGGGCGGCTCAGCGGCAGGATCACGTTGCGGAACACCCCGAACGTGGTGCAGCCGTCGATCTTCGCGGCCTCGTCGAGCTCGCGGGGGATGCCGCGCATGAACTGGACCATCAGGAAGACGAAGAACGCCTCGGTGGCCAGGAAGTGCGGCAGGATCAGCGGCAGGTACGGGAACTCGCCGCCGACCAGGTCGAGCTGCCGGAACACGATGAACTGCGGGACGATCAGCACGTGGCCGGGCAGCAGCAGCGTGCCGACCATGACCGCGAACCAGGTGGCCCGCCCGCGGAAACGCAGCCGGGCGAAGGCGAAGGCGGCGAGCAGGCAGGACAGCGCGTTGCCGACCACGACCAGCAGCGACACGATCGTGCTGTTGAGGAAGAACCGGCCGAAGCTGGTGTCGAGGTGCGACCAGCCCTTCGGGTAGTTGCCGGGGGTGAACGACTCCGGGATGACCCCGGCGTTGCTCAGCATCTCCGGCTGGCTCTTGAGCGAGCTGCCGAGCACCCAGAACAGCGGGTAGAGGATGACCCCGAGCAGCGCGAGGATCACCACCGTGCGCAGGATCGACTTCATCGCTCATCCCCGTAGTGCACCCAGAACCGGCCCGTGCTGAACAGCACGACGGTGAGCAGGCCGACGGCGAGCAGGAACACCCACGCGAGCGCGGAGGCGTAGCCCATCTCGTAGTCGGTGAAGCCCTTGATGTACAGGTAGAGCGTGTACATCAGGGTCGAGTCGACGGGCCCACCGGTGCCGCCGCTGATGACGAACGCCGACGTGAAGCCCTGGAAGCCGTGGATCGTCTCCAGCACGAGGTTGAAGAAGATGACCGGCGACAGGATCGGCAGCGTGATGGACCGGAACTTGCGGAACGCGCCCGCGCCGTCGACCGACGCCGCCTCGTACAGCTCCACCGGGACCTGCTTCAGGCCCGCCAGGAAGATGACCATCGGCGCGCCGAACTGCCAGATCGCCAGCAGGATCAGCGTGCCGAGCGCGTAGTCGGGGTCGTTGACCCAGCCGGGGCCGGCGATGCCGAACACGGACAGCAGCTCGTTGAACGAGCCGTCCCGGCTGAACATCGAGACCCAGACGATCGCGAGGGCGACGCTGCCGCCGAGCAGCGACGGCAGGTAGAACAGGCTGCGGTACAGCCCGACGCCGCGGACCGCCTTGTTGAGCAGCAGCGCGACGCCGAGCGCGGCGCCGAGCTTCAGCGGCGTCGCGATGACCGCGAACAGCACCGTGACCTGCACGGCGTGCCAGAACGTCGGATCCTCGGTGAACATCCGCTGGTAGTTGTCGAACCCGACCCAGTTGAGCTCGGACCAGTCCGACAGGATGTCGTAGTCGGTGAAGCTCAGCACCAGCGACATCAGCATCGGGATGGCCGTGATGGTGGCCAGCCCGACGAGCCACGGTGTCAGGAAGAGATAGCCGGCGAGCCCTTCACGACGGGGGCCCCGCGGTTCGATGCGGGGCCCCTTCGCCGCTCGGTGCAAAGGTGCCGGCGCGGTGGTCAGCGCCACTGGAAGAGCCTCACTTCGAGATTGCGGACTTCGCGGCCGTGATGAAGGCCTCGGCGGCCTGCGCGGGGGTGGCCTTGCCGGCCTGCACCGACTCGGCGGCCTTGATCAGCTCGGAGCGCAGCGTGCTGTGCCCCTTCAGCGGGACCTGCGGCGAGGGCCCGAACGTCTTGCCGAGCGTGTTCTCCACCTCGATGGAGGTCTTCATCGCCGCGTCGGTGACGGTGCCCAGCACCGAGGCGCGGATGTCGAGGTTCGGCGGCAGGCCGCGGTCGGTGCCGAGGACCTTGCCGACCTCCGGGTCGTTGGCGAGGAAGTTGATGACGTCGACCGCCACGTCCTTCTTGTCGCTGCCCCGGTAGACGGAGAAGTAGAGCGCCGCGCGGGCCCACTGCGCCTTGGGGTCGCCGGGGTACGCCACGACGCCGAGCTCGTCCTTCGTGTTCTTCTGCAGCTCGGGCAGCTGGTTCACCCAGACCCACGAGGTAAGCGCTTTCCCGGTCACGACGAGTTGCTTGGTGATGTCTGTGGCGTTGCCCTCGCGGATCACGTCGGCGGTCGGGGTGGCCTTGCGGTCCCGGGCGCCCTTCCACAGGTCGAACCAGGCGGTCACGTCCTGCGCCGTGAAGCCGAGCTCCTTGTCCTTGTACAGGTCCTTGTTCTGCTGGCGCAGCCAGATCCAGAACGCCTTGTAGTCCGCGCTCGGGTCCTGCGTGCCGGGGACCTTCGTGGCCGTGGTCGCCGTCGCGGCCCAGTCGACGAACGCCTCCCACGTCATGCCGGTGGTCGGCAGCGGCTGGTTCGCCGCGGCGAGCTTGGTCTTGTTGAACACCAGGCCCTGCGTGTTCTCGCCGAACGCGACGCCGGCGAGCTTGCCGTCCACGACGCCGTACTTCCACAGGCTCTCGGGGAACTTCGACGTGTCGAGCTTGTTCGACTTCTGGTACGACGTCAGGTCCAGCGTGACGTTGCGCGACGCGTACTCGGTGAGGAAGTTGTCGTCGATCTGGAAGATGTCGGGTGCGTCGTTGCCCGCGGTGAGGGTGGCGAGCTTGTCGAAGTACCCCTGGTTGGCCTGCCACGTCTTCTTGAACGTGACGTTGGGGTGCTTCTTCGTGTAGAGCGCGAGCGCCTCTTCGGTGAGCTTGGCACGGGCGTCGCCGCCCCACCAGAAGATGCTCAGCTCGACGGGCTTGGTCGAGTCGACCGCTGGTGCCTCGCCGCCCTCGTCGCCGCAGGCGGCGAGCGGAGCGAGCAACACGGCTGCGACGGCGGTTGCCAGAAGTCTACGGCGGGGTGTTCCGGACATGGGGTGTCACTCCCTGACGGTGGAAGCTCGGGATCAATGTGGGTTGGGCCCGGTCGAGTCGCGCACGATGAGCTCCGTCTGGAGCGTCACCAGCGCGTTCGTGCGGCGTTCGTCGTCGTGCTGCAGGAGCATGTCGACGGCCGCCCGCCCGGCGGCCGCGGTCGGGGTGGAGACCGTGGTCAGCTTGGGGCGGATCAGACGGCTGAGCGAGATGTCGTCGATGCCGACGACGCTGAGCTCACCCGGGACGCTGACGCCCCGGTCGTGGAGGGCTTCGAGCAGTCCGATCGCCATGAGGTCGTTGTAGGCCAGCACGGCGGTCGCCCCGGTGGCCAGCACGGCGTCGCACGCGGCGGCGCCGGCGGCCTCGGTCGGTTGGTGCGGTCCGAGCACGTTCAGGTTGGCCCCGGCGGCCTTCGCCGCGGCCGTCGCGGAGCGCCGGATCTCCCGGTTGGTCCATGAGCCACGCGGCCCGCCGAGCAGGGCGAGGTCGGTGTGGCCGAGACCGACGAGGTGCTCGATCGCGGCCTTCGCGCCGTTCGACACGTCCATCACCACCGCGGGGAGCCCCTCGACGGCCCGGTTCACCACGACCAGCGGCACCTCGCGGCGCAGCTTCTCGATCAGGTCGTTGCTCATGCGCGGGCTGCACAGCAGCACGCCGTCGACCTGCTTGGCGAGGGCCTGGACGAGCTGCTCCTCCATGACCGGGTCCTCGTTGGTGTCGGCGACGAAGAGGTGGTAGTCCCGCTGCCGGGCCTGCGACTCCGCCGCCTTGATCAGTGGTGGGAAGAACGGGTTGGCGATGTCGGCGACGATCAGGCCGATGTTGTGCGTCCGCCCGGTGATGAGCGCGCGGGCCGCACGGTTGGGCCGGTAGCCGAGGCTCTCCGCGGTGGACAGCACCCTGCTCCGGGTGTCGGGGTTGACCAGATGCGGTGCTGAGAACGTGCGCGACACGGTGGAGACATGGACGCCGGAGGCGCGGGCTACATCTCGAATAGTGGCGGGCACGGAGTCATTAATGCAAACGGTTGCTGCCGTGTCAACGCCTGTGAATGCAGAAATCCAGGGGTATTGACCCGACGTGCGGCGGTGGAGCACAGTATCGCTGCAACCCTTTGCAGTCGCCTGCAGCAGTTCCAGGGAGCGACAACCGATGCACACCCGCTACGCGATCGTCGGCACCGGATCGCGCGCTGAGATGTTCACGCGCGCACTCACCGGGCCGCATCGCGACACCTGCGCGCTCGTCGCGCTCGCCGATCCGGAGCCGCACCGCCTTGCCGTGCACAACGCACGGCTGCCGGCGCCGGTCCCCACCTACCCAGCCACCGAGTTCCGCCGCATGCTGCACGAGGAGAAGGTCGACGTCGCGATCGTCACCACCGTGGACCGGGTCCACGACGAGTACATCGTGGCCGCTCTGGAGTCCGGTTGCGACGTGCTCACCGAGAAGCCGATGACGGTCGACGCGCAGCGCTGCGCCAGAATCCTCGACGCGGTGCGGCGAACGGGCCGCCGCGTCCGGGTGACCTTCAACTACCGGTACAACCCACTCCATGAAACTTTCAAGCGACTGATCGCGTCGGGCGAGATCGGCGAGGTCGGATCCGTGCACTTCGAGTGGCTGCTCGACGTGCGGCACGGCGCCGACTACTTCCGCCGCTGGCACCGCGACAAGGCCAACTCCGGCGGCCTGCTCGTGCACAAGTCCGGGCACCACTTCGACCTGGTCAACTGGTGGCTCGACGACGAGCCCGCCGAGGTCTACGCGCAGGGCCGGCTGTTCTTCTACGGCGAGGCCGGCGCCGGCGCCGGCGCGCCCCGGGACCGGTTCGCGCTCGGCAGCGACCCGCACCGCGACGAGCTGTACACCGGCACCAGCGACGGATACCAGCGCGACCAGGACGTCTTCGCGCCGGGCGTCACCATCGAGGACGACCTCGCCGTCCTCGTCCGCTATGCGCGCGGCGCCACGATGACCTATCACCTGACCGCCTACGCCCCCTGGGAGGGCTACCGGGTGATGTTCAACGGCAGCAAGGGCCGCCTCGAGCTGGAGGTGGTCGAGAGCGACCACGTCGCGGCCGGGGCCACCGGGCTCATCAAGGGCGACGAGCCGGGCCGGGCCACGCTGCGCGTCCATCCACATTGGAGCGAGCCGCGCGAGATCCCGATCCCTTACGAGCGGGAGGGCCACGGCGGCGGCGACGCCCGCATGCTCGCCGACCTGCTCGGTAGGCCCGACAGCAACGATCCCGGGCTCGGCGTCGCCGCCGCCGAGGCCGAGGACGGCGCCCGCGCGCTGCGCATCGGCCTGGCCGCCAACGAGTCCATCGCCCTCGGACTGCCCGTCAGGATTCGCAATGACTAAGACGCTGCTGCACGACGACCAGCTGCTGCCCGCCGAGCCCGGCCTCCGGTCGATCGCGCGGGAGCTGTACCGGCACGCGAAGGACCTCCCGCTCATCAGCCCGCACGGCCACGTCGACCCGGCGATCATCGCCGACGACCGGCCGTTCCCCGACCCGGCCAGGCTCATCGTCGTGCCCGACCACTACGTGACCCGGATGCTCGCCAGCCAGGGCATCGCCCCGCACGAGCTCGGCGTGCCGACCGTCGACGGCAGCCCCACCCAGACCGACGGGCGCACCATCTGGCGGCTCCTCGCCGCCAACTGGCACCTGTTCCGCGGCACCCCGTCGCGGCTGTGGACCGAACGGGTCCTCTGCGACGTCTTCGGCGTCACCGTGCCGCTGCGCGTCGACACCGCCGACCTCGTCTACGACCTGCTGTCCGAGCGTCTCGCCGACCCCGCGTTCCGGCCGCGGGCGCTGTTCGAGCGGTTCAACCTCGAGGTCCTCGCCACCACCGAGTCGCCGCTGTCGGACCTCACCGCGCACGCCAAGCTCGAGGCCGACGGCTGGGGCGGGCCGGGCGGGCGGGTCATCACCACGTTCCGCCCCGACGACGTCGTCGACTTCGAGTGGCCCGGCTGGGCCGGCCGGATCGAGCAGCTCGGCGTGACCACGTTCCCGCAGTTCCTGGAGCGGCTGCGGGAGCGGCGGCAGGCGTTCATCGCGGCCGGCGCCACCTCCAGCGACCACGGCCACCCGACCGCGGCGACCCTGGCGCTGCCGGTCGCGCACGCCGCCGCGCTGTTCAACAAAGCCCTCACCGGCAAGGCCGACAGCCGCGACGCCGAGCGCTTCCGCGCGCACATGCTCGTCGAGTTCGCGCGGATGTCCGTCGAGGACGGCCTCGTCATGCAGCTGCACCCGGGCGCGGCCCGCAACCACAACACCGCCCTCTTCGCCCGGCACGGCCGCGACGTCGGCGGCGACATCCCCTCGCCGACGGAGTACGTACGCTCGCTGAAGCCGCTGCTCGACGCGTTCGGCACCGACCCTCGCTTCCGTGTCGTGCTCTACACGCTCGACGAGACCACGTTCACCCGGGAGCTGGCGCCGCTCGCCGGCGGCTACCCCGCGGTGTTCCTCGGCGCGCCCTGGTGGTTCCTGGACAGCCCCGAGGGGCTGCGCCGCTTCCGGGAGACGGTCACCGAGACGGCCGGCTTCGCCAACACCGCCGGGTTCGTCGACGACACCCGCGCGTTCTGCTCCATCCCCGTCCGGCACGACGTCGCCCGCCGCGTCGACGCCGGGTTCCTCGCCCGGCTCGTCGCCGAGCACCGCCTGCCCCTGGACGAGGCCGCCGAGACCATCGCGGACCTCGCCTACCACCTGCCGAAGCGCGTCTACGCGCGCACCGTCGGCGCCCGTGTCGCTGAAGGAGCACAATGATCACCGGGTTGACCGTCCACGACGTCAGGTTCCCCACCGCCGCGGCGGGCGACGGGTCCGACGCGATCAACCGGGGCGACTACTCCGCCACCTACGTCGAGCTCACCACCGCCGAAGGCGTCACCGGCACCGGCCTCACGTTCACCAACGGCCGCGGCAACGAGATCACCTGCGCCGCCGTGCGGGCACTCGAGCACCACGTCGTCGGCCACACCGTCGAGGAGCTGTGCACCGCCGAAGGGTCCCGCACCCTCACCGCCGACGTGCAGCTGCGCTGGCTCGGCCCGGAGAAGGGCGTCATCGCCCTCGCCGCCGGCGCCGTCCTCAACGCCGTGTGGGACCTGCGGGCCCGCCTGGCCGGCAAGCCCCTGTGGCAGCTGCTGGCCGAGCTGCCGACCGCGGACCTCCTCGCCGCCGTGGACTTCCAGCACATCACCGACGCCCTCACCCGCGACGAGGCCGCCGCGATCCTCGACAAGGGGCTGCCGGAGTACGAGGAGCGCCTCGCCCACGCACGCGCCGCCGGCCTGCCCTCCTACACGACGTCGGTCGGCTGGCTCGGCTACCCGGACGACAAGGTCCGCGCGCTGACCCGGCAGGCCGTCGCCGACGGCTGGACCGCGGTGAAGATGAAGGTCGGCGGCGCCATCGACGACGACGTGCGCCGCGCCCGGATCATCCGGTCCGAGATCGGCCCCGACGCGCTGCTCATGCTCGACGCCAACCAGGTGTGGGACGTCGACGAGGCGATCGCCAACCTCGGCCGGCTCGCCGAGGTCGACCCGTACTGGATGGAGGAGCCGACCCACGCCGACGACGTCCTCGGCCACGCCCGCATCCAGCGGGCCCTCGACGGGATCACCGGCGGCCGGTGCCGCGTCGCGACCGGCGAGGTCGCCGCCAACCGGGTCATCTTCAAGCAGCTGCTGCAGGCCGACGCGATCCGCGTCATGCAGATCGACGCGTGCCGGGTCGCCGGCGTCGGCGAGGTCCTCGCCGAGCTGCTCATGGCGGCGAAGTTCGGCGTGCCGGTCTGCCCGCACGCCGGCGGCGTCGGACTGTGCGAATACGTGCAGCACCTCGCGTTCTTCGACTACCTGCGGATCACCGGCAGCATGGAGGGCCGGATGGTGGAGTACGTCGACCACCTGCACGAGCACTTCACCGACCCGGTCACCGTCGTCGACGGCCGCTACCGGCTGCCGGTCAACCCCGGGTACAGCGTCGAGCTGCGCCCCGGGTCGATCGCCGAGTTCTCCTTCCCGGACGGGCCGGCATGGCGCGCCTGAGCCTCTCGACGCCCCTGAAGGTCGAGCCGCCCGTGCGGCCCGGCGACGTGGGCGCCGGCATCCTCCACTTCGGGCTCGGCGCGTTCCACCGGGCGCACCAGGCGGTGTACATCGAGGACGCGATCGCCAAGGGCGGCGGCGACTGGGGGATCGTCGGCGTCGCGCCCAGCTCCCGGAACGTCCTGGAGGCGCTGCGCGCGCAGGACATGCTGTACAGCGTGCTCACCGTCGACGGGCCGGACGCGAGCGCCCGGGTGGTCGGCGCGTTCGACAGCGTGCTGCACGCCGGGTCCGAGCCGGGTGCCGTCCTCGGCCGCATCGCCGACCCGGCGATCAAGGTCGTCACGTTCACCGTCACCGAGAAGGCCTACGCGCCCGGCTCCGCCGTGCTCGACCTGCTGGTGCGGGGGCTGCGGCTGCGGGAGACTCCGCTGGCGCTGGTCAGCTGCGACAACCTCAACGGCAACGGCGAGCTGCTGCGCGGCCTCGTCGGCGACGCGCTGCAGGACCCCGACGTCATGGAGCTGCTGAGCTTCCCGGGCACGATGGTCGACCGGATCGTGCCGGCCAGTACACCGGAGACCCTGGCGACGGTGGAGTCCCTCATCGGCGCCAGGGACGAGGCCGCCATCGCCGCCGAACCGTTCCGGGAGTGGGTCGTGCAGGACGACTTCCCGGGCGGGCGGCCCGCGCTGGAGCTCGCCGGCGTCACCCTCACCACCGACACCGCACCCTACGAGCTGCGCAAGCTCCGGGCGCTCAACAGCGTGCACTCCGCCCTGGCATACCTGGGCGTCCTCGCCGGCGCGCAGACCATCGACGCCGCCCTCGCGCTGCCCGGCTACCGCGCGGCGATGGAGGCGTTCATCGAGTCCGACATCGCGCCGACGCTGTCGCTGCCCGTTCACGAGTACGGGCAGCAGGTCCTCGGCCGCTTCGCCAACAGCGCGCTGCGCTACCGCACGCTGCAGGTCGCCGGGGACGGCAGCCAGAAGCTCCCGCAGCGCCTGCTCGGCACCGTCGCCGACCGGCGCGCCGCGGGGGAGGTGCCGGTGTACGCCGCGCTCGTCCTCGCCGCCTGGATCCGGTTCGTGGGCGGCCGCGCCGACGACGGCACCGAGCTGCCCCTCGACGACCCCCTGGCCGACCGGCTGCGGGGCGCGTCCACGGAGCAGCGGCTCACCATGCTGTCCCCGGGGCTCGCCGACGACGCGCCGCTGCGCGCCGAGATCGAGCGGTGGCTGCGCGACCTGGAGCGGCACGGCGCCGCGGCCACCCTGGCGGCCCTGTGAGCGCCACCCCCACGATCGCGCTCATCGGGGCGTCCGGCCACGGGCGGCGGCACCGGCAGAACATCGCGGCGCTCGGTGACCGGGTCCGTCTCGTCGCCCTCGGCGAGGTCCAGCCGATGTTCGGCGAGGAGCTTCCCGTGTACGACGACCACCGGCTGCTCCTCGCCGAGCACAAGCCGGACTACGTCGTCATCTGCACCCCGCCGCACACCCACCTGGGGATCGCGCTGGACGCCGTGCACGCCGGCGCGGACCTGCTGCTGGAGAAGCCGCCGGTCCTCGACGTCGCCGCGCACGAGCGGCTGTCCGCGGCGCTCGCCGCGACCGGGCGGCGCTGCCAGGTCGGCTTCCAGGCGCTCGGCTCGCCGACCCTGCCCGCGCTCGCGGCGCTGGACCTCGGCGAGCTGACGCACATCGCGGTCGCCGGCGCGTGGTGGCGGCCGCTGTCGTACTGGACGCGTTCACCGTGGTCCGGCCGGCGCGCCGTCGACGGGGCCCTCGTGAACCCGTTCGCGCACGCGCTCATGCAGGCCCTCGCCATCGGCGGCGTCCGTCCACCGTGGACCCTGGAGCTGGAACGCTTCCGCAGCAGGGACATCGAGGTCGAGGACACCGCCGCGCTGCGGCTCACCCCCGCGGAAGGGCCCGTCGTGACGGTCGCGGTCACCCTCGCCTCGACCGAGTTCATCGCCGGCGACATCACCGTCACCGGCACCCGGGGCACCGCCCACATGGTGTACCCGGAGGACCGCCTCGACGGCGCCGTCCTGCCGGGCAGGGTGTCGCTGCTGGAGAACCTGCTCTCCGGCGACCCCTTGCTGGCGCCGCTGTCGCGGACCCTGCCCTTCACGACCCTCGCCGAACAGATCATGGCCGCACCCGACCCCGTGCCGCTCGCCGGCGTGGCCCACGACGACGGCGTCGCCCTGCCCGGCATCGCCGACCTCGTGCGCGCCGCCGCCGCGCGGCACGCACTGCTCAGTGAAGTAGGAGACCTGCCATGCGCAAGCTGACCGTCGCCGACCTGCCCGACGGCGGGACCCCCGCCACCCTCGCCGCGATCGGCGCCGGCTGGGGTCCCGTCATCCGCGGCGGCATCAGCCGCTACGACGACGCCGGGCACCGCACCCACGCCGAGTCCGACCGGCACACCCACGACGTCCCCGAGATCTTCACCATCGTGCAGGGCAGCGGCCACGTCGAGATCGACGGCGCGCGGGCGGACACGTTCCGCGCCGGTGACCTGCTCATCATCCCGCCCGGCGAGGACCACCACCTCGTCAGCGACGGCGACGTCCCCCTGGTTTTCACGTGGATGCACCTCGGGAAGCTTGACCAGGCATAGGTGCCGGTCTACGTTGCTACTAGGAATGCGCTTTCCTGAGCCGTTCCGTACAGCGCGCATCGGCTGACCCGCCCAGTCCGCCCACAGAGCCGTACACCCCGTGCACGCGACGCCCCCACCGATCTCCTTTCCGGAGGCATCGCATGGAACCACCCCGCAAGCACCGGCGCCGCCGGTGGCCGATCCTGGCCGCCGGTGTCGCCGCCTTCACCGCCGTCGCCGCGATCAGCACGCAGGTCGCGTTCGCCGCGACGCTGTTCAGCGACACGTTCGCCGACGGAAACACCAACGACTGGTCGAAGTCCGGCGGCACCTGGTCGGTCGTCGACGGCGCGATGCAGCAGAGCAGCGCGGGCAGCGAGAACGCCCGCAACTTCGCCGGCAGCACCTCGTGGACCAACTACACGGTCACCGCCCGGGTGAAGCCGCAGTCCCTGGCGTCGAACGGGTTCGTCGGGCTGCTCGCCCGCGCGAAGAGCTCGACGACCTTCTACCGGCTGGCGCTGCTGCCCGGCAACTCGGTGCAGCTGCAGGCCGTCAACAGCGGCTCGGTCACGGTCCTCGGCTCGGCCAGCCGCACGGTCAGCACCGGCAGCTGGTACACCCTCGGCATCACCGTCTCGGGCAGCAGCATCACCGGCAAGGTCGACGGCGCCACCATCGCCACCGGCACCAGCTCGGTGGCGGCGACCGGCCGGATCGGTGTGCAGACCGGCTACGCGTCGGCCTCGTTCGACGACGTGACGGTGACCGACGCCGCCGGACCTGGAACCAGCAACAGCCCCACCACGCCCGTTCCGACGGTCTCCGACACCCCGCCGACGTCGTCGTCCCCGCCGCCGCCCAGCAGCGGCTGGCCGACGAAGTCGGGCGACGCGAGCGTCAGCGGCACCATCCCGGTGTCGGGCACGCTCGACGGTGGGATGAAGCGCTACTGCTGCATCGGTGACGGCGGGCAGAGCGAGAGCCAGGACCCGATGTTCGAGCTGGCCAACGGTGCGACCATCAAGAACGTGATCATCGGCGCGCCGGCCGGTGACGGCATCCACTGCCTCGGCACGTGCACGATCCAGAACGTGTGGTGGGAGGACGTGGGCGAGGACGCCGCGACGTTCCTCGGCACGGGCGGCGGCACCAGCTACGTGATCGGCGGCGGCGCGAAGTCGGCCAGCGACAAGGTGTTCCAGCACAACGGCAACGGCACGGTCAACATCTCCGGCTTCTACGTCGAGAACGCCGGCAAGCTGTACCGCGCCTGCGGCAACTGCACGAACTCCTACCAGCGCAACGTCGTGGTGGACAACATCACCGCCAAGTCCACGAAGGTGATCGCCGGCATCAACACCAACTGGGGCGACACCGCGCGCTTCAGCCGCATCACGGTGGTGGGCGACAGCTCCCACAAGACGATCATCTGCGACAAGTACAAGGGCGTGCCGAAGGGCAGCGAGCCGAGCCACATCGGCAGCGGCCCGGACAGCACCAACTGCCTGTACAACCCGGACACCGACATCATCTGGGCGTGACCGGTCGGCGGAGGGGCCCCGTGCGGGGGCCCCTCCGTCTGGTTTATGCGGAGACCTTCTGCCGCTGCGGCGCCTGTACCGCGGCCGGTCGTTTGCGCCCGAACCACAGGGCCCGCGCGACGATGCCCGGGGCGAACAAGGCCGGCGGCGCCTGCATCAGATTCGCCACCTGCAGGAACCGGCGCCCGACCGCGGCGCTGCGGCCCGACGCGGTCTGGATCTTCGCCACGTACGCGTTGAGGAACCGGGTCTTGCCGGTCCGCTCGCCCTGGACCTCCGGGTTGGCGAGGTCCGCGCCGACGGCGATGTCCCACGGCACGTCGACGACCTTCGCCGCCTTCGCGTAGAACCGGCGCGGCAGCCCCGCCCGGCCGGCCCGCAGCGCGTCGCGCAGCTCGATGGCCTCCGCGGCCGCGACGGTCATGCCCTGCCCGTAGGCGGGGTTGAAGGCACAGATGGCGTCGCCGATCGCGACGAAGCCGTCCGGCAGACGGTCCATCCGCTCGTACCGCCGCCGCACGCTCGCCGGCAGCCGCATCCGCAGCGGCGGGCCGAGCGGCTCGGCCGTGCTGAGCAGCTCGTGCACCCGCGGGTCGGCCAGCTTCGCGGTGAACTCCGCGTAGGCGTCGGGGTCGGTCGGCGGCGCCTGGCCCGCGCCGACACCGAGCAGCGTCACCATCCACCGGTCGCCGTCCGCGGCGATCGCGACCGCGCCGAACGGGCGGCCGGCGTTGGGGGAGTTGACGACGGCCGCGAAGTCCTCCCGGCCGGGGACCCGGCGGTAGTCGCGGGACACGTAGACCGTGAGGGGGTCGACCCGCTCCTCGGCGGGCCGCTCGAACCCGAGCGCGGCGAGCCACGTCGGTCCGCGGTTGCCGCGGCCGGTCGCGTCGACGACGAGGTCCGCGGCGATGTCGTGCTCGCTCCCGCCGGCCGGCAGGACCTTCGCGCCGGTGACCTTCCGGCCGTCGAAGAGCAGGCCGGTCGCCTCGTGCCCGTCGAGGATCACGACGTTGGGCAGGGCGCGGACCCGGCGGCGGACCCCGGCCTCGATCAGCGGCCGGCTCACGCACAGCCCGGCCAGCCCCGACACGACCCGGGGCATCGGCCGGTCGCCGGTGACCCACACGCAGTCGCGCATGAGGTCGACCGGGATCGCGCCCTCGGCGGTCAGCTCGGTGACGATGCCGGGGAAGAGCTCCTCGAGCACCTGCCGGCCCCTGGCCAGGAGCCCGTGCGAGTGCTCGCCCTGCGGCACGCCCTTGCGGCCGGCGGCGCCGGCGGGCAGGGTGTCGCGGTCAAAAATGGTGACGTTCGCAAATGATTCGCTCAGGACACGCGCGGCGAGCAGCCCGGCCATACTTGCTCCGAGCACGACGGCATGACCGGACCGGTCCTTGGGTGACAAGGGATCCTCCGGAGATGTGTGGTTGGCTGTGCGCTCACCGTAGCCACGGCGATTCCATCCACGGAAGCCTTCGTCACCGTCCGCAACGGGACAGTGGCCGCGCTCACGACCATGTATCAGCCCGTACGCTGCACGTTCGCCGCCCGCCTGTCGCGCACCTGACCACCGAGAGCATCCGTCGCGGACCCGAACTCACCGCGCGCCTCCGGTGCGGGCCGGGGCCCGCCGCTCGCCTCCGGTGCGGTCAGAGCAGGCGGCGGAGGGCCGTGCCGAGCAGCGCGCCGCCGGCGTCGTGCAGGGTCAGGGTGAGGTTGCCGGGGCAGCGGCAGATGCCGCCGGTGTACCGGCCGGTGGTGGTCTCCCGGCGCAGCGCTTCGAGCTCGGCGGGGTCGGTGACGACGGCCAGGACACCGCCGTCGCCTGCAACTCCGTCGCCGGTGTCGGACAGGACGCGCACCGATGCGGTGGCGGGCCACACGCCGGCGAGCCAGCCGGTGACCGCCGCGAGCCGCCGCGGTGGCACCACCGTGCCGACGGTGTATTCGCCGTCGGGCAGGTCCGCGGAAGGATCCCACACGAGCCGGGTGCCGTCGCCGTCGGCGGTGGCCGCGACCAGCCACGTGGGGTGCGGGCTGCCTTCGTGATACTCGTCGTGACACGCGAACCACTCGCGGACCTCGGCGGCGCCGTGGACCACGCCCCGCACGTCATCGGCGACACCCAGTGCGTCGAGCGCCGCGGCCGGCGGACCGTCGTGCCAGGTGGGGACGGGGGAGTCGGGTGCGGTCACAGCGACGCCGTCAGGGTGGCGATGACGGCGGCGGCGGGGCCGGTGGCCGCCTGGCGGTGCCCGGTGCCGGCCCACAGGTGCACGCGGTCCGTGTCGCCGGCCGCGGCGGCGGCCCTGCGCAGCGGGGCGGTCAGGTGGTGGACCTGCGGGTAGCCGAGGGGTGCGGTCGCGTCGTGCCGGTCGATGAAGCCGTTGCGCAGCGCCCGCGCCGGCCGGCCCGTGAACGCGCGGGTCACCACCGTGCCGTGCGCCGGCCACCCGGAGGCCGACTCCAGGGCGGCCCGGTGCGGGGCGGAGGTGCCGGCCTCGTCGGTGCGCAGCAGGGCCGTGCCGACCATGGTGGCGGTGGCGCCCGTGTGCAGGGCGGCGGCGACGTCCGCGGAGGTCGCGATGCCGCCGGCGGCGACGACCGGCAGGGGCACGGCGGCCCGGACCGCCGCGACCAGGTCGGGCAGCGGCACCGGCACCGTTGGCGGCGCCGACGGGGACAGGGTCGCCGAGTGGCCGCCCGCCGCGGGCGCCTGCACGACGAGCGCGTCGACGCCCGCCGCCGCGGCCGCGGCGGCCTCCGGCGGGGTGGTGACGGTCTGCAGGACGAGCGTGCCGGCGCGGCGCAGCGCGGCCACCGTGGACGCCGACGGGATGCCGAACGTGAAGCTGACCGCCGGGACCGGGTCGGTCAGCAGCAGGTCGAGCTTCTCCGCCCAGTGGTCGTCGTCGGCGCCGGCCGGCACCGCGGGCGCCAGGTCGTACACGGCGAACTCCGGCGCCAGCTCGTCCGCATACGCCGCCAGGTCCCCGACGGGACCCTCGGGCGGGGCGAAGAGGTTGACGCCGAACCAGCCGCCGCCAGCCCGGACGGCAGCCCGGACGGAGGCGATCCGCGACGCCAGGGCCGCGGGGGTCAGGTAGCCGGCGGCGAGGAACCCGCCGCCGCACGCGGCGAGCAGTGCGGGGGTGCCGGCGCCGCCGGCCATCGGCGCGGCGAGGACCGGCCCGGGAATCGAGGTCACGTGCCAATGTAACAACTTTCGTGACTACCCTCAGTTGTGCAAGTCGTTGCAAGAGCGGATGGCGTTTTTGCATGACCGTTGGTTAGACTGCTGGCGTGGTCACGAGACTGTCGAAGGTCGCGAAGTACGCCGGCGTGAGCGAGGCGACGGTCAGCCGGGTGCTGCACGACAGGCCCGGGATCGCCGCTGCGACCAGGGATTCCGTGCTTACCGCGCTGGACGTGATGGGCTACCAGCGGCCGTTCCGGCACCGCAGCGAGATGGCCCGGCTGGTCGGCATGGTGCTGCCCGACTTGCACAACCCGATCTTCCCCGCCTACGCGGAGGCGATGGCCGGCGCGCTGTTCCGGCAAGGTCTGGTGCCGGTGCTGTGCACCCGGACCTCCGACGGCGTCTCCGAGGCGCACTACATCGAGATGCTGCTGGCCAGGCAGGTCGCGGGCATCGTGTTCGTCGCCGCGAGCTACGCCGACGCCGGGCCCGAGCAGGCCGAGGCGCTGCGGAAGCGCAAGCTGCCGCTGGTGCTGATCAACCCCGCGGACGAGAACCGGGACGTGCCGCGGGTCGGCGTCGACGACGCGATGGCCGTCGACCTGGCCCTGAGTCACCTGCAGAGCCTCGGCCACCAGCGGATCGGCCTGGTCGTCGGGCCCGGCGGGCACGTGCCGTCGGACCGGAAGGTCGCCGAGTTCCTGGCCCGGGTGAAGGGCCCGTCGCGCAAGCTGGTCGCCCGCACGATGTTCTCGATGGAGGGTGGCCAGGCGGCCACGAACGGCCTGCTCGCGCAGGATGCGACCGCGGTCGTGTGCGCCAGCGACGCCCTGGCGCTCGGCGCCATCCGCGCGGCCCGCAAGCAGGGCCTGGACGTGCCCGCCGACCTGTCGGTGATCGGGTTCGACGACTCGGCGTACATGGCCTACACCGACCCGCCGCTGACCACCCTGCGCCAGCCGATCGAGACGATCGGCGCGGCCGCGGTCACGTCGCTGGTGGCCCAGATCGACGGGCGCAAGGTCGCCCTCGACGAGCAGCTCTACGACCCGGAGCTCATCGTCCGCGACTCCACCGGGCCGGTGAAAAACCGGGCCTGACCTGTGGGAACAACTACATTTGCAAGACTACGCAAGCGAAGTAGCGAGTTCTTGCATTGGATTGCAAGAAGCTATGGACTTTCTGATGTCCATGGCCCTACTCTCGTCTCCACGCGCCGGTGACAACGGCGCGGACCTCACACGTCGTGAGCGCATCGCGAGCGAGCGCGCCGCCAGCGCGTCGCGTCGCACGTGCGCCGCCAGCGCGTCGTGAGCGAGCAGCCACACCCCCTCGGGCCCGCCGCCCGCTCGTGGAGAGAGAGGCACCATGAAGCGCGTCGCCATAGCCGCCGCCCTGGCAGCATCACTATTTTTGACTGCATGCGGTGACAAGTCGGACGAGACAGAGGCGGCCGGCGGGCCGGTGACGATCACCGTCAACGGCATGCCCGCCGCCACCGACGAGTACAACCGGGCCAACTTCGAGAAGGACGTCAAGGACTTCGAGGCGAAGCACCCCAACATCAAGATCGACGCCAAAGAGGGTCAGATGGACCCGAAGACGTTCAGCGCCAAGCTCGCCGGTGGCCAGCTCGAGGACGTCTTCTACGTCTACTTCACCGACCCGCAGAACCTCATCGCGAAGAAGCAGGTCTCCGACATCACGCCGTACCTGGGCGAGGTGCCGGCGATCAAGGACGTCCGCCCCGTCCTGATGCAGGTCTTCAGCGACGCCAAGGGCAAGGTGTACGGGCTCCCGTCGGCCAACTACTCCCTCGGCCTGATCTACAACCGCACCCTGTTCCAGCAGGCCGGGCTCGACCCCGACAAGCCGCCGGCGACCTGGGCCGACGTCCGCGAGGCCGCCAGGAAGATCACCGCGCTCGGCAACGGCATCACCGGCTACGGCGACTTCAGCAAGAACAACACCGGCGGCTGGCACTTCACCGCCGAGCTGTACTCCGTCGGCGGCGACGTCGCGGTCAAGGACGGGGAGACCTGGAAGGCCGGCTTCAACAACGCCCAGGGCAAGCAGGTCCTGCAGCAGCTCAAGGACATGCGGTTCACGGACAGGTCGATGGCCGAGAAGCAGGCCCTCGAGTACGCCGACCTGCTGACCCACATGGCCTCCGGCAAGCTCGGCATGATGATCGGCGGCACCGGCGACCTGCCCAACATCGTCAACCAGTACAAGGGCAGGTACGAGGACTACGGCCTCGGCGTCATCCCCGACGGCAAGGCCACCCTCGGCGGCGGCGACGGCTACATGTTCAAGGCCGGCCTCTCGCCCGCGAAGATCAAGGCCGGCCTGCAATGGCTCGCGTTCCGCAAGCTCGACCCCGACCGCGTCGACGCCGACAAGGCCCTCGACAAGGAGAAGAACCAGCCGGTCGGCATCCCGGAGCCCAACATCTGGACCGGCGCGTCGGAGCAGAAGCTCATCGCCGCCAACACCAAGTACGCCAACGTCCCGGCCGCGAACTACAAGCCGTTCAACGCGGCCAGCTCCGGCGTCCCGCTGAAGGTCGAGCCGCCGAACGCGCAGCAGCTCTACGCCGTGCTCGACACCGCGATGCTGAAGGTCCTCACCGACCCGAACGCCAACATCGACCAGCTGCTCAAGGACGCCGAGACCCAGGCCAACCAGATCCTGGCGACAGTCAAGTAACGATGGCGACGATCACCCCGGTCCGTCCCGCGCCGCCTGTGAACAAGGCGCGGGACGGGCGGATCAAGCGCAGGATCGCCGACAACGCCACCGCGTACACGTTCCTGGCGGCGGGTCTGCTCTGCTTCGGCCTGTTCAGCTGGTGGCCGCTCATCAAGGGCATCATCCTCGCCTTCCAGCAGGACAACTTCGTCACCGAGCCGGAGTGGGTCGGCCTGAGCAACTTCCAGGCCGTGCTCGACGACCCGCTGTTCTGGACCGCGTGGAAGAACACGCTGTTCTTCACCGCCCTGGCGCTGGTGTTCGGCTACCTGGTCCCGTTCGCGGTGGCGATCGTCGTCCACGAGCTGCGCCACCTGAAGGGGTTCTTCCGTTTCGCCGTCTACCTGCCGGTGATGCTGCCCCCGATCGTCACGGTCATCCTGTGGCAGTACTTCTACGACCCCGGCAACGGGCTGTTCAACGCCGCCCTGTCGGCGCTGCACCTGCCCACCTCCGGATGGACGCAGTCACCCCGGATGGTGATGGTGTCGCTGGTACTGGTGAGCACCTGGGCCAACATGGGCGGCGCGACCATCATGTACCTCGCCGGCCTCGCCAGCATCCCGGGCGATCTCTACGAGGCCGCGGAGCTCGACGGCGCCGGCGTCTGGAAACGGATCCGGCACGTGACGCTGCCGCAGATGCGCTTCCTCCTGCTGGTCCTGCTCCTGCTGCAGATCGTCGCGACGATGCAGGTGTTCATCGAGCCCTACCAGCTGACGGGCACCACCAACCCCGACTCCATCACGGTGATGGTGCTCATCTACCGCTACGCGTTCACCGTCAACAACGACTTCGGCATGGCCGCCGCGATGAGCGTGCTGCTGTTCGTCGTGCTGGGCGCGTTCTCCGCCGTGTACCTGCGACTCACCCGGAAGTCCTGATGCGTTCCCTCATCTCCGACAGCGAGCTGCGCCGCCACCCGGTGCTGTACCGGGTCGTGCTGCTCTCCCTCGCGGTGCTGTTCGTCGTGGTGTTCGTGTTCCCGCTGTACTGGATGGTCACCGGCGCCGTGAAGACGCCGGTGGAGCTGGCCCAGCCGGTGCCGACGGTCGTCCCGCACAGCTGGCACCCGGAGACGTACCTCGACGCGTGGCGGAAGCTCGACATCGGCCGCTACCTGCTCAACACGGCGTTCTACGCGCTCGGCGGCTGGCTCTTCCAGCTGATCGTCGACGTCGCCGCCGCGTACGCGCTGTCGAAGCTGCGCCCGCGCTTCGGCAAGCTGATCCTCGGCGGGATGCTGGCGAGCCTGATGCTGCCGGCGGCGGCGCTGCTCGTGCCGAGCTACCTGACCGTCGCCGACGTGCCGCTGCTGCACGTCAACCTGCTCAACACCCCGTGGGCGCTGTGGCTGCCCGGCGCGGCCAACGCGTTCAACATCTACGTCCTGAAGCGCTTCTTCGACCAGATCCCCGACGAGCTGCTCGACTCCGCCGGCATCGACGGCGCTGGGCGGCTGCGCATGCTCTGGCACGTGGTGCTGCCACTGTCCCGCCCGGTCCTCGCCGTGGTCTCGATCTTCGCGGTCATCGGCGCCTGGAAGGACTTCCTGTGGCCGCTGCTGGTGCTGCAGGACCCCGGCAGCCAGACGATCAGCGTCGCGCTGAGCCGGCTGGCGTTCAACGGCTACGTGACCCCCAACGAGATGTTCGCCGGCCTGGCCATCGCCAGCATCCCGATGGTGGTCGTGTTCGCCGTCTTCCAACGCAGCATCTTGAGCGGCCTGTCCGCGGGCGCGCTCAAAGGCTGAATACACCCCCCTTCCACCGCAAGGAGATCTTCACGATGCTCCGACGATCCCGCCTGCTCGCGATCGGGGCCGCCACCCTGGTCGCGGCGGCCTCCATCATCCTCGCCGCCGCGATGCGTGCCGAGGCCGCCACCACCACCTATCAGGCCGAGTCCGCCGCGCTGAGCGGTGGCGCCGCGGTCGCGACCGACCACAGTGGATACACCGGCTCCGGGTTCGTGGCCGGCTACGTCGACGGCAACCAGGGCCGGGCAGCCACCACCTTCACCGTCGGCGTCTCCGGCACGGCGCAGCGCACGCTCACCCTCCGCTACGCCAACGGCACGGGCTCCGCCAAGACCCTGTCGCTGTACGTCAACGGCACCCGCGTCACGCAGGTCAGCCTGAACGCGACCGCGAACTGGGACAGCTGGGGCACCCGCGTCGACACGGTGTCGCTGAACAACGGCACCAACTCCGTCGCGTACCGGTTCGACAGCACCGACTCCGGCAACGTCAACCTCGACAGTCTCGTCGTCGCCGACATCCCGGCGCCGCCCGCCGGCACCTACGAGGCCGAGTCGGCGGCCCTGTCCGGCGGCGCGACCGTCGCGACCGACCACAGTGGATACTCCGGCACCGGGTTCGTCGGCGGCTACACCGACGGCAACCAGGGCCGGGCAGCCACCACCTTCACCGTCAGCCGCTCCGGTGCGGGCTCGTCGTCGCTGACCCTGCGCTACGCCAACGGCACAGGGTCGGCGATGACGCTCTCCCTGTACGTCAACGGCTCCCGTCTCACTCAGGTCTCGCTGCCCGCGACCGCCAACTGGGACACCTGGGGCACCCGAGCCGACACGGTGACCCTGAACAACGGGACCAACAGCGTCGCGTACCGGTTCGACGGCACCGACTCCGGCAACGTCAACCTCGACAATCTCGTCGTGGCGAGCGTCGCCACGTCGCCGACCCCGTCGACGTCCACCCCACCGGCGTCCGGCGGGGCGGAGCTGGAGACCGCGTTCCTGTCCGGCGGCGCCACCACGGCGACCTCGATCGGCGGGTACACCGGCACCGGCTACGCGACGGGCTTCACCGCCGTGGGTGCCCGCGCCATCCGCACCGTCAACGTCACCGACGCCGGCAACGCGGCCACCACCCTCCGGTACACCAACAGCACCGGCGGCACGAAGACGCTGTCCACCTACGCCAACGGCGTGAAGGTCGGCCAGATCTCGCTGACCGCCGGCAGCGGCTGGCTCACCGCGGCGCAGACCCTGCCGCTGCGGGCCGGGCTCAACCTGATCGGCTACCAGTACGACAGCGGCGACTCCGGCAACGTCGCCCTCGACAACGTCGCCGTCGCCGGCTCGACCGCCCTCGCCGCGCGCGGCGCGACCGTCGCGTACACCGAGTACGAGGCGGAGAACGGCAGCACCAACGCCACCACGATCGGCCCCGACCGCGCCTACCTGACCGTCGCCGCGGAGGCGTCCGGCCGCAGGGCGGTCCGCCTCGACAACGCCGGCAAGTACGTGCAGTTCACGCTGACGAAGCCGACCAACTCCCTGGTCGTGCGGGCGTCGGTGCCCGACAACGCCGCCGGGACCGGCACCACCGCCAACCTCGCCGTCTACGCCGGCGGCGCGAAGGTCAAGGACCTGCCGGTCAGCTCCACCTACAGCTGGGTGTACGGCGCCTACCCGTACAACAACAACCCCGCCGGCGGGGAGGCGCACCGCTTCTTCGACGAGTTCCGCACCACGCTGCCCAGCTACCCGGCCGGCACCGTGCTGAAGCTGCAGAACGACGGCGCCACCCCGATCACCGTCGACCTCGTCGACACCGAGGTCGTCGCGCCGGCGCTGGCCGCGCCGGCGAACGCGCTGTCCATCGTGGACTACGGCGCGGTCTCCGGCGGCGGTGACGACACCGGCGCGTTCAACTCGGCGGTCGCCGCGGCCAGGTCGCAGGGCAGGACGCTGTGGCTGCCGGCCGGCACCTGGGACATCACGTCCCGGATCAACGTCGACAACGTCACCGTCCGCGGCGCCGGCATGTGGCACACCACGGTCCGCGGCGCGAACGGCAAGGGCGGCTTCTTCGCCACCGGGCCGCGTGTCCAGCTCGCCGACCTCACGATCGCCGGGGACGTCCGGTACCGCGACGACACCAACTTCGACGCGGCCCTGGAAGGCGACTTCGGCACCGGCTCGCTGCTGCACAACCTGTGGATCGAGCACACGAAGGTCGGCCTGTGGGCGTCCAGCGGCACCGACGGCCTGTACGTCGCCGGGCTGCGCATCCGCGACACGTTCGCCGACGGCGTCAACCTCAACGGGGACCTGCGCAACACCCGCGTCGACCAGAGCGTCCTGCGCAACACCGGCGACGACGCGCTCGCCATGTGGTCCAACAGCGCCCCGGTCACCGACAGCGCGTTCACGTTCAACACCGCGCAGCTGCCGATGCTCGCCAACACCGCCGCCATCTACGGCGGCAACGGTAACCGGATCGAGGACAACCTGTTCTCCGACACGGTCTACGCCTCCTCCGGCATCGCGGTCAGCACGTGGCACGGCGCGCAGCCGTTCGCCGGCACCACGAGCGTGCAGCGCAACACGCTGACGCGCACCGGCGGGTACGAGCGCAACTGGGGCTCCTCGATCGGCGCCCTGTGGTTCTACGCCGAGGCCCGCGACATCACGGGAACGTTCACCGTCAAGGACGTCGACATCCTCGACAGCTCCTACCAGGGCCTGCTCATGACGTGGCAGAGCACCATCTCGGGCGTCACGTTCGACCACGTCAGGATCGCCGGCGCCGGCACGTACGGCATCGAGATCTCGGCGGCGGGCAGCGCGACCTTCAACTACGTCACGGTTTCCGGCGCCGCCTCGGGCGGCCTCCTGAACAACACCGGCTACACGCTCGTGCGTGGCCCCGGCAACTCCGGCTTCTAACGCAGTCACCAGCTTCGGTGCGGCAGCGCCGCAGGCCGGCCGGGGGGTTCCCACCCCGGAGCCCCCCATGCGACGCTGCCGCGCCGCACTACAAGCAAACCGATCAACTGCCAAGAGAAAGCGGGGACCTCCAGTGTCCACAGCAGACACCCGATGGTGGCGCGACGCGGCCATCTACCAGATCTACCCCCGGTCCTTCGCCGACCACAACGGCGACGGCGTGGGCGACCTGGCCGGGGTCCGGGCCCGCCTCGGGTATCTGCGGGACCTGGGGGTCGACGCGATCTGGTTCAGCCCGTGGTTCCCGTCCCCGATGGCGGACGCCGGCTACGACGTCGCGGACTACCGTGACATCGACCCGGCGTTCGGCACCCTGGACGAGGCCACGGCGCTGATCGGTGAGGCGCACGCCCTCGGCATCCGGATCATCATCGACGTCGTGCCCAACCACACGTCCGTCGCGCACGCCTGGTTCCAGCGGGCCCTCGTGGACCCGTCCTACCGGGACCGCTTCTGGTTCCGCGACGGCCGGGGTGACCTGCCCCCGAACGACTGGGGCTCCATCTTCGGCGGGCCCGCCTGGACGCAGGTCGCCGACGGCCAGTGGTACCTGCACATGTTCGACGCCGGCCAGCCCGACTTCAACTGGGACAACCCGATCGTCCGCGAGGAGTTCGAGGACATCCTGCGGTTCTGGTTCGACCGCGGCGTCGACGGCATCCGCATCGACTCCGCCGCGATGGTCGCCAAGGACCCGGCGCTGCCCGACTTCGACCCCGCGTCGCCGCCGGACCCGCACCCGTGGAACGACCGCGACGAGATCCACGACATCTACCGCGCCTGGCGCCGCGTCGCCGACAGCTACCCCGGCGGCCGCGCCCTCATCGGCGAGGTCTGGCTCGCCGACCCGCACCGCTTCGCGCAGTACCTGCGCCCGGACGAGCTGCACGCCGCGTTCAACTTCGACTTCCTCGGCTGCCCGTGGGACGGCAAGGCGCTGCGCCGCTGCGTCGACGAGACCCTCGACGCGCACGCCGCCGTCGGCGCGCCCGCCACCTGGGTGCTGTCCAACCACGACGTGACCCGCCACGTGACCCGCTACGGCCGGGCCGAGACCGGCTTCGAGCACCACCTGCGGCAGACCCGGCACCTCGCCCCGACCGACCTGGCCCTCGGCACCCGCCGGGCCCGCGCCGCCGCGCTGCTCACCCTGGCGCTGCCCGGCTCCGTCTACGTCTACCAGGGCGAGGAGCTCGGCCTGCCCGAGGTCGAGGACCTGCCGGCCGCGGCCCGCCAGGACCCGATCTTCGCCCGCACCGGCGGCGCCGACCCGGGCCGCGACGGCTGCCGCGTCCCGCTGCCGTGGTCGTCCCCACCGGCCGCGCCCGGCTGGCTCCCGCAGCCCGCCGGCTGGGCCGCGTACACCGTCGAGCGGCAGTCGTCCGACCCGTCGTCGATGCTCAGCCTGTACCGGCGGGCCCTCGCCGTCCGGCGCACGGAGCCCGGCCTCGGCGACGGCCCGATGGCGTGGCTGGACGCCCCGGCGGACGTGCTCGCCTTCACCCGCGAGGGCGGCTTCGCCTGCGTCGTCAACCTCTCCCAGACCCCGGCGCCGCTGCCACCCGGCACGGTCCTGCTCGCCAGCGGCCCCTTCGACGGCGACCTGCTGCCCCCGGACACGTCGGTCTGGCTGCGACTGTGACCCTTCCTGACGGCCGCCGGCGCGCGGCTGTGACGCTTCCCGATATCGCCGCCGCGCGGCTGTGACGCTTCCCGGCGTCGCCGTCGCGCGGGTGTGACCTGGACGGGCGCCGTCGCGCGGCGGTGACCTTGACGGGCGCCGCCGCGCCGGTGGCGCCCGTCGGACGGTCGGCCAGGAGCGCAGCTGCCGCAGCTCGTCGTGCGTCGGCCCGGCTACTTCCGCGACGTGGCCCTACGCGGGCTGGACGAGGCGGGCGGGCAGGCCGGACTCGGCGACGGCCGCTCGCAGGGCGTCGGGGTCGCCGCCGTCGACGCCGAGGGCGGCGGCTCGGGGGTACGGACGGACCCTGGCGCCCGCGTCCTCCAGGGCGAGGACCAGGCCCAGCACGCGGCCCTCGACGTCGCCGGTGAGCAGGACCCGGCGCTCATGGGACTGGGAGCCGCCGCGGCCCTCGAAGGCGTCCTGGAGCACGGCGGCGGTGGAGCGGGTCATCGTGCGGGTGGTGTTCACGCCCGGCGGGGCGGGGGAGTAGACAGGCCAGTAGGCGTGGCGCTCGCCGCGGCGGGGGCGGCGCGGGTGGCGGGCGCAGTGCCGCAGGAAGCCGGCGAGGTCGGTGACGTGGTGGGCGCGGGCCTCCGCGACCAGCACCGCCCAGGTGAACCCGCCGACGAGGCCCCACGCGGCGCCGTCGAGCTGGCGGGCGCGGGACCAGGCGCGGACCGCGGTGAGCAGCGACCGGAACGCGGGGTCCGCGGCGGGCAGCGCGTCGGCGTCGCGGATCGCGAGCACCGCCCGCAGGTCGGCGTCGTCGAGGGACCCGAGGTCCAGGTCGGACAGCGGGTCGAGGGTGACCCGCTGCACGTCGACGCCGACGTCGGCGACCGTCGCGCGGACGACGGGGACGACGGTGCCGGCGAGCCTGGCGCCCGGCAGGAGATCGGCGAGGTCGGCGAGGGCGCCGGTGGTCTGCCAGACGAGGTCCAGGTCGGTCGACGGGCCGCCGACGCCGAGCCGCACCGACCCGGCGACGTGCAGCCGCCCGCCCGGGTCGACGGCCGCGCAGGCCTCGGCGACCGCGTCGAGGGCGACCCGGTGCGAGGGCGACGGCAGGGCGCTCCACGCCGGCATGGGCGCCGCCGAGGGGGAGGGCGCGGGGCCGAGGGGCACGCTGCGCCGGACCTCGAAGGGTTCGTCGCCGCGCCGGCTGATCAGGTCGACCGCCGACACCGTGAACTCGACCGGGTGCCACCCCGCCTGCCAGCGCTCCACGGTGGACGCCACGTCGGGCCCGGTGAGCTTCGCGACCGTCAGGTGCGGCGTGAACCCGCCACGACTGTCCTGCTCGGCGCAGCCCGGGAACCGTCGCGCCAGCGCCGCCTGCAGCTCCAGCAGGGGCTCGGCCGGGTCGGGCGCCAGCCACACCGTGGTGCTGCCGCGGTGCGCGAACGTGCGGAACCGCGACAGGCGGATCCGCAGCGGCCCGAGGCTGGCGACCGCCTCGCGCACCGCCCGCTCGGCCTCGGCGAACGAGGCGTCGGGGACGAAGCCGTACACCAGGTTGATGTGCGGCATCCAGCGCCGGAACGACGGGTCGTGCGCCGCACGGATCGCCTGCAGCGGCGCCCACACGGCGGGCGGCGGGCGCAGTACCAGCGCCGACGTGTGCACGGAAGCGGCGGTGACCACAGTGGACGGTGCCGCGTCCTGCAGCAGCGCGGTGACGCCGAAGTGGTCGGAGACGAACCGTTCGCCGTCGAACGGCCGGTCGCCGAACCGCTCCACGGCGAGGGGGACGAGCCCGCCCGGGGTGCCGGAGCGGATCAGGATCCGGTCCAGGCGCAGCGACCGCCCGGTGCGGGACGCGACCGCGGCGAGGGGGTTGACGGCGGGGTCGAACGTGAAGCCGGCGTCGTGCGGGTGCAGCGCCCGCCACGCGTCGGTGTAGCCGGCGACGTCGGGGCGGGTGTCGTCGCCGAAGTTGACGTCGGCGAGGACGACGGCGCCGCCGAGGTCGCCGCGGGAGAGCCGCTCGTCGATGATGCGCAGCTGGTGCTCCCGGCGCTGCTCCGCCCCGGCGGTGTGGTCACTGGTCAGGTGCGCGGCGACGAAACCGACCTGACGGCCGTTGAGGCCGACCTTGCCGACGATGGTCCGCTTGTACGTGCTGAGCCGGTGCACCTCGATCGTCATCGGCCACCGCGACAGCAGCACCGTGCCGTAGCCGGCTTCCGGGTCCGGGCCGGCGGAGACGTGGTAGCCGGCGCGGACCCACTCGGCGTCCAGCAGCGCCTCCCACAGCGCCGCGGTGACCTCGTGCAGCGCGACGACGTCGGCGTCGAGGCCGGCCAGGAGCTCGACGCACGCGGGGATGCGCAGCAGCGGGTAGGTGAGGTCGCGGTCGTACGCGTCGGAGAGCACGTTGAACGTGGCCACCTGCAGCGCGTCGGCCCGCACGTCGCCGGCGGGCCCGGCGGGGACCCACGCGCCGGTGGACGGGTCGAACCGCAGGCACGCGGACGCGTCGAACGCCACCTGCCGGCGCGGCCCAGCGGCGGGCCCAGCAGCGGCAGCGGCGGGCACGGTGGACAGGTCCTCGGCGGGCGTGTCGCCGGTGCCGAAGACGAGGTCGATCCGCGCCTGCCGGTCCCAGACGACGCGGTTGCCGGCCTTCACGTACCGCACCCGGTGCCACGGCACGTCCCCGCCGGCGACGAACAGGGACAGCGGCGTCTCCCTGACCCCGGCACCCCGCTCCTCGTAGCCGACCACGAACCGTGTCGCGTCGAGGGTCGCGTCGAACCGGATCCGGGACACGACATCCTGGACGGGGCGCAGGCCCGCGGTGCCACGCCCCTTCGCCATGCCCGGATCGTAGGCGCCGCCGGCAACCACCGGCCACCGGTTAACCGACCCGTCGGCGACGAGCGCGGCCTGCAGCCCGTCCGGCTGGCCGCGTGGAGCAGCCCGAGCGGTCGGCCCCCGTTCGGGCGTGCGTCCAGGCCGCTCAGCCGAGCCGGACCTCGACCGCCACCGTTGTGGCGGCCGGGGTCGCCGGGGTGGTGCGGGCGTCCGGGAACAGACGGCCCAGCAGCCGTAGCATCGGGGTGTTGGCCGTGAGCACGTCCGCCTCGACGACGCGGTAGCCGAGGGCCTCCGCGACGGTCACCAGGTGCCGCAGCAGCGTCCGGCCGACGCCGCGGCCCTGCGCCGCGTCGACGACCTCGACGGCGACCCCGGCCCGGTCCGGCCCGGTCGCGACGAGATGACCGAGCCCCTCGGCGACCCACCCGGCGGGCCCGATCCGCTCGGCGACGAGCGTGATCCTGCGCCGGCCGTCCACAGCGGACAGTGCGGCCCGGTTCGCCGGGGTCAGACTGGTCATCGCCGTGTGGTACCGCAGATACCTGGACCGCACCGACAGGCCGTCGAAGACGTCCTGCAGCACGTCGACCTCCCCGCAGGCGAGGGGCCTGACCCGCAGGCGTCTGGCATCGGGGAGCGGAGTCACGTCGGGCATGCCCCCAGCATCGCGACCCGGACCGGTCCGGTGGATCCGTAGAACTACCGGCACCCGCCGGTAACCATGTGTCGGAAAGCCGCCCGGCCGCGATAGCATCCGCCGTGGACTCGGTGCTGGCGCGGGCCGTCGCGGCCCTGCACGTCGACGGTGACCTGCGCACCGCCCGGGCCCTCTTCGAGCAGGCATGGCAGGAGTCCCCGGGCGACCCGGAGGCCGCCCTCGGCCTCGCCGGCCTGTGGGTCCACGAGCACCGCGACGCCGCCGCTGCCGCCCTCCTCGACCACCGTCTCACCCAGGCCCTCGCGCTGGCCCGGGCCGGCGCGCCGGAGCCGCTGCGGCTGCGGCTGGAGGCGCGGGTCGCCGCGGAGGCCGGCTACCGCGACGGCGACCCGGGCGCGGTCCTCGCCGTCGCGGACGCGGCGCGGACGCTCGGCGACCCGGTCGCGCTCGCCGAGGCGCTCAGCCTCGCCCACCACTGCCTGCTCGCGCCGGGGCAGGCCGCGACCCGGCAGCGCCTCGCGCGGGAGCTGCTCGGCGTCGCCGCCGGCACGGGCCGCCGCGGTGACCTGCTCATGGGCATGCTGTGGCACACGGTCGACCTGTTCCTCGCCGGTGACCTGCTGGCCGAGCGGCGGCTGACCGCGCTCACCGACGCGCTCGGCGAGCGTGACCACCTCGCGGTCGGGTACGTCGCCGCCGCCGTCCGGGTCATGCTCACCATCCGCGCCGGCCGGCTCGACCACGCCGAGTGGCTCGCCGCGGCCTGCGCCGACCGGGGGCGGGAGGCCGGCGACGAGGACACCGAAGGCTGGCACGGCGGGCAGCTCATGGCGATCCGCTGGTTCCAGGGCAGGATCGCGGAGCTGCTGCCGATGTTCGGCGACCTCGCCCACGCCGCGACGCTCAGCGCCATCGACCGGTCGCCCCTGGCCGGGCTCGCCGTAGCCGCGGCCGCCGCCGGTGACCGGGCCCGCGCCGCCGCCGTCCTCGCCCGGCTCCGCGGCGACGGGCTCGCGGCGCTGCCCCGCGGCAGCAGCTGGCTCGTCACCCTGTACGGCGTCGTCGAGGCCGCGAACCTGCTCGGCGACGCCGGTCTCGCCGCCGAGGCGGCCGCGCTGCTCGCCCCGCACGCCCGGCTGCCGATGACCGCGAGCCTCGCGATCGCCTGCTTCGGCGCCACCGAGCACGCCCTGGGCGTCGCCGCGCTCACCACCGGCGACGCGGACGCCGCCGTCGCGCACCTCCGGGTCGCGCTGCGCGACAACCAGGCGCTCGGGCACCGCCCCGCCGCGCTGCACACGCGCCGCAGGCTCGCGGAGGCGCTGCTGCGCCGCGACCTGCCCGGCGACGCCGACGACGCCCGCGAGCAGCTGGACACCGCCGCCGCGGAGGCCGCCGACCTCGACGTCGCGCCCGCCGGCGACGAGATCCTCGGCCGTGACGCCGAACGCGCGCGGCTGCTGCAGCTCGCGTCGGAGGCCCGCGACGGGCACAGCCGCGGCGTCGTCGTGCGCGGCGCGCCCGGCATCGGCAAGACCACCCTCCTGGACGATCTCGCCGTCTCCGCGCACGGTTTCCATGTCGTACGGGCGGCCGGCGTCGAATTCGAGGCAGACCTGCCGTTCGCGGCGCTCGCGGCGCTCACCCGCCCGCTGCTCGCGCTGCTGGACCAGCTGCCAGCCCCGCAGGCCGCCGCGCTGCGAGCGGCGTTCGGGCTCGCCGACGACGCCGGGCCCACGACCGTGATGGTCGAGCGCTTCGCGGTCGGTGCCGCGACGCTGTCGCTGCTGGCCGCCGCCGCCGACGAACGCCCCCTGCTGTGCCTCGTCGACGACGCCCACTGGCTCGACCACTCGTCGGCGCAGGCGCTGCTGTTCGCGACCCGCAGGCTCCTCGCCGAGCGGGTCCTCATCGTGTACGCGACCCGGCCCGGCACCGGGTTCACCGCCCCGGGCACCGCCACCGTCGAGCTCGGCGGCCTGGACGGCGAGGCCGGTGCCGCGTTGCTGCGCCGCTGCGGGATCGGCTCCGCCGCAGTCGCCGAACGGATCCTCACCGCCACCGAAGGCAACCCCCTCGCGCTGCGCGAGCTCGCCGACGCCCTGTCCGACGACCAGCGGGCCGGCCGCAGCCCGCTGACGGAGCCGCTGCCGACGACGGACCGGATCGAGCGCGCGTTCACCGACCGGGTCGCCGCCCTCGCCGCCGGCGAGCAGGTCGCGCTGCTCGTCTGCGCGGCCGCCGGCACCGGCACCCCGGCGCTGCTCGCGCGGGCCCTCGCCGGGCTCGGCCTGCGGCCGTCGGCCCTGGACGCCGCGATCCGCGCCGGCCTGCTGGCCGAGACCGGCGACACGGTCCGCTTCCGCCACCCGCTGGTCCGCTCCGCCGTCTACCACCGGGCGCTGCCCGGCCAGCGCCGCGACGTCCACGCCGCGCTCGCCGGCGCGTGCGTCACCGCCGACGACGCCGACCGCCGCGCCTGGCACCTCTCGCTGTCCCTGGCCGGCCCCGACGACGCCGTCGCCGACGCCCTCGCCGAGACCGCGGGCCGGGCCCGCCGCCGCGGCGGCCTGGTCGCCGAGGCCACCGCGCTGGAGCGGGCCGCCGCCTTCACGGTCGACGCGGAGCCGCGCGGGGAGCGGCTCGCGAACGCCGCCCGCGCCTGGGTGAGCATCGGCGCCGTCGAGCACGCCGTCGCCCTCCTCGACGACGCGCTGCCCCTCGCCACCGGCGCCCACGGCCGCCTGGAGGTCCTGTCCGCCCGCGCCTACCTGGCCATGCTCCGCGGCGACGCCGAGGACGCCTTCGCCGCGATCGCCGCCGAGGTCGACCGCCTCGGCGCCGACCTCCCTCCAGACCTGGCGCTGCGGGCGGCGCGGACGCTGAGCCTCGCCATGAACGGGCCGAATCGCCGCCTCGACGTCGACGGGATGCTGCGGGTCTCCACCCGGGCCGCCGCCATCGCCGGCGACGTGGTGCCGCACCCGGACCTGCCGAAGATCTCGATCCGGCTGGCCCACTCCGGGGTCCTCGCCGCGCGGCCGGAAGAGGCGCTGCTCGCCCGCCGCTGCGTCGCCGCCTGCCTCCGCCACGCCGACGGCTCGGCGGCGGAGCTGGGGGAGGTGATCGGGTGGCTGGAGGACCACGGCACGGCGGCCCGGCTGTTCGACCACGACGTGGAAGGGGCCCGGCGGCTCGACGACGTGTCGCTGCTCGCGTACACGCTGCCGTTGCGGGCCAGGCTCAGGCTCCGGGCCGGGCGGGTCGCGGCCGCGTACGCCGACGCGCTCGAAGGCGTGGAGCTCGCCGAGACGATGGGCCTGCCGGTCAACATCGCCGAGGCGCTCACCGCCCTCGCCCAGGTCGAGGCCGTCGTCGGCCGGCACGACGACTGCGCCGGGCACGCGGCCGCCGCGCTCGCCCTCGCCCCCGGCCACCTGGCCGTGGAGGCCCACGCCAGGGCGGCGCTCGGCGTCGCCGCCCTCACCGCCGGCCGCCACGACGCCGCGGTCGCCGAGCTCGGCCGCGCCGACGACCTGCTGCGCGCCGGTGGGGTCGTGGAGCCCGCGTTCCTGCCGGTCGCCGCGGACCTCGCGGAGGCCCTGGTGAAGACCGGCCAGGCCCGCGCCGCGCACCTCGTCGCCGACCGGCTCGCCGCCGCGGCCGGGCTGCGGCGCCTGCCGGGCCTGACGGCGGTCGCGGCCAGGGTCTCGGCCCTCCTCGCCGACGACAGCGCCGCGTACGAGTCCGCCCTGGTCGCCTTCGACACCACCGTCCCGCCACCTGGCGCCGCGCCGGATGCCGGGCCGGGGTTCGCGGCCGACGCCGCGCCGGGGTCTGGGCCGGGGTTCGCGCCGGGCGCCTTGCCGGGGTTCGCGGTCGGCGGGCTGCTGCCGGTGGAGCTGGGGCGCACGCACCTCGCCTACGGGCAGTGGCTGCGCCGGGCGCGCCGCCGCGGGCCGGCCCGGGAGCAGCTGACCCGGGCGCTGGAGCTGTTCGCCGCGGCGGGCGCGGACGCGTTCGCCGAGCTGGCCCGCGCCGAGCTGGCCCCCTCCAGCACCCGCGCCACCGCTTCCGGGCCGGCCGCGGCCGCCGGGACCGAGCAGCTCACACCGCACGAGTGGCGGATCGCGTACGCCGCGGCGGAAGGGCGGACCAGCCGGGAGATCGCCGACCGGATCGTGCTGTCGGTCCGCACCGTCGACTACCACCTCGGCAACGTGTACCGGAAACTCGGCATCCGCTCCCGCCGCGAACTGATCCAGCTCCTCGGCGGCGCCGCCGTCAGCCCACCGCCACGGTGAGGCCGCGCCGCGCTGTTACGGTTTCGGGGTGCGGAGCGTGTGGAAGGTCGTGCTGCGGGACCTCCGCACGTTCCTGATCGGCCCCGACCCGCCGGTGCGCCCCCGCACCCGGCTCGGCAGGTCCCTGCCGACGATCGGGGTCGTCGTCGCGATCCTGTGCGGGCTCGCCAGCTACGAGTACCTGCGCGGCAACGGCCCGCACGTCGGCTCCCTGTTCCTCGCCCTCGACGCCGCCCTCATCGTCGCCCCGATCGGGCTCGTCGCGACCCGGCCGCTGCTCGCGTGGCGGGTCGCATGGCTCGTCGCCGTGTATACGTACCTGGCCGTCGACATCGACCAGGGCACCCCGTGGCCGTGGTCGCCGGTGCAGATGCTGTCCTACCCGGTGCTGCTCGCCGTCGCCGCGGTCCGGCACCGCCGCGGCGTCCTGGTCTGGGTCGGGCTGTCCGCGACGCTGCTCGTGGTCGGGACCGTCAGGTCCCAGAACATCGCCGGGCTGCTGCTCGCCGTCACCGCGATCCTCGTCATCGGCGACCAGGTCCGCCGCCGCCGGGAGGTGCAGGCCGCGCTCGCCCAGGAGGAGGAGCGCACCGAGCTCGCCCAGGCCCGCCGCGCCGTCGCCGAGGAGCGCAACCGGATCGCCCGCGAGATGCACGACGTCGTCGCCCACCACATGTCGCTCATCGCCGTGCGCGCCGAGACCGCCGTGTACCGCATCGACGGCGTCCCACCGGCGGTCGCCGAGGAGCTCGCCGCGATCGCCGGCACCTCCCGCGAGGCGCTGGTCGAGATGCGCCGCCTGCTCGGCGTGCTGCGCAGCACCGAGACGCCGCTCGTGGAGCCGCAGCCCGTCCTCGACGACCTCACCCGGCTCGTCCACGACGCCCGCGAGGCCGGCGTCGACGTCACGTTCGACCCGCTGCCGGGCGCGACGGTGCCGCCCGCGGTCGGGCTGGCCGCCTTCCGCATCGCCCAGGAGGCCCTCAGCAACGCCCGCCGCCACGCCGCCGGCGCGCCCGTCCACATCGCCCTCGCCCTCGGCCCGTCGGCACTGGACCTGTCCGTGCGGAACACCGCCGGCGACCCGTCCTCCGGCGCGCCTTCCGGCGCGGGCTCCGGCGACGCTGGTGACGCTGGTGACTCGGGCGGGGAGCGGCACGGGCTGCTCGGCATGCGGGAGCGGGCCACCGCGATCGGCGGCACGTTCGAGGCCGGCCCCGACGCCGCCGGCGGCTACACCGTCCACGCCACCCTTCCCCTGGAGGTCACGCCGTGATCCGGGTCATGATCGTCGACGACCAGGCGATGGTCCGGCAGGGGTTCGCCGCCCTGCTCGCCGCCCAGACCGACCTCGTCGTCGTCGGCGACGCCCCCGACGGCGCCCAGGCCGTCACGATGGCCCGCGAGCACGCGCCCGACGTCGTCCTCATGGACATCCGCATGCCCGTCCTCGACGGCATCGAGGCCACCCGCCGCATCCTCGCCACCGCCCCCGGGACGCACCGCCCGAAGGTGGTCATCCTCACCACGTTCGACCTCGACGACTACGTCTTCGAGGCGCTGCGCGCCGGCGCGTCCGGCTTCCTGCTGAAGGACGCCCCCGCGGCGGAGCTCGTCAACGCCGTCCGGGTCGTCGCCGCCGGCGACGGCCTGCTCGCCCCGTCCGTGACCCGGCGGCTCATCGAGCAGTTCGCGGCCCGCCCGAAGCGCACCGGCCAGGAGCCCGGCCGGCTCGCCGCCCTCACCCCCCGCGAGACGGAGGTGCTGCGGCTCGTCGCCCGCGGCCGCTCCAACGCGGAGATCGCCGAGGACCTCGTCGTCGCCGAGCAGACCGTGAAGACCCACGTCAGCCGCGTCCTCACGAAGCTCGACCTCCGCGACCGCGCCCAGGCCGTCGTCTTCGCCTACGAGACCGGCCTCGTCAGCGCCGGGGCGTAGGGTCGTCCCCGTAGTACCGGGGTACTACCCCCGGCCGCCCGGCAGATGGTCCCGCAGAGTGACGATCCGCCCGTAGCCCCGCACCTACCTTCGGCTGCATGCTTCGCAGGTTGTTCGCGCTGCCGCTGATCGCGGTGCTCTGGTCGGTGTTCGGCCCCACGCAGGCCACCGACCTGCCGCCCGTCGGCGTCCACAGCGCCCGCTTCGCGAACGGCCTCGCCGTCGAGGTCGTCGGCGACCCCTCGACCGCCGCGACGGTCGTCGTCCTGGTCCCGGGCGTGGCCACCACCGCCGCCAACTTCGACCGCGGCCTCGGCGGCGTCCAGCGCCGCGCCCCCGCCTGGCAGGCCAGGCAGCTCGCCACCCGCGCCGCCGACCTGCACCAACCTCCGTCCGCTGCTTCGCCTGCCGCTTCGACCGCCGCAGGGTCGGTGTCGCCCGGGCCTTCGTCCGTCGCGTCCGTGGGTTCGTCCGCTGCTTCGATCGCCGCTGGGTCGGGGTCGCCCGGGCGCTCGGCTGCCACTTCCGGGGCGGCGGCGTCCGTGGGGCGGCGGGGCGGGGTCGCGGTGATCGCCTGGCTCGGGTACCACCCGCCGGGCGGAGTCCGGCTCGACGCGGTCCGGGAGGACGCCGCGGCGAGCGGGGCCGACGCGCTGCTGCGGTTCCTCCGGGACGTGGACGCGCCGCGGATCGTGCTGGTCGGGCACAGCTACGGCTCCACCGTCATCGGCCTGGCGGCGGCGCGCCTCGACGCGGGGACCGGCGGCAGGGTCACCGACATCGTGGCGCTCGGCAGCCCCGGCATGGGCGTCGACCGGGCCGCCGACCTGCGCACCACCGCCCGCGTCTGGGCCGGCACCGCGCCGGGCGACTGGACCCGCCGCCTGCCCGGGCTCCGCATCCTCGGCGCCGGGCACGGCGCGCACCCGACGGACCCCGCGTTCGGGGCGACCCCGCTGCCCGTCGAAGGCGTCACCGGTCATGACGGCTACTTCGTCCCCGGCACCGCCTCCCTGGACGCCCTCGCCGCCCTCGCGAACGGAGACCTCGATGCCGCCCGCCACGCCTGACGCCCGCTCCTCGCAACGACCGCGAACGGAGACTCGGGTGCCGTCCGGCGCGCATGACGTCCCGCCCTTCCAGCGATCGCGGACCGAGAGCTGGGTGCGGCCTGATGCCCGGCTCTCACAGCGATCCCGGACGGCGAACGGGGTGCCGCCCGGCAACCATGACGCTCGGCCATCACAGCGATCGCGGGCGGAGACCTGGATGCTGCCGCTCGACACGCTCGTCAGCTGGTACCGGACGTACGCCGACGACCTCCGCGCCGCCCGCGACGCCCAGCGCGAGCTGCTCGCCCAGCGGCCGATGCGGCCGCGGCTCGACGACCTCGAGGCCGAGATCAGCTACCTGACGATCCGGGCGCTGCGCCCGCGGGCCGTGCTGGAGATCGGCTCCGCCCGGGGCTGGTCCACGACGTGGCTGCTGCGCGCGCTGGGGGACAACGGCGTGGGGGAGCTGCACACGTTCGACCTCACCGGCGACGCCGCGGCGGCCGTGCCGCGGGAGCTGGCCGCGGACCGGTGGCGGTTCACCCGCGGCGACGTGCGCGACGGGCCGCTGCCCGACGACCCGGGCTTCGTCCTCGTCGACGCCGCCCACACGGCGCGGTTCGCCCGCTGGTACACCACGACGCTCTTCGAACGGCTCCGTCCGGGTGCCGCCGTGGCCGTCCACGACGTGTTCCACGGCCGGCGCCCGTGGCCGGTCAGCGAGGGCGCCGTCGTGCTCGGCTGGCTGCGGCGGCACGGCATCGGGCACCTGACGGCGTCGCCGGCCGCCGACCCGGACACCCACGACCGGCTCGTCGGGCTCAAGCACAAGCTGCGGCTGGCCGCCCCCGTGCACGCGGCGGCGTCGGCGAACCCGATGCTCTTCGCCTACTTGTAGCCCTGTAAAGCCCGTTGCAGGCGGGGTTTCGCGTCCGCGGGCAGCCGGCCGCCGTCGGCGAGGGCTTCCCGCACCACCTGCCGGAACGTCTCGGAGAACTGCGCGTAGTGCGCCGTCACGGGCCGGCTGTGCGCGGACCGGATCGCGTCCAGCAGCGTCGGCGCGTAGCGGTACAGCTTCACGACCGCCGCGTCCCGGTACACGATCTCCCGGGTCGCGGCGAACCCGCCCCGCTCGAACAGCAGCTGCTGGCTGCGTTCGCCGGTGAGGAACTCGATGAGCGCCCGCGCCGCCGCCGGCCGCTTGCTCTGGCCGGCCACGGCGAGGTTCTGCCCGCCGAGGGCGCTCGGGCCCGGCAGGTTCGCCACCCCGAACCGGACGGCGTCCGCGGCGTCGGCGCCGGCCGGGTCCACCGGACCGAGCGCCCGGTGCGCGACGGGCCAGTTACGCATGAAGACGAGCCGCCCCGCGGCGAACGCCTGCGTCGTGGCCGACTCGTCGAACCGCACCGAGTCCGGCAGGACCACCTGCGGCGCCCTGGGGCGCAGCCCCGTCGCCAGCCGGGTCAGGCCCGTCTGCGCCTCGGGGGAGTCGATGACGACCTCGCCGTGGCCGTCGACGACCTCGCCGCCGGCGGCCCAGATCGCCTCGAGCGCGTTGACGGCGAGCCCTTCGTAGTCGCGCAGCTGCCCGGCCCACCCGGCGGCTGGAACGGTGGCTGGCCCAGTGGCGGGCGCAGTGGCGGGCCGCGCCAGGACGTCCTGGACGGTGTTGACCAGCTGCGACCAGTTCGCGGGGGCGGTCGTGACGAGGTCCGACCGGTAGTAGAGCAGCCCGGCGTCGGTGTTGAAGGGCAACCCCCAGAGCTTCCCCTTGTACCGGCAGGTGGCCAGCGGCGCGGTCAGGAACCCGGCGACGTCCTGGTCGCCCGGCAGCGCCCGGATGTAGCCGCTGGACGCGAACTCGGCGGTCCACGTGACGTCGAGGTTGAAGATGTCGACGCCGCCACCCTGACCGGCGCCGCCGCTCTGCGCGCGGGCGACCATCTCGCTGTGCTGCGCGTCGGCGTCGGCGGCGATCTCCTCGATCCTGGCCGGGTTGTCGGGGTGCAGCGCGTTCCACTGGTCGACCAGCGCCCGCCGCTGGTTGCCCTGACCGTCGTCGCGCCCGCTGAGGATCACGAGGTCGCCGCGTTCGAGGCCGCCGTCCCGGTCCAGCCTCGGCACCACGTACACACCGGCGAGCGCCGTGACGACCACCCCCGCCACGAATCCCGTGAGGACCCCCACCCACCCGAACAGGTCCCGGAACCTCCGCCGCCCACCGCCCGGCGTCGGAGGCGGCGGATCGTCCCCCGGCGGCGGAGGGGGTGGCGGGTCGTCCCCGGGCGGCGGAGATGGTGGGTCATCCCCCGGCGGCGGAGGCGGCGGGTCGGTGCTGGGCGGGGTTGTCATGGTCGGGTGTCGCCTCCCCAGAGGTCATCGCCCGTCGATGGGGGCTCGGGGTGTGGTTTGATGCCGGCCGACGGACCGTGGTCCGGCTCACGGGGACAGCATGCCAGCGGGGTACGACAATTTCCGGGCCCGCACTTGGAGATCGTCATGCGCCCGCGTCGCCTCCCCAGAGCAGCCCGAACAGCGCGACGAGCACGTCGTCGAGGGTGTCGGGACGCGCGTCGTAGCAGCCACCACCGGTGTGGGCGATCACGTCGCGCAGGGCCAGGGTGCCGCAGCTCGCCTCGCCGATCGCGACCACGAACACCCGCACGCCCTTCCCCCGCACCTGGGTGTCCACTTCGGACGGTGTGAGGGCGGTGGTGTCGTTGCCGTCGGTGAGCACCACGAGCGAGGCGATCCGTTCACCGGGGTCGGTGGCGACGTCGCGGACCCCGTCGGCGACGGTCCGCAGCAGCGGCGTGCCGCCGGCCGGTCGTACGGACGCCATCGCGGCCGCGGCGGACTGCGCCCGGCCCGCGGCGGGCCCGATCGGCAGGAGGTCCCGGAACCCGCCGCCGCGGGCGTCGGCGGGGAACACCCGCAGCCCGAACTCGTCCCGGCCGCTCATCAGGTCCAGCGCGCCCGTCACCCCGCGGGACGCCAGCTGGAAGCGGGTCGTGCCGACGCGGTCGACGGCGGTCAGCATCGACCCGGACGCGTCGAGGGCGAGCAGCACCCGCCCGGGCCGGTGCGCGGCGTCGTACAGGCGCAGAACATCGCCGATCGTCGAGGCGGACGGTGGCCGCCGGTCGAAGACCGCCCCCGCGTGCGCGCCGAACTGCTCGGTCAGCGGGTCGCCGACGGGGGACAGGCCGGGTGGCCGCAGCCCGGCCCGGATCAGCGCCCGGTGGCCGTCCTCGCCGCCGAGCCACGCGCCGAACCCCGCCGCGGCGGCCGCGGTCGTCGCCGCGACCCCGTCCCACGCGAGCCGGACGAACGGGTGGTCCTCGCTGATCGTGTCGTTCGGGTACCGCACGACCAGCGGCCGCTCCGGCCGGCCGCCGGCGGGGCACGCGAGGCCCTGGTTGTAGCGGACCACGGCCTGCTCGGTGGCGACGACGGCCACCGGAGCGCGGCCCGTGCCACCGTGGCACAGCAGGTCGGCGCCGGTGCCGAGCGGGTAGCCGCCGCGGTCGAGGGCCGCCTCGAGGCGCCGTTCGACGCCACGGGCCGTCGCCGGGGTCGCGCCGAGGCTCGTGTACAGCGCGGCGGTGCCGAGCACACCGGCGGTGGAGACCGCGGGGTCGGGCCGCACGACGTCCAGGCCCAGCCGGCCCGTCTCCGTCCACACCTGCCGCCAGCTCAGGTCGCCCTCGAGCGCCGGTGACAGGTCCGGCGGCGTGGCGAGGACGACGGGGGAGGAGCCGATGCCGCGCCGCTCCGCGACCGGCACCGTGACCCCGAAGCGGGCCGACGCGGCGACGGCGGCGGTCACGTCGAGGGCCGAGTCGGGCAGCCACACGTCGGCGCGCGGCCCGATGCGCTGCAGCGCGTCGTTGAGCCACCCGCTGGCGACCGCCGCCCGCGCCTCGGTGGGGCCCGCGCCGTAGACGTACAGGTCCGCGGTCGGGCAGCCGTGGTGGTGCTCGGCGGTGGCGGTCTCGTAGGCGTCGGCGAGGCGCAGCGCCGCCCCCAGCTGCTCGACGGACGTCATGACCCGCACCGCCGCGGGCTGCGGGCACCCGTAGAGGCGGCGGTGCAGCGCCTCGTACAGGACGGGGATGACGAGCCCGGCGGCCACCGCGAGCACGCAGGCGACGACGCCGGCGACCACGGTCCGCAGCCTGGTGCGGGTCCGCAGGAACGTCCACCCGAACCCGAACCACGTCAGCAGCCGCTCGAACAGCCCGGTGGCGAGGATGCTCGCGGCGCCGCCGATGAACGCCCCGGCGATCAGCATCACCCAGCGCCCGGTCGACTCGGGCGTGCCGGTCGACAGCTGCTGCAGCGAGATCCCGAGCCCGCCGGAGATGACCACGAGCACGGACACCAGCGGACGTGCCGCACGACGGTCGTCGTCCCCGTTGTCGGTCATGCGAGCGGCGCACCTCCCCGGAGGTCGACGCCAGTCTATCGCCTGAGCGCCACTTCAGCCGGTCAGACCGTGTTGGAACGCGTACCGCACCGCCTGCGCCCGGTCCCGCACCCCGGTCTTGGCGAACAGCCGGTTCACGTGCGACTTGACGGTCACCTCGGTCACGAACAGCCGCTTCGCGATCTCCCGGTTCGACAACCCGGCCGCGATCAGGCCGAGGACCTCCGCCTCGCGTGCCGTCAGCCCGTCCGGCAGCGGTTGCGGCGTCTGTACGACTGGCGCCGGCGCCTCCCCCGTCGCCGCGGGTCCGGCCGCGGGTCCTGTCGCGGCGGCGACGAGCTTCGCATGGACGACCGGGTCCAGGAACGACTGCCCGGCCGCCGCGGCCCGCACCGCCTGCGCGATCTGCGCCCGGCCGGCGTCCTTGGTCAGGTAGCCCAGCGCGCCGGCCCGCATCGCGCCGAGGATGTCGGCGTCGTCGGCGTACGTCGTCAGCACCACCACCCGCGTCCGCGGGTGCGCGGCCCGGATCCTGGCGGTCGCGGTGACCCCGTCGCAGCCCGGCATCCGCAGGTCCATCAGCACCACGTCGGGATCGTGCGCGGCGACCAGCTCGACGGCCCCGTCGCCGTCGCCGCTCGTGCCGACGACCTCGACGTCATCGAGCAGGCCGAGGAGCACCTCGAGGCCTTCCCGGACCACCGTCTGGTCGTCGGCCACCACCACCCTGATCATCCGGGGATCCTCGCATCGACGAGCCACCCGCCGCCGTCCGGCGCGGCGGTGACGGTGCCGCCGGCGAGCCCGATCCGCTCCCGGATCCCGGCGAGCCCGTGCCCGCCCTCCGGCGGTTTCCGTCCCGCGGTCGCGTGGCCGTCGTTGCGGACCGTGAGCCGCACCCCGTCCGGCTGGTAGTCGACGTGGACGGTGACGGCGCTGCCCGGCGCGTGCTTGCGCACGTTGGTCAGGGCCTCCTGCGCGGTGCGGAACAGCGCCAGGCCCGGCTCGGCGGCGAGGGGCCGCGGGGTGCCCGTCACGGTCACGTCCGCGGGTGCGTTCAGGTCGGCGCGGTACCCGTCGGCGAGCGCACCGACGAGCTCGCCGAGCGGCACCGGGTCCCCGCGCAGCGCCCCGACGGCCCGGCGCGTCTCGGTGAGTCCGTCGCGGGCGAGCCGGCCGGCCCGCTCGACGAGCACGGCCGCGTCCGCCGTCCGGTCCTTCTCCAGCAGCGCCGCCGCCGTCTCCAGCTGCACCGACAGCGCCGACAGCGAGTGCGCGAGCACGTCGTGGATCTCCCGGGCCACCCTGGCGCGCTCGTCGAGGGCCGCGACCCGCTCCGCCTGGCGGGCCTGCTCCTCCCGCTGCCGCCGGACCACGCCGAGCAGCAGCACCAGCAGCAGCGACCCGGCCCAGACGAGCATCTCCCGCCAGCCCTCGCCCTGCGCCCACAGAATGAGTGTCAGCGCGCCGGCCGCGACGGCGGTGCCCGCCGCCACCTCCCTGAGCGGCAGCACCGCCACGGCGACGGTGCCGGCGGCGATGAGGTACAGCGGCGCGAACCCCCGCGTGTCCAGCGCCGCCACCGCCAGCCCGGCCGCCGCGCACACCCCGACGCCGGCCGCCTGCCGGGTGCCGGTCAGGAACGTCATCGCGATCCACCCGGCGGCGGCGGCCGCGCCGAACCCGAGGACGGCGATCCCCCGGCCGGTGAGGTCCGGCCGGGGGTTGGTGTGCACCAGGGCGGCGCTCATGAAGACGAGGAACGCCATGCTGCGCGCCTGACGCCAGCGGGCGACCGCGGTGTCGGTGACCGTGAACACCGTGCCAGTCTCCACCGCTGTGGCGCTCACCGGTGGATCAGGTCGCGGCTGCTGCTGCGGTACCAGTCGCCGAACGGGACTCCGGTGGCGAGGCCGCGGCGGCCGATGACGGCCGCCTCACCGAGGAGGCTCAGGCCGAACATGAGCGGCAGCGCGGCGACGACGACGGCCGTGTCCGCGCCGAGCGCCGTCCCGGCCGCGCTCTCGGCGAAGCGGACCCCGACGACCACGAGCCAGACGACGACCGTCCACGCCGTGTAGCGGTACCAGAGCCGCCCCTGCCTGACGAAGACCCTGACCGTCAGGCCCCGCAGGATCCCGCCCGCGACGGCGAGCAGCGCGCCCGCCCCCAGGACGGCGCCGTCGAGGACCGGGTGCTGTCCGGACGTGTGTGCGACCTGGTAGCCGCCCACGGCGATCAGCAGCACCGGCGGCACCACGAGGTGGCGCACTTCGAAGGGTTCGCCCGTGAAGCGGCGGATCAGGACGTACACGATGGCGGCGGCGACCAGCAGGATCGTGGTGAGATTCATGTCGATGACGCTAGGTTCCGGGCCGGGTGGAGCGCCGCCATCCACGGGTGGAGCCCGGGTGGAGATCCGCCCACAGGAAAAGCCCGGGCCGGCGCGCGACCCGGGCTTCCTCCCTGGATGTTGCTGCTTGCGTCGTGCTGCGGTACTTAGTTGCTGAGGGTCACCGCGAGGTCGTCGAGGACGAACGACGTCTGCAGGGACGAGTCCTCAGAACCGCTGAACTTGATCACCACGGTCTGGCCGGCGAGCGCGTTCAGGCTGTACGTGCGCAGGACGTATCCGGACGCCTTGTTCAGGTTCGACAGGGTGCCCAGGGTGGTCGAGCCGGCCGTGATGGTCAGCTTGTCGTACGCGACGGTCGTGGTCGTCTCAGCCGAGTCGATGTGGATGTAGGCCGTCAGCGTGGCCTTGCACCCGGCTGGGATGGTCACCGACTGCTGGATCGCCTCGGTGTGGGTCGTGCCGTACCCGTCGAGCCAGGAGCTGTAGGTGCCGCCGTGCGCGGCCTGGCCCTGGCTGGCCCACTGGCCGATGGAGCCGGTGGTGCCGCTCCACGACGCGGTGCCCGACTCGAAGCCCGGGTTGAGCAGCTTCTGGCCGGAGCAGTTGCCGGTCGGCGGGTTGGAGGTCGGCGGGTTCGACGTGGTGGGCGGCGGGGTGGTGCCGCCGGTGCAGGTCGGGTCACCGGACTGCGCCGGGACGTTGACGGCCGTCCACGCGTTCTTGACCGCGTTGAACTCGGTGCAGCTGCCCGGGTACAGGTTCTTGGCCGCGGTCAGCGTCCAGGTGCGGTACTTCAGGTACGACGACGACGAGGTCTTCATCAGCATCGCGTTGTAGAAGATCTTCGTGGCCTTCTGGATGCCGATGCCGACGAGGCCGGTCGAGCCGTTGCACGTGGTGCTGGTCGGCTGCCCGTTGGTCGGGTTGGTGCCCTCGGCGAGCAGGTAGAACCAGTGGTTGCCGGGGCCGGCGGCCGCGTGGACCTCCTGCGACGGCGTGCTGCTGGAGTAGCAGTTGTCGTCACCGGCGAGCGACGGGTTGTACATGTAGCGGATCGGGCCGCTGCCGACCAGGTTGACCTCCTCGCCGACCTGGTAGTCGGCCGGGTCGTTCGGGTTGGCGGCGAACGCCTCGGTGGCCGCGCCGAACACGTCACCGACGAACTCCTGGGTGCCGTTGTTCGAGATGCCGCCCGGGGTCGTGTCGTCGATGCCGTGGCCGACCTCGTGGCCGACGACGTCCAGCGAGCTGATCCACTTGCCGGCGGTGTTCTTGCCGATCTGGATCTGCGTGCCGTCGTAGTACGCGTTCTGGTCGTTCAGGCCGACGCGGATCGGCCAGCCGCCGCCGCTGCCGTTGAAGCCGTTGCGGCCCAGCCACGACGACAACATCCCGAGTTCCTTCTGCGCCGCGTACAGGGCGTCGACGCAACCGGTCTCCCGGTTGGTGCCGTCGCCGTTGCCCCAGACGTCGTCGGTGCCCGTGAAGGTCGCGTTGCCGGTGGCGTTCTGGCAGGCGATGGTCGGGTAGCTCGGGTCCTTCATGCTGTACGTGCTGCCGGACAGCGACGTGTTGATGGTGACGTTGCCGACGATCCAGCCCGTGCCCGTGCCGTGCATGACCCGCTCACGCTTGCTGAGCACGGCGCCCGTGGTGGCGTCGACGTTCACGGTGAGACGGCTCGCGCCCTCCGCACCGGTGCCGTTGAGCGTCGTCTCGTACGCCAGCTTCGCCGCGCCGTCCAGCGTGTAGACGACGAGCTTGGTGCTCTCGACGGCGTTCACCGACGTGAGCAGCTTGCGCGCGGCCGCCTCGGCGTCCGCCGAGCTGATCTTCGCCGTCGTCGACAGGGTGCCGATCGACTGCGTCTGAGCGACCGACGTGAACCTGGTCGCGCCCGCCGCGTCCGTGACGACCACGAAGTCACCACCGACGACCGGCAGACCCTTGTACGTCCGCTCATACGCGATGTACTTCGCGCTGCCGGACGCGGTCACCGACTTCTGCACGTAAGCGTCGTCGCTGCTGGGCTGCAGCACGCTCGGACGGCTGGACACGAACGTCTCGGCCGACTTGGCCGCGACGGCGTTGGCTGCCTCGACGCCTGTGGGCGCCGACGGCAACGCGGGCGAGGCTTGCACGGCTGCGGCGGTGCCGGCTGTTACCAGCCCGACCGCGAGCACTCCGGCCGCTGTAGCGAACCGTGGGGACAGCTTCAAGGGTGCCTTCTTTCCGGGGCGGCGCACTGTGCCGGGGGTGCAACGTCGGGTGTGCGCCGGAACCAATCGAGACACGCAAGCGTCGAATCACAGGAGCAACGGCCGGCGTGCGCGCGCCGATCGGCCAACCGCGAGCTTCATCGACTCTTGGCGATTTCAGGACGATCACACAGCCGGAATCGCCGGGACAAGACTTGATGCCCTCTGCCCACCCTTGCCGCCACCCTGTACTTCAACCCCACCGCCGCCCTGAAACACCGCCGAAACGGTTTAACTGAATTCACGCCTCCGTCGTTGAATAACTGCAGGTCATTAACTTTTAACTCATCGATGACCTTTACCGGTCTTGCCCGCTGAGCCCCGCCCCGTAAGGTGAACGACGATGACGCCGCCAGCCGCCCCCTCCTCTTCGGACTCCCCGACGCCGCGGCCCACCCCCGGCGCACTCCCGTCCCCCGCGGCCGCGGCTTCACTGGATCCGGGCGCTGCTGCGCCGGATTCGGCCGCCACTCCGGCGGGCCCGGCCGCTGCGCGGGTGGCTCAGTCCGACGACGCCCCGGCGGTCCCGACGCCCTTGGATGCGGTGACCGACTTGGTCAAGTCCGCGGGCATCACCGCCCGCCGCCTCCGCGAGGCCCTCGTTCACCTGGCGACGACGCCGGCCACCCTCGACGACCTGATCCGTGAGCACGCCCTGCCCCGCCGCACCGCCGAACAACTCCTCCGCGCCGCCGGCCCCGACCTCCACACCTCCCGCAACGGCACCCTCCGCTTACCCGCCACCTACCGCACCCACTTCACCGCCCAATCTCACCCCAAGCAACCATATTCACCACTATCTGCGGATAAGCCGGTCGATCCGGCTGAATCACTCAAACCGGCCGATTCTGGTCTGCCGGTCATCTCGTCCGGCCTGTCGGGCATCTCGGACGAAGACCTGATCGCCGACATGGCCCGCCTCGTCGCCGAGGTCCCCACCGACCGCGCCCTCGACCACGTGTCCGCAACGGCCGAAACCGCGGCAAAACGGGCGCGCTGGCTGGACGAGACGTACGACCTGGCCGGCGCCCACCTCGTCTGCATCGGCGATCATGACCTGACCTCGCTCGCGGTCCTCGCGGTCAGGTCCGACGTGCGGGTCACGGTGGTCGACGTCGACGAGCGGCTGCTGGAGTTCATCGCGGGACGGGCGGCCGAGCGGGGACGCGCCGTCGAGTGCTGGCACGCGGACCTGCGGTTCGGGCTGCCCCCGGTCGTCGCCGAGTCCGCGGATCTCGTCTTCACCGACCCGCCGTACACGCCGGAGGGTGTGCAGCTGTTCCTCGGGCGGGGCGCGCAGGCGCTGCGGGACCGGGCCAACGGGCGGCTGGTCATGGCCTACGGCTTCAGCCCGCTCACGCCGGCGCTCGGGGTGAAGGTGCAGCGGGCGGTGCTCGACCTCGACCTCGCCGTCGAAGCGATCCTGCCGGCGTTCAACCGGTACCACGGCGCGCAGGCCGTCGGGTCCGCGAGTGACCTCTACGTGTGCAGGCCGACCGCGCGGACCTGGCAGGTGCTGGAGAAGCGGCTGAGCGGGGCGGCCGTCAACATGTACACCCACGGCGAGCACTCGCTGGAGGGCGAGGCGGTCGGGCGCGGGCCTGCGGAGCTGCTGGCGGGGCCGGTGCATTCGGTGCCGGACCAGGTCGACCTCACAGGCGATCCAGGTCCATGGCTCCTGCGGGTGCTGCTGGCGCTCAATGCTTCTACCCTGAGCTTACAGGTCCCCAACAAATCACCCGACCTCATCGATGCGAAGAGTCAGGCCTCGCTACGCGCAGTCGTCGCCGCCAAGTACACGCTGCGATACCGCCGTAGCACGCCGTCTCCGCGGCTCGCGATCGTCGAGGCGGCAGCGGTGCGTGACGGGTCGCGCACGGCGGTGGGATGGTTGCTGGGTCACGCGCACGGAAAGCTGGGCAATGTGCTTCGGGAAGGGCTCGTCCGGGAGCACGGCCTGACGAAGAACGAAGCCAGGGCGAAGGTCGCCGAGCTCGTCCCGCAGGCGTGGCTCGAGGCCCGGCTGCTCGACCTGCCCCGCTACGCGATCGCGGCCCTCGTCCAAGCCCTCACCCCCGAATCGCCGGACCACCCCGAGCCTACGGCGCGACCCGGCCGGCCCTGACCGGCACGACCCGGGACCTGTCAGTCGGGCAGTAGACCGTCGGCCGTCGCGGCCCAGAGCTGGACCAGGTCGGAGCCGGGGGAGCGCAGCCACTGCAGCTGCACCCCGTCCATGAGCGCGATGATCCGCCGCGCCGTCGTCTCCGGAGGGACGGTGGTGCCGGCGGTCTTCGCCAGGGCCGTGATCTCGTTCAGGATGCGCTGCTGCCGCGCGACGAAGTAGTCGTGCGCGGGGTGATCGGGGGTGAGCGACTCCGCCTGCAGCACCGCGAACAGCCGCACGATCTCCGGCTGCGAAGCGTTGCGCCGCACCACGGCCGCGCACACCTCCCGCAACGTCGCCCCCGGCGCACCGATGAGACCGGCAGCGCACGTGGAATCCGCGGCGCCGGCGAAATCCGCCGTGTCGGCGGAACCCAAATCCCTGGTGGGATCCGTAGCGCCGGCGGAGCCTGAAGAAGGGCCGGCGAGCAGGGAGTCCAGGGCTCGGGCGTCCTCGGCGTCGCGGTGTTCGAGGATCGCGATGAGCAGGCCGTCCTTAGATCCGACGTGGTGCAGCAGGCCCGGCACGGTCAGGCCGCAGGCGGTCGCGACGTCCTGCATCGACAGACCCCAGAAGCCGCGCTCCGCCACGAGTCGCGTGGCGGCGGTGATGATCTGCCGGCGTCGTTCGGCCGCGGGCAGGCGGGTCCTGTCGTGCCGTGCCATCCCAGTCGTTCCCTCTTGTCGCATCGAGGCCCGTAGCGCTACCTTACCGGGTACCTATTACTTTACAAGTACTCAGTAGCGCGAGACCTGGGAGACGAGACGCCATGGACCTCGAGGAGAAGGCCGCCGTCACCAGCGGCAGCAGCTTCTGGCGCAGCACCGCCGTCACCGGCGTGCCCGACATCATGCTGACCGACGGTCCGCACGGGGTCCGCAAGGCCGCGCCGGGAGGCGGCATCCTCGACAGCGAGCCGGCCACGTGCTTCCCGCCCGCCGTCGCGCTCGGCTCGACCTGGGACCCGCAGCTGGCCAGAAGGGTCGGCGAGGCCCTCGGCGACGAGGCGCGCGCGATGGACGTCCAGGTCCTGCTCGGCCCGGGCATCAACCTGAAGCGCAGCCCGCTCGGCGGCCGCAACTTCGAGTACTTCGCCGAGGACCCGCTGCTCACCGGCGTCCTCGCCACCGAGTGGGTCAAGGGCCTGCAGAGCCGCGGCGTCGGTGCCTCGCTGAAGCACTTCGCGGTCAACAGCCAGGAGACCGACCGGATGCGGGTCTCCGCCGACGTCGACGAGCGCACGCTGCGCGAGATCTACCTGCGCGCGTTCCAGCGCGTCGTCACGCAGGCCAAGCCGTGGACCGTCATGTGCGCGTACAACCGCATCAACGGTGTCCTCGCCTCCCAGCACCACTGGCTGCTCACCGAGGTGCTGCGCGGCGAGTGGGGCTACGAAGGGCTCGTCGTGTCCGACTGGGGCGCCGTCGCCGACCGGGTCGAGGCGGTCCGCGCCGGGCTCGACCTCACCATGCCCGGCCCCGACCCCGACGGCGACCGCCGGCTCGTCGAGGCGGTCCGCAGCGGACACCTGCCGGAGTCGACGCTGGACACCGCCGTGTCGCGGGTTTCCTCGTTGGTACGGGCAGCGCTCGCCTCCCGTACCGACGCGACCTACGACAAGGACGAGCACCATGCGCTCGCCCGTGAGGTGGCGGGGCGGGGCATCGTCCTGCTCAAGAACGACGGCGGCGTGCTGCCGCTCGGCCGGCACGACGGCACGATCGCGGTGCTGGGCGAGTTCGCGCGGACGCCCCGCTTCCAGGGCGGCGGCAGCTCGCAGATCAACCCGACCCGGCTCGACAACGCCCTCGACGAGATCACCGCCCTGGCCGAGGGCCCCGTCACGTTCGCGTCCGGCTACGACGACGTCGACGCCGCGGTCGCCCTGGCCCGGGACGCGGCCGTCGCGGTCGTCTTCGCCGGCACCGACCGCGAGACCGAAGGCGCCGACCGCGAGTCGATCGACCTGCCGGCCGCACACGTCGAGCTCATCGAACGGGTCGCCGCCGCCAACCCGCGCACCGTCGTCGTGCTCTCCAACGGCGCCGTCCTGCGCACCGGCCCGTGGGACGCGGCGGTGCCCGCGATCGTCGAGGGCTGGCTGCTCGGCCAGGCCGGCGGCGGCGCGATCGCCGACGTGCTGTTCGGCCGGGTCAACCCGTCGGGCCGGCTCACCGAGACGATCCCGCTGCACCTCGCCGACCACCCGTCCTACCTGGACTTCCCCGGTGAGGCCGGGCACGTCCGCTACGGCGAGGGCGTCCACATCGGGTACCGCGGCTTCGACGCCCGGGGCCAGCAGGTCGCGTACCCGTTCGGCCACGGCCTGTCCTACACCACGTTCGAGTACGGCCCGGCGACCGTCACCGCCACCGACGGCGGGCTGAGCGTGCGGCTCAGCGTCACGAACACCGGCGACCGCGACGGCCGCGAGGTCGTGCAGGCGTACGTCTCCCTCGCCGGCTCGCGGGTCCGCCGCGCCCCGAGGGAGCTCAAGGCGTTCGCGAGCGTGGCGATCGCCGCCGGCGAGACCGTCGAGGTGGAGCTGCCGATCGCCCGCGACGACCTCGCCTACTGGGACACCCGGCTGTCCCGCTGGGTGGTCGAGGGCGGCACGTACCAGGTGGAGATCGGTGCCTCGTCGCGCGACCTGCGCGTCTCCGCAACGGCCACCGTCACCGGCGACGACGCCCGGGTGCCGCTGACCGGCGAGTCGACGATCGCGGAGTGGCTCAGCGACCCGCGTGGCGCCCAGGCGCTCGGCGAGGTGTTCGCGGCCCTGGCCGGCAGCGGCGAGGCGGGGGTGATGGCGCACACCGCCGCCGACCCGGAGATGCTGACGCTGATGGGGAGCCTGCCGCTGGCGCGCCTGTCCGTGTTCGCCGGCGAAGCGTTCAGCCCCGCGGCCATCGAGAAGCTGTCCGCGGCGGTCAACTGAACCGTTTGACGAACCCCCGCTGCCACGGCGTCTCGACGGCGTGACGGGAGTAGTGCCGGCGGACGTACGCGACAGCCTCGCCCGCCGGCACGCCGTCCAGCACCGCCAGGCACGCGAGGGCGGTCCCGGTCCTGCCGCGACCGCCCCCGCAGCCGAACTCGACCCGGCCCGTTCGCGCCTCCAGCAGCGCCGCGTCGAGGGCGGACTGCAGCTCGTCCCGGTCCTTCGGCAGACCGAAGTCGGGCCAGCGCACCCAGCGGGCCGGCCAGCTCGTCGGTGCCGGCTCGCGCCCGAGCGCGTACACGCCGAGCGTCGGCACGGGCCCGTCGGGGATCGGCTTGGACAGCGGCCGCCCCCGGACGGTCAACCCCGACGGCAGCCGCAGCAACCCCGGCGTGTCCGCCGGCCACAACTCGCCCACGTCCCCCCTCTACCTGTGCTGGTCCCTAGACGCGCGGGCGGAAGCTGGCGAACACCAGGTCGAGATCCGGACGGGCCGCGGCCCAGTCGGCGTCGGTGGTCTGCCAGTAGAACCCGTACGCCTGCGTCGGCGACGTCACCACACCACGGTTGTTGACATGCTGGCGCGCGCCCCGCACGAACGTGAACTCCCAGTCGGCCGCCGTCACGAAGTACGGCACCGGCTGGATGTGGACCTCAACGTACCCGGGGAAGTCGCCGGCCGCACGCCGCGAGTCCCGCTGCGCCTGCCAGTCCCGCACCGGGTCCGACTTCGGCTTGTCGGTCTGGTCGATGCCAAGCACCCGCCCGTTCCCGCGGAAGTACACGATCGAGCCGTCCTTGCTCTGCCGCCAGCCGGCCGGCACGTACACCGAGAACCCCGACGGATCGTGATAGTCGATCCACCCGGCGGGCAACGGCGGCAACTGCCCCGCCCCGTTCCCGCCACCGGGAGGCGAGGCGGGCACGGTCGCCGACGGCGTACCCCCCGCGGCCTCACTCGACGGCGCCACACTCGGCGACCCGGCCGGCGCGCTCGTCCCCCCGCCCGTCGCCGTCGCCCCCGCACCTTCCGAACTCGCCGGCGCCGCGGTCCGGTTGCTGTCATCCCCACCCGACCGCAGCACCAGCCACGCCGCCAGCACGACGATCACGAGCGCCCCCGCGACCGCCGCAAGGACCTTGGCCCGCGGTTTCGCGTCGGTACCGGCACCGCCCCCAACTGGCGGCACATCCGGTTCGGGCTTACGCGTCGCCTTGTACGTGACGCCCGGCGCACTCTTCCCGCCACCCGCCGACCCGGTCCCGCGCCCGTCCGCCTTGGCAGGCTGCCCCTGGACCTCCGGCTCGGCACGCAGCCGCGCGGTCTCCTGCTCCGAGTGGACCCGCTCGGCCGCCGGTGCCGCAACGACCTCCGGCTTCGTCTCGACGTGCGCCGCCTCGGTCTCCGCAACGACGTGCTCCGCCTCGGACTTCGCCTCTACGGGTTCCGCCTCGACGTGCCTCGCTTCAGACTCCGCCTCGATGTGCTCGGTCTCGGGCTCCGCCTCGACGCGCTTCGTCTCGGGTTCCGCTTCGGCCTGCTTGGTCTCGGGCTCCTCGTCGGCGTGCTCGGTCTCCGGCTCCGCCACGGCCGCGAACGCAGCCTCCGACTCGGCGCGCAATGCAGCCGCACTCCCGGACTCCGACGACGACCCGGCGCGCAGTCCGGCCGTGTCCTCAGGTTCCGGCTGCTCCGTCGCGGGGTCTTGCTCAGCCTCCAGCGCCGGCACGATCGCAGGCTCCGGCTGGACTTCAGCTTCCGGCGCGGGCTCAAGGTCGGTCTCTTCTTCACCCCCGGTGACCATTCCGGCGGCGCTCACCGGCTCCGGCAGCTGCTCACTCTCCGGCTCGGTCGCGGACTCGAGCGACGCCTCCGACGCCCGCACCGGCTCAGGCTCCGCCTCGGTCGCGTGGTCGGCCTCAGGCTCGGCGCCAGAGTCACCCACCGGAGCGAGCACAGCCTCCGGCTCGACCTCAGACTCGTCGGCAGGCGCGAGCTCAGTCTCCGGCCCGGCCTCGGCATGCGGCTCGGGTTCCAGGTCCGCTGCGGTCTCAGGCTCCGTCGCCGGCTCGTCGGCAGGCTCCGTCCAGAGGTCACCCCCGACCGCCCGCGAACCGTCCGCCATCGCTTCCTGTTCGGCGTGCACCGCCTGGGGCTCGGGTTCCGGGTCCGCTGCGGTCTCGGGCTCAGCGTCCGTCGCCGGTTCGTCGGCGGGCTCCGTCCAGAGGTCGCTTCCGGCCGCCCCGGAACCGTCCGCCGCGGTTTCCTGTCGCGGGGCGGGCTCGGAGGTCGCCGGATCGTTCGGCAGGGGGTCGAGGTCGGCGGGCGCTGGCGGTGCCGACGCGAACTCCGCCGCTGGAGCGGGTGCCGGCACCGGGATCGGCGGCTGCACCACCGTCGGCGGGTCGAGCCGGGTGCGGGGCTGCACGACCGTCGGCGGCTCCGGGGCGGGGCGTTGTGCGGGGACCGGAGGGGCCGGACGCGCCGGCGCGGCGGGTGTCGCGGCCGGAGCGGACGCCGAGCGCCCCCAGCCGCCAAGCCAGGACCGGCGGCGGCGTTCGGTGGGCGCGGCGAGGACGGCCTGGAGGCGCTCCTCGGTCTCGGCGAACCCGGCCCGTGCCCGCGGGTCCTTGCGCAGAAGCCCACGCAGCGCGGGCGCGAGTGCCCCGGCCCGCTGCGGCGGGTCGAGCTCGTCCGACGCGAGCGCCATCAGCGTCTCCATGGCGGACCCGCGCCCGTACGGCGAACGCCCCTCCACCGCCGCGTACAGCGTCGCGCCCAACGACCACAGGTCTCCCGCGGCGCCCGCTGTGCCGTCCCGGGCGCGCTCGGGGGCGATGTACTCGGGCGAACCGAGCACCAGCCCGGTGCGCGTGACGTGACCGTCGCCCTCGATCCGTGCGATGCCGAAGTCGGTGAGCACGACCCGGCCGTCGTCGCCGAGCAGGACGTTGCCCGGCTTGATGTCCCGGTGGTGGACGCCGACGCGGTGCGCCGCCTGCAGCGCGGCGAGCACGGCGAGGCCGATCTCGGCGACCCGCCGAGGGGGGAGCGGCCCGTCGGCACGCAGCGTCTGGTCGAGCGACCGTGACGGCACGTACTCCATGACGAGCCACGGCTGCCCGTCGAACGCGAGCACGTCGTACACGCGAACGACATTCGGATGGGTGAGCCGGGCGGCGGCCCGCGCCTCCCGCAACGTCCGCTCCATCGCGACGTCCCGCGCGTTGTCGAGCAGCTCCGGCGGCAGGATGATCTGCTTCACGGCGACGTCCCGCCCGAGCGTCTCATCGCGGGCCCGCCACACCCTGCCCATCCCGCCCGCCCCAAGTGGTTCAAAAAGGCGATATCGGTCGGCGACGAAGGCGGGCGCGGCGGTCATGCACAAAGGTGTACCCGATCGCTCACCCAAGCACGCAATCGGCACACCGGACCGCCCCCGGACCGTCGTGAGGATCACGACTGCCACCCGCGTGCAACCTGCCGCCACCGCCGCGGCAACCCGTCGCCCCCACTGCCCCCAAACCCGCCCGAACTGCTGACAACCGGCCCGCAACCGATCACCTACCGTTATCGACGGAACGGTTTGTACGGCTCGGAGGGATTTGTGCACCAGAACGTCTCGCACCTCGGCAGCACGGCGGGGACCCTGTTCCTCATCTGCTACGTGATCGCCGGTCTCATCACCGCCGCAGCCGGCTTCCTCCCCGGCAACGCCTCCCGGCTCCGCCTCGTGTGCGTCACCTTCGGCCTCGCGCTCGCCGGTTGGTCGGCCAAGGTCCTCTTCACCGGCGGCCCGATGCTCATCGGCCTGGCCGTCCTGCTCGCCCCGCTGTCGCTGACGGCGACCGCGATCATCGGCACGTGCCGCGCGTACAGCCGCCGCCGCGCCCCGACCCGCCTGTCCCGGCCACACCCGGCAGCCGCCAGGACGTACACCGAGCCCAACTCCCCGTTCCCGCCCGTGGTTCCTGTCCCCGTTCACGCACCTTGGCCTTCCACTCACCTTGCCCCGGCCGACCCGTTCCTGCCCTCGTCCGCTGCCCGTTCCTCTGCCCGTTCCTCCTCGCCCGGCGCCCACCTGTTCCCGGTTGGTGCTCACTCGGCCCCGGTTGCGGGTTCGGACCTGTCCTCGGCTGTCGCGACGCCGAACGACCCGGCCCCTGCCCACCTGGCCTCGACCGTCGCCCACCGCGCAGGCACCGAGGCTCCTGAGACGCCAATGCTCGCGCCAGCGCCCAGGCCCGCGTACGCCGGCCGCGGTTCGGCGCACGGCGCTCCGTCCGTGCACGCTGCGGTGCGGGCCGGCGCAGGGTCCACAGCGACGCCAGCAGCGCCGGCTGGTCAACGCCGCGGTCCGCGCCGTCTCTCGACGCCCGCCGCCCAGCCGCGGTTCCACGGGCACGCGATCGCCCCGCCGCCCGCGTTCCCGACGCCGCCCCGGTTCGCGCCGCAGCCACTGCACAACGTCCCCGCGCCGCAGCCGCACAGTGTCCCCGTGCCGCGCACGCACAACGTCCCCGTGCCGCAGCCGCACAACGACCCCGCGCCGCGCCCGCACAGCGTTCCCGCACCGCGCCCCGCCCTGGACGACCGCATCACCGCCCGGTTCCAGGCCTCCGCGAATCACCTCCAGCCGTCGCCATCGCACTCCTCTCGTTCGAGCCTCGCGCCCTCGCCGGAGCCCTTCGCTTCGCAGCACCCGTCAAGCGCGCAGATGTGGGCCCGTGCGCATGCCTGGACGGGCGAGCAGCCCGCTGTGCACGACTGGACCGACTCGTCGTCGTCACGGCAGCCGTCCCGGCGACTGCGGGGTGTCGTACCGTCGCAGAACCTCGACACGATGACGTCCTCGCCGACGGTCGAGCCCTCGATGCGGATGGCGCTCGCCCCCGTGACCGATCCGTCGCCGTTGCAGCCCTCCTCGGTCCGTGCCCGTCACCGCGCGGGCGGGACGTCCGCCTGACCTGGCCGACCCTCCTGACGCCTCAACCCTGACCGACCACCTCCGCCCCGGCGGGTGGCGGGAACACGCGGTCGACCAGGCTGTCGACGAGCGCCTCCACCCCGTGCGGCCGCAGCACCTCGGGCACGGTGAGGTCGTCGACGATCAGGCCGAGCATGCCCAGATACAGCAGCAGCACCGAGCCGCTGTCGCCGGGCAGGCCCGCGTCGACGTGGAACGCGACATTCGCCTCCAGGTCCGCCGTGAAGAACCGGGTCAGCATGGTGTCGAGCTCGGGCCGGCGGGTCGCCTCCAGCCGTAACTCCAGCAGGGCGAGGTGGCTGCTGCGCTCCCGGCGGGTCCTGTCCAGTAACTGGTGCATGAGGGTCTTCACGAGATCGCGGGACGGTGTCGCGCGCATCGTCTCGGCAAGCTCCGCCGGGTCGGGCGTGAGCCGCTCGCGCACCCGGACCATGAGCTGCTCCAGCAGGTCGGCGCGGTTGCTGAAGTAGTTGGACGTCGTGCCGGTCGGCACCTCTGCCTGCTGGTCCACCGCGCGCAGTGTCAGCCCTCGCGATCCCTCGTCGGCCAGGACCTCGATCGCGGCGTCGAGCAGGGCGGTCCGTCTGGCGGGGTTCTGACGCATCGCTGAGTCCTTCCATGCGGGGCTGGTTGACACCACTGCAAGCACAGTACTACATTCAAACCACTTCATCCACAGTGATTCAAGCGAAGTGAGTGACTGACATGCGAAAGCTGACCTACCTGGTCGCCGCCACGCTCGACGGCTTCATCGCCGGCCCCGACGGACAGTTCGACTTCCTCGGGTTCGAGGACGACTCGGCGGCGGCGATCATCGCCTCCTGGCCCGAGACCCTGCCCACGCACGCCCGGGTGCCGCTCGGCCTGGAAGGCGTGCCCAACAAGCGGTTCGACACCGTCGTGATGGGCCGCGGCACCTATGAGCCCGGCCTCGCGATCGGCATCACCAGCCCCTATCGACATCTGGAGCAGTTCGTCTTCTCCAGGACGCTCACCGACGTCGACCCGACGGTCACGTTCCTGGGCGCGGACACCGATCCCGCCGATTTCGTCCGGGACCTGAAGCGGCGCGAGGGGCTCGACATCTGGCTGTGCGGCGGCGGCGCGCTGGCATCGCAGCTGGTCGGCGAGATCGACGAGCTGATCCTCAAGGTCAATCCGGTCGCGATCGGTTCCGGTGTACCGCTGTTCGCCGCGCCGTTCAAGCCCATGCCGTTCCGGCTGGCGGGCACGCGCACGTTCGACACGGGTGTCGCGTTCATGACCTATGAGAGGGTGACGCCATGATCCGAGCCGCCACGCCCGACGACATCGACCGGGTCGCCGCAGTCGTCGTCGACGAGCCGGTCGGCTGGATCAGCGCCGAGCGCTTCCGGGCCGACCTCGCCGCTCGGATGTACCGGCCGGAGTGGACCTGGATCGCCGAGCGCGACGGCCAGATCATCGCCAGGGCACTGTGGTGGGGACGGGCCGGGGACACCCATCCGGTCGCGCTCGACTGTCTCAGCGTCGACCCGTCGGTGCCAGACCGTGCGGCGCTTGCGGCGGCGCTGCTCCGCGCGGGGATGTCGGCACTGGGCGCGCCGGCGGCGCCGCAGTTCACCGTGTCGGTCGCAGCGGGGTGGCGGGACGACCCCGCGACGGCGGCGGCCGTCGGCTGGCGGCGGGACGCGGCGATCGCCGCTGGACTGACCGACGAGGTGGAGCGGCTGCGTTTCGAGTGGACGCCCGGGCCGGTCGCCTCGGGAGTGGCCGGCCGGGAGCGTGACCGTCTGGTGTTCCAGGAGGCGAGCGACGAGGAGTTCCTGCACGCGTTCCGCCGGGTCGCGTCGGGCAGCCTCGACGTGCAGACGCGGCGCAGCGTCGCCGCGGACGGCATCGACGCCGCCGCACGCTCCGAGATGGACTTCTATCTCGGGTGCCCGGGGGACCGTTCGTGGTGGCGGATCGTCACGACGGGGGACGGGGTGCTGGTGGGGCTGGCGGTGCCGTCGGCGACGCCGTACCACCGCAATGTCGGGTATCTCGGCGTCGTGCCCGAGATGCGAGGCCACGGCTATGTCGACGACATCCTCGGCGAGATCACGCGCATCCACGCCGCCGACGGCGCCCAGGTCATCACCGCGACGACCGACGCGACCAACGCGCCGATGGCAGCCGCCTTCGTCCGGGCCGGGTATCGCACCACCGAGATCAGGATCGTGTATTCCGCGCCAGTGGCGGGCGAGGCGCTCGGCTTACAGTCCTCGACCGCGTGAGGCCGTGACCTGCTGACGCGGTGATGCTGCTTGATCGCAGGCCGCCCGCGGACTGAAGTCGCATCGACCGCGGTCCGCGGACCGGTGCCGGCAGACACCCGTCCGGTTGTGCCTGCCGACCGTCTGTGGGCGGTGCGCCGGAGGTGTCTGCTGGGTCACTGTGTTCGGCGTTTGCGGGCGGCGGCTGCTGGGTCACTGCCTGCGGTGCCAGGTTCGTGGGTGCCAGGTGCGGCGGAGGCGCTCGCGGCGGCACCAGGTCCTGCGGTGTGGGCCGGGCCGTCGTGGGTGGCATGGCGGCGGAACAGTCGGAAGCCGGTGCATGTGGTGGTCCTTTCGGTGGGTGGAGGGTCAGCCGGAGGCGAGCACGTGCGCGAACCGGGGCGACAGCCCTGACGCGTCGGAGTGGCTCTTGAGGAGGGGGACGAGCGTGCCGTACGTGGCAAGGCCCAGCACCCGTGACAGCATCCGCAGCGTGCGGCGCCCCGGGTCGGTCACCGCGGTCTGGCAGCCGAGGAGCCGGACCGCCACCACGTCGTGGCGGTCCAGGATCCGGTCGGCGGCCAAGTGGGTGAAGAACCGGGCCACGTCGCGTTCGAGCATGTCGATCGGGGTGCGACCGAGCCGCAGCAGGTGCTGCCCACGGGTCGAGTGGCCGATCAGGTCCAGGTGCACCGGTCCTGCCGGCCACGCCGCCGTTGTCAGCACGTCACGCAGCTCGGCGAGGGAGGCGGCGTGATGCAGCTGCACGCACCTGGCGACACGGCCGGCGAAGAACGACTCGGAGCAGTCCGGCGAGGCGACGTTCAGCGAAGGGAGGGACACCGGTCAGCCGGTCAATCGCCGAGCGCATCCGGCCACTTGATGGACTGCAGCGATCCGGCCCGCGCCGAGATCGCCACCGACGTGCGCCGGAGTGTTGCCGCCGCCGTGCCGACGGAGGGTGAGGCCGTGCGCGCGGCGCCGGAGGGTGAGGCCGTGCGCGCGGCGCCGGAGGGTGAGGCCGTGCGCGCGGCGCCGGAGGTCAGGGCCGGCGAGTGGCTGGCGGTCGCGGTCAGACGCGGGCCGGCGGACAAGGCCGACGGTGCGAGGCGGCTGGGGCCCGCCCACGGTGGGAGCTTCGGGGCGATCGCGCTCGTGGGGACGGTGGTGCGCAGCAGTTGATGGTTCGTCATTCGGTGCTCCCGTTGGTAGTCGAAGGGGAAGGGACACGGCCGGCGATCAGGAACAAGGGGCCTCGGGTCACCGGGCCGCCGATGGTGGTGAGGCTGGCTGGGCCGGCGTCGCAGTGTTCCGGGGAAGCGAGGTCGAGCCACATCGTGACCGGGGACGTGGCCGGGTCGGTGGAGCGGCCCGGCGGGAAGACGGCGACGCGGGCGAGGGTGCCTCGCTGCTCGAGGATCTCGGCGCAGTGGCCGGCGTAGCGGTTTCCGGCCCGCGGGTCGGGGGTGCCGGGCCAGTACACGACGGATTGGCACTCGTATTCGGCGCCTGTGAAGCCGGTGGAGGCCGGGGTGGGGCGCAGTGAAGGAGGGAGGCGGTCGATGAAGGCGGTGGCCAGGTAGACGGCGCCGGTGAGGCGGAGCTCGGGCCACGCGGGGCCGAGGGTGGACCCGCCGGTGTCGCCGTCCGGGGCGCTGAAACAGTCGTCGACGTCGACGTCCGCCCAGGAGATCTCCTCGGCGACGGCGGCGGATGGAGCACGGGCCAGGTCCACGCTGATCAGACGGGCAGGGTCGAAGTCGTGCTCGACGGGTTCGGTGGTCCAGAAGGCGCAGCGGGTCACGCCGTCGATCCGGCCGAGAAACGCCGGCGTGCCGACGAAGACGGTCCGTGCCGGGGGCGATGCGGTCATGCCAGCAGCATGCGGCGGTCCGCTGAAACGGCGCTGAAGCGGCGCTGAGCAGCCGGACCTGAGCAGCCGGACCTGAGCAGCCGGACCTGAGCAGCCGGACCTGAGCAGCCGGACCTGAGCAGCGGCGCCCGAGGACGGGCAGGCGCCGCAGGCGGGACGACCGATGGAGTTGGGATCGCAGGGTGATGGCCTCGGGCGGACCTCAGCTAATCGGCGAGCCAACGGGCCGCGGAGAGCGGAATCCACCGAGAAGACCGGAGCGGGTAGGAGGGTGGATCGAGCGGGGCCGTGGCTGCGGTGCGGGATGCCCGCAGGACACGGGGGAGACACGGCGGCCACCGCGGGACAGGAGTGCAGCGCCGCGGCGACTGCGGGATGGGGTGAGCATCCGAGGTGCGGCCGTGGAGAAGAGCGTCCTAGCGGTGGCCGGTGGCGAGGAGCGTCCCGGCGGCGGCCAGAGAACAGGACTTGCTGCGCTGCGGGGCCGGAGAGCATCCGAGGGACAGGGGCGTCCCGGCGGCGGCCAGAGAACAGGACTTGCTGCGCTGCGGGGCCGGAGAGCATCCCAGGGACAGGAGCGTTCCGGCGGTGGCCGCGGAACGGGAGCGCTACCCCCGCGGCCGCGGGACAGGAGTGTGTCTCCGCGGCCGCCGAGGGGTGGGAGTGGTTACGCCGCAGTGGCCAGGGTCAGGGCGAACCGTTGCGCGGGGTCGGTCCACCAGTGGCGGACGGAGAAGCCGGCCGCGGTGAGTTCGGCGGTCAGGCCGGACTGGTGGAACTTGGCGGAGACCTCGGTGCGGAGCTCCTCGCCGGCGGTGAAGGTGACCGTCAGGTCCAGGGCGGCGACGTGCACCTGCTGCGCGGTGGTGGAGCGCAGGCGCATCTCGATCCATTCGTTGGCGGGGTCCCAGAGGGCCACGTGCTCGAAGGCGGCGACATCGAAGTCGGCGTCGAGGGTGCGGTTGAGGACGTGCAGGACGTTGCGGTTGAACTCGGCGGTGACGCCGGCCGCGTCGTCGTAGGCGGGGACGAGGACCGACGGGGACTTGACGAGGTCGGCGCCGAGGAGGAACCACTCGCCGGGGTTGAGGCGGGCGCGGAGCGCGGCGAGGAAGGGGGCGCGTTCGGCGGGGGTGAAGTTGCCGATCGTGCCGCCCAGGAAGGCGACCAGACGGTCGCCGGTGTCGGGCAGGGTTTCCAGGTGGTTGACGAAGTCGGCGACGATGCCGTGGATGTGCAGGTCAGGGTATGCGGTTCGGAGGGTCCTGACGGCGTCGCGGAGAGCGGAGGCCGACACGTCGAGCGGGGCGAAGGAGCCCAGCGTCCCGGCGTCGCGCAGCGCGTCGAGCAGCAGACGGGTCTTCTCCGAGGAGCCGGAGCCCAGCTCGACGAGGGTCTTCGCGCCGGTGATGCGGGCGATCGACGAGGCCCGGTCGGCGAGGATCGAGCGTTCGGCGCGGGTCGGGTAATACTCGGGCAGGCGGGTGATCTCCTCGAACAGTTCGCTGCCGCGGGCGTCGTAGAAGTACTTCGGCGGGAGGGTCTTCGGGGTGGCGGTGAGGCCCGCCCGGGCGTCGGCGCGCAGGGCGGCGGTGAGGTCGGCGTCGAGCAGGTACACGTCGAGGTCGGGATCGTGCAGTGTCACGAGAAGGCACCTTCCGTTATGTGTACCGCGGACAGGTCCGCGACGAGCAGGGAGAAGTCGGGGACGGCGCGCCAGCCGGGGTCGTCGTCCAGCGGTTCGGACGCGACGAGCACCCCGCCGTCGGGGGCAGCGCGGACGGACAGCGCGTGGCCGTACACGGAAGCGGCGATGGACCGGCCGTCGGTGAGCAGCAGGTTGAGCCGCGAACCGGGCGCCGCTACCGCCACCGAGGTGACGACCGAGGACACCGCGTCGCCGGGGGACGAGCCGGCCCGCAGGCGCGCCCGGACGAGGGCCCACAGCAGCGCGCTGTCGGTGGGGGCGTCCAGGGTGATCAGGTCGCGCACCGGCAGCTCGGACGCGAGCGCGGCGACGCTGTCGGGCCACCCGGCGACGCGCCCGTTGTGGCTGAACAACCAGGACCCGGAGGTGAACGGCGCGGCCGCGGACTCGGTGACGGGCATGCCGACCGTGGCGGAGCGCACCGCGGCCAGCACCGCGCCCGACGAGGTCGCCGAGGCCAGCGCGGGCAGTGACGGGTCGGTCCACAGTGGACGGGCCGACCGGTACACCACGGGACCGGGGAACCAGCCCAGCCCGAAGCCGTCGGCGTTGATGGTGCCGCCGCCCCGCATGTCGCGCGGCGCCCACGACTGGTGTGACAGGCCGTGCGGCGCGTCGAAGAGCAGTCGCGACAGCGGGATCGGCGGACCGAGGTACGCCAGGTGACGGCACACTAGGCGGGCCCCGAGGAGGAGGCCGTGCGGAAGCCGCTGAAGATCTGGCGGCGGATCGGGTGGTCCCAGTTGCGGAACGTGCCCCGGCACGCCGCCCGGTCGGTGCCGAACGACCCGCCGCGCAGCATCTTGTAGTCGCCGCCGAAGAACACCTCGGAGTACTCGCGGTACGGGAAGGCGCTGAACCCCGGATAGGGCAGGAAGCCGCTGTCGACCCACTCCCACACGTCGCCGATGAGCTGGTGGACGCCGAGCGGCGACGCACCGTCCGGGTAGGCGCCGACGGATGCCGGCCGCAGGTGCCGCTGGCCCAGGTTGGCGTGGCGCGGCGTCGGGTCGTCGTCGCCCCAGGGGTACCGCCGGGATCGGCCCGTCGCGGGGTCGAACCTGGCCGCCTTCTCCCACTCGGCCTCGGTCGGCAGCCGCCGGCCGGCCCAGGCGGCGTACGCCGCGGCCTCGTGGAAGCAGACGTGCACCACCGGCGCGTCCGGCACGATCGGCGCCGTGCGGCCGAAGGTGGTGGCGTGCCAGTCGCCGCCGTCCCGCGTCCAGTGCAGCGGCGCTTCCAGCCCGGCCGAAACACGGTGCTCCCAGCCGGCGGCGGACCAGAAGCGCGGCTGGTCGTAGCCGCCGGCGTCGATGAACGCCGCGTACTGGGCGTTCATGACGGGGGCGGCGTCGATCCAGAAGGCGGGCACGTCGACGCGGTGCGCGGGGCGTTCGTTGTCCAGGGCCCACGGCTCGGTCGACGTGCCCATGTCGAACGGTCCGGCCGGCACGTGCACCTCCCCGCCCACGGCGACGACCGCGGACGGTGGCGGGTCTGCCGCCAGTACCGGCGAACCCACCCGCAACTGGTGGGTGGCGAGCATCGTCTCGTCGTGCTGCTGCTCGTGCTGCACGATCATCCCGAACGCGAACCCGTCCCGCAGCAGCTGCCGCGCCGGGTCTGAGGGCAGGCGGTCGACGACGTCGAGCACCTTGTCGCGGACGGTCGAGACGTACGCGCGGGCCTCCGCCGGGCCGAGCAGCGGCAGCTGCGGCCGGTCCCGCCGGGCGTGCTTGAACGCGTCGTAGAGGTGGTCGATGTCCTGCCGGACGGGTTCGCGGCCGCCGACGTCACGGACGAGCCACAGCTCCTCCTGGTTGCCGATGTGCGCCAGGTCCCACACCAGCGGAGACATCAGCGGCGAGTGCTGCCGGACGAGGTCGGCGTCGTCGACGGCGTCGGTGAGGATCTCGGACCGCCGGCGGGTGCGTTCCAGCTCGGCGGCCACGCGCTCTCTCAGACTCATGCCGTCACCTCCGCGGCGCTCCGGCGAGCCGCGCTGCAGCGAGCCGCGCTCCGGCGACGGCCGGACCAGACGCTACGCTTCGAACCGTTCATGGCGGGTGCTCCCTTCGATGACGTCCAGCAGCAGGTCGTCGGGCAGGTCGAGCCGTGACAGGGCCAGGTCGCGGACCGCGGTCGCGGCCCGGGCCAGGGCCGGGTCGGCCATGCCGAGGCGGGCGGCCAGGGCCCACTCGCCGGCGACGGGCGCGCACAGCTCACGCACCCGGTCGACGGTCGGCTCGTCGGCGAGCAGCGCGGTGAGGATCGCGGCCGGCGCGAACCAGTCGGGGCCCCGCAGCGTGTCGAGGTAGCGCACCTCGAGGTAGCCGCGCGGGCGCACCGGCGGGAACAGCGTGCTCAGGTGGTAGTCCAGGTCCGCCCAGGTGGGCGGCTCGCCCAGCGCGCCGCGGATCCAGTCGGCGAACGTGACCCCCGCCGGCGCGGTCCACGGCCCGTCGGCGCGCCGGACGCAGAGCAGTTGCGCGTCCAAGGCGTAGCGGGCCCACTCGCCGGCGGGATCCTCAAGAAAGGGGACCGGACGGGTCCTGGACGGGTCGATCGCCAGCCACGTGCGCATCCGCGCCGACGCCCAGCCGGTGTCGTGCCCGGCGTGGCGCCGCGAGTTGGCGAACAGGGCGATGAGCGGCGGCCCGAGGTCGTGCACCGCGGCCCAGCGTGACGGCGGGCCCGCGTCGAGGCAGACCTGCAGGCCGGCGGTGCTGCACATCATGGTGCGCCCGGCGTCGTTGCGGCGCGCGAACGCCGACGCCATCGCGTCGTACCGGGGAGTGGAGAGCATCCGCCGCGGCCGGCGGTGCGGGTCGATGCCGGTGCCGCCGAGCTCCAGCCCGGCGCGGGCGAGTCGCCCGGTGAGCTCCGCGAGATCGGCGCTGACGGCCTCGTGGAGGTCCGTCAGGGAGCGTTGCGGGACGGTGGAGAGCTCCACCTGGCCACCCGGTTCGAGGGTGACGGCCGACCCGTGCCGCAACGGCAGGTGTGCCGTGCCGGCGTGCAGGGCGGGTGGTGCGTGGTCGCCGAGCGCCTGACACATTCGATCGGGATCGACGTATGTCGTTGGGTCAGCGCTGGCATGGACGGTGTACTCGAGCTCGACGCCGACCGTCTCCGGTGGTCCCGTCTTGAAGCAGATCGATGCAATGTAGCCCTCGGCCTGCTCAATGGCGCAGATCACCGCATCGGAGTCGGCGGCCGTGCGGTCGATACGCAAGGTCGCCATGCGAGCCGACGCTACCCGAGGATCCGGCCGTCGGCGAACGTTCACGTTGAACAAGTGGTTACCGATCCGTTACGTACACGCGTTCGAACTTGGCGAACACCTGCTGGTCGTGAACCGTAGATGTACCCGCCCGAGTGAACGCCGACACCTCAGCGCAGCAACCGGTACAGGCCGAGGATCTCCCGCGTGACGGGCTTGAACATCCGGAAGCGGGACATCGCGACCAGCCGGTCGATCAGCGGCGCGGACCGCTCGACCAGCAGCCGGGTCTTCTCCTGCCCGGGGGAGGTGTCGTGCACCCAGTACAGCGTGACACCCATCTGCGCGAGCCACAGCAGCTCCGGCAGCTCGGCCCGCAGCTCGGGGTCGATCTTCGTGGTGGCGCCGTCCACGACGGACCGGAACATCCGCACCGACCGCTCCCGCGCCGGCGCGGACTCGGCGCTGAACGGGCTCAGCGGTGAGCCGGGCTCGGCGGCCGTCTTGAAGAACGTGCCGGCGAAGCCGTGATAGGGCGCCATCGTCTCCACGCCGGCGAGCATCGCGGCGCGCAGCCGGTCGACGAACGTCCCCGGCGCGGCCAGGAGCTGCTCGCACGCCTCGGCGTGGGCGTCCTGGACCGTGGTGTAGAACGCCTGGACCAGGTGATCCTTGGACGGGAAGTAGTAGTACGCGTTGCCGACCGAGACGCCGGCGGCCGTCGCGATCGCGCGCATCGTGGTCTTGTCGTAGCCCTGCTCGCCGAAGAGCCGGACGGCGGTGTCCACGATCAGCCGCCGGGTCTGTTCGCCTTTCGCGGTCGGCTCGGTGTCAGACGTCGCAGGTTCCACCACAGTCCGCACCATATCCTTGTGGCGTCGTCCCCCGGCGTACGGCGGCCGCCGCGGCCACCATCCGCCGCGCCGTCGGACGCAGGTCTGGCCGGGCAAGGCGCGCCGCCAGCCCCCGATAACCTTCCAGCGCCCACAGGCAGATGATCCATGCCGCGTCGCCGGTGTAGATGCCGCCGTCGTCGGCGACCACCGTGATGTCGGCCAGGGTCTCTGCCGGATCGAGCGCCGGATACCGGCGGCGCGCCTCATCCGAACCCGCCGGAACGAACTCCAGCGGCACCAGTTGCGCCCGCGACGCGAGCCACGCCCGTGCCGTCCGGCACAGTCCGCAACCCGCGTCGTAGAGCACGGTGAGCTTCGTGATCATTGCGGTGGCAGCGGCTCGTCGGGCTGGGTCTCCGGCCGCGGCATCTGCTGCGGTACCGGCTGCGAGGTGGGCTTCGGGTAGCCGTGCGGGGCGGCCGGGCGCGGCGACATCCCGTACGGCGGCAGCGGCGGATACGGAGCCGGCATCATCCTGGTCGGCGGGACGGGCGGCGGCAGCTGGTCCAGCATCCGCCGCCGGCGGAACCGGCTCAGCACGAACAGGTTGAAGAAGTGCAGCCCGCCGAGCACGAGCAGCACCAGGCCCAGCTTCCACGCCAGGGCCTCCATCGCCGAGCTGCCGTCCGGCAGTCGCTGCCCGATCTTCAGCGCCACCGCCACGTAGCCGAGGTTGAGCAGGTAGAAGCCGACCACCAGCAGGTGGTTGACCGACTTGGCGAGCCGCTCGTCCGTGAGTGCGTCGTCGAGGAACACCTGGCCGTTCTTGAGCAGCGTCCGCGCCACCCAGACGGTGAGGACGATGCTCACCGCCAGATAGATGAGGTACGTGCCGAGCTTGAGGTCCATGACCGGCCCCTTCTTGAACGTGTTCAACTACGCTCACGGTAGACCCGTTCTTGAACGCGTTCAATTGTGGGTCCAGTCTCATTGCGCTCACGTGTACGTGAGCGCAATGAGACAGGGTCGCGCTCGCGCGTGCGTGCGTCGGGCTCACGTGTACGTGACCCATGTGCCACCGACCGTGCCCACCGTCGTCACCTTGCCGTCGTCGCCGCCCACGACCACCAAGCCGTCGCCGAGCACCTGCAGCGTCGGCTTGTTGATCGTGCTCAGCGGTATGGAGATCCACTCCTCGGTGCCGTCCGCGCCCCGCAGCCGCAGCCCGTCGAGGCCGTCCCGACCGTCCTGACGGGACAGCCACAGCAGGCGCCCGCCGCCGAGCGCGGCCACCTCGCGGGCGTCCGCCGGCAGCGGCGGCTGGTCGACCGCCCGGCCGTCCACCAGCCGGGCGACGATGCCGGTCTGGTCGCTGGAGTACCAGAGCTCGCGCCGGTCCGGCGACAGCAGCAGGCGGATCGCCTCCCGCACCTCCCGCACGTCCGTCCAGGTGGTGCCGTCGGCGGAGTGCACCAGCAGGGACGGGGCGTCCATCAGGTGCCGCTGCATCACGACCCACAGGCCGCCGTCGGCGGTGCGCACACCCGTGACCGGGATCCACCCGGCCCGGGTCGGCGCCGCGCCGACGTCCTCGGCGCCGCCCCGCAGCAGCCGGCCGGTGCAGCCGTCGGTCAGCGGCTGCGGGCAGGTCGTGGTCAGCACGTCCGGCGACCGCGTCCACGGGGCGTCGTCCCGCGGCTGCTCGATCCAGGTGCCGCCGCCGTCGGACGACGACCACGCGCCCTGCCCGTCGGTGAGCCAGACCCCCCGCTCGTGGGCGTGGTGCAGGACGCCCGCGGCCCCGAGGCGCGGCAGCTGCCGCGCCCGCCAGGTGAGGCCACCGTCGTCGGTGCTGCCCAGGAGCGGGTCGCACACGTCCGCGACGCACCGGTTGTAGAGCACCCAGCCGTGCCGGCGGTCGGCGAACATGAGCTGGCGCGGGCCGGTGGCGCCGTCGAGCACCACCGGCCGCTCGACCACCTGGAAACCGGAAGGCCTCGGTATGGGCCGGCCGGCGCCGGCCGCGCGCAGCGCCAGCCCACCGCCGATCGTGAGCGCGGCGACCAGGAGCCCCGCGAGCCAGCCGCGCAGGCGGTGGACCATCCACGCCGGCGTGACCCGGACCGGCAGGTCCTCCACCGGCAGCGGCCGGAACGTCCCGGCGAACTCCTCGGCGAACCGGGCGAACTCCTCCTCGACCTGTGTCTCACGCATGCCACACCTCCCGGTCGAGCTCGGCGGCCAGCGCCGACCGGCCGCGGCTCAGCCACGACCGCACGGTGCCCTCAGCGACGCCCTCCTGCTCGGCGATCTCCGCCGTCGTCAGCTGGGCCAGGTGCCGCAGGACCAGGGCCCGGCGCTGCGCCGCGGGCAGCTTCGCCAGGCTCTCCACCAGGACGACCCGGTCCGGCGACGGGCCCTGCACCGGGTCGGGGACGCGCTGGCGTTGCAGGAAGCGCACCGCGTGCTGCAACCTCCGGAGCCGGCTCGTCGCCAGGTTCCACGCGACGTGCCGCACCCACGCGGCCGGGTCGGTGTAACCGGACACCGCCGGCCAGCGCTCCAGGGCACGGCAGAACGCCTCCTGGGTCAGGTCCTGCGCCTCGGCATGGTCGCCCAGGTACGCGTAGAGCTGCACAGCGATCCCGGCGAACCGGGTCCCGTACAGCTCCGCGAAGTCCTCCGGAGGGCGTGGCATGCCGGTATCACGCCTGGACCCGCCGAAGTGTTGCACCCCGATTTACAAGCCGGCCACGAGCAGCGCCGAGATCAGCAGCGAGACCTGGTGCAGGGCCTGGTCGGCGACGTACATGCCGCAGACCGGGCTGGTCGTGTCGGCGAACCGCGGCGAGCCTGTCGCCCGCAGCACCGCCCGCACCGGCCAGCGCCGGTCGAGCAGGCCGTGGGTCAGGGCGGAGAACGCCACCCCGGCGCCGACCCCGGCCGGCGACAGCGGCAGGCGCAGCGCCGCGCAGGTCAGCAGCAGCGCCGCGGTGATCGTCACGTGGTACGTCAGCAGATGCCCAGCGAGGGCCCGCCAGCCGGCGGCGCCGCGGGTCGCCTTGTGCGTCGCCTGCCGGTCGGTCTGCGCCACGTGATCACCGAGCGAGTGCCCGACGAGCAGGACCACGAGCGTCACCACGAAAACGACGGACCGGCTCAGCGTCTCATAGGACATGATGGAGGGGCTCCTCACGGGGAGCAGCGGGACGGTTCGGTCTTGGAGGATGGGGCCGTCCCGCCGCATCGACATTGATGGAGCCGCCATCATCCGCCCGCTCCGCACCCGACTTCTACGTCGAACGTTGCAGAACACATGTGTCGTGAGTCGCGTGATCCACTCCCACGCAGAGGTTCCCCGGCGGGCATGAGCGGTGGCATGGTGGACCCGCGACCCTGGGGGCGTCAGTCCCGCTCCTCCTGCGTCACGCCGCGCCAGACGCCTGTCCGCGGATCGCCGACGAGCGCCGCGGCTGGTGCAGCTTCCCCTGAACCCACCGCCTCAGCCACACACGCCGGGGGCGAAGCGAGCGCTGCGTTGCCCGACCAAGCGCCGGCCGCCGCTGACAGCGGATGAGCCTGACGCCGACGTCCCGGGCCGCCGGTGCCGCGGTGAAACGCCGGACCGCCACGCCGGTGGGACTTGGTGGCGTGGCGGTCTGGAATGGGCGGTCAGACACCCCAGGAGCTGAGGTGTCAAGCAGCGGTGGCTTGTGTGCGGTGTGACCAGGCGGTTGTCTGGTTGTAGGGGCTGGTGGTTTTGAGGCATCCGTGGAGGATGCCGACGAGTCGGTTGCCGATCTGGCGGAGAGCGGCGTTGTGCCCGATCTCGCGGGCGCGGAGTTCGTCGTAGTAGGCGCGGACGGCGGGGTCGTGCAGGATCGCGGCGCCGGCCTGCATGTGCAGGGCGTCGATGAGGCGGTCGTTGTGCACGTACCGGGCGTGGACGGTTTGCGTCTTGCCGGACTGGCGGGTGATCGGGGCGGTCCCGGCGTAGTTCTTGCGGGCTTTGGCGTCGGCGTAGCGACCGGTGGCATCGCCGAACTCTGCGAGCACCCGGGCGCCGAGGACCGCGCCGATGCCGGGTTGGCTGAGGTAGACCTCAGCGTCCGGGTGCAGGCCAAAATGGGCCTCGACCTCACCGTCGAGGGTGCGGATCTCGGTGTTGAGGGTCTGCAGGACCGCGATTGTCGCCCGGACGGTGGCCGCGTAGGCGCCGGCGACGATGTCGGCCTGGCCGAGGTGCTCGGCGCGGAGTGCCTGCTGGATCGCGGCGGCCTTGGCGGGGATGTCCCGGCGGCGGGCCTTGCGCAGCGCCGCGCTGATCTGGGCGACGGTGAGTTTCGCCGCGGCGGCTGGTGTCGGGGCCTTGGCGAGCAGTTCGAGGGCGTCCCCACCGGTGAGGGTCAGCACCTGGTATGCCTGCACAGCGGCCGGGAAGTAGTCCCGCAACGCCGCCCGCAGCCGCAGCGTGTGCCTGGTGCGTTCCCAGATCAGCGTCTGATGCGCCCTCGCGACGACCTTGACCGCCTCGGCGATGTCTGAGTCCGCGGCGACCTGACGCAGCTGGTGGCGGCGGGTGCGGACCATGTCGGCCAGGGTGTGCGCGTCGGCCTTGTCGCTCTTGGCGCCCGACAACGACAGCAGTTCACGGTGCCGGGCGGCCTGCTTCGGGTTCACTCCGTAGACCTGGTAGCCGGCCGCGGTCAGCGCCCGGACCCACGGCCCCCGGTCGGTCTCGATGCAGACCAGGACATCCGCGGGTCGGGCGTCCACGGGCAGGAACCCGGCGACGAGGTCATGGAAACGGGCGATCCCGTCCACGCCCTCGGGCAGTCGGGCCGTGCGCACCGCCCGGCCGTGTTCGTCCTGCACCTCCACATCGTGATGATCTTCCGCCCAGTCGTCGCCGACGAACAACACTCCGGATCTCCGCTCTGCCACGGGTCAACACCAGCAGCCCGCGGAAGACATCGGCGTCCTAATGGACCAGTGCTCACGCCGCGTTCAGCGGGCACGACACCCCATCAGCCGTCCATCTCCCGACCACGGACGGGGGCACGTTCTGACCGTAGGACTCAACGTTCAGTCCAGGCGGTGGGAGTGCTCACCCCGTCCGCGGCTACCAGGCACCGAGTCTGCCAGCGGCTGACCCGGTAGCTCCCATTAGGCGGAGTGGTACTTCTTGTCGCCGGCCAGATCGGGAAGCGGCTGCGGGAGTGAGCGCGCCGCCGGGGGTGGAGGGCCCGGCGGCGCGGGCGGTGCTCAGCTGACGGTGCAGGCGGCTCCGTTCACGGTGAAGGCCGTCGGGCGGGGGTTTGTGCCGGTGTACGAGCCGTTGAAGCCGATCGACACGGTGCCGCCGGTGGGGAGGGCGCCGTTCCAGGACTCGTTGCGGGCGGTGACGGCGGCGCCGGTCTGGGACCAGGTCGCCGACCAGCCCTGGGTGACGCGCTGGTTGCCGGGGAACGTGAACGCCAGGGTCCATGCGGACAGCGCGGTGCCGCCGGTGTTGCGGATCGTCACCGCGCCGCCGAAGCCGCCGCCGCCCCACTCGCTCGCCGTGTACGTGACCGCGCAGGTCGCGGTCGGATCGGTGCCGCCCGGGGTGGTGACCGTCGCGGCCGCCGAGGCGGGACCCGTCCGGCCGGCGGCGTCGACGGCGACGACCGTGTACCGGGTCGTGGTGCCCGGCGTGAGGCCCGTGAGCTGGTACGACAGGCCGGTGACCGTGGCCAGCAGGGTGCTGTCGCGGTACACCCGGTAGCCGGTCGGGGTGCTGCCCGAGGCCGGCGCGGTCCAGGTCAGCGTCGCCGAGGTCGAGGTGACCGCCGACGCGACCGGGGTGCCGGGCTGGCCGGGCGACTCGACGGTGCCGGTGTAGCTCAGGCCGAACCCGAACGGGAACAGCGGTGTCTTGCCGTCGCCGTCGTTGATGGGCTCCTGGGACGCGGTCTGCATCCAGGTGACAGGCAGCTTGCCGGTCGGGTTGTGGTCGCCGAAGAGCACGTCGGCGACGCCGGCGCCCTCGGTGCCGGGCAGCCAGGCGGCGAGCAGGGCGCGCCAGTCGGGCAGCTGCGCGGCGATGTCGAGCGGGCGGCCGGAGACGAGGACGACCACGACCGGGACGCCCGACGCCTTGAGCGTGTTGAGTGCCTGCAGGTCGGTCGCGTCCAGGCCGAGGGAGCCGGGCCGGTCGCCCTGGCCCTCCGCGTAGGGGGTCTCGCCGATGACCGCGATCGCCGCCGTGTAGGAGCCGTCGATGCCGGCGCCGGTCGCGTTGTACTGCACCGTCGAGCCGGGCGCGGCGGCGCGGATGCCCTGCAGGATCGTGGTGCCCGTGGTGGTCTGGCCGCTCGCGCCCTGCCAGTTGATCGTCCAGCCGCCGCTCTGGTTGCCGATGTTGTCGGCGCTCTTGCCGGCCACGAAGTAGCGCCCGCCGTTCTTCGCGAGGGGCAGCACGTTGCCGGTGTTCTTCAGCAGCACCTGCGACTCGCGGACGGCCTGGCGGGCCACGGCGCGGTGGGCGGCGCTGCCGACGGTCGGGGTGAACGTGCGGTCGGCGAGGGGCTTCTCGAACAGCCCGTACTCGAACTTCTTCGTCAGGATCCGCCGGTTGGCGTCGTCGACGCGGGCCGTCGTCACCCGGCCGGCCTGCACCTCGGCCCGCAGCGTGGTGATGAACGACTTCCACTCGGTGGGCACCATGACCATGTCGATGCCGGCGTTGACCGCGCGGCGGACCTCGGAGGCGGTGAACCCGGTGCCGCCCTCGATCTGGTCGATGCCGTTCCAGTCGGACACGACGAAGCCCTTGAAGCCCAGCTCGCCCTTGAGGACGGTGGTGATGAGGTAGTCGTTGCCGTGCAGCTTCTGGCCGTTCCAGGAGGAGTACGACACCATCACCGACGCGACGTTGCGCCGCACGGCCTCGGTGAACGGCGGCAGGTGCACGGCGCGCAGCTCCGCCTCGGACAGCTGGGTGTCGCCCTGGTCGACTCCGCCGGTCGTGCCGCCGTCGCCGACGTAGTGCTTGGCCGTGGCCAGCACGCCCTTGCCCTGGTAGCCGTCGATGATCGTGGCCATCTGCACGGGCAGCTCGGGCTTCTCCCCGAACGACTCGTAGGTGCGGCCCCACCGGTCGTTGCGGGCCACGCACAGGCACGGCGAGAAGGTCCAGTCGACGCCGCTGCCCTGCACCTCCTCGGCGGTGGCCGCACCGACCTGCTGCACCAACGCCGGGTCGCGGGTCGCGCCGAGGCCGATGTTGTGCGGGAAGATCGTGGCGCCGGCGAGGTTGTTGTGCCCGTGCACCGCGTCGGAGCCGTAGATCAGCGGGATGCGCAGCGGGGTGGCCAGGGCGCCGTTCTGGAACCGGTCGACCATGTCGGCCCAGCCGGTCGCCGTGTTCGGCGAGGGCGCCGAGCCGCCGCCGGAGAGGATCGAGCCGATCTTGTACTGGGTGACCTCGGCCGGCGTGACCGACGCGCGCTCGGCCTGGGTCATCTGCCCGATCTTCTCGTCGAGCGTCATGCGTGACAGCAGGTCCTCGACCCGGGTGGCGACCGGCAGCGACGGGTCCTCGTACGGCACGGCGGCCAGCGCCGGCCGGGCGACGGTCAACGTCGCGGCGACGAGAGCGCAGGTGGCGGCGAAGGTGATGGCGGAGCGGCGCATCCGGGTGTTCCTCCTCGGCGGCAGGGGGCTCCGACGCTAAGCCGCGGCTGCCCCCGTACGCCGGTCGCCGCTCCCGCAAGAGCACGAAATCCCTGCTCACCGCGCCGCCAGGAATGAAAGCTACAAAGCCGCACCGGCCGACGGATTGCCGTCGGCCGGTGCGGTGGTGGGGTGTGTCGAACCAGCAAAGCGTCAGAAGCCGAGCTTGCCCGCGCCCGCCTTCGCGGACACCAGGGCCGGGACCGCCGTCGCGGGGTCCGGGGCCGCGGCCCGCAGGGTCGGCACCCAGGTGCCGGCCGTCAGGTCGGGCTCGTGGCCGGCGTTGTACTCGTCGACGAGGCTGACGGCCGAGACCGGGCCCGTGCCGATCCGGGTGGCGGTGCCGACCTCGGTGATGGTGCCGGGGGCGGTGCCGCGCCAGTCGTACACGACGGACGACAGCGGGATGTCGGCGCTGCGGAGCAGGAAGTTGTTCTCCGCGTAGAGCGAGGCGTAGACGCCGACGCCCCACGAGTAGCTGTAGCTGTCCTCGTCGGTGGCGTAGAAGTAGTTGGAGTAGACGTCGACCTGGCCGAAGCGGACCCGCGGCACGCGCTGGCCGACGTTGGCGAAGCGGTTGTGGTGGATGGTGACGCGGAGCTTGCCGACGTCGGCGCCGACGGTGTTCGAGGAGCCGATGAGCATCGTCTTGTCGTGGTCGAAGAAGTTGTTCCACGAGATGGTGACGAGGTCGGAGGCGCGGATCACGTCGAGGGCGCCGTCGTGGACCTGGTACGGGCGGCCGAAGTACAGCGGCTGCGTCTCGTCGGTGTTGTTGCCGTCGCTGAAGTTGTTGTGGTCGGCCCAGACGTGGGTGGAGCCGGTGACGGTCACCGTGTCGTAGAGGGAGTTCCAGTTGCCCAGGGCGCCGTCGGTGGGGTCCCACGAGGGGAAGCAGTCGTGGGCGTCCTCGAGGCGCAGGTTGCGCAGGATGACGTTGTCGACCTTCTCGACGAGCAGGTTGGCGCCGGTGATCTTCGAGCCGCCGAGGCCGACGATCGTGGTGTTGCCGCCGACCTTGATGTTGACCCGCGCGCCCTGGTTCTTCGCCGACCGCGCCCGGGCGTCCTCGAGCGGGCCGGTGGGCTTCGTGGCGCGGCCCCAGACGGCCGGGTCGTACGCGGCGAGGAACGCGTCCAGGCTGTACGCCGGGTCGGCGTAGTCGGCGCACGTGTGGCCGGCGTTGGCGTCGATCCCGCCGGACACGAAGACGATCTTCGGGGTGTCGCCGGCGACGGCCGCGGCCAGCTCGTCGCGGGTGCGGACGGTGAAGACGTGGTCGGCGTCGGCCAGCGCGCCGCCGGTGGTGCCGGTGGTGTCCGAGGCCCAGCCGTCGCCGGCGGGCAGGGCCTGACGGGCTGATGCGAGGGCGGCGGGGGGTGTGCCGGCGCCTGCGAAGGCGATCGGGGCGCTGACGGCCGCGCCCGCGAGCAGTGCCGCGCCGGCGACGGCGGCGGCCACGACGGTGGTCTTGCGCATGCAGACTCCAAAAGAGGCGAGGAAAGCGCATTCCTAGCGCCAACGTGCCACCCGGTACAGAGCGGAGTCAATGCTCTGCGTTTGCAGGATTGTTGCAGTCAGGACGGCTGGATGACCCAGTCCGGATGCTTCCGGGCGAACGCGTCCAAGGAATCCGAACAGGCCGCGGCGAACAGGTCGAGCGTCACGGGGTCCAGCTGCTCGAACGCCGTGCCGTTGCGGGTCGCGGCGTTGAACTGCCCGCCGTTGGTCCGCAGCATCGTCACCGCGTCGGGGCGCAGCCCGCGCAGCTGAAACATCCAGTCGGTGACGGACCGCCCGTTGCCGTCGAAGGTCAGCGACTCGCCGACCGCGGTCAGCGTCCGGTCGAGCGCGAGGGGGTTGCCCAGCACGCCGGCCGAGGTGACCCGGCGCCCGAGCGCGGTGAGCAGCTGCTGCTGGTGGCGCTGGCGGCCGTAGTCGCCGTCCGGCAGCAGCTCCCGCTGCCGCACGTAGTCGAGGGCCTCCCAGCCGGCGAAGTGGCGGCAGCCCACCTCGTACACCTGCGGCCTGACCCCGGGGATCCGCTCGGGGCGGAACGTCGGGGGGATCAGGCGGAACGGCGCGGTCTGCCGGCCCTGCGCGTCCCACCCGATGTGCACGGACACGGTCCGCACGTCGACGCACAGGTCGACGCCGCCGACCGCGTCCACGACCCGGCGCAGCCCGGCGAAATCGATGATCGCGCCGGCATCGAAGGCGAGGCCGGTGCGCTGCCGCACGGTCGTGGCGAGCAGCGCGAACCCGCCGGCCCGCCCGCCGCCGCCCTGCGACCCGGCCGCGAACGCGGCGTTGAGCTTGTCGGTGCCGTGCCCGGGGATCTCGACCCGGGTGTCCCGCGGCAGCGACACCAGCCAGGCCCGGTCGCCGCCCGCCGACACGTGCAGCACGATGATCGAGTCGGCGCGGGCGCCGGCCTGGTCCTCGCCGGGCCGCGCGTCGATCCCGACGAGGAGGATGTTGCGCCCCGGCTGCGCCGACGCCGGCGGCGGACTCCACCGGGGCGCCGACTCGATGGTGATCTGCCGAGGGGGCGGGCGGTCCCGCGCCGCCTCGCCGAGCAGGTCCACCTGGTCGACGGCGCCCTCGTAGTGCCGCCACGCCACGGTGCCCCCGCCGACCAGCGAGACCAGCGTGACGGCGGTGACGATCATCCCGCGCCACACACTGCAAGCATCGGCGGGCAGGGCGCGGATGTTAGGAGTCGCGGTACCCGTACCGGCGCCGCAACGGCACGGTGAAGGCCCCGGTCAACCGGCGGTGCCGCGGCGCCATCCCCCTCGTCCACTCGTCGTCGAGCCGCAGGTGGACCGCCCCGGAGCGGAACCGGACGGGGTTGCCGGAGACCTGGTGGGTGGGGCGCACGAACACCTCGCCGCGGTCGCCGACCGGCACCGCCGCGGCGGGGACGCCGCTGAGCCGGGTGACGGCCCGCAGCGTCGCGTCCGGCGCGGCGACCAGGTCCTCGTACCGGAACCGCAGGTACGGCAGGCCCGCCCGGCGGGTGATCCGCTCCGTCGCGAGGTTCCACGCCGACCAGTACAGCGCCGTGGACGCCGGGTGCATGCGGGGCATCAGCTCGCCGTTCGGCGCGTCCGGGTCCTTCTTGTGCCGCTGCCACGAATACGCGACGGCCCGCGGGTCGCGGACGATGTGCGCCACCCGCACGTCCAGGCCGGGCGCCTGCAGCAGCGCCGTCAGGTAGGACGGGAACTTCGAGGAGTCGACGACGACGTCGGCGCCGCTGACCTTCGCCACGGCCCGGTACAGGTCGGCGAGGGCCCGGTAGTACCAGCGCAGCTCGTCCGCGCCGGGCGGCCGGGTCGGGCGCAGCACCAGCCCCGGCAGGTGCCGGGTCCGGAAGCGGCGGGACGCCTCGTCGAGCTCGCGCAGCTCGTCGTCGTCCGGGATGCGGCCGAACGCCTCGTGCAGGACCTCCACCCAGAACTCGCACGAGCGCAGCGGCGTGCCGCAGCTGCACCGCCGGTTCTGCAGCAGGCCGCGCTCCCAGAGGAACTTGATCTCACCGACGCCGACGAGGCCGGGCACCTGGTCCAGCATTCCCTCCGCGAGGGTGCTGCCGCTGCGGCCCCACCCGGCGAGGTACAGCACGCGGGTGGTCGGCGGCTCGTCGGTGTGCACCTTCGTCCAACGTTGCGCCGCCATCGCGGGTTACGACCTGGTTGGACCGTTTTGCCGGGGCGTTTGACCCGCCATGGATCAGGGGTACCACGGCGTGATGCGACGCGGGTTGGTCATCGCCGCCGTGGTCCTGACCCTGGTCCTCGGCTGGGGCACGTTCGCCTCGACCCAGCCGCCGGGCCGGCACGAGTTCCGCGCGACGGCGGTCGAGGCCGCCCAGTCGGCGCACGACGCCCTCGAGTCCGCGTATGCCGCCGGCACCGAGCTGCGGCAAGGCCGGGTGACGACGCTCTACGTGACCGTCCTGCTCGACGGCGGCACCAGGCGCACCGCCACCCGGATCGACAAGCTCGCCCACCTGCCGCCGCCGGACGACGACATGCGCGCGCTGCGCGACGAACTCGCCCCGATGCTCACCGAGAGCATGCGGCGTCTCGGCGACACCGCCGCCGAACCCACCGAGGTCGGGGCGCTGCCGGCGCTCACCGAACGCCTGTCGGTGTTCCTGGAGCAGTACGGGTGAGGCGGTCCTTCCCTCATCACCCCGGCAGCGGCTCTCCTGGATCCTGGAACCCGCCGCCCGTGCCGTGCCGGGGCGCAACAGCAGGCGGGTAGCCTGGTCCGACGCGCGCTTCGAACCGAGATCCCGGGGTAGTGATCGCCGGTCGGGGCGAGATCGTCTTTGACTGGAGAGGTTCCGATGTCCGACCTTGCTCAGATCGGCGTGACCGGTCTCGCGGTGATGGGACGTAACCTGGCCCGCAACCTGGCCCGCAATGGTTACGCCGTCGCCGTGCACAACCGCTCCTACGAGCGGACCCGCCGCCTCGTGGACGAGTTCGGGCACGAGGGCACGTTCGTGCCGAGCGAGTCGATGGCCGACTTCGTCGCGTCCCTCGCACGCCCGCGGGCCGTCATCATCATGGTCAAGGCCGGCGGTCCCACCGACGCCGTCATCGACGAGCTGATCCCGCTCCTGGAGCCCGGCGACATGATCGTCGACGCGGGCAACGCCCACTTCGCCGACACCCGCCGCCGCGAGCAGGCGCTGCGCTCCGCCGGTCTGCATTTCGTCGGTACCGGCGTCTCCGGCGGCGAGGAGGGCGCGCTGCTCGGCCCCTCGATCATGCCCGGCGGCTCACCCGAGTCGTACCAGACCCTCGGCCCCATGTTCGAGAAGATCGCCGCGGTCGTCGACGGCACCCCGTGCTGCGTGCACGTCGGCCCCGACGGCGCCGGCCACTTCGTGAAGATGGTCCACAACGGCATCGAGTACGCCGACATGCAGCTCATCGCGGAGGCCTACGACCTGCTCCGCGCCGGCATCGGCGCCACCCCGGCCGAGATCGCCGACATCTTCCGCACCTGGAACACCGGCGACCTCGAGTCCTTCCTCATCGAGATCACCGCGGACGTCCTCGGCCACGTCGACGCCGAGACCGGCCAGGCCTTCGTGGACATCGTCCTGGACCAGGCCGAGCAGAAGGGCACCGGCCGCTGGACCGTGCAGAGCGCCCTCGACCTGGGCGTGCCGATCACCGGCATCGCCGAGGCCACCTTCGCCCGCTCCCTGTCCGGCCACGCCGACCAGCGCGCCGCGGCCCGTGCGGCCTTCCCCTCGACCTCGGGCGGGCTCCAGGTCGAGGACCGGGACCAGTTCATCGAGGACGTGCGCCTGGCCCTCTACGCCTCGAAGATCGTCGCGTACGCGCAGGGCTTCGACCACATCGAGGCCGGCTCCGCCGAGTTCGGCTGGGACATCGACCGCGGCGCCGTCTCCACCATCTGGCGCGGCGGCTGCATCATCCGCGCCCGCTTCCTCAACCGCATCCGCGAGGCCTACGACGAGAACCCGTCGCTGAAGAGCCTCATGGTCGCCCCGTACTTCGCCGACGCCGTGAACTCCGGCGTCCCCTCCTGGCGCCGCGTCGTGGTCGCCGCCGCCCAGGCCGGCATCCCCACCCCCGCGTTCTCGTCCTCGCTGGCCTACTTCGACGGCCTGCGCGCCGAGCGCCTGCCCGCCGCCCTGATCCAGGGCCTCCGCGACAACTTCGGCGCCCACACCTACCGCCGCACCGACCGCGACGGCTCCTTCCACACCCAGTGGGCCGGCGACAAGAAGGAACACACCGCCTGACCCACCCCCCTCCCCGGACCGCCACGCCACCTTGCTCCACCGGCGTGGCGGTCCGGCGTTTCACCCCCAGCCCGTCGCCGTTGGGGCGTGCGGCATGGCTGGCACAATTGCCAGATGGAGATCCTTCCCGGTGAAGGTGTGGCGCTGGCGAAGGTCGGCGAGCGCCGCGCGGACGTGGAGCGTCGCATCGGTGGCCCCGTTCACCCTGGTCGTTCCAGCAGGGCGGTGTACGACACGAGCCCATGCCTCGTCCTGACCTACACGCCGGACGAGACCGTCGAGGTGGTCGAGATCGCGTACTCCGGCGGCGGTGAGGAGGTCTTCTTCGACGGGGTGCAGCTGACCTTCCGCTTCCTCGACGACGTCGTGGCTGACCTGGCGGCGAAGGGCCACCGGTACGAGCCGATCGACATCGGGTACCGCTTCGAGCCGGGATTCGCGATCTTCTCGATGGCGTCGATGGACGCGTCGGACCTGGACCCTGCGGCCGACGAGGATGATCCTCGCCTTGTCTGCGAGGGCGTCTCGGTGGCGCCGTACGACTACTTCCGGCCGCCGACCGACGAGGAGATCGAGGAGTACATCCGCAGCCGCGGAGGGAGCGTCTGACCGGCCGGTGGTTGGCGGCGGCTTACGATGCGGGCGTGACGGTGTACGACGTTGCGGAGCGGTTGCCTGCGGTTGAGGTGGTGCGGCGGCGGTGCAAGGCGCTGGCGGTGCTTGACGCGATCGTCGGGGGTGACTACTACACCTACGACCGTGCGTGGGGCGGTGACGAGGCGGCGGCGATGCGTAACGGGAGCGGTGAGGAGTACGACATCGTCTTCACCGCCGGCGGGGGTGCCTTCGTCCGGGGTGTCTACCACGAGTCGTCGATGTTCAGGTACACGGACGGCGGGCTGTGGCCGGGGCTGCTCGACGGGCTTCCCCAGGAGTTCGAGGCCATGGCGGCCGAGCCCACCTTCAGCGGCCCGGGTGGCACGCTCGACGCCACCTTCGTCCTGTGGCGGCGCGCCGGTGACGAGCGGTGGCACGCGGGGGAGGACATCGACTTCTCGCCCGCGGACGACGACGAGGTGGACCCGGACGGCTCGTGGCTGCTGGACGTCCTCTTCGACGACATCGCCGAGCAGTACTGCACGTACGCCGAGGAGGTGCACGAGGTCGTCCTGCCCAGGGCCGCGGTCGGGCACGTCGCCGCGTTCCTGCCGCTGACCGGCGCGGTGATCCGGGCGATCAACCCGGCGGCCGCACCGGGTCACGTCCGCGTGGCGGCCGAGAAGTACGGGTACCCCCTCGAAGCGGACCGGTAGCCGGCGTCACAGCTGCCAGACCGACACCCGCTCGCGGTGGCAGGCCAGCAGCGTGGCGGTGGCCAGGCACTTCGGCGGGGCCGGCCAGTGCTCGGTGCGGCCCAGGACGGTCACCGCGCCGGTGGTGAGGTCGAGGCGGGCGACCAGCGAGCCGCCGGGGTTGCGGCCGGTCACCAGGGCGGCGTGGCCCGGGAGCGCGGCGACGACGTCCCACGGGCCGAAGCGGCGCACGACCCGGCCGGTGGTGGCGTCGAGCACGACGGCGCCGAGCGCCGGGTCGGCGGTGTCGGGGGTGGGTTCGGTCGCCCACATGAGGCCGTCGCCGAACGGGCCGAGGTCGGTCCAGCCGGTGATGCTCCACCGCGGGTCGCCGGTGTCGGGGTCCACCACGGTGGTCCGGCCGACGGTGCCGGTGCACAGCAGGGTCCCGCACCACCACAGGCCGCCGGCGGCCGCCATGGCGGTGCGCTGCCAGAGGCGGCGGCCGGTCGTCAGGTCGTACACGGCGCTGTCCAGCAGCGTGGTGCGCTCGAAGTGGTAGACGAGCAGCCGGTCGCCGGCGACGTCGAAGCCGTCGACCGCGCCGAGGCCGGGCAGCGCGACCGTGCGCACGACCGCGGCCGAGCCGGCGTCGCGGATGAGCAGCGTGCCGTCGGGGTCGAGGTCGGCGATCTCCCGCCGGCCGCCGGCCGCCGCCAGGACGCGGCGGACCGAGGGCGTGCCGAGCTGCCAGCGGACCTCGCCGGTGCGGACGTCGAGGCCGAGGAGGCGCCCGTCGATCACGTCGTCCGCGCGGGCGAGCAGCAGCCCCGGCGGGCCTTCACCGGACGGCGGCGACGGCACGGACCCGTCGCGCCGCCAGACCTCGGTGCCCGTCGCGGCGTCGAGGCCGACGAGGGCGGCCGTGCCGGTCGCCGGCTCCTCGACGGCGAGGACCACGCGGCCGTGCGAGGCGGCCAGCAGCCGCGCGCCGGGCTCGACCGGGACGCTCCAGCGGCGGGTGCCGCCCGGCATCCGGTACGCCGCCACGGCGGTCCGCATCAGCAGGACCAGCGTGTCGCCGTCGGCGCGCATGTCGCCGATCCCGTCGCCCTCCAGCACCACCGACGGGGCCGGCGGCCCCGACGCGGAGTCGGCCGTCATCGGACCGCTGCCGGGCAGGACCAGCACCATGACGAGCAGCCCCGGCAACCACCAGGGGCGGCGTGCCGGCGCCGCCCGCACCGGGCCGGGGGCATCGAGGTCGATCACCGCATCAGTGTCACTCGGCACGGACCGCGCGGATACCGCGCGGCCGAAAGCCGGGCACGGCGGCGACGGCGATCAGGGCTCCCGCCGCGGCCGCCCCGGCGGTCAGCCCGAAGGCCCAGGCGAACGAGCCGCTGGTCAGGACCAGGGTGAGCAGGGCGATCGTCACCGCGCCGGCCAGGTATTGGGACGTGGTCAGGACGGCGCCCGCCGAGGACTGGTGCGCCGCCGGGACGTCGCGGGCGCCGAGGACGAACATCGCGGTGTAGACCATGCCGTGGGCGAAACCGGTGACCAGCAGGCCCGGCAGGAGGCCGCCGGCGTAGGAGCCGCCGGCGAACGCCGCCAGCCAGGCCAGGCCCGCGGCGGCCAGGGTGAAGCCGGCGGACAGGACGGCAGGGGAGCCGAACCGGCGCACCGCCCGGCCGGTCACGGCGCTGCCCACCGTGACCAGGGCGGCCAGGGGCAGGAACGCCAGGCCGGCGCGGAGCGGGGAATAGCCGCGGGACGTCTGCAGGAGCAGGGTCACGACGTAGAACTCCGCGCCGACGCTGGCCATGTAGAGCGCGGTCGCCGCCACGCCCACCCGCAGGCTGCGGATCCGGCGCAGCGCCAGCGGGATGAGCGGGGTGCGCGAGGTGCGCTCGTGCAGCGCGAAGCCGGCGCCGAGCAGCACCGCCACCACGGCGGAGAGCAGCAGCGCGGAGCCCGGGAAGGTCAGCGCCAGCACCGCGGCGAGGGCCGCGCCGGTGCCGAGCAGCGCGCCCGGCAGCGGGATCCGGGCGCCGCCGCGCGGGGAGGGGCGCAGCAGCCACGCGAGGCCGCCGAGGGCGCACAGCAGGGTCACCGGGACGTTGACGAAGAAGGTCCAGCGCCAGGACAGGCGGGTGAGGGCGCCGCCCAGCACGACACCCGCGGCGAGACCCGAGGCGCCGACGGCACCCCAGACGGACAGCGCCCGGGCCCGCGCGACGAAGAGGGTGCCGAGCAGGCCGAGGACCGCCGGTTGCAGCAGCGCGGCGGCGACCCCCTGGGCGAAGCGGGCGGCCAGCAGGACCTCGCCGCTCCCGGCGAGACCACCGGCGACCGAGGCGGCGCCGAACAGGACCGTCGCCGCGACGAAGAGGCGGCCCGCCCCGACCCGGTCGGCGAGCCGGCCACCGAAGAGGAGGAAGCCGGCGAACGGCACCGCGTACGCGCTCACCACCCACTGCGCGGCCGTCAGCGACAGGTCCAGATCGGCGGCGATCGCGGGCAGCGCCACGTAGACGATCGAGTAGTCCAGGGCCAGGAGGAACTGCGCGAGGGACAGCAGGAGCAGTGGCATGCCCGCATCGTCGGAGGTTCACACTGATGTGAAGGTCAAGCGGAACGCGAGGGTGAGTGAGCATGCGCATAGGTGAGTTGTCCCGCCGGACGGGTATCCCGGCCCGCCTGCTGCGCTACTACGAGGAGCAGGGCCTGCTGACGCCGGAGCGGAAGGACAACGGGTACCGCGACTACGCCGAACACCTCGTCGACCGGGTGCAGCAGATCCGTGGGCTGCTCGACGCCGGCCTGCCGACCCGGGTCATCCGGGAGGTGCTGCCGTGCACCGACAACCCGTGCACGATCACGGTCTCCGACGCCAGCGACGAGCTGATCGCGCTGCTGGCGGCCGAGCGCGACAGGATGGACGCGCGGATCGCGTGCCTGGCGCGCAACCGCGACGCCATCGCCGCGTACCTCAAGAAGGTGGAGGACAACCTTTCGCCGGGACGGCGTCGTTGACCGCAGGGGACCGCCCCGGGGGAGGGGACCGTTGGACGACTTCGAGGCGTACGTGAGCGCGGCCTGGCCGCGGCTGCTGCGCTCGGCTTGGCTGCTGACGCACGACTGGCACCGGGCCGAGGATCTGGTGCAGACCGTCCTGGCCCGGGCGTACGGGCGCTGGCCGCGGATCCGCGACGGCGCGCCGGACGCGTACCTGCGGGCGATGCTCGCCAGCACATACCTGAGCTGGTGGCGCCGCAAGTGGCGCGGCGAGCTGCCGACGGAGCGGCTGCCGGAGCTGCCGGCGGGCGGGGGTGAGCTCGAGGAGGTGGAGCTGCGCCACCTGCTCGCCGGTGCCCTCGCCCGGCTGCCGAGGCAGCAGCGGGCCGTGCTGATGCTGCGCTTCCACGGCGACTTCACCGAGACCGACACGGCCCGCGCCCTCGGCCTGAAGCTCGGCACCGTCAAGTCGCACACGGCCCGGGCCCTGGCGGCGCTGCGCAACGATCCGCAACTGCTGGCACTGCTGAGCGAGGGGGTGCGCCGATGAGCGACGAGCAGGTCACCGACCTCTTGGAACGGGCGGTCGCCGAGGTGCCGCCGGCGCTGCTGCAGGCGCCGCACGCCGGGATCCGCCGCCGGATCCGCCGGCGTCGCATCGCCCGGTCGGGGGCCGTGGTGGCCGCCGCCCTCGCGGTGCTGGCGGGGTTCGCCGCCGCGCCCACCGGCGGGGCGCCCGACGTGCCCACCGGCGGACCGGCCGCGCCCACGGGCCGGGCGTGGGTGCCGCAGGTCCCGTGGGACGTGGCGCGGATCGACCGCTCCGGCACCCGGATCACCGTGTACGCGGCGCCGCTGCCCGGCAAGTGCGTCGAGCGGGACCCGGCGGACGACCGGGTCGAGTGGGCGGACAACCGGATCACGCTGCACCTCGCCGGCTCGTACGCCGGCTGCGGCGACGACAGTCAGCCGGCGTCGCGGACGTTCGAGCTGCCCCAGGCGGTCGGCGGCCGGGGCATCGTGGACGGCCGGGAGCCCCTGGAGCCGCGGGTCCTGGTCCGCGCCGCGGACCTGCCCGACCTGGCGGCCGGCGGCTGGACCGAGCTCCCGGCGGTCCGGCTCCACAGCGTGCTGGTGTGGCGCTTCACCCGGCTCGGCGGCCCGGACCTGGCGCTGCGTGCCTACCGCCTGAGCCCGGGCGTCACCCTCTCGGAACCCGACCACACGCTGCGGCTCGGCAGCCGGACGGCGGCCGTCTACGACCGTCCCGGCGACCGGTCGGCGGGCTGGTGGTCCGACGACCACCAGGTCTGGTACACGATCACGGTCGTCGATCCGGCGATCGGAAAATCCGGGTTCGACGCCGTGCTGCGTGGTATGACCTGGGCGTGACCACACCCCTGACCCAGCCCGTCATCGAGGTGGCGACCCCCGCGCACCGGGACGCGGTGGTCGCCACCGTCGTCGCCGCGTTCGCCGCCGACCCCGCGTTCCGCTTCTTCTACCCGGACGACGCCACCTTCGAAGGCGACGCGGCGGCGCTCGCCGGCGGGCTCTTCGACGCGCGGGTCGGCCACGGCACCGTCTGGGTCGCCGACGGGGGAGCGGCCGTCGCGATGTGGGACGGGCCGGACGCGCCGCCGTCGGGTCACGTGCCGACCGGGCGGTTCGCCGTGTACGAGCACGCCGTCGCCGCCGTGATGCCGACGCACCGGCGCTGGTACCTCGGGGTCCTCGCCTGCCACCCGGAGCACCGCGGCCGGCGCCTCGCCCGGGCCGCGATGGCACCGGCCCTGCGGCGGGCGGCGGAGGACGGGCTGCCCGCGCTGCTGGAGACCTCCAATCCCGTCAACGTCGAGGTGTACCGCCGCGCCGGATTCGACGTCGTCGAGCACCTGACCGTCGACGGCCGGCTGCCGGTCTGGATCATGCGCCGCCCGCAGGCCTGACCTGGGGAGAGCGCTCCCCGCGCCACGCATATCAGGGTTCGTCACTACTCCACGCAGCGTCGACGGCCCGTGAGCTGCTGGTAGTCGATGTTTGGAGAGCGCTCTCCCATTCGCGCCGAAGCATTGACACGACTCGACCAAGGGTCCACAGTGACCGGATGAGAGAGCGCTCTCTCATCACCCCGTAACACACTGGTCACCCGAGCGACACGAATGGAGCTCCCTATGCCTTGGTCGGCACCCGCCCCCGGCCATCGACGTCTCTCACGATCTACGACCGGCCGGCGCGCCATGCGCACCGGCGCCATCGCCACCGCGGTGGCCGCGATGCTGTGCACCTACATCGTGCTGGTCGTGACCCGCGCCGACGCCGCGGAGACCCTGCTGTCGCAGGGCAAGCCCACCACCGCCTCGTCGACGGAGAACGCCGGCTCCCCCGCCTCCAACGCGACTGACGGCAACACCGGCACCCGCTGGTCGAGCGCGTTCAGCGACCCGCAGTGGATCCAGGTCGACCTGGGCTCCACGCAGACCATCACCCGCGTGGCGCTCAACTGGGAAGCCGCCTACGCCACCGCGTACCAGATCCAGACCTCCGCCAACGGCACGACCTGGACGCAGATCTACGCCACCACGACCTCCACCGGCGGCAACCAGAGCCTCACCGTCAACGGCTCCGGCCGCTACGTGCGGGTCAACACCACCGCCCGGGCGACGCAGTACGGCGTGTCGCTGTGGGAGTTCCAGGTGTACGGCGGCAGCACGCCGTCCGGCTGCGGCACCGCCAACGTGGCGCAGGGCAAGACGGCCACCGCCTCCTCGACGGAGAACGCCGGCACGCCCGCCGCGTCCGCGTTCGACGGCAACAACGGCACCCGCTGGTCCAGCGCCGCGTCCGACCCGCAGTGGCTGCAGGTCGACCTCGGCACCACCCAGGCCATCTGCGGCGTGACCCTGAACTGGGAGGCGGCCTACGCGACCGCGTTCCAGATCCAGACGTCCACCAACGGCACCACCTGGACGCAGATCTACGGCACGACCACCGGCACCGGCGGCGTGCAGGACCTGACCGTCACCGGCTCCGGCCGGTACGTGCGCATCAACGGCACCGCGCGGGCCACGCAGTGGGGCTACTCGCTGTGGGAGGTCCAGGTCCGCGTGCAGGGCGCGCCGCCCACCACGAACGACACCCCGAGCAGCAGCCCGAGCCAGAGCCCGAGCCAGCCGCCCGGCAACACGGTCCTGCTGTCGTACAAGAAGCCGGGCTTCGCGTCGACCTCGCAGAACGACAGCAACTGCAACCCGTGCACGCCGGACAAGGCGTTCGACAACGACCCGGCGAGCCGCTGGGCGACGAACCCGACCGGTGGCTGGGTCGACCCGGGCTGGATCTACGTCGACCTCGGCGCGACCGCGCAGATCAAGCAGGTCGTGCTGCAGTGGGACCCGGCGTACGCCGTGTCGTACCAGATCCAGACCTCCAACGACGCCGCCAACTGGACGCCGATCTACAACACCACGACGGGCAAGGGCTTCAAGGAGACCCTGAACGTCACCGGCACCGGCCGCTACGTGCGCATGTACGGCACGCAGCGCTCCAACGGCTACGGCTACTCGCTGTGGGAGTTCAAGGTGTACGGCACCGGCGGCCAGCCGGTCCAGCCGCCGGCGAACCCCGCCGACCCGATCTTCCCGGCGACGAACCTGGTGTGGTCCGACGAGTTCAACACCGGCACCAACGTCGACACCTCCAAGTGGACGATCGACCCCGGCACCGGCCAGAACGGTGAGATCCAGTACTACACGAACCTGGAGAACACCAGCATCCAGGGCGGCTCGCTGGTCATCGAGGCCCGCAAGCAGACCCTCGGCGGCCGCGACTACACCTCGGGCCGGATCAACACCAGCAACAAGTTCTCCACCCAGTACGGCCGGGTCGAGGCCCGGATCAAGGTCCCGAAGGGCAACGGCCTCTGGCCCGCGTTCTGGATGATGGGCACCGACTTCCTGACCGGCCGCCCCTGGCCGTACAACGGCGAGATCGACATCATGGAGATCCTCGGCAAGAACACCAACGAGATCTACTCGACGCTGCACGCGCCGGCCTACAACGGCGGTGGCGGCTACGGCCAGAAGATCTCCACGGTCGACCTGTCGCTGGACTACCACGTCTACTCGACCGAGTGGGACAGCAAGCACATGACCTTCCGCGTCGACAACCAGGTCATCCTGGTCGCCGACAAGGACACGGTCGAGACGACCCGCGGCCCGTGGGTGTACGACCACCAGTTCTACCTGATCCTCAACCTCGCGGTCGGCGGTGACTTCCCGGGCCCGATCGACGCCACCACGCCGTTCCCGTCCCGGATGTACGTCGACTACGTGCGGGTCTACAAGTGAGCGCCCGGGTCCTGGGGAGGGGCCTGACCAGGAAGTTCCTGATCGGGCTGGCGCTCACCGCACTGGTTGGCACGTACGCTTCGGTCCGTGCGTTCTCCGCGGACGCCGCTGAGATCCCGATTTCCCAAGGGAAGCCGGTCACGGCGTCGTCCGTGGAGAACGGGGGCGCCGCCGCCGCGAACGCGGTGGACGGCAACGGGGGCACCCGGTGGTCGAGCGCGTTCAGCGACCCGCAGTGGCTGCAGGTCGACCTGGGCGCGCCCGCCACGATCACCAGCGTGGTAATCAACTGGGAGGCCGCGTACGCCCGCGACTTCACCATCCAGACGTCGGCCAACGGCACCTCGTGGACGACGATCAACACCACCGTCAACGGCACCGGCGGCGTGCAGACGCTGAACGTGTCCGGCTCCGGCCGGTACGTGAAGCTGAACACGACCCGGCGGGCCACGCAGTACGGCGTGTCGCTGTGGGAGTTCCAGGTGTTCGGGACCGGCGGCAGCACGCCGACGAACAACCCGACCACCATCCCGCCGGGCGCGGTCCGGGTCGCGGAGTTCCTCGCCGACTGCCCGTTCAGCCACCGGCTGCCGGACGACCCGATCGTCTTCCCCGGCCTGCCCGGCGCGTCGCACATGCACAGCTTCTTCGGCAGCACCGTCACCAACGGCAACTCGACGGTCAACGACCTCGCCAACGGCCCGAGCAACTGCAACCCGGCCGTCGACAAGTCCTCGTACTGGGTGCCCACCCTGTACCAGGACGGGGTCGCGAAGGAGCCGGTGATCACCACCTTCTACTACCTCGGTGAAGGCGTCAGCGACGCCGTGCGGGAGCAGACCCAGCCGCTGCCCTTCGGGCTGCGGATCGTCGCCGGCAACGCGAAGGCGACGGCACCCGACGCGACCACCATCTCCCGCTGGTCCTGCCTGCACCACAACGAGTCCGGCGCGGGGAAGGACTTCATCAACTGCCCGGCCGACTCGATGCTGGAGTCGTACCTCGACTTCCCGCAGTGCTGGAACGGCCGCGACCTCGACTCCGCCGACCACAAGAGCCACATGGCCTACCCCGTCAACGGCGCCTGCCCGTCCACCCACCCGGTGCCGGTGCCCAAGCTGCGGCAGGTCCTGCGGTACCCGGTGAACGGTGACCCGTCGAGGATCCGGCTCAGCTCGGGTGCCGGGTTCACGATGCACGGCGACTTCTTCAACGCCTGGCCGCAGGCCGAGATGGAGCGCCGGGTCGCGTACTGCATCCGCCTGAAAGTCAAGTGCGGCGCCAACGGCACCGCGTAAGTTTCTGAATCTGGCCGTGGATGGACGAGACGCAAGCGCCGTCCATCCACGGCTCCCTTTTCCCACCGCGCGGGGGCACGATCTACCGTGAGAACCATGACGGGCAGCGACACGCGACCACCGACGCTGGAACAGGTCGCCAACTACGCCGGGGTCTCCCGCGCCACGGTCTCCCGCGTGATCAACGGGGTGCAGACCGTCGACCCTGAGCTGCGGCGCACCGTCGAGCGGGCGATCGCCGCGACGGGCTACGTGCCCAACCTCGCCGCCCGCTCGCTCGTCACCCGCCGCACCGACTCGATCGCGCTCGTGGTGTCGGAGCCGGAGAACCGCGGCTACGAGACGCCGTTCCTCACCCGTACGTTCACCGACCCCTACCTGGGCCGGGTCACCGCGGGGGCGCAGGAGGTGCTCCGCCCGCTCGGCATCCACCTGGTCATCTTCCTGGCCGACCCGCCGGCCCGCGAGCACGTCATGCGGTATCTGCGGCAGGGGCACGTCGACGGCGCCCTGCTCATCTCCAGCCACGTCGACGACCCGCTCCCGAGCCAGCTCGTCGACCTCGGCGTGCCCTGTGTCCTGTCGTGCCGGCCCGGCCGGCCCGTCCACACCAGCTTCGTCGACGTCGACCAGCGTGCCGGCGTCCGGCTCGCCGTGGACCGCCTGGCCGCCCTGGGCCGCCGCTGCATCGCCACCATCACCGGCCCCCTCGACATGCCCGCCGCCCAGGACCGCCTCGCCGGCTTCCACGCCGCCGTCGCCGCCCACGGCCAGGCCGACGCCCCCCACGTGGAGGGCGACTTTACCCGCGGCGGCGGCGAGCGCGCCGCCCGTGCGTTGCTGGCCTCCCACCCCGACGTCGACGGCATCTTCGTCGCCAACGACCTGATGGCCGACGGTGCGCTCCGCGTCATCCAGGAGTCCGGCCGCACCGTCCCGGACGACGTCGCGGTCATCGGCTTCGACGACAGCACCGCCGCCCTCGAGTGCCACCCCCAGCTGAGCACCGTCCGCCAGCCCGTCGAGGAGATGGCCGGCGAGATGGCCCAGCTCCTGCTCACCCGGATCCGCGAACCCGGCCGCTCCCCGCGCTCGGTCATCTTCAACCCGGAGCTGATCCTCCGCGCCTCCGCCTGACCCGCGCGGGCCGTCAGGTCAGGTCGGACAGGGCGGCGGCGAGGATGGTGACGCCCTCCTCGATGGCGGGCTCGGAGAGGTGGCCGTAGCCGAACAGCAGGCCCGGCGGGCCGGGGGCCAGGCGGAAGCGGCCGACGCCGTACACGGTGAGCCCTCGCGCCAGCGCGGCGGCCTCCACCGCTTCCTCCGGCAGGCCGGGTGGGAGCCACGCGACGAGGTGCTGGCCGGCGGCGATCCCGACGGGGCGGAGCCGGGGCAGGTGCCTGGCGAGGGCGGTCAGCAGGGTGTCGCGGCGGCGCCGGTACAGGGGGCGCATCCGCCGCAGGTGCCGGTCGAACTCGCCGCCGACGAGGAAGTCCGCGAAGGTCAGCTGGTCGATCGCCGGGGAGCCGCGGTCGGCGAGCACCTTCGCCTCGACGACCGGGGCGACGAGGTGCGGCGGCAGGACCATCCAGCCGAGCCGCAGGCCGGGCGCGAGGGTCTTGCTGGCGGAGCCGACGTACGCGACGCGGTCCGGGGCGAGGCCCTGCATGGCGCCGACGGCGGCCCGGTCGTAGCGGTACTCGGCGTCGTAGTCGTCCTCGATGACCAGCGCGCCGGTGGCGGCCCACCGGATGACGGCGGCGCGGGCGGCGGCGGGCAGGACGCCGCCGGTCGGCCACTGGTGCGACGGGGTCAGCACGAGCGCGTCGGCGGCCACCCCCGCGAGGGCCGTGACGTCGACACCGTCGGGGCCGACGGGGACGCCGGTCACGGTCATGCCGGAGGCCAGCGCCAGGGCGCGGGCGTCGTCGTCGGAGGACGGGTCCTCGACGGCGAGGCGGGTGGCGCCGGCCGCGCGGAGCACCTGGATCAGCAGGTTCGCCGCCTGGGCGTAGCCGCCGCAGATGACGATCGTCTCGGGGCGGGCGTCGGTGCCACGGACCCGGTTGAGGTAGTCGGCGAGGGCGGCCCGCAGCTCGGGGGTGCCCTGGCCGCTGGTGTAGCCGAGCCGGTCGGTGGGCGCGGTCGTCAGCACCCGCCGGACGGAGCGCAGCCACGCGGCGCGGGGGAAGCGCGACACGTCGGTGCGCCCGTAGCCGAAGCTGATCCGGGCCGGCGGCTCGACCTGGCGTGGCGGCGCGGCCGTGGGAGCCGGTCCGGTGGCGATCGTGGTGTACCCGCCGGACCGGCTGGTCAGGTACCCCTCGGCGGTCAGCTGCTCGTACGCCGTGACGACGACCCCACGGGAGACACCGAGCGACGCGGCGAGCGCCCGGCTGGACGGCAGCGCGCTGCCCACGGCGAGCCGGCCGCCGCGGATGCCCGTCCTGATCGCCGTCTCCAGCTGGCGGTGCAGCGGCCCGCCGGCGGGGTCGAGCGCGACGAGCAGCTCCGGATTGGTCCTCTCACGAGCCACAAGAACGGACCTTACCGCGGGGTCCAATCGGCGGGAAGCTCGACGCATGACGACAGGGACAGCAGAGGTGCTCCGGCCCGGCGACCCCGGTTACGACGACGCCCGGCAGGTGTGGAACGCGATGTTCGACCGCCGGCCCGCGATGATCGTGCGGTGCCGGACGGTCCAGGACGTGGCCGGCGCGGTCCGGGTCGCCCGCGAGCGGGACCTGGAGATCTCGGTACGGTGCGGCGGGCACAGCGCGGCCGGGTTCGGCGTCACCGACGGCGGCCTGATGATCGACCTGACGCCGATGGGGCGGGCGAGCGTCGACCCGGCCCGGCGCCGCGCGTACGTGCAGGGCGGGGCGCTGCTGGGCGCCCTCGACGACGCGGCGCAGCGCTACGGCCTGGCCACCACGGCGGGCAACGTGTCGCACACCGGCGTCGGCGGCCTCACGCTCGGCGGCGGCATGGGCTGGCTCGCCCGGCAGCACGGGCTCGCCTGCGACAACGTCGTCTCCTACGAGCTCGTCACGGCGGACGGAACCGTCGAGCGGGTCACCGACGGGGAGCTGTTCTGGGGGCTGAAGGGCGGCGGCGGCAACTTCGGGATCGTCACCGGGTTCGAGTTCGCGCTGCACGACACGGGCACCGAGGCGCTCGTCGTGGAGGCGACGTTCACCGGCGCCGCCCGGCACGCGGCGATGCGCCGCTGGCGCGACGAGCATCTCACCGCGCCGCGGCAGGCGACGTTCACCGCGTGGAGCGCCCCCGGCACCCTGACCCTCGGCTATGTCTGGGTGGGTCCGGGTTCCTTCTCCCCGGCGTTCCTCCAGGGTGGCGCCGTGACGCGGCAGCCCATGTCGTACCTGCAACTGCAGCGCCGCGAGGACAGCTCGGGCCGGCACGCGCTGCGCCGGTACGGGCGCTCGCACTACCTCAAGTCGATGCCCGACGCGGCGGTCGACGCCTTCATCGCCGCCGGCGAGCACTGCGGCACGGGCATGCAGGGGTACGGCGGCGCCATCGCCGACGTCGCCGAGGACGCCACCGCGTTCGGCCACCGCGACACCATGTTCGAGTTCGGCGCCGGCTCCTCGTGGACCGACCCCGCTCAGGACGGCGCCCGCCGGGCCGCGGCACGGGCCGCGGCGGCGCTGCTCGAGCCCTTCGCCGGCGGCGTCTACGTCAACTCGCTGGGGGATGAGGGCGCGGCGGGGGTGCGCCGGGCGTACCCGCCGGCGAAGCTGGCCCGGCTGACCGCGCTGAAGGACCGCTACGACCCGGACAACGTCTTCCACCTGAACCAGAACATCCCGCCGTCTGCCGCCCGTTTTTGTCGTACCCCGCCGGCATGATGACCGGCATGACACCCGACGTGCGGGAAGCGATGACCGCGCTGCTCGCCCTTCCCTCCCCGACGCCCGACGACGTCGACTGGGCCGGGTTCGAGCACTTCTATGGCAGGGCCGATGATGTGCCGGCGCTGCTGCGGGGCCTGCTGGACCCCGATCCGGAGACGGCTGAGCGCAGCCTCGCCACGCTGGGGAACAGGGTGTGCCATCAGGGTGGCAGCAGCGCGCCGGCGGCGCTGGCGGTGCCGTTCCTGATCCGTGCGGCGGCCGGTCCGGGCGTCCACGGCCGGGAGGGTCTGCTGCTGCTGGCGGCTCAGGCCGTCCGCTCCGACCGGTCGGGGCAGGCCTTGCGTTCCGACCTGCTCCGGGCCGCCGACGACGGCGACAGTTTCGGCGACCTGTCACCCGAGGCGGCCCGCGCCGCCGTGCTCGCCGGCGTGCCTTCGCTGCTGCCGTTGCTCGACGACGCCGGTCCCGGCAACCGGTCGGCGGCGGCGTTTGCGCTGGCCACGGTGCCACCGGCCGGCTCGCCCGAGGTGGCGGCGGCACTGCGCGGGCGGCTGGCGGTGGAGGCCGACCCGGTGGTGCGGATCTGCCTGGTGCTGGCCGTCGCGCAGCTGGCCCTCGACCACGGCGACGCTGCGGAGGTCGTCGCCTGGGCCGGGGACCTGTGGGGCGGCGAGGTCCATCCGCTCGACGTGCGGTTCGCGGCCGGGCTCGCCTGGCTGTCAGCGGCTCCGGCGGCGCCGCCGGAGCCGCTGCTGCGGCTGCTGCTGGCCGGGGCCGGCGCCGCGGAGGCCTGGATGCGGCGGGTGCCATGGGTGAGCCAGCAGCTGGACCACGGCATGGGCACGTGGCTCGTGGCGTTGCTCGGTGACACGCACGAGTTCCCGCTGCGGCCGGATCCGGTGGGCCGGCCGGCGGCGGAGGGGCGCGAGGCGGCCGGACGGTTCACGGCGGCGCTGACGACGCACGAGGATCCGGCGGTCGTGGTGTCGGCGTGCGAGGCGGCGGCACGGCAGGTCAGGATGTGGCGGGACGGGACGGGGGCGATGCTCGAGCTGCTCGCGGAGTGTCTCCACCACCCGAGCCGCGCGGTGCGGTCGGCGGCCGGCTCGCGCCTCGCGCGGTGCGGCGCCGTCCCGGACCGGGTCGCCGACCGGGTCGCGACCGTGCTCGACCACGACGACGACCCGGAGCTGCGGGGATGGGCCGCGCTCACCCTCGCCCACCGCGGCGACGCCCGCGCGGTCGCGCCGCTGATCGACCTGCTCACCGCCGGCACCTGCGCGCTGCCGGAAGGGTGGATCTGGATGGACAGGACGCCACAGCGGCTGCTGGACCTGATGCGGCCGCACGCGGCCGCGCTGCTGCCCGCGGTCGTGCACCGGCTCACCGCCGGCGACACCGACGGCTGGCGGCACGTCCGGCAGGACCTCGTCGCCGGGCTGTCCAGCTGGCGGGAGGACGCCGCGGGCGCCGCCGAAGCGCTCGCCCGCCTGCTCGGCGACGCGGAGTTCGACCGGACGGCCGGCCATGCGTCCGGGCACAAGGCCGTGGCCACGGCGCTCGGCAGGATCGGGCCGGCGGCCGGCGTCGCGGTGCCCGCGTTGGATCGGCTTGCCGCCGGCATCGCGGTGCCTGCGCCGGATCGGCTTGCCGCCGGCGTCGTGGTGCCTGCACTGGATCGGCTTGCTGCCGGCGTCGTGGTGCTTGCGTTGGATCGGCTCGCCGCCGGAGCGGCGCCGGACTCCCTCGGCACCCTGCTCTGGGCGCGGTGGCGGATCACCGGTGAGGAGACCAGCGCGACCGCGGCGGCCCTCGCCCGGCTCGCCGCCGTCCCACTGGCCGACGTGACGGCGCTGTCGCTGCTCGCGGACATGGGTCCCGCCGCCGCGGGGCACGAGGCGGTGATCCGCGGCAGACTCACCGACTCCTTCGAGTGGGCCCGGGCCGAGGCAGCGAACGCCCTCTGGCGGTGCACCGCGGACGCGTCCGGCGCGCTGCCGGTCCTGACCGAGCTTGTTGACGGGGTTCCGTGGGCGCCGCTGTTCGGGGCCGGCCACGGGACGGTCGTCGGGTGTCTGGCCGACATCGGTCCGGCGGCGGCGCCGGCGGTCCCGGCGATGGTCGCGTTCCTTGACCGGGACCGCAGGCCGGGCACCGACGGGCCGCGGCACGACCCGGTCAGCTGGGACCAGCATGCGGTCGCCACCGTCAGGTCCGCCGTCCACCGCATCCATGGCGGGCCGGCGCCGCGCGAGGTGCTCACGGCTGCCGACGGCGGTTGACGTGGTGGACGGCAGCGGTCGGTAGCAGGGCGTGGCAGGCGCCGGACACGACGGGCCACCGGCCGTGCCGGTGGCCACGCGGCGGAGGTTGCGTAAGGGCAGGTCCCCGGAGCCCCGTCCAGGTTGTGGACGGCCTCGGTCTCTTGGCGACGGTCTGCGTTGATGGGCGGGGTCAGGCCTGCCTGGCGAGGTCGGCGAGCGGCGCGCCGGTGAGCCGGTAGATGGCGATGTCCTCGCCGAGCACGGAGGGGATCTCGGCGCCGATCGAGCGGTAGTAGGCGTCGACCGGGTCGTTGGTGGGCCGGCCCCACCACTGCATGTGGCGGTAGCCGCGTTCGGCGCAGACCGCGGCCACGGTGCTCAGCAGGGCGGTGTCGACGCCGGTGCCGACGGCGTCCTCGCGGATGTAGATGTCGTCGACGTGGATCGCGGTGCCGCGCCAGGTGCTGTAGACCAGCGCCCACAGGGTGTACCCGACGACGTCGCCGGTCTTGTCGTCGATCGCGAGGTGGGCCCAGGCGACGGGTGCGGGGCCGAACAGGGCGCGGCCGAGCTCGGCCTCGTCCGTGCTGATCTGGTCGGTCGCCTCCTCGCTGGCGGCCATGTCCAGCACCAGCGAGTGGAGCAGGCCGAGGTCGTCGGCGGTGACTTCACGAATCATGGCGGTCACGGTCGCACGTGTCCGGCCGGGGGGGCACTGGGGCTTCCCCTAAACATCGGCCGCAATCCCTACCTTCGCGGGGGGTTCGGTGCTGACCATGGGTCATCGGCGGCGACTTCGGGGGCGTGGCCACCGCAACTCAGTGTCCACTGTGCGGAGAGGCGGCCTCGATGGAGGCGGTACGTTTCGATCTCAGCCCCTCGGAGATACCCGAGACCTGGTACAACATGGCCGCCGACCTCGACTACGTGGCGCCGGCGCTGAGCCCGGCGACGGGCGAGCCGGTGACCCGTGACGACATGCTGCGGACGATGCCGGAGGCGCTGGTCGACCAGGAGCTCAGCCGGGAGCCGGAGTTCGAGATCCCGGGTGAGGTGCGGCAGTTCTACGCGCAGTGGCGGCCCACGCCGCTGATCCGGGCCCGCAATCTGGAGAAGGCGCTGGACACGCCGGCGCGGATCTACTTCAAGTACGAGGGCGTGGGCCCGACCGGCAGTTTCAAGCCGAACTCGGCGATCCCGCAGGCGTACTACAACAAGCGGGCCGGCAAGTCGGGTCTGATCGCCGAGACCGGGGCCGGGCAGTGGGGCAGCGCGATCTCGTTCGCGGCGTCGCTGTTCGGCATGTCGGCCAAGGTCTTCATGGTGCGGGTGAGCTTCCAGCAGAAGCCGCACCACCGCTCGCTGATGCAGATGTTCGGGGCGAGCTGCACGCCGAGCCCGAGCACGGAGACCGAGGCCGGGCGCGCGGTGCTCGACGAGAACCCCGACTTCCCGGGCAGCCTGAGCGTCGCGAAGTCGGAGGCGTTGCAGGTCGCGTTCGCCGACCCGCGGTGGGGCTACACGCGCGGCAGCGCGCTGAACCACGTGTGCGCGCATCAGACCGTCATCGGCCAGGAAGCCATCGTGCAGATGGAGCGGGCCGGCGACTACCCGGACATCGTGGTGGCGTGCGCGGGCGGCGGCAGCAACCTCGCCGGCCTGGCGTTCCCGTTCCTGCGCGCGCGGCTGCACGGTGGGCCGGACGTACGGCTGATCGCGGCGGAGCCGGCGGCGTGCCCGTCGCTGACGCAGGGCCGGATCGCCTACGACTACTCCGACACCGCCGGGCTCACCTCGCTGACCCGCACGCACACGCTGGGTCACCGGTTCGTGCCGCCGCCCGTGCACGCGGGTGGCCTGCGGGCGCACAACATCGCGCCGCTGGTCAGCCGGGTCGTGGAGGAGGGCCTGATGGAGGCGGTCGCGCTGCGCCAGCGGGACTGCTTCGAGGCGGGGGTGCTGTTCACCCGGACCGAGGGCATCGTGCCGGCCCCCGAGTCGACGCACGCGATCCGCGCCGCGGTCGACGAGGCACTGCGCGCCCGCGAGGAGGGCGTGACCAGGACGATCCTGTTCGGGCTCTCGGGGCACGGCAACTTCGACCTCAGCGCGTACGAGCGGTACCTCGGCGGCACGCTCGCCGACGACAGCATCGACCCGCAGGCCCTGGAGATCGGGCGCAACAGCATCCCGGTGCTGGCCGGAGCGGCGTCGTGAAGGGGCTCAGCGCGCTGCAGTTCGTCGCCCTGGGGGTCATCTGGGGCTCCAGCTACCCGCTGATCAAGCTTGCCGGCGAGGAGCTGAGCCCGGGCCAGCAGGTGCTGGGCCGCCTGGTCCTCGGATCGGCGGTCCTGGTGCTCATCGCCGCGGTCACCCGGTCCCGGCTGCCACGGTTCGGGTTCGTGTGGGTGCACATCACCGTGACCACCGTGCTCGGCATGGTCGCCCCGTTCCTGCTGCTGGCCTGGGGCGAGCAGCGCACCAGCGCCTCGATGGCCGGCGTGCTCACCGCGGCCACCCCGCTGCTGACCCTCGCACTGGCCACCGTGCAGCTGCGCAGCGAGCGGGCGACGGTGCGGCGCACGGCCGGGGTGGTCCTCGGGTTCGCCGGGATCGTGCTGGTGATGGCGCCGTGGTCCGAGCTGGGCGGCACGATCGGCGGCCAGCTGGCCTGCCTGGCCGTCGCCGGGATCTACGCCGCGCACGCCGTGTTCGTCCGCAAGTTCCTGTCCGACCGGGGCATCCCGCCGATCTCGTCGGCGACGGCCCAGACCCTCGTCGCGACGGTGCTGCTCGCCGTGCTGCAGCCGTTCCTCGGCTGGCACACCCCGTCGTCGGTCGGCTGGCACGTGGTGCTGAGCATCGTGTCGCTCGGCGTGTTCGGCACCGGCCTGGCGTACGTCCTCTACAACCGGCTGATCGCCGACATCGGCGCGACCGGCGCCTCCGCGGTGAACTACCTGGTCCCGTTCATCAGCCTGATCCTCAGCGCGGTGTTCCTCGGCGAGGCGATCACCTGGAACGTGCTGGTCGGCGGCGTGGTGATCGTGGCGAGCATCCTGCTCGGCGAGGACCAGCTGCGGCCCGGCGCCTGGCGGACCCAGTCCGGTCACGCGGAGGTCGCCGGTGATGCGAAGCCCTCCGGTGGCGGGGAGCCCTCCCGCGGCGGGGAGCCGGTCGCGGAAGCCGCACCCGCCGGCCGGGAGAGCTCATGACCGGGCGGGCGCTGGCCGACGCCGTGTACGCCGCGGCCCGGCTCGCTCCGGAGCGCACCGCCGTGTCGTACCGCGGCGGCGGGACCACATTCGCCGAGCTCATCGCCGCGAGTGAGGCCGCCGTGGTGGCGCTGGACAAGCTGGACCTGCCGGCGGGGCAGCCGATCGCGGTCCACGCGGCGAAGTCGCCGCAGACCATCGCCCTGATCCTGGCCTGCTTCGCCGCCGACCGTCCGGTGCTGCTGCTCTCCGTCGACCTCGGCGCGCAGGTGGCCGGCAGCCTGGTCCAGCGGGCCGGGTGCGCGGGCGTCGCCGAAGCGACCGGCGACGGCGCCTTCGACTGGTCCCCAGCGCCGGTCCCGGGCGATGCGCCGGCCCTGCCGCCGGACACGTGCCTGATGCTGACCACGTCCGGCTCGACCGGCGTACCGAAGATCGTCCCGCTGGGCGGGCCGGCGCTGGGCCGCTTCACCGGCTGGGCCGCCGGTACGTTCGAGCTGGGCGCCGGCACCCGGGTGCTCAGCTACGCACCGCTGAACTTCGACCTGAGCCTGCTCGACGTGTGGGCCACCCTCGGGCACGGCGGCACCGTCGTGCTCGTCGACCCCGACCGGGCGGCCAACCCTGCGTACCTGCTGGACCTCGTCACCACCGCCCGGCCGCACGTGGTGCAGGCGGTGCCGATGTTCTACCGGCTGCTCCTGGACGCCGCAGCCGCAGCCGCCGCAGCCGCCGCCGCGGACGGCGGGGTCGCGGTGCCGGACGTGCGGCACGTCGTGCTGACCGGCGACCACACGCCGCCCGCGCTGCGCGCCGCCCTGCCGGACCTGTTCCCCGCGGCGGTCCTGCACAACGTGTACGGCTGCACCGAGACCAACGACAGCTTCATCCACACGTTCGGCGCGGACGAGGCCCGGGACGGCGAGCCGCTGCCGCTCGGGGCGCCGCTCCCCGGCGTGCACGCTCACCTGGCCGGCGACGACGGGGAGCCCTTCGACGGGCCCGGCACCGGCGAGCTGGTGGTGTCGACGCCGTTCCAGGCCGCCGGGTACCTGGCCGGCGACCGTTTCCCGGTCCGGGACGGCCACGCCTGGTACCGCACCGGCGACCTGGTCACCCGCGACGACCGCGGCCGGCTCGTGCTCGTCGGGCGCACCGACTTCCAGGTCAAGGTCCGCGGCGTGCGGATCAGCCTGGAGGAGGTCGAGCAGGTCCTGCTCGCCCACCCCGACGTCGCCGAGGCGGCCGTGGTCGCGCTGCCCGACGCCGCGGCCGGGGCCAGGATCACCGCCGTCGTGCGCCCCCGCTCCTCCGGGCTGACCGGCCTGCAGGTGCGCACCTGGTGCGCGCAACGCCTCACCCGCGCCGCCATCCCCGCGGTCTTCGACCTGCGCAGCGTCGCGCTGCCGGTCGGCGTCACCGGCAAGGTCGACCGCGCCCGCCTGAAGAAGGAACTGACCGTATGAGCAGCCATCAGCGCGAGATCAGCGAGTACCTCGTCACGCGGTACCTGCCCGGGACCCCGGCCACGGAGCTGCCGGGCGACTACGACCTGCTCGACAACGGAGTCGTCGACAGCCTCAGCCTGCTGGAGCTGGTCGGCTGGGTCAGCGAGCGGTACGCCGTCGCCCTCGACCAGATCGACCTGAACCCGGACGACTTCCGTTCGGTGGCGGCGGTCGACCGCTTCATCGCCCGCAACACCCGGATCCGCGACGCCGCCTTAGCGGCAGAGAAGGAGTGACTCCATGATCGTCCGGGACCAGAGCCAAGCCAAGACGGTCGACTGGGGCAACGGCCTGAGCCGCCGGTACCTGCTGGAGGCCGACAAGATGGGCTTCACCGTCTGCCACACGACGGTACGCCCGGGCACCAAGTCGCGGCTGCAGTACCGCCGGCACCTGGAGGCGTGCCTGTGCATCCGCGGCACGGGGCGGGTGGTCACCGCGGACGGGCAGGAGTTCGAGATCACCCCCGGCGTCATGTACGCCCTCGACGCGCACGACGCGCACTTCCTGATCGCCGACCCCGACAGCGAGCTCGAACTGATCAGCGTCTTCAACCCGCCGCTGATCGGCGACGAGGTCCACTCGCTGGACTCCGACGAGCACTCCCAGTACTGAGATGGCCTGGTCCCGGGAGCAACAGGAGCTGCACGACGCCGTGCTCGCGGTCGCCGCGACGCTGGGCACCGACCACGTCGAACGCGACGCGGCGGGCACCTTCGACACCGAAGGCTGGAAGAAGCTCGCCGAGCTGGGACTGTTCGGGCTGCCGTTCGCCGAGCAGTACGGGGGACTGGCCCAGGACCTGCCGACCACGATGTACGCGCTGGAGGCCCTCGGCACGGCGTGCCGCGACGGGGGCCTGAGCTTCTCGGTGGTGACCCACCTGGTCAGCACCGGGGTGGCCCTGCACCGGTTCGGCTCGGCCGAGCTCAAGCGGCGGTACCTGCCGGACGTCTGCGCCGGCAGCGTCATCGGGGCGCACGCCGTCACCGAGCCGGCGGGCGGCTCGGACATCACCCCGATGCGCACCACGGCGGTGCCCGACGGCGACGGCTTCGTCCTCAACGGCAGCAAGGCGTTCGTCAGCAACGGCCCGATCGCCGACGTCATCCTCGTCTACGCCCGCACCGGCAAGCTCGGCAACCCGGCCGCGATCAGCACGTTCCTGGTGCCGCGCGGCACCCCCGGGCTCAGCGTCGGCCAGCCGGTGGACAAGATGGGGCTGCGCACCTCGCCGCTGGCCGAGCTGTTCCTCGACGACGTCCGGGTGCCCCGCGCGAACCTGGTCGGCTCGCCGGGCGCTGGCCTGCTGATCCTCGACGCGGTGATGAAGTGGGAGATCCTCTGCGGCTTCGTCGTCAACCTCGGCGAGATGCAGCACCGGCTCGACCGCTGCGTGCAGTACGCCCGCACCCGGCGGCAGTTCGGCCAGCACATCGGCCACTACCAGTCGATCTCGCACCGGATCGTCGACATGGGCACCGACGTGGAGACCGCTCGCATGTGGCTCTACGGGACCGCCCGCAAGCTGGCCGCGGGCGGCAACGTGACCACCGACGTCGCCCGCACCAAGCTGATCGTCAGCGAGAGCAACGTGCGCTCCGCCCTCGCGGCCGTGCAGATCTTCGGCGGCTACGGGTACACGACGGAGTACGGGCTGGAGAAGGAGCTGCGCAACTCGGTGTCCGGCACGATCTACTCCGGCACGTCGGAGATCCAGCGGGAGCGGCTCGCCGCCCTGATGGGCCTGCACCGTCCCTTGGAAGTGTCATGACAGCGAACCCGACGGCACCTACGTTCTTCCTGGACCACGACCACCCCGCCGTCGCCGCCTTCGTCGGCAATGCCCTGGCCGGCCTGGACGAGGGCGCCACCGACGTCGACAAGGCGGTCCGGCTCTACTACGCCGTGCGCGACGGCATCCTGTACGACGTCTATCACGCCGACCTGAGCCGCGCCGGCCTGACCGCCAGCGCCGTCATCGGCCGCGGCCGCGGCTTCTGCCTGCACAAGTCCATCGTGTACGCGGCCGCGGTGCGCGCGGCCGGCATCCCCAGCCGCATCACCTACGGCGACGTGCGCAACCACCTCGCCTCGCCCCGGCTGCGCGACCTCGTCGGCGGTGACGTGTTCTTCCACAGCCTGACCACGGTGCACCTGGACGGGCGGTGGGTCAGAGCCACGCCGGTGTTCAACAAGCTGCTGTGCAAGCTCTACGGGATGGCGCCGCTGGAGTTCGACGGCCGCGCCGACAGCCTCTACCACCCGTTCGACGGCGACGGCAACCGGCACATGGAGTTCCTCAAGTTCTACGGCGACTTCGACGACGTGCCGTACGACCTGGTCATCTCGACCATGCGCAGCAAGCACCCCAGGTTCCTGTCGAGCGCGTCCACGACCCCGTCCGGTTCGCTGGTCGCCGAGGCGCCGTAGGGACCATCCACGGCCGGCACCAGGGGGAAACAGCGACGGGCGCCACGGTCCGCCGGCGGAAAACGGGTTAATCCGGATCGCGAAGAATTACTAGGCTCCGGCGATGGCACTTGTGGAGGCTCGAGAACTGACCAAGGTCTTCCGCAGGCCGGACAAGGATCCGGGGCTGCGGGGGGCCGTCAAACATCTCTTCGTGCGGCGGTTCGTGGACAAGACCGCCGTCGATCACGTCGACCTGACGATCGAGGCCGGTGAGGCCGTCGCGTACGTGGGGCCGAACGGCGCCGGGAAGTCGACGACCGTGAAGCTGCTCAGCGGGATCCTGATGCCGACCTCGGGTGAGGTCCGCATCGACGGGTTGTCGCCGCAGAAGGACCGGATCGCGATGTCGCACCGGATCGGCGTGCTGTTCGGGCAGCGGACGCAGCTCTGGTGGGACCTGCCGGTGTCGGAGTCCCTGGCGGTGCTGCGCGACGTGTACGGCATCGACCACGGCACGTTCCGCAAGCGCATGGCCAGGTTCGAGGACGTCCTGGAGCTCGGCGAGGTGCTGCCGGTCCTGGGCCGGAAGCTGTCGCTCGGGCAGCGGATGCGGGCCGACCTCGCCGCGGCGCTGCTGCACGACCCGCCGGTCGTGTACCTGGACGAGCCGACGATCGGGCTGGACCTCGCCGTGAAGGACCGGGTCCGGGAGTTCTTCCGGACGGTCCGCGACGAGGGCACCACGGTCATGCTGACCAGCCACGACCTCGGCGACATCGAAGGGTTCTGCCGGCGGCTCGTCATCATCGACGGGGGCAGGATCATCTTCGACGGGGACCTGGAGGCGGTGAAGGACGCGTTCGCCCGCGAGCGGATCCTCAACGTGCAGACGGAGACGGCGGTGCCGCTGGACGACGTCCGCGCCGCGCTGCCGGGCGCGACGATCGAGCCGGGCGAGACGCCGCCGCAGTTCGCGGTGCGGTTCGACCGGTTCGCGATGACCGCGGGACAGGTCGTCACGGCGCTCGCGCCGCTGGCGAACCTCGTCGACTTCGGTGTCGACGAGCCGTCCATCGAGGATGTCATCCGGCGGGTGTACAGCGGGGAACTGGTGCTCCAGTCATGAAGCCCTATCTCGCCCACGCCCGGGCGACGGCGTTGAGCGCGCTGGCGTACCGCGCCAACTTCCTGCTGTCGCTCGGTGGCGTCGCGTTCCAGCTCATTGCGTTGCTCGCCGTCTGGCGGGTGCTGCTCGCCGACGGCCCGGTCGGCGGGTTCGCGTGGCCGCAGATGCGCGCGTACCTGGTGGTCGCGTTCGCCTCCGGCGCCCTCGTCGGCGCGTTCGTCGACTTCCGCATGTCGCACCGGATCCGGTCCGGGCTCGTCGCGCTGGACCTGGTGAAGCCGGTGGACTACCAGCGGGCCAGGTTCGCCGAGACGGTCGGCGGCGTGTGGATCGAGGTCGTGGCGGTGGTGGTGGTCGTCGCGGTGACCGTCGCGGTCGGCGGGGCGCTCGACACGCCGCCGGGGCCGATGCTGGCGCTGTTCGCGGCCAGCATGGTGCTGATCGTGCCGCTGAAGTTCGCCGTGTCGTACCTGAGCACGCTCGCCTGCTTCTGGACGGAGAACTTCGTCGGCGTGATGTGGGCCAGGCAGGCGCTGACCGGGCTGCTGTCCGGTGCGCTGGTGCCGCTGGTGTACTTCCCGGGCTGGCTGGCCACGGCGGCGCAGTGGTCGCCGTTCGCCGGACTCACCTCCACGCCGGCGCTGATCTTCATCGGGAAGGCGTCCGGGTCGCACGCGGTCCTGCTGGTCGCCACCCAGCTCGGCTGGGTCCTCGTGATGTGGTTCGGCGCCCGGCTGCTGTTCCGGCGGGGGCTGCGCCGGCTGACCGTGAACGGGGGTTGAGATGCGCACGGTCCGGCTCTACGTAAGGCTGCTCGGCGCGCACCTGCGCTCGCTGCTGGAGTACGAGAGCGACTTCTGGATCATGATGGCCGGCACGGTCGTCATGCAGGTCGTCAACGTCGCGTTCCTGGCGGCGATCTTCGCCAAGGTGCCGCACATCAACGGCTGGTCGTTCTGGGCGGTCGTGGCGATGTTCGCGATGGTGGCGATCGCCGAGGGCGTCGGCTCGCTGTTCTTCGAGGGCATGTGGAACCTCGCCTGGCAGATCAACCAGGGCGACCTCGATTACATGATGGTCCGCCCGTACCCGATCGTCCTGCAGGTCAGCAGCATGCAGATCGGGATCAACGGGCTGTCCAACATCGTCACCGGCGGGCTGATGCTCGGCGGGGCGCTGACCCACCTGGACATCGACTGGACCGCAGGCCGGGTCGCGGTCGCCGTCGTGGTGCTGGTGTCCGCCATCGCCATCAAGGTCGCCATCAACCTCGCGACCAACGCGGTGTCGTTCTGGATGCAGAGCCCCAGCCCGCTGTTCGCGTTCGCCGTGCACCAGGTCGGCGACCTCGCCCGCTTCCCCCTGTCCATCTATCCGCTGGCGCTGAAGGCGGCGCTGGGCTTCGCCCTGCCGTTCGCGTTCGTCAGCTTCTTCCCGGTCAGCCTCCTGCTCGGCGGTAGCTCCGCGTGGGTGGGCCTGCTGACGCCGCTCGTCGCCGCCTACTGCCTGACGGTGGCGTGGTTCGTCTTCTCGCGCGGCCTGCGCCGCTACGAGAGCGCCGGCAACTGACCCTTCCGCAGCAGCGGAGGGTGGAGCACCGGGGCCGTCCCGCGCGTGAACAGCTGCGCGGGGCGGCCCCGCTCGCCGGCCGTGCTGCGACCCGTCGCCTCGACGAACCCCTCGGTCGACGTGACCTTGCGGTGGAAGTTGCGCGGGTCCAGCCTGGTGGCCCACACCGCCTCGTACACCTGCCGCAGCTCGGCGATGGTGAACTCGGGCGGGCAGAAGGCGGCCGCGAGGGGCGTGTACTCGAGCTTGGCCCTGGCCCGCTCGACCCCGTCGGCCAGGATGCGGTCGTGGTCGAAGGCCAGGTCCGCCAGCCCTTCGAGGGGCACCCAGTCCGCGGCGGCGGCGTCGCTGCCGGCCCGGGGCGCCGGCGCGTCGGGCAGCAGCGCCAGGTAGGCGACGGTGACGACCCGCCCGCGCGGGTCCCGGCCGGGCGCGCCGTAGCTGCCGAGCTGCTCGAGGTGCCCCGCACCGCGCAGGCCCGTCTCCTCGACCAGCTCCCGCTCGGCGGCCTCGCCGAGGTCCTCGTCCGGCAGCACGAAGCCGCCGGGCAGCGCGTGCCCGCCCTGGAACGGGGGGATCGCCCGGCGGATGAGCAGCACGCTGAGCGCGCCGTCGCGGATCGTCAGCATCACCAGATCGACGGTCACGGCGAACGTCATGTATTAATCACCACATTGACGAGAAATGGCGACGACGATTATCGTCAAGACGACGATAACTCATCCTGGGAGTGCCGACATGGCCGACGTGACCACCCGCTTCTTCCTGCGCCACCTGCGTGGCGCGCCGACCTCGTGGGTCCGCCACCACGTCAAGGGCAAGGTGCGGCACGAGGGCATCGGCCAGTCGTTCTACTACCGGCCGCTGACCGCCGTGCTGTCCGAGGTCCCCGTCGACGACCGCGAGCTGCCGCTGCTGTTCCACGCCCGCACCGCCGACTTCGCCGACGTCACGGTGCAGGCGACGGTCACCTACCGGATCAGCGCCCCCGACGTCGCCGCCGCCCGCCTCGACTTCTCCGTCGACCCGCGGTCCGGCGCGTGGCGCGGGCAGCCGCTCGACCAGGTGGCCACGCTGCTGGCCGAGCTCGCCCAGCAGCCGGCCCTGGACCTGCTGGCCCGGCTGCCGCTCACCGACGCCCTGACCGCCGGGATCGCGCCCGTCCGCGAGGCCGTCAGCCAGGCACTCGGCGGCGACCCGCGCCTCACCGACACCGGCGTCAGCGTCGTCAGCGCCCGCGTCGTGGCGATCCGCCCCGAGCCCGACCTGGAGCGGGCCCTGCAGACGCCGACCCGCGAGGCCGTGCAGCAGGAGGCGGACCGCGCCACGTACGCCCGCCGCGCCCGCGCCGTCGAGCAGGAGCGCGCGATCGCCGAGAACGAGCTGCAGAACAAGATCGAGCTGGCCCGCCGCGAGCAGGCGCTCGTCGAGCAGCACGGCGCCAACGCCCGCCGCAAGGCCGAGGTCGACGCCGCCGCGGCGCTCGTCGCGGCCCAGGCCGTCGCCGAGCGCGAGCAGGTCGCGGCCACCGCGGCGGCCGAGCGCTCGAAGATCACGGCCCTCGCCGACGCCGAGCGCCTGAAGGTCACGGCGGCCGCGGACGCGGACGCCGACCGGGCTCGCACCGAGGCCCGGGCCGAGGGCGTCCGCGCCGTCGGGCTCGCCGAGGCCGAGGCGGAGGCCGCGCGCCTGGCCGCCTACCGGGACCTCGCACCCGGCGTCCTGCAGGCCCTGGCGCTGCGCGAGCTCGCCGGCAACCTGCCCGAGATCGGCCAGCTCACCGTCACCCCCGACGTGCTGACCGGCCTCGTCGACCGCCTCGGCGGCGGCCGCTCCCTCGGCGGCCCGGCGTGACCGCCGTGTCGAGCCGGACGGTGATGGCCCGCCGCTGGTCCGCGTCGCACCGGATCCTGCGGCCCCGCCACCGCCGCCTCGTCCGCCGCCGCATCGTCGCATCGGGCACCGGCTGAGCCGCCGGCCCCGCACCGCTTGCCAGCATTGGAGAGGGGCTCGTCATGAGCGCATGGGCAGGGCCGTCGTGAGCACGCTCGCGCCACGGGTGGTGCTGGTGTCGCGGCGCAGCGAGCTCGACGAGCTGCTCGCCCGGCACGGCACCCGCGCCGCCGCCGCGTACTTCCTGCGGCAGCGGGGCAGGGACCTCGACGAGGTCGCGGCCCGGCACGCGGCGCAGCAGGCGGCGCTCACCGTCGCCGGCGCGGCCGTCCCCGCGGACTGGCGGCGGGGGCACCTCGACCGGGGCGACCTGTCGCGGTTCCTGTTCTCGCCCGAGGACGTCGTCGTCGCCGTCGGGCAGGACGGTCTCGTCGCCAACGTCGCGAAGTACCTCGACGGGCAGCCCGTCATCGGGGTCGACCCGGCGCCGGACAGGAACCCGGGCGTGCTCGTGCGCCACCAGCCGCAGGCACTGAAGCGGCTGCTGCGGGACCTGCCCGGCCTGCCGGCGCAGGAGCGCACCATGGTGTCCGCGGCGCTCGACGACGGCCAGGAGCTCCTCGGCCTCAACGAGGTCTACTTCGGGCACGTCACCCACCAGTCGGCGCGCTACACACTGTCCACATCGGACGGAGCGCGGGAGCGGCACTCCTCGTCCGGCGTCGTCGTCGGAACGGGTACCGGCGCCACCGGATGGTGCTCCTCGATCGCCCGGCAGCGGGCGGACGCGCCGGCGAGCCCGGCCCCCGGCGAGGCGGCCCTGACCTGGTTCGTGCGCGAGGCGTGGCCGTCGCCGGCGACCGGTGTCACATTGACCAGTGGCCGCCTCGACGGTGCCGAGACTCTGGAGCTGGCGAGCGAGGGCGAGGGTCTCGTGGTGTTCGCCGACGGCCTGGAGGCCGACCGCCTGGAGCTGTCGTGGGGGCAGCGGGTCACGATCGGCGTCGCCGCCAGAAAACTGCGTCTCGTCATGTGACCTGTGGTGTGACACCATCTGCGGGCATGATCCGTGAACGGCTCCACGACCACGCGGTCCTGTTGCACCGCCAGGGCAAGGACGACCCGCTGCCCGCAGGCGGCGAGCCGTTCCCCGACGACCAGCGCCCCCGCACCGGCATCGGCCGCGACGCGCGGCGGGTCGGCGCGGACGTCGCCGCGATCCTCGACGCGCACTTCGCCTCGCCGGCCGCGGCGCCCAGGGCGCTCGTCGGGGCGTTCGACGAGGTGTACGTCCCGACCGCCGACAACGAACACGTCGCCGCCGCGGCGCTGCGGGCCGGGCGCAAGCGCGTCCGCCGGACCGGCCGGTGGCTGGTGCGCTTCGGCGTCGACCGGCGCGAGGTGGCCGTCGGCCTGGCGCTGCTCGGCACCGAGGCGACCACCTCGGACAAGGACATCGAGCTGATCCGCACGATCGGGCTGCTGTCCGCGGAGTTCGGCGAGCTCGCCGCCGAGTCGCTGCGCCACCGCGGCCCCGCCGGCATCGAGGCGCTGCTGTGGCTGGCCGCCCGCACCTCGGGCTGGGGCCGGGTCCACGCCGTCGAGGCCCTGTGCACCGTCGCCGTCCTGCCCGAGGTGCGCGACTGGCTGCTGCGCCACGCGTGCGCCGGCGACGACCTCGACGCGGTGACGGCCGGCGCCGTCGCGACCGCCGCGCACCTGCACGCCGCGATCATCGCCGACGAGGTGGACGACGCCCTGCTCGACCACGCCGGCGCGCTGCTGCGGGCGATGGCCGACGGGTCCGGCCAGGGCATGACGCTCGCCGACTACCCGCCGGCGCGGTTCGTGCTGGCCGCCTACGCCCGCCACCTCGCCCGGCGCAAGCCCACCTGGACCCGTTACGCCACCGCCGCCGTCATCGCCGACCGGATCGCCCACCTCGAGCCGGAGGACCTCGGCTGCACGAAGAAGGAGCGCGAGCGGCTCGTCGAGCGGTTCGAGAAGATCCTCCGCCAGCGCCGCTGGCAGGCCACCGTCCCGCGGCGCAAGGCGAAGAAGGCCAAGCCGGCCGCCGCCGCCCGGCGCCGGACCGCCCGGCGCCGGGGCAAGGCCAAGGGCTAGCGCCGCAGACCGTCGACCGCGCGGTCCTGGCCCTGGCCCTTGCACCCGCCCGGGCGGGTCTCGGTGACCGCGCGGGCCCTGGCCTTGGCCTTCGCCCGGGGCCGGGGTCAGCGCCGCAGGTCGTCGGTGACCGCGCGGCCCTGGCCCGACAGCAGCGCGTCGAACGAGGTGGTCAGGGCGAACGGGTCGGCGACCACCGGCGACTCGCGCCGGCCGGCGAGCTCGGCCAGCTCGCGGCCGGCCCGGTCGATGCGCCGGTGCAGCGTCGCGTCGCCGCCGCCGGCCCAGTCCTCCGTCGCGGCGAAGACCGAGGTCGGCGCCACGACCGCGTGCAGGTAGGTGAACATGGGGCGCAGCGCGTGCTCCAGGGCGAGCGAGTGCCGGGCGGTGCCGCCGGTCGCGCCGAGCAGGACCGGCTTGTCGGCGAGCACGTCGTCACCGAGCACGTCGAAGAACGACTTGAACAGGCCGCTGTACGAGGCGTTGAAGATCGGCGACACGGCGATCACGCCGTCGGCGGCCGCGACCGCGTCGAGGACGTCCTTGAGCGCGGGCGCCGGGAAGCCGGTCAGCAGGTGGTCGGTGATCGCGTGCGCGTGGTCGCGCAGCTCCACCACCCGCACGTCGGTGTCCACCCCCAGCTCGCGGACGGTCGCGGCGGCGAGCCGGTCCGCGAGCAGGCGGGTCGACGACGGCTGGCTCAGCCCGGCGGAGATCACCACGAGGCGCTTCACGCGTCCACCTTCTCGGTCTGCCGCGCCTTCAGGGCGGCGTGGGTCGGGGCGTCCGGCACGTGCGCGGGCCGGCCGACCGCGAACTCCTTGCGCAGCACCGGCACGACCTCCTCGCCGAGGATGTCGAGCTGCTCCAGGACGGTCTTCAGCGGCAGGCCCGCGTGGTCCAGGAGGAACAGCTGGCGCTGGTAGTCGCCCACGTACTCGCGGAACGACAGCGTCCGGTCGATGACCTCCTGCGGGCTGCCCACGGTCAGCGGGGTCTGCGCGGTGAAGTCCTCCATCGACGGCCCGTGCCCGTAGACGGGGGCGTTGTCGAAGTACGGCCGGAACTCCCGCTTGGCGTCCTGCGAGTTCTTCCGCATGAACACCTGCCCGCCGAGGCCGACGATGGCCTGGTCGGCGGAGCCGTGCCCGTAGTGCTCGAAGCGCTGCCGGTACAACCCCACCATGCGAGCGGTGTGCTCCTTGGGCCAGAAGATGTGGTTGGCGAAGAAGCCGTCGCCGTAGTACGCGGCCTGCTCGGCGATCTCGGGGCTGCGGATCGACCCGTGCCACACGAAGGGCGGCACGCCGTCGAGCGGGCGCGGGGTCGCCGTGAAGCCCTGCAGCGGGGTGCGGAACTTGCCCTCCCAGTCCACCACGTCCTCGCGCCACAGCCGGCGCAGCAGCGCGTAGTTCTCCACCGCGAGGGCGATCCCGTTGCGGATGTCCTGCCCGAACCACGGGTACACCGGCCCGGTGTTGCCGCGCCCCATCATGAGGTCCACCCGGCCGTCCGCCAGGTGCTGCAGCATCGCGTAGTCCTCGGCGATCTTGACCGGGTCGTTGGTCGTGATCAGCGTGGTCGCGGTCGACAGCTGCAGCGTGCTGGTCTTCGCCGCGATCCACCCCAGCATCGTGGTCGGCGACGACGGCACGAACGGCGGGTTGTGGTGCTCGCCGAGCGCGAACACGTCCAGCCCGACCTCCTCCGCCTTGAGCGCGATCGTCACCATCGCCTTGACCCGCTCCGCGTCCGTCGGCACCCGGCCGGTCGTCGGGTCCTGGGTGACGTCACCGACGGTGAACACTCCGAACTGCATCTCGCACGCTCCAAGCTCCTGGGTCTGACGCGCAGTAGAACATAGCTGCCGAGTCAAACATTCCGCCGGTGAACTATCGCACGCCCCGCCGCCCCGCGATGTAACGCACGCCTCACCGTCCCGTACGCCACCGCAGCAGCACCCCGTCGGCGATCCCCGCCAGCTCCCCGGTGCCCGGTGCAGGCAGGTCGGCGCGAACCCGGCGATCGTGGCCGTGCGGTGGCCGGTGACCGGGTCCCACACGTGCGTCGCGCCGCCCTGCGCCGAGTACGGCCGCCGCCCGTCGGACGGCAACGTACTGGCCGGCCCGGCGAACGCGGTCAGCTGCGTCCCGGACGCCAGCACCGTACCGGCGACCCCCTGAGCTGGCGGGGCCTAGGCCAGGAGGTGGGCGGCGTCCTGGTGGGCGGCGATGCGGATGAAGACGAGGTCCCTGCGTTCGGTGGCGGCCCGGGTGTAGCGGTCGCGGTAGACGTGGTGGCGGGTCCAGCACCAGCGCAGGAGGGATTTCTGGGGGTCGAGGCGGAAGAGGTTGCCGAGGTGCTCGCGGTTGCCGTTCCAGAGCACCTGGCGGGTGACGCCGCGGCGGAGGGTGCGCCACAGGACCTGGCGCATCACGGTGCGGCGGGGCAGGTCGAACCAGATGACGGTGTCGGCGCGGGCCCAGACGAGGTCGCGGACGGCGCTGTAGTTGCCGTCGATGACCCAGCCGTCGCCGTCGGCGAGCTCGCCGACCCGCTTGCGGAACGCGGTGACGTCGATCGGCTGCCAGCCGGGGAGGTGGTGGATCGCGTCGAGCTCGACGAACGGCACCCCGAGGCGCGTCGCGAGCGCCTTGCCGAGCGTCGACTTGCCCGATCCGGAGTTGCCCACCACCGACACCCGCCGCACCCGCTGCCCCCGATTCGCTCCCGGCTCAACACGTGCTGTGGAACAACCCGCCGACCGCCGCCGACCCCACCAGACTGTTATACACGTCGATGGCTTCCCGGGTCTCCGCCACATGTACCTCGATGCCGCGCGCCTCGAGGGCGTCGACCGTCGCGTCGGGGACGCCGAGCTGCTCGTCCATGCCGAGCGACAGCACGACCACCGTCGCGCCGTGCTCCAGGAGCTCCTCGACGTCGGCGACCTGGACGCCGGGGGAGTGCCGGGTGCCCGTCTCGCCCCAGTCCCAGGCCCGGCCGCCACCCGGCCAGACCTTGAGGTCCTTCACCACGCCGACCTCCTCCGCCTTGATCCTGCCCCAGCTCACATCCACGATCCGCGGCGAACGTGCCTGCATGACGGAAACCTCCCGATCCAGTGCTGCAACGACCAGCCTCGAAAGCACGCCAGACGGCTGAGGATGTGTCCGGGCGGAGCGCGGTACGTTGATCGCTCGGCTCGGGTGCGGGCAGGGGAGGGTCGGTGCAGGTCACGCCGCTGTCCGGCAGGCTGTGGGTCAGTGTGCTCGGAGACATGACCGCGACGGTCGACGGGGAGGTCGTGGACCTCGGGGGGCGGCGGCAGCGGGCGGTGCTCGCGGTGCTGGTGGTCAACCGGGGCGACATCGTGCCCACCGACCGGCTCATCGACTGCGTCTGGAGCGGGCAGCCGCCGGCGAACGCGGCCGGGGCGCTGCAGGCGTACGTGTCGCACCTGCGCCGTCGGCTGGAGCCCGGTGCGACGGCCCGGGCGCGCGGGAACGTGATCGTGTCGCGGCCGCCCGGCTATGCGCTGACCCTGGACGCCGGGGCGGTCGACGCGTGGCGCTTCGACCGGGGTGTCACCGAGGCACTCGGCACCGCGGACCCGGCCGCGCAGCGGGACCTGCTCGAGGCGGCACTGCGGCTGTGGCACGGGCCGGCCTACGCGGAGTACGCGGACGAGACCTGGGCGCAGGCGGAAGCGGCGCGGCTGCGCCAGCTGCGCGAGGTGGCGCGGGAGCAGCTGCTCGCGGCGCGGCTGGCGCTGGGCGACAGCGCGCTGCTGGTGCCCGAGCTGGAGGCGCTCGTCGCGGAGGAGCCGCTGCGGGAGCAGCGCTGGCGGTTGCTGGTCCTCGCGCTGTACCGCGCGCACCGGCAGGGCGATGCGCTCGCCGCGCTCCGCAGGGCCAGGCAGACCCTGTCGGAGCAGCTCGGCGTCGACCCCGGGCCGGCGCTGCGCGCGCTGGAGGCCGAGGTGCTCGCCCAGTCGGAGTCCCTCGACGCCCCGGCCGCGCCGACCAGGCCGGCAAGCCGGAGCGCTCCGGCAAGCCAGGGCACGCCGGTGGAACGAGGCGCGCCGGCAGGGGCGGGCGCCGCGAGCGATCCCGTGGCAGGGGAAACGGCGGGCGAGGGCGCGCCGGCGCATCGGTCCGATGTGCACGCGGCGGCCACCGGTCCGGCCGGCGGAGCGCCGAAGGTCGACCCGGTGGCGGTACAGACGCGGAAAACGCCGGACGAGCACCTTGTCGACCGGGACGCGGAGGTGGCCGAGCTGCGGATGGCGGCGGCCGACGCTTTCGGTGGGGTGCCGCGGCTGGCGATGATCGAGGGCCCGGCCGGGATCGGCAAGAGCCGGCTGCTCACGGAGGCGCGCAGGATCGCCGACGGGCACGGGGCGCTCACGCTGACGGCGCGCGGCAGCCAGCTGGAGAAGGAGTTCGGCTTCGGCGTCGTGCGGCAGCTGTTCGAGGCGCTGCTCACCGACCCGGCCGAGCGGGAACGGCTCCTGGCGGGCGCCGCCGCGAGCGCCGCGTCCGTCTTCGACCTCGCGGTGGACGGCGAGCGCGGCGACCACACGTTCGCGGCGCTGCACGGGCTCTACTGGCTGACCGCGAACGTCGCCGCGACCAGGCCCGTCACCATCGTCGTCGACGACCTGCAGTGGTGCGACACCGGTTCGCTGCGGTTCCTCGCGTACCTGGTGCGCCGCCTCGACGGGCTGCCCGTGCTGCTCGTCGCGACGCTGCGGACCGGGGAACAGTACGACGACGAGGCGCTGCTCGCCGAGCTGCAGCTGGACCCGGCGGCCGCGCCGGTGCGGCCCGGCCCGCTGAGCGCCGCCGGCGTCGCGGACCTCGTGCGGCAGCGGCTGGGCGACGGCGCCGAGCCGCGGTTCGTCGACGCGTGCCACCGCACCACGTCCGGCAACCCGCTGCTGCTGCGCCAGCTGCTGCGGGCCCTGGAGGCCAACGGCGTGCGCCCCACCGACGCGCACGCCGGCACGGTGACGGCCATCGGCTCGCGGGCGGTGTCCAGCATGGTGCTCATCCGGCTGCGGCGGATGCCGGCGGCGAGCACCGCCGTCGCCCGGGCCATCGCGGTCCTCGGCGACGGGGCGGGCCTGCCCACGATCGCCGCGCTCGCGGGCGTCGACGAGCCCACCGCCGCGGCCGCCGTCGCGGCGCTCGCGCGGGCCGAGGTGGTGCGGCACGAGTACCCGGTCGGGTTCGTGCACCCGCTCGTCCGCGACGCCGTCTACCAGGACCTGCCGCCCGGTGAGCGGCAGCTGCACCACGAGCGGGCCGCCCGCGTGCTCAGCGGGCTGTCCGCGGCGCCGGAGCAGGTCGCCGCGCACCTGCTGCAGATCCCGGAGCGCGCCGACCAGTGGGTCGTCGACGTGCTGCGGGCCGCGGCCGACACGGCGCTGCACCGGGGCGCGCCGGAGGGCGCCGCGACCTACCTGCGGCGGGCCCTGGCCGAGCCGCCCGCGCCGCCGCAGCGGCCGGCGGTGCTGCTCGCCCTCGGGCAGGTGGAGACCCTCAACGACGGTCCGGCGGCGATCGCGCACCTGCGGGCCGCGTACGACGACCCGATCACCGACCCGGTCACGTTCGCCGCGGTGGCACGGATGCTCATCCACACGCTGATCTTCGCCGGGCCCGAGGGGAACGCGCCGGAGTTCGCGCGGCGGGCGTCGGCGCGCCTCGCGGCCGGGTTCGTCGACGAGCGGCAGGGGATGCAGGCCCTGGAACGCATCGCCGCATACATGTACAGCGGTGCCCCGGACTCGTTCCCCGCCGAGGTGCCGGTGATCTCCGGCGACGGGCTCGGGGCGCGGATGCTCGCCGCGTGCCGCGCCTGGGAGCTGATGGCCCGCGGGGTGGACCTGGACGAGGCGGTGCGGCTGGCCCGGTTCGCGCTCGCCGACGGCATCCTCATGCGCGGCGACCCGGGGCTCTTCTGGGTCATCGCGGGTGTCGTGCTGGAAGGCGCCGACCAGGATCCCGGCACCCTCTGGGACGACGCGCTGACGCTCGGGCACACCCGCGGGTCGCTGTTCACCGTGCTGGCCGCGCACCTGTGGCGCGGGTGGCGGGAGTGGCTGCGCGGCGACCTGCCCGAGGCCTGCACCTCGCTGATCGCGGCCAACGAGCAGAGCCTGCGCTGGGGCGGCGCGCCCGCGCTCGGCATCTCCTACGGCGAGGCGTGCCTGGTCCGGGCCCTCGTCGACCGGGGTGAGCTGGCCGAGGCCCGCGCGTTCGTCGACGGGCACCGCGGCCGGCCGCGGGTCGGCGACGGGATCCGGCTGTTCCGGCAGGCCGAGGCGGCCCTGCTGATCGCCGAGGGGGCGTTCGAGCCGGCGCTCGCGCTGCTCGACGTGGGGGCGGCCGGCAACCCGCTGTGGTACGAGGAGCGGTCGCTGCGGGCCACCGCGCTGGCCGCGCTCGGGCGCTCGTCCGAGGCGCTTTCGCTGGTGTCGGCGGATCTGGCGGGCATGCGGCGGTGGGGGGCGCCGCAGGGCGTCGGGCGGTCGCTGCGGGCCGTCGGGGCACTGCGGGGCGACCGGGCGGAGCTCGTGGCCGCCGTCGAGCTGCTCGCCGGCACGCACGCGCGCCTCGAGCACGCGCGGGCGCTGTTCGCGCTCGGCGAGCTCGACCGCGACCCGGCGACGCTGCGCGCGGCGCTCGGCCTCGCCGAGGAGTGCGGCGCCGCCCCGCTGCGCGCCGTCGTCGCCGCCGCGCTCACCGGCCTCGGCGAGACCGTGCCCGCGGAGCCGTCCGTGACGCTGACGACCGGCGAGCGGCGCATCGCGTCCCTCGCCGTCGGCGGCGCCGACGACCGTGACATCGCGCAGGCGCTGTTCCTGACCCCGCACACCGTCAGCGACACGCTCGCCGCGATCCGCCGCAAGCTGGGCGTCACGACCCTCGCGGAGCTGCGCGCGCACGTCTGACGCAGGTCTCAGGTCTGCCGCAAGTTCGCTCCAAGGGCGCGGCCGCAGGGTGTACGCCATGACCACTGTTGCGAACTCACTGCGCGGCCTGTGCGGCGGCGCGGTGCACCTCCCGGGCGACCCGGGGTACGACACGGCGCGGACCCCGTGGAACGTCACGGTCGACCAGCGGCCCGCCGCCGTCGCGTTCCCGGCCGACGCCGACGAGGTCGCCTCGGTGGTCCGCGCCTCGGCCGCCGCCGGGCTGCGGGTCGCGGTGCAGAGCACCGGCCACAGCGCGGCGGCCCTCGGCCCGCTCGACGACGTGGTCCTGCTGCGCACGTCCGCGATGACGGGCGTCACCATCACCGGCCGCACCGCCCGGGCCGAGGCCGGCGCGCTGTGGATCGACGTGGTCGAGCAGGCCGCGCCGCACGGGCTCGCCGCGCTGCACGGCTCGTCGCCCGACGTGGGTGTCGCCGGCTACACCCTCGGCGGCGGCCTCGGCTGGTACGCCCGCGCGCTCGGCCTGCAGGCGAACGCGGTCACCGCCGCCGAGCTGGTCACGGCCGACGGCACCCTGGTGCGGGCCGACGCCACCACCGAGGTGGACCTGTTCTGGGCGCTGCGCGGCGGCGGCGGCAACTTCGGCGCGGTCACCGCCGTCGAGTTCGACCTGTTCCCGGTCCGGACCGCGTACGCGGGGCTGCTCGCCTGGGACTGGCGCGAGGCCGCGCGGGTGCTGCCGGCGTGGCTCGACTGGGCCGCGACCGCGCCCGACGAGGCGACGACGGCGCTGCGGCTGCTGCGGGTCCCGCCGATGCCGCAGCTCCCGCCGGCCCTGCGGGGCCGCCAGCTGATCGTGATCGACGGGGCCGTGCTCGGCGCCGCCGGCCCTTCCACGGTCGCCCCGCTGCGGGCGTTGCGGCCGTTCCTGGACACGTTCGACGACGCGCCGGCCGCGTCGCTGATCCGGCTGCACCTGGACCCGGAGGGCCCGACACCGACGGTGTCGAGGTCGGCGCTGCTCGGCGACCTGCCGCCCGCCGCCGCCGACGCGCTGCTGGCGGTCGCCGGCCCGGACTCCGGCACGTCCCTGCTCGTCGCCGCCGAGCTGCGCCACCTCGGCGGCGCGCTGGGGCGGCCCGCCCCGGGCGCCGGCGCGCTGCAGTCGCTGGACGGGTCGTTCGCGCTGTACACGGCCGGGATCGCGGCCACGCCGGCGATCGGCGCGGCGGCCGTGCGGGACGCCGCACGGGTCGTGTCGGCGATGGCGCCGTGGTCGACCGGCGCGCAGCTGCTGAACTTCGTCGAGGGGCCGACCTCGGTCGCATCCGCCTACCCACCGGCCGCGTGGGACCGACTGCGGTCGATCAGGGCGGCCGTGGACCCGTCCGGGCTGTTCGTCGCCAACCACGCCATCTGACCGTCGCCGACCGGCATTCTGGCGGTCGTCGATTGGCATCCTTCGCGCGGCGTGCCCGTCACCGTGGCCGCCTAGCGTGGCGGGCGTGGCACTTCCGATGCTGGCCGCAAGGCGCCCGCTGCCCGCGCAGGTGGCGGTGTACGCGTTCGTGACGGTGCCGTTCCTGGCGCTCGTCGCCGCCGTCCCGTTCGCCTGGGGCTGGGGGCTCACCTGGCTCGACGTCGCGCTCGCGGTGACCTTCTACACCGTGACGTGCCTCGGGGCGACGGTCGGGTTCCACCGGTACTTCACCCACGGCGCGTTCAAGGCCCGCCGGTGGCTGCGGATCACCCTGGCCGTCACCGGCAGCATGGCGGTGCAGGGGCCGATCCTGCACTGGGTCGCCGACCACCGCCGGCACCACGCGTTCGCGGACAAGGAAGGCGACCCGCACTCGCCGTGGCTCTTCGGCACCGGGCCGGCGGCGCTCGTGCGCGGCTTCTGGCACGCGCACCTCGGCTGGGTCCTCGACCGCGGCCTCACCAACCAGCAGCGCTTCGCGCCCGACCTGCTCGCCGACCGCGACATCCGGCTCGTGCACCGGCTCTTCGGCCCGCTGACGATCCTCACGCTGATCCTGCCGGCGGTCATCGGCGGCCTGGCCACCTGGACCTGGTGGGGCGCGGCGACCGCGTTCTTCTGGGCGGGCCTGGTGCGCGTCACGGCGCTGCACCACGTCACCTGGTCGGTGAACTCGGTCTGCCACATGATCGGCGAGCGGCCGTTCGCGGCGCGGGACCGGTCGGCGAACTTCTGGCCGCTCGCGATCCTCAGCATGGGCGAGTCGTGGCACAACCTGCACCACGCCGACCCGACCAGCGCGCAGCACGGCGTGCTGCCCGGTCAGATCGACGTGTCGGCGGCGCTGATCCGGCTCTTCGAGCGGGCCGGATGGGCGTGGGACGTGCGCTGGCCCTCCGTGGAGCGCCTGGCCCGCCTCGCCGTCACCAGGTAGCCGCCGGCTACCTGGTCACAGTTGGGCGTCTGTACAGGTGGACGTCTCTAGAGGTAGACGTCGACCCGGCCGTTGAACATGCCGTTGGTCTGGGTCGTCAGGCGCTGCGAGGCGTCGTTGGTCCGCTCGAACTGCAGCCGGGCGTCCTCCGCCCGCTGCCGCAGCTGGTCCTCCAGCCGCAGCTGGTCCTGGATCCGCTGCTGGTCCTCGAGCCGGCGGTCGTCCTGCAGCCGCTGCTGCTCGATCCGGTACTGGTCGTCGCGGGCCTGCTGGAGGTCGTCGGCGCGGCGCTGGTCCTGGCGCACCAGATCCTGGCGCACCGCCTGCTGGTCGTCGATCCTGCGCTGGTCCTCCAGGTGCTGGTCCTGCAGCCGCTGCTCCTGCGCCCGGTCCTGGGTCCGCTGGTCGTCCAGGCGCTGTTGGTCGACCAGATCGATCTGGCGGTTCTGTTGCACCTGGGTCGCGGTGAGACCGGTGGTGGTGGCTGCTACCGGTGTGATCGACATCGCGCATCCCCGTCCTGCGACACGATTACTCTCCGAATGCTCTTGACTACCTAAAGGTACCCGCCGGAGCGGCCCGTAACCAGCCGACCGCCTGGGTGGTGCCCAGTGTTGTTCCTGTGTTCGATGAGGGTCCTGCGTCCCGGTGGATGGGACGCCCGGCAGCGATCGAGGGTCATGCAAACGCTTGTAGGGCCGTAGGGTGGGATTCGCGAGACGCCGGTCACGTTCTGGAATCGTTGCTGTGCGCGGCGGTTGACTCGTAATGTCACGGCGGCAGTCCGAGGAGAGGCGCGCATCCATGCTGAGCGACAGTGAGCACGTCACCATCCCGCAGGAGTCCGACGACCGGCACGCCCCACCGGCGACCGTCGTCATCTTCGGCGCCTCGGGTGACCTCACCCGGCGCAAGCTGATCCCCGCGATCGAGAGCCTCGCCAGGCACAACCGGCTCACCGAGCAGTTCGCCGTGGTCGGCGTCGCCCGGACGCCGATGGACGACGACCAGTTCATCCACGCCGTCCTCGGCGACCGCGGCCTGTCCGGCATGCCGCAGCTCAACGGCGCCGTGCGGTACATCGCCGGCGGCTACGACGACCCGGAGACCTACAAGCGGCTCGCCACCGTGCTCGACGACCTCGACCGCGACCGGGGCACCGCCGGCAACCGGATCTTCTACCTGTCGACGCCCGCCGAGGCGTTCCCGCTCGTCATCAACGGCCTCGCCGGCGCCGGCCTGCACCGCGCCCGCGAAGGGTCGTTCGCCCGGCTGGTCATCGAGAAGCCGTACGGGCACAACGAGGCCAGCGCGAAGCAGCTCGACACCACGGTGCACGCCGCGTTCGACGAGTCGCAGGTCTTCCGCATCGACCACTACCTGGGCAAGGACACCGTCCAGAACGTGCTCGCGCTGCGCTTCGCCAACGCCATCTTCCAGCCGATCTGGGACCGCACCTGGGTCGACCACGTGCAGATCACCGTCGCGGAGACGCTCGGCGTCGGCACCCGCGGCAGCTTCTACGAGCACGCCGGCGCGATGCGCGACATCGTGCAGAACCACGTGCTGCAGGTCCTCGCGCTCGCGCTGATGGAGCCGCCCGCGTCGTTCAGCGCCGAGGCGGTCCGCAACGAGAAGGTGAAGCTCCTGCAGGCCATCCGCCTGCCCAGCGGGCGGGCCATCGACGACATCGCGGTCCGCGGCCAGTACACGCGCGGCGGCTCCCGCGAGGAGCTGATGGCCGGCTACCGTGAGGAGCCCGGCGTCGACCCGCTGTCGCGCACCGAGACCTTCGCCGCGCTGCGCCTCGACGTCGACAACTGGCGCTGGGCCGGCGTGCCGTTCTACGTCCGCACCGGCAAGCGCCTGCCGAGCCGGGTCACCGAGGTCGCCCTGCAGTTCCAGCGCCCGCCGCACCTGCCGATCCCCAACCGGCAGCTGACCGAGCTCCAGCCCGACGCCCTCATCCTGCGCATCCAGCCCGACGAGGGCATCGCCCTGCGCTTCGGCGCGAAGGTCCCGGGCCACTCGTTCCGCGTCCGCTCGGCGAGCATGGACTTCTCCTACGACAAGACCTTCCGCGAGGAGTCCCCGGAGGCCTACGAGCGGCTCCTGCTCGACGCCCTCATCGGCGACACGACTCTCTTCATCCGCTCCGACGAGGTCGAGCAGTGCTGGCGCATCGTCGACCCGATCCTGGAGCGCTGGGCCGAGGACACCGGCCCGATCCCGACGTACGAGGCCGCCTCCTGGGGCCCCACCGAAGCCAACCGCCTCATCGAACGCAGCGGGCGCGCCTGGCGCAACACTGTCTCCCGCCCTTAGCCTTCGGCTATAGCTCGCCTCCCCACCGCTGCCGCGGCGGGGCCCGCCGGGGGATTCTCACCCCGGACCCCCAATGCTCGCTGTGCTCGCACAGCCAGCGCTTCGCGCGGCCGGATTGCGCATCCGCGCCCATCCGGTGGTTGCCCTCCGCGGTGGGGGTTTCTCATGATCCGGAAGACTTTGTGTCGCTATGGCACAATGCCGCGTAGTTAAGCGGTTTCCTGGGTGGCTGGTGGCAGGGTTTCGATGGTGTAGGTGGCGTGTGTGCTGGTGACGCCGGGTTTCTTGCTTGGGTATGGCTTGGTGGGTCGTTTGACCACTCTGGGGCTGCTGCGGGTGCGTCGGGTTGGGATCTGTTCGGTGAGGAGGTGGTCTTCGAGTTCGAGGAGGGCTTCGGTCATGGGTTGCCCGGCGACGATCGCCAGGTTGGTGATCTTCAGTTGGATGATGCGGAGGCAGGTGAGGAACGACAACGTGTCCGGGTCGAGGTGTTGGCTGGTGGCGATGTCGGTGATCAGGTGTCGCAGTGTTTGGTAGACGATCAGGTGTGCCCACAGTTCTTGGCGCACGTCCTGTGGCTGGCGGGAGCGCAGGATGACGTCCGGGCCGCGGAGCCAGGTCTTGAGGTCGGCGTAGCCGGTTTCCTGTTCCCATCGTTCGTGGTAGCAGGCGGCCAGGTCGGCTGCTGATGCCAGGTCCGGATCGAGCAGGCTGGTCATCAGCCGGACGTGTTCGCGGCGGCTGGTGCGCCCGTGTGGGCCGGTTGTGGTGATGGTGATGGCGTACCGCACCACCCGGACCGTGATCGCGGTGGCGCCTGCGGCTCGTTCGGCTCTGGACGGGTTGATCCGTGACAGCCATGATCCGTCGGGGAGTACGTGGTGCACGGGTAGCAGCCGGTCGGCTTTGACCCGCCACAGCAGATGCGCGCCCCGGGCGCGGGCTTGCTGCCACAGCTGGTAGCTGCAGAAGTTGCGGTCGGCGAGCAGCAGCATGTCGGGGCCGAGGCCGCCGAGCAGGTGTCCGGCCAGCGCGACCTCACCGCCATGACCGAAGGCGGCAGCGACGACCGCGCGGGTGCCGCACTCGATCAGCACGTTGAGCCACAGCCGGGGATAACCACCGACGTTGCCGCCCCCGCCACGAGACCGGCCGAACGCCTCGGCGTTGCCCGGGCTGTCGGGCACGGTGATCGTGGTCCCGTCCCAGGCGACCTTACGCAACCCGAACGCGAACACCCCGGGCGTGTGCGCTTGTCCGCACGCCCCCCGCAGGCGGGTGAACAGCCACGCCAGCGGCGCCTCGCCGAGCCGCCGCCGCGCCTGCGTGAACGCCGAACGAGTCGGTGCCAGCCGGGCCAGCCCCGGCCATCCGGACACCATCTGCCGCCACACATGGGTGTATCCGTTACCCGAGAACACCACCATCGCCAGGACGAACAACACCACCAGCCGAGCCGGCAGCAACCGCACCCGCCGCTGCCCGACCCCGGTCGCCGCGACCGCCTCGTCGATCAACGAGCCCGGGACAACCTGCGACAACACACCCAGCCCAAGCTGTCGCCACGCCGGTTCGGCCGTCATGGAAGAATCCACGCTCAACGGAGCCCCTGTATCAAGTTGGATCTTGGTCGACCAACCTTCTACAGGGGCTTCGCCATACCCGCAAACCCGCAGCCCAACAACCAGGAAACCGCTTAACTACGCGGCATTGCGCTATGGCAGCACAAAGTCTTCCGGATCATGGAAAACGGGGTCAGGGCCATTCGGTGGCGTTGGTGGCGTTGAGGGTGCCTGGGGGGTCGACGACGACGCAGAAGGTGATGCCGGCGGGGTCGCGCATGGTCCACCAGCGGTCGTGGCGGTCGAGGCGGGTCGCGCCCAGTGACTCCAGGCGGGCGACCTCGGCCTCCAGGTCGTCGGTGTGGAAGTCCAGGTGGACCCGCGGCGCGCCGTCGCCGAGGCGCTGGGTCAGCAGGACCAGGTCGTGGCCCGGGATGCGGGCGCCGTGGAAGTCCGGGTACTTGCCGACGCGCTCCAGCGGGGCGCCGAGCGCGCCCCGCCAGAACGTGACGGTCGTGTCCTCGTCGGTCGCGGGCACGTCCAGGACGATGGTGTACAGCCTGCTGTAGTGAGCCACAGCGGGAATCTACGCCGCCAGGAGGATCGAGGTACGAAGGGCCGGGGCGCCGTCGACCGGGGCCGGGTCCTCGTCGGTGGGGGCGACGCCGCCCGCGGCGATCCGGTCCAGGGTGTGCAGGCCGAGCGGACGGACGCTGCCGAAGATCGTGTAGTTGGGGCGCAGCGCCGAGTCGGCGAACACGAGGAAGAACTGGCTGCCGTTGGTGTCGGGGCCGGCGTTGGCCATGGCGAGCACGCCGCGGGCGTACACCTTGCGGGCGCCGGTCGGGTCGGTCGGGGCCGGCGGCAGGTCGGTCGGCAGCTCGTCCTTGTACTTGTAGCCCGGGCCGCCCTCGCCGGTGCCGGACGGGTCGCCGCACTGCAGGACCTTCAGCGTCGGGTACGTCGTCAGCCGGTGGCAGATCGTGCGGTTGTAGAAGCCGTGCCGGGTCAGGTGCAGGAAGCTCTGCACCGTGCACGGCGCCTGCGCCCGGTCCAGGGTCAGCGGGATCAGGCCCAGGTTGGTGAAGAGCGTGACGGTCACCGTGCCGCGCGACGGCGTGTGCCGCGGGTCGCGGGGCAGTGGCACCGGCCGGACCGCCGGGTCGTCGGGTGTCGGGGTGTACGCGCACGGCCCGGTCGTCGGTCCGCCGGGAGCGGCGGCCGAGGCGGGTGTGGGTGCGACGGCGAACGCCGCCACCGCGAGCATGACCACGACGGCACGGATCCGGACCACGTTGTCCTCCATCGAAGATTGGGAATCTTTTAGAGGTCTAACGGATGTCGATGTACCGCGTCAAGGCCGATGCCCGTTTGGGCACGGATCGGCGGCATAGCAGCGGCGGTGCCCCTTCCCGTTGTTCACCTCTTGCATGTCCGGCGTGCGCACACGGCCGCGCCTGTTGGACATGCGCTGTCCCGAGCGTGTGTCCCAGAGGGTGGGCGTGCCGGGTGGACGAAGGGGTAGCTGGTGCAACAATCGAGGTTCGTCTTCTTAGCGTTGGCCGCGGCGGCCGCCGATGACGGCACGGTAGCCGAGGCCACGACCTGGATGCTGGTCTCGCCGAACAACCGGCCGCTGGGCAGAGCGGCAAGGCTGTTCGAGACCTACGGAGCCTGCCGCGACGCGGTGCTGCACCTGCGGGCCGGGTTCGCCGGCGCGAGCAGCGCGGTCGCCGCGGTGGAGTCCAGCGGGCAGTGGGTCTGGCGGGTGGAGCTGGACGGCAGCACCGTCGGAATGTCCAGTCGTTCCTATCTGCGCGCAAGGGAATGCCACTACAACCTCGAGCGCTTCCTGGAAGCCGTGCCGGCGGCGGTCGTGGTGGCCGGCACCCGCAGTGTCCGAGGCGGTCATCCCCTGGTGCTCGGCGCCGGCGGTGACACGGCGGTCCTCTCGCCGCGCCCGGCGCCGCGGGGCGCCCGGGGTCCGTACGCCGACCGCCCCCGTCTCGGGGAGCGCGACGTGCGGGCCCAGGGCGCCCGCCTGATGTACCGGGCGACCCCCGGCAACCCGCCGGCATGACGGTCGTCGAAGCGCCCTCCGAGGCCACCGGCGCCGGGGAGGCCGACGCGCCGCGCCCGCTGAAGTGGCGCCCGTCCCCGGCGGACCGCGTGTTCCGCGGCGTCGCCCGGGGTGCGGGCGCGATGGTGCTGCTGGTGGCGCTGCTCGTGGGGTCGTTCCTGGCGTACCGGGCGGTCACCGCGCTCAAGGTGGTGCGCTGGAGCTTCTTCACGACCAAGGGGTGGGAGCCCGACCCGCTGGAGGGGAGCTTCGGCATCGCCGCCGTCGTGCCGGGCACGGTCATCATCGCCGGGATCGCGATCGTCCTGGCGGTGCCGGTCGCGGTCGGCACGGCGCTGTACATCTGCGAGTACGCGCCGCGGCGGATGCGCCGGATGCTGGTGACGCTGGTCGACATGATGGCGGCCGTGCCGAGCGTCGTCTACGGCCTGTTCGGCGTGTTCCTGCTGCAGCCCAACATCATCCACCTGTCGCGGTGGATCGCCACGTACCTCGGCTGGATCCCGATCTTCGAGGTCGCCGACTACGACACGGCCAACCCGCTGTCGAGCATCACCGTGTTCACCGCGTCGAGCTTCGTCGCGGGGACGGTCGTGGCGATGATGGTCACCCCGATCATCTGCTCGATCTCGCGCGAGGTCTTCTCGCAGGCGCCGATCGGGGAGCGGGAGGGTGCCTACGCCCTCGGAGGCACCCGCTGGGGCATGATCCGCACCGTCGTCCTGCCGTACGGCCGCGGCGGCGTCATCGGCGGCTCGATGCTCGGCCTGGGCCGGGCGCTCGGCGAGACCATCGCCGTCTACATGATCATCTCGCCGGTGTTCGACATCCAGTGGCACGTGCTGCAGACCGGCGCGATCTCGGTGTCGTCGCTGATCGCGCTGCGCTACGGCGACTCGGCCGACTTCGCCGTCTCCGCGCTGATGGCCGCGGGCCTCGCGCTGTTCCTGATGACCCTGCTGGTCAACTTCGCCGCGTCGATCGTCATCGGCCGCACCCGCTCCGGAGCCGGCACATGACCTCCACCGACACCGCCCGGACGGCCGGACAGCCGGACACGGCCCCGGGGACCGGGCAGACGCACCACCACGCCGTCGCGGCGGCTGATCAGGCGCAGGACCAGGGCCACGCCACCGCGACCGCCGGGCACGCGCAGGACCAGGGGCACGCTGCCGCGGCGATCGAGCGGACCCGCGTCGACCTGACGAAGCCCGACGGGACCCGGAGCGAGCCGGACACCGCGACCCGGGCAGCCGGTCCGGTGAAGGCGGCCGATGGGGGGCCGCGGCACGCGCGCCCCGACACGGCCCTCACGTTCGTGCGGCGCCCGCTGCCCGAGGCGGCCCCGGGGGAGGAGCGGCGCCGCGAGCTGCGCGCCGGCCGGCGCCTCGACCGGCTCAACGTGACCGGCGCGCTGCTGGCCGCGCTCGCGTTCACCGCCCTGTTGTTCGGCCAGATCGCCCCGTTCGACGGCGTGCTCGGCTTCATCGTCGTGACGTTCCTGGCGTTCCTGGCGTTCCTCGGGCTGCTGACGTCCCTCACCGAGGACGGGCCGGCGATCCGCGACCGGATCGCCGCGGCGGTCATGACCGGCGTCGGCATGTTGCTGTTGCTGCTGCTCGTGGTCGTCGTCGGCTTCACCTTCTGGCGGGCCTGGCCGGCGCTGGTGCACGTCAACTTCTGGATCGAGGACATGAGCGTCGTGCAGCCGACGAGCCCGCTGAACGTCGGCGGGGCGCTGCACGCGATCGTCGGCACGCTCGAGCAGATGGGCATCGCGCTGACGCTGTCGGTGCCGCTCGGCATCACCTGCGCGGTGTTCCTGGGCGAGATTCCGGGCCGCTTCAGCCGGTTCGTGCGCACGCTCGTCGAGGCGATGACGGCGCTGCCGTCGATCGTCGCCGGCCTGTTCGTCTACGCCGGCCTCATCCTGGCGCTCGACCAGCAGAAGTCGGGCCTGGCGGCCGGGATCGCGCTGTCGGTGATGACGCTGCCGATCATCATCCGCGCCTCCGACGTGGTGCTGCGGCTCGTGCCCGGGACGCTGAAGGAGGCGTCGTTCGCGCTGGGCGCCTCCCAGTGGCGCACCGTCTGGCACGTGGTCCTGCCGACGGCCCGGTCCGGCCTGACGACCGCCGTCATCCTCGGCACCGCGCGCGGCATCGGGGAGACCTCGCCGGTGCTCATCACCGCCGGTTTCACCCAGTTCATGGCCCTCAACCCGGCGGCCGGCCCGCAGGTGTCGCTGCCCCTGCTGGTGTTCAACAGCGTGCGCTTCCCGCAGGAAGAGATGATCATCCGCGGCTTCGGCGCCGGCGCGGTGCTCATGCTGCTCGTCCTGGTGCTCTTCGTGGCGGCCCGGATCATCGGCGGCCGCGGGCCCGGCGAGCTGTCCTCCGGGCAGCTCAGGCGCCGGGCCGTCGCATCCGCCCTCGACGTCAAGCGGTTCCAGCGCCGCGAGCAGGCCGACCTCGACGGTGCACCGTCCCAGAGCCGCCCGCAGGCGGATCCCGACAAGGAGATGTCCGATGTTCCGTAGCGTCGCCAAGACCGCCGCCGGGGTCGTCCTCGGGCTTCTGGCCATCGCGGCGCAGCCGAACCCCGCGTACGCCGCACCCATCAAGGTGCAGATCGCCGGCGCCGGCTCCACCTGGAGCCAGCCGGCCCTGCGCGCGTGGATCGGCAACGTCACCCAGTTCGGCCTGAAGGTGTCCTACGCCGACACCGGCTCGACCGACGGCCGCAAGCAGTTCGCCAACGGCAAGGTCGACTTCGGCATCTCCGAGATCCCGTACGGCATGCCCGACAGCGCCACCCGCGACATCGACTCGCCGCCGACCGGCCGGGGCTACGCCTACATGCCGATCGTCGCCGGCGGCACCTCGTTCATGTACAACCTGACCATCGGCGGCAAGCGGGTCACCAACCTGCGCCTGGCCGGCGACACGATCGCGAAGATCTTCACGAACAAGATCACGTTCTGGGACGACCCGCAGATCAAGCGGGACAACCCGAAGCTGCCCCTGCCCAACCGGAAGATCATCCCGGTGGTGCGCTCGGACGGCTCCGGCACCAGCGCCCAGTTCACGCTCTGGCTCAGCAAGCAGCACCAGGACGTCTGGGGCGAGTTCTGCCGGTCGGTCGGGCGCAACCAGAGCCCGTGCGGCCTGACCTCCTACTTCCCCGTGATCAGCGGCAAGAACATCGGGCAGAGCGGGTCCAACGGCGTCTCCGGCTACGTCGCGCAGCCGCGGTACGAGGGCGCGATCACCTACGTCGAGTACTCCTACGCCAAGACCGCCAAGTTCCCGGTGGTGAAGGTGCTCAACAAGAAGGGGTACTTCGTCGAGCCGACGGACACGGCGGTGGCGGTGGCGATGACCCACGCGACGATCAACGCCGACCTGACCCAGAACCTCGACAACGTCTACACCAACGAAGACAAGCGCACCTACCCGCTGTCGTCCTACTCGTACATGGTGCTGCCGACCGACCTGCGGATGCAGATGAACGAGAACAAAGGCTTCACCCTCGCGGAGTTCGCGCACTACTTCCTGTGCAAGGGGCAGGCCCAGGTGGACGACCTCGGGTACTCGCCGCTGCCGAGGAACCTCGTGGACGCCGCCGCGGCGCAGGTCGCGCGGATCCCGGGCAGCGCCGCGTCGCCGTGGGACGTGACGAAGTGCCAGAACCCGACGTTCGGCCCCAACGGCGAGAACGCGCTGGCGACGACGGCGCCGTACCCGCCGGAGTGCGACAACGTCCAGAGCGGCGACCAGTGCACCACGGGCACCGGCGGCGCCGGCCCCACGACCGTCGGCGGCGGGAGCGGTAGCGGCGGTGGCGGGACCGGTGGTACGGCGACCGCGGGCCCGTCGGCCTCGGCGTCGGCCTCGGCCGCCGTCGTCGACCCGGACACCGGCGAGACCCTCGACGCGGCGCGAGCCGCCGGCGGCAACGACGTGGCCGGCGTGCCGGTGTCGCTGGACCAGGCCGGCACCTGGGGGCTGCGCCGGGCGCTGATGATCGTCGCCGGCGCGCTGCTGATCGGGCTGATCTTCGGCCCGCCGATGCTGTCCCGGTCCCTCGGCGGCCGGCGCGACCGTGACGGCGGCCGGCGATGAGCGCCACGGTCGCCACGGGAACCACCGGGCAACAGCCGGCACCGGACGACCTGCCGCCGCCACGCGGTGCGGCGCGGGCGGTGTGGAAGCGCCGGCTGGCCGGCGCCGGCGTCGTCGGCGTGCTGTTGCTCGCCACGCTCGTGCGGGGCGCCACCGCGACCGCCGGCGACACGTTCGTCCCGCCGCTCGGCGTCGACGTGCCGACGTCGTCGGCGAAGACGATCACGGTGAAGCCGGGCGAGGCCGGCGGCGACTTCGACGGCACCGAGATCACCGTGTCGCAGACCCGCGACCTCGGCAACCAGGGCATCACCATCTCCTGGAAGAACGCCCCGCCGACCCCCGACGCCACGATCGGCCAGAACGTGTTCGCGTTCATGCAGTGCTGGGGCGACCCCGACGCGCCGGACCCGTTCCACGAGGGGGCCGCGAAGGACCCGTTGTGGGGGCGGGAGACGTGCCAGTTCGGCGCGCTGCTGGACACGCCCGTGTGGGGCGGGGACAAGGCACCCGGCGGCGGGACGATCCGCACCGTGGGCATCAACGGCCTGCCCGACCCGGCCGAGACGCTGCCCCCGGACGCGGTCATCGCGCCGTTCCGCTCGGTCAAGGGCACGCGGATCGGCCACGGCGGCAGGAGTGACCCCTACCCGGGGAACCTCGACCCGCAGACGACCGGCTCGGACGTCATCATGTCCGAGTACTTCGACAAGAACAAAACCAACGAGATCCCCTACGGCTACACCGCCGGCGACGGCACCGGCCGGGTCGTGTTCGAGGCGCAGACCGACATGGAGGCGCCGCACCTCGGCTGCGGACTGCCGGACTCCGGCGGCGTCATCCAGCCGTGCTGGCTGGTGATCGTGCCGCGCGGGCACCACGACCCGCTGACCGGCGACAAGCTCGACGGCACCGACGTCCCCGTCAACGGCTCGCCGCTGGCCGCCACCCACTGGAAGCACCGCATCGCGGTCCGGCTGGACTTCCGGTCGGTCCAGACGCCGTGCCCGATCGACCAGGCCGAGCGTGCGACGGTCGGTTCGGAGATGGCCGCACCGGCGATGCAGGCGTGGCAGCCGGCGCTGTGCGGCAGGACCGGCAACGTGTACGGCTACACGCCGACGTCGGAGGACGAGACGTCCAGCGCGGTCCTCGGCACCGGCGACAACTCGCCCGGGCTCGGGTTCACCTCGAGCCCGGTGGTCGGCGTGCCGGGCGGCCCGCCGCCGGTGCACGCGCCGGTGGCCCTGTCGTCGGTCGTCGTCGCGTTCACCATCGACAACCAGGTGAACCCCGGGTCGACGAACCCGGAGGAGGAGCTGCTGCGGGCCAGGCAGGTCAACGGGATGCGGCTCACCCCGAAGCTGGTGGCGAAGCTGCTGACCTCGTCCTACCAGCGCGACATCCCCGACGGGTCGAAGGCCGAGCACCTCAAGGACAACTACCGGACGATCCTCGCCGACCCCGAGTTCATCACGATCAACCCCGACTTCCGGTTCTCCCGGGCCAACCGCGACATCCAGCCGGTGATGGTGCCGCTGGGCGGCTCCGCGGCGAACCGGGCGGTGTGGGCCTGGATCCTCGCCGACAAGGCCGCCCGCGACTTCCTGTCCGGCGTCCCGGACCCGGAGCACAAAGACCCGGTCACCGGCGTCACGTACCACATGAAGGTCAACTCGTACTACCAGGACTTCGGCCTCGACGGCGTGGTGCCGGACCGGTTCCCGAAGTCGGACCCCACCTGCAGCGATCCGCGACCGGACCTCAAGCTGGACCTGAGGGTGTGCATCTTCAACAAGCAGCCCTACACGTCGTCGATGACCGACGGGGCGCAGCAGACGCTGAAGGCTGACACCCACTCCGAGGTCGAGTTCGACGAGGCGAAGTACCAGAGCAGTGACCACCAGATCGTCACGCTCAAGCGGGCGGCGCCGCAGACGAAGGGCAACCGGTGGGTCATGGCGATCACCGACTCGGCGTCGGCGGCCCGCTTCGGCCTGTACTCGGCGAGCCTGCTCAACGGCAGCGACCCCACCGACCTGAACGCCTACGTCACGCCGACGAAGCAGAGCCTGCAGGCGGCGGTCGCGGCGATGGGACCGACGGCCAACCCCGACGTCCTGGCGCTGGACCCGGCGCTGAAGAAGCCGGGCGCGTACCCGCTGACGATGCTCACCTACGCCGCCGTCGACCCGAGCCGCGGGCAGGCGCTGCGGGAGGCGTACGCGAAGCTCATCGAGTTCGTCGCGGGAGACGGGCAGAACGAGGGCGTCTCCGTCGGGAACCTGCCACCCGGGTACGTGCCGCTGCCGGACTCGCTGAAGGCCAAGGCCCGCAGCGCCGCCGAGATGGTCAGGCGCGGCTGGACGGCGCCGCCGACACCTGCGGCGACCACGACCACCGCGGCGCCGGTCACGGGGGGCACCCTGCCCGCCCGCGGGTCCGTGCCGTCGGCCGCGCCGACCAGTGCCCGGCCGAGCCTGTCGGCCGCGCCGGTGCCGGCGGCCCGGGCCACGGATCCGGAGCCCGTCGAGTGGGCGCAGCGGTACCTGCTGTCGATGATCCTCGGCGCGGGGCTGCTCGCGGCCGCCGCGGGCCCCGTGCTGACCGGGCTGGCCCGCCGACGCGAACGCCGGTGAGCCTGTTCATCCGGCCTACATGTTGGCGACCGGCCCCGCACGAACCGCCTGCGAATGATGACCACGCTCGACCCTCGCAAACCCTGAAGCAGAAGGGGAAACGCATGAAGGTGCTGACCTTCGGACGGGCTGTCAGCCTCGGCCTCGCGGTCGCCGCTGTCACCCTCACGGTCACCGCGGCACCCGCCGCCGCCAACCCGCCGGCCGGCGAGTACCGCCAGCTGGCCGGCGTCGGCTCCGACACGACCCAGGACGTGCTGAACGGTCTCGGCGAGACCGTCACCAGCGGCGGCTCGAAGGTGATCGCGTCCTACGACGCCCGCCCGGCCGGCCTGATCAAGACCAAGACCACCGGCTGCGAGTTCAACCGTCCCGACGGCTCCGGCGCCGGCCGGACCGCCCTCAAGGCGTCCGAGAACGACGGTGGCAACGTCTACCAGGGCGTCAACGTCACCGGCTGCATCGACTTCGCCCGCTCCTCCAGCTACGGCGGTGGCTCCTCGCCGCAGACCACGGGCAACTACACGTACATCCCGTTCGGGGTGGACGCGGTGTCGTTCGCGGTCAACACCGACAGCGACCTGCCGACCAGCCTGACCTTCGTGCAGCTGCAGCGCATCTACCGCTGCCTGACCACGGTCGTCAGCGGTGTGCCGGTCAAGCCGCTGCTGGTCCAGTCCGGCTCGGGCACCCGGTCCTTCTGGCTCAGCAAGATGGGCATCGCCGAGGCCGACATCGCCAACGGTGACTACCCGTGCATCGTGCAGACGGTGAACGGCGCGCCGATCCAGGAGCACGACGCCCGGGTCCTCGCCGGCCACAACGACTACATCATGCCGTTCTCGGTCGGCCAGTTCATCGCGCAGGGCAACGCCGCCACCATCGCGACCCAGACCGGCGTCGTGGTCGAGGACCGGCGCGGCACCTCCCGCATCGGCCGCGTCAACGGCCTCCAGCCGATCGTCAACGGCAAGCTCAACATCAACTTCCGTCCCCAGCTGATCCGTGACGTCTACAACGTGGTCCCGACCCGCCGCCTGGCGGAGCCGGTCATCGCGCAGACGTTCGTCGGCGCCACGTCCGCGGTCTGCGTCAACCAGTCGGTCATCGAGCTCTTCGGGTTCGGTTTCCGCACCACGGCCGGCGCCACCCTGTTCGAGGGTGTCTGCGGCTCGACCTCGCTGAAGGCCGCGTCCTGAGCACCGCGGCCCCCCTGTAAGGCCAACCGGCCGGGCGTCCACTGTGGACGCCCGGCCATCCCTGTCGAGACGAGGATCTCCCCATGCGCCTGCGCCGAACCGCCGCGGTGGCCGCCGCCGTCACCGTGACCGCCGTGACCCTGCCCGGGCCCCTGACGGCCCCGGCCCACGCCGCGCCGCTCGGCTCGATCACCGTGACGCCGGCGACCGGCAGCGTGGACACCGACCCGATGTTCGCCACGGCGACCGCGTCGGCGGCCTGCCCGGCGAACTACGGCACCAACGCCGGCCTGCGCATCGCGCGGGCGGGCACGTCGCAGTTCGCGAACCTGACCCGGGTCGGCGACGACGGCAACTACGACGCCGTGCCGCCCACGCTGCGGCCGAACCGGTCGATGCGCGCCGCCTTCGGCACGACGCCGATCACCGACGGCGACTACACGCTCGTCATCGTCTGCACCGGCGAGAGCGCCGGCGACCACCCCGACGTCTTCAGCACCACGATCCGGGTCGCCGGCACCACCTGGACCGCGGGCGGTGGCGGCCCCGGCCCCACGACCGGCCCGACCACCGGGCCCACCGGCGGGCCCGGCAGCAGCAGCAACAAGCAGACCCTCAACATGCAGGTCGACCCCGCGGCGACGAGCGCCTCGCCGTCGCCGACCGGCACGCCCGGCGGCGGCCTGCCGCGCACCGGCTCGGCGGTCGCCCGCACCGCGGCCATCGGCCTCGGGCTGGTGGCCGCCGGTGTCCTGATCGTCCGCCTCGTCCGCCGGCGGAGGCTGGCATGAGCGAGCCGGAGCGCGGCGCAGGCGGCGGCGCGACCGACGGCGAGCCGCAGTACACGACCTGGGTGGGCGGCGCCTCCGCGGTCACCGTGATGATCCCGCCGGCGGAGCCGGCGATCGACGTGACGTTCGAGGAGCCCGACCGGACCGACAGGATCGAGAAACCGGACAGGGCGGTCCCGCCACCGGACCAGCCGGCGTCGGGGCTGCGGATCGCGGGCACCGGGCTGAGCATCCTCGCGGTGCTGCTCGTCGGCTTCACGCTGCACGTGACGCTGCTGTCGCAGCTCGGGTACGGCCGGGTGCAGCAGACCGCGTACGCCGACTTCCGCGGCGCACTCGCCGAGGCGACCGCACCCGTCGGCCAGATCGGCCCCGACGGCAAGCTGCTGCCCCTCGGCACGCCCGTCGCCGTGCTGCGCATCCCCGCGCTCGGCGTCCAGCAGGTCGTGTTCGAGGGCACCACCGGCGGCGTCATGCAGTCCGGCCCCGGCCACCGCCGCGACACGCCGCTGCCCGGCCAGGCCGGCACGAGCGTCATCATGGGCCGTAACGCCGCCTACGGCGCCCCGTTCGCGGGGCTGTTCCGGCTCAACTCCGGCGACCGGGTCGAGGTCGTCACCGGCCAGGGCGAGTTCACGTTCGTGGTGCTCGGCGTGCGGCACGCCGGCGACCTGACCCCGGCGCCGGTCGCGCCCGGGCGCAGCCGGGTCACGCTGATGACCGCCGCCGGGACGATGTTCTTCCCGTCCGACGTCGTGCGGGTCGACGCCGACCTCGACAACGGCACCGAGACGGTTCCGGCGCCGCCGCGGCAGCTCGGGTACGCACAGCTGCCGGCGTCGGAGAAGGTGCTCGCCGGCGACGACTCGGCCTGGATGCCGCTGGTCCTGTGGGGGCAGCTGCTGCTCGCCGCGGGCCTTGGCGTCACCTGGGCGCGGCGGCGCTGGGGCGGCGTGCAGGCGTGGGTCGTCGGCGTCCCCGTCCTCGCCGTGATCGGCACCGCCACGTCCGACGTCGCCGTCCGGCTGCTGCCGAACGTCCTGTGACCACACCGATTGCGAGGGCCCTGCCGTGACGAGCACGACGCTCGACCCGTCCACCGTCGACTCCCCGACGACCGCCGAGCTGGACGCGCGGAACATCTCCGCGTGGTTCGGCGGTCACAAGGTCCTCGACCGCGTCTCGCTGCGGATGCCGGCGGGGCAGGTCACGGCGCTCATCGGCCCGTCCGGCTGCGGCAAGTCGACGTTCCTGCGCATCCTCAACCGGATGCACGAGCTGGTGCCCGGCGCCGAGCTCGCCGGGGAGGTGCTGCTGGACGGCGAGGACCTCTACGACCCGTCGCGGCGCATCACCGACGCCCGGCGGCACGTCGGCATGGTGTTCCAGAAGCCCAACCCGTTCCCGGCGATGTCCATCTACGACAACGTCCTGGCCGGGCTGAAGCTCACCGCCGTGCGGGCGTCCCGCCGCACCAAGGACGACCTGGTCGAGGAGTGCCTGCGCAAGGCCGGGCTGTGGCACGAGGTCCAGACGCGGCTGCGCTCGCCCGGGGGCGCCCTGTCCGGCGGCCAGCAGCAGCGGCTGTGCATCGCCCGGTCCCTCGCGGTGCGGCCGCGGGTGCTGCTGATGGACGAGCCGTGCTCCGCGCTGGACCCGACCTCGACCCGGCGGATCGAGGAGACGATCGGCGAGCTGTCCACCGAGGTCACCATCGTCATCGTCACCCACAACATGCAGCAGGCGCAGCGGGTGTCGCAGCACTGCGCGTTCTTCCTCGCCGAGCAGGGCACCCCCGGCGTCATCGTCGAGCACGGCCTGACCAAGGCGATGTTCGACACCCCGCAGGACCGCCGCACCGCCGACTACGTGCACGGCCGCTTCGGATAAAAGCGCCGTTTCGGAACGGGCGACACCTCGAATTCGCTTTGCGCATGTCCGGCGTATGAGTTGGCCTGCCCGCCGGGAAACGCCGCGCCGAAAACCTGATCGAGCAACGCAAGAGCGCCTCTTTCGAGTAGAGGAAGTGATTCATGAAGGGTCCGAAGTCCCTGCTGGTCCGGGCGGTCGTCGTGGCCGCCGCGGCCTCCGTGGCGGTCGTCGGCCTCGCCGCGGCCCCGGCCAACGCCGCTGACCTGGGCACGCTCACGCTCACGCCCACCCAGGGCCTGACCACCACCAACCCGGCGCTGTCGGCGCTGACGTCGGCGGCCTGCCCCGCGAACTACGGCACCAACGCGGGTCTGAAGATCGGCAAGGTCGGCAGCGGCGACTACCGCAACCTCGCCCGCGTCGGCGACGCCGCCAACTACGACCAGGCCGCGTTCACGCTCGACGCGAACCGGTCCATGGTTTCGGCGTACGGCGGCACCGCGCTCAGCAACGGCGACTACGAGATCGCCGTGCTGTGCACCGGCGAGTCGACCGGTGACCACCCGGACCTGTTCCGCACGGTCATCACGGTCACGGGTGAGAACTGGAAGGTGAAGGGCGGCGCCGAGCCGGCCGTGCCGACCACCACCACCCTCGCGGCCGCCCCGGCGAGCCCGCAGGTCGCCGGCACCCCGGTGACCCTGACCGCGACCGTGGCCCCGGCCGCGGCGACCGGCTCGGTCACGTTCAACCGCGGCGCGACCGCGATCGGCACCGCGCCGGTCGTCAACGGCACCGCGACCCTCTCGGTCAACAACCTGCCGGTGGGCGCGTTCTCGCTCTCGGCGACGTACACGCCCGACTCGGCGGCGTACCTTGCCTCCACGTCGGCGAACCTGGCCTACACGATCACCGCGCCGGCCGGCTCCATCACCAAGGAGCAGACCATCACCGGTGACATCGCGCCGGGCCAGTTCTCGCTCAACGTTGCCGGCACCACCGTCGCGCTGACCGGCGGCTCCGTCGGCGGCCAGGCGACCGGCAACCTGAACAAGGCCACCGTCGTGGACCTGCGCGGCACCAACGCCGGGTGGAACCTCGTCGGCCAGGTCAGCGACTTCACCGGTGCCACCAGCACCATCCCGGGCACGAACCTCGGCTGGACCCCGTCGTCGGTCAAGGTCAGCGGCTCCGGCGCGGTGGTCACCGGCACGAACGCGACGGGGCTCGGCAGCCCGTCGACCCTGTGCAAGTCGAACGTCGGCAGCAGCGCCGGCACGTTCGAGTGCGGCGCCGGCCTGACCCTGGTCATCCCGGACAACGTCGCGCCCGGTGCGTACAGCGCCACCCTGACGCTGACGCTCGCCTGATCGGTTCATCCAAGCAGGGTGCGGTCCTCACGGGCCGCACCCTTGCGTCGTAGGAGGTCTCCCGTGCGTCGAATGCTTCTCGTCTTGGCGGTTGCCGCGTCGGTACTGGTAGCGCCCGCTCCCGCGGAGGCGCGCGAGGGCGACGGCCTGCGCTGGGCGGTGACCCCGTCGGGTCCGGAGGGCCCGAACGGCCGCGCCGCCTACGACTTCGAGGCGAAGCCCGGTGACGTCATCACCGACATGGTCGGCGTCAGCAATCTCAGCGACGCCCCGATCACCTTCACCGTCTACTCCACGGACGCGTTCACCGCGCCCGACGGTGCCTTCGCGCTGCTGACCGGGACGACCCAGCCGAACGACATCGGCTCGTGGACGGACCTGACCCCGAAGTCCTACACGGTGCAGCCGAAGAAGCGCGCCGACATCGCCTTCACGCTCCGCGTGCCCACCAACGCCACACCCGGCGACCACGCCGGCGGGATCGTCGCCTCGGTCATCGAGCGCCAGACGAACCCGCAGGGCCAGCAGGTCAACGTCGACCGCCGCATCGCCGCCCGGATGTACCTGCGGGTCGCCGGCCCGGTCCAGCCGCTCGTGCAGGTGTCCTCGCTCAACGTCGTCTACGGCTCGCCCGCGCTGCCGTTCGGCACCGGCGACCTGGTCGTCACGTACCGGCTGAAGAACGCCGGCAACGTCCGCGTGCACGGCACCGCCAAGGTCCGCGCCAGCGGCCTGCTCGGCGTCTCCCTCGGCGAGAGCGAGGAGATCACGGTGCCGGAGATGCTGCCGGGCGCGGAGCTGAGCGTCCAGAAGCGCATCCCGGGCGTCATGTCGCTGGGGCGCCTGACGGCCGCCGTGACGGTCAACGCGGAGGCGAAGGAGGGCCGGCTGCCGATCGCCAGCCGCAGCGCCGCCGTGTGGGCGTCGCCGTGGGGGCTCGTCGGCCTGCTGGTCCTGGTGCTGGGCGCGGTCGCGCTGGTCGTCCGCTGGCGGCTGCGCCGCCGCCTGCTGCGGGCCTGACCGTCACCGCCGGCGCAGGGCCGACTCGGGGATCGGCCCGCGAAACTGCCGCACGACGGCGGTGCCCCAGCCGAGATGCCACTCGTCGGCCTCGGCGTGGAAGGCGCCGCGCAGCTCGTGCCAGTGCAGCCCCGGGTGCCGGTGGTGCACGCTGTGCAGGTTGAACGCCAGCACGAACAGCTCCAGGGGCCGGGGCAGCCGCAGGTTCATCGCCTCCAGCGGGCGCTCCAGCTCCGTGCGGTAGTGGTAGGCGTTGTCGGCGAGCGACACCAGCAGCGCCCGCCCGCCGACGGCGACCGCGAGCATCCACGCGTGCCGCCCGTAGCCCACGGCCGAGCCGGCGTAGGTGACGACCACCGCCAGGGACTCGACGCGGAAGCGGCGCAGCGTGTCCCGCTTCGAGACCCGCTCGAAGAGCAGCCCGGTGACGGAGTCGAGGGAGTCGGTGCGGCGCACCAGCCACCGCCACCCGGCGGCGGGCACGGCGGCGAGGACCACCGACGCGGCCTCCAGCACGTAGAGGCCGCCGAGCAGGCGCGGATAGTAGCCGCGGGCGGCGGCGAGCCAGGTGGTGACCGCGGGGTCGTAGACCTCGGTCCGTTCGCGGCGGGTGCGGCTGTACCGGTGGTGCAGCAGATGCCCGGCCTTCAGCAGCGAGAACGGGGCGCCGTAGCCGGTCGCGAGGACCCTGGCGAGGCGGTCGTTCCAGGTCCGGTCGCGCAGGAGGGTGCCGTGGATCCCCTCGTGGATGAGCGACCACAGCGGCACGGTGGTGAGCGCGAGGGGGACGAGCAGCCAGCCCCAGCGCGGGTCGGCGGGCAGCAGCCACACCGGCAGGATCAGCAGTTGCAGCACGAGCGTGCCGGCGGCGGCGGTGGTCAGTACCCCCGAGATCAATGTCTGACGGGCAGCCATGCCCGAAAGGTAGCGCCGGTAGGAGAACTCAGCCTGAACTGTCGCGGACGGTCAGTGTGGTGGGGAACGTGCCGTGCCAGCCGGGCCCGGTCTCCCCGCCGAGCAGCGCCCGGGTGGCGGCGGCCGCCATCTCCTCGACCGGCTGGCGGACCGAGGTCAGCGGCGGCGTCGTACACGTGGCGATGAGACTGTCGTCGAAGCCGATGACCGCCACGTCCTCGGGGACCCGCAGGCCCACCGCGGCGAGCGCCTGCAGCGCCCCGGAGGCCATCAGGTCGCACGCGACGAACAGCGCGTCGATGTCCGGGTGCTCGGCCAGGAGCCGCCGGGTGATCTCCGCGCCCGACGTCCGGTTGAACTCGCCGGCCTCGCCGGTGATCGGCTCGAGCCCCGCGTCGCGGACCGCGGCGAGGTAGCCCGCGCGGCGGTCGACGGCGTCGGCGATGTGCTCCGGCCCGGGCACGGCCGCGATGCGCTTGCGGCCGTTGCGGTGCAGCAGCTGGACCGCCGCGTACGCGCCCGTCGTGTTGTCCGGCACGATCGACGGCACGGGCGCCGCGGTGCGCCCCATCGACACCACGCGCGGGCAGACCGCGTGGAAGGCGGCGGCGAGCGGGGCGGGCACGTTGACGAGGATCGCGCCGGCGCTCACGGTGTGCGCGACGCGGTCGAGCAGCCGCGGCGCGTCGGCCTGCCCGACGACGTGCACGCGCATCTGCGCCTCGGACCGCCGCAGCCCGTCGATGATCCCGGCGACGACCCGCCCGTAGTAGGGGTTGGTGCCGAAGCACGTCGGCTCGTCGTCGATGACGATGAGCTCGACGACGTCACCGTGCCCGCGGGCGAGCGCCCGGGCGACCGGGTCGGGCCGGTAGCCGAGCCGCTCGACGGCCCGGTCCACCAGCTCGCGGACGTCCGCCGCGACGCGCGGGTTGCCGTTGATGACCCGCGAGACGGTGGCCCGGGACACCCCGGCGGCCTGCGCGACGTCGTCCAGGGTGGGGCGCTTGTGCTGCACCGCACCAACCCTAGCGCTCTGCCACCGCCCGGGTGTGCCGCCGGACACCTCGGCGGCCCGGCACGGGCAGGTCCGGGGGCGGCGCTGGCACGATTGGTTCATGATCAGGCCGTTGCTGGAGGTCATCGCCCTCGACGCCGTGGACGCGCGGCTGGCGCTGGAGGGCGGGGCGGACCGGGTGGAGCTGGTCAGCGACATGGCGGCCGACGGTCTCAGCCCGGCGCCGGCGACCGTGGCGGCGGTCCGGGACGCCGCCGGCCTGCCGGTCCGGGTGATGGTGCGCACCGCCGCGGGCTTCGCCGCCGGCGATCTCCGGTCCCTGCGGCGCACCGCGAAGGATCTCCGGGCGGCCGGCGCCGCCGAGTTCGTCCTGGGCTTCCTCACCCCGGACGGCGCGGTGGACCTGCCCGCGGTCCTGGAGGTCCTGGAGGTTCTGGACGGCGCGCCGTGGACCTTCCACCGGGCGATCGACCACACGGCCGACCGGCCCGCCGCCTGGGCCGCGATCACCGGTCTGCCCGGCCTGGACGCCGTGCTGACCTCGGGCGCCCCGACCGGCCTGCCGGACGGCCTCGCCACGCTCCTCGCGGAGGCCCCCACCCGGCCGCAGGTCCTCGCCGGCGGCGGCCTGCGGCACGAGCACGTCGCCCCGCTGCGGGCGGCCGGCGTGACCGCGTTCCACTCCGGCAGCGCGGTCCGCGAGGGCGGCACCTGGACGACCCCCGTCGACCCCGTCCTGGTGCGCGACCTGCGCCGCACCCTGGACGGCTGACCCGGCCGCCCCTACCGGGTGGTGGCGGGCCACGTGTCCATGAACCCACGCTCCTGGTAGACGTCCTGCCAGGTGACCCCGCCGGTGTCCGTAGTGCCGGCGGCGAGGATCTCACCGGTGGCCGGGTCCACGACGAGCACCTGGGCGGGGTGGTCGCCGGGGCTGGGCAGGGGGCCGGCGCCCTGGGGCGCGGTCACCGCGACGCCGGTGCGGCCGATCGGGTCGGTCATCGTGCCGGCGCAGGTGACCCCGTCGGTGCGGGCGAGGAACCGCAGCAGCGCGGCCCGGTGCTCAGCGTCCAGGACGCGGGCGCGGACGAGGTCGCCGGCGCCGACGAGCGCCTGCGACGGGCCGTTCTCCCGCGGCTGGTACAGGGCGGCGGCCATGGCGAGCGGGTCGGCGGCGGGGACGGAGGCGCGGCTGACCTGGTCGGCGGGGACGTCCTCGGCCCTGGACACCGCCTTCGGGAGCTGGCCGGGGTTGGCGCGGAAGTAGGCCTCGGACGTCTCGTCGGGGAACGCCAGCTGCACGACCATGGCCGTGCGGCGCTGCGAGCCGTCGCCGGCGGTCCACGTGGACGTCTCGACCCGGTAGGACGCGCGCGCGAACCCGCCGTCCTTCATCTGCACCGTGCGGCCGCTGAGCGACGACGTCCGCAGGTACTCGTAGGCGCCCTTCGCGGTGTCGTGCGGCGCGGCCCCCATGTCGCCGGCGATCTGGTCGAGGCAGCCGGCGGAGGCCGCGCTCGGCGTCGCCGGGACCGTCGTAGCCGGGGCCTTCGTCGCCGGGGCCGGTGGCGCCGCGGGGTCGGCCGCGGGCCGGGTGAGGACGGCGACGGCCGCGCTGGCGACCGCGGCCACCGCGACGCCCACCGCGACCGCGACGAGGGCCCGCCGGCGGCGGTCGGGGACGCGCACCTCGTAGGTGGTGACGTCGTGGGCGGCGCGCCGCAGCAGCGCCTCCACGTCGCCGGGGGGGACGGGCACGTCGCGGGCCGGGTCGGCGGCGGCGAGGAGGTCCAGGGTCCGGTCGTTCATCGGGCACCTCCGAGGCGGGCCGGTGTCGGGGCTTCGGCGAGGAGGTCGGTGAGGCGCCGGCGGGCGCGGTGCAGGCGCACCTTCGCCGCGGTGACGCCGCAGCCGAGCACGAGCGCGGCCTCGCCGACGGCGAGCTGCTCCCACGCTACGAGCCGCAGGATCTCCTGGTCGTCGTCGGAGAGGCGGGCGAGCGCGGCCCGCACGTCGAGCAGCGCGGTGACCCCGTCGTGCCGGTCGGCGGCGGGGTGCTCTGCGAGCTCGACGGTCGGCGGGGCGGACCGCTGCGCCCGCCGCTGGTTGGCGAGCAGGCGGCGGGCCACCCCGTACAGCCACGGCAGCGCTTGCGGGGGCACGTCCCAGCGGCGGCGCCAGGCGACCAGGAACACCTCCTGGGCCAGCTCCTCCGCGGCCGCGGTGCCGTCCAGCCGGCGCAGGCAGTAGCGCACGACGTCGGCGTAGTTCCGGGCGTACACGGCCCGGAACCAGCCGGTGTCACGATCGTCGTCCATACCCCGTTCTATGTCGCCGCAGGGGGAGTGGTTACAGCAGGCTCCGCAGATATCCGAGATTGTCCGCGGTCCGCTCCGCCAGGGGCACCTCGGTGGAGAAGTCCTCGACGGTGACCCAGCCGTCGTAGCCGTGCGCGGCGAGCGCCCGCAGGTAGCGGCCGACGTGGGCCTGCCCGGTCCGCAGCGGCGCCCAGTCGTGCGCCCAGGTGACGGTGCCGTCGGCGGCGGTGTCCACGGGCCGCCACGCGACGTTCTTCACGTGGACGTGCTGCAGGTAGGGGCCGAGCAGCTCGAACGCGGCGCGGTGGTCCTCGTGCCCCTCGATGACGAGGTTGCCGAGGTCGTGGATGACCCCGACGTGCCGCGGGTCGAGCCCGTCGACGAGGCGCATCGCGGCGGACGCCGACGACACGATCGTCTCGTGGTGCAGCTCGATGAGGATCGTGACGCCGTGCCGCTCGGCGAGCCCGGTCGCCCACTCGAGGTCCTTGCGGGTGGCGTCGAACAGGTCCGGGTAGCGGCCGGTCGACAGCAGCGGCATGGTGACCCGGACCCGGCCCGCGCCGAGGATCGCGGTGGCGGCGAGGAGCCGGGCGACGTCGTCGTGCTCGAAGCTGCGCGCGTAGCCGCCGACACCGGAGAACTCGAGGCCGGCGCCGCGGGTGAGGGCGGCGATCTCCGGCAGCGCAGCCTCCAGGCCGGTCAGCGGCCAGGTGGCCCGGTTGCCCTTCCAGAAGCCGGGCTGGTCGGCGTCATCCTGGTCGACGACGCGCCACTCGACGCCGTCCCAGCCCTGCGCGGCGAGGTGCCGCACGACCTCGTCGGGCGCCCAGTCGGGCGTCGATGCGGTGAAGACCGAGAACCTCACGCCTGAACCTCCTGTGTCGAAACCACCGGCTGCACGTCGTCGTGGACGCCGTCGAGGACCTGGTCGAACAGCACCGGCCGGTCGAGCGTGGCCGCCACGTACACGGCCCGCACCGTGGCGAGGGCCAGGAGGCCGTCCGCGACCCGTACCCCGGGAAGCCGCCGCTCGTCGATGGCGTCGACGAGGTCCTGGTACTGGCGCAGGTGCCCGACGACGAAGCCGTCCGCCGGTTTGGGCGCGCCGTACAGGTCCTCGGCGGCGACGAGGTCGGCGGCCGTCTCCCCGGTGTCGGCGCTGTGGAAGTACTCCAGCTGGTCGTCGTGCAGCACGGCGGAGCCGCGGGTGCCGTGCAGCTGCAGCCGCACCGGCAGGCCGGGGTGGGCGCTGGTGCTGGCGTGCAGCACGGCGAGCGCGCCGCCGGCGAAGCGGAGCGTGGCGACGGCGAGGTCCTCGACCTCGATCCGCTCGTGCGCGATCCGGGTCGTGCGGGCGGTGACCTCGACCGGCGGGCCGAGCAGCGCCAGCATCTGGTCGACGAGGTGGATGCCCTGGTTGGCGACGGCGCCGCCGCCGTCGAACTCCCACGTGCCGCGCCAGTCGGCGGAGTCGTAGTAGGCCTGGTCCCGCCACCACGGCATGGACACGACCGCGGACGTGAGCCGGCCGAGCCGGCCCTCGCGCGCGGCCCGCCGCACGGCGACCATCGCCGGGTCGAACCGGTGCTGGCTGACGACGGCGCAGACGAGCCCGCGCTGCTCGGCCTCCGCGGCGACCTTCGCGAACGCGCGGGCCTTCGGCAGCGACACGTCCAGGGGCTTCTCGACGAGCAGGTGCGCGCCGGACCGCAGGGTCTCCTCGGCGGCCTCGACGTGCAGGCCGCTGGGCGTGCAGATCGCGACGAGGTCCACCCGCTCCGCGGCGAGCGCGGCACCCAGGGTGCGGTGGCAGGACGGCGGCGGGTCGATCCGGGCGGCCAGGGCCGCGTTCGCGGCGTCGACCGCGTCGATCAGGGCCACGATCCGTAGCCGGGGATGGCGCAGGATCGCGTCGGCGTGGTTGCCGCCGATGATGCCGCTGCCGACGATCGCCACGTTGATCAGGTCTGTCATTTCACTCCCCCGGCGGTCAGGCCGCCGACCAGGAACCGTTGGAACACCAGGTACAGCACTACCACCGGCAGCGCGCAGATCAGCGCGGAGGCCATCAGCTGCCCGTAGATCGGGATGGCGCCGCCCTCCTGCGTGGCGCCGAACACCTGCAGGGCCACCGCGACGGTGCGGCTGTCGGGGTTGGTCATCACGGAGGCGAACAGCACGTCGTTCCACCCGAGGAGGAACGCGAAGATGCTCGCCACGACGAGGCCGGGCCAGCTGAGCGGGATGACGATCGAGCGGAGGATCCGCCACGAGGACGCGCCGTCGAGGCGGGCGGCCTCGTCGAGCTCCGCGGGCAGCCCCCGCAGGTACGTCACCATCACCCAGGTCGAGAACGGCAGCGCGAACGTCAGGTACGTGACGAACAGCGCCCACCTGGTGCCGATGACCTGCACGCCGAGGACCGCGGACAGGTTCGCGAACAGCACGAACACCGGCAGCAGCATCAGCGTGCCGGGGATCGACTGCAGCGCCAGGAGGCCGCGCAGGATCAGGCCGCGGCCGAGGAACTGGAACCGCACGAGGACGTACGCGGTGGCGACGGCGACGAGCGCGGACACCACGGCGACGCTGCCGGCGACGACCACGCTGTTGCCGAGCCCGGCGCCGAGGTCGACGGTCGACCAGATCTTGCTGTAGTTGTCCAGGTGCAGGCTCGTCGGCCAGAACGCGCCGCGGGCGACGGCGAGGTCGTCGTTGACGGACGCGAACAGCATGTACAGCACCGGCGTCAGCACGAACACCAGCAGGACCGCGATGACCACCGCCTGCACGCTTCTCGGCAGGAGCCGCTGTACGTCAGTCCTCATGCTGGTTCAGCCTCACCGCGCGCAGGTACACCGACAGAGGGATCGCCACCAGGATCAGCGACAGCACGGCCATGGCGGCGCTGAGCCCGAACCGGAAGTTCTGGAAGCTCTCGACGTAGGTCAGCACGGGCAGCACCTCGACGTCGTGCGGGGCGGGCACCCCGAACAGCACGTACGGCAGCGTGAAGCTGTTGAGGTTGTGCAGGAACGCGATGATGAGCGCCAGGGCGAGGACGCCGCGCAGGTGCGGGAAGACCACGTGGCGCAGCTTCGCCCACCAGCCGGCGCCGTCGAGCGCGGCCGCCTCGTGCACCTCCTCGGCGATGCTCTGCAGGCCCGACGCCGCCAGCAGGTACAGCAGCGGCCACGACGTCCAGAGCTGCACGACGACGAGCGTCCAGTAGCTGTCGGGGCCGTTGAGCCACAGGCGCTGGTCGCCGAGCAGCGAGTTCGCCGGGCCGGACGGCATGAGGATCGTGCGCCACACCGTGCCGACGACGAACGCCGGCAGCACGTACGGGATGAGGAACGCCGACCGGACCAGCGCGCGGCCCTTGAAGCGCTGCTGGGTGGCGAGCGCGGCGGCGAGGCCGATCGGCAGGGTGGCGACGGTGACCAGGGCCGAGTAGCCGACGGAGACCCAGATGGCGTGCGGCAGGGCGGTGTCGGTGACCGCCTCGACGTAGTTGTCCAGCGCGATGAACGGCGCGCCGGTCCATTCACGCAGCGTGTACTGGTCGAGGTCGAGCAGGGACACGGTGAGCGCGACGCCGAGCGGCACCAGGATCACCAGGACGAGCAGGACGCCGCCCGGCGTCAGCATCCACAGTGGACGGTGCTTGGGGTGGCGGCGGGCCGGCGGCCCGGGCGTGGTGCCCCGGGCCGCCGGCGGTGCGGCAGTTTCGATCGCCATGAATCTATTTGCTCTTGTCCAGCGCGTCCTGCGCGGCCTTCTGGCCGTCGGCGATCAGCTGCTTGAGCTTCGCCTCGTCCAGCTTGCCGTCCTTCAGCGCCGGGATCGACTGCACGACGACGTTGACGAGGGCCAGCTGCACCTGGCTCCACGCGCCGTTGAACGGGGTGCCGCTCGCCTTCGACGCCGAGTCGATGATCGGCGCGAGCGCCGGGTCGGCCTGCAGCTTCTTCGCCGCGGTCGCGTTGGTGGGCAGCTCGCCGAAGGTCTTGTAGTACGACTCCTGCTGCTCGGGGCTGGTCAGCAGCTTCACCAGCGCGAGGGCGAGGTCCTTGTTCTTCGTGTACTTCGCCACGACGAGGTTGTCACCGGACAGGATGCTGGTCGCGCCGACGCCTGGTGTACTGGTCTGCCCCGGCGGGACGGTCGGCATGATCGCGTAGGCGTACTTGCCGGCGACCGACGACTTGTCGAGCGTGACCTTCGACGTGGCGGACACCATCGGCAGGAACGCGGCCTTGCCGGCGCCGAAGTCGGCGATCGCCTGGGCGTTCTTCCACCCGACGGCGGCCGGGTTGACGACCTTGTCGGTGGCGAGCCAGCCGAGGTAGGTCTGGTACGCCTTCAGGGTCACCGGGTCGTTCAGCGACGCCTTCTTGTCCTTGACCAGGGGGTTGCCCGCCTGGACGCTCATCGCCCAGATGAACTTCCACGGGTCGAAGCCGTCGGCGTAGGCGACCGCGAGCCCGTAGGTGTCGCCCTTCGTCAGCTGTTTCGCCTGGACGAGCAGCTCGTCCCAGCTCGTCGCCGGCTTGTCGATGCCGGCGGCCTTGAGCAGCTCCGTGTTGTAGGCCATGACGAACGGCCGGCTGGTGAACGGGATGCCGACCTGGTGCTCGGCGTCGGGCCCGGAGATGCCGAGGGTCGAGGGCAGGAACGCGTCCTTGCCGCCGAGCTTCTTCCAGTCGTCGTCCTTGAGCTCCAGGAACGCCCCGGTCGCGTAGGCCGTCGGGGTGAACGTGGTGCCGAGGGAGTAGATGTCGGGGCCCTGACCGGACAGCACCGACGTCTGGATCTTCGTCAGCTCGTCGTTGGGCGAGGCGAACGTCTCGAACTTCACCTCGGCACCGGTCTGCGCCTTGAACTTGTCGTTGATCTCCGTGAACCAGGCGCGCTGCTGGTCGGGGTAGATCGTGTTGGCCTGGACGAGCACGTTGAGCGTCTTGCCGGCGCCGTTGAGGCCCGTTTCGCCCGGTTTGTCGTCGCCGCCGCCTCCGCAGGCGGCTAAGAGCAGAAGGCTCGCGGCGATGATGGAAACGCGTTTCATAGGGGTGTCCACTCCTCGTTCACTGGGGGTGTGACGGAGCGCATCGTTGCTGCTGGCGGGCATCTTTCATTGCTGCTTGGGGGCGGACGCTATCAGCGCCGTCTTTGTGGTGGCAACCGCTTGCCATCGTTTGCCATCATCTGCTTTTCTCATCCCCATGCCCCGTGCGCATCAGTTCGGCTCCGGTGACCGGCCCGTCACCATCAACGACATCGCCGCGGCCACGGGGGTCGCCGCGTCGACGGTGTCGCGCGCCCTGAACAACCCCGGCCGGGTCAACCCGGCGACCCGGGAGCGGATCGAGGCCGCGGCCCGCGAGCTGCGCTACGTGCCGAACTCACAGGCGCGGGCGCTGAGCTCGGGCCGTACCGGAGCGATCGCCGTCCTCGTCTCCGACGTGACGAACCCGTTCTACTTCGGCGTGCTGCGCGGCACCCAGATGCAGCTCAAGGCCGCCGGCTACGCGCAGCTGCTGATCGACACCGAGGACTCCGGCGACCTGGAGGTGGAGCTGCTGCACAAGATGCGCCGCTCCCTGGACGGGGCGATCCTCGCCGCGTCCCGGCTGCCGGACCGGGCACTGGCGGCGCTCGCCCAGGACATCCCCCTGGTCACCATCAACCGCAACGTCCGCGGCGTGCCGAGCGCGATCATCGACACCCCCGCCGGCATGGGTCAGGCGGCCGAGCACCTGATCTCCCTCGGCCACCGCGACATCGCCTACGTGTCGGGCCCCGAACGCTCCTGGCCGAACGAGGCCCGCTGGCACGCCGTCCGGGCGGTCGCGGCCCGGCACCGGCTGACCTTCACGCGCGTCGGCCCCTTCCCCTCCGGCCGCCGCTCCGGCTCCGCCGCCGCCGACGCGGTCCTCAACACCGGCGCGACCGCCTGCATCGTCTTCAACGACCTGCTCGCCATCGGCATCCTGCAGCGGCTGCGGGAGCGGGAGGTCCGGGTGCCGGAGGACCTGAGCGTGGTCGGCTGCGACGACATCTTCGGCGCCGACTTCTGCCACCCGCCGCTGACCACCCTCACCGCACCGATCGAGCAGGCGGGCCGGGTCGCCGTGTCGATGCTCCTGTCCCGCCTCGACCCGTCCGCCCCGGCAATGCGCCAGTCGGTGATGCTGCCCGTCCACCTCACCGTCCGCGGCTCCACCGGAGCTGTCTCCCGCCAGTAGCCTTCGGCTATAGCTCGCCTCCCCACCGCTGCCGCGGCGGGGCCCGCCGGGGGATTCTCACCCCGGACCCCCAATGCTCGCCGCGCTCGCACAGCCAGCGCTCCGCGCGGCCGGATTGCGCATCCGCGCCCATCCGGTGGTTGCCCTCCGCGGTGGCTGGGGTGGGGGTTCCTCATGATCCGGAAGACTTTATGTCGCTATAGCAGCACAAAGTCTTCCGGATCACGGAAACGGAGGTCGGGGTGGCCCGGCGTGTGAGCTGGCGTCGGGCCTTCCCATGATCCCGAATCGTTCTGGTAGCCGGGGTCACCGAAAGCCTTCGGGATCATTCCGCGGGCGCCTGGTTCTCGTGATCCGGAAGACTTTGTGTCGTTGCAGCGGCACAAGTCCTCCGGATCAACAGGGTCCGTGCCCGGCCGCCGATCTCGCCTCGCCTGCTGTTGATCGAATGACGAATCTGGCTGTGATGACGGCCAGAACTGCATTTCGATCACCGGGGAGCAAGCGAAGATCGGCGACCGGCTGTCTTCCGGATCATGGGAACGCCGTGCGTGGTGGCCTGATTCTTCTCGTGATCCGGAAGACTTTGTGTCGCTATGGCAGCACGAAGTCTTCCGGATCACGGAAAGGCGCTGCTTCGGATGGTCGAGGGGTGCTCTGGCCGTGATCCCGAATGGTTTTGGTGGTTCTGGGGCTGGTCGCGCTGTGTCGATGGCGCAAAAGGCGCAGTTTGGGGCATTGACCAATGTCTGTCGCGTGCGTGGCGGAGGGTCGGGGCTAGGCGTTGGTGGGGTCTTTCCAGCCTCGGGAGTAGATGACGGCGAGCTTCTTCTCCAAGGCCTGGCGGAGGTCTATGCCCATGGTGTGGGCGGTGACGAAGGCGGTCAGCACGACGTCGGCGAGCTCCTCCTCGACGTCGCTGAAGGGGCCTGGGCGGCGGGCCATTCCCGCGTGCCGGCGGACCGCGCCGACGAACTCGCCGACCTCCTCGGCGAGGGCCAGGGTCTGCCGCAGCTGCGGTGACTCCGTGAAGCCGGCCGCGTCCAGGTGGGCGGCGACGTCGGCGGCGGTGGAGGGCAGGTCGTTCAATGCGAATGACACACCGCACCCTAACCTTCTACGGTCTCCAGGTGCCCGACCGTCATGCCGTCCGCGCCGTCTTCGACGCTGACACGATCACCGTCTACCAGGCCTACAGCCCTGCGATCGCGCTGCCGGCCCTGGAAGCGCAGCGGTTCGTGCCGCCGTTCAAGCGCGACAGGATGACCTGGGTCAAGCCGTCGTTCCTGTGGATGATGTACCGCAGCGGCTGGGCCACCAAGGAAGGCCAGGAGCGCGTGCTGGCGGTCCGGCTGCGCCGCGACGGGTTCGACGCGGCCGTCGCGGAGGCGTGCCTGAGCCACTACGTGCCGGACCTTCACGAGAGCCGCGAGGCCTGGTCGCGGGCCCTGCGCACGAGCCCCGTCCGGGTCCAGTGGGACCCGGAGCGCGACCTGCACCTGCGCCCCCTGGAGCACCGTTCGCTGCAGCTCGGCCTGAGCGGGGCAGCCGTCCACCGGTACGTGGACGAGTGGACCGTCGGGATCCGCGACGTCACGCCCCTGGTGCACGAGATCCACGCCCTGGTCGAGGCCCGCGCGCTGGAGGAGGCCGCGGCCCTGCTGCCGCCCGAGCGGCCCTATCAGTAGGCGGCGGCGTCCGGGTGGGCGGCGGCCCAGGCGGCGCCGATCAGGGCGGCGTGCTCCGTGTCCGACACCGGGCGGGCCGGGAGGTTGAGGGCGAGCGCCGGCTCGATCAGGTCCCAGGCGCCGGTCATCGAGCCGCCGAAGACGACCACCTCGGCGTCGAAGCGGGTGAGCCACTCCGTCAGCAGCAGGCCGAGGGCGCCGAACGCGGTGTCGATCACGGTCTGGGCGGCGGCGTCCAGCTCGCGGGCGCGGGCGGCCAGGCCCCGCATGCCGTCCACGTCCACGCCGGTGGCTTCGCGGTACGCGCGGATGAGCGCACGGTCGGAGACGACGTCCTCCAGCTCGACCCCGTCGATGGTGCAGAAGTGCACCTCGCCGTCGGGTGGGACGGTCGGGCCGGTGGTGACGACGCTGCCGTCGGCGAGCCACGCGGAGCCGATCCCGGTGCCGAGGGTGATGGCGACGCAGCGGGACGCGCCCTTGGCGGCGCCGTCGACCCACTCGCCGAGCAGGAAGGCGTCGGCGTCGTTGACGAAGGTGAACGCGTCGGGTGTGGTCGGGATGGCGAGCGCGAGCGCGGCGCGCAGGTCCAGGCCGTGCAGGCTGTCGAACTTGCCGACGCCCTCGTGCAGGGACACGCCGGTGCGGTAGTCGAACGGGCCCGGCATCGCGATCGCCCAGCGGTCGCCGCCCTGCGGGTCGAGGAGCTTCGCGGCGCCGGCGAGGGCGTCGACGATGCCGTCGGCGGACAGGGTGGGGTCGAGCGGGTGGCGCTGCCGCTGGATCACCTGCCGGTCGTCCAGCAGCACGCCGGCGGCGGTGACGTGGCTGCCCCCGACCTCGAGGACCCAGATCGGCCGGGTGTCGGCGTCGGAAGAGGGCAAGTGCACGGCGTAACGTTAGCGCACCCATGATCGACGGATCATGAGCTACCACCGCCGAAGGGGGAAGCCGTGGAACACGACCCGAACCGGTTGCTCGGTCCGGACGGTGGGCTGCCCGAGTCCGTGCCGCCGTGGCCGGCCCGCGACGCCCTGCGGATCACCAGGGTCCGGCCGATCGTCACGGCGCCGGAGGGCCTGCCGCTGGTCGTCGTCAAGGTCGAGACGACGGAGCCGGAGCTGTACGGGCTGGGCTGCGCGACATTCACCCAGCGCTACGCGGCGGTGGCGGCGGCCGTCAGCGAGTACGTCGGCCCCCTCGCCGTGGGGCGGCACCCGGCCGACATCGAGGACATCACCCGCACGGTGCACCTCTCGTCGTACTGGCGCAACGGGCCGGTCCTCAACAACGCCCTGTCGGGCCTGGACCAGGCGCTGTGGGACATCGCCGGGAAGCGGGCCGGGCTGCCGGTGCACGAGCTGCTCGGCGGGCGGGTCCGCGGCGGCGTCGAGGTCTACACGCACGCGTCCGGCGCCGACACCGGCGAGGTGCTCGACGAGGCGGAGCGGCTCATCGCCCTCGGGTACCGCTGCATCCGCCTCCAGCGGGCGGAGCCCGGCCTCGGCAGCTACGGCCACGCGGGGACGGGCGGGCACTACCCGGACTCGCCGAACCCGGACGGCTGGGACCCGGAACGCTACCTGCGGGGCACCCCGTCGCTGTTCGAGGCGGCCCGCGAGCGGCTCGGCACGGGCGTCAACCTCATGCACGACGTCCACAGCCGCCTCTCCCCGAAGCAGGCGGTCGTCCTGGCGCGGGCCCTGGAGCCCTACGGGCTGTCGTTCCTGGAGGACCCGATCCCGTCGGAGCTCTACGACCGGCTGCCGGAGATCCGCGCCGCGTCGCCGGTGCCCCTCGCGGTCGGGGAGCAGGTGAGCTCGGTCGCCGACGCGGCCCGGCTGATCCGCGACGGCGGCGTCGACCTCATCCGCCTGCACACGTCCGCGGTCGGCGGGCTCACCCCGACGCGGAAGCTGGCGGCGCTCGCCGAGCTGTGCGGGGTGCGGACCGCGTTCCACTCCCCGGCGGACGTGTCGCCGGTCGGCGTCGCGGCGAACCTCGCGGTCGACATCTCCAGCCACGCGTTCGGGTTCCAGGAATCGCACGAGTACAACGAGGCCACCCACGACGTGTTCCCCGGCTGCCCCGACGTGACCAAGGGCTACATGTACCCGTCGGACCGGCCCGGCTGGGGCGTGGACGTCGACGAGGCCGAGGCGGCGAAGTACCCGCCGACGAAGTTCCTCTTCGACCGGTGGGCCGCCGTCGTCCGCCGCCCGGACGGCTCGCTGGAGGCGCCGTGAGGATCGTCGTCCGGGCGCCGGGGGCAACATCGGCCGGGCCACGGTCGCCCGCCTGCGCGCCGCCGGTGCCGACGTCGTCGCCCTGTCCCTGGAGCCCGTCACCTTCCCTGATGTCGTTTCCGGCGTCGGTACCGCCGATGCCCCGGACGCACGTACCGGGGTCGACGGCGGCGGCCGCTCCGGCGCCGGGACGGCCGGCGCCCCAGAGGCGCGCAACAGGGCCGGTGGCCGCGTCGACGTGGTCATCGGATCGGCCGGGGACCCGGACGTCGTCGCGGCGGCCTTCGACGCGCCGGTCGACGCCGTCATCCACCTGGCCGCGATCCCCGCGCCGACCCTCGGCACCGGCCTGGAGGTGTTCGGCGGCAACACCCGGGCCACGTTCGTGGTGCTCGACGAGGCCGCCCGCCGCGGCGTCCGCCGGGCCGTCCTGGCCAGCAGCTACGCGCTGCTCGGGATGCCGTTCTCGCCGCACGACCTGCACCCGCCGTACTACCCGCTCGACGAGGCCGCCCCGCCGCAGATCGAGGACCCGTACGCGCTGTCGAAGCTCGTCGACGAGCTGACCGGCGAGATGTTCCACCGCCGCGACGGCATGGACGTCGTCGCGCTGCGGTTCCCGTTCACCGGCGACACGGACCGGCTCGCGAAGGCGGCCGCCGACCTGCGCGCCGACCCGGCGAAGGGCGCCCGGAACTCGTGGGCGTACCTGCACGTCGCCGACGCCGCCGAGGCCGCTTGGCTGGCCGCGACCGTGCCGCTGACCGGGTTCCACCGGTGCTTCGTCGCCGCGCCGGAGACGTTCTGCGACACGCCGACCGAGGAGCTGATCGCCACCTACCACCCGGGCGTGCCGGTCCGGTCGCCGATCCCGGGCCGGCGGGTCCCGATCGACACCGGCGCCGCGTCGCGGCTGCTCGGGTTCACGCCATCACGGGGTACGGCGCCGTCTTAGCCCCGGTGACCAGCTCCTGGAAGAACGCGGTCGTGACGAGGGCCCGGTCCGCGTACCGGCGCATCACCGAAGCGGCGGCGGCCGGGCCCAGGAACGGCGCCTCGCCGCGGAGCACGGCGGCGCGGTCCGCGTCGCCGCGGAACTCCTCCGCCAGCCAGTGGCCAGGTGCCCGGTGGTGTACCGCAGGTCGTAGTCGGCGTGCTCGCGCAGCCAGGCGCGCTCCGGGGCGGTCAGGTCGAAGCCCTCGTGCAGGGCCAGGCCGTAGTCCGCGAGGTACACCTGCCGGCCGTCGGTCAGGATGTTGTTGAAGTGCCCGTCGAAGTGCCACAGCCCGGCGCCGTTCATGAACGCGATCGCGTCCCGCAGCTGGACGTCGACGTCGGGCGCCGCCTCCGGCCGGTCCTTGAGGTGCTCGTGCACGGTCCGGGGGAGGTGCTCGAGGAAGAGCACCAGCCGCGCCGGCGCGTCCTGGAGCTGCGTCAGCCGGAGTCGTACGGACGGCGCGTCACCCCAGTAGGCGACCCGCTCCTCGATGTCGACGCGCTCCCACGCGAAGCCCGCCGGCAGGACCCGCCAGTGGTGCAGCAGCGGGAACGCCGGGTGCCGCCCGGCGAGCACCCACCCGGTCGTGACGCGGTGCGTGGCCAGCTCCCGCCACACGCCGAAGCCGGTCGAGCCGACCCCGTACTGGCAGTACATCGGCAGCCCGAACAGGTTCGCGGTGGAGTGCGGGTGCGCCAGGTCCAGCTCGGTGACCGGCACCTGCTTGACGAACACCGGCACCCCGCCGACGTCGAGCGTCGCCGTGTGGCCGCCGATGCCGACCGCGTCCGGCCGCGCGTCGTCGAGCATCGCCGCGACCGTGGCGTCACTGAGCAGTGCCAGCCGCGAGGACACCCGCTCGTGCCGCTCGGCCCGGCTCATCGCAGGATCCCGGCCGCGTCGCGCAGCCAGCGGGCGTCGGCATCGGCGCAGGCGGGGGACTGGTGCACCGACTGGGCGAAGTTGTGCTCGAGTCCGGGCTCCGTCCGGTGTACGACCGGCACCCCGGCCTCCCGGAGGCGCCGCGCGTACTGGTCGCCGCCGTCGCGGAGCGGGTCGTGCTCGCAGGTGACGACGAGCGCCGGGGGCAGGCCGGTGAGGTCCTCGGAGAGGGGGTCCGGGGCCGCCCCGGGCGCCCACCAGCCGATCCACTCCCGCAGCTGCGCGACGTCGAGGCCGAAGCCGGCGCCCTTCTCGGCCACGCTGCGGCTGGTGGCGGGGAGCGCGACCTCCGCGACCGGGCACACGAGCAGCTGCCCGTCGACCCGTCCCCGCCTGGCCAGGGCCGCCAGGATCGCGAGGAACCCGCCGGCGGAGTCCCCGGCGAGCGCCACCCTGCCGTCCGGCCGGGTCTTGAGCACGGCGTCCAGCACCGTGAGCACGTCGTCGAACGCGGCGGGGAACGGGTGCTCCGGGGCCCGCCGGTAGTCCACGGCGACGACCGTCCGTCCGGTGGCCTCGGCGATCCGCCGCGCGAAGGCGTCGTGGGTCTCGAGGTCGCCGAGGACGAAGCCGCCGCCGTGGGCGAAGACGACCGTGTCGGGGCCGCGCTGCTCGTACCTGCGGATCCCGACCCCGTCGACGGTGCCGTCCTCCACCGGCATCGGCGGCCCGGCCGGGCGCAGGGCGGCCCGTTCGCGACCGCCCCGGCGCAGCTCGGCGATGGCGTCCTCACGCATCAGTCGCGGCCCTGCCAGGTGGTGACGCAGACCTCGTTGCCCTCGACGTCGGCGAGGATCCAGTACGCGGGGGCGGCCGCCTCGGACACGAGGACGCCGCCGGCGGCGAGGGCGGCGGCGATACGGTCCGCCGCCGCGTCGTGCGGGACGCTGATGTCGAGGTGGATCCGGTTGCGCTCGACGCGCGGCTTGTCCATCTGCTGGAACCAGACGGCGGGGCCGAGGCGGTGCGGGTCGACGACGGGCGCGCCGGTGTCGCCCTCGCCGCCGGCCTCGTCCTCGTAGCCGAGCACGGCCTTCCAGAACGGGCGGACCGCCGGGATGTCCATCGCGTCGACGGCGACCTCGATGAGCTGGGCGGCCCGGCCGGTCGCGGGCACGGTGCTCAGGCCGATCTCCCGCAGCGACCCGGTGAGCGCCCGGGCCAGCTCGATGTCACGGGGCGTCACCGCGGCCTCGCCGAGGCTCTGGAGGGTGAGCAGGACGTGGTCGGCCCGCAGGTCGAGCCACAGGTGCCGGTCGGCGTCGTCGCCGGCGGCGGCGGTGCACCTGGCCGCGACCTCGGCGGCCTGGCCGACCGATCCGACGGGCACCATGGTCATGATCGTGCCGAGGATGTACCGCCATCCGACGTCGACGACGGCGTCGCTGATCTCCTGCCGCTTCATCCGACCGAATCTAGTCCCTACAGGTAGACGTCGACGCCCTTGCCGTCGGAGAGGCCGGCCGCGACCGCCGTGTTGTGCCTGGTGCCCATGAGCGCGCTGAGCGTGTCGGCCTGCGCGTTGACCTGTGCCTGGGCGGTGGCGGGGTCGACCCCGCGGCCGGCGGCCGGGACGCTCCAGGTGATGGACGATGCGATCGAGCCGACGTCCATGCCGTGTCTCCTCTGCTCGCCGGGCTGGTCGTGTCCACATCGGCACCGCCGTCCCGCTCTGAAGAGCTTCCGCGCGGGACCGGTCACCCGACGGGTCACACGGGGCGGGTGAGCCGCCACTGGGTGAACAGGCCGGCCGCCGCGGCGGCGAGGATCGCGGCGCCGTACAGCAGGACCGTGGTGAGCAGTCCGAGCGGGGCGACGAGCTGCCCGGCGACGATCGCCGGCACGCCGAAGGACAGGTAGGCGACGATGAACACGGCCGCGAACAGGCCGGCCCGCTGGTGTGTCTCGGCGAGCGGCCCGACGGCCCGCAGCGCCCCGGAGAACGTGGCGCCGAACCCGGCGCCACCCACGATCCCGCCGATCCAGACGAGCGGCAGCGCGACGGCGACGATGCCGGTGAGCACGACCGTGGCGCCGAGCAGGACGGCGGTGCCGCCGAGCAGGATCGTGCGGCGCGGGTGCTGCCGGCCGAGGGCGTAGCCGGCAACGGCGGCGGCCGCGGGCGGCAGGAACGCGGTCGCGCCGTTGAGCAGGCCGCTGTCGAGGTGGAAGATGTCGCGGACGATCGTCGGGGCGAGGCCCATGAACAGCCCGGCGAACATCCAGCTGGCCAGGTGCACGGGGATCGCGGCGCCGAACTCGCGGCGGGCCGCCCGGGGCACCGTCACCCGCGGCCTGAGCGAGCCGAGCGCGCCGGCGCGGCGGGTCACGGTCTCGCCGGACAGCGCGGCGGTGAGCGTGCCGAGCACCATGATGACGGCGAGCGTGCCGAAGACGATGAGGTTCGCCGAGCCGGTGAACTGCACGGCCGTGCCGGTCAGCAGCGCCCCGAGGCCGAGCCCGCCGGCGGGTGCCGCGCCGGCGACGACCGTGCCGAGGCGCTTGCGGTGCGGCGGCGCCAGCTCGACGAGCGCGGCGGTGAACGCGCTGCTGGCCGCGCCGGTCGCGACGCCCTGCACGACGCGGGCGGCGATCACCCAGCCGATGCCCGGCGCGAACACGAACATGAGCATCGCGACGACCTCGACGCTGAGCGCACCGACCAGCACGGGGCGGCGGCCGACGTGGTCGGACAGCGAGCCGGCGACGAGCAGCGCCGCGAGCAGCCCCAGCGCGTAGGCGGCGAACGCGACGGTGAGCACCCACGGCGCGAAGCCCCACTCCCGCTCGAACAGCACGAGCAGCGGCGTCGGCGCGCCGGCCGCCAGGTAGAGCGACGCGAACGCGAGACCCGTGCCGGCGAACGCGACCCCGGCGGGCAGCGTGAACGGTCTGGCCAGAGCGGTGGTGGTCATGGCGTACCCCCTAAAGCAAAAATCTCTGCGTTAGGCTGAAGCTACGCGCTCCGGCGCCGCTTAAAGCAATTATCGTTGCGTTAGGAGCGTCACATGCCCGAGAAGCGCACCGGCGGTCGCAGCGCCGCGGTGCTCGCGCAGATCAGGACCGCGGTCGAGGACCTCGTGCGGGAGCGCGGCGCCGAGCGGGTCACCATCCCGATGGTCGCCGAGCGGGCCGGCGTCAACTCGACCTCGATCTACCGGCGGTGGGGCGACCTGCCGACGATGCTCAACGACATCGCCACCTACCGGCTCGACCCCACCCGCCCGCTGCCCGACACCGGCGAGCTGCGGGCCGACCTCGTCGCCTGGGCCGGCGAGATCGTCGAGCACTACGCCAAGCCCGTCAACGCCGCCCTGCTGCGCGGCGGGGCCGCCTCCGCCGGCGAGACCGAGTCCGACTGCCTGCGCAACCGCCGGGCCGAGGCCGTCGTCCTCGCCTCGCGGTCCGGCGCGCCGTTCGCCGCCGACGACATCGTCGACCTGGTCGTCGCCCCGATCATCTACCGCGTGATCTTCCTGCCCTGGACGCTCACCGACCCGGGCCTCGCCGAGCGGTGCGTCGACCGGCTGCTCGCGACGGGCCGGGCCGCCTGACCGCGAGCTAGGGTCGGGACCATGAAGATCCCCGATGCGAGCCACCCGATCACCGTCACGCCGACCGGCCGGCGCGTGACGGTCCGCGTCGGCGGCGTCACCGTCGCCGACACCACCGACGCGCTCACCCTGCAGGAGTCGACCTACCCGCCGGTGTACTACCTGCCGCTGGGCGACGTGGACCAGTCGCTGCTGCGGCGCACCGAGCATCAGACCCACTGCCCGTTCAAGGGCGACGCGTCGTACTACAGCGTCGTCACCCCCGACCGTGAGCTGACCAACGTCATCTGGACCTACGAGACGCCCTATCCGGCCGTCGAGCCGATCGCGAAGCGGGTCGCCTTCTACCCGAACCAGGTCGAGCTGACCGTGGAATAGCCGAATTCCTCACTGTCGTGTGCAACGCGAAGGGTTTTGCGAGACGTCTTCGTGTGGGTAGCGTTCGCGGGCGGGGAGGGACGAGACATGCTGAGTCGTCGTAGGGTGCTGGTCACGGGTGCGGGAGTCGCGACCGCCGCGGTGCTGGCGGGGTGCTCCGACACGCCGAAGAAGACCGGCGCCGGCTCGACCGGCGGCGCGGGTGGCGGGGGCGGTGGCGCCGCCCAGCCGGCCAAGGTCACCATCACGCCCGCCGCCGACAGCAAGGACGTCGCGCCGTCGAGCCCGGTCACCGTCGCGATCGAGAACGGCACGCTCGACACCGTCACGGTCGCCGCGGGCGGCAAGAACCTGGCCGGCACGCTCGCCGAGGACAAGCACGGCTGGCAGTCGACGGGCGCCCTCGCCTACGGGCAGACCTACACCGTCACGGTCACCGGTGTCGACGCGGCCGGCGCCGCCGTCAACCAGACCGCGACCTTCACCACGCTGAAGCCCGCGAGCACGGTGTCCATCACGTTCCAGGCCAACCCGATGCTCGCGCTGAAGAACGGCAACACGTATGGCGTCGGCCAGCCCGTCATCGTCTTCTTCAACAAGGCCGTCACCAACAAGGACGCCGTCGAGCAGGCCATGAAGGTGACGACCTCGCCCGAGGTCGAGGGCAAGTGGCACTGGGTGAGCGCGCAGAGCGCCCACTGGCGCCCCGAGAAGTACTGGACCCCCGGCACCACCGTGAAGGTCAGCGCCAACCTCCTCGGCGTCGACATCGGCAACGGCGTCTACGGCGGCACCAACGCCTCCGCCAACTTCTCCATCGGCAAGTCGCGCATCGCCATCGCCGACTCCAACACCAAGCAGATGGAGTGCTACATCGACGGCCAGATGGTCCGCAGGATCCCCTGCAGCATGGGCAAGGGCGGCAAGGGCACCGTCGGCTCCAAGGGCGAGAAGATCGACTACCTGACCGCCAGCGGCGTCCACGTCCTCATGACCAAGGAACCCCTGGTCACCATGAGCTCCGCCAGCTACGGCGTCACCAACAAGAACGACCCGAACTACTACGAGGAGAAGATCCGGCTGGCGTGCCGCATCTCGCTCTCGGGGGAGTACGTCCACCTCGCCGACTGGAACATCCCCAAGCACGGCAAGGAGAACACCTCCCACGGCTGCATCAACGTGGCCCCCGACCACGCCAAGTGGTTCTACGACACCTTCGACGTCGGCGACGTCGTCGAGGTCCGCAACACCCCCAAGAACCTGCAGCTCACCGACGGTCTCGGCGACTGGAACGTCCCCTACGCCCAGTGGTGACCCGCCGCTTCGTCCGGCAAATCCGATTTTTGCGATTTGGGCGGCGAATCGGGTCCTAGCGGCACCAGAATCATGCGGTGCGGGGGATGCGGGTGCTGGTCACCGACGACGGGCGGTGGCGGCTGGAGGTGCGGGCGCGCGGCGTCGACGTGTACGACCGCGGGGCGCAGTCGGCCCGCAAGACGCGGGTCGGGGCGCTGGTGCTCCGGCAGGCCGACCTCGACCGGGCCGTACGGTTCCTGCTCGACCACGGCGCCGACGTGGACACCCTGCACGAACGCTGACCACGCTCACGCCGTGGCGAGGGCCGGCGGGGCTCGACCGCCTTCTCGACGGGATCGGGAAGAAGGGCTACAGCCTGCCGACGGCCCCGTAGACGGACACGTCCGCGGGCGTCAGTGCCGGGTCCGGCGCGGTGTCGGGGCGCCACTCGTGCACCGCGACGACGCCCGGGTCGACCAGCGTCAGCCCGTCGAACAGGGCGCCGAACTCGGCCTCGGTCCGCGGCCAGATGTCGGTCTGCCCGGCGGCGAGCATCCGGTCGTACACCTGCGAGATCTGCGGCGGGAGGAAGTCCTTCGTCGCGTTGCTGGCGACGAGGTAGCTGCCCTCGGGCAGGGCGGCGAGCAGCTCCCGCACGATCGGCGCGCCGGCGCCCTCGCCGTGGATGAAGTGCAGGACCGCGACGAGCATCAGGCCGATCGGCCGGGTGAAGTCCAGCGTCGCCCGCAGGTCGGGGTGGGCGAGGATGCGGCCCGGGTCGCGCAGGTCCGCCTCCAGGTAGGCGGTCCTGCCCTCGGGGGCGCTGGTCAGCAGTGCCCTGGCGTGGACCATGACCATGGGGTCGTTGTCGACGTAGACCACCCGGGCCGACGGGTCGATCGCCTGGGCGACCTCGTGCGTGTTGCCGGCGGTCGGCAGGCCGGTGCCGATGTCCAGGAACTGGCGGATGCCCGCCTCGCCGGCCAGGAACCGCACCGCGCGGCCGAGGAAGCGCCGGTTCTCCCGGGCCGCGATCGGCGCGCTCGGCCAGGCCGCGGCGATCGCGTCGGCGGAGGCACGGTCGGCGGCGAAGTTGTCCTTGCCGCCGAGCCAGTAGTTGTACCGCCGCGCGGGGTGGGCGACGCTGGTGTCGATCCGGTCCATGGACACGCGCCAAACTGTATACGCCCTTCGTCAGGAGGCCCGGATCGCGGCGGCCATCTTCGCGGGGTCGTGACCCGGGCGGACCCCGTCGAACAGGATCGCGGAGCCGGCGATGTGGTCCGTGCGCAGCGGCAGGATCTCCTGGTAGGCGGGGGAGTCGTACCAGGAGCGGGCGGCGGAAAGCGTTGGGAAGGCGATGACCACGACCGTGCCGGGCCAGTCGCCCTCACGGACCTCCACGTCGGGGCCGTGGGCGATGAACGTGCCGCCGAACGGGTCCAGCGTCGCCTGGATGCGCTCCAGGTAGACCAGGACGTCCTCGTTGATCGTCGGGGTGTGCAGGTGCGCGAGCGCGTATGCCGTCATGCCCCCGATCCTCGCCCGCCGGAGGTAGCCGGGTCGATTACCCCGGAGGTCATGTCCAGCAGCATCGCCGCGGTACGGCTGGCGACATCACCGATCGCCGCGCCGCGCATGACGGCGCGGACGGAGGCGCCGTCGAAGAGCATCAGCAGCTGCGTGCCGAGCTGCTCCGGGTCCGGAGCGCCGAGCAGGGCGGCCTGGCGCTGGAAGTACCCCTCCAGCTGCTCCTTGAACTCCAGCGCGACGCGGCTGGCCTGGTGCGACGCGTCGTGCAGCTCGATCGTCGTGTTGGCGAACGGGCACCCGTGGAAGCCTGGTGAGCCCGCCTGCTCCTCCAGCGTCGTGAACACGTGCAGGATCCGCTCGCGCGGCGACGGAGCCGTGTCCTCGGGGGCGAAGTAGCGCGCGACGGTGGCGGGTCCGTGCACCCGCAGGGCCTCGGCGACCAGGTCGTCCTTGGTGGCGAACAGCTGGTACATCGACCGCTTCGACACGCCCGCGGTCTGGCACAGGCGCTCGACGCCCACCGCGCCGACACCCTCCGCATAGAACAGGTCGGCGGCGGCACGCAAGAGGCGGTCCCGTGTCGGAGAGGTCACACCCCAATCGTAAACCGATCGGTTTATGGTTGCCATCGGGAGCGGAAACCGATCGGTTTCCGCCACGGCCGGAGGGAGCGGACATGGATCTCAAGCAGGCAGTGGTGCTGGTGACGGGCGGCAACCGGGGCATCGGCAAGGCCCTCGTGGCGCAGGCGCAGGCGCGGGGCGTCCGGAAGGTGTACGCCGCGGCCCGCGACCCGCGCACGGTGACCGCGCCGGGGGTCGAGGCCGTCGCGCTCGACGTGACCGACCCCGAGTCGGTGCGGCGGGCGGCCGAGCGCACCGGCGACGTCACCGTCCTGGTCAACAACGCCGGCATCTACGTCGGCGCCAGCTACGTCACCGGCGACCTGGTGGACATCCGGCGCGAGTTCGAGACGAACTTCTACGGCCCGCTCAACGTCACCCGAGCGTTCGTGCCGCAGCTGCTCGCCAACGGCGGCGGCCGGATCGTCAACGTGCACTCGGCGCTGTCGTGGGTGGCGCTCGGCGGGTCGTACAGCGCGACCAAGGCCGCCCTGTGGTCCGCCAGCGACGCGCTGCGCCTGGAGCTCGCGCCGCGCGGCATCGGGGTCACGGGCCTGCACGTCGGCTACGTCGACACCGACATGGCCGCGTCGGTCGACGCCCCGAAGATCAGCCCGGACGCGGTGGCGGTCCAGGTCTTCGACGCGATCGAGCAGGACCGCGACGAGGTCCTCGCCGACGACACGTCCCGCGGTGCGAAGCGGTCGCTGACCGCGGAGCCGGGCGAGCGGTACGCGCGGGTGGCAGCATAGGACGCATGGGTGCATACCGGTCGACGGGCGAGTTCAAGCGGGACCAGAACTACATCACCACCCGCATCACCGCCGACGGACGGGACGGCTACCCGGTCGAGCCCGGCCGCTACCGGCTGGTGGTGAGCCGGGCCTGTCCGTGGGCGAGCCGGGCGATCATCGTGCGGGAGCTGCTCGGGCTGCAGGACGTCCTCTCGATGGGCGTCTGCGGCCCGACGCACGATCCGTGCAGCTGGACCTTCGACCTCGACCCGGGCGGGCGCGACCCGGTGCTCGGCATCGAGCGCATCCAGGACGCGTACTTCGCCCGCTTCCCCGGCTACGAGCGCGGCATCACCGTGCCGTGCGTCGTCGACGTCACCACCGGCCAGGTCGTCACCAACGACTACGCGCAGATCACCCTGGACCTCTCCACGGAGTGGGCGGAGTTTCACCGGCCCGGTTCGCCGCAGCTGTACCCGCCGGCCCTGCGCGAGGAGATCGACGAGGTCAACGCGCTGGTCTTCAAGGACGTCAACAACGGCGTGTACCGGGCCGGGTTCGCCGGCACGCAGGAGGCGTACGAGGCCGCCTACGAGCGGCTGTTCGCCCGGCTGGACTGGCTGTCGGAGCGGCTGTCGACCCGGCGGTACCTCGTCGGCGGCCAGATCACCGAGGCCGACATCCGCCTGTTCACCACGCTGGTCAGGTTCGACGCGGTCTACCACGGGCACTTCAAGTGCAACCGGCAGAAGCTCACCGAGCTGCCGGTCCTGTGGGACTACGCCCGCGACCTGTTCCAGACCCCGGGCTTCGGCGACACGGTGGACTTCGAGCACATCAAGCGCCACTACTACGAGGTCCACCGCGACATCAACCCGTCGGGCGTCGTGCCCCTCGGCCCCGACCTGTTCGGCTGGCGGCTGCCCCACACCCGGGCCTCGCTCGCCTAAGCTGCCGTGGTGGAGAAGATCACCATCATCACGGGCGGCAGCAGGGGCATCGGCGCCGCCACCGCCGTCCGGCTCGCCGCGGACGGGCACCGGATCGCCGTCGGGTACCAGCAGTCCGCCGCCTCGGCCGCCTCCGTGGTCTCCGCCGTGGCGGCCGCCGGCGGCCACGCGGTCGCCGTGCAGGTCGACACGTCGGTGGAGGAGGACGTGGCCCGGCTCTTCGCGACCGCGGCCGCCGAGCTCGGCCCGGTCACCGGCCTGGTGAACAACGCCGCCGTCACGTCCCCGATGGGCCCGTTCGCCGACCTGCGCACCGCCGACCTGCGCCGCGTCGTCGACGTCAACTTCGTCGGCGCCTTCCTGTGCGCCCGCGAGGCCGCCCGCGTCCTGCCCCGCGGCGGCGCGATCGTCAACGTCTCCTCGGGCGCCGCCACGCTGGGCAGCCCCGGCGAGTACATCCACTACGCCGCCACCAAGGCCGCCGTCGACACGCTGACCGTCGGCCTGGCGAAGGAGCTCGGCCCGGCCGGTATCCGCGTCAACGGCGTCGCCCCCGGCATCATCCGCACCGAGATGCACGCCGTCTCGGGCGACCCGGACCGCGCGGAGAAGGCCGGCCCGAACCTCCCGCTCGGCCGCCCCGGCGAGCCCGCCGAGATCGCCGAGGCGATCGCCTGGCTGCTCAGCGACGCCGCGTCGTACGCCACCGGCACCACGATCCGCGTCGCCGGCGGCCGCTGACGCCCCTTCGCGGGGGCTACCCGCGGAGGATGGCCTCGAGGGTGTCGTACATGGTGTCGCCGCGGCCGTGGTCGCCGAGGCGGCGGGTGACGTACGCGAGGCTGTAGCCCAGCGACTCGTCGTGCCCGGCGGAGGAGCCGCCGATGCCGCCCATGCCGAACCAGGAGCCGTCGCGGCGCCAGCCGAGGGTCCAGGTCGCGTCCTCCTCCAGGAGCCGGTCGACGCCGACCGCCTGGGGGGCGAGCGCCTCGGTGAGCAGCGGTGCGGGCAGCAGGCGGGGCAGGGCCTCGTAGAAGGCGGCGAGGCCGCGGGCGGTCGCGTGGCAGTTGACGGCGGGCAGCTCGCCGGTGCGCCAGCGCTCGCCGTTGACGACGTCGGTGGCGAGCAGCTCGACCGGGCCGAGCGCGCGGGACCAGAGCTCGCCGTGGCCGGACAGCTGGCGCTCGGGCCAGTCGGGGGTGGCGTGCTCGACCTCGGCGCAGCGGGCGCCGTCCGCGGTGGACAGTCCGAAGTGGACGTCGAAGCCGAACGTGCGCACGACCTCGCCGACCGTCTCGCCGGTGGCGCCGAGGAGGATCTCGCCGAGGATGGTGCCGTACGTGAGGGCGTGCTCCCCGAACGCCGTCCCCGGCTCCCACTCCAGCGGCGTGGCCGCGATCGCCGCCGCGAACCGGGAGCTGTCGAGAATTTCGGAAATGTCGGGAAGGGGGAAGGCGGCGGAACTGGGGTGCGGGTCGCCGCCGGCCGGCGGTAGGGGAGCGGCCGCGGTGGCGGCCGAGCGGGCCGCGGGCAGGCCCGCCTGGTGGGACAGGGCGTGGCGGACGGTGGCGGACGGGTGGGGGAACGCCTTCCAGTACGTCGCGATCGGCGCGCCCAGGTCGATCCTGCCGTCGGCGATCCTGCGCAGCACGGCCATCGCGGCGACCGGCTTGCCGGCGGAGAACACGGTCGACAGCGTGCCGGGCTCCCACGGGCGGGTCCTCGCCGCGTCGGCCCAGCCGCCCCACAGGTCGACGACGAGTGCGCCGCCCACGTGGGCCGCGACCGACGCGCCGGTCTCCGCGCCCGAGCTGAACAGGTCCTCGAACGCCGACCGGACCGCCTCGAACCCGGGTGCGACGCTGCCCCGCACGATGTCTGTCACGCGCCGCACCCTACCGGCGCCCCGACGGCACGCGCCCGGAATTACTCCCTGTCGCCGCCGCGGGTGGTGTACAGCGAAGCCTCGAACCTCCGTTTCAGCGCCGGGACCCGGTCGGTGGTCCGCAGGAACGCCCGCTGGCCGGCCAGGGCCAGTCGCCCGATCACCGGCCGGTGGACCAGCTGGTCGCCGCCGGTGCGGGCCTTCGAGGCGGCCACGGCGGCGAAGCCGTAGTCGAGCATCTGCCGCTCGTACACCCGCGGCGAACGACTCCCGGAGGTCAGTGCCCGCACGAGGTTGTGGGCGTCGCGCAGCGCGGTGTTGGCGCCGACACCCTGGCCGGGGGTCATGGTGTGGATGGCGTCGCCGAGCAGCGTGACGCGGTCGGTCGGCCACGCCGGCACCGGCACCGACGTGCGGATGTTGATCGGGAAGCAGGTGGCGGGGTCGATGAGCGTGAAGAGCCGCCGCAGCGCCGGGCTCCACCGCGGGGTCATGGCGAGGGTCTGCGCGATCAGCCGCGGGCCGTCGAGGCCGGTGACGTCCGCGGGGAAGCGGTCGCGGTGCGCGAAGACGCCCCAGTTGATGTGGTCGACCGTCGGGTCGCCGGGCACGGGCGAGCCGCCGCCGGGGCCCACGGGAACTCCATGACGTGCAGGACGCAGGCCATGCCCCGCGGGGCGAGGACCAGGCCGATGCCGGGGAACACGCCCTCGGGCAGCAGCGCCCGCGTCTCGCCGGTGAGCGGCACCTTCCCGCCGATCGCCACGACGCCGGAGTCCTCGACGCGGGCGTGCGGCAGCTTCTGGGCGCGCACCCGCGAGTTGGTCCCGTCGGCGCCGACGAGCAGGTCGCCGGTGACCGAGCTGCCGTCAGCGAAATATGCCGTTATTTCGGTTTCGTTCTGTTCATAGTGGGTGAAGTCGCTGCCGAAGCGGACGACGTCGGTCATGCCCGTGTAGAGGACCTGCCGCAGCGTCATCCGGCTGACGGACTTCTCGTCGTTGACGTCGTCGGTGGGTGTCCGCAGCGGCACGGTGAGCGTGCGGCGCAGCCGCTCGTCCAGGAACGCGAACGTCTCCGGCGGCCGGGCGCAGGTGCGGGGTCACCGTCCGCCCGACGCCGCACGCGCACCGGGTCGTCGCGGAGATCTACGGCCCGATCGTCGCCGAGGGGCAGGAGCACCTCGCCCGGTACGACGACGCGACGCTGCGCCACATGGTCGAGTTCATGTCGTTCGCCACCGAACAACAGCACCGGCACGCGGCCCGGCTCGCGGAGTGACCCGCGGACGCTGGTAGCGGCGCGGGTGCGGTCGGATATCGGTCCGCGCGCTGTTTGCGTGGATCTCCTACAGTCTTCGTGTGACCGACGTGCCGCCGCAGATCCCCGACCACGCCGACGGCGCCTCGCAAGCCGTTCCCCCTGCCCCGATCTGGGCGTCCAACGCCGCGCCTTCCGCGCCTTTCGTGGCTTCCGCGCCTTTCGCGGCTTCTGCTGGTGGCGCAGCGGGGATCGATGACGACGGCGGGCCGCCGCGGGCGCCGATGGTCGACCCGGGTCCGCCGTGGGTGCCCGGCGACGAGGGGCCCGGGCCGCAGCCCTCGCAGCCATCGCCCGACGGTGTCGACGACGGGCCGCCACCGGGGCTGTGGCAGAAGATGCGGGCCGACCCCGAGTACGCGCCGGAGCACCTCGCGCTCGAGGCCGTCACCAGGATCGGGCCGAAGATGGTCCTCGAACTGCAGAAGCTGCGCGCCCAGAACCCGGGCGCCCCGCCGGAGGCCATCGCGAGCATGGTGGCATACCGGTACACCAACCACGCCCGGCTCTCCGGGGCGGTCTCCGGCGCCGTGGGGCTGGCCGGGGCGGTGCTCGACGTCGGCGTGCTCGCCTGGACGCAGGCGAAGATGGTGCTGCTCATCGCCGTCGCGTACGGGCACGACCCGGCCGACCCCGAACGGGCCACCGAGCTGCTCGTCCTGCAGGGCGTCCACAAGTACACGCAGACGGCCCGCACCGCGCTGCAGGTCGCGCGCGGCCGGGAGGGCATCGGGGCGCTGCTGCCGGACAAGCGCCGGCCGATCAACCAGATGCTGCTGACCCTCGGCCTCAAGCTCGCCCAGATGGCCGGCGTCAAGGCCGCGAAGCGCATCTTCGCGAAGATCGTCCCCGGCGCCGCCATCATCCTCGGCAGCTTCGCCAACGCGGGCGCGACGAAGGCCCTCGCGAAGAAGGCGATCGAGCTCTACGGCCGCCCGGCGCTGCCGATGCAACGCCCGCCGATGCAGCTGCCGCCCGCCCCGAAGCGCATCTGACTCACTCCGGCACCCTGATCAGGTGCCCCGCCTGCCGCGCGACGGACTCCATCGTCGCGCGGTACTCGGCCCTGGTCATCGTGCCGTCCAGCAGTTCCCGGGCCGCCGCGGCCTCAACGTCGTGCTTTTGCCCACCGCGCTCCGCTTCGGCCACCATCAGGTGCCGGGCGATCAGGACGCAGTAGACCACCGCGACGAGCGCGGCCACGAACATCGTCGCGAACATCCTGCAGACCCTACGGTCACGCCCTCACCCGGCCCGGCGCAGCGTCGCAAAGACGACGACGTTGCCACGGTACGACCGCCGCAGCCGATCGAACGTCCCACCGCACGTGATGAGCCGCAGCACCGGCCGGTCGACCGCGCCGTAGACCTCGTCGGACGGGAACTGCGCCTTCGCGTACTCCTCGACCCGGTCCACCCCGAACACCGCCGTGCGCCCGTCGGCCCTGCGCACGCTGACCTCGTCGCCCGGCCGCAGGTCCCGCAACCGGTAGAACACCGCCGGCCCGTCACTCCTCGTGTCGACGTGCCCGAGGACCACCGCCGGCCCGACCTCCCCGGGCGCGGCGAGCTGCCGGTACCACCCCGCCGGCGCCTTGGCCCGCAGCGGCGGCACCTCGATCGTCCCGTCAGGGTTGAGCCCGAGCCCCATGAGCGCCGTGCTGACCCCGATCGCCGGGATCTCGAGGTGTACGGGCACCGAGAACCCCATCCCCACCGCCGCGCCGCCCCCGCCGACCCCTGTCCCGGCGCCTGACGAGGAGCCAGACGCGGGGCCGGTGGTGGGGTCGGAGGCCGCGGCCGTCGCTCGGACGGACACGCGGGGGCCGGGCGGCCCGAGCACCTCCTGATCGGCTGCCGCGGCGGCCTGCTCGGTGCGACGCTGCGGCTCCTCCGCCGGCGCCGCCCCGACGATCACGAGCGCGAGCCCGGCCACGGCACAGACAGCGGTCACGACGTCGAGGGCCCGCCTCCGCCGCCGGTCCTCCATCGCCGCCCACCGCTCCCGCCCCCGCCCGACAACCCGCACTACAGCGCCCTCCGCTGCGGTGCCGTCCTTCGCGCTGTCCTGGGTGGCGGGGCTCTCTTCCTTCCCGTTCTGCGCGGCGGATGCCTTCTCCGTCTTCCCTCCCCGGACAAATCCGAAATGTCGGATAAGTCCGGCGCTCGCGCCCGGACTTATCCGGGGTGGGGCGGTGGCATCCGTCGGGGTGGGTGGTTCGGGGTGCATCAGCGCCAGCCGGAAGCCGGGCGGAGGCGGAAGACGGTCAGGGCCGCGGCGATGAGGAGCAGGGCTATGCCTGTGCCGGCGAGAAGAGGGTTGCGCATGCCGAGGCCTCCGCCGCCGCCCGTTCCGGGGGCGCCGCTGGGGGTTGCGGGGGCGCCTGTCGAGCTGGCGCCGGTGGGGGTGGCAGTCGAGTTGCCTGTCACGCCCGCCGAGCTGCCGGCCGCGCCACCCGTCGCGCCACCCGTCGCACCGCCCGTCGCGCCGCCCGTTGGGTTGCCGGCCGCGCCACCCGTTGCGCCGCCCGTTGCGTTGCCGGGGGCCTTGGAGCTGCCGCCCGCGGTCGTCGAGGTGCTGCCTGCGCCGCTCGTGCCTGTCGGGGAACCGGTTCGGGTGGGGGCGGGCGGGGAGGCGGTGTGGGACGCGGTCGGGGTGGTGCCCGGGGCGGCGCCGTTGCGGTTGGTGCGGTTCGCCACGCAGTACGACAGCAGCAGCACCAACAGGACCAGCAGTGCGACCGCGAGGACCGCGGCCACCATGCGGCGCTCGGCGAGGGGGCGCCGGGCGTGTGATCGCCTCACGGGTGTGGACATCGAGCCATCCCTCCGTGCGGCGTCGCCGGGCGTGTGGTGGGTGGTACCCAACCGTCAGCGTGGCATAACCGCCGGTCGATAGCACCTGTCGCCCGAAGGTGGGCGAGCCGCGCCCGAGGTCAGCCGGTTGCGGTGGGGGAGCGGCGCGCGGCCGCGGCGCGGCGGTCCCACAGCACCAGGAGCCCGATCCCGGCGCGCAGCGACACGGCACCCACCAGCACCCACACGATCCATGGCATGGCTCACCTATGCCCGCGGCGTCGATGAATCAACCGGGGCTATTCGAAGAGCGAGTGGTGGCCGCCGCGGGCCCGGCGGCGGCGCTGCACGACGACGAGGTCGACAGCGGCGACGGCGGCGAGGACCACGAACGCCCACGCGGGCAGTGGCAGGTGGGCGCGGAAGAGCAGCACCGCGAAGGCGATCGAGGTGACGAGGCCGAACGTGGCCAGCACCAGGCGCAGGTTCAGCGGGCTGTAGGGGTGCCCGACGGTCCCCCTCCGCCGCGGCGGTTGCGCGTCGAGAGGCATACCGGTCACGTACCCGTCCCGGGAGCGGCCCAACCGGTTGAAGCCGGCCGGTACCGTGACCAGGTGCCAACACATGGTCGAAGGCCCGCGGCGTGAGCGGGCCGGAGCGGAGGGCTGCGAACCATGGGGGCAGTGGTTGGCTCGCGGCGGCGCCGGAGCGAAGCGGAGGTGACGGCGTGAGCGGGAGGCTGCGGGAGATCGCCCGGCAGACCGTCGCGATCGCCGAGGCGGGGGAGTACCGCACCGAGGCCGGCGGCGTCGTGGACATCGGCCCGGCGGTGCGGGCCGCCGTAGCCGGGACGAGGCTGCACCTGCCGGACGAGACCCTGCCGCCGCCGCAGGGCGGGCCCACGAAGGCGAGCATCGCGGTCACGGGCGAGTCGACGCTGGCCGCCGCCAGAAGGTTGGGCGACGAGGTGGCGTGCCTGGTGTTCGCGTCGGCGAAGAACCCGGGCGGCGGCTTCCTCGGCGGCGCGGTCGCGCAGGAGGAGAGCCTGGCCCGCGCCTCGGCGCTGTACCCGTGCCTGCGGGCGGCGCCCGAGTTCTACGCGTTCCACCGTGAGCAGCGGGACCTGCGCTACAGCGACCGGGTCATCCACTCGCCGAGCGTGCCGGTGTTCCGCGACGACAAGGGCCGGCTGCTCGACGTGCCGCACCGCGCCGCGTTCCTGACCTCCGCCGCGCCGAACCTGGGCGCGATCCTGCGCAACCAGCCGGGCGACGCCTGCGACGTCCCGGCGATCCTGCACCGCCGGGCCCGTCGCGTCCTCGCGGTCGCGGCCGCGCACGGTCACCGCAGGCTGATCCTCGGCGGCTGGGGCTGCGGGGTGTTCCGCAACGAGCCGGCCGACGTGGCCGGGGCGTTCGCCGCCGCGCTCGGTGAGGTCGACCGGTTCGACGAGGTGGTCTTCGCCGTGTACGACCGGGTCAGCGGCTCCCCGGTCCGCGCGGCCTTCGCGGCCGTCTTCGGCGGGTAGCAGGGGAGTTGCCATGCGTTCACCAGGCCGGTGCGGGTCGGTTCGCGACCGTGGGCGGCAACGGGCCATCTGTAGAATTGGCGCCCGGATCAGGCGCAATGCAGGAATTGGGCCGATTCACGCCCAGGGGCCCGTCAGGTATGTTCCGTCGGTCGCACGAGCGGTAGGAGCGGAATGAGCGTGAACCAGGCAGCCTGCGAGGACGCCGCCCCGGACACCGTGGCGGCCGTGGCGGCCGAGGCGATCGAGGAGACCGGCAGGAGCGCTGTGCTGGGCTCCTCGCTGCCCCGGATGCTGCTCGCGATCGCCGTCGCGGTCACCGTGGTGGTGCTCGGCATCACGCACTGGTCGACCGTCAGCGCGGGCGTCGCCGGGCTCGCCCGGGCCAACAGCGCCTGGCTGGTCGTCGCCGCCCTCGGCACCGCGTCGATCTGGGTGGCCGGCACGGTGACGCAGATCGGCTCCATGTCGCTGCGGCCGCCGGTCGGCCGGCTGCTGGCGGTACAGGTGGCGGCATCGTTCGCCAATCACGTGCTGCCGGCCGGTTCGGGCGGGATGGGCATCAACATCCGGTTCCTGCGCAAGCACGGTCTCGGCCCGGGCGCCGCGGTCGGATCCGTCGGGCTCAACACGCTCGTCGGCGCGGTCACGCACACGCTGCTGCTCGTGGTGGCCGTCGCGATCAGCCCGTCGCTCGCCCGCGGCATCCACGTGCCCGGGTCGTGGCGCGACTCCGTGGCACGGGCCGCCGGGCCGGCCGGTTGGACCCTGCTCGCCATCTGCGGCCTGGCGCTCGCGGCGGGCCTCGCGGCCGCCGTGCGCCCGGCGTGGCGCCGCCGGATGGCGGAGCGGACGGTCGCGGCGGGTCGCCGGGTCGGCGAGGAGCTGCGCCGCCTCTGGGGCGTGCTGCGCGATCCCTACCGGGCCGCCGCCCTCTGGCTCGGGTCGTTCTCCACGCCCCTGCTGCACGCGATCATCCTGTACGCGGTGCTGCGCAGCCTGGGCGTGGCGGTGACGATCGGCACGGCCGTCGTGCTCTACCTGGTGGTGTCGACGCTGTCGGCGTTCGTGCCGTCACCCGGCGGCATCGGCGCGCTCGACGTCGCCATGCTGGCCGGCCTGACCGCGATCGGCGTCTCCTCCGCGGTCGCGCTCGGTGCGGTGGTGGGGTACCGCCTGATCACGGTGTGGGTGCCGCTGCTGCCCAGCGCCTTCGTCCTGGCGGTCCTGCTGCGCCGCCGCATCATCTGACACCGGGACCGACCGCGCCGCTGCCCGGTCGTGCGCCGCGGAGTCCGACGGTTCGTGCCGCCACGGTGTCCGCCCCGGTGCCGCGGAGTCTGACGACGCGTCCCGCCGCGACGGCGTCCGGTCGGGCGCTGCGTGCCGCGATGTCCGGTCATGCGCCGCGTCCGACGGTTCGTGCCGCCATGGTGCCCGCTCCGGCGCCGCGGAGTCCGGCGACGCGCCACGCCACGACGGCGCCCGGTCCGGCGCACCGGACGTCGACCCGCCGCGCAACGACGTGGAGTCCGGTGTGCCGGACGGCGACCCGGCGCGCAAGGACGGCGTGCCGGACGGCGAACCGCCGCGCCACGACCGCCAGACGCGCGACGGCCAGGTGGTGAGCCGGTCCGGCAACGGCGGCAGCGCCGGGGCGAGCGCGACCGCGGCCAGCCCGACGGCGACCCCGGCGACGACGTCAAGGACCCAGTGGTTGGCGGTGACGACCACGACGACGCCGGTGGTCGTGGGGTACAGGTAGCACAGCGCCCGCCACCTGTGCAGCCCGCGGGCCGCCAGGAGCGCCGCCGCGACGCTCGCGGTCCAGACCGCCCACGCCAGGTGCAGCGACGGCATCGCCGCGTACTGGTCGGCGGGCACCTGGCCGCCGTGGTCGAGGCTGAAGCCGGCCTCACGGATCGTGTCGACGTAGCCGCCGCCGGGCATCAGCCGCGGCGGCATGACCGGCAGCAGGTAGAAGACGGTCATCCCGGTCACGTTGGTGATGACCAGGGCGTTGCGCATCGGCCGGTACAGCTCCGGCCCGGCGATGTAGCACCAGATGAGCGCCGCGAGCGCCACGCCGATGTGGGCGAACTGGTACCAGTACACCGCGGCCAGGGCGAGCGGCGGGTGGTCGGTCAGCCACCGGTTGGCGGCCAGCTCCCAGTCCAGGTGCAGCAGCCGCTCGATCGAGAGCACCTCGGCGCCGTGCCGGTGCGCGGGTGCCTCCCGGACCGCGGCCAGGGAGCGGATCAGGTCGTACACCTTGACCAGCAGCACCACGATCAGCAGCTCGCCCAGGATGTTGGGGCGGCGCCGCCGGGTGGCCGGAGCGGTGACAGGGCGTTCCGTGACGGGGTTCAGGGTCACGCCGCCGCCTCCGCTGCGCTCCGGAGCCGGCGCGACCCGGCACTGTGCCAATGGTGACCGGGCACTCCGCTGCGCTCCGGCCCGGTCACGCGCGGGCGCCGATCGGAGCGCGGTGCGCCGCGGCGGCCAGGTCGTACATGCTGGTGGTCCGGGCGAGGACGTCCGGCCACGCGACCGGTGGCGACGTCGCCAGGTTGTGCGCGGCGATACGGCCGCGCCGCTCCGGATCGGTGGCGAGCGCGGCGATCGCGTCGGCCATCGCGGCGTCGCTGTCGACCAAGACACCCTCCCTGCCATCGGTGATGAAATGGCCGATTCCGCCCTCGGCCCGCGCGACCACGGGAAGCCCGGCGCACCGGGCCTCCAGCGCCGCGATCCCGAAGGACTCCAGGATCGCCGGCGCGACGAACAGGTCGGCCTGCGCGAACAGCGACCTGATCTGCGACCGGGACAGCCTACCGGGCAGGCTCACCCATCCGGCCATTCCGTGGCGACGCAGGTAGCGCTCCATCGCCGGGCGGCGCGGGCCGTCGCCGGCGATCACCGCCCGCAGGCCGGTCGTCTCGGGCAGCGCCAGCCGGGCCCGGCGCAGCATCCGCAGCAGCTGCAGCGGGCGCTTGCGGGCGGCCAGGCGCATCACGGCGACGACCAGCACGCCCCGCGGGTCGGTGGGGTGCGGCTGGATCCGCCACCGGTCGGCGTCGATGCCGTTGGGCAGCACGTGCACCTGCGCGGGCCACACCAGGCGCCGCAGGGGCTCCGCGGCGACGTCGCTGACCGCCGTCCACACCGCCGGCCAGCGCGACCAGCCGGCGGCGCCGTCGAGGGCCCGGAACGCGTACTCCAGGTGTGACAGCAGTGAGTGGATCGTCACGACCGTCGGGACGCGCTCGGCGAGCCCGGCGGCGGCGAAGGCGAGCGGCGAGGCCGGCCCGGCGTGCACGTGCAGCACGTCGTACCGGCCGGACAGCAGCAGCGAACGGCCCGCCCGCAGCACGCCGGGGCGCACCTCGGCGGGCAGCACGAAGAGCCGCTCCGACAGCCGGTGCACCCGCAGCTCACCGTCGTCCGCGGAGGTGCCGGGCGTGGTGGTGACGATCTCGACGTCGTGGCCGGCCGCCTGCTGACGGAGGGCCAGGTCGTGCACGTGCATCTCGATGCCGCCGAGACGGGGAAGGTAGAAGTCGGTGACGTGCGCGATTCTCATGAACTGCGGCTCCGAGGTGGTGACGGCCGACGTCCCGGGAGAGATGGGAGCATTGGCCGGTGCCGTACACGATGGTGTCGTTTCATGCGCATCCCGACGACGAGGCGCTGCTGACCGCCGGGACCCTCGCCCGGGCCGCCGCGGAGGGGCACCGCGTGGTCCTCGTCGTCGCCACCGCCGGAGGGGCCGGGCTGGCGTCCTCGGCGGTGCTCGCGGAGGGGCCCCTCGCGCGGCGCCGCCTGGCCGAGCTGCACGCGTCGGCGGAGGCGCTCGGCTGTGCCCGGGTCGAGTGCCTCGACTACGAGGACTCCGGGATGGCCGACGCGCCGTCCGGGGCGGCCGGCGCGTTCGCCGACGCGGACCCCCGGGAGGCGGCCGGGCGGCTGGCCGCGCTGCTGGCGGAGGAGCGCGCGGACGTGCTGACCGTCTACGACCCGGCCGGCGGCTACGGCCACCCCGACCACGTGCAGGTGCACCGGGTCGGGACCCTCGCGGCGCAGCTCGCCGGGACGCCGGTGGTGCTGGAGGCGACGGTCGACCGGCGGCTGCTCCAGCGGGTGCTGCGCGCCGTGCACTGGCTGCCTGGCGTGCCGGCGGACTTCCACCCGGCGCGCTTCGCCGGCACCTTCGCCGACCCGGAGCGCATCACGCACCGTGTCGACGTGCGCCGCTACGCCCCGGCCAAGCGCGCGTCGATGGCCGCGCACGCCAGTCAGGCCGGCGCCGACACCGGCCGGCGCACGCTGGAGATCCTGCAGAAGCTGCCGCGGCCGCTGTTCCGGTTGCTGATGGGGCGCGAGTGGTTCGTCCAGCACGGCCGGGCACCCGGCCGTCCCCTGATCGACGACGTGTTCGCCGGTCTGCGGGACGGCAGGTGACCCGTTTCCCCGAGCAGGCAATGCGCCCCCGATCGTCGATCGCCCCTTGCGTCCGCAACCCAACGATCAGCGAACCGCTGGGGAATTGTAGGTGGTCCGCAGCCGACGCAGGGGGTAGGCACACCCCCTGATCGTCACGTTGTGCTCAGATGCGGGGCCCGGATGCCGAATCTGCCGGGGTGGGAGAACCGCGCCGGTCGATGATCCTCGCCCGGGACAGGACGGCCGCGACGCGCGCCGTCGCGTACTTCCTCATGCTCGGCGGCGCGGTGGTCGGGACCTGCGCATTGCTGGTCCCCGGCTTCGCCGGCAGCGCCGCGGGCATCGTCGCGACGGTGATCACCGCGGGCGCGATGATCTTCGCCGGGGCGTGCTGCCGGCTGGTTCCGCAGCGGGTTCCAGAGCCGTTCTGGGTCGCTGTGCCGATACTCGGCGTAGCGATCATCGGTGGGCTGAATCTCGCCACCGAGGACGTGAGCGTCAGCGCACACCTGTACTATCTGTGGCCGCTCATCTACGCCGCGACGTTCCTGCGCAAGGACGTGGCGTACGCGCTGCTCGCCGCGGCGAGCGTGACCGACGCCGCGGTGACGTTCACGCTGCAGCCGGTGGGGGTCGGGCTCACCGACGTCGCGGCCCTCGTCACCGCGTACTGCGTGCTGACGGTCGTGGTGACGAAGCTGCGCAGCCGCGAGGACGCGCTCGTCACGATGCTGGAGCGGCAGGCGACCACCGACCCGCTGACCGGCCTGCCCAACCGGCGGCGGCGGGCGTTCGACCGTGACCTCGCCACCGCGCTGGACGCGGCCCGGACGACCGCCGCCGAGCACTGCCTGCTCATCGTCGACGTCGACCACTTCAAGACCATCAACGACACGTGGGGGCACGCGACCGGCGACGCCGTCCTGGTCCAGGTCGCCGCGGCGCTGCGCGACGCGGCCGCGGACGGTGCCGTCGCGGCCCGGCTCGGCGGTGACGAGTTCGCCGTGATCGTCGAGGGTGGCGTGCCGGTGGCGCGGCGCATCGCGGCGGCGGTGCGGGCCGCGGTCGCCGGGATCACCGACCTGCCCGACGGGCTGCCGACGCTGAGCATCGGCCTCGCGTCCACCCGGTCCGGCGCCACGAAGGCGGAGGCGCTGCTCGCCGCCGCCGACCGCGCCCTGTACGACGCGAAGGTCCGCGGCCGGGACCGGGTCTCGACCGTGGAGGCCACCCCGCGCCGGCGGTCGCACGTCCCGAACAGGTAGCCACCCGGCCAGTCCCGCGACTATTGACATGTTCCGATCTCGACCCGATGCTGTGAGAGCGCTCTCAGTTAAGAATCTTCACAGATTCGGTACTGGGCGCATGGCGAACCCAACGTCGCGACGGCCCTGCCCGGCCGCCACCGGGCGCGACCGGGGCTGTCCAGCGGAACCGAGGAGCCACCTTGCGCACCACGAGAAGGCTGCTGCGCGCAGCCGCAACCCTCCTGCTGGCGGTACCGGCCATATTGACGGCCGGCACCGCCGCGCAGGCGATCGGGCCCAACCTGCTGCCCATGACCGTCACCAACTCGACCGGCCGCGGCGACGCCGTCTACCTCTACGTGCTCGGCGTCAACCTGAGCACCGGGCGGCTCGGCTACGTCAACTCGGCCGGCACGTTCAACAACTGGCCGGCGGGCGGCCTCCCGCCGACCCCGGCGCCCGACGTGTCGATCGCGGGCCCCGGCAACGGCGGCTCGAAGGTCATCCAGATCCCGCGCGGGCTGTCCGGCCGGGTGTACTTCTCCCTCGGCCAGCGGATCAACTTCTACCTCACCCCGGACGGGCTCGTGCAGCCCGCGCCGTGGGCGGGCGGGGACTCCAACCGCGACATCCTCTTCGACTGGAGCGAGTTCACCTACAACGACTCCGGCCTGTGGCTCAACAGCTCGCAGGTCGACATGTTCGCGGTGCCGCACGCCGTGACCGTCACCGGCGCCACGGGCGCGACGAAGCGGACCGGTGACCTCGTCGCCGGCGGCCGCGACGCCGTCATCAACGGCATCCGGAACCAGGCCGGCTGGGGCGGCTCGATCTACACCCGCGGCGACGGCACCGTGCTGCGCGTCCTCGCCCCGGGCAAGGCGGCCGAGGCGGGCGGGCTCAGCTCCACGTACCTCGACTCCTACATCAACTCGGCGTGGGGCGCCTACGCGTCGAAGACCCTCACCGTGGTGCCCTTCGGCGACCAGCCGAACACGAAGTACTTCGGGCGGGTCTCCGGCACGACCATGAACTTCACCAACTCCGCCGGCCAGCAGGTCGCGTCGTTCCAGCGGCCGACGAGCGCCGACGTGTGGGGCTGCGCCGGCCGCCTCGCCGCGCCCAACGACCTCGTCGTCGGGCCGATCTCCCGCACGCTGTGCGCCGCGCTCAACCGCGGCACGCTCGGCACCATCGACACCCAGCCCAGCACCAACGCGGCGGACTTCTACAAGAACAACCCGACCAACCAGTACGCCAAGATCATTCACGCGAACATGGTCGACGGCAAGGCGTACGCCTTCCCCTTCGACGACGTGGGCGCCTTCGAGTCCCTCGTGCACGACGGCGACCCGCGGGCGGCCGGCATCGTGCTCACCTCGTTCACCGGCGGCGGCAACCCGCAGCCGACCGGCAACCGCATCATCAGCAACATGAACAACAAGTGCGTCGACGTGCCGTCGTCGAACTTCACCGACGGCAACCAGCTGCAGATGTGGACCTGCAACGGCACCGGCGCGCAGAACTGGACGTTCGTCGGCGACACCATCCAGGCCGGCGGCAAGTGCATGGACGTCGCGGCCGGGTCCCTCGCCAACGACGCGAAGATCCAGATCTGGACCTGCAACGGCACCGGCGCGCAGCGCTTCACGCTCAACGCCGCGGGCGACATCGTGAACCTGCAGTCCGGCAAGTGCCTGGACATCCAGTCCTTCAACAGCGCCGACGGCGCGAAGCTCATCCAGTGGACGTGCACCGGCAGCTCCAACCAGAAGTGGCGCCGGGGCTAGGTCCTCCGCGGAGTCGCCTGCACCTGACAGGGGGAACGTGGTCCCGGCCCGCCAGCCGAGACCACGTCTCTCACCGTGGAACGTCAGTGTCGCCGGACGGTTGTCAGAACGTGCCGGCGGTGTTGCACTTGGCCTTCTGGACGATGCAGTCCTTCACCCGCTGGCCGAGGGCCACGTTGTCCCAGGCGAAGAAGTTGTCGCCGTGCATCGACGACGCCATGCCCGACGCGAGGGTGTAGCCGTCCGCGCTGCCGTGCGTGTTGTAGTCGATGACGAAGGAGACGTTCGGGATCGCGACCGGGAACGCCCCGCCGCACTGCCCGTTGACCAGGTTGGTCGACACGTGCGACTTGTGGTCGGGGCTGTCCAGGTTGATCCCGTCCCAGCAGTCCTGGAAGACGAGCTGGAAGGTGAGGTTGGCGGTCTGCGCGCAGATCGGCCAGTTGCCGTCGGCGCTGCGCCCGATCTCGCCGCCCGGACCCGCGCACCAGAACTGGCCCGGCGCGCCGGACGGGGTCGCCACCTGCCGCTTGGCGTCACCGGCGATCATCCGGAAGCCCTGCGGGAACGGCACCGTCTTCGTCGGGTCCTGCAGGCGCGAGCCGTAGTACACGGTCACGCCGCGCGGCTCGATGGCCACGCCCCGCTCGTACAGCGTCGGGATCCAGTAGGCGGAGTGGTCGAGTGCCGGGCCGCAGCTCGACGACGTGTTCGCCAGCAGTGACTCGGTGGTGGTGTTGGCGTTGGTACCGCGGTTGCCCAGGAAGCTGTGCATGTGCGACGCGCCCGGCAGGCCGGGGAAGACGATCGGGTCGTCCTTGAACGAGTGGCTGTAGGTGCACGCGGCGTTGAACTCCGAGACCCGCACGGCGTTGGCGGGCGCCGGGTGCATGGTCATCGCGTTGAACTGCGCGAGCTGCGCGGCCCACTTCGCCTGGTCCATCTTGATCCAGCCGGCGCCGGACGACGCGCTGCCGGTCGGCGTGGGCTGGACGCCGCCGGTGCCGAACACCTGGAACTCGAACAGCGACACCCCGTACTGCGTGGCGCGGACCGTGGTGTTCAGCCGCACGTACCGGCCGGATCCGTTCACGGTGAGCGTCTGCACGCCGCCCGTGCCGTTGGTGGTGGTGTTGATCGTCGTCCACGAGGTGCCGTTCGCGGACGTCTGGATGGTGAAGCCGCGCGCGTAGGCGGCCTCCCAGTTGAGCACGACCTTGGTGATCGTGGCGGTCGCGCCCAGGTCGACCTGCAGCCACTGCGGGTCGCTGAACGCGCTCGACCACCGGGTGCCGGTGTTGCCGTCGACCGCGTTGGAGGCGGGGGTGCCCCCGTTCTCGGTCGAGGACGCCGTCGTCGGCCGGCCCTGTGACAGCGGGGTCTCGGCGGCGTCGGCGGACTGCAGGGCCTGGGCGGTGAGGAACGTGCCGACCAGCGCGGTGAGCGCGGCACCGAGCACCAAGGTGCGCAGCCGTGTTCTGCCCGCGAGGGCACTACGGGACATGACGGGTCCTCCGGTTCTGCGGGAACGGCCGGGGGCGGGGCCCGGCCGGCACCGGGCCCGTGGCAGCGGGCCCAGCGAATGATCTTGCAAGAGAGCGCTCTCTGTAGTTTCACAGTGAACCTCGTACGGGATCGGTGTCAATGGATTCCGACAAATGGGAGAGCGCTCTCCAAGAATCCGCTTTCCCGCAGCCCGTACGCGTGTGTGACCGTCCACGCACCGCGACCACCCCTCACCTCGGTGTCGAGGGAGCGCTCTCCGCGGCGCGGTCCCTGCGAGGGAGTGGCGCTTCCGGTCGCAGGGACGACAGACACAGCGGGGTCACAGCGAACGCGGAAGGTCGGCACACGTTCGGTCCGTATCCGGGACGAACATCGTGGAGAACACGTCGCGGATCGCGGCGGACAACGACGCGGTGTTCGCGGGTCGGGGTCGTCGACGCGAACCATCTCGTGTTCGTCGTCGTCGACGGGCGCAGCAGCGGATACAGCGCCGGGGTCACCATGACGACGTGGTCTGCGCGGACGCCGACGGGCAGCATCGGGTCGAGGACGTCCTGCGGGTGGCGGCGCACGTACGGCGGACGCGGCGGACGACCCTCGGCGTGCGGTGGTTCACCGGGCCGGTGCCGCTGCGCAGCCGGGTCGGCAACGCGCTGACCAGGGTGTGCTTCGCGGCCGTCACCGGCAGCCGGGTCCAGGACACGCAGATGAAGGATCTCCCGTGGACGACTTGATGATCATCGGTGTCGACCTGGTCGCCATCGCCGTACTGACCTTCGGGGTGTACTTCCCCCGCCACCACCGCCGGGACCTCGTCGTGGCGTTCCTGGGGGTGAACCTCGGCGTCCTCGCCACCTCGATGGTGCTCGGCTCGTCGTCGGTCGGCGCGGGCCTCGGCCTCGGCCTGTTCGGGGTCCTGTCGATCATCCGGCTGCGCTCCAACGAGATCGCCCAGCACGAGATCGCCTACTACTTCGCCGCCCTCGCGCTCGGCCTGCTCGCCGGGCTCAGCCGGTCATCTCCAGCGACGACGGCCTCAACGCCTCGGGCTCCTCCAGCAGCTCATCCGGCGGCGACTCGTCTGGCGGCGGCACGGGTGCGCAGGGCGGGCCCGGCGGGCGGCAGGGCGGCGGCGGGGGCTTCGGTGGCGGCGGCGGTGGGGAGGAGGTCGGCGACTTCACGGCCACGATCACCGGCGGCACCCTCGTCAACGGCAGCTTCACGATCAGCGGCGGCGTCCTCGCCGCGGCCGGCAGCTCCGGCATGGTGGTCGCGCCCGGCACCGACTCCCCGCAGGGCTGGCTGTCGGCGACCTTCACGGGCACCGTCGCCGCCGGCACCGCCGTCCAGGTCGTCGACGGCTCGGGGAAGGTGGTCGCCACGTTCGTCACGTCGAAGGCGACCCAGAACCTCGTCTACTCCGCACCCGGGATCACCGGCGGCAGCCAGTACAAGATCTACACCGGCGGGACCCCGACCGGCACCTCCACCGGCGGCCTCGCCCGGGGCGGCACGCTCGGCTCGGCCACCCTGGCCGTGACGGTCACCGCCGGTCAGGCACCGGCCGGCGGGGGGATGGGCGGCCGCTAGGCGGGCGGCAGGCCGGGCGCGCTCCGCTTCAGGAGGCGTCCGGCCCTTCCTTCTGGGTGACCTCGATGACCTTGGTGAGCGCGGCGTGCAGCTGGAGCAGCTCGTCGAGGGGCATGCCGAGCCGGGCGAACACGGCCGGCGGGATCAGCTCCGCCTGCCGCCGCAGCTCCTGCCCCTCGGCGGTCAGCGTGACCGCGAGGAGCCGCTCGTCGTCGCGTGCCCGCTGCCGGCTGATCAGCCCGGCCGCCTCGAGCCGCTTCAGCAGCGGCGACAGCGTGCCCGGGTCGAGCTGGAGCAGGCCGCTGAGCTCTTTGACCGACAGCGGGGCCCGCTGCCACAGCGCCAGCATCACCAGATACTGCGGGTGGGTCAGGCCCATCGGCTCCAGCAGCGGCCGGTAGAGCGCGATGACGTTGCGCGAGGCCACCGCCAGGGCGAAGCACACCTGGCGCTCCAGGGCGAGCGGATCCTCGAGGTTGTCGGTCACGAGATCGAGTGTACACTGACGATTGGTACACCAACTATTGGCACACCAAGCGATTGGGTCTCGGGCATGTTCAAGCGGTCGCAGGGCACACCGAAAGATCGGTTCGGCGAGTTCTTCTTCAAGATCTTCGGCCCGGCGACCGTGGAGGGCGCCATCCAGGGCTGGCACCCCGAGGCCCGTGAGCAGTACAAGCAGCTTCGCGCCCGGCAGAAGGAGGCCGCCGCGCGCCGCGCCGAGGGGCAGTCGTGACACGAACGGGTGCGTCCTGACGGCCACCCGCACCCGACCGTCGGCAGCCGGGTCGGCCCCGACGGAGGTGTCGCCGGCCGTGTGCCCGTCAATACGCTCGGTGGCATGACGTGCCCGATCTGCGCCTTTCCGGGCAACGACGCCGCCGCGATCCGGTGCGCGAACTGCGGCTTCTCGATGCGGCCCGCACCGCCAAACCCCGAGCCGGCCGTCATCGCGCCTGAGCCGGGCCCGATCCCGGACGCCCACGGCCTGCCGCCGCTGCCCCCGCCGCACGTCTCGTGGCCGCCGGTCGCCTGGTCGCCGTCCCAGGACGCCCAGGACGCCGCCGTGCCGGCCTCATGGCCACCGATCTCCGGCCCACCGACCCCGGACCCACTGATCTCCGACCCACCGGTCTCCGGCTCGCCGGACTCCGGGCCGCCGTACGGCATGCCGGTCCCTGGGGCGCCGGTCTCCGGGCCGCCCGTCTCGCTGTCCCCGGCGCCGGGTCCGCCGCGCGGGCTCTACGCGGCGCCGCAGCGGTCCCGCGCCGGCGTCCCGCTGACCGTGATCGTCGCGGTGCTGGTGCTCGCCGGCGCCGTCATCGCCGTCGTACGGATGACCGGCGGGACCCGGTCCACCCCCGCGTCCGCCGGATCGACCGCCGGCGCGGCCTGGCCGAAGATCCCCGGGCAGTCAACCGGCCAGTCAGCCAGCCAGCCAACCGGGCAGTCAACCGGGCAGCCGGCGAGCCAGGGCCAGCCGACGCGGGTCGCGGCGCCGGGCGCGGCGACCGGCGACCCGCGGGCCCAGGCCGCCGCCGTCGACGCGGTGCTCGACGCCAGCGTCGCCAGCAGGACCAAGCTCAACGCCGCCATCGCCCGGGTCGACGACTGCACCGCCGTCGAGCAGGCGGTCGCCGACCTGCGCGCCGTCGGCACCGAGCGGCAGGCCCAGCTGGACGCCGTGGCCGCGGCCGACCTGTCCGCGCTCCCCGAGGGCGAGCAGCTCCGGGGCCTGCTCACCGACGCGCTGCGCTACTCCCTCGCCGCAGACCGCGGCTTCGTCCTGTGGGGCCAGGCCGTCCAGGCCGGCGGCTGCGACGGCGGCGGCCGGGCCGACTACCAGGCCGACTACCAGGAGGCGCAGCGCCAGTCGAGACTGGCCGGCGACGCGAAGGCGCGGTTCCTCGTGGTTTGGAACCCGGTCGCCGCCCGTCACGGCCTGCCCGACCGCTCCTCGGCCGGCATCTGACGCCACCGGACCGGCAGGTCAAGGGCCAGGACGAGGGCCGGAAGGCGGCGGACCCTCGATAGCGTGCATCGACGTACTCGAAATCGTCGATGGGAGGGCGCGATGACACGCTTCAGGCGTGTGCTGGTGTCGATGGCAGTGCCGCTGCTCGGGCTGGTCGGGGCGGTGGTGGCCGGGAGCCCCGCGGCGGCCGCGACCGACATCCGCGACCAGCTCGAGGCGGCCCCGGGCGTGACCGTGCTGGAGGAGCAGCCGGTCGCCGCGCCGTACCGGTTCTTCGTCCTGAGCATCACCCAGCCGGTCGACCACCTGCGGCCGTCGGCGGGCACGTTCCAGCAGCGGTTCACGCTCCTGCACCGGGGCACCGACCGGCCGACGGTGCTGCACACGACCGGCTACAACGTCCCGGGGTACGCGTTCCGCTCCGAGCCCACCCGGCTCGTCGACGGCAACCAGATCTCCGTCGAGCAGCGGTACTTCACCCCGTCGCGGCCCGACCCGGCGGACTGGTCGAAGCTCACGATCTGGCAGGCCGCCACCGACCACCACCGTCTCGTCGCCGCGCTCAAGCCGATCTACTCGCAGAAGTGGATCTCGACGGGCGCCAGCAAGGGCGGCATGACCTCGATCTACCACCGCCGCTTCTACCCCAGTGACGTCGACGGCACGGTCGCCTACGTCGCGCCGCAGGACGTCAACAACGCGGAGGACTCGGCGTACGACCGGTTCTTCACCAAGGTGGGCACCGCGCAGTGCCGGGCCGCGCTCGACGCCGTGCAGGTCGAGGCGCTGCGCCGCCGCGCGGAACTCGTCGCCCGCTACGAGGCGTGGGCCGCGGCCAACGCCCGCACGTTCACGGTCGTCGGCAGCGCCGACAGGGCGTTCGAGTTCATGGTGAACGGCACGACCTGGGCGTTCTGGCAGTACAGCCTGGAGAGCGACTGCGTCGACGTGCCGGCGCCGACCGCGTCCAGCGACGACATCTGGGCGTGGCTGGACGCCATCTACGGCATCGACTCCAACACGGACCAGGGCGTGAACCCCTACGTCCCGTACTACTTCCAGGCGGCCTACCAGCTGGGTTACCCGGACGTGTCGCTGCCGCACCTCGCCGGCCTCCAGCACTACCGGGGCCAGGACCGGGCGCAGTCCTATATCCCGCGCGACATCGTGCCGCGCTTCCAGCCCTTTGCGATGGACGACATCGACGTGTGGGTGAAGCTCTTCGGTCGGCGGCTGCTGTTCGTGTACGGCCAGAACGACCCCTGGGGCGCGGAGCCCTTCCGCCTCGGGCCGGGCACGAGGGACTCGCTGTCCTACACGGCGGCCGGCTACAACCACGGCTCGAACATCAGCCGCCTCACCCCGGCGGAGTCCGCGACCGCGACGGCGGCCGTGCAGCGCTGGGCGGGGGTGTCCGCCCCGGCGGCGCTCGCCCCGGCGGCCCCGTCGTACATCTCCTCCCTCGACGACCGCGACCCGGCCCTGGACCGGCGGTTCAACCTCCGCTAGGAGACCGTGGGCCCGCCCCGTTACGGGGCGGGCTCATCCGAGCGGCGGCGTGCGCCGGGCTTCTCCACGTCTGGAAGCCGGCTGGGGGGTCGCCGCGGCGGCTGTCCGGTCCGGGTCAGGAAGCGGACGGGGCCGGGACGGCGGTCGTGGGGGCCGGGGCGGTGGACGCGGCCGGTGGGCCGGGTCGGCGGTTGCCGCCCTGTCCGGGGCCCTGTCCGGGGTTCTGGCCCGGGTTCTGCCCGGGACGGACCCCGCGGCCGTTGCCTTCGCGGCTGCTGGGGCGGAATCCGTTGTCGCCGCGGTCGTTGCGGTCGATCTTGATCCGGTCGTCGCCGCGGTGGCCGTCGCCGAAGACCGCCACACCGGCGGCGACGATGCCCCCGCCCAGGCAGCAGCCGAGCACCAGGCCGGCGGCGCCGACCAGCACCGGGACGCGGGACCTCCGCCAGCGGCTGCCCGCCGGGTGGGTCCGGAGCGGGGCCGCGGGTGCCGCGTGGCCCGCGGGCGGCGGCTCCGCCGCCCAGACCGGCTCGCCCGGCGCGGGGTCGGGCGTGGCGGCGGCGGCCGGGGCAGCGCCAGCGGCGGCCGGGGCAGCGGCGGCCGGGGCAGCAGCGGCCGGGGCAGCAGCGGCCGGGGTGGCAGCGGCCGGGGTGGCAGCGGGCGCGGCGGCAGCAGGAGCGGCCAGGGGCGCGGCGGCCGGGTCGCTGTGGGCGGGGGTGCTCACCGTCGGGGCGTCCCGGGTCGGGTCGGCGGCAGGCCGGTCCGGGTCGTCCGGGAGTGGTTTCGTGTCGCTCATCAGTGGTCCTCCGGTGCGGGGCGGTGTGGGGCCGACGCTGCCAGCATCGGCCCCGCACCTAAGCTTCGTGTTTAACGTCGTTTCGCCTTCCGGTGGGGCCTGGCGTTGGTCTTCTTGACCGCTGGATAGCGGGTTGCGGGTGTCGACTTTCGACCTTTCGGTCGTCCGGGGCCTGGGCGGGAGGGTTTCGGTGGGTTGGTTGGGCTGCCGATGCGTGGCAGTAGGTGGGCGAAACCGGCCCGGACCCGGCCGGGGGTCATCTTCTCGGCCGCCAGTGGTGGCTGCCAGGGCAGCCGGTGGTCGCCGACGTGGTCGCGGGCCAGGCGCAGTTGGGTCAACGCGGCGAGGATGAGCCAGGTCCACCGGTCGGCTTGCTCGGGGGTACGCACTTTCGGGGTGGTCGCGCCGAGCGTTTGTTTCGCGAAGCGGATCGTGTGCTCGATATCGAACCTGCGGATGTATGCCCGCCAGACCCGGTCCAGGTCGACGGTGGTGCCTGGGGGTCCGGTCCACCACAGCCACAGGGTCTTGGGTTGGCGGTGGCGTCGGCCGGGCAGGCGGGAGACCCGCAGCCGGATGATGGTGCCCTCCACGATGGTGATGGCCCCGTTCGGGTCGCGGTACGTCTGCTGGAGGGGGTGCAGCCGGTGCCAGGCGTGTACCTCGACGTGGCCGTACTGCTCGTTTTCACCGGTGTGTTTCGCGTCCGGTGCTGGCCAGGTGCCCGGTTCGTCGCAGCTGAACCGGGCGCCGTGGCGGCGGGGACGCCCGCCCCGCCCTGGTTGGTGTGGCGGCGGTGGGCCGAAGAATTTTCGGTCGTCGCGGATACGTACCACGATCTGGGCATCGGCATCGCGGAGCCCGACGGTGAGTTGGACGGGGTCGAAGCCGGCGTCGAAGGCGAACAGTGGGGTGGCCGGTGGCGGGCCCAGCCGTGGCAACAGGGCCTGGATGTGGGCTACCGCGACGGTGTTGAGGTTGTCCTGGACAGCCAGGCGGTGCACGTCGGTCGGCGCGGTCCACGAGTCCGCCGTCTGGGACAGCCCGGCGAGCCACAGGTACGACCAGCCGGCCACGATGGGTTGCCCGTTGGAGTGTCGGGACGGGTGGTAGTAGAACCCCCGCTCGGGGGAGCATTCTGCGTCGCAGCGCGCCCAGGTCGTGGCGTCCACGGCGAAGTCTGGCGGCCAGCCGGCGGGCCGGTGCGCGGCCAGCGTGTCGCGCAGCAGGTCGGTGTCGATGTCGCCGTGGGCGAGGGCGGCGTATGCGCTGCCGTGCCCGCGGTAGGCGCTGGGGGCCAGGGTGAGGTGGGCGACACCGGCCACCGGCATCGGGCAGCACAACCCATCAAGCAGTTCGAACAGCCCGTCCGCGCGGGCGGTCAGGCAGTCGTAGCACTCGTTGCGGAAGCGATGCAGTTCGTCTTGGTCGGTCTCGGCCGGGTGAGGGACACTAGCTGGGACGGTCATCTTGTCACCACTTGGGCAGATTCTTCTCTACTCCCAGAGTGGCAAGATGGCCGCCCCACGTCGACATCGGGGTGCGTAAGCCCAGGTCAGAGGTTAAAAGCGAAGCTAAGAGCGACCGGCAGTAGGTGTCACTTGAGTCTGCGGGTGGTGGGTCGGGTGTCCCAGCGGTAGAGGGTGCGGGCTCGTTGGATGAGTTGACGGATTGTGACGATGGCGGCGGCCAGGTACAGGTAGAAGTCGATGGTCTGGGCGTCGCGGTCGGTGCAGCGGCGGATCTTGCCGAAGCCGTTCATCCACGAGTTCGTCCGCTCTACCACCCAGCGTTTGCCGATCTGGATCGGGGCGGGTACGCCCTTGCGGGCGATCTGCGCGTCGAAGCCGAGCTCGTCGAGCAGGTCACGGCTGCGGTTGTTGTCGTAGCCGCGGTCCAGATGCGCGGTGACCTGATCAGGCCAGTGGTGCCGCAGCTGGGTGCTGCACGCGGCGAAGGTGTCGCGCAGCAGCGGGGAGTCGTGCCGGTTGGCGGTGGCGCCGACGATGCCGAGCGGGATGCCGTACCCGTCCACGCCGGTCGAGCGTTTCATGCCGCCCTTGCCACGGTCGACCGGTGACCGGCCGGCCCGGTCCCCGCCGCACGGTGCTTTCGTGATCGCGCCGTCGGCGCTGACGTCGGCCAGGTCCAGGCCGATCATCCGGTCGTAGGCGTCCAGGGCCAGCTCGTGGATCTGCTCGCCGAGCCCGGCGTCGGCCCACAGCCGCAGACGCCGGCGGATCGTGCGGTCAGAACAGGTGTCCGAGGCGACGCGTTCATACCCGGATCCGTGGACCAGCGCGGCGATGACGTGCTCGAACACGACCCGGTCCGGGATCCGGCGGCGGTGACAACCGAGGGGATGCGCCGGGTCGAACTCGGGTTGTTCAGGCCACAGCGCGGCGAACTGGACCCAGACAGGCTCGAACAACGATGATGGCAGCGCAGGCACGGGACTCCATCGGTTACGAAGCGTAGAGAACTCCGATAATCAATGGACCCGTGCCTGCCTCGCACCCGGGGTCCCCACCCGCCCAGATCCTGACCTATTGCCGGTCGCTCTAAGCTTGAGTTTTATCCCTTGAGTGCCTGATTGTTGACTTTTGGTGTGTCCACTGTGGACTTCTTCTTGCCGACTGGGTAGCGGGTTCGCGGAGGCCGGGTGCTACCCACGGGACGGCCGGGACCAGGATTGGTGGTTTTCGGCCTACCGGCCGGAGTGCCCAGATGCCGGCGCAGGTTACGGAAACCCCGGCGGACCCGTCCAGGGGTCATCGACCGCCCCGCAGGGATCGTCTTCTCCCAGGGACGGCGTAGATCAGTCGTGAGGGTCTTCGCCAGCCGCAGCTGGGCGTGCGCGGCCAGGATCAGCCATGTCCAGCGTTCACCCTGCTCAGGAGTACGAATCTGCGGGGCGGTCCAGCCCAGGGTGGACTTGAGCAGCCGGAAGGTGTGTTCCACATCGAACCGGCGGAGGTAGGTCTTCCACAGCAGGTCCAGGTCAAAGACGGTGCCCGGTGGTGCGGTGTGCCACAGCCACAGGTCTTGCGGCGCCCGGTTGCCGGGCAGACGCTCGACCTGGATGCGGATCACGGTGCCAGCCACGACCGGTAGCACCCCCTCGAAGTCGGTCCAGCCGGCCTGTCTGGACAGTTTCTGGTGCAGCCCGTGCCACGCGCTGACCATCACCTCGCCGTATCGCGGGTTCTGCCCACGCAGCCGCTGATCGGGCGCCGGAAGCGCTGTCGGCTTGGACAGTTCGAACCGGCTGCCGTGCTTCCTGGGCCGGCCCGGCCGACCGTCCTTGCGTCGCTTGGGTGCCGGTGCGTAGAACACCCGGTCGCTGCGCACCCGACCCAGGACCTGCACACCCAGACCGTCGAGTCCGGCGAGATAGGTGATGCGGGTCAGGTCGTATCCGGAGTCGAACGTGAACACCGGCGCGGGCCGCCGCGCGAGCGTCCCGGCCTCCTCCAGACGGGCCAGCACATTGGCGATCTGGGCGACCGTCACCACCGTCACGTCGTCGTCCGGGCCGATACGCACCACGTCCAGCAGCGCGGTCCACGACGACGCACCCCACTCCAACCCGGCGGCGAAGGAGAACGGCCAGCCCGGAATCGTCTTGCGGGATCCGTCGCAACGGCAGGAGGTGTAGCAGTGACACAGCCCCGCAGAGGTCACCGCGTCCGGCCGTGGCCACGCCGAGGTATCCACCGCGATCTTCACCGGACCGTCGTCGGCGGGCTGCCACGACGACGCGATCAGCCCAGCCAGCTGTTCAACGTCGAGATCACCACAGGCCAGCGCGTCATACAACGCCCCGTGTCCACGCCGGAACACCTTCTCCTGCGACAGTTCCACCAGGGAGTCCACCGGACCATCAGCGGTCAACACCGCATCCACGAGCTCGAACAACGCGTCCGCGCGTCTGCTGAAGCACGCATACAATCCGGCTCGGAACGCGACCAATGCCGCACGACACACCGAGGCATCTGTTGCCACCACAGCCTGCAAACCTGGCATAGTAGGCCCCACGGCCACCCCGCATCCTTCGAAGCTTCAGCACTCCGAATGATCACGGGTGGCCGTACCCATATCCTTGCGACACACCGAAACGGCCCGGACGATCTTCTGATCGCCCGGGCCGTTGGTTAAATCTCAAGCTAAGCTTGAGTTTTATCCTTTGAGTGCCTGCTTGCGGGCTTTCAGAATGTCCACTGTGGACTTCTTCTTGCCGACTGGGTAGCGGGTTCGTGGGGGCCGGGTGCTGCCCTTGGGACGGCCGGGGCCGGGAGTGGTCGTTTTCGGCCTACTGGCCGGAGTGCCCAGATGCCGGCGCAGGTTACGGAAACCCCGGCGGACCCGTCCAGGGGTCATCGACCGCCCGGCAGGGATCGTCTTCTCCCAGGGACGGCGTAGATCGGTCGTGAGAGTCTTCGCCAGCCGCAGCTGTGCGTGTGCGGCCAGGATCAGCCATGTCCAGCGTTCACCTTGTTGTGGAGTACGGATCTGCGGGGCGGTCCAGCCCAGACTGGACTTGAGCAGCCGGAAGGTGTGTTCCACATCGAACCGGCGAAGGTAGGTCTTCCACAGCAGGTCCAGGTCAAAGACGATGCCCGGTGGTGCGGTGTGCCACAGCCACAGGTCTTCCGGCGCCCGGTTGCCGGGCAGACGCTCGACCTGGATGCGGATCACGGTGCCAGCCACGACCGGCAGGACCCCCTCGAAGCCGGTCCAGCCGGCCTGTCTGGACAGTTTCTGGTGCAGCCCGTGCCACGCGCTGACCATCACCTCGCCGTATCGCGGGTTCTGCCCACGCAGCCGCTGAGTGGGTGCCGGAAGCGATGCCGGCTTGGACAGTTCGAAACGGCTGCCGTGTCTCTTGGGCCGGCCCGGGCGGCCGTCCTTGCGCCCCTTGGGTGCCGGTGCATAGAACACCCGGTCGCTGCGCACCCGACCCAGGACCTGCACACCCAGACCATCGCGTTCGGCGAGATAGGTGATGCGGGTCAGGTCGTATCCGGAGTCGAACGTGAACACCGGCGCGGGCCGCCGCGCGAGCGTCCCGGCCGCGTCCAGGCGGGCGAGCACGTTGCCGATCTGGGCGACGGTCACCACCGTCGCGTCGTCGTCGGGGCCGATACGCACCGCGTCCAGCAGCGCGGTCCACGACGAGGCACCCCACTCCAACCCGGCGGCGAAGGAGAACGGCCAGCCCGGAATCGTCTTGCGGGATCCGTCGCAACGGCAGGAGGTGTAGCAGTGGCACAGCCCCGCAGAGGTCACCGCGTCCGGCCGTGGCCACGCCGAGGTATCCACCGCGATCTTCACCGGACCGTCGTCGGCGGGCTGCCACGACGACGCGATCAGCCCAGCCAGCTGTTCAACGTCGAGGTCACCACAAGCCAGCGCGTCATACAACGCCCCGTGTCCACGCCGGAACACCTTCTCCTGCGACAGTTCCACCAGAGAGTCCACCGGACCCTCGACGGTCAACACCGCATCCACGAGCTCGAACAACGCGTCCGCGCGTCTGTCGAAGCACGCATACAACCCGGCCCGGAACGCGACCAACGCCGCACGACACACCGAGGCATCCGTTGCCACCACGGCCTTCAAACCTGGCATAGTAGGCCCCACGGCCACCCCGCATCCTTCGAAGCTTCAGCACTCCGAATGATCACGGGTGGCCGTACCCATATCCTTGCGACACACCGAAACGGCCCGGACGATCTTCTGATCGTCCGGGCCGTTGGTTAAATCTCAAGCTAAGCTTCGCTTTTAACCTCTGACCTGGGCTTACGCACCCCGATGTCGACGTGGGGCGGCCATCTTGCCACTCTGGGAGTAGAGAAGAATCTGCCCAAGTGGTGACAAGATGACCGTCCCAGCTAGTGTCCCTCACCCGGCCGAGACCGACCAAGACGAACTGCATCGCTTCCGCAACGAGTGCTACGACTGCCTGACCGCCCGCGCGGACGGGCTGTTCGAACTGCTTGATGGGTTGTGCTGCCCGATGCCGGTGGCCGGTGTCGCCCACCTCACCCTGGCCCCCAGCGCCTACCGCGGGCACGGCAGCGCATACGCCGCCCTCGCCCACGGCGACATCGACACCGACCTGCTGCGCGACACGCTGGCCGCGCACCGGCCCGCCGGCTGGCCGCCAGACTTCGCCGTGGACGCCACGACCTGGGCGCGCTGCGACGCAGAATGCTCCCCCGAGCGGGGGTTCTACTACCACCCGTCCCGACACTCCAACGGGCAACCCATCGTGGCCGGCTGGTCGTACCTGTGGCTCGCCGGGCTGTCCCAGACGGCGGACTCGTGGACCGCGCCGACCGACGTGCACCGCCTGGCTGTCCAGGACAACCTCAACACCGTCGCGGTAGCCCACATCCAGGCCCTGTTGCCACGGCTGGGCCCGCCACCGGCCACCCCACTGTTCGCCTTCGACGCCGGCTTCGACCCCGTCCAACTCACCGTCGGGCTCCGCGATGCCGATGCCCAGATCGTGGTACGTATCCGCGACGACCGAAAATTCTTCGGCCCACCGCCGCCACACCAACCAGGGCGGGGCGGGCGTCCCCGCCGCCACGGCGCCCGGTTCAGCTGCGACGAACCGGGCACCTGGCCAGCACCGGACGCGAAACACACCGGTGAAAACGAGCAGTACGGCCACGTCGAGGTACACGCCTGGCACCGGCTGCACCCCCTCCAGCAGACGTACCGCGACCCGAACGGGGCCATCACCATCGTGGAGGGCACCATCATCCGGCTGCGGGTCTCCCGCCTGCCCGGCCGACGCCACCGCCAACCCAAGACCCTGTGGCTGTGGTGGACCGGACCCCCAGGCACCACCGTCGACCTGGACCGGGTCTGGCGGGCATACATCCGCAGGTTCGATATCGAGCACACGATCCGCTTCGCGAAACAAACGCTCGGCGCGACCACCCCGAAAGTGCGTACCCCCGAGCAAGCCGACCGGTGGACCTGGCTCATCCTCGCCGCGTTGACCCAACTGCGCCTGGCCCGCGACCACGTCGGCGACCACCGGCTGCCCTGGCAGCCACCACTGGCGGCCGAGAAGATGACCCCCGGCCGGGTCCGGGCCGGTTTCGCCCACCTACTGCCACGCATCGGCAGCCCAACCAACCCACCGAAACCCTCCCGCCCAGGCCCCGGACGACCGAAAGGTCGAAAGTCGACACCCGCAACCCGCTATCCAGCGGTCAAGAAGACCAACGCCAGGCCCCACCGGAAGGCGAAACGACGTTAAACACGAAGCTAAGAGCGCCGGTCCGCGACCTTAAGAGTTGGATGAGAAAACGAGCGCTTCCCGTGCCTCGGTGAGCACGGCGTGCGATGTCGACGTGGTCAGGATGTGCTCGAGGGCCTTGCGGTGCGCGACGGTGAGCGCGTCGCCGGCCGCGACGGCGATGTCGGGGACGACGCCGGTGCCTTCCCAGTTGGTGCCGGTGACCGGGTTGACCGAGCGGGCGTTGGGCACCGCGACCTCCAGCGTCGGCGAGACCGGGAAGCGGTCGGTCGGGTGCGCGCCGCCCCGGGTCACCTCGCCGACGAGCGTGGCCCTGCCCAGGGCCTTGAGGTTGTAGGCGAACTCTTCCCCGGCGGAGAAGGTGAAGGCGCTGGTCAGCACGTAGACCGGCCGGTCGAGGTAGCGGCGGCCCGGCACGTACGCCAGGGTCCAGAACTGCCGTGTGCGGGTCGTGCGGCCGTCGTAGATGTCGTTGAGGTGGGTGTCGGAGTCGGGGAACAGGTAGCTGAGCCACAGCTGGACCCCGTCGGGGTCGCCGCCCTTGTTGCGGCGCAGGTCGAAGACGAGCGCGCCGGTGTGGGCGACCAGCTCCATCGCGGCGGTGACCGCGGCGCCGGCGGTGCCCGGTGCGGCGACGCCGCGCAGGTCGATGTAGCCGACGTTGCCGTCGAGCCGCTGCACGGCGGCGATGTGGTGGCCGGCGAGCCGCTGCGCTTCCAGCCAGGCGGCCTCGGCCTCCTCCGGCGTGACGGCGGCGCGGTGGTCGGGTGAGCGGACGAGCAGCCGCAGGTGCTTGTCGCCGCTGACCGCGTGGAAGCACTCGGTCACCCGGGCGGCGAGGTCGTCGTCGCCGAGGTCGTCGAACTCGCCGGCCGCGGCGCGGGCCTCGATCGCGGTGACGACCTCCGCGGCGACGGACGGGAAGATGTAGTGCTGCCGGACGAGGTCGAGCACGTCGGTGAGCAGTTGCATGGGTGGATCCCTTCGCACTTCAGGTCACAGGTGGTCGCAGACCCGGGCGTGCGTGGTGCCGCGAGAAGGCCTCAGCGGCGGACGGTGACGCCCGGGCGGTGGCAGGCGCGCTCCATGGCGTCACCCCCTTCGTCGTGCATCGGAGAGCAGCAGCATAGCCGCTCGACGGTTGACGGCCGTCCCGAAAAACATACACTCCAAGTGCATATACTCCGCTGGGATCGAAGGAGGGGCATGAGCGAACATGTGGGGCGGCTGGCGGGACGGGTCGCCGTCGTCACCGGTGCGAGCCGGGGCATCGGCTTTGGCATCGCCCGGCGGTTCGTGGAGGAAGGCGCCAAGGTCTGCATCACCGCCCGCAAGCCGGACGCCCTGGAGGAGGCGGTCGGCGCGCTCGGCGGGCCGGTCAACGCGGTCGCCGTCGCGGGCCGCGCCGACGACCCGGAGCACCGCGCCGAGACGGTCCGGCGCGTCGCGGACCTGTTCGGGGTGCCGGACATCCTCGTCAACAACACCGGGATCAACCCCGTCTACGGGTCGCTGCTGGAGCTCGACCTGGACGCCGCCCGCAAGATCTTCGAGGTCAACGTGGTCAGCGCGCTCGGCTGGGTGCAGGAGGTGTTCCGCAAGCCGCCGCCGCGGGGCGGGGCGGTCGTGAACGTGTCGTCGGTGTCGGCGATCCACCCGCCGGCCGGGATCGCGTTCTACGGCGTCACCAAGGCGGCGCTCAACCACCTGACGTCGTGCCTGGCCACCGAGCTGGCGCCGGCGGTGCGGGTCAACGCGGTCGCGCCGGCGGTGGTGAAGACGCGCTTCGCCGCCGCGCTGTACGAGGGGCGCGAGGAGGACGTCGCCGCGCTGTACCCGATGCGCAGGCTCGGCGTGCCGGGCGACGTGGCGGGTGCCGTGGCGTACCTGGCCTCCGACGAGGCGAGCTGGGTCACCGGCCAGACCCTCGTCGTAGACGGCGGCGTCACCCTGGCGAGGCGGGCCGGATGAGCGGGCTGCAGCTCAACGGCGCCGCGGTCGTCATCACCGGGGGAGGGTCCGGGATCGGCGCCGCCCTCGCCCGCCGGCTCGCCGGCCTCGGCGCGCAGATCGTCGTCAACGACCTCGACGCCGGCGCCGCCCGCCGCGTCGCGTACGAGATCGACGGCCTCGCGTTCTCCGGCGACGTCGCCGACCCCGACGAGGTCGACCGGCTCGTCGACTTCGCCTGGGACAAGCTCGGCGCCCTCGACCTGTTCTGCGCCAATGCCGGCGTCGCCCCCGGCGGCGACGCGACCGCCCCCGACGCCGCCTGGCAGCAGGCCTGGCAGGTGAACGTGATGGCGCACGTGTACGCCTCCCGGGCGCTGCTGCCCCGCTGGCTCGCCAAGGGCCGCGGCCGGCTCCTCGCCACCGTGTCCGCGGCGGGCATGCTGACGCTGCTCGGCAAGGCGCCGTACGCGGTCACCAAGCACGCCGCGTTCGCCTACGCGGAGTGGCTGCGCGTCACGTACGCCCACCGCGGCATCGTCGTGCAGGCGCTGTGCCCGCAAGGGGTGAAGACGCCGATGCTGGCCCGCGGCGAGGGCCCCAGCCGCGGCCTGCTGGACCGGTCGGCGCTCACCCCGGAGCAGGTCGCGGACCGGGTCGTCGAGGGGCTCGCGGGCGAGGAGTTCCTGATCCTGCCGCACCCCGAGGTGGCCACGTACTACGCCCGCCGCGCCGAGGACCCCGACCGGTGGCTCAACGGCATGAACCGGCTCCAGCAGAAGATCGACCAGGGCAGGCTGTGATGGACTTCGAATTCGACGCCGTGACGCAGGGCTACCGCGAGCGGCTCCTGGCGTTCATGGACGAGCACGTGTACCCGGCGGAGGCGCGGCCGCACGCGGAGGCCCTCGACGAGCTCCGCCTGGAGGCCCGCCGGCGCGGGCTGTGGAACCTGTTCCTGACCGGCGAGCACGGCCCCGGGCTGACGAACCTGCAGTACGCGCCCCTCGCCGAGATCATGGGTCGCAGCCCGTCGCTGGCCCCCGCCGCCCTCAACTGCGCCGCCCCCGACACGGGCAACATGGAGCTCCTCGCCGGGTTCGGCACCGGGGAGCAGCGCGACCGGTGGCTGAAACCGTTGCTGGACGCCCGGATCCGGTCCGCGTTCTGCATGACGGAGCCCGACGTCGCCTCCTCGGACGCCACGAACATCGCCACCCGCATCGAGCGCGACGGCGACTCGTACGTCATCAACGGCCGGAAGTGGTTCGCCACCGGCGCGATGAGCCCGCACTGCGAGCTGCTGATCGTGATGGGCAAGTCGGATCCGGCGGCCGACCGGCACCGGCAGCAGAGCATGATCCTGGTGCCGCGCGACACCCCCGGCGTCGTCATCCGCCGCGGCCTGCGCACCTTCGGCTACGACGACGGCGACCACGGCGGTCACGCCGAGATCGATTTCGCCGGTGTACGGGTCCCGGCCGGCCATCTGATCGGCGGCGAGGGCGACGGCTTCGCGATCGCCCAGGCGCGCCTCGGCCCGGGCCGCATCCACCACTGCATGCGGCTCATCGGCATGGCCGAACGCGCCCTGGAGCTCATGTGCCGGCGGGTCACGGCCCGGGTCGCGTTCGGTCGGCCCCTCGCGGAGCAGGGCGTCGTGCGGGACTGGATCGCGGAGTCGCGGGTCCGCATCGAGCAGGCCCGGCTGCTGGTGCTCAAGACCGCGTGGCTGATGGACCGCGTCGGCAACCAGGGCGCCCACACCGAGATCCAGGCCATCAAGATCGCGGTTCCGTCCACTGTGGAATGGATCGTGGACAAGGCGGTCCAGGCGCACGGCGCGGCCGGCGTCAGCCAGGACACGCCGCTGGCCGGGCTGTGGGCGAAGGCCCGCACGATCCGCATCGCCGACGGGCCCGACGAGGTGCACCGGCGCTCGCTCGCCCGCCGCGAGCTGCGCCGGTGGGTCAGCTCTTGAGGAAGTCGACGAGGGCCGGCGCGTACGCGGGGGACCGCAGCGCGGTCATGTGGTCGCCGCTCACCGCCTTCCAGCGCGCGTCCGGGATCGCGGCGGCGAGCACCTCGGGGCGCGCGGCGAGGACGTCGTCCTGCCCGACCAGGACGAGCGTCGGCGCGGTGATCCGGTCGAGCGCGATCGGCGTGCGGTGTGCGGCGTGGACCTGCGCGGCGAGGGCGGCCCGGTCCGCGCCGACGGCGTCGGCGAGCATGCGGAACGCGGCGGCCGGGGACGCCTCGACCGCCGCCGGCGACGACGTGAGCAGCACCGCGGCGACCTCGGCCGGCGGCATGACCCGGGTGTCGAGGCCACCGAGCTCGACGACCCCCGCGCCGACCCCGGACAGCACCAGCCGCCGCACCCGCGGGCCGTTCCCGGCGGCGAAGATGGCCGACACGACCGCGCCCATCGAGTACCCGACCAGGTCCACCGTGTCGAGGCCGAGGGTGTCGAGCAGGCAGCCGAGGTCGCGGGCCATGGCGGGCTCGCCGTACCGGGCCGGGTCGTGCGGCTTGTCGGAGGCGCCGTGCCCGCGTGCGTCGGGCGCGACGACCCGCCGGCCGGCCGCGACCAGCGCGCCGACGACGCCGGGGACGGCGAAGTTGGTGGTGGCGTCGACCACGAAACCGTGGTGCAGCACCACGGGTGGCGCCTCGGAAGGCTCGCCCCACACCTGGTAGGCGATGCCGGTGCCGTCAAACGAAGTGAACCGCTCCATGTCGGCGAAGATTAGTGCACTCGAAGTGCAAATAGGAGAGGAAAGCGATGGATTTCTCGCTCAGCGACGAGGAGAAGGCGGTCCGGGACACCGCCCGGACCTTCATCCACAAGGAGGTCGAGCCCCTCGAGCAGGAGGTGCTGCGCCGCGAGCGCGAGCACCGGACCGGCCTGGACCGCAGCGAGCTGCGCGAGCTGCAGCTCAAGGCGAAGCAGTTCGGGTTCTGGGGGCTGTCGACGCCGCAGGAGTACGGCGGGATGGACCTGCCGGCGGTGCTGCAGTCGCTCGTCTGGACCGAGGTCGGCCGGTCGTTCGTGCCGTTCCGCTTCGGCGGCGAGGCCGACAACATCCTGTACTTCGCCAACGACGAGCAGCGCCGCGAGTACCTTGTGCCGACCATCGAGGGCGAGCGGATCTCCTGCTTCGCGATCACCGAGCCCGGCGCGGGCTCCGACGCGGCGAACATCAGGTTCACCGCCCGCCGCGACGGCGACGACTGGGTGCTCAACGGCGAGAAGACGTTCATCACCAACGGCAACGACGCCGACTTCACGATCGTCATCGCCGTCACCGACCGCGACAAGGACGTCCGCAAGGGCGGCGCGACCGCGTTCCTCGTCGACCGGGCGATGGGCTGGCGCTCCGAGTTCATCCAGACGATGGGCGAGGGCGGCCCCGCGTCGCTGGTCTTCGACGACGTCCGCGTGCCCGGCCGCAACGTCCTCGGCGAGATCGGGCAGGGCTTCGACCTCGCGATGCGCTGGATCGGCAAGGGCCGCTACATCATCCCCTCGCACGCCCTCGGCATCGCCGAACGCGCGCTGCGCATGGCGATCGAGCACGCCAACACCCGTCACACCTTCGGCCGGCCGATCGGGCAGAACCAGGCGATCCAGTGGATGATCGCGGACTCGGAGGTCGAGCTGGAGGCGGCCCGCTGGCTCGTGCTCCGCGCCGCGTGGACCGTCGACCAGGGGATCGACCCGCGCCACACGTCGTCGATGGCCAAGCTGTACGGCGCGAACATGGTCAACAACGTCGTCGACCGGGTCATGCAGATCCACGGCGGCATGGGGTACACCCGCGAGCTGCCGATCGAGCGCTGGTACCGCTCCGTGCGGCTCCTGCGCATCTTCGAGGGCACCGACGAGATGCAGCGCATGATCATCGCGCGGGACCTGCTGCGCGGCTACACCCAGATCGGCGGGCACCTCGCATGAGCGGCCAGCGAAGCGGCTCGGGCCGCTCGTCATGGATGCAGTGTTGGGTCAGGCCGACGCCGGAGGCGGCGGAATGACCGCGACGCTGTCCGTCGCGGCGATCCTTGCCGAGTCGTCTCGCCGGTACCCGCGGCGCACGGCCGTCGTGGACGGGGACCTCCGGGTCACGTACGCCGACCTGTGGCGCGAGGCGCTGACCGTCGCGGGCGCCCTGCGGGACCTCGGGGTGCGGCCCGGCGACCGGGTCGCGCTGCAGTGCCCGAACACGGTGGACTTCCCGCGGGCGTACTACGGCATCCTCGCCCTCGGCGCCGTCGTCGTGCCGGTGCACCTGCTGCTGACGCCCGCGGAGGTGGCGTACACGCTGCGGGACAGCGGCGCGCGGCTGCTCGTCGCGCACCCGGCCGTCGCCGCCGGGGACTTCGACATCCCGGTCGCGGCGCCGTCGTCGCTCCTGGACGCCGGACCGCTGCGCTCCTACGTGTCGCGGGATCCGTCGGACCCGGCGGTCGTGCTGTACACCAGCGGCACCACCGGACAGCCGAAGGGCGCCGTGCTGTCCCACCTGAACCTCGTCATGAACGCGACCGTCAACGTCTTCGACGCCAACGACGCCCGCCCCTCCGACGTGGTGCTCGGGTGCCTGCCGCTGTTCCACACGTTCGGGCAGACCGTCGGCATGAACGGCACCTTCCGCCTCGGCGCCACCCTCGTCATGCTGGCCCGCTTCACGGGCCCGGCGGCCCTCGACCTCATGGTGGCCGAGGGCGTGGACGTGTTCCACGGCGTGCCGACCATGTACCTGGCGCTGCTCGACGCCGCCGCGGGACGGACCGACCTGCCAAGGCTGCGGCTGTGCATCTCGGGTGGCGCGTCGCTGCCGGTCGCGGTGCTGGAGCGGTTCAACGAGGCCTTCGCGACGTCGATCTTCGAGGGGTACGGGCTGTCGGAGACCTCACCGACCGCCACCACCAACCAGCCGCACTTCGGCACGCGGGCCGGCACCGTCGGCCACGCGGTCTGGGGCGTGGAGGTCCAGGTCGCCGACGCCGCCATCGACGAGCGGATCGAGCTGCTGCCGTCCGGCGCGCTCGGCGAGCTCGTCGTGCGCGGGCACAACGTCTTCTCCGGCTACCTCGACCGGCCCGGGGACACCGCCCTGGCGGTCGTGGACGGCTGGTTCCGCACCGGCGACCTGGGCACGGTCGACGAGGACGGGTTCGTCACGATCGTCGACCGGAAGAAGGACCTCGTGATCCGGGGCGGGTTCAACGTGTACCCGCGGGAGGTCGAGGAGGTCCTGGCCCGCCATCCCGGGGTCGCGCAGGTGGCGGTGATCGGCGTGCCCGACCCGGTGCACGGTGAGGAGATCTGCGCGGTGGTCGTGCCGGGGTCTCCCGCGCCGTCGGGGGACGAGCTCATCGCCTGGTCGAAGGAGCGTCTCGGCCGGCACAAGTACCCGCGCCAGGTCAGGTTCGTGGAGTCGCTGCCGCTCGGCCCGAGCCACAAGGTCCTGAAACGGGAACTGCGCAAGGCCGTCGTTGCCTCTTCCATTGGTGTTACCGAGGCGTAACACTGGCTGGCATGGTTAGTGCATCGACCGTGCAGAAAGTTTCGTTGCGAGGCCGGGACGCCGACCGTGCCGCCGTCGCCGCCCTGCTGACCGCCGCGGCCGCTGGGCACGGCGGCGCCCTCGTCGTCGCCGGCCCGGCCGGCATCGGCAGGACCGCCCTGCTCGCGGACGCCCCTGACGATGCCGCCGTCGCGCTGGCGGTGACCGGCTGCCCGGCGGAGGCGGCGCTGCCGTACGCCGGCCTGCACCGCCTGCTCGCCGGCTGCCCGCCGTCCCACCGCCCACCGCTCGACGGGCGCCCGCCGCATCCGGCGTCGCGCGATGGCTGCCGACCGGCTTCCGCTTCGGGTTTGGCGCTGGCTTCGGCTTCGAGGCTGGGCTCGGCGCCGGGTTTGGGGCGCGGGGATGCGGGCCGGCAGGGCGGCGCGGTGCCGGACCAGCTTGCCGCGGGGATGGCGACCCTGGCCGCGCTGCGGGCCCTGGCGGCGAAGGCGCGCGGACCCGTGCTGTGCCGGATCGACGACGCTCAGTGGCTGGACAAGCCGTCGCTGGACGCCCTGGCGGTGGCGGCCCGGCGGGCGGGCGGGGACCGGATCGCGTTCCTGTTCGCGCTGCGCGACACCCCCGCGTGCCCGGGCGCCGAGGCGTCCCTCGCCGGCCTGCCGGTCCGGCGGCCGGCGCCCCTGGACCTGCGCGACAGCCGCGACCTGCTCACCGCCGCCCTGCCCGACCTCGCCGGCGACGTGGCGGGCGTCCTGGCCGGGATGGCGTCCGGCAACCCCCGCGCCCTCGCCGAGCTGGCCGCCGCCCTCACTGCCGAGCAGCGCCGCGGGCAGTCCGCCCCGCCCGCCACGCTGCCCCGGGACAGCCCGCTGCGCCGCGAGTACCGCGCCGTGCTCCGCACCCTGCCCGCGCCGACCCGCCGCGCCCTGCTGCTGGCCGCCACCGCGGCGCTCACCGGCGCCCAGGACCCCACCGCCGGCGCACCCACCTGCCCCGTCGCCCCGCTGCTCGCCGCCGGCCACCACCCCGCCGACCTCACCCCCGCCGAAGACGCCGAGCTCATCCACATCGACGCCGACCTCATCCGCTTCGCGCCGCCCCTGTTCGCCCAGGTCCTCTACGCCGAGGCCACCCTCACCGACCGCCACACCGCCCACCACCGCCTCGCCGCCCTGACCCTCGCCCCGCCACCCGCCCCAACCTGCAGCGGGCCGCCACCCGCCCTGACCTCCAGCGGGCCGCCACCCGCTCCAACACTCGCCGCGCCGTCACCGGTCGCCACTCCGCCAGCGCCGCCACCCGTCGCCACGCCCACCGCTTCCACGTCCGAAGCGGCCCCGCCCGCCACCGCGGCTGCCGTGACGCCGTTCCGCACATCCACCGCGCCGCCAGCCGCTTCCACGTCCGCTGCGCCGCCAACGGTCGCTGGTTCGGCCGCGCCGCCATCCGCCGTGACGCCGTCCGATTCCACGTCCGCAGCGCCGCCGCCCGACTTCACGTCTGCTGCGATGCCGTCCGCTTCCGCGTCTGTTGCGGCGCCGGCCGATTCCACGGCCGCTGCGGCGCTCGGCGTTCTGACTGCCGCGTTGCACCGGGCCGCTGTCGCCGACGGGTTGGACGATGCGTTGGCCGGTACACTCGCCGCCGCCGCTGAAGGAGTCCCGCCGGCGCTCGCGGCCACGGCGCTGCGGCATGCGGCGGTGCTCACCAGCGGGGCGGTGCTGGCGGCCGAGCGGACCCTGGCGGCGGCCCGGCTCGCGTGGCGGGGCGGGGAGCCGCACCAGGCGAGGATGCTGCTGCGGTCGGTGTTCGGGCCGGGGGTGCCGGAGCACCTGCATGCGGAGCGGGAGCTGCTGCTCGGCGAGATCGACCTGCGCACCGGGGCGAGCGGCGGGGAGCAGCACACCCTCATCGCCGCGGCGGGGCGGCTCATCGCGCGCGACCGGCAGCGCAGCCTCGGGGCGCTCATGCTGGCCGGGGAGGCGCTGCTCGCCACCGGGCGGCACGACCAGTTCGGCGCGCTCGCCGAGCGGGCGCTGCGGCTGAGGAGGCCCGGCGACCCGGCCGGCGCCGTGCTGCTCTTCGAACATCTCACCGGGCTCGCCGCGATCTTCGCCGGTGAGCCGGCGCGGGCCGGTGAGCCGATGCGGCGGGTCCTGCACCTGGCCGCCGCGGTCGACGACCCGCCGACGCTGGTCCGCGCGGCCGGCGCAGGGATCCTGATCGGCGAGGACCAGCAGGCGTACCGGCTCGCGGTCCGCGCCGCCCGGCTCGCAGGCGGGGCCGGCGACCGGGTCACCGTGCCGCACGCGCTCGACCTCGCCGCGACGGCCGCGTTCGCGCTCGGCGACCTGGACCTCGCCGTGGCGACCGCGACCGAGGGGCAGCGGCTCGCCGCCGCCACCGGGCAGGACACGGTCGCCGACAACTGCCGCGGCATGCTCGCCGTCGTGCTCGGCATGCTCGGCGACGGGCCGGCCAGCCAGGCGTGGGCGCGCAGGTGCCGGGCCAGGGCGGGCGTCGACGTCGACAGCCAGGCCCGGGCGATGTGCGTGTGGGCCGCGGCGCTGCTCGACGTCGCGGAGGGCCGGCACGCCGACGCCGCCGGCCGGCTCTGGGGCGTCATGCGCACCGCGGGCGGCCGCGGGCACCTCGGCGTGCAGATCCCCGCGACGCCGACACTGATCGAGGCGGTCGCCCGCTGCGGCGACCGGGCCCCCGCGCGGGAGATCCTGCGCGCGTACGACGTCTGGGCCTCCAGCACCGCGAACCCCACCTGGCTCGCCCTCTCGGCCCGCTGCCACGCCCTGCTCGCCGACACCGACGACGAGGCCGACGACCGCTTCCGCGAGGCGATCCGGCTGCACCTGGCGGGGGACTCGCCGTTCGCCCGGGCCCGCACCGAGCTGCTCTACGGCGAGGAGCTGCGCCGGCGCCGCCACCCGGCCGCGGCCCGCGAGCACCTGCGCCGCGCCCTGGCGACGTTCGAGCAGTTCGGCGCGGTGCCGTGGGCCCAGCGCACCGCCGCCGAGCTGCGGGCCGCCGGCGACCACGTGGCCGCGGCGGCGCCGGAGGACACCAGGGCGGCGCTCACCGCGCAGCAGGCCCGCATCGCGGAGCTGGTCGCGGGCGGCGCCACCAACCGCGAGGTCGCCGAGGTGCTGTTCCTGAGCCCGCGCACCGTCGACCACCACCTGCGCAACATCTTCACCCGGCTCGGCGTCCGCTCCCGCACCGAGCTCGCCAAGGTCGTCTCGTAGGCCGGTGATTTCGCCGATGTCCGGCCGTGCCGCGGGCGCCAGGATGGGCTGACAGCCCGGGTACGCACATCGACGTGCGTGCCCGGGTTTGCGTTTGCTCAAATTTGACGGCGCGGGGGTCAACCGCGCCGGTCTCCGGCGGGTGTTGCCTTCAAGTGGATGCCGGAAGGGGACACGGGGTTGGCCGAGGAAGACGGCTTCGAAGAGTTCTATCGGGGGACCCGGCAACGGGTCATGACATTTCTGTACGCCATGACCGGCGACCGCGTCGAAGCACAGGACGCGGCGCAGGAGGCGTACGTCCGGGCGTGGCAGCGGTGGAGCACCATCCGCGGCTACGACGACCCGGAGGCGTGGGTCCGCACCGTCGGGTACCGGCTGTGCGTGAGCCGCTGGCGCAAGGCCCGCAACGCGATCACCGCCCACCGGCGCCACGGCACCGACGCACCGGCGGAGCCGCCGAGCGAGAACACCGTCGCGCTCGTGCGGGCGCTGCGGCAGCTGCCGGCGGCGGACCGCGAGGCGATCGTCATGCACCACCTGCTGGACCTGACGGTCGTGGACGTGTCCGCCCACACGGGCGTGCCCGCCAACACGATCAAGACGCGGCTCGTCCGGGGTCGCAAGGCGCTCGCCGGGCTGCTCGGCACGGATCTGACGGGGGACTACACCAATGCCTGACCCGCTGTTCCAGACACTGTTCGACGACACCGAAGCGGTCCCGTGGGCGCCGAGCGGCGTCGTGCGTGACCGGGCCCGCGCCCGGACCCGCCGGACCCGGGCCGCGGCCCTCGCGGCCGCGACGGTCGCGGTGGTGATGGTCCTCGGCGGGGTGGCGCTCGCCGGCCGCGGCCCGGAGAGGCACGTCCAGCCCGGCATCTCGCCCACCGCCGCACCGTCGGCGACGCCGTCGCAGCCGGCACCGACGACGCCGGCCGCCCCGTCGACCGGCGCGTCCTCGACGAGCGCGTCGTCGCAGCCCGCCGTCGAGCCGACGGCGATCGTCGACAGCCTGTTCCTGCAGCTCGCCGACGTCGGCGCCGGCTACAAGTGGGCCGCCACGGAGGACTTCGGCGGCGGTGACTGGACCGTCGAGTACGCCTTCTCCGCGCTGCAGTGCACCGGCAGCAGCATGCCGGGCAGCGGCGACCGCAAGGAGAGGACGATGGTCAAAGGCACCGGCCCGAACGCGTCCAGCCTGACTCAGTTCGTGGCCCGGTTCAGGCCCGGCACCGCCGCCCGGTACCTCGACGAGCTCCGTACGAAGATCCCGGCGTGCAAGCCCGCCAACGGCATGTCGATCAAGATCGCCGACCAGCGCTTCGCCGGCCAGGACGCGCTGCGGGTCGAGGTGACGTACGGCGAGGGGTACACGCCCGTCGCGCTGATCGTCGTCCGGCAAGGTGACCTGGTGTCGCAGTTCTCCGCGCGCGCGGCCGACCGCGACCAGGCGGCAGCACTCGCCCGCAGGGCGGCCGAGCGCATGTGCGGCGGCACCCCGGTCTGCTGACCCCGCGACCCGCCCCCGCATCCGGGTGAACCCGGCTTGCGGGGGCGGGCGTGCGTGGCAGGATGCGAACTATGAGCGGCCAGCGGAGCGGCTCGGGCCGCGAGTCGGCATTGCAGGGTGGCGCTCAGGCTGGCGCCGGAGCGCAGCGGAGGTGACAGCATGAGCGGCGTAAGAGTGCTGGTGGGAACACGCAAAGGTGCGTTCGTCCTGACCGCGGACGGCGCGCGACGCGACTGGAGGATCGACGGGCCGCACTTCGGCGGTTGGGAGGTCTACCACGTCAACGGTTCACCCGCGGACCCCGACCGGCTGTGGGCGTCGCAGTCCGGCGGCTGGTTCGGCCAGCTGATCCAGCGCTCCGACGACGGCGGCGCCACCTGGGAGCCGGTCGGCAACGACTTCACCTACGAGGGCAAGGTCGGCGACCACCTCTGGTACGACGGCACCCCGCGCCCGTGGGAGTTCAAGCGGATCTGGCACCTGGAGCCGTCCCGGGACGACCCCGACACGGTCTACGCCGGCGCCGAGGACGCCGCCCTCTTCCGCTCGACCGACGGCGGGCACCAGTGGCAGGAGCTGACGGGCCTGCGCACGCACGAGTCCGGCCCGCGCTGGCAGCCCGGCGCCGGCGGCATGTGCCTGCACACGATCATCCTCGACCCGGTCAACCGGGACCGGATCTTCGTGGCGATCTCGGCGGCCGGGGCGTTCCGCTCCGACGACGCCGGCGCGACGTGGCAGCCGATCAACCGCGGTCTCGTGTCGGGGCAGATCCCCGACCCGGACGCCGAGGTGGGGCACTGCGTCCACCGGCTGGCGATGCACCCGTCCCGCCCAGACGTGCTGTTCATGCAGAAGCACTGGGACGTGCTGCGCACCGACGACGCCGGCGGGCAGTGGCGCGAGATCAGCGGCGACCTGCCGACGGACTTCGGCTTCCCGATCGCGGTGCACGCGCACGAGCCCGAGACGGTCTACGTCGTGCCGATCACCAGCGACTCGGAGCACTACGTGCCCGACGGCAGGCTCCGGGTGTACCGCAGCCGCACCGGCGGCGACGAGTGGCAGCCGCTCGGTAAGGGCCTGCCGCAGGAGCACTGCTACGTCAACGTGCTCCGCGACGCGATGGCCGTGGACACCCTCGACGACTGCGGCATCTACTTCGGCACGACCGGCGGGCAGGTGTACGTGTCGCCGGACGGCGGTGACAGCTGGTCGGCGATCGTGCGGGACCTTCCGGCGGTGCTGTCGGTGGAGGTGCAGACGCTGCCATGATCCGCGTCGTGCTCCCCGCGCACCTGCGGCAGCTGGCGAAGGTCGACGGCGAGGTGCGCTTCGACCTCGACGGGCCGGTCACCCAGCGCCTCGTCCTGGACGCCCTGGAGGAGCGCTTCCCGGTGCTGCGCGGCACCATCCGGGACCGGGCCAGCGGCCGGCGTCGCGCGTTCGTCCGCCTGTACGGCTGCGAGGAGGACCTCTCCAACGAGTCCCCGGACGCGCCGCTGCCGGACCGGGTCGCCAGCGGCAGCGAACCGCTGCTCATCATCGGCGCGATGGCCGGCGGCTGAGTCGGCGCGATGGCCGGGGGCTGACACGGGTGTCCCCGGTGCCCGAACGGACACCGGGGACGTCGTGACGGGTGGGTCAGCAGGCGTTGCTGCGGAAGTCCGACACCGCCAGCCCGGAGAAGCCGCAGGTGTACGGCGTGAACCGGGAGTCCTGGTTGAGCCAGCGCTTGAACCAGGAGACCAGCGCGCGGGACGTCGTCGCGTTCGTCGACTGCGGGAAGAAGTGGCTCGCCCCCGTCAGCTCGACGTACGTCTTCGGCCCGGCCAGGGTCGAGTAGAACGGCAGCGAGTGGCTGGAGACCGGCGCGATGGTGTCGGACTGGCCGCCCACGATCAGGACCGGCTCGCTGACGTTGTTCCACGTCTTGTCGCTGTTCCAGGGCGCGAGCGGCACCCCGGCCTTGACCAGCCCGCTGGTGTCGGCGGCGAGCGCCTCCAGCGTGCCGCCGCCACCCATCGAGTGGCCGGCGACGCCACGGCGGCTGCCGTCGGCGCGGGCCCGCACGGCGGAGGACGAGGAGTTGACGGCCCAGTTCAGCGCGGCGAGGAGCTGGTTGCCGCGGCTGCCGGGCTGGTCGTAGATGCTGTTCGTCTCGATGCCGACGACCACGAAGCCCCACGACGACAGCCGCGGGCCGATCCACGCGAGGCTCGACCAGGTGGCGGTGAACCCGGGCGACACGGCGATCACCGGGTACTTGCCGGAGGCCGTCGGGTAGTACACCCGGCCGCCGCCGAACCCGGAGACCAGGCTGGAGATGCTCTCGGACGTGGTCGCGAAGCTGCCGTTGCCGGTGATGTTGGCGGCGGTGGGTGCCTGGCCGATCTCGTCAGCGACCGCCGGACTGGCGACCGCCGCGACCCCACCACCCATGAGCGTGAGGACGACGGCCAGCCTGAGCAGGATGGTTCGCAACGCTGCACTCCTCTCGAAACACCTTCGTAACTTCGATGGGTGTCAGTGTGTGCAGCTCCCGGCCCCGTCCGTATCGGCGAAATCACCGGTGTTCGCCGGTGAACCTCCGTTCGGCTACCGTACGGACATGATCACCGTCGGCGCCGGGGTCGACCTGCTCGTCGCCGCGTCGGTCCTCGCCGGCGTGCCCCTGGTCCTGCGCGCCGGTCGGGAGCCGGGGCTCCGCCCCGGCAGCCGCGGCCCGGGCTTCTGGCTGGCGCTCACGGTGGCGGCCATCTATCTCAATCAGGCGCTGTTCACGGTGTACGTGCTGCGCGTCCACCGTGGCGACCCGGGCTTCATCGCCCGCCACCTGCCGCCCGGCTGGTTCGACCTCGCCGGCGGTGCGGCGGTGCGGGCCGTCGCGGACGCGTTCCCCGCGCCGGAGGTCCTCGAGTTCAGCGTGCTGCGCGTGCAGGCGTTCCTCGAGCTGCCGTTCGTGATCCTCGCCTACCTGTGCGTGTGCCGGTGGCTGGACCCGGTCCGGGCCAGGGCGCTGACCGCGCCCGCGGTGCTGTGGGCCGCCTGCGTCGCGTACTCCGTGGTGTTCGGGCTCGTCGAGTGGGGGCTGCGCAACCCGTACACGACGGACGACCTCGTGCTGCGGGCCGCCTCCTGCGTCGTGACGGCGGCGCTGCTCACCCGCCGGCCGCCGCGGCTCACCGGCAGGGCGCCGGCGTCGGGGGTGGAGGTGCTCCTCGCGGTCGGGTCCGCCGCGGCGCTCGGCGTGCTGGTGCTGGTGGTGTACGACACCGCGCTGCTCTACAACCTCGGCCACCTGCCGCGCCTGCTGCCGGTCGTGGCCGCGGCGGGTGGCGTCCTCGCGCTCGCCCGCGGGCTGACCCGCCGGGCCGGGACGCCCCGCGAGCCGGGCCCCGGGATCCGCACCGTCGCGGCGGGGCTGGCCTGGTTCGCGGCGCTGTTCTTCGTGCCGGCGCTGCCCATCCGGTACGCCATGGACCTCGGCACCCCGTGGCTCACCGTCGCCGGCGCGTCCGTCGTCGCCGGCGCGGCCCTCGTGGTGACGGTGCGCGACGTGGTGGACCGGGCCGGCGCCGGGCGGTGGCTGGCGCGGATGTCGGTGGCGGTCCTGGCCGGCCTCGCCGCGGCGAGCGCCGCGCTGCTGCCCCCGCCGACCTACCCCGAGGTGCGGATCCTGCTCGCCGCGGCCCTGTTCCTCACCGCGCTGACCGCGGTGTGCGCCGCGACGGACAGGGCCGCCGCGCGGGGTCGATCCCGCACGACGGCCCTGGACTGACCGGCGTTACGCGACGAACTTGACCCGCTGGCGGCGGCGGTACGCGACGAAGAGGAACGCGCCGGCGGCGACGAGCGCGGCACCCGCGCCGGTGAGGACCCAGACGTTCGTGCCGGTGACCGGCAGCTGCGGGCCGGCGCCGGGGGTCGGGGAGCTCGGGACGACCGGGCTCGGGGTGGCCGGGTTGGTGGGCTCCGCGGCGGCGGCGCAGGCCCGGACCAGGTTGAACGTGCCCTGCTGCAGCGGGTAGGTGAGCGCGACGCCGACGGCGAGGGCCCAGCCGGCGGGGGTCTTCAGCCAGCCGCCGCCGTCGACGAGCGACCCGCTGACGCCGGCCGGAGCCGGGCCGGTCGGGAGGGGCAGCTTCTCGGCCTTGCGGTTGGGGAGGGTGTTGGCCGTCAGTTTCTTGGCCAGCGCGGTGGGGTCGTTCTCGACGAACGTGTAGACGCCGTCGGCGTCGAGGACGAGCACGACGAGGTCGTCGTACGTCTGGCCGCCGTTCTTGACGAACAGGAAGATGTACTGCAGGTCCGTCCACCGGCCCTCGGGCTTGTCGAACAGCCAGCCGTCCTTGTCGGCGACGGCCTTGCCGGTGTCGATGCCGGCGCAGCCCTTGGTCGGCGCGGTGGCGGCGTAGACAGGCTCCTCGAACACGAGCGCCGCGCCGGGGAAGTCGATGTCGCCGAGGCCTTCGCCGACCGCGGCGGACGAGGGGGCGGCGAGCCCGCCGACGAGCAGTGCGGTGGCGGCGGCGGCCGAGGCGGCGAGCCTGGCGATTCCCCGGAGCTTCATGCGGTCCTCTTCTGTGATCGACGACGGACCTGGGGAATCTCCCAGCAAACTCCCAGTGCGGCAACACGCACCATTCGGACGCAAGCGGCATACGCCCGCAGGGTGGATCGGCCACCTGGCAGGTCTGACCGAAAGTACGAGCGGCCGGTCAACGCAGCGTGGTGAGCCTGGCCTTGATCCGTTGCAGCAGCGAGAGGCGCGCGACCGGCTGGGCCGGTGCCGTCATCGTGGGGAACGCGCCCTCGTCGACCCGCACCACCGTCCGCGTGGCCGGTGGGACCGGGGCGGTCGGGCGCGGGCCGGCCGGGAGCGCCTCCGGAGGGTGCGCGGTGACCCCGTGGAGCCGGCGCAGCCCGTCACGGACCTCGACCCGGGTCCAGTTGCCGGGGGCCTGGACCGTGTGGTCGAGGAGGTGCTGTTCGTACCAGAGCGACACCTCGGCCGGAGGGGATGCCGTCGCGAACCAGGTCGTGGTGATGTGCCCGCCCGCCGCGGCGTGGGTGCGCAGCGTGTCGAACGGCGTCAGCCCCGGGAAGTGCTCCACCCCCGTCAGCCTAGGCGCGGACCCACTCCCGCGGCTGGATCGACTACGACGCGACGGTTGCCACGTACTGGCCCGAGTTCGCGCGCAACGGCAAGGAAGAGCGGTGACGGTCCGGCGGCGTGCCGGACTCCGTCGACCCGGACCGGATCGCGTTCCTGCACGGGTACCGCCCGGCCGAGCTCCTGCTGCACCTGGGCACGATGCCGCGCGGGTTCGTGTTCGGGTTCCTCAACCCGCGCAGCGTGACCGCCCGGTCGTTCGCCAACCCGAAGGTCCTGTCGGAGATCGGCAACTACAACCTGCCCGAGGTGCGCCGTCTCGAGCTGCCCGCGGCCAACGGCACCGGCGAGGTCCGCGCGGTCGCCCGCGCCTACGGCGACGCGGCCACCGGCGGCGCTGCCCTCGGTCTTGCCCCGTCCACGCTGGACGCTCTCACCCGCCCCGCCGCGCCCCCGACCGGCGGCGTGCGGGACGTGGTGCTGCGGGTGGACACCGCGTTCTCGCTCGGCTATCTGAAGCCGTTCCCACGCCTGCGGTTCGGCGCCTCCGGCGACCGGGCGTTCGGCACCCCGGGCGCCGGAGGTTCGTTCGGCTTCGCCGACCCGGAGACGGGCGTGGGCTTCGCGTACGCCATGAACCGCGCCGGCTTCCACCTCTGGGACGACCCGCGCGAGCTCGCCCTCCGCGAGGCCCTCTACCGGATCGTCCTCGGCGAGCGCTCCCAGTGCCCGGACTAGATCCGGAAGCGGCCGACGGCGAGCTGGAGGTCGGCGGCGAGGCTGTTGAGCTCGGCGACGGTCGCGTCGACCTCGGTGAGGGTCGAGGTGGTGGTGTCGGCGGCGTCGGCGACACCGGCGATGTTGCCGGCGATGTTGGCCGCGCCGTGGGCGGCGTCGCCGACGCTGCGGCTCATCTCGCTGGTCGTGGCGGTCTGCTCCTCGACGGCGGAGGCGATCGTGAGCTGGTAGTCGTTGATGCGGGCGATGATCCGGCTGATCTCGCCGATGGCGTCGACGGCGTTGGCGGTGTCGGACTGGATCGCCTCGACGCGGCGGGAGATGTCCTCGGTCGCCCGGGCGGTCTCCTGCGCGAGGTCCTTCACCTCGCTGGCGACGACCGCGAACCCCTTGCCCGCCGCGCCCGCGCGGGCGGCCTCGATGGTGGCGTTGAGGGCGAGAAGGTTCGTCTGCTCGGCGATCGAGGTGATCACCTTGACCACGTTGCCGATCTCCGCCGAGGAGTCGCCGAGCTTGGACACCGTGCGGTTCGTCGACTCGGCCACGCCGACCGCCTCCGAGGCGACCCGGGCGGCGTCGTTGGCGTTCTGCGCGATCTCGCGGATCGAGGCGCCCATCTCCTCGGAGCCGGCGGCGACCGTCTGGACGTTGTGCGACACGGTCCCGGCGTCGCCCGCGACCACGTTCGCGCGGGCCGCCGCGGCCTTGGCGCTGTCGGCGATGCGGGTCGTGACGCTGGTCAGCCGGCCGGTGCTGCCGCCGAGGGTGCCGGCCGCGGCGGCGAGCGTGTGCACGGTGCGCCCGACGCTCTCGTTGGCGCGGTTCATCGCGGCCGCCATCGCGCCGAGCTCGTCGCGGGCGTACACGTCGGCGCGCAGGGTCAGGTCGCCGTCGGCGACGCCGCGCAGGGTGTCGGAGACCGACCGCAGCTGCAGGTTCATGCGGCGCGCGATGCCCAGCGCCAGCAGCAGCGCGAGCCCGAGCCCGACGATGAGCGAGCCGACCGTCCAGTTGCGCGCGCTGGTGTAGTCGTTTCGCGCCGCGGCCGCCATCGCGTCGGACTCGGTGGTCTCCTGCTGCTGGAGCTTCGCCAGCGACGCGTTCATCTGCGCCTCGAGGCTCTGCCAGAGGGTGTTCGTGGCGGCCATGTCCGACGGCACGGTCAGGCCGGGCGCCGGCTGCTTGCGGAAGACGACCACGTCGCGCAGGTTGCTGTAGTCGGTGAACGCCTTGGCGAAGTCGTTGAGGGCGGCCTCGCGGGTGGCGGAGCCGGCGAGCCGGGTGCGGTACTTCGCGATCGCCCCCTCGATCATCGCGTCGCCGCCCTCGACCGCCTGCGTCCCTCGCGGGCCGAGCGTCGGGTCGTAGGCGGACCAGGCGAACAGCGACTGGCCCCGGTAGTTCTCGCTGACGCCCTGCCGGATGACGACGAGCTGCTCGACGCTCTCGAGGTGCCGCGTCTTCAGCTGGCCGAAGCGGTCGTTGAGCCGGGCCATGCTCGTGATCGACAGGATGCCGACGCCGATCGCGACCAGCGCCACGAGCGCGATGCCGATCAGGTTCTTCGTCCCGACGGACCGGTCGGCGACCCAGCCGGCCAGCTGGCCACGGCGGACCGTCACCTGGATGGGGGCGCTGTCAGTGGTCATGCGGGGTCCTTGCCGACGACGGGAACAACCGGGCCGTCCGGTGCATCGGCGTTGCGATCGCGGTATTGAGGGTTTAGACCGCGACAGTCTCGGCAAGAGCGGCGGCCACGACCAGCGACTCGATGCCGCGCAGGCACACCTCCAGCATCGCGGGCGAGACGGCCGCGGTGTCGACCCGCCAGGTGAGGTCCACGGCGTCGGTGGCCGCGCCGGCCGCCGGGTCGACGTGCAGGAAGCAGGTCGCGTCCCACTCGTTGGAGCTCGGCCCCCACCGCAGCACGCTGCCCTCCAGCGCGGCGGTGACCTCGGCGGGCGAGGGGATCCCGCTCGGCGGCGGAGCGGAGCGGCGGCGGTCGTTGAAGTAGCAGCCGGTGTCGAGCTCCACACCGCGTTCGGCGCCGACCCGGTCGACGAGCGCCCACAGGTCGCGCGGATGGTAGTAGGCGTACATCCCGGCGGTCAGCTGGCTCTTGAACGTCCGCGCGATCACCTCGGCGAACGAGGCGGCACCCGTGTCGATGACGGCGAGCCCGGCCTGGGCGAGGTTGCTGACCGACTCGGCGAAGCCCGGGCGGAAGCGGTTGCTGACCACGATCCGGAACGCGCCGACCGGCTGGCCCGACAGGCGGCCGAGCATCATGGCGTACGCGGCGAGCAGGATCGTGCCGCTGTGCACCTTCGTCCGCTCGGCCACGGCGGCGAGCGCGAGGTGCGTCGCGGGTGACGTGAGCGTCGCCTCGCACCAGCGCTCGGGCCGCGGCTCGAGCGGCACCGGGAACCGGCGGGGCTCGATCGTGCGCAGGTGCTTCTCCCAGTAGCGCAGCGACGCCTGGTGCTGCCGCCGCGCGCCGGCGCCCTGCTGGGCCGCGGCGAGCTCCAGGGGCTGGATGCCGGCGACGGGCGCGAGGTGGCGGCCGGTGGCGGGGTCGAGGTTGGCGAGGTCGGCGATGAGCGCCTCGAAGCCGTAGCCGTCGATGACCATGTGGCAGTACAGCGCGACGAACCACAGCGCGTCGCCGGTGCCGGGGCGTGCGACGACCGCCATCCGCACCGGCCAGTCGGTGTACGGGTCCCACGGCGCCGCCTCGTACCGGGCACGGATCGTCGCGGCGAGGCGCTCCGGGTCGCCGTCGTCGTCGTACACCTCCAGGACGACGGAGCCGGAGGACGACAGCACCTGCTTCGGCGGCGCGTCGGTCCCGGGGCCGTCGGGGACGAGGCGGGTGCGCAGCGACTGGTGGCGGCTCATGATGAACCCGAGCGTGGTGGCGACGTCGCCGACGGTCGTGCCGGCGGCGAGGGCCATGGTGCCGCCGGTCCACTCGGTCGCCTCGACGACCTGCATGGACCGCCAGGCGGCGAACTGTCCCCAGGTAAGTTCCCCGATGCCGCTGCCATCCCCTTGAAAGGGCACGGTGATCCGATGTGTCACGACAGTCCCCAAAAGATGGCCGGCGGCATCGAGGTCAGAGCAATACTCAGAGAGAGCGGACGGCCTTCATGGCGGTCTCCTTTCTGATACTCGCCCGTCGATCGATAATTGCCCGCGGGCAGTGCCGGGAGCGTATCGGCAGGGCCGCGTGAAGCGGAAGAGCCGGCGGTGCCGATTGCGGCGGTTGTCCGCATTCAGAGCACCCGTTAGGGGTATTGAAAGGGTCTCTTGGGCGGGCGGGATGAATTGATTTCAGTAACTGATACGAGGTTATCGTCGTCAATTCGTACCGGTCCGGAAATTTCCTGCCGACTACGACAAAGGCGCCGCGTCGCTTACTGTCGTGACCATGAAGGCGGGCATGGCGACGATCGGTGACGTGGCACGGCAGGCGGGCGTGTCCCCGAGCACCGTCTCGTACGTCCTGAGCGGCAAGCGGACGATCTCCGAGGAGACCCGCCGCAGGGTGCTCGCCGCGATCGACGTGCTCGGCTACCACCCGCACGCCGGCGCCCGGGCCCTGGCCAGCAACCGTTCCAACGTGATCGCGCTGATCATGCCGCTCTACACCGGGCTGTACGTGCCGGTGCTGATGCAGTTCGTGATCTCGGTCGTGGCCGCGGCCCGCCGCCACGACCACGACGTGCTGCTGCTCACCCAGGACGAGGGCGTGCAGGGCCTGGAGCGGGTCGCCGCCAGCTCGCTCGCCGACGCGCTCATCGTGATGGACGTCGAGCTGCACGACCGGCGGCTGCCCCGGCTCCGGACGCTCGGCCGGCCGTCGGTGCTCATCGGGTTCCCCGCCGACGCCGACGGCCTCACCTGCATCGACCTGGACTTCGCGGCGGCCGGCGCGGCGTGCGTCGAGCACCTCGCCGACCTCGGTCATGCCTGTGTGGCACTCGTCGGGTCGCCGCCAGAGGTGTACGAGCGGGAGCTCGGCTTCGCCAGCCGCACCGCCGCCGGATTCGACGAGGCGCTGCGGCGGCGTGGCCTGCGGGGCACGACCGTCCCGTGCGAGCCGACCCCGGACGCGGTCCTGTCGACGGTGCGCGGCCTGCTGGACCGCCACCCGGACCTGACCGGGGTGGTGGTGCACAACGAGCCGACCGTGCCGCCGCTGCTGGACGCGTTCGCGGCGCTCGGCCGGCGGGTGCCGCGGGACGTGTCGGTGGTGGCGATCTGCCCCGACGAGGTCGCCGAGCGGGGCAAGCCGCGCCTCACGTCGGTGAGCATCCCGGCGGAGGAGGTGGGCCGGCGGGCGGTCGACCTGCTCATGGCGAAGCTCGACGGCCGCCAGGTCCCCGAGGCGACCCTGCTCCCGCCGGCCCTGACGGTCCGCGACAGCGCCGCCCCGGCCCGCCGGCCCTGAACCACGGCCCGGCGCTGCCCGCGCGGCTCGTCCGGCCGGGGGAACCACGCAACGGTGCCGCCGCGGCCGGGAACACTCGATCCTGACCGCGGCGGCGCCGCTCCACACCCCTGGGAAGTCGCTAGTGCGGTGTCCACGAACGTTGGCCGGGGTTTTCTGTCGTACCCCCGTGCTTGAGTGTTCGTATGCCTCGCCGTCGTGATCCTGCTGCTGCTCGGGTGGTGCACCGCACCTGCCGGGTCGGGTTGCGGACCACCCGTGGCCAGCGGGAGCGGTGCTACGGGCTGCTGCGCTCTGCCGGCGACGTGTGGGCGTGTGTGCTGGAGGTCAACCAGTGGCGGTGGCGGCATGACGCGCCGCCGATGGTGTCGTATCAGGCGCTGTGCCGGGAGCTGTCCACGGCCGGGCCGGGCGTCTTCGGCGACCTGGACACGACCGGCGCGAGGTCGGTGCTGCGCCGGTACTCCGACGCGTGGTTCACAGCGGCGAAACGCCGTCGAGCCGGTGACCTGACCGCACGGTTCCCGCGCCGGCGGCGTGGACTGCTGCCGGTCCGCTACTACCACGGCACGTTCACCCTGGACGAGCGGCGGCTGCGGCTGCCGGTCACGCGTGGGCGCGCGCCGTTGTGGCTGCGCCTGGACCGGGCGGTGCCGTACCCGCCGGACCAGGTCCGTTCGGTGACCCTGCTGGCCGACGGTGGCCGGTTGTGGATCGAGGTCACCGCCGAAGTCCCCGTCACCGTGTATCCAGCAGGCACAGGTCCGGACCCGACCCGGGTCGCCGGCGTCGACCTCGGCGTCATCCACCCCTACGCGGTCGCCGGACCCGACGGGCACGGGCTGCTGGTCTCCGGGCGAGCCGTCCGGGCAGAGCATCGCATGCACCTCGCCGACACGAAACAGCGCCGCCGAGCCACCGCCGCCCGGGCACCGAAACCCGGCGAGCGTGGATCGCGGCGGTGGCGCAAGACCCGCCGCCGCGCCCGCCTCGTCGAGGGCCGGCACCAGCGCCGCGTCCGGCAGGCGCAGCACGAGGCGGCGAAGACCGTGATCGGCTGGGCGGTGCAGCAGCAGATCGGGACCCTGACCGTCGGCGACCCCCGCGGCGTGCTCAACCTCCCCGCAGGGCGCCGGCACCACCTGCGGCTACGCCAGTGGCAGATCGGCCGCACCATCGCAGTGCTGCGGGACAAGGCCGAACTCGCCGGTATCACCGTCCACCTCGTCGACGAACGCGGCACCTCCTCAACCTGCCCCGGCTGCCGCAAGAAGATCACCAAACCAGCCGGTCGGACCATGACCTGCCGGCACTGCAACCTCTCCGGGCACCGCGACCTGTTCGCGGCCGCCACCATCGCCACCCGCGCCCCCAGGCACACCGGGGTTGCTGCAGGCGGCGGCACCAGCACCCCGACAGCAGCAGTCGTGCTGCCGCAGGTGCTCACGCACCGTCGAGCAGGACGACACCTCCCCGGTGCCGGACTGTCCCGGCGTGACCCACGCCGACCCCCACCACGCCATCACGTCACCACCGCACCAGACAGCGGCACGACGGCAGGCACGGCGGAGGCGGCGACACAGGTCCGTTGGCCGGCTGAGGCCCGCCCCACCAACACAGTGGGGAGTCGCTCGACGCAGCAACGCGGCGAGGAACCACAACACCACCAACCCGGTGAACGTTCGTGGTCACAGCACTAGGCGAGCCTGACGGTCAGCCGGTCCACCTCGGCATCCACGGCGATCAGCACGCCGGAGGGGTCGCGAGTGAGCCGGCCGGCATCGACGGCCGCCACCGTGTCGATGCCGGCCAGCTGCACCCGCCAGGGCGCCGGGCTCCCGTTGTCCCGGCGCACCTCGACGGTCGTCCCGGCCCTGCGCACCGTGAAGCTCGCTCCGGCGGTGCCGCTGAGCCGGCCCTGCGGCGAGGGGATGTCCACAGTCGTGCCCGCGCCGTCGGGCAGCTCGTGGACCCGCAGGGTGACGCCGTCGGCGTATGGGTAGTCGGGGCGGTCGTCGCACGCGCCGAGCGGCACGACCGAGCCGGGACGGGCGAGCACCGGCAGGTCGCCCATGCCGTAACGGCGCCGGATCCAGCCGGGCCCGCTCAGCACCTCGCCGCTGCGCAGGTCGGTCCACCGCCCCGCCGGCAGGTAGAAGCTGACGTCGCCGTCGGCGCTGAACACCGGCGCGACGAGGATCGAGCCACCCAGCATGTACTGCCGGTCCAGGTGCGCGCAGGCGGGATCGTCGGGGAACTCCAGCGCGAGCGGCCGCAGCACCGGCAGGCCCTCGCGGTGCGCGGTGACGGCCGCGCCGTACAGGTACGGCATGAGCCGCGCCTTGAGCCGCGTGTAGTCGCGCAGGACGGCGACCGCCTCGTCGCCGAAGTGCCACGGCACCCGGTAGGACTCGTTGCCGTGCAGCCGGCTGTGCGAGGACAGCAGCCCGAACGGGATCCAGCGCATGAAGACGGCCGGGTCCGGCGTACCTTCGAAGCCGCCGATGTCATGGCTCCAGAACCCGAACCCCGACATGGCCAGTGACAGCCCGCCGCGGAGGCTCTCGGCCATCGACTCGAAGGTGGCGCTGCAGTCACCGCCCCAGTGGACCGGGAACTGCTGCCCGCCGGCGGTCGCGGACCTGGCGAAGAGCACCGCCTCGCCGTCGCCGCGGCGCTCCCGCAGCAGCTCGAAGACGGCCTCGTTGTACAGGTGCGTGTAGTAGTTGTGCATCCGCAGCGGGTCGGCGCCGTCGGACCAGACGACGTCGGTGGGGATGCGCTCGCCGAAGTCGGACTTGAAGCAGTCGACGCCCAGGTCGAGCAGGTGTTTCAGCTTGTCCTGGAACCAGGCCCGCGCGGCCGGGTTCGTGAAGTCGACGAGGCCCATCCCGGCCTGCCACTGGTCCCACTGCCACACGTCGCCGCCGCTCTTCCTCACCAGGTACCCGGCGGCCGTCGCCTCCTCGAACAGCGCGGAGCGTTGCGCGATGTACGGGTTGATCCACACGCAGATCCGCAGGCCCTTCGCCTTGAGCCGGGCCAGCATCCCGGCCGGGTCGGGGAAGGTCACCGGGTCCCACTCGAAGTCGCACCAGTGGAACTCGCGCATCCAGAACGTGTCGAAGTGGAAGACCGACAGCGGTAGCCCGCGCTCGGCCATCCCGTCCACGATGGACGTCACGGTCGCCTCGTCGTAGGACGTGGTGAACGACGTGGACAGCCACAGGCCGAACGACCACGCCGGCGGCAGCGCGGGCCGGCCGGTGAGCGCGGTGTACTTGCGCAGCACGTCGCGCGGCGTCGGCCCGTAGATGACGAGGTACGACAGGACCTGCCCGGGGACGCTGAACTGCACCCGCGACACGGCCTCCGAGGCGACCTCGAACGACACCGGGCCCGGGTCGTCGACGAACACCCCGTAGCCGGCGCTGGTCAGGTAGAACGGGACGTTCTTGTACGCCTGCTCGCTGCTGGTGCCGCCGTCGGCGTTCCAGACGTCGACGGTCTGGCCGTTCTTGACCAGCGGACCGAAGCGCTCGCCCAGCCCGTACACCACCTCGCCGACGCCAAGGTTGAGCTGCTCGCGCAGGAAGTGGCCGTCCGCGGTGCGCAGGGCGGCGAGCGCCTTCGGGGCGCTGCTGGTGAGGACCCGCCCCTCGGCGATGAAGTCGAGCCGCCACTGCCCGCCTTGGCTGTTGCCCTGGTTGTTGGGTCCGTCCAGTGCGAAGCGGGCGCTGAGGGCGCCGGCGGTGAACGTGACGGCGTCGTCGTCGCGGGTCACCTTCGCGTCGGCGGCCGGGTCGGCGTCGATCCGGAACCGCGGCCCCCGCGGCGCGCCGCCGGTGTGCCGGCTGACCCGCACCGCGATCACGTCGGGCGCCGGCGTGGTGCACTCGATGGTGAACAGCGGCGTGTTGAGCGTGTCGCCACGGCCGGTGACCCGGCGGGTCGGCGCGTACACCGACAGGCTGTTCGCGCCGACGGCCACATCCCGGACGTGCACCGGGTACAGGGGGTGCACCCCTTCACGCAGCTGCCAGTACCCGTCGCTGAACTTCATGCACGACCCAATCCCTGTCGAAGCGCTTCGACAGGTGACGGTACGAACCCCTCACCGGCGTGTCAATCGGCCCGGCCCCCGCCGTGGACGCCGCCGGGCGGGGCTGTGAAACTTCCATCGTGGCTGTACCGGATGCGCAGTTCCTCGCGATGGTGGACCGGCTCGCCGAGGTCGAGCGGGCACACGCCGCGGACTACACGTCGTTCAGCGTGCGCGGCAAGCGGTTCGGCTATTACTGGCCCCGCACGCACACGGCCGGTCTGAAGCAGACGCTGTCGGAGCAGATCGCCCTTGTCGCGGAGCGCCCCGACGTGTTCGAGGTGCAGTTCACCTCCGGCGGTTTCGGCTGGGTCGTCGTGTACCTGGAGCGGATCGACGCCGACGAGCTGACCGAGCTGCTCTACGAGGCGTGGCAGCTTTCCGCCCCCGAGTCGCTCGTCCAGGATCACCCGCTGCGCTTGTAGGCTTCGGGGCATGTCCCTCACCGCGGAGTTCGAGCAGGCCCAGATCGACGTCAAGCAGCTCGACCAGCGCCCCGGCAACGACGTCCTGCTGCGGCTCTACGCCCTCTACAAGCAGGGCACCCACGGCGACGCCACCGGCAAGCGCCCCGGCGTCTTCGACATGGTCGGCCGCGCCAAGTACGACGCGTGGCACGCCTTGGCCGGCACCGCCCAGGAGGACGCCCAGCGCCAGTACGTCGCCCTGGTCACCGAACTGCGCGCCTGAGCCCCCGCTCCACCCTCCCGCCGGGGCACCTGTTCGGCGACACCTTCTGAGAGCGCTCTCTTGACGGGACTCCCCCGGGCTTTATAGGTTCGACCGAGGTCGATCTGTTAAGTAACCGTACGGACTCCGCCAGGTCCTCGGGAGGCCACATGCACGTGAAGTTCATCAAGGCTCGCACCCTGGTCATGCTGGGTGCGACCGTCCTGTCGTTCCTCACCGCGGTCGCGGTGCGGGACGCCGCCAGCAACCCGGCCGCCGCCGCCATCGGAGGACTCACCTGGTCCGACGAGTTCGACGGCGCGGCCGGCAGCGCACCCAACGGCAGCAAGTGGAAGTACGACGTCGGCGGGGGCGGCTGGGGCAACAACGAGCAGCAGTACTACACCACCAGCACGAGCAACGCGGCGCTCAACGGTGCCGGGCAGCTCGTGATCACCGCCCGCAAGGAGAACCCGGCCAACTACCAGTGCCACTACGGCCGGTGTGTCTACACCTCGGCCCGGCTGCTGACCGCGGACCGGTTCACCCAGGCGTACGGCCGCTTCGAGGCAAGGATGAAGCTGCCGCGCGGCCAGGGCATCTGGCCCGCGTTCTGGATGCTGGGCGCCGACATCGGCAGCAACCCGTGGCCGAACAGCGGCGAGATCGACATCATGGAGAACATCGGCAAGGAGCCGAACACGGTGCACGGCACGATCCACGGGCCGGGGTACTCCGGTGCGGAGGGCATCGGTGCCGGGTACACGATCGGGGCGCCGTTCGCGGACGCGTTCCACACGTTCTCGGTCGAGTGGGAGCCGAACGTGCTGCGCTGGTACGTCGACGGCAACCTGTACCAGACCCGGACCCCCGCGGACCTGGGTGGGGACCGGTGGGTGTTCGACCACCCGTTCTTCATGCTGCTGAACCTCGCGGTCGGCGGCTACTGGCCCGGCTACCCGGACGGCACCACCCAGTTCCCGCAGACGCTCACGGTCGACTACGTGCGGGTCTACGGGTACAGCGGCGGCGGTGGCGGCGGGAGCGCCGGTCCGATCATCGGCAACGGCAGCAACCGGTGCATCGACGTGCCCAGCTCCAACGCGGCCGACGGCAACCGGCTGCAGATCTGGGACTGCAACGGCACCGGCGCGCAGCAGTGGACGATCAACGCCGACGGCTCGATCCGCGCGCTCGGCAAGTGCATGGACGTCTCCGGCGGCTCCACCGCCGACGGCGCGGCCGTGCAGCTGTGGACCTGCAACGGCAGCGGCGCGCAGAAGTTCACGCTCAACGCCGCGGGCGACCTGGTGAACATCCAGGCCAACAAGTGCGTCGACGTGCAGAACGCGGCCACCGCCAACGGCTCCAAGCTGCAGCTGTGGACCTGTGGCGGCGGCAGCAACCAGAAGTGGCACCGCTGATCAGGTAGGTCAGGTCCGGCGCCACCGGAGCACCTCGAGGGCTGCTCCCACGCTCACCACGTTTTCGGACAGGGGGCGGGGGAGCAGCTCGTCGGCGCGGGCCAGGCGGCGCAGCACGGTGTTGCGGTGGGTGTACAGCCGTTCCGCGGCCCGGGTGGTGCTGCACTGCTCCCGCACGTAGGTGAGGACCGTCTCGTGGGTGGCCGCGTCGGCGTGCAGGAGGTCGCCGAGCGTGTCGGCGAGGAACTCGTCGGCCTGCGTCGGCTCGGCGGTGAGCAGCGCGACGAGCTGCACGTCCTCGTAGCGGGCGACCTGCTGCGGCGAGGTGAGCCGGGTCAGCATCCGCTGCACCGCCGCCGCGTCCAGGTGGCTGCGGCGGAAACCGGCGACGTCCGTGCCCGGCCGGCCCAGGGCGACCCGCACCTCGGGATGGCCCGGCAACGACGGCAGCGGCGCGGTCCGGGACGGGAACCAGACCCACAGCGCGGCCGTCCCGGCCACCACGGTCAGGCGGTGCGTGGCGCCGGCCGCCCGCATCACCGTCTCCGCGGCGCCCTCCAGGTGCTCGGTCGCGCCCCACACGATCGCGGCCGTGTGCGGACCGGCCAGCCCGTACCCGAGCTGCGCCTCGGCCCGCGACCGGCTGATCGGCGCGCCCTCCAGCAGCAGCGTCACCGCCGCCCGGCGCTCCGCCGACGCGCCCCGGGTGAGCTCGGCCCGCTCGGCCTCCATCCGCCGCGACACGGCGGCGACGGTGTCGTCGATGAACGTGGAGATCGACAGCGCCGACGCGTCCAGTAGCTCCCGCAGTCGCACCGGGTCGGAGGTCAGCTCGAAGCAGATCTCCATCCACCGCCGCCACGCGACGCTCTGCGCCGTGCGGTACGCGTCCAGCCCGCGCTCGTCGAGCCCGCGGCGCACCATGTCCCGGGCCGCGTCGAGCGCCTCGGCGCCGGTGTTCGCCGGCACCCGCCGCCCCGGATGCCGCACGTTCTGCTCCGCCCAGTGCAGCAGGTTGGCGAGGTTGGCCCGCTTCGTCGCCTCCGCCAGGACCGGGTCCGCGGCGACGGGCCGCATCCGGTCCCCGCCGAGCGCCGCCGCGTGCAGCTCCTCGATCCAGTCGGCCCGCGGGTCGAGGGCGATCTCCGCACCCCGGCGGAAGAGCTCCCTGACCTCCGGTGACAGCGCCGGCCACGGTACCGACGCAGCATTCTGCACCATCCGGCGAGTATTCCGGTGCACGTTGGACTGGCGCAAGGCCATGGTCGAGGCGCATCGTCGTGGTCATGGGCGAGGATTTCGACGTCGTCATCGTCGGCGCTGGCATCTCCGGCATCGGGGCGGGGCGCTACCTGACCACGCGGCTGCCGGGCAAGACGTTCGCGATCCTGGAGGCCCGGGCCGCGTCCGGCGGCACGTGGGACCTGTTCCGCTACCCCGGCATCCGGTCCGACTCCGACCTGCACACGTTCGGCTACGAGTTCAAGCCCTGGCGGGACGAGGAGTCCATCGCCTCCGCGCCCAGGATCCTGCGGTACGTGCGGGAGACCGCCACCGAGAACGGCCTCGACGCCCACATCCGCTACCACCACAAGGTGCTCGGCGCGGCGTGGTCGAGCGACGAGGCCCGGTGGATCCTCGACGTCGAGCGCACCGACACCGGGACGCGGACGCGGATGACCGCCGGCTGGCTGTTCTGCGCCGGCGGCTACTACCGGTACGACGCCGGCCACACCCCGCACTTCGAGGGCCGCGAGCGGTTCGCGGGCCCGATCGTGCACCCGCAGCAGTGGCCCGAGGACCTCGACCACGCCGGCAAGCGCGTCGTCGTCATCGGCAGCGGCGCCACCGCCGTCACGCTGGTGCCCGCCATGGCCGCCGGCGCCGCCCACGTGACGATGCTGCAGCGCACGCCGACGTACGTGATGCCGGTGCCGAAGAAGGACCCGATCGCCAACGCGCTGCGCCGGTGGCTCGGCGACGAGCGCGGCTACCGGGCGGCGCGCCGCAAGAACATCGCCCAGCAGCGCGCGGTCTGGCGCTTCTGCCAGAAGCACCCCCGCCTCGCCCGGCGGATCATCCGGCGGATCAACGTCAAGCAGCTGCCGCCCGGGTTCCCCGTCGACGAGCACTTCAACCCGCCCTACGGCCCCTGGGACCAGCGGCTGTGCGCGGTGCCCGACGGCGACCTGTTCCGGGCGATCCGTCGCGGCACGGCGAGCGTCGTCACCGACCGGATCGCCACCTTCACCGAGCGCGGCGTGCTGCTCGAGTCCGGGCGGGAGCTGGCGGCGGACATCATCGTCACCGCGACCGGCCTGCAGGTGCAGGCGCTCGGCGGGCTGCGGCTGACCGTCGACGGCGCGCCGGTGCACCTGCCGGACACGGTCGCGTACAAAGGCATGATGCTGTCCGGCGTGCCCAACCTCGCCTTCGCGATCGGCTACACCAACTCGTCGTGGACGCTGAAGGTCGGGCTGCTGTGCGAGCACTTCTGCCGGCTTCTCGCGTACATGGACGCCCACGGCCACGACGTCTGCCGCCCATCGCTGGGCGACACGCCGATGCCGACCAGGCCGTTCCTCGACTTCGCCGCCGGCTACATCCAGCGCGCCGTCGACCAGCTGCCCCGGCAGGGAGACCGCATGCCCTGGCTCACCTCCATGGACTACCACTCCGACGTGAAGCTGCTGCGCGACGGCCGCGTCGACGACCCCGCCCTGCACTTCTCCGAGGCTCCCGTGAAGGTGACCGCATGACCGAGGACCTGTTCGCCGAGCTGCCCGGCGGCATGACCATCTGCCACCGCGTCGAAGGCCCGGCCGACGGGCCGGCGCTGCTGCTGGTCGCCGGGCTCGGGCTGGACCTCACCTCGTGGCCGCGGCGGATGGTCGACGGGTTCACCGGCCGCGGGCTGCGGGTGATCACGCTCGACAACCGCGACACCGGCCGCTCCACGCGCGTCCGGGCCCGCCCGCCGGGCATGCTGCGGCAGCTGCTCGCCCGGCCCGTGCCCGGCGCGTACGACCTCGGCGACATGGCCGCCGACGTGGACGGGCTCCTCGGGCACCTCGGCGCCGGCCCGGTGCACGTGCTCGGCATGTCGATGGGCGGGATGATCGCGCAGACCCTCGCCGCCCGCCACCCCGCCCGCGTCGCCACGCTCACCTCGGTGTTCTCCACCACCGGCGACCGGCGGGTCGGGCAGCCGGCCCGCTCGACGCTGCTGCGGATGGCGAAGCGGCCGGCCCGCACCGCCGAGGAGTCCGTCGAACGGCACCTGTCGCTGCTGCGGCACATCGGCTCCACCACCGACTTCCCGCCCGACGTTGCGCTCGAACGCGCGTGGGTCACCGGCGTCTGGGACCGCGCCGAGGGGCGGCCCAACCCGGCCGGCGTCGCCCGGCAGATCGGCGCCATCCAGGCCTCCGGCGACCGCACCGCGGAGCTGCGCTCGATCACCGCCCCGACGCTCGTCATCCACGGCGACACCGACCGCATGGTGCACCCCAGCGGCGGCCGGGCGACCGCCGCCGCGATCCCCGGCGCCCGGCACGTCGAGATCGCCGGCATGCGCCACCACTTCGCCCCCGGCGTCATCGACCGCGTCGTCGACCTGACCGCCGACCACATCACCGCCACGGCAGGGGTCCGCGAATGAGCAAGGTCTCCGGCAAGGTCGCCGTCGTCACCGGCGCGGGCTCCGGCATCGGGCGGCAGCTCGCCGCCGAGCTCGCCCGGCGCGGCGCGCGGCTCGCCGTCAGCGACGTCGACGAGGCCGGGCTCGCCGCCACCGTCGAGGAGGTCAAGGCTCTCGGCGCGGAGGTGCACGCGACGCCGCTCGACGTCGCCGACCGCGCCGCGGTGCTCGCCCACGCCGCCGCCGTCGCCGCGCACTTCGGCGTGGTGCACCAGGTGTACAACAACGCCGGCGTCGCGGGCGGCGGGCGCAGTGTCCTGGACAGCGACTGGGCCGCGTACGAGCGGACCATCACCGTCGACCTGTTCGGCGTCATCCACGGCACCAAGGCGTTCCTGCCGCACCTGATCGCCTCCGGCGACGGCCACGTCGTCAACGTCTCCAGCCTCAACGGGATCATGGCGCAGCCGGCGCTCAGCGACTACTGCGCCGCCAAGTTCGGCGTGCGCGGCTTCACCGAGGCGCTGCGCGGCGAGCTGCTCGCCGCCGGGCACCCGGTCCGCGTCAGCGTCGTGCACCCCGGCGGCGTCCGGACCAACATCGCCACCGCCGCCCTGGTGCACGCCCGCGGCCAGGGCGCCGACGTCACCGCCCGCGACGAGGCCCGCACCCGCCTCTACAACGAGAAGCTGCTGACGATGCCCGCGGACCGCGCCGCCCGCATCATCGTCGCCGGCGTCGAGGCGAACCGGCCGCGGATCCTCGTCGGCAACGACGCCAGGTCCGCCGACCTCCTCGTGCGGTGGCTGCCGCGCTGGTACCCGAGGCTGACCGCCCGCCTGGAGCGTCGCCTTTCCGCCGCCACCTGACCGCGGTTGCGCCGGGGTGGCAGAGTGCGGGCGTGCACGAGATCGTCACCTGGCTGCGGGACCTGCCCACCGGCTGGTTCGCGCTCCTGGCCCTGGCCGAGAACGCGGCGCTGGTCGGGGTCACCGCCCTGCTCGGGCACTGGGCGCTGAAGCTGCCCGGCGCGCACCGGGTCACCCCGCCGCCCGGCCCCGTCAGCCGCCTCGAGCTGGCGCTGGTCGCCGTCGCGACGGTGCTCAACGCGGCGGTCACCGTCGCCGGCTGGTGGCTGTGGCGCGCCGGGATCATCACGTTCACGCTGCCGCTCACCTGGCGGGCGCTGCCGGACCTCGTGGTGCTGCTGGTGGTCATGGACGTGTTCCTGTACCTCAGCCACGCGACCGCGCACGTGCGGTGGCTGTTTCCGCTCGCCCACCGGCTGCACCACGTCTTCGCCGACCCGCGGCCGATCACCCTGTTCGCGCTGCACCCGGTGGAGGTCGCCGGGTTCGGCGGGGCGTGGCTGGCGATCCTCGCCGTGCACCCGTTCTCGGCGTGGGCGGTCGCCGCGTACACCCTGCTCAACCTGCTCTTCGGGATCCTCGGGCACCTCGGGGTGGAGCCGCTGCCGCCGCGGGTGCGGGCCTCCGCGGTCTTCAAGTGGGTGGCCACGCCGGCCATGCACGCGGGGCACCACGCGACGCCGCGGTACAACCTCGGCTTCTACACGACGGTGTGGGACCGGCTCTTCGGCACGCTCGAACCCGGCTACGACGCCCGCCGCACGGGCGCTCCGCCCAGAACGCCTGTAGGCGACACAACGGGCATCGGCATCCCGACAGCGCCGTCCGCCGGATGATCCAGAATAGGTGCTCCACCCCCCTGAGACGGAGAAGCGAATAGCCATGCGAGCCACCCGATCGATCGTCGCCGCCACGACCATGCTGCTCCTCGGCGTGGGGCTCGCCGCCTGCTCGTCGCAGTCCGACGACCTGGAGAAGCAGCTGACCAAGGCCGGCTACACGAACGTGTCCGCCGAGGCCGACTACGACACCGTGTACGACAAGAAAAAGAAGAAGAACGTCAAGAAGCTCGACGACTACGAGGCCGACGCGAAGGCCGGCAGCTGCAGCGTCGAGATCGAGCAGGACTCCGGCGACCACGACTACGTCATCGAGACCGTGAACGGCAAGGAGGTCAACTTCAGCAACCTCACCGCCAGCGCCCTCATCGCCGAGCTCGCCAAGCAGAACGTCCGGTGCTGACCCGGGCGTTCCGCCCACCGGCGTATGGTCCGCCACCGCCACACCGTAAACGGCCGCGGCGGCTCGTCACGTGAGCTGCCGCGGCCGTTGCGCCGGTTCGGTTACCTGCTGCAGTACAGCCAGACGCCGGCGTACTGGGTGCCGCTGGAGTTCCAGTTGGTGAACGTGGTCCAGATGCGGCGCGTCTCGGGTTCGTAGGACAGCACTGTCACGCCGGCGTCGCTGTTGTTGGAGGCGCTGGGCAACGCGGCGACCGTGCCGCCCGTCTGGCACATCTGGACCGGGCCACCGCCGAACCCGTCCGCCGCTACGAACACCCCGCGCCGGGCGACCTGGTCCACGTCGACGTGAAGCAGCTGGGCAAACCCCGACGGCGGCGGCTGGCGCACGCACGGCCGAGCGCACGGGACCTGCAATCACCACCGCCGCCACACCGCGATCGGCGGACCACCCGCCAGCGGTTCCCAACCCCTCTGGGCAGAACACCTAGACGGTCTAGGTGCGGGACCAGATGTCTGATGGCCTTGCGGCTCAGCGCCTGCGGCGCTCGCGGGGTCCCGCCTCGGCCGTCTTGTACGTGACCAGCGGGACCGTGGTCGCCACCGGGGTGGCCAGGCCGTGCGCCTCCAGGTCGCCGATCACCTGCTCGATGCGCTTGTACGCGGTCGGCGCCTCCTCGAAGAGCAGCTGCCGGTCGCCGCACACGACCAGCGAGCCGACCGGCGTGCGGCGCAGCTCCTCGACCGTGTGCTTGGCCTTGCCGCGGCGCAGGGCGTCGGCCCGGGACATCTTGCGGCCGGCGCCGTGCGCCACCGAGTGGTTCGCCTCCGCGCCGGCGTGCGCGGCGACGAGGTACGACGGGGTGCCGCGGGTGCCGGCGACCAGCACGTCCTGCCCGTCGCCGGGCGCGGCGCCCTTGCGGTGCAGGTAGACGCGGTCGCCGTCCTCGCCGGCGCGGACCTCGGCGAGGTTGTGGCACTGGTCGACGACGGGTTCGGACAGCTGCGCGCCGAGGGCGTCGGCGACCCGGGCCGCGAGCAGCCGCCGGTTGAGCGAGCCCCAGCGCACCGCGTCGTCGTGCGCCGCCAGGTACGCGGCCGGGTCGGCGGCCGGTCCGGCGCCGTGGACCTCGGTGTGCGCGCGCAGGATCCGCTCGCCGAAGCCGCGGGACCCGCTGTGCACGACGAGCACCAGGTCGCCGGCGGTGAGCCCGAGCCGGGCGGCGTGCCCCTCGTCGAGGACGGTGCCGACCTTCGCCAGCTCCACGAAGTGGTTGCCGCGGCCGACGGTGCCGAGCCCCTCGACGTGACCGCCGGGGATCTCCCCGTCGACGAGGCCGGGGTCCAGGGGGACGTCCAGGTCGGGGAACTTCGCGGCGAGCTTCTCCGGCACGGCCCGCTTCAGGCCGATCGGGAACACGGCGATGCCGCAGCCGATGTCGGAGCCGACGAGCAGCGGGTACAGCACCGTCGACGCCATCGCGGCGCCGATCGGCGCACCCTTGCCGGGGTGCAGGTCGGGCATGCCGGCGACGTGCAGCATGCCGTCGAGCGCGGCGACCTGGTGGCACTGCGCGACGGCGTCGGACTCGATCCAGCTGCCGGGGCCGGCGAACACGGAGACGGTGGCGGACATGGTCCTCGCTTCAGCGGGAGGAGGGGCATGGCAACACGGGATGTCCGTCAGCGCGTCATGCCGTCCATGATCGTTGGAACCCGCCGGCCGCGGCAACCGGTTTTCGGCGCCCCCCGGCACCCCGGCGCCCCGGGATCGCCGGAGCGCCGGAGCGTGCGTCGCGCTCAGTCGAGGGTGAAGGTGGCGTCGGCGCGGCTCGTGGCGTCGGTGGCGGTCTGCACGAACAGGTCGGCGCCGCTGTGCCGCACGTACCGGCCGGGGAAGTTCTGCGACTCGAACGACACCGCCGCGTCGCTGCCAGTGCCAGTCGAGAGCCCGGCCCGGCGGAAGAAGCTGGCGTCGGCCTTGAACGTCGCCGAGCCGTCGTTGCGCTCGACCCACACCTCGAAGTTCCTGTGCCGCAGGAAGTAGCCGGGGAAGTTCGTCGACTCCAGCGACACGGTGCCGCCGCCGTTGAGGCCGGTCACGATGCGGAACTGCGCGTCGGCGAGCGGCGTGACGTTCGCCTCGATGCGGGCCCGGAAGTTGTAGTGCCGCACGAAGCTGCCCGCGGAGTTGTACGACTGCAGCCGCACCGGCGTGACGCCGTCGGGCACCGGGATGCCGAAGTTCGGGGTGCCGTCGGCGTTCCAGTACAGCTTCTGCACGCGGGTGCGGCGGTTCGGGTCGTTGAGGGGGTCGCCGCTGATGTCGCGGTAGCTGCGGTCGTGGTAGACGAGGATGTCGCTCTGGCCGTCCTCCGACGTCGTGAACGAGTTGTGCCCGGGGCCGTACTGGCCGGTCGACGCGTTGCTGGTGAAGACCGGCTGCGGGCTCTTCACCCACGACGACGCACTGAGCAGGTTCGCCGACGCGGACGCGGTCAGCAGGCCGAGGCAGTAGTTCGCGTCGGTGGCGCTGGCGGAGTACGTGAGGAAGATCCTCCCGTTGCGCTGGATGACGGTCGGGCCCTCGTTGACCGCGTACCCGCGCTTCTCCCAGTCGAGGGTCGGCGTCGCGATCCGGACCGGCGTGCCGGTGATGGTCCACGGGTTGCTCATGCGCGCGATGTACACGTTGGAGTTGGTCGCGATGCCGGGCTCGGACTGCGCCCAGATCAGGTACCGGACGCCGCCGGCGACGAACGTCGAGGCGTCCAGGGCGAACGTGTCCCAGGCGGTGGTGATGCGGCCCTTCTCGGTCCAGGTCGCGGTGAGCGGGTTCGCGCCGGTGCCCTCCAGCACGTACATGCGGATCGCCCAGACGTTGTCGGTCGCGCCGGCGGCGAAGTACACGTACCACTTGCCGTCGATGAAGTGGATCTCCGGTGCCCAGATGTGCGCGCCCATGACGCCGCTGGAGTGCTTGCGCCAGATCACGGTCTCGGCCGCGGTCGACAGCCCCTGCAGGGTCGTCGCCCGGCGCAGGACGATCCGGTCGTACTCGGGGACGGTCGCGGTGAAGTAGTAATACCCGTCGGTGTGCTTGACGATCTGGCTGTCGGCGCGCTGGTTGACCAGCGGGTTGGTGAACTGCACGGCGGGCGACGCGGCGGCGGGCCCTGAGGTGACCACGAGCGTGACCACCAGCGCGGCGGACGTGACGATCAGGGCGGCAAGGACCGCGAGCAGACGGCGGCGCATGAAGACTCCTCGTGGCGGCGGGGGTACGTCATGTTTGCGCTCACATCGGCTCTTGTCAACGGCCCGGCGCTGTCGTCGTGTTCTTGCGCGCTCCTCGTGTGAACGCGAACATGACTGGTGCCTACGGCACCTGGTCGACCGTGCCCCGCGGGGTCGACGCGTTGCACCGGCGGATCCTGGCCGCGGTCAGCCGCGACCCGACGACGAGCCCGTAGCGGCGCACCGCCTCCATGCCGTAGTTGCTGCACGTCGGGATCTGCCGGCACCGCGTCGGCAGGTGCGGCGAGAGCCAGCGCTGGTACCCGCGGATCGCCACCATGCCGGCCCGCCCCGGCCCGCTGGCCCGGCGCAGCGGCTTGCGCGTCGGCGCGCTGACCGCCATCGTGCCGAGCAGCATCGTGCCCAGCATGAAGTTGCAGTCACAGCCCGGCACGTCGCAGCCGTCGCACCCGTCGCAGCCCGGCACGTCGCAGCCGCTGAGGCCGTCGCATCCGTCGTACCACTTCGACCTGCGCTGGCCCTCGTTCTCCGTCTCCACGGGCGGCATTGTGTCGTGCCCCCGCAACGTTGATCAAGCCTGCTGTCCGCTGTCCGTCCGTACTGGACAACGGACAGCGGACAAGCCCGGCCCTCCCGCCTGAGGGTCAGCGGCTGTGCAGGTGGGGCAGGTGCAGCTCGGCCGGCTCCGGGGGCAGGTCCTTGACGCCGGCGGCGACGGCCTCCTCGTGGCGGCGGTGTGCGGACGGCAGGGCGAGCGAGGCGACGACCGCGAGGACCGCGACGCCGGCGCAGACCCAGAAGCCGGCGGTGAAGGCGGCGTCGGTCGGCAGCCCGCGCGGGGTGCTCTTGGACGTGATGACGGCGGCCACGACGGCGGTGCCGATGCTGCTGCCGATGGTGCGGGCGATGGTGTTGACGCTGCTGGCCTCGCCGGTCTGGGCGGCCGGGACGCTCTCGATGATGGCGTTGGACATGGCGGCGAAGGACAGGCCGATGCCGGCGCCGGTGAGCACGCCCGAGGCGAGCACCTGCCAGACGGCGCCGTGGGCGACGGCCGGGAGGGCGAAGGCGGCGACGACCGCGGCGGCGCCGAGGAACATCGGGACCTTCGGGCCGAAGCGGCGGTTGAGCAGGCCGGCGATGGGGCCGAAGACGACCATCATGAGGACCGTCGGCAGCAGGAAGAGGCCGGACTCCGACACCGACTTGCCGAAGCCGTAGCCGGTGGCGGCGGGCAGCTGCAGCAGGGTCGGCACGAGCAGGAACGTGCCGAACATCGCGAAGCCGAGGATCAGGGCGACGAGGTCGGTGGCCCACACGCCGCGGATCGACATCAGGCGCATGTCGACCAGCGGCTCCTTCACCCGCAGCTCGACCAGCACGAAGCCGACGAGGGCGGCGACGCCGAGCGCGAGCAGGCCGGTGGTCTTGCCGTCGGTCCAGCCCCACGACTGGCCCTTGCTGATCGCGAGCAGCAGCGACACCAGCGACACGGACAGGATCCCGGCGCCGAGCACGTCGAGGCGGCCCGGGGTGCGCACCGGCGACTCCGGCATCCCGAAGATCGCGCCGAGCAGCGCCACCACGACCAGCACCAGGGGCAGCCAGAACAGCCAGTGCCACGACAGGTGCTCGACGATCGGCCCGGCGCCGACGATGCCGACACCGGCGCCGACGCCGAAGATCGCCGACAGCAGGCCGACGGTGACGGCCACCTTCTCGCGGGGGAGCTCGTCGCGGACGATGCCGATGGACAGCGGCAGGATCGCGCCGGCGGCGCCCTGCATGGCGCGGGCGACGATGAGCACCGCGAGGTTCGGGGCGAGCGCCGCGAGCAGGGTGCCGGCGGCGAGCACGGCCAGGACGCCGATGAGGACGCGGCGCTTGCCGGCCATGTCGCCGAGGCGGCCGAGGATCGGGGTCAGCACGGAGGCCGACAGCAGGTATGCGGTCAGGATCCAGCTGATGTCCGCGGTCGAGGCGTTCAGGTCGCGGGCGATGGTCGACATCGCGGGCGCCACCAGCGACTGGAGCACCGCGAAGGCCAGGCCGCCCAGCGACAGGTAGACCACCAGCAGCGTGCTGTTGGCGTGCCGGGCGGTGGCCGGCGGTTCCAGGGTTCGCGTCATGAGGTCCTCGCGGAGCTATGTAAACGATTGCTGACTTGCCAAGTATGGGCGGCCCGCGAGCTAAGTCAACAATCGTTTACGTCACACCGGGCGGCGTCTACGCTGGTGGCGTGACGAGTGAGGACGCGACCGGGGTGCGCCGCCGGGACGCCGCGGCGACCCGCCGGCTGCTGCTGGAGGCGGCCCGCCGCCGGTTCGCCGCGGACGGGTACACGGCCGCCACCGTGCGGGACATCGCCACCGACGCGGGCGTCAACGTCGCGCTCATCAACCGGTACTTCACGTCGAAGGAGGGCCTGTTCGAGGCGTGCCTGACGGGGGTCGGCGACGAGCTCGGCCGCACCGTCCGCGACGTGACGCTGGACCGGATCCCGCACGACATCGCGGCCCGCCTCGCCGGCCCGCACGCCGCCCAGCACCGCGCGCAGCTGCTCCTGCTGCTGCGCTCCTCCGGTGACGAGAAGGCCGAGGCGATCCGGGTCGACATCCTGCGCCGCTTCGCCGAGAAGATGACGGCGGCCGCCGGCCTGCGCCCCGACGACGCCGGGATCCTGCGGGCCCAGCTGGCCCTGGCCGCGTCCATCGGCATCGCGCTGCTGCGCGCCTCGACCGCCCTCGAGCCGCTCGCCTCCGCCGGTCAGGACGACCTCGTCGGCCCCCTCACCGACATGTTCACGGCCCTCATGGCACCACGCGACGCCTGAGTGTGCCACTTGGGCACACGATGGCTTGCTCGTGTGCCACTGGCGTGCCATAGTGGTGCCATGGACCTGAACTCGTATGTGGCCAACCTCGGACGTGAGTTCGCCACCCTCGCCGAAGCCGGCGGGGAGGAGGCGCGTGCGGTGGTCGAGCGGCTGACCGGGCCGCTCGAGTCGGCGATCCGCATGACGCTGCTCGAGGCGCTGTCCGCGGCCGCCGACGAGATCACCCTCGACCTCGCGCCGGGCTCGGTGGAGCTGCGGCTGCGGGGCCGCGACCCGAACTTCGTCGTGACCCTGCCGCCCGCCCCGGCCCCGGCCCCGGCCGACGCCAAGACCACGACGGCGGCGGACCTGGCGGCGGCCGAGCCGCTCCTCGCCGAGGACGGCCCGGCCGCACGGATCAACGTCCGGCTGCCCGAGCAGCTCAAGGCCGCGATCGAGGAGGCCGCCGCGAAGGAGGGCCGCTCGGTCAACGCCTGGCTGAGCCGGGCCGCCGCCGCCGCGCTCCAGCGGTCCGACCCGCGCGCCGAGCCCGCCGCGGCGGCGCCGCAGGCCAGGCAGGCGCTCACCGGCTGGGTGCGGTAGCCCGCACCGTTTCGTCATCACCCGCGCTCCACCACCACTGAGCTGCGTAAACGGCTCACCTACCCATGATGTGGGGACCACCATGCCTGAATTCAGTACCCCCGAATCGATCTCCGTCACTGTCGAGCTGGGCGTCGGCGACGTGCGCATCGTCGCCAGCGACCGCACCGACACCGTCGTCGAGGTCCGCCCGAGCAACGACGCCGACGAGTCCGACGTGCAGGCCTCGAAGCAGGTCCGGGTCGACTACGCCGACGGCGTGCTGCGGGTGACCGGCCCGAGGTCGCGGCTGTTCGACTTCTCCCGCAGGACCAGGTCGGTCGACGTGTCGATCGAGCTGCCCAGCGGCTCGCAGGTGTCCACCGAGCTCCAGGTCGGCGGCGTCCGCGGCGACGGCCGGCTCGGCGAGTGCCGCGTGCGGACCGGCGCCGGCAACGTCTCGCTCGCGGACACCGGCCCGCTGCGCCTGGACACGGCGGCCGGGCACGTCACCGTCGGCGGGGTCGCCGGCAACGCCGAGATCCACACCGGCACCGGCAAGGTCCGCGTCGGCGACGTGCGGGGCAGCGCCGTGGTCAAGAACTCCAACGGCGACACCACCATCGCGTCCGCCGCGGGTGACGTACGGGTGCGCAACGCCAACGGCGACATCGCCGTCGAGCGGGCCGGCGCGGGCGTCGACGCGAAGACCTCCAACGGCGCCATCCGCCTCGGCGAGATCGCCCGCGGCTCGGTCGTCCTCGGCACCGCGATGGGCGACCTGGAGATCGGGATCGCCGAGGGCACGGCCGCGTGGCTCGACGTCACCACCGGCTTCGGCCGCGTGCACAACCTGCTCGACAGCGCCACCAAGCCCGAGCCCACCGACGAGACGGTCGAGGTCCGCGGCCGCACCACGTACGGCGACATCACCGTCCGCCGCTCCTGACCTCTTTCGCAATGGAGGAACCGCCATGTTCGACAGATGGGGCAAGTTCGTCGTCCGGCGCGCCTGGTGGGTCATCGCCGGCTGGCTCGTGGGCGCGGCGCTGATCATCGGCCTGCTGCCCGGCCTCTCCGACATCACCAGCGGCGACCAGGGCAGCTTCCTGCCCGACAGCTACGAGTCCGTGCAGGCGATCAACCTGGCCAAGGCCGCGTTCCCGGAGCAGGCCACGTCCACCGCGATCGTCGTGGTGAAGCGCGCCGACGGCGGGCCGCTGACCGCCGCCGACCAGACCCGGGTCGGCGCCCTCGCCACCGCGATCGACGGCGCGCACGTCGCCGGGATCGGCAAGGCGCAGACCGGCCCGCAGGCCGTCGCGCCCAACGGCCTGGTGCAGCTCGTCACCGTGCCCATCACCGCCGCCCTGACCGACGCGCAGGGGCAGCTGGACGCGGTGACCGGGACCCGCGACGTCATCAAGGCCGACCTCGCCGGCACCGGGCTCAGCGCCGGCGTCGCCGGGCAGGTGGCCCAGGTCGTCGACAACAACGACACGTTCAACACCGCGTTCGCGGTCGTCGGCGCCGCCACGTTCGCGCTGATCATCGTGCTGATCCTCATCATCTTCCGCAGCCCGATCGCCGCGCTGCTGCCGATCGTCGTCATCAGCGTGGTGCTGCAGGTGTCGTCGAACCTGATCGCGGCCGCCGGCAAGGCGTTCGGCTTCAACGTCGACCAGAGCCTGCAGACGCTGCTGCTGATCGTCCTGTACGGCATCGGCACCGACTACCTGCTGTTCCTGCTCTTCCGGTACCGCGAACGGCTGCGCGCCGGCGAGGACCGCAAGACCGCGATGGTGCACGCCGTCGCCCGGGTCGGTGAGGTCATCACCTCGGCCGCGGCCGCCGTCATCGTCGCCTTCCTGGTGCTGCTGCTGGCGAGCTTCGGCGGGTTCGGCTCGCTCGGCCCGGCGCTCGCCATCGCCGTGTTCGTCATGCTGGTCACCGGCCTGACCCTGATCCCGGCCCTGGTGAGCCTGATCGGCCCGGCGACGTTCTGGCCGTCGAAGGCGTGGCGGCGCGAGCCGAAGGGCACCGCGTTCCTGCGCATCGGCGCGGCGCTCGGCCGGCGGCCCGCGGTCGCGGCGGTCGCCTCCGGCGTGGTGCTGGTCGCGCTCGCCGGCGGCGTCCTGCTGTACAAGGCGGACTACGACTTCGCGGCGGGCTTCCCGAGCACGACCGAGTCGGCGAAGGCCGCCGCCGACCTGGAGCGCGGCTTCCCGCAGGGCGCGCTGGACCCGACCGAGGCGTACCTCACCACCGGCGACGGCAGCCGGCTCACCCCCGCGCAGCTCGACCAGTTCGGCGCCGCCGCCGCCAAGGTGGCCGGGGTCGGCGGCGTCCAGCCACCGGTCACCGCGGCCGGCGGGACCGTGTCCCGCTTCGCCCTGCTGCTGTCGGTCAACCCGGCCTCCAACGAGGCGATCGACCTGGTCCACGACCACCTCCGCGCCGACCTGCACGCCGTCGCGCCGCCCGGCACGAAGGTCCTCGTCGGCGGCACCACGGCGATCTACGCGGACATCAACGCGGCCAACAACCGCGACCTGTCGGTGATCCTGCCCGTCGCGGCGCTGCTCATCGCGGTCATCCTCGGCCTGCTGCTGCGCAGCGTCGTCGCGCCGCTCTACCTGGTGGTCGCGGTGCTGCTCAACTTCGCCGCCACCCTCGGCGCCGCGATCTACCTGTTCCAGAGCCTTGCCGGGCGGCCGGGGGTGACGTTCCAGCTGCCGATCGTGCTGTACCTGTTCGTCCTGGCGATCGGCACCGACTACAACATCCTGATGATCGCCCGCCTGCGGGAGGAGGCGCGGGCCGGCAACGAGCCCCGGGCCGCCGCGGCGCTCGCCGTCCGGCACGCCGGCCCGTCCGTCGCCGCGGCCGGCCTGATCCTCGCCGGCACGTTCGCGGTCCTCGCCCTCGCCCCGGTGTCGTTCCTGCGGCAGATCGGGTTCTCGGTGGCGGCCGGCATCCTGCTGTCGGCGTTCGTGATGTCGATGTTCCTGGTGCCGGCGCTGACCGCGCTGCTCGGGCACGCCGCATGGTGGCCGGGGCACGGCGACGCCGCCCGGACCGCCGCCGTCGACCTCGGCAAGCGCCAGGAGGCACCGGCCGGGTCGCACTGACCAGGAAGGCCGCGAACGGCAGCGGCGGCACCGCCCCGGACCCGACCGTCCGGGGTGGTGCCGCCCTGTTGCCGTCGTCGACGCGGGGGTCAGTCGTCGTCGACGGCGACGCCGTGCAGGGTGGCGAGTCCGGCGAGGCCGTGGTCGTACCCCTGCCCGATCGCCCGCAGCCGCCACCGGCCGTCGCGCCGGTAGACGGTGGCGAGCAGCAGGCTGCGTTCGGTGGTGGCCGCGTCGAGGGTGGCGCGGGCGTGGGTGGCGCCGTCACCGGCCCGCGCGACGAACTCCACGGGTCCGAGGTCCCCGAACGTGTGCGTGCCGGTGATGGCGGCGGCGAGCACGATCCGGGTGACGTCCTCGGGGATCCGGCCGAGCCGGACGTCGACGAGCGCCTCGTGCGGCACGTCGAGGGCCAGCTCCACCGACCCGTCCGCCGCGGCGGGCTGGTTGTAGAAGACGAAGTCGGCGTCGGCGCGGACCTGCTCGTCCTGGTCGGTGAGGAACGCGACCACGTCCACCTCGGCGCCCGCGCCCGCCGGCCAGCTGACGGCGACCGTCCAGTCCTCGACGTCGTCGGGCAGGTCGATGACGGCGCCCCGGGACAGGACCACCGCCGCGGCCGGCGGCGGCTCGACCACCGCGGCGTCGGGTGCGGCGTCCGGTGCGGCGGCCGGCGGTTCGAGGGCGTCCGAGGTGTGGACGGGCAGGGCGAGGGCGGTGACGGTGGCCCAGCGGCGGTCGTTGTCCGCGCCGGGGAGGGCCACGACGCCGTTGACCCGGGCCGTCAGGTTGACCGCGGCGATCCCGCCCAGGTCGGCGATCCGGTTGCGGACCTCCGCCGCCTCGGCGTGGGTGCCGCCGAGCACGAGCAGGCACCGCCCGGCGAGCGGCCCCGCCGGTGCGGCGGCCCGCTGCGACGGCACGCCGGCCCGGGGGCGGTCCGCCGGCTTCGGCGTCCCGGGCTCCACGTCCGCCAGCAGCGACGCGAACGTGGCCTCGGAGACGACCGGCACGGCGTACATGGCGGCGGCGCGCAGCTTCGAGGTGGCGGCGGTCGCGTCGTTGGTGACGAGCAGGCCGGTCCTGCCGCTGACGGTGTTCATCACGTCGAGCCCCGCCTCGGTCGCGCGGGCCGCGAGGGCGTCCCGGGCCGTCGCGGTGCTCCCGGTGATGGCGACCTTCGCGCCCTGGATCAGGCGGCGGCCCTGCGTCCAGCGGCCCGGCCACGCCCACGGGCAGACGGGCCGCGGCAGCCGGGCCGGGTAGACCGGGTCGGCGGCGGCCGGGTCGCAGGCGCTCAGCGGCAGCTCGACCGCGAGGGTGTCGGCGGCGGCGAGGCTGTGCCGGAGGATCTCGGTGAGGACCCGGGTGTCGTCCTCGGCGTCGTGCGGCCGGGCCTGCGTCACGCCCCAGTGCGCGGCGAGCGCCGCCAGGGACAGGCTCGCCGTCGGCAGGTCGAGGCGGCGGCTCAGCGCGAGCGTGCACAGCCGTTGGCTGACCGGGAGGTGGTGCACGGCCCGGTGCGCCTCCGCGGCCAGGAACTTCCAGTCGAACGCGGCGTTGTGCGCGACCAGCACCCGCCCGTCGAGCAGCCGCGCGAGGTGCCCGACGACCGCGTCGAAGCGGGGCGCGCCGGCGAGGCGCTCGCGCGTGATCCCGTGGACGTGCACCGGGCCGGGGTCGCGCCCGGGGTCGACCAGGGTCGACCAGACCTGCCCGAGGGTCCCGTCGGACTCCATCTGCGTGACGGCGATCTGCAGCACCCGGTCGCTGGGCGCGTGCAGGCCGGTCGTCTCCACGTCGACGACGGCGTACCGCAGCGGGTACCGCGTCGCCGCGCTGGCCGGCAGGGTCAGCATGACCGTCACAACAGGGTCCTTCCGGTGGGCGGGAGGCGATTGTGAACCCACCGCGCCGCGGAACCCGGCCGCACCGCGCGGCGTGTCGCCGACCCGCGCCGAACGGTGGCGGGCCCGCGGGCGGAACGGTCACCCGCCATGCCCCGAACGGCGGTGGCGGTGGTGACGGCATGCGTTACCGTGCGGGAGGTGCAGAACGAGATCGTCGCGGTCACCGTCTATCCCCGGCAGGCCCGCGTCACCCGGCGCGGCCAGGCCACCCTCGAGGCCGGCGAGCAGCTCGTCGAGATCGGCCCGCTGCCGATGGGCATGGACACCGACTCGGTCCGGGTCAGCGGGCGCGGCCCGGCGACCGTCCTCGGCGTCGACGTGGTGCTCAAGCGCCACGCCGAGCCGTCCGACGGCACCGTGACGGCCGTCCAGGAGGAGCGGCGCGCGCTCGAGGACGAGCTGGCCGAGATCGCGGACACCGAGACGGTCCTGCGGCAGCGGCAGGCGTTCCTGACGACCCTCGGCGAGCGGGCCAGCGGCGCCTACGCGCGGGCCCTCGCCACCGGCGACGCCGCCGCGGAGACGGTCACCGCGTTCACCGCCACGATGGGCGGTGAGCTGTCGTCGGTCCTGGCCGGCGTCCGCGACCTGCAGCGCCGGCGCACCCGGGCCGCCGACCGGATCGCCGCCCTGGACCGGCAGCTGGTGGACCTGTCGGGCAAACGGGAGCCGGACGCGCACTTCGCGGTCGTCGCGCTCGCCGTGTCGGCGGCCGGGCCGGTCCAGCTGGACCTGTCGTACCAGGTGCCCGACGCCGGCTGGCGCTCCACCTACGACGTGCGGCTCACCGGCGAGACGCTGCGCCTGACCTGGTTCGGCCTGGTCGAGCAGCACACCGGCGAGGACTGGCCGGAGTGCGAGCTGGCGCTGTCGACGGCCCGCCCGTCCGGCGTCGTCGGGATCCCCGAGCTGCAGCCCTGGTACCTCGACCTGCTGATGCCGCCACCGCCGAGGCCGCCGATGCAGTCGTTCGCGGCCTACGGCGCCGCGCCCGGTGGCGCTCCCGCGCCCGCGATGGCCCCGGCGCCCCGCGCGATGGCGAAGGAGCAGTTCGACGGGTTCGCGGAGGTCGAGATCGCGCAGGCCACGGTCGAGGAGGGGCCGGTCGCGGCCACCTACCGCCCGGCCCGCGCGGTCCCGGTGCCCGCCGACGGCACCACGTCCCGCGCGACGGTGCTGGTGCTCGATCTCGGCAGCCAGCTCGACCACGTCGTCGCGCCGTCGCGCTCCACCGACGTGCACCTGCGGGCGAAGGTGACCAACACGTCGCAGCACACGCTGCCGCCCGGGCAGGCGGCCGTCTTCCACGAGGCCGACTTCGTCAGCAAGACCGCCCTGTCGACGTGGGCGCCCGGGGAGGAGCTGGAGCTGGCGCTCGGCCTCGACGACCGGGTCCGGGTCGAGCGGGAGCTGACCCGCCGCACCGCGACCAAGGCGACGCTGGGCTCCAGCCGGCGCCGCGAGGTCGAATACCGCACCACCGTCGGCAACTACACCGGCCGCCCCGTGCGGATCACCGTGCTCGACCAGGTGCCGGTCGCCCGCCACGACACGATCACCGTCAGGGAGACCGTCCTGGAGCCGCCGCCGGCGGAGCGCACCGACCTCGGCGTCCTCACCTGGCGCCTGGTCGTGCCCGAGGGGCAGAGCCAGACGGTGCGGCTCGGCTACCGCGTCGAGACCGCCAAGGGCGCCGAGCTGTCGGGCTGGCGCGAGTAGCGACCGCCGGGGCGGCGCGAGCAGCGGCGGAGAGCGCGGCAGGGGCCTGTCGATGTACAGTGCACTGGGTGGTCACTTCGATGACTTCCGCCCCGCCTCTGCGTGCTTACGACTTCCGGTACAAGCGCAATATCGCTGAGCTGCACTACTGCTATGTCCTGAACCCGGCCTCACCGCACAGCGACTGGGCGCTGCGGGAGATCATCCAGCCGGCGTTCCGGGTGCTGCACCGCGAGTTCGGCGTGACCGCCGAGCCCCTCGCCTACGGCAAGCTGCCGCAGGCGCGGCCCGGCGGCGCCACGTATGTCATCTACGGGCCGACGAACCCGCTGCTGATGTCGCCGGAGGAGCAGCACTACCTCGCGGCGCTCGCCGCGACCGGCGCCAGGACCAACATCATCTCGGTGTACCCGCTGACCGAGACGAACGAGGACCGGCCCGACTACGCCCTGGCCCGCACCGTCGTGCCGCAGCTGTGCGACGCCCTCGACATCAACGCGATCTACCCCGACCACCTCGACCTGGCCCGGGGGCTGCGCACCAACACCTGGCAGGACGTGCACGCCAACGCGATCGGTGAGACGGTCCGGGTCAAGTACCACCCGACGCAGAGCGTCGACCCGGGCGACCGGGCCGTGCTCGACCGGCTGCGCGTGCGGCACGCCGGGGAGGTCGCCGAGCTGGCCCGCATCCACCGGGACCACCACCTGTGGCAGCGCAAGCCCTACACCGACGGCTCGATCATGTTCACGCACGACGGGCACTGGCTGGTGTCCCAGACGGTCACCGACAAGTCGCGGATGACCGCCGCCGACTACGACCTGATCACCTCGTTCGACGAGGGGACGCAGAGCCTCACCTACACGGGGGAGCGCCTGCCGAGCTCCGACGCGCCCGAGTTCCTGACGCTGAGCGGCCTGATGGCCATGCAGGGCCGGCGGCCGCGGCTCCTCGTGCACTTCCACCACCGGGAGCTGACCCGCGGGCGGCGCCACCGCGACCTCGTCTCCGACACGCGGATCGAGGGCGGGCGCTTCGCCGCCGGCCGGCAGTTCTTCCGGGAGCTGCGGCAGAAGTCGACGAACTGGTTCATCATCCGCGAGCACGGCATGGTGTGGACCGGCGACTCGGTCGTGGAGTTCGAGGACTACGTCCGCTCCGTCGTGTCGGCCACGACCTGACGGCGGCGGAGGGTGCCGAGCGTGCGCCCTTTCACGAGCGCTGCGGCACCGCCTCCGCCGGCTCGGTCCGGGTCGCCGCCGTGACCTCGTGCCGGCGGGCCAGGAACAGCATCGGCAGCGCCATCACCTGCAGCAGGCCGCCCAGCACGAACGAGGTCGGGTAGCCCCACAGGTCGGCGGCCCGGCCCAGCCCCGGCTGGGTCACCACGCCGCCGCTGCTGGCGACGAGCGAGTCGAACGACAGCACAGTGGCCCGCCGGTCCGACGGCAGCAGGCCGTTGAGGTACGCCTGCCGCGACGGCAGGATCGCCGCGGACACCATGCTGTGCAGCGCGAGGAGGGCGATCGCGAGCGGTACACCACCCGCCAGCCCGAACCCGGCGAGCAGCGCGCCGTTGAGCGCCACCCCTGCGATGACCACCGACATCCGCCACCGGAACAGCGACTGGAACGCCATCGCGAGCAGGCCGCCGACGGTCTGCGCCGCGGCGTTGGCGGCCGCCGCGATGCCGAGCAGGCCGTAGGCGCGCCTGTCGCCGGCGAGCTGCAGCAGGTAGGGCTTCATGGTGAACGCGACGTAGTAGCCGACCCCGGCGGCGACCATCGAGCCGAGCATGACCCAGCGCACCGCCGGCCGTCCCCAGCCGTGCCGTACCGACTCCGTCAGCACCCGCCGCACGTCCTTCACCGTCCCGCTGCCCCGCCGGGGCGTGAACCCGATGTCGTGCATGACCCGCCACGCGACCATGGTGAGCGTCAGCAGCAGCGCGGCCCGGACGAGGAACGGGACGCCGACGTCGGTCGCCTGCGCCACGTACGCGCCGCCGAGCGAACCGGCGAGGGTGCCGATCCCGGCCGCCACCTGCCCCCGTGCGAACACCTGCTCCAGCCGGCCGTCGTACCGCAGGTGGTGCAGCGCGTCGACCAGCCACGCCTCGGTGGCGCCGGAGAAGAACGTGAAGCCGACCGCGAGGACGACCGACACCCCCGCCCACACCCACACCCCGGCGTGCAGGCGCCAGGCCAGCCAGTACAGCAGCGTCGTGACCGCCAGGGTGCCGCCGCCCAGCAGGTACGACGCCCGCCGCCCCCATGTGTCGGCGATCGACCCGGTGGGGATCTCGAACACGGCGTAGCCGAGCGTGAAGCACGCGTTGGCGGCGAGGGCCTCGGTGTTGCTCAGCCCCGCCTCGAACAGCAGCAGCGAGTTGATCCCCCAGATGAACGTGACGGCGAGGGTGTTGAGCAGCACCAGTGTGAGGTAGAGGCGGCGCACGTGGCGGCTCGTCACGGCCATGGCGGCAGCTTACGGCCTGAGCCCCGTCTATGTGGAGGTTTGTCGATGAGGGCGCGCCTCGGCCACGGAGCGCGGTCGGGTCCCGAGCGTCCCTTGGCTACAGTCATGGTCATGGGGAGTGAGTGGGGGAGTGACACGGCCGCGGGCACGCCGGTGGACCCGGTCGGCGCGGCCGAGGGCACGGCGGAGAGCGCGGCGGCGGACGGGGCCGCGGACGGCGACGGCTGGCAGCCGCGGTCGCGGGTCGGTGCCGTGGTGGCGGCGCTGCTCAACGGGGACCACGACGCGGCCGAGCAGGTCGCCGACGAGTCGCAGGAGCACGACCGGCACGCCGACAAGGACCCCGAGGTCCTGGCCGCCGCGATCCGGCTCGCCGTGTGCAGCCTGTTCGACGAGGACACCCCGCCCGACGCGATCGCCGACTACGTCGTGGTCATGGCCCGCGACGTCGAGGTCGACCAGGACGCGGCGGTGGCGCTCATCCGCGCCCAGCTCGGCCACGAGGACGAGATCCGCGCGTTTCCGGAGCAGGTGGTGATCGACACCACATGGTCGGTGTTCGGGTACCTGTGCGAGCAGCGCCTCGGCCGGGAGGACTCCCTGGAACTGATCGCGCAGGCCGAGGCGGAGACGCTGTAGCGGCCGGTCGGCCATCAGTCACCGAACGGCGGATCTCAATCCCGGCCGCCTGTGCCAACATCAACTTCCGTGGATGCTGAGACGCGGATCGTCGTGCGGTTCGAGGGGCCCGGCGCCGGTGCCGGCCCCCTCGCCTGGGGGCAGCGGCAGGTGTGGGCGGCGATGGTCGAGATCGACTCGTCGATGAGCATGGGCGGTGCGATGCCCGTCACCGGCGGGCGGACCGCCGAGGACTACGCGGCTGAGCTGCGCTTCTTCATGTGCCGCTACGCGGCGATGCGGACGCTGCTGCGCTTCGCGGACGACGGCACGGTGACGCAGGAGGTGTCCGGCTCCGGCGAGACCGCCCTGGTGGTGCTCGACGCGGCCGATGACGACGACCCGGCGGCGGTCGCCGAGGATCTCGCCACCCGGTGGCGGGAGCGCAAGTTCGACTACGAGCGCGAGTGGCCGCTGCGCATGGGCGTGGTCCGGCAGCACGGCGCCGTCACGCACGTGGTGGCGCTGATGTGCCACATCGCCGCCGACCTCGGCGGGGTCGCCGTGATGATGCGGGAGCTGGCCGGGCGGGACCAGGTCACCGGCGAGCCGGCCGGGCCCTACGAGGCGCCCCAGCCGCTCGACCTGGTCCGCCTCCAGCGGGAGCCGGCGATGACCCGGCAGACCGCCGCGGCGATGCGCTACTGGGAGTCGCACCTGCGCGCCATCCCGGCGTCGATGTTCGACGCCCCCGCCGACCGCGGGGCACCGGTGTTCTGCCGGCTTCGGTGGCGGTCCCGCGCCATGCACCTGGCCGCCGAGGCGGTGTCGGCCCGGCTCGGCGCCGACCCGGCGTGGGTGCTGCTCGCCGCCTTCGCCGCCGGCCTCGAACGGCTGCGGCCCGGCACCGGCCCGTTCGTCGCGATCAACATCATCAGCAACCGCTTCCGGCCGGCGCTGCGCGACGTGGTCAGCCCGATCACCCAGGACGGGCTGTGCGTCCTCGACGTCGCCGGGGTGAGCCCCGACGAGGCGATCGCCCGGGCCCGGACGGCGTCGATGAGCGCGTCGAAGTACGCCTACTACGACCCGGCGGCCCGCGCGGCGCTCACCGAGCGGGTCAGCCGGGAGCGCGGCGAGGAACTCGACCTCACCTGCATCTACAACGACCGGCGCACCCCCCGGCAGGCCGGGCCGGCGGCGTCGGTGCCCGCCGAGACGCGGGTGCTGTCGGAGGAGCCGCTGCGGTCCCTGGGGCCGAAGCTCATGATCGTCGTCGAGGACGTGCCGGACGTGGTCCAGCTGACCGTCGACGTCAAGACCCGGTTCCTGTCCCTGCCGGACCTGCGGGCGCTGCTGGACGAGATGGAGGCGTTCGTCGTGGACGCCGCCGGCCAGCCGGTGGCGTAATCCGCGCGGGAACGGGCACTGACCCGCATGCCTTACATCACTGTCGGGACGGAGAACGCCGGCCCCATCGACCTGTACTACGAGGACCACGGCGCCGGCCGCCCCGTCGTGCTGATCCACGGCTTCCCGTTCAACGGCGCCACCTGGGAGAAGCTGTCGATCCCGCTGCTGGCGAGCGGGCACCGGGTGATCACGTACGACCGCCGTGGCTTCGGCAACTCGTCGCAGCCGTCGACCGGCTACGACTACGACACGCTCGCCGCCGACCTCGACGCGCTGATGACGAAGCTCGACCTGCGCGACGCCGTGCTCATCGGTCACTCGATGGGCACCGGGGAGGTGACCCGCTACCTCGGCACCCGTGACTCCCGGCGGGTGGCGCGGGCGGTGCTGCTGGCGCCGCTCGCGCCGTTCCTGCTCAAGACCGCCGACAACCCCGAGGGCGTGGACCGCAGCGTGTTCGACGGCATCCAGGCCGCGATCCGTGAGGACCGCTTCGCGTACCTCACGAAGTTCTGCGAGGCGTTCTTCAACTGGGACGAGAACCGGGGCACGCTGGTGAGCGAGGAGGCGTTCCGGGCGCACTGGGAGATCGGCGCGCGGGGCTCCGCGAAGGGCACCCACGACTGCGTCGCCGCCTGGCTGACCGACTTCCGCCCCGACCTGCCGCGCATCGACGTGCCGGTGCTCATCGTGCAGGGCGACCAGGACCGCGTCCTGCCCTACGCGGCGACGGGCGGGCGCCTGCAGCCGATGCTGCCCGACGCCCGCCTCATCACGCTGCGGGGTGCCCCGCACGGCATTCCGTGGACCCACCCGAGGGAGGTGGTGGCGGCGACGATGGAGTTCATCGGCGCCACCGCCATGACGCACGCCTGAAGGGTCGTGCCGGGCCTTACCGAAGGGCCCGGCACGACCCGGTCATCAGCAGGCGCCCTGGTCCTCCCAGACGCCCCACTGGCCGGTGGTCGTCGGGTTCTCGCCCTGCGTCCACCACTTCGCGCGGTACTTGCGGCCGCTGTACTGCACGACCGTGTTGCCGCTGTACGCCGTGCCCGCGTTCCACACCGGCAGGCCCGCGCACCCGGTGCCCGTGGACGTGCTCGGCGACGTGCTCGGGCTCCTGCTCGGCGACGTGCTCGCGCTGGGCGAGGTGCTCGGGGACGTGCTCGGGCTCTTGCTCGCGCTCGGCGAGGCGGTCGGGGACGTGCCGGAGCAGACGCCCTGGTCGACCCAGACCGCGTTGGTGCCCGGGGTGTCACCCTGCGTCCACCACTGCGCCTTCCACGTGTGGCCGTTGTGCGACACCAGGTTCCCGCCGGTGTACACCGTGCCCGCCGCCCACGGCGGCGCCGTGCAGGTGCCGGTCGACGGGTTGCCCGAGACGGTGGGGGAGACGGTCGGCGCGGTGCCGCCGTGGCCGTAGTCGGCGGCGAGCGCGTAGGTCTGGCCGCCGATGGTGAGCGTGAAGTTCGACGGGCCCGAGATCGGCAGCTGGTAGTTGAGCGTCACCTCGGCGTAGGAGCCCGCCGCGATCGCCGGCACGTTGAGCCGCACCCGGTGGAAGTCGCCCTTGAGGCCGCCGACGTTGCTGCCGGTGTGGCCGGTCGACACGGTGGTCAGCGCCCAGCCGGACTGCTGGCCGAGGTTGCCGGGCGCGGTGGTCGGGTAGTCGAACTCCAGCTGCGAGCCGGCCGGGATCGCCGCACCGGTGTTGTTGATCAGCCGCAGCTCGGGGTTGATCGGGTAGTTGTTGTCACCCAGCGCGAACCCGCCCATCTGCACCCCGACGTTGAGCGTCTGCGTCGGCAGCGTGATGTTGGCCTTCTTCGCGCCGTACGGTGCGGCGGTCTTGAACTTGTCGTAGAGCAGGTTCGTCAGCGTGTTGCCCATGTACCACTCGTTGCGGGCCGCGTCCCACGCGTAGTCGCCGGCGAGCTCCCAGATCATGACGCCGCCGATGCCCTTGTTCACGACGTAGTCGGCCTTGGTACCGAGCGACTGGTCGTCCTCGGTGGACAGGAACACCTGCTTCTGCGCGTTCCACAGCCACGGCGCGACGAGGGCGCTGGAGTAGTTGCGGGTGTACGTGCCGGTGATGCGGTCCTCCGGGTCGGTGGCCGGGGTCAGCCCGTAGGCCTCCAGGTAGTCACCGGCCCGCCCCTCCTGCAGGTTCTTCGCGTGCCACATCGGGTTGGCGCCGGCCGGCACCTCGGCGTTGAGCTCTTCGTCGTGCCACAGGTTGTCGATGCCGACCGCGCCGTTGCCGCACGGGGTCGTCGAGCCGATGGCCCCGCCGGTGCCCGCCGGGCACTTCGTCTGGTCGGGCAGCGCCGCGCGTCCCCACAGGCCGTTGGTGCCGCCTGTCACGCCGCGCCAGCCCCGGGTGTAGTACGGGACGCCGATGTTGATCCGGCCGGACTGCATCGCGCCGCGGAAGTAGTGGTACGCCCAGTCCGTGTTCAGGTAACCGATGTTGGAGTACGCGCCGTACACGCCGCCCTGGGACAGCTCGGCGTCGTCGCCGTTGTCGTACAGCGCCGCGTTCGGGCCGACGAAGTGGTTCCACGAGCCGTGCAGGTCGTAGGACATGATGTTGACGTAGTCGAGGTACTGCAGCGCCTGGTAGGACTCCAGGCCGCGCAGCAGCCAGCCGGAGGCGGGCGCGGCGACGGTCACCATGTAGTACTTGCCGTCCGCCGCGGCGGCCGCGTCGAGCTTCTCCCGCAGCGTCTTCATCAGCAGGTGGTAGGAGGCGTTGAGCCCGGCCCGCTTCGCGTCCGCCTGGGCGAAGTCGAGCGGGTTGCCGGCCTTCGCGTTCGACGTCGGGTACTCGTAGTCGATGTCGACGCCGTCGAAGCCGTACGTGCGCAGGAACGTCACGACCGAGTCGGCGAAGGTGTTGATGCCGGCGGTGTTGATGCTGTTGTCGGCGTTGGTCGTCATCCGGTAGAAGCCGCCGGAGTCGACCCGGTCGCCGTTGTCGTTGAAGAACCCGCCGGTCTCGGCCCAGCCGCCGACGCTGATCAGCGTCTTGACCGCCGGGTGCTGCTTCTTGAACTTGTTGAGCAGGTTGAAGTGGCCGGTGTACGAGTAGGCCGGGTCCATCTCCGCGCCGGCGACGCCGGGCCACGTCATGTTCGTCGCCGCGTTGTTCGCCGCCGTCGGCGTGCCGACCGAGATCTTGTTGGCGCCGTCGACGTGCGCGAACGCGTAGTTGATGTGGGTGATCTTGTCCCACGGGATGTTGCTGGCCAGGTACGCGGGCGCGCCGTTCTTGCCGGTCCGCCAGCTGGTGAAGTAGCCGATGATCCGGCGGCCGTGGTCGGCGCCCAGGTTCTCCCGGCCGTTGGTGTCGTAGACCTTGCAGTACGGCACGGTGACGCCCGCGGTCGGGTAGAGCCCGTCCGGGCGGCAGGCAGCGTGGTCGACCTCCGCGTTGGCGGTGGTCACGAAGAACGCCGCGGACGCGGCCACGAGGGCCGCCGTCGCGGCGGACAAGAGGTGCAGGGTGCGTCGTCGCATAGAACCCTCCGCCAACCGTTAATAAAGTTAACAGTAAAGTGTCCTAGATGTATAACGGCATCGACGAGGGTGCGCAAGAGCCAGCCTTAGCGGAGCCTTAGCCCTGATCCACCGACGAATTGATGTGACCGTGATGGGCCGGGCGCGACGATGCCCTCGCGAGCTGGAAAGATAGAGGTTCTTGAGGCTTCCATCGTCCGGTTCGAGAGGGCACCGTCGAGGTGAGAATATCGCACGGCGCGACGCGGGTGCGCGCATCGTTTGATGATCCGAATCTGGTGTCGTGCGCTGGTGTGGAGCCGGTGATGACCCTCGCCCAGCGGTGTGACCTGCACGGCATCGTGGCTGCTCGGCTGCGTGTGCCAACGGACAAGGGGTCCAACGCGGCGGGGAAGGTCGCTGCGATCGTGGCGGGCATGGTGACCGGTGCGGACTCGATCGACGATCTGGACGTGTTGCGTCACGGTGGGATGCCGCTGCTGTTCGACGGGGTGTATGCGCCCTCGACGCTGGGGTCGTTCCTGCGGACGTTCACCCATGGCCACGTCCGGCAGTTGCAGGCAGCGTCGCGGCAGTTCCTGGTCCGGATGGCCGGACAGGCCCGGTTGCTGCCCAGCGCCGGCGCGGTCACGTTCGTCGACGTCGACTCGCTGCTGCGCAGGGTGTACGGCAAGCAGAAGCAGGGCGCCGGGTTCGGTCACGCCAAGGTCGGCGGCTACCAGGTGCTGCTGCGTGGCCTGAACCCCCTGGTGGCCACGATCAGCACCCCGGACGCGGCGCCGGTGATCGCCGCGACCCAGCTGCGCGCCGGCAACGCCGGCTCAGCCCGCGGAGCGGCATCGCTGATCGCCGAGGCCGTCGCCACCACCAAAGCGGTCCTGGCAGCCCAAGCAGCCCAACCCGCCACCGCCGCGACGACAGCCGCAACGGTGGCGGCTGAGATCATGGTCCGTGCGGACTCGGCGTTCTACTCCCGCACGGTGATCACCGCCTGCCGCCGGGCCAGGGTGCGGTTCTCCGTCACGGTCCGCATCGACGCCAAGGTCCGCGCGGCGATCACCGCGATCGACGAGGACGCCTGGACCGAGATCCGCTACCCGCAACCGGTCTGGGATGAGGACCAGCAGCGGTTCATCTCCCGCGCACAGATCGCCGAGACCACCTACACCGCGTTCGAAGGCACCCGCCACGAAGTCACCGCCCGGCTCATCGCGCGTCGCGTCCCAGACCTGAACAAGTCCACAGTGGATGGTCAAGGTGAGCTGTTCACCGTGTGGCGGTACCACGCCGCGTTCACCGACAGCCCCTACGTGCTCGTCCAGGCCGAAGCCCAGCACCGCGGCCACGCCATCATCGAACAGGTCTTCGCCGAACTCATCGACGGACCCCTCGCCCATCTACCCTCCGGCCGGTTCACCGCCAACAACGCCTGGCTGACCTGCATCGCCATCGCCCACAACCTCACCCGCACCGCCGCCACCCTGGCCGGACGACCCCACGCCACAGCCCGCGCCGCCACCATCCGCCGACACCTGATCAACGTCGCCGGCCGGATCAGCCGACACGCCCGCGAGGTCACCATCCACCTACCGCAACACTGGCCCTGGCAACACAACTGGCTACGACTGTTCACCACCGCGCACGCCCCACCCACCTGACCATCCACACAGGACAGTCACTCGCAGCCGACGCCGGCCACCCCACAACGACAGACCCCACCGAGACACGGAGCGCACCGGCAACCCGGCCGGTCACCCCCACGCGCCCGACCAACACCCAAGATCATGAACTCAGACCAGCCGAGCATCGAAACCTCATCGGTGGATCAGGGCTTAGTACGCGACTTATTTTCTGGACCGCTGTGTTTTCCGGACCGCTTTCTACCTCTGGGCGGCGCTGTACAGGTTGCGCATCGCGAGGATCGAGGACCGGACCTCCTGGAGCAGCTCGGTGGTCGCCAGGGGGCGTCCCCACTCGGCCGTCGCGAGGTCGTCCATGCCGATGGTCTCGATGCCGCAGCCGTACGTGAGGCCGAGCAGCCGGACCGCGTCGCAGTGCTGGTGCCGGACGTAGGGGTCGTTGGTCACCAGCAGCACCCGGTCCGTCCGCAGGGGCCTGCTGACGTGCTCGGCCCAGCCGATCAGGGTGCAGGCGGTGCTGGCCCGCAGCGGGAGCCGGGTCGACGCGGCCGCCAGGACGTGGATGCCGCCGTCCGGCCACGTCTGGTGCCACCAGCCGTCGCCGGTCTCGGTCCTCGCCGGCTCCGGCAGGTCGAGGAACCGGCGCAGCGCCGCCGTCATCATGTCGGCCTCGGTCTCCAGCTCGCCGAGGCCGAGGCGGAGGCCTTCCCGGTGCTCCCGGTCGTCGCGGTGCCGCAGGCTGCCCAGCCCGGCGACGGTCGCGGCCGTCGTGCCGCCGCGGAGCAGCCTCGCCGTGAAGTCGACGCGGCCGAGGGTGACCCGGATGCCGCCGCCGAGGACGACGACGTGGTCGTAGTGCTCATGGACGGGCTTCGGGCGGCCGCCGTTGCCGAGGGCGTGGATGAGGTCGCGGATCCGCTCGTCGTCCGCGCCGTAGCCGACGCGGGCGGTGTCGAACCGCTCCTTCGTCCCGGCCCTGAAGTCCCAGACCTTCGAGAAGTCCGCGACGTGGTCCAGCGCCTCCCGCGCTGGCGCGTCGGGCACCGCACCGCCGAACCTGGCCACGAGCTCGCGCATCTGGGGCGAGGCGACCCAGCCCTCGATCGCGGCGGACGGATCCGTCCCGCCGGGCTCGCACGGCGGCAGCGGGAACGGCTCCATGCCGGCGAAGCCTACCTTCTCCAAAGTGGACGGTCGGGAGTATGACGCGATGATCGACTGCGAGATACCGTGTCGATACGCTCACGCCCCGGAGGTGGCCCCGCATGACGACCGCAGCACTTGCCCGCGGTGCGAACACCGCGATCGACGAGACGGCGGTCACGGCCCTCGTGGCCTGGCGCGCCGGCGCGACCGTCGACGCGTGCGCGCTGCTGGTCGGCGAGGGCGGCAAGGTGCGCGGCGACGCCGACTTCGTCTTCTACAACCAGCCGCGGGACGCCACCGGCGCGGTGTCGCTCAGCGCCGACGGCCCGCGCGCGGCGACCCTCGCGGTCGACCTGGCCCGGGTCCCCGCGGACGTGGCGAGCGTCGTCATCGCGGGGTCGATGGACGACGGCACGTTCGACACCGTGCCCGGCCTCGAGGTCACCGTGAAGGGCCGCCGCGGGCAGGTCGTCGCGCGGTTCCCCGTCCGCGACGTGGAGCCGGTCACCGCGATGGTGTTCGGCGAGTTCTACCGGCGGCAGGGCAGGTGGAAGTTCCGCGCCGTCGGGCAGGGCTGGTCCTCCGGCCTCGCGGGCCTGGCGACCGACTACGGCGTCTCGGTCGACTCTGACGACTCCGTCGCCGAGGCGTCGGGTGCGTTGCCGGCGGAGCGCCCGCGCCCCGACTGGTACGTCGCACCTCGTGACCCTTCGCTGCTGCGGTGGTGGAACGGCACCGAGTGGACGATGCAGACGGTTCCGCTCATCCACGACACGCCGGCGGTCTGCGGCCGGTGCGGCGGGCCGAAGTACCGCAGCTACGCCGGCATACCGTCCACCTGCCGCCGGTGCGACCCCGAGATCGCCAACGTGCTCAACGTGTGGCGGGCCAGGGCGACCCGGGTCCTCGCCGCCACCGGCACGGCCGAGCCGGCCTGGTCGGAGCTGTGGGCCGAGCTGCGCTACCACCGGGTGCGCGAGGACGCCGGCCGCGAGACGCTGCGCCCCGTCGCCCTGCACCACCTGCACCAGCTGCTGACGTTCGCGTTCGCGGACGAGGTGATCGAGCAGCACGAGATGGACGCCTTCGACGACGCGGTCCGCGCGCTCGGCGTCGTCGACCCCGCGATCAGCCAGATGCGCCGCCGGCTGCGGCGCGGCCTGGAGCTCGGGCTGATCAGCGGCGGCGACGTGCCCCGGGTCGCCTCCAGCACCCTGCACCTCGACGCGGAGGAGATCCTGCACCTGGAGGTGCCGGCGACGCGGGTACGGCAACTGGCCAGCGGCACGAAGCGCGACGGCGGCCGGCTGATCGTCACCAACACCAAGCTGCGCTTCGTCGGCGACAGCGCCGGCTCCGACCTCGTCTGGGCGAAGGTCATCGAGGCGCGCCCCGAGTACAGCACCGTCGTCGTCGCCGCGACCACCTCCCGGGGCGGCGGCACGTACGAGGTCGGCGACCCCGAGTACGTGGCCGCCGTGCTCACCGGGGTGCTGCGCGTGGCGAAACGCACCGCGGTGGCGCCGGCGCAGCGCGACTCCCGCTCCGTGTCGCCGGCGATCCGGGCCGAGGTGTGGCGCCGCGACGGCGGCGCGTGCGTGGAGTGCCAGGCCACCGAGTACCTCGAGTTCGACCACGTCATCCCGTGGAGCCGCGGCGGCGCGACCAGCGTCGGCAACCTGCAGCTGCTGTGCCGCCGCTGCAACCTCGCCAAGGGCGCCCGGATCTAACTTTCCTGGATTTCTTCAGCTGCGCTGGATTTCGAGGGCCTGCCAGGTCGCGAGGTCTTCGATCTCCTTGTCGACCGCTGCCCTCGTCTCGGCGTCGAACGGCTCGTCCTCGTGGACCGCGTTGATCCGCAGGACACGCTGCTTCCGGTCCGCGGTGGCGTCGAGCTTGCCGACGAGCCGTTCGCCGACCAGGATCGGCAGCGCGTAGTAGCCCCACCGGCGTTTCGCGGCCGGCTTGTACATCTCCAGGCCGTAGTCGAACCCGAACAGCTCCAGGGTCCGCTTCCGGTCGTGGATGAGCCGGTCGAACGGCGACAGCAGCGCGGCCCTGCCCTCGAAGGGCTCGCCCAGGCGCTCCAGCTGCGCCGGGTCGACCCGCCAGACGCCCTTGACCCCCTCGACCACGGCGGGCTCACCGACGTCGCCGACGCCCCACGGCTCGATCGGCACCTCGGTCGTCTTCGCCCGCGCGACGCCCAGCGCCCGCAGCCGCCGCTCGCCCCGCAGCCGGACCACCTCCTCCGCCGGCACCGGCGGGTGGTCCGGGTACACCCGCCCGGCCAGGTCCCACAGCCGGTCCCGCCCCTGCCGCCCCGCGACCGCCACCTCACCGCACGCCGCCATCAGGTCGAGCAGCCGGATGACGTTCTGGTCGTTGGTCCAGCCCGTCGACGCCCACGGCATCGCGCACGTGTCGGGGATGGCCCGCGACGGCAGCGGCCCCTCCGCCGTCAGCCTGGCGAGGATGTCCTTCCGGCACGCGTCGTTGGCCCGCATCCACTCCGGGTGCCGCCGGTACTTGAACGCCCCGGGCGCGTCGTCGCGGCGCAGCGCCATCTCCGCCGTGTACAGCGCCAGGTCCTCTGCCGGCCGGACCGTCGCCGCCAGCTCGATCAGCTCCCTGCGCTGCAACGCCCCGACCAGCTCCGCTGGCGCGTACCCGCCGGCGCCGAGCCTGCTCCACGCCACGAGGTCCGCGGTCGGCGCGATGGCGGCGGTCGGGTCGATCTGCAGCAGCGCCAGGTGCCGCACCGTCTCGAGCAGCCCCGCCGGCCGCTCGCCGCCCAGCAGCTGCGCCCGCACGGCGATCCGCCGCGCCTCAACGATCGATATCCGGTGCGTCGTCACCCTGCGAGGCTAGCCCTTTCGATCTTGGCTACCCCTCCTGGGTGGCTTCTCTCGCATGGCCGCCTGCGCCACCACGCTGGTCGGCGCGGCTGCCCGGTAGGCACCGCCTCGTCGATGCCGCCAGTCGGTAGGCACCGCCTCGTCGATGCCGCCGGCCGGTGGGCGCCGCTGCCCTGGTGGGCGCCGCCGCACTGATGGGCGTCGCCGGTCGATAGGCGCTGCCTGCCCGGTGAACGCTGTCGCGCGGGTGGGCGCTGCCGGGCTGGTGAGTGCCGCCGGGTCGGTGGGCGTCGTCGTCGATGCGGTAGGCGAGAAGCGGTCGAGGCCGGTGCGCCGTGGACCGCTTGCAAGCAAACCTTACCCCAGCGATGGAAATTGATCTCCGGAGTCGTTGCTGTCCGTAGTCTACGCTGCTCCGCCTGGCTGACAGGGGCTTGCGGAAGGTGAAGGGACCGGCACGTCCCGTGGGGGCGGCGTGCCGGTCCGCAGGGTTGTCAGCGCTTCATGCCGTGCTCGATCGCCTCGATGATGCGGGGGCGCAGCTCGGCGGCATTGATGATGGCGTCCACGGAGCCGACGGTGACGGCGCGCTGGATGTTGTGCACGCGGTCGAACTCGGCGGCCACCTCGCCCAGCTTCTCGGCGCGGACCGCGGAGTGCACCTCGGCGAGCTGCGCGTTGAGCGCCGCCCGTTCCGCGCCGGTCGCGGCGGCGACCCGGGCCTGCAGGTCGGTGACCCGCGGGTCGGTGGCGGTGCGGTTGTTGACGTCGCCCGTGAAGACCACCGCGGCGGCCGGGGCGCCACCCAGTACCGACGCGAACGAACCCTCAAGGGCGAGCACGGTCATGTTCGGGTTGAGGGCCTTGGAGAAGACGACGAACGCGCCGCCGTGGTAGCGGGAGATGACGCAGAAGACGATCGGGCCGTCGAAGTTGACGATCGCGCGGCCGATCTCGGCGCCGTACTCCAGCTGCAGCTTGCGCATCGACTCGGGGGAGCCGTCGAAGCCCGACAGGTTGGCGAGGACGACGAGCGGGCGGTTGCCGGAGGCGGCGTTGATCGCGCGGGCGGTCTTCTTCGACGAGCGCGGGAAGAGCGTGCCGGCGGTGTACGTGTCGGGGCCGTCGGTGGGCGGGAAGCCCCGCCGCGGCACGGAGCGGGACTCGATGCCGATGAGGCAGACGGGCCAGCCGCCGATGTGCACGTCCTGCACCGCGGACGTCTCCGCGTCGGCCATGCCGGCCCAGCGCTCCAGGACCGGGTGGTCCTGGTCGGAGACGGCCCGCATGACGGTCCGGATGTCGAAGGGCTTCTTCCGGTCGGGGTTGTGCGTGGCGGAGAAGATCTGCCCGACCGTGGTGAAGTCACTGCCCGCGACATTGTGCGGGAAGTCCGAAATGTCCCGGTCGACGGCGTCCGCGGTCAAAGCCTTACGCGGACCGGACTCGCCGGGCACCACGTACGTGTGGTCGTAGTGCGCCATGAGGATGTCCCGGGCGGCCGGCAGGTGCGGCGCCCAGTACTGCGCCTGGCCGTTGGGGCCCATGACCCGGTCGTAGCCGCCGATGCCGTAGTTGTCCTCGGCGGAGACGCCGCCGGAGAAGTCCAGCGACTGCTTGCCGGTGAGGACCATCGCCGAGTCGGGGGTCATGACCAGGATGCCCTTGGTGTGCATGAGCATCGTCGCCTCGGCGTTCCAGTACGGCTGGGCGCCGACGTTGATTCCGGCGACCACGATGTTGATCTCACCGCCGGCCTGGGTGAACGTGACGATCCGCTTGAGGGCGGCCGCGACCCAGTCCATGTTCTCGGTGCCGGAGCTCATCGAGATCTTCGCGCCCGCCGACAGCGCGAACCACTCCAGGGGCACCTGCATCGAGGCGGCGAGGTCGAGGGCGGCGATCACCCGGGAGCACTCGGGCTCGGCGAGGGCGCCGAGCGCCTTGGTCGGGTCGCCGAGGAGCACGACGCGGGTGATGCCCTCGGGGTGCCGGTCGGTCGGCGTGGTGACGACACCGCAGACGATCGCCGCGGTGTTGCGCCCCTTCGGCCGGTCGACCGGCACAAGGACGCCGTCGACGAGGTCGTGCTCGACGAAGGAGCCGAGCAGCGAGGTCAGCTCGTACGGGTAGACGTTGCCGCGCCGGGCCGCCTGCAGGACCTTCTGGCGGTAGTCGTCCAGGGGCCGCAGCGGCTCGGTCGACGGCTTGTCGACGGACACCTGCACGCCGTGGCCGTGGTTGAGGGTGATGCGGACCGCGACCTCGCTGAGGTCACCCGCCGAGGTGCGCTGGCGGGCGATGAACTGCACCTCCTCGAGGCCGGCGCCGGCAGTCGTCGGCAGGATGCGCTGGACGAGCGCGTTGAGCTCGTCGCCGGTCAGTTCGGTCGACGGCCACACGTACATGAGGATCCGGTTGGTGTCGAACCGCTTGTTCTGCGGGCGCTGCGCCTGGATGTTGCGGATCGCGTCGAGCCCGGCGGTGATCGCGTCCTCGACGGCGGGCAGCGCGACCAGGCGGCCGTCGGCCTCGCGCAGCGGCGTCAGGTCGCGGACCTGGCCCATCGCGATGAGCCGCTCGTCGGCCGGGTTGCTGCGCGCGACCGCCTTGAACAGGTAGATCTCCTCATCCGCGGACGGCAGGCGGGTGAGGTCGAACTCGCGCAGCCGGTGCAGCTGGAGCCGCTGCGCGATCTGCGGGTGCAGCCCGCGCAGCAGCCGGTCCTCATCAAAGCCACCGGCGGAGGGGCGGAAGGTGAAGTGGTGGTGCATGACGGCGCCGCTGGTGCCGGCCACGGTGGTGGTGATGCGCCGGACCCCGTTGGGCAGCGGCTGCTCCGTCAGCAGTTGCCGCAGCCGTACGGCCATCGCGTCCGCGTCCGGCTGGTCCTCCCAGGTGACGTAGAGGTCCGCGACGAGACCGTGCTCGGCGACGCCCGCGGCCAGCTCGCCGACCGCCCCGATCGCGGCCGGCAGGGCGGCGATGTCGACGGCGGTGGTGACGACCCGGACGGTGCCGGATCCGTCGGTGCGTTCCGCGGTCACGAACCGGCAGCCGCCCGCCTCCCGCACGGTGACGCCGGACAGCGCCCGGTTGCCGTAGTACCGGCGGGTCACGACCTCCAGCAGCGCCAAGGCGTCGCGGCCGGGGCGCCCGATCCGCTGGCCGATGAGCCGCACGAGCGGCTCGGCGCTGGCGACCATCGCCTGGATCCGCTCGGCGCGGTCGGGTGCGTCGGGGTTGCGGTCGAGGTGCTGCAGGTCGGCGCGGACCGCGGCGTAGACCTTGGCGCGGTTGCGGCGCAGCAGCGGCTGGGCGAACCAGCGGAAGACGACACCGCGGGCGAGGTCCGACACGGCGGGGAAGCGCACCTGGGTGGCCTCGACGAGGTGCTCGAGGGCCAGGCCCGCCCGCTCGTTCATCGACTCCACCGGCGGCGGGCCGGCCAGCCACTGGCGCAGCAACTCCAGCACGACGGCGACGTCGGTGGACATCCGCTGCTGGGCGAGGAAGATGCGGAAGACCGCGGACTCCAGCTCCGGGGTGCGGTCCAGCTCGGTGACGCCGTAGTGGCCCAGCGCCTTGCGCAGCTTGGCCTGGAACCCGTCGGGGAGGCCGGCCCGGTCGACGTCGAGGCTCTGCAGGTAGCTGTGGAAGTACTCGCGCGGGCTGTGCACGGGGCTGCCCGGCTCCTCCTCGAACTCGCCGCCGGGCTTGTTGCGGCTGAGCTCCGACAGGTCGGCGAACGTGGTGAGCAGGTCGATCTCGCCCTGCAGCGGCCGCCCGCCCAGCTCGGCGCGGGCCGCGAGGTAGCCGGTCAGCAGCCGCCGCCCGTCCTGCGGGTCGACGTCGAAGCCGAGCAGCAGGCTGCACAGGTCCTGCAGGCCGCGCTCGACCCGCTCGGCCACGCTCACGCCGTCGCGCTCGGGCGGCAGCTCGATGTCGACCGTCTGGGTCTCGACGACCTCGTCGGCGGAGGCGTCGTCGGCGAGGGGCTCCAGGCGCATCAGCGGCGCGCCGGTCTCCACCTGGCTGCCGACGGACACGGGGCACTCGCGGACCCGGGCACGGAACGGCGCGCGCAGCACCGTCTCCATCTTCATGCTCTCCAGCACGAGGATCGGCGCGCCGGCCTCGACCTCGTCGCCGACCACGAGGGGGGTCGCGACGACCAGCGCGGGTGCGGGGGAGCGCACGACGCCGCCCTCGTCACGGCTGACGCGGTGGGTGATGCCGTCGACCTCGACGAGGTGGACCGGGCCGTGGGTGGCGGTGACGAGCCGGAAGCGGCGGCCGTTGACGACGATCCGGCCGCTGTGGGCGTCGAAGCGCTCGATCTCGACGTCGACGGGGTGCACGTCGCCGCCGCCGGAGACGCCGACCCGGTAGCGCTTCTGGCCCACGCGGGCGACGCTCACCCGATACCCGACGCCGCGCAGCTTCAGGTCGAGGGGGCGGCCGGTCTCGTGCTGGACCTGGGGGCGCCCGCCGTGCGCGGTGGACAGCAGCCGGTGCCGGCTGATCTCCTCCTCGTCCTGGTAGGCCTCGATCGCGGCGGCGGCGAGGGCGACCGCGGAGTGGCGGTGGCTGACGAGCCGGCCCTCGGCGCGGACCCGGTCGATCCAGCCGGTGTCGGCGCTGGCGTCGATGACCTCGGGCTGGTCGAGCAGGTCGAGCACGAAGCTCTTGTTCGTGGTGCCGCCCTCGATGACGACGGTCGTCTCGGCCATCGCGCGGCGCAGGCGGCCGAGGGCCTCGTCGCGGTCCCGGCCGTACGCGATGATCTTCGCGATCATGGAGTCGAAGTCGGCGGGGATGGAGTCGCCCTCGCTGACGCCGGTGTCGACGCGGATGCCGGGGCCGGCGGGCAGGACCAGGCGGGTGATGCGGCCGGGTGACGGCGCGAAGTCCCGGTCGGGGTCCTCGGCGTTGAGCCGGGCCTCGACGGCGTGGCCGAGCTCGTCGGGCTTCGGGCCCTCGAGGCGCCCGCCGCCGGCGACGTGCAGCTGCAGCTTCACCAGGTCGGTGCCGGTGGTGATCTCGGTGATCGGGTGCTCGACCTGCAGCCGGGTGTTGACCTCCAGGAACGCGAACAGCCGCTCACCGGGGTGGTACAGGAACTCGACGGTGCACGCGCCGCGGTACCCGACGGTGATCGCGAGCCGCTCGGCGGACGCCTTCAGCTCGGCGGCCTGTTCCTGCGACAGGACCGGCGACGCGGACTCCTCGATGATCTTCTGGTTGCGCCGCTGCACGGAGCAGTCGCGCACGCCGAGCGCCCAGGCGGTGCCCTGCCCGTCGGCGATGACCTGCACCTCGACGTGCCGGGCGCCGGTGACGAGGCGCTCCAGGAAGACCACGCCGGAGCCGAACGCGCGCAGCGCCTCCTGGCTGGTCCGCTCGTAGGCATCGGTCAGGTCCTCGGCGGAGGTGACCTTGCGGATGCCGCGCCCGCCGCCGCCGGCGGTCGCCTTGAGCATCAGCGGGTAGCCGATCTGCTCGCCCGCGCGCAGCGCCTCGTCCAGTGTGGACACCGCGCCGCGGCTCCACGGCGCGACCGGCACCCCCACCTCCTCGGCCACCAGCTTCGAGCCGATCTTGTCGCCGAGCTTGCGCATCGCCTCGGCGCTCGGGCCGACGAACGTCACCCCGAGCTTCTCGCACAGCTCCGCGAACGCGGGGTCCTCGGCGACGAAGCCCCAGCCGACCCAGGCGGCGTCGGCCCGGGTCTCGACGAGGGCCCGTTCGAGGACGGCGTGGTCCAGGTACGGCCGGGCGGAGGCGGGGCCGAGCGGGTAGGCGACGTCGGCCTCCCGCACGAACGTCGCGGTGCGGTCGGCGTCGGTGTAGAGGGCGATCGTCTCGATCCGCTCCCCGGTTTCGGCCGAAAGATCCCGGACGGCGTGGATGAGCCGCATCGCGGCCTCACCACGGTTGACGATGGCGACACGACTGAACACCGGTTGAGCCTCCCAATTGCCCCACACGCAGCAGGCGACGTCCGGGTCCCGGAGCGCCGCCTGCACCTGGCTACACCCTGCGTGATTACCGCCGAGTACGCCACTGTGCCGCACGACGCATCCCGCACCCCTCGCGTTGTAAGAATCCTACAAAGGACTTCCGGGTCGACGCGCGGGTGGACAGTGACCGGCATCACCCAACTATCACCTTGCGTACCCACTTCGTTCATCTCCGACACTGCGCAGTCATCCCCGGCCATCCCCGGTGCCGCGCGGTCAGCGTGTCTCCCACATCGAGGCCGAGGTGGGTGGCTCGAACTCCTCGAAGACCAGGAGGGTGCGGGTGTTCACCACGCCGGGCATGCCCTGGATGACGTCGAGGACGAGGCGGCGCAGGTCCGCGTTGTCCTTGGCGCGGACCAGCAGGATCACGTCGAACTCGCCGCCGACGAGGGCGATGTGCACGACGCCCGGCAGGGCCCGCAGGCGCTCGCCGACCACCCGCCACTCGGCCTGGCGCAGGTTGACCGTCACGTACGCCGACGTGCCCATGCCGGCGGCCACGTGGTCGACGTCGGCGTGGAAGCCGCGGATGACCCCGGTGTCGCGCAGGCGCTGGACCCGGGCGTAGGCGTTCGCGCGGGAGATGTGCAGCAGTTCGGCCAGGGTGCGCATCGACATGCGGCCGTCCCGGCTGAGCTCCACGAGGATACGCCGGTCGATGTCGTCGAGCGGGGCGGCCACCTGTCTCGCCCACCTTCCTGAACGAGCCTTTAGGTTGGACGTTTGGCATCGTACGACGCCCTGAACACGAACATCTTCTCGGTTTGGCGCCGGAAGTGGAACGCGAATGGCGCGAGGCCCAGGATTGCGGCATGACGCGTGACCCGAGTCACCTGCTACCGGGCGACGAACCGGTCGCCCTCATCGACGCGCACGGCCAGGCCCTCGACCCAGGGCGCCACGCGCTTCCGGGCAACGAAGCACTCGTCACGGCGCTCGGCGCGCTGCTCACCGCGCGGCGGCTCAACGACCAGGCCTACGCGCTCGTGCGGCAGGGGCGGCTCGCCGTGTACCCGTCGTCGCACGGGCAGGAGGCGTGCCAGGTCGCCGCGGCGCAGGTCCTCGACGCCGGCGACTGGCTCTTCCCCACCTACCGGGACACGGTCGCCGCGGCCGTCAAGGGCGTCGACCCCGTCGAGGCGCTCAGCCTGCTCAAGGGCGACTGGCACTGCGGGTACGACCCGTACGAGCACAACGTCGCCCCGCACGCGACGCCGCTGGCCACCCAGCTGCCGCACGCGGTCGGGGTCGCGCACGCGGCCAGGCTCCGCGGCGAGCCGACCGTCGTCATGGCGATGTGCGGCGACGGCGGCACCAGCGAGGGCGACTTCCACGAGGCGCTCAACTTCGCCGCCGTGTTCCAGGCGCCGGTGGTCTTCTTCATCCAGAACAACGGCTACGCCATCAGCGTCCCGCTGTCGCGGCAGACCGCGGCGCCGTCCCTGGCGCACAAGGGGATCGGCTACGGCATCAAGGGCGAACGCGTCGACGGCAACGACATGGCCGCCCTGCTCGCCGTGCTCGGCGCCGCTGTCGAGCGGGCCCGGTCCGGCGGCGGGCCGCAGCTGGTCGAGGCGCACACGTACCGGATGCAGGCGCACACCAACGCCGACGACGCCACCCGGTACCGCGACGACGCCGAGGTCGCGGCGTGGGTCGAGCGCGACCCGATCGCCCGGCTGCGGGCGTACCTGACCGGCCAGGGGCTGATCGACGACGCGACGATCGCGGCCTTCACCGAGGAGGCCGAGCGGGTCGCCACGCACCTGCGCGACGGCCTCAACCGGGACGTCGAGCCGGACCCCGCCGACCTGTTCGCCCACGTGTACGCGACCCCCACACCCCAGCTGCGCGAGCAGGCGGCGATGGTGGCGGACGAGCTGAGCCGCGAAGGAAGCCCCCGATGACCACAACCACGCACGAGAAGCTGTCGATGGCGCAGGCGCTCAACCGGGCCCTGCGCGACGCGCTCGAAGCAGACCCCACGGTGGTCGTGTTCGGCGAGGACGTCGGCGCGCTCGGCGGCGTCTTCCGGATCACCGACGGCATCACCGCCGACTTCGGCGAGGCACGCTGCTTCGACACGCCGCTCGCGGAGTCCGGGATCGTCGGGATGGCCGTGGGGATGGCGATGAACGGGATGCGTCCCGTCGTCGAGATGCAGTTCGACGCGTTCGCCTACCCCGCGTTCGAGCAGATCGTCAGCCACGTCGCGAAGATGCGCAACCGCACCCGTGGGCGGGTGGCGCTGCCGATGGTCATCCGCGTCCCGTACGCCGGCGGCATCGGCGGCGTCGAGCACCACTGCGACTCGTCGGAGGCCTACTACGCCCACACCCCCGGGCTGCACGTGGTCGCGCCGTCGACGCCGTCGGACGCCTACACGCTGCTGCGGGCGGCGATCGCGTCGCCGGACCCGGTCGTCTTCCTCGAGCCGAAGAAGCTCTACTGGAGCAAGGAGGAGGTCGAGCTGCCGTCCGGGGCGCCCGGCATCGGCACCGCCGTCATCCGCCGCGACGGCACCGACGCGACCCTCATCGCCTACGGGCCCGCCGTCCCCGTCGCGCTGGAGGCCGCCGAGGCCGCCGCGCAGGAGGGGCGGAGCCTGCAGGTGGTCGACCTGCGCTCGATCGTGCCGTTCGACGACGAGACCGTGTGCGCGGCGGTGCGCTCCACCGGCCGGGCCGTGGTCGTCGCGGAGGCCGCCGGGTTCGCCGGGGTCTCCGCCGAGATCGTCGCCCGGGTCACCGAGCGCTGCTTCAACGCCCTGGCCGCGCCGATCCGCCGGGTCGGCGGGTTCGACATCCCGTACCCGCCGCCGAAGCTGGAGCACTTCCAGCTGCCCGGCGTGGACCGGGTCCTGGACGCCGTCGACGACCTGCAGTGGGAGCAGTGATGGCGACGTTCCTGCTGCCGGACCTCGGTGAGGGGCTCACCGAGGCGGAGGTCGTGCGGTGGCTCGTCGCCGAGGGCGACACGGTGACCGTCGACCAGAGCGTCGTCGAGGTCGAGACGGCGAAGTCCGTGGTGGAGGTGCCGTCGCCGTACGCGGGCCGGGTCGAGACCCTGCACGCCCGGCCCGGCGCCACGGTCCAGGTCGGCAAGCCGCTCATCTCGATCGCCGCCGCGGAGCGCGAGCCCGTGAGCGTGGCGGCGGCCGCCAAGGAGGCCTACCGGGAGGAGGAGCGGGCCGGCTCCGGCAACGTCCTCATCGGCTACGGCACCACCGGCGCCACAGGCGCCACCGGAACCGGCCGCACCCGCCGCCCGCGCGCCAACGTCCGCCCGGCCGCGCCCGCGTTCCCCGCCCCGGCGGCGCGGAAGGTCCCCCTCGTCGTCTCGCCGCTGGTGCGCAACCTGGCCCGCGCCAACGGCGTGGACCTGCGCACCGTGCAGGGGACGGGTGAGGGCGGCGTCATCACCCGCGCCGACGTGGAGCGCGCCTGCGTCACGACAGCCGTCGCCGCGTCGGTACCGGGAGAGCGCCGGATCCCGCTCAGCGGCTTCCGCCGCAGCGTCTCGGCGGCGCTGAGCCGCAGCCGGGCAGAGATCCCCGAGGCGACCGTCTGGGTCGACGTCGACGCGACGAAGCTGTGGCAGCTGCGCGAGAGCGTCCCCGCCGGGCCGGGCCTGATCGCGTACGTCGCCCGGTTCGTGGTCGCGGCCCTGCGCGAGCACCCGGTGTTCAACGCCCGCCTCGACACCGTGCGCCAGGAGATCGTCGAGCTCGACCGGGTCGACCTCGGCATCGCCGTGCAGGGCGCCCGCGGCCTCGTGGTGCCCGCGGTCATGGACGCCGGTGCGATGACGACCACCCGGCTCGACCAGGAGATCCGCGCGGTCACGGCCAGGGCGCGCGAGGGCCGCTCGACGGCGCAGGAGCTGTCGGCGGGCACGTTCACGCTCAACAACTACGGCGCGTTCCGGGTCGACGGCAGCGCGGCCATCATCAACCACCCGCAGGTCGCGATCCTCGGCCTGGGCCGGATCATCGACCGGCCGTGGGTCGTCGACGGCCAGCTGTGCGTCCGTAAGATCGCGCAGATGAGCTTCGTGTTCGACCACCGCGTGTGCGACGGCGGCACCGCCGCCGGGTTCATGCGTAGCGTCGCCGACGCCATCGAGGAACCCGCCTCCGTCATCGCCAGGCTGTGACGGTCGTCCTGCTCGACGGGTCGCCCCTGCGGGGCGGCCCGTCCGCCGACGTCGCCCTCGGCCCGCACCTGCTGCGCGCCGGCGCCGGCCGGGAGTTCCTGCGGATCTTCTCGCCGGCGCCGACGGCCGCGTTCAGCCGGCGCGACACCCTGCGCCCGGGCTACCCAGACGCCGAGGAAGCGGTCCGCGCGGCCGGCTTCACCCCGGTGATCCGCCCACAGGGCGGCACCCTGGCGCTCTACCACGAGGGCAGCGTCGTCGTGGACCACGTGTGCCGCACCCCGGACGCGTCCCGTGACCCGGTCGGGCGGTTCCGGCGGTTCGCGGCCATGCACGCCGCCGTCCTCACCGGGCTCGGCACCGACGCCCGGATCGGCGCCGTCCCGGGCGAGTACTGCCCCGGCGAGTACAGCATCAACCTCGGCGGCACGGTCAAGGTCGTCGGCTCGGCCCAGCGGGTCACCCGGGACGGGTGGCTGTTCAGCTCCGTCTTCCAGGTGACGGGCGCCGGCCTGCTCCGGGCGCCGCTGACCGCCGCCTACGCCGCGCTCGGCTACGACTTCGACCCCGCCACCGCCGGCGCCCTGGAGACCGTGACGGTCGAGGCGGTCACGGCGGCGCTGACGGACGCCTACAGCATGCTGCGGGCCTGACCGAGCGGCTGGAGCAGGTCGGTGAGGGCGGCGACGACGCCCTCATCCACCCCGGCGGTCATCCGGGTGGTCGGCACCGAGACCGAGACGGCGTCGGTCGCCGGCACCGTCAGCGGCACCGCCATCGCGAAGCACATGATGCCGTCCGCGTTCTCCTCGCGGTCGACGGCGTACCCCGTCTCGCGGACCGTGGCGAGGGCCCGGTGCAGCGCGTCGCGGTCGGTGATGGTGCCGGCGGTCAGCCGCTGCAGCGGCCAGCTGAGCATCGCGTCGGCGTCGGCGTCGGGGTGCTGGGCCAGCAGCGCCTTGCCGAGGGCCGTCGCGTGCGCGGGCAGCCGGCGGCCGACGGCGCTGTAGAGGCGCAGGCGGTGGGTGGAGTCCCGCTTGGCGAGGTACACGATCTGGTCGCCCTCGATCCGGCCGAGGTGGACGGTCTCGCCGAGCCGGCGGGAGAGCTCGTCGAGGACCCCAGACATCACCGCGACGCTGTCGTCGCCGTCGAGGTAGGCGGCGCCGACCTGCAGGGCGCGCATGCCGAGCCGGAAGCGGGTGCCGGTCTCGTCGGCGCGGACCCAGCCGCGGGCGGTCATGGTCCGCATGAGCCCGTGCAGGCTGCTCTTCGGGATGTCCAGCGCGCGGGCGAGGTCGACGAGCGTCCAGGCGCGCGGCTGATCCGCGAGGACCTCGAGCACGTCAAGGGTGCGCCCGGCTGACTTGACCGGCTGGAAGTCGTCCTGCACGGCGCCACTGTAGCGAACGGGCCGCGCTTGCACTATGTTCACACCCGTGACTGACGTTCATAGGAGTGAACAGCTCGCCCTGGGGCGGGTCGTGCCTGTGGTGGTCCTCGAGGACGCCCGGCACGCGGCGGCGCTCGGCGACGCCCTCGTCAAGGGCGGCCTCAAGGCCGCCGAGATCACCCTGCGCACCGCCGCCGGCCTCGACGCGATCGAGGCCATCGCCGGCCGTGACGACCTGGTCGTCGGCGCCGGCACGGTGCTCACCGCCCAGCAGGCCGAGCGGGCCATCGCCGCCGGCGCCCGGTTCGTGGTGACGCCGGGCTTCGCGCCCGCCGTCGTCGCCGCGTGCCAGGACGCCGGCGTGCTCGTCGTGCCCGGCGCCGCCACCGCCACCGAGATCCAGATGGCCCTCGACGCCGGCCTGGACATCGTGAAGTTCTTCCCGGCCCAGCAGCTCGGCGGCGCACCGATGATCAAGGCTCTCGCGGCGCCGTTCCGCGGGGTGCGGTTCATCCCCACCGGCGGCATCACCCCCGAGGTGATGCCGGACTACCTCGCCCTGCCGCAGGTCCTCGCGGTCGGCGCGAGCTGGATCGTCGCCCCCGACCTCCTGCAGGCCGGGCGCTGGGACGCGGTGGCCGAGCGGGCCGCCGCCGCGGTGGAGGCGGCGGCATGACGCTCACGCTACGCCCCAAGGACGAGTGCCGTTACGACCTCGTCTCACTCGGCGAGGTGATGCTGCGCCTCGACCCCGGCGCCGGCCGGGTCCGCACCGCCCGCACCTTCCAGGCGTGGGAGGGCGGCGGGGAGTACAACGTCGCCCGCGGCCTGCGCCGCTGCTTCGGCCTACGCACCGCGATCGTCACCGCGTTCGCCGACAACGAGATCGGCCGCCTCCTGGAGGACCTCATCCTGCAGGGTGGGGTCGACACGTCGTTCGTGCGCTGGGTGCCGTATGACGGGATCGGCCGCGCCACCCGCAACGGGCTCAACTTCACCGAGCGCGGCTTCGGTGTCCGCGGCGCCGTCGGCACGTCCGACCGCGGGCACACCGCCGCCAGCCAGCTGCGCCCCGAGGACGTGGACTGGGATCACCTCTTCGGCACGCTCGGGGTCCGCTGGCTGCACACCGGCGGCATCTACGCGGCGCTGTCGGAGACCGCGCCGGCCACCGTCGAGGCCGCGATGACCGCCGCGCGCAGGCACGGCACGGTCGTCTCGTACGACCTCAACTACCGCCCGTCGCTGTGGAAGGCGGTCGGTGGCAAGGCCCGCGCGCAGGAGGTGAACCGCCGCCTCGCCGGCCTCGTCGACGTGATGATCGGCAACGAGGAGGACTTCACCGCCTGCCTCGGCTTCGCCGTGCCCGACACCGACATCCACGCCGGCGCGCTCGACGCCGGCAACTTCAAGGCGATGATCAAGGAGGTCGTCGAGGAGTACCCGAACTTCGCGGTCGTCGCGACCACGCTGCGCGCCGTGCACAGCGCCACCGTCAACGACTGGGGCGCCGTCGCCTGGGCGGGCGGCGAGTTCGCCGAGGCGACCCACCGGCCGGCCCTGGAGATCCTCGACCGGGTCGGCGGCGGCGACAGCTTCGCGTCCGGGCTCATCTTCGGCCTGCTCGAGCGCGACGGCGGCATCGCCACCGCGGTCGAGTACGGCGCGGCGCACGGCGCCCTGGCCATGACCACCCCCGGCGACACCTCGATGGCGAGCCTCGCCGAGGTCGAGTCCCTGGTGCGCGGCGGCGGCGCCCGCGTCCAGCGCTGAGCGTCCCAGCGCTGGACGCCCAGGGTCGCGCGTCCAGCGCTGGGCGTCCGGCAAGACCACGGCACGGCGTCCGGCGCCGTCCGGCATCACGGTGTCCGAAGCACAGCGTTGTTGACCCCGGCGGGCAGGCCTCGCACAGCCGCCCGCCGGGGTCCGTCATCGGTACAGGAGCCGACTCAACTGTCGCGGAGAACCCCCGGTGGCGCTGTCCGCCCGCCGGCCGTCAATCGCCGGACGGGCGGGGGTCGCCGGTGGCGCGCAGGATGTCGGCGTCGAAGGTGCGCCGCGCCCGGAGGATGATCCAGGCGCCGAGCCCCAGCGGCAGCAGCAGCACGGTGAACGCGCCGCGCAGCGAGCCGGACCCGCCGCCGCCGAGCGCGTCGGAGGCGGCCCCGACGAGGAACGGGCCGGCGGCGCCGCCGAGGGTGACGACCGCGTTGAGGACCGCGAAGCCCAGGCCGCGCCGGTGCGCGGGCACCACGTCGGCGTTGGCCGCCGTCAGGTTCGGGATCGCCGCGGAGAACCCGGCGTTGGCGAGGAAGTAGCCGGCGATCTGCACGGGCAGCACCGGCACGAGCGCGGCGACGGCGAGGCCCAGCGCGCCGATGAACAGGGCCGTGCCGGCCAGGACCATCCGCCAGCCTGGGCGCCGGCCGTGGAAGCGGTCGCCGTTCCGGCCGCCGACGATCACCCCGAGGACGATGCCGACGCCGCCGACCCCGCCCGCGATCCCGGTCGCGGCCGCCTCCTCCAGGCCGAACTCCCGCTGGTAGAACGTCGGCATCCAGAAGAACAGCCCGCCGAGGCCGACGAACATGATGGTCAGCCCCGCGACCACCGACCGCAGCGTCGGGATCCGCACGAGCTGCCGCAGCTGCCGGTGTACGGGCACCGCCGCGGCCTCCGTCGGGTGTTCGACGGGTGCGACACCGGCGGCCAGCGCGCCGATACGGTCGCCGAGGCCGCGGACCGGCTCGCGGACGGTGAGGCACAGCAGCGCGATGACGGCCCCCGGCACGGCCACGAACAGGAACGCGTGCCGCCACCCGACCGCCTGCGCGAGCGAGCCGCCGACGAGCACCCCGACCGGCAGCCCGACGAAGTACCCGAGGCGCTCCAGCCCGAACGCGCGCGCCCGGCCGCCGGGCGGGAAGTAGTCCGCGAGCAGGCTGGAGGCGGGCGGGTTGTAGAGCTGCCCCGCCGCGCCGAGCAGCACCCGGATCGCGAAGAGCACCGCGTAGGACGTGGCCAGCCCCGTCCCGAGGGTCAGCACCGCCCACGTGCCGACGACGCCGGCGATGATCCGGTTGCGCCGGCCGGTGTCGGCGAGCCGGCCGGCCGGCAGCAGCAGCACCACGCCCGCGATCGCCCCCGCGGTGGGGATGGCGCCGACCGCCTTGTCGCTGAGCCCGAACTCCGCCTGGATCTGCGGCACGACCCCCGCCAGGAGGTTGTATTCGACCCGGTCGACGAACGCGACCAGCGCCACGCAGATCGCCGGCCACCACCCGAGCGGCGCGGTCCGCGCGGGCTCGACCGCCACCTTGGGCCGCCCGGCGTACGCCTCCACCAGCACGGTCCCGCCACGGTCGGTCTCGGTGCCCATGGCGGCCTCCCCAGTAGGGAAACAGTGTTTCCCTTACAGTCCTGGGGTCACGATAGGCGCCGGGCCCGCCCCACCACAAGATCGGGCCTCGCTCCCGCCGACGGCGGAGGCGATCGCGGCGGCGACGGCGCGCTCGATGACGTCGAGGGCGGGGGCCGGCGCGGGCAGCAGGCGCCGAGGGTCGGCGGGTGGCGTGTGCGGGGGCGGGTCGCCGGGGGAGGGGGCGTAGCGGACGGGACGGTCGAGCAGCCAGGCGAGCAGTGCGGCGATGTCCGCGCCGCCGATGAGGGTGTCGCCGTGCAGGTGGTACGTGGCGCCGGCGTGCCGGTCCGGGCGGCCAGCGGCGAGGTCCGCGGCCGATTCGGCGGCGACGCGGGCGGCGGCGTCGGTCACGTCCCGCAGGGCGACGAGTGGCCACCGGCGGTCGCCGAGCGGGGCGGTGAGGACCCCGGTGACCGCGGCGGAGACGGCCGCGGCCGCGGCGAGCGCGGCGAAGGACTCGGCGACGGGCGCGCACCGCAGGACCGCCGTGCCGGGCGCCGGCGCGCGGCCGTCCACGCGCGCGACGTGCCGGACGCCGGCGGGGCCGACCAGAGGGCCGACCAGCACGTCGACGCCCGTGACGGCGAGTGTCAGAGTGGGCTGCGGGCCGGCGCCGGGCACGGTGGTGGTGTCGCCGGGGACGCCGCTGACGGGAATCATGGTCCTGAGCATCGACGGCGGTGCGCGGGCGGAGAAGGAGGCACTTCCGTGTCGGTCGCGAACACCGGGGTAACCCCGCAGGCCGGGCCGTGCGGCGACGACGACTGCGGCATCCGCGACCTCCTCGCCCGGCTCGGCGACCGGTGGACGGTGCTCGTGCTGGTCGAGCTGTCGCACGGGGTGCGGCGCTTCCGCGAGCTGGAGCGGGCGATCCCCGGCATCTCGCAGCGGATGCTGACGGTCACCACCAAGCGGCTGTGCCGCGACGGGCTGGTCGAGCGGACGGCGTACGCGACGATCCCGCCGCAGGTGGACTACCGGCTCACGCCGATGGGCCGCAGCATGGCCGGCATCATCACCGCGCTCGCCGACTGGTCACGGGACAACATGGCCGCGATCGGCGCGGCCCGCGCCCGCTGGGACGCCACCCAGCCGCCGGTCTAGCCGCCGATCTGGCCGCTGATCTGGCCGCTGACCTCGCCGGTCTGGTCGCGCCGGTTCCGGTTCAGGGCGTAGAGGACGGCGAGGCTGCCCGCGGTGATGACGCCGCCGGCGATGAGGATGCCGGCGCCGTTCTCGCGGACGCGTCTGCGCTCCTCATACGTGGCGGACGAGCCGCGGGAGGACACGCAGCGCTCGCCGGGGCGCATGTGCTGCCCGCCGCAGTCGACGTCGTCGCTCCACGGCTGCCGGACGAGCCCGGTGCACAGCAGGACCACGCCGACGGCGAGCACGCCCACCATCACCTTCACCGGCGTCGGGGTCCGCTCCGGCGGTGGGGAAGAAGACATCGCCGCACCCTCATTTCTGTAGTGGTCGCTAGACAATGGGCACCATAGATGAATTCTCTAGCGAGCGCTATACAATGACCGGCGTGACGACGCGGCGGGGGCGGCCCAGGCAGTTCGACCGGGGCGAGGCGCTGCGCGCGGCCGTGGAGGTCTTCTGGGCGCGGGGTTACGAGGCGACGTCCGTCAACGACCTCGCCACCGCGATGGGCGTCGGCGTGCCCAGCCTGTATGCCGCGTTCGGCAGCAAGCGGGCGCTGTTCGAGGAGGTCGTGGCCGAGTACACCCGGCTCTACCGGTCGTTCATGCAGGCCGCGATCGACGAGGAGCCGACGCTCACCGCCGGCGTGCGGCGGCTGCTGCACGAGGCCGCCGCGGCCTGCACCCGGCCCGGCCTGCCGCGGGGGTGCCTGGTGATCAGCGCGGCCACCAACACGACCTCACCGGAGGCCGAGGAGCTGCTGCGCGGGCTGCGGCTCGCCGGGCTCCAGGCGCTCGAGGCGCTGATCGGGCAGGCCGTCGAGGCCGGCGAGCTGCCCGCCGGCACGGACCCGCGCGGGCTGGCCCACTTCGTCACAGGCACCCTGCAGGGCATGGCCCATCAGGCCCGCGACGGCGCCGACCGGGAGGCCCTGGAGGCGGTCGCCGATCTGGCCATGCGGGCATGGCCCGCGCGGTAGGGAGAAAGACGGATGTTGATATGACCATGCCTTGGGTGGTCACCTGGTAGCTCGTTCACCTCCACCACCCAAGGAGGCTAGATGAGCCACCCCCGCAGGGGCACCATCCCACTCGCGATGGCCGGTGCCGTCGCGCTCGTGGTCGCCGCGATCAGCCCGGCCGGCGCCGCGCCGGCCGACGCGGTGACCGCCGAGACGTCCGCTCCCTACCTGGTGAGCGGGGTCGGCACGCTCGACCAGCGCAACCAGGTCGCCGGGACCGGCGCCGCGATCGATGGCATCGACCACGGCGTCGCGGACATCACCGCGACCCCGTCCGAGGTCGCGAGGCTGCGGCAGCTGGGCTTCACCGTCACCCGCGCGCTGCGGCCGGCGACGCCGGGCGGGCCCGCGACGATCCTCGACTTCCCGTCGGCGGACTCGATGTACCACAACTACGCGGAGATGACCGCCGAGCTCAACCAGGCCGTCGCCGACCACCCGGCGATCCTGCGCAAGAGCAGCCTTGGCACGTCGTACGAGGGCCGGGACATCCCGGTCATCAAGATCTCCGACAATGTCGCGGTCGACGAGAACGAGCCGGAGGTGCTCTACACGGCGCACCAGCACGCCCGCGAGCACCTCACCGTCGAGATGGCGCTGTACCTGATCAAGCAGCTCACCGACGGCTACGGCACCGACACCCGGATCACGAACGTGGTGAACTCGCGCGAGATCTGGATCGTGCCGGACATGAACCCCGACGGCGGCGAGTACGACATCGCCACCGGCGCCTACCGGTCGTGGCGCAAGAACCGGCAGCCGAACAGCGGCAGCAGCAACGTCGGCACCGACCTGAACCGCAACTGGGGCTACAACTTCGGCTGCTGCGGCGGGTCGTCGAGCTCGACCAGCTCGGAGACCTACCGCGGGCCGTCGGCGTTCTCCGCGCCGGAGACCCAGCGGGTGCGCGACCTCGTGCTGAGCCGGCGCGTCGGCGGGGTGCAGCAGATCAAGACGCACATCGACTTCCACACCTACGGCAAGCTCGTGCTCTGGCCCTTCGGGTACACCACCTCGAACACCGCACCGGGCCTGGACGCCGACCAGGAGCTCACCTTCCGCACCCTCGGCACCCAGATGGCCGCCACCAACGGCTACACCCCGGAGCAGGCCAGCGACCTGTACATCACCGACGGCACCATCGACGACTGGCTGTGGGCCGACCAGGGCGTGTGGTCCTACACGTTCGAGATGTACCCGGGCAACTCCGGCGGCGGCGGCTTCTACCCGCCGGACGAGGTCATCGCCGCGCAGACCGCGCTCAACCGGGAGGCGAGCCTGCAGATCGCCGAGTACGCCGACTGCCCGTACCGGGTGATCGGCAAGGAGGCCCAGTACTGCGGCACCGCGCCCGGCACCACGGTCTGGTCCGACGACTTCGAGACGAACCTCGGCTGGACCACCAACCCGTCGGGCACTGACACCGCGACCACCGGCGCCTGGGAGCGCGGCGACCCCGAGGCCACCGACTCCAGCGGCCCGAAGCAGCTCGGCACCACGGTCAGCGGCAGCAACGACCTGGTGACGGCGCGCCTGGCCGGCGCCGACGCCGGGGCCAACGACGTCGACGGCGGCACGACGAGCGTGCGCTCGCCGAGCATCACGCTGCCGTCGAGCGGGACGCTGACGCTGAGCTACTCCTGGTACCTCGGCCACGGCAGCAACGCCTCGTCGGCGGACTTCTTCCGGGTCGGCGTCGTCACGGCGAGCGGCACGACCGTGCTGGCCACGGTGGCCGGCGCCGCCTCCGACCGGGACGCGTCCTGGTCGACCGGCAGCGTCAACCTCAGCGCGTACGCCGGGCAGAGCGTCCGGATCCTGTTCGAGGCGGCGGACGCGTCGACGGCCAGCCTGGTCGAGGCCGGCGTCGACAACGTCGTCATCCGGCAGTCCTGACGAAAGAAATGTGGCCGCCCGTGTCTACGGCACGGGCGGCCCGCCGCGTGTATAGGGACGTGACGTTCGAGGAGTACGCGTTCGCCCGCGCCGGGGCGCTGCTGCGCTTCGCCAGGCTGCTCACCGATGACGAGCACCGCGCCGAGGACCTGGTGCAGGACGTCCTGGCCAAGGCCTACGCCCGCTGGGGCCGCATCGCACGCACCGACCGTCCGGACGTCTACGTGCGCCGGATGCTGGTCAACACCCACCACTCGTGGTGGCGGAGGCGCAGCAGCCGCGAGGTGACCGTCGAGGCCGTCGGCGAGCGGCCCGCGACCGGGGACGAGGCCGCCGAGGTGGCCGAGCGCGACGCGCTGTGGCGCCTGGTCCGGCAGCTGCCCAAGAGGCAGCGCACCGTCATCGTCCTGCGCTACTACGAGGACCTGGACGACGCGCGGATCGCCGAGATCCTGGACTGCTCCACCGGCACCGTGCGCACCCACGCGAAACGGGCCCTCGACACGCTGCGCGCCGCGCCGTCTGCCATCTCCACGGGAGGGTCCCGATGAACCTCGACGATCGGCTCACCACCATGCTGCGGGACCGCGCCGGCGGCGACGCCGACCCGGCGCCGATCGTCGCGCACGCCCGCCGCCGCGGGCAGCGGATCCGGTTGCGGCGCAGGGCCGGTGCCGTGGCCGCCGCGGTCGCCTGTGCCGTTCTCGTCGCGTTGGCGGCGTCGGTACCGACGAAGCCCGCGCCGGACGGGCCCGCCGCGCCGGCCGTGGCGCTCGGCCTGCCGCCGGCCCCCGACGTGCCCGGCGCGCTGGAGCAGCCGGACGCGGTCGGATCCGACCCGGGCACCGTCCACTTCGCCGCCGACGACCTCGCGGCCGGCGCCGAGTACGCGACCTGGAGCACCGGCCCGGGCATCGAGAGCGTCCAGTTCCTGCGCCGCGCCACGGTCACGCTCGCCGCCACCGCCGACAAGCTCGACGCGGCGGGGTCGCAGCTGGAGTCGGCGGGGACGCCGGGGGCGCCGGTCGGCGTGACCGTGGGCGACCGGCCGGGGACGGCGCGGGTGGACGCGGGACCCGCCGGCGGCCAGGCCCTGTGGTCCGTGCGCTGGCAGCCCGTGGGCACCCTGTGGGCCAGGCTCGACCTGTACGCCGGCGGCAGCGACGAGGCGACGGCCGCCGCGGCCCGGATCACCTTCGACACCGCGCACCGCTGCGTGGTGCCCTTCGGCATCGAGCGGTTCCCCGCCGGCGCGGACGTCCTGGGCTGCTCGCTGACGCTCGGGCGGCAGACCGGCTTCGCCGAGGGCGCCCTCACGATCGGCGACCACGACCGCTGGCTCACGGTCCGGGCCGAGCGCACCCCGCCGGGGATGGAGCACACCACCGGCGACCTGGTCGCGGGGCCCTACCGGGTGGCCCGCGCCGGCGACGGCCTGCTGGAGATGCTCGTGCAGCCGTGCCTCGTCGACCTGTTCCTCACCGACCGCGGCAAGGGCTACACCGAGCAGGACGGCCTGCAACTCCTGGCGGGCTACCTGCCCGTCCAGGACCTGGAGCATCCCGAGCGCTGGTGACTTCGCGGCCTCTGTCCACATTGGAGATGACGGGGCGACGGGGACCGTGGCGCGGGTCTATGGTTCGCCTCGACAGACGTCCATCGTCACGGGGGGTCTCCAATGTCACGAAACCCTGCGTCATCCCGAAGTCGGCGGGCCGGGCTCGTCGCGGTCCTCGTCGCGGCCGGCGGTGCGGTGCTCATCCACCCGCCGGCCGCCTCCGCCACCAGCCAGCAGGCGCTCCGGCCGACCAGCTGGACCTACACCGACTCCCGCACGCCCGACAAGGCCTACACCGGCAGCGCCGCCGCCGCGCCCGTCGGGGCCTGGCGGGACGCCGCGGGCAAGCACAAGTCCCGGTCCTACTTCAGCTACGACATCAGCGCCTACCGGGGGATGCGGATCAACGCGGCCGGCTTCGTCCTCGCCGAGACGCAGGTCACCGACTGCCGCAAGGAACGCACCTGGCAGCTGTGGAGCACGGACCCGGTCACGTCCACGACGTCGTGGAACCGGCCGCCGCGCGAGCGGCAGCGGTTCGAGGTGACCGGCGCCGACGCCTGCCCGTCCAGCTACATCGGCGTCGACCTCGGCACCGTCGTGCGCGACGCGCTCGCCGCGGGCCGGCGCACGGTCACGTTCGAGCTGCGGGTCCCCGACCGCCTGGAGGGCAACCTGCACTACGGGCGGCACGTGCGCAACGACCCGGCGCTGATCATCAACGCCAACGGCATCCCCGGCACACCCGCCCAGCTCACCGTCGACGGGCGGTCCTGCGACACGGGTGGCCCGCTGTGGGTCACGACCGACACGCCGCAGCTGACCGCGCTGCTCACCGACGCCGACATCAACGACACCGGCGGCGGTGACGTCGCCTACGGCAGGTTCGCGGTGTGGCCGGTCGACCGGCCGCAGGACCGGGTCGAGCTGCCGGAGAACTTCGCCGGGTACACGCCGGCCCGGTCGTGGGGCAGCATCTCGGCCGGCATCCTCACCGACGGCGGCACCTACGCGGTCGCCGCCCAGTCCCGCGACGACATGGACGTGTCGCCGTGGAGCGCCGAGTGCCGCTTCACCGTCGACACCAGCCACCCCGCGCCGCCGGTCGTGTCCTCCACCGACTACCCGCCCGGCGCCCCCGCGCACGGCGGCCCGGGGATCCCCGGCGCCTTCACGTTCACGGCCAACGGGACCGCCGACGTCGCCGGCTACCAGTACGGCGAGTCCTACTTCAGCATGACCAGCGTCGCCGCCCCCACCCTGGGCGGGCCGGTCACGATCCAGCTCGCGCCGTCCCGGGCGGGGATCCTGACGCTGTACGTGCAGAGCGTCGACCGCGCGGGCAACCTCTCCGAGATGGTGTCCTACCGGTTCCTGGTCCGGAACACGGCACCGGCGATCGAGGACGCCGACCCCGACGCGTGGCTGGGCGACCCGCACCACCTGACGTTCGCCGCCAACCTGGACGGCACGGTCGCCTACACGTATCAGATCGACGGCGGCACCCAGCAGACGGTGCCGGCGGAGGCGGACGGCAAGGCGCGAGTCACGGTGGTGCCGGGCGCCGAGGGCACCACGGTCTCGGTGTTCAGCACCACCGCGGCCGGGGTGCGGTCGGGCGCGAGCTCGCGGACGCTGTTCGTCGACACGGAGCCCTTCGTCGATTCGGCGGACTTCCCGACCGACGGCTCCCCGGGCAGGCCGGTCGGCACCGAGGGCGTCTTCACGCTGAAGCCGCACATGCACGGCGTGGTCGCCTACACGTACCAGTTCAACCAGGGGCAGGTGGACGAGCAGCCGCCGGGGACGGTCGCCGCCGGCGCCGACGGCACCGCGACGGTCCGCTTCACCCCGGGCCGGGCGGGCTACAACACGCTGACGGTCACCTCCAGGACCGCCGACGGCACCGAGTCGGAGATCACCGGCGTCTCGTTCGTCCCGGCGTCGATCGCGCCGGTCGTGACGTCCGCGGACTACCCGCCCGGCGACTGGCAGGGCGGCGGCGGGCCCGGCGTCGAGGGCACGTTCGTGTTCCACCCGACCGCGGCCGGTGTCGTGTCCTACACCTACCAGTTCGGCGCGGAGCAGCAGCAGACGGTCGCCGCCGAGGCGGACGGCACGGCCACGGTGCGGTGGACGCCGCTGGAGTACCCGGCCGTCACCGGCGGCTGGGTGGACCTCCTCGTCCGCAGCACCAGCGACGGCGGGCCGGTCTCCGACTGGGCCTACGTCACCTTCCGGATCAGGCCGCCGTCCTGATCAAGCCGTCCTGACCCGGTCTTCCGGGGCCGGGCCGTGCGGCACCCGCCGCGCGGCCCGGCGCTTCAGTGGCTGCCGGTCTTCGCGAGGTCGGGCTCGGCGGCGGGCCTCCCCGCGACCGGGGTGGTCGGGCTGCCGGGCGCGATCCGCAGGTGGACCGTCGCGCCGGTGTCGATGCCCAGGGCGAGGAACTCGTTGCGGGTCACGGTCACGATGACGTCCTCGCCGGCGGCGGTGGTCACGTCGATGCGGATCTCGAAGCCGATCCGGGTGATCCGCGCGACCTGCCCGGTCACGTCGTCCGGGGCGGACGGGTCCGCGGGGCCGGCGCCGATCTGCAGGTCGTGCGGGCGCACCAGGCGGCCGCCGAGCTGGGTGACCGGGCCGAGGAAGCGCATGACGAAGTCGTTGGCGGGGCGGTCGTAGAGGTCGTCGGGCGAGCCGATCTGCTCGATCCGCCCGTCGTTGATGACCACGATCTCGTCGGCGACCTCGAGGGCCTCCTCCTGGTCGTGGGTGACGAAGACGGTGGTGACCTCGACCTCGTCGTGCAGGCGGCGCAGCCAGTCGCGCAGCTCCTTGCGGACCTTGGCGTCCAGGGCGCCGAAGGGCTCGTCGAGCAGCAGCACCGTCGGCTTGATCGCCAGCGCCCGGGCCAGGGCCATGCGCTGCCGCTGGCCGCCGGACAGCTGCGCGGGCAGCCGGTCGGCGAACTGCTGCAGGTGCACCAGCTTGAGCAGCTCGTCGACGCGCTCGGCGATCTCGTCCTTCGGGCGCTTGCGGATCTGCAGGCCGAAGGCGACGTTGCGGCGCACCGACATGTGCTTGAACGCGGCGTAGTGCTGGAACACGAAGCCGACGTTGCGCTTCTGCGGCGGGAGGTCCGTCGCGTCGACGCCCTCGATCTCGACCCGGCCGGTGTCGGCGCGTTCGAGGCCCGCGATGATGCGCAGCAGCGTGGACTTGCCGCCGCCGGACGGGCCGAGCAGCGCCGTGAGGCGGCCCGAGGGGATGCTCACCGACACGTTGTCGAGCGCGACGAAGTCCCCGAAGCGCTTGCCGACCCCTGCGATTTCGATGCTCAACGGTCTTCCTTCGGCCGGAGGACGGATACGACGATGATGCTCGCCACCGCGACGAGGGCGAGGAGGAACGCGGTCGCGTAGGCGCCGCCCTTGTCGAAGTTGAGGTACTTCTCCTCGACCACGAGCGGTGCGGTGCGGGTGAGCCCCAGCACGTTGCCGGACACGATCTTCACCGCGCCGAACTCGCCGAGCGAGCGGGCGAGGCTCAGCACGACGCCGTAGATGATGCCCCACTTGATCGACGGCAGGGTGATGCGGCGGAAGGTCTGCCACGCGTTGGCGCCGAGGCTGCGGGCGGCCTGCTCCTGCTCCTCGCCGATCTCCTCGAGGACCGGCACGACCTCGCGGATGACCAGCGGCAGGGCCACGAAGACGGTGGCCATCACCATGCCGGCCTCGGCGAAGATGATCTGCAGGCCCCAGCTCTCCAGGGTCGGGCCGAACCAGCCGTTGCGGCCGCCGTAGACGAGCACCAGCGACAGGCCGACGACGACGGGCGACACCGACAGCGGCACGTCGAGCAGGGCGTTGAGCAGGCGCTTGCCGGGGAAGCGGTAGCGCACGAGCAGGATCGAGATGCCGACGCCGAAGACCGTGTTGATGAGCACCGCGATGATCGCGATCTCGACCGACAGGTGCAGCGCGTGCACGATGTCCGGGTCGGTGAGGATGGCCTGCAGGTCGTCGAAGCCGTTCTTGAAGGTGTTCTGGCCGACGAGGTACACCGGCCAGGCCACCAGGAAGAACAGGTAGACCACGACGACCAGCCGGACCAGGTAGGTGACCGGGCCGCGCCGGCGGGTCCAGGCCTTGCCGCCGCCCTTCCTGACCGGGGGTGCGGCGGTCTTCTCCACAACGGCGGTGTCAGCCACGGCGGACCGTCCTTCGCTGGATCACGTCGAGGATCACGATGACGGCGAACGAGATCACCAGCAGCACGGTGGCGACGGCGGCCGCGTTCTCCAGGTGGTCGTTCTCGATGCTGCTGAAGATGCGCACCGAGGTGACCTCGGTGCGCATCGGGAGGTTGCCCGACAGCAGGACCAGCGAGCCGTACTCGCTGACGCCGCGGGCGAAGGACAGCGCGGCCCCGGCGGTGATCGCCGGGGTGAGGCTGGGCAGGATGACCCGCCAGAAGATCGTGAACCGGCTGGCGCCCAGCGAGGCGGCGGCCTCCTCGACGTCCTGGTCGAGCTCGGCGAGGACCGGCTGCACGGTCCGCACGATGAACGGCAGCGTCACGAACAGGAACGCGACGAAGACCGCGACCCGGGTGTTGGCGATGTCGACCCCGATGGGGCTGTTCGGCCCGTACAGCGACAGCAGCACCAGACCGGCGACGATCGTCGGCAGCGCGAACGGGATGTCGACGAGGACCTCCAGGACGCGCTTGCCGAAGAAGCGGTCCCGGACCAGCACCCACGCGATGAGCGTGCCCATGACGACGTTGACCAGCGTGACGCCGATCGAGGTGAAGATGGTGAGCTCGATCGACGCGAGGGTCTGCTCGGCGGTGATCGCGTCCCAGAAGCCGCTCCACCCCGCGGAGCCGGCGACCGCCACGACCGCGGCGAGCGGGATGAGCACCAGGAGGCTGAACCACAGCATCGCGACCCCGAGCCCGAGCCCGGAGACGCGCGTGAGGGGGTGCCCGGACACGGCCGACCGGGCCGGCCGGCGGTTGCCCGCCGACCGGCCCGTGACCGTGGTCTCGGATGTCACTTGGCCTTGCCCGAAGCGGCGATGATCTTGACGATGAGGCCCTCTTTCTCGTCGAAGAACTTCTTGGACAGCTTCGACCAGCTCTCGAAGTCCTTGTCGACGGTGAGCAGCTTCTTCGGCGCCGGGAACGGGTTGGCGGGGTCGATGGCGCCCTCGACGCCCTTGGTGTCGACCCCGGAGATGATCGGCCGGAAGCCCTTGAGCACGAACTGGCGCTGACCGTTGGCGCTCAGCACGAAGTCGAGCCACTCCTTCGCCTTCGGGTCGGCGTTGGTGAGGATCGCGCCCGGGTTCTCGATCAGGATCGTGGTGTCCGGGTAGACCCAGTCCAGCTTCTCGCCGCTCTGCCGGGCCAGGATGGCCTCGTTCTCGTAGGCGAGCAGCACGTCACCGGTGCCGCCGAGGAACGCGGTGGTGGCGTCGCGGCCGCTGCCGGGCAGCGCGACGACGTTGCCGAAGAGCTTGGTGAGGAACTCGCCGGCCTGGGCGTCGGTGCCGCCGTTGGCGGTGACGTGACCCCATGCCGCCAGGGCGTTCCAGCGGGCCGCGCCCGAGGAGGCCGGGTTCGGGGTGACGATGCCGATACCGGGCTTGACCAGGTCGTCCCAGCCCTTGATGCCCTTCGGGTTGCCGGGGCGCACCGCGAGGACCACGACCGACGAGGACACGATGCCCTTGGTGGGCCCGGCGTTCCAGCTCGGGTCGACCAGCTTGGCGTCGACCAGGCGGGTCACGTCGCTGGACACCGAGAAGTGCACGTAGTCGGCCTTGAGGCCGGCGACGACCGCGCGGCTCTGGTCGCCGGAGGCGCCGTAGGAGGTCTGGAACTTGACGCCCTTACCGGCCGGGGTCTTGTTCCACTCCGCGGCGATGGCCTTGTTCGCGGCCTCGGGCACCGCGAAACCGACGATGTTGAGCGTGGTCGACGCGCCGGCGGCGCCGGCGTCGTCCTTCTTGGTGGTCCCCGCGCACGCCGACAGCAGTAAGCCGGCGGTGAGCATGAGAGCGGCGGCCGCTCTGATCCGGTGCTTCATGGGGAACCTGTCCTCCTGGGGTCGGCTGTGCTCAAGGGGGTGCTGCGGTGGTCGTCGTCAAGTTCCAGCCCGGGGTCGGCGAGCAGGTCGGCGAGGGTGGCCCGGTCGACGATCGCGTTGACCGCGTCGTCGACCGACAGCCAGACCTTGCGCAACCCGCGGCCGACCCCGTCGTACGTCGCCTGCCCGGTCGGCAGGCCACGCACCGTGGTCAGTGCGCCGTTCATGGCGCGGAGGATCTCGCCGACCGTGATGGCTGCCGCCGGTCGGGCGAGGCCGTATCCCCGCTCCGTGCCGCGGTGGCTGTGCACGAGCCCGACGCGGCGTAGTTCGAGAAGCACCGTCTGCAGCGATCCGATGGACATCCGCTCGCTGTGCGCCAGCTCTGATGCCGTGATCCGGCCCGGCTCCGCCGCGGCGATCGCGAGCATCGCCCTGATCGCGTAGTCGGCACGGACAGAGATGTGCACCTCGCTGTGCTCCGATCGGTCCCCCGGCGCCTATTGCCTATCTTGTCTAGTTAGTAGGTAGGAATAGAATAGTTGCGGAGCGACGGGTGTCAAGACGTGTGGGTTGCGTTACACCGAGCGGGTGCCGAGTGTGTGCCGGGCGGGGGTCAGGCCTGCTGGGCGCGCTCGGTGACCATCTGCAGGAGCACGGGGTCGATGACCTGCGGGTCCGCGCCCGCCAGCAGCCGCACGAGCGCCGGACCGGCGTCCCGCGCCACGACGACCGTCAGGCTCGTCGACTCGAGCTGCGCCGGCGCGAGCCGGATGCCGTCGGACTGCGCGCCGTCGGTGGTCAGCACGACGACACAGCCGGCGCTGACCCCGGCGGTCCCCCAGCCGGCGGCGTCGACGCCGCGGGCGAGGTCCTTGAGCCGCGTGTCGACGGACGTGTTGGGCCGCCCGTCGGCGAACACCCGGCAGGGGTGCCCGTTCGCGGGGTTCAGCTCGTACCGGCCGGGGCGCACACCGTCGAGCACGGCCACGAACGCCACGCTCCGGTCGCACACCACCGCGAACCGGAGCGCGCCGCCGCCCCGCCAGGGCATCGCCCGGGCCGCGGGCAGCGGCCCGAGCACGTCGTCGAGCCAGTCCGGCGGATGGGCGCCGTCCAGCCAGTACCGCTCGCGGAACCGCTCGAACAGCTGCCCGCGCTCCTGGTTGGCCCGGGCGGTCTCCGACTGCGCCATGTCCTGCCGGGCGTACCGCTCGACCTCGTGCACCGCGGCGACCTGGCCGCCGAACGCGACCAGCGTGAACACGACCATCACGAGGTTGATGAACGGGTCCTCGTCGATGCGGGTCAGGTAGGTCACGCCCGGCACCGCGTAGCAGGCGAGCGTCGCCGCGGCGGCCGGGCCGAACAGCCGCCGGGTGCCCAGCCCCCGGCGCAGGGCCGCGGCGACGCCGACCGGCGCCGCGACGATCAGCGCGCCGCCCCACCAGGCCCAGTCGAGCAGGACCAGCCCGCCGAGCCCGCCGGCCAGGGCGAGCACGCCGGCGGCGATGTTGCGGCCCAGGTCCGGGTCGGTGGTCGGCGGCTCGATCAGCCGCGGACGGACGGCCCCGGGCGGGTCGTCCGGCAGGACCCTGGTCGACGCCGGCGCGGGACTGGCGAACGACGACTCCCGGGTGGTCACGAGGTCCGCGGCGCGCAGCAGGTCCTCGCGCAGCCGCCGGGCGGACTCCTGCCGGTCCGCCGGGTCGGGCGACAGGGCCCGGCGCAGCACCGTGGCGGCCGGCTCGGGCACCGCGTCGAGCGCCGACCGGCCCGGCCCGGCCGGCGGGCCACCGGTCAGCAGCGTGTGCAGGGTGGCGCCGAGGGAGTAGATGTCCGACGCGACGCTCTCGGAGTCCCCGGCGTGCACCTCCGGCGCCGTGTACCCCAGCGTGCCGATCCGCGCCGTCGCCGTGAACCGGCCGTCGTCGCGGTGGATCGCGGAGATGCCGAAGTCGGACAGCACCGCCGCGCCGTCGCCGGTGAGCAGGATGTTGCCCGGTTTGATGTCGCGGTGCAGGATGCGCGCCGCCGCCTCGTGCGTGTGGGTGAGGGCCTCGGCCACCTCCGCGCCGATGCGCAGCGCGTCGCCGACGGGCAGCGTCCCCTCCACCGCCAGCCGGTCGGCGACCGACCCGGCGTAGAGGTCCATGACCACGTATCCGCGGCCGTCGGCGGTGAAGTCGGCCTCCAGCAGCCGCACGACGTGCGGGCGGCCCTGCAGCGCCTGGAGTGCCTGGACCTCGCGGCGGAACCGCCGCCGGTCGGCGTCGTCGAGGTCCCGGCGGTACACCTTGATCGCGACGGCGGAGGAGTCCATGGTCGCCTTGCGCGCCCGGTACACGTGCGCCTGCCCGCCCCGGGCGCTGACCAGCGTCAGGTCGCGGTAGCCGTGGATCTGCGGCGCAGTGGCCATGAGGCCTCCCGGATGGCAGGGCTGCGGCGAGTCTAACCGCCACCGCATCGACCACCGGCGGCTTTGCCGGACGCCCTCACCCGCCCTCACCGCCCTCACACCGGCGGCCGGCTCCCGGACGCCTATGCTCCAACCCGTCACCGGACGACGGGGGGAGTGCGTGATGGCAGCAGCGGGGTGGCCGGAAGTGGCCGACGAGCTCGTCGGGGCGCTCGCGGCGCTGCGGCCCGAGGCGGCGATCTCCCTCTCCGGCGGCGACGGGTTCGTGCAGTTCATCCGCTTCACCCGCGGCTACAGGCTGGACGTGCCGTCGGTGTACATGCTCACCCGGGACGTGCCGGAGCGGGCGGCGGACCTCGCCGCGCTGGGGTGGCAGCCGGACGAGGACGGGGCGGAGACTCTGTGCTTCCCGGAGGTCCCGGCGCCGGTGGAGCCCGCCACGGCCCGGCGGCTCGCCGACGTGATCGTCCGGACGCTGCGCGACGTGCACGGCTTCGCCGACCCGGCCGAGGTGACGTACACGTCGTTCGACAACAACGGGATGCGGGCGCCGCAGCTGCGCACGGTCGCGGCCGAGGCCGGGCAGGAGGTGCCCGACGACCGGGACCCGGCCACGCTGCTGCCGGCGCCCTCAACGGCGTGGCGGCGGCTGTGCGCGGTCTTCGCCGGCGGGCTCGGCGACTGGTCCCGCGGCGCGTTCGACCGGCTCGTCGCCGAGCAGGGCTGGCAGCCGGACGGCGACGAGCTCCTGGCCGCCGGCGGCGAGCGGATCGAGGCGCACGACTGGGACGCCGGGTACTACGGGCACGGCGAGATCAGCTCGCTGAGCGCGCGGCTGCCGGTCGGCGAGGCCGGCGTCGCCGACGACTTCCGCCGGGCGCTCGCCGCCGCCGTCACGGTGCTCGGCCACCCGCCGATCGTCGGCTCCGAGGGCCGGATGCCCCTCGCGCGCTGGCGCGGCGAGGACACCACGCTCACCCTCGAGGCCCTGTGGGGCCGGCACATCCGGCTGACGGCGGAGCCGACCGGCCCGCGCGAGAACGTCATCTACAACAAGCAGAAGTGGATGATGACGCCGGACGACTGGGCCCCGGACGAGCTGTGGTTCACCGAGCCCGACGTCGAGGCGCCGCAGGCGAAGGCCCTGCACGGCATGATGACCTACTGGCACTCGCCGTCGGAGACCCTCGACGGGACCGTGGACGAGCTGCGGGTCCTGTTCGCGTCGTGGTGCTCCGCGCTGCCGATGCTGCACCCGTACGCCAGCAGTGCCCGCTGGCGGTTGCGCCGCACCAGCGGGACCCTGGTCGCCGAGGGCGAGTTCACCCGCGAGCGGGTGACGGCCCGGTTCGGCTGGTCCGACGAGTTCGGCGAGCGGGTGGAGACCGTCCCGGGCGGGGACGTCGCCGCCGACCTCGCCGCCCGGGTGGCCGCCGCCCTCGACCGCGCCGGCGTCACCGCGCCCGGCGATCTGGACGGCGGCGCGTGGTCCGACACCCCCGCCGAGCGCCTCAACGCCCTCCGGCTCACCGTCAGGCGCTGAGGCTTCCTCGACGTCGCGCCGCTACGGGCGGACCGGCAGGATGTGCACGCCCGGCTGGGTGCCGCCGGTCGAGGTGCGGGTCAGCCCCGTCGGCGACGGGTCCAGCAGCGCGCCGTCGGTGCGGGACCCCGGCAGCTCGACGAACGTCCCCGGCTGCCCCGTGCCGTTGGAGTAGCCGACCCCGGCGGGCACGGAGCTGAGGTCACCCTTGTCCCATTGGAGGCGGGTGTACCGCAGCACGATGTCGAACGCGCCAAATGCGACGTCGCCGCGGTCGACGAGGTACAGCTGGAACGCGTTGAGCTTGTCGTCGTGCCGGTCGTAGTAGCCGACCCCGTTGAAGTCGACGCAGAAGGCGCGCCGGCCGTCGACGGTGCCGCCGCCGTAGCGGACCGGCTGGGAGCCCGCGCCGCGGGTGTCGACGTCGGCGAACCAGGCCGCGACGATCGGGGTGCGGATGGTGTCCATCGGCACCGCGGTGAACGTCGACAGCGGCCCGTCGAACGTGACGTTGCCGTTGTTGTTGACCCACAGCGAGCCGAACGTCCGGCCGTGGAAGTTCAGGTCGAACGGCAGGGTCACCTCCGGGCTCGACTGGTCGTCGTTGGGGGCGACCTCCGTGGCGTTGCAGGTGAGGTCCAGCTGCCGGCCGTCGGCCCGCAGCTCGTACCGGCCGGTGAAGCCGCCCTGGTCGGTGACGCGCAGCTCGTACCGGCCGGACTCGCGCAGCCCGGTGAACCCGAGCGTGCCGCAGCCCTCGCCGCGGGTCCGGCCGACCGGGCGGCCGCTCGGCGCGACCAGCGTGACCGCGAACGTGCCGTCGCCCGGGCAGACCCCGAACGTGGACACCGTGACCGAGTCACCGGCCTGGAGGGTGACGGTGAGGACGTCGACCGCGAACGGCGCGTCGAGCGACCCGGTCACCTTCTGTCCCAGGGTGATCTCGGTGGTGGTCTCCACGGTTTGCGCCAGCGCGGCGAGGTCCACCGTGGACCGCAGCCGGTTCGCCACCACGCCGGCGTCGGCGGCGAACGTGTCGTCGCCGGTGATGCCGACGTCCAGCACGCACTGTTCGAGCCCGCCACCCGGCCGCAGCGCCCGGCAGACGGTCTCGGCGTGCGCCCGGGCCGCGGCCGGCAGCGCCGCCACCGACGCCTGGTCCACCGGGTCCACCGGGGTGACCCGGTCGGCCGGCAGGACGCTGCGCAGCAGGGAGGCCTGCCCGGTCACCCGCCAGCTCGCGGCGAACGACCCGTACAGCTGCGCGCGGTCCCGGAGGTCGCGCACGAGCGTGCCGTCGCGGGCGGTGAGGTCGTCGCGCGGGTTGCCGTCGGCGTCGCCGAGCACGCCGCGGACCTTCCCGTAGCGGGACTCGGCGAGGGTGACGAACATGTTGTCGCCGGTCCACCGCCCGGCGGCGAGTCTCGTGCCGTCGGGCCAGGTGACGACGGCGCCGCCGGCGGTGGTGAACGTGAGCGCCGCGCCGCCGGGCAGCGTGGTGCGCATGCCGGGGGTGAGCGGGACCGGTTGCCCGTCGAGGGTCGCGACGAGCGGGTCGAAGCGTTCGCCGGTCGCGGTGTCGCCGAACGCGATGACCGAGGTGCCGACGCGGGCGGCGACGGCCCGGTTGAGGCTGATCGCCGTGGTGCCGGGCCGGCGCACGAACCGGCCGTGGACCGCGAAGTCGTCCACTGTGGACTCGGCGAGGACGTAGTCGCCGGCGGCGTGGAAGCCGAACGAGCCGCCGTCGAAGCTCACCAGGTGCGGGTCGCCGTAGGAGCCGCCGGTGCCGCGGCCGCCGCCCTCGCCGGTGTCGCCGGTGGTGCCGCCGTCCCCGCCGGGCGGGGGTTCGGTGCCGCCGGGCGGGAGCCCGCCGTCGCCCGGGTCCGGGTCGTCGGGCTCGTCACAGGCGTCGCCGGCCCCGTCCCCGTCGGCGTCGGCCTGGGTGGGGTTCGCGACCGCCGGGCAGTTGTCGAGGGTGAAGGCGGCGCCGTTCCACGGCTGCGCGTCGGGGACGCCGTCGCCGTCCTTGTCGTTCGTCGGGTACAGCGCGGTGATGTCGCGCCGCTTCGGCTGGAGCAGGTCGTCCTTCAGCGGGACGGCGGCCTCGAAGAGGATCGGCCTTGCATAGGTACCGGCATAGGTGCCGGTGCCGGACGGCAGCGGCGTCGCCTCGAGGCGGCTGAGCGGGATCGTGGCGTTGGTCTCCAGCCAGGCGCCGGGGTCGCCGTCGCACAGGTCGATCGAGTCCTGCACGGTCATGGTGAGGTCGGCGACGAGCTCGACCTTCGTCCGGACGCCCTTGGCGTCGGCGGCCGGCACGAAGCGCAGGTCGCCGGTGAATGTGCGGTCGTCGCGGACGTAGCCGGACGGCAGCTGGACCCCGCCGACCGCGCCGGCGATGTTGCCCGGCACGTCGTAGGGCCAGCTGAAGTTGACGTCGACCCCGCGGCCGATCGGCGGGTAGTCCGACACCTGCTTGGTGGTCGGGGTGGCCGGCGCGGCGAGCTGCGGCGGGGTGCCGAGCGCGGCGACGAGCTGGTCGACGACCTTGTCGCGGGCGTCGATGGTCGGGGCGTTCCAGCGGAACTGGCGGATCGTGTCGGCGTCGGTGATCGTCTCGCGGGCCGTGGTCGGCACGCCGCCGAGCAGGTACTTGGTCCACAGGTCGCGCGACGTCGCGCCGATGACCGCGCCGAGGAACGGCAGCAGCGTCGCGCGCAGGTAGGCGACGGCCCGGTCGGCGTCGGCGGAGGTGGCGAAGGGCGTGCAGTACGCGGCCGGCCCGCCCCACTGGTTGAGGACGCCGGGCTCGGGCTCGGTGCGGATCTCCTCGCCGTCGAGCACCGACAGCTGGACGACCCGCTCCCGCCCGACGACCCGCGACGGGATGACCGTGGCGGTCGGGCCGCCCGGGTTCACGCCGACGATCCTGGCGGTCGCCGGCTCCAGGCCGAGGACGGACGGGTCGACGGCGACGGTGATCGGCTTGGCGAAGCGCAGCCCGTCGGGTGACAGGTCGACGATCGGCGCGCCGAACACGTCCTTGGCGCCGCTGTAGCCGAGCGGCGTGATGTGCAGGTCGGTCGGCCGGCTGACGGCGCCGCGGGGGACCACGACCCGCCAGCCGGGGCCGGTGAACACGCCGCCGTCGGGGCTCAGCCGCACCGGCGCCGCGAGCGCCTGCACGGTCAGGTCCGGCGCGGTCCCGGCGGCCTTGTCGACGCGGGCGACGCTCAGGCCGCCGAGCCGGCCGGCCTTCTTCGCGACCAGGGCGATCCCGCCGTCGGGCAGGCCGCGCAGGACGTAGCCGCCGTCGGCGCCGGTGGTGGCGGTCCGGCCGCCGTACGAGACGACCGCGGCGGCGACGGGCAGCTTCGTGACCGGGTCGACGACCCGGCCGGCGACCTGGCCGGCGGCGGTGGCCGCGATCCGCTGCCGCACCTGGGCGCGGGCCGTGCCGGTGCGGCCGCCCGACGGGTCCCAGGCGCGCACGTCGAGGCCGTTGGCGCGCTGCGGATGCAGCAGCACCTCGACGGCGAACTTCCCGTCCGGCCCGGCGAACGTGGTCGCCGGGAGGACCCCGCCGTCGACGCGGACGGCGCCGCGGGCGAAGGTCCGGCCGGCGACGACGACGCTGCCGCGGTCGGTGTCCGCCGGGACGGTGAGCTTGACGGCGTCCTGATGGGGCCCGCCGGGCCCGCCGTCCGGCGTACAGGCGCCCATGAGCGCCAGGACGGCGCAGAGCACCACCGTCCGGGTTCTCCGCTTTCGGTCCATCATCACCTCGCGGTCGTCGGTGGGGCACGCAGCGTGCCCGGGCACCGACAGCCTTCCAACACATCGCAACTGGTCGATGCGGACAGAAGCGGCAAGTCACCCTTCCCCGCGGCGGCCACGTGAACTGCCCGTGAACGCCCCGTCAACATCGACGCGTATCTGTCGACTAGTCGACCGTCCGGCCGATGAAACGTTCAGCCCGGGCCGGTATATCGGTTGGGGCGGGGCGCGGGCGGCGTTACGGTCGGCCCGTGACCGGCGTTCGGGGGTTCGTGCGGCAGGACCTGGCGGCCGTCCACGCCGCGTTCGAGCGGAACTTCGCCGACGGCGCCGAGGCGGGGGCGTCCTTCTGCGCCACCGTCGACGGTGAGATCGTCGCCGACCTGTGGGGCGGGCACGCCGACGCGGCCGGGGCCCGGCCCTGGGAGCGGGACACGATCGTCAACGTCTACTCGATCACCAAGACGATGGCGGCGCTGACGGCGCTGCTGGTCGCCGACCGGGGCGAGCTGGACTTCCACGCGCCGGTCGCCCGGTACTGGCCGCAGTTCGCGGCCGGCGGCAAGGGTGACGTCACCGTCGCGCAGGTGATGAGCCACTCCGCCGGGCTGTCCGGCTGGCGCGAGCCCCTCGCACCCGCGGACCTGTACGACTGGGAGAAGGTGACCGCCCTGCTGGCGGCGCAGGAGCCGTTCTGGCCGCCCGGCACCGCCTCCGGCTACCACGTTGTCACGCAGGGGTTCCTGATCGGCGAGATCGTCCGGCGGATCACCGGGCGGACGCTGGGCACCGTGTTCCGGCAGGAGCTCGCGGAGCCGCTCGGCGCTGACTTCCACATCGGGCTGCCGGAGTCCGAGGAGCCCCGGGTCGCCGACCTGGTCCCGCCGGACGAGGAGCCGTTCGCCGGCGGCCTGACCGAGCTGCAGGACAACGCGGCGCACAACCCGCGGCTGGACACGGCGGTGGCCGGCTCGCGGGCGTGGCGGGCCGCGGAGATCCCCGCCGGCGGCGGCACCGGCAACGCGCGGTCCGTCGCCCTGGTGCACACGGTCCTCGCCTGCGGCGGCGTCGCCCAGGGCCGCCGCCTCCTGTCCGAGGCGACCTGCCGCAGCGCCCTGGAGGTCCAGGTCGAGGGCACCGACCTCGTCCTCGGCATGCCGGTGCGCTTCGGGCTCGGCTTCGCGGTCGGCGGGCCGTTCATGCCCGGCCCGGACACGCTGTACTGGGGCGGCGCCGGCGGCTCCCTGGCCGTCATCGACCTCGGCGCCCGGGCGACCTACGCCTACGCCATGAACAGGATGGGCGGCCCGGGCGACCTGCGCGGCTTCGCCCCGGTCTCCGCCGCCTGGACCGCCCTCGCGGCATCGACCTGATTCCTGCCGAATGCGTGGCGTGCAAGCGGAAAAGGCGCATTCACCAGGGGGTCGAACGGCCTATTGCATACACGATTGTGAATTGCAATCTTACCGCCACGACTTTGAAGCGCATCGCTCGACGGCAGCGCGGACCCCACCAACTGCCTCGTCGACGGCAACCCGTGCTCCTACAGCGTGCTCACCGACACCGAGGCGCCGACCACGCCGCGTGGCGCTGTTCGTCTCCACCGAACGGGTCCCGACCGGCGCCACGATCCGGCTGCGCGCCACCCGCCCCTCCTACGGCGGGACGAGCGGGTTCGACTACCCGTACATGGTCCCGCCCCAGGTCTTCAGCGTCTTCGGCAACGTCCTGGGCACCGGCCGGGGCTGCGTCGCGGTGTCGGTCGAGATCACCGCCCCGCAGACCGCCGCCCCGCTCGCCACCGCCGAGACCCCCTGCCTCCAGCCGTCATAGCCGGCGGTCCCCGATCGCCGCACGGGTGCGGTCGTCCGCGGGCACCAGGATCCGCAGGCGCAGCCACGGCGCGTGGGCGGGGCGGCTCTGGGCCGACAGGAACGCGAGGTCGCCGAGCACCGGGTGCGGGATCCGCTTGCGGGACGGCTCCAGGACCCGCACGTCGTGCCCGGCCCACCAGTCCCGGAACGCCGGGCTGCGCGCGCTGAGCTCCTCGACCAGCGCCACGAAGGCGGGGTCGCCGGGGTGCCGGGCGTATTCGCTGCGGAAGTCGAGCAGGTTCGCGTGGGCGGTCCGCTGCCACGCCGGCGACCCGGTGTCCCAGGCCGGCGGGTCGAACAGCCACAGCAGCAGGTTGCGCCGGCCGCCCGCCGGGGGCGCGACCAGGCCCGACATGATGATCTCGGCGGCCCGGTTGTGCGCGACCACGTCGAACCGCGGGTCCAGCACGAACGCGACGTGCGGCAGCAGCGCGTCGACGAACGCGGCCGTCTCCTCGTCGACCGGACCGTCCCCGGGCTGCGGCGGGGCCACGGCGGCGAGCAGGAACAGGTGGTCGCGCTCCGACGGGGTGAGCGCGAGGGCGCGGCTCAGCGCGAGCAGCACCTGCGCGGACGGCGCGACGTCGCGGCCCTGCTCGAGCCACGTGTACCAGGACAGGCCCACGCCGGACAGCTGCGCGACCTCCTCGCGGCGCAGGCCGGGCGTGCGGCGGCGGCCCGGGCCGGGGTCCAGGCCGGCGTCCTGCGGGCGCCGCGCCGCGCGGCGGGTCCGGAGGAAGTCCGCCAGGGCGGCGCGACGGGCGGCGCTGGGTGTTGGTGCGGGTCCCACGATGGACCATCCTCTCCCGCCGCCCGCTCCGGGACCGAATCCTGGGCCGGTGACCGATGACGACGTGACCTACCTCGAGCTCGGCGCGGGCGCCGAGCCGTTCCTGCTCCTGCACGGCGGTGCCGGCCCGCGCTCGATGCTGCCCTTCGCCGGGCTGCTCGCCGCGTCCCGGGACGCGCGGGTGATCGTGCCGACGCACCCCGGCTTCGCGGGCACTCCCCGGCCCGCGGGCCTCACCACCGTCGCGGGGCTCGCCGCGCTGTACGCCGGCCTGCTCGACCGCCTGGACGTCCGGGCCGTGACGGTGCTCGGCAACTCGATCGGCGGCTGGGTCGCCGCCGAGCTGGCGCTGCTGCGCAGCCCGCGGGTCGGCCGGGTCGTGCTGGTGAACGCGGTCGGCCTCGACGTGCCGGAGCACCCGGTCACCGACGTGTCCGGCCTGACCCCGGCCGGGCTGGCCGCGCTGTCGTTCCACGACCCGGCGCGCTTCCCGCCGGACCCGGACCGCCCGAAGCCCGACCTGGCGGCGCTCGCCGCGTACACCCGGATGTCGATGACCGACCCGGGCCTGCGGGACCGGCTCGCCGCGGTCGACCTGCCGGTGCACGTGGTGTGGGGTGAGTCCGACGGCATCGCCCCGCCCGGCTACGGCCGCGCCTACGCCGAGGCCATCCCCGGCGCCCGGTTCACACTGCTGCCGGGCGCAGGGCACCTGCCGCAGCTGGAGGCCCCGGACCGCCTGCTCGCCGCCGTCGCCTGACCTGGCGCCGGCCTCGACGGGTCACTCGGTCGGGCGGGCGGCGAGGCGCAGCTCCAGCATCGCGGCGAAGCGGGCGTCGGGGTCGCGCAGGTCGAGCGGGCCGACCTCGGCCACCCGGCGCAGCCGGTACCGGAAGGTGTTCGGGTGCACGTACATGGCCGCGGCGGCGGCGACCGCGTCGCCGAAGGCGTCCAGCCAGGCCCGCAGCGTGTCGACGAGGTTGGTGTTGTGCTTGGCGTCGTAGGCGAGCAGGTTCGCCACCGCGCCGCTGGGCCGGTCGCCGCGGGCCGACACGACGTCGGCGAGGTCCAGCAGCAGCGCCTCCACGTGCACGTCGGCGAGCCGGGCGACCCGGCGCCCGGCGGTGTTGCCGGTGCGCAGGACCCGCAGCGCCCGGTCCGCCTCCGCCCTCGCCGCGGCGAGCCCCGCCAGGTCCTGCGCGACCGGGCCGATGCCGGCGACCGCGGGGGTGCGCTCGCCGACCCGGTCGAGGAAGTCGGTGGCGATGCGGACGGCACCGTCGGCGCGGCCGCGGGCGACCGGGACGAGCCCGTAGACGACGTCGCCGACGAGGGCCGCCGCCGAGCGCGGGTGCACCGCGCCGATGTGCATGGCGAGCGCGTCGGCCAGCCGCTGCCGCTCGGTGGCGAGGCCCGCGTCGGCGGTGACGCCGGACGGGTCGTCGGGGCGGGGGAGGAGCGCGAGCCCGAGCACGGCGACCGGCCGGTCGGCGAGCCCGAGGCGGGTCAGCGCGTCCAGCGCCCCCGGCCCGCCCTCCAGGGCGGTGCTGAGCAGGTCGGTGCGCAGCCGGCGCTCGACGTCGGCGCCGGCCCGGATGCGCAGCATGTGCAGCGCGACGACCCGGGCCGCGTCCCGCAGCGCCTGCATCCGGTCGAGGTTCGGGGGCCCCTGCACGGCCGCCCAGATCGAGCCGAGGATCTCGTCGCCGGCCCGGACCGCGACCGCGACCCGGGGCAGCAGGAAGAAGTCGTCGCCGCCGGGCTCGACGTAGACGGGTTGGTCGCTGCGGTACAGGTCGCGGAAGATGCCCCGGTCGGTGAGCTGGCGCGAGTACCGCTCGGGCACCTGCCGGCCGAGGATCGTCTCGATGCGGGACCGGTCGGCCTCGTCCTGCCGGCCCGAGTAGGCCAGGACGCGGGAGCTGCGGTCCTCGATGGTGACCGGCGCGTCGAGCAGCGCCGCGATCGCGTTGGCGAGCGCGAACAGGTCGCCGGCCAGCACCCCGCCGAGGGTCTGCGGCTCGGCGTCGCCGACGTCGCCCTCGGCCAGCAGCGAGCGCAGCAGCGCGGCGAGCTGCGCCCACGACGCGCCGCGGGTCAGCCCGAGCAGCGCCACCCCGGACTCCGCCGCGGCGGCGGCCAGGTCGGGGTCGGCCGGCACCGGCGCCCGCACGACCAGCGCGACGGCCTCCTGCCGGCCGAGCGTGCGCAGCAGCCGGGCGGTCTCCGCGGCGTCGCCGACGCCGACCCCGAGGACCAGCGCGTGCTGGGGGAGCACCGGCTCGTCGAGGGGGTCGTGGATGACCACGCCGCCGATCGCGGCGGCCTGCCGCGGGTGGAGGTCCGGGTCGCCGTGGACCAGCTCGAGCAGGGTCGCGCCGAGGTCGTCCAGGACGCGCCCGAGGCTGGCCTGTGGTCGCACACCAGGAATTCTAGATCCGGATCCAGGTCGTCTCGGTGGTGATCCCGGCGAGGACGTCCGGCAGCGGCTCGACGCCGAGCCCCGGCCCGGCCGGCACGGCCAGGTGGCCGTCGTCGAGCACGAACGGCGCCGTGACGTCGGTGCGGTAGTAGCGGCCGGAGGCGGACGTGTCGCCGGGCAGGGTGAAACCGGGCAGCGCGGCGAGCGCCACGTTCGCGGCCCGCCCGATGCCGGTCTCCAGCATCCCGCCGCACCAGACCGGCACGCCGTGCGCCACACAGACGTCGTGGATCCGGCGCGCCTCCAGGTAGCCGCCGACCCGGCCGGGCTTCACGTTCACGATCTCGCAGGCGCCGAGCGTGATCGCCGCGGCCGCGCTGCGGGCCGACGTGATCGACTCGTCGAGGCAGACCGGGGTGCGGATGAGCTTCGCCAGGGCGGCGTGGCCGAGCAGGTCCTCCTCGTCGAGGGGCTGCTCGATGAGCAGCAGGTCGAACGGGTCGAGCCGGCTCAGGTGCCGGGCGTCGGCGAGGGTGTAGGCGGTGTTGGCGTCGACCTGCAGCAGCAGCGCGTCGCCGAAGCGCTCGCGGACCGCCCGGACGGGCTCGACGTCCCAGCCGGGCTCGATCTTCAGCTTGATCCGCACGTACCCGTCGGCGACGTACCCGGCGACCGCGTCGAGCAGCTCGCCGATCGAGTCCATGATCCCGACGGAGACCCCGCACGGCACGCGGTCGTGGACCGCGCCGAGCTCCCGGGCGAAGGACCGGCCGGCGGCGCGCAGCTCCGCGTCGAGGACGGCCATCTCCAGGGCCGCCTTCGCCATCCGGTGTCCCTTGTACGGCGCGAGCACCGGCCCGACCGCGTTGGCGTCGAGCCGCGGGGCCGCCCCGAGCGCCGGCACGAGGAACCGGGTGAGCACGTCGATGGCGGCCTCGACGTACTCCGAGGAGTACAGCGGGTCGGCCATCGCCACGCACTCGCCCCAGCCCTCGGCGTCGGGGGTGACCGCCCGCAGCAGCAGCAGGTCCCGGTCGGTGCTGGTGCCGAAGGAGGTGCGGAAGGGCGCCACCAGCGGCATCTTGACGCGCCGCAGCTCGACCCCGGTGAGTTTCATGATGTCCCGTCGTTCCCTTCGGTGAGCACGTACCAGCCGGCCCGGTCGAAGCCGGTCACCCGCCGGTCGTTGGCCATGAGCGTGCCGAGCGTCTCGCGGACCGCGATCCGCCAGGCGTGGGCGGCGTCCGGATCGGTCCGCCGCAGCGTCTCGATGTCCGGCGGCACCGCCACCAGGATCGCCCGCCCGTCTGTGTCCTTGTCGAGGTCACCGGGTGCGGGGCGGCCGTCCGCGGAGCGTCCCAGGCCGACCACCGCGCCCCGGTGCAGTTCGTGTTCGACGGTACGGGTAGCCGGCCGCCCGCCGCACGCCGCCTCCACGGCCGGCGCGGCCAGGTCCCAGCTGACCAGCAGCCGGTCGCTGTCGTCGGCGCCGTTGAGCCCGTCGTTCATGCCGCCGTAGAAGTTGGTCAGGTACTCCGCCGGGGTCGCGGCCAGCTTCGCCAGGTTGAAGTAGGAGTTGCGGGCGACGAGGGGGTCGTAGGTCCACGAGATGGTCCGCAGCCCGCGGCGCACGGCCCAGCCGCGCTGGTGCGTCTTGAGCGCGAACCCGACCGCCCGCCGCCCGCCACCGGCCGCGACGCCGGTGATGTGGCTGTGCATGGTCGCGTGCGCCGGCGGGCCGAAGAACGCGACGCACGCGCCGACGAGCTCGTCCCCGTCGTACGCGCCGGCGACGTAGTTGTCGGCCTTGCTGAACGCCCGCAGCAGCACGGCGGTGACCGGCTGGTTGGCCGGGTCGGGCCGCCAGATCCGGTCGAACAGCCGGTGCATCGCCTGGAAGCCGTCGTCGCCGGTGATCTCGCGGACGGTCACCCCGGCCGCGTCCGCGGCGGCCCGCGCCTGCGCGTCGGCGGCGTCGGCGGCGACGGTCGCGTCCCCGGTGGCGCCGGCGGCGGTGGCAGCGGTAGCGGCGGTTTCAAGGGTCGCCATCACGCACCTCCCGCGGCGGCCAGGACGTCCAGCACCAGGGCCGCGACGAGGGCGGTGCGTCCGGGCAGCGCGTCGACGAGGACGTGCTCGTCGTCGGCGTGCGCGCCGCCACCGACCGCACCGAGCCCGTCGAGCGTCGGCGTGCCGACGCCGGCGGTGAAGTTGCCGTCGGACGCCCCGCCCACGGCGGCCCCGGCCAGCGGCGGCAGGCCCAGCCCGGCGGCGAGCGCGGCGGCGCGGGCGAAGAGCCCGGCGGACGCGGCGGCGGTCAGCGGCGGGCGGTTGCCGCCGCCCTCGACCTCGAGGGTCGCGCCGTCGAGCACGGGGCGCAGCCCGGCGAGGGCGGCGGCGACCCGGTGCTGCTCGGCCTCGTCGCGGACGCGGACGTCCACGGCGAGCTCGGCGGCGGCCGGCACGGTGTTGGTGGTGGTGCCGGCCGACACCGCGGTCGGCGTGACGGTGGTGCCGAGGGCGGGGTCGCCGAGCCGGTGCACGGCGAGGACCTGGTGGGCCAGCTCGACGCCGGCGTTGATCCCGCGCTCCGGCTCGAGCCCGGCGTGGGCGGCCCGGCCGGCGATCCGGATCCGGTAGAACCCGGCGCCCTTGCGGGCGGTCTTGAGCGCGCCGCCGTCCGCGGACGGTTCGAGGACGAGCGCGGCGCGGGCGCCGGCCGCCTCCTGCTCGACGAGCGCCTGGGAGCTCGGCGAGCCGATCTCCTCGTCGCCGGTGATGAGCACGGTCACGGCGGCGCCCCGCCCGGCCGCGGCGGCGGCCGCGTGCAGCGCCATCACGACCCCGGCCTTCATGTCGAAGCAGCCGGGGCCGCGCAGCCGCCCGCCGGTCGTGGCGAACGGGTGCGTGGCGAGGGTGCCGACCGGCCACACCGTGTCGTGGTGGCCGAGCAGCAGGACCCGGTCCGGTCCGGCGCCGAGCCGCCAGCGCAGGTGGGTGCGGCCGTCGACGACGATCCGGTCCGGCGCGACGCCGAGGCGCCGGGCGCCGACGCCGGCGAGCACGTCGGCGCTGCGGGCGACGGCGGCGAGGTCGGTGGACGGCGACTCGGCCCGCACGAGCGTCTCGATCTCCGCGAGCAGCGCCGGCAGCGCCGCCCGCATCGACCGCAGCAGGGAAACGGTGTCCAGCTCAGTGTCCATTGCGGACCTTCGGCGTCGCCCGCACCCCGAAGTGCAGGTACGGCTCGCCGGTCGGCAGCGCGTAGAACGTGACCGGCGCCCAGTTCTGCGCCGACGGCTCCTTGACCAGGAACAGGTTCTCCTCGACCGGGACCATCGCGTATTCGCTCACCGGGTCCGGGATCAGCTCGGCGATCGGGCCGGTGACGGTGCTGCGCATGACCGGCCCGCCGTCGCGCTCGAAGACCTCGATGCGGACGCTGGCCCGCTCGTAGGTGCCGAGGTACCGCTGGAAGTCGACCTGGACCGGCTCGGCGGGCGGCGCGATCGGGCGCGGCATCGCGACGCCGGCCGCCTCGGCGAAGATCTCCCGGTAGAGCTCGTCGTAGAGGTCGCGGCCGTTGCCGCCGTTGGTGAGCAGGGTGACGGCGAGGCCCTGCTCGGGCAGCAGGCGCAGGAACGCGGACTGGCCGATGGTGTTGCCGTCGTGCCCGATGAGCCGGTGGCCGTCCCAGCCGAACCGGATCCAGCCGAGCCCCCACGAGTCGCCGAGGGAGTACTTGTCGGGCAGCTCGGCGTGCTCGGCGGCCATCGCGGCGGCGCTCGCCTCGCTCAGCACCCGGGTGCCGTCGGTGGCGAGCCCGCCGGTGAGGTGCAGCCGGGCGAACGCGAGCACGTCGGCGGCGGTGGCGTTGATCAGGCCGGCCGGCCCGAGCGAGCGGGGCAGCGCCCACGCCGGCGCGACCTTCAGGTCGTCGGGGTCCTCACCGACGTGGCCGATCGCGGTCCGGTGGGCGAGGGCCTCCTCCGGCAGCGTGCCGGTGCGGCGCAGCCCGAGCGGGCCGGACAGCCTGGCCCGTAGCGCGGCGTCCCAGGTGCCGCCGGTCAGCTTCTCGATGACCCGGCCGGCGAGGGAGAAACCGGCGTTGCAGTACGACCAGGTGACGCCGAGCGGGTGGTTCTGGGTCTGCTCGGCGAGCAGCGCCACGTACCGCTCGAGACAGTCGTCGCCGCGCCCGGTGTCGGTGAACACGTCGCCGTCGATGCCGCTGGTGTGGGTGAGCAGGTGCCGCATGGTGACCTGCTTGGTGACCTCCGGGTCGGCGAGGCGGAACTCGGGCAGCACGTCGGCGACCGGCGCGTCCAGGTCGAGCAGGCCCTCGTCGACGAGCTGCAGGACCACGGTCGCGGTCCACACCTTCGAGATCGACCCGATCTGGAACACCGAGTCGGTGGTGGTGGCGACGCCGGTGTCCTTGTTGACGACGCCGTACGCCGCCTCCACCAGCTCGTCGCCACCGCTGTCGGCTCCAGTGTTGACTCCAGGGCGCAGGCGCAGGATGCCGAGCGTCGCGCCGGGCACCTTGTGCCGCTGGGCGAGGGCGGTCAGCCGGCGCTGCCAGTGCGCCGCGTCCAGGGCGGGCCGGCGGGGCTCGCGGTCGGCGGCGAACCACTCGACCCAGTCGACGATCCGGCGGTTGAAGTCGATCCGGTGCGACGGCCGGCCCTGGAGGATGAACAGGTGCGAGGCGTCCGGGTAGAGGACGAGACGGGTCGGCACGTCCCGCACGCGCAGCGCGGTGTGCCACTGCTGCGCCTGCCCGGCGGGGCACCGCACGTCGGCGGCGCCGTGCAGGATCAGGGTCGGGGTGCGGACCTGGTCCACCCGGGTGATGGGGGACATGTCGGCGACCGAGCCGCCGGCGAGCTCGAAGGCGTTGAGGAAGTGGCCCGCGTCGGCGGTGCCGGACTCGCTGGTCAGGTCGCTGACGACGCCGCCGGCGACGGCCGCGGCGAACCGGTCGGTGACACCGGTCAGGTAGCAGGTCATGTAGCCGCCGTAGCTGTAGCCGGCGACGGCGAGCCGGGCCGGGTCGGCGACCCCTTCCGCGACGAGGGTGTCGACGGGCTCCAGGAAGTCCTTGGCGTCGGCGACGCCCCAGGCGCCCACCGCGGCGGTGTAGAAGGCCTCGCCGTAGCCGTCGCTGCCGCGCGGGTTGAGCAGCAGCACGGTCCAGCCGCGCGCGGCGAGCTCCTGGTGGTACAGGTGGACGTCGTCGGCGGCGGCGTTCCACGCGTTGTGCGGGCCGCCGTGGATGTCCAGCAGCAGCGGGCCGGGCCCGGTCGCCGCCGGGTCGCGGACCAGCCAGCCGTGCACGACGGTGCCGTCGGAGATGGTGAACTCCCGCTCCAGCCGCGGGAACAGGTCGGCCTCGGCGTCCCGCTCGACCAGCACCGTCTCGTCGCCGGTGGCCAGGTCGAGGGCGACGAGCGAGCCGAGGGAGGTCGGGGTGAGCAGCAGGACGACCGCGGTGCCGCCGGCGACGGACAGGCCGGCGACGGAGCGTCCGGCGCCGGCGAGGACCGGTCGCGGGTCGCCGCCGCCGGCCGGGACGGTGTAGAGGTGGGTGTCGCCGCGGTCGCGGGCGCAGAACAGCACCGACCGTCCACTGTCGACGGTCACCGGGAGCGCGCCAGGGTAGCCCGGCCCGCCCGGCATGACGTTGCGGTCCAGCGGGGCGGACAGGCTGGTGACGGGCCCGCCGTCCAGCGGCACGCGCAGCAGGTGCGCGTGGCCGGTGAGCGGGCCGGGGAACCCGGTGACCAGCAGCGTCCCGCCGTCCGCGGCCCAGGTGACCGGGCCGCCGGTGCCGTCGGCGAGCCCGGCGAGCCGTGGCGGCGCCGCCGGGTCGGTGGCGGAGCGCACGTACACCGGGCAGTGCATCGTCCGGTCCGCGTCGGGCGCGGTGGCCGCCGCGTAGGCGAGCCGCGTGCCGTCCGGCGACCAGGCGGGGTCGCCCGCGTGCCAGTCGCCGTCGGTGAACCGGCGGCACGCCTTGGTGGCCACGTCCACGACGTGCACGTGGCTGCGCATGGTGCGCAGGTAGCCGGCGCCGTCGGCGAGGTAGTCGAGCCGGTCCGCGACGATCGGCGCGGCGCCGCGCCGCTGCCGGGCCGCGTCGTCCTCGCCGTCGGCGGCGTGCAGGTCGACCGGCGCGGCGAACGCGATGGCCGTGCCGTCCGGGCTCCACACCGGCCGGCCGGCGCCCAGCGGCAGCGTCGTCAGCTGCTCGGGCTCGCCGCCGCCGGCGGGCAGCAGCCACACCTGCGCCGCGCCCCCTGTGGTGCCGCCGCCGGCCCGCAGGAACGCGATCCGCGTGCCGTCCGGCGACCACGCCGGCGCCGTGTCGGCGCCGCCCCGGGTGAGCTGCTCCGGCCCGCCCGAGCGGGTGCCGGCCCACCAGAGGTTGTGCAGGGTGCGGTCCGCCCCGGCGTCCACGGTGCGGAGCACATAGACGACCCGTGAGCCGTCCGGCGCGACCGCCGGCTGCTCCGGCGCGGCGAGGGTGGGCAGGTCGTCGATGCGCTGGCGTCGGGTCACGACAGACTCCTCGTGGGAAGCGGGGCTTGCTTTTCAAGGCCGGGTCGCGGCGCGGCGAAGTGGCAGGCGGCCAGGTGCCGGTGGGCGGCGCCGTCCGGTTCGGTGTCGCGGCAGACGTCGCGCTGGAGCACGAGCGGGCCGACCGGGCAGCGGGGGTGGAACCGGCAGCCGGCCGGCGGGTGGTGCGGGTCCGTGGGCTCCGCGGCGTCCAGGACGGCCTTGGTGCCGGTCAGCGTGCCGAGCAGCGCCGGCCGGGGGCCGCCGGGCTGCGGCGCCGAGGCGAGCAGCTGCCGGGTGTACGGGTGCTGCGGGTCGCCGAGCACGTCGTCGACCGGCCCGCACTCGACGATCCGGCCGAGGTACATGACGGCGAGGACGTCGCTGACGTAGCGGACGACCGCCAGGTTGTGCGAGATGAACAGCATCGACAGGCCCAGCCGGCGCTGCAGGTCGCGCACCAGGTTCAGCACGGTGCCCTGGATGGACACGTCCAGCGCGGAGGTGATCTCGTCGGCGACGATCACGTCGGGGCGGGCGGCGAGGGCGCGGGCGAGGGCGACCCGCTGCCGCTGCCCGCCGGACAGCTGCGCCGGGTACTGCCGGGCCCGCTCCGGCGCCAGCTCGACCAGGTCGAGGAGCCGGGCGACCTCGGCGCGGCGGGCGGCGGCGGCCGTGCCGCGCGGCACCGCCTCGGCGATGGAGGCGCCGATCGTCATCCGCGGGTCGAGCGACGAGTACGGGTCCTGGAACACCATCTGCACGCGGCGCCCGGCGTCGGTGCCGGGGGTGCGCGGCAGCCGCCGCCCGTCCAGCAGGATCTCCCCGCCGGACAGCGGGGCGAGGCCGACCGCCGCGCGGGCGAGGGTCGACTTGCCGGAGCCGGACTCGCCGACGAGCCCCACGACGCTGCCGGCGGGGACGGTGAGGTCGACGCGGTCGACGGCGGTGACGCCGCGCCGCCGCCCGCCGAAGCGGACCGACACGTCCCGGAAGCGCAGCTCGTTCACCGGACCTCACCCACGTGCCAGCAGGCGACCCGCGCCCCGGTGGCGTCGGTCTCCAACGGTGGCTCCTCGCGCCGGCACTGCTCGTCGGCGTACCCGCAGCGGGGCGCGAACGCGCAGCCGGTGGGCACCTCGCCGGGCTCGACCGGCCGGCCCGGGATGACGGTCAGCGGCAGGTCCCGGTCGGTGCCGAGGTGCGGCACCGCCGCGAGCAGCGCCCGGGTGTACGGGTGCCGCGCCCCGCCGGGCAGCGCCGCGGCGGCCACGTCCTCCACGACGCGCCCCGCGTACATCACCAGCACCCGCTGGCAGACCTGGCCGACGACGGTGATGTCGTGGCTGATCAGCAGCAGCGCGACCGAGTCGGCGGCCCGGATGTCCTCCAGCAGCGCCAGCACCTGCCGCTGCACGGTCACGTCCAGCGCGGTCGTCGGCTCGTCGGCGACGATGAGCGCCGGGGTGCCCATCAGGCCCATCCCGATCATCGCCCGCTGCCGCATGCCGCCGGAGAACTCGTGCGGGAACTGGTGCGCGCGCCGCTCGGGCGCGGGCAGCCGGACGGCGCGCAGCCGGTCGACGGCCCGCGCGAGCGCCTCCCGGCGGCTGAGGCCCTGGTGCTGGACGGCGGGCTCGGCGAGCTGCCGGCCGATGCGCTGGGTCGGGTTGAACGACGACATCGGGTCCTGGAACACCATCGCGAACGAGGTGCCGAGCAGGCGCCGCTGGGCCCGGCTCGGCCCGTGCCGCAGGTCCTCCCCGGCGAACTCCAGCCGGTCGGCGCGCACCTCGCCGGGCGCCTCGATCAGCTGGGCGACCGCCAGGGCGGTGAGGCTCTTGCCGGAGCCGGACTCGCCGACCACGCCGACCGCCTCGCCGCGGCGGATCGTGAAGCTCAGCCCGCGGACCGGCGTCAGCTCGCCGAACGAGACGCGGAGGTTCTCCACGGCGAGCACGGTGTCGCCGTCCTTGTCCACTGTGGACGGAGCGGCCGGCTCCTGCCGGGGCGCGCGGCGCACGGCGGTGAACAGCGGCGTGCTCTGGCCGATCTGCCGGGCGACCGCCTCGCCGGTGAGGTTGAACGCCAGCCCGGCGAGCACCACCGCGGCGCCCGGGACCAGGGCCGCGAGCGGGTGGACGTACAGGCTGTTGAGGCCCTCGCCGAGCAGCCGCCCCCAGTCGTACGACGGTGCCTGCACGCCGAGGCCGAGGTAGGACAGGCCGGCGAAGGCGAGCAGCGAGCCGCCGGCCGCGACGGTCGCGTTGACGACGAGCGGCTCGCCGATGTTGGGCAGGACGTGCCGGACCAGGACGCGGAGCCGGCCCACCCCCGCGATCCGGGCGGCGGCGACGAAGTCCCGCTCGGCGACCGAGGCGACCAGCGTGCCGGTCAGCCGCGCGAAGGCGGGCGCGACCGCGAAGCCGATCGCGAGGACGGAACCCTTGGTGCCCACCCCGAAGATGACCGCGAAGCTCAGCGCGAGCAGCAGCCCGGGGAACGCGACCGCGACGTTCACGCCGGCGGTCACGAGGCGGCCGAGGCGCGCGCCGATCAGCTGCGGCGCGGCGCCGAGCAGCAGCCCGATGACGACGCCCAGGCCGGTCGACAGCAGCGCCAGCACCACCGAGAGCCGGGTGGCGACCAGGACCCGGAAGAAGATGTCCCGGCCGAGCCCGTCGGTGCCGGCCCAGTGTGCCGCCGACGGGCCCTGCAGGATGTTCGCGGTGTCCACGGCGTCGGCCAGCCCGCGCAGGAGCAGAGGCGCCAGGACCGCCAGGGCCAGCACCGCCGTGAGCAGGACCGCCGCGGTCACGCCGAGCGGGGTACGCAGTCGCTTCGGCACGGTTCAGCTCTCCCGGATCGTCGAGCGCGGGTCGAGCAGCGCGAGGCCGACGTCGACCACGAGGTTGACCAGGAGCACGCCGAGGCCGTAGATCAGCACGATGCCCTGCACCACCGGGTAGTCCTTGGCCAGGATCGACTGGACGATGGTGCTGCCCAGGCCCGGCCACGCGAACACGTTCTCCACCAGGACGGTCGCCGCGACCAGCCCGCCCAGCAGCAGCCCGGCGATGGTGACCGTGGCCGTCACCGAGTTGGGCAGCGCGTGCCGCAGGTACAGCCGCCGGTCCGGCAGCCGCTTCGCGCGGGCGGTGCGGATGTAGTCGGCGTCCAGCACCGCCAGGGTCTCCACCCGCATGATCCGGGCGAGCACCGCGGCCGGGCCGAGGGCCAGGGCGAGGACCGGCAGCACGTAGGAGTCCGGCCCGGCCCGCCCGGCGATCGGCACCAGCCCGAGCTGGACCCCGAACAGGTACACCAGCCCGGCGCCTACCAGGAACTCCGGCACCGCGCCGAAGAACACGCTGGTCGAGGTGAAGCCGAGCTCCAGCCGCCGGCGCCGGCCGCCCCGGGTCAGCACCGCCATGGTCAGCCCGAGCGGGACCGAGAGCGCGACGGCGACCAGGAACGCGTACACGGCGAGCTCCAGCGTCGCCGGGTAGCGCTCCGCGATGACCTGGGAGACCGGCAGGCCGGAGACCGTCGAGGTGCCGAACCGTCCGGCGGACAGGTCGCCCAGGTAGTCCAGGTACTGCCGCCACAGCGGGTCGTCCAGGCCCAGCTGCTCCCGGCGCGCGGCGACCAGCTCGGCCGGTGCGGCGACGCCGAGCGCCGCCCGCACCGGGTCACCCGGGATCAGGTGGATCATGCCGAACGCCGCGGTCAGCAGCACCCAGACCGACAGCAGCAGCCTGCGCGACCGGCGTGCGGCGAACCGCACCCACGCGTTGTCCGTGAGTTTCTCCGTCAGTTTTTCCGTCCTGGCCCGCACGCCGGTCACCTCCTTACACCAGCATCCGGATGGACTGCGGGATCATCGCGCCGTCGCCGATCTCGAACCGCGCGCCCTGACCGAAGATCGGCACCGTCGAGTTGACGAACGGCACCACGTCGACGTGCTTGAAGATGGCCTTCTCGGCGGCGGCCCACTGCTCGCAGCCGGCCGTGCCGGCGACCGCCGACGCCTCCGTGACCGCCTTGGTGTACTCGGCGTTGTCGATGCTGGAGAAGTTGACGCCGTTCGGCGCGGACGGCCCGGACACGTAGGGCACGACCTGGCTGGGCAGTGGCGTGTTGAGCGGCAGGAACGCCGCCTCCCAGGCGAGCTGCCCGCCGAGGAGGCCGGTGCCGATCTCGGCGTCGGTCACCGGCTTCACGGTGACCTCCGCGCCGACGCTCGTCCAGACCTTCTGCGTGAGCTCGGCGCCGGCCTGCGAGCCGGTGCCCAGGCTGGCCGGGTACGCGATCGCGATGGTGAGCTTCTGCCCGCCCTTCGCGCGCACGCCGCCCGCGCCGGCCGTCCAGCCGGCGGCGTCCAGCGCGGCCTTCGCCGCGTCCAGGTCGTGCCCGGGCAGGTTCCCCTCGACCGTGTTCTGCTTGCACGGCGCGCCGCCCGACGAGACGAGGCCGGTCGGCGGCTTGCCGTTGCCGCTGCTGACGACCTTGCCCAGCTCGGTGAGGTCCAGCGCCTGGACCAGCGCCTTGCGCACCTGCTCGTCGGCGCCGGGCAGCCCGCTCTTGTGGTTGAACCACAGCTCGCCGAGCGTCGCCTCGATCTGCCGCTGGTGCAGGTTCGCCGCCTGCACCCGCTGCCGGTCCGGACCGACCAGCTGCGCGGCGTTCGCCTGCTTGGACATCAGCAGGTTGGCCGCGGTCGACTCGTTGGTGACGACCTTGAGGACCGCCGTGTCGGGCAGGCCGCGCTGGTCGGCCTTCCAGTCGCCGGGGCCCCAGGCGTAGTCCTTGCGCCGGGTGAACGTGTAGTGGTCGTTCGCCACCGCCTCGGTCAGCGTGAACATGCCGGTGCCGTCGCCGCCCTGCTTGAGCAGGTTGCGGTCGCCTCGGTACTCGTCGCCCCGTCCGGCGTTTTCGCCATCCAGGCGAGGAAACCAGACCGTGGCGTTGTTGAAGCCGAATGCGGTGCGGACATAATCCAGCCCTTCACCGTTGGCTTGGCGGTTTGAAGTAGCTCTTTGAGGCCTATGGTGTAAACGTCTTCGTATAAAAGTAGTCATTCTCGTGGCAATCATTCTCCGCTTTGTGTGTGTGTGTGTGTGCGTTCATCTATGTAGTCTGTCACAGCACTTGAAACACTCTTCTTTTCTGCATCTGGAAGTGGTATTCTAGCATTCTACAACAAGCAAATACCTTTAAACAAAAACTAGAAGCATTCTGAGATGTGTTTTTGTGTGTGTGTGTATGATGTCTACTCAGCGTTTCAAATGTGTGTGTCTGTGTGCCCCCCCCCCCCCCCCCATTATACTTGTGATACTACAAACTAACACACACACAGTAAATCTCTGAACATCTCTGTTAGATATCACACAACGCTTGTGTGTGAATCTGTCTAGCACCTTATAAATCCCGTTTCAAAGACTTCAAATCGCTATCACTTTAAAAAGTATGGCAGAGTGTCTCCAACGATGCTAGCAATTGTGTGTGTTCACAGCTGAGGACTTGAACTCTGTTGCAGTTCCAATCATTCTACAAACTTGATTCAGAGTGTTTCAAACTGCTCAAAACCAACCACTCTGTCATCTACTCTGTGTCAATCACAAACATGCATCCTTCATTGCTTCACTCTAGTATAGTATGAAACATCCATTTCTCACGAAGGCCTGCTTGCTGCAGTACTGTATCACTCTGTGCTTGTAAAGTCTGGATATTTGGAATGGTTTAATGCTAGAAACGGGAATTCTTCGTTGTCTTCGTATAAAATCTAGACACACTCTCAGAAGCAATCTGTGATGATGTGTGTCCTATCAACTAACATTCCTTTCATAGTTTGAATCATTCTCCTTTTGATGTCCATTTGTATCTAGCCCTTGAGGCCTTCGTATGGTAAACGGGATAACTTCCCCTCTACACATAGTCATTCTCAGCCTTCGTTTGTGTCCATTCAACTCATTCAGAAAAGCCATTTCCTGTGTCCCAGAAGATTCCTGAAGAGATGGACGTCGAGGGCGTTGGAGCGGGCCAGGGCCCAGACGGGCGCCGCCACCGGGTCGGCGTCCGGCGCCGGCTGGATGTGGCCGACCGCGGCCCGGAACAGGATCGCCTCGTCGGCGCCGTTGGCGGCGTGGGTCAGCCCGAGCGGCCCGAACAGGTGCTCCCGGACGCAGGCGTCGAACGGCTTGCCGCGCAGCACCTCGACGACCCGGCCGAGCACGCAGTACCCGGCGTTGTTGTACGAGAACATCGCGCCGGGCGCGAACAGCTGCGGCGTGTCGCCGAGCGTCGCGACGTACTTCTCGACGCAGTCGTCGCCCTTGCCGGTGTCGGTGAACACGTCACCCTCGAACCCGGCCGTGTGGCTCAGGAGCTGCCGCACCGTGATCGCGGCGGCCGCGTCCCCGTCGGCGATGACGAACTCCGGCACGTACCGCCGGACGGGCGCGTCGAGGTCGAGCTTCCCCTCGTCGGCCAGCTGCATCACCAGCGTGGCCGTCCACACCTTGGTGATCGAGCCGATCTGGAACACCGAGTCGGTGGTGGCCTCCACCCCCGTTGCCCGGCTCAGGACGCCGGCGGCGACGTCGATGACGTCACCCCCGACCGAGACCGCCACCGCGGCGGCCGGCACCTTGTGTTCGACGAGCAGCGCGGGCAGACGCTCACGCAACCAGTGATGGATGTCACCCAGTTCCGACATGCGGCAACCCTAGGGCGGCACTTCCGGCTCATGTTCGTATGGGACGACAACTCCACCCCCACGAGTTCGTACCGCCGGACAAACCCGGGCCGCGGTCCCGGCGCGTCACCGGGACCACGGCGTTGGGGTGGCGCCGTTACAGGTACGGGCGGGTGATGAGCTCGATCGCGTGGCCGGCTGGGTCCTTGAAGTAGACGCCACGGCCGCCGTGCTCGTGGTTGATCTCGCCCGGCCGCCGCATCTGCGGGTCGGCCCAGTGCTCGACGCCCCGCTCGGTGAGCCGCGCGTACGCCCGGTCGAAGCGCTCGTCGTCGAGCAGGAACGCGTAGTGCTGCATCTGGATCTCGACCGGCGGCTCGGCGAACTGCAGCAGGATGCCGCCGTCGAGCTGGACGTTGGTGAACGGGCCCCACGAGGGCGCGGCCGGCACCTCGAGCAGCTCCCGGTAGAACCGCGCGGACTCGGCGCGGTCCTTCGACGCGATGATGGTGTGGTTGAACGTCGCCGTCATCCGGCATGACCTCACTTCAGGTTTCGGCGTGGACTGGGACCTTCTCGAGCGTCGATCGCTGGGAGGTCCGCGCGCCGAACCGCGGCGGGTCAGTCGTCCACCGGGTCGCCGATCCGTGCATGGCGTCTCGCCGGTCCGGTGTTCACGCGGCCGACGCTACCAGATCCGGTGCGCGTGGCGGCCGTGCGAATCCCGGGCGCGGCGTGGAGACTGCATCGATGGATCGAACTGTGGTGATCACTGGCGCGAGCTCCGGTGTCGGGTTGGCGGCGGCGGAGCAGTTCGCCGCCCAGGGCGACCGGGTGGTCGTCGTCGGCCGCGACGAGGGGCGCCTCGAGGCGGCGGTCGCGCGGGTGCGGGCCGCGGGCGGCGGCCGCGAGCCGGGGCGCTTCCGGGCCGACTTCGAGCGGCTCGCGGAGGTGCGGGACCTCGCCGCGTACCTGCTCGACACGTGCCCGTCGATCGACGTCCTCGCCAACAACGCGGGCGGGATGGTCGGCGGCTACCGGCGGACGGCGGACGGCTACGAGGCGACGATCCAGGGCAACCACCTGGCCCCGTTCCTGCTGACGAGCCTGCTGCGGGAGCGGCTCACCGGGGTGCGGCTGGTGGCGACCGCGTCGCGGGTGCACACGCAGGGCCGCCCGGACCCGGCCGACTTCACCGGCGACGCCGGCACGTACCGCTGGGGCCGCGCGTACGGCGCCGCGAAGTCCGCGAACATCCTCTTCGCCGCCGAGGCCGCGCGCCGCTGGCCGGACGTCACCAGCGTGTCCTTCCACCCGGGCGTCGTGCGCTCCAACTTCGGCGAGGGCCCGGTCCGGCTCGTGTACCGGTTCGCGCCGTTCCTGACCACCCCGGAGAAGGCCGGTGCGCTGCTGGTGTGGCTGGCCACCACGCCCGCGGCCGGGCTGACGGACGGCGGCTACTACGTCGGGCACAAGCTCACCACGCCGGCGGCGCACGCGAGCGACCCCGCGGCGGCCGCGAAACTCTGGGACGCGAGCGCCGCCGCGGTAGCGTTGTAGGACGCCCCGGAGCCCAGCGTGCCAGGGCTCCGGGGCGCTCGTTCGAAGGGGTCCGTCACGGGACCTGGGAGATGTGGTCGCAGCCGAAGAACGCCGTGCCGGCGCCCGCGCCGAACCGGCCGCGGACGCAGATCTCGACCGTGCCCGGCTGGATGCCGAGCTGGTCCCGGCGGGCGTGGATCACGCCGTCCTTGTCACCGTCGCGGGTGTGCTCGTCGAGCTCGTACGAGTCCTCCAGGTGGACCTTGCCGTGGTCCTCCGGCGCGCCGGCGCCGGTGGCGATCAGCGGGCCGCGCACGCCCATGCGCACCGTGGCCGGCTGGATCGTCGCGGCGTTGAAGGCCAGGGGGTTGCCGTACTGGCCGGCGGTCGTGGTGAGCACCGCGGCCGGGAGCACCCCGGGGTTGACGTTGACCGGGTTGGTGAGGCTGCCCGGCATGATGTTCAGCGTCACCGGCACGGCGCAGTCGACGGCGAAGGTGGCCGTGCGGCTGTTGTTGCCGGCGACGGCGTCGACGACCTTCGCCTTCGCGGGCGCGACCGTCGTGGTGACCGTGACCGTCTGGGCGCCCGGCGCGGTACAGGTGACGTCGTAGGCGCCGTCCAGGGTGGCCGGGGCGCCGACCGCGAGCCCGCCGGCGCCGGACGTGCGGCTCGCCGGGGTGACCGTGACGCCCGGCGACCCGGTCGCGGTCTGGGTCACGACGGCGTCGACGGGCCCGTCCGGGCCGAGGTTCGCCACGACCGTCCGCACCTGGACGGTGCTCGGCAGCCCGATGACGGCGAGCGGGTCACCGGTCACGGTCGCCGCGGTGACGGCCAGGTCGGCCTCGACGCAGTCGGGGTCACCCGGGTGCGCCACGCAGAACTCGTGCACCGCGGGCCGCAGGTCCACGGTCACCAGGTCCGTCCCGGCGTTCACGTCGCGCACCACCATCGTCGCGGTGTCGGCGTCGAACGGCACCGTCAGCGTCCCCGGGCCGTCGCGCACGACGAGCCGCTCGCCGCCGTCGTCGGTCTGGTCGAAGTACCAGCGGGGATCCCAGGCGTTGAACGCGCCGGCCGGTGCCCCGTCCTCGTCCGTCAGCGTGAGCCGCAGCAGCGGCGGGTCGCCGAGGTGGGAGACGGACCGCTGCTCGCCGACGGTGGCGCCGGCGAGCGTCGCGGACGGGCCGGCGAAGTTCAGGTCGACCAGGAACGACCTGGCCGTGTCCGCGTAGTCGTACTGCGGCTGCGGCGCGGTCCCCGGGTCGACCGGGTCGCCGGGCGCGGCGGCGGACCCGGCCACCGTGACGGCGACCGTGACCGCGACCGCGACGAGGGCGGTCGCCGATGCGGTGACCAGCGCGAGCGCGCGTCGGTTGAGTCTCATGGCGTCCTCCTCAGCACTTTCCGGCGGCGCAGTTGTCGAAGTACCAGTTCATGCGTCTGATGTCGGCGGCCTGCGGTGGCCGCCGGTCGGCGTTCATGAGGTCGTTCGGCGTCGGCTCGGACAGGAACCAGCTCTTCGCCGGGGTCGGCCGGACGTCGGTGACGGTCCGGCAGTCGCTCGCGGGCCGGCCCAGCGTCGGGGCGTCCGCCTGGCACTTGGCGAGGGTGTCGAACATGTTCGGGTTCGGCAGCGCCTCGAAGTAGCCGCCGTCGCAGCAGTACTCGTCGGCGAGGCCGAACGGCGCGTGCCCGGTCTCGTGCAGCACCGTGCCCAGCGACGTCGGCTCGGTGGAGAAGACACCCCCGTTGGCGCAGTCCCGGAAGGTGTCGCGGTGCAGGATGACGCCGGTGTCGGCCCAGCTGTAGTCCTTCGACCAGTTCGGCGGCCGGGTCAGCACGCAGTTGGTGTTGGCCGGGTTCGCCGGCGTCGGTGCGGCGACCCGGTCGGCGTCGCCGCGCTGGTCCGCCAGCCAGAAGTTGAACCGCTGCTGGTTGGCGAGGAAGAAGTCCTGGCCGTAGTAGGCGCCCTTGATGACGTCGGTCGCGTCGGCGAGGAACGCCGGGTCGGTCGCCGCGGTGTAGCTGTCGCTGTCGGCGATGAAGACGACGTCGACCCGGTCGGTGCGGGCGCCGGTGAAGCTGACCGGGATCGCGGTGCTCTCGGCGGGCGCGCCGACCCTGGTCCGCCGCCAGCCGGTGAAGACCCGGTCGGCGCCGGCGTGGGCGGTGCAGCCGTACACGAGGTCACCGGCGGGCACGTCGGTGATGACGTAGCTGTCGGTGGTCTTGCCGGTGACGTGCAGGTCGGGTCCGGTCGGTTCGTTGACCCACACCTCCAGGTCGTCGGCGATCTTCTTGTGGTCGACCAGCGCGGGCCCCGGCGCGCCGGAGGACAGGTCGGCCATCGTGTCGCCCACCTGGACCGTGCCGTCGAGCGACTCGACGGTGATGGTCACGGTGTCGCCGGGCTGCGGCCACAGCGGGGTGTGGGTGCACCGCACGGCCAGCCCCGGCGTCGCCGCGGGCAGGTCGACCTCGATCCGGAACCGGATGTCGGCGTCGCCGTTGCCGGCGGAGGTGATCGGCCCGGCGCACACGCCGCTGACGTCGCCGGTGACGGCGCACGGCACCAGGTTGACCGTGAGGTCGAGCTCCGAACCGTTGGGCGAGATGTCGCAGACGTCGTCCTCGAAATTGAGGAAACCGTCCGACTCCGCCAGGGTGATCACCACCGGAACGGTGGCCGCCGTGTCGACGTCGACCGCCTTTTCCGCGGTCCAGTCCGGTGATATCTCGTCCTCACCGTCGATCGGACCGAAATTGAAGTCCTGCCCGCCGATCGTGATCTTCGAATAGAAGTCCGAACCGGACAGGTTGTCGGTGCACCCCTGTTCCAGGACGTGTTCGATGACCACCCGCACCGTGACGGTGCTGGCCGCGCTCGCCGGTCTGGCCAGCATGAACTGCGTGCCGAGCACCATCGCCACACACGAGACGGCGGCGATGAATATCCGTCGTGGCGATCTGACATTGCCCATTCGTAGCCCCTTTCCTGCAACGACTCCGGCATGTGCGCGAAGCGTAGCCAGGGCATTACGGGGGCGATGTCCAGGAAATGACGGTATCTGGGCACGGCCGACGGAGTCCGCGCGCGTCACACGAACGTGTCGCGCGGAATAAAATGCGTCCGAATTCAGCGGTGCATCGTGCCGGCCGGGGTCAGGCCGTCTTGCTGGTCCAGACGGCCTTCTTGGCCGCGGTGTAGAGCACGGCCGACCCGTCGTCCTGGACCAGCAGGTAGCTGGCGTCCTTGCCGTAGGTCTTGGTGCTCCACAGCGCCTTGCCCGCGGTGTCGTAGACGACGAGGTTGCCGTCGGGCTGCATCCGCGTCGACGCGCCGGGGTGGCCGCTGGTGCCGCTGCGCCACACCACGGTCTTGGCCGAGTTGCGCAGCACGAGGTTGCCGTCGGGCTGCTGCAGCAGCTCGTAGCCGCCCTTCGCCGCCGAGCGGGACTGCCCGGCGAGGAGGCGCTGGCCGGTGGTCAGCTTGCTGACGCCGTCGGTCGTCGTGGCCCAGAGGACCTTGCCGCCCGAGATGAGGACGAGGTTGCCGTCGGCGTTGAGCGTGGCCGTCACCGCGGTGGCGCCGTACGTGCCCGACGACCAGAGCGGCTGCTTGTCGGCGCCGTACACGACGAGGTTGCCGTCGTTCTGCATCTGCGTCGACCCGCCCGAGCGGCCGCCCGTCTGCGCGCTCCAGACGACCTTCTTGTCGGCGCCCGCGACCACGAGGTTGCCGTCGGGCTGCTGGGTGAGCGTGAACCGGCCGTCGGGGGAGCGGCGCTGCTGCCCGGAGATCAGCGCCTGGCCCGGGTAGAGCCGCCCCCGCTCGCCCTGGCTGGACCACAGCTCCTGCCTCCCGGCCTGCGACACCACGGCGTTGCCGTCGTCGCGCACCTCGAGCAGGGCGCCCTTCCCGCCGGTGGCGGTGTGCCACAGGACGCCGCCGCTCTTGCCGTAGACGACGAGGTCGCCGTCGCGGTTGAAGCTGGCGTACGCGCCCGGGTTCGACGGCGTCTGCGACGACCACTGCACCCGCTTCGCCTCGTCGGCGAGGACGAGGTTGCCGTCGGGCTGCTGGGTGAGCGTGAACCTGCCGTTGGGTGAGCGCAGCCCCTGCCCCGCGGCCAGCCTGAAGCCGGGCTTCAGCTGCGCGGGCGGCACCGAGGCGCTCGGCGCCAGCGGCACCCGCTCACCGTCGGGCGTCCCCGACGCCGTGCCGGCCTGGCTGCCCGCCCTGGACGGGTCCCCTTCCTGCGCCACGACCACCGGCGCGCCACCGCCACCGCCGGACCCCGACAGTTTGACCGCGGCGACGGTGCCGACCGCGACGACCAGCGTGAGCCCGGCGGCGGCGAGGACCAGCCCGGTGCGCCCCCTTCCGCGCGGCGCCACCTCCCCGGCGAAGGCTTCCGGCGGCCCCTGTACCGGCGGTGCCCCCATCCCCACGAGCGGCGGCCCGGCCTGCTGGACCGGTGGCGCCACGGCGGGCGGCAGGAGCGGCGGCCCGGCCTGCTGTACGGACGGCGGCACGGCCTGCTGTGCCGGTGGGGGAGCGGTGAACGGCACCTGCGGCCGTGGTGGTGCCGGGACCGGCGGCGGCGTGACCAGCGGCAGCTCCGTCGTCGCGTCCTGCGCCACCGTGGCCTGCGCCACCGGCGGTGGCATCGGCGGCCCGGACACCGGCAGCGGCGCGGCCTGGGGCATCGGCGGCACCGGCGGCACCGGCGGCCCGGACACCCGAGGAGCCGCGGACATCGGCAGCGGCGCGGCCTGCGCCATCGCCGGCGGGCCGGGCGGCACCACGATCGGACGTTCGGCGGTGCCCTCATCGGGATCCGTCAGGCTCCACACGTCGCCCGGCACCGGATCGCTCCCCGCCATGCCACCGTCCTCCCGATCCAGCACGGGCCGGGGCCGCACCCGGTGAGCCGCCCCCGCAACACGCCACCGATCGAGAACCGTAACGCTTCGCCACCGCCCGCTCCACCCCGGACCGCCCCGGGCCATCCCGCTGCCACTGCGGACCTGGCAGAACCCGCGCCGATGAACGGTGTCCTGCGGCGGTCGCGGCGATTTCTTGGGCCGCGGTTCGGCGGGATGTGGCTACGATGTCACATCGGCGTCAGATGATCCCTCACAATAGTTGAGTGTCGATATTTAGAGCTTCAGTGCGCAGAGTTGTCCTTGTGGTGCTGGCGATGCTGGCGGTGCTGATCGGGCCGGTTCCGGAGGCGAGGGCGGCGGCCGACGGGTCCCTCGCCGTCAGCTCCGCGACGGTGGCGGTCGGGTCCGATGTGCGGTTCCAGTACGCGACGCCGCGGCCCCAGGCGAAGAACTGGGTCGGGCTGTACGCGGACCCCGGCAACGGGCCGGTGGGCGAGACGTATGTCGGGCCGTCGCTGAAGTGGGTGTACACGCCGGACGGCAGCGGGTCGGGGGTCCTCGCGACGGGCGGGCTCACGCCGGGCAACTACGTCCTGTACTACCTCTACGACGACGGGTATACATGGCTCGCGCAGCCGGTCAAGCTCAAGCTGACCGCCGCGCTCCCGGGGACGCTCACCGTCGCCAACCCCACCGTCGCCGCGGGCTCGCCGGTGCAGGTGTCGTACACGACGACCAGCGCCAACGCGAAGAACTGGGTCGGGCTGTACCGCAACCCCGGTGACGGCCCGGTGAACCAGGTCTACGTGGGGCCGTCGCTGGCGTGGGCGTACACCCCGAACGCGAGCGGGTCCGCGACGCTGCCGACGACCGGGCTGACGCCGGGCGACTACATCGTCTACTACCTGTACAACGACGGGTACACGTGGCTGGCGCAGCCGTTCCCGGTCCGGGTCACCGGCACCGGCGCGCCGCGGTTCCCGTCGAGCGCGTTCGCGCTGCGCAACGCGAAGGTCGGCGTCGCCTACACGGCGGCGGTCGGCGGTCTCGTCCAGGGCGGCACCGCCGGCCTGACCCTGACCAAGACCAGCGGCCCCGCGTGGGCGAGCGTCTCCGCGTCCGGTGTCGTCAGCGGTACGCCGACCGCGGCCGGCACGGTCACGATCGGCGTCCGGGCGACGTCGTCGACCGGCACCGCGGACGCCACGGTGACGGTCCGGGTGCAGTCCGGCGTGCTGGTGCCGCAGCTGCGCGCGCTGAGCTGGAACCTGTGGCACGGCGGCAGCTCCGTCACCGGCGGGTTCGAGAAGGAGCTCAAGTTCCTGCTCGACAGCGACGCCGACGTGGTCGGCCTCCAGGAGAACGACGGGGCCGCGCAGCGGCTCGCCGGCGCGCTGGGCTGGTCGTTCCACCAGGACGGCTCCGTCGCGGTGGTCAGCCGCTACCCGATCACCGCCACGGGCACGGCCATCGCGGGCAGGGCGGTCGCGGCGCGGATCGATCTCGGCGCGCGGTCGGTGCGGCTGTGGAGCGCGCACCTCGGGTACACGCCGTACGGCCCGTACGACGCCTGCTTCGGCCGGATGGGCGTCCAGCAGCTGCTGAACCAGGAGGCGGCGGCCGGGCGGACGGGCCAGATCAACACGATCGTCTCGGCGATGGGCCCCGACCTGGCGGCCGCGTCGAGCACGCCGGTGCTGCTGGTCGGCGACTTCAACGCCCCGTCGCACCTGGACTGGACGGCGTCGAACTCGCGCTGCGGCTACGGCGCGGTGCCCTGGCCGACGTCGACCGCCCCCGCGAACGCGGGCCTGACCGACTCCTACCGGCAGGCGCACCCGAACCCGGCGGCGTTCCCGGGCACGACCTGGTCACCGGTGTTCAAGACGTTCACCGGCGGTTACGGGTACGACTCCCACGCCGGCGAGGCGGAGCCGCAGGATCGCATCGACTTCATTCACTACAAAGGCCCGCTGGCCGTCGTCTCCTCCGACGCACTCTGGGTCGGCGCCCCGTTGCAGTCCAATCCGTCGGCGAACGCCTGGCCGTCGGATCACGCCGCGGTCCTGACGGTCTTCCAGGTCGGTTGAGCGAGTTCCTGACACCGAAAGTGCACATTTCTGTGCGCCGATACATCTGACGTTTCAGCAGTTCATTACCGCATTGTTTCGCATTCGTGGACAACTGGTGCGCAGTGGTCAGTTGAACGCCATCAGTATGAATGAGGTTCATCCGAAAGTATGACGGTGAGGTGAATACAAGCCGATTTCGCGGTATTGACGGCCGCAAGTTTCGACACCATACTTCGATGCTTCACACCGCGTCATGGACGTGAATGGGGGGCATTGATGCGGACAGTTCAATTACCCGTGGATCGACATCATCCGTTCTTTTTTGACCACCCGGTGGATCATCTACCAGGCAATCTGCTCGTCGCCGGCCTGCTCGGGCTGGCCGGCGACGTCACCGGCGGCGGGCTGCGGCGGGCCGGCCGCCGGCTGCGGCTCGAATTCGCGTTCCCGGCGTTCGGCGAGCTCGAAGGGGGCGTCGACCTGCACTGCGGCGGGGCCGGTGACACGCTCGAGCTCACCGCCACCCAGTCGGTCGGCGGCACCACCCGGGACATCTGCCGCGGCACCGTCACCGTGCTGCCGGAGCCGGCCCTGCCCGAGGCCACGCCGCCGCTGCCCCTGCCTGCGGCCGGGCCGGCCGGCGGGTCCGGCCGCGGCGGGACGGCGACCCTCACGGCACCCGCCGAGCGGACGCTCGCCACCCCCGCCGACCCGAGGCTCGTGCACCGGGCCGACCTGAGCACCGTCATGCTGGGCGCGCCCACCGAGACACCGGACGGCGGGTTCACCTGCGCCGTGCTGCAATGCCCGAGCCTCGCCCCGCCCGGCGACCTGCGGGACCCGATCGAGGTGATCGAGGCGGCCCGCCAGCTCGTGCTCATGCTCGGCCACATCGCCAACGGTCACGCGTTCGACACCCACGTCGTCTGGATCGACCTGGCCGCCGACATCCCGGCCGCCCCGCCCGCCGGCCTGCCGCTGCACGTGAGCTGGCGCCGGCCGCCGGGGAAGCCCCGGCCGCGGACCGCGTTCGACATGGGCCTGCACGCCGGGACGGCCGACCTCGGCACCATCCGGCTCGTCACCCACACGATGTCGCCCGCGGCCTACCGGAAGGTGCGGGCCGCGTGAGGTTCGACGAGCTGTGGCTGGCGAGCGTCGGCACCTACCTCCCGCCCGTCCTCACGGTCGCCGAGGCGGCCCGGCAGGGCTGGTGCGGCGCCGAGCAGGACGGCTGGACCGGGGTCGCGGTCGCGGGCGACATCGCGCCCGCCGACCTGGCCGTGCGGGCCGCCCGCACCGCGATGGACCGCTCCGGCATCGACCCGGCCCTGGTGGGTCTGCTGCTGCACGTGACGTCGGCGCCGCAGGGTCCCAACGGCTGGTGCCCGCAGCACTACATCGAGCACCGCGTCGTCGGCCACGGCGCGCCCGCGATCGAGCTGCGGCAGGGCAGCGCCGGCATGCTCAACGCGTTCGACCTCGCCGCCGGGCACCTGGCCCGTCCGGGGCCGGGCGCGGTGCTGGTCACCAACGGCGACAACTTCGGGGTCGAGCCGGCCACCGGGTACGACCCGGCGGTGCGCTGGCGGTACGCGACGAACGCCGGCACCAACCGCGGCTCGATCCTCGGCGACGCCGGCACCGCCGCGGTGCTGAGCAACCGGGGCGGGTTCGCGCGGGTGCGCAGCATCGTCAACCGCTCGCTGTCGGACCTGGAGGAGATGTACCGCGGCGACGAGCGCATCTTCCCGCCGCCGGTCGCCGCCGACGGTCCGGTCCGGCTCGGCAACCGGTTCGCCGCGTACGACGCGAAGAGCCCGGGCCGGCTCGCGACCGCGCTGCGCCGGCTCCGCGACGCCCGGACCGGGACCGCGGAGGAGGCCCTCGCCGACGCCGGCGTCACCGCCGCCGACGTGACCCGCGTGCTGCACGTGTTCGCCGGCGACGAGCGGTACGTCAAGCACGTGCTCAAGCCGCTGGGCATCGACCACACCCGCGGCGTGCTGGAGTTCGGCCGCAACCTCGGGCACCTCGGCTCCGGCGACCAGGTCGCCGCCCTGGAGCACCTGGTGCTCACCGGCCAGCTGGAGCCCGGCGACCGGGTCCTGGTCATGGCCAACGGCACCGGCATCGCGGTCGGCGCCGCCGTCCTGGAGATCCTGCACCGACCGGAGTGGACCGCATGAGAGCCGCACCCTGGATCATCTTCGTCACCGCCTTCGGGCTGCTCGCCGGCGGCGTGTACACGCACCGCGACGACCCGGCCGCGCTCGTCGTCGCCGGCCTGTACGCGCTGTGGCTGCTCGTCGAGGCCCCGATCGCGCTGCGGGCCACCAGCGCGCCGCAGGACGCGTGGACGATCGTGCCGTACGGTGCGGCCCGGCTCGCCACCATCGGCTGCTGCCTGCTGGTGCCGGGGGAGCGCCCGGCCTGGTTCTGGGCGTCGGCCGCGCTGTTCGTCGTCGGCGTCGTCCTGCGCGAGACCGCGATCCGCACCCTGGGCCGGTTCTACTCCCACCACGTGGTGCGCCGCAGCGACCAGGTCGCCGTCACCCACGGGCCGTACCGCCTGGTGCGGCACCCCGCGTACGCCGGCATGATCCTGGCCCACCTCGGGCTCGTCGGCTGCTTCCCGGGCCCCGCCGGGGTCGTGGCGCTCTGCGCGCTCGTCGCGTCGATCGTTTGGCGGCTACGGGTCGAGGAGCAGGTGCTGTGGGACATGCCCGGCTACCGCGACTACGCCGTGGGCCGCAAGCGTCTCGTCCCGGGCGTCTGGTGATGGACCCTGTGATGGACCCTGTGATGGGCCCTGTGATGGGCACGGCCGGCACCACCGGGATGAGCGCGGCCGAGGTGCTCACCACCACCCGGTCGGTGCGGCACCGGCTCGACCTGACCCGCCCCGTCGACCTCGCCGACGTCCGCGCCTGCCTGGAGGTGGCCCTGCAGGCGCCGACCGGAGCGGGCCGCCAGCACTGGCGGTGGCTGGTCGTCACCGACCCGGTGCTGCGTTCCTCGATCGGCAAGGTGTACCGGGCGGCCTTCGAGCAGCGGTACCCGCCGGACGCCACCGACACGGGCGTCCCGCCCCGGACCCTCGCCAGCGCCCGGCACCTCGCCGAGCACCTCGGGCAGGTCCCCGTCCTGGTCGTGCCGTGCCTGGAGGTGCGCCGCGGGCTCGGCGCCGGCAACCAGGCCGGGATCTGGGGGTCGCTGCTGCCGGCCGCGTGGAGCTACATGCTCGCCGCCCGCGCCCGCGGCCTCGCCACCGCCTGGACCACCACCCACCTGGACCGGGAGGAGGAGGTCGCCGCGCTGCTGCGGCTGCCCGGCCACGTCCGGCAGGGCGCGCTGATCCCGACCGCGCACCCGATCGGCGGCGGCTTCCGCCCGGCCCGGCGCGCCCCGCTGGACAGCGTCATCCACATCGACGGCTGGAACGAGACATGACGATCACCACCGGCGCGGACGTCGCCGACCCGGCGCTCGTCGGGCACAAGTTCGCCCGCCTGCACCGGATGCGGGCCGCCGGGTTCCCGGTGCCGGACCTGGTCACCGTCCCGGCGACCGCGTTCGACGCGGCGTGGCAGTCCGTTCAGGACGGCGCCGGCGCTGCAGGAGACCCAGAGGGGGACCCCGAGGACCCGCAGCGGTGGACGCGGGCGGCCGCCGCCCTGCGCGCCGCCCCGGTCCCGGACGGCATCCTCGCCGAGGTCCGCGACCGGTTCGGCCCGGACGCGCTGTTCGCCGTCCGGGCCTGCGCCGTCGCGTCCACAGTGGACGGTGAGGACGGCGAGGACGGCGCCGACCCGTTCGCGGGGATGAGCGACAGCTTCCTCTACGTGCCCGCCGACCGGGTCGCGGACCGGATCGCGGCCTGCTGGGCGTCGGCGTTCACCGCCCGGGCCGTCGCTTACCGGCGGCACCGCGGCCTCGACCCGGCCAGGACCCGGATCGCGGTCGGCGTGCAGCTGATGGTGCCCGGCACCCGCTCGTTCGTGGCGTTCACCCGCGACCCCCGCGACGGCGCCCGGCGCACCGTCATCGCCGCCGCGCACGGCATCGGCGAGGGCGTCGTGCAGGAGAAGGCCGACGTCGACCACTTCCACGTCACCGGCGCGACCGTGACCGCCGACCTGGTCCGCAAGGAGCGCATGGTCGGCCCGCCGGACGGCACCGGCGAGCTCGCGCTGCTGCCCGTGCCGGCGGACCTCGCCGACGCGCCGGTGCTCGACGACCGCACCGCCCGCGCCGTCGCGGCCCTCGCCGCCCGGGCCGAGGCGTTCTTCGGCGGCCCGCAGGACGTCGAGGGCACCATCACCGCCGACGGCACCCTGCACCTGGTGCAGGCCCGGCCGATGGTGATGCCCGCGGGGCCACCGGTGTACTGGGCCAACCACAACATCACCGAGAGCTACCCGGGCGTCTCCGGCGCGCTCACCTTCTCGCAGGCGCAGGAGTTCTACCGGCGCGCGTTCGGCGACCTGTACCACCGCATGGGCGTGCCGACCCGCACCGTGGCGGCGAACCGGCACCACCTGGAGCAGCTCGTCGCGCACCTGGAGGGGCGGGTCTACTACCGCCTCGGCGCCTGGCACACCCTGCACGGCCAGATGCCGGTGTTCGACCTCGTCCGCGACGTGTGGCAGGACGGCATGGGGGTCACCGGCGAGGCGCGCCCGGCCGTCACCCGCCCCCGCCGGCGGGCGTGGCTCGCGCTGCCCGGCACGCTCCTGCGGGCCACCCGCCACCCCCGCCAGGCCAGGGAGTTCCTGCGCTGGTGGGACGGCGTGATGGCGGATGCCGGCGACCTGTCCGGGCGCACCCCGCACCAGCTCGTCGCCGCCTACCGGGAGCTGTGGGCGGCGATGAGCGTCCGCTGGGGCGTCACGCTCACCAACTCCATCTACGGGCTGCTCGCCGTGAAGGCCCTGATGCGCCTGCTCGACCGGTGGGCCGGCGGCGCGAAGGGCCTGCTCACCGGCCTGCTGACCGGCGGCCCCGCGAACCGGTCGCTGCGGTCGGTCCGCGCCGCCGTCGCACTCGCCGAGCTCGTCGCCGCCGATCCGGACCTGCGCGCGGCCGTCGAGTCCGGGGAGCGCCCCCGCGAGGTGTGGCGCGCCATCAGCACCGGCGGGCACGGCACGCCCCTCGCCGAGGCGGCCGCCGACTACCTGCGCCGCTACGGGGACCGCGCGCTGCACGACCTCAAGCTCGAGCAGCCGACCCCGCGCCAGCAGCCGTGGACGCTGCTGGAGGTGCTCCGCCCGTACATCAGCCAGAACCGCACGGTCGAGGGCCTGATCCAGGCGGAGGAGCGGGCCACCCGCCAGGCCGCCGAGGAGCTCGCCGCGCGCTGCCCGGGCCGGCTGCGCCGCACCGTCCTGCGCACCCTGGCGCGCTACGTGCGCTACACCGCCCGGGTCCGCGAGGACACCCGGTTCTGCCGCACGCAGCTGTACGGGCTGTCCCGCGACATCCTGTGGCGGCTCGGCGCCGACCTGCACGCCACCGGCCACCTCGACGACCCGCTCGACATCCGCGACCTCACCGTCGCCGAGGTCCTCGGCGCCTACGACGGCACGCTGCCGTGCGCCGCGCTGCGCGACCTCGCCGCCGCCCGCCGCCGCGCACGGCTCCTCGCCGAGGCCCGCCCCGGCCGGCCCGGCCTCCTGCGCACCCCGGCCACCGGCCCCCTCGCCGACGTGCTGCCGGGCGCCGTGGAGGTGACCGCCGCGCCGGCCGCCGGCGACACCGGGGTCCTGACCGGGCTCGGCTCCGCGCCCGGCGTCGTGCGCGCCCCGGCCCGCCTCGTCCTCGACCCGTCCGTGCCGCCGGAGACGTGCCGCGACGCGATCCTCGTCGCCCGCGAGACCGACCCCGGCTGGCTGTTCCTGATGATGGCGGCGAAGGGGCTCGTCGTGGAGCGCGGCACGCTGCTGTCGCACACCGCGATCACCGGGCGGCTGCTCGGCGTGCCGACGGTCGTCGCCGTGCCGGGCGCCACCGGCCGCATCCCCGACGGCGCGCTGATCGAGCTCGACGGCACCGCCGGGACCGTCCGGATCATCGCCGAGGCGTCATGACGCGGTTCCCCTTCGAGAGCCGCCCCGGCGTCGCCCTCGACCCCGAGCAGGCGGCGCTCTTCCGCCGCGCCGCCCTCGTGCCGGTCCGCATCCGCGGCAACCATCCGGCGCTGCTCGTCACCGGCCACGCCGACGTGCGCACGGTGCTGTCGGACCCGCGGTTCAGCCGGCAGCAGTGGCACGGCGGCACCATGTTCGCCCGCAGCCCCGACACCCTCGCCCTGGCCACCACCGACCCGCCGCTGCACACCCGCCGCCGCCGGACCGTGCAGGCGGCGTTCACCCACCGGGCCGCGGAGGCCGACCGGCCGTGGATCGAGCGGCTCGCCGAGGACCTGCTCGACGAGGCCGCCGCGAAGCCCGGACCGGTCGACCTGGTCGCCGCGTACCTGCGGCCGCTGCCCTACCTGGTGATCGCCCGCATCATGGGCACGCCGGCCGGCGACGTCGACCAGCTGGTCGCGTGGACCGACGTGATGATGTCCGCGGGCCGCTGCGAGCCGGACGAGGTCACCGCCGCGACGGCCGCCATGCACGGCTACTTCCGGGAGCGGCTGGGCACCGGGTTCTTGAGTTCGCTCGCGCCCGCGCTCAGCGAGCAGGAGATCGTCGTCATGGCGGCCGGGCTCGTCATGGCCGGCGGGGACGCCACCGCGAGCCACCTGAGCAGCTGCGTACACCACCTGCTGCACGACGACGAGCTCCGCGGCACGCTGGTCGAGCGGCCCGAGCTGATCCCCGCGGCGGTGGAGGAGCTGCTGCGCTGGGTGTGGTTCGCCGGCACCGGCGGGCAGCCGCACGTCCTGCTCGCCGACGCGGAGCTCGCGGGGGTGCCGCTGCCCGCCGGGCAGGTCGTCGTCCCGCTCACCGACGCGGCCAACCGCGACCCGGCGGTCTTCCCGGACCCGGACGAGTTCCGCCTCGACCGGCCCGCCAACCCGCACCTGGGCTTCGGCCACGGCCGGCACATGTGCGTCGGCGCCCCGCACGCCAGGGTCCAACTGCGCACCGCGATCGGCGCGCTGCTGCGCCGCTTCCCGGACCTGCGCCCCGCCTCCGGAGGCGCCGACGAGTGGCGGGACAAGATGTTCCTGCGCGGCCTGTGGCGCCTGCCGGTGCACCTGGGCTCGCCGGTGCGACCGTGAGGGCGTTCATCCGCGGCAGCTACCCGCCGGTGCCGTCGATCCTGTTCGCGGTCTGCTGGGCCTACGGCGTCACCGGCCTCTTCGCCCTCACCGGCCCGCCCGCCGGCCCCTGGCGGCCGGGGCTCGGCACCGCCGTCGCGGCGCTCACCATCGCCGTCGACATGCTGCTCATGCGCATCGTCGACGACATCCGCGACCTGCCCTACGACCGCGTGCACAACCCGGACCGCCCGCTCGCCGCCGGCGTCGTCACCCGGTCGTCGTTGCTGCGCTGGTACGGCGTGATCGGCGCGCTCCTGGTGCTGGTGAACCTGTTCGACCGCTGGGCGGCGCTCGTCATCGCGGTCCAGCTGGCCTACGCGCTGCTGTTGCTGCTCCCCGGCCCCGACCCGGGGCGGCTGGTGCTGACGCTGCTGCTGAGCAGCCCCGTGCAGCTGCTGCTGCACCTGTACCTGTACACCCTCCACCTCCGCACGACGGGCGGCGGCTTCGGCCCGTCGTTCTGGCCGGCGCTCGCCGTGGTCGTCCTGGCGACGCTGCACCTGGAGGTGGCCAAGAAGATCACCCGGTCGCCGCGCCCCGGCGAACGCACGTACGTGACCACGTTCGGCCTGCCCGCGACGGTCGCGGTCGCCGTGCTGAGCCCGGTGGCCGCCACCGTCGTCCTGGTGCTGGCGGCACCGTCCGCGTGGGTGCTCCTGACGCTGCCGCCGCTGGCCCTGCCGGCCCTCGCGTGGTGGCGGTTCCGCCGCGCGGACCGCTGGGACGCCCGCCTCGCCTTCTTCTATCTGCTGGCCTCGTTCGTCTCGTGGGCCGTGACCGCTGCTGCAGGGGGTACATCATGACGACGGACGTCACCGAGGTGGTCGGCGCGGTGCACGAGGACCTGGCCGCGCTGCTGGCGCGACTGCGGGCCGGCGGCGACGTCGCCGACGAGGCCATGGCCGGGTTCCTCGGCGGCTTCCTGGGCCGGCTGGCCGCGCGCGGCTCGACCGGCGCGGTGGACGTGATGATCCGGCTACCGCTGCTCGTCCACGCCGCCGAGACCGGCGACCCGGCCGGTGGCAGGCCGGCGGCGGTCGTCCACGTGCTCTGGTGGGCCGCCGCCCGCTACCTCGACGACCTCGCCGACGGGGGACCCTTCGACCCGGCGCGGTGCAACGCGGACATCCTGGCCGCGCTGGGCGTCGGCAGTCACCTGCCGGCCAGGCTGCTGCGGGAGGCCCGCGTGCCGGACGCCACGAAGGTCGCGGCGCAGGCCGAGCTGTCCCGCGGCTGGCTCGACGGCATCAGCGGCCAGCTGCTGGACCTCGCCGCCCGGCCGGCCACCGCCACGACCGCGTCGGTCCTCGCCAGCTACGAGGGCAAGACCGGCGCGCCCTACGCCATGGCCACCGCGACGGCGGCCTGCCTGGCCGGCGCCGACCCGGGCCGGGTCGACCGCTGGCGCGACGTCGGCCGCCGGTTCGGGGTCCTCCGCCAGCTCACCAACGACCAGCGCGACCTGGTCACCGGCCGGGACGAGGACCTCCGCAACGGCGCCGCCACCTTCCTCGTGATGCTGCTGCTGGACGGCGTGCCGGCGGCGCAGCGCCCCGCCCTGCTGGCCCTGCACGCGGCGGCGGCGACGTCGGCGGACGCCCGGGCCGAGTTCAAGGCGCTGCTGACCGGCCCGGAGCACCTGCGCGCCTACCACGGCCGGGTCGACGCGATGGTCGCCGAGGTGCACGGGGCGCTGCACGCCCTCGGCGGCACGCCACCGCACACCTCGGCCCTGCACACCCTCGTCGACGACGCGATGCTGGCGTTCCCGCTGCCGGTCCCCGTCGCCTAGCCGCCACTCACAGCGTGGTCTCGCCGGTGAGGCCGAAGAAGTCGTGCCACTTGACGCCGCCGGCGAACGACGTGCCGGTGGACAGGCCCACGTAGACGTCGTTCGTGGTGCCCTTCGTGAACACGATGATGTCGTCCAGCTCGTCCCCGTTGAAGTCGCCCAGGTACGGGAACTCGCCGGGCAGGCAGAAGAAGTCGTTCCACTTGACGGTCGTGCCGGCGAAGCTCGTGCCGGTGGAGACCGCGGCGTAGACGTCGGCGTCGGCGTTGCAGGTGAAGGTGACGATGTCGGCCTTGCCGTCGCCGTTGATGTCACCGACGCGGGGCAGCTCGGCGCCGACGGCGAAGAGGTCGTGCCACTTCTGCGGCGCGCCGAACGACGTGCCGTCGGACAGCGCCACGATCACGTCCGAGGCGCTCGCGGGGCCCTGCGTGAAGGTGATGATGTCGGCCTTGCCGTCGCCGTCGACGTCGCCCACGGCCGGGTGCTCGCCGGGGATCGAGAAGTACTCGTGCCACTTCACGCCCGGCCCGAAGCCGGTGCCGGTCGACAGGGCCACGTACACGTCGCCGGCCGCGTCGTGCGTGAACGTGACGATGTCGTCCTTCCCGTCGCCGTTGACGTCGCCCACCGCCGGCACCTCGGCGTTCGGCGCGAACCAGTCGTGCCACTTCGCCGCGCCCGCGAAGGCCGTGCCGGTGGACAGCGCCACGTACACGTCGCCGAGCGAGCCGCCGGTGAAGGTGACGACGTCGTCCTTGCCGTCGCCGTTGAAGTCGCCGGTCAGCAGCGTCTCGCCGGTGAGGCCGAAGAAGTCGTTCCACTTCACCGACGTACCGGTGAAGGATGTGCCGGTCGAGGTCGCGGCGTACACGTCGTTGAGCGTGCCCCGGGTGAACGTGACGATGTCGTCCTTCCCGTCGCCGTTGAAGTCGGTCGGCGACCCGGCCAGGTAGCGGTCGCCCGGACCCGAGCCCTGCCCGCAGTTGTCGCTGACCAGGAACTTCTGGTTGTACTGCCCCGGGTACGGCGCGAGCGAGGCACCGTTGATCGAGATGACCTGCCCGACGCCGTTGAACAGCTGCTCGTAGTGCAGGTGCGGGCCGGACGAGTTGCCGGTGCTGCCGGTGATGCCGATCTGCTGGCCCTGCTGCACGTACGCGCCGTCGGGCACCGAGTAGGCGCTCAGGTGGAAGTGGTACGTCGTCCAGCCGCCGCCGTGGTCGATGGAGATGTAGTTGCCGGCGCCGCCGGGCTGCGACAGCCGGTGCGCGACCCCGGCCGCCGTCGCGACCTGCGGCGTGCCGTTGGTGGTGCCGTCGGTGCGCACGAAGTCGAGCGCCTGGCGCACCTCGGCGCTGTGGTGGTCGTAGGTCCAGCGCTGACCGCAGGGGAACGGCGCCTTGAACAGCGGCGCCGCCGACGCCGGTGAGGCATCGACCAGCACGAAGGTGAGCAGGGCGGCGGCGAGCGCGGCTCGCTGGACACGGGACATACGGGGTCTCCTGACGGCCGGTCCGGCATCGGTTGATGTCAATAGCTTGCCAGGCGTGGGGAATTCCCGTAAAGAACTTGCAGCAATCGATTTCTCGGATGCGCGGCCCGGTCGGCTCAGGTGCGGTGTCCGGGTGCGGCGCCCGCGGCGCGCCGGTGGGTGGCGGCGATCAGGACGTCGACCAGCCGCACCAGGTCCGCGGCGCCGGCCGGGTCGTCGGCGCGGCGGGTGATCCGCAGCAGCGGTGCGGCCAGGTCCAGCGTGACCTGTCCGCGGTGGAGGATGTGGTACAGGCAGAGCATGGCCGCTCTGGCGTTGCCGTCCTCGAACGGGTGGAAGAACGCCACGTCGAGGTAGACGCGGGCGGCGCGGGCCGACAGCGGCACCGACGGGTCCGTCGCGTCGGCGAGGCAGGCCCGGAAGCGGGGTTCGGTGTCGGCGTGCAGCCCGTAGCGGTCCCGGCCCCGCTTCGCGTGGGCGGTGCCCGTCCGGAAGCGGGCTGTGCCCGTCCGGCGGTCCGTCCTGCTGCCTGCCCCGCGGTCCGTCCTGCTGCCTGCCCCGCTGTCCGTCCTGCTGTCCGTCCTGCTGTCCGTCCTGCTGTCCGTCCTGCTGTTCGTTCCGCCGAGGACCACGGCCTGCCAGTCGGCGAGGACCTCGAGGGGCAGGTCGGTAGCGGTCCGGGCCCGGTGCAGCGCGTCGAGCAGGCGCCGTGCCCGGTGCGGGTCGCGGTGCGCCACGGTCGTGCGGACATGGTCGGCGACGCCGTCGCGGGCGCCCCGGACGGGGCCGGGGAACGGCCGTGCCACCTCGGCCCAGCGCACCTCCTCGCGGACGCGGATCCAGTCCAGCAGGTGGTCACGCATCGCCGCGGCCGACGACCCCGGCGGCGAGCCGCCCGGCGACGTCCGTGACCAGGTCGTCCGCCGGCTCGCACCAGCTTTCGAACCGGCCGTCGATCGCCTCGCCGACGAGCGTCCCGCGCAGCGCCTCCGGTACCCCGGCGGCCGCCAGGAACCAGTGCAGCACCTGGCCGCAGAGCTCATACCACGCGTCCTCGGCGCCGGTGCTGTCCACCACGACCGTCACCAGCTGCGCCACCGCCCGCTCCCACGCCGCGAGGGCCGCCTCCCGGCCGGCGGGCAGCGGCAGGAACCCGTCGAAACGCGCGGCGAGGTCCTCCAGCCAGGCCCGCCACTCCAGCAGCGCCGCCGCGACCACGGCCAGGGTGGCGTCCGGGGTGGTCATCGAGTCGCGCGGGCAGCACCACGCGTGCACCGGCCCGCCGCCGTAGTCGCCCTCGCCGGAGGACCACCGCCAGCCGGACGCCCACGGCCCGTAGTGCTCGACGAGGGCGGTGCTCATCGCGTCGCACCACAGCCGCCCCTCCCCGTGCCCCCAGCCGATGACGGCGGGGTCGGCGGCGTGCCCCGCCCGGCGGGACGGCACCGCGGCGGCGGGCGGCAGCCCCCGGATCACCGCGGGCGCCGCCTCCCGGTCGAACGGGTGCCGGGCAGGGTCGACCTCCGGCCACGACAACGTCCACGGATACACGCGTCCAGTATGGTGCCGCCTCTTGCGGCGGCCGTGGCCGGCCGTTACGGGAACAGCGGCGCGAGTCCGTCCAGGAGGCGTTGGAGGCCGAACTCGAACAGCTCGGTGTCGTCGGGGTCCTGATCGGCGTCCATCGCGATCCCGCGCACGACGTCGGCGGCGGTCGCGGCGACCCGCGACGCGGTCTCCGCCAGCAGGCCCTGGCCCGTCATCGCGTGCGCCGCCCACTCGATGTGCGCGACCACGTGCTCGCTGAGCGGCGACGGCTCGAACGACACGATCCTCGCGAGCCAGGGGTGGCGGCGGTACATCTGCCACTGCGTGCGGCACACCAGCTCGAGCTGCGCCCGCCAGTCGCCGGCGGGCGGCTGCGGCAGCGGGTGCCCGGCGAAGATCGCGTCGGCCATCATGGTCTCGAGGCGGGCCCGGCTGCCGACGTGCTTGTGCGGCGTCATGGTGGTCACGCCGAGCCGCTCCCCGATGCGCCGCATGGAGGCGGCCGCGAGGCCGTCGGCGTCGGCCAGCTCGATCGCGGTGCGGACCACCCGCGCACGGGCCTCCGTCCCCGGTGGCGGTGGGGGCTGCCACGCCGCCGCGATGCCCGCGGCGGGCTCGGTCACCAACAGCCCGTGGATGCCGGGCACCTTCTCGACGAGGCGCTCGTCCCGCATCTGCCGCAGCGCCTTGAAGGCGATGTGCATCGAGACGTCCCACTCGCTCATGAGGTCCTTGAACGACACCACCGTGTGCGGCGGCAGCTCGCCCGTGGCGATCCGCTGGCGCAACAGCGCGGCGATGTCCGTCGCCATCAGCGCCACTGCCGCCTCCCGCCGTGTGTTGTGGCCCAACTCTAGCCGCGCCTTCGTTTCCCGTCGTCGCCTATGGCACCAGGCGCGCGAAGCCGTCGAGCAGCCGCTCCAGGCCGAACTCGAACAGCGCGGTGCCCCGCTCCACGTCCGCTGCGGGCTCCCCGTGCCGCGGCTTTCCGTGCTGCGGTTCTTCGTGCGGCGGTTCTTCGTGTTGCAGCTCGTCGTGGCGCTGCTCCTGGGCCAGGCGCATCGCGTGGCCGCGCACGAAGCTCGCGGTGGTCACGGCGACGCGCCGCGCGGTGTCCGGCGCCGCCCCCGCACCGGCCAGCGCGCGCACCGCCCACTCGGTGTGCTCGGCCACATGCGGACTGAGCAGCGGCTTCCTGAAGGACACGGCCTCGGCGAGCCACGGGTGGCGGCGGTACATCAGCAGCTGCGCGCGGCACAGCGCCTCCAGCTGCGCCCGCCAGTCCCCGCTGGGCGCCGGCGGCTCGTGCCCGGCGAAGATCGCGTCGGCCATCAGGACCTCCAGCTGGGCCCGGTCGCCGACGTGCTTGCGCACCGTCGCGAAGTCCGTGTCGAGCTCGACGGCGATGCGCCGGACGGACGTGACGGCGAGCCCGTCCGCGTCGGCCGACTCGATCGCCGTGCGCACCGCCAGCGCCAGGAACTCCGCACCCGCGGGCGAGGAACGCCGCCGCCGGGCGGGCGGCCGCCAGCCGGACGCGATCCCGGGAGCCTGCTCGGTGATCACCGGGCCCGCCCCGCCGGCGTCCTCGACGAGACCGCCCTGCCGCATCATCGCCAGCGCGCGGGCGGCGGCGCTCACCGGGAGGTCCAGCTCGCGTGCGACGCCCCGGGTCGACGGCACGGTCTCACCCGGCCGCAGCTCGCCCGCGGCGATGCGCCGGCACAGCTCAGCGACGATGCCTGCCGCCGCCTGCGCCACGCCCACCTCCCAGCCTGTACCCGGTGCGCAGAGTCTATCCCGGCGGCCGGTACGTCGTCCGCGTCCGGCGCCGGGCCTGGGTGGCGATGCCGTCAGCGCACGTCGGTGGGCAGCTCGGCGAGCAGTTGCTCGACGCGGGCCCTGATGGCGTCGCGGATCGGGCGGACGGCGTCGAGGTCCTGCCCGGCGGGGTCGTCGAGCTGCCAGTCGAGGTAGCGCTTGCCGGGGAACTGTAGTGTCCGCGGCGCCGGCGAGCCACCCCGTGGCCACGACGAGCCGCGCCACCGCGGTGAGTGTGGCCGTCTCGACGCGGTCGGCGGTGTCGGCCGGGCTGTGGTAGCCGGCCATCCCGGCGCCGACACCGACGGCGGCGAGCCCGGCGGCGGCGTAGCGGCGGTTGTCCGAGGCGACCGGCCCGGCCGCGAGGGGCAGCCCGGTGCGCCGTCCGGCCTGGTCGAGCGCCGCCAGGAGCCCGTGCACGGGGCCGCCGGCCTCGACCGCCGCCGCCCGGTCGAGGTGGCCGGCGCCGTCCACGTTGACGACGAGGGGCGCCGCCCCGGCCCGGCGCAGCCGCGCGGCGTGGCAGGCGGAGCCGAGCGCGCCGGCCTCCTCGCCGTCCAGCAGCGCCACCGACAGCCCGGCCCCGTCCGGCAGTGCCCCGGCCCCGGCGAGGACCCGGGCGGACTCCAGGACGACGGCGACGCCGCTGCCGTTGCCGGCCGCGCCCGGCTGCCGCAGCCCCGGATGGTCGCCGACCCCGTCGTAGTGCGCGGTCAGCGGCAGGTCCGGTCGCCCGGGCCCGGCGGTGCGCCAGCGGGCATGGACGTTGGCCGCCGCGGCGTCCCGGCGGCGGACCGGCGTGTTCGCCGCGAACCAGCCGCCGGGCCGGACCGCCGCGTGCGTGGCGGTGTCCAGGGTGGGGACCGGCAGCGGACCGGGGTCCGGCCCCGCGAGCATCGTGTACTGCCAGCCCTCGGCGTCCACGCGCCGGCCGACCAGCAGCCCGAGCGCGCCGTGGGCGTGACCGTAGGCGTCGGACAGGGGCATCCCCGCCAGGACCAGCAGCCGCCGGCCGGTCGGGTCGCCCGCTCCGGCGACGGCCAGGTCGCCACGCCGGGCGAGGGGCTGGTCGGCCGACGCGAGGTGCACCGCCACCTCGCGGCCGAAGCCGAGCCGGTGGTGCGCGGTGCCGTCGTGCCACTCGACGGCCGGCGCGGCGTACACCTCGGGGACGCGCGGGGCGGTGAACGGCTCGACCGTCACCGCGGCGCCGAGGTCGCGCAGGTGCCGGTCGAGCCAGGCGCGGACGGCGGCGCCACCGGCCGTGCCGACCCGCCGGCCGGTGAACGGCCTGCCGGCCAGGGTGACGACGGCCTGCCGGCCATCCGCGCGCCGGACACCGCGTCGAGGAGCGCGCCGAGCCCGTGGGCGGGCACCGGCAGGCCGGTGGTGCTCACCCTCACGGACCTCAACGCCGTCGACGCGCCGTGCTGCCCGCCGATCGCCCAGGACCGGATCCCGGCGGAGACCGCGGCCGTCCTCGCGCCCGCGTTCAAGGCCCTCGGCGACCCGGTCCGGCTGCAGCTGATGTCGATGATCGCCTCCGCCGACGGCGGGGAGATCTGCGTCTGCGACCTCACCCCGGCGTTCGACCTGTCCGGTCCGACGATCTCCCACCACCTGCGCACCCTGCGCGAGGCCGGCCTCGTCTCCGCCGACCGCCGCGGCACCTGGGTCTACTACCGCGCCCGGCCCGGCATCATGCGCCGGCTCGCCGCGCTGCTGACCGTCACCGACCCGGCCTGACACCGACCCGGCCTGACACCGACCCGGCCGGCGGCCCGGGCCGGGAGCGGGCATGCGACGGCCCGGGACGGCGGCGGACCGCCGCACGCCCCGGGCCGGTCGCGCCTCAGACGTGCGCGAGGCGGGCGGCGTCGACGGCGTCGTTCAGGCGCTGCTCCGCGTCGCGGCTCAGCGAGCTGCGCAGCATGCGGCCGCCGAGCTGGAGCGGTGCCATCTCCTGGACGACCTTGTCGACGGTGATCTGGTCGACCAGGAGGAACAGCACCGCCGAGCCCGGCTGCAGCGTGCCGGCGAGGTCCTTCATGAACGTGTCGTCCACGCCGACGTCGGCGCTCTTCCCGGCGAGCGCCCCGGCTCCCGCGCCGATCGCCATGCCGAGGAAGGGGGCGAAGAACAGCAGCCCGATCAGGCCGCCCCACATCGCGCCGCCGGCCGCGCCGATGCCGGTCGCGGACGCCGCCTGGTGCACCTTGACCTTGCCACCGGCGTTGACCTCCACCACCGCGGCGTCGCGCAGGGTGATGAGCCCCTGCCGCTGCAGGTCGATCATCTTCTCCCGGGCGGTCTTCGCGGTGGGGATGTCGCTGTACTCGATCGCGATGATCTCGCTCATGGTGGCTCCTCTCACCTGTTGTCGTGGTGTCACCTGCAACGCTCGCCACGCCGGTGCCGAACCGCCTCGCCTGCGTCGAGTGACCGGACGCGGCGTGGGCCGCCCCGCACGTCACCCGCGCCTGATGACGGCGCCCGCCCGCGCCGGGGGGAGCGTCAGACGCGAGGCGGGACGGGCTCGGGAGGTTGGTCGATGCCGGCGGACGGCAAGGGGAACAGGCCGGGGAGCGACGGCGCCGCGCGGTGGCTGGCCCGCCTGGCGCTGGTGTCGGCCGTCGCCGCGGCCGGGCTGCTCGTCGCCGCCGGCGGGCTCCGCGGCGTCGTACTGGTGGCGGTCGCGGTCGCCGGTGCGGGGGCCGGGCTCGCGGGCGTGTGGGCGGCCCTCGCGTACCGCGGCGCCCGCCGGGTGCTCGCCGGCCTGGTCGCGGTCGCGGCCCCGGTGACGGTCGTGGTCCTGTACGCCCACGCCGGGCTGCTGCTGGTGGCGCTGGTCTGCGCCGGCCTCTGGGCGCTGGCGGTCACGGCGGCCGGGGCGGCGCTGCCACGCCCGGGCACGGCCGAGCACGCCGTCGCCGCGCCGCCCCGCCACCCGTTCCTGATCATGAACCCGCGCTCGGGCGGCGGGAAGGTGGAGCGGCACGACCTCGCCGGCAAGGCCCGCGCGCTCGGGGCCGAGGTGGTGCTGCTGGAGGGGCCGCGGGAGGTCGACGTCGCGGCGCTGGCCCGGCAGGCCGTGCGGTCCGGCGCCGACCTGCTCGGTGTCGCGGGAGGCGACGGCACGCAGGCGGCGGTGGCCCGGGTGGCGGTGGAGCACGACCTGCCGTTCGTCGTGGTCGCCGCCGGCACGCGCAACCACTTCGCGATGGACCTCGGCCTCGACCGCAGGGACCCGGCCCGGTGCCTGGACGCCCTGACCGACGGGGTCGAGCTCCGGGTCGACGTGGGCTGGGCCGGGGACCGGATGTTCGTCAACAACGCCTCCTTCGGCGCCTACGCGGAGGTGGTGCAGAGCCCCGGCTACCGGCAGGACAAGGCGGCGACGGCGCTGGACATGCTGCCGGACCTGCTCGCCGGCCGCGACGGCGTCGCCCTGCGGCTGTCCACCGGCGGGACGAAGGTCACCGGCGCCCAGGCCGTCCTGGTGAGCAACAACCCGTACGCGAGCAACGACCTCGTGGGGCTGGGCCGCCGGGAGCGGCTCGACGGCGGGGCGCTCGGCGTGCTGGCGGTCACCGTCAACAACGCCGCCGACGCGGCCATGCTCGTGCGCGGCACCCGGTCGGAGCGGCTCACCCAGCTCACCGCCGGCGCGGCGGTCGTCGAGGCGGACGCGCCGTCGGTCCCGGTCGGCATCGACGGCGAGTCGGTCCTGCTGCCCACGCCGGTGCGGTGCCGCATCCAGCCCGGTGCGCTGCGGGTCCGGGTGCCGCGGTCCAGGCCGGTCCGCCGCCCCCGCCAGCGGGTCGACTGGCGCCGGCTGTGGCGGCTGGCGTTCACCACCGGCGGGGACCGGACGGCGCCCACCGCCGGCGAGGACCGGCGGTCGTGAACGGCGGGCCGCGGCGCCCGCCGCTGGTCGTCGCGCACCTGTCGGACCTGCACTTCGGGCGGCACGCGCCGGCGGTCGTGGACCCGCTCGTCGACGACGTCGCCGCGGTCGCGCCGGACCTGGTGGTCGTCACCGGCGACTGCACGATGCGGGCCCGGGACGCCGAGTTCGTCCAGGCCCGGACCTTTCTCGACCGGCTCCCGGCACCGCTGCTCGTGGTGGCCGGCAACCACGACGTGCCGCTGCTGCGCCCCAGCCGGCTCGTCGCGCCGTACGACCGGTACCGCGCCCGGCTCGAACCCGAGCTCGACCCGCGGCTGGACCTGCCGGGCATCCGGGCGCTCGGCCTGCAGTCGATGCCCCGCTGGCGGTGGAAGAGCGGCCGGGTGTCGCGCCGGCAGTCGGCGACGGTCGCCACCTTCCTCGGCGCCGCCCCCGCCGGCGCGGTCCGGCTGCTGGCGCTGCATCATCCGCCGTTCACGCGCGGCCCGGCCCGCATCGCCGGGCGGGCGGCGCTCCTGCGCGCCACCACCGCCGCCCGCGTCGATCTCGTGCTGGCCGGGCACACGCACGTGCCCGCCAGCCGCCGCCGTGACCGGCCCGCCGGCCGCGGACCGGTCGAGGTGGTGGCCGGCACGGCGACGAGCCTGCGGCTGCGGGGCGCGCCCCGCTCGTGGACCGTCATCCGGATCGACGACCGGCGGATCCACGTCGAGCACCGCGTCGAGGTCGCGGGTTCGTGGCGCACCGGCCGCACCGCCGCCTACGAGCGCTGATCAGCCGGCCGCCGCGGTGTCCGTGGCCTCGATCGTGGCACCGGCCGGCGCCGGGTGCCGGTGCCGCAGCACCAGCTTGCGGACCTCCGTGACCACGATCACCGACAGGGCGGCGACGACGCACACCAGCCACTGGGTCAGGTTGAGGCTGACGGTGTGGAGCATCCGCTGCAGCAGGCCGAGCTCGGTGGCGATGATGGTCGCGATGACCGACATGCCGCTGGTGACCAGGAACCGGCGATCGTCGAAGGTCTCCAGGGTGAACACCGAGCGCACGTCGCTGCGGACGGTGAACGACAGCGCCAGGTTGAGCAGCGAGAACGTCGTCAGGCCCATGGTGCGGGCGACGCCGGTCCCGTACGCGGGCCCGGCCCAGGCGATGACGGCCAGGGTGACCACGCCCAGCACCAGCCCGAGGAAGGCGAGCCAGAGCAGGGTGCGGTTGGGCAGCAGCGGTTCGCCGGAGCGGCGGGGCGGCCGGCGCATGAGGTCCGCGTCCTGCTTGCCGTAGCCGAGGCCGATCGCCTGGAACACCTGGGTGGTGAAGTTCACCCACAGCGTCTGCAGCGGCAGGAACGGCACGCCGGCGGCGATGTTGAAGATGCTGGCGCCGAGGAACGTGGCGATGAAGCCGATGAGGGCGCCCATCTGGAACTGGACGTAGCGCTTGAGGTTGTCGTACAGCGCCCGGCCGATCTCCACCGCCTTGACGATGGTCGCGAAGTCGTCGTCGGTGAGGATCATCGCGGCGGCCTCCTTGGAGACCTCGGTGCCGGTGATGCCCATCGCGATGCCGATGTCGGCGCGCTTCAGGGCGGGCGCGTCGTTGACGCCGTCGCCGGTCATCGCGACGATGTGGCCCTTGCGCTGCAGGATCTCCACGAGGCGGACCTTGTGCTCCGGGGTCACCCGGGCGATCACCCCGATGTCGTCGATGTCGCGGCTCAGCTGGTCGTCGCTCATCGCGCCGAACTCGGCGCCGGTGATCGCGCGGCCGTCGATGCCGAGCTGCCCGGCGATGGCGGCGGCGGTGACGGCGTGGTCGCCGGTGATCATGCGGACCCGCATGCCGGCGGCCTTCGCCGTGGCGATCGCGGCCTTCGCCTGCGGGCGGGGCGGGTCGACGATGCCGACGAGGGCGAGCAGGGTCAGCTCGTCGAGGGTCTCCAGCAGCGCGGCCTGCGGGTCGAAGCCGGCCGCGGGGAAGTCCTTGCGGGCCGTGGCCATGACCCGCAGGCCCTGCGCGGCGAGCCGCTCGTTCTCGGCCAGGTAACGCCCGCGCAGCTCGTCGTCCAGCGGGCTGGGCGTCAGGCCGGGCCAGAGCACCGTGGCCGCCCGGGCCAGCAGCTGGTCCGGGGCGCCCTTCACGTAGGCGCGCACCACGTCGGTGCCGGCGTCGTCGGTCATCCGGTGGAACGTCGCCATCAGCTTGTACGCGGCGTCGAACGGCACCTCCGCCAGGCGCGGGTACCGCTGCCGCGTCGACACCACGTCGACGTGGCCCTTCTCGGCGAGCACGACCAGCGCACCCTCGGTGGGATCGCCGATCAGCTCGCCGTCACGCACCACGGCGTCGCCGGCGAGGGCCATCGGCAGCAGGAACGGCTCCAGCGGCACGTCCGGCTGGCCGGCGGTGTGCCGGATGTCGCCCTCGATGCCGTAGCCGCTGCCCGACACGGCGTACCGGCGGCCGGGGATCGTCAGTTCGACGGCGGTCATCTGGTTCAGCGTCAGCGTGCCGGTCTTGTCGGAGTTGACGGCGGAGGTCGACCCGAGGGTCTCGGTGGACCGCAGCCGCTTGACGATCGCGTTGGACCGGGCGAGCAGCTGGGTCCCCATCGACAGGATCGTGGTGACGACCGCGGGGAGGCCGGTCGGGATGGCCGAGACGGCGAAGGCGACGGCGGCGAGGAACACCACGTCGAACGCGTTGCCGCGGGACAGGTTCAGCGCGATCGACAGCGCCAGCGCGACGCCGGCGACGATGAGGATCTGGTTGGTCAGCCGCGACAGCTGGCGGGTCAGCGGGGTCTCGGCGTCCTGGGCCGTCTGCAGCATCCCGGAGATGTGCCCGACCTCGGTCGCCATCCCGGTCGCGGTGACCACGAACTCGGCGGTGCCGCGGGTGACGTTCGTGTTCATGTACACCATGTCGACCCGGTCGCCCAGCGCCGCCTCGGTCCCGGCCACGGACTCGGCGTCCTTGGCGACCGGGACGCTCTCACCGGTCAGCGCGGACTCGTCGATCTCAAGGCCGGCGGACCTGACCAGGCGCCCGTCGGCCGGCACGAGGTCACCGGCCTCGACCAGCACCACGTCGCCCGGCACCAGGTCCTCCGCGGCGACCTCGGTCAGCTGCGCGTCGCGGCGGACCTTCGCCTTGACGATCATCATCTTCTGCAGCGCGCTGACCGCCGCCGCGGCCTTGCCCTCCTGCCGCAGCCCGAGGGCCGCGTTGAACAGGGTGAGCAGCAGCAGGAGCAGCCCCGTGCCGAGCTGCCGCAGCGGGTACAGGCTGCCGATCCCGGCGCACAGCAGGACGATCTGCATCGGGTCGGCGTACTGCCGGCCGAACGCGCGCCACCACGACTCCTTGCGCGACCCGGCCAGCCGGTTCGGACCGTAGGTGGCACGACGCGCCGCCACCTCGCCGTCCGACAGGCCGGAGCGCGGTTCGACGTGCTCCACCGCGAGGGTGTCCGTGACTGACAGCGCGTGGAAGGCCGGCGCTTCCGCCTCCCTGGTCGGCATCGTGACCATGAACGTGTCGCCTCCTGAGGTCCGCGTGACGATCCGGCGGGGGAGGCCCTGAATACCCATTCGGCGGCCGTTGATCCCTGAAGGACGAGGACGGTGCCGAGATCCGGTCAGCGCGCGGATCCGGGGTCCGACGGCGATCCGGTGCGGTGGTCGTGGGTGTACGCGTCGAGCCGGTCGAGCAGCGCGGGGTCGGCCCGTTCGTCGGGGGTCGCGGACCGGCGGCGCGCGTCGAGCTCGGCGGTGCGCAGGGTGAGGGTGATGGTGAGCCCGCCGCCGGGGGTGTTCTCGGGTTCGAGGCTGCCGCCCATGGCCTCGGCGAGGCCGCGGGACAGGGCGAGGCCGAGGCCGACGCCGGTGGTGTTGTCGCGGTCGCCGAGCCGCTGGAACGGCTGGAAGATCCGGTCCCGGTCGGCGGCGGGCACGCCGGGCCCGTGGTCGACGACGCGGACCTCGACCAGGCCGGCGTGCTCGCTGACGGTGATCAGCGGCGGCCGGTCGGCGGGGCTGTGGCGCAGGGCGTTGGCGAGGACGTTGACGAGGATGCGCTCCAGCAGCGCCGGGTCGGCGTGGATCTCGGGCAGCTCGTCGGGGACGATGACCCGGACGCCGGCGGCGGCGTCGCCGAGGTCGTCGATGCCGCGGGGGATCGCCTCACCCACGCTGATCGCCCGCGGGTGCATGCCGAGCGCCCCGGCCTGCAGCCGGCTCATGTCGAGGAGGTTCTCGACCAGGCGGTTGAGCTTGTCCAGGGACTCCTCGGCGGTGGCGAGCAGCTCCTCGCGGTCCTCGGCGGAGAACTCGACGTCGGGGCTGCGGAGGCTGCCGACGGCGGCCTTGGCGGCGGCGAGCGGGGTGCGCAGGTCGTGGCTGACCGCGGACAGCAGCGCGGTGCGCAGCCGGTCGACCTCGGCGAGGTTCCCGGCCGCGGCGGCCTGCTCCGCCAGCCGCTGCTGGCGCAGCGCGATGGCGGCGTGCGCGGCGAACGCCTCGACCAGGCGCCGGTCCGCCGCGGCGAGGATGGGGCCGCGCAGCACCAGCGACAGGTCCTCGTCGATCGGCACCTCGGACTGCCCGTCGGCCGGCGACGTGCACGGCTGCCCGCCGACGGTGGCGGCGATCTGCCACGCGCCCTTGTCGCCGCGCGGCTCGGGCCCGGCGTCCTCGCCGGTGCGGCGCTGCAGCAGGGTGACGCTGGTGAGGCCGAACGCCTCACGGACCCGTTCGAGCAGCGCCGGCAGCGGCCGGTCGCCGTGCAGGACGCCGCCGGCGAGCGTGGACAGGGTCTGTGCCTCGGCGCGGGCCTGCGCCGCCTCCCTGGTGCGCCTGGCGGCGAGGTCGACGACGGTGGAGACGGCGGCGGCGACGAGGACGAACGCGAGCAGCGCGAACAGGTTCTCGCGCTCGGCGACGGTGAACCGGTGCAGCGGCGGCGTGAAGTAGTAGTTGAGCAGCAGGAAGCTGCCGACGGCGGCGAGCAGCGCCGGCCACAGGCCGCCGACGAGGGCGACGGCGACGGTCAGGATGAGGAACGCGAGGATGTCGCTGGGCAGCGAGATGTCCGCCTGGACCGCGGTGAGGCCCACGGTCAGCAGCGGCAGGCCGAGCCCGGCGAGCGCGACGCCGGCCAGGCGCCGCCGCAGGGTGAGCCCGCCGGGACCGCCGTGGCGGAGCCGGCCGCGCCGCGCCTGCTCGTGGGTGACGAGGTGGACGTCGATCGAGCCCGACCCGGCGGTGGTGGTCACGCCGACGCCGGGGGAGAGCACCTGGGCGAAGCGGTTGCGCCGGCTGGCGCCGAGGACGAGCTGGGTGGCGTTGACGCCGCGGGCGAAGTCGAGCAGCGCGGCGGGCACGTCGTTGCCGACGACCTGGTGGTAGGTGCCGCCGAGGGTCTCCACCAGGACGCGTTGCCGGGCGAGGTTCGCGGGGTCCGCCCCGGCGAGCCCGTCGCCGCGGATGACGTGGACGGCGAGGAGGTCGGCGGCCTTGGTACGGGCGGCGACCCGGGCCGCCCGCCGGATGAGGGTGTCGCCCTCCGGGCCGCCGGTGAGGGCGACGACGACCCGTTCGCGGGCCTCCCACGTGGCGTCGATGTGGTGCTCGGCCCGGTACCGGTCGAGCTGGTCGTCGACCTTGTCGGCGAGCCACAGCAGGGCCAGCTCGCGCAGGGCGGTGAGGTTGCCGACGCGGAAGTAGTTGCCCAGGGCCGCGTCGACCTTCTCCGGGCGGTAGATGTTGCCGTGCGCCATGCGGCGGCGCAGCGCCTCGGGGGTCATGTCGACGAGCTCGATCTGCTCGGCGCGGCGCACGACGGCGTCGGGGACGGTCTCGCGCTGCGGGACGCCGGTGATCTGCTGGACGACGTCGTTGAGCGACTCGAGGTGCTGGATGTTGACCGTGGTCAGCACGGTGATGCCGGCGTCGAGGAGCGTCTCGATGTCCTGGAAGCGTTTGGCGTGCCCGCCGCCCGGGACGTTGGTGTGGGCGAGCTCGTCGACGACGGCGACCTCCGGGCGGGCGGCCAGGACCGCGTCGAGGTCCATCTCGGTGAACTCGGCGCCGCGGTAGGCCACCGCCCTGCGCGGGATCACCCGCAGGCCGGTGAGCATCGCCTCGGTGAAGGGCCGGCCGTGGGTCTCGACGAACCCGACGACGACGTCGGTGCCGCGCTGCTGCCGGCGGTGGCCCTCTTCGAGCATCTTGTAGGTCTTGCCGACGCCGGGTGCGGCGCCGAGGTACACCCGCAGTTGTCCGCGCGCCATGCTCGCACCGTTCTTTCTGTAGGTGGCCTTCTGTAGGTTGCCGACCCGCCGCCGGGTGGGCGGCGGGCCGGCACGGGTCAGCCGCGGACGGGGTGCGCGGCGTCGAGCGCCAGGTTCAGTTGTAGGACGTCGACGCGGGGCTCGCCGACGAACCCGAGCACCCGCCCGGTGGTGTACCTGTCGACCAGCCGCTGCGTGTCCGCCGGCGACATGCCGCGGGCGGCCGCGACCCGGTTCACCTGGAGCCGGGCGTAGGCGACGCTGATGTGCGGGTCGAGTCCACTGCCACTGGCGGTGACCGCGTCGGCTGGCACGGCCGGGCGGTCCGGTGCGCCGCCGCGGACCGGGGTGACGACGCCCTTGCTGTAGTCCTCGCCGGGCACGGCGAGCTCGACCGCGACCCCGTCGTAGGTGGCGACGAACGGCGCGTCGGGGCCCGTCTCGTTGAGGCTGACGACGCGGGTCACCGGGCCGGTGGCGCCGTCGCGGTGGAACACGGCGAGGACCGCGCCGACCCCGCCGGGAGTGCAGTAGGGCCGGCCGCCGTCGACACCTTCGAGCTCGCCGGCGGCCTTGCTGCGGGCGCACACCTGGGTGAGCAGGCTCGGCTTGCCGCCTTCGCCGAGGGCGTCGACGACGTTCTCCGGCCCGAGGTTGCTCGCCGACGTCGACGTGGGGTCGTAGCCGTTGCCGGCCGCGGACGGCCGGGACTGGAAGTACTGCCTGAGCGGGCGGCCGTCCGCGTCGGTGTACGACTGGCCGATGAGGCGGCTGCCGACGGTCTTGCCGTCCTTGGCGACGAGCGAGCCGTCGGCCCGGCCGGACAGTCCCGGGATCCGGCCGACGCCGACCATGAGCAGCGGGTAGACGACGCCGAGCAGGACGGTGAGGACGAGCAGCGCGCGCAGGGCGGCGAGGTGCTGGCTGAGCCAGGCTGGGAGGCGCATCAGGAGATCCCCGGAATCCAGGCGATGAGCAGGTCGATGAGCTTGATGCCGATGAACGGGACGATGACGCCGCCGGCGCCGTACACGAGCAGGTTGCGGCGCAGCATCGACGCGGCGGAACCCGGCCGGTACCGCACCCCGCGCAGCGCGAGCGGGATGAGGGCGACGATGACGACGGCGTTGAAGATGACCGCGGACACGATCGCCGACGTCGGCGAGTCGAGGCGCATGATGTTGAGCCGGTCGAGGCCGGGGTAGATCGCGGCGAACATGGCCGGGATGATCGCGAAGTACTTGGCGATGTCGTTGGCGATCGAGAACGTGGTGAGGGCGCCGCGGGTGATGAGCAGCTGCTTGCCGATCTCGACGATCTCGATGAGCTTCGTCGGGTCGGAGTCGAGGTCGACCATGTTGCCGGCTTCCTTGGCGGCGCTGGTGCCGGTGTTCATGGCGACGCCGACGTCGGCCTGGGCGAGCGCCGGGGCGTCGTTGGTGCCGTCGCCGGTCATCGCGACGAGCTTGCCGCCCTCCTGCTCGCGTTTGATGAGCGCCATCTTGTCCTCGGGGGTGGCCTCGGCGAGGTAGTCGTCGACGCCGGCCTCCTCGGCGATCGCCTTGGCTGTCAGCGGGTTGTCGCCGGTGATCATGACGGTGCGGATGCCCATGCGGCGCATCGCGTCGAACCGCTCCCGCATGCCCTGCTTGACGACGTCCTTGAGGTGGATGACGCCGAGGGCGCGGGCGGGCCCGTCGCCGGTGCGTTCGGCGACGACGAGCGGCGTGCCGCCGGACGCGGAGACCGCGTCGACGATCGCGCCGACGTCGCTGGTCGGGTGCCCGCCGTTGTCCCGGACCCACCGCATGACGGCCGCGGCGGCGCCCTTGCGGATCTGCCGGTCGCCGTCGACGTCGACCCCGGACATCCGGGTCTGCGCGGTGAACGGCACCCAGACGGCGCCGCCGAGCTCCCCGGCGGTGCGTTCCCGGAGCCCGTGCGCGGTCTTGGCGTGCACCACGACGCTGCGGCCCTCGGGCGTCTCGTCGGCGAGGCTGGACAGCTGCGCGGCGTCGGCCAGCTCCTGGTCGGTGACGCCGGCGGCGGGGAGGAACGCGGCGGCCTGCCGGTTGCCGAGGGTGATGGTGCCGGTCTTGTCCAGTAGCAGCGTGTTGACGTCGCCGGCGGCCTCGACGGCGCGGCCGGACATGGCCAGGACGTTGCGTTGCACGAGCCGGTCCATGCCGGCGATGCCGATCGCGGACAGCAGCGCCCCGATCGTGGTCGGGATGAGGCAGACGAGCAGCGACACGAGGACGATGCCGGTGACGCCGTCGCCGTTCAGGGCGAGGCTGTCGGGCGCGAACGCCTGCACGCCCTTGGAGTAGATGGCGAGGGGCTGCAGGGTCGCGACGGCGAGCAGGAAGATGATGGTCAGCGAGGCGAGGAGGATGTTGAGGGCGATCTCGTTCGGGGTCTTCTGCCGGTTGGCGCCCTCGACGAGGGCGATCATCCGGTCGATGAAGCTCTCGCCCGGCTTCTGGGTGATCCGCACGACGATCCGGTCGGAGAGCACCCTGGTGCCGCCGGTGACGGCGCTGCGGTCGCCGCCGGACTCGCGGATGACGGGCGCGGACTCGCCGGTGATCGCGGACTCGTCGACGGAGGCGATGCCCTCGATGACGTCGCCGTCGCCCGGGATGATCTGGCCCGCCTCGACGACCACGACGTCACCCTGCCGCAGTTCGCTCGCGCTTCTCGTCGTGCCGTCGCGCAGGTGCGCCACGGTGTCCTGCTTCGCCCGGCGCAGCGTCTCGGCCTGCGCCTTGCCGCGGCCCTCGGCGACGGCCTCGGCGAGGTTCGCGAACACCACCGTCAGCCACAGCCAGGCGGTGATGAGCCAGGCGAAGACGCTCGGGTGCAGGACGGCGAGGACGGTGGTGAAGACCGAGCCGATCTCGACGATGAACATGACCGGGTTGCGCCACAGCGTGGCCGGGTTGAGCTTGCGCAGGGCGTCCGGGGTGGACTTCCACAGCTGCCGGGGGTCGAGCAGCCCGCCGGCGACGGTCTGGGTGGTCATCGGATGCCTTCCGCGAGCGGGCCGAGCGCGAGGGCCGGCAGGTAGGTGAGGAGCACGACGATGACCGTGACCGCGACGACCATGCCGATGAAGAGGGGTTGGTACGTCCTGAGCGTCCCGGCCGACTGCGGCACGGGGGTCTGCCGGGCGAGGGAGCCGGCGAGGCCGAGGACGAGGATGATCGGCAGGAACCGGCCGAGGAGCATGCACAGCCCGAGGGCGGTGTTGTAGAACGTGGTGTTGACGGAGATGCCGGCGAACGCGGAGCCGTTGTTGTTCGACGCGGACGTGAACGCGTAGAGCACCTCGGACAGGCCGTGGGCGCCGGGGTTGGCCATCGACGCCCGCGCGGTCGCCGAGCCCATCGCGACGGCCGTGCCGACGAGGACCAGCGCCGGCGTGGTCAGCAGGTAGAGCGACGCGAACTTGATCTCGCGGGCGCCGATCTTCTTGCCCAGGTACTCCGGGGTCCGGCCGACCATCAGCCCGGCGACGAACACGGTGACGACGGCGAGGATGAGCATGCCGTACAGGCCGGAGCCGACACCGCCTGGCGCCACCTCGCCGAGCATCATGTTGAGCATCGTCACCATGCCGCCGAGCGACGTGTACGAGTCGTGGAACGAGTTGACCGCGCCCGTCGACGTGAGCGTGGTGACGGCGGCGAAGGTCGCCGACTGCGACACCCCGAAGCGGGTCTCGGTGCCTTCCGTCGCCGCACCGACCGCGGTGGGGACCGTCCCGCCGTGCGCGAGCTGCAGGGCGTTGATCGCGATGACGCTGCCGATCGCGAGGATCGCCATGATGCCCGCGATCGCGAGTCCCTGCCGCCTGTCGCCGACCATGCGGCCGAAGGTGCGGGGGAGGCTGAACGGGATGAGCAGGATCAGGAACAGCTCGATCCAGTTCGTCCAGCCGGTCGGGTTCTCGAACGGGTGGGCGCTGTTGGCGTTGTAGAAGCCGCCGCCGTTGGTGCCGAGCTCCTTGATGACCTCCTGGCTGGCGACCGGTCCGCCGGTGATGGTCTGGCTGCCGCCGGTCAGCGTGGTGACGTCGGTGCCGCCGCTGAGGTTCTGCACCACGCCGCCGGCGATGAGCACGACCGCGGCGACCGCGGCGACCGGCAGCAGGATCCGCACGCAGATGCGGACCAGGTCGACCCAGAAGTTGCCGAGCTGCTCGGTCCTGGACCGGGCGAACCCGCGGACGAGGGCGACCGCGACGGCGACGCCGACGGCGGCGGAGGTGAAGTTCTGCACGGCGAGCCCGGCCATCTGCACCAGGTGACCCATCGTCGACTCGCCCGAGTACGACTGCCAGTTGGTGTTGGTGACGAAGCTGACCGCCGTGTTCCACGCCTGGTCGGGCTTGACCGGGTCGAAGCCCAGCGACAGCCACAGGTGGTTCTGGACCCGTTGGAACAGGTACAGGGCCAGGATCGAGACGGCGGAGAACGCCAGGACGCTGCGGGCGTACACGCCCCAGGACTGCTCGCCGTCGGGGTTCACGCCGACGGCCCGGTAGACGAGCCGTTCGGCGCGGGTGTGCCGGGCCGAGGTCACCGACCGGTACATGTGGTCACCGAACGGCTTGTACACCAGCACCAGGGCGAGGATCAGCGAGGCGATGAAGACGACGCCCGCTCCCGCGGTGCCCATCAGAACCGCTCCGGGAAGAGCAGGGCCGTCACCAGGAACGCGGTCAGGGCGACCGCGAGGACGAGACCGACGAGGTTCTCGGCGTTCACAGCCGCTCCACCGCCCGCACCACCAGGCCGAGGACCGCGAACAACGCGATCGTCAGCAGCACGAACCACAGGTCAGCCACGAGGGATCTCCTCCTTGATTCCACTTCGCGCGGCCGACGTCCGGCCGCATCCGAAGTGAAGCCCCGGCGGCATGCCCTGCCCAGATGCGTTGATGCGATCCATACGCCGCGACCGCGTCCTTGACGGTTTCTTAACGCCCGCCCGAGCTCGGCCCCGGCCCCGCGGCCGTCCCGGGCGGCGTCACCGCGGGGTGAGCGTCGTGCGCCGCAGCCGCTGTACCCCGAGGTACGTCGCCGTGACGAGCAGCCCGACGTAGACGTCGTTCTCGAACCACCCGAACGTCGTCTGCTGCCGCGGCCCGAACGTCGTCGGGTAGTAGAAGACGGAGATCGCCAGCAGCGCCGTGAGGTAGGCGAGCACCGCCGCCTGCGCCGCGCGCCCGGTCCGCCGGGCCAGCACCGCCGCCCCGAACCCGACGACGTAGAACGCCCACGCGAGCGGGGTGGTCACGGTGAACGTGGGGTCCTCGATGCCTTCGACGCTCGCGTAGACGGTGTGCCCCGCCGACAGCGTGAAGGCCGCGACGAGCACGTTGGACATGTGGCGGCCGTACGGTGCCGTCCGCCTCCCGCTCGCGGTGCCGGTGCCGGTGCCGGTGGCGGTGGCGGTGTTGGTGGCGGTGGCCGGTGTCGTGGTCATGGTCTGTCCTCTCGTCGTGAGGGCGGGGATGCCGTCGGCTCCCAGCCTCGGGCCGCGCCGGGCGCCACCCCACCCACAGCGGGCCCACACCGGCACCACAGCCGGTCGCCCTCCCGTGTCGCGGCCGCCCACGGCACCCGCGCGACTAGCATCTGAGCTGTGGAGGGGGCGGCGGCATCCGGCGAGTTCGCCGCCGTGCTGCGCCGGCTGCGCGAGGCGCGGTCGCTGACCCAGGAGGAGCTCGCCGAGCGGTCGGGCCTCACGGCGAAGGCGATCGGCGCCCTCGAGCGCGGCGAACGGCGCCGGCCCTACCCGCACACGGTGCGCTCGCTCGCCGACGGGCTCGCCCTCGACGACGGCGACCGGGCGGCCCTCGTCGCCGCGGTCCCCAGCCGGGAGGCGTCCCCGCCCCCGGCCCCGTCCTCGGCAGCGGGTGTGTTCCCGGCCGCGGGTGTGTCGCCGGCCGCGGCCGCTGTCCCGTCGCCGGCCCACGTTCCGGTGGGTCCTGGCACGCCGCTCATCGGCCGCGACGGCGAGCTCGCTGTCCTGCTGGCCCTCGTCCGCTCGGGCACGCGCCGGCTGGTGACGGTCACCGGCCCCGGCGGGGTGGGCAAGACCAGGCTCGCGATGGAGGCGCTGCGCCTCGCGGCACCGGGCTTCCCCGGCGGCGCCCGGGCCGTCGACCTGTCCGCGGTCCGGGAGCCGAAGCTCGTCGTGCCCGGGATCGCCGCCGCGCTCGGGCTGCCCGACGAGGTCGGCCTCGACCCGCTCGACGCGCTCGTGCCCCACCTGGCCGGCCTGCGGATGCTGCTGGTGCTCGACAACCTGGAGCAGCTGACCCAGGCGGCGCCGGCGCTCGCCGGCCTCGTGGCGCGCTGCCCTGAGCTCGTCGTGGTGGCGACCAGCCGCGCGCCGCTGCGGGTGCGCGCCGAGCACGAGCTCGTGCTGGGGCCGCTCACCACGCCCGCCGGCGACGACGTGGACGCGGTGGCCTCCTCGCCCGCCGTCGCCCTGCTCCTCGACCGGGCCGCGGCCGCCGGGTCCCCCACGGCCGTCACCGCCGCCGACGCTCCCGCCCTGGCCGCGATCGTCCGGCGGCTCGACGGGCTCCCCCTCGCGGTCGAGCTCGCGGCGCCCGGCCTGCGGCTGCTCACCCCGCCGGCCCTCCTCACCCGGCTGGAGCGGCAGGGCCCCGGCGCGGGTCCGCGCGACCTGCCCGAGCGGCACCGCACGATGGCCGCGGTGCTGGAGTGGAGCATGGATCTCCTCGAGCCCGAGGAGGTCGCCCTCTTCGAGCGCCTCGCGGTCCTCAGCGGCGGGTGCTCCCTCGACGCGATCGAGGCCGTCGCCGGCGAAGACGCCGACGTGCTGCCCGCCCTCGGCGCGCTCGTCGACCAGTCGCTGATGCTCCGGGTGCCGTCGCCCGACCCGCAGCCCCGCTTCCGGCTGCTGGAGCCGGTGCGGCAGTTCGCGATGCGGCGGCTGCACGCGTCTGGGCTGGCCACCGCGACCGCCGACCGGCACGCCGCGCACTTCCACGCGCGGGCCACGGCCTCGGCGGTACTGCTGGAAGGGCCGGACCTCGCGGCCGAGCTCGACCGGCTCGACGCCGACCACGCCAACCTGCGCTCGGCCTTCCTCCGCCTGCTCGAGCTCGACCGGGACGTCGACGCCGCCGAGCTCGCCGGCAGCGTCTGGCTCTACCTCGCGCTGCGCGGCCACGCCCGCGAAGGGCTCGCGTGGCTGGAGCGGATCGGCCCCGGGGCCTCCGACGTCGCCCGCTGCCGCGCCCTGGCCGGCCGGCTCGGGCTGCAGTTGCTGGCCGGCGACACCGCCTCGATGCTGCGCGACGCCGGCGACGCGGTGGCGCTGGCCGGTCGGGTGGCCGAGCCGACCGTGACGTGCGAGGTCCTGACCCTGGCCGGTCAGGCGGCGGTCTTCGCGGGCGCCCTCGACGACGCCGACGCGCTGCTGGGCCGCGCGCTGGCGCAGGCGGAGGCCGCCGGACGTCGCTGGGTGGCCGTGCACGCCCGGCTCGCGCGGTGCCAGCTCGCCCTCGTCGCGGGCGACCTCGCGACGGCCGGGCTGACCCTGCCGGAGACGGTGCGCGCGGCCCGCGCGGCCGGCAACGCCTTCACCCTCGCCACCGCGCTCAACGTGCACGCGACGCTCACCGAGCTGCTCGGCGACGAGCCGGCGACCGCCACGCTGCTCGGCGAGGCGGTGGCCCTGTCGCTCGCCGCCCGGATGAGCTGGACCCTCGGCTACGCGCTGCCCGCCCTGGCGAGCCTCGCGCAGCGGGTCGGCGACCCGGTGTCCGCGGCCTGGCTCTTCGGGGCGGGCGCCTCGATCTCGGCGGCCGACGCCGTCGACCCCACCTTCCCGGTCTCGCGGGCGCTGTCCGACCGCGGGCTCGACGCCACCCGGGCCGCCCTCGGGGACGAGGCGTTCGCCCGCGAGTGGGACGCCGGGCGGGCCGCGAGCGGTGCCGAGATCCAGGCCCGTGCCGCGGTGGTCACGACGCGCGCAGGCGGCGGACGTAGCGCCTGAACTGCCAGGCGCCGGCGGTCTTCAGCAGCAACCGGACCGGCAGCGGGAGGTTGCCGAGCATGCGGGCGCGCTCCTCGCCGTCGGCGTCCTGCAGCACCAGGCCGAACATGACCGGCAGCTGGCTGGGGGTCATCGTGTCCTTGCCGTGCTGCCCCATCTGGTTCCACTCGGCGGCGGTGACGTGGCGCGAGGCCAGCGGCAGCACCTCGCGCTCCTCGAGGTCGAGGTGCTCGAGCAGGGCCGCCGTGAACCGCTCGCAGAGGGCCGCGAGGCGCTCGCCGGCGGCCCCGGTCGGGGCGGCCTCCCAGGCGGCGAGCGCGGGGGTGATGGCCTCGACGAGCTCGTCGATGCCGTGGTGCTGGGCCTGCATCGTCTCGACGAGCCCGGTCGACGGCGCGGACCGCTCGAGCAGCAGCGGCCAGAGCACGATGTCCTCGCCGGTGTGGTGCATCTCGAGGCCGGCGGCGCACAGGCGCAGGTGCTCCGCGACGATCCTCGCGCGGCGGGTGTCGCCCGCGGGGGTACTGCGGACAAGGCCGGCGGCGGCGCCGAACTCCCGCCGGAAGGCGCGGTGGACGACCACCATCTCGTGGACGTCGGGACGCCGGTCGGTGCGGGTCAGGGCGGTCACGGTGACTCCTCGTGGCTGGACGGATCTGGTGCGTCCAGCCTCCCGGCCGGTGCCGTCCCCACCCCACCCACAGCGCCCACACACTCGCCCCACAGACCCGCGATCCCGAGGGTGAACGGCCGGGTTATGCCCGCCGTCGCGATCACCATCCTTGCGGGACAAGGCCGACAATTCGGATAGCGCGATCAGCCGTTCCCGGAGGTAGGCCCGCAATGCTCAAGTTCGACGTGCAGCACTCCAGCGCGGTCCGCACCACGGAGGAGCGCGAGGCCGCGGCGGCCGGGCCGCTCCCCCCGACCCTGCTCGACCAGATGCAGCGGTACTGGCAGGCCGCCAACTACCTGACCCTCGCGCAGATCTATCTCCGCGACAACCCCCTGCTGCGCGAGCCGCTGCGGCCGGAGCACGTCAAGCCCCGGCTGCTCGGCCACTGGGGCACCTCACCCGGCCTGAACCTGGTCTACGTCCACCTCAACCGGCTGATCCGGGAGCGCGACGCCGACGTCATCTACCTGGCCGGCCCGGGCCACGGCGGACCGGCGCTGGTCGGCAACGCGTACCTCGAAGGCACCTACTCGGAGGTCTACCCCGAGGTGACGCGGGACGCGGCGGGCCTGCGGCTGCTGTGCCGCCGCTTCTCGACCCCCGGCGGGATCCCCAGCCACGTCAGCGTGCAGACCCCGGGCTCGATCCACGAGGGCGGCGAGCTGGGCTACGTGCTGGCCCATGCGTTCGGCGCGGCCTTCGACGCGCCGGACCTGATCGTCGCCGCGGTGGTCGGCGACGGCGAGGCGGAGTGCGGGCCGCTGGCCGGGGCCTGGCGCAGCACCGCCTTCCTCAACCCGGCCCGCGACGGCGCGGTGCTGCCGATCCTGCACCTCAACGGGTACAAGATCAGCGGACCCGCCGTGATCGCCCGCGACAGCGACGCCGACATCGCGGCGTTCCTGCAGGGCAACGGTTACGACGCCCGGTTCGTCGAGGGCGACGACCCGCGGCACGTGCACCAGGCGTTCGCGGCGACGCTCGACTGGTGCTACGACCGCATCCGCGGCATCCAGCGCGACGCCCGGGCCGGCGGCGTGACCGGGCGGCCCCGCTGGCCGGCCATCGTGCTGCGCACCCCCAAGGGCTGGACGGGCCCGAAGGAGGTGGACGGGCAGCCCGCGGAGGGCACCTTCCGGTCGCACCAGGTGCCGATGGCGGACATCCGCACGAACCCGGCGCACCTGGCCCAGCTGGAGTCCTGGATGCGCTCCTACCGGCCGGATGCGCTGTTCGACCGTGACGGCACACTCGTGCCCGACCTCGCCGCCCTCGCGCCGCGGGGCGACCGCCGCATGAGCGCCAACCCGCGGGCGAACGGCGGCACGGTGCTGGTCGACCTGGACCTCCCGGACTTCCGCGACTACGCCATCGCCGTCGACCGGCCGGCCGTGGTGCGGCGGGAGTCGACCCGGCAGCTGGGCAAGCTGCTGCGCGACGTGTTCGTCCGCAACGCCGGGGCGGCGAACTTCCGGCTGTTCTGCCCGGACGAGACGAACTCCAACCGCCTCGGCGACGTCTTCGAGGTGGAGAACCGGTGCTTCGTCGGCCCCGGCCTGGACGTCGACGACCACCTGTCGGCGGACGGCCGCGTCATGGAGGTGCTGAGCGAGCACCTGTGCGAAGGCTGGCTGGAGGGCTACACGCTGACCGGCCGGCACGGGCTCTTCGCCACCTACGAGGCGTTCGCGATGGTCTCGGCGTCCATGACGGTGCAGCACACCAAGTGGCTGCAGGAGGCGAGGAACCTCCCGTGGCGGGCGCCGGTCGCCTCGCTGAACATCCTGCTCACCTCGACGTGCTGGCGCAACGACCACAACGGCTTCAGCCACCAGGGTCCCGGCCTGATCGACGTGATGCTGTCCAAGCGGGGCAGCGTGACCCGCATCTACCTGCCCCCCGACGCCAACTGCCTGCTCTCGGTCGCCGACCACTGCCTGCGCAGCCGCGACTACGTGAACCTGATCGTGATCGACAAACAGCCGCAGCTGCAGTTCCTGGACATGGCGGCGGCGATCGAGCACTGCGCGAACGGCGCGTCGATCTGGCACTGGGCCGGCACCGACGACGGCGGGGAGCCGGACGTGGTGCTCGGCTCGGCCGGTGACATCCCGACGCTGGAGACGCTCGCGGCCGCGTGGTATCTGCGCCGGCTCGTCCCGGACCTGCGCGTCCGCGTCGTGAACGTGGTCGACCTGATGCGGCTCTTCCCGGCCCGGCACCACCCGCACGGCATGACCGAGGCGCAGTTCGTCGACCTGTTCACCGCGGACAAGCCGGTCGTGTTCGCGTTCCACGGCTACCAGCGGGCGATCCACGAGATCGTGCACGGGCACCCGGACGTCGACCGCATCCACGTGCGCGGCTTCAACGAGCAGGGGACGACCACCACGCCGTTCCAGATGGTCGTGCTGAACGAGATGAGCCGGTTCCACCTGGCGGCCGAGGCGATCCGGCGCGTGCCGCGGCTGCGCGACCGCGCTCCCGGGCTGCTGGCCGAGTGCGACGCGCGCATCGCCGAGGCCAACGCGTACGCCCGCGAGCACTTCGAGGACCAGCCCGAGATCCGCGACTGGGTGTGGAGCGACTGAACCCCGGAGCGCGGGCCGGTGCCGTCGGCCCGTCAGGCCGATGAGGTCGCCATGCCGTGGCGCAGCACCGGTTCGACGACTCTGCCCGCGCCGTGGTCGAGCTGGTAGTCGAGGTTCATCGCGGCGCTGATGAGGGCGAGGTGGCTGAAGGCCTGCGGGAAGTTCCCGATCTGCTCGCCGGTCGGTGCGATCTCCTCGGCGTACAGCCCGAGATGGTTGCTGTAGGTCAGCATCTTCTCGAAGGTCAGCCGGGCGTCGTCCAGCCGGCCCGCGCGGGCGAGGGCGTCGACGTACCAGAAGCTGCACATCGTGAACGTGCCCTCGGAGCCGCGCAGCCCGTCCGGGGACGCCATCGGGTCGTAGCGGTAGAGCAGGCTGTCGGCGACCAGCTCCTCCTCCATCGCGCGCAGCGTGGTGTGCCACATCGGGTCCGTCGGTGCGAGGAAGCCGACCAGCGGCATGTACAGCAGCGACGCGTCCAGCACCTCGGTGTCGTAGTGCTGGACGAACGCCTCCCGCTTGGGGTGGAAGGCGCGCTGGATGACCTGCCGGTAGACCATGTCGCGCATGTTGGTCCAGCGACCGAGGTCGGCGGGCCGGGCCCGGTGCTGGGCGAGCTGGATCGCCCGGTCGAAGGCGACCCACGACATCACCCGCCCGTAGGTGAAGTCCTGCCGGCCGCCACGGGTCTCCCAGATCCCGTCGTCGGGCTGGTCCCAGTGCTCGCAGAGCCATTCGATCACGTGCGAGACGTGCTGCCACGCATCGTGGGACAGCTGCAGTCCGTGCGCGTCGGCGAGGTGGAGCGAGTCCAGGGCCTCGCCGTAGATGTCGAGCTGGAACTGGTTCGCGGCGGCGTTGCCGATCCGCACCGGGGACGACTGCTGGTACCCCTCCAGGTGATCGAGGATCTCCTCGTCGAGGTCCGGGGAGCCGTCGATCCGGTACATGATCTGCAGGGGCGACGAGTGCTCGCTCGCGTGCTGCACGCGGTCGTTGAGCCAGTTCAGAAACGCCTGCGCCTCGGCGGTGAAGCCCAGCCCCAGCAACGCGTAGACGGAGAACGAGGCGTCGCGGACCCAGGTGTAGCGGTAGTCCCAGTTCCGCTCGCCGCCGATCTGCTCGGGCAGCCCGGCGGTCGGCGCCGCGACCAGCGCTCCGGTCGGCGCGTAGGTCATGAGCTTGAGCGTCATCGCGGCGCGCTCCACCATCTCCCGCCACCGCCCCTTGTACCGGGACCGGCCGATCCAGCCGCGCCAGAAGTCGCGGGTCTGCTGGAACATCTCGACGATCTCGTCGGCGGACACCGCCCGGGGTGGTCCCGCGGGCTGGGTCTCCAGGACCAGGCCGCCGACGTTGCCGGCGGACAGGGTGCCGATCAGGCGGAGGCCGTCGTCGCTGCGCTGGATGTCCTCGGGCCGGAAGAGCTGTTCGCCGCGGCGGGCGGGGTTGACGTTCACGGTGAAGCCGGGGCTGCGGAACGCGACGCCGTCAGGGGTGATCTCGACCTCGTGCGCGTCGCGCCCGTAGTTGAACCGTGGGTGGCACTCGATCCGGAACCGCATCTGGCCACGGACGACCCGCACCATACGGACGAGGCGGTGCACGTCGGTGGCGTGGTCGCCCGCGATCGGCATGAAGTCGATCAGCTCGCCGACGCCGTCCGCGCTGAGGAAGCGCGTGATGAGGATCGGCGTGCCGGGCAGGTAGAGCTGCTTGCTGACGTACGAGATGCCGTCCGGGACGACCTGGAAGTAGCCGCCCTTGCTGCGGTCGAGCAGCGAGGCGAAGATGCTCGGCGAATCGAAGCGCGGTGCGCAGAACCAGTCGATGACGCCGTCGTTCGTCACGAGGGCCGCGGTCTGCAGGTCGCCGATCAGCCCGTGATCCTCGATGGCCGGATATGCGTTCACGGCGGGCCTCCCGACTCGTGCTGCTGCGGCGCATCCCCGCACGCCTGCTGTCGTGCGTGCGGGTGCCCAACTGCAACCGTTGTCGCGCCGCCGCCGGGCCGCCTCGCCCGAAAGGAGTGACGATCGCCGCGCCGGCCGTCACTCCGGGACGCTGCGGCCCTGCACGGCCAGCGCCCAGATGATGAACACGTCCAGCGCGATGATCAGCAGCGACCACAGCGGGTAGTAGGGCAGGAACATGAAGTTGGCGATGGCGCTCAGCCCGGCCAGGACGATGCCCACGACCCGGGCCCACAGCCGTCCGGTGAACACCGCGCAGCCGGCCAGGAGCACCACGACGCCCACGACGAGATGGATCCATCCCCACCCGGTCACGTCGAACGTGTACAGATAGTCCGCCGTGACGACGAAGAACTTGTTCTCGATGATCGCCGCCAGGCCGGTGGCCAGGTGGAACAGGCCACCGATGATCATCATGATCCCGGCGAAGACGGTGAAGCCGCCGGCCCATCCGCCCGGGGGCTCCTCCCGGACGGCCACCGTCTCCTGCTGCGCGCTCTGTTCAGCCATGCTCGGCACTCCCTCCACTCAGCGGGCGCCGGACGACAGGTCACGCCCGTGCGTGACCCTGGTCAGCGTCCACAACGCCGGATGCGGGACAGACGGGACGGGCCTACCCCCGCGGACCGCGGACAATCCTGCCGCGACCGCCTTCGTCCCGGACGCCGCACGGGGCGGACGCCGGGCGTGACGCTGGGACGGCGGGGTAACTGGTCGCGGTGGTCGCGTGGTTGGATCGTTTCCAGCGTCGGCACGTCTGGCTGGGATTCCCGCTGGCGGTGGTCTACAAGTTCGTCGACGACCGTGGCCCGTACCTCGCCGCGATGGTGACCTACTACGGCTTCGTCTCGCTGTTTCCGCTGACGCTGCTGTTTCTCACCGGGCTGGGCTTCTTCCTGGAGGCCAACCCCGAGCTGCACCAGGAGCTGGTGCAGTCGGCGGTGGGGGACCTGCCGGCCATCGGGCCGGAGCTGCAGCGCAACGTCAGCGGGCTGGTCGGCAGCGGCACCCGCCTGGTGCTCAGCGTCCTCGGCGCGTTGTACGGCGGGCTGGGCGCGATGCAGGCCGCGCAGGCCGGCATCAACCACATCTACGGCGTCCCGCGCAACGAGCAGCCCAATCCGATGCGGTCCAGGCTGCGCAGCCTCGGGCTGCTGCTGATCCTCGGCGGCGCGGTGCTGCTGTCGGCGGCGGCCGCGACGTTCGTGGCCTTCGCCAACGAGCTCACCGGCCGGTCCGGGCCCAGGCTGCAGATCCTCGGCTACCTGCTGACGTTCGTGATCAACGCCGTCCTGTTCACCGCGGCGATGCAGCTGCTGACCGCCCGGAAGCTGCGGGTGCGCCAGGTCATCACCGGCGGGTTGATCGCCGCGACCTCCTGGATGGCGCTGCAGACCGCCGGCGCCCAGTACGTCGCCGCCCGGCTCAGCCGCGCGAGCGAGCTCTACGGCACGTTCGGGCTCGTCCTGGCCGCGCTCGCCTGGATCTACCTGCAGGCGCTCGTGCTGATGCTCTGCGCCGAGATCAACATGATCCTGACCTACCGCCTGTGGCCCCGGGCCCTGCTCACCCAGTTCACCGACGACGTCGAGCTGACCGAGGCCGACCGGCGCATCTACACGTCGTTCGCGACCGCGCAGCGGTTCAAGGCCTTCGAGACGGTCGAGGTCGACTTCGGCCCGCCGCCGCGAGGGTAGGCGCCACGACCCGCGCACTTGAACGGCGGCGCCGAGGGGCCGACCATCATGGGGTGCCGCCGGCGCCGCCGGCGGTGACCGCTCCTCCCCGCGCCGAAGGGACCACCGTGACCAGGGACGCCGAGACGCCCACGGCCCGCCAGCAGCGGGTGTGGGACCGCAACGCACCCGGCTACGACAAGCAGATCGGCTTCTTCGAACGGGTCTGGTTCACCGGCGGACGGGAGTGGCTCGGCGGACGCGCACACGGCCGGGTCCTCGAGGTCGCTGTCGGCACCGGCCGCAGCCTGCCCCACTACCGGCCCGGCGTCGTCCTCACCGGCATCGAGCTGAGCCCCGCGATGCTGGCCATCGCCCAGCGGCGCGCCGCCGACCTCGGCCGCCCCGCCGACCTGCGGCAGGGCGACGCCGAGCGGCTGCCCTTCGCGGACGGCACCTTCGACACCGTGGTGTGCGCGCTGTCGCTGTGCACCATCCCGCACCCGGCCGCCGCGATCGCCGAGATGCACCGCGTCCTCGTCCCCGGCGGCACCCTGCTGCTGCTCGACCACATCGGCAGCAGCTGGCCGCCGGTCCGCGCCGCCCAGTGGCTGCTCGAGCAGCTCACCGGCCGCGCGGCGGGGGAGTACTTCACCCGCCGCCAGCTGCCCCTGGTGCGCGCCGCCGGCTTCGACGTCGAGGAGGCGGAACGGCACAAGGCCGGCACCATCGAACGCGTCCACGCCCGCAAGCCGGCCGCCTGAGCACTCCTGGCAGCCGCGTCGCAGCAGGTCGCCTGGCGCCGTCCACCCCCGAGGCCGGCCCGTCCGGCGACGGCCGGGCTGTGTGCTGATCAACACGGACGGTCGCGCCTGTGGTTGCAGTGATGCAACGATGAACGGGAGGCAAACACGCGATGTTGCTCGGCCTGGCCTTCAGCAGGGCACGGCCCCGCGCGAGGCGAGACCGATCCACAACGGTGTGGGTGTCCCGGCACTCGGCTCAGCGGGTGCTCGGACAGGCCAAACCGGAAGGACGACGGTGTCGGTACAGGACAAACTTGACTCGATCTTCACCGCGGTGGTCCACCGCAACCCTGGTGAGAGCGAGTTCCACCAGGCGGTTCGCGAGGTGCTCGACAGCGTCGCCCCCGCGCTGGGCAAGCACCCGGAGTACGCCCAGGCCAAGATCATCGAGCGGATCTGCGAGCCGGAGCGGCAGATCATCTTCCGGGTGCCGTGGGAGGACGACCGGGGCGAGGTGCACATCAACCGCGGCTTCCGGGTCGAGTTCAACTCCGCGCTGGGTCCGTACAAGGGCGGCCTGCGGTTCCACCCGTCGGTCTACCTCGGCATCGTGAAGTTCCTCGGGTTCGAGCAGCTGTTCAAGAACGCGCTGACCGGCATGCCGATCGGCGGCGGCAAGGGCGGGTCGGACTTCGACCCGAAGGGCCGCTCCGACCGTGAGGTGATGCGGTTCTGCCAGTCGTTCATGACCGAGCTGTACCGGCACATCGGCGAGTACACCGACGTGCCCGCCGGCGACATCGGCGTCGGCGGCCGGGAGATCGGCTACCTGTTCGGGCAGTACAAGCGGATCACGAACCGGTACGAGTCCGGGGTGCTCACCGGCAAGGGTCTCGTGTACGGCGGTGCCCAGGTGCGCCGGGAGGCGACCGGCTACGGCGCGGTGTTCTTCGCCGAGGAGATGCTGCGGGCCGCCGGCGACGGCATCGAGGGCAAGCGCGTGGTGGTGTCCGGCTCCGGCAACGTGGCCATCTACGCGATCGAGAAGGTGCACCAGCTCGGCGGCCTCGTGGTGGCCTGCTCCGACTCGTCCGGCTACGTGCGCGACGACAAGGGCATCGACGTGGCGGTCCTCAAGGAGGTCAAGGAGGTCCGGCGGGAGCGGATCGAGCAGTACGTCCGCCACCGTCCCGGGGCGACCTTCACGCCCGGCGGCGGGCTGTGGCGGGACGTGCCGTGCGCGGTCGCCATCCCGAGCGCCACGCAGAACGAGATCGACGCGGACGACGCGGCCGCGCTGGTCGCCGGCGGCTGCGTGGCGGTGGTGGAGGGGGCGAACATGCCGACGACGCCGGCGGCGGTCCGCGTGTTCGCCGGGGCCGGCGTGCGCTTCGCGCCGGGCAAGGCGGCCAACGCCGGCGGGGTCGCCGCCAGCGCGCTGGAGATGCAGCAGAACGCCAGCCGCGACTCGTGGACGTTCGAATACTCCGAGCAGCGGCTGCACGGCATCATGCGCGACATCCACGCCCGCTGTTACGCCACCGCGGAGGAGTACGGCATGCCGGGCAACTACGTCGCCGGCGCCAACATCGACGGCTTCCGGATGGTCGCCGAGGCGATGCTCGCCCACGGCCTGATCTGACCCACCGGCGCCACGAGCGCCGCACACACGTCGCGGGACCGGTCCTCATCGCGGGCCGGTCCCGGCCCGGCGCCGAGGCGGCTGTGGTGGCGATCAGCAGCTCGATGAGCTCGTCCGCGGTGCGGCTCAGGCGCCTGACCCGTCCAGCCGGCGCAGGCCGCGGGCCACGAGCACCGGCACCGCGGCGCCGACGTTGTCGTAGCCGGCGGTGACCGTCTTCCCGCCGAGGAACCGCGCGTGCACGCCCTCCAGGATCACCGCGAGCTTCATCGCGGCGAGCGCCAGGTGGAACGGCAGGGTCGTCAGGTCGCGGCCGGTCCGCAGGGCATACCGCTCGGCCAGCTCGTGGGTCCGCGGGAAGCCCTCGTGCGCGGTCACGCCGGCGGCCACCGGGATCAGGCCGCGCTCGTCGTCGCCGGGGTCGTGCCAGTAGGACAGCGCCACGCCGAGGTCGGCGAGCGGGTCACCCAGGGTGCACAGCTCCCAGTCCAGCACGGCGGTGATCCGCGCCGGCCCGGTCAGGTCGACGACGGTGTTGTCGAGCCGGTAGTCGCCGTGCACCAGCGCCGACCCGGCCTGCGCCGGCAGCCGCTCGGCGAGCCGGGCCAGCAGGCGGTCCATGTCCGGCAGGTCCCGGGTCCGCGACCGCTCCCACTGCCCGCCCCAGCGCCGCAGCTGGCGTGCCGCGTAGCCGTCCGGCCGCCCGTAGTCGGCGAGCCCCACCGCCGCCGGTTCGATCGCGTGCAGGTCGGCGAGCGTGGTGATCAGCCGGTCGGCCAGCTCGGACCGCACCGTGGGGGACAGCTCCGCGGTGTCCGCGGCGGTGCGCAGCACCCGCCCCCGCGCCTCGGTCATGACGTAGAACGGGCAGCCGAGGACCTCCTCGTCGGTGCACAGCACCAGCGTCCGCGGCACCGGCACGGCCGTGCCGCCCAGCGCGGTGAGGACGCGGTGCTCGCGGCGCATGTCGTGCGCGCTCGGCAGCACCTCACCCAGCGGCGGCCGGCGCAGGATCACCGCCTCACCGCCGGCGGGCACGATCCGGTACGTGATGTTGGACAGCCCGCCGGAGATGAGCTCGGCGTCCCAGCCGCCGGGGAAGCGCTCCGGCAGGTGCTCGCGCAGCCACGGCCCGATCCGGCCGGACGGCAGTCCCGGAAGCTCAGGCATCGGTGGTCCTCCGGCCCTCGGCGCGCCGCACGACCCGGCGGGCGATGGACATCCGGTGCACCTCGGAGGCGCCGTCGTAGATGCGGAACGCGCGGATGTCGGCGTAGATGCGGCCGATGACGAGCTCGTCCGACGTGCCCATCCCACCGGCCAGCTGCACCGCGCGGTCGACCACCCGGCAGGCCGCCTCGCTGATGAAGACCTTGGCCCGCGACGACTCCTCGGTGCCGCGGGCGCCCTCGGCGATCTGCCAGCAGGCGTGCCACAGCAGGGCCCGCGCCGCGGCGAGGTCGATCTCGTTGTCGGCGATCAGCTGCTGTGCCATCCCGTGACTCGCCAGCGGGGCGCCGAAGAGCTCCCGGCCGAGCGCCCGGTCCAGGGCGATCCCGTGCGCCCGTCGGGCGGCGCCGAGCCAGCGCATGCAGTGGGTCAGCCGGGCCGGGGCGAGCCGCACCTGGGCGTACCGGAAACCCTGCCCCGGCTCGCCGAGCACCGCCGCGTCCGGGACGAACGCGCCGTCGAACGTCACCTGGCAGTGGCCGCCGGGCATGGTGGCGTCCAGGGTCCGCGCGTGGGCGCCCACCGTCATGCCCGGGTTGTCCGCGTCGACGAGGAACATGCTCGCGCCGTCGCGGTCGTCGTGCCGGGCCATGACGATCGCGAAGGCCGCGCCGTCCGCGCCGGTGATCAGGTGCTTGTGGCCGTTGATGCGCCAGCCGCCGGGCGCGCGGGTGGCGCTGGTGCGCAGCGCGGCCGGGTCCGAGCCCGCGCCCGGCGGCGGCTCGGTCATCGCGAAGCAGGACCGGACGTCGCCGGCGGCCAGCGGCCGCAGGTACGCGTCCCGCTGGTCGCCGGTGGCCACCGCGTCGAGCAGGTGGATGTTGCCCTCGTCGGGTGCCGCGCAGTTCAGCGCCAGCGGGCCGAGCAGGCTGGTGCCGGCCTCCTCGAGCAGCACCGCGGCCTCGTCGAAGCGGAACCCGCCGCCGCCCAGCCCGGCGCTCACCTGCGGCGCCCACACGCCGGCCGCGCGCGCGGCCCGCTGCAGCTCGGCGCGCAGCGCGTCGGTGACCCCATTGGCGAACGCGTCCTGCTCGCGGGGGATCACCTCGTCGCGGACGAACGCGGCGATCCGGTCCCGCCACTCGGTGGTCCGCTCGCTCAGCGAGAAGTCGAAGCTCATGACCCCTCCCGTCTCCGGCCCGCCGTCCGCTTGCTAACCATCATTAGCGCAGTTTAGGTATGCTGCTACGAGCAAAGTCAAGCAATAGTGACGAGTAGGCTAACGATGATTAGCGAGCCAGGCCTGGAGGCGGCGGAGATCCGCCGTGCCGCGCTGCGCCTCTTCGCCGACCGCGGCTACCGCGCCACCACCATGGCCGACGTCGGCGCCGCGGTCGGCGTCCGCGGGCCGAGCCTCTACCGGCACGTCAGGTCCAAACAGGACCTGCTGGTCGCCGTCATGGTCGAGACCATGGAGGCGCTGCTGGACGCGCAGCGCGCCGCCGCCGGCGCCGGCGGCGGACCGGTCCTGCGGCTGCGCCGGATGGTCGAGGCCCACGTCCGCTACCACGCCGGCCACCGCGACCAGGCCTTCGTCGGCAACCGTGAGATCGGCAACCTGGAGCAGCCCGCCCGCGACCGGATCCTGGCCATGCGGGCGGCCTACGAGCGCACCCTGCGCGGCGTGATCGAGGAGGGCCGTGACGCGGGCGTCTTCGCCGTCGAGCACCCGCGCCTGGCGTCGTACTCCATCCTCGACATGGGCATCGGCGTGGCGGCCTGGTTCCGCCCGGACGGCCCGCACAGCGTGGAGCAGGTCGCCTACACGTACGCCGACCAGGCCATCCGGATGCTCTCGCCGGCCCCGCCGGAACGATGACCTCCGGCGTGCCCTCCCCGCGACACCCTCAGATGCCCCCGATTCCGGACTTTCCGGCCGGTCGGGTGTGCCGATAGCATCGGGCGTCACCACGCCCGGGTGGTCGGTCTTCGGCGAGCCTTCCGTCCCGGCGGCAGCCGAACGCGCCCCCAGGAGCTGTGATGCCACCCCGTTCGCCGAGTCGCGCCCGTCCGTTGCCTGCCCGCGCCCGTGCCACCGGCGGCGGTGGTTTTCGGTGGCGGCCCGTCGTGATCGCGGCGGCCGTCGCGCTCGTCGTCGGCGGGCTGATCGGGGGTCTCGTCGGCGGCGCCGTCGCCGACCCGCGCAGCGACACGCAGCGGCGCATCGACGAGCTGCAGGTCGCGGAGGTCAAGCGCGACGCCGACCAGGTCGTGGCGCTCACCGACCAGGCGCGCCGGATCCTGGAGCTGCTCGGTCCGGCCGTCGAGCAGCTGGCCACGGCGCTTCCGCCCAAGGGTGCGCCGGGACCGCTGGTCGAGCAGGGCAAGGTCGACGGATGGAAGGCGGCCACGCGCAAGGGTGTCGAGGAGTTCAAGGACCCGCCGTCGGCCGGGACGGCGGTCAACATCGCCCGGGGCAGCCTCGCCGGCGGCGCCCGGCAGCTCGACCTCGCGGTGGACACGTACGCCGCCGCGGTCAAGGCCCCCGAGGCGGACCGGGCGGCGCTGCTGAGCCTCGCCAGCCGCCAGCGTGACCTGGCGGTCGCCGGCTGGTCGGTCGGCGCCACGCAACTCGACCAGCTCAACGTCGACATCGGCCGGGGGCACCAGCACGCCTTCCTGCCGTCGGCTCCCGGTCAGGAGGCGATGACCTCGGACGGCTCGAAGGAAGGCGAGTGACCGGCTACCGCGCGCAGTCGTACAGGGTGTAGAGCCCGGTGCTGAACCCGTCGACGAGTCGGCAGGACGGCCCAGGGGACGTAGCCGAACATGAAGCTGAATATGTGAAGAGTTGCGCCATCCGCGTCGGCGCCCCTTTGGGGGCGCGCCCGGAGCTGCCCGTGGACCGGTTGCCGCCGGAAACCGGCCGAGCGAGGATTGAATGTGGACCCCGGATGCCGGCGGGGGTGGTCGCGGTGGAGTTCGCCGTCTTCTTGATCGTCCTGATCTTCGTGGCGATCCTGTCGTCCGGCAGTGCGTGGATCGCCAGGCGCCGGAGCCGGGAGTCGCTCGGGTTCTCGCCGGCGTCGCCGCGGGCCGAGCGGGCCGAGGCCGTGCTGACCGAGTGGCTGCTCGCCGGCTACCTGTCGGCCGAGCAGTACCGGCGGGACATGGCCACGCTCGCCGCGCGGGAGGCGGACCGCCATCCGCCGCCCGCCCCGTTCGGTCCGTGACCGCCCACCCGGAGACGACCGGGCGAACGCCCTTGTGCACTCTCGCTTGCTGGCGACAATATCCTTATAATCGTTATATCGTGCAGCAGCGTTGGGCGTCGAAGGGGTTACGGGCCGTGAAGTTCGGATTAGCGATCATGAATGACTTCCCGCAGGGGACCATTGCCGCCGAGCGGGTCGGCGAGCTCCGGGAGCAGGTCTCCGTGGCGCGGGAGTGCGGGATCGACAGCATCTGGCTGCTGCACCACTACCTCGGCAGCATGCCCACCCTCCAGCCCATTCCCACCCTGGCGGCGCTCGCGCAGCAGGCGGAGGGGATGGGGATCGGGACCAACATGTTCATCCTGCCGCTGCACCACCCCGTCCAGGTCGCCGAGACGTTCGCGACGCTCGACCACCTGAGCGGCGGACGGGCGATCGCCGGCTTCGGCATGGGCTACCGGGAGAACGAGTTCGCCGCGTTCGGCATCCCGCTCGACGAACGCGTCTCGCGCTACACCGAGAGTGTCGAGATCATCCGCGGGCTGTGGTCCGGTGAGCCGGTGACCTACGCGGGCAAGCACTACTCGCTCGACGACGCGCGGATCAGCCTTCCCCCGGTGCAGCAGGGTGGGCCGCCGATCTGGGTCGGCGCCGGAATGCACAAGGCGGGCGCCAGGCGGGCCGCTCAGCTCGGCGACGCCTGGATCGTGCCGCCGCACGCGTCGGTGGCGAAGCTCGCCGAGCTCGTCCAGGTGGAGCGGGCGGAGCGCGCGCGGCTCGGCCGGCCGCTCAACGGTGAGGTGGTCGTCCGCCGCGAGCTCGTGCTCGACCCGGACCGGGAGCGGGCCCGCGAGCGCGGCCTCCGCGCCCGGCTCGGCGTGACCCAGCAGTACGCGAAGTACAACGCCCCGGATGCGACGGCCCAGTATCGTCACCTGCAGAGCGAGGCGGCCGCCGCGGAGGTGGCCGACGAGGCGTACCTCTTCACCGACCCCGCGACGTGCGTCGCCAGGCTGCGCGAGCTCGAGGAGGCCGGCGTGACGACGGTCATCCTCCGGGCGCAGTGGTACGACCTGCCTCACGAGGACATGCTCGCCACCCTCAAACTGTTCGCCGACGAAGTGCTGCCCGCGCTGGGTCGGCGCTGATCGTATTGACGGCGGTCACGCAGCGCGATAGGGATGGTCACATTCCTCGCACATTCTCGACATCGGGGGGAAATGCGGACGCCGGGCTGGTGGGGGCGGGTAGCGAACACGCCCTTTCGCTGAATATCATAGGAAGCAATGAGCCTCAGGGGAGGCCGACGCAGAAGGGGGGTGCGGCAGTGAACCGTGACCGTCCGCAGAAGACCGCCATGCTCGTGGCGCAGCGCATCGTCAACGAGATCAGCAGGCAGGGCCGGCAGGTCGGCGACAGGCTCTCGCCCGAGCGGGTCATGCTCGAGGAGTACCAGGTCGGCCGCGGCACCCTCCGGGAGTCGCTGCGGTTTCTCGAGTTGCAGGGCGTCATCTCCCTCAAGCCGGGGCCGGGCGGCGGTCCGATCGTAGAGAAGCCCGACGCCTCTCATCTGGCGACGTCCCTGATTCTGTTGCTGCAGTTCGAGCAGGCGCCATTCCGGTCCATTCTGGAGACCCGTGCCGCCCTCGAGCCGCTCATGGCCCGGCTCGCCTCGCAGCGCATCGACGCCGAGCGGCTGCGCCAGCTCGAAGAATCGGTGCAGAAAATGGGCGAGCACATCGCAGACCAGGGCGTTTTCCTGGAGACGAACAAGAGCTTCCACGACGTCATTGCCTGGGCGTCGGGAAACACCGTGTTCGGCTTCCTGGTCGACGCGCTGCTCGACATCCTCGACGGCACGGTGCTCGGGGTCGACTACCCCGAGCACCGCCGGGGGACGGTGCTCAAGCGGCACCGGTCCATCTACGACGCCATCGCCGCCAGCGACGGTGACGTGGCCGAGGAGTCCATGCGCGAGCACATCGCGGAGATGACGCGCTACCTGGAGAAGAAGTTCGCCTCCACCATGGACGCCTCGATCACCTGGTCAGTCGTGCGCTAGCGGCGCGATCCCGAGGAGGCGGGCCAGGTTGCCACCGAGGATCGCCTCCTCGTCCGCGGGCGGGAGCCCGAGCGCGCGCACCGCCGCGATCTCCGTCGCCGGATCGCTCATCGGCCAGTCACTGCCGTAGATGATCCGGGACGCGCCGTGCCGCGCGATGATCTCGCGCACCCGGTCGGCGTCCAGCCCGCGCAGGGTGGGCGGCCACGAGGTCTCCAGGTGCACGTCGGTGCCGAGCACGGCCTGCTCGGCCTCGTCGAGCCGGTGGTATCCGCCGAAGTGGCACGCGATCAGCTTGAGGCCCGGCACCGTGTCGATGATGGTGCGCAGATGGTGCGGGGCGCCCCGGTCGTTGGCCTGCGCGTCGCCGCCGGCGCCCGCGTGGGTGATCACGACGATGCCCTCCGCGGCGAGCCCGTGCAGGATCTCGTGCACCGCGGGGTCGGCGAGCGAGAGCCCCTGGAAGAGCGGGTGCAGCTTCACCCCGCCGATGCCGTTGTCCCGCAGCGACGCGATGTTCGCGGCGACCGGCAGGTCCGGGTGCACCGTGCCGAACGGGATGAACCGCGACCGGTCGACGCCGCCGATGAACTCGTTCGTCCGCGCGACGTTCTTGGCCACGGTGGCGACCGCGAGCGTCATCGCGAGGTCGATGCCGGCCTCGTCCATGGTGCGCCGCAGGCCGTCCAGCGTGCCGTCGTGGCGCGGGTCCAGCCCCGCCGGTCGTTGCGCGAGCACCTGCGGGGCGATGTGGTCGGGCCACACGTGACAGTGCGCGTCGATGATCATGACTGCAGTCCCTTCAGCAGTTGCTTCGCCAGCGAATCGAGGATGACCTCGGTCGACCCCTCGTAGATGCGCATCGGCCGCGCGCCCCGGTAGAGCCGTTCGATGAGGCCGCCGCGCACCAGCCCGAACCGCCCCATGACCTGGACGGCGCGGTCGACGACCCGGCCCGCGGCCTCGGTGGCCCCGACCTTCGCCATCGACGACAGGTTGAGCGCCGCGAGGGGGTCGCGGCTCGCGGCCGCGGCGGCGCGGTAGGCGAGGCTGCGCGCCATCTCGATCTCGACCCACGAGGTCGCGAGCATCGAGGGCACCGGGCCGAGGCGGGCCACCGGCACGCCGAACTGCTCGCGGCCGGCGGTGTGGCGCAGCGCCTCGTCGAGGGCCGCCTGCGCGAGCCCGACGGCCGCGCCCGCGACCGAGACCCGGAAGGTCGCCAGCGTGGCGAGCACCAGCGAGAAGCCCTTGCCCGGCGGGCCGACGACGTGGTCGGCCGGCAGGCGCACGCCGTCGAGGTGCAGGTCGCCGAGGACGTGCGGCGCGATGATCTGGTGCGGGTTGCTGGCCGAGAAGCCCGGCGCCCCGGCGGGCACGAGGACCAGCGTGAACCCGTCGCCCTGGCGGCCGAGGACGAGATAGAAGTCGGCGTCGCCGCCGTTGGTGATGAACGACTTGTGCCCCGTGACGACGACGTGGTCGCCGTCGGTCTCCACGGTCGTCGCCAGGTTCCGCAGGTCGGAGCCGACCTGCGGCTCGGTGAGCGCCAGCCCGGCGATGGCCCCCAGCGTGGCGACCTTCGGCAGCCACTCCGCCTTGACCCGCTCCGCGCCGCCGACGCCCAGGCCGTAGCTGCCGATGCCCTGCATCGCGAAGAGGGAGTCGAGATGGGCGCTCTCCGCGGCCAGCGCCTCGCGCACGACGGTCACGGCGAGGGCGTCCACCTTCTCGTGCCGCCCGCCGTACGCGGCCGGCACGACCAGATCGGTGAGCCCGCTCGCCGCCAGCTGGGCGCGCATGTCGGGGTCGATGTGGTCGGCCTCGTCGGCCCGGGCGGAGAACGGCCGCACCGCTCTGGCCAGCGCCTGGGCCTGCTCCTGCAGCGCTCTGTACGCCTCCGGCAGCTCAAAAAGTGCCTCGCTCACGGGGCCTCCGTCCTGTAGTCCTGCACCCGTATCTGTGATATTGGTTTATATAGTTAACGTCGGTCAAGCGGCTCGCAGGAGGTTCTCGTGACTGGTGCCGTCATCGTCGACGCGGTGCGCTCTCCCATGGGGAAGGGCAAGGCGTCCGGCTCCCTGGCCGGGCTCCACCCCGTCGATCTGCTCGGGCAGGTGCTCGCCGCGCTCCTCGAGCGCAACGGTGTCGATCCTGCGCTGGTGGAGGACGTCATCGTTGGCTGCGTCGGTCAGGTCGGCGAGCAGTCGGCGACGCCGGGCCGGCAGGCGTGGCTGTCCGCCGGCTTCCCTGATCATGTCCCCTCGGTGACGGTCGAGCGCAAGTGCGGCTCCGGCCAGCAGGCCGTCGACTTCGCGGTGTGGGGCGTCCTGGCCGGTGCCTACGACGTCGTGATCGCCGGCGGCGTCGAGTCGATGAGCCGGGTGCCGATGGGCTCCGGTCGCATGGACGCCGACCCGTTCGGCCCGCGGACCCGCGCACGCTATCCCGGCCTCGTGCCGCAGGGCGTGGCCGCCGAGCTGGTGGCCGCCAAGTGGGGCCTCACCCGCGAGCAGCTCGACGCGTACGCGGCCGAGTCGCATGCGCGGGCCGCCGCGGCCCGCACCGGTGGCGCCTTCGACCGCGAGATCGTCCCGATCCGGGTGCCGGACGGTGCGGGGGAGCGGGTCGTCGACGCGGACGAGACGATCCGCCCGGGCAGCTCCGTGCAGACCCTGGCGAACCTGTCGCCGGCCTTCGCCACCGACCCCTACACCCGGCGGTTCCCCGAGGTCGACTGGAAGGTCACCGCGGGCAACTCCTCGCAGATCACCGACGGCGCGAGCGCGCTGCTCGTCATGAGCGAGGAACGGGCGTCGGCGCTGGGCCTGCGGCCGCGGGCACGGATCGTCGCCTCCGCCGTGGTCGGCGACGACCCCACCCTCATGCTCACCGGGCCGCTCCCGGCGACCCGCAAGGTGCTCGACCGGGCCGGGCTGCGCATCGGCGACATCGACGCGATCGAGGTCAACGAGGCGTTCGCGAGCGTCCCGCTCGCCTGGCGGGCCGAGTTCCCGGTCGACGCCGGGCGCCTGAACCCGCGCGGCGGAGCCATCGCACTCGGGCACCCGCTCGGCGCGTCCGGAGCCCGGCTCATGACGACCCTCATCAACCACCTCGAACAGACAGGCGGCCGGTACGGGCTGCAGACGATGTGCGAGGCCGGCGGCATGGCCAACGCCACCATCATCGAGATCCTTCAGGAGTCGCCCCGATGAATCTTCAGGGAAACAGTGCCGTCGTCACCGGAGGCGCCTCGGGCCTCGGCCTGGCGACGGCCCGCCGGCTGGTCGACGCGGGGGCGCACACCGTCATCCTCGACCTGCCGACGTCGGCCGGCGCCGAGCGGGCCGCGGAGCTGGGTGACCGGGCGTGCTTCGTGCCCGCCGACGTCACCGAGCCCGACCAGGTCGCGGCCGCCCTCGACGCGGCCGAGCGGGTCGCCCCGCTGCGGGCGCTGGTGCACTGCGCGGGCCGCGGCGGCACCGTGCGCCTCGTCGAGCGCGACGGCTCGCCGGGGTCGCTGGAGCTCTACGAGACGCTGGTCCGCCTCAACCTCGTCGGCACGTTCAACGTGCTGCGCCTCGCCTCGGCCCGGATGGCGGCGAACGAGCCGGTCGACGGCGAGCGCGGGGTGTGCGTGCTCACCGCGTCCGTCGCCGCGTGGGAGGGGCAGGTGGGCCAGATCCCGTACGCCTCGGCCAAGGCGGGCGTGGTCGGCATGACCCTCGTCGCGGCCCGCGACCTCGCGACGAAGCTCATCCGCGTCTGCACGATCGCGCCGGGCATCTTCGACACGCCGATCCTCGACCGCTTCTCCGACGAGATCAAGCAGGGGCTGGCCCGGACGGTGCCCAACCCGGCCCGGCTCGGGCAGGCCGACGAGTACGCGGCCCTCGCCGTGCACATCATCGGCAACGCGTACCTCAACGGCGAGACGATCCGCCTCGACGGCGCCGTCCGGATGCAGGCCCGCTGAGATGGTCGACCACATCATGGAGCGGGTCGCCGCCCCGGCCGTGGCCGGGGACGACCGGTGCCCGCCGCCGGTGCTCGTCGAGGTGTCCGACGGCGTCCTCGTCGTCACCATCAACCGGCCCCAGGTCCGTAACGCCATCGACCTCGCGACCGCGCGCCGGATCGCCGCCGCCATGGAGCGGCTGGACGCCGATCCGGGCATCACCGCCGGTGTCATCACCGGCGCCGGCGGGACGTTCTGCGCCGGCATGGACCTGCAGGCGTTCCTGGCGGGGGAGCGGCCGTCGGTCCCGGGCCGGGGCTTCGCCGGCCTCGTCGAGCGCCCGCCCGGCAAGCCGCTCATCGCCGCGGTGGAGGGCTTCGCCGTCGCGGGCGGGTTCGAGATCGTGCTCGCCTGCGACCTGGTGACCGCCGCCGAGGGCGCACGGTTCGGCCTGCCGGAGGTGAAGCGGGGACTGCTCGCGGGCGGCGGCGGCCTGCTCCGGCTGCCGTCGCGGGTACCGCTGCAGCTGGCGATGGAGTGGACGCTCACCGGCGACACGTTCACCGCGGAGAGAGCGGCCGAGGTCGGGCTCGTCAACCGGCTCACGCCGCCGGGAGGGGCGCTCGACGCGGCGCTCGAGCTGGCGCGTCGCGTCGCCGCCAACGGGCCGCTCGCGGTCCGGGCGACGAAACGGATCATCGTCGAGTCGCGCGACTGGCACTCCTCGGAGGCGTTCGCCCGGCAGGCGGAGATCTACGAGCCGGTGCGGTCGTCGGAGGACGCGAAGGAAGGCGCGCGCGCCTTCAAGGAGAAGCGGCCCCCGCGCTGGCACGGCCGGTGAGCGGGCACCGAAGGAGACGACATGGCTGACATCGAGGTCGAAGAGCGCGGTCACGCCCTGTGGGTGACCATCAACCGTCCGGATCGCCGCAACGCGTACGACCTGGACATGGCGCGGGCGATGACCGCGGCCGTCGAGGGCGCCGCCCGGTTCGACGCCGTCGTGCTGACCGGGTCCGGCGGCGCGTTCTGCGCCGGCGGCGCGCTGGCCAACCTGGGCGATCCCGACCCGGACGCCCTGCGTGAGCTGTTCACGGCGTCCTTCCGGCTCGTCGACGCGATCCGCAACTGCCCCCGGCCGGTCATCGCGGCCGTCGACGGTGCGGCGGCCGGCGGCGGCAACGAGCTGGTCATCGCCTGCGATCTCGCGATCGCCACGCGGCGCTCGACGTTCGGGCAGACCGGCCCGAAGGTGGGCTCGGCCCCGGTGCTCGGGGCGACGAACGTCCTCGGGGTCCAGATCGGCGAGAAGCGGGCCAAGGAGATGGCGATGCTGTGCCGCCGCTACCCGGCCGAGCAGGCCCTCGCGCTCGGCCTCGTCAACGAGGTCGTGCCCGACGGCGAGCTGGAGCCGGCGGTGGAGGCGATGCTCGCCGAGATCCACCGGCTCAGCCCGCGCTACCTGGAGATCACGAAGATCAGTTCCAACCTCTGGTGGAACGCGTCGAAGGACAACATGGCCGCCGGCGTCGGGATGCTCATCCAGGCCATCGGCAGCCCGGACATGGTGGAGGGCGCCCGGGCCTTCCTGGAGAAGCGCCGGCCGAACTTCCGCGGCGACTGACCGGGCTCACCCGCGCCTGCCGGTACGCCGGAGGCCCCCGGCGCGACGCACACCCCTGCGGCGTCGCGGGTGTCTCCCCGAGATGTCCGAACGGTTACCAGGTTGAGCCGTTCGAATTCCTTGTAATGTTGACCACACCCCAATTCATGATTATGGTAACCATAATCCCTTGGTCTTGATGAAAGGAGCGTCGAATGCTCGGCGTTCGCCTCCCCCGGCTCGCCGGCCGCACCGGCGCCGCCGTCGCCACGGCCCTCGCCGTAGCGTTGTCGCTCAGTGCCTGCGGTTCCGATCCCCAGTCCTCGAAGTCGGACGGCACCGGCGGTCCGACCACGGTCCGCGTGGGGATCACCTCCAGCATCAACAACGCGACGATGAACCTCGCCATCGACGGCAAGCTCGGCGACGCGCACGGCATCTCCCTGCGCCGGCAGAACATCGCCGGCGCCGGCAGCACGAACCAGGTGGCGGCGCTGCTCGCCGGCGACGTCGACGTCGCGGTGGGCGGCACCAACACCGTGATCGACGCGATCGCCAAGGGCGCGGACGTGCAGATCATCGCCGGCATGGCGCCGCTGCTGTTCAGCCTGACGATGCGCAACGAGGCGGCCCAGAAGACCGGCGTCGCCCCCGACGCGCCGATCGAGAACCGGCTCAAGGCGCTCAAGGGCCTGCGGATCGCGGTGAGCCCCAGCGGCTCGACCGGCAACATCGTGCTGCGCACGATCCTCGAGGGTGTCGGCCTCAAGCCCGACACCGACGTCCGCTTCGTGCCGCTCAACGACCTCGGCGCCATCCCCGCCGGTCTCATCCAGGGCACGTTCGACGCCAGCTTCGCCGCGGTCGGGAGCGGCGAGGTGGCCGTGGCCCAGGGCAAGGCCGTCACCTGGGTGTCGCTGCCCAAGGGCGACGTCACGTCGCTGAAGGACTACCAGGGCATCGTGACCTATGCGTCGCGGTCGTACATCGAGAAGAACCCCGACACCGTCAAGGCCGTGCACGACGCTCTCAACGACGGCCAGAAGATGACCGTCGACCAGCCGGACAAGGCCGCGGAGCTGTTGAAGAGCAACGTCTTCAAGGAGATGGACAAGGCGGTCTTCGACAACATGTGGGCGCAGTGCAAGAGCGCCTACCCGGCGGGCAGCAACTTCACCGAGGTCAACTGGAAGACGCTCGTCACGCTCTTCGACGCGACGTCGGAGAACGACTACGCCGCACTCAAGTACGACAAGCTCGTGGCGCCCGTCGCCCGGGGGAACTGATGACGGGGCAGGGCACGATTTTCGAGGTGCAGGACCTCGCCATCGGGTTCGGTGAGCGCGACGACATCCTCCACGGAGTCGACCTCACCATCGAGCGCGGTGAGTTCCTCACGCTGCTCGGGCCGAGCGGCTGCGGCAAGACGACGATCCTCAACCTCGCGGCCGGGCTGCTCCGGCCGCGGGCCGGCCACGTCCGGTTCGCGGGGGAGCCGATCAACGGGGTGAACCGCAACGTCGGCTACATGACCCAGGACGACACCCTGCTGCCGTGGCAGACGGTGCAGGCGAACATCGGCCTGCCGCTGCGGATGCGCAAGGTGCCCAAGGCCGAGATCGCCCGCCGGGTCGGCCGGTACCTGGAGATCCTCGACCTCGGCCACGCCGCGAACCTCCTGCCCGGACAGCTCAGCGGCGGCATGCGCCGGCGCGCGCTGCTGGCCCGCAGCATGATCTACGAGCCCAAGTTGCTGCTCATGGACGAGCCGTTCGCGGCGCTCGACGCGCAGATGCGTCACCAGATGCACATCGAGCTGCGCGAGACCGTCAAGCGCGCCGGTCAGACGGTCATGTTCGTCACGCACGACATCACCGAGGCGGCGAAGATCTCCGACCGGGTGCTGATCGTCGGCGGCGGCCCTCCGGGCGGGATCGTGGCGGAGTACCGGCTGCCGTTCGGGGTCGAGCGAGACCTCGACGCGCTGCGGTTCACCGACGAGTTCGCCCGGGTCGAGCAGGAGCTCAACCGTGGTCTGCTCGACGCCAGGTCGAAGGCCACCGCTGACGGAGGAGGCAACGGGTCATGACCGACACGCTCGTCGGGAACCGCCCGGCCCAGAAACGCAAGGCGACGCAGCGCCGCTCGGCCCGCCGGCACCGCCTGATGGTGCTCGGCATCCAGGCGCTCGTCATCGCCGTCGTGCTCGTCGCGTGGGAGCTGGCGTCCGGCCGCGTCGTGCAGGAGCTGCTCATCAGCCGGCCCTCCGAGTTCCTGCCGACGCTGTGGGGCTGGGTGACCGACGGCACCCTGCTGACCAACGCGGCGGCGACCTTCCGCAGCGCCGGGCTCGGCCTGCTGTGCGGCGGCCTGCTCGGCATCCTGGTGGGTGTCGTGCTCGGCCAGGCCAAGACGCTCGCCGAGATCTTCGAGCCGATGATCACCGCTCTCTACACGATGCCGAAGCACGCGCTCATCCCGCTGTTCATCATGTGGGTGGGCATCGGCAGCGGGCTGGGCGTCCTCACCGCGGCCGTGATCGTCTTCTTCCTGGTCTTCTTCAACACCTTCTTCGGCATCCGAGAGGTGCGGCCGTCGCTGGTCAACTCCGTGCGCATCATGGGCGGCTCGGAGATCGACGTCATGCTGCGGGTCCGGCTCCCCTCGGCCCTCATCTGGGTCGTCGCGGCGCTCAAGCTCGCCGTGCCGCAGGCCGTCGTGGGTGTCGTGGTGGCCGAGATGCTCGCCGGCGACAGCGGCCTGGGCTACCTCGTCGCCCGCAACGCGGGCATGTTCAACAGCGCCGGCACCTTCGCGGCGCTGGCCACACTGCTCATCGCCGGGTTCCTCATCGACCGGCTGATGAGCTGGGTGACGAAGAAGCCGCTGGAGTGGAAGAACAACAACAGCGCCATGTGACACGAGGCGGAAAACCGGCGAGGCCCCCGAAACGCTCGCGTTTCGGGGGCCTCGCCGTCAGCGGTCCAGGCCGGCGAGCAGCCGGGCGATGACCAGGGCCTGCCGCGTGGCGAAGACGAGCCGGCGCGGCGCGTAGGCGTCGCCGAGCACGTGCACGTCGGCCCGGCCCTGCTCGCGTGCCAGCGCGTGCAGGCCGGCCTCGGAGGTGCCGCCGCACGCGAGCACGACGGTGTCGAACCCGGTCAGCTCGTGGGCGCGTCCCGAGTACGTGTGGCGCACGTGCACCACCCCGTCCCCGATCGCCACGACCTCCTCCATGATCCGCACCTGGACGCCGAGCGAGTCGAGCCGGCCGAGCACCGAGCCGACGATGTAGCGGCCGAGGAGCTGGGCGGGCACGTGCGTGGAGTAGAGCAGCGTCACCTCGCAGCCGCGGTGCGCGAGGGCCTCCGCGACGGCGAGCGGCGCCAGATGGTCGTCCTGCACGACGACGGCGACCCGCCGGCCCACCGGTGCGCCGCGCAGGGCCGCCCGGCCCCCGACGACGTGGGGGAGGTGCACGCCCGGCAGGTCGGGCACGCGTTCCCGCGCGCCCGTGGCCACGACCAGGGCCGCCCCGGGGTCCGCCGCGGCGAGGTCCGCCGCGCCGAAGGCCGTGCCGAGAAGCACCTGGACGCCGAGCGAGCCGAGCCGGCGCTCCTGCCAGTCGAGGTACTCGCCGAGCCGTCCGAACGACGGGGCGAGCGCCGCCGTGCGCAGCTGCCCGCCGAGCGCGTCGGCCCGCTCGACCAGCGTCACCGCGGCGCCGGCCTCGGCGGCGAGGGCAGCCAGCTCCATCCCGGCCGGTCCGCCGCCGACGACGAGCACCGGCCGGTCGACGCGTGCGCCGTTTGGCCACGGACCGTCGACCTCGCGGGCGGTGTGCGGGTTGACGGCGCAGCCGAACGGCAGGCCGTCGACGTAGCGCCGGTTGATGCAGTCGTTGCCGCCGACGCACGGGCGGATCGACTGGTGCTCGCCGGCCCGCGCCTTGACGAGCAGCTGCGGGTCGGCGACGTGGGCCCGGGCCATCCCGACGAGGTCGGCGTCGCCCCGCGCGACGATCTCGGCGGCCAGTCGGGGGCTGTTGACCAGCCCCGTGTAGACGACCGGCACCGACAGCGTCTCCCGGTACCGCCGGGCGAGCCCCGACCAGGTGCCGGGCTCGTAGAAGTGGGGCTGGATGTAGCTCGGGTGTCCCCAGGTCGAGCCGTAGACCATGTGGAAGTAGTCGACCAGGCCGGTCGCCTCGATGCGGCGGGCGATCTCGACGCCCTCGTCCAGCTCGTAGGACCCGGGCACCGCCAGGTTCATCCGCACGCCGAGCGCGCCGTCGCGGCCGAACGCCGCGCGGGCGCGCTCCAGCACCTCGATCGGCAGGCGCATGCGGTTCTCCAGGGAGCCGCCGTAGTGGTCCGTGCGGTCGTTGGTGCTGGGGGAGAGGAACTGCTGGGTCAGGTCCTCGTGGTTCATGTGCAGTTCGAGCACGTCGATGCCGGCCTGCCGGGCGGTCCCGGCCGAGAACTCGTACTCGTCCAGCAGCAGCGCGAGCTCGTCCACCGTGATCGCGTGCGGGGCGAGGAAGTTCACCGGCGTCGCGAACCGGTCCGACGGGGCGTGCGGGTAGCCGCCGTTCATCGTCAGCTGCGTGGCGGCCAGCGCGCCCGCCTCGTGCATCGCCGCGCTGTACCGGCGCACCCGCTCGACGTAGTTCGCGCCGCGGAATGCCCCGTGCACGACGGCGCTGATGCCGGACGGCTCGAACCCGGGCGCCAGGACGTTGCTGATCCGCCCCGGGATCGTCGACCAGGCGATGCCCGCCCGCGCCCGCTCGGCGAGGTACGCGATCGCCTGCCCGGCCTCCGCCTCGGTGCCCCAGAGGTTCCCGATCGCCGAGGAGTGCGGCGGCATGACGACCCGGCTCCGCGCGGTGAGCGCGCCGATGCGGATCGGTGTGAACAGGTCCATCAGACCTCCCGGACGTGCACGGCGGCGTCGACGGCGACGGCGCCGGTGGCGCCGACGATGACGGGGTTGAGGTCGAGGGCGGCGATCCAGTCGCCGCCGGCGAGCAGGTGTGACACGCGGGAGATCAGCTCGGCGAGGGCGGCGACGTCGTGCCGGGCGCCGCGGTAGCCGTCGAGCACCGGCCAGATCCGCAGCCCGCGCAGCATGGCCTGCGCCTCGTCGGCGGTCACCGGGCAGCGGGCCAGCACCCGGTCGCTGAACACCTCGGTGAGCACCCCGCCGGCCCCGACGAGCACCATCGGGCCGAAGTCGGGGTCGCGCACCCCGCCGACGATGACCTCGGCCCCGGTCGCCTGCTCCGCGAGCAGGATGCCGTGCGGCTGGAGGTGGTGCGTGTCGACGGCCGCGGCGAAGCTCTCGACGGCCGCCCGCACCTCGTCGTCCGTGCGCAGGCCGACGGCCACGAGCCCGAGGTCGCTCTTGTGCTCGATCCCGACGCAGAGCTGCTTCGCGACGAGCGGCCGGCGCAGCCCGGCGGCCGCGCCGAGCACGTCGCCGCCCGGGGCGACGAGCACCTCGCGGGCGACGGCGACGCCGTGCCCGGCGAGGAAGCGTTTGGCGGCGTCCTCCGTCGGCGCGCCCCCCGCCCATGCCGGCGGCGGTGCGGTGCCGACCGGCTGCGGCGCGGGACGGCGGGGCCGCCGCGGGCGCGCGACGACGCCGAGGGCGCGCAGGGCGGCGTCCGTGTCGGTGAACGCCGGCACCCGCGACGTCCGCAGCAACCGCTCGACGGTGGCCGTCATCGCACCCGCCGACCAGCTGGAGACGACGGTCGGCACGCGGGTCGCCGCGGCCGCGTCGAGGATCACCGGCAGCAGGCGCTCGGCGTCGTGCGCGCTCCAGGTGGGCAGCGCGACGAGGACCGCGTCGAACGCGTCGCCGGCGGTCGCCTCGTCGAGCATCCGCCGCAGCAGCGCCGGGTCGCCGATGACGGCGCCGGTGAGGTCGAGCGGGTTGCCGGGCGTGCCGAAGCGCATGAGCCGGCGTAGCCGGTCGGTGCGTTCGGCGTCCAGCGGCGGCGCCGACAGCCCGGCCGCCTCCGCCCGGTCGGCGGCGTAGCTGCACTCGCCGCCGGAGGGGGACACGACGAGCAGGCGGTCGCCGCGCGGGAGCACACCGCGGGACAGCAGGTCGGCGACGTCGACGAGCGCTTCGAGGGAGTCGACGACGTGGACGTCCTCCTCGGCCATGACGGTCCGGAAGACGTCGTGCGAGCCGGTCATCGCGCCGGTGTGCCCGAGCGACGAGCGCGCCGCCGCGTCGCTCGCGCCGACCTTGAGGGCCACGAGGTGCTTGCCGGCGTCGCGCGCGGCGCGGACGGCGGCGACGAACGCGTCCGCCCGCCGCACCTGTTCGAGGAAGAGCGCGATCACCGACGTGTGCGGGTCGCCTGCCAGCGCCGTGACGAGGTCGGCGACGTCGACGTCGCACTCGTTGCCGACGCTGATCAGGGCGCGGGTCCCGAGGCCCCGGGCCGTGGCGAGGTTGACGACGTTGACGCCCATCCCGCCGCTCTGGCTGACCACGGTCACCGAGCCGGGGAGCAGGTGCTGGGCGATGTTGAGGGTCGGCGTCGCGATGACGCCGTCGACGGGGCTGAGCACGCCGATGCAGTTCGGGCCGACGATCCGGGTGCCGGTCGACCGGGCGATCCGGCTCAGCTCGGCCTGCGCCGCCCGGCCGGCCGCGCCCTCCTCGGCGAAGCCGGACGTGCAGACGACGACGTGCGCGACGCCGGCCGCCGCGCACTGCCGGGTGACGTCGAGCACGCGGTCGGCGCCGACGAGCACGTACGCGGTGTCGACCGGCCCTGCGTCGGCGATCGACGGGACGCACGGCAGCCCCAGCACCTCCTGGTACTTCGGGTTCACCGGGACGATCCGCCCGGGGTAGCCGGTGCGCAGCAGGTTGGCGATCGCCCGGCCGGGGTGCCGGTCGACCCCTGGTGAGGCGCCGACGACGGCGATGGATCGCGGGGCGAGCAGCCCGGCGAGGTCGAGCGCGGGCCGGCTCGCAGTAGCGACGGTATCGGCGGTCACGGCGTCCTCCGGAGGGGTGTGGGTGGTCAGCGGGTGAGCAGCACGACCTTGCCGGCGGCCCGGCGCTCCTCGATGTCGAGGAGGGCCTGAACCGCCCGGTCGAGCGGGTAGGTGGCGTGGATCTGCGGGCGCAGGGACCCGTCGGCGAGGCCGGGGGTCAGCGCGGCCCATTGGGCCGCCGGGAAGTCGGGGTGCAGGCGGGTGTACGGCCCCCACGCGACCCCGCGCACGTCGATGTTGGCGAGCAGCAGGCGGTTGAGCCGCAACGCGCCGATGGAGCCGGACGCGAAGCCGAGCACGAGCAGCCGCCCGAGCGGGGCCAGGCAGCGCACCGAGTCGAGCGCGAGCTCGTCGCCGCCGACGGTGTCGACGACCACGTCGACGCCGGCGCCGCCGGTGACGTCGCGGGTCTGGCGCAGGAAGTCGGACGCCTCGACCACGTGGTCGGCGCCCGCGCGGCGGGCCGTCCCGGCCCGGCCGGGGCTGGACACCACGGCGACGACCTCGGCGCCCAGCCACTTGGCCACCTGGACCGTCGCCGTCCCGACGCCGCCCGCCGCACCGTGCACGAGCACCCGGGTCCCGGCCCGGACCTCGCCGCGCACGACGAGCGCGTAGTGGGCGGTGAGGTAGTTGAGGGGCAGGCAGGCGCCCTCGGCGAACGACGTGGCGTCCGGCAGGGGGAAGACGTGCGTCGCCGGCGCCGCGACGGCCTCGGCGGCGGCGCCGACGGGCAGCCAGCCGGCGACCCGGCCGCCGGGGGCGATCCCGGCGCCGGGCGGGGCCTCGCGCACGACGCCGGCGAAGTCGACCCCCAGCGTGAACGGCAGGTCGGGCTTGAGCTGGTAGCGCCCGCGGCTGAGCAGCAGGTCGGGGAAGGCGAGGCCGACCGCGTGCACGTCGACGAGGTAGTGCCCCTCCGGGCGGACCGGCGCGGGCACGGTGGCGACCTCGAGGGCCGCGGGCCCGTCGAGGCGGGTCACCCGCACGGCGCGCACGCTGTGCACGCCGGGGTCCCCGGAGCTCATGCGGCGGCGGGTGCCGACACGACGCCCGCGGCCTGCAGCAGCCCCAGCTCCTCCTCGCTCATGCCGAGGCGGTCGAGGAGCACCTCGCGGGTGTGCTCGCCCACCCCCGGGACGCCGGCGTACGCCGGGCCGTCGTAGCCGTCGATGTGCAGGATCGGCCCCGGCACGACCACGTCGCCGAGGACGGTGCCGGTGAGCGGCCGCAGGGTGCGCTCGCGGAAGTGCGGGTCGCCGGCGATGTCGCTGGCGTCGTTGACCGCCGCCGCGACGACCTCGTGCCGTTCGAGGATCGCCAGCACCTCGTCCCGGCCGTGCTCCTGGATCCACGCCGTGACGATCTTCTGCAGGCTCTCGTTGTTGGTCATCCGCGCGGTGTTCGTCGCGTAGCGCGGGTCGGTCTTGAGGTCGGCGCGGCCCATCGCGTCGAACAGGCGCATCGCGATCGTCTGGTTCGACGCCGCGATGGCCAGCCAGCCGCCGTCGCCCGCCTGGTAGATGCCGCGCGGCGAGGCCGCGCCCGAGGAGTTGCCCTGCCGGCGCATGATCTCGCCGGACGCGGTGTAGTGCAGGACCGCGTCGCCGAGCATGAACATGAGCGGTTCGTAGAGCGCGATGTCGACCTCGGAGCCCTCGCCGGTGATGCCGCGGCGGTACAGCGCCATCGCCGTGCCGTAGGCGGCGGAGATGCCGGCGATGGAGTCGGCGAAGCCGAACGGCGGGGCGGTGGGCGGGGTCTCCGGCCAGCCGTTGAGGAACGCGTATCCGGCGATGACCTCCGCCACCGTGCCGAAGCCGGGTCGCTCGCGGTTCGGGCCGTCCTGCCCGTAGCCGCTGACCCGGCACATCACGAGCCGCGGGTTGATCTCGCGGAGGGCGGCGAAGCCCAGCCCCCACGCCTCCATGCGGCCCGGGCGGAAGTTCTCGATGAGCACGTCGGCGTGCGCGACCAGCCGCTTGACGACCTCCCGCCCCTCGGGGGCGCGCAGGTCGACGCCGACCGAGCGCTTGCCGGAGTTGAGCCGCGCGAAGCCGATCGACTGGCCGAGGTGCGCCGGCTGCCATTGCCGCGCGAAGTCCCCGGCCGCCGGGTCCTCGACCTTGATGACGTCGGCGCCGAAGTCGCGGAGCATGCGGCCCGCGGTGGGCGCCGCGTACATCGACCCGAGCTCGACAACCGTCACTCCTGCCAGGGGTCCTGTCAACCTGACCACGCTCCTTCACTGAATTACTAGGCGCATGATATACATAGATCGACCCGGGGGCGAGCCCCCGTGGCGCCGAAGGAGCCAGCGCGACGGCGTCGCCGGTCATGCCCTGTCCGTCGACGGCGGATACGTGTCCCGCTGACGGAGGGTGGTCCACCATGCACCAGCAGTTCGATCTCACCGGGCGGGTCGTCGTCGTCACGGGCGGCAGCCGCGGTCTCGGGCGGGCGATGGTCGAGGCGTTCGCCGCCGCCGGCGCCGACGTCGTCATCGCCAGCCGCGACGGCCAGGCGTGCGCCGACTACGCGGCGGACCTCTCCGCGCGGACCGGCCGCCGGGCGCTCGGGCTCGGCGTGCACGTCGGCCGGTGGGACGACCTGGAGCCGTTCGTCGACCGGGTCTACGAGGAGTTCGGCCAGGTCGACGTGCTGGTGAACAACGCGGGCATGTCGCCGCTCTACGACGGCGTCGAGAACGTCACCGAGGCGCTGATGGACAAGGTCCTCGACGTCAACCTCAAGGGCCCGTTCCGGCTCACCGCGCTGGTCGGCACCCGGATGGCCGCCGGTCGCGGCGGCAGCGTCATCAACATCTCCAGCGCGGCCGCCACCCGTCCCCGCCCCGGGCTGCTGCCGTACGCCGCCGCGAAGGCCGCGCTGAACGCGCTGACCACCGGGTTCGCGCACGCCTTCGGCCCGTCCGTGCGGGTCAACGCGATCGTCGCCGGCACGTTCCTCACCGACATCAGCCGGTCGTGGGACATGGAGGCCTTCGCGCGGCGGGCGGAGACGTTCGCCGCGAAGCGGGGCGGTGAGCCGCACGAGATCGTCGGCGCGGCCCTCTACCTCGCCTCCGACGCCGCCAGCTACACCACCGGCGCACTGCTGGCCGTCGACGGCGGCCAGCCGTAGCACAGGGCCTGGCCCTCCACACCCCAACCGCACGAGGGAGGACGCGTGCTCACCTACAACGACCTGACGATCCCGATCAAGGATCCGGGCGACTGGACACTTGCCAACGTGCTGCGAGGCCAGGCGGCCGAGCGGCCGGACGCCGTCTACCTCGACGCACCCGAGGAAGGGCGCACCTGGACGTACGCCCAGGTGCTCGACATCAGTGAGAGTGTCGCCTCGACGATGCTCGACGCGGGGCTCGTCGTCGGCGACCGGGTGCTCATCCAGGCGGGCAACTCCTCCAAGCTGGTCTTCACCTGGTTCGGGTCGATGGTCGGCGGGCTCGTCGAGGTGCCGATCAACACGGCGTACGAGTACGACTTCCTCGCCCACCAGGTGCGCACGAGCGACCCGCGCTGCGCGGTCATCGACGACGTGTTCGCCCAGCGCTTCGTCGACGTCGCCGACGCCTGCGCGGGCATCACGCGCTACTGGGTCATCGACACCGGCCACCTGGACGAGGCGCTGGCCACCCTGCGCGGCGCCGGCTGGCAGGCGGACCCCTTCGACGACCTCCTGGAGCGCCGCGACGTCACGCTTCCCGTGCCGCGCGGCCGCGAGCTCGGCGCCATCTTCTTCACGTCGGGCACGACGGGCCCGTCGAAGGGCGTCGCGATGCCGCACTCGCAGTTCTACTTCGACGCGTGCGAGAACGTCGCGCTGACCCGGCTGACCGCCGACGACGTGTACATGGTGACGACGCCGCTGTTCCACGGCAACGCGCAGTGGCTCGCCGCCTACCCGGCGCTCGTCGCCGGCGCCCGGTTCGTGCTGCGTCGCAAGTTCAGCGCCAGCCGGTGGATCGACTGGGTGCGCGAGAGCGGCGTGACGGTGACCAACTTCCTCGGCGTCATGATGGACTTCGTCTGGAAGCAGCCGGAGCGGCCGGACGACGCCGACAACGCGCTGCGGTGCATCTTCGCGGCCCCGACCGCGAGCAGCATCCTCGACGGCTTCCGCAAGCGGTTCGGCGTCGAGGCGTTCGTGGAGGTGTTCGGCCTCACCGAGACGTCGATGCCGATCCTCTCGCCGTACGGGGTGGAGCGCCCGCCGGGCGCCGCGGGGCTGCTCGTCTCGGACTGGTTCGAGATCCAGCTCGTCGACCCGGAGACCGACGAGGAGGTGCCGGTCGGCGAGGTCGGCGAGATGGTCGTGCGGTCGAAGTACCCGTGGACCCTCAGCTCCGGCTACTACGGCATGCCGGAGAAGACCGTCGAGGCATGGCGCAACCTGTGGTTCCACTCGGGTGACGCGCTGCGGCGCGACGAGGACGGGTGGTACTACTTCGTCGACCGGTACAAGGACGCCCTGCGCCGCCGCGGCGAGAACATCTCCAGCTACGAGGTGGAGCAGGCGATCCTCGCCCACCCGGGCGTGGTCGAGTGCGCGGTGGTCGCGGTCCCGGCACCGGTCGAGGCCGGCGAGGACGAGGTGCTCGCCTGCGTCGTCGTCACCGGCGCGGCCGACCCCGCCGAGATCCGCGAGTTCGCCTCCCGCCGGATGCCGGCGTTCGCGGTGCCCCGCTTCATCCGGGTCGTGGACGCGCTGCCCCGGACCCCGTCGGAGAAGGTCCAGAAGAACGTGCTGCGCCAGGCCGGGGTCACCCCGGACACGTACGACGCTCTCGCCTGAGAGACCAGGAGGGCCGCTCGGCGGGCGGCCCTCCTGCTACATCGATCGGCCACAACGGAGGTGGACATGTCGAGCCAGTCGAACTCTTCCGGCCGGCTGACGGATCAGGACCCGGTGGCGGCCGGCGCCCCGTTCCGGTTCGTGGTGGAGGAGGGCAAGGTCCACGAGTTCGCCCGGGCGACCCGGTCGCGGTGCGAGGAGCACCTGCGGCCGGAGGACCCGCTCGCGCCGCTGACCTTCCTCACGGCGTCGCAGCTGTGGATGGCCCCGGAGCACAGCGCGTGGCACGGCGTGGAGCGCGACTTCCGCTCCGTGCTGCACGGGGAGCAGGAGTACGTCTTCCACGCCGGGCCGCTGCGCGCCGGCGACGTGCTGACCGCCCGGCAGTTCATCGAGCGGACCTACGAGAAGGCGGGTCGGCGCGGCGGGACGATGCGGTTCACGGACGTCGTGACCCGGTTCTGGCGCGCCGGTGAGGCGGAGCCGGTCGCCGACATGCGGACGGTGACGATCACCGTGGAGTCGACCGCCGGCCCGGCCGCCGCGGCGCCGGCCGCCGCCCCCGTCGCGGGCGACGAGCCGCCGCTCACCGTGACCGACTTCGTCCGCTACCAGGGCGCGTCGGGCGACTTCAACCCGATCCACCACGACCCGGGCTTCGCCCGGGCCGCCGGCTACCCGGGGCCCTTCGCGGTCGGGATGCTCGCCGCCGGCGTCGCGGCGAACCGGATCGCCGAGCGGGCCGGGACGGCCGCCGTCCGCCGCCTGCGGATCCGGTTCCAGTCGACGGCCTGGCCGGGCGACGTCCTCTCCTACGTGGTCAGCGAGGACGGCCCGACCCTCAGCGCGACGGTCACGCGGCCGGACGGGTCGGTGCACCTGACCGCCGGCGCCGAGCTGGGCGCGTCCTGAGCGGGCCGCTGCGCGGCGTCCGCGTGGCGGCGATCGAGCCGCAGTTCTTCGCGGCCCTGCTCGACGGGCTGGGCCTGGCCGCCGAGGGCGACCAGCACGACCGGACCACGTGGCCGGCCCTGCGCGCCCGGATCGCCGGCCGCGTCGCCTCGCGCACCCGCGACGAGTGGGTCGAGATCTTCGCGGGCCGCGACGCCTGCGTCTCGCCCGTGCTGTCCTTCGCCGAGGCCGCCGCCCACCCGCAGGCCCGGGCCCGCGACGCGTTCGTCACCGTCGACGGTGTCGTCCAGCCGGCTCCGTCGCCCCGCTTCGCCCGCACCCCTGCCGCCCCGCGTGGCACCGCCCGGGACACAGCGCCCACCGATCTCGGCACCGTCGTCGCCGCCTGGCGCCCCTGACAGGAAGGGCGCCGGGCGGCGGCTTCAGTGCGCGGCGCTGCCGCCGTCGCGGGCGGCGGCGAGCACGGCGCGGGTGGCCTCGAGGCCGAGCCGGGCGCGTTCGGGCACCGGCAGCGCGCGCATCCGGTCGCTGAGGACCTCGACGCCGACCGGTGCCGTGACGCCCAGCGACTCGACCAGGCGCATCAGGCCGGCGAGGTCGAACTCGCCCTCACCGGGCAGCTCGCGGCGCTGGAAGGTGTCGTCGAGGTGGCCGCCGACGACCTCGTGCCGGCCGTCGCTGATCTGGATCGTGAGGATCCGCTCGGGCGGGATCGCCCGCAGCATGTCCTCGGTGGTGCCGCCCCGCCGCAGGTGCCAGGTGTCGAGCACGATGCCGCCGTTGCCGCGGCCGGCCTGTCGCACCAGGTCCCAGCCGAGGCCGAGGTCCGGGACGCCGGTCCACGGCAGGCACTCCAGGGCGACCTTCAGCCCGTGCCCGGCGGCTCGGTCGCAGACCGCCGCGAACCTTTCGGCGAGCATCTCAAGGGCCTGTTTGGGGGGCAGGTCGACTGCGCCGGTGATGAACAGGACGTGCCGGGCGCCGACGGCCTCGGCCAGCTCGTAGAGTGCCCGCTCGTGCGCCACCGCCCGGGCGCCCTGCTCGCCGTCGGCCCACCAGTCGGCCGCGAAGCCGACCTCGATCACCTCGAGGCCGTGCTCGTCCAGCCGGGCCCGCAGGTCGGCGTCGGTGCGGCCCGCGGCGCGGTCCTCCTTGACGTGGGCCGGCCGCAGCCCGATGCCGTGATACCCGGCGGCGGAGGCCGCCGCCAGGCGCTCGTCGAAGGACGCCTCATTCACCATCGAGGCGCAGAGATAGATCTCCCGTAGCACGCGGCCTCCTCAGTACGACCTGGGCAGGCCGAGCACCTTTTCGCCCAGGTAGGCGAGCACGAGCTCGTTGGCGATCGGCGCGATCCGCTCGATGCGGACGTCCCGCCAGTAGCGCTCGACGTGGTACTCCTTCGTGTAGCCGTATCCGCCGTGCACCTGGATGGCCCGGTCGGCGGCCTCGAAGGCCCACTCCGACGTGAGGTACTTGGCCTCGTTCGCCTCCTTGGCGCACGGCAGCCCGTTGTCGTAGAGCCAGGCGGCCTTGCGGATCAGCAGCTCGGCCGCGTCGAGCTTGGCGAGCGAGTCGGCGAGGGGGAACTGCACGCCCTGGTTCATCCCGATGGGACGGCCGAACACCACCCGCTGCTTCGTGTACTCCACCGCGCGGCGCAGCGCGGCGCGGCCGATGCCGAGGCAGACCGAGGCGACGATGATGCGCTCGGCGTTGAGGCCGGCCAGCAGGTACTTGAAGCCCTGGCCCTCCTCGCCGATGCGGTCCTCCTCGGGCACGAACAGGTCGTCGATGAAGAGCGTGTTCGTGGACACGACGTTGCGCCCCAGCTTCGGGATCGGCTGGACGTCGATGTGTGCACGGTCCATCGGCGCGAGGAAGAGCGTCATGCCCTGCGTCGACTTCTCGACGTCCTTCTTGGGCGTGGTACGGGTGATGAGCAGCACGCGGTCGGCCTGCTCCGCGCGGGAGATGAAGATCTTGCGGCCGTTCACCAGGTAGCCGCCGTCGACCTTCTTGGCGAACGTCGTGATGCTCGTCGTGTCGGTGCCGGCGTCGGGCTCGGTGACCCCGAAGCAGACCTGCAGCTCTCCGGCCGCCGCCGCGGGAAGGAAGCGCTGCCGCTGCGCGTCGCTGCCGTACTTGACGACCGGCTCCAGCCCGAAGAGCGCCACCTGGACCATCGTCGCCGCGTTGAGACCGCCGCCGTTGCCGGCTACCTCCTCGATGAGCAGCGCCGCCTCCTGCACGCCGGCGCCGCCGCCGCCGTACTCGGCCGGGGTGCAGATGCCGAGCCAGCCCGCCTTCGCCATCGCGTGGTAGAAGTCCCAGGCGAACTCGTGGTCGCTGTCCTTGCGCATCCAGTACTCGTCCGGGAAGTCCTTCAGGACCGCCCGCACGCCCTCGCGGATGTCCCGCTCGGCTTCGGCGCTCAACATGTCGACCACGTGGCGACCTCCCCAACTTGGCAATTCATGATTATGATACGTAGCATACCGTCCGGTCGACGCCTTGGGAACGCCCGGGCGCGGGACGATGTGGGGAGCCCAGCCGACGATGCTGCGACCGTACCGATCAATGCTGTTCCTGCCGGGACACCGCCCGACCTGGGTGGAGAAGGCGATCCGCGCCGGCGCGGACGCGATCTGTCTCGACCTGGAGGACGCCGTCCCGGCGGGGGAGAAGGAAGCGGCGCGGGCCGTGGTCGCCGAGTCGGTCGGCCGCGCCAAGCGGCTCAAGCCGAACATCGGCGTCCTCGTGCGGGTCAACGGCCTGCCGACCGGGATGACCGGATTCGACCTCGAAGCGGTGATGGTGCCGGGCGTCGACGGGATCTTCGCGCCGAAGATCGAGGACGCCGCCGACGCGCTGCGCTTCGACACGCTCGTCGAGTGGTTCGAGCGGCGCAACGGCGTCAGCGACGTCGGCCTCGCGATCCCCATGGAGACCGCGAAGGCGTTCGCGAACGTCGAGGCGATCGCCGCGTCGACCCCGAGGATCGGCATCATCCTCGGCTCGACCGCCGAGCACGCCGACGTCGCGCGGGAGATCGGCTTCGAGTGGACCCCGCAGGGGCTGGAGACGCTCGCCCACCGGGCGCGCGTGCTGCTCGCCTGCCGCGTCGCCGGGGTGCACGCGATGACCGGGCTGTGGGAACGCATCCACGACCTCGACGGGCTGCGGGCCTTCTGCGACCAGGGCCGTCAGATCGGCTTCCGCGGGCAGATCGCCATCCACCCGTCGCACGTGGACGTCATCAACCAGGCGTTCGGCCCGTCGCCGGAGGACATCGCCTTCTACCGCGGGCTCGTCGAGGCGTACCAGGCGGCGGCCGACGCCGGCAGTGGCGCGGCCGTCTACCGCGGCCGCCACATCGACAAGGCGCACGTCGACAAGGCGACCGAATGGTTGGCGCGCGCCGAGCAGGTCACGGAGTTCGACGCGGCACCGGCCGCCGAGGGAGAGGGGCAGCACGCATGACGCTCAAGGGTCTGTACTTCGAGGAGATGGAGATCGGGGCGGAGTTCAAGCACGAGCTCACCCGCACGGTCACCGAGATGGACAACGTGCTCTTCACGTCGTTGACGATGAACGTCGCGCCGCTGCACCTCGACGCCGAGTACACCAAGACGCTGCCGTACGGCCAGCGCCTGGTCAACAGCCTCTACACGGTCGGGCTCATCGGCGGCATGACCGTGCCCGGCCTGGTCTTCGGCACGTCGCTGGGCAACCTCGGGTACACGCTCATCGAGTTCCCGAACCCGGTCTTCCACGGCGACACCCTGCGCGCCGAGACGACGATCCTCGACAAGCGCGAGTCGAAGAGCGACCCGACCCGCGGCATCGTGTGGTTCGAGCACCGCGGCTACAACCAGCGCGACGAGGTGGTCTGCCTCTGCAAGCGCACCGGCATGATCATGCGCCGCCCACCGGCCGAAGGATGAGCCTCGTTCCCGCCGGCGGCATCGAGGGGCCGGTGCTCACCGAACTGCGTGCCGAGGTGCGGCGGTTCCTCGCCGAGGAGATCGCCACCGGGGCGTTCGTGCCGCGCGTCGACACGTGGGTCACCAGCTGGGACGTCGAGTTCACCGGCCGGCTCGCCGCCCGCGGCTGGCTGGGCATGGTCATCCCCCGGCGGTACGGCGGCCAGGAACGCACCTTCCTCGAACGGTTCGTCGTCACCGAGGAGCTGCTCGCCGCCGGTGCCCCGGTCGCCGCGCACTGGATCGCCGAGCGCCAGATCGGCCCGTCGCTGCTGAAGTACGGCACCGAGGAGCAGAAACACGCCTACCTCCCCGGCATCAGCCGGGGCGAGATCTTCTTCGGCATCGGGATGAGCGAACCCGACTCCGGCTCGGACCTCGCCAGCGTGCGGACCCGCGCGGAGCGGGTCGACGCGGGGTGGCGGCTCACCGGCACGAAGGTGTGGACCAGCGGGGCGCACCACGCCGACGCGTTCTTCGCCCTGGCCCGCTCCGCGCCGCTGGACCCGGCGCGCCGCCACGACGGCCTGTCCCAGTTCATCGTCGACCTGCACGCGCCCGAGGTGCACATCCGGCCGATCGTCTCGATGGGCGGCGACCACCACTTCAACGAGGTCCACCTCGACGGGGTCTTCGTCCCCGACGACCGGGTGCTCGGGGCGATCGGCGACGGGTGGCGGCAGGTGACCTCCGAGCTCGGCTTCGAGCGCAGCGGGCCCGAGCGCATCCTGTCGACGTACCGGCTGCTCGCGGCGACCGCCTCGGCGATGGCCGACGGCCGGCTGCCGCGCGACGCCGGTCTGGGCCGGCACGTCGCCCGGACGGCCGTGCTGCACCAGATGTCGTTCGCCGTGTCGACCGCACTGGAGGAACACGCCGACGCCGACACCGCCGCCGCGCTGGTCAAGGTGCTCGGCACGACGGGGGAGGGCGACATCGCCGACTACGTCGACATGCTCATCGGGACCGGCCGGGCGCCCGGCGACGAGGAGCTGGTCCGGCTGCTGCGCTCGGCGGTGCTGCAACGGCCCGGATTCACCCTGCGCGGCGGCACGAACGAGGTGCTCCGCGGTGTGATCGCACGAGGACTGGGGCTGCGCTGATGACCGATCGCCCGACCGAGCTCGTGACGCCCGTGGTCGCGGACCCCGACGTCGTCGCGCTGCTCAATGACATCTTCGGCCGGTACCGCAAGGAACGGCCGCCCCGGCAGGCGGACGCCGACCTGGACCGCGACCTGTGGCGGCAGCTCGACGACCTCGGGCTGACCCGGCTGTCGGCGCCCGAGGCGAGCGGCGGCAGCGGCGCGAGCTGGGCCGAGGCCGCCGCCCTGCTGTCGGTCGCCGCGGGCGCCGCCGCGCCGGTGCCGCTCGCCGAGCACGACGTGCTCGGCGCGTGGCTGCTCGACACCGCCGGGCTGCCCCACGACGGCGCGCTGCGCACGGTGTGCCGGCCCGACCCCGCGGGCGCCGCCGCCGACGTGCCGTGGGCGCGCTCCGCGGACGCCGTGGTGGCCCTCTGGCGGGACGACCGTGACCGGTGGCTGGTCGCCGACGTGCCCGCCGCGCGGCTCGCCGTCGACGAGCGCCGCAACCTCGCGGGCGAGCCGTCCGACACGGTGCGGTTCGACCGCGCCGACCTCGCGGCGGGCGTCGAGGTGCCGCCGGCGGTCGCCGAGCAGTTCCGCCTGCGCGGCGCCCTGGCCCGCACGGCGCAGGTCGCCGGCGCGATGGAACGGGTCCTGGAGGTGGTGCTGACGCACGCCAACGAACGGGTCCAGTTCGGCCGCCCGATCGGCAGGTTCCAGGCCATGCAGCACCTCGTGACGGACATCGCCGCGGAGACCGCGCTGGCCCGGGCCGCGACGGACGCCGCGGTCGCCCGCGCGGTGGCGTCGGACTGGCAGGATCCCGGGATGCTCTTCGCGGTCGGCGTGGCCAAGTCCTGTGCGGGCCACGCCTCCTCCGTCGTCGTCCGCGGGGCGCACCAGGTCGTCGGCGCCATCGGCACCACCCTGGAGCACGAGCTGCACACCCTGACCCTGCCGATCCTCGTCCGGCGCGGCGAGTACGGATCGGTGCACCACTGGGACGAGACCATCACCCACCTGGCGGCGTCCGCCGGCCACGACGGGCTGTGGACACTGATCACCACGGGCCGTTCCGGCCAGGAAACCGAGGAGGTTCGCGCATGACCGAGATCCGCTACGAGGTCGGCGACGGCGTCGCCCGCATCACCCTCGACGCCCCCGACCGGCGCAACGCCCTGTCGGTCGAGATGTCGCGGGAGCTGACCGACGCGGCGCTCACCGCCGGGGCCGACAGGTCCGTGGGCGCGATCGTGGTCAGCGGCGGCGCCCACTTCTGCGCCGGCGCGGTCCGCAGCGTGCTCGCCGACGCGGGCCGGGACCCGGCGGAGGACGGCGCCTACCGCAACCTGGAGACGGTCTACCAGGCGTTCACGACCGTCGGCTCGGTCGGCGTGCCGACCGTCGCCGCGGTGCGGGGTGCGGCCGTCGGTGCCGGCCTCAACCTGGCGCTGGCGACCGACCTGCGCATCGTCTCCCGCACCGCCCGGTTCCTGCCCGGCTTCGCCCAGATCGGCATCCACCCCGGCGGCGGTCACTACACGCTCCTCGCCCGGGTGGCCGGCCGCGAGGCGGCGTCCGCGCTCGGTCTCTTCGGCGACGAGGTCGACGGCGAGCGTGCGGTCGCGCTCGGGCTGGCCTGGGCGGCGTACGACGACGGCGAGGTCGAGGAGCAGGCCCTGACCATGGCGCGGCGCGTGGCCCGGGACCCGGAGCTGGCGCGGCGCATGGTCGCGAACTTCCGCCGCGAGACGACCTCGGGCGGGGTGTCGTGGGACGTCGCCGTCGAGCTCGAACGCCCCGCGCAGATGTGGTCCCTGCGCCGCCGATGACCGAATGGGTGCCCCGTGCCGCCTGGCTGCACGGGGCACCTTGCGCTCACCGTCCGGCGACGGCCCCGTCGGCCAGCAGCTGGTCGATCTTCGACGGCGGATAGCCGAGGCCCGTCAGCACGGTCCTGGTGTCGGCGCCCGGACCCGACCCGCGCGGCGGGACAGGGGTGCTGCTCCTGGAGAAGCGCGGCGCCACGCTCGGCTGGTGGTGCTCGCTGTCAGGGATCGGGACGTACGACATCCGGGCGGCGCTCTGCGGATGGAGACGGGCCTCGTCGAGGTCCAGCACCGGCGTGACGCACGCGTCGACGCCGTCGAACGCCCGGGCCCACTCGTCTCTCGTCCGGGACCTGAACGCATCCGTGAGGAAGGCCCGGAGTGCCGGCCACCGGTCACGGTCCTTGTGCGCGTCGGCAAGCTCCTCGTCGGCTCCGCCGAGGACCGCGAGCGCGTTGCGGAAGAACCGCTCCTCGATGGCGCCGAAGGCGACCCACCGGCCGTCGGCGCAGGTGTAGACGTCGTAGTAGGGGCACCCGCCGTCGAGCAGGTTCGAGGCCCGCTCGCCGGACCAGCGGCCCTGCGCCCGCAGCCCGTGGACGAGGCCCATCAGGCCGGCGGTCGACTCCAGCACGTTGGCGTCCACGACCTGCCCGTGCCCCGAGCCCCTCGCCTCCCACAGCGCGCAGACGATCCCGAACGCGAGCGACGCGGCCCCGCCACCGAAGTCGCCGATCAGGTTGAGCGGCGGGACGGGCGGCTCGCCGGCGCGTCCGATGCTGTGCAGCGCGCCGGACATGGCGATGTAGTTGATGTCGTGGCCGGCGACCTGGGCCAGCGGCCCGCTCTGCCCCCAGGCGGAGAGCCGGCCGTAGACGAGGGCCGGGTTGCGCGCGTGGCAGACGTCGGGGCCGAAGCCGAGGCGTTCGGCGACCCCCGGGCGGTAGCTCTCGACCAGGACGTCGGCCGCCGCGACCAGGTCGAGGAGGACCGCGAGGCCGGCGTCGGTCTTGAGGTCCACCGCGATCGACCGCCGCCCCCGCTCGATCACCGGGTTGGGCGTGTAGTCGGGGTTGGGCCCGCCGGTCCGGTCGACGCGGACGACGGTGGCGCCCATGTCGGCGAGCAGCATGACGGCGAACGGTCCCGGCCCGATGCCGGCCAGCTCGACCACCCGCACGCCCGCGAGGGGTCCGCTACTCATCGGTGCCCGCCTCGGCCAGCAACTGGCGGCGGAGCGTCGCCTTGGCCACCTTGTCCAATGTGGACCGCGGCAGCGCCGTCACGACGCGGATCTCGCGGGGGCGTTTGTACGGGGTGAGCAGCTCCTCGCAGCGGTGGGCGGCGGCGGCGACCGACACCTCCTCGCCGGGACGGGCGGTGACGAAGGCGACCGGGACCTCGCCGAGCATCGGGTCGGGCCGGCTCACCACCGCCGCCTCGCTCACGCCGGGGACGCCGAGCAGCACCCGCTCGACCTCGGGGGCGCCGATGTTCTCGCCGCCGACCTTGAGCACGTCGGAGTCCCGTTCGAGGAACCACACGCTGCCGTCCTCGGCCACCCGGACCCGGTCGCCGGTGTGGAACCAGCCGTCGGCGTCGAAGGCCGCCGCGGTCAGCTCGGGCGCGTCGAGGTAACCGGCGAAGAGGGAGACGCCCGGCACGCCGCGGACCAGCAGCTCGCCGGTGGCGGCGGTGCCGGCGGGGACCTGCGCGCCGTCCTCGGCCAGCACGGCGACGTCGTACTCGGGCGCCACCCGGCCCATCGACCCGGCGGCGACGGGGTGGTGCGGGTCGCTGACCACCGGGTGCGAGACCGTCTCCGTCATGCCGAACCAGCCCATGACGGGGACGCCGCCGGTGGCGGGGCCGGCGTCGACGACGGAGCTGCTGGCCCAGCCCCGGAAGCGGTGCCGCTCGGGCACCTCGTGCACCCGCAACGCCCGCAGGCAGAAGCTCACCACCGACGTCCAGGTCGCGCCGTGCTCGACCGCGGCGGGCCAGAACCGGCTCGCGGAGAACCGGGGCTGGAGCACCACCGACCCGCCCGACCACAGCGACGACAGGAACGAGTAGGACAGCGCGTTGGTGTGGAACAGCGGCAGGTGCACCAGGTTGACGTCGCCGGGGGACAGCCGCTGATGGGCCGTGCCGGTCTGGCCGCTCCACAGGCAGTTGCCCTGGGACCAGATCACGCCCTTGGGCCGGGCCGTGGTGCCCGACGTGTACTGCACGCTGGCCGGGTCGGACCAGTCCGTCCGCACCGCCGGCGCGGCCAGGCCGGCCGCCAGCAGCGCCGCGAAGCCGTCCGGGCCCGGGTCGCCGTCGACGATCACGCGGGGTCCCGCGGCGGCGACGTCGCCGGCCCGGTCGGCCGTGGTGAGGGCGAACGTGGAGCGGCTGTGGCCCAGCGCGTACGCCAGCTCGTCGCGGGACGACTTCGGGTTGAGGCAGACCGCGACCGCGCCGAGGGAGGTGACGGCGCACCAGGTGATCAGGAAGGCCGGGGAGTTGGGCAGCACGATCGCGAGCCGCCCACCGGGGCGCAGCCCGGCGGCGGCCAGGGCGCCGGCGACCCGGTCGACGTCGTGGGCGAACTGCCGGCGCGTCCAGGTCCGTGCCTCGCCGTCGAACGGCGCCCAGGTGAGGAAGGGCCGGTCGGGCGTCCGCCGCGCCCACGTCTCGACCAGCCACCGCACGTCGCGGCCGAGATAGCGCGGCAGCACAGTACCGCTCACGCCGTCACCTCCGCTTCGCTCCGGTGCCGCCGCGAGCCAGGCACTGCACCCATGGTTCGCAGCCCTCCGCTGCGCTCCGGGCCGCTCACGCTGCCGGCTCCAGGTCGATGTCCAGGTCGATGTCCAGGTCGATGTCCAGGTCGATGTCCAGGTCGATGTCCAGGTCGATGTCCAGGTCGAGGATGAGCGACTGCAGTGCCTTGCCGTGGGGGTCGACCCGCAGGGTCATCGAGACCCCGCCGCCGAGGGCCTGCTGCAGCACGAAGTTCAGCCCGTGCACCCGGGGCAGCTCGTAGCGGGTGACCGGGCCTCGGGCGATCGGCCCGAACGCCGCCGCGACCCGCTCGGCGGTCAGCTCCCGGACCAGCGCCGGATAGTGCGCGGGGTCGTAGACGAAGACGCAGATGTTGCTGACGTCGCCCTTGTCCCCGGACCGGCTCGCCGCGATCTCGCGGAGCTTGACGGTGCTCACGACTCGCTCACCTCCACCTCGATCGGCACCAGCTCCCGCGGCAGGTAGGCCGGCGTGACCCCGATCGCCGGGACGATCGAGGTCGTGTTGCCGCCACCGCCGGCGGGCCCGAAGTACAGCAGCTCGGTCTCGTGGGCGGCCGTCGCCGCCACCTCGCGCGACCGCGACCGGACCGCCAGCCGCAGCCGCACCTCGCTCGGGGCGCCCCCGCGTAGCTGGTCGCCGTACAGCGAATCCACCCCTTGCAGGTCGATGCGAAGCTCGTCGATGTCGGCGGCGTACGGCTCCAGCCGCCGGCGCACGATCTCCTCGGCCCGGCGGGCCCGCGCGACACAGCCCGGCCCGCCGTAGGACATCTCGCCGACCGCTCGCCAGCCCTGGTCCACGCCGACGAGCACCTTGAGAGTGTCGGGCCGGGCCCGGCCCCTGGCGCCGGTGACCCGGACCCGGTCCCCGCCGAGGTCGTCCACGTCGACGGCGCTGAAGTCGGCGGTGACGTCCGGGGTGAGGTACGTGGCCGGGTCGTGGATCTCGTAGTACAGCTGGGTCTTCATCGTCATGGCGTCGACCAGGCCGCCGGTGCCGGGCAGCTTGGTGATGGTCACCGCGCCGTCGGTGATCTCGCCGATCGGGAAGCCGAGGTTGTGCGGGTCGGGCACCACCCGGTAGGGCGGGTCCTCGAAGTTGCCGCCGGTCGAGTGGACGCCGCATTCGAGCAGGTGCCCGGCCAGGGTGGCCAGGCCGACGCGGTCCCAGTCGTCCAGCGCCCAGCCCAGCTCGTGGCAGATCGGCCCGACGAACAGCGACGGGTCGGCCAGCCGCCCGCCCAGGATGATCTGCGCGTCCTGGCGCAGGCAGTCGACGATGCCGTCGGCGCCGATGTAGGCGTTCGCCGACACGACCCGGTCGCCGAGCTCCTTGACGGTCACCCCGAGCTCGGGCAGCTCCACGTCGTGCTCGGCCAGCACGTGCCGCACGTCGTCGCCGTGGATCGTGCCGATGCGCACGCCGCTCAGGCCGAGCCGGGCCAGCCCGCGGGCGAACTCGTCCCGGGCGGCGCCGGGGTTGGCCGCCCCGAAGTTGCCGACGACCCGGCCGCCGGCGGCGAGATAGCGGTGCAGCAGCGGCAGCAGCGCGCCGATGCGCCGGTCGTGCCCCGCGGCCGGGTCGGCCATCCGCCGGATCTGGGCCAGCGCGAGCGTGCGCTCGGCCAGGCAGTCGAATCCCAGATAGGTGACCCGTCCGCTGTCGGCCATGGCCGCGACCGCGTCGAGCCGGTCGTCCGCGTACGCCGACCCCGAGCCGATGCTCAGGACCGCCGCGGGTTGCCGAGCGACCACTGCGAACCTCCTTCGTGACGTGGGAGAAACTCAGACCCGCACGACCCGGTCGACCGGGGTGAGCCCGGCGACCGCGGGCACGATGTCGCGGCCGAGGTCGTCGAGGTAGGCGACGACGTCATCGCCGCTCATGGTCGGCCACTGCGCCCGGACCAGGATCGGGTCAACCGGGAAGACCTGCGCGAACTCGGCGATCTGGCGCACGCACTCGTCGGGCGTGCCGATGAAGGTCTCCTTGCGGGCGACCTCCCGGAACTCGCGGTCGAGCTCGCCGGCGTCGCGGGTGGCCAGCTGCCGGTTCGCGTACGCGAGCAGCCGCTCCTTGGCCATCGCCTCGAACCGCTCGTAGGCCGCCTCGGTGCTGGCGGCGGGGATGATCTCGCGCCGGAGCGGGTTGCGCACGAGCGGGCGGCCGAGCCGGATCCGCTCGTCCTCGTAGAGCGACATCAGCCGGACCAGCTCGGGGCCCCGGATCTCGGGCGTGACCGGCCAGCCGTCGCCGAGCCGGGCCGACCGCCGGACCCCCTGCTCGCCCATGGCGCCCAGCCACAGCGGCGGATGCGGGCTCTGGAACGGCCGGATGTGGGTGTGCCCGTCCTGCACGGTCCAGTACCTGCCGGCGTAGGACACCTCGTCCTGCGTCCACACCTGCTTCATGATCGTGATGCTCTCCTCGAGCATCCGGAACCGCTGGGTGTAGTCGACGCCGAGGGCGTCGAACTCGTCGCGCCGGTAGCCGGCGCCGATGCCGACGACGAGCCGGCCGCGGGTGAGGATGTCGAGCGTGGCCAGGTCCTCGGCCAGCATCACCGGGTGGTAGAGCGGTGCCTGGACGATCGTCGTGGCCAGGGTGACGTGCTCGTCCAGCTCGGCGGCGAGGCGCGCGAGCGTCGGGATCGGCTGGAGCCAGCGCAGGTCGCCGTAGAGGAAGTGCTGGCCCATCGTGATGTGCGAGAAGCCGTTGCGCTGCGCCGCCTCGACCTGGCGCAGCAGGGCGTCGAGGTGCTCCGCCGGCGGCAGGCTCTTACGGACATCGCCCAGGATCACTCCGAGTCTCACGCAACTCCCCGATCGATCGGCATAATCTATGCTCATCATAGTTATGAGAGCAATGGAAGGGAAGGTGGGTCGCGTGGTCTTCCAGGCATTCATCGTGGGCGCCGTGCGCTCGGCCGTCGGGCGCCGCAACGGGGCGCTGGCCGGCGTCCATCCGGTCGACCTCGGCGCGGCCGTGCTGTCGGAGCTGATGACGCGTACGGGCGTGCTGCCGGCGGCCGTCGACGACGTGATCTGGGGCTGCGTGGGCCAGGTCGGCCCGCAGGCGTCCAACATCGGGCGGGCCACCGCCCTGTCCGCCGGCCTGCCGGAGTCGGTGCCCGCCACGACCATCGACCGCCAATGCGGATCGTCGCAGCAGGCGGTGCACTTCGCCGCCCAGGCGGTCATGTCCGGCACCCAGGACCTCGTGGTGGCCGGCGGGGTCGAGGTGATGAGCCAGGTCCCGATCGCCTCGCCGACCACGATGGGGGTCGAGCGCGGGATGGCCCACCCCCGCGGCGGCCGGCGCTGGGCCGAGCGCTTCGGCGACGAGGAGATCTCCCAGTTCCGTGGCGCCGAGTGGATCGCGCGGCGGTGGGACCTGTCCCGTGCGGCGATGGAGGAGTACGCGCTGGAGAGCCACCGCCGCGCCCTGGCCTCGACCGCGGCGGGCGAGTTCGACGCCGAGATCGTCGAGGTGCACGGTCTCCGCCGGGACGAGGGGCCCCGCCCCGACTCGACGGCGGAGAAGCTGGCCGCGCTCGGCCCGCTGCGGGAGGGTGGCCGCATCACGGCGGCGCTGGCGAGCCAGATCTCCGACGGCGCCGCCGCCGTCCTGGTCGCCTCGGAGCGGGCGGTGCTGCGGTGGGGCCTGACCCCCCTCGCGCGGGTGCACACGCTGACCGTGGTCGGCTCGGACCCGGTCGCGATGCTGACCGGGCCGATCCCCGCGACCGCCGCCCTCCTGGAGCGGTCCGGGGTCGCCCTGACCGAGATCGGCTCCTACGAGGTCAACGAGGCCTTCTCCAGCGTGCCGATGGCCTGGCTCGCCGAGACCGGGGCCGACCCGGCCCGGCTCAACCCGCAGGGCGGCGCGATCGCGCTCGGCCACCCGCTCGGCGCGACCGGCGCCCGGTTGATGACGACCCTGGTGCATCGGATGCGCCGGGAGGGGCAGCGGTTCGGGCTTCAGGCGATGTGCGAGGGGGGCGGCATGGCCAACGCCACGCTGCTCGAACTCGCATGACGGGGGAGCGGTCCGAAATCCAGGCACTTCGACTGTTGTGACGGCGGCCACGCGTCTGTAGATTGTGCCTAATCATTGAAATGGTGAGCATGAAATCTGCTGCGCGGTCAACACCCCGAGGACCGGCGCCGCTCACCCACTCGAGAAGGTGGAATCAATGACGTCCTATAGATCGTCGCGGCGTCGGCCCTCATTCCGTCTCGCCGCCGTCGCCGTCGCCGCCGGTCTCCTGCTCGCCGCCTGCGGTGGTGGCGGCGCCGGCGACTCGACCGTCGGCCAGAAGCCCGAGCAGGCGGAGGGGCTGGCCGAGTCGACCATCAAGGCCGCCGCCCAGGCCGAGGGCAAGGTCGTGTGGTACACCTCCATCCCCGAGGCCGCCGTGAAAGAGGTCGCCGCCGGGTTCAAGGCCGCCTACGGCATCGACGTCGAGGTCGTCCGGCTGACGTCGACGACCCTCATGCAGCGCTACGCCTCCGAGCGGGACGCCGGCGCGGTGAAGGGCGACGTCATCAACGTCGCCCAGACCGCCTTCTTCGAGGACGGCGTCAAGAAGAACTGGTGGTCGAAGCTGACCGAGCCGGAGGCGCCGATGCTCGCGAGCTGGCCGAAGGATCTCGTCCACAAGGACCAGTACACGCTCATCAACACCCAGCCGATCGGCATCGCCTACAACAAGGACCAGGTCAAGGAGAGCGACGTCGACACCTGGCAGAAGATCGTCGACCCCAGGTTCAAGAACAAGGTCGTCCTGGTCAACCCGGCCAACACCCCGTTCTACCTGTCGTGGCTGAAGCTGATGGAGACCGAGTACGGGCCCGACGTGCTCACCCAGTTCGCCGCGCTGAAGCCGACGGTGACCGACAGCGCCGTCCCGGGCGCCCAGCAGCTGGCGGCGGGGGAGCGCGTCCTCATGGTGCCGAACGTGCTGTCCGGGGTGAAGGAGGTCGTCGACGCCGGCGCTCCGGTGGCCACGGTGACCCCCTCGCCGACGGTGGGCGTCGAGCAGTACGCCGCGGCCAGCGCCGACGGCCCCCACCCGAACGCCGCCAAGCTGCTGCTCGGCTACCTCCTCACCCGCACCGGTCAGGAGCAGCTCAACCGGGGCTACGCCGCCTCTCCGCTGTCCGGCATCCCGGGAAGCATCCCGATGCCCAAGGACTACCGGTCCACCGACACCGCCGCGATGCAGGCCGACAAGTCGCGGCTGCTCGCTGCCGTGGGACTGTCCTCGTGATGCAGGCACCTGACCTGCTCCACCGCAATCCCGGCACCGTGCAGGCCGGAGTCCGGGTCTCCGGCCTGCACATGGTCTTCCGGGACGCCAAGCACGCCGAGGTGACGGCCCTCCAGGAGGTGGACCTGGAGGTCCCGGCCGGCCAGTTCTGCGTGCTGCTCGGCCCGAGCGGCTGCGGCAAGACGACCCTGCTGCGGTGCATCGCCGGCCTCGAGTCGCCGACGGCGGGCACCATCCTGGTGGACGGCCAGACCGCCGTCCTCGACGGCCGGGTCGTGCTGGAGACGCAGAACCGGCCCGTCGGGATGGTGTTCCAGAGCTACGCGCTGTGGCCGCACATGAACGTCGCCCAGAACGTCGCCTACCCGCTGACCACGGGACCCCGGGGTGCCCGGCCGGCCAAGGCCGAGGTGCAGCGGCGGGTCGCCGAGGTGCTGGAGAAGACCAGGATCGCGCACCTGGCCGAACGGCGGATCGGGCAGCTGTCGGGCGGCCAGCAGCAGCGGGTCGCGCTGGCCCGGGCGCTGGTCGCGGGCAACAGCGTCGTGCTGTTCGACGAGCCGCTGTCCAACATCGACGCGAAGATCCGGGAGAACCTCCGGGCCGAGCTCAAGGCCATGCAGGAGGAGTGGGGGTTCACCGCGATCTACGTGACGCACGACCAGGTGGAGGCGCTCGACCTGGCCGACCAGATCGTCGTGCTGGACCACGGGCGGATCGTGCAGACCGGCACCCCGCAGGACATCTACTTCCGGCCCATGTCCCGCCACGTCGCCGACTTCGTCGGCACCAGCAACCTCATCGCGGGCACGGTGCTGTCGCAGGCGGCCGACCGGGTGGGCCTGCAGACCGCGCTCGGCCGGGTGGACGTGCCCGGCCCGCCCGGCATCGGCCCCACGGCGCTGCTGATGACCCGGGCCAACGACTGGTGGCTCCAGCCGCAGGACACGTCGGCCCGTGACGGATGGAAGGGCGTGGTGAAGGCCCGCCACCTGCTGGGCGCCTACACCGAGTACCTCGTCGAGGTGGGCGAGTTCACGGTGCGGATCTGGGACCGCTACCACGAGTGGGGCGGGCCCGGCGCCGGCGTCGTCACCGGCTTCGACGCCGACGCCGCGTGGGTGGTGCCCGATGGCGGCTGACCTCGGCATGCGGCCGGCGCCGGCCGCGGCACCGACGACCTCCACGGCCACGCGCCCACGCCGTCGCGGAGTTCTCTGGTACAGCGGCGTGGCCGCGACGGTCGTCATCATCTTCGTCATCGTCTACCCCCTCGGCCGCACGGTGCTCGGCGTGTTCGGCGTCAGCGGCGACTCCACCGCGGACAGGATCGTCGAGGTCCTCACCGCCGGTAGAACCTGGCGGATGGCGGGCAACACGGTGCTCGCGGTCGCCGTCGGAGGGACGCTGGCGCTGGCGATCGGCGCGGTCTTCGCCTGGATCAACGAGCGCACCGACGCGCGCATGGGGTTCGTGGCGCGGATGCTGCCGCTCATGCCGATGTTCGTGCCGTCCATCGCCGGCGCGATCGGCTGGGTCTTCCTGGCCTCGCCGCGGGCCGGGCTCCTCAACGGCTGGATCCGCCAGTTCCTGGAGCTGTTCGGGGTCAAGGTGACCGAGGGCCCGATCGACATCTACTCGTGGCCGGGGTTGATCTTCGCGTACGTGCTGTTCCTGACGCCGTACGCCTACCTGACGATCTCCAGCGGCCTGCAGTCGCTCGACCCGGCGCTGGAGGAGGCGTCGCGGTCCTCGGGTGCGGGCGCGCTGACCACCTTCCGCCGGATCACGTTGCCGTCGCTGCGGCCGGCGATCGGGGCGAGCATCCTGGTGATCGCGACGATGGGCATGGCCATCTTCTCGATCCCGCTGGTGATCGGCACGCCCGCCGGCATCGACGTCCTGCCGGTCGAGATCGTCAACCTCATGACGCACAACTACCCCCGGGACACCGGCGGCGCGCTCGGCCTGTCCATCCTGGTCATCCTCGTCGTCGGCGCCTGCTGGCTGGTGCAGCGGCGGATGGTCGCGCTGCAGTCCCACGCGACCATCACCGGCCGGTCCAGCGCCAGCGCCGCCGTGCCCCTCGGCCGCTGGAAGTGGGTGGCCCGGCTGACGATGGTCGGGTTCCTGCTGCTGACCTCGGTGCTGCCGCTGGGCGGGCTGGTCCTGGTGTCGTTGCAACGGTTCTGGGGCGCCCGGATCCAGTGGGACAAGCTCACCTTCGTCAACTACCAGTACCTCGTCGACAACGAGCTGGTCTGGAGCGGTCTGCGCAACAGCCTCGTGCTGGCCGTCGTCTGCGCCACCGTCGCCGTCCTCCTCGCGGTGCTGGTCACCCAGACCGTCACCCGCCGGGCCGGCCTCGCCGCCGGCGCGGTCGACGGCATCGTGAAGATCCCGTCGACGCTGACCCACGTCGTGCTGGCGGTGGCGTTCATCGTCGCCTTCGCGGGCCCGCCGTTCGACCTGGCCGGGACCAGCCTGCTGCTGGGACTGGCGTACGTGATCCTCTACATCCCGCAGGCGACCTTCTACGCCTCGGCGGCGCACCAGCAGATCGGCCCGCAGCTGACGGAGGCGTCGGCCGTCGCCGGCGCGAGCGACGCGACCACGACCCGCCGGATCCTCCTGCCGCTGATGGCGCCCAGCCTGATCGCCGGCTGGTCGCTGCTGTTCGTCCTCATGACCGGCGACATCACGGCGTCGTCCATGCTCGCCGGCACCCACACGCCGGTGGTGGGATTCGTGATCCTCGACATGTGGACCGGTGGCAGCTTCCCCAAGCTGGCCGCCCTGGGCGTGCTGATGACCGTGGTCGCCAGCGCCGTCGTGCTGCTCGTCATGCGCCTGCGTGACAAGTTCTTCCTGGTGAGGTGAGGCAATGACCCCGCTCGACGTGACCGTCGAGGACCGCCTGCTCCTGCAGGAGCTGATCGCGAGGTACTCCCTCGCCCGCGACGACCGTGACATCGACCTGCTGATCTCGCTGTTCGCGCCGGACGCCCAGTTCGAGCGGGCCGGCCGGGTCGTCGACGGGGCGGACGGCATCCGGGAGTTCTTCCTCGGCTCCATGCGCCGCTACGACCTGACCAACCACGTCAACCACGGCCAGGTGCTCGACCCGGTCGAGGGCGCCTCACCGCGGGAGCGGGTCGCCGGCCGGGTCTCCGGGCACGCCGAGCTGGTGCCGTCCGGGATCCTGCACGTCGCCGCCTACCGCTACCACGACCTCTACGTGAAGTCCGAAGGACGGTGGCGCTTCCAGCGCCGGTCGCTCAACTTCATCTACGCGATGCCCGTCGACCAGCTCGCCGCCGGCTTCGCCGACAACCTGCGGGTGCGCTGGCACGGCGACCAGCCGCGCCCCGCGGACCTGCCCTGACCGACCACCCCCGGGAACGGAGAAACCTTCGATGCCATCGAATGTCATGATCGTGCTCAGCAACACCCGCCCGGAGGTCGAGGACGAGTTCAACGCCTGGTACAGCGACGTCCACGTGCACGAGGTCGTCGACGAGCTCGACGGCTTCGCCACCGCGCAGCGGTTCAAGCTCGCCGACCAGCAGGTCGAGGAGGGCGCGACCTGGAAGTACCTGGTGATCTACACGATCCCCGAGGGCAGGCTGGCCGACGCGCAGGCCGCGATCCGGGCCCAGCGGGCCGAACGGGCGGAGGCCCTGGCGGCCGGCCGCAAGCCGTGGATCTCGGCCCGCTCCGACCTGTTCGACGGCAAGCACCACAGCTGGTTCTTCACCGCGGTCACGGACGAGATCGCGGGCCGGTCATGACCGAGCCGGCGTCGCCGTTCGTGGTGGCCGGCGCCGGCGCCGCCGGACTGCTGGCCGCGCTCACCGCGGCACAGGCCGGCGTCGACGTCCTGCTGCTGGAGAAGGACATGCGGCGGGGCTGCAACGCCGAGTTCTCCGGCGGGCTGGTCCAGGGCGCCGGCACCCGGTTCCAGGAGGCCGCCGGCATCGACGACTCGCCGGCGACGCTGCTGGCCGACATCCTGCGGCAGAACCGGGGCCGGTGCGACCCCGCCGTCGCCGAGCTGGTGGCGGACCGGTCCCGCGACGTCGTGCACACCCTGGCCGACACCGTCGGCCTGGACCTGCACATCGACGCGGTCGCGTACGCCGGGCACTCGGTGCGGCGCCTGCACTGCACCCCGGCCGAGACCGGGAAGGAGCTGGTCGCCGGCCTGCGGGCGTACGTGCGCGCCCTCGACCGCGTCGACTTCGTGGACGCCGCCGAGGTGGTCGACGTGAACATCGCCGACGACGGCACCCTCGACGTGGCCGTCCGGCGGGGCGGGACCGGCCACGACCAGCTGCGCGCCCGGCACGTCCTGCTCGCCACCGCCGGCTTCGGCGCCAACCGGGCCCTGCTGCGCCGCTACATCGGCGACGCCGCCGCCGACAGCCACTTCATCGGCTCCGAGAACAGCACCGGCACGGGCCTGGAGATCGGGCTGCGGCTGGGCGCGGGCACCGCCTACCTGACCGCCTACGAGGGGCACAGCCACCTCAACCCCAAGTACGGCACCCGGCTCGGCGGCGCCCTACCGGCCCTGGGCAGCATCATCGTCGGCACCGACGGGCGCCGCTTCGCCCGCGAGGACGTCTCCAACTCGGGGTTCGCCGCGTCGCTGGCCGCCCAGCCCGGCGGGCGCGGCGTCGAGATCTTCGACGAGCCGATCCACCGCCGGGCGCTGGCCAACGGCGCCTACGCCGAGGCCTTCTCGGCCGGCGTGGTCGCGACCTTCCCCACCCTCGACACGCTCGCGGACACCTTCGGCCTCCCCGCCGCAGCACTGACGGACGAGGTCGAGCGCTACAACGCCGCCGTGGACGCCCCCTGCTGGCTCGGCCGCGCCGCCCCCCGGCGCCGGCTGCACCCGCCGTACTACGCCTCGGCCGTCTCCAGCGGCCTGGTGCACACCCAGGGCGGCCTGACCATCGACACCGCCGCCCGCGTCGTGCGCCCCGGCGGCGACCCGATCCCCGGCCTGCTGGCGGCCGGCGGCGCCGCCGCCGGCATCTCGGGCGACGGCCCCGACACCTACCTGCCGGGCAACGGCCTGGCCCACGCCTTCGCGACCGGCCTGGTCGCCGCGGAGACGGTCACCGCCGCACTCGCGTGAGGGGTGGACGTCGAGCTGAACGACGACCGGCGCGGTCATCCTCTGACGAGGAACTCCAGCTCGCCCACGGGGTTGGCGAACTGGGTGACCCGCAGGGACACCTGCATCCGCCACTTCCCGGACACCGGGAGCACGACCTGCGCCGTGTAGAGGCCCGCCGACACCTGGGTCAGCGGGATGTCGCCGAGCGTCGTCCCGTCGGTCGACAGGCGCACCACCGGCGGGGCGACGCCCTCGGCGGGTTCGCCGGCCGGGGAGCTCAGCCGGAGGGTGACGGTGTTGGGGCCGCGGGTGAGCGGGGTGAGGGAGGCCCGCACCGTGATGTCGCCCAGGGTGGTCGTGTGGGTGTCGGAAGCGGCCTCGGCCGACACGCTCGCGGGCCGGGAGCCGCCCTCGGGGCTCGTGTCGACGAGGAAGCCGGTGACGATCAGGGCGACGACGAGGAGCGCGCCCTCGACCGCGGTGGCGCGCACGACGGGGCGGGAGCGCGCCTCCCGGCTGTTCCTGTTCGCCGCCCGCTGGAGCCGGGGGAGGAGCGACCACCTGTTCCACGCCGCGATGGCGACGGTGACCAGCACGATGGCGATCTTGGCCAGGACCAGCCGGCCGTAGGTGGTGTCGACGACCGCCGTCCAGGACCCGAGGATCCGCCACACGAGCAGCGAGCCGGTGGCGACCAGGGCCGCGAGGACGCCGGCGGCGGCGGTGGAGAAGCGGGCGAGCACCCCGGCGGCGGTGGCGTCCCGGCCGGAGAGGGCCGGCAGGGTCAGCGCCAGGCCGGCGAGTCCGCCGAGCCAGACGCCGCCCGCGAGGAGGTGCAGCACGTCCGCACCGACGGCGAGGAGCGCGGGGCTCGCCGCGCGGGTGTGCCCGACCAGCGCGGGGGCCGTGACCGCGACCGCGGCGGCCGTCACCGCCGCGACGCGTCGCCGCCGCGCTGCCGGCCCGGGGCCCAGCAGGACCACGGCGAGCGCCGGTCCGCCGGCGACGGCCGCGGCGACGGCGTACTCGACCGGCGGCAGCGACGTCCACGTCGAGCCCTCGGTGAGCAGCGCCGGCCCGCCGCCGAGCAGGTAGACCGCGGTGATCGGCAACGCGGCGAGCCACGCGACGGCCGCGACGGCCGCGGCGGTGCGCGCGGTGACGACCAGGCGGCGGCGCGGGCGGTCGACGCCGGGGCCGGTGGGCAGGAACAAAGCGGCGAACACGACGAGCCCGGCCGCGAGCAGGAGACCGGCGTAGCCCACCCCGCGGGCCAGGGTCAGCGTCCAGGGGGCCGCCGGGACGCTGTCCGAGCCGTCCGGAGCCGGGGTGGTGACGGGGGTGGGCGCGCCGACGGAGAACGTGAGGGCGCCGCTGATGGGGTGCCCGTCCTCGGAGACGACCCGCCAGGTGATCACGGTCGTGCCGTTGCCCAGGCGTCCCGGCAGCCCGACCTCGAGCTCGGTGCCCTTGACGGCCGGTCTCGCCTCGACCAGCGCACCCTGGGCGTCGAAGACCTGCACGCCGCCCGGGACGCCGCGGACGGCCTCGTCGAACGTGAACAGGATCCGGTCGGGTGCGGTCTGCAGCACCGCGCCCTCGGCCGGTTCGCTGCGGGTGAGGTGCGCGTGCGCGTGCGCCGGTTGGGCGAGCCCGAGCAGCATCGCCGGCACGAAGACCAGGATCAGCAGTGCCGTCGCCCCGACCCGGCGCGGCCCTCGGCCGGTCATGTCCGGCGGCGCTGTCGGACGAGCGCCGCGCCGCCGAGGAGCGAGCCGAGGATGCCGGCCGCCAGCGCGGCGAGCGTCAGGGTGTCGTCCCTGGCCGGCGCGGGCGTGGCGGCCGAGTTGCCGGCGAGCGTGTGGTGGTGCGTGCCCCCCGTGCCCCCCGTGCCCCCCGTGCCGTCCGGGCCCTCCGTGCCGTTCAGGGGCGCGGCGACGACGAAGCTCGGGGCGGGCAGCTGGAGCTCCCCGACGTCCTTCCCGTCCTGCGGGACCTCCGTCCAGGCGGATTCGCCCCGCTCGCAGGTCTGGATGGTCGGGAAGACGAGCCTGGTCCCCTCGGCCTCGGGCAGCTGGACCGTGAGCTCGAAGACCTCGCGGTAGCCGTCCGGCAGCGGGGTGTCCGTGCTGAACGTGACCGAGGCGACCCGTTGCACGACCTTGTTGCCGTGGGCGTCCACCGCGGGCGGGTCGACGGTCTCCGTCTGCTTCGTGACCTTCCACAGCGCGGTCCGGGTGGGGGTGACCGAGGTGATCTGCGCCGGGATCTGGATGGTGATCCTGGTGGTCGGCGAGTCCCCGCAGCCGTGCCCGACGGCGAACTGGAGGAGGGCGTGGGCGCCGGCCGCGGTGGTGGAAGGCGTCACCGTGACGTGCGCGCCCGCCGGGGACGCGATCCCCACCAGGCCGACGACCACCGCGGCGGCGCCGGCCCGCGCGGCGCGCCGCGACCACGGTCGAGCCGGGGTCCGGGCAGGTCCGATCTCATTGCGCCGCATGTCGCATCCTCGCGCCTCAGGACGAGTGTGGGTTGCAGAGATTCGACCAACATGCCGAACCGATGTCAAGTATGTGAACTGATACGGGCATCGCATTGTGGTGATCCGGGCAGCGCGGTAGTGTGCGTTCACACTAGTGAACTCAAGTCCATATGATGGACAGCTGGTAGGAGAGGGGCACCATGCCGAACATCACCGTCGAGCTGCTCGCGGGCCGATCCATGGAGCAGCGCAGGGCCTTCGCCCGCGCTGTGGCCGACAACGCCGTCGAGATCCTCGGGGCCCGTCTGCAGGACGTCCGCATGGTGTTCACCGAGATCACCGCGGACGACGTGGCCAACGGGGGTGTCCTGGCCAGCGAGGACGCCTCCCGCGCCGGCGTGGTCGCCGCGCTCGAGAAGCGCTGAGATCGCCGAGGTCGCTGAGGCCGCTGCTCATACGCGATGGGGCCGACCCGCAGCCGGGTCGGCCCCATCGTCGTGTGTGGGAGTGCGTCAGCGCACCAGCCTGTTGTCGCGCATCGCCGACAGGCGGGCCTTCACGCTCAGCAGGGTCTCGATGATGAAGTCCTCCCGGCCGTGCTTGAGCCGGCTGATCGGGACCGCGATGCTCAGCGCGTCGACCGACCGGCGGGAGAAGGGCAGCGCGACGCCGAAGCAGCGCACGCCCAGGCAGGACTCCTCGCTCTCCTCCGCGTAGCCGACCTGGGCGGCCTTGTCGATGATCGCCAGCAGGGCGTCCCGGTCCGTGGTCGTCTGGGTGGTTATGGCCTTGATCTGATGGGGGACGAGCGGCTCGCGGACGTCCTCGGGCATCTCGGCCAGCATCGCCCGGCCGAGGGCCGTGCTGTAGGCGGGAAGGCGCCGGCCGACCGCCGAGTACATGCGCAACGGATGCTTGGACTCGCGCTTGGCGGTGTAGATGACCTCGGCGCCTTCCAGGCGGCCCAGGTGCACGGTCTCCTCGGTGGCGGCCGCGATCTCGTCCATCACGGCACTGGCGCGCGACAGGACCGGGTCGCCGTCGATGTACGCGGAGCTCACCGTGAGTGTGTGCACGCCGAGCCGGTAGACGCTGCCGGTCTGGTCGGTGTCCAGCCATCCGCGGGCGCACATGGTGCGCAGGAGCGCGTGCAGGCTGCTCTTCGGGATGCCCAGGCGGGTGGCCAGCTGCAGTTGGGTGCCCGGGCCGTGGGCGGCGATGTCGTCCAGGACGTCGAGGACCCGTGCAGCCGACTTCACCTGCGAGGTTGCAGCCGTTTTGTCCGTGTCCACCCGAGGCCTCCTCATCAACGGTGCGTGTGCGCCCGGCGTCCAACACTAAACCACAGTTCACATAGAAGAACAGACTTCAGCCCCTTGACCTGTGATCGGAGCCATAGGTATCGTCGCCTCAGTTCACGTAGCGGAACGCGGTTCACAAACGAGGAGAAAGTTTTGATCGAAGTGAGGTACTCCGCATCGCCGTCCACGGTTGAGACGGCAACGACTGCGGAGTTGCGAAAGAACTTCCTCGTGGAGCGCCTGTTCCGTACCGGCGAGGTGCACGGGGTGTACACCCACGACGACCGGCTGGTCGTCGGCGGCGCGGTTCCCGGTGACGGCCAGCTCGAGCTGCCGGCCTGGGACGTGCTCGGCACGCCGTCGCACCTGGCGCGCCGCGAGCTCGGCATCGTCAACGTCGGCCAGTCCGGTCACGTGCTGGTCAACAACGAGAAGTTCGAGCTCCGCCACCTCGACGGACTGTTCGTCGGCCGCGGCAACGAGGTCGTCTTCACCGGCCCCGAAGCCGCGTTCTACTTCGTCTCCGCCCCGGCGCACGCGGCGTACCCGACGGCCCTGCTGAGCCACTCGGCGATCGAGCCGATCAAGCTGGGCACGGCGCAGGGCGCGAGCGAGCGCAACCTCTACAAGTACGCCTGGGGCGAGGAGCTGCAGACCTCGGTGCTGCAGTTCGGCGTGACCGTCATCGCCGACGGCTCGGTGTGGAACACGTTCCCGCCGCACCTGCACGACCGGCGCACCGAGGTCTACATGTACGTCGACCTGGACGAGAAGGACCGGGTCTTCCACCTGATGGGCCAGCCCGGCGCCGCCCGCCACCTCGTCGTGCGCGACCGCGAGGCCGTCATCTCGCCGCCGTGGTCGATCCACTCCGGCGTCGGCACCGGCTCGTACGCCTTCATCTGGGCGATGGGCGGCGAGAACAACGACTACACCGATCTGACCCCGGTGCCGCTGGAGGATCTGTGACCTCGCCGTTCGACCTGACCGGCCGCTGCGCCGTCGTGACCGGCGCCGGTCGCGGCCTGGGACAGGCGATCGCGCTCGGGCTCGCCCAGGCGGGCGCCGACCTGGTCCTGCTGGGCCGGCCGGGCAGCCAGTCGGCCACCCGGGAGCAGGCGGCCGGCCTCGGCCGGGACGTGGAGGTCGTCGACCTCGACGTCAGCGACCACGACGCGGTCGTCCGGGTCGCGGCCGAGGTCAACGGCCGCCGTCAGGTGGACATTCTGGTCAACAACGCCGGCATCATCGACCGCCAGGACTCGGTGGACGTGAGCCGGCAGTCGTGGGACCGCGTGGTGGACACCAACCTGAGCGGCCTGTTCTTCCTCTGCCAGGCGTTCGGGCGGCCGATGACCGAGCGTGGGCACGGCAAGATCGTCAACGTCGCCAGCCTGCTGTCCTTCCAGGGCGGGCTCCGGGTGGCGTCGTACGCCGCCAGCAAGCACGCCGTCGCCGGCGTCACCAAGGCCCTGGCGAACGAGTGGGCGCGGCTCGGCGTGCAGATCAACGCCATCGCGCCCGGCTACATGACCACCGACAACACGACCGCGCTGCGTGCCGACCCGGACCGCTCCCGGTCCATCCTCGAACGCATCCCCGCCGGCCGCTGGGGAGAGGCCGCCGACATCGCAGGCGCGGCCGTCTTCCTGAGCTCCGCCGCCGCCGACTACGTCAACGGCCACGTCCTGGTCGTCGACGGAGGCTGGATGGCCCGCTGACCCTGGCCTTCAGCGCACCGAACCAGCAAGATCAGACGACTCCTCTCTGTTGTGCCACCCCGCCGGCTCCCACCGGCACTGAAGAGATTGAGGATCAACCATGACGATCACCCCTCGTCCCGCCGCAGCGTTACTGACCCTGACACTGGCAGCCGCCGTACTGGCCGGCTGCAGCGAGGAGGCGGCCGGCGACAACAAGGCCGCCGACGCGGGCGGCTGCAAGCCGGCCGACGTGAAGCTGGTGGGTCAGGTCCGTAACGAGTCCAACCCCTACGAGGCCGCGTGGCTGGGCGGCGGCGACGCCTTCGCCAAGTCGGTCGGCCTGACCCAGGAGCGGCTCACGTACGGCGGTGACTCCACCAAGCAGCAGGAGCAGATCAGCCAGCTGCTGGCCGGTAACACCAAGTGCCTGGTCATGAACGTGCTGCCCAACGGCGACTCGGACACCGCGCCGATCGTCAAGGGTGCCGACAAGGTCGGTGCCTACCTCGTCACGCAGTGGAACAAGCCGGCCGACCTGAAGCCGGCCGACTACAAGACGTGGGTCAGCCACATCACCTACGACGGCGTCGAGTCCGGCCAGCAGATCGGCGACGCGCTCGCCACGGCGATCGGCGGCTCGGGCGGCATCATCGCGCTGCAGGGCATCCTGGACACCGCCGCCGCCAAGGACCGCTTCGCCGGCCTCCAGGCGTCGCTGAAGAAGAACCCGGGCGTCCAGCTGCTGGACCAGCAGGCCGCCAACTTCTCCCGCGCCGAGGCGCTCACGGTGACCAAGACCCTGCTCACCAAGCACGGCGACAAGGTCAAGGGTATCTGGGCTGCCAACGATGACATGGCGCTCGGCGCCCTGGAGGCCCTCCAGCAGGCAGGCCTCTCCGGCAAGGTGGCCGTCGTCGGCATCGACGCCGTCCCGGACGCCGTCAAGGCCGTCCAGGGCGGGACGATGACCGCCACGGTCTCCAGCGACGGCGCCTGGCAGGGCGGCATCGGCCTGGCGATCGGCTACTGCGTGGCCACCGGCAAGCTGGCCGTCAAGGACATCACGGCCGACAACCGGGCGTTCTTCGCCAAGCAGTTCCTCATCACGAAGGCCAACGCCGCCGACTTCGCCGCGCCGAAGACGGACCCGTCGGACTTCGAGTGCGGCAACGTCTTCAAGCGTGTGGCCGGGCCCCTGAAGTGACCATGACAGCCGAGGTCGTCACAGCGCCTCGCCGTAGCTCTCGGCGAGGCGCGTCGTTCCGAGACGCCGGCCCACCGGTCGCGCTGGTCGTCATCTGGCTGGTGTTCGCCGCGCTGAGCCCGCAGTTCCGCAGCATCGGCAACGCCCAGAACATCATGGACGCCGCCGCGGTGCTCGCGGTCGTCACCTGCGGTATCACGTTCGTGCTGATGATGGGGTCCATCGACCTGTCCTCAGCGGGCGTCATGGGCGCCTCCGCCCTGACCGTGTCGCTGCTGGTGGCCAACAATCGCAACGACAACGACTTCGGACTGTTCGGCATCCTGGTCGCCGTCGTGCTGGGCTGTGCGTTCGGCTGCCTGAGCGGCCTGGCGCTGGTACTGCTGAAGGTGCCGTCGTTCATGGCGACGCTGGGGGTCTCGGCCGTCGGGCTCGGCGTCGCGACCCTCATGTTCGCCGGCGTCCAGCCCAACATCTCCGACGCCATGCTCAAGGGCTGGGCGATCGAGCGCTTCCTGGGCCTGTCCTATCTCACCTGGATCGCCGCCGCGTGTGTCCTGGTGGGCTGGCTCATCCAGCGCTACACCCGGCTCGGCCGGTACGCCTTCGCCATCGGCGGCGCCGAAGAGGTGCTCGCGCTCTCCGGTGTCCGGGTGAAGCCGTACAAGGTGGCGGTCTTCGCGCTCGCCGGGGCCTTCTACGGCCTCGGCGGGGTGATGGTGACCAGCCAGCTCGGCGCCGGCCTCGTCCAGGCCGGCAACGGCTACGACTTCTCGGCCATCACCGCCGCGGTCGTCGGCGGCACCCTGCTCACCGGGGGCCGCGGCGGCATCCTGCACTCCGCCGTGGGTGTCCTGCTCGTCGTGGTGCTCACCAACGGTCTCGTGCAGGTCGGGGTCAGCCCGTACTGGCAGGGCGGCGTCGAGGGCCTCATCGTCGTGACCGCGGTCGCCGCCGCCGTCATCCCGCAGCGCCGACGAAACCAGGTGACGAAATGAGTGCACCAGCGCTGGAGGTGCGTGGCCTCGTCAAGCACTACCCGGGCGTGAAGGCGCTCGACGGCGTCGACTTCGTGGTCAACCAGCACGAGGTCCTCGGCCTGGCCGGGGAGAACGGCGCGGGCAAGTCCACGCTGCTCAAGGCCCTCGTAGGCCTCGTCACCCCGGACGCCGGCGAGATCTACGTGCGCGGCGAGGCCGTCAAGCTGCGCAGCGTCGTGGACGCCGCCAACCACGGCATCGGGATGGTGTTCCAGGAGCAGTCGCTGGTGCCCAACCTGACCGCCGCGGAGAACATCCTCCTCGGTAGCGAAGGCGTCGCGGTCCGTCGCGGCGTCTACCGCTGGGACGTCATGCGCCGCCTCGCCCAGGAACAGCTGGACAAGATCGGCTCGCACATCGACCCGCTCGCCCGGACCGACTCGCTGTCCTTCGCCGACCGGCAGATGGTGGAGATCGCGAAGGTGCTGCGCATCGAGGAGCGCAGCCAGCACCCGCCGGTCATCATCCTGGACGAGCCGACCTCGGTGCTGGAGTCCAAGGAGATCGACACCCTGTTCGCGCAGATCCGCCGGCTGCGCGAGTTCGCCTCGGTCGTCTTCGTCTCGCACCGTCTCGACGAGGTGCTGGACGTCTGCGACCGCGTCACCGTGCTGCGCGGCGGCCAGTCGGTCGGCGAGGTCGCCACGGCGGGTGCCGTCCCGCGCGAGCTGCACCGGATGATGATCGGGTCGACCGGGTCCGACGACCACTACCACGAGAACGCCGCCGCGCCGGTCACGGCCGAGCAGCCCCGGCTGTCGGTCCGCGGGCTGTCGGGCAAGACGTTCCGCGACGTCGACCTCGACGTCGGGGTCGGCGAGATCGTGGCGATCGTCGGGGTCCACGGATCGGGCCGCGAGGACGTCTGCCGCGCGCTGTTCGGCGCCGAGCCGACGACCGCGGGCGAGATCCGGATGGACGGCACGAAGATCGACCTGCGCAGCACCCGCGCCGCGTGCGCCGCCGGCATCGGCTACGTGCCGGCCGAACGCAAGATCGAGGGCATGGTCGGCCCGATGTCGGTGGCCGAGAACATGACCCTGGCCAAGCAGCAGGCCCGCTGCGCCGGCCCGTTCGTGGCGCCGAAGAAGCAGGCCGGCCTGGTGGACCGCTGGATCGAGCGGCTGTCCATCCGTACGCCGGGCCGCGACACCGCCATCCAGCGGCTGTCCGGCGGCAACCAGCAGAAGGTCGTGCTGGCCCGGTGGCTGGTCGGCGGCGACATCCGCCTGCTCCTGCTGGACCACCCGACACGAGGGCTGGACATCGGCGCCCGCTCCGAGGTGTACCGGCTGATGCGGGAGCTCGCCGCGACCGGGGTCGCCACGGTGCTGCTGGCCGACAGCCTCGAGGAGGCGATCGGCATGGCCGACCGGATCCTCGTCATGAACGACGGGCGGGTCGCGGCCGAGGTCGCCTGCCCGAGCGGCGGCAAGCCGAGCCCGCTGGACCTCGTGAAGGAGATGGTATGAGCGGCCAGCGGAGCGGCTTGGGCCGCTCATCGTGTTGCAGGTTCGGCTCAGGCCGACGCCGGAGCGCAGCGGAGGTGGCGGCATGAGCACTTCCGTCGCCGAACCCGCGTCCGGCATCGCGGCTCCCCGCCGTACCAGGCGGATCACCGGGTTCATGCCGCTCATCGCCCTGGTGGCGCTGGTGGCCGCCCTGACCATCGCCGACCCCGACTTCCTGACCACCCGGAGCCTGACGGCGGTGTTGCGGACCGCCGCGCCGCTCATCGTGCTCGCCGCCGGGGCGACCCTCGTCGTCCTCTGCGGCGGCATCGACCTGTCCATCGCGGCCCTGGCGTCGCTGACGACGGTCCTGCTGGCCCTGTGGCTGCCGGACCTCGGGGGCCTCACCACGCCGATGGTCATCCTGGTCGCGGCGGCGATCGGTGCGGTGCAGGGCGCGGCGCACGTGCTGCTGCGGATCCCGTCGTTCGTCGTCACCCTCGGCGGGATGAGCATCCTGTCCGCGGTCGCGCTCGTCGTCTCCGGCGCCGGCACGGTGCGGGTCGTGGACGACTCGACGGTCAAGTGGCTCGAGCTGTACGTCGCCGGCTACGTGCCGATGTCGGCCGCGATGGCGATCGTCGTCGTCGCCGTGATCGCGCTGGTCCTCAAGGTGACCCCGCTGCAGAGCTGGATCTCCGCCACCGGCTACTCCGAGTCGGCCGCGCGGCTCGCCGGCACACCCGTCGACCTCGTCAAGATCGGCGTGTTCTGCGCCTCCGGCGCCTGCGCCGGGTTCGCCGCGGTCATGCTGGTCTCCCGCCAGTACAGCGGCGGCCCCACCATGGCCGACAACCTGCTGCTGCCGGCGGTCGCGGCGATCGTCGTCGGCGGCACCGCGATCACCGGTGGTCACGGCAGCGTGTGGCGCAGCCTCGCCGGCGCGCTCGTCGTGACGCTGCTGCGCGTCGGCCTGCCGATCGTCGGCGTGCCGTCGGCCTACGAGCAGATCCTCTACGGCGTCATCATCGTCGTCGCCGTCGCGCTCACCCTCGACTATTCAAAGATCTCGATCATCAAATAGCCGAACCCGGCACCTACGGAAGGCCATCATGCCCCACGAGAACCCAGCGCTCCTGCCCGCCGTCCGGTCGTTCCTGTCCTCACCGAAGCAGCTGCTCATCGGCGGCGAGTGGGTGGACGCGAAGGACGGCAGAACGTTCGAGACCGTCAACCCGTCGACCGAGGAGGTGCTGGTACAGGTCGCGTACGGATCCGCCGTCGACGTGGACCGCGCGGTCGTGGCGGCCCGCACGGCGTTCGAGCACCGCTCCCCGTGGTCGAGGATGACCCCGCGCGAACGCTCCCACCTGCTGTGGCGCATCGGCGACCTCATCGACGCCCACGCCGACGAGTTCGCCCAGCTGGAGGCCCTCGACAACGGCAAGCGGGTCGAGGCGGCCCGCGACGGTGACGTGGCGATCGCCGCCGAGCTCTTCCGGTACTTCGCGGGCTGGGCGACCAAGATGGAGGGCACCTCCATCCCGATGTCCGTGCCGGGCCGGGAGTTTCACGCCTACACCCGCCGCGAGCCGGTCGGCGTCGTCGCGGGCATCGTGCCGTGGAACTTCCCGCTGCTCATGGCCTGCTTCAAGATCGTCCCGGCGATCACGGCGGGCAACACCGTCGTGCTCAAGCCGGCCGAGCAGACCCCGCTGACCGCGCTGCGCCTCGGCGAGCTGCTGCTCGAGGCCGGCCTGCCCGCGGGCGTGGTGAACGTCGTGCCCGGCTTCGGTGACACCGGTGCCGCGCTGGTCGACCACCACGGTGTGGACAAGGTCGCGTTCACCGGCAGCACCGAGGTCGGCAAGAAGATCGCCGCCGCGGCGTCGGGCAACCTCAAGAAGGTCTCCCTCGAGCTCGGCGGCAAGGCGCCCAACATCGTCTTCAACGACGCCGACATCGAGGCGGCCATCGCCGGCGCGGTCCTGGGCGGCTACTTCAACGAGGGGCAGTGCTGCGTCAACGGCTCGCGCCTCTACGTCCAGCGCGGCGTCTTCGACCAGGTCGTCGAGGGCGTCGCCGCGGCCGCTCGGGCGATCAAGGTCGGCGACGGCTTCGACCCGGCGTCGCAGATGGGTCCCCTCGTGTCGCAGGAGCAGCACGAGAAGGTGCTCGGCTACATCCGCGGGGCGGTACAGGACGGCGCCGTGCTGAACGCGGGGAGTGCCGACGCGGTCGGCGACCGCGGCTACTTCGTGGCGCCGACGCTCATCACCTCCGTGAACGAGCAGATGGCCGTGCAGACCGACGAGATCTTCGGTCCCGTCGTGACCGCCATTCCGTTCGACATCGAGGACGAGGTGGTCGCCGCCGCGAACAACACGGTGTACGGGCTCGCCGCGGGCGTGTGGTCGCAGAACATCGGCACGGCGCACCGGGTCGGTGCCCGCCTGCGGGCCGGCACGGTGTGGCTCAACACGTGGCACGCCGACGACGTCACCCTGCCGCGCGGCGGCTTCAAGCAGTCGGGCTGGGGCCGTGAGCTCGGGTCGTTCGGCCTGGACGACTACACGGAGCTCAAGACCGTCATCGCCGAGCTGCGCTAGGCACCGCCGATGCAGGCCCCCGGAACGGGGTTTCCGGGGGCCTGCGTCATGTCCGGACGCAGTTCTCATATGGGAATCACTGAAAATCTCGGTTCACGTACGCAGACACAGTTCTTGACGACGTATTCATGTTGCCCTACGTTCAGGCTCTCCGTGGTTGGTGTCCGCCAGGCCGCCACGTCCGCCGAACCTCAAGGGATCTCTTATGAAAGTGCCCCGCAGGTCAGCTCACTTCCGCCTCTCGACGTATTTGTCCGGCCGGGCCGCCGCGGCGTTCGCCGCCCTGGCGCTGATCGCCAGCTCGGCCGCCACCGTCGCGCTTCCCGCCGTGGCGCATGCGGCCCCCGCCGACGACGGCCGGCTCAGCGTGCTGTTGTTCTACAAGGCCAACTTCCACGCCTCCAACGTGGAGGCCCGGCAGGCCGTGCGTGACCTGGCGACCCAGCTCGGCGCCCAGTACAACCAGCCGGTGGACATCCAGGAGACCGACGACCCGGCGGCGTTCACGACCGCGAACCTCGCCATCCGTGACACGGTGGTCTTCGCGCAGACCGGTGGCGTGCTGTTCAACGCGGCCCAGCGCTCCGCGCTCGAGGCCTACATCCGCGGTGGCGGCGGGTTCATGGGCATGCACTACACCGGCTGGTCGGTCGGTGAGAGCGAGCACGACGTCAACCCGTTCTACGCCCGTCTCGTCGGTGCCGCCTCCGAGGGACACCCGGAGAACCCCGGCGTGCGGCCCGGCCGGGTGTTCGTCTCGGACGCCACGCACCCGCTCGTCGCGGGCGTGACGACGAGCATCACCCGCAGCGACGAATGGTACGACTGGGTCGTCAACCCGGCGCCCAACGTGCGGACCCTGGTCGAGGCCGACGAGGCCTCCTACGGCATGGGCCGGCAGGGCTCCAAGCACCCGCTCACCTGGTGCCAGACGATCGACTCCGGCCGGTCCTGGTACACCTCCATGGGCCACGAGGGCACCGCGTACTCCGAGACGTACATGCGCGCCCAGATGAAGAACGGCCTCGCCTACGCCGCGAAGCTCCTCGCGGCGGACTGCTCGCCGCCGAGGAAGGACCTGGCCGGCGCCTGGAGCGGCGTCACGCCGTGGCCGCTGGTCCCGATCAACGTGGCCCTGACCTCCGACGGCCGGGTGCAGTCCTTCGGCAGCGTCGGCGGCTGGGCCAACGACACCACGCCCTACGACTGGACCGGCAACGACGGGGTCACCCAGGGCGGCCAGATGGAGGTCGACATCTGGAACCCCTCCACGCCACGCACCCTGGCGAACCTCCGCGCCGGCATCATCCCCAACACCACGTACACCGACCTGTTCTGCTCCATGCAGGTGCAGAGCCCGCACGACCACTCCACCATGACGGTCGGCGGCGACGACGGCATGGGCGGCAACGCCCCGAACGACGGCGGGATCGGCGTCACCAGCTACTCCACGAACAACGGGCTGCAGACCGAGGCGCCGCTGAACTACCCGCGGTGGTACCCGACGGGCACCACCATGCCCAACGGCTCCGTCGTCGTGCAGGGCGGCAGCCTCACCGGTGGCCCCGGCGGGCGCGGTGTCCTCACCCCGGAGATCTACACCCCGGAGTCTGGCACGGGCTGGAAGCTGCTCACCGGCGCCACCAGCTCGGCAGCCTACGGTGACGGCGGCACGGACCACCCCGGCAACGACGAGAACCGCTGGTGGTACCCCCGCGCGTTCGTCGCGCCGACCACCGGCACGCTGTTCAACATCACCGGCACCCAGATGTACGAGCTGAACCCGGCCGGCAACAACGGCACCGGTCAGATCACGCTGCGGGGCACGCTGCCCACCAACATCTCCAACCAGGGCGGCAACGGCAACCCGGTCGGCGCCACGTCCACCGCGGTCATGTACCGCCCGGGCAAGATCATGCAGGTCGGCGGCGGCTGGTGGGGCAACGGCGGTGGCCCGGACGGCGCCCGCGCCGGCTTCACCGTCGACATCACCGGCGGCACTGCCAACCCGGTCGTCACGGCGATCCCGCCGATGAAGTACCAGCGCCACTGGCTGACCTCGACGCTCCTGCCCGACGGCCGGGTCCTGATCACCGGCGGCAGCCGGGAGAACAACGGCAACGGCGGGTACGTCACCAACCCCGAGATCTGGGACCCGACCACCAACACCTGGTCCGAGGTCGTCATCCCGCACGAGCACGCCCGGCTGTACCACTCCACGGCCCTGCTCCTGCCCGACGGCCGGGTCATGGTCGGCGGCGGCGGCGCTCCCGGTCCGCGCAACTACACGGACGTGGAGTACTACTCGCCGGGGTACCTGTTCAACGGCGACGCGCTCGCCCCGCGCCCGGTGATCAACACCGCGCCGCAGAAGATCGGTTACAACGGCAACTTCCAGATCGGCGCGACCGGCACGGTCTCCCGGGTCACGCTGGTCCGCAACGGCTCCGTGACGCACGGGTTCAACAACGACCAGAACTTCCAGGACCTGGCGTTCAGCCAGTCGGGTGGCACGGTGAACATCACCTCGCCGCTCAACGGCAACCACGCCCCGCCCGGGTCGTACATGCTGTACGTCTGGGACAACACCGGCACCCCGTCGGTCGCGAAGATCCTGCAGATCGACCCCGCGGTGGTCATGACGCAGCTGAACCCGCGGGTCGTCGACCAGTTCGAGTACCCGCGCCTGCCCGCCGAGTGGCGCACCAACGTCGCTCCCGCGACCGTCGACGTCGCCGCCGGCAACAGCCGGATGTCGCCGTGGAACGTCGCGAGCCAGGTCCAGCTGGTGCGCGGCAACGCCGCGGGTCAGGGCGGCCTCGGCTTCACCGGGTACCAGCTCAGCCTGGGCACCACGGGCAACATCACCCGCACCGTCAGCGACCTCACCCCCGGCAACACGTACCGGATCTCGCTGCGTTACGCCCGCGACGCCCGGTCGTCCGGGACCGCCGCGGCGACCGGAACGCTGACGATCGGCAACCTCAACGCCACGCTCACGGCCACGACCGCCCTGCCCTCGACGGCCGCCTACGGCTCGTACGTCGGCACCTTCACGGCCGCGACCGCCTCGCAGGTGCTCAACCTGAAGGCGGCCACGGGGACCGGCGCCGGTCTCATGATCGACGACCTGGTGATCGTGGGCGACAACCCGCCGCCGCCGGCCACCGGCATCCCGATCCGGTACGAGTTCGAGGAGGGCACGGGTACCACGGCCGCCAACACCGGCTCCGTCGGCTCGGTGGGGGCCGCGGTCCTGACCGGGACCACCGGCTGGTCCACCAACGGCGTGCTCGGCAAGGCGATCAACTTCCCCGGTGCCAGCACCGCGAACGCGGTCGACCTGCCGGACAACCTGCTCCAGGGCGCGGCGAACTTCTCCACCGGGTTCTGGGTGCGCCCCGACACGAAGAGCAACTGGACCGGCCTGTTCCACATCGGTGACGGGCTCGGCTCCGCCGGCAGCTACTACCAGATCCAGATGCAGACCCAGGCCAGCGGGAGCACCGGGCTCGCGGTCACCTTCAAGGCCAAGACCGGCCCCGAGGAGCGGGTCTACGCCAGTCCGGCCCAGGACGTGGTCGCCGGCCAGTGGAACCACGTGGCCTTCACCCGCCAGGGCTCGATCGGCACGCTGTACCTCAACGGCCAGGTGATCGCCACCCGTACCGACCTGACCATCGGCATGACGGAGATCGGTCCGACGACCAACAACTGGCTGGGCCGCAACGGCTACGGCGACGCGGCGTACGACGGCCTGATGGACGACGTCCGGATCTACACGTCCGCGCTGACCTCGGCGGACGTGGCCGCGATGTACAACGAGGGTGTCTCGGTCCGGTACACCTTCGACGAGAACACGGGCACCGCCGCCGCGAACACGGGCGCGAAGTCCTCGATCGGCGCCGCGACCCTGACGGGCACGACGTCGTGGAGCGCGTCCGGCAAGTACGGCCCCGCGGTGAACCTGCCGGGTGGCGACGCGGCCTCGGGCAACCAGGTCCGGCTGCCCGACAACATCGAGGCCGGCCTGGACACGCAGTTCACGGTGTCCTTCTGGGCCCGGCCGGACACCCTGCCCAACTGGGTGCCGCTGGTGCAGATCGGCAGCAGCACGGACACGTTCTTCCTGCTCCAGTCCGCCACCAACGGCAACACCACCGGGTTCGGTGCCACGTTCAAGGCACCGGGCGTGGCCACCCAGGAACGGCTCCTGCTCGGCGCCGGCAACGACCTGCCGCTCAACGCGTGGACACACGTCGTGTTCACGCAGAACGGCTCGGTCGGGAAGATCTACTTCAACGGCGTCCTGAAGGCCACCCGTACCGACTTCACCATCAACATCGGCAACGTCGGCGTCGGCGGCAACACCACCGCCAACTACATCGGCGGGACGAGCTGGGGTGACGCGAGGTTCGACGGGCTGATCGACGACTTCCGCCTGTACGGTTACGAGCTCAGCGCCGAGCACGTGACGCAGCTGTACGCGGGTCGCCGGTAAGCACACCGCGCCCGTAGGGCGGCAATGACGGCGTGGGCCCTGGGTGAACTCTCCCAGGGCCCACGTCCTGTGTCGCCCGCGCGCCCGGTCTCAGCCGTACCGCTCGACGAGGGCCTTGCCGATCGAGGCCAGGTGGTCCCGCACACCCGGAGGGCCGGTCACCTCGATCCATTCCACCAGCCCGGCAAGCTCGCCGGCGAGTATGTATTCGTCGTTGCCGCGGATCACGACCTCGATGCGGCCGTCGGCCGCGGCACCTCCCACCTCGAGCCGGCCGCCGAACCCCATCCGGAGCACGCCTATCCCCTGGGGCGCGCACACCGCCCGGGCCTCGAGGGGTGTTCGCTTGCGTTCGACCTCGTCGGCGATCTCCCGCCAGCTCTCGGCAAGGTCGAAGTCCTCGGGCCGGTGCACGGGATCGCCGGTCGGGTCGGCGGACGACACGCGGTCGATCCGGAAGGTGCGCCGGCCGGCGTCGGTGTTGGCGACGAGGTACCACGACGGACCCTTGGCGACGATGCCCAGCGGGTGGACGGTTCGCTCGGTTTCGGTGCCGTTGCCGTCGACGTAGCCGAGCCGCACCTGGACGCCGCGGATCACCGCGTCCTGGAGTTCGTCGAGGAATCGGGGTGGTGGGTACTCGATCCGGCTCGACCCCCATCGTTGCGGGTCCGTGACCAGCGACGACGCCGCTGCCTCGGCCTGCACCCGGAAGGGCTCCGGCAGGGCCTGGACGAGCTTGCGCAGCGCCGCCTTCACGGCCGGTGTCGCGGCCGAGGCCGGGCCGGCGACCAGGAACAGGGCGCGGGCCTCACTCGCGGTCAACCCGGACAGGTCGGTGCGGGCGCCGCCCACGAGGCGCCAGCCACCGCCCCGGCCCTGCATGGAGTACACGGGCACCCCGGCCATGCCCAGGGCGTCGAGGTCGCGGCGGGCGGTGCGCTCGGAGACCTCCAGCTCCCGGGCGACCTCGGCCGCTGTCACCTGCTCGCGCTGTTGCAGCAGAAAGAGGATGGCCATCAGCCGGTCGGCTCGCACCCCGGCAACACTTCCACAGAAACCGGTCATGAGGTGACCGGTTTCGGTCGGCAGGATGGCCGCATGATCACCGATTTCCCCGAACCCACCATGATCGCGGTCAACGGCGTGGAGCTCGAAGTCTTCGAGGCCGGCAGGCACAATGCAGGGCGACCCGTCGTGCTCTGTCACGGCTGGCCGGAGCTCGCCTATTCCTGGCGTCATCAGATGCCGGCCCTGGCCGCAGCGGGCTACCACGTCATCGTCCCGAACCAACGGGGCTACGGAAACTCGTCCCGTCCGGCCGAAGTGACCGCCTACGACATCGAACACCTGGCGGGTGACCTCGTCGCGCTGCTTGACCACTACGGCTATGACGATGCCACCTTCGTCGGCCATGACTGGGGTGCGTTCGTCGTCTGGGGCCTGACCTTGCTGCACCCGAACCGGGTCAACAAGGTGATCAACCTGAGCCTGCCGTACCAGGAGCGCGGAGAAAGGCCCTGGATCGAGTTCATGGAAGAGGTGTTCGGCGGCGACTTCTACTTCGTCCACTTCAATCGGCAGCCGGGCGTCGCGGACGCCGTCCTCGAGGCGCACACGTTCCAGTTCCTTCGCAACCTGTACCGGAAGAACGAGCCCCCCGCGGAGCCTCAGCCGGGCATGTCGTTGATCAATCTCGCCAGAGCGGAGACTCCGCTCGGTGATCCCTTGATGGGCGACCGCGAACTGGCCGTCTTCATCTCCGCGTTCGAGTCGTCGGGGTTCACGGGCGGCATCAACTGGTACAGGAACCTCGACCGCAACTGGCATCTGCTGGCCGACGCGGACCCGATCATCCGCCAGCCCACCCTCATGATCTACGGCGACCGCGACGCGGTCGCGAAGTCGGAACGACTGACCGACTTCGTGCCGAACGTGGAAGTGGTCAATCTCGACTGCGGCCACTGGATCCAGCAGGAAAGGCCGGAAGAAACAACCCAGGCGATGCTCAAGTGGCTGGACCAGCAGGCGCGGGAAATGCCGTGGCCGAAGTGATCGTATGACCGGGTCGGCGTGCGGTGGCGGCGAGGCGGCCACCGCACACCACACCGGTCAGTGCGTCAGCCAGTCGACGCGCGCTTGAGCAGGCGAGGGCATCAGCGTACCTAGATAATACGTATTACCGTCTTGACTGCCCGGAGTGCGCCTACCACCATTCGAGAAACACGCCGGTAACACTCAGCGGCAGGAGGGCCACATGGCGTATTGCTACGACCAGCCGGCACCCGCCACCGCCACCGTCAGCGGCGTGACCGTCCATTGTGGAACCCCCGGTTCCGATGTCGAACCCCTGCTCGATCTCCACCGTTCACCGTTCATCACCCGGACGGTCGGTCGTGCCTGTCGAACGACCGCCGCCGGCGCCGGTTCGCCCGCCGCGCGACGTCGACCGCCGTCCACCAAGGGAGAAATTCTGTGACATCTCAGCGCCTCGTCCGCCGTACCGCCTGCGCTGCGGCGACCGGACTCGTCACCGCCGCCCTCGCCGCGACACCGGCCACGGCCGCGTCGGCCGACACCCCGTTGAGCTTTCCCAGCTTCACCTACGTCGGCACGGCGTTCGACAAGACGAAGCTGAAGTACAACCCGACGAACGAGTTCATCTTCCCCAGCGTCATCCGGGCGGCCGACTACTTCGCGCACCCGCTCGGCACCTACTACCTGTACTACGCGCCGCACGAGAAGCCGGGCGGCATCTCCCTGGCCTACTCCGACTCCATCAACGGCCCCTGGACCGAATATCAGAGCAACCCGCTGGTCTCCAACACCTGGCTGCCGTACTACAACACGGTCAGCCACATCTCCTCGCCGCACGCCATCTGGATCGAAGGCGAGCAGAAGCTCTTCCTCTACTTCCACGGCGAGAACTCGATCACCCGGTACGCCACGTCCGACGACGGCATCCACTTCGAATACGGCGGCGCGGCAGTCCAGCGCGACGACAGCACCGGCGGCGAGACCTCGTACGCCCGGGTCTTCGAACAGTCGATTCCGCGGCTCGGCAGCCGGTACCTGATGCTGTTCATGGACAACCCGATCAACGCGCTCCCCGGCCCGACCGGTCCGGTAGCGCGGCGCATCCGCTGGGCGGTCTCCACCGACGCCCGGAACTGGACGATCCAGCCGCAGCCGATCGTCACCCCGCAGGGCGTCGAAGCCCCCAACGCCTCCGGCCCGTTCTACCTGCGTTGGCAGGGCCGCAACCTGGTGATCTTCCACGCGGCCGACGGGGACATGCACGCGGTGGACGTCGGCGAGAACTTCGACCAGGAGGTTCACCTGGGCGTGGTGCACGACTCGATGACGGCCGCGCCGGATCTGGGCCGCTCCGCGGCACCGACCTTCTACTTCGACGGCACCACCGTCCACATGTACTACGAGGCCGGTGCCCGGCTCACCGCCACCATCGGGCACGCGGTGGCCACGCTGGACGAACCGCTGCCCGAGCGGCAGCTGAACTGCACGGTCGACCGGCCGCGGCTGTGGCCACCGAACCACCGCATGGTCGACGTCAACGTGAGCGTCGACCTCCCGGACGGCGTCCTCGGACCACGCGCGTTCCAGCTCGCCGACGTCACCGGTGGCGACGCTTCGGACGTCACGGGGTTCGCCCCGGGGCAGCCGTCGCTGACCGGGCAGCTGCGCGCCGAGCGCGCCGGCAACGGCGGCGACCGGGTCTACACGCTGACCTACCGCGGTCACGACGAGATCGGCCGTGCGGCCGGCTGCACCGTCACGGTCACCGTTCCGCACGACCAGGGGCAGGGCCAGTGAGCGCCGCCGCGATGCGCCCGGGTCGGTAAAGATCGGGGTTGAGCAGGCCCGGTGCGCGGGCCTGCTCAACCGCCTCAGCGGACCCCGTCCTCCTTGAGCGGCCTCCTGTCCGGTGCGCTTCGCCTGGTCGAAAACCTTGGCAGTGGATGGTCCCGCGCATCCGCGACGCCCGGCTGCTGTGGAAAACGGCGGTGGGCCGCCCCGCAAGGGACAGCCCACCGGGCTCTTGTGCTTTGTGCTGGACGGGTTACGGCGTCGCGAGCTGGGCGATCTCGTAGGAGGACGCCGCGTGGTCGAAGATGTCGACGCTGTCGATCATCCCGCCCACGTAGTTGAAGCCGCCGGTCACGCGCCCTTCGCCCCGGCCGATCTGGATCGGGCCCCAGGCGTTCCACGGGGTCGCCCGGACGCCGGTGCCCTCCAGCACGCCGTTGAGGTAGAGCTTGATCGTGCCGGTGTCCCCGTCGTAGACGCCCGCGAGGTGGGTCCAGGTGTTGGCCTGTGCCAGTGTCTTCGCCTCCGCATAGAAGTACCCCGCCGGGTACTGCACGTCGTCGTTGGAGAACACCATGCGCCACTGGCCGCCGATGGTGCACTGCAGGTAGAAGCCGGACTGCCAGGTGCCCTGCGAACCGAGCACCGTCTGCCAGCTGTTGGTCGCGGTGATCCGCACCCACGCCGCGACGGTGAAGCTGCGGTCGGTCCGCACGACCGCGCCGCTGGTGGCCGCCCACTGGTTGGTGCCGTTGAGCGACAGCGCCCGGTCGGACGGGTCGGTGGCGAACTTGCGACCGTTGACCCGGGTCCCACCGGCGAAGACCTTCGCCGGGTAGTCGCCGTACTCGTCGAAGACGGCGGTGCCGCTGCCCGTGTCGTCGAAGCGCCACGCGGCCCGCCGCTCGGGCTTCTCCGACACCGTCCAGCTGCGCACCATCAGCGGCGCCGCGGTGAAGCCGGTGCCGGAGTTGCGCACCGTGTGCAGCTCGGTGGTGCCGACGATCGAGCTGTCGCGGAAGATCGCCAGGTCGTCCTTGCCGTCCCCGTCGAAGTCCGACGCCTGGAGTTCCTTCACCTTGCGCACGTCGAACGAGGTCCAGGTCGGCGACACGCTCAGCGAGGTGATCGCGGTGCCGTTCCAGCCCCACACGGCCAAGTTGCTGCTGGTGCCGTAGTCGTACAGGACCGCGATATCGATCTTGCCCTTGCCGTTGGTGGTGTCGCCGTCGAAGTTGCCGGTGACGAACCGTGCCCGGCGGTACTCGAAGTTGCCCGCTCCCGACGACCAGGCCGACCCGCTGGGCGTCTGGAACGTCTGCGCGGCCCCGTTGGACTTGTAGACCAGCGCCGACATGGTGTCGACCGCGTCGGCCTTCATGAACGTGACGTCGGTGTCACCGTCGGCGTCGAGGTCGGCGCCGACCGGGGTGGAGGTGGTGATGTTGATCGCCGGCGTGCTCGCCCACTGCGTCGCGGTGTACTGGGCCGAACCGGAGCTCTGCTTCCACACCCAGATGGTCGAGCCGTTGCCGGTCACGTCGCCGCGGACCGCCGCGACGTCGGCCTTGCCGTCGCCGTCGAAGTCGCCCGGCATGAACCGCAGGTTGGCGATGTTCCACAGTGGATCGACCGGTGCGGCCGGGCTGGTCCAGACCGGGTCCTGGAGGATGTCGAAGCGGTTGCCCCGGGCGGTCAGCAGGTACATGCGGATCAGGCCGTCCGGGTCCTGCCGGAACAGTGCGTGGTCGGACAGTCCGTCCGGCGCTCCGGAGGGGCCGGTGAAGTCGCCGGTGACGAAGCGCATCGTGACGAACGAGGAGCCGTCCCGGCCGGTGTCCCAACCGACGGTCTGGGTGGAGAAGGCGAGGTTGTTGTCGACGTCGAGGCCGTTGGAGGTCAGCGTCCAGGCCCGCAACCGGTCGCCACCGGCGTCGATGATCGCTGAGATGTCACCCTTGCCGTCGCCGTTGACGTCGCCGCGTTTCTTCGGCGGCACGGCACCGTTGTCGTTCGCCATCAGCTGGTACGGGTTGGCAGTGGTGACGCTCTGGTTGCCGGCGAAGTCCTCCGAGCGCACGTACAGGTCGCTGCTCGCGTAGCCGGTGTCGGGGTCGGTCCACAGCGTGATCGGGATGGTGGCGTCGCCGGTGCTGTCGGCGGGCACCCACCCGGTCAGCTTGTCCGCGGCGAACCCGTAGGCGTAGCCGGCGATGTCGGTGTCGGCGGGTGCGTGCTTGAGCAGCACGCTGCCCGTCTGGCCGACGTCCTTCACCGGGTTGCCGTCGGGGAAGTCGGTGCTGCTGATCGTCGGCACCGACGGCCCGGTGGTGTCCACGACGAAGTAGCAGCGGTTGCTCCACGGGCTGTTGCCGACCCCGTCGCCGGTGCGGGCCCGGTAGGAATACACCGTGTTGGCCGCCAGGACCCCGGCCGGGGTGGCCGGCCACGACACCGCGGAGCCGTTGGCCACGCCGACGGTGCTGGTGCTGTGCTTCACGGTCTCGGTGTTGCCCAGCAGCACCTGCAGGTCACCGTGGACCGTGTTGGCGTCACTGTCCAGCAGCAGCGCGCTGAACTTCGTGTTCTGCATCGCCGCCGGCAGCCGGGTCGGCCTGCTCTCCGAGCCGCACGTGGTCGCCGGGACGGTGTTGAGCTCCTGCGGCACGTCGGGCGTGGTGTTGTACTCGAAGGTCATCGCCGCGCTCCACGGGTGGAACTGCTTCCACTGCAGCTTCTGGCCCTCGTCGACGGCTCTGATGCCGAAGGTGATCTGGCCGCCGAACTCGCCGTTGGCGGCGCGCTGCATGTGCTGGCGGACCAGCGGGTAGTCGTAGCCGCCCATCCACATCGTCATGTCGGCGGCCGCCTGGCCGCCGCAGCCGGTGTCCTCGTTGGCGTGGCCCCAGCCGTTGGCGACGTGCGTCGCCCAGATGTTGCTGCCGCTGGAGTTGTTCCAGGTGACCGGGCCCGCCGAGCTGACGTTGTTGGTCCCGTACAGCATCACCTGGGTGTCGCCGCAGCTGGCGGAGTGGTCAAGGGTGATCGAGAACGCCGCGTTGGTGAGCTGCTTGCCGGCGAGGTTGTCCACGACGAAGAGGAAGTAGGAGCGCCACGGCGTCTTCGTGGTGGCGTAGCCGGAGTAGCCGACCTTGGCCCGGTCCCGGTCGGTCGACCAGTAGGAGGTGTTGCCGTTGGCCTGGTTGATGTGCGTCCAGTTGCCGTTGTTGGTGACGTTGCCGGACGGGTCGATGTACACCGGGAAGTTGAGGTCGGTGCGGGCCAACATCGCCCGGTCGGGCTCGACCGACAGCTGGTCCTTGCCGATCACCGAGCGCATCGTGGCGTGGTGGGCCGGCTCGACGAGCTCCGCCTCCCACGTGCTCAGTCCGGCCGGGACGACCGGCTCGTCCCACATGACCGGTGCGTCGCTGATGAGCACCGGCTTGCCTTCGCGGTTGACGAGGCTGAAGCCGCCGTCCGCCTCCGCCTCGACCTTGAGGTCGCTGGTGCGCAGTCCGAAGGTGAGCTTGCGCAGCGCCGGGTTGTCGGCCGCGGCCCGGTTCTTGACCACGAAGACCTTGCTGAACCCCTCGCGCTGCGCGGTGAGCCGCAGGTCGACGCCGGGCAGCAGATCGGCATAGGTGGCGTTGGGCCCGTCGAGCGTCGGCTTCGGCACCGCCGTCGGCCAGGTCAGCGCGAACGTGCCGCCGATGCCCTTGATCGTGAGCAGGTCGCCCTTGCCGCCGCCGGAGAAGCTGACGTCGACGGTGGTGGCCTTCGGCCGCACCACGCCCTTCGCGTCGCGGACCAGCGTGGTGTCGATGTCGGCCCACTTGCCGTCCTGCTTGACGCGCACCGGAGCGGCGAACTGCTTGGTGGTGTAGGTGCCGGACGGGTTGATGAAGGTCTGCGCCGTCGCGGTGCGACGTTGCACCACCTCGACGGGTTTGTTGGTGAGCTTTGCCTCGTTCAGCAGGGCAGCGGGCGAGACGTTCTCCGTGGTATCTACCGGGTCCTGAGCGGTGCCCGAACCGTTCGCCTCCGAGCCGCTCCCGGCAGCGCCGGCGGCGTACGCGGTGGTGTCGGTTGACTGCTGAGCGTGACGGCCGTCCGGCCCGAACTGCGTGACGACAAGCGCCGAAGCGGCTAGTCCGGTCACTGTGAGTGCGATGGCCCATTTCTGGGCACGGCGCAGCGGGATGCTCTCGCCCACCATGGTCCTCCCCGTCTGGTCGATGGCAGCGGCCGCAGCTTAAGGAAGGGAGCCAGGGAACTCAATCCCTTGTCCGGCGATGCATCTACATGCATGATTCGTCTGCCATCCGCCTGTGGGCGGATCTACGGTTGCCGATACGGGGAGGACGCCGCGGTGCGGTCCATGCTGCACGCTGTTCGAGATCCATTGCCGGACCATCGACGGTGGCGCAGCTGGCGCCGCCGGGCGGTCGGTGCGACGGTCCTGACGATCACGTTGTCGTTGCTGGCCTCAGGGCTGGCGACGCTGCCCGTGGTGGCGGCGCCGGTCGATCCGTTGGTGGCGAGTCCGAATCAGGTGGACCGGAAGGTGCCGGAGGACACCTCGAAGCGGGTGAAACCGGCAAGGTTCGCGGATGCCGAGCAGGGCCTGGGGCTGACCGCGGCGCCCGCCGTGAGCTGGCCGAAGGCCGAGTCCGCGACCGTCGACCTGGCCGCGCGGCGGCTCGCCGCCGAGCCTGCCCGAACCAACGCGGATGTCGTGCGGGCCGCGAAGGCGGGTCCGACGCGGGCCGGCGGGAGCCCGGTGTTCATCGGTGACGCCCGTGATGCGGTGCAGGAGGATCTGCGGAAGGTCCCGCTGGCCGGACCGGCGGCGGTCCGCGTCGAGGTGTTCGACCGTGCGCGCACGGCGAAGTCCAAAGTGGACGGCTTGCTGCTGAAGGTGGCTCGTCCGGACTCCGCGTTGAGCAACAACCGGATCTCGGTCGAGGTGAACTACGGCTCGTTCCGCGACGCGTACGGCGGTGCGTGGAGCTCCCGGCTGCGCCTGGTCGAGCTGCCCGAGTGCGCGGCCACGACGCCGGAGCGCAGCGAGTGCCAGGTGGGCAAGCCGCTGCGGTCGGTGAACAACACCGGCGCCGGCGTGGTCGGCAGCGACCTCGACCTGGCCGGCGGGGCGTCGAAGATGCTCGCTTTGCAGGCCGGCGGTTCCGGCGGAGCAGGCAACTTCGGGGCGACTTCGCTGAGTGAATCGGCGGCGTGGGGTGGTGGCGGTTCGACGGGTGACTTCACCTGGTCCTACCCGCTGAGCGTGCCGCCCGCCAACGGCGGTCCGTCGCCGACGATCTCCCTGGCCTACGCGTCCAGCGGTGTTGACGGCCGGACGGTCGGGGCAAACAACCAGGCGTCGTGGATCGGCATGGGCTTCGAGTTCGCGCCCGGGCAGATCGAGCGGCGCTACAAGCCGTGTGCGACGGACGTCGAGGGCGACGCGAACAACAAGACGCGGCCGACGGGGGACCAGTGCTGGTATTCGGACAACGCCTCGATCACCCTCAACGGTAGGGCCTCCGAGCTCGTGCGGGTCGGCACGAGCAACACGTGGAAGCTGAAGAACGACGACGGCTCGAAGGTCGAGCAGCTGTTCAACACCGGGCTCAACAACGGTGACGACAACGGTGAGTACTGGAAGTTCACCTCACCCGATGGCACCCAGTTCTTCTTCGGTCAGAACCGCTTGCCGGGCTGGACGAGCGGCGAGGAGACGCAGTCGGTCTTCACGGTGCCGGTGTACGGCAATCACCCTGGTGAGCCGTGCAACGGTGCGAATTTCCAGGCGTCGGGTTGTCGGCAGGCGTACAAGTGGAACGTCGACTACGCCGTGGACGTGCACGGCAACACGATGTCGTACTTCTACGAGCGGGAGACGAACAACTACGCCCGCTACGGCGACGCCGATCACCCCGACTGGTACGTCCGCGCGGGCAACCTGAAGCGGATCGACTACGGGCAGCGCAGCGACGCCATCTACAGCACGCCCCCCTTGGCGAAGGTGTTCTTCGACACGGAGAACCGGTGCGTGGGCGGCTGCTCGGCGCCGACGGATTTCCAGGACACGCCGACCGACCTCACCTGTGACGCGGCGCCGTGCAACCAGACGTTCTCGCCGGCGTTCTTCACCAGGAAGCGGCTGAACAAGATCCGCACCGAGGTGTTGAACAACAACGGTGTCGGGTTCCGTCCGGTCGACGAGTGGACGTTGCGCCAGTCGTACATCCGTGACGACGCCTCCACGGGCTATGCGATGTGGCTGGAGGGCATCACCCACAAGGGCCTGGGCGCCACCCCGGCGATCACCGCGAACGAGGTCACCTTCGACGGCGCGCCGATGGACAACCGGGTCGACGATCTCAGCGCGAACGTGCCGCCGTTGAAGTGGCGCCGGATCATCGGGATCACCAGCGAGTCCGGTGGCAAGCTCGCGGTGCGGTACATGCCCACGAACTGCTCGACCACCAGCCTGCCCGTCTCGCCGCAGGCGAACACGCTGCGGTGCATGCCGGTCAAAGGCGTGGACGAGGCGTACCCGAACCGGATCGACTGGTTCCACAAGTACGTCGTGGACCGCGTGACGCAGGCCGACGCGTACAGCGGCATGCAGCCGGTGGTGACGGATTACGAGTACGTCGGCGACGCCGCGTGGCACTTCGACGAGATCGACGGCATCATCCCGGTCGAGGACAAGACCTGGTCGCAGTGGCGCGGCTACGGCACGGTGATCACCCGCACCGGCGACGGCACGGACGGGCTGCGGCGCAAGACCGAGACGCGGTTCTTCCGTGGCATGCACGGTGACCGCAACGGCTCGGGTGGCACGAAGACGGTCAACGTCACCGACTCCCGCGGTGGCTCGATCCCGGATGACGACCGGTTCGCGGGCATGACCCGCGAGACCACCACCTTCCTCGACGAGACCACCCGCCTGAGCACAACCATCGACGACCCGTGGGTGTCGGCGGCCCAGGCCACTCAGACCAAGCCGTGGGGCACCACGGTCGCCACCAGGGCCGACGTGTCGGTCACCCGGACATTCACCTACCTGACCCCGACCAACGTGCGCGAGACCAAGGTCGTCAAGACCATGGCCACCGACGGCACGGTCACCCAGATCGAGAACCAGGGTGTGGTCGGCGACCCCAACGACGACAAGTGCACGAAGTACACGTTCGCGTCCAACGCGACCAAGTACCTGATCAACCTGCCGGTGCGGGTGCAGCAGCTCACCGTCGCGTGCTCGGTGACCAACCCGGCCAAGGGCGACGTCCTCACCGACTCGCGCAACTACTACCAGTCCGCGACGCTCGGTGTGATCGGCGACCGCGGTGTGGTGACGAAGGTCGAGGAGGTCAACGGGTTCACGGGTACGGCGGCGAGCACGGCGACGTACCAGACGAAGTCGACCGCGGTCTACGACGAGGTCGGCCGGGTCACCGATGCCACCGACGTCAAGGGCAACCTGACGCACACCGACTACGTGCGCACAGGCAACGGCCCGATCACCCGAGTGATCACCACCGACCCGATCGGGCGGATCACCTTCACCGACAACGACCCCGCGTGGGGCGCGCCGGTGAAGATGGTCGACGACACCCATGACGATCTCACGACCGAGGCGGAGCTCGACGCGCTCGGCCGGGTCATCAAGGTGTGGGGCCCGACCCGCAAGCGTGGCGTCGACTCGCCGGACAGCACCTATTCGTACCTCATCAGCCAGACCGGCTACTCGGTCGTCATGACCTCCACCCTGCAAGCGCCGTCCCAGGTGGCGGGGCAGCCGGCGGGCACCTTCGCACCGCAGTACACCTCCAAATACGAGCTGTACGACGGTCTACTGCGGCTGCGGCAGACCCAGATCGCCAGCCCGTCGGGTGGTCGGTCGGTCAGCACGCTGGAGTACGACACGCAGAACCGGATCGTGAAGCGTTCCGGGCCGATGACCAACGACGCACCACCCGGTTTCTCATTCCTGCCGGTGAACGAGGCGTCGCTGCCGAACCAGGTCCGCACCGAGTACGACGGCGCCGGTCGCACCACCGCCGAGATCCTGTACGGGCACATCTCGACCGGCCTGGCCGAGAAGTGGCGCACCACCACTGCCTACAGCGGTGATCAGGTTACGAAGACCCCGCCCGCCGGCGGTGTCACCACGACGGTGACCTACGACCCGGATGGCCGGCCGTCGAAGCTGTGGCAGTACAAGGCTGCGGGGGTTTACGACGAGACGAAGTTCAGCTATGCCAAGGACGGCCAGCAGAGCGTCGTGGAGGACTCCGCGGGCAACAAGTGGGAGTACTTCTACGACGACCTGCACCGCACCAACCGTCTGAAGGAGCCGGACCGGGGCGAGTCGACGCTCACGTACAACCAGTACGGCGAGGTCGCGACCACGACCGATGCCCGTGGCAAGAAGCTGGGCATGACGTACGACTCGGTCGGGCGGCCGACCGAGGTCAACGACGTCACGACGACCCCGCAGAAGAAGCTCACGTCGTGGGTGTACGACACGCTGAAGCTGGGCCTGCCGACGTCGTCGTCGCGGTGGGTCGGTTCGGACGAGTACCGCACGTCGATCGTCGAGTACGACGCGTACCTGCGGCCCACGAAGACCCGGGTCGGTATCCCGATGATCGAGGGTGGCCTGGCCGGGACGTACGACTACTCGGCGACGTTCAACTTCGACGGCTCGCCCGACACCACGTCGATGCCTGCGCTGGCGTCGCTACCGGCGGAGACGCTGACGGCGCGGTACAACGGGTGGGGTCTGCCGATCTCGACCATTGGCGCGTCGACCTATGTACAGGCGACGGCGTACAACTCATTCGCCGAGCCGCTGAGCGTGACGGTCGGTGCGACCGGCTCCGGTAAAAAGTCGCTGCTGTTGCAGTTCACCTACGAGGAGGCGACCCGCCGCCTGGTGACGGCGAGCGCGAGGCCCAACGGCGGGGCGAGCGTCGCGAACGTGGCCTACACGTATGACGCGGCCGGTAACGTCACCGCGGTCTCGGACCAGCCGACCGCGTCCGGTCAGGTGGCCGACTACCAGTGCTTCAGCTACGACTACCTGCGCCGGATGACCGAGGCGTGGACGCCGGCCACGGCCGACTGCTCCGCCTCGGGCCGGACGGTGGCGAACCTGGGTGGCCCGGCGAAGTACTGGAGCAGCTACACCTTCGACAAGACGGGCAACAGGAAGACCGAGCAGCGCCACGAGCTGCCAGGTGAGCCGACCACCACCTACAACTACGGCACGACGGGGCACCGGCTCAACAGCACCAGTGTCGGTGGCAGCACCTTGACGTCGTACCAGTACGACGCCGCCGGCAATACCACCCAGCGCGTGGTCGGTGGCAGTACCCAGGACCTGGAGTGGGACGCCGAGGGCAACCTGGTCAAGGTCACCGAGGGTTCGAAGGTCACCCGGTATCTCAACGACGCCTCGGGCAACCGGTTGATCCGCCGGGACGACACCGGCACCACCCTGTACCTGCCCGGGCAGGAGTTGCACCTCAGCACAGCCAACGTGAAGTCCGCGACGCGGTACTACACCCACGCCGGGGTGCCGGTTGCCGTGCGCACCAACGACGGCAATCTGACCTACCTCGCCTCGGATGCGCACGGCACGGCGACGGTGGCGATGGACTCCGTCACCGGCACGGTGCAGAAGCGGCGCTCGACACCGTTCGGTGAGGACCGCGGTGCTGCGGTGGTCGGATGGCCGGGTGACAAGGGCTTCGTCGGCGGTACGAAGGACCAGTCCACGGGGCTGACGCACCTGGGCGCCCGGGAGTACGACCCGAAGCTCGGCCGGTTCATCTCCGTGGACCCGTTGACGATCCCGGAGGATCCGCAGCGGCTCAACGGCTACGCGTATGGCAACAACTCGCCGATGACCAACGCCGACCCGTCCGGTGAGGCGTTCCCCGCCGACCCGGACGCGTTCCCGCCGCCGCCGGCCCCGCCAGCGAACCCGGGCAACCCTTCCGGGAACCCGGGCGGTCTGTCGGATGAGGACCAGAAGGCCCGGCTCGAGGCCGAGGCGCTCAAGAAGAAGTCCATGATGGACATGCTGGTGGAGCAGGGTCTGTCCTTCCTGCTCGACTTCCTGGGCATCACGGACATCGTCAACTGCATCACCAAGGGCGACGTCGGCGCCTGCGTCAGCACGCTCATCGGGATGATCCCGTGGGGCAAAGTCTTCAAGGCGGGCAAAGCCATCGTCAAGGGCGTCACCAGAGCCTTCGACGCCTACAAGTCCTGGCAACGCGCGATCAAGATTGCCGACGACGTCATCCGGCGCACCGACGACCTGATCGCCGCGGCCAGGAAGAAGGCCGACGAACTCGCCCAGTCGGTAGGCGCCGGGGCCAAGAAGGCCGACGACGCTCCGGGCGGTCTTGCCGACAATGCGGCCGGTGCGGCCGGGGACTGTGCCCACAGCTTCGATCCCGACACCCAGGTGCAGATGGCCGACGGCTCCACTAAGGCCATCAAGGATGTCGGGGAAGGCGACGAGGTTCTCGCGACCGACCCGGAGACCGGCGAGACCACGACCCGCACCGTCGTCAGGAAACACGTCAACTTCGACACTGACCTGACGGATGTGACGCTGACCGGCGAGGCGGGCCCGGAGACGCTGCACACCACGCAGCACCACCCGTTCTGGTCGCAGACGCGGCAGGCCTGGGTGGATGCTGCACAACTGCAACCCGGCGAACACGTCCGGGCGCTCGACGGGTCCCTGGTGACGGTCGAGAGCGTGCGGAGCGTCGACGACAGCCGGGTGATGCACGACCTCACGGTTTCCGAGATTCACACGTACTATGTGATCGTCGGGGCCCGCCCGGTCCTGGTGCACAACTGCGACATCATCGACGTCTACCACGGGACGTCCAAGAACGGTGCGAAATCGGTGCGGGACAACGGTGTCGACACGCAGTACGCCGACCCGGACAAGGATTTCGGTCAGGGTTTCTACACCACGACCAGCCGGGAACAGGCCGAAACCTGGGCTCGGAGCAGGTTCGGCGGCAACGGCGAGGTCATGCACTTCCGGGTGGATCTCAGGGAGCTCGCGAAATTGAACGGTAAGATCTTCCCCGATTCGGGTGGTCCGGAGTTCGAGGCATTCGCCCGCGGGCAGCGCACCGGCTCGGCTCCCATGCATGGCTATCACTGGGTGGAGGGCCCGATGGTGAAGAACGTCGGAAGGTTCAAACGCGGCGCGCGGGCCGAATTGATCGGCCAGCAACTATCGTTTCACACGGCTGCGGCAGCGTCCCTGTTGAAGTTGGTCAGCTGACATGACGGGCAGACACGAGTTCACGTTCCCGGTGATCGACGAGATGCGGGACTACGTGTCATCGATCGTCGAGGAGATGGCCAGGACCTTCAACATCTCCGAGGCTGAGGCGTTGTCGATCATCAACGATCACTGGGCATTCCACGAGATCGGACCGGACAACCTACTCGGCCATGAAGAACCGGACTACTGGGCACGCACGATTTACGGGCAGTACCGATGGGTGTGACCTAACGCGTCGCTGACGGCGGGCGGGAATGCGATGACGCATTCCCGCCCGCCGTTGTTTTCTGCGTTCCTCAAGATTTCGGAAAGCCCTTGCGCGGTCATGTATTTACTTGCATGACTCGTCTGCCATGCGTCGGGTCTGTTGCGTTGAGCGTTGCCTTGGTCGGGCACGCTTGAGCCGTGACGGTCTCGAACCGTTCGAGCAACTTCGGCAGCGTCCGAGGCACTGCGTCACCAAGGTCGCGCACCAGTGCGCTGTCGGAGATTGGCTGGTACGCGGTGGCAAGGTGATGTGTGTAGATCCTGGCGACGAGGAACTCGCCCCAGCGCTGGCCTTCGTCGTCGGCAGGCGAGCCGGTCAGCGTGCTCGCAATGCGGGCAGCCAGGATGCCCCGCGTCCCCGCGTAGTTGTCGTCGTCGTACGGGCCGTGGTGACGCAGCAGCTTCCCCACGTAGTTCTCAAGATCCAGCTTGAGGCTCCGGCGCTGCACGGCATCCAGGTCGATGAGCCCTCGGCCGGCCTCGGCGAGCTCCCGCAGCGGGTTGAGTTCCGCCCAGGATCGCATGCCGACCAGCAGCCGGCACGCAACTGTTCCGTCGTGCCGGGTCAGTCGAGCCAGCGGCAGCAGCAGGTCCATGACCTGCGTGAAGTTGACGGTTTCGTCGAGCGCGTCGATGACCAGCACCGGTCGATCGTTTCGCCCAGACGACCGGTTCCAGTCACGGATCAGGCGCAGCAGGTCGCTCGTCTCCAAGGCGCCATCGTCGGCGGGTGACAGCCTGAGCTGCCGGGCAAGTGATGCGACGATCTCTCGCAGTGCGCGACCGCGGGCGTGCACCGCCGCGAGCAGATCGTTGACAATCGGTGTCCACGTGTCATCTATGCGCCATAGACGTTCGGTGGCCTCGTTGAGCGTCGGATGAGCGGCGCAGACGACCATTCCGATCAACGCAGACTTCCCAGCCCCCGGACTGTCGGTGACGACCCGGACCGGAATACTGTCGCGGCCGTCGCACCAGTCCGTGAGCTTGCGCATCTCGCTCCGCCGGCCGCTGAGGCAGCCAGACCCTTCATGCCCATGGGCGTTGAGCCGACCACTGGCCCGCTGCATGAAGTGGACGGGGTCGAGGCCTTCGTCGACATCGGCCCAGAACGGTGACAGGCCCCTCTCCCGTAGCAGGAGCAGCCCTCGTTCGGTGTCGAGGTCCTGTAGCCGCAGCCTCAGGGCGCCGCTGCGTCGGCAGGCGGTCTCGGTGTGCAGGCGAAGCAGCAGTGCGTCGAGGATGGTGTCGTTGCCGGTGGTCCGGGCGACCTGGTTGATCTCGGTGAGTTCGTTGGAGGTCAGTGCCCGGCGGGTGCTCGGCAGGCGTCGGGGTTTGCTGACGCGGTGTGCGGGGCTGTCCGTGGCTTGGATGAGGTCGTCGGTGATGGCTCGGTTGTAGAAGGCGCGGGCGGCGGCGACGAACAGTTCGCCGGCGTGGCGTGCAAGCCATAACCGTGCTGCATCACGTCGAGACCCGCCACGATGCAGCATGAGCATGCCTGCATCGCGCTTTCCTTGCGGCGCACCGGGCCGGAATCTAGCCTGCACGGATGCAGGCGGAGCCACGCGGCACGATGCACGGCTGGATCTGGCGTGTGAATCTGCTGCCGTTCGTCGAGACGATTGCTGACCTTATCCGGTGCAGGGTTGATGACGGCGCGCTCACTGCCGGCTTCGAGCGCTCTGACGCCGACGACGACAGCTGGTTCACGTTCGTCCTGGACGGGCACCCCCGCGTCGAGATGCGCTTCGCGCGCACTCGCACGGACGACACGGTGCTGGTCGACGTGGAGTTGGACGGCATCGACGAGCCACTCGAGATCAGGACTGCTCTGTTACTGGACGTCTGCAACCGATACCAGCTGACACCCGAGGCAGGTTGATCTGAGCCCAACGTCCACGCTCAGCAAAGAAATCCCGCTGCGAAGGAACCCCAGGGCCACACCGTTGATGCCTCATCACGATGAAAATGGCTCGTGGGAGGTGCAGTGAGATCGAGGGCATCCGCAGGATCAGGGAGCTGGGTGCCGTGCCACTACATACAACGGCTATGGCGCTCCAAAGCCGTAGCATAGGCCTGGTGCGGCACGGGACGATCGTGAATCCGTGCGGGCTCTGTGGGCGGTTGTTGAGTCATCTGAACATGACGCATGGGTAGCTAGCGGATTTCTGGAGGTTGCTGTGCCATCGGATTTCGTGATGGATTCGCCGCAGGGGTTGTCCCATCGGGCCACCGCTTTCCTGGCACAGCATGCCGCTCGTGTGGAAGTTGATCCCGGGTTGACGGGCGACGCGCTTCGAACTGCACTGGAAAGCGTCCGCGGAGCGGTGGACGAAGTTCTGATACAAACGTTGGAGGGTCTTCAAGCTCGATACGCCGGCCTCACGTATCCCAGTCGGTTCTTCGACTCGGTGGTCACCTTCGTGCCGGTCTGTGAACCCGACCCGTACGAGGGCGAGGACGAGATCTCCTATGTCGTGGAAACGGGTACGGACTGCGGCGGGTCGGCGACCCGGACAGGTGAACTGGTGGTGTCGGAAGGTACCGCCAGCACCATCGAATTCGGGTCCGTCGACGCCCTGATCGAAAGCGATGCGATGTTCGAAGCTGCGGTCCACCGATCCGCGTACCGGGAGGTCTATGCGAACAAGCGGCTGGCCGGGCCGGCCGACATCATGGGCCGGGTCGGCTCGGTGCGACCCGTCGGCCCGGCCAGTGGGCGGTGGACCCAGTGGTTGACTGACGGGACCACCGATATCTTCTACTGTGCCATCTGGTACGAACTGACGAAGATGTCGCTCCCGTACATCAAGATTTGGACCGACAATCCGGACGTGCTTCAGGTGTTCAATTAGCCCGAAAGATCTTTCGGATAGTTTGATCCCTCGTTGCCGGGTCGATGTTCCTGTCGGCCCGGTAATGAGGCGTTTCCGTGTTCTTTCTTCGCAATCGCCCTGTTCGCCCCTTGATTCATGAAGAATTTACCTGCATGATTCGTTGCCATCCGCCTGTTGAGAGGCGGTGATGCCTCAAGATCATTCGGCCGGCTGGCCTGCGGATGACGCCGGTGTGGCGGCCGCGCGGCTGGGCGGTGCACAGGCCCAGCCGGCGCAGCCGATCAGGGCGCCTGCAGACCGGGACCCGGGTCGTCACCAAGCCGTTCTTCTCGGCTCCCAGCAAGGAGCCCTGGGGCAATCCCTGCGAGCGGGACCCCAACGCGTCCTCGGTACTCTACGGCACGCTCAACCTGCTGAAGGAACTGTTGTAGGACGTTGCGGAGCCAGCCCGGGAGCATGCTCCCGGGCCGGAAGGACGGCCCATGCGGAAGGTCGCGCTGGCGCTGGTGGCACTGGCGTTGATGGCCTGCGGGTTCGGCGCCGGCGTCGATCCGGGCCCGGACGAGACCGTCGACCTGGCGTCGGCCATGGTCGTCGGCACGTGGCGCAACGCCGAGCGGGACGCCACGTTCATGTTCGCGGCCGACAACACGTTTCAGGCGCTGAACGTGCCCCGCGAGTTCTTCCCGTCCTTCGCCGACGCGATCGCACCCGGGTTCGACCCGGCCCGGGACCGGATCGACACGCATGGCACCTGGGCGGTTCCGGGGCGGAGCCCGTCACCCCTCGACCGGCGCCGTAACCTGCTCACCATCAGGTACGAGCCGGGCGGCTTCGTCCCGGCGAGTGGGGTGAGCGGGTTCGAGGCGTGGTGGCAGGGGTCGCAGCTGATCCTGCTGACCGGCAGAATCGGGTTCCTGAAGTGTGCCGAGCCCTGCGGCATCGGCAGCGGTCTGCCCTCGACGTCACCCCGCTGACGCGGCGGTGGCCGTGCGGCCGTCACCGACGTTCCAGGCACGCCAGTACCCTGTGCGGAAGGACAGTGGATGCGAAAGGTAGCGTTCGCGCTGGTAGCGCTGATGCTGATGGCCTGCGGGCTGCGGACCGTGGACTCGCGGCCGGAAGCGATCGTGGACGTCACCCCGGAGATGGTCGTCGGCACCTGGCGCAACGCGGGGCGTGACGCCACCTTCGTGTTCGCCGCCGACGGCTCGATGCAGGCGCTGCATGTGCCGCCGGAGTTCTTCCTCGATTTCCAGTACGCGCTGACCCCCGATTTCGACAGGAACCGGGACCGGATCGACGCGGCCGGCAGCTGGACCCTGCCGGGCGGCAAGCCTTCCGCCCCTGCTCTGGTCCGCAACACGGTCAGCCTCACCTTCGAGCCCGGAGGGTTCATCCAGAACCGTGGCGGTGGCGGGCTGGAGGTGCATCGGCAGGGCTCCCAGACCATGCTGCAGTTCCGGGCCATCGTGTTCACGAAGTGCCCCGAGCCCTGCGCGGGCGGCAGCGGGGTGTCGCCGTCGCCGTCCCGGTGATCCGGCGACCGCGCCGCGTCACCAGGGGTCGAGGCGGAGTCGTGCGTGCTCGACGGTCATCATGAGGGCGCTGAGCGCGACGTACTCGTTGCCGCGCGGTGGCCGGAATGTGCAGGTGACCTTGCCGGGTGACGGTGAAGACGCCGCCCGAGTCTGCGTCGATGAGCAGCAGGCCGCCGCGCTCCCGGATGGCGTACCGGGTGCCGGCCTCCCAGCGCATCACGCGGACGATGGTGTGGTCGGCGAGCCTGCCGCTGGAGTCGATCGCCGACAAGGCGTAGACCATCCGGCGTTCCCGCGGGCCGATGAGGGCTGGCAGCGGCAGTGGACCGCGGACGGATCGCCTCGTCATGCCTTGGCCACTTGCCGGGTCGCCTGAGGATCGGGGGACGACCGCGGGCACGATGCCGGTCATGGACAGCACCGCCCACCTGAAGCGGGCACGGATGCTGTGTTGGCGTGTTCAAGGACGCTCGAACACCAGTACGTCAGACGACGCAGGCATGCTTTGAATCTGTGTCGAAGGGGGGATGTGAACCCCCACCCATAGCACCCCTGCAAGAAGCAGGGATACATGCGTTTGACCCTATCGACGCAGAGCCATTCTCTCAAGCCGTGCACATCTGCCGGTCCGCGATGTTATGGCCCGAGTGCCTGGGGAGGCCGGGGGTATCCGCGCGGATGACGGCGGAGTGTCCAGCAAGCCGCCGCGCGAGTTCGTCCGCGCTGCGATCCTCGGCGCTGGCCCAGAACGCCATGGTCGGTGAGTCGAGACGGAGATGCATCCGTGCAACGACTTGCCCCGCCGGGGTCGACCCGCATGACGTGTACGTAGTCGGCCGCTGCCCTCTTTCGGAGTGCCCCGATTCCCTGGCGAAACAGCGGCCCGCAATCCGCGGATGAGCAGGTCCAGTTGTCTACGTTGGCGGCGAGTCCGGTGCGAGCGATCCCGACCGGAACCGTCAGCAGCAGTTCCGGGCATCTCCGGCCGGGGCCGTGAACGCTGCGTCGGCCTCCGCGCTCACCCGCATGGCGCAATCGACGAAGGCGTTCGTCTGGCGCTCTCGAACAGGTTCGTCGTGACGGCCGTCATCGCCTCGTGTCGGTCGCGGTGGCGGCTCTCGGTAAACGGCCCTGGTCCAGCCGGCCATTCGACGCGGCGTCGGCGAGCCCGGTCGGACGTGTCTGCACGGTTCACCTTTGGTCCGGCGGAGCGCACGGGTAACACCGGTGCTGCCCCTTCCGAGGGGGCGGATCGCGTTGTTTCAAATGACGACGTACGAGCTGTGCGGGCAGCGACCACATCATTGCCCCGAGATCGCCGAATCTGTGCAGGAATTAAATTGGAAAAGTGACCGACGAGCAATCCGTGATTGCGTGGTACGTGCGTGGAGCGCGTTTACCTCTGTCAGCCATTCGAAATTCGAGAACCCGAACAGGCTACCTGTGTCGATGTAGGTCGCGAGGAGATCGCGTCTGGTTGATCATTGACCATGAACATGCACAATACAGTACTACGTGATGGTGTTGGTTTGGTTCGGCGTCGAAGCGCGTCGGCAATTGATGAAAATTCTGATATTGACATCTGCGATGGTGCGGAGGACTGTCATGACCGATCGTCAGCGAGCTCTCACGGGGGAGTGTTCATGCGTGCTGTCCGTCGCGTGTCCGCGGATTGCGAGCCCATTCCGTGGTCCGCCCGCCACGTCCATGTGGTTGTTCGACAGGTGGCGGCCGTGGTTGGTATCGCGGCCATGATGTTGTCCTCGGTGAGTGTGCCCGGCGTGGCGCCGGCGTCAGCGTCCCCGCCTCCCTCGCCCCGGCCCGGCACCTCGTTGCTGCAGTCGCCCGCAGTGAGCCGGGCGGCCACGACGCCGTCGGGGCAGTATGCGGCGGACCTGCGGCATCGGACGAAGCCCACCGCCGTGCAGGAGATCGTGGCTGGCCGCACGGCCTACACGTCGACGTGGCGCAACTCCGACGGCAGCCGGTCGGTGCGCCGGTACGCGACGCCCCAGTTCTACCGGACCCCAGCGGGAACGTGGTCGAGCATCGATCCGAGCATCTCGCCGGCGTCTGGCAAACCGGGCTGGTGGACCTCGGGGGCGAACAGCTGGTCGGTCGGGTTCGGTCCGATCGGCGCCCAGGGAGGCGGCATCCGGTTCGCGGTGGGTCCGCACACGTTCGGACTGACCCCGCAGGGCGTCAACGACGCCGATCAGACGCCGTCGGTGTCCGGCCGGACGGCGGGCTACACCGGCGTCTGGCCGGACGTCGACATCGCTGAGCACGTCGGTGCGGACGGCGTGAAGGAAGACCTGATCATCAAGGGTCCGGGCGCGCCGTCGACCTTCTCGTTCCGGCTGTCCGACGCGACGGCGACCCCGACGGCCGCCGGTGGGCTTGACGTCCTCGCCGATGGCGAGCGGGTCGGGACGGTGCCGGCGCCGACGGTGACCGTCGCCGCGGCGAAGCAGCGCAAGGACCAGACGGCCGCGTCCAAGGCGCGGCTGACGGTGGCTGGCGACGTTATCCAGGTCTCGGTGTCACCGGACTGGTTGGCAGGCCTACCGGCCTCGGCGTTCCCGGTGGTGCTCGATCCGACCGTCGGCGAGTTCACGCCGGCCTCCAGCTGGGTGGTGTCCAGCGTCAGCAACGGCGGCCAGACGGTCAATGGCGTGGTGCAGATCGGTCACGACACCGCCGGCAGCGACTGGCGCGCCCAGGCGTACGTCCCCGCGCCGGCCCCGCCCACCGCGGCGCCGGGCGAGCAGCCGTGGCAGTTCGTCGGGGTGTGGCTCAGCACCCAATGCGACTGCCAGCTGACCGGCGCTCCGATCTACGGACTGTCCGGTGCCGCTTCCTACTCCGGAATCCAGGCCGGTCAACCGCTCGTTACGCTCGGCGGGCCGTCGGCGACCCTCGGCTTCTTCTCCATCATGCAGTGGGACGCCGCGTGGACGTACCTGTCCGGCCGCACCGACGGGTGGTGGTTCGGGTTCGGCACGCCCGGCACCGTCGCTGGCGACGACGGCGGCGGCCTCGGCACGATCGACACCGGCACCATGTTCTTCGAAGCCGCGTACGCCCAGCAGCCGAACCCGACGAGCATCACCTCGCCAGCCAACGGCAGCGTCGTGTCGACGCTGACGCCGAAGTTCACCGCTCCCGCGGTGACCGTCGAAGCGAACACCGCCATTTACTACGACTTCCGGGTCACCGCGTCCCCGGACGGCACCGGCACCGTCATCGACTCCGGCTGGCTGCTCGGTTCGACCCTCAGCGACCCGGTGGTCTGGACGGCACCGGCGGGCAGCGTCCATGACGGCGCGACCTACTACGTCAAGGTCCTGACCTCGATCACCTCCATCTACTCCGGCGACCCCAACGCGCCGGGATTCCGGCCCACGGCGAGCCCCGCCGTCAGCTTCACCGTCCGGCAACGGCTCGGCGACGGAGGCCCGTCACCAGCGGACACCGTCGGCGCGCCACCGGCCGGCACGACCACCCCGAGCAAGGGCGCGCCGTCACCGGGGGTGCCCGCGGCCAGCGAGACCGTCAACCTGCTGACCGGCAACCTGTCCATGGTCGTGGGCTCGCCGAACATGCAGACCGTCGCCGGCACGGCCGGACCGGCCCTGACCTACAACTCCGCCCAGTCCTCCGTCGCGAAGGGCGGCAACTACGGACTGACCGCCCAGTACTCCGTCGACCCGGGCACGCACACGTTCACCAACCCGGTCGTCGGGCAGCGCACCGACGCCGCGGTGAACACGACCTGGAAGGGCGGCAGCATCAACGCCCCGATCGGCGGCTTCGGCGTGACCCAGGGCGCAAACCTGCCGTTCCTGGTCCGCTGGACCGGTGTGCTGAGCCTGCCGGCCGGGACGTGGAAGCTCGGCGGCCTCACCAACGGCGCGATGCGCGTCTACCTCAACGGCTCGTCCACCCCCACCTACGACGACTGGGCGGGTACCGCCAGCGCCACCAGCCCCGGCTACGGTTCCGCCACGGTCAGCGGTGCCCACACCTACCAGGTCAAGGTCGAAAGCTGGGTCGCCGGTACGGCGGGCATCGACTACACCGTGCAGCTGTGGGCGAAGAACACCGACATCACCGACCCGGGCACGACCTCCGAATGGGTGGTGCCCAGCGGGTGGCTCACGCCGACCTCGACCGGCGTGCCGCCGGGCTGGAGCCTGCTGGCCAACCCGGCCACCGCGCAATGGGTGCACGCCGACGACGAAGGCAGCCAGGTCGTGCTCCAGGGGGCCTCCGGGCAGACGGCGACGTTCACCCGCACGGCGCCGGGCTACTACCAGGCGATGCCGGGGAACAACGACCACCTGAACGTCGACGGCAACCAGCACCTGCAACTGGCGACCGCCGACAACCAGCTGTACACGTTCAACGCCGACGGGAGCCTGGCCGCGATGACCAGCGCCACCGACGACCGGCACCCGTCCGCGCTGCAGTACATCTACTCCGGTACCCCGGCGCTGCTGCGCGGCATCACCGACCCAGTCTCGGGACGGGTCATCACCTTGTCCTACGGCCCCGACGCGGCCTGCCCGACCACCAACCCGGCGCCCACCGGCATGCTGTGCAAGATCGCCTACTGGGACGGCACGGCGACGACGTTCGGCTACAACGGCAACGGCCAGATCGCGTCGGTGACGAACCCCGGCAATCAGACCGTCCTGCTGGCCTACGACAGCGACGACCGCCTCGCTGACATCCGCGACGCGCTCGCAGGCGCTGCTGTCGCCGCCGGTACCCCGGCCGGCACCGCAGTCGCCTGCCCGGCCGGCAGCACCGGACTGCCGGTGACCCCGGTCGACACGCAGATCTGCTATGACAGCACCGGGCGCGTCGCCACAGTCATCCAACCCGCCCCGACAACCGGAGCGGCCCGGCCGGCCCGCACCTACACCTACGCGACCGACCACACCGACACCGCCATCGCCGGGTTCAGCCCGGCGTCGGGCTACGCGTCCCGCACCACCTACGACACCCAGGGCCGCATCATCCAGCAGACCGACTCATCGGGGCACGTCACGACGAGCGTCTGGGGCAACGCCGTCGCGGCCGGCAACGCCTGCACCGGCGCGTGCGGCAGCGACCTGCCGATCGTCACCGCCACCCCGGCCGGCCAGCAGACCAGCACCGTGTACGACACCAACGGCAACGTCACCGACGTCTACGGGCCCGCGCCGCTGGCCTGCTTCAGCGGCGGCTGGCCGGCGAGCGCCACCCCGACCGCCCCGGTCCAGGGCTACCTGCCGGTCGCCAACCCGCAGGGCACGGCCGGCTGCGGGATCGCCGCCGTGCCGCACACCACCAACCGGTACGACGAGGGGATGACCGGTCTCGCCGCCGCCTTCTGGTCCAACGGGCAGGCCGCCGGCACGGTCACCGTCCACGCCAACGGGCCCGACGGCACGCAGCCGCAGACGCTGTGCGGCGCCACCAGCGGGCGGCTGTGCGCGCACTGGGCCGCCGGCGCCCCGCCGATCACCTCCGACGCGTCCGGGCACTGGACGCTGCGGCTGACCGGCACGATCACGTTGGCCTCCACCGGGACGTACAACCTCGGCATCGCCAGTAGCCAGGCCATGACCGTCGCCTACGACGGGACCCCGCGGGTTCACGACGGCCCGGACGTCACCGGCTTCGTCGCCGGGCAGACCCGCACGACCTCCACGAACGGCGTCCAGTTCAGCGCCGGCGTTCACACCATCCAGGTGGACTTCCAGGGCTCCGCGACACAGCTCAACGACTTCGCCGTCATGCTGACACCGGCACCCGGCACCGGCGGGGTCATCCTGAACAGCATCCTCGGCCCCGGATACCGACTGAGGACCGGCAGCACCGACCCCGACGGAGTCGTCACCACCACCAGCTACACCGACAGCACCGTCGGCCCGCAGTACGGGCTGGTCACCGCCACCACGGTCGGTGCCGGCACCGGCGCGGCGCTGACCACCGCGACCAGTTACGAGGCGCCCGGCACCACGACCTACCTGCGCAAGCTCAGCCACACGCTGCCGGCCGGCAACGCGACCACCTACACCTACTACACCGGCACCGCCGGCCCGCTGGCCGCCGTGTGCGGGGTCACCGCGAGCACCCCGCAGGGCGGGCTGCTGCAGACCCAGACCGACCCGGCCCCTACCGCAGCAACGGCCCGCGTGCAGCAGTTCATCTACGACGCGGCGGGACGCCGCGCCGGCCGCCGAGTCGCCGCGTCGAGCAGCATCAGCACCGCACCGTGGCAGTGCACCGCCTACGACGCAGTCGGCCGGTACAGCAGCCAGACCTGGCCGGCGTTCAACGGCGCGGCGGCGCGAACCGCCACGTACACCTACAACGTCGGCGGCAACCCGCTGGTCTCCAAGGTTGTCGACCCCACCGGCACCGTCACCACCACCGTCGACCTGCTGGGCCGGCTGGTCAGCTACACCGACACCGCCGGGAAGGTCAGCGGCATCACCTACAACCAGGCCGGGCAGGTCACTGCCACATCGGGTCCGCAGGGCGCGGTCAGCAACACCTACAACGCCAACAGCGGCAGCCTGGCCACCGTCACCGTCGGCGGCACCCTGCTGGCCACCACTCACGACGACCCCGGCACGGGCCGCCTGTCCAGCGTCACGTACGCCAACGGCACGACCGGCACCCTCGGCTATGACACCTACGGCAACCAGAACAGCCTGGTGTTCACCACGACGGCCGCCGGCGCGCTGGTCGCCGGGGACCAGACCACCCTGTCCGCCGGCAAACGGATCACCCGCGAACTGGAGGACATCAACGGCACCGCCCTGACCAACCCGAATCCGGCGGGATCTACGGCCACCACCTACACCTACGACGGCGCAGGCAGGCTCGCCACCGCCTACCTACCCGGCGCCGCCGTGACCTACGGGTATGCCGCCAATCCGGTCGGCGACAACTGCACCACCCCGGGAGCGGGCGCCAACGCGAACCGCACCAGCGTCACCGTCACTCCCACCGGCGGCAGCGCCAGCAGCATTCACAACTGTTACAACACCGCCGACCAACTCGTCTCGTCGATCACCGGGACCGGCACCAACACCCAGTACGCGTACGACGCGCACGGCAACCAGACCAACAACCACGGCACCACCCTCACCTGGGACGCCGCCGACCGATTGGCGACCGTGACTCCGTCGGGCGGCGGCACCACCGGCTACAGCTACGACGCCCTCGACCGGGTCGCCTCGCACACCGCCGGTGGCACTACCGTGCGCTACGCCTACGCCGCGTTCGGCGACTCGCCCGTCGCCACTCTCGACGGCGCCGGCACTGTGTTGCAGCAATTGATCATGCTGCCCGGCGGTGTGCTCGTCACGGTCCAGTCCAGCGGCGAGGTGTGGTCGTACCCCGATCTGCGGGGCAACGTGACGGTCACCGCGAACAACACCGGCGTCCGCCTGAACACCCCGGTCACCTACGACCCGTGGGGGACGCCCACTGCGGGCAGCGCGACCCTCGGCAACGCCACCGGCGGAAACGTCTTCGGCGCCTTCGGGGCCAACAGCAAACTCACCGATACCACCCTCGGGATCACCTTGCTCGGCGCCCGCGCCTATCAGGCATCAGACGGCCGGTTCCTCAGCGTCGACCCCGTCGAGGGTGGCTGCGCCAACAACTACGTCTACGTCTTCGGCGATCCCCTCAACAAGAACGACCTCACCGGCCGGAACGTCTGCGAGATCACGATCGAAAAGGATCCGAGGAAACGTGCCAACGTGTACTGGGGATCCGTGGGTGCCGCATCCGGGGCCGGGGCCGGGTACGGCGGCGTGCGAGCTGGACACGCGCTGTTCAAGGGCGGATCGATGGGCTGGCGGGCAGCGGGCTCCGCTACCGGGCTCGGCTCGCTCTACGGCGACTTCATGTTCCAGTACATCACCACCGGGAAATACGACTGGTGCGAAGGGCTCATCTTCCTCGTCGGCGGCCTTCTCGCGGGAGCCGCGTTCGCCTAGTACGTCAGTGACGTCCAATTTTGAACTTGACGGGCCTACGAGATGCATCAACGCTTGGACGAGAACAGCGAGAACGGAGCGTGTGCCCGGTGTCGGACAGGCCGCCCCTAGTCTGGCGGATTGTGGTGGTGATCGCCGCAGCGGCAATCATCGCATTGGTGATGGTGTACGTCCTGCATCGTCCGGTGGTGTTGGTCGTGGTGATGTTTCTCGTCATCACCGGCTGTGTGCTGGCGACCAGGTGGTCTGACGTCACTCGGCGCTGGAGGAGGAAACGTAGGCCGCCTCAGCCCTGATCCACCGACGAATTGATGTGACCGTGATGGGCCGGGCGCGACGATGCCCTCGCGAGCTGGAAAGATAGAGGTTCTTGAGGCTTCCATCGTCCGGTTCGAGAGGGCACCGTCGAGGTGAGAATATCGCACGGCGCGACGCGGGTGCGCGCATCGTTTGATGATCCGAATCTGGTGTCGTGCGCTGGTGTGGAGCCGGTGATGACCCTCGCCCAGCGGTGTGACCTGCACGGCATCGTGGCTGCTCGGCTGCGTGTGCCAACGGACAAGGGGTCCAACGCGGCGGGGAAGGTCGCTGCGATCGTGGCGGGCATGGTGACCGGTGCGGACTCGATCGACGATCTGGACGTGTTGCGTCACGGTGGGATGCCGCTGCTGTTCGACGGGGTGTATGCGCCCTCGACGCTGGGGTCGTTCCTGCGGACGTTCACCCATGGCCACGTCCGGCAGTTGCAGGCAGCGTCGCGGCAGTTCCTGGTCCGGATGGCCGGACAGGCCCGGTTGCTGCCCAGCGCCGGCGCGGTCACGTTCGTCGACGTCGACTCGCTGCTGCGCAGGGTGTACGGCAAGCAGAAGCAGGGCGCCGGGTTCGGTCACGCCAAGGTCGGCGGCTACCAGGTGCTGCTGCGTGGCCTGAACCCCCTGGTGGCCACGATCAGCACCCCGGACGCGGCGCCGGTGATCGCCGCGACCCAGCTGCGCGCCGGCAACGCCGGCTCAGCCCGCGGAGCGGCATCGCTGATCGCCGAGGCCGTCGCCACCACCAAAGCGGTCCTGGCAGCCCAAGCAGCCCAACCCGCCACCGCCGCGACGACAGCCGCAACGGTGGCGGCTGAGATCATGGTCCGTGCGGACTCGGCGTTCTACTCCCGCACGGTGATCACCGCCTGCCGCCGGGCCAGGGTGCGGTTCTCCGTCACGGTCCGCATCGACGCCAAGGTCCGCGCGGCGATCACCGCGATCGACGAGGACGCCTGGACCGAGATCCGCTACCCGCAACCGGTCTGGGATGAGGACCAGCAGCGGTTCATCTCCCGCGCACAGATCGCCGAGACCACCTACACCGCGTTCGAAGGCACCCGCCACGAAGTCACCGCCCGGCTCATCGCGCGTCGCGTCCCAGACCTGAACAAGTCCACAGTGGATGGTCAAGGTGAGCTGTTCACCGTGTGGCGGTACCACGCCGCGTTCACCGACAGCCCCTACGTGCTCGTCCAGGCCGAAGCCCAGCACCGCGGCCACGCCATCATCGAACAGGTCTTCGCCGAACTCATCGACGGACCCCTCGCCCATCTACCCTCCGGCCGGTTCACCGCCAACAACGCCTGGCTGACCTGCATCGCCATCGCCCACAACCTCACCCGCACCGCCGCCACCCTGGCCGGACGACCCCACGCCACAGCCCGCGCCGCCACCATCCGCCGACACCTGATCAACGTCGCCGGCCGGATCAGCCGACACGCCCGCGAGGTCACCATCCACCTACCGCAACACTGGCCCTGGCAACACAACTGGCTACGACTGTTCACCACCGCGCACGCCCCACCCACCTGACCATCCACACAGGACAGTCACTCGCAGCCGACGCCGGCCACCCCACAACGACAGACCCCACCGAGACACGGAGCGCACCGGCAACCCGGCCGGTCACCCCCACGCGCCCGACCAACACCCAAGATCATGAACTCAGACCAGCCGAGCATCGAAACCTCATCGGTGGATCAGGGCTCAGTAGGGATGCCGTGGCCCGTGATGCCCGCCGATCGCACAGCGCCGCATCCTGGCAGAGACAGCGACGGTGCTCGCCCCAAGTCGGAGGCGCTCGGGGACCCGGTCCGGCTGCTGCCATGCCGATGATCGCCTCGGCCGAGGGCGGCGAGGCGTGCGTGTGCGACCTGACCCCGGCGTTCGAGCTGTCCGGGCCGACGACCTCGCACCACCTCAGGACCCTGCATGAAGCCGGTCTCATCGACGCCTTACGCCGTGGCGCCTGGGTCTACTACCGCGCCCGGCGCAACATCATGGGCCAACTCGCCGCCCTGCTCACGGTCGCCGACCAGGCGTGATCCACGCGGCTCGACCAGTACATCCAGCGTATGGCGCAGCAGGGAGCGGGATTCGTCGAAGCGATGGCAGTGGTATGTCGCGGAGGACCCTATTGACGGTCACGGCCAGAAAGTGGCGGAGCTACATGAGGCAGTTCTGCGCCGCTTCGAGCCGTGGTCCCTTCGGGATCCTTTCGGCGACTCCACTGCAGCGCTGCGACACAAACGTGTTCAAGGCTTCGCTAGACCCCCCGATCGTCGTCGATGGGTTGCGCGAGCGGGTGCGGCTGACCGGTCATCGCAGCGAGCGCGGCGGCGACGGCTTGCAGGTCGGCCCGGATGTAGGTCGTGGTGGCCGGCCCGGTGGTGTCGGTGTGGCCGGCGTAGGCGCGGGCGGTGCCGTACCCGAAGTGCCGTTCGACCCAGGTGAGCGTGCTGTGGCGCAGCCAGTGGGCGGTGATGCCCTGGGCGGCGACCCACGGCAGGTGCCGGCCGATGCGGCGCCACAGCTCGTCGTAGCGGCGGCTGGTCAAGGCTCTGCCGTTGCGGTACCGCAGCAGCGCGTCGGTGGGCAGAAGCGCGCCGCGGGCCGTGGCGTGTTGGGCGAGGCTGGTGGCGAGGTCGAGGCTGATCGGCTGCCAGTGGACGGTGCCGCCCTTCTCGCGCAGCTGCAGGAGGCCGCGGTCGGCGTCGAGGTCCTGCAGCCGCAGCCCGAGGGCCCCGGCGCGCCGGCACGCTGTCTCGGTGTGCAGGCGCAGCAGCAGTGCGTCGAGGATGGTGTCGTTACCGGTGGTGCGGGCGACCTGGTTGATCTCGGTCAGTTCGTCAGGTGTCAGTGCTCGCCGGGTGCTTGGCAGCCGCCGAGGCTTGCCGACCCGGTGGGCCGGGCTGTCCGTCGCCTCGATGAGGCCGTCGGCGATGGCCTGGTTGAAGAAGGCGCGGGCGGCGGCGATGAGCAGCTCACCGGCGTGGCGGCCGCCGCGGCTGTTGCGTCGGGCGCGGGTGTTGGCGACGATGCGTCGCTGGAGCGCCTGGATGTCGCTGGCGGTGACCGTGTCGATGGGGAGGTCGCCCCAGGCTGTGGTCATCCGCTGCCAGTAGCTGCGGTAGGCGCGCAGCGCGCCCGGACCGGCCGCGGCGAGAACCTGCGGCAGGTACTCGTTGAAGGTGGGCACTGCCGGTCGGGCGTCGCGTTGCAGGTCGGCGAGGGTGACGCCGAGCTCGGCCAGGGCACTCCAGGCGGCGTCGAGCCGCTGACGGTCAGCCGGCATCGCCCGTGGGGAGCCCGGCGGCCAGCAGTCGTGCGACGGTCCGGGCCGGGTATACCAGCAGCAGGTCATGAGCGGGGTCGGCGAGCAGGACGACCACGGCGCCGGCGGCGAGGTGACACAGCTGGCGGACCGGCGCCGGGATGGCCAGGAGGCCGGTGGCGCCGATGGTGTGCCGTCCGGCCGGGTCGGAGGTCGCGGTGATGACGCCAGCCGTGATGTCGAACGTGACCCGGTGTCCAGGTGGCCAGCCCAGCAGGTGCAGCAGTGCGCGGGCCGAGATCCGGCCGGACGGGTCGAGCCGGCCGGCGTCCAGGTGCGTCTCGGCCTGCTCAGGCCCGGTGCGGGGTGCGGGTAGCTGGGGCAGCGGTGGCCGTGGCGGCCGGGCGCGGGGGAGCGGCGCGGGGATGAGTGTCGCGATCATCTGCTCGGCCGGGGCCGGATTCCTGCGTCGCACGCGGGTCATCGTCGCCGCCCGGGCGCGGTCCGCACATGCGGAAACCCGACCGGGTGGTCACCCGCTCGGGTCTGCTGCTGGGATGCTATGGTCCCCACGATCTTGGTAAACATTCACCAAGACCAGTGTCGAATGATTGACACTCATGAAACCCACACGGTGATCGTATCCAGAGAGTTGCCGGTCGAGCTTCCCTCGTAGCGCTGGTGGTCGATCGCTGTCGGCGGCGGCTGCGGGAGAAGGAGCCACCTCATCCTTACGCGGCCGTCGACAGCGCTCAGGTTGCCGCGGACCATCTCTGTCGACGTGGCCGCTCCACTCATTGCTCGCCATCAACGACCTGAGACACGACTCGGACAGGTCCGCATCCGGCGCCGCCGGTGATCTGCCAGAGTTCTACGCGGGTGCGAACGTGCCGCTTGACCTGCCAGGATGACATTTTCGGCATGCACAGAGTCCACCCGTTCGAAACCAGCCACGCCGCCTGGCATGCCCTCAGCCACGCAATCGACCCACTCCACTGCCTGCGGTCCGTGCTCCGCGACGCCCGTGCCATCCACATGTACGCGCCGTACGCCCTCATCCGCGCCGCGCTGGAGAACGCCAGCGCTGCCGTGTGGCTACTGCACCCCGGCAGCCGGACCGAGCGCATCACCCGCCGCCTGCGGTTCGCTGCCCTCGACATCCGTAGCGGGGACCGCGCCTAGGACGGGCCGGTCACCAGCCACGAGCCGACGGGTCCCTCGACCTCCAAGTACCCGCACCTGCCGCGACCGGCGGTCGGCGGCCCGGGTCAGGTGTGGGCGCTGCTGGAGGCGAGGGCGGCGAACAACCCGGCGTACAACGACAGCCTGGCGACCGTGCCCGACCTGCCTGTGTCGCTCTACCAGTGTGTGCCCGACCAGGTAGGCGCCTCGACGGCGCTCACCTCGTTTCAGCAGAGGGCGACTCCGGGTCGGTCCTGGTCGATGAGGACCGGGCGGTGGTCGGGATCGTCAACGACTGTGGGCTGACGAACCTCAGCGTGCGCAACTGGATCGGCGGCGTCGCGGTGCCGATCGACCTGGTCGTGACGGCGCTGCAGGAGGCGTTCGACATCGAGTACGGCCGGACCGGCGCCACGCCCGACTGGCCGGCGCCGCGGGTGCCCGACTCCGGTACGACCCTCACCGTGCCGGACCGCACCGTGCCGCGGAAGCCGGCGCCGGTCTGGTACGGTCTCGCGCTGCCCCGGATCCGGGCGGCCCAATGAGCGACCCGGCCGCGAGGGCCCTACGCGACACCCTGGCCCGTCGGCTACGCGGCGCGGCCAACGTCCACGGCGTCGGGCTCGGCGGGCGCTGGCGGGCCGACGAGCCGACCGGCGAGGGATGCCTGACCGTTTTCGTGGAGCGCAAGGTGCACCGGCACGCGCTGAGCCGGGCCGATCTCGTCCCGACCGGTCTGGGTGACCTGCGTATCGATGTGGTCGCGGTGCCCCGCCCGCGCCGGTTGAGCACCGTGCCGTACGAGGTCCCCGGCGCGCAGCATGTGCCGTCGAAGCTCACCTGGCGGCTGGTCGCGGACAACCGGACGTACCCGGTGCTGTGCGGCGGTATTCAGATCATGAGCAACGTGCGCCAGCCCGGTCAGGCTGCGCACCGGCTTCGGTGAGCACGGCTACCGGGTCTTCGCCGACGGCGGCGAGACCGGCCTCGTCGTGTGCACCTGGCCGCACGGCGGGCGCCCGGAGATCCCGCTGCGCTACTGCGACGAGGTGTGGACCGGCGTGGAGTACCAGGTCGCGGCGCACTGCCTGGACGAGGGCATGCACACCGAGGCGACGGCGATCCTGACGGCCTGCAGCAGCGCTACGACGGCACCCGCCGCAACCCGTTCAACGAGGTCGAGTGCGGCGACCACTACGTGCGCGCCATGGCCGGCTGGTCCCTGCTGGACGCCTACACCGGCTTCCGCTACGACGCCACGACCCGCACGCTGCGCGTCGGCACCCGGCCGGGACGCTTCCCGTTCGTGGCCGGCACCGCCTGGGGCACCGTCACGGTCGCCGCCGACGGCACGGTCGACCTCGACGTCCTCGGCAGCACCCTGCCCGTCGACGTCACGACCCGCTCATGACACCAACAGCGTCCCGCCGCCCTTGACCCCGCCGCCCTTGACCCGGCGCACGACGGGCGCGACTGAGCGGCATCGCGACGCCCGATGAGCGCGGCCCGGCCAGCCCGAGGTGGGTCGGCCGGGCCGCGGTGCGCGCCGTCAGTGGCGGAGGGCGTTGCGGTCCTCGACGGCACGGCCGGCGACGAGCAGGCTCTCGTGCTTGCTGATGTCGAGGTTGGAGCCGTCGATGACGACGCCGTCGAGGCGGCCCGGGTAGACGAGGGTGTCGGCGCGGGTGAGGCGGCAGTTGACGGCCATCCGGCGCCGGTCGGAGTTGTTCGGCGGGGAGCCGTGCATGGTGCGCTCGCTGAAGATGACGAAGCTGCCGCGGGGCATCACCATCGTGGCCACCGTGCCCGGGGCCGGCTCGAAGTCGGTGAACTTCGCCAGTAGCTCGTCGAAGCGGCCGTGCAGGTAGGTCGTGAGGTCGTCGAGGCTCGCCGCGTCCACGTCGTAGCCGTCGAGCCAGTTGGCGGTGTCGATGTCCAGGACCAGCTCGCTGCGGCGGGTCCGCTCGGCGACCTGCTGCTTGGTGAGCCCCACGAACGGCTCCTCGTAGAAGGCCGACTGGGTCATCGGCACCTTCACCCACGGCACCTTCGTCGTGTTGGTGCCGGCGGCGAACTGCAGCGGGCCGTTCTCCGGGGTGACGTCGTCGAGGGCGACCCACACCGTGAGGTCCCAGACGTCGTCGCCGGACCCGGCGGGCTGCAGCGACGGGGTCGAGTTGCCGATCTCCTCGCCGTCGAACCTGCCCCACTCCTGGTGCCAGCCGATCGCGTCGGCGCCCGGCGGTTTGTAGAAGATCTTCGAACGCCACAGGAGCAGGTCCGGGCCGAGCAGCTCGGCGACCCGTCCGATGATCGTCTCCTGGGTGAACACGCGCTCCAGGTCGCGGTCGACGAGGTGCCAGTCGCGCAGTGCGTAGCGGCCGTACAGCGGCTGGGTGTGCCGCTCCTCGACGATGCGTTCGCACCGGTCGGCGAGCTCGGCCAGCTCCCTGTCGGGCAGGCCGAGCGGGAACGGTCCCGCGAATCCTTCGCGCCAGAACCTTGCCACCCCGGCCGGCCCGAGTGTGCCCGGTCCTTCGGTTGTCAACGTGTTGGTGCCACTCACCTAGCTGACCTCCTGATCATCTTTGATCCAAAGAGGTGGACCCCCGTGCGGTCGCCAGGGGCTTCGAACCTCCCAACGTGCCTGCCGCACACTACGGCACAGGTTCATCGGCGGCTGCCCCTTCCTTGACCCCGGTCTCGTCGGCGGTCGCCGATGTACCGGAGGCCGGCGCCGTGGCGTGGACCGCGTCGATGGTGCGGGTACCGGCGAGCACGGCGAGCACGGCCACGGCGGCGAGGGCGCCGCAGATCCAGAACACGGCGCCGCCGACGCCGGCCCAGATCGCGGTGCCGATGACCGGGCCGACGGAGTAGCCGATCTGGTTGGCGACGTTGGTCGCGGCGATGTACCTGGCCCGCAGGTGCGGCGGCGCGACCATGGCCGGGTACGCGAACATCGACGGGCTCGCGACGACCTCGCCCATCGTCCACACCAGGGTGGCGACGACGAGGCCGGCGATGCCCAGCTCGACGCTCCACAGGCTGAGCCCGATCCCGGTCAGCGTCATCCCGATCGCGATCGCGGTCCGCGGCTGCCACCGCTGGGTGAACCTGGTGACCGGCACCTCGAGGCAGATGACGGTGAGGGCGTTGAGGGAGACGAGGGCGCCGAACACCGCGGTCGGGTAGCCCAGGCCGTCGAGGTGCAGCGACAGCGTGGCGGGACCCTGGATGTACACGATCCCGTTGACCAGCAGGGCGAACAGGAACAGCGCGAAGCCGCCGTCGCGCAGCACGCGACCGTAGCCGCCTCGCTGCGGCGCCGGCGCGGGGGTGTCGGCCGGTGCCGGGCGGGCGACGGACGGCAGGGCCACCACCACCAGCACACCGAACAGCGCCGACGAGCCCGCCTCGACCCAGAACAGCAGGTCCCACGAGATGCGCGACAGCAGCGCGCCCAGCACCGGCGCGACGAAGACGCCGACGTTGAACGCGAGCCGCCAGAACGCCGTCACCATGACGAGGTGACCCGGCGGCGTCGCCTCGGTGATCATCGCCTGCGCCGGCGGGCGCCAGATGCCGTTGAGTGAGGCGCCGGCGAGCGCGGCGGCCACGACCAGCCACGGGTTGCCCAGGTTGGCGGCCCCGATCAGGGCCGCGATCAGCGCCGCGGTGGTGAACATCGACAGCGCCATCGCGAACCGGTAACCCGTCCGGTCGGCGATCGTCCCGCCGATGAACGCGCCGGCGATGCGGCCCGCGCCCCACGCGCCGAGCGCCAGCCCGGCGTGGAACGGCGAGAAACCCTTCTGCGTCAGGTACAGCGTCAGGAACAGCATCAGGAAACTGCCGACGGTGTTGACCAGCGTGCCCACGAGCAGCACCCAGACCGGCAACGTCATGGCGCGCACGGTCGCCAGGACCGTCGGGGGAGGTGCCTCGGCTGTCATCGCAGCGAACTCCGTTCGACAGGGCCATTCACAGGGGTCAACCAGGGAAGGCGATCGGGGCTAGGCTGTGGACCGTTTCGCATTGTGGAGGATGATCGATGCGTATTCCACCCCGTGCCAGCGGCACCGGTCTGTCCGGTGCGGCATGAACCGGGTCACCGAGGCATACCTGGCGGCGTTCCCGGGCACGTCCGGTCCGCTGCCGTCGGTCGGGCGGGAGCTGCCGCTGGAGCCCGCGTTCGGCGGCGTCTACGGCACCCGGATGCTGTCCCGGCCGCTGTTCGTGCCGGATGCGGTGCTGCGCCGCGCGGCGGCCGACCTGCGCACCGTCATCGACCTGGTGGCGTCGCTGCCGGACCGGCTGTTCGGCGGTGACCGGCGCCGCCTCTGCGCGGAGCTCGGCGTCGACGCGCGGGCCACCGACCTCGCCTGCGCCGTTGCGGCGGATGCCCGCACCCCGCTGTACGCGCGGCCCGACCTGTACCACGACGGCACCGGCTTCCGGCTGCTCGAACTCAACGCCGGCAGCGAGCTCGGCGGCGTCGACTGGGCCGCGATCAACGACGCCTACCTGCGCCTGCCGGACTTCGGCCGGTTCGCCGCGGAGCACGACCTCCGCCACGTCGACATCGGCGAGGAGATCGCCACCTACCTGCGCCGGCTCGCCGCGCCGGTGACCGGCGGCGCCGACCCGGTGGTGGCCCTCGCGGACATCTCCAAGACGATGGCCACCTACCACGCCAACTACGTGTCGTTCGTCGAGCACATGGCGGACCGCGGCATCGACATCCGCATCACCCACATCGCCGACCTCGTCGAACGCGACGGCCGGCTGCACGTCGACGGCACTGCGGTCGACGTCGTCATGCGGTATTTCACCCTCGAGGAGTTCTGCGCCGAGCCGCGCGCCGAGGAGTGGCTCGCGCCGGTGCTGCGCGCCCAGGACAAGGGCAGCGTGGTGTTTTTTGCCTCGTTCGACCACGGCATCACCGCCAACAAGGGCAGCCTCGCGCTCGTGTCGCAGCTGCACGACGACGGCCGGCTCAGCGCCGAGGAGGCGGCCGCCGTCGACCGGATCCTGCCGTGGACGCGGCGGCTGACGCCCGCGCTGCTGCCGCGGTGCCGCGCCGACCGGCAGCGGCTGGTGCTGAAGCCGGGCTCGGGCTCCAGTGGCGCGGGCGTCACCGCCGGCTGGGAGGTCACCGACGCCGAGTGGGAGCGGGCGCTCACCACCGCGCTCACCGGGTCGTTCGTGGTGCAGGAGCGCGTCACCGGGGCCCCGGAGACCGTGCCGGACGGCGACGGGACGTCGGACTGGCTGCCGGTGTGGGGCGTGTTCGTCTTCGAGCAGGGCTACGCCGGGACGCTGATCCGGGTGTCCCGGGTCGACGCCGGCGCCGTCGTCAACGAGGCGACCGGCTCCGCGTTCAGCTGCGCGTTCACCTATCCGGACCCGCAATGACGCGGGTGGAAAGAGGAGTCATGGACCGACCCGTCGTCGTGCTCGCCGAGCCGTTCTCCTCGGCGAGCCTGATCCCCGCCGCGCTGCGCGAGGCGGGCCTCACCCCGGTCGCGCTCATCGACCCGTCCGTCGCCGGGATCGGTGTGCTCACCGCGTTCCGCGACGACGAGTACGCGGCGGTGATCGAGCACCACGGCGACGATGCGGCGACCGCCGAACGGATCCGGGCGCTGGGGCACACCGTCGGCATCGTGCCCGGCACCGACCGGATCGAGGGGCTCTGCGGCCGGCTCGGGCAGATCCTCACCCCGGACCGGATCAACGTGCCGGGGCTCGCCGCGGCGCGGCGCAACAAATACCTGTCGCACCAGGCCGTCGCGGCGCACGGCCTGGACATCATCAAGCAGACATACTCGTCGGACCAGGCGGAGATCGCGAGCTGGATCGAGCGCGAGGGGCTCGCCGGCCGCGACCTGGTCGTGAAGCCGGCCACCAGCGCCGGCACCGACGGGGTCGGCTTCGCCCTCGGCGGGAAGGGCTGGCAGGACCTTGTCGACGGGCTCATCGGCGCCGTCAACCGCTACGGCGCGGTCAACGACAAGGTGCTGGTGCAGGAGTACATCACCGGCATGGAGTACGCGATCGACACGGTCAGCTTCGACGGGCGCCATTCGCTGACCGACATCACCCGCTACCGGAAGGTGCAGAACGTCAACGGCTGGGCCATCTACGACAACGTCGAGTGGTTGCCGTACGACCTCGACGAGTACGGCCACGTGCTGGACTACACGTTCGGCTGCCTCGACGCGGTCGGCTTCCGGTACTGGGCCGCGCACACCGAGGTCATGGACACCGAGCACGGGATGCGCCTGGTGGAGATCAACCCGCGCCCGGCGGGGGCGATGAAGCCGCTGTGCAGCGAGGTCGCCACGGCGGGGGAGAGCAGCCAGGTGTCCCGCATCGTCGACATCTGCGCCGGTCGGGGCGCGAGCCTGCCGCCCGGCTTCAATCTGCACAAGCGGGCGATGGCGGTGTTCCTCATCGCCGAGACCTCCGGCGTGGTGCGCAACGCGGAGGTCTTCGACCGGGCCCGGGAACTGCCCAGCTACCACTCGCCGGTGTTCCTGGTGCGCACCGGCGACCGGGTCGCGGCCACCACCGACCTGGTGTCGAGCATGACGATGGGGTACATCCTGCTCGCCCACGACGATGTCGAGCAGGTGTACGCCGACCGGGAGGCGATCCGGGCCCTCGAGAAGGAACTCGTCATCGAGCCGTGACGGTCGCCGACGCGGTGGCCGCCTTCAGTCCGTGCAGGCGGCCCCGCGGCACCCGCAGCGCGTCGCCGCGGCGCAACCGGTGCGGTCGTCGCGTCGCCCACGCGTACACGTCGATCTCGCCGTCGCGGACCACGAGGGCGGTGTCCTCGTCGTACACCCGCGTCACGAACGGCGAATCCGGCCGCAGGGTCCACGTGGAGCCCCCCTCGTCGGCCGCGCCGCGGGTCGTGTGCGCGTCGAGGTTGTCGGCCCAGCGGATCTGCGCGAGGAAGTCCTCCTCGCCGAGGCGCATCATCACCTTGGTCTCCTCGACGCCACGGACCAGGTCGGGGATGATCGCGTCGCCGTGGGCGCGGGCGAAGCCGAGCAGCAGGTGCTCGAAGGTCATCCGGCCGTGGTGGATGTCGATGTGCGCGTGTTCGTCGCAGTACCGCGTGTCGACCCGGTCCCCGAACACGGTGCGCAGCATGGTGCCCATGTCGGCGAAGCCCTGCGCGAACAGCCACTCGAGGTAGGTCACCGCGCCCATGTAGCGGAACATGCCGGCGTGGTTCTCGCTCACGTGGTTGAAGTAGCTGGTGCCGGCCAGGGAGCTGGTGAGGTAGAAGTTCCAGTACGCGTGCACGTCGGGGTGCAGGTCGATGCTGCGCAGCAGGCCGCGGAAGATGGTGCTGTGCTTGGCGGAGTGCACGCCGTAGCCGAATTCGTCGATGAAGATCTTGAACAGCTCGGACTGTTCGGGACCGTAGGACCCGCCGAGGTTGCGGGCCATCGCCGACGCTTCGGTCAGCGCGTCCAGGCCGAGCTGGAACAGGTACAGCGCGGCCGCCTCCTCGGCGTGGCGGCACTGCGTGATGGCCAGCATGGTGCCGCGCAGCGGGGCGGTCGCGGTGACCTCGGGATTGTTGCCACTGCCGTCGGCGGGCGAGCCGACCGCGTCGACCTCGGCCATGAACCAGGCCCGCAGCTCGTCCAGGGTCCGCACCGGCGGCGTCGCCGCCGCGTCCCGCAGGAACCCGAACGAGCACCGCTCCAGGTCCGGCCAGAGCGCGTCGCGCAGCCGCCGCGCCTCCTCGCCGTAGAACGCGTCGAAGTCCGCCTTGACCGGGCCGACGCTGCCCTCCGGGAGCAGGATCATGCTGCTCTCGTAGGCGTTGCAGAGGATCCGGCTCATCACCAGGTGCCGGTGCTCCAGGAACCCGGCCTCGGTCACCGGCCGGGTGAAGTCGCGGTCGGCGAGGTCCTCCAGCCCGATCGTGCGGCGGTACGGGTTGCCCACGATGACGACCTCGGGCCCCGCCTGGAAGAGCCGCTGCCCGCAGTACCGCTCGACGGCCTCGGCGACGGTCATCGCTCATCCTCCTGGCTGATCCGGGTGAAGCAGATGCGCAGCCCGTCGTGGCGCACGTCCACGTCGAGCGGGTCGTTCGGGTGTATGCCGACCGGGTGCGGCAGGCACTGCACCGCCTGCTTCCAGTGCGTCGTCGGATGATCGGGCGCGTTCGTCACGGTGATGCCCGGCACCAGCTCCAGCTCGAACCAGAACACCACCGCGTGGCAGGTGCCGGCGGCCGTCGGCGGCACCCGCAGCGTCACGCGCTGCGGGGCCGGGCCGTCGCGGTGGAAGTCAAACCGGAACACCTCGAACGGCGCGGACAGCACCCGGTGCTCGTGCCGGCGCAGCCGCGAGTCGAAGTACTCCAGGGAGGCCAGCTCGTTGAAGCCCGACAGGTCGAAGCCGTGCAGCTCGCCGACGGTGTTCTTCTGGTGCAGCGCCCGGCTCTCCACCAGCTGCGCCAGCACCCGGGCCCGGCCGGGCACGATGACGGCCTGGTCGGTCAGCAGATGCTCCCGCGCGTGGCCGATCGAGGCGAGGATGCCCTCGCCGAGCAGCCCGCAGTCGACCGTCTCGGTGATGAGCACGTCCGCGCGGCGCGGCAGGTCGCCGGGCACGACCAGGTCCGTGGACATCTTCGGCACGATGTCGACCTGCGCGGCGTACCCGGAGGCGGCGACGATCCCGCGGGCGGTCTCCGCCACGACCGGCTGGCCCTCGCACGCGACGACCCGCTCGGCGCCGACGCGGGCCGCCATCAGCGCCAGCATCCCGGAGCCGGTGCCGACATCCAGCACCAGATGGTCGGCGGTGACGACCTGCTTGATGGCGGCCTCGTACTGCACGGCGCGCTCATGGTCGTGCATCATCTCGAAGTGCCACCGCGGCACGATCCGGCGGATCGCGCGGTTGTACCCGGTGACCGCCGGCCAGTTGTGCGGATCGCGGTCGCGCACGGCCCGGTACTGCTCGGCCGCCTCCTCGTAGCGACCGTCGCGGAACAGTGCCGCCGCGTGCGCGAGCGGATCCCCGCCCAGCGCCGGCATGGCCGTGGTTTGTGCATGGCGCTTCATCGTCCCCCGAATCCGTTCCGGCAGGCGGTCCGGCTCGTGACCGGTGCCACCCGCTCACGCTGTCGCGTCGGTGTTGCGCTCGCCCTCCGTGGGCAGGTTGGCAAGGATGTGCCGGTGGATCACGGTGACCGGTCCGCCCGGGTCGAGTGGCGCGGCGGGCAGCACGACCGTGGCGGTGTCGCCGGTGCGCACCATGGGCAGCGCCGTGCGGCACAGTGCCGCCACGCCGACCTTCGTGCCGTGCCACGGGCAGGTGAGCCGCCGCCCGTCCGGCGTGCGCCGGCCCAGGCTCAGCGGGCCGCCCCGGTGCGGGCAGCGATCGTGCACCATCCACGCCCGCCCGGCGTCGTGGAACAGGAAGTACCGTTCGTCCCCGGCCAGCACCGTGTTGTGCCGTCGCAGGTCGATGGTCACGATGCCGATGGGGTCACCGTCCCGGCGACACGGACCGCGTAGGTGCAGGCCGGCCCGGTGGAGCGCAGACCGTAGAGCCGGCCGGCGGGGACCAGCACCGCGTCGCCGCGGGCCATCGGCTCGGGCGCCGCCGTCGGCCCCGTGATCAACTCGCCCTCACCGTCCTCGACGACCACGACCACCGGCCCGTCGTGGCTGCGGGTGCCGAACGGGCTGGCGGCCGTCAGCTCCACCCGCCGCGGCGGCCCCGTGACCACGTCGGGTGCCCGGTGGTCCGACAGCTGGTCCGACCACCGGATCTGCGCCGCGGTGTCCTGCTCGAACCAGCCGCCGAGCAGCTGGGCCTCCGCGATGCCGCGCACCAGCTCCGGGATGACACCCGCGCCGTGCCGCTCGGCGAGGGCCAGCAGGATCTCGTCCCGCGTGATCCGCCCGTGGTGCGCGTCGATGTGCGCGTGTTCCTCGCAGTAGTGCAGGTCGACGTCGTCGCCGAAGACGCCACGGTACGTGTCGATCATCTTGACGAAGCTCGGTGCGAAGACCCGCTCCGCATAGGTGACGGCGCCGATGTACCGGAAGAAGTTCGCGTGGTCGCGCGAGACGAAGTAGTAGTAGTTGTTCGTCGCGAGAGGACCGGCCAGATAGAAGTTCCAGTAGGCGTGGACATGCGTCTGCAGCGCCCGGCTCCGCAGCATCTTGCGGAAGATCGTCGTGTGCTTCGCCTCGTGCACGCCGTAGCCGAACTCGTCGATGAACACCTTGAACAGCGCCGACTGTTCGGGCCCGAACGCGCCGCCGAGGTTTTTCGACATCGCCGACGCCTCGGTGAGCCCGTCCAGCGCCAGCTGCACCAGGTAGGTGTCGGCGGCCACCTCGGGCCGGCGGGCCGCGGCGATCGCCGTCAGCGACTCGGCCTCACCCGCGTCGGCCGCCGCGGCAGCGTGCTCGAAGTATGCGGCGAGATCGGCGGTGCTCCATGCCCCGGTCACGTCGACCTCGTCGTCGAGCAGGGCGAACGCGAACTGCTCCAGGTCCGACAGCGACGCCTCACGCAACCGGCGCAGCCCGTCGCCGTAGAACCGGTCGAAGTCGCCGCGCAGCGCGCCCAGGCCCTGCTCCGGCAGCAGCACCGTGTCGGCCTCGTAGAACGTGCCGAGCAGCCGGTGCGCCACCAGCGCGCGGTGGCCGGTCGCCTCGCCGGCGGCCAGCGGGCGGGTGAAGTCGACCTCGGCCACGGCGTCCGGCACCAGCATCCGCCGATACGGATTGGGTGGGTGCAGCAGCTCCGGAACGCCGGTGAACAGGCTGTCGTTGGTGAATGCGGCGACGCGCCGGCCGAGATCATCGGCTGGCTTGGAACGAACAATGTCCGCATCGATCGCCATATGTTCCAACTTCCCCGTCGAAGTTGCTTCAAGGTCGAGCACGAGGAGTGTACATATGTATCGGTCCCGCGGTGATCCCACCAGGTGACGTCGACGTCGCACAGCGCCAGGGCGCGACGCGGTTCCACATCGGTCGGATCACTGGCTGATCCGCGATGCGGTCCCGCTTCCGCCCCCCGTTTCAGCGGCACCGGTGCCCCCGTGTCGCCAGTGCCGCCCTGGTAGGTCAATCGCCGCCGACACCGCCACGCTCGCGCCGCCGGCCGGGCGGGTGCCGGCGCAGCTGCCGCCGGACGTGTCCACGTTCACCGGGCGGGAGGCGCAGCTGGCCGCCCTGGACGCGATGGCGGCCGCGGCCGCCGAACAGCCGACCGCGGTGTTCGTCGCGGTCGTCACCGGCGCCGCCGGCGTCGGCAAGACCGCCCTCGCCGTCCGGTGGGCCCATCACGTCCGCGACCGGTTCCCCGGCGGCCAGCTGTATGTGAACCTCCGTGGGTATGACCCGGCACAGCCGGTGGCCGCCGCCGACGCGCTCGCCCGGTTCCTGACCGCGCTCGGCGTCGCCGCGCAGGACATCCCCGTCGAAGAGGACGACCGGGCCGCCCGGTTCCGCACCGAGATCGCCGACCGGCGCGTCCTGCTGCTGCTGGACAACGCGTCGTCGGTCGACCAGGTCCGGCCGCTGCTGCCCGGCACCGCGTCCTGCACGGCGCTCGTGACGAGCCGCGACACCCTGCCGGGGCTGGTCGCCGTGGACGGTGCGCAGCGCGTCGAGGTCGACCTGCTGCCACCCGGCGACGCGAACGCGCTGCTGGGTCGGCTGATCGGGGCGCGGGCCCAGGCCGAGCCCGGCGATGCCGCCACCCTCGCCGAGCAGTGCGCCCGGCTGCCCCTGGCGCTGCGGGTCGCCGCCGAGCTGGTCGTCGCCCGGCCCGACGCGACCCTGGCCGACCTGGTCGCCGAGCTGCACGACCAGCGGCGGCGGCTGGCCGTGCTCGTCGGCGGGGACGATCCGCGGGCGTCGGTGTCGGCGGTGCTGTCATGGTCGCTGCGGCACCTGCCGCCGGCCGCGGCGCGCGCGTTCGGGCTGCTCGGTCTGCACCCGGGCCCCGACCTCGACGTGCACGCCGCCGTGAGCCTCACCGGCGGCAGCCCCGCCGAGGCCCGGGCCGCCCTGGACGTCCTCGCCTGGGCGCACCTCGTGCACCGGACCGGGCCGGGCCGCTACGGCATGCACGACCTGCTCCGGGCGTATGCCGCCGGGCAGGCCGAGCGGCCGGTGGACGGCCCGCGCAGCCGGATGTTCGACCACTACCTGGCCGCCGCGGCCGCCGCGACGGGCGTGCTGTTCACCGACGTACTTCCAGGAGGGCCTCGGCCTGGGCGCATGGCCACCGAGTACGACGTCGTCGACACCCAGCGCGAGTTCCTGCGACGCTGTCCACGGTCCGGCCGCATCGCAGACCTGCACCGTGTGCCCGGCGCCGACGCCCGGCGCCGACGCCCGGCACCGTGCCCCCGGTGCCGGCCGACCGGGACGCGGCGCACGCCTGGCTGGACGGCGAGCGGGCGACGCTGCTCGCGATCGTCGCCGAGACCGCCACCGACGGCTGGCCGTCGCACGCGGTGCACCTGGCCTCGATCCTGACCCGGTATCTGGCCGCCGGGCAGCCGGCCGACGCGGTCGCCGTGCACGGCCACGCCCTGGACGCCGTGCGGGCCGCCGGTGACCTGGCCGGCGAGGCCACGACCCGCACCGCTCTGGGCGTCGCGCTGGTTCGGCTCAGCCGCTTCGACGCCACCACCGAGCATCTCTCCTGCGCCGCGTCCCTGTTCGCCGACCTCGGCGACCCGGCCGGCGAGGCCCGCGCCGTCACCAACCTGGGCGTCGTCGCGGCCCGGCTCAGCAGGCTCCCGTCGGCCGTGGCCTCCTTCGAGTACGCGATCCGGCTGTGGCGGCAGGCCGGCGACCGGGTCGGCGAGGCCCGCGCCCTGAACATGCTCGGCCTGGCCGAGGACCGGATGGGTCGCTACGGCCCCGCCGCCGAGCACCAGCAGCGGTCCCTCGACCTGTACCGGGAGACCGGCGTCCTGCTCGGCGAGGCGAGCGCGCTGACGGACCTGGGCATCGTCGAGCACCGCCTCGGCCGGATCGAGTCGGCCGCCGAGTACCACCGGCGGGCCCTCGCGCTGTTCCTCGACGGGCACGACCGCACCGGCGAGGCGTGGGCGCGCAACGGTCTCGGCGAGGCCGCCCTGTCCCTCGGGGACCCGGCCGGCGCCCTCACCCACCACGAGGCCGCGCTCGCCGCCGCGACGATCGCCGCCGCCCGCGACCAGCAGGCCCGCGCCCACCACGGCCTCGGCGACGCCCACGAGGCGCTGTACGACCTGGCACCGGCCGGCTCGCACCACGAGCGGGCCCTCGCGATCTACGCCGAGCTCGGCATGCCGGAGGCCGACGACCTGCGGGCGCGCTTGGCGGCGAGGCCAGCGGCGAGGCCGGCGGCGGGTCCCACGCAACGGTTCTGACCTGTGCGGCTCGTAAATTCGGTTCGGTGGCTGTGACGTGCGGATTTGTCCGTGGCTCAGCTGCCGGTAGCTGGGATGATTCAGGGCGTGGCAGCCTCGCTGGTGTACCTGCTCCTACGTCAGATCCTGCAGCTGCTCACGCAGCTCGCCCGGGATGGCGGCGCGAAGGACGTCGAACTGCTGGTGTTGCGGCATCAGGTGGCGGTGCTTCGTCGGCAGGTGCATCGACCCGACCTGCAGCCCGCGGATCGGGTGGTGCTGGCGGCGCTGTCGCGGCTGCTGCCCCGTCCACAATGGTCGGCGTTCTTCGTCACCCCAGCCACGCTGCTGCGCTGGCACCGGCAACTGATCGCCCGGCACTGGACGTATCCGCACGTACGGCCCGGCCGGCCACCCATCGACCGGGAGCTCCGTGCACTGGTGCTGCGGCTCGCCGCGGAGAATCCAACGTGGGGCCACCGCCGCGTGCAGGGTGAACTGGTTCGTCTGGGCTACCGGATCGCGGCCAGCACCGTCTGGAAGATCCTGCACCAGGCCGGCGTCGACCCGGCACCCCGTCGAACCGGACCCACCTGGCAGCAGTTCCTCACCGCCCAGGCCCACACGATCCTGGCCTGCGACTTCTTCACCGTCGACACCGTGCTCCTCAAACGCATCCACGTACTGTTCTTCGTCGAACTCGCCACCCGCCAGGTCCACATCGCCGGCGTCACCACGCACCCGACCGGCGACTGGGTCACCCAGCAGGCCCGGAATCTGCTCATGAACCTCGACCAGCACGCCGACAGGCTGCACCTTCTGCTGCGAGACCGAGACACGAAGTTCACCGCGGCGTTCGACACGGTTTTTACGGGTCTGTCGGGTCTGTCAAATTAACGGTGGAAGTGTTGTTCAGGTTTGGGTTTCGGTAGTCGGGGTTGTCTATGTGCGGGGGTTGGAGAGGCGTCCGTCGAAGGTGATCTCGAAGGCGTTGAGAGCCGCCTTCCAGCGGTTGGACCAGCGTTGCCGGCCGCGGCCGGTGGGGTCCAGGGACATGACGGTGAGGTAGAGGATCTTCATCGCGGCCAGCTCGTTGGGGAAGTGGCCACGGGCGTTGACCGCGCGGCGGAACCGGGCGTTGAGACTCTCGATGGCGTTGGTGGTGCAGATGATCGACCGGATGTCGGTGTGGAAGGCCAGGAACGGCACCATCTCCGCCCAGGCGTTGGTCCACAACCGGACGATCGCCGGGTACTTCTGTTCCCAGGCGGCGGCGAACTCGGCGAACCGGTCCAGGGCGGCCTGCTCCGACGGCGCGGTGTAGACCGGCTTGAGCGCGGCGGCGATCGCGGTCCAGTCCTTGCGAGAGGCGTATTTGAACGAGTTTCGCAGTAGGTGCACGATGCACGTCTGGACCACCGTGCGGGGCCAGACGGTGGCGACCGCGTCGGGCAGACCCTTCAGCCCGTCGCAGACGACGATGCACACGTCCTGGGTGCCGCGGTTGCGGATCTCGGTCAACACGCGGAGCCAGAACTTGGCGCCCTCACCGTCACCGTGCTCCCCGGCCCACATGCCCAGGATGTCGCGGTGCCCGTCCGCGGTCACGGCGAGGGCGACGTAGATCGGCCGGTTCGCGACCTGCCCATCACGGATCTTCACCTGAATGGCGTCGATGAACACCACCGGATACACCCGATCGAGGGGCCGGGACTGCCATTCACCCATCGAGTCCAGGACCCGGTCGGTGATCGTGGAGATCGTCTCCTTCGACACCTCCGCGCCGTACACCTCGGCCAGATGCGCCGACACCTCCCCGGTGGTGAGCCCTTTCGCGGTCAACGAGAGGACCAGATCGTCCACACCGGACAGCCGGCGCTGCCGCTTGCGCACGATCTGCGGCGTGAACGACCCGTCCCGGTCCCGCGGCACGTCGAGCTCGACCGGACCGGCCTCGGTCAGCACGGTCTTGACCCGCCGACCGTTGCGGGCGTTACCAGAGGACGTGCGGCCCGCACGCACGTGCTTCCCCGAGCCGAGATGCGAGTCCATCTCGCCCTCCAACGCGGCTTCCAGAACCCGCTTCGTCAGCTGCTGCAACAGACCACCCTCACCGACCAGGCTCACACCCTGCGCCCGGGCCTGCCCCGCCAACCGTGCGATCAGGTCATCGTCGACCAACCCGGCCAACCCCACGTCATCGGCCAGCGGCTGCACATTCGCGTCTGCGGTCATCGTCATCTCGGTGTCCTCTTTGTCTGAGTTACACCGTTAATTTTACAGTCCCGTTTTTACCGCCGCCGGCATCGACGTACTCCGCACACCACCACGGGCACCAAGGGCGAAAGAGGTTGCTTCATACTGCGCTCCTTGTGGTTGATGCGGTCGTGGTTTTGGTGGTGCTGGGGTTGCGGGGTGGGCGGCCGGGGCGTGGTCGTGGTAGGTCGGTGTCGGGTAGTTGGTAGAGGTATTCGCCTTTGTCGTTGGCGAGGCGTCCGGTGAGCAGTCCTCTGTTGCGCCAGGTCTTGACGGTGTTGGGTGAGACACCCAGCCGGTGGCCGATTTCGGTGAGGGTGAGCAGTCCGGCGTCGCGGAGCCGTTGGGTGTGGCTGCGCAGTTGGTGGTGGTGGCGGATTTGGCCGATGAGGCGGCCGTAGAGGGGTTGGCCGGTGCCGCTGGTGAGGTTGCGGCCGGTGAGGATGGCGGCGATCTGGGAGTCGGTGTGGTCGTCGAGGAGTTCGTCGATGGCGACGACGACGTGGGGTGGGGTTTGGCGCAGCTGCCAGGCGGCCAGTGGGAGTGGCAGGGTCAGGGTGTGGTGCTGGCCGCCTTTGAGTCTGATGTGGACGGTGATGGCGTTGTCCCGGCGGAGGGTGACGTCTTCGATGAGAAGGCGGACCATGCGTTTGCGTTCGCGTGGTGGGGTGGCGGGGTTGTTCCACAGGGTTGGGAAGTCGGCTGCCAGTGCGGTGATGCGTTGCCGTTGTGTCTCGGTGAGGGTGGCTGCGGCGGATTTCGCGTGTTCGTAGGCGTCGGTGGCGTCGGCCAGTTCTCGCAGGGCGCTGTTCCAGTCGGCTTCGAGGGTGTCGGCGACGAGCCGGTTGGTGGGGTCGACGGCGAGGTAGCGGCGGCGGGCTTGCTCGGCGTGGTGTTGGGCGCGGTGCACGGTGGTGGCGCGGAGCCGGTCGGCGTCCTCGGCGCGGGTGGACAGTTCGTCGGCGACGGCGAGGGCGGTTTCCAGGGCGAGTGGGGTGAGGGTGTCGACGAGGAACTGGCCGATGGCGGTGTCGATACCGGCGCCGGGGATGGCCTGGCATTTGGCGGTGGCGGTGCGGATGCCGTCGTTCTGGCAGACGTAGTCGGGGAGGTGGGTGCCGCGGCGGGTGTGGTAGCGCACGGTCATCCGCCGGCCGCACAGGCCGCAGACGGCGAGGCCTTGCAGCAGGGCGGGTCCTTCGCGGGGCGGGCCGTGGCGGCGGTCGGGGCCGTGCGCGACGGCGAGTTCGGCGAGGCGGTTCTGGTTGGCTTCGAACTGTGTCCAGGTGATGTATCCGGGGTGCGCGTCGGTGATCAGCACGGTCCACTGGTCGCGGGGCAGCGTGACGGTGCTGGTCTTGCCGCCGGGGGCGGGTCGTTGGCTGTGCCGGCCGTAGCAGAACGCGCCGGCGTAGCAGGGGTTGTGCAAGACCCGCAGCACTCCGGAGTGCTCCAGCGGTCCCCAGATCAGCTCGCCCTTGCGGTCGCCGGCGTTGATGCGGTGGGGGAAGCGCAGGCCCTGTTGGCGGAAGGCTTTGACGGTGGCCAACGCCGAGCCGGTGGCGGTGAACGTGGTGAACAGGTGCGCCACGGCCTGCTGCACTCCGGTGTCCGGGTCGAGGGCGACCTTGCCGGCGGGGGTGTGGACCAGCCCGACCGGTAGCGGTTGGATCAGCTCGCCGCGGCGGGCCTTGGACGGGATCCCGCCGCGGAGCCGGCCTTTGAGGAGGTGGAGTTCGGCTTCGGACATGGTGCCTTTGAGGCCGAGGAGGAGCCGGTCGTTGAAGTTGCACGGGTCGTAGAGGCCGTCCTCGTCGAGGATGAGGGTGCCGGAGAGGGCGCAGATCTCCAGGAGCCGGTGCCAGTCGGCGTTGTTTCTGGCGAGTCGGGAGACCTCCAGTCCGAGGATGATCCCGGCGCGGCCCATGGACACCTCGGCGACGAGGTGTTGGAACCCGTCGCGGTCGGTGGCGGTGGCGCCGGACTGGCCTTGGTCGGTGTCGATGACGATGACTTGTTCAGCGGTCCAGCCCAATGCGGTGGCCCGGCCACGCAGGTCGTACTGGCGGTGGGTGGACTCGGTGTTGGTCAGCACTTGCCGCAGGGTGGACTGGCGCACATACAGGTAGGCGTTGCGGCGCAGGTGTTCGGCGGTGACCTTCATCAGTGCGGGTGGTACGAGGCTGTTCATGTGCTGGTCCTCCTGTCCGCTCAGAGGTGGGCCAGGGCCATGGCGGCCATGACCGCAACGATTTCGGCGGCGGCGTCGACGGCGATCGGGTTGGCGGTGCCGCAGCGAGGCGCGGCCGGCGGCGGTGGGATCGTTCGGCAGGTGTGCATCCAGCCGGTCATGCCGCGGGTGGCCAGCACGCCGAGGCCGTGGCGCCAGCCCTCCGCGTTGCCGGTCAGCGCGACCTGGCGCAGTTGCTCGTACCGGGCGGTCAGCGCGGCGGCGCCGTTGTCGGCGGCGGGCTGGTCAGCCACTTTTGGAGCCCTCACCGGCCTGCCGTCGTCGGGTCAGGCCACGTTCGATGGAGCGCGGGTGCACCCGCACCCCGAACCGGGCGGCGAGGGGTTCGACCAGGTCTTTCGGGCGTAGTGCCGGGTCGGCGGCGAGCAGCGTTTCGGCGTGGGCGAGCACGTCGTCGGTGAGCTTGTGCGCGCCGCGCGGCCCCGGCTTGTCCGGGACCAGCCCGGGGAGCCCGTCCCGGGCCAGGGCTGCGGCGGCCTCGTAGTAGGAGGGGCGGGAGAACCCGAACGCCGCCGCTGCGCGCGCCACCGCCACCCCGTCGACCTGCACCCTACGCACCATCTCGTACTTGACCTGGACCAGATCGCGGGCGTCGAAGAACCCGGACGAGCCGAACTCGGCATCGGCGACCGCGTCCGGATGCGGGTTGAGCGTCCGCGCTTCCCGCAGCGCCTGCACCTTCGGGTCCTGCTTGCGTCGCCGCGCCATCCGAGCCTCCTCACCGCGCGAGCTGTCGTAAGGCAGATTACGCCGAAGTGCAGGTCGGATCTGACATGACACGCCGATGTACTTCACGTATATGCCTGCTGTGATTGCATATTCGAACATCGGCACAACGCCGCCGATCGAGACTCACTCGATCGGCGGCATAATCGGCTTAACACATGCGGCATAGTTTGCCTGACAGCTCGGTCAGCCCTCGACCCGTGGCCGGAGCTGGTCAGCAAGATCGGCTAGGTCCAGCAGGTCGGCGACCCGGAACGGGCTGCGGCCGGCGGCGATCACCACGAACGGGTCGACCTCAGCCATATCGGTCCAGCCAGTAGGCAAGGAAACCAGCTCGCCGCACTCGTCGTGGACGAAGACCCGGTCCTCACCCCAGTTACGGCGGCGGACCACGAACGCGAACTGCCGCCCGAACAGCGGATGGAACGGATGGGTCACATGAACGACCCGACCACCCGACTCATCGGGTGCAGTTGACGACTCGGTCCAAGGCCCGGGTGGAACGGCCGATGCCGTATGTCCGGGACTCCTTCTGGCGCGGTCGGCAGTTCACGTCCGTCGCCCAGATGCAGTCCGCGGCGGTGGACTGGTGCCGGGACGTCGCCGGGCGGCGGGCGTCACGACCGCTGGCTGGTGCCGCGCCCGCCGCGGTGTTCGCCGCGCTCGAGGCTGAGACGCTGCAACCGTTGCCAGGTAAGCCGTTTGTCCTTGCCGTGTGGTCCACCGCAATGGTCGGGCCGGACATCCACGCGAAGGTCGGTAAGACGATCTACTCGATCCCGTGGCGGTATCTGGGTCGACGCGTCGACGCCCGCTCCACCCCGACCGTGGTCCAGTTCTTCCACAATGGACAGTTGATCGCCACGCACGGCCGGAAACCGCAGGGCAAGCAGACCGACTTCAGCCACTACCCGCCGGAGAAGATCGCGTTCCGAATGCGCACCCCGGCCTGGTTCCGGACCCGCGCCGCCGAGATCGGCCCCGCCTGCGTCCAGGTCATCGCCGAGCTGCTGCAGGTCAACGCCCTGTTCCGGCTCCGCGCCGCCCAAGGTGTCCTCGGCCTCGCCGACAAACACACCCCGACCCGCCTCGAGGCCGCCTGCAGCAGAGCGATCGCGGTCGGGGACCCGTCCTACCGGACCGTCAAAGGCGTCCTCGCCGCCGGCGCCGAGACCGACCCGCCGCCACCCGCCGCGGGTGACGGCGGCGCCGCCGCGCACCTGCACGGGCCTTCGCAGCTGTTCGCGAACGTCATCCCCCTGCCCACCACGAACACCGCCACCGGCGCGGACCTGTCCAGCACGAGCGACGACCACGACGGCCGCGGGGACGACGAACGGGCCACGCCCGACACGGCGGCGCTCGCATGAACGACCCCGCAGCAGCCGCGACACCATCCGGGGCCTACCCGCTACCGGCCCCGGCCGACGACCCCCGATTCACCCACGGCCTGGCCCGCGACATCGCCGAAACGCTGCAGCAGCACGGATTTCCCCACCTGACCGGCAGCGACCGAGTGAACCTGATGATCGCCCTGCACCAGTTCATCTACGCACCGCAGGAGACCTCATGACCAGCACCAGCACCGTCGTCGACACCACCCTGCGCGACAGCCTCCGCGCGTTGAAACTCTCCGGCATGCTGCACTCCCTCGACGCCCGCCTCGCTCAGGCCCAGGCCGGGGAACTCGGCCATCTGGACTTCCTGCAGGTCCTCTGTCACGACGAGATCACCCGCCGCGAGAGCATGGGCATGCAACGACGGCTGCGTCACGCCCGGTTCGAGCAGAACACCACCCTGGAGGAGTTCGACTTCGCCGCCAGCCCGAAACTCCCCGCTGCGCAGATCCGCGACCTCGCCGCCCTGCGCTGGCTGCAGACCGGCGAGTCCGTCGTCCTGCACGGACCCGTCGGCGTCGGCAAAACCCACATCGCCCAAGCCCTCGGGCACCTCGCCGTCCGCCGCGGCGCCGACGTCCGATTCATCAAAACCAGCCGCGCCCTCGCCGACCTCGCCGGCGGCCACGCCGACCGCACCTGGCCCCGCCGCCGCCTCGCCGAACTCGTTCGCCCAGCCCTGCTCATCCTCGACGACTTCGCCATGCGCGAACTCACCGCACAACAAGCCGACGACCTCTACGAACTCATCTCCGAACGCGCCCAAGCCGGACGATCACTCATCGCCACCTCCAACCGGTCACCCACCGACTGGTACCCACTCTTCCCCAACCCCGTCGTCGCCGAATCACTCCTCGACCGGCTCATCAACACCAGCCATCAGATCTTCATGAACGGACCCAGCTACCGACCAAACAAACGACCCGGCCGCGCCGCCTCGACAACCAAGACCACCACCAAGTAGAACTACAACCGAGGCCCACCACCTGGGGAATTACGGGCTCTGGCACTCATCGGGACTGTAAATTTAACGGTGTAACTCAGACAAAGAGGACACCGAGATGACGATGACCGCAGACGCGAATGTGCAGCCGCTGGCCGATGACGTGGGGTTGGCCGGGTTGGTCGACGATGACCTGATCGCACGGTTGGCGGGGCAGGCCCGGGCGCAGGGTGTGAGCCTGGTCGGTGAGGGTGGTCTGTTGCAGCAGCTGACGAAGCGGGTTCTGGAAGCCGCGTTGGAGGGCGAGATGGACTCGCATCTCGGCTCGGGGAAGCACGTGCGTGCGGGCCGCACGTCCTCTGGTAACGCCCGCAACGGTCGGCGGGTCAAGACCGTGCTGACCGAGGCCGGTCCGGTCGAGCTCGACGTGCCGCGGGACCGGGACGGGTCGTTCACGCCGCAGATCGTGCGCAAGCGGCAGCGCCGGCTGTCCGGTGTGGACGATCTGGTCCTCTCGTTGACCGCGAAAGGGCTCACCACCGGGGAGGTGTCGGCGCATCTGGCCGAGGTGTACGGCGCGGAGGTGTCGAAGGAGACGATCTCCACGATCACCGACCGGGTCCTGGACTCGATGGGTGAATGGCAGTCCCGGCCCCTCGATCGGGTGTATCCGGTGGTGTTCATCGACGCCATTCAGGTGAAGATCCGTGATGGGCAGGTCGCGAACCGGCCGATCTACGTCGCCCTCGCCGTGACCGCGGACGGGCACCGCGACATCCTGGGCATGTGGGCCGGGGAGCACGGTGACGGTGAGGGCGCCAAGTTCTGGCTCCGCGTGTTGACCGAGATCCGCAACCGCGGCACCCAGGACGTGTGCATCGTCGTCTGCGACGGGCTGAAGGGTCTGCCCGACGCGGTCGCCACCGTCTGGCCCCGCACGGTGGTCCAGACGTGCATCGTGCACCTACTGCGAAACTCGTTCAAATACGCCTCTCGCAAGGACTGGACCGCGATCGCCGCCGCGCTCAAGCCGGTCTACACCGCGCCGTCGGAGCAGGCCGCCCTGGACCGGTTCGCCGAGTTCGCCGCCGCCTGGGAACAGAAGTACCCGGCGATCGTCCGGTTGTGGACCAACGCCTGGGCGGAGATGGTGCCGTTCCTGGCCTTCCACACCGACATCCGGTCGATCATCTGCACCACCAACGCCATCGAGAGTCTCAACGCCCGGTTCCGCCGCGCGGTCAACGCCCGTGGCCACTTCCCCAACGAGCTGGCCGCGATGAAGATCCTCTACCTCACCGTCATGTCCCTGGACCCCACCGGCCGCGGCCGGCAACGCTGGTCCAACCGCTGGAAGGCGGCTCTCAACGCCTTCGAGATCACCTTCGACGGACGCCTCTCCAACCCCCGCACATAGACAACCCCGACTACCGAAACCCAAACCTGAACAACACTTCCACCGTTAATTTGACAGACCCCACACGGCGTCAGCGAGCGGCCGCGATCATTTTCAGCCCGGAACGGGCCCGCTCAAAGAGCAGCGAAGGAACTTTTCCCATGATCGACAGGGCGGTCTCGGTCTTGGCCAGCTTGGCCTGCAGCCGAGCGTTCTCCCGCTGAAGGCGGGCAAGTTCGGCGTTCTCGGCCTTCTTCGCTGCCCGCGCAGCCGATTGCCGCCGGTCCGTCAGGCCAGCCGCGGCTCCGGCATCCCGGGCCTTGCGCCAGTCGAGAATGTGTGACCCGTAGAGCCGTTCCCGGCGCAGGATCGCCCCACGAGCCGCCGCATCCGGCGCCGCGTCGTACTCGGCCAGGATCCGCGCTTTGAACTCTGCGGTGAATGTCCGCCGCTGGGGTCGAGCGTCCGGATCCGGGTTCTCGTGGGGCTTCGACGTCATGCTGATGATCTCTCCTCGCAACTGTCCAGGAAGAGTATCCCCTGGTAGACGGGCTGTCTCACATCAGCGTGACAGGGAGGGGGCATCCGAGTAGGGTGGTCGCTACCTTGTTGAGAGCAGTCCGGAGTTGTGGGGAAACCGCCGCTGCTATTGCGGACAGGGCGTGTACCACGGCTATCCGCTCATGCACGTCAATCTCACCGCGTGAGGCGGCCAGCCGGGCTGTCACTGACTCGGTGGTTCCGGGTATCAGTGCTGAGGCGACTGCTTCCAGCAGTGTGGCCCGCCCTTCCCCGAACCCAGCGCTGCGTACCAGATCCGCCCACGCCCACAACTGTTCCGGCCCGGCCACCCTCAGCAAGGGCGCCACGCTGCGATCACCGGACAGTAGATACTGGTATCCGAAGTCCACCTGCCCCTGCCGGGCCAGCGCCAGCAACGCCCGATCCGTCCACAACCGGTCGCCGCCCGGCCAGACGGCGGCGATCAACGCATCCAGCGCATGACCCGCCGCATCACTGGTGAGGTAGTCCCTGACAGCGTCGAAGGCAGCCCACGACGCCGCCGGATCCGCTACCGCGTCGATGGCCAGCCACTGCTGCAACTCCGACTCCTCACCGCCGTCGCTGTCCATCAACTGCGGCAACGGCAACGCCCCCACCCGACCCAGCCCACCCCCACCCACCGACGCCCCGCCCCAGGCTGGATCAGCGAGCGGCCCACCGAGTGAGACCTGCACTCGGTGTCCGCCCTCAATCATCTGCACCCATAGCTCAGTACCGGTATACCAACATTTGGCCTGCCTCTCGTCCTTCGAGGCATCTCGGGGGACGACAGCCTTCCCCAAATAGAACATCCTTCTGCCGACCCGCAGCGACCCCTGGTTCGTGACGGTGCCGGTGTACTCGACGGCATCCGGGGGAGGCTCCGAAGACCATCCACTCCCGACCTGCGGCGCGCGATTCGGCGTGTCGTGCAACTCCGCGTCAGTGAGCGGTTGGCTGATTAGCCTTGCAAATTTCTGTCCGTCGAAGAGCCTCTCCAGCCACAGTCCGTCCTGGGTAACCGAATACTTGACCCGCCTACCGTCGTCCGGGAGGCCCCGAACGACATCAACCCCCACAGAGATCTGCCTTCCGGCAATCCCCAGCTGCCCGCTCTTCGAGAGCGTGCCGACACCGGTGACCGCGTCGCTGGGGGGCTGCGAAGACCATCCACTCTCGACCTTCGGCGCACGATTCGCACGATTCGCACGAGTCCGCGCGTTGGGCAACTCCGCGTCAGTGAACGGTTGGCTGATTAGCATTTCAAATCTCTGTCCGTCGAAGAGCCTCTCCAGCCACAGTCCGTCCCGGGTAAACGAATACTTGACCCGCCTTTTGTCGTCCGGGAGGCCCCGAACGACATCAACCCCCACAGAGATCTGCCTTCCGGCAATCCCCAGCTGCCCTTTCGTCGAGATCGTGCCGACACCGGTGACCGCGTCGCTGGGGGGCTGCGAAGACCATCCACTCTCGACCTTCGGCGCACGATTCGCACGAGTCCGCGCGTTGGGCAACTCCGCGTCAGTGAACGGTTGGCTGATTAGCATTTCAAATCTCTGTCCGTCGAAGAGCCTCTCCAGCCACAGTCCGTCCCGGGTAAACGAATACTTGACCCGCCTTTTGTCGTCCGGGAGGTCTCGAACGACATCAACCCCCACAGAGATCTGCCTTCCGGCAATCCCCAGCTGCCCTTTCGTCGAGATCGTGCCGATGCCGGTGACCGCGTCGCTGGGGGGCTGCGAAGACCATCCACTCTCGACCTGCGGCGCACGATTCGCACGAGTCCGCGCGTCGTGCAACTCCGCGTCAGTGAGCGGTGGGCTGATTCGCCGTTCAAATCTCTGTCCGTCGGAGAGCCTCTCCAGCCACAGTCCGTCCCGGGTAACCGAATACTTGACCCCCCTACCGTCGTCCGGGAGGCCCCGAACGACATCAACCCCCACAGGGATGCGCTTTGCGGCAATCGACAGCTCCCCGCTCTTCGTGACCGTGCCGATGCCGGTGACCGCGTCGCTGGGAGGCTGCGAAGACCATCCACTCTCGACCTGCGGCGCACGATTCGCACGAGTCCGCGCGTTGTGCAACTCCGCGTCAGTGAACGGTGGGCTGAATAGCCTTGCAAATTTCTGTCCGTCGAAGAGCCTCTCCAGCCACAGTCTGTCCCGGGTAACCGAATACTTGACCCGCCTTTTGTCGTCCGGGAGGTCTCGAACGACATCAACCCCCACAGGGATGTGCCTTCCGGCAATCGACAGGTTCCCGCTCTTCGAGATCGTGCCGACGCCGGTGACCGCGTCGCTGGGAGGCTGCGAAGACCATCCACTCTCGACCTGCGGCGCACGATTCGCACGAGTCCGCGCGTTGTGCAACTCCACGTCAGTGAACGGTGGGCTGATTCGCCGTTCAAATTTCTGTCCGTCGGAGAGCCTCTCCAGCCACAGTCTGTCCCGGGTAAACGAATACTTGACCCCCCTACCGTCGTCCGGGAGGCCCCGAACGACATCAACCCCCACAGGGATGTGCCTTCCGGCAATCCCCAGGTTCCCGCTCTTCGAGACCGCGCCGAAGCCGGTGACCGCGTCGTTGGGGGGCAACGATGACCATCCGCTCGGGAGTGCTTGGTAGCGGCCGTCGGTCCAGCGGTAGAGCCGTATCCGTGGGTGCGTCGGGTCGGTCACGAACCCGGCCGGATCGATGTGGGTTACGTTCCCACCTTCGTCGGTGACCTGCACCGGCAGGCCCGATACGGTGACGAAATACCGCACGAACACATCTGCCGCCGAGCCCGCTGCCGCTGGGTCTGCTGTGGCCATGTTCGCCTGACCCGTCAGGATCCAGTCGATCAACCGCTGCTGCGGCACGTCCGGCTCGGCAGCGCCGTCCCGATCGACGAACACGCCGGAAGACCAGCTCTGACCGCCGGCCTCCGCCGAGGTGAGATCGTCCATGAGCAGGCCGGCCAGCCAGGACTCAACCGTCGAGACGGTAGGGACACGGTCGATCCCGAGGGCCTGCTGGACCTCGACCGGAGCCGCCGCGAGCACCGCCGACAGGAAATCACCCCCACCCAGCCCAGTGCTGGCGGGGTCGCTGATGGCGGGGTCGCTGGTGGTGGGGTTGGTGGTGGTGGGGTTGGTGGGGACGCTGTGGAATGGGGAGGGCTGGCCGTTGGCGTGCCAGGCTCGCCGGAAGTCGGGGATGTCCGGCAGTTGGAGCGCGGCCCAGCCCCCGGCGGGTGGCTGCCGGTCCCGGCGGTACCTGACAGCCTGCCAGTGCTGGCGGTGCAGCACGACCGGGACACGCTCGTTGCGCCAGCCCGGGAACCCGACCGGCAACCCGGGCGGATCAATGGGAACCGCCCACCCGGGCATGTACACGTGCAGCGGAACTCCCGTCGACCGCACGAACAGGTGAGCGGCAAGATCGCCGATCTGGTTGTTCCACTGCCCAGGCTCACGGATCTGACGGACCCACCCATTCCGAAGAGCCCACCACTCGGCATCCCCCCAACCAAACACATCCTCAGGAACCGTCAAGAACGGCGCGAACCAACTATCCCCCGAATTGAGATCCTCCGTGAGCCGATCGGCCAACCAACCCCGCAACCCAACCACCGAACCGTCGATCCCAAGCCTGTCCCGCCAAAACTCGGCAGGCAGCACAGCAAGCAGCGTGTGAAAGAAACAATCCCCATCCGCGGGCACCTCACCCACACGCTCGAACCACTCATCCGCCCAACGCTCAAACACCTCGTCAGCCAGCCCGGCAACCCACAACGGCCCTGCAACAACCGCCTGGTCCCACTGCGCATCGGTGAGCTCTGCAGGGAACCTGCCGTACATCTGCAGCCCGCCAGTCCACTGCACCCACACCGTCGTGCGGTCATGCCAAAACCAGACCTGCCCCAACGGGGCCACACCACCATCACCCGCCCCCAGAAAGATCGACTGCCCGGCAACCTCCAGCCACCCGTCACCGTCCACAAAACCGACACCGAACGCGGCATCAGCAGGAGGCGACAACGACACAAACCCCCCAGCAGACACGGCAACAGAACCCGCACCCGCCCACCCACCCACCCCAACCCCGGAAACCACCCCACCAACACCACCCCCAGCGAGCACCACACCCACCGGGACCGGCACACCACCACCAGCACCCACATCAAGCCCATCCACCACGAGCCCATCCACCACGAGCCCATCCATCGCCATCGCCAGCCCGTCCACATCAAACCCGGACGACAAACCATCAAAATCCCAAAAACCCGGCTGCGACATCCCCCCAAACTACCCCCACAACCATCGACAACCACACATCCCTCACCAGAACCAACCCCGACCCCATTCAGGGGACCTTGGGCCCCGGCGTTGTTCTTCTTTGTCGGTTTTGATCACGGTTTGTTAGATGCCGTAGACGGCGAAGGTGTCGGTGCGGTCGTGTAGGTCGCGGCGGGCGTGGGCGATGTTGGCGCGTCCGGCGAGGCGGAAGGTGTTCAGGGCCAGGTTGCGGAAGGTGGCCGCAGCGCGTGGTGCGGTGCCGGTTCTGAGCTGGGAGTCGTCCTCATGGAAGGTCACGTCCCGGGTCCGATGTAGACGGTCCTCGACAGTCCAGTGCCCTCTCGCGTAGTGGTTGAGGTGTGCCGGGGTGGCCTGCTCTGCGTCGAGGCTGACGATGCCGTGGATGATTTCTTTGCTGGTGCGTACGCCGTCGAGGCCGCCGGTGTCGCGGCGTAGCCGGAAGACTTGCCGGGCGCCGGGGAACACCGTGTCGTGGCAGAGTGCGACGCGTAGGGTCCGGCGTTCGGTACGTCCGTGTCCCCGATCGTCGGTGACGCTGGTGCGGTCGGCGAACTCGGTGTCGGTGCCGGATAGCAGCGCTTGCGCGGCCTGCAGCGCGAGGGGCTGGTTACCCTTCAGGATCAGCAGGTAGTGGGCGTTCAGCGGTCCGGTGATCAGCCGGGCGGTCTGCTTCGTCGTGTGCAGCGCGTCGAGGGTCAGCAGCATGCCGGCCACGTCCAGGGGTGCGAGCAGGTCGGGGATCACGGTGGTCTCGCCTCGCTTGTCGCCGACCTGGCGCTGACCCAGGATCACCCCGCGCTCGTGGGTGACCGCGGCGACCAGGAACACCTGCCCAGCTTCGGTGCGGGTGCCGTGCAAGAGCTTCCCGTCGATCGCGACCGCGGGCAGCAGCCCTGCCGGCGCCGGGTGGGTTACCGCCCGGACCGCGGCGCGGCGCTGCTCACGCTCGGCCGGTTCGTCAGCGGTGGCGGCAATCACCGGAGGCGGGGCGTCACCACGCACCACGTCGGCGGCGTAGCCGCAGGTCGCCGCATCCAGGGCGTCACCGTCCAGGCCGGCCAGGACCCGCCGGAAGGTGCGTTCGCTGGGCACCAGGTACCGGCCGGTCAGCGGGTTACGCCGAGCTCCGAGACGGTGCAGGACATCCTGCGGGGTCCGCGCCGCCCACTGCCGGATCGCCGTCACGCAGTCGTTGCCCGCCACCAGCGTCGCGCACGCGGTCAGGACCAGAACCACCAGCAGCGGATGGCGAAGCCCTCGTAACCGGCGCGGGTCCGGCACCTGCCGCAACCGCTGCACCAGCGGCGACGCCACCGACAACGGATCGACGCCGTCCCGGTCCGCGGCGAGTTCGGCCTCCCACAACGCCAGATCAGCAAGGTGGCCAACAACAGGGTCGATCAGGGAAGATGACGACACGAGCGCGACTCCACGGATGATCTTCAGGACTAGACACCCAAAAGATCATCAGAAGTCGCGCTCGTCCCACAACTCCCGCCCTGTCCGATCCTCAACACGGACAGAACACCTCAAGCCGGAACAACGCCGGGGCCGTGCATACCCGCCAGCCTCTACCCACGAGTAGTCCCGCGAGTGAACCTCGAAGCCGCTGCGGGAGCGACATACCTCAACCCTCTCGCCGAGTTTCTAGTCCATCGTTGCTCGCCCGCGTTTCTCCGCTTGTGGGCAGCCGCCCACGAAGGGGATCTTGAATCTTTACTGCGGTTCGGCGGATACATCAACGCTCATTGGCAGCCGAGGGTCCTTGGCAGGCTCAACGAGGCAGATGCCCTGCCGGAGCCGATCCGATGTAAAGCAGTCGAACAGCTCGAAGAGCTAGCGATGGACCTGATGGACGGCGGCTGGCTGGACGAGCCGGTATGTCGCCTGTTTACCGAATCGGAGCGCTATGAACTCCTCGAGCGCATCCGGGAGGAGATCCTTCCTAACATCTTCGATGAGATCGACCGATCGGCCGAAGGGTATGACGATGACGTCCACCCTGAAGGCCGCTACCAGGAGGCCCGATCGACGATTGCCGCCTACAAGCGGGCGTTTGCGGATGATGAGGAAATCGTCGATTCGCTCGATGACGCGGAGCGCTATTTGGAGCGAGCAATTGAGAGTGCCCAGAGCGAATACGAGGAGCCGTCGTCGCGGCTCGCCGAACCATCGCTCCCAGAATGGGAGGCAGGCGATGGTCGAGACGAGTTTGACGACATTAGCGATGGACATTGAACGATCGATCGGCCCGCTGCTTATTCCGTTTGAGAACGCCTACAGAGCTCGGTGCTTCGCCGGCGCTCTGTGCCGGGCGTTCATGCTGGAAGGTGCGACTGCAGGTAAGTGCTGACGGTGGTCAAGGCAGGCCGGTCGAAGCCATCACTGATGGTACGGAACCGGTAGGGCTGCCGTGTGTAGCGCGGGCTGGAGCGTCTGATGATCCTGCCGTCCGCGCTGCGGGCCGGGTCGTCGAGGCGGTGGATGAGCCCGTATCCGGCGAGCTGCCGATGGGTGGCATACACGTCGCGGCGGACGCCGTACCGGTCGACCCGTTGCGCGGCGACCTTGAAGACGCCGTCGCGGCCACTCTCGGGATAGCGAGCGCGCAGATCGAGGATCATCAGGTAGTAAGTGATCTCCGCAGCGGTCAGGACGTGCACCCACCCATTGAGGAAGAACGCCTTCGGCAGCTGCACGACCTCGCCAGCCGCGTCCGCCCGCGGGATGCTGTACCGGCGAAGCCACGTATGCCTCGTACCGTCGCCAGTCTCGTCGAGGAATTGGACACCGTCGTAGCGGCCGGCGACGCCGCCTCGACCCGCGATCACAGCGAGGTGCTGGCGCTCGAGGAGATTCAGGGCATGCACCGCCTGCCGGCGCATACCCGCCCGTGGTGGATCGGTCTGGGTGATGGTAGGCAGCAGCTCGGCCCAACCGGCTGGTCCGGTGCCAGCTCGGTGCAGCGGACGGGCGTGGTCTACGGTGGCCCCGGCCGGGCGGCGTGACTGCGCGTCGAAGATCGAGATCAGATACAGCTGCAACGCCCACCCCTTGAGCGGTGCGAGAGCACCGGCCGGAGACGACGGCGACGAGTCCGCGCCGCTACGGGGCCGAGTGTGTACGAGGTCAGAGCGGATCGCGTAGTAGGACCGGATACGACCCCCCACCTGATAGATCTCTCCGAGTTCGCCCCGGGCCCGCTCGTAGGCGGCGGCGTGCTGCCGCAGGGCGTCCACCCGCGCCACTTGACGCTCCAAGTCCCGTCGGCTCACCGTGTTGACCTCCCAAGTGACACTTCTGCCGCACCAAACGATAGGGGAAAGGCGCTCCCGCCTTCCTGCTCGGGTGCCTGTGACCTCCGGTTTTGCTCGCACCGTTATGCGGCTGATGTGTCACAGAGCGTCCTGGCCTGCGACTGGCGAAGGTGCGACGGTTGCCTTGCCCGCGACTGGGCCCGGTATGTTGCCGGGCCGGCGGGCCGCCTGGAATGGAGGCTGCGGTGTCGAGGATTGCGCTGGCCGCGTTGTGGATCGTGGTCGTGGGTCTATGCGGGCTGCTTGTGGGTACAGCGGCAGGCTGGCTGTCGTGGCTCGACGAGCGACGGGTACCGCGCGCCATCCTGGTCGCCGGGTCAGCCTGTGGTGCGACCTGGGTGTTTGCCGTAGCAGTGGCAGCCCTGGTGGCGTGACGCGGCTTCGCCCTCGTCAGTGGCCGCCAACGACCCTCAGCAGCTCGGATTTTTCCGCCGGATCAGATTCGATGAGGCCCGACGAGGTGAACCCCTCTCACTGAATCTGATCCGGGCAGTCCAGCGGGTTACGGCCGGATCAGATTCGTTGAGAGCCCACAACCCGTGTGGGTTCTCGGTGGAGCTGATCTCTTCTCACTGGATCTGATCGATGCCTCATCCGTCTCATTTGATTCTGATCCGGCCCGCGACGGGTTTGGTCGATGGGCTCGCCCGTGTTGTAGACCAACAACGCTAGGCAGTTGATCTAGGCCCGCACCTGGGAGGGCTGCTCCGAAGTGGCGGGTCGCGCGCAAAGCACATCGCCGGTTTCCGCGATTCTGGTACGTGGGACCTGAGATCAGTGCCGGCGCCGACGGTGTGCAGGGACCGCGTCGAAGCGGGTCGTGGGCGGCCAGCAGGTCGCCGGCGGCGCGGTGGACGTCGTCGTGGGTCGACAGGTCGGCCTGCTGGAACGAGGCCCGGTCGTGGTGGGGATGGCCTCATCCTCGCGCCGACGGTCCCGTCCTGCTGGGACGGGACCTACGGGCCTGCTTCCGTCTGCCATAACTTGATCACCGCTGCCGCATAGTGGCCAACCTGGCGTCGTGGTCCAGCTCGATGGCGGCGAGCCTTTGACGCAGCGATTCCTGTTCCCGCGCCGCGATCGCCGGCCATTCCTCGGTCGGCGGGTTAGCGGCAAGGCGCTCCTGGGTCGCCGCGATCGCGGCGCGTTTGTTCGCCGGGAAGTCCACCAGAATCGCGCGGATAGCGTGGGCCGCGTCGCCTGGGGTGAGTGCTTCGAAGTCGACGTCGAGGGTGGACGCGAACGTGCCGTGGCCGATGGCGAGAACTACGGTCTTCCCCGACTGACGCACCGAGCTGATCGCGGTCTGGACCTCGGGCGTCACCAGCCGGTTCAGGTCGGACTGGTCTCCGCCACCGCGCGCGATCAGTACGCCGTCGAGTGTGGCGTCGGACGCGAGCGACCGCAGCGTGGTGGCGAGCCGTACGGCGGCGTCAGCGGAGTTGGCGGCGAAGGTCCGATAGTCGACGTCGAGGACGTCGCCGTCGAGCTTAGGTGCGATGTCGCTGCCAACGTGTCCCCGCGAAGTCACCACGGCGACGCGGGGACGTCGATCGGGCAATGACCGCAGGCCGCGCGGCCGAAGCGCCTCGGCGAGTTGCGGTTCAAGCCCGCTCGCTGCCCGGGCTGCGCGCGGACCAGCGTGAACACGCCACACCGCATCTTCGAGTACCTGGCCACCGGGGTCGTCCAAGTCGTCGACGATCACGACGAGATGGACGCCTCCGTCGAGGCCCGGCCTGGGTCGGAATCGGAAACTCGACCGGAGCGCGATCGCCCCCTCGTGGGGACGGCCCTCTCGCTCCAGCCGGACGGCGATGGCCGCGGGATCAAGGGTGGCGACCTCCAACGCTCGGCGGTATTCCGGAGGCCGGGTGTAGCGGATGGTCCAGCCGGCGTAGCCGGCAAGTTCGGACAACGTCCCCGTCAAGACCTGCTCGTGACGGCGTAGGCGCGCCTGATCGTCCTGGAGAATCTCGACGACCAGGACGAAGTCCGGGCTCGTGGTGTCGCCCGTTGATTCGACGTGGACCCGGTGCGCGCGCAGAAACGCCTCGAGCGCATCAAGGTGTCGTTGAGCGGCGAGCCGGGTAACCAGGCGAGTTACGGTCAGGACCGATCCATGTGGGAGGAACGCTTCCGCCGGGGCGTGCGTGGCGGGTCCGGTCCTTCGCAATGGGTCGACGGGGACAGGCGCCGGCACGGCGGCGCCAATCTGCTGGGAGGCGAGGAGGAGCGCGCCCAGATCGCTGTGCTCGGCGATGGTTGCGACGAGGTCATCGAGGACGCGCCGTCCCATCTCGGCGTCCCACCGGCCAGTCCTCGGGTGCAGGCCGCAGTCGTTCCACGAGTGATAGGTACGGCCCGGCGGCATGGCGATGTACTCACGTGCGACCGCTACGATTTCGGCCAACCGGCCGGTGTCTACTTCCGCGAACAGCGACCGGAGCGTTGGGCTCAGCGCCAGGTCGAGGCGGCTGGTGATGACATCGACGAGACGGCGGCTGTCGTCGTCGTGGACGTCGACGCATTCGGACCCAAGTTCTCGGGCGAAGTAGCACCGTTCCTCCAGCCACGACAGCACCCGAGCAAGGTCTCGACGCGTCGACTCGCCGTCAAGGCGCCGAGGCGGAACCTGCCCAAGACCCAGATCCACAGGCCATCGGCGCGGCGCATCTGTTAGGTCGTGCGGCAACGAGCGTAGAAAGCCCAGCTTCACGGGAGGATCCAGATCCCGAAACGATTCGGCTAGATCGGCTGAGATGAAAGCGTCGCGCAGGACAACATCCGCAAGATCATGCCAATCGCTCCACTCTTGTGCCTGACGGTTCGCTTCCCACGGCGGCCACTGCGCCGGACGGTCCGCGATCGACGGAGCGGTCGTGACGAGCCGCTCCGCGGCGGTGGCCACGGTGTCGAGCGACCACCTCAACCCGACACCGGCGACGCTAGTCTCCAGAGAGGTCACGTCCGTGAGAGTGCCCTTGCCATGCGCTATGCGCAAGCGAGGCGCGGGCCAGCCCCCTGAAGGTGGCAGCGGGCCGCGCACGGGCGTCGGCGGGCGCAGGGCCGTGCCGTGCCGCGCCGATCGGGAGCTCGAATCCCAGCCGGTTGTGCTCCCCGCAGTTGTTCGTGATCCGATCCAACGCCGTGCCGTCGAGCAGGAAGCCACTTCAACTTGGATCATGTCAACCCTGCCGGTCTGACCGAAGATTTCCGTCGAGCCGCAAGACGCGCTCGGCTCATTCCCCATGCGTGATGAACCGGATGACGGCCATCACGAGCAGAAGCGTGGCCGCGAAGGCTCCGGCGCCGGTGAGCGCCGCCCCGGGCGGTGCCGCACCGTTTGCTAGGGACAGCAGACCAGCGGCGACGGCAACAAATACTGCGGCAAGCGCCACCACGGCAATCCACAGACTTCGCACGTTCGGATCGGTCATGAACAAGGGGTCCTCTCGCAACGAGATGCAGCCGAAATCAGCGCAGCCATCATTGCGCACGGAGAGGACCGCACGGTACGGTCATGCCCGTGACAACTAGGCAGACCGAAGAACCGTCACAGCTCGTCGAATGGCTGACCCCATTCCCTTTTGACGGGCTCCAGCCGACCTACGTCCACAGCGACGACAGCCGCTGGCAGGTCACCCCCCACTGGGCGTTCGTCGACGGCCGGGCCGTTCTCGCTGGGATCGACGTCCGATGCTTCGTAGAGGAGTACGGACGAGACGGAGAACCTCTTCCCCGACGCCCGGTGGCAGACGGGGTGGTCGAACTGACCCAGCAGGTTCTGCGCAGCATTTCGCTCTCGGCTGTTCGGCGAGAGTCGCAGGCCCATCTGGCCGCGAGATTCGCCGACCTTGCCGATCATGCAGAGTCCTGGCCACCCACCCATCGCGGCCTTGCCGACGAAGCGCGCACCAGAGCGGCGGCCCTGACCGCGACGGGGCAACCACGCAAACGCCGCGCACCCGCACAGGATGGCCTTCTCGCCCGAGTTGCGCAGCTCTACACCGAAGCGCTCGCGGCGGGCAGCACCGCACCCGCCCGCTACGTCGAGGAGAACCTACGCCAAGAAGGGGTAGAGATCAGTACCCGCGGGGGACGAGATCAAGTACGCAAGTGGATCCAACGCGCCCGACAGCGCGGCCTGCTCCGGCCGGCATAAGTCGACACTTGCGATACACGACCGTTCGTCGACAAGACCACACGAAGGCGTAGGCGTGTGCCGCGGCGTTGGCTGACCCGTGCGGCAGACACGGTGTCTGTCGCCGGGGCGATCCCATAGCGGATCAGATTCAGTAAGACGGGGCCCTTCACATGCACACGCGGCCACACGGCACAACACGTAGAGGATGTCCGTCGGTTCGCACAGGGTCGATGGCATGACAATGCCCCGTACGCAGCCACAACGCGCTCAAGACAGGCGCCGCCGCAGTCACGCAGGCGGCGACGCCGACCGGGTCTGGAGCGTGGACCGATGAAGGTCCTGCTGCTGGTGTCGGCGTTCAACGGGCTGTCGCAACGGGTACTGACAGTTCTGGACGCGGCCGGTCACCAGGTCTCCGTTCAGCTCGCTGTCGACGAACCGTCCATGATCCGTGCCGCTCGGCTGAGCGGTCCCGACCTGATCCTGTGCCCGTTTCTGCGGGACCGGGTACCGGCCGCGGTGTGGTCGCGGTGGCCGACGATCGTGATTCATCCGGGTCCGGTCGGGGATCGTGGCCCGTCCAGTCTGGACTGGGCGATCACCGACGCTATCCCGGTATGGGGTGTGACGGCGTTGCAGGCGGTCGAGGAGATGGACGCCGGCCCGATCTGGGCGCACCGGGAGTTTCCGATGCCGTCAGAGCCGGCCCGCAAGTCCTCCCTCTACGGCGGACCTGTCGCCGACGCCGCCGTCGCCTGCGTTGAGGAAGTCATGGTCAAGGCCGCCGATCCGGCGTTCACGCCGACGCCGCTGGCGCGTGCGCACCGCCCGGTGCCGGGCACCGGCGTCCGGCCGATGATGCGGCAGCAGAACCGGGCGTTCTCGTGGGAAGAACCAGCGGCGGCCGTGCTGCGGCGGATCCGGGCCGCGGACGGCAGTCCCGGTGTGCGGGCCAGGCTCGGCGGGTCGGCGGCGCATCTATTCGACGCGCACGTGCCGGCGGGGAAGCCGGTGCGGCTGCCTGCGGCCCGTCCCGGCACGATCGTCGGCCACGACGGTGATCGGGTCGCTGTCGCCACCGGCAACGGGTACCTGTGGATCGGCCAGGTCAAGATGGTCGACGGCAACAATCCTACCGGCATCGGCGGCCTCGGCCGTCTCGGTGTGAAACAGCCCGCCGCCCTCGCGTTGCAGCATGCCCTCGCCGGTGTCCCGCTGCGCCGTGGCCCCGATCGGATCCGGTACCGGCGGCACGGCGACGTCGGCGAGCTGGTCTTCGACGTCCACAACGGGGCGATGTCCCCGTACTGGTCGCGGCGGCTCGCCGCGGCGCTGCGGCGGGCGTGCGCGGCTGACACGTCGGTGCTCGTAGTCCGCGGCGGCGTCGACGCGTTCTGCAACGGCATCGACCTCAACGCCATTGAGATGGCGCCGGACCCGCAGGCGGCGGCGTGGGCGTCTATCCGGGCGATCAACGCCGTGTGCCGGGCCATCGCGGCGATGTCCCCGCAGGTGATCGTCGCCGGCGTGTCCGGCAACGCCGGCGCGGGCGGGGTGATGTTGCCGCTCGGCGCGGAGGTCGTCGCCGCCCGGGACGGGATCGTCTTGAACCCGTTCTACGACATCGGCTTGTACGGGTCGGAGCTGCACACGCAGGTCCTGCCGGCGCGGGTCGGTCCCGTCGCCGCGCGCAGGCTGCTGTCGCAGCGGCTACCGATCGACGCGGCGGCAGCGTGCCGACTGGGTCTGGTCGACGTGGTCGGTCCCCGCGACCCGGAAGAGTACGCGGCATGGCTGCTGGAGATGGCCCGCGAGTACGTCGGTGGTGAACGGCGCAGGCAGGCCCGCGCCCGCAAGGCCGCGGCCCTGTCGGGGCCTCCGCTGACGTACTGGGAGGCGAAGGAACTGGCCGAGATGGCGATGGACATCTTCGACGACCGCAATCAGTTCGCGGAGCGCCGGGCAGCATTCGTCTACAAGCAACGGCCGCAGGTCACGCCTCGTCATCTGGCGAACCATCCGCAGGCGGCGTAGATCGGTCGTGCCGCTGTCGCTGTGGGCTGGTCGCATCGGCCAGGGGTGTCTGTGCGAGGCAGAGGTACCGGCTGGGCGATGGCTCGGCCGGACCGACACGCAGGTGTCAGTCGAGATCCAGCTCCGGCCCGGGTTGATCCGGCGGGTGCGGCCCGGATTGCAGGTCCGGCGGGTGCAGTTCGCCGGGGCCGGGACGCCGCTTGTCGCGGTCGACATCGTTCCATCGTGACTTGGGGTCCGCGGTGGGCGGGTCGGTCCTGCGGGTCGCGTCGTTGATCGTGGTGGCGATGCCGCGGATCTGATCCAGCAGCCGCCCGCCGAGGTACAGGTTCAGGTCGTCCATCATGGCGTGTTGCGCGGTCCGGAGCTGACGGGCGTACTGCAGCCAGCTGTCGGTGGTGAGGGCGGCGTCGAAGCGGTCCTGGGCGACTTCCGCGGCGATGTCCAGGTAGCGGGCGGCGTCGGCTGGGCTCATGTCGCCGGTGAGGGCTTCGCGGGTGCGCGGCTGGCTGGCCAGTAGGCGGGCGGCGTCGTCGGGCAGGGCGATGGCGAGCCGGCCGGTGAGCCGGTCCACGACCAGGCGATGCAACGCGGCATCCGTGTCGTTGCCGAGGCGGTACCCGTCCAAGAGTCCGCGGACCAGGGGGTGGCTGCGGAACAGCTGCCAGCCGTCCGGTTCGGCGTCCTCGACGGTGACCCCGTCATCGATCAGGCACACGCCGCGAGCCACGGAGAGTGCGACGTACTGCGAGTCGCCGGGGTAGTCCAGCGCGGCCAGCAGCGTGTCCGGCGCCCGCAGCGGCAGTTCGACCGGTTGCCCAGGCGACGGAGGCGCCGGCCAGACAGGCCTGGTCATTGTCGCCGCCCGCCCACCGGGGCCGTGACCGGTGCGGAGTGCTGGTGCCCCGTCCCCGGGTCCGCTCGCCTCATGACAGGTCGACCTCGTGCTGCTGGTCGGTGGCCGCGGCCGGGTCCGGGTCTGCGGTCGACCAGACCCCGACGGGTTGCGCTGCCGGTTGCCAGGCTGCGCCGTCGGACCGGTCCGGCCGCGTGAAGACTGATGCTGCGGTGCCGGGCGCGGTGGTTCCCTGGTCGTGCAGGAACGCGCTGAGGGCGCCGATCCCGGCGACCACGCCGGCGGCGTCCTGCTGGACCTGGCTGCCGTTGAGGGCGCGGGTGAGCGCGTCGAGGAGGTGACCGGCGCGGTCTGCGTTTGCCTGCCAGCCGGGGCCGGTCGGGGTGCGGGCGGCGCGCACGTCGGGGTCCACCGCGCGGGTCGGTACCAGCTTGGCGGTCAGCAGTCCAGTGAGCCGGTCCCGGGTGTGCGGCTGGTCGGCCAGGAACTCAGCGACGTGCTCGGCGCGGCCGACACTGAGCTGATTGGTGTCGCGGTCGATGAGCAGCCATTCGCTGGCGTCGCGGCCGGCGCCGCCGAGGTCGTACCGGGTGAGCGGCTCGGTGACCGGATGGGTGGTGAACCGGTGCCAGGCGAGGAGGTCGCCTTCGTCGCGGCGGCCGCCGTCGTCCAGCCACACCGCACCCCGCGGGCCGACGTGGACTGCCACATACTGGTCGCCGCCGCGGTAGCCGAGCGCGTCGAGCAGGACCGCGGGCGCGGCGATCGGCAGTGCCGCCAGCTCACCCGGCCGCGGCGGGTCCGGCCACGGTCCGCCGACGCTCACTGCCGGCTCCGGAGCACCGGCTGCCGGCCGCGGTCAGGTGCGGTCTGCGAGTCAGCCGGTCGCACGGCCTCACCGGTCGGCTGCCGGCGACGTGAGTCAGACCTGGGAACAGGCCTTGGCTCGTGGCGCGGTTCGGGGCGCGGTTCGGGCCGGGGTTTGCGGCGGCGGCTGCGGTGTGGCGGGTGCCGCTGCCAGCCCGTCACCAGCTCCGCCGCCTTCGCGTCGGCCGCTGCTCCGGGCGGGTGCCGGTCGGGCGGTTCGGGTGCGGGCGGCTGGGGCGGGTCGTTGCCGGGCTGGGCGGGGATGAGCCGCAGCCGGGTGACGGCGACGACGGCGAGCGTGGCGGGCACGGCCAGCATCGGCCCGGCCGCGCCGAGCACGGCGGCGGTGACGGTGGTCGCGGTGAGCGCCGCCGTCCACCGCCAGCCGCGTGGCAGCAGCAGGATCCCGGCGCTGGTCCCGGCGAGGGTGACCGCGGCGAGCAGCACCGACACGGTCTTCAGCAGGGAGGCGACCTCGAGGTCCAGGGCCTCCGACCCGGCGATGACCACGCCGGTAAGCGCAGCCTGCAGCAGCAGGCTGCGCCGCTGCAGGCGCCCGCCCGCGATGCGGGCGGGGAGCACGCAGCGTTCGGCGAGGGCGACGCCGAGGCGGGTCGCGCCGGCCAGGAACGTGTTCGCGGCGCCGCAGGTCAGCATCAGCGCGACGAGCGCGGCGACCGGTGCGGCGGCCCGCCCGACGCCGTGTTCCAGCAGCGTGATCAGCGGAACGGCACCAGTCCCGGCGGCGGGGCCGAGGACACCGACGGTGGTCGCGGCGAGGCCGAGGTAGATCGCACCGACGATCACGACCGTGGCTGCGGCGACCTTCGGCAGGGTCCTGGCCGGGTCGGTGACGCCGTCGGTGAGGTGCGCGGCGGCCTCCCACCCGGCGAACGCGATGAACAGCAGCACGCAGGCGTGCGCGACCGGGACGGGCCCATCGGGCAGCAGCGGGGTGAGGTTGGCCGGGTCGATGTGCCGGGCGGTGCTCAACGTCGCGGTACCGAGGACCGCGACGAGGCTGCCGATGACGACGAGCTGCACCCGCCCAGACGTCTTCAACGCGAACGCATTGGCGGTGAAGACGATGCCGAGGATCGCGGCCGTCACCACGGTCGCGGCCGGCTGCCCGGCGCCGACGGCGGCGGCGACGTACTGCCCGCCGATGTGCGCGGCCACGTACACGGCCAAGGGTGTTGCGGCGATGAACCAGAACCCGATGACCGCGAACGCGCGCGGGCCGTAGGCGCGGGCCGCGACTGCGGAGATGCCGCCGCTGTTCGGGAACGCGACGGCGAGGGCGGTGAACGTCGCGGCGAGGGGGACGCTTGCCGCGACCAGCGCCGCCCACGCCAGCAGCGAGCCGGGCCCGGCGATCGCCGCGGCCAACGCGGGCAGGGTGAGGACTCCCGGCCCGAGCAGCGCCCCGCAGTACAGGGCCGTGGTGTGCACGAACCCGATCCGCGCGCTCACCACGGCACCACCGGCCCGGGTGTACCCCGCAGCCGCGAGCTCCCGGTCCGCCGTGGTGTCCGGCCTGCCGGACAGCTGTCTAGACGGTGCGGCATCGCGGGGTCTCTCGTGGGTTGACCGGCTCGCCGAGGCATACCCCGACGCCGTCCATAAAGATTTCCGGGTCGATCGAGTTGCCGCCGGTCAGCGTGCATCGGCCGCCGCGGGCGGCGCACGGCACGTTGCGGTGCACCTCGTAGTGCAAATGGGTGCCGGACGAGTGCCCGGACGTGCCGACCAGCCCAATCGGCTGCCCCGCGGTGACCCGCTGCCCGGCAGTCACATCAGGCCGGCGGACCATGTGGCAGTACCGGGTGGCGATCCCGTCGGCGTGGCGGATGTCGACATACCAGCCGCACCCGTGCCCTTCCGGGCTGCCGTCGACATCGCAGTTGCCGGTGGACCGGTCGCACACCGACTGCACGACCTCACCTGCGGACGCGGCGCGGATGACCTTGTACCGGCCCGCGATCAGGTCCACGCCGGCGTGCAGCCTGCCGCTGCGCTGCCCCCAACCGGACCCGACCTTCGCCTCGACCGGTTTCGTCCACCCCGACGACGTGAGGGCAACCGGCCCGGCGCACCCAGCCGGTGACGCACCAGCCAGTTCGGTGATCGACGCATGCTGGGTGACGTACGCGACGACCTGCTCAGCGTCGCGTTCCTTAGCCGCGTATCTCGTCGGGTACTCAGAACGCTGGACAACCTGCGCAGCCTTCGTGAGCGGCATCGTGTCCCAGCCGTCGACTTTGAGCAGCGCGTCGTAGAACTTCGACGCCGCATACACCGGGTCGATGAGCTGCGCCGGAGTCCCCCACCCTTGGCTGGGGCGTTGCTGGAACAGCCCGACGCTGTCGTGGTCGGTGACCACGTCGGTGTTGATGAGGCTGGACTCGACCATCGCGGTCGCGACCGCGATCACCCACCCGCGAGGTGGGACACCACGGTCGGCGCCGACCTTGACGATGATCGCGGCGTTGGCGACCCGGTCCGGCTTCCACACGCCAACGGCCTGGAACCCACCAGTGCGGACGGCCACCAGGGCGCCGCTGCGTGGCGGGGTGCAGGCGTAGGCCGGGTCGCCGCCGCCGAGCGAACCCAGCAGCAGCACGCAGCTGCCGGCGATCACGATCACGACTGCGACAACGGCGGCACGGACCCGCTTCACGGCGCCTCCTGCGCAGGGCGCACCGCGATGACGAGCCACCGGCCGTCGCGCAGCACGAGCACGACGCGTACCACGCCGGCGTCGGTCGGGACGTCGACGTCGGCGGCGTCCGGGGTGGCGGTCTGCGGGACCGGGTCGGCGACGATCCGGGTGGCGGCGACGTTGGCCGGGTCGACGGTCGCCAGGACGGCGGCGTACTCGACGGTTGCGTACTGGGTGACGCCGGCGTGCCAGGTCGGCTGGTCCAGGCCGGGACGCGCCCACACGGTGACGAACGCGACCGCCGCCTGGACCGCCTGCGGCGGGACCGGCACGCTCGCCGTCGCCCCGGCGTCCTCCTCGTCGATCCCGCTACCCGGGGCCCCGCTGCCGTCGTGCGGCACGGTGGTCACCGACGGCATCGACGGCGCCGGTCGGTGGGCGGGACGTCCGGAGGAGCAGCCTGCCACTGCGGCAAGCAACGCGACCGCGACGGCTAGGCACCGCCGGGTCACGGCGGAGCCGGTTACGGCGCGTCGCCCACCCTCGCCGACATCGGCGGGGTTGTCAGCGACCGAGGTGGTCTTCGAACGGCTGCTGGCCGTCGGGTTGCCGGTCATGGCGCATCGTCCGTCGGCGGCAGCGGCGGCCAGTCGTCGTCGGCGTACCGGTGGAGCTGTTCCCGGAGCTGCCCGGCGGCCGTCTGCAGGCGCGCAGCCAGGTCCGCAAGGACGGTGCTGCGGCGGGCGGGTTCGATGTGGCGGGCCGAGGCGACCTGCCGGCGCAGGCTGTCCGCGGCTGCGGCGATCTGGTCCAGCATCGCCTGGTAGCCGGCGTCCGGGCGGGGAACTTCGGCGGGTGCGGCTGCGGTGCGCATCAGCCCTCCAGTTCCAGGTCGGCGGTGCCGCCGTCGCCGGGTTCGGGGTCGTAGTCGCCGTCCAGGACGCCGTCGGCCTGCACGTCGCGCTGCTGCTGCAGGTCGTGTTCCTCGGCGATGAGGGCGTTGCGTCGCTGTTGCTGTTCGTCGGGCTGCATGGCCTCGGTTCCTTCCTCCGGTTGGGGTTGCCGCGTCGCGTCGCCAGAGCGCTCAGTGCGCTCAGGGCGTTCAGGGCGTTCAGGGCGTTCAGGGCGTTCGTCGAGCGCGACGCGGGGGCTGTCGGTGATGCCGGGTGGGTCCGGGCGGGTGGCCTGGTCCAGCCGGATCCGGTCGTCGATGAACGCGGCCAGGGCCGCCAGGTATTCGTCGCGGGTGTACCGGCGCCCGGCGCCCGGTTCGGCGGCCTCGGTGGGGCGCTGCTCGGCAGGCTGCCGCTCCTCACCCAGCTCGCGGAAATGCTGGACGCGGGCGTGCAGCCAGCTGATGGCCGCGCGGGTGGCGCGGACAGCGTCGTGGAGTTCCGCCCAGCCGTACGGGGTGGTGATCTCCGCGGGTCGGGTGCTCATCGGTCACCGCCGTCCACGCTGCTGTCGGTGCCTTCGGCCGGCGGGCCGGGTGTGCTGCGGCCGGTGAGGTCGTGTTCGGCGGCGTCGAGGGCCTGGTCCCGCCAGGTGGCGGGCCACGTCAGGTCGATGCGCCGTTTGGTGTGCTCGCCGTTGCGGCAGCGGGTGTGTTCGTCCCACTCCCGCAGCCGGGGGCGGGCCCGGGCGAGGGCTTCGAGCCAGCGCAGCGGCGTGTCGGAGGACGCGCGGGGGTCGTAGGCCACGTGCCACGACGCGGCGAGGGCGGTGAGTTCCTCGACCAGCTGCGGGTGGATCGGCCAGCACGCGGGGATCTCCTCGGTGAGGCTGTACCGGTCGACGAACCAGCCGACCCAGTCGATGAGCCAGATCCACACCTGCGATGCGGCTGGCCGGTCCAGGACGCGCCAGCGCAGGTCGGCCGGTGCCGGCCCGGCGGGGCCGGGCCGCAGCTGCTCGGCGAGGGTCTGGACCTGCTCGCGCAACGCGAAGTGGTTCTCGGCGAGTTCGCCGACGGTCTCGACGAGCTCGGCGAGGCCTTGGCTGAGCATCGCCGCGGCCTGCAGTTCCGGCGGCAGGTCACCGGCCGCGCCGGCCGGTGCGGGCGCGGACCGATCGGCGCGGCGACGGTCGGGGTGCTGCGGCTGCTGGGGTTCGGTCATCAGGCGGCCTTCGCGATCCGCTGCTGGAACCGGTCGCGGTCGGCGGTGAGGTCGCCGCCGTCGGGGCGTTCCCACCACGCGGTGAGCTGTAGCTCGACCGGCGGCAAGTTCCCGACAAAGGCGAGGGCCCGGCCTTCCGGGAGGGTGCGGAGTTCGGCGAGGTCGAGCAGGTTCTCCCGGCGCACGTTCTCCGACACGCTGGCGCGGCCGCCGCCCCACGAGTGTCCGGAGGACACCTCGAGGATCTGCCCCGCGAGGGACTGCGCGTCCTTGAGGCCCTGGACGTCGCTGGAGCCGCCGATGACGAGCTCGCAGTTGGCGGAGGCGTTGATCGCCCGGCCTGCCTTGTCGCCCCACCGTTCCAGGGGCTGTTGCTTGTTCTGCATGAACAGGTCGATGGCGATGCCGGACCCGCCGCCCTCGGTCATCAGCGACGGCAGGGACTGAATCGGCGCGACGTTGGCGATCTCGTCGCCGACCAGATACAGCGTGGGTTCGATCCGGCCGCCCGACGCGGTCAGCGCTGCCCGTTTCGCCTGGTACAGCAGGTCTTCGGTGACCGCGCCGAGCAGCGGCGCGATCAGCGCCTGCGCGTCCCTGGTCCCGACGAGGTAGATCGTCCCGGACTGCGCGAGCCAGGTGAGGGTGTCGAATTGCGACCCGCGCGGCGGCGAGCACGCAGCGAGCACGCGCGGGTCGTTGAACGCGTCCAAGGCGCCCGACATAACGGACTGGATCGTGTCGCGGGCCCGGCCCGTCGTCTCCCGATGCCGGGCGAGCCGGTCCGCCCACGAGTGCACGCCGTGATGCCGCAGAATCCGCTCCGGGCGCGCGTCGGAAGGGTTCTGCGACCAGGCCAGGACGTCGACCATGGTCGCGTTACCGTCCAGTGCCGCGGCGTGCAGCAACCCGCGGATCAGCGATGCGGCCTGGTCCTGGAAGTACTTGCCGTTCTCGACGCTGTCGGAGCCGACGCCGGACCCGGACGCGAACCCGGACGCGCGGAGCATCGCCACGATCTGGTCTTCGGCGCCTTCGATCGGTGACCAGCGCAGCCGTTCGATCCCGGCGAGGGGGATCTCACCCTGCGGTTCGAACACGTGCGTCGGGCCGATCCCGGCACGCCGGGCGTAGGTGACGGCGGCGACGTCCAGGCGGGTCGAGGTCGAGATGACCGCGCCGCGGGCGTCCAGGACCCTGGGGATGACGCACCGCGACGTCTTGCCGCCGAACCGGGCCGCAGCAGCGGCGACAAGCGTGTATTCGTTGGCCAGGAACAACTTCTCACCGGTGAGGACATCGGTGCCGAGGAGCCGACCGACCTCGTGCGGGTCTCGGCGCCGTGCCTCCTTTGCCGCCCGCTGCTGCGGAGTGTCCGCCTCTCGGACCGTGAGGCCGGGCCGCACGATGTCGGCTCGGGCGAGGACCGCGTCCGGGCTCAGCAGCGCCCGGACGGCGCCGCGGCGGGCGAACCCGCGCCGGCGCAGCAGCCGCCGGGCAGCTGCGATCGCCGGCACTGCGATCAGGACCGCGTGATACAGGAACAGGCCGAGCCAGAGCAGGTACAGCACGACCGCCGGCGGCAGGTCACCACGCGCTGCGGCAGGCCACGCGCGGACGGGGTCACCGACGTGCCCGGCGATCCGCACGGCGACGCCGGGTGCGTCGCCGGGGGTCGTGTCCGGCCACGCGAAGTGGGTGACGACACCACCGACCTGCCCGGCCAGCCACAGCGTCCACGTCAGCGTGGGCAGGACGACGGCGACGATGCCGAGCATCGCCAGACGGACCACGATGTCGGCGCGGACGAGGCCCTGCTTGGGCAGGTGGTGCCCCGGGGCGGACAGCGGTGGGCGGCGCATCACTGCACCTGCCGATCCGCAGTCCTGACCCCGACCGACCCGGCCGCCGCCGCGGCGGCACCGTCACGACGATCACGGTCAGGGCCGTCTGGATGCTCACCTTCGCCTGCGGTCCCGTCTGGAGCGTCGTCACCGGCGGTGTCGGGCAGCGCCTCCATCTGGCTGTCGGTGTGCACCATCCGTCGCTCCACAGTGGACAGTTGGTGGCGCACGACGATGGACCGGTTGCCGATGCGCCACAGGCCGACGCCCTGCCGCAGGTGCCGCAGCAGATCGGTTTCGGTGTCGTTCGTGCCGAGAAACTCCGCGGCCTGCTCCAAAGACCCGGGCTCCTGCCCGTAGGAGACCCGGACGCCGGAGTCCTCGATCAAGCCCCGCGCGATGCGGACCTGCTCGGACCCGGCCTCCCCGACTGCTGACAAGTCCGAGAACCGGTGGAACGCCAGGATGTTGCCGATGCCCAGCGCGCGAGCGAGTTTGGTCTGCTCCCGCATCCGCCGGACCAGCCCGAGATGCCGCGCGACGAGCGTGAACTCGTCGTAGATGCAGATCCGCGGCCCGGCCGCCGGCCGGGACAGTTCCGCCTCCAGCCACGACTGGGCGCAGGTCATCGCCATCGCGGTGAGCTGGTCGGAGGAGCGGATCGCCTGCAGGTCGAGCACAGCCCCCGCCGCGGTGAAGTCGATCCGGGCCTGCGTGTCGGTGTCGTCGCTGTCGAAGACGCCGCCGAGCGCGCCGCGGATCAGCCGCTCCAGGGCGAGCCGGACCCGGCGGGAGTCGGCGGTGAACGCCTCCAGGGGATAGTCGACGGCCTCCAGGCGATGCCGCCAGCCGTCCGGGCGGCTCATCGCGTGCAGGACGTGTGACAGGGTCGGGGTGGCGTGCCGGTCGACGCTGGTGCCGTCGTCGGTACGGGTCACGGCGTCGACGGCGTACTCGATCAGCGACCGTTCCGCCTCGGTGAGCCGCTCGCCGACCTGGATCTCCAGCAGCCCTTCCAGTAGCAGGAGGCGGCGGGCGCGTTGCAGTTGCAGCCACTGCGGTTCCGGCATGCCCGGGTCGCGGCGGATCGCGGCGAGGGGATTGATGGTGGTCCCCAGTCCGGGACCGATCCGCACCGGGGTGATCCCGCACAGCCGGGCGAGCTCGGCGTATTCGCTGCGGATGTCGACGCAGTAGAACTTCACCCCGAACGGGACCCCACGGAACGCCAGGGTCTTCAGCAGACTCGACTTCGCGGTGCCAATCCGGCCGGTCACCGTCATGTTCGGGGCGGTGATCGCCTTCGCCCGGTACAGCTCGTGCAGGCTGAAGCAGAACGGGGTGCGGGAGTACACGTCCAGGCCGACGTACGGGCCGTCGACCGGCAGTTCCTCACCGACGACGAACGGGTACACGGAGCACAACTGCGCCGATGTCGTCGTCAGCGGCGGTAGGTTCAGCCGCACCGCGACCCTTCCCGCGGCGGTGCCGAAGCCACCGCGCCGGTCGACCGGCGGCCGGCCGGTGAGCCGCTCCTCGTCCGCGGCCAAGGCCCGCCGCTGCTGGTCGAGCGCGCGGGCGGCGGCGCGCTGGTCACGGTCGGCGGCGCCGCGCTCGATCAGGTCCAGCAGCGAACCTGCACGCCGCACCTTCCCAGCGGGGGCACCATGCTGCGGACCGCCCGGGGAACCGGTGTGAGGACTGGTCCGGCGGTTCATGCGGCCCACCCGCGGATCGGCTTGAGACCCCGGGCGAGGGGCAGCGCACCGGCGGCGAACGCCTGGTCCTGCTCGCCGTACAGCACCACGCTGTCGCAGCCGGCCCGGGACAGGATCCGTTTCACCGCTCGGGTGTCGCGGTTGAGGTCCTCCACCGTGGCGGCGGTGACGGTGACCAGCACGGTGTAGCGGTATCTGACGTGGCCGTGTGCCTGTTCCCGGTCGATCTGGTGTACCGAGCGGGCTTCCTCGTCCTCCCGCGCCGTGCGGACCAGCCTGAGCTTCGTCTTGGTCGCCGCGTCGCCGGCGCGGGCGACCTGGTCGCGGCGCGACGCGAGGTTCGCCAGCTCGGCCGGGACCGGCTGCGCGGTGAGGGTGACGGTGCGCCGGCAGGTGGTGCGGGTGTAGAGCGGGGTCAGCCACGTCGCCCCGACCGGTTGCCGCGGCATCTGCGCCACCCACAGGGTCCGCGACCAGCCGCTGTCGTGCCGGTAGGTGTCCCAGCCGACGACCTCCGCCGCCGCCGGGCCGGCGAGCCGCGGTTCGACCTCGGCCGGGCCGTCGCTGCGCAGGTCCGCGGTCTCCTGCTCGGCCGGGTCCCACTGGGTGCGCAGCACCGCGCTGTATCGGCGCGGGGTGAGCCACCCGTCGGTGCTCACCCCGGCCTCGGCGACGGATGCCGCGATCCCGGGCAGCCGGTCCAGGACGACCGCGGCGATCGCCGCGTCGGTGCCGCCCGCCTCGGCAATCTGGCTGGACACGCGGGTGAGGTCGAAGACGCAGACGAGGAAGATGTCGTGCCGTTGCGCCATCTTCGACCCCGCCGCGGTCACCTCCGCCAGGGACCGGTAGGCGACGCTGTCTCGTTCGACGGCCCGCCGCTGCAGGAACCGCGTGGCGCGGTTCCCGGCGTCCGGGACGGCGCGGCTGGTCACCGACCAGCGCACCAGCCCGGCGTCGGCGTACTCCGTGCCCAAGATGTTCAGCAGCCGCGCCCAGTCGACGAGGCGGCCGTGCTGCTCGCCGCGGTCGGCGAGGATGAAGTTCGCGCCGGAGCACGACAGCGCGGCGGTGACGGTCTTCTCACGCCGGTGCAGCAGCAGCCCGACCTCGGTCGTGCCGTCCGCGGCGACCGCGGGCAGCCACGCGTAGCCGGCGGCCGGGCCGGGCAGGTCCATGTGCCGATCGACGGACCCGTCGGCGAACACACTGCCGCGGTACCGGTCCTGCCCGGCCGCCCGCTGGGCGAGGGCACCGGCGATGACCGGCACCCATTCGGTGATTCGCCGCCCCCGCAGCCGCGCCAACGCGAGCACGAACAGCACCGCGGCCGCGGTGAACGCGACCGTCGCCGTCCAAGGACGCCCGGCGGCGAGGAGGTTGATCCCGACGACGGCCGCGATCAGCCCGGCCACGACCGTGCCGATCTGCGCCCACGTGAATCCGAGCACCGCGCCACGCGTGCTGCGTGGCGGAAAACTGAACTGTGTCATCGCTGCTTCCCCGTGTGATCCCGGGCGCGCCCCTTGGGGCACGCGCCGGTGGCTGATACGTCGTCGCGGACCGCGGCGCCCGCCAGTGCCCCGGCGGGCGGCCGCTGCCGGACCGTGCTGGCCCCGGCGGGGTCAGACCGCCGCTGCCGCTGCGGCGCTGGAACCGCCGCTTCCGGCACCGCCAGCACCCGCCGCGTCTGCGCCGCCGGCCGGTCCGCCGCCGGCGGGAGGTTCGGCGCCGCCCCCGCCGTCACTGCTGTCACCGGGCCCGCTGTTGTCCGCGCCTCCCGCCGGGCCGCCGTCCGGCGGCTCCGTCGCGTTGTCCGAACCTGCCGACGGGTCGGACGAGGTCCCGCCCGCACTCGCCGACACATCCGGCGGACCGGTACCGGCGCTCACCTGGTCCGGGTCCATGCCGCCGCCGACGTCGTCGCTCCCGGCCGACTGGCCATCGGACTGCCCGTTGCCGCTCTCACCGGTCGGATCCGCCGGCACCTGTACGCCGCCGTCGCCGTCCCGGCTCTGGCCGCCGCCGGACAGGTCGTCGGTGGCGGCGGCGACATCGGCCCGTGCACCGTCGGCGTTGTCACCGATCGCCTCCGCCTCGTCGCGGTGCGCCGTTCCGCCGTCCTCGCCGTCGCCGGCGGCGGGTCCGCCGGTGTCGTCGACGGCGCCGACCGGCTCGCCGGACTCGTTCTTCTGGGCGTCGGCGGTCAGTTCGCCGGCGGTCCCGGCGACGTCACCACCCGCACCGTCCTCGGTGTCGCCTGCGTCGCCGGTGTCCGTTGTCTCGCCGGAGTCACCGGCATCAGCGGCGGCGTTGGCGTCCGTGCCATTGGTGGTCTCGTCGTTGCCGCCGCCGGTGTCGGCGTTGTCCATGTCGGTGACGTTGTCGTCCATCACCTCGGCGGCGTCACCGCCGCCGCTGGGCTGGCCCCCGCCGAACCGGTCCATGAGCGAGTCCGTGGCCCGCCCGGCGAGCTCACCGATGCCGGCGGCTGCTGCGGTGGCGAACCCGCGACCGTTGGCGTCGGCAAGGTAGCCGTCCCAGATCGCGGTGAGCCGCAGCAGGATCGCCGGGGCGAACACCATCAACCAGATGATCAACACTGCGAACAGGACCGTGACGATGTCGTCGGACCCGTACGTCGCCCTGGTGGCGTAGATCCACAACGCGACGATCGCGAACTTCGAGCTGGCCAGGGCGTTCACGGTCCAGAACCAGCGGCGTCCCCACACACGGGTCTCATGGGACGCCTGACCAGCCATCGCAATCGCGCCGAAGAGGGCGGCGGCGGTGGTCAACATGCCGCGAAACACCATGATGATGCCCACAAACACGAGCCCGACCAGCGAGAACCCGCCACCGACGAGCGCAACAGCGCCGGTGCCGGCTCCTCCGGACAGCTTCGTCAGCGTGGTGATCCACAGCGACGCGTCCCAGGTCTTGCCGTCATTCTGCGCCAGCAGCGCGTTCGTCGCCTGGTCCCACGCGGTGACGATCAGCCAGGCGAGGCCACCGGCGGAGAAGATCCCGATGACCGCCCGGACCAGACCGCCGACGCTGGCGAGCGGGCCGGGACCGCCGTTGACCCGCAACGTGTTGATGATCGCCGAGACGATGAACAGCACGAAGACGAAGATCAGCATCACGCCGGCGGTCGAGTTGTAGACCAGGTAGAACGCGTCGTCGGGGGCGCCGATCGACGTCTGCGTGAACACCTGCGACGCCAGCCACGACAACACGACCGCGACGCCCTGCACGACGAGGTTGATGACGCCCTGAATGCCGGCGTCGATCCCGCGGCCGACCGCGTCACCGACCGCCTTTTCGATCTTGCACTGCTGGTCGAGGACGTCGCACTGCTGCTCGACCTTTGGCGGCGGCGGTGCCGTCGTCGCGCCGAGCGCGGGCAGCAGCGCTTCGGCGATCGCGTTGCAGCGGCTCGCCATGCTCGTCCAGACCTGCGCCTCGAAGACGCCCGCCTGGTCGCCGCGGGCGGTCGCGCGCCGGGCGGCGTCGGTGAAGTGCTTGCAGCCGACCATGTCCTTCGTCGGTGCCGTCCCGGCCGCGACGTCGGCGAGCGTCGCGCGGGCGCCGTCCTTGGGTTTGCTGGTGTACTCCAGCGACACGGTCCGGCAAGCGGCGAGCTCGTCCGGGGTCTTCGTGCGGCTGCACGCAGTCGTCCAGTGCGACACCGCATCGTTCGCCCGCTTCGGGGTGTACACGGCCCAGCCGAAGCACCACCGTTGCTGTCCGGCGGGCAGGTCCCCGCCGCCGCACTCCGCCGTCGTCGGCGACGGTGTCGGTGGCTGCGTCGGCGCGGTCGGCGACGGCGGTGCCGGTGTCGGTTCGGCGTACGCCGCGGCCGGCGCGAGCAGCAGCCCGGCCAGCAGCCCTGCAAGCAGCCCGGTGCAGATCCCGAGCCTGCGCAGCCACCGCCGGCCGGGGCGCGGCCCAGCGACAGCTGGCGTGCCCGTTGTGCCCGGTGCCGACTGCGGCGGTGCGCAGCTCGACCGGCGGCGACCTGCCGCACCGGTCCGTAGCCGAGCCGAGGGCGCGACGGTTCGGCGGGCTCGGGCCAGCCGCAGCTCGGTCGCACCGGTCCAGACCAGGTCCGCGGTGTCGACATGGGCCCGGTCAACCCCGGCCGTGCCGTGCCCGGTCGCGCTGCTCCCGGCCGTTCCGGCGTCGGCGAGCAGCTCGGCGAGGACACGGGACGGGCGGGCCGTCATCGGTTGCCCGGCAACAAACGCGAACACCGCGGCCGCGACGAACGCGGCGACGACGGCGCAGGGCAGCCGGTGGTGTGGACTCTGGGCCGGTGCGCTGATCCGCGGCACCGGACCGGCTCCCGGCCTGCGGGCGGCGGGAAGGATGCTCGCTGAGCTGGTCCTGGAGTAAGTCATGGTCACGGCGCCCAGCTGTCGGGGCCGAGGACGCGGGCGAGGAGCTGCCCGTCGCGGGGTGTGCCGTCCCGGACGGTGCCCGCCACGTCCGGCGGTGGGACCGGCACCGGGCTTTGCAGCCCGGCGAGCCGCCACCCGCCGTCGGTCCAGCGCATCGTCAGGTCGTGGACCATCCACATGCCGGCCGGGCCGCCGTCACCGACACCGGTCTGCCCGTCGGTGCCGGGCCCGAACAGGGCCACCATCAGTGTCTGCACCCGCACGGTCCCGTCTACCGGAACCGCTGCTGCGGTGTCGTCGGCCCGTTCGGCCCACACCCGCACCGTGGTGCTCTGCCGGATTCCGCCGGTCTGATCTCGCGGCATCGCCGGCAGCAGCTGCCCGAGGTCGTCGTCGGTGACGCCCGGGTACAGCTTCCGGATCAGCGCGGTCGCATCCTGCCGGGGCAGCGCACCCGCGGCGGACAGTGCCGTCTCGAACCTGGCGGCGGCGTCGCCGGCGCCGCGCGGCGTCGCCGGGAACCCGACCGGCACCCCGTCTGCCACCCGGATCCCGTCCGCCGGGATCGCCGCGGACGGCGTGCCGGCTGGTGCCTGCGTCGTGGCGGTAGGGCTCAGCCAGGCGTGCAGGAACGCTCCCGCCACCAGCGCGGTCACCACCGTGGCGAGGGTCCGCGGCCATGCGGAGCGCTGCACGTGGGCAGGCTTGAACCCGGTCACTACTTGACCGCCGATGCCTGGATCAACCACGCGATCATCGACGCGCCGCAGCCGACGATGATCGCGATCAGGCCGGCCTTCCACATCATGCTTTTCCCGCGATCGGACACGACGTGCGCGCCGAAGATCGGGCCAACGCCGAAGGCGATGCCGCCGCTCACGAGGCCACACACGGCCGCGACGATCCCGAGGTACAGGGTCGCGTTGGTCAGCGTGTAGAAGATGTCGGTGTTCGGCACCGCACCCGGGTCCGGCTTGACCCGGGACCAGTCGAACCCGCCGGCGCCGCCTGTCCCGCCAGGGGTCGGCGTCGGTGTCGGCGGCGGATAGCGAAGTGTCCACAGTGGAGCACCGGTGGTCATTGCCGTTGCGATCCACGCCCCCGCGTAGGACAACATCGACATCAACTCCTTCACATCAAGGGGTGGTGGGCAGCCCGCTGGTACCGCTCGCGGCGGTGGCAGCGGCGAGGTGTTGGCGGCGCACGATCGGTGCGAGGCAGGCGGCGGCGAGGTCGACCAGGGCGCGGCGGGTGATCCGCCGGCAGCGGCGAACGTCGACGGGTTCGGGGCGGGCCAGGTGGGCGTCCCACGGCACCGGGACCAGCGTGGCGACCTGGTCGGCGGCCTGGTGGCAGGCGGCGTGGACGTCCCGCGACGGCTTCGGCACGCCAGCGACGACGGCCAGGACGGTCCGGTCAGCGACCACGCCGAGACCACCGGCACGCAGCTGGGACAGCAGGTGCAGGGCGTGGCGGACACCGTCGACGCTGGCCCGTGCCACCAGCAGCGGGCTCGGCACGATGCTCAGGTATTGCCAGACACCACGGACGTCCGCGACCGGCAGTTCGGCGAGGACGGCGCTGGTGTGCGGGCCGAGCGCGCTGATCACCTGGATCGTCTCGGTGAAGACCGGCGGGCGGCGCGCGGCGGTGCGCTGCGGTTCAGCGGTCAGCGCGTACAGGCCGGACGGCCCGCGTCGCGTCGACGGCACCACGCCGGCGAACCCCGCGGAGAGCGTCCCGCTCTGCTGTGCCTGCAACGCGTCCCACAGCGTGCCGTCGCCAGGTCCGGTTCGCTCGGTGAGTCCGCTCCACGACCGGCCGCTGGCGTCGACCGCCAGCACCGGGCCCGGCGCGGCGAGCGCCAGGACGCCGCCGAGCGCGGCGATGAGCGTGGAACGTCCGACGCCGCCGTCTGCTGACGTGGCGCCGATCAGGCAGTTGCCGAGCGGCAGCGTCGCCGCGTCCAGCCACAGCCGTTCAGCGGTCGCACCGCCGCCGAACTCGTGCGGCACCGTCACGGTCACCGCACGCGCGCCGCCTGCCGCCTCCTGCGGCAACGGCAGCTCGGGCGCTGTGGCCGGGCCGGGACCAGGTGCGGAGCCGGCAGCGGGCTGCCGGCGGAGGACCGGCGGCACCGGCGGTTGCGCTGCTGCCGTCCGGACCGGCTGCGGTCCTGACCTGCTCCTGCGGCGCTGGCTCGATGCCACGTGACGCGCTCCGTTCTCGGGCTCGGGTTGGACAGGGCTGCGGGGAGGTGCGGGCCGCGACGCACGGGGGTTGTGGATCGCCGCGGCGCGCACGTTCCAGACCGCGACCGGCCTGCCGGTCGCGGAGCACAGGGAGTTGCTTGCTGGCCCGCGCGGGACGCCGGGGAGGGCAGGGCCCGCGCGGGCCGGATCACCGCCGTCCGATGTGGACGGAAGGCTGCGGCAACCGGTCGGGCCCCGGTGGCCCGGCACAACGAAGTCGCCATGCCCGGAAACGGCCGCCATCCCCCGTAGCAGCCGAAGTCGGCCGCCGCGACGCGGACGATCCCGCAGCGATCACGTCATCGACACTGCCGCCCGCAGCGCCCGAGCGGAACGTGTCACCGCGTGGCCGCACGTGTGGCCTTCCACATCGCCGCAGGTCAAGGCCTGTCCTGCAGGCGATCTGAAGGCGTCGCCTGACGGGACCTGGCCCATGTCCGTGACCGGGCACGGCGCGCCCGCCGCCGACGGAGATGCCGACGTGCCCGTGGACGGGCGACGAGGGCCCGACTCCAACAGGACGGCAAGTGACAGAGCCCGCCCGCCCGAGATTCTGCGAACGCTGCATCGATGCGGCCGACCCAACACATGTCGGCGCTCCCCACGTTCCGGGGGTTTGCGGCACGGCCGTCGGAGCCGATTCGGTGGCAGTGCCGGGCGCATACTGACCTTCCGGAGTCAGGGTCAGGGTGGTTTCAGGCCGCTGGTGGCGAGGAAGCCGTGGGTGAGGCGGGGCGGTACTGCCTGCTTTGAGCCTGTTCTTGGCGGTGCGGAGCAGGTCGTGGATGGTGCCGGCGAGGATTCTTGACGTGGGTAGCAACGCCGAAGTCGATGGATCGTTAGGCTTGTGATCCCTGGGCGCTATGCACCCCCTCCGCTGCCCGCCGACCACTGTGAGACGTCGTGACTCAACTTCCCGAGATCAACTGGCGGACGCTGCGCGGCAAGGCGCCGACGGGGTCGCGTCCAGACGGGTTCGAGGAACTCGTCAACCAGCTGATGATCTACGGCGGCCTCGTTGAATGGCCAGCTGGGACGACGTTCACCACGTTCGGCAATCCCGATGGCGGTCGCGAGGGACGGGGGCGGCTGTTGCCCAGCGGCGACGTGTGGGTATGGCAGGCGAAGTACCTGTTCAAGTTCGACGACAGCGAGCTCAATCAGATCGACAAGTCCGTACAGCGGGTCCTGACGACCGAGCCGCACCTGAGGCGCTACTTCATCGTGCTGCCGTGCAACCTGCCTGCCGGGGACACGGAGAAGCCAAAGAAGATCAAGAGTGCGTCGACGCGTTGGGCCGAGCATGTCGCCAAGTGGGAAGCTGACGCTGCAGCGCTTGGCCGTACGGTGACGTTCGAGCTCATCGGTGAAACGGCGCTGAACAACTGCCTGGTCCAACCGTCGCAGGTGGGTCGGCTTCGGTACTGGTTCGACTTGGACTCATTTTCGGACGAACGGTTCCGTGCGATCGCGGCGCGAGCGGAGGCCGACGCGGGCCCACGCTATACACCCGAGCTGAACGTCGCGCTGCCGATCGCTGCCGTATTCGACGGCCTTGGCCGGACGATGGCATTTGAACTGGAGATCCGGGCCGCCCTGGCTGCGGTGCGGAAGGCCAGGGGCACGTACGGCCTGTCCGTGCCGGAGGGCAACGAGGAGTTCTTCGCGCCGGTGATCGCGGCGCTCGAAGAGCGGCTGAACGTGCTGGACCAGGCGGTGGTCGGCGCGATAGCGCAGGCGAGGGGTCTCGCAGGCGTATTGCCCGATCTCATGCCGTCCGTGGAAGCAGCCCACGCTTTGCTCCGTGAGGTCGCTGAGCTCCTGCGTGCGCATTGCTTGCAGGACGGGCAGGTGTATGTCGGCGACGCAGGCAGCCTGCACCATCAGACACAGAGCCTCAGGTCAGCGATCGCTACCCTGACCGAGCTGTGTGATGGCCGGTCATGGCGGAGCTTCGGACAGAACGCCATCGTGGTGACGGGGACCGGCGGTGCCGGAAAGACGCACCTGCTGTGTGACCTCGCGAAGGCCCGCACCGCGTGTGATCTTCCGACGATCATTGCCCTCGGCGAGCAGTTCGAACAGGGGCCGATCGAGTCCGACCTTGCCAGGATCATCGGATTCAGCGGTCCGCCAGAGCAGCTGCTGGCGACCTTCGACGCTGCGTGCCAGAACGCCGGTGAGATCGGCCTCGTTGTTATCGACGGGCTGAACGAGTCGGTTGACCGAGGGCTGTGGAACAAGTACCTGAACAGCTTCCTGAACGGGATCGCGACGTACAGCCACGTCCGGCTGGTGCTCTCGTGCCGTACGGAGTTTCTGCCCGACACGCTCTCAGCTGATTTGCGCGGGCGACTCGGAGAGTACCGGCACACCGGGTTCGACGAGGTCTCACGCGACGCGATCCGTCAGTTTCTCGACTGGTACAACATTGAACGACCGTCGTTCCCGATGCTGGACCCCGAGTTCACGAACCCGTTGTTCCTCAAACTACTCTGCATCACACTACAAACACGCGGCGAGCATCACTTCCCGCGAACCGGGGTCGGTACTTCGTGGATCTACAACAGCCTGCTCGGGGCCATCGACCAACGGCTGTCGGAGCCGCAGCGCTGTGACTACGACCCCAGCAGCGGGTTGGTCTACCAGGCGGTCGAGCAGATCGCGGCGGCTATGCTCGCGAACGGTCGGCGGCTACTCCGAGCCGATGTCGAGAAGCTCACCCAGTCGCTGCTTCCGACTGACAGGTGGAGCCGCAGCCTTCTGAATGGCCTGTTGAAGGAAGCGGTCCTTTCCGAACTGCTGGTGAACGGCAGCAGCTACATCAGGTTCGGCTACGAACGTCTGGGCGACATTTCGCTTGCCAAACTTGTAGCAGCCGAGAGCGTCGAAGCGATGACCGTCCGCGTCACCGCCTGGGCGGAGCATTGGTACCGCAACGCGGGTGTGCTGCAAGCCCTGGCATCCGTCCTCCCGGAGACACACGGCGTCGAACTGATCGACCTCCTCGCGATCCCCACGACGGAGTATCACCCGAGCGCCCATACCGACTTCCTGCTGAGCATCGCGTGGCGCAGGCCCGGTGCCATCACCAGCCGAACCGAGGAACTCCTTCTCTCGCTGCGGACCAACATCGACTTCTTCGAGGCCGCCAACAACACCTTGCTTCAGGTTGCCACCGTCCCGGACCACCCGTTGAACGCCGAGTGGCTTCACCAGCAACTCGACAACATGACGCTGCCCGAGCGTGACGCCACCTGGTCGCACTTCTGCGACTGGCAGGACGACGTCGCCGGCCACCTGCCGAGTCTCATTAACTGGGCCTGGTCGGAGGCCAGCGCATCCGCCAACGACGAGACCCGCCAGCTGACCGCACTCACCCTTGCGTGGACGCTGGGGTCCACCTACCGGCCCGTTCGGGACAACGCGTCGAAAGCCCTCATTGCTGTGCTGGAGCCTGCTCCGCACCTGTACCGGCCGATCCTGCAGCGATTCACCAGCTGCGACGACGACGCGATCAAAGAGCGCCTCCTCGCCGTCGGCTACGCCATCGCTCAACGCACGCTCAACCCTGCCGTCGCCGTCGCCGTCGGCACCGCGGTTCATGAGTTCACCCTCGGACGCAACTACTGGCCGCAGAACTACCTCAGCCGCGACTACGCCCGTCGCGCCATCGACGCCGCACTCGACCGCGGCTGGGCAACAGCGCCGGACGACCTCGCCGCCCAGATCCAGCCGCCCCACACAACAGAGTGGGTGGAACCAAACCGGACTAACCTCGGTCTTTCGTTACCAGTCGATCATGGCGACTGAGGCCGGTTTGTTGATCTTTGTTCGGGTCGCGGGTCGTGCGGGCGTGCCGAGGTCCCGGCGCGTTGGCCGGTTTCCTCCGTGCGGTGTCGACGCGATCGGGTGTGGGTGTCAGCCGGTCGGGCGTGGTAGCTCGTTGAGGCGGGTGAACGCGGTGGTCAGATCTGTTGCCCAGGGCCAGGTCTCGGCGATGCGGAGTCGGGTTCGGCGGGCGGTGCGGGTGAGGCGTGCGGCGACGTGCAGGAGCCGGTAGCGCAGCTTCTTGGGTTCGGCGGTGGCGAGTTCACCGTCCAGGAGCAGCATCTGGGTCCATGCGATCAGGTCGATGCCGGTGAGGGCGAGTTCCAGCCACGCGGCGTTGATCGCGAAGACCCGGGACGGGAACCGGCCGAAGCCGGTGTCCTTGCCGGTGCGGATGCGGTCCTCGACCCGGGCGTGGGCGCGGTGGCGGGCTTCCAGGTACTGGATCGAGCCGCCGGTGGGGTCGCCGGGTGGGGTGTCGGTGGCTGTCACCTGGTGGCGCATGCCCTCGATGGTGTCGAACAGCGACAGTTGGGCGCCGGGGTGCGGCCGTTCCCGGCGGACGATGAACCGGGTCCCGGCCGGGTAGCCGTCGTCAGGGACCAGACCGGTCAGTTCGCAGACCTCCGCGCCGTCGCGGGGTTCGCCGTCGCTGTCCAGTGCCGGTACCCATTGCAGGTGCTGTTTGGCGGTCAGGATCGCCTGACGGATCGGTTCGGTGATCGCGACGCCGACGGAGAACCGGGCGTCCAGGCCGCGCTCGCGCAGGCCGCGGATGTGGGCGAGGAGGCCGTGAGTGCAGCCGGCGGAGTCCGACCGGATCAGGATCGGTGTGCCGTGCCGCAGCTGGTCGGGGATCTGTGCCAGGGCTTCGTCCAGGACGGTGACGTGGTCGGCGGTGGTGTTCGACCCGGCCCGACCTTCGCGCAGCATCCCGGACAGCGCCTCACGGGTGTTGTCCAGGAAGCAGAACAACGGATGGTAGCCAAACGTCCGTTTCCACGTCGGGGTCGCCGCTTCCTTCTCCGAGTGGCACAGCACGATGGACGCGTCCAGATCCAGGACCAGACCAGGGACCGTCCGACCCGCCGCCGACGCCTCGGGCAGACCGCCGCGGGTCTCGATCCGTTGCGCCCACGCCAGTTCCCGAGCCTGGGCACGGGCGTCGCGGAGCCGGCCGAGGACCGTATCGTCCATGTCGGACAGCAGCCGCCACGCGGTCGGGTCCGACGCCACCGGCCCGAACAGGTCCGCCTGATCCCGCAGCACCGCCAGATCCGAGATCGCCTCACCGCCGTCGGCGAGCATCACCGCCAGATCCACCGCGACCCGGCCCGGGTCATGCACACCGCGCCGCTGCCGCAACCCGGCCAAGGCATCACCACACGCCGCGGTCAAGCCGGTCACCTCAGCAACGTCGGCGAGGAGCCGTGCGCCGGCGTGACCGACCACGCCACGCCCGTCAGCACTCACGATGATCTTCGGACGCGATCCGGTAGCCTTCACTCGGCAGGTGCCTTCCATGGCGGACGATCAGGGCCTTCGACAAGCCAGATCATCCCAGATGGCAGGCACCTTCCTCATTTCCGATCATGAACCACGGGCAGGCTTGCTGAAAGACCCGGGCTAACGGCATGTGCACCCGCTTCCGGCGGGTGCGCCGAGTGTGCGTGTCGGGGTCCCCCCTTCGACACACATCATCTACACCATCGATCGCCGATGATGTCACCTCGGCGACCACTGTTTCTGGGCCAGGTTGGTAGGTCAGCCGCAGGCCGATGCGGGCGTAAACCTCTGCGCGGTCGCGTGGGTCGGCGTCGCGCAACAGTCCGAGAAGACCGCCGAGCCCTTCGACGATCGTGCTGATCTGGTCGTCGGTCATCCGTTCGGGTGTGGTCCGCTGTGCGCCGATCATCGCCTGGGTGGCTGCGCGGAGTGCGGTGGTTTCCTTGATCCAGCTGGCGATGAGGGCGGGGTCTCCCCCGGCGTCGAGGGCCGCTCGATAGTTTTTGAGTTTCGTGTCGCATTCTGTGAGGGTCTGTCGGAGCGTTGCTGCCCGTTCGTTGAGGTCGTCCAGGGCGTTGACGGCACGGTGTTGGGCGTCGGCGAGCTTGCGCAGCGTGCCGGGCAGGCGCGTGGTGCCGAGTTCCTGGTGCAGGAATCGGTCGATCGGGCCGGCAATCGAATCTTCACGGAGATAGAGGCAGGGCGGGTGACTGATCTTGTGCTGGCGGACGAAGTCGCGTGACGCCGCGCACCGGTAGTACAGCCGGCCGTGGTTGAAACTGCCCTCCATCCGGCGTCCGCACAGCCCGCACGTGAGCAGACCGCGGAACAGATATGGTCGGCTGCTGCGTCGGGGTGTGTTGCCGGATTCGCCGCGCACGCCGCGGGTGGTCAGTTTCCGCTGGACGTTGTCGAACGTCTCGGCGGAGATCAGCGGGATGTGTACGACGGCGGTTGACCACACCCAGTCTTCCGGGCTGTTCCAGCGGTGTTTGGCTTCGTGGCCCAGCGCGACGTCCTCGACGTCGATGAGGACCTCGTCGGTGCGCTGCTTGTTCCAGACCTGCCGGCCGGTGTACCGCGGGTTGGTGACGATCACCCGGACCGCGGAGGTCTCCCAAACCTCGGTGTGGCGGTGCGGGTTGCGTTCCCGGTCGTACATCGATGGGCAGGCGATGCCGTCGCGGGTCAACCCGCGGGCGATCGAGGTCATGCCCCGCCCGGCCTGGTACTCGGCGAAGATCCGCTGCACGATCGGAGCGGTCACCGGGTCCGGTTCCAGCTTGTGCAGGCGCCGCCCGTCGGCCGCCTTGGCCGGGTTGGGGTGCGGGCCGGCGTCGGCGATGCGGTAGCCGTACGGTGGGCGCCCGCCGAGGAACCGGCTTTCCAGTTCGGTCTGCGCTCGCATGGCGGCCTTCACCCGGATCTTGACACGGTTCCGTTCGCCTTTGCTCATCCCGCCGTACAGCGACATGACAAGGTCGTGGGCGTCGCTGCCGGGATCGATGGCCCCGCCGATCTCGGGCACCCACAGGCCGACGCCGTAGTGGATGAAGATCGGGAAGGTCATGCTGAACTGGCTGCCGTAGAACGCCCGCTGCGGCTCACCGATCACCACCGCTTCGAACCCACGCAGCGGATCCCGGATCGCGTCGAGCAGCCGTTGCGCGTCGGGTCGACGTTTCCAGGGCAACGACCGGGACAGCCCGACGTCGAAGAACTCCTCGACGACCCGGCCACCGGCCGGTTCGATCAGACTCCGGGCTCTGGACAGTTGCCAGAACTTCGAGGCTTGCGGATCCTGCTGATCTTCCGTGGAAACGCGTCCATAGAAACCGAATCTCATCCGCTTCCCTTTCTCCTGGTGGACTTCTCGACGATGCGCCACAGGGCGTCAGCCGCCGCGTCGCTCAACCCGGTGCTGTCGAGACGTGCGATGACCTCGCCGTCCTCGACCGGGAAACGGGTGGTCGTGGCCTCCTCCGACGGAACTGCGGGAGGGTACTTTGACTCGCTGTCGCGGGACAACGGCTCGACCCGGACCCCAGGGCGATTGCGTAGTCCGGTGACAGCCTCTTGAGCTGGGGGTCTACGCGGTGCGCGGCCACTGCGAGGGCGGTAGAGACGGGTGAGATCACATAGGTGATCATGAAGTTCTCTACGCTGCACAACACCCCGAGGACCTCACCCGCCGATGGCATCATCGCTCATCTCCGCACTCGCCGTCACCGCGCCCACCCCCACCACCCAGACTGTGCCGGTCACCGATGGTGAACGCGGTGGTCTCCTGCACGCCCTCGCCGCGGTTCCGGACCCGCGTGACCCACGCGGTGTGCGGTACCCGCTGACCGCACTGCTGGCGGTCGCTGTGTGCGCGGTGCTGGGCGGGGCGTCGTCGTTCGCCGCGATCACCGACTGGCTGCACGACCTGGACGAACAGGCCAAGGCCAGGCTCGGGTTCACCCGCGGCAGCCCGGTCGGCACGACGGTGTGGCGGCTCCTGACCCGCCTGGACGCCGAACTGCTGTCCACGGCCCTGGCCGCCTGGCTGCGCACCCGGACCCGACCTGCCCCCGCCACGCCACGCAGGTACCGCACGGTCGTCGCCGTGGACGGTAAGACCCTCCGCGGCGCCCGGCGTCCGGGCGGCGGCCAGATGCACCTGCTGTCCGCACTGGACACCAGCACTGGCGTCGTCCTGGCCCAGGTCACCGTGGACGCCAAATCCAACGAGATCCCGGCGTTCGCACCACTGCTGGACGCCGTCACAGCCGTGCTCGGCGACCTGACCGGAGTGCTGTTCGTCGCCGACGCCCTGCACACCCAAACCAGCCACGCCCGCGAGATCAACACCCGCGGCGCACACCTACTGGTCCAGGTCAAAGCCAACCAGCCGACCCTGCACAACCAGCTCAAACGCCTGCCCTGGGCACAGATACCGGTCGGGAACCGCACCCGCGACACCGGCCACGGCCGCCGTGAGACCCGCACCGTCAAAGCCGTCACGCTGCACACCCCCGGCGGCATCAGCTTTCCCTACGCTCAGCAGGCCATCCGGATCACCAGAACCCGCACCACCAACGGAAAAACCAGCCGCGAAACCGCCTACCTGACCATCAGCCTGGCCGCTGGCCACGCCCAGCCCCGCGACCTGCAGGACTGGATCCGCCGCCACTGGCACATCGAAAACCGCGTCCACCACGTGCGCGACGTGACGTTCCGTGAAGACCTCCACCAAGCCCGGACCGGTACCGGACCCGCCGTCATCGCCACCCTGCGCAACACCGCAATCGGCTACCACCGAACCAACGACGCACCCAACATCGCCCGAGCCACCAGACACGCCAACCGCCGATCACACGACCTCATCAACGCCGTGACCAGCAGCTACCCGACTACGCAATGACCCTGACCCGGACCCTGAGAGGTTCAGGAACGGGCCGCCCTGAAGCGCGGCGAGCGTACTTTGACTCGCCGTCCGGTGGCACGGCATCTGCGTCGCGACCTTCGGCGACTTCCGGTGAGTCGCCGGCCCGACGGCGGGCGGGGGTGGCGCGTCGCGTCGCGCCACCCCCTGTCCGGGCCGGGTCGCCGTTAGTCATGGCGACTTTGGTCGGCGGTAAAGACCAGCAGATCGATGTGGTATGTCGGGCCGTCCGGGATGTTCTGGTCGTTGCTGCGGGCGGCGTCGGCCTCGGCGCGGGTCGCGTAGTAGAGGAACTGGTCGCCGGTGCCGGGTCCGTTGACGGCGACGATCTGCAGGACGTGGGTCAGGCCGGCGGCCTGGGCCGCGGGCAGCAGTTGGGCGAGGTGCTCGGCGTAGACGGTGCCAGGCTGGCCCGGTTCCGCGGAGCTGACCGCGGCGATCGCGCAGGTGTCGGCGTTCATGATGAGTCGGCAGGCGGTGAACAGGTCCGCGACGCTGGCCGCGGTTCGGGTGGGGTTCTGTCGGGGCCAGCGCACGATGACGAGGCTGACCGGGTCGGTGATGGTGTCGAGGTCGGGGAGTTCGCCGGGCCGGGCGATGGCCAGGTACGAGCGGGATGCGGCGGTGGTCGCGTCGCGCAGGTGCCGGTCGGCGTCGAAGTCGACGACGGTCTCGCCCTGGCGGGTGTAGGTCAGGACGAGTCGCCGCGCGAGTCGCGACGCGAATCCGGCGCCGGCGTCGGTCGCCGGCTGGTCGCCGTCGCGGTCGTCGAGACGCCATACGGTGATCGGGACGACCACGACGGGCTCGGTGACGTCGGCCGGGACGGTGAACGGGTCGTGCGGATCGGTGGGCGAATCGTGGGAGTTCTGGTCCGAGGACCGGTGGTCGTTACCAGTCATGTGGCGGTGGCTCCCGCGCCGACTGGCCGTGTTCGCACCTACCAAATGCCCGGTAACGACCCTCCGCGTCGTGACCGCGGCCGGTCGCTGACCCAACAGCACCCAACAGCGGCAGGCCGCATCCCCCGGTGAACTGGCCCAATGGCCCTCAGCGATGCGCCCAACAGCTGCCGGCCGGGGCTGTTGGGTGGACAACAGCGCCGGGCACCGCCGCCGTTACGGCAACGTCCCGCGGCTGTGGGCCTTGCCTGTTGGGTGCCCGGGACGGACGTGCCGCGGCGCGGGCAATGCCCATCGCGTGGGAGCGGTGCACGAGCGGCTGCCACGGGTCGCTGCTGGGCAAGTCGCCGGGCATGACGCCCGTCGTAGGCGGCACAGCCAGCCGGCTCGGACCCCGAATCATCGAGATGAGGTGCTGCGGTCGATGACCGTCGCGGTGTACGACGCCGGTAGATCAGCGATCACCCAACACCGGACAACAGTGATCTGACCTGCCCTGTTGTCCGCCCCCGCTCACGCGGGGGCGGTTTTCTGCTTTCAGGGGTGTTGGATGCGTCAGGCCGTTGACCTGCGCCAACAGCCGCCACCGCGAGATTCGGCGGGACGTCGCTGTTGGGCTGACGTGCGCGGATGGGGTTCTCGCGCCGCATTCGGCGGCGCCAGCAACCCGCGAGGTACCGCATGTCTTCGTCTGTCTGGCCATCGTCTCCGCTGGCCGCCGCTTCCCGTGCCTTTGACCTGTTGACCTGCGCCCCGGCGCCCCTCGCCTTCGACGGCCGCGCGTTCGAGGGCCTGCCGGAGCGGATGATGCCGCTCGACGAACTCCGCAAGCTCCTGCTGGCCAAGTCCACGAGCGTCGCCGTGCGCGACGCGGTGTGGCGGGAGCTGGTCATCCGCGCCCGCCGCGACGGACCCGCGTGGGTCGTCGCCGCGGTGGGGATGGCCATGCCGGGCCTACGCCGCACCGGCGGCCTGCTCGCCTCCGGATGGCACGGTGACACCGCAGACCTGGACGCCGAACTGATCGTCGGGTTTGTCGAGCGGCTGCGCACCGTCGACATCGACGTGCCCCGCGTCTGCGGCCGGCTCATCGACGCCGGTCTGCGCTCGGCCCGCAAGGTCCGCGAGGCGTACTCCGACACCGAACTGATCAAGGTCGACTCCGCCGGGTCGCGGCTGCCGATGCTGCCGTTCGACCACCCGGACCTGGTTCTGGCCCGCGCGGTCGCCGTCGCGGTCATCGACCCCGAGGAAGCGAACCTGATCGGTGCGACCCGGCTCGGGCACGCCACCCTCGCCCAGGCCGCCGCAGAACTGGGCATCGACCCGGCCCTCGCCGGGTCGTGGCGTCGGCGGGCCGAGAGGCGCCTCGCCGACGCGATCCACGCCGGCGAACTGGACTTCGTGACGATCCAGCCGCGGCGCAAGCGCGGCCGTTCGGCGCCTGTTGGGTCGCTGTTGGGTCCCCGAAACGGCGACGGCGTCGTGTTGGGCACCCAACAGCAGCCCTTGGTGGGCAAGACATCGGTCCGGTCCCGGGCCGCTGTCGGCGCCCCGGGATCGAGGGTCAGGCCGGCCTAGTGGCCGTGTTCGCACTCGATCACCCAAGGCCCGGAAGGAGCTAGCTCCCACGGCCTTCCCCCGATTCCGGTGGCGCACCTCATCCCTTTGATTCGCCCCGGTTTCGGGGCGGGAGGTGCCCACCATGAACCGCCGCAACCTCTACCGCATCCTCGCCACGGCCGCAGCCGTCCTCACGATCCTCACCACAGGGACACCGGCCTCCGCGGCCGACCCGACGATCCTGGCAGCGAACACCTTGCCGGTGATCATCGGCAACATCACGACGTGGATCATCGGCCTGCTGGTCGGTGTCGCCACCCTCTTCCTGACCATCGGCGGCCTGCGCCGCCTAGCCGCGGGTGGTGACCCGACCGAGATCGAGAAGTCGAACTCGGCGTTCAAGAACGCACTCACGGGCTACGCCCTCGCGGTCCTCGCCCCCATTCTGCTCGCCGTCGTGCAGGGCTGGATCGGGGGCTGACATGGGGGACTGGCTGGCCGACAAGGTCATCAACCGGGTCCTGAACTGGTTCGCCGAGATGATCCTGGCGACGCTGAACAACCTGTGGGACCTGTTGTCGGCCACGGCCTTCCAGTCCCCGAACGTCACCACCCTGCCCCAGGTCACCACGTTCGCCGGCACGTCGTTGGGCATCGTCAATGCCTGCTACGTGCTGGCGTTCCTGGCCGTGGCCATCATGGTCATGGGCCGGGACACCATCCAATCGAAATACGGCCCGTCCGAACTCATCCCCCGGCTGGTCATCGGGCTGATCGCGGCGAACTTCGCCCTCCCGATCTGCTCGACGATCATCGACCTCGCCAACGCGTTCACCGCGGCGTTGACGAGCCAGAGCATCACCTCACCCGGGTCGATGCAGCTGCTGCGCAGCACCACCACATCGGCGCTGAGCACCCAGACCGGCGTCAGCCCGTCAGGGTTCCTGCTACTGCTCATCGCCCTGCTGATCGCGGTCCTCGCCGCACTCCTGATGATCCAATGGATCATGCGGTGTGCGCTCCTCATCGTCCTGGCGGGGGTCGCGCCGATCGCCCTCGCCCTGCACGCCACACCGCAGACCGAGGGCGCGGCGAAGCTGTGGTGGCGGGCGATGATCGGCACCACCGGCACGGTCGTGATCCAGGCCGTGGCCCTGCACACCACGCTCACGATATTCCTGTCACCGGACGCGAACCTCCCGGTCCTCGGCCTGGTCATCCTGCCTGACAGCGGCGCGACGATAAACCTGTTGATCGTCGCCTGCCTGCTCTTCGCGATTCTCAAGGTCCCGGGTCTGATGCGGCGTTACGTCACGCAGACGAAGCCGGGGATCACTGGGCAGATCTTCAAGCTGGTCGTCATCCAGCAGGTCACCCGCGGCCTGTCCAAGGGCTTCGGCGGCGGGCGCACCGCCCGCGCCGCTTCCACCGCTAGGCCGGCCGCCAAGGTCGGCTGGCCCACCAAGTAGGAGCTGGGTTTCCCATGCGCAACAACGAACCTGACAGCACACCCAGAGCCCGAATTCCGGCCGACGTCGACACCCCGGACAAGATCGTCTACGGGTTGACGGCCAGGCAGCTGGCGGTCCTCGCGGTCGCCGGGGTCATCGGCTACGGCGTCTTCAAAGCCGTCGGGCATCTGCTGCCGGCGCCCGTGCTGATCGCCGTCCTCACCCCCGTGGCGGGAGCGGCGATCGTGCTGGCGCTCGGCCGCCGCGACGGCCTGTCCATGGACATGTGGCTCCTCGCGGCGATCCGGCACACCCGCCGCCCCCGGCATCTCGCGCCGGCGGCGGGCGGCAAGACGATCCCGGCGCCCGGCTGGGCGCCGGAGGTGCCCGCAGCCACGCCACCGGCGGTGCTGCGGCTACCGGCGAAGGCGATCGCCGAGTCCGGCATCATCGACGCCGGTTCCCACGCCGTCGCGCTCGTCGCGTGCACAACGGTCAACATCAACCTGCGTACCGGCGACGAGCAGGCGGCGCTGCTCGGCGCGTACGGGCGGTGGCTCAACTCCCTCAACGGCCCAGTCCAGGTGGTCATCTCCGCCCAGCGGGTCGACCTGTCCAGCCACGCCCAACGCATCGCCGACGGCGCCGAGACCATCGGCAACCAGGCCCTCGCCGAGGCGGCCCGCGACTACGCCGGTTTCCTCGACGACCTCGCCGCCCGGCGGGATCCGTTGTGGCGCACCGTCACCATCGCCGTCACCGCCGCCGGTGAGAAGGGCCGCGACACCGAAGTGTCGCGACGGGCCGAGCACGCGGCGTCGGCGCTGTCGTCGCTGGGGATCCAGACCGCCGTCCTGGACGGCGGCCGGGTCACCAGCGTCCTGACCACCGCCGTCGACCCCTACACCCCGACCGATGCCAGCTGGCCCCGGTCGCGTCCGGACGCCGTCATCACGAGAGGCACATCATGAACCTGCTGTCCAGAAAGCGAAACGTGAACGTCGACACCGCGAACCCGGCCGATACGGCCGGGCTCGCGGCCGTTCTGGGCCCTGCCGGGGTCCGCGACACCCCCCGATACCTGCAGGTCGGTGACGGGTACGCCGCGACGCTGATCGTCACCGGGTTCCCCGCCGAAGTCGGCCCAGCCTGGCTGGATCCGCTGCTGGCCTGGCCGGGACGCCTCGACGTGGTCATCTACATCGACCCCATGACCCCGCAGGCTGCGGCAGCGCGGCTGCGCCGCCAGCGGGCCCGGTTCGAGTCCAACCGCCGCGCCGACGCCGACAAGGGCCGCCTCGCTGACCCGATGACCGAGGCCGCCGCCGACGACGCGGCCGAGATGGCCGACCGGATCGCCCGCGGCCACTCCCGCATGTTCAGAGTCGGCCTGTACTGCACGGTCCACGCACCGTCGGTCGAGGAACTCGAAGAGGCGGTCGCGCACGTACGGGCCACCGCCGCGTCCGTGTTGCTGGACACCCAACCGGCGACGTTCCGGCAACTGCAGGGCTGGACCAGCACGTTGCCCCTCGCCACCGACAGCCTCGGGATGCGCCGGGTCATGGACACCGACGCCATCGCCTCCGCGTTCCCCCTCGCCAGCTCGGACCTGCCGGCGCCGCTGCCGGGCGAGGCCGGCGACACCGGCGGCATGCTCTACGGCCTCAACCCCGACTCCAATGGGATCGTCTGGTGGGACCGCTGGTCCCAGCACAACCACAACAGCGTCGTCCTCGCCAGAAGCGGTGCCGGGAAGTCGTACTTCATCAAGCTCGAAGTCATCCGGTCCCTCGCCGACGGCGTCCACGTCGCCTGCATCGACCCGGAGGACGAGTACATCCGCCTCGCCGACGCCGTCGGCGGGATCACCATCCAACTCGGCGTCGCCGGGGTCCGGCTCAACCCCCTGGACATCCCGGCCGGTGACCGCCGCGACGACGCCCTCACGAGGCGGGCCTTGTTCGTCCACACCCTGGTCGCGGTGCTGATGGGACAGCAGCCGCCGCCGAGTGAACGGGCGGCCCTGGACAAGGCGATCATCGCCGCGTACGCCGCCGTCGGGATCTCCAACGACCCGGCGACGTGGCGGCGCCGGCCGCCGCTGCTCCGCGACGTCGGCGCCGCCCTCGAAGCGCTCGGCACCGACGCCGGCGACACCCTCGCGGCCAGGCTCACCCCGTGGACGACCGGGTCGTTCCGGGACCTGTTCGACGGGCCGACCACCACCGTGCCGGCCGGGCAGCTGGTCGTGTGGTCCACCCGGCAGCTCGCCGATGAGCTGCGCGCCCCCGGCATGCTCCTGGCCCTGGACGCGATCTGGCGCGAAGTCGACGCCCCCGCTATCCGGGCCGCCAACCCACCGCGGCGCCTGGTCATCGTCGACGAGGCATGGACCCTGCTCCGCGACGGCGAAGGCGCCAAGTTCCTGTTCCGCCTGTCCAAGGCCGCGCGGAAACGGCGGGCCGGGGTCTCGGTCATCACCCAGGACGCCGCTGACCTGCTCGGCTCCGACCTCGGCCAGGCCGTCATCTCCAACGCCGCGACCCAGATCCTGATGCGGCAGTCCCCGCAGGCCATCGACGCCGTCGCCGACGCGTTCGGCCTGACCTCCGGCGAAGCCCGGGTCCTGCTCGCCGCCAGAAGGGGCGAGGGCGTCCTGCTGTCCGGCACCCACCGGGTGTCCTTCCAGGCCGTCGCCTCCAAAAAGGAACACCGCCTCTGCGTAGGTGAACTCGACCTCACCGACGACGAATAAGGGAGCCCACATGTCACCCCAGCACGCGCCCGCGTCTCCACCTGCACCGTCGCCTGTCCAGCCCGGCGGGCTGCCGCCGCTGTCGCAGCACCTCCTCGACGCCGTCACCGATACGGTCGCCTGGTGCGTCGCCCGGCCGTGCCTCGCCGCGATCCTGGTCGTGCTGCTCATCGCCGCCCTGCTCGGCCGGGCGGTCCTCGCCGGCCGCCGGACCACGGCGATGAACGCACACGGGCAGCTGATCACGATCACGCCGCCGCCGGAGGTCGACCCGGCCGGCGCCGCGGTCTTCTGGGCCACCCTCGCCGAGATCACCACCCCCGGCCGGCGCCGCCGCTGGCGCGACGGCCGGTCCCACATCGCCGTGGAATACCGGTGGGCCGGACGGCAGCTCACCATCGCGGTCTGGGTGCCCGGCACCCTGCAGATCGGGCCGATCCAGGCCGCGATCCGCGGCGCCTGGCCCGGCGCGTCCTGCACCGCCGACGACGCCACCACGCCGCTGCCGGCCGGTGGCGTCGCCGTCGGCGGGGCCCTCGCCCCGACCCTGCCGGCCTGGTACCCCCTGGAAACCGACCACGACAACGACCCGATGCGGACCCTCATCGCCGCCGCGAGCGGGCTGCACAACGCCGAAGCCGCGTGCGTGCAGATCCTGGCCCGCCCGGCCAGCACCCGGCAGCTGCGCCGACTGCGCCATGGTGTCGCCGCGCTGCGCACCGGCCACCGCCCCACCAACCTGCTCGACCCGGCCAGCTGGCTGTGGATGGGCCTCAACCTGATGTCGGAACTGCTCGGCCCGACCCGGCGGCCGGCCGCCCGGCCGACCACCGCGGCCACAAACCCGGCGCTGCTGCGGGCCGACCCGCAGCGCGACCGCGACGGCAAAGGCGCCGTCGACAAGCTCGCTGGCCCGCAGTGGGAAGTCGCCATCCGGTACGCCGTCGCCCACGCCAACCCGCGCAACGGCGACACCGACACGCTCATGCCACGCCTCGTCACCCTCACGCACGGTCTCGCGTCCGCGTTCGGGGCGTGGGCCGGCCGCAACCGGCTGCGCCGGCTCACACTGCCCCACCCGCAGGCGGTCCTCGCGTTGCGGCCGCTCCGACGCGGGTTCCTGCTCAACACCGGCGAACTGGCCAGCATCGCCGCGCTCCCGCACGACATTGCCGTCCCCGGCCTGACCCGGGCGCGGGCCAAACCGATGCCGGCCCCGGTCGAGGTGCCGACCGGCGGACGCGGGACGAAGGTCATCGGCAAGGCCGACGTCGGCGGCCACTCGGTGGCCATGGCCATCGCCGACGCCCGCCAGCACACCCACATCCTCGGCAGCACCGGCTCCGGCAAGTCCACCCTGGAACTCAACATGATCATGGATGACATCCGCGCCGGCCGCGGCACGATCGTCATCGACCCGAAAGGCGACCTGGTCACCGACGTCCTCGACCGGATCCCGGCGAACCTGGCCCACAAGGTCGCCATCATCGACCCGGACCAGAACCCGGGCGCGACCCTCAACCCCCTCGCCGGCGACGACCACGACCTGGTCGTGGACAACATCGTGTCGATCTTCTCCAAAATCTTCACCAAGCACTGGGGACCACGGATCGACGACGTGCTGCGGGTGTCGTGCCTGACCCTGCTGCGCAGGGCCAACGCCACGTTGACGCTCGTGCCGCCGCTGCTCAACGACAAGCAGTTTCGGCACGTGTTCACGTCCGACCTCGACGACCCTGAGGGGCTACGAGGGTTCTGGGAGTGGTTCGAGTCAACGCCACCACCACTCCGTGCTCAGGTGATCGGCCCGGTGCTCGCGAGGCTCCGGGCTTTTTTGTTGCGCGACTTCGTCCGTCGCACCCTCGGCACCCCGCAGTCCAGCATCGACATGACCAAGATCCTCGACGGCGGGATCCTCCTGGTCCGGCTGCCGAAAGGTCAGATCGGTGAGGAGACCGCCCGGTTGATGGGTTCGTTCGTGGTCGCCTCGGCGTGGCAGGCGGCCACTGCCCGCGCCCGGCTGCCCGAGGCGAAGCGCCGCGACGCGACGATGTACATCGACGAAGCCCACAACTTCCTGAACCTGCCGGGGTCGGTCGGGGACATGTTGGCCGAGGCCCGGGGCTACCACTTCTCGATGGTCCTCGCCCATCAGAACCTCAGCCAGATGCCACGCGAGACGCAGATGGCGCTGTCCGCCAACGCCCGCAACAAGATTTTCTTCAGCTGCGCACCGGAGGACGCGCATCAGCTCGGCCGGCACACCATGCCCGAACTCGACGAACACGACCTGAGCCACATGGACGCGTTCCGGGCGGCGGCCCGCCTCGTCGTCAACGGGCGGGAGACACCGGCGTTCACGCTGCACACCAACCCGCCACGGCCGGTCGTAGGTGAAGCCCTCGCGGTCCGTCAGGCCGCGGCGGACGCGGTCTCGACCGCACCCAACAAGCCGGCGGCGATCGCCACCCTCGCCGGCGTCGGCCCGAAGCCGGCCGAGCCCGACGAGCCGGAGGAGGCCGACGGCGCGGCCGAGCCCGACAGCGCAGACGAATAGCAGAGGCCCGACGTCGACGGCGCCTGGGTCCGCATCCACGACGCCGGCGACTTCCACTCCGACTTTCCGGCCGCCTGGCTACGCATCTGCCGGGCCCGGCCCGCCGTCACCGCCACGACGCTGCCGCAGCCACCTGTTGGGGCGATCCGGCTCGGCCTCGCCCCGGTCGTGGCCCCGGCCTGGCCTCGGCGCAGCCGTGGTCACCGTACTGCCGGCCCCAGGCCGGCCCACTCACCCAACACCGCAGCTAGGAGCCCTCATGCCTGCATCCGCCGACGCCCGACAGTTCCCTGTAGGGGACCTCTCGGTGGGGAATACTGCTTCCCCAGCTTCATACGGCAGTCCGCCTTCAATCCATCCATCAACTCCCTCTTTCCTGTCTCCCGCCTCCTCGCCTTCTTCGTCCTCCCTTTCTTCTCCTATGTCGTCTCCCTCCGTTCCTTCGCCTCCGCCTGCATCCTCACCGTCAACCGTTCCTTCGTCCTCGCCCACTGCTCCGCCGTCGTCCTCTGCTCACTCCTCTTCCTCCTCGGCCCTTCTCGACATCTCCACCCGTCTTCGTCCTCGCGACTACACCATCGCCCACCTTCTCGATCAACACATCGTGCTCACCACCACCCAGCTCTCCCTCGTCTTCTTCGACAGTCCGACGACCTGCCAACACCGGCTGCACGCGCTTCGCCGGCTCCGCTTCATCGACCGGTTCGTCCGGAACCGACCCGGCGCACCTCGCCCGCTCTGCTGGGTTTCTGGACCGCTGTCCGCCCGCTATGTCGCGCTCTCCGGCGACAACACCCCGCCGACGCTCAAGGCACTGCGGGAACGCCAGGACCGGATCTTCTCCAGCCCCAGGCTGGATCACCTGCTCGGCATCAACGAGTTCTTCATCCAACTGCTCGTGCACGCCCGGCACAACCCGCAGACCCGGCTGGCCCGGTGGTGGTCCGAACGCGACACCAGCGCCGCCTACGGGCGACGAGTCCAGCCCGACGGGCACGGAGTGTGGGTCGACGGCGGACGCAGCGTCGGGTTCTTCCTGGAGTACGACACCGGGACCGAGCCACTCGGAAAGTTGATCGGCAAGATCGCCTCCCACCGCCGGCTGCGCAACGACGGCGGCCCCTCCTACCCGGTCCTGTTCGTCCTGCCCTCCCGGGCACGGGAACAGAACCTGCACCGCCGATTCGCCGAAGGCATGGACGGAGGGGTCGTCGTGGCGACCACCAGCCCGGACAGCGGCACCGATCCCGCCGGCGCCGTATGGCGCCTGGTCGGCAACGGCAGGCACCGGCTGACACTCGCGGACCTGAACAGCTCCCATGGACAGACCGGCCCGATCAATCCAGGGACGCCGACACCCGCCCAGGACCCGCTGCTGGTCCTGGGCGACCGGTAGCACCACCCAACCCACGACCCTGCCCTGTTGGGTGGCGACCCAACAGGGCAGGGGTCGCCACCCAACAGACCGGCCGTGTGCGGGCCACCTGCGCGGCCGTTCACCCAACAGCGCAGGTCAGGGCCGTCGCGGCCCGCGATCCGCCGAGCCCTGTACGCCCCGGCCCTGGTACCGCTCCAACCATCCACCGGCCGTGCCCGTGGCTGTGCGTCGCCGGGATGCTCGCCGGGTTCACCGTCGACGTCACCGACGCCACGTGGCCCGCCTGGTACTTCGTCGTAGACATCGTGCCCGCCATCGGTGACGTGACCTGCTCGGCATCGAAGCCGACGGCCTGCGTATCGAACGCCGCCTGCCCACCCGCAGCCGCGGTTGAGCACCCGGCGAACCCGATGAGCCCAACCCGCCTGGACGTCAGCTGCTGAACCACTGGACCGGTGCTGGCGCACGCACCGCCGGTCGACCAGTCGCGCCGCCCAACACCCGGTTCGGTAAACCAACAGGGCAGACCCGCACCCAACAGGCGGCCACCAACCCGGTCTTCTTCACCGCCGATTCACCCAACAGCCCAGCTCAGCGCCGGTTTCGGTCGGCAGCGCGGTTCGGGTCTGCTGTTGGGTGGCGGGCTTACGGTGAAGGCTCATTCATTGAAACCCCCCAGCTCCACCCACCATCGGGCTCCTCGCCCACGACCGCGGTAGCAACCGCCCACCCGCTTCGGCCGGTCGGCCTGCCACCTCCCGTCGGCGCCACGCCCAACCCGCACCACCCGCGCTTTCCACTGCGCCCCTCCGGTCTACCGGAGCTGCTCCACCCCGCGACACGTGTCGCATCTCCGTCTTTCAGCCCCCTCGTGCTGAGGCGATCCCACACACCCGCGCACCCCTTCACCGAAGGTGACCTTCACCATGCCCGAGACGTCCCGGACCATCGTGTGCCTGCCTCAGGCCACCCCCATCGACACCCTCGAAGCCACCGCCGCCGCGCTCCTGCCCGGCATCTCCTCACCGACTGCGGTGAACCACTTCCGCACCACCCGCCGACTCTTCACCGGCAAACTCCTCAACGCTTCCAAGCACACCGCCGCCGGCGGGCCGCTCGGACTGCTCGACCTCGACGCCATGGCCGCTGCTGGCCGCCTCTCCTACTACCATCGCTACACCGTCTGGCACCGCGTCGTCGCTCAGACGAAGCCCGCCCAGCCGTTCTGGACCTTCTACGACCGTCACGCGGCCGACAAGAAGAAGTACACCCTCACCCAAGCCCAACAGGGCTACCTCGCTCAGCCCCGCATCGCCGCGATGCGTACCTACAACCTCCTGCCCAACCGGGTCATGGATCTGTCCACCAACCACCTGGAGGCCTTCCAAGCCGGGTGCGACACCTACACCCACGTCGGTGGGCTCACGGCCGTACCGGCCAACGCCCTGCTCACCGTCACCGGTAACCACTTCAAACCCACCACCGGCCGGCTGTCGGACCTGCTCACCTACCTCGACCAAGCCCACACCTACCTGCGGACCCTCACCGCCAAACATCAACTCGTTGCCCTCACCGGCAACTGACCCTTCCTCCACGAAAGGCGAACCGGGACCCCCGGTTCGCCTTTCGGCGTCTTCACACCCTTCAACCCCTCAGTGCCAAGGAGCTGCCTGCTCATGTCCACCTTCCGCGACCTCCTCGACCTCATCCCACGACCCGGCCACCGCACCCGACCCCTCACGTACGCCATCTGCGTCCTACTCCTGATGCTGGTGATGATCGCCCTCATCGACCCGTACAGCACGTACGGCACCGTGATCATGGTCGTGCTGGCGATCAGCCAGGTGCTGTTCATCCACGTCAACGCTGCCCGGCGTGACCGCGAACGCGACGCCCGAGAACATGCCCTGCTGGCCGAACTGGCCGAGGCCAACACCGACGGCGTCACCGGCCTGCGCACCCGCCGGTTCATCTACCGGCACCTCGACGCGACCCCCACCGACACCGCGGTCACCGTCGCGTTCTGCGACGCCGACGGTCTCAAGGCCATCAACACCCGGCTCAGCCACGCCGCCGGCGACGGCTACCTCGCCGCCCTGGCCGAACGGCTCGCCCACGCCCTGCTACCCGACGATCTCCTCGTCCGGCTCGGCGGTGACGAGTTCGCCATCGCGACCTCCCAACCACCCCACCAGCTCGCCGCCGCCCTCGCCCGAGCGCTGCAGCACGAAACGGCGCTCATCGCCGGCGAGGCAATGCCGGTCCTGGCGAGCGTCGGCATATTCCCGACCACCGGCGGCGACGCCCACACCGCGCTCGGCTGTGCGGAGGCCGCCATGCGCACCGCGAAACAGCGCCGCAGCTGCATCGAGCACTACGACCCGTGCCGCGACGGGATCCCGCTGCCCCGCGGCGTGCGGCCCGCCGCGCGGCCCCGCGACCAGCAGCCGCAGCCGGCCGACGAGTAGCCACCCTGAACCATCACCGATCCCCAAGGAAGGGACAGCACATCGTGAGCACCATCATCCGCAGCATCGACCGCGGTGTCCGCACCATCGACACCAGCCAGGTCACCATCACCGAACTCGTCTGGGCCGACGGCGGGCGCTCGTTCGAGGCGCACCTGGCCGACGGCACCGACCTCACCGAGGACGGCTGCTTCGACGAGTACCCCACCGACGAGCAGCTGCGCGAGCTGCTCCACCACCGCCCCGGCTGCTGGACCTGCCCCGGCTGCCGCCGCCACATCGACGACACCCAGGCCGACCTGATCGTCGACCACGTCCGCGACTGCGACCTCGTCGACGGCGCCGGCCACTCGATCACACCCACGACCTATGGAGGCCATTCATGAACAGCCCTTCCCACCTGACCACCCTCGACGGTGACGTCCACGTCGTCGACTACTTCGACGTGTATCGCTGTGAGCCGGAAGCGACCTATCCGATCCCGGCGGTCCGCGACGGCGATCCCGTGCTGGAGATCCGGATCGTCGCCGCGGGCGGAGGCAAGATCGGCGCCGTGTATCCGGACAACGGCTGGATCTACGGCGTCTGGCTCGACGGTGCCCTGGTGTGTTCCGGCGCCGACCTGCGCTCCGGCGGCATCGCCCACACCCACCGGCAGATGGCGGCCATCCTCGCCGACTACCTCACCGACGACGCCCCGGCGCTACTGCGTGGACAGGGCGACCGGCTCAGTCAGTGGTCCGACGACGAGCGCCGCGGCACGGAAGGCGGCAGTGATGTCTGACGACCCGGATTCGACCGTGACCGATGACCGCCACCCCGGCTGGCGGGCCCGCGTGGTCCACGACGAGTACGCCGGTGAACCCGACGGTGACGCCCTGGCCCCGGCTCTGGTGACCGCTGCGCGGACGACGCCATACCTGGCCAAGGGCGTGTACGTGCCGCACGCCGCCAACATGATCCTCGCCGCCTGGCACTCACTGGGCCGGGACCTGTTCCAGCGTTACCTGAGGATGTTCCACGGCGTCACGGCGATCGCCGTCGCATTCAACCGGGACACCGACGTGTGGTGCTTCGACACCGCCGACTTCCGGCGCCACGTTGGGATCACCACCACACCGGCGGACCTCGCCAGCGAACGCGCCGAATGGCAGGCGTGGCTGGACGGTGAGGTCTACGGCGTCATCGTCGAGCGGCGCCGGGCCGGCACCACGACCTGGGACGACGGCACCACCGCCGCGGTCGAGCAGTGGCTGGAGGTCGAGTCCGTGTGGGGCATGTACGGCCACGCCTACGCCAGGGAAGAGGCCGCCGACCTGCTGCATACCTGCGCCGCCTGATCGCACCCGGTATCACCCGCGCCGCCGAGCCCTTCGGGCCGGGCGGCTTCTTGCGTTCTACCCCCCGCCCGCGACCGCGGCGGCCAACACGAAAGGAAACCCCGACGATGAACGACAGCGTGATCATCGAACACGGCTACTACCTGATCGACACCACCGCCTGGACCGAGCAGCGCGTCGGACAACCCGACGAGGACCTGACCGCATCGTTGCGGGAGTTCGTCAACCTGGACGTCTTCACCGAGTACCGGTCCGGCATGGACATCTCGGCCCGCATGCAGCTGTGGTGCGCCGCCCGCGACTGGGCGATCGCCGAGGGCGCGCCGATCTACCACGACCACGGTTGCCTGACCTGCCCGGTCAACATCGTGCTGGCCTCCAGCCCGCAGCCCGACGGCGGCGCGTACGCGCTCGTGCAGCAGGAGGGCGACCGGCCGACCGTCTACCTGGACATCACCAGCGACGACGGCTACTGGAACCAGGTCCGCGCCGTGGACATCGTCTGCCCCGAGGGGCACCGATGGACGTGGAACGACGACACCAGCCTGCTCGACGGGAACGGCCACGAGACCACCATCGCCGCCCTGTTCGGCCCTGGCCGGCAAGCACCCTTCACGCCGTGCCGGGACTGCGCCCGCTTCGACGACGGCGCCACCGACGTCATGTGCGACTGCGGTGACTCGGCCGTCATCTACTGCCCGACCTGTGACCGCCGCTGCCGGCTGACCCTCCCCGACGTCCCCACCTACCCGCAGCGCACGCAGGACGGCACCGCCGCCTGATCGGGCGACCGCCTCTCCAGCCGCTCGCAGCGCCCGCTATCCGGCGATGCCCGCCGGGTCGGGAACGCGTGCCGCTCGACGCCGACCACGTCGGCGATCTGCTCAGGCGGTTCTGGTAGCCGACCAGACCGCAACCACCCATCCGCTTGACCTTCCGGGACACCGCGCCAGCCGCGTGCCACACCCCCGGGAGACCGGGGATGGGTATGTCGGCCGGCGCGGTGCCCTGGTGACCTCCGAAGGAGACCACCATGCCCGACACGTCACCGCTGTCCTTCCAGCCGGCCGCGCCGATCGAGTCGCTGCTGGCCACCGTCGCGCTGAACCAGACCGCCTCCGAAGGAATGCGGGCGATGATGGACCGCCAGTCGGAGTTCCCGAGCCCGCTGCAGGCCCAGCTGACCGGTATCGCCCTGGACCCCTACGGACGCCAGGTCGCTGACCAGGCGCTGGACACCTACTGGTCCGACGGACCACGCCGCGAAGCCCTCCTGGGCTCCAGCCGCACCGACCGGGAAATCGTCATCGGCAGTGGGTTCCACGCCGCCGTGTACGCCGCCACCCGAGTCCTCAGCGGCTACCCGAAGCCGCTCGTGCTGGAACGCTCCGACCGCGCCGGCGGCACCTTCGCGATGACCGGCCGGCCGACGTTCAACCTCAACTCCCGCAACCGCCCGGGAAGCGCCGGACTGGCCGGCGACCAGGGCGCGAGCCTGAACTACCTGCCCGGCGCCCCGATCCAGGCCGCGAACGTGTCCATGTCGGAGTTCCAGACCAACACCGACATGGCCTTTGTCATCCGGCTTGCGCTGGCGCAGTACGCCGATGTGGTCACCTCCACCAACGTGCGGGCCGTCACCCAGGACGGCGCAGGAGTGGGAATCGACTTCGAGGACCGCGACTCGATCGGCGCCGGACGGGTCATCGACGCGCGAGGGCTCGGGGACCCCGACCCCCAGAACGCCGCCAACGGCACCACCATCCTCGCCTTCCCGCAGTTCATGCAACGCATGGCCACCCTGTGGCCGCTGCGGGGCGTGCGCCGCGCTGCGGTGGTCGGCGGCGGTGACTCCGCCAAATGCGCGGTCGAATCGTTCCTCGGCGTCGCGCCGCAGCCGTTCATGGCCGCCGCGGCCCTGGACACGGTGGAACGCATCGACTGGTACTCCGACCAGCTGCCCACCACCTGCGACGACTGGCAGGACCAGATCCGTGGCCGATACCAGGCCATCGGCCGCTACCTTCGCGCCGACCGGTTCGGCGTCCGGCGCCTCAACGTGGTGACCCGCAGGGCCCGGCCCGTCGCGCTGCCCGGCATGGCGCTCATCGACGGCCGTACCTACGACCTGGTCATCCTCTGCACCGGCAACCAAGAGACGGACATCGACGGACTCGACCTCGCGTCCTTCGACGAATACTCCCTCCCGGACGGCTCCGTCGTCGCCCGTCAGCACTACAACCTGCCGGCGTTCCGGGTCGGGCCGCACGCCTGCCTGCCCTTCACCCCGCGAGAGCGAGAAGACGGCATCGCCGACATCGCCGCCAACGCCGTGTCGATGTTCCGCACGGCCACCAAGACCGCGGCCCTCGCGGCGACCCTTCGCCCTGTAGCGCAGGACTGACCCCCTCCTGCAAGCAGCGGGCCTACCGGCAGGGCACACGTCCTGGCCTCCCGCTGAATCACCTCGCCGTCCTCCCCGGGTGGCGTGCGCGAGCCCCCTTACAGCCGCAAGGAAGGAACGACCCATGAGCGCTTGGATCGTCGGATCTGATCATCTCGACCTGTTGCTCACCGCCGCGCAGTCCTGGGACCTGCTGAACCGCGACGACGCGGATGAGACCGGCCGGATGCTGTGGCGGGAAAACCTGGACAGCGTCGCCCACCTCTACCCGGCCGACCGCGACGGCGACCGGCCCGGCCCGCTCGACTTCACGGACCGCGACGTCGACGCCTACCACTTCCAGCCGTACCCCGGCCCGGTTGACCCTGAGGTCGTAGGACAGGCTGCGGCGTCACTGGACTACCAGTCCTGTGAACACCCCGGCTGGGAGGCCAGCCCGGCGTGCGCCTTCGTGACCCGCCTCAAGGCTGAGGCCCGCAACCGCACCAGCGCCTACATCGCCGACCACGGGCCGGTCGACCTGGCCCTGCAACCGCCCGGCGACCGCGGCTGGTACGTCATGGTCAATCTGCAGGGTCAGCGTCAGAACGTGTGCAGCGACGGCTGGCATGTCCCCGACCGTGACGTGTTCATCCGCGCCGCAGCGCTCCGCCTCCCGCCGCAGCGTTCCGACGCGCCACCGGCGAGCACCACCAAGTAGGCCGCTGCCGCTCACGCAGATCGCCTGCCGCTGAGTTCGAGCCCACCCGGATCTCGTCGACACCGGCGAACCGACAGCACGCCGGTCTTGATCCACCCGTACTCCGCTCCATCCACGGCCGTTGCCCGGCCGCTCACCCGCGCATCCGCGCAACCCCGGGCACGGCCGAATGGTCGTGCCCGGGTTCTGCCCGCACCACCTGCGAAGGAGCCCTCTCATGAACCTCAATCCATCCACCGTCATGCCGGTCGACCAGCTGCGCATCGGCCAGCCCGTCCACGTCAACTCCCGCACCGCCTGGCTGCCCGCCGTGGTCACCTCCATCGCCCGGACCGCAGTCGGCGTCGAACTGCGCACCCCCGGGGAAACCCCGCTGACCGGTGTCGTGCCGCCGTGGGTGATCCGTCCCGCCGACGGCGTGCGGCTGCTGCCCGTGCAGCGGGCGTCCTCCGGCGACCAGGTCTTCAAGTTCGACGGCACCACCCAAACCGTCGCCGCGCCGGCCTGGGAAGGCCGCGACGGCTGGTGGTTCGTCACCTTCACCGACGGCCACCGCGCCTGCCTACCGGCCGGGACCGTGCTGCGCCTGGTCGACGACACACCGTCAGTCACCGTCAACGGCCAGCCACTCAACTACTGACCGCCCAACCATCCCGCCACAGTCCGGAAGGACATCCAACTGGCCGCCTTCGGCCGGCTAACCCGCTGACCGGCGCCCCGACCCCGGGGTGTCGCGGTCCCACACCTCGTGCCCACGGGCAGGTTGGGGCCGCTGGTCCCAACCTGTCCGCCGCCACGAGGCGGGGAAAAAGGAGGGCCACCCTGATGGCCAAGCAGTCCACCACCCAATCCACCGAGGAACGAGACGAGTTCCTCGCCAAGATCAAAGCCGACTTCGACGAGCGGCTGACCCGGATCGCCGCCGACCCGGCCCAATGGCTGGAGTTCATCGAGCAGGTCGCCGCGTTCGGCGCCCGGTACACCCTCAGCAACCAACTGCTGCTGCTGATGCAGGCCGCAGAGCGCGGCATCGAACCGCAGTTCTTCCTGCCGTACGGCAAGAAAGACAAGTCCACGGGCTGGCTGAAGGAGCAGCGGCAGGTCCGGCTCGGCGAGACCGCCTTCAAGATCTGGGCGCCGATCAAACGTCGACCCAGCGAAGAGGAGGCCGCGAAATGGGAGGCGCAAGGCCGCAAGGTCAGGCGCGACGACCGCGGCCGTCCCGTCGTCCAGGTCGTCGGGTTCCGGCTGGTGAACACGTTCGAGCTGAGCCAGACCGACGGCGCACCGTTCGAAGTTCCCTCGATCCAGCGCACCCGCCGGCTCAAGGCGATCGGCGGTGCCACCGCGCAGCTGCTGACCGGCGAGGACCCCACCGACGCCTACGACGACGTCGTCAAGCTCATCAAGGACGCCGGCTACTCCTTCGAACTGGCACCGCCCGGCAGCCGGTACCTCGGCCAGGCCAACGGCGTCACCGTCACCGGCGCCACCGTCCGCGCGGTGAAGGTCCGCGACGACGTCAGCGGCGCGCAGCGGGTCAAGACGACCGTCCACGAGCTGGCGCACATCCGCTGCGAGCACGCCGACGGCACCCGGCTCGGCGAGGACCTGCACCGGGGCCGCAAGGAGACCGAAGCCGAAAGCGTCGCGCACATCGTGTGCAAGGCGCTGGGGCTCGACACCCAGGCGTACAGCGACGCGTACGTCCTCGGCTGGGCCGACGGTGACCTCGGCCTGGTCAAGGCGTGCGCTGACACCGTGCTGAAGGTGGCCAAGGCCATCCTCGCCGGCCTCACCCCCACGCTCGCCGATACCGGCGAATCCAATGCCGACGACGAGCTGCAGGCGGCCTGACCCACATCGGGTCACCGGCCAGCTGCTGCCGCGGCGTTCCGGTCTGAGGGCCAACCACTTCACCGCAACGGCCGTCCGCGCAGTCCGCGCGGACGGCCGGTTCGCCATGCCCACAACGAAGAAGGGACATCAGATGGGAGCACGCGCCGTCATCGCTATCGATGCAATGATCGGAGCTCAGACCACCGCGCAGCGCTGGTTCCGCTCCGGCTCCGCCAGCCCCGAGTTCCAGGTTCCGCACCTGGCCGACTTCTACACCTGGACCGTCGAGCAGCACCAGCCGCTGACCGTGGCCAGCTACCTGCGGTACGCCGCCGACCATCCGGGTTCCCTGCCCGACGACGAGTCCGCCGATCTGGGTCGCGTACCCGGCGACCTCAGCTACCTCTACCGGTTGACCCTCGACGGGGACCAGCACGGGTTGCACCTGGAGGTCTACGACCTGTCGACGCGTCCGCTGGGCCGCGGGGGCAGGCTCGGCAGGCCGGTCGAATCCCTCACCCAGGCCGACCTGTACGAGGCCGCCGCCCGCTGGTGCGACACGGTCGCGGCGCGGTGCGAGCGGTACGCCGACACCAACGCCGGGATACCGATGCCCGGTGGCGAGCCGCAGATCTGGCTGGATCGGGCCGCCGGCTACCGCCAGCGGCACACCTCGACGCCGATCCACGCGGTCGCCGTGAACCTGGCCGCCGCGTTCCACCCGGCGACGTTCGACGTCGTCCAGCCATCCATCCAGGTCGCCGGGGTGTGGGTGTTCGCCTTCATCAATCCTGACGGCGTTCTGCAGGTCTCGGTGCACCTGGACGAGACCGAGCTGTGGCTGCTGAGCCCGGCCAGCACCGTCCCGATCCGGGTCACCGTCCAGGGCACCGACGTCTTCACCGCCGACGCCTGAGCACCCACCACTCCCACGGAGGTATGACATGACCGACCCCAGGCACCACAAGGAATCCGCGCCGGTATTGGCAACCACCGACAGCGGCGAACCGGTGATCGTCTACGACCCGGCCGCCGCCCGGCAGTGGCTGCTCGACGGCGCCGCCGCCGAGTACGGCATCGACGACACGTTCAGCACCGTCGAACTGAGCATCGTCGCCCGGCTGGAGGAACTGCTGGCCGCGCTCGGATACGACGCCGTTGCCGGCGTCTGGACGATCCGGCTCCCGCTGACGAACGTGCTGATCTGGCGCACCGCCGACGGCGACGGTGTCGACGGCTGCGGCATCGTCACCGCCGACCTGACCATCAACGGCCAGGCGATCCGGCTGGCCACCCGCCACCAGGGCTTCGACGGCTTCACCCAGCACTCCGAGACCAGCGGCATCGAGGCCGCCGTCGAAGCACTCGGCCACGTCGCCGGCCTCGTCAACACAGAAGCCGACCTGCTGCGCGCGGCGCTGACGCCGAAGGGCGTATACACCGTGCTCGGCGTCTGGCAGGAAGACAAGGCGATCCCCGTCGGCGTCATCGCCGGCCGGCACGAGGTGACCGGCGGCGACGACAGCGACGACGAGCAAGGGCTGTGGGCCCTCGCGGTCGAAGCACCCGACGTCGACACCGCCGAGCGGGCCGCCATCGAGGAGATGCACGCCGGCTAACAGCACCGGCGGATCCCGCCACGCACCGCACCACTTTTTGGCCGTTGCCCGGCCACCTCGCGCATCCGCGCACCGGGCACGGCTATCAGGCCGTGCCCGGACCCATCCCCGTTTCAGGGAGGCTCCGACATGGCACCCAGCACCACCACGCCCGCCCGCCCCGACCGGCGGCGCACCGCCACCAGCCCGCAGGCCGTGGCCTTGCTCCACGAAGCCCAGGCCGGCAGCAGCGACGCGTTCGCCGAGCTGTACCACACCTACCGCGACCTGATCACCCGGTACGTGTGGGTCCGTGTCCACCACCGCGACGCCGTCGACGACCTGGTCCACGACACCTTCGTTGACGCTCTCGCCAAGCTCGCCACCGCCGACGACGACGTGGTGTCGTGGCTGCTGCGGCTGGCGTCGCACGCCTGCTACCGCCACATGTGGGCCAACCGCCGGCACATCCGGGCCGCCTACGAGCTGCACGCGCAGCCCCTCCCCACGGCCGCGCCGGCGCCCGACAGCCAGCGGATCAACCTCCTCGCCGCGCTGATCGCCGCCGCGCCGCTCACCGACAACCAGCGCCAAGCCCTCCAGCTGCGCCTGGACGGCTACTCCCGCGAAGTCGCCGCGACCGAGATGGACCGCACCCGCAACGCGGTGCGGTGGCTGGAAGCCGAAGCCGTCCGCCGGCTGCGCAGCATCGCGGACGGTGCGCTGTGACCACACCCACCCCAGCAGCCGACCCGTCGGACGTCGCTGGAATGGAGCTGCACCGGCTGTGCACGTTCGAGCTTGATCTCACCTGCGGGCACTGCGTCACGGTCAGCCGTAACGGCTGGTACCCGGTGTCGGTCTCCTGCTGCGACCGGCTCGGCGGGTCCTGGTTCGACGGCCGTTACTACGCCTTCTCCTCCGACGTCGAGTACGTCCGGTGCCTGTCGGAGCGCTACGAGCACCGACCGCCCGGCGCCTGGCGCGAACCCACCGTCCTGGTGGCCCGCCGGCCCCGGACGGACGACCCGTTCACACCGGTGCACACCTGGCAGTCCGCCAGCGCTGGCCGTTTCCCTGTCCGGGTCGGCGGCCCGTACAACACCCCCCACCTCGAAGGAGCATCGTGACCAACGAATCCCTGACCGTGGGGCAGATCTTCGCCTCCCACACCGACCGGCTGCCCGCCGTGAAACTGCCCGACCTGCCCCGCAGCGGCATCCTCGTCGGCCAGGACAGCAGCGGCCACATCGAACTGGCCGGCGACAGCGTGATCCTGCCCGTCGACCCCGACACCCGCGCCGAGCTGATCACCGACCCGGTCACCCGAGCATGGCTGCTCACCGAGGCGTTCGCCCGCACCCGGCGCACCTACCTGTGGGCCGTCGGGGAACTCGCCACCGAGCGTCAGCACGTCCAGGACGCCCGCCAGGACCGCGAACGGCTCCTCGGTGACGTCCGTGCGTTCCTGGTCGAGCGGGTCCGCGACGGGCAGCTCGACCAGCAGGACGCCAACGCCTTCCTGCGCCGCCACCACCTGCCGGCGTACGCGCCTCGGCTGCGGGTGGCCTACACCGTCACCGGCGAGTTCGAGATCGACGGCGAGCACGACCCCGAAGACGGCCGGCTCGACCACCTCATCGCCGTCGACCTCGACGGGATCACCAACGTCGACCGGGGCACTGAACGCCACCAGGTCCAGGTCACCTCGACGCGCATCGACGTCGACCACCGTCCCGGGCACGCCTGAACCCCAGGCGCCACCCATCGACGAGGTGAGGGCAGCCGGCGGCTACCGGCTGCCCTCGCACACCTCCAGCCTCACGGAGAGGAGGTGTGGGCATCCAGTGTCCACCCTTCAGATCGTCCTGCTCGTCCTCGCCTCGGCCAGCACCGCCGGCCTCGCGTGGACGCTGCACCGCAACACCGTGCTGCGCCGACGCCACGACCGCGCGCTGTACCTGGCCTCCCACGACCGGCTGACCGGACTACGGACCCGCGCGGTGCTGCTGGCCGACCTCACCCGGCTGCACGCCGCCGGCCGGCCGATCCTGCTCGCGATCGTCAACGTCGACCAGTTCGCCCAGATCAACCGCTGGTGCGGGTACCGCGGCGGCGACCAGCTGCTGACCCTGCTCGCCGGCGTCACCCAGCACCAGGCATCGCTGCACCGCGGCGCCGCGTACCGACTCGGCCGCGACGAAATGGCTGTGCTCTGGCCCGACCAGACGGCCGCCGACAGCGACGCACTCACCGCGGCCCTGCTCGCGGCGCTCAACCGGCCGGTGGAGGTGGCGCTGTCCCGGCACAGCATCGACGTCGGCGTGACGGCGTCGATGGGCCTGGCCGCGATCACCGGCCGGGGAACCCCGCCGGGGCCAATCGTGCTGGGCCGCGCCAACACGGCGCTGCAGGTCGCCAAACGCACCCGAGGGGTCGCCGTCCTGTGGCAGCCCGGCATGCCCGTTCTCGAACGCCGCCGCACCGCCGCGGACACGGCCGGCGACGACACCCACCGAGAGGAAAGCCAGTCATGAACAAGCCCAAGCTATCGGCCCTGCGACACCTGACGTCCGTGTTCGGCGACCAAACCCGGGTCGAACACCTCGCGGCGGCGCTGCGCACGGCCGCCGAGCACCACACCGAACTGGCCGAGCACCTGCGCACCCGCCGGGACGCCGGGCACTTCAACGGACCCAACTCCCTCATCTCCCACGACGGCGCGCAGATGCTCGCCGACGACCACGACCGTCGCGCGGGCACCTACACCGAACTGGCCGACCTCGTGCACACGGCGCTGGAAGCCCACGACGAGGAAGGCCCCCGATGAACGCCTCCACCGCGTGGACCATCGCGGTCGCCGACACCGCCAACCTCGGCCACCCGTCGCCGGCGTACGTCGTCACCGCCGCCGGGCGCGCTGAGGCAATCGAGTCCGTGACCGCCCAGCACACCGCGACCACCCACATCCCGGCCGACCGGGTCCTCATCGTCGACGCCCGTCCGGGCACCCCACCCGCCGACGCGTGCGACGGTTGGTCGGACCTGCGCGGCGTCACAGCGCTGCGGATCGTCGTGGAACCCGGCGACGTCCGGCGGCTCGCCCGGCTGCGGCTTCGGCTGCGGCGCTGGCAGGCAGCCATGCACGTCCACGCGCAGCAGCAGAACATCGACAGCGCCGCCGAGATCCCACCGCCGGCGTGGCACGAGTACCTCGACGAAGCCGAGGCGATCACCGAAACCCTGGCAGCGCTGCTGCTGGCCGACCGGGGGCGCTCATGACGACGCTGCCGCCGCTGGTGCCGATCCCGACCACCGTCAACGGCTACCCGGTGATCACGGCCATCCGCGAACAGGAACGCGACCAGTCGTGGGTCGTCATCTGCCGCCGCACCGAGCGGGCAGCCCACTTCGGTGACCAGCCGCTGTACGTCGTCTGGCACGTCCGGCATGCCGACGGGGCCTACCACGCCGAGAACGGCGACTACGGCCCCCACCACGGCCTGACCTGGGTCCAGGCGCAGCGATCACTGCACCGACGAGCGGATCTGAGCACGTACGGACCGCCGCCGCCCCCGGCCGCCGGCAGCGCCGCCGACGGTGAGCACACCGGGTCCCGCACCGAGGGACACCGTCCCGCCTGACCGGCAGCCCAGCCCACAGCCCGGCCCCGCCGTCGGCGCGGCTGGGCTGTTCGCTGCCCGAACATCCCACGCCCCAGACCCGGGGCGCCATCTGGAGAGGACCACGATGAGCGACCTGCCTGCCCTGCTCGATGAGGGCACCGATCACACCGCCACCACCTGCCTGGCGTGCGGCGCCACCGCCCAGATCGGCCACCTGCCGATCTGCTCGTGGAAACGCTGAGCGCCGACACCAGCCGCACCTGGCTGATCTCCGGCCTGCAGCACAACCTCACCCCGGCACGTCGGCTCCGGTTCTCCGAGCAGATCCCGCAGCTGCGCTGGGTGCGGCCGGTCGACCAGCCGAGCCTGCCGTTCTCCACCGGGGCGCTGATCAACGAGATCGTGCCGCGGATGGGCATCGGCCGGCACGTCGCCGCGATCGGGTACAACGCCCTCGCCACGGTGCCGGTCACCGACTGCGGCTGCACCGATGTGTGGCGCTGCCGCTGCGACTTCGAGGGCCACCGGTTCCAGTTCGCGCACGCCGACCTGTGGCCGGACTACAGCCTGCTCGGGCTCAAGGTCCGCTACCAGACCAGCTGGTCGCACATGTGGCTGCTCGACAACGGACTCGGCGCCATCTGGGTCGCCGAAGACGTCACCACCATTGCGGCGGCGACGAGCCCGATCACCCGCCGCTGCTACCTGGGCTGGTGCGACACCTGCCCCGGACAGGCCACAGCCGCACCCGACGCGCAGCCGGCGCCGTGCACCTGCCCCTGCCACCACCAAGGAGACCCGCAGTGAACACCGAACCCGCACCAGACACGCTGGTCGTTGCCGCCGTTGAGCGGCCCGACCCGCCGCGCCACGACGCCCAGCAGACCGAGCACGCCTACCAGGCCTACGTGGCGTGCTTCATCGACGCCACCCAGGCGCTGCTGCACCTGAGCCACAACGCCGGCATTGCCGTGGCGTACATGGACCGCGGCTACATCGAAGCCGACCGGGGCGCTCCGCTCACCGATGAGCAGTGGCAGGAGATCCAGTTCCGGCTGGAGACCTACGACGATCACGTCTCCTACACCGACTCCAACTCCCTCTACCTCGACCAGATCTTCGCCAGCGCCGACATCCCGCGCTGGCCCGACGACAACACCGCCGGCGGTGACAAAACCATGGAGCCGTAACCGCTCCGCGCCGAACCGGGTGACCATCCGGTCGCCGTCTGCTCTGCGACTCACACCGGCGCCGCTCCTCGGATCGCCTGACGTCGCCGCGACTTTCGCGACGCTCGTCGGCACATCGCCGCAGGTCGCCTTGACGTCGCCGCGACTTCGCGACCCATCCTGCAGCGTCGGCGACTCCGCCCGACGCTTCCACGCACCGACGCCGCGAGCAGCGCACCCCGCACCCGGCGTCGGCCGGTTGTGGCTGCCCGCGGCGTCGGTGCCAACCGATCAGGAGGCAACACCGATGCCCAGCACTTCGAAGCCGGCGGTCACCCTGCACCACCGGACCTTCACCATCGACGCACAGTCGTGGACCGCCGCCTACACCACCGCACGGGTCGCCGACCTCGACGACGCGCTGCTGTCGTTCGACGATGCCCTGCACGACCACGTGCGACGCCTCGACCGGCTCACCGTCGCCACGCTGTTCATCCGCGCCCGCTGCGGCGCGCTGTGGTCGCATCAGCCGCACACGGGCATCTTCGACACCCGCGACGGCGCCGACGACCCCCTGGCCGTCCGGTTCAACCGAGAGTTCGTCGCTGTCGGGTTCACCGACCCCCGACACGGCGACTGCGTCATCGTCATGGACGCGACCTTCCACGGCTACCACCTACCGGTCACCTATCAGCAGCGTCCGGGCGTCGACTGGCGTTGGCTGCATGCGGTCACCCTGCGGCGCCCGGCGCGGCACCGGTGGTTGCTCGACCGCGGCCTGCTCTACAACGCCGACGACAGCCGGCTGCCGCTGTACTGCCGCGATGACCAGTTCATCGACGATCCGGCCGGCACCCGGCTGCGGTGCCCGTCCTGCGGGGCGGCCACCGAACTGACGCTGCTGCCCCTCGCCGTGGACGCCATCGTCCCGACCGGGGACTCGGCGCCGTGACCGGGACGAACCGTGACGGCCGGCCGCGGCTGGCTGACGGGGCGCTGGCCCCGCTGCTGCTCGACCACATGAACACCTACGCCGGCCGGGACTTCAGCCCCTACGACCTGGCCAAGGCGCTCGGCCGCTCCCACGGGGCGATCCGGACCCGGCTGCTGGCGCTCGCCGACACCGGCGAGGTCGTCCGCACCCGCATCCGGCCGGCCCGGTTCCGGACCGCACGCCCCACTTCCTGATCCCGTCACCGGCGGCACGTCACCGTGCCCGCCGCAGCGGGACGCCCACGCCCATCCGGCCAGCGTCCCGCTTGGGGCGCTGGCCTGCGTCCACGCAGGAGGAACCCATGTACTCCAGCAGTCCCCGCCACCGCCGCCCGGCAGGTGCGCCGTGAAAGCCAACGCCAACGCCAGCACCGCTGAGCACAGCACAGCCGCGGAGAAAGCGGCCTGGATCTTCTACGTCATCGCCGCGGCCGGATCGACGATCGGCCAGATCTGGGTCGGCGTCGTCACCCCGCCGTGGCCCGACAGCTTCCCCTGGTGGCTACGGGCGATCCTCGTCCTGCCGTTCGCGGTCGTCATCGACCTCGGCGGCGTGGTCACCAGCGCGTTCGCCGACGCCCGGCAGCGCCTCGGCGAGCCGGCCACGATGTGGCGGATCCTGTCGGCCGGCTCCGTCACCGTCGGTGTCGCCATCAACATCATCGGTCACCACGACGTGCTGTACCTGGCCGCCGTGTTCGGCGGCCTCGGCGTGTTCGCGTACAGCATCTGGCTCGGGCACAGTGCCGCCCGCCGCCGTGACGCGCTGCGGGCCGCCGGGAAACTCGCCGACACCGCCCCCGACTTCGGGTTCGCCCAGCGCCGGCGTGAACCCGAGGTCACCCGCCGCGCCTCGGCGCTCGCGGTCGAGCACGGCTACGGCGTGCACGAATCGCTGACGGTCGCCCGGCAGCAGTTGCGTGTCGAACGGCGCAACGCCGCCCTCGCCGCGCACATCGAGAAGCACATGCGGGCCCAGCACGAAGATCCGGTGCTCGCCTCGATCGCGGTGACGACGGCCGACATCGACGCCGTGGCAACCCGGCTGATGGAGCTGTTCGACGCCGAGGCGTGGGCCCAGTCCCTCAGCGTTCAGCTGGTGCCGCCGTCCGTGGCCGGAGTGGTCGAGCCGCCGCCGGTCGCCGACGACCACCCCGAGCGCGCACCCAGGCCCGCTCCCGGGCCCGAGGTCGTGCTGCCGCCCGCGGATGTGCTCAAGCGGGTGCCGACCAAGCAGGCCGAGTACGACCGGTGGCGGCAGTTGTGGGCGGAGCTCGTCGCCGAGCCCGACGTCGACAACAAGGTGTTCGCCGACCGGCACGGAATCTCGGTCCGGCAGGTCCAGTGGATCCGCGCCGTCGGCGTGACCCGACTGCTGGACTCGCCCATCCCGCCGGCCGGGCGCTTGGTCCAGCTCGCGCAGCTGGCCCAGTCCAACGGTCACGCACCCCTGGAAACCGTCTCGTAAACCTCCACCGCGGGTGGGTCACATCGCCGTGACCCACCCGCGGCCCGTCGAGGCGCCCGAGACCGCTCAGCCCCATGGCAACCCGCTGTGGCACCACCTCGAAGGGACACCATCGTGAACAGCACCATCGGAGGCCGGACGTGACCGGCCGCGCCGTCAAGGCGCTCATCGCCATCGTGCTCGGCATCGGCGTCTGCTGCGTCGGCGGGCTCATGGGTCTCAGCGGTGCCGCATCAGCCTGCACCCCGACGATCAACCCCGGCTCCGCCGCCTCGGCGACCGCGCTGCCGGGCACGTCGACCGCCACCGCACCGCCGTCGGACCTGACCGGCTACGACCGCGAGCAACTGTCCAACGCGGCGACCATCGCCGCGGTCGGTACCGGCCGGGGTATCCCCACCCGGGGCCTGGTCATCGCGGTGGCCACCGCGATCCAGGAATCGTCGCTGCGCAACCTCGGCGACCTCGGCGACCACGACTCCCTCGGACTGTTCCAGCAACGTCCCAGCCAGGGATGGGGGACCCCGGAACAGCTCCGCGATCCCGTCTACGCCTCCAACAAGTTCTTCGACAAGCTCCTGACCGTCCCGAACTGGGAACAGCTGCCTCTCACCGAGGCGGCGCAGGCGGTCCAGCGCAGTGCCTACCCCGACGCCTACGCGAAGTGGGAGGTCGACGCCGCAGCCCTGGTCGGCGTTTCCTACGGCATGTACGGCGGCTGCACCGACGGCGACGGCATGTCCGGCGACGGGGCAGCGCTACCCGCCGACTTTGCCCTTCCCGCCAACACACCGGACGCGGTGGCGCTTGCCATCTTCTGGGCGTTCGAGCAGCTGGGCACGCCCTACACGTTCGGTGGCTCGTGCACCGAACCGCATTCCGGCGACCCGTCCAAGCAGTGCGACTGCTCCAGCCTGATGCAACAGGCGTACCGCAACGGTGGGATCAGCCTGCCCCGGGTCACCGACGACCAACAGCACGTCGGCATCCAGGTCGCCGGAGTCGCCGACCTGCTGCCCGGGGACCTGATCTTCATCCCAGGGTCGGACGGCACAATGTCCGACCCCGGCCACGTCGGCATGTACATCGGCGGCGGCCTGCTCATCCAGGCCCCGCACACCGGCGACGTCGTCAAACTGTCGCAGGTCTCCGCCTGGCGCCAAATCGCGACGATCCGCCGGGTGGTCACCTGGCCGCCGCCGGCGGTCGCCGCCACCTGATCGCACACCCGCAGGGAACAGCTGGCCGGCTACCAGCCGTCAGCGGCATCCGCACGCTGCGGTAGCTCCACCCGGCGCGCACCAATCGCGCCACCACGCAAGAACCCACCACGGGCGTCGCACGCCACCCCCGCCCGTGGTGGGCCGGCGGCACGTGCGTCACCCGTCCACTATGGACGGAGCAAATGCTGATGACCAAATCCCGCACCAAGAGCAGCACATCACCGCTGCACGACCGCAACGAACACACCTCCGGCTCAGACGTGGCCTCTCTGGTCGCCACGACCATGTCCGATCTCGGGGGGCTGTTCTCGGCGATGGACTGGGCCGAGGACGAGATCAAGCGAGCGACTCGCCGGCACCCCGACCAGGCCGACATGCTGTACCACGCGTTCAGCCTCGTCCAGCCGCGCGACATCGGCACGGGCATGGGCGCCGAGTTCGTCTACCGCGCCCACGTCCGCGAGCTGCTGGAGCGCATCGCGGCCGGCGCCGACACCCGCATCCCCACCGCAGCGGAGCTATGCCTGGTCTGCACCCAGGTCAGCCTGCAGGTACCGCTGCACGGTGCGCTCGCCGGCCTCTACTTCCGCATGTGGCTGCGAGCGTTCCCAGACCGCCCGATCGCCTCGGACCAGGCTGCCGAGCAGGTGCACTACGAGCGGCTGCACGGCACGCAGATCGACGAGTACGAGGCGATGCTGCGCCGTAAGGCGGCCGATCCGAACCGTCTCCTGGCCGACATCGACTGCGCCGGCCGGCACCACGGCAAGGACGTCACCTGCCGGTACGCGACACCCCCGGACACCGGCCAGGAGGACCGGCAGGTCACGTCAGCCTGACCCGGGATCGACCACAACACGCCCGGCCGACGTCGGAGCAGCCGCCGACGGCCAGCGCGCGGGCACCCACCCCGCCGACCCGGTGAGGCCCTACGCCCCGACGGAGCGACCGCCTACGCGGCTACTCGCACCACCACGCCTACCGACGCACACATCACCGACAGAGAGGCAACCGCGCATGTTCAACCAGCTCGATCCCGCCGTCGTCCGGCACTGCGTCTTCATCGCGCAGCAGGACACCCTGACCCTCATTGACGACCGCACCGCGAAGCAGATCGCCGACGCCTACACCTGGTCCTGGGTCACCTGCTGGTTCGCCGGTGAGGGCGAGATCGGCCACGCGATCATGGGCGAGGCGTTCTACCTCGACCCCGCCGGCCGCCTCATGCACGCCCTGTTCGGCTGGTGGCACCGGTCCGCCGACACCCCGGACGGCACCGAATACGCGCCGGACGAGGTCCACGTCGTCACCGCCATGCAGAACTACCTTATCGACCGGGTGCGCCACAGCGCCCTCGGCCCGGTCCAGGGATGGCGACAGCTGTAACACCACTGTGGCCCCGCTCGTGGGCCGCGCGGACGTCTGCATCGACATCCCGGCCCGCGCGCCTTCGACGCTCACCGTCTCCGCCCCGGTCCTCGACGTGCCAACGGGCATGTCGATCCGCATCACCATCGGAAAGGCAGCCCATGTTCCATACCAAGTTCCCCGCGAAGGCGTTCGACGCGCAGGGACAGCACACCGGCCCCGGGCCCTGGCTCGACCTGCTCCGCGAAGCCAACGGCGTTCACCACGGACTCTTCGGTGAGCCCGACTCGGTCGGCCCGTGGTGGGCCGGCGGCTCCGTCGAGGTGTACGCCCACGCCAGGGTGATCCACCACCTCGACGACTCGGCTCCGTGGTCGCGCTCGACGAGCTGGGCGACCAGGTCCTCACCGCGGCAGACACGATGCTCCGGGCCAGGCAAGCCGAAGGTCGCTGACACAAACCAGCGCAACGATGATCCGCCCGGATCTGACGACGGTCCGCTGAACCGGCAGATCGCGCCCGCCTGGTCCAGGCAGCCGACATCGCCGCGCGATACCGGCCGAGCCGCACGCACACGTGGCCCTGCTCCTTCGCGCCTGACGCGTACGCCTGCAACTCCGCCGGCGTAGCCGCGCCACACAATCCCCGCTTGGGGCAACCGCCATCAGGTGGCCCGCCCGAACGGGGCGGCCACTCCATGCGCGGTTGCCCCGAGCGCCAGGCCCCTCAGGGCCACGCCTCGGAAGGAACGCACGTGAGCGACGAAGCCAGCACCACACCCCGGACCGCCGATCGGGAGCCACCAACACTCGCGAGCGAGCACCAGTCTGTCGCCGCTGAGGGAACCTGGGCGCCCATGTTCAGCGCTCAGCAGGTGACCGACGCGCTCAACCGCGCGGCCGACGACATTCTCGACGCGGTAGACGCCGGCGACGAAGGCCTGCGCGACGCGATGAACCTTGTGGTCAACGCGACCGCCGCCTACCTGACCGGTCAGGCGCACAACCTTCTGGAGGTTGTGCGGCAGGGCTACGAGAACGACTACCCGACCGTTCTGAGCTGGATCGAGGTGGCGGTCCGATGAGTCGGTGGGAGGAACAGTCCGACCGACGGCGCGCCGCGATCAATGCGGTCCTCGACTCGCAACGCGGCGCCGAATATCTGCACTACGCCGACGCTGATCGCGGTTTTGCCGCGTGGCTTCTGGTTGCCGACGTCACCTGCGCCCAGCAGTTCGCACTGTCGATCTTCGATCTCGCCGACTGGTCCTGGCGCGATGCCTACGACGCGGGCGAGCGGCCCGGGACCGCGCTGCGTCACGCGTTGGAAGCCGATGACGTCGTCGGGATCCACGATGGCGAATAGCCGCCGCTCCCGCAACGCCCGGCATGTCGTGGAAGTCAACGAAGTTCTGGTATTCGCCACCCGTCGCGGCAGCGACTGGTGGGTGTGGTTCCTCATTGCGCACCGCAACACCGGTCGCATCACCGACGTTGCGGTGAGCCTCGGCGGGGCCATCTGCCACGTCGCCTGTGACAGCCGTGAAGACGCCCAATGGCTTGCCACGGCCATGGTCGAGGAGCACGGACTACCCAAAGCGGCCGTGAAGGCGCGTTCACTCCAAGACCGCCAGGCACCCGCGCCGTCCGCCGCCAAGCCCGAGGACCGGTAACACCAGACGCCGGTTACCGGCCCGAGCACCATTCGGCCGCCGCGCTCGCCCGCCGATCGCGTTCGCGGCGCACTGACAGCAGCCGGCCACCCTCGAACTGTCGCCCAGGCCACCGCAGCGCGCGGCGGCCCCTTCAGCACAAGGAGCAACCATGTCCCATCCACCGTCCGGCAACGTCCCCGACGGGCACTCCCACGAGCTGAGCTACCTGCATCCCGACCGGTTGCGGATCGGCGGGGTCGGAGTCTTCGCCGGCGACTGGGCCTGGGTCGACGGACCGAACGGACCACGTATTCCGGTCGGGTTCGTCGGCACCTTCATCGACACGCAGAACGGCTCGGCCGTGTTCGCCTGTACCCGCGACGTCGCGGAGGCGATCGTCGCCGAGCAGCACCGCCTACGGGGCCAGGAACGCAACCGGCTCGCCGATCTCGGGTTGACCGGCGAAGAACTGGACACGCAGGTCGATGACATCCCACCGATGCACTTCGACGGCGATGAACTCGTCGTCGACGAACGCCGCAACCACGGCGAGGACGACGGCGAGACACGGATCGGGCCCGGCGACGACGGACGGTACGTCCTCGACGGCTGGTCATGGACCGCTGTCGACCCGACCGCCTGCGACCGCATCGCCGGCACCATTCCGGTCTACGGTCAGCACCAGGAGTTCGTCATGCTGACCCACTCGCCGATGCGCGCACCGCACGATCGTCTCACCGTGACCGCGGTGCGCTACCTGGAGACCCATGGCGGCGTCGCCTACACCGCCGACGTGACCCTCGATGGCCTGCCAGCAGGCACGATCGAGAACGCCGGCCACGGCGGAGCGACCATGTTCCGGCCCCGCGGCAACCGATTCGGTTGGCGCGACCTGGAACAGTTCGTCGCCGGATGCCGGTGGCAGGGCATGCCGGCGGACGAGGAACAGGTCGTCCAGGCGCTCGTCAACGAGCACGAGATCGGTGACGCGACTGCTGCCGCCGACGCGCTCGGGCGCCGACTGATCCGACTGCTCGACGACCACGCCAACATCGCGGCCACCTTCACCACCGAACGGATACCCGCGAGCGTCGCCGCACGCCATGCGTGGGCGGCTCGCCTCACCGCGACCGAAGGCCCCCACCATCCGTATCTGGCCGTGTTCCGGTGGCAGTTCTGGACCGGTCGTCACTGGACCGACCTCGCTCTTCCCATCAGCACCGCACACACCAACTGGCAGGACGCCGCCGAATGAACGGTTCCACCGTCCGCATTCCCGCGTCGGCGAGCATCGAGCGTGGCCGGTGGCGTCCGCGGACGCCACCGGCGCGGACCGAACACCGCGAAGGCCGCTGACGGCACCAGCCGACGACGACCCGCCCGGCGCTGACGTCGGCACGCTGACATCGCAGATCGACCCCGGTCGCCTCCGCAGGGCCGGCATCACCGCGCACGACCGCAGCGCCTGACACAACCATCACCGCGTCTCGGCACGTGCACCTGCGCCGGATGACGCCACACCAGCACCACCACTCCACTCGGGGGGAACCGCCATCAGGTGGCCGCCCCGAACGGGGCGAGCGCATCTGCGTAGCGGTTCCCCCCGAGTGCCATGCCCGCCAGACGGGCGCACCTCGGAAGGGAAACGCACGTGAGCAACGAACCCATCGGCGAACACGAGCCGATCGACTGGCACGCCGCAGCGGCCCGCCAGCAGCAGCACAACCTCGCACTGATCCGCACCGCCCTCGGCGACGTCGGCGACCTCGACCAGAACGAGCAGCAGTTCATCGCCCAGATCGCCTGGAACGGCGGACACCTCGAACTCGCCTCCCTGCTACGCAAAGCCCGACAGGCGACCCAGATCGCACCGACCGAGCCGGCCGCCGACGTACCGGCAGACACCGCCGACCAGGTCGTCGGCGAGCATGACGCCCCGGCCGGCGACACCACTGCGGACGGAGACGAACTCGACGCCTGGCTGCGCGAATACCGCACCTTCGACGGCGTCGCGGTAACGGTGGGCCTGCTGGTCTGGACCAACGAGGCCCGGCAGGGCGAGGTCACCAAGGTCGCCGACTGGCCCGGCGACGTCGGCCGTGAGCACGACGTCTGGCACGAGGTGACCTACCCCGACGGTCGCCGGGTGCACATGAACCGCGAACGGATGTCCACCCGCGACCCGTTCGGAAACGCCTGATGGCCGCCCGTGGCGCGAAGCCCACAAACTCCGCGTGGGTGACGCACTACACCTTCGTCCGCGACTGGCACTACAGCGACGACGACGCGGCCGTGATCGCGGTCAAGGCCGACCTGTCGCTCGACGACCCGTACGCCGACGCCGAGACACGGGCCTTCGCTGCCGGCGATGAGCACTGGGCGGCCTGGCTGGCCGGCGACTCGTTCGAGAACGCCACCTTTCTCGTGCTCGTCGCCTTCATCGACCTGACCGACCACGTCGAGATCGCCCTCCTTCGGGCCTGACCGACCGTCGGACCAGCAACCACGTCAGCTCGGCCGGTGGAAGGTCCGCGACCCGTGTCGCCGGTCCAGCGGCCGAGCTGCGCCCTCTGCACACACGAACGTGAAGGAGTAACGCACGCCATGAGGACCATCCGCGCGCTGTACTTCAGCGCCACCATCATCACCCTCGTCGGCACCGACACCAACGCCTACGGCGAGCCGTGCGAACCCGGCCAGGGCTACAACGAGCAGTCCGGTCACTGGTGCCCGGACCGGTCCTACTGGACCGTGTCCGCCGACCGCAGCCAGGCCCGACCCGACATCTACCCCGAGCGCGGGCCACGGGCCCCGGGCCAATGGCTCGCCGACCGGCTCACGGCCCGGCTCGGCACCCCAGAAACCCTCGACGGCCACACCTTCTACGGCGCCCGGCAGGCCATCCACCCGGGGCGTCTCACCGGCCCCCGATCGGAGGTGCCCGGTCTCCTGTTCGGCTCCGGCACCCTGCTCGGCGACGCCATCGCCGCCAGCCGGCTGCGCTGCGCCCCGGTGGGGCCTGCGCACCCTGAACGCGGCCGGACACGCGCACGGGTTCACCGACAGCGAGATCGCCGACGCCGCCGAGCTGCTCGGCCTTGCCACTGGCGACGCACCGGCCATCGAACCCCGATCCGACGGCCGCTGACCTCTCCACACCTTCCGTGGGCGCAGGCCCCGAGCAGTCCAGCTAGGCCCCTGGTGGCTGCTGGCCGCCGAGCCGCCCTCCGACCGGAATCATCCCGGCAGCCGGCAGCCGCCTGCCCGCCGTCAACCCCGAGGATTGGACACCCGATGCGACTACTCCTCGCCACCCCCACCGTGGGCGCGAAGGTACAACAGATCGAGGCCGACCGGCACCGGTTTCGGCTGGCACACGATGCACCCGACGACGCACGTCGTCACCGTCGACGGCGACCGGCTGCGCTACCAACTCCACGCCCGCCCGACAGCCTCGCCCACGGCGAACCCGCCCACGACCAGATCACCGCATACACAGCAGTCGCCGGCGGGCTGTCGATACCCGGAGAGCCGGTCGCCGTGACCTACACCGCCGAGCCGCACAGCGGCCCGGCACCATACGGCGCCCCCGAACCGGCTCCACCCAGCGCAGCGTCGCCGGCCCGACGATCCCAACACGTCCCTGGTAGGCGAGCGGCTGGACACTCGCTTACCAGGTGACCACGCGGAGCGTTCGCCGTTTGACCGGCAGGAAAACGCCCGCCGCGCCGGCTCTCCGCCTGCCGGAGCCGTCGGTGGCCAGCCCGGCCGTCACCGTCGGCTCCGTCGTTCCGCGGCCCCCCACCCAGCGGTATTCAAGCGACGTGCCCGCTAGGCACGACCGGCGTCTTTTTGGCACCCAAGAACGTTACTCAGTGTCATGGACCAGCTACTACGCTTGGTTTGGTGTGGCGCGCATCGACGGCGAAGTCCTAGCGCATGGCAACGCTGTGGCCACTGCGCGGCGGTCATCGGCGGTGGCGACGCTGCCAAGTGCGCTGTCGAGTCGTTCCTGGGTATCGCGCCGCAGCCGTACCTGGCCGCGGCGGCCCTGGACCATGTGGAACGCATCGACTGATACCCCGACGAACTGCCCACCACCTGCGACAGCCGGCGGGACCATGTCCGTGGCCGGTACCAGGCGATCGGCCGCTCCCTGCGCCCCGACCGTTTCGGGGTACGACGACTCAACGTGATGGCGCGCCGGACGCGGCCTGTGCCGCTGCCTGGCACGACCCTCATCGACGGACGCACCTACGATCTTGTCATCGTCTGCACCGGCAACCGGGAGACGAGCATCCCGGGCTCGAGTTCGCGTCCTTCGACGAGTACCCGGTCGCTGATGGGACCGTCGCGGCCCGTCGGCACTTCACCCTGCCGGCGTTTCGGGTCGGGCCGCACGCACGCCTGCCGTTCACCCGGCAGGAGCGCGAAGACGGCATCGCCGACATCACCGCCAACGCGGTCTCGATGTTCCGCACCGCGACCAAGACGGCCGTCCTGGCGGCAACCCTGTCGCCCGTGACACAACCTTGACCCAGGCTTCCTACCTGGTGCCATCGCCGCGACCGGCACGCCGTCGACGACCGCCGACCGGCGTCGACCGCTGCTTCGAGGACGACGGCGACGACACCGGCATCGAGGGCGGCACCGGCATGACCGGTGACGCCGGCAGCGGCAGCGCCGTCCAGTAGCGGGCCTGCGGGCGCCGCAACCGCAAGCAACCAGGACCCTCAAGGGCATCGCCGGCTTCGGTCGCCCTTGACGGGCGCCGGTCGGCGATGCACGTGCGCAGTGGACGGAGTACGGTCCTATGACCCACACCGCGACCTCCACGGGCCGCCAGCCTGATCCGGCCGCCCTCATCGAGGCAGAAACCGGTTCGTTGTTCGCCGCGATGGGCTGGGCGGACGACGAGATCGCTGCGGCCGGCTGGCGCTACCCCGCCCAGGCCGACCTGCTGCGCCACGCGTTCAGCGTGCTGACACCCCCGCCATGCCGGGCCCGGCATGGGCACCGAGTTCGTCTACTGCGGCCACGTCCGGGAACTGCTCGGGCGGGTCGCCGCCGGCGCGGACCTGCGGCCCGCGACCGAGATCTGCCTGACGTTGTCGGAGGTCAGCGCGCAGGCCCCGATGCACGGCCCGGGGGCAGGCTTGTACGTGCGCATGTGGCTCGCGGCGTTCCCCGACGGCCCAGTCACCGCCGACCAGGCCGACAACCAGCGCCACTATGAGCACCTGCACGGCCCGCAGATCGACGAGCTCGAAACGACGATGCGCCGCAAGGGCCGCCGTCCCCGATCGGCGGCTCGGCAACATCGAGTGCACCGGTCGTCATCACGGCACGGACGTCGCCTGCCGCTTCGCCGCCGGCTGACACCGCGGATCTCGGTCCGCTCGACCCTGCCAACCCTGTAGGGGCCGGCCGACGATCGGTTTGACGGTGTCCGGTCGGCGCTCGGCAAGGGCGGCCGTCCGCCATGCGACGCGACCCCCCGGGTCGATCCGACCCCTCGCGCGGACCGGCAGGCACGGACGCCGCCAATGTGATCGACGCCTGGGGTGCACTGTGACCTGCGGTGTTACCGCTGTGATCCGTGTGACTTGCTGTTACTGCGACTTCGGCCCTCTGACGGCCGGATCCGACTTACGGTGTTCATGTTTGTCGATTCGTACCGATGGACGGGAGATCACTCGCGATGGCTCGTCATTCTTCGATGGCCGGCGTTGCCGTCAGTCTGGGGTTCGCTATGACCGTTCGTGTGCTGCGGTGGCTCGCCGCAGCATTAGCCTTGTTCACCGGTCTGGTCTGCCTACCTGGCCTGCTCTTGACCGTGCAGTCCGCGCTGTGGAGCAATCTCGACCGGGCCGAGATCATGCAGCAGCCGCTGTCCACGGCCACGGTGGTGCTGGCCGCAGTGGGCGCGGGTTGGCTGTTGTGGGGTTGGCTGCTCACCGCAACGATCCTGGATGTTGTCGCGGTGCTGCGGGGCGTCGGTGCTGTCCGGGCGCGGCTGCCGGTGCCGCTGCATCATGCGGTGAGCGCCGTTGCCGGCGGCGCGGCGATGCTGCTGCAACCGTCCGCTGCGCTGGCTACCGGGGCTGGGCCGCTCGCCGGCGACACGGCGGGGCACGTGTCGGTGCAGGCGACGTATCCGGCGGCGTCGCCGCCGGCAGCCGCCGTCATCGTGGATGGCGACGGCCTCGTGCTGGTCGGGTCCGATGCCGCTGGTGGACCGGCGCTGCAACCGCGGTCCTACACGGTGCGCCGCGGGGACACGCTGACTCGGATCGCCGCCCGGCAGATCGGTGACGCGAACCGGTGGCCGGAGATCTTCACACTCAACCGAGGCGTGCACTTCGACAGGGTCGGCGGGACGTTCACCAATCCGAATCTGATCTACCCGGGGTGGACCCTGCGGCTGCCCGGCGTCGATCCTGCTGTGCCGGTCCCGACCGAATCCGCTCCCTCACCGGGAACGTCGGCGGCGTCCTCAGGCGAGCAGATCAGCCCCGCGATGGCGGCGAGCGCGTCACCGGTTGCCACGCCGGCCGCATCCACCGTGTCAGGTCCGGCTGCGGCGACCGCATCAGACCCGGACTCGGACTCGGATGGAGCCGACGCCCTGCCGTGGCTGCTGCTGGCGGGCGGGGCCGCAGCGGTGGGAGCAGCAGCGTTCCGGCGTCAGCGGTCACAGCCACGACGCACCAGCACGCCGGCCGGAGCATCACGTCCGGCCAGGACGTCCGCCCGGAACGCCGGCCCCTGCGGACACCGCCCGACCCGCGATCGCGACGCTCCCGCCGCCGGCCGGTCCGCCGCGGTCGCCGACGCCGCAACGGACCTGCCACCCGCCCCGGTCGCCAACGACACGCACCGCATCGTGGCGGCACCATCGCCGACGCCAGGCGACACCACGGACCGCGTCGTTGCCGTACGGGCCCGAATCGGCGCGCTGCTGGAGGACCGGCACAGCAATACGGCGATCGTCATCTGCGCTGACACGCTCGCCGCGCTCGCGCCGGACGTGCCGCCCCGGGCGGGTTTGACGGTCACCGGCACCCTGGCCGAGGCGATCCGGCTGCTGGAGACCGAGGTGCTGCACCGCACGCGGCTCCTCGTCGAACACGACGTCGCCGACATCGCTGACCTCGACGGGTCTGTCGGCGTCGCCGCCGATGGTGCCGCGGCCGGGCTACCGGCCGTCACGTTCATCGTGCAGCCATCCGACGAGCACCTGCGGGCGAGGATCACCGCGCTGCTCGGCCAAGGCGAACACCTCGGCATCGACGGCATCGTGCTCGACATGCCGTCCGGCATCGTCGCACCCGACGCCGACCCCGGCAGCGGTCACCGCGACATCACCCACGACCAGCCTCCACCACCGGCGACCAGACCGGGCCCGCATCCGACCAAGGTGCGGATCCGGGTCTTCGGCACCATCGCGGTCCTGCACGCCGACGACCGGACCGTCAACGGCCTGCGCAGCCATGCCCGTGAGCTGCTGACGTATCTGACAGTCCACCGCACCGGCGCGGCGCTATCGGACATCATGGAAGCGATCTGGCCCGACGCCACCGTCTCCCGCGCCGAGGAACGCCTGTCCACCGTGGTCTGGAACCTGCGGCACAGCATCCGCACCGCCGCCGGCGATCACAGCGTGCAACCGGTCATCAACACCGGCGGCCGGTACCACCTCAACCCGAACCTCCTCGACATCGACGCCTGGCGGCTCGACGACGCCCTGTCCGCCGCACGGCACCACCCGACCGGACAGCAGACGGCGCTCCAGGCGGCGCTGCGGACGGCGGTGGCGGCGCACACCGGCGACCTCGCCGGTGACCTGCCGTACGGGTGGATCGAGGCGGACCATCACGCCTGCCGGCAGCAGGGCATCACCGCCCGCCGGCAGCTCGCCGAACTCGTCAGGACCAGCGATCCCGGCGAGGCAGCCGATCTGCTCGACCAGGCCGCGGACCTCCAACCGGCCGACGATGCACTGGCCCGCGATGCCATCACCGCCCTCGCCCACGCCGGCGACACCGAACGGGTCACCGCTCGGTGGGAACGACTCCGGTCCGCGCTCGCCGACATCGGGGAACATCCAGAAGCAGCGTCCGTCGCCCTCTACACACAGCTCCAAGGCCGTTCCACCACCTCGACGGGCAGGCAACGCCATGCCTGACGCAACAACGTGCACCCACGGCACGAACCGTCCAACGCCCACGCCCGGCACGCGGCGCCGTACCGCTCCCCCGGCACTCTCCCGGCAGACCGCCCGGATCCACCTTCCGCATCCCGAGGTGCACCGACGGACACGCCCCGACGTGGCAGCCACCACGCCTGCCCGGCACCGCCTGCCTCAACGGTCGGCATCGGGCACCGCCACCGACACGCCGCGCACGCCGCCACGGCGAAGCCTCCCAGCCACCGCCACGGCGGTCGCAGCCGACCAGCCGGATACGGTCGGGTCGAGCAGCGTCGGGCACCTCCGATGATCGTCGTGTTGGAGCCGGAACTGCTGGCGCAGCTGCAGCGGCTCGACGCCCGGGCCAACACCACCACCGCGGAGAACCTCGACGACGAGCTCGCCGCCGCGGTCCGCCGAGCCGCGCGGATGCGGCGGCTCTTCTACGCCGTGGTCCTCGTCGTGGCCCTGTACGGAGCCGCGACCGGCGCCGTCGCCACCTTCCATCTGCCGTGGTGGATCGCGGTCGGTGGAGTCGTCGCGCTGGAACTCGGTGGAGTCGTGTTCCTCAACGACGCCGACACCCGCCGACGACTCGGCGAACACGCACACCTGTCCCGGCTCGTCGGCGGTGTCATCGCCGGCGCGGCCGCCACGTTCAACGCCGCCACCCACGACAGCGCGCTCCTCGGCGGGTTCTTCGCCCTGATGAGCGGCCTCGGGTTCGTCAGCTGGTGGATCGATGTGGAGAACCAGCGCCGCGACCGGCTCCGCGCCCGCGGCCAGCTGCCGCCACCCGCACCGAGATACGAGCTGTGGGGCCACTCGATCCGCCACCCGATCATCACTGCCAGAGCACGCAGTCTCGCCAAGGCCCATCCGGAACTCGGCCTGTACGGATCGCTCGAGGCCGCGCTGATCGTCAGACGACGCGAGCGGCGCAACACGGCACTCGCCGACGTACTGCGGGCCCGCATCCGCAACGCTGTCGGCGATGACCTGGCCGCCATCGCCACATCCACCTTCGACGTCGACGAAATCGCCCGGCGGCTCAGCGCGGACCCAGACTATGACGGCTTCACCGCGCTGCTGGCCACCGAGCTCACCGCGGAACGGATCCTGCAGGGCCGCGACGATCACATTGCAGAGAGCGTCCACGAACCACTCGGTCGCAACCGTCGTTCGGCAACCCCTGCGCTCCGCCCGACTCACGCAGATGACCATGGGGAGGACAGCGCGCGTACCGCGACCCACCAAGCACGGCGCAGGTCAACCCGACCACCGGCGAACGCTCAACCGTCACGGGTCGCAGAACCCCGACGTCTGTCGGCACCGCTGCCGAAGCCTGCAGCACCGTCCGGAATAGCTGCATCCCGAGCCCTTAAGGCAACACCGTTCGTCACCGTTGACGGTGCGGGCCCAGCAGGGCCCGTCGAAGGACTCGCCGCCGCAGACGAGCGCCCTGGCGCCAAGGCCGATCGGCAAACCAGCGACACCGGCCATCCGACCCGCGGGACCGTCCAGGTCAAGATGATCGACGGCCCGATGATCGTCGGCAACGACGGACGGCCCGTTCGGGGACTTCGCGCCAAAAGCCTCGAACTGTTGGCGTTTCTCGTCGTGCACCGGTCCGGCGCGGCCATCACCGAGATCCTCGACGCCGTGTGGCAAGGCGTGCCAGCCGAGAAAGCCAGCCAACGGCTGTCGACAGTCGTCAGCAACCTCCGCAACGCCATGCGGGAGGTACTGAGGACCGGGACACCCACACAGGTCGCTGGCCCAGCGGCGCCAGAACCGATCATCAACACCGGCGGCCGCTACCACCTCAACCGGGAGGTCGTCATCGTCGACCACTGGGAACTGATCGACGCAACGAGACCAACGGATGTCGAAATGATCGGTAGCAGCCTCGGCCTCACAGACGGAGACGCACTCCGCCTTGCTGACAGCCTCGAATACCCATGGCTGAGGCAGGCGAGACCGCAAGCAGACTCTTAATCTGCGGGTTGTAGGTTCAAGTCCTACGCGGCGTACAGCATGAAACAGGCCACGACCTGGGGCAACGTCCCGATGTCGTGGCCTGTTTGCTATCCACAGTAGACACTCGTGTGATCCGCGTGTGATCTGCAACCAGCGGAACATGCCGCTACCGGGGGACATCAGGCGACACCGGACGCCCAGTTGCGTCAGTTACGTAAGTTCGTCGGGGCCATTGCGGGCGCCGTGCGCCGGGGTCGTTGAGGGAGAAGCCGCAGGCGCAGTCGAGGGCGTTACGGCGATGCCGACCGAGGAGCCGTTGGGCAGGCGAAACCGGTCTGGAGGCGCACGTCCACCGCGGACCTCCTTAGGATCGAATCGGCGACCGGGTCAGCGAAACGCGAACCGGCTTCTACTGGTCGCCGGTGACCCGCTACCGGTGACCCCGGTCCGGCGCGGTAGCGGCCCGTAACGCGGGGTAGCCGTCAGATTGGTAGCGCCCGGGTGATCAACATCCCTCAGGACGAGCGTCCCTGTTCACGCTGCCGTGCGAGCAAAGTTGATCGGGTTCGACCGCCCTCCTAAGGTTACGCTCGGGGTTTGCGCTGTGCAACCACGTAAGTCGAAGGCGGGCTATGCGCAAGTTGACGTTGCCGCAGCTGGAGCGGCATTTGTTCGCGGCTGCGGACATTCTCCGCGGCAAAATGGACGCCTCGGAATTCAAGGAATATATCTTCGGAATGCTGTTCCTGAAGCGTTCCTCCGATGTCTTCGAGGCGGCCCGCAAGCAGGTGCTGGACCGGGAGGAGAAAGCCGGCCGGTCAGTGGAGCAGGCCACGCTGCGCGCAGACTCCCCAGACAGCTACACGACGACGTTCTTCGTCCCGGAGCCCGCGCGCTGGGAGACGTTACGCAAGCTGCACGCCAACGTCGGAAGCGGACTCAACAAGGCGCTCGCCTCGCTGGAGGAGCACAACCCCGCACTCGCCGGGGTGCTCCAGCACATCGATTTCAACCGCACGGTCGGGCAATCCACGATCCCCGACAAGAAGCTGCGGGACTTGATCACGCACTTCAACCGCTACGAGTTGCGCAACGAGGACTTCGAGTTCCCGGACCTACTGGGAGCGGCGTACGAGTACCTGATCGGGGAGTTTGCGGACTCGGCGGGCAAGAAGGGCGGCGAGTTCTACACGCCCCGATCTGTTGTACGCATGATGGTGCGGCTGGTCAAGCCCCAGCAACGGATGAGCGTCTATGACCCGTGTTCCGGCTCGGGCGGTATGTTGATCCACGCCAAGGAGTTCGTCGAGGAACACGGCGGCGACCCGCGCGACCTGGACCTGTGCGGGCAGGAATACAACGGCGGTGTCTGGGCGATCTCGAAGATGAACCTACTGCTGCACGGCATCCCCGACGCCGACATCCGCAACGGGGACACCCTCGCCGAACCCCTGCACCCCGAGGGCGGATACCTGAAGACGTTCGACCGGGTGCTGTCCAACCCTCCATTCTCGCTGAACTACAGCAGGGAGGGGATGGAGCATCCGGAGCGGTTTCGCTGGGGCTGGGCTCCGGAGGGCGGCAAGAAGGCCGACCTGATGTTCGCCCAACACATGGTGTCGGTGTTGAAGACGGGCGGGATCGCTGCGACGGTCATGCCGCACGGCGTGCTGTTCCGGGGTGGCGCGGAGCGGGTGATTCGAACCGCGATGCTGGACGACGACATCATCGAGGCCGTGATCGGCCTGCCGCCGAACCTGTTCTATGGCACCGGCATCCCCGCCTGCGTGCTCGTATTACGAGCGCCCAATTCGAAGCCCGCTGGCCGGGCCGGACGGGTCCTGTTCATCAACGCCGACGCCGAGTTCCAGACCGGGCGGGCGCAGAACTACGTGCTGCCCGAGCACATCGAGAAGATCGTCGCCACATTCGAGGAGTTCGCCGACGTGTCCGGCTATGCCCGGGTCGTCACCCGTGCTGAGCTGACGGAGAACGACGACAACCTCAACATCCGCCGGTACGCCGACAATGCCCCGCCGCCGGAGCCGCACGATGTGCGGGCCCACCTGCTCGGTGGCGTACCGAGGGCGGAAGTCGCGGCCAAGGCGGACCTCTTCGGGGCCTACGGCCTGGACCCGGCGCGGGCCTTCACCGACCGGGACAACGCTTACCTCGACTTCGCGCCGGGCGTCAAGCGCGCGTCGCTGGCCGCGCTGATCACTGAAGATCCGGGGGTACGCGCACGCGAGCGCATCATGCATGAGGCGCTCGACGCCTGGTGGGCGGATCACCAGAAGCTGCTACAGATCTTGAAAGTCTAGGTTGATCGATGGCTGGTCGGCGTGTCGCCGTGACATCGTTCGATGGGTTTTGTAGGCCTGATGGATGAGATACCCGGATGGTGGCGGTCTGTCCGCGCAGCAGCGGGCGAAGCGGGAGCAGGTGCGGCTGCAGGCGGCGGAGTGGTTCGCCGAGGAGGTGCCGGTAGCGGAGGTGGCGGCGCGGTTGCGGGTGTCGCAGACGGCCGTGTTCGGCTGGCGCCAGCGGTGGCGGCGAGGTGGAGTACAGGCCCTCGCTTCGAAAGGGCCTGGTGGCAACCGGTGCCGGCTGAACGGTTCGCAACGACGGCGGCTCGCCGACGCTCTGGATGAGGGCCCAGCGGTGCACGGATTCGACGCTGATCAGCGATGGACCCTCGCGCGGGTGTCGGATCTGATCGCCCGGATGTTCCGCACCCGATACACCCTGCGCGGCACCGCGTACCTGTTGCACCGCATGGGTTTCAGCGTTCAAGTGCCGAAGCACCGGCCGGTCGAGCGGGACGAGGACGCGGTCGTGACGTGGCGGCGGGAGGTATGGCCGGCGGGAAAACGGTAGCGGCGCAGCGCGACGCATGGCTCGTCTTCGAAGACGAAGCGGGTCAGACGCTGCGCCCACCGAAGGTGCGCACCTGGGGACGCCGCGGCCACACACCGGTGGTTCCCGTATCGGGCAAGGGATCCGGGCGGGTCTCGATCGCCGGCCTCGTCTGTGTCAAACCCGGCCACCGGTCCCGGTTCATCTACCGCACCATGCTGCACCGCGGCCGGCGCGGCGAGCGGCGCAGCTTCGCCGAGACCGACTACATCCGCCTGCTCGACGCCGCGCACCAGCAACTCGGCGGCCCGATCGTGCTGTGCTGGGACAACCTCAACACGCATGTCAGCGCCGCGATGCGGCAACTCATCGCAGCCAGGGACTGGCTCCACGTCATCCGGCTGCCCGCCTACGCACCAGACCTCAACCCCACCGAGATGGGGTTGTCTCAGTGCGAGTGTTGTAGGTCTCGCTATGCATCAGGGCTGGCCTCCTCGTTCGTCTGGCGTGTGGGTTGGGTTGACTGGGTTGGCTCGGTCGAGCCAGTGGCGGCGGTTGTGATAGCCGGCGGGGAGTTGGTGCAGTGTCCGGAGCCGTTGCACCTCGGCCTGGTCGGCGGTGATGACCCACCGGTAGGGCGGGCGGGTGTCCTGCCGGCCGTTGATCCAGCCCCGTCGTAGCCAGGTGAACAGGGTGGCCATCGGCATACCGATCTCGGCGGCGAGGGTGGACAGCCACCACTGGTCGCCGGCGAGTTCGCCGTGGTCGGTGCGCCGGTCGGTGTCGAGGCCGGGGCGGATGCCGAGACGGCGGATCAGGTGCTGGATCTCGCCTGGGTTGAAGCGTTCGCCGCCGTGGGGCGGGCGCAGCCCATCCGCGGCCAGAGCCGCCGAGATCGCGGCGCTGGTCAGCCCCTGACCGGCCAGGTCTCGGATCCGGTCGACCAGCCGCGGGTAGTAGGACAGCTGATCGATGTGGGCGACCGGCCGGGTCAGGTCGGCGTCGGTGTGCGCGCCGCCGGCCCAGACCACGGTGACGTGGACCCGCTCGCTGGCCCCCTCAGCGGTGACCCGGACGCCGTCGATGATGGTGCGCAGCAGCGTTTTGCGGTCGGTGTGGGTGGTGGTTGACGCGTCCCACAGTGCCGGGATGTCGGTGGCCAGGGCGCGGATCTGGGTGAGTTCGGTGGCCGTCAACCGGGCGGGGCGGGCCTGCTGGTGCCGCTCGTATTCGTCGGCCAGTCGTGCGTGCGCGGCCAGGGTGTCTTCCCAGTCGCGTTCCAGTTGCCGCACGACGAGGCGGTTTTCCGGCTCGGCCAGTTGGTAGCAGCGCCGCGCCCGGTCGCAGGCGGTCGCCGCGCGTTCCAGGCGCTGCCGCCAGATCCGGTCGACCTCGGTGCGGTGCGCCTCGATCTGCGTCGCCGCGGTCACCGACAGCTCCAACGCGGCCGGGGCCAACGCCGACAACGCCTGGGCAACGACGTAGTCGTCGAGGAAGGCACCGGCCATCTGCTGGCACAGCGGCTCGCCGTAGGTGTGGCGGCGGTGGGTGCAGGCGTAGCGGTGGATGCCGCCGTGCTGGTTGGCTTCGTAGATGGTCTGCATCCGCCGCCCGCAGATACCGCAGATCACCAGCCCGGCCAGCAGACCAGGCCCGTCGCGGGGCGCCCCGACCGCGTCGGCGGTGGCCCGGTTGGCGGCCAGCCGGGCCAGGTTCCGCTCGTACTGCTCGACGCTGATGTAGGCCGGCAGCGCGTCCTCGATGCGCACCAGCCACTGCTCGGCGTCGAGCCGGCGCACCCGGACCGCCTCGCCGCTGCGGTACCGCCGTCCCGGATCGGTGCGGCTGCGCCCGTAGGCGTAGATCCCGGCATAGGCCGGGTTGCGCAGCATGTTGCTCAACCCCTGCTGGTGCGGCGGCCGCCAGACCAGCCCGCCCTGGTCCGGGCCACTGCGCTGCCGCATCCCGATCTGCACCTGGTGCTCGACCAGGAACCGCAGCACCGCATGCACCGTGCCCAACCGCTCAAACAGCGCGAACACCAGGCGGATCACGGCCTGCACCTGCTCATCGGGGTCGAAAGCGACCTCACCACCGGCCCGACGGACATACCCGGCCGGCAGCGGGACCGCCAACGCGCCCCGGCTGGCCTTGGCCAGCCGACCCGACGCCATCCGCTGCTTGATCAGATGCAGCTCGACCTGCGTCATCGTGCCCTTCAACCCGAGCAAGAGCCGATCGTTGTACCAATTCGGATCGTAGACGCCATCACCGTCGGCCAGCAGCGCCCCAGCCAGGCAACACAACTCGATCAACTGATACCAGTCCTGCCCAGCCCGGGCCAGCCGGGACATGTCCAGACCCAGCACCAGGCCGACATGCCCCATGGTGATCTCCGCGACCAGCCGGGCGAACCCCGGCCGCGCCGCCGCGTTGGCCGCCGACCGCCCCAGATCCTCGTCGATCACCAGCACCCGCGAGGCCGGCCACCCCAACGCCGTCGCCCGCTCGACCAGGCCGTACTGCAACCGCGTCGACTCGCCGTGGTCGAGCACCTGCTGCCGGGAAGACTGCCGGACATACACCACCGCCAGCCGATCGTGGTGCCGACCCTCGATCTTCTCCTGGCCACATTCACGCAGCGGCATCATGATCACCGCCGTTCCCGCTGACCACCGGGCCAGGCGCAGCCGCCGCTCGCTCCAGCAGCATGCTCAGGGTCCGCAGCGCATCCCGCCGGTTCCTCTGCGGCAACCACCCCCACAGCCCCGCCGCCGGGATCCCCGTCAACGTGCGGATCTGGGGAGGGTATCCATGCGTGCGCCGTCCATGACACGCCGCCTTCGTCCAGGTCGCGCGCCCGCAGCCGCTCGACCAACCTGGCCAGCCGAAGCAGGCCCTCACTACCGATGATCGGCGTGCTCACACCCACTTGTCCAACGATCCTCGCACTGTGACAAGCCGACTGAGGGCGTGTGGTCACACCTCAAACGCAGCATCGGCAACCTCGCCATCCATGGCGTCGGGCAGCTCCATACCATCATCAAGAACCGGCTCAAAAGCATCCAGTACCGGCCCGACCTGATCAACGGCTTCCTCGCCCACGCCGGACTGACCCTCGACCCCGACTCAACCTAGCCATTCAAGATCTGTAGTGGACCTGCCCGGCACCGGGCGGCTGATGGCGACGCGTACTGAGCTGCTGGAGTCGTTCGGCGTGGCGCTGCTGCCGGCCGGACTACTCGACTGCTACCAGGTCGCGGGAGTCATCGTGCGCTGGTGGGAAGCGAACCAGTTCGATCTACGCACGCACGCCACGCACGGCTTCGGCGGCGTCATCGACGGTTGGGTCACCACGATCGAAACCGCAATCGAGGACGAGACCGCCAAGACCAACCCGTTGGACCACAAGCTGGTGCCCGCGCTCGTGCCCAGCTATGTGGAGCAACTCGGTTTGCTGGACGCGAAGATCACCGAACTGGACACCCAGATCAAGGCAGCGACCGCTGGCGGCGACGACGAGGACGAAGCCGCCGAGGAGGAGCCTGAGGAGACTCTCAGCCCAGAGGAGCTGAAGCGGATCAAGGGTGAACTGGCGAAGGCCAAGAAGCAGCAGAAGGCGATGAAACAGCAGCTCATCGCGACGCTGGATATGGCCCGGGTAACGCTCAGCCAGGAGCAGGAGCACGAGTTGGTACTCGGGCTGTGGCGACAGGACCTGGCCAGTCAGCTCGACGCGTATGTGGTCGCGCATCGGCGCAAACTCATCGCCGCCCTGGAAAACTGGTGGAATAAATACGCCGTCTCGCTTTCCCAACTCGAAGCCCAGCGCGACGAAGCAACCGCCAAACTCGCCTCATACCTCAAGGACCTCGGCTATGCGTAACTGGGCGCTTCCGCAAAATTGGGATCTGGTGCCCTTGGCATCCCTAGCGGTAGTTTGTTAGCTCAGGTGGTACAGGTACAGGGGTTGTCCACTTGCGACGGCGTCGAGGAGTGCCTGGAGCTCGGCGGGTGGGGGCCTGTTCGACCACGCCCGCCAACAGCGCCGCAACATGATCCAGGGAACGAGCCAGCCGCGGACCTCCCGGATGGTTCGGGGCCAGCACAGGGCTGCCGACGGCCTGCCGGGTGCGGGTCCCCCTCTCTCGAGCACCGGGATCAGGGGGTGGTGCTGCTGGCTGTGACGGTGCTCGATCTGCTAACCAGGCATCCCAGCAGAAGCAAAACGCGCAGTTGACCAGGGTCTGATGGCGACGGATGGCGGTGTCGGAACGGGCTTGGAAATCGGCCCACCCGAGTTCGTCCTTGACCTGCTTGTAGCCCTGCTCGATCCAGTGCCGGATCCCATAGATCCACACGATCTCCGCCAGGTCCGCGGGTGGATGAGGGCTGTCGACAGCCCGGGGGCCGCCGAGTCGAGGCAGATCGGTGGCCAGATACCAGGTGGCCTTCTCCGGCAGGGTGGCCGGGTCGGCGGTGGCCACGACCAGCCGGGTCGTCCCGTCCGGCCCCCACCAGCCCAGCCGCGCCTCGGCGGCCCACCACGTCTGGGTATGCCCGTCGCGGAACGTCCGGGGCGCCGGCGTCCAGTCGCCCGGCTCTTCGGGACTGTTCCAGGCCAGGTCGCGGGCAGCGTCGACGGGGGTGTACGCCTGGTCTGCGTAGGCCCATGTCCCCCGGTGCGGTTTGAGGGCCATGACGAATGGCAGTCCCGCCGCGCGGAGGTCGGCCCGGAAGCCGTCCTGGTCGCCGTAGGCACAGTCGGCGGCCACCGCGCGGAAGACCACGCCCGACTGACGGGCTTGCACGGCCAGGTCGGCAGCGATCTGCAGCTTGGTGCGGAAGTCTGGGTCGTGCTTGCCTTTCGGGAAGTGGTGCGCGGGGGTGTAGGGCACCGCATGCAGCGGGTAGTACAGCCGCTCGTCGGCCCACAGGGTGGTCACGGTGACGATCCCGCGGTCGGTCTTGCCATAGCGGCCCAGCCACTGGTTGCCCACATGCGCGGTGGCGGTACCGTCCTTGCGGTCACCGGAATCGTCGACGACCAGCACCCCACCGGCATGCGGCGCGGTGGCGGGATCAGCCAGCAGCAACTCCACCCGCCGGGCGTTGACCTGCTCATGGTCCCAGGTGGACTCCGACAGGAAGAACTGCAGCCGTTGTACCGCCGGATGCTGAGCCCCGATGACCGGCTCAGCCCCGGCCAGACAGGTCAACGTCTTGTTCCGGTCACGCGGCGCGAGCAGCCCGGTCAGGTACTCACGAAACCCCCGACGCTGGGCCAGCCTGCCGAACAGATCATCGAAGCGGGCAGCGTAGCCCTCCAACGAACCCGGCGCCGGTGGACACCGACGACGCACAGTCATCGCTCACACCTCAGCAAACCTACAAAAGTCCGAACACTTCACGGCTATTACTGCCCAGAAGCCGCAGGCAACAAACTACCGCTAGCTGGTCTGGACTGTTCGCCGCCCACAGCTAACGCAGGAACGGCGAACAGGGCCCCTAGGGCGCGTTTCATAAGTGGGTGCCTGCGCGGGGTGAAGTCACGGCGTGGCGGTGATCGATAATTGAAGAGGTCTCCGGTAGATGGTTCAGCGACCAAGCAGAACTGCATACCGGAGACCTCGTGGCCACCTTATCGGTGACGAGGCGGCACGACCTGACCGACGCGCAGTGGGCGGCGCTTGAGCCGCTGCTACCTGCCGCGCCGGTGCGGGGTCGTCCGCCGAAGTGGACAAGACGACAGCTCATCGACGCGATCCGGTGGCGGATCCGGGTCGGGTCGCCGTGGCGGGACGTACCAGCCGAGTACGCACCCTGGCAGACCGTCTACGGACTGTTCCGCCGCTGGCAGCGGGACGGCACCTGGGCCGCGGTCCTGGCCGCGGCGCAGAGTGTCGCGGACGCGGACGGCCGCATCGTCTGGGACGTCAGCATCGACTCCACGACCAGCCGCGCCCATCAGCATGCCGCCGGCGCCCGCCACGACGGGCACCTGCAGAAGGAACCACCCGGCGGCGTCCACGACGAACCCGCCGACCACGCACTCGGCCGCTCCCGCGGCGGCCTGACCACCAAGACCCATCTGGCCTGCGAGCAAGGCCAGAAAGTCCTGGCCTTTACCGTCACCGCCGGTCAACGCGGCGACAGCCCGCAGTTCATCCCCGTCCTGGGCAACATCCGAGTCGCCCGACCCGGAGGCGGACGTCCCCGGACCCGCCCGGACCTGGTCCTGGCGGACAAGGCCTACACCTCCAAAGGCAACCGGCAGCACCTGCGTTCCCGCGGGATCAAAGCCTGCATCCCCAGCAAGAGCGACCAGGACGCCCACCGCAAAGCCAAAGGATCAAAAGGCGGTAGACCGCCAGCGTTCGACCCGATCGTCTACCGGCAACGCCACGCCGTCGAATGCGGCATCAACCGCCTCAAACGACACCACGGCGTCGCCACCCGGTACGACAAACTCGCCGTCCGCTACCAGGCAGTCCTCACCATCACCATCATCACCGAATGGCTCTGACCGGGTTTATGAAACGCGCCCTAGGTGACTGGTGTTAAACGATGGTCTGGCCCTGCGGGCCAGACCATCGTTTGTTTGGTTGGGGGTGTGGGGTGTTGAGGGGCCGGTGGCAGGTGTGGGTGTGGAAGTTTGTTGCTGGGTTGGGGTTGTGGGGTTTGTGGCGCCTTGGACTGCTGTGGCGTGGGTGGTGGGTCTGCTGTGTTGTGGTCAGGCGGTGGTGAGGGTCCTGCCTCGGGTGGTGTGGGTGAGGCCGAGGGTGGCGAGTCTGGCGAGGTTGACTGCGGCGGCGAGGAGGTTGAAGTCGGCGGCGATGCGGATGCGTCCGCGCATGCGGGCGCGTCGTCCGCCGTGGCGGCGGCGCATGAGGTGCGCGATTTTGCGTTCGACTTTGGGTCTGGTGGCGCGGTAGTCGGCCTTCCAGGCGGGGTCTTGTTGGCGGGTGCGGGCGGCGGTGAGGCGGGTCTCGTGGTGGCCGATGGTGATGCTGCGGCCGGTCTTGGAGTCGGTGCACTGCCCGCGGAGTGGGCAGGTGGCGCAGGCAGCGCCGAAGTCGGCCTTGCCGGCGTGCCGGGGGTGGTCCTTGACCTTCCGGATCGTTCTGACGGTCCCGTTGGGGCAGGTGACCCGCTGTTCGTCGAGGTCGATGTCGAAGCGGTCCTTGGTGAACTTCCCGGCGGGTGCGACGGGTGGCTGGACCTTGGTCTTGGCGTCGATCCCGGCGCGGTCGAGCCGGTCGAGGATCTCTCCGGCGCCGTAGGCGGCATCGCCATAGACCGCGGCGGTGCCGTCATCAGGTCCGTCGGCGGGGTCGGTGAGGTCGGTGATGAGGTCGGCGACGGGGTCGACGTCGCCGGTGTTGCCGGCGGTGACCGCGGTTGCGGTGACGATTTCGCTGTCGGGGTCGACAGCGACGTGGCCTTGTAGCCGTCGAAGCCGCGGTGGTTGGTCTTGTGTCCGTGCCGGGCCTCGGGATCGACGGTGGAGATGACCCGGTCCGCGGCGACCTTCCGCGCGATCCGCAGTGTGCCGTCCGGCCCGGTTTCCAGGTCCTGGCCCAGCACCGTGGCGAGCAGCCGCATCGCCTGGGTGACCGGCTCGGGAAGGTCGTCGCGGCCGTCCAGCGCGGCCAGGAGCGCGTGGCCGTCCCGGGCGCGGGAGTCGATCAGGACTTCCCGGGCGGGTTTGTCGTCCCAGTCGATCAGCGGTTTGCCGGAACTGGTGTAGTCGTCACCGCTGCCCAGCCTGGCCAGGACGGCCCGTAACGGCTGGACCAACTCGGGGCCGGCGACGCTGAGCAGACCGCGGATCGCGGAACGGATCAGTGTGATCGTGTCCATCGTGGCGACCGCGTCATACAACGGCGTGGAATCAAGGACTCTGCGCCGCCCGATCAGCCCGGCGTTGCGGGCCGCGGCGAGGGCCACCTCGAAGATCCGGTCCGGGCGGCTCGAACGGCGCAGCCGTTCCCGCATGTCGACCAGGACGGTGTGCGCGAACCCGACCCGGCCTGCACCGTCCCAGCCACCGACCCCGGCGGCATACCGCCAGCGGGCGTCGAACGTGAACCGGTCCACCGCCTCCCGATCCGACAAGCCTTCCAGCCGTTGCAGGACCATCACCGCCGCGACCACCGACGGTGGCACCGACCGGCGACCGACCGGCGCGAACAGATCGGCGAACATCCCGTCCGGAAACAGCGCGTCACGATGTTCGTGCAGAAAAGCGAAGATCGAGTTCGTCGGCAACGTCTCCCCGCAGAACCGGGACACCGCATCCAGCAGATCCAACTGCTGCGAAGCCCTTCCCAACGCCATCACGACATACTACCTGAAATAGATACAAAACGATGGTCTGACCCGCAGGGCCAGACCATCGTTTAACACCAGTCACCTAGAACCAATGCCGTTCAGATAGGCCGTGTGTTGAGGTCAGCGTGGTGAGCTGACGTCGATGGTGGTGGCCGGTACGGTGGCTGGCCGTGACGTCATCGGTGGCAGAGGCGGGACCGCGGGGTCGGCTGACCGACCATATCGAGTTGGGTGTGCTGTCGGCCCGGTTCGGTCGTGACCTCCTCGAAGAGGTCCTCAACCGGACCGGTCGGCGGGAGCAGCGGTCCCGGCGGCTGCCGGCGCACGTGATGATCCGGTATGTCATCGCGATGGGGTTGTTCTCGGCCGAGTCGTATGACGAGGTGATGCGCCGGCTGGTCGGGAATCTGCGCAGGCTCGGTTCCTGGAACGACGGATGGCAGGTCCCGGTGAAATCGGCGATCACCCAGGCGCGGCAGCGGCTCGGGCCGGAACCGGTGCAGGCGCTGTTCGAGCGGGCGGCGGTGCCTCTGGCGGGGCCGGGGACGAAAGGCGCCTGGCTGGGCCGGCGCAGGTTGATGGCGATCGACGCGACCAGTTTCGATGTCGCCGACACTCCGGACAATGTGGAACGGTTCGGTCGGATGGGGTCGGGGCCGAAAGCGTCGGCGTATCCGAAACTGCACGTCGCCGCCCTCGCGGAGTGCGGCAGTCACGCGGTGGTCGGTGCGGTGCTGGGCGGCTGCCGGACCGGGGAACGGACCCTGGCCGCCGGTCTGACCCGGACGGTCGGTCCCGGGATGCTGGTGATGGCCGATGCCGGCCTGTACTCCTACGAACTGTTCACCGCGTTCGCCGCGACCGGCGCGGACCTGGTCTGGCGGATCGGGGCATCGGTGTCGGTCGGGCACCTGCGCTGGCTGCCGGACGGCTCCTACCAGGCGCTGATCTACGCCCCCGGCCTGACCGCGGCCCGCCGGGCCCGGCTCGCCGAAGACGCCACCGCCGGCCGGGACATCCCACCCGCACTGGCACGACACGTCCGGGTGGTCGAGTACACGGTCCCGGACCGCAATCCCGACGGCGACCTGATTGTCGTGATCACCACCGTCACCGACCCCCACGACATCCCCGCCGTCGAACTGGCCGAGGCGTATCACCAGCGCTGGGAGGAGGAATCCGCCCTCGACGAGATCAAAACCGACCTGCGAGGGCCCGGCGGAATCCTCCGGTCGAAGACCCCGGACCTGGTCGAACAACAACTCTGGGGCCTCCTGCTGGCCCACTACGCCATCCGCGCGCTGCTGCTGGAGGCCGCCGACCCCGCCGGCTACGACCCCGACCGGATGTCATTCGTCAAAGGCCTCCGAGTCGTGCGCCGCCAGGTCACCGACCAGGCGGCTATCACCCCCTGAACACCTTTCCGCAGCCCTCGGCGACGCGCTCGACGAAATCCGGGCCCAACCCAACCCACCACGCCGCGAACGGACCTGCCCCCGCGTCATCAAACGCGCCCGGCACAACTCCTACCGCGTCAAACGACCAACCGACCGGACCACCCGCCACCCCGGACCACCAACACCACTACTGGCCTGCCCCGACGGCCTTATCTGAACGGCATTGCCCCTAGAACCGTCAAACGCGCTCAACGTCTGACGTCCGCATCGTTCGCAGTTGCAATGGCAGTCACGCACATGAGACTGGCGGCGCATCGTACGAACCTCACGTCACCACTTCCCACGCTGTTGTGCAGATTGGTAGTGCCGATGGCTTGTTCAGCACACCTCGCCGTTCGCGATGCCGGAACGTCATCAGACCGTCAAAAACGTCAATCAGATGCACATGGCGGCGAACACAATCAGCTAACCTTGCGTTGCCCTGCGACAGCCCAAGGAGCAGCCTTGCCAGCGCCGTCAGATCGCACCAATCCCGCCCTCGCTGCGCGTCTGAGCGAAGCTGGTTTGACGCCACGAGCGCTGGCGCGCGAACTTAACCGGCTTCTGGGTGTGGGCACCCTGGCTGAGACCGCGCCGTACTACTGGCGCGATGCCGGCGGCGTTCCTCGCACCCCCCTGCCCGCTCTGACCGCGTACGTCGTCTCCCGCCGGCTTGGCAAAATCGTCACTGCTAGTGACCTTTGGCCCGGGCGAAGCGAGGTCGGTGATGGCACACTGATACTCGACGCCAGCGCGGGCATGACCGGACCGTGGTCGCTCACGAGCACGATGCTGATCGCGGAAGACTGGCTGTTGGGTGGGCTAATGGACCGCAGGATGTTCCTATCCGTGTCGGGGGCTGCCCTCACACGAGCGGTAGGGATTTACCTCGACACCCAGGGCGGCGAGGCGCCTACTACCCTTCCTGCCGCCGCATCGGTTGACGATCCACTTGTCGATCAGATCGAGGAGATCGTGCCTCGTTTGCAGGTTCTCGACGACGAACAGGGTGGCGGGACCGGCCTCAACTACGTCGATGCCCAGATGCGAGCGGTCCTGTTAGTGCTCCGCGACGGTGCCCACTCAGACGGCGTGCGCCGACGGCTGCTCTATGCAGTTGCCGACCTGGCGCAGCTTGCAGGCTGGAAGGCGATCGATGCGGCTCGGCCTGGGCTAGCTCAGCGGTACTTGTTCACCGGGCTCCGCGCCGCACATGAAGCAGGATATCGCGCAATGGAGGCGCACATCCTCGCAGATCTCTCGTTCCAGGCAGCTTCACTTGGCGACACCTCCGATGGCGTAGCGCTCGGAGAAGCTGCTCGACGGATCTCGGAGCGGTCCGCCGAGAGCGTCCGGGCATCGGTGCAGTCAAGACTCTCGTATGCATACGCCGCTGCCGGACGTCTAGATGACTGCGAACGAAGCTGGAAGCGTTCACATGACCACCTCGCCCAACGCCAAGTCGAGCGCGATCCTCCTTGGATGTACTACCTCACGGCCAACCACCTCGATTGCCAAGCCGGATACGCCATGGTGCTCGCCGGGCGGCAATCAGTCGCTGCTGGAGACGGCGCAAGCGGACGCGCACAGCTTCGTCACGGTGCAGCGCTCCTGCGAAAAGGCGCCTACGCTCGTAAACCTGACCTCCCATACCAGCGCCGCGCGCTGTACGAAGGTGCATGGCTGGCCCTTGCCTACACTGCTCACGGCAAGCTGGACGACGCCTGCGAGGTAACAGAGCTAGCGCTTCCTCGCCTCGACCGGGTGCGCTCGCCACGCAGTACAGCGCTCCTCGGCGTTCTAGCAACCGAACTTCGCCGAAGGAAGCGCAACCACACCGTCGCGGACCTATTGCCCAAGTTGGAGACGGCGCTGAGCAACCAAGCAGTCCAACGTCTAACGTCACTCTCGTGAACGAGGCGAAGCCAGACGCGATCGTGATCGGCGCTGGCGTGTCCGGGCTGACCACAGCAATGTGCCTCGCCGAGGCCGGCACCCGCGTCGCTATCTGGACCTCTGAGCCCACCGAGGCAACAACATCGATGGCGGCTGGAGCGATGTGGGGCCCGTATCACGTCGAGCCACTCGACATGGTGACGGCCTGGAGTTCCGTCACGCTCGAAGCGTTGCAAGAACTTGCAACGCAAACCGGTGCAGGCGTACGGCTGGTCCCCGGCGTTGAAGCAGCACGCCATGAGGTCGACCCACCGTCGTGGGGCAATCAGCTCGACGGGTTCCGAATGTGCGACCGCAGTGAACTGCCACCGGGATTTTCAACAGGATGGCGATACACAGCGCCGCTCGTCGACATGTCGATGTACCTCACATATCTCCGGCGACGACTAGTGTCACGTGATGCTGGTTGCGTTATGTCGGGTCGGTCGTTGATCCTGGTGTGATGCTGACCGAGGGCCAGACCGCGGAGTTGCGGGCGGTGATCAACAGCCGGGACGTGCCGGCGGTGGTGGCGACCCGGGCGCGGATCGTGTTGTGGATGGCGGAGGGCCGGCGCCGTAAGGACGTCGCCGGGTTGGCCGGGGTGTCACTGCCCACTGTGGACCGTTGGGTACAGCGGTACGCGGACAACGGTCTGGCCGGTCTGGAAGACGGCTCCCACGCCGCGCCGCGGGAGCAGGTCCCGGCCGCGGTGAGGGCCCGGGTCCTGGCGCTGACCCGTGCCACACCGCCGGTGGAGACCGGGTTGTCGCACTGGTCGTCCCGGCAACTGGCCGCATACCTCAAACGGGCCGAGGGCGTGTCGGTGTCCTGGCACTACGTCGCGAAACTGTGGCGGGACAACAAGCTGCAGCCGCACCGGCAGGGCACCTTCAAGCTGTCGAGGGACCCCCGCTTCGCCGAGAAGGTCGCCGACATCGTCGGGCTCTACCTCGACCCGCCCGGCGGCGCGGTCGTCCTGTCGATCGACGAAAAGACCCAAGTCCAAGCTCTGGACCGGACCCAGCCGTTGCTGCCGCTGGACTTCGGGGTGACCGAGCAACGCACCCACGACTACCGACGGCACGGCATCACCAACCTGTTCGCCGCCCTGGACGTCGCCACCGGGCAGGTCACCGCCGACTGCCAGCCCGTCCGCGACGGCGCCCGGTTCCTGGCCTTCCTGCGCAAAGCCGTGAAACCCCATGCCGGCAAAGAGATCCACGTGGTGCTGGACAACCTGTCCACCCACGGCACCCCCGAGGTCCGGGCCTGGCTGGCCGCACACCCGAACGTCACGTTCCACTACACCCCGACCGGCAGCAGCTGGCTGAACATGATCGAGATCTGGTTCGGACTCATCACCCGCCAGTCCATCCGCCGCGGCACGTTCACCTCGGTCAACGCCCTCATCGTCCGCATCCGCGACTACGTCGCGCACTGGAACGCCGAAGCCAAGCCATTCACCTGGACCGCCACCGCCGACGAGATCCTCGCCAAGGTCCGCTGGGTCCAGGCCAGCGTCAAACAACTCGTCGAGAACAACGCGAAGTAACGACACCAGAATCACGCGACACTAGATGCCAACGGTGTCCAGATCCATCGGCAACGTGTAGCAGCGTTAGTGGAGATGGTTGGCAAAGCGGACGTCATCGTCAACTGTGCCGGCCTCGGCGCACGCGACCTGGTTCCCGACCCCGGCGTCTTCCCCGTCCGCGGGCAGATCGTTGTCGTCAAGAACCCAGGCATCACAGAGTTCTTCTCGGAAGACACGGGAGCGGGCGAAGACCTCCTTCACTACTACCCACACCAAAACACGGTCGTGCTGGGTGGAACCGCCCAGCCGGGTAGCTGGAACCCCAACTCCGATCCTGAGACCGCCGCGGCGATCGTCCGTCGATGCGCAGAGGTTGAACCAAGCTTGGGGGGTGCGGAAATCATCGCGCACCGTGTCGGACTTCGACCAACGCGTAGCCGAGTCCGAGTCGACAGCGAACAGCTGAACGGAACTCGAATAGTCCACAACTACGGCCATGGCGGCGCCGGGGTAACCCTCTCCTGGGGATGTGCAATGACCGCAACAAAGCTCGCGTTGGCCGCCTGACACTCATTGGAGCCGGCTCGTTCAAGGCCGCTCCCGCCTCGTGGATCAATGGGGTGTCCTCATTGCGCTGGAGCACGAGGCGGCTCGGCGCCCTGGGTGCGGTGGAGTACTCAAAGACCGAGCCACAGCTACTCATCTTCGGCTGTATGTGACGTCCAGGTCACCTTCGGTTGACAAATACAGTTAAGAATTCCAATGTGTCGATTGGCGATAAGGTCCGGCTTGGGCTGGACTTCGGGCCATCTCGGTTGCGGGCTGCGGTTGCTTGGCCGGATGGCACTGCGATGGTGCTTCCGTTGGCTGGGGTCGGCTGGCTCGACACCAGCGCGCTGGCCGATGCTGGCTTGGCCGCGGCCGCGGCGGCGCGGACGCGGGTGCGAGGTGAGGGTTCGGGCCGCGGCAAGGAAGGCACCCAGCCGCAACCGAATGAATCTGCGGTGGTGGCGTTGTTTCGGCAGGTTGCGTCGGCAGCGCGGCAGGCTGTTGGTGGCGATGTCGATGTGGTGACGCTTGCGGTTCCGGCTGGATGGAGTTCCCGGCGCGCGGCGGCATTGCGTGATGCGTGTCAGCGCGCTGGGCTGGGTGTCGGGAAGCTGGTAACCGCGCCAGTGGCGGTGGGCTGGCATCTGCTCGCTGGTGGTGTCCAGTTGCCGGCGGGCGCTTCGGTTCTGGTGTGTCAGGTTGGGCAGGACGACTGCACCGCAACGGTGCTACGCCGGACCGAGACCGGCTTCGAGGGCCTGTCCAGTGTGGATTCCTCGACGGTGGCCGCTGGGATGGCTGGTCCGGGAGCCGACGTTCTTGATGCTCATGGCGTCATTGGAGCTGGCGTGTCCGTGGGTGATGTCGCTGTTCGTGCTGTTGTTGGTGCGCAGTTGCCCTTGGGGTCGCTCGGGTTGGTGTGCGCGGTCGGCTCGGTAGCGGACAGCCCGCAGGTTGCTGAGGATCTCGCGCGGGCGACGGGTGTGGCGCCGAAGGTGGTGGCGGAGGCTGATCTGGCGGTGGTGTTGGGGGCGGTGCAGGCGCCGACGTCGGCGCCTGTGGTGGATGCGGCGCCGGAGGTTGGCTGGTTGGACTTGATGGCCGCGATGGTGCCGGTGGTGTGGTCGGTGGTGCTGTTCTGGCAGGTCCTTGCTGGTGGTGAGCGGTACGGGCTGCGGGAGAAGGTGTTTGACCGGGGGATGGTGCTTGCCGCGTGGGGTGGGCTCGCGGTGGCTGCGCAGCTCGGGATGGTAGCGGTGGTGGGCGGGTTGGCGGTGACGACCGCATTGCGTGGTGGTGCTGGAGAGGCTGGAGGTGGTGGCACGGCCTTGGTCGGCTGGGTGCGGCATCGGCTGCTCGCGCTGGCGTTGGTGGGTGGCGCGGCGGGTGGGCTGCTGGTGGCAGCGGTGTTCGCGATGATCGCGGCCGGATACTTCGATCTGGATGTGGGGCCGTTGCTGCGGTGGTCGGTGTTGCCGGTCCTGCCGACTGCGGTGGTCGTGATGATCCTTGCGTTGGTGGTGTGGCGTCGGCCGGAACCGCCTGGCGGGTCGTGGTTGACGTGGCTGCGGTTTCCGCCAGCGGTGACGATGTTGGCCGGCGCAGGTGCGTTGCTGGTGTCGTTCGATGAGCACGGCAGCCCGTTGGTGTTGAATCTGCTCGCTTGGCAGTTGGAGCAGTGGTTCCCGACGACCGGCGTGGAGATCATCGGCCCTGTCGGGCGGCTGGGCGGGGCGTGTATCGGCGCGGCGGTGGGCCTGCTCGTCGTACGCCGAGTCCTGCACCGCCTGCTGGTGGCGGTGCCATTGGCGCTGCTGGTCGCTGGGACGCTGGTCTGGCGGATCACTGGGACGGTCGCCGTCGGGTTCTCGCTCGCTGTCGCTGGTTGGTGGGCAGCCCGGACAGCGTGGCTGCTGCTACGGCCGAAGCTGCTCACCCCGCCGCCGGAGCCGGCTGAGCAACCACACCCGAGCAATGTAGGCCAGCCTGGTTGGGCGAACGACGGTTCTGGTTCGGGCTTGCCGTCTCACGGCGCAGGGGGCGGCTGGTGATCGGTCGGCTGTTCCGCAGCGTCGTCTCTGGGCTCGGGTTGCTGCTCGTGCTCGCCGGGTTGCCGGCGGGGCTGGTGATGGTGCAGCGGGCGGCGCAGTGGGATTGGCGGCAGGTTGTCGTGGATCCGCTGTCGGAGGGCGGCGCGGTGGCGGCGGTCGTCACCGCGGGGTGGTTGCTGTGGCTGGCCCTGCTGTGGATGGTCGTGCTCGATGCCGTTGACACCGTCCGGCGTGTTGGGCGGGCTCCTCGACTTCCGGTGCCGCTGCATGCCGCAGTGACCGCACTGGTCAGCGGGGTCCTGCTGGCGGTCGAGGCGGCCCGGGGCGGTGGCACTACAGGTCCGGCAGATCATGATGTGCGCGCCTCAACCGCTGCAGTCGCGCCACAGGCCGTTCACGGACCTCGTGACGCAGGAGGCGTTGTCCCGGCGGCCGGCGAGGGTGCCGCGGCCCGCTCGGTGTTGGCGGTTATGGGTGTGGAGGTGCCGGGTGGGTGGCTGCCGGTGCCGGTCGCTGCTGCCATCACCGCGGCGGCAACGCTCGTGTGGGCGCAACGGCGTCGCCAGTACCTACCGCAACCTCCTGGCAGGTGGCGTCGCCACGATGAGGACCTGGCACCGTTGCCGCCCGCGGTGGACCGCATCGCCCGGCTGACCCGCTCAGCGATGGAGGCCGACGCCAACCACACTGCAACGGCCTCGGACGACGTCGACGTGCTGGAACCGGACGCAGTGAGGGTGTGGTCGGTCGAGGAGATGCTGCCGCCCGCCGGCGTCGCTCTCGTCGGGCCAGGCGCAGACGACGCCGCCCGCGGCCTCCTGATCGCTGTCACCATCGGGCAGACCGCCAGCACGGAGGTGCTGGTTTCAGAACGCCTGTGGCGGGCGCTGCTCGGCGCCGACACCGAGGCCAATAATTCCGGACCAGTTCAGGTCGTCGCCGACGACGCGCGGCGGCCGGCCTCGTCAGCACCCAAGAGTTCAGGAGCAACCACGATCGTCGTCCTTGCCGACGCGGCAACGGCGAGCATGCCAGTCCAACCAAGGAGCCCGGCAGCAGGTGACGACGCCACAGTCCGGACCGTCATGATCGGCACGGCGGCAAGTCTGCCCACGTGGCATGTGGCTAGCGACGGTCGACTACACGCGGTGGCTGGGCCTACGCCGGTCCCCGGCCGGCTGCCCGTGCTGAACCTGCCCACGGCACGCACGTTGCTCGGCGCACTCGGCGTCACAACACCCATCGTCGGGAACCTCGATGCTCCAATCGACGGCCCTGTCCAGCCCTCCGATCAACAGCACAGCAGCCACGCCATGCCCGGCACCTGGTCAGCAGACACCTCGAGTAGCCACCCGACAGGCATACCTGCCGGTGGGTCGCACCCGCTGTCGTGGCCAGAGCCCCCGCCGGAGGAAGCCGATCAGCCGCGGCGGCTCCTGGTCCGCGTCCTCGGTGTCCCTGCGATCCTGATGCCGCACCCGGACGGCAGCCACAGCCCGGTGCAGATCCGCCGGTCCGCTGGCCAACAGATGCTTGTACTGCTCGCCGTGCACCGCGCCGGGCTGAGCGCGGCAGATCTGAAAGAATCGGTTTGGCCGGATACCCCCAGCCGCGCTGCGCACCGCAGCTTCCAGACCACCATGTCCGAGCTCCGCCGCACCCTGCACGACGCCGCCCACGTTCCCGTGCTCCTGCAACGCCAGCGACGCGGCGACCCCACCGGGGCGTGGTACCGCCTCGACACCAGCACCGTCCAGGTTGACCTCTGGCGACTCCAAGCCCAGCTTAATGCGGCGGCAGCCACCATCGATGCGGTCCACCGCCGCCAGCTGCTCACCGAAGTCGTTGGCCTCTGCCGCGCCGATGCGTCCGGTGAACTCGCGCGGGGTTGGGATTACGAGTGGCTTGCCGCCGTCCGGGAGCACGTCACCCGCCATCAGATCGACGTGCTCACCCACCTCGCCGAAACCGAGCCCGACCCGTCGACGGCAATCCAGCTCCTGCGGCAGGCGCTGCACGTGTCCCCGACGAACGAGGCCGTCCACCGCAGGCTGATGACCCTGCACGCAGCCGCCGGCGACAGCACCGCAATGCGCCGCGCCGCCGCCACCTACACCGAGCACCTCGCCGAGCATCACCTCCCGCAGGACCCGACGACCGTGCACCCGCTCGACACACCGCGCCCGGCACAGGCGGCACGACACGGTCCGTCCGCATCCACGAGGAACGAGCATGCAGACCCCTGACCAGCAACAACACGCGGCACCCCCCGGCCAGGACCACACCGCCGATCAGTCGACCACATCCGCCCACGGAGACGGAGCCTCAGCCACCAACCGCGCGACTCTCACCGTGCTGGTCGCCTTCGGCACGCCACGCGCTGCGCAGATCCGGCCCGGTCAACGCGTCCGGCTTCCCCGACTGCCCGACACGCAACGCCCGCCGGTTGTCGCGCCGTCACGGGGGCCCGCGGCACGGACCCGGCGCCGTGTGCTGCAGGCCGGAGCCCTCGTCGTCGCGGTCGTCATCGGAGTTGTCGCCGTCATCGCTTTCCTCAGCACGTCCGGACCCGGCCCGCAGGCCCTCGTCCGCGACTTCTTCAGCCAGCTGACCGCCCGCGACACCAGCCGGCTCCCCGCCGCCGCACCCTGCTCGATGAACCCGCTGTGCCAGCCGGCGGCGCTGCGGACCAGCTACCAACCACCGGAGCGTCTGCGCATCGACAGCGACGTCTCGCAGACACCGTCATCGTCCAGGTCTGGGGCGAAGCAGCGGTACCTCGAGATCTCCTACGACGTCGACGGACAACACCTGACCGACACCGTCACCGTGCGGTACAAGCGCACCGGCCTCTTCAGCGGCTTCTGGTCCATCTCCGAACTGCCAGGCTCCACCATCACCATGCCCAAACCCGCAATCGCCACCGTCACCCTCGCCGCCGCCGAACTCGACAAGGCGAACCCCGACGAGCCGTGGACATTCTGGGCGCCGCCCGGCCGCTACACCGCCACCAGACCCGGCACCGCACTCTACGAACCCGCCGAAGCCACCGCCGTCGTCTCCGATACCCCAGTCACTATCGACCTGCCTGCCACTCTCAAACCAGCCCTCACCACCAACGTCGAGCAGCAACTCCGCGACCGCATCGACGCCTGCGCAGCGCAGCGCGTGTTCAAACCCGACACCGACGTGACCTCACCCAACCTGCACACCTGCCCGATGGTGCACCTCACCCCGTACACGATCACCACCGACCCGCAATGGACCGTACAGCGGTACCCCACCATCCGACTCGACACCCGCCCCGACGGCATCGTCACCGTCACCACCATCACGCCCGGCAAGGTCACCATCCACTACCAATGGACGCTGTCCATCCTCGAACCCCGCGACTGGAACACCGTCGACGCCACCTACGACCTCAACGTCGACGGATTCCTCCGCGACGTCGACGGCAAGACCGAATGGATTGCGGGCTAACCTTTGGCAGGCGACGCCCAGACAGTGATTGCGTTACCGTCGCTGTCAGATCCGAACGACTAAGGTCAGCAGCCTGCAATTGCACGGATCGCCTCAGCGCCTGCCGCGCATGCCCGACGCAGGGCTGCATATTCAGCCGCAGGAAGATTGACGGCATTGCCAGCTTGATGATTCGAAAGAAGACTCGAGGAGCGTTCGATCCATCCTGTTGTTGGTGCCGCTCCAATGAAGTCGACCATTCGCTCCAGCTGGAACGCGGGGTTAGCTACCAGAGCTTCGTAGGAAACGTGCAGCACGGAATCCTGTCCGAATTCCTGGAGCTGGCGCACTCCCTCGCACACCAACTCCGACCAGAGCAAGCCAAACGATTCAATTGAAATTGATTCGTCGAACAGTAGTTCCTTCGAGTAATGATGCCCTGCCGCCATTGCCAAGCCCGCCGGAAGCATCGGTGCATGTGCTGCGGTTAGGTCGAAGTCGTCGATACCCAACAACTGTGATGCCATCCTGCGGAGCATCAGACATCGAAACCCGGCATGGCGACTCATCGAGAGTGCGCAGTCAGGCCCATTACGGTAGAGATGGATGTACCTACCCTCGGGAAACGTACGTCGAAGATGAGTCAGCCAACGGTAGGAGTAGCCAGATCGCTCTACGGTTATGCGTCCACCGAAGTGTTGGGCCAGCCAATTGAAAAGACTGAGATAATGACTACGTAGATCCCGTGTTGGCCATCGATAGACGTCACCCATCAGAGCTACCTGCAGGCGCTCGTCCGTGACCTCGCACGCAGCCTGCACAGCCTGCGGACACACCGGATGACGATTGAATCCGAAGGATTCGTTGCGCCGGATCTACCGCTCGCTCTTCAAACGCTGCTACGGGAAGTGGCCGCGCCGCCGACCCCGCCCGTCGAAGACGAATGGGGTACTAAGGCATTGCAACAGGAGCAGGTCGCGGTCGACGAAATGCTGCTGTTCCTGAGAGAAGTGCAGGGTGGAGGAAAGCAAGAGGACCGGTAGAACTTTGTTACTCGGTCATGGCGTCTGCGGCCCCTGGTTCCGTAGCGAAGCGGAAGCCGATCTCCTCGATACCTCTGGGGTCAGGGTCGCCTCGTTCAACCAGTTCCCGGATGATCAGGCTACGCAACGCGGCCCGTAGCTGCGCCATCGTCAGTCGAGGCTTGTCATCGTGCGAACCGTCGGAGTCGCTGGTCACCAGCGCAGCGCCGAACGCGTCCTGGACAAACGTCACATTGCGTTTCCCCGCGTGCAGGTAGCCGGATCGCAGCTGGTAGGCGTACTTGAAGGCGGCCTTAACCTTATTCTGGTCGTCTCCGAACTCTGGTCCCCGCGGACGCGGGTCTGACCACGATCCTTCGATGGGGCGCGCGCCGGCTGGATCCGCGAACACGCCCCACTCGTACGACCGGACCGGTTCCGACCAGAAGCCCTCGTGCAACCGAGTGCTCGCGTAGGTTGCGAAGGTCTCGGCAAGTTTGATCTGCTGGTCCTTCATTAGGCGAGTGCGCAACGCCGAGGCCTGCTCCTCGCCGAGCCGGTGCTTAGCAATGAAATTTTCCCAGCCCTTTGATTTGTCCCAATCTTGCCACTCGCTCGGCGGGTTGCCGAATCGTTGGGCGAGGCACTCGATACCGCCGACAGCGAGTGCATAGGCGCCAGCGAGATCTCGCGTCATCAGCAATGCGGCACAGTAATGCATGTGGATGGCAGCGCTCAACGCCGCCATGTCGTCCTCTGGGAGACTGGTCAGCCGGGCGACCACTTCGCGAAATCGCGGATCGATTTCCTTCCATGCTGGCATAGGTGCACTTAGCCCTGATCCACCGATGAGGTTTCGATGCTCGGCTGGTCTGAGTTCATGATCTTGGGTGTTGGTCGGGCGCGTGGGGGTGACCGGCCGGGTTGCCGGTGCGCTCCGTGTCTCGGTGGGGTCTGTCGTTGTGGGGTGGCCGGCGTCGGCTGCGAGTGACTGTCCTGTGTGGATGGTCAGGTGGGTGGGGCGTGCGCGGTGGTGAACAGTCGTAGCCAGTTGTGTTGCCAGGGCCAGTGTTGCGGTAGGTGGATGGTGACCTCGCGGGCGTGTCGGCTGATCCGGCCGGCGACGTTGATCAGGTGTCGGCGGATGGTGGCGGCGCGGGCTGTGGCGTGGGGTCGTCCGGCCAGGGTGGCGGCGGTGCGGGTGAGGTTGTGGGCGATGGCGATGCAGGTCAGCCAGGCGTTGTTGGCGGTGAACCGGCCGGAGGGTAGATGGGCGAGGGGTCCGTCGATGAGTTCGGCGAAGACCTGTTCGATGATGGCGTGGCCGCGGTGCTGGGCTTCGGCCTGGACGAGCACGTAGGGGCTGTCGGTGAACGCGGCGTGGTACCGCCACACGGTGAACAGCTCACCTTGACCATCCACTGTGGACTTGTTCAGGTCTGGGACGCGACGCGCGATGAGCCGGGCGGTGACTTCGTGGCGGGTGCCTTCGAACGCGGTGTAGGTGGTCTCGGCGATCTGTGCGCGGGAGATGAACCGCTGCTGGTCCTCATCCCAGACCGGTTGCGGGTAGCGGATCTCGGTCCAGGCGTCCTCGTCGATCGCGGTGATCGCCGCGCGGACCTTGGCGTCGATGCGGACCGTGACGGAGAACCGCACCCTGGCCCGGCGGCAGGCGGTGATCACCGTGCGGGAGTAGAACGCCGAGTCCGCACGGACCATGATCTCAGCCGCCACCGTTGCGGCTGTCGTCGCGGCGGTGGCGGGTTGGGCTGCTTGGGCTGCCAGGACCGCTTTGGTGGTGGCGACGGCCTCGGCGATCAGCGATGCCGCTCCGCGGGCTGAGCCGGCGTTGCCGGCGCGCAGCTGGGTCGCGGCGATCACCGGCGCCGCGTCCGGGGTGCTGATCGTGGCCACCAGGGGGTTCAGGCCACGCAGCAGCACCTGGTAGCCGCCGACCTTGGCGTGACCGAACCCGGCGCCCTGCTTCTGCTTGCCGTACACCCTGCGCAGCAGCGAGTCGACGTCGACGAACGTGACCGCGCCGGCGCTGGGCAGCAACCGGGCCTGTCCGGCCATCCGGACCAGGAACTGCCGCGACGCTGCCTGCAACTGCCGGACGTGGCCATGGGTGAACGTCCGCAGGAACGACCCCAGCGTCGAGGGCGCATACACCCCGTCGAACAGCAGCGGCATCCCACCGTGACGCAACACGTCCAGATCGTCGATCGAGTCCGCACCGGTCACCATGCCCGCCACGATCGCAGCGACCTTCCCCGCCGCGTTGGACCCCTTGTCCGTTGGCACACGCAGCCGAGCAGCCACGATGCCGTGCAGGTCACACCGCTGGGCGAGGGTCATCACCGGCTCCACACCAGCGCACGACACCAGATTCGGATCATCAAACGATGCGCGCACCCGCGTCGCGCCGTGCGATATTCTCACCTCGACGGTGCCCTCTCGAACCGGACGATGGAAGCCTCAAGAACCTCTATCTTTCCAGCTCGCGAGGGCATCGTCGCGCCCGGCCCATCACGGTCACATCAATTCGTCGGTGGATCAGGGCTTAGCCCTGATCCACCGATGAGGTTTCGATGCTCGGCTGGTCTGAGTTCATGATCTTGGGTGTTGGTCGGGCGCGTGGGGGTGACCGGCCGGGTTGCCGGTGCGCTCCGTGTCTCGGTGGGGTCTGTCGTTGTGGGGTGGCCGGCGTCGGCTGCGAGTGACTGTCCTGTGTGGATGGTCAGGTGGGTGGGGCGTGCGCGGTGGTGAACAGTCGTAGCCAGTTGTGTTGCCAGGGCCAGTGTTGCGGTAGGTGGATGGTGACCTCGCGGGCGTGTCGGCTGATCCGGCCGGCGACGTTGATCAGGTGTCGGCGGATGGTGGCGGCGCGGGCTGTGGCGTGGGGTCGTCCGGCCAGGGTGGCGGCGGTGCGGGTGAGGTTGTGGGCGATGGCGATGCAGGTCAGCCAGGCGTTGTTGGCGGTGAACCGGCCGGAGGGTAGATGGGCGAGGGGTCCGTCGATGAGTTCGGCGAAGACCTGTTCGATGATGGCGTGGCCGCGGTGCTGGGCTTCGGCCTGGACGAGCACGTAGGGGCTGTCGGTGAACGCGGCGTGGTACCGCCACACGGTGAACAGCTCACCTTGACCATCCACTGTGGACTTGTTCAGGTCTGGGACGCGACGCGCGATGAGCCGGGCGGTGACTTCGTGGCGGGTGCCTTCGAACGCGGTGTAGGTGGTCTCGGCGATCTGTGCGCGGGAGATGAACCGCTGCTGGTCCTCATCCCAGACCGGTTGCGGGTAGCGGATCTCGGTCCAGGCGTCCTCGTCGATCGCGGTGATCGCCGCGCGGACCTTGGCGTCGATGCGGACCGTGACGGAGAACCGCACCCTGGCCCGGCGGCAGGCGGTGATCACCGTGCGGGAGTAGAACGCCGAGTCCGCACGGACCATGATCTCAGCCGCCACCGTTGCGGCTGTCGTCGCGGCGGTGGCGGGTTGGGCTGCTTGGGCTGCCAGGACCGCTTTGGTGGTGGCGACGGCCTCGGCGATCAGCGATGCCGCTCCGCGGGCTGAGCCGGCGTTGCCGGCGCGCAGCTGGGTCGCGGCGATCACCGGCGCCGCGTCCGGGGTGCTGATCGTGGCCACCAGGGGGTTCAGGCCACGCAGCAGCACCTGGTAGCCGCCGACCTTGGCGTGACCGAACCCGGCGCCCTGCTTCTGCTTGCCGTACACCCTGCGCAGCAGCGAGTCGACGTCGACGAACGTGACCGCGCCGGCGCTGGGCAGCAACCGGGCCTGTCCGGCCATCCGGACCAGGAACTGCCGCGACGCTGCCTGCAACTGCCGGACGTGGCCATGGGTGAACGTCCGCAGGAACGACCCCAGCGTCGAGGGCGCATACACCCCGTCGAACAGCAGCGGCATCCCACCGTGACGCAACACGTCCAGATCGTCGATCGAGTCCGCACCGGTCACCATGCCCGCCACGATCGCAGCGACCTTCCCCGCCGCGTTGGACCCCTTGTCCGTTGGCACACGCAGCCGAGCAGCCACGATGCCGTGCAGGTCACACCGCTGGGCGAGGGTCATCACCGGCTCCACACCAGCGCACGACACCAGATTCGGATCATCAAACGATGCGCGCACCCGCGTCGCGCCGTGCGATATTCTCACCTCGACGGTGCCCTCTCGAACCGGACGATGGAAGCCTCAAGAACCTCTATCTTTCCAGCTCGCGAGGGCATCGTCGCGCCCGGCCCATCACGGTCACATCAATTCGTCGGTGGATCAGGGCTTAGCCTCGGTCTTTCGTTACCAGTCGATCATGGCGACTGAGGCCGGTTTGTTGATCTTTGTTCGGGTCGCGGGTCGTGCGGGCGTGCCGAGGTCCCGGCGCGTTGGCCGGTTTCCTCCGTGCGGTGTCGACGCGATCGGGTGTGGGTGTCAGCCGGTCGGGCGTGGTAGCTCGTTGAGGCGGGTGAACGCGGTGGTCAGATCTGTTGCCCAGGGCCAGGTCTCGGCGATGCGGAGTCGGGTTCGGCGGGCGGTGCGGGTGAGGCGTGCGGCGACGTGCAGGAGCCGGTAGCGCAGCTTCTTGGGTTCGGCGGTGGCGAGTTCACCGTCCAGGAGCAGCATCTGGGTCCATGCGATCAGGTCGATGCCGGTGAGGGCGAGTTCCAGCCACGCGGCGTTGATCGCGAAGACCCGGGACGGGAACCGGCCGAAGCCGGTGTCCTTGCCGGTGCGGATGCGGTCCTCGACCCGGGCGTGGGCGCGGTGGCGGGCTTCCAGGTACTGGATCGAGCCGCCGGTGGGGTCGCCGGGTGGGGTGTCGGTGGCTGTCACCTGGTGGCGCATGCCCTCGATGGTGTCGAACAGCGACAGTTGGGCGCCGGGGTGCGGCCGTTCCCGGCGGACGATGAACCGGGTCCCGGCCGGGTAGCCGTCGTCAGGGACCAGACCGGTCAGTTCGCAGACCTCCGCGCCGTCGCGGGGTTCGCCGTCGCTGTCCAGTGCCGGTACCCATTGCAGGTGCTGTTTGGCGGTCAGGATCGCCTGACGGATCGGTTCGGTGATCGCGACGCCGACGGAGAACCGGGCGTCCAGGCCGCGCTCGCGCAGGCCGCGGATGTGGGCGAGGAGGCCGTGAGTGCAGCCGGCGGAGTCCGACCGGATCAGGATCGGTGTGCCGTGCCGCAGCTGGTCGGGGATCTGTGCCAGGGCTTCGTCCAGGACGGTGACGTGGTCGGCGGTGGTGTTCGACCCGGCCCGACCTTCGCGCAGCATCCCGGACAGCGCCTCACGGGTGTTGTCCAGGAAGCAGAACAACGGATGGTAGCCAAACGTCCGTTTCCACCTCGGGGTCGCCGCTTCCTTCTCCGAGTGGCACAGCACGATGGACGCGTCCAGATCCAGGACCAGACCAGGGACCGTCCGACCCGCCGCCGACGCCTCGGGCAGACCGCCGCGGGTCTCGATCCGTTGCGCCCACGCCAGTTCCCGAGCCTGGGCACGGGCGTCGCGGAGCCGGCCGAGGACCGTATCGTCCATGTCGGACAGCAGCCGCCACGCGGTCGGGTCCGACGCCACCGGCCCGAACAGGTCCGCCTGATCCCGCAGCACCGCCAGATCCGAGATCGCCTCACCGCCGTCGGCGAGCATCACCGCCAGATCCACCGCGACCCGGCCCGGGTCATGCACACCGCGCCGCTGCCGCAACCCGGCCAAGGCATCACCACACGCCGCGGTCAAGCCGGTCACCTCAGCAACGTCGGCGAGGAGCCGTGCGCCGGCGTGACCGACCACGCCACGCCCGTCAGCACTCACGATGATCTTCGGACGCGATCCGGTAGCCTTCACTCGGCAGGTGCCTTCCATGGCGGACGATCAGGGCCTTCGACAAGCCAGATCATCCCAGATGGCAGGCACCTTCCTCATTTCCGATCATGAACCACGGGCAGGCTTGCTGAAAGACCCGGGTTAGTGTCGAATCGACCTGACCCGTTACCGGAATCGCGAAAGGGTGCTCTTGCCCCTCCACATGTACGAAGACTTCCGGGGCGACCTGGCATCGACGGTCGGTAACGAGAGTGAACAACGCTCCCAGCATAGCTGCGCGTCCATGCGCATCGAAGCGGGCGTCTGGCTCAGACGTGATGAACCCCAGTAGCGTCACGGCCGAGGCGTCCTCTCCCGGAACCTGCAATTGGCTCTGGGGATGGGCAGCGACCAGTCCATCGCCGGAGGCTGGCTGTAGCCCAGGGTGCACCATCCGGAGCTGCTCGAACGTTGGCCTCACACCGAGAGGATGGTTCCGGAGACCGTCAATCCATGCCCGCAGGCGGCCAGCGCCAGTGGGGTCTTCATCCGGAATGTTCACCACGGCCTCCTCGTTGAGATCACCCGGCCAGAACATGCCTGTGCTGGCCCGATATCTACGGGTGCCGACACCATCGCTGATCGGCGCGGTTTATCATCACACGAGTCTGGGCTGCAGGTGACGTGACCTTCCGAGATGCGAATCGTTGTGCGCAGAATTCAGGAGTAGCCGTCGTGTCCCGAAGTCCCAGGGCTGCTGCACTCGGCTTAAGGTTCTGCCTGTTTCTGGCGAAGCGCATCGGACGCACTTGTCGTGCAGAGATGTGCTGGGCGCTCGTCGCTTCGTGGTTACCCGCGTGCTGGGCAGCGCGAACTGACCATCGAGTGCGCCATAACCGACTGTGCTGGCGCCGCTGTTTGTTCCGCAGTATCGAGGGAGCTGCCGCCGGAAGAGGTGATCGAGTCAGCTGCGGCCCGGCTGCGGCCGACGATCCTCAGCGAGAACCAGACCAGCGCGGAGGCGAACAGCGAGGTCGAGCCGACGACTGAGTGTGCGAGACTCAACGCATGAGCGACATGATCACGTGGGTAGAGCCACAGATGACGATCCTTCGCGGCAGGCTCAGGCCCAACTTTGCCGATGACGACCGTTTCAATGCCGCGTGGTGGGGACAGAACGCAGGCATCGGGCCGCCTGCTCATCAGTGGCGTTCGTACATCCGACGGGGCGAGGAGGCTGCCCGACTTCTTCTCAGTTTCAGTTTTCGCACCCACTCGCTCGATTCGGCCGAGCGGGCTCTGATGATCTGGAGCTTTGAGGTTCGGCAAGATCTGCGCTGCAGTGGAAGCTATGTGGGCACAAATATCATCAATCAGCTCGTAGACGAGTACCGCGATCGAGAGATCTATATTGGATCATCTCCTAGTTCCGCGACCTTCTGGGCGAGGTTCGGATGGCCCATGTGTGACTGCGATGAATGCGAGGGTCGCGGCTTCATCGTTCACCGGCCCTGATGTTCCATGCTGGACACGAGGGCCTCGCCGAGCAGGTTCCCGTTAGTACCCTGGCCGACATCGGTCACGTCGCATGAGGCCCCGATCCCCGAGTCTCGGCTGCACTGCCTCACGCTGCTCGCTGGCTGACTTTAATTTCGGTCTTTCACTCCTGAGTCTCGTTCCGAACTGTTTGGGAGGCTGAGTTCTGTTGGTCGCATGGAAGGGTTCCCGTGTCCGCGCACGGACAGCGCCTATTTCCGCGCCTACCAAAGATGAAGATGACGACGCCGATTACTGCGATACAACGAACCCGGAACTCGCACCGCTCGGCCCGCGCATGGATTCGCTGTGGACAGTTCCGTCGTCGTGGCGCCCGTCCTGCTGGGCGCCTGGTCCGGAGCCTCGTTGACCGCCGCTGGACAATTCGCGATGTGGTGGTTGTTTCCGCAGGGCTTGACATCACCAGGGCCGGCGCCCCGCACGCCAGGACCGGTTCCGTCCTTGCTCACAACCGAATGGTTCGCCGCGACCTACACCACCGTCGTCTGACGGCCGTCCTGTCCAGCCGCCAACCTCTCGACTACGGGCCACTCTTCCCGTCAGGCCGAGCGCTCGCTCATCGGAACCTGTCAAGTCAACTGAGACAGTTTCTTGATTTTGTTTAGCTTTGTGCTGGTGGAAGGTTGGTCGCCGCCCACGGCCCCGGCGTTGTTCCGGCTTGAGGTGTTCTGTCCGTGTTGAGGATCGGACAGGGCGGGAGTTGTGGGACGAGCGCGACTTCTGATGATCTTTTGGGTGTCTAGTCCTGAAGATCATCCGTGGAGTCGCGCTCGTGTCGTCATCTTCCCTGATCGACCCTGTTGTTGGCCACCTTGCTGATCTGGCGTTGTGGGAGGCCGAACTCGCCGCGGACCGGGACGGCGTCGATCCGTTGTCGGTGGCGTCGCCGCTGGTGCAGCGGTTGCGGCAGGTGCCGGACCCGCGCCGGTTACGAGGGCTTCGCCATCCGCTGCTGGTGGTTCTGGTCCTGACCGCGTGCGCGACGCTGGTGGCGGGCAACGACTGCGTGACGGCGATCCGGCAGTGGGCGGCGCGGACCCCGCAGGATGTCCTGCACCGTCTCGGAGCTCGGCGTAACCCGCTGACCGGCCGGTACCTGGTGCCCAGCGAACGCACCTTCCGGCGGGTCCTGGCCGGCCTGGACGGTGACGCCCTGGATGCGGCGACCTGCGGCTACGCCGCCGACGTGGTGCGTGGTGACGCCCCGCCTCCGGTGATTGCCGCCACCGCTGACGAACCGGCCGAGCGTGAGCAGCGCCGCGCCGCGGTCCGGGCGGTAACCCACCCGGCGCCGGCAGGGCTGCTGCCCGCGGTCGCGATCGACGGGAAGCTCTTGCACGGCACCCGCACCGAAGCTGGGCAGGTGTTCCTGGTCGCCGCGGTCACCCACGAGCGCGGGGTGATCCTGGGTCAGCGCCAGGTCGGCGACAAGCGAGGCGAGACCACCGTGATCCCCGACCTGCTCGCACCCCTGGACGTGGCCGGCATGCTGCTGACCCTCGACGCGCTGCACACGACGAAGCAGACCGCCCGGCTGATCACCGGACCGCTGAACGCCCACTACCTGCTGATCCTGAAGGGTAACCAGCCCCTCGCGCTGCAGGCCGCGCAAGCGCTGCTATCCGGCACCGACACCGAGTTCGCCGACCGCACCAGCGTCACCGACGATCGGGGACACGGACGTACCGAACGCCGGACCCTACGCGTCGCACTCTGCCACGACACGGTGTTCCCCGGCGCCCGGCAAGTCTTCCGGCTACGCCGCGACACCGGCGGCCTCGACGGCGTACGCACCAGCAAAGAAATCATCCACGGCATCGTCAGCCTCGACGCAGAGCAGGCCACCCCGGCACACCTCAACCACTACGCGAGAGGGCACTGGACTGTCGAGGACCGTCTACATCGGACCCGGGACGTGACCTTCCATGAGGACGACTCCCAGCTCAGAACCGGCACCGCACCACGCGCTGCGGCCACCTTCCGCAACCTGGCCCTGAACACCTTCCGCCTCGCCGGACGCGCCAACATCGCCCACGCCCGCCGCGACCTACACGACCGCACCGACACCTTCGCCGTCTACGGCATCTAACAAACCGTGATCAAAACCGACAAAGAAGAACAACGCCGGGGCCCAAGGTCCCCTGAATGGGGTCGGGGTTGGTTCTGGTGAGGGATGTGTGGTTGTCGATGGTTGTGGGGGTAGTTTGGGGGGATGTCGCAGCCGGGTTTTTGGGATTTTGATGGTTTGTCGTCCGGGTTTGATGTGGACGGGCTGGCGATGGCGATGGATGGGCTCGTGGTGGATGGGCTCGTGGTGGATGGGCTTGATGTGGGTGCTGGTGGTGGTGTGCCGGTCCCGGTGGGTGTGGTGCTCGCTGGGGGTGGTGTTGGTGGGGTGGTTTCCGGGGTTGGGGTGGGTGGGTGGGCGGGTGCGGGTTCTGTTGCCGTGTCTGCTGGGGGGTTTGTGTCGTTGTCGCCTCCTGCTGATGCCGCGTTCGGTGTCGGTTTTGTGGACGGTGACGGGTGGCTGGAGGTTGCCGGGCAGTCGATCTTTCTGGGGGCGGGTGATGGTGGTGTGGCCCCGTTGGGGCAGGTCTGGTTTTGGCATGACCGCACGACGGTGTGGGTGCAGTGGACTGGCGGGCTGCAGATGTACGGCAGGTTCCCTGCAGAGCTCACCGATGCGCAGTGGGACCAGGCGGTTGTTGCAGGGCCGTTGTGGGTTGCCGGGCTGGCTGACGAGGTGTTTGAGCGTTGGGCGGATGAGTGGTTCGAGCGTGTGGGTGAGGTGCCCGCGGATGGGGATTGTTTCTTTCACACGCTGCTTGCTGTGCTGCCTGCCGAGTTTTGGCGGGACAGGCTTGGGATCGACGGTTCGGTGGTTGGGTTGCGGGGTTGGTTGGCCGATCGGCTCACGGAGGATCTCAATTCGGGGGATAGTTGGTTCGCGCCGTTCTTGACGGTTCCTGAGGATGTGTTTGGTTGGGGGGATGCCGAGTGGTTGGCTCTTCGGAATGGGTGGGTCCGTCAGATCCGTGAGCCTGGGCAGTGGAACAACCAGATCGGCGATCTTGCCGCTCACCTGTTCGTGCGGTCGACGGGAGTTCCGCTGCACGTGTACATGCCCGGGTGGGCGGTTCCCATTGATCCGCCCGGGTTGCCGGTCGGGTTCCCGGGCTGGCGCAACGAGCGTGTCCCGGTCGTGCTGCACCGCCAGCACTGGCAGGCTGTCAGGTACCGCCGGGACCGGCAGCCACCCGCCGGGGGCTGGGCCGCGCTCCAACTGCCGGACATCCCCGACTTCCGGCGAGCCTGGCACGCCAGCGGCCAGCCCTCCCCATTCCACAGCGTCCCCACCAACCCCACCACCACCAACCCCACCACCACCAGCGACCCCGCCATCAGCGACCCCGCCAGCACTGGGCTGGGTGGGGGTGATTTCCTGTCGGCGGTGCTCGCGGCGGCTCCGGTCGAGGTCCAGCAGGCCCTCGGGATCGACCGTGTCCCTACCGTCTCGACGGTTGAGTCCTGGCTGGCCGGCCTGCTCATGGGCGATCTCACCTCGGCGGAGGCCGGCGGTCAGAGCTGGTCTTCCGGCGTGTTCGTCGATCGGGACGGCGCTGCCGAGCCGGACGTGCCGCAGCAGCGGTTGATCGACTGGATCCTGACGGGTCAGGCGAACATGGCCACAGCAGACCCAGCGGCAGCGGGCTCGGCGGCAGATGTGTTCGTGCGGTATTTCGTCACCGTATCGGGCCTGCCGGTGCAGGTCACCGACGAAGGTGGGAACGTAACCCACATCGATCCGGCCGGGTTCGTGACCGACCCGACGCACCCACGGATACGGCTCTACCGCTGGACCGACGGCCGCTACCAAGCACTCCCGAGCGGATGGTCATCGTTGCCCCCCAACGACGCGGTCACCGGCTTCGGCGCGGTCTCGAAGAGCGGGGACCTGGGGATTGCCGGAAGGCACATCCCTGTGGGGGTTGATGTCGTTCGGGGCCTCCCGGACGACGGTAGGGGGGTCAAGTATTCGTTTACCCGGGACAGACTGTGGCTGGAGAGGCTCTTCGACGGACAGAAATTTGCAAGGCTATTCAGCCCACCGTTCACTGACGTGGAGTTGCACGACGCGCGGACTCGTGCGAATCGTGCGCCGCAGGTCGAGAGTGGATGGTCTTCGCAGCCTCCCAGCGACGCGGTCACCGGCGTCGGCACGATCTCGAAGCGCGGGAACCTGGGGATTGCCGGAAGGCAGATCCCTGTGGGGGGTGATGTCGTTCGGGGCCTCCCGGACGACAAAAGGCGGGTCAAGTATTCGGTTACCCGGGACAGACTGTGGCTGGAGAGGCTCTTCGACGGACAGAAATTTGCAAGGCTATTCAGCCCACCGTTCACTGACGCGGAGTTGCACAACGCGCGGACTCGTGCGAATCGTGCGCCGCAGGTCGAGAGTGGATGGTCTTCGCAGCCTCCCAGCGACGCGGTCACCGGCATCGGCACGGTCACGAAGAGCGGGGAGCTGTGGATTGCCGCAAGGCACATCCCTGTGGGGGTTGATGTCGTTCGGGGCCTCCCGGACGACAAAAGGCGGGTCAAGTATTCGGTTACCCGGGACGGACTGTGGCTGGAGAGGCTCTCCGACGGACAGAAATTTGCAAGGCGAATCAGCCCACCGCTCACTGACGCGGAGTTGCACGACGCGCGGACTCGTGCGAATCGTGCGCCGAAGGTCGAGAGTGGATGGTCTTCGCAGCCCCCCAGCGACGCGGTCACCGGCATCGGCACGATCACGACGAAAGGGCACCTGGGGATTGCCGGAAAGCACATCTACCTGGGGGTTGATGTCGTTCGAGACCTCCCGGACGACAAAAGGCGGGTCAAGTATTCGTTTACCCGGGACGGACTGTGGCTGGAGAGGCTCTTCGACGGACAGAGATTTGAAATGCTAATCAGCCAACCGTTCACTGACGCGGAGTTGCCCAACGCGCGGACTCGTGCGAATCGTGCGAATCGTGCGCCGAAGGTCGAGAGTGGATGGTCTTCGCAGCCCCCCAGCGACGCGGTCACCGGTGTCGGCACGCTCTCGACGAAAGGGCAGCTGGGGATTGCCGGAAGGCAGATCTCTGTGGGGGTTGATGTCGTTCGGGGCCTCCCGGACGACAAAAGGCGGGTCAAGTATTCGGTTACCCAGGACGGACTGTGGCTGGAGAGGCTCTTCGACGGACAGAAATTTGCAAGGCGAATCAGCCAACCGTTCACTGACGCGGAGTTGCACGACGCGCGGACTCGTGCGAATCGTGCGCCGCAGGTCGGGAGTGGATGGTCTTCGGAGCCTCCCCCGGATGCCGTCGAGCACACCGGCACCGTCACGAACCACGGGTCGCTGCGGGTCGGCAGAAGGATGTTCTATTTGGGGAAGGCTGTCGTCCCCCGAGATGCCTCGAAGGACGAGAGGCAGGCCAAATGTTGGTATACCGGTACTGAGCTATGGGTGCAGATGATTGAGGGCGGACACCGAGTGCAGGTCTCACTCGGTGGGCCGCTCGCTGATCCAGCCTGGGGCGGGGCGTCGGTGGGTGGGGGTGGGCTGGGTCGGGTGGGGGCGTTGCCGTTGCCGCAGTTGATGGACAGCGACGGCGGTGAGGAGTCGGAGTTGCAGCAGTGGCTGGCCATCGACGCGGTAGCGGATCCGGCGGCGTCGTGGGCTGCCTTCGACGCTGTCAGGGACTACCTCACCAGTGATGCGGCGGGTCATGCGCTGGATGCGTTGATCGCCGCCGTCTGGCCGGGCGGCGACCGGTTGTGGACGGATCGGGCGTTGCTGGCGCTGGCCCGGCAGGGGCAGGTGGACTTCGGATACCAGTATCTACTGTCCGGTGATCGCAGCGTGGCGCCCTTGCTGAGGGTGGCCGGGCCGGAACAGTTGTGGGCGTGGGCGGATCTGGTACGCAGCGCTGGGTTCGGGGAAGGGCGGGCCACACTGCTGGAAGCAGTCGCCTCAGCACTGATACCCGGAACCACCGAGTCAGTGACAGCCCGGCTGGCCGCCTCACGCGGTGAGATTGACGTGCAGGAGCGGATAGCCGGAACCACCGAGTCAGTGACAGCCCGGCTGGCCGCCTCACGCGGTGAGATTGACGTGCATGAGCGGATAGCCGTGGTACACGCCCTGTCCGCAATAGCAGCGGCGGTTTCCCCACAACTCCGGACTGCTCTCAACAAGGTAGCGACCACCCTACTCGGATGCCCCCTCCCTGTCACGCTGATGTGAGACAGCCCGTCTACCAGGGGATACTCTTCCTGGACAGTTGCGAGGAGAGATCATCAGCATGACGTCGAAGCCCCACGAGAACCCGGATCCGGACGCTCGACCCCAGCGGCGGACATTCACCGCAGAGTTCAAAGCGCGGATCCTGGCCGAGTACGACGCGGCGCCGGATGCGGCGGCTCGTGGGGCGATCCTGCGCCGGGAACGGCTCTACGGGTCACACATTCTCGACTGGCGCAAGGCCCGGGATGCCGGAGCCGCGGCTGGCCTGACGGACCGGCGGCAATCGGCTGCGCGGGCAGCGAAGAAGGCCGAGAACGCCGAACTTGCCCGCCTTCAGCGGGAGAACGCTCGGCTGCAGGCCAAGCTGGCCAAGACCGAGACCGCCCTGTCGATCATGGGAAAAGTTCCTTCGCTGCTCTTTGAGCGGGCCCGTTCCGGGCTGAAAATGATCGCGGCCGCTCGCTGACGCCGTGTGCGCTTGGTCTTCGAGGCCGTGGAAAAGTCGGGTGTGGGGAGCTGCGTCATGGGCCCTTCATTGTTGCTTCGAGCACGCGGATCAGCTTCGCTTTCGTTTCCAGCAGCTCCCGCGGGCGGCCGCCCTGTGTCGTCGCTCACGGAATTCGGCTCTGGCACTCATTCGGTGATCGGCGGATGGGGATGTCAGTGCTGGGCGAGGATACGTTTGCGGAGCAGGTCGAGGTTGGCGCGGCCGTACATGGCGCGTTTGATGGCCTTGGCTCTGGTGACGGCGCCTTCGACTGCTCCTGAGCTGTGGGGCAGGGTGAGGCCGTTGGTGATGGCGTCCTGGTCGCGGCGCATGCCGATGGCGAGGGATCGCAGTGCGGGAAGGTCGTCGCCCTCGATCGTGGTGAGCCAGCGTTCGAGGTTGCCGCCTTGCCGTCCGGTCATCATGACGGCGAAGGCGCGCACGTATTCGGCGGTGCGGTCGAGTTCGGGGCAGCGGTCCCGGATCTGGCGAAGATAGGCGCGGTCGGCATCCGTGAGCCGGTCAGGTCTGGTCATGATCCATCGGGTCGCGTGGCGCGGCTTGATCGGGCGTGGCCCGGGTTGCGGGATGTGGTGGTGGCCGCGGAACTGGTGCAGGAAGCGTCGGACGGTCAGCTTGCCGCCGCGGTAGCCCTGCTCGAGCAGTTCCCGGAACAGCGCTGCGGCGTCGGTCTGGCCGTGGTTCCAGCGTTCGATCAGGTAGGCCTTGAACGGGTCGAGTTTGGTCACCCGGTGCGTGGCCTTGAACAGCAGCTCGTCGAGGCTTTCGGCGCGGGCGAACCGTCTGACCGTTCCCCGCTCCAGGTTGAGCTCCCGGCAGATCGCGCTGAGGGACTTGCCTTGGGCCAGCAGCGTCTGCACTGCGGCGTAGCGTTCCTGAGTTCGGGTGACCAGGCGCCGTTCGCGGCCGTGGACGTCGCGGACGCCGTCAGGCGCAAGTGCGGTCTGCACGGGTGCCGGTTCGGGCTGCTCCTCGGCGGCGGGTTCGGGCGGGTGCAAGCAGGCCCGGTGGGCCAGTACCGTCTTCTCGACGGCCTCGCCGAGGTTGGCCCACAGGTGGTAGCGGTCGGCGACCTGGATCGCGTTCGGGGCGCCGGCTCGGGCGCCGATCGCGTAGTTGCCGCCGCGGTCGCGGCAGATGACACGCACGCCAGGATGCTGGCGCAGCCAGTCGGCGAACGCGTCCGCGCTGCGGTCGGGCAGCACGTCGATCGGCCGGTGCGTCGCCATATCGAGCATAAGAAACAACCCTGGGGTTCCCGGGTGTGCTGGCCAGTACTGGAGTCCGTTGCAGGTCGCTGACGTGGTCTTCTGTCACCTGGTTGTCTCGTCGTCGGCGAGTTGACGTTACTTCAGAAATCTTGAGTCGTTGTCGTCTGCGGTGACCGGTTTGCGGTCGCGGTGAAGGCGAGGAGACTCGGGTTGAGGTTGGCGGCGGTCCGGGATCTGCGCGATGCGCGGCGACCGGCGACGGCCGAGCAGATCGCCGACTTCGAGACCGATGTGCTGGCCGGGTTCGTGCTGGCGCGGTCCTCGGCGGGGCTGTCGGACTCGACGATCCGTGGCGATGTCGGGCATCTGGAGCAGGTTCGGACCTGGCTCGGCCGGCCGTTGTGGGACATGCAGCCGGCGGACGCCGACGCGTATTTCGGCCGGGTGATCCGCGACGCAGCCAAGGGGACACGTCTGGCGCGGGCACAGACGCTCAAGACGTACTTCGCGTTCCTGGAGTTGCGGCACAAGGTCGAGATCCATCAGATGACCGGTCGGGTGGTCGAGTGCCCGATCGACGAGCTGAACCGGCCCCGCGGCGGGGTGGAGAGCAGGCTGCGGATTCCACCGTCGGAGGCCGAGATGGGCCGGTTGTTCGGTGGCTGGCGGGACGAACTCGCGACATGCCGGAAGTTCGCGCCGACGGCCCGCAACTACGCGGCGGCACGGTTGATGTCGGAGATCGGGCTGCGCGTGAACGAGGCCCGCCAGCTGGACCTGCACGACATCAAGTGGGACCTGGGCCGGTTCGGCAAGGTCCACGTCCGCTACGGCAAGGGCAAACGCGGCTCCGGGCCGCGGGAACGGATCGTGCCGCTGGTCAACAACGCGGGACGGACGTTGCGCTGGTTCATCGAGGACGTGTGGGGACACTTCGACGACGATCACGCCCGGCCGGGCGCGCCGTTGTTCCCGTCCGAACGCCGCAACACCGACGGCAGCTGCGCCCGCGTCGGCGACGACGCCCTGCGGGTGGGACTCGCCGACGCCGCGGCTCGGCACCTTCCACAGTGGACGGATGCGCTCACCCCGCACGTGTTGCGGCATTTCTGCGCGTCTCAGCTATATCAGGGTGGACTGGATCTGGTGTCGATCCAGGAGGTGCTCGGCCACTCCTGGATCGCGACCACCATGCACTACATCCACGTCCACCGGACGCACGTCGAGGACGCCTGGGTTGCGGGACAGCAACGCGCGGCCGACCGGCTGAAAGGACTGCTGCAGTGAAATGGAACCTGCGCCTGGCCGCGGCCCAGCGCGGCGTCTGGAAAGCCAGCGAGCTGCAACAGATGCTCGCCGAACGTGGTCTGGTCATCTCCGCCGGGAAGATGTCCGGCCTGTGGTCGGGCAACCCGGCCAGCATCAAGCTCGACGACCTCGACGTCATCTGCGCCGTGCTCGGCTGCGGCGTTGCCGATGTCCTCATCCCGGAGCCGGACAAGGTCCGCCAGCCCGACGCCGCCCCGGGCCGCATCGCCGCAGTGGCTGGGACCCGGGTGACCCCACGGCGTCGTGACGGCCGATCGCTGCCGCCGGCCTGATGGGCGGGATCTCGCCGCACAAGGCAGCCGCCAGTTGCGCCGAGTGCTTCGCCTGGGGTGTCCTGCCCGGCTCGTGCTGCCGCGCCTGCTACACCTTCCGCGGGCTGCATGATCGCGGCGAGTGCAGCGCATGCCGCCGTGTCGTCCCGGTCAACAAGGGCTACTGCCGGCTGTGCTGGCTGCAGGCCCTGCACGATGCGAAGGCGGCCGGCCACACGCACGTCTCGGCGCCGTTTCTGCACGCCGTGCGCCATCAGCAGTTGTTCTTCGCCCGGATGCACCGGGACTTCTACCGACTGCCGGGACGCGAGCGTCTCGGCAAACGCGGGCGCCGCGCCGCACCGGCACCGGCCGCCGCACCCGAACGGCCGGCAGCGAGCTGGGTGCAGCTGCGCCTGCCCTTTCACAGCGGCCGTGACTTCGTCGGTTTCGACCGCCGCCGTCATGCCGACCTGACCAACCCCGCTCTGGTGCAAGCCCGCCACATCGCGCAGGCCCTGGCGGCGTCCCGCGGCTGGAGCCGATGGGTCGCGAAAGACGTCGACCGAGCCTTGGTCATCCTGCTGTCCGGCCACAACGGCGACGACCGGCTCCGCTACACCGAACTGGCCCCGGCACTGCGCCTGCGCGGGCTGACGATCGAGCGCACCATCGACGTCCTCGACCGGGCGGGGCTGTTCCACGACGACAAACCCGCAGCATTCGACGCGTGGCTCGACCGCAAACTCGGCGCGCTCCCCCCGGCCATCCGAACCACCGTCGAGGCATGGCTGCGAACGCTCCGCGACGGCGGCCCACGCACCCGCGCCCGCAACCCCGAAACCGCCTGGAGCTACCTCAACGCCATCAGGCCGCTGCTGCTGCACTGGTCGGATCAGCACGCACACCTGCGCGAGGTGACCCGCCAGGACGTCCTCGACGCCACCGCCACGCTGCACGGCAGCAAGCGGCACATCACGCTCAGCATCCTGCGCTCGCTGTTCCGGCACGCCAAGAAGACCGGCACGATCTTCCGTGATCCCACGACCCGCATCCGGCCAACCCGGGTCGAGCCCACCGCGATCCTGCCCCTGCAACCAGCCGATATCCACGAAGCGATCAACGCAGCGACAACACCGGCCTACCGCGTCGCCGTCGTCCTGGCCACGGTGCACGCCGCCCGCTCCAAAGACATCCTCACCCTGCGCCTCGACGACGTCGACATCGGCAACCGTCGTCTCGTCCTCGCCGGCCGCGTCCGCCCGCTCGACAACCTCACCCGCGACACGATCCTCGAGTGGCTCGAGCAGCGCCGAACCCGATGGCCGAACACCGCTAACCCGCACCTGCTCATCAACCGCATCACCGCGCTGGAAACCGGACCGGTCAGCAGAGTCTGGATCACCCGCGCCTTCTGGGGGCTCACCGCCACCCTCGAACGACTTCACACCGACCGCCAACTCGAAGAAGCCCTCGTCCACGGCCCCGACCCGCTCCACCTCACCGCCGTGTTCGGCATCCACGAGAACACCGCCATCCGATACGCCCACGCCGCACGACAAATCCTCGAACAAGGCGCCGAGCAGCACGACACCGGTTCGCCATGAACACAAGGCCACACCACACCGCCCGGCCTTCGAACACCCTCGGGTTCCCGATGAACAACGCTCAGTCGAGCTGAACCCACGGCGGAGGGATGGTCGCGTAGTTCTGACCTTTCTTGATCGCGAAGTCGTCGACGCCAAGCACCTCCGGCGCCTGGACTGGGCGGTCTGGGATGCGGCGGATGATACGCAGCAACGTCATCCGGTTGACCGGGACTTCGAGCGCGTCGGTCATCCGCGCACCCGGCCGGCCGCCCAGCGCCAAAGCGATAGTCTCCAGGACGCCGCCGGCCAACTGGGTCCGACGTGCATACCGTGAAGCCAGGCCGCTCTGCTCGGCGAAGATCTTCCGGTCGCAGCTGGCATCGGTGCAGAAGAACCTGCGCACCATCAGCCGGATCAGCACCCGACGCCCAGCAATCGCCAGATCGGCCAACCGACGCCGATACCGGCTATGCACCCTCACAGACGTCCCGCGGCAGCTCGGGCACGATGCCGCCGACACGACGCACCGCGCCTCCACATGAACGCTCGACTCCGCCAACACAACCCGGTCCACCACAACGCCATGCAGATGCGGGAACAACGCGCCAACAAGCTCCACAAGGGAACGATCAAACCATCAAGATCAGTCGATCACCGGATGAGTGCCAGAGCCGAATTCCGTGAGCGACGACAGTTCGCTGCGCTGGACGTGCGGAGCGGGGACCGAGCCATACGACTGATCGACGACTCCGCGGTGCGCACGGCCCGCGAGCGGGTCGACGAACTCCGCGACCTCGCCAGGCGAGTGGGCGCGAACGCCGACGACGCGGTGCGCCGTGTCGGCTACCGGGAGATCGTCGAGGCCGCCGGCGCGGCGTTGGCCCCGGGCTCACCGGCCACCGTGTTTGTGTGGAGCCTGTGCAGCGGCATCACGCACGGGGACTTCTGGACCACCTTGAATGCCGCCGAGCGGGTCGAACTCCCGGGTGCGCCGGCGGGGATGGTGTCGTTCAAAGTCACAGCGGACGTCGAGAAGCTGAGGTTCGCGACAGATGTCGCCGTGAATATGACCCTGCTGGGCTGGCGCCTGCATGACGAACGATCCCGTGCGCCGTACTGAGGTGTCTGACCAGACCTGTCATCAGGTGACGCCGTCGAGCGCAGGGGCGACGACGATCGGTCCGGCGTGCATGCTCGACCGGGCGATCGGCATGGAGTCCGGCAGAACCAATATCCGGATCGAGCACGTCGCCCAAGCGCAGCGCCCGCACGCCGCCGAACCGAACGTCGCCGTATTCCTGCAGCACGGCCTGGTCCATCACTCGCCGGCACCCGGCGATATCCCGGAGCTTCCAAGGCGCTCGAGGGCGATGCGCTCGTCGGCGTCACTTGACGTCCTGGATGGCAGCAGCTGCGGCGGCGACGGTTTCGCCGAGTTCAGCGTCGGCGGCGAGGACGAGTTGTGCGGCGCCGGTGGGAAAGGTGTCGGCCCGGAACTCGCGGAGAAAGGTGTGGAGGTACCGCAGGTAGGCGGCGTCGCGGCGTTCGTGATCGGTGAGGCGGTCCATGATCTCGTCGTAGGTGGTGGTGGCGAGCTCGATCGACAGACACGGCCGGGTGGCGGTGAGGCGACGGACGGCCGTGCCGAGTTCGACGGCGAGCTCGTCGGCCGCGCCGGGTGGGCCGGGCTGCGAGTTGGTGGCGAGGTGGGCTCGGGCGGAGGCGGCGACGGTCCGCGGGCCGCGGTCGACGAGCACGACCTCGTGTGGGCTGCTGAGCCGTTGGAGTGCGTTGATCCGGGCGTGTTGGGCGGTCAGTAGGTCAGCGGCGACGGCTGCGGCGGGTGTGGTGGTGACCCAGGTGCGGAAGGCGTCGGGGGTGGGGACGGCGGGCAGGTACGTCCACAGCGGTGGGGCGGTGATCGTGGCGTGGGTCGGCAGCTGCTGGACGAGGTGGTTGATCAGCGTGGTCTTGCCGGTGCCGTCGACTCCTTCGACGAAGACGACCACCATCGTCGGCTCACCCGGTTGCCGCTGGCTGGTGGAGCCGGCGGATGAGGTCGTCGATGGCTGCGGCGGCGTGGCCGGCCAGTTGCTCGGCGGTGTCGAGGTCGGGTGCTCCGCCGCGCCGGAAGGCGTCGTAGTCACGAAGAAGATGGGTGATGCGGGCGCCGGGATGGTGGCGGTCCAGGACGTCGACGAGCGCGGGCAGGCGGAGGTCGGCCTGCTCGTCGATGGTGAGGGCGGCGAGGCGGGCGGCGCTGCAGGTGACGGACAGGATGCGGCGGGCCCGGTCGCGGCGGGCGGGGATGCCGCTCGCGGGTTGGGCGGCGCGGTCGGCGGCGAACGTGTGCAGGTCCGTGAGCGCGGCGTGAGGGTCGGGTTCGGCGGGTGGCGGCTGGGTGGTGGGTGCGGCGCCGGCGATGACCGCGACGTCGACGCCGATGCGGCGCAGCGCGGTCTGCAGTTTCGTGTCGTGGAGCGGCCCGGCGGGCGGGACGCGCCGGCCGGTGTCGTCGGCGACGTGCAGCGAGATCGGCGCGCCGAGGCGGGTGGCGGTGCCGGTGACGAGCCCGGTGAGGGTGGCGGTGAGGTCGTCGTTGCGGGGGAGGCCGTAGGCGATGAGGTCGATGTCGCTCCAGCCGTCGACGAAGTCGCCGCGGGCGGCGGAGCCGCAGACGGCGATCCCTGCGGTGGGGTGTGGGTCGAGCAGTGGCTGCGCGGCGGCGGCGATGTCGCGGACGGCGGCGTCGAGCACGGTGCTGAACGGCAGCGGGCCGTTGCCGCGCCACCTGGCGATGGTCGCGGCGCGGTCGAGGAAGGCGACGAATCCGGGGTGGCTTGCCGTGGTGGCGGCGTCGGCCGGGGTGTGCCAGCGGGCCTCGGTGAACCCTTCCCCGGCCGCTGCGGTGGCGGTGGTGTTGTCGGTGGTGAGCAGGAACCAGTCGACGGTCTTGGCTGCCGGGACGGCGTCGTGGTCGGTGAACTGGTAGGACTCGCGGCCGAGGTAGCCGGCGTACCGCAGTCCGGTCAGGCCGGCTTCTTCGGTGACTTCGCGCAGGGCTGCCGCGAGGGGTGCCTCGCCTGGTTCGAGCCGGCCTTTCGGCGCCACGGTCTGTCGCTCGCCGTTGGCGCGGGTCTGGTCGAGCATCAGCAGCCGGGGGTCGGTGACGCCGGTGGCGACGACGGCTCCGGCAGAGGCGTACAGGCGGGTCATCTGGTTCCTTCGGGACGGGTCAGCTGGTCGAGGATCGATGCGAGTTGCTGGAGGTAGTCGTCGCGGTTGGTGTCGTTGTTGATCCAGTGCTCGGCGATGGCGCGCCACCGGTCGAGCTGTTCGGTGACGCGTTTGCGGGCGTCCTTGGCATCCAGCATGCTCGCCGCGTCCGCGAGGTCCAGGTGCCGGTCCGCGGCGAGCCGCTGGAGCCTGACCGCGCGGGGGGCGGTGATGAACACGATCCGACATGGGGCCGGCCACGCCGTTCGGGCCGCTTCGGCGAGGCTCGTGTCGATGAAGCTCTCGACGAGCACCGCCCGCCGGTCGGCGGGGATGTCGATGGTGAGGAGCCGGTCGATGAACTCGCTGTGGTCGAACCCTTCCCGCATCGGTACGCCCTCGTGGACGGCGGGCACGCCGGAGGTGAGGCAGGTCAGGATCGTGCGGATCTTCACCCGGTGGACGCCGCGGGCGGCGAGGTAGGCACCGGCGGTCGATTTGCCGGACTCGCTGGTCCCGGCGAGCAGCAGCAGCGGCGGGCGCAGGTCGTTCTGTGACGTCCTCATGGCGTCACCGTCGCAAGGGCGGCGCTGGCCGCGGTGACACTTGCGGGCAGGTCGGCTGGCGCGCCGATCCCGACCCGGTACGCGGGCACGGCCGCGAGCTGGCGCAGCACGCCGCCGGTTCCTTCGGCCGGGAGCGGCTGGTGCGCGAGCGGCCGTCCGGTCGGATCGACCACGTCCTGGACGCCGGTGAAGATCGAGACATGGTCGAGGGCCGGATTCGCGAGTTTGGCGAGGTGATCGGTGACCGCGGAGCGCAGCAGCAGCCGCGCATGGGCCTCGCCGACCGGCTCGACCTGGCCGGCTGGGATGCCGCGGTCGGGGATGAGGATCAGCCGCAGCGGCGCGTCGTGCGGTGCTGTCGCCGCCACGTCGCGCAGGTCGTCCGGGTACCGCAGCCGCGTCGCGCCGAGCGACGGCGCCGTGTAGGGCGCCATGTCCGCCCGCACATGCCACGGCAGCGTCGGCGCCGCCGACAGCAGCAGATCGCTTCGCGTCGTGTGCGTGAACGCGAACTCGTCCACCAGCAGGTGGCCGTGGTCGCGGGCCAGGGCCAGGGCGAGAGACGTCTTGCCCTGGCCGAGGCCACCGTCGAGGACCGCTACCCCCGCACCGCCGGCGACCGTGAACACGCTGCCGTGCAGCAGCGCGTGGCTGCCCGCCGCCCGTTCCAGATAGGCGACCCCGCGGGTGACCGCCTGCAGCACCCCGATCAGGACGGTGTGCTCCACCGCACCGGCCGGAGGGGTCAAGGTGATCAGCCGACGATCGTCGTCGACGACAAGACGCGCGCCGCCGGCGCGGCGTACCAGCACCCGGTGGGTCGGCCCGCCGGCGCTGCCGGCGTCGGTGATCCGGTGCACGAAGTCGGCGACCGGACCGTCCTCGACGTCGATGCCAGCGGTGAACGCGCCGAGCCGGAGCCGCCGCATGGTCACGCCACGTCCGGCTTGGTGAGCACGAGCCACATCGAGTAGGCACCGTGCCGGGCCCGGACCGGCGTGGACGAGCCGGACAGCAGCCCACGTTCGCTGGTGACGGTTGTGAAGGCACCCAGGTCGCAGGCGGCGGCGAGTTGCCGGAGTTCCCGGGCGGTGGTCAGGTGGGCGTAGCCGGGCGCCGCGCCGCTGGCCTTGTTCGCCAGGTACAGGATGTCGCGGTCCGGCAGCGGCAGCGACCGGCCTCCGCCCCACCGGCGCACGGCGCGCGCGAGCTGCTCGAGCAGGTTCGCGGCGCGGATCAGACCGAACCGCCCCCGGAAGTACCAGTTGAACGCCTCGACGAGCACGGTTCCGCCGGGCGCGCAGACTCGCCACAGTTCGCGCAGCGTTGCCAGGCGCTCCTGCGGCGTCGGCAGCGCGTTGAACGAGAACCGCAGACACCAGACCTGGTCGAAGCTCCCGTCCGGGAACGGCAGGTCGGTCATGCTCGCGCAGACGTACCCGACGCTCGGTGCCGCCGCACGGGCCGCCGCGAGCGCAGCCCCGTTGACGTCGACACCGACGATGTCTCCACCCCGCGCAGCGACCGCCCCGGTGACCCGCCCGGCGCCGCAGCCGACGTCGAGGATCCGGGCGCCGACGCCGAACCGGGTCAACAGCCGCTCCTCGCACGGGCGCAGCGGCGCATGCTGGTAGAAGCCCGTCTCACCGGCGTAGTGCACGCCGTTCAAGGCGCGGATCATCGATCCGTACCCGGCCGCTGCAAGCTGCGGATCGAGCGTCAGGACGGGTGTCATCCCTCGATCACCAGACCGGGCAGGTACGATGCTGGAGGCGCGTTCTCAACGACGCCACCTCTCTGTAGTCGTCCGACAACGTTGAGATGCTAGTCGATGTCGGCGTCGACGCCCACCGGAATCGGCCGTCGCGGCCGGACTGATGCAGTCGCGATCCTGATCGTGGTCATGTGACTTTGCGCGTTAGTTGACGGCGAATTTGCACGCTAGTTGGCGGACGCTGGCGCCTGCACGAGTTCAGCGATCCGGCCCGTCCGCCGCGACGGTGAGTGGGCGGCATGACCGGTCATGGCTGCCGATACCCTAGGCCGCCATGACCTCTGAACCAGCGGCCCGCGAGTGGTGGACCGAGGACGCCATGGACGCCCCCAACCTCCTGGTGATCAAGGTCGGTCCGTCCGGGCAGCGGGCCAGGCGGGCTCGCGCGACCCTGCAACCGGACGCCTCCGACGAGCATTTGTGGCACCTGCGAAACGTCGCCACCGACACGGGCTTCGAACGACAGGGCTGGGGCCGGCACTTGCTGGAGGCCGTGCGCGCATGGGCCGCTCCCGGCGGGTTCACTGTCCGGACGCTCGGCGCGACCAATGAAGCGGACGGGTTCTACGTTGCGTGCGGGTGCCGGCTGGACGACGACGTCGACGAGTACATCGTCGCCGGCCCGGGTCTGTAGCCATGACGCGGTCAGGTGCGACGACAGGCTGGCCGCAGGGCCGGCAAAGGCGCGTACCCAGAGCTCGCTTGCGGGGGTCCGGACCAATCCGGCGGGCATGTCGTCGATGGGCTTCCCGTACGGTTGGTTCCGCCGGGAAGAGGCCCACCGCTCGTCGTAAAACTGGCGGCGCTCCGCTGCCCTCGGCTCGTAGGCTTCCCGAGTGAATGCCGACCAGTTCATCGCCTCGGCGCAGGAGCACGGCCAAGACGCCTTTCGCAACAAGGCTCAAGGGCGTGCCGGTGCCGCCGCTCTCCACCTCGGTGTCATGCTCGAGCACCTCGCCAAGGCGTATCTGGTCCGGCAGAACCCCGCCTACATCGTCGATGCCAGGACCTTCGACAATCTCCTGGCCGTGGGCGGCCACGCAAGGCACCTCAAGCCCAATTACAGGCTTAAGACGATCACCGCCCGGGAAGCCCTCAGGCGATTCGCGCAGATGAACCCGCCGTTCCAGGTGACCGCGGGCCTTGACCTGGTCATTGACGCCCGAGACGGCGCCGCGCACGCGGGCGACCGCGCCGAGGACGTGGATCAAATCTTCCACGCCGCGGTGTCCGCAGCCCAGAAGCTGCTCATGGCGGTGAGTCACGACGAGTCGGCGTTCTGGTCTGACTATGCCGAAACAGTGAAAACGATCTTGAATCGGCATAGCGACAAGGTCCGCGCGTCCGTCCAACTGCGCATCGACCAAGCCGCCCGCGACTACAAACAGCGCTTCGGCACCCAGGACGCTGAGACGACCGCGATGATCGCGGCCGCACTCGACGTTGCGTCGTCGGCCGCGGACGTTGATGAATCCGCCCGTGCAGCCTGCCCAGCGTGTGGACACGCCGGACTCGTCCAAGGCCAAGTCGATGTCCACTGGGACGCCGACTACGAGAGCGACTTCGACGGTTCGTACCTCAGCGCCGTCTACGGCACGCTCGTTCTCTACCCGAGCAGATTCCGTTGTCCGTGTTGCCAACTCCAGCTCGATGGTGACGAACTCGCCGTTGTCCCTGCCCTAGCCGATTCGCGGGAGCTGCGGGACCTAACGGACGAGGAGATCGCCGACTACCACACCGATCCCGACGTTGACCGTAAAGATCGCTGACGACAGCCACACGTCCGCCGACGTCTGCTGCGCCGACCAGCCCGTTGCCCGCCGACCGCTCGGGAGATGCAGCGGTCCGCGATCGCCGATAGTCGGCTAAGCCCTGATCCACCGACGAATTGATGTGACCGTGATGGGCCGGGCGCGACGATGCCCTCGCGAGCTGGAAAGATAGAGGTTCTTGAGGCTTCCATCGTCCGGTTCGAGAGGGCACCGTCGAGGTGAGAATATCGCACGGCGCGACGCGGGTGCGCGCATCGTTTGATGATCCGAATCTGGTGTCGTGCGCTGGTGTGGAGCCGGTGATGACCCTCGCCCAGCGGTGTGACCTGCACGGCATCGTGGCTGCTCGGCTGCGTGTGCCAACGGACAAGGGGTCCAACGCGGCGGGGAAGGTCGCTGCGATCGTGGCGGGCATGGTGACCGGTGCGGACTCGATCGACGATCTGGACGTGTTGCGTCACGGTGGGATGCCGCTGCTGTTCGACGGGGTGTATGCGCCCTCGACGCTGGGGTCGTTCCTGCGGACGTTCACCCATGGCCACGTCCGGCAGTTGCAGGCAGCGTCGCGGCAGTTCCTGGTCCGGATGGCCGGACAGGCCCGGTTGCTGCCCAGCGCCGGCGCGGTCACGTTCGTCGACGTCGACTCGCTGCTGCGCAGGGTGTACGGCAAGCAGAAGCAGGGCGCCGGGTTCGGTCACGCCAAGGTCGGCGGCTACCAGGTGCTGCTGCGTGGCCTGAACCCCCTGGTGGCCACGATCAGCACCCCGGACGCGGCGCCGGTGATCGCCGCGACCCAGCTGCGCGCCGGCAACGCCGGCTCAGCCCGCGGAGCGGCATCGCTGATCGCCGAGGCCGTCGCCACCACCAAAGCGGTCCTGGCAGCCCAAGCAGCCCAACCCGCCACCGCCGCGACGACAGCCGCAACGGTGGCGGCTGAGATCATGGTCCGTGCGGACTCGGCGTTCTACTCCCGCACGGTGATCACCGCCTGCCGCCGGGCCAGGGTGCGGTTCTCCGTCACGGTCCGCATCGACGCCAAGGTCCGCGCGGCGATCACCGCGATCGACGAGGACGCCTGGACCGAGATCCGCTACCCGCAACCGGTCTGGGATGAGGACCAGCAGCGGTTCATCTCCCGCGCACAGATCGCCGAGACCACCTACACCGCGTTCGAAGGCACCCGCCACGAAGTCACCGCCCGGCTCATCGCGCGTCGCGTCCCAGACCTGAACAAGTCCACAGTGGATGGTCAAGGTGAGCTGTTCACCGTGTGGCGGTACCACGCCGCGTTCACCGACAGCCCCTACGTGCTCGTCCAGGCCGAAGCCCAGCACCGCGGCCACGCCATCATCGAACAGGTCTTCGCCGAACTCATCGACGGACCCCTCGCCCATCTACCCTCCGGCCGGTTCACCGCCAACAACGCCTGGCTGACCTGCATCGCCATCGCCCACAACCTCACCCGCACCGCCGCCACCCTGGCCGGACGACCCCACGCCACAGCCCGCGCCGCCACCATCCGCCGACACCTGATCAACGTCGCCGGCCGGATCAGCCGACACGCCCGCGAGGTCACCATCCACCTACCGCAACACTGGCCCTGGCAACACAACTGGCTACGACTGTTCACCACCGCGCACGCCCCACCCACCTGACCATCCACACAGGACAGTCACTCGCAGCCGACGCCGGCCACCCCACAACGACAGACCCCACCGAGACACGGAGCGCACCGGCAACCCGGCCGGTCACCCCCACGCGCCCGACCAACACCCAAGATCATGAACTCAGACCAGCCGAGCATCGAAACCTCATCGGTGGATCAGGGCTAAGCAGCCGACCAGTCCGCCAACTCCGGTGGACTACATCCGCCAACTAGCGTGGACAGTCACACTTGATCGTTGTGACTTTGCACGATTGCTGGCGGAGATTTGCGCGTGACTTGGCGAACTCAAGCGGTGCGGATGCGGGGTCTGAGCGTTGCCAAGGTAGATCGGCGCTTGTGTCGTAACCCGGCGGGCCGAGCCGCTGCGATCTTGCACGCGCCACCTGCACACCCACGTAGTGGACGCGGTCCCCGACCGGAGCCATCACCTTCACCCTGCCGGGCGGTTCGAACGGCGTTTCACCGGTCAGAGGGTGTAGGTCGGCTGCTGGCCGGAGCCGTAGATCCAGCGGTCGCCTTCGGCCGGCGTGGGAGTGCTGCCCCAGCACGTGTAGCTCAGCACCACGTGTGCCTTGCCGCCGCCCGAGGGGACGCCGGTGACGTTCACGTAGGCCACGCCGGTGGTGCTGCCGCGCCACGATCCGCCGATGTAGGGGCCCTGGTCGGTGCCGGTGATGTCGACGCCGTTGAGGCTTCGCAGGCCGAAGGACTTGGGGCAGTGCCACGAGCCGACCCGGAATCCAACGGTCTGGGTCGACGCCATGGCTGGGGAGGCGATGAGCAGCTGCGCCGCGGCAGCGACTGCGCCGACGACGACGACGCTGATGAGCTTGCGGTTCATGTCCGGTCTCCAGTCGACGGCGAAATGGGGCGACGCGGGCCAAAGCGGCCGACGACGCACGTGCCTTCGCCAGTATGGATCGGCCGCCTCCCGACCGTATCGAGCGAGTGGATGCCGAAGACGAGCATGCTGACCCTTGCGTTCCACCAGGCAGACCCGCGCTGTCGACAAGCGGCGTAACCCCAGCGAGTGAGAGCCAGTTAGGCGCCGCAGGGCAACTAGAAGTTGTCCGGAAACGCGAGGCCGCCCACAGCAACCTCGAAGACTGGTCACAGTGCTGCTGCAGAATCTGTTGCCAGCCCAGCCGCCAGCTCACGTGCATAAACTCCGCCAACTATCGCGCAAAGTCACAGGTCATAGTTTCGGCGTGTCGGCCAACCCGTCCGGCGTGTCGTACGGATGTTCGACATTGGGTTGTGTTGGTGCTGTCGGTGTCGCACGTGGCGGCCTACGGTGCCCGTGACGTCGGCCGGTTAGCGGCCGACACGAGTTCGGGGGTGTGCGATGTCGGGCGTGGTGCCACGGGCGCGACAGCGGCGGACGACGGGTTACACGGTGGAGGTGCGGGTCGCTGGCGAGGCGGGGGTGCTGAGCACCGGCTACGCCGACGAGGGCACCCTGCGCCGGTTGGATCTGCGGGTCGGGGTCCACGGGTCGCACCTGTCCGGGCTCGCGGAAGCGATCGCTGTGGCGGTCACGGTGGGCCTGCAGCACGGTGCGCCCGCCGCCGAGTACGTGTCCGTGCTCCGGCTGGCGGTCGATCCCGGCTCGGCGGAGCCGGTCGCGCTGGACCTGCTCACCGCCGGTGCCGGCCGCTGACACCGAACCCGGCCGTTTCAGGGTGCCGACCGCCGTGACGGCGAGGTTCGCTCACGGTTCTGTGGATGCGGTGCAGGCGCTGAACGTGGGCACGATGAGCCGCGGCTGGCGGGTGATCGTCAGCTGCGGTTCGGCGGCGGTGAAGGAGGTCCTGGATGTCGACGTGACCGCCGTGCGCCGGGAGGTCGCCGCGTGCCGGGCCCCTGCGGCGTTGGGGCTACCGGTTCCCGGGCCGGTGACGGCGGACGACGGTGCGCACGTCTTGGAGGACGGCGGTGCGGCGTCCACCGCCGCCCGCCGGGTCGACGGCGTCAGCCGATCGGGTGCGGACCTGGGCGCGGACGAGGCATGGCACGCGGGGTCGCGGACGCGCCGGGACGAGGTACGACAGGCGCTGCCGTGCAGGTGACCCGACCGGGTCCGCCCTCGGGGCCAGCCACCGACGCCGCGGACGGCAGGTGGGTGCGCGATTGGCGGTGGCTGTGGCGAGCGTATGCGGTGAGCGAGGCCGGCACCGCGGTCGGCGCGGGTGCGCTGCCGCTGCTCGCGGTCCTGGTCCTGGACGCGACGGAGCTGCAGGTGTCGCTGCTCGCCGCGGTGTCCGGGGTGGCCGCTGCACTCGCGGTGCTGCCGCTGGCGCCGTGGGTCGAGCGGCACCGCAAACGCCCGGCGATGATCGCCGCCGACCTGGCGAGGTTCGTCGTGCTGGGCAGCGTTCCCGTCGCTGTGGCGGCCGGTCGGTTGACGTACGGGCAGCTGCTGCTGGTCGCGTCGGTGCAGACCGCGGCGTCGATGGTGTTCAACGCCGCCGGCGGCGCCCATCTTAAGCAGCTCGTCCCGGCCGGGTGGCGGCCGCGGGCGGCGAGCCGGTTCGAGACGACGATGTGGACTGCGACGTTCACCGGCCCGCCGGTCGGTGGGCTGCTGCTGGCATGGATCGGGCCGGCCGCGACCGTCACTGTCGACGCCGTGACCTTCCTTGGCTCCGCGGCCGGCATCCGCAGGCTGCGGACCCCCGAACCAGTACCAGCCGCAGCGCTGCCGGACGGCGCAGGGAATGCCAGGATCGGTGTGGCCGGGTGGGCGCGGCAGATGGCGGGCGGTTGGCGGTACATCGCCGCGCATCGGGTGCTGCGGGCGTTGTACGCCAACGCGATGGTGTTCGGTGGCGCGCTGATGGCGGCCGTGCCGCTGACGACCGTGCTGATGCTGCGGGACCTCGGGTTCACTCCATGGCAGTACGGCCTCGCGCTCGGCCTGCCCGCCGCCGGCGGCATCGCCGGCTCCCTGGCCGCACCGAGGCTGCTGACCCGGTGGCCGCTGCCGACCGTTTTGCTCGCCACCGGCGCCGCCCGCGCCGCCTGGCTCGGCGCGATCCCGCTCGCACCGCCCGGGACGGCCGGACTGGTCGTAATCGTGACGGCGGACACGCTGCTGCTCGCCTGCGCCGGCGCCTTCAACCCGCTGTTCGCCACGTACCGGATGCAGGCCACCACCGACGAGTACATGACCCGCGTCATCACCGCCTGGTCGGTCAGCTCCAAGACGATCCAGCCGATCTGCATCGTCGCCGGCGGGGTGATCGCCGCAGCGACCAGCCCGCGCACCGCGATCGCGGTCGCCGCTGCCGCGGTCGCCGCGTCCGCGCTGCTACTGCCGTGGCGGGCGATTCACCACCCGGCAGCCAACGGCCACGTGACCGACCGGTCAGGCGATCACCCTGCCAGCCACGACAACGAACAGCCCGATGCCGTCGAAGACCGAGGAGCCACACTGATGTCCACCACTGCCAGCACCAACGGGCTTCGGATCCGCACCGGCAGCTGCCTGTGCGGGAAGATCCGTTTCACCGTCACTGGGACACCCGACTACCCGCACGTGTGCAGCTGCCCGCACTGTCAGAAGCGCGCTGGCGGGCCGCTGCAGTCGTGGGTCGGGTTCCCGCTGCAAGGGCTGCAGTGGACCGGAGACGGCGGCGAACCGACCTGGTACGCGACGTACCCCGAACAGACGAAACGTGGATTCTGCCCCGTCTGCGGCAGCCACCTCGCGGCGCTCGACGACGGCGACACCACCATCGGCATCAACGTGACCGCGCTGGACGACCAGGCCGGCGAGGACCTGGTCCCGGTCAACCAGTCGTTCCGCGGTCACGCGGTCGCCTGGCTGCAGCAGGTACCCGACACCCAGCACAGCACCGGCTGACCCGGCGGAACCCGGCACCGCTCTCCAGCCACCAACCGGCGGCGACGCCCAGAAGCAGCGGAGCCTCGCGTACCGCCGCACATGAGCACAGGCCGGATGCCTCCAGGGTCCGCCGCGTTGCGGGTGTGCTGCACCCATCGATGCCGAGGCGGGCGACTGGCGGCAACCAACCCTCCAGCCGGGACGTCGTCAGCCGTCTGTCGGGTCGTGGCCGAGGCGCGCGATGAGCTGGTCGGCCTGGCGGCGGCTGGTCACCTCGATCAGCGTGGCGTGCGGGCCGTGCTCGGCGATGCAGGCCCGGACGCGCGGGGCGAAGCGGCGACGGAAGGACAGCACATACCGCAGGACGGCGATGGTGATGCGATCGTACACGCCGTCGGCGTGCTGGCCGCCGCGGTAGCGCAGCCGGCGGACGAGGATGCCGGACAGGCAGACCAGCGGCGGCAGGTCCAGGAAGATGATCGTGTCCGCGGCGGCGAACCGGATCGGCATGGACGCCAGGGAGTTGCCGTCGATGATCCACCGTTCGCCCGCAATGACTGCCTGTTGCGCGGCGACGAACTGCGGTTCCGGCACCACCTGCCAGCAGCTGTCGTACCGCAACGCATCGAGGTGAGTGACGGGGAGGTCGAGGTGCGTGCTGAGCCGGTTGGCCAGGACCGTTTTGCCGGCGCCGCCGGAACCGACGATCGCGATCCGCTGCACGAATCTGCCACCGGCCTGCTGGGAGCCCAGGACGGGCCCGCAGCCAGTGTCAGCCAGCACGGCGAAGCCATCGTCCTCGGCCGTCTGCGCGTCGGTCACCGCTCGGCCGTGGTCGGTGCAGGCCAGCTCGGCCAGTCCATGGACGCGTACCGGCGGCCGGTGCGGTACAGCTCGATGCCGATGGCGGTGTAGCGCAGCAGCGGTGCCGGCAGCGCGTCCTGTGGCGCCCACAGCAGCTGCGCGCATTTGTCCGGCTCGGTGATGACTGGTTCGCCGTGCCGGGCCGGGTCGGCCTCGAGGTGGAAGAACACGCCGACGCGGGGTGTGCTGTCGGGCGGGTACCAGTGCGTCAACGCGACCATCTGCAACTCGTTCGGGGGCAGCCGCAGGCCGGTCTCCTCGAACGCCTCACGGGCCATCCCGTGTTCGAGGGCCTCGCCAGGCACGAGTTTGCCCGACGGGGTGTCCCAGGTGCCGGCGGCGAACCCGCCCTGCCGCAGCCCGACGAGCAGGTCAGGGCCGCGGGTGTAGAGCAGCAGCAGGTCCACTGGCACGCCGAACCCGGGTGCGGTCTGGGCGTCTGCGGGGTGCTCGACGTCGTCAGGTTGCCGCATGAGGGCTCCGTTCGTCGAGGAGGCGTCCGAGTTTGTCCAGCAGGCGGTGCATGTGCGGGTCGGTCCGGTCGGCAGACCACGCCGCGACGGTCGTGCGGGCGAACCAGCCGGCGTCGGTGAACTCGCCGGGGTCCGCACGGATCGTGGCGGCAGGGTCGACGGCGATGATGTGCCACAGGGTGCAGTCAGTGTGCTGCCCGGGGCCGACGGTCCGGGTGACAGTGAGGAAGCACGGAAGACCGTCCGGGGTGAGCGGGTGCGGCCGGGCGGTGACGGCCAGTTCCTCTTCGGCCTCCCGCACGACGGTCTCCCATGGCGTCTCGCCCGGTTCGACATGCCCGCCGGGCGGCAGCCATAGTCCCGCCTTGCGGTGTGCGACGAGGAACAGCCGGTCGTTGCGTGCGTCGTACGGCAGGAAGTAGGTGACGAGGTGCTGTGCTGGCTGGTCGGGCGGCACCTGCCGGTACAGTTCGCTGCCGCTCTCGATCCAGGCGAGCACGTACGCGCGGTCGGCGGTCTCCCGCTCGTCGTGCGGCACCAGCGCGGCCACCAGGTCCCGCAGTGTCTCCCGCTCCGCCGCCGCCGTCATCGGTCCATCGCCTCTTCCTGGTCTGCGTTGTTCGTTCGCCGGACGTCGGTGTCCGTCGGTGTGAGGTCGAGCTGGAAGACCGGCCGGTCCCGGCCTGGGCCCTTGAAATCCCGGATCACCTGGATGCCGTCGACCGTGTAGTCGCCGGGCAGGTTCCGGAATCCCAACTGTGTCCACGCGGCGAGTGCCGCGGCGTTGCCCGGGGCGCAGGTCAGCGTGAGCCTGTCGCAGCCCCACGCCCGTGCCTGCGCAGCGACCGACGCCAGCAGCGCCCGGGCCACACCGGCGCGGCGATGGTCGGGACGGACGGCGACGTCCTGGACGTAGACGGTGCCGGGTTCCACCTGGCTCCGCATCGCGATCACTGCCCCGACCATCCGCCCGTCCGTGGTGTCGCCGTCAACGGCGACGGGGCAGGTGGCGGCGAACAGGTGCGCGTAGAGCCAGTAGTCGGAAGCGCCGCGGACCGTGACGTACGGTGCGCCAAGCCGCATCAGCGCCACGAGGTCGTCGAGGCGGTCGGCGCGCAGCGGCTCGATCAACATTCCGTCGCCCCGATCTGGGAGATCGGGTAGACCCGCATCACGACACCGGCGTCCTGCAGTTCCCGCTCGAAGTCGGCGGGGTCGTTGGCCGCGACCCCGGCGTCATTGAGGATGCGTCGCACCGTCGGATGCGGCCGGACCCGGCTCGGCTCGGCCAGCACCACGGCGTCCACGTGGTGCCCGCCCGCCCCGACGCGGACCGCGCCGGAGTGGGCGAGGAACGCGAACATCAGGAACCGGTAGCCGGCGCCGTCCGGGCCGTGCCCGCTGATGTCGTACACGCCGGTCGGGGTGAGCGCGTCAACGTCAACGCCGGCCTCCTCGCGGGCCTCGCGGCGAGCGGCGTCCTCAAACGCCTCGCCGGGTTCGACCTTCCCGCCGGGCAGTAGCAGCGATCCGGCGTACGGACCCCGCTGCTGCCGGACGAACACCACCTGGCCGTCCCCGGCCGGGACGATCGCCAGCGCCGCCACGACCAGAGGCGCAGCGGTCTGCCCGGCGGGCGCGGGACCGCCGCCCACGGCGAGGCCCTCAGCCGGGTGTGGTGCCGGCGCTGCGGCCTTCTCTGCGCAGCGGGGACAGGTGACCGGGCACGGAGCAAGGGGCGCCGCAGCTGTGAGGGCGCTGCGGTGCAGGATCGTGGTCACGGTGTCCTCAAGCGTCGAGTCGGCGCCGATGACGTGCTCACCGGCGACGCCGAGCACGTCCCGCTCGTGATACCAGCCGGTCATGTCCGCCGCCGTGAACCCGACCGTGTACCCGGGCGCGGCAGCGCGAGCCTGGTGGCGGCGCAACGTCTCCGCCAAGGGGATGTCGAGGTAGAAGACATGACTCGGCCCTGGGTGCTCGGCGACCGGCTGCCGGAGCACGGCGCCGTGGTGCACGGCGGAGAGAATGCCTTCGAGGACCACGTGGTAGCCGAGCCGCAATGCGCTGAGGACGGTGTCGGCGATGAACTGCGGCGCGACCGGATCGAAGTCCGGGTGTTCATGTTCGCGCAGGACGATCCGGCGATGCTCGTCCTGCTCGATCAGCGCGCAGCCACGGCCGTACCGGGCACGGACCTCCCGCGCGATGGTGCTCTTGCCGCTGCCGGAGTTGCCGCGGACAACGACCAGGACGGGGAAGTGCGGGGAATTTCCTTGGATGCAAGCAGCAGCGGCTTCAGCGGCTGTCATCGGCCGGCACCTGGCCAGGTGAGCGCGATCCGGGTGTGCCGGCGCTGCACGACCAGCCGCAGATGGTCCGGGTCTGTGCTCGGCAGCGCGACGAGGGCGGGATGTACGGTTATGGCCGGGCCGGTGCCGGTGCGGTGGTGCTGGGCCCAGTCGGCTGTGAGGTCGACGAGGTCCTGGGTGAGTGCGACGGCGTCGGGTCCGAAGCCGTGCGCGCCGCATTGCCAGAGGTCGCCTTCGTCGTGGCGGCGGATGGCGAGGTAGGCGAGGCTGTCGCTGGTGAGCAGGGTGGGGCAGAAGAACCGGTCCTGCGGGTCGAGCAGCCCGGCGGTGCGCTGCCGGTCGACGGTGAAGATGCCGTAGGGGCGGGGTTGGCTGGCCAGCCAGAGGTGCAGCGAGTCGAACGAGGCGTCCATCGGCAGCATCACCGGTGACCACGCGTCGGTCCGTGGCCCGTCAAGGGCGGCGCGCAGCGCGTCTGCGTCGATCTGGGTGGTTGGGTCGTCCAGGCCGAGGACCGCGTCCTCGCCCCGCAGCGGTATCCGCCGGATCGGATCGCGGCCGTTGCCCTGCATCGGCACGAATCCGCACTGGAACGGCCCTGTCGCGGCCAGCAGGTCGCCGTCACGTTCCAGGGTCAGGCTGCGGGTGTGGGCGCGCATCCGCACCGGCGCGACTAGTCTCCCGCCAGCGGCGAGCTGGTCGGTCCAGGCGGGCGGTACGTCGCTGGTCTCGACCGTCACCAGCACGACGTCGTAGGGGCCGTCGGCGGCGTAGCCGTGCTCGCCGTCGCTGTGGACGACCTGCACGTGTGGGTAGCCGGCCGTGGTGAGCGCTGACTGGGCGGCGGCGACGACGTCGGCGTCGATGTCGAGGCTCACCACGTGACCGGTGGGGCCGACGAGTTCGGCGATCAGTGCGGCGTTGCAACCTCCGGAGCCGATCTCCAGTACCCGCGATCCCGGGCCGATCCGGGCCTGTTCCAGCATCCGCGCCTGGAGCCAGGCCGCGGACACCGAGCTCATGGCTCGGCCGTCGGGCTGCCGTTTGGTGATGACGGCGTTGTACGCGCCGTACACGTCGGTGAGGTCCGTGCCTGGCGGGGTGAACCGTTCGCGGGGTACCGCCAGCATGGCGCGTGCGACGGCGTCGGTGGTGATCGCGCCGTCTGCGGTCAGCTGTGCGACGAGACGCTGCCGGAGTTCGGCGGCGGACGATGCGGCGACTTCGGTTGTCAAGGCGAGGTCCTTCCAGGGTGAAACGTGATGTCTTGGAAGCTGGTGGTGGCGTCCATGCGCTGATCGCCGCTCCGAGAGGGCTGGGCTGCCCTCAGGCGTCGTTGCAGCGTGCACGGCGCGGGCCGTGGCGGCGGTGTTCCACGGTCGACGCACCGGCTCGCCGCTGATGACGTCGCCGGCTGGGTGCCGCTGGCCTGCCGGGGCGCGAGCGCAAGATCGCATCCTGGCCGGTCAATCTCCCGCTCATGCGACATCGACTCCTCCGTGGACCGGCAGTCGTCGGTAGGTTAGGCACCGACGAGTCACGGTGACAGCGCACACGCCGGGCCGCATCGAACATGTGTCCAACACGCCGGACCGTTCCGGCGACACGCCGGAACGACAACCGGCGGGCAGGCGGGCACCAATCGGTGGTGGTCCTGGTAGCCGCGCAGCGAGCTTCGACATCCTGGCCGTTTGTCGGACGGCGGGCCTCGCGGTCGCGGCGAGCGGTGCATCGCGATACGGCATCGGCAGTCATCGCGGCTCTGGGTCGCGCTTGGATGACGTCGGCGTAGCGGGCTGGAAGGCTTGCCTGCAGAGCAGGACGGCCGCCGACACGAGGACACCGCCGACGGCTGCGACGAGCGGCAGGCTGGTGAGGTGGCCTGCTGCGACGATGAGGGAGCCGACGGCGGAGCCGGCTACGACGCCGAGCTGGAAGGCGATGCCGGAGACGGCGTTGACGGTGTCGGTGTGTGGTCCGGTAGTGTGCCGGAGCGCGACGAGGGATGTCAGCACGGCCAGGGCGGCGAACGAGGCGCCCCATGCCACCACGAGCCCCAGTCCGACGCTCGGCAGGTGCAGCGCAGGTGTGAGCCAGATGCCGGTCAGCGCGAGCGTGAACGCGGCAGCGGCCACTGCGGTTGCGGCACGGGGGCGTCGGTCGACGAACCGACCCGCGACCGAACTGGCCGCGACCGCTGCAGCACCGTACCCGAGCAGCAGCCATGCGAGATCAATGCCGTGGACGTCCAGACGTCCGGCGACGTACGGGGCGAGGAACGTGAACGCGACGAAGTGCGCGGCCGAGACCGTCAGGGTGACGGCGAGGACAACCGCAAGGGCGGGGCGGCGCAGCACCGTGACCAGGCTGGGCCCGTCGTGTTGCCGTTCGTGGCCCGGCACCGCGGGAAGCAGTAGTGACGCTGCACCGGCCAGCAGCAACGCCGATACGGCGAGCACGACCACGGTGGTGCGCCATCCAGCTGCCTGACCGAGGTAGGTGGCCAGCGGCGTCCCGGCGACCAGCGCGGAAGCGCTACCGACCATGACCCGCGCGCCGGCGCGACCTTGCACCGCGGGCTCGGCGAGACGGATCGCGGTCGGGACGGCCACCGCGAACAGCAGACCGTGGCCGAGCGCGGCGATCGCGCGCGCGGCGGCGAAGACCGCGATGTGCCCGGCCGCCGCCGCGGCCAGGTGCCCGCCACCGAACACGAGCAGGCTGGTCACCAGGATCGCCCGCCGGTCCAGGCGGGCCGTCCAATGGGCCAGCGGAACCGACGACAGCCCGGCGACGAAAGCGTAGCCACTGATAGCGAATCCCACTTGATCATCGGTGGCGTGCAGCCGGGCGGCGATCTCGCGGACCAGACCGAACGGGGTCGTCTCACCGGTCACCACCAGAAACGCCATCACGGCCAGCACCGCGATCGCATGCCGAGGCCCGCCGAGGACGGATGTGCGCGGGGATGCGATGGGCGCGTGCGCCACGACGCCTACCTGGGCCCGCTAGCGACGGATACCGCCGCCTCGAGATGCGTCGCGAAGAGCCCGCCGTGCCGGGTGCCGGTGGTGCGATCGTCGCCGTGCTCCTCCAGTCCGGAGGGGAACTCACGCGGCCGCGCGCTGCATCGGGGGAACGGAAAGCCTGGCACGGTTCGAACCTAACCGGGATGGTTGTTGGCCGGCGGCGCTCAGCCGGGTACACCTTGACGGGACCGAAGGTGTACCCGAGCCGCCTTTCGGCTGCATCCGGGCCGGTGATCGCGACGGTGTGGTGTACCCGCCAAGCCGTGCGGCAGTGACTACCCGGCTACATGCGAGCACCTCTGCGCTGAGCCGTCATGCGGATTTGGCGGAGCCGGAAACGCAGTTCTACGCGGGCCTGGGCGCGCGTCCTAACCGGGTCGGTACTCACCGGCTGAGATGCCGCTGGCCCAGACCGCTGCGAACGTATCCAAGCAGCGCTGGACAGTCGCAGCGTCTTCGGTGATCTCGAACGCGGTGTTGGTGCCGTCGCCGGCGTAGTGCAGGAACATCGCCACGCGATCGTCGAAGACGTAGAAGTCCCCGGCGCCGGGAAGCAAGACATCGATCAGCTGGCGGCGACCTACGTAGCGGATATCCTCGCCGGCCTCGACGAACCGCTCGACGTGATTGAACGTCCACCGTTGGTAGTCGCTGAGCGGCTCGGACACCACTCTGGCGCGGCGGCACGTTCGTCCAGCGGCGCGGTGGCCGCGCAGCATCTCCAGCCACCATCCGAGCCAACCGTAGTCGTCGGTCTCACCGCGTCGCCACTTGGCCATGTGCGGCAGCTCCACCTCGGTCCCGTACGCGTCGCGGGTCTCCAGGTGGACGAATGAAGCGGTGATGCCGCGGCACAGCGTGTTTAGGTCCTCGTAGCTGGCCGGTCGAAGGGGCGTCGCGGTCACGGTTGCTGACCGAATGGCAGCCGGTCGGGAATCTCCACGCTTGTCGCTCCCTAGGCATCGATCATGCTTGTGGCACGTGCGGACTCTACGGTCGCCGATCTCGGGCGCCCGCCGATGCGGCCATGGGGCGATCAGCCTTCAGCGACGCGATGCATGGTGCCGCTGGCAGGGTCGCGTTCGTATCGGCGTGCCGCGTTCTTGTGCAGTTTGCGTTCGATCTCCGACTGCAGGTCACACCCGGTCATCTCGGCGAGGCTGAACAGGAAGAGTGCCACGTCAGCGAGTTCTTCACCGAGCTCAGGCTGCTGCCGACGCCAGGCGTTGAACGCTTCTGCGAGTTCGCCGTGCAGCAGACCGAACTCCAGCGCTACATCGGTGGTGTTGAAGCCCTTGGCTTGCTTGTTCTCCCAGGCCAGCTTCTGGGCTGCTCGGACGTCCAAGGATCCTCCGTTCGCCGGGCGCGACAGGAGGAGTTTAGTGGTGCCGCGCGGCGGCGCCGACCAGAGCCGCATGTGACCTTGGAGTTCACTCGAGTGGGTCGGTAACCGTGCAGACTCGGATGACCGTGAGGTGGTTGCTGAGGTCGTCGATAACGGCGTCGTAGCGGTCGAGGAGGTGCTGGAGTTGGTCGAGGCTCGGTACGTGTTCGCGTTGGCGGGCGCGGAGCCGGGACTGGAGGACGGCTGGATTGGCGGTGAGGTGGACGAGGACGCCGCCGTGCTCGGCGACGAGCGCGGCCAGTTGACGGCTTTGTTCGATGGTGAGCCGGCTGGTACTACGCAAGATCGGCCCGTACACCAGCTCGCTGACGAAGGCCCGGTCGAGCACCCGTCGACCTGGCGCGGTCACAAGGCCGTGGTAGCGGGCGGCGAGATCGACGGTGCTCGGGGTGGCGGGGGAATGGATGACGATGTAGCCATAGAACTCCGCGAGCCTGGCGGCCGTGGTGCTCTTGCCGACGCCGTCGCAACCTTCCAGCAGAACAAGGCGGTATCCGGCGAGGCGATCCGTGATCGCGGTCACGAACGGCGGCCTGTGGGCTCGCGCCAGGCGAGCTCGTGACGCTGGTCGGCGGCATACTGGATCATGAGATTGCGGTAGTTCGGCTCCCGCCCGTCGGCGAACGTCCATCCGCCTGCGTTGGTGAGGACGATGATTCGTCGGCCGGTGGCCCGGCTCGCGCCGATCATGATTGCCGCGCCCGGCGGGGTCTCGGGTCCGCGGACATCCACGAGCAGGGTGCCGGCGCGGTGGAGCGCATCCCAGTCGTTGCGGGCGCTGGCCGACGGGTCCGCGCTGGCACCGTGCCGGGATGCGCTGACGGTGTTCGCCACCGGGATGCCGGCGATGGTTGTCGCTCTTGCGGTGTCGCACGGCGCGTATGGGTTCGGCTCGTAGAACGCGGTGGTTGGGTCCCCGGCCGGGCGTGTGCCGGCGGGAAGTCGGATGGTGCCGACCAGGGCGTCGACGGCGCGGTCGACCGCAGCCTGCAACTGGTCGTCGTTGCGGCTCATGTACGTGGTGAAACGGTTTCGGCCCGCCCGCAACGGTCCGAGCCGGGGCGCCCGGATGATCTGCGGTGCGACCAGCTGCAGCAGCGGGTCAGGAAACGCGAGTTCAGGCCCTTGCTCGCTGCCGCCGTATGTCTGGAAGTCGGTGGTGAGCACGACAACGGGCACGCCGCGGTGCGCGGCGTAGCCGATCTCCATGCAGACGCCGTCGTCGAGGCTTGGTCCGTGCAGGATGGCCAGCATGCCGTCGAGGTGATCGAGGCGTTCGCGGTCGAGCTCGTACAGGCGGCGGCCTTTGACGTCGGCGTGGAGGTTCTCCTCGTCGGTGTCGCAGAACGGTAGGAAGATCTGGTCCTCGCCGATTCGGTCAGCGAGCGCGGCGGCGGCGAGGCCGCCGATCCGGCGGTCGTGCGCGGCGAACAGCCGGTGCGCGACGTAGTACATGCTCAACCTCTCTCGCCCGGGTCGGGGCGTGGTGCGGCGATGTGCTCGGACGCGGCGGAGACGGCACGGAGCAGCGCGTCCGCGTCGGTATGGCCTGCGTGGCACCCGGCCAGAAAGTCTCCGATGAGGGTGTCGCCCGCTCCGGTGGGGTCGGCCGCCGTGGTAGCGGGCGGGGTGACGGTGGCGGTGACGGCTCCGTGCCGGTAGCACACGGCGCGGCGCGGGCCGTCGGTGACGACCAGCAGCGGTAGCCGGTCAGGCGAGATGACACCGACGAGGATGGCGTGCTCGGCGGCGTTGACGAAGACGCCGCTGGTGGCCGGGAGCCAGGCCACGGTCAACGGGATGAGGTTTTCGGCGCTGCTGGCGAAGAAGTCCACGCTGACCTGGACACCGGGGGTGTGGAGCAGCGCGCCGAGCACGGTGTCCGGGTCGAGCGGGCGGCGGCATGACACATGCCATCGCCGGAAGCGGGGCGCGAGGGACAAGACGTGGACGGTGAGCGCGGCGGCGGCTCCGACGTGGCTCTCGACCCTGTGCACCTGGTCGTCGGCGTCGTAGTGCAGGTCGAACCGGGCTGACGGCCCCGCCTCGGTTCGGACGTGGTCGAGTACGAGGTGATCAGCGGCCTGCCGGGAGAGTTCGGCGGTGAGGTCGGCGCCGATGACCGCGATCGGCGCGGCGGCCATGCCGGCGCGGGCGGCGCCTTGGGCAATGTGCCAGGCAGCGCCGCCGACGAACGCGCGGCTGGGTTTGCGCGGGTGGCTGGTGCGGATGTGGGCAACGTTGCCGGCAACGGCGAGCACACCGGTCATGGCCGGCGTGCCTGATGCCCGCAGCCGATGACCGTTGTGCAGACGGGGCGGCGCTGGCAGACGTCGGGGTGGGGCCGATTGAGGTAGCGGCGCTTGAAGTAGATCAGGACGAGGTGCACCCACCACGTCGGTGCTACCCCGTCCGGCAACGTCACGGCGTGCTGCTTGGCGGCGATCAGGTCGCGGTAGTCGGCGGCGCGGGCTGCGACGGCGTCCTGCAGCACGCGGCGCATGTGCTCGTGGGCGATCGGCCCGCTGGGTAGCGGCAGGCCTAGGACGGGTGCGAGGTGGGCGACCATGCCGCTGTCGACCGGGATGATCCCGCAGTGGTAGCCGCGGGCGTACAGGGCCGCGCACTGCGCGACCTTGTACGACGCCTGCCGGACCTTGGCCGCGAAGGCGGCGATGAACGCGTTTGCCGGCATCGCCTGCGGATCGACGCCGGCGGCGGTGTAGCCGTTGAGAAACTCGTCCAGGGACCGCAGGTAGGTGATCCTTGCCTCAGGCAGGCCGAGCGGGGTGACGAGGCCGGTGAGCTCGTCGTCCGCCATGCCCGTCAGGGTGTCGAAGGAGCGGGCGTCGGCGTCGGCGATGACGCGCGCGTACGTGCTGATCATGTTGTAGGAGACGCGGGTGCTCCAGCCGGCGGCGAGCATCCGCATCCGGGGATCGGCGATGGTGATCGGCCACCACCGGTTGTTGTCGTGGTTGGCCTCTACGTCGGCGCGCACGTCGTCGAGGTCGGCGGCGCGGTCGACGAGCCGGAACAGTCGCCGCCGAAGCGCCGCGGGCCGCACGTGCGGGGCGGATCGGGGCGCCGGGGCGGTCCGGGTGGACGGTCTGCTCATCGCTGCTGCGCCGTTCGGGCGATCTGGATGGCCTGCCAGGCCAGGGCCAGGTTGGACGAGAGCGCCGGGATGCCGAGCTGCGCTTCGAGGTCGGGCAGCACGCCGAGGGTCGGCCAGGCAGTGCAGGACAGCACGAGCGCGTCGGCGTTCGCTCGCGCCGCGGCGGGCAGCCGATCGACGAGACCGCGGAGGTCGTCGGCGGTGATGGCGGTGTAGTCGCGCAGCACGTCCAGGTCCAGACAGGACTCTGCGACAACTTCGACGCCGTGTGCCGCGAATGCCTCGACTTCCCGTGCGGTCCACGCCGTCGGGTATGGCGTGGCCAGGACGATCCGCGGTGCGTGCAGCCGGCGCAGCCCGGCCAGCAGCGCCTCGAACGCGCCGACGAGCTCGGCGGTGCCCGGTGCCGCCGGCGTGGTGAACCCGATCGTCGTGCAGCCCAGCAGGACCCCGGCCAGGTCGAGCCGGGCGAACTGGGCGAGCGCGGCCGGGACACCGGCCGTGAGCTGTTGCAGGAACGCATCGGACTCGCGGTACCGTTCGGCGGGCACGATCCGCGCGTAGTGCAACACGACCGGCTCACCGCACAGTTGCGGCAGCTCGCTCTCGATCATCGTGTTCGCCCACGGCACCAGCACGCCCACATGCGCGCAGTCCTCGACGGCTGCGAAGTCCCGGTGGACCTCTGCGAGGACGCTACGTAGCATCACGGGCTCCGTAGATGAACCGCGGAGCGTGCCCGGTGACGGTCAGGTCGGCCAGCGTGTAGCGGCGGACGGTCGTGTCGCGCTCCACCACCTGGATCGGGTAGGAACCCAACCGCCGGTACCAGGTGCCGCGGCCGGTGGTGAAGAACGCGTGCAGGCCCTGCAGGCGGGTGCCGAGCGGGTACACCCGCTGCTTCATCGGCTCGTCCCACGTGCCGTCAAGGTCGGCCTTCCAGGACGGGAAGTGCTCCAGTGACGGCGGCGGGTCCGCCTCGTGCAGCGCAGCGAGGGGGGTGCCGGGGTAGACGCGGGCCTGCCGGACGTTGGTGCGGTGGCATAGCAGCCCGACGTCGAACAGCTCCTGCAGACCGAGCAGGTTCGCCGCGTGCGTGCGGTGCGTCTCGCCGGGCAGTCCGTAGATCAGGTTGATCCCCGGCAGCAGTCGCGGGAACCCGCTCGCCGCCCGGTCGGCACCGGCCTCGTTCACGTGCTCGACCGCGCGGCGCAGGATCTGCGGCGTGCACGTCAGCGCGTTGCGCGCGACGACGACCGGGTCGAACGTCTCCATCCCCATCGGCGCACAGTTGCCGTCGGTGCAGTAGTCCGCGACGAGCTGGGCGATCTTCCGGCCGGCCGGGGAGGCGACCGCGAGGGGGTCGGCGTTGTCGATGTGCAGGACCTCCAGGTCCGGGCACCGCGTCCGGATCTCCGACAGCAGCCGCTCGATCCCGCCGATGTCCCGGTTCAGGTAGGAGAAGAAGCAGGTCTGCTGACCGAGCCGGAAGTGCCGGACACCAGCCTCGTACAGGTCCTCGACCTCGGCCAGGACGTCCTCAACCGGACGGAAGACCACGGCGGGGGACTTGAACGGCTCCACGCAGAACGAGCAGAAGTGCTTGCGGGTGCAGCCGCGGTACAGCTCGATCTCCGCCACCGGTGTCCACCCGAGCTGCTCGACCAGGGCGGCGTAGCCACCACGATCGGCGGCGAGCTGCTCGTACGCCGCCGGCGCGGTGCTGCCGATGGCGAGGTCGGCCGAAGTGACGGTGTGGGTGTGCAGCACGTCGAAGAGTCCGAGGAACGGCGTCCGGTTTGCAACGGCGTGGCCGGCCATCGGCCCGAACAAGACCCGCCGGCCGCGGGTCACCGCAACCGCACGAGCGATCTCCTCGATCGAGCCGTTCACCGCGTGCAGATGTACGGACGGAACCGCATCACCGGCCACAACCACCACGGTCTGCGCGTCCCGCAGCAGCCGCAGCGCGTCGGCGCGGTTCACCGTGTCCGAGTACGTATGGGCATCCGACAACGGTGGCTCCGTTAGCGGCACGCCGCCGTTCAGCGCCCACCGCACATCATCGATCGTCAGGTACCGCACCCGGCCCGCGCCGGCTTGACGGGACAGGCCCGAGAACGCCTGCCGGACGTACGACGACAGGTAGGGCGGAACGCCGAGCCCGCTCGGCTCGACGGTGAAGCAATCCAATACGACAGCCTCGACCATGACCACTCCCCAGGACGTAGGCCAGCACCCGAGGGATGGTGGCCTTCGGTAACAGGTTGTGGACGGAATGTAACCCGGCGGTTGGTTCGCATCGACGAATCCAACTGGTACAGGTTGGAACGTTCCCTGTTGTACCCAGGTGTATCCGCTGCCAGGCCACCTAATGCGCGAGACCTGTTGAGGGCCGACACGTTCTAGTCGTGCACCTCAACGTTGAGACGGCTATACCAATCTAGGATCGATCGACGGTACCCGACTGGCATGTGCAGCGCGGCGACCTCGTCTTGTCTGAAGAGCCCGGCGTCCCTGTGTTCAGAGCTGACACGGACTTGAGGGTCGGCATCGACGCTGCAACCGTACGTCACGATCAGCACGTCGACGCCGTCGCGGATGTGGTACTGCCAGCAATCCAAGATCGCTCCGACAGTGACCGTCCAGCCGGTCTCCTCGGCGACCTCCCGCACGACGCACGCCATCGGGTCTTCGCCCAGTTCGAGCTTGCCGCCGGGCAGTTCCCACTCATCACGTTCGTTGCGAAGCAGCAAGACCCGCCCAGCGGTGATGCAGACCCCTTTGACCGATACGGGGAAGGCGTGCGGTCGATACATGACCCCTCCGGATGTGCTGCCCGCGAATGAGCACGATGGGGCTGCTCGCCCACTGCGCGGGTCAGGTCGACATGGTCGGCTGTTGGAGCAGCTCGTCGCGGGCACGGCCGATGAGCGCCTTCGCCTGGCGACCGAAGACCGCGGTTCCTCGCATCCGCTCGAAGGTCGCAACGTAGAGGGCGACCTCTTCGGGGCGGGTGATGTCCAAGCCTGTGGTCAACGTCTCGACTTGGACGAGGGACTCATCGAAGATCCAGAATGAGGTCTGGTTGTGTCCGTCGAGGCCGGTAGTAGTGGGGATCAGCCCCAGCGAGACCCGCGGCAGGCGCATGACCTCCGCGAGGCGGTCCAACTGATCCAGCATGGCCGGTGGCGACGGGACCCTGCTGTAGAGCACCTGCTCCGCGAGCAAGAAGATGAATCGACGCTGGCCGAGGCGAAGTATGCGTTGACGATCCATGCGGATCGCATTTGCTGCCTCGGTGTCGTCCTCGGGCAGCGCCATCAGGTTTCGCCAGTGCGCCATGACGGCCATTGAATATGCCTCGGTCTGGATGGGGCCGGGGATGATCCAGTGTTCGTGAACGCGGAAGAGGGTGGTGCGCTCGTAGAGGGCAACCCACGGTTCTTGAAGTTGGCGCAGCCCTCGCCGCGCTGCGTGGCGGTAGTCGCGGTACAGCGTGTCCACGGCGCGCATCTGCGCGATGAGGTCGGCGACTTGGGCGTCTGCGTTGCAAGCCGTTGCCCATGCCCGGATGTCCGCATCGGAAAGACTCTGTCCGCCATGCTCAACGCGGGAGACCTTGGTGTAGTGGAAGCCGGTGGCTTCGGCGAGCTGCCGTCCCGAGAGGCCCGCGTCGAGGCGGATCTCCCGGAGACGGTTGCCGAACGCTTCCCGGGCTCGCTGCTGTGTGCTGGACACGAACGTCGGTCAGTCGGGCTTGTACTCGTGATGCGGGATGCCGATACGCCACACGGCCTCGAACGCGGCAGAACACAGGTCGATGTCGTGCGGGTCCGTGCTGGTCGTGAAGTCGATATTGCGACCGTTGCCTGCGTAGTGGTGGAAGATCACGAGCCGCCGATCGAGCATCCAGAAGTCGTTGCCCGGGAAGGCGATCGACGACACCAGGCGACGGGGTACCCAGCGGTGCTCCTCGCCGGCGTCCTCGCTGGCCCCGAAGACGATGTATGCCCAGCGCTGGTAGTCCGACAGCGGTTCCGAGACCACGTGGGCTCGGCGCAGCGTCTTGCCTTCGGCGACGAAGCCTCGGACGTCATCGCACCAGGGTTGCATGAACGCGAGGTCTGTCGGCTCGCCTGCTGCCCAGGCGGCGAGGTGCGGCAGTTCAACCTCAGTGCCGTACGCGTCGCGCATCTCCAGATGCACCGACTCCGCATCGAAGTGCCTGATCGCCTCCTCGAACTCGGCAACGGTCAGACGGGCCATCAGTCTCCTTCCGCGAAGAACGGAACCATCCTGTCCGGGATCTCGACGCAGGTCTCACCCACAGGGATGCCCATCTCTGCGAGCACCTCGGGGTCTGTCACGACCCAGCCTTGCACGATCCAGCTGCCCCGGTCCGTCTTGTACAACGTCGGCGAGTTGGTCGGCGCAGACTCCGGATCTGCTGCAATCAACTTAATCCGCACTGGGTCCTCCTGTCCCGATGAGTGCACGATGTTGCGCACGCCAACCAGTCTCCTGGGGCTATCAACGGCCGTCAACGTCCCGCGTTGTCCGTTTCGCCATCGAGCCGTAGGGCGCACATGCCACGAGCGCTATGGCCGAGGCACGCGTTGACCGGGGCAGGGCGGAATGCTGCAACTCTCCGCAACAACCTGGACCGGGCCGGCCAGACACTCCTAGCGTTGGCTCGGCCACGGCGGGAAGCAATGCCTTCGGGCGAGCCCGTCCGCTGCAGGTACATCGCGTCCGAGATGGGGGAGAATCGTGGCATCCGGCGTTGTCGCATACGACTCGCCCCAACCCGCCGGCGTTGTCTCCTTCGGCAATCAACTGCGGCAGGCACGGCGCCGGCAGCAATGGAGCCAACGTCAACTCGGTGTTGAGATGTACTTCAGCCGTGAATACGTGGCATTGGTTGAGCGGGGTCTTCGCGCACCGAGCGCGGCGTTCGTCCAACGAGCAGAAGCCGCCCTGAACGCAGATGGCGAACTCCAGCAGGCCTACGACGCGATTCGCCGACCTCGCGCGCACGGCGCTCGGCCACATACATTGAGGCGTCCGACGGCTGGCCACCGCGGGAAGATCGGAACTGCGGCTCGACATCTTCGTACCGTCACCCTGGAGACGGCCGCTGGAGAGCTGTCTCCGGCCTGGTTAACGGCAGTTGACGACCTGCAGGGCTTACTTCGGGACGAGCTCTGCCCAGTCGAAGCTGACAATGACGTCACTGCGCTGGAGCGGCGGTGCGCAGATCTTGGCGCTGCCGCTGGCCACACGATCGGTTGGGTGGACGTGCTGTCATCGTCAGCGCTCGGCGCCGCCGACGCCGGTGCGCTACTGCGACGGCCGCTGGCGATGAACCACGCCGAGCGAGTCTCGGCCGTTCTGGCTGTCTTCGCCGCGCTGACCGCAGACGCACTGCTGATGCTGGGGCACCGCGACCGAGCTGCTGAGTGGTACCAGCTCGCAGCTCCTGAACATCGCCAGCCGTCAACGACGACGACTGGCAATGAAAGCGATTCCCCCGACACTGCCGCGCCCGCTTCACTCGATCGTGGCGCCTCCCTGGTCGAGCCAGGTAGTGGGTCGGTGCCACCACGCTGGCCAGGCCCAACCGTTCGTCATCGAACGCCGAAACCACGCGCAGCGAGACCGGCCCATGCTGCGGCGCGACTGCATGCGCGTCCGTCCCGTCCGCGCCGACGGGACGGACGCGCGCCCCCTGCTTAGGACTTCGGGATGTTGACGACCTCGAACCGGGATCCGTCAGGGTCCTCGACGAAAGCGGCGAAGTACCCGTCGGCGTACTCGGGATACGTGCGCGGTGCGTGGACGACCGTGCCGCCGCTGGCAGCTGCTGCCTGGTAGGCGGCGTCGACGGCCGCAGCGTCGTCGACCTGGAACGCGAGGTGCTGCAGTCCCGGCCTGCCGTGTGCGTGACGTGCGGTGTCGTTGCCTTCGACCAGGTAGACGAGGATCTCTGGGCCGTCGGCGAGGTAGATGAGGGGGCTTTCGAGGCCGCCGCTGCGGTGGTAGCCGAGTTCGGCGAGGAATGGGTCGTAGAAGGCGGCGCTTGCGACGAGGTCTGTTGCGGTGAGCGCGAGGTGATGCAGGCGGGTCATCGGTGTGCTCCCTGGTGAACGCGGTTCGGCTGGTCGGTGCAGGGCTAGGGCGTGGTGTAGCCGTACGGTGCAACGAGCGATTGGAGACGTTTGCTGGCTTCGGTCGGGGTGGCTGCGGCGACGCCGATGGAGAGCCCGGCGTCGGGTCGGTAGACCTGATCGTCGAGCTCGGCCGTGTTGAGGTGCCAGCCGATGACGGCCGGGTCGTGGCGGAGGTGGTGGGCGAGGTCGGCCTGTTCGGCGAGGTCGACGGCGTCGCGTCGCTCGTCGGCGAGGTAGCAGCATGCGATGGCGGCGGCTGCGAACCTGGGTGTGCGGCTGCGGATGACGTCGGCCGGCAGGGGGCGGCCGAGGGAGGCGGCGAGGTGGACGGCGCGGGGGTCGGTGCCGGTGAGGGCCTGGACGGCGTGGGAGACGAGCCCTGAGCCGGGCCGGACGCCGATGTCCAGGACGTGCCAGACGCCGTCGTGGAGCCGCAGTTCGGTGTGCAGGGTGCCGTCGTGCAGTTGGAGGGTGGCCACGATGCCGGCGGTGACGGCGGGTAGGCCGGGAAGGGCGGCGACGATCTGCGGCTGGACGGGTGGGGTGAGCATGATCTGGTCGACGAACGGCTCTTGCCGGGTGGCGGTGCACTTTTCGTGGACGACGGCGTGCCTGACGTTGCCGGCGCAGACGATGGCGTCGACGCTGATCTCGAGTGCGTCGTCACCGCCGAGGTAGGGACAGGCAATCGTCGGTACGCTGCTGTCGATGTGGCCGAGCGCGCGGAGCCGCTGGTAGACGGCGATGTTCTCTCCGATGGTGAGGTCGGTCCGGTAGCGGAAGACGCCGCGGGAGCCGGCACCGGTTGCGGGCTTGAGGATCAGTGCCGCGCCGAACCGGTCCAGAGCGGAGGTGAGGAGGTCATGGTCGAGCGGGCCGGTGAGGTGCGGCGGCGCGGGGACGCCGTTGGCGGTGAGCGTGGTGTACAGCGCGGCTTTATCGGTGACGAGCTGTCGGGCGGCTGCGAGGGGGAAGGCCGGGTTGAGGGCGGCGAGGGCGACGGTCCACCAGTCGTCGAAGCCGACGACTCCGGCGAGCGGACGGCCGTTGTGGTGGGCGAGCATGTCCAGGAGCTGCTGGGCGGCGTGTGGCAGGCCGGCCTCGACGGGGATCAGGTGGTCGGGCCCGAGCTGTCGGAGGTGCACGCCGCCGGCGAGGAGTTCGGTCATGGTGGCGGCAGGGTGCAGGTCGCCGTAGACGGCGTAGACGGGGATGCCGGCCCCGGCTCGGGGTCCGGTCAGGTCGAGAGCGGTGCCGGCCACAGTGGTGCCTCCCTGAGGTTCGGTCGGGTGAAAGGTACGGTCCACGAGGTGAAGGACGAGCCAGCGACCACGGATGCGGTCAGCGGACAGTCGGCCGATGGAGGCGCGGCTGCGGCGGCGCTGGCTGCCGAGATTCGCGCTGGCGTGCGTGGGCATGCTGACACGGCGTACGTGCCGGGTACGGTCGCTGCCCGTAGCCCTGGTAAGCCGGTGCTCGGCGTGCGGATTCCGTTGCTGCGGGCCGCGGTCCACGCAGCGGCGCGGCCGCCATCGCCGCGCCATGGGGGGCCTGACGCGGGCATGGTGCGGGCCGCGGCGACGGTGCTGTGGCACGGCACGGCGCACGAGGATGAGCTGGCGGCATGCATGCTGCTGCGCCGGACGGCGGTGGCGCCGACTGCGGCGATGGTGCGCGACTGGGCTCCGCTGCTCGACAACTGGCTGTCCGTCGACGAGTTCGGCGGGGTGCTCGGTGCTGCGGTGCAGGCCGAGGCCCTGCTCGTGGAGGATCTGGGTTGGCTGGCTGTGTCAGCGTCGGATTGGCAGCGGCGGCTGTTCCTGGTCATGTTGATCGCGCCGGTGTGTGCCGGGCTCGATCCGGTCGCGGTGCCGGGCCTGGTCGGGGTGCTGCCGGATCCTGCGAAGCCGGTGCGGAAGGCGGCTGTCTGGCTGGTGAGTGCCGTGCTGAAGCGGCGGCCGGACGCCGCCGGGCAGTTCCAGCGCGTACTCGGCGCGGCGGGACCGCGTCCGCTGCTGCGGCTCGTCGACAGGTAACCGCTGCGGCTGCTCACGCCGCCTCCGCAAAGCGGTCTGGCACGCGCCCGGCATCTGGGGCTGGCACGTCACCGCGCGCGATGTGCCGGACGCCGAGCAGGTCGAGCAGCGGCCCGGTCGCGGCGGTGGTGAGGACCGCCATCACGACGAACACGGTGAACGTGGTGCCGTCGATGATGCCCGCAGTGCGGCCGATGTTGAGCAGGACGAGCTCGGTGACGCCGCGGCAGTTCAGCAGCACGCCGAGGACCGTCGCGTCGCGCCAGGCGAGACCGATCACGCGTCCGGCCGCGACACCGGAGAGCAGCTTCCCGGCGACGGCGGTGACGAGGACCAGGCCGGCCAAGGCGACGACGGGGCCGGTGGTGAGCAGGTCGAGACGGGTATGCGCGGCGATCGCGACGAAGAAGAGGGGCAGCAGCCAGTCGGCGGCCCCGCCGGCAATGGCCACGACCCGCCGTACCGCCGCGGCCTGCCGCGGGAGGGTAAGCCCGGCGAGGAACGCGCCGATGATGGCGTGCAGCCCGAGCTGTTCGGTGGCGGCCGCGCAGCCGAGCACGATACACAGCAGCAGCGCCGGCCGGACCGGCGAGACGCCACGATCTGCGGCCAGCATCCGCGACGCAAGCGGCCGCAGCAGCCACCACACGGCGGCGATGAAGCCGGCCGCGGCGGCGAGCCGCAGCCCGGTGGCGGCCAGCGACCCGGCCCGGACGAGGCACAGGGTGACGGCGAGCAGCGCCCAGATGGTGGCGTCGGCGACCGCGGCGGCGGTGGTGGCGAGGGCGCCGAGCGGGCTGGTCAGCAGCCGCCGTTCGGCCAGGATGTGCGCGAGGACCGGCAGGGCGGTCGCGCTCATCGCGAGACCGACGAACAGCGCGTGCGGGATCGTTCCGACGCCGGGCGGCGCGGCGAGCACGGTGACGGCGACCGCGGCCCCGCCGAGCAGCGGCACCGCGACCGTGGTGTGCCCGGCGAGCAGCGCCGCGCCGCGGGTCGCGCTGGCCGTCGAACGGGCCAGGTCGTGGCCGATGCGGAACACGAACAACAGGACGCCGAGCTGTGCGAGGACCTCCACGGCCGCGGCGGCACCGCCGGCCCGCAGCCACCCGCCGGCCGCCGGCGCTACCTGCCCGAGAGCGGACGGGCCGAGCAGCAGGCCCACGGCGGCGTGCCCGATGACCCGAGGCTGGCGCAGCCGGGCGGCGACGCTCCCGCCGAGGTGCGTCACGGCGACGAGGAGCGCCACCACCGCGAGGATGTGCGGCACGTCCAGCCCACCGGGCGCCGAGACAGGCGCTGCGGCTGGGTGCCGGCCGTCCTGAGCGCCAGCCTGGGCGCCGGTCTGGGACAGCGTGACGGCGAACGCGGATCCGGTGACCGCTACGACGGCGGCGAGGACCAGGTAGGCCAGGCCGACACGGCGCTGGTTGGGTGCGGTCACAGGCTGGCCAGTCGCTTCGCAGCCCGGTCGATGACGTCGCCGGGTTGGGCGAAGCAGATCCGGACCGTGTCAGCTGCGCCGCCGAACACCGTCCCTGGCAGCCCGACGATGTGCGCGGCGCGCAGCCGGGCCGCGGCGTTCCGGCCGGTCAGCGTCTGCAGGAGCAGGTGGGTGCCTGCGGTCCCCGCGCCGGCGACGAGGCGGAGGTGCTGCGCGCCGGCGACGGCGTCGATGATCCGGTCCCGGTCCGCGGCGATACCGTGCGCGCGCTGGGCGAGTTCCGGCATCGTGGCGGGGTCGGTGAGGATCTCGGCGGCGAGGTGCTGGCTGAGCCGGCTCGCCGACATCGACAGGTGCGTTTTCATGGTGACGACGGCGTCGGCGAGGGCACGGTTGCGGGTGATGAGGCAGCCGATCCGGATCCCGGGCAGGCGCAGCAGTTTCGACAGGGAGAAGACCACCACCCCGGTGGCGGTGAGCCGCCGCCGGATACCTGCGAGGTCGTCGAGTGAGAAGGCGGTGTGTGAGACGTCCCAGATCGTCCAGCCGTTTCCGGGTGCGGCAAGCGTGGTGACGACGCCGGTCGGGTTGTGCGGTGAGCAGATCAGCATCGGCGTCCCGGCGTCGCGGTGTGGCAGCACCGCGGGCACCGGATACCAGATCGGTTGCAGGCCGAGCAGCCTCGCCAGTTGCGCGAAGCCGGGGAACGCCGGGGCCGGCAGCAGGATGGAGGTGCCGGGATCGGTGGTGCAGGCCAGTGCCAGATGCAGGGCTTCACTGCCTCCGGTGGTGACGATGACGTCGCCCGGTTCAATGCCGAACAGCTCTGCCACGGCGTTGCGCAGCGACCAGTCCCCGGCGACGTCGCCGTAGCCGAGCGTCAGCGCCGGGCTCGGCCGGGCGCGCTGCATCACGGCGGCGGTGACGCGCAGCTGCGGCGAGCCGTCACCACGCAGATCCAGGTCACCTGCCCCGACCGGGAAGTCGTCGTAGCGGTGCGCGGCGATCCGGCCGGCGCGGTGACTCACCCGTGACGGGGTCACGCGACCACCGGCGCGGCCTCGGCCAGCCACCCCGCGCGCAGGCCGTCGACGTGCAGCGACGGCACCCGGCCGTAGGCCGCGACCAGCCACAACGCCGCCAGTTGCAGGTCGATGCCGTCTTCGGCGGCGAACGTCCGCAGCGCCTGCTCCTCGACGGGCGTCAGGTTCAGTACGCCGCAGACCATCGGCACCAGGTCCGGCACCGGCCGGTCGGCCAGCTCGGCGAGCTGCTCGCGGTGGGACAGGAACAGCTCCAGCCGGCCGGTGAGCTGTTCTCCAGGGAAGCGGTGGCGGGCGAGGACCAGTTCCGCGGACAGGTTCCCGCCGCCGCGGCCGAGGCCGAGGACAGACACGTCCAGCCACCGTGCGCCGGCCGCGACCGCTGCGAGGGCGTTGGCGTAGCCGAAGCTGAGGAAATCGTGGGCGTGGAACCCGACCGGCACGTCGGTGACGGCTCGGACGGCCGCGACAAACCCCGTCACCTGGGTCGGGTCGAGCGCGCCGCAGGTGTCGGCGACGTAGAGCACGTCTGGTTCCGTGGCGTTGGCGATCCGCGCGGCGTGCTCGGCCAGCTCACCGGGCCGGTACCGGGAGGCGAGGGCGATGTTGACGGACACCCGCAGTCCGGCGTCGTGCGCCCGGGCCGCGAGCCGGGCGATCGGATCGAGCCAGTCGGGGTGGTAGACCAACCGGAGCAGATCCAGACCCGCGTCGGCGTAGGCGTCCACGTCCAGACCGCCGTTGCCGTTGCCGCTGTCGAGGGCGGTGGGGTGCACCATCGCGGCGAGGCGAACGCCGTCGAACCGTGCGGCGGCGAGGTGCTCCGGGCGCAGGTGCGCGCCGACGCCGGCGACGGCGACGCCGTGCTCGAGCGGTACCCCGCCGAGATAGCCCAGCTCGTCGACGTCGACGCCGACCGGGCCGACGGCGGGCGGGTGGGTCATGAGCACGTCGGAGGGCCAGTGGAAGTCGGTCTCGAACCCGCCGTCGCGCAACGTCACGTCCAGCAGGTGCACACCGGGCAGCGTCCCGGTGGCGGGTTCGGCGACATCGTGGCGGTCGAAGTGGTCACGCATCGGTGCCTCGCAACGCCGCGAAGGCTGCTGCTGCCGCCTCGGCTGGTTCCAGGCCGGCGCGGGCTGCGCACAGCCGGACCCTTCCTGGCGAGCCGAAGCCGTCGCCGGGCGTCAGCGACGCCGCTGCGTGGCTCGGCGCGTCGTGCAGGACGCCGGGGTGCTCGAGGTCGCGGTTGCACCAGATGTAGAGACTGCCGTGGGACAGCACGATCACCCCGAGGTCGACCAGGTGCTTCACGGTCTCGGTGCGGACCCGGTCGACATCCAGGCGGACCTCGGTCAGCCAGTCCGTGGCGGTGGGGCTGGACAGCAGCTGGTGGGCGAGTCGTTGGTCGACCGTGCTGGTGCCGGACGCGTACGTGCCGCGGAACGCGCTGAGGTTGCCGATGACGTCGGGATGTCCGACGAGGAACCCGACCCGCAGGCCGGCGGTCGTCAGCCATTTCGACGTCGAGTCGACGATGAGGTGCCGGCGCGGGTCGTACGCCGGCGCGAATATCGCAGACACCGGGTCGGGTCCGAACCAGCGGTACACCTCGTCGGACAACACCGCCAGTTCGAGCTCGGACGCGGTGGCGAGGAGCTGGTTGAGCGACGCCTGGTCGATCGTGACCCCGGTGGGGTTGTGCGGGTAGTTCAGCACCAGCACACTCGGCCGCTGCTGGCCCTGCACCAATGTCCGGAGCAGGCCCGGATCGGCGGCGAAAGCCGCTGGGCTGTACGGCATGACCGGCACGTCGAACCCAGCTGCCCAGATCCGGTACGGCTCCCAGCCCGGCTGGGGTAGCAGCAGTCCGTGACCGCCGTGCTCGTTGAGAAGGTGCCGCAGCGCGAGCGCTGCGGCCTCCTTCCCACCGGCGGTGACCAGGACCTGATTGGGGTCCCCGGTGGCGGTGCCAGCCGGCCGCGGTGAGGCGAGGTCCCGCGCGGACGCTCCGGCCAACAGGTGCTGCAGGAACGCTGCTCGCAGCCCCAGGTCCCCGGCCGGGTGGCCGTAGCCGATCAGGTCGAGGTCGGCGACCGCCGTGCCGAGTTCAGCACGCACCGGCTCTGGCAGCGGGTAGCGGGCCTCGCCGGCGGCGAGGTCGACGCCGCCCGCCGTGCGGTTGGTCAGGCCGGGCCGCGGAGATCGGCGGGCGTAGCCGCTGTCGTGCAGCGCGCCGAATGTCCGGCGCCAGGCGGAATCGATCATTGGGGCACCACCGTGAGAGAGCGTCGCGTGGTGGCGGCACCGGGCAGCGCGTTGAGCGCGCCGAGCCGGCCTCGACCTGCAGCGCCGGCGACCCAGTCCAGGTTGTCGACATCGCCGACCTGCTCGTCCAACCGGGCCACCATCCGGTGGTAGAGCCGCTGCTGCGGGTCGGTGAAGAAGGAGCCCATCAGGCCGCTGTAGACCAGCTTTCCGGGCTCGGTCAGGCGCAGCACGGTCCCGTCGACGGCGGCGAGGCCCTCTGCGACCAGCGCGTCGATCCGAGGCAGTAGCGCCTCCTCCAGCGACAGCACCGCCAGATCGGCCAGGTCGAAGGTCAGCCGCTTCGGCCAGAAGACCAGGCCCTTCTCGTAGGCGTGGTACGGCATCGACGCGGCCACCGGCAGCTCACCCGCGCCGGCTCGCTGCACGTAGGTGCGCTCGTCGGCGTCGTTGTAGTACGCCAGACCGCGCATCACCGAGTACGCGCCGGTCCCGACGCCGACGGCCTCGTCGCGGTACCCGCCGTACAGGGTGCCGAACATGTACTTGGTGGGCGGGGCGGTCGGGTCGCCGAAGCAGTACATGTTCTGCTCGCCCATGACGCCCATGAGCTCGGCCCGGGCAGCGTGGAACATCGCTGCCCGCTCGGCCATGCCGGCCGGTCGCGGCAGCACACCACGGCGGATCTGGTCCATCCAGCCCGGCAGCGTCATCACATAGTCGACCGGGTAGACCGACACGCTGCCGATCCCGCACCTCGCGGCGACCTGGGCGTCCAGCAGGGCGGCGTCGCGGTCCTGGCCAGGGAAGCCGACCATGATGTCCAGGTTGGTGTTCGTGAAGTACTTCGTCGACCATCCGATCGCGGCGTACACCTGATCGAGGCTCGCGGTGAGGTTGACCATGCCGCGGGTGTTGGGTTCGAACGTCTGCACCCCGAAGCTCACGCGGGTGACGCCGAGTTCAGCGAGTGCCTGGAACTTGGCTTCGTCGACGCTCTTCGCCTCGAACTCGAACGAGATCTCCGCGTCCGCGGCGATTGAGAACGCGTCGCGGATCACACCGATCAGCTCGGCGATCTGCTCGACGGTCAGCACCGACGGTGTTCCGCCGCCGATGTACACCGCGTCGAGCGTCCACTGGCCGATCCGCCGGGTCGCGGCGACGGTCCGCAGTTCCGTGTGCAGTGCTGCCAGGTAGGCGGCGACCCGATCGGCGCTGGCGTTGCCCGACTTTACGAATGGGCAGAACGTGCAGAGCGTGTCGCAGAACGGGACGTGCACGTACAGCGCCTTGTTGCCCGGGTGCGGGTCGCCGGGGAACGTGAGGTTCTCCGCGCCGAGCAGCGCCCGGACCAGAGCTTGGTGGTCGCCGGTGTACTGCTGGTCGAAGAACGGGTAGGTGAAGGATTCGAACGGCAACAACGGCGCGAGCGGCGACCGGACCATTGGGGAACACCTCGATCGAGTTCGGCGGCGTCGGCCGCGCACAGAGGACTGGATGGGGGCGGCCTGCCGCACGTAGCGATCGTGCCGGCAGGCCGCAGGAAGCTAGCGTCACGCGCTAGCGGACGATCACGCGCCGCCGACGACCCACTTCGTCACGAAACTCACCTCCCTCGAAGCTGCATTGATCGCTGAACGGCGGACGTTCGACGTGCGCGGGCGGCCGGTCGAGCTTCACGCTGCAAGGACTGCACAGCGCGCGAAGCCGGGCTGACAACCGGCGTCGTTGGCGGTGACACGCCTCGGCCGGATCGCTGAGGGATGACGTACTCCCGCTGTCCCGTCGCGGTCGATCGCCTGCCGTTGAGTGACGACCGTAGGCGGCGCAGCGGACGCGGGTGAAGACGTCAGCGTGGTACAGAGCGCTGACACCCAGGCTTGTACCCATCGAGGCAGGCGAATTGGCCATTCAGCTTCACTGCGATGTGCGTGAAGCTCAGGGCATACGTCGGGCGGGCAGGTCCGTCTCGAGGCGGCGCAACGGTCACGGAGTTGGTGTTTCCTCATGACGGCGGCGGATCAGGGCGCGTGCTTGCGTGTGTCGCGCCTAGCGCCAGCTGCAGAGGTCAGCTGTAGGTGGTCCATTTCGCTGCGGTGTTGCCGCTTCGAATGCTGTCGAAGCGGAGGCGCCACTGCTCACGGATTCGTAAATTGGTGTTCAGGATCGGCAGGACACTCGTGATGAGTTTCAGTTCACGGATCTGCCGCAGCACCGGAAATCCGTCCCAGCGCAAGATGTCGAAACCGTAGTCTGCGGCCAGCACATCATGGGCGTCGCCCGGGTAGTCGAACCGAAGCTTGCCCACCGCGACGGGCGTCAGATCCCATTCGCGTGGTCCGATAGCGGTGGAATCGAAGTCGCAGATAATTGGCCCGCTCGGGCTCATCAAGATGTTTCCGCTGAATATGTCACCGTGGATGACGCCGGCGGGCAGCACGAAGTCGACGTTGCCTAGGTCGCGCTCAGCGGAGTCAGCCAGCTGCTCCAGGAACGCGAGCTCGTCCGTGGTCAGGCCGTCGGCGTCGTGAATACGCTGCCGGATTTCAATGAAGGGATTCCATGTGGGCAGCTCGAACGGAGGTGCTGGCAGCGCCTCGAACATGCGGATGGTCGCGGCAAGGTCATGACCTGACGGCCTAACGCCGGTCTCGACCACAGCGTGCCAGGCGGTGACCAGGTGGCCATTTGCAGTGATCGGCTGCTGGATGCCGTCCAGCAGCCGAACCGCCGGCTGATGTCGTTCCTCCAGCCACTGTGCCACGCGAACGATCTTCGGCGCTCGGCTGCGCATCGCCTGCGAGCCGGCGATGCGCAGCACAATCCGCTCCTTGGCGAGTCGGAAGACGGCGTTGTTGGTGAACTTGATCAGAGTGGCGTCGCGCACGTCGAGGTCAAGGTGACGACCCACAGCCTGGATGACTGCATCCAGGGTCTGAGGCGTTAATCGATCATGCTGCTCAGGATCGTGTTCGCTGGAAGTCATACCTTTCGCAGCGTAGCAATCCGGGTGCCGAGGTCGCGAACGTCGGAGGCGCCCGGGTGGGCTGCAGCCTCGGCGGCCAACGGCTCGAGCCGATCGATGGTGCGCACCGACCGTACCTGTTCTGCAAGGTCGGCTGCCTGATGTCCTGCCGCCACGCCCTCTGCGAGGTTGCCCAGCCGGAGGTGCACGGTGGCGAGGGCGGTCAGCTCGAAGGTGCGGCTGCGTGTCTCGGCTTCGCCGCGGAGGCTCAGGCATGCGGTGAGCGAACCCACAGCCTCGTGCAGATGATGCTCTTTGCGGTCGCGCGGCAGAGCGGCATGCACCATGCCGGTCAAGGCGGTCAAGTCCGCCTCACCGAAGAAGCGGACCCAGATCGGGGCGGATGCGAGGTCTGCACGGCCGAACTCGTCCCGTGCGCGATTGATGGACTTCGCGGCCTGGCCGGCGTCGCCGAGTAGGCCATATGTCCAAGCCTCGTTCGCGCAAAGCAATGCCACGGTCAGGTCGCTTCCAGAATCCTGTGCTGCGATCTGGCCGAGTTGGAAGAACCGCAGCGCTTGTTGCAGCAGCCCGCGGTGCAGATGGAGGCGACCCATCCGGTAGAGGACGTTGGCGACGAGTGAAGAGTCCTCGGCGTATCGCGCCTGCTCAAGGGCCCGCGCGAAGTGGCTACGGGCAGCGGAGTACAAGCCAACGTCGAAGGACGTCCATCCGGCGAGGTTGTGCAGGTCGGCAAGTGCCTGGTGGAGTCGGCGCTCAACATCCTGTCCTCGGTCGGCCGTCAACAGTCGTTGTGCCCACATGACCTGGGCGACTACCGCATCGCGGCACGCCCCGCCCCCAAAGCGGTAGTCCAGGACCCGCATGGTGGCAGTGACGTGCTCGATGTTCTCGACGTCGGCGACGCCGACTCGGTCCGGAACTGGACTGCGGCCCGACTCGACGGGTTGCCACCACCGCGCGGCATCGTGGACCGCAGCGCCCATGGTCACGTTCGCGGCGTGGGCCAGCAGTTGCCGGACCTCTTCGCGTTCATCGGCGGCTGATGAGCAGGTAGCGCCAACGAGATCGAGCACGTCGGCGGCTGTCGCGTCGTAGGCCAGCCCCATGTAGCCGCGCGGCACACCGAGGCCGTCAGCGATGCGGGCCAGAAGGTCGTACGAGGTGATGCGACGCCCGGTATGCAGCACCGAGTAGATCTCCGACGGCGCCTGGCCGGTCATTGCACCGATCGCTCGATGGGAGAACCCGGCATGGTTCAGCCGCGCGTACACCGTCTTGAGATCGTGACGCGCGAGGGCGACACGCATCGCAGGGTGCTCCAGCACCGGTGAGGGAACCTTGAGCCGCGCAGCGCCATCAACGGACATCACCGCTCCTAATGTTGCCGGGCGTGTCCGTACGGTAACCGCTCCGGTACGGAAACTGAAGCTCGCCGGATGGCCTTTACCACTTCACGAGGCTCCGGACGAGCTCATCGTCTCGTACGCGAGCCGGATGGGTGACTAGCGGGACTAGTCGGCCTAACTAGCCGCTCACCGAGCCAGCGCGTCCGCATACATGCGCTGCTTGGGTGCAGGAGCGGTCCTATCGCAAGCTCTCGATGGATGTGACGTACCGCGCTCGGTGGAACGCAACCCGTGAGCAGCCTGCCTGGTCCGCGGCAGTCCACAACGCGGCCGAGAACGCCAGCTCCGGGAGGTGAATCAATGCAACGAGCGCCTGTGTCGACGTGTGGCGGTGGCCCGCCGCATCCCATTGGCGTGCCGACGGCTTGGCTCTCTGCCCCGCCGATCACGCGCGCGGCGATCTCTCCTTTCAATCCGAGCTCGCCGCAGGTGAAGCCGGCAACGTCGACTGCGCGGGCTCAATCTGCGCAAGCTCGCTTCGCGGCCGAGCTGCGGCGCCGTCGAAGAGTCGCTGGGTGTTCTCAACGTCTCGTTGGCAAGGCGGCGTACGCCAGTCGTGAGTGGGTGTCCAAGATAGAAGCTGGTCGTCGTTGGCCCGGCCGTCAGTTCGCCGAAGCTGCAGACCGTCTCCTCGGCGCCGGCGCCGAGCTGCTGCAACTCTGGGCCGAGGGCGACGCGGAACGCATTGCGGACCGGCGCCAGCGCGCGACCATTGAACGGCTCGGAAAGCTCCAAGAATTGACAGACGCGCGCGGCGATCAACCGATTCGGCAAATGCTTGGCAGCGTCAATGAGCGCGTTGCAGCTGCCCCGGATCTTCTGCTTGCGTTGATGAATGCGCTGACCCGAATCGTCGTTGACGGAGTCGACGACGGCGAGATCGTCCGGCAGGTCGGCGATCTGGAACGCCGAGCGCTCCTGCGCGAATCCAGCAGCGAAACACGACCGGCCCTCGTGTATCTGGCGTTCGACCTCGCCGATGCCGCGGATCTGCTCGACCGGGCCCGAGACGAGCGGCTGCGAGCGCGGCTGATCCGATTGATCAATCGCTTGCTGCAGTCGCTGGCTACCAGCGCGATCCGGATGGACGAAGGGCTCGACCGATCGACATGGTCGACGCATGCGATCCGCACGCTCGTCGACGGCGCACCATATCCAGCCGACGGGGCAGGCCCAGACCGAGACACCGCGCCGTCCGCACGCACGCCGCGGTGTATCGAGCGTCCACCCAACCGCGCGGCATCGCCGACAAGAAACACGGGGAACGACGCTCCGGCATTCACGCCGCTGGGCACGCCAGTATCTGCAAACAGACGGTCGCGCGGAGACAACGGCGCTGGCCGACTGCAGCCGCGTACCGATCGAGGCGAACTGGCCGGCCACTCAGGAGACGCACCGGCTCGGAACATCGAGATGCAGGCGGACAGTTGCTCGGTCGCCCAGCTCGCGCTGAACCACCGTCTAACAGAGCAGCCACACCGTGGTACGGCTGGCTACGTAGGCGCTCCGAGAGGCACGTGTCGACCATCCAGGCGCGCCCCGTGGGCGCGGTGCGATGCCCAGCCAAACGGCCTTAATGGTCACCATCGGCCAGAGCCAGCGGTCCAACGCGGCTGTGAACCACGACGTCGAACAACCAATGGTGGTCGGGTACAACCGGCGTGCGGGAGCGCTGTACCACGCCGCACCCTTTCGTGCCTGGTCGAGATCTGCGGGAATGAATGCGATCAAGGCCGTGGCGCGGCATTTGAGACGTCCGCCGGCTGCCGTTCGCAGAAAGCTGCGGTGGCCGGCGGCACCAGCCGTGATCCGCCCACGTCGGGCCGGCGGTCGAGATACGGGAACACCGGTCAAGCGGGCTGCGCGAACGGCCTGGGCAGTTTGCTCCGTCGGGGCACAGGGGGGAGGCGAGGGTGGCTACGTCCACCGGGACGAGCGGCGAGGACCGTGCGCTGGCGGTGATGGGCTCCGCGCTGCGGGACCGGCACCGAGCTGTTGCGGGCGGTGCTTGCGCGGCTGGTTGTCGACAGCAGGCGCCGTGCGCGGGTCAGCGGCTCGGGTCGTATGCGCTGCAGGCGGCGGGCCGGCCTTGGCATGAGCAGTTCTCGGCCCGGATCGACGTGCTGACGAGCGGGTTCCCGGCATGACGGTTGAGAAGCGACAGGCCAGGCTGACCGACGAGGCCAGCTCGGTCGACCACGGCCGCTCCGCTGACGCCGCCCAGGCTCCGGGTGTTGCGGCGACACAGGGTGTGGTGGGGCGCGCTCCGGCTTGGGGCTCGCTTGCAGCGCAGGCGACTGACCCCGTTCGCGGCGGCGTGATCGACGAGTGCTCCACGATCGGCGTGGATCTGAAGCCGCGACCGGTCCGGCTGCAGGGCGGCGGGTCGGCCGACCGGACCGCTGCTACATGCACGGCTGTGCGGCGCTCTGCCCGACGTCCGCGCTTTGCGCCGGTGAGGAGTCGGCGAGCATGAAGATCACTGGGAAGCTGATGGTGCTGGTCGTGGTCCCGTTGGTCGCTGTGGTGGCCTTCGCCGGGTTGGCGTTGGTGTCCGCGGGCGGGCAGGCGTTGCGGGCTGACCGGCTGCGGTCGCTGGTCGTTGCCGGTGAGGCTGCCGGGGATCTTGTGTCGCGGTTGCAGGCGGAGCGGGTGGCTGCGGTTGAGGCGTTGGTCAGCCGGCCTGCCGGGGCTGTTGACGCCTACCTGCAGAAGGCCACGGCGACGGATGCGGCGGCTGCGCGGTTCCGTGTGGCGCAGTCGCAGCTGTCTGAGGTGCCGGGCGGCGTGCAGCGGTTGCTGGACCGGGTTGACGGCGGGATCGGACAGCTTGCCGCGCTGCGGGCGCGGGTGTCTTCGGGCAAGGGTGCGGCGTCGGCGTTGGTGTTCGCGTACCGGATCTTGATTGCTGACCTTGTCTCCTACCGCGAGTCGATGGCGCAGGCCGGCGGCGCCCCGGCGGACATCGCTGACCGCATCCGCGCGGCGGCGGCCCTGTCCAGGGCGGTGGAGTTCGTCGGGTTGCAGCAGGTGACGGCGCTGCGGGCGACGGAGTCTGAGCAGCTGACACCGGCGGCGTATCAGGACATCACCGCTGCGCGGACCGGGTATGCCGAGGCGGCGCTGACGTTCGACGCGTTGGCGGCTCCCCGGTGGCTGGATTGGCTGGACGGGGCGCTGACCGGCGATGCCGTGGTCGCCGCGCAGCGCTTGGAGGACACCGTCGCCCGGATCCGTCCGGGTGCCCGGCTGGGGCTGGACCGTGCTGGGTGGACGTCGGCGATGAGCGCCCGGATCGAGCAGCTGCACCAGGTGGAGGTCCGCATCGACGCGGAGCTCGTCGCGGACGTGACCCGGCTGCGTGATCAGCAGCGGTTGGTGACTGTGGTGGAGTTCGCGGCGGTGCTAGCCGCGGTGGCGGCGGTGATCGGGTTGGCGTTGTGGCTCGGCCGGCCGATGATCCGTGGTCTGCGACGGCTGCGGGACACCGCCCGGCGGGTGGCGAGCCAGACGCTGCCCGCGGAGGTGGCCCGGCTGGACGACCACGAGGTGCTGGGCGGGTTGACTCCCGAGCAGTTCGCCGACAGCACACCTGCCCCGATGGAGGTGCGGGGCCGCGACGAGCTGGCCGAGGTCGGTGCGGCGTTCAACGCGGTGCACCGTGAGGCGGTCCGGGTGGCCGCCGAACAGGCAGCCACCCGGGTCGGTATCGCCGCCATGTTTGAGAGCCTGGCCCGCCGTGGACAGGGACTGACCGGGCGGTTGACCGCCGAGCTGGATCGGCAGGAGCGCGGCGAGGAGGACCCGGATCGGCTGGCGCAGATGTTCCGCCTGGATCATCTGGCCGCCCTGCTCACCCGGACCAATGAAAGCCTCCTGGTGTTGGGTGGTGGCGCGTCGGCGCGTCCCCGCCGCCAGGACGAGCCGGTGCTCGACGTGCTGCGCGCCGCGCAGGGCCAGGTCGAGCAGTACACGCGGATCGAGTTCGGGTTCACCGATGACCTGGTCGCCATCCGGGCCGCGGCGGTGGACGACCTGGTGAAGCTCCTCGCCGAGTTGATGGACAACGGCTGCAGCTACTCCCAGGCGGTGGTCACCGTATCAGCCAGGGTGCTCACCGACCGCATGGTCATCCAGATCGTCGACACCGGCATCGGCATCGACGCCCACCGGCTGCGCACATTCAACGAGCGCCTCGCGTCCGACCGCGGCCCGCTGGACCTGGCGGCGGTGCGGGCGATGGGCCTGACCGTGGTCGGTCGGCTCGCCGCCCGCCACCGGATCCGGGTGGAGCTCCGCCCGGGCCGGTCCGGCACCATCGCAGACGTCACCGTCCCGGCGCACGTGTTCACCGTGGACACCACGCCCCGGCGGGCGCTGGACACCGGTCATGCACCGGTCGCAGCCCTCACCGGTGCTCGCGCCAGCGAGGGTCTGGGTGCTGGACCAGGTTCGGGCCCTCAGCGGCGGGAACCGAGCGCGCCACCAGCGGCGCCGCTGTTCCAGGTCGACGGACCGGCGGCAGTGCCGCAGCCCCGATTGTCCACCTGGCCTCCGAGCATCTCCATGGCCGGGTCTGGACCGGCAGCAGCCGATATCGATGACACGGTGGAGACACGCCTGCCGATCTTCGAAGCGGTCAAGGGCAGCTGGTTCGTCTCCGCTCCGGCGTCGCCCGCGACCTGGCCCGTGGACGCCAGCGGCGAGGTGGTGACACAGCCGGCCGAACCGTGGCAGATGCCGGCGGATACCGGCTGGCAGGCCGCTGCGGCGGCGGCCCAGCCGGCGGTCGCTGCGACCACCAGTACGGGCCTGCCCCAGCGGCACCCGATGGCCAACCTGGTGCCGGGCAGCGTCGAGCAGGGCGGCCAGCCTGCGGCGCCAGCGGCGGAGTACCGCGACCCGAAGGCCGTGGCCGCGAGCCTGGCCGCCTACGGCCGCGGCCTGGCCCGCAACAGCCGGGCCGAGGCGCACAGCCGCACGACGTCGAACGTTTGACAGCCGAATCCTTTGAGGAGCGAACCGTGGTGACCGTCGATGTGAACTTCCTCTTGAACGACTTCGCCGACCGGGTGCCGAAGGTCACGCACATCGTGGCCGTGTCGGCCGATGGGCTGCTCGTCGCCCGGAACCACGGCCTGCCCAGAGACGCTGCGGAACGGCTGGCCGCGATCGCATCCGGTCTGGTCGCGCTGCTGCACGGCGCGGCAACCAACCTGGAAGCCGGACAGGTGGTGTCCAACCTGACCGAGATGACCGGCGGGCTCATGTTCACCATGTCGGTGTCCACCGGCGCGCTGCTCGCCCTCGCCGCCCCCGGATGCGACATCGGGCAGGTGGGCCACGAACTGGCCGACCTGATCAACCGGGTCGGACCCGCGTTGCGCCCGCAGGTGCGAGCTGACGCGCTGACCGCGTCCATGCTCACCGCCTCCGGGCTGACCGGATAGAGGCGGGCGTGGCAGCCACAGCAACGCCGTCCGTCACCCAGGCGGCAGCGACGTCCGATGCCAGCGGGAAGCGGCGGATGTCGGTGAAGATCGTGATCGCGGGCGGGTTCGGCGTGGGGAAGACCACGATGGTGGCCTCGGTGTCGGAGATCGACCCGGTCAGCACCGAGGTCGTGATGACCGCGGCCAGCCGGGCGCCGGACGACACCAGCGCGGTGCCGGCCAAGACGGCGACCACGGTGGCGATGGACTTCGGCCGCATCACCCTGCCCGCCGACCCCGGCGGGCTCGGCGGCGTAGCCCTGTTCCTGTTCGGCGTACCGGGTCAGCAGCGGTTCTGGTTCATGTGGGACTCGGCCTGCCGCGGCGCGCTCGGCGCGATCGTCCTGGTCGACGTGCGGCGGCTGGCCGACAGCTTCGGCCCGATCGACTACTTCGAGCGGGCCGGGCTGCCGTTTGTGGTGGTCGTCAACCAGTTCGACGGCGCCCCCGAGCACCCCGAAGCGGAGCTCCGTGAAGCGCTCGCGCTGCCTGCGTCGGTGCCGGTACTGGCCTGCGACGCCCGCCACCGCGAAGGCGCCAAACAGGTCTTGATCACCCTCGTCGAGCACCTGCTGGCCCGGCGGCTCCGACCGCCCGGCACCGGTGCCCGGTAAGCCCCACCAACCCCTCTCAGGAGCAGACACATGCAGCAACGACGAACGCGGCACCTGCCGACCCAGTTGACCCGGTCGACCCGGTCGGCCTGGGTCCTCGCGGCGTGCCTGGCGATGACCGGCTGCGGCGGCAGCAACGCCGGCGACGCCGGCACCGACACGGTGAAGGTCGGGTTCGTGGGCAGCCTGTCCGGGACCTACCAGGACGTCGGGCAGGAGATGCGCGACGGGTTCCAGCTGTACCTGGACACCCACGACGGCCGGTTCGGCGGGCGGAAGGTCGACCTCGTCGTCGCCGACGAGGGCAACGGCGCCGCCACCGCCCTGCCCGCGGCCACCCGCCTGGTCAAGGACGAGCACGTCGCGGCACTGACCGGGATCGTGGCGTCCGGGTCGTACCTGGCCATCTCCGCGCTCGCCACCGAACACAAGATCCCGCTGATCGGGTCCAACGGCCGACCGGACACCGACAACGCCGACTGGCTGTGGACGACCAGCTTCCGGTCCCCGGACCCGGGCACCGCGATCGCCCCCTACATCAAGGAGCACGTGGACGGGCCGGTGTGGGCGATCGGCCCGGACTACAAGGGCGGCTACGACCAGGTCGGCGGGTTCACCGACACGTACACGAAGCTCGGCGGGAAACTCGCCAACCCGGGCGGCAAACCGACCTGGACACCGTTCCCGGACACGCCGAACTACCTGCCGTACCTGTCGCAGATCGCCAAGTCCGACGCCAAGGCGGTCTACGCCTTCTTCGGCGGCGCGAACGCCGTCGGGTTCGTCACCCAGTACCGGCAGTCCGACGCGAGGAACCTGCCGCTGTACGGGGCGTTCCTGACCGAGGGTCCCGTGCTGCAGCAGCAGGGCGCGGCAGCCGAAGGCATCTGGAACGTCCTCAACTACAGCCCCGACCTGGACAACGCCGCGAACCGCACGTTCATTGCCGACTGGACGACCCGCCACGCGGACCGGTCACCGACCACGTACGCGATGGCCGCCTACGACGCCGCCGCCGTCCTCGACAAGGCGATCGCCAAGATCAGCGGCAAGGTCACGGCGGTGAAGATCAACGAGGCGATCGGTCAGCTCGGGCAGATCGACAGCCCGCGCGGCAGCTGGCAGTTCAGCCCCAAGAACCACACCCCGATCCAGCACTGGTACCTGCGTGTGGTCCGCCGCGACGGCACCCAGCTGGCCAACCGCGTCGTGCAGGACCTGGCCACCGTCGGCGCCTGACAGCCCCTCCATCCCCCTTCACCCCTTCCGAGTTTGTCGGCGAGAGGACGAACCTGCCGTGGGCCCGCTCAATGCCCTCGATGCCTACCTGATCCCGGTCATCGACGGGGTCGCCTACGGGCTGCTGCTGTTCACCCTGGCAGCCCCCTTGACCCTGGTGCTCGGGGCCGGTGGGGTGCTGAACCTGGCCCACGGCAGCCTCTACGCCCTCGGCGCCTACGCCGCCGCGCTCATCAGCGACGGCTCCTGGACCAGCCTCGCCCTCGCCGCGGCCGCCGGCACCCTCGCCGGCGCGGCCGGTGGCGGGCTGCTGTCCACGGCCCTCATCCCGGTCACCAGCCGGGGACACCTGACGCAGGCGCTGCTCACCTTCGGCGTCGCGCTCGTCGCCGGCGCCGCGCTCGTCCTGACCTTCGGCCCGGACAACCTGCGCCCCACCGTCCCAGCCGGGCTGGACACCACCGTCAGCCTGGCAGGGCACCGATACCCGGCATACCGGCTGGCGTTCATCGCCATCGCGGCCGCCCTCGCTGCAGGCGGCTGGCTGGTCCTGGCCCGCAGCCGGGCCGGGGCACGGCTGCGGGCCATGGTCGACGACCCGCAGATGCTCGCCTGCCTGGGCACCAACCCCCGCACCGTCCTCGCCGCGGTCCTCACCGCCGGCGGTGCCCTCGCCGGACTCACCGGCGTGCTCGGCGCGCCGATCATCGGCCCAGGCCCGGGCACCGCGGACACGGTGCTGCTGCTGTCACTGGTGATCGTCGTGGTCGGTGGGCTCGGCTCGGTCGGCGGCGCGGTCGCCGCCGCCGTCGGGGTCGGACAGGTGCAGAGCCTCGGCGTCGTCCTCGCCCCGGCGTGGACGCCGTACCTGCTGTTCGCCGCGATGGCTATCGCGCTGCTGCTGCGGCGCCAGCCGCTGCCGGCCGGGAGGAACGCATGAGCCGCACCGGGCGCGACGTGCTGCGCCGTGGCAGCGGCCTGCCCGCAGCGGCGTGGGGGCTGGCGGCAACGGCCGCCCTCGCGATGGCCGGGTTCCTCGCCGACCCGTACACGCTGAGCGCCTGGACCCGGATCCTCAGCCTCGGCCTGCTCGCCGTCAGCGTCGCCGTCCTGGCCGGCACGGCTGGGCTGCCCAGCCTCGGGCAGGTCGCCCCGTACGCCGTCGGCGCCTACACCACCGCGATCCTGGCCCGCCACGGCATCACCACCGGCCCGGTCCAGCTCGCCGCCGCCGCTACCGCCGCGGCCATGTTCTGCCTGCCCATCGGCGTGGCCGTGGCCCGGACCCGCGGGATCACGTTCCTGATGGCCACCCTCGCCGTGGGGGAGCTGACGGCGGTCGCGGCCGGGCAGTGGACGACGGTCACCGGTGGCACCGACGGCCTGGCCGGCATCCCCGCCACCCGGCCGTGGTGGGGTGCTGCTCCGCTGGTCGAGGACCGGGCCGTCTACGGCTACGCCCTCACCGTCGCCGTGGCGGTGACCGCCGCCGTGTGGTGGACGCTGCGGGCACCGGCTGGGCTGCTGCTGCACGGGTGCCGCGACCACGAGACGCGGATGCGGGCCAGCGGCCACCCCGTCACCCGGTACCTCGTCGCCGCCTACGTCGGCGCCGGTGCGGTCGCCGGGATCGGCGGCGCGCTGCTGGTCACCGGACAACGCTACGTCTCACCCGGCGACGTCGGGTTCGAGATGTCCGCGCTGGTGCTGCTCGCCGTGACCATCGGTGGTGGCAGGTCCCTCGGCGGCGCTCTCGCCGCGGTCGCCCTGGTCGCCCTCGTGCGGGACTGGGCCGCCGCCACCGTGCCCGGCCGCGGCCCGCTGCTGCTCGGTGCGTTGTTCATCGCCGCCGTGTATGTGCTCCCCGACGGTCTGGCCGGGCTCGGCCGACGCCGCCGGCCGCGTCCGCCGGTCGAGGCGGAGGTGCCGTCGTCATGACCATCAAGTCCGGGCCGCAGCTGTCCGCGCGAGGGCTGACCCGCCGATACGGTCCCTTCCTCGCCGTCGATGACGTGGACCTCGACCTCGCGGCCGGGGACCGGCACGCGCTGATCGGGCCCAACGGCGCCGGGAAGAGCACCCTGCTGAACCTCCTCGCCGGCACTATCCGGCCCACCGCCGGGCAGGTCGTCCTCGCCGGGCGGGACATCACCCGCGCCGGTCCGGGCCGCCGCGCCCGGCTCGGCATCGCCCGCACCTTCCAGACCCCCGCCGTCCTCGAGTCGCTCACCGCGCTGGACAACCTGGTCGTCGCCGCGTGGCGGCACACCGGCACCCACACCGCGTGGCGGTCCGCCAGGCGCCGCGCACTCGCCGCCCGCGGCCTGCACCGCCTCGACGAGGTCGGCCTCGGCGCCCACGCCCACACCCCGGCAGGCGAGCTCTCCCACGGGCAACGCCGCATGCTGGAGATCGCCGGAGCACTCGCTGCCAACCCGGCCGTGCTGCTGCTCGACGAACCCGCCGCCGGCCTCGCCGAACACGACCTGACCCTGCTGCTGGACGCGTTGAGGCGGCTGCCGGCACAGACCGCGGTGCTACTCGTGGAACACAACCAGGACGTGGTCACCGCCCTCGCGGACACCGTGACCGTCCTGCACCGCGGCCGGGTCCTGGCCACCGGCACCCCCGATGCCATCCACACCCACCCGGCGGTCGCTGAGGTCTACCTCGGCACCCCCCACGGGACGGTGTGAGCATGCGCCTGTCCCTGGAGCAGGTCAGCGCCGGCTACGGCGGCGGCGTGGTCGTGCACCGCATCGACCTGTCCGTCCCGGCCGGGACCGTCCACGCCGTCGTCGGGCACAACGGCGCCGGCAAGACTACCCTGCTGCACACCATCGCCGGGCTGATCTCGCCGGCCACCGGCCGGATCCGCCTCGACGGCACCGACCTCACCCGGCAGCCCGCCCACCGGCGGACTCGAGCCGGCATCGGCTACGTGCCGCAAGGCCGTCGGGTGTTCGCCTCGCTCACCGTCGCCGATCACCTCGCGATCGCTCAACGCCACACCGCCACCGGGGCCTCGACTGCGGCCGTGTGGACCCGGGACCGGGTCCTGGAGCTCCTGCCGCACCTGGCCAGCCGGCTCCGGCACCGCGGCGCGCACCTGTCCGGCGGAGAACAGCAGATGCTCGCCATCGCCCGAGCCCTGCTCACCCAACCGGCGCTGCTGCTGCTCGACGAACCCACCGAAGGGTTCGCCCCCGCCATTACGGAGCAGATCAGCCGCACCATCACCACCCTCGCTGGCGACGGCCTCGCCGTCCTGCTCGCCACCCCGCAACCCGACTTCGCCCGCACGGTCGCCGAACAGGCCAGTGCGCTGACCGCAGGTCGGGTCACCGCCTACCTCGACGCAGCCATCATCCGCGGCGACCCCGACCGGCTACGTACGGCACTCGCCCTCGGCGGCGCCGGCACCGCCGCCGGGACGGCTGTTGCGGCAACTCTCGACCAGCGGCCGGGACGGGCCGCTGTCTGGATCGACACCCTCGCAGACCCAAGCACCGCAACCACAGCACCAACCGCGACAGGAGGACCTTCGTGAGCAGCACCATCGTCACCGACGGCGTCGAGGGCCGCGCCGCCTACGCGCTGGACAACAGCGCAGACTATGCGGCCGAACGGCTCATCGCACTGGACCACTTCCTTGACCCGATCACCCGCCGCGTCATCGACGAACTGCCCCTGCACCCCGGGAACCGGTGTCTGGAGATCGGCCCTGGCAGCGGCTCGATCGCCGGCTACCTGGCCGGCCGGGTCGGCCCCACCGGCCAGGTCGCCGCGGTCGACGTCGACCTCAGCCGACTCACCTCGGGCGCCGACCTCGACGTCTTCCAGCACGACATCCGCGACGGGCTGCCACTGGAAGGGCCGTTCAACCTCATCCACGCCCGGCTGGTGCTGGTGCACCTGCCGGAACGCAACGACGTGCTCCGCACCCTCACCGACGCCCTCGCCCCCGGCGGGTGGCTGGTCCTCGGCGACTTCGGCGACACGCCCATGACCGTCTACAGCAGCCCCAGCGACAGCGACACCGAGCTGTACACCCGCGTCGTCTACGCGCTGCAACACGTCCTGGAAAGCCACGGCGTCGACATGGCCTGGGCCGACGCCACCCACACCGCCATGCGCGACGCCGGCCTCCGCAACGTCTACGCCGTCGATCACGCGGAAAGCTGGTACGGCGGCAGCACCGGCATCCGCATGCACCACGCCAACACATCCCAGACGCAGGACGAGCTGCTCCTGCACGGCATCACCACCGCCGACCTGGACCGCTTCCACGCGCTGGTCGCCGATCCCAGCTTCGTCGTCCGCTCCTACCGGTTCGTGTGCACCCGCGGGCAACGACCGCCCAAGTAGACGCCCAAGCGCCGGCACCGCCATCCGCGCATCCCGCGCGCCGGATGACTCGATCGTTCCGGCCCCCAGCCGCCGTGCCGCCGCCTGCATCCCCGTTGGCGGCGGCGGACAGCTCAACCCCACTCGACGCGAACTGCCGACCCAGACGTGGAAGCGACCGTGACCTTCAACCCAGCCGACCGGCCAACCGCCGTCCCGGCCACAACCAGCGCCGGGGCCCGCCCACCGGCCGGGCGCGCCGGCCCGCTCGCGACAGCGTGGCGCCGTGCCAGGGTCGGCGCGCCGATGATCGTTGCGGTCGACGGAGCAGCGGCGGGCCGTCGGTGAGCATGGTCCACCTGGAACCGGGCGGGGCCCATCGTGCCGACCTGGGCGGGACATTAGCGAGCGACGACGCCACGGGTGGCGGCCGTCACGCGGCACCGGAAACCCCGACCGAGCTGGTGAATCACGCCGGTGCGCGGCTGGCAGCGTACGACTTCGACGGCGCCTATCAACTGCTCATCGAGTTTCGCTCGTGGCTCAAACACGGCGTGCCGGTCGAGTTCGTCGACGCGGTCGACGCCACCCGGATGCTCGCGGAAACGCTGCTCGCCCTCGGCCACGTCGAGCTCGCCGCCGACGTGCTCACCGACCTCGCCACCTGGCCCGGCCTCGGCCCCTACCAGTCCGCCATGCTCACCCTGACCGAGGCACGGCTGCTGGTGGCGCAGCACCGGCTCGACGACGCAGCGGCCCGCTACCGCGACATCATCGACTGCGGCAGGGGCGGGCCGGAACCGATCCGCTGGCCGGTGCTGCTGGCGACCGCCGGTGCCGCCTCGCTCAACGCCGCGCAGGGACGGCCAGCAACGGCCGAACCGGCCCTCACCACGGCCTACACCCGCCTCGTCGACGAGTACGGCCACGGCCACACCGACGTGATCCGCGTCGGCGTCGACCTGGCCGAACTCCGCATCCAGGTCGGCGGACACCACGCCGCCAGACAGCTCACAGCACAGCTGACCGCCGAAGCCCACGCCTGCCTCGGCCGGCAGCATCCACTGGTCACCCAGCTAAATACCCTTACCGGCCGGCTCGCCGCGACCCGTCACGCCGGGCAGCCGCGACCGGCCGTGACAGCCACCCGACCGGCCGCGCCGAGACCAGCAAGTCCTGCCGGCAGCATAGGACGGCGGGAGCCCGGCCGCCGGTCCGTGCGGTACTGGACGCTGGTCGGAGCCGTCATGTGTCTGGCCGCGGCGTCCGCGACCGCGGTCACCGTGGCCGTCATCAACGACCTGGTGCCCGCTGGTGAACCGGCCCGCAGCAGGGCAACCGTACCGGCGGCCACCCGCATCCCGTGGACCTCCGCAGGGCACGGCACGCCGCAGCTGCTGCCGCCCGGCCACGTGCGGATCGTGCGCGACTCCGGCACGACGATCGACCTCACCTGGACCGACCCCAGCGGCGGAACCCGGCCCACCATCGTGTTCCTCACCCAGGACAACGCACCAGAGCGAGTCGCCGCGACCGTCCAGGCAGCAGCCACCCGGCGCCAGCTCACCGGCCTTGACCCGAAGGTCCGCCGGTACTGCATCAGCGTCGCCGTTGCCTACGGCCCCACCGCCGTCGTGCGCGCCGCCGAGGTGTGTACCAGCAGACCTGCATCGAGCCCCACCCAGCCCCGCGCCGCCCGACGCAGCGCCGGGCGCGGCGCGACCACCGGCCCCACCTTGTGACAGGACAAGCCATGACGACCCGTTCACCGCACGACTCCGTCACCGACCCGGCCCTTGAGACTCCAGGGGCGCTCCCACGGATCGACACGACCGTCGCGCACCCGGCGCGACGCTACAACTACTGGCTGGGCGGCAAGGACCACTTCGCTGCCGACCGCGAGTCCGGCGACCTGATCGCAGCGACGTTCCCGGGCGTGCGCGAAGCCGCGCAGCAGAACCGCGCGTTCGTGCGCCGCGCCGTCACCTTCCTGGCCGGGACCGCCGACATCCGGCAGTTCATCGACCTCGGCGTCGGCATCCCCCTGCCACCGAACACCCACGAGACCGTGCAGGAGATCGACCCGACCGGCCGAGTCGTGTATGTCGACAACGATCCGATCGTGCTCACCCACGCCCGCGCCCTGCTCACCAGCCACCCCAAAGGCAAGACCGCATACCTCGACGCCGACCTGCGTGACCCCGCCTCGATCCTGCACCACCCGGACCTGCGCGGCACCCTCGACCTGCGCCAGCCGGTAGGGCTGCTGCTCGCCGCCGTCCTGCACTTCCTCAGCGACGACGAGGCAACCCACGCCGTCCACGAGCTCCTCCGCGCGCTGGCCCCCGGCAGCTACGTCGTGCTCAGCCACGGCACCACCGACTTCTGGCCCGCCGACCGCGCCGTCCTCGTGCCGGGCCTGCAGCGCAGCACAGAGACACCGTACCGGCCACGCACAGGGCGGCAGATCGCCGGGTTCGTCGCAGGTCTCCAGCTCGTCGACGCCGATCCGGCGGTACCCGAGCCGGCCGCGTCCACCACCACCCTGATCGAGGACGACGGCTCACAGCTGGTGTCGGTCTTCCGGTGGCGGCCAGACGGCACGGACGCAGCGCAGCCACGTGACGACGAGGTGGCCTGCTACGGCGTCGTGGCCCGCACCATCGCCACCGGCTGAAACGGCGGCGTAGGCCCGCACCGCCAGCGACGCAGGCGGGCATCGCACCACGGGCAACCCCATGAACAGTGCGCCGACGCAGTCGACCCGCCGGCCACGCTGGCACTGCCGCTCGCGGGCGCGTCTGCACCGCCCGCCCTTCATCGACACGAACGGTCCGCAGCAGCCGGACCGGAACTCATCAGGAGACCGATGGAACACCCCGACAGCACAACCGAAAGCCGAGAAACTGTCGGCGGCGGAGAACCTGCTTCCCCTGCGACCCGATCCACCCGACGCCCCCGGATGCGTCGGCTGCTCGCCATGACCGCCGCCGCGGGGGCGGTCCTCACCGTCATCACCGGTGCCGCGGTGGCTGTCGCGGGATCGGGCAGCCACACCCCGTCGAGCGCCGTCCAGGCGACGCCGGCGCCGACCCCCACCGCATCGCTCGCATCCCCTCAGGCTGCCAAGACCAGCGGTCCTGTTGTCGTCGGCGACGCGAAGGCGCTGCTGGAGCGGTTCGCCGACGACCTGCGCAACGCCCCTGCCGATCCGGCCCGCGCCCGATTCGAGTACCTCAGCCTGCGGATCTGGGACTCGTTCGCCGCACCGCCCGCACCCTCGTCGGACACCGCCGCGGCGCCGGTCAGGCGGACCCAACTGTGGACGTCCGGCCGCGGCAGCACCCGCGCCGTCGAACTCGACGAGAGCCACGGCTGCCAGCTGCTGCGCGACGAGACCGGCACCGAACCCGGGCCGTTCGACGGGCCAGTGCCCAGCGACCCAGACGCCGTCCGCCGGCACATCCTGCACGAACCGCAGCCGCCCGGCACCTTCGTCGACGTCTTCGGACAGATCGCCGAGTTTTCCAGCCAGCGGTTCGTACCCGTGGCCACCCGCCAAGGCGTCCTGCGGATGCTCGCCCGCCAACCCGGCATCAACGTGCAACCGCAGGCCACCGACCGGGCCGGGCGGATCGGGATCGCGGTGACCTGGACGTACCAGCCGCCGATGCCGTTCACCGTCGCCAAGACACTTATCTTCGACCCGCGGACAGGGCAGCTCCTGGCCAGCCACAGCCAAGCCCACCGCCGCCCGGACGCGACAACGCCACCGGACCCAACCGATCACTACGAGATCTACCTGCTGATCCTGACCAGCACCTACACCCCGGACGTGCACACTCCCGCAGTCGGCTGCGCCGGATGACCGCGCAGCACCCCCGGATCGGCACCGGCGCCGTCCCGGCACACCCGATGCACGTCCAGGCCACGTCTTGCGATGGACGACCGCGGCGTTGGAGGGCTCGATGAGCCCGGTCGAGCCGGCCCCGCCCGAGCAGCCGTTCGACATGACAGACCTGGCCGCCGCGGTGTTCCGGTGCAGCGCGGCGCCGCCGAGCGACGCGCCCGCCTCGCTCAAGCACATGCTCGGCGCCGTCGAGCGCACGATCACCGACGCGCCGACCCTGCTGCGACGAGACCCCATCACAGCCGGCGACGATCCGGCACTCATCGGCCAGGCCGTGTTCCTGAGCCGGGCCGTCCACGCCGGCGAATACAGCGACCAAGGGGACCGGGTCGACCTCGACGCCATCCTGGCCTGGGCGCGCTACGCCGACGCCGCCAGCCAGCGCCTGTACGGAGCTGACAGCGGCGAAGCGATCGAAGCCGCCGAGGCGCTGGTCGAGCTCCTCGCCGACCGCCGCGCGTTCGAAGAAGCACTGACCGTCCAGCGCCGGGCCACCGTCGCCCGCCTGCAGCAGCCCGACGCCTGGCGCGCAGCGCTCGCCGTTGTCCGCACGGCCGAGCTGCTCCAATGCGTCGGCCGCTGCGCCGAGTCGGTCGACGTCCTCACCGCACTCTGGCGCGGATGGCAGCAGCGCAACCCTCGCGGCAACCGCCGTGACCTCAAGGTGATCATGCCGCTGGTCGTGATGCTCGCCGTCTGCGGCCGCACTGACACTGCCTTGCACCGCCTGAACGACGCTGCACCCTGCCGCCCGCCGGAACCGAGGCGCGACCTGATCAACGTCTGGTTCCCGTACGGCACGACCATCGGGCCGCGCCGGGCCGAGCACGCCCCGCACTGCACATGGCCGACTGCCGAGCCCGACATCGACTGGGAAGCGGTGCTCCAGCCATGACCCCTCCCGCCACGCGCACCCGTCGGGCCGTCCGGCGCACGAGAACCGGAAGCGTTCTGCGTCCATGCCACCTGCGCCGCACGCGATGCGCCGAGCGACCTGCAGAACGTTCCTTGTTGGCATCCGCGCAGCACCCACACTCCGCGGGGCCGGCCGCTGTGCCGGTCGACGTGCCAGCTGGCGTGCCGGAGCGGCCGCACGCCGTCCAGCGCCCGCCGCGCCGCGCCGTCACCGAGCAGGCGATCAGCGTTCGTCCCCGGGTGGAGCCCGCTCGGCCTGCTGGCAGCACCAGCCCGGTCGATGACCGGCCCTCCAACCTCACAGGAAGGCGCCGCAACCGATGCACATCCGCGTCGTAGCGCAGAACCTGGGCAACGGCGGCCTGCGTGACAGCGAAGGCAACCCAGAGGACCGGTGGCCGGCACTGGCTGAACGTCTCCGCACCGCACAGCCTGACGTGCTGCTGCTCAACGAAGCACGCGGCTGGACCGAGCACGGACACCGCCAGCTCGGCCGCGCCCAACGCGACCTGGGCATGTACGCCGCACCGCTGCCCCCATCGAAAACCGGCATGCGCACAGCGATCCTGTTCCGCCCGGACACCCTCGGCTGGTGGACCCACACCAACGACGCCGTGAGCCAGGAAACCACCCACGGGTTCGTCATCGCCGCCTTCCCGATCCCCGGCCTACCGGCCCCGATCACCTTCGCCGCCGCGCACCTGGACCCGTACCTCGGCGACAAGGCGCTCTACGAGGCGAAACTCATCGCCACCGCCGCCTACCGGTACGGGCCGTACGCCGTCATCGGCGGCGACATGAACTTCCCACCAGAAGACGGACCCGACCCCGACTACGACCAGATGCGGCCCTACAACCTCGCCGCCCGCACCCTCCTCACCGACCCCGGCACAGCCCTGCGGCCAGACCGCCGAGCAGCGCAGATGCTGCACAAGTGCGGCTACCTCGACGCCGCCTTGCACCTGCACCGGCGCACCAGCGACGCGCAGCTGTTGCGGCGCACCGGCAGCGACGACCGCATCGACCGCATCCACCTGTCCAGCGCCTTCGGCGACGCGATCAGCAACTACCAGCTGCTGGACCTACCGGCCGGCGCCAGCGACCACCACGGCGTCGCCGTGGACATCGACACCGACGCCATCGACCGAAACACCTTGTGGACATACCGATAGCAGCCCCATCGGATCGGCCTCGAATGCCGAGCACGACATCGGCGCGCTCCACCGGCAGCGAGGGACGCCCCGGGAACAGGCCGAGACGTCCGCTGAAGATGACGACGCCTCACCGTCACGCGGCGCGCCGCCCATCACCAGGCCCGCCGCCGCTGGCACCCATGCACCGGGCGCGACCGAGCGCCCGGGTCCGAGAACATCCCGTCACCGCACCACGAAAGGACTCGATGAACCACGCCCTCCTGCGACGGCTGACCGTCGCAGCGACCGCGTTCGCAGTCACCGCAGCCGGCGCTGTCGCCCCGGCTGAACCCGCCGCAGCGATCGTCGGCGGGCAGGACGCCACCCAGTCCTACCCCGGCACCACCGTCGTGCAGGTCCTCCACCCCGGAATCGGCACCGCCCTGTGCGGCGGCGCGCTGATCCAGCCGGACGTGGTCCTCACCGCGGCACACTGCGTCAGCGACGACGCCGCAGCACCCAAACCGTTGCCGGTCCCCGCTGCCTACATCACCGTGCGGATCGGCAGCACGGACCGCACCACCGGCGGGCAGATCGCCACCGGCCGCACGGTGTTCCTCCCGGCGGGCTGGGCCTGGGCCTCGAACTGGCCCGACCCGGTGTCCGACTACGCCCTGATCGAACTCGACCGGCCGGTCCTGGCGCCGCTCATGCCCCTCTCCCTCCGGCCGGCCGGTGTCGGCGACGCCGTCCGGCTGCTCGGCTGGGGCCTCACCGAGTACCCACCGACCGCCGGCCCCCCGGCGCTGCTGCAGCAGCAGGACACCGTGCGGCTGCCCGCCACCGCCTGCAACGGCGGGTTCATCAGCGACGACGAAGCCTGCTACGGCGGCGGCGCCTGCTACGGCGACTCCGGCAGCCCCGCCGTCCGCAGCAGCATCAGCACCGCCGCCAGCCGGGGGGCGCGCTGGTCGCAGGTCGGCATCGCCAGCCGCGAAACCAGCACCGAGCAGCCGTGCGCCGCACCGACCGTCTACACCGACCTCACCGCGATCCGGGTGCGGCTCTGGATCGGCACCACCATCCGGCACCGGACCGCTGAGGCGTGCACCTGCCCGCCGGCCGTCATGAGCCCAGAGACCCGCGGCCGCATCGACCGACTCAAGCCGCAGATCGTGCCGTAACACACGGCAGCGACCGGACGGTCAAGCACACCCGGGGTGCCGGCCAGCGATCAGCCCTCGCTGGCCGGCGCTCCACCGGCAGGCAGTCCGGCGACGCGCCCGCGGCGATCAACGCGAAGCGCGACCAACACCCCCGGCGCGTCGGAGCCTCAGGCACGGCGCCCCTGAGCTGAAGGGCACCTCATGGCGAGGCGCAGCATCCAGGTCCTCGTCGACGACCTCGACGGAGGCGCCGCAGACGAAACCGTCCGCTTCGCGCTGGACGGCACCCTCTACGAGATCGACCTCAACAGCACCAACGCGGCGAAGCTGCGAGCCGCCGTCGGACCATTTCTGCAGGCGGCGACCCCGATCCGGCGCAACCCCAGCAAGGCCGCTCCCAACACCGGTCGACACCGCGACGGTCCGGATATCCGCGCCTGGGCCCGCGCTGCCGGCTACGAGCTCCGCGACCGGGGACGGATCTCCAACCCCGTCCTCGCGGCCTACCACGCGGCCACTGCCGGTGACCCAGCCGACGCACAACCCTGACACACCACCGACGGCAGCACTCTCCCCTCCACCAACAGCCCCTGACCACGAAGGCCACAATGAACCCGCAGCCAGGTACACCATCGGAACCCGCAGACCCGACCAAGCGCACCGCTGACCACCCACCGGCACCACCTGCACCGCCAACCTCAGGTGCAGCGCGGCTCAACACGCCGAAGACGTCCGCCGGAAGGCATCGCCTCGTTGTTGCGGCCAGCAGCGCGGCGGTCCTGCTCATCGCCGCCGTCGCAGTAGCCATCACGACCCGCCCGAGCCAGCCCAACCCAGCCGCGCAGGCGCAACCGGGCACACCGACACCCACCGCGGCCGCGTCACCGTCAGCCGCCGGACCGGCCTGGTTCGACGTACCGGGCCTGGACGTCGCCCAGCGGCTCGCCATGTTCGCTGAGCAACTCGCCGACGCCGATGCCGACGCGTCGACCGGCCGGTATACGTGCCGGCGGATGCAGAGCTGGGGGCGCGCCACCACGGCCGTGCACCGCGACGACACCACCATCTGCCGCGACGACACCGACGGGTCGGGACTCGAGTTCGGCCGGGTCCTGCCGAACCGGCCGGGGCTGCTGCCGCTGCCCGACGGCTCCGACCGGCCGGAGTTCGCCACCGCGCCCCTGCACGTCCAGCACTACGCCAGCGGCCAACTGCAGCTGATGGTGCCCGAGCCGGTGCCGACCGACCGGGTCGCGCTGACCAACGCGGTACTGATGCAGCACCCCGAAGACCTCGCCGAAGCCGGCCAAGCGTGGCTCGTGCGGCAGCTCATGAACCTGTGGATGGAGCAGTACCTCGACCGTGCGCACCGCGCTGCCGCGCTGCGCGTCCTCGCCGACGTCCAGGGCCTCGTCTTCGCCGGGCCGATGAACGATCTCGCCGGCCGCAGCGGCATGGCGTTCACCTTCACCGACCCCAACGGCGTCTACACGATCATCTTCAACCATCGGACCGGGCAGGTGCTGGCCTTCAGCGAAGTCGTCCCGCAGGACCGGAAGCTCAAGACGATCCGGCCGGGCCTGTTCGGGCTTCGGCTGCTGCTAGACCTACGCCATCAGGCGCTACTGCCGGAACCGAGCGCACCACCCAGCGCGGGACCCGCCGTCGCGTAGTCCTGCCCGGCCGCGGTCGGGCACGCCCGAGCACAGGCACGACCTCGCAGGTCGCCGCTCGCGCGTGCCCGGCTCGACGGTGACCGGGACGGTAGAGAGCAGAGCACGGCGGGCCGCGGCGCATGGTCGTCGGATGGTGTCCAGCCTTGCAGGCCGGTGGCTGCGAACCACGCAGCCCGCGTTCCAGCGCCGAATTCGGCCGGACCGTGCCCGGACGGCGAGCCTGCCCAAGGGCGGTGCATGGCGGCAGCCGACACGATCGGGTGAGCCTGCTGGTGGGAGAAAGCCCGGCACGGAAGGATCGGTACCCCGGCGGAAGGACGGTCCTTTGCGCGTCGTCTATGGCTACGTCATGAGTACCTACGACTTCGACAGCACGGACGGCACCCGGCAACTGCTCGACGCCATCCGCGACGAGGCGGGCATTCCCCGCGACGAATGGTCGCCCGCCGACCCGGACGCGGCGCTCGCCGCATTGGGCGTGCACGTCGTCGACGCCCCCGAGGACGACTACGCGACGTACGAGAGGTTCGTGGTGGCGACCGCGCCGATCGACGTGCCGGACAGCGACCCGGAACTACTCCCGGCGCCAGCGGTGCCGTGGCTCGACTGGGCGCGTAACACGCTCAGATTGCCGGAAAATGCCGACGTGGACGGACCGCGCTGGTTCGACGTCGCCGAGGAGCTCGCTGGCGCTGCCATGCCCCCGCCGGTGGCGTTGATCGCGCTGCCGGGCGGGCGGCGGGCTGCGCCACCACCGTCCGGTGCCAGTGGTTCGATTCCCGGCTTGGCTCAGGCTCCGTCCGGTCGTTAGCGGTACCGCGGCCCAGCTCGCCGCCCCCGACGCACATGGCACCCGCGCCCAGGCAGCTGCCTAGTCCGTCTCCGAGCTGTCTCGTCGTCCGAGCCTGCGAAGAGCCAACCCGGCCGAGGTTACGAGGTTCGCGACCATGGCCACGATGCCCACGAACAGGGCCGCGGAGGCGACGCCGCCGAACCGATGACCAAAACCGTACAGAGCGGCGGAGTGTGCGGCAGCCGCGGCAGGCATGGGCGGCGCGGTGATCGCCGCTACGGCCGACCATGCCAGCTGGAGCAGCAGCACAGCGGTCAGGATCCCGATCGCTCGCCGCCACACCGGCCGGAACGCGAGATTGCCCATCCGCACGAACAACAGCGCAGCCGCGTTGACGAAGACGACGTCATGCGCACGGCTTCGCGGCACCTGCTGCCAGCGGCGGATCCCGGCGGCGAACCGGCGGTCGATCCACGTCGTGAGCGCGCCCTGGGCCTGGTACCCAGCCCACCAGCCGGCGGCGGCGACGGTGAGCACGGCGAGGAAGCTGACGGAGTAGTCGATCGCGGCAGCCACCTGCCGTGCTGCGGCTGGGGCGGCGCCGACCGTCTGTTCGACGCAGACGCGGACGAGCACGGCCAACGTGGTGGCGATGACCCCGCGGACGACGAGCGACCCACCTGACTGTGTTGGACTCACCTGGCCTCCTCCGTCGTACAGCATCATCTGTGTCGTGCGGCATCGCGTCGGCGCGCTACCGCGTCGTGCGGTGGACGCCGGTCAGAACATCGGCTCGCCGCCGGGCCGGGGTCGCTGCCGCTCGGGTTCCGCGTGCAGAGCGATGCCTTCATACCGGCGGACACCTTTGCCGCCACGCCCCGACGTCACACCAAGCCGGTGCAGCCGTTGGCTGAGCACCTTCGGTGTGACCGGCGCGTCTCCGTTGTCCGCGCACCACCGCTCGTATGCGGCGCGCAGCACCCCGACAGCCACCTGCACGCCTGGCTTGCCGGCGGCGAGGTCGCAGCACTCGGCGACGAACCCGGCGACGCTGTCCTGGTCGCGGGCGTACGCGGCGGTCGCCGCCCGGACGCTGTCCGGCTCGCCGGTTCCGTCGCGCAGGTAGGCGACGGCGCCCTGCACGATCCACGCCAGGATCGCCGGCGCTTCCTGCTGCAGCCGCTCGGGCAGGTGCGGGTCCTGCCGGTCCTGCGGCACGGAGTGCGTGAACGGCAGCAGTCGCAGCCGCCGCCAGAACGCCGGCCCGCCCGACGTGGCGACCGGCCGGTGGTTGCCCAGCAGGAACAGCGAGTGCGACGGCCGGTAGGAGAACCAGTTGCCGTGCATGAACCTCGCCGGGATGATGTCGGGACTGGTGAGGAGCTTGACCCTGGCTTCGGCGAACCGCTGGCCCTCGTCGAGCTCGGAGCACACGACCAGGCGGGCCCCGGCCAGCTGCGCCAGCTCGGTCGGGTGATCCGCGTGCTGCCGTTGCAGCAGCAGCTCCGGCGACGCGGCGATCGCATACCCGGTCGTGCCGATGCCGAGGGCGTGCATGATCGCGCCGAACAGCGTGGACTTGCCGTCCGCGCCTTCGCCGTGCGCGAACGGAAGGATCTGCTCCAGCACGGTGCCGATCGCGGCGGCGCCGACCAGCCGCTGCACGTACGTCCGCAGACCGACGTCGTCGCCGAACGTCTCGTCCAGGAACCGGTCGAACACGACACCGCGACGGTCGAAGTCAGGGCCGACGCTCGTCGCGCGGGTGTGCAGGTGTGAGCGGTCCGCCGCACCCAGCAGACCAGTGCGCAGGTCGACGATGCCGTCCGGGGTGTTCAGCTCGTACGGGTGGGCGTCGAGCTCGTCGAGGGCGACCGTGACGGTGGGGGAGGTCCGGGCCAGCCGGGTGACGCCGGCGACACCGGACGCGGAGCGCGCCTTGCCGTGAAAGCGGGCCCACCGGCCGGACTTCGGCAGCTGCCGGGCCAGCCGCAGCACGTACTGCCAGTGCAGGTCCGCCTCGTCCCACACCCACCGGTACCGCGCCCACCGCAGCCAGCGCCCGGACGACGGGCAGTACCGCAGCTCGCTGCCGTGCTGCGCCAGGAACGCCTGCGCGAGCCCGTCCTCGGTCGGCCCCCACTCCGCCGGCGCGACAGCTGCGGCCGAACCTTCGCCGCCATCAGGCAACGCTGTGCTCCTCCCCGTGGCCCGCAGCGACCCGCGCCGTGACACCGCGTGCGGAGGCGTCTCGGCCACAGTTGACCGGCTGATCCGGGGCCGGTCCGGGCGTGCGCGACGTGCCGGTGATCACCATCACCCCGGATGGGCGTGGTGGTGATCGCCGTTCAGGTCAACACCGTACGAGCGCATCGCCGCCGCCGCGAGCCTCTACCGGAACCCCACACCCGATGACACGCCAGCTCGGCAGACCGCTGCGGCGTTGGTGCTGCGGGCGGCTCCGTCCGTGTCGCTGATGGACTATGCGACGTCCAGGTATGTGACCAGGGCGTAGGCCGGAGCACGGTCGAGTCGGACACCGCCGTGGTCGTAGCGGCGCACGACGCGGACGTCAGCCTGACCGAGCTGGTCCTGAACGTCCTCCAGTGCGACTCCCGCCGCACGCGCCAGGGTGGAGCACGTGTGCCGCAGGACGTGCGGTCCGAGCCACGCCTGCACACCGATGCCGGGACCGAACCGGCACAGCAGCCGCGCCACTGTCCCCCGATCGAGCCGGCCTCCAGACGCCGTGACGAACAACGGCCGCCCGTTGCCCGGCCCGCCAGCCCGGCCAGCCCGGACCGGCAGCCGCGTCCGACGCAACTCCGGGCGCTGCAGCAGGTACCGCTCGAGGCGGACCCACACCGGATCGGGGATCACCACCAACAGGTCACGTTCGCCCTTGATGACGAGGCGCAGCACCCGATGACCGTCGTGTGTGCCGATCCCCTCGACGTCGGCGGCGATCAGCTCACTGACCCTGAGACCGGTGAAGACCAGCACCCAGACGATCGCGGCCGTCCGAGCAGCCTGCCGTTCATGATCACGATCCGCCGCGTGCAGCAACTGCCTGGTCTGCTGCCGGGACAGCGCGAACGTCGATGGGCTGTGCCGCTCCACCCGCGGGCGTCGATGCCGTTCCAACAAGGCGGGATTCGGGCGGGCGAAGTGGCCCATGGTCGTGAGCCACTCGTAGAACGACTTGACTGCCGCCAACCGTCGAGCCCTGGTCGACTTTGCCGCCCGGTCGGTCTCCATGACGCGTAGCCAGCCGATCGCGTGCTTGCGCTCCACACTGTGCAGCGGGTCGACGGCGCTGGCGGCCAGGAATCGCAGCCACTGGTCGATGTCGAGGCGATACGCGCCGCGGGTGTTCTCCGATCCGAACTCCAGCAGCCACTCGTCACGCAACGCGTAAAGGTCCTGCCCGCCGGCCACCTCGTGCGCGGCGCCGGCGGGGAGCAGGAGCTCGCCCGTCAGGGGCGCCGTCATCGCCGGCGTCCCGGCAACGGATCCTCGATGGTGTTCGTGACGCGGCTACAGTCCGCGGCGACTACCCAGTGCACGACTCGCCCTCCCCGGCGGTGATCACGCTGCGATCAGTGCACCAGGAACCGTACGCGCAGGGTATGACAATTTCCGCGAACTGCACGCCGTCGTAGCGTTCGAGCTGGCGGCTGGCCGGGTTCCGTCCCGGCCAGCCGCAGAGCGTGGCACCAGCGACAAACTCAGTGCGAGGTTCGGTTGTTCCGGCCGTAAGGTCACGCCGCTCCTGCCGGGTTCACGCAACGTGCGATAAAGGTCGGGATCGCCTCTCCGAGGACGGCTACCAGGCGGATGGCAATGCCTGCGAGGCCGGTGGTGAGTGCGGCGCGCTTGCTGGTCGAGGGCGCGCCGGGCCGCCACGTGGTCTACGTTGCTCCGGGAAACGGGACGGCGGCGACGATTGCAGTTGGTGTAGAACCCGGCACAATCCGTAGCTTGCCGTTGCCGGCGACTGACTCGGCGACACGTGCCGATTGGTACAGAATTCGGCGTTCCGCGAGCAGCGGAAGCTGGCGGCCGTCGATCCGCACGGTCAGCTGATTGGTGAACATCAGCACGAACTCTGGCTGGTCGGGCACGTTCTCTGGGGGCGTTTCAGCCAAGACGACCTCTGACCACGTAGTCGTTTCCTGATGTCCCTGCAGAAGCCGACCGACGTGCAGAATCTCGGCGATCTGATCGGCTGGAGTGCTGTTGAGGTCCGGGATGCTGATCCGATCGAAGGTGTGCCGCTGAATGGCTGCCAAGGCATCGAGCAGTACCAGATGCTGGCGGGCGGCCTCTGCGGTCGTAGCGTCGTCATCGAGCGGCCAGCCAGCCGTGACTGCGGGCCCGTCCCGTAGGCCGAGGACAAGGCGCGTGCCCGGCACCATCGCCGCCGTCATCCGCACCGCCGGGACCGCATCGGCAGGCGTAAGCCCAGTGGTCGGCTGAATCCGAATTCGCACCTCGTCAACCCCGTCCGGGCTGTTCATGAAGAACTGGAATTCCAGAACCCCGCTGCGGTCGTGACCAGACAGCCACCAGCCTCGCCCCGCTGAGGCAGCAGCAGTTCGGACGTTGACGAGGTCAAGCGCATGAGCCACGTCGCCGTCCGCCGTGACCAGCCGTGCCTCCAGGTCGGGGCGAGCCGATTCGGCCTGCGACAGCGGCAGTACTGTGAGGGTTCCCGGACCGGTTGGTATCCGCAAGCCGGGCGGCCCGGTGAGGGTCTGCACCGTGCCGGGAATGTCGCGGAACGGGGCTCCGAACCGGTGAAACTCCTCGATAGCAGTGAGCTCGGATGAGCCTTCCTCAGCCTCCAGCAGCAGCCGAGACCCGATCGGGCTCAGCTCAAGGGCCTGCGGAAACCGCGGCACAAGACGCAGGACCTGGTACCGACCCGCATCCAACTGCGTCCACTGTTCGAACGCGGCGCGGGACTCACGCGCCATGACCTGCTCAATCGGTTCGTCATCCACTTTCCCGTGGCGGACCTCGATCTCATAGACGTAGAACGGGTCCACCTCGCCCAGCGACCTCGCCAGGCTGGCCGAGCGGGCCGACACCGCGTCCAACAGGTCATCACCAGCCGCAGCCCGCGGTACGTCGCGGCCACCCTGCAGCGCGTCGGCCATGAGCCGCTGAAGGCGCTCGCCGCCGTCCCCGAAGAAGTACTCGACCAACGACGGGTACTGCGCTGCCAGGCCGTCCAACTGGGCCCGCCCGATCCAGGACACATCGACGTCATGACCGCGTGTGAGTTCCTCCAGCCATGCGAGCTGTTCCCGCGTCGGGTCCCACGGGCACGCCAGAGCCCAGGAACGCACCGGCATGACTGGCAGCGTCTTCGCCACGAACGTCGTCCACGACTTCTCGACCTGACGGCGCTGCGTGGATGTCAACCGACTTGCGAACCGCTTCACCTGCACATGGTCGTAGCCCCCGGATACCCGCAACTGGACGTCGCGGCCGCCATCGCCGCTCGACGGCGTTATCCGGTTGCCGGCACCGTTGTGGTGGATCAGCAGCAGAGCCGCGACGAACTCCTCAACCGCCTCACCGGAAGCGCGCTCCCAGTTCACCGTTGCCATCCCACCAGCAAAGCACACCTGCATCCGGCATCGCCGCGACGAGGCGGCCACGGGGCGAAGGCATCGCTGCCGACACGCCCGTTAACCGCCCGGACCCCGACGGGCATCGCTGGATCGTCGTGCTCGACGCGGCGACGGACGCGCCCCGCACGGTGAGCCGTCGACTCGCGGAATGGGATCGGGCGTAGCATGACGTTGCCTATCCGTGGTCATGCTGATCTTGTTGGAGCTAGTCCGGAACACGTACCAGGTGAACACACCTCACGCAGGTCGGTGGTCGACCGTTGACGAGCTGGCGCGGGCCGCTCGTCAGTCCATCCGCCGTTTCGAGCGGATCAGCTGCCTCGATGCGCTGTATGACGTGTCGTGGGCTTCAGCGCGGCTGCTTCCGAGCCTCTCGTTTCTCCTTGGGCAGGCATTCGCCGGGGAGGCGGCCGGGGAGCGTCGAGCTCGACCCGAGGATGTTGCAGACTGGCTGCAGACCATCCAGCGGCGGGTGCCGATCGTCGAGGACTATCAGCAGGCAGAACGCCTCGACCCGGACCTGCTCGTGCACGTCCTGTGGGACGAGCGGCTGTGGCCGCTACATCCGGGCGCGCTGAACGACCCGGAACGAACGATCGAGCAGCTGCGCCGCTACGCCGTCGCTGCCGACCCTGTGCTCGTCCCGGTGCTGGGATTCGGCATCGCCGATGTGGTCACGATCGGTCTGCGGGCTATGGCGGTGCAGCGAGCCTTCCGGGCAGATCGGACGGATCGCCGCGACGGGATACCCGGCAGTGAAGACGACGCGCAGTCTCAGCCGACGTCGGGGTCATTGATCGAGTTCTGCCGGCAAGTCGATGCGGAGGGGACGCCGACCTGGCTGCGCTCCCCGGGAGGGCTGCCTGTCGACGATCGGCTGCGGGCAGCGGTGGCCTGGTGCTCCCGGGACGCCGACGATGTCGCCCGCAGCACGTGGATGCTGGACGGCGCGCTGCTCGTCCAGGTTCAGGATGCTGTGCTCCCGGTCCCGGCAGTACTGGTGCTCGACGCCCTGGCGACGACCGGTACGCAGCTGATGAGCCTGGCGGGCAAGACGAGCGGAGCTACGGCGTCGCATCTGTTGGATGTGGCCGAGCTGGCATTCGTGAGCAGCGGGCGTGGCCTGGCGACGCATTTCGTCGGCCCGGTGCAGTGCGCTCGGTCAGGCAGGCTGACCGGAGCGATGTTCCCCGCGAGCCGGCGACTCGTCGCCGTCCAGGTCGTCGTCGGCACGAACGAACGCGAAACCGCGCGGGAAGCCGACCGCGCGCGCCGCCGGCTGGCCGCGGTCAAGGTCGGCGAAACCCTGACGATGGACGTCAGCGCGGCGAACGCCGCGCGACTAGCACCTGTGATGACACCGGCTGGCCCGCTCATGCCCGGCGCAACGGCGACGACCGCGGTGATCGCTGGCAGCACGGTGATCCGCCGGGTGGTCGTCATCGACGGACCGTGGAGCCCACCGGACAAGATCCGGCCCGGCACACTCCTCATCACGCTGGACGACTGGCGGCAGATCACCGCCAGCATCGGAGGTGATCACGAAGAGTTCTGGGCATTCCTGGACGAGCTTGCGGAACTGCCCGGGCTACGGATGATCGAAGGCGCGACACCGTCAACGCTGTGGGACACGTTCCAGCGTCAAGGCGTGCTGTTCGAACCCGGCATGCGCCTGCACCAGCCTGGACCTGACGCCGCCGACCGATGGGGACGCCGTGCAGCACACGACCCGTACGAGATCGTGCTGCGGTGTGTCGGCCTGCCCGGGCTGGGTGACTGGCCGTTTGTGGCGCCCCCGGTCGACGGTTGCCTCACCGTCGGCAAGACCACCCCGTACGAACACGCGGTCATCAACGCCGACCCGCCGCTCGTGTTCGTCGTGGACGCGGACAACGCCGAGCATCGCCAGTGGACCCAGCTACTCGGCGACGCGGTCCGCGCCGGGCTGACCGAGCTGGCGGCGGCGCCGGCCGGCGACCTTGCCTCCGGGTGGCGCGCTTGGGCCAGCGCTATCCCGGGCCCGATCCGGATCGGCTTCCACGCCGGGCAGCTGGGCGCGCTGCAGGCAGTGAAGCTGGTCTTCTTCGACGGGGTCAACGTCGTTCTCGGCTACGCACCCCCCGAGCACCTGACCGTCACACCGTCCTTGCTGCACCAGCAGCTCGGCGAGGCGCTCTGGTGCCTGCTGGTCACTACGATCGCCGCCCGGGACCAGCACAGCACCGGTAGCCAGATCGTGAACGCCACCACGGCGGTCACCGACAACGACGACGCGCGTCAGGCCGGCGAACTATTTCAGCAGGCGTGGGCGCAGCTACCCGTCGCAATGGCCTTCCACAGAACGTCGTCTGCGCGGCGCCCACCCACCCGGGCCGTTGCCGCCACCCTGAGCGAAGGTGCCGGTGCACGAGCGCGGCGCTCCATCACCCACCACCTGAGTACTCGGATCCGGCTGAACACCCCGATTGTCGAGCTTGACCAGGCGCTCCTCGACCCGGTTGCCGCCGGAATCGTGGAGTTGCTCCGCAGCGAACTCGCGCAGTTCGCCGCCGCCACAGCGCTGCGCACGGCGGCAGTCGCCGTCGAGCGTCTCTGGGCCACCCGGCTGCGGACGGACGACGACCGGGTACTGCGACGTGCCCACGGTTTCCCCACAGACGCCGCCGTTGACGACGAGGCAATCACGAATGGCGTGGCCACCCGGGCGGCTGATCTGCTGACCGAGGCCATTGTTGGGCACTGCCCCGCCGCCGGGCTGCCCATGGACCACCGTGACTGGCATCGATTGTTCAACCTCGCGGGTGGGCTGGTTCGCGTGATCGGCCATCGCGACCAGGCACGCGCCGGTGTCAGCTCCGACGGCCACGCCGACGCCTCAGACCGCGACCTGCCGTTCTACCTCGAGCGCTATATCGCCGACACCCGCTACACCCACGACGCTCGCCAAGGCCGAGCACTGCTGAGCGCTACTGAACCCGGGCTAGTCTCACCGGCAGAGCACGACGGCGGGGCCTTCGTGTCGTGGACCGACATCATGCGGGAACGGCTCCAGGCCTCGCGGAAGTCACCGATGCATCAGCAGGCAACCAATGCAGCACTGGCAGCCGAGGCCACGCTCACGACAGGGTTTGGCACCGGCCTTGACGAGATTTTCGCCGTCCTCGCCCTCGCAGCCGACTGGGACACCGGCGACGAAACCGCCGAGGTTCGTGTTACCGAACTCGTCGAAGCTGTTCGCAGCTGGTCAGGCCTGCGGCCAGATCGGCTCGGCGGAGCGGTCGACCTGTTGACCCTGCATGCCGATGTTGCGGCTCGGATCACGATCGGCGGCCCTCCGTCCCCGCTTGGTGAACGTCTCTCTGGCCGGCCCTTGCTGCAGGTACCCGGCGAGCCGGGCGTCTTGCTGGTGATGCCCCGGCGAGTGGCCCGTGCGGGCGAGCTCCTTCTTGCTCACGTGCAGGTGGCCAGCCTGCCCTGGCCGGACGCGCCGCCGGCGGTGATCCGGGCCTTCAAGCACTGGGAGCAGAGCGAGCAGAAGGCCTTCGAAGCAGATATTGAACGCGAAGCCAAGGCTCCAGACCGAGTCGTGATTCCCCGCCTCAAGAAGGAACGGGCTGCGAAGTGGGGCATCACCATCCCCGGCGAAATCGACCTCGTCGTGATCGACGCCGACCGGCGCCGAGTGTTCGTCATCGAGGCAAAGGCCGGACACGTCGCCACCGACATGGAGCGGCTGCTATACGACATCATCGACTATCACGGCACGCCGGACTCGGGCCATGACCGTTGGACGGGCATCCGCTCCCCGCGCAGCGGCCCCTACCTGCCAAAACTTTTGAACAAAGCCGATGCGATCCGACGCCAACTCGAAGCGCTGCTCAGCGCGCACTACCTGAGCAGCGAGGTCGATGCCGACGCGTGGCGTGTCATCGCAATGGTGGTCACCCCCGGCCCGATTCCTGCGGCCTACGTGCCACAACCGCTGGTCCCGTTCGCCACTATCGACTGTCTGTCACAGATTCTGGCGGATCCCGCAACGCCCGCTCCTGGTGCCCACGTTCGATACACATGACGGCGAACCTGGGTCCAGCTGGATGACGAGCGTGCCGCATGCGGTGCCAACCGGCGATCACCGGCACCCACGGACCTCGCCGTCACCCGTTCGGACCGGCGGTCCGCCGGGCTGCCGTTCGGAAGTTGTCGGCGTAGGCGGGGCACCGGCGGCCATCCCGGCTCAAGTGGTCACGGAGCCTCACGTTGCCGGAGCATCGCCGCGATGATTTCGTCGGTCAATGGCTTGCCCTGCTTGTCGACGATCTGCCCCATCGTGGCCGGCTGAACTTCTATGCGGAGAATTGCACGTTCTGTCGGGGTGAACGATCCTCGCCCGAAGGTTGTTGCTGTTCAGTGGCCTTGTCCGCCGAGTTAATCTGTTGCAGCCGGTGTGGTACAGGTGCAGGGTCCGCCGGTCGCAAGCCGTGTGGCGCAGGCGCTGAGTGCGCGCGCCTGCGTTAGGCGGTGTGGCGGGCGACGAGCCGATCAAAGAAGGTATCGAGGCGGAGTGTGGTAGCGGGGGCGTTGACGAGTTCTGTGCCGCCGAAGCGGTAGACCTCGTAGCCGGCGAGTCGCAGTTCGCGGTCCTCGGCCATCATCTCGGCGTATCGCTGTGGGCTGGCGCGGCCATCGTCGTCGGCGTAGTGCTGCCGGCCGTCGCATTCGATCACCACTCGAGCGCGGTGCGGCAGCAGCATCAGGAAGTCCATTCGCTGGCGTGGCAGGGGCGCTTCGCCGGGTGGGTAGTGGCTGCGCAGGTGGGGGTCGTAGTGCAGGTAGACCTGCGGGATCAGCGCCGGGATGTCGGGGCCAAGACGCACGTACCGGTTGGTGTAGGTGTGCAGAACTCGCCGTTCGGCGTCGTTGTCGCCGAGTGAGCTGTCCAGGCGGCGGTAGAGGCTGAGGGAGACCGTCTCGGCCGGTGCGTCTGTCATGCCGTGCAGGTCGGCCCACCAGTTGGTCAGGTCGGTCCAGGTCAGGCCGCGGGCGGGTAGTGGCCGGTCGTACATCAGGCAGTTCTGCGCGTGTCGGGTGAGGCGCAGGTCGTTGTTGATTGCATCGGCGATCACGAGGTCGGGCTTTGGGCCGATGGCGGCGAAGATGAGGTTCTTCATTGTGCCGGGAACGCCGGCGCCGATACGGCGGGCGGCGAAGACCGGGGCGCTGCTGATGGCGTCGACCTGAACCAGTTCGTAGCCGTCGTGGATGAGAGTACTGTTGAGGAATCCGCGCAGGCGCTCGACCTCGGCGAGGTCGGTGCGCACGGCGGGGTGCAGCATCTCGGCGAGGAATCGCAGCAGCATGTCGTCGCTTTCGGTCAGACCGAACCGCTCATCAGTGAAGATCCAGTCTTCGTCCCAGTCGTCGTTGGCCCAGCGGTGCTGGACGATGTCCTGGAATGCGGTGGTGTACCGGGTGTCGCTACTCGGCAGCTGCTCCAAGGCGTAGAGCCGGGCGAGGAAGTCGGTCTCCGGCAGGGCACCGCTCCAGAACGTGTGTTGGTCCGTCAGGAACACACGTTGGTTCGTCGATGTTGCTCGGCCGCAGACCTGGGGCAGGCCCTCCAGGAGACGGCGCCGCGTGACGTCGGTGATGAAGTTGACCGTGGCGATCGCGATCTCCGGGCAGGGTGTCGGGAAGGCCACCAGCCAGCGGCCTAGGTGATGTCTTATCGCCTGCGGGGTCTGCTGTCCAACGTGGGCTGGTGCTGTCAGGCATCCTCCGTGCCCGGCCTCCGGATCAGGCCGGCGCGCTCGGCAACCGGGTACGGGCCACCGGAGAGCGGAACCCTGCTGCGAAACCGTTCGACGGGCACGAGCGATCCGCCTCGGCTGCCCGGCAGCCGGAAGTTGCGGCGCAGGGCCGAAAGGGTGGAGGTGGCGCCGAGCGGCAGGAGGGCTCCCATCTTATCGACGTGCGGGGCTTGCTGTACCAGGCGATACCGAGCTGGGTATCTCTGGCCGTAGCATCTGGCCGTGGACTCCACCGTCATCGTTGCGCTTGCGGGTTTCGCCACGACAGCAGCGACGGCCGGGGTTGTCCCCGTGCTACTAGCGCGCCGAACGGAGCGGGCGGCAGCTGCTGGTCGTCTCCACGAGCGACAGCTCGCTGATCAGGCGAACATACGTGAGCGCCAGATGGCCGCCTACGTTGCGGCAAGCGCGTACGTCCACGCGGTGCAGGATCGCCTTGACGACCTCACGACGCCAATCCACGCCCGCAGCGGCAGACCCCTGCCGGCCACGCCGAACACTGCCCTCGTCACCAGCGAACTACGACTGCTGGCCCCTTGGCCACTGTTCGAGAGCTGGCAGACGCTAATGAACGCTTACAACCTGATGAGCTTCGTCCTTGGTGAAGAGGGACCGACCGGCGAACATGGGGAGTTCCACATCGATGAGGACGCCTCGGAGGCCGTCCGAGTACAACAAGCCATCGACTCAGTAACACGGCAACTGCGCTCGGCTGTAGGCGCGGACCCGCCGGGCGGCGAATAGCGATTGCCTCACCTGAGACACCGTCCATAGCCTTGCGACATGAGCCAGGCGACGGCAGATACGGCAGAGCAGCGAGACCTTCGGCAGCTGCTACAGATCCTCGACAAGATCGAGCCATGGATCGCCGCCGTCAGCTCCAACGACCGGCCGACCGGCATCTGGACCCCTCAACCCCGCAGCCCGCTGTCGACCGACGATGCACGTACCCACCCGTACCAGGTCAGCCACCGGGCATGGGCGGCGCTGACCGCCGCGGTCGACTTCCTTCACTGCTTCAAGCGAAGCCTCCTCCAGAGCGTCACCGAAGACACGGTGAACGTCCGTCTGCACTCGTACGCTCAGACGAGCCTGCTCCGAGGCGCTATTGAGAACGCCGCCGTCGCTGTCTGCCTCCTCGCGCGGTCCCGTGCGGAGCGCATCACCACCCGTCTTCAGCTCGAATGGAAGGAGCTGAAGTCCGTTTATGCCCTGCGGAAACTGGCGGGTGTCGAACCGGAGTTCACGATCGACGAACGACGGATCCGTTTAGAGAGGCTGCTCCTTGGCGCTGGCCTTCCAGCCACGATTGCACTTGAGGCCAGTGACGAGATGAAGCTCAGAGCTGCTCGCGCCGCCCTTCGGGACTGCGACTATGTGATGCTCGTCCGTCGCGCCGGCGAACTGACCAACGGAGCGGGTGCTGTGCTCTGCGAAGCGTGCTGGCGGATGTGCAGTGGGCTCGCGCATGGCGACATGGCTGCAACCCTGGGGTTGTTGCCCGGCGTTTTCAATGAGGACGTAGCCGTCGTTCGTGGTGAGGACGGGCGGGCAGAGAAACGCCCCGCCAGCGGTTGCTGGGCGGGGCGTTGGTCATCGCGGTGACGTGCTGCTGATCGTGGTGATGTTGTCATGCTCGCGGTGCCGGATCGGGCTATTCGGTCATGACTTCGCTGATCGCGGCGCGGGTGGAGGATTCGTCGACGATGGCTTTGCCGTCGGCGAACGCGGCGATGAGGGCTTGGACGGCGAGGTTGTTGACGGCGCGGGGGTAGCCGCGGCTGGATTGGTGGATCGCGGTTGCGGCGTCGTCGGAGAACAAGGGGTCGTCGCGGCCGGCGAGGCGCAGGTGATGGCGGAGGTAGGCGGTGGTTTCCTGGCTGGTCATGCCGGGCATGGCGTAGCGCAGGCCGATGCGCTGGTCGAGGGCGGCCAGGACGCCGAGTTTGATGCGTCGGCGCAGGGTGGGTTGGCCGATGAGGAGGCAGGCGAAGGGTGACCAGCGGTCGAGGTCGTGGTTGGTGAGCATGCGGATGCCTTCGAGTTGGTCGTGGTTGAGGAGGTGGGCTTCGTCGATGACGAGGACGGGGGTGCGGCCGCGTTCGGCGTGTTCGCCGGCAAGGGCTTCGGCGGCTTGGGGGACGAGGATGGCCATGTGTGGGTGCGGGACGCCGCCGAGGGCGGTGACGATGGCGTGGTGGATGCCGCGGGCGCCGATGGTGGGGTTGCCGAGGTAGATGATGGTGTGACGGACCTGGTCGAGGGCGGCGAGGGCGGCGCGGACGGCGACGGTTTTGCCGGCGCCGACTTCGCCGGTGATGACGCCGAGGACGCGTTGTTCGACGCACCAGTTGATCCGGGCGACGGCCTCGGCGTGGGCGGCGTGCCGGTGCAGCATGCCCGGTGCCAGGTCACGACCGAACGGCATCCGGGTGAAGCCGTGGTGTGCTTGCAGACGGTCGATCATCGGGTGGTCTCCTCTCCGGGCGTGCTGGTCGGCGTGCTGGGGCCGGTCCGTTGCCCGGTCAGGGCGGTGTAGTTGACCCGGTCGGCCAGTTCGGCCTGGTGGGTGGCGTCGATGAGCTTGAGGTAACCGATCCCCGACGCCGCTGGTGCCGGGTCGGGGGTTTCGGGTTTGGCCTTGGGGTGGGCGTGTCGGCCAATGCGGTGCGGGATGGCCAGCCCGACCGGCTTGCCCTGCAGCCGGACCTCGATGCTGGTCGGGTCGAACGGGTCGAACACGAGCTCGACCCGCCGGCCGGCCAGGCCGCCATCGACCTGGTAGGTGTTGCCGTGCAGGGAGACGGTGCCGGTCTTGGTAACCGTGCGGGCGGCTTCCCAGAGGAACGCCTCGCGCAGCGCGGCCGGGCTGGGCAGCCGAGGCGGGTCACCGGCCTGCCAGCGGTCCAGGGGTGTCTGCCCGGTCTCCGAATGCGTGCGGCGGTGGTACTCGGTCTCGGCCCAGGCGGTGAACAACCGGTTGAGGCTGACCAGATCCGGCACCAGCAGTTCACTGTCCGGTGTGGACAGTTCGACGAGGAACTGTTCACGCACCCGCCGGAAGAACCGTTCGATCTTCCCACGGCCCTGTGGACGGCCCGGGGTGGAGTGCACCAGCTTGATGCCCAGCTTGGCGCAGGCCCGCAGCAGCCACGCGTCGACGAACGCGCTGCCGTTGTCGACGTAGACCCCGGCGGGCACTCCGCGCGAAGCCAGGGCCGGGCGCAGCGCGGCCGCGAGGCGCACGGTGTCCTCGGCGAACCCGAACCGGTGCCCGACCAGCAGCCGGCTGTGATCGTCGAGGAACGCGAACAGGTAGGTCTTGCGCCCGGCGATGACCGGGCCGTGCAGGGCGTCGCCGACCCACAACTCGTTGGGGTGGCTGGCTTCGAACCGGCCGAACACCACGGTCTGCGGCGCCGGGCCGACCAGTTCGAGCCGGTTGAGATGGCGCAGCACCGTGGACTCCGACGGCGCCCAGCCCAGATGCTTGTGCAGGATTCGGGCCACCTGCGCCGCGGTGCGGCCCGGGTTCTCCCGCTTGAGTGCCGCAGCCATGTCCAGGATCTCGGCCGGAGTGCGCGGGGTCGCCTGCCGGGGACTGGGCACCAGGGCGTCGAACCCGCCCCGCCGCCACGCCGTGATCCACCGGTCCAGGGTCGCCCGGGCCACCCGCACCGGCGTCCCGAACGGCCCCGGATGCTCCCGCTCGGCGAGCTGGCGCACCATCCGCCCGCGCTGGCGGGTGGAATACGCCGGGTCGGCAGCCTCCCGGATCAACTGATAGCGCCACAACGCAATCTGCCGGGCGCGGTCGGCCCGCACCCGGACCTCGTCATCAACGGTCGTCAACAACAGCCTCCTCAACACTCGAAGATCGGCAAATGTTGAGGGTTGCCGGTCACACGGCCGCCGACCAGGGCGAACTCGTGTTGATCCACTCCAGCGGCCGATCCGGTGGCCAGTCCGGCGACAACAACCGGCCACCGGACACCGCGCCGGCGACCTGCCACGCCGTCACCATGCGTAGCGCGAACCGGTCGGCCACCGCCCGCGCCGCGGCCTCGATCGCGGCCACGGCATCGGCGAACACCGTCGCGGCCGCACCAGCCACCGCCGGCCCGCCTCACCCCGGATCAGACGCCGCCTCGCCCACCCCCACCCGGTCAACCGGCCCTGACAACCCGGACAACACAGCCCACCCGCCCCGAGCTGCCGTTCGACCCCAGCCGGGTCGTCGTTTACCGTCATCACCAAGGTGCCTCCGCACCGAAGCGGCCCTCCCGAGCGCCTGGCCAAAGGAACACCGGGAGGGCCGCTGCCTGCAGCAACGTCCTCACGGTGATGACGCGCACGAACAAGCGCAACCCCTCCGGGCTGCACCACAGACATCCTCAAGATCAATGACGGACAAGAGCAAACTCGTCGTCACCTTCGGTGACGGCTAACAGGGGTTCCTCGGCAAGGAGTTCGTCGAACAGACAAAGCCGGGCATCAACCTCATGCGACTTTCGGCGCCCGTGCAGTTGCTGTACATGTCCGCGCTAGTGGCCGTTGCCCTGACCGGCTACGCGTTCAGCCGATACCAGTCCATGATCCACGCTCCCTACTAGGCAGTGTGTCGAAGTCGGTCGTGGGTCTGACCTGGCTTGACGGGTTTGGGTGGCTCACCGCCGACCAGCTGGACGAGCTGCGCGCCGCCGCCGAACGGATTCAGATCGTCGGCGCACGCTACCCCGCGGCCCAGGACGCCATGACCAATCGCGGCGCGCCCCTGCCCACCGCATAACGCTGCGGGCCCCACGACAGCAACAGTCGACGATGCGGCCGGCTCATCCCGGAGACCTGGACCCACGCGGACCGGCTGAGCGCCGTGCGGGGCTGCGGTCGACGCTGCAGGTCAGCGGCTGACCGTCATCTGCTCCACAGACGGTCAGCCGGGGTCGGTCTACACTGGTAGTACATCTGGATACGAGCGCTAGACCGAGAAGGTCGTCTACCGGCATCGCAACATCATTTTGTCGGGTCCCGTCATGGGCAACGAGACGGCGGGGGTAGGTCGAACGGTGACCTGGCGACATGCCGATCCGAGCAGAGACGAGTCCACAACGGGCTCTCTTTGATCTCGGATCCGCGAGCTGTCTCGGAGCGCATCATGTTTCGTCGTCCGCCCGTCCCGTTGGTCTCTGGGTTGTCCCTCATCGCTGTTCCGGGGGTGGCGGGCATCTTGCCCGGCGTCCCGGCGTGGGCGTTCGTGCTGTTGATCGTGCTGACCGCCATCGTCGGCGTGCTCCAGATCGTCTTCCCGCAGCGGTCCGAGGATCGCCTGGCGTGGTGGCAGGGCTGGTGGAACCGGCCGGTGGGGCCCGGCCGCGACGAGGACCAGCAGCGCTGAATGGCATGAATCGGTGCTGTCGGAAGTTCTCAACACCGCCGACGGCACCGATTCAGTGACTCGGTCGGCCCGCCGACCAACTCGGCCCGGACGTTGCCGCCGCGACGTCGCCGTGCTCGTGCCGTGCAGGGGTTCTGGTGATTGTCGCCGACGCTGCCACTCAGACCGAGCGCCGGTTCAGATTCACGATCAGCTCACGGTTGGCTGCGCGGGCCGCGTCGAGTTTCTGGCCTCGCTCGTCGAGCTGATGCTCAAGATGGAAAAGTTGCTGTTCGAGGCGGGTGATGCGTCGCTGCAGTTCCTTGATGTCTGGGGAAGCACCGAGACCGGCTTGCCGCCAAGCGTGCTCGCCGAGCGACAGTCTCTGCTCCAACTGGCGTATGTGGCTGGCCTGGCGGGTGAGCTGTCCTTGGGCGTTGCTCAGATCGGCCTGCAGCGACGCCCGGCTAGGCCCAGGCTGGGGCGACATCGCCGCATCGGTGCGGAGAGGTTGGGTAGGCGAAGGCCGTCTGCCGCCCTCGACGCGACCGGCAAGGATGCCCGCCGCGCAACCGCCGGGCCTCGGTGGCGGGCGCGACGCGGCGCGCCGACTGGCGGTGCTATGTAGGGGCTGTGGTCGGTTGGTCGGTCAGTCCGCGCGGCCGCATCGGCGCGAACCTGACCGTGCCCACTGGTGAGGAACTGCTCGTGCTGTTCCCCCTCGACGCCGGCGTCATCACGGCCCCGCCGGTCGGTGTGGTCACCGCCGCTGACCCAGGCGCCGTCCTCCGGCTCGGCCTGCACACCGGCGGCGCCGACCGGATGCCCGGCCTGCGGCTCGCCGGCAACGTCACCGCTGTGCCCCGTCGCCGTTCGTTGGTCCGTGCTGCAAGTCTTCCGATTCAGCCTGAGAGTGCGCGGCGGCGCGACTCAGGCATCGATGCGCTCGTGTGCGATCCGTTCGAAAGCGGTAGTCGCTTTGGTAGTAGACGAGGTCGTGATTCTGGGCGGATCTCACCGGATCCCAAGAGCTCCCGCGGACGTCTTCGCAGTTCAACATGCGTTCAGATCCGGCAGGAGCCCTCGGTATCCCGGCGAGGGGGCACCTTGAAATCGGACGGTTGTGGGTTTTCGACTTGGACAGGTCTGGCGCCCGCGCATGTGATCGACTGAACGTCTCGGTGGCAATTGGGTTGGTTCACGATGCGTCGAACGGTGCGTCGCAGATCTTTTGCGAGTAGCTCTCGGAGTACTGAACGGAGTTCAAGATCGGCAACCTGGATAAGTACCGATGAGCGCTCGCACCACCGTGCGACGGACGCGGGGTGTTCGTCTGCGGCGAGCGTTCGCATCTCCTCGCTGCTGAGGACTGCCGGATCCGGAACCGGAGAAGATCCTGCCCAGTCGGCGAGATGTGTACCCTGGTCGACGACGCGCTTCGCGCGACGAGATCCACGACGGACTCGTGCAGGAACCTGTGAGCGCGGTTCGCGCGAAGGCGCACAGCGGACGCGCGAGCCCTTCAACTCCCTGAGTTCGAAAGCGGATGCGGTTCGCCCGTGAGTGCAGCGGTCGCGGTGGCGACCTCATGGATGTCAGCCTTGACGTAGGTGGACGTCGTGCCGGCATCGCTCCGGCCGGTGTGGCCAGCAAATGCGCGTGCAATGGCGTATCCCAGGCTGCGCTCCACCCAGGTCAGCGTCGTGTGCCTGAGCCAGTGCGTACTGACGCCTTGCGACGCGACCCAGGGCAGATGCTGGCCGACGCGCTGCCAGATGTAGTCGTACCGCCTGCGGGTGATCGGCTGACCATTGCGGTATCGCAACAGCTGCTCGGCGGGAGTACCGCCACGTTGCCGACTGTGCTCAATCAGATGCTGCATGAGCGTTGGCGAGACCAGCTGCCATCGAACGGTCTCACCCTTCTCGCGGAGCCTGATCAGGCACTGCTCGACGTCAAGGTCGATGGGCCGAAGTGCCAAGGCCCCGCCGCGGCGGCAGGCCGTCTCGATATGCAGGCGCATCAACAGCGTGTCGAGCTCAGGGTCGTTGCCCGTAGCGCAAACGACGCCAGCGATCTGTGTCAGCTGCGCGTCGGTCAGCGCCCGACGAGTGCTTTCGAGGCGTCGAGGTTTGGGCACGCGAAGAGCCGGGTTCGCCGACTCCGGCAGCAGGCCATCGTCAATTGCGTGGCGGTAGAGGCAGCGGAGCGCGGCGATCATGTGCTCAGCGGCGCTGCGGCCGGACCGGGAGTTGCTGCGGACAACTGCGGCGCTTCGTGTGGATTCGACAATCTGCTTGATCTCCGTTGCGGTCGGCTCGTCGAGGCGGCGTTGCCCCCAGTGGGCCCTGACCCGTCGCCAGTAGGTGAGGTACGCCCGACGTGTGCCAGCTGGCACGGCAGTCTCGATCGTGTCGATGTACTCGTCGAACGTCGGCACGACCTTCTGCGTGGCTCCGGCGAGCAGGTCCTCAGCGGAAATGCCCAGCCGCGCCAGCAGGAGGCGAACTGTCTCAACGTCGAGTCCGCTAGGCGGTGCAACACCGCCCGTCACGATGCAGGGGCCGCATCGTCAGGTGCACCGGACCGTGTCAGCAAGCTGGTCACGGTCGCCATCGGATACACGAGCAACAGGTTCTGGTCGGGCTGGGCCATAACCAGCACACGGTCGCTGCAGGCGACCCCAAGTTGCCGTTGAGCGGCGGCGGGGATGCGAACATATCCACGCGCCGCCACGGTCAGCTGGCCACCGTCCGCAGCCACGACCCGTCCAATGCCCGCGTGCACGGCAATGTCTAGCCGGTCGCCGGGCTTCCAGCCCAGCAGGCGGACCGTCGATCGGTCGGCGAGCCGCCCGGAGTCGTCAACTGTCGTGATCGAGCAGTACGGGGCAGGGACTGCACGCAACGCTCGAATAGTCGGCATGGGCAGCCCACGAGCGGCTCGGGACAGGTGGACGCCGCTGCCCGCAACATGCGTTCCATCCATCGCAACCACAGCTCCCCCCAAGCATGATCATCACGTCCCTGCACGGCACGGACAATTCATCCTGCCGCTGCTCGTGCCTCGAAAACGAGGTGTCACCGGGTGTGGGATGTCGCCACGACATGAGGGGTGCGGACGGCCTACCGCCGGCCGCACCCCTCGTGCACCTACTGCATTGGATGCGGCTCACCGGTCAACGCGGCGAGCGCCGCGGCGACTTCGCTGAGCTTCGCCCGCACATAACGGGCGGTCGTGCCAGCGTCGCTGCTGCCGTCGGCGTGGCCGGCGTAGGCCTGGGCGATCGCGTAGCCGAAGTTTCGTTCAACCCAGGTCAGCGTCGTGTGCCGCAGCCAGTGGGCGCTGATCTGCTGCGTCGCCACCCATGGCAGCATCCGCCCCAGCCTCGTGAAGAGGTGGTCATAACGGCGACGGGTGACCGGTCTCCCGTTGAGGTACCGCAACAATTGCTGGTCGCCGACCGCACCGCGTTCGCTGGCGTGCTGCTGCAGGTAGCACATGAGGGTGGGGGAGACCGGCTGCCACCGTTCCGTCTCGCCCTTCTCGCGGAGCCGGACCAGGCACTGCTCCTCGTCCAGGTCGATCAGCCGCAACGCCAGAGCGCCGCCGCGCCGACAGGCTGTCTCCGTATGCAGCCGCAGCACCAGGGCGTCCAGGTCTGGATCGTTGCCGCTGGACGCCGCGGCCTCGTTGAGTTCGGCAAGCCTGACGTCGGCCACAGCACCCCGTGTACTAGGCAGCCGGCGTGGTTTCGCCACCTTTGAAGCTGGGTTCTCGTCCTGGGTGAGGTATCCGTCGTCGATGGCGTGGTTGTAGAGGCAGCGCATCGCCGCGATGAGGTTCTCCGCCGATCCTCGGCCGGAGCGGGCATTGCGACGGATCACACGGTTCGCCTTGACGTACTCCACCAGGGCACTGATGTCGGACGCCTTCACGTCGTCCATCCGGCGCTCGCCCCATTGCTGCTCGATGCGATTCCAGTAGGTCTTGTACGCCCGTGACGTTCCGGCGGTAACCGCGGCGCGGACCACCGGTAGGTACTCCGTGAAGGTCGGCACCTCTCGCCGCTCTGGCGCCGCCTGCATGAGGTCCGTAGGCGACACTCCGAGCCGGGCCAGCAGCATCCGCGCGGCCTCGATGTCGGCCTCACGGCCAGCCGTTGTCTCGGCCGTCACGGTGTTGCCTCCTGAAGCCGTGCGGTCAACAACCCGTCGACCAGTTCCTCGAGTACCACAGGCGGGTGCACGACGAGCAGCCCATTGACCGGGTCGGCCGCCAGCAGCACCCGGTCACCAAGCGGAAGACGGCAGCGCTGCCGCGCCGTCACGGGTATCCGGACATATCCAGGCGACCTGAACTGGAACACGCCATGCTCGTCGGCGGTGATGAGGACCAGGCCGCCGCACGTGCGGATGTCCAGCTGGATCCCCGTCTTCCAGCCGAGGGCTACGAACAGGGTGCTGTCGGCAATCCGCCCGTTCGTGTCGATCGTGGCGAGGCCGAACCGGAGCGTTCCGGCGGGCCGTTTCGCCAGATTGGCCAAGGGCAGCGGTCCACGCGACCGGGTCGGGGCGGCCGCCTGCGGGACCACCGCACGTGTGTACGGCTGTACGGAGGGAATGATCGGCCGGATCGGGCTAGCGGTCATGTAGACCACCCAGCCCGAGCCGAACGGTCGAGAAGATCCGGCAGAGATGCCGTGGTCGCGTGTTCGATTGCGCTCGAACACGCGACTCTCAAAAGCGGCGTGTGCGCCGAGTTCTGGTGTCGAAGGGGGGACTTGAACCCCCACGCCCTTGCGGGCACTAGCACCTCAAGCTAGCGCGTCTGCCATTCCGCCACTTCGACTTGCTCCGACCATCCTACCCGGTCGCTTTCTCACCGCCCGGATGGCCGACGGAGACGTTACACGGTCTACGCGGATCTTGGCGAATCGGGGGGTGCGACACGCGAAAGGCCCCGGCGGAGGGGGGAACCGCCGGGGCCCTTTTCGCCTGGGGTGGCCGGTGGGGGGTGCCGGCCGCCCGACGTCAAACGTTGAAGATGCTCACGCCGCCCGGGCCTACGAGCAGGGCGACGACGATGAGGATGATGCCCCACAGGATCTGCCGGCGGAGGAGAGCGACGACGCCGGCGATGCCGATGAGCACCGCGATGATCCACAGAACAGTAGCCATGATGGTCTGGTACCTCCGGGGAGAGATCGATAAACGTATTCAGCCGGCCGGTCAGCCAGCCAGGTCCTCGGGCCAGGTGGTGCGGCGGGTGAGGACGTCGCGGACCTTGTCGACGACGGCGACGGCCGGGTCGACGAGCTTGTTGAGCGGTGGTTTGGCCGGGGTGTTGGGGTGGGGCCGGGTGGGTGCGGCGCCGCGGGCGATCAGGACGCGGTTGCCGAGCCGGACGAGCTCGGTGTCGCTGCACTGTTCGCGGAGACGGGGGAACACCCCCTTGCCGGTGCGGTCCGCATGCGAGCGGACGTGGGTGGCGACCGCTTCCAGCGCGTCGTGGTACGCGGCACCGGCGGCAGCGGGGGTCGCGTGCAGCCGCTGCAGGGCGAGGAGCAGCTCCGCGTCCGCGGCGACCTCCTGCGAGGCGATCGGGTCGCCGTCGGGCAGGACGGCCTTGACCGTCGGGTAGAGGTACTGCTCCTCGGCGGACAGGTGTCGCGCGAGCGTCGCCACCAGTACGTCCTCGATGTCCTGAGGCCTTGCCTTCTCCTGCTCGTCGGGGGTCGCGAGCCGGTCGCAGAGCTGGGCGAGCTGCTGGTGGTCCTCGTCGAGGAGGTCGAGCATGCTCGGTCCGCCGAAGACGACCTCGTCGTCCTCGATGCCCGGCACCGGCGGTAGCGGCGGCAGCGGTGCGGCACTCACGTGCGCCTCCTCGATCGTTTGTTGTCGTTGCCGCGTCGGTACCCGAGGCGCGACTTCTTGAAACGAGTGGTTACCGGCCAGTACGCTCCCATGTACCGCCTTCGATGGAAGCCGGCCGCCACCTGCTACGGAAAGGGGCCGCCATGTCCCTCACCAGGCGGGGACTGACCGTCCTCGCCGCCACCCTGGTCGTGCTGCTGGGAGCCACCGCTCCCGCGTACGCCGCAGCCGGGCCGCCACCCGGATCGATCGCCAGCATGGGCGACTCCATCACCCGCGGGTTCAACGCGTGCGGATGGTTCGCCGACTGCCCGTCCCGCTCGTTCAGCACGGGCAGCACAGCCTCCGTCAACAGCCACTTCCTGCGGATCCGCGCGGTGAACCCGGCGATCGACGGCCACTCGTACAATGACGGCAAAAGCGGGGCGAAAGCCGCTGACATGCCAGGTCAGGCCCAGACCGCCGTCTCGCAGCGTGTCGCCTACGTCACGATCCTCATCGGCGCCAACGACGCCTGCACCTCGTCGGAGTCGACGATGACCAGCGTGGCCGCGTTCCGGGCGTCGCTGGACGCGGCCCTCGGCACGCTGAAGGCCGGCCTGCCCGACGCGAAGGTGCTGCTCATCAGCGTGCCCGACCTGAAGCGGCTCTGGCAGGTCGGCAAGGACACCTCCGGGGCGCGCACGGCCTGGGGCCTGTTCGGCATCTGCCAGTCGATGCTGGCCAACCCGACGTCGACCGCGTCGGCCGACGCCGCGCGGCGCGACCGCGTCCGGCAGCGGGTCGCCGACTTCAACGGCCAGCTGGCGTCGGCCTGCGCGGCGTACGGCGCCAACTGCAAGTACGACGGCGGCGCCGTCTTCGGCTACCCGTTCCAGCTGTCGCAGATCTCGACCTGGGACTATTTCCACCCCAACGCGTCGGGGCAGGCGGTGCTCGCTTCGGTGAGCTACGCGGCCGGTTTCGGCTGGTGAAGTCCGTGTGGTCCGGTGACGCTTCGTGGTAGCCCACCGGACCACCCGCCGAAATTGTCACAGGCGCCTGGTATGACTTCTTCATGGACGCCACCGACGAGGTCATCGAGCTCTGCCGCGACCTGCTGCGCATCGACACCACCAACACGGGCGACCTGGAGACGAGCGCCGGGGAGCGGCTCGCCGCGGAGTATGTCGCCGAGAAGCTCGCCGAGGTCGGCCTCGATCCGCAGATCCACGAGAGCGCGCCCGGCCGGGCCAGCGTCGTCGCCCGCTTCGAGGGCAGCGACCCGACGCGTGACGCGCTGCTGATCCACGGACACCTCGACGTCGTGCCCGCCGACGCCTCCGAGTGGTCCGTCGACCCGTTCGGCGGTGAGATCAAGGACGGCTACCTGTGGGGGCGGGGCGCCGTCGACATGAAGGACTTCGACGCGATGGTCCTGGCGCTTGTACGGCAGATGCGCCGCGAGGGCCGCAAGCCACCGCGGGACGTGGTGCTCGCCTTCGTCGCCGACGAGGAGGCCGGCAGCACCTATGGCGCGCAGTATCTCGTCGAGAAGCACCCGCACTACTTCGACGGGGTGACCGAGGCGGTCGGCGAGGTCGGCGGCTTCTCCGTCAGCGTCGGCGGCGACCAGCGCCTCTACCTGATCGAGACCGCGCAGAAGGGCATCGACTGGCTGCGGCTGCACGCCAAGGGGCGCCCCGGGCACGGCTCGATGATCAACGACGACAACGCGGTGACCGCGGTCGCCGAGGCCGTCGCGCGGGTCGGCCGGCACCGCTTCCCGGTGATCATGACGCCGACCGTGCGCGCGTTCCTGGAGCAGGTGTCGGAGATCCTCGGCATCGAGCTCGACCTCGACGACCCCGAGCGGGCCGTGGAGAAGATCGGGCCGATCGCGATGATCATCGGCGCGACCCTGCGCAACACGGCCAACCCGACCCGCCTCGCCGCCGGGTACAAGGACAACGTGATCCCCGGCCGCGCGTCCGCCACCATCGACTGCCGCACCCTGCCCGGGCAGTCGGAGCTGTTCGAGCAGCAGCTGCGCGAGCTCGTCGGCCCCGACATCGAGCTGGAGTACATTCACCGCCAGGCCGCGCTGGAGACCACCTTCGACGGCGCCCTCGTCGACGCGATGACGGCTGCGCTCAAGGCGGAGGACCCCGGCGCGTTGCCCGTGCCGTACATGCTCAGCGGCGGCACGGACGCCAAGCAGTTCGACAAGCTCGGCATCCGCTGCTTCGGGTTCTCACCCGTGCGGCTGCCCGCCGACCTGAACTTCGGCGCGTTGTTCCACGGCATTGACGAGCGCATTCCCCTGGAGGGACTACAGTTCGGCGTGCGAGTCCTCGACAGGTTCCTGCAGCAATCCTGATCAACCCGACCGTCCCACCACCGATATCAGGGGGAGTCCCATCATGACCGACCGGCACGCGGAGCTTGACGCCGCGCTCGAGCGCGTGATCACGGCGGCCCGCGACCACCTTGCCGCGGTCAAGGCCGCCGACGGGCGGGCCGACGACGACGAGGTGTGGCGCGCCTATGTCGAGCTCAACAACGCCTCCAACGGCTACGACGAGCTCCTGCTCGACGCCTTCGGCGAGGTCACCCCGTGGGACGTCGAGGCCATCGACCCCGACGAGGCGGACCGCCAGTTCGGCGTCGGCATCGGCGGCGTCGACGGCACCGAGGCCGAAGACCCGCACCCGCAGATCATCTCCGTCCGACAGCGCCGCGACTACCGCGTCCCCAGCGTCGCGGCCCTGCTCCGCCTCGCCGACGCCGCCCGCCGCACCAACCCCGGCGACGGCGACACCGCCTCCGTCGAGACGGTCGGCGAGGCTGTCCTCGAGCTGATGCAGGCCGGCGACGGCTCGCTCGGCGCCCTCGACATCCCCGAGCTGGAGTCCCTCGACGGCGTGGTCGTCGTCGCCGAGGTGGCCACCCCGCTCGACCCCGAGGCGTATGAGGACAACGACGGCACCGGCCCCTTCGCCGTCGGCGCCGAGGACCGCGTCGTCGACCGCCTCGACGAGCACGCGTTCGTCGAGCTGGACGAGGACCTCGACGAGGACGAGCCCGCCACGGGCGACGCCTCCGACAAGAACACCGAGTCGGCCGACCGCTGACCGACCGCCGCAGCCGGGGCCCGCACCTGCCGTGCCGGCCCGGCCGCGGCCGTCAGCCCGCGGCCGTCGGCCGCATCTCGTCGCTGGTGCCGTCGCTCCAGACCACGTAACGGGTCCGGCGGCGACGCCTCCGAACCAGACCACCAAGCCCGCCGCCCGCCGATGACCACGACCCGCTCCGCTGCTCATGGCCGCCGGCCTTCGACCGGGGCGGTGCGGGTCCGGCGGTGGGGGCCACGGGCGAATCTGGTCGGCCCTCACCGTCCTCGATGGGCGGAGTTGGGTGCTGTCCGCGTGCGGGTTCGCCGATCCATGTGGGTGACAGGTCAGTCCAGCACGGGGGTGGGGTTCTTCCGCCCGCCTGGGGACCGGGCGCCAGGTGGCGTGGTCACCGTCCGTGCCGTGGTTGCGGTGATGTTTCCCGGCGGCTGTTCTTGGATGGTCGGGCGCTGTTGAGGCTGTTGCTCGATGCTGCGCGCCGGTGACCAGTGCGCAGCAGTTCGATCGCTGGCGCCGGTGTTGCCGGGCGTTGGTTGCGCGGCCAGGGCGTGTGATCGAAGTCGTGTGGTGGTCGTCCGGGCGGCCCGGGGTGTCCTTCGATCATGGTGGCGGGTGGTTGCGGTCCGTGCCGGGGTTGCGGTGATGTTCGCCGGCGGCTGTTCTCGGATGGTCGGGTGCTGTCGAGGGTGTCGCTCGATGCTGCGTGCCGGTGACCAGTGCGCATCGGTTCGATCGCCGGTCCTGGCGGTGGTTGTGCAGGTGGGGCTTGTGATCGAAGTCGGGTGGTGGCCGTCCGGGCGGCCGGAGGTGGCCTTCGATCATGGGGGTGGGGTGCTGTCGGTCGTTGGGTGGGTCTGGGGCTGCGAGGATTGACGGGTGGTGGCTGAGTGGGATGTGTGGGATCGGCGGAGTGAGGCGATCACCGGGATGCTCCGGGCGGGGGATGGCTGTGCCGCCGTCGAGAGCGGTGATGGTCTCGGCGCTGGGGGAGGCGCGGCGGGCGGTGCGGGAGCGCCGGGAGCGGGAGCTAGAGCTGGGCGAGTGGCTGGACGGGGAGGTCCGGCTGCGGGGAATCCGGGAGAACGCGGCCGTGCTGGCCGTGCTTGAGGTGCCGGAGTGGCGGGACGGGGCCGTGGCCAGGTATCGCGGGGCGCATCCTGAGCGGGCGGGGGTCCTCGAGGCGGTGCTGGCCGTCATCGGTTAGGCGCCCGTTGTTCACCGGCCGTGGGTGGTCGGCGTGCGGCTGGGGCGCGCACGATGAGGGTGGATCGGTGGGACCGCGGGCCTACGTGCTGAGGCCGGGCATGGCGTCGCTGGTGAGTTTGCGGCGGAGCATGACCTGGCGGGTGCCGTCCGCGTAGAGGCGGACCCTGGCCAGCTCCCAGCCGCCGTATTCGGCCTGGATCGTCAGCTGTGCGTTGGCGGTGAGCCGGTCGACGTTCGACGGCAGCCGCAACGGCACGTATTCGTAGTCCATGAACCGATATTGCTACGGCGAAATGCGCTGCACCAGCCCTTCAGCCGACCCGGCGACGGCGATCGTGCCGGTGGAGGGGTCGGCGGCGACGGCGATCGGCAGGCGGACGGTAGGGTGGCGCGCGACCTCGCGGGGAGTGCCGCCGCTCAGGTCGTAGCCGACCAGCTCGTTACGTTGGGTGACTGTGACCCACAACGTGGAGCGGGCGAAGGTGAGTGCGTACGGGCCGCCGGGGACGGGGTAGCGCTGGCGCAGGAGGAGCGGGCCGGTCTCGAAGACCAGGAGTTCGCCGTCGCGGGCGTCGAGGACCACGAACCTGCCGGTGTCGTCGGTGGTGACGGTGACGGCGCCGTCGCCGGCGCGGAGGCCTTCGCGGCGGGTGCCGGAGGTGGCGTCGTACACGGTGAGTGACGTCTCGGCGGGGTCCAGGACGCCGATGAGGTCGCCGGTGAGGGCCACGCTGCCGGGGCGGCCGCCGGTGTGGATGGTGCGGGTGACGGCGCCGGTGGGGGAGAGGATGATCACGTCGCCGAGGGTGGGGACGGTGACCGCGGTCCAGCCGGACGGGTGCACGGCGAGGGCGGTGCCGGGAGCCGGGAGCTCCCAGCGGTCCGTGGTGCCGCCACCGCCGCCGACGGTCACCACGGTGCTGCCCGCCACGGCGCGGAAGCCGCCGGACGGAAGGGCCACCACGGCTCGTACAGGAGCCGACGTGGGCAACAGCGCAGTGCCTGAGGTGTCCAGAACGGCGAGGCCGGACGGCAGCCCGACGGCTGTCCGTGACCCGGAGACGGCGACGGCGGAGGCGGGTCCGCCGGCCGGGGCGACGGTCCCGGCGGGTGAGACGGACGGTGCCGGCGCCCAGGTGGGGGTCGGGACCGTCGCGTCCGGGTGGCTGACCGGGGCCCCGGAGTCGCACGCGGCGAGGAGCGCTACCAGTACCAGGGACGACAACGCGGATCGGATCATGATCTGCTGATTATGTCTGCCGCTCGGGATAGCCCGACGTCGGAGCCGACACGTCGTCGAGGGCGGCGCGGATCTCGCGGGGCAGCTCGATCTCCTCGGTCTGCAGCGCGCCGAGGAGCTGGCCGACGGTGCGGGCGCCGAGGACGGGGGCGACGACGCCCGGCCGGTCGCGCACCCACGCGAGCGCGACCTCCAGCGGCGACACGCCGAGGCCGCCGGCGGCGGTGGCGACCGCCTCGACGATGCCGGCGCAGCGGTCGTCGAGGTACGGGGCGACGAACCGCTCGAAGTGCGGCGACGCGGCGCGCGAGTCGGCGGGGACGCCGCCGCGGTACTTGCCGGTGAGGACGCCGCGGCCGAGGGGCGACCAGGGCAGCAGGCCGATGCCGAGCGCGGAGCAGGCGGGGATCACCTCGCGCTCGATGCCGCGCTCGAGCAGCGAGTACTCGACCTGCGTGGAGACCAGCGGGGCGCGGCCGGGCCAGGCGGCCTGCCAGGTGGCGGCGCGGGCGGTCTGCCAGCCGGAGAAGTTGGACACACCCGCGTAGCGCGCGCGGCCGGTCTGCACGGCGGTGTCGAGCGCGCTGAGGGTCTCCTCGAGGGGCGTGTCGGGGTCGTACCCGTGGACCTGCCACAGGTCGACGTGGTCGGTCCCGAGGCGTTCGAGGGAGGTGTCGAGGGCGCGCAGCAGGTGGCTGCGGGAGCCGTCGCGGCGGCGCGCCATGCCGGGTCGCAGGCCGGCCTTCGTGGCGATGACCAGCTCTTCGCGGGGCACGAGCCGGCCGACCAGGGCGCCGATCACCGACTCCGCCTCGCCGTCGGCGTAGACGTCGGCGGTGTCCAGCAGCGTGCCGCCCGCGTCGCGGAACGTCTTGAGCTGGGCGGCCGCATCGTCGGCGTCGGTGTCACGGCCCCAGGTCATGGTGCCGAGGGCCAGCCGGGATACCGCCAGCCCGCTACGGCCGAGCGGTCGCTGCTGCATAGGTGGAACGATACGGCCGGATCCCACCGAAGGCGGGTAGGTGGGCCCCCCGCTACCCTTGGTGCCGCCCGTGCAGGGTCGCGCGGGGGATCCTGGGAGGCAGTTGTGCGGCTCGCGTTGAACCTCGGATATCTCGCGGCGTGGAATGAACCGGCCGGGCACCTGGCCCTCGCGCAGGAGGCCGACCGCCTCGGTTTCTCCTGCGTATGGGTGGCGGAGGCGTACGGGTCGGACGCCCCGTCGATGCTCGCGTGGTTCGCGGGCCAGACGGAGCGCATCGAGCTGGGCTCCGCGGTGTTCCAGATCCCGGCCCGGACGCCGGCGATGGCGGCGATGACCGCGGCGACGATCGACAAGCTGTCCGGCGGCCGGTTCCGGCTCGGTCTCGGCGTGTCGGGCCCGCAGGTGTCCGAGGGGTGGCACGGCGTCCGGTTCGGCAGGCCGCTGCAGCGCACCCGCGAGTACATCGACATCGTCAACCTCGCGCTGACCCGCAAGACGGTCGCCTACGACGGGCAGCACTACCAGCTGCCGCTGCCTGACGGCCCCGGCAAGGCGCTCAAGCTGACCCTGCACCCGACCCGCGACCACGTCCCGGTGTACCTCGCCGCGGTCGGGCCGAAGAACCTGGAGCTCGCCGGCGAGGTCGCCGACGGGTGGCTGGCGATCTTCTTCTCGCCCGAGTTCGCCGCGGAGTCGCTGAAGCCGATCGAGGCGGGCCGGGCCAAGGCCGGCAAGACGCTCGACGGTTTCGAGATCTGCGCCGGTGTACCGGTGGTCGTCGGCGACGACCCGCAGATGTGCGCGGAGCTGGTGCGGCAGTACGCGGCGCTGTACGTGGGCGGGATGGGCAGCCGCGAGCAGAACTTCTACAACGCGCTCGCCACGCGGATGGGGTACGGCGACGCGGCCCGCGAGGTGCAGGACCTGTACCTGGCGAAGAAGCACCGCGAGGCGGCCGCGGCGATCCCGTTCGAGTTCATCGACCGCACGTCGCTGATCGGGCCCGTCGAGCGGATCGCGGAGCGGCTCAAGGCCTACAAGGAGGCCGGTGTCACCGAGCTGGCGGCGCTGCTCTTCGGCGACCACGAGCACGGCACGCAGACCATGCGGCAGCTGATGCGCGCGTACGAGATGGCAGGCTTGTCCGCGTGACGACACTGCTCCTGCTCCGGCACGGCCGGACCAACACCAACGCCAGCGGGGTGCTCGCCGGCCACCAGCCCGTCGGGCTCGACGAGGTCGGGCAGGCGCAGGCGCTGGCGGTCGGGGAGCGGCTCGCCGCGGCGAAGCTGCCCCTGGCGGCGGTGGTGTCCAGCCCGTTGCCGCGCTGCCGGGAGACGCTGTCGCTGGCTCTTCCCGACTTTTCCGACATTTCGGTGGATGAGGGGATCGTTGAGTGCCGGTACGGTGACTGGACCGGCCGGCCGCTCAAGGAGCTCGCCAAGGAGCCGCTGTGGGCGACGGTGCAGGCGCACCCGTCCGCGGCGGTGTTCCCCGGACCCGACGGCGAGTCGATGGCCGTGATGTCGGCCCGTGCGATCGCCGCCATCCGTACGTGGGACGCCAAGCTCACCGAGTCGCACGGCGCGGACGCGGTCTGGCTCGCGTGCAGCCACGGCGACATCATCAAGGCGATCGTCGCCGACGCGCTCGGCATGCACCTGGACCTGTTCCAGCGCATCGCCGTCGAGCCCGCGTCGGTCACGGTGATCCGGTACACCCCGCTGCGGTCCTTCGTCCTGCGGCTGAACGACACCGGTGGAGACCTGTCGCCGTTCGTCCCCAAGATCGACGAGGAGCCGACGTCGGATGCCGCCGTCGGGGGCGGTTCGGGCGGTTCTGTGTGATCTTGCCGCCTGGCGTGAGCGCTGACCGAAGCATGCGGATAGAGTTCTAGCATGAGCGGTCCGGAGCGTCGCGGACGAGCCGCGAACCAGCGGCTCAGGTTGCGCTCACGCCGGCGCCGGAGCGCAGCGGAGGTGACGGTGTGAGCCACCAGGTGTATGCATTTGAGCCGCCCGAGCGGTTTGTCGCGGGGACCGTGGGCGCGCCGGGGGAGCGGACCTTCTTCCTGCAGGCGCGCGGCGGGGGGCGGCTGGTCAGCGTCGCCCTCGAGAAGGTGCAGGTGACCCTCCTGGCCGAGAAGCTCGAGGAGCTCCTGCTGGAGGCGCAGCGCCGCTTCGGCGTCGACCTGCCCGAGACCGCGGCCGTCGACACCAGCGACAACGAGCCGCTCGACACGCCCCTCGACGAGGAGTTCCGGGTCGGCACGCTCGGCCTCGCCTTCGACGTCGACACCGCGACCGTGGTCATCGAGGCCATCGCGGTCGGCGAGGAGGAGGCCGAGGAGGCCGAGGACGAGGACGACGACGAGCTCAGCAGCGCCGACCGGGACCGGCTGCGGGTCCGGCTGACGCCGCAGGCGACCCGCGCGTTCATCGACCGGGCCAAGCGGGTCGTCGCGTCCGGACGGCCGCCCTGCCCGCTGTGCGGCCAGCCCCTCGACGCCCGCGGGCACCTCTGCCCGCGTCACAACGGCTACCGCCGGTAGACGCCGTGCCGGCATTGCCCCAGGACGAGGCGCTGGAGCTGCTCCGCCACGGCACCATGGAGATCGAAGGCCGGCTGATGGACGCGTCCAACGCGACCCTGCGGGCCGTCATCACGCACGGGTCGACCGTCGCCAGGTGCGTGTACAAACCCGTCAGCGGCGAGCGGCCGCTGTGGGACTTCCCCGACGGCACCCTCGCCGGCCGTGAGTACGCGGCCTGGCTGCTGTCCGAGGCCACCGGCTGGTCCGTGGTCCCGCCGACCGTCCTGCGCGACGGGCCTCTCGGCACCGGCATGGTCCAGCTGTGGATCGACGACGAGCTGCAGACCGACGACGCGATCCTCGGCTTCGTGCCCGCCGCCAAGGTCCCACGTACGTGGAAACGCATCCTCAGCGCGCGCGACGAGCGCGGGCGCCCGTTCGTCCTCGCCCACGACGACGACCCCCGGCTCGCGCGGATGGCGGTCTTCGACGCCGTCGCCAACAACGCCGACCGCAAGGGCGGGCACATCATCGACACCGTCGACGGCCGCGTGTACGGCGTCGACCACGGCATCTGCTTCCACGGCGAGGACAAGCTGCGCACCATCCTGTGGGGCTGGGCCGGCGAGCCGCTGCCCGACGAGGCGATCGAGGTGCTGGAGAAGCTGCGCGCCCAGTACACCGCCGGGCTCGCCGAGTCGCTCTCGGACCACCTGACCGCGGCCGAGGTCGGCACCGTCGCGCTGCGGATCACCCAGCTGCTGCAGGAGAAGCGGTATCCGGCCCCCGACGAGGACCGCCACGCCATTCCGTGGCCGCCGATGTAAGGCCCTGTCTACGCTAGGTTCGTCACACCGGTTTCCCCGATGTTTCGGTCGTACCCCGCGGATAGTCTTGGCGGATGGACTCATGGTCGGCACCGGCGGTGCCCACGCTGCCCCGCACCGCTGCCGGTGCGACCACCCTCGCCCTGTTCGACTCCGCCCGCCGCGAGATCGCGCCGGTGCGGATCGAGGGCAGGCCCGCCACCATGTATGTCTGCGGCATCACCCCCTATGACGCCACCCACCTCGGCCACGCCGCCACGATGCTCGCGTTCGACCTGGCCAACCGGGTCTGGCGCGACGCCGGCCACGAGGTCGACTATGTCCAGAACGTCACCGACATCGACGACCCGCTGCTGGAGCGCGCCGCCCGCGACGGCGAGGACTGGGTCGTGCTCGCGATGCGCGAGACCGCCCTCTTCCGCGAGGACATGGAGGCGCTGCGGATCATCCCGCCGAAGCGCTACGTCGGCGCCGTCGAGTCCATCCCGCAGATCGCGCGCAAGGTGTCCGGGCTGATCGCGAGCGGCCACGCGTATGCGCTGGAGGACGGCACCGGCGACGTCTACTTCAGCGTCGCGACCGCCCCCGGCTTCGGTAGCGAGTCCAACCTGTCCCGCACCGAGATGCTCCGCCTCGCCGCCGAGCGCGGCGGCGACCCGCAGCGCCCCGGCAAGCGCGACCCGCTCGACCCGCTGCTCTGGCGCGGCCTGCGCGAGGGCGAGCCCGCGTGGGACGGCGGCGACCTCGGCCCCGGCCGCCCCGGCTGGCACATCGAGTGCGCCGTCATCGCCCAGAGCCTCCTCGGCGACACCATCGACGTCCAGGGCGGCGGCAACGACCTGCTCTTCCCGCACCACGAGTGCTCCGCGGCCCACGCCGAGGCCCTCAGCGGCAAGACCCCCTTCGCCACGCACTACGTGCACGCGGGCATGATCGGCCTCGACGGCGACAAGATGTCCAAGAGCCAGGGCAACCTCGTCTTCGTCTCCCGCCTCCGCGGCGACGGCGTCGACCCGATGGCGGTCCGCCTCGCCCTCCTCGCCGACCACTACCGCAACGACCGCCAGTGGACCGACGACGTCCTCAAGACCGGCCAGCAGCGCCTCTCCCGCTGGCGCTCCGCCGCCAAGGCCTCCATCGGCCCGTCCGGCATCGAGCTGCTCGACCAGCTCCGCGAGCGCCTCGCCGACGACCTCGACACGCCGGGCGCCCTGGCCGCCGTCGACGCCTGGGTTGACGCCACCCTGGCCGACGCCGGCGACGACCGCGACGCCCCCGCCGTGCTGCGCCTCGCCGTCGACGCCCTGCTGGGCATCAAGTTGTAACCGGTTCCCACCGCCGGCGCGCCGCCGGGCATCAAGCCCGGGCCCGCGTCGTTGAACCGTTGAAGGAATTGCGCGGGCGGGCAGGCCTGATCGCCGCGCCCGGGTCCGTCGGACGCCCCGGGTCGCCGCCCGGCGGAGGCCCCCGCCCGCGCTGCTTCACCTCCGTGCCCCGGCCGGGCTACGTCATGAACGGTCGCGAGGGCGCATGGTCGCTCGTTGCCTGCCTGCCGGAACGGTGCGGGGGCGTGGCGGGCCACCGGGTCTGCCGGTCCCCTCTCATCGCCGCAGGTAACGGGCCGGTCTGTGGCCTCTGAGCGCCAAACGACGGGGGAGCCAGAGCAGACCGGTTTCGGAGTCGTCGAGGTGCGGCAAGTGTTCGAGGTCTGCGCGGCGGACGTTGCAGACCGTGAACAGCGCCGTGCGGTGACCAGCACCAAGGTCCACGACCGGTCCGAAGAACTTGCCGACGGCTTCCGTTGTACGGCAGGCCCGCCACTGGTGGCCCGAGCGGCTATGCGGGCGGCCCGGTGGCCAGGAGGGCGGCGAGCAGGGCGGCGGGGGCGGGCGGGTCCGGGGGCGTGCCGTAGAGGGCGGCGGTCACGCGGCGGCCCGGGCCGGGGAGTGGCTGCGCCCGGACGCCCGCCGAGCGGTGTGCGCGCAGCGCCAGGTCCGGCAGGATCGTGACGCCCAGGCCGGCGGCGACCAGGGCCTGCACGGCGACGTAGTCGTCGGTGGTGAAGGCGATCTCTGGCGTGAACCCGGCCGCCGCGCACCGCCGCACGAGGCTCGTCCGGCAGCGTTCGCAGCCGCCGATCCAGCGGGCGCCGGCGAGGCCGGCCAGGTCGCGGGTCTCGGCGAGGCCGGTGACGAGGTGCAGCGGCTCGTCGAACAGCGGGGTCAGCCGGACGCCGTCGTCCGGGACCGGGTCGCCGCCGGCGTAGTCGAAGACGACCGCCAGGTCGACCTCGCCGGCCTTGAGCAGCCGCAGGGCCTCCGGCGGCTCGGCCTCCACCAGGCTCAGCGCGACGCCCGGGTGCGACGCGGCGAAGCGGGCGGCGGCGAGCGGCACGAACGACCCCAGCGCCGACGGGAACGCGGCGAGCCGCACCCGGCCGGACGTCAGGCCGGTCAGCGACTCGAGCTCGGCCTCGGCGGCGTCGAGCCGGCCCAGGATCTCCTCGGCGCGCTCGGCGAGGAGCCGGCCGGCGGGCGTGAGGCGCACGCCGCGGCCGACGCGCTGCACGAGACACGCGCCCGTCTCGGCCTCGAGGCGCGACAGGTGGTGGCTGACCGACGGCTGGGCGTAGTGCAGCGCCTCGGCGGCGGCGGTGACCGAGCCGTGCCGGGCGACCGCGGCGAGCACCCGTAGGCGCGTCACGTCAAGCATAGATCCCACCTATGAGTTTCCGAGAAACTCGGCATTGGATTTATATATGGTACCGGCACCAAGTTGGAGCCCATGGTGAGTCTCAACGATGTGCTGGGTGCCCGGCGGGTGCTCGACCCGCACCTCCCGGCAACGCCGTCCTGGTCGTATCCGCTGCTGGACGAGGTCGCGGGCCGCCGGGTGGTGGTCAAGCACGAGAACGCGCAGCCGACCGGCGCGTTCAAGGTCCGCGGTGCGCTCAACCTCATGGCCGGCCTGGACGCGGGGGAACCCGTCGTCACGTACTCGACCGGCAACCACGCCCGGTCGATCGCGTACGCCGCCCGCGCGTTCGGCGTCCCGGCGCACGTCGTGATGCCGGCCGGGGCCGCGGAGTTCAAGATCCGTGCGGTGCGGGCGCTCGGCGCGACCGTGACGCCGCACGGGGCGAACATGGCCGAGGCGGAGGCGCACGCCGAGGCGCACGCCAGGACGGTCGGCGGGCGGCTGGTCAGCCCGGGCGACGAGCCGGCCGTGATCGCGGGCGTCGGGACCGCCTACCTGGAGCTGTTCGAACGGCACCCGGACCTCGACACGGTGGTGGTGCCGGTCGGCAGCGGTACAGGAGCGGCCGCCGCCTGCGTGGTCGCCGCCGCCGTCGCGCCCGGCTGCCGGGTCGTCGGCGTGCAGTCCAGCGCCGCGCCGGCCGCGCACGACTCGTGGCGGTCCGGTGCCTGTGTGCGGCGGGACAACCGGACCAGGGTCGACGGGCTGGCGACGGGGCGCGGGTTCGAGCTGCCGCAGAAGATCCTGCGGGACCTGCTGGCCGACTTCGTGCTCGTCGACGACGACGCGATCGACGCCGCCCGGCGGGTGCTGTCCGGCAGCGCGCACACCCAGGCGGAAGGCGCCGGCGCCGCCGCCCTGGCCGCGGTCCTCGCCCGGCCCGACCTGATGGGGGAGCGGGTCGCGGTGATCCTGACCGGCGGCAACGCCACGCCCGCCGAACTGGCGCGATGACCGCCCGCCCGCGCCGGGCACACAGAAAAGGCCCGCGGAAGGGGCCCGCGAGAGGCACACGGAAGGGCGCCGCGGAAGGGCCGCAGGGACCGAACAGGACCCCGTTGGTGTGATCCAGGACACCGTCCGGCGCGCGGAACCGACCGTTCGCCGATCCGTGACCCCACCGGTCAGCGGCCGGGACGCCGATCAGGTTACGTCGATCTACCTGGCCGCCCGCCAGGCGCGCACAACCCTCGTGAAGGAGGTAGGCCGTGACCGGTCCCGAACTCCCCGACACCCCCCGGGCCGCGGACAAGAGCCCGTGGAACTGGCTGTTGTTCATCCCGATCGTGCTGCCGCTGGTCACCGTCTGGTACAACGCCGACAGTCCCCGCCTGCTCGGCTTCCCCCGGTTCTACTGGATGCAACTGGCCATCATCGCCGTCGGCGTCGGCACCACGACGCTGGTCTACCAGATGACGAAGCGGCGGTGACCGGCGATGTGGCGTGACCATCAGGTCGAGATCGCGATCTTCGTCATCCTGTTCGTCGGGGTGAGCGTGGTCGGCTTCGTCGCCGCCCGCTGGCGCCGCCCGGACAACCTCAACCACCTCGACGAGTGGGGACTCGGCGGCCGCAACTTCGGCGGCTGGATCACCTGGTTCCTCGTCGGCGGTGACCTGTACACCGCCTACACGTTCGTCGCCGTCCCGGCGCTGCTGTTCGCGGCCGGCGCGGCCGGCTTCTTCGCCGTGCCGTACACCGTCATCATCTATCCGCTCGTGTTCCTGGTCCTGGTGCGGATGTGGTCCGTGTCGCACCGGCACGGGTTCGTGACGCCGGCCGACTTCGTGCGGGCCCGGTTCCAGTCACCGACGCTCGCGCTGCTGATCGCGGTCACCGGGATCGTGGCGACCATGCCGTACATCGCGCTGCAGCTCGTCGGCATCGAGTCCGTGCTCAAGACGATGGGGGTGACCGGTGAGGGCGCGATCGCCCGGCACCTGCCGATCATCGTCGCGTTCGCGATCCTCGCCGCCTACACCTACTCCAGCGGCCTGCGGGCGCCGGCGCTCATCGCGTTCGTCAAGGACACCCTGATCTACGTCGTCATCCTCGTCGCGGTGTTCTACCTGCCGTACAAGCTCGGCGGCTGGGGTGCGATCTTCGACGCCGCCGACGCGAAGTTCGACAAGACCCCGGCGGCGACCGACGGCATCCTCCTCAACGCCAACAACCAGCTGCAGTACATCACCCTCGCCCTCGGCTCCGCGCTCGCGCTGTTCCTCTACCCGCACAGCCTCACGGGTGTACTGGCGAGCAGGAACCGCGACGTGATCAAGCGGAACATGTCGGCGCTGCCGGCGTACTCGCTGCTGCTGGGCCTCATCGCGCTGCTCGGGTACGCCGCGATCGCCGCCGGTGTCACCCCGCTGAAGAACCCGAACGGCACCAACGACAACAACACCGTCGTGCCGATGCTGTTCGACAAGCTCTTCCCCGACTGGTTCGCCGGCATCGCGTACGCCGCGATCGGCATCGGCGCGCTCGTCCCCGCCGCCATCATGTCGATCGCCGCCGCGAACCTGTTCACCCGCAACGTGTACCGCGAATACCTGAAGCGCGACGCCACCCCGCACCAGGAGGCGACCGTGTCGAAGGTGACGTCGCTGCTGGTCAAGGTCGGTGCGCTGGTCTTCGTCGTCTTCGTCGACCCGCAGTTCTCCATCGACCTGCAGCTCATCGGCGGCGTCATCATCCTGCAGACCCTGCCGGCGGTCGCGCTGGGCCTGTTCACCAGGTGGTTCCACCGCGGCGCGCTGATCGGCGGGTGGGTCGCCGGGATGGGCCTCGGCATGTGGATGCTGTACCAGATCCCGAACGCCGCCACGAAGCGCGCCCACTTCGGCGGCTCGGCGTTCCCGTTGAAGGAGTTCGGTTTCGACTCCGCGAAGACGATCTACGTCGGTTTCGTCGCGGTCGCGGTCAACCTGATCGTCGCGGCGCTGCTCACGCTGATCCTGCGGGCCGCGTCGGTCACCGACGGCGGCGACGACACCAGCGCGGCGGACTACTTCGCCGACGAGGGCGACCCGCGCGTCGACGCCGCCCGCCCGGCCACCAAGCCGGAGGTCGCCCCCGACCCGATCACCTGACCGATCACCTGAACAACGCCCGGGAACGATGACGGCCACCCACCGACCGGTGGGTGGCCGTCGCCGTCGTCAGGCACGTCAGGCCGGCACGGGCGTCCAGGTGCGCTCGTTCTTCACGTCGGCGAGGGTGGCGCCGTCGAGGACCTTCGTCATCTCCGTGTCGGTCAGCCGTCCGCCGCTGCTGACCTGGATGTTCACGCCGCCGACCCACCGGTTGCAGAAGCCGTTGCCGCAGGTCACGCCCGGCGAGGGCGGCTGGTTGGAGTTGGCGGCCGGCACGACGTACACCACGAAGCTGCCCTTCGGGTCGGCGCCGTCCTCACCGCCGAACGGCGCGGTCAGGCCGGTCGTCGGCAGGGCCGGGTTGCTGAACAGCAGGCCCGCGTAGTCGCCGTCGCGGGCGGCGGCGATCCCGTTGAGCCCCGTCATGGCGTGCATCGACGCTTCCTGCAGGCGGTATCCGGCCGGCACGTAGCCCAGCTTCACCGGTGCCTTCACCGGCACCGGCGTCTGGCCGCGCAGCCCGGCGGCGAGGTCGCGCAGGTCCTTCGCCGACGGGTACGCGGCGTCGTCGGAGCTGGCCTGGATCACCGCCCACGCATCCGTGTTGTACTGCCACGCCAGCGTCCGCCGCGTCGCCCAGCCGAGGTACGGGCCGCCGGCCTCCAGCCCGGGCCGCCCGCCGACGGTCACCGGCTGCGTGCCGGTCAGCTTCGACGGGTCGTACGCGCCGGCCCGGTACACGGTCAGGTACGCGTACAGCTTCTTGCCGTCCTGCGCCGGCGCGTTCGGGTCGGCGGCCTTGTCGGTGGTGGTCAGCCCGTCCGCGTACACGGAGGCGAGCTGGTACGCCGTCGACACGTCGACCGGCTGCGCCACCCGCAGCTTCCCGACCTTGTAACCACCGAACGTGAACGTGAACGGCTCCGCCGTCGCGGGCACCGGCTGGTTGTTCTCCGGGGCACCCATCTGGAGCTGTGCCTCCTCGCCGCCCCGTCCGAGGGCGGGCACGGCGACGGCGGCGGCGATCACCCCCAGTACCGCGGCCGCGGCGGCACCGGTCGCCATCCGGCGGCGGCGCTGGACCCGCCGGCCCGCCGCCAGGATCTGGTCAGCGTCGTGCCGCAGCGGCGGTGGCTCTGACGTCGCCAGCTCCACCAGGTCCTGCATCTGCATTGGTCCACTCTCCGAGTTCAGACGGTTCATCCAAGACCACGCCTCCGGCGGCGAGGGCCGCCCGGAGATTCGCCAGACCTCTGGTCGTCTGGCTCCTGACCGATGCGGCCCGGATCCCGAGCACCTCCGCGGCCTCCTCGGCCGTCATGCCCAGGTAGTACCGCAGCACCAGCACCGCCCGCTGCCGGACGGGCACCGCCTGCAGCGCCCTGCGCACGGTCAGGCGTTCGTCGGAGACACCGCTGGGATCGGCCTGCGCGACGTCCGGCACCTGGTCGCCGGCGGATCGTTCCCGCCGCCACCACGGCCGCCGGGTCTCGTCGATCGCTGCCCGCACGACCATCGTCTGCGCGTACAGGTCCGGTCGGTCGAGCCGCGACCAGCGCGGATACAACTTGGCCAGGGCGTTGGCGACGGCGTCCTCCGCCGAGTGCCAGTCCCCGCACGTGACGTATGCCAGGTTTCGCAGCGCCGCCATCCGCGCCGCCACGAACTCCCGGAACCCGTCCGGATCCTCTGCCTTCAAAGGGCCGCTCCCTCCGCCGCGGATAGAACGGTCCCCGCCCACCCGAACGCTGCACGCCCGCCGGAACTTTTCTCGGATGTGCGGTCGCAAGTGTGCCGGACCGGCCTGACCTGCGGCGTCGCATCGGGAGCCGGTCGTCGTGCGACGACCGGCTGCGGCGGTGGGGGGACCGGCGGAGGGGCCGGGTGGGGCTAGCCGAGGGCCAGGTCGGGCTCGTCGGTGGGGAGGCCGGGGCGGACGCCGGGGATCTTGTACTCCTCGGTCAGCGAGGTCATCGGGCCCGGCCAGGCGGCCTGGGCGACCTCGATCGGCTTGTGCTCGGCGTCGTACGCGATGTGCAGCAGCACCAGGACGGGCGTGTCGGGGCGGATCTGCAGCAGCTCCGCCTCCTCGCGGGTGGGGAGGCGGGCGCTGACCTGGTCGCGGGCGCTCGTGTAGCGGCGGCCCGTCTCGGCCTCGACCTCCTGGTACAGCGGGCGGTCGAACACGTCGGGGCGCTCGATGGACGTGCCGCGGACGTCGGCGGGGCGGAACCAGGAGGCGCCGACCTCGACCGGGGCGTCGCCGGTGCGGACGAGGTGGCGGCGGACGAGCAGGTGGACGCCGACGTCGATGCCGAAGGCCTCGGCGACGTCCGGGGGGCAGGGCATGGCGCCGACCTGCATCAGGTGCTGGCGGTAGCGGGCGGCGAGCTCGGCGTGGTAGCCGCGCTCCGCGCCGTAGCGCCCGCGGGAGAGCCGGTTCATCCGGCGCTTCGTGCCGCGGACGAACGTCCCCGAACCGGGGCGGGTGATCAGCAGGCCCTCGATCCGCAGCTGGTCGATGGTGCGCTGGACGGTCTGCTTGGCGACCCCGAACTGGGTGGCGAGCGACGGGATCGACGGCAGTCGCTCACCGGGGGCCCAGTCGCCACGGTGGATCCGGGCCCGGAGCTGCGCGGCGATCTGCCGGTGCGGGAACTCCGCGGCCCCAGGGTTGATGGTCATACCTAGAAGGCTAGCCTCCTAGGATGCTCTACGCAAGGCGAACCGGGTCACGACAGGCGGCACAACTTCGCCACATCCTGGGAACTGGCTACTGAAGCATGGGAGCGGGGCTCGTACTGTGGCTGCATGCAGGTGACTCAGTCCGCGAAGCTGGCCAACGTCTGTTACGACATCCGCGGACCGGTCATGGCCGCCGCCAAGCAGATGGAGGCCGAAGGCCACCACATCCTGAAGCTCAACATCGGCAACCCGGCGCCATTCGGGTTCGATGCGCCGGAGGAGATCCTCCAGGACGTCATCCTGAACCTGCCCTCCGCCCACGGCTACGGCGACTCCAAGGGCCTGCTGTCGGCCCGGCGCGCGGTCGTGCAGTACTACCAGCAGAAGCAGGTCTACGGCGTCGACATCGAGGACGTGTACCTCGGCAACGGCGTCTCCGAGCTCATCGTGATGGCGCTGCAGGCGCTGCTCGACAACGGCGACGAGGTGCTGATCCCCTCGCCGGACTACCCGCTGTGGACCGCGTCGGTCAGCCTGTGCGGCGGGCGGGCCGTGCACTACATCTGCGACGAGACCAACGACTGGATGCCGGACGTCGACGACATCGCCAAGAAGGTCACGCCGCGCACCAAGGCGATCGTCGTCATCAACCCCAACAACCCGACCGGCGCGGTGTACTCGCGGGAGATGATCGAGCGGATCACCGAGGTCGCCCGCAGGCACAACCTGCTGGTCTTCTCCGACGAGATCTACGACAAGATCCTCTACGACGACACGACGCACGTGTCGACGGCCGCGGTCGCGCCGGACCTGCTGACGCTCACGTTCAACGGGCTCTCCAAGGCGTACCGGGTGGCGGGCTTCCGCACCGGCTGGCTGGTGCTGTCCGGGCCGAAGCAGCACGCGACCAGCTACATCGAGGGCCTGGACATCCTCGCCAACATGCGGCTGTGCCCCAACGTGCCGACGCAGCACGCCGTGCAGACGGCGCTCGGCGGGTACCAGAGCATCAACGACCTCATCCTGCCCGGGGGCAGGCTGCTCGCCCAGCGTGACACCGCGTGGCGGATGCTGAACGAGATCCCGGGCGTGTCGTGCACGAAGCCGCAGGGCGCGCTCTACATGTTCCCGCGCATCGACCCCGAGGTGCACCCGATCAAGGACGACCTGCAGTTCGCGCTCGACCTGCTCCGCAAGGAGAAGCTCATGGTCGTGCAGGGCACCGGGTTCAACTGGCACAATCCGGACCACTTCCGGATCGTGACGCTGCCGCGGGTGTCCGACCTGGAGGACGCGATCGGGCGGATCGGCCGCTTCCTCAGCACCTACCGCCAGGTCTGACGAACGTAGCCGCTACCAAGCGCCCGTCGCGGAAGGGCCGGCCTGGCCCCCGCGGCGGCGCAGGTACTTCTCGAACTCCTGCGCGATCTCGTCGCCCGACAGCGGCTGCAGACCGGCGTCGCCGGAGCGCTCCTCCAGCTCGCGGACATACTCGGCGAGCTCGGCGTCCTGCTCGGCGGCCTGCTTGAGCCGCTCCTCCCACTCCGAGGACTCCTTCGCCAGGTCGCCGGTCGGCACCGGCAGGTCCAGGACCTCCTCGACGCGGTGCAGCAGCGCGAGGGTCGCCTTCGGGCACGGCGGGTTGTTGGCGTAGTGCGGCACGTGCACCCAGAAGGACACGGCCTCCAGGTCGGCGCGGGCGCACGCGTCGTGCAGGACCCCCACGATGCCGGTCGGTCCCTCGTACCGCGTGGGCGTCAGGCCGAGCCGCTCGCCGGCGTCGCCGGTGGTGGCGCCGCGGGGCGCGGAGCCGCTGACGGGCAGCGGGCGGGTGTATGGGACGTCGGCGAGCAGGGCGCCGAGCAGCACGATCCGGCTCACCTCGAGGCTGTGGCAGACCTCGAGGACCTGCTCGCAGAACGTGCGCCACCGCATGCTGGGCTCGATCCCGCGGATGAGGACGATGTCACGCTCCGCATCGGGCGGCGTGGCCACCGAGAAGCGGGTGGTGGGCCACTCGATGCGGCGGGTCTCGCCCTCGGACATCATCACCGTCGGCCGGTTGACCTGGAAGTCGTAGAAGTCCTCCGGGTCGAGCGAGGCGATGGGCTCGGCGCCCCATTCCTGTTCGAGGTGCTCGACGACGGCGGTCGACGCGTCGGCAGCGTCGTTCCACCCTTCGAACGCGGCAATCGCGACAGGGGAGCGCAGCACGGGCAGGCCGTCGAACTCGGTCACGGTCCCAGCCTACGTTGGACACCGCCGGATGGCTTGCCGGCCGCGCCAGGGTGTCGATTTTCAAGATCACGTCCGGTCCGGCCGGCGGCGAATACTCTGGGTCGATGCGATGGCTGATGTACGGGGCGGGTGCGGTCGGCGGTGTGGTCGCGGGCCGGCTGGCGATGGCCGGGCACGACGTGGCGGTCGTCGCGCGGGGCGCGCACCTGGCGGCGATCCGCCGCGACGGGTTGACGCTGCGCCAGCCGTCGGGTGACACGGTCGTCAAGCTCGACGCGGTCGAGCACCCGGGGGACACGCACAAGGACGTCGTCGTGCTCGGCATGAAGAGCATGGACACCGCGGCCGCGCTGGTCGCCCTCGAAGGGTTCGACGGGCCGGTCGTGTGCCTGCAGAACGGGGTCGCCAACGAGCGTGCCGCCCTGCGGCACTTCGCCCGCGTGTACGGCGTCCACGTGATCCTGCCCGGCAGCCACCTGGAGCCCGGCGTGGTGACCGCGCACTGCGCCCCGGTCCCCGGCATCCTCGACCTCGGCCGCTTCCCGTCCGGCAGCGACGCGACCGCGCAGGCCCTGGCCCGTGACCTGGAGTCGGCCGGGTTCGTGTCGCAGCCGCGGCCGGACATCATGCGCTGGAAGTACCGCAAGCTGCTGATGAACCTCGGCAACGCCGTGGAGGCGCTGTGCGGCCGGGTCGACGGCGTCGACGAGGCGGCCGAGCCGGTCCGGGCGGAGGGCGAGGCGGTGCTGCGGCACGCGGGGATCGACGTGGCGTCCGCGGCGGAGGACCGGGAGCGCCGCGGCGACATCATGCGCTGGCCCGGGGGCGTGGGGCGGGCCGGCGGGTCGTCGTGGCAGAGCCTGGCCAGGGGCACCGGCACCGTGGAGGCCGACTACCTCAACGGCGAGATCGTGCTGCTCGGCCGCCTGCACGGGGTGCCGACCCCGGCGAACGAGACGGCGCGGCGGCTCGTGCAGCGGGCGGCCCGGTCGGGCGCACGGCCGGGCTCGATGACGCCGGCGGAGTTTCTGCACGCCGTGAGCTTGAGCACGAACGACGGACGGTGACCGCCCCGCTCAGGCAGGATCCGTCAGGTGGCTTCTGACGACCGGCTCGCGGCCGTGCTCTTCGACATGGACGGCACCCTCGTCGACAGTGAGAAGGTGTGGTCCGTCGGCCTGACCGAGCTCGCCGCGCACTACGGCGGTGAACTGTCCGCGCAGGCCAGGCACGCGATGGTCGGCAGCAACATGACCGACTCGATGCGGCTGCTGCACGCCGACCTCGGCCTACCGGCCAGCATCAGCACCGACGCGAGCGTCCGGTGGCTGGAGGCGCGGGTGAAGGAGCTCTTCCACGGTGGCGTCGAGTGGCGTCCCGGCGCGAAGGAGCTGCTCGCCGCGCTGCGTGCGGAGGGTGTACCGCTCGCGCTGGTCACCGCCACGCACCGGCACCTGGTGGACGTGGCCCTGCTGACGATCGGGGCGGACAACTTCGACGCGGTCGTCGCCGGCGACGAGGTGGACCAGACGAAGCCGCACCCGATGCCGTACCTGACGGCGGCGCGGCTCGTCGGGGCGGTCGCGATGGACTGCGTCGCGGTGGAGGACTCGCCGAACGGCGTGCGCAGCGCCCGGGCCGCCGGCTGCGCGGTCCTCGCCGTGCCGTGCGAGGTCGACCTGGACCCCACCGGCGTGACCCTCGTCGAGTCCCTGCTCGACGTCGACGTCGCGTACCTGCGCAAACTGGTCGCATAGCGGCGCGCGCCGGCGGCGGGACGGCGTCCGGTCTTCGGTCGCCTGGCGAGGTCGCGGATCACTGTGCGGACCGGTCGCGCCGCGGGTGTCCGTACCGACGCGGAAACCGGAAACGGAGAAGGGGCGCCTCCCCGAGAAGGCGCCCCTTGGTCCGTGCGACGTGGTCAGTCGTGCGCGATCGCCTGCAGGACGTTGACCCGCGAGGCCCGGATCGACGGCAGGATCGCCGCGAGGACCCCGACCAGGGCGGCGAGCAGCAGGTACGTCGCCATCTGCGTCCACGGGAAGGCCATCTTCGAGAAGCCGTCGTCCTTCAGCGCCCGGACCACGGCCGCGCCGAGGCCGGTGCCGACCGCGAGGCCGAGCAGCGCGCCGAACGTGGAGATGACGACCGCCTCGACGGTGACCATCCGCATCGTCTGCGCCCTGCGCATCCCGATGGCGCGGAGCAGCCCGAGCTCGCGGGTCCGCTCCAGCACCGACAGGGCGAGGGTGTTGACGATGCCGAGGACCGCGATGAGGATCGCCAGCGCCAGCAGGATCTGGATCATGGTGAGCAGCTGGTCGAACTGCGCGGACTGCGCGTCGACGAACTCGGCCCGGTTCGCGACCGACACCTCCGGGTTGTCGACGAGCAGCTGGTCGACCTGCCGCTGGATGTCGGCGACCGCGGTGCCCTCGGTGACCCTGATGTAGCCCCAGGACGGCTGGGGACTGCGGAAGTCCTTCACCACGTCACCGGAGACGATGGTGCCGCCCATGACGTCGCTGCGCTTGTACAGGCCGACGACGGTGACCGTGTGCGGCGCGCCGCGGCTGAACTGGATCGTCATCGTCGAGCCGAGCTTCAGGCCGCGCTTCTGCGCGTTCTCGGTGTCCACGACGGCCTGGTTCGGGCCGGTCCAGTTGAGCGTGCCCTCGGTCGGGGTCATCTTGAACATGCCGGCGTAGGCGGCCATGTCGGATGTTGCGGAGATGCCGGTGCCGCCGCCGCCCTCCAGCTGCCCGAAGTCCCAGTACTCGCTGGCGGTGCTGGCCACGCCGGGCAGCTTCGCCGCGGCGTCCATCACGGCCGGGTCGAACTTCGCCGGCCCGTTGTCGTCGCCGTCGCCGGAGATGATCAGGTCGACGGTGACCTGGGTCGCGGCCTGCGACGACAGGCTCTGCTTCGCCGAGGCGAGGATGACGTTGACGCCGGTGATCAGGGCGAGGCCGACCATGAGCGCGGCCGCGGTGATCGCGGTGCGCCGCGGGTTGCGGCCCGAGTTGAGCCGGCCCAGCTTGCCCGGCACCGACCAGGAGAACAACCGGCCGAGCAGCGCGACCACCGGCCGGGCCAGCAGCGGCGTGAGCAGCGCGACGCCGATGAAGCTGATCAGGACGCCGCCGAGGATGAGCCACAGCGTGTTGTCGCCCTGACCGGCGAGGCCGAGGCCGAGCATGGTGCCGCCGGCCGCGCCGATGAGGGCGCCGCTGACGGTGAGCTTGGTCAGCGGGCGGTCCGGGGTCGCGACCTCCTGCAGCGCCGCGATCGGCGGGATGCGGGAGGCGCGCAGCGCCGGCAGGACCGCGGCGACGACCGTCACCAGCAGACCGACGACGAACGCGCTGATCACGGCGGCGGCGGGCACGCCGACGCTGGCGAGGGCGACGCCGCTGACGTTGCCGAACACCCAGGCGAGCAGGACACCGACGCCGACGCCGGCGGCGAGGCCCAGGACCGAGGCGATGAGCCCGATCGCGACCGCCTCGATGATCACCGAGCCGAGCGTCTGGCCGCGGCTGCCGCCGAGGGCCCGCATCAGCGCCAGCTCACGCGTCCGCTGCGCGACGATGATCGAGAATGTGTTGAGGATGAGGAACGTGCCGACGAACAGGGCGACACCCGCGAAGCCGATCAGGACGTTGTTGAAGAACGACAGCCCCTCCCGGAAGTCCTTCGTCGTCTCGTCCTGCAGCTGCTTGCCGGTCTTGACCTGGAACCCGCCGGCCTGGCCGCTCTCGCCGCCGAGCGCGGCGGCGACGTCGGCGCGCAGCTGGTCGTGGCTGACGCCGGGCGCGGCGGTGACCTTGATCGAGCTGTACACGTCCTTCTCGCCGAGCATCAGCTCCTGCGCGACCGGCGTGGTGAAGAAGACCTCGAGCGAGCCGCCGAGGGAGTCGCGGTCGCCGCTGTAGCCGACGATGCCGACGAGCTTGAACACCTTCTTGCCGGGCTGCAGCGTCAGTACGCCGACGTCGTCGCCGACCTTGACGCCGGCGGCCTTCGCCGTGGTCGCGTTGACCACGATCTCGTCGTCGGCCTGCGGGCCGCGGCCCTCCCGCAGCTGCATCAGGTCGGACGTGCCGACCCAGTTCTCGCCGAGGCGCGGCGGGCCGAACGTGGTGACGACCTTGCCGTTCTTGCCGATGACACGGGCGCCGTCGGCGTTGGCCTCACCGACGACCTTCGCGACGCCGGGCACGTTCTTCAGCTTGTCCAGCGTCGCCGCCGGGATGTTCGACGCCTGCGACGGTCCCATGTCCTGGCCGTCGACCTTCGGCTTCTGGGTCACCTGGACGTCGGTGTCCTCGAACACCGACGCGAACAGGCTGTCGAACGAGCGACCCATCGTGTCGGTGAGCACGAACGCCCCCGACACGAACATCACCCCCAGCACGACGGCCAGCCCGGACAGGACCAGCCGCAGCTTGCGGGAGAGCAGGCTCTTCAGTGTGGCGCGCAGCATCGTCAGGCCGCCTTGTCGAGACGCTTGAGACGGTCGAGGACGGCGTCGGCGGTCGGCGCGTACAGCTCGTCGACGATGTGCCCGTCGGCGAGGAACACGACCCGGTCGGCGTACGAGGCGGCGTTGGGGTCGTGGGTGACCATGACGATGGTCTGGCCGAAGTCGCGGACCGAGTTGCGCAGGAACGCGAGGACCTCGGCGCCGGACCGCGAGTCGAGGTTGCCGGTCGGCTCGTCGGCGAAGATGACCTCCGGCCGGGACACGAGCGCCCGCGCGCACGCGACCCGCTGCTGCTGGCCGCCGGACAGCTGGCTCGGCCGGTGCTTGAGCCGGTCCCGCAGGCCGACGGTCTCGATCACGGTGTTGTACCAGGCGGCGTCCGGCTTCCTGCCCGAGATCGACAGCGGCAGCAGGATGTTCTCCTCGGCGGTCAGCGTCGGCAGCAGGTTGAACTGCTGGAAGATGAACCCGACCTTCGTGCGGCGCAGGTTCGTCAGGCCCCGGTCCGACAGGCCGGTGATCTTCGAGTCGCCGATGTAGACCTCGCCGCGCGACACGGCGTCGAGCCCGGCCAGGCAGTGCATGAGCGTCGACTTGCCCGAGCCCGACGGGCCCATGATCGCGGTGAACCGGCCCTTCTCGAGCTCCACGGAAACGCCGCCGAGCGCGTTGACCTGCGCCTCGCCCGTGCCGTAGACCTTCCAGACGTCGACCGCCTTCGCGGCCACCTCGGTGCGCGTCGCAACCGATGCAGTCATGATTCCCCCTGGTGAATGGTGTGCCTTCATCCTCGGGGCGGTTCCGGCTCGTCTCGTCCGCCCGCAGGGCGACCCGACCACCGGTTTTGGGCGGGGGTTTGGCCCGGAGCGGAAATCAGGGTCAACCCCTAGCCCGCCTTTCTCAGCCTTCACAGAAAGGGCTCCGGAAAAGCGGAAAAGCCGGTCGGGGGAGACCCCCGACCGGCTTTTGTCAGCGCTGGTGCCTATTCATACGCGATGGCGTTGAGCACGTTGAGGCGCACCGCCCGGATCGCGGGGATCAGGCCGGCGACCGCGCCGACGACGAGCGCCCCGATGATGTAGGCGATCATGTACCCCCAGGGCAGCGTGACCGCGCCGAAGCCGATCACCGACTTGAGGGCGGTGACCGTCGCCGCGCCGAGCCCGACCCCGACGACGAGCCCGAGCACCGTGCCGAACAGCGTGATCACCACGGACTCGATCGTCACCATCGACCACGTCTGCCGGCGCCGCAGGCCGATCGCCCGCAGCATCCCCAGCTCCCTGGTCCGCTCGATCACCGACAGCAGCAGCGTGTTGATGACCCCGAGCACCGAGATGCCCAGCGCGATGAACAGCAGCACCTGCACGATGACCAGCGCCACGTCGAACTGCTGCCGGCTGGAGCCGACGAGCTCGTCCTTCGTCTGGACGCTGACCTCGGGGTTGTTCTTCAGCACCCCTTCGACCGCGGCCTTCGCGTCGGCGATCGTGACCCCGTCCTTGACCTTGACCATGGCCTGGATCGGCTGCGGGAACGCGAACCCGGTCTGCGCGTCGGCGTTGGAGATGACGACGCCGTTGCCGTTGCTGGTCGAGTTGCTGATCCCGACCATCGTCAGCGTCTTCGTCTGCCCCTTCGCGAACGTCACCGTGATGGTGGTGCCGACCGTGTACTTGCGGTCCTTCGCGGTCTTCTCGTCGGTGGTGAACTCGCCGCTGGCGAGGCGGTCGATCCGGCCCGCGACCGGCCGCAGCTTCAGGACGGTGATCGCGGCCGACGAGTCGTCGTAGGCGAACACGAAGTCCTGCTTGCCGTTGACCTGCACGCCGTCGTAGGTCACGGCGGCGACCGTCTGCGCCTGCGGCAGCGCCTTGATCTGCGTGAGCTCGTCGGGCTGGATGACCGGCGGCACGTCGGACGTCTGCTGCCCGTAGACGACGAGGTCGGCCTGCAGGTCCTTCTCCACCGACTCGCCGATCGCCGTCGACAGCGACGAGAAGATCGTCGAGATCATCGTGATGATCGCGATGCCGATCATGACCGCGCCGGCCGTGATCGCGGTGCGCCGCGGGTTGCGCGACGAGTTACGCCGCCCAAGCCTGCCCGGCACCGAGAAGGAGAACACCGCGCCGAGCCCGGCGACCAGCGGCCGGCTGACCATCGGCGCGAGCAGCGCCACACCGATCAGCGTCAGCAGCACCCCGCCGAACACCAGCAGCAGCGTCGCGTCGCCGGCGCCGGCCAGGCCCCACGACAGCGAGCCGACACCGACCGCGGTGACGACGGCACCGGCGATGGTGATGCCGGTCAGCGGCTTGTCCGTCGTCGCCGCGTCCCGCATCGCCGCGATCGGCGCGACCCGGGCCGCCTTGATCGCCGGCAGCACCGCCGAGATCATCGTGACCAGGATGCCGATCGTGAACGACGTCACGATCGCGGCCACCGGCAGCCCCAGGCCCGCGGACTCCATGTTGGCCAGGGCGGTGAACGCGCTCGCCCCGACCGCGCCGAGCCCCATGCCGACCAGGAACCCGAACAGCGACCCGACGACGCCGATGAGCAGCGCCTCCAGCAGCACCGACCGGATGATCTGCCAGCGGCTCGCGCCCATCGCCCGCAGCAGCGCCAGCTCCCGCGTCCGCTGCGACACGATGATCGAGAACGTGTTGAGGATCAGGAACACGCCGACGAGCAGCGCGATCGTGCCGAACCCGAGGAAGAAGTAGTTGAAGTACTTCAGCAGCCCCCGGATCGCCTCGCTGGACGCCTTCGACAGCTCCTCACCGGTCTGCACGGTGAACGTGGGGCCGAGCGCCGCCTTGATGTTGTCGCGCAGCTGGTTGTCGGTGACGCCCGAGTTGCCCTTGACGTCGATGACGTTGAACACGTCCGGCTCGCCGAGCATCACCTTCTGCGCGGTCGCCTCGGTGAACAGCACCGTCGTCTCGCCGGCCATCGAGTCGCGGCCGCCCGCGTACTGCATGATGCCGGTGATCTTGTAGGTCTTGCGGGCCTCGGCGCGGGCGATGATGTCGACGGAGTCGCCGACGGCGAACTTCCCCAGCTTCGCCAGCCCGTTGTTGATGACGATCTCGTCCGCGGCCGCCGGCGCCTTCCCGGCGATCAGCTTCGTCAGCTCGTCCTCGCCGGTCCAGCTGCCGCCGAACTGCCCGGACTGGCTGATGACCACCTTGCCGTTCTTGCCGACGACGCGGGCGCCGGTGACGAACACCTGGCCGGTCGCCGAGCGCACCCCGTCGACCTTCTCGACCCGCGCCACCTCGTCGGCCGGGATCGGCAGGATCGCCTGGCTGTTGCCGGACGACTCGTCGGCCGTCTGCGACTTCGCCGACACCTGCACGTCGGTGTAGCTGTAGATGTTGGAGAACACGTTGTCGAACGTGCGGCCCAGCGTGTCGGTGAGCACCAGCGACCCCGACACGAACATGACCGACAGCACCACGGCGAGGGTCGACAGGATCAGCCGGAGCTTGCGCGCCAGCAGGCTCTTGAGCGTCGCGCGCAGCACGGCTCAGCCCGCCTGCGGCGCGTCGGTGGCGCTCTCGACCCTGTTTTCCAGGTGGGCGTCCAGGCCCTTGAGCTTGTCCAGCACCGCGTCGGCGCTCGGGGAGCGCAGCTCGTCGACGACCCGGCCGTCGGCCAGGAAGATGACCCGGTCGGCGTAGGAGGCCGCATTCGGGTCGTGCGTCACCATGACGATCGTCTGCCCGAACTCGCGCACCGAGTTGCGCAGGAACGACAGCACCTCCGCCCCCGACCGCGAGTCGAGGTTGCCCGTCGGCTCGTCGGCGAAGATGACCTCCGGCCGCGCCACCAGCGCCCGCGCGCACGCGACACGCTGCTGCTGGCCGCCGGACAGCTGGCTCGGCCGGTGCTTCAGCCGGTCCCGCAGCCCCACCGTCTCGATCACCGTGTCATACCACTTCGGGTCGGCCTTGCGCCCGGCGATCGACAGCGGCAGCAGGATGTTCTCCTCCGCCGTCAGCGTCGGCAGCAGGTTGAACTGCTGAAAGATGAACCCGACCTTGGTCCTGCGCAGGTTGGTCAGATCCCCGTCGGACATCCCCGTGAGCCGGGTGTCACCGACGAAGATCTCACCGCGCGTCACCGAGTCGAGCCCGGCGAGCGTGTGCATCAACGTCGACTTGCCGGACCCGGACGGGCCCATGATCGCGGTGAACTGCCCGCGCTCCAACTCGACGCTCACCCCGTGCAGCGCGATGACCTGGGCCTCGCCGCTGCCGTACACCTTCCACACGTCCACCGCGCGGGCGGCGACCGCCTGCCCGGTCGTGACTGTCGTGGTCACGCTCGATCCCCCTCTGGTTTCGTGAATGCACTCACGCTACGGGGTGATCGTGGGTGTGCCGTCCTCCCGGGGTGCCGGTCGGGGGTACTCCTTGGGAAGGAGACCTATGATCCCGGTCGGACCAGACCCGTCTCGTACGCGAGGACGACGGCCTGGACGCGGTCCCTGAGGCCGAGCTTCGTCAGCACGTGCCCGACGTGCGTCTTCACCGTCGTCTCGCTCACCGACAGCGCCCGCGCGATCTCCGAGTTCGACAGCCCCCGCGCCAGCTGCACCAGGACCTCCCGCTCCCGGTCCGTCAGCACCCGCAGGTCCCGCGGCGGCTCCGCGTCCGGGTCCGGCAGCGCGTCGGCGAACTTGTCCAGCAGCCGCTTCAGGATCCGCGGCGCGACGACCGCCTCACCGGCCGCCACCGTCCGGATCGCGGTGACCAGGTCGTCGGCGGGCACGTCCTTCGCCAGGAACCCGCTCGCGCCGGCCCGCAGCGCGCCCACCACGTACTCGTCGAGGTCGAACGTGGTCAGGATCAGCACACGCACGGGCAGCTTCGCCTCGACGATCGCCCGCGTCGCCGCCACGCCGTCCATGCGGGGCATCCGGATGTCCATCAGCACCACGTCGGGCAGCAGCCGCCGGGCCAGCTCGATCGCCTCGACGCCGTCACCCGCCTCCGCGACGATGTCGAGGTCCGCCTCGCCGCCGAGCACCATCCTGAACCCGGTGCGCAGCAGCGGCTGGTCGTCCACGAGCAGGAGCCGGATAGGCCTCTCGTTCAAGCTCTGCGCCTTTCCTATGCGGGCAGCCGTTCCACGCTGTCCGCATGCTGTTCGATGGGGATCCTCGCGTGCACACGGTAACCCCCGCCGGGCCGCGGCCCGGTGCGCAGCGTCCCCCCGTACAACATGACCCGCTCCCGCATGCCCAGCAGTCCGTGCCCGATCGCGGCGGTGCCCAGCTGCGGCCCGCGTCCGGTGTCGCACACCTCCACGACCACGTCCGAGCGGCTGAACACCATCCTCACCTCGACCGTCGCCGCGCCGGCGTGCTTCAACGCGTTCGTCAGCGCCTCCTGCACGATCCGGTAGATCGTCAGCGCGATGCCCGGGTCCAGCTGCCCCGGCACGCCCTCCACCCGCAGCACCGCCTGCAGACCGGCCTCCCGGATCTGCTCCACCAGCCCCTCCACGCCGGCGAGCCCCGGCTGCGGCGCCAGCTCACCGGCCGGCTCCGCCTCCGTGCGCAGCACCGTCAGCAGCCGCCGCATCTCCCGTAACGCGGTCCGGCCGGTCTCCTCGATCGTCGCGAGCGCTTCGTCCGCGGCGCCCGGATCCCGCTGCAGCATCCGCCGCGACCCGGTCGCGAGGACCCCCATCACGCTCACGTGGTGCGCCACGACGTCGTGCAGCTCCCGCGCGATCCGCCGCCGCTCGTCGGCCACCGCCTGCTCCGTCAGCGCCCGCTGGCTCGTCTCCGCCGTCCTCGCCCGATCCTCCAGCGCCGCCACATACGCCCGCCGTGTCGCCATCATCCGCCCGACCGTGAAGCACACCGCCGCGCTCATCGCGTTGAACAGCAGGAAGACCTGGGGCGTCAGCCCGAGCGGCTCGTCATTGGTGCGCCCCAGCACCGTCGCCAGCACCATCCCCGGCGCCCAGATCAGCAGCCCGGCCGCGATCGCCCGCCGCAACGGCAGATACGCCGCCGCCGTGTACGTGAGGACGATCACGGCGAACCCGCCGTACATCACCGGCAGCACCCCGAGGAACGGCACCACGGTGTGCGCCGCCGTGAACCACACCGCCCCCCACAGCCACCGCCGCCGCACCGCCACCGCCAGCAACCCGACCGTGTCGAACGTCACCTGCAGGGCCAGGTTGCCGGCATCGAGCACCTGCTCCGCGAGCGCCGTCGAACTCCCGCCGACCACAGCGAGCACGACCGCGAGCACGATGTCCTGCACCAACGGGTCCGCTCGGCGGCTCAGCACGCGCTTCAGCACTCTTCGTACGCTATCGGCTCCAACCCTGGTTGGATTCGTCGCCGCGTCCGACCCGCGCCTCCTGCTTGAGGATGAGACGCCTGTCCCCCCACCTACGGCGACGCGACGTCCGCGCCCGCGTGATCCAAGGCCGGATCTGGTCGTCCCGGCGGCCAGAACTGTCCTTGGATCAATCAGCCGCACGGCACTGGCACCCGACCCCCCGCGGCAACTCGAGCGCTGACGGATGCGAGGTTCGTGATTGGAGATCGAAGGCCGGTTCTGGTCGTGCTGGCGGCCGGGCCTGTCCTTCGATCAATCAGGCCGGGGCTCGCAGCGGCATGGCACCCGGCTGGCACACGGCGCCTCCGGCAACTCGAGGCCGATCCGCGTGTCGACGGCGGTCGGGTCCGGTGCCGGGCCCGGGTTGGGCGCCGGAGCGGGGCCCGCCCCGGCCTGCCGCGGTGGCACGGTCAGCGGCTCGTCGAGCACGGACCGGGCGGCCGGGCTGGGATACGGACCCCGGCCACTCGGACGCGTCGCCGGGCTGCTCGCCGAGACGACCGAAGCCGGCCGGCTGACCGCGGCGGACTGCTGGCCGAGACGCGTGCGATGCTCACTCCCGTGCCATGCCCCTGCCCGCGCCGTGCGGTGCCGGGTCGCACCTGCGCCGCGCCCGGCAGGACCGCCAACATCTGATCCACGACCGGGCTGCGGTTTGCCCACCGCATTCACCGGCTGCGCCCGACCCACGATCGCGACGGTCCGAACTCGCCCTGCCGCCCCAGCGTCGCGCGGTGCCCGTGCCGTGTCGCGCCCACTCCTGCTCAGTGTCCGCACCCGCGCAGTGCCGCGTCCGCACCCGCGTAGGCCCCCGCATCCGGCCCACAGTCGACCCGGGCCGTGTCTGTGCCGCGTCCGCGCCGTGGCCACACCCGTGCACCGCGCGTGCCCGCACTTCGGCCAGGCTCACGGGACGAGCTAGGTCATTGTGCCGGGTGGCACCCGTCGCCGGGCGGCACTGGGCCCGCCGCACCGGCCTGACGGAGTGAGCCTTCAGCGCATCGCGCGGCGCTCGGACCCTGCCATCCCGCACCGCGTCCGGTCTCGATCCGGCCCGTGCCGGTTCCGGGCGAGTCGAGCGACACGCTGCCCGTCCCGCTCCATGTCACGCCCGTGCCCGCCTGCACCCGGCGCCGCCCCGGCACCGCGTGGTGCCCGGGTCGTGCTGCGCCGTGCCCGCGGGAGGACCTGGGGCTGTGCCGACGCACCAAGTCACCGCGCCGGGTGGCCCCCCTCACGGGACGGCGCTGGACTCACCGCGCCGGCCTGACGGCGTGGGCCCTGAGCGGTGCGCGTCGACCTTGTCGCCCCGCACCGCGTCCGGGTTCGATCCGGTGGCGTGCCGTCCGCGTCGTGCCGGCCCCGAACGGGTCGACCGACACACCGCGCCGGGCCGAACCGGGAGCAACGGCAAGGGTCACTCGTCGCGGCCCACGGCGGGCTCCTCCTCCGTCGACAAGGGCAGCGCGGCAGCCGTCGCCGGCTCGGGGAACGGCGGCGGCGTCCCGCCGAACGCCGGGCACAGCGCCTGGTGGGCGCACCAGCCGCACAGCCGGCTCGGCTGGGCCCTGAAGTCGCGCTCGGCGGTCGCCCGCTCGATCGCCTGCCACAGGGCCAGCAGCGTCCGCTCGAACCTGGCCAGCTCGTCGGCGTCGGGGGAGAAGTCGCAGACCTCGCGGTCCTTGAGGTACATGAGGCGTAACACGCGGGGCACCACGCCGCGGGTCCGCCACAGGACCAGCGCGTAGAACTTCAGCTGGAACATGGCGCGCGCCTCGAAGGCCTCACGGGGCGCGCCGCCGGTCTTGTAGTCCACGACGCGGAGGTCGCCGGCGGGGGAGACGTCGAGGCGGTCGATGTAGCCGCGGATGACGAGCTTGCCGTCGACCTCGGCCTGGACGAACGCCTCCCGCTCCGCGGGCTCCAGCCGGTTGGGGTCCTCCACTGCGAAGTAGCCACCGAGCAGCTCGCGGCTGGACTCCAGGAACGCCTCCGTGTCCGCGAACAGGTCGGCGAGGCCCTCCTCGGTCTCCACGAGGCGCCGCCACTGCGGCGCGACGAGGGCGGCGGCCCGCTCGGGAGTGCGGCTGCCGCTCGGCTCCTCGAACAGCGCCTCCAGCACGGCGTGCACGAGCGTCCCTCGCATCTGGTCGGGCGTCGGGCGCTCGGGAAGCCTGTCGATGCTGCGGAACCGGTACAGCAGCGGACACGTCTTGAAGTCCGCGGCGCGCGACGGCGACAACGTAGGCAGGGTGGTGATGGTCTCCGTCATGCGTGGAAGGTTAGGCCACGGGTACGACAGTTTTCGCGGACCGACCCCTCGGCGCGGACTACACGTAGCATCATGGGCAATGGACGACTACCGCTCGGCACCCGCGCCGGCGTCGTCGGCTGCCCGAACCCGGCCGCCGGAGCGCGGCTCCGGGATCCCGCTGGGGCGGCTGTTCGGCGTCCCGATCTTCCTCGCCCCGTCCTGGTTGCTGCTCGCCGCGCTGATCACGCTGACGTATAGCCAGTTCCTGTCGGCGCAGCGGACGCTGCCGATGACGACCGGGTTCGTGCTGGGCTTCGGGTTCGTGGTGTGCCTGTTGCTGTCGGTGCTGCTGCACGAGCTCGGCCACGCGGTGACGAGCCGGCACAGCGGGATCGGTGTGAGCGGTATCACGCTGGAGATGCTCGGCGGCTACACGGAGATGGAGCGGGAGGCGCCGCGGCCGGGCGTGGAGCTGTTCGTGTCGCTCGCCGGGCCGGCCGTGTCGCTGCTGCTGGGACTGCTGGCGGGCGGCGTCGCGCTGGTGCTGCCGGCGCACAGCCTGGCCGAGACGTTCGCGTTCCAGCTGGCACTGAGCAACATCGTGGTGGCCGTGTTCAACGCGCTGCCCGGCCTGCCGCTGGACGGTGGGCGGGCGCTGCAGGCCCTCGTCTGGAAGATCAGCGGTGACCCGAATCTCGGCCGGCGGGTCGCCGGCTGGTCGGGGCGGCTGGTCGCGGTCGCCACCGCCACCACCGTGGTCGTGCTGTACTCCCAGGGCGTCCTCGACAGGATCTTCGGCCTGCTCTTCACGCTGCTGGTCAGCATCACGATGTGGGTCGGCGCCGGTCAGGCGATCCGGCACGGGCGGGTCGCGTCGAGCCTGCCGCCGTTCAACGCGCGGGAGCTGGCCAGGCCGGTGATCCCCGTCGCCGCGGCCACGCCGCTGGCGGAGGCGGAGCGGATCGCCCAGCAGAGCGGCGGCCAGCCACTCGCCGTCGTGGACGGGGCCGGGGCGATGCTCGGGTTCGTGCACGGCGCCTCGGCACGGGCGGTCCCGGCGGAGCGCCGGCCGTGGGTGCCGATCGGCGACGTCACCCGCCGGATCGACGAGCACCACGTCCTGGCAGGGGATCTGCGGGGCACCGACCTGCTGCACGCCATCCGGGACGACCCGGGCGGCGACTACCTGGTGGTCTCGGGTGAGGATGTGCACGGCGTCCTGCGCGGCGCCGAGCTGCTCTCGTTGCTCGAAACACGCAGATCCACCAGCAGGCCCACCAGCAGAAGGAATCGCACGTGACTGTGTCCCTCGACCTCCCCACCACCCGCCGGGGACCCTTCCAGCCGGGTGACCGGGTCCAGTTGACCGACCCCAAGGGGCGGATGCACACGATCGTGCTCGAACCGGGCAAGGAGTTCCACACCCACCGCGGCGCCCTCCCGCACGACGACCTGATCGGCTCGCCCGACGGCAGCGTCGTGACGAGCGCCGGCGGCACGGCGTATCTCGCGCTGCGGCCGCTGCTGTCGGACTACGTGCTGTCCATGCCCCGCGGCGCCCAGGTCATCTACCCGAAGGACGCCGCGCAGATCGTCGCCATGGGCGACATCTTCCCCGGTGCCCGGGTCCTGGAGGCCGGGGCCGGCTCCGGCGCCCTGACCTGCTCGCTGCTGCGGGCGGTCGGACCGAGCGGCAGCGTCACGTCGTACGAGATGCGCGAAGACTTCGCAGCGATCGCCAGGCGCAACGTCGAGGCCTTCCTCGGCGGGCCCCAGGCGGGGTGGACCTTGCGGGTAGGTGACGTAGCGGGCTGCGAAGATGTCGGTTTTGATCGGATAATCCTAGACATGTTGACCCCGTGGGAGATCCTGCCGCTCGTGTCACGGGCGCTGATCCCCGGCGGGGTGTTCATCGGCTATGTGGCGACCACGCCGCAGCTGTCCGAGCTGGTGGAGGCGCTGCGCGAGGACGGCGGCTACACGGAGCCCCGGGCTTGGGAGAGCCTGGTGCGTGACTGGCACGTCGAGGGTCTCGCGGTGCGGCCCGATCACAGGATGATCGCGCACACCGCGTTCCTCGTCAGTGCCCGGAAGCTGGCGCCGGGGGTGACGGCGCCGCCGCGGCGCCGCAAGCCGAGCAAGGGCGCCGAAGCGTATGCGGCGCGGCGGTTGGCAGCCGCCGCGGTCGCACGGGAGGAGGAGGCAAAGGATGAGCCGTCCGAGCTTCAGTGACCTACCTGCCGTATTTCCGGACTGGTCGCCCTATCCGGACCTCGAGTCGGCGGCCAGGGCATACCTGCGGGACCCGGACATCGCGCTCGACGCGATGGCCGGCGTCCTGCGCGGGCAGAGTGTGCTCGGTTTCACGCTCGAGCGGTTCGTCAACGACGTCAACGGGGTCTGGCAGGAGGTCGTCGTCTGCGACGGCACCCGGCTCATCCTGTGGCACGGCGAGGACATCCCGCCCGAGGAGGCGCCGCCGGGCTCGATGACGTCGTCGCTGCGGGTCGTGGCGCTGTCGGCGGTGACCGAGGTCGGCTGCCGCCGCCGGCTCAGCCGCAACCCCAACGGGCACGCGAGAGTGGACAGCGTCGATGTCTACCTGCTGCTGACCTCGCTCGACGAGGCGAACGTCGCCGCCGAGGAGGCCGGCTCGGTCATCCGCCACGACGCGTTGCGCTTCGGTAAAACTCTCGACGACGGCGGCGCCGGACAGATCGCCCGTTTGGAGGAGTTTGCCCGGCTGGTCTCTTCTCTCGTGGGCAAGCCGATGCTGTGAGGAATCAGTCGGCGTTGGGTCCGGCGACGGGCACGTCGTCGGCCGCCCGGTGCACGTGGATGCAGTCGCCGGGGCACTCCTTGGCCGCGTCGATGACCTCGAGCCGGAGGTGTTCGGGCACGTCGACGCGGGTGCCGGGGGCCAGCTGAAGCTCGCCGTCGGTCCCCTTCACATAGGCCAGACCATCGACGTCGAACTCGAATACCTCAGGCGCGTACTGCACACACAGGCCGTCACCGGTGCACAGGTCCTGGTCAACCCACACCTCAAGAGCGCTCACGCTGCAACATTACAGGGCTGGTGGAAAGCGCCTCCAGGCCGCACGATTTGTAAAAGCCCTGTGGCGCACGGGTTCGAAGGGGCCCAGACCGGCGAACAGCAGTTAGTGTTAGAGCACAACGTTCAAAGCCCCCGGGGAGGTGGGACGTGGCACGCAGCGACGACGCGGAGACGCGCGCCGCACGATGGGAGAAGGACGCCCACGATCTCTCCACGCAGGTCGCTTTCCTCCAGGAGGAACTCGCCCTGGTGCGGCGCAAGCTGACGGAAACCCCGCGACACGTGCGACAGCTCGAGGAGCGGCTTGCCGCAGCGCAGGCGCAGATTGCCCGGCTGACCGAAAACAACGAGCGGCTCGTGGCCACCCTCAAGGAGGCCCGCGCCCAGATCGTGACGCTGAAGGAGGAAGTTGACCGCCTGGCACAGCCGCCGAGCGGTTACGGCGTCTTCCTCGCCCGCCACGAAGACGGTTCCGTTGACGTCTTCACCGGTGGGCGCAAGCTGCGCGTGGCAGTTTCCCCGGCCATCGAGGTCGAGGAGCTGCGCCGAGGCCAGGAGGTCCTGCTCAACGACGCCCTGAACATCGTCGACGCGCTCGGGTTCGAGCGGGCCGGCGAGGTCGTCATGTTGAAGGAGATCCTGGAAGGTGGTGACCGCGCCCTCGTCATCTCGCACGCCGACGAGGAGCGGATCGTCCACCTGGCCGACACCCTCGCCGAAGCGCCGTTGCGCGCCGGCGACTCGCTCATGATCGAGCCCCGCTCGGCGTATGCCTACGAGCGGATCCCGAAGAGCGAGGTTGAGGAGCTGGTGCTGGAGGAGGTGCCCGACGTCGACTACACCGACATCGGCGGCCTCTTCTCGCAGATCGAGCAGATCCGCGACGCCGTGGAGCTGCCGTTCCTGCACGCTGAGCTGTTCCGCGAGCACCTGTTGCGTCCGCCGAAAGGCGTCCTGCTCTACGGCCCTCCCGGCTGTGGCAAGACGCTGATCGCCAAGGCGGTCGCCAACTCGCTGGCGAAGAAGATCGCCGAGCGACGCGGCGAGGAGCGCAGGACCAGCTACTTCCTCAACATCAAGGGTCCCGAGCTGCTCAACAAGTATGTCGGCGAGACCGAGCGGCACATCCGGCTGATCTTCCAGCGCGCCCGTGAGAAGGCGAGCGAGGGCACCCCGGTCATCGTGTTCTTCGACGAGATGGACTCGGTGTTCCGGACCCGCGGCTCGGGCGTCTCCTCCGACGTCGAAAACACGATCGTGCCTCAGCTGCTGAGCGAGATCGACGGCGTCGAGGGCCTGGAAAACGTCATCGTCATCGGCGCGTCCAACCGGGAAGACATGATCGACCCGGCGATCCTGCGCCCCGGCCGACTCGATGTGAAGATCAAGATCGAGCGACCGGACGCCGAGGCGGCCAAGGACATCTTCTCCAAGTACATCCTCACCACCGTCCCGCTGCACAAGGACGACATCGCCGAGCACGACAACTCGCCCGAGGCGACGGTCGCGGCGATGATCGACGCGGTGGTCCTGCGGATGTACTCCGAGACCGAGGAGAACCGGTTCCTCGAGGTGACCTACGCCAACGGCGACAAGGAGGTCCTGTACTTCAAGGACTTCAACTCCGGCGCGATGATCCAGAACATCGTCGACCGGGCCAAGAAGATGGCGATCAAGGACTTCCTCAGCAACGGCCAGAAGGGCATGCGCCTCCAGCACCTGCTCGACTCCTGCGTTGACGAGTTCCGCGAGAACGAGGACCTTCCCAACACCACCAACCCCGACGACTGGGCCCGCATCTCCGGCAAGAAGGGCGAGCGGATCGTCTACATCCGCACGCTCGTCTCCGGCGGCAAGGGCGCGGAGGCCGGCCGGTCCATAGAGACCGCGACCAACACCGGCCAATATCTGTAACACCGCGACACCGGCGGGCGGCGACCTCGGCAGAGGCGCCGCCCGCTTCGCATGACCCCAGCGGCGCACCAGCAGCGCCCCAGGAGCCAGAGCCAAGAGCCAAGTGCCAAGCTCATGGCTCCGGTCCGTCGTGGGCAGGCCGTTGCTCCCGTCAGCCAACGGTCGGGCCTTGGCGGCCCTCCCTGCACGTCCGCGTGTAGTTGCGCAGACCGCGGCGCCGGCCGGGGCGCCTCCGCGCCCCGTCCGGCCAAGGCCGCGACGCGACCGTCCCGGCCGCGAACAACCAACGCCCAGCCGACCGCCCCCAGCACCCCGTCGGTCAGGACGCCTGCGGGGTTACCCGTGTCAGCGACGCCCTCGCCGCCGGGTGGCCGCGGGCGACGGCAGGTCGGTCGGTGGCGCGTAGAGCCGTGTCGGTCTGGACGGCCCGCGGGGTCGCCTGCGCCGCCGACACTCTCGCCGCCGAAAGCCGGTGGACGACCGCTGCTCAGCTGGCGGCTCGCAGCGCTGCGCCGGTCAGGAAGGGCCTGCTGGGTCGTCCGCGCCGATGACGGCCACCGCCGCCGGAGAGACCGCGGGCAACCACTGCCCAGCCGGCCGCTTGCAGCACCCCGCCGGTCAGGACGGCCGTCAGTACCGGCGACGCCTCCGCTGCTGGGAGGTCGTGGTCAACCGCTACCCAGCCGGCGGCTCGCAGCGCCCGTGTGAGAGAGCGGGGCGTCAGTACCGGCGACGCCGCCGCTGACGAGAGGCAACCCTGGTCAGCCTATGGCTTGGAGTGCGGCGTCGGTCAGGACGGTCTCGAGGGTTGTCAGTACCGTGGACGCCTCCGCCAGGGAGAGGTGGTGGGTGTCGGCGTAGCAGGTGAGCGCGGTGGCCGGGCCGGCGTCGTCGGCGTGCACGAACAGGCGGCTCGACGGGGTGTCCTTGAACGGCGTCCAGTCGAGGGTCCGGCGGGTCACGACCTCCCGCAGCGAGCCCCGCGCCGGCGGCAGGACGGGGCCGCGGCGGTCGTTGAGGTGGAAGTCGACCCGAAACTGCGGGCCGCGCTCCGCCGCGATCCGCGCGACCAGGGACTCCTTCGACGCCGTGTCGTAGTACGCGTGCTTGTAGGCGGTCGTGGCCGCTCGCTGGGCGCCCGCCACGACCTGCTCGAACGTGGCGTCGGCGACGTCGACGAGGCACAGGCCAGGCTGGGCGACCGGCGCGACCACGTCCGCCAGCCCGGGGCGGAAGCGGTTGCTGGTCACCAGCAGCACCGGCACCGGGTCGACGCCCGCGCAGCGGCGCACCGCGACCGCGAACCCGGCGAGCAGCGTGGTGGAGGGGTCCGCGCCGGTCCGGTCCGCGAGGACCCGCGTGGCGAGGGGGATCGCGGGGGAGACCAGGCGGCCCTTCCAGTGCCGGGGCCGCTCCCGCCGCAGGGACGAGCGGGGCCACGGCGGCGGCATCGCGCGCAGGACCCGCTCCCAGTGCCGCAGCGCGCTGCGGCTCTGCCGCGCGCCGGCGTCCGACGCCTGCCAGCCGGCCTGTTCGAGGGGCTGCATGCCGCTGACGGGCTCCTGGACCCTCGCGGCGACCTCCCGCAGCATCACCGCGGCCCCGGAGCGGTCCATCGCGATGTGCCAGATCACGGCGCACAGGTGGGTGAGGCGGCCGGCATGGCGCACGACACCCATCCGGATCGGCCAGTCGCTGGTGAAGTCGACGGGTTCGTGGCGGAACCGGTCGAGCATCCGGCCCGCCTCGGCCTCGGCGTCGGCCTCGGTGTCCAGGACCTCCAGCGTGGCGGTGCCGCCGGCCGCGACGACCTGCCGGGGCGTCCCGTCGCCGGCGAACCGCAGCCGCGTGCGCAGCACCTGGTAGCGGCCCATGAGGTACCGCAGCTCGGCCGCGACGTCCTCGACGGACCGGCCAGGGGGCAGCGGTGTCACCCCGCCGAGCGGCAGCTGCTCGCCGAACCTGGTCATCGACGCCCAGATGTCCCGCTGCCCCCATGACAGGGGCGCCTCACCCGCGCCTGCACCCTCGAAGGCGACCAAGATTCGCATCCGTGGATGTTACGGGCGGCGACGGCTTCACAACAATCGGACATCATGCAAACCTGGCGCGCCGCGGTGGAGGCAGACTGTCGTACCTTGCGACTAGGGTTGTGGGCATGAGTGTGCGGCGCGTGATGGGCACTGAGGTCGAATACGGCGTGTCGGTGCCCGGCCAGCCGGGAGCCAACCCGATGGTGACGTCATCCCAGGTGGTCAACGCTTATGGCGCACGACCCGAGCTCACGAAGGGCGGCCGGGCCCGGTGGGACTACGAGGAGGAGTCCCCGCTGCGCGACGCGCGCGGTTTCACCTACTCGGGTGCCCTCTACGACCCGGCGGAGGCCCTCGCGGACGAGGACCTCGGCCTGGCCAACGTGATACTGACCAATGGTGCGCGGCTCTACGTGGACCACGCGCACCCCGAATACTCCACGCCCGAGTGCACCAACCCGCGTGACATCGTGCTGTGGGACAAGGCCGGCGAGCGGGTGATGGCCGAGGCGTCCCGCCGCGCGGCCACGATCCCGGGGACGCTGCCGATCCATCTGTACAAGAACAACACCGACAACAAGGGCGCCAGCTACGGCACGCATGAGAACTACCTCATGCGGCGGCAGACCCCGTTCGCCGACATCGTCATGCACCTCACCCCGTTCTTCGTCACCCGGCAGATCGTGTGCGGGGCGGGCCGGGTCGGCATCGGGCAGGACGGGTCCGGCCCCGGCTTCCAGATCTCCCAGCGGGCCGACTTCTTCGAGGTCGAGGTCGGCCTGGAGACCACGCTGAAGCGGCCGATCATCAACACCCGCGACGAGCCGCACTCCGACGCCGACAAGTACCGGCGGCTGCACGTCATCATCGGCGACGCCAACCTGTCGGAGATCTCCACCTACCTCAAGGTCGGCACGACGTCGCTCATCCTGGCGATGATCGAGGACAAGGCGCTGCCGGGCGACCTCGGCATCGCCGACCCGGTGACCGAGCTCAAGGCGGTCAGCCACGACCCGTCGCTGAAGCACCTGATCCGTATGCGCGACGGCCGGCGGCTGAGCGCGCTGGACATCCAGTGGGCGTTCTATGAGCGGGCCCGCGCCTACGTGGACTCCCGGCAGGGGTCCGATGTCGACGAGCAGACCGCCGACGTGCTCGAGCGCTGGGAGAGCGTGCTGGACCGGCTCGGCCGCGACCCGATGCTGTGCGCCGGCGAGCTCGACTGGGTCGCCAAGCTCCGCCTCCTGGAGGGCTACCGCGAGCGCGAGTCGCTGGGCTGGTCCTCGCACAAGCTGCAGCTGGTCGACCTGCAGTATTCCGACGTCCGCGCGGAGAAGGGCCTCTATCAGCGGCTGGTCGCCCGTGGGTCGATGCAGACGCTGTTCACCGAGGACGAGATCCAGCGCGCGATCGTCGAGCCGCCGGACGACACCCGGGCCTACTTCCGCGGCCGGTGCCTGGCGAAATACCCCGCCGAGGTGGTTGCGGCGAGCTGGGACTCCGTCATCTTCGACGTGGGCAGGGAGTCGCTGGTGCGGGTGCCGATGATGGAGCCCGAACGAGGGACCAAGAAGCACGTTGGTGCACTGTTCGACAAATGCCCGAGCGCGAAGGATCTGCTCGAAGCGATCACTTCCGGGTAAGTTCGATGCAGCGGTTGTTTGGTGGTCCCCCGAGGAGGATGAGACATGGCGACGAGGGATACGGGCGGGCAGTCCCAATCCGGTAAGTCGCGGCGCGACGAGGAAGAGGACGTCGCCGCGCCCGAGGTCAACCCTGAGACAGCCGAGCGGGTCGAGCAGCTTGGCGAGGACGTCGACGACCTCCTCGACGAGATCGACTCGGTGCTCGAGGAGAACGCCGAAGAGTTCGTCCGCGGATACGTGCAAAAGGGCGGCCAGTAGCCGTCACTGAGAAGGCCCCGTCGGTCCGGACGCATCCGGGCCGACGGGCGTATTGTTTGGTCAACTACAGTCGATCATCCTTGTGAAGGGAGCTCCGTTGCCGACGGGTCTTGACCACTCTGGGCGTCTGCCGGCCGCGTTCCACGCCGCGGGGACCTCGTCGTTCAGCGAGTTCCTGTCGGCCGTCGCGCCCGAGATGCTCCCGGGTCGCCGGCCGCTGCCGCCCGGCATGGCCGCCGACGTGAGCGCGCACGCGACCACGATCGTCGCCATCACCTGTGCCGACGGTGTGCTCATGGGCGGCGACCGGCGCGCGACGATGGGCAACCTCATCGCCCAGCGCGACATCGAGAAGGTCTTCGCCGCCGACGCCTACTCGCTGGTCGGCATGGCCGGCACCGCCGGGTTCGGCCTGGAGATGATGCGCCTGTTCCAGGTCGAGCTGGAGCACTACGAGAAGATCGAGAGCTCGATGCTCTCGCTGGAGGGCAAGGCCAACCGCCTCGCCACCATGGTCCGCAACAACCTGGGCGCCGCGATGCAGGGCCTGGCCGTGGTGCCGCTGTTCGCCGGGTTCGACGTCGACGCCAAGTCCGTCGACAAGGCCGGGCGCATCTTCAGCTTCGACGTCGCCGGCGGCGTCTACGAGGAGCGCGGCTACGACTCGATCGGCTCGGGTTCGCTGTTCGCGAAGTCGTCGATGAAGAAGCGGTACAAGCCCGGCATCACCACCGCCGAGGCCGTGAAGATCGCCGTCGAGGCGCTCTACGACGCCGCCGACGACGACACCGCGACCGGCGGCCCCGACCTGCTGCGCGGCATCTTCCCGGTCATCATGACGGCCACCGTCGAGGGCACCCACCGGCTCACCGACGAGGAGACCCGCGCGGTCGCCGAGGCCGTCATCGCCGAGCGCGCCGACAACCCGGGCGTCTGAGCCCTCCGTCCCCCCGCCCCCACGTCAGCAAGCTCCCACGTCAGAAGGAGAACCCGCCCCGTGGCCATGCAGTTCTACGCCTCGCCCGAGCAGATCATGCGGGATCGCTCGGAATACGCGCGCAAAGGCATCGCGCGCGGTCGCAGCGTCGTGGTGCTCAGCTACGAGGGCGGCGTCCTCTTCGTCGCGGAGAACCTGTCGACCGCCCTGCACAAGGTCAGCGAGATCTACGACAGGATCGGCTTCGCCGCCGTCGGCCGCTACCCCGAGTTCGAGAACCTGCGCTCGGCCGGCGTCCGGCTCGCCGACCTGCACGGCTACTCCTACGGCCGCCGCGACGTCACCGGGCGCCAGGTCGCCAACGCCTACGCCCGCACCCTCGGCGCCATCTTCACCCAGGAGCAGAAGCCGTACGAGGTCGAGATCTGCGTCGCCGAGGTGGGCGCCACCGCCGACGACGACGAGCTCTACCGCATCACGTACGACGGCTCCGTCCAGGACGAGCCCGGCCTCGTCACCATGGGCGGCCAGTCCGACACCATCTCCGGCGCCGTGAAAACCCGCCTGCGGCCCGACCAGACGCTCGCTGAAGCCCTGAAGCTCGCGGTCGAGGGTCTCGGCAGCGTCGGCGGCGAGGGCGGCCAGCCGAGGAAGCTGGCGGCCAACCAGCTCGAGGTCGCCGTCCTGGACCGGCACCGCCCGGGCCGCACGTTCCGCCGGCTGACGGGCCTCGCCCTCACCGCCATCCTGGACGACCCGGCGAAGGCCGAGTCGGTCGAGGAGGGCCTGGAGGACAAGCCCCAGCCGCCGGCCTCCCCGAGCACCCCCGCCGACAACGCCAGCGGCCCCGCCCCGGAGACGGAGACGGAGACGGAGACGGAGACGGAGACGGACAAGCCCACCTCCTGACCGGCCGACGTCCAGCCGTACCACCGCGCGAGCCTCCTCCGGGAGGCTCGCGCGTTGTCGTTCCGGGCACATGCCGCACCGGCGTTCTTGATCGAGTAGCGGATCCGGCTACGTGGACGACCGGATCCGCGATTCGATCAACTGGCGGCCGGAGACGCCACGGGTGGGGGCGTGGACGGAAGTCTGACGGGCGTCGTACATTGGAGGCATGCCGTACCGCTGGTGGCCGGCGACGCTGGCGGCGCTGGTCGGGATCACCGACGTCGAGGTGCTGCAGGCGCTGAACGCCGACCGGCGGCGGCCGCTGCCGGGCTTCGCGTTGGGGATTCCGGCGCTCAGCATCTGGGCGCGGACCGAGGCGGGCCGGGCGCTGATCGTCGTGGTGAAGCAGGAAGGCCAGTTCAGCTGGGGGATTCTCGGAGCGCGGGACATGACCCCTGACGAGCTCGCCGAGTTCGAGAAATGGGAGGCGAGCGCAGCATGAGCACCGATCCGCTCAGCGAGCAGCAGATGGACGCCATGGTGGCGGCGGTCGCGGCAGGGGAGTTCACGTTCGACCGGGGGGCGCCGACGCCGGCGCTGCCACCGAAGCCGGACGCGGAGGTCATGGCCGTCTACTCGATGCGCCTGCCGTCGGACGTGGCGCAGCGCCTGGCCGCGGTGGCGAAGAGCAAGGGCGTGAAGCCGTCGACGTTGATGCGGCAGTACGTCGAATGGTGCCTGGCCACCGAGGTCAACGACCGGCCGATCTCGCTCACCGACGCACTGCGCGCCCTGACCCAGCTGCGCCCGGCCGCGTAAAGCCCCGCGGCGGAAACCGGCCGGCCGCGGAACCTCGGCAGCCGCGGAGAACCCGGTGGCGGTACACCCGCCGGCAGCACGGCCGACAGTGATGGAGCCGGCCGCGGTACACCAGGCGGCAATGCACCCTGCGGCAGGAACGGCACCAGGCCCGCGGCGGGGAGACCCGGCAGCGGGCGAGCCGGCCGCCTGAAGAGACTGCAGAGCCAGGCGGCCGGGACGCGGCGACGTCAGGTGCGGATCAGGGCCAGGAGCAGCACGATGCCCGCGCGGCCCAGGTAGATCGTGGACTTCATCGGCGAGGCGCTCGGGGTGCCCGCCATCCGGGGGCGCATCGCCACCGGGATCTGGGTGATCCGGTAGCCGGAGCGGGCGACCCGGACGAGGACCTCGATCGTGTCGCCCAGGTACTCCGCCGGGTACCAGTGGGCGAAGAACTCGATCAGCTTGCGGTTGCAGGCCCGGTGGCCGGACGTGGTGTCGCTGAGCTTCGTGCGGGCCAGCCGGGACAGCACCGCCGAGAGCATCCGCATCGCCCACTTGCGCGGGCCGGTGACGCTGTAGCCGCCCTCGCCCGCGAACCGGGCGCCGATGACCAGATCGTGCTCGTCGAGCGCGTCGACGAGCTTCGGGATGTACCGCGGGTCGTGCTGCCCGTCGGCGTCGACCTGGATGGCGACGTCGTAGCCGTGGTCGCGGGCATACCGGTAGCCGGTGCGCATCGCCCCGCCGACGCCCAGGTTGAACGGCAGCCGGGCCACGATCGCGCCGGCCGAGGCGGCCCGCACGGCGGTGTCGTCGGAGGAGCCGTCGTCGACCACGATGATGTCGACGCCGGGCAGCTCGCCGCGGACCTCGGCGACGACGTCGGCGATGGAGCCGGCCTCGTTCCAGGCCGGGACGATGATCAGGACCTTCTTACCGTTGATCATCAGAGGCCCCAGCGGGAAGGTCCGAGGACGGGGACAGGGGGGCCGGCACGGCGGACGATTCGCGGGGGCGGCCGAGCTCGCTGCGCAGCAGGGCCAGGTCCTCGGCCAGGGTCCGGGTCTCCTCCTCCAGGCGGCTCACCTCCCAGCTGAGGTGCACCGTGACCATGAGCAGGAACACGATGCCGAGGAAGAGCACGAGGCTCACCCCGGACTTGATGCCGAGCGCCTCGGCCACGTTGTTGATGATGGGCGGGAAGAACGCCATCGGCAGGATCACGATGCTGACGGCCAGCCAGAGGATCGCGTACTTCTCCTGCAGCTGGCGCCGCCGCAGCAGCTCGACCATGAAGGCGAGGACCGCCAGGGCGGTCACGCCCGTGACGATGATGAGCTTCACGCCGCACCCCCACTGCCGACGGCGCCCACGCCCGCCGCGAACGCGGGCTCGCGCAGCGCCTCGGCCAGCATGCTATGCCAGTCCCGCATCGGCGCCATCCCCGCGACGGCCCACCGGTCGTGGCCGAGGACGCTGTACGAGGGCCGCGCGGCCGGCGTCACGTAGGCCGCGCTGGTCGTCCGCCGGACCCGCGCGGGGTCGAGCCCGCACAGCTCGAACACCGCCTGCGCCAGCCCGTGCCACGTGGTCTGCCCCGACGCCGTGCCGTGGTAGATCCCGGCGGGGGCGGCGGAGTCGGCGAGCTCGACGAGCCGGACCGCCAGGTCCCGCGACCAGGTCGGCTGGCCGACCTGGTCGTCGACCACGTCCAGGAAGTCGCGGGTGGCGGCGAGGCGCAGCATCGTCTTGACGAAGTTGCGGCCCTGCGCGCCGTAGAGCCAGGCGGTGCGCACCACGTACCCGGAGTCGGGCAGCGTGGTCAGCACGCTGGTCTCGCCGAAGAGCTTGCTGTGCCCGTAGGCGTTCAGCGGCTCGGTCGGCGCGTCCTCGGCGTACGGCGACGTCCCGGCACCGTTGAACACGTAGTCGGTCGAGACGTGCACGAGCCGCGCACCGTAGGCGCGGCACGCCTGGGCGAGCACCGTCACGCCCGTGCCGTTGACGGCGAGCGCGGACTCGTAGGCGCTCTCCGCGCCGTCCACGTCGGTCCACGCCGCCGCGTTGAACACCACGTCGTGGCCGTCGACCAGGGCGTGGACCGCGTGCGGGTCGGTGATGTCCAGGTCGGCGCGCTTCAACGCGGTCACCGCCCGGCCGTCCAGCGCCGCCAGGAGGTCCTGGCCGAGCATCCCGCCGGCGCCGGTGACCAGGTAACGGGTCACAGCGCCGCGCGCGTCTTCAGGGGCTCCCACCAGGAGCGGTTCTCCTTGTACCAGGCCACCGTCGCCGTGATGCCGTCCTCGAACGTGACGGCCGGCTCGTAGCCCAGCTCGTTGCTGATCTTCTCGTGGCTCAGCGAGTAGCGCCGGTCGTGGCCCTTGCGGTCCTCGACGGGACGCACCGCGGACCAGTCGCGGCCGGTCGCCTCGAGGAGCACCTCGGTCAGCTCCTTGTTGGTCAGTTCGCGCCCGCCGCCGATGTTGTACACCTCGCCGGCGCGGCCCTTCTCCAGCGCGAGCTGGATGCCGGCGCAGTGGTCGGAGACGTGCAGCCAGTCGCGGATGTTGCCGCCGTCACCGTACAGCGGGACCTGCTGGCCGTCGATGAGGTTGGTGACGAAAAGAGGGATGACCTTTTCGGGGAACTGGTAATGGCCGTAGTTGTTGGAGCAGCGGGTGACCACGACCTCCATCCCGTGGGTGCGGTGGTAGGCGAGCACCAGCAGGTCCGAGCCCGCCTTCGAGGCCGAGTACGGCGAGTTCGGCTGCAGCGGCCACTCCTCCGTCCACGAGCCCTCGTCGATCGACCCGTACACCTCGTCGGTCGAGACGTGCAGGAAGCGGCCGACACCCGCGCGGCGCGCCGCGTCGAGCAGGACCTGGGTGCCGATGACGTTGGTGGTCACGAACGGCCCGGCGCCGAGGATCGACCGGTCGACGTGCGACTCCGCGGCGAAGTGCACGACGGCGTCGTGGCCGGGCATGAGCTGCTCCACCAGGTCGGCGTCGCAGATGTCACCCTCGACAAAGTCGAACGAACCGGCCACGGATGCCAGATTGTCCCGATTGCCGGAATAGGTGAGCTTGTCGAGCACGGTCACGGCCGCGCCGGCATAGGCCGGGTAACCGCCTCCGAGGAGGGTGCGGACGTAGTGGGAGCCGATGAACCCGGCACCGCCGGTGACGAGGATTCTCACGGGATCGGGAGTCTAGTGCACCCACCTGGACGCTGAGTCGACCGAGGGTGTCGACTACCCGTAAGGTGGCCGGGTGCGTGGCATTATCCTCGCCGGTGGCACCGGCTCCCGCCTCTGGCCGCTGACAAAAGCGGTGTCGAAGCAGCTCATGCCCGTCTTCGACAAACCGATGATCTACTACCCGCTGACCACGTTGGTGATGGCCGGGGTCCGCGAGATCCTCGTCATCACCACCCCCGAAGACCAGGATCAGTTCCAGCGACTGCTCGGCGACGGCACCCAGTGGGGCCTCGAGATCAGTTACGCGGCGCAACCGCGCCCCGAGGGGCTCGCCCAGGCGTTCATCATCGGCGCCGACTTCATCGGCGACGACACCGTCGCGCTGGTGCTCGGCGACAACATCTTCCACGGCGCGCTGCTGGGCCAGCGCCTCGCCGACAACGCCGAGCTCAAGGGCGGGCGGGTGTTCGCCTACCCGGTGGCCAACCCGCAGGACTACGGCGTCGTGGAGTTCGACGCCGACGGCAAGGTGCTGTCGATCGAGGAGAAGCCAGCACGCCCGAAGTCGCGGTACGCGGTGCCTGGTCTGTACTTTTACGACAACCGGGTGGTGCAGATCGCCCGGGAGCTCAAGCCCAGCGACCGCGGCGAGCTGGAGATCACCGCGGTCAACGCCGCGTACCTCGAACGCGACGAATTGCACGTGGCAATCCTGGATCGCGGCACGGCGTGGCTGGATACGGGTACGTTCAACACGATGGTCCAGGCCGCCGAGTTCGTCCGGGTGATCGAGGAGCGGCAGGGCCTGAAAATCGGCTGCGTCGAAGAGGTCGTCTGGCGAGCGGGCTTCATCGATGACGCACAGCTGCGGGCATTGGCGGAGCCGTTGCGCAAGAGTGGCTACGGCGATTACCTGATCCATTTGCTCGATTGGGAAGCCTGACCGCCGCCCGCACAATGAGCCGACCGAGCCAGCCAACGACACTGCGACGGGTGGGGCCGCACACGTGAAGTTCCGTCAGCTTTCGATCGCCGGTGCCTGGGAGATCACCCCGGTGCTGCACGGCGATCCCCGTGGGTTGTTCCTGGAGTTCTACCGGTTCGAGCAGCTCAGTGCCGAGGTCGGCCACCCGTTGCGGCTGGCGCAGGGCAACGTGTCGGTCTCCGGGCGGGGGGTCGTGCGCGGTATCCACTTCGCCGACGTGCCGCCCGGACAGGCCAAGTACGTCACCTGCACCAGGGGCGCCGTGCTGGACGTCGTCGTCGACATCCGGGTCGGATCCCCGACATTCGGCCGGTGGGAGGGCGTGCAGCTCGACGACGTCGACCGCCGCGCCCTCTACCTGAGCGAGGGTCTGGGGCACGGGTTCTGCGCGCTCACCGACGACGCGACGATCACCTACCTGTGCTCGGAGACCTACAACCCGACGGGGGAGCACGGCATCCACCCGCTCGACCCGGATCTCGGCATCGTCTGGCCCGTCGACGAGCCGCAGCTGTCCGCCAGGGACGCCGTGGCGCCGTCGTTCGCGCAGATGCGGGCCGAGGGACGGCTGCCGGACTTCGTCACCTGCGAGGCGTATACACAAAGTCTGCGGGCGCAATAGGGTCACAACGGCGCTCAGGCGGCTAATGTTCCTACATGGACCGGCGAATTTTCGGCCTTGAGACCGAATACGGGGTCACGTGCACCTATCGGGGACAGCGCCGCCTGTCGCCTGACGAGGTCGCCCGCTATCTGTTCCGGCGCGTCGTGTCGTGGGGCCGTTCCAGCAACGTGTTCCTGCGCAACGGCGCGCGCCTCTACCTGGATGTCGGCTCCCACCCGGAATACGCGACGCCCGAGTGCGACTCGGTGCCCGACCTGGTCACCCACGACCGGGCCGGCGAGCGGATCCTCGAAGGCCTGCTGGTCGACGCCGAGCGCCGGCTGCACGACGAGGGGATCGCGGGCGAGATCTACCTGTTCAAGAACAACACCGACTCCGCCGGCAACTCGTATGGCTGCCACGAGAACTACCTGGTCAGCCGGCACGGCGAGTTCGGACGTCTCGCCGACATCCTGATCCCGTTCCTGGTCACCCGCCAGCTCATCTGCGGCGCCGGCAAGGTGCTGCAGACCCCGCGCGGCGCCGTGTACTGCCTGTCGCAGCGCGCCGAGCACATCTGGGAGGGCGTCTCCTCGGCGACCACCCGGTCCCGCCCGATCATCAACACCCGCGACGAGCCGCACGCCGACGCCGAGCGCTACCGGCGGCTGCACGTCATCGTCGGCGACTCGAACATGAACGAGGTCACCACGCTGCTCAAGGTCGGCACCGCCGACATCGTGCTGCGGATGATCGAGGCCGGCGTCGCCATGCGCGACCTCTCGCTGGAGAACCCGATCCGCGCCATCCGGGAGGTGTCCCACGACATCACCGGCCGCCGCCGGGTCCGCCTCGCCAGCGGCAAGGAGGTCAGCGCGCTGGAGATCCAGCAGGAGTACTTCGACAAGGCCACCGAGTTCCTCGACCGGCGCGGCGCCGACGCGCCGACCAAGCGGGTCATGGAGCTGTGGGGGCGGGTGCTCAACGCGGTCGAGACCGGCAACCTCAAGGGTGTCGAGCGCGAGATCGACTGGGTGACCAAGCTCGGCCTGATCGAGCGCTACCAGACCAAGCACGACCTGCCGCTGTCGCACCCGCGGGTCGCGCAGATGGATCTGGCGTATCACGACCTGCGCCGCGGACGGGGCCTCTACGGCCTGCTCGAGCGCCGCGGGAAGGTCGACCGCGTCTCCAGCGACCTGGACATCTTCGAGGCGAAGGAGACCCCGCCGCAGACCACGCGGGCCCGCCTGCGGGGTGAGTTCATCCGGCACGCGCAGGAGCGCCGCCGCGACTTCACCGTCGACTGGGTCCACCTGAAGCTCAACGACCAGGCGCAGCGCACCGTGCTGTGCAAGGACCCGTTCCGGGCCTACGACGAGCGCGTCGACCGACTGATCGCCAGTATGTGAACGTTGGGTTAGGCTGGCCGGCGCTATGGATGACAACCCCGCCGGTCAGCCCGCCCCTTCGGAGGACCCGAAGCCGAAGGCGAGCGAAAACCCGGACAAGCCGCGGTCCAACCGTCACGGTCGCCGGCTGCAGCGCATCCGCGAGGAGATCGAGCGCAACCGGACCGACGGCCCGGCCATCCCGACCTGGGTCCTGGCGCTCACCCTGGTGCTCATCATCGCCGTCATGACCGCCCTGGTGGTGTACTCGTGAGCGGCCAGCGGAGCGTCTCGGGCCGCGAGCCGGGGTTGCAGGGTTCGGTCGCGGTGGCGCCGGAGCGCAGCGGAGGCGGCGCCGTGAAGCGGCTGCTCACGGCCGGGGCGATCTGCATTCTGCTGGCCGGCTGCACGGACGACGGCGAGCGCCGCACTCCGCTGCCCGCCGTCCCGACGTCCGGCGGCGAGGCGTCCGCGCTGCCCCTGCCGTCCCCGTCGCTGCCCCCGGTGGTCGTCTCCGACGGCTGCCAGGGCCTGATCACCCCCGCCCAGGTGCAGAAGTCGACCGGGCTGTCCGTGCAGGCGAGCGCCGGTGACGGCGCGGCCGCCGTCGCGCAGTACGGCCAGGCCGTGCAGAGCCTCGGCCTCAACGCCCAGGCCCGGATGTGCCCCTTCGGCAACGGTGGCGGCGACCAGGTCACGATCGTCGCGCTCACGTTCCCCGACGCGGCCCAGTCGCAGAAGCTCTGGACGACGATCAAGTCCCTCGAGGCCGTCGGCGGCGTCGGCGAGGCCGCACTCAGCGACAAGTCCAAGACGCTGCTCGCCCGCCGCGGCAAGGCGATCGTCGCGGTCTACCTGGTGGTCGCCGCGGCCCCGGAGGCCAACCACCTGAGCCAGCTGCAGTCAGTCGCCAACGCCGCCCTCGCCAAGGCCTGACGGCAGGCTCTGGGCCGCCGCCCGTCCGGCCGCCGCCGCGGCGAGGAAGTAGGCGCGGTCCTCCTCGTACCGGCGACCCATCGTCGACAGCCGCACCGGCAGCGCCAGCAGGGCGGGCTCCAGGTCCTCGGCCACGGGCGTGACGATGCGGTGCGGTGGACACAGCGGCCGCAGCTGCTCGTGTACGACCAGCGCGAGGTCGGCCTCCAGGTCCGACGGCACGACGAGGTCGGCCGGCGCGAGCGCGACCCGCCCGAATGCGGTCAGGCTGTGGTGCGACACCCCGCGGTGCCGGGGCCGGGGGTCCGCGCCGGAGATGCGGGGCGCGGCGACCGGCCGGCCGCCCAGCGCCGCGACCGCGTTGACGGCCTCGCCCGCGGCGACCCCGGAGAAGCCCCACGACGTGCCGGTGCCCAGGTTGCCGGGGCCCTGCGTGACGATGGCCAGGTCGGCGCCGAGCCCGTGGCGGGCGGCGAGCAGGCCGCTGTGCACGTTGGTCGACTCCAGGTCGCCGCCGAACGCCTGGCCGGTGGTGACCGTGCCGGCGAGCAGCGGGCGCAGGGCGTCGACGGTGCGGGAGAACCAGGCGGGCAGCGCGCCGCCGTCGGTCATCACGTACGCGACCTTCGCCGAAGGCCGGTCGGCGTGGACGCCGGCGAGGATGGCGGGGAGCGCGGAGTGCAGGTCTGCGATCACCACCGGCATTCCGGAGATGTCGGAACTGTTGACCAGTGCGTCGCGAAGCGGCGAGGCCTCCTCGTCGGCGGCCAGGACGACCGCCTGCAGCGGCGTGTAGCGCGCCTTGACCACGTGGCCGGGGGCGTCCACGTCGTCCGGCAGCCGGTCCGGGATCGCGACGACCAGGGCGTACCCGCCGGTGCCGAGACCCAGGGCGAGCGCGTTGACGTTCAGCAGCACCCGGTCACCGACCTGCGGCGTGCCCACCAGGGCCGGGTAGGCGAGGGCCCGGACCCGCTCCGGGTCGTCCGGCCGGCGCGCCTCGAGGGCCACCTCCACCTCGACGCTGCCGTGCCACGATGTACGGGGCGCGACGACCGTCCCCCAGCGCCAGCGGATCATCGGGACAACCTACCGTGTCTGCGCGCCGTGACCGCGTCGTGACGTAACGAACCGTCACCGCGTGGGCGACGCCGCACGGGCGTTCGGGCTGGTAGGTTCGCTGGCGTGTCGCGGACCCGAACCGAGCGCCTGGTCAATCTGGTGATCTGCCTGCTCTCGACACGCCGCTTCCTGACCGCCGGTCAGATCGCCTCCATCGTGCCCGGTTACGAGCACGACCCGGAGGACGAGCGCGACCACGAGGCGTTCCAGCGCAAGTTCGAGCGGGACAAGGCCGAGCTGCGCGAGCTCGGCGTGCCCCTGGAGATCGGCACGCCCTCCGTGTGGGACAACGAGCCCGGCTACCGCATCGCCCGTCGCGAGTATGCGCTGCCCGACATCCCCCTGGAGCCCGACGAGGCGGCGGCCGTCGGCATCGCCGCGCGGCTGTGGCAGCAGACCGGCCTCGCCGCCGCCGCGTCGTCCGGCCTGGCGAAGCTGCGCGCCGGCGGCATCGACGTCGACCCGCACGCCACCCTCGGCGTCGAGGCGGTCGTCACCGTCGACCCGGCCTTCGAGCCGCTCACCGCCGCCGTCCGCGACCGGCAGGCGGTCACGTTCGACTACCACGTGCCCGAGCGCGACACGGCCCGCGCCCGCAAGCTGCAGCCGTGGGGCGTCGTCTGCTGGCGCGGCCGGTGGTATGTCGTCGGCCACGACCTGGAGCGCGGGGCGGAGCGGTGCTTCCGGCTGTCCCGGATCGTCTCCGGCGTCCGGAGAGTGGGCCGGCGCGGCGCGTACGAGCCGCCGAAGGTCGACCTGATCGCCTACGTCGCGAAGACGAGCGGCCCGGTCGAGCGCACCATCCGGGCGACCGTCCTGGTGCGGCCCGGCCGCGCGGCGGGCGTGCGCCGCTGGGCGGAGTCGTGCGTGGCCACACCGGAGGGCGACCGGCTCACGCTGCGCTACGCCGACATCGACTTCTTCGCCGGCTGGCTGGTCGGGTATGGCGCCGACGTCGTGGTGCTCGACCCGCCGCCGCTGCGCGACGAGGTCGTCAAGCGCCTCAAGGAGATCGTCGCTGGCGCACCTTCCGAGGCCCGCGCGGAGGTTGCGGTATGACCACGTCCGTCGACCGGCTCGGCCGGTTGCTCAACCTGGTGCCCTACCTGCAGGCCCGGCCGGGGATCACCCTCGCCGAGGCGGCCGCCGACCACGACATCACCGAGCGCCAGCTGCGCGAGGACCTCGAGCTGCTGTGGCTGTGCGGCCTGCCGGGCTACGGTCCCGGTGACCTGATCGACATGGCGTTCATCGGCGACGGCGTCACCGTCATGTACGACGCCGGCATCGACCGCCCGCTGCGCCTCACGCCGGACGAGGCCCTCGCGCTCATCGTCGCGCTCCGCATGCTCGCCGAGACCCCTGGCGTCGGCGAGCGCGACGGCGTCCACCGGGCCCTGGCGAAGATCGAGCACGCGGCCGGCGACCTCGCCGACGCGGCCGTGGCGGTCCGTCTCCCCGGCAACGCCGACCGCCTCGAGGAGCTGCGCGGCGCCGTCGACCGCCGGCACGCGCTGCGGATCACGTACTACACCGCGACCCGCGACGAGACGACCGAGCGCGTCGTCGACCCGATGCGGGTCCTCGTCGTCGGCCGCTGGGCCTACCTGGAGGCGTGGTGCCGCCGCGCCCAGGCGGTGCGGCTCTTCCGGGTCGACCGGATCGACGCCTCCACCGAGCTGGACGAGCCCGCCCGCGTGCCGGTGCAGGCGCAGCCGACCGACACGCGCGCCGGCACCCTCTTCCGGCCCACGTCCGACCTGCCGCTCATCACGCTGCGGGTGGGCCGCGGCGCGCGGTGGATCACCGAGCAGTACCCGTGCGAGGAGGTCGTGCGGGGTCCGGGCGAGCACTGGACGGTCTCGCTGCGCGCCTCCGACCTGGACTGGGCCCGGCGGATGGTGCTCGGGCTGGGCGCCGAGGTGTCGGTCGTGTCGCCGCCGGAGCTGGTCGCGTCGGTGGCCGCCACGGCGCGCGCCGCGCTCGCCGCCTACGACGCGCCCATCCCGGCACTGCCGTAGCTGGTGGTTTAAGGTCGGTGGGTGCTCTGGTGGATCTCGGGTGGCATCGTCCTGGTCGCGCTGATCGTCCTCATCGCCGTGGTGATGTCGACGGCCGGTCGCTTGCGTCAGTTCGGTAACACCGCGCAGTCCCTGCAGCGCAGGCTCCTCGACGGCGAGAAGCGACTCCAGCCCCACCTGGCCCGCCTGCAGCAGACCGCCGAGGCGATGCAGCCCCGCCTGGCCGCCATGCAGGAGCAGGCGTTGGTCATCCAGGCGCGCCGCGGCGAGCTCGAAGACGCTGACCAGCGCCCCGCCGCTCGCTAACAGTTAAGAAACCTTGCGGATCAACTGGGCAAATAGCACCTTTGTCCGGACGGATGGTTGACGATCGGGCAGTTCAGCGTCAACACTCGTCAGGACTTCAGCGGCCGGACCCCTTCCCGCAACCCGGCCTCTGCCCGTCACCCGAAGTGACCAGTACGATGGGTCGGGCAGCATAAAGACAGTGAGGTGGCTTCACATGGGTGCACTCAAGCCGTGGCACATCATCGTGCTGGTGGTGGTGCTGATCCTTCTGTTCGGCGCCAAGCGTCTGCCTGACGCGGCGCGGTCGCTGGGTCGATCGCTGAGGATCATCAAGGCCGAGACCAAGGGTCTCGCCGAGGACAACGTCGACGCCAAGGCCGAGGCCCAGTCGGGTCGCGCGCCGCTGCAGGGCACGATCGACGACAACCGGCCGTCGCCCGCGCCGACCGTCGACCCCGTCAACCGCGTCCCCGAGCGCTGAGGCACTCGAGCGTCGTGAGCATCCTCGCCAGGCGGCGCCAGGACCGGGCACCGTCGCAGTTCGAACGCGCCGCAGACGGCTCCATGACCCTCATGGAGCACCTGCGGGAGCTGCGCAACCGCCTGTTCAAAGCCTGTCTCGGCCTCGTTCTCGGGTTCGGCGTCGGCTACTGGCTCTCCGATCCTGCGATCATCAAGGTCCAGGATCCCGTCTGCGACGTGATGAAGTCGCGCGGCCGCACATGCGACTTCGTGCAGCTGGGCGTGGCGGACTTCTTCCTGCTTGAGCTGAAGGTCGGCCTGTGGCTCGGCCTGATCATCACGGCGCCGTGGTGGATGTACCAGCTGTGGGCCTTCATCGCTCCCGGCCTGCACAAGCATGAGCGCAAGTACGCCTACATCTTCATCTCGATCGCGGCGCCGCTGTTCGCGCTCGGCGCGTTCCTCGCCTGGTTCGCTCTCGGCCACGGCCTGCAGTATCTGCTGCCGGATGAGAACGTCGTCCACACCTCGCTGGACATCACGCGCTACGTCAACTTCATCACCACGGGCATGGTCGTCTTTGGCGTCGCGTTCGAGTTCCCGCTCATCGCGATGATGCTCAACTTCGCCGGCGTGCTCAGCGGGCGGAAGCTGCTCAGCTGGTGGCGGGCCGTCGTCTTCATCTTCTTCGCCTTCGCCGCGGTCGCCACCCCGACCCCGGACCCCTTCACCATGTCGGGGCTGGCCGTCGCCATGTCGCTGCTGTACTTCGGTGCGGTCGGCGTCGCCCTGCTCAACGACAGGCGCAAGGGTCGCAACCAGTCGATCTACGCCGACGTCGCCGACGACGAGATCTCCTCGATCGACGACCTCGCGCCGGAGCCGGTCGCCGCGGCCACCTCAGTCGGCGGCTACGACCCGATCGAGGCACCCACCCCGGTGGACGGCCCGACGCCGGTCGAGCGTCCGAGGTCCCTCGACAGCCGGTACGACGACATCACCTGACCCACCCGCTCAGTCCCGACGCCCGCCGCGCATCAGCCGGCGGGCGTCGTGCTGTCCGCGCCGGGGACCCGGTGCACGAAGTCTTCCGGATCACGAGAAGCGCAGGCCCCAGCTCCGGTCGGCGTGTGCTTCGGCCGGCCTCTGGTCCGGTGTGCCCACGGCCGGCCGGCGCCTGGTTCGGCCGGCCGTGGGCTTCGGCCCGGCGCGCACGCCGCGGGCGCAGCCCCGGTGTGGTTCCCGGTGGGCGGGGAAGGCCCTGGCATCCTCGCGTGGACATCGGGCCGCTCGCCAATCCGAGGGCGGCGGGCCGGACTGCTGCCTGAGGCCGCCGGGGTCGACTTGCGGCATGCGTGCCTGGAGTGCAGGCGCGGCCGTTTCCGGCTGTCCACTGCCGAGTTGGAAACCTGCTGAGGAGACGACGCGAGTGGCCAGTCGCCGCGCTCACCGTCCGGCCCGGACGGTGAGCAACCACCGGATGCGGCGCGCACGCGCCGCTTGCCCTGCCACGCGCCTCAGCGCGGGCAGTGCGTCGCGGAGCGGCGCATTGGGGTGCGGGTGAGAATCCCCGCCGGGCCCCGCCGCGACAGCGGTGGGGGAGTCACCGCCTAGCATCCGTGCGATGGACATCGCGTTGCTCGCCAATCCGACCGCCGGTAAAGGGCGGCGGGCCGGACTGCTGCCTGAGGTCGTGGCGCGGCTCAAAGCCGGTGGGCACGCGGTCGACGTGGTCACCGCGACCAGCCGGGACGGCATGGTGGAGCAGGGCAAGGCGGCCGTCCTGAGCGGCCGGGCCGTGGTCGCGATGGGCGGGGACGGCACGGTGCACCTCGGGCTGCAGGCGGTGGCCGCGACGGGGGCGCCGTTCGGGATCGTGCCCGCCGGGACCGGCAACGACTTCGCGGTCCGGCTCGGGCTGCCCGGGGACACGCTGCGGGCGGCCGAGGCGATCGCGGCAAGCACGACCACGAGGAGCGTGGACCTCGCGCGGGTCGAGGGGGCCGACGGGACCACGGCGTGGTTCGGGGCGGTCATGGCGGCCGGGTTCGACGCGTTCGTCAACGAGCGGGCCAACCGCATGCGCTGGCCGCGTGGTCCCCAGCGGTACAACCTGGCGATCGTCGAGGAGTTGCTGGCGTTGCGCAGCAGGTCGTACACCATGCGGATCGACGACGAGGAGAGCGTCTTCGACTCGGTGCTGGTCGCGATCGGCAACACCGAGAGTTACGGCGGTGGCTTCCGGATCGTGCCCGGAGCCGACCCCACCGACGGGCTGCTGGACGTGGTCGTCGCCGAGCCGCTCAACCGGCGCACGTTGATGCGGCTGCGGCCCAGGGTGTTCAAGGGGACGCACGTGCACGACCCGCGGGTCAGGACGTTCCGGGCGCGCAGGATCGAGCTGGCCGCGGAGGGGGTCACGGCGTACGCCGACGGGGAGCGGATCTGCCCGCTCCCCGTCACGGTCGAGTGCGTGCCCGGTGCCCTGCGGCTGATCGTCTAGGCGGCGTTGTGGATGCGGACGGTGACGCCGTTCGCGGACGGGGTGGTGGAGACGTCCGACTCGGTCACGCCGTCGGGCAGCGAGAAGCTGCGGCTGAACGAGCTGGAGCTGGACGAGCTCGACGAGAACGTCGCGCCGCCCTCCTCGTGGTGCGACGAGGTGCTCGTGCCGCCGCCGCCCTTGATGGTGAGGCGGCCGCCGGAGACCTGGACGTCGACGTTGCTCGGGTCGACGCCGTCGACGGTGATGACGAGGTCGTCGCCCTCGGTCGTGGTGGAGACGGAGGCGGAATGGGCGCGCGAAGCGGCGTGGTCGACCTCGGACTCGATGCGGGCAAGAGCTTCTGACGGGTTCCAACGGCCTAACGGCATGATGATCCTCCGGAAGGAAGGTAGTCGACGTATCCCCTGCACTGTGGCCGCCTGGCCGGGAGCCGACAAGCGCACAGGCGGTCTTGCGACAATGGTGCCCAACGGCCGCAAGGTTTAAAGCAGGCGCAGCACCGCGCCCAGGCCGTGAACTTTGCCCGGGTCACTCTCCGGGATGACGAGGACGCTGCAGCCCGCCGCGGCGGCGCCGGCGTCGGCGGGCGAGTCGCCCACCATCAGGGTCCGCTCCGGGTCGGTGCGCAGCGCCGCGCAGGCCTTCCAGAAGATGGCGGGATCCGGTTTGCAGCGGCCCACCTCGTACGAGAGGACGAACTCGTCGACCAGGTCGGCGAAGCCCAGCTGGCCGGCCAGGTCGCGCAGGTCGAAGCCGATGTTGGAGACGACCGCGACCGGCACGCCACGCGCCCGCAGCGCCTGGAGGGTCGGGACGGTGTCGGCGTACAGCTGCCAGCCGTCGGCGATGAGCAGCCGGTCGTAGAGGGCCTGGGCGAGGTCGGCGTCGACGGTCGCGGCCAGCCCTTCGTATGCGGCCCGGTGCGCGGCGACGGACAGGTCCCGGTCGGCCCACACCTCGGCGAGGTGCGCCGGCACGCGGTGCGGCTTCGGCCCGCCGGCCCGCCCGGCCGTCATCAGCCGGTCGGCGAGGACCGTGGCCTTCCCACGGTCCAGGGTGGTGCCGAGGCTCGAAGCCGCCGCCGTCACCCACCTGACGGGGTCCTCCACCTGCGCGATCGTCCCGTGGAAGTCCAGGAGCACGGCCTCGACGGGCCGCCATGTACTTGGTGGTTCAGCGCTTTCCGGCACGCCAGCACGATACCCATGAGCGGATCCGGGCATCTTTCGCCTAGCCTTGGGGTCATGAACACCCCCGCCGAGCGGTACGAAGCGGCGCAAAGGCGGGCTCAGCGTCCTGCCCTGACCGAGTTCGTCGATGAGCTGGACTTCACCCTCGACGACTTCCAGGCCGAGGCCTGTGACGCGCTGGAGCGCGGCACGGGCGTGCTGGTGTGCGCGCCGACCGGTGCCGGCAAGACCGTCGTCGGGGAGTTCGCCGTCCACCTGGCGCTGCGGCAGGGGCGCAAGTGCTTTTACACGACGCCGATCAAGGCGCTGTCGAACCAGAAGTACAACGACCTCGTGCAGCGGTACGGCGCCGAGCGCGTCGGCCTGCTCACCGGCGACAACGCGATCAACGGTGACGCCCCGGTCGTCGTGATGACCACCGAGGTCCTGCGCAACATGCTGTACGCGGGCTCGGCGACCCTCGAAGGCCTCTCCTTCGTCGTCATGGACGAGGTGCACTACCTCGCCGACCGGTTCCGCGGCGCCGTGTGGGAAGAGGTGATCATCCACCTGCCCGACTCGGTGACCCTCGTCTCGCTGTCGGCGACCGTGTCCAACGCGGAGGAGTTCGCCGACTGGCTCGTCACCGTGCGGGGCGAGACCACGGTCGTGGTGAGCGAGCACCGGCCCGTGCCGCTGTGGCAGCACATGCTCATCGAGCGGCGGATGTTCGACCTCTTCCACGACGCCGAGGCCGCGCAGAAGCACGACGTGCATCCGGAGCTGCTGCGGCACCACCGGGAGATGCTCCGCCGTGTCGAGATGGCCGGCCCGCGGGGCGGGCGGCGCAAGGGCCCCTACCGGCCCGAGATCGTCGAGCGCCTGGACCGTGAGGGCCTGCTGCCGGCGATCCTGTTCATCTTCAGCCGCGCCGGCTGCGACGCCGCCGTCCAGCAGTGCCTCGCCGCCGGGCTGCGGCTCACCGCGCCCGACGAGCGGGTCGAGATCCGGACCATCGTCGAGTCGCGCACCAAGCACATCCCGAGCGAGGACCTGCAGGTCCTCGGGTACTGGGAGTGGCTCGACGGCCTCGAGCGGGGCCTCGCCGCGCACCACGCCGGGATGCTGCCCGCGTTCAAGGAGGTCGTCGAGGAGCTGTTCGTCCGCGGCCTCGTCAAGGCCGTCTTCGCCACGGAGACCCTGGCGCTGGGCATCAACATGCCCGCCCGGTGCGTGGTCCTGGAGCGGCTGGTCAAGTACAACGGCGAGGCACACGTCGACCTGACGCCGGGGGAGTACACGCAGCTGACCGGCCGCGCCGGGCGCCGCGGGATCGACGTGGAGGGCCACGCCGTCGTCGTGTGGGCGCCGGAGCTCGACCCGCGGCACGTGGCGGGGCTCGCGTCCACCCGGACGTATCCGCTGAAGTCCAGCTTCCGGCCGTCGTACAACATGGCCGTGAACCTCGTCGGCAGCGTCGGCATCGCCGCCGCCCGCGAGCTGCTCGAGAGCTCGTTCGCCCAGTTCCAGGCGGACCGTTCGGTGGTCGGGCTGGCCCGGCAGGTGCAGCGCAACGTCGACTCGATCGCCACGTACGGCGCCGAGACCGCCTGCCACCTCGGCGACTTCGACGAGTACTTCGGCTACCGGGTCGCGATCGCCGACCGGGAGCGGGCGATCGCCCGCCAGGGCGCCCAGCAGCGCCGCGCCGCCGCCCTGGAGTCCCTGGAGCGGCTGCGCCCCGGCGACGTCGTCCGGGTGCCCACCGGCCGCCGCGCGGGCCTCGCGATCATCATCGACCCGGGCGTCGGCGGGCGTGGTTTCGGCGAGCCCCGGCCGCTCGTGCTCACCGAGGACCGCTGGGCCGGCCGGATCTCCGGCGCCGACTTCACTTCGGCCGTCGAGTCCCTCGGCCGGGTCAGGGTCCCGAAGCAGTTCAACTACCGCTCGGCCCAGGACCGCCGGGACCTCGCCGCACAGCTGCGCCGCCTCTCGCTGGAGCCGGCTTCCCGCGGGCGGCGGTCCCGCAACCCGTCCGCCGTCGACGACCACGAGCTCGACCAGCTGCGCGCCTCGATGCGCCGGCACCCGTGCCACCAGTGCCCGGAGCGGGAGGAGCACGCCCGCTGGGCCGAGCGGCGCTGGCGCCTGGAGCGCGACACCGAGGCGCTGCGCGGCAAGGTCGCCAACCGCACCGGCTCCCTCGCCCGCACGTTCGACCGTGTCTGTGGCCTGCTCACCGACCGCGAATACCTCTCCGCCGCCGGCACCGTCACCGACGCCGGCCGGATGCTCGCCAGGATCTGGTCCGAGACCGACCTGCTCGTCGCCGAGTGCCTGCGCACCGGCGTCTGGGACAGGCTCGGCGCCGCCGACCTCGCCGCCGCCGCCAGCGTCCTGGTGTACGAGGCCCGCCGCGAGTCCGACGACCGCGCCTCCATCCCGCGCGGCGACGTCTCCGAGGCCATCGACGCCACCTTGAAGCTGTGGTCGGAGCTGCGCGAGGACGAGGACTCGCGGGGTCTTCAGCTCACCCGGGAGCTGGATCTCGGCTTCGTCTGGCCGGTGTACCGGTGGGCCCGCGGCGAGAGCCTCACGAAGGTGCTCGGCAGCGTGCACGGACTGGAGGGCGACATGCCGGCGGGCGACTTCGTGCGCTGGTCCCGCCAGGTGCTCGACCTGCTCGGCCAGCTCGCCGAAGCGCCGGGCGCCTCGGACGCCGTGCGGCGCACCGCCAGGCAGGCGATGGCCGCCATGACGCGAGGAGTTCTCGCGTACAGCGTCATCGCGTAGTCACCCACCGAGTTTTCATCGGAGCGGATTAGAAAAAATCGTTCGGATCCGCAATGATGCTTTTCGCCGGGGGGCCAGTCCCGGCGCGGAAGGAAGCATCGTGGGAGAGCTGCATCATTTCACGTACGGGCTGATCACCCCGATCTTCGCGTACGCGATGTCGTTCCTTGGTTCCCTCCTCGGCCTGGTGAGCACCGCCAGAGCCCGGGCGGCCACCGACACCCGCCGCCGGGCGTGGCTGCTGGTGCTCGCGGCCTGGGCCATCGGCGGCACCGGCATCTGGGTCATGCACTTCATGGCGATGATCGGCTTCAGCGTCAGCGGCTCCCCGCTGCGCTACGACGTCCCGATCACCGTCGCGAGCTTCTTCATCGCCGTCATCACCGTCGGCCTCGGGCTCTTCATCGTCGGCCTCGGCAAGCCCGCCATGTGGAAGGTGCTCGTCGGCGGCCCGATCACCGGCGTGTCCGTCGCCTTCATGCACTACACCGGCATGGCCGCGATGCGGATCAACGGCTCCTTCGACTACAAGAGCAACCTGTACCTGGCGTCCTACGCGATCGCGGTCGTCGCCGCCACCGTCGCCCTCTGGTTCACCATCGTGGTCCGCGGCATCCCCGCGACGATCGCCGCGGCGGCCGTCATGGGCGTCGCCGTCTGCGGCATGCACTACACCGGCATGGCGGCCATGCACGTCAACCTCACCACCGACAACCTGGCCACGATCCCCGGCGTCGACGTCAACTGGTTCCTCGCCCCGATCGTCCTCTTCGTCCTGGTCGTGGTCATCGCCCTCGCCAGCGCCGTCATGGCCGTCCCCTCGGAGCGCGAGCAGGCCGAGGCCGCCGCCGTCCGCGACAAGATCGCCGCCGGCGACGCCCTCCGCTCCGCCACGGCCGGCCCCGTCTTCGGCGGCGGCTCCGCCGCGGGCCCGACGGCCCCCGGCGCCGGCCAGGCCTTCTCCGCCCGCGCCGCCAACGGCATCGCCGACGCCCGCCGCCAACGCGGCCGCTGACCGCTCCGCTCCCTTCCGCCGCTTCTTCCTTCCGCTGCCGCTCGACGGGTCGTTTCTCGCCCCGTCCGGGCGGCAGCGTCGTTCCCGTCCCGCCGATCGCCCCGTTGCCATGACCACCGACCCGATCTGGACGTCGGCCTCCGCCCTTCCGCAGCTGGCGGCCGGTCAGGTCTGCGCTCGCCCTTCTGGCCGTACGCGAGCTGGCGTGACCGCCGCTGTCACCTCCCTTGGTGATCGAAGTCGCGTGGCGGTCGTCCGGGCGACCAGAGCTGTCCTTCGATCATGGTGGTGGCCAGGTCTCGTAGTCATCGTCTGTGCTGTGGTTGCGGTGGTGGTTCTCGGCCGGCGTGCTTGCGTGGGCTGGCGCTGTCGAGGGTGTCGTTCGGGTGGTTCCACGTCACCGATGGGTGTAGAGCGAAGTCCATCGATGGCTCGGGCGGGTGGGGGTGGGGGTGGGGGTGATTCTCATGATCCGGAAGAGTTTGTGTGGCTATGGCGACCAGAAGTTTTCCGGATCATGGGGTATGTGGGCACGTCGATCGGTGGACTGGGTGGTACCAGGGTTGTGTGCGTGATCCGGATGGACGTGTGTGGCTGGGGTGGCGTGAGGGGTTCCGGGGCGCCGGGTGAGGGTGGGAGGGGACGGGGAGAAAAGTTGGGGAGACGGTGGGTCGGGGATGAGCGGCTGGCGGATACTTGGCGGGTGACCGAGGCGCGGCCCCGACCCAGGCGCACTGTTGGCGACTCGCTCGAGGAGTTCGAGCGGGACCTGATCTCCAACCTGTACTACCAGCGTGGGACGACGATCGAGTCGGCGAGTGGGCCTGACGGGTACCACACGCTGGCCGTGACCGTGCGGGACAGGCTGGTGGACAGGTATGCGAGGACGGCGGCGGCGCATTACGCGGCCAATCCGCGGTTCGTGTACTACCTGTCGGCGGAGTACCTGCTGGGGCGGCAGCTCAGGCAGAACCTGCTGTACACGGACACGGAGCGGTGGGTCAGGCCGATCGCCGAGGACCTCGGGGTGTCGCCGGAGGCGCTCGAGGTGTACGACGTCGAGCCGGGGCTCGGCAACGGCGGGCTGGGGCGGCTGGCCGCGTGCCTGATGGACTCCATGGCGACGCTGGACATCCCGGCGGTCGGGTATGGGATCCGGTACGAGTTCGGCATCTTCAAGCAGACGTTCCGCGACGGCAAGCAGGTCGAGCGGCCCGACGACTGGACGTTCTACGGCAACCCGTGGGAGTTCCCCGCGCCCGACGACCGGCAGCTGGTCGGGTTCTACGGCACGACCGTGGCCGACCCGAAGGACCCGGAGAACCTGCGGCGGAAGTGGACGCCGGCGGAGACGGTCAGGGGCGAGCCGAGCCACATGCTCGTGCCGGGGTACGGGACGCAGACCGTCAACATCATCCGGCTGTGGCAGGCCAGGGCGAGCCGCGAGTCGTTCGACCTGGCGAGGTTCGGGGTCGGGCAGTACGTCGAGGCCGTCGACGACATCGTGAGGGCCGAGAACATCAGCAAGGTGCTGTACCCCGACGACAGCACGGAGCCCGGGCGGGAGCTGCGGCTCAAGCAGCAGTACTTCCTGGTGGCGTGCTCGCTGAGGGACATCATCCGGCGGTACCGGCTGCGCAACAGCGGATGGGAGGGGTTCGCCGACAAGGTCGTGATCCAGCTCAACGACACGCATCCGGTGATGGCGGTGACCGAGCTGATGCGGCTGCTGGTCGACGAGCACGGGCTCGGCTGGGACGAGGCGTGGGGGATCACCCGCCGGACGTTCAACTACACGTGCCACACGCTGCTGCCGGAAGCGCTCGAGACGTGGCCGGTGCAGCTGCTGGAGCGGCTCCTGCCGCGGCACATGGAGATCGTCTACGCGATCAACCACTTCTTCCTGGAGGAGGTGCGGCAGGCGTACCCGGGCGACGAGGACGTCGTGCGCCGCATGTCGATCATCCAGGAGGGCGACGAGCGGCGGGTGCGGATGGCGCACCTCGCGGTCGTCGGCAGCACCGCCGTCAACGGGGTCGCCGAGCTGCACACGAAGCTGCTGGCCGGCACGACGCTGCACGACTTCGCGCAGCTGTGGCCGGAGCGGTTCCACAACGTGACGAACGGGGTCACGCCGCGGCGGTTCCTGCGCATGGCCAACCCGGCGCTGTCGGAGCTGATCACCGAGATGCTCGGCGACGAGGGGTGGCTGACGGACCTGGAGCGGCTGCACGGGCTCGGTCCGCACGCCGACGACCCCGCGTTCCGCGCCGCGTGGCGGGACGTGAAGCGGCACAACAAGGCCGGGCTCGCCGCCGCGGTCGAGCGGTCCACGGGCGTCCTCATCGACCCCGACGCGCTGTGCGACGTGATGATCAAGCGGTTCCACGAGTACAAGCGGCAACAGCTGAAGCTCCTGCACGTGATCACGATGATGAACCGGATCCGGGCCGACCCGCAGGCGACGTACGTGCCGCGCACGGTGCTCTTCGGCGGGAAGGCGGCGCCGGGCTACCACGCGATGAAGCTGCTCATCGAGCTGGTCAACGCGGTCGCCGGCGTGGTGAACGCCGACCCGGTCGTCAGCCGGTATCTGCGGGTGGTGTTCCCGGCGGACTACAACGTGACGAAGGCGCAGTTCATCATCCCGGCCGCCGACCTGTCCGAGCAGATCTCCCTGGCCGGCAAGGAGGCGTCCGGCACCGGCAACATGAAGCTCGCCCTGAACGGCGCGCTCACCATCGGCACCCTCGACGGCGCGAACATCGAGATCCGGGACCGGGTCGGCGCGGACAACTTCTTCCTGTTCGGCATGGACACCCCGGCGGCGACGGCGCTGCGCCGGTCCGGGTACTCGCCGCGGTCGTTCTACGAGGCGGACTTCGAGCTGCGGCTCGCGGTCGACACGATCGCCTCCGGCACGTTCGCGAAGGGCGACCGCGACGTGTTCGCCCCGGTCGTCGACGCGATGCTGGGGCGCGACGAGTACATGGCGCTCGCCGACTACCGGTCCTATGTGGACTGTCAGGACACGGTCGCGGAGGCGTGGACGGATCCGGACCGGTGGACGCGGATGTCGATCCTCAACACGGCCCGGTGCGGCTTCTTCTCCTCCGACCGGACCGTCCGGGAGTACTGCGAGCAGATCTGGAAGGTGGACCCGGTCCGCGTCGGGGAGGCCTAGACCGCAGCTAGCTCGCCAGGGCGTCGACGATGCGCTTGGTGGCGCCGGCGAGGCCCCAGCGCTCGGCGAGGGCGAGCAGCGCGTCGGGGTCGGCGGGGGCGGATGGCAGCTTGGTGTCGACGTCGCCGAGCGGGATGGTGCGGGCGACCGCCACCACGTCGCGGGCGGCGGTGAGGTACTCGCGACCGGCGGCGATCTTCGTGCGCAGTCCCGGGGCGAAGCCGGACGCCGGGTCGTCGAGCGCGGCGAGGATGCCGTCGAGGTCACCGTACCGGTCGACGAGGCGCGCGGCCGTCTTCTCGCCGACGCCCGCGACGCCCGGCAGGCCGTCGGACGGGTCGCCGCGAAGGGCGGCGAAGTCGGCGTAACCGGCGGCGGGCACCCCGTACTTGGCGTGCAGGGCGGCGTTGTCGAGGACCTCCAGCTTCGCGACGCCGCGGCCGCAGTACAGGACGGTCACCTCGCGGGTGTCGTCGATGAGCTGGAAGAGGTCGCGGTCGCCGGTGGCCACCTCGACCGGGCCGGGCTCGCGGGTGGCGAGGGTGCCGATGACGTCGTCGGCCTCGTAGTCGTGGGCGCCGACGGCGGTGATGCCGAGCGCCGCCAGGAACTCCAGGATGATCGGCACCTGCGTCGACAGGGCGTCGGGGACCTCCTCGCCGCCGGCGGGGGTGAGCCGGTGCGCCTTGTAGGACGGCAGCAGCGCCACCCGCCACGCCGGCCGCCAGCTCTCGTCGAGGGCGCAGACGAGCCGGTCCGGCTGCCGGCCGCGGACCAGGGTCGAGAGCATGTCCAGGAAACCGCGGACGGCGTTGACCGGGGTGCCGTCGGGGGCGACGGCCGCCTTCTCGGGCACGCCGAAGAACGCGCGGAAGTAGAGGCTGGCGGAGTCGACGAGCAGCAGAGGTCGGGCCACTGCAGCAGCCTACCCAGTCAGCCTAGCGAAGCACGTGCACCCGGGTGGTGGTGCCGGTCTGGCTGGTGTGTCGCTGGACCAGGTCGACCAGGTAGTGGACCATGACGAGGCCGCGCCCGCCGCGGCCGCCGGTGGGGCGCAGCCGGCCGGCCATCACGTCGGTGAGGTGGCCGAAGTCGCGGACCTCGCAGACCACCCGCTCCTCGTCGCGCCAGGTGCGCAGGGTGCCGGAGCCGCCGGCGTGCATGATGCTGTTGGTGGCGAGCTCGTTGACCGCGCTCTGCAGGTCGCCGATGCGGTCCGGCGGCAGGTCCGCGTCCAGGCCGATCTCGGCGACGGCGCGGCGGACCTTGACCAGCCCGCCGACCTCGAAGCGCAGCGTCGTGGCGCCGAACGGGGGCTCCGACAGCGGCACGTTGTAGGCCTCGGTGATGCTGTAGGGATCGTACGCGTCGCTGGCGGACCGCGCGCCGTCCTCGATCATCGTCGGGTGCGTCGCGTAGGCGTCCTTGACCATGTGCGGGTCGAGGCGGCTGGTGTCGTAGGGGCAGAGGATCGACGCCTCGCGGCCGTGGAACGCCACGTTGATCATCGCCTCGTGCTGGACGCAGGCCGGGTACTCGTCCTCGGAGCGGCCGGACCAGATCGGCTCGCCGATCACGCGGACCCGCTTGCCCGGGTGCTCGTCCATGAACTTCGACAGCACCCAGGGGATGATCCGGCCCGGGTTGCGGCCCGCCTCCCGCATGTCGGTGAACGCGCCGAGGCGCTCGCGGATCAGCTGCACGTTGGCCGGCGGCGCGGCGACGGCGACCGGCTCGCCGAGGGAGACGCCCTCGTAGATGAAGTGCATCGTGCCGTCGAGGAACGTGGCGGCGTCGCGGTAGAGCAACGCATCATGGGCGAACGGCTCGTTGCGCCGGTCGCCCGCGATGGCGGCGTTGCGTGCGCTCATGCGATGCGCTGCTCGTCTCGATCGGGGAACCGCTCGGTCCGTGCGATCTCTGCCCTTACTCAAGCTCCGACTGCAGACTACGCCAAAGGTCCCCGACCGACACCTATCCGTTGGTGTCGACTCCGGGTGGTCGCCCGGAAACCAAACGAACGTTAAGCTTGCACACGTGTCCCAGAAGGAACAGCGACTCCGTGCCGCGCAGTCCGCCGCCATCGCGGCCGGACTCGACGCGCTCCTCATCCCGCCAAGCGCTGACCTGCAGTATCTCACGGGTTACGACGCGCACGCGCTGGAGCGGCTCACCCTGCTCGTGCTGCCCGCCGACGGCGAGCCGACCCTGATCGTGCCCCGCCTGGAGCGCCCGGCCGCCGAGGCAGCCGATCCCCACGGTGTACGGATCGTCGACCACGTGGACGGTTCGGACCCGTACGAACTGGTGAGCGCAGCCATCGGCAAGGCCGACGCGGTCGGGCTCGGCAACCGGATGTGGGCCGAGCAGGTCCTCGCCCTGCGCGCCGCGCTGCCGTCCGCCGAGCAGCGCCTCGCCGGCGCCGTCCTGGCCGCCCTGCGGGTGCGCAAGTCGCCCGGCGAGGTCGAGGCGCTGCGCCGGGCCGGGCAGGCGATCGACGCCGTCCACACCCAGATGGGGCAGTGGCTGCGGGCCGGTCGCACCGAGAACGAGGTCGCCGCCGACATCGCCGCCGCGATCCGCGCCGCCGGGCACGCGACCGTCGAGTTCACGATCGTCGCCGCCGGACCCAACGGCGCCAGCCCGCACCACGGCACCTCCGACCGGGTGATCGCCGCGGGTGAGCCCGTCGTCGTCGACATCGGCGGCCGCATGCCCGACGGCTACTGCTCCGACTCGACCCGCACGTACTGCATCGGCGAGCCGCCCGCCGAGTTCGCCGCGTACTACCAGGTGCTGTTCGAGGCGCAGCGCGCCGCGGTCGCCGCCGTGCGGCCCGGGGTCACCGCCGAGTCCGTGGACGCCGTCGCCCGCGACCTCATCGCGGCCGCCGGCTACGGACCGGCGTTCCTGCACCGCACCGGCCACGGCATCGGCCTGGACGGGCACGAGGAGCCCTACATCGTGGCCGGCAACGACACCCCGCTCGAAGAGGGCATGGCGTTCTCGATCGAGCCCGGGATCTACCTCTCCGGCCGGCACGGTGCCCGCATCGAGGACATCGTCGTGTGTACGAGCAGCGGCGTCGACCGGCTCAACACGATCCCGACCGAGCTGGTGATCCTGTGAGCGCCCAGCGGCGTCAGGTGGAGCGGATCCTGCCGACCGAGGAGGCCGCGGACCTCATCGGGCTCGTGCGGGAGATCTCTGACGGGGAGCTGGCGCCGCGCGTCGACGACTTCGAGGCCCGCGGCCAGTTCCCCCGCGAGCTGTTCCGCCTGCTCGGCCGGGCCGGGCTGCTCGGGCTGCCGTTCGACGCCGAGTACGGTGGCGGCGGCCAGCCCTACGAGGTGTACCTGCAGGTCCTCGAGGAGATCGCGGCCCGCTGGCTGGCGGTCGCCGAGGGCGTCTCCGTGCACAGCCTCGCCTGCTACCCGACCGCCGCGTACGGCACCGAGACGCAGCGCAAGCGGCACCTGCCCGACATGCTCGGCGGTGAGCTGCTCGGCGCCTACTGCCTGTCGGAGCCGCAGAGCGGATCCGACGCGGCGTCGCTCACCACCCGGGCCGACCCCGACGGCGACGGGTACACGCTCAACGGCACGAAGGCCTGGATCACCCACGGCGGCAAGGCCGACTTCTACGACGTCTTCTGCCGCACCCCCGAAGGCATCTCCTGCCTGCTGCTCGACGCCGGCACCCCCGGGCTGCTGCCGCAGGCACCCGAGCGGACCATGGGCCTGCGCTCCTCCACGGTCGCGCAGATCGTGCTCGACGGCGCGCACGTGCCCGCCGACCGGCTCCTCGGCGAGGCCGGAGGCGGTTTCAAGATCGCGCTGAGCGCCCTGGACGGCGGCCGGCTCGGCATCGCCGCCTGCGCCGTCGGCGTCGCCCAGGCCGCCCTCGACTACGCGGTCGCCTACGCCAAGGACCGCGCGCAGTTCGGCCGCCCGATCGTGGAGTTCCAGGGCGTCGGGTTCATGCTCGCCGACATGGCCACCCAGATCACCGCGGCGCGGGCGCTGTACCTGTCCGCGGCGAGACTGCGCGACGCCGGCCGCCCGCACAGCGCGGAGGCCGCGATGGCGAAGCTGTTCTGCACGGACACTGCGATGCGCGTCACCACCGACGCCGTCCAGGTGCTCGGCGGGGCCGGCTACGTGCAGGACCACCCCGTCGAGCGGTACATGCGGGAGGCCAAGGTGCTGCAGATATTCGAGGGGACCAACCAGATCCAACGCCTCGTCATCGCCCGGTCGCTCTGAGAATCGTGCCTGCGCGCCGGGGCGGGCACCAGTTAGGGTTCGTGCCGTGGAAGAGACCGATCGCGCGATCGTGGCGGCCCTGGCCGCCGACGGCCGCCTGTCCTACACCGACCTCGCCGAGAAGGTGGGGCTGTCGGTGTCGGCGGTGCACCAGCGGGTGCGCCGCCTGGAGCAGCGCGGCGTCATCAAGGGCTACACGGCACGGCTCGACCACGACGCGATCGGACTGCCGCTGACGGCGTTCGTCGCGATCCGCCCCATCGACCCGTCGCAGCCCGACGACGCCCCCGACCGGCTGGCGAAGCTGCCGGAGATCGAGTCGTGCTACTCCGTCGCCGGCGAGGACTTCTACATGCTGCTCGTCCGGGTCGAGAGCCCGCTCGCGCTGGAGCGCCTGCTGCAGGAGATCCGCACCGCCGCCAACGTCATCACCCGCACGACGGTCGTGCTGTCCACGCCGTACGAGAACCGGTCGCCGAAGATCTAGCGGCCGGTGCGGGCCCGGCTGATCGCGTCCCCGACTCCGCCGGTGTCGGACAGGTCGGGCAGGACCACGTGCGCGCCCGCCGCCGTCAGCTCCTCGACCGTGTAGCGGCCGGTCGCCACCGCCACCACGCCCGCGCCCGTGGCGAGGGCCGCCTCGACGTCCAGGGGTGTGTCGCCGACGAGGACCGTCCGCAGGCCGTCGAAGGAGCGCTCGTAGCGGTCCCGCGCCGCCGCCCTGGCGATGCCGACGAGGTTGGCCCTGACGGTGTGGCTCCAGCCGTACGCGCCCGCGTCCAGATCCAGGTGCTCCACCAGGCCGAACGGGCCGAGCTTCACCTCCGCGATCCGCCGCAGGTTGCCCGTCAGCACCGACTGCACCCCGTTCGCCGACATGACGGCGGCCAGGGCGCCCGGCAGCGCCCGGCCCCGCACCGGCAGGAGATGCGCCAGCTCGTCGAACGCCGTCTCCGCCGCGACCCGCAGCCCTTCCAGATGCTCCGCGGACGTCGGCGCGCCGTTGAGCCGCAGCACGTCGTGCGCGATCGCCCGGTCGGTGCGGCCCGCCATCGGCGGCTGGTTGGTCACCGGCCGCCCGTACCGGCGAAAAAACGCCAGATCGTAGGCCTCACGACCGAGTCCATCGACGTCGACGAGTGTATGGTCAACATCCCAGAGCACCAGAACCTCGTCCACGAGACGCACTGTAGCGAAGCGAGGCAGAATGAGGCGGATGGGCGACATCGTCGTGGTGCGGCACGGACAGACCGAGTGGAGCGCCGCCGGGCGCCACACCTCGAGGACCGATCTCGACCTCACCCCGGCGGGTGAGCGGCAGGGCCGGGCACTCAGCCGGGCGTTCATGACGGCGGGCTTCGTCGCCGTCGTCAGCAGCCCCCGCCGCCGCGCGCTGCGCACGGCGGAGCTCGCCGGCCTCACGGTCACCGAGGTCGACGCCGACGTCGCCGAGTGGGACTACGGCACGTACGAGGGGCTGACCACCCCCGAGATCCGGGCCGAGCGGCCGGACTGGGACCTGTGGACCGACGGCTGTCCCGGCGGCGAGACCCCGGAGCAGGTCACCATCCGGCTCGACCGGTTCCTGGCGCGGGTCCGCCCGATGCTCGTCGTCGGTGACGTCGCCGTCGTCGGCCACGGCCACGCCTCGCGCGCCCTGGCGTCGCGGTGGATCGGCGAGTCCGTCGCGTTCGGCGCGCGCCTCAGCCTCGACACCGCGACCCTTTCGACCCTAGGCCACGAGCACGACCTGCCGTCGATCCGCACCTGGAACGCGACCATTTGAAAGACGGCCGATAAATAGGGTTGTCGCCGTCGGCGGCGCGCCCTATCGTATTCATCAACACCGGATGAAACACGAGAGACAGGAGAAGGGCCATGAAGCGGCTCCCCAGTGACGCGACGCGACGGCAGCTGCCGCGCGGTTGCGGGGAAGCCGTGTTCGGAGGCAATCTCCGCGGTTATCTCTGTGAGCGACTTCAGCAGCACCAGGGCAGGTGGAGCGGCTAGCATCCCGCTGGCACAGCACCCCGCCGCCCTTCCCGCACCCGGGACCGGGCGGTTTTTCTTTGCCCGCTCGCCGGTCGATGAATGCCGTTCTTTGACAACTCCACAATGGATGACACACGTCTATATGAATGTGCGAAATAGCGCCCGTGAGGCTGAGGAAGGTAGACCACTGGACTCTCAATCCGGAAGACCGGGTTCAACCCCCGGACGGGCGACGCAGCTCTGGTGAACTCGGCGGACACGCCGCTCTTCCACAGCGGAGAAACGGGGTCGGTGCCCGTGAGCTGTTCTGGGTGCCCGGGGAAGGGAACGCGAGGGGGACGCTCGCCTCCCGGGGCACCAGCACGTGCGGTTGTAGCTCAGTGGTCAGAGCGTCGCCTTGCCATGGCGAAGGTCCCGGGTTCAAGTCCCGGTTGCCGCTCCGTTGTTCCCCGGCCGGCGGGCCATCACCCCGCCGGCCCCTTGCAGGCTGGTGTAACCCGGCAACACATCCGGCTCTGAACCGGACATTGGGGGTTCGAATCCTCCGCCTGCAGCGCACGCCCCGGGGCTGTCCGGGGCGCCGTCAAGAAAGTCCGGCCCTCGTGGTCCAAAGGTAGAGGCACGGCGTTGAGGTCGTCGTAGGTGCGCGTTCGAATCGCGCCGAGGGCACGCAGTTCACGTCTTCGTAGCTCAGGGGAGTAGAGCGCCAGGTTGCGGACCTGGGGGTCGCTGGTTCGAATCCAGCCGAGGACACGCAGTACAGCGCGCCGCTAGCTCAATGGGTAGAGCGGCTGGCTCTTAACCAGCAAGTTCGGGGTTCGAGTCCCTGGCGGCGCACTGCGGGGTGGAGGAGTTCGGTCGTCCTCGCCGGTCTCATAAGCCGGAGCATCGTGGGTTCGAATCCCACCCCCGCATCTCACGTGTACGACCGTGTATGAAGCATGGCGCGGTGGACGAATTGGGAGAGTCGCCCGGCTTTCACCCGGGACACTGTGCGGGTTCGAGGCCCGTCCGCGCTACGTCAGTTCGGTGTCAGTCCGGTCCGGCGTCGCCCAATCGGCAGGGCAAACGGCTGTTAACCGCAGGGGGTGCGTCGTGGTAGGGGTCGGTGCGAGGCGAGGTCCAGGCGTCGACTGGGGCCGCGCTGGGCGCGCCCGGATACCGGGGTTGTATCCGGGTGTGACCGGCGTGGTTCCAGGCGGCGTCTGGGCCCGCCGCAGCCCGGCACCTACCGCGACGCACCCCCTGGGTCCCGGTTCGGGTCCGGGCGCCGGAGCAACACCAGATCATGCGGGTGCGCCGACGTTGGAGAGTCGGGCTTGGCTGTAACCCAGGTGCCTTTGGCTCAGGGGGTTCGAATCCCTCCACCCGCACGCAGTACACGCGCCTTCGTAGCTCAGTGGAGCAGAGCGCCAGGTTCCGAACCTGAAGGTCGCTGGTTCGAGTCCAGCCGAGGGCACGCAGTATCACGACCGTATGCCCGAGTCAGGTCAGGGGGCCGCCTGCAAAGCGGTGCACGCCGGTTCGAATCCGGCTTCGGTCTCCATCGTCACATCATGACGTCGTCATCCACTGTGCGAGTGCGAAGATCGTTGCGCCGCGCATGTCGAAACCGCCGGGGTGGCTCCGTTCCCATGGTGACCGCCGCCGGACGGCGCGGCGCGACGTGAGGAGCCGGGGATGGCGAAGTACCTGCTGATCGTGGACTACAACGGCGGCGACGTGGACACGCCGATGGACGAGTGGACGCCGCAGGACATCGCGGCGCACATGGACTACTACGGGGCGCTGCGGCAGGAGCTGCTCGACAGCGGTGAGCTCGTCGACCAGCAGGCGCTGACCGGGCCGGAGCACGCGAAGGTGGTCACGTCCGACGGCGTCGCGGCGCCGGTCGTCACCGACGGGCCGTTCGCCGAGTCGAAGGAGCTGCTCGCCGGGTATCAGCTGGTCGACGTCGACTCGGAGGCCCGGGCGATCGAGATCGCCGCGAAGATCTCCTGCGTGCCGGGGCCGGGTGGGGTGCCGCAGCGGCAGCCGATCACGGTCCGCAGGGTGATGGACGCGGCCGACTTCGAGCTGCTGACGTCCGAGGTCTGAGCCGGTGAAGGACTCCGTCGAGGACCTGCTGCGCGAGCTGGCGCCGCAGGTCCTCGGCGCGCTGGCCCGCCGGTTCGGCGACTTCTGCGCCGCGGAGGACGCCACGCAGGAGGCGCTGCTCGCCGCCGCCACACACTGGGACGAGATCCCCGACAACCCGCGGGGCTGGCTGATCCGGACCGGTTCGCGGAAGCTGCTCGACCAGCTGCGGGCCGACCAGGCCAGACGGCGGCGCGAGGTGCTCGCCGTCGAGCCGCCGCCGGTGGTGTACGAGCGGGACGACACCCTGACCGTGCTGTTCCTGTGCTGCCATCCGGCGCTCACCGAGGCGTCGGCGATCGCGCTGACGCTGCGGGCCGTCGGCGGGCTGACCACGGGTGAGATCGCCCGGGCGTTCCTGGTGCCGGAGGCGACGATGGGTCAGCGGATCAGCCGCGCGAAGCAGAAGGTCCGCTCCCTCGACGCGCCGTTCCGGATGCCGGAGCGGCCGGAGTGGGCGTCCAGGCTGCGGTCGGTGCTGCACGTGCTCTATCTGATTTTCAACGAGGGGTACGCCGGCGGTGGCGGCGAGCTCGTCCGCGTCGACCTGTCCGCCGAGGCGATCCGGCTCGCCCGGATGCTGCGCGCGTTGCTGCCCGACGACGGTGAGGTCGCGGGGTTGCTGGCGCTGATGCTGCTCACCGACGCCCGGCGGCCCGCCCGCGTCGACGCCGCCGGTGACCTGGTGCCGCTCGCCGAGCAGGACCGGCGGCGGTGGCTGCGGCCGCTGATCGTGGAGGGCACCGCCGTGCTCGACGCGGCGTTCCGCGCCGGCGCGGTCGGGCCGTTTCAGCTGCAGGCCGCGATCGCCGCCCTGCACGACCGGGCGGCGAGCACGCAGGACACCGACTGGCCGCAGATCCTCGCCCTGTACGGGCTGCTGGAGCGCATGACCGCGAATCCGGTCGTCGCGCTGAACCGGGCGGTCGCGGCCGCGATGGTGGACGGCCCGGCGGAGGGGCTGCGGCTGCTGGCGGCCCTGGACGGGCGCCTGCCGGGCAGCCACCGGCTCGACGCGGTCCGCGGCCACCTGCACGAGCTGGCCGGTGACGCCGCGGCGGCGGCCGGGCACTACCGGGCGGCGGCGTCGGCCACGGCGAGCATCCCGGAGCGGCGGTACCTGACGATGCGTGCCGCGCGGCTCAACGCCGGCGGAAATGTCGTACCCGGGTCGTAGCGTGTGCGCATGGCAGACACGAACCAGACGGTGGCGGGCGACGGTGATGTCGGCGAGTTCGTCGAGGGGGTGGCCGACGAGCGGCGGCGCGGGGAGGCGCGGCAGCTCGTCGCGCTGATGGGCGCGGTGACGGGCGAGCCGGCGGTGCTGTGGGGCAAGGCGATCGTCGGCTTCGGCTCGCGGCACTACCGCTATGACTCGGGCCGGGAGGGCGACATTCCGGCGGTGAGCTTCTCGCCGCGCAAGGCGCAGACGGTGCTGTATCTGACCGGCGGGGTGGACGCGTATCAGGACCTGCTGGGCCGGCTCGGGCCGCACACGACCGGCAAGGGCTGCCTCTACATCAAGCGTGTCGATGCCGTCGACGACGCCGTCTTACGCGAGATCGTGGGTCGTTCGTTCCACATGACCTTGTAGCAAGGGGTTCACGAGACATTCATACCCTGATATACGTCGATGCGTGACGTCACCCGTCACGGATGGACCCACTCAGGGAGGGCCAGTGAGAAGAAGCTTCGCGGCGCTGATCGGCGCCGTGCTTGTCGTGCCCGCGACGGCCACCGCCGCGTTCGCGGGACCCGTCGGCTCCGGCGGACCGGCCGTCGAGGTGTCCGGCGGCTCGGCCGGCTCGGCCACCGTCGACCGGGCGCTGCGGCTGCACGGTGCCGACGCGAAGGTCGCGTCCGGTGACGCGTTCAAGGTCTACCGCGCCGAGGTGGAGGCCGGCGGCGCCGCCCACGTGCGTTACACCCGCACGTATCACGGGCTGCGCGTCTACGGCGGCGACGTCGTCGTGCACACCGACGCCAAGGGCGCCTACGCGGGCACGTCCAACAGCCTCGACGCGCCGCTGCGGATCTCCGTCACCCCGTCCGTCGCGGCGGTCGCCGCGCAGCGCACCGCCAAGGCCGCGTTCGCCGGCAGCGTGACCGCCACCCGCGCGCCGCAGCTCATGGTCGACGCCTCCAGCGGCACGGGGCGGCTCGCGTGGGAGAGCGTCGTGGAGGGCTGGGCGCCGGACGGGCAGACCCCGTCCGTGCTGCACGTCGTCACCGACGCGACCAGCAACGAGGTCCTCGGCACGTGGGACGAGATCGAGACCGTGGCCGGCACCGGCAAGACCATCTACTCCGGCAACGTCAGCATCGACACGACGCTGAGCGGCAGCACGTATCGGATGAGCGACCCCTCGCACGGCAACAACACCGCCTGCGACATGAACAACACCACCTCCGGCACGTGCACCGTCTTCACCGACGCCGACAACACGTGGGGCACCAACGCCAACAGCAACCGGCAGTCCGCCGGCGCGGACGCCTACTTCGGCGCCGCGAAGACGTTCGACTACTTCAAGAACGTGCACGGCCGCAACGGCATCTTCGGCAACGGCGCCGGCGTGCCGTCGCGGGTGCACTACGGCAACGCGTATGTCAACGCGTTCTGGAACGGCTCGCAGATGACCTACGGCGACGGCTCCGGCAACGCGCGGCCGCTGGTCTCCCTCGACGTCGCCGGCCACGAGATGAGCCACGGCGTCACCGCCAACATCGTCTCCGGCGGCCTCACCTACTCCGGCGAGTCCGGCGGTCTCAACGAGGCCACCAGCGACATCTTCGGCTCGATGGTCGAGTTCTACGCCAACACCGCCAGCGACCCGGGCGACTACCAGATCGGCGAGAAGATCAACATCCGGGGCAACGGGACGCCGCTGCGGTACATGTACAACCCGTCGCTGGACGGCTCGTCGCACAGCTGCTGGTCCACCAGCACCAAGAACGTCGACGTGCACTACTCGTCGGGCCCGGCGAACCACTTCTTCTTCAACCTCGCCAACGGCACCGGCAGCACCGCCTTCGGCACCTCCCCGGTCTGCGGCTCCGCCCCCGCCGTCACCGGCATCGGCCGGTCGAAGGCCGAGCTGATCTGGTTCCGCGCCGTTAACCTGTACTTCACGTCCAACACGTCCTACGTCAACACCGCCAACCCGGGCAACACGGCCCGCGCCTACTCGCTGCGCGCCGCCGCCGACCTGTACGGCAACTGCTCCACCGAGTACAAGGCGGTCAAGGCCGCCTGGACCGCGGTCAACGTCGCCGGCAACGACGCCGCCTGCCCGTAGCGGGCAGCGTTTCAAGTCCAACGTCGAGACAGGGCCCGGCCATGCGGATGGTCGGGCCCTGTCCCGTGACGGGGCTCGCGCCTGTCGATGACTCCCTTGCGCCGGCGATCTACCGCCGTTCCCGGTTCGTGCCGCTGGTGCCGGGGCCGGGTGGGGGATCGCTCGCGGAGGTGGCCGGGAGCGTCGCCCGAGTCGGTCGCCGACGCTCCGCCATCTGCCTGTGAAAGGGTGAGACCGGGGGCGGGACGCGCTTCGCGGCGCCGGCCGGGTGCGTCCGGTCACACGAGGCGAACGCCTAATCGTCTGTGTGGCAGAATATCTGCATGACCGACTACGGGCACGAGCTGCGCTTCGGGACGTTCCTGCCGGCCGAGGCGGCGACCGCCACGGAGACGCTCCGGCTCGCCCGGCTCACGGAGGAGCTCGGCCTCGACCTGACCAGTGTGCAGGACCATCCGTACCAGGCGCGGTTCCTGGACGCGTGGACGCTGCTGTCCGTCGTCGCGGCGCAGACCAGCACGCTCACCGTCTTCCCCAACGTCGCCAACCTGCCGCTGCGCCCGCCGGCCGTCCTCGCCCGGGCCGCCGCCAGCCTCGACGTCCTCACCGGCGGCCGGGTCGAGCTCGGCCTCGGCGCCGGCGCGTTCTGGGACGCGATCGCCGGCATGGGCGGCGAGGTGCTGACCCCCGGCGCGTCGCTCGAGGCCCTGGAGGAGGCCGTCGATGTCATCCGGGCGCTGTGGAGCACCGAGCGCAGCGCCCGCGTCGACGGCACCCACTACCGCCTGCGCGGCGCCCACCCCGGCCCGCCGGCCGCCCACCCGATCGGCATCTGGATCGGCGGTGTCAAGCCACGCATGCTGCGCCTCGTCGGCCGGCTCGCCGACGGGTGGCTGCCGAGCGCCCCGTACGTGCCGCCGCCGCAGCTGGCCGAGGCGAACCGGCGCATCGACGACGCCGCCACCGCCGCCGGCCGCTCCCCGGGCGACATCCGCCGCCTGTACAACGTGGCCCCCGGCCAGGCGCCCCTCGCCGGGCACCCGAGGACGTGGGCGGCGCAGCTGGCCGACCTGGCGCTGGGGGAGGGGATGAGCACCTTCGTCCTGATGGTGCAGGCGGGCGGGGACGGTGTGCTCCGCACGTTCGCCGAGGACGTGGTGCCGGAGACCCGCCGCCTCGTGGCCGCGGCCCGTGGCGCCACCGACGCGCCCGCGCCGGACGCCGCGCCGGAGGTGGTGTCCGTGACGGCGGCGGGCGAGGTGTCGGGGGCGGTCGCGCTGTGGGACGAGTCGCAGCGGCCGGCGGGGCCCGTGCCCGGGACGCCGCTCACCGCCGCGCAGCGGGCGTCCGGGCAGCACCTGGTCGACGTGCACGACCACCTCCGCCAGGAGCTGGAGCAGCTGCGGGACCTGGTCGAGCAGGTCGCCGCGGGCGGCATGGACGTCGGCCGGGCCCGGTCGATGATCAACACGATGACGATGCGGCAGAACGCCTGGACCCTCGGCACGTACTGCGAGAGCTACTGCCGGGTCGTCACCACACACCACACCATCGAGGACGTGAACCTCTTCCCGCGCCTGCGCGCCGCCGACCCGCGCCTCGTCCCGGTCGTCGACCGGCTGGAGGCCGAGCACCACGTGATCGCCGACGTGCTCGAGCGGGTCGACGCCGCCCTCGTCGCCATGGTGTCGCGGCCCGACGGCATCGCCGACGTCCGCAAGGCCGTCGACCTGCTCGGCGACACGCTGCTGTCGCACCTCGCCTATGAGGAGCGCGAGCTGGTCGACCCGATCGGCCGCCTCGGCCTCTTCTGACGCCGCCCGCAGGACAGCCGCCCGCGGGAGGCCGGCCCGCGGGACGTCAGAGGTCGACCCAGGCGTCCAGGCCGCTCGGGGAGACGCAGTGGACGCGGCCGCCCGGGTGCAGGGCGGGGTCGGCGGTGTACCGGTCGGCGAGCTCCCGCTCCGCCTCGACGGCGCCCGCGTCGGCGGCGAGCAGCCGCTCGGCGACCCAGTCGGCCAGCTCCTCGTCGACCTCGCCCCACTCGTCCCAGAGCAGCAGCTCGTCGCGCTGGCGGTGGGCGAGCTCGTGGCGGACCTGGTCGAGCAGGAAGCGGTGGCCGCGGTACGGGCCGACCGGATCCGCGCCGAAGTTGTCGGCGTCGATCTCCTCGCGGCGGTGCGCGGTCCACGCCTCGGCCGCGGTGATGAACTCCCGCACGTCGAAGGTGTCGACGTCGGTCGAGGCGGGGTCGAGTTGGGCGTCGACGCGGACCCAGCGCTCGCCGTTCCAGTACTCGGCGACCACGTGGTCGTAGTGGAACGCGTCGCCGAAGTAGCCGGCGAAACCGATCCGGCTGCGGGCGGCTACCCCGCGGTGGCGCAGCGCGGCGACGGTGAGCAGGGTGAAGTCGCGGGCGCAGCCGACGACGCGGGTCTTCGGCTCGCGGGGCGCGCCGAGCGGGCGGGTGTGCCGGGACCGGTCCGCGGCGAGCATCCGCGACACCCACCGCGAGTCGACCTCGGCAAGTCGAACGCCGGAGAACGACAGGCCCTGCGCGAAGTAGTGCACGACGACGTTGCGCACGACGCTGACCAGGCCGGGAATGTCCGTCGGCAGATGGTTGAGCAGCGCGGAGTACGGACCCGGGTCACTGAAGGCGGACTGCGACCGGTACCGATCGACCATGCGCCTCAATGTACCGTCACCCGATGCGCATCGACGTTCGCGGGTTGACCTTCGAGGTGCACGCAAAGGGTCCCGCGGACGGCCCGCCGGTCCTGCTGCTGCACGGGTTTCCACAGGACAGCCGGGAGTGGGACGGCATCACCGGCGGGCTGCACGACGCCGGCCTGCGCACCTTCGCCCTCGACCAGCGCGGCTACTCCCCGGACGCCCGGCCGGACGGCAAGCGGGCCTACCGGATGGCCGAGTGCGTCGCCGATGTCGTCGCCGTGCTCGACGCGCTCGGGCTGCCCGACGCGCACGTCGTCGGGCACGACTGGGGCGCGGTGGTCGCGTGGCAGGTCGCGGCCCGGCACCCGGACCGGGTCCGGACGCTGACCGCCGTGTCCGTGCCGCACCCCGTGGCGTACGCGACCTCGGTCAAGCGCGACGTCGCGCAGACGCTCAAGTCGGCGTACATGCTGTTCTTCCGCACGCCGTGGCTGCCGGAGCGGCTGCTGTCGGCCCGCGGTGGCGCGCTGCTGCGCAGGATCGCCGGCGGTCACCCCACCACGGAGCCGGACAACCTGACGGGTGCGCTCAACTGGTACAGGGCGATCTCCGGCCACGACCTCAAGGGACTGGGGCCGGTCACGGTGCCGACGACGTTCGTCTGGAGCGACGGCGACGTGGCGATCTCCGGTCACGCCGCCCGCCGGTGCGCGGCCTTCGTGACCGGAGACTTCCGCTTCGTGACCCTGCGTGGCGTCAGCCACTGGATCCCCGACGAGGCACCCGGGCCTCTGCTGGAGGCGGTGCTGGAGCGGGTCAGCCCCCGTCCACCGCGGTGAAGGGCTTCAGCGGTTGCTTCGCCGCGATCGCCGGCACCGTGACCCGCTCGACCACGTCGAACATGGCCCGGCCGAGCACCGCGTGGGCCTCGACGGCGGGGTGCGTCGCGCCGTAGTTGTCGAGGTCGCCGAGGCCCTCGGCGAACAGCCCGTAGACGAGGGCGGGCGCGCCGTCGGCGCCGAACATGATCCCGGCCTCGTGCCGGGAGGCGCCGAGGGTGTTGAAGTCCTGGCCGTACTTGGACGCGACCCGGCTGCGCTCCGCCGAGGACATGTTGCGCCGGATCCCGTCGTGGTAGCCGTTGATCCAGCGCAGGATGCCCAGCAGGAAGTCGCAGGAGGCGGGCTTCAGCAACGTCTTCGTCGCCAGGCGCCACAGCAGGTCGTGGATCTCGCGGGGCGTGGTGTCGCCGAGGAAGAACCGGTTCGGGTTCGCGACCGGCTCGACCCTGGTGTGGGTGAAGCCCTTCGCGGCGAGGATCTCGTTGATCTCCAGGGCCGGCACGACCCGGCCGCACATGCGCACCGCGGTGTTGTCGGAGACGAGCAGCATCGCGGTGAGGAAGTTGGCGACCGTGATGTCGTCGCCCCACACCGTGTGCAGGAAGTAGATGCCGGTGCCGCCGAGGATGATGTCGGCCTGCAGGTCGAGCTTCTGGTCCAGCCGCAGCTCCCCACGGTCGATCTTGTCCATGACGGCGGTGGCGACGGCGAGCTTCTGCACGCTGTAACCCTTGGTGACGTGGTCGGCGTCGTCCTGGACGACCGGCTGCGGCACCCCGGCCGCGTCGACCAGGGCGATGTGGGCGTGCCAGGTGCCGCCGGCCTTGGCCTTCTGCCGCTCGTACACGCGACGGATGCGCTCGGAGGGTGACCCTGCCGCCGTCGTCGCCGCCTCCGCCGAAGCGGGTGAGCCGACGAGCGGGACGGCCGCGGCCCCGGCGCCGAGCGCGATGGCGGCGCGGCGGGTGAGCTTGTTCGTCATGGTCTGGACGCTAACCACGCGCCATGACCGATTCAACATGACAAATCCCATCTGCTGCGCTTTCAACCTTTGACCGCCCTGCGGCGTCGTCCTTGTAGCGTTTCATCATGGACATAGCGGCGTCCCTCACCGAGGCACTTGAGGCCGTCACGTTCGCCGACCGGGGCGCCGACGAGGTCACCGGGCTGCTCGTCGAGGCGGTCGTGGCGTGGGCCGAGGGGCAGGGCTGGCGGACCTATCGCCGCGCCGCGAGCGTGTTGCCGTTGCCGCCACCGTACGAGCGGCAGCGCTCCGTCCTGGATGTCGCCTGCGCGCGGCCCGGCGGCCCGCCCGTGGTGGTCGAGGTCGACCACGGCGACCGGCAGCGCACCGTCGACAAGCTCGCCGCCGAGGCCGCCGCCGGGCGGGTCGCGATCTGGGTGCGGTGGGGCACCGGCCGGCTCGCCGTCCCGGAGGGGGTGTGCCTGGTGGCGCTGCCGGTGACCGCGCGGGCCGGCCTGCACGGGCGCGGCAGGCTGTTCTCCCGGGTGCCGGACCTGCCGGCCCCGGAGCACACCGCGGGCGGCGGGTCGTACACGGCGGAGGAGCTCGGCGCGAGCGGCGGTTCCGACACGGCGCAGGAGCTCGGCGCGGATAGCGGGTCATCCACTGTGGAGGAGCGCGGCACGGGCGGCGGGTCATCCACTGTGGAGGAGCGCGGCGAGGGTGGCGGGTCGTACACGGCGAAGGAGGCCGAACAGGACCCGCCGGCACCGGAGCGCGGTGCGGGCGGTGGGTCACCCACCGAGGAGGAGCTGGACAGCGATCTGGCGCTGGTGCTGCGCGCCTACGCCGCGTTCGCGCGGGGTGACATCGACGGCGCGGTGCGGGACCTGGCGCCGGACGTGGACTGGGTCGAGCCGGACGAGTTCCCCGACGGCGGACACCACCGCGGGCCGGCGGCGGTCGCGGCGTACCTGCGTAACTCCTACGACGGCTGGGGCGAGCTGCACTCCGAGCCGGTCGCGCACCGCCGCGGCGACCAGATCGTGATCGTGCACCGGGTGTGGGGCGCGCTCCGCGACGGCACGCCGGCGTCGGCGACGGTCGCGGACGTGTTCACCGTCGAGGACGGCAAGGTCGTGCTGATGATGGCCTACGCGGACCCGGCGGACGCGTTCCGGTAGGCGGCGCGCTGCGGGCACGGGGCGTGGGCGACGCGGCCCTTGCCGCCGGTCTTCGCCGCGTACATGGCGACGTCGGCGTCGTGCATGAGCTCGTCGATCGGGACCTCGCCGTCCCACAGTGACACGCCGACGCTGGCCCGCGGGGTGAGCGTGGCGCCGTTGTGCTCGGTCGGGACCTGCAGCGCGGCGAGCAGGCGGCCGGCGACGGCGTCCACGTCCTAGCCCCGTCTTTCGCACATCGTTGTGAGTGGCGGTGTGGGTGTTGGCGGGTTGGGGTGTTTAGGTCGGTGGGTGGGTGTTGGTGGTGGGTCTCGGGGTCGTCGGGTGGTGTCCGGGCGGCGGGCTGAGGTTGTCGCGGTGCCGGTGCTGGAGAAGCGGTTGGGGTCGTTGCCGGTGATCGCGGAGTTCTCCCGTCGTCTGGACATCGCCGGGGTCATCGACCGGGCGTGCCCGATCCGGGATCTGGCCGACGCGACGCATGGTCAGGTGATCGAGGTCCTGATCGCGAACCGGCTGACGAACCCCACGGCGATGGTGGGGATCGCCGGGTGGGCGCAGGCGTGGGCGGTTCAGGAGGTGTATGGGATGCCGGCAGCGGTCCTCGGTGATGACCGTCTCGCCCGGGCTCTGGACGCGATCGCCCCGCACCTGGATCAGATCATCGGGTCGGTCGGCGCGGCAGCGATCACGGCGTTCGGCATCGACGTGGCCCGGCTGCACTGGGACATGACCAGCGTCTCGCTGCACGGCGCCTACGACACTGTCGATGACGGGTTCCCGGCACCCGGATGGGGACACCCGAAGGACCGCCGCACCGATCTGAAACAGATCCAGGCCGGGATCGCGGTCGCTTCCGATGGCGGTGTCCCGATCTTCCACCAGGCCTACGACGGCGGCGCCGGGGAGATCTCCCAGGTCGTCGAAGCGATGCAACGCCTGCAGGCTCTGGCCGGACCCCGCCGGTTCCTGCTGGTCGGGGACTCGAAACTGCTGTCCTACGGCAACATCACCGCCATGGCCGATGCCGGGGTCGGGTTCATCGCACCCCTGGCCGCTGCCCGGGTCCCTGCCGGGCTGTTCGCCGGACTCGACCCGGCCGCAGCCGTGCCGGTGGACTACACCGCCCTACGCGACGCCGCCAAGCCCGCCGACCGGCGCGGCGGCTACCGGGTCATCGAGGACGTCATGGACATCCCCGGCCCCCGCAAACGCGACCCGATCCATCACCTGCGCCGAGTCCTGGTCCACTCCACCGCCAACGCCGCCGCCGCGGTCAAGGCCAGGACGCTGAAACTCGGCAGAGCCGCCACCGAGCTGGACACCCTCACCCGGACCGCCGGCACCCGCTACCACCCCGACACCGCAGCGGTCACCGCCAAAGCTGAGCAGATCAGCCGGCACCGCCGCATCAGCAGCTACCTGCGCACCCGGATCACCGAGCACCCCGACACCGGCAAACCAATCTTCGCCTGGCACTACGACCAGGCCGCGATCGACGCCGAAGCCGCTACCGACGGCTGGTACGCCCTGCTGTCCAACCTGCCACCCGACGAATCCGACGCCGCGGAGATCCTGCGCCGCTACAAGAACCAACCCGCCGTGGAACAGCGCTACGCCACGATCAAAGGCCCCTCGCGGTCGCTCCCATGTTCCTGCGGCACAACCGGCGCATCGCCGCACTCATCACCGTCATCTGCCTCGCCCTGCTCATCTTCAGCCTCATCGAACGCGAGGTCCGCACCAACCTCGCCCCCGACACCGAAATGATCGGGTTCTACGCCTACGACAACCGCGCGATAAGACCCACCGGCCGGCTCATCCTGCAAGCCCTCCACGACCTACGACTCATCCCCGCACACGACCGCCAGCCACCCAGGATCCCCCAACCCGGATGGCTGCAAGCCCAACTCCTCGCCCTACTCAACACCGACCCAACCCAACCCCGCTGGTGAACCACAAGCCACCGCTCACAACCATGTGCGAAAGACGGGCCTAGCGGGCGTCCATGCCGTCGAGCAGGACCGCGAACTCGTCCCCGCCGAGCCGGGCCACGGTGTCGCAGGCGCGGACCCCGGCGAGCAGCCGCTCGGCGACGACGGTGAGCAGGTGGTCCCCGGCGGCGTGCCCGTGCACGTCGTTGACCTGTTTGAAGCCGTCGAGGTCGACGAGCAGCATCGCGACGGGCAGTCCGCTGCGGGCGTTGCCGCGGGCCGCGCCGAGCCGCTCGCGCAGCAGCGCCCGGTTGGCCAGGCCGGTCAGCCCGTCGTGGGAGGCCCGGTGGTGCACCTCCTCGAACACGCCGCGCAGCACGCCGAGCGTCTCGTTGAGCGAGCGCCCCATCTGGCCGACCTCGTCGGCGCGGTCCAGCTCGACCCGGCGGCTGAGATCGCCGCGGGCGACTCTGGCGAGGACGTCGACGACCTCCCGCAGCGGTCTGGAGATGGTGCGGGCGGCGAGCACCGACAGCAGCACCGCGGCGAGCGCGCCGATGGCGAGCAGCAGGCCCATCAGCTGGGCGGTGCGCACGCTGTTGGCCCTGGTCCTGCGGGCACCGTCGTCGACGGCGTCGACGAGCTGGTCGAGGAAGCTGCTGGCCCGGTCCTTGACGGCGCGGGCGATCGCCTCGGAGCGCACCAGCATGACGGAGGCGGCCTTGCGCTGGTCGCCGTCGCGGGCCGCGTCGAGCGCCGCGTCGCGGGCGGTGCGCCACATCGTGATCGTCGCGGCGAAGGAGCGCAGGCTCTCGTGTTCGGCGGCGGACAGCCCGATGACGGTCAGCGCCCGCACGTCGGTGTCGATGGCCTTGTCGGTGTCGGCGATGATCTCCGCGTAGCTGTCCCGGTAGAAGCCGGGCTCCGACAGGATGTACGACAGCACGGACTCCTGCTGGGAGCCGACGGCGGAGCGGACCGCGGTCATCCGCGCCAGGGCGACGACGTTGACCTTGTACTCGTGGTCCTGCTCGGCGACGAGCCGGCGCAGGTTGAGCAGGCCGACGACGCCGGACGCGGTGAAGATCGCGGTGACGACGAGCGACACACTCATGATCTTCGTGGCGATCCGGCGGTCAGCCGTCCAGCGCCGCATCCGGTCGTACACGCCGCTGACATCGGCTCGGGGCGGCGGAAGCTAAGCGGGCCATGTGGCGTCGACCCGGTGCAACGCGGTTGCCGTGGGGGTGCCCTTCACCCACGCGGTCATCTCGGTCCAGAACGAGCCGGCGCCGACGGTCGCGGGCATCAGGTCGGAGCCGTCGAAGCGGAACGTGACGGCGGGGTCGGCGAGCAGGTCCGCGGACAGCTTCGCCACCGGCGAGGTGAGCAGCGACCGGTCGAGGCCCTTGTTGGCGCTGACGATGTCGCCGCTGACGGCCCGGCGGTCGGCGAACTCGGGGGTGGCCAGGTAGGCGGCGAGCGCCTGGACCTCCGGGCGGTCGGTGAAGGCGCCGGCGAACACCCCGGCGCCGAGGACGGGGCGGCCGGCCCCCGATCCCGCCGCGGGGTCGACCGGCGGCAGGTAGAACGCGAAGATGTCGCCGTCCTCGGTGATCTTCGCGGTCGAGGGCCACCAGGTGCTGTAGAACGACGCCTGCCGGTGCATGGCGCACTCCTGCTGCAGGATCGGCAGGCCGCCCTCCTGGAACGCGGTGGTGGCGACGCTGTCGACGCCGCCGTAGCCGCCGTTGACGTAGGCGGGGTTGCGCAGGATCCCGCCGACGCGGTCGAGCGCGGCGACGACGGCGGGGTCGTCGAACGGGATCCGGTGCTCGACCCACCGGTCGTAGACGTCGGGTCCGGCGGTGCGCAGCAGCGTGTCCTCGAGCCAGTCGGTGACCGGCCAGCCGGTCGCGGCGCCGGACTCGATGCCGGCGCACCACGGCTTCACGCCGTCGGCGGCGATGCGGTCGCTGAGCGTGAGCATCTCGGCCCACGTCTTCGGCACCGTGTAGCCCTTCGCGGCGAAGTACTTCGGCGAGTACCAGACGAAGGACTTCACGTTGGCGTCGACGGGGGCGCCGTACAGGACGCCGTCGACGCTGCCGTAGCGCTTCCAGTCCGCGGAGAACCACCGGTCGACGTTGGCGACGACCTCGGTGCCGGCGGGCTTGAGGGCGCCGGCGCGGACCATGCTCGTCAGCAGGCCCGGCTGCGGGAAGAGGGCCAGGTCGGGCGCGTCGCCGGCCTTGACCCGGGTGGGCAGCGCGGTCTCGAAGTCCGCGGAGCCCGTGTAGTTGATGGAGATGCCGGTGCACGCCTGGAACGCCTCCCAGGCCTTGGCGAGCTTGTCGGCCTCCACGTCCCGGATCGACGAGGAGACGCTGACGGTGGTGCCGCGGTGGCCCTGGTAGTCCGCGTAGGGCGCGCAGCTGGCGGAGGCGGCCGGCCCGTCGTTACCGCCACCGCCGCAGGCGGCCGCGGCGAGCACGACCGCGATCGCGACACCCCTCCGCAGCGTCCGCGAAATCCCCATGAATGCAGCATATGCGGTTGATTCGGTCAGGTGGGCGCGGTCGCCGTACAGGGTCGGCCGGTCGGCTCCGGACCGGTCGGCCGTTCGGTACGGACAAATACGGCCATTCCAGGGTGCAGGCGGGCAATCGTGGCTGTGAATGATTTCACGCCCGCCAACGTCGGGCGGATGCTGCGGTTAGCGTCGCCGACGGCCCTCATGACGGCCGGTAACCACATCGTCCGTTTCGCCCGGTACTTCGGGTCCGTCCGGCTTCCGCAGCGGCAGGCATCCCGAGACACGCATGAGAGCACCGGGCCGACAGTGGAGTCATCCTGAACGCACGCCAGCCCCTGCACCGCATCGCGGCCGGCACCGCCGCACTCGCCCTCACCGCCGTCTGGCTCGGCCCCTCGGCCGCCGCGGCCCAACCAGCACCACCGAACGAACTGAGCGTCGACTCGGCCGGCACCCTCGCCGACCAGGAGCTCCAGTTGGCCGCCTACGAGCGGGCCGACAAGGCCTACCGGACGCTGCGGCTGCAGACCCGCACCGCTCCCGGCGCCCACGACGCCGACACCCGCCCCGCGCCCCCGGCGCAGCCCTCGGTCAACGTCGCCAAGCCGGCGCCGAAGACGGCGGCACCGAAGAAGTCGACCGGCTCAGGATCGGGCGGGTCCACCGTGAAGCCGTCCTCCGGCGCCGCCGGGACCGTGGTGTCCTTCGCCCTCGCCCAGGTCGGCAAGCGCTACGTGTACGCCACCTCCGGGCCGAACACGTATGACTGCAGCGGCCTGGTGTCGGCCGCCTACGCCCGGGTCGGGATCAAGCTGCCGCACCAGAGCGAGCAGATCGCCGCCCGCGGCCGGCGCGTGCCGTCCGGGCAGTGGATGCCGGGCGACGTCATCCACACCTCCGGGCACGTCGCCATCTACATCGGCGGCGGCAAGGTCGTCGAGGCCGCCAACCCCAGCGCCGGTGTGCGCGTCGCGCCGGTGCGGGGCGGCACCGCGTACCGCTTCCTCTGACGTCTCAGGCCCCGCCGGTGCCGATGTACCGGCGGGGCCCGAAACGCTCAACAACCGTCCCGCACCGCCGATGCACCCGGTGTGACCGCTTCTGGACGGCCGGTCCTGCTCGCGCCGGCACTCTGGCTCGCGGACCGGGTCCGCACCAGCACCCGCCTCGCGGTGCTCTGCGTGGTGCTGCTGATCCCCGGCCTGGGCGCCACCTGGGCGTACACCGGATCCATCAACCACCAGATCGACCTCACCGGCGCCGAGGTCGACGGCACCGAGGTGGTCCATCCGGCGCTGGACGCGATGGCCGACCTCGCCGCCGGCCGCACCCCGGACCTGGGCCGGCTGCGCACCGAGGTCGCCGGCCACCCGCGCCTGGGCCTGTCGGACGAGATGAACGCCGTCACCGCCGCCCAGGGGAAGCTGCCGGCGGCCGAGGCCATCGCCGCGCTCATCACCGAGGCCGGCAACACGTCCAACCTCACCCTCGACCCGGACCTCGACACGTCCCACGTCGCGGGCATCCTGATCGGGCTGCTGCCCGAGGCGATCCTGGCGGCCACCGGCGCGGCAGCCCAGGACACCTCCGCACCCCACCACGACCGCGTCGCGGCCCAGGCCGTCCTGGCCGGCACCCTCAACGGCACCGCCGGCGAGATCCGCGAGGCGGTGCAGACCGCGACCCGCGACACCGGCGACGCGTCGCTCGCGCAGCGGCTCACCACGCTCGGCGCCGCCGCGGACGCCGTCGAGGCGCTCGGCGCCACCCTCACCGCCACGCTCACCGAGCCGGGCCCGACCGCGTTCGACGGCGCCGCGGCCGTCGTCGCCACCGTCGAACCGGCCATCGCCGCCCTGAACCGGCTGCTCGGCACCCGGCTCGACCACCTGCGCCAGGACCGGCTGATCAACCTCACCGCCACCACCGCCGGCCTCGTCATCGCGCTGTGGCTGGCCGCGGCCGTCTGGTGGCGCACCCGCCACGACGTGAACCTCGCCTGCGACGGCGTCGTCGCCACCGCCGACGGCGACCTTGCCGAGCGGGAACTGCCCGACGGGCGCGACGAGCTCGGCGACCTCGGCCGGGCCCTGCGCAAGGCCCGCGGCCGCCTCGCCGAGCAGGACGCGGAGCTGCGCCAGGCCCAGCACGTCCGGGAGGATCAGCTGCACGCGTCGTTCGAACAGCAGCGGGAGGCGCAGCGGCAGCTCCGCGAACGCGCCCAGGGCGTCGTCGACGAGTCCGTCGGCGAGATCTCCCGCGAGCTGCGCGACGTCCGCGCGCAGGTCGACGCCGTCCGCGACGCCGCCCGCACCATCGACGAGCGGGTCACCGAGGCCGACCACGCCACCGCGTCCGTCGTCGAGCGGGCCCGCCGCGCCGAACAGGTCGTCGCCGCGCTCGGCGAGAGCCTCCGCCAGGTCGACGGCACCACCCAGCTCATCGCCGGCATCGCGGCGCAGACCCGGCTGCTCGCCCTCAACGCCACCATCGAGGCCGCCCGCGCCGGGGAGGCGGGCCGCGGCTTCACCGTCGTCGCCAACGAGGTGAAGGACCTCGCCGGCACGACGGCCCAGTCCACCGAACAGATCGCCGCCACCCTCACCACGCTCGAGCGCAGCGCCGCCGACATGACGAACACGATCGCCGCGATGGTCGCCGGCGTCGGCGGCATCGGCGATGCGACCGGCGTCCTGCGGCACGTCGCCGTCGACCAGCACAGCGTCGTCGAGGTCCTGGACCGCCAGGTCAACGGCACGATGGAGCGCATCGAGCAGATGTCGGCGCTCGCGGAGAAGCTGGAACGCCGCCACGCCGAACGCATCGCCGCCACCGGCCCCGTCCGCCTCGGCCTCGCCGGCGGGCGCGACGTCGTCCCCGCCCAGCTGCAGGACCTCAGCCACGGCGGCCTGCGCTGCCAGGCCGACGGCACCCTCGACCTGCGCACCGGCGGCACCCTCGACGTCGAGCTCATGCTCGACGGCACACCCACCCGCCTGCACTGCCAGGTCGTGCACTGCATCGCCCGCGGCCCCCACCCCGAGCTCGGCCTGCAGTTCCTCGCCCCGCCCACGGACACCGTCGAACGGATCCGCCGGCACATGAACGCGACCAGCTGAATTCGGGGTACACCACGACATGTCGAAATTCCTGCGCGTCACAGCCATCCTGACCGTGGTGTTGGCGTCTGTACTGATGTCCGCGCCGGCGTCGGCCTCGCCCGTTTCGCCCGCTGTGCTGGATCTCCCCGAAGGGTTCCAGCCCGAGGGCATCGCGACCGGTCCCGGGCCCTTCGCGTACCTCGGCTCCCGCGCGGACGGCCGCATCTACCGCGCCAACCTCGTCACCGGCAAGGGCACCGTGATCAGCCCCGCCGTCGGCACCCCGTCGCTGGGCATGAAGACCGACCAGCGCGGCCGCCTCTTCGTCGCCGGCGGCAACGCCGGCAACGCCCGCGTCATCGACCTGCGCACCGGCGCCGTCCTGCGCTCCTACCAGTTCGCGACCGCGCCCACGTTCGTCAACGACGTCGTGCTCACCCCGCGGGCCGCGTACTTCACCGACTCCAACAAGGCCGTCGTCTACCGGCTGCCGCTCGGGCGCGACGGCTCCCTGCCCGCCACCTTCGAGACGCTGCCGCTCACCGGCGACTTCGTCCTCGACCCGAACGGCCTCAACCTCAACGGCATCACGCAGACCCCGGACGGGCGCGCCCTGATCGCCGTGCAGTCCAGCACCGGCTACCTGTTCCGCATCGACCCCGCGTCCGGCGTCACCGCCCGCATCGGCGACCTGGCCCTCGTCAACGGCGACGGCCTGCTCACGATCGGCCGCACCCTGTACGTCGTGCAGAACCGCCTCAACCTGCTCACCTCGGTGAAACTGTCGAAGGACGGCCGCGCCGGCACCGTCATCGCGTCGGTGACCGACGCCCGCTTCGACGTGCCGACGACGGTCGCGAGGTTCGGCAACCGGCTGTACCTGCCGAACGCCCGCTTCACGACGCCGCCGACGCCGACCACTCCGTACACGGTCGTCGCCGTCCGCCTCTGACCTTGATGTGTGCGGCCTTTGATGTGTGCTGCCGCCACCGGACACCCGGCGGCGGCGGCACGTCAGTCGTCCTGCTGCTCCTTCTTCTTGCGCTCCTCGTCCTTCTCGCGCTGCGTGGCGAGCTCGAGCGCGAGGACCGCGGCGAGGATCAGGACGTGGTTCTCCGAGTCGGCGATGCGCACCGCGTAGCTGTCGCGGATGCTCAGCCAGCGCTTCGACACCGAGGCGACCTCGCGGCCGTCGCGCTCCACCGTGTACTCGTGGTCGAACAGGTCACCGCTCATCGTCAGGTCGCCGTCGCCCGGCACGTCGATGGTGAACTTCTCGCGGAACGGCGTGAACAGCTTCTTGCGGACCTCCGCGGCGTCCTCGCCGGCGATCCTGATCTGGTACGTGGGCCGCAGCGCGATCAGCTGCCGGTGGACCGACGCGACCTCGGCGCCGTGGAGGTCCTCGATGACCAGCTTGTCACGCAGGCTCAGCACCTTGCCGTCGACGTGCAGCACCTTGCGGCCTGAGTCGTCGGTGATGTCGAAGTCGTCACCGATGTCGAAGAACCGTTCCTTGATGACATACATGATCCCGATTCTCCTCCGGTCAGGCGTTCCCTGCCCGGCGGGCGAGCGTCACGGTCGTGCGCAGGTCGAGGGTCGTGCCGCCGCCGAGGCCGTCCAGCGTCCGAGCCAGCGCGGCGAGGAGCGTCTCCTGCTCCTGCGGTGTCCTGGCCCGGAACGGGCCGAACGTGCGGACCAGCCGCAGGTACTCCGCCGTGGTCATCGGCAGCTCGCGGCCCATCTGCACCAGCTCCACGCCGGTGAACAGGCCCGCCGCCGCGATGTCGTCCCGCGCCCAGGTGTCGGGCCGCGGCCGCACGCCGTCGTCACGCAACGTCCGGAACGCGGCATCGATCGCGGCCTCGTGCGCCGGGTCGGCGTACGCGTACCGGTGCCCGAACACGGCAAGGGCCCCGCCGGGCGTGATCGCGTCGAACGCGCGCTTGGCGCGTGTCTGCGGGTCGAGCCAGTGCCACGCCATCGCGCAGCCGAGCAGCGACACCCCGCCCGGCGGCGGCACCCACCGCTCGAACGGCGCCACCACCACCGTCACCGCGGGAAACCGGGCCTGGAGGACCGCCGCCATCCTCGCGTCCGGCTCGACGCACGTGACCGGCGCCCCCAGCCCGAGCAGCACCGCCGTGCCGTGCCCGGTGCCGGCGCCGATCTCCGCGACCGTCTCCAGTGGACGCTCCACATAGGACGCCATCGCCGCGCCGACCTCCGGCGGGTAGCCCGGCCGGGCGTCGTCGTACACCGCCGCGACCTCACCGAACCGGTTTCCCCGTCCCTGCATGCCTCAGATTTTGTCAGACCCCGGGCCAGCAGTCGGGTTGGGGAGCGTCCACCATGCCGCAATCCTGCCCCATTGAGCCAGGGTGCCGCGGCGCGTGTGGATGGGTCGGCGCAGCATGTGTGCGGTGTTGTCCTGTGGACGTCTGCTGTGGACGTCTCCTGCGGACGCGGTGGTGTTCGTCCGCCCCGGGCGGGGCGGTGGCGGGACGGCCCGAGGGGTCACGGCGCCGGGGTGGTGGTGACGTTGTGCCACAGGTGGAGGTGGCCGTTGCCGTCGGCGGCGGCGAGGGTGGTGCCGTCGGGGTGGAAGGCGGGGGCGTTGACGAGGCGGGTGCCGGTGTTCAGGAAGCGGGGATCGGGGGTGCCGGGCGCGGGGCGCAGCTTGATGATGCCGCTCGCGCAGCCGATGGCGAGCACGTCGCGGCCCCAGGCGAGGGACAGGACCCGGCGGCGGCCGCCCGGGTTGCGGGAGCCGGTCAGGGTGCCGGTGGCGACGTCCCACAGGCGGACCACGCCGCCGAGGCCGCCGGCGGTGAGGGTGGTGCCGTCGGGGGAGTGGGCGAGCGCCATGACCTGGGCGCGGTGCCCGCGCAGGGTGGCGCGGCGGGTGCGTGACGGCACGTCCCACAGCAGCACGGAGCCGTCGAAGCCGGCGCTGGCGAGGGTGCGCCCGTCGGGGGAGAACAGCACCTTCTCGACGTGGCCCGAGTGCCCGGTCAGCACCGCGAGGGGGTCGCCGGTGGCGGCGTCCCACAGCCGCACGGTCAGGTCGATGCTGCCGGTGGCGACGAGCCGGCCGTCCGGCGAGACCGCGGCGGACTTCAGCGGCGCCGTGTGGCCGGACATGGTGGTCAGCTCCGCGCCGGTGGCGGCGTCCCAGCGTTGGGCGAGGCCGTCGGCGCTGCCGGTGACGAGGCTCCGGCCGTCGGGGGTGAACGCGACCGCCATGACCCAGCCGCCCGGCGCCGGCCGGTCTGCCCCGGTGTCCTCGCCGGTCCGCGCGTCCGCGATCCGCACCGTACAGTCGGCGCCGCCGGTGGCGACCAGCGTGCCGTCGGGCGAGAAGGCCACCGCGGCCAGCCCGTCCTGCCGCGGGTCCACGGACACGTCCGGCAGGCGGCCCATGCCGCGGTAGGAGTCCTTGACGAGCTTCGGGTAGCCGACGAACCCGGGCAAGAACACGGCCACCCGGCCGGCGGTGGAGTCCAGCTGCGTCATCCACCATACGGCGCCGACCGGCAGGATCACCCCGAGTATCACCCCACACATACACAGTGATGCTGATAGTTACGAAGGTGATCGTCAATGGCCGGGAAGAGGTCTCGGACACATCCCGGACAGCAGACACCGGACCGTTGCGCGGGTGCAGGAGAATAGCCCGGGCGTGATCACAGGTAGATCACGTTCACTGGGTGCCGCCAACCGCGCGGCGGGGGGAATGCGTCGGAGGTTGTGTGAGCCCAACTCTCGGCGGGGTGACGGGGCCCGCCCAGCGGGCGACCCTGCCCACAATCCCGCGTCAACGTGTCCAGCCCGGCGGTGTTCGTACACCGGCGGCGACGACAAGCCGGAAGACCCGGCTCGTCACGGTCGGGGCGGTCGTCGCCGGCCTGGCGGTCCTGCTCCTCGGCTACCTGCGCATGGCGCGGGCCACCCCCACCAACAGTGACGCCGCCGCCAACGCGCTGCAGGCCTGGGACATGCTGCACGGTGACGTGCTGCTGCGCGGCTGGACGCTCAGTGACGTGTCGTTCTACAGCACGGAGCTGCTGCAGTACGCGCTGATCGAGGTCTTCTTCGGTCTCGACCAGCGCGTCGTGCACGTGGCGTCGGCGACCACCTACCTGCTGCTGATCGTGTTCGCGTCGCTCGCCGCCAAGGGCGACGCGACCGGGCGCGCGGCGTGGGCGAGGGTGGCGGTGGTCGTCGCGACCCTGCTCGTGCCCCAGCCGCACGGCGGGTGGGCGGTCGTGCTGTATGCGCCGGACCACACCGGCACCGCCGTGCCGCTGCTGCTCGCGTGGCTGCTCGTGGACCGCAGGTCGGCGACGCCACTGCGCCGCTGGTGGCCCGTCGGGGTGCTGGTCGTGCTCGCGCTCGCGCAGGTCGCCGACCCGCTGGCCATGTTCATCGGCGCGGTGCCGCTCGCGCTGGTGAGCGCGGCGCGGCTGATCCGCGGGCGGACCTGGCGCGGCACCGACGCGCACCTGCTCGCCGCCGCCGCCGGGTCGGTCGTGCTCGCGCACGCGCTGCTCGCCCTGGTCTGGTGGGCCGGCGGCTTCTCGGTGCACTCGCCGGTGGCGCGCTTCAGCCCCGCCGCGGAGCTCGGCGACCACGTGGTGACGGCGGTGAACGCGACCGCACACAACTACGGCGCGTACCTGCCGACGCTGGACGGGCCGCTCGCGCTCGCCGCCGGGCTCGTCAACCTGGCGCTGCTGCTGCTCGTCGTGGCCGCGCTCGGCGCGACGGTGGTCCGGTTCTTCCGCACGTCCCCGGACGGCGCTTCCCCGGACGGCAGTTCTCCGGGGGGCGGTGACCGGATCGCGCAGGTCCTGACGGCCGCGATCCTGGTCAACCTGTCCGCGTTCATCGCCTCCACGCAGGCCGGCGACATCGGCAGCGCCCGGCAGATCGTCGCCGTGCTGCCCTTCGGCGCGGTCCTCGCCGCCAGGGTGTGGGGCGACCGGCTCCTCACGGCCGCCCCCGCCGTACGGCGGATCGGGGCCGTCGCCGGCGTGATCCTCGTCGTCGCGTTCGCGACCCAGTCAGCCGGCGCGAAGCCGCAGCCGCCGGAGGCGCACGAGGTCGCGGAGTACCTCGTCGCGCACGACCTCCGGTACGGGCTCGGCAGCTACTGGGGCTCCAATGTCATCACCCTCGCCAGCAACGGACGGGCGCAGGTCGCGCCGGTGATCGGCCCCGACATCCGCTCGTACCGCTGGGAGTCCGACGCCGACTGGTACGACGCCACCAAGCACGACGCCCGGTTCCTTGTCATCGACCTGAAGCACGCCCGGTACGGCACGGTCGACGCCGCGGTCGCGCAGTTCGGCGTGCCCGTCGAGCGGCACGACTTCGGCCGGTGGGCGCTGCTCGTCTACGACCACAACCTGCTCGCCGGACTGCCCGCGCAGTGCGGCGGCCTGGCCGCCGCCACCCACACGCACTGCCCGCCCCTGTCCCCGAAGATCCCCGGCGCCGGCCTATTGGACTGATGACCGACCCCATGGATGGCTGGTCCCATGGCTGGCCTGCTGGACTGACAGCCGATCCCGGCGCCGGCTTATCGGACTGATGGCCGACCTCATGGATGGCTGATCCCATGGCCGGCCGCTGAGCTGACGGCTGATCCCGGCGCCGGTCTGCTGGACTTAATTGCCGATCCCGTGGGCGGTCTGCTGGACTGATGGCCGGTTCCGTGGGCGGTCTGCTGGCGGATGCCGGCCGTCCACGTGCCCGAGCTCAGTGGTCGTGTTACACCTTGTGCAATTCCTGGACTGATGGCTGATGCCGGCCTTCTGGGCTGGTGCCGGGCTGCCGGGCTGACGGCGGATCTCGTGGGCGGTCTGATGGCGGATCTCGTCAGATCGCCCTGTGAGATCAGATCGCTGTGAGATCAGATCGCTGTGAGATCAGATCGCTGTGAGATCAGATCGCTGTGAGATCAGATCGCTGTGAGATCGGACTTGGTGCTTGGTTCCGGTGGCGCGCCGACTAACCCACCTTAGCATCACCGAAAAAACTTCTTGTCGGTCCTGCACCGACCGTAACTCCCCGCCGTCAGCGCGTCAAGCGGCGGTCCGGTTCCGGTGGTGAGTGGGCGCTCGTTGGGCGTCGAAAGTTTCGGGGGTATTTCGGTACTGCTTCCCGGGGTGTACGGTCCCCATCACTGTGTTGCCGTTCGAAAGGTTGCGGCATGGTGACGAAACGGCCGACGATGGCGGAGATCGCGCGGGAGGCCAACGTGGCGATCTCCACCGTGTCCAAGGTCCTCAACGGGCACACCGACGTCTCGAACGCGACCCGCAAGCACATCGAGCAGCTGCTTGCCGACCGTGGCTACCAGCGGCCGCACGCGTCGCGCCGGCCCGGGCGCCGCAGTGACCTGGTCGACCTGGTCATCAACGAGCTCGACAGCGTCTGGGGGCTGTCGATCCTGACCGGGGTCGAGGAGGTCGTGGAGGCCGCGGGCCTCGGGCTGGTGGTCTCCGCGGTACACAACCGGGAGAGCCTGACCAGACGGTGGCTGGAGTCGCTGCTGGCCCGCGGGTCGCAGGGCGCGATCCTCGTGCTGTCCGAGCTCAGCGAGCACCAGCGGGCCGAGCTGGCGCGCCGGAGCATGCCGTTCGTCGTCGTGGACGGGGTGAGCCAGCCGCCGCCGGACGTGGCCTCGATCGGCGCGACCAACTTCGCCGGTGGGTACGCCGCGACCGAGCACCTCGTCGGGCTCGGGCACCGGCGGATCGCCGCGATCGGCGGGCCGGAGCAGCTGCAGTGCACCCGCGCCCGCATCGCCGGCTACCGTGCCGCGCTCGAGTCGGCCGGGATCGCCGCGGACCGGCACCTGGTGCGGTACGGAAACTTTCACCACGACGGCGGGCTGCGGGCGATGGCCGGCTTCCTGGCGCTGCCGGACCCGCCGACCGCCGTGTTCGCCGGCAGCGACCAGCAGGCCACCGGCGTCTACGAGGCGCTGCGGCAGGCCGGGCTCGGCGTGCCGCACGACGTGAGCGTGGTCGGCTTCGACGACCTCAACTTCGCCGAGTGGACCGCGCCGCCGCTGACCACGGTCCGCCAGCCGCTGCACGAGATGGGTGTCGCCGCGGCCCGGACCCTGCTGCGCATCATCGCCGGTGAGCGCCTCGAGTCGACCCGGATCGAGCTGGCCACGCGGCTCGTGGTCCGGGAGAGCACCGCCGCGCCGGCGATGGTGCCGCTGTAAGGGCCGGCGATGGGTGCCGCTGTAAGGACCGTCACGCTCGGTATACGGGACAGGGGGCCTGACGGGGCGTCGCGGGCGGCGGACGATGGCGGGCATGGGCAAGGTCTACGAACGTATCGCCGGCCGGCTGCGGGCCTTCATCGAGGCGCAGCACATCTTCTTCACCGCGACCGCGCCGCTGTCCGGCGACGGCACCATCAACCTGTCCCCGAAGGGGCTCACCGGCTCGTTCGCCGTCATCGACGAGCTGACCGTCGCCTACCTCGACTTCGCCGGCAGCAACGCCGAGACCGTCGCCCACCTGCGGGAGAACGGGCGGATCACGCTCATGTGGTGCGCCTTCGACGGCCCGCCCAACATCGTGCGCGTGCACGGCCGGGGCGAGCCGGTGTTCCGCGACGACCCGCGCTGGTCCGGGCTCGTGGCACACTTCCCCGGCATCGACACGACCCAGCACGGCCTGCGCGCGATCATCGTCGTGCACGCCGAGCTGATCCGCGACACGTGCGGCTACGCGGTGCCGTTCATGACGTACGACGCCGACCGCGACCTGCACGGCAAGCGCTTCGCGCGGGAGGACGACGCCTCGCTCGGCGCGTACTTCGAGAGCAAGGAGCACGTGGGGGTCAGCATCGACGGGCTGCCGGGCCTGCCGCTGCCACTGCCGCCGACCCCCGTTTGAGGTAAAGGACGGAACCTGTCCGCAATGGTCGGCAGGATGGACCCTGACAAGCGAAACAAGCGAAATAAGCGAAATAAGGGGTCCTGTCATGCCGGGTAACGTGCCTCCGGTCGCCGACGAGCGTTCAGGTCTGCTCGCGTTCCTCGACCAGCAGCGCCAGGGCGTGCGCATCGCGGCGTTCGGGCTCACCGACGAGCAGGCCCGGCTCGCGCCGGTCGCGAGCACGCTGAGCGTCGGCGGGCTCGTCAAGCACCTGGCCCAGATGGAGCGCAGCTGGGTCGCGACGATGCTGCAGCGGCCCTCGCCCGCCGTCGACTACGAGGACGGGTTCGTGCTGCGCGCCGACGAGACCCTCGCGGACGTCCTGGCCGACTACGTGAAGGCAGGCGAGGAGACCGACGCGGCGGTCGCCGGGATCACCGACATGGGGCAGTCGGTGCCGGTGCCGAAGGGCGTGCCGTGGTTCCCGGACGACGTGGACGCCTGGTCGGTCCGCTGGGTGCTGCTGCACCTCATCGAGGAGACCGCCCGCCACGCCGGCCACGCCGACATCGTCCGCGAGGCCGTCGACGGCGCCACCTGCTGGCCGCTGATGGCCGCCGCGGAGGGCTGGCCGGCGACGCCCTGGGTGCAGCCCTGGCAACCCGCCACCGGGACCGCGCAGCCCGTCTAGCCTGGGGTTCATGGCCGTCCTCCGACGCGCCCCGGCGGTGGCCGGGGCAGTGGTCGCCGCCGTCGCCGCGAGCGGGGCCGCGATGCTGGCCGGTTCGGGTCGTGGCGCGCCGGCCGGCCCGTCCCTCGCCGCCCAGGTCGCGCCGGCCCCACCGCCGCCAGGACCGTCCGGCCCCGGATCCGGCCCGCCCGACGGGTCGCCGCAAGGTCCGCTGGACGGGTCGTTGCCGGGTCAGGTGTACGGGTCGCCGCCTGGCCCGCTGGACGGCTCGCCGGGTGGTTCGGCGTCGCCGTCCGGGCTGGCGACGGGGCCGTTCGCCGGCACCGTGACCGGGCCCGCGCCGCCGTCGCCGTCGATGGAGCCGCCGTCGCCCGGGGCGTCGCCGTTCGCGTCCGGTGCCGCCTGGGGCGCCGTGAACTGCGCCGAGGTCCGCATCCGCTTCGCCGGCGGCCCGCCGACCGACGCCGGCGGCCCGCTCGTGCCGTTCGGCGCGACCACCGTGACCCGCTGCGAGACGCCGCTGGCCCGCACGGCCCCCGCGGTCACCGGCCTGACCCCGCCGAAGGTCCTCACCACCGACGTCGACCGCCTCACCGCGATCCTCAACGCGCTCCCGGCCGTCCCCGCCGACCAGGCCTGCCTGCCGATCACCCTGCCGGTCCAGGTCAGCCTGGTCTTCACGTTCCGCGAGCAGCAGCCGCTCGCGGTCGTCGTCGACCCCACCTGCTCGGCGCTGATCGCGGGGGACCGGGCCAGGTCGTACACGGCGATGAACCCACTACCGGTCTTCGACGCCCTCTTCGGCGCTCAGCCCGGCGTCACGCCCTCCGCACGGCGATGACCGCACCGTCCGGGCCGAGGACGACCCGGCCGCCCAGCGGGGCGTCCAGGACGAGCGTGTGCTGGGCGTAGCGGAGCACGTCGTCTGAGGCGCAGTCGTCGCGCGTCGGCCCGGGCACGACCGACCCGGTGCCCGCGGCGCGCAGCCCGACGGCGACCGCCGCCGGGGAGGCCACCGCCTCGGCGGTGAAGGCGACCACGGGGCTGCCCGGGCAGGCCCCGCCGGCGGGTGTGAGCAGCGCGACGGTCAGCGTACGGTCGTCGCCGGCGATCACGGCGGTCGTGCCGGCGTCCGGGTTCTCGCCGGGCCGCCACAGCGCCGCCGGGTCGACGGCGGGCCACGCGATCGCGCCGAGCACGCCCGGCCCGGAGAACTGCCACGCGGGCAGGGCCAGCGGCCCCCGGTCGGTGGGGAACGTCGCCGGCGCGTACCGGACCTGGTCCAGCACGAGCACGGGGTCGGCCGAGCCGGCGAGGGGGCGGGCCAGCGCCGCGACGGCCGCGGCGGCGCCGATGACACCGAGCTCGGCCGGCCCGTCCGGCAGCGCGACGGTCGCGGTCGCCGACCCGGCGGGCAGCGCGGCGGTCACACTGAACCGCTTCGCCGCGAAGGCCTGCTTCGCGGCGCCGTCGGTGAATCCCGCACCGGCCGACGCCGGGTCGCCGAGCAGCACGACCGGCCGCGGATGCCGCCCGGCCGGGAAGTCCGACCAGCGGGCGAGCGCGGCGCGGTCGGGACCGGCCGTGCCGACGACGAAGGGCGGTGGGCCACCCCGCCGGAAGTCCGGCCCCGCACAGCCGGCGAGCAGCACAAGGACCGCCACCACCACGGCGACCGCTGCCCTCCGCGCCGTCATCTCGCCGGGAGGCCCGCGGCGTCCGACGCCGCGGGCCTCACGGGGTGAGTGCGGGTCAGCCGAGCTTGAGCCACAGGGCGCCGAGGGGCGGGATGCGGAGCTCGGCGGAGGCGGGCAGGCCGTTCCACGGCTTGGCGGTGGCCTCGACGGCGCCGAGGTTGCCGACGCCCGAGCCGCCGTAGATGTCGGCGTCGGTGTTGAGGATCTCGGCCCAGCGGCCGGCGAAGGGCAGGCCGACGCGGTAGCCCTCGTGCGGGTGGGCGGCGAAGTTGACGACGACGGCGACCGCCGAGCCGTCGGCGGCCCAGCGCAGGTAGGAGAAGACGTTGCCGCCGGAGTCCTCGTTGTTGATCCAGCGGAAGCCGTCGGGCGTGACGTCCTGGCTCCACAGGGCCGGGGTGCGCTGGTAGACGGCGTTGAGGTCGCGGACGAGGCGTTGCAGGCCGGCGCGCTGCGGGTCCTGCAGCAGGCCCCAGTCCAGGCCGCGCTCCTCGCTCCACTCCTGCTCGTCGCCGAGCTCGCAGCCCATGAAGAGCAGCTGCTTGCCGGGGAAGGACCACATGTAGGCGAGCAGCGCCCGGGCGTTGGCGAGCTTCTTCCACAGGTCGCCGGGCATCTTGCCGATGAGGGAGCCCTTGCCGTGCACGACCTCGTCGTGGCTGATCGGCAGCATGTAGTTCTCGCTCCACGCGTACACCGTGGCGAACGTCATCTGGTTGTGGTGATACTGCCGGTAGACGGGGTCCTTGGCGACGTAGGTCAGGGTGTCGTGCATCCAGCCCATGTTCCATTTGAAGCCGAAGCCGAGGCCGCCGGAGTCGGTGGGGCGGGTGACGCCGAGCCACGCCGTGGACTCCTCGGCGATCATCATGATGCCGGGGTGGTGCTTGTAGACGGTCGCGTTCGTCTCCTGCAGGAAGGAGATCGCGTCGAGGTTCTCCCGGCCGCCGTACTGGTTCGGCGCCCACTGGCCGTGCTCGCGGGAGTAGTCGAGGTAGAGCATGGAGGCGACGGCGTCCACGCGCAGCGCGTCGGCGTGGAACTCCTCGCACCAGTAGAGGGCGTTGGCGACGAGGAAGTTGCGGACCTCGGCGCGGCCGAAGTCGAAGATGAGCGTGCCCCAGTCGGGGTGTTCGCCGCGCCGCCAGTCGCCGTGCTCATACAGCGGCGTGCCGTCGAAGCGGGCGAGGGCCCAGGCGTCCTTCGGGAAGTGCGCCGGCACCCAGTCGAGGATGACGCCGATGTTGGCCTGGTGCAGGCGGTCCACGAGGTGGCGGAACTCGTCGGGGTGGCCGAAGCGGGCGGTCGGCGCGTAGTAGCCGGTGACCTGGTAGCCCCACGACCCGCCGAACGGGTGCTCCATCACCGGCAGGAACTCGACGTGGGTGAAGCCGAGGTCGGTGACGTACTCGGTGAGCTGGTCGGCGAGCTCCGTGTAGGACAGGCCGGGGCGCCACGAGCCGAGGTGCACCTCGTAGACGCTGATGGGCGCCTCGTGGTTGTGGCGGTCGGCGCGCTGGGCGAGCCAGTCGGCGTCCTTCCAGTCGTACGTCGAGCGGTAGACCACGGACGCGGTCGCCGGCGGCACCTCGGTGTGCTGCGCGAGTGGGTCGGACTTCTCGACCCAGCCCTCGTAGGGGGTCAGCAGCCGGAACTTGTACCGGTTGCCGGCCTGCGCGCCCGGCACGAACAGCTCCCAGACGCCGCTGCCGCCCAGCGACCGCATCGGCCAGCCGTCGTGCGGGCCCCAGCCGGTGAAGTCGCCGACGACCCGGACGCCGCGGGCGTTGGGCGCCCACACCGCGAACGCGACGCCGCCGGGGCGGGTCTGCGCGCCGAGGACCGTCCACAGCCGCTCGTGCCGGCCCTCCTGGATGAGGTGCAGGTCGAGCTCGCCGACGGTCGGCAGGTGCCGGTACGGGTCGTCGGTCAGCACCCCGTCGGCGTCGATGCGGTAGTCGGTGACGACGCCGGGCAGCTCGATCTCGAAGACGCCCTCGTCGTGCACCTGCCGCATCGGGTGGCGCTCGTCGTCGACGACGACCGACACGGTGCCGGCGCCGCGGCGCATGGCCCGGACGACGGTCGTCTCGGCCCCGGAGCCGGCACCAGCGCCACCGACGGGGTGGGCGCCGAGGACGCCGTGCGGGTCGTGCGAGCGGCCGGCGATGAGGTCGTCGAGATTCATAAGCTCCGTCACCTGGGTTCCGTCAGAGAGCCGTTGACCAGCCGCTCGATGGACTGCAGGGGGATCCGCAGCCAGGTCGGCCGGTGCCGCGACTCGTAGGCGGTCTCGTAGACCGCCTTGTCCAGCTCGTAGGCGCACAGCAACGCCTGATCCTCGCGGGGGTCGTAGCCGGCAGCCGCAGCGTAGCCGTCGCAGAATGCGGCGCGGTTACGGTCCACCCACTGCTTCGCCCGCGCGGCGAGCGCCGCGTCACCCTCCTCGCCGACGAGCAGCTGGTAGGCGGCGTACTCGTAGGAGCGCAGCATCCCGGCCACGTCCCGCAGCGGCGAGTCGGGGCGGCGGCGGACCTCCACCGGTACACCCGGCTCACCCTCGAAGTCGATCAGCAGCCACGACTCGGGGGTCCGCAGCACCTGACCCAGGTGCAGGTCGCCGTGGATGCGCTGCACGGTGATCGGGTCGTCGCCGGCGTCGCGGAACATCGCCTGGGCGCCCGGCACGAACTCGGCGAGCTGCGGCACCGCCTGGACCGCGGCGTCGAGCCGGGCCAGCATCGCCTCCGCCGGCGCCGGGGCGGTCTGCGTGCCGAGCTCCACGGCCAGGGTGCGGTGCACGTGCGCGACCGCCTCCCCGAGCCGCCACGACTCGGCGGCGAAGTCGCCGCCGACCTCGTCGGGGTTGAGGTCGTGCTCCGCGAACAGGTCGCGGGCGCTGGTCGCGGCCATCGCCCAGCCCTCCGCGGAGTTCTGCGCGTACTCGGTGACCATCGCGAGGGTGACCGGCGCGCCGTCGGCGTCGGTGCTCTCCACCGCGCCGAGCAGCCGTGCCACGTTGGGGCAGCCGGCGCGGGCGAGGACCCGGTTGAGCTCCAGGTCCGGGTTGATGCCGGGGGTCACCCGGCGGAACACCTTGAGGATCGCGGCGCTGTCGTACACGACGCTGGTGTTGCTCTGCTCGGCGTCCACGACCCGGGCCGGCGCCTGCACGGGCAGCGCCACGCCGGGCTCCGGCACGAACCGGACCCCTTCGACGGTGGCGCCGGTGTCGATCAGGCCGAGCAGGCGCTGCGCGGACTGCTCGTCGTAGAGCGCGTCGAAGCCGGCGCGGTCGTGCTCGGCGGCGCCGATCAGCGCCGCCGCGTGCAGCTCGGGCACGACGTTGAGGTCCCAGCCGACGAACACCTGGTAGCGCTCGGTGCCGCCGTCCTCGTAGTGCGCGTCGAGCAGCACGTGGTCGACCTGGTCGGGCAGCGCCGTGACGGCCGCCGGGCGGACATCGGTCAGGGTGCGGTTGCGGCCCGCGTACCACCGCTGGTGCGGCAGCCACTCGGTGAACGGCAGCGTCGTCATGAGATGGGTCTCTCCTCAGCTCTGCTCGGCCGGCGCGACGAGCTGGAACCAGTAGAAGCCGTGGCCCGGCAACGTCAGCAGGTACGGCAGTTGGCCGATGTTCGGGAACTGGACGTGTCCGGTGAGCTCGATCGGGGTGTACCCGGCCCACTGCTGCAGGTTGAGCTCGATCGGCTGGGGGAAGCGCGACAGGTTGTTGACGCACAGGACCACGTCCTCCTCGTGCACGCGCACGAACGCGAGGATCGAGGGGTTGGACCCGCCGAGCTCCCGGAACACGCCGACCGCGAAGGCCTCGTGCCGCCGGCGGACCTGCAGCATGGTGCGGGTCCAGTTCAGCACCGACGTCGAGCTCTCCTTCTGGGCCTCGACGTTGATCGACTGGTAGCCGTACACGTGGTCCTGGATCGCCGGCAGGTACAGCCGGCCCGGGTTCGCCTGCGAGAAGCCGGCGTTGCGGTCCGGGGTCCACTGCATCGGGGTGCGCACGCCGTCGCGGTCGCCGAGCCAGATGTTGTCGCCCATGCCGATCTCGTCGCCGTAGTACAGGACCGGCGACCCGGGCAGCGACAGCAGCAGCGCGGTGAACAGCTCGATCTGGTTGCGGTCGTTCTCCAGCAGCGGCGCGAGGCGCCGCCGGATCCCGACGTTGGCGCGCATCCGCGGGTCCTTGGCGTACTCCGCGTACATGTAGTCGCGCTCCTCGTCGGTGACCATCTCCAGGGTCAGCTCGTCGTGGTTGCGCAGGAAGATGCCCCACTGGCAGTTCGCCGGGATCGGCGGGGTGTGCGCGAGGATCTCCGAGATGGGGAAGCGCGACTCGCGCCGGACCGCCATGAAGATGCGCGGCATCAGCGGGAAGTGGAACGCCATGTGGCACTCGTCGCCGTCGCCGAAGTACTGCACGACGTCGGCCGGCCACTGGTTGGCCTCGGCGAGCAGGACCCGGCCGGGGAACTCGTCGTCGATGACCTTGCGGCAGCGGCGGAGGAACTCGTGCGTCGCCGGCAGGTTCTCGCAGTTGGTGCCCTCGTCCTCGAACAGGTAGGGCACCGCGTCGAGGCGGAAGCCGTCGATGCCCAGCCCGAGCCAGAACCGCAGGACGTCGAGCATCTCCCGCTGGACCTCGGGGTTCTCGTAGTTGAGGTCCGGCTGGTGGTGGAAGAACCGGTGCCAGTAGAACTGCCGCCGCACCGGGTCGAACGTCCAGTTGGACTCCTCGGTGTCCACGAAGATGATCCGCGCGTCGGAGTAGGCGGTGTTGTCGTCGCTCCAGACGTAGTAGTCGCCGTAGGGCCCGGTCGGGTCGCGCCGCGACTCCTGGAACCACAGGTGCGAGTCCGAGGTGTGGTTCATGACCAGGTCGGTGATGACCCGGATGCCGCGCTTGTGGGCCGCGTCGAGCAGCTCGACGAAGTCCTCGACCGTGCCGAAGTCCGGCAGCACCTTGTAGAAGTCGCGGATGTCGTAGCCGCCGTCGCGCAGCGGCGAGTCGTAGAACGGCGGGAGCCAGAGACAGTCGACGCCGAGCCATTGCAGATAGTCGAGCTGGCCGATCAGTCCCTGGATGTCCCCGGACCCGTCGGCGTTCGAGTCGGCGAACGCGCGGACGAGCACTTCGTAGAACACCGCGCGCTGATACCAGGTCTCGTCCGCCGGCAGGATTCTCGCGTTGCCGAAGTCACTGGCTGAGGGGTGTTCGACCGTGCCGTCCGCGACGACGTGGGTGCCCTCGACCGGATCCGTCATGCTGCCACCTACCTTGTGCTGTCACCGGTGACGATGCACCGTGAACACGTGTGCCGGCTCGTACAGGGGGTCGAGTCGGACCGCGTTGTGTTGTCCCCAGTCGAAGGTCGCACCGCTGAGCTCGTCGCGCACCGTGAACCGCTCGTGCCAGTCGAGACCGAGCGCGGGCATGTCCAGGGTGGTGTTACCCCACTGGACGATGTGCGAATCCAGCGAGACCACGACGAGCACGGCGTTTTCGCTGTCAGGGTCCCGTTTTGAGAAGCACAGCAATTGTTCGTTGTCAATGCCGTGGAAGACGGTGTTGCGCAGCCAGTGCAGTGCGGGGTTGTCCCGGCGCACGAGGTTGAGCCGGCGCAGGTACGGCGCCAGGGACTCCCCGACGGCCTCGGCGGCGGCCCAGTCCCTGGGGCGCAGCTGGAACTTCTCGTTGTCCAGGTACTCCTCGGAGCCCGGACGGTGCAGGTGCTCGTAGAGCTCGTAGCCCGAGTACATCCCCCACGAGGGGCTCAGCATGCTGGCCAGGACCGCCCGGATCTTGAACATCGGCGGGCCGCCGTGCTGCAGGTGCTCGGGCAGGATGTCCGGCGTGTTGGGCCAGAAGTTGGGCCGCATGTAGTCGGCGGCGGCGATCAGCTCCTGTACGTATTCACGCAGCTCCCATGCCTGCACGCGCCAGGTGAAGTACGTGTAGGACTGGGTGAACCCGATCTTGCCCAGGCCGTGCATCATCGCGGGTCGCGTGAACGCCTCCGCCAGGAACAGCACGTCGGGATCGACCGACTTGACCTCGTTGATGATCCAGTGCCAGAACCCGACGGGCTTGGTGTGCGGGTTGTCGACCCGGAAGATCTTGATGCCCTGCTCGACCCAGTGCAGCACGATGCGCAGGATCTCGTCGCGGATGCCCTGCGGGTCGTTGTCGAAGTTCAGCGGGTAGATGTCCTGGTACTTCTTCGGCGGGTTCTCCGCGTAGGCGATCGAACCGTCGGCGCGGGTGGTGAACCACTCGGGGTGCTCGGTGACCCACGGGTGGTCCGGCGCGCACTGCAGCGCCAGGTCCATCGCGATCTCGACGCCGGCGTCGCCGGCCGCGGCGATGAACGCCCGGAAGTCCTGCAGGGTGCCGAGGTCCGGGTGGATCGCGTCGTGCCCGCCCTCCTCGGCGCCGATCGCCCACGGCGAGCCGACGTCCTGCGGCCCGGCGACCAGGGTGTTGTTCGGCCCCTTACGGTTGACCCGGCCGATCGGGTGGATCGGCGGCAGGTACACCACGTCGAACCCGAGCTCGGCGACCTCGGCCAGGCGCGGGGTCGCGGACGCGAACGTGCCGTGCTTGATCGGCTTACCGTGCTCGTCGACGAGCGCACCCTGGGAGCGGGGGAAGAACTCGTACCAGGCGGAGAACAACGCCCGCTTCCGGTCGCACCACAGGGGCAGCTCCTTGGAGCGGGTCACCTGCTGGCGCAGCGGATGACGCCACAGCACGTCGGTGAGGCCCAGCGCCGGGGACACCCTGGCGAACAGCGGGATCGCCGTGTCGGCGAGGGCCTGCGCGGCGCCGGTGACCCGGGAGCGCTCCGCCACCGGGACGCCGGTCGCGGCCTGGTTGAGCAGCGCCGCGCCCTCGGCCAGGTCGTTGCCGAGGTCCTGCAGGCCCTGCCCGGCACCGATCTTCTTCGTGACGGCGTCGTGCCAGGTCAGGTACGGGTCGGAGAACGCCTCGACCGCGAACGTCCACGCGCCGACCGCGTCGGGGCGCACCGTGCCGAGCCACGTGTCGGTGCCGGCCGGGCCCGGGCCCATGCGGGTGAACGGGCCCTCCTTGCCGTCGGGGCCGATGAGGACCACGTTGCAGCCCATCATCGAGTGGCCCTCACGGTAGGAGACGGCCGTCACCGGGACGAGCTCGCCGACGACGGCCTTCGCCGGGAACCGGCCGCCCTCGACCTGTGGCGTGATCTGCTCGATGGGGAACCGGTCCGCGGTCACGACACTCGGACCGGTGGCGGCCTGCCATGTTCCCGCGGGCGCGTCTGGTACCACCACGGGATCCTCGGAGGCGAGCGCGGTCTCGGTGTCGGTCCGGGCGATGGCAGGTGCTTCGGGTGTCGGGGTACCCATGATCCTCACCGTATCGAATCCGCGCGGGGTTGGCAGCGTTAGCGTCGTCTTCCTACGGCATGATGCGTTGACCCTTGCCGATGACCACGATCCCGCCCTCGGAGACCGTGTAGCGGGTCCGGTCCTTCTCCAGGTCGACACCGATCTCGGTGCCCTCCGGCACGATGACGTTCTTGTCGATGATGGCGTTGCGGATCACGGAGTGCCGGCCGATGTCGACGCCCTCCATCAGCACCGAGCCCTCCACGTGCGCCCACGAGTGGACCTTCACGTTGGGCGACACCACCGAGTTCTCCACCAGGGCGCCGGAGATCACCGCGCCGGGGGAGATCATCGACCCGACCGCCCGGCCGACCCGCTCACCCCAGCCGTGCACGAACTTCGCCGGCGGCCACGGGCTGTTGCCGGTGTAGATCGGCCACTCGAAGTTGTACAGGTTGAACACCGGCTGCACGGCGATGAGGTCCATGTTGGCCTCGTAGAACGAGTCCAGGGTCCCGACGTCGCGCCAGTAGCCGCGGTCGCGGTCCGAGCTGCCCGGCACGACGTTGTTGCTGAAGTCGTAGACGGCCGCCTCATGCTTGTCGACGAAGTACGGGATGATGTTGCCGCCCATGTCGTGCTTGCTGGACGGGTCCTGCGCGTCGCGGGTGACCGCGTCGATCAGCGCCCCGGTGGTGAAGATGTAGTTGCCCATCGACGCGAAGATCTCGTCCGGCGCGTCCGGCAGGCCCCGGGCGTCGCGGGGCTTCTCCCGGAAGGCGGAGATCCGCCGCCCGTCGTCGGCGACCTCGATCACGCCGAACTGGTCGGCGGTGGACAGCGGCTGCCGGATCCCGGCGACCGTCACCGACGCGCCCGACTCGATGTGCTGGCGCATCATCTGCTCCGGGTCCATCCGGTAGATGTGGTCCGCGCCGAACACGATCACGTAGTCGGGACGCTCGTCGTTGATGAGGTTCAGGCTCTGGTAGATCGCGTCCGCGGACCCGGCGAACCAGCGCGGCCCGAGCCGCTGCTGCGCCGGCACCGGCGTCACGTAGTTGCCGAGCAGGGTCGACATGCGCCAGGTCTTCGTCACGTGGCGGTCCAGCGAGTGCGACTTGTACTGGGTCAGCACGACCATCTTCAGATAGCCGCCGTTGGCCAGGTTCGACAGGACGAAGTCGATCAACCGGTAGATGCCGCCGAACGGCACCGCCGGCTTCGCCCGATCAGCGGTCAAGGGCATCAATCGCTTGCCCTCGCCGCCGGCGAGGACGATCGCGAGGACTTTTTTGGCGGCCATGGTCGTGACGCTAAACGTGTCCGGCGTGTTGCGCCAGACGAACCCAATTAGTCTTTCCAACGTGCGCGTAGACCTACTGACTCGAGAGTACCCCCCGGACGTTTACGGTGGTGCCGGCGTTCATCTGGAGTACCTGGCGCGGGAACTGCGCCGGCTGCCGCTGGACGTGCGGGTGCACTGCTTCGGCGCGCCCCGCTCGGAAGCGGGCGTGGTCGGCTACCCGGACCCGCCCGGGCTGCAGGGGGCGAACGCCGCCCTGCGGACCATGGGGGTGGACCTGGAGATGGCCGCCGGCGCGGCAGGCACCGACCTGGTGCACAGCCACACCTGGTACGCCAACTTCGCCGGGCACACCGCCAAGCTGCTGCACGGCGTCCCGCACGTCATCACCAGCCACAGCCTCGAGCCGCTGCGCCCGTGGAAGGCCGACCAGCTCGGCGGCGGCTATGCGCTCTCATCCTGGTGTGAGCGCACCGCGGTCGAGGCCGCCGACGCCGTGATCGCGGTGTCCGCCGGGATGAAGGCCGACGTGCTCCGGGCCTATCCGAGGGTCGACCCCGACCGGGTCCACGTCATCTACAACGGCATCGACACCGAGCAGTACGCGCCGGACCCCGGCCTGGACGTCGTCACCCGGCTCGGCATCGACCCGCAGCGGCCCAGCGTTGTGTACGTCGGCCGGATCACCCGGCAGAAGGGCCTGCCCTACCTGCTGCGGGCGGCCCGGCGGCTCCCCGCCGACGTGCAGCTGGTGCTGCTCGCCGGCGCCCCCGACACGCCGGAGATCGCGGCGGAGGTGACCGCGCTCGCCGATGAGCTGCGCGCCACCCGCTCCGGCGTCGTCTGGGTGCAGGAGATGCTGCCGAAGCGGGAGGTCATCCAGGTCCTCACCCACGCCACCCTGTTCGTCTGCCCGTCGATCTACGAGCCGATGGGTATCGTCAACCTGGAGGCGATGGCCTGCCAGACCGCGGTCGTCGCGACCGCCACCGGCGGCATCCCCGAGGTCGTCGCGGACCGCGAGACCGGCCTGCTCGTGCCGATCGAGCAGGTCACCGACGGGTCCGGCACGCCGCTGGACGAGGACCGCTTCGTCGCGGACCTCGCCGACGCGATGAACGAGCTGCTGGAGGAGCCGGCCCGGGCCGCCGAGCTCGGCCGTGCCGGGCGGCAGCGCGCCCTGGACCACTTCTCCTGGTCGGCGATCGCCCAGCAGACCCTGGACGTCTACCGGTCCGTGTCGTAACCCGCCACGTGGTGCTGGACCGCCCACGCGAGGCGGTCCAGCCAGCTCTCCGGGTCGTGGACGGGCCAGCTGGTCCAGTCGACCCGCATGACGCGGACGGCGTCCGGGTCCAGGGCCGGCAGGAGGCGGTGCAGGCGCGGCGGGAGGGTGACGCCGTCGAGCTCGCCGAGCAGGACGGCGTCGTAGACGTCCTTGCCGTGGGCGGCGCCCTCCCGGGTCAGGTCCTCGGCGAGCCACTGCAGCTTCCACAGCAGCGACAGCGCCCGGCTCGCCGTCCACACCGCCGTCGGCGGCCGGCCCGCGCCGCAGGGCACGACGGTCAGCACGGGCGGCTCCGGCAGCGCCTCGTCGTAGGCGAAGTCCAGCTGGACGGTGCCCTCCTCGTCGCCGGACCGCCACGGGATGTGGACGCGGGCACCGGCCGAGCCGCCGTAGTCGAGGCGGTAACCGGCGTAGTCCCAGTCCGGGTCGGGTCTGGCGTTCGCGATGTCCAGGACCGCGCCGCCCGGCGTCCGCGGGTGCCGCTCGAGCGCCTCCATCACCTTCAGGTGCGGCTGGTCGTCGGGGTCGATCTCCTCCGCGTGCATCCAGCGCAGCCCGTCCGGCGGCAGCAGCGCCCGCACCCCGCCGGTGTCCTCGTCCAGGAACGCCGACGGCTGCGCCCGGCCGGCGCCCTGCGTCGCCTCGGGCCAGTACTGCACCGGGTCGACCCGGTCCACCCACGGGTGCGGGTGGCGGCTGTCCAGGCCCGTGACCAGCACGGGGCGGACGACCCAGTCGAGGTCGCCGGGTGGGCGGGCCCGGGCGCCGACCCAGGCGGGCATCGTCATGCTGCCCCGCAGGACCAGCGACTCGCCGGCGGGGTCGGCGGCGACGACGGCGAGGACGTGGTCGAGCACGTCCCGGTGCGCGGTCACTGGATCCATCCGGCGTCCAGCCCCGGGTTGTCGTCGACCAGCACGTACTCCTCCTCGACCTCGACCGGCACGAACGGCAGCTCGGCCAGCAGCGCGTCGAGGCGCCGCCGGGCCCCGGCGCGGTCCATGTCGTGGCAGCGTTGGGTCACGAACCGCTCGTGGCGGCCGTCGTCGCGGGTCCGGCGCGCGTTGCGGGACAGGTGGGCGCCGTGCCGCACGGCCACCGACCGTGCCGCGTCGATGTCCGCGGCGGTCAGGACCAGCTTCACGTGGTGCTCGAAGTAGCCCGCCGGCACCACCGGGTGCCAGGGCGGGGCCTCGATCTTGACCCGGCGCACCGTGAACCCGTCCCCGCGCAGCCGCTCCACCAGGGCGCCGGCCGCCGCGCGCTGCCCCGCCAGGTCGCCGCGGCCACGGCCGGTCAGCATCGGCTGGTCGGCGTGGCCGCCCCGGTCGAGCCGGATCCTCGTGTACTTGAGGCCGGCGGCCGACGCCCACGCCGCGAGGCGCGGGTCGAAGTCGACGGTCACGTGGGTCTCGTAGTCACCCACCCACGTGGTCCCTGACGAGCTGGGCGATCGCGTCGGCCTGCTCCACGTTGGCCAGGTGGGCCGCGCCCGGCAGGACCACCAGGCGGCTGCCGGCGATCCCGGCGTGGATGCGCTCGCCGTGCTCCGGCGGGGTCGCCGGGTCGTCGGCGCCGGCGATGACCAGCGTCGGCGCGGTGATCCGCGGCAGGTCGTCGCGCAGGTCCATGGCGCCGATCGCCTCGCAGCAGCCGGCGTACCCCTCCGCCGGGCACGCCGCGATCATCGCCCGGTAGGGCGCGACCTTCGCCGGCAGTGCTGCCCGGAACCTGGGCGTGAACCAGCGGCCGAGGACCGCGTCGGCGATGCTGCCCATGCCCACGGTGCGGACCTGCTCCGCGCGCACCGCCCAGCCGTCCGCGGGCGGCAGGTGCGCGGCCGTGCAGATCAGCACGAGCCGCTCGATCCGCTCGGGCGCGTTGGCGGCGAGCCACATGCCGACCATCCCGCCCAGCGAGAGCCCGCAGTAGGACGCCCTGGCGATGCCGAGCCGGTCGAGCAGGGCCAGGACGTCACGGCCCAGGTCCTCGATCCGGTACGGCCCCGGCGGGGCGGGCGAGGCGCCGTGTCCGCGATGGTCGAAGCGCACCACCCGCAGGTCCGCGAGGGCGGGCAGCTGGGGGCGCCACATGTCGAGGTTGCTGCCGAGCGAGCCGCCGAGCAGCAGGACCGGCGCGCCGGGGGGTCCACTGGTGCGCTGGAACAGCGTCGTTGCCGTCACCGCGTCGTTGTACCACGCCACCCACCCGGCGGCCCCGCGCCGAGGTCCTAGCGTGTGAACAATGCCGCTGCGAACACGGCCACGATCCACGTCCAAAGTACGGTGAACCCGGCGTACCCGGCCCGGTGCAGCCGCGACCCGCGCCAGGTCCCGGGCGGGAACGCGACGAACTGCGCCGCCCACCGCAGCCCCCAGAACACGCACTCGGCGCCGAGCACGGCCGCCGGGACCCGCCCGGGCCGCAGGAGGTCGGCGGCGAGCAGCAGCGGGGCGAGACCGAGCAGCACGCACATCACCCCGATGAAGCCCGATGAAGAAGGTGTGGGTGTACAGCACGTGCCGGGTCAGCGGGTGCAGCGCCGCGAACTGCGGCCGCCACGCCAGGACGCGGGGCAGCGCCACGTGCGCGACGCCGAGGGCGACGAGGACCGCCCCGACCAGCCGCAGCTGCACCTCGACGGCCGTCACCGCCGTCGCGTCGACGGCCACCGCCGTCATGTCGATGGCGGTCACCGCCGGAACACCAGCGCCCGCACCAGGGGCGTCATCGTCGTCTCGCCCGCGAGGGTGAGCCGGGCGCCGCGGGCCAGCCCGAGCCACTCCCGGCGGGGGTAGAAGTGCCAGGCGCCCGGCCCGTACGCGGCGACGGTCGCCGCGCCGCGGCAGTGCTCGACGAGCACCAGGTGCCCGCCGGGGCGCAGGGCGCGGGCGACCTCGGCGAACAGCGCCGCCCGCTGCTCCGGGACCCGCAGCTCGTGCGCCGCGAACGCGAGGAACACGGCGTCCTGTCCGCCGTCGGCCACCGGCAGCGCGGTCACCCCGGCCGGGATCGCGCCGGCCGGCGGCGGGTGCAGCCGCCTGGCCCGCCGGACCGAGCCCTCGGTCATGATCACCGGGTCGAAGCAGTCGAGCACCGTCGGCTCGGCGTCCGGCAGCAGGCCGCGCAGCGCGGGGCTGATCTCGTCGAGGCCGGTGCTGATCACCGCGTACCGGCGCGGCGGCGGCACCAGGTCCAGCGCCCAGCGCCACTCGTACAGGCGGCTGCGGTCATACACCCACCAGGTGGCGGCGAGGCTCACCGCGACCCCGGCCGCGCCCGGCACCGCCAGGAGCCGCCACGGCCACGGCAGCGCCGCGGCGGCGACCAGCAGCACCGCCGCGACCAGGTACTTCGGCCAGTTGTAGCGGACCATGTGGATCACCGGGCGCTCCCGTCGAGGGCGCGGCGGACCCCGCGGTGCCAGCCGTAGTCGAGCCCGGCGACGTGGAACGCCTGCGCCAGGACCGGCGCCGTCCCTTCGAACGGGCCGCGCTCCAGGAACGTGCACCGGGTGACGCGGACCGCGACCGGCACCGGCGTCCAGGTGCTGCGGTGCGCCTTCACCACGACGATCCCGCCGTCCTCGGCGTCGAAGGTGTACGGCAGCGGCCCGGCGAACCTGCGGGCGGCGGTCGCGTCGGCGAACGGGGAGCCCGCCGGCAGCGGCGCGGGCGTGCCGTCCCGTGCCGGGGCGAGGTCGGCGGTGACGGTGAGGTCGGCGCCGCCGTCCCGGCTGTCGACCGTGGCGGTGAGCACGTCGCCGTCGACGGTGAGCCCGACCGTGCCGACGTGGTAGCGGTACCGGGTGAGCAGGTTCCCGGCGCGGGCGAGGGCGGGCCGGCCCGTGTCGCTGCGCAGGATGTACAGGCCGCGCATGGTCCTCCCGGCCGGCGTCGGGAACCTGGTGAAGATCCGGTAGCCGGTGAGCACGGCGTCGATGCCGAGCGCCGCGGGCAACGGCGCCGGCCGCAGCCCCTGCGTGGACACGATGCCGATCGCGACGAAGCCGTGGCTGCCGTGCGGGCCCTCGTACGTGTCGAGGGTCAGGCCGGGCGGCAGCAGCGGCGCCAGGACCGGGGCCGGCAGCGCATACGTGAGGACGAGCGAGTGCCCGAAGCGGGTGCGCATCGGCAGGGGGTGTCGTCGCAGGGCCTGCAGCATGGTCATGCTCCGGCGGTGAGGGGGTGGAGGCGGACGACGGCGCCCCAGAGCAGGGACCGGTCGGGCAGCGGGTCGCCGGGCAGCGGGGGCGTGTCGCGGAACGTCCGCAGCACGACCGGGCCGCCGGGCCGGACCCCGTGCCGCAGCGCCGCGGCGAGCTCGGCGGCGAACGCGGGCGGCGGGCCGTCGAGGACGTTGGAGAGGGTGGCGGCGTCGTACCAGCCGGGCGGCACCGACCGGAGGTGCTCGACGACGTCGGCGTGCACCCACTCGATGCCGCCCTCGATGTCGCCGGCCGCCGGTCCGGGTGGTGCGGCGGGGCACTCGCGGCCCAGGAGGAGGCGCCAGGCCCACGGGTTGGTGGCGTTCGGGTGGCCGGTCAGGCCCTGCTCGAGGCGGCGGCGCAGGACCCGGTCCATCCGGGGCGGCAGGGCGCGCCACAGGTCCCGCCGGACGAGTCCCGCGGAGGCGAACGCGAGCCGCATCAGCGCCCTGAGCGCGGGCCGGTCCAGTCGCTCCCGCCAGTGCGCGCGCTGCGCCTCGAGGTCGGCCAGGCGCAGGAACTCCGTCATCGCGGCGGGGCGCCAGCCGGGGACGACCAGGCCCGCGGCGCGGCGGGCGACGGCCTGGAGGCGCTCGGCGGTGCCGGTGACCGTGGGGCCGCCGGCGAGCCTGGCCCGCGCGTAGGCCAGCTGGGTGGCGCTGATGTCGACGGCCGTGACCCGGTGCCCGGCCCGGGCGAGGGCGGCCGCGGTGTCGCCGGCGGAGGCGATGGCGAGGACCCGCCCCGCCGGTGGGAACACGCTCAGCTCGGCGGCGGGGTCCTCGTACATGCGGCCGAACATCACCTGGGGGCGCCTGCCGACGGTGAGCCGGCCCCGCTGCCAGGGGTTACGCATCTGCGGTCTCCGGTGCCGCGAGGAGCCAGGCGAGGGCGAGGAGCGCGGCGTTCGCGGTGAGCATCCGGCCGGCGTCGGTGATGTGGTCCCGGGCGAAGAGCAGGCCGCCGGCGTTGAACGCGACCAGCAGCACCGTCTGCGTCACCGCCGCGGCCCGCGGCCACCGTCCGGTGAGGACCCAGGCCGCGAGGGCGACCTCCGCGAGGCCGATCCCCGTCAGGGCGGCGGGCCCGAGCAGCGGCGCCGCCGCGACGATCTTCTCCTGGTCGGGATCGCCGTGCAGGAGCTGGCACCACAGGCCCTCATACAGCCACACCGCCGCCACCGCGGCCCGCGCGGCGTGCTTCGCCTTCACCGGGCGGCCTTGCGGAGCTTCGCCTGCAGGGCGCGGCGGGCGACGGGGCCGAGGCCGTCGACGACCTCGACGAGGACGCCCAGGCGCTCCAGCGCGGCGACGGCGGTGGCCGCCCCGTCCGGGTCGACGCCGGTGAGGAGCTCCAGGCCGATGAACGTCGACGCGACCACCCTGGCCAGCCCCGGCACGTCGACGAGGTCGGCGACGGGGGAGGCGGCGGTGACCCGGTGCAGCACCGGCTCGATCTCGGCGATCCACAGCTTCAGGCAGGCGGCGACGGCCGGTGCGAGGCGCTTGTCGGTCTGGGCGCCGGCGAGCATCTGCGCGAGGATCGCGACGTTGCCCTCGGCCCGCTCGATCTGCTGCAGCTGCCGGCCGACGTCGAGGAGCTCGCCGATGCTCGACACGGCCGCGAACCGCTCCCGGTAGAGCGCGACCCGGCTCTCGGTCGCCTGCCGGCAGGCGACCGAGAGCAGCTGGTCGACGGTCCCGAAGTGGTAGAAGACGAGCGCCTGGTTGACGCCGGCCGCCGCGGCGATCGTCCGCGCCGACGCGCCCGCGAGGCCGTCGCTGCCGAGGACCTTGATCGCCCCGTCGACCAGGCGCTCCTTCGTGTCCGCCACCACGCACCCCATTCAGTTGAGCACTCGCTCAAGCCGTCGGGGCTATTTAAGCATTCGCTCAAGCTCCCGGGAAGTGACGAACGTGAGACCGTCCTCATCGTGGTCGATCGTGACCGTGTCGCCGGGGCGCAGCGCGCCGAGCAGGATCCGCTCCGACAGGGGGTCCTCGACCGCCCGCTGCACGGTGCGCCGCAGCGGCCGGGCGCCGAGCACCGGGTCGTGGCCGCGCGCCGCCAGGTGCGCGCGGGCCCGCGGCGTCACCGCCAGCCCGATGTCCTGGAGGGCGAGCCGCGCCGCCACGTCCAGCACGAGCCGGTCGACGATGCCTTCGACCTCCGCGGGGCCCAGCGGATGGAAGACGACGGTCTCGTCGATGCGGTTCAGGAACTCCGGCCGGAAGTGCTTGCGCAGCTCGTCGCCGACCCTGTCGTACATGGGCAGCGGCCCGTCGTGGAAGCCGGCCGGCCGGGTCAGGTCGCGGGTGCCCAGGTTGGTCGTGAGGATGAGCACGGTGTGCTTGAAGTCGACGACGCGGCCCTGGCCGTCGGTGAGCCGGCCGTCCTCCAGGATCTGCAGCAGCGTGTGGAACACGTCCGGGTGCGCCTTCTCCACCTCGTCGAACAGCACGACCGAGAACGGCCGCCGCCGGACCTGCTCGGTGAGCTGCCCGCCGTCGTCGTAGCCGACGTAGCCGGGCGGCGCGCCGACCAGCCGCGCCACCGTCGCCCGGTCGTGGAACTCCGACATGTCCAGCTGGATCAGCGCGTCCCGGGCGCCGAACAGGAACCCCGCGAGGGCCTTGGCCAGCGACGACTTCCCGACGCCGGACGGGCCGGCGAAGATGAACGACCCGGCGGGCCGGCGCGGGTCCTGCAGGCCGGCCCTGGTCCGGCGGATCGCCCGCGACACGGCGGCGACCGCCGCCTCCTGGCCGACGAGCTCCTCGTGCAGCGTCTGCTCCATCCGCAGCAGCCTGGCGCTCTCCTGCTCGGTGAGCCGCTGCACCGGGATGCCGGTCCACGCCGCCACCACGGCCGCGATCTCGTCCGCGTCGACCTGCCGCGCTTCCGACGTTCCGGTCTTGTTCGCGGCTCCGGCCCCGGTCTTGTTCGCGGCCCCGGCCTCGTCGATCAGGTCGATCGCCTTGTCCGGGAGGCGTCGGTCGGTGATGTACCGGTCGGCGAGCAGCGCCGCCGCCCGCAGCGCCGCGTCGGTGTACGTGACGCCGTGGTGCTCCGCGTACCGGTCGCGCAGGCCGCGCAGGATCAGCACGGTGTCCTCGGCGGTCGGCTCCGGCACCGCCACCGGGTGGAACCGCCGGTCCAGCGCGCCGTCCTTGGCGATGAACCTCCGGTACTCCTCGTCGGTGGTCGCCCCGATCGTCCGCAGCTCCCCGCGCGCCAGCAACGGCTTGAGCAGCGACGCGGCGTCGATGGCACCCTCGGCCGCGCCCGCGCCGACCAGGTTGTGGATCTCGTCGATGAACAGGATGATGTCGCCTCTGGTGCGGACCTCCCTGGTGACCTTCTTCAGCCGTTCCTCGAAGTCGCCGCGGTATCGGGAGCCGGCGACCAGCGCCCCCAGGTCGAGCGTGTACAGCTGCCGGTCCTTGAGCGAGGCCGGCACGTCACCGGCGACGATCCGCTGGGCCAGCCCCTCGACGACGGCGGTCTTGCCGACGCCGGGCGGCCCGGTCAGCACCGGGCTGTTCTTCCGGCGCCGCGACAGGACCCGGATGACCCGCTCCACCTCGGCGTCCCGCCCGATGACCGGGTCGAGCTGCCCGTCGCGGGCCGCGGCGGTCAGGTTGACGCCGAACTGGTCGAGCACCGTCACCGGCGGCGCGCTCTCCGGCGCCTTCGTGCTGGACGGGTGCCCGGCCAGCAGCTGGATGACCTGCGCCCGCAGCCGGTTGAGGTCGGCACCCAGCCGGACGAGCACCTGGGCCGCGACGCCCTCACCCTCCCGGACCAGCCCCAGCAGCAGGTGCTCGGGCCCGATGAAGTTGTGCCCGAGCTGGAGCGCCTCCCGCAACGCCAGCTCCAGGACCTTCTTCGCCCGCGGCGTGAACGGCACGTGCCCGCCCGGCGCCTGCCCACCCAGGCCGATCATCTCCTCGACCTGCCGCCGCACGTCCTCGAGCGACACCCCGAGCGCCTCGACGCTCCGCGCCGCGACGCCGTCGCCCTCCTGGATGAGCCCGAGCAGCAGATGCTCGGTCCCGATGGCATGGTGATTGAGAACCCGGGCTTCCTCCTGCGCCAGCACCACGGCACGTTTGGCCCGGTCGGTGAACCGCTCGAACATCGACGATCACGCCCTTCGCCTTCACGGCGTTCGGCGGGCCCACGCAGCCGCATCCCTTCGGATGCGCTGAGTCAGGGCCTCTTGACCGCCGCCGGAGGCGTGGGCTCCGTCGATCCGCGGCACGGGCAGGCGCGCTGCCCCCTCCACCATAACCGACCGCCGGCACCCCGTCGCCCCACCAACTCGGGCCGCCGATCAGGACGGGTGCGGATCCGGGTCGCCAGGGACGTCAGGATGATCGACCTGTCGGGGGATTGGGTTCGGACCGGCTCCGGACGCATTCAGCAGACCACCGACCCGCGTCGTCATCCTGAGCGGTTTCTGGTCGTGCCAACCGCCCCGGCGGTGTGGGCCGTCGTGCTGGTGCTGGCCGTCGTGCTGCCTGGGAGGCTGTCGGGTGGGGCCTCCTGCGCTGGGGCGGTCAGACCTGGAGGGCGGTGGCGGTGGACTCCTGGCGTGGCAGGACGATCAGGTCCTCGGGGCGCATCGTGTGGGTGGCGGGGTCGCCGTCGAGACGGATCTCGTAGCCGCGTGGTGGTCCTGCGGCGGCCCAGCGTGCTCCGATGATCGTGCCCGATGCCGGCGGGCCCGGGAGCGGCGCGCCTGCTGCCGGCGGATCCTGGGCGGCCTCACGTGCTTCCGGCCGGCCTTGGTCGGCCTTCCCTGCTGGCTGTCGAACCTGGGTGACCTCACGTGGTTGTGGCCGGGCCTGGGTGGTCGTGCCTGGTGCCGGTGGGGCGGGGGTGGTCGTGCCCGCGGCGGGACCCGTGGTCGCTGGGTGGGTGAGGCGGACCCTGGTGCCGGGGGCGTGGCCGTCGTCGGCGATGACGAGGAGGGCGTCGAGGATCTGGGCGGCGCCGGTCCAGGGGGCGCGGAGGACATACGGCTCGCCGTCCGGGCCCTCGACCGGCATCGTGAACATGCGGCACACCAGCGACAGCCGGTCGGCGTCGTGGCGGATGGCGGGGCTGGGGTTGGCCTGGCCTGACCGGAGGGCGTCCTCGACCCTGGCCCACAGGCCCGCGATCCCGTCGTCGAGGACGAGGCGGGCGGCGCGGTCCACCTCGGCGCACTCCATGTCGACGGCGGTCTCCTCGCCGAGCTCGGCGGTCCATGCAAGGTCCAGGGCGGCGGGCACGAGGCCCGGGGCCTCCCGCACCACCACCAGGTAGAGCATGGCGAGCAGGTCTTCGAGGCCGTCGCCGGCGTAACAGGGGCCCGCGTGGCTCTCGCCGGGTGGGAACCGCTCCACCAGGTGCGCCGCCCGCCCACCCGCGAGGCGTGCCGCCCGCCGCGTGTCGTGGATCTTCACGGCGGCGGGGCGTAGCTCCCGGGCGATGACGGTCCACCTGCCGGGCAGGCCGACCGGATACACCGTCCTGCCGAGGCTGGCCAGGGTCTCGCCCGGGCCGACGCCGAACCCCGCGAGCTGCCGCGCGGCCACCGAATATGCGACACCCGTCTGGGCCGCATGCGCCCTGATCGCCCGCCGCCGCTTCCGATCCCGCCGCGCCCGCCCGGTCCCGTCCTGCTGCTGCCGGTCCTGCTCTCCGCCGCTGCGCTGTTGCCCGCCGTCCCGCTGCCCGCCGCTGGGATGGCCGCCGTCCTGGGCGGGGTCAGGGGCTGGCTGGTGCTGGTCCTCTTCGTCTGGCATGGCGACCTCCGGCGTCGACCCACGCTCGCACCGATCGGACGGCGGGACCTCCGCCGGGCAGCCTGCACCACCGCGCTGAGTCTGAGACTCTTGGCCTCGGGTCACGGCAGGCGTGGGCAACCGTGTCGGGCTCAGGCAGGCGCTCTACCCACCACGACCATACCGCCGCACCGCCCCCCGAGCGCACCCCAAACCTGTTCGCCGACAGCGGACTGCCGGGCGGCGGGTCCGCCCCGCGTGGTCAGAGCGTGACGAGGGAGCGGACCGCCAGGGCGGAGCCGACGAGCAGGACCAGGGCCGCGGTGCCGGTGGGGGCGAGCCGGGTCAGGCGACCGCTGATCCGCAGGCGGGCGGGCCAGCGGTCGCGGATCTTGATGAGCAGCAGGCCGGCGGCGGTGAGGGTGGCGGCCATGCCGAAGCCGTACGCGAGCACGAGCAGCACACCGAACCACGTCCTGCCGAGGGCGACGGCGCCGAGGAGGACGACGAGGGCGGAAGGGCTCGGCACCAGGCCGCCGGCGATGCCCATGCCGACCAGCGCCAACCTGTGCGGGTGACCGTGGTCGTGCGCATGGTCATGGTCGTGGTCGTGGTCGTGGTCGTGCGAGCCCGAGCCGTGGGAGTGGGTGTGGGAATCAGCGCCGTGGGAGTGGGCGGCGGGCCCGTGGCTGTGGGAGTGGGCGGCGTGGGAGTGAGAGTGGGAGTGGTCATGGGAGGAGGCGCGGCGGGACAGGAGCATGGTCAGGCCGATCGTGGCGACCAGCACGCCGCTCGTCACGCCGAGCCAGCCCAGCACCGTCTCCCCGGCCAGCCCCGCCGCGGTGGTCAGGAGCAGGCCCAGCAGCAGGACGCCGCCGGTGTGGGTCAGGGTGACCGTGGCGCCGACGGTGAGCGCGTCCCGGGGGCGACCCGCGCGGCCCGCGAGGTACGCGGCCATCACCGTCTTCCCGTGCCCCGGCAGGGCGGCGTGCGCGGCGCCGAGGGCCAGCGCGAGCAGCACCGCCAGCACCCCGACCCACGGCGTCAGCGACCGCGAGGCCACCCATCCGCGCAGCTTCAGCTCCGCGGTCCCGGCCCAGCCGGGCAGGACCGGCGACGACAACGGTCCAGGGGGAGCCTGAGCGGCCGGGCCCGTGCTGCCCCCGGGTTCGAGTCGCAGTGTCGCCCGATGTACCGCCGGCGGAGAGCTGAGCAGGTCGGCAGGGTAGGACCGCAGCCCCGCGGAAGCCGAGACCGTCGGCAGCGGCGAGCCGACGATGTGCACCCCGGCCGCGACGGCGGTCAGCTCGCGCCACCCGACGCGGTCGGCGGCGAAGTCGTTGACGACGTCCACAGTGGACGGGCCGGAGACCGCGAAGGCCCCCGAGAACGCGCATTCCAGGCGGCTGGTACGCAGCCCGGCCGCACCGTCGGAGTAGGTGAAGGAGGACCGGTCGACCGTCCAGCCGACCGGGCGTCCGTCGACGGCGACCCGGAAGAGCGGCGCCACCGTCGTACACGAGGGGACTGACTGCAACGTGGGGAGCTCGGCCAGGTCGGCCACGTAGTCGACCGTGACGCGGTCGGGGTGGAAGGTCAGCGCGCCCAGCTGGTTGACGGAGAAGTTGCCCAGCGGGTGCGCCTGCGCGGTGCCGGGCCACAGCAGCGGCCCGCCCACGGCCAGGCACAGCAGGACCAGTGCGCGACGAAGCACCATCAGGACTCCAGGGTGGCGAGGGTCCGCACCGCGATCGGCGCGTCGACGGGGGAGAAGTGCGGGTTGAGCGCGAGCGCCAGCCGCAGCTGCACCCGGGCGGTCTCCCTGTCGCCGGCGGCGGAGGCGACCATGCCGTAGTGGTAGGCGAGGGCCGCGTCGACCTGCCCGAGCGCGTTGGCCCGCTTCGCGAACGGCAGCGCGGCGGCGGGGTCGCCGGCGGCCATCAGGGTCCACGCGACCATGTCGGCGACCTCGCCGAACTGGCGGCGGTCCCACTCGGCGACCGCGAGCCTGGCGGCGGTCACGGCGTCGCCGGTGGCGAGGGCGAGCGACGCCGCGCCGAGGTCGTCGGTGCCGCCGTTGGCGGTGAAGAGCGAGTGCGCGGCCCGGGCGAGGGCGAGCGACGGCCCGGGGTCACGCCCGGCGGCCCGCAGCATGCGCGCCTGGTCGAGCAGCGCGTCGACGGTCGGCGTGCGGGCGACCACCTTGGCGAGGTCGTCCAGCGCCGCGGTCAGGTCGCCGGCGGCCGCGTCGAGCTTGGCCTTGAGCTGCCAGAGTCCGACGGCGCCGGCGTCGGCGGCGAGGCCCAGGGACACGTGCCGGGCGGCGGTGGCCAGGTCGCCCGCCGCCCACGCCAGGCCGGCGAGGTGCTGGTGGCAGAACGCCACGTCGGCCGGCTCGGTGGCGGCGGCGAGGGCGAGCCGCATGAGCGCGACCGCCTCGGTCCGCTTGCCGTGCTGTTCGAGGTCGTACGACCCGCGGGTGTACGAGCCGAGCCCCGGCCGCAGGTCGAGCATCCGCTGGACGGCGGCGGTCGCGGCGTCGGGGTGCCCGAGCTGGGTCTCGGCGTCGGCGAGGACGCCGTAGGCGGTGTCGGACCACGCGTTGACGGCGAGGGCCCGGTTGGCGAGCTCGCGCGCGCCGGCGAAGTCGTGGCGGGCGTTGGCGAGCGCGCCGAGCCCGGTGAGCGCGTCCGCGTTGCCGTCGGGGCGGACCTCGAGGGACCTGCGCAGCGCGCCCTCGGCCTTCGGGTAGTAGGCGGGGTCGGCGCTGACCCGGGCCTGCTCCAGGTACGCCTCGCCGAGCGCGGCCCACGCGGTCCAGTCGCCCGGCACCTCGCGCAGCCGCTCCTGGTGCGCCGCGATCGCCGCGGCGAGCCGGCCTGTCGACTGTGGACGGTCGGGCTCGACGAAGGCCGGCGACGGGCGCCGCCCGATCAGCGCGCCGAGGCCCAACAGCAGCGTCGCAGCCAGTACGACACCCAACACCATGCGAACCCGCATGACTCCTCCTCCCGGGAGATGAAGGGGGCGCGCCACGCGCACGAAGCGCGCCCCCGGGGAACGGGTCAGGGCTGGACGGACCCGCGGCGCCGCCGCCACCAGCCGACGAAGAGCAGGGTGCCGAGGCCGGCCGCGATCGCCGACGTGCTGACCGCGACGGCCGTCATGCCGGTGCCCGACTCGAACGCCGACGGCGTGGTGGCCGGCTGCGCCGCGACGGACGCGGACGCGGCGGCGGACGGCCGCACCGGGGACGGCGCCGAGCCGTTGGGCAGCGCCACGTACGGGAACTGCGCACCGAACGCGTTGTCGTTCGCGTCCACCTTGTCGCCGGTGGCCAGGGCGTCGACGAGCTTGCCGGTCAGCGCCGCGCCCTCGACCGCCTGCACGGCGATGTCGACGACGTCGTCGGTGAGCCGCCGGCCGTTCGGGAAGCCCTGCAGGTCGCCGGCGAGCACGCCGAGCCGGTTGGGCTGCGCGGCGACCGGCACGCCGAGGTTGAGCCGCAGCATCTCCGACGGCCGGAAGTCGGCCGCGACGACGTCGGCGTTGTTGAGTTGCGAGTTGAGGTCGGCCTTGATCGGCCCGCCGGCCTTGGTCGTGATGCCGGTCAGGAAGATCTCGACGAGGTCGTTGCGGGGTGCGGCGGGCGCCGGCACCTTGTAGATGCCCTCGATGAGCTTCGGCAGCTCGGGGTCGGTGACCCGGGCGACGACGGCGGGGATGCCGGCGTCCTGGTCGGGGCTGATCGAGTTGAACGCGTCCTTCAGCGACGCCGGCACGACGACCTCGTTGACCAGCGGGTTGCCCAGCCGGGACACCTGCACCTTCTCGCCGGTGACAGGGCCGGACTGCCCGGTGACGCGGGTCTTGGCCCGCTCGGTGGTCGTCCAGATCCCGATGACCGGGTTGCGCTTCACGTCGCCCTTGAGCGCCACGTCGGAGAACGGCACCTGCAGCGCGATCGTGTTGACGTTGTAGCCGGCGAGGGTGTCCTGCCCGACCTCGCTCAGGTCGCCGCCGTACAGCAGGTCGAACACCCGCAGGTCCAGGAAGAACGGGTCGTCGGCCTGGCCGGCGTAGACGTTCCAGCCGCCGGGGAGCCGCTTGTCGGCCTCGCCGCGCAGCTTCGCGTAGTCGGGCATCGTGGCCTTGCCGACCCGGGACGGCGCGACCGGCGCGCCGGTGACCCGCGTCTTGAAGGGCTCGCCGTGGAACGAGGACTCCAGCGTGTACGTCTGGCGGAAGAGCAGGTTCTCGTCGTCGATCGAGGTGACGGGACCGTTGGCGTAGAGGAACGTGTCGCCGCCGCGGCGGTCGATGTTCTGGAACGTCCAGCGGAACACCGCGTCGGCCTTCGCGTCGCCGTCGCTGTCGACGTTGATGTTGTAGACGGCGTCGGTGGCGAAGGGGAAGAAGTTCGGGCCGCCGTCCGGTGCCGAGAACGGCTGCCAGTTGGCGATGAAGGTGACGTACCCGGCCCGTTCGGGGCTGACGAACGCGTACAGGTCGGTGTTGTCGACGGCAGGGTCGGCGGCGACGAGCGGCGCCTCCCGGTGGCTCGAGGCCGACGACGTGCCGGGCCCGAGGCCGGCGAACGCCACACCGGCCGCCACGAGCGCGGCCGCGGTGGCGCGCCACCGGCGGCCTGCCCGGGTTGGAGTGGTCATCTGCGTGGTCCCCTCGCGTCTGGAGCGGTCCGGTGACCGCCGCACGAGAGGACTTCGCCTTCACCCGGGTCGATGGATGGGTCGGTGTCGGCTTGCTGTCAGCGACCCATCCGCGCCCCCGTCAGCTCCGAATCGGCCGCCCGCCCCCGCCTTGCCGTCAGCGAGCCGGCCGCACGCCCACGCCTTGCTGTCAGCGGCCCGGCCGAACGCCCACGGCGCCGTACCCGTGGGAGACCTGCTCCTCGCCGTTGTCGGGGCGCCAGTCGCCGAGCCACACCAGCCCCGGGTCGAGCAGGTCGTAACCGTCGAACAGGGCAGCGATCTCCGCCCTGGTACGGGGGACGATCGGCGCGCTGGACCGCCGGTACACCTGCTGGCCGGCGGCGGCGGGCGCGGCGGGGACCCCGTCCAGGGTGAGGTGGGAGACGACGAGGTGGCTGCCGGGGACCGTGGCGTCGCGCAGCCGGGCGATGATGCCGCCCGGGTCGGCCTCGTCGGGCACGAAGTGCAGGATCGACACCATCAGGATCGCGACCGGCTCGCCGAAGTCGAGGTGCCCGGCGACGTCGGGGTCGGCGAGCAGCGCCTCCGGGTCCCGCAGGTCCCGGCACGCCACCGACACGCGGTCCAGACCGTCCACAAGGGACCGTGCCTGGGCGACGGCCACGGGGTCGTTGTCGACGTAGACGACCCGGCCGTCGGTCATCTCGTGCACGTTGCCCTGCGTCGGCAGCCCCGTGCCGATGTCGAGGAACTGCCGCACGCCGGCCCGGTCCAGGTGCTGCACCGCCCGCTGCAGGAACCGCCGGTTGGTCCTGGCCGCCGCGGGCGTGTCCGGGAAGATCGCGAGGATCTGCTCCGCGGCCTCGCGGTCGGCGGCGAAGTTGTGATACCCGCCGAGGTAGTAGTCGTACATGCGGGCCACATTGGGAACGCTGGCGTCGACGTCGCCGAGACCGGTCATCCATCCACCTTAATGGGGTAGGTTCTGCGACCGTGCTGGACGGACTCGACGAGATCGACTGGGCCTCGCTGGAGCACGCGTACGGCCCGGCCGCCGACGTGCCCGGTCACCTGCGGGCGCTGCGCTCCGGCGCCGCCGGGGACCGGCGCGGGGCGCTGTCAGGGCTCATTGGCGGGATCTGCCACCAGGGGACCCGGTACGAGGCGAGCGCCCCGGCGGTGCCGTTCCTGCTGGAGCTCCTGGCGGACCCGGCGACCCCGGACCGGGCCGCGGTCGTGGAGCTGGTCGCGTCGATCGCCGTCGGGCACCACGGGGCGTGGCTGCCGGACGGGTTCCCGGTCGCCGAGCTGCGGGCCGCGGCCGTGGGCGGCGCCGAGCTGCTGCGTGCCGCGCCACCGCCGGCCGAGGACGACGAGGACGAGGACTTCGAGGGGGAGAGCCGCCTGGACTACTGGGAGGCTCTCGACGACGACCAGCGGTCGGCCATGGCGGCGCACGTGGAGCTGGCCGCCTACGACGCCGTGCGCGCCGGCCTGCCCGTGCTGCGGGAACTCGTCGTCGGCGGCGACGCGCACGGTGACGCCGCGTTGCGGGCGGCCGCGGCGTTCACGCTCGGCTGGTTCCCCGAGGACGACGCCGCGAGCGTCGCGGTGCTCACCGCGGCGGTCGCCGACCCGTCCCGGTCCGTCGCCGCCACCGCGGTCGTGTCGCTCGGGCTGCTCGGCACCGTCGTGCCGGCGGCGCTGCGCGACACCAGGGGGGAGATCCGCTGGGCGGCGGCGGTCGCACTCGCCCGGGTCCGGGGCGCCGGTGCCGGCGACGAGGCCACGCAGGAGCTGCTGCGCTGGGCCGGGGGCGCGAGCACCGCCCGGGCCGGCATCCCGTTCCTCGGCGGTGACCTGGCCGGCTACGCGGCGCTGTCCCTGCCCGCGCTCGCCGCCGGTGACGCCGCCCTGGACGCACTGCTGGCCCGGCTCGGGACGGTCACCGGCGTGGAGACCCTGCCGGTGCTCGGCACCGCGCTGCGGCTCGTGTTCCCGGACGGTCCCGGGTCCGGCGTGGCCGGCCCGCGGCAGAGACTGGTGCGGGCGCTGGCGGAGGCGCCCGCCGCGTGGCAGATCGGCGGGCGGAAGTCCGGCGACGTGTCGGGGCTGCTGCGGTCGTTTGGCCTGCCCGGCGACCCTGCGGCGATGAACGACCTGCTAGAGGGCTGACACGCCGGTCGGAGGGGTGCGACTGTTGTCATGCGGCAATCTGTTGTACGGTGGGTGAGTCGTCACCTCCGGCGGCCTGCCACATGTTGCGCAAGCAGCGTGCGCGGCGGGTCACCGGCCGGGCCCGTCCAGACAGCGGCGGTCCACCCGGTGCCGTGACGGTTCTCGGTCTCACCGCCGGCGCTCAAGACACGGGCGCTGTGAGCGATTTTCTGACCGGTCTCGAGTCTCGTGCGCCCTCAAGCTGGGGATGCCCTGCTCGGCGTTGCCTTAAACGACGTCCTACAGGACGGACCGGTCATTGCACCGAAAGGCTGACCCTGCCGTGAGCACTGACCTGCACACTGACGCCACTCGCACCGCCGACCTCCACGACGTCGACTCCGTCCCGGCCGCCGACGCGGCCACGGGCGCCGGTTCGCACCGGACCAGGGAGACCGACGCCCAGGCCAAGGCGTTGCTGTCGCTGCTCGGCGACCTGCCCGCCGGCACCGACCGCGACCGCGTCCGGGCCCGCCTCATCGAGCTGTACATCCCCCTCGCCGAGTACCTCGCCCGGCGCTTCCGCAACCGCGGCGAGCAGTTCGACGACCTCGCCCAGGTCGCCAACCTCGGGCTGATCAAGTCGGTCGACGGGTTCGACCCGGAGCGCGGTGCCGCCTTCACCAGCTACGCCATCCCGATGATCGTCGGCGAGCTCAAGCGCCACTTCCGTGACAAGGGCTGGGACGTCCGCGTGCCCCGCCGCCTGCAGGAGCTGCGCCTGGAGATCTCGAAGGTCTCCGGCGACCTCGCCCAGGACCTGGGCCGCTCCCCGACGGTCGCGGACCTCGCGGCGAAGCTCGGGGCGAGCGAGGAGGACGTCATCGAGGGCCTGGACTGCGGGCAGGCGTACCGCGCGCTGTCGCTGGACGCGCCCGTCGGCGAGGCCGGCGACGGCGGCGTCACGGGCCTCGGCGACCTGCTCGGCGGCGACGACCCCGACATGGCCAACGTGGAGAACCGCGAGGCGCTGCGCCCGCTGCTGGCGAAGCTCCCGGCCCGCGAGCAGAAGATCATCGCGATGCGGTTCCACGGCAACCTGACGCAGTCGCAGATCGCCGCGGAGCTCGGCATCTCCCAGATGCACGTGTCCCGCCTCCTGGCCGGCGCCCTGCGCACCCTGCGCACGTCGCTCACCCAGGACTGACCACAGTCGGCGAAGCCGGCTGACCACGGTCGCCGGCGACGTCAGGACTGACCACGGTCGCCGGCGACGTCAGGACTGACCACGGTCGCCGGCAAAGCGAAGGCGGCGGGCCTCGGCCCGCCGCCTTTCACCGTCCCGTGAACCGGGCGGCCGGCAGGCCGGTCGCGTCCGGGTCGAGCAGCAGCAGGTGCCCCGACCGGGGCGCCGCGGCGCCGCGCCCGCGGCGGGCGCTCGTCACCGCCATGAGCTGCAGCTCCGGCCCGACGAACGCGCACCGCGTCGGGCGGGGCACCGGCAGTTCCACCACCCGGTCGATCCGGCCGTCGGGGGAGTAGCGGACGATCCGCCCGCCGTCCCACTTGCAGTTCCACACGAAGCCGTCCGCGTCGACCGTCACCCCGTCCGGGAACCACGCCTCGTCCTCGTCGGAGGCGAAGAGCCGCCCGCCCCCCACGGCGCCCGTCGCGGGGTCGAACTCGTAGGCGGTGATCCGGCTGCGGGCGGAGTCGACGTGGTACAGGGTGCGCCCGTCGGGGCTCCACGCCGGGCCGTTGGAGACGACGACGCCGCCGAACGCCTTCGTGACGCTCAGGTCCTCGCGCAGGCAGTAGAACGCGCCGCTCGCCGTCGCCTCCGTCTCGTTCATCGTGCCGAACCAGAAGCGGCCCCCGGGATCGACGGCGCCGTCGTTGCAGCGGTTGCCCGGTACATCGGACTCCACCTCGGCGACGACCTCGACGGTGCCGTCGTCGGCGACGAAGGCCAGGGCGTGCCGCAGCGCCGCGACCAGGCCGCCGCCGGACCGCAGCCCGACGCTGCCGACCGTGGCCGGCAGGCGGATGCTCGCCACCCCGCGGGTGGCCCAGTCGAGGGTGAACAGCAGCGCCCGGTCGATGTCGACCCAGTGCAGCCGGCCCGTGACGTCGTCCCACAGCGTGCTCTCGCCCAGCTCGCAGGGGATGTCGCAGAGTGTGTCAGCCGGGGTCTCAGTCATCGGCGCGCTCCCTGCCGTAGGTGAAGAGGATGGCGAGGATCACCAGACCATAGATGACGTTCCGACCGTACTCCGGGACCCGCTCCGCCTGGAGCAGCGTCACGATGGCGACCAGGGTGACCGATCCGGCGACGACGCCGGCGTAGTGGCCGCGCCCGCCGAGGATCGAGACGCCGCCGACGACGACCGCCGCGATCGACTCGAACAGGTACGGGTCGCCGAGCCCGAGCGACGGCTGCCCGCCGTAGGCGACGAGCGTGACCCCCGCCAGGGCCGCGAACACGCCGCTGAGCACATACAGCGCGACCGTGACCGGCCGGACGCCGACCCCGGCGAGGAAGGCGGCGCGCGGGTTGTTGCCGACCGCGTAGACCCGGCGGCCGAACGTGGTGAAGGTCAGCAGCACCGTCACGAGCAGCGCCACCCCGGCCCACAGCAGCAACTGCGACGGCACGCCCCACACCCGCCCGACCACGAGCCGGCGCAGCGGCTCCGGGGCGTACGACGCGCACGAGGCGCAGGTGAGCCCCTTCGACAGGCCGAGGGACAGCCCCTGCAGGACGCCGTTCATGCCGAGGGTCATGACGACCGCGGGCACGCCGAGCCACGCGACGCCGAGCCCGTTGCACAGCCCGACGGCGGCGCCGGTGCCGAGCGCGAGGAGGACCGCGAGCGGCAGCCGGCCGGACTGGCCGAGGCTGCTCGTGGTGAGGACGATCGCGGCGCCGTTGAGCACCCACGGCATCGACAGGTCGATGCCGCCGACGAGGACGACGAGCATCTGCCCGGCGCCGACGAACCCGATGAAGCTGGCGAGGACCAGCATCGTGCGCAGGCTCGGCCACGACCCGAATCCGGGGTGGATGACCGCCCCGGCGACGAGGATCGTGGCGGCGGCCGCGAACGCGTACCGGATCCGCCGCTGCGGGGCGGCCTTGCGCAGCACGGCTTCCAGGTTCATGACCGCCTCCAGCGCAGCAGGCCGCCGAACCGCCGCAAGCGCAGCGGGCTGCCGAACCGCCGCAAGCGCAGCGGGCTGCCGGACCGCCGCCAGCGCAGCAGGCTGCCGAGCAGCACCGCGACGACCAGGAACAGGCCCTGGAACAGCGACTGGTACAGCGGATCGATGCCGGCGAAGAACAGCACGTCGATGACGAGGGTCAGCGCGAACGCCCCGGCGACCGCGCCCAGGGCGGAGCCGCGCCCGCCGGCGAACGCGATCCCGCCCACGACGACCGCGGCGATCGACGTGAGGATGAACGGGTCGCCGGCGTTCGGGTCGCCCGACGTCGTCGTCGACACGTAGAACACCGCGGCGAGGCCGCTGCACAGCCCCGACAGGCTGTACACCCCCACCTTCACCCGGACCGTCGGCACGCCGGAGGCGCGGGCGGCCGCCTCGTCGCTGCCGACGGCGTAGACCCGCATGCCGAAGCGGGTGCGGCGCAGCACCAGCCACCCGGCGACCGCGGCGCCGAGCCAGATCAGCCCCGTCGGCAGGTCCGGGTCGGTGAGCACCGAGCGGACCGCCGGGGAGATCTCGCCGCCCGGCACCGGCAGCACCTTGAGCGCGAGTCCACTGTAGACGGACAGGGTGGCGAGGGTGGTGAGGATCGGCGCGATGCGCCCCCTGGCGACGACGACCCCGTTGACGGCGCCGCAGGCGGCCCCGGCGGCGACCGCCGCGAGCATCCAGCCCGCGGTGACGGCCGCGCTGCCGGTCGACCCGGCCGCGACGATCGCGACGCCGAGGCCGACCATCCCGCCGACGGACAGGTCGATGCCGCCGGTCAGCACGACCAGGCTCTGCCCGATCGCCACGAAGACGAGGGGCAGCGACGTGTTGAGCAGCGACAGGTAGTCGAACGGCGTCGGCAGGTGCCCGAGGCTCGTGGTGTAGACGGCGAGGTAGGCCGCGGCGGTGGCCGCGAGCACCGCGTAGCCGAGCGTCGCGGCCCGCAGCTCAGACATGCTGATGCTCCTTCATGGCGGCCGCGACGATGCGCTCGGCGTCGCCGACCGGCCCGTCGAGGGTGGCGGCGACCCGCCCCTCCCGCATCACCAGGACCCGGTGGCACAGGTGCGCGATCTCCTCGGTCTCGCTGCTGTACAGCAGGACCGCCCGCCCCTGCGCGGCGAGACCGGCGACGAGGACGTAGAAGTCGTGCTTGGTCGCGGCGTCCACGCCCCGCGTCACGTCGAACAGCAGCAGCACCTCGGCCCCGCTGAGCAGCCAGCGGCCCATCAGGACCTTCTGCTGGTTGCCGCCGGAGAGGGTGCCGACGGGGTGCGCCGTCGAGGCGGCCCGCACCGCCAGCCGGTCGACGACGCCCTGCACCGCCGCGCGCTCGGCGGCCCGGCGCACGAACCCGGCCACCGACCGCCGCTCGAGGGTGGCGAGGGCCAGGTTGTCCCGCACCGACATGGGCAGCAGCAGGCCCTCCGCCTTGCGGTCCTCCGGCACGTACGCGATGCCGATGCCGGCCCGGATCGCGTCCTTCGGCCTCCTGATCGTGGTCCGGATGCCGCCGACGGTGACCTGCTGCCGCCCGATGCCGAAGAGCCGCAGGAACAGCTCGCGCTGCCCCTGCCCGGCCAGGCCGCCGATGCCGACGATCTCGCCGCGCCGCACCGTGATGTCGACCTCGCCGACCCGCGCCTCGAGCGCGACGGTGTCCTGCGGCGGGGCCAGCGGCGGGTAGGTGGCCTCCAGGGTGCGGCCGCTCATCAGCGTCACCGCCTCGGACTCGGTCAGCCGCGACCGGGTGGTGACGTGGGTGCCGTTGCGGAACACGGTGACCCGGTCCGCCAGGGCCTCGATCTCGCGCCACCGGTGCGAGGTGAAGACCACGCAGCAGCCCTCCTCCCGCAGCCGCCGCATGTGCGCCGCCAGCCACGCCACCTGCTGCTCCTGCAGCGCCGCGGTCGGCTCGTCGAGGATCAGCACCTCGGGGCGGGTCGCGAGGACCCGCACCAGCTCCACCACCTGCCGGCGCGCCACCGACAGGTCGCGGGTCACGGCCGCGGGGTCGAGGTCGTGGATGCCGTGGTCGCTCAGGATCCGTCCCGCCACCGGCACCAGCCGGCGCCGCGCGACCAGCCCGAACCTTCCGCGGGGCGGGTCGTGCAGCAGGAGGTTCTCCGCGACGGTGAGGTCCGGCAGCAGCGAGAGCTCCTGGAAGGCGGTCGCGAGCCGCCCGGTGACGCGCACGGTCCCCTTGTCGGGCCGCACCAGGCCGCAGAGCACCTTGATCATCGTGCTCTTGCCGGCGCCGTTCTCGCCGGCCAGGGCGTGGATCTCGCCGGGGCGCGCCGAGAAGGACGCGTCCCGCAGGGCCCGTACCCCGCCGAAGGAGCGGTCGACCCCTTCGGCGTGCACGGCGGTCTGGTCCGTCATCCGAGCTTCACCGCGAGCGTCCTGCCCGGGCACGGCGTGCCGTCGGTCGCGGCCTCCTGGCACAGCACCACGGTCGCGTTCGGCCCCGAGTCGGTGAAGTCGGCGAAGAAGCTGTCCGGCAGGTCCGGGAACACGGTCTCGCCGACCTTCACCGTCTCCGACGTCACCATCGGGAACGGGATCGTCACGCTGGTCTTCGGGTGCTCGCCCTTGATCACGGCCCGGGCAAGCTCGAGCGAGATCACCGACAGGAACGGCGGCTGCCCGATGGACATGCCGTTCACCTTCGGCGTCGACAGCCCGGCCAGGTACTTGCGGAAGCCGTTCTCCGCCTCGCCGCCGGTCACCGGCACGGGCCGGTTCGCCTCGATGAACGCCTTGATCACCCCGTCGGTGCCGCCGGACACCCACACGCCGTCGACCTTCGGCAGGCTCGGCAGCTGCGCCGCGGTCTGCCGCTGGGCCGTCGCGGAGTCCCACATCCCGCTGTACGTGGCGACGACCTTGATGCCCGGGTTGGCGTCGAAGACCTTCTTGGCGCCGGCGTTGCGGTCGTTGTCGGCGCCGGTGCCGGCCACGCCGGTGACCATGACGACGTTGCCCTGGCCCTTGAGCTGGTCCACGACGAACTGGGCGAGCTGCTCGCCGAACTTGACCTGGTCGGTGTTGACCGTCAGGCCGCACTTGGCGTCGACGGTGTTGTCGAACGACACGACGACGATGCCGCGGTCACAGGCCTGCTGGACGACCCCGTTGAGGCCGCTGGTCGACGCCGCGTTGATGACGATGCCGTCCACGCCCTGGGCGATCAGGTTCGAGATCTGGCGGGTCTGCGTGGCGACGTCGTTGCCGGCGTTGAACACGCTGCAGTCGACCTGGTCCTTGTACGGCGGCATCGCGCAGGCCGCCTTGAACACGTTCTCCATCTCGACGCGCCAGCCGTTGCCGATGAACGAGTTCGACAGCGCGATCTTGATTTTCCCTTTGCTCTCCTTGGGGCTGTTCTCGCCGGTACTGCAGGCGGCGGCGACCGGAAACAGCAGTGTGAGCGCTAAAAGGGCCGTGACGGAACGCGGTAGAATCATGGTTGCTCCACCTTCGACGATCGGCTCTGGACGGCAATCCGCGGCCGGTTGTTGTTTGCTGCATTGGCGTGCGGCGAGGGCGGCCAGAGCTGTTTCGCTCTGGCCGTTTCTTCTATTCCGGTGCATTTGGCGCGCCGGCCGGCCGACGGGTTGGGAAGGCCGGCCGGCTGGTCAGCGGACTGGCAGCGGGAACCTGTTGGCGTCGCGGAGCACGGCGGCGGCCGCACCCACGACGACGACCACGTCGATCCCGATCTCACCCGCGACGACGTCGGGGACGGCCTCCCCGGCGTGGATCGCGCGGCGCATCATCGACTGGCGCAGCGGCTCGATGAGGATGTCACCGGCCGGCGCGAGGCTGCCCCCGAGGACGATCAGCTCGGGGTCGAGCAGGTTGTACATGTTGGCCATCGCGACCCCGATGTGCCGGCCCGCGTCGGCGAGGACGCGGCGGCACCCGGCGTCACCCTGGTGCGCGAGGCTGATCACCTCGCCGATCGACGGCCGCCGGCCGTGGCTCTGCCACAGCTGGTCGGTGATGGCGTCCGGGTTGGCCAGGGTGTTCAGGCACCCCCGGCCGCCGCACGCGCACACCAGGCCGTCCTCGTTGATGGTGGTGTGGCCGATCTCCCCGGCCGTGCCGTTGGCGCCGACGTAGAGGCGTCCGTCCATGACGAACCCCGCGCCGATGCCGGTGGCGGTGTAGATGTACGCGTAGTCCCGCAGCCCCCGCGCGGCGCCCCAGGTCATCTCGGCCAGGGCGGCGAGGTTGGCGTCGTTGCCCGCGTGCACCGGCAGCCCGAGCACGTGCTGGGCGAGCAGCCGCGGGTCGAGGCCCACCCACGGCTTGAGCGTGCACGCGCGGCCGGTCAGCCCGGTCCGCCGCTGGATCGGCCCCGGCATGGCGATGCCGACGCCGATCACCTCGTCGCGCCGGAACCCGGTCTGCTCCAGCAGCTCGTCGATCAGCCGGTCGACCAGCAGCAGGGTGTCCTGCGGCGAGGTCTGCTCGTCGACCTGGACCGTCTTGTGCCGCAGCATCGCCTGTGCCACGTCACAGATCGCGATCCGCACGATCCCGTTGCCGATCTCGACGCCCACCGCGACGCCGAGGCCGCCCTTGAGCCCGATCAGGGTGGGCGGCCGGCCCGCCTTGCTCCTGCTGCCGTTGCCGTTCGGATGGGGGCCGTTGGCGCCGCCGACCTCGACCACCGCGCCGGCCTCGATGAGCTCCCCGACGACGCTGGCGACCGTCGACCGGGACAGCCCTATCTCGGCGAGGGCGGCCCGGCTCATCGCACCGTGCTGCCGCAGCGCGTGGATCACGCGGCTGCGGTTCGCGCTGCGTTGTGCGGATCCCGAGTCGAGCGGCGACATGACTTGAGTATTCGCATTCACCATGGTCCAGTCAATAGAGCAGACGGTAGAGCGCTTCCCCGACCTTCATTCTGCCTGAATCACGCAGAATTGATTTTCCTGGAGTGGCGATAGAAATGCACCACGCAATGACGGCGATGAATCACTGGATCGCCGGCGCCGCGACCGGGGACTGGTCCCGGCTCATCGGCATGCTCGATCCCGCCGTGACGTTCCACGTCCCGGTCGAGGGTTTCGCCGGCGTGCGGCACGGCGCCGAGGACGCCGTCCGCTTCTTCGACTGGCTGGCCGCCTCGGTCCGCGCGGATCTGGTCGTCCAGGCGGTCCTGACGGGGGAGTCCGGCGTCGCCTTCGAGGTCCGCGTCGCCGGCACCATGCGCGGCGAACCCTTCACCCAGCGCCTGTGCCTGATCTTCGAACTGCGCGACGGGCGCGTGACGGGCTTCCGCGAATACCTCGCCTGGCCCGGCGGTCTGCGATGAACGCGCCCCGGCTCACTCACACGGGTACCACGCCCGGCCGGTCCGCACCGGGCGCCCGTCTCGCCCGTTAGCCTCGGACGAAGGGGGTGGGCGAAATGGGTAAATCGCCGGAATTGAAGTGGGTCCTGCGGCCGGACCGGAACGGCGTGCACCACGCCGAGCTGGCCCCGCACGACGGCAAGGAGATCTACGCGTTCGGTGACACCGACGCCAACGGCCGGGTCGAGATCACGCTGGTGGACGGCACCCGGGTCCGGGCCCGCCGCGGCGAGCTGATCCCCTGCTGACCCTTCGGACCGGACGCTGACCGGCAGGACCTTCCGGCCTGCCGGTCAGGCCCACCCGCCGTACTACGCTCGCCCGTCATGGGAGACATCACGCCGATCGCGGACCGCGAAGGGCAGGTCGGCGGCATCGAGTCGATGGTGGTCGACGGCCGCCGGTGGTTCTTCGGGTTCGACTACAGCATGGACACCGCGGTCTCGCCGCTGGTCGACGACCCGGCGCGGATGGCGGAGTTCGCGAGCCGGCACATGCTGCAGCGGGACGGGACGCACGACGTCGCCTACTGGCGGGACCTGGTCGACCTGTCCGTCGGGGAGTCCGGCATCGTGGGCGAGGACGAGGACCGCACCTATGACAGCGGGACGCTCGCGGCGCAGCTGCTGACGCCCAGCACGCAGCTGATGTACCTGCTGGGCGCGGCGACCGCGTGGGACGACGGCTTCTTCGAGGACGATGCCGTCCAGGCGGCGCTGGCCACGATCGGCGTACCGGAGCGCGACCGGGAGGAATGGGACTGCCTCGACCGGTGCGTGGCGGCGATCCGCTCCGACGACGCGGAGGTGCGCGCCGCCGCCGTCGGCCTCATGACCCGCTACCAGCGCTTCATCTGGGACAACCTGCCGGCGAACTGGCCCGACGTCTTCGCCGCCCTCCGCCCGGCCTGACGGTGCGTTTCCGCCGGGTCAGCTCGTCGACGCCAGGGTCCAGCTCGGTGACACGGGCCGCCTGGGCGGCGGTCAGCCGGGGCAGCACGGCGGTGGTCAGCCAGGCGCGGTGGTGGCTCTCGTCCGGCTTCAGGTGCGGCGCCACCCCGGTCAGCGCGCCGGCCCGGTCGATGCCGGTGCCGATGTCCCGGGCCAGCGCCAGCGCGACGCCCAGGCGGTCCCGCGGGAGCAGCGGCGCCACCTCCGCCACCGCGAACGCCCGCACCGGATCCCGCTCGATCGCCGACAGGAGCGACAGCACCTCGTCGAGGGCGGCAGGCGGGTCACGACACGGCGGAGCGTCTGGTAGTGCCTGCCGGGGTCCTGCCGCGCCCGCAGGGTCCGCAGCGTGGCGACCAGGCGGCCCGGCGGCAGGAACGGCGCCGCCCAGGCGAGCAGGTCGTCCGCCTCCGTGGGTACCTTGACGGCGCGGCGCACCGCGGCGGCCACGGCGTCGTCGCGCTGCGCGTCGGGCAGCCGGTCGGCGACGCAGCCGAGGGCCGCCAGCCGCGACCCGGCGCCCTTGGTCGTCGCGATGATCGTGGCCACCTCGGCGACCTGCGCGCGGTCCAGGTGCGGCGCCAGGAGGCGCACCAGCTCCACGTGGGTCCGGCGACCGGCCCGGGGGATCGCCGCCAGCAGCGCGGTCACCTGCTCCCAGTGCAGTGCCGGCAGCAACCGCTGCACCGCCTGGACCCAGTCCAGATTCGGGCGCTGTGCGGCGAAGACGCGGATGAACTCGTCGACGGTCACGGAACACTCCGGATCAGCGGTGGAAGACCTGACGGTAGGTGGTGGGGGTGACGCTGGTCTGGCGGGCGAAGTGGGCGCGCAGGTTGGCGGGGGTGCCGAGGCCCGTCCGGTGGGCGATGCGCTCGATCGAGTCGTCGGTGGTCTCCAGGAGCTCCTGCGCCAGTCGTACCCGCTGCCGCAGCAGCCACTGCAGCGGGCTGGTGCCGACCGACTCGCGGAAGCGGCGGGCGAACGTGCGGGGGCTCAGGCGGGCCTCGCGGGCCAGGTCGGCGACGGTCAGGGGCTGGTCGAGGCGGGCCCTGGCCCAGTCGAGGGCGACGCTGAGCGCGTCGGGGGTGCGGGGGCGCGGCGGCGGGTGGGCGAACTGCGACTGCCCGCCGTCGCGGTGCGGCGGGACGACCATGCGGCGGGCGACCTCGTTGGCGACCGCGGCGCCGTGGTCGAGGCGGACCAGGTGCAGGCAGAGGTCGATCGCGGCGCCGGTGCCGGCCGAGGTGAAGATCGTGCCGTCGGACGTGTAGAGCACGTCGGGGTCGAACGTGACGGCGGGGTGGCGCTGGGCGAAGTCGAAGGCGTTCATCCAGTGGGTCGTGGCGCGGCGGCCGTCGAGGAGGCCGGCGGCGGCGAGCACATACGCGCCGGTGCAGATCGCGACGATCCGCCTCCCGCGCCGGTGCGCCTCCCGCACCACCTCGACCAGCGCCGGCGGGGGCTCCACCTGCCTGGCCCGGGCGAACGCCGGGATGATCAGCGTGTCCACGTCGGCCAGCGTGCCGAGGTCGTAGGGTGCGGTCACGGACAGCCCGGAACGGGCCTGGACGACGCCCGGCGCGGCGGCGGCGAAGCGCAGCTCATACCAGGGGTCCGCCAGGTCGGACCGGTCGATGCCGAACACCTCGCACGGCACGGCCAGCTCGAAGACCGGCATGTCCTCGGTGACCGCGACGCCGACGAGATGACGCATGGCTGGAATCTTACCCAACATGGCATTCCTGCCACTCGCTCTTGATCCGCGGGGGATGTCGAATAGCAGGCATGTTGAACGTGCCCCAAGGGGCGGCCCTGTCCATCGGCGCGGTCCTCGGCACCGGGGTCATCGCGCTGCCCGCCCTCGCCGCGCAGACCGCCGGACCGGCGTCGCTCGTCGCGTGGGCCGCCCTGATCGCCCTGTCGGTGCCCCTCGCGGCGACGTTCGCGGCGCTCGGCGCCAGGTTCCCCGACTCGGGCGGTGTCGCCACGTATGCGGGCAAGGCGTTCGGCGACCGCGCCGCGGCGGTCGTCGGCTGGTGCTTCTACCTCGCCGTGCCGGTCGGCGCGCCGGCCGCGGCGCTGTTCGCCGGGGCGTACGTGGCCGCGGCGCTCGGCGGCGGCACCCGCACGGAGCTGCTGACGGCCGCCGCGCTCATGCTCGTGGTGACGGCCGGCAACCTCGGGGGCGTGCGGGTGTCCGGCCGGCTGCAGCTCGGGCTGGCGCTGCTGCTCGTCACGCTGCTGCTGACGGCGACCGTGACCGCGCTGCCGCACGCCGACCCCGGCAACCTGCGGCCGTTCGCCCCGCACGGCTGGTGGGCGGTCGGGTCGGCGGCGGCCCTGCTGGTCTGGGGGTTCGCCGGGTGGGAGGCGGTCACGTCCCTCGCCGGCGACTTCCGGCGCCCCGCCCGCGACCTGCCCCGGGCCACGGCGATCGCCCTGGTCGTCGTCGGCGTGCTGTACTTCGGCATCGCCGCCGCCAGCATCCTGGTGCTGGGCCCCGCGCCCGGCGACGCACCCCTCGCCGAGCTGCTCGCCCGCGGCGTCGGCGGGCAGGTCAAGGCGCTCACCGCCGGCGCCGCGGTGCTGCTGACGCTCGGCACGATGAACGCCTACTACGCCGGCGCGGCCAAGCTCGGTGCCGCGCTCGGCCGCGACCGGGCGCTGCCCGCGTGGTTCGGGCGGGGCAGCGGCGCCGGCGAGGTGCCCCGGCGCAGCCTCGCCGTCGTCGCGGCGCTGGGCGGCGCGTCGCTGCTGCTCGTGACGGCGACCGGCACCGGCACCCGCCCGCTGGTCCTGCTCACCAGCGGTGCGTTCGTCCTCGTGTACGTGCTGGGCACCGCCGCCGCGCTGCGCCTCCTGCCGCGCCGCACGCCCGTGTGGTGGTGCGCGGCGGTCTCCTGCGCCGCGTCGTTCGGACTGCTCGCACTCAGCGGCTGGTACGTCCTGGGCACCCTCGCCGTGGCCGGCTGCGCACTCGCGTACAAATTTTTCGCCCGGCCTGTCGATTCGGGTCCGGTGCCGATTGACGTAGGAGTGTAAGAGGACGCATTCCCTTGAAGGAGCAGCCACGATGGCCCAGTACCTGATCCTCATCTACGAGAACGAGGCGGACTACGAGAGCGCCGACAAGTCCGTGTACCAGGAGGTCATGGACGCCCACAACCGCTTCTCGGAGCAGGTCGGCGAGCGGCTGGTCGGCGGCAACGCCCTCCAGGCGGTCGCGACGGCCACCTCGATCCGCGGCGACGTCGTCACCGACGGCCCGTTCGTCGAGACCAAGGAGGTCCTCGGCGGCTACTACGTGATCGAGGCGAAGGACCTCGACGAGGCGCTGGAGATCGCCAAGCTGTGCCCGGCCCGCTTCGGCGGCGTCGAGGTCCGCCCGGTGATGGTCTTCGAGTAGGCCGCGCCGTTCGTGGAGTCCGCCGCTGTCAGGCAGGCGGTCGCCGACGCGCACCGTCGCGAGTGGGCCAGGGTGCTCGCCGCGACGGTGCGCGTCGCGCGCGACCTCGACCTCGCCGAGGAGTGCGTCCAGGACGCGTACGTGTCCGCCATGGACGCCTGGCTGCGCCAGGGCGTGCCGGCCAACCCCGGCGCCTGGCTGACCGTCGCCGCGCAGCGCCGCGCCCTCAACGCCCACAAGCGTGCCGCGACGCTGCGCTCGAAGCTGCCGCTCCTGGTGGTCCCCGACGCCGGGGACGACGCCGGGGACGACGCCGGGGAGGAGATCCCCGACGACCGCCTGCGCCTGGTGTTCACGTGCTGCCACCCGGCGCTGGCCCGGGAGGCCCAGCTCGCCCTCACGCTCCGCCTCGTCTGCGGCCTGACCACCGACGAGATCGCCCACGCATTCCTCGTCAGCGAGCCGACCATGGCGGCCCGGGTCACCCGCGCCAAGAAGAAGATCGCCGCGGCGGCCATCCCGTACCGCGTGCCGCCCCTCGAACAGCTCCCGGACCGGCTCGACGCCGTCCTGACCGTCGTGCACCTGGTCTTCACCACCGGCCACGCCGCCCCGACCGGCCCCGGCCTGGTCCGCGCCGACCTCGTCGACCGCGCCCTCGACCTGGCCCGCACCCTGTGCGCCCTCATGCCCGACGAGCGCGAGGCCCGCGCCCTGCTCGCCCTCATGCTCCTGCACGACGCCCGCCGCGCCACCCGGACCGCCCCCGACGGCCGCCTGCTGCTGCTGGAGGAGCAGGACCGCGCCCGCTGGGACCGCCCCCAGATCACCGCCGGCCTCGACCTCGTCCGCGCCGCGCTGCGCGGCGGCCGCCCGGGCCGCTTCGCCCTGCAGGCCGCCATCGCCGCCGTCCACACCGAGGCCCCCACCTACGCCGCCACCGACTGGCGGCAGCTGCGCGGCCTGTACGACCTGCTCCTGCGCGCCTGGCCGTCCCCTGTCGTCGCCCTGAACCGCGCGGTCGTCGTCGCCATGTCCGACGGCCCCTCGGCCGCCCTGGCCCTGGTCGACGAGCTGGCCGCGGACCCCCGCCTGGCGTCGTACCACTACCTGCCGGCGACCCGCGCCGACCTGCTGCGCCGCCTGCACCGCCTGCCGGACGCCGCGGACGCCTACCGCGCCGCCATCGCCCTGTGCGACAACGAGGTCGAGCGCGCCTTCCTCGAATCCCGGCTCGCCTCCCTCCCCGAGTGACGCCGGGTGTTCGTCAGCCCGCGGCGGCGGGCTCGGCGGGCCGCGTGAAGAAGCGGACGATGTCGTCGGCCGCGGTGGGGGACAGCATCATCGCCTGGACCCGTGCGGACATCTCGGCGATCGGGTGGATCCGGGTGAACATCGCCTCCTCGTACGTCCGGATCGCCGCGTCGGGGTCGGCGGGGCCGGCGGCGAGCGCGGCGGCGAGCTCGGCCCCGTCGAGCATCGCCTGGTTGGCGCCCTCACCGACCGGCGGCATGAGGTGCGCGGCGTCGCCGATGAGGGTGACGCCCGGCCGGTGGGCCCAGCGGGTGCCGGTGGGCATCGCCTCGATCCTGCGCATCGTCGGGCCATCGCCGGCCTCGATGAGTGCGGTGAGGGCGGGGTCCCAGCCGTCGAACAGCTCCAGCAGGGCGGGCTTGCTGCGGTAGGTGTGCAGGCGATCGTCCGCGCCCAGATCCTCAGCGGGCAGATCGTCCGCGCCCAGATCCTCAGCGGGCAGATCGTCGGCGGGCAGATCGTCGGCGGGTAGATCGTCGGCGGGTAGGGAGATCCCGACCCGGATGCTGCCGTCGCCGAGGCGCTGCGCCGCCAGGATCCGGCTGACGCCGATGCACCAGAGGTTTCCGGGGCCGACCAGCTCGGCGAGGTCGGGGTGGCGCCGGTCGGCGTCGCGGATGCTCAGCTCGACCAGGACGGCCACGCAGGACAGGGGCGCGTCGGTCAGCAGCGACCGGACGGCCGAGCGCGCGCCGTCCGCGCCGACGAGGAGGTCGCAGCCGGCCCGGTCGCCGCCGTCGAACGCCAGCTCGAACCCTCCGCCGGGTCTGGGTGTCGCCGCGACGAGCCGGTGCCGCCAGGCCACCGCGTCGCCGGGGACCGAGTCGAGCAGCAGGTCGCGCAGCGCGGCGCGGTCGATCTCCGGGCGTCCGTCGAACGAGCCGGGCCGTGGCGTGTGGTGCACGAGCACGCGTCCTGCCGGGTCGAGGATGCGGTGCTCCTCGCCCTCCGGCCGCGCCGTGGACCGGAACCTGCCGGCGAGGCCCGCGTCGGCCAGGGCCCGCTGCCCGGACTCCGGGTGCAGGTCGAGCGACCCGCCCTGGGACCGCGCGGACCTGCCCGCCTCGCGCTCGTACACCACCGCGCCGATGCCGTGCCGGTGCAGGATCCGGGCCAGCGTCAGCCCGCCGAGGCCACCACCGGCGATCGCGATTCGCATCGTCGTCTCCCTTGCCGTACGCTGTACATTATGGATACGCCGTACGGTAGCGCGCCGCTGCCAGTCTGGGAACGGCCCGAGCCCCAGCCGCGGGCGGCGCCGGTGCCGCTGAGCCGCGCGAAGATCGCCGCCGCGGCGATCCGGCTCGCCGACGCGGACGGCCTCGAGGGGCTGTCGGTGCGCAAGATCGCCAAGGAGCTCGGCGTCGGCCCGATGCGGCTGTACGACTACGTGACCAACCGATCCGAGCTGCTCGACCTGATGGTCGACGCCGTCTACGCCCGGATCGCCGAGCCCGGCCAGGACTCCGCTCAGGAGTCAGAGTGGCGGGCCACGGTGCTGGCCATCGTCCACCGGACCCGCGCCGCCGCCCTCGAGCACGAGTGGTTCGCCGACCTGCTCGGCGCGCGGCCGCACCTGGGCCCGCACGCCCTCGCCGTGGGCGAGTCGACCGCGGCGGCGCTCGGCCAGGCCCCCGGCCTGCACGGCGTCGACGACCTCCAGCGGGCCCTGGGCGCCCTCAACGCCTTCATCGTCGGATCGCTCCGCCGCGAGATCACCGAGCGCCGCACCGCCCGCGCCACCGGCACCGACGTGTCCGCCTGGCAGGCGGCCCTCGGCCCCTACCTGACCCGCATGCTCGAAACCGGCCGCTACCCCACCGTCGCCCGCCTCGTCCACGACGGCGCCCACCTCGACGCCGGCGAGACCTTCCACCACACCCTGACCACCATCCTCGACGGCATCACCGGCCACCCCCGCACCTGACCTGTCACACCTCCGTCGCCACAGCCAGACGGGCCGGCGCCTCCCCACAGAGGCGCCGGCCCGTTTTCTGGGGTCGCTGGGTCCGTGGCGTTACTCAGCGACCGCGTTCTCCGGCCCCCGGGGGGCCTTGATGAGCGAGGCGAGGGCTCCGACGACCGACATGGCGATGGCCAGCCAGAAGACGACGACCAGGCCGTCGTGGAAGGGGCCGGAGACCAGGTGGGGGAAGAACTCGCGGCCGGTGAGGGTGGTGGCGTTCGCGGCCGGGAGCTGGGCCAGCAGCTGCGGGCCGAGCAGGGCGGCGATCGGGTTGTAGCCCAGGAAGGCGGCGAAGAGGGTGCCGACCGGCGGGAGGTTGGCGATGGTGTGCGCGGCGGAGGCCGGCACGCCCTGGGCGGTGAGGCCGGTGTCGAGGGTCGAGGGGAGGGAGCTGGAGAGGCCGGCGACCATCAGGGAGAAGAAGACGCCGATGGAGAGGACCATGCCGGCGTTCTGGAACGTGGCCCGCATGCCTGACGCGGCGCCGCGGAGGTGGGCGGGGACGCTGGACATGACGAGGCTGGTGTTGGGGGCGGCGAAGAGGCCGCCGCCGAGGCCGTTGAGGAAGACGAGGAAGGCGAAGGCCCAGTAGCTGAAGTCGGTCGGCAGGATGAGCAGGCCGCCGAACGAGAGGGCCATGACGAGCAGGCCGCAGGCGGCGAAGAGGCGCGGGCCGTACTTGTCGGAGAGGTGGCCGGCGATGGGGCCGGCGGCGAGGAAGCCGACGGTGAGCGGCAGCAGGTAGATGCCGGCCCAGAGCGGGGTCTCCTCGTAGCGGTAGCCGTGCAGCGGCAGCCAGATGCCCTGCAGCCAGATGATCAGCATGAACTGCAGGCCGCCGCGGGCGATGGAGGCGAGCAGGCCGGCGATGTTGCCGGAGGCGAACGCCCGGTTGCGGAACAGGCCGAGGGGGAACATCGGCGAGTCGACGCGGGTCTCGATCCAGGCGAAGAGGCCGAGCACGGCGACGCCGCCGATGAGACCGGCGAGCACCCACGGGTTGGTCCAGCCCTGACTGTGGCCGCCGTAGGGCTGGATGCCGTACGTGATGCCGGCGAGCAGGGCGGTGAGGCCGACGGCGAAGGTGAGGTTGCCCCACCAGTCGATGCGGCCGGGCCGGCGCACGCCGGTGTCGTGCAGCGAGCGGTACGCCCAGATGGTGCCGATCACGCCGATGGGGACGTTGACCCAGAAGATGGCGCGCCAGTTCCACTCGGCGAGGAGGCCGCCGAGGACCAGGCCGATGAAGGAGCCGGCGATGCCGGCGACGATGTTGACGCCGAGGGCCATGCCGCGCTGGGCGGCCGGGAAGGCGTCGGTGAGGATCGCGGCGGAGTTGGCCATGAGCATCGAGCCGCCGACGGCCTGCAGGACGCGCCAGCCGATCAGCCACAGGGCGCCGCCGCCGCCGTCGAACGGGTCGAGGGACAGCGCGATCGAGGTGATCGTGAACAGTGCGAAGCCGGCGTTGTAGATGCGGACGCGGCCGTACATGTCGCCGAGGCGGCCGAGGGTCACCACGAGGACGGCGCTGACGAGCATGTAGCCCATGAGCATCCACAGCAGGTAGCTGACGTTGCCGGGGCTGAGCGGGTCGAGGTGGATGCCGTTGAAGATGGCGGGCAGCGAGATGAGCACGATCGAGGAGTTGATCGTGGCGATCAGCATGCCGAGGGTGGTGTTGGACAGCGCGACCCACTTGTAGTGCGGGTGGTCGGTCCCGCCGACCAGGGCGCCGCGGAGGCCGGGAAGCGTCGAGGTCACGGTGCGAGCCTTTCCAGCGCCGGCAGCGCGGCCGCGAGCAGCGCCTGGTCGTCTGCGGACAGCGAGGACAGCAGGTCCTGCAGGTGCGCGGCGCGCACCTCCCGGCGGCGGGCGAGCAGGTCGCGGCCGGCCAGGGTGACCCGCACGAGCACGACCCGGCCGTCGGTGGGGTCGGGCGTGCGCTCGGCGAGGCCGTCACGCTCGAGGCGCTGGGCGAGCTGCGTCATCGCGGGCTGCGTGACGCCCTCCGCGGCGGCGAGCTCGGTGAGCCGGCGCGGCCCCTCCCGCTCCAGCCGGCGCAGCGTGGACGCGGCGGTCAGGCTGATGTCGTTGGGCGGGTTGCCCTGCCGGAGCAGGCTGAAGAGCCGCTCGACGGCAGTCGTCAGCCGCGCGGAGTCAACAAGGACCATGCTCCAATTTGTATCACGCACTTATAAAAGCATGTTATGTATCAGGTCACAGGAAATGGAGCATCAGGCGGATCCGCTGCCGTACGGGCGCGTGAGGATCTCCATGTTGTGTCCGCTGGGATCGTCGAAGTACACGCCCCGCCCGCCGTCGCGGTGGTTGATCTCCTGCGGCTGGTCGTGGTGCGGATCGGCGTAGTAGGCCACCCCGGCCTGCTTGATGCGGCCGAAGATGGCGTCGAACTCGGGCTCCGACACCAGGAACGCGTAGTGCTGAGCGGTGACCGGCCGGTCGCCGGTGTCGGCGAAGTCCAGGGTGACGCCGTTGCTCACCTCGACCGGGACGAACGGGCCGAAGCGCCGGCCCACCGGCACCCCCAGCATCGCCGCCAGGAAACCGGCCGATGTCTCCTTGTCGCGGGCCGCGACAATCGTGTGATTGAGCTGGACGGACATTGTGACGCCTCCCGATTCCAGCGTGATGTCTTCCGACTGTTACCCCAATGTTCCCCCGCAAAGCCGACAGGGCCGACCCAGCGACTGGGCCGGCCCTGAAAGGCCCTGAACCTGAAACCTGTTCCGCTTACTTCACCGTGACGATGACCCGCTGGTAGTGCTTGAGTGCGGGGGCGCCGTTGTCGGTGACCTCGAGGACGAGGTGGATGGTGTCACCCGGCTTGGCGTCGGCGGGGACGGTGAACGACGTGGTCGCCGTGTCCGCGCCGGAGAGCGCGACCGTGCCGGCGTAGGTGTCGGCGTCGGTGTACTCCCACCAGCGGTAGGTCAGGCTGTCGCCGTCCGGGTCCGAGCCGCGGCCGTGCAGGGTCAGCGTCTTGCCGGCCTTCGCCCGCAGGTCCAGGCCTTCGCGGACGGAGGCCGCCGGGTTGTGGTTCGCGTCGCCGTACTTCGCGGTGACGCCCCAGTCAGCCCGCGCCGCGAAGTCGTTCTGCAGGTCGGCGACCCACCGGGTCTGCGGGTACGCCCGGTCGTTCGCGCCGGTGTTCGGGTTGACGTCGGTGGTGTCGATCCAGCCGGTGGCGTTCGTGGCGAACCGGCCGCCCCAGCCGCCGTAGGTCGGGTTCTCCGACGAGCGCAGCCCGTTGAAGTCGAGCAGGTACATGAACGACGGGGAGTCGCCCTCGGAGATGAAGTCGTGCACGCCGTAGGTGAGGTTCTGCTCCGGCCGCCAGCGGTTGTTCTGGTCGTCGCCGGGGGTCGGCTTGCCGTCGCGGTAGGTGCGGTACTGCTCCAGCAGCGCGCCGTGCCCGGTCAGGAAGTTCTGCTCCATGTACGGCGCCCTGAGCGCGTACTGGTTGGCGGCCGGCACCTGGCGCGTCCAGAGGTAGGCGAAGCTCCAGAACTGGCTCTGGTTGTCGACGATCTTCATGTCGGGCCAGTTGGGCTTGATGTAGCCGTTGAGGGTCGAGTCCTGGTTCAGGATGTTGTAGATCACGACCTTCTGGCTGATCCTGCGCTGGATCTCCGGCCACCGGCGGTCGTTCTGGTACTGCTCCTGGATGGACTTCAGCGCCCGCGCGGTGGTGTTCAGGCCGCCCCACGACTGGATGTACAGCGGGCCGGGCTGGTCGTCGAGGATCACCTTCCGGATCAACTCGGAACCCTCGGTGACCTTGTCCATCTCGCTGACGTTGTCGATGTTTCCGATCTTGTACAGCGAGCGGAGCTTCGCGGGGCTCGGGTAGCCGTCCGCGTGCTTGCGCAGGTTCGGGTAGATCTGCTCGTACAGGTCGATGTAGTGGTTGAGCCACTCGGTGCCGGTCCAGCGGAACGGCTGCACGCCCGCGCCGTCGCCGGCGTAGTGGTACTGCGAGCTCGAGTAGACGATGCCCTGGATGTCGAACTCGTTCGAGTAGTACAGGAAGCGGATGAACGAGTCCATGTCGTCCACCTCGCCGTCCTGCGAGACGATGATGCGCGGCTTGGTGACCGACGAGCCCTGGGACTGCTGGCCCTGGGAGTCGCCGTCCTCGTCGGCGGCCAGGGCGGCGGTCGCGGCCGTGAGCGGCAGGGTCACTGCCAGGGCCGCGGCGACCAGGCACCTGCGGAGCGTTCGCGCTCGCATTGGCACGTTCCTTCCGGAGTCGGGCAGCCGCCATCGGCCCCCGTCGTGCTGGGGGCTGCCAGTAGGGGAGCGATCTCGCCTGAATATATATTCAGACTCGCATTTATATCGAACAGCACCGTAACTGCGCCGTAACTTGAGAGTCAAGACCTCGGGCCCGCTCGCCGCCGGGCGCCTCATGCCGGGCGTGCGGCTGCCGACGTTGGGTGCATGGTGGCTCGGGGGCGTCGGCGGTCGGCGGGCTGCGCCGCGGCCGCCGCCGGGTCGTGGACCGCCGGCCGGAGCAGCGATCCACGACCGTTCGGCCGGACTAGATGCACTTCTTGTTGTCGACGATGGTGAGACCGTCGACCAGGTTGCCGTAGCCCTCGTCGGTCGAGGCGCTCTCGACGGCCGTGAGCGTCACCCGGGTCATCGTCTGGTTGGAGCCCGTCTGGTACCAGCCGGACAGCCGCCGCCACGAGACGTCGGTCGCGGTGTTCATGTACGCGAAGGTCGAGCCGACCCCGTTGACGTTGCCGTTGTCGCTCTTCGGCGTGCGGCCGAAGTGGATCTGGGTGGCGTCGACGTCCTTGGCGCCGGAGGTGTCCCGGGCCCGGATCCAGAAGGACCAGTAGATCTTCGAGTTGGGCCTGGTCTTGATGTCCTGGTAGATCGAGTTGCCGGAGCCGGTCGCGTTGAGCTCGGCGAACTGGCTGCCGAAGCGGGCCGGCACGCCGTCCATGCCGCTCTTCCAGATCTCGATCTGGCCCTGCGGGTCGTCGGTGCGCCAGCCCGGCACGTCGTCCTCGTCGAACAGCATCCAGTCCGCGCCCTTGACCTTCGGCGCCTCGAAGCCGCCGTCGGTCGTCAGCTCCTTGCAGGCGGCCGACGGCGCCTTCTTCGACGTGGTGGTGGCGTTGCCGAACCCGCCGGGGCCGCCGGCGCCCGCGGCCGACGCCGGCGGCGCGCCGACGAGCGTCGCGAGCAGTGCGGCGGCGCCGACCGCGGGCAGCAGCTTGGTGTGCTTGAGCATGGTGATTCCCCCTGTCCGCCACGGCAGCGTTGCCGTGGCAACCTCCGCCGCAGAGCCAAACACGCTGACCTGGGCAAAGGCGGACAGTTAAGGGAAATTCCGTATTTCGGGCAGACTTGTCGAGCCGTTATGTGGTCGCCGGTCGCTTGCGCTTGCGCAGGTAGAGCCGTGCGAGGGGCTCCGCCGCGCGGGCCGCGAGCGGCCCCAGGATCGCCAGGATGAGCACGTACGCGGCGGCGAGCGGCCCGAGCTTCGCGTTGGTGCCGGCCGCGACCGCGAGCCCCGCGATGACGATGTTGAACTCGCCGTGCGGCAGCAGCGCGGCGCCGGCCCGGATCCGGCCGGTGATCGCCACCCCGGCCCGCCGGGCCGCGATCCACCCGGTCGCCATCTTCGACACGATCCCGGCGAGCGCGAGCAGCGCCGCGACGCCGAGCACCGGCGGCAGCGCCCGCGGGTCGGTCTGCAGGCCGAAGAAGACGAAGAACACGGCCGCGAACAGGTCCCGCAGCGGCGTCAGCAGCTCCCGCGCGGTGTGCGCCAGGGGCCCGGACAGCGCGATGCCGACGAGGAACGCCCCGACGGCCGCGGACACCTGCAGCAGCTCGGCCACGCCCGCGACGAGCACGGTCAGGCCGAGCACCTTGAGCAGCAGCACCTCGTCGCTGTCGGAGGCGACGAACCGCTCCACGATGTGCCCGAAGCGCAGCGCGACGAGGAGGATGGCGCTGATCGTGGCGGCGGCGATGGCGAGGGTCGCGGTGCCGCCGAGCAGGCCGACGCCGGCCAGCAGCGCGGTCAGGATCGGCAGGTACAGCGCCATCATCAGGTCCTCGAAGACCAGCAGCGACAGCACGACCGGGGTCTCGCGGTTGCCGAGCCAGCCGAGGTCGGACAGGATCTTCGCGGTGATGCCGGAGGACGTCACGTACGTGATGCCGCCCATCGCGACCGCGGCGACCGGACCCCAGCCGAGGATGAGCGCGGCCGCGACGCCCGGCGCGGCGTTGAGCACGAGGTCGATGAGCCCGGCGGGTGCGGAGGAGCGCAGGGTGCCGACGAGCTCCGGCGCGGTGTACTCCAGGCCGAGCGTGAACAGCAGCAGGATGACGCCGATCTCCGCGCCGGCGGAGATGAACTCGGTGCTGGTGGTCAGCGGCAGCACGCCGCCGGCGCCGAACGCGAGACCGGCCAGCAGGTACAGCGGGATTGGGGAGATCGAGAACCGCAGGGACAGGGCGCCGAGCAGGCCCAGCGCGAGGATGACGGCACCGAGCTCGATGAGGATCGTGTCGTGGTGCACGGGCGGCCCCTATCCGTCCGTGAGGAGCGTCGCGACGCCCTCGGTGCCGGCGGCGGTGCCCACCACGACGATCGTGTCGCCGGCGACCAGGCCGAAGTCGGGTCGCGGGCTCGTGTGCACGGTCCCGCCGCGCAGCACGGCGACGATCGAGGCGCCGGTGCGGGTGCGGGCCTGCGTGTCGCCGAGGGTGCGGCCGTCGTACGGCGAGCCCGGCGCCAGCACCAGCTGCTCGGTGACGAGGCCGGTCACCTGCCGCTGCAGCTCGGCGAGGTGCTCCACGATCCGCGCGGTGCCGAGGTATTCGGCGACCGTGTTGGACTCCTCCGCGGACAGGGCCACGGAGACCACGCTGGTATCGGGGTCTTCCTTGTCGTAGATGACGAGGTCACGCCGCCCGCTGCGGTGGGAGACGATGCCGATCCGGCGGCCACGTGCGGTGGTCACCACGTGGCTCGTGCCGATGCCGGGGAGGTCGGTGCGCTCGACGTTCATACCCCATGGTATCGGAATTGGATCTATGTCAGCGTCAGCGGCGCAACGCCTCGCCGAGCTCTTCGGTGGTGCGGACCAGATTGGCGGCGATCTCGACGGCGTGGTCGTCGGTGAGCCGGGCGAGCGGCACGGCCACGCTGATCGCGTCGGTGGTGCCGGGCACGGCCGCCGCGACGCAGCCGACCCCCGGCTGGAACTGGCCGCGTTCGTAGGCCCATCCGCGCGCCCTGGTCTCGGCCAGCTCCTCGAACAGCGTCGCCCGGTCGGCGACGGACTCGCTGGTGTGGGCCTCGAACCCGAGATCCAGCAGCGCGACGACCCGCTCCCGGGGCAGCTCGGCGAGGATCGCCTTGCCGCTGGCGGAGGCGTATGCGGGCATCCGCCGGCCGACGGCGGAGCCGGCCGTGTCCTGCGCCGGCTCCCGGCTCGCGATGCAGACGATGCCGGGCGGGTCGAGACGCACCAGGCGCACCGCCTCGTCGAGCCGGTCCCGCAGCTGCGTCAGCAGCGGCGCCGCGAGCCGGACGGTGCGGTCGGCCAGCAGATAGGCGCTGCCCGGTCGCAGCGCCACCACGCCGATGGCGTAGCTGTCGTCGGGCTCGGCGACGACCCAGCCGCGGTCCACGAGCTTGCGGAGCCGGCCCCGGAGCACGCCTTCGGGCAGCCCGAGCTGGCGCAGGAGCGACTCGAAGGTCACCCGGTCGGTGGCGGCGGACAGACGCTCGAGCACGTCGAGGGTCGGGCTATCGTCAGTGACGCGCATTAGAACCGCACTTCCCCGTGGGGCGAGACTTAAACATTCCGGCCTGAACTTTTCTTCACGAGTGGGAACGGCAAGGTCTCGCGGATCGTCCGGCCGGTCAGCATCATGATGAGCCGGTCGACGCCGAGGCCCAGCCCGCCGCTCGGCGGCATCGCGAACTCGAACGCGTCCAGGAAGTCCTCGTCCAGCGACATCGCCTCCGGGTCGCCGGCCGCCGCCCGCAGCGACTGGGCCGTGAGCCGGGCGCGCAGCTCGACGGGGTCGACGAGCTCGGTGTACGCCGTGCCGAGCTCCATCCCGAACGCGACCAGGTCCCAGCGCTCGGCGAGGCGCGGGTCGTCGCGGTGCTGGCGGGTCAGCGGCGACACGTCGACGGGGAAGTCCGTGTAGAACGTGGGCCGGACCGTGGCGCCCTCGACCAGATGCTCGTAGAGCTCGAGGACGATCTGCCCGTGGGTCCACCCCTCCTGCCACCCGACACCGTGCCGGTCGGCGATCGCCCGCAGGTCGTCGACGGAGGCGTCCGGCGTGACCGTCGCGCCCGCCGCCCGGGAGACCGCCTCGTACACCGGCACCACCGGCCACTCGTCGCGCAGGTCGACGACCTCGTCGCCGCGGGTGAGCACGCACCCGGGGCCCGCCTCGGCGGCGGCGAGGATCAGCGAGCGGGCCAGGTCGCGCATCGTGGTGTAGTCGCCGTACGCCTCGTAGGCCTCCAGCATCGTGAACTCGGGGTTGTGGGTGGCGTCGACACCCTCGTTGCGGAAGTTGCGGCCGATCTCGAAGACCCGCTCGACCCCGCCGACGGCGAGGCGCTTGAGGTACAGCTCGGGCGCGATCCGCAGGAAGAGCGGCATGTCGTAGGCGTTGGAGTGGGTCACGAACGGCCGGGCGTTGGCGCCGCCGTGCACCCGTTGCAGCACCGGCGTCTCCACCTCGACGAAGTCGCGGGCGTGCAGGGCGGCGCGCAGCGCGAAGCCGACCGCGGAGCGCAGCCGCACCATGTCACGGGGCGTCGAGTTGACGATCAGGTCGACGTGCCGCTGCCGGACCAGCGCCTCCGGGTCCGCGAGCCCGCGGTGCTTGTCCGGCAGGGGGCGCAGGCACTTGGCCGTCAGGCACCAACGGTCCGCCATGACCGACAGCTCGCCGCGTTTCGTCGTGCCGACGACGCCGCCGACACCGACGTGGTCGCCGAGGTCGACCGTGGCCGCGAACGACGGGTCGCCGCTGACCATGACCTGCAGGTCGCCGGACCAGTCGCGCAGGGTGGCGAAGCACAGGGCGCCGTAGTCGCGCAGCCGCACCACCCGCCCGGCGACGCTGACCCGCTCACCGGTGCTGACGTCGGGCGCGAGGCCTGGGTGCGCCGCCCGGATCGCGGCGATCTCGTGGGTGCGGGCGAACCCCGGCGGATACGGGTCGACACCGTCCCGGCGCAGCGCCTCGAGCTTGGCGAGCCGGACCCTGACCTGCTCCGGCCGCCGGTCCTGGACGGCGGGGGCGGGCTCGACCTCGATCAGCGCCCGCGGCGCCTCGCTGGAGACCGGCGTGCCCCGCCGCAGCAGGGTGCGCAGGTTGGGCACGACCAGGAACCCCTCGGCCGCCGCCGACGCGAGGCCGACCTTCGCGAGGTCCCGGACGTCCTCGAAGCACAGGAACCGCGGCAGCCACTGCGGGTTGTACTTCACGTTGGAGCGGTACAACGACTCCAGCTGGAACCAGCGGGACGCGAACAGCAGCAGCGTCCGCCACAGCCGCAGCACCGGCCCCGCGCCGATCCGCGCCCCCTCCTCGAACACGGCCCGGAACACGGCGAAGTTCAGCGACACCCGCTCGACACCGAGGCGCGGCGCCTCCCGCATCAGCGTCGCCACCATGTGCTCGACCAGACCGTTGTCGCTGGCCCGGTCGCGGCGCATGAGATCGAGGGACAGCCCGTCGGCGCCCCACGGCGTGAACGACAGCAGCGCCACCTCCCGGCCGTCGCGGTTGTGCGCCTCGACGAGCACGCACTGGCCGTCGTTGGGGTCGCCGAGCCGGCCGAGCGCCATCGAGAAGCCGCGCTCGGTCTCCGTGTCGCGCCAGCGGGCGGCGAGCTCGATGATCCGCGCCATCTCCTGCGCGCCGATGTCGGCGTGCCGGCGGATCCGCACCGTGTAACCGGCCCGCTCGACCCGGTGCACCGCCTGGCGGACCTGCCGCAGCCGCGGCGCCTCGAGGTCGAAGTCGCGCACGTGCAGGACCGCCTCGTCGCCGAGCTGGATGACGCGCAGCCCGGCGCGGGCGTACGCGGTCGCGCCCTCCTCGCTCGCGCCCATCACCGCCGGGGTCCACGCGTAGTCGCGGGCCTCCCGCAGCCACGCCTCGATCGCCGGTGGCCACGCGTCGGGCTCGCCGAGCGGGTCGCCGCTGGCGAGGGAGACGCCGAAGACCACCCGGTACGTGACCGCGGCGCGCCCGGTGGGGGAGAACACGACCTCCTTGTCCCGGCGGGTCGCGAAGTAGCCGAGCGAGTCGCGGCGGCCGTGCGCGGCGAGCAGCTGCCGGACGCGCCGCTCCTCGTCGGCGTCCAGCGACGCGGTGGCCCGCTGCGAGCGCAGCAGCGCGAACAGGGCGGCGAACAGGGCGATCGCGCCGAACGCGCCGAGGATCAGGTTGACCCAGCCGGGGGCCCGGCCGTGCAGCCCCACGTCGAAGCCGAACGCTCCACCGAGGACGGTCTTGCCGCTGTACGCGAGGCGCCCCGCCCCCGGCCCGAGCGAACCCGGGAACAGCTCGACCAGCCCCCAGCCGAGCAGTGTGAACACGCTGATCAGCACGCCGAGGGTCGCGAGGGCCTTCGGCAGGCTGGCCCGCTGGACGCGGGCGGAGAACCCGCCACGGGCCAGCCACAGCAGCGCCAGCAGCACGGAGGTGATGACGGCGTTGGCCAGGCCGGCTGCCGCGCCGTGCCACGGCAGCCGCAGCTCCCGCGCCTCCTCGCCGCGCTCGGCGCCGCCGAGCAGCACGAACACGTCGAACAGCAGCTGCGCGCCGAGGAACAGCGCCAGGATCCAGTAGATGACGCGCTTGCGGTTGTGCACGGCGGCGGCGAGGGTCGCCAGGATCGCGGCGTAGCCGAGGTTCGCGGGCGCCGGCAGCAGCAGCGCGTCGACGGTGACCCGCACGGGGTGGACCCGCGACCCGAGCGCCGCGGAGACCGCGGCGACGGCGCACAGGACGGCCACGGCCAGCAGCCCGCCGGCGAACCAGTCGGGAAGTCTCGCGCGCAGCGTGTTCATCGGGACATCATGACGGAGCACGTTTCGGATATCGCCCTGTGGGTGATGATGCGGGCATGGAGGACATTACCGCGCTCATCCTGGACGACCACCACGCGTTCCGCCGCGGCTTCGCCCGCCTCGACGACGCCCGCGGCGAGGAGCAGCTCACCGCCGTGTGGGAGTCCCTGGCCCTGCACCTGGAGATCCACGCCGAGGCGGAGGAGCGGATCCTGTACCCGCACCTGCTCAAGCGCTCCGACGACGCCGACGAGGAGACCGACGACGCGATCCGGGACCACAACAAGATCCGGGACGCGATCGAGGCGGCCCGCTCCCAGGCGGTCGGCTCCGACGGCTGGTGGAAGGCGGTGTGGGAGGCCCGCACCGAGAACAGCGAGCACCTCGCCGAGGAGGAGGACGAGGTGCTGCCCGACTTCCGCAAGCACGCCGGCATGGACCTGCGGGTGTCGCTCGGCGCGCAGTGGCTCACGTTCTACGGCGAGCACCCGAGCGGCAAGGGCCTCACGTTCCGCGACAAGGACCCGCAGCAGTACATCCGCGACAACGGCTAGGCATATCGGGTGCGTCGCGGGGGACCTACCCGCGCATGACAACTGTGCTGATCACCGGTGGTCTCACCGGCATCGGACGGGCCACCGCTGAGGCGTTCGTGGGCCAGGGCGCGGACGTGGTGGTCGCCGGCCGCCACGACGCCGACCTGCCCGCCGGCGCCGTCTTCATGCACGCCGACGTGCGCCGCGAGGATGACGTCCGCCAGCTGGTCGACGACACCGTCACGCGCTTCGGCTCCCTCGACGTCGCGGTCAACAACGCCGGCACCGAGGGCACCCCGGGTGCCGTGGTGGAGCAGACCGCCGACACCTACGCCGCGACCTTCGACACCAACGTGCTCGGCACCCTGCTGAGCATGAAGCACGAGCTGCGGGCCATGGCCGAGCAGGGCCACGGCAGCATCGTCAACGTCTCGTCGGTGCTCGGCCACCAGGGCGCGCCCGGCTCGGCCGTCTACGTCGCCAGCAAGCACGCGGTCGACGGGCTCACCCGCTCGGCGGCCCTGGAGGCGGCCGGCACCGGCATCCGGGTCAACGCCGTCGCGCCGGGGCCCGTCCAGACGCCGATGCTGCAGCGGTACGAGACCTCCACCGGCTCGTCCGATCTGGTGGCAGGCGTCCCGCTCGGCCGGCCCGCCACCCCCGACGAGATCGCGAAGGCCGTGCTGTTCCTCGGCTCCGAGGCGTCCAGCTTCATGACCGGCGAGGTGATGTACGTCGACGGCGGCGCGTCAGCCCGGTAGTTCGAGCCCATGGCGGTCCAGGGCCTCCTCGACCGCGGCGCACACCTGCTCCACCACGAGCACCCGGGCCGTGGGCTTGTCGTTGCCGGGGATGACGTGCCACGGCCCGGCCGGGTGGTCGGTGCGGGCCAGCATGTCCTCCACCGCCTGCTTGTACGCGGGCCGCTTCTCCCGGTTGCGCCAGTCCTCGTCGGTGAGCTTCCATGAGCGCAGCGGGTCGTCGCGCCGGCTCTGGAAGCGGCGCAGCTGCTCCTTGCCCGAGATGTGCATCCAGAACTTCACGATGACCATGCCCTCGGCGGCGAGCGTCCGCTCGAACTCGACGATCTCGTCGTAGGCGCGGCTCCACTGCTCCTCGGTCGCGAACTGCTCGACGCGTTCGACGAGGACCCGGCCATACCAGGACCGGTCCAGGACCGTCATCCCGCCCCAGCCCGGCAGCGCCGGCCAGAACCGCCACAGGAAGTGGTGCCGCTTCTCGTCGTACGTCGGCGCCGCGAACTGCGCCACCCGCACGTGCCGCGGGTCGAGGTGGTCGACGAGCCGCTTGATCGAGCCGCCCTTGCCGGAGGCGTCCCAGCCCTCGAACACCACGCACAGCGGCGGTCCGAGCCGCGCCTTGTCGCCACCGATCTGCCCGCCGAGCGTCAGCCGGAGCCGCAGCAGCCGCTCCTGGGCCGCCGCGAGCCGGAGGCCCGCCTCCGATTTGGGCAACGTGTCGTGGAGGTCGACCTTCGACAGGCGCTTCATGGCCTCCAGCCTCGCATGGGTTCACCCTCTGTGCGTGACGAGCGCAACGCACTTCCTGTCGCCCATGTGGCCGCGCCGCAACCAAAGGATGGGACAGTTCTCGGTATGAGCACGAAGCGGGCGCTGCGGATCGCCGCGCTGCTCGTCGTGCTGGGTGTGGCCACGGTCACGCTCAAGGACAAACTGCCCGACCCGGACCAGATCGCCGACACCATCGCCTCCGCGAGCCCCTGGTGGCTGGTCCTCGCCGCGGTGGCCGAGCTGGTCTCCCTGCGGCACTTCGCCCTCCAGCAGCGCCGCCTCCTCGCCGGTTTCGGGGTGCGGATGTCGGTGCCCCGGGCCGTCGCGGTCACCTTCACCCGCTCCGCGATCTCCTTCAGCCTGCCGGCCGGGTCCGCCGTGTCCGCGGGCTTCGCGTTCCGCCAGTTCCGCACCGCCGGCGCCACCCGCCGCACCGCCGGTGCCGTGGCCGTCCTGTCGTCCCTGCTGTCCGGTCTGGCGCTGCTGCTCATGTACGGCGCCGTCGTCCTCGTCCCGCACGGCGGCGTCACCGGCACCGGCCACACGCTCGGGCTGGTCCTCACCCTGCTGGCCGGCGCCACCGTGGTGTTCGGCCTGGACTTCCTGCTCTTCCGCGGCCCGCTGCCGCCCGCGCCCGCGCTCGACGAGGAGCCGGCCGGCCGGGCGCCCGGCGGCCTGGTCGCGCGGGCCAGGGCGGCGGTCGCGCGCACCGTCGCCGACCTGCGCCGCCTGCCGCCCCGCTCCTGGGTGGTGTCGCTGGTGCACGCCACCGTCAACTGGGGCCTGGACTTCGCCTGCCTGGCCGCGACGGCCGCCGCGTTCGGCATCGACGTCAGCGTGGTCGCGCTGGCCACGGTGTACCTGACGGTGCAGCTGGTCCGGCAGGTGCCGATCAGCCCCGGCGGCATCGGCGTGGTGGAGGTCGCCCTGCTGGCCGGCCTGGTCTCGGCGGGCGCGCCGCAGGGCCCGGCCGCCGCCGCGATGCTCGTCTACCGGCTGCTGTCCTGCTGGATCATCATCCCGCTCGGCGCTCTCACGTACACCGTCCTCCGCCGCCGCCCGGCGCCGGAGCCGTCCAAGGCCCCGCGCCAGCCGACCCCGGTCGCGTAAACCTCACACAGATCTTTCAAACTTCACAACGTCCTGTTAGATTCGGTACCGTGCCCGCACCGGATCGACTCGACCTCACCCTGCGCCTCGTCCGCGGCAGCGGCCGGCTGACTCTGGCCGAGCTCGCCACCCGCCTCGGCGTCTCGGAGATGACCGTCCGCCGCGACCTCGACCAGCTGCAGGAGCAGGGCCTGGTCCGCCGGGTCCGCGGCGGCGCCGTCGCCCTGGACGTCCCGGCGGACGAGGCGGGCTTCGACGTCCGCGCCCAGTGGCGGTCGGCGACGAAGGCCCGCCTCGCCGCGGCCACCGCCGACCTGATCGGCCCCGGCGGCACCGTCCTGCTCGACGCCGGCACCACCACCGCCGCGGTGGCCGCCGCCCTGGCCGCCCGCTTCGGCGCCGCCCCTTCCCCCGCGGGGCCGCTGACGGTGGCGGTGCTCAGCCTGCAGGCGGCGGTGCGGCTGGCCGACCAGCCCGGCATCAGGCTGCTCATCCTGGGCGGCGAGTCCCGCGCGGGGGAGCGCAGCCTGGTCGGCCCGCTCGCCCTGAGCGCCCTGGACCAGTTGCGCTTCGACACGTTCATCATGTCGATCGGCGCGGTCCATCACGACCTGGGCTGGTCCGAGTTCGACCTGGACGACGCCGCTGTGAAGCGCGCCGCCCTGCGCCGCGCCGGCCGGACCGTCGTGGTCGCCGACGCCAGCAAGCTGGGCGTCCAGGCGTTCGCCCGGGTCGCCCCCCTCTCCGCCGCCGACATCTTCGTCACGTCCACCGCACCCTCACCGGTCGCCGCTTCCAGCAGCGCCATCGGGGCAGGCGGTTCTTCTGGCAACGCCACATCTGACGGCGACGCCGCCGCGACGGATGCCGCGGCCGAGACGCTCGCAGCGCTGCGGGCGGCCGGCGTCGACGTCGTCACCACCGACAACCCTGAGGAGTTCCCGTCATGATGATCCTGGTAGCCGGCCCGTACCGCTCGGGCACCGGCGACGACCCCACCAAGCTCCAGGCCAACGTCGACGCCATGAACGACGCCGCCGTCACCCTCTTCCGCGCCGGCCACCTCCCGGTCACCGGCGAGGCCCTGGCCCTGCCCCTCATCGAGCGCGCGGGCTCCGCCACCGTCGGCGACCCCGTCTTCGACGAGATCTTCCACCCGATCTCCGCCCGCCTCCTCACCCACTGCGACGCCGTCCTGCGCATCGGCGGCCCCTCCACCGGCGCCGACGAGATGGTCGCCCAGGCCCGCACCGAGGGCAAACCCGTCTACACCACCATCACCGAGGTCCCCGCGGCATGACCCCCGACCGCTGGGCCGGCCCGAGCCGGACCGCTCGCCCCCGACCCCACGGCAACAGGGCAGCGGGGTCGAGGGTGACCGCCAAGGGCTCGGTCAGCGTGAGCGCCTCGCCCGGTCCCGCCTTCGCGCCCTCGACATAGCGGCCGCCGTCGAGCCGGTGCAGCCTGAGCGTCACCGCGCCCGGCGGCTCCTGCTCGACGAGGAGATACCAGGCGATGCCCGCCTCCGCGTAGCACCGCATCTTGACCACGAGGTCCGACTGGGCGTTGTCACGTGCCACGACCTCGGCGACAAGGGTCAGCTGCCAGGCCTCCAGCACCTGCTCGTCATCGTCAGCCGGGTCCGCCACGATCACATCGGGGATGACGATCCGGCCGGGGCGCAGCCGGACGTTCACTCCCTTCAGCGCGAGCAGGCCGGCTGCCTCGGCCGGACCGTCGAGCGCGCTCGCCAGCAGTGAAGACACCCGCTGGTGACTGTTGCTCAGCAAGGGGCCCGTCACCAACCTTCCGTCGAGGAGCTCCACCCGGCCCAGGGTCGGATCGAGTGCGAGGAACTCCTCTTCCGAGAGTATCGTCATCATATCATCTTATGCCGACAGCTCCTCGGGAGTGAGCGGTGCGGCGGGGAGGCCCACGGGGCGGGCGGGGCGCTCCAGGCGGGGGACGGCGGCGAAGGAGATGAGCTTGAACCAGGCGGGCACGTCGCGGCGCAGGTCGGGCGGGCCCTGGATGGTGACGGCGCCGGAGCGCAGGGCGTCGGACCAGTCCAGGTCGCCGAGCCAGACCTCGACCATGCTGCGCAGGTCGGCGGTCACGTGCACGGCCACGTCGAAGCCGGGGTCGGCGTCGCACACGTCCGCTTCGGTGGGGGTGAGGACGAGCCACCAGTTGCGCAGGGAGGCGGCGACGGCCGGGAACTCGAACTGGATGACGGTCCGGCCGGAGGGGAGGGCGTCGTGGTCGACCCGGCGGTGCATGTCCCACAGCAGGATCTTCGGGTCGAGGTCCTGGTCGCCGAGGTGGCCGATCCAGCGGATGCCCCACTCGCCGAGCGCGGCGACGATCGGGGCGAGCTCCTGGCCCGCGGGGGTGAGGCGGTAGCGGACCTCGACGCCTGACTTGTGGCGTTCGGCGATGCCGGCGGCGACCAGGTGCTGGAGGCGCTTCGACAGCAGTGTCGGGGACATGCGGGGCAGGCCGCGGCGCAGGTCGTTGAAGTGCCGGTCGCCGCCGACGAGCTCGCGGACGACGAGCAGGGTCCAGCGCTCGTCGAGCAGCTCCATGGTCTTGGCCACCGGGCAGAACTGGTAGTACGACGCTCCCATGTGCGCACCGTAATGTCGGCTCGGCGACTAGTACAGATCCTGTACTGGTGACGCCCCGGCGGCGATTCCTACGGTCGAAGACATGCAGATCACAGACATGACCGCCGACCAGCCGTTGAAGAGCAAGCACCGGGCGATGTGGGCGACGGGCGACTACGCGGCGGTCGCCGCGGACGTCATCCCGGCGCTCGGGCCCGTCCTTTCCGAGGCCGTGGCCGCCGGGCCGGGGCAGCGGATTCTCGATGTGGCCGCGGGTTCGGGCAACGCGGCGATCCCGGCCGCGCGGGCCGGCGCCGACGTGGTCGCCACCGACCTCACCCCCGAGCTGCTGGAGACCGGCGAGGAGCTGGCCGGCCGGCACGGCGTCACCCTCGAATGGCAGGCCGCCGACGCGGAGGCGCTGCCGTTCGCGGCGGGCGCGTTCGACACCGTGATGTCGTGCGTCGGGGTCATGTTCGCCCCGCACCACCAGGTGTGCGCCGACGAGATCGTCCGCGTGCTGCGGCCGGGCGGGTCGATCGGGCTGATCAACTGGACGCCGCAGGGCTTCATCGGGCAGATGTTCGCGACGATGAAGCCCTACGCGCCGCCCCCGCCGTCCGGCGCCCAGCCGCCGCCGCTGTGGGGCGACGAGGCCCACGTCCGTGCCCTGTTCGGCGACCGCGTCACCGACGTCGTGGCACAGCGGCGGATGCTGCCCGTGACCGTGTTCCCGACCGCGGAGGCGTTCCTGGAGTTCTTCAAGCGCACGTACGGCCCGACGATCGCCGTCTACGCCGCGAACTCCGGCGACCCGGCGGCGCTCGCGGCGCTGGACGAGGCCCTGCTGGACCTGGCCCGGCGCCACGACCTCGGCGGCGGCGCGATGGAGTGGGAGTACCTGCTGTTCACCGCCCGCACCGGGGCGGCCGGCGAGTAGCCCCCGGGGCCGGCTCAGCGCACGCCGCGGACCAGGAGCAGGACGCCGGTGGTCATCTCGAAGACGAACATCGGCGCGTACAGGGCGGGGTTGACGACCGCGGTCGCCTCCGGGAACGCGATCGTGACGAGGCTGCCCGTGGCGAGCAGCGCGGACGCCACGACGCCGAGCCCGGCCAGCCACCGCGGCACGTACCGCGACCGGTACAGCAGATAGGCGAAGACCGTCGAGCCGAGGCCGAGGAAGACCAGGCCGATGCTGTACCCGACGGTGTGGGCGCTGGTGGCCACCCAGGCCAGCGCCGCCGCCTGGTCCGGGTCGAGCGCCCGCACCTCGTCGGCGCCGCTGACGAGCTGGAGCACGACGGTGTTCGTCAACGTGTACGCGGCGAGCACCGCCACCTGCGCCAACCGCCAGAACGCGCCCAGCGCCGCCAGCGGCCAGCTGACCTTGCGCAGCAGCACGAAGTACGCCACGGCCAGCGCCGCGTCGCCGACGTCGCAGAGCAGGTCCACGGCGGCACCGACCCGCAGCAGCCGCTCGTGGTCGAGGAAACGCTGGGCGGTGTCGTCCGCGCCGGGGAACGTGCCCGGCACGTAGATCTGGGCGAACACGCCGGCCGCCATCAGCACGAGGTACAGGGCCCCGATGACCCGCGCGGCGCGCCGCTGCGCGGTGTCGACGGGCCGGATCGTCTCAGTCGTCTCAACGGTGTCAGTCATGCCCGACAGGGTGTCCGTGCGGGCGCGGGGGTCGCGTCGGTCCAGCGGCGGTGTCCGGGCTGCGCCCACCGTCGTACGCCGCCGCCCGGCTACGCCGTACGGAGTAGCCGAAGACCTCCGGACGGAGACGGTGCTGGATGCCCGGGCTGCCCTACAGTGCTCGCATGACCCTGAAGAGCCAGGTTCCGGCGCGGCGGTCCGCGCCCGGCCTGGCACTGTTCACCGCGGCCGTGCAGGTGCTCGGCACGGCCCTGCTCGCCCAGGGCCGGCCCGGGCCCGCCGGCTACACCCTGCTGGTCCTCGGCGGGTTCGCGCTGGCCGACCGGCACCGCTTCCCCCGGCGCAACTTCGTCGTCGTGGTCGCGTTCGCCGTGGCGTATCACGTGCTGTGGCCGCCGGTCGGGGTGACGCTCCTGGCGCCGGTGTTCGCCGCGTCGGCGGCGCTCGCGGCAGGTCACCGGATCCTGGTCTGGGCGGCCGCGCCGGGCGCGTACGCCGTCTGGGCGGTCCTCGGCCCCGGGGCGGCGGACCGGTTGCTCGCCGGCGCGGCCGCCGTCGCCGGACTGGGCCTGGCCGCCGAGGCCGCGACGCTGGCCGCCCGGCCGGTCGTCCGGGCGCTCCGCGAGCGGCGGCGCCTCGCCGAGGAGCGGGAGCGCCGGCAGGCCAGTGAGGCGCGCCTGCGCATCGCCGCCGAGCTGCATGACGTGCTCGGCCACCACCTGTCCCTGATCAACGTGCGGGCGGGCGTCGGGCTGCACCTGATGGACCGCGAGCCGGAGCAGGCCCGCAGCGCGCTCGACACGATCCGTCAGGCCAGCGCGGAGGCGCTGGGCGAGGTGCAGTCGGTCCTGGACTCGCTCTACCCGGACGGTCAGGCGGCCCCCCGCGCGCCGGCGCCGGGGCTGGACCGCCTCGACGGGCTCACCGCCGATGCCGGCCTGCCGGTGCGTACCGTCGTGGACGGCGAGGTCCGGGCGCTGCCCGCGCGCACCGACCGGGCGGCGTACCGCATCGTGCAGGAGGCGCTGACGAACGTACGCCGCCACGCCGGTCCCGGCGCCGCCGCGACCGTCACGCTCGGGTACGAGCCGGCCGCACTGGTCATCCGGGTCGACGACGACGGCGGCGGCGCGGCGCCGGCCCACACCCCGGCGCGGCCCGGCAACGGGATCACGGGTATGCGGGAGCGGGCCGCCACGCTCGGCGGCACGCTGAGCGCCGGGCCCGCCCCGGAGGGCGGCTGGCGGGTCCAGGCGAGCCTTCCCCTGGAGGCGGCATGATCCGGGTGGTGCTCGCCGACGACCAGACCCTGGTCCGGGTCGGGTTCCGGGCGCTGCTCGACGCGGAGCCGGACATCGAGGTCGTCGGTGAGGCGGGCGACGGCGCGCACGCGGTGCGCCTGGCCCGCCAGACCCGCCCCGACGTGGTGCTCATGGACATCCGGATGCCGGGCGTCGACGGCCTCGCGGCGACCCGGCAGATCGTCGCGGACCCGGCGCTCTCCGCGGTGCGCATCCTCGTGCTCACCACGTTCGAGCTGGACGAGTACGTTGCCGAGGCCCTGCGGTCCGGCGCGGCCGGGTTCCTGGTGAAGCACACCGACCTGGCCGAGCTGGTCCGGGGTGTGCGCGTCGTCGCGGCCGGTGACGGGCTGCTCTCGCCGGGCGTGACCCGCCGGGTCATCGAGCGGTTCGCGGCCCGCACCGCCGGCCCGGCGTCGCCGCGGCGGCTGGCCGAGCTCACCGACCGGGAGCGGGAGGTCGTCGCGCTGGCCGGTCAGGGCCTGTCCAACGACGAGATCGCCGCCCGGTTGACGGTGAGCCCGGCGACCGCCAAGACCCACGTGTCGCGCGCGATGGTGAAGCTCGGCGCGCGCGACCGTGCGCAGCTCGTGGTCTTCGCCTACGAGGCGGGCCTGGTCCGCCCCGGCTGGCTCGACTGAGGCGGGTCCGGGCCGGGCCCGCGGAGAAGGGCTGGACGAGGCGCCGGCGCCGGCGGTCCAGGCCGTCGATGGAGGGCTAGGCGAGGCGCTGGCGCTGGCGGCCCAGGCCGTCGATCTCCAGCTCCATCACGTCGCCGGCGCGCAGGTACGGCTGGCCGGGCAGGCCCATCGCCACCCCGGCCGGCGTGCCGGTGTTCACGACGTCGCCGGGGCGCAGCACCATGAACTGGCTCAGGTACCAGACGAGGTGCGGCACGTCGAAGATCATGTCGCCGGCGAGCTCGTCCTGGCGGGGCTCGCCGTTGACCCACGACCGCAGGCGCAGCTCGGGCACCGTCAGGCCGTCGGCGGGCACGAGCCAGGGGCCCAGCGGGTTGAACGTCTCGCACGACTTGCCCTTGTCCCACTGGCCGCCGCGCTCCAGCTGGAACTCGCGCTCGGAGACGTCGTTGCTGATGGCGTAGCCGGCGATGTGCGCGGCGGCGTCGGCGGGGCTGTCGAGGTAGCGCGCCTCGCGGCCGATGACGACCGCGAGCTCAACCTCGTAGTCGGTCTTGACGCTGTTGCGCGGGATGCGCACGTCGTCGTCGGGGCCGACGACCGTGTCGGCCGCCTTCATGAACACGACCGGCTCGGCGGGCGGCTCGGCGCCGGACTCCGCGGCGTGCGCGCGGTAGTTGAGCCCGATGCAGACGACCTTGCCGGGGCGGGCGACCGGCGCGCCCCGGCGGAGGTCCTGCTCGGGGAGCACGGGCAGGGTGTCGAGGGCGTCGCGGACGCGGGCGATCCCGTCGGCGGCGAGGAACCCGCCGTCGATGTCGGCGGTCAGCCCCTCGAGGCTCCGCGCGCGGCCCTCGGCGTCGAGCACCACGGGTCGTTCGGCACCGGAGGGTCCAAGCCGGGCAAGTCTCATGGGCTGCCACGGTACGAGTGAAGTGGCCAAGTGGTCAAGCCAATCCATGCCCTTCGCGGGCGACGGTCGCGATCCGCTCCAGGTGCGCCGTCATGGCCCGGCGCGCGGCGTCGGGGTCGCGCGCCTCCACGGCCGCGACGATGGCCTCGTGGTCCCCGGCCGTCCGCTCGTGGACGCCGGGCCGCCCCGACGTCATGGACCGGCTCGACCGGCCGAGCCCGGACAGGGACTCCAGCATCGCGGCGAGCAGCGCGTTGCCCGACGCGCCGGCGATCAGCCGGTGCAGCCGCACGTCGGCCTCGACCTGGTCCTCGCCGAGGATCGCCGCCCGCATGGCCGCGACCTGCTCGCCGGTGGCCCGCTGGGCGGCGAGGGCGGCCAGGGCCGGCTCGAGCAGCAGGCGCGCCTCGAACAGCTCCTCCACGGTGCGCTCGTTGAGCGCCATCACGAAGCGCATCGGCTCCAGCAGCGCCGCCGTGGACAGCCCCGCGACGAACGTGCCCGCGCCGTGCCGGCTCTCCAGGATGTTGAGCCCGACGAGCGCCCGGATCGTCTCGCGCAGCGTCGGCCGGCTGATCCCGAGCAGCTCGCTGAGCTCGCGCTCCGGCGGCAGTCGCTGCCCCGGCGCGAGCCGCCCGTCGACGATCATCTGCTGGATGGCGCGCACCGCCCCCGCCGCCGCCGAGGTGCGCTCCACCTTCGCGAACTCCGCGCCGCTCACCCCGCCCACGCTACGGCAGGCTCTGGGGTGGGCATGGGGTGGGCACGGGGTGGGCACGGGGTGGGCACGGGGTGGGCACGGGGTGGGCACGGGGTGGGCACGGGGTGGGCACGGGGTGGGCACGGGGTGGGCACGGGGTGGGCACGGGGTGGGCACGGGGTGGGCACGGGGTGGGCACGGGGTGGGCACGGGGTGGGCGGTGAGGCGGACCGGCGAGCCGCTACGGCAGGGTGGTAACGGCGAACGTGCCGGGGTCGGCGCCGGTCCGGGCGACCGCGGTGCCGTCCGGGGACCAGATCGTCGAGTGGCCGGCGGTGTCGGCGTAGCCGTCGCCGGTCGGGCCGGCGAAGCTGGCGAGCGCGACCCACACCCCGTGCGCCTTGGCGATGCGGGCGCCCCGGCAGTCCTGCTCGGCGAGCTCGTCGGCGGACATGCACATGGCGGCGGCGTAGACGTCGATGCCGAGGGCGGCGGTGCGGGCCTGGTGCTCCGGGACCGAGGTGTCCTTGCAGACGGCGAGGCCCAGCCGGTACCCGTCGACGGTGACGACGGCCGGACCCTCGGCGGGCCGGAAGCGGCGCTGCTCGGAGGTGCCCAGGTGCACCTTGCGGTAGGCGACGGTGACCGTGCCGGCGACGCCGTCCACGGCCAGGACCGCGATGTGCGGGCCGCCGGCGCCGTCGACCGGCGCGCCGGCCAGGGCGAGCGTGCCCGTGTCCTGGCAGGCGTCCAGGAGCGGGGACAGGGCGGGGTGGTCCACCGGCACCACGTCGGCGTCGAGCTCATAGCCCGTCAGTGACAGCTCGGGGAAGACGACGACCCGCGCGCCCGCCGCGTGGACCACCGCCGCGTGGGTGACGGCGTTGGCGGCCACGTCAAAGGCGTCGCACTCCGGCTGTGCGACGGCGACGATCAGAGGCATCCGTGAATCTTACGTGGCGGGCGGCCGTCCCCGAGGCCCGGCCGCACCAGGGTCACCCGCCGGCAACATCTTGACGTTCATCGATGTCGATGGTTGGCTGCAAGGGTGCTGAACCGGTGGTTCCCCGCCCTCGCGGCGCTTGCGCTCCTGACCGTCCCCACGCCCGCGCACGCCACCCCGGGGCAGCCGGAGGTGTCCGCGGACCCGTCCAACGCCTGGAGCGCCGAGCTGCGCGCCGTCGGCGGCGACGACGTCAACGTCGCCTGGACCGGCGCCGCGCTGCGGCTCGCCGACCCGTCCACCGCGCCGGGCGGGCAGCGGGCGCCGGTGGCGCAGGGCATGCTGCTCACCGCCGCGCACACCCTCGCCACGCCCGCGAACCTGGTCACGGCCGCCGTCGCCGGATCGGCGGACGTCGAGTACCGCGGCCGGCGCGGCGACCAGTGGACCGAGTGGCAGACGGCAGGCACCCCGCTCAAGGAGTCCGTCGGCGTCGTCGAGGTGCGGGTGGTCCTGACCGGGGCGGCGACCGTGACCGCCGTGCGGCTGGCGGCCTCCAGCGCGCCCGCCGCGACCGGGCTCGCCGCCGTCGGCAACGTCTACCGGGTGTACGCGACGCGCGAAGGGCTCGTCGGCGGCACCACCGCGAACGGCCACGTGATCACCAGCCGGGACCACTTCGTGGCGCTGCCGTCGCGGCGCGGCCTGTCACCGAAGGGCATCGGCGACTACACCGTGCGGGTCTGCACGACCAGCGGCGCGCGGTGCGAGTTCGCCCCCGTCTGGGACGTCGGCCCGTGGAACACCACCGACGACTACTGGAACCCGCCGGCGACCCGCCAGTCGTGGAAGGACCTCCCGCAGGGCCGGCCCGAGGCGCAGGCGGCGTACCAGAACGGCTACAACGGCGGGAAGGACCAGTTCGGCCGCGCCGTCGCCAACCCCGCGGGCATCGACCTCGGCGACGGCGTCTTCTGGGACGGGCTGCAGCTGACGAACAACGCGTGGGTCGACGTCGCCTACCTGTGGACGGCCGGCGGGCCGCGCGGCGTCATCGGCAGCGGGCCGCTGAACATCCGCGCCGGCGCCGGCTCGAGCTTCGCGAGCAAGGGCTACGCCGCGACCTACGCCCAGGTGCCGATCGAGTGCTGGGTGACCGGCCAGTCGATCGCCGGACCCTACGGCACGACGACCCGCTGGGACCGCGTCGGCGCCGGGCAGTACGTCAGCCACGCGTACATCTCCTCGACGTCAGGTGGCGCGGCACCCGCCTGCTGAATCCGTGCATTGACCGCACCGAATGCACGCGATCCCTCGTCGACACCCTCGCTATTCGATGCGAACGTTGCCGATGGATGCCGCGGCGATAGTGTGCCTTGTCAATATCATCACGGGTTCGGTCTGTCGGTTTCCGGTCGCGGTCACCCCCGTCCGGTGCTGCGGGCCGACTTGAGGAGGCTTCATGGTGCGGAAACGCCTGGTCACGACCGCGGTCGTCGTCCTCGCCGCGCCGGTGCTCGTCGCCCTGCCGGTTTCCCCGGCGTCGGCGGCCCCGGTCAAGGCGCCTGCGGCGTCCGGTGCGAGCAAGACGTCCGACACGCGGCACATGACGCGGACCCAGTTCACGTTGGACGGCAAGCTGGTCGACACGTCGAAGATGGCGAAGCCGGCGCAGCAGCGGCGCTCGCTGGCCGCGGGGGAGACCCCGACGGTCGGCACGGTCCGTCAGTGGCTGGGTTCGGACGACTACCAGGGCCGGCTGTACCGCAAGGACTACGTCCTGCGCGGTGTCGGCGAGCACATCGAGGTCTGGGTCGCGGTCGACACCTCGTTCCCGGCGGGCGACTGCCGTAACGCGGTGCCGAACACGACCACGGTCACCGACGCGCAGGTGGCGAACTTCATCCACGAGTTCGACACCAACATGTACCCGAAGGAGACCGCCGCCTTCAGCACGCCGCCGAACCGGGACGGCAGCAACGCGCTGCTCGGACCGGACGCCAACGGCAACGGCGGCGTCTACACCGGCGGCGGCGAGAAGACGGTCACGCTGGTCGACAACGTCCGGGACGACAACTACTACACGTTCCCGGCCGCCACGACCTACATCGCGGGCTTCTTCTCGACGCAGTTCAACGAACTGTTCGACCGCAACGTCATGACGATCGACGCGTACGACTGGGAGCACCGTACCGGCGCCAACCCCGTCGACGCGCCGAGCAGTGACGTCTGCACCAGCCGCCCGGCCCGGCCGACCCTCTACGAGGGCACGTTCGCGCACGAGTGGCAGCACCTGCTGCTGTCCTACGTCGACCCGAACGAGACGACGTGGCTCAACGAGGGTCTCGCGGACTTCGCGCAGACGCTCACCGGCTACGTCGACGGCACCAAGACGGTCTACGACAAGGGCGGCGACAGCCACCTGTACTGCTTCCAGGGCTACGGCCCGGTGCAGACACCCTTCAACCCCAACCCCCGTGACTGCGGTGGTGCCCAGAACTCGCTCAACCTCTGGGGTGAGGGCGGCAGCGGCGCCGGTGTGCTCGCCGACTACGGCAACGCGTACCAGTTCCTGCTGTACCTCTACGACCACTACGGTCAGGACATCATCGAGAAGCTGCACCGCGACGGCGCCCTGCAGGGCATCAAGAGCGTCGACGCGGCCGTGAAGGCCGAGGGTGCCAAGGACGCGTACACGGTGCTGCACGACTACCAGTCGTCGGTGCTGCTGGACAAGCTCCTGGACGACTCGCGCTGGAGCCTCGTGCTCGGCGCCGACAAGTCCAAGGTCACGTCGAAGAGCGTCCGCTCCTCGGTGAACCTGGCGAACACCCAGAGCTACAGCGTGCCCGGAGCGGCCCCCAACGGCGCCGACTACGTGCTGCTGCAGAAGAACGGCACGGCCATCAAGGGCAAGGACCTGCGTTCGCTCAAGTTCACCGGCGCGTCGGCCCTGCCGTCCCTGCCGCTGGCCTGGACGCTGGTCAACAACGACCCCGACCGGCCGGGCAACTCGGTGCTGTTCTCGGGCAACGCCAACAACACCGACGCCACCGCGGTCATCCCGGTGACGGTCCCCGCCTCCAACGCGACGCTGACCTTCCAGGCGAAGTACGGCGCCGAGCTCGGTTACGACTACGGCTACGTCGTGGTCTCCACCGACGGTGGCACGACCTACACCGCGATCCCCGGTGACAAGACCGTCGACGCGCCGCTCGGCCCCGGCCTGAACGGCACGACGAACGGCTTCGAGGCGCACAGCTTCGACCTGTCCGCGTTCGCGGGCAAGTCGATCCTGCTGGGCATCCGCTACGTCAGCGACGGCGGTGTCAACGAGGGCGGCCTGCTCGTCGACGACATCGCGCTCGGCGGCACCCTGCTGAGCGACGGCTCCAGCCTGGCGCCGTTCGACTCGCCGACGGAGATCACCCCGGTCAAGGTCAAGAACTGGCACGTGAAGCTCGTCGGCATCGACGAGGCGAACCACCTCGCGTGGCAGTTCGAGTTCACCGGTAAGAACAGCATCACGCTCAACTGGATCCAGCTGGCGCTGCTGTCGCTGTTCCCGAAGGTCGTGGCGGTCGTCGCCTACGACGAGCCGACGGAGCAGGTCCAGCAGTACGCGCCGTACACCCTCACGGTGAACGGCGTCGTCCAGCCGGGCGGAGCTGCCTGACACCTCCGGGTGCCATGACGGCGGGCACCCCTTGCCTCGTGCGAGGGGTGCCCGTCGTCGCGTTTGCCGCTGCTGTACTGAGTGTCGCGCGCCGCTGAGAAGGCGCTACCGGCCTTCAGCGTTGCTGTGACGCGTCACCAGCCGACGGCCACCAGCAGCCACTGCGGGTTGCCGTGCGAGACGAACGACGACTGGCCGGCGTAGTCGTCGTACGGGAACCCGTATGACAGCTTGTCGATGGCGTGGTCGTGCCAGAACTTGGCGTAGTAGTTCGCCGGCGCGGCCTGGTAGTACAGGCTCGGCGTCGACCAATCCGACTGCGGCAGCTGCCGCACGTGCCGGTTGAGCGCCGCGCAGTTCGCCGGGTCGTTGGCGAGCACCCCGGCGCAGCCGAAGACGTCCGACGTCGGGGCGTTGATGCCGTACTGCGAGGCGTACGCGGTGAAGTAGTTCGCGTTGACGCCGCCGGCGCGGAACGTCGGGTCGCTGCCCGGCGCGATGATCCGGTACGGCGCCTGCGACTGTGCCAGGACGTCGAACTGGGCCGGCACCTCGTCGATGAACCGCTGGAACGTCGCCGCGCGGCTCTCGGCGAACGTGGCCTGGTCCTCGCCGACCTGCACGTCGTAGCCGTCGCGGGCGTGCAGCCGCATCGCCAGCTTCAGCCCGAACGCGTCGACGCGGGTGGTGTTGCCGTTGAAGACCGACGGCCCGACGGTGAACTCGATGAAGTCGTAGTACTGGCTGTTCGGGCTGCCGAGGTAGAAGTACATCCGGCCGGCGGAGTTGGCCGGCATGTCCAGGTACGGCTGCTCGGCGATGCTGTGCGTCTGGCCGTTGAAGCTCCAGTACACCTGACTGTCGGGGTACTGCCCGTTGGTGCGGTTGAGCACCTTGACCATGACGACGTTGGACGGGTTGGGGATGGAACTGGTGTCGCCCCAGAACGACCCCGGCGGCTGCGAGGTCGGCGGCTGCGACGTCGGGGTCACCGGTCCGGTCGTGCGGACCTGGAACTCCCACAGCGAGTAGCCGTAGGCGGTGGCGCGGGCGGTGCCGTTCATCCGCACGTACCGGCCGCTCGCGTTGACGGTGAGGGTCTGGACGCCGCCGGTGCCGGCGGTGGTGGAGTAGATCGACGTCCAGGTGCTGCCGTTCGTGGAGACCTGGACGCTGTACGCGCTGGCGTAGGCGGCCTCCCAGTTGAGCACCACCTGGCAGATCGTGGCGGTGGCGCCGAGGTCGACCTGGATCCACTGCGGGTCGCTGAACGCGCTGGACCAGCGGGTGCCGGTGTTGCCGTCGAAGGCGGCCGACGCGGGCGACGCCGCGTTCTCCGTCGACGACGCGGTGGCCGGGCGGCCCTGGGCGGCGTTCGCCGTGCCGCAGCCGGTGCCGCCGGTCGTGCCGTACACCTGGAACTCCCACAGCGAGTAGCCGTAGGCCGTCGCCCGGACGGTGCCGTTCATCCGCACGTAGCGGGCGCTGCCCGACACGGCGAGGGTCTGGACCCCGCCGGTGCCGGTGGTGGTGGAGTAGGCGGTCGTCCAGGTGGTCCCGTTGGTGGACAGCTGGATGGTGAACGAGCGGGCGTAGGCGGCCTCCCAGTTGAGCACGACCTGGTCGACCGTGGCGGTCGCGCCGAGGTCGACCTGGATCCACTGCGGGTCGCTGAACGCGCTGGACCAGCGGGTGCCGGTGTTGCCGTCGGTGGCGAGGGCCGCGCCGGACGCGGCGTTCTCCGTCGACGACGCGGTGGTCGGCTTGCCCTGCGACAGCAGGGCGCCGGCGGCACTGGCCTCCGTGGTGACGGTGACGGCGGCGTACCCGGCGATCAGGGTCGCCACGAGCAGACCGGCGAGGCGCCGGCCCTTGAGTCTGTGCATGGTGCTCTCCCTGGGCATGGATAGGGGCGTGCGGGACCGTCGCCGCGCCGTGCCGATGCACCGGGAGGGCGGTTGCCGGTGCTGGCGGGCGTCCGGTCGTACCGTGTGAAGAGAGCGCTCTCTCGGGACTCAGCGTGGTCGATCGGTGGTCCAGCGTCAAGACCGCGTTTTGAGGTTCGCCGATGCGGGCACGGGGCTTGTCAGGGAATCCTGGGAGGTGCACCTTGTCCGACACGCAATCCAGCCCTCAGTCAGCCGCAGGGTCGACCGGCGGCGTCATCCGCAGCCTGATCCCGGCGCGGATCGACCGGCTCACCTGGGCTCCGTTCCACACCAGGATGGTGTTGGCGCTGGGCACCGCCTGGGTCCTCGACGGCCTGGAGATCACCATCGCGAGTGCCGTCGGGGCGGTGCTCAACAAGGAGGAGACGCTCGGGCTCAGCAGCACGCAGGTCGGCGCCATCGCCACCGTGTACCTGCTGGGCGAGGTCTTCGGCGCGCTGCTCTTCGGCCGCCTGTCCGACGCGCTCGGCCGCAAGAACCTGTTCATCGTTACGCTCGGCGTCTACCTCGCCGGCAACGCGCTGACCGCGCTCACCTGGGGAAACAGCACGCTGAGCCTGATCTTCCTCTACCTGACCAGGTTCATCGCCGGGGCCGGCATCGGCGGTGAGTACGCCGCCATCAACTCCGCGATCGACGAGATGATGCCGGCGAAGTACCGCGGCCGCGTCGACATCGGCGTGAACGGCACCTACTGGGGCGGCGCCATCATCGGCACGCTCGGCACGTACATCCTGCTGAACCACATCTCGCTCAACATCAGCTGGCGGCTCGGGTTCCTGATCGGGCCGATCATCGGTCTGCTCGTCTGGAACCTGCGCAGGCACCTGCCGGAGAGCCCCCGCTGGCTGATCATGCACGGGCGCGAGCGGGAGGCGGAGGAGAGCATCGCGGCGATCGAGCGGGACGTGGAGCGGTCGGGCCAGACCCTCGCCCCGGTCGACGAGCGCGCCGCCATCGAGATCAAGCCGTCCGCCTCGCACGGCTACCTGTCGCTGGTCAAGGTCCTGTTCCGGCGGATGCCGTCCCGATCGGCGCTGTCCGCGACCCTCATGATCACGCAGTCCTTCCTGTACAACGCCATCTTCTTCACCTACACGCTGGTGCTGTCGAAGTTCTACGACGTCGACGCGGAGAAGACCCCGATCTACCTGATCGCCTTCGCCGTCGGCAACCTGGCCGGCCCGCTCCTGCTCGGCCACCTCTTCGACACCATCGGCCGCCGCAAGATGATCACCGGCACGTACCTGCTCTCCGGCATCCTCCTGGCCATCTCGGCCTGGATGTTCGACGCGGGGATGCTCAACGCGTTCACGCAGACCCTCGCCTGGTGCGTCATCTTCTTCTTCGCCTCGGCCGGCGCCAGCTCCGCCTACCTGACCGTCAGCGAGATCTTCCCGCTGGAGATCCGGGCCCAGGCGATCGCCGTGTTCTTCGCCATCGCCCAGTGCTTCGGCGCCATCGGCCCGATCTTCTACGGCTGGCTCATCGGCGAGGGCGAGGACCCCGGCAAGCTCTTCATCGGCTACCTGATCGGCGCCGCGGTGATGATCGTCGGCGGCGTCGTCGCATGGTTCCTCGGCGTCGACGCCGAGGGCAAGCCCCTGGAGGACGTCGCCGTCCCGCTCTCCGCCGTCACCACCCGCCCTCGCTCGACGGGCTGACCATCACCGGGTCCCGCTCATGGTACCGTCTAGTACCATGAGCGGGACGCTGGTGCGGTGGGCGACGAGGCACGGGTTCGCGCGACTGGGCATCAGCGCCGCGGCCCGCAAGGGTGACCCGCAGGCGCGGTTCTTCGTCGACCCCGCCGTCCGCGCCGACCCGTACCCGTTCTACGACCAGATCCGTGCGCAGGGGCCGCTGGTCCACGGGCGGATCATGTGGGCGACCGCGCGGCACGACGTGGCGTCGGCGGTGCTGCGCAGCGAGGCGTTCGGCGTCGGGTTCAACGACCAGCGGCTGCCGGCGCCGATCGCGCTGCTGTGGCGGCTCGGCCGGCGCACCGCCCCGATCGGGCCGGTCGACCCGCCGTCGATGCTCGTCACCGACCCGCCGGACCACACCCGCTACCGGCGGCTGGTCTCGAAGGTCTTCACCGCCCGGGCGATCGAGGCGCTGCGGCCCAAGATCGAGCGGACCGCCGAAGAGCTCCTGGACGGCCTGGGCCCGCGGTTCGACCTGGTGGAGCAGTACGCGGCGCTGCTGCCCGTCACCGTCATCGCCGACATCCTCGGCGTGCCCCTGGCCATGCGCCGGCAGTTCCTCGACTGGGGCACCATGGCCGCGCCGACGCTCGACCTGGGGCTCACGTACCGGCAGTACCGGCGCACCGAGATCGGCATCCGGCAGAGCAACGCGTGGATGCGCGGGCACTTCGAGCGGCTGCGCCGCGAGCCCGGCGACGACCTGCTCAGCCAGCTGGTGCACCTGGAGGGCGAGCAGCTCACCGACGACGAGCTGCTCGCCACCGCGGGCCTGCTGCTCGCCGCCGGCTTCGAGACGACGGTCAACCTGCTCGGCACGGGCGCGGCGCTGCTGATGGCGCACCCGGCGCAGCTGGAGCTGCTGCGGGACGACCCGTCGCTGTGGCGCGGGGCCGTGGAGGAGATGCTGCGGTTCGACTCCCCGGTGCAGAACTCGGCACGCATCTGCCAGCGGCCCGTGGAGATCGCCGGCATCCAGCTGCAGCCCGGCCACGTGGTCGTGCCGATGCTCGGCGGCGCCAACCGCGACCCCGCCGTCTTCGCCGACCCCGGCCGCTTCGACGTCACCCGCGCCAACGCCCGCGACCACCTGTCCTTCTCCGGCGGCGTGCACTACTGCCTCGGCGCCGCCCTGGCCCGGCTGGAGGGCGAGATCGGGCTGCGCACCCTCTTCGACCGCCACCCCGGCCTCACCGTCGCTGGCGAGCCACGGCGCCGCAAGACGCGGGTGCTGCGCGGCTACGAGTCGCTGCCCGTCGCCGTGTCGGTGACCGTCTGACCTCGGCCGTGTTTCCGGCGGAACAATTCCGCCGCATTTCCGCACGCCGATGAAATGACCGGCAGCGACGAAACAATGCCGACGCGAAATTGTTGTTCCCACATCACACGACGCCCCGAGGATGCATGCCGAGGGACGACTGTGGGGTGGAATGTTGCGCAGGCATCTGCTATTTGTCGCATTGCTGACACTGGTGGCGTCATTGCTCGGCCCGGTGCCGGCCGGCGCCGCGACGCCACCCGGTTTCTCCACGCAGCTCGTCGCGGGCGTCGGGCTCGACGGCCCGTCGGGGTTCGACATCGCGCCCGACGGCCGGATCTTCATCCTCGAGCGAACCGGCAAGATCAAGATCTTCAAGGACGGGCACCTGCTGCCAGAACCCTTCGCTGACCTGCCCTCCGAGGCCTCCGGCGACCGCGGGCTGATCGGCATCGCCTTCGACCCAGGGTTCGGCGTCGCCAATCACTTCGTGTATTTCTATTACACCGGGCACGACCTGCTGAATCACCTCGTGCGATTCGACGCATCGGGCGACATCGGCACCGACGGCCCGTACACCATATTTCAGACACAATCACCGTCGCAGCTGCTGCACGTCGGCGGAAGCATCAGGTTCGGACCCGACGGAAAGCTCTACTTCGCCGTCGGCGACAACGGCTATCCACCGAACGCACAGGATCTGACCAACCCGCACGGCAAAATTCTGCGGATCAACCCGGACGGCACCATTCCGCCGGACAACCCTTTCGCGGGGCAGCCCGGAAAACTCGGTGCGATCTGGGCATACGGATTCCGCAACCCGTGGCGGTTCCAGTTCGACGGCGCCACCGGCCGGCTCTACGGCGGCGACGTCGGCGACTACACGTGGGAAGAGCTCAACCTCATCGTCAAGGGCGGCAACTACGGCTGGCCGGTCCACGAGGGCCGCTGCACCGCCGGCTGCGCCGGCTACACCGAGCCGCTGCACGCCTACAACCACGACGGCGGCAGCGGCGCGGTGACCGCCGGCCCGGTCTACCGCGGTGGCCAGTTCCCCGCCGAGTACCAGGGCAGCATGTTCTTCGGCGACTACTCGCGCGGCTTCATCAAGCAGGCGCTGCTCGACGACGCCGGGCAGATCACCCAGGTCCGCGACTTCGACCCCGACGCCGGCAGCGTCGTGGACCTGAAGGTCGCCCCCGACGGCTCGCTGTACTACCTCACGTACTTCCCCGGCCAGCTGTACCAGGTCTCCTACAGCCTCGCGGGCGGCGCGCCGGTCGTGCGGGCCCAGGCCGACCGGACGGGCGGGCCGCAGCCGCTCACCGTCCACTTCACCAGCGCCGGCACGAGCGACCCCGACGGCGACGACCTCACGTACCACTGGGACCTCGGCGACGGCAGCGGCAGCACCGCACCGGATCCGGTGAAGACCTACGCCGCCGTCGGCGTCTACCCGGTGACGCTGACCGTGTCCGACGGCCGCAACACCGTCACGTCCCGGCCGATCGTCGTGCAGGTCGGCTCCCCGCCGACGGTCCGGGTCGCCGCGCCCGCCGACGGCGCCCGCTACGACGCCGGCGACACGATCACCTACAACGCGTTCGGCACCGACGCCGCCGGCTACGACGTCAGCGACGGCGACCTCAAGACCGAGGTGTTCCTGCACCACAACACGCACGTCCACCCGTTCGTCGGGCCGCTGACCGGCCGGGTCGGCACGTTCACGATCCCCGTCACCGGCGAGGCGTCGGCCGACACCTGGTTCGAGATCAAGGTGACCGTCACCGACCGCAACGGGCTCACCAGCGCGAAGTCCGTCTTCATCTACCCGCGCACGGCGCCGATGACGTTCGCGACCAGCCCGCCGGGCCTCGGCGTGACCCTCGACGGGGTGCCGGTCCCGACCCCGTCCACGGTCCAGGGCGTGACCGGCTTCCGGCGGGAGATCGCCGCGCCGCCGACGACGCGCGACGCCGACGGCACCGTGTACCACTTCACCGGCTGGTCCGACGGCGGCGCGATCCGGCACTTCGTCACCACCCCCGCCGCCGCCACCACGTGGACCGCGACCTACGCGCCGTCGGCGCCGTTCCTCGGCGAGTACTTCAACAACCAGCAGCTCGACGGCCCGCCCGCGCTGACCCGGCAGGACCCGGTGGTCGACTTCATCTGGTCCGTCGACCCGCCCGGCCCCGGCGTGAACGCCGACCATTTCTCCGCCCGCTGGTCGAAGACCGAGTTCTTCGCCACCGGCCGGTACCGCTTCACGGTCGCCTCCGACGACGGCGCCCGGCTGTTCATCGACGACCAGGTCGTCATCGACCAGTGGCACGACCAGGGCCCGACCGCCTACGAGTACGTCGCCGACCTCGCCGCCGGGCAGCACAGGATCCGGCTGGAGTTCTACGACAACGTGGTCGACGCGAGCGCGAAGCTGACCTGGGAGACCACGCCGGACCAGCCCCGCGACACGTTCACCGCCGAGTACTGGAACACCCCCGGAGCCGGATCCGCGCCGGCCGTCCCGGCGACCGCGCCGCAGCTGCGCCGCGACGAGCCGGCCGTCGACCACGACTGGGGTCTCGGATCGCCCGACCCCGTGATCGACGCGGATCACTTCGTCGCGCGGTACACCCGCCCGCTGACGCTGACCGCCGGCTACTACGACTTCGTCACCACGTCCGACGACGGGGTGCGGCTGTGGGTCGACGCCCAGCTGGTCGTCGACCACTGGGGCGACCAGGGCGTCACCGAGTACCGGACCCGGCTGGCGCTCGGCGGCGGCGCGCACACGATCGTCATGGAGTACTACGAGAACGCCGCCGGTGCCCTCGCCCGGCTCGGCTGGAGCCGCGCCGGCGACCTGCCCCCGGCGCCCGCCTACGAGGCGAGGTACTGGAACACGCCCGGCGCCGGCTCGCAGCCGTCGATCCCGTCGCGGGCGCCGGACCTCGTGCGGGACGAGACCGCGATCGACCACCCGTACGGCGACGGCGGCCCCGGCGGCGGCATCGACACCGACCACTTCGTCGCCGTGTACACCCGCACCGACGTGCTCCCGTCCGGCCTGTACCGGTTCGCCGGCGCCAGCGACGACGGCATCCGGGTCATCGTCGACGGCGCGGTCGTCCTGGACCGCTGGCGGGAGCAGAACGAGGAGTTCACCGCCGACAAGCTGCTGCTGGGCGGCCCGCACACGATCCGCGTCGAGTACTACGAGAACGCCGCCGGCGCCCAGCTGCGGTTCGGCTACCGCCGCGTCGGCGACGTCACCTCACCACCCGGCTGGGACGGTGCCTACCACCGCGGCACCGACCTGACCGGGGCGCCGGCGGTGCAACGGCAGGACGCCGCCGTCGACTTCGACTGGGGTCTCGGCGCGCCCGGCCCCGGCGTGCCCGCCGACGGGTTCTCGGCCCGCTGGACCCGCACCGACAACCTCGCCGCCGGCGTCTACACGTTCCGGCTCCTCGCCGACGACGGCGTCCGGCTCTACATCGACGGCGTGCTCGTCCTCGACGAGTGGCGCGACCAGCCGCCGACCACGTTCGTGGTGCAGCGCAACCTCGCCGAGGGCGCCCACGTGATCGTCGTCGAGTACTACGACCGGGCCGCCGGCGCCATCGCCCGGCTCAGCTACGCCAAGACCGCCGACCCGCCGCCACCCACCCCGTGGACGGTGTCCTTCTACGCCAACCCGACCGCCACCGGGGAACCCGTCCTGACCCGGCAGGACCTGGCCGTCGACCACGACTGGGGCCTCGGTGCCCCGGCCGAGGGGCTGCCGGCCGACGGGTTCTCCGCCCGCTGGACCAGGACCGACCACCTGCCCGGCGGCACGTACCGCATCACCGCCACCAGTGACGACGGCATCCGCGTCTCGATCGACGGAGCCGTGGTGATCGACGGATGGTCCGACCACCCGCCGACCACGTACACGTTCGAAACCCCGCTGTCCGAAGGCGACCACACGGTCACCGTCGAGTACTTCGACAGCGGCGGCGGCGCACTGGCGCGCTGTTCGGTCATCCGGTTGTGAAGCTCATCGGTCGTATCGAAGGAGATCCCGTGACCCCGAAGGCCACGATCGTCATCCCTTGCAGGCATGAGGAGGAGAACGTCGGCCCGCTGATCGCCCGGTTGTCGGCGGTGCTGCACGACGCCTCGTTCGAGCTGCTGTTCGTCGACGACAGCGACGACGAGCGCACCGTCGACGCCATCGCGGCCGCCGCGGCCCGGCTGGAGCGCGACGACCTCCGCGTCCGGGTCTTCCACCGCACCGGCGGGCAGCGGACCGGCGGCCTCGCGGGCGCCGTCGTCGACGGGTTCCGGCGGGCCCGCGCGCCGAAGGCCCTCGTGATGGACGCCGACCTGCAGCACCCGCCGGAGCTGGTGCCGGCGATCCTCGCCGCCCTCGACGACCACGACCTGGTGATGGCGAGCCGCTACCGGGAGGGCGGCAGCAGCGGCGGTCTCGACGGCCCGCTGCGCCGCCTGGTGTCGACCGGCTCGACGATCCTGGCGCGGGTCGCGTTCCCGTTCGCGCTGCGCGGCGTCACGGACCCGATGACCGGATTCTTCGCGGTACGCCTGGACAAGATGGACACCGAGAAGCTCCGGTCGCGCGGGTTCAAGATTCTCCTGGAGATCCTCGCGCGGTTCCCCCGCCTCCGCCGCACCGAGCTGCCGCTGCGGTTCGCCGAACGCGTCGCCGGCACCAGCAAGGGCGACCTGCGCCAGGGACTGCTCTACCTGCGGCAGCTGCCGTGGCTCCGGCTCGTCACCTGGTTCGCCGCGCCCGCCGTCCGGTGGGGCGCGCTGCTCGGCACCGCCGCCGCCGGCACCGCCGCCCTCGCCGTGTCACCGCTGTCCGGCGCCGCCGTCCTCGCCCTGCTCGTGACCGCCGTCGCGCTGTACAACACCGTCGTCGGCGCGCTCGAGGTCCGGTGGCGCCTGTACGGCTGGCGCACCCCCGAAGCCGTCGAGCAGATGCGCTGGCCGGCCGCTGTGCCCGACGAGGCGAAGGAGCGCTTCACCATCATCGTGCCGGCGCTCAACGAGGAGTTCGTCATCGCCGGCACCCTGCGGCACCTGCTCCAGCAGGACCACGACGACTACGAGATCCTCGTGTCGCTGTGCGAGGGCGACGACGCGACCCTCGCCGAGGTCCGGCGCGTCCAGGCGCTCGACGACCCGCACGGCCGGGTCCGCACCGTCGTCCGCGCGTACCCCAGATCCAACAAGCCACGCCAGCTCAACGCCGCGCTCGCCGTCGCCACCGGCACCGTCATCGGGGTCGTCGACGCCGAGGACGACGTCGCGCCGCAGCTGCTCACCCGGGTCAACACCCTGCTCGGCCGCACCGACGCCGACGTCGTGCAGGGCGGCGTACAACTCATGACGCTCGGCACCCGCGCCCGCGACTGGTTCAAGGTCCACAACGTGATGGAGTACTTCTTCTGGTTCACCAGCCGCATGTTCTACCAGGTGCGGACCGGGTTCGTGCCGCTCGGCGGCAACACCGTGTTCATCCGGCGGCGGCTGCTCGAGCAGGCCGGCGGCTGGCCCGACAACCTCACCGAGGACTGCGCGCTCGGCGTCCTGCTCTGCACCCGGTACGGCGCCCGCGTGGTCGCGGCCTACGAGCCGGAGCTCGCCACCCGCGAGGAGGTCCCGCAGACCATCGGCGACCGCCGGGCCGGGTCCCTCTTCTGGCAGCGCGTCCGGTGGAACCAGGGCTTCCTCAGCATCCTGCTCGAGGGCCGCTGGGCGACGCTGCCCACCCTGCGGCAGCGGGTCCTCGCCGGGTACATCCTCGCGACACCGTTCCTGCAGGCCTTCTCCGCGCTGCTGCTGCCGCTGTCGATCGCCACGATCCTGTGGCTGAAGGTGCCCGTCGGCGTGGCGATGCTGATGTACGCGCCCTTCGTGCCCATCATCATCACCCTCGCGACGCAGCTCGTCGGGCTGCGCGAGTTCGCCCACGCGTACCGGCAGAAGGTGCTGTGGCGGCACTACCTCTTCCTGCTCGTCGGCGCGCCCGTCTACCAGTGGGTGCTGATGGGCGCGGCGTTCTGGGCCGTGTGGCAGCACGTCGACGGCAACACCACCTGGCACAAGACCGCCCACGGCGGCCACCACCGGCCGCTGTCCCTGTCGTCTGTGGAAGGTGCCGTCGCGTGACCGCCGTTCTCGAGATCGAGCGGAGCCCCGTCCGTGGTGCCGCCTCCGCTTCCGCCGAACCGCGCCCGTCGCGCTGGCGCACGCACCGGGCGTCGTTGCTCGTGCTCGCCCCGCTGCTCGTCCTCGCCGGGCTCGTCAACGGCTGGAACCTGCACGGCTGGCCCGGCCGCGTCAACGACGACGAGGGCACCTACGTCAACCAGGCCTGGGCGCTGCTCGACCACGGCGCCCTGTCGCACTACACCTACTGGTACGACCATCCGTTCCTCGGCTGGGCGATCATCGCCGGCTACGCGGGCCTCACCGACGGCTTCGACCGCGCCCCCAGCGCCGTCATGGTCGGCCGCGAGGTCATGCTCATCTCGGCGCTGGTCAGCTGCGCCCTGCTGTTCCTGCTCGCCAGGCGGCTCCGCTTCAGCCGCGGCTGGGCCGGTGCCGCCGTGTTCCTGTTCGCGGTCAGCCCCCTCGCGGTCTACTTCCACCGCATGGTGTTCCTGGACAACCTCGCCACCATGTTCGTCCTCGCCGCGCTCGCGGCCGCCGCGTCACCGCGCCGCAGCGTCGGCGCCGCCCTGTGGAGCGCGATCTGGTTCGCCTCGGCCGCCCTGTGCAAGGAGACCATCGTCATCCTCCTGCCGGCCCTGGTCTGGCTGCTCGTCCAGCACACCTCCCGGCGGACCCGGGTGTGGAACCTCGGCGTGTTCCTCGTGTCGTTCGGTGTCCTGGTCGCCTCCTACCCGGTGTTCGCGCTGCTGAAGAACGAGCTCCTGCCCGGCGAGGGCCACGTCAGCCTCGGCTGGGCGCTGTGGTGGCAGCTGTTCGCCCGCTCCGGCAGCGGCAGCCTCCTCGACCCGTCCTCCGGCACGTTCAGCCTCGCCAGGTCCTGGATCGACCTCGACCCGTGGCTCCTGCTGCCCGGCGTCGCGCTCATCCCGCTCGGCCTGGCCGTGCGCCACCTCCGGCCGATCGGGCTCGCCCTGCTCATCCAGGTCGTCATGATGTGCCGCGGCGGCTACCTGCCCTTCGCCTACGTCATCGCCCTGCTGCCCTTCGCGGCCCTGCTCATCGCCGGCGCCGGGGCCCAGCTCTCGGCGCGGCTGCGTGCTCCGTTCGTCGTCGCCGCCGCTGTACTGGCGGCGCTCCTCGTCCTTCCCGGCTGGGCGGCGACCCTGCGCGAGCAGGCATCCTTCGACGGCAGCGCGAACTCCCGCGCCGCGACCCGCTGGGTCGTCGACCACGTCGACCGGTCCGCGGTCGTCGTCACCGACGACTACATCTGGATGGACCTGAAGCTCGCCGGGTTCACGAAGCCGGTCTGGCTCTGGAAGGTCGACACCGACCCGGAGGTGATGACCGAGGTCCTACCGGCCGGCGTGGCCAGCATCGACTACATCGTCATGGCCGACCAGGCCGCCAGTACCCTCGCCGGCCTGCCGACCCTGCGCCGGGGCATGGAGTCCTCGACCGAGGTCGTCCGCTTCGGCGACATCATCGTCCGGAAGGTGCACCCGTGAAGTCCCTCCTGCGCATGGCCGGGTTCGGCGCCGTGGGGGCCTCCGGGGTCCTGCCCAACCTGGCCGTCATGTGGCTGCTCGTCGACCACTGGCACCTGCACTACCTGCCGGCCGCGGTGGCCGCGACCGAGGTCGCCATCTGCTGGAACTTCGTCCTCGTCGACCTCGTGGTGTTCCGCGACCGCCGCGGCCGGCACTGGGCGGGGCGCCTCGCGCGGTTCGTGGCCCTCAACAACCTCGACCTGGCCGTCCGGCTGCCGCTGCTCGCGCTGCTCGTCTCATGGGCGGGCGTCGACGAGCTCGCCGCCAACCTGGTGACCCTCGTCCTGGCCTTCGCCCTGCGCTTCGCCGTCACCAACCGCTTCATCTACCGCCCCGCCCCACTCCCGGAGTCCGCCTGACAACTGTCGCTTCGCCGCTCCTTTTGACACCTGCCGTGCCGCGGCCCCCGGATGCGCATCCGCCGGGTGCTGCGGCATGCTGGTGCCGTGGTCTTCGAACTCGGCACCGACGGCCCGAAGGTCATCGTCGTCGGCGTCGACGGCTCGGACCCGTCCCTGCGCGCCGGTGCCTACGCGGCAGGTCTCGCCCGCAGGCAGGGCGCCCGGCTCGTCGTGGTCTACGTCGCCGGCGCGCCCACCGCGAGTCTCTTCGTCGCCGGCGCGGCCGCCGCCGTCGAGCAGGCCATCACCGACGCCACCGAGGACATGCGCCGCCAGGTCGAGGCCGGCTCCGTCCACGCCGGCATCCGCGCCGAGTTCGTGGCCGCCCGCGGCGACCCGTACTCCGAACTCGTCCGCGTCGCGACCGAGCTGCGCGCCGACGCCGTGGTCGTCGGCGCCTCCTCCCGCCTCGGCCACCGCTTCGTCGGCTCCCTCGCCGTCCGCCTCGTCAAGTCCGGCAAGTGGCCCGTCACCGTCGTCCCCTGACCCCCACACCGGGGTGATCACCGCGCAGGAACCACATGGCCGCGATGCGGAGCGTCGGGTCCTCCCCGGGCTCTCCGATCGTCCGGACGAGATGCCGCACGCCCTCAACGGTCGCCGGAGTCAGGTTCGCCGGTCGATCGTCCGCGTCGGCTCGCCGCCGGCGACACGGCCCTTGCGGTGGAACTGCCGCCAGAACGCGCGGTCCTCGTCGTCCGCGGGCGCCTCATCGGGGGCGAACAGCGCCAGCGCCTCCTCGACACGGCCCTGGTCGACCAGGAGCACGGCCAGCCTGGCGGCGGTCCACGCGGAGCCGTCGATGGACTCCAACGTCCGGATCGCCTCGCCGGGGCGACCCGCGAGCACCAGAAGGTCGGCCAGCTTCGAGCTCCCGTACCAGGTGCCACCCTCGTGGTGAGCGCGCAGCTCGGCGATCGCCTGCTCGACCCGCCCCGAGCGGGCGAGCACCTCGACGCGCTCGAACAGCAGCTCGATCCACATGCCGCCGCAGTGCGCCGCGAGGTCGTCGACCGCCGCGAGCGCCTCGTCCACCCGCCCTTGACGCTCCAGCAGCGTGGCGAGCACCGCCGTGGCGTTCCAGGACCACACGGAACTGTCGGCCTCGAGCTGCTCGCGTACCAGCGCCGTGAGGTCGCCGTCGTAGCCGTGCCCCTCGGTCAGCTCCACCAGCGCGTCGAGCACTGCGTCCGCAGCGCTGATCGCGCCGGACGAACACGACGCTGTGGCGTGGTTCGAGGCGTCCGACCTTGACAGCCTGCGGCTCGCCCACGAGTTGTACCTCTCGTGCGGTGCCTGACGTGGGGGCGATGCCGGGCCCGGCGGCGTCGGTGGTAGGCGTACGTGACGACGGCGAGGAGCGGCCCCCACAGCAGCAGGGGCAGGTAGCAGATGTAGAAGGTCGTGGTCGACCAGACTCCCTGCCGGGTGGGGAAGTCCGGGGGAGTCGGGGCGCCTCCCAGTGTGACTCCACGGAAGATGGCGACGAAGGCGGCGGTCCACAGTACCGTCAGGAACGCGGCGGCGGCCGTCGCGGGAATGACGGCGAGCAGTGCCGGCACGGTCCGGCCACGGAGCCAGGGAATCCAGCGCGGGAATCGTTCCCCCCAGGAGGCGACGAGTCCGACGGCGGTGAACGCCACCAGCTCGGCCGCGATCGACAGGCAGACGACGTACACCTTCACGCCGGGGCCGCCGCCGTGCAGGAGCGTGGCCGGAAGGCGCCAGAGGCTGGAGGGCAGGACGACGAGCGGCACCGCGTACGCGGCGATGCTCGCCCAGCGGGGAGCTCCGGCGACAGGGGCGTGCGCGGCCCGCCACGCGGCACGCAGCCGCCCGGTGGGCATCGGCGGCGGGACGGCGACGCCGCCTGATCGATCGATCTCGGCCATGCGATGACGGTAGGAACGGCCTGGCTGGGCCACCTCCCCCTGGCGAGGGAGTGCGCCGTCCGGAGGGTGGGCTACCGTCGGTCGTCGTGAAGCGCCATGCGGTCCGAGCCGTGCGGGCTGGGGTCTACCAGCTGCTGGGTGCCGCGCTGCTGACGCCGGCGGCGGTGGCGCTCGGCCTGCCGATCCTGGTGGAGCTGACACCGCAGCGGGTGCTGGCGTGGTGGGCGGCGTGCCTGCTCGCCGCGGTGCTGCTGGCCGTGACGCCGTTGTTCCGGCGTCTCGAGGTGACCGCACTGTCCGAGCTGCTCGACGTCGACGTGCCCAGACGGGCCGACCCCGTCTACCTGATGGCGCTGACCAGCCTGCATCTGTACGGGGGCGCCACGCTCAGCGCAGGTCTGGTGGCGCTGTCGCCCGAACTCGTTCGCGCCGCCGGACTGCGGCGCGGCGCGCCGGGCGACTCGGCCGAGGTGCTCCTGGCCGCCGTCGCCATCCTGGCCGCGATGGTCGTCGCGGGATTCGGCCAGCGCTGGGCGGCGCGCCGGCTGCTGCGCACCGAGCCGTCACGCGTGGTCGACCAACTCGGCCGCCGCCAGGCCCTCGCCATGGAACTGCACGACGCCGTCGGCCATGCGCTCAGTGTCGTCCTGGTGCAGGCGATGGCCGCCCAGTCCGCGCTGCAGCGGCCGGATCCCGCCGCTGCCGTCCAGTCACTCGAGCACGTGACGGCAACCGCCCGGCACGCCCAGCAAGACCTCGACGTGCTGCTCGGCGTGCTCGACGACGGCGTCTCCGCCCAGACCCCGACGCTGGAAGCCCTCGGCATGCTCACCAGCGGCCTCGACGTGCACACCAGCGTCGGCGACGTGCACAAGGTCCCGGCCGCACCGTCGCGGGCGGCCTTCGCGATCGCCCGGGAAGCCCTCACCAACGCCCTGCGGCACGGGCGCAGCCCGGTGACACTCGACCTCGCCGTCGGCACCGACCTGGTGCTGACCGTGGACAACGCGACCGTGGGGACGCCCGGTGGGCCAGGCCGCGGTCTGACCGGGATGCGCATGCGCGCCCGCCTGGCCGGCGGTACATGCACCTGGCAGGAGGTGGACGGAACGTGGCGCGTCCAGGCGAGGCTGCCGCTGTGATCCGCGTGGTGCTGGCCGACGACGAGCGGCTCATCCGTGCGGGATGGACCACCATCCTCTCCCACCACGACGACATCGACGTGGTGGCCGAGGCGGCCGACGGCTGCGAAGCCGTCGAGGCCGGCGTCGGCGCGGACGTGGTGCTGATGGATGTCCGCATGCCGCGCATGGACGGCCTCGCCGCCACCCTGGAACTCGCCCGCCGCGCCCCGGCGACGCGGGTGATCGTGGTCACCACCTTCGAGAACGACCAGCTCGTCTGGGGTGCGCTGCGCGCCGGTGCCGCCGGCTACGTGCTCAAACGCGCGCCGGCCCGGGAACTGGTGGACGCCATCCGGTTCGTGCACACACGTGATGCGGTGCTCTTTCCCGACGCGCTGCGCCGCATCGCCGCCCCTCGCGCCGGCACGGCCCGATCCAGCCCGGTGACCGGGCTGACCCCCCGCGAACTGGACGTCCTGCGCCACATCGCGCTCGGGCAGAACAACGCGGAGATCGCGGCCGCTCTGCACGTCACCAGGGAGACCGTCAAAACGCACGTGGGCAACGTCCTGGACAAGCTCGGCGCCCGCGACCGCACCCAGGCGGCGGTCCTCGCCTACGAGTTCGGCCTCGTCTTTCCCGGCACCCATCACCAAGGTTAGGGCTGCCGGGCGTCCTGGACCGCCGCCTCGACCGCCGCCTACCGCGAGCGGTTCGGCGTCGGGCCGCCCGCGCTGCACGAGCGCGGGCGGCGGTGGGTGCGGTCAGGCGCGGCGCAGGGTCAGCTCGGTGATCTCGCTCGGGGCGAAGATGCGGAACGGCGGGCCCCAGAAGCCGGTGCCGCGGCTGGTGTAGAGCTGGGTGCGCGCGCCGTGGCGGGTCAGGCCCTGCACGACCGGCTGGTCGAGGCGCACCAGGTAGTGGAACGGCCACATCTGGCCGCCGTGGGTGTGGCCGGACAGTTGCAGGTCGATGCCGTGCGCGATGGCGTCGTCGACCTGCTTCGGCTGGTGGGCCAGCAGCAGGACCGGCAGGTCGGGGTCGGTGCCGGCGAGGGCGGTCGCGTGGTCGGCGCGGTGGCCCGCCAGGCCGGTGCCGGCGGCGGTACGGTCGTCGACGCCGGCCACGACGAGGCGGTCGCCGCCGCGCTCGACGACCAGGTGCCGGTTGTGCAGGGCCTCCCAGCCGAGCTCGCCCATCCGCTGCAGCCAGCCCTCGGCCTCGCCGTAGTACTCGTGGTTGCCGGTGACGTACACGCGGGCGTAACGGGCCTTGACGTCGCCGAGCGGGGCGGCCTGCTCGGTGCGCTGCGCGACGGTGCCGTCGGCGATGTCGCCGGTGTGGGCCACGATGTCGGCGTCCAGGGAGTTGACGACCTCGGTGACGCCGCGGGACCAGCGGGCCCGGTCGATCGGGCCGTAGTGCGTGTCGGTGAGCAGGACGACCTTCAGCCCGTCCAGTCCGGCGCCGAGGCGGGGGATCGCGACGTCGACCCGGCGGACCCGCGGCACCTTCATCGCCTCGACGTAACCCCACAGCAGCAGGCCGACGGCGACGACACCGGTGAAGCCGGCCACGATCCGGGAGCGCAGCGGGTCGCCGACGCCACCGGCGAGCAGGCCCAGGCGCAGCAGGTCGCCGGCGACGGCCCACACGAAGAGCTGCCACATCACGCCGAGGGTGGTGTCGGCGACGCGCGACGCCCAGTCCACGTGGCGGCGGCCGTGGCCGAGCATCATCAGCACCGGGAACGCGACGGCGGCGCCGGCGAACAGGACGGTGCCGGTGACGCGGACGCCGAGGGGCCACGCGTTGCCGGACAGCACCAGCGACCACCACGGCACGCCGAAGAGCAGCGCCAGCACGGTGGTGAGCGTCAACGCGAAGAGCACGGGGCGCAGCAGCGACCGGCGCCGCGCGACTGGGACCGCTTCAGTGGTAGCCACACTTCAGCATGGCACGCAGTGCCATCACCCGACCAAAGCGCGGCCGGGCGAACCTGTGATCCGTCACAGGTCACACGAACTGGAGCCGACTACTGGTACTTGCGGGATGAATTGTCCCGGTTCGCCGCGCCCGGGGTGGCCTCCCAGTGACGGCGCAGCACCTCCAGCTCGTGCCGCCGCTGCTCCGTCACGTCGCGCATCGTGATGACCAGGCCGCGGACGAGCCGGTCGTCGCGCAGGTCGCGGAAGCGGACCTCGACCAGCACCCGGGTCCCGTCGGGGCGGCGCAGGCTCCACGTGTCGCGGGTGCCGTCCCGCCCGCCGACGAGGGCCACCCCCAGCGTCGCGTCGACCTGCTGGCGGTCGTCGGGCGCCACGATCTCCCGCAGCGTCGCGAACGGCGTCGGCCGGATCCCCAGCAGTTCCGTCACCGACGGGCTCGTGTAGCGGATCCGCTCGTCGTCGTCGAGGACGATCACGACGTCGTTGGTGTACTCGGCGACGGCCCGCAGGTAGTCGTCGCTGTCGCGGCGGCTCGCGGCCTCGGTGAGCGCGATCCGGGCGAGCGCGAGCGCCGCCTGGCCGGCGAGCACGGTCACCGCGTCCTGCACGGTCCGCAGGTCCCTGCGCTCGGCGGCGATGTACAGCACGGCCGCGTCGAGCGGGCAGATCAGCACGTCACCGAACTCGCCGAGCCGCTCCTGCCACAGCGGCGGCGTCGCGCCGACGGGCACGATCCGCGGCGCGGACAGCTCGTTGAGCGGCAGCAGGTCGGTGAGGCTCGAGTCGACGACGATGATGTGCGGCGTGTCGGCCGGCAGCAGCTCCCGGACCGCGGTCCGCACGGCGACGGCGACCGCGCCAGCGTCGGTGACGCTGACCAGGACCGTGCCCGCGTGCCGCAGGGTCCGCTCGCGGCGCAGCCCTTCCGCGTGGTGCCGGACGGCGTCGTTGAGCCTGGTGACGAGGAGCGCGAGGGTGATGCCGGCGACCGCCGCGATCATCGGGCCGTCCTGCACGGTGCCGGTCAGCGCCTGCGCCAGCAGGACCAGCGGCGCGAACGCGACGGCGCCGAGCAGCCACGGCATGCCGAGCCCGCGGTCAGGGGTGTCCGCCGTCGTGGGGGCGGTCGGGGGAGCGGTGAGCCGGGCCATCGACGGCAGCAGCGCCGCCGCGCCCCAGCACGCGTAGAGCACAAGGTATGCGGCGTCGGCGGGCCCGCCGGGTGCCAGCCCGTCGCGGGACTGGGCGAGGCCGTACGCCACGTCACCGATGAGCATCCCGGCGGCGCCGGCGGTGAGCAGGATCGCGGAGGGGTTGCGCGGCGCCGCGCGGGTCAGCCGGACCGTCACGACCAGCACGACGACGTCGCCGAGCGTGTACGCCGCCTGGATCGACCACTCGGTCCCGGTCATCCCGTCGGCGGAGAGCCTGGGGCCGACGATGAACACCCAGCCGGCCAGCAACGCGGCGCTGGCGAGGGCGAGCAGGTCGAGCAGGCCGGCCCGGCCGGCGAGCGTCGACGAGGCGCGGGTCAGCCCGATCAGCGCGGCCGCCACGAACGGGAACATCGCCAGGTAGCACAGGTCGACGAGGGGCGGCGGGTCGGCGGCGGTGTCCACGACGAGCCCGAAGAGGGAGTCGCCGGCCGTCATCGCCGCGAGCGCGGCGGCGAGCGCCCACCACGGCCCGGGGCGCCGCGGCCGGTTCCGCCGTACCCCGAGCAGCACGGCCCCGGCGCCGCACAGGCCGATCCCCGCCCAGGCGACGGAGTCGAGCTCGGGCGCGATGAACAGCGTGCAGGCGAGCACCGCCATCAGCGCGCCATACGCCGCGGCGATCAGGACCTGCCGTCTACCCATCGACATCCTTACCGTATGTAGCGTCCTCTATACCACACTGTGGCCGACCGGACCTAGGTCCCGGTGGTCGGCGAGCAGCTGCGGCGTCACCCACTCGCGCCGCCCGCGCGCCTCCTCGCCGGTGATGCCGCGGCTGGGCATCTCGGCGAGCAGCAGCACGGAGAACTGCATCCGGTACAGCATCAGCCGCAGTCGCTGCGACGGCGTGAACGTGTGCGGCGTGGCGCCGTAGTACCCGCGCAGAACCGGGTGTTCGGGCAGCTCCTCCATCCTCCGGCCGATCGCGGTGGACACGAAGTCGTACAGCGGGTCGCCCCAGAAGTACCGCTCCCCGTCGACGAGACCGGTGAGCCGGGAGGCGGAGCCGCCGGCCTCGCACAGCACGTTGCCGTCCCACAGGTCGAAGTGCACCAGCGCGGGCCGCTCGACCTCGGCGAGGACGCCGGCGTGCCGCTCGATCGTGGCGAGCACCTCGTCGGCCGGCACCGGCAGCGCCACCTCCCAGTCGGCGGCGTCGGCGAGCAGGTCGGCGGTCATCGCGGTGAACGCCGCCGCCCACGTGGCCCCGGACGCCCGGCCGTCGCCCTCGTAACCGAAGTGCGGGCCGGTCACCCCGTGCAGGTGCCGCAGCGCCACCCCGAGCTGCTCGCGCACGGCCTCGCCGGCGGTCTCGTCCGGCAGCTCGGTCAGCGGCCGGCCCGGCAGCAGCCCGACGACCACCACGTCGTCGTCCGCGTGCAGCACCGGCGGCACCGGTACGTGCGCGGTGTTCGCCGCCACCGTCCGGTAGTACTGCGCCTCGGCCGCGATGACGCCGCGCTCGTACCGCAGCAGCGGCACCTCCGGCGTCGGCCCGACCTTCGCCACCACGTCCCGCCCGTCGTCCAGCGTGGCCCGCCACACCGCGGCGAACGTCCCGCCGCTCAACGTTCCACAGTGGACGACATTCAGGCCGGCCCGCTGCCGCAGCAACGCGGTCACGTCGCCGGCGGTCAGGAGGCGCTGGGTGGGGCTGGGGGCGTGAGGCACCCCAACACTCTAGGCGAGCGGCGGGGGTCGTGATCAACACGCCGTCAACATAGGCGTTGATCATTGGATCTGTTAAATCCTGTATTGACAAGCATTGGGGGTGGTGTAAACGACCTTGCAGGCCATAGCGTGCACGAAACGCCTGACTCAATGGGGAGGCCAAGTGAGGAAAAGGCTAGCGAGTCTCGCTGTCGCCGGGTTGGTGGGCGCGGCGCTGGTGGCGCTGCCGCAGAGTCCCGCCGCGGCGGCACCGTCCAAGGAGCTCAGCGACGGCATCAAGCGCCAGCTCGCCGCGGGGGTCCAGGTCGTGCCGAAGCAGCAGGCCACGCTGAAGGCCCCGGCCGGCGCCGTCAACCCCTACACCGCCCTGCTGTAGGATCCCAGCAAGGTCGACAAGTACTACTGGTCCGAGGTGGCCAAGCAGCAGGCGGCCGCACGGGCCAACCTGAAGAAGAACTCGCTGACGGCGGCGGCGACGTCGCCGTTGCTGCACGACGAGGCCGAGCCGCGCGGGACGTTCGGGTCCAACGACAGCCACGCCACAGCGGAGCTGGTCAAGGGCTTCGGCACCGCCAAGAAGCTGAACAACCGGGCCCGCGTGCTCGGGCAGCTGTCGCCGGAGACGGTCAGCCCGACCACGGTCTCCGCGCCGGCCGAGGACAACGGGGCCATCCCGATCGCGTCGGACCTGCTGCTCGGCGCCGGCCGCCGGGGCATCTCGACCAGCGGCGACATCGGCGACGGCCCGCACGGCAGCGCCGGCGACGACACCGGCGACTTCGACTTCATCAAGGTGACCGCGCTCGCCGGGCAGCAGCTGCTCGCCGGCACGGACACGCCGAGCGGGCCGCTGGACACGGTCATCGGCCTGTACGACGCGACCGGCGAGCTCGTCGGCACCGACGACGACGGCGGACCGGGGCTGGACAGCCTGCTGGACTTCACGTTCACCACCTCCGGCACCTACTACCTGCTCATCTCCGGATTCGGCACCGGCACGGTGTTCCCCGCCGACCCGTTCGACTCCGGCAGCGGGCTCGGGTCGGGCAGCGAGGGCCCGTACCTGCTCACGGCCACGCTCGCCTTCCCCGACCGCGACTTCTACGCCGTCGACCTGCTCGCCGGCGACGTCCTCGGCGGTTCGGTGACCGGCGTCGGCACCCGGCTGACCGTCCGCGACCCGTCCGGCCGGATCGTCTTCGGCTCCGAGCAGGACGCCAGCTTCATCTACGCGCCCAGCTCGCCGCTGCCCGGCGGCGGCAACGCGGTCGTGTCGCAGGTCGCGGCGACCTCCGGCCGGTTCACCGTGGAGGTGGGCGGCAACGCCGGCCTGTACGACATCACCCTCGAGGCCTATCGCCCCGGCCCCGAGGCGCAGGACAACGGCACCGTCCAGACGCTCTTCCTGGACTTCGACGGCGCCCGGATCAACACCGCCATCTTCGGCGGCCCCGGGGTGCGCACCCTGTCGCCGCTCGCCGGGTTCCTCGGCAAGTGGGGGCTGAGCGCCGCCGACGAGAACAAGGTGATCAACGAGGTCATCGCGGCGGTGAAGGAGAACATCATCACCGACATGAAGGAGCGCGGCACCGACCCGCGCTTCGGGCTGAAGATCCTCAACAGCCGCGACAACCCGGACCCGTTCGGCCAGCCGAACGTGCACCGCATCGTCGTCGGCGGCACGATCGCCGAGTCGGGCATCGACACCATCGGCATCGCGCAGTTCATCGACCCGGGCAACTACGCCACCGAGGACAGCGCGATCGTCCTGCTCGACGTCCTCAGCGACCCGAGCGGCGCGGCCTCGCTCAACACGTACATCACCCCGGCCAGCAACAAGATCAAGTTCATCGGCCGGGCGCTGGGCAACGTCATCACGCATGAGGCGGGTCACCTCTACGGCAACTTCCACACCGACCCGCTGAACTCCACCCCCAACCTGATGGACGCCGGCGGCGCGTTCCCCGGCCTCTTCGGGGTCGGCCCGGACAACATCGGCGGCACCGCGGACGACTTCGACTACGACTTCGGCGACGACGAGTTCTTCCCGAACGAGGGCCTCGTCGGCGTCGAGGACACCCTGAACACTGCGGCCTGGGGGCTCACCAAGGGCAAGGCCAAGTGACGCGTTAGCTGTCTCACCTCGCGGAACATCCGCGTCCGCGGCGGGGTTCTCCTCGTCGTGGACGCGGATGTGGTGGTGATCGGCGCCGGGCAGGCGGGCCTCTCGGCCGCGTACCACCTGCGCCGGCTCGGCCTGGACCACGTCGTGCTCGACGCCGACGCCACACCGGGCGGCGCCTGGCAGCACCGCGCACCGTCCCTCGACGCGTCCTCACTGCACCGGATCTTCGACCTGCCGGGCCTGCCGTTCACCCCGCCGTCCTCGGGCTCCGCGGCTTCCGTCGTCGCCGCGTACTTCGCCGACTATGAGCGACATTTCGGACTCGACGTGCGGCGTCCGGTGCGGGTCCTCTCGGTGTCGCGCCCGTCCTCCTCGTCGGGTTTCGTCGTCGGTACGACCGGCGCCCCGTTCCACGCGCGAGCCATCGTCAACGCGACCGGCACCTGGACGCGCCCCTACATCCCCACCTATCCGGGCACCTTCGCCGGGCGGCAGCTGCACTACGCGGCGTACCGCGGCCCGGCCGAGTTCGCCGGCCTGCGGGTCATCGTCGTCGGCGGCGGCAACTCCGCGGTCCACGTCCTCTCCGAGCTGCCGGGCGTCGCCGCCTCGGTCCGCTGGGTGACCCGCCGCCCGCCCGTCTTCCACGACGGCGAGTTCACCGAGGACCACGGCCGCGCCGTGATCGCCTCGGTCACCGCCAGGGTCACGGCCGGCCTGCCACCCGCCAGCGTCGTGAGCGTGACCGGCCTCGGGTATACCACCCTCGTCCGCGCCGCCCTCGCGAAGGGCGCCCTGGACCGGCACCCGATGTTCGACCGCCTCGTTTCCACCGGCGCCATGTGGGGCACCACCTTCGAGCCCGCCGACGTCATCATCTGGGCCACCGGCTTCCGTGCCGCCCTCACCCACCTGGCCCCGCTCCACCTGCGAGAGCCGGGCGGCGGCATCCGCATGACCGGCACCGCCACCACCCGCGAGCCACTCGTCCACCTCATCGGCTACGGCCCCTCCGCCAGCACCGTCGGCGCGAACCGCGCCGGCCGCGCCGCCGCCCTCTCCCTTGCTGCTGTAATTCCCCCCACCGGCGGAGACGCTCACCCACACCTCGACCCGCAAGCGGCGCACAGCCGCGCGTGACGCGCCGGCCGGGACTGCGCGCCGCATCCGGTGGTCGCCACCCGCCGCTTCCTCGATGGCCCGCCGGCGATCTCGGCGCACCACGCCGCGGGCGCTCCCTCCACACCCTGCCCGTTCGCGGCCGGTGGGACTACCGCGGCCGGGGTGGGGCGATGGAGGCGCGGGAGCGCAGGGGCATGTCGACGAGGTGGGTGCCGGGCTCGCGGTCCGGGTCCAGCAGGAGCTCGACGGCGCGGCGGCCGAGCTCGAAGTGGGGGAGGGCGACCGACGTCAGCTGCGGCCGCAGCCACGACGCCAGATCCGAGTCGTCGAAGGAGACCACCGACAGGTCCTCCGGGATGCGCAGCCCCGCGGAGGCGGCGGCCTGGTAGGCGCCCATGGCGAGCCGGTCGTTGAGACAGATCAGCGCCGTCACGCGCGGGCCGCCGGCGAGGAAGGCGCGGACGGCGTCGTACGCGGGCTCCGGCCACCACGAGCACTCGACCGTCCCCGCCACGCGCAGGCCGGCGGCGGCCAGTGTCTCGTCGATGCCGGTGCGGCGGTTGCGGGCGGCGTACACGTGAACGGCCGACTCGCCGACGATGTGGATGCCGCCCGTGTGACCGGCGGCCAGGAGCGCCGACGCGGCCGAGCGGCCCGCGGCGAGCTCGTCGGGGACGACACTGACGGCACTGACGGCACGGCGGCCGCCGGTGACGCAGTTGACGAGGACGACGGGATGGCCGCGCAGGGCCGACGGGATGCGGATCTCGCGGGTGTACATCGCGGCGTAGAGAAATCCGTCGACGCCACGATCGAGCATGTCCTGGATGAGCCGCTGCTCGGTGGCGGGGTCGCCCTCGGTCTCGCCGATGAAGAGCAGGTGCTGGCGGGTCAGCGCGGTGGCGGTGCTGCCCCGGATGATCTCGCCGGCGAACGCGTCGGTGGCGATCGTGTCCGACACGAGGCCGATGGTCTGCGTGACGCGGGTGCGCAGGCTGCGGGCGGTCAGGTTGGGCCGGTAGTCCAGCTCGCGGGCGGCGCGCAGCACGCGCTGCTCGGCGTCGGCGGAGATGCGCATGTCGCGGCGGCCGGTGAGCACGAACGAGGCGGTCGTGCGCGAGACGCCGGCGCGCCGCGCGACGTCCAGCAGCGTCACCCGACCGGCCGTCATCCGCCCCCATCCAAGACGAACCCCTTCCAGCACAGCGATGCCGGGGACCAGTCTGCCGCAAAACGAGCGCACGGTCTGACCGGTGTCACCGTCCGGAGGGACGTCGACGCTGCTGAATGCGCTCAGATGGCTTTGCTGCCGTTGCCCTTCAACGTGCGGCTGATCTTCTTCGGCAGCAGCACGAAGCAGTGCGCGCTGTGGTTGCCGGCGCCCCACTCCTGCGCGTTCACGGCGACCAGCGGGTACCAGTAGCGCGCCTTGGCGCTCGCGAGCGGGTTGATGGCGCCGCCGGTGTAGCTGCGGATCTGGTCGACGCACGCCGTGTCGAACGCCGCCTTCGACGCGTCCCGGCTGGCCGGGTACGTGCCGGACTTCGACGCGATGAGCCCCATGAACTCCGCGTCGTGGGGTGTGGTGCAGGCCACCGGCGCCAGGTCGCTCCAGCTGTCGATGCCGCCGACGAGGGCCATGCACCCGTACAGCCGCTCGCTGCCGGCCCGCAGGCTGCCCTGCAACGACGCGGTCCCCTCCTCGAAGTAGCCGTCGTGGCTCTTCAGCGCCGCCACGTCGCACCGGAAGAACCTCGCGCCGCCCCGCCACTGGGTGGTGGTCGGCGGGTACACGAGCAGCCGCGCCCTGCCGAGCTTCCAGGACCCGCCGAGGAACTTCGTGACCTCGGCCTCGCACGCGGCGTAGGTGTCGGCGATCTTGTCCAGCGTCGGCGGCGCCTCGGCGTCGGCCGTGGCCCCGGTGAAGTGCCCGACGTGCACGGTCTCGCCCATGTGCGAGCCGCTGCACGGCGCCGCGACCGTGGCGATCGGCACCGTCACGATGTCGTCGACGGTCGGGGTCGAGGTGCTCCAGCAGTCGCCGACCTTCGGTTCGGGCACCTTCGCCTCGGGGATCATGGCCCATCCGTTGACGAGGTCCTTGTCGACCCCGGCCGGCACGCCGGCCGAGCAACCCGTCACCGCCGCCAGCAGTACCACCGCGACAGCTACCATCCGTGATCGCACCACGTCAATGCCTCCCCCGCGAACGTGCGCGGTGTGCAGTGTGTCAGCAGTCGATCAATCCCACAAGCGAGAAGAATTCGTGCCGTGGGGGAGGGAACCCGGCGCCGGCCGCGGACAGGTACCAGGTGTGACAGCTGAAATGCGGGTCCGGATCCGGGCCGGGGACGCCGACGCCTTCGGCGCGCTCTTCGACGAGCACGCCGACGCGGTGCACCGGCACGCCGTGTGGAGCACCGGCGACCCGGCGCACGCCGAGGACGTGGTGTCGCTGACGTTCCTGGAGGCGTGGCGGATCCGCGAAACCCTGCACCCCGACGGCGGCAGCCTGCGCCCGTGGCTGCTCGGCATCGCGACCAACGTGCTGCGCAACCGCCGGCGCGCGGCCCGCCGGCACCGGGACGCGCTGAGCCGGCTCCCGCTGCGCGACACCGTCCCGGACTTCGCCGACGAGGTGATCGCCCGGATGCACGACGCCGACCAGCTGGCCGCCGCTGTGGCGGCCCTGCGGGCGCTGAGCCGGGCGGACCGGGAGGTGTTCCTGCTCTGCGTGTGGTCGGAGCTGGACTACGCGTCGGCGGCCGAGGCCCTCGGCGTCCCCGTCGGGACCGTGCGCTCCCGGCTGTCACGGGCCAGGACCCGGCTGCGGGCCCTGACACAGCAGCCGGACTCCGTCGAGCAGGGAGAGCACCGATGAACGACCAGACCACCCCCGCCGCCCCGCCCGTGCCCGTCCTGCCCGCGGCCCGCCGGCAGGCGCTGCGGCACCACCTGGTGAACGAGATCCACCGGCCGGCCCGGCGCTCCCGGCGGGCGCTGCTGCTCGTGCCGGCGGGCGTGCTCGCCGTCGTCCTCGCCGGCGGCGTGGTCGCCTATTCGCTGGCCCCGGTCAGCGCGCCGCTGGTCGTCACCGTCGCCCAGGGCGACCACGGCGCCGCGACGCTGCTGCTGCAGCGGATGGCCGCGGCGGCGACCGGCGAGCCGGGCCCCTCGCCCAGCGGCGGCGAGTACCTCTACGTCAAGAGCCGGGTCGCGTACTCGGAGGTGGGCAACGGCCCGGCCCGCCTCCAGCCGGTGCACGAACGGGAGATCTGGATCCCGCTCTTCCACCGCGGCGACGGCCAGGTCCGCCAGCCGTTCTACGACGTGCCGCTCATCGGCGCCATCCCCTCGACGCGGAAGCTGCCGGACATGACACCCAACGCGCAGGCCGTCGACCTGCCCGCCGACCCGGACGAACTGCTGGCGAAGCTCTACGAGCGGCACACCGGCCAGGGCTACGACCCGGACAGCGCGGTGTTCACCGCGATCGGCGACATCCTGCGCGAGTCCCTCGTCCCCCCACAGATCAGGTCCGCCCTGTACCGCGCCGCGGCGAAGATCCCAGACGTCGAGGTGGTCCGCGGCGTCACCGACGCGGCCGGCCGCCCAGGCATCGCGGTCGCCCACACCGACCAGAGCTGGCGCCATGAATGGATCTTCGACGAGCGCACGTACGACTACCTGGGCGAGCGCAGCTACCTCGTGCAGGACACCGTCGACGGCCCAGCCGGCACGGTCCTGGGCATGTCAGCAGTCACCCAGCGAGCCGTCGTCCCCGACCTCGGCGCCCGCCCGAAGCACTAGCCCCGGCCCAGGGCCGGCCGCGGCGCTTGGTGCCGTGTTCCCGAACGTCGGCGAGGGTTTTCTGTCGTACCCCTGTGCTTGAGTGTCGGTGTGCCTCGACGCCGCGCCGCTCACGCTCCAGGGTCGCCCGCCGTCGTGGCTGCGCCTGGACCGCACCGGGCCCCATCCGCTGGAGCAGGCCAGCTCGGCGACACTGCTGTGAGGGCGACCGGTTGTGGGCGGGGGGTGACTGCTGAGGCCACGCATCACCACGTACGCGCCCGGCACAGGCCCCGGTCTCCGGCCAGGTCACCGACGGGCCGATCTCGGTGCCATCCCACCGCCGACGAGGGGCAGTGCGGCGGCGGCGATCATCGCGCGGCGGTCGTCGGGGGCCGCCGCCGGGACCGGCCCTGACGGGCATGGGCTGCTCGTCTCCGGCCGCGCGGTCCACCCCGAGCATCGCATGCACCTGGCCGACACGAAACACGGCCGCCGCGCGACCGCGCCCCGAAGCCGGTTGTGCGTGAGCCGCGGCGGTGGCTTCCCGGTGCTGGGGCTGTCCTGGCGTGACCCTCGCCTGCTTCCACCACACGGGACCGGCCTCTACTAGCGGTGACAGCCTGGGCGCCGGGCACTTGGGTGTGCGTGGGTCGCGGTGGTGGCGTCCCGGTGTTGGGCTGGCCGGCGTGGTCCCCGCAGGCTTCCGCCGCATGGGACCCGGTCGCTGCCAGTGGCGACAGTCCGGGCGCCGGGCACTTGGGTGTGCGTGGGTCGCGGTGGTGGCTTTCCGGTGCGGGACTGGCCGGCGTGGTCCCCGCAGGCTTCCGCCGCATGGGACCCGGCCGCTGCCAGTGGCGACAGTCCGGGCGCTGAGCACGCGGTTGTGCGTGGGCCGCGGTGGTGGCGTCCCGGTGTTGGGCTGGCCGGCGTGGTCCCCGCAGGCTTGCGTCACATGGGACCTGGCCGCTGCCAGTGGCGACAGTCCGGGCGCCGGGAACGGCAGCAGAGGCAGATGGCCGGCTGAGGTCCGCCCCCACTGGTCAGGCCGCCACGGGACCGGGCGATCCCTTGGCGTGCCTGTCGGCGTTGCGCCCCTGAACGAGCACCGGCCGGACCCGCACGACTGTGGAGTCGACCTGAGCCTCCCAGTCGATGTCGCCGTCCGCGTCGGGGAGGGCGACGTCCCGGTCCTTCAGCATCGCCCAGCGCCGGTGGCGGTCCACCGCCGTAACCGCTGATACTGCGCCGTAGCGTTCCGGCAGATCACGGCCCCGGCGACCCGGTCCGCTTCGCCCGACAGATCGCATGGCGGTGATCCCGCCACCGGACGTTGCGGACGGGCTGAGCCGGCGACGGTGCCAGCGCAGCCCGTTCGGCACCCTCGCGTGCCACAGGCGGGAACAGGCCGACGCGATGATCCGTGAGGCGGAACCTAGACGCCGGTTGTGGCGGGGAGTTTGCCGGCGTTGACGGCGGCGACGAGGGCGGCGTGGTCGGCTTCGGTCTGGTCGGCGTAGGCGGCGGCGAAGGTGGCGAAGCCCTCGTCGAACTCGTCGCCGTCGGCGGTGTCGGGGGCGCCGCAGTAGCCGGACAGGGTGCGCGGGTCGATCGACTGGGCGTGGGCGCGGGCGAGGACGACGCCGCAGACGCGGGCGTAGTCGTCGAGCTGGCCGGCGCGCAGCGTCGTCGGGTCGATCGAGCCCTTCATGTCGCGGAACTGGCGCACCAGATAGGGCACGCCGTCGATGCTCGTCCAGCCGAGCAGCACGTCGCTGACGGTCTGCATCCAGCGCTGGCCGCGCACGACCCGCTCGCCGGCGTGCTGCTCGGGCACGGGCGGCAGGTAGGGGGCGAGGGCGGACGCGCGGGCCTGCTTGACCTGCAGCACGAGCGCCTCGTCGTGGTTGCCGTGCAGGAGCACCACATACGAGCGGAGGCCGACGCTGCCGAGACCGACGATGCGGTGGGCGACGTCGACGACGGCATAGCGCCCGAACAGGGTGCGGATCTCCTCCTCGAGCGTGGCGGCATAGCCCTCCAGGGACTCGATGACGCGGAACGAGTCGGTGGAGTCGAGCGGCACCAGGATCGGCGGGTCGGGGGTGAAGCGCCACGCGTCGTGGTCGAGGCGCTGGGTGAACTTCTGCGCGACGCGGCGGCTGGTGTTCTTCTTCGCCTTCTTGCGGACCCGGTCGAAGACGTCGGCGAGGTCGCCGATGCCGAAGTGCTCCAGCGTCGAGTGGTCGGTGGTCAGGTAGTACGCCTCCAGCAGCGACATGTCGGCGAGCTCGGCGAGGGCCTGGCGGTAACCGGTCGCGCAGTCGCGGGCGGAGTCGCGGCACTCGTCCTCCGGCAGGCCCGCCTCCCGGCCGGCGCTGACGATGCTGGCGGTGAGGCGCTTGAGGTCCCAGTCCCAGGGCCCGACGACGGTCTCGTCGAAGTCGTTGACGTCCATCACGAGCCGCCGCTCCGGTGAGGCGAAGAAGCCGAAGTTGGCCGCGTGCGCGTCGCCGCAGATATACCCGTGGAGCCCGGTGTCGGCGCCGCCGGCGAGGTCGGCGGCCATGACGGCGGCGGAGCCGCGCAGGAACGCGAACGGGGAGCTGATCATGCGGCCGACGCGGATGGGCACCAGCTCGGCGACACGCTCAGCGTTGGAGGCGGCGATCACGGCGACCGGATCGCGGCCGGCCGCCGTGCGGGGCTCGGTCAGCGACTTGGCGGGGGTGCTGGTGCGACGCTGGACGCCCTCGGCACGCAGTGCTTCGGGGGCCGCCCATCCGGTGGAGCCGATCATGCCCTTACGGTAACGGCCCGCAGGTGACACGGCGGTGTCAGATTCATGGCTCCAGCAGGTGCTCCTCCAGCGCCGTGAGGTGCGTCTCCGGCAGGCCCATCTCCAGCAGGTACCCGCGGACGGAGCCGTGCCGGCCGTGCACGTCGCGCAGGAACAGCCGCATCGCCTCGGCGGGCGCGGCCAGGTACCGCTCCGGCATCTTCGCGATCTCCGGGTTGATCCGGCGCAGGTACGCCATGGCGGGGCCGGTCGCCCCGGCGGTGAGCGCGTAGTCCTCGGCGATGTCGTCCTCGGCGACGCCGAGCGCCCCGAGGGTCAGCGCGGACACGACGCCGGTGCGGTCCTTGCCGGCGGTGCAGTGCACGACGACCGGCGCGTTGTCGGCCTCCGCGATCACGGCGACCGCGGCGACCATCGCGGCGGCGCCGGTGTAGACGATGTCGAGATACCGGTTGGCCAGCCAGCGGGCGTCGCTGGGCTCGTCGTGGTCGGGCGCGTCCTCCCACTCGGCGTGCTCCGGGTGCAGGTGGTGGTAGGCGAGGCCGGGGAACTCGGGCACCCGCCCGTCGCGGGCGATCTCCCGCGGGCGGCGCAGGTCGATGACGGTGCGCACCCCGACCGCGGCGAACGACGCGGCGTCGGCGGGGTCGATCCGGCTGAGCGAGTCCGATCGGAAGAGCCGCCGCCAGCGCACCGTCCGGCCGCCGGTGCCGGTGTAGCCGCCGAGGTCGCGGAAGTTGAACAGGTTGGGGTGGTCGTAGCTGCGCACGCTGCGACCTTATCGGGTGCGCCGGTAGGCTTAGGTTCTGTGGATCCGGCCAGGTCGAAGCGTGCGTCGGTCACCGAGCCGCTCGGCGTGCTGCTGGCCAGCGTGCCGAAGAGCCGCCCGAGCTGGCTGACCGTCGTCAAGACGACCGTCGCGGCGACCACGGCCTGGGTCCTCGCCCGCCAGCTCGGTGACAACGTCGCGGTGCTCTTCGCCCCGATCGTCGCGATCCTGACGCTCCAGGCCAGTGTGTACGGCTCGATCGCCACCGGCGTGCAGCTGCTCTTCGCCAACCTGGTCGGCACGGCCGTCGCGATCGGGTGGGTGAAGTTCCTCGGCCTCAGCTGGTGGTCGCTCGCCCTCGCCGCGTTCGGCGCCCTGGCCCTGGCCCGGCGGGTCACCAACACCCCGCTCGCGCGCAACCAGCTCACCATCGCCGTGCTGGCGGTGATCATGCTTGCGCCGGTCGCCAAGGGGTACGGGCAGTGGCGCTTCATCGACGTCGCCATCGGCAGCGTGGTCGGGCTGGTCGTCGCCGTGGTCGTGCCGGAGCGGCCGCGCATGCGGCAGGCCTGCGAGGCCATCTCCGTCTGGGCGGCGGGGTGCGTGTCGGTGCTGCGGGACATCGCCGACGAGCTCGACCGCCGCGACGGGAGCCCGCCCCTGGACAGCCGGGCCGGGCACGACTGGATCCCGGCGTCGCGGGGGCTGACCGACCTGAGCACCGCCGCCGCGGCCGAGGTCGCCGCGGTCGAGGAGACGGCCCGGCTCAACGTCGCCGCCGTCCGGCTCGGGGAGCGGGTCGTCGCCCTGCACGAGGAGCAGGTGTTCCTGGTCCGGATCAGCCTGCAGATCAGGTCGGTGTCGCTGGCCGTCGACCGGCTCTACGACCGGGCCGGGCAGCCGCCGGCCCTGGACCGGCAGACCCTCGCCGCGCTGCTGCGGTCGATCGCGGCGCTGCTCGAGGACCTCCTCGGCGGCAAGGAGACCGACGACACGCTGCTGCGGGAGGAGCTGACCGGCGCCGTGGAGCGCACCCACCAGGTGTTCCCGAGCGCGGTCGTGGTCCTCGACTCCGTCAGCCTGCTCGGCCGGCTCGACCAGCTGCGCCAGGACATCGGCGGCGAGGACGCGACCGCCCTCATCGACCCGGACACCCTGCCGCGATCGTGACTCTCCGTCCGGCACCGGGCATGATAGGGCAGGCTTACCTGGGTCTGGCCGCTGAAAGGTGTGGACGGTGCACAACGGGGACGAGTCACTCGCCACCCTGCTTGGTGGGCGGCGAGCGGCGCTCGACAGCGTCGTCCCTGTCGCCGGGTTCGTGGCGGGCTGGCTCGCGGGCGGCCGGTCGATCGCCCTGGGGGCCGGGATCGCGGTCCTCGCCGGCGCGGCCGTCGCCGTCTGGCGGCTGCGGCAGGGGCGCCCGCCCGCGGCGACCGTCGTCAGCCTGCTGCTGGTCTGCCTGGGCGCGATCGTGGCGCTGCGTACCGGCCGGGCCGAGGACTTCTTCCTGGTCAGGCTGCTGACGAACGCAGCGAGCGCCCTGGCGTGGGCCGGCAGCATCCTGGTCCGGTGGCCGTTCCTGGGCCTGATCGTCGGCACCGTCCTGGGGCAGAAGGCCAGGTGGCGGCGTGACCCGGCGCTGCTGCGGGCGTACCAGGCGGCGAGCTGGGTGTGGGTCTGCCAGTACATGGTGCGGCTGCTGATCTTCGTGCCGCTGTGGTGGACCGGTCACGTGGTGTGGCTGGCCACCGCGCAGGTGGTGCTGACCTGGCCCCTGGTCGCGGCGTGCCTGGCCGTGAGCTGGTGGGTGCTGCGTCGCAGCCTGCCGCCGGGCCATCCCGGCCTGCGCCATCCGCAGGCGGCGCCGACCGGTACCGACGCCGGCGCCACCCACCAGTGACGCCGGTGCCGCGGCGCCTCACCAGGCCCCCGGCGCGCGGCCTCTGTCAGGGTGCCTTGAGGGCGATGACGGCCTCGTCGACGGTGTCGGTGAGGGTGAAGACGCGGTCGAGCGCGGTCAGGTCGAAGATCCGGCGGATGCGGGCATGCGGGCAGACCACCGCGAATCCACCCGATTCGGTGTCCCGCAACCGCTTGTGTACTGACACCAGGACCCGCAATGCTGTGGAGTCGATGAACTCCACCTCCGACAGGTCCAGCACGAGCAGCGTCGCTCCCTCGTCCAGGCAGCGGTGCACCCACGTGTGCAGCGCGGGCGACGTGGCGACGTCGAGCGCCCCGGTCGGGGTGACCACGACACAGCCGTCGACGGTCGCGGTCGCGAAGGCGTCGGTCATGTCCGCTCCCACGGCCCTGTTCGGTGCGGCAGTCGGTCCCTCAACGGTGATCCCCCTCGATGCGCGGATGGTGCTCGTCCCCGAAGGGGCGGCCCGCGCTCGCGACGCGTTACACACGGTCGGCGACGCCGGTGCGTGACGCCGACCTTGCCGCGCCGTTACGGGCGGCGGCCAGCGGTGACGAGACCGGTTTCGCCGTGCTGTGGCGCGCCCTGCAGCCGGCGGTCCTACGGTACCTGCACGCGGTGTGCGGCGACGCGGCGGAGGACGTGGCGTCGGAGACGTGGCTCCAGGTCGTCAGGGACCTGCCGCGCTTCGCGGGGGACCCGACCGCGTTCCGGGTCTGGCTGTTTCGCATCGCCCGGCACCGCGCCATCGACGACGGCCGCCGGGTCTGGCGCCGCCGGGAGGAGAGCCGCGACCACGTCGAGTCCGGCCGCCCCGCCCCGGACGCGGCCGCCGAGGTCATCGAGCACGCCGGCACCGAGTGGGCGCTGCGGCTCATCGGCGAGCTGCCCCAGGACCAGGCCGAGGCGGTCCTGCTCCGCGTCGTCGCCGGCCTCGACGTCGCCGGCACCGCCGAGGTCCTCGGCAAACGCCCCGGCGCCGTCCGCGTCGCCGCCATGCGCGGCCTGCGCCGCCTCGCCGCGCACCCCCAGGTCAGCGCCCGCCGCGTCCCCGCCGGCACCACCGGCGCGGGCGCCGGCGCCGACCTTCCCCACGCCCACCTGGAAGGTGCCTGATGCTGGGCTGGTGGCGCCGGCGGGCGCGGTCGAAGGCGGAGTCGCAGCGGCTCCTCGAGCGCATGACCGGCGAGCCCGGCGGCCACGGTGACGCCCACGGACAAAGCGGACCGGGCCGGACGGGCGACCTCGGGGACTCGCCGCTGGCGGGGCTGCTCCGGGCGGCGGCCGGTCCGGCGCGGCCCGGGGAGCTGGCGGGGGAGCAGTCCGCGGTGGACGCGTTCCGGCGGGAGTTCGCCGCCGGCGGCGCCGGTGCGCCGGTGGCGGCGCGGCGGGCCAGGCCGCCCAGGCGGCGGGTCGCGGTGCTCGCGGCGGCGCTGACGGCCGGCGTGCTCGCCGGGGTCGGGGTCGCCGCCGGTGCCGGCAGGCTGCCCGCGCCGCTGCAAAGCGCCGCGCACGACTGGATCGACCAGATCCCCGACCACGACCCGGCGCCCGCGCCCGCGGCACCGACCCGGACCGTGCGGACCGTGTCGCCGACCACGCCCGCCGCGCAGCGGTCCAGCGAGCCGGCGGTGACCCCGAGCCCGGCGGCCCCGACCGCCACGGCCGGCAAGGACATGCGGAAGCTCTGCAGCGAGTGGCAGAAGGTCCGCGACGACCCGCACCGCAAGCCGATGGACCCCGAGGACCTGAACGTGCTGACCGCCGCCGCGGGCGGTGCGGACCGGATCGAGGCGTTCTGCGGCCTGTCGCCGGCGCCGACCGGTACCAAGTCGAAAAACAGCCGGTCGTCCAAGAACGCGTGACGTGATCGCGTGACCGGCGTTGAGCACCACGACGACGGACGATCGCGACGGGAGTGGACGCCATGGACGGGACCACGGAACAGCTGAGCATGACCGCCGCCGAACTGTCGTTCCTGCTGGCCAGCGGTGGCCAGCCGGGCGAGGCGCCCCGGCTGCTGGGCCTGACCGACGCCGACCGGGCCGACGCGGTCCTCAGCGCCGGGCTCGGGTCGCTGCTGCTGCGCCACCTGGCCGCGCCCGTCGACGGGCAGAAGCTGGAGATGGCGCCGGCGGTCGCCGCGGTCGCCGCCGGGCTGCACCGGCCGCGCGCGTTCGTGCAGGTCGGTCTGACCGCGGAGGACCACGCCGACGGGGCGCTGCTGTTCGAGGCGGAGATGACCCGGTTCCTGGTCGCCGCCCGCGCGTACCGCTGCTACGACATCACCCCGATCGGCGCTGACGTCGACGTCCGCGAGCCGCTGCTGGGGATCGCGGACCGGTTCCTGCACCGGCACCGGCCCGCCGTCGCCACGTTCAACACCTCGACCGTGCAGGACGTCGCCCGCGGCAACGCCCCGGCCCGGGCGACCCTCGCGTCGGCGACCGACGGCACGTGGCGCTTCGTCGGCAGCGACGGCACCGACGAGACCGCCACCGTGGTGGACAGGTTCGACGAGGCCGCCGCCCTCATGCGCGACGAGCTGGCCAAGATGCTGCCGGTGTTCCAGCCCCAGCCCCAGACCTGACGGCCGGCGTCGGTCCCAGCCGTACTCAGTCCCAGCCGTACTCAGTCCCAGCCGTACTCAGTCCCAGCCGTACTCAGTCCCAGCCGTACGAGGAGCGCAGCCGCTCGGCGACCCGGTCGAAGCGCTCCCGGTCGAGGATGGCGCCCTCACGACGGATGCCGTGCTCCTCGACGGTCAGGACCCGGTCGAGGCGGACCCAGCTGGGCCGCTGGTCGCGGTCCCACGAGCCGGGCCCGAGAGCGAACCAGTTGCGCTGGCCGTCGCGCTCGCTCTGGCTGGACAGCATCAGCCCGACGAGCTCCGTGCCCTTGCGCCCGACGACGAGGACCGGCCGGTCCTTGCCCTGGTTGGGGTCGTCCTCGTACTCCACCCACGTCCACACGACCTCGCCCGGGTCGGCGGCGCCGTCGAGCTGCGGGGCGTACTGCAGCAGCTTGTCGCTGACGTGCTTCGGCGGCGGTCCCGGCTTGTGCAGCGTCGCCCTGCCGGCCGGCGCCGAGCGGGGTGGCGTGGGCACCGGCTGCGTGGGCGCGGGGGCGGACGGCCGGCCGCCGAGCCGGGTAGCCAGGTTGCGAAGAAGTCGTTTCACGCGGACGACCATAGTCCCGATCGTCTGGACGGCGCTTGCCAGCGCACTGGACACTGTCGTTCATGTACGACTTCGATGTCCTCGTGCTCGGTTCCGGCCCCGGCGGGCAGAAGGCGGCCATCGCGGCCGCGAAGCTCGACCGGCGGGTCGCCGTCGTCGAGCGGCGCCACATGATCGGTGGTGTCTGCATCAACACGGGCACCATCCCGAGCAAGACCCTGCGCGAGGCGGTGCTCTACCTGACCGGCCTGAGCCAGCGGGAGATGTACGGGCAGAGCTACCGCGTCAAGGACGACATCACCGTCGGCGACCTGGGCGCGCGCACGCAGCACGTGATCGGCCGGGAGATCGAGGTCATCCGCAGCCAGCTGGCCCGCAACCGGGTGAAGCTGCTGCAGGGCACCGGCGTCTTCGTCGACCCGCACACGCTGTCGATCACCGACGAACAGGGGCACTCGTCGCTGGTGTCCGCCGAGAAGATCATTCTCGCCGCGGGCACCCGGCCGGCCCGCCCGGACAGCGTCGAGTTCGACGACACGACGATCATCGACTCCGACGGCATCCTCAACATCGACAAGATCCCCGCGTCGATGGTCGTGGTCGGCGCCGGGGTCATCGGCATCGAGTACGCGTCCATGTTCGCCGCCCTCGGCACCAAGGTCACCGTGGTCGAGCGGCGCGACCGCATGCTCGACTTCTGCGACCTGGAGATCATCGAGGCGCTCAAGTACCACCTGCGGGACCTGTCGGTGTCGTTCCGCTTCCGCGAGTCCGTCGCCGCCGTCGAGCGGCACGGCCGCACCGCCGTCGCGGTCCTCGCCAGCGGCAAGCGGATCGCCGCCGACGCCGTCATGTACTCCGCGGGCCGGCAGGGCGCCGCCGACCAGATCGGCCTGGAGAAGGCGGGCCTGGAGGCCGACAAGCGCGGCCGGATCACCGTCGACGAGCACTTCCGCACCGAGGTGCCGCACATCTACGCCGTCGGTGACATCATCGGCTTCCCGGCCCTCGCCTCGACCTCGATGGAGCAGGGCCGCCTCGCCGCCCACCACGCGTGCGACGAGCCGGTGCGCGGCATGCAGCTGCTCCAGCCGATCGGCATCTACACGATTCCCGAGATCAGTTTCGTCGGGCGTACCGAGGACGACCTCACCGACAACAACATCCCGTTCGAGGTCGGCATCTCCCGCTACCGTGAGCTCGCCCGCGGGCAGATCATCGGCGACTCGTACGGCATGCTGAAGCTCATCGTCTCGCCGGAGGATCGCAGCATCCTCGGCGTGCACGTCTTCGGCACCGGGGCCACCGAGCTCGTCCACATCGGCCAGACCGTCATGGGCTGCGGCGGCACCGTCGACTACCTCGTCGACGCCGTCTTCAACTACCCGACGCTCGCCGAGTCGTACAAGGTGGCCGCCCTCGACGCGATGAACAAGATGCGCTCGGTGTCGCGCCTGACGGCGTGACGATGTGACGGGCACCACACCGCAGAACTCCAACCTCGGGCACGGCCGATGAAGTTACAGGGAGGCGGAGCGACGACACGGGGGAAGGCGCGCATGCTGCGATACGTGAGGCTGGTGCTGGTGGCGGCGCTCCTGGCTGCCTCGGCCGGTTGTACGGGTGACAAGCCGGCCGAGGATCCGTTCGCCGCGTTCGTCGCCGGGTGGCAGCGGGCCGACCTCTCGGGCGTCGAGCTGCGCACGCCGGCCGGGCAGCCCCTGGCCGCCGACGCCGCCAAGCAGCTGCTGGCGGGCACCGAGGGCGACCTCGCGGCCCGCCGGCCCGCGCTGACGAGGAGCGGCGCGGCGACCGTGCGCAAGGACGACGCCAGCACCAGGCTCGGCGTCGACTGGACGCTGCCCGACGGCCGGCACTGGGCGTATGAGACGACCGTCGACGCCCGCAGGATCGACGGCCGGTGGGCGGTCTATCTCGGCCCGGCCGTCGTGCACCCCGACCTGCCCGACGGCCGGCGGCTGACGCTGCGCTCCACCCCGGCGAACCGCGGGGTCGTCCTCGCCGCCGACGGCACGCCGATCGTGTCGGAGATCCCCGTCGTGTATGTCGGGGTCGAGCCGCGGCTGGTCCGCGACGTCAACGCCCTCGTCCAGCGGCTCGACCTGGTGTTCCGGTCCGTGCGGGTCGACGTCGACACCTCGGCGCTGCCGGGGCGGCTCGCGGCCGCGAAGCCCGACGCGTTCGTCGACCTCGTCACGCTGCGCCAGACCGACTACGCCGAGATCGAGCGGGACCTCGCCGCCACCGACGGGATCGCCACGCGGGCGGGCACCCTGTCCCTGCCGCTGACCCGCACGTTCGGGCGGGCGCTGCTGGGCACCTCCGGCCCGGCGACGAAGGAGCTGATCGACGCCGGCGGTGGCGTGCTGAAGGCCGGCGACATCACCGGGCTCACGGGGCTGCAGCGCCGCTACGACACGGCGCTGCGCGGCACGCCCCGGGTCGAGATCGTGGCGGCGGACCCGCAAGGGGCGAAGGCGGCCGACAAGGTCCTCTACACCGCGTCCGCCGTCGACGGAGCCCGGGTGCGCACGACGATCGAGGTGAAGACGCAGCAGGCGGCGGAGGCCGCCCTCGCGGCGACCACGAAGCGTTCCGCGCTGGTCGCGGTCCGGGTCGCCGACGGCGCGGTGCTCGCCGTCGCCAACGGCCCAGACGCCGCCGGCTACAACCTCGCCTTCCAGGCCGAGCTGCCCAGCCCACCGCTCGGCGTCGACGGCGCCGCGGCCGGTTTCGGCGCTTTGTGGAAGCTCGGCGCCGACATGTACACCGGCAAGGCCACCGCGGCCGGCGTCGTCGGCTCGCCCCTCGTCTACGCGGGCGCCGCCGCGGCGGCCTCCCGGGGCCAGTGGCGCCAGCCGGTCCTGCTCACCGAGCCGTCCCCCGGCCCACCCGCCGCCGACGGCCCACCGGTCACCGGCACGCTGACCGTCCCGACCATGTCCGTCGGCGTCCGCGGCGGCGTCGCGTACTGCGTCTACGTCGAAGGCGCCGGCCAGGACGTCACCGGCCCGATCGCCGAGGCCTTCCTGAAGACCCTGAGCGTCTGAGGGACGCGCCGCACGCGGGTTCGGTCGACGCGGCCCAGGCACCACCCGGTTCGGCGGGCGGGTCGGGCTACCAGGCGCTGTTCGCGGACGGGGGTGCCGTTGTGTCCGCTGTACGGCGTCGACGTGGCTGGACTGTTCTCGCGGGTGCCCACGGCCGGCGTCGCTGTGTGTGTCGTTCCCGGTCGGCGGCTTCGCCCTGGTCTGCGGGGCGGGCGTCGCTGTCTGCCGGTGCGCGGTGGCGTCGCGTGCTGCGTCTACGTCGAGGGCGCCGGCCAGGACGTCACCGGCCCGGTCGCCGAGGCCTATTGAAGCCCCTGAGCGCCTGAGGGACGCGCCGCACGCGGTTCGGTTGACGAGGCGCGGGCACGACCTGGCCCGCCGGGCGGGTCGTGCCGTGGGCGCTGCTGGCGGACACGGTGCCGCTGCGCGTGCGTCGAAGCGGGCTGGGCCGGTCGCGCGGGTGCCCGCGGCTGGCGCTGCTGTCTGTCGTTCCCGGTCGGCGGTTATGCCCTGGTCGGCCGGGCGAGCGTCGCCGGCTATCGGTGCGCGGCGGGCCGTCGCAACGCGCCTGCCGTCCCATGGATGCCGCTGCCTCGCCCGAGCGTGATTGGCGGCGGGCGCGGGCCACGGCCACGTCGCTGGCGTCCCTGGCGACGGAGCTGCCGGCGGCGGAGCTGCTCGGGGCGTGGGTGGCCGGGGAGTGCCGAGCGTCCCGCCCTGAGTGCGCTGCTTGCCGTTGCGCCGTCCGCGCCGCGCCGTCCGCGCCGCGCCGTCCGCGCCGCGCCGTCCGCGCCGCGCCGTCCGCGCCGCGCCGTCCGCGCCGCGCCGTCCGCGCCGCGCCGTCCGCGCCGCGCCGTCCGCGCCGCGCCGTCCGCGCCGCGCCGCCCGCGCTGGTCGCCGTCGTGCCGGTCGTCGGCGCGAGGTGCCGGGAAGAGCCGGGAAGCGCCAGGAGGCGGCGGTGGTGGTGGTGGGGTGGCTGGTCGGCGGGGAATATGGCGTGAAAGTTACCTTTTGCCGAATGAGGTGAATGAATTCGCGAACGGATGCGGACCGTAGAGGGGGTGATCGCAGCCTGTACGGGTGCGTGTGCGGCGAACTTCGCAAAGCGCTCGAATGGCGCGAAGCGGCTGGTCAGGACGTGGTGGCATGTCCTTGCAAGGTATTCCTCATTAGGCAGCGAACAATCTACGGTGAGGGCAGGCCGATGGCTCCCCTCGCCAAAAAGCCTAAATAGGACCTGCCCCACGCCGATGGGGCGTTTACGGGTGTCACTGGGTAGCGTCGGGGCCGCCACCGTGACGGTCGGGAGGGATGCGTGTCGCCGCAAAGGGTGCTGGCCGGCTACTGCGGGATCATGGCTGCCCTCGTGGCGGCCAACTTCGCGCTGCCCGCGCTGCACCTGATCCTGTGGTCGGCGATCGGCCTCACCAGCGTCGCGGCCATCCTGACCGGCGTCCACCTGCACAAGCCCCGCCGCCGCGCCCCGTGGTTCCTGCTCGCGGGCGCCGTCGCGTCGTTCATCACCGGCGATCTCATCGCCGACGTCCTGACCCTCGTGCTGGACAAGCGCGGCTTCCCGTCCGTCGCCGACGGCTTCTACCTCGCCGTCTACCTGCTGATCGCCGCCGCCATGGTGGGGCTGATCCGAATGGGTGTGGCCAGCCGCGACCCGAACGGGCTCTACGACGCCGTCACCGTCACCGCCGGGCTCGGGCTGCTGTCGTACATCTTCCTGATCCGGCCATACGTCGAGGATCCCGCGCTGTCGGTGCTGGAGAAGAGCATCTCCATCGCCTACCCCCTCGCCGACATCCTCGTGCTCGCCGTCGGTGCGCGGCTGATCACCGCCGTGCGGCGCGGCTCCGCGCTGCTGCTGCTGGCCGCCGGCGGCATCGGCCTGCTCAGCGCCGACGTCGGGTACGGGCTGAAACAGCTCAACGGCGTCTGGGAGACCGGCGGCCCGGTGGACCTCGGCTGGGCCACGTTCTACGTCCTGTGGGGCTTCGCGGCGCTGCACCCGTCGATGCGGGACCTCACCGAGCCCAAGGTCCACCGCGCCGGCGAGGAGCACTTCGGCCGCCTGCTCATGCTCGGCCTGTCGCTGTTCATCGCGCCGTGCGTCCTGTACTTCGAGATGCGCGGCGGCGAGGTCCGCGACGCCACGGTCATCGCCGGCTCGTCGGCGCTGCTGTCCGGGATGGTCCTGCTGCGCCTCGGCCGCGCGATCAACGTCCAGCGGCGGGCCGCACAGCGGGAGCGGCGGCTGCGCCGGGCCGGTGCGGCGCTGCTCATGGCGACCGACGAGCCGGGCGTCACCGCGACGGTGCGGACCGCGATCGCCGAGCTGCTGCCGCTCGGCCGGCCGCACCGGGTCGTGCTCGCGCCAATGGGCGACACGACCGGCGCGGCCGACGGTGCCGTGTCGATGCCGTACACGCGGAGGCTGGCCCCGGCGCTCGCCGAGGAGCTCGGCGACTTCGAGGTCACGCTGTGCTGCCCCCTGGCGCCGGTGGAGGGCCGCGAGTCCGGGCGGGCGCTGTACGTCGCCGCCGACGAGGTCACACTCGTCGGCGTGCAGGAGGCCGCGCAGATCCTCGCCACCCAGGCCGCCCTCGCCCTGGAGCGGATCGCGCTCGGCGAGGAGATCGGCCGGCGCAACAGCGAGGCGTACTTCCGGACCCTGGTGCTCAACACCGCCGACGTCATCCTCATCGTCGGCGACCACGACCAGATCCGGTACGCGAGCCCGTCCGCCCACGCCCTGTTCGGCAGCGACGAGCTCGACGGCACGCCGCTGCCGATGGCGTTCGCGAAGGAGAGCGTCGTCGAGGTCGACCGGCGGCTGCACGAGCTGCGCACCCGGGGCGTCGACCGGCCCGGCGACGACCTGCGTGTCGTCGGCGCCGACGGGCGGCCCGCGCTGGTCGAGGCGACGTTCCGGGACCTGCGCGGCGAGCCGACCGTCGGCGGCGTCGTCGTCACCCTCCGCGACGTCACCGAACGCAGCCGGCTGCAAGCCGAGCTGTACCAGCGAGCCACCTTCGACGCGCTGACCGGCCTGCCGAACCGGGAGGTGTTCCTCGCCCGGGTGCAGGAGGCGGTCAGCTCCGGCGCGGAGAGCGGCGCGACCGTCGGCGTGCTCATCATGGAGCTCGACGACTTCAAGGTGGTCAACGACACCCTCGGCCACGGTGCCGGCGACGCGCTGCTGGTCGCGGTCGGCAACCGGCTCACCGAGGCGCTGCGGGCCGTCGACGGCTCCTACGGCGCGGCCGGCACCGTCGCCCGGCTCGGCGGCGACGAGTTCGCGGCCCTGGTCCGCCGGGCCGGCAGCGCCGCCGACGTCGAACGCGTCGCGGAGAAGGTCCTCGCCAGCTTCGCCGCGCCGTTCGAACTGCCGCACGGCGAGGTCACCGCGTCCGCCAGCATCGGCGTCTCCACGACCGCGGAGGCCGCCGACGCGCAGGACCTGCTGCGCCACGCCGACCTCGCCGTCTACGTCGCGAAGGACGCCGGCAAGGACCGCTGGCGGCGCTACGAGTCGTCGCTGCACAGCGCCGTCGTCGAGCGGCACAAGCTGCGCGCCGACCTGGACCGGGCGATCGCCGACGGCGCGTTCCTGCTGCACTTCCAGCCGATCGTGGCGATCAGCGACGGCCGTACACACGGCTTCGAGGCCCTCGTCCGCTGGAACCACCCGACCCGCGGCATGGTGTCGCCGGCCGAGTTCATCTCCGTCGCGGAGGAGAGCGGCCTCATCGTGCCCCTCGGCGCGTGGGTGCTGCGCAACGCCGTCGAGGCCGCCGCGCAGTGGCGCCTGCTGCACCCCGGCGAGGAGGTATACGTGTCGGTCAACGTCTCCGCCCGCCAGTTCCGCGGCCGCGAGCAGGGCTTCGCCCGCTGGGTGCTCGACGAGATCGACCGGATGGGCCTGCCGCCGGCGAGCCTGCTGCTGGAGATGACCGAGAGCCTCCTGCTGCACGACGACGGCGATGTCACCGCCGAGCTCGCCGCGCTGCGCGAGGCCGGAGTGCGGATCGCCATCGACGACTTCGGCACCGGCTTCTCGTCGCTGTCCTACCTGCGCCGCCTCCCGGTGGACGTGCTGAAGCTCGACAAGAGCTTCATCGACACCATCGCGTCGTCGGCCGAGCAGCACGCCGTCGTCGACATGATTGTGCAGCTCGCAGCGATTCTGCAGTTGCAGATTGTAGCTGAAGGAATCGAGACGTCGGCTGAACGTGATCTCCTCATGACGATGGGTTGCCATCTCGGGCAGGGGTACTTGTTCTCGCGGCCGTTGAGCTACGGTGACGCGAGTCAATGGTTGTTGGAGGAAGCGTCGGGGCTTCAACGGGGAAGTCGGACGGCGGCCTAAGCACCACGGCCCTCGGAGGATTTGTGCTCGAACACCTCGCCGCCGCTGTCGATGACGACCCCCGGTTCAGCGGTATCGCCCACCTGCGCGCCAGCAGTCGCTTCTACGACGCCGTCATCGACGAGATCGACGGCCGGCGCATCCGCGTCGGGGACCACTGGCTCACCGACTGGGCGTCGTGCAACTACCTGGGCTTCGACCTCGAGCCGCAGATCATCGACGCCGTGGAGGCGCAGCTGCGCCGCTGGGGCACGCACCCGAGCTGGTCCCGGATGCTGGGGAACCCGGCGCTGTACCCGCAGATCGAGGAGCGCCTCGCGGACCTGCTCGGCGCCCCGGACACCCTGGTCCTGCCCACCATCACCCAGATCCACCTGTCGGTCATCCCGGTCCTGGTCCAGCAGGGCACGGTGCTCGTCGACGCCCGCGCCCACAAGACCATCTGGGACGGCTGCGTCCACGCCCGTGGTCTCGGCGCCACCTTGAAACGGTTCAAGACGATCGACGAGCTCGCCTCGCTGCTCGCCTCCGACCTGCCCGGGCCGGTCCTGGTCTGCATGGACGGCGTCAACAGCATGACCGGCAACATCCCGCGCATCGCCGAGTACCTGTCGCTGTGCCGCGCCCACGGAGCCGTGCTGTACGTCGACGACGCGCACGGCTTCGGCGTCATCGGCTCCCGCACCGCCGACGAGACGTCGCCCTACGGCTCCGGCGGCAACAGCATCGTGCGCTACTTCGGCGAGTCCTACGACGACCTGGTGCTCGTCGGCGGCTTCTCCAAGGCGTACTCGTCGCTGCTGGCGTTCCTCGCGGTGCCGACGGTCCTGAAGAACCGCCTGAAGGCGTCGGCCGCCCCGTACCTGTACTCCGGCCCGTCCCCGACCGCGTCGCTCGCCACCGTCCTGGCCGGCTTCGACGTCAACGCCGACCGCGGTGACAAGCTCCGCGCCGACCTGTACCGCATGTCCACCCGGGTCCTGCAGCACGTCCGCAGCCTGGGCATCTTCACCCCCAACGTCGACGACACGCCCATCATCGAGCTGCCGATCGCCCTGGACCGCGACCTGGTCGAGGTGTCGGAGCAGCTGTGGGACCGCGGGCTGTTCGTGACCCTCGCCCCGTACCCCGGCGTGCCCCGCGACCAGGTGGGCTTCCGCGTGCAGGTGACGGCCGCCAACACCGACGCCCAGATCGACGAGCTGAACGCCGCCATCACCGACCTGGCCGCCGCCGACGTCTTCCAGTCCGCCCGCGAAACCAGCGCCAGCTGACGCTGTAATTCCCCCACCGCTGCCGCGGCGGGGTTCTCCATGATCCGGTAGATCTTGTGCACCCCTGGCTGCACAACCTTTACCGGATCATGGGGGCGGGCGGGTGTGGCGGCTCAGCGCTGAGCACCTTCCGTCGCAAAACCGGAATGTCCGGCACTGGAAGCGAGTGTCGTCAGGGCGCGGTGGTTTCTCATGATCCGGTAGATCTTGTGCACCCCTGGCTGCACAACCTTTACTGGATCATGGGGTGGGCGGGTGTGGCGGCTCGGCGCTGAGCACCTTCCGTCGCAAAACCGGAATGTCCGGCACTGGACGCAAGCGGCGCCAGGGCGCGGTGGTTTCTCATGATCCGGTAGATCTTGTGCATCCCTGGCTGCATAAGGTCTACCGGATCATGGAGTCGGTAGGCGCAGTGACCCTGAATTGTGGCCTCCTCCGCGCGCAATTCCGAAATGTCCGGCATCGGAAGCGAATGGTCCGGGCTCAGTGGTGGGTTCCTCATGATCCGGAAGACTTTGTGTCGCTCTGGCGGCAAGAAGTCTTCCGGATCATGGAATCGGGCGCTGAGCAGGTCCGAAATGTCCGATAGTGAGGCGGGTTGTGCTCGGTTGCGGAGGTTTCTCGTTTATTAGGGGCGGCGGAGGGTGGCGAGGATCGAGTCGCGGACGGCGGAGCGGCCGGCTTCCTGGGCGCCGAGGAGGGCGGCGTCGTCGGTGAGGGTGCTGGTGGCGATCGACGTCTCCAGCGGCGCCGCCTCGGCCAGGGCGGTCGCGACCGCGGTGCTCAGGACGGGGCCGCCCGCCTGGCCGACCTCGCCGCCGATGACGACGAGCGGCGGGTCGAGGACGGCGACGACGGCCGACAGGCCGATCGCGATCCGGCCGGCGAGGGTGGTGACGAAGCTGCGGGCGGCCTCGTCGCGGTCGGCGGCGCGGGCGACGGCGGTGGCCATGGTGCCGGCGGCGGTGCGCTCCCGGATGCCGTACTCGGCGGCGAGGTCGAGCACGGCGCCGCCGCCGACGAGATCCTGGAAGTCGACGCGGCCGGTGAAGCCGCGGCCGCCGGTGACGCCGGGCAGCATCATCGGCATGTAGCCGATCTCGCCGGCGCCGCCGCGGGCGCCGCGCAGCAGGGTGCCGCCGAGGTCGATGGCGAGGCCGAGGCCCGCCTCGCCGAGCCACAGCAGGGCGAAGCTCTCCGCGTCGCGGCCGGCGCCGTGGGCGCGTTCGGCGACGGCGGCCAGGTTGACGTCGTTGTCGACGCCGACGGGGACGCCGAGGCGGCGGCGCAGGTCGTCGATGAGCCCGGGGCGGCTCCAGCCGGGGACCTCCACGTGGTGCAGGACGTCGGTGCGCGGGTCGAACGACCCGGCGACCGCGATCTGCACCTGCGCGACGGGATCCGGCGCGATCCGGGCCTCCTTGCACACGTCCTGGACGGCGTCCACGACGGCGGAGACGGGGTCGGTACGGGTGAAGTCCACAGCCAGGTCGAGCCGGCCGCGGACGGCGCCCGCGAGGTCGGTGACCGCGGCCGTGACGGCCGGCAGCGACGAGTCGGACGTCTCGCCGAAGGTCCGGTCGCGCACGGACAGCGCGACGGAGTACGCCGCGTCGGGGTTCACCGCGTACACCTCGGCGTTGGGGCCGGGGCCGGCGCTGACGTAGCCGACGACCGTGACGAGCTTCGCCTCGGTGAGCCGGCGCAGCGCCTCGGAGATCGTGGGCTTGGACAGGCCGGTGAGCTCACGCAGGTCTCCGCGCGTGAGTGGGCCGCGTTCGAGGACATGACTCAGGGCCGCCGCGTCGTTCATGGCCCTGAGCAGCTTGGACGATCCGCCGAGGTGCGTCATGGTGGCTCGAACCGTATGGGCGTCCGTCGGCGGGTGTCAATCGCCACGCGCGGTCGGGTGGCCGTCACTTAAGCTCACTAACGGGGCAAAGCGACGTAAAGCGGGTCAAGAGGATGACGGTCGATCCGGAGCTGCTGGCGGCGGCGCTGGACCAGCTCGGCACCGGGCTGCTCGTCACCAGCGCCGACGGCACCGTCGTGGCGGCCAACCAGGCGACCCGCGACCTCCTCGGCGAGCAGGCGACCGGGAAGAAGGTCGGCGACACCGTCGCGGCGGCGATGGCGGCCGAGGACAGCGGGCGCTGGTCGCCGCGGCCCGGGCTGGTCGTCGAGTGGAGCTGGAGCGGCCCGCTGCTGCCCGGCACCCCGCACGAGGGGCGCTGCCTGGTGCTGCGGGACGTGTCGCACCGCATCGCCGACCGGGCCAGGCTCCGCCGGCAGAACCGGGCCCTCGCCGAGCTGGTCGCGATGAAGGCCGAGTTCACCGCGGCCGTGTCGCACGAGCTGCGCACCCCCGTCACGTCGATCGCCGCGATGTCGGAGCTGCTCGGCGAGGAGGTGACCGAGCCGGACCCGCTCGCCGTGCCGGTCGCGGCCGTCGCCCGCAACGCACAGCGGCTGCTGGGCCTCATCGACAACGTGACGGAGCTGGCCCGCATCGAGAACGCCGCGCCCACCGGTACCGGCGAGAAAGTGCAACTGGAGAGGATCGTCGCCGAGGCGCTGTCCGGCTGGACCGGTGCCGCGAAGGCCGCCGCCGTGCACCTGACCGCCCACGCCGACCCCGACGCCACGGTGCAGGGCGACCGGGTGCTGCTGCGCCGGCTGGTCGACGCCATGATCGGGATCGGGCTCGCCGCGGCCGAGCCGGGCGCGCTGCTCACCGTCGGCGTCACGGCCACCGGCAGCGGCTGGCGGGTCACCGTGCCCATCGGCGGCCGCGGCGGCGACCGGCTCTTCACGTCGTCCCTGCTGACCGGCGACGGTGTCCGGCACGACTCGACCGCGCTGATGCTGTGCCGCGCCATCATCGCCCGGCACGGCGGCCGGCTGACCACCGATACAGACCCGGAAGGCGCCACGGTGCTGGCCGCGCATCTGCCCGGTTAACAGGCATGGAAGACTGCGGCACCATGCTGCACTTCGTATGGGGCATCGACGTTCCCGGCACCGGGCCGCTGCGCGAGGAGCTCGTCGAGAAGCACTGGGCGTACATGGACGGCTACGTCAAGGAGCTCACCGCCCGCGGCCCGACGCTGAGCGAGGACCGCAGCGAGGCGACCGGCAGCATCCACATCGTCGACCTGCCGGACCTGGCCGCCGCCCGGGCGTTCGCGTTCGACGAGCCCAACTACCGGGCCGGCGTCTACGATCCCGTCCTGCTGCTGCGGTACGAGGACACCCTCGGCGGCACCATGTGGCAGCACGCCTCCGGCGAGGGCTCCGGTTTCCTGCTCATCGGCCACGCCACCCCCGGCGCGTCCCCTTCCGCCGCCGTGCCGCCGAGGCCGGGCACCCTGGCCCGCGGCGAGCTGTTCTCGCACGACGACGGCGGCTGGCTCGGCACCGCCGTGCTGGTCGAGGCGTCGCGGGCCGACGGGTCGTTCCTGCCGGACGGCTACGAGGAGGTCGAGATCCACCCGTGGCAGATGGGCGGCCGCCGGTAGCTGCTCCCAATCCTGCGGATCTTGCCGCGGACGTGTACGGTGCCGGTCGATTGCTTCAACGCGAGGGGAGCGCGGGTGCCATGCACATCAACGACTTTTTGAGCGCGATCCCGATCGGTCTGCTCATCGGTGTCCTCGGCCGGCTGGTCCTGCCGGGCCGCCAGTCGATCGGCCTGTTCATCACGTTCCTCATCGGCGTGGGCGCGGCCCTGCTCGGCACGCTGGTCGCCGAGCTCGTCAACGTCGACGACAAGGCCCTCGTGAAGCTCTGGAAGATCGAGTGGAGCTGGTGGGAGCTGGGCATCCAGGTGCTGTTCGCGACGATCGGCATCGGGCTGGCCAACATGCTGACCTACACCAGGCTCGCCTCCGGCAACCCGAAGCCCCGCAAGCGCGCCAGCCGCCCCCGCCGCCGCAAGAAGGCCGAGGACTAGGCGGGCCCTGCGGGTCCGCGCCCACCCGTCGTCCGGGCCGGTTTCCTCATCCCGAGGGGTGGTCGATGCCGGTCCGGCGAGGGACGTTGGATGCATGGACAGACCAGTGGTCGCCGGCGTCGACGGGTCCATGGCGAGTCTCGGCGCGGTCCGGTGGGCCGCCGACGAGGCCGCCCGCCACGGGCGGACGCTGCGGATCGTGCACGCGATGAGCTGGGAAGGCCACGCCGACGGGCAGGGAATCGTCCTCGACGCGGCCGACGACGCCCGGGCCTGGCAGCCGGGCATCTCGGTGGAGACGGTCACGGTGGGCGGCCGGCCGGGCCGGGTCCTACAGGAGCAGTCCCGGTCGGCGAGCCTGGTGGCGATCGGCGGCAGGACGCACGACGGCGGCCAGCTGAACTCGTCGGTCTGCGCCCAGCTCGCCGCGTACGCCCACTGCCCCGTCCTCGTCGTCAACCGCGGCGAACGCTGGATCCCCGAGTCCGCCGCCGGACCCCCGACCCCCGAGCTGCCCGAACCCAGCCAGTTCCTGAGCATGCCGGAGCTGTCACCCCACTTCGGCAGCGGTGCCGGTCGCGCCACGGCCGGGAACGGCCAGACGAGGTACGGGCCCGGGCCGGTCAGCGCGGTCCCGCGCCGCGGCGGGCGGCACGTCGGTGGCCGGCCAGGCCCGGACCTGGCCGGCCCCGGCGCCGACCCGATGACGGCCCTGCCGGGCACCGCGCCGGTCGTGGTCGGCGTCGACGGCTCACCGTCGGCCTGGCGCGCGCTCGAGTTCGCCTACGACGAGGCCCTGTCCCGGCACGTCCCGATGGTCGCCCTGCACGCCGGGCGGGCCCGGTCGCACGCCGCCGTCCACGCCGAGCTGACCCCGTGGCTGCGCGGGCACGGCGACGTCGACGCCAGCTTCGCCGGCTCCGACGAGCCGGTCGTGGAGGCCCTCACCGGCGCCGCCGACGCCGCCCTGCTGCTCGTCCTGGGCGCGCACCGGGACAGCTGGTTCGAGAACCCCCGCCCCAACCCCCGCACCCAGCTCATCGTCCACCACGCCGCGAGCCCCGTCCTCGTCACCCGCAGCGTGTGACCGTCCCCCGCCGAGGGGCGGTCGGACGTCAGGCACTGGGAGTCATGATGACGAGGCCGAGGCACATCTCGTCGCTGGTGCCGTCGCCCCAGACCACGTAACGGGGCGCGGTGCCCTTCAGCTGGGGCAGCTGGCCGCGCAGGGCCGCGTCGTGGGTGCAGGTGACCCGCAGCGTGTCGCCCGGCTGCAGGACGACGGGCTTGGCGAGCGGGTGGATCGCCTGGTCGTCGAAGTTGTACCGGGGGACGTCGAGCAGCGTCTGCGCGCCGGGCCGACCGGGGTTGAGCTCGATCTTGATGGACCGGCCCAGCAGGTGCATGTGGCCGGCCACCGCGTACACCGTGGACCTGCCGGGCACGGGGCGGTCGCAGTGCTGGGTCGGGCCCGCGGCCGGCGGGGCGCCCTTCGCGCACAGCCGCAGCAGCCGGTCGGCCTGGCCGCCGATCTCCTCGCCGAAGCGCTTGCCGACGTCGGCGACGGCCGCGGCGCGGTCGCACAGCGGGCCCGACTCGGCCGGCGTGCACGGCAGCTCGATCGGCGCCGGCAGCAGCGACGTCTGCAGCGGTGTCATCGCCGAGGTGGTGTCGTTGAGCCGCAGGCGGATGCTCGACCGGTCCGCGCCGCCCGCCGGGCCGCCGGTGGCGAGCAGGTTGTAGTGGATCTGCATGACGATGAGGCTGCCGGGCGGCATCTGGTAGCCGAGGTCGGGCGCGAGGAGCGTCTCGTTGGCGCCCGGTGCCCAGGACGCGACCCACGTGTCGCCCTCGACGCCCGAGTCGCCGAAGCACGTCCAGCCGTCGCCGGGCGTGCCGGCGTCGAGCCTGCGGGCCTCGTCGGCGGAGCCGGGCGCGATGCGGAAGAAGATCGCGTGGTGCACGATGTCGGCGTTCTGCGGCAGGAACTGGCTGCCCGTCAGGTACGCCTCGCTCGTCAGCTTCGGGTCGACCAGGAAGCACCGGTACTCGTCGGTGCCGCCGTTGGGTGCCTTCGGCGTGTACGACGCCGGCATCGACAGGCTCTGGAAGCGTTCCCCGGCCCGGAGCGGCTCGGCGGGCGGCGCGGAGAGGTGCCCGCTGTGCGCCCCGCTCGCCGGCGCCGCGGCCGACGGTGCCGATTCCGGGTCCTTCGACCCGCCACACGCCGTGAGCAGGACCACCGCCGCGAGCGCTACCAGCCTCTTCATCGTTGCCTCCCCGTGGACGGCGCCGGTTATGAATCGATGTCGATGATTCTCTCCGGATTCGGGCGACACATCCGGGGTTCTCCCTGATAGTGCCCCTCGGGGTCAATCGACTCGATGGGTAATGGTGGATGAGGACTTCTTGCGGCACTATGTGGAAACTTTGCCGCCGAAAGTCGAAAACTGAGGAGGGCCGGCGATGGTTGTTGCGCCGGAACGGGTGGTCGTGCGGTTCGAAGGTGACGGCGCCGGCACCGGGCCGCTGTCATGGGGGCAGCTGGAGAACTGGTCGGCGATCGTCAAGCAGGGCACCTGGCTGCCGCTCGGCGGGGTCCGGCCGCTGCCCGAGGGGACGACGCTCGACGAGGTCGTCGACGAGGTCCGGTACCTGATGGGCCGCTACCAGCCGATGCGGACCCGGGTGCACACCGGCGCCGGCGGCCGGCCCGAGCAGGTCGTGCACGCGTCGGGCGAGCTCACGGTCGAGGTCCACGACGTCGGTACCGACGCCGACAATGACGCAGGTGGGACCGGCGCAGGACCGGACAGCGCGGATCTGGTCGCCGCGGCCGTGCACGAGCGGCTCAGGGACACGCCGATGGACTTCGCCGCCGAGTGGCCGGTGCGGTACGCCGTCGTCCGGCAGGGCGGCCGGCTCACCCACGTGGTGCTGCTGGTGAGCCACTTCGTCACCGACGCCGCCGGGGCCGTCACGATGATGACCGAGGTCGCCGCCCGCACCGCCACGCCGGTCGCCGGGCTGCAGCCCCTCGCGCAGGCCGGATGGCAGACGTCACCGGCCGGCCGCCGGCACAACGAGCACGCCCAGCGCCACTGGGAGCGGATCGTCCGGGACGTCGACCCGGTCAGGTTCCCGCCGCCCGCCGAGGTGGTTTCGCCACGGTACCGGCAGGGCGAGCTCACCTCCCCGTCGCTGCCGGCGGCGGTGCGGGCGATCAGCGACCGCAGCGGCGTCGAGCCCGCGACGGTGCTGCTCACCCTGTACGCGGCCGCCCTGCACGGCGTCCTCGGCGTCGACCCGGTGGTGATCCGGCCGATCACCAGCAACCGGTTCAGGCCCGGCCTCGCCGACGTCGTCTGCACCCTCGCGCAGGCCGGCCTGTTCCGCATCGACGTCGGCGGCGGCTCGTTCGAGGACCTGCTGCCCCGGGCGGGCCGGGCGGCGCTGTCGGCGTACAAGTACGCGTACTTCCACCAGGCGGAGATGGCCGACCTCGTCGACCGCGTCGGCCGCGAGCGCGGCGCGCCGATCGAGCTCGGCTGCTACTTCAACGACCGCCGCGGCGCCGGTCCCGCCCCTGACGCGCCGGCGGCGTTCCGGTGGGTGGCCGCGCAGGAGGCGCCGACGTTCGAGCCGCTGTTCGTGCACGTCGACGACGCGACCAGCGACGGCGCCGAGGCGCTGCGGCTCACCGCGTACCTGGACACGGCCCACGTCACCCCGGCGTCCGCGGCCGCGGTCCTGCAGGCGATGGACGAGCTCGCGTCGAAGGCCGCCGCACTCCAGCCCGCGGCGCTGTAGGAACGCCCGCCGGGTGCTCGTGGAGTCCTTCGTGGCGACTCGACGCGGTGGCGGCAGGCGCTTCCACCCGGCCGCTGCGGCGAATTCCGTGGCGGCCGTCGCGGGGCTTCTGCGGCGACCGGGGTGGGGCTTCCGTGGCGACCGGGGTGGGCTTCCGCGGCGGTCGTTGCGGGGCTTTCCGTGGCGGCCGGGGTGGCGGGGTGGTCAGCTCCAGGTGGCGGGTGCGGTTCCGTAGGACGGGGGCAGGCGGGGCCAGCTGAGCGGCACGCCGTCCAGCGCGCCGGGCGGGGCGACGCCGGTCCAGCCGTTGCCGAGCGGCACCAGGTGCGGCGCGACCGGCGTCTCCACCGGTGGCGTCCCGTCGAGCGGCGCACCGATCAGCCAGGCGGCGGTCCGGGCCAGGGACACCTCGACGTGCGCGGCGACCCCGGTGCGCGCCCGCTCGGCGAGGGCGGCCAGGGCTCCGGCGGCGACGAGGTATCCGGTCGCGTGGTCGAGCAGCTGGCACGGCAGCGCCCCGGGCCGGCCGGACGCGTCCCTGGTCAGCCATCCGATCCCGGTCGCGACCTGGACCAGGCTGTCGAAGCCGCGCCGCACGCCCCACGGCCCGCCGGTGCCCCACGCGGACAGCGTCACCACGACCGTGCCGGGGTGCCGCTCGGCGATCTGGTCGGCGTCCAGGCCGAGCCGGCGGAGGGCGCCCGGCCGGTACCCGGTGACGAGCACGTCGGCGCCGTCCAGCAGCCTGTGCAGCGTCGCCGGGTCCTCGCCGGCGTCCAGCAGCGCGCTGGCCTTCCCGAGGACCCCGTCGACGGCGAGCCCGGGCAGCTCGGGCCGCGCGGGGTGGTCGATCCGCAGGACGTCGGCGCCGAGCGCGGCGAGCATCCGCGTGCCGACGGGACCGGCGATGACCCGGGTCAGGTCGAGGACCCGGATCCCGGCGGCCGGCAGCGGCCCTCGCGCACCGGTGCCCTCTGCCCGCCCGGTCGCGGTGCCGAGGGGTGTGGCGCGTACCAGTGGGCCGTTCGGTCCCGGCAGTTCGCCTGGTAGGCGGGCGGCGACGGCGAGGCCGCCCGCCTCGTACACCAGACGCTCCACCATCAAGGCGGGCATTCCGGCGATCGTCTCGGCCACGCTCTCCACATCCGCGCTCTCCGCTTCGAGGGCGGTGAGGAGTGCGGCGCGGTGCCACGGGTAGTTGGCGTGGGTGCGGACCCAGCCGTCGGCGGCGGGCCACAGGCGCGACAGCGGCGCGAACCCGTCGATGCCGCGCCCCTCCGGGTCCCGCAGCAGCGCCTCGGCGCGGACGGCCGCGGCGACGTGCCCGGTGTCGAGGGAAACGGCGGGGCGGTGGCCGGTGCGCGCCTCGGCGAGGTCCGCGGCCGCCTCCAGGCACATGGTCACGGCCGCGGTCGCGCACCCGGCGACGGCGAGGGGCGCCGCAAGTACAGCAGGAACAGCGGGACCGGAGATCTCAACGCTCACGGTCGCCATTCTCGCTCGACGCCGCCGCGCGGGCGGGTGCATGCTGACGGGCACGATGGGTGCTCTCGACATGGTCGCCGCCCGGGTCGCCGGCGGCGCGACGGTGCAGTTCCGGCCCAGCGGGTCGTCGATGGTGCCGCTGGTGCGCAGCCGCCAGCTGGTGACGGTCAATCCGGTCGACCCGGCGCTGGTCGAGGTCGGCGACATCGTCCTGGCGAAGGTGGCCGGCACGGTGTACCTGCACCTGGTGTCCGCCGTCGACGCCGCGGCCCGCCGGGTGCAGATCAGCAACAACCGCGGCCGGGTCAACGGCTGGACCGGCCACGCCAAGGTGTACGGCATCTGCGTCTCCGTCGACGGCGTCCCCCGCCCGCGCACCGCCGGCAAGAGCCTTCTCTGAAGTCGGCCTTCTCTGAAGTCGGACACGGGTTGTCAGGTTTTTCTGGCACGGTCGTCTGTATGGAACAACCACTGAAAGGCAAGGTCGCCCTGGTCGCCGGCGCGACGAGGGGCGCGGGCAGGCAGATCGCGGTGCAGCTCGGCGCGGCGGGCGCCACGGTGTACGCGACGGGACGCACCACCCGCGAGCAACCCTCCGAGATCGACCGGCCCGAGACCATCGAGGAGACCGCCGAGCTGGTGACCGCCGCCGGTGGCACCGGGATCGCCGTGCAGGTCGACCACCTGGTGCCCGACCAGGTGCGCTCGCTCGTCGCCCGCATCGACGCCGAGCAGGGCCGGCTCGACGTCCTCGTCAACGACATCTGGGGCGCCGAGAAGCTGTTCACCTGGGACAAGCCGCTGTGGGAGGACTCGCTCGACACCGGCCTGCACATCCTGCGCCTGGCGATCGACACGCACATCATCACCAGCTACCACGCCCTGCCCCTCCTCATCCGCAACCCCGGCGGCCTGGTCGTCGAGATGACGGACGGCACCCTCGCGTACAACCTGGACAACTACCGCGTCTCGTTCTTCTACGACCTGGCGAAGATGTCCGTCCTGCGACTCGCGTTCGCCCAGGCCCACGAACTACGCCCACACGGCGCGACCGCGGTCTCCCTCACCCCCGGTTGGCTGCGCTCGGAGCAGATGCTCGACCACTTCGGCGTCACCGAGTCCAACTGGCTCGACGCGACGGCCAAGGAACCACACTTCGTCATCTCGGAGTCCCCGGCGTACGTCGGCCGCGCCGTCGCCGCCCTCGCCGCCGACCCTGACGTCGCCCGCTGGACCGGCCAGTCCCTGTCCAGCGGCCAGCTGTCGCAGGTGTACGGCTTCACCGACCTCGACGGCAGCCGCCCCGACTGGTGGCGCTACTTCCGCGAGGTCCACGAACCGGGCAAGCCCGCCGATGCCACCGGCTACCGGTAGCCGCACGCTGTCCTGGAGGTCGCGGTGGCGGGGCGGCGGTGGCCTGCCTTCCAGGGTTTGCGCTGACCGGCGACGGTGGCCGCTTCCGGGGTTTGCGCTGACCGGCTACTTGCCAGCGCTCGGTGCGTGACGACCGCTGGTGGCGAACTGTCCGCGGTTTGCGGTGGCTGGCTGGCTGCCGGTGGAGCGCTGCCCCGGGTCCCCGTCGGGTGGCCGGCGCCGCCCGATCCGGTCCGCGCCGAATTGCCGTGGGTCGCCTGCCCGCGGGGCGCTGCCCGGGATCTGCCGGGACCGGCTGCTGCCGGTGGAGGGCCGCCATCTCGTCCGTTGCGATCGCGGCCGTGCCTGTCCCTCACGCGGCCGTGGGTCACAGGTCCGACCTGCCCTCACGCTCGCTGCTGGTGGGGCTGTCCCGCCTGCTTCGGGCGCGCGGTCTTGCGTGACGGGTCCGACCTCCACCGCACGCCGGAGGCGTGGGTGCCCTACGCCGCGTCGCCTACGTCTGCGTCGTCGCCACCGGACTCGCCAGGCGCGACGGCGTTCGGCTGCTCCGGCGGCCGGTAGAGGGCAGCCATCCTGTCGGCGGCGCTGCGCATGAGGTCGCGTAACGGCTCGGGCTCGAGCACCTCGACGTCGGGCCCGAGCCGCAGTAACTGTGTGTACGCCACGGCGACCGACTCCACGGGCAGGTCCACCACCACCCGGCCCTGCTCGTCGGGCGGGTGGAAGTGGGCCTCCCGCACCGCGAGGGCCTCCACCGCGTGCCGCAGCGTCCGCAGCCCGGCCGGCGTGAGCCTGATCGTGACCCGCTCGGCGAGGACCCGCCGCACGAACTCGTCGGCGCGCTCCGCCCAGAACGCGCCCAGGTCGAACTCCACGTCCCGCGTGAACCCCGTCTCGTCGACGGTCAGCTCGGCGATCTTGTCCACCCGGTACACCCGCAGGTCGCCGGCGACGCGCCCGACGAGATACCACCCTCCGTTCTTGAGCACTAGCCCGTAGGGCTCCACGGTCCGCGCGACGACCTCCCGCCGCCCGGCCACCGTGCGGTCGTCGGTGCGCCCGCCCGAGTCGGTCCGCCCGCCCGAGTCGGTCCGCCCGCCCGAGTCGGTGCGCCCGCCCGAGTCGGTGCGCCCGCCCGAGTCGGTGCGCCCGCCTGAGTCGGCGTGTCCGCCCGGGTTGGGTCGGCCGGCGCGGCGCTCATACCGCAGCTGGATGACCCGGTCGTCCCAGACGGCGCGGGCCAGGTCGGCCAGCCAGGGCGGCGGCTGGGCCGGGTCCTCGAACCACCCGGGCACGTCCAGGTGGAACCGCTGCCGTGCGCGGCTCGACGCGTCGCGGATCGGGGCGGGCAGCGCCGCGGCCACCTTCAGCTCAGCCACGGCGAGCACGTCGCCGAGGCCCATGTCACGGGCCGGGCCGGGCAGCCCCGACAGGAACAGCGCCTCCGCCTCGGCGCGGCTGAGACCGGTGAGCTTCGTGCGATACCCGTCGAGGAGCCGGTATCCACCGGCGCGGCCCTGTTCCGAATACACGGGAACGCCGGCTGCGGACAGGGCGAGGATGTCGCGGTAGATGGTGCGCTCGGAGACCTCCAGGGCCTCGGCCAGCTCAGCCGCCGTCACCGTGCCGCCTGCCTGGAGCAGCAGCACGAGCGAGATGAGCCGCGACGCGCGCATCGCCTACGCCGGGTCCTGATCGGGTGCGGCCGGTGGGTCGAGCGTTTCGACGATCCGCCGGATGTCCTCGGGGGAGGAGGAGCCATCCAGCTCGACGACCACGTCGCCGCGCCGGATCCGCACCCGCGGCGGCCGGGGCCGGGTCCCGCGCCACGTCACCACCGCCATCAGCAGCCCGCCGAGCGCGATGCCGTTGCTCACCAGGGCGTTGACGACCTCGAACGCGCCGCCCATCTCCCCGGGCCGGGGCGCCGTCGGCGTCAGGCTCACCCGGACCGTGCGAATGATCTCGTCGTCGCGCAGCCACTGGTACAGCTGACGCAACGACTCCTCGTCGTCGACCTCAAGGCGAATCTCCACGACGGCACGGTACCGCGCAGGTACGACAATTTTCGCCGCCGCTCCAGCTGGCTCTCGGCTCCGCTGCAGCGCTTTGGTGAGGTCACGCTAAGCTTTTTCGGGTGAACGACGTGGAGCAGCACCCTGCCCGGCGCAACACCCGCCAGCGTGACGCCGTGATGACGCTGCTCAGCAACGTCGACGGGTTCCACAGCGCCCAGGAGCTGCACGTCATGCTCCGTGAACGCGGCGCCAACGTCGGCCTCACCACCGTCTACCGGACCCTGCAGCTGCTCGCCGAGACCAACGAGATCGACGTCATGCAGGTCCCGGGCAGCGACACCCGGTACCGGCGCTGCAGCGACCGCCACCACCATCACCTCGTGTGCCGCAGCTGCGGGCGCACCGTCGAGGTCCTCGGACCCGCCGTCGAGCGCTGGGCGGACCGCATCGGCGAGGAGCACGGCTTCACCGACGTGAGCCACACGCTTGAGATCTTCGGCACGTGCGGACGCTGCGCGCGCTGACGTCTCCGTCGGTTACCCTGGTGGAGCGCGAAGGGGAGTAGTCCTCCAACTGCGTGGTCGACATACTGGGGCGCTCGCGTCCCCGGCCACGCGGCCCAGTGTTCATGGCGTCCGGACCCGTCCGGTGCCGCACAGGGCGGACGAGACCTTCGACTCAGGCTGAACAAGCCGGGTCGAGGTCGTCCGTGCCCTCCTCCCGGCCATCTCCGGGAAGGTATCTGCAACCACATGAGCGGTTTCCTCGCTGCCCTGGCCATCAGTTTCGGCGTCATCTTCGTCGCCGAGCTGGGCGACAAGTCGCAGCTGATGGCGCTGACGTTCGCCACCAGGTTCAAGACCGTTCCGGTCCTGATCGGTATCACCGTCGCCACGGCCCTGGTCCACCTGGTTTCCGTCGCCGTGGGGTACGGTCTGGGCGCCGCCCTCCCGACCGCCTGGATCTCCCTGGTGGCGGCGCTCGCCTTCTTCGCGTTCGGCGCCTGGACGCTGCGCGGCGACTCCCTCACCGACGAGGAGCGCGACAAGGTCAACCAGCCCACCACCCGGTCCGCCATCTTCACCGTCGGCGTCGCGTTCTTCCTGGCCGAGCTCGGCGACAAGACCATGCTCGCCACCATCACCCTCGCCACCCAGCACGGCTGGTTCGGCACCTGGCTGGGCTCCACCATCGGCATGGTCGCCGCCGACGCCCTCGCCATCCTCGCCGGCCGCCTCCTCGGCAAGCACCTTCCGGAACGCACCATCAAGTACGGCGCCGCCGCCCTGTTCGTCCTCTTCGGCGTCTGGCTGCTCATCGAGGCCCTCGGCGAGCTCCTGTAACCACGGACGCCGCCTCCGTCCCAGTACCTCGCCGAGGACGCGCTCGTGTACTGGGGCGGAAGGCGCTCCGCCGCGCAGTGCGCCGGCGTCGCAGGAGGAGGGCCCGACGCCCCGGGAGTGCGACCCGGCGGCGTGGGGAAACGTGACGCGTGGCGGGGCGGGCTAGAGAAGAGCGGCGCGAGGCCCGTTCAGCATCCAGGCCAACTTGGACGAGCCTGTGCCCGGGCGGCAGCACTGCGACGCACGCCGACAGACGGCCAGGAGCGCCGGCCAGGTCAGGAACCCCGCCAGGTCAGGAACCCCGCCAGGTCAGGAACCCCGGGCCAGCCCAGGAACACCTGCCGGCCCAGGAACACCTGCCGGCCCAGGAACCCCTGCCGGCCCAGGAACCTCGGCTGGGTCAGGAGAGCCGGCCCGGCCAGGAACCATGGCGCGAGGCCGCTGATGGGCATGGCACCGGGCGGCGGGGCGTAGACGGGCAGGTCCGGCGGGTCGGTGCCGGCCGGACCTGCCCGGGAAGCGGAAGGCTTCCGGAGCTCAGCGTCGCTTGGTCGGCTTGACGATGCGGTCGGTGCCGACCTTGTCGCGGAGGACCTCGGGGACGAGGACCGAGCCGTCGGGCTGCTGGAACTGCTCGAGGATCGCCGGGAAGATGCGGCTGGTGGCCAGGGCGGAACCGTTCAGGGTGTGGACGAAGCGGTTGTTCTTCGAGCCCGGGACCCGGTAGCGGATGCCGGCGCGGCGGGCCTGGTAGTCGCCCGCCCAGGAGACCGAGGAGACCTCCTTGTACTTGCCGGTGCTCGGCATCCAGACCTCGATGTCGATGGTCTTGCGCATCGAGGCGCTGGAGTCGCCGGCGGCGAGCAGCGAGCGCCGGAAGTGCAGGCCGAGCGAGCTGACCAGGTCCTCCGCGTAGTCGACCATCTCCTCGAGGGTCTTCTCGCCGTCCTCGGGAGTGGTGAACTGGAAGATCTCGACCTTGTTGAACTGGTGGCCGCGGACGGTGCCGCGCTCGTCGGAGTGTGAGCCGGCCTTCTCGCTGCGGTAGCAGGGCGTGTACGCATACGCCTTGTGCGGCAGGTCGGCGGTATCGAAGATCTCGTTCTGGTACGCGCCGAGGATCGCGGTCTCCGACGTCGGCAGCAGGAAGCGGCCGCGCTCGTCGTCGTCGGTGGCGATGTGGAACACGTCGTCGTAGAACTTCGGGAACTGCCCCGCGGCATAGCCCGCCGAGTCCAGCAGCAGGTGCGGCGGCAGCATGAACTGGTAGCCCGCGGTGAAGTGGCGGTCGATGAACCAGTTGACCAGGGCCCACTCGAGGCGGGCGCCCCAGCCCGTGTAGATCCAGAAGCCGGAGCCGCCGAGCTTCACGCCGCGCTCGAAGTCGACGAGGCCCAGCTCGTTGGCGAGGGTGACGTGGTCGCGGACGTTGTCGATCTTCGGCGCCTCGCCGAAGACCTTGACGACGACATTCGCCTCCTTGCCGCCGGCCACGACGTCCTCGGCCGGCAGGTTGGGCAGCTCGCTCATCGCGGTGGTGAGCTGCTCCTGCACCGCGGCGAGGCGCTCCTCGAGCTCCTGCAGCGCGGCCTTCGCGTCGCGGGTGGTCGGCTCGACCGCCTGGCCGGCCGCCTTCGCGGCGCCGAAGGCGCGGGCCTCCTCCTTGCGGCGGGCCCGCTCGGCGTCGATGTCGCCGATGAGCTCGCGGCGCTGCTTGTCCAGCTCGGCGATGGCACTCAGCGAGCGGGACACCTCAGACGGATCGAGCCTCTTGGACAGTGCGGCCTCGACGGAGGCCCGGTCCTTGCGAATCAACTCGATGTCGAGCATGTCTGCCGCGCACCTTTGCCTAGATTTTCTGGACGCTCAGGATGTTACCGGTTGGGTCCGACACAATTCCGACCCGCCGCCGCGGTACATCTGCAACTCCAAGTGAACGCTACTCGGCGTCACCTAGTGGGCCGCCCCGCAAGGTGTACGCCCTGACCGACGCCGGCACCGCGCGCCTTGACGCGTGGCGCCGGCAGTGGAGGCGGTTCGTGGACATCGTCGACGCCACCCTGACCGACCAGGACACCAGCCGGGCGTCCGGGGACGCCAGCACCGACACGCCGAGGAGTTGACGCCATGGACACCATCGACGACGCCATCGCGACCGCCGACCGCACCTGGCGCGCGCAGGGGGTGAGCGGCGCCGACCGTACGAGCCTCGCCGCCGACCTCAGGGCGGATCTCGCCGCCGCCGCGGAGGACGGGATCGGGCCCGCCGAGCTCCTCGGCCCCGACGTGCCCGGCTTCGCCCGCCGGCTCGCCGACGAGGCGGGTGTCCGGCGCGTCCCGCGGGAGTACCTGCGCTTCCTGCGGACCTCCATCGCCGGCGCGCTGCTCGGCGGCGCCGCCGGCTTCGCGCTGATCACCATGGTGGTGCACCCGCTGCTGGTGGCCCTGTTCGACCTGCCGAGGTCCGTGAAGGTGCCGATCCTGCTGGCTGCCGGCATCTTCTACGGCGCCGCGGTGGCGTTCGCGGTCACCGGATCGGTCGCGGCCGTCCGGATTCGATTGCGGCATCTCCCGTACACCGGAAACACCGCCAACGCGATGGCCGTCCTCATACCGGCCGCCGCGCTCGTCGCGGCCCCGCTGACGGTGGGGTTCGCCCGGCTGACCGGCTACAGCACCAGCCCGTGGGTCGTGCTCACCGAGTGCGCGCTCGTCGTCGCCGCCCACATCGGCGCCGTCCTGCTCGCTCGCCGCTGGGCGCTGCGCGAACCGGGAACATCGTTCGCGATTTAAGCTGGTCGCCATGGACACGATCTGGACCCGCCCCGACCGCGGGTCCCGGGGACCTGTCCCGCAGCACAGCCGGGCCGAGATCGTCGCGGCGGCCGTTGTACTGGCAGACGCCGGCGGCCTGTCCGCGGTTTCGATGCGCGCCGTCGCCTCGGCCCTGTCCACGGGCGCCGGCTCGCTGTACCGCTACCTGTCGTCCCGCGACGACCTGCTCGACCTCATGTCCGACGCCGTCCTCACCGAGCTCCCGCTGGACCGGCCGCTCACCGGCGACTGGCTCGACGACCTGGTGGAGGTCGCCCGCGAGCAACTCGCCCTGTACCGCCGCCACCCCTGGCTCACCGAAGCCGCCCGCCGCGGCACCTTCGGACCGCGCGCCGTCAACTACTTCGAGCGCTGCATGGCCATCATGGCGCCGCTGCCCACCGCCGCCAGCACGAAGATGGAGACGATGGGTGTCCTGACCGGCGTGGTTTCGCTGTTCGCCCAGCCGGTGCCGGGCAACCCGCCGCCCGGCGACCCGGCCGCCGAGGAGCGGAAGCGCGCCTCTGCCGCGCAGCTGTTCTCCCTGGTGGACCCGCAGGCGCACCCGAACCTGACGGCCGCGTTCACCGGCCCCGCCCAGCCGCCGGCCGCCTCCGACCTCTTCGAACGCACCGTCCGCAGCGTCCTCCGAGGCCTCCTCACCCCCTGACCGCCGAGCCCGAGATCTGCCCGCAGGCCCGCCGAACGAGGGCCTTCCTCATGATCCGGTAGACCTTGGGCAGTCAGAGGTGCACAAGGTCCACCGGATCATGAGAACTGGCCTGGCCCCGCTGGGGGAACAGCACCACAACCACGGCCCCGGCAGCGTGGAGTCTGTGCGGAGCCGCAGGTCGAGGCGGACGTGCTTGCTGTGCCCGCAAGGGACAGGCGGCTCCACGACCCGTCACAGCAGGCGACCGGCCCGGCGCTGACCTGATCCGGGGAGGGCAGGCGGGGGCTTGCTGGCGGGGCGGGGTCAGTGATGGGAGCAGGTCGGGTTGCGGCGATGGCGGTGGCGAGTCGGGGCTGATCCGATCCAGGGCGGCAGGCGGGTTCGGGTAGGGCTTGCCGGCGAGGCGGGGTCAGTGGTGGTGGGTGGCCGTCGTCGGGGTGGCGGCTGAGGCCGGGGGTGGTGGGGGAGCGTCGACGGCGCAGTGCCGCAACGGCTTCTCCAGCACGGCGGGTGCGGTGGGGGCGGCCGGCGTGGGGCGGGGTGGGTTGCGGATCGTGGTGGCGGCGACGGCGGCGGCCAGGAGGCACAGGGCGGCGCAGATGAGGACGGCGGTGTGGAAGCCGGCGGAGAGGCGGGGTGGGTCCAGGTAGGCGGTGCCCGTGATGCCGGCGGCGGCGGGGAGGACGGCGACGGCGATCAGGCCGGCGGCGCGGGCGACGTCGTTGTTCACGGCGGAGGCCATGCCGGCGTGGCTGGAGCGGGCGGAGGACAGCGCGGTCGACGTGAGCGGGGCGACGGTGGTGGCGAGGCCCAGGCCGAGGACGACGACGGCGGGCAGGACCGAGGTGACGTACGAGCCGGAAGCGTCGATCCGGGCGAACAGCGCCATGCCGAGGCCGACCACGACGGGGCCGGCGCTCATCTGCAGGCGCGGGCCGATGCGGCTGGCGAGCGCGCCGGAGCGGGCGGACAGCAGGAGCATGATGACGGTGACGGGCAGGAGGGAGACGCCGGCCTGCAGGGCGCTGTAGCCGGCGACCTGCTGGAGCTGGATCGGCAGCAGGAACAGGGCACCGCCGATGGCGCCGTAGACGACGAACGTGACGACGTTGGTGGCGCTGAACTGCGGGGACGCGAACAGGTCCAGCGGCAGCATCGGGTGGGCGGTGCGGCGCTCCCACCAGACGAACGCGCCGAGCATCAGCACGCCCCCGACGAGGGCGGTGAGCACCAGGGGGCTGGTCCAGCCGAGGGAGTGGCCCTCGATCAGGCCATAGGTGATGCCGATCAGGCCGAGCGTGACCAGGGTGCCGCCGGGCACGTCGACGCGGCCGGTGGCGGTGGTGTCGCGGGACTCGGGGACGTGGCGCCAGGTGAGCAGGACGACGGCGGCGGCGATCGGGACATTGATCGCGAAGATGAGCCGCCAGGAGGCGGCGCCGACGAGCCAGCCGCCGAGGAACGGGCCGATCGCGGTGGCGACGCCGCCGAGGCCGGACCAGGCGCCGATGGCGCGGCTGCGGTCCTCAGGGCGGAACGACGCCTGCAGGATGGCGAGGCTGCCTGGGGTGAGCAGGGCCGCGCCGACGCCTTGCAGGGCACGGGCGGCGATGAGGGTCGGCGCGTCGGGCGCGGCGCCGCACAGGACGGACGCGACGGCGAACCAGACGACGCCGACGAGGAAGATCTTCCGACGCCCATACCGGTCGCCGAGCGCGCCCGCGATGAGCAGCAGCCCGGCCAGGGCGAGCGTGTAGGAGGTGACGACCCACTGCAACGTCTCGAGGTCGGTGTCGAACGAGCGACCGATCGCCGGCAGGGCGATGCCGACGACGGTCGCATCGATCGCGGCGATGCCGGAGCCGAGGATCGTCGCGGTGAGGACCCAGCGCCCGGACGCGGTGCCATACGACAGCGTTGCCATGCAGAGAACCTAGCCCGAGGGTCCGACAAAAAGACGGCAGGAAACGATGGCAAGGAACGACGGCAAGAAACTCAGTGGCGGTAGCCGCGCACCTTGACCTTGAAGTTCATCGCCGGCCCAGGCGTCGGTGCGGTCTTCGTCACGAGGGTGTAGCCGGGCGGGTCGAGCGCGAGGTCCAGCCGGTGGAACAGCCGCGCCATCGACAGCGCCATCTGCACGTCGGCGAAGCTCTTGCCGAGGCACGTGTGCGGCCCGCGCCCGTACGGCGAGTACGCGCCCGGCCGCAGGTGCTCCGACCGCGGCTTCTCGTACCGCCCGATGTCGAAGGTCTCCGGCGAAGGGTAGTACTCCTCCATGAAGTGCGGCACGGTCGTGCCGACGTAGACCATCTCGCCTTCCTTGATGGTGTACCCCGCGAACTCGAAGTCCCGCGTCGCGGTGCGGTTCAGCGCGACCGCGATCGGATAGAGCCGCATCGTCTCCATCAGCGCGTACCGGATCGACGGGATCTTGCGCAGGTCGTCGTCGGTGATCGGGCCGCCGGCGAACAGCGCGTCGGCCTCGGCCTGCACCCGCTCGAGCACTGAGGGGTGCTTGAGGACGGAGTAGATGAAGGCCGCGGTCGTGTTCGCGACCGTGTCCAGCCCGGCGACGTACGGGCCGGTGAGCGCGAGCACGAGATCGTTGGCCGGCAGGACACCCTCGCGGTTGAGGTGCACGTCCATGAGGTCCTCGACCAGGTTGCGCTCCTCCGGAGGCTTGCTGCCGGCGTTCGCGCGCAGCGAAGCGACCATCGTGTCGCTGAGCTCGAACACGCGGCTGCGGGCCTTCTTGTACCGGGGATTCTGCAGCAGGATCTTCGGCCGCTGCTTCGTGACCAGGACGTTGAGCACGTAGAGCGTCATGGTGCGGATGTCCGGCACGTACTCCAGGGGCGCGTTGCCGGTCAGGATCGTGCCGAGCTGGTCGGTCACCATGTACTGCAGCGCGTGCACGACCGGGACGGACGCGCCGGCCTTCCAGTCCCGTGCGAGGACCCGGTCGGTGATCTCGACGAGCTCGTTGCCGCGGCCCTTGATCGCGTCGCGGGAGTAACCGCGGCGCATGATCTCCCGCAGCTCCTTGTGGCTGTCGCCGTCCTCGCCGAGGATCGTGCGGGTGCCGCCGTACTCGTCGAGGAAGCCCTGCCAGAACTCCTTGGACCGCAGGCATTCGCGGCCTTCCTTCGAGCCCATGAAGTCGGCCGCCTCGGCGCCGGCGATGACCGTGAAGGACTTGTTGAACACCCTGATCTTGAAGACGGGGCCGTTCTCCCGGTAGGCCTGGGCGAAGAACCGCGCGGGGTCCTTCGCCAGCCCCAGCACGTTGCCGACGATGGGGCGGCCCTTCGCCACGGGGATCGGGCGCGCGGCTGCCGGGGCGGTTTCGGTGACAGTCATCGAGCGTCGACCCTCCGTGGTCTGTCGCAACGTGTCGCGGAAATCGAAGCGATGCTATCCAAAGAGCGGTCGCCTGCCATCATGGCGGGCATGCTGCTGCGGCGATGGACCGAAGGCGACGTCGAGGCGTTCTACGACATCTACTCGCGCTGGGAGGTGATGCGGCACCTGGGCGCGCACCCCCGCAGGGTCGTCGCGGACCGCGACGAGGCACTCGCCAGGCTGGCCAGAATGCGCGAGCGGGAGGACGGCCCAAGGGGCTTCTGGGCGATCGAGGAGGGTGGTGTACCGGTGGGCACGGTCCTCCTGGTGCCCCTCGCCGACTCCGACGAGGTCGAGGTCGGCTGGCACCTGCACCCGGCGCACCACGGCAAGGGCCTCGCCACCCGCGCCGCCCGCGAGGTGCTGTCCCGCACGAGCGGCCGGGTCCTGGCGCTCACGGACGACGACAACCTCGCGTCGCAGGCGGTCGCGAAGCGTCTCGGCATGACCGACGAGGGGCTGACCGACCGCTGGTTCGGCCTGACCGCCCGTCAGTTCTCCATCATGCTCGGCTGAGGATCATGTGGGTCGCCGCGTCGGAGGCGACCATGCGCGTGCACGCGTAGCCGTCGGTGAGGCCGTCGGTGAAGAGCCGCTCGCCCCGCCCGAGCACGATCGGGATGATCGCCACGTGCAGCTGGTCGACCAGGCCGGCGCGCAGGTACTGCTGGACCGTCGAGACGCCGCCGCCGAGCCGCACGTCGAGCCCGCCGGCGGCCTCGGTGGCCCGCTCCAGGGCCGCCTCGATGCCGTCGGTGACGAAGTGGAAGACGGTGCCGCCCTCCATCGTGATGCTGGGCCGGGCGTGGTGGGTCAGGACGAAGACCGGGTGGTGGTAGGGCGGGTCGGCGCCCCACCAACCGGCCCAGGACTCGCCGGGGGACCAGGGACCGCGGAGCGGGCCGAACATGTTGCGGCCCATGATGGTCGCGCCGAGGCCGGTCTGGCCGGCGGCGATCATCTCGTCGTCGATGCCCTCGCTGCCGCCGTCGCGGCCGGACATCTGCCGGCCGGTGCGGGTCTCGAAGAGCCAGTCGTGCAGCCGCTCCCCGCCGGTGCCGATCGGGTCCTCGAGCCGCTGGTCCGGCCCTGCGCCGTAACCGTCGACCGAGATGCAGAAGTTGTGCACACGCAGCATGGCGGATTCCCCTTCGAAGACGATGTCGTCACCAGGTCGAAGCAGGACGGCCCGGATCGACATCACCGAGGAAGGCAATGAGACCTAGGTTCCTAGGAAGCCTAGCACCCCGTGACATGGGCCACGCGGACGAACCACGCCACGAGCGTCGGGGCATCCATGCGTTTTTGACAATCATTGTCAACTGGCGACAGGATGGGATCATGCTGCGTCGCGCCGTCCTCGCCGGTCTCACCGCCGGGTCCCTGTTGCTGAGCACCGCCGGCTGCGGCGGTGAGGAGGCCCCGCAGGGCGGGAGCGACGGCCGGCTGCGGATCGTGGCGGGGTTCTACCCGCTGCAGTACGTGTCGGAGCGCCTCGGCGAGGAGAACGTCAAGGTCACCAACCTCACCCAGGCCGGCGCGGAGCCGCACGACCTGGAGCTCAAGCCGAGCCAGCTGGCGCAGATCACGGACGCGGCCCTGGTGGTGTACCTGTCGGGGTTCCAGCCGTCCGTCGACGAGGCCGTCAAGCTGCAGGCGAAGGACAAGGCGTTCGACGTGGCCCCCGACCACGGCGACGACCCGCACGTCTGGCTCGACCCGGTCCGGTTCGCCGAGATCGCCGGGAAGCTCGCGGAGCGGCTCGCCACGCTCGACCCGGCCAACGCCGGCGCGATCCGGGCGCGGGCCGGCCAGCTGCAGGACGAGCTGCACCGCCTCGACGAGGAGTACACCGCCGGGCTGCGGACGTGCGCGCGGCGTGACATCGTGACGAGCCACGCGGCGTTCGGGTATCTCGCGTCCCGGTATCACCTGACGCAGGTGCCGATCTCGGGCCTGGACCCGGAGGGGGAGCCGAGCCCGCAGCGGGTGTCGGAGGTCGCGGCGCTGGCGAAGGAGAAGGGCGTGACGACGATCTTCTTCGAGGCGCTGGTCAGTCCCAAGCTGTCGGAGACGGTGGCGAAGGAGATCGGCGCGAAGGCGGCGGTGCTCGACCCGATCGAGGGCGTCGAGGAGGGCAGCGACTACGTGTCGGTCATGGTGCGCAACCTCGCAGCCCTGCGCGAGGCGCTCGGGTGCACCTGAGTCCTATCCTTGGCCGGGTGCGTCGCCCTCCATTGCGCGTCCTGAGCATCCTGACCACCGCCGTCCTGCTGGCGGGTTGCACGTCGAGCGGCGCCGTCGACCTGGACCGGCCGCCGCAGCCCCTGGCGGTGGGCAACGTCGACGGCACGTCCACCCCGGTCGCCGATCCGGTCTATCCGGCGTACGGCAACCCGTCGGTCGACGTGCTGCACTACGGGCTGGCGCTGGCGTGGGCGCCGCAGACGAAGACGCTCACCGGGAAGGCGACGGTGAAGCTGCGGGTGCTGCGCGCCGAGCCGGCCCTGAAGCTCGACCTGAGCAGCCCGTACACGCTGAGCTCCACCAGTGTCGACGGGGTCGCGGCGCAGGGCCGGGTCGCGGGCGGGAAGCTGACCGTGGACCGGGCGCTGGCGGCGGGCACCACGGTGACGCTGGTGGTGGAGTACCAGGGGACGCCGGCGCCGGTGCCGATGCCGTCGCACCGCGGTGACGCCGAGCCGCTGGGGCTGACGGTGACCGACGCGGGTGAGCTGTGGACGATGCAGGAGCCGTTCGGCGCGTCGACCTGGTACCCGTCGAACGACCAGCCGTCGGACAAGGCGCTGTACGACATCTCGATCACGGTCCCGGAGGGCTGGGAGGCCGTCGCGAGCGGCACGCCGGGGCCGGTGACGGGCGGCACGTACACGTACAGGTCGACGCAGCCGGTGGCGACCTACCTGACGACCCTGGCGGTCGGGCAGGACTACCAGGTGACGAGGCTGACGGGCCCGCGTGACCTGCCGATCTCGCTGTGGACGCGGCCGGGGAAGGACGACCGGTTCCTGCCGGTGCTGCGCAAGGCGCCGCAGCAGCTGGCGTGGCTGGAGGCGCGGTTCGGGCAGTACCCGTTCCCGAGCGCGGGTGCGGTGATCGTGCCGTCGCGGTCGGCGATGGAGACGCAGCAGATGGTGACGATCGGCGGCGACGTGCTGTCGCAGGGCACGAACGTGTCGGCGCTGGACGGGATCATGCTGCACGAGTACGCGCACCAGTGGTTCGGTGACGCGGTCGGCCCGGCGGTGTGGAAGGACGTGTGGCTCAACGAGGGCTGGGCGACGTACGCGGAGGCGCTGTACACGGCGGAGCGCGACGGTTACGACATCGAGGACTGGGCGCGGCGGGCGCGTAAGAGCGACGCGGACGCGCGGCAGCGGCTGGGGCCGCCCGGCAACCCGCGGGCGGACAGTTTCGCGGAGAGCAACGTGTACGTGTGCCCGGCGCTGATGCTGCACGAGCTGCACCGGGCGTTGGGTGACTCGGCGTTCTTCGCCCTGGCCCGGGCGTGGGTGTCGAAGCACGCGGGGACGGCGCAGGACCGGGCGGCGTTCACCGCGTTCGTGAACAAGCAGACGGGCCGCGACTTCACGAAGCTGATCGACGCCTGGCTGGACTCCCCGACGACCCCCGCGTAGCCGCTATTCGTGCAGGCCGCCGGCGACGACGTGGATGAACGCGGCCTGCACGTCGTCGGCGTTGAGGGCGTTGTCGACGTACGCGTCGATGGGTTTGAGGGCGGTCTTGAGCCGGTCCGCGGAGTCCTTCTTGCCGAGCACGACGATGCTGACCGTGACGGGCTTGTTGGGGTCCTGCAGGCCGGTGAGCTTCTGCACGAGGGCGTCGACGGCGGCGGTGTTGGCGCTGTCCTTGTTCTGGTCGTCGGTGAAGACGAGGACCTGGTTGAACATGTCGTCGTGGTAGTCGTCGCGGACCGACTGGTAGGCGGCGGCGATCGTGTCGAAGAGCCCTGGTCCGGTGCGGTGGGCGGCGAGCTTGCCGACCTGCTTCTCGAACGAGGCGCGGGTGGCGTCGTCGAGGCGGTCGGTCGGCATGAGCTTGCGGTAGCCGGGGTTGCCGGGGTTGATCTCCCAGAGGCCGAGGCGGGACCCGACGGGCATGAGGCCGGACAGGACGAGGCAGCCGTTGCGGAGGACCTCGATCGGCTGGGTGACCTGCTTGCCGGGTGGCGGTGAGGTGGGGGCGCCGCTGCTGGTGCCGTTGCTGGCGAGGTCGACGACGATGAGCAGGTTGCTGCGCCGGTCCTCGGGGTCCCAGGTGGCGAAGATGTGCTGCACGTGGTGCGGCTGGAGGACCTCGAACGGTTTGGCGGTGGGTTCGGGCAGGATGTTGGCGCCGTCGAAGATGGGCCGGAGGTTGTCGGGTCCGCGCAGGCCGGCCTCGGCGATGGCGCGGCTGCCTTCGGCGCTGGTGAACGCGGCGTAGAGGCGGCGCAGCGCGGCGGCCTTCTTCGGGTTGGCGGCGGCGGTCGCGGCCGGCAGCCACGTGTAGCGCAGCAGCGCCGTGTGGTCGGTGCCGACGATGTACCGGCGGTCGGTCCTCGCCAGCCGGAGCGTGGCCAGCAGCGCGTATTCGGGGATGAGCCCGACCTCGCCGGGGGCCTCGGGGATGGCGGCGAGGTCGTGGTTGACGGTGCGGGTGACGTTGAGGACGTTGGTGAGCACGAGCGAGGACGCGTCCATGCCCTTCTCCAGCCAGACGGCCTCGCCGACGGCGCCGGCGGCGACCATGCCGTCGCCGGACATGGCGGGGTTGCGCACGACCAGCTTGACGCCGGAGTTCTTGGTGTTGAGCAGGCCGGACAGGGCGAGCCAGCCGCCGCCGCCGGCGTTGATGCGGTCGCCGGTGGCGGGGTCGGTGACCATGTAGATGGGGCTGGACGCGAGGGTCGCGTAGGCGTTGAGGGTGTCCTTCTTCGCCACGAACTGCGGTGGTGCGATCACGTCCCAGGAGGCGTCGTCGGGGATCCACAGGTCGGCGCGGCTCTGGGTGAGCTGCCCGGCGGCGGGGCGGCCGTCGGTGCTGGTGGTGTCGACGAGGACGCAGTCGTCGCCGCCGCGCAGGGTGCGGCCGGCGGCGGAGACCACGGTCGCGAAGGACGACGCGGTGACGACGTGCAGGGTGGTGGGGCAGCTGCCTTCGGCGCCGTTGGCGCTGTTGTTGCGCAGCACGTACCAGCCGGCGCCGGCGACGAGTCCGACGGCGAGGAGGAGCACGAGCCCGCGCAGCAGTGTGCCGACGAGGCGGGTGCCGGCTATGTGCTTGCCCATCGTGGCAACCATCCGCGAGGTCAGTGGGGGTGGAAACGCGGAAAGTATGCCATTGAGCAAGGATGATTCCGGTCCCGGTCGACCGTCCGGCCGTGACCCTGAGCCGTTCAGCCAGGGTGTCCGTCCGGACGGTCGATCACGTGGCCGTCTGCCACCAGGTGGGCAGCGGCTACCGGGCAGCGGCTACCGGGCAGCGGCTACCGGGCAGGGTCAGCCGCGCGGGACGACGGTGCCGAGGACGCCGGTGCTCGGGGCCCAGTCGGCGGAGACGATGGTGGCGCCGCGGCCGGCGAGGAGGTTGATCCTGGCGAGGGCCTGGGCGTTGGTGGGCGCGGTCGGGTCGATCGGCGGCGGGACCGCGGAGGCGTCGGTCATGACGAGCAGGTAGTGGTTGGTGTTGTACCAGGTGGTGTCGATGGACCCGTTGAGGTACGTGCTGGCGCTGCCGTCGAAGATCACGAACCAGGGCCGGATGTTGGTCTCGCTGTAGCGGGTGCGCGGGTCGCCGGCGGCGGCGTCGAGGACGGACGGGAAGGACTGGGCCCGGGCGAGGTTCCCGGCGGCGGCGAGGTCGCGCAGGTGGCGGCCGTATTCGACGTCGGTGTCGAGGTTGTCGAACGGGTTGCCGCGTTCGAACGTGCCGGGGATGATCTCGAGCATGACCTTGCCGGCGAGGGCGGCGCGGGTCGGCCAGTTGTCGGCCTTCGCGGCGGCGTCGAGGGTGGCGTAGGAGCCCTTCAGGTCGGCGGGCTTGAACACCTTGGTGCCGAGCTTGCTCGCGACGAGGGTGTCGAAGTCGGCGGGGCCCAGGCCGTACCGGCTGTCGAACCCGGCCTTGAGCTCGATCTTGAGGTGCAGGGGCTGGTGGCCGGGGTGGGCGTCGCTCCAGATGCGGATGTCGTCGAGGCAGACGCCGAACTGCTGGTCGCGGGCGCCGGTGCGCAGCTGGGCGGCGGTGGTCGCGGCGGTGCAGTTGTTGCTGGTGCCGAAGAGCTCGTGGTTGACGCGCCAGCGGCGGCTCGCGGTGTCGACCCAGATGTCGAACTCGAGCAGGGACACGCCGGTGTCGAGGGCGTCGGCGAGGTAGGCGTACTTCGCCTTGTCGTAGGTGTTGTGGACGCCGACGGCGGTGGTGTGGGAGAGCTTGAGGGCGTCGGTCGGGCCGGCGGCGTGGGCCGTGGACGGGGTGACGAGGGCGGCGGCGACGACCGTGAGTGTGACAGCGGCCAATGACTTCCAGCGCATGCGGAGCACGATAGTCATCGATGGAGTGCGGGCGGAGCCGGCGATGTGAACAGCTGCCGAACGATCATCCACTGTGGACTAAGTGAACACGGTCTGAACAGCAGATATACGGCAAGAGCCTTGCGGCGGCGGGGCACAATCACGGGCGTGAAACGGACCGGATGGCTCATCGTCCTCGTGGTGCTGCTCGTCGTCGCCGGCGCCTCGATCGGCCACCTCCTCGGCCGCGACGCCGACCCCCGCGAGCTCACCGGGGTGATCGGCTCGGAGAAGGCCGGCTTCTTCGCCGACCCCGAGGTCAAGGCCGCCCTCGCCAGGCACGGCCTCCGGCTGCGGCTCGACCCGGCCGGCTCCCGCCGGATGGCCGGGATGCCGCTGGACGGCTACGACTTCGCGTTCCCCGGCAGCGCCCCGGCGGCCGTGGAGATCGCCCGGCACCGCCGGCCCGCCGCCCCCGCCGTCACGGTGTTCAGCTCACCCCTCGCGGTCGCCAGCACCAGCCCGATCGTCGACCTGCTGCAGAGCGCCGGCCTCGCCCGCCGCGCCGCCGCCGGCGGGCACTGGACCCTGGACGTGAAGGCGCTCGTCGAGGCGAACCAGCGGCAGCTGCGCTGGGACCAGATCCCCGGCAACGCCACGTTCCAGGTCAAGCAGGCCGTCCTCGTGGCCACCACCCGGCCCGCCGACTCGAACTCCGCCGCGCTCTACGCCGCGATCCTCAACCAGGTCACCGGCGGCAACCTCAACGCGGTCACCAAGCTCTTCGCCGACCAGGGCGCGGTCGACACCACCACCGAGGAGCCCTTCGAGAGCTGGCTGAGCCGCACCACCGACTTCGCGCCGCTGGTGCTCGTCTACGAGGCCCAGTTCCTGGACCGCGGCAAGGGCGACAACCACGTCCTGCTCTACCCGCAGCCGACGATCGTCAGCGAGCACACGGTGGTGCCGTTCACCGCCGCCGGCGCCGAGCTGGCGAAGCTGCTGCAGACAGACCCGCAGCTGCAGCGCCTCGGCGCCGCGCACGGGTTCCGCACCGCCGGCGCGCCCCTCGCGCCCGGCGCGGCCGCCCTCGGCGGCCCCGACGTCATCCCGTCCCCGGACGAACCCACCCTGCAAGCGCTGCTCGACGCGCTGGAAGAGAGACTCGCATGAGGAAGCTCCTGGTGGCCTCCCTGGCCCTGGTCGTCGTTGGTTCCCTCGCCGCCTGCACGGACACGCCGCAGGCCGCGAAGGGGGAGCAGCCGTTCGTCAAGGGTGACGGCGTGCTGCGGGTCCTGGCCGGCAGCGAGCTCGCCGACCTGCAGCCGATCCTCGACGAGGCGGCCGCGGCGACCGGTGTCACCGTCAAGCTGACCCCCACCGGCACCCTCGACGGCGTCGAGTCGGTGGTGCAGGGCGGCGCGGCGAAGCAGTACGACGCCACCTGGTTCGCCAGCAACCGGTACCTGCAGCTGCACCCGGACGCCGCGTCCCGCACCGGCACCGCCACGAAGATCGCGACCTCGCCGGTCGTGCTCGGCCTGCGCCGCTCCGTCGCCGAGAAACTGGGGTGGTCAGTGCAGGATGGCGGGACCCGCCCCACCTGGAGCGAGATCGCCGTCGCCGCCGGCGAGCGGAAGTTCACCTACGGCATGACGAACCCGGCCGCGTCCAACTCCGGGTTCGCGGCGCTGGTCGGGGTCGCCGCCGCGATCGCCGGAACCGGCGCCGCCCTCACCGCCGACCAGATCGGGCCGATCACGCCCCGGCTGCGGGCGTTCTTCGCCGGGCAGAGCCTCACCGCCGGCTCGTCCGGCTGGCTCATGGACGCCTACCTGCGCGCCGGCACCGAGGGCCGGCCCGTCGACGGACTCGTCAACTACGAGTCGGTGATCCTGTCGCTCAACGCGTCCGGGAAGCTCACCGAACCGCTCACCGTCGTCTACCCGGCCGACGGGGTCGTCACCGCCGACTACCCGCTGACGCTGCTGTCCGGGGCGTCGGAGCAGGCCCGCACCAACTACGCGGCGGTGACGGACTACCTGCGCCGGCCGTCGGTCCAGCGGCAGATCATGCAGCGGACGTGGCGCCGCCCGGCCGTGCCCGACGCGTCGCTCACCCTGGACGCCGCGTTCGGGCCGAAGAGCGGCAACCTGCCGGAGCTGCCGTTCCCCGGCAAGCTCGACGCCGCCGACGCGCTCATCGGCGCGTTCGGTGACTCGCTGCGCCGCCCCGCCCGCACCATCTACGTGCTGGACCTGTCCGGGTCGATGAAGGGTGAGCGGCTGGCCGGGCTCAAGACCGCGCTGACCGGGCTCACCGGCGCCGACACGAGCCTGTCCGGGCAGTTCAGCCGGTTCAACGGCCGCGAACAGGTGATCCTGCTGCCGTTCAGCACCCGCCCCGGCACCCCGACGACGTTCGACCTGCCGGAGGCCGGGTTCGAGCCGACCCTCGCGCAGATCCGCACCCACGTGCAGCAGCTCAAGGCCGACGGCGACACCGCCATCTACGACGCGCTGCTCGCCGCGTACGGCATGGTCGGCGCGGGCGGCGACGACCGGGTCACGTCGATCGTGCTGCTCACCGACGGTGCCCGCACCGCCGGCGCCGACCTCGCCGCGTTCCGGGCGAAGGTGCCACAGCTGCCGCGGGTGCCAGTGTTCACCGTCCTGTTCGGCGAGAGCAACACCGGCGAGATGACCGAGGTCAGCAACCTCACCGGCGGCCGCACCTTCGACGCCCGGGCGACCGGCGCCCTCGCCGGCGCGTTCAAGGAGATCCGGGGGTACCAGTAACGTGCTGTTCAAACTGCCGCAGTGGTGAAACGGCGGGGGAGAGGGTACATCCATGGGATGGCTGACCTCTCTCTCGACGACTACCTGGTCGAGGACGACGACGATGACGACCCGGTGCTGCTGCGTAAGGACGGGCAGCCGGTCGACACCTGGCGGGAGGACTACCCGTACGACGAGCGGATGACCCGCGACGAGTACGACCGCACCAAACGCCTCCTGCAGATCGAGCTGCTGAAGCTGCAGTACACGCTGAAGGCCCGCGGCGACCGGCTCGTCATCCTGTTCGAGGGGCGCGACGCCGCCGGCAAGGGCGGCACCATCAAACGGTTCATGGAGCACCTCAACCCGCGCGGCGCCCGGGTCGTCGCCCTGGAGAAGCCCAGCGAACGCGAGTCGACGCAGTGGTACTTCCAGCGGTACGTGCACCACCTGCCGGCCGCCGGCGAGTTCGTGCTGTTCGACCGGTCCTGGTACAACCGGGCCGGCGTCGAACGGGTGATGGGCTTCTGCAACCGCGCCGAATACCTGGAGTTCATGCGGGAGGCGCCGGAGCTGGAGCGGATGCTCGTGCGGTCCGGGATCAACCTCGTCAAGTTCTGGTTCTCCGTGTCGCGCAACGAGCAGAAGACCCGGTTCCTGATCCGGCAGGTCGACCCGGTCCGGCAGTGGAAGCTGTCGCCGATGGACCTCGCGTCCCTGGACAAGTGGGACGACTACACGGACGCGAAGGAGGCGATGTTCTTCTACACCGACACCGCCGACGCCCCCTGGACCGTGGTCAAGTCCAACGACAAGAAACGCGCCCGCATCGAGGCGATGCGGCACGTGCTGAGCCGCTTCGACTACGACGGCAAGGACGCCGACCTGGTCCGCAACCCCGACCCGCTGATCATCGGCCCGGCCGCGCTGGCCGACGAGTCGACCGGTGACGCACCTCGGCTGTAGCGCTCTAGCCTGGGCGGTGGATTGTCCATAGGCTTGTGCGGTGTCGGAGGGGCGGACGGTGCCGTCGTGGCGGCTGGGTGAGCACGTCAGCGCCACCTACGCCGCCGCCGATGAGTGCCGCGATCTGCTCACCGGGTTCGTGCGGACCGGGGTCCGCCCAGGCCAGCGGGTGGTCGTGTTCCTCGACGCGGACGACACCGACCTGGCGCGGCAGCTCGTCGCCGCCGCGCCCGACGCGGCGGCCGGGCAGCTGCTCGTCCTGCTGTACGGCAGCGGCTTCACCGCGTCCGGCGACGGCCGGGTCCAGCAGATGCTCGACGGGCTCACCACCGTCCGCGACGAGGCGTTCGCCGACGGGTTCCAGACGGTGTTCGTCGCCGGGAAGATGACGTGGACGCTGCGGGCCGGGTTCGCCGCCGCCGACCTCGTCGCCTACGAGTCGGCGGTCAACGCGTTCTTCGGCGACGTCCGGATCGGCGGGCTCTGCCTGTACGACCGCCGCCGCTTCGACAAGGCGACCATCGGCGCGGTCGCGGCCGCGCACGCCGGGCCACTGCTGCGCTTCACCGTCGGCGGCTGGGGTGCGCACCTGCGACTGTCCGGCGAGCTCGACGCCTCCAACACCGGCGCGCTGCCGTCGATCCTCGGCATGGTCACCGAGGCCGACAGCACCGTGCTGCTCGACGCCAGCGACCTGCACTTCCTCGACGCGGCGGCGGCCCGCGCGATCGTCGGGTTCGCCGCGTCCCGGCCCAACCGGCACACCGTCGTGCGCTGCACCCGCGGCGTCCGGCAGGCACTCGACCTCGTCGGCGCCGACGAGGTGCCGACCCTCGTGCTCCGCGACCGGGTCGGCGGCGCATGACCAGTCGGGTGCTTCGCCGCCGGGCAGGCGGGGTATGACTGTGCGCGTGCCTGCCTTTCCCCGCGGTGTAGCGACCTACTACGAGACCTCCGGCCACGAGCGCGTCGACATCGCGCCCGAGGTCGTGCAGACGGTGCTGGCGCTGCTCGGGCCGCCCGCCGCGGTGCCGGGCCCGGCGGCGGGCGGGGCGCCGGTGGTGCCGTCCGGGCCGCTGCCGGCGGTGCCGCGCACCTGGGGGTGGATGCTGCAGCTGTACGGGGTGCGCTCGGCCGGCTCATGGGGTGTCGGCGACTTCGCCGACCTCGCCGCCTTCACCCGCTGGGCCGCGTCGACGGGCGCCGGGGCGATCCTCGTCAACCCGCTGCACGCCGTTGCGCCCGTCGATCCGCTGCCGTCCTCGCCGTATTCGCCGTCGTCGCGCCGGTTCGTGAACCCGCTGTACCTGCGGATCACCGACCTGCCCGAGTACCGCTCCGCCGCGCCGGACGTCCGCGCCGCCGTCGACGCGCTGCGGCCCGCCGGACCGGCCGACGAGCTGATCGACTACGACGGCGTGTGGCGGGCGAAACGCGCGGCGCTGGCCCTGCTGTGCCCGGCGGCCGAGGGTGCCGCCCCCGAGCATCCCGGGCGCCCGGAGCGTTCCGAGCTGGCGGACTTCGCCGTGTACTGCGCGCTCGTCGCCGACCACGGCCCCGACTGGCGGACCTGGCCCGCCGAGCTGCGGCAGCCCGGACCGGCCGCGTACGCGGTCGCCGACCCCGCGGCGGTCGCGTTCCACATCTGGTTGCAGCGGCGCTGCGCGGAGCAGCTGGCGGCCGCGAACGCCGCCGCCGCCGGGATGACCGTCGGGATCATCCACGACCTGGCCGTCGGCATCGACCCCGGCGGCGCCGACGCGTGGACGATGCAGGACGTCGTCGCCGCCGGGGCGAAGATCGGCGCGCCGCCGGACGCGTTCAACCAGCAGGGCCAGGACTGGGGGCTCGCCACGTGGAGCCCGGACCGGCTCGCCGACACCGGCTACGCCGCCTGGCGGACCCTGCTGCGCGACATCTTCCGGCACGCCGGCGGGCTGCGCGTCGACCACGTCGCCGGCCTGTGGCGGCTGTGGTGGGTGCCGCCGGGCCGGACCCCGGCGCAGGGCACGTACGTGTACTACGACGACGAGGCGATGCTCGGCATCCTCGTCGAGGAGGCGAAGCTCGCCGGCGCGGTCGTCGTCGGCGAGGACCTCGGCACCGTCGAGGAGGTCGTCACCACCACCCTGCAGGACCGCAACGTCCTCGGCTCGGCCGTGCTGTGGTTCACCCGCGACGACGACGGCCGGTTCCTGCCGCCCGGCGACTGGCCCGAGAACGCGCTCGCCAGCGTCTCCACCCACGACCTGCCGACCGCCGCCGGGTTCCTGTCCGGCGAGCACGTCCTGTCCCGCGCCGAGGCCGGCGTCCTCACCCGCGACGTGAAGCTCGAGTGGGCCGCCGCCACCGCCGACCGCACGGCGCTGCTGGACCTGCTGGACGCCGAGGGGCTCACCGGCCCCGACAGCACCGACGAGGAGATCGTCCTCGCCATGCACCAGCTGCTGCTGCGCACCCCGTGCCGGATCGTGCTCGCCTCCCCGTACGACGTCCTCGGCGAGGTCCGCCAGCCGAACCTGCCGGGGACGACCACGCAATATCCGAACTGGCGGATCCCGCTGCCGCTGCCGCTGGAGGAGCTGACCACCGACGCGCGGATGAAGCAGATCGCGGACCTGTTCTCCGGCGACATATCGGTGGCGCGCCCTTGACGGGGTCGCCCAAGATGGGTGCCCGGAATCCCACGATCAGGGAGCGGGCGGATGTCGAGCGGGAACAGCTACCTTCAGCAGGTCGTCGCGCAGCAGGAGCGCCTCGAGAGTGACCTGAGGTCCAAGCGCAGCGTCGCGGCACCGGCCCCCGCCGCGCCGGGAGGCCCGACCCGCGGCGGCGGCGGCCGGCAGCAGGTGAGCCAGCCGGCACCGAACGCCGTCGAGGTCCGCGTCACCGGGTTCGGCCGGTGGAAGACCGTCATCGTCCCGCCGAACGCGTTCGTCGTGCACACCCGCCGCGGCCGCAGCGAACCCCTGCACGTCGGGCTCGGCGTGTCGTTCCGGTACAACCCCGCGACCGACTCCTACCTCGTCGTGCCCGGCGCCATGCAGACCATCCTGATCAACGCCTTCTGCATCTGCCGGGAGCTGCAGGGCGTCCTCGTCCAGGCGTACGTGCAGTGGATCATCGAGGACTTCTCCACCGCGTACCGCAAGCTCGACTTCGGCGACGCCGAGGACCCGATGCGCCTCGTCAACCTGCAGCTCAAGGAGCAGGCCGAGGCCGCGATCAAGGACAAGGTCGCCACCCTCGGCGTCAGCGACGTCCTCAGCGACAAGCAGCCCATCATCGAGGAGCTCACCGCCCGGCTGCGGGCCGTCGCCGAAGGCACCTCCGGGAACTCCGCCGCCGACCCCTCCGCCGGTCTCGGCCTGCGGATCGTCACCGTGCAGATCAAGGAGGCCGTGGTCAGCTCGTCGCGGCTGTGGGAGAACCTGCAGAAGCCGTACCGCTCCGAGCAGGGCCGCATCGCCCGGCTCGCCGAGCTCGCCGCCGACGAGGCGATCGGCGCCCGCGAGCTCGCCGCGTCCCGGCTGCGGCAGACCCAGCAGATCGAGAGCGACCGGGAGCTGGCCGAGCTGCGCGCCCGCAACGCCGCCGTGCAGTTCGACCAGGAGGCGCAGGAGCAGCTGCGCCGCTCGCAACGGCAGGAGGAGGACAGCCGCGCCCTCGCCGACCTGCAGGACGCCACCGCCCGGCACGCCATGGCGCTGGAGCGGTCCCGGGCCGCGGAGGAGGCGGAGATCGGCCGGCTGCGGATCGAACGCGACACCGAGCTGCGCCGCCTCACCGTCAACGGCGAGCTGGCCGTCGAGGCGATCCGCGCCCAGGCCGTCCACGAGCAGGGGCTGCTCGAACTCGACCGGGCCCGGCTGCGCGGCGAGATCGACAACTCGCAGTCCGCGGAGGCGATCCAGGCGAAGCTCGTCGACTCCCTGCCCGAGATCGTCGCGAAGCTGCCGAAGCCCGCCGAGCTGCGCACCGTCACCATCGGCGGCAACGACACCTCCACCGTCGGCGGTCTCCTCGCGGAGCTCGCCGGCGTCGTCGGCGCGCTCCAGGCGACCCTGAAGAAGCCGTAACCGGCCTACTCGACGGGCATGAACGGGCGCTTGCACCGGCGGCGGGCCGTCGGGTCGAGGTGCCGCCACCGGATCGTCGCCATGCTCCGCCCGTCCGGCAGCGTGTGCATGAACACCCCTTCAACCGGCAGGAACCCGGCCGAGGCGAGCCAGCGGCGGCTCGCCTCGTTGTCGGTCTCGCACCTGGCCCGCAGCTCCGTGACGCCGAAGTGCCGGTGGGCGAAGGCGCACACGACCTGCAGGGCCTCCCGGCCGAAGCCGAACCGGCGGAACGCCGGGTGGACGAGGCCGCTGACCTCCATGTAGCCGTCGTCGGCCCGGCCGAAACCGGCGCTGACGACGGCGACACCCGTCTGCGGGTCGCGGCCGATGAACTCGGCGCCCTCGTCGGCGATGACCATGGGGTCCGTGTCGTCCTGGTCGACCCACGGCCCGTCCTCGCCCCAGCCGAGCCGGAACCTCGCCTCGGCGTCGGCCAGGTCGGCCCACACGTCGATCAGCTCCTGCCGGCGCGGCACCGACACCTCCAGCCGCGCCGTCGTCGCGGTGTGCGCCCCACCGAACCCGCACCGCAGTACCGGCGCCGCCGTGTCGACCATGGTTGTCGACGGTACCCGACGGCGCCGGCCGCTCTAGCTCAGGCGGAACTGCTGTGCGGCCGAGCCGTTGCAGTCCCAGATGCGCAGGGCGGTGCCGTTGGCGGTGGCGCCGTTGGGGGAGTCCAGGCAGCGGCCGGACTGCGGGTTGCGCAGCGAGCCGTCCGCCTGCTGGGTCCACTGCTGGCCGCCGACGCCGTGCGGGTGTCGGTGGAGGCCCAGCTGACCGTGGCGCGGTCCAGCACGACGCCTGCGTCGACCCAGTTGGTGAGGTCGGTGGAGCGCCACGCGTGGAAGTACCGGCCGGGCGCGTCGGTCGTGCCGCCGCTCGCGGTCGTGTACACGTAGTAAGCGCCGTTGAACAGCTCGATCGAGGGGTCCGGGTGATCCCCGGGGAGGATCGGGTTCCCTGAGGTGGCGGCGACGGCGGGCTGCACGGGGGCCACGAGCAGCCCCACGAGCAGCGCCGCCAGGGCGAGGACACGTTTCATCGCAGACTCCTGACCTGACACATGGCGGTGTGTCGATGCCCGATTATGCGTACCCGCGACGCCTTGTGAAAGATCTTGTTGGAAATTGTTCGGCTTGACTTCCGTACACCGGCGGGCATTAAATAACCGAGAGGTTAGATAACCAAGTGGTGAGGTAACCCATGGTCACCGATCAGCTCAGCATGACCTTCGCGGCGCTCGCCGACCCGACCCGGCGGGCGATCCTGGCCCGGCTGACCCGCGGCGAGGCGACCGTGAAGGAGCTGTCCGCGCCGTTCGCCATGAGCGGCCCGGCGATCTCCAAGCACCTGCGGGTCCTGGAGCACGCCGGCCTGATCAGCCGCGGCCGCGAGGCGCAGTGGCGCCCCTGCCGGCTGGAGGCGGCCCCCATGCGCGAGGTGACGGAGTTCGCCGAGGAATACCGGCGGTTCTGGGACGAGAGCTACGCCCGACTCGACAGCTACCTGCAGACCCTGCAGCAGAAGGACGGCACCGATGATTGACGCCAACGTCACCGCGTTCGACCTGCCCAGCGACGTGGAGATCCAGATCCGGCGGACCCTCGCGGCGCCGCGGGCCCTGGTCTTCGACTGCTACACCAACCCCGAGCACCTGCCCAACTGGATGACCGGCCCGCCCGGGTGGACCATGCCGGTCTGCGAGATCGACCTGCGCCCCGGCGGCACCTTCCGGTACGTGCTGCGCGGCGAAGGCGCCGCCGAGATGACGCTCACCGGCACGTTCACCGAGGTGCGGCGCCCGCTGCGGCTCGTGGCGACCGAGACGTGGGGCCCCGGGTTCCCCGAGACGCTCAACACCGTGACGTTCGAGGCCGCCGGCAGCCACACCACCGTCACCACCCTCGTGCGCTACCCGTCGCAGTCGGCACGCGACGCCGCCCTGCAGTCAGGCATGAAGGAAGGCCTGGAGGCGGGCTTCACCAGCCTGGAGTCCTACGCGCAGGGCGTCACCCTCCCGCCGGTGCCCGACATGCGCCTCGAACTGGTGCCGGTGCCCGTCGCCGACGTCGACCGCGCCATCGGGTTCTACGTCGACCTGCTGGGCTTCCACCTCGACCACGACATCAAGCCCAACGACGACGTCCGCGTCACGCAGCTCACCCCACCCGGCTCGGCGTGCTCGATCGTGCTGTACAAGAACCTGCCGGGCCTCGACCTGCCCGCGGGCACGCTGCGCGGCCTGCACCTCGTCGTCGCCGACATCCACAAGTCCCGGGAGCTGCTGCTCGCCCGCGGCGTCGAGGTCGCCGGCGTCGACGACATGGGCGGCATCCTGTACGCCGCCTTCACCGACCCCGACGGCAACACCTGGCTCCTGCAGGAGATCCCGCCGCGCCTCTGACACTGCGTCATCCGTCGTGGCCGGCTTAGCTGTGGCCGCATTCGTTGTGGCCGGCTCCGCTGGGCCGGCTCCGCTGGGGGCGGCGGATGGACCGGCTCGAGCGCCTGCTGTACACCATGCGGGACGTGCGGGACTGCGCCGACCCGGTCGTCGACGAGATCGACGAACTCGTCGCCGCCGACCCCGCCCACAGCCGCGCCGTGATCCTCGCCTATACCGGCGACGAGGTGACGCGGCTGTGGGCGCTCGGCCGGCTCGGCGACCCGCTGGACCTGCCCACGGTCGCCGCCGCCCTCACCGACCCGGCCCTGCGGCACGTCGCCATGGAGTCGCTCGGCGGCATCCACGCCGCCGCTGGCTTCGACGGAGGTGGCGCTGGTCATCGGCTCGACGGCACCGGACTTCTCACGCCCCCGCTCCACCCCCTCTCAGACGTCGGTCAATGCCCCGAAACATCCCTTTCGAGATCGGCGTAGCGCGATCCACCCCTATGTCGATCAGGCAAGCCGGTCTGATCGCACGACACCGATACGCGAAAGTCGCAAACCCGGGCATTGACCAACGTCTGGTAGCGGGTTGCCACGGAGCGGCTACGGGTGAGTGGTCTCGGGTAGCGGCAGTCAGGTCCGACATGTCAGCGGAGCCGCCGTGCTGAGTCCGGGGTCATGCCGCGTCCGAGTACGCGAAAGTCGCAAACCCGGGCATTGACCAACGTCTGGCAGGGGGTTGCCACGGAGCGGCTGCGGGTGAGTGGTCTCGGGTAGCGGCAGTCAGGTCCGACATGTCAGCGGGGCCATCGTGCCGCGTCCGGGGTCATGTCGCGTCCGAGGGTTGTGCCGTGTCCGGGTTGGGTTTGTGCCGTGTCCCGGTTGAGGTCGTGCCGGTGCCCGAGAGTTGTGCCGCGTTCGGGTTGGAGTCGTGGCTGGACTGCGGATCTGGGGCTTCGCCCTCGCCGCGCAGACGTTGGTCAATGCCCCGGAACGCCCCTTTTCGGGATCGACGTTGCGCGATCCACCTACATGTTGATCGCGGAAAGTGAGGTGGATCGCGCAACGTCGATGGATGAAAAGCCGCAAATCCGGGCATTGACCAACGTCTGGCAACGGTTGGCAACGGTTGGCAGCGGTTGGCAACAGTTGGCGTGGAGTGGCGGGGAGCGGTCGCGGGTGGCGACGGTTGGGTCGGTGGGCAAAGGCGCAAGCTCGGGTGTTGACCAACGTCTGGCAGCGGCTGGTGAGGGTCGGCGTGGAGTGGTCGCGGGTGGCGGCGGTCAGGTTGATGGGCAAAGGGTGCGAACTCGGGCATTGAACGATGTCTGTTGGGGAGGAGCCGTGCCTCGCGTCTGGGTTGGTGCGGCGGCCAGCCACCGGATGCGGCGCGCATGCGCCGCTTGGCCTGCCTCGCGCCTCAGCGCGGGCAGTGCGTCGCGGAGCGGCGCATTGGGGTGCGGGTGAGAATCCCCGCCGGGCCCCGCCGCGGCAGCGGTGGGGGGAATTACAGGATGGCGGCGGATTCTGGGGGGAGGGTGAGGGAGTCGGACTGGAGGACGGTTGCTTCGTCGGTGGTGAAGAGGAGGCAGGCCGTTGAGAGGGGGATGGTGCGGGGGGTTGATGTCAGGTTTGCCACCACGGTGTGGGGGCCGCGGCGGATCAGCAGGACGCCGTCGTCGTGGATGACCTCGACCAACGGTAGGCGCGGGTCTGACAGGGCGGGGTGGCGTTTGCGGAGGGCGATCAGCGACCGGTACACCGCCAGCATCGACGGGTCCTGGGCGGACCAGTCCAGGTGGGAGTGTTCGAAGGTGGCCGGGTCCTGCGGGTCGGGGACGTCGCCGGGAGGCCAGCCGTGGGCGGCGAACTCCTCGCGGCGGCCCTCGCGGACGGCTGTGGCCAGTGAGGGCTCCGGGTGGCTGGTGAAGAACTGCCACGGGGTGCGGGCGGCGAACTCCTCGCCCATGAAGAGCATCGGGGTGAACGGGGACGTGAGCAGCAGCGTCGCGCCCACCTTGAGCAGGCCGTCGGACAGGGTCGCGGTCAGGCGGTCGCCGGTGGCGCGGTTGCCGATCTGGTCGTGGTTCTGCAGGCAGACGACGAAGCGGTGGCCCGGGATGCGGAGCGTGTCGACCGGGCGGCCGTGCACCCTGCCCCGGAAGGAGGACCAGGTGCCGGCGTGGAAGAAGGCCGAGGTCCAGACGGTGGCGAAGCAGGCGGGGGAGCCGAAGTCGCCGTAGTAGCCCTGCCGTTCGCCGGTGAGCAGGGCGTGCAGGGCGTGGTGCACGTCGTCGTCCCACTGGGCGTGCAGGCCGTAGCCGCCGGCCTCGCGGGCCGTCACGAGCTTGGCGTCGTTGAGGTCGGACTCGGCGATGAGCGACAGGGGGCGGCCGACGGCGGTGGACAGCGCGTCCACGGCGACGGCGAGCTCCTCCAGCAGGTGGGTGGCGCCGCGGTCGACGAGGGCGTGGACGGCGTCGAGGCGCAGGCCGTCGGCGTGGTAGTCGCGCAGCCACTGCAGGGCGCTGTCGATGATGAAGCGGCGGACCTCGCCGGAGTGGGCCTCGTCGAGGTTCAGCGAGCGGCCCCACGTGTTCGCGCCCGAGGACAGGTAGGGGCCGAAGGTCGGCGTGTACGCGCCGGACGGGCCGAAGTGGTTGTAGACCGCGTCGATGATCACGCCCAGGCCGTGGGTGTGCGCGGCGTCGATGAAGCGTTTGAGGCCGTCGGGGCCGCCGTAGGACTCCTGGACGGCGTGCCAGCCGACGCCGTCGTAGCCCCAGTTCCAGGTGCCGTTGAACGTGTTGACGGGCAGCAGCTCGATCATGTCGATGCCGAGGTCCCGCAGGTAGGGGAGCTTCTCGATGGCGGCGTCGAACGTGCCGCCGGGGGTGAACGTGCCGACGTGCAGTTCGTAGATCACGCTGCCGGGTAGCTGCCGGCCCTTCCAGTCGCCGTCGCTCCAGGTGTACGAGTCGTGCTCGTACACCTGGCTCAAGCCGTGGACGCCTGAGGGCTGCCGCCTGGAGCGTGGGTCTGGGAGGGCCTCGCCGCCGTCGAGGACGAACCCGTAGTCGGTGCCGTGGCCGGCGTCCGGCACGGTCAGCGTCCACCAGCCGTCAGGGGCAGCCGCCATGGGCGAGGAAGGCGAGGACGAGTCGCCGATGGACAGCGAGACGGTGGAAGCGGACGGGGCCCAGACGCGGAACTCGTGCACGGGCTACTCCCTCACCAAGAGCGCGACGGGGTACGTCGAGAGGATGTCGCCGACCCGCGTGGAGGCGATCGCGCGGCCGGTCAGGACGTCGGTCCAGGCGCCGCCGGGCAGCACCAGGGTTTCGCTGTCCCAGCCGCCGGCGGCGGCGAGGCGCAGCGGCAGCCGCGTGGCGACGGTCAGGGCGCCGCCCCGGTCGAAGGCGATCGTGTGGCCGGCGCTGTCACCGGTGGTGGGCACCGGCTGGTAGCCGCGGAACAGCTCCGGCCGGTCCCGCCGCAGCCGCAGCGCCCGGCTGACGACGAGGAGCTTCGCCACCCCGGAGGAGTCGACGGGCGGCTGTACAGCGGCGGCATCCAGCGCGGCGAGGAGGTCGCGCCGCTCGGCGAAGTCGACGGGGCGGCGGTTGTCGGGGTCGACGAGCGAGTCCTCCCACAGCTCCGTGCCCTGGTAGACGTCGGGGACGCCGGGCATGGTCAGCTGCACCAGCTTCTGCCCGAGGGCGTTGGACCAGCCGAAGGGGCGGATCCGCGCCACGATCGCGTCGACCTCGGCGCGCAGTGCGGCGTCGTCGTCGAGCAGGCGCACGGCGGCGGCGAACGTCGCCTCGAAGGCCGGGTCGGGGTTGTCCCACGAGGTCGAGCGGTTGGCCTCCCGGGCCGCCTTCGTCAGGTACGCCTGCAGCCGCTCGGCGGTCAGCGGCCACGCGCCGACCACGGTCTGCCAGAACAGCGCCTCGAACGACGGGTCGGGGATTCCGGCCCGGCCGAGCAGCGGCGTGAGCAGGTCCGGCGCCACCGAAGCAGCCTCGGACAGGACCGCGAGGCGGGCCCGGACGTCCTCACCGCGCTTCGTGTCGTGGGTCGACAGGGTCGTCATCCCGGCCGGCCACTCGTCGAGGCGGCGGACCGCGGCGGCGTGGAACTCCAGCGGCGGCACCCCGAAGCGGGACGGGTCGCCGCCGACCTCGTTGAGGGCGACGAACCGGTTCCACCGGTACATGGCGGTGTCCTCGACGCCCTTGGCCATGACGGCGCCGGTGAGCTGCTGGAAGCGGGTGCACAGCTCGTCGGCGGGGTCGGTGAGGCGGGGGACGAGGCCGTCGAGCGCCTCGGCGAGGTCGGGCCGGCGGCGCTTCGTCTCCGCGACGGCGGCGTCGAAGTCGTCCCGGCCGTATGGCAGGTACGTGCGGTACACGTGGAAGTTCGAGGCGAGCTCCGCCAGGACCTCGACCGACAGGGGGCCGGGCGCGAGGGCGGCGAGGCGGCGCAGCTCCGCCGGGAACAGCCGCCGGGTCACGTCCAGCTTCTGCTCGTGCGCCTCCTCGGGCCAGTCCGCGCCGTCGACCGGCGGGGCGCCGGCCGGGTCGATGAACAGGCCGCACACGTCGCCGAGGGCGTCGTAGCCGGTGGTGCCGTCGACGGGCCAGTGCGGCGGGAGCGGCTCGCCGCGCTCCAGGATCTTCTCCACGAGCAGCCACGCGTCCGGGGCCCGCTCGCGCAGCGTGGCGAGGTACCCGTCGGGGTCGCGCAGCCCGTCGGGGTGGTCGACCCGGATGCCGTCGACGTCGCCGTCGGCCACCCAGCGCAGCACCTCCTGGTGGGTGGCGTCGAACACGACCGGGTCCTCCACCCGTACACCCGCCAACTCCGTCACGGCGAAGAACCGGCGGTAGTTGAGCAGCTCGTTGCCGCGCCGCCAGTCGACGAGCCGGTAGTGCTGCCGGTCGTGCACCTCCTGCGGGGTGCCGTCACCGGTGCCCGGGGCGATCGGGAAGCGGTGCTCGTAGTAGCGCAGCTCGGTCCCGGAGACCGACAGCTCGGCGATGTCCGAGGCGGCGCCCAGCACCGGCACCACGATGGGGCCCGCGGACCAGTCGATGTCGAACCACGACGCGTAGCGGGAGGACGGGCCGTGCGTCAGGACGTCCCACCAGGCCGGGTTCGCGGCCGGCTGGAACAGGCCCATGTGGTTGGGCACGATGTCGACGACCAGGCCCAGCCCCTGCTGCCGCAGCGCCTCGACCAGCCGCCGCAGCGCCTCCCGGCCGCCCAGCTCCGGGTTGACGCGGGTCGGGTCGACCACGTCGTAGCCGTGCGGGGAGCCGGGCGTCGCGGCGAGCAGCGGCGCCGAGTACAGGTGACTCACGCCGAGGTCGTGCAGGTAGCCGGCGAGCCCGGCGGCCGCGTCGAGGTCGAAGTCCGGGCGCACCTGGACGCGGTACGTCCCGGACGGGATGTTCGCCGCCACGCGGATCACACGGTCCGGTCGAGCACGACGAGGGACCGGTCCGGCACCACGAGGGTCCCGCCGGCGGTGTACGACACGCCGCCGCGGGCCGACCCGGGCGCGGTCGCGATCACCAGCTCCCACTCCTTGCCGTAGTCCGGCTGCGGGATGACGAAGTCGACCGGCTCGTAGTGCGCGTTGAAGCACAGCAGGAACGAGTCATCGACGTGCCGCTCGCCGTGCGACCCGCGCTCGGTGATCGACTGGCCGTTGACGAACAGCATGAGCGCCTTGCCGAACTGGTTGTCCCAGTCCTCCTCGGTCATCTGCCGGCCGTCGGTGGCGAACCACGCCACGTCCGGGATGGGCGTGCCCTCCTGCCGGGCCACGGGCCGCCCGGTGAAGAACCGCCGGCGGCGGAACACCCGGTGCCGTTCCCGGAACGCCGCGAGCCCCCGGGTGAAGGCGAGCAGCTGCTCGTCGACGTCGTCCCAGTCGATCCAGCTGATGTCGTTGTCCTGGCAGTACGCGTTGTTGTTGCCGCCCTGGGTGCGGCCGAGCTCGTCGCCGGCGGCGATCATCGGCACGCCCTGCGACAGCATCAGCGTGGTCAGGAAGTTGCGCCGCTGCTTCGCCCGCAGCGCGTTGATGTCCTGGTTGTCGGTGGGGCCCTCGACGCCACAGTTCCACGACCGGTTGTGGCTCTCCCCGTCGCGGTTGTCCTCGGTGTTGGCCTCGTTGTGCTTCTCGTTGTACGACACCAGATCGTTGAGCGTGAAGCCGTCGTGGCAGGTGACGAAGTTGATGCTGGCGAACGGTAGCCGGCCGTCGTCCTGGTAGAGGTCCGCCGAGCCGCAGATCCGCGACGCGAACTCGCTGAGCGTCGCGGGCTCCCCGCGCCAGAAGTCGCGGACCGTGTCGCGGAACTTGCCGTTCCACTCCGTCCACAGCGGCGGGAAGTTGCCGACCTGGTAGCCGCCCGGGCCGACGTCCCACGGCTCCGCGATCAGCTTCACCTGGTTGACGACCGGGTCCTGCTGCACGACCTCGAAGAACGTCGACAGGCGGTCGACCTCGTAGAACTCGCGGGCCAGGGTCGAGGCGAGGTCGAAGCGGAACCCGTCGACGCGCATCTCCGTCACCCAGTAGCGCAGCGAGTCCATGATGAGCTGCAGGGTGTGCGGGTTGCGCACGTTGAGGCTGTTGCCGGTGCCCGTGTAGTCGGTGTAGTAGCGGTTGTCGTCGTCCTCGAGCTTGTAGTAGTGCCCGTTGTCCAGGCCCTTGAAGCCGAGTGTCGGGCCGAGGTGGTTGCCCTCGGCGGTGTGGTTGTAGACGACGTCGAGGATGACCTCGATGCCGGCCGCGTGCAGGGCCTTGACCATGCCGCGGAACTCCTGCACCTGCTGGCCGCGGTGCCGCCGCGCGTAGCCGTGGTACGGGGCGAAGAAGCCGATCGTGTTGTAGCCCCAGTAGTTGGACAGGCCGAGCTCCACCAGGCGCTGGTCGTGCACGAAGTGGTGCACCGGCAGCAGCTCCAGGGCGGTGACGCCGAGCCGGCGCAGGTGCTCGATGATCGCCGGGTGGGCGATGCCGGAGTACGTGCCGCGCAGCTCCTCCGGCACGTCCGGGTGGCGCATCGTCAGGCCCTTCACGTGCGCCTCGTACACCACGGTGTGGTGGTACGGGATGCGTGGCGCGGCGTCGTTGCCCCAGTCGAACCACGGGTTCACCACGACGGCCTTCGGCATGAACGGCGCGGAGTCGGCGGTGGACATCTGTTCGGGGTCGTTGAAGTCGTACCCGTAGACGGCCGGGTCCCAGGTGATGTCGCCGTCGATCGCCTTGGCGTACGGGTCCAGCAGCAGCTTGTGCGGGTTGCAGCGCAGCCCCCGCGCCGGCTCGTAGTCACCGTGCACGCGGAAGCCGTAGCGCTGTCCCGGGTCGACACCAGGCAGGTAGGCGTGCCACACGAAGGCGTCGACCTCGACGAGCTTGACCCGCTCCTCGACATCGTTGTCGTCGAACAGGCACAGTTCGACGGCCGTTGCCACCTCGGAGAAGATCGCGAAGTTCGTGCCCTGCCCGTCGTACGTCGCACCCAACGGGTACCGGTTGCCCGGCCAAACCTGCATCTCAACTCCTGATCCATCAGCCGGCACCAGTGTTCAACGGGTGCGGCGTTGCCACAGTGTTACGTGCGTCGAAAGTTCACGCGCGGGTACGCGCGAAGCTGGCTGCCATATGCCCAGTGCCATCAATAATGAATCGTGCGCCGGGGCGCGTCGGCTTTCCGACAGGTGCCCGGGATGAATCACACCCGAAATTCGTGTGGCGCACGTTTCAAACAAGGGGGATTGGATCATAGTTGGGCACATGCCCCCGGGATCGGTCATGACCTTCGGCCCCCATGTCTGCGGCTCGGCTTCCGGGTTCGAACACGAGTGGCTCGTCACCGACGGGACCGGTGGCTACGCGACCGGGACGGTCGCGGGGCTCCGCACCCGGCGGTACCACGGCCTGCTCGTGACCCCGGACCGCCACCTCGCGCTCGCCGCCCTCGACCCCGTCGTCACCCTGCCGGGCGGAGCCACCGTGCGCCTCGCCGTGCATGAGTGGGCGTCCGGCGCGATCGAGCCGGCCGGCCACCACCACCTCGAGCACTTCGAGCTCGCCGACGGCGTGCCGCGCTGGCGCTGGCGGATCGGCGAGGTCGTGGTCGAGCGCGAGGTCGCGATGACGCACGGGCGCAACAGCGTCGCCGTCGTGCACCGGCTCGTCGACGCGCCCGCCGGTGTCACGGTCGAGCTGGCGCTGACCGCGCTGTGCACGTGGCGCGACGCCGACGGCGAACGGGACCGGACGACCGAGCCGCCGGCGGTCGAGCTGGCCGGGGGCGGCGGGTTCACCGTCGACGGCGCCTACCGCGTCGACGGGCCGGACTTCCGGCCGGTCGGCGAGTGGTACCTCGACGCGTATGCCCGCGAGGAGGCGGCCCGGGGCCTGAACCCGGTCGAGGACCTGTGGGCCGCCGGCACGTTCCAGGCCACCCTGGCCCTCGACGAGACGCTGTCGGTGTCCGCCTGGTCCGGGGACCTCGACGCCGTGCCACCCGCGGCGGCCACCGTGGTGGCCGACACGCGGCGCCGGGCGCGGAAGCTGCTGCGGACCGCCGCCACCGCCGGTGCCCGCGACGCCGTCGACAAGGCGCTCGTGCTCGCCGCCGACCAGTGCATCGTCACGAAGCCCGACGGGACGCCCGACGTCGTGGCCGGGTACCCGTGGTTCGGCAGCTACCTGCGCGACACGATGACCGCCTACGAGGGCCTGTTCCTCGCCACCGGACGGTTCGACGAGGGCGCCCGGCTGCTGCGGGCCCACGCCGACCTCCCCGAGCGGATGCGCGCCTCCCGCTTGGGCGACTGCGACGGGCCGCTGTGGTTCGTGCACGCCGCCGAGCGGCACGTCGCCCGTACCGGCGACGACGCCCTCGCCGCGGAGCTGCTGCCGGTGCTGGAGGGCGTGATCGCGGCGTACACCAAAGGCACCCGCGACGGCGTGCGCGCCGACACCTCCGACGGGCTGCTCGCCGTCGAGGCCGACGAGTCCGGCCTCACCTGGATGAACGCGCGGCTGCCCCGCGGCCCCGTCACCCCGCGCGACGGCAAGCCCGTCGAGCTCAACGCCCTGTGGGCCAACGCCCTCGGCGCCGTCGGCGCGCTGCGGGAGCGCTGCGGCCGCGACGCCTCCGTCGTGCACTCCCGCCGGGAGGCGGTGAAGGCCCAGGTCGTCAAGCGGTTCCGGGCCCCCGATGGGTGGCTCTTCGACCTCGTCGACGCCCGGCCGGCCGCCTACCCGAAGGGCGGCGGCAGCATCCACGACGACGCCGTCCTGCGCCCCAACCAGCTGCTCGCGTTCAGCCTGCCGTACGCGCCGGCCGCCGACGAGCCGCGGCTGCGTACGCAGGTGCTGCAGGCGATCGGGGCGACCCTCGTCACGCCGCTCGGGCTGCGCAGCCTCGCCCCGGCCGAGTACGGCTACCACGGCACCCACCGCGGCGGCGTGGTCGCCCGCGACACGGCGTATCACCAGGGGACCGCGTGGCTGTGGCTGCTGGGGCCGTACGTCGAGGCGCGGATCGCGGCCGGGCTGCCGGTGGAGACCGTGCTCACCGCCGTCGAGGCGCACCTCGGCGAGTGCGGCCTCGGCTCCGTCAGCGAGATCGCGGAGGGTGACGCCCCGCACCGCGCGACCGGCGCCCCGTTCTCGGCCCGCTCGGTCGCCGCGGTGCTGCACGCGAGGGCCGCCATCAGGGCGAATCGCAAGTTGCAAACGGCATCTTCCGGCAAGACCGAAAAGTTGAAATTGGCCCGCGATGCTGCTCCGCGCAAGCGCCGGAACGCGCTACGGTGACAGTCGGCGACGAGAGGTATCCGCAATGCGCGTCTTGATGATCGCCTGGGATTTTCAGAGTCCGTCGACAGATGGTGCGCCCCGCGGGCGCATCGCAGCGTTGTCAGCAGCACTGGCCGCCGCCGGTCACTCGGTGACCGTGGTGACCCGCCATGGTCCTGTGCCGGAGTCCGTCGTCGACGGCGTGCGGGTGGTCCGCGCCGCGCCGCTGCCCTCCGCCGACGGGGCGGGCGGGGCCGGCGCGCTCGCCGACACGATGGCCGTCAACCACCTGCTCGCCGAGGCCGCGGTCCGCACCGTGCCCGCCGAGGGGTATGACATCATCCACGCCCACGACTGGTTCGTCACCCACGCCGCGGTCACCCTCAAGGAGGCGCTCGGGGTGCCGTTCGTCGCCTCGATGCAGGCGACCGAGGCGGGCCGGCGGCAGGGCTACCTCACCGGCGACACCAGCCGCTCCGTGCATTCCGTCGAGTGGTGGCTGGGCTCCGAGGCGTGCCGGGTGATCGTGCCCACCGAGTACCTGCGGTGGGAGGTCCAGCACCTCTTCGACGTCCCCGACGAGCGGGTCGACGTCGTGCCCAACGGCATCGACCCCGACAGGTGGACGGCGGGCGCCCGCGAGGTCCTCGCGGCCCGGCTCCGCTTCGCCGGCGAGGGGCCGCTGCTGGTCTCCGCGGGCCGGCTCATCGCCGAGAAGGGCGTCCAGGACCTGCTCGAGGCCCTCCCGGCGATCCGCGACCGGCACCCCGGCACGCGCGCCGTCGTCGTCGGCGACGGTGACTACCGGGCCGCCCTCATCGAGGAGGCGCGCAAGCGCAAGCTGCACCGCGCCGTCAGCTTCCCCGGCCAGCTCGACCAGCGCACCCTCGCCGCGGTCCTCGCCGCCGCCGACGCGTTCGTCGTGCCGAGCCGGTATGAGCCGACCGGCACCGTCGCCCTCGAAGCCGCGGCCTCGGGTGCGGCGCTCGTCGTCGCGTCGACGGGTGGGCTCGCCTCGATCGTGGAGCACGGCGTCACCGGCGTCCGCTTCCCCGTCGGTGAGCCCGACGGCCTCGCCGACGCCGTCGACGCGTTGCTGCAGGACCCGATGTTCGCGCAGGGCCTGGCGACGAAGGCCCGGCAGATGGTCCGGGACCGGCACTCGTGGGAGGCGATCGCGGCCCGCACCGCCGCCGTCTACGCCGACGCGGTGGCCTCCGCCCCGGAGTTCGAGGCGCGCCGGCACGCGGCGGTGGTCGGCTCCGGCCTGCCCGTCGTCTTCGTCCCGCCGGGCAACCTGCTGGCCGACCCGCCGGAGGTCCCGGTCGGCGAGCGTCCCGCCACGCTGCTGCGCGCCGCCGCCGAGGAGGCCGCCTGGCAGGCCGGCGCGTCGGCCGCCCGCGAGGCGATGCGCACCGAGGGCGCCCTGTGGCACGACGCCGTCGAGCGGGAGGCCGCTGACCGCGCCGAGGCCGCCCGGGCCGCCGCAGCCCCGTTCGACGTCGTCATGGCCGCCGTCGAACGCCGCTGACCCCGCCCGACACCTTTTGTCCGCCCCGACAAGACCCAGCGCCTCGTGATCCGGTAGACCTTGTGCACCTCTGACGGCACGAAGTCTTCCGGATCATGTTGTACGCCGTGCTACGGCTGGCTCCGGTCGGCGCCTCGTGATCCGGTAGACCTCGTGCCCCTGAGCCGCACGAAGTCTTCCGGATCATGTTGTACGCCGCGCTACGGCTGACTTCGGTCGGTGCCTCGTGATCCGGTAGACCTTGTGCATCCGTAGCTGCACGAAGTCTTCCGGATCATGGTGTACGCCGTGCTACGGCTGACTTCGGTCGGTGCCTCGTGATCCGGTAGATCTTGTGCACCTCTGACGGCACGAAGTCTTCCGGATCATGGTGTACGCGGCGGGTCAGGCGTGGGTGGCGAGCCACTCCTGGAGCGGGGCGCACGAGCGGAAGAACGTCACCAGGTGCGTCTTCGCCTTCGCGGTGCCCAGCCAGGGCCGCAGCTCGAACTGGTGCCACGCGATCAGGCCCTTCTGCCGCAGCAGGTCCGCGCGCGGGTGGTCCTTCGGGAAGCCGCGCGGGACGGTCTTCAGCTGCTCGTGCGACGTGACCGAGGTGCCCTTCGCCTCCAGGGCGGCGACGATCTCGGTGAGCGGGGCGCCGCTGGAGTTGTCGGCGACCGCCTGGCGGAACTTCGCCAGCCGCGGGGAGTCCATCATGTACGCGCCGGCTCCCGCCGCCAGGCCGGCCGCCGTCAGCTGGACGTAGCCGCCCTGCTCGAACGAGGCCGCACACGAGGTCTTGTACGGCGACTTGTCGGCGCTGAACCGGACGTCCCGGTACGGGCGGAAGATCTTCGCCGGGCCGAACTCCGGCGCGAGCTCCTCCAGCAGGGCGAGCATCGGGGCGCGGACCTGCTCCTCGTACACCGCCTTGTGGGCGGTCCAGTACGTCTTGGAGTTGTCGGCCTCGAGGCCGTCGTAGAAGTCGAGGGCCTCGGCGGGCCAGCCACGGAACGCCACGACCAGCAGTCTATGTCGTCAGCACGAGGTGGGCGTCCGCGCGCAGCCGCGACACGAGGGCCGGGGGAGCGGTCAGCGGTGAGCCGGCGGTGAACGGCGGCCGGGGGTCGTACTCGCAGGCGAGCTGGATCGACTGGGCCACCTGCGGCCCGGCGATCGTGGCCGCCAGGGTGAGCGCCAGGTCGATGCCGGCCGAGACGCCCGCGCCGGTCACGTACTTGCCGTCCTGGACGACCCGTTCGGCGACGGGTGTCACGCCGTACATCGGCAGCAGATCCAACGCGAGCCAGTGCGACGTCGCGGTCCGGCCCCGCAGCAGGCCCGCGGCCGCGAGGATGAGCGAACCGGTGCAGACCGACGTCGTCCAGGTCGTGGCGGGGTCGACGGCGCGCAGCCAGTCGTGCAGGGCGGTGTCGGTCACCTGGTCGCGCACGGACGGGCCGCCGGGGACCAGGACGAGATCGGGGTCGCGGCAGTCGGCGAGGGCCCGGTCGGCGACGAGGGAGAGCGCTCCGGTGTCGGTGCGGACGGGGCCGGCCTGCACCCCGGCGAACGTGACCCGCGCGCCGGGCAGCCGCGACAGGATCTCGTAGGGGCCGATCGCGTCCAGGGCGGTCATTCCGTCGTACACCACGAAAATCAGCTGCATGAGAACCGCTCCTTGTAGTCGGTCGGTGTGACACCGAGCGTCCGGATGAACGCGCGGCGCATGGCCTCGCCGGTGCCGTAGCCACAGGCACGCGCCGTGTCCTCCACGAACGCGCCCTCCTCGAGGTGCCGGCGGGCGGTCTCCAGGCGGACCCGGTCGACGTAGCGGCCGGGCGGCGTGCCGACCTCCGCCGTGAACGCCCGGCTGAACTGGCGCGGGGACAGGTTGGCCCGCCTCGCGAGGGCCTCGACGGTGAGGTCGCCGCCGGGGTGCTCGGCGATGTGGCGCTGCACCTCCCGCAGCGGGTCGCGGTCGGCGACCTGCGCCTCCAGCTGCGCGCTGAACTGCCGCTGCCCGCCGGGCCGGCGGACGAACATCACGAGGTGCCGGGCGATCTCGAGCGCGAGATCCCGGCCGTGGTCCTGCTCGACGACCGCGAGGGCCAGGTCGATGCCGGCGGTGACCCCGGCGGACGTCCAGACGCCCCGGTCGTGCACGAAGATCGGCTCGGTGTCGACGGTGACGCCGGGGAAGCGGCGGGCGAGCGCCGGGGCGTGGCGCCAGTGGGTCGTGGCGCGGCGCCCGTCGAGCAGGCCGGCCTCGGCGAGCAGGAACGCCCCCGTGCACACCGACGCCACCCGCCCGGCCCGGGGCACGGCGCCGCGGAGCCAGTCGACGAGCCGCGGGTCGCTCGTCCGGGTGCCGACGCCGCCGGGCACGACCAGCACGTCCGCCGGGTCAGCGTGGGCCAGGTCCTCGTCCGGCAGCATCCGGAGCCCGCTGGACGTCCGGACGCCGAGGCCGCCGACGCTGCCGGTGCGGACGCTGTACGACCCGCTCCTGGCCTGCTCGGCGCCGGCGAACACCTCGACCGGTCCGGTCACGTCGAGGCTCTGCACCCCGTCGAACAGCACCACCAGTACCCGCCGAGCCGCCATGCCTCCGATCCTCGCGGCGCAGCGGGGATGTCCGCAACGACGCCGACCCCACCTTTCATGCCATGCCTTTTGCCAGGTCCGCGGATCGTGCGGGCATGCGGAAACGCCGGTCGACCTGGGATGGTCGACCGGCGTGGGTGGTGCTGGAGGGTGCCGGGCCTCAGCCCGCGCGGCGGCGGGCGCGGCGCATGGCCAGCTCGTCACCGCCGGCCTGGGTGAAGTCGTCGGCGGAGACCGGGACCTCCTCGGCGGGGGTGGCCGCCTCGGCGGGCAGGTGCGACAGGGTGCCCTCGATCTCCTTGAACGCGCCGGAGATCGCGATGCCGAACACGCCCTGGCCACCCTGCAGCAGGTCGACGACCTCTTCGGGGGAGCGGCACTCGTAGACGGTGGTGCCGTCGGAGATCAGGGTGATGCCGGCCAGGTCGGCGACGCCACGGGAGCGCAGGGTCTCGATCGCCTTGCGGATGTTCTGCAGGGAGACGCCCGCGTCCAGGAGGCGCTTGACGACCTTGAGCACCACGATGTCGCGGAACGAGTAGAGCCGCTGGCTGCCGGAGCCCGCCGCGTCGCGCACGCTCGGCACCACCAGCCCGGTGCGGGCCCAGTAGTCGAGCTGCCGGTAGCTGATCCCGGCGGCGTGGCAGGCGGTCGGACCGCGGTAGCCGACGTCGTCGGACTTGGCGATCGTACTCACCGAAACCGTGTCAGCAGCATGACCGGATATCCCGGGATCGGGCGGCTGTTGCATTGCGACCCACCTCCAGCGTCAACACCCGCAACCCTATAGCGCACCTTGAGGGTCAGCGGGGAGGTAACGCCGCGACACGCCGGGTGCCGGTGCGTCAAATTTTCCGCGCGTCGCCATCGTAACCATTTGTCCGATATGTCGGCGGTACGAGGAGACCCTTCGGAACCGAACCTACTACCCGGCGAAGTCCTCCGGGCGGACCTGCTCCAGGAACTCGCGGAACTTCTCCACCTCGTCCTCCTGCTCGTCCGGGATGACGATGGCGGCCTCGGTGAGCACCTGGTCCGCGCAGCGGATCGGCGCACCCACCCGCAGCGCCAGAGCGATCGAGTCACTCGGCCGGGCGGAGACCCGCACGTTGTCGCCGATGACCAGCTCGGCATAGAAGATGTTGTCGCGCATCTCGACGATCTCGACCGCCTTCAGCGGTGCCTTGAGCGCCGCCAGCATGTCGCGCATCAGGTCGTGGGTGAGCGGCCGCGCAGGCTTGACCCCCTGCTGCTCATAGGCGATCGCGGTCGCCTCCACCGCACCGATCCAGATCGGCAGGTAGCGGTCGCCGTCGACCTCCTTGAGCAACACGATGGGCTGATTGGTAGGCAGCTCCACGCGAACACCGACCACATTCAGCTCTCGCACTGCCCGCCTCCGTGTCGACTTGCCACTCCCTGCACGGTACACGGACCAAGGGGCGGTCGTGCCACTCGCGCCACCGGCCAAGTGCGCTCAGTGGCGAAGATCGCTCCGGTCGAGGGTGCGAAGGAGGGTCTCACTTACCCAGGATCTCGCGCAGGCCCGCTCGCACCAAGGCGGCATGCACCCGCTGGGTCAGTGCGGCCAGCTCGTGGACGGTGTCCGCGGCCCGGGCTCGGGCGGCCGGCCCGCTCTGCCGGGTCATGGGCGTCACCAGCTGGCTGAACAGGCCGATCTCGCGGTCCGCTGCGGCCCGGTAGGCCCGCAGGTGGCGCGGCTCGATGCCGAACTCGGCCAGCCGCGCCGCCGCCGTCGCCACCTCGAGCGCGTCGGCGTCGAACCCGCCACCAGGCCGGGGCTTCACCAGGCCGTGCCCCTCCAGGGCGCGCAGCGTGTCGTCGCTCAGGCCGGCCTTGTCGAGCAGCTCCTCGCGGTTGAGCCGCACCTCGGGGGTGGCCTCGACCGGCAGCGCGGACTGCGACACGTCGGTGAGCGGGTCGCCCATCGTCGCGAGATGCTCGCGGATCACCCGAAGCGGGAGATATTGGTCACGCTGGGCGGTCAGCACGTAGCGCAGCCGGGAGATGTCGGTCCAGGTGTACTTGCGGTAGCCGGCCGGCGTCCGCCGCGGCTCCACGAGACCCTCGGTCTCCAGGAACCGCAGCTTCGAGATCGTCACGTCCGGGAAGTCGGCGCGCAGCTGCGCGAGCACCTCACCGATGCTCATCAGGCGCTCACCCCGGGCAGCACCTTGAGGACCGCCACGGTCGTGTCCGTCGCGGTCCTGCGGTGTGTCCCAGGCGGCTGCCGACGCCGTCATCGCCTCAGCTCTCGTCGGGGCGCGGTCCTGCCACGAACACGAGGCGGAACTTGCCGATCTGGACCTCGTCGCCGTTGCTGAGGGTCGCGGCCTCGACCCGCTCGCGGTTCACATACGTGCCGTTGAGGCTGCCGACGTCGCGGACCGTGAACGTGCCACCCTCGCGGTGGAACTCGGCGTGGCGACGCGACACCGTGACGTCGTCGAGGAAGATGTCACTGTCGGGGTGCCGACCGCTGGTCGTCACGTCGTGGTCGAGCAGGAAGCGGGCACCGGCGTTGGGCCCGCGGCGGACCGCCAGCAGGGCCGTGCCGGGTGGCAGTGAGCCCGACACGCGGGTGGGGACCACGTCGTCGTCCTGCCCGGCGATGGCATCCTCAATGGCGCCAAGGTTGAGCGTGGACGTGACGTCGAGCGGGGGGAACTCGTCGTCTGGGCGCGTCATGGAACCACCTCACGGTCGTCTCTTCGGGTGTCCTCCGATGCGACAGGCCGATGCATACGGTTGACTGAGCGAGCCTAGTCACGCCCGAAATCACGGGTCAACCAGACGCGCGGCAGCCTATTGCCGTATTTCCTGTCAGTCTCTTCGGACGTTGTCTGCTGGTGCGCTGTTTCAGTTCGCGGTGCTGCTCAGCTGTTCTCGGTCAGTTCCCCGTACGCCGCGGCGTCGAGCAGCGCGTCGACGGCCGCCGGGTCGTCTGCCTTGAGCTCGACCAGCCAGCCGGCGCCGTACGGGTCGGAGTTGAGCACCTCGGGCGTGGCGTCCAGGGCGGCGTTGACCGCGACGATCTCACCCGACACCGGAGCGTAGATCTCCGACACGCTCTTGGTCGACTCGACCTCGCCGAACGACTCGCCGGCCTGCACCTTCGCGCCGACCTCCGGCAGCTGCACGAACACGATGTCGCCCAGCGCTTCCTGGGCGAAGTCGGTGATGCCGACCTTGAAGGCGCCGGCGTCGGCCGGTGCGAGCCACTCGTGCTCCGCCGTGTAACGCAGATCCTCGGGAATCACGTCGGTCCTTCGCTCGTGCTGGCCGGTCCGTCGTCGGGTGCCGGGTCAAGCTGGCTTTGCGTATCGCAACTCACCGGCGGCGTGCAACGCTGTCACGCGCACCGGGTCCGCTTCGCGCACCAGAACCGTACCGCCGTGCTGCCGCACGCTGTCCACCACCCCTCCGGGGATGTTCAGCGCAGTGCGCATGGTGTCAGGCCCTCCGATGACCATGATCGTATACGGCGCCGTGAGACTCGACCCGGCGACCACCAGCCGGTCGTTGTCCCCGTCCACGAAGTAGGTCGCGGCGACGACGCGGACCGTGCCGCCCTCGCGCCCGCTGATCTGCATCGCCTCGGCGCCGGCGCCGCGCAGCTCCTCGATCGCGTCGAGGATGACCTCGGCCTTGACCTTCTCCGTGCCCGGGGTGATCTCGATCGACAGCCCGGGCCCCTCCGCCGGCAGCGTCCCCGCAAGGATCCCCAGCTCGTCGGCCCGTTTCCGGGCCTCGGCGAGCGCCGCGTCGCGCCCCTGCGCCCCCGAGTCCAGCTGCCGCCGCGTCTCCTCCAGGTCGCTGATCTCCCGCCGCAGCCGATCCTGCTGCGCGTCGAGATCCGACAGGATCCGCACCAGGTCCTCGGGCCTGGCGGCGGCCAGCTCGGCGTCGGAGTTGCCCGCCTTGAACTGCACCGAGATCCCGAACCCGAGCAGCCCCAGCAGCAGCGCGATGACCAGTCCGGTCCCGCCCCACCGCCTCCTGCCACCGGCATCCGTCGCCTCACCCGGCGGGGGAGCGCCCTCGGACTCACCCGGGACTGCTTCCGCGGGGGTCGTCCCGTGCTCCGTTTCGGGTTCTTCGCTTCCGGCCCGTTCCGCCGGGGGCTTCTTCCTGCCCTCCGGCTCCGAGCCCCCTCTTCCGGACATTTCCGAAATGTCGCCCGTACGGGGGAGCTGGCGGGGTGATGGAGGGCGCCGGCGGGAAGGCGTCGAAGAGGAGCGCCCGGCACTGTCCTCGCCCGCGGGGGAGAGGTGCTCACCCTCGGCCGGTGAGGAGGACCGCGCACCGTCCTCGGGGTTGTCACCCTCGGCCGGCGAGGAGGGCTGCGCACCGTCCTCATGTGTGGGGCGGAGGTGATGTGTGGGGTGGAGGTGGTCGCCGTCGGCGGGCGGGGTGTCGTCGGTGGGAGTCATGCGCGGAAGAGATGACGGCGGATGGCGGCGGCGTTGCTGAAGATGCGCACGCCCAGGACGACGACGACGCCGGTGGAGAGCTGGCCGCCGACGCCGAGCTGGTCACCGAGGTAGACGATGAGGGCGGCGACCAGCACGTTGGAGATGAACGAGATGGTGAACTGCTTGTCGTCGAAGATGCCGTCGAGCTTCGCCCGCACGCCCCCGAAAACCGCGTCCAGGGCGGCGACGACGGCGATCGGCAGGTACGGCTGCAGACCCAGCGGCACGGTCGGCTCGAGGAAGATTCCCGCCGCGACGCCGATGGCGAGTGCGAGCACCGCGATCACCGGTGACCTCCAGTGGGTGATGGCGACACCGAGGGTGCCGGCGGGTGGGCGTACCGCAGCGGGGGCTCGGGGGCGGCGGCGAGGACGAGGCCCTTGCGGGTCTTGACGGTGAACTGCATGCGGTAGTTGTCGACGTACCGGCGGAACCGGCGGGCGGTCGTGGACGAGGAGAACCGGTCGGCGATGTCGGGGGAGCCGATGGCGGCGACGTCGTACGGGCTGGTGACGGGCTTGAAGTCGACGAGGATCACGCCGCCGGCGGCGCGGATGGTGCTGGTGGCGGTGAGGCGCTGGCCGTTGACGGCGATGGCCTCGGCCCCGGCCTGCCAGAGGCCGTTGGCGACGTCCTGCAGGTCGCGGTCCAGCACGATGCCGAGGTTCTCCTCGGCGGTGTGGCCGGTGACCGGGTCGACCTGCGGGGGAGCGTCGACGACGCGGACGACGACCCCGTCGCCGGTGACCTTCGCGGTGCCGGCGCCGGCGGCGAGGCCGCGCAGCGTCGCGGCGCCGGAGGCGTCGGCGAGGGCGTTGTCGCGGGCCTCGTCGACCTGGGTGCGGAGCACGTCGACCTGGCGCTGCAGGTCCTCCGCCGTGCGCTGCCGCGAACGGACGTCGGCGACCAGGTCGTCGCGCGCCCGGCTCGCCGACGGCGCCTCGGCCACCACCTGGTGGTACGCCACGGCCAGCAGGAACCCGACGGCCGCGAGCGTCACGGCCCGGGCGGCCGGCCCCCACCGGGGCGGCGGCGTGCCCTCCCGGCGGCGGGCGGCGGCCTGCGCGTAGCCCGGGTCGAGCGGCGTGCGGAACAGGTCGCCGAGCAGGTCGTCGCGGCGAGCGAACGTCACGACGCGAGCCGGCCGGCCCGCACGTGGATCGCGGCCTGGATGAAGTAGAAGACGGCGGCCACCCAGTACAGGACGATCCCCCACCACAGGAGCGCCCAGCCGCTCGGCAGCGCCCACGGGCGAGCGGCCTCGCTGAACTTGGCGAGCAGCATCATCGGGAAGCCCATCAGCAGCACCGCGGTGGCGGTCTTGCCGACATAGTGCACGGGCGGCGGGCCGTGGCCGAGAACGCGCAGGACGACGAGGCACAGGATCATGACGGCCTCGCGGGCCAGCAGCGCGATCGTGAACCACCACGGCACGACGTCCTTGAACGTCAGCGCGAACAGCGTCGCCAGGATGTACAGGCGGTCGGCGAGGGGGTCGAGGAGCTCCCCGAGGCGGCTGACCTGCTTGAGGCGGCGGGCGGCGAAGCCGTCGACCCAGTCGCTGAGCCCGCCGACGACGAGCACGCCGACCGCCCAGCCGGTCGCGTCGGTGGCGAGGAACAGGTACAGGAACAGGGGCACGCCGAGCAGGCGGGCGAAGCTGATCAGGTTCGGCACCGTGAGCACCGGACCCAAGCTCTGCCGCTGGTCCACCGTCCGCCCGCTCTCCCCGATCAGCTGTACGACGACCGGAATGCTAGCAGCACCCGATCGCGTGCTCGCGCAGGCGCGGCCGGAGGTGGGACGATCGTGCGATGGTGCAGGCTTCCGGGGTACGCATCGGCTGGGACGACCTGCCGCCGTCGGTGCACGCGGCGGTCGAGGGGATCCTGGGCGGGCCGGTCGTGGAGGCCGTGTCGCAGGTCGGCGGGTTCTCGCCCGGCACCGCGGACAGGGTGCGCCTGGCCGACGGCTCGCGGGCGTTCGTCAAGGCGGTCAGTGCCGCGCACAACGAGCACAGCGTCGTGCTGCACCGCGCCGAGGCCCGGGTCACCGCGGCGCTGCCGGCGGACGTGCCGGCGCCCCGCCTGCTCGGGTTCCACGACGACGGCACCTGGGTGGCGCTCGTGTTCGCCGACGTGGAGGGCCGGCAGCCGCTCGTACCGTGGCAGCAACCGGACCTCGAGGCCGTCCTGGACGCGCTGCGGCGGCTCGCGGTGCCGGCGACGGGGCTGCCGGCGCTGCCCTCGCTGCTCGCTCACAACTTCGCCGGCTGGCGGCGGCTGGCGGCCGATCCGCCGCCGTCGCTGGATCCGTGGGCGGCGGCCAACCTGGACCTGCTCGTCGAGCTCGCCGACCGGGGGACGGCGGCCCTGGCCGGGGACCGGCTGGTGCATGTCGACATCCGCGCCGACAACCTGCTGATCCGCCCGGACGGTTCGGTGATGGTCGTCGACTGGCCGGGCGCCGCGGTGGGCGTCTCCTGGTTCGACACCCTCTCGCTGTTGCTCAATGTCCGCCTGTACGGCGGGGAGATCTCCGACGATGTGCTCGACTGCTTCTCGCCCGACCCCGGTGACGTGACCGCCGTGGTGGCGGGCCTGGCGGCGTTCTTCACCGACGGGGCCCGGCAGCCCGCGCCGCCGGGGCTGCCGACGCTGCGCCGCTTCCAGCAGGACCAGGCCGACGTCATGCTGCCCTGGCTGCGGGCCCGGCTCGACGCCGGGCTGCGCTAGTTTCCGGTCTGGCTTTCCGGGCTGGCTTTCTGGTCTAGCTTTCGGGGCGTTCCTCGCGGCGGCGCAGCTCCTCCTCGCGGCGGCGGAGGTCGGCCTCCCACTTGCTGAACATCTCCTCGTCGTCGCGGCGCGAGCGGGCGAGCTCGCGCAGGAACGCGGGGTCGTCGTCGGGCGCGACGGACCGCGGCCGCTCGCGCTCCGGGAAGCCGCTGCCCGGCCGCCAGGTGCCGCCCGCCCGGACGGCCTGCGGGCGCCCGGCGGCGTACCAGGCGATCCACCCGACCGGGGAGAACAGCAGGATGATGAACACCCAGGCGACCTTCGGCAGGTTGCGCACCCGGTCCTCGTCGGAGGACAGGCAGTCGATGAGCGCGACGACCAGCATCACCAGGTCGATCAGGAACAGCAGTCCATAGAGGCGAATCACGCCGGACATCATGGCAGCCCCCGGCGCCGTTGTCTGTCCCCGCCGATGGGATCCTTCAACCTTGTGGAAACCGCTGACCTCGCCGCGATCATCGCCGAGCGCTGCCGCCTGACCGGCTCGTTCGTCCTGCGATCGGGGCGCACCGCGACGCACTACTTCGACAAGTACCAGTTCGAGGCGGACCCGGTCCTGCTCGACGCCGTCGGCGCCGGGCTGGCCCGGCTCGTCCCCGCCGGCACGGAGGTCCTCGCCGGGCTGGAGATGGGCGGGATCGCGGTCGTCGTCGCGCTCGCCCGGCACGCGGGGCTGCCGTGCGCGTTCGTCCGCAAGGCCGCGAAGCCCTACGGCACCGGCCGCCTCGCCGAGGGCGCCGACCTCACCGGCCGCCGGGTCCTGCTGGTCGAGGACGTCGTCACCTCGGGTGGCCAGATCGCCCTGTCGGCCGCGGCGCTGCGGTCGGCCGGGGCGATCGTCTCCGACGCCGTGTGTGTCATCGACCGTCAGGAGGGCGGGACCGAGGCGCTGGCGGCCGAGGGGATCACCCTGCACCCGCTGTTCCGTTTTTGATCTGCTTGCTAGATCCCTGACTCGGCGGCGATGGTGGTGTCCGTACCGTGGCCGGTGTGGACGACCGTGTCGCCCGGGAGGGTGAGCAGGCGGGTCCGGATCGACTCCAGGATCGTCGGCTTGTCCGAAAATGATCTGCCGGTGGCGCCGGGGCCGCCCTGGAAGAGGGTGTCGCCGGTGAAGACGACGCCGAGCTCCGGCGCCGACAGGGAGACGGCGCCGGGGCTGTGGCCGGGCGTGTGCAGGACCGTCAGGTCGGTGCCGGCGACCGTGATGACCTGACCGTCGGCCAGGGTCGCGGACGGTTCGAGGTCGGGGTGGCGCATGTGCCACAGCGGCAGATCCTGCGGGTGCAGCAGGATCGGCGCGCCGGTGCGCAGCGCCACCTCCGGGGCGGCGTCGATGTGGTCGTCGTGGCCGTGCGTACAGACGATCGCCAGCAACCGCCGGGAGCCGACGGCGTGCAGGATCGCGGCGGCGTCGTGGGCGGCGTCGATGACGATCGCCTCCTCGTCGTCGCCGACGATCCACACGTTGTTGTCGACGTCGAACGTCTCGCCGTCCAGCGAGAACGTGCCTTCGGTGACGATTCGTTCGATTCGCGCGGCCATACTCGTATCTTTACAGGCCCGGGAACTTCCCGTTGCGGAAGAGGTCGACGAAGATCTGGTGGTCGGCGCGGGCGCGGGCGCCGTACTCGTGCGCGAAGTCGGCGATCGAGGCGACGAACCCTTCCTCGTCGCGGTCGATCGCGGCGACGATCGCCTCCTCGGTGGAGAAGTTCACCAGATCGTGGCTGGACTCGTCGTCGGCGACCGAGTGCATCCTGGCCGTCGCCCGGCCGAGGTACTCGACCACGCTCGTCAGGTCCGCCAGCTCGTTGACGTCGCTCCAGTCGAGGTCCGCGGCGTACGGCGACACCTCCGCGACGACCTGCCCGACGCCGCGCAGCTCCGTGTAGCCCGCCCACGAGTCCGCGTGCGCCTGCAGGGCGTGCTGCGACTCGCTCGTGCGGTGGCCCTGGTGCTTGAAGTACGCCTTGACCTTCGGGTCGGTGATCCACCGCGACACCGCCGGCGTCTGGCCCTGCTTCATGTAGATGATGACGTCGTTCTCCAGCGCCTGGGTGTGGCCCTCGAGCAGCACGTTGTAGGACGGCAGGCCGGCCGAGCCGATACCGACGCCCTTGCGCATCACGACGTCCTTGATCGTGTACTTGGGCGACCGAGACCCGTCCCACGACGGCAGCGTGTGCAGGTACGCCGCGAACGCCGCCTCGACCTCCGCGCGGGTGTCGGCGTCCACCGCGTACACCCCGTCGCCCATCGCGAACCGGCGGTCGTAGTCCTCGATCACCGTCTGCTCGTCGAGCAGCGCGACCCGCGTGTTGAGCCGGGCCCGCTGCAGCACGTCGCGCAGCACGCCCTCGGTCGTGTCCAGGGTCAGCGAGCCGATCGCCTCCTCGCCGCCGGCGGCGATCGCGCGCAGCTCCGACACGTACGTGCGGCTGTACTGCTTGACGAGGTCGCTGATCACCGCGTCGGACAGGGCCTTCGCGTAGCCGATGAGCGCGATACTGGCGGCGAACCGCTTCAGGTCCCAGATGAACGGCCCGACGTACGCCTCGTCGAAGTCGTTGACGTTGAACACGAGGATGCCCTCGGAGTTCAGGTACGTGCCGAAGTTCTCGGCGTGCAGGTCGCCGTGGATCCACACCGACGAGGTCCGCTCGTCGAGGAACGGGTCGGCGACGCCGTTGAGGTCGGCGTAGTAGACACAGGCGCTGCCCCGGTAGAACGCGAACGGCGTCGCCGCCATCTTGCGGAACTTCCGGCGGAACGCGGCGGGGTCCTGGGCCATCAGCTCACCGAACTCGGTGACGAGCACGTCGACCAGCTGATCGGCGCGCTGCTGGGAGTCGTTCATTGATCAACCGTATGCACAGCCGACCTCCGGCGGGCGCGCATTGGCGCAATCACGACAGCCTGTCGCGCTCCGCATCCGGCACGTTCGGCGGTCGGCACACCACCCACCCGTCGTCTACGCTGCCGATCTTGTGACCGCCGTGCCGATGCCCTGTGCGCGCTGCGACCTGCCCGGTTACCCCACCGGCGCCGAACTGCTCTGCGCCACCCACGGTGCCGTCCCAGACGCGGCGGCGGTCGAGGCCCTCGTCACCGCCGGCGGCACACAACCTCTCCCCGGCGGCGCTCCACGCTCCTCCGGCGACACCCGCCCCGTGGCCGGCGGTGCCCCGCCTTCTCCCTCCGGCTCTTCTTCTCTGGGTTTGGCCGACGGCACTTCACTGTGGCCTGTCGCTGGCGGCGGATCACTCTGGCCGGTCGTCACTGGTGCATTCATCGCCGCCGGTCTCGCGCACGCCGCCCTGCAGGCCTACTCCATCTGGGCCCTCCGGCGCGCGGACGCGGCGCTCCACGACCCGGCGACCACCCCGCCTCTCGATGACGCCTTCCGGACTGCCGCCGACGCCGTGTCGCTCGCGCGGACCGGCCTCTGGTCGTACCTGGCCTGCTTCCTGCTCTGGCTCCTCCTCACCGGCGCCACCGCCACCCGTCTCGGCCTGGACCGGCGCGCCGCCCTCCGCCACTGGACGATCCTCGTGTGGCGCATCGCCCTCGTGCCGACGCTGACACTCGCGATCCTGAACGACCACCTGTCGCCCACCTGGCCGGCCGCCCACGCGGCGCTCGCCTTCGCCGTCTTCCACCTCCTGACGACGGCCCTCCTGCTCACCTACACCACCGTCGTCCGCCGGCGCCTCCGGCCGTTCTTCCCGGGCCCTTCGTGACTCCTGTCGCTCGCTGGCTGCTGTACGTCGTCGCCGCCTACCTGGGCCTGCTCGGCCTCACCTACGGCGTGGGCGTCGCCTCCACCTGGCACCAACCGCCCGCGGTTGCCCTGGACGGCTTCCCCGCCCGGGTCGACGCACCGTGGCCGTGGACACCGACACTCGACTCGGCGCCCGTCACCGCGGTGCCGGTCGCGATCGGCGGCAGCACACCCGGCCTGCACAACATCCTGACCGACACCGAGGGCAGCGTGTCGTTCGTCGACGCCCGCGGCGGCCAGCACATCCTCGACGTGGCCTCCGAGGGCGCCGCAACCCCCGGCGAGTCGCTGCTGCTGTCCCCCGACGGCACCATGGTCGCGTACCCGCACGACGCCCTGGGCTCCTCCCCGGACTCCTCGATCGCGGTGCGCACACTCGGCGACGGCCACATCCGCCGGCTCCCAGTCCCCGCACCGGCCGGCGGACACGCCACGCCGCTGGCCTGGTCGCCGCACCAGGACCGCCTCGCCGTGTACATCGAAGGCTCCTCCATCGGCGTCCTCACGCTCGACACCGGCACGTACCGCACAGTCCTCCCCTTCCCCGCCGGCCTCGCCGCCACGCCCCGGACGCCGATCGCCGCCGCCTTCTCCTCCAACGGCGACCTCGCCGTCCAGCTCGACACCACGGTGTGCGTCAAGCAGGGCTGCTTCTCCCTCCCCGCCGGCCAACGCCTCGCAGGCAAGGGCGCCTACGCGCCTGCTAACAACTCCCTCGCCGTCGTCACCGACGCAGGCCGCGACTCCACCATCACCTTCATCTCCGAAACCAACGGATCCCCCCTTCCAGGCACCATCCACCTGTACGGCGTGACCACCCTCCGCCTCATCGGCTGGTGGGCCGACCGCGCCCTGGTCGTCGCCTTCCGCCCCGAGCCCGTGACCGACCTCGGCCCTCTCGATGACGAACGCGACTACCCCCCGACCGCCTACGCCCTGGTCCAACGCCTGTCGATCCTCGCCATCACCCCCTCCCTGACGACGCCCCCACCGCCGTCGCCGCAGTCCCAGCCTTCGCCGCAGCCTTCGTCACCCGCCCAGGTCACGTCCCCGCCGCCCCCTCCAGCCCAAGCCTCGCCTTCGCCGCAGGTCTCACCTCTGGCCGCGTCGCAGTTCTCGGCTCAAGTCGCGGCTTCGGCCTCGCCGCAGGTCTCACCTCCGGCTGCCCCACCGCTCTCGGCCCAGTCTTCGGTCTCGTCGCAGGTCTTACGTCCGGCTGTCCCGCAGCTCTCGGCCCAGTCTTCGGTCTCGTCGCAGGTCTTACCTCCGGCTGCCCCGCAGTTCTCGGCTCAGGTCGCGGCTTCGGCCTCGCCGCAGGTCTTACCTCCGGCTGCCCCGCAGCTCTCGGCCCAGTCTTCGGACTCGCCGCAAACGCCGCCCCAGGCGCAAGTCGCACCCCCGTCCTCGTCGCAGTCCCAGGCCCCCTCACACCCCACGGCCCAGGTCCCGGCTTCGGCGTCGTCGCAGGTCTCACCTCCGACCCCGTCAGAGTTCTCGGTCCAGGCTTCGACTTCGGCGTCGCCGCAGTCCTCGGCACGGGCCGCCGTCCCGACGCAGGCTCAAGAGCTGATGGTCCTGCCCGATCAGATCCTGTCCATCGACATCGCCGATCGTGCCCTCCTCGCCGGACACACCAGCCCCGGCCGCCCGGCACCCGCCTGGCCGGCTCGCCCTGGTGTGCTCACCGCGCTGGTCGGTCTTCCCGCCGCCCCGGTCGCGTTCGTCGTCTTCCTCGTCGGCGCGATCAGGCGCGAGCTGGCTGCTGCATCCACCACTCGGTGAACTCCCGGCACTGCCCCACGGTGTCGAGCCGGATCAGCCACAGGTTGCTGAACACCCGCTTCGGATACACGGTCACGCCCTGCACAACGCTTAACTCAGACCCGACCGTCACCGGATGCCACGTGAACGTGGTCTCGCCCGGCCGGTCCCGACGAGCCAGCCACTGCTTCACGATCGTCCCCCGCCCCCGCCACGGCTCCTCGAACGGCGCCGGGTAGTACGCGGCATCCTCGGCGAACAGGCCGCCGATCTCGGTGGGATCGTTGCTGTTCCAGGCCCTGACGTAGCCCGAAACCCAGTCGGTCACAGCCTCCAGATCCGTCATGTCATCTTCCTACTCCTTCCCCGCGCGGCGTGCTCCGCTCATCACCGGGAATCGACGATGCGTAGCGACTCGGTACCTCTTCGTAGATGCTGGCGCTCGCGGCTGGACGTCGGTCGGTGCACCCACGACGATGGGTTCAAGCCGCTTTCGGGCGGCGCAAGCCACCGGGACGGGGGTCGGGTGTGCGCCATCAACAGCTCTGTTTCGCCTTTCCACGAACCACTTCGAGTGCCGACCGGTCACCGGCGGCCTCGGTGGCCGTCGAGCCCACCGAGGGGCACGCCCGGCCTGCTGCGACTCTCGCTGCCGCTGGGCCACGGTGGGCGCAAGACGGGCGGGTCCGGGCCCGGGCGGAGTTCGCGGAGGCCCGCCGTCACGGCCTGGCTGCCCGGCATGCGACCAAGCTCACCCGACTCCGCAATGCCAGGCTGATCGCCGAGCTGGACCAGGCCGCCGCCCACACGCCCGAGGCAAGCAAGGCCACTGTCCACGCACCCGAGGTGGACGAGTCCACTGTGCTGGCGGCCGAGGTGACGGTTGTGTCGGAGCCGCGACCCGCGTCCGCCCCTGATGGGTGCCAGGTCGAGGGGGAGCTACAGGGTGGTGCGGTCGAGAAGGAGTGTTTCGAAGGGCGGCCTGCGTCGGGCGGGCCGGGCGCCGGCAGCGGGAAGGGCAATGGCCGATCGCCGCGTCGGCTTGGCAGGGGTAGGGGACCGAGGGTCTGCGGTTGGGTTCGGTGTGGGGTGGGGCAGCGGTCTGCGAGTCGGGTCGCGGCGGTGGTGGGTCGTGGCGCCATTCAAGGTCGGCAGGGGCGCTGTGAAGGGCGAGGTCCGCCAGGGTGTTGTGTCGGGCGAGGTCCGCCGGGGCGTTGTGCCGGGATCGTGCGGTGATGTCGCGGTGAGCGGTCTGCGGGTGTCCGCGGTGCGGGTGCGCTGTAGGTGGCGGCGGGAGTCCGGCCGCGTACGCTCTGGTCGTGGCCAGATTCCTCGACGTGCATCCCGACAATCCGCAGCCGCGGCTGCTGCAGCAGGTTGTCACGGTGTTGCGGGATGACGGGTTGATCGCGTACCCGACGGATTCCTGCTTTGCGCTGGGGTGCCAGCTGGGCAGTCGGCCGGGGCTGGAGCGGATCCGGGACATCCGGAAGCTGGATGACCGGCACCACTTCACGCTGATGTGCCGGGACTTCGCGCAGCTGGGGCAGTTCGTGCAGATCAGCAACTCGGTGTTCCGGCTGGTGAAGGGGGTGACGCCGGGCAGTTACACGTTCATCCTGCCGGCGAGCCCCGAGGTGCCGCGGCGGTTGCTGCACCCCAAGAAGCGGACTGTGGGGGTGCGCATCCCGGAGCACACGGTCACGCAGGCGCTGCTGGCGGAGCTCGGCGAGCCGCTGCTGTCCAGCACGCTACTGCTGCCGGACCAGGACGAGCCGATGACCCAGGGATGGGAGATCAAGGAGCTGCTCGACCACCAAGTCGATGCGGTCATCGACGGCGAGTGCGGTGTCGAGCCGACGACCGTCGTGGACCTGTCCGGCGACGAGCCCGAGATCCTGCGGGTCGGCGCCGGCGATCCAAGTCGCTTCGAGTAGGTCGCGGCGGGCGAGGGCGTCGAGTCGGGGATTCTGCGGGTCGGCGCTGGCGATCCAGGCCGTCGCGGGCGGGTCGCGGGCGGGTGGGTCGCGGTGGTGGGCAGCCGACTGGAGGCCGCCGGGCGATTGCCCGGCGGGCGGGTGCTGCGGGCCTGGAGTGAGGGCCCTGCGGGTAAGGGTTACAGGCTCGGCATGGTGCCGCGGGGTGGGGTCTGGCAGTAGTGCTGCGGAGTGGGGATTGCGGCCCTGGCGCAAGTCCTGCGGCCCTGGCGTGGGGTCCTGCGGGACGTGGCGTGGGGTCCTGCGGGACGTGGCGTGGGGTCCTGCGGGACGTGGCGTGGGGTCCTGCGGACGTGGCGTGGGGTCCTGCGGACGTGGCGTGGGGTCCTGCGGACGTGGCGTGGGGTCCTGCGGACGTGGCGTGTGCTCGGACGTGGCGTGGGTGCGGCTGGGAGGGCTTGGGCCTGATGGGCGCTCTGCAGGTGGGGTGCTGCGAGTGTGGCATGGGTGCCGCGGGTGGGCGCTGGGGCGGTGGCGTGGAGTGCCGCGGGTGGAGACGCTGGGGGCGTGGCGTGGATGCTGCGGGATTGACGGGTCGATCACGCTGCTCGGCGACCTCGCGTAGGGCACGGCGCCCGAGTGGCGGTTGTGGGTCTGGCATGGGCGATGTGGGAGGAGGGGCTGCGGACCTGGCTTGTGGGTGCTGTGGGTAAGAGGTTGTGGGCCTGGCGGTGGGGTCGGTCGGTGGGAGAGGTTGCGGGGCTGGCGGTGGGAGTGGTCGGTGGGAGGTTGTGGGCTGGTGGGTGCTGTGGGGGTGAGGGGCTGCTGGTTGCGGGGAGCGGTGTTCGAAGGATGGGAGGGGTGTGCGGTGTTGCATCACGTTGAGGTTTGGGTGCCGGATCTGGGGCGGGCGGTGCGGAGTTGGGGGTGGTTGCTGGAAGAGCTTGGGTGGGAGGTGTACCAGGAGTGGGCGGTCGGGCGGAGTTGGCGGTTCGAGCGGACGTACATCGTCTTCGAGCAGTCGCCGGGGTTGACGGGGGAGAAGCATGAGCGGTGCCGGCCTGGGGTGAACCATCTGGCGTTGTGGGTGGACGGGCGGGAGCGGGTGGAGGCGATCGTCGCCGAAGCGGGGGCGCACGGGTGGGTGTTGATGTTTCCCGAGCGGCATCCGTATGCGGGTGGGGCTGGACACTACGCGGCGTATCTCGAGGATGCGGACGGGTTTGAGGTGGAGCTCGTCAGCGGTCGGTGAACTGTCGGGGACCCGACAGTTGCGGGTGGTGGAAAGCGCTGCACGAAAAGAAGAACGGCGCTAGCAGTATTGGTCGGAAAATGGCTGACCATTTTTGGTTTATCGCCCGTTCGGCCAGGTGCGGCGGCATACTTGAACCGTTCGCAAGGATGGCGGAGTTGCCGGACCCGCTTGCGATCAATCCCCTTTCTGAACGTCGCCGCCGCCGAATGCAGTCGGGTGGCGGTTCAACCGTGTCAATCGGCGCCGAATGCGTGATTGGAAGCAAACAAATGACCCTGCTGGAATCCATCGGATCGAATGCGCAAGGCAATGACGAGCAGGAGCAGCGCAGGCTGAGCCTGAGCACCGGTGCGGCGCGGAACCTCGCGACGACCACCAAGTCGGTGCCGCAGATGCAGGAGATCACCTCGCGGTGGCTGCTGAAGATGCTGCCCTGGGTGCAGGCGGGCGGCGGCGCGTACCGGGTCAACCGCCGGCTCAGCTACGCGGTCGGCGACGGGCGGGTCACGTTCGTGTCCACCGGCTCGCAGGTGCAGGTCATCCCGCAGGAGCTGGGCGAGCTGCCGGCGCTGCGCGGGTTCGAGGACGTCAACGCGCTGCGGAGCCTCGCGGACCGGTTCGTGCAGCAGGAGTTCGCGCCCGGGGACGTGATCGTCACCAAGGGGCAGCCGGCGGACCGGGTGTTCCTCATCGCGCACGGGAAGATCAACAAGATCGGCGCGGGGGAGTACGGCGACGAGACCGTCCTCGGGGTCATGGCCGACGGCGACTACTTCGGCGCCGAGGTCCTCACCGGCGGCGCGACGAACTGGGAGTTCACCGCCAAGGCGCTGACCAGCTGCACCGTGCTCGCGCTGTCGTGGCAGGCGATGCAGCAGCTCAACGGGCAGGCCGACGCGCTGCGCGAGCACATCCGCCGGATGCGGGACCAGCCGCAGAAGCCGCAGAACAAGCACGGCGAGGCCGCCATCGAGATGGCCTCGGGGCATGACGGCGAGCCGGTCCTGCCCGGCACGTACGTCGACTACGAGGCGTCGCCGCGGGAGTACGAGCTCAGCGTCGCGCAGACCGTCCTGCGCGTGCACACCCGTGTCGCGGACCTCTACAACAAGCCGATGGACCAGGTCGAGCAGCAGCTGCGGCTGACGATCGAGGCGCTGCGCGAGCGGCAGGAGCACGAGCTGGTCAACAACCGCGACTTCGGCCTGCTCCACAACGCGGCGTACGACCAGCGCATCTACACCCGCACCGGCCCGCCGACCCCGGACGACATGGACGAGCTGCTGTCGCTGGTGTGGAAGGAGCCGACGTTCTTCCTCGCCCACCCGCGCGCGATCGCCGCGTTCGGCCGTGAGTGCAGCCGCCGCGGCGTCTACCCCGGCAACATCGACTTCGGCGGGCACCGGGTCCCGGCGTGGCGCGGCGTGCCGATCTTCCCGAGCAATAAGATCGAGGTCAGCGACACCCGCACCACGTCCATCATGTTGATGCGCGTCGGCGAGCAGCAGCAGGGTGTCATCGGCCTGCACCAGACCGGCATTCCCGACGAGTACGAGCCCGGCCTTTCGGTGCGTTTCATGGGCATCAGCGAGCAGGCCATCATTTCGTATCTGGTGAGCGCCTACTATTCCGCCGCGGTGTTGGTGCCGGACGCCCTCGGCATTCTCGAGAATGTGGAAATCGGGCGGGAGAACTGACGTCGTGCAAACCGAGGAAGAGGTTCGGCGCAGCCTCGGTACCCGCGCCGCACGTACCATTGCGACCACCACCAAATCCGTCCCGCAGATGCAGGGCGTCTCGCCCCGCTGGCTGCTGCGGATGCTCCCGTGGGTCGAGGCCGAGGGCGGCACGTACCGCGTCAACCGCAGGCTCACCTACACCGTCGGCGACGGCCGGGTCACGTTCACCAACCAGGGCGCCGACGTGAAGGTGATCCCGCAGGAGCTGCGCGAGCTGCCGGCGCTGCGCGAGTTCCCGGACGACTCGGTCCTGCACCAGATGGCCGAGCGGTTCGAGCAGCTGGAGCTCGGCCCCGACGAGACGGTCGTGACCGCCGGGCAGCCCGCCGACCGGGTGTACCTGCTGGTCAGGGGCAAGGTCCGGCAGCTCGGCGTCGGCGAGTACGGCGACGAGACCCTCCTCGGCGTGCTCACCGACGGCGACTTCTTCGGCGACGGCGTCTTCGAGGGCACGCACCACAGCTGGGGCTTCACGATCCGCACCGGCACCCCGACGACGCTGCTCGCGCTGCGCCGGCAGGAGATCGACCGGTTCAGCGACACGATCGGCGCGCACATCACGAAATATCAGCAAAAAGCGGGCAAAAAGCAGAACAAGCACGGCGAAGCGGCGATCGACCTGGCGGCCGGGCACGAGGGCGAGCCGGTCCTGCCGGGCACCTTCGTCGACTACGAGACCACGCCGCGCGCGTACGAGCTCAGTGTCGCCCAGACGATCCTGCGCCTCCATACGCGCGTCGCGGACCTCTACAACCAGCCGATGAACCAGTTCGAGCAGCAGCTGCGGCTGACGATCGAGGCGCTGCGCGAGCGGCAGGAGCACGAGCTGATCAACAACCGCGACTTCGGGCTGCTCCACAACGCCGACCTGAAGCAGCGCATCGCCACCCGCACCGGCCCGCCGACCCCCGACGACCTCGACGAGCTGCTCTCCAGGCGGCGCAAGTCGCGGCTGCTGCTCGCCCACCCGAAGGCGATCGCCGCGTTCGGCCGGCAGTGCAACAGCCGCGGCCTGTACCCGCCGACGATCGCCCTCGAGAACCGCCAGGTCCAGTCGTGGCGAGGGGTACCGCTGCTGCCGTGCGACAAGATCCCGATCAGCGACCGGGGGACCAGCTCGATCCTGGTCCTGCGGACCGGCGCCGACGACCAGGGCGTGATCGGGCTGCGCCGCACGGGCATCCCCGACGAGGTCGAGCCGGGGCTCAACGTGCGGTTCATGGGCATCGACGAGCACGCGGTCAGCTCGTACCTCGTCAGCACGTACTACTCCGCAGCCGTGCTCGTCCCGGACGCGCTCGGCATCCTCGAACACGTCGAGATCGGAGGCTGACCGGATGGTCGCCGCCCACGTCGTCAGTCCCAGCGCCATCCAGCCCAGATCCGCGGGCGCGGTCCTCGCGCAGAGCCGGGACGCCGTCATACCGGCGTTGCGCGCCGCCGTCGACACGTTGCCGGCGTCGATGCGGCACGTCGCGGGGTACCACTTCGGCTGGTGGGACGAGCACGGCCGGCCCGTCGACGCGGACCCCGGCAAGGCGCTGCGGCCCGCGCTGGTGCTGCTCAGCGCGGCCGCCGTCGGCCGCGCCGGCCGGGCCGTGACGGGCGCCGTCGCCGTCGAGCTGGTGCACAACTTCTCGCTCCTGCACGACGACGTCATGGACGGCGACGCCACCCGCCGGCACCGGCCGACGGCGTGGAGCGTGTTCGGCACCAGCGCCGCGATCCTCGCCGGCGACGCGCTGCTCACCCTCGCGATGGACACGCTGCTCGCGAGCGGGCACCCGGCCGCGACCAGGGCCACCGGCATGCTCGGCGCCGCGGTACAGCGGCTCATCGACGGCCAGAGCGCGGACCTCGACTTCGAGCGCCGCGCGGACGTCGACGTCGAGGCGTGCCTGGCCATGGCGCAGGCGAAGACCGGGGCGCTGCTGGGCTCGGCGTGCGCGATCGGCGCCCTGCTCGGCGGCGGCGGGCCCGCGCAGGTGCTGCGGCTGGCGCAGTTCGGCGAGGACCTGGGCCTGGCGTTCCAGTTCGCCGACGACCTGCTCGGCATCTGGGGCGACCCGGCGACGACCGGGAAGCCGGTCCACTCGGACCTCCGCAGCCGCAAGAAGTCCCTGCCGGTGGTCGCTGCCCTGACCTCCGGCACCCCGGCCGGCCTGGAGCTCGCGGCGTTCTACACGGGCGCCGGCGCGCTGCCGGAGTCCCAGGTCGGCCGGGCCGCGACCCTCGTGGAGGCGGCCGGGGCGCGGATGTGGAGCCAGGCGCAGGCCGACCAGCTCCTCGTCCGTGCCCTCGACGCCCTCGCCGCCGCCGAGGCCGACCCGCTCGTCGAGGCGGAGCTGTGCGAGCTCGCCCGGTTCGCGACGCGGCGGGACCGGTGACGGTGGCGGCGCTGCGACGGACGGTCCTGCTGGCCGCCCCGAGGTCCTTCTGCGCGGGCGTCGAGCGGGCGATCGAGGTTGTGGAGCGGGTCCTCGACGCTGCCGATCGTCCGGTGTACGTGCGGAAGCAGATCGTCCACAACCGTCATGTCGTGGCCGATCTGGAAACCCGGGGCGCCGTCTTCGTCGAGGAGCTCGACGAGGTGCCGGACGGGGCGACCGTCGTGTTCTCCGCGCACGGCGTCGCCCCGCAGGTCAGGGCCGAGGCCGAGGCCAGGTCGCTGCGCGTGGTCGACGCGACCTGCCCGCTCGTCACCAAGGTCCACGCCGAGGCCCGCCGGTTCGCTGCCCGAGGCGACACGGTCGTGCTCGTCGGGCACGCCGGCCACGAGGAGGTCGACGGGACCCTCGGCGAGGCCCCCGAGCGGACGGTCCTCGTCGAGTCCGCCGGCGACGTCGCGCGGCTGCGGGTCGAGGATCCGTCGCGGGTGTCGTACCTGACGCAGACCACGCTCGCCGCGGACGAGGTCGGCGAGGTGGTCGACGCGCTGCGCGCACGGTTCCCGGCCCTGCGGGGGCCCGGATCCGACGACATCTGCTACGCCACGACCAACCGGCAGGAGGCGGTGGCGGCGGTCGCCCGCGACGCCGACCTGGTCCTGGTCGTCGGCTCCGCGAACTCGTCCAACTCGCTCCGCCTGGTCGAGCTGGCCCGCCGCCTCGGCACGCCCGCCCACCTCATCGACGACGCGTCGGAGATCGACCCGGCGTGGCTGGCCGGAGCCCGCGTCATCGGCCTGTCCGCGGGCGCCTCGGCCCCGCCGCACCTGGTCGACGAGGTCATCGCCGCCCTGCGCGCCCTCGGCCCGCTGACCGTCGAGGAGCGCCGCGTCGCCGTGGAGCGGCTGCAGTTCTCCCTCCCGTCGACGGTCCGCTCATGAACCGGCGGACGGCGGCCCGCACCGCCGCGGGCGAGGACCCGCGGCGGTGGACGGCGGCCGAGGGTCAGCGGCGGCGGCGGAACAGGCGGGTCATCGCCACCGCGGCGATCATGAACCCGGCGGCGACGGGGATGAACCGCCTGCCGACCGGTGACGACGCCGATGCCGGGACGGCGACGGGCTCGGCGGGGCGCACGTTGGACCGGTGGGCCGGTGTGGAGGGCGGCGGGGGCACGGAGGAGGGCGGGGCGGGGGTTGCCTTGCGCACCTGGGGCCGCGGCGGCGCCATCGTCACCACCGGGGCCGGCACCTCCGCTGCCGCGGGAGAAGGCGAGGGCACCGGCCGGCGCGTCGGTGTGGGCGACGGCACCACCGGATCCGGCTCGCCGGCGACGGCCGGGGGAGGCGGGACCGGGCACGCCGTGGCGTCCGACGACGCGACCGAGCCGAGGTCCGCGAGCTTCACCGCCCGCGACGGGTCCGACAGCGGGATCCGGAACAGGGCGCTGCCACCCGGCGCGTGCCCCGTCCCCGGACCCGCGCCCGGGCCGGACGCCTGGTTGAACAGCGCGGTCACCGTGCCGTCCGGGTGCAGGGCCACGCCGCCGTACGCGGACCGGCCCGGCAGCACCGCCGGCAGCGGCGTGAACGACACCCGCGAGCCCAGCCGCACGAGCTGCGCCCGGCCGCCGCGGGCCGCGACCGTGAGCAGGTCACCGCTGGACGGCTCGACCGCCCAGTCCCCGGCGTACGGCAGCGACGGCAGCGGACGCGACGGCAGCGGACGCGACGGCAGCAGCCGGGGCGCGCCCGGTGAGAGCTGCACGGGCCGCACCGAGGACGCCGTCCCGACCAGCAGCCGGACGACACCGCCGGCGGCGACGACCGTGCCGCCGTACGCGTCGGCGAGCGGGTGTCCGGACGCGCGCCGGGTGCCGGGGACCGCGCCCAGGTCGGTGACGCGGCCGTCGCCGCCGATGCGCACCACGTGCGGACCGGCGCGCAGCTTCCGCCCGGCGCGGGCCGTGGCGAGGGCGAAGAGCGTGCCGTCGCCGGTGCAGCCGATGGCGTTGACCGCGTACCCGAGCGGCGTGCGGGCCACGGTGCCGCCGGCGGTGACCCGGTGCAGCGTCGAACCGGCGTCGCCGGGCCCCCGCGACACCCACACGAGCCCCTCGGGCAGCGCAGTCGCGGGCGCACCGGCCGCCGGAGGTGCCGGCAGTGCGGCCCAGCACGTCAGGAGCGCGGCGCCGGCCGTACACCAGCGGAAACGACGCATCGCAACCTTCTCCCCAAATGCCGTGAAACGCAAAAATCACCCTAGCCGAGGGAGGGGTCGGTGAACGCCGAGATCCTGATCGGCGGCCTGATCGTCACGGTCGTCGCGGTGGCGGTCGCGCTCGCCGCAGGCCTTGCGGTGCAACGGTTCGTGCCGGTGGAGGACCGGCAGGAGAACAACGACGTGGCCGGCATCGCATTCGCGATCATCGGTGTCCTGTACGCCATCCTCATGACGTTCGTGATCGTGAGCGTCTGGGAGGCGGGCGACGGCGCGCAGGACAGCAGCCGCGCCGAGGCCCGCGCCGTCGTCGACCTCAACCACTACGCCGACACGCTGCCCGCCGCCGAAGGCGCCGCGATGCGGGAGCTGACCGGGGAGTACATCCACATCGTCGAGCAGCAGGAGTGGCCGGCGATGGCGGGCGGGCAGCCGGTCGGCAGGGCGGGCAGCGCCGTGATCTCCAAGCTCTGGAAGTGCGTCGACGCGCCGCTGCCCGACGGCGCCGACGCCGCCGCGAACCGGCAGTCCGAGGCCCGCGCCGACCTGCGCGCCCTCACCCTCAACCGGGACGCCCGCCTCGCCGCCGCCGACGCGGGCCTGCCGAAGGTCATGTGGCTCGCCCTGATCGTCGGCGACGTGCTCACCCTCGCCAACGCCCTGATGTTCGGGGTCAAGGGCAGCGGCGAGTACCTCACGATCATCGCCCTGCTCGCCGCCATGTCGGCGCTGATGCTCTTCGCGGTCTACGAGCTGGAGTTCCCGTTCCAGCGCGGCGAGAGCGTCACCGTCGACGTGTTCACCGATGTCGTCGACGACGGCACAGCACGATAGGACAACAGTGAGCCCGTTTACGCTTCCCGACTTCTACCAGCCGTACCCGGCCCGCCTGAACCCGAACCTGGAGGGCGCCCGCACGCACACCAAGGCGTGGGCGCGCGAGATGGGCATGGTGGAGGGCTCCGGCATCTGGGACGAGCGCGACCTGGACGACCACGACTACGCGCTGCTGTGCGCCTACACGCACCCGGAGGCGTCGGCGGCCGCGCTCGACCTGGTCACCGACTGGTACGTGTGGGTGTTCTTCTTCGACGACCACTTCCTCGACGTCTTCAAGCGCACCCAGGACATGCGCGGGGCGGAGGCCTACCTGGAGCGGCTGCGGCTGTTCATGCCGCTGCACGGCGCCGTCGTCGACGAGCCCACGAACCCGGTCGAGAAGGGGCTGAAGGAGCTGTGGGAGCGCACCGTGCCGGCGATGTCCGCCGACTGGCGGGAGCGTTTCGTGCACAGCACCCGCAACCTGCTCGACGAGTCGCTGTGGGAGCTGGCGAACATCAACGCCGGCCGCGTCTCCAACCCCATCGAGTACATCGAGATGCGGCGCAAGGTCGGTGGCGCGCCCTGGTCGGCGAACCTCGTCGAGTTCGCCGCGGGCGCGGAGATCCCGGCGCGCGTCGCGCACAGCCGGCCGCTGCGGGTCCTCAAGGACACCTTCGCCGACGGGGTGCACCTGCGCAACGACCTCTTCTCGTACGAGCGCGAAACGCAGCAGGAGGGTGAGCTGGCCAACTGCGTGCTGGTCCTGGAGCGCTTCCTCGGCTACGCGCCGCAGGAGGCCGCCGACGCCGTCAACAGCATCCTGACGTCGCGCCTGCAGCAGTTCGAGCACACGGTGCTGACCGAGCTGGAGCCGCTCTTCGCCGAGCACGCCCTGGACCCGGTCGAGCGGCTGCGGGTCCTCAAGTACGCCCAGGGGCTGCAGGACTGGCAGGCGGGCGGGCACGAGTGGCACCTGCGCTCCAGCCGGTACATGAACGCCGACGTCCGGCCGACGGGGCAGTTCACGCTGGGCGGGCCGATGGGGATCGGCACGTCCGCGGCGCGGCTGGGCCTGTTCGCGCGGGCCCGTCAGTACGACGTCCGCCCGGCCCGCACTACCGGCCCGCTGCCGGTGCCCGAGCTGTACATGCCGTACGTCTCGCGGCAGAACGGTCACCTGGAGCCGGCCCGTCGCAGCGTCATCGAGTGGTCCCGCGCGATGGGCTTCTTCGATGCGGTGCCGCGGCCGGGTTCCTCGTCGTCGGTGTGGACGGAGCGGAAGCTGGCCGGCTACGACTTCGCGGTCTGCGCCGGCGCGCTCAACCCCGACGGCACCGCGGCGGAGCTGGAGCTGGGCACGCAATGGCTCAGCTGGGGCACGTACGGCGACGACTGGTTCCCGCAGGTCTACGGGCCCACCGGCGACCTGACCGGGGCCCGCGCGATGGTGGCCCGACTGAAGTCCCTCATGCCTCTGGATCTGGTTTCCGCGTCGGTACCGGTGAGCCCGCTCGAACGGGGCCTCGCCGACCTGTGGCCCCGGACCGCCGGCCCCATGGGCGCCGCGCACCGGGAGGAGTTCCGCGCGGCCGTGGACGTCATGCTGGACAGCTGGGTGTGGGAGCTGCAGAACCAGCACGAGCGGCGCATCCCCGACCCCGTCGACTACATCGAGATGCGCCGGCGCACGTTCGGCTCCGACCTGACGATGAGCCTGGCCCGCTTCCGCCAGGGCCGCCAGGTCCCGCCGGACGTCTACGGCACCCGCCCGATCCAGAACCTCGAGGCCGCCGCCAGCGACTACGCCTGCTTCGTCAACGACCTGTTCTCGTACCAGAAGGAGATCGAGTTCGAGGGCGAGCTGCACAACATGGTCCTCGTCGTCGAGAACTTCCTCGACGTCTCCCGCGACCAGGCCGCGCTCGTCGTCCGCGACCTGATGACGGCCCGCATGCAGCAGTTCGAGCGGATTGTCGCGGTCGAGCTGCCCGCCCTCTACGAGCACCTCCACCTCCCCGAGGCCGCCCGCGCCGGCATCGACACCTACGTCGTCCAGCTGCAGAACTGGATGTCAGGCATCATCGCCTGGCACGAGGCCACCGACCGCTACCCCGAGTCCGCCCTCCTGCGCACCGAGGACCCAGCCCCGGCATTGGCGACCACCATCCGCATCCCCACCGCCCCGAAGGGCTTCTCCTTCCAGCGCCCCGTTGCGACCACCGGAGGATCGGCCTAGTACGGCAGCCGTCATTCGTGATCAGGTGACGGGAGCTTGCCACTGGACCTCGACTGGCTAGTCGAGTTGTCGTGCGCTTGCCAGATTGCCGACCTTCTCGACCAGGGTCACGGGTATCAGGAAGGCTATGTCCCACGCCTCGGCGTCGTGTCCGACCAACACCGTCGCGATCTCGGGGTCTGCCCCCTCGCTGGGAGCAGCCCAGAAGACCTTGCCGCCGGCGCTTGTTCCAGCCGCGATCGACTTACGCTGGTTCCACGCGGCGGCTCGAACGCCGCGAAGCTTGGCCAGGTCCTCGAAGGTTGCCCAGACGTTCAGTTCCCAGTCGTCACCGCCTTGGAGCTTCAGCACCACCTCGTGCGGTGGACCCGCGGCGCCCATTGTCACGTCAATGACCGGTTGCATGTAGCGATCTTAAGCCGGGAAGCGGCGCGCCAGATCGGCATCCGCTTCGCGGTGCGAGCGGCCGGACATGTACGGATCCGCCATTCGTGATCATGGCTGGAGTTCGAGGTTGAAGCGGCGGACGTAGTGGCCTCTTCTGGCTCGTGCTTGGTGGCTGCGTCGCCAGTTTGACCAGCGCAGATGGTGGGTGATGGTGCGGGTTGGCCGTTTCAGCAGGACGTTGATCAGGCGGCGGATCTCGTTGACGGTCAGCGCGATCATGTCCGGCTGAGCGTGGTGGTCTGGGGTTCGGGCGTCGGCGGCGCAGATCTCGAGGATGGCGAGGGCGGCCAGGGCGAGGGTGGTGAACCGGTGCCAGGACGTCCAGCGGCGAACCTGGTGCTGGTCAAGCCCGACCTGGCCCTTTCCAGCCTGGAACGACTCTTCCACGATCCAGCGAACGCTGGCGACTCGCACGAGTTGGGCGAGGGTGACCGGCCGGGGTGCCCAGCAGCGGTAGAAGGCCAGCTCACCGGTGGTGTTGTTCCGGCGGATCAGCAGACTGTGCCGGCCGTCGTCACCGGGGTCGCCGTCAGCCCCCACGCCGGCCAGCCAGGCCCAGTCGTAGAACCGTGGCCCTTTCGACCCGTCACCGGCGCTGCGCCGGGTCCACGCGGTGACGGGCAGGCCGGCAGCCAGCCAGTCAGCGCGTGGCCGTCCCCGTTCCCGCGGGATCCGAGGTCAACTCACGAATGGCGGCTGCCGTACTAGGGCGCGTATCGAAGTCGGCTACAGCCATTCTTGCGCCGGTTGGCGTCCTGGTCGGCCTTTGACGGGATCGTTGCTCTGATCCCGCGGCGTCGCAGGTAGCGGCGATTGCCGCGGGACGTGTACGCCGTGTCGCCCAGGACCCGATCCAGGCGGGTCCTGGGCCGGCCGCCGTGCAACCTGGGCACCCGGATACCGTCCAGCACGACAATGAACTGCGGACCGTCGCCGGACTGGAGGCGTGTGGCTGCCTTCTCTCCTTCGCTGGGGCGGTCAGGCGCGGTGGAGGCGGCGGACCGGGTGGATCAGGAGCAGGGCGGCGCAGACGCAGACGGTCACCGCGGTCGACAGGTACAGCAGGTCCAGCGGGGGGACGACGGTGGAGACGGGGCCGACCAGGGCCTGGCCGACCGCCACGCCGGAGACGGAGCCGGCGACCTCGTAGGCGGTGACGCGGTTGAGGACCTCGGGGGCGACGAGGGTCTGCACGCTGGTGGACCACATCACCGACCAGAAGGCCCATGAGACGCCGCCGAGGAGGTGGCCCGCGATCAGGAGCGGCAACGGTGGTTGCAGGGCGACCGACAGCGGGATGCAGGCGAAGCCGATCAGGCCGGCGGCGCCCGCGGCGAGCGGGCGGGCGGGGCGCAGGCGGATGGCGATGAGGCCGCCGAGGACGGTGCCGCAGCCGAGGCCCGCCATCGTCCAGCCGTACGCGGCGTCGCCGAGGCGGTCGCCGATCAGGCGGGAGCTGAGCGGGATGTACGGGCCGAACACGAACACGCCGAAGAACAGCCAGACCACGATGACCGACCACATCCAGCTGCGGGAGCGGAACTCGGTCCAGCCGCGGCGCAGGTCGTGCAGGACCGTCGAGCCGATGGTCCGGCCGGCGGCGCCGGTGGGCGTCCGGCCGATCAGGGCCAGGCACGCGCCGCTGAGCACGAAGGTCGCGGCGTCGACCGCGTAGACCGCGCCGGGGCCGGTCAGCGTCATCAGCAGGCCCGCGAGGACCGGGCCGCCGAGCTGCGTCGCCGCGTCGGCGATCTTGAGGGTACCGTTGGCGCGCTGCGGGTCCGTCGCGACGAGCGGGACCATGCCGTTGACGCCGGGCTGGAACATCGCGGCCGCCAGGCCGGCCAGGGCCGAGGTCGCCAGCAGGAGCCAGAGGGGCGGCGTACCGGCGAAGAACGCGATGGCGACCACACCCTGTGTAGCGGCGCGCACCACGTCGGCGCCCACCATCATCGTCCGTGCGCCGATCCGGTCGGAGAAGACGCCGCCGAACACCACGAAGAGCACGAACGGTGCCGTCCAGACGGCAAGAACGTACCCAACGCCCGACACGCCGTAGATCGCCCCGACGGCGAGCGCGGCGGCGACCGGCATCATCGCGTCGCCCAGCAGCGACACCACCCGCGCGCCGAAGTAGTACGTGAAGTCCCTGTTCCAAAGGGGTTTCGTGAGGACGGGCTCCGCCAGGACGGCGGTCATCGGTAGCACTCCATGATCACCCATTCTTGCCGCGGCGCCACGGGTGCACAGGCGTCCGGCGCGACATCATTGGGTACATTCGTGCCATGCGTCAGCGGGTGGTGGCCCTCCTCGGGCAAGGGCAGGAGCTGTACCCGGTGACCTGCGCGTCGGCCGTCTTCGGCGACCACGGGCCCGACATCCCGCGGCACTACGAGTTCGAGCTGTGCGCCGAGCACCCGGGCCCGGTCCGCACCACGATGGGCGTCGACATCGTCGTCGAGCGGGGGCTCGAGGCGCTGGACGACGCCGGGACGATCCTCATCGCCGGCTGCCCCTCCCCGTCGCTCACCCCCGCCACCTGCGACGCCGTCCTGGCCGCCCACACGCGGGGCGCCCGCATCGTGGCGGTGAGCTCCGGCATCAAGCTGCCGGCCCACCTCGGCCTGCTCGACGGCCGCACCGCCGCGGCGCACTGGGAGATCACCGGCTGGCTCGCCCGCAACTACCCGAAGGTCCGCGCCGACGACACCGTGCTCTACGTCGACCACGGCGACGTCGCGACCGCCGGCGCCACCGCCACCACGCTCGACCTGTGCCTCAACCAGGTCCGCCGCGAGCACGGCGCGGCCCTCGCGATGCGCATCGGCCGCCAGTTCGCCGCCGCCCCGCAGCGCGAGGGTCACCAGCGGCAGTTCCCGGCCCTGCCGACGACCGGCCCCGTCCCCGACTCCCTGGCGCCGCTGCTGGACTGGATCGCCGCCAACCTCGACCGCCCGCTCACCCTGGCCGACATGGCCACGAAGTCTGGGATGTCCGCCCGGACGCTCAACCGGCACTTCCACGAGCAGCTCGGCATCTCACCGGGCCGGTGGCTGCTCGACCGGCGCATCGCGAGCACCCGGGCGCTGCTCGAGGAGACCGACCTGCCCGTGGAGACGATCGCCGAGCGCGTCGGCCTCTCCTCGGCGGTCAACCTCCGCCGCCGCTTCCGCAGCGCCGTGAACACCACCCCGGCCGCGTACCGCCGCGCCTTCCGCTGACCTGCCTTACTCACACATGTGGGAGCTGTCAATGCCCCACCGCTGGTGGTTCGAGATATGAAAACCACTCCGAGACAGTTGGTGGCGGGCGGTGACGGTAGGAGGATGGCCTCGACACCAGCGAAAGTATCGGGGGATATCGCGTGTCTGCCTTTCGGATCATTGTGCCGGCGCTGACGTTGCGCGCCGAGAAGCCGCCGCAGTCGCCGTGGAGCTTCCGCGTCCCGTGATTTCTTGATCGACCTCCTGCCCTCTGTGTCGAGGTTCCGCTCACTGCTGCCCTGATGGCGGGCGGTGACGCGGTGTATTCACGTGCGCGAAAGGGCCTGACTGCATGCCAAGATTCGGCAATAACGCATTGATGTCTATCGATAGTGATGTATTAGATCTCTGCGGTATCGGGCTCGGGCCTTCGAACCTGAGCCTGGCCGCGCTGCTCGCACCGCTGGACGACGTGGAAAAGGTTTTCCTCGAGGCCCGGCCGTCATTCTCCTGGCACCCCGGGATGCTGCTGCCCGGTGCGCAGCTGCAGGTGTCGTTCCTGAAGGATCTGGTGACGACGGTGGACCCCACCAGTCGCTACTCGTTCCTGAACTTCCTCGCCCGGCACCAGCGCATGTACCGCTTCCTCATCGCCCGGCGCGACGCCCCGGTCACCAGGGAGGAGTTCCAGCAGTACTACGCCTGGGTGGCGCGGAGCCTGCCGTTCGTCCGGTTCGGACAGCGGGTCGGCGCGGTCGAGCACGACGGCGACAGCTTCGTCGTGCGGGTCGGCCAGCAGCAACAGGTCCGCGCCCGCAACCTCGTCGTCGGCGTCGGCCACCAGCCGTTCGTGCCCGCGTGCGCCACCGGGCTCGGGCCGCAGGTGATCCACGCCAGCGAGTTCGGCACGGCCGACCCGCCGTCGGCGGGCCGGCGCGTGGTCGTGGTGGGCGGCGGCCAGAGCGGCGCCGAGATCGTCGACCACCTGCTGGGCCGCGGCGACGAGCTGCCCGCACACATCACGTGGGTCGCCCGCCAGCACGGGTTCCTGCCGCTGGACGACTCCGCCTTCGCCAACGAGTGGTTCAACCCCCAGTTCGTCCACCAGTACTTCCAGCTGCCCGACCAGGTGCGCCGGCGGCTGCTGGAGCGGCAGCGCACCGCCAGCAACGGCATCTCCGAAGGACTGCTGGAGCGCATCTACCGCCGCCTCTACGAGGTCGACTACCTCAGCGCGGCACGGGTCGCGTATCGCCTGCGCACCTCGACCGAGCTCGTCGGGCTGACCAGGACGGGCCAGGGCCTGCGGGTCACGCTCGACGACCTGATCTCCCGGCAGCGCGAGACGCTCGACGCCGACCTGGTGGTCCTGGCGACGGGCTACCGGCACGTGGTGCCCGACTTCCTGCGGCCGCTGCTCGGCGCCGACGACCTCGCCGACGTCAAGACCAACCTGGACTACAGCGTGCGCTGGAAGGGCGCCGCGCTCGGCGCGATCTACCTGCAGAACGGGGCTGAGCACACGCACGGCATCGCCGATCCCAACCTCAGCCTGGGGCCGTGGCGCAGCGCCACCATCGTCAACAGCCTGCTGGGCCGCGAGGTCTACCGCACCGGCGCCGCGGAGTCCGCCCTCTGGCCGGCCGCCGGTGCCGCGGGCTCATCCGCAGACGGAAAGGACGCACCGTTGATCGTGTCACTGGCCAAGGAGCTGACGGAGCGCACCGACGAGGGCGACGAGCTGCACCTCATCGACCTGACGTCCGCCACCGACCTGCCCACCGCGCCGTTCCAGGCGTCCTGGTGGACGGTCAGCCCGGGCAGCGCGACCCAGGTGGACCGGCACGACGCCCACGAGATCTGGCTCGTCAGCGCCGGCGTGGGCCGCTTCACCTGCGGCGGCGAGACCGCCGAGGTCCACGGCGGAGACGTGCTGCGGATCCCGCCGGACACCGCACACCGCATCGAGAACCATGGCACCGAGGTGCTCAGCGTGTACTCCGTCTGGTGGGGCTGAGCGGTGCGCGGCCACCGGGACCTGGTGATCGTCGGTGCGGGCATGACGGGAGCGCTGGTGCTCGAGCGGTACCGGCGGATCCACCCTGACGCGTCCGTGCTGGTCCTCGACCGTTCGGCGGCCGCGGCCGGGGCGACCGGCCGGTCGGCGGGTGTGTGCGTGCCGCTCGGCGGGGTGCCGGGCAGGACGCCGCTGGTCGGCCCGGGCCAGGCCTACTTCGCCGGCGCGGCCCGGTGGCGGGAGGCCGGGCTCGTGCGCCCGCTCGAGGTCTGGTTCGTGCTGCGCCGCCACAACGTGCCGGGCTTCCTCGACGCGTGGCAGGGCGGGCCGCTGCGACCGGTCGCCGCGCAGCGGGTCGCCACCGTCCGCGAGCGCGCCGGCGACCTGCGCGTCGACCCCGACGAGGAGGTGCTCGCCTCCTCCGGCGACTGCTACGCCGTGGACGCCGCCCGGCTCACACGTGCACTGCTCGACCTCCATCTGAGCGGGCCGGGTTCGGCGCTGTGGGAAGGGAGCGAGGTGGTCGCCATCTCGCCGGAGCCGGGCGCGGTGCGGGTGGTCCTGGCGTCGGGGCACGCCGTGCGCGCCCGGGCCGTGGCCGTGGCAGCGGGTGGCTGGTGCCCGGAGTGGCCCGGCGCGGCACCGGCTCAGCCCGTGAAGCGCATCGCCGCCCTCACCGTGGACCATCCCGGCGACGGCCTGCCGATGCTCGACTTCATCGACGACGAGCTGTTCATCCTGCCCGGCGAAGCGGGCCTGACGGTGAGCTTCCGGCGGGAGTCGTTCGCCGTCCCCGGCGCCCCGCTCGACCCGACGGTCACCGCCGCCGACCTCGACGAGGGCCGGCGCGCCCTCACCAGGCGCAGCCCGGCACTGGCCGCGGCGGTCGTGGGCGCCCACGTCGGCCACGACGCCTATCCGCACGGCGGCGCACCCGTGGTGACGGTCACCGCGGCGGGCCGGGTGGTCGACGCCCGCGGCATGGGCGGCTCGGGCATCCGCCTCGGCCCAGCGGTCGCCGACCGGGTCGTCGCCGCCCTGACCGCCGCCTTCCCGCCACCTGCCACTGCACCACCGCCGGCCACTACACCGCCGCCGGCCGCTGCACCGCCGCCCGCCGTGCCAGCTGCGTCCGCGCCTGTCCCAGCGGCCATCCTGCCGACCGCCATCACGCCGGGAACGAGCAAGTCGGCCATGCCCACCACGCCGGCCATCACCGCGCAGTCATCCGTCCCCTCGACCGGCGCCGCGGCGGGGTCCGTTCTGCCGGCTCCGGTCGCGCCGGTCGCCGCAGTCGTTCCGGGCAGCGTTGTGGGGGTTCGGGATGTTCGGTGAGCTGCGCCGCCAGTACGCGCGCCGGTCGCGGCACCTGGTGCTGGCCGGGTATCCGACGCCGAACGGGCCGCTGCACCTCGGGCACATCGCGGGGCCGTTCCTGCGTGGTGATGTGCTGCGACGATACCTGCGCTCGCGCGGGCACGACGCGCTCGCGGTCGGCACGTCCGACTCGTGGGAGTCGAACATCCTCTTCACCGCGGCGAAGGAAGGGCGCGACCCGATGGTCGTGGCCGGCGACTACCAGGGTCGCATCACCGCGGCACTGGCCGACTTCGGTGTCGTGCAGGACGACTACCTCGACGTCCACGCGGCGCCGCACCGTGCCGAGCACCGGCGCTACAGCGACGCGCTGGTCCATGCCCTGCACGCCGAGGGACGGCTGCGGTTGCGGGCGGAGCGGCTGTGGTTCGACGCCGCCGCCGGGCGCCCGCTCGTCGGCTGCTGGCTGAGCGGGAAGTGCCCGAAGTGCGCGGCACCGGCCACCGGCAACTCGTGCGAGGAGTGCGGGACCTGGTTCGGCCCGACGGACCTGCGCGAGCCGGCGCCGCGAGCGGTGCCGGGCCTGAGGCCGGGCCAGGGGGCCGGCGCGCCGCCGCGCGGGACGCTCTCGGCCGTCACCGTCACCAGCGCGTTCGCCGCCCCGGCGGCCGGGATGCGGGCCGAGCGGTGCGCCGAGCGGATCGGCCAGGTCGACACGTACCTGCCGATCGTCGAGGAGTACCAGCGGTGGAACCCGGCCGGCATCCGGTTGACGTACCCGATCGGCTGGGGCGTGCCGTGGCCCCTCGCCGGCCCGGATCACGGGTCCGTGCATTACAGCTACGGCACCGGCCTCGTCGCGGCGAGCAAGGTGATCGGTGACTTCGCGGCCAGCCGGCACGGGGTGCCGAATCCGATGTCGGCGGGCTCCGACGTGATCACGGTGGCCGCCGGCGGGCTGGACGCCGTCATGCCGTGGCTGGTGCTGCTCGGCCTGACGACCCGCGGGCTGGACTTCCGGCCGTTCGACTTCTTCCTGTTCAACCAGTTCCTGGACCTGCACGGGGCGAAGTTCTCCACGTCGCGGCGGCACACGATCTGGGTCGGCGACTACGTCGCGGCCGGGCTCGACGTCGACTGTGCCCGGCTGTACCTGGCGAGCCTCAGCCCGCTGACGAAGAGCCAGGATTTCCGCTGCGACACGTTCGCCCGGTTCGCCGCCGGGTGGGCGGAGCGGCTCGACCGGGTCGTGGCGGACCGCTCGGCCGCGCTGGTCGACGGCCCTCCGGCGACCCCCGCGGAGGCGCCGGGTGCCGTCGAGGCGCTCGCCGCCCAGGACCGTTGCCTGCGCCTGCCGGTCACCGACCCGGCCGCGGCGGTGGGCGTGCTCGGCGACTGGGTCGACCGGCTGGCGGCGTCCGGCGGCGACGCCGGTGGGCGACCGCACGACCCGGGCACCGCCTGGTCGCAGCTGTGGACGCTCGCGGTCCTCGCCGCGCCGCTGGCACCGGGCTGGGCGGGACGGCTCTGGGCCGCGCTCGGGCTCGCCGGCGACCCGGACGTCCACACCACGTCCGGCGAGGCGTGCTGGCGGCCGGGGCGGTACACCGGCCTGCGCCCGCCGGCCGAGGCCGCGGTGCGGTTCCTGATGGACAACCCCTCCCTGGGCGGCTACCCGGACGCCCCGACGCCATCCGATGCAAAGGCGGTCCCGCAGTGACATCCAGCGTGATGTTCGTCAATCTCAGGCCGTACCAGCTCGAAGCGAATGCGGTGCTGCTCGCGGCCCGGCGGGCCGGGCTGCGGGTGGCGCTGCTCGCCGACCGGATCCCGAGGGGCACGGTGATGTCGCTGGTCGACGACGTCGAGCTGGTGGACACGTTCGACGTGCCGGCGGCCCGGCGGGCGGCCGCGGCGCTCGTCCAGCGGGCGGCCGTGCGCGGCGTCGTGACCTGGTCGGACCGGGACGTGCGGCTGGTCGCGCGGATCGCGGAGGACCACGGCCTGCCCGGGTTGCGGGACAGCGCGGCCCGCCTGGTGCGGGACAAGCACGCCGGGCGGCAGGCCCTCGCGGGCCGGCCCGATCTCATTCCCGCGTTCCAGCTGGTCGACGGTGAGGCGAGCCTCGCCGGGGCCATCGCGCGCATCGGCTTCCCGGCGGTGCTCAAACCGCTGACCGGATCCGGCAGCAAGGGCATCTTCGAGGTCGCCGACGAGGCCGGCGCCCGCCGGGCGTGGGACGTCCTGCGGCGGTACACCATCGGGTCGGGAGACCCGATGTTCGCCGGGACCGAGCACCGCTGGCTGTACGAGGAGTGCCTCGACGGCACCGAGCACAGCGTCGAAGGCCTCGTCCAGCGCGGGGAGGTCCGCCTCGTCGCGGTCACCGACAAGGTCACGACCGCGCCGCACCACATCGAGGTCGAGCACGTGCAGCCCAGCGCGCTGGGCCCGGCCGCGCTGGCCTCGGTCGGCGAGCTGACCAGGGCGGTCGTGGCCGCGTTCGGGATGGACGACTGCGCGTTCCACCTGGAGTGCAAGGTCGACGGCCGGGGGCGCGCCCGCCTCGTGGAGATCGCCGGGCGGGCGGGCGGCGGCATGATCGCCTCGCACCTGGTGCCGCTCGCCACCGGCGTGGACTACTGCGCCGACATCGTCCGCGTCGCGACGGGGAGCCCGATGGCCCCCGCCGGCCCCCCTTCCGGCGTTCTCGCCGGGGTCCGGTCCGCCTTCGCCCGGACCGCCGGTGAGATCGACGAGGTCACCGGATACGGCGCCGCGCTCGCCGTGCCCGGCGTCGTCCAGGTCGCGGTGCTGCTCGGCGCCGGCGACCGGGTGAAGCTCCCGCCCGAGGACTTCATGAGCCAGCGGGTCGCGACCGTCATCGCCCAGGCCGGCGACCGCGAGGAGCTGCGGGCCAACCTGGTCGCCGCCTGCGACCACCTGCGGGTGCGGCTGCGCGACCCGGAGCGGGACGAGACCCTCGAGGAGGTGGCCGCGGGCTGGGACCGGCTGCAACGCGTGCGGGCCATGGACGAGGCGCGGGCGGCCGTGCTCGGGCCGGGCTTCGTCGGGCAGCACAGCAACGTCACCCCGCACTACGTGCGGGCCCTGGCGGAGCGCCTCGGGCTCGGGCCGGGCTCCCGCGTGCTCGACGCGGGCTGCGGCACCGGCGGGCTCAGCCTCGCACTTGCCGCGGCCACCGGCTGCGAGGTGATCGGCGTCGACCTGAGCCCGGCGGCGGTCGAGGTGGCCACCGAGCGGGCCGCGGGGCACCCCGGCGGCCCACGGACCACGTTCGTCGTCGGGGACCTGGGCGAGCTGAGCGGGTTCGGCGACGAGTTCGACGCGGTGCTGGCGTTCGGCTCCGGGTACTGGTCGGCGCCCGAGACCGCGGTGCCGCGGTGGCGGCGGGTCCTCCGCGACTCCGGCAGCGCCGTGCTGCTGCTCACCCGGATCCTCGCCGACCGGTCCGACCGGGACCGCGAGGTGGACCTGCAGCCGGGCCTGTTCCTGCCGCACGCCGACTGGGAGGGCGTCCTGGAGAAGGCCGGTTTCACCGTCGCGACCGCCGACCGCACCGACATCGACGGCCTGTACTTCCGGGCGTACCTCGGCCGGCTCCGCGAACGGGAGGCGGCGTTGCGCGCGGAGATGGGCGACGAGGACGGCGCCAACTACATCGGGATGTTCGAGCAGTTCCTCGCGTACCACGACGCGGACCTGCTGCGCCGGTGGGAGATCGTCGCGACCCTGCGGGACGCGGCATGACCGCCGCCGAGCTGCTCGTCCTCGACCTCGACGGGGTCCTCGTGGAGAGCCAGGACGCGGAGTCGCGGGCGCTGTGGGAGCTGGCGTGCCGGGCCGGGGCGGCGCTGACGCTCCAGGAGGCGGAGGTCGAGTTCCGGGGCAAGAAGATGGCCGACTGCGTCACCTTCGTCGAAGGCCTGATCGGCGCCCCCGTCGAGGACGGGTTCGTGGCCGCGGTACGGGCGCGCTGCGAGGAGCTGACCCGGGAGAGCATGCGCCCCGTCGACGGGGTCGCCGACGCGCTCGAACGCATCGACCTGCCGATGTGCGTCGCGTCGAGCAGCCCGGCGGCGATCATCGAGCAGCGGCTGCGCGCCACCGGGCTGTGGGCGCGGTTCGCCGGGCGGGCCTTCTCCGCGTACGAGGTGGGCAGCTGGAAACCGGACCCGGGCCTGTTCCTGCACACGGCCGCGGCGTTCGGGGTGGCGCCCGCGGCGTGCGTCGTCGTCGAGGACAGCCTCGTCGGTGTGCGGGCCGGGCTCGCGGCCGGCATGCGCACGCTCGGATACGCGGACGGGCCGTACGCGGACCTGCTCGCCGCCGAAGGCGTGCCGACGTTCGACGACATGCGGCAGCTGCCGCGCCTGGTGTCCACGCCCGCCGGGACAGGACCCACCGGGACAGGGCACGGCGGGACGGGAGGTGCCCGGTGACGGAGCCGATGCCCCGCCTGCTGATCGTCGGCGCCGGCGACCTCGCCGGTCAGGTCCTGTACCAGCTGGCCCGCGACCTCCGGCCGGTCGCCGTCACGCTCGGCGGCCGCCGTGACACCGAGGTCCGCGGCAAGGTCAACCTCGCCCGGCTGGCCGCGCTGCAGGTCGGCCGGCAGCCCGTCGTCGACGGCCGCCGGGTGGACCTCGACGACGTCGACGCCACCGCCGAGACCATCGCCGCGCTGCGCCCCGACGTCGTCTTCAACGCGGCGAGCCTGCAGTCGTGGTGGGTCATCGGCACCCTGCCGCCCGCGGCGTTCCAGCGCCTGTACCGGGCGAACTTCGGCCCCTGGCTGCCGATGCACCTGACGCCGGTGCTGCGGCTGATGACGGCCGTGCGCCGGTCCGGGGTCAGGCCCGTCGTGGTCAACGCCGCGTACCCCGACGCCGTCCACCCGGTCCTGCACACGGCCGGGCTGGCGCCCGACGCCGGCATCGGGAACGTGGCCAACAACGTGCCGGCGCTGCGGCTGATCGCCGCCGAGCGGCTCGGCGTGCCCGTGCGCGACGTCGGCGTGCGGTTCGTGGCGCACCACTACGTGAGCCATCACGTCTCCCGCACCGGCGACGCCGAACCAGACACGTTCCGGCTGCAGGTCACCGTCAAGGGTGCGGACCGCACCGCCGACGTCGACGTCGGCACGCTGTTCCTGCCGCTGACCAGCAGCCACCGCCGGCTCGGTGGGATGGCCGGGCAGCTGATGACGGCCGCGTCGGCGCTCAGCGTGCTGCGGCCGCTGCTGCACGGCGACGCCGCGCAGGCCCACGCGCCGGGGGTCGGCGGGCTGCCGGGCGGATATCCGGTGCGCATCGGCCACGGCGCGGTCGCCCTCGACCTGCCCGCGTCGGTCGGCCTCGGCGACGCCGTCGCGGTGAACGAGGCCGGGCAGCGCCGCGACGGCATCGACCGGATCCGCCTCGACGGCACGGTGGAGTTCACCGAGGAGTCGGCCGGGATCATGCGGGAGGCGCTCGGGCACGACTGCCGCACCATGCGGCTGGCGGACTGCGCCGACCACGCGCTGGAGCTGGGCGCCCGGTACCAGGAGTACGCGGCCCGCAGCGGCCAGGACCGGACGGCCGCCCCGACCGCGGTCGGCTGAAACCCTTCCCAGGCAAGGAGAAGACCATGTCCGCAGACGACCGCCGGCGGGTGCTGCTGATCGACCGGATCGGCTACAGCCACTACCGCCGCCACGACGGCTCGCCGTTCATGCCCGCCGACCGGTTCGCGGTGACGGTCCTGACCGACCGCGCCAAGGTCGGCGAGGTGTCCGGTGCCGAGATCGACGCGGTGATCGGCATCGACCTCGACGACGTGCCGCTCATGCTCAAGGCCGGGGAGATGGTGCACCGCCACCGCCCCCTGGACCTCGTCGTCGCCATCTCCGAGCGGCTGCTGCTGCCCGCCGCCCGGCTCCGCGACCGGCTCGGGATCCCCGGGCAGAGCGAGGAGCGCACCCTGCTGGTGCGCAACAAGCTGCGGATGAAGGAGCACCTGGGCGGGCTCGGCGTCAGGGTGCCGCGGCACGAGCCCTTCAGCCCCGAGGCGGTCGCCACGCTGCTCGAACGGCACGGCCGGGTGGTGCTCAAGCCGACGGAGGGGATGGCGTCGACCGGCGTGTTCGTCCTCGACCGGATCGAGCAGCTGCGGCCGGTGCTGGACGCCAACCCGGGCCTCGATCGGGCGAACTACGAGGTCGAGGAGTTCATCGATGGTAATCTCCACCACGTGGACAGCGTCGTGCGGGACGGCGAGCCCGTCGTCGCCACGGTGTCCAGGACGGTCGACCCGACCACCAGCTATCACGACGCGGCGCCCTGCCGGGACCACAACATCGGACCCGGGCCGGACCGGGAGGCGCTGCTGGCGTTCAACGCCGCGGTGCTGAAGTGTTTCCCGTGGTTCAGCGGGGTCACCCACCACGAGATGTTCCTCGACCGCGCCGGCGAGGTGGTCTTCTGCGAGATCGCGGGCCGACCGGGCGGCGGCGGCATCATCCCCGGCTTCCGGCACCAGACGGGCGTCGACCTCGACGAGGCCGCCGTCATGGCGCAGCTGGGCGACCCCCTGCCGGTCCCGGCGAAAGACCCTGTGACGGACCCGATGCCGCTGATCGGTTACGTGATGGTCTACCAGCCCGGCGGCGTGCTGGAGGCGACCCCCGCGGCGCCGGACGTGCCGTGGCTGGTCGACCTGGCGTACCTGCGGCGCCCGGGCGACGTGCTGCCGGTGCCGACCCGGTGGAGCGACGCCGTCGCCGCCGTCACGGTGGAGGGCGCGACCGAGTCGGAGGTCCTCGACCGTCTCGACCACATGGTGCGGCACGTCCGGGGCACCGGCTGAAAAGCAGCAGAGACGAGCAGCGAAGGAGCTGGCATGGGCAAGGCTCGACCCGGCCGCGCGGACCGGCGGCTCAGCCGCCCCGCGTGGTGGTTCGTCGGCGGGTACGGGCTGTCGGCCGTCGGCACCGGGCTCTGCTACCCCTTCCTGGCGATCTACCTGCACCAGTTCCAGGGGCTGCCGGCGGGCGAGACGGCGGTGCTGCTGCTCGTGCTCGCCGGCGCCGCGGTGCCGATGTCCGTGTACGGCGGTGCGCTCGTCGACCGGCGCTCGCCCAGGGCGGTCGCCGTCGGCGCGCTGCTGGTGCAGACGGCGGGGTGGCTGCTGCTGGCGGCCGGGCGCGGCTACGCCGCCCAGCTGGCGGCGCTGCTCGTGATCGGCGTCGGCACCGGCCTGTTCCTGCCGGCCGTGGTCCCGATCATCGCCAGGCTCAGCGGCAGCGAGGAGGTCAAGGTCCGCACGATGTCGATGCGGTACCTGCTGCTCAACGTCGGCCTGGGCGTCGGCGGCGGGCTCGGCGGCCTGCTGCTGGGCTCCGCGACCGACGCCACCTACCGGTGGCTGTTCGCCGCCGATGGCGTCAGCTGCGCGCTGTACGCCGTGGTGATCGCCGTGTTCGTCCCGCTGCCGGAGGACGCCGACGCGGTCGGGTCCCAGCGCAAGACCCTGGCCCGGTTCCGGCCCGGGCGCAGCTACGTGCTGCTGCTGGTCGCGCAGCTGCTGCTGGTGACGTTCGGGATGGCGCAGCTGGAGAGCGGCGTGCCGCTCGCCGTGCGCACCGACCTGGGCGGCTCCACGACGCTGGTCGGCACGCTGTACGCCGTCGGCACGTTCGTCGTGCTGGCCGGGCAGCTGCCGGTGTCCCGCTGGGTGGAGCGGGTGCACAAGACCCGTGCGCTGATCGCGATGAGCCTCGCGTGGGCCGGCGCGTGGCTGCTCGGCTACGCCGCGGGCGCCGTGAGCGGCGGGGCCAGGACCGCGCTGCTCGTCGTCATGATGGTCACGTTCGCGCTCGGCGAGTGCGCCTACAGCCCGGCGTTCTACACGCTCGTGGAGCGGCTGGCACCCCCCGGCACCCTGGGCCGGGCCACCGGCGCCGCGTGGGCGACGTTCCAGGTCGGCAACACGATCGGGCCGCCGGTCGCGGTGTACCTGCTCAGCACGCCCGTCCCGTTCTGGCTGGTGCTCGCGGTCGCGGCGACGGCCGCCGCAGGGCTGGTGTTCGCCGTGGACCGGCGGATGCACACGCCGGCGGAGCCGGAGCGGGCGCTGAGCACGGTCGCCGGGTAACGCTGGACATCGATCCGTCCGGTAACTAGCGTGAGGGGTATGACTCCTTACGTCGCCGACCCCGGTGCGTGGCAGGAAAGCTGGGACCTGCAGCAGTCCGCGTTCATGCCGGACCGGGAGCACCGCATCGCCGCGATGATCGACGCCGTGGAAGCGGTCACCGAAAATCCGCCCCGGGTGCTGGACCTGGCCGGCGGCACGGGATCGATCGCGCTCCGGGTGCTGCGCCGCCTGCCCGGCGCCCAGGTCACCCTGCTCGACGTCGATCCCGTGCTGCTGTGCATCGCCCGGGCGTCACTGCGCGACCGGGCGCAGATCGTGACCGCCGACCTGCGCGACCCGGCCTGGACCGGCGCGCTGCCGCACGCCGGATACGACGCCGTGCTCGCCGCGACGGCCCTGCACTGGCTGCCGGCCGAGCGGCTGCGCGTGCTGTACGGCGAGATCCGGACCGTCCTGCGCCCGGGCGGCCTGCTCGTCAACGCCGACCACATGCCGGACCCGCAGCTGCCCGGCCTCACCAAGCAGCTGGTCGCCTCCGCCGACGCGCGGCGGGACGCCAGGTACGCCGCCGGCGCCGCGCCGACCTGGTCCGCGTGGTGGGACCTCGCCGCCGCCGACCCGGTGCTCGGCCCGCTGGCGGCGGACCGGGCCGTCGTCCACCCCAAGGGCGCGAGCGCGGAGTTCCTGCCGCCGGTCAGCTGGCACCTCGAGGCCCTGCGCGACGCCGGTTTCACCGAGTCGGGCACGCTGTGGCGCGGCGGACCTGACGCGGCGGTCGCTGCCGTACGGTAGCCGCGTGGTTGATCTCGTGGGCCGGCTGCAGGTCGGCTTCCACTGGCGGCGCGCGCCGTACTCGGATGTGGCCTGGGCGGACGTGACGGAGTGGTGGCGGGACCCGGTGGTGCTGCGGGATCTGCCCGCCGCCGTCGCGGGGCTCGTGCCCGGGTCGCCGACGCTCGTCGCCGGGCCCGTCTCGCGCGGCAGCCTGCTCGGCGCGCTCGTCGCGGCACACCTCGGCGTCGGGCTCGTCGAGGTGCGCAAGAACGACCGGGCGGCGTCCGGCCCCGATCCGGGCTTCGTGCGCCGAGCGCTGCCCGGTTCGTACCATGGCGGCGGCGGTGTCATGAGCTTCCGCCGCGGCCTGGTCCGGCCGGGCGACCGGGTGCTCTGCGTGGACGACTGGGTGGAGAGCGGCACGCAGGCCGAGGCGACCCGGGACATGGTGCTCGAGGTCGGTGCGGATTTCGTCGGTACCGCGTGCGTCGTCGACGACATCGCCGACACCCCGGAGGGCGACGCGTTACGGACGGCGCTCGGCCTGCGCGCCCTGCTCCGCGCTCACGACCTCTGAGGCAGGAACGCGGCCCGGACGCGCAGCAGCCAGTCCTCGGCGACCCGCTCGTCCGGCGACGCCGGCAGCACGCCGGGCGTCGCGTCGAACTTCGCCTCGTAGTCGGCGAGCATCGTGCGCGCGGCGTCCACGTCACCGCCCGCGACCCGCTCCCCGAAGTCGAGGAACCGCTGCGGCTCCTCCAGCCGGATGTGGATCACGCCGGTCGTGTACGCGGTGTACCCCTGCCAGCACAGCCGCAGCAGGTGCCGGGCGTGCTTCGCGGTCCGGTGCCGCGTCTCGGACGAGAACGACCCGTCGCCGCGCGACTCCAGCTTCCGGAACTGCTGCGTCGCGTAGCCGAGGTACGCGTCCCGGATCCGCTTCGACGACAGGAACGACGACCGGATCGCGATGAGCTCGTCCCCGAGCGGCGTGCGCGTCTCGTACAGCTCCTGCGGCAGCCACATGAGCTCCGACACCGTCGGGTTGCCGCCGAGTGCCAGGCTGCAGTACTTGCGGGCCTCGTGCAGCGTCACGTCAGGGTGCGTCGACACCACCGACTCGACCGGCTGGTGCAGCCCGTGAAACGCCACCGTCGGCGCCGCGAACACCCCGAGCCGGTCCACATCGGACCCCGGCCCCGCCAGCCCGTACGCGGTCGAGCCCACGATCCCCGCCAGCAGCACATTCTCCGGTGTCATGCCCCCCAGTGTCCCGGACGTGTCACCCGGGTTTCACAGGTCCCCGCGCCGCGGCCCGCTCGGTCCCAGGCGGCGATCCACGCGACGGCGGCCAGCAGCCAGGCCTGTCCGGGGCCGCCGCTCATGTGCTGGACGGCGGCGTACGCCTCGCTGAGCGCCCGCTGGGCCGGCACGTCGTCACCATCCAGGCGCCTGAGCCACGCGGTGCACGTCAGCGTCAGCGCCCGCAGGAACGGATCCTCGTCGGCCGCGGCGTCGCGCTCAGCCTGCTGCAAGACCGGCTCGATCGGCGCACCGGTGAGCAGCGAGCCGGCCAGCCCCTGGCCGAGCGTCGAGATCCGCTGCACCTCGGGCCGTGGAAACTGCTGACGGAGCAGGTCGAACAGTTGCCGGAGCGCTTCCAGGACCGGCTCGTCGGCGCCGGCCAGGAGCGACCCGGCCAGCAGCACACCGGACAGCACCGCCCGGTCACGGCGTCCGTGCTCCTTGTCGGCGAGCAGGACGGCCTCGGCGAGCAGTTCCTGCGCGTGCGCCCGGTCGCCGGACCGGCCGACGATGCGGTGCCCGAGCCGCAGGGCGGCCTCGTCGAGCGTGACGGCCGCGCCGTCGCCAGGAGCGCGGGCGGCGATGGCTTCCAGCAAGGCCACCACGCCGAGCAGCAACGCCTTGAGCGAGTCATCGGGTCGTCGGCGCGAGCGAGGTCTGCCAGGTCGGTGAAGAGCCTGCCCGCCGACCGGCCGTCGCCCGCCTAGGTGCCGGCCCAGGACGCGACGGCCCTGCAGATGGCCCTGATGCCCTCGTCTTCGACCGCGGAGATGGCCCGTCCGGCGTTCGCCAGCACCGCGAGGGCCTGTGTGTTCCCGCCGGATCTGATGAGCAGCCAGGCCGCTGCGAGCAGGCCCAGCGAACGCTGGGTCCGGCCCGCGATCGCCTCCGTCGCGGCGACGACGGCGGCGTTGGCGCGCGCGACGGCCTCGCCGTCGGTCGGCGCGTGGCCGCGGCGGCAACGAGCAGCGTGCCGAACTTCCCACGAGTCCTGCTGCGCAGGGCCTCGTGGACCATCGGCCACCAGGACGGACCGTGAGGCGGCGCCGGGTCCGGGGACCGGGCATGACCGAGCCACGCGAGGGCAGCCAGCGCGATGGCGCGGTCCCGCGGGTCGGTGCAGACGATCCGGACCGCCCCGGCGAGGTCACCCGGCACCCGGGCGGCTCGCCTGGCGTCGCCGCAGCGGGCGCCGGTCCAGTTCACCAGCGCCGTGACGAGGGCGTGCGACAGCGGGTCGGCGATGTCGCCGGCCCTGTCGAGCAGGGTCCGTGCCAGGGCCGCGCCGCCCGCGTGATGTGTCGCCCACGCCGCGGCGGCGAGCGCGCTCGCCTGGTCCTGCGGATCCTCCGTGAGCGACCCGGCGAGCGACACCGCCGCGGCCGCCGGCAGCCTCGGGTCCAGCGCCACCCAGCCGGTGACCTGGACGGTGGCGTCGCCGGCCGGACCCGTCACGGTCACCGTCGTGTCGACGGGGCCGGGCCGGTCCCCGCTCAGCCGCAGGCGCAGCGTGTCGCCGACGATGCGGGCCCGGACCGCCGGCGGTGCGAGCACCGTCGAGGCGTGGGCGAGCGGGCCGCCCCTGAGCTGCACCTGCGTCTCGGATGCCGCGCCGGCACGGGCGACGCCGAGGTCGACGGTCGACTGCGAGAGCTGGACCGCGGTCGCGGCGAGCGCGTCCTGGGCGGCGAGGGAGACCTTGCGGCTGTCGTCGTGGGCGAGGCGCGCCAGCGTGGCCCGGGCGGCGGCGACCTGCGGGAGGTCGGGTCCCTCGGCGATGTCCCGCAGCTCGAGGACCGCGGCCCGCTGGAAGCTGACGGCGCCGTGGTCCAGCAGGTCGCGGATCTGTTCGGGCAGCGTGCCGGGACGGATCCGGCGCCGGGTGCTGTGCGCGACGTAGATCTTGCCGCGGCTGCCGAAATACCACCGGTTGGGGTGCTGGTCGGGGTACGCGGCGACCACCCGCCGCTCGACGAACTCATAGAGCTCGTCGAGGTCGATGCGACCGTCCTGGTCGAGGTCGGCGTCGCCGGTGAGGATGCCGTCGATCAGCGCCCGGGTGAACAGCGATGACGGCGGGCTGCCCGGTGTGACCAGGTTGCCCAGCTCGTAGGCGAACTCGGTGGCGCTCGCGGCGGTGACCACGACGTGCCCCCGTCCGCCCGAGAGTTCGGGTGCGGCGAAGCTCGACCGGACGTCGACCTCCTGCCCCGAATGCGGGATCACGCCCTTGGCGAACGCGCCGCCGAAGCAGCAGTCCAGGAGCAGCACGACGCTGCCGGCGCGGCTGCGGCGCATCAGGCGGAAGACCCGTCCGGCGTCGACCGAGGTGGACGCCAGCAGCGCCGGCTGGGTGTTCGGCACGGCCAGGTGGAGCTCGCCGTCCTCGCTGCGCAGGCCGTGGCCGGCGAAGTGGACCAGGACCAGATCGGCGGCGGCGTCGTCGGTGAAGAGCTGGTCGAGCCGCTCGTACACGGCCTGCGAGGTCGCGTTGCAGAGCAGGTCGACGTCGAACCCGCCGAGCGTGTCGTCGGCGAGGACCTCGGCCAGCTCGGCGGCCTCGGCGGTCGGCGCGGCCAGGGGCGGCAGGGTGACGTGCTCGTAGCGGTCGTTCGCGACCAGGAGGGCGATCCGCCGGCCGGTCATGTCCCGGTGGTGCCGACGGACCGCAGGAACGCCTCGACGAGACGGTCCTGCTGCTCGGGTGTCGCGCCGTCCAGGACGAGGCGGTGCTCGCCGACCGCGATCTCGACCCGGCCCGTCACCGGCGCCTGGCGGCGCCGCCACCAGCCCGTGACCGCCGCGACGATCCTGCCCCCGGGACCGCTGCCAGGGACCCATCCGCTGACAGTCCGATCGCTCGCCGGCCGTTTCTCCAGCGGCGCTGGTCTCCGGGGACGGCCGGTCAGGCGCCGAGGGCGGGGGCGGGTTGCCAGCGCCAGCGGGGGGCGCAGTCGGGGTCGTTGGCGGCGAGGACGGCGCGGAGGACGCCGTCGGGGTCGCAGCTGTAGAGGCCTGAGCTCCAGACGTTGTTGACCTCGAGGACGGCGAAGTCGCCGGCGTCGGTGCGGCCGACGTCGATGACGGCGGTCGGGGGCACGTCGCCGTCGGGGAGGGCGGCCAGCATCAGGGCGACGAACGTGGCGGCCTCGTCGTGCCAGGAGGCGCGGTGGTGGCGCAGCGTCGGGCTCCACTCCTCGCCCTCCACGACGTACGGCGACCAGGCGACCGGCTCGCGGCCGATGGTGAAGACGCGGTACTCGGAGGCGAGGTCCAGCCAGTGGTCCATGATGATCAGCGTGCTGTCGGCGGGCAGGCGGGCGCTGCGCAGGCGGTTGCGCAGGTCGTCGGCGTCGCGGACCCAGGCGGCGGAGAAGGCGGGGTGCTTCTCGTCGGCGAGCTTCGCCACCGCGGGGCGGGGGCCGACGAGGTCGGGGGCCTCGCCGACGGTGACCAGGCTGACGTCGCGGCCGGTGACGTCGCGGGGGAGGCCCGCGAACCAGCTCGGGTTGGCGCCGTGCAGGCGGATGTCGACGCCGCCGGCGATGAGGGTGGTCAGATAGCCGCCGGCCGCCCGCCAGGCCACGCCGTCGGCGGAGCGCAGCCCGGTCACCTCGGCGGGGTCGCCGGGGAGCTGGGCGACGGGCAGGCCGATCCGGCGCGCGGCATGGGTCATCGCGGCACTCGCCTCAGGCGAGCGCACACGCATGGCCAACGTCCGGAACTGCCGCACCCGTACATCCTGCCAGCGAGGCCCATCAGTGTCGCTGCCGGTCGGCGACCCGGGCCGAGATCGGCATATCCGCAGTACGCGCCGCCATCACAGTGACACGTTGGGGGACATCGGGGCCGATCGAGCCAGACAGACAGTACAAATCGGGCATTGTTCGTCGTATGGCAACGGACCTGCTGTCCCGGCTGCGCCGGCTGGCTCCCACCGCGCCGCAGGATCGTCCCCGTGAGGGTGTCGTGGTGCCGCCGATCGTGCGGCGCGCGCGGGCCCGCCGGCGGCGGCGTCTCGCGGCGACCCTGACCCTCGTGGTCGTGGTGCCGGTGGTGACGGCGGTCAGCACGTACGCGAAGGACGTCGACCGCGGCGTGCACGTCCTCGGCGTCGACCTCGGCGGCCACTCGCGCGGCGAGGCGGTGCGGCTGCTGCGCGACACCCTCCGGCAGCGGGTCGCCGCCCCGGTCGCGGTCCGCGTCGGCACGGCCGGCGCCACCGTCGACCCCGCCGCCGTCGGGCTGGTGCTGGACGTGGAGGCGACCGTCGGCCGCGCCGTCGCCGCGACGCCCGGCCCGTTCGCGTGGCTGCATGGCGGGATCGGCGTCGCCCCCGTCGTCCGCGCCGACGCGACCCGGCTCTACGAGGCGCTGATGGCGCACCTCGGCACCCAGGGTGACGCCCCGGTCCTGCCCGCGGTCCGCTTCGACAAGCAGCAGCCCGTCGCCGTGTACCCGGTCAGCGGCCGCGGCATCGACCGGCACAAGTTCGGCGCGATCATGGAAGCGGGCTGGCTGCGCCGCGGCACCGTCGACTTCCCGATCGTGGACCTCGTGCCGCGCAGCACCAAGGCCGACGTCGACCGGCTGCTCGGCGAGCTGGCGACCCCCGCCGTCGCCGCGCCGCTGGTCGTGGCCACGCCCCGGGGTGAGGTCGCCGTCCCGGCGACGGCGATCGCGGCGGCGCTGAAGCTGGAGTCCGACGCCGACGGGCTCATCCAGCCGTCGCTGGACGTGGCCGCCCTGCGCAAGGCGGTGCCGGCCTTCGGCAAGGTCGAGGTCGCCGCGACCGACGCCACGTTCACCGTCGAGCGGGGCCGGCCGGTCGTGCGGCCGCAGGTCGACGGCCAGCAGGCCGACCTGGTGGCGGCGAGCCCGGCGATCCTGGCGGTCCTGCGGACGTCGGCGACACCGCGACGGGTCGAGGTGGGGCTCACGGCGAAGCCGGCCGCCGTGACCGCGGCGCAGCTGGGCGCGCTCGGCGTCAAGGAGCAGCTGTCGACCTTCACCACGAAGTTCGTCGCCGGGCAGCCCCGCGTCGTCAACATCCGCACCATGGCCGAGGCCCTGCGCGGCGCGGTCGTCCTGCCGGACCAGACGTTCTCCCTCAACGGCCACGTCGGCCAGCGCACCCACGCGAAGGGCTACGTCGACGCCCCCGGCATCGAGGACGGGAAGATCAAGAACTCGCCGGGCGGCGGCGTGTCGCAGGTCGCGACCACCCTGTTCAACGCGGTCTTCTACGCCGGCCTGCAGGACGTGGAGCACCGCCCGCACACGTACTGGTTCGACCGCTACCCGTCGGTGATCGAGGCGACGGTCGTGTACCCGTCGCTGGACCTGCGCTTCCGCAACGACTCCCCGACCGGGGTGCTCATCGACACCGCCACCACCGACACGTCGGTCACGGTCACCCTGTACGGCACGAAGCGCCACGACATCGCCCTCGAGTACGGTCCGCGGACGAAGCTGGTCCAGCCGCCCACGACGTACCTCCGCGAAACCGACTGCAATCCCACCGACGGCCTGCCGGGCTTCACCCAGGAGGCGTGGCGCGTGTTCAAGCAGGGCGGCAAGGAGCTGCGCCGGGAACGCTTCTCCTGGCGCTACGACCCGGAGCCGCACTTCATCTGCGGCACCGCCCCGGTCGCACCCGCGGGCTGACCGGCCGGTCGGTCAGTCGGGCAGGACGGCCGTGACGGCGGCCAGGGCGGCGGCGGACTGGCGGCGGCCGGCCTGGGCGGCGGTGGCGCGCTTCGCGGGGTCCAGGACGTTGCGGCCGATGGCGGCCCTCGCCTCGGCGTCGAGGGTGACCACGGCGGAGCGGACGGCGGGGCCGAGCGCGGCGAGCTCGGTGGCGACCCGGCCGGAGCGGCGCAGCGACGTGGTCGTCGGGGCGAGGACGACCACGCGGTCGTACCCGCGCGCGAGGTGGGCGTTGGCCGCGGAGCGCGAGCCGCCGTCCATGTACCGGCGACCGGCGATGGTGACGGGTGGCCAGACGACCGGCACGGCGCAGCTGGCCGTCACGGCGGAGACGAGGTCGACGCCGCTGTCGCGGTCGAAGACGACCTCCTCGCCGGTCTCGGTGTCGACGGCCGTGATGAGGAGCCGGGGGCTGTCCGGCCAGTCGTGGCTGGGGAGCCGCCCGGCGATCACGTCCCTGCGGCTCTGCTCGGGCACGGTTTCGGCGGTACGGGCGGCGTGCCCCAGCCGTCGCAGGGCCTGCCGGTCGTCGCCGGGGCGCAGGCCGGCCGACGCGTAGCGGAGCATGGTCCCGACGCCGAAGTGGGCGGCGATCTCACCCGTGGCGGGGGCGAGCTGGCGCTCGTACAGCTCCTCGAGCGGCCTGCCGCTGGTGATCTGGGCGCCGGCGACGGAGCCGGCGGAGGTGCCCACGACCAGGTCCGCCTCGGTGAGGTCGACACCGGCGGCGGCCAGCCCGGCGATCATCCCGATCTCCCAGGCGACGCCCGTGACGCCGCCCCCGCCCAGCACGAGCGCAAATTTGGAGTCATCGACCATCCGCCAACTGTAAGGTCCCCCAGATGCGTGAGCTCGTCGTGCTGGGGACCAGCAGCCAGGTGCCGACCAAGGTCAGGAACCACAACGGGTACTTCCTGCGCTGGGACGAGGAAGGCATCCTGTTCGATCCCGGTGACGGGACCCAGCGGCAGATGACGAGCGTGGGGGTGGCGGCGAGCGACATCACCCGCATCTGCGTCACGCACTTCCACGGCGATCACTGCCTCGGCCTGCCGGGGGTGATCCAGCGGATCTCCCTGGACAACGCGGCCCGGCCGGTGGAGGCGTACTTCCCGGCGAGCGGCCAGGTGTACTTCGACCGCCTGCGGCACGCGTCCGTTTTCTACGACGCCGCTACGATAAATCCGGTCAAAGTTGATAAAGGCGGGCAAATCGCCACAGCGAAGAACTGGGTGCTGGAAGCGCGGCAGCTGGACCACGGGATCGAGACCTACGGCTACCGGCTCGTCGAGGCGGACGGCCGGCGCATGCTGCCCGGGCTGCTCAAGCGGCACGGCGTGCAGGGGCCCGCGGTCGGGGCGCTCCAGCGCGACGGCAGCGTGACGGTCGACGGCCGGGCGGTGGCCGTCGAGGACGTCAGCGTGCCGCGACCAGGTCAGCGCTTCGCGTTCGTCATGGACACCCGCCTGTGCGACGGCGTGTACGCGCTGGCCGACGGCGCCGACCTGCTGGTGATCGAGTCGACGTACCTGGACGCCGACGCCGGTCTGGCCGCGGCGCACGGGCACCTGACGGCTGGTCAGGCGGCCCGGGTCGCGGCCGAGTGCGGGGTGCGCACGCTCGTGCTCACCCACTTCTCACAGCGGTACGACGACCCGACACGCTTCGCCGAGGAGGCGGCGAGCGTGTTCGGAGGTGAGGTCGTGGTGGCGGAGGACCTGACCCGGATCCGGGTGCCGGCCCGCCGCCCCTGAACGACCAGGGACCTCACCGGACTCAGTCGCACTCGCGGCAGACCGGAGCGCCGTTCTTCTCGCGGGACAGCTGGCTGCGGTGGTGCACGAGGAAGCAGCTGGAGCAGCGGAACTCGTCCAGCCGCATCGGCACGACCGGCACGGTGAGCTCCTCGTCGGGAAGCTCCGCCCCGGGCAGCTCGAAGCCGGTGTCGCTGTCGTCGACGTCGACGGACGGCGACTGGGCGTTGGCCCGCCGGGCGGTGAGCTCCTCGAGGCTGTCCTCGGCGAGGTCCGTGCCGACGGGGTGGCGTGGCGCGTCGTAGTCGGTGCTGATGGCCATGGCGTTCACCCTCTCTTGGTGACTGTGGTTGTGTAACGAACGCCGCCGGCCTCGGATGTGTTCCCCGACCGACATGAATGAATAATGCCGGGACCAAATCGGTCCACTGTGGACATATCAACAGCGTTGGCGCCCACGAGGCTACCTCGCCCGGCTGGCCGTTCGTGGAGTTTTCGGATTCTGGTTTCCGACTGTCGCGGCGGCAACCGCGCGGCCGGACAGCCAGGCCGCCTCGACCCGCGGTCGGCCGAACCCGTCGCCGGCCAGGAAAACGCCATCCACCTGCGCAAACGCGGACTCCGAGGGCCGGGTGGGGCGGGCCGCCGGCCAGCGCCGAGCGGCCACGGAGACCGCGGCGTCGGGCAGCTCCAGCAACTCCCTCACGGCCGCCTCAACGTCCGCGACGGCCGATTCGATGGCGAATGCGGGTGTGGTGTGCGCCACCAGCACCGGAGCGCCGTCGCCGCGACGGGACCCGTCGTCGCACACCGTGGTGAGGACGGGGTGATCGTTGACGAACGCGCCGGTCAGCGGCTTCCAGCAGCGGCGGCGGTAGCGCAGCGCGACGGCCAGGGACGGCTGCCAGTCCTGGGCCTCGGCGAGCGGCGCGGCGGCCGGCAGGAGCAGGGCCGCCTGCGGCGCCGGCATCGCCAGGACGACCGTGCCGCCGAGAACTGTCAGGTCTTTGACAGCGGCCCCACAGGTGACGTTAAGCCCGGAGGCGAGATCCGCCGCGAGCGAGGCCAGCCCGCCGGGAGCGGCCCACCGCACCGGCGCCGGCCGCGGGGAGGAGGGCGGCGTCCCGTACACCGTGAAATCCCCGGACCAAGGGTGCACCAGACCGGCGCGATGCCACCGCGAGACGACCGCCGCGAACCCGGGGTCGGACACCGTGAAGTAGGCGGCGCCGAGGTCGACCGGCCGCCCGTCGAGGACGTCGCCGCCGAGCCGCCCGCCCGGGGCCGCGGCGCGCTCCAGGACGCGGACCGCGACGCCCGCGTCGTGCAGCGCCCGGGCACACGCCAGCCCGGCCACGCCCGCCCCGATCACGACGACCGCCATCCGCTTAGTCTCTCAGGATGCAGCTTCCACAGCGGGCCCGCGTCGTCGTGATCGGCGGTGGGGTGATCGGCACGTCGGTCGCCTACCACCTGGCGAAGGAGGGCGTCACCGACGTGCTGCTGCTGGAGCGGGACCGGCTGACCGCCGGGACCACCTGGCACGCCGCCGGGCTGATGGTGACCTTCGGGTCGCTGTCGGAGACCTCGACGCGGATGCGGCAGTACACCCGCGACCTGTACGCGTCGCTCGAGGCGGAGACCGGCCTGTCCACCGGGCTGCGGCAGTGCGGGTTCATCGAGCTCGCCGCCGACCCCGGCCGCCTGGAGGAGTACCGGCGGGTGGCCGCGTTCAACCGGCACCTCGGCGTCGACGTGCACGAGATCTCGCCGAAGGAGGTCCTCGACCTGTTCCCGCTGGCGCGGGTCGACGACGTCCTCGCGGGCTTCTACGTCGCCGAGGACGGCCGCGCCAACCCCGTCGACGTCACCATGTCCCTGGCGAAGGGCGCCCGGCAGCGCGGCGTGAAGATTCTCGAAGGCGTCCCGGTGACCGGCGTGCTGCGCAAGCGGGACACCGTCACCGGCGTGCGGACGGCGTACGGCGACATCGAGGCCGAGGTCGTCGTCAACTGCGCCGGGATGTGGGCGCGGCAGCTCGGCGAGGAGGCCGGCGTCAGCATCCCGCTGCAGGCCGCCGAGCACTACTACCTCATCACCGAGCCGATCGACGGCGTCCACGCCGGGCTGCCCGTGCTGGAGGACCCCGGCGCCTACGGGTACTTCCGCGAAGAAGGCAGCGGGCTCATGATCGGCCTGTTCGAGGGCGAGGCGGCGCCGTGGAGCGTCGAGCGGGTGCCGGACGACTTCTCCTTCGGCACGCTGCCGCCGGACTGGGACCGGATGGCGCCCTACCTGGAGGCGGCGATGAACCGCATCCCGGTGACCGCGACCGCCGGCGTCCGCACGTTCTTCTGCGGGCCGGAGAGCTTCACCCCCGACCTGGCGCCGATCTTCGGCGAGTCCCCGGAGCTGCGCGGGTACTTCGTCGCGGCCGGCCTCAACTCGATCGGCATCCTCACCGGCGGCGGGATCGGCCGCGCCCTGGCGCACTGGATCGCCGCCGGCGAGCCGGACGTCGACGTGACCGGCATGCACATCGACCGGCTGCAGCCGTACCAGCGCAACCTGCGGTACCGCTCGGAGCGCACCGTCGAGGCGCTGGGCACGGTGTACAAGACGCACTACCCCGACAAGGCGATGCGGTCGGCCCGGGGCGCCCGCCGCTCCCCGCTGCACGACCGGCTCGCCGGGCTGTCGCCGCACCTGCGCGACGTCTCCGGCTGGGAGATGCCCGACGTGTACGGCGTCACCTCGGAACCCGTGCCGTCCTGGTCCCGCCCGTCATGGTTCCCGCAGTGGGAGGCCGAGCACCGGGCGGTGCGCGAGGGGGTGGCGCTCATGGACATGTCGTTCATGGCGAAGTTCCTCGTCCAGGGCCCCGACGCCGGTGCGGTCCTGGAGCGGCTGTCGGCGAACCGGGTCACCGGCAGCGGCCTCGTCACCTACACCCAGTGGCTCAACGAGCGCGGCACGATCGAGGCCGACCTCACCGTCACCGAGCTGGCCGAGGACCGCTTCTGGGTGGTCGCCTCCGACACCGCCCACCGGCACGTCCTGACCCGCCTGCGGCGTCACGGCGCGGTCGTCACCGACGTCACCTCCGGGTGGGCCCAGCTCAACGTGCAGGGCCCGCGGTCGCGCGACCTGCTGGCGGCGGTCAGCGACACGGACGTGACGATGCCCTTCCGCGGCGCCCGCGAGCTGGAGATCGGCTATGCCCGCGTGCTGTGCCTGCGCATCACGTACGTCGGCGAGCTCGGCTACGAGCTCTACATCCCCACCGAGCAGGCCGTGCACGTCCACGACCGGCTCGTCGAGGCCGGCGCCGAGTTCGGCCTGCGGCACGCGGGCCTCAAGGCCCTCGCGAGCCTCCGGCTGGAGAAGGGCTACCGCGACTACGGCCACGACATCGACAACACCGACGACCCGCTGTCGGCGGGCCTCGGCTTCGCGGTCGCCTTCGACAAGCCGTCGTTCATCGGCCGCGACGCGCTGCTCGCCGTGCGCGACGCGGGGCCGCTGTCGCGCCGCCTGGTGCAGATCCTCGTGACCGACCCGTCCGCGCTGCTCTTCCACGGCGAGGTGGTCCGCCGCGACGGCCGGGACGTCGGCTACGTGCGCGCCGCCTCCTACGGCCACACCCTCGGCGGCGCCGTCGGCCTCGCGTTCCTCGACGCGGGCACCTCGCCGCTCGACCAGGCATGGCTGGACGCCGCCCCGCTGACGGTGGTGGTCGCGGACCGCGAATACCCCCTCAAGGCGTCGCTGCGGCCACTGTACGACCCGGCGAGCGCCCGGGTCCGCGCCTGATCACGGCGTGGCGAAGGCCTCGATCTCGTCCAGGTGGGCCGGGGTGAGGCCGCAGCGGGCGTCCGGCCGGATCAGCAGGGCGCGGCCGGCGGCGGTGAGCTCGTCCAGCAGCGGCCCGGCGGCCGGGACCTCATCGTCGTCGGTCCAGACCAGGTGGTCACCGCCGGCCAGGACCGCGCGGGCGGCGGCCAGCTTCGCGGCGGGCGCCTCGGCCACGGTGGTGAACGCGCACGCCAGTGGCGGCAGGCGGAAGAGGCGCTCCAGCTGGTCCGCCCACGGGCACCAGGTGGAGCACCAGCGGACCTCGACGGCGCCGGAGGTGTGCAGGCGGCGGGCGGTCGTATGAGCGGACTGGTATATATCGATGATGAGCGATGTAATCTAGCCTGATCGGCATGGTCAGACGCAGATTCGCCACCGTGCTGCTCGCCATTGCGGCGCTGGTCGGCGTCCAGTTGGTCGGCGCGGTCCCCGCGCACGCGGCCACCCGTACCCTCTACTACGACGCGAGCCAGGCGCAGGAGTTCGTGGCCGTGGTCAACCAGGCGGCCACCCTCTGGAACGGCAAGGTCAGCAACGTCCGGCTGGTCCCGGTCACCGCCGGCCGGACGCCCAACATCCGGGTCTACGCCGACAACGGCTGGCCCCGCACGTATTCGACGAGCCTTGGAAACGGTCGCTGGTACATGGGGCGTGAGGCGGTCGACGACGGCTACTACCAGCTGCGGATCGCCACGCACGAGTTCGGGCACATCCTGGGCCTGCCGGACCGCAGGACCGGGCTGTGCTCGGACCTCATGTCGGGCAGCAGCGCGCCGGTGTCCTGCACCAATGCCAACCCGAGCGCGGCCGAGGCGGCGCAGGTCCAGCGCAACTTCGCCGCGGGAGTGACCGCCGAAGTCCAGGAAGTCCTCTTCGTGGGCTGAACGATTGAAGATCGAGAGCCTAGGATGTGCCTGGGCTCTCGATCTTTTACCGCGGAGGCGTGCGTGCTGGCGAGGTTCCTGCAGGTCTGGCTCGGCGCGTGGCCTGCACCGGACCAGGGGATCACGGTCGTCGGGCACCCGGCGCGGGACAAGCCCCGCTGGGACGGCGCCGAGCAGCTCATGCTCGGGGTGACCGACGCCGGAGGCCGCGGGGTGCTGTCCGTGCCGCCCGCGCACCGCGACGAGGTCGCCGCGCTGCTGGCGCGGATGCCCCTCGAAGACCTCCTGGCGCGGCTGCCGGGGCTGCTGGGGCGCCCGGAGCAGGTGTGCTTCACCGGGGTGTTCCGCTGGTCGCAGGCGCCGGCCGAGCTGCCCGACGCGGGGGACTGGGAGCCGGCGGACGGCCCGGGCATCCCCGACTGGCTGCGGCCGTTCCCGGGCGAGGTGCTCATCGCCCGCGACGCCGGCGGCGCCTACCTGGCCGGGGTCGGGTTGAAGCCGCACGACGTCTCCGGCGTCGAGATCTCCGTCGGCACCGACGAGCGGGCCCGCGGGCAGGGCCTGGCCCGGCGGCTCGTCGCCAAGGCCACCCGGCGGATCGTCGCGGGCGGCGCGGTCGCGACCTACCTGCACGACCCGGCGAACACGGCCAGCGCCCACGTCGCCGACGCCGCCGGCTTCCCGGACCACGGCTGGAAGATCCACGCCATGGCCGGGGCGGCCTGAAGCGGAACTTTTCCGCGGCAAAGGGGTCAGTGTCGCGCCGCCGGAGTCGATGAGTGCGGTATGTTCCCCCCTTCCGGCGCAGTGCACGTCGGACGTCAGCCGATCTTCGACCGGCACGGCGACGTCCACGGCTACGAGTTGCTCTTCCGCGGCGACGCCGGGGCGGTGGCGGCCGACGAGCGCGGCGCGTACGCCACCAGCCGCGTCCTCATCGCCGCCTTCACCGAGATCGGGATCGAGCCCCTGTGCGGGCGCGGGCTGTGCTTCGTCAACCTCACCCGCGAGTTCCTCGTCGGCGACCTGCCGCTGCCGTTCGACCACGAGCAGGTCGTCCTGGAGATCCTCGAGACCGTCACGATCGACGACGTCGTGGTGGAGGCCGTCGGGAAGCTCGTCGCGCAGGGGTACCGCATCGCCCTGGACGACTACGTATTCGGGCTGGGCCACGAGCCGCTGCTCGAACTGGCCGCGTACGTGAAGATCGACGTGCTGGAGACACCCCCGGCCGAGCTCGTCGCGACCGTGGAGCGCTGCCGCGAGTACCCCGGCCTCACCCTCGTCGCGGAGCGCCTGGAGACACAGGAGCAGCTGGAGCACACCAGGGCGCTCGGGTTCGACCTCTTCCAGGGGTACGTGCTGGGCCGCCCGCAGGTCGTCTCCACCACCGCGCTGTCGCCGTCGCGGCTGGCCCGGGTCGAGCTGCTCAGCCTCCTCGTCGGCCCCGGCATCCCGCTGAACCGGGTGGTCGGCCTCGTCACCAGCGACCCGGCGCTCAGCCTGCGGCTCATGGCGGCCGCGAACGCCGACGCGCTCGGCCTGCCGGTGAAGGTGTCCTCCGTCCACGAGGCGGTGCTGCTGCTCGGCGTCGACCGGCTCCGCGACTGGGCCACGCTGATGCTGGTCAGCGACCTCGACGACCCCGGCGCGTCGCAGCTGAGCGGCGCGATCACCCGGGCCCGCATGTGCCAGAACATCGCCGAGCGGATGGGGGTGCCGCCGGAGCCCGCGTTCACCGTCGGTCTCGTCTCCGCCGTCGCCGAGCTGCTCGGCCAGCGCGCCGCCGAGCTGGCGCTGCGCCTGTCGCTCAGCCACGAGGTGACCGAGGCACTCGTCGACGGGGTCGGGCCGCTCGGGGAGCTGCTGTCGCTCGTCGCCGCATACGAGGCGTCCGACCTGCCGATGCTGCTGGCCGCGCCGGTGCCGGTGGAGGAGACCGCCCTGGCCTACCTGGACGCCGTCGCGTACACCGGCCACATCATCGCGCCCAGGACCCGCCCGGCGACGCCGTAAAACGCGCAACCGGCGGCGCGACCTGCCGATAGGCGGACGTGGACAGCACGCGACCCGTACACATCGGCCGGCAGGCGCTCTACGACAGGCACGGTCACGTCGCCGCCTACGAGCTGCTGTTCCGCGACGGCCCGGAGGCGATGCACGCCTCGGTCCGCGACAGCGCCGCGACGAGCCGGGTGATCGTGGAGGCGTTCACCGCGTTCGGCATCACCGAGCTCGTCGGCGACCGGCGCTGCTTCATCAACCTGACCCGCGAGTTCATCGTGGGGGAGCTGCCGCTGCCGTTCCCGCCGGGGTCGGTCGGGCTGGAGCTGATGGCGGACGTCGCCGTCGACGACGAGGTGCTCGACGGCGTCGGGCGGCTCGTCGAGCAGGGCCACCGCATCGCGGTCGACGACTTCGCCGGTGACGCGTCCCGGGCCGGGCTGCTGCCGTTCGCGCACTACGTGAAGGTCAACATGCTCGCCGGCGACCGGGCCGCGATCGGCGCGATCGCCGGGCAGTGCCGCCGGTTCCCGCGGATCCGGCTCGTCGCCCAGCGGGTCGAGACGCAGGAGCTGCTCGACCTGGCGCGCAAGCTGCAGTTCCAGCTCTTCCAGGGCCACGTGCTCAGCCGGCCGCACCTCATCACCACGCACACGCTGAGCCCGTCGCGGCTGGCTCGCATGCGGCTGCTCGCGGAGCTCGCCGCCGACGAGGTCGACCTGGACCGGGCCGTGGAGACCATCGAACGCGACCCGGCGCTCGCCGTCCGCGTCCTGCGCGGCGTCAACGCCGCCTCCAACGGCCTGCCGCAGCCGGTCTCCTCGATCTTCCAGGCCGTGGTCATGCTGGGCATCCCGCAGGTGCGGCAGTGGGCGACGCTGATGATGGTCGCCGACTTCGCCGACGGCGACGAGGCGCAGCTCACCGACGCCGTCCTGCGGGCCCGCATGTGCCAGACGGTCGCCGAGCGGCGCGGCGCACCCGGCCCGGCGGCGTTCACGGTCGGCCTCCTGTCGGCGCTCGGCGACCTGCTCGGCCGCCCCGCCAGCGAGCTCACCGACCAGCTGCCGCTCACCGAGGACGTCGCGGTGGCCGTCGTGCACGGCCGGGGGCAGCTGGGCGCGGTGCTCACGGAGGTCCGCACGTATCAGCGGGACGCCGCGACCGCCGTGGTCCCCGACCTGGCCGAGGACATGCTGTCGGCGCTGCGCTGGACGAACGCGTCGCTGGCCGAGCCGGAGAGCGAGGACGCCGCCGCGCGCTGAGGCTGACCCGAGGCTGACCCGGGGTGCGTGCGGGCCGGCGCGGCGCGAAGATCATCTGCGATGAGGCGCCTGCATGCGTCGGGCTGGGTCGGGATCGGGCTGTTCGCCGCCGGTGGGGTCGCGGTCGCGGCCGGCCTGCTGCCGGCGACCGAGGCGGAGGCGACGGTGCGGCGGATCGCGCCGCTGCTGGCGTTCCTCGGGGCGGTGATCGTCCTGGCGGAGCTGACGGCGCAGGCCGAGGTGTTCGACGTGCTCGCCGACCGCCTCGCCACGCTCGCCCGCGGGCGGACGTCGCGCTCTTCGGCGTCTGTGTCGGGTTCGCGGCGCTGACCACCGTCACCCTCAACCTCGACACGACCGCTGTGCTGCTCACGCCGGTCCTGCTGGCCCTCGCCCGGCGCCTCGGCCTGCCGCCGCTGCCGCTCGCCGTGACCACCGTGTGGCTGGCCAACACCGCGAGCCTCCTGCTGCCCGTGTCCAACCTGACGAACCTGCTCGCCGCCGGACGGGTCGGGCTGGGGCCGGTCGCGTTCGCGGGACGGATGTGGCTGCCGCAACTGGCGGCCATCGGTGTCACCGCGTTGGCGTTGTGGCTCGCGTACTGGCGGCGCACGTCCCGACGGTTCGCGCCGCCTCCGGCGCACCGTCCCCGGGACCCCGTGCTGTTCCGGGTCGCGCTCGGCGCGTGCCTGGTGTTCGTCGCGGGCGTGCTGATCGAGGTGCCCCTGTGGCTGGCGTCCGGGGCCGCCGCGGTCGTGGTCGCCGGCGCGTTCGCGCTGCGGGACCGCGCGGCGCTGCGGCCGGGCCTGCTCCCGTGGCGGCTGCTGGTCTTCGTGACGGGGATGTTCCTGGTCGTCGAGACGCTCGGCGCGCACGGGCTGGACCGGTTCGCGGCCACCCTCATCGGCGGCCAGGGCGGCGCCGCCGGGGCGTTCCGGTCCGCCGCCACCGGGATGGGCCTCGCCAACGTCGTGAACAACCTTCCCGCGTACATCGCCGGAGAACGCGGCATCGAGGCAGGGCACCGCACGCAGCTGCTGGCGCTGCTCGTCGGCGTCAACGTCGGGCCGCTCGCGGTGCCGTGGGCGTCCCTCGCCACGCTGCTGTGGTGGGAGCGCTGCCGCGCGGCCGGCCTGCGGGTGCCGCCGCTGCGGTTCCTGCTGACCGGGGCGGCCGTCGCGGTCGCGGGCACGGGCCTCGCCACCGCGGCCCTACTGGTGTGATTGTGCGGTTACGCTAAGTGACATGATGCTGCGGTGGTACCTGGTGGCCGCTGGGACCTGCGTCGCCCTGTCGTTCCTGGTGCCCGACGGCAGCTGGTGGCAGGTCGCGGTGCAGGTGCTCACCGGTTACCCGGCGGTCTCGGCGATCATCGCGGGCGCGCTGCGTCACCGGGGGACCGCCCGGGCGGCCTGGCTGGCGTTCGCGGCCGGGGTCGGCGGCAACGCGACCGGCATCCTCGTCGAGGCCTACAGCTTCCACGTCAACGCCGAGTACGAGTCGCCGGGCTGGCCCGACGTCGGCTACCTGGCGCTCTACCCGGGGCTCGCGATCGGCCTGGTCCTGCTGATCCGCCGCCGGTCCGAGGGGCACGACTGGGGCGCGCTCGTCGACGCCACCACCGTCACCACCGGCCTCGGCCTGCTCGCGTGGGTGTTCATGATCCGCCCGGCGATCGACCAGACCGACCTGTCACCGCTGGCCCACCTCACCGGCGTCGCGTACCCGGTCGGCGACGTGCTCGTCCTGGCGATGCTGACCCGCCTGCTGCTCGGCGGCGGCGCCCGGAGCGCCGCGTTCCGCCTGATGATCGCCTCGGCGTTCCTCTTCCTGGCCGGCGACGTCACCTGGGCCGTGCTGAACACGATCGGCGTGGAGCCCGGCCCCGCCGCACACCGCGTCCTCGGGGCGGTGTTCCTCCTCGCGTACGTCCTCGTCGGCCACGCAGCGCTGCACCGCTCCGCCGCCCAGATCGGCGAGACCGCCGGCCCGCCGCCGAAGCTCGGCCCCGGCCTGCTCGTCCTGCTCACCCTCGCGTCGCTGATGGCGCCGCTGCTGCTGCTCGGCCAGATCGCGGCCGGTGAGGTCACCGACGCGCTGCCGATCGCGATCTGCTCCATCGTGCTGTTCCTGCTGGTCGTCATCCGCATGGCCCAGCTGCTGCGGCAGCTGGAGGCGCAGACCGCCCGGGTCCGTGAGCTGTCGCGCACCGACGAGCTCACCGGCCTGCCCAACCGGCGCGCCTGGGGCGCCGAACTGCCCGCGGCCCTCGAACGCGCCCGCCGCGACGGTGCCGGGCTGGCCGTCGTCATGATCGACCTCGACCACTTCAAGCGCTTCAACGACGAGTACGGTCACCCGGCCGGCGACCGGCTGCTGAAGTCCGCCGCCGCGGCCTGGTCGGGGCAGCTGCGCGGCACCGACCACCTGGCCCGCTACGGCGGCGAGGAGTTCATCGCGCTGCTGCCGGGCGCGGACACCGCCGAGTCCGTGGCGGTGCTGCGGCGGCTCATGGCGGCGACGCCGCTGGGCCAGACGTTCTCCGCCGGCCTCGCCCGGTGGAACGGCGTGGAGACCTCCGACGAGCTGGTGGCCCGTGCGGACGCCGCCCTGTACGACGCCAAGCGCGCCGGCCGGAACCGTGTCGAGGTCGCGTCCGCTCAGCCCGACACCGACGCCCGGCTCACCCCGAGGTAGACCGTCCGGCGGCGGTGGTCGATGCGGTGCACGGCGTCGACCGGCAGCGTGACCGGCGCGCCGCCGCGGGTCTTCACGACGAGGCGGCCGGTGTCGTACGTGCCCCGGTCGATCGTGCCCACGGGACCGTCGACGGCCTCGACCGCATAGCCGACCAGGACACCGGCCGGCCGCACTCTGGTGATCATTCCGCCTCCTTCTCGTGGACAGCAACGACTCTCTACCCTGATTGGTGCGTGGCCACGCATTCCGGTCACCTGCCAGGTTTGTATCGCCGCCGGATCGGCTATGTTGCACGCCATGCGTGGATGGCCGCTCGGGCTTGTGGTGTGGCTGCTTCTCCTCGGCGCGGCGGAAGCCTACGGCGCCACCCGGGTCTGGCAGTTCTTCGTCCAGACCGAGCACGGGCAGCTGCTGGACTACTTCGCCATCACCGGCAACAGCATCGGCCGCGCCCGCGTCGAGACGATCGTCGACCGCGTCCTCAACGGCATCTCCGTGCTCTCCCTCACCGTCGCCACCGTGACGGTCGGCTTCATCGCCCTCATCCGCCGCCGGGTCGCCCTCGCCGTCGGCGCCATCCTGCTCATCGGCGGCGCCAACGTCACCACCCAGGTCATCAAGGCCCTCCTCACCCGCCCCGACCTCGGCGTCGACCTGGAGCGCTCCGGCGTCGGCAACAGCCTGCCGAGCGGCCACACCACGATCGCCGCCTCCGTGGCCGTCGCCTTCGTCCTGGTCCTGCCGGCGAAGGCGCGCGCCACCGGCGCCCTGATCGCCGCCGGCTTCGCCGCCCTCGCCGGCGTCGCGACCCTCTCCGCCGGCTGGCACCGCCCCAGCGACGCCGTCGCCGCCCTCCTCGTCGTCGGCGCCTGGGCCGCGTTCGCCAGCGTCTTCATCGTCCTCGTCCAGCGCCGCCACGGCGGCGTCACGTACGGCGCCCCCAGCACCTACGCCACCGTCTTCCTCACCCTCATCTCCCTGGGCCTGCTGCTCGGCGCCGCGGCCGCCCTCTACCTGACCGACCAGGCCCTGGACGTCGCCGTCGACGACCTGAGCCGTCGCCGCCTCTTCGCCGCCTACGCGGGCGGCGCCCTGGGCATCGCCGGCACCGCGGGCCTCATCGTCGCCGCGGTCCTGTCCACCGTCCACCGCGTCGTCCCGCAGCTCGTCCCGCCCCTCGACGACGACGACCTCCCGACCCCCGCGCCCGACCCGATCGGCGAGCAGGCCACCATCCGCCTCACCGCCGAGGAACCGACCACCCAGCGCCTCGGCGGCCACCCGGACGACCCGACCGTCAAGCTCCCCGGCTAGCGGCGTGGGTCTGTCGGGTGATCGGTTGGTCCGCAACCATCCGGAACCCGTTTGGGGTGTGGTGCTGCTCCCGTTGGAGCGTTGAGTTGTGGTTGGCAGCACACACGGGGGAACAGCACTGGGAGGCAGACATGATCGGCACCGTCACGGAGTTCATCGCGGAAGCTGTCTTCGCCTCCGACCTGCAGCCGTCGCGGCCCGTCACCGTCGCGGAGGCGTGGGCCGCGGTGACCGTCGCCGTCACCCGGCACGGTGCGCAGGGTTGCGTCGACGTCCTGGCCCGGGAGTACGGGGAGCGTCCGGAGACGGCCGCGCCGCGGATGCGGTTCGCCCGGGAGCTGGCCGCCACCCTGATGCCCGCGACCGCCCTGGCCGGCTGAGCCGAGCCGAGCCGGGGAACGGCGGCCGGGTCAGGCTGGTGGGAGCGTGACGGCGATCTCGTCGCCGAGGGTGGCGCCGTGCTGGAGGTCGAGGTCGTCGCCGCTCCAGAACTTGCCGGGGTCGTACCAGTTGGCGCGGCGGCCTTTGGGGAGCAGGCCCATCTCCTCGTACGTGACGGCGACCACCTCGGCGCAGTAGGCGGTCTCCAGGGAGGACTCGTTGCGCTTGCGGATGTTCGGGACGCGGCCGGAGAACCAGCGGCCGGCGAGGCGGGCGGTGGACGGGAACGGGGTGCCGTCGAGGCGGGCGATGGTGCGCAGCACCGCTTCCTCCATGGGGGGCGACACGTCGTAGTGCAGCTGGCGGAGCCAGGGGCGTTGGCCGTAGCGGCGGCCCCAGACCAGCACCGCGTCGCGCAGGTCGTGGAGCTGGACGCCGCGCTGGTGGCCGCCGGTCCACATGTCGGGCAGGGACTTGCCCAGCTCGGCGTGCCACATGAGAGGTGGCAGATCGTCCAGGACGACGGCCATGCCCACGTGGTTGACGGGGCTGTTGGTGAGCGTCTGGATCGCCCGGTCGGCCTTGGAACGGCCGCGGAACACCCAGAGGTCGCCCGTCCGGGTCATCCGGACGGCGTCGTCGAGATCGATAGCTCCCTGCACGACCAGTACCCTAGATGCCCATGAAGGCGAAGTGGTGGAAGGTCCTCGGCCTGGCCGGTGTGGTGGGTGTCGCGGCCACGGGAGTGGTGGTGGCGCGGGCGGAGCGCCGGCGGCGGGCCTACACGCCCGAGCAGATCCGGGCCAAGCTGCAGGAGCGGCACGCGGTCGCACAGGGCGGGACGAGTCGCGGGTCACGTACCAGTGGCACCTGAGGTCACTTAGGGTAGGTGGGGTGCAGTCAATGACTTCCCAGAGCGACCCGGTGCGGGTCCTGTTCCTCGAAAACATCCACCCCGTCGCCGTCGAGCGGATGCGGTCCGAGGGATATGTGGTCGAGACCCTCGGGCGCGCGCTCGACGAGGACGAGCTGATCGCCAAGCTCTCCGAAGGGGTTCACCTGCTGGGCATCCGGTCCAAGACGCAGGTGTCGGCCGCGGCCCTGGCCGCCGCGCCGCACCTGCGGGCGATCGGCGCGTTCTGCATCGGCACCGACCAGATCGACCTGCGGTCCGCGGCCGAGTCCGGGATCGCCGTCTTCAACGCGCCGTTCTCCAACACCCGTAGCGTCGTCGAGCTCGCCGTCGCCGAGATCATCGCGCTGACCCGGCGGCTCACCGAGAAGAACGCCGGGATGCACAACGGCGTCTGGGACAAGGACGCCGAGGGGTCGCACGAGGTCCGCGGCCGGTCGATCGGCATCGTGGGCTATGGCAACATCGGCACCCAGCTGTCCGTCCTCGCCGAGAACCTCGGCCTCAAGGTGTACTTCTACGACACCGCCGACAAGCTGGCCCTCGGCAACGCGCAGCGGTGCGCCACGCTCGACGAGCTGCTGGAGCTGTCCGACATCGTCACCCTGCACGTCGACGGCCGCCCGGGCAACAGCGGGTTCTTCGGCGAGGAGCAGTTCGCCAGGATGCGCCCGCGCAGCATCTTCCTCAACCTGAGCCGCGGCTTCGTCATCGACCACGAGGCGCTGCGCAAGCACCTGGAGAACGGGCACCTGGCCGGCGCCGCCGTCGACGTCTTCCCGAAGGAGCCGAAGGCGAAGGGCGACGAGTTCCAGTCCGCGCTGCGCGGCCTGCCCAACGTCATCCTCACCCCGCACATCGGCGGGTCCACCGAGGAGGCGCAGTCGGACATCGGCTCGTTCGTGGCGGAGAAGCTGCACAAGTATGTGCAGGAGGGCTCCACCACGCTCAGCGTCAACCTGCCGTCGCTCAACCTGCAGCAGGCCCCCGGCACCCACCGCATCGCCCTGCTGCACCACAACGTCCCGGGCGTGCTCGCCGACGTCAACAGCATCCTCGCCGGCCACAAGGTCAACGTGGAGGGCCAGATCCTGGCGACCCGCGGCGAGTTCGGCTACCTGCTGTCCGACATCGCGATCGACTACCCGGCGGAGATCCTCGCCCAGCTGTCCAACATGGCCACCACGGTCCAGCTGCGCGTGCTGTCGTAAGCCGGGAACGCCCGCCTCACGTTCGCGTGAGGCGGGCGACGGCGCCGGTCTCCAGGGCGGTCCAGACGGTGCCGTCTGGGGCGACCGTGATGCCGTGCGGTTCGGCGCCCGCGACCGGGAGGTCGTAGGTGGTGACGGCGCCGGCCGCGGTGATGTGGCCGATGCGGTTGCCCGCCCATTCGGTGAACCAGCAGCCCCCGGCCGGGTCGGCGGTGATCGCGTGGGGCCGGCCGGCGCGGTCCGGGAGCGGAAACTCGGTGATCGTGCCGTCGGCGGTGATCCGCCCGATCTGACCGGCGGCGATCTCGGTGAACCAGACCGCACCGTCGCCGCCGGTGGCGATGCCGACCGGCCCCGCGTCCGGCGTGGGCAGCGGATGGATCGTCAGCGCACCGGAAGGTCCGACCTGGGCCAGCGCCCCGGCCTGGTTCAGCGTGCACCAGGTCGAGCCGCCGGCGACCGTCACCATCGATGGCATCGACCCCTCCGGCAGGGACACGGTCGCGACAGATCCGTCATTTCCGATGAATCCGATGTGTGGCGGCTGCATCGTGGTGTACGTGCAACCCCCGTCCGGGCCGGAGGCGACGCCGTACGACCCCTGGACACCCGGCAGCGGCACCAGCGACACCTCGCCGGAGGGGGAGATCCGCCCCACGGCGCCGGTGTGCAGCAACGAGAACCAGAGGTCGGGCGTGATCAGCGCGGGCCCGCCGCCGTCCCGCACATTGAAGCGCGTCGTGGTCCCGTCCAGGGCTATGCGCATTACCGCACCCGCGTGGACCAGTGTGCACCACAGCGCGCCGTCGGGGCCGGTCGTGATGCCGTAGGGGCCGTCACCTGGTGCGGCGATCGTGAACACGTCCATGAAGATCCATTTTACCCGTATGGAACGAAAGAAATCTTCGCGATCGAAGTTCGTCATAGTGGTGCTGACCTCGCAAATTGGGTCACGCGCGCTCGGACCGATCCGTTTCCAAGTTGTTAAAACGTCGTTCGGGATTGAAGTGTGTCGTGACCAACCGCTACGGTGCTGTGCGGACTCGGTCACGGACATTCATTCACGGGGGACGACTGTGCGGCACCAGCGGGAATGGCACGCGGTTGTTGGCTGACCGCATGCGCCGGGAGCCGCTCGCCGACGACTTCTTCCGGCTCTGTCATGACGACCGCAGCGGCACACTGCGGCTGTCCGACGACGCCACCCGGATCGGTCTCGCCTCCGCGCTGATCGGCGAGCTCGGCTGGGCCGGCATCCTGACCGTCGAGGACGGGCTGCTGTTCGTGCGCAGCGGGTCGACGCCCGGCGACTCCGTCGCGCACGCGGTCCTGGACGACATCCGCGGCGAGCGCACGCCCCGCGACGTGCGCACCTGGCTGGCATATCTGTCGATGGAGGCCTATGAACGGGTCGCCCGCAGGATGGTCGCCGGGAATCATGTCATTCCCCAGGAAGGCCGGCGGCTGCTGCGCCGCTTCACGTTCTATCAGCCGACCGACACGAACGAGTTCGTGTGGCCGAGGGTGCGGCTGGGGACGGCATTGGCGCAGCGCAGACCGGTCGACCAGATCGATGTCCACCTGCTGGGTATCGCCGATGCGACGGGGCTGCTCCCGAGCATTCTCGACGGCGGTGGTCAGGCCGCGTACGCATACTTCGACCACCTCATCCAGCAGTCCCACGCGGATGTGCAGACCCTCATCCAGGAAACAAGGGTCGTCATCGGCAACAAGGTGATGAACGGACGCTGAAACACCCCCCACCCCCGCTTCCCCCGGAGGATGTCATGCCTGTCAGCACCGCGCCGCCAACAGGCGGTTACACCAGCAAGGTCGACTCGGCACTCGACCAGAACAAGCTGACGGTCCTGACCGTCATCCTGATGGTGATCGCGGCGGCGGCGCCGTTCACCGTCATCGCCGGCGGCGCGACCGCCGGCTGGGCCGTCACCGGCGTGCTCGGCATCCCCGTCGCGTACATCGCCATGGCCGCCATGCTGGGCATCTTCAGCGTCGGGTACACCGAGATGTCCCGGCACATCGTCAACTCCGGCGCGTTCTACGCCTACGTGGCGCAGGGCCTGGGCCGCGTGACCGGCCTCGGCGCCGCCGGTGTCGCCGTGCTCGCGTACAACTTCATGCAGATCGGCCTGTACGGCGGGTTCGGCCCGGTGCTCAGCGGCTTCCTCGCCGACCAGTGGGGCATCGACCTGAAGTGGTGGGCGTGCGCGTTCATCGCCTGGGCCGTCATCGCCGTCCTCGGCGTGCTGAGCATCGAGTTCAGCGGCATCGTGCTCGGCGTCCTCCTCGGCGCCGAGGTCATCATCGCGCTGATCTTCTCGGTCGTGGAGCTCGCGCACCCCGCCGGCGGCACGGTCACCTTCGACACGGTCAACCCGTCGCAGCTGTTCAGCGCGGGCACGGGTGCGGCGCTCGCCACCGCCGTGGCCGGCTTCGTCGGCTTCGAGTCGACCGCCGTCTACAGCGAGGAGACCCGCAACGCGAAGCGGAACATCCCCCGCGCCACCTACCTGTCGCTGATCATCATCGGCCTGCTGTACGCGTTCTGCTCGTGGGCCATGTCGGTCGCCGCCGGACCGGACAAGATCATCGGCCTGTCGACGGAGAACTCCAGCGAGACGATGTTCGTGCTGGTGAGCCCGCACCTCGCGGAGATCTGGCTGACCCTGGGCCACGCGCTGTTCATCACCAGCCTGTTCGCGGCGCTGCTCGCGTTCCACAACACCGCCGCCCGTTACACGTTCGCGCTCGGCCGGGAGCGGGTGCTGTTCAGCTTCTTCGGCACCACCGGGCGCCGCTTCCGGGCGCCGCTGTGGGGCTCGCTCACGCAGACGATCCTGGCCGCCGTCGTCCTTGCCGTGTTCGCCGCGAGCGACGGCCTGGACCCGTTCGTCCACCTGTTCTTCTGGTGGACCGTGACCGGCGGCTTCGGCGTGCTCATCCTGATGACCGTGACGTCGGTGGCGGTGCTGGCGTTCTTCCTGCGCACCCGCGACGGCGAGGTCGCCCAGGTGTCGCCGTGGCGGCGGTTCATCGCCCCGGCGATCGGCGCGGTGCTGCTGGGTGGGGTACTGATCGTGACGATCCTGGAGTTCGACACGCTGCTGGGCGTCAAGCCGACCGACCTGGCGCGGTACCTGTTCCCGGGCCTGTTCCTGGCCGCCGCCCTGGTCGGCGCCGCGTGGGCGGCGTTCCTGCGGGCCGGCAACCCCGACACGTACCGCGGCATCGGCCAGGGCGTGAGCGCGGCGCTGCTCACGGTCCAGCCCGAGGACACCGCCGCGCACCGGGCCGGTCCGTCCCGATGACGTCGACCTCGACGGCCCCGGCGATCCGCGTCGCCGGGGCCGGCGACACCGGCACGGTCGCGGCGGTGCTCGCCACCGCGCTCGACGACACCGACATCGCGCACTGGCTGGTGCCCGACCGGTCGGAGCGGATCGAGGTGTACCGGCGGTACTTCGACCTCGTGACGCCGTGGTTCGTCGAGCACGGGACGGTGTACGTCACCGCTGACGGCGCGGCGGTCGCGGCGTGGGTGCGCCTCGACGGCAAGTTCGAGCCGGAGATCGCGGACTACGACCGGCGCCTCGCGGCCGCGTGCGGCGAGGCGACCGGCCGGTTCGTCCAGCTCGACGAGGACATGCTCGCCGCGCACCCGGACGGCCTGGCGCACGACTACCTGGCGTTCCTCGGCGTCCGGCCGGAGCGGCAGGGGCAGAGCCTGGGGAGCAGGCTGCTGCGCGAGCACCACCGGATCACCGACGAGGCCGGGCTGCCCGCCTACCTGGAGGCGACCGGGCGGCGCAACGCGGCGCTGTACGGCAGGCACGGGTACGCGGACACCCAGCCGTTCCACATCGGCGACGGGCCGCCCCTCTACGCCATGCTCAGGCCACCCCGAGTGCCGTGACGTCCCACATGCCGTAGTACTGGTTCACGAACACGTTCGTCATTCGCGGGTTGCGGTAGTTGAGCACCTTGTCGTACGTCAGCGGCAACATCGTCGCGGAGTCCATGACCGCGGCGTCGACCTGCGACCACAGCTTCGCCGCTTCGGCCGGGTCCGTGGTGTCACGGGCCCGGTCGATGAGCGCGTTGATCGCCGAGTCGGACAGCTCCGCGTAGTTGTTGTTGCCGCTGGGCAGGATGAGCCGCCCGTCGATCAGCGTCGGGAAGAAGCCGTAGCCCGTCGGGAAGTCCGCCGACCAGGCGCCCATGATCAGCCCGTACCCCTTGGTGTGCACGTTCGAGGGGGAGCCCACGACCGACCGGGCGTAGATCGACGGGTCCGACGCGTCGATTCGGGCCTTGATGCCGACCGCCGCCAGGGCCGCCTGGATCGCCTCGGCGGTCTTCGACGCCTTCGGGCTGTTGGTGGTGGCGATGACGGTCTCGAAGCCGTCCGGCTTGCCGCACGCGGTCAGCTCCGCCTTGGCCTTGTCCGGCTGCGGCTTGCCGCTCCTCGTCTGGAACGGGTCCAGCGACGGGTCGTGTCCCGGGATGCCCGGCGGCAGCATCGCGCCGGCGATGTCGCCGCCCGCGTCCGGCCCGCCGCGGGCGGTCTGCACGGTGGTCTTGTCGACGGCGTACTGCACGGCCCGCCGGCAGTGCACGTCGTCGAACGGCTTCACCGCCGTGCTCATCGCCGCGTACTGCACGAACCCGGTCGTCGGCTCGTCGGCGCGGGCCTTCAGCACCGGGTCGAGCAGGACCTTCGGCTGCGACGCCGACTGCACCCCGCCCTGCCCGGCGTCCGCGTCGAGGTCCCCGTCCAGCAGCTGCCGGTCGATCTCGTCGGGCGCGGTGCCGAAGGTCAGCTCGATGCGGTCCGGCAGCGCCTTGCGCACCGTGTCCGTGGCCCGGTCCCACTGCTCGTTGCGGACCAGCACGGCCTCCTTGCCCGGGTCGATCGTCTCGAACCGGTACGGCCCGCTCGACACCGGCTTGTCGCCGTACTTCGCACCCGTGTCCTTCGCCGCCGGCACCGGCGCGGCGACGCCCATCGCGAGCAGGTACGGGAAGTCGGCGAACGGCTCCGCCAGCTTGAACGTGATCGTCTTGTCGTCCGGCGTCGAGATGCTCTTCAGGCCGTTCTTGTCGGCGAACGGACCGGGGTAGTGCTGGCCCTGGTCGAGCTGGTCGATGAGGTACGTCGGCCCGCCGCTGAGCTCCTCCTGCGCGAACAGCCGCTCGATGCCGTGCCGCACGTCCTTCGCCGTGATAGCCGACCCGTCCTCGAACCTGATCCCGTCGCGCAGCTTGAACGTGTACGTCAGCTTGTCCGCCGAGATCTCCGGCGCCGCCGTGGCGAGGTCCGGGACCAGCTTCAACCCGTCGGCCCCGGGCTTCGCGTCCGGCGTCAGCAGCGTCCGGACGTAGAGCCGCTGCAGGTTGTACACCGCCGTCACGTACGACCGCGTCGGGTCCCACGAGTCCACGTCGTGCGCGCTGGCCAGCTTCAACGTGCCGCCGGTCGCCGTGGACGGGTTCACGACCTCGGTCAGCCCCGCGTTGAACGCCGCCGTGGCCGTCCCTTCGCCACCCGGCTTGTCCTTGTCGGCACATGCCCCGACGGCGAGACTCAGACACAGCACCAGTGCACAGCGAGTGATCTTCACTTAACTCAGCGCAGACCCGCATGTGACGTGCGCGCGGTGGTTCGGCTCAGCCCGCCGGCGCGGGGGCCCAGGGTGGCGCGGCCTGGCGCGGCCTAGTGGGCGAGCACGACGGCGATCAGGGCCAGGGCGCCGGGGAGGGCCTGGACGAGCAGGATGCGGCGGCTGGCGGTCGCGGCGCCGTACAGGCCGGCGACGATCACGCACGCGAGGAAGAAGACGCGCATCGCGAAGCCGACCGGGTCGTCGGCGACGATGCCGTAGACCAGGCCGGCGGCGAGGAAGCCGTTGTACAGGCCCTGGTTCGCGGCCAGGGCCTTGCTGGACTCGGCGAACTCGGCCGTGGTGCCGAACGCCGCCCGCGTGCGCGGGGCCGTCCACAGGAACATCTCCAGCACCAGGAAGTAGGCGTGGAGCGCGGCGACGAGGCCGACGAGGACCAGAGCGGCGATGTTCACGCCGGACACCCTACCGGTCGGTATCCGCCCGTTCGCCGTGCGCCGGGGGCCGGTCCGCGGACCGGCCGCCGGCCACCGGTCAGTTCTTCGTGACCCGCACGACGACGTTGGAGTCGGTGACGCTCTGCACGGCGATGGTGAAGCCCTGGGCCTCGGCGCTGCCGTCGACGGGGACGCTGACCGTGGTGCCGCCGACGTCGACCTTCACGTTGCCGTTGTCCACGCTGATCAGCTTGACCTTGATGCCGAGGACCTTGGACTCGGCGTCCACGCCGCGGTCGAAGGTGACTGTGCACGCGCTGGTCGAGCACGTCACGTTGTCGGAGCTGCACGCCGTCAGCGCGCCCAGCCCGATGGCCAGCGCGGCGGCGACCGTGGCGAGGCGGCGGGTCAAGGTCATCATGACTCGGCAGTGTAGCCAACCCATGCTCGTGACCGATGAGTCTCGCCCGCTCCGTTCGTACACCCTCCGGAAACGCCGAACGAGGAGGATGTCGCATGTCGCAGGAGAGGGCCGCGGTCGTGGCGGAGCGGTCGGAGCTGGCGGAGGTGTTCGGGGCGCTGACCCCGGCGCAATGGGACGCGCCGTCACTGTGCGCCGGATGGCGGGTCCGGGAGGTGGTGGCGCACACCACGATGCCGTTCCGGATGGGGCTGGGCGGGTTCGTGTGGGAGATGGTGCGCTCCGGCGGCCGGTTCAACGCGATGTCGGACCGGGTCGCCCGGCGGGACGCCGCCCGGATGCCGGCCGAGGCGCTGCTGCGGTCGCTGCGGGACAACGTCGAGCACCCGTGGGCGCCGCCGGGCGGGGGCGCGACCGGGGCGCTGTCGCACGAGATCATCCACGGCCTCGACAGCACGGTCGCGCTCGGGCTCGACCGGCGGGTGCCGCTCGACCGGCTCCGGCTGGTCCTGGACGCGATGCGGCCGCGCAACGTCGAATACTTCGGCGTGGACCTGAGCGGCGTCACGCTGGAGGCCACGGATCTCGATTGGCGGTTCGGCGGCGGCGGTACGCCGCTGCGAGGCCTCGCGCAGGACCTGCTCCTCGTCGTCTGCGGGCGGCGGTTGCCTCCGGGTCATCTGTCGGGCGAGCCGGCCGCCCGGTTCACGTCGGCCGGCTGATCGAACAGCGCGAGCTCCTCGGCCGTCGGTGCCTCGAACAGCGGCACGCAGGTGTCGAGGAGCTCGTGGTCCGCGGCCGCGACGGCGTGCGCCAGGTGTTCACCGACAACACCGCGTTCCACCGGGCCGACGGGCTCTTCGACCTGCCGCCCGGCCGGCCGTGGTCAGGCATGTTCGACGCGGTCATCACCGCCAACGGCGCCGAGCACACCCGCCGGCGGAAGCTCCTGATGCCGGCCGTGCACCGCACCGCGATGGCGCACTACCGGGAGGTGTTCGCCGACACGTTCGCGCGGTCCCGGTTCGCCGCGCCGGGCGGGGACCCGTTCGACCTCAAGCAGGAGTGCCTGCGCATCTCCAAGACGAACCTCATGCGCTGCCTGCTGGGCTTCGACGAGGCCGCGTCCCTGGGCCCCTTCGCCGACCGCATCGTCACGCTCGGCACCACCGCCGCCGACCCGCGGGTGCTGCTCTTCCGGCGGGATCTGCCCTGGTCGCCGTACGGGCGGTGGCTGCGCCGGGTCGCCGGCGCCTACGACGAGCTCGCCGCGCTGATCGCCGGTCGCCGCGCCGCCGACCCGCGCCCGGACGCGCTGTCGATCCTCTACCACGCCGTCGACGAGGACGGCGACCGGCTCAGCACCGAGGAGATCGCGGGGAGCTGCACGGGTTCTTCGCGGCGGGCTTCGAGACGACGGCGATGACGCTGAGCCTCGCGCTCGTCACGCTGCTCGGCAGCCCCGACCCCGCCGCCGGCCCGGTCGAGGTGACCACCGAGGACGACCTGGCGGCAGTACTGAAGGAGTCGCAGCGGCTGCTGCCCGCCGTGCCGATCACCCTGCCCCGGCGGGTGACGACGACCGTGGAGATCGCGGGCTCGCCGCCGGTGCCGAAGGGGGCGCTGCTCTTCATGGCACCGCTGCTCGAGCACCGCGATCCGCTCGTGTACCCGTCACCGCAGGCCTTCCGGCCGCAGCGCCGGAGCGCGGGGGAGCCGGCGCCCCGGCAGTAAGAGTTCATCCCGTTCGGCCTCGGCCCGCGCCGCTGCCTGGGCGCCGAGTTCGCCGACCTGCAGGTCCGCACGACGCTGTCGCTGATGCTGGAGCGCGGGCTGCCCGGCCTGGTGCGCCCGCGCGTCGACTACGGCATGGTCAACGGCGTCACCGCAGGCCCGCAACGCCCCGTCCCCGTCCACGTCGACCGTCCCAGGTGGACGGTCCTCACCGGCTCGGTCACGGCGGTGTGGAAGCCCGCCGCCTGAGGCTGTGCCCTGCCGTTGCCGTTGCCGTGCCGTCGTGGCGTCGTGGCGTTGTGGCGTTGCGGCGTTGCGGCGTCATGGCGTTGCGGGGACCGGTGCGCTGTGGCTCGGGCGCTGCTGGGACTTCGCGCGGCGGCGGCGGATCGCCCACTCCGCCACGGCCAGGTTGATGACCCAGCCGGCGCCCATCAGGAACGCCCGCGCGGACGGCCCGGGCTCGCCGACGAACAGGAACCAGGGCGCGTGGGTGATCGCCTGCGTGCCCGCGCCGAGACCGATCGCGTAGCCACGCGTCACCCAGGCGCTGTGCGTGGGGATGTCGCGGCGCCGGGCGGCGGCGAACCCGAGCCCGAGCGCCACCGCCATCACCGTGCCGAACAGCAGGCGCTCCAGCATCACCAGCGTGCCGTCGGCGGGCGGCAGGTCGTACATCACCGACATCCACAGACCGGTGAGCGCCGCGACGATGCCCAGCGGGATCAGCAGCCGCCCCGCCACCCGATGCCAGCCGGCCCGCCTGCGGCGCAGCCCGGGGGAGAACTGGAACGCGCCGAGCAGCAGGAACACGCTGGCACTGATGATGTGCAGCACGACCGGCAGCGGCTGGTCGAAGAAGCGGGCGTTGTCAGGTGTACGCGTCCCGCCGCCGCCCAGTTCGACGAGACGGATGGTGCCGGCGGCCATCGGCACGAAGCTGAGCGCGATCAGCCCGGTCGGGACGAGCCAGGTGGCTTTGGTCATGCGTCGATGGTGAACGCCACCCCCGCCGCCACTCATCGCCACTTGGACCTACGGCGGACCGTGCTTAAGTACTACCCGCCTCGTCTCGTAGGCCCAGATGGCGATCTCGACCCGGTTCCTGACCCCGAGCTTCGCCATCAGACTGGCCACGTGCGTCTTCACCGTGCTGAGCGTGATCCCCAGCTCCGCGGCGATCTCGGCGTTGCTCCGCCCCCCGGCAACCTTCGCGAGCACCTGCTCCTCCCGCTCGGTGAGCGCCTCGACCGGCTGCGGCGGACTGGGCACCGGCCCCGCCCCGGCGAACGCCCGCAACAACCTGGCGGTGATCACCGGCGCGATGAGCGCCTCCCCGTTCGCCGCGGCGTGCACGGCCTGCGCCAGCAGCGCCGGCCCGGCATCCTTGAGCAGGAACCCCCGCGCCCCCGCCCGCAGCGCCGCGTACACGTACTCGTCCAGGTCGAACGTGGTGATGACGACCACCGCGAGCGGATCCTCGACCCCCGGCCCGGCCAACGCCCGCGTCGCCTCGATCCCGTCGACCCCCGGCATGCGAATGTCGAACAGGCAGACGTCAGGCCGCACCTGCCGCGCCAGCTCAACCGCCCGATGCCCGTTCGCTGCAACCCCGACGACCTCAATCCCCGGCTGCGCATTGAGAATCATGCTCAACCCGGTCCGCACGATCTCCTGATCGTCGGCCACCACCACCCGGACGCTCACCCCACCACCCCAGACCGTCGCACCTCAACGCCAGAACGCGACCCCTCGGACCACGCTGTCTCGGAACGGGAGCGCCCCGAGGACTCCTCCGTGTGCGCCGCGTCGGATGCCGGCTCCCGGTCCGATGCCAGGGCCTTCGTAGCGGTGCAGGCGGGCTGATGCGGGCCGGTTCCCTCGGTGCACGGCGACCCGACCTGCGACGGCAACGTGTCCGGAATCTCGGAGACCGGCCGCCGGAAGCCGGACGCCTCGGCGCCCAACTTCTCGAAACGCGGGGGATCGGCGCTCGGCCGCTCGAGGTGCAGGGGCTCGACGCGCGGCGTCTCGGGGCGCGGGGGATCGGAGCGAGGTTCCTCGGAGGACGGGGGAGCCGTGGGCAAGTGCTCGGCCGGCGGTGTCTTGGTCGACGGGGTCGGTCCTGGCGACGGTGCCGGTCCGAGTGGCTGTGGCGCTTCGGGTGAGCGTGTGGTCCCGGGCCCGGGCCGTCCGGGTCGGGACGGGGCAGTCGCCCCTGAGCGTGGCAGGACGGCGGTCACGGTCCAGCCGCGTCCGGTGCCGTCGCGGTGGGTCGGGCCGGCCTCGCAGGTGCCGCCGAGGAGGGTGGCGCGTTCGGTCATGCCGATGAGGCCGTACCCGTGGGCGGTGGCCGGCCGGGCCGAGCCTGAGTCGCCGTCGTCGGTGACCCGCAGCCGCACCGACGTGTCGTCGGCGTGGACCCGCACCTCGATCCTGGTCGCATGCCGGGCGTGCCGCCTGGCGTTGGTGACCGACTCCTGGGCCAGGCGGTAGATGGCCGCACCCACCGGCGCCGGGATGCCGTCGAGGTCGCCGGAGAGCTCGACGTCCACGCGAGGCCCGGTCCGCGCCTTGCCGGTCCGCGCTCCGTCCGCCTGCGGGTCGCCGATCCGAGCCCAAGAGGCCGGAGTGCCATCGGTCCGAGTGTCGCCGCTTCGGGTGCTGACTGTCCGCGTGTCGTGGGTCCGGGGGTCGTACGTCTGCGGGTTACCGCTCCGCGCGCCGTCGACCCGCGTGCTGCCGGTTCGTGGGTCGCCGGTCTGTGGGTCGCCGGTCTGTGGGTCGCCGGTCTGTGGGTCGCCGGTCTGTGGGTCGCCGGTCTGTGGGTCGCTGGTTCGGGGGTCGCTGATCCGAAGGTTGTCGGCTCGTGCGTCGTCGGGCGGTGAGTTGTCGCACCGTGCGCCGTCGGTCTGTGTCTCGCTGGTCTGTGTGCCTTCTGCCCGCGTGCCGTCGAGTGGGGTCTCGCCGGCGTGGGCCTGGTCGGTCTGTGTGCTGTCGGTTCGGGGGTCGCTGGTGTGCGGGTTGCTGGTTTGAGGGGTGCTGACTCGAAGGTCGTTGGCTCGTGCGTCGTCGGGCGGCGAGTGGTCGCTCCGTGCGCCGTCGGTCTGTGTCTCGCTGGTCCGTGTGCCTTCTGCCCACATGCCGTCGGCCCGGGCTTTGTCGTCTCGGGCCTCGTTGGCCGGGGTTTCGTTGGCAGGGGTCTCGTTGGCAGGGGATTCGGCGGCAGGGGTTTTGGTGGGCTGGGTGTTGTCGGTCCGTGTGGTGGCGGGCTGTGTGGTGGCGGGCTGCGCATTGGTGGGCACGGTTGCCGGGTCGGCGAGGTACGCCAGGTCGGCGAAGGACGGGGTCGGGGACAGCTCGGGCGGGTCGGCCGGGCCGGCGTGGCGCAGGAGGCGGACCATGGCGCGCATCTCCGTCAGGGCCTGCGACGCCTCGGCCTCGATGAGGTGCAGGGCGGAGAGCGCGGCGTCAGGGTCCGTGGCAGCGGTGGCGATGCCGGCCTGGGCGCGGATGGCCATTGCCGAGACGTGGTGGGCGACGGTGTCGTGCAGGTCGCGGGCCAGGCGCTCGCGTTCGAGGAGGCGGATGCGGTCGATCTCGCGGCGGCGGGCGCCGGCACGATACCGCAGCGCCAGGCCCAGCGCGAGACAGCTGGACAGCACGGCCAGCCCCGCGACGGTGTCGCTCGGCTTGACCCGCACGAGCTGGTCCAACACGCCGGCCTTCACGGCGATGACCGCCGTGCCGAGCACGATTTCGCGGCCGGAGCCCCAGCGCGTCAGCGCGTACACCAGAAGGAGCACCGCAACGGCGGCGCCATTGTCCATGGCATGGCCCGCCAGCAGCGGCAGCAGGCCGGTCGCGCCGAACGCCACCGCGACCGCCGCCAACGGCTGACGCCGGCGCCAGGGCACCACCGCCACGACTCCGGCCAGGACGACCAGGACGGAGAGCACGCGCATCGGCAGGTCGGGGCGGAGCAGCCCCTCCAGCACGGCAAGCGGGCCGAACACGCCGACGAGCGCCCAGTCGCGCCACACCCGCCGGGGCGCGTCTGGGGCGCGCGGCTCGTCCCAGACCACGCGCATGGCGTCGACCATCCGTCTCACCCTTGGAATCGTATGAGAGCCGGCGCTCCCGCAGAACGGTCCAAAGACTGAGCCCTACACCACCTTCAGTCCTAGGACCACGAAGTCGCGGCCCAGCGGGCCGTCGCGGCGATCGCCGGACGGCTGCCAGCCGCGCCGCAGGTAGAAGGCCTTGGCGCGGTCGTTGCCGTCCCAGACCTCCAGCTGACCCTCGGTGATCCCGGCCTCGCGCCAGGCCGCGACGCCGGCGTCGTGCAGGGCGCTGCCGGCGCCGCGGAGCCAGTGCGCGGGGTCGACGTACAGGCCGACGAGCCGCGCCGGCGGTCCCAATGACACGAAACCGAAAGGCCCGTGGGCGCCGTCGACGCACAGCACGAGGCGATCCGTTGCCTGGATGCTGATGGTGTACGCGTCCCGCAACTCCCTCGTGTCGTCAGGGATCTCCAGGTCGCCGTAGTACGTGCGGCGGGCCACCTGATGGATCGTGACGAGGGCGTCGACGTCCTCGGTGCGCGCTGTGCGGACCTCCATCGTGGCGATGATGCCACAGTCCGGGTTTGGCGGCCGCCCCGGCCGGAAACTGGTTCAGTATGACCAGCAGGCATGACGTCCCGCGCGTCGACGAGACCGTGGACATCGACATCATCCGTGACGAAGCGGAGCGGATCGCGGTGCCCGACTTCGACTACATCGGGCAGCCCATCGACGCGATCGTGGATGGGCTCACCGGGCACGGCCACGACAAGGACCAGGACTCCGAGGACACCACGGCCGACTAGGTCTGCCCGCGGGGAGACCTGATCAGGAGCGTGGCGACCACCTCGTCCGGGCCGACGGTGCCGTACACGTGCGGCACATCGGCGGCCCACGCGATGTGCTCGCCCGGCCCCGCGATCAATGGTGCGCTGGTGGGGCCCGCCCGCAGTACACCCTCCGACACCGTGACGTGCTCGGTCACGCCCGGCGCGTGGGGTGGTGACTGCTGCACGACGCCTGGGCGCACCCGCATGCGCAGCAGCTCGAACGTCACCCCCGGCTCGTCGAACACCTCCAGCAGCGTCGCCGTGACCGCGGACCCCCGGACGGGTTCGCCGTGCTGCTCCCGCACCAGCGCCGTCAGCGGTACGCCCAGCGCACCCGCCACCGCGTAGAGCGTCTCCAGCGTGGGGTTCCTGGTCCCGTGCTCCAGCCCGGACAGCGTGGCCTTGCCGATGCCGGCGGCCCGCGCCAGCTCCGACAGCGACATCCCCCGCGCGGCCCGCAGCTCCCGCAGCCGGTCACCGAGACTTGTCTCCACGCAGCTATGGTGCCATTCTCTTCAAGTCGTTCCGTATACGGAACGCGAAACGGAGGGTGGTCATGCGGCGGTTCGATTCGGCACAGCCGATCCTGGCGGGGCTGGTGAGCGCCGTGGTCGGGTACGCGAGCTCGTTCACCGTCGTGCTCGCCGGCCTGCGCGCCGTCGGCGCCACCCCCGCGCAGGCCGCGTCCGGGCTGCTCGCGCTGTGCGCCGGCATCGCCGCGACCGCCGTCTTCCTCGCGCTGCGGTTCCGCATGCCGATCAGCATCGCCTGGTCCACCCCCGGCGCCGCGCTGCTCGTCGCCACCGGCCACGTGCAGGGCGGCTGGCCCGCGGCTGTCGGCGCGTTCCTCGTCTGCGCCGCGCTCATCGTCGTCGCGGGCCTGTCGCCGTGGCTCGGCCGGGCGATCGCCGCGATCCCGCGTCCGATCGCCGGCGCCATGCTCGCGGGCGTCATCCTCAGCCTCTGTACCGCTCCCGTCCGCGCCGTCGTCGACGTGCCCGCGCTCGCCATCCCGGTGGTGCTCGCCTGGGCGGTGCTGACCCGCTTCGCCCGCCAGTGGGCCGTCCCGGGCGCGCTGCTGGCCGCCGTCGTCGCGATCGCCGTCCGCGGCGTCCACCTCACCGGCGTCTCGATCGCCCCCGCCGCGGTGCTCACGGTGCCGACGTTCAACCTGCCGGCCCTGATCAGCATCGCCGTCCCGCTGTTCCTGGTGACCATGGCCGCCCAGAACGTCCCCGGCATGGCCGTCATGGCCACGTACGGCTACACCCCACCCCTCCGCGGCGTCCTCGTCACCACCGGCTTGGCGAGCGCCTTCGCCGCCCCGTTCGGCGGCCACGCCCTCAACCTGGCGGCGATCACCGCGGCCCTCACCGCCGGCCCCGACACCCACCCCGACCCCCGCCGGCGCTGGGTCGCCACGGCCGCCCTCGGCGCCGGGCAGCTCACCCTCGGCCTCGGCGCGGGTCTGGCGATGGCGCTCGTACTGCTCTCGCCGCCGGTCCTGGTCATCGCCGTCGCCGGCCTGGCCCTGCTGTCCGCCCTCGGCGCCTCTCTGGCCAGCGCGGTCACCGACCCGTCGGGCCGCGAGGCCGCGGTGGTCACCTTTGTCGTGACAGCGTCAGGCACCACGATCCTGAACATCGGCCCCGCCTTCTGGGGCCTCGTGGCGGGCGGTTTGACGGCGCTGCTCCTGTACCGCCGGACCAGGCCCTTCTCGCCTCCGGACCCGACCCCGCCTTCTCCCGCCGCGACAGAACTGCCGTCGCCCACCGCTGCAGGTCCGGCAGCATCCCGGTGACGACGGTCCGCTGCCAGCGGCGACAGGGCCGGTGACTGCGCGACATCCACCTCGTATGGGGCGATTCGGGGCATTGACCAATGTCTGTGGTGGTGAGTGGTTGTGGGCCTCGCCTGCGGGTTGGGCGCCCCGCGGTTGGTGATGGCCCTGGGCAGCAGCTGGGTCGGTGGCTGCTTGGTGGCGGCCCGCTGTTGGTGGTGGCCCGCGGTCGGTGGCGGCGGGCCGGTGGTGGCCCGCTCTCGGTGGTGGCGGGGCCGGCGGCTGCGCGGCATCGGTCTTGGAACGGGGCGTTTCGGGGCATTGATCGACGTCTTCCAGCTCCACGCCTTTTCAGCCGGCAGCCCTGTCCGCGTGGCTGGGTGGAGCCCTGGGTTCGCCTGTGGGCTGGTCGTCCTGTGGCTTGCAATGGCTTGGGCGGTGGTGAGGTCGGGTGGCCGGCGGTGGTGGGGTTGGTGGCTGGGCGACATCCGCCTTGGAACGGGGTGTATCGGGGCATTGATCGACGTCTGCATGGTGCGTGGGCGCGGGATCCGGCTGCGCACAGGGTGCTCGCAGTCCGAAGCGGCTTCGGACTTCGTTGGCGGACCGTCGGTGTTGGGGCTGCCTGGCGGCGTGCTGTCGGTGACGGCGGCATCGTCTGGCTGCTGGGCCAGGCAGCGGCCCCGGTGGAAGCTGATCTCCACGCGCTGCCCCTGGAAGACGGCGGTGTGTGGGCACCTGGCCGTGGTGGCCGCCGACCGGTGGAGCGCCGGCCTTGAGGATGCTGACCAGGCGGGCCGGGAGTGGGAGCCGGGCGGGAAGGTCTCCGGTCATCGGCGCCAGTCGCTGCTCCATGATCCCGTGTGGTAGCCGGAGCTACCAGAACCGCACGGGATCACTCGGGAGCCACCTGGAGCCAGTCGCAGGTGTGGGCCGGGGTGCTGGTGTGCAGATGAAACAGAGGGCACCCAGACGCGGCGGCCACCCAACACGGCGGTCAGCCCCAGACGCGGCGGCCGCCCAAGGCGGGGACCGGCCCGGACGCGGAGGTGTGAGTTGCCGCCCGGCACAGAGCGGCTTGGAGCGCCGGGCCGGAGGGTGCGACCCGCGCTCAGTGGGACCGGCGGGCCGGCGGGTCGGTCGTCGGATCGGGTCAGTCCAGGTACCAGGTGTGCATGGCCGCGCCGAGGGGGGTGTGGTGGGCGGCCAGCACCGCGGCTGCGGCCAGGCCGATCGTGAGCAGCCAGCCTCGCTGCCACCGGCTCAGGGTGCGGGACCACAGGCCGAGGGCGACGGCCGTCGTGCCGAGGAGGGCGGCGCCATAGCCCGGGTCGGCGTCGAAGACGGGCAGGCCGCCGACCGTCACGGCGAGCAGGGCGGCCGCGGCGAGGGACAGGCCGGCGACGGCGAGCCAGAGGCGCCGCAGGCCGACGCCCACGGCGGCACCGGCCAGGCCGATCGAGGCGGCGAGGAGCCAGCCGCCGGCAAGGGCGACATAGGCGCCGAAGGTCAGCGCCAGGATCAGCGGGAGCAGGACGACGAACAGCGCGCCGGAGGGCCAGAGGCTCTTCGGGTCGACGGGGCCGCCGCCGGCGGCGATGCGGCCGGGGATGTCGAACAGGAAGTAGCGCAGCGGCACCATGAGCAGCCAGGACAGCACGGGCCAGCCGAGGCCGGCGAGCAGCGTGCGGGCCAGCGCGTCCGAGGGGAAGGTCGCGGCGGCGGCGACCGGGCCGCGGGAGAGGCCGGCGCGGTGTGCGGCGGCGCGCAGCGCCGGGAGCGTGCGGGCCGCGCCGAACAGGTAGCGCCAGCGGCCGGCCGGCAGGGTCATGAGGTCCGCGGTCCACTCGGCGCGCTGGCGGTCGCGGAACGCGGCGGGCAGCAGCAGTGTGAGCGTCGCGACGGCGAGCCGCACGCCGGTGGTGAGAGCGGCCGGGGCCGCGCCGGTCACCACGCCAGGCGCCCGACGCGCGGGGCGGACCGCTTGGCGAGGGCCGCCCGGGCGGCGGTCACGCCTGCCGCGGTCAGCAGGTAATAGCGCCGGCGGGGGCGGCCGGCGGCGTGCACGTCGATCTCCTCCTCGCGGCTGGACAGTCAGCCCGCGCCCTCGAAGGCGACCAGGATCGGGTAGATCGTGCCCGGCTCGAGCCCCGCCTCCGTGGCCAGGTCGAGCCCGTAGCGCTCGCGCGCCGGGTCGTCGAGCAGTGCCCGCAGCACGAGCAGCCGCGGCGTCGTCATGCGCAAACCGGCCATGTCCGTACTCTATATAGCTACTGCCAGTTCTGCATAGGGTTGAAAAACTGCAAACACCGTTCGCATAATTGAACATGAGAGAAGCGAAGGTCACCTCAGGGGACGGTGCGAAGGTCACCGTGTATTCGACCGGCACCGGGCCGGGGATCGTGATCCTGCACGGCGGGGGCGTCGCCGTCCGGGACTACCAACGGCTGGCCGCCGCGCTCGCGGACAGGTTCACCGTGCACCTGTACAACCGGCGCGGCCGGGTTGACTCGGCGCCGCTGACCGGCACGGAGACGGTGGAGACGGACCTCGCCGACCTCGGTGCGGTCCTCGAGCACACCGGTGCGCGCAGCGTCTTCGGGCACAGCGGCGGCGGGTTCACCGCGCTCCGGGCGGGTCTCACCCTCCCATTGGAGCGGATCGCGGTGTACGACCCCGGCCTGCACTTCGGCGGCCGCCCCTCGGCGGAGTTCCTCGACGAGTTCGAGCGGCTCGTGCGGCAGGGTGACCACGCACGGGCGATGACGGTGATGGCCAGGGCCACCTACCCGGACGACTTCGGCGCCAAGGTGCCGTTCCCGGTCGCCAAGGCCATGACCAGCCTGTTCCTGCGCACGAGCATCGGCAAGCGGTTCGTCGAGCTCATGCCGACGATGCCGCCGGAGATCCGCCGCATCCATGACCACAGCGGCAAGGCGGAGGACTACGCGGGCGTCAGCGCGGAGCTCCTGCTCGCCGCGGGTGCCCGCAGCCCCCGGTACTTCATGGAGAACTGCCAGGCCGTCGCCGACGCCGCCCCGAGGGGGAGGGCGATGCTCATCCCCGGCGCGTCGCACAACTCGGCCAACGTCGCCCGGCCGGCGTTCGTGCGGCCGTTCGCCGAGTTCTTCGCGGCCGGATCTTTCAAACGGGCATGAAAAAGGCCGCCCCGGGCAACCGGGGCGGCCTTCCCGATCAGGACGTCAGTGCACGATCACCGGCGTCGCGGCACCGGCCGCCGCGTCGTCGCCGGCCGCCTTCGGCTCCTTCTTGCGCGGCAGGAAGGCGATCGGGATGAACGTCAACAGGACCAGCGCGAAGCCGACCCAGAACGTCGTGGCGAACGAGTCCGCGACGAAGTCCAGGCCCTTCTCGAACAGCGGCGGCGGCACCTGCGCCTTGATCTGGTCGGAGTGCTGCGCCGCGATGGCCAGCTGGGCCTCGGTGACCGGCGGGGTGGAGCCCGGCACCAGGTCCGACTCGTTGAGCTGCCTGGTCAGGATCACCGACATGACGGCGCCGCCGATGGAGCCGCCGATCTGCTGGAGGATGTTGACCAGCGTGGAGCCGCGGGCGACCTCGGCGTGGCCGAGCGTCTTGAGCGCCGACGTCATGATCGGCATCATCGTGCCGCCCATGCCGAGGCCCATGACGAACAGCGAGCCGCACAGCAGCCAGTACGACGTGTCGGCGGTGACCTGCGTGAACGTGAAGAAGCCGGCGGCGATGAGCGCCATCGCGAACGGCACCGTCCGGCCGACCGGGACCTTGTCGGCGAGCATGCCGGCGATCGGCATGGTGAGCATCGCGCCGATGCCCTGCGGCGCCATCAGCAGACCGGCGTGCAGCGTGGACTCGCCGCCGACCTGCAGGAAGTAGCTCGGGAACAGCAGGCCGGCGCCCATGAACGCGATGATGAACACGAACAGGGTGATCGTCGCGATCGTCAGCTTGCGGTTGCGGAACAGCCGCAGGTCCAGCAGCGGGTGCGCCGGTTTGAAGGAGTAGAAGACGAAGCTGATGACGAGCAGCCCGCCGATGAGCATCGGCAGCCACACCTTCGTCGCGGAGAACGTGCCGGCCTCCGGCCACGACGACACGCCGAACAGGAACAGCGCGAGGCCCGGGGACAGCATCAGCATGCCGAGGAAGTCGAAGGACTCCGACGGGTGCGCCTCGTCCTTCGGCAGCGCGAGCGCGGCGTAGACCAGCGCGATGGCGCCGATCGGCAGGTTGATGAGGAAGATCCAGTGCCAGCTGTAGTCGTCGATGAGCCAGCCGCCGAGGATCGGGCCGGTGATCGGGCCGAGCAGCATCGGGATGCCGAGGATCGCCATGAGACGGCCGATCCGCTCCGGGCCGGCGGCCCGGGTCAGCATCGTCATGCCCAGCGGCATGAGCATGCCGCCACCGAGACCCTGCACGACCCGCCAGCCGATGAGCTGGCCGATGGAGTCGGCGGTGGCGCACAGGCCAGAGCCGATCGTGAAGAGGGCGAGAGCGACCATGTACAGCCGCTTCGTGCCGAACCGGTCCGCCGCCCAGCCGGTGAGGGGGATGACGGTTGCCAGCGCGAGGGTGTAACCGGTCATCGTCCAGGCGACGGTCGCGTACGACGCGTTGAATTCGGTCTGGAAGGTCGGCAGCGCCACGCTGACGACAGTGATGTCGAGAATCGACATGATCGCACCGAGGACCACGACCCCCGCGATCTTCAGCACCGCAGCATCGATCTTGGTCGATGCCGTGGCCGTTGGATTCGTCACAAAACCCCTCCTGATCGAGGTCACCGTCCGTAAAAAGGCCGGTGACCAGCCTACGCGGCTTGATTACTAGTCGAGCACACGTTCGATTCCGGCCTATTACAGGGGTTGTGGCTACGCCAGCCGACGCAGGTCCAGCACGTGCCAGGCGGCCGGATCGGGGCTCCCGGTGGACCACCAGACCAGGCCGGCCTTGGTCGTCACCACGCCGACGTCCCGCGCGAGCACGGTCGTCCGGCCCGTCGTCAGGTCGTATGCGAGCAGCCGCAACGAGTCGCCCTCGACCCCGGTCAGCAGCTCGAAGCGGTCCAGCAGGCCGACGTCGACGCCGACGGCGTTCAGGTCACCCGCGACCCGGCGCCGCCCGCCGCCGTCGGCGCGCATGACGTCGACGAGGTTGCGCCCGCTCGCGGTCTCCTGGATCGCGCGGCACCACTCCGGCGTGCACAGCATCGTCTCCGCCGCGGTCGCCGGCACGGATCGCCGCTGCCCGTCGGCCCTGTTCAGCAGCGTCGCCGCGCCCGGGTCGACGCTGACGAGCCAGGGCCAGGAGCTCCACCTGTACCGGCCGTCGATGACCTCCGTGCTGACGGCGCCACCGGTGACGGCGACCGACCGCACCTCCGTCTTCGGCGCGTCGTCGGGCGTGGCGGCCACCCAGTGCACCCGCTCCTCGGCGACGACCAGGTCGTACTGTGAGTCGAAGAACACAATCCCGCCCGTGTCGGCGGTCAGCGCGACCGGTGCCCCTCCGGCCAGAGGCGCGCGCCACAGCCGCGTCTCGTAGGGCCCCGCGGCGGTCGCGGCCGACTCCGCCCAGTAGAGGACCCCGTCGGCGGCGGTGAGGCCCAGCCACTGCGGGAACAGGTCCTTCGGCACGCTGCGCAGCTCCCGTACCGTGGCAGCCTCCCGAAACACGAGCCGCTCGGCCTTACCGTCGGCGGACGGGGCGGTCCCGACGGAGGCGCCGGTCTCCAGATAGAGCAGCGGCGTGTAGATCACCCCGTCGGCGAGCTTCGCGGGCATCACCCCCGGCTCCAGCGTCGCCGTGACCGTCCCCGCACCCGACGGCGCGACCGAGGGCGGCGTGTCCCGCGACGTGGGGGAGAACAGCAGCCACCCGCCGACGACGAGCGCGGCGGCGAGGGCGATCAGCGGTCGGGCCCGTCTCACGGGGCTCAACCATACGCAAGCGACCCGCGTGGTGAGAGTTTCACACTCCGAAGGGGTTTGACCTGGGGTGGGACACCCGCTTCGTTGACCCGGGACAGTGAGCGCTCACACCATGCGGCCCATGCGAACCAAGCTGAGAGGGCTCATTGCCGGGCTGGCGGGGGCGGTGACGGTCGTCGCCGTCGGCGTCGCCGTGCAGACCGCCACCAGCCCCGCGCAGGCCGCGGCCGCGGACCCGTACGCGCTCAAGAACGTCCAGATCGAGGGCGGCGGCTTCGTGCCGGGCATCATCTTCAACCAGAAGCAGCAGAATCTGGTGTACGCCCGGACGGACATCGGCGGGGCGTACCGCCTCGACCCCGCCACGAACCGCTGGATCCCCCTGCTGGACTGGGTCGGCCAGGACAACTGGGGCTACAACGGCGTCGTCAGCCTCGCCACCGACGAGGTCGACCCGAACAAGGTGTACGTGGCCGCCGGCATGTACACCAACAGCTGGGACCCCAACAACGGCGCGGTCCTGCGCTCCTCCGACAAGGGCGCCACCTGGCAGACCTCGGCCCTGCCGTTCAAGCTCGGCGGCAACATGCCCGGCCGCGGCATGGGGGAGCGGCTGGCGATCGACCCGAACAAGAACTCGATCCTGTACCTCGGCGCCCCCAGCGGCAACGGGCTGTGGCGCAGCACCGACTCCGGCGTCACCTGGGCGAAGGTGACCGCGTTCCCCAACCCGGGCAACTACGCACAGGACCCGAGCGACCCCAACGGGTACCTGACCGACAACCAGGGCATCACCTGGGTGACGTTCGACAAGCGCTCCGGCACTCTTGGTAATGCGACGCAGACCATCTATGTGGGGGTCGCCGACAAGCAGAACACGGTGTACCGCACCACGAACGGTGGCACCACTTGGGAGCGCGTCGCGGGGCAGCCGACCGGGTACCTGTCGCACAAGGGCGTCCTGGACACCGCCGGCGGCTATCTGTACATCGCGACCAGCGACACCGGCGGCCCGTACGACGGCGGCAAGGGTGACGTCTGGAAGTACAACACCGCGACCGGCGCCTGGACGCAGATCAGCCCCGTGCCGAGCAGCAGCAGCGACGACTACTTCGGTTACAGCGGCCTCACCATCGACCGCCAGCACCCCGGCACCATCATGGTCGCCACGCAGATCTCGTGGTGGCCGGACGTCATCTTCTTCCGCAGCACCGACGGCGGCGCGACCTGGACCCGGATCTGGGACTTCACCAGCTACCCCAACCGGAGCTTCCGGTACAAGATGGACGTCAGCCGCTCGCCGTGGCTCTCCCTCGGGGCCAACCCGCAGCCCCCCGAGGTGACGCCGAAGCTCGGCTGGATGACCGAGTCGATGGAGATCGACCCCTTCAACTCCAACCGGTTCATGTACGGCACCGGCGCCACCGTGTACGGCAGCACCGACCTCACCACCTGGGACACCGGCGGCCAGATCACGATCAAGCCCATGGCCGCGGGCCTGGAGGAGACCGCGGTGCTGGACCTCATCAGCCCGCCGACCGGCGCGCCGCTCATCTCCGGCCTCGGCGACATCGGCGGCTTCCGGCACACGAACCTCGACGCCGTGCCCGCGATGATGTTCCAGTCGCCGTACTTCACCAGCACCACCAGCCTCGACTACGCCGAGCTCAACCCGAGCGTCATGGTCCGCGCCGGCAACTTCGCCGACAGTGACCGCCCCAACGACAGCCACGCCGCGTTCTCCACCGACGGCGGCGCGAACTGGTTCCAGGGCAGCGAGCCGGGCGGCATCAACGAGGGCGGCACCATCGCCGCCGCGGCCGACGGGTCCAGGTTCGTCTGGGCGCCGAAGAACTCCGCTCCCGTCTACTCGGTCGGCTTCGGCAACACGTGGACTTCTATCAATGGACTTCCGCAGAATGCCGTTGTCGAGTCCGACCGGGTGCTTCCGGGCACCTTCTACGGTTTCAGCGGCGGTACGTTCTACCGCAGCACCAACGGTGGCGCCACGTTCACGGCGGCCGCCAGTGGCCTGCCCGCCACGGCGTCGTTCAAGGCGGTCCCGGGCGTGGCCGGCGAGATCTGGCTGGCCGGTGGCACCTCCGGGCTCTTCCGGTCGACCGACGGTGGCGTCTCGTTCGCCAAGGTCGCGTCGGTACAGGCGGCGAACGCCGTCGGGTTCGGCAAGGGCGCACCGGGCCGCCCGAACGTGGCCGTGTTCGCCGTGGCGCAGGTCGACGGCAAGAAGGGCGTCTACCGCTCCGACGACTCCGCCGCCTCCTGGCTGCGGATCAACGACGACCAGCACCAGTACGGCAACATCGGCGACACCATCACCGGCGACCCGCGCATCTACGGCCGGGTGTACCTCGGCACGAACGGCCGCGGCATCATCTACGGCGACCGCACCGGCGCCCCGCCGACGTCGTTCTCCGCGTCGCCGTCCGCCTCGCAGTCCCGCTCCGCGTCGCCGTCGGTCTCGGTGTCGCCGTCGCGGTCCGTGTCCCCGTCGGCATCGGCGTCGCAGTCACCGTCCTCGTCGGCCGCCTGCACCGTCGCATACTCCGTCGCCGGCCAGTGGGGCGGCAACTTCCAGGGCGCCGTGAAGATCACCAACCGCTCCGCCACCCCGGTGAACGGCTGGACCCTGAAGTGGACCTACGCCAACGGCCAGGTCATCAACCAGATCTGGGGCGGCGTCTACACCCAGAGCGGCGCGAACGTCACCATCACCCCCGCCGACTACACGAAGACGATCGCCGCCAACGGCGGCAGCGTCGACTTCGGCTTCATCGCCTCCTGGAACAACACCACCAACGCCAAACCGACCGCGTTCACCCTCAACGGCACGACCTGCGCCGTCGGGTAGCGGAGTGACGCTGTAGGCGGCGGCGGGGCTGCCGCCGCCTACAGCAGATCTCGCAGGCTCTGCAGCTCGCGTTCGACCCAGCCCTCGGCCGTCGACTCCGTGCCCCGCAACTCCACCTTGTCCCGCAGGTGCCACGCGATGTTGCGCACCAGCTCCACCACCCGCAGCGCCCGCACGTCGCCGGTCGTCCGCCGTCGCGAGGCGTACCCGGCCTCGAACGCCGGCCAGTGCCCGCTCGCATACGCCCCGGTCAGGTCCGCCCCTCGCGGCCCCACGGCGGCAAGGTCGAAGTCGTGCCACAGCATCCTGCCGTCATCGGTCAGGTGCACGTTGTCCAGGCTGGCGTCCCCGTGCCGCACCCCGACGTCGCCGATGCCGTCCAGCAGCGGCCTGACCCGCTCCGCGATCTCGTGCACCATGGGGTCGCCGATGTACGACAACGCGTCGTCCAGCGTGCGGACCGGATCGTACGTCCTGGCCGGATGCGTGCTGCCGAACCCGTCCGCCGCCTCGTGGAACCGGGCGAGCGCCGCGCCGTACCGGAAGAACAACTCCCCGGACCACGGCGGCCGCGGCTTGCCACCCCGCATCCACACCGTGACGGTGAACTGCCGCACCCCCTCAGGCGCCTCGATCTCCCCGACAAGCGTCCCGTCCTCCATCGGAACGGGCACCGCCTCGGTGACCCCCGCCGCCGCAAGGTGCACCGCGAGATCCTGCTCCCACGCGACATGCGCCTTCCCGGCGGCGTACACCTTGCACGCATAGACCAGGCCGCCCTCGACGTCCACCCGGTACACGTCGTTGACCAGCGACCTGACCAGCTCGCACCCCGTCACCCGCAACCCACAGCGCCCTCCGACCACCAGCGCCACACTCTCCGCCGCCGCCAACGACCGCACCCACCGCACCGCAGCCTCCATACCCCCATTCTCTGCCCCACCCCGAGCGGCGCCTGGCGTGAGCACCGGACGAGCCGCCTCCCCGCCGCCGTGATCCACGGACGAATCCGGCCGCGCAAACGACCAACCCCGTCCATGGATCACGGCGCTGGGTTGACGCCACCGGCGTGGAGGTCCTCGGATCAGACGGGCCGCGGGGAATTACGTGCACATATGGGGTGATTCGGTCCTGCTGGCGGGGAGGGGTTGCCTGCACTGCCCGAACTGGCATTAGCGGTGGAGGGCTCGCTGCACCGTGGGGACCCGCGGCGCCCGCACGCGGGGCGTGGCCAGTCCATCTTGGGGGTATCGCGGCCGGTCCGTTTCGGCGTGTCAGGGCCAGCCGGCCACAGCCCACTACGCCGCTGCTCTGGGCACGCCTGGTCGAGCGTGATCCAGATCGGCGCGACCAGATCGGCGCGACTGAACCGGTCACCGCGCCAGACCGGGCGCGATGCCGGGTTGTGCACGGTGCCTGGCTGTACGGTGCCGGCCGGGTGCGACTGGGTCGGGGCTGTGTGTGAGCGCCGGGCGGGTGTGTGGTCGGAGCGGATGCGTGGTCAGAGCTGGTGAATCGGACGCCGTGCCAGGCCGGGTGCCGCGTCAGGCCGGGCGCGATGTCGGGTTGTGTGCGGTGTCGGCCGGGTGCGACTGAGTCGGGGCTGTGCGTGAGCGCCGGGCGGGTGTGGTCGGAGCGGGTGTGTGGTCAGAGCCGGTGAACCGGGTGCCGTGCCAGGCCGGGTGCCGCGCCAGGCCGGGCACCGTGCCAGGACCGGGTGTCGTGCCAGGACCGGGTGCCGTGCCAGGCCGGGTGCCGTGCCAGGCCGGGCACCGTGCCAGGACCGGGTGCCGTGCCAGGACGGGGCGCGGTGCCGGGTTGTGTGCGGTGGCGGGCTGGGTGCGGTGCCGGCTGGGTGCGACTGAGGCGGGGGCGTGGGTGAGCGCTGGGCGGGTGTGTGGTCGGAGCGGGCGTGTGGTCAGAGCCGGCGCAGCGCCGGGCCGAGGGGGAGAGGCCCTCGGACCGGCGCGCGGCGGGCTCGGGTCAGACGAGGCGGCGGATGTCGCCGTGGGCACGGTAGAAGCCGCCGCGGGAGGCTTCGCGGATCTCGGGGACGACGTAGCGGGCGTGGGCCTCGCGGATGCCCTTGGGGAACTGGACCTGCCAGTCCTGGTGGTAGCCGGGGGAGACGACGCGGATGCGCAGGCGGCCGCCCTCCTCGAAGCACTCGACGATGATGCCGTCGCTGGGGTCGGTGGCGACCTCGACGGTGGTGGAGGGGGCGACGGCCTCCATGCGGGGGGCCTTGACGTCGACATACTCGGGGACGACGCCCTGCTCGGCGGCGCGGACGGCCTCCTCGCTGGCGTCGATGCAGGCCAGGGAGCCGTCGGTGGTGACGATGTAGAGCCGGTCGGCGTGATACTGCATCGAGTAGGCGCTGCCGCAGCCGGTGCCGAGCTTCCACAGGCGGGTGCCGTCGGCCGCGAAGCAATACACCGAGGAGCTGGAGTCGCCGGCGAAGACGTAGCGGCCGTCGGGGGCGGCGGCGCAGGAGTAGATGGTGTTGTCGCAGCGGTACGTGACGGCGGTCTGACCGCTCTTGGTGAAGGACAGGACCGAGTTGGACGACATGCCGGCGTAGAGGGTGTCGCGCTCCTGCCAGCCGAAGAGGACGGCGCCGCGGGTGGGCTGGTTCCACAGCTCCTTGCCGGTGCGCCAGTCATAGCTGGTGACGCCCTTGCTGTGGCCGTGGTGCACGGCGTTGTCGTCGCAGCGGACCATCCAGCCGCTGGAGCCGTTGCCCTGGCGGCGCCAGAGGAAGTCGTCCTCGTGGTCGATGCTGCAGATGCCGCCCTTGGCGTCGGCGACGCCGAGGACGCCGTCGTGGATGTCGAGCCAGTAGATGTCGATGTCGGGGGCGATGGAATAGGCCAGGCGCGGGACCTTGCCGGAGAGGTCATAGACGTTGCCGTCGTCGCAGCCGGCATAGAGCCAGTCGTCGTCGGCGACGATGCACTTCACCCCGTCGGGGAGCTGGAACTGGCGCTCGACCTGGGCGTCGTGGGTGAGGGTGGTGACGACGCCGGCCTCGTTGCCGACCATGCAGACGCGGTCGTCGACGAAGATGCCGAAGGCGGAGGAGCCCGACTTGTAACGCCACAGGAGCGGCGCGGTCTTCGCGGTGGAGCGGGCGCTGACGATGACGCGGCGGGAGACGGAACGCTTGGCGCGCTGGCCGGCGACGGCCGGGGCATAGCCCTTGCGGGTCTTCTCGCCGATCTTCTTCGCGGCCTCGGCGGTTGCCTTCGCGTGGTCGGGGTAGGTGGTGGTCTTCAAGGTGCCGGGGTCGCCGATGCGGCCATAGCGGATCGACATCTCGGCGCCGTCGACGGTCACCTCATAGAACTTGTGGGCGCTGCCGCTGTCCTCGGACAGCTCGAGATAGGTCGTCTGGGGCATCGGTCACGGCCTTTCAAAGTACGAACCAACGAGGGGGCGCCGACAGCGTAGCGACGACCACCGACAAAAATCGCAGGCGTGCTGCATCTGCGGGTCATCTCCCCACCGGACCGGACCGACGACGTCGTCCGGGTCATCGAGGCCGCCCCCGGCGCGACCAACCTGGTCGTGCTGCCCGGCGCGGCCCGCCAGCCCGACGGCGACCTGGTGCTCTGCGACGTCGTCCGGGAGGCCGGCAGCCCGGTGTTGTCGGCGCTGCGCAAGCTGAAGATCCACGAGACCGGTTCGATCGCGATCGACCAGGTCGAGGTGGCGTTGTCGCACGTGGCGGCCGTCGCGGCCGACGCCGCGCCCGGGCTGGCCGGCGACGCGGTCGTCTGGGACGAGATCGAGCAGAAGACGGGCGACGAGACGGAGCTGTCCGGCACGTACCTGCTGATGTTCGCCATCGCGGCGATCATCGCGGGCATCGGTGTGCTGTTCGACCAGCCGATTCTCATCGTCGGTGCGATGGTGGTCGGCCCCGAGTTCGGCCCTCTTGCCGCACTGTGCGTGGGAATTGTTCGAAAAAGGCCGATATTTGTGAAGAAATCCGCGCTCGCCCTGTCGGTCGGCTTCGTGACGGCGATGCTCGCGACGGTCGGCGCGACGTTCCTGCTCGACCTCGCCGGCCTGGTCAACCGGAGCATGCTGTTGCAGGAGCGGCCGATGACGGACTTCATCTGGCGCCCCGACGCCCTGTCCTGGGTGGTCGGCTTCCTCGCCGGCGTCGCCGGCATGCTGTCGCTGACGTCGTCGAAGGCCGGCCCGCTGATCGGCGTCCTCATCTCGGTGACGACCGTGCCGGCGGCCGCCAACGTCGCCGTCGCCATCGCGTACCGGGTGCCCGACGAAGCGCTCGGCTCGGCGGTGCAGCTGCTGCTCAACCTGGCGGCCATCATCACGGCGGGCCTGCTGACCCTGCTCGCCCAACGCTGGTTCTGGACCATGACGGCAAGGAAGGCGGCACGGCAGTGACGGACCTCAGAGAAGCCCTGGACCGGCTGTTGGAGCCAGTCCCGCCGAAGCGGCTCGCCGAGTCGGTGCAGCGCCTCATCGCCGACTACCGCAGCGGCCGCCCCGCCGACGAGCCGCTGATCCGCAACATGGTCGACGCCACCGCGTACGCCGCCTACCGGATGCCGGCCACCCACGCCGCCGTAGGTGCCGTGCTGGAGCAGCTCGGGGACAGCGTCGACCCGCGCAGCATCCTCGACGTCGGCGGCGGCTCGGGCGCCGCGACCTGGGCGGCCATCGAGCGGTTCCCGGGCATCCAGGAGATGACCGTCCTCGACCAGGTGCCGGAGGCGCTGAAGCTCGGCCAGCGCATGCTCCCGCGGGCCACGTGGCAGGAGTGGCACCTCGGCGAGCCGTTGTCCACTGTGGACATGGTGCTGGTGTCGTACGTGCTGGGCGAGCTGACCGAGGACGCCCAGCGCGACCTCGTCGAAGCCGCTGGCGCGGCGGCGGAGCAGGCGGTGGTCATCGTGGAGCCGGGCACCCCGCTGGGGTACCGGCGAATCCTCGAGGCGAGAGACCGCCTCATCGCGGGTGGCTGGACCGTGGCCGCGCCCTGCCCGCACCAGCAGGCGTGCGGGATGACGGGCAAGGACTGGTGCCACTTCACCGCCCGCATCAACCGCTCCGCGCTGCACCGCCGGCTCAAGTCCGCCGAGCTCGGCTACGAGGACGAGAAGTTCTCCTACGTGGCCGTCACGAAAGACGTGGCGGCCACGAACGATCAAGGGCGGGTGGTGCGGCACCCCGCGTTCCGCAAAGGGCTGGTCACGCTGCAGGTCTGCAACCCGGACACCACGGTCGGCCCGACGCTCGTCTCCAAGCGGGAGGGTCCGCGGTACAAGCAGGCCCGGGACGCTCAATGGGGCGACGAATGGCCCCAGCCATCGGAGTGACCGCCGCGGCGGCCGACGACGAGCGGGCCCGGCCGATCGTGGTGATCGGCCGGGCCCGTCGTTCAGGCGGTCAGGGTCAGGTCTGGTCGGCCGCGAAGGAGGCGACCCAGGACAGCGACGAGTTCCAGTTGATGGTCAGCTCGTTCGTCGACCACGACTTGATGTCGTCGATGTAGCACAGCTGCGGCTTGCAGCCCTTCAGCGCCGCCGAGGCGACCTCGTCCTGCAGCGACGAGTTCGGTCCACCGGCGAGCGTGCCGCGCGGCGGGTTGGGCAGCTTCGGGTCGAGCTGGTTGGCGTACCAGCGGCTGTGCTGGTTCTTCGACGCCTTCTCGCCGTAGCCGGTCACGTAGGACTGGTTGAGCGCGTTGCGGCCGAAGATGTAGTCCATGCCGGTCAGGACGCCGTCGCGGTACTTCGCCTCGCCGGTGAGGTCGAACGCGGTGCCGACGACCGCGAGGTTGTTGAGCATCTGGCTGTTGGACGCCCAGTCGTAGCCGCCGTTGGGCGCGTACGCCTGGCCGTACGCCTGCGAGGTGAGCGTGGCGAGGTGCTTGTCGGCGCCGGCGACGACGCTGGCCTTCACCCGCTCCCGGTCGCCCAGCTTGTTGTCGATCGTCGCCAGGTCGAGCCGGCCGAGGGCGCCGACGGCGCGCCAGTCGAACGCGTTGGCGAAGACGTCGGACTTGTGCACCGGCGACGCGGTCACGACGTCGGAGAACTTCTTCTCACCGGTGGTGATGTACAGCTCCGCCGCCGCCCAGTAGAACTCGTCGTCGACGTCGGTGTCACCGTACGCGCCGCCACCCGTGGAGTCGGAGTCCGGCGCGTAGACCTTCGGGTTCGCCTGCGCCGCCGCGAACGCGGCGCGGGCCGAGGTCAGCAGCTTCTCGGCGTAGGCCGGGTCGTAGTCCTTGAACACCCGGGCGCCCTGCGCCGCCGCGGCGGCCAGGTTGAGGGTCGCGGCGGTCGACGGCGGCTTGAGCACCCGCTGCTGCGTGTCGGCGGCCGGGTCGGTCGGCAGCCCGGTCCAGGCGACGTCCTGGACCTTGTGGTGCGCCATGCCGGCGAGCTTCTGCCCGGCCGGGACCTGCATCTTCATGAGGAAGTCGAGCTCCCAGCGGGCCTCGTTGAGCACGTCGGGGGCCTTGCCGCCGGTCTCGGGCTGGCGCAGGGCGCGCGCCTTCGCGGCCTTCGGGGAGCGCTCGTAGGAGCTCATGAGCTGCGCGACGGAGATGCCGCCGTTGACGACGTACTTGCCGTGGTCGCCGGCGTCGTACCAGCCGCCGGTCACGTCGAGGGTGTAGTCGCAGGAGCCGGGCGCGCACGGCACCTTGGTGTCGCCGCCGTTCGGGGTCTCCGCGGTGTGGCCCGCGGCGCGGCCGTAGCCGGGCGCGATCTTGTTGTCGATGGCGACGCCGCTGCGCTGCGGGTAGTAGAACGACATGGCGTCGATCGCGAGCTGGCGGTAGGCCTTCGGGTCGAGGTCGAACGGCAGGCTGGCCTTGCCGTCGACCTCCAGGGTGTACGTGCTGCCGCTGCCCTTGTAGGAGCTGAAGTCGACGGTGTGGGTGTTCTGGCCGGAGCTGGGGTCCATGCCGTGCGGGGTGGTCTCGCCGGAGGCGACGACGGCGCCGGCCTTGTCCTTGAGCTGCCACGGCAATGGGGTGCTCGAGTCGCTGACGACGGTGGCCAGCTTCGGGCCGTTGGGCAGGTAACCCACCTGGTTGACCCGCACCGGGGTGTCGGGGATCTGGTCAGGGGTGGCGGGGAACGCGTACGCGGCGTCGGCTCCACCGGATCCGACGCCGGGCAGGCCGCCGTCCTTGGAGGCGAACGCGATCGGCAGGGCGACGGCGGGGACCGCCACGATCGCCGCGATGGCAGCGAGTTTGGCCTTGTTGGACAGGGTCGGCAGGCGCACCGGCTCTCCTTCTCGGTCGGGTTTGCAGCACCCGCGCCACCGTTCCTCCAGGGGGAGAAATTGGGTGATCAGCGGCGTGTCCGGGCGAACCTACCGAGCGACATGCCGGTTGAATTGGACAAAACGGCCGTGCTGTGACCTAGGCCACTCAGCACGGCGGCGGTTGGCACATCGTCTCCTCCAAACGCATGAGACGTTCTGCGCATCCGCCCAGCTCGGTGGCTCTACAACGCGTGTATACAACGTAGGTATACACATGGTGTACAGTCGCCCTCATGTCCATCGGTCAAGCGTTTCTGGGGCTGCTCGAGTCCCAGCCCCGCCACGGTTACGACCTGAAGCGGGCCTACGACGAGCGGTTCGGCAGCGACCGCCCCCTCGCCTACGGGCAGGTCTACTCGACCCTGTCCCGGCTGCTGAAGCACGGCCTGGTCACCGTCGACAGCGTCGAGCCCGGCGAGGGCCCGGACCGCAAGCGCTACGCGATCACCCAGGCCGGCGTCACGGACGTCGAGCGGTGGCTGGCCTCGCCGGAGAAGCCCGAGCCGTACCTGCAGAACACCCTCTACATGAAGGTGATCCTCGCGCTGCTGACCGGCCGCCCCGCCGCCGAACTGCTGGACACGCAGCGGGCCGAGCACCTGCGCCTCATGCGCGAGCTGACCCGCCGCAAGACCGGCGGTGACCTCGCCGACCAGCTGATCTGCGACCACGCCCTGTTCCACCTGGAGGCCGACCTGCGCTGGCTGGAGCTCACCGCCGCCCGCCTCGACGACCTGGCCCGGAAGGTGCGTGCCTGATGCTCTCCGCCGTGTCCCTGACGAAGTCGTTCGGATCCACACAGGCCTTGTCGGGCGCCTCCATGTCGGTCGCGGCCGGCGAGGTCGTCGCCGTGATGGGGCCGTCCGGCTCCGGCAAGTCGACCCTGCTGCACTGCCTCGCCGGGATCGTCCGCCCCGACGGCGGTCAGGTCCTCTACCGCGACCAGGAGCTGTCGGCGATGTCCGACGCCCGGCGCAGCGCGCTGCGGCGCGGCGAGTTCGGCTTCGTGTTCCAGTTCGGCCAGCTCGTGCCCGAGCTGACCTGCCTGGAGAACGTGGCGCTGCCGCTGCGCCTGTCCGGCCACCGGCGCAAGGACGCCCAGCGGCGCGCCGCCGGGTGGCTGGAGCGCCTGGAGATCACCGACGTGGCCGGCAAGCGGCCCGGCGAGGTGTCCGGCGGCCAGGGGCAGCGCGTCGCCGTCGCCCGGGCGCTCGTCACCGGCGCGCGGGTCGTCTTCGCCGATGAGCCGACCGGCGCCCTGGACTCCCTCAACGGCGAGCGGGTCATGCGCCTGTTCACCGAGGCGGCGCGGGACACCGGCGCCGCCGTCGTGCTCGTGACGCACGAGGCCCGCGTCGCCGCCTACGCCGACCGCGAGATCGTCGTCCGCGACGGCAAGGCCCTCGACCTGGCGAGGCAGTCATGATCGCCGTGTCCGGCGGCGCCGGCCCGGCCGCTCTGATCGGCGGGGCGGGCCGGCACGAGCCGGAAATTGGTCCCGTGCGGGCCGGCCGGCTGCGGCGCTGGGCGACGGAGATCGGCCTCGGGGTCCGGCTCGCGCTCAGCGGCGGCCGGGAGGGGCTGCTGCGCACCGCGCTCACCGCCGTCGGCGTCGGACTCGGCGTCGCGGTACTGCTGCTGTCCGTGTCCATCCCGACGATGCTCGACGCGCGCAGCGACCGCACCGCCGCCCGCGACGACGACCGGTACGGTGGCGACGAGTTGCCGGCCGGGGACACGACCGTGCTGACGCTGAACCTCGCGACCTCCTTCCACGGCAAGAACGTCCGCGGCCGGCTCGTCCGCGCCGACGGCGCCCACCCGGTGCTGCCGCCCGGCGTGCAGGCGATGCCGGCGCCCGGCACGATGCTCGTGTCGCCGGCGCTGCGGGACCTGCTCGCCTCCTCCGACGGCGCGCTGCTGCGCGACCGGATGCCCGGCACCGTGGCGGGCACGATCGGCAAGGCCGGTCTTTCCGGGCCGAACGAGCTGGTGTTCTACGCCCAGCGCGGCGACCTGGCGTTCGGCCAGCCGCAGGTCCAGCGCATCGACTCGTACGGCAGCCGCAGCGTGCACCGTCCGCTGGACCCCTTCCTGCTCATGCTGGTCGTGGTCATCTTCGTGGTGCTGCTCATGCCGGTGGCGATGTTCGTGGCCGCCGCCACCCGCTTCGGCGGCGAGCAGCGCGACCGGCGGCTCGCCGCCGTCCGGCTCGTCGGCGCCGACGGTGCCATGACCCGCCGGATCGCCGGTGGCGAGGCGGTGATCAGCGCGACCCTGGGGCTGCTCGCCGGCGGCGCCTTCTTCCTCGCCGGCCGGCAGTTCGTCGAGGTGTTCGAGATCGCCGACCTCAGCGTGTACGGCTCCGACGTGCGCCCGCCGCTGCCGCTGCTCGCGCTGCTCGTCGTGGCCGTGCCGGTGGCCGCGCTGGCGATGACCCTGGTGGCGATGCGGCGGGTGGTCGTCGAGCCGCTCGGCGTCGTGCGCCGCGCCACCTCCAGCACCCATCGGCGCCTGTGGTGGCGGGTGCTCGTCCCGCTCGCCGGCGTCGGCCTGCTCGCGCCGCTGACCGGCAAGCACGGCGAGTTCAACCCGTGGCAGGCGGTCGGCGGGGTGTCGCTGCTGCTGCTCGGCGTGGCGCTGCTGCTGCCGTGGGTCTTCGACCGGCTGGTCGGCCGCCTCGGCGCCGGCGGGAGCGTGTCGTGGCAGATGGCGGTGCGCCGCCTGCAACTGTCCGGCGGCAGCTCCGTGCGGGCCGTCGGCGCCATCGCGGTCGCGGCGGCCGGCACGATCGCGCTGCAGATGCTGTTCGCCGCGGCCGAGTCCGAGTTCACCATCAACACCGGGCAGGACCCGACCCGTGCGCAGGCGGTCACGCTGCTCACCGTGTCCCCGCTCACGACGGCCAAGGACGCCGCCGGGATCGACGCGAAGCTGCGGGCCTCCGGAGTGACGTCGGTCCGCACGTACAGGAGGGACATCGCCTCCATCAGCGACGACGACTTCGTGGGAGTGCGGGTCGGCGACTGCGACGTGCTGCGCGAGATGGCCGCGCTGGAGAGCTGCGCGGACGGCGACGTGTTCGTGCTGGACCGTCCCGACCTCATCGGCCGGACCGTGCGCATGGGCGACCCGTCCGCCACCCCGCAAGGTCCACAGTGGACCGTGCCGGCGACGGCGCACCGTGCGCATGCCCGCAAGGACCCGTGGGGCCAGGACGTCGACGGCATCCTCGTCACGCCCGCCGCCGCGCCGGCCGCCCGCGCGGAGCCCACCTTCGAGTCCTACGTCCACCTGGACCCGGCCGCCGGCCTGGACGCCGAGGAGCGGCTGCGCAACGCGGCGATGGCCATCAGCCCGGCCATGGACGTGTCGATCCTGCGCTCGAAGGTGCGCGACAGCACGTTCATGAGCATCCGCCGTGGCCTGTTCGCCGGATCGGCCGTCACCCTCCTGCTCGTCGGGCTGAGTCTGCTGGTCGGCACGATCGAGCAGCTGCGCGAGCGGCGGCGGACCCTGGCCGCGCTGGTCGCCTTCGGTGCCCGCCGCTCCACGCTGGGCTGGTCGATCCTCTGGCAGACCCTGCTCCCGGTCGTCCTGGGCCTGGTGCTGGCGACCGGTCTCGGCCTCGGCCTGGGCGCCATGCTCCTGGCCACCGTCGACGTGCCCTTCCACGTCGACGTGACCGGCATCGCGATCGTGTGCGGCATCGCCGGCGGGGTGGTCCTCCTCGTCACCACCGCGAGCCTGCCCGCGCTGTGGCGCCTCATGCGCCCCGATGGGCTGCGCTTCGAGTAGCGGTTTTCTGTCGTACCCCGGGGCTAGCGTGTCGGTCATGGAGCTGCGGGAGTGGTGGGGCCTGATCGAGGAAGCGAGGGCGGCGTGCGGGTCGTCGGCGGGGGATCGTGACTCGGCCGACGACCCGCTGCCGGGCGAGGTGCTGTCGCGGGTCGCGGCCCTGCCACCCTCGTCGATCGTCGCGTTCGGGCGCTGCTTCTCGGCGGTCTTCGACTCGGCATTTCTGGCTCCGCTGTGGGCCGCCGCCTATCTCATCGAGGGCGGCTGCGGCGACGACGGCTTCATGGACTTCCGGGCCGGCTTGATGCTGCAGGGCCGGTCCGCGTTCGACGCCGCCGTCGCCGACCCCGACTCCCTCGCCGACCTGCCGGTGGCCCAGCGCATGGCGACCACCGGCAAGGGCTGGCTCGGCTGCGAGGCGATGCTGTATGTGGCCCGCACGGCCTACACCCGCAGCACCGGCTCCCCGTCCGGCTACGACGAGGCGTTAGCCACCCGGTCGCCGACCCGTCCGTCACCGGCTCGCGGCGAGCGCTGGGACCTCGAGGACGACGAGCAGATGCGGCTGCACCTGCCCCGGTTGGCCGCCCTGTTCCTGTCCTGACCGCCTTTTCCTGACCACGGCGACCGCCGGAGCGTTGACGACGCCGCACACACAGTGGCCGGGCACTGCGTCCAGCTCCGTCGACTTCGCCACGACCGTCGCGTGCGCCGCGCCTTCGAGATCAGTTCAGCGTGTCTCGGCTTCGCGGCCCGGACCGGAATGTCGTGAAGCGCGTTGCCGGCGGCCGCGTTCGGCACCTCCGGCGCTACCTGCTGGCGGCGGTTGCAGGAGTCGCCCGAGCCCGGCGTCTGGCAGCAGCCGCACCAACTGATCCTGGCCGAGCCACGTTCCGCCGGGCGGCTGGACTGCTGGTGGCGCCGCTGCGCTCACCGAGCTCCGCCGCGAGCTGCGACCTGTCCGCGGCGCCGTCGACTCATCGCCGGCGTGCACGCCGATCCGGGCCGCGCCCTTCGCACCTGCGTGCGCTCAACGGGGCAGCACACCAGCCCGATCCCGGCCGACCGGGGCAAGCTGGGCAGCGAGCACCATCTGATCACCGACGCGTCGGCGTCCCGTTCGCCGTGACGCTGACCGACGATCACCACAGCGATGTTGGTCAATTGCTGCCGTTGCTCGACGCGGTCCCACGGATCCGCGGTGTGCGCGGTCGGCCCAGACACCGGCCACGCCCCATCCACGCCGACCACAGTCCCGACCACGACGGCAAGTGGCGTTGCCTGGTTCGAGTCCGCGGCATCGGTCCGCGTTTTGCCCGCCGTGGCGACGGGGGCGGCTTCGGGCTGGGTGGGGGAGGTGTAGGTGGCGCGCTGTGTGGGCGTGGGTGCGTGCGTGGTGTGGTCGCGCGTGCTTGTGCTGGCTGCTCCTGTTCCTTGCCTGATCGTGGCGGGGGTTGGTTGTTGTCGGCGGGGCGCGGGGTGCGTGCGTGGTTTCTTGCATGGGCGTGGTCGTGCATCATCAGCCGATGGCGGAAGGTGAGCTGTTGCTTGAGGTGGGCATCGAGCCCGAGTACAGCCAGATCAGGCTGTCCGTGACCGGTGGGGACTGCAGCGTGCCGGAGTGGGGCGGTGGGCCGCACACGGCGGTGTCCGGGCCGGGCATGATGCTGGTCGCGACCTGGAGTGATGATTGCGGGCCGGTGACCGTCCGCGTGTACGACGGGCGGCCCGTGCTCGATGGCTGGAGCCTGGTGCACACGGGACGTCTCGAGGTCGGGCCGGCCGGTCTCGATGCGGGGATGACGGTCAGCGCCGTCGAGCACTGGGTTCCGGTGCCCGAAGGGTCGGTGGAGGTTGAGGTGTGGGTCCGCGATCCGGCCGGTCCGGGTGAGGTCACGTTCGTCCTGACGCGCTGACGGCGTCTGCGGGGTGCCGGGGGTTGGCATACGGTGTTGGTATGGCCGGGTTTGAGAATGCTGCGCGGGGTGTGCTGGACGAGGGGCGGTATGTGGTGCTGGGCACCGCGGACGCGGGTGGGAAGCCGTGGGTGTCGCCGGTCTTCTACACGATGAACGGGTATCGGGAGCTCGTCTGGATGTCGTCGCCGGAGACGTTGCACTCGCGGAACCTGGCGGTGCGGCCCGAGGTGAGCATGGTGGTGTTCGACTCGCGGGTGGAGGTGGGCGGGGCGTTCGCCGTGTACATGGGTGGGGTGGCGGAGGAGGTCACCGGGGAGGCCGTGGCGGAGGTCGCGGCGGCGTATGGTGCCGCGGCGGTGCCGAAGGGTGGGCGGCTGGTCAGGATCGAAGAGGTCACCGGTCACGGGATCTATCGGATGTACCGGGCGGCGATCCGTGAGCACTGGGTGCTCGACCCCGACAGCCGGCCCGACGGGCGGGCCGCAGTCACGCTGTAAGGCGCGCCGAGGAAGTGTCATTAGGGGGCCGGGACGCGGGCGAGGATCTCGTCGACCGAGGCGGCCGGGTCGGTGATCGGGAACTGCACCTCGCGGATCACGCCCGCGGGGTCGGCGAGCAGGGTGAGCCGCTTGAGGCGGTCGACGCCCGCGGCGCGGAAGGTCGGCAGGAGCAGGCCGGCGGTCAGCATGAGGTCCTGGTCCGACAGCAGCGGGAACGGCAGGCGGGCGTGGGCGGCGAACGCGGCCAGCTGATCGGGGCGCTGGGTGCTCACGCCGTGCACGGCGACGCCCTTCGCCAGGAACGCCGGGTGACGGTCGGCGTAGGTCAGCGACTCCAGGGTGCAGCCGGGTGCGCCGGGGATGTCGCCCCACCCGGGCGGATAACCGTGGGCGTCCGGGGCGAAGGCGCCGGGGAAGCAGTACAGCAGCATCCATGAGACCGGGGTGCCGAGGTCGACCGGGGTGCCGTCGTGTGCGGTGAGCGTGACGGCGGGCAGGCGGCGGCGGCCGGTCAGGGCGTGCACCCTGCGCACCTCGCCGGAGCCGAAGTCGGAGCCGGAAGCGGAGCCGGAGCCGGAAGCGGAGCCGGAGCCGGAAGCGGAGCCGGAGCTGGAAGCGGAGCCGGAGCCGGAGGTAGAGGCGGAGCCGGGGGCAGAGGCGGCGGTCGCGGTCAGGGCGCCTGAGCCCATGACGTGGCGGGTGCCCCAGTCCTGCAGGGCGACCAGCACGGGCAGCAGCCCTTCGCCCTTCGCGGTGAGCAGGTAGTCGTAGCGCGGCGGGTGCGCCGAATACTGCCGCCGGTGCAGCACCCCGTGCTCGACGAGCCGGGCGAGGCGCTCGGTGAGGGCCCGGCGGCTCACACCGAGGGCGCGCTGCAGCGCGTCGAAGCGGGTCGTGCCGCCGGCGATGTCCCGCACGATCAGGAACGTCCAGCCGTCGCCCATCACGCCGAGCGCCTGGCTGATGCCGCAGTCGGCGTCGGCGAGGGCAGCGCGGTCCATGCTTACCGACTATAGTCCGTTCCATTATGGAACTCACCACATCACGCAAAGAGACGCTGTTCTGGACCTGGTGGGCGGCCGGGACCACCAGCAGCGTCGGGTCGGCGGTCGGGGCGGTCGCGCTGCCGCTGACGGCGTTGACGGTGCTCGACGCGGGCCCGTTCGAGATGGGGCTGATCGCGGCGGCGAGCTATCTCGCGTGGCTGGTCATCGGGCTGCCGGCGGGGGTGTTCGTGCAGCGGCTGCCGCTGCGCGGGGTGCAGGTCGGCGCGGACCTCGCCCGGGCCGCCGCCGTCGGGTCGGTGCCGCTCGCCTGGTGGTGGGGGTGGCTGAGCGTGCCGCAGCTGGTCGCGGTGGCACTCGTCGTGAGCTTCGCCAACGTCATCTTCGACGTGGCCAACGCGACCTTCCTGCCGGAGATCGTCGAGCGGGAGCGGCTGCAGGCCCGCAACAGCCTCGTGTCGGCCACGCACGCCGCCACCCAGCTCGGCGGGCCGTCCGTCGGTGGGTTCTGCGTCCAACTGTTCGGTCCCGTCGCCACGGTACTGGTGGACGCCGCCAGCTTCGTCGTCTCCGCCGCGCTGCTACGGACCCTGCCGGTTCGGGGCGGCAGGGTCCGTGCCGGGACGGGGCCGGCCTGGGGACTGATCCGGGAAGGATGGTGGTTCGTGGTCCGCCACCCGGTGATGGGCCCCGGCATGTGGACCGCGACCGCCGTCAACTTCGTCTGCGGCGCGCAGCTGGCCGTGTACCCGCTGTACCTGGTGCGCGAGCTGCACGCCCCCGCCGGGCTGGTCGGCCTGCTGCTCGCCGCGGAGGGCGTCGGGTCCCTCGTCGGCGCGGCGCTGACGGCGCGGATCACGGGCCGGCTCGGATCCGCCAGGGCCCTGGTCTGGGCCGGGTTCGCGGCGGTCGCCGGCGCGGCCCTCGTGCCGGTCGGCGCCGGCTGGCCGGCGTTCGTGGCGTTCGCCGCCGGCAACGTGGTGTTCGCCGGCGGGGTGGTCGTGCTGAGCGTCACGACCCGGACCTACCGCCAGATCGCCAGCCCGCCGGACCTGCTGCCGAGGGTCATGGCCACGGTCCGGTTCGTGTCCTGGGGCGCGATCCCCGTCGGCGGTCTCGTCGCGGGTGCCCTGGCCGGCGCGCTGGGCGGGCGCGCGACGCTGTGGCTGTTCGCCGCGGCGACCCTGGCCGCCCCGCTCGCGCTGGTCCTGTCGCCCGTCCGGCGGCTGCGCGACCTGACCGACTTCCAGAAGGCGCCTCGCGCCGACGACTTCCAGGGCGTGCCCCGCACCGTCGACTTCCAGGACGCGCCGAGCGCCGACGACTTCCAGGACGCGCCGAGCGCCGGCGACTTCCAAGGCGCGCCGCGCGACGGCGGCGAGGTCGTTCACAGCTCGGGCGGTGTCGATGTGGGGCACGTGTAACGGGGTGGCGATGAACGGCGTGACGTGCGTGTAACGCGCTCTCCTTAGGCTGCCCGCAGCGTCACGGTCGACGCGACGGTGTCGGCCGGGCGGAGGGATGTGGTTGTGGTAGCACTCGGCACGCAGGTCAGGACGGTGTGTTCGTACTGTGGCGTCGGCTGCGGGATGGTGCTGGACATCCAGACCGGGCCGGACGGCCGGCGGACCGCGCTGAAGGCAACGGGCGACAAGGAGCACCCGGCCAACCGCGGGCGGTTGTGCACCAAGGGGGCGACGAGCGCCGACATGCTCGCGGCGCCCGGGCGGCTCGGCACGGCGAAGGTCCGCCGGGAGCGCGGCGCCGCGCCACAGGACGCCGACCTCGACGCCACGATCACCGAGACCGCGCGGCGGCTGCGGGCGATCATCGACGAGCACGGGCCGGACGCCGTCGCGCTGTACGTGTCGGGCCAGATGACCCTCGAGGCGCAGTACCTGGCGAACAAGCTGGCGAAGGGCTTCATCGGCACCAACCAGATCGAGTCGAACTCGCGGCTGTGCATGGCGAGCGCCGGCAGCGGCTACAAGCTGTCGCTGGGCTCGGACGGGCCGCCCGGCTCGTACGACGACCTCGACCACGCCGACGTGTTCCTGGTCATCGGCGCGAACATGGCCGACTGCCACCCGATCCTGTTCCTGCGGATGCTCGACCGTATGAAGGCCGGCGCGAAGCTCATCGTGGTCGACCCGCGGCGCACCGCCACCGCCGACAAGGCCGACCTGTTCCTGCAGGTCAACCCCGGCACCGACCTCGCGCTGCTGAACGGGCTGCTGCACCTGCTCGTCGAGGGCGGCCACACCGACGAGGAATTCATCGAGTCGCACACGGAGGGCTGGGACGCCATGCCCGCCTTCCTGGCCGACTACCCACCCTCGGTAGTGTCCGAAATAACCGGCATTTCCGAACAGTCTTTGCACAAAGCGGCGGCGCTCATCGGTACGGCGAAGAACTGGGTCAGCTGCTGGACGATGGGGCTGAACCAGTCGACGCACGGCACCTGGAACACGAACGCCCTGGTCAACCTGCACCTCGCCACAGGGGCGATCTGCCGCACCGGCAGTGGGCCGCTGTCGCTCACCGGCCAGCCCAACGCCATGGGCGGCCGCGAGATGGGGTACATGGGCCCCGGCCTGCCCGGGCAGCGCTCGGTGCTCGTCGAGCGGGACCGCGCGTTCGCCGAGGACCAGTGGGGGCTGCCGCGCGGCACCATCCGCACCGAGGTCGGCACCGGCACCGTCGACATGTTCCAGCGGATGGCCGACGGCGAGATCAAGGCATGCTGGATCATCTGCACCAACCCCGTCGCGTCCGTGGGCAACCGCCGCACCGTCATCGAGGGCCTCGAGGCCGCCGAGCTGGTCATCACGCAGGACGTGTACGGCGACACCGAGACCAACGCGTACGCCGACGTGATCCTCCCCGCGACGATCTGGGGCGAGACCGACGGCATCATGATCAATTCCGAGCGGAACCTGACGCTCGTGCACCGCGCCGTGACCCCGCCCGGCGACGCCCTGCCCGACTGGCAGCTGATCGCCCACATCGCGACGGAGCTGGGACACGGCGCGGCCTTCGACTACGGCAGCGCCGAGGAGATCTTCACCGAGCTGCGGGCGTTCTGGAACCCGGCCACCGGGTACGACCTGCGCGGCGTCAGCTACGACCAGCTCCGCGACGGCCCGGTGCAGTGGCCCGCGCCGCCGGGGGCGGGGGCCCGCAACCCGATCCGCTACCTCAACGACGGCGTCAGCCAGCACCTGCACGAGCGGCCCGACGGCTCGCGGCCGCGACTGGCGTTCGCGACGCCGAGCCGCCGCGCGGTCTTCTTCGCGCGGCCGCACCTGCCGGCGGCGGAGCTGCCCGACGACGACTACCCGTTCCTGCTCAACACGGGCCGCGTGCAGCACCAGTGGCACACGCTGACGAAGACCGGCCGGGTCGGCAAGCTCAACAAGCTCAACCCCGGCCCGTTCGTGGAGCTGAACCCGGCCGACGCCGCGCGCCTCGGGATCGCCGACGGCGACCGGGTCGAGGTCGCGTCCCGCCGCGGCCAGGCGGTGCTGCCCGCCGTCGTGACGGACCGGGTGATGCCGGGCGGCTGCTTCGCGCCGTTCCACTGGAACGACCTGTTCGGCGAGTACCTCAGCGTCAACGCCGTCACGAACGACGCCGTCGACCCGATCTCGTTCCAGCCGGAGCTGAAGGTCTGCGCCGTGTCGCTGGCCAGGGTCGCGGACCTGCCTGCGGACGAGCCGGGCCTGCGCGAGATGCTGGGTCTGCCGCCGGTACAGCCGCAGCTCACCGACGATGAGAAGCGGTATCTGGCCGGATTCCTGGACGCGCTCGTCGCCGCCCCGCCGGATCACACGACCGTGCCCGTGCTCCCGGCGTCGGCGCCGATCCTGCCCGAGCGGGCCCTGTGGGTGAACGGGCTGCTCGCCGGGCGGTACTCGCGGGTGCCGGCGGCGGCGCCGGTCGTGGTGGCCGCGCCCGAGGAGGCGGCCGGCCCGGCGGTCCACGTGCTGTGGGCGTCGCAGACCGGCAACGCCGAGGACTTCGCCGGCGTCGTCGGCCGGCGGCTCGCCGACGCGGGCTGGCGGGCGAGCGTGCGCAGCATGGCCGACGTCGGCGTCGACACCCTGGCCGGGCCGGCGGACCTGCTCATCATCACCAGCACGTTCGGCGACGGGGACGCGCCCGACAACGGCGCCGCGTTCTGGCAGTCGCTCGGCGGGCCGGACACGCCGCGGCTCGACGACCGCCGGTACGCCGTGCTCGCGTTCGGCGACTCCAACTACGACGACTTCTGCGGCCACGGCCGGCGCCTCGACGCGCGGCTCAGCGAGCTCGGCGCGACCAGGCTCACCGCCCGCGTCGACTGCGAGCCGGACTACCAGCCGGCCGCCAGCGCCTGGCTCGACCAGGTCATCGCCGCGCTGCGGGCCACGCCGGCCCGGCGGGCGGCGCCACCGCCGGCGCCGACCCGCAACCGGCCGGTGACGGCCCGGCTCACCGGCAACCGCCTGCTGAGCCTGCCCGGCTCGGCGAAGGAGGTGCGGCAGTTCACGTTCGAGTCCGAGGAAGGCGTCCTGCCGTACGAGGCCGGCGACTCCCTCGGCGTCTGGCCCGTCAACTGCCCGGACCTGGTCGACGAGTGGCTGAAGGTCACCGGCCTGCGCGCCGACGAGCCGGTCGAGGTCGCCCAGCACGGCACGCTGCCGCTCGCCGAGGCGCTGCACCGCCGCCTGGAGATCGCGAAGATCAGCCCGGACCTGCTGCGGTTCGCCGCCGAGCGCAGCACCGACCCGCACCTGAAGACCCTGCTGCGCCCCGACAACCAGGGCGAGCTGGCGAAGTGGACGTGGGGGCGCCAGGCGATCGACGTCATCGCCGAGTGGCCCGTCGACGCGACCGCGCAGGAGTGGGCGGGCGTGCTGAAGCGGCTCCAGCCGCGGCAGTACTCGATCTCCTCGACGCCGCTGCTCGACCCCACCCGGGTCAGCCTCACGGTGTCGGTGGTCCGCTTCGCGAACAGCCGCGGCCAGATCCGCAAGGGCGTCGCGTCGACGTTCCTCGCCGACCTGCCCGCCGACGGCGCGGTGCCGGTCTTCGTCCAGCGCGCCCCGCACTTCCGCCCACCGGCCGACCCGGCCACCCCCATGATCATGGTCGGCCCCGGCACCGGCGTCGCCCCGTTCCTCGGCTTCCTCCAGGAGCGCCAGGCGCGCGGCGCCCGCGGCGCCAACTGGCTGTTCTTCGGCGAGCAGCGCCGCGGCACCGACTTCTACTACGCCGACGAGCTGCTCGCCCTGCGCGACACCGGCGTCCTCACCCGCCTGGATCTCGCGTTCTCCCGCGACCAGCGCAACAAGGTGTACGTGCAGGACCGCATGCGCGAGCACGGCGCCCACCTGTGGTCCTGGCTCCAGGACGGCGCCTGCTTCTACGTCTGCGGCGACGCCAGCCGCATGGCCAAGGACGTCGACCGGACCCTGCGCGAGATCGCCGTCGCCCACGGCCACCTGACCCCGGACGCCGCCGAGGCCTATGTGAAGCAGCTCGCCGCCGACAAGCGCTACGTCCGCGACGTCTACTGACGCATCCGCCGCGTCCGCACGGTGTGCGGATGGTCGGCCCCGAGGACCCTGGTCCTGTCGGCGAGCAGCGCGTCGAGATCCTGAGGCCGCCAATGTACGAGGTTCTCCCGCACCTGCATCGTGTCGGGATGATCCGCGCCGAGCACGCGTACATAGTCGGCGAGGACCGCATCGAGGCCCTCGACGGCCGCGCCCGGGTCGCCGGCGAGCCCCCGCCAGTGCGCGAGGTTCCGGCGGGTGTCGAGCGTGTCAGGATGATCGGGCCCGAGCACGCGCTCGGCGTCGACGAGCAGCCGCGCGCTCTCCTCGGCGGCGGCCCGCGGGTCCCCGGCAAGCCCCCGCCAGTGCGCCAGGTTGTGCCGCGTGCTCAGGACCGTCGATGCTTCGATGTCGGGGGTCCGCACCAGAATGGAGAGGACCTCCGAGGTTTCGCGAGCGGCCCGGCCGGGGTCTCCGGCGTGTCCTCGCCAGTAGGCGAGGTTGCCCATGGTCCGCAGCGTGTCCGGGTGTTCGGCGCCGAGTGACCGGGCCTGGTCGGTCAAGAGCGACTGCTGTGCCGCGATGGCCCCGGCGAAGTCACCGGACTCGCCCTGCCAGTAGGCGGCCTCGTAGCGCGCCGTGAGGGTGGTGGGGTGCAGGTCGCCCAGTGCCGTAGCGGCCAGTGATGCCCGTGCGACGCAACCCTCCCACGCGTACATCGCATACCCGAGGTGGCCGAGCGTGCTGCTGATGCGCAGCGTCAGGGGGTGCAGTGCCAATGCGGCCGCGTCCAGTCCGTCGACCGCCGGGTCGTGTCGCATCAAGGCCGTGCAGTGTTGCGACCGGACGTTGCCGTTGGTGAGGAACGCATCGTCTGATGGACGTGACTTGGCGGCATCCGGCCATGCCTCCAGCAGTGCATCGCCGCAGACCATCAGCAGGTCCAGCAATGCGACCGACGTCAACGATTCTAACGCAGAGCGCTGGGCCAGGGCATGCATCCGCACCGATCGGAGTGGGTCGGTTGCGTTGTGTGAGACCAGGCTGAGGCGGTGCAGGTTGCGGAGGGTCTTGCGGGCGTCGGCCGGGGTGCTGCCGAGGTGGGCGCAGGCCGCGGGGGCGGTCAGCACCGCCTCCGGGATGCCGTTGGGGTCCAGGGTGGCCGCCAGGAGCAGCATCGGGCGGGCCAGGCCCACCGGGGCGAGGGCGTCGGCGCGGTCGGCGGCCAGGGACCAGGTGGCCGCGAGTTCGTGGTCGTAGTCGTCGCCCGTCGCGTTCGGGAACAGGTCCGCCAGGCGGCTGGTCCGGTCGGCGAACAGGGAGCGGTACTCGGCGCAGGTCAGGGCGTCGTCGACGATCAGCGCGGCGGCCTGCGCCAAGGCGAGGGGCAGGTGGCCGAGGTCCGCCGCCAGGGCCGCGGCGTCGGGGTCGTCCCGGTCCAGCTTGGCCGTCAGGTAGGCGGCCGACTCCGCCGGGGTGAAGACGTCGACGTCGATCACGGTGCTGCGGGAGCGCAGGGCCGCGTCGCGGCGGCGGGTGGTCAGCACGAGGCGGCCGGTCGGGCCGGAGGGCCACAGGCCGCGCAGGTCGGCGGGGTCGGCGACGTCGTCCAGGACCACGATCCAGGTCCTGTCGGTGTTCGCGAGCCAGGTCAGGAACGCGGCGGCGGCGCGCTCCACGTCGCCGGTGGCGAGGCGGAGGGCGCCGGCGGCGTCCGCGTAGCCGGTCAGCGTCGCGGTGCGCGAGGATGCCGTGACCCAGACCGCGAGGTCGGTGCCGTCGGCGCGGGCCTGCTCGAACAGCGCGGCGGCGAGCTGGGTCTTCCCCGTGCCGCCGTCGCCCACCAGTACCGGCGACGCGACGGTGACAAGGGCACCTCTGGACTGGAAGGCGTCGGCGCGCAGCGGGCGCGGCCCACGAGCAGCGGCCAGGCGAGCGGCGGCGGGGCGGCCGCGTAATGGTTGATCTGTGTGTTGTGTGAGCCGGCTTGCAGGCCCTTGACGTCCACGATGCCATCGTCGCATCCACCTATAGGGTGTGCCGATGCGCAGACGGGTCGGGGTTGTCGTGATGGCGTGCGCGCTGCTGGCGGGGTGCGGCGGGGAGCCGGTGAAGGTCCCCGCGGCGGCTTCGTCGTCGCAGGCGTCGGTCGCCGAGGAGCTGGCCGTCGTCGCGGGCGGCGGGCTGGCGGTGCCGTCGGCGAAGCAGCTGCCGGCCGGCGCCGCGATCGGCGGGCCCGACTACGCGGTGCGGCTCACCGAGGTCGGCACCGCCGATCACCTGGAGCCGGCGGTCGTCACGCAGTTCGGCAAGATGCAGTCGGCGACCGGCGTGCCGCGTGACGCGAGCGGACCGATCGCCGCCGGGCAGGGCAAGGAGTTCGTGTTCGCGCGGTTGGCGGCGGTGCCGGGCCTGGAGACGCAGCCGTCCGCGGTGGTGAAGGCGCGGCTGCGGGTCGGCGACAAGGCCCGCCCGGTCGAGGGGATCGTGTCGCCGAACAGTGTGCTCGTCGCGCTCGTGCCCGCCGGGGTGCCGGTGACGCTCGTCGTGTCCGACGCCGACAAGGACCAGAGCATCGACCTGCGCACGGGCGCCGTCGGGCCGGGCGCCGTCGCCGCCTATCTGAAGCCGCGGCCCTACGGCGAGACGTCCTACAAGCTCGTCGGGCAGATCAGCGGCGAGCCGCACCAGACCTATGTGGAGATCGAGGTGTCGGCGGCGCTGGAGCCGTACGACCACCGCCAGCAGGGCACGTGGGCGCCGGCCGGGCACACGTGGCTGCGGGTTTGGGTGGAGGCGAAGCTCACCTCGATCGGCGTGCTGGACGGCACCATCGACATGCGGCAGAGCCTGCAGCTGACGGCCAACGGCAAGGCGGTGACCGTCGAGGCGTCCCAGGCCGACGTCGTGGGCGAGACGGTGCCGACCAACGGCTACACGATCCGCGACGAGGTGCGGATGGAGGTCGCGGAGGGCTCGGTGCAGACGCTGACGTTCCGGTTCGAGCCCAAGGGCGCGCTGACCCGCGCCGGCAAACCGGCCACGCTGAAGCTGACGGGCAGCGCCCAGCAGAAGATCACGCTCAAGTAGCGACGCGGGTCGGTGCCGCGTCGGAGCGCGTCGGCGCCGTCGCGGCCGACCCGGGTGAGGTCGTCGGGCGCGGTGCGCGATCCGTCATCCACTCGGTGAGCTGCGCGGCGGGCACGGGGCGGGCGAAGTGGTAGCCCTGGGCCGAGCGGTACCCCAGCGACCGCAGCTGCTCGGCCTGCTCCGGCGTCTCGACACCCTCCGCGACGGCGTGCAGCCGCAGCGCCTGGGCGAGCTGGATGACGGCGGCGGCGACCGGTGGACGACCCTCTCCCGACGGCGACGCGGGCGCCTGGGTGAAGGAGCGGTCGAGCTTGACCTCGTCGACCGGGCAGTCGTGCAGCAGCCGGAGGGTGGAGCTGCCGGTGCCGAAGTCGTCGAGCGAGATCCGCAGGCCCAGCGCGCGGAGCCGCTCGAGGGTCGCGGTCGCCGGCCCGAGGGTCAGGGCCATCGACTCGGTGATCTCCAGGACGATGCGGGCCGGGTCGACGGCGTGCAGCGTCAGGGTCTCGGCGACGAACCCGGCGTAGTCTGCCTCGCGCAGCTCGCGCGGGGACACGTTGATGTTGAGCACCGCCGGGGCGGCGGCGCCGTGCCGGGCGTCCCACGCCGCGAACTGCCGGCACGCGTCGGCGAACACGAACCGGCCGAGCGGCACGATCAGGCCGGTGCGTTCGGCGAGGGGGATGAACGCGTCGGGCGGCAGGACGCCGTGGACCGGGTGGTCCCAGCGGACCAGGGCCTCGGCGCCGACGAGCCGGCCGTCGTCGAGGGACACGATCGGCTGGTACATCAGGAAGCAGCGCCCGCTGTCGATGGCTTGACGCAGCTGGGACGGATGGTCGTCTCCGGCACCGGCCACGCCTTTCTCGCCGCCGAGCTCCGACATCGCGCATTCGTAGTGCAGGTAGGCGGTGCCGGTGAGCCGCTTCGCCGCGTACATGGCGATGTCGGCACGGCGCAGCAGCAGGCTCGGGTCGTCGCCGTCGCGGCCGTCGGCGATGCCGATGCTGGCGGAGATCGGCAGCTCGTGGCCGTTGACGACGGCGGGCGCCCGCAGCGCGTCGGCGAGCCGCTCCACGGCGAGGCTGGCAGCGGCCGGGTCGGCGCCGGGCAGCACCACGACGAACTCGTCGCCGCCGAGCCGGGCGACCGTGTCCGCGGCGCCGGCGCGACCCGCGAGGCGCCGGGCCACCTCGACCAGCAGCAGGTCGCCGACCTCGTGCCCGAGCGTGTCGTTGACCTCCTTGAAGTCGTCGAGGTCGATGAGCGCGACGCTGACCGGGCCGGACTCCCGCAGCGCCTGCTGGAGGCGCTGGCCGAAGAGCGCCCGGTTGGGCAGCTGGGTGAGCGCGTCGTGGGTGGCGGTGTGGTCGAGCCGGGCGAGGAGCCGGCCGTTGTCGACGAACGCGGCCACCTGCCGCACCATGACCAGCGCCGTGAGGGTGACCGCGCCGAGCACCAGCATCTTCTCGTCGCCGTGGTCGCCGAACCAGGTCTCGAGGACGAGCAGGACGTAGACGGCGGCGACGGCCGCGTAGGGCACCAGGCTGAACGGGCGCCGCTTCGCCGTCACCGCCACCGCCGCTTTACGGGGCGCGCCGCGCTCCCGCTCCGCGGCCCACGACGCCAGGCAGCACACCACCGGGATGCCGAACTGCGTCGACATCAAATGCGGGTGGCCCGAGGCGAGCAGCGGCTGCAGCATCGAGCTGGTGGCGCCGTAGAAGATCGAGAAGGCGAGCCACTGCAGCGCCGACTTGTCGATGAACTCGTAGCCCGACAGCATCACCTTCGCCACCGCGAGCACCACGACCAGGGCGAGCACGGCGAGGATCAGCGCGCCGAGGACCTCGTTGCGGTTGTCGGTGCGCAGCGCGACCCTGGCCTGGAAGTGCCAGATGAACACGGCGGCGCCGGCGACGACCGTGCCGCCGTCCAGCGCCACCCGCAGCCGCTCGCCGGCGCTGCGCCGGGACAGTGGGAGACGGTACAGCGCGTACAGGATGAGCAGCACAGCGGCGCTGTCGAAGGCCAGCAGGACGGGCCCGTTGTACGCGCCGCCGACGTCCGGGTGGGTGAGCACGTCGATCGCCTGGGCGGTGTGCGCGACCCCGACGCACAGCGCGGCGATGCTCAGGTGCCCCCAGAACCTGCGGGTCGGCGCGGGCAGCGTCATCGTCCTCGCCGTGCGCCGGAACGCGGCCGTGAGCAGCAGTGCGCCGGCCGGGGTGGGCAGCCACAGCAGGACCGGCGGCCCCACCGGCGTCACCAGGTTGACCAGGAACCAGGTCGTGCAGGCAGCCAGCACCAGACACGAGGCGCGCATCGGCCCGGACATGGCCCGCAGCCGTCGCAGTGCGCCCATCCGGTCTCCTCGTCCCGTGCTGTCGCCAGTGCACCGCCATCATCGACCACCGAATGCTGCCATGAGCCGCTGCCCGATTTCAGCATGTTACGATTGACGTAATATCACGACGGTTGTAATTTGCTGGTCATGCCGCCTTTACAGGAGCCGACGTTTCTGGTGCTGACCGCGCTCACCGGCGAGCCGCTGCACGGCTACGGGATCCTGCAGCAGGTGACGGCCCTCTCCGGCGGCGCGGTGGTCCTCGGCGCCGGCACGCTGTATGGCGCGCTGGACCGGCTGGCGGAGCAGGGGTTGGTCGCTGTGGAGCGCGAGGAGGCCGTCGACGGCCGGCTCCGCCGCTACTACCGGCTCACCGACGAGGGCGCGGCCCGGCTCGCGACCGAGGTGGAGCGCCTGCGCCGCAACGCCAACGCCGCCGCAGCGGGCCTCCGCCGCCGCGGCTTCCAGGTGGGCCTGGAGTAACCGCGCCGGACCGGCGCTGCCTGCTGCTGTGCTGGCCCCTCGGCGGCGCCCCGCCACCAACGCCGTCTTTGTGCCGGGCCGGATATCGGGGAGCGTCTGGGTGGCGGAGGGTGTGGGTGCCGCGAGGGCTTGTGGGGTCAGGGGGTCAGGCGGCGGAGGACTGTCCACTGTGGTTCTGGGGTGAAGCCGAGGGCCTCCTTCGGGCCCTGGGCGCCCTTGCCGCCGACGATGAGGGGGCGTTGCTGCTCGATGCCCCAGCGGATGAGGCGGGCCAGGTGGTCGAACCAGAGGCCGCTGCGCCGGGGGCCGCCGAGTGGGAGGGCGCCCCACGGGCCCAGGATCGGCGCTACGGGGTGGTCGAAGGTGAGGGTCGCCGCGACCAGGCCGTCCGGGCCGGTGTAGCGCAGGGCGAGGACGTCCGGCTGCTGCAGGACGGTCTCGAACAGGGACCGTGGCCAGACCCGCATCGGCGGCCAGCGGTGGGTGTGGTTGCGGCGGGCGGTGTCGGCGCAGAGGCGGTGCAGGGTGGTGGCGTCGAGGCCCGCGTCGGCGGCCGGGCCGAAGGCGACCGTGAGCGACGGGTCGGCGTCGATGTTGCGGACCAGCCGCTGCTGGTCGACGCGCCGCGACTTGCGCAGGGTTCGCAGGTACGAGTCGTAGTCGGGGAACGTGTTGCGCAGCAGCAGGGCCGGGGCGCCGGCTCGCACGACCGAGACGCCGTGCAGGAGGTGGGGCAGCTCGCGGCGGTAGATGTGGCGGTACATGACGGCCTGGAGGCGCGTGCCGTAGCGCTGCCGCAGCGACGCCTCGAGGGTTCTGACCGCGGCCGCGAAGAGGGACGGCGCCGGGCCGCCGCTGGGGTGCAGCGTGCCGGGCAGGCCGCTGGCCAGGGCGATGCCGGAGAACGCCCCGATGATCATGCTCTCGACGTCGGCGACGGCGAGGCCGAGGGCCGGGAGCCTGCGCAGGCGCAGCGTGACGAGCCCCGCGACCTTGTCGCCGTCGCGGAGTGCGCCGACGAGGACCGGGCCGCGCCGGGTCGACGCCAGCGTCCGCATGACCGGCCAGTCCAGCACCGAGTGCAGCTCGGCGTCGCGGACCGCGGGGCCCCACCACGGCGGCGCGGCGGAGCCGGTCGGATCGAGAAGATCCAATACCAGTTCTTCGATGCTGATGATGTTCCGCCAAGATCTGCAGGCGGTCAACAATCCGACCGGAAGGCTTCCCTTCGGCAACCACTTACGTCAATACTTTTGCAGGTTGGCGGGGGGACTGGACGATCTTCGGTCGATGAGATGAGGATCAATGTATGTACTCGGCTTGAGTCAACACCACGACTCGGCTGCGGCACTCCTGCACGACGGGCGGATCGTCGCGTTCTGTGAGGAGGAGCGGTTCAGCAGGATCAAGCACGACGGGGGCTTCCCCGTCGGGGCGATCCAGTGGTGCCTGCGCAGCGCGGGCATCACCCTCGGCGACGTCGACCACGTCGCGTACTTCTTTCAGGGCCGGCGGCTGCTGTGGCACGCCGGCAAGCACTTCCTGCGTTACTTCCCGGCCACCCTGGCCGTGCTGCGCAACGACGCCGGCGACTACGGCAAGGCCCGCGGCTTCCATGAGACGACCACCCGGCGGGAGACGTCCACCAACGCCGACGACCACCACATGGGCGGCACCCTGCTCGTGCTGTGGCGCCGCGCGTCGCAGCTGGAGGCGTTGCTGCGGGCGGCGACCGGCTACGACGGGCCGACGAAGCTCAAGGTGCACCTGGTCGACCACCACCACGCGCACGCGGGCAGCGCCCTGCACATCTCGCCGTGGGACGACGCCGCGATCATCGCCTGGGACGGCATCGGCAGCGACGGCACCAGCACGCTGCTCGCCGTCGGCGAGGGCGACAGGATCCACGACCTGCGGCGGGTGAAGTTCCCGCACTCGCTCGGCGCCATGTACGCCGACGTGACCGGCTGGCTCGGCTTCCACCCGACCCGCGACGAGGGCAAGGTCATGGGCCTCGCCGCGTACGGGCGGCCGACGTTCGTGGAGCAGTTCCGCGACCTGGTCCGCCTCGACAGCGACGGCCGCTACGCGCTGAACCTCAGCTGGTTCCGCCACCACGCGACCGGCAAGCACCAGGTGTCGGACAAGTTCCGGGCCACGTTCGGCCCGCCCCGGCCGAAGACCCGCGACGCCGTGCCGCAGCACTACGCCGACGTCGCGTACGCGCTGCAGAACACCCTGGAGGAGGCGGGCCTGCACGTCGCGAAGTGGGTGCACGAGAAGACCGGCAACCCGCGGCTGCTGACCGCCGGCGGGGTCGCGCTCAACAGCGTCATGAACGGCAAGATCCTGCTGCAGACCGGGTTCGAGGAGTTCTTCGCCCAGCCGGCCGCCGCCGACGACGGCTCCGCGCTCGGCGCCGCGACCGTCGTCTCCGCCGGGCTGGGCCTGCCCCGCCCGCGGGGCGAGTACATCTTCCTCGGGCCCACCTACGCCGAGGCGGACATGGAGAAGGCGCTCGCGGAGGCCGGCCTGCCGTACGAGCGCCGGGACCCGATCACGAAGACCGCCGCCGCCGCGATCGCGGACGGGAAGATCATCGGCTGGTTCCAGGGTCGCGGCGAGGTCGGCCCGCGGGCGCTCGGCAACCGCTCGATCCTCGCCGACCCGCGCGGCGCCGACACGAAGGACCGGCTCAACGAGAAGGTCAAGCACCGCGAGCCGTTCCGCCCGTTCGCGCCGTCGTGCCTGGTCGAGCACGCGGGGGAGTACTTCGCCAGCGGCTACCCGAGCCCGGTCATGCTGCTCGTCTTCGACGTCCTGGAGCACCAGCGGGCCGTCGTCCCGGCGATTACGCACGAGGACGGCACCGCCCGCGTGCAGACCGTCTCGCCCGTCGACAACCCGGTCTACCACGAGCTGATCAGCGAGTTCTACGCGCTGACCGGCGTGCCGATGGTGGTGAACACCTCGTTCAACGACAACGAGGAGCCGATCGTGTGCACGCCGCAGGACGCGGTCCGCTGCTACCTCAAGACCGACATGGACGCGCTGGCGCTCGGGCCGTTCTGGACGCAGAAGTGATCCGTCGCTGGTGGTGGCTGGCGGCCGGGGTCGCCGGCGCGGCGATGACCGTGCTCATCATGGGTGTCCTGCCGCCGGACCGCACGATCGACAACCCGGCGGAGTTCCTGCTGCGGATCAGCCCGGTGCTGTTCGCGGTCGTCGCGATCGGCGGCTTCCCGCAGCGGGCCGCGCCGGGCCTGATCCTGCTGGCCGCCGTCGTCCTCGGGTACATGGGCGTCCTGGACACCCTGTACGTGCTGCGGGTCGTCGCGCTCGCCGACGGCGGCGACTTCGCGCCGTTCTACCAGATGGCGATCTTCGTCAACGCGTTCACCGTCCTGGCGATCCTGTTCGGCTACCGGCTCGGCGGCGCGAGCACGGAGCGGGTGCTGCGGCTCGGGTTCGCGTCGGCGCTGGTGGTCGTGTCGGGCCTCAACGACCTGTCGTTCTACTACCTCAACGACTGGCCGGAAGGGCGCCCGGCGCGGCTGGACTGGGCGTCGCACATCACGGTGTTCGTCGGCGGCACGGCCACCCCGGCGGTCGCGATCGTCTTCTGCGCGGTGCACCTGCTGCTGGCCGCGGCCGTGCTCACCCTGCCGAGGTCCACACTTCGGCGTCGGCGAGAAACCCCGATGCCGTCCCCGGCACCGGCGTCCCCCCGGCCGTGAGGGCGCCGTGCCCGCACCGGGCGAACACCGTGGACAGGTTCCGCCCGGTGCCCTGAAAGTCGTCGACGGTGATCAGGCGGTGCCCGGACGGCCCGCTCAGCTCGACCGTGATCCCGCCGCCGGTGGCCGTGCAGCCGGCGGCGAGGTCGAGCTCCACGGCGACCGGCGCCTCGATGAGCGCCGGCTCGGGCCACGGCAGCCCACCGACCTCGGGGAAGTGTCGGTTGAACGTGTCCGCCAGCCACCGGCCCAGCACCGGCCGGTCCGTGACGAGCGTGGTGCGGCCCTCGTGCCACAGCACGATCGCCCGCCCGGCGCCGTGCGCCGACCAGTCGACCCGCCACACCGACACGAACGCGACCGTCCCGCCGTCGCGCTCCACGGTCAGCCCCGGATTCGCCCCCACCAGCAGCACCGACATCGATCGATCCTAACGGCCCGCGGCGCGGACGCGGTCCACGGCGCGGATGCGGTCCGCCAGGGCGGGCAGGTCGCCGGGGGTGCCGTGGTGCCAGTCCCACAGGGTGCGGCAGCGGACGGTGGTGGCGACGTGGTGGCCGACGCTGAACACGGCCTCGGCGCGAAGGTGGCCGTCGCGGCGCATCCGGATCGTCAGGGCGGTGCCGGCGTCGCCGAGGCGGGCGGTGCCGCCGGGTCGCAGCGCCGCCAGGTCGTCGGCGAAGGCAGCCAGGTCGGACCACGGCACGAACAGGGTGTCCGAGCAGGGTCGGTCCTCGCCCATGTACGGCAGCAGCGTGTCACGGGGGATGTCGAGCGAGCAGTGGGCGTGCCGCGGGTCCCCGTCGGGCTGGTCCTGCCAGCTGCGCCCGCTGCCGGCCGCGATCCGCAGCCCGATGCCATGCTCGGGGTCGAAGAACACCACCCGCGTCGTCATGGGAGGTGCTTCACGAACTTGAGGGCGTCGCGGCCCGGCCCGTCGTAGTTGGTGTGCACGGGCAGGCCGTCGAGCGAGGTGTCGCCCGGCACGAGGGTGAAGCCGAGCCGGGTGTGGAAGGCGAGGGACTGGCGGTTCGCGACGCCGGTGATCGAGTGGACCCTCCGGACGCCGCGCGCCGCGACGTCGGTGAAGAAGCGGCGGTACAGCCTGCCGCCGACCCCGGTGCGCCGCAGCGCCGGCGAGACACCGACGAAGTGGATGTAGCCGACCCCGGGGTCGGACTGCGACACGAACCCGACGAGGAACGCGCCGAGCCGGCCGCCGGACAGGTCGAGCACGTAGCTGGTGTCGGTGAAGTGCTGGAAGTACAGGCGGGGCAGCAGCGTCGCCCGGTACACGCTGCCGGACTCGCCGCCCAGGCCGCCCCACCATTCGTCCATGACCGCCATGACGCGGGCGTGGTCGTCCTCCGTCGGGTGCCGCAGCGCGTCGATCATCGTTCCATTGTCGTACCCCGCGCGGTGAGGGTGCGCTGCTACGGTCGGGCCCATGTTCGAGCTGGAGTACCTCCTGCCGCAACTGCTGTTCTCGCTCCCGGCGGTCGTCACGCTGACCGTCGGCGTGGTGCTGCTGTGGAACCGGCGGGGGCGGCTGCTGCCGCGGGTCCGGGCGCTGGGGTCGGCGGGGCTGGCGGTGCTGCTCGCGGGGGCCGTGACGAACCTGCTCTACCAGCTGCTGCTGCCGGAGATCCTGCGCGGCGGGCGCTTGATGGAGATGCGGGTCGCCATCGCCGGGATCAACCTGCTCTTCGTGGTCCTGCAGGTGCTCGGCCTGGCGCTGGTCATCGCCGCGCTCCTGGCCACGGCGCCGCCCGCCACGCCGTGGAGCCAGCCGGCCCCGGAGACCGGACCGTGGGACCAGCCGGCGCCGCTGCCGGATCAAGCGGCGCCGCCGTGGGACCAGCCGGCGCCGCCGCGGTGACGCGGGCGATGAGGGTCGTGGCGATCGATGTCGGCGGCACCCGTACCAGAGTGGCCGCCGCGGACGGGACGGTCGTGCGCTTTCCGACCGAGCCGGACTACGACCGGCAGCTCGCCCTGCTGCGGGACGCGGTCCAGGGCCGGCCCGAGGCGGTCGGCGTGTCGTTCGGCGGGCGGGTCACCCAGGACGGCGACGTGCGGGTCTCGCTGCACCTGCGGGCGTATGAGGGCCGGCCCCTGGGCCGCGACCTGGCGGCGGCGCTCGGCTGCCCGGTGCGGGTCGCCCACGACGCGACCTGCGGCCTGCTCGGCGAGCACGCGCTCGGCACGCTGCGCGGGGAGGACCGGTGCGGCTACCTCACCCTGTCGACCGGCGTCGGCGCGGCCGTGCGGCTCGGGCGGGGGGAGCACTTCGTGGCGCTGACCACCGAGGCCGGCCACCAGCTCGTCGAGGGCAACGACCGGCGCTGCGGCTGCGGGCAGACCGGCTGCCTGGAGACGCTGCTCGGCGGTGCGCAGCTGCGCCGGCGGCTGGGCCGCGGGTTGGAGGACGTCGACGATCCGCGCTTCTGGCAGGTGTACGCGCAGCGCCTGGCCGCAGGCATCGCCAACTTCGCGCTCACCGCGGGACTGGAGGCGGTCGCGGTCGGCGGGGCGATCGCGGCGCGCCGGGCCGAGCTGTGGCCGCCATTGCGGCAGGCGCTCGCGGACCGGCTCACGTATCAGGCGGTGCGCGTACATCAGGCGGCGACGGAGGACGCCCCGCTGGTGGGTGCGAGAGTGCTCGCCGGCACGCCGCCGACGAGCATCCTGCACTGAACGGCCTGTCGGCGCCCCGGTCAGCCTGTCAGCGGGCCTCGATCTCGACCCAGTCGAGGTCGCCGGCGTAGTAGTCGCAGCCGACGTCGCGCTGGTCGCAGTCGGTCTTGCCGCCGATGGACAGCGGCCAGGCGTTGGAGATCGAGCCGGTCCAGCCGCCGCGGCGGGCCACGGTCCGGCCGTCGATCTCCAGGCTGACGCCGGAGCGGGTCCGCTCGCAGCGCACGACGTGCCACCAGCCGTCGTTGATCCGCCGGGACGCCTGCACGATGATCGTGCCGTTGGAGCCGCGGAACAGGCACTGCACGATGCCGTTCGGGATCTGGAACTTGAAGTTGCCGCCCGACGTGGTGGCCTGGCCCTTCTGGATGATGTTGCCGAACTGGTAGGTCGTGCGCAGCCTGAGCGTGACGGCGTAGTCGCGGCTGCTGGGGTCGAGGGCGGAGCTGTCCGGCACGGTCACCAGGTGCCGCGGGTGCGTGGGCGGCCGGTCGGGCTGCAGGCGGGTGAACCGGTAGCCGGTCGCGCCGCGGACGTCGACGTCGGTGATGACCTCGTTGCCGATCTGGCCGTGCAGTCCGTTGCCGCTGCTGTCGATCATCGTGCGGGCGCCCGGGCCCTCGTTCATCGACCACGTCGCCACCGGGTAGTGGCCGGAGCTGGCGCCGGCCGCGGCAGGCACCCCGACGCCCAGTACCGCGGCCGTTGCCGCCACCGCCAGAACCCGCGTCACAGAGACCATGCAATACCCCCGAACTCAAAGTCCGCAATCCGGACAAACCAGATCGTAAACCTCGAAAGGCCTTACCAGGGGCGGGATCGCCGCAGCGCCGTCACACTCCTGTCGGCGCCTCGGGGTCCAGGGCGGCCTCGACCGCGACGGCCTCCATGCCGCGCAGCAGCGCCTCGCCGTCCGCCGGGGAGATCACGTGCGTGTCCATGAAGATGATCGCCCGCACCGCGTCGTCGGGCAGGTCGTCGATGTGCACGATCAGCGGCTCGAACGGCACGTCCTGCCGGGTCGTCCACTCGAACGCCGCGTCCTTGCGGCCCTGGAACTCGGTGGCCCCCTCACCCGCGGCGCGCCGGTCGTTGAAGTAGGCCGGCAGCTCCAGGTCGCCGCCCCGCTCCTCGACCACCCGGCGGACCAGGTCGTCGAGCTCCACCGGGTGGTAGTACGCGTGCTTGTACGTGGTCATGGCGCCGCGCTTGGCCCGGTCGAGGACCTCCGCGAACGACGCGCCCGCCACGTCGAGCTGGCAGATGCCGTACTGGGCGAGCATGCACACCACCCGGTCCAGCCCGGGGCGGAACCGGTTGTTGACCATCGGGCGCAGCACCACCGGGTTGACCCCGGTGACCCGGGCGAGCGCGACGGCGAACACCCCGAGCAGCGCCGGCGCCGGCGGCACACCGGTCCGCTCGGTCACCACCCGCAGCGCGGGCGCGAGGGCCCACGACGTGAGCTCGCCCCGCCAGTGCCGCGGCTCGGGCTTCCCGGCCGGGTCCGGGAAGCGGCGCGGTGCCATGCCGCGCAGGATGCCGTCCCAGTGCCGCAGCGCGAGGGTGCTCTGCCGCTGGCCGGACGGCGACGCCTGCCACCGGGCCTGCTCCAGCGGCTGCAGCTCCGGGATCGGCGTCTCGACCCTGGTGGCGAGGTCCTCCAGCATCACCCCGGTGCCGAAGCCGTCGGCGACCAGGTGGCACATGACGACGACGAGATGGGTCAGCCGCCCGCCGGACCGCACCGCGGTCATCCTGACCGGCCAGTCCGTGGCGAAGTCGTACTCGGCGTCCTGCAGCCGCAGCCGCTCCGCCTCCGCGACGGCCGCCGGGTCGTCGTCGCCCGCGTCGACGATCTCGAGCGTGATCTCGCCGGACCCGGCCACGACCTGGCTCGGGCGACCCTCCGCGTCGAACCGCAGCTTCGTGCGCGCCGTGGGGAAGCGGCTCATCATGTACCGCAGCTGCTCGGCGACGTCGTCGACGGTGGTGCCCTCGGGCAGCGGGCCCCAGGCGCCGTTCGGCAGCCACGAGCGCTGGCGCACCATCGCCTGCCAGATGTCCTGCTGCCCCCACGACAGGTCGGCTTCCCCGGCGCCGTCCCCGGCGAACGCCACGTTGATGTGCTCGGCAACCGTGGTCATGCCATACCTCCGCCTCGACGGCGCCGATCGTAGCGGATCATGGTGTCGGGCCTGCCATACGGTTTGTAGTAGTGCCTGCCATACCGGTGTTCGGCTGGTGTACGGGCGTGTGCCGGCCGGGTCGTCCACGGTGGAATCGACGGCATGGAGACGGATGTCGTCACGCTCGACAGGGTGCACCGGCGGTTCGGCGCCGGGGACCGGGCGGTCACCGCCCTGCACGAGGTCACGCTCGGGTTCGCGGCCGGGACGTTCACCGCGGTGATGGGCCCGTCAGGGTCCGGCAAGAGCACGCTGCTGCAGTGCGCCGCCGGGCTGGACCGGCCGACCGGCGGCACCGTCACCGTCGCCGGGACCGACCTGTCGACGCTGTCGGAGACCGGGCTGACGCTGCTGCGGCGCGACACGATCGGCTTCGTGTTCCAGGCGTTCAACCTGCTGCCGTCGCTGACCGCGGAGCAGAACGTGGCGCTGCCGCTGCGCCTCGCGGGCCGCCGGCCGGCGCGCGCCGAGGTCCGCGCCGTCCTCGACGCCGTCGGGCTCGGCGGCCGGGGAAGGCACCGGCCGGCGGAGCTGTCCGGCGGGCAGCAGCAGCGGGTCGCGATCGCCCGGGCGCTCGTCACCCGGCCCGCGGTCCTGTTCGCCGACGAGCCGACCGGCGCGCTGGACTCCGCGACCGGGCGCGACGTGCTGCGGCTGCTGCGCGCCATGGTGTCCACGGCGGACGGCGGCGCCCGGCAGACCGTCGTCATGGTCACCCACGACCCACTCGCGGCGTCCTACGCCGACCGGGTCGTGTTCCTCGCCGACGGGCGCGTCGCGGGCACCCTGGACCGGCCGACCGCGCAGGCCGTCGCCGCGCGCATGACGTCCCTGGAGGCGGTGCCGTGCTGAGTGTCGCCACGCAGACGCTGCGGGCGCGGTGGGCGTCGTTCGCCGGGGTGTTCGTGGCGCTGTCGCTGGGCGCGTGCCTGCTCGCCACGACGGGCCTGACGATCGCCTCGACCGTCTCCGACGGCCGTCCGCCGGTGTGGTACGCGCGGCCGGCCGTCGTCGTCACCGGCAGCCAGACCGTCAGCGTCACCGTCGACGAGGGCGACGGGGAGCACTACACCTCCAGCACCCGGACCCGCCGCCCGCAGCAACTGCCGGCCGGCACCGCCGAGCGGCTCGCCGCGCTGCCCGGCGCCACCGTCGTCGTGGACCGTGCCGTCCCGGTCGACGTGGCCGGCGTCGCGCTCGAGGCGCACCCGTGGTCGAGCGCGGGGCTGCACCCGTACACCATGCGCGACGGCCATCCGCCGCACGCCGACGACGAGGTCGCGCTCCCCGAGGCCGTGGGCGCCCGCCCGGGCGACCGGGTCGAGGTGTCGACGCCGCTGGGGCCGCGGGCGCTGCTGGTCGCCGGGATCGTCACCGGCCCGCCCGCCGTCTACCTCACCGACCCGGCCGCGGCGGCGCTCGCCGAGGGGCGGGTCGACGCGATCGCCGTCGACGGGGTCACCGTGGCGCAGGTCCGCGAGGTCGTCGGGCCGGGCCCGGCCGTGCTCACCGGCGACCGCCGGGCCGGTGCCGAGGCCGACCCCGGCGGCGACCTCCTCGCCGCCGCCGCGTCGCTGCTCGGCACCACCGCCGGCGTCGCCCTCTTCGTGTCCGTGTTCGTGGTCGCCGGCACGTTCGCGTTCGCGGTCGTGCAGCGTCGCCAGGAGCTCGCGCTGCTGCGCGCCGCCGGGGCCACGCCGCGCCAGGTGCGGCGGCTCGTCCTCGGCGAGTCCCTCATCGTCGGCGTCGTCGCGGGCCTCGCCGGCTGCCTCGCCGGTCTGCTGGTCGCGCCGCCGTTCGCGGCGTGGCTGGCCCGGTCCGGGTTCGCGCCGCCCGGGTTCACCGCCCGGTTCATCCTGTGGCCGCTGCTCGCCGCCTTCGGGGTGAGCCTGCTCGTCGCGCTCGCCGGCGCCGCCGTCGCCGCCCGGCGGGCCGGGAAGGTCCGCCCGATCGAGGCCCTGCGCGAGGCGGCCGCGGAGCGGCGGGTCATGACCGCCGGCCGATGGGTCTTCGGCGTGCTCTTCCTCGGCGGCGCGGCCGTGCTGCTGGCCGTCGTCCCGTCCCTCGGCGGCGAGGCGATCGCCCTCGTCCTGCTCGACGCGCAGCTGGCCATCACCGGGATCGCGCTGCTGGCACCGGTCTTCGCGCCGCGGCTGGCGTGGCTGGCCGGGCTGCTGGTGCCCGGCGTCGCGGCGGCGCTGGCCCGCGACAACGCCCGCACCGCGGTCCGGCGGACCGCGTCGACGGTCGCGCCGATCCTCGTCACGGTGGGCATCGCGGCGGCGACCTTCGCGGCGACCGCGACGCTGTGGGACGCCTCGGAGCGCGCGTCGGCCGCCCGCGTGACCGCCGGCTCCATCGCCCTGCCGTCGGGGTCCGCCGGCATTCCGGTCGCTTCCGGCGCTGTCGCGGGCGTTCCCACCGCGCAGTCCGTCGTGTACGTGTCGACCGACGACTATCCGGAGGAGTTCGACGCGCTGTACGCCGGACCGGGCGTCGACGGCGTGCTGCGGCTGCCGGTGCGCTCCGGCTCGGTCGCCGACCTCGCGGGCACCGACACCGTCGTGGCCGGCGCCGGGCTGGCCCGCGCCGCGGGCTGGCGGACCGGCGGCACGGCGACGCTGTGGCTGGACGACGCCTCACCCGTCCAGCTGCGGGTCGTGGCGGTGCTGGAGCCGTCGCTCGACCTCGACGAGACGGTCCTGCTGCCGTGGGCGCTCCGGGCGGCGCACGCCCCGCGGACCGGCGCCGACGCGGTCCACCTCACCGGGTCCACCCTGGACGGTGCGCGGGTCGTCACCGCCGCCGAGTACTTCCGGTCGCTGAACGCCGCGCAGCGCCGCCTCAACCACCTGGCGCTGGTCGCCGTGCTCGGCATGGCGCTGGTGTACACGTCGATCGCGATCGCCAACACGCTCGTCATGGCCACCGGGGCCCGGGTGCGGGACCTCGCCGTCCTGCGTCTCGGCGGCGCCACGCCGCGGCAGGTCCTCGCGATGATCGCGGTGGAGGCGCTGCTGGTGGGCGCCACGGGGGTCCTGCTCGCCGGCGCCGTCACCGCGGGGATGCTGGCCGGGCTGCGGGCCGGGCTCGCCGGTCTCGTGGCGGACCCGCGCACCGTGGTGCCGTGGACGCCGATCGGGGTGATCGCCGCCGTGTGCGTGGCGATCACCCTCGTCGCGAGCCTGGTGCCGGCGGCGCTCGCCCTGCGCACGCCGCCGGGGCGCCTCTCGTCCGTCCGGGAGTGACAGGTCTATGGTCGGGTCCATGGCGTTGTTCGGGCTCGGACCGATCGGGCAGATCGCCCGGCACGTGAGCGACATCGGCCGCGCGGTCGACTTCTACGGCGGGGTGCTCGGCCTGCCCCACCTGTACACGTTCGGCGACCTGGCGTTCTTCGACTGCGACGGCACCCGGCTGTTCCTGAGCCGGCCCGAGTCCGGCGCGTTCGACCCCGCCGCCCAGTCGATCGTCTACTTCCGCGTGCCGGACATCCACGCCGCCCACGACTCGCTGACCGGCCGTGGCGTCATCTTCCAGGCGCCGCCCACGATGATCCACCGGCACGAGAACGGGGTGGAGGAGTGGATGGCCTTCTTCGCCGACCCCGACGGCTCGCTGCTGGCCATCATGGGTACCGCTTAGGTCTTTCAGGTTGTCGCCGGGGCGGCCTCTGGTCAGGCGGTCGCTGGGGCGGTCTTGGTCAGGGTGGTCAACGGGGCGGTGTTTGGTCAGGCGATCGCCGGTGGGGCGGCGCGGAGGGCGCGGCCGAGCATCGTCCTGACCACGAACGGGTGGACGTGGCCGACCACGGCCAGGTAGGCGCGGCCGCGGCGGGTACGGGGGCGGGCGAGGGTCGAGCAGACCACCGACTCCGCGTCGACGAACAGCGAGATCCGCAGGTCGAAGTGGCGGGTGTCGGCGCCGAACAGGACCTCGTCGGCGCGGGCGTCCAGCGGCGCGAACACCTTCCTGGCGTCGAGGGGCTCCAGGCCCGGGATGTGGTTGCGCAGCCGCATCAGCGCGCCGACCCAGCGCGGCGGGCGGCCGAACATCGCGGCCCGCCAGGCGGCCGGGTCGGCGCTCGCGCCCGGCGGCCGGGTGCCCTGCCACGCGTCCATCAGGTCGACCCGGTCCAGCGTCCCGGCCGCGAGCCGCGCGCCGCGGGGGAGCGGCACCCGCCGCGGCCCCCTGAAGGCGCGGCGCAGCAGGCGCACCCACGGTGACCAGCGGGCCGGGCGGCGCACCGTGCCGGTGCCGGCGCGCTCGGCGTTGTCGAGCAGGTCCTGCATCAGCGCCTCGTGCAGCCACCGGACGGCGACGGGCCACAGCACCCGCATCGCGCCGGTGAGCCGGCCCCTGATGACGTGCACGACCGCGGTGCCGTCGCCGTCGGGCTCGATCCGCAGCTCGTGCTCGCCGACGACGCCGATCGCCGGGTCGAACCGGCACCGCAGCAGCCGGCCGGGGACGTGCTCGACGACGTCGTACCGGATCATGCCGTGCCCGCCGGACGCGCCGGGGCCGAGCGGCCGGTCGAACCGCATCGGCGGCCAAGCCTTGACCGGCCACAACGCGTTGTCGGGCCCGGCGACCCGGTCCAGCAGCGCGCCCATCAGCTCCGGCGGCGCGTCGATCGTGCGGCGTTGAACGTTCTCCATGGCTACCTGCCCGTCCCTCGTTCCGTACGGTGCCGTATGGAAGAACCGTACGCTACCGTATGGGCATGGCACAACGGCGGCTCAGCGCGGAGGACTGGACGGCGGCGGCACTGGCCGCGATCGCCGACGGAGGGCTGCCCGCGGTCGCGGTCGAGCCCATCGCCGCGCGGCTGGGCGCCACCAAGGGCAGCTTCTACTGGCACTTCACCAACCGCGACGCGCTCATCGAGGCGACCATGCAGCTGTGGGAGCGCGCCTGCACCGACGCGATCATCGACATGGTGGAGGCGGCGGGGGACCCGCCACGGAAGCTGTCGCTGCTGTTCACGACGGTGCTCGGGCACGCCCGGTCGAGCCGCCTGGAGACCAACGTCCTCGCCGTCGCCGACCACCCCCTGGTCGCGCCGGTGGTGCAACGGGTGACCCGGCGCCGGCTGGAGTACGTCGAGCAGCTGTTCACCGAGGCCGGGTTCGCCCCGGGTGAGGCCGCCCGGCGGGCGCTGCTGGCCTATTCGGCGTACGTCGGGCAGTCGCAGCTCGCCGCCCGCCTGCCGGAGCTGCTCCCGGCCGACGCCGGTGGCCAGGGCGCCTACCTCGACACCGTCCTGGGTGCCCTCTTGTCACCGCCGCACTCGGTGACGTAGCGTTTCTGGATACACGGCGTTTCTGAGTTCGGGCGGTGCGAGTTGGTGCGGCTGACCCGCGTACAGCAGCAGCAACGGACGCATGAGCAGCTGCTGGACGCCGGGCTGGCCGTCTTCCTGCGGCGCGGCTACCTGAGCGCGACGGTCGAGGAGATCGCCGCCGAGGCCGGCTTCACGCGCGGCGCCGTCTACAAGCACTTCGGCGGCAAGGAAGGCCTGTGGCAGGCGATCGTCGACGCCCGGGCCGGCGCGCTGCTGGACGGGCTGCGGGCCGCCCTCGACCGCGCGGGCAGCCGCGACGAGCTGCTGGAGGTGCTCAACCCGGCGGCGTCCGTCCGCGACCCGGCGGCGGCCCGCTGGACCCTGGTCTCCGCCGAGCACCTCGCCGCCGTCGCGGGCCGATCCGCGCACCAGGCCGAGACCCAGCGCCGCCTCGACGAGGCCGTCGCCGCCGACCTCGACCGCCACTGCCACCGGCTGGGGATCCGGCCGGCGGTGCCGCTGGCGCAGTTCGTGGTCGCGTGGGGCGCCCTCGGCGGCGGCCTCGCCCTGCTGCACGCCGTCGACCCGTCGACCGACGTGGCGACGGTCGCCGCCGGCGTGCTCGCCGCGCTGCTGCCGGCACCATCGGGCGACAGGGGCACGCATGGAGTCAGTTGAGCGGCGGTCGGCGTTCATGGCGTGGCTGCGCCGGCGGTTCCGGGTCCTCGGCGGGGTGGCCGGGGCGGTCTCGTACGCCGAAACCGGCCCGTATGCGGGCGCCCCGCGCGACCCCGACCTGCGGATCGGCGACGAGAAGTCGTACTCGACCGTGCGGTACACCACCCAGCACGTCGCGTACACGACGATCGGCGCCGGTGAGGGCGACTGCCGCAGGTGCGGCCGCCCGCTCGTCGACCTGCACCGGCTCGAGTACGTCCGCGGCGACACCCGCGTGCCGGTCGGGGCCGTGCGCACCTGCCGCGGCTGCCAGACCGACTCGTGGCTGCTGCGCTCCCGGATGCCGGCGGTGTCACGCGCCCGCGACACCGCCCGCAAGCACGTCGTCTAGATCACGTCGTACGACAGCATGACGACGCCGGTGGAGGTGGGGGTGCAGTCCACAAGGGACAGCCGCCGCGGGACGGCCGCGCCGCGGAACAGGCGCTTGCCGGTGCCGAGCAGCAGCGGGTGCAGGAACAGGCGGTAACCGTCCACCAGGTCCTCGGCGATCAGGTCCTGGACGAGCGCGCCGCTGCCCAGCACCGCGATCGTGCCCTCTCCCTCGGACTTGAGCTTGCGCACCGACGGGCCGAGCGGGCCGTCGAGCACGTGCGCGTTGTTCCACGTCAGCGACCGCAGCGTGCCGGTCGCGACGTACTTCACGGTCGAGTTCAGGTGGGCCGCCATCGGGTTCGAGTCGGGCTGCCCGGGCCAGAACGCGATCATGTGCTCGTAGGTGCGGCGCCCGAACAGGTACGCCGTCGTCGACGCCAGGCCCTCCAGCGCGGCGGCCGCCTGGACGTCGTCGAAGTACGGCGCGCCCCACCCGCCGTGCTCGAACCCGCCGTCGCGGTCGTCGTCCGGCGACGCCAACCCCTGCATGACCCCGTCCAGGGTCAGGAACTCGATCACGTTCAGTGTGCGCATGCGTACCTCCAGGTGTGCGGACTCGCCTTCACCCGCTGTACGAACTCGCCCCGCCCGGATCGACATCCCGCCGCCGCCATCCGAGCGCGGGGCCGAGATTCGTGGCGATGTCGGTGAGGATCTGCAGATAGTCCTCGTGCTCGAACGTGAACGGCAGCGCGAACGCCACCTCCCGCACCTCCTGGTAGCCGGCGTGCGCGTGCAGCCGCTCCGCGATCTGCGCCGACGGTCCGACCAGATCCGGGGCGAACATCAGCCGGGCCGGTCCCTGTGGCGTCGCCGTGCGCGGGGTGCGCTGCTCCGCGTACACCTCGTAACGCCGCCGCTGATCAGGCGTCGCGGAGTCCGTCGGGATGACCACCAGGCCCTGCGAGACGCGGGCCCGGTCGCCGTCGGGGTGCGCGGCGCGGAACGCGCGGATGTGCGAGCGCTGGATCCCGGCGAAGTCCTCCGACTCCTCGGCCTTCACCACGCTGCTGGTCAGGAAGTTCATGGCGTGCTCGCCCGCCCAGCGCGCCGAGGCGAGGCTGCCTCCGCCGTACCACATCCGGCTGCCGAGACCGGGGGAGTGCGGCTGCACGTGGTCGGAGAACACCTCGAAGCCCTCCGTGGCCGCCTCGGCGACCGGAACCCCGCGGACGAGGTCGAGCAGCCGTCCCACCCGGTCGTAGCCGAAGTCCTCGGCGCCGGCGGTGTGCGGGTACAGCGCGCCCTTCACCCGCTCGAAGTGCATCGGCGGCCCGACGCTCACGCCCGGGTTGAGCCGCCCGCCCGACAGCACGTCCACGGTCGCCAGGTCCTCGGCGAGCCGGAGCGGATTCTCCCAGCCGAGCGGGATGACGGCGGTGCCGAGCTCGATCCTGCTGGTCCGCTGCGTGGCCGCGGCGAGCACCGCCACCGGCGACGAGATCCCGAACTGCAGGTGCCGGTGCCGCACCCACGCACTGTCGAACCCGAGGCGCTCCCCGAGCTCGATCACCTCCAGCGTCGACTCGTGACCCTTGCGCGGATCCGCCTCGTCGAACAACCCGATCGTCAGGAAACCCAGCTTCTCCAGTGCCACACCGTCGATTATCCGCCCGTGACCGGCACCGGCGTCCCTTGTCGCACTTCGAGCACGGCCCGGCCACCCAGCTCCGCCGCCAGCTGCACGGTCGCCGTCCTGGTCGCGCCCAGGGCGGTGCACCGGGCGTTCCCGGAGGCCGGATGCTCGTGGACGATGACGACGACCGCGTTCGGCGACTCGACCGCCTCCGCCGTGTAGTCGACCCCGCACGGTCCGGCGCTCGCCGGGTCGACCGCCCCGATGAACTCCGCCGTCAGCGTCGTGCCGGCGACCCGCACCGTCTGGATGCTCAGCCCGCCCGGCGGGTGGCTGGCGTTCCACGGCGGCGGCACCACCGTCACGCCCGCGAACGCGGTCCTGGTCACCAGCACCGCCGACCCCCGCAGCGCGAACTCCCACGCCGGCGCCGTCGCCGCGCCCTGCGCCGTCTGGATCCGTGCCGTGCCGAGCCGCGCTCCGGTCACCTCGATCACCGGGCAGTCGGCGCAGTCCCCGGCACCGTCCTTGACCAGCTCCGCGAGGGCCGCTCCGGCGGCGATGACCGCCACTGTACGACTGGCGCCTCCGTCCCACACCACCACACCGTCGGCCTGCGGGGCGGCGGGCAGCGCCGCGACAGCGGCGACCTTGCCCACGAGCAGCGACACCTTGAACCGCGCCTTGTCGTCCTCCCACTCGCCGACCTGCCCGGTCCGCGCCCCGACGACGACGATCCCCTGGCCGCCGCCCCGCTCGACCGCCTGGTCGTACCGGTCCAACGCGTCCCGCGCCTGCCGCCGCAGCTGATCCCCGTTCTCCGCCGGCGGCGCCGCCTCGTCCTGCGCTCCGCACCCACCGGCCAGCAGCACGACCAGTACCCCAGCGATCCATCGCCCGCGATGCATGCCGGTGTCCTATCACACCCGCGTCAAGGGACGGCGATGCTGATGGCCGCCGGCACGGCGCGGGCCTTGAGCTTGCGGACCTCGGTCCGGGAGCCGCCGTCGAGCTCCAGCAGCACCGGCTCCGCGAACCGCACCTTGACCTTGCGGGCACTCGCCACCTTCACGAACGGCGAGCCGTCGGTCCGCGCGAACGCCATCCTCCCCAGCGTCCGGGCCCACTGCAGGGCGCCGTGCGCGGTGGACACCCCGACCTCCAGCCGCCCGTCGAACGGACTCGCGTCGTCGAACGCCTCGATCCCACCGGCGATGGTGCCGATGTTGCCCAGCAGCACACAGGTCGCCGGCCCGGAGAACCACTCGGCGCCGTCCAGCTCGACGGTCGCCTCGACCGGCTCGTCCTTGACATGCCGGACGGCGGTGCCGAAGTACGCCAGCTTCCCCGCCCGGCTCTTCATCCCCCGATCGGCATCATCGATCATCGCCGCGTCGAACCCGGCACCCGCCATCACCGCGAAGTGCTCCCCGCCGACCTTCCCCAGGTCGAACCGCCGCCGCGTCCCATCCAGCCCGATCCTCACCGCCGCACCGATGTCCTGCGGAATGTCCAGCGACGTGGCGAACAGGTTCGCGGTCCCGGCAGGCACGATCGCCACCGTCACGTCCGACCCGGCCAGCGCGTCGACACACCGCTGCACCATGCCGTCGCCGCCCCACACGAACACCAGGTCGGCACCCTGCTCGACTGCCTTGCGCACCTGCTTCGGCGCCTTCCTGCTCTTCGGCACCTCCCGCCAGTCAGGCGCCTCGACCCCCGCCCGGGCCAACTCCCGCCGCAGCTCGTCAAGCCCCCCACCGATGCTCTTCCCAGCATGCGCAACCACAGCGACATTCACACCCGCCCCGGTACCCACCCGCCCCTCCCACTAAGCACCCCACTCACGCCAGCGGGTCGATCGAAGGCCGAACCCGGTCGCGCGGCTGGCCGTTTCCATCCTTCGATCAACCCGAACGGTGCCGCGGGTGCGCTGCCGGGTTCGGGCAGTCGGTGGTGTTCGCGCTTGGACCGGCGGGTGGCCCGAAGGCGCCGCGCACAACCCCCATCGGACCGCCGCACCACCCGTGATGAACGCCCGCCATCAGGTCCCCGCCGCGATCACGGCTGCGGTGGCCGTCGTGTCGCTGGTTGCCTGCTGCGGGTCGTCGGTCTGCGCTGGACCGGCAGGAGCGGACCCCCTCGTCAGCCTCAGCCCGACGGCTGGGATGTCGCGGGGCGACCATCGTGCGCCACCCCGGGCCGACGCATCACTATCAGGCGGTGGGCCGTCAGCGTGCTGCTGAGATGGTCAGGCGTCGCGGGCCTCCAGGGCGATGACCGCGGCGAGCAACGCCCCCACCGCCCAGGCCGCGGTCACGGCAAGGCCTGCCCACGGCCCGATCGGTAACTTGTCCAGGCCCGTCGTGGCCTGGACGGCGAGGCCGGCGGTCATCGGGCCGACCTGCAGCAGGTGCCGCTCCCACGTCGGGTCGGGCGCGGCGGCGGCGAGGATCGGGAACAGGAACAGCAGGGCAAGCACGACCCCGACCGCCGCGGCGGCGTTGCGGACCACCGTGGCCACGCCGAGGGCGAGCAGTCCGATGAGCATCAGGTACAGCACCGAGCCACCCGTGGCCCGCAGGACCGACGGCCATGACGCGTCCGCCGGCAGGAAATGACGGCCGGTGAGGGCGGAGACCGCTACTGCCACCGCCGCCGCGGGCGCGATGACGGCGGTGACCACGACGGCCTTGGCCGCCAGGACCCCGGTGCGGCGCGGCATGGCGGCGAGGGTGCCGTGGATCATGCCGGTGCTGTACTCCCCACCGACGGCGAGCACGGCGAGGATCGCCACGACGGCCTGCCCGAGCTGGACGCCGGTGAGGCCCGTCTTCGTCGGGTCGCCGCCGCAGAACTCAGTGGTGCACGGAATGTTGAGCACGACGACGATGCCGACACCGACGGTCGCCGCCACGATCCCGAGCACCAGCCACACGGTCTCCGTAGCGGTCCGCAGCTTCGTCCACTCCGCCCGCAGGTACCGCCGCCACTCTGCCGCCAGCCCGCGCCACAGCCCGGCTGTCGTCTCATGTCGCGGTTCGGCCGTCAGCTCCCGTCGTGGCTCGGCCGTCAGCTCATGTCGCGGCTGGGCTGTCGGCTCGCGTCGAGGCTCGCGCTGCGGCTCGTCCCGCGGCCCGGTCGTCAGGTCGTGCTGCGGGTCGGTCGTCGGCGTGCGTCGTGGCGCCGCTGGCAGGCGCCCTGGGTCCGTGCCACGCTGGTGGCGCGCCTCCCAGGAGCCGGCCCGGTCGTCCAGCGGTGGCGGGGTGCGGTCCCGGTGTTCGCCGGGTGGCGGTGGCAGGTCGTGGTTCCCGCGGCGTTCCGGCGGAAGCAGGTCGCGGCTCATACGTCCCTCCTGCGGAAGCGGTACGCGGCAAAGGCCAGCCCCACGGTCGCCCAGGCGAGCAGGACCGCCAGCCCAGACCACGGGGTGAGCGGGAAGAAGCCGTTGGCGGGCGTGTACAGGCCCTCGACCTGGGCGTACTGCGGCGTGCTCTGCTGGATGGCGAACGCGGCGGCCGGCGTCACGCGCAGCAGCCACGCGCCCGCGGCGACGGGCAGGACGGTCATCGACAGCAGATACGGCAGGACCGTCGCCACAAACGCCAGCGTGACCGCCGTGGTGCCGCGGCGCAGCAGGACGCCGAACGCGAGAGCGAGGACCGCGGCGACGGCGAGCAGGGCGCCGGTGCCGGCGATGACCCGCAGCTCGGTGGCCGTGGAGACCGGATGGACGTACACGCCGTTGTCGCGGAGCAGCCCCGGCCCGATGGTGACGACGACCGCTGCCGCGGCGACCCCGACGACGAACGTGACGGCGCCGAGCACGGTCGCCTTCGCGGCGAGCGCGGCACCGCGGCGGGGCGCGGCGGCGAGCGACGTGCGGATCAGGCCGCGTCGGTATTCGCCGGTCATCGTCATCGCGCCGACCACGACGACGAAGACCAGACCGGCGAACGTGCCGACGAGCGTCTGGCTGATCGTCGTGCCGAGCCCGGCGGCGCCGGCCACGGCCGGGGCGATGTCGCCGGAGCCGCTGACCGTGAAGCCGTCGCCGGTCTGCTCGGCGCCCGGCGCCTGCCCTCCGGCAGGTGCTCTGCTTCCACCGGAAGCGTCGCCCGGTGCCGGCCCGGGCGGCGGGCCGCTGCCGATCGGGTGCTCGTCGGCGGTGCCGCCGATGCGTTCGGTCGTCCAGGTCGCGGACTGCCAGCCGCCGGTCGTGGTGAGGTGGTCGAAGCCGGCGGTGGCGAGGCTTGGGGCGCTGGACGCGCCGGCCGCGCCGATCCCTTCCACGAACATCGGCGACGTGACGAACAGCCCGACCTCCGCGGTTGCCGGCAGATCCTTGAGTCGGACGGTGCCCACGCCCGTCCACGAGGTGCCGTCGGCGGACTCCAGGGCGGTGACGACGTCGCCGGCACGGGTCAGCCGCAGCCAACGCGGCGCGGACTCGGTGACGGCGCCCGGCTTCCCGGCACGGTCGTGGACATAGTCGTGCTGCAACCGCACGCCGTGCGCGCCGGTGACCATGACCGCCGCATACGTGGCGCCCTGCTTCGTGCCGCTCCTGACGATCAGGCCCGCCTTCGCCCACGGCACCAGCCCCGGCTGCGGTTCCTTGCCCGGCCCGTCGGGCGGCAGCTCGCCGGTCAGCGACGCGACCCGGACGGTGATGGTGCCGTCGCCGGCGAGGGGCCGGTGCACGAACGTGAACACGTCCGTGACCTCCTCGCCCCCTGGACCGACGGGCAGGCCGCAGCCGGAGCCGCACGTGCCCTCCATGCCTGGGAACAGGCCGAGACCGACGATGGCGGCGGCGGCCGCGGCCATGCCGATCAACCAGCCACGCACCGTCCTGAATTTCGTCCATTCCGCGTGTACGAGCCGTGCGAAGGCGCTCATGCCGCCACCTCCGCTACGCTCCGGCGTCGGCCTGAGCCAACGCTGCAACACTGATTCGCGGCTCCTCCGCTGCGCTCCGGACCGCTCATGCCGCCGCCTCCGACCCGGTCGCGGCGCGGAACTCGACGGCGTCGCGGGTCAGTTCGAGATAGGCCTCCTCGAGGGTCGCCCGGTGCGACGAGATCTCCGCGAACGGCACGCCACGCGTGGTCAGCAGCGTCACGACGGCCTCGGCCGGCAGCCCGGTGACCGTCAGCGTGCCGGCGTCGGTGCGGCTGACGGAGGCGCCTTCTGCTTCCAGTACACCTGCCGCGACATCGATCGAAGAAGCACCTGCGCGCAGGGTGACTCTGCCTGCGGCGGCAGTCTTGAGCAGCGCGGCGATGTTGGTGTCGGCGATGACCCGGCCCCGGCCGACGACCACGACATGGTCAGCGGTGTCCTCGAGCTCGCTCATGAGGTGACTGGAGACGAGGACTGCGCGGCCCTCCGCCGCGAGCCCGCGCAGGTGCTGGCGCATCCACACGATCCCCTCGGGGTCCATGCCGTTGAACGGCTCGTCGAGCATCAGCGCGGGCGGGTCGCCGAGCAGCGCGGCGGCGATGCCGAGACGCTGACGCATGCCGAGGGAGAACCCGCCGGCGGCGCGCCGGGCCACGGTCTGCAGGCCGGCCCGCTCGAGGACCTCGTCGACGCGGCGACTCGGCAGCCCTTGTGAATGCGCGATCCACAGGAGGTGATTGCGCGCGGTGCGGCCGGGCTGCAACGCGCCCGCGTCGAGCAGCGAACCGAGGTGGCACAGCGGGCGGGTGAGGCTGCGATAAGGGCGGCCGGCGACGAGCGCGGTGCCGGCGTCGGGCGCGTCGAGGCCGAGGATCACCCGCATCGTGGTGGACTTGCCGGCGCCGTTGGGCCCGACGAAGCCGGTGACCTGGCCAGGCTCGACGGCGAAGCTCATCCCGTCGAGGGCGGTGTGCGACCCGAATCGTTTGCGGAGTCCGCTGACGACAATCATGCGGTCCGTTGTACGTGGCGGCCGGTGACATCACGGTGACAGCGGCTGACACCTCACTGACACCTTCGACCTGGCATGGTGGTGGGCATGCGGGTGCTGGTGGTTGAAGACTTCGAGGTCCTGGCCAGGACGGTCGGGACGGGGCTGCGCCGTGAGGGCATGGCGGTCGACGTGGTCCTCGACGGCACGGAGGCGCTCGAGCGACTCACCGTCAATCGGTATGACGTCGTCGTCCTCGACCGCGACCTGCCAGGCGTCCACGGTGACGAGGTGTGCCGGCGGATCGTCGCGGCCCGCTCCAGCAGCCGTGTGCTGATGCTCACCGCGGCGAGCACCGTCAAGCAGCGCGTGGACGGCCTCGGCCTCGGCGCCGACGACTATCTGCCCAAGCCGTTCGACTTCGACGAGCTGGTGGCCCGCATTCGGGCGCTCGCGCGGCGCCCCGCTGAGGCATTGCCGCTGGTGTACGAGCTAGGCGATCTGACGCTCGACCCATCCCGGCGGGTCGCGTCGAGGGGCGGGCGCCGCCTGGAGCTCAGCCCCAAGGAGTTCGGCGTCCTGGAGTGCCTGCTCGCCGCCGACGGCCGGCCGGTCTCCGCTGAGGATCTGCTGGAGCGGGTGTGGGACGAGGCGGCCGACCCGTTCACCACGGTGGTGAAGACGACGATCCGCCGGTTGCGCGGCAAGCTCGGCGCACCCGAGCTCATCCACACGGTCCGCGAGGCCGGCTACCGAATCGGGGCACCGTGAGCACCCGACGCCGACGGCGGCGCGGGCTGCAGCTGCGGCTCACGACGCTGTACGCCGTGCCGTTCATCATCGCCGTGACGGCAGGCATCGCGCTGTTCTCCTTCGGGGAGAGCGTGTCCGCTCCCGCCAGCGAGACCGTCGGCGCCGTCCGGATCATCCGCGACCCTCCGACCGACTTCTACGAGGAGCGGATGTTCCGCGTCATCGCCCTCACGGTGCTGATCGCCAGCGTCGTCGCGGTGATCGGCGGTTGGATCACGGCCGGGCGGCTGCTGCGTCCGTTGCGCGCCATCATCGCCACGGCGCAGGACATCTCGGCGACGAGCCTGGACCGGCGGCTCGGCAAGACCGGTGACGACGACGAGTTCACGGATCTCGCCGAGACCCTCGACAGCGTCTTCGAGCGGCTGGAGGCGGCGTTCGCGTCGCAGCGGCGGTTCGTGGCCAACGCGTCCCATGAGCTGCGCACGCCGCTGGCCGCGGAGCGGGCGCTGCTGCAGGTCGCACTCGCCGACCCCGACGCCACCGCCGACACTCTCCGCGAAGCGTGCCGCGAGGTGCTCGCTCTCGGCGCCGCCCAGGAGCGGCTCGTCGACGCCCTGCTGACCCTCGCCAGCGGCGAGCAGGGCGTCGAGCAGGCGGAGCCGGTCGACCTGGCCGAGATCGCGGCCGCCGCGATCCGTCGCCGGTCGAGCGAGGCGAAGGTCCGCGGTGTCCGCGTCGACGCGACGCTGGGCCCAGCCGCCGGCGCCGGCGACCCACGCCTGGCGGAGAGCCTGGTGGCGAACCTGGTCGACAACGCGGTGCGGTACAACATCGACGGCGGCTGGATCGAGGTCGTCACGTCCACGGTGCAGGACGCCACCCCGCCGACGACGCAGAGCACGGGCAGCCAGACGGGTCGTGCCGCGGCTCGGCTTACAGCGCAGGGCGCGGGCGCTCCGGTCCGGGACGCGCCTGGACCAGCGGCAGGGGACGGGGCTCCGGCGGCGCGGGGCGTGGGCCGGCTTCTGCCCTGGGGTGCTGGCGCTCCGGTTCGGGGCGCGGCCGGGGCGACGGCGCGTGGCGCGGGTTCGACCGTGCGGGAGGTGGCTCGGCTGACGGTGCGCAACACGGGGCCGGCGGTCCCGGTGGAGGAGATCGGGCGGCTGCTGCAGCCGTTTCAGCGACTGGAGGGGCAACGGATCGGCCGGGCTGCGAGCGGGCACGGTCTCGGCCTTGCGATCGTGCAGGCCATCGCGACCGCGCACGGCGCCACGTTACGCGTCGTGCCCCGCCCGGAAGGCGGCCTCGACGTGACCGTCGACTTCCCGCTGCCCGTTGACCGCATCGCTTAGCTCGACCGGCGTGGGCTGGGCCGCCAGGTGAGGAGCGTGCGGGCCGGCCCTATGAGGAGGGTCCGGGCCGGGCGTGGCGTCGGGATGGCACGGGTTGACGGGCCCGGTGAGGAGGGTGCGGACTTGGGCGGGCAGTTGAGGAGGGCGCGGGCCGGGCGTGGCATCGGGACGGCGTGGGCTGGGGCGGTCAGGAGGTAGTTCGGCCGGATCGCCTTGGTCGGGACGGTGTGGGTGGGCTGGTGCGGGGAAGTGGGCCCGGCCAGGTACGCCGTGGTCGGGAGGGCACGGTCGTGCGGCGCGGAGACCTGCGGTGCTGTGTCGGGCTGTCTGCCGTGCATGGCGCCGCAATGCCGGATTCTGGCGTTGCGCAGGGTCGCGGTGCGGGGTCGTGCAGGGAGGTGGCTTCGTCAAGGGCTGTGGTCGGCCACCTCTCGTTGGGCTGGTGGGTTGCCAGCCTGTGGGAAAGCCGCGCGGGATGGGGCGGCGACCGAGTGATGTTGCGTTGTGGTGGGCCGCTCGTCAGGGACGTGGGAATTGGGTGACGAGGGCTGGCCGTGGTGTGGAGGTCGGCGGAGGGTTGACGACCGGGAGCCGTCGTCGGCGCCAGCGGGGTTTGGTGACCTGGTTACGGATGATCCAGGCGTGCCAGGTGCCGCGGCACGGGCGGTGGGCGGTCCGTCGCGGCTGGGTGGTCGCCGTGGCGGGTGCGGGGTGAGCGCGTTGCTGCGGCAGAGTGGCGGGGTACTGGACGATCAGGATTTCGAGGCGGTTGCCGGGCTGGTCGCGGCAGGTGAGTACCGGGACCAGATTCCCGGCAGGGAAGTCGTGGACCTCGGTCTGCTCGGGCTGCTTGATGACTCCGAGGCGCCGCCGGCGCGGCGGTGCACGTACGAGCGTGGGTCACGGAGCCACGTCGCGGCCCGGGGCAGGGGCTGGTGGAGAAGCTGCCGCCGTTGAAGCCCGCGTCGGCGGCCGTCGTGGACGAGGTGGCGCACCACGGATCCGGTGAGTGGGGAGCCGCGGCTCGCGACGTACGAGGAGACCGCCGCGATGCTCGGGGAGCGGCAGTGGCTCGGCGGTTGAGCGCTGGTCAGCAGGGGGCGCGGAAGGCGTCGAGGCGGACGTTCTTGCGGATCGAGCTGAAGCGGAGGCCGGCCGTGGTCGGGCACAGGGAGGCCTTGTACTCGACGTGGAAGACGGGCTTGCCGGCGGTGATGAACGGGGTGAGCAGGGCGCACTCCTTCCACTGCAGGCACGATTCGTTGACGGCGAAGTCGAAGGACGGTTGCAGCTTGGTGATCTGGTCGAGGTCGTTCTTCAGGCCGACGGCCAGGCCGAGGGAGTGGGCGAGGTCGGCGACGCGGCGGTTGAACAGGAGCTGGTCGGCGGCGGTGAGGGGGAAGCCGGTGGGGTTGGCGTAGCCGTCCATGTTGTCGGGGTCGACGGCGTCGAAGCCCTTCGCCTTGCAGGTCGCGAAGCGGTCGGCGAGGATCGGGTGCAGCGTGTCCCACTGGCGGATGTCGAGCCATCGCTCGCCTGCCCAGCCGTCGAGGGCCTTGCCGCGCACGGCGGCCGGGAAGCGGGCGGCGTCGGCGCGCCAGTCCTCCCAGGAGCCGGCGTCGACGTAGCAGAGCACCTTCCGGCCTGCCGCGTGCAGCTGGGTGACCTGGGCCTTCGTGGAGTCGGCGCCGTCGATGTCGTACACGTCGGCGGCGACGGACGTGTCGAGCCTCCCGGTGAACTGCATCTGCCAGGTGGCGCCGACCGCCGGTTTCCACCAGGTCGCGGGAGAGGTCGCGGCGGATGCCGGTACCGTGGAGCAAACGACGGCGAAGATGGCTGTGACGGCCAGGAATACAGCGCGGGGGGTGTGTCGCATGCCTCGCCATCGGCCGGGCGTCGGGTGGCCTGATCTGACGGTCCGGCGGAATGCGCCGACCGGCCGGGGGACAGACAGCCCCATCTCCTGGTCGGTATGTGTTCGTGACAGCGGCGGCCAGGTGGTGTACGACCACCGCCCCGACACCGTGCTCTCCACAGCGAGTGTCGGCAAGCTGCTGCTGCTGATCGAGGTCGCCCGCGGGCTCCCGCTGGACCGGCCGTGTGACCGGCGGGACGTCGAGCCGGTGGCGGACTCCGGGTTGTGGCAGCACCTGCGCACCGACGTGCTGCCCGCGCACGACCTGGCGGTGCTGGTCGCGTCGGTGAGCGACAACCTCGCGACCAACGTGCTGCTGCACCACGTCGGGCTGGAGCGGGTCACGGACCTCGGTCACGAGCTGGGGCTGGCGTCGACGGCGCTGCACGACATGGTCCGCGACGTGCGGACGGCCGCGCATCCGCCGCGGCTGTCGTCGGGCACCGCCGCCGAGTTGTCGCTGCTGTTGCACCGGCTGCCGGGGATCGACGGCGGCGAGCGGGTGCTGGACTGGATGCGCACGTCGGCGGATCTGTCGATGGTCGCGTCGGCGTTCGCGCTCGACCCGTTGTCGCACGACGGCCTGGTCCTGCGCAACAAGACCGGCACCGACGACGGCGTCCGGGCGGACGTCGGTGTCGTGAACGGGTGCGCGTACGCGGTGCTGGCCAACTGGCCACCGGACGAGGCGACGGTCGGTGAGGTGCTCGCGACCATGCGTGAGCTGGGCGATGGGATTCGTGCGTTCGTGGGAAACTGAGGCATGCCGTACTCGCCACGGGAGACCGTTCAGAAGACCGGGTTCAGCCTCGACACGCTGCGCTACTACGAGCGGATCGGCCTTCTTGACGGCATCGACCGCACCGCCGGCGGGCAGCGCATGTTCACCGACGACGACCTCGCGTGGCTGGAGGTCCTGCGCTGCCTGCGGGACACAGGCATGCCGATCGCGCGGATGCGTCGGTACGCGGAGCTGGCCCGCGACGGTGACAGCACCTTCGCCGAGCGTGCCGAGCTGCTGGAGGAGCACGACCGGGACATCGAGCGCAAGATCGCCGACCTGCGCGACGAGCAGACGAGGATCAAGGAGAAGATCGGCTGGTACCGCACTGAGCTCGCCCGCTTAGCTCCCGCCGATGCCCAGGCCCCCGCGTGACGGAGAGGTCCACGCCCGCGCCGCCGCAGGCCTGACCACGGCGCCGACGGTGCGCGGACGTGAGCCCTTGGGAGGCGCGACCGCGCGGGCGGGCATCGAGCGAAAGCACCCGCGTGGGCGTCGGCCCGGCGGCGAGCATGGTTGCCACCAGACGGGCGTTGCGCGTTGCGCGGTGCGCGGATGCCGGGCGGCGGGGTGCGTGGCCGCACCGGCTGGCAGTGGAGCCGGTGGCGGTGCGCGGGTGACGGCGGGACTTGATGCGGTGGCGGTGCGTTGTTGGGCGGTAATGAGTTTGGCTGGGCGCGTGGTCGTGCCGGCAGGCGTTGATGCGGTGGCGGTGCGCGGATGTCATGCGGGTGAGCGGCGTGGCTGGGCGGGTGTTGCGGTGGTGGCGGTGCGCGGATGTCGTGCGGATGAGGCGGCAGGCCGTATCGGCGGGTATTACGGCAGTGGTGATGCGCGGGTGTTGGTGAGGTGTGTGGTCGCGCCGGTCGGTATCGGAGCCGTGGTCGTGCGCGGGTGTCGAAGCAGTGGTGCGTTGTCGGGCGGTTGTGGGCGTGGTCGTGTCGGCGGGTGTTGCAGCGGTGGCGGTGCGCGGGAGTTGGGTCGGAGATGAGCGTGGTCGCGTCGGAGCGTTGGCGGTGCGTTTGCTGGGCGGGTTGTGAGCCGGTCGGGAGCGTGGCCGTGCCGGCGGGCATTGGGGGTCCGTGGTGTCGGTCGGTGAGCGGCATGGTTGATGCGGTGCAGGTGTCGGGCTGGTCGGGAGCTTGGCTGCGCTACCTGGCGTGAGGGCGCGTGGTGTTTGGCTCGCGGGAGCGCTTGTGGCGATCCGGCGAAGGGAGTTCGCGTCCGGTGATGGCGGCATGCCCCGGTGGCGACGCCGGTGAGCGGATGGCCACGGCGGACCCGGTCGGCTGGTGGGCCTGCCCCGCTTTTTGGCGGACATCTGAGATCAGGAGCCTGTGGGCTCCGGGACCTGGGGTGTGGCCGGGGATCAGCTGGTGCCGCGAGGTCGCTGCCTCGGTGTGGACCGGCCGGGTGATGCTGGTCGGCCCCGGGGCCTCGAGGAGGGCGGCGACGCGGTTCTGCTCGGTGGGCTGGGGCTGCAAGCGCTGCGGGGTGCCGATGGCCACGGCGCGCGGGTCGGCGTGGATCTGCGGTGTGGCCGGGATCAGCTGGTGCCGTGGGGACGCTGCGTCGGCGGTGAGCACGTTGCCGCCGGCGGACGTTGACGCGATGCACGGGTGCCGGGCCGACGGGGAGTGATGCTGGTCGGCGCTTGGCGTGGTCGTTGTCGGTGTCACGCTGGGGTTGTGAGGGCTGCGGGGGTGCTGAGGTCCATGGCGCAGCGGATCAGGGTGGCCAGGGCGGGTGAGCGGCTGTGTGGGGGCCAGGCGATCACCGTGGTCACCGTGGGGGCGTCCAGGACGGGGACGGCGACCAGGTCGGGGCGTAGCTGGGAGCGGCACGAGGACGGCAGGGTGGCGACGACCATGCCGAGGGCGATCAGCTGGTAGAGCTGCGTGCTGTCGCGGACCAGCGGGCCGGGGCCGGGGCCGGGGGCGGGTGAGGCGGGGGAGCCGGGCCAGGTGGGGAACGGCTCGCCGGCCAGGTCGGCGGTCAGCAGGTGGGTGTGGCCGGCGAGGCGGTGGCCGGCGGGTAGGACCGCGACCTGGCCCTCGGTGTGCAGCTCCTCGACGTCGAGGCCGGTCACGTCGTCGAACGGCAGGTGCAGCAGCGCCACGTCGGCGCGGCCGTCGCGGAGCAGGCGTTCCTGTTCGCCGATGCCGCACAGGAGCACCTCGATGGTGACGGCGGCGGGGGCGGTTGCGGTGTACGCCGAGAGCAGCGCGGGCAGGAGGTCGCCGGCCGCGCCGGACTTCGTGGCGAGCACGAGCTTGGCGGCGGGGTGGCCGGCGCGGCGGGTGCGGCGGTCGGCGGCGGCGACCGCGTCCAGGGCGGCGCGGCCCTCGCGGAGCAGGACCTCGCCGGCCGCGGTGAGCGCGACCGAGCGGCTGGTGCGCTCCAGGAGGGTGACGCCGAGGCGGCGCTCCAGCTGGCGGATCGCCCGCGACAGCGGAGGCTGGGCGATGCCGAGGCGCGCGGCGGCCCGGCCGAAGTGCAGTTCCTCGGCGACCGCGACGAAGTACGCCAGCTCGCGCGTTTCCATACCGCTACGGTATCGGTCCTGACCCAGACGGTGTTGGCGGCCGGGGCGGGGGCGGACCAGCATCGTGGGTATGACCACTGCAGTAACCGTCGCGCTGGTGACCGGCGCGAACAAGGGGATCGGGTACGAGATCGCGGCGCGGCTCGGGGAGCTCGGCTGGCGTGTCGGGGTCGGGGCCCGCGACGCCGGGCGGCGCGAGGAGGCGGTGGCGAAGCTGCGCGCGGGCGGCGCGGACGCGTTCGGGGTCGCGCTCGACGTCACCGACCAGGCGAGCGTCGACGCGGCCGCGGCGCGACTGGACCAGCTGGACGTGCTCGTCAACAACGCCGGGATCATCGGTGGCACGCCGCAGGTGCCGAGCACCGTCGACCTGGCCGTCGTGCAGGCCGCCGTGGACACCAACGTGTACGGGGTGATCCGCGTGACCAACGCGATGCTCCCGCTGCTGCGCCGGTCCCCGCGGCCGCGGATCGTGAACATGTCGAGCTCCGTCGGCTCGTTCGCGGAGCAGACCGACCCGCAGGGGCCGCTGAGCGGGATGCCGGCGTCGGTGGCGTACGCGCCGTCGAAGGCCTTCCTGAACGCCGTCACCGTCCAGTACGCCAAGGAGCTGCGCGACACGGCGATCCTGGTCAACGCGGGCTGCCCCGGCTACTGCGCCACCGACCTGAACCACCACAGCGGCTTCCGGACCCCGGAGCAGGGCGCGGCGATCGCGGTCCACCTCGCGACCCTGCCCGACGACGGCCCATCGGGCGGCTTCTTCGACGACGAGGGCCCGGTCCGCTGGTAGAAGCCTGGTAGAAGCCTGGTAGAAGCCTGGTAGGGACGACGCTACGCGAACGCCGGGTCGCTGCTGGAGATCAGGGCGAGTGAGACCGTGCCTCCCGCGAGCGCGGCCCGGGCGGCGGGGCCGCGGTCCGGCAGCTCGGTGAAGGCGCCGGCGCGCAGGGCGTACACGTCGGCGAGCGACTGCCGGCACGGGTAGCCGGCCGGGCACTCGGAGGGTCCACCGAGGACGGTCGCGGTGCCCGAGCAGGCGCGCGCGAACTCGTCGAGGCTCGTCACGTGGTACTTGTCGGCGAACGCCTTCGACACGGCGAGCACGTCCTGCGCCGCGGCCGGCGACGCGAGGCCGAAGGACAGGCCGAGCTCGCCGCCGCGGTACGCGAGCGACTGGGCAGCGAATTCGGGCGCTGCGAAGCGGTTCGGCTCGCCGCGGGCCCGGTCGTTGAGGAACGCGGCGTAGCTGCCGGTGTACTCGGGCGCCAGGGTGATGCTCCTGGACGTCAGCGCCGTGTGCAGGGCGGCGCGGTCGGCCAGCGTGCTCACCGTGGTCCGGTAGCCGGCGGCCTCGAGCGAGATCCGGTACAGGTGCGCGACGACCTGCTGCTCCGGCAGGCCGGTCGTGCCGATCGTCAGGCCGTACGTGATCCGCAGGTCCACCTTCTTCGTGAGCCCGTTCGCGGCCGCGAACTCCTGCGCGACGTCGGCGGGTGCGGCGTGATCGGCCTCGATGCGCCGGTTGAGGCCGGCCAGCTTGCGGGTGTCGAGGGCGGTGGACACGAGGTCGACCTGCTGCACCACCGCCGTGCTCATCGGCGTCGGCGCCTACCACGAGCCCGAGCTGGCCGATCTCCCCGCGGTCGCGAACAACCTCCGGTCGCTCACCGACATCCTGACCGATCCCCTTCGGTGCGGGCTGCCCAGCGAGTCCATCACCGTGGTCTCCGACCCCCGGACACCGGTCGCGGTGGCGCAGGCGGTGGCCAAGGCCGCTGACGAGGCCACCGACGCACTCCTCGTCTACTACGCCGGTCACGGGATGCGGGCCGGACGCCGCCGTGAGCTGTTCCTGGCCGTTGCCGAGTCCTCGGTGGAGTTCTCCGACGTGGACTGCCTGCCGTACCAGCGACTGCGGGACACGGTGCTCGACAGCCCCGCCGCGGTGAAGATCGTCATTCTGGACTGTTGCTTCAGCGGGGCTGCGCTGGACGGCATGGGAGGCGGACCGGCCGGGCAGGTCGTCATCGACGGTGCGTACGTGTTGACCGCCACGTCCGCCACCAAGCTGGCGATGGCGCCGGTCGGTGCCGAGCACACGGCGTTCACCGGCGAACTGGTCGGACTGCTCACCGAAGGGCTGCCCGGCGGCGGCGAGTATCTCAGCCTCGACACGGTGTATCACCACGTGTCGCAACGACTGCGCAGCAAGGGTCTGCCGAGGGCGGAGGCCGCCGCACGGAACACCTCCGGCACCTTCACCCTCGCACGCAACGTCGCCGCAACGGCCTCGCCGGCTCCGGAATCCGTCAGCCAACCGTCCATCGTGGACGAGTCGCCGGCCACCGGGGTGGCTTCTGCCCAGACCGCCAAGGTGCCTGCTGCCGCGCCTGCTGCCGAGGTCGCGTGGACGGTCGAACGGGTCGGGCCCGTCGTGCGTGGCATCCGGCGGCCGATTCCTCCGTTGGTCGCGACGCACCAACGCAACACCTGGAAGATCGCGCTGGATGTCAAGTCGCGTGAACCGGCGACCTTCGCTCCTCCGGTCGCCGGCGACACCCTGCTCATGGCGGGCACAGACCGTCGGCTGTACGGGCTCGACGCGCTGACCGGCGCGGTCCGATGGGCCTTCGCCGAGCCGGAGCGGAGCCTTGTCAGGCCGGTGCTTGTGGCCGGCTCCCGCGTGCTGGTCTGCGACGACGGAGGCCAGGTGCACTGCCTCGACAGCGGCACGGGCGAGCGGCAGTGGCGGCATCCGATCGCCGGACCCGCGGAGCGGACCGCGCTGGTCGCGGACGGTGCCAACGTATATGTGGCCGTCCGCGACGATCTCGCCACGCCCGACCTCACCGCGGTGGATCTGGCGACCGGCGCCGAGCGTTGGCGACACCGCATAGACGCCCGCCTGCCGGTGCTGGCGCCAGGCGGTCACGTCGTGGTGCGTCGGGAGAATCGCGTGGTCAGCCTTGCCGCGGACTCCGGTGAGGACCGCTGGGCGCGAGAGCTCGTCGGAGGGCCGGTCGCGTCGATCGCCGATACCGACGGCGTCGTCGTCGGCACGGATGCCGGACGGGTGGCCAGCCTCGCGTCCGCCTCGGGCGAGATCCGGTGGCAGGTCGTGCCGAAGCCGCGACCACTTCTGCTGCGGTTCGCCAGCGAGATGCCCCTCGAATGGGTCCTTGCCGCCGCCGACGGTGTGGTCGTGGCGGCTCGGCCGGAGGGCAAACGGGTGTACGGACTGGACCGCGAGACCGGCGAGACAGGCTGGTACATGCATGCCAACGGCTGGGGTGGGCCGTTCTCGGCGATCACGATCGCCGGTGGCGCCGCGTATTTCGCCACCCGCGATCTGCATGCGGTCGAAGCAGCGACGGGGCGCGTCCGTTGGACGCTGCGGACCGGCTACTACCCCGGCGCGGTGACCCTGGCTGGTGACATCGCCTGTTTCGGAGTCGGTGAACACCTCTACGCCGTCGACACCGCCACCGGCACGGTGCGCTGGCGGCATCTGGTCGGCAGGTGGCACGCAACGGCGCCGACCCTGACGAACGGCCTGGTCGCCTTCGTCAACGACGCCGCCGCTGCGACCGCGTTGAGACTGTGAGTCCGCGCATCGCGGATTCGGATCGAGGTTGATGCCGTCTGCGCCCAGGATCAGGCCGGCGCCGGCGGTCCGGAGTGCTGCCGCAACTGCCCGCGGCGTGACCAGGCAGGTGTCACTGTCTCCACCTTCACGAGCAACAGTGAGTCCCGTGCCGTTGCGGCCAGCGGATCCCGATCGGGACCCGAGGTCGGTCAGCGTCGCGGGACTCAGCTGCGAGGGGTCAGGGCAGGAGGGCCTGGTTGGTGGAGAAGACGTTGGTCGGGTCGTAGGAGCGCTTGATGCGCAGCAGGCGGTCGCGGTCCGGGGCGGGCCAGTTGGACTGGAGGGCCTCGGGGCCGGCGCCGCCGGAGAAGTTCATGAAGCCGCCCGGCACGGTGGCGTCCGCGGCCGAGGCCAGGACCGCGGCGGTGACGGCGTCGACGGCCGGCACCAGCTCGGGGACGCCCAGGCCGATGACGAAGAGCGAGAAGGCGGCGTCGCGGCCGGGGATCGCGTTCGGGACGGCCGGCGGGCGGGAGAGGGTGCCGCCGAGGTGGCGGAGCTCGACCATGATGAGCGGGACGTCGACCTGCGGGCCGGCGGTGGCGAGCAGGCCCTCGACGGTGGCCGCGGTCAGGTCGCCGAGGAGGGCGCCGCCCTCGCGGGTGGGCGTGGGGTCGACCGGGTCCTGGTGGATGGAGTCGACGGCCTGGTAGGGCATCTCGCCGACGCCGCCGAGCAGGACCGGGGCGGCGGCGAGCATGGGGGCGAGCAGCTCCGACGCGGTGTCGGTGTCGCCGAGGTACGCCACCCGCAGGTGCACCACGAACGCCCCGCGCAGCGGCTCGGGCAGCTGCGGCAGCGGAGGCAGGCGGAGCATGGCGAGGGACGTGTTCATCCGCTCGGGCAGGGTCGGCGCCCACGCGCGGTAGGCGTGCAGGACCTCGGCGGCGTGGGTGGCCGGGAAGTAGAAGCCGCCGCCGGTCAGCGACGGCACGTCGAAGAGGTCGAACTCGATGGCGGTGACGATGCCGAAGTTGCCCTTGCCGCCGCGGACGGCCCAGAAGAGGTCGCTCTCGTGGTCGGCGTCGACGGTGCGGGCGACGCCGTCGGCGGTGACGATCTCGACGGAGCGGACGTGGTCGGCGGCGAAGCCGAAGGTGCGGCCAAGCGGGCCGAGTCCGCCGCCGAGCGTGTAGCCGACGACGCCGACCTGCGACGAGGAGCCGCTCAGCGGGGCGAGGCCGTGCGGGGCGGCCGCCTCGATGACCTGCGACCAGCGGACCCCGGCCGCGGCGCGGGCGCGCTTGCCGGCGGCGTCGACGGTGAGCGACTGCATGCGGCTGGTGGTGATGAGGACGCAGTCGACGGCGGGGCGGACGGCGCCGTGGCCGGTGGCCTGGACGGCGACGGGCAGGCCGCGGCGGCCGGCCCAGCTGACCGCCACGGCGACGTCGGCCGTGCTGGTGGCGCCGACGGCGACGGCCGGTCGGTGCGGGTTCGCCACGTTCCAGGCGAAGATCTCCTCCGCGAAGCCGTCGTCGGAGGGCAGGAGCACGGGGCCGTCGACGGCGGCGGCGAGGTCGGCGAAGGACAGGTCGGTCGATGCAGTCATCAGAGGTTCCTCAGGGTTCGGGGCGCGTGCAGCGGCGCCACGGACCACGGTGCACGACAGCGCTTGGCTGCCGGTTAAGCACCACTTAAACGCGCGACTTGAGCGATACTTGCGGCCTCAAGATGGGCGGCGCCGAGCCGGCGGTGCGCCTCCAGGGCCAGCGTGGCGTGCGCGACACTCTCGTCCGGGCGGCCGAGGCGCTGCGCGAGCTCGGCGAGGGCGTAGCGCATCGAGCCCCAGGTGGCGCAGCCGGTCCCGACCGTGGACCACTGGTCGGCGAAGGGAAGGATCTCCTCGTACAGCTCGGCGCAGGGCGGCAGGTCGAGCCGCGCCGCCACGAGCGCCCACTGGAACGCCACGAGGTTCCAGCACCACAGCATCTCCCGCCGCGTGCCCCACCGGTCGACGAGCCGCCGGGCGAGGCCCTCGTCGCCGGACTCGCAGGCGGCCAGGACCGCGGTCGGGCGCAGCAGCTCCAGGTGCGGCTCGTCGGCGCGGCGGACCAGCTCGTCGAGCAGCTCGCCGGGCCTGCCCTGGAAGCGCCGGCTGGTGTACAGCATGGCCAGCCGGATCCAGTTGGTGCCCCACAGGCTGGTGTGCGCCTGCAGGGCGAACGCCTCGCCGACGAGCCGCTCGCCGTCGTCCCAGCGGCCGTCGAGCATCGCCCGGCCGGCCCGCGCGTAGCGGACCTGCGCTGCGAGGACCCCGGTGCGCAGCTCCTCGCCGAGGTGGACGGCACGGGCCAGGTCGGTCTCGAAACCGGCGACGTCGCCGGCGGTCACGGCGTTCATCATGCGGTGCAGCCGGCCGGTGAGCTCCACGGTGCGCGGCAGCCCGTCGATGGCGAGCAGCTCGTCGACGGCGGCCCGGCGCAGCCGCTCGGCCTGCGGGACCAGGGCGACGTTCCAGAGGTTGTTGAGGGTGCGGGCGAGGAGCTCCGTGTCGCCGGTGCGCCTGGCGAGCGCCACGGCCTCAGCGGCGTGCGCCTCCCCGGCCGGCCGGTCCTCGCTGTGGTACAGCTCGACCGCCAGGGTGCCGAGGAGGACGGCCCGGCGCCGCGGGTCGGTGTCGCCGAGGCGGGCGAGCTGGTCGCGGAGGATGCCGATCATCCGCTCGTCGACGACCAGGTAGGGCCGCCACGTCCACAGCGTGACCCCGCCGAAGAGCGTGGCCGCGTCCATCGTGAGGTCGTCGTCGCCGAGCTGCCGGGCGAGGGTGAGCGCCTCGTCGAGGACGGCGCGGGTGCCGGCGAGGTCCCCGCCCGCGCGGCGCGCGGCACCCAGCTGGACGAGCAGCCGGCACCGGTCGGCGGCCGCGCCCGGGCGGGTCGGGTCCAGCGCGCCGAGGGCCGCCTCCAGGTAGGCGGCGGCCTCGTCGTACGCCAGCTGCGCCATCGACAGGTCGGCGGCCCGCCGCGCGTAGCCGACGGCCCGCTCCGCGCCGCCGAGCCGCGCCGCCATGGTGAAGTGGTGCACGAGCCGGCCGAGCAGCGCGGGATCGTCGGGCTGGTCGAACGCCTCGAGGGCCTCGCCGACCCGCAGGTGCAGGCGGGAGCGTTGCAGCCGGGTGAGCGCGCCGTAGAGGGTGTCGCGGACGATCGCGTGCGAGAACCGGTAGTCCCAGGTGCCGGGCACCTCGGTGAGCAGCCCCGCGACCACCGCGGGCTCCAGGGCGCTCATCACCTGTTCGTTCTCGGCGTCGGTGCCGGCCTCCAGCAGGACCAGCTCGACGTCGCGCCCGATGACCGCCGCCGTGCGCAGCATCGCCTGGGTCGCCTCCGGCAGCCGTGACACGCGCCGGCCGACGACGTCCCGGACCCCTTCTGGCACGTCGAGGTCGGCGACGGCCTGCGCGGTGCCCCAGCCGCCGGGGTGCTCGCTGGTGAGCAGCCGCAGCAGCTCCTTCAGGTAGAACGGGTTGCCGCCGGTGCGCTCCAGCAGCGCCACGACGACCTCGCCGGGCGCGTCGCCGCCCGCGCTGTCGTGGAGGTACGCGGCGACGTCACCCGCCGTGAACGAGCCGAGCCGGATCCGGTCGGCGCCGCGCTCGTTCGCCAGCAGCGCGAGGGTCTCCCGCAGCGCGGGGTCGCCGTCGGCGACGTCCGGGCGCATCGTGCCCAGCAGCAGGATCGGCCGCCGGTGCAGGGCGGGCGCCAGGTGCGCGAGCAGCTGCAGCGACGACGCGTCGGCGACGTGCAGGTCGTCGACGACGAGCAGCAGCGGCTGCCCGGCGGCGCACTCCGACAGCGTCTCGGCGACCGCCTCGTGCAGGTGGAACAGGGCGGTGCCGGGCTCCTCGGCCCGCCATCCGCTCTCGCCGCGCCCGGCGAGCACGTCGAGCAGGTGCCGCCGGCCGTCGGTGTCGGGCAGCGCCCGCAGGATCTGCGCCCACGGCCAGAACGCGGGGGTCGCGCTCGCCTCGACGCACCGGCTCCACGCGACCCGCAGCCCGTGCCCTTCGGCGAGGGCGGCGGCCCGCTCGGCGAGCAGCGTCTTGCCGAGCCCGGCCTCGCCGACGACGAGGACGACGCCGCCCTGGCCCGCGGCCGCCTGGGCGAGCCGCTCGTCGAGGTGCCGCTCCTCCCGCCCCCTGCCGACGAGCACCGTCCCCGGCGGGCGCTCGGCCACCTGCACGGCGGCGCCGGGCAGCGCCTGCATCAAAGCGCCCGGTGGCGCCTGTAAGGCGGCGCCGGGCGGCCCCGCGAAACCGGGGCTGCCGGCGGAGGGGGTGAGCGCCGGGTCGTGGCGGAGGATGGCCGCCTCCAGGTCGCGCAGGTGCGGGCCGGGCGGCAGGCCGAGCTCCTCGTCGAGGACCGTCCTCGCCCGCCGGAACGCGGCGAGCGCGTCGGCCTGGCGGCCGGCGCGGTACAGGGCGAGCATCAGCTGCCCCCAGGACCGTTCGCGGAACGGGTGCCGGTCCAGCAGCGCCACGGACGCCGCTGCCGCCGCCGCGTGCCGCCCGGTGGCGAGGTGGACGTCGACGAGGTCCTCGACGGCGCCGTCGTGCACCTCGCCGAGCTGCGCGGCGACCGCCGCCGCGAACTCCTCGTCGGCGAAGTCGGCCAGCGCCCCGCCCCGCCACTCCCGCAGGGCCGTGGTGAGCAGGGTCTCGGCCTCGGCGTACGCGCCGGCCGCGAGCTGCGCCCGGCCGTCCTCGGCGCCGCGGGTGAAGCGGGCCGCGTCGACCTGCCCGGCGTCGATCGCGAGGAGGTACCCGGGGTCCCGGGTCACCAGCACCGACGGCGGCGTCCGCGGCGGGCGGTCCGGCTCGAGGACGCGCCGCAGCTGCGAGATGTACACCTGCAGCGTGCTGGTCGCGCTCGACGGCGCCTCGCCGGTCCACAGCCCGTTGATGATCCGGTCGAGCGACACGACCCGGCCGGGGTCGAGCAGCAGCAGCGCGAGGACGGCCCGCTGCTTGCGCGCGCCGAGGTCCAGCGGCGCGCCGCCGGGCGGCTGGACCTCCAGCGGGCCCAGGATCCGGAAGTCGAGCCGCGTCACGGTCGCCACGCTATCCGCCGGCAGGCGCTCCTGGGCCGACCCGTCGGATCTTGGACTCAGCCTCCGGCCAGCAGCTCGGCCAGGCGCCGGGCGACGGGCCACGCGCCGTCGGACGTGTTCGACACGACGGTCCACGTCAGTGCGGTGTCCGGGTCGTGGACGCTGCGGAACGACACACCCGCGTCATGGCCTTCGAGGGTGACCGCCTTGCCGGTCCCGTGCAGCCAGAAGCCGAGCCCGTAGCGCCGGGTCCCCTCCGTCGCGTCGCTGCGCGGCCGGAGCATCTCCCGCACCCGTGCCACGGGCACGATCCGCCCCGCGAAGAGCGCCGTCCAGAACGCGTCGAAGTCCGCGACCGTCGAGTACGCGCCGCCGTCGCCGCTGCCGCGGACCGGCAGGTGGAACACGTTGGTCCGGTCGGAGCCCGACGCGTGCAGGTAGCCCCGCGCCGTGCCGGCGGGCAGCTCGTCGGAGCGCGGGAACCCGGTCCCGGTCATCCCCGCCGGCTCGCACACCCGCCGCGCGACGAGGTCGTGAAACGGCAGCCCGGCGGCGCGGGAGGCGATGAGGGCGAGCACGACGTAGCCGCTGTTGCAGTACGCGAACCGCTCGCCGGCCGGGAACTTCGCCGGATGGCCGCCGAGGACCTTCAGGTAGTCCTCGGTGTCCGCCAGCTCGTGCACCGGCACCGGCAGCACGAAGTCGGTGATGTCGCCGGCGGCGTCCTCGTCGAAGTAGTCGCCGATCCCGGACCGGTGCGCCAGCAGGTGCTCGACGGTGACGTCCGCGCCGATGAGCGGCAGGTCGGCGCCGAGCAGCTCCCGCGCCGGCGTGTCCAGCGCGAGCGTCTTGTCCTCGACGAGGCTCATCACGGCGAGGGCCGTCAGCCCCTTGGTGGCCGACGCGATGCCGAACCTGGTCCCGACCGTGTTGGGCACGTCCGCCGCGCGGTCGGCGAGGCCATACGCCGCGGCGAACTCCGTCACCCCGGCACGGTCGACGCGGACCGCGCCGGAGAAGCCGGCGATGTCGCCGAGCATGGGCAGCTCCCGAGATCTTCGGTGGTGACGGCGCGCTTTTTGGAGAAGTAACCGTCACCGGCGCACCGGAAGTCGCTGCGGCCACCGTACCGGGGACCGTGGCGACCTCGCCGCTCATTTTCAGGCGGGCAGGTGGCATTTTCGGGCGGGGCAGGCGGCATTTTCAGGCGGGGCAGGCGGCCCCGAAGGTCGGGCGCTGCGTCAGCGTGAACCGGCAGCCGAAGTCGTCCGCGGCCACGGCCCGCCGGTCCAGGATCGCGTCGCCGGCCGGCCGGTGCCCGGTCCTGACCCACGAGACCAGGTCGTCGAAGCCCTGCGCGAGCTCCGGCACGGTGAACTCGCAGTGCCCGAGCGCCCGCACCGCGCGGGACACGAACAGCTTCCCGCGGCCCTGCAGGGCGGCGCGGCGCGCGTACTCCTGCTCCATCGACAGCGGCACGAACAGGTCGCCGATCGTGTGCATCGACAGCACCGGCACCCGCGGCCGCCCGTCGACGCGCGGCACCCCCGACAGGTCCCGCGACGGCCGGTCGGTGCGGTCGACCCGCAGGACGTCGCGGTTGACCCGCAGCTCGTCACGGCTGAGCCACGGGCTGTCGTCGCTCTGGTACAGCGTGAACCGGTTCGACGTGAGGTTGCCCTCGGCGATGCCGGCGGTGCCGCCGGACAGCCCCGGGTAGACCCCGAACAGGAACGGCACCGTGGTCAGCGGCGGGATCCCGGGCAGCGCGCTCCAGTAGGCGATCGCGTTGTCGAAGCCCGGCCGCGTGCCGCCGCTGCGCTGCTCGACGAAGTCGCCCCACGTGCGGCCCAGCGCGGTCAGCCCCGCCCCCTGGCCGAGCAGCGGCACCTGCCGGGCGACCTGCTGGCGGTACACCTCCTGGAACGACGGATCGACGGGCGCCTTCGGGAACGTGATGGCGGTGCCGGTCAGTGCCGCCGCGGTCACGTTCGCGTCGAGGAAGTAGTCGAACAGCTCCGCGTCGCCGAGGACGCCGCAGACGGGCATCGCGCCGACGAACGCCTGCGGATGCTCCTCGATGGCCACCGCCGTGACGTGGCCGCCCATCGACGCGCCGGTCATGTAGACGGACCTGGCGCGCAGCCCGGTGCGCTCCTTGAAGCGGTCGATCAGGGTGTACGAGTCGCGCACGCCCTGCCCGACGTCGTAGCCGTTGGTCGCGTAGCTGGACGCGGCCCAGGCGAAGCCGCGCGACAGGTAGTGCGCGCGCAGCGACGGGCTGTCGACGAACACGGTCGTGCCGAGCCCGCGGTACCCGTGCGCGTACAGCACCAGCTCGCCGTTCCAGTCTGCGGGCTTCTCGATGCGGTACGCCGCACCGTCGGTGATCCCGGTCCACACGCTCGACCCGTTGACCGGCACGAACGGCGTGCCGTTCACGTCGCAGTCCGGATCCGCGACCGTGTAGCCGGGCTGCGTGGTGCTCACGACCGGCGGGCCGCAGACCGGCGGGTCCGCGGCGGCGGGCGCCGGGACGGCGAGGATGCCCGCGACAAGACCAACGACGCTACGCTGCGCATCCACACATGAGACGCCCGTCGATGCCTTGCTGTCAACGACTGTGTGCACTCATTGTGCTTGTTGTCGTCGATTTCGGGTTTCGCGGTCTGCCTTCTAGACTCCCGGACCCATGGAGCGCCGTCACCTGCGTTGGATCATCCCTGCCGCGGGCGGCGTGCTCGCCGTCGTCGTGTCGCTCGTGCTCGTCCTGCAGGACACCGGCGAGGCGGCCTGCGCCTCGGTCCCTGCCGCGCCGGCGGCTCCGGCTTTTCCCGCGCTGGCGCCGGTGATCGAGAACGTGCGCTCCGGCAGCGCCTCCTACTACAGCACCAACCGCAACGGCATGTGCAACCTCGGCGCCCCCTCCACCGACGCCTACGCCGCGATCGGCCCCGCCGAATGGGCCGGCGGCGCGGCGTGCGGCTCCTACCTCGCCGTGACCGGCCCCAACGGCCAGACCACCAACGTGCAGGTCGTCGACCAGTGCCCGTCCTGCCCCGCCGGCAAGATCGACCTGAGCAAGGGCGCCTTCTCCCGCATCGGCTCCGTCAGCGCCGGCATCATCCAGATCACCTACGGCACCGTCCGCGACCCCGACCTCGCCGGCCCCCTGAAGGTCCGCGCCAAGGGCGGCACCGGCTACTCGTCCCTCTCGGTCGTCCTGGACAACCACGGCAACCGGCTGTCCACTGTGGAGCTCCAGACGGCCGCCGGCTGGACGCCGCTGAAGCACAACACCGACAACACGTGGACCGGCCCGTCGGGCCTGACCGGCCCGGTCACCCTGCGCGTCACGGACGCCTCCGGCCACCAGGTCACGCTGCCGGGGATCGCCCTGGGCTCGTCGGCGTTCCAGCAGACGCCCACGCTCATGTACAGCCCGGCCCCGCCCCGCCCTCCCCGTCCCCGTCGCCCTCCCCGTCGCCGTCCGAGTCCCCGTCGGCCGCCGCCGCCACCCCGGTCGCCGCCGCGGCCAGCACCGCCCCACCCACCTGCTGAAAGCGATCGCGGCGGTTCCCGGGGTGCGACATCCGACCTGGGAACGCGACTTCGTTCTTCCAGTCGCACAACGAACCCGCCCGCCGGCATCACCTGGCGCCTGGATGCGCGGCGGGGCGCAGGGGTGGGCGGCGGCGGGTGCGGCGGCGCAGGGTGATGGTGAGCCAGGTGAGCATGGCCAGGGCCCACAGGGCGACGAAGACCGTGGTCGCCGCCCAGCGGGCCAGTGGGAGCACCGACGGGGCGGGGGAGGGGCCGCCGAAGGCGCCGGCCGTCACCAGGTCGGTGGCGACGTCGACGTCCCAGATGACGCCCTTGGGCTTGGTGAGCAGGGACTTCGTGGTGCCGCCGGGGGTGAGCGCCAGGAGGTCGGCGTCGGAGACGGCGCGGTAGGCGGCCGGTGGGTCGTAGGAGGGCTCCCCGCCGTCTGTCTCGTCGGTGTAGCGGACCAGGACCGCGGTGCCGTCGCGTTGCCAGCCGGCGAGACGGGCCGTGGCGCCGCCGAAGGTGGGGAACGTCGTGGGGAGCTCGGTGCCGGTCGTGGTGGACAGGACGGTGAGGCGCCAGGACCTGGCGTTGCGGGCGGCGTTGGAGCAGCCGGTGGTGCAGCCGTCGGCGATGGTGAGGACGCCGATGCCGGTGCCGTCCGCGGTGTACGACCACGGGCCGACGAGGTGGGCGCCGGCCGGCAGGGTGGCGAGCGGGCGGCGGGTGCCGGTGGCCGAGTCGAGCAGGGCGAGCTCGCGGCCGAGCTGGACGGCGACGGTGCGGCCGTCGGGGGAGAAGGCGGCGGCGCCGCGGCGGGTGCGGCCCAGGTCCAGCAGGTGCGTCGCGGCGCCGGAGCCGACGTCGAGCAGCCACAGCGCGCCGTTGTCGGACCCGGTGGTGTCGGCGCCGTCGAAGGGCGTGTCGGACCAGGAGGACGCGCCGAACCGGTGCACCAGCAGGCGGCGGCCGTCGTGGCTCCACGCGACCGGGACGGCGGGGCCGGAGCCCTGGTGGCGCCGCTCCTCGCCGGTGGTCAGGTCCACGATGGACACGTCGGTGTCGCCGGTGCCGAGGAGGCGCTCGTAGGTGCCGTTGCCCGCGGCGTAGCGGCCGTCCGGGGACAGCAGCACGTCCTGGCCGGCCTGCAGGTAGGTGGTGCCGAAGGGCAGGACGCGGTAGGAGCCGTCGCGGCCGATCGCGCTGATGCGGCTGCCGTACGTGAAGGGCAGGTCCATCGCCTGGTAGCCCCCGCCGCCGCTGACCAGCAGCGCGGCCGGGCCGCGGGGCGAGCCGGCCACGCTGGCCTGCCAGGGCCAGGGCTCGTGCAACCGCCCCGGCACGGTGCTCGTCCCGCTCGCCGGGACCACAGCGCCGTCGACCCCGCTAAGTGCAATGGAAGCGGCAAATGCCAGTACAATAGCGAAAATGGCAAATGTCGACATTTGCACTCGGTGACGGCGGCGGCCGCGGCGGAACAGGTCGGACGGGACGCGGGCGGCGGGCATGTCGTCGGCGGCCGCGGCCAGGCGGCGGGCTAGCTCCTGCGTCATCCTCGCACCTCCAGTTCGGAAGGGTCGCCGAGCAGCTCCGGGGCGACCGCCCGCAGCCGGGCGAGCGCGTCGCGGGTCTGGCTCTTCACCGTGCCGACGCGGCAGCCGAGGATGTCGGCGGTCTGCGCCTCGGTGAGGTCCTCGAAGTAGCGGAGCACGATCACCGCGCGCTGCCGCGGCGCCAGCCTGGCGAGCGCGGCGCGGACGGCCACGCTGCCGGTGACCGCGTCGGACTCGTCGGGGCCGGGGCGGTCCGGCGGGTGCGCGACGTGGACGGTCCGCCCGCGGTGCCGCCGCCACGCGGACACGTGCTGGTGGTAGAGGGCGCGGCGGACGTACGGGTCGGGGTCCCCGCCGGCCGCGATCCGCCCCCACCGGCCGGCCACCCGCAGCAGCGTCTCCTGCACCAGGTCCTCGGCCAGGTGCCGGTCCCCGGTGAGCAGGAACGCGATCCGCGACAGCGCGGCGACCCGCTCCCGCACGTACGCCAGGAACGACTCCTCTGCGTCCACGTCCACCTCCACACCCTCCGACACGCCGCCGCGCCGGGAAAGGAGGGGTGTGATCCATGACGAGTTTCTGCGTCGATTCTTGCGTCGATTTGGGTCGGGCGGGTATCAAGGGGGCAACGGAAGTTCGATCGTCGAAATATTTGTCTCCGGAAGGTACAGAGCGTGGGCACACGAGTGACGGCGGCCGTCACGAGCCGGTTCGGCGCGGTCCTGATCCTGCTGGTCACGGTGGGGCTGACGGCGCTGGTGTTCCTCACCTCGCCCGCCCAGCCGGAGAAGGAGCCCGCCGACGGGCTGCCGGCGGGCAAGCAGTCGACGAAGGTCATCGAGCTGGCCGACCGGTTCGCCAGCGGCCGCGCCGAGGTGGCCGTCGTCGTGTACGAGCGGCGCGACGCACCCCTCACCGACGCCGACCGCGCGGCGATCGAGCGGACCAGGACCACCGCCGGCGGGCAGTCGCCGGCCGTCGTCGCCGAGGACGGGCGGGCCGCGCTGCTGCCCGTGACGCTCACCGGCGAGGGCGACGAGCTGTACGCCGCCGTCGACAAGTTGCGCGAGACCGTGCACGGCGGCCTGCCGGCCGGGCTGAACGCGCAGGTGACCGGCGGGCCCGCGTTCGGGCGCGACATCTCCGCCGCGTTCGAGGGCGCCGACGTCACGCTGCTCATCGCCACGGCCAGCGTGGTCGCGCTGCTGCTGCTCATCACGTACCGCAGCCCGCTGCTCTGGATCGTCCCGCTCGTCGTCATCGGCGTCGGCGACCAGGTCGTGGCGAAGCTGCTGCCGTGGGTCGCCGTGCTCGTCGGCGAGCGCACCGACGCGTCGGTCAGCGGCATCGTGTCCGTGCTCGTCTTCGGCGCCGGCACCGACTACGCGTTGCTGCTGATCTCCCGGTACCGGGAGGAGCTACGCCGCGCCGACGACCGCCGGGAGGCGATGCGGGTCGCGCTGCGCAACGCCGCGCCGGCCGTCGTCGCCAGCGCCGGCACCGTCGTCCTCGCGCTGCTGACGCTGCTCGCGGCGGTCCTGACCGCGAACCGGACGCTCGGCGTCGCCGCCGCGATCGGGGTCGCCGTGGCGCTGCTGTTCGGGCTCGTGGTGCTGCCCGCCGCGCTGGTGTGCCTGCCGCGCGGGATCTTCTGGCCGTTCGTGCCTCGGGTCGGCAGCGACGACCCGACGACCCGCGGCCTGTGGTCCCGCGTCGCGCACGCCGTCGGTCGGCACCCCGCCAGGGTCCTCGCCGGCGCCGCCGTCCTGCTCGCCGTGTTCGCCGCCGGCCTGCTGAGCACGTCGATCGGGCTGTCGCAGACCGAGCAGTTCCGCACGCAGGTCGAGTCGGTCACCGCGCAGGAGGCCCTCGCCAGGCACTTCCCCGCCGGGTCGGCGCAGCCGGTGACCGTGATCGTCCCCGCGGCCGCCACCGACCGGGTCGTGGCCGCCGTCGAGGGCACGGACGGCGTCGCCGCGGTCGGCCGGCCCGAACGCTCCGACGACGGCACGCTGACGAAGCTGCGCGTCGACCTGAAGGCCGGATCGGGCACGCCGGCCGCCGACGACACCGTCCGGGCGCTGCGGTCGGCCCTCGGCGCGCTCTCGGCCGGCGAGACGCTCGTCGGCGGGGCGCCCGCCGCGGACCTGGACAAGCGCGACGCGTACAGCCGCGACAACACCGTCGTGGTCCCCCTGGTGCTGCTGGTGGTGCTGCTCGTCCTCGTGCTGCTGCTGCGCTCGGTCGTGGCGCCGGTGCTGCTCCTGCTCACCGTCATCGTCAGCTTCGCCGCGAGCGTCGGCGCCGCCGGCCTCGTGCTGCGGCACGTCCTGGACATCCCGGCCCTCGACGCGGGCGTGCCGCTGCTGAGCTTCCTGTTCCTCGTGGCGCTCGGCGTCGACTACAACATTTTCCTCGTCACCAGGGCCCGGCAGGAGGCGGCGGTGCTGGGCGACACCCGCGCGGGCGTGATCCGGGCGCTGGGCGCGACCGGTGGCGTCATCACCTCCGCCGGCATCCTGCTCGCGGCCGTGTTCACCGTGCTCGGGGTGCTGCCGGTGATCGTGCTGACGCAGATCGGGGTGATCGTCGGCATCGGCGTCGTCCTGGACACCCTGGTGGTGCGGACCGTGGTCGTGCCGGCGATCGCCCTGCTGCTCGGCGAGCGCTTCTGGTGGCCCGCCCGCCCTGCCACGGCTTCGTCTTCCGGCGAGTCCGCTCAGAGTCCGGATGCTCCGGCGCACCACCCGGGCCGGCACGTCGCGACCGGGGCGCCGGGGCGGCACGCGGGGTGACGGGTCAGGCGTCGTACAGGTCGGCGTAGAGCTCGTCGAGCGCCTCGGCGTGCGCGCCGATGACGTTGTGGGCGTGGCCCTCACCCTCCGGCAGCATGTGGTGGGTGAAGGCCGCGCCGGCCGCCTCGGCCAGCCGTCGCGGCACGGCCACGGCGCGCGCCGCGTCGATGACCGTGTCGCCCGGCGACGTCACGACCGCGACCCGCCGCAGCGCGCCCACCGCCGGCCGCTTCGGCAGGCTCGCCGCGACCCGTAGGTACTGGGCGACCGCCGTGAACGAGTAACCCCGCGCGTCGACGTGGTCCGGCAGGAGGCGCAGGCCGTACAGGGTGGTCAGTGGCCACGGCACCCGCCGCCGGGGCGCGAACAGCGGCGTGATCAGCAGCAGCCGGGCGACCGTGTCGCCGCGGCTCGCGCCGAGCCACGTGGCGAGGGCCGCGCCGGCCGACACCCCGACGACCCCCACCTCGTCGCCCAGCGTGGCGGTGACGTCGAGCGCGTCGCCGGCGTACCGCAGCAGCTCCCGCGACGTGAAACCCCTGTGCGTGGCGTCCGGCGTGCCGTGCCCGGGCGCCGCCGGCGCGTAGACGTTGCAACCGCGCTCGTAGAACAGCCCGGCGAGCCGCTCGACCTGCCGCGGCCCGTGCGTGTACCCGTGCAGCAGCAGCACGGCCTTCGCCGTCCGCCCCCCGTGGCTGCGCTGCAGCGTCATAGGTCGTTTCCCATCGGTCGCGCGCCTGACAGCGCGCCGACGATGGTCGCATCCTGGGGAACGGGCACGATCTGGGGGGCGGTCAGCGCCTGACGACGTCGTGGGCGAGGCGGAGCAGGTCGGGCACGGCCGGGTGGGTGAAGGGCTCCCGCCACGCGAGGATCACGTCGACCGGGGGTGCGTCGGTGAGTGGCACGTAGCGGATCGCCGGGTTCGGGTGCATCGCGGCGGTGCCCGCGGGTGTCACGCCGACCGCGTCGCCGGCGATGATGACCGACAGCCAGTCGTCGGTGTTCTTCACGGGCACGACCTGTGACGGCGCGGCGTCCGGCGGCCACAGGGCGAGGGTCGTGCTGCCGGTCACCGTGTTCAGCGCCAGGGGCTCCGCGGCGAGGTCGGCGAGCGTCAGCGAGGCGCGGCCCGCCAGGGGGCTGTCGTCGGCGACGGCGGCGAATCGGGGCTCGCGCATCAGGTGGGCCGTCACCACACCGGGGACGTCGGGCGCGCCGCGCAGCACGGCGACGTCGACCGTGCCGGACGCGAGGCCGGCGCTGCGCTCGTCGAGGCGGAGCAGCTCCAGCACGGTCTCCGGGTGCGCCCGCTTCCACCGTCGCTGGAGGCTGGTGGTGTACGCCCCGAGCGCCGACCACGCGTGGCCGAGCCGGACCGGCAGCCCCCGGGACCGGTCGGGGTCGAGGGCGTGCTCGACGGCGGCGATCGCGGCGGCCGCGTTGCGGCGGAACTCGTGGCCGGCCGGGGTCAGCGCCAGGTGGTGCGTGGAGCGGTCGACGAGCCGGGCCCCGAGGTGCGCCTCCAGCTGCTGCAGGGTGCGGGTCAGCGCCGGCTGGGTCAGGTGCAGGCGGGTGGCCGCGCGGGTGAGGTTGCCCTCCTCCGCGATGGCCAGGAACCCCCGGAGGTGCCGCAGCTCGATGGTCGCCATTCCCGCCGCCTTCAAAGGCCCCACGCATGGCCGGCCCCTCCGCGGCGCTGCGGACTGGTCATGCGCGTCAAGCATAACCACCGGCGAAACGGCATTTCCCATGATCCGCGCCACTGCATAGCGTTGCCGTGTGACCGACGTCCTGACCGCGCCCGCACCTACCACCGTCGCCGTCGAGTCCAAGGGCGGCGGGGTGTGGCGGGTCCTCGCGTCGCAGACGTCCGTCCACAGTGGAGCCGCCGTCGCCACCACCCTCTTCCCGCTCGCCGGGGCGGCCGGGGTCGTGTCGCTGCGGCTGCTCATCGGCAGCGCGGTCCTCGTCGCGATCGGACGGCCGAGGCTCAAGGGGTACACCACCCGGCAATGGATCCTCGTCGGCCTCTTCGGCGCCGTCCTCGCCGGCATGAACCTCGCGTTCTACGTCGCCATCGCGCGCATGCCGATCGGCCCCGTCGTCACCCTGGAGGTGCTGGGGCCGCTGACGCTGTCGGTGGTCACCGCGCGGCGGCGGGTGGCGTGGCTGTGGGCGCTGCTCGCGCTCGCCGGGGTGGCGCTGCTCGGCGGCGGTGGGTTCGACCAGCTCGACCCGCTCGGGGTGGGCTGCGCGTTCCTCGCCGGCGCCGCCTGGGCCTGCTACATCATGCTGTCGGCGCGGGCCGGCGCCACGTTCCCGAGGCGCGACGGCCTGACCCTCGCGATGCTCGTCGCCGCGCTGCTGGCCCTGCCCGCGGGGATCCTCGACGCCGGCGCGGCGCTGACCGGCCCGCGCGTGCTCGCCCTGGGCGCCGCGGTGGCGGTGTTGTCGTCGGTACTGCCGTACACGTTCGAGCTGACCGCGCTGCGCCGCCTGCCGACGTCGACGTTCGCGGTGCTGATGAGCCTCGGCCCGGCGATCGCGGCGCTGATGGGGTGGGTGCTCCTCGGCCAGGACCTGCACCCGGCGCAGATCGCCGCGATCGGGTTCGTCGTCGCGGCCAGCGCGGGCGTGGTGCTGTGGAAGGACCGCGGGGCCGCTACAGGCGCGGCAGCCGGATCGTGACGACGGTCCCGCGCGGGTCGTTGGGGGCGGCGGTGACCGTGCCGCCGTGCTGGGCGGCGGTCTGCGCCACGATGGCGAGGCCGAGGCCCGAGCCCGGCATGCCACGGGCGGCCGGCGAGCGGTAGAAGCGGTCGAAGACGTGCGGCAGGTCCTCGGCGTCGATGCCGGGGCCGGTGTCGGCGATCCGCAGCACGCACCAGCCCTGCTCGGCGGTGAGCACGGTGTGCACGGTGGCGCCGGGCGGGCTCCACTTGGCGGCGTTGTCGAGGACGTTGACGACCATGCGCTCCAGCTCGTTGGGCCGGCCGTGGACGGGGGCGGCGTCCGCGTCGAACGTGAAGGTCACCGCCGGGACGCGGATGCGCACCCGGTCGATCGCGGCCGCCACGACGTCGGTCAGCTCGACGTCCTCGGCCGGCTCCCGGGTCGTCTCCTCGCGGGCCAGCTCGACCAGCTCGGTGGTGAGCGCCGCCAGCTCGCCGACCTGGGCGTCGAGGTCCCGCAGCAGCTTCGCCCGCTCCTCCGGCGGCAGCCGGTGCGCCAGCTCGGGCTGCCGCTCCACCGCCAGCAGCAGCTCGATGTTGGTGCGGATGCTGGTCAGCGGGGTCCGCAGCTCGTGGCTGGCGTCCTCGACCAGGGTCCGCTGCGACTGGCGGGCGGCGTCGATCGCGGCGAGCATCGTGTTCACCGACTGGCCGAGGCGGGCGATCTCGTCGACGCCGTGGATCGGGACGGGCCGGTTCAGGTCCATGGTGACGGCGACGTCCTCGACGGCCTTCGTCAGCTGCTGCACGGGGACCAGCCCGGCGCGGGCGACGGTCCGGCCGAGCGCCGCGGCCCCGCCGATGCCCAGCACGCAGCCGGCGGCCATGAGCAGCCCGAACATGGTCAGCGTCCGGTTCGCCGGGGTCTGGTCGGCGGCCACCTGCACCGCCCCGCCGCCCCGGCCCGCGGCGACGGTCAGCATCAGGTAGCTGTGCCCGTCGAGGAGCACCCGCTCCTGGACCTGCTGCTCCTCACCGGCCGCGACCCGCCGCGCGCCGTCGGTGACCGGCAGGTCGTTCGTCGAGTGCGCGGTGACGGTGGCGTCGCGGCCGAGCACCTGCCAGCGCGGCCCGATGTCGCGCCGGAACCGCGGATCCCGCCGCCCGCCCGGCCCCTGCGGCGGCGGGCCGTCCCGCCACAGCTCGGGCTGCGCGACGACGGACCGCGCGTCGGTCTCCAGCTGCGAGCGCAGCTGCTGGCGCTGGATCTGCGCGACCGCCGCGAACGCGATCCCCGCGACCGTCAGCACCGCCGCCGCGACCGCCGCCGTGACCAGCAGCGACAGCCGGTCGTGCAGCGTCCTGCGCCGCCACCACCGCCCCAGCACCGCCCGGGCCCGCTGCACCGGGGCACCTCCCGCGGGCTTCACAGGGGCTCCTCCCGCAGGCTTCACAGGGGCTCCTCCCGTAGGACGAAGCCGACGCCGCGGACGGTGTGCAGCAGGCGCGGGCCGCCGTCGGCCTCCAGCTTGCGGCGCAGGTAGCCGAGGTACACGTGGATGCTGTTGGACGTCTCGCCGAAGTCGTAGCCCCACACGTGCTCGAACAGCGTCCCGCGGGTCAGGACCTGCCGCGGGTGGCGCAGGAACACCTCGAGGATCGTGAACTCGGTGCGGGTCAGCCGCAGCGGGTTGCCGCCCCGCCACACCTCCCGGGTCGCCGGGTCGAGCCGCAGGTCGGCGAAGGTGAGCAGCTCCGATGGCGGCTCCGGCGGCGCGGACAGCAGCGACCGGCGCAGCAGCGCCCGGATCCGGGCCAGCAGCTCCTGCAGCGCGAACGGCTTCACCAGGTAGTCGTCGGCGCCCGCGTCGAGGCCGGCGACCCGGTCGCCGACGCTGTCGCGGGCGGTGAGCATGAGCACCGGCACCAGCACGCCCTCGCCGCGCAGCCGGCGGCACGCCTGCAGGCCGTCCATCCGCGGCATGCTGACGTCGAGGACCATCACGTCGGGCTCGTCGGCGTGCGCGGCGTCGAGGGCCTCCTGCCCGTCCCGGGCGGTGTCGACCTGGTAGCCCTCGAACCGCAGGGTCCGCGCGAGCGAGTCCCGCACGGCGGCGTCGTCGTCCACGACGAGGATCCGCATTCCGTCCCCCTTCCGCTGCCCAGCTTGCCTCACCCCGGCCTCAGCCGGCGGGCCAGCCCTCGGTGACCCGGACGAGGCCCGACGCCGTCACCATGAGCGCCTCGTAGCCGTCGAGCTCCTCCAGCCAGTCCATCGCCCAGGGTCCGCGGGCCGCGGCGGCGGTCGCGTAGACGTCGGCCCACAGCAGGTCCGGGCCGGTCACGGTGACCGCCCGTACTCCGGTCGCGGGACTGCCGGTGTACGGGTCGACGATGTGATCCCCGCGGTGGGTGCGGCCGGAGGTGGCGACGGCGCCCGTACCCCGGGTCACGACGTGCGCCACCCGGTCCTCGGGCGCGTCCGGGTCCTCGACGCCGATTCGCCACGGCGGCTGCCCGTCCGGCGCGTGGACGAGCACGTCGCCGCCGGCGTTGACGCACCAGCCGAGACTGTCCGGCAGGTGCGCCGCTGCCCGCTGCACGGCCCACCCCTTGACCAGCCCCGACGGGTCGTACCGGGGGCGGCCGGTGCGCGGGTCGGGCAGCCCCCGCGGGTCGAACCACCCGCCGGTGCGCTCCCGCGCCTCGTCGCACAATGCGATCACGGCCTCCAGCGCGGGCGTCGGCGGCGCCTCGCCCCGCTCCCAGCGGGACAGGTCACTGTCGTCGAGGTACGGGCTGAACGCCGCGTCGTCGCGGCGCAGGTCCGCGAAGACCCTGGCCACCGCGGCCTCGGCGGGCGGGTCGCCGGCGCCGGGGCCGCGCAGGTGGACCGAGACCGGCAGCCCCATGATCTGCTCGACCCACGCGCGGCGGGGCAGGGTGGCGGTCATGACAGGTGCGCGGCGTCGATCGCGGCCTGCAGCGACTCCTTGTAGCCGTCGCTGGTGACGGTCGCGCCGGAGACGGTGTCGATGTCGGCGCTCTGCGCGGCGACGACCGCCTTGTTGAGGATCGGCAGGGCGCGGGCGTTGATCTGGCGGTCCTTGCCGTTGGCGTCCGGGTACACGGGCACGGTCACACCGGTGATCTTCCCACCGGCGACGGTGATGGTGACCTGGATGTCGCCCCAGCGCGTCGACACCACCGACCCGTTGTAGGCGGTGCCGCCCGTCGCCCCGCTGGTACCCGTACTGCCACTGCCGGTAGCACCCGTACCGTCCGTGCCGCCGCTGCCCGTACCGCTGCTGCTGTCGCTGCCCGTACCGCTGCCGCTGCTGTCGCTCGTGGTGCCGCCTCCGCCGCCGGAGGCGGTTGCTGAGCCGGTCGCCGCGGTCGCGGTGCCGCCGAGGCTGGTGCGGTAGCTGAACAGCAGCACCACGGCGGCGAGCGTCGACAGCAGCCACAAGGTGATCCGTCGCACGGGGCGATCCTCTCCGTTACCAGGCGAACTGTTCGGTGTGCACGCGCGACGCGGGGACCCCGGCGGCGCGGGCGGCGGCGCGGGCCGCCTCGGTCCACGAGTCGGGCCCGCAGACGTAGACGTCGGCCGCCGCGATCGACGGCGCCACCCTGCGCAGCGCCTCCGCGTCGCCGATCCCCGCGGCGTGCCGCGGCAGCCACGACGCGTCACCGGCGCGCGGGCCCAGCAGGTAGACGACCCGGACGCCACGCTGCCGCGCCAGCCAGTCCAGCTCGTCGCGGAACGCGATCTCCGCCTCGCTGCGCGCCCGGTAGAGCAGGGTCGCCCCACCGGCGCGGTAGGGCAGCTCGCCGAGCAGCGCGAGCAGCGGCGTCACCCCGATGCCGCAGGCCATCATGACGACCGGGCCGCCGGTGTACGACTCGCCGGTGAGCCGCCCGTACGGGCCCTCGACCAGGGCGCGGGTGCCCGGCGTGAGCGACGCGACGCGGGAGCTGCCGTCGCCGAGGTCCTTCACTGTGATGCGCAGCACCCCGGTGTGCGGGGTCGCCGACAGCGAGTACGGGTGCGCCCTCGTCCAGCCGGGACCGTCCAGGAACCGCCACTGGAGGAACTGGCCGGCCCGGACCGGCAGCTCGTGCAGGTGCCGGCCGGTCAGGTAGACCGAGGTCAGCCCCGGACCCTCCGGCACGACGTGGCTGACGGTCAGGCGGTGCCGCGCGTTGCGCCACACCGGCAGGCCGACCCGGTAGACGAGGACGGCGCCGACGGACACGGCGTACAGCGTCCACCAGTACGCCGTGGACAGCGGCGACGCGAGGAAGTCCGCGCCGGTCCAGAGCTGGTGCGGCAGGGCGAGCCCCACGCCGAGGTAGGCGTACAGGTGCAGCAGGTGCCACGACTCGTAGCGCAGCCGGCGCCGCGCGGCCCGCATCGACGTGACCACGACCATGACCAGCGCGACCGTGCCGGCGGCGGCGAGCAGCATCCCCGGGTATTCGACGGTCAGCTCCCACAGCTCGGCGAACACGTTCGCGTCGGACGCGACCGCGTAGCCGATGGTGATGAGCACGATGTGCGCGACCATCAGGTTGAACGAGGTGAACCCGGTCCAGCGGTGCCAGCGCGCCAGCCGGTCCTGCCCGAACGCCCGCTCGACCAGCGGCACCCGCGCCATCAGCAGCACCTGGAGCAGCAGCAGGTCGGATGAGACCAGGCCGGTGAGCCGGCCCGCCGCGGACCACGCGTCGCCGCCGCCGGCGAGGAGCTGCTGGACGCCGCCGTTGGCCACCCACAGCGCGGCCACGACGAGCAGGCTCGCCATGGCCGCCACGCCGCCCGCGTCCGCCCACCACCTGGGGGTCGCGGCCGGGCGCGGCGCCGCAACTGTCATCGTCATGCGTTCAACTATTGGGGGACCGGCTGACAGGTGCCTGTGAGCCGGTTAAAGGTTGTCTAAGAACGCCCCACGACGTTCTGCCACGCGTCGGCCGGCAGCAGGTACCCGGCCCGCACGTTGGCGACGTCCGCCAGGATCACCTTCGCCAGGTGATCGCCGCGGTGCGGGTACAGGCGCCGCAGCGTCGCGTCGTCGAACGGCTGGTGCGTGCCGAACAGCCGGCAGAACGTCTCGCCGGTGTTGTCGCCGGTGTTCAGCGCGGTCGGCACCGACACCTGCGACAACCGGATGCCGCCGGTGGCGAGCCCGAGCGCGTCGCGGGTCTTCGTGCCGTCGGCGCCGAAGACCAGCGGGGGAGCGACCGGCGGGGGAGTGCCCCGCCGCACCCAGCGGATCAGGTGGTCGTAGGCGGCGGCGACGACATGGTCGAGCGGCACCCTGCTGAAGGGCGGGCTGCCGCAGGTGTACTGGGGTGCCGCCCCCAGATCCCGCATGGAGATCGGCGCCCGGTACTCCTGGCCGCGCCACCCGGAGTGCGCGGCGCCGGCGACCTCCCAGCGGCGGAACCGGTCGGTGTCGGCGGGCCGGTCGGGGGTCCGCACGTCGGTCTCGGACAGCACCTGGAACACCGGCTCGGCGCCCACCCGGGTCGGCGCGGACCCGACGACGAACGCGTAGCCGTCGAAGACCGGCGTCACCTTCGGCAGGATGCTCTGGTAGTACACCGTCATCCGGGCGGCGGACTGTGAGGCGCCGATCGCGAGCGTGGTCCGCGGCCGGAGCGACCGGGTGACGGCCGCCGCGGCCTTCGCGAAGATGTCGTAGGACAGCTCGTCGGCGGTGAACCGGCCGCCACCGGTGACGTCGAGCGTGCCGTACCGGGCCGGGCTCCAGCCGCGCAGCTGCTCGACGCCGACCCGCTGCGCGGACACGCCGACCCACGCGTGCCCCTGCCGGGTGATGGCGTCGTGGTCCCACAACGCGTCGAGGTCGTAGCCGGCGGTCACGTTCTGCCACTCGACGAGCGCGGTGCCGCTGAAGCGGGCCGGGTGGGCGGGCCGGCGCACCACGACCCTCGTCCGGAACGGCACGCCGGTCGCCACCTGGTTGCCGGCGGTGTCCCAGCCGTCGGCCGCCCCGGCGACGAGGAACTCCTCCTCGACGTAACCGGCGGCGGCGAGGTCGTCGGTGGTGGAGAAGAACGGATACGTGTCGCGGACGTCCGCGGACTTCGGGTCGCCGGGGACGGTCCCCGGCAGCGGCCCGGTGACGGTGACCGGCGGCGCCTCCCGCGCGGCGTGCGCGGGCACGGCCGGCGCGGCGATGAGCGTCAGGGCGGCCAGGAGGGTGGCGGCGAGTCGTGTCGATGCATTGGGTGACATGGATGTCACCCTGGCCGCGACGGCGGGCCGCGGCATCGGCGGAATCGCCGGTGCTCCAGTCCGCGGCCTCGTTCGCCGGCTGTCTGACCGCCGCCTTGCTCAAGGGTGCCGGGCCGTCAGCCGGCGGCGAGGGCCTCCTCCACGGTGGCGTAGCGGGTGAGGATGCGGTCGAGGTTGGTGATGTGCAGCACGTCGTCGACCAGGGGGCGGGTGCCGGTCAGCCGCAGCCAGCCCCCGGTCTCGGCGAGCCTCGACCGCGTCCGCACGAACAGGTTGAGCCCGCTGGAGTCGCACATCGGCACGTCCGACAGCTCCAGCACCAGGTGCAGCTCCGGACGTTGGGTCAGGTCGGACAGGACGTCGGCGAGCGGGGCAAGGGTGTCGTAGAGGACCTTGCCCCGCACCGACACGACGACGGCACCGTCGCGGTCGGTGACGTCGGCGGTGACGTGTTCATCCGCCACCTGGGATTCGTCACGGTCCAGGGAGAACTCCACAACCCCGAGCGTAACGGGAACCTGCGGACAGCCGCAGGGTCCGTTTCCCGCGCGGCGCGGTTGGGAATCCGTACACCGGCCGCGGGTGGCACGAGCGGCCGGTGTGACGGATGGGTCGCACACGCGACTGTGTTTGGTTTGCCGAGGGGTGAGCGAGGCATGGCGGCGACGGTGGAAGCGCGCTGGCTCGAAGCGTTCAGCGCGATTCTCGACGGATCGCACCTGTTCCAGCCGGACGGGCTGGCGACGGCGGTGGACACGGCGCTGGCGCCGCTCGGGATCGACGCGACCATCTACCTGGTCGACGAGGAGCAGCGGGTCCTGTGTCCGGTGCCGCGTCCAGGGCGCCCGCTGCCCCCGCCGCAGCCGGTGGAGACGACGGCGGCGGGGCGCGCGTTCGCGATGGTCACGTCGAAGCCGATGGGCGACCGCGGCTGGTGCGTGCCGATGGTCAACGGCACCGACCGGCTCGGGGTCGTCGAGTTCGAGGTCGGCGAGGCCGAGCCGCAGGTGCGCGACGGATCCCTGCGGGCCCGCTGCGAGACCCTCGCCGGGCTGATCGGCCATCTGGTCACCGTCACCTCCCACAAGGGTGACTTCCTCGCCCAGGTGCGCCGGTCCCGGTCGATGACGCCGGCCGCGGAGCTGCTCCGGCAGCTGCTGCCGCCGCTCACGTCGGCCTGCGAGCGGATGGTGATCAGCGCGATCCTCGAGCCGTGCTACGACGTCGGCGGCGACGGCTTCGACTACGCGATCGACGGCGCGCGGGCCAGGATCGTGATCCTCGACGCCGTCGGGCACGGGCTCGCCGCCAGCCTCGCCTGCGGGGTGGCGATGTCGGCGCTGCGCGCGGTCCGCCGCGCCGACGGTGACCTGCGGGAACAGGCCCGCGCCGCCGACACCGCGCTGACCGAGCAGTTCCCGGACAGCCGGTTCGTGACCGCCGTGCTGGCGGAGCTCGACCTGGAGGCCGGGCGGCTGCGGTACATCAACGCAGGACACCCACGGCCGCTGCTGCTGCGCACCGGGCGGGTCGTGCACGACCTCGCGGCCGGCCGCCGCATGCCGCTCGGGGTGCACGACGACGTCGAGGTGGCCGAGGAGGACCTGGAGGGCGGCGACCGGCTCCTGCTCTACACCGACGGCGTCACGGAGGCCCGCGACGCCGCCGGGGAGGAGTTCGGCGTGCGGCGGCTCATCGACCTCACCGAGCGGCACGCGAGCGCCGGCCTGCCCGCGCCGGAGACCCTGCGCCGGCTCGCGCACGCCGTCGCCGAGCACCAGGGCGGCGCGCCGGCCGACGACGCCACCCTCGTGCTCGCCGAGTGGTCACCGGTCGCGGCGCTGCGCAGCGCTCCGTACCAGCAGCGCCTGACCTGACCGCGCACCGGCCGTGACGTCGGTCTCGTCGTCGAACTCGCCGATGACCTCCTCCAGGAGGTCCTCCAGGGCGACGAGGCCGACCGGCGCGCCGTCCTCGGTGGCGACGGCGAGTTGCGCCCGGGACTCCCGCATCGCCCGGACCGCGGCGAGCACGCTGGTGCGGGCCGGCAGGGTGAACGCGGTGATCATCAGGTCGGCGGCGGTCGCCGCCGTGCCGGCCGTCGTCGCCCGCAGCGCGTCGCGGACGTGCACGACACCGACGACGCCGCCCGTGGCGCCGACGACCGGGAACCTGGACCGGCCGGTGGACCGGTTGGCGAGCTCGACGTCGGTCGCGGTGGCGTCCAGCGGCACCGTCACCATCGCCGCCGCCGGGGTCATCACCTGCGTGACGGTGGTGTCCTGCAGCTGCAGCACCCGGCTGAGCAGCTCCTGCTGGTCCTGGGCGAGCGTGCCGTGCTGCCGGGACGACTCCAGCAGCATCATCAGCTCCTCCGGTCCGTGCGCCGCGGACAGCTCGTCCTGCGGCCGCACCTTGACGAGCCGCAGGCACGCGTTCGCGAGGCCGTTGAGCAGGGCCAGCAGCGGCCGCACGACCTGGGTGAACGCCCGGAACGGCAGCGCCAGCCCCCGCGCGGAGCGCTCCGGGTCGCTGATCGCCCACGACTTCGGCGCCATCTCGCCGACCACCATGTGCAGGAACACCACGACGGCGAGCGCGATCACGAACGCGATCGGGTAGCTGAACCGCTCGGGCAGCCCCACCGCGTGGAACAGCGGGTCGAGCAGGTGTGCGATCGCGGGCTCGGCGAGCGCGCCGAGCCCCAGCGAGCACAGCGTGATGCCCAGCTGCGCGCCGGCGAGCATCAGCGACAGCTCGCGGCTGCCGGCGAGCGCGGCGGCCGCGGCCCGGCTCCCGTCGGCGGCGGCCTGCTCGAGGCGGTGCCGCTTGCTGGCCACGAGGGCGAACTCGGCGGCCACGAAGAACCCGTTCGCCGCCAGCAGCACCGCCGACACCAGCAACGCCCAACCCGTGCTCACGCCGTCACCTCCGCTGCGCTCCGGCGCCGGCCTGAGCTCCAACCTGTCATGCTGGTTCGCAGCCCTCCGCTTCGCTCCGACCCGCTCACGCCGTCACCTCCGCTGCGCTCCGGCGCCGGCCTGAGCTCCAACCTGTCATGCTGGTTCGCAGCCCTCCGCTTCGCTCCGACCCGCTCACGCCGACACCTTCTTGGCGAGGACGGACACGCGGACGGTGTCGGGGACGTGGCGGTGCACGGTCAGGACCTCCAGGCGCACCTCGCGGGGCGGGGCGTCGTCGTCGGGGAGTGCGGGCGGCAGCGTGACCTCCACGGTGTCGCCGGGGCGCGGGATGCGGCCGAGACGCTGCAGCACGAGGCCCGAGACGGTGTCGTAGTCGTCGCTCTCCGGCAGCGTCACGCCGGTCATGCGGGCCACCTCGTCGACCCGCCAGCGGGCCGGGACGAGCCACGAGCCGTCCGGCTGGCGGACGGCGGACGGCTCCGGCGCGTCGTCCTCGTCGCGGATCGACCCGACCAGCTCCTCGGCGACGTCCTCCAGGGTGATGATGCCGGCGAAGCCGCCGTACTCGTCGATGACGCAGGCCAGCTGCCGGTGCTCGGTGCGCAGCCGCTCCAGGACCGCCGGCAGCGCCGCCGTCGACGGCACCAGGACCGGCGGCAGCGCGATCTCCGCCATCGTCATCGTGTGCCGGTCCGCGGCGGGCAGCGCCACGAGGTCGGCGCCGCCGACGACGCCGATCAGGTCGTCGACGCTCTCACCGACGACGGGGAAGCGGGTGTGCCCGGTGTCGAACAGCTCGACGAGGCGGATCGCCGGGTCGGTCGCGGCCACCGTGACCACGTCGACCCGGGCGATCATCGCCTCCTCGGCGGTGCGCGCCCGGAACGCGAGCCCGCGCTGCAGCAGCTGCGAGGTGTCGGCGTCGAGCAGCCCGCCGGTGCGCGACTCGGCGATGATGCGCTCCAGGTCCTCCGGGGTGGCGCCCTCGGGCAGCTCCTCGATCGGCTCGATGCCGACCCGCCGGAGCAACCGGTTCGCCGCCGCGTCGAACATGCGGATCACCGGGCTGGCCGCCGCCAGGTACACCAGCGTCAACCGGGCCAGGGCCCGGGCGAGGGCCTCCGGCCGGGCGATCGCCCAGTTCTTCGGGCCGAGCTCACCGAGGACCATCTGCACCACGGTCGCCGTCAGCAGCGCCAGCACCACCGCCGCCGACGCGCTCGCCGCTTGCGGCACCCCGGCCGTGCCGAGCAGCCGCGCGAGCCCCGTGCCCAGGTAAGGCTCGGCGACAAAACCGACGAGCAGGGCCGTGACGGTGATGCCGAGCTGCGCGCCCGACAGCATGAAGGACAGTCGCCCGGTGACGCGCAGGGCGCGCCGCGACGCCAGGTCACCGTCGTCGGCGGCGCGTTTGAGCTTCGCGCGGTCCACGGCCACGTAGGCGAACTCGGCCGCCACGAAGTAGCCGGTGGCGGCGGTGAGGACCACGATGAGTGCGAGGCCGATGAGGATCAGCATGAGGGACCATTAGCCAGCCGGGCAGTGCCCGGCCCGGTACTCCAACCAACCATGATCCGACGCTAGCAGGCTTCGCTGAACGATCGCTGGGAAGCACCAGGGACCGGCGCAGCGCGACTGAATCGATACAGAGGGCGACCGATCCATCCGTGTCGCGGTGATTACCTCCGATGTCGCCGGGTATGGAGCGGCAATCCCCCGAACACCCTGGAGGTTGTGATGGCTGAGCTCGAACCCGCGGACCGGGGCGGGAACGGCGTGCGCCGCTCCGCCGGCGAGCTCGACCAGATGACCGGCGGGCGCGGCGGCCCGCCCGCGAACAAGGCCGTCACGCGGATGCCGCGGTGCGGCCACCGGGCCGCGGACTACCTCGCCGGGCACGAGCCGGAGGGCGTCCTGGAGTGCGTGCGGGACGCCGCCCGCGGCCGCCCCGACACGTTCCTGCTCGCGGCCGCCGCGGCGGGGTTCGTCGTCGGCCGGCTCGGCGAGGGCGACTTCCGGGACGGACAGCCGGGCGACGGCGACCTGTGGCGCGCGTACAACGGCAGCTCGTACAACGGCCGCGGCTACAACACGAGCGGCCAGGCGCGGACGACCCGCTGAAACCCGGCACGCGACGTGAAAGCACGCGGTGTGAGGGCGGGGGCGCGGACCGGCCGCGCCCCCGCCGTCATGCGCTGGTGACCGGCGGCTCCGCCGACCACGGGAAGTTGATCCAGCGTTCCGTGCGCCGCCACACGTACTCGCACGGCACGACGCTCTGCGGCTTCTCGTACAGCACCGCGATGCGCACCTCCGAGGCGTGCGCGACGCAGAAGTCGCGCACGACCCGCAGGGTGGCGCCGGTGTCGGCGACATCGTCCGCGATGAGCACCCGCGCGCCGGCGAGATCCTCGCCGTCGGGGGTCGGGCGCAGCACCACCGGAGCCTCGGTCCGCTCGTCGACGCCCGTGTAGTACAGGACGTTCATCATCACGATGCTCTTCACGTCGAGCGCGTACCCGAGGGCGCCGGCCAGCAGCAGCCCGCCGCGGGCGATGGACAGCACCACGCCGGGCCGGAACCCGTCGTCGGCGACCGCCTGCGCCAGCTCCCGCGAGGCCGCGCCGAACTCCTGCCAGCTCAGCTCTTCCCGCTCTTCCATCGCCTACCCTTCGAGCGCCTTCCACGGCTTGGGGGTCCACACCCAGTGTCCGTTGACGTGGGCCAGACCGTCGAACGCCATGCCGGAGTCCTTGCCCGGTTCGGTGTACTTCCACCGGTACCAGGTGACCCCGGGCTGCAGGTGCGGCCCGACGTCCTTGTAGCCGCCGGGGAACTCGGCCTCGGCCGCGGCGGTCCACGCCTTCAGGTCGTCGCTGCTGGCCTTGGCCACCTTCAGCTCGGTCTGGCCCGCGCTGCCGGCGACCTCGACCTTCTGCCCGGTCCACACGTTCTTCTTGTAGAACTGCTCGGCCTTGGCCGCGGCGGCGCCCACGAACAGTGCCTTGTAGTCCTCGGCCGTCGGCTGCAGCTTCTGTACGAGCGCGGGGTCCTTCGGCAGCGCCTGCAGCAGCGCCTTCGCGCCGTCGTCGCCCTTCGGGTACTGGTCCCCGCCCTGGGTCGCGGCCGCCCCGGCGGTGGTCGCCGGTGCGGCGGGGGAGTCGGCCTCGTCGGCCTTGCAGCCGGCGGCGGTGAGGCCGATCAACGTCACCAACAAAGTCGAAAGCGCCAGGCGCTTCATGCATGCTCCTTGATCGTCGGTTCGTGTGCGCGGACCAACGTACAAAGGCGATGCAACGGCCTATTTCAGGAACGCGCTGACCGTCGTCGCGAGCCAGGCCGGGTCGTCGAGCCACGGTGAGTGCCCGCCGGCGGGCTGGACGGCCACCTCGGCGTGCGGGAACAGGCCCGCGTAGTCGGCGGCGCGCTTCGGCGGCAGCGCCACGTCATACTCGCCCGCGATCAGCAGGACCCGCGCCCGCAGGCCACCGATCGCCGTCCGGGCCGCCGCCGCGTCGACGCCGTCGTAGTACACCTTCGCCGCCTCCTCGTTGCGCAGCCGGTCCTGCTCGGCGGCTTGCGCGCGGACGGCGTCGTCCCACCGCCCGGACATGAACGGCGTGATCGCCGCCCAGTCGGCGGCGACGGCCTCGCCGGCCCACACCCGCTCGAACGCGGTGAACGCGGTCGGGAACCACGGCTCGGCGTGGCGCAGCCGCGCGACCTCCCGCCGGTCCGCGTCGGCGACCTCCAGGCCCACCACCCGGGGCGACGGGTTCACCAGCACGAGCCGGCCGATCCTGTCGCGGTGGCGGGTGGCGTACAGCACCGCGACGGCCGCACCGGCGGAGTGCGCCAGCAGGTCGATCCGGTCCAGCCCGAGGTGCTCCCGCAGCGCCTCGACGTCGTCGGCGAGCCGGTCGCAGCGGTAGGTCGACGGGTCGCGCGGCTCCTCCGACCCGCCGGTCCCGCGCAGGTCCAGCCGCACCAGGTCGTGATGCGCGGACAGCCCGCCGAGGTCGCCGAGGTACGACGAGGCCACCATCGGCCCGCCCGGGACGCAGATCAGCGGGCTGCCGGCGCCGCCGCGGTGGTACGCGAGCCGGGTGCCGTCGGCACCGTCGAAGAAGTCCACCGGGCGATGATATGCGTGCCGCTCGATCGAGTCCCGCCCGCGTTTCGCGCCGGACCCGGTGGGGCATGGGCATGACGTGGGCGGGCAGGAGCGCAGCGGATGGCTGCGAACCGGGTTTGAGGTGCTTGGCTCAGGCCGGCGCCGGAGCGCAGCGGAGGCGGCGGCATGAGCCGTCTCGTTCGCGTCATGGCCGCGGCGGTCGCCCTCGTGGTCGGCGCCGGCTGCGCCATCGGCACCGGCGGCACCGGCGGCGACCAGGAGCAGCGCGGCGCCCCGCTCGGCGGCGTCCTGGGCCGCGCGCCCGACGCCACCCGCGCCGACCAGACCGCGCGCGACGCCATCGCCGACGTCGAACGGTTCTGGTCCGCCGCCTACCCGCGCCTGTCCGGCGGCGCGCCCTTCCGCCCCGTGACCGGCGGCTACCACCCGTACACCCGGCAGGACCCGCCGCCGCCGTGCGGGCCCGAACGGTGGCGGTACCAGCCGAACGCCTTCTACTGCTCGGCCGGCGACTTCATCGCCTGGGACGCCGAGACCCTCGTCCCGCAGCTCGACGCCGACTTCGGCCGGCTGCTCGTCGCGGTCGTCCTCGCCCACGAGTACGGCCACGCCGTGCAGACCCGCCTCCAGCAGGGCGGCCAGCCGACGATCGTGCTGGAGCAGCAGGCCGACTGCTATGCCGGCAGCTGGATCGCCGACATCGCCGCCGGGCACTCCTCGAAGTTCGCCGCCGCCACCCCCGCGGAGCTCGACAGCACCGTCGCCGGCATGCTCACGCTCCGCGACGAGCCCGGCGTCCCGGCCCAGGCCGAGCAGGCGCACGGCAACGCCTTCGACCGGGTCCGCGCCCTGCAGGAGGGCGTCGAGCAGGGCGCCGGCCGGTGCGCCGCGTACCACGCCCGCAACCTGCCGGTGACCGAGGTCCCCTTCAGTTCCGAGGAGGAGGCCGCGTCCGGCGGCGACCTGCCCTACGAGCAGGCGGTGTCCGAGCTGTCCGCCGACGCCTCCGCGTACTGGAGCCGCGCCTACCCCCGGCTCACCGGCAAGCCGTGGAAGCAGGTCGAGGTGGTCCCGTTCGACCCCGCCGACCCGCCCGACTGCCCCGGCCAGGACCCGTCGCCGGCCTTCGCCTGCACGAGCCGGGACTTCATCGCCTTCGACGACAAGCAGCTCGGCCCGCAGCTGTACGAGCACATCGGCGACAACGCCATCGGCATGCTCCTGGCCGACCTGTTCGCCCGCGTCGCCCAGGAACGCCGTGGCGCACCGGCCACCGGCCGCGAGGGCCAGCTGACGGTCGACTGCCTGGCCGGCTCGTGGACCAACGACCTGCTCAACCGCACCGAGGGCCTCCGCCTCTCCCCGGGCGACCTGGACGAGGCCGTCGCCGCCCTGCTGGTCTTCGGCCGCGCGGGCTCCGGCAACGACGCCACCGCCTTCGACCGCATCGCCGCCTTCCGCGACGGCACCCTGGGCGGCCTGCCCAAGTGCGTCTAGGTTCTGTGCCGCCGGCCCGGCCGCGTCGCTTCCGGTTGGCTCGGGAGGAGTAGGCCTTGTCGGCGGTCACCGGGTCCGGGCGTTGTGCGGGGTCGTCAAGGCCGACCAGGACGTGAACCGCAAGGCCAGAGGGTCATCAGCCAATGGTGGTCCGGATCAGGGTGGCGCAGGTGTCCGGGGCGTCGGAGAACGGGAGGTGGCCGCAGCCCTTGAGGCTGACGTGGCGGGCGTGTGGCAGTACGGCGGCGGCGCGGCGGGACTGGAAGGCGGGGAGGATCGCGTCGCGGGTGCCCCAGGCGACGGTGACCGGGATGGTGTCGAGGGTGCCGGGGTCGGTGAAGCGGTGGCCGGCGAACGCGGACCTGGCGGCGGTGAAGGCGGGGGCGGCCACCAGGGCGTCGACGTCGGCGAGGCACACTGCGGGGTCGAGGCGGGCCGGGTGGCCGAAGAACAGGCCGAACACGGCGATCCGGCCCGCGGCCGTCGACGCGAGGGCGGGCAGCGCGGGGCGGGTGAGGCGGCCGAAGACCCGGGCGCCGGTCACCGAGGCCTGGCACCAGCGACGGGAGAGCGGGCCCCAGAAGCCGATCGGGGCGAACGCGGTCACCGACCTGGCCACGCCGCGGCGGCCCAGCTCGAGCGCGATCCCACCGCCGAGCGAGCTGCCCGCCACATGGAACGACGCCGCACCCGGGAACGCGGCGGCGGCGAAGCTGGTCACCGCGTCGGCGAACGAGGCCACGTCGGCGTCGGCGCCCGTGCGGGAGGCGCCGACGGAGACGCCCGCGGTCGGTGGGGAGGCGCCGAAGCCCGGCAGGTCCAGCGCCAGCACGTCGAAGTGGGGGCGGAGGGCGGGCAGGACCGGCTCCCACAGCTGCCAGCGGCTGCCGATGCCGTGGAGCAGGACCAGGGGCTCGCCGGTGCCGGACCGGTGGTGCGACAGCGAGGTCACGAGGGTCACCGTACGTTGTTGACAGCCAGCCAACAACAGGGCACGGTGGCTGCCATGCGGATGAGCGGGGAGACCGTCGAGCGGGGGCGGAGGCTGGAGCCTGACGTCCGCCGGGAGCAGATCCTCGCCGTCGCGGTGCGGCTGTTCGGGGAGCGGGCCTACGCGGACGTGTCCACCACGGACATCGCCGAGGCGGCCGGGGTCGCCCGCGGGCTGATCAACCACTACTTCGGCACGAAGAAGGGCCTGTTCGTCGAGGCGGTCCGGGTGCTCGTGACGATCCCCGCGGTCGCCGTGGAGCAGCTGCCGGACGGCGACCTGGCGACCCGGGTCGACGCCAGCGTCACCTGGTTCCTCGACGTGGTGTCCCGGCACAGCCGGTCGTGGCTCGCGGCCGTCGACGGCGGTGGGGTCGGGCGGGACCCGGACATCGAGCGGGTGCTCCGCGAGGCCGACGACATCGCCGCCGACAGCATCCTGGTGGCGGTCGGGCTCGACGGCCAGGCCGAGCACCGCGACGAGCTGCGGGCGATGGTCCGGGCCTACTGCGGGCTGGCGAAGGCGACCGCCCGCGAGTGGCTGGAGCGCGGCGTGCTCAGCCGGGACCAGGTGCATGTGCTGCTGTCGACCAGCCTCATCACCCTCGTGGAGCAGGTGTTCAGGAAGCTATGACGCGGATTCTGGTCGTCGGCGCCGGGTTCGGCGGGATCGCGGCCGCGCACCTGTTGCGCCGGGCCGGGTTCCGCGATCTGACCATTGTGGACAAGGCGGATGGCGTCGGCGGGGTCTGGCGCGACAACACGTATCCGGGCTGCGCGTGCGACATCCCGGCGCCGCTGTACTCGTACTCGTTCGCGCCGAACCCCGACTGGTCGCAGCGCTTCCCGCCGCAGCCGGAGATCCTCGGCTATCTCCGGCGGTGCGTCCGTGACTTCGGCCTGGAGCCGCACCTGCGGCTCGGCGCCGAGGTCGTGGCCGCCGCCTGGACCGGCGAGCGGTGGCGGGTGTCCTATCAGGACGGTTCCGGCGACGAGTTCGACGTCCTCATCCCGGCGATGGGGCAGCTGTCGCGGCCGGTGATCCCGGCGCTGCCGGGCGCGGAGGAGTTCACCGGCCCGGCGATGCACACGGCGCGCTGGAATCCGGGCGTCGACGTGACCGGCAGGCGGGTCGGCGTCATCGGCACGGGGGCCAGCGCGATCCAGCTGGTGCCGGCGATCGCGCCGCACGCCGCGCGGGTCACCGTCTTCCAGCGCACGGCGCCGTGGACGCTGCCGAAGCCGAACCGGCGGTACGGGAGCTGGCGGCGGGCCCTCAACCGCAGGGTCCCGGCGGTGATGCGGGTCGCGCGGGCCGGCACGTGGCTGCTCACCGTCGTGACGGGCAAGGCGGTGACCGGCAACCGGCCGGCGCGCCTCGCGGTCTGGACACTTTCCAGCGCGCAGCGCGTGCTGCAGGCGCGCGGCATCCGGCAGCGGGTCACGCCGGACTACGCGATGGGGTGCAAGCGGGTGCTGTTCACCGGCGACTGGTTCCGGACGCTGCGCCGCCCCGACGTCGACCTGGTGACCGCCGACATCGCACGGGTGACCGCCCGGGGTGTCCGCACGGAGGACGGCGCCGAGCACGAGTGCGACGTCCTGGTGTACGGCACCGGCTTCGCGGCCACCGAGTTCCTCGCACCGGTGCGGATCACCGGGCGGGACGGGCGCGACCTGCAGGAGGAGTGGCGCGGCGGCGCCTACGCGCACCTCGGCATCGCGGTGCCGGGCTTCCCGAACATGTTCCTGATGTACGGGCCGAACACCAACACCGGCAACACGTCGGTGGTGTACTTCCACGAGGCGCAGGCCCGCTACATCGTGCAGGCGGTGCGGATGCTGGCGGGCCGGGGTCCGGTGGAGGTGCGGGCGGAGGTCGCGGGCGCGTTCGACGCCGAGATGCAGCGCCGGCTCGGCGACAGCGTCTGGGTGGGCTGCGACAGCTGGTACCGCACCGGCGGCGGGCGCGTCGTCACCAACTGGCCGGGGATGGCGGCCGAATACGCGGCGCGCACGGCTGAGCTGAGCGAAGCGGACTACACAGCGAACTACCCAGAGGACTCCACAGCGGCGCGCTGAGGCGCGCCGAACCGCATCCGGAAGTCGCCGGCGACGAACGACAGCAGCGGCCGGCGGCCGGCGAGGAACCGCAGCGGGCCCTCGGGAGCGAACGTCCACACGACCCGGGCGGGGCCGTAGCGCGCGGTCGAGCGCACCGGCGTCGTCTCGGCGCGCCCCGCGAGGGCCTGCACGACCCGGAACCTGGCCGGCAGCCGCGGCGGCAGCCCGTCCCCGCGCGGCAGCACCGCCGACGCGATCGGACCGTCCACTGTGGACGCGGAGGCCGGGCCGGACACGGACGGGATCGTCAGGTCGGCGAGGTCCTTCGGGATGCCCCAGAGCTCCCGGCCGCCGTCCCGGGACGCGACGCTGTCCACCCAGATGTGCGTGATGGTGACGCGCGGCCGCCAGCCGGCCCGGGTCAGCACGGCCGAGAGCAGCTCCCGGTAGGCCATGTCGCCGCCGGGCCGGTAGTCGACCCACGCGGTGCCGACGAACGCCCGTCTCCCGACGCGCAGCACCCGGACGGCGCCGTCCAGCGCCGGCGGCAGCGCGGGCACGTCCGCGACCGGCACGGCCCACACGGACACGTGCATCCGGCCGCGCAGAGACCACGGCGAAGGTGGATACGGCATCGATGGGCTTCCCTCCACGACGGCACTCTACGCCTCTTGACAGCCTGCCAACAAGCAGAGCTTAATCGATCCTCAGGAAACAGCGTTTCGTCCAGCGATACACGTCAGGAGGTAAGCGCTCGATGTTCTCCAAACGGCTGACCGCCCTGTCCGCCCTGCTCATCGCCGCCACGGTGAGCCTGACCGCACCGGCGCGGGCGGCGACAGCTGCCGGCGCATGGACCCAGGTCAGCAACACCGTCGACGTCTCGTGCGCCGGGCTGACCTACCGGCCGTCGGCGGACTGGTTCCTGCCCGCCGGCACCGCCAAGGGCCTGGTCTACCTGCAACACGGCTTCTCCCGCTCCAACGGCAACCTGGCCGACCTCGCCGAGCACTACGCCGCGGCCGGGTTCGTGGTCTTCGCGCCGACGCTGCCGTCCGCCGACATCTTCGGCTGCACTGTCAGCAACCTCGGCAACAACGCCCCGTTCCTGAACAACGTCGCGACCTGGCTCGGGCAGGCGAACAGCGCAAGCGGCGCGCTCGCCCGCAGCTACGCCGACGCGCTGAGCAAGGCGGGCCGCCCGGCGGGCGCCCTGCCGACGTCGTACGTGATCGCGGGCCACTCGGCCGGCGGTGAGGTCGCCGCGTATGTCGCGAACCGGCTGCGCACCACCTTCCCGTCGCAGTTCGCCCGGGTGCGCCTCGTCCAGCTGCTCGACCCGGTGAAGTCGTTCATCGGCTCCAACACGGCCACCGGCCTGAAGGGCCTCAACCTGACCAGCACGCCGGTCCTCGCGATCTCGTCCCCGCCGTACCTCGCCAACTCCAACGCGAACGGGACGGTCGAGCTCACCAGCGACGTGCACCGGCCGTTCCTCGGCGTCCGTCTCACCACCGGCTCCCACTGCGACGCGGAGGGCGCGAGCACCGACGGGCTGTGCACCGTGCCCAACGGCGCCTCCCAGCCGGGCAACGTCACGGCGCTGCAGACCTTCGCGGTCGCCTGGGCCGGCGACGCCGTCGCGGGCACGACGACCGCCACGTACTACCCCGGCGGCGCGTACTACCAGTCGCTGCTGACGGGCGGCGTGACGCAGACGCTCAGCGGCAGCTGAGCCCGACCCATCGAACAACGGCCCGCCGTCGATGCGAACCAGGCATTGACGGCGGGCCCCACTGTTCCCGTACGCTGACGCGTGTCGTAAAGGAAACTGTGTTTCACTAGAGGAAACAGAGGTCCGAATGGCTCAACGCTTCAGCCGCCGCGGCGTGCTGCTCGCAGCCGGTGGCACCGCCCTTGCGGGTGCTGCCGGCGCCCTGATCGGCCCGTCCCGGGCGGACGCCGCGTATTCGAACGTCGGCACCTACGGCACCACGGTCAACGGCGACCAGGCCGACGTGTACCACCCCGGCACCTCCTCACCGCACCAGCCGTGGCCGGTCGTCCTGCTGCTGCAGGGTGCGAACGTGGGCCGGTCCTCCTACGCCGGGTTCGCGCGGAAGGTCGCCTCCTACGGCTTCGTGGTCGTCGTCCCCGACCACACCCGGGTCATCTTCGGCGTCCCCGGCCTGTACGCCGACGGCGCCGAGGCGACCTGGACCGTCGCCTGGGCCGCCGCCGAGAACGCCCGCACCGGCTCGCCGCTCAAGGGCCAGATCGACGCGGGCACGCTGCTGCTCACGGGCCACTCGTTCGGCGGTGCCGCCGGGCTCGGTCTCACCACGGGCCTGTCCACGCCGCCGTTCACCGACGTGCCGATCCCGGCGCCGGCGCAGCTGCGAGCGGCCGCGTTCTACGGCACCAACAACGCCGCCCCCGGCTCGCCGGTGATCCCGCCGGTCGCCAACACCGTCCCGGTCGCGCTCATCCAGGGCGCCGTGGACGGCATCGGCACCCCAGCCAACGGCCTCGGCACGTATGCGGTCCTGCAGGGCGCGCCGAAGCTGTACGTGAGTGTCGCCGGCGCCAACCACTACGGCATCACCGACGCGCAGAACCCGGCCGGTGCCCGGCCGGACCTGTCGCCGCAGACCCTGAACCAGGCGGCGGGTGTGGAGAACATCGCCCGGTGGGCCGCGCTGTGGCTGCGCGCCCAGCTCGGCGACCCGGTCGGCGCCGCCTGGGTCTACGGCATCGGCGACGCCGTCGACGCCGGCGTGGAGACCCAGTTCGTGCGCTGAACACGCCTGCGGGGGCGCCCCACCGCGCCCCCGCAGCCTCGCGCGCCCCCGCAGCCTCGCGCGCCCCCGCAGCTCGCCGCCCCCGCAGCCTCGCCCGCGCCCCCGCAGCTTCGCTTGCCGGATGGCAACGAACCGCCGCTGAGCAGGGTCGATAGGGTTCACCGATCCGGAGTTGGGACGGTTTCTCGGTGGACATGAGCCTGCACGTGCAAGGCCGCATCGGTGGCGGCGTCGTCATCGTGGCCCGTGGCGATCTCGACTACGGGGCCACGGACCGGTTCCGCCAGTGCGTCGAGCGGTCGTTGCGGCCGCCGCCGGGCACGCTGCACCTCGACCTGCGCCTCGTCACGTTCATCGACTCCAGCGGCATCGGTGCCCTGGTGGCGGCGCACCGGCAGGCCGAGCAGGCCGGCTCGCGGCTGGTGCTGGAGAACCCGTCGGCGGTGCTGCTGCGCACGCTGCGCACCGCCGGGCTGATCAGTCTGTTCGGGCTCCCGCCGCAATAGGGACGTCCGCGACGGCGACCGGGCCCGCGGCCTGGACCGGCACCTTCGCGACGGGGCGCGCACGGCGCGGCGTCCAGTCCTTGAACGCGAGCACGCGCCGCTCGACCAGGTGCCACGACAGCGCGGCGGCGCCGAACGCGGCGGCCAGGGACATCGCGATGTAGGGCAGGTACCCCCACCGGTTCCAGCCGAGGCCGGCGAAGACCTGCTGGCCGATGAACCCGTAGATGTAGACGCCGTACGAGTAGTCGTTGCGCCGGCCGATCCACCGCAGCCCGGCCGGCATCCGAACGGACGCCCAGATCAGCGTGTACACCAGGGCCGGGAACCCGATCACGAAGAAGCCGCCGAACAGCAGCGACCCGGTGAGGGCGGCGAGGGCGGCGAACCCGGCGCCGTCGTGGATGACGACCCGGTCGCGGTACAGCTCCATCACCGCGCCGGCGAGGAACAGGAACCCCAGGTACATGAGCCAGTGGAACGACACCTCGCCCAGCAGCGGCAGGTGCACCTGGCCGTAGTGCGGGGTCGGCGGCCCCGTCAGCGGGCGGCCCTGGATCTGGTCGGTGACGACGACGCCGTACAGCGCGACGGCAAGGCACACGACCAGCCACCGCCTGCGGTGCAGGACCGCGGTGACGGCGAGCGCCCCGGCCAGGCCGTAGCACAGCACCTCGTAGATCAGCGACCACAACGCGCCGTCGAACACGCTGCCGCCGGACTGCCGCCCCCAGGGGGTGGACGCGCCGAGCAGGTCATGGATGCCGTACTGGCGGACGCCGGTGAACCAGTTGGCGGTGACGTACTGCAGCGGCCCCTTCGGACCGGACCAGAACCCTTTGAGCGTCCCCCATTCGTGCAACGCGACGAGCGGCGCGACCACGAACGCCGTCACGAGCAGGCACACCCACAGCGCCGGCAGGATGCGCAGCATCCGGTGCCACACGAACCGGCCGATCGTCGTGCGCGCCGCGCTGCGCGTGATGAGCAGCCCCGACAGCACGAAGAAGCCGAACACCGCGAGGGTGCCGGTGTTGGTCTGCCCGCGGAACAGCGACTCGCCGAGGTCCTCCCAGCCGAAGCCGAGCGACGTGCCGTGCGTGAACACGACGACGACCGCCAGGCCCAGCCGGATCGCGCCGATCCCGTTGTCCCGTCCTGCATACAGTTGCTCGAGCGTCGCGGGCCTGCGCCCGTGCCGCGGCCGGACTCGCGTCAACACATACCTCTCCCTCGCGCAGGCGCGACGGGTCAGGACGCGGGCCGGGCGGGCCAGCGTCAGACCTCGAGACAATCGCGGATTTCACGGGGGGAGTGGACGCGGGCTCCGCGTCCTCGACGAGGCTATCCCAACGATCTCGTGACGCAGTGTGAATGCGGGGCGGCAGCACGGTGAAGTGTCGACGGGTGAATCCCGGCGTCCGTTCACTCACCCGTTAGGCTTGCCGGCGTGCGCCTGGTGTCGTTGCTGCCGTCCGCGACGGAGATCGTCTATGCGCTGGGGCTCGGCGACGACCTGGTCGGCGTGACGTTCGAGTGCGACGAGCCGCCGGCCGCGCGGGCCGGCAAGACCGTGGTCGTCGGCGGGCGCGACACCCGCGGGATGGCGCCGGCGGAGATCGACGCGTATGTGCGGGAGCGGTTCGCCGCGGGCGAGGACCTCTACACGCTGCACGCCGGCGCCCTGGCCGCGCTCGACCCGGAGCTGATCCTGACGCAGGACCTGTGCCGGGTGTGCGCGCTGCCGTCGGGGCACGTGTCCGACGCCCTGGAGCACCTCGGCTGCCGCGCCGACGTGCTGTCGCTGGACCCGCACTCCCTCGCGGAGGTGCTCGGCACGATCGTGGCGGTCGGCGCCCGCGCCGGGGTGCCGGACCGGGCGGACCGGCTGGTCGCGGACCTGCGGGCGCGGCTGGACGCGGTCGCCGCGGCGGTCGCCGGGCGCCCCCGGCCGCGGGTGCTCGTCGTGGAGTGGGTCGACCCGCCGTTCACCGCCGGCCACTGGGTGCCGGACCTGGTCACCGCCGCCGGTGGGGAGCCGGTCGCGGCGCATCCCGGCGCGCGGTCACAGGCGACGACCTGGGACGCGCTGACCGCGGCGGGGCCGGACGTGGTCGTGGTGTCGCCGTGCGGGTTCCACCTCGACGGCGCCGCCGAGCAGGCCCGGCTCGTCGCGCCGCGCTTCCCGGACGCCGCGGTGTGGGCGATCGACGCCGACGGCATCGTGGTGCGGCCCGGCCCGCGGCTCGTCGACGGGGTGGAGGCCCTGGCGGCACTGCTGCACCCGGAAGTGTGCCCGCCGGAATGGCGACGGACCCGTGCGACGCCCATTCAATGAGCGTCGCACGGGCCCGTCTTGCAAGCGGTCACCGGCAGGTGCGCGGCTTCCGCAGCAGGAGCATGAAGATCAGATGCCGCGGACGTTGTCCGCCTGCGGGCCCTTCTGACCCTGCGTGACGTCGTACTCGACCTTCTGGCCCTCGGTCAGCTCGCGGTAGCCGGAGCTCGCGATGGCCGAGTAGTGCACGAAGACGTCCGCGCCGCCGTCGTCCTGCTGGATGAAGCCGAAGCCCTTTTCGGAGTTGAACCACTTCACGGTACCGCTAGCCACACGTTCCTCCTGAAACAGACGAGTCCTACCGGCCATCGTTGCCGGCAGTGAAGACCTCGCCGGGACCCACGGTACTGCTCTTTCCCCCGCAGAGACAGCCGGGCAACCGTGCTGGTCACCCGAATCCCCTGGTGGTATGAGCCACAAAACGGGCTATTCACCGTATTTCTGGGTCACCTGGTAGCCCATTAGGGTGAACTTCTATGAGCGCGATCACCCATTTGGACCTCACAGGCTTCCAGCAAATGGACCAGTACGCCTGGCAGCACGAGCAGGGTCCGGTGATGACGCTGCACTTCTTCGACCTGCGCCCCGACCTGCCGGCCCCACTGCACGACCCAGCCGCGCTGTTCGCCGGCACGGCCCGGCGGACCGCGGCGGCCGGCGGCGGGCTCATCGACGCGGCCGTCGAGCCGGTCGACGGCGTGCCCGCCCTGCGGCAGGTGGTGAAGATCCGCCACCCCCAGGGCCACGGCCTGGTGTTCCTCGGCTCCTACACGATCCCGCGGGCCACCTGCAGCACCGTGCTGAAGGTACAGGCGACGGAGTCCGGCACGACCGGCGTCCGGGAGGCGCTCGTCTTCACGAAGCTCGGCCCCGACGGGATGAACAAGCCGTCGCCGTTCGCCCCGGACGCCACCGGCGGCCTGCCCACCCTCCACGCCGACGACGAGCAGTACGACGCCGAGTTCCCGCACCACCCGCTGACCGCGACCCGGGCGATGCTGCGCCGGCTGCTGCCGAGCATCCGCCTCGACGAACGCTTCAAGGCCCTGCCCCCGTTCTGACGCGTGTTCCGTACGATCCCTCCCATGTCGACCACGGCCTCCGGGTGTCTCTTCGGTCTCGCGTACGGCGACGCCCTCGGCAAACCCACCGAGTTCATGACGATCGACGCGATCGTCGCGCGCTACGGTCCCGGCGGACCCCGCGACCTGGAGGGCGACCCGGCGCTCGTCACCGACGACACGCAGATGACGCTCGCGGTCGGCTGGGCGCTGCTGGACGCTCCCGCCACCACCGCCGCCGCGCTCGAGCCGCCGCTGCGGGCCCGCTTCGTGGAGTGGGCGCACAGCCCCGACAACAACCGCGCGCCCGGCATGACGTGCCTGCGGGCGTGCGGCGGGCTCGCCCGCGGCGTGCCGTGGACCGAGGCGACCGTCGCCGGCTCCAAGGGCTGCGGCGCCAACATGCGCGTCGCGCCCGTCGGGCTCGTCCCCACCTACGACCTGGACACCCTCGCGGGCGTCGCCCAGCTACAGGCCGCCATGACCCACGGCCATCCGACGGCCCTCGCCGCCAGCGAGCTCACCGCGCTCGCCGTCCGCCTGCTCCGCGACGGAGCCGCCGTCGCGGAGCTGCCCGCCGCGCTGCGCGACCGGTGCGAGGCGCAGCGGACCACCTACCGGTCGGACTGGCTCGGCACCCTCTGGCAGCAGCCGTCGGTGAGCTCGCCGGAGCAGTTCATCAGCCGCGGCTGGGACGAGTGCCTCGACGTGCTCGACCGCCTCGACGACGCCCTGGCGGGCCCCGACGACGGCGGCGACCCGTGCGCGGCCACCGGGGCGGGCTGGATCGCCGAAGAGGCCCTGGCCACCGGCCTGCTGTGCGCGATCCGCCATGCGGACGACCCGGTGACCGCCCTCGCCCGCGCCGCCACCACCTCCGGCGACTCGGACTCGATCGCCTGCCTCGCCGGCGCCTTCCTGGGCGCGTCGCTGGGCATGACGGCGTGGCCGCTGCCGTGGCTGTCCCGCATCGAATACGCCACCGGCCTCGCCGCCCTCGGGCAGGTCTGGGACTGACCCGCCCGCACCGGCTACCGGGTGTGTTCCCGCAGCTGTGCGCGGGTGATGGCGGCGACGTCCGGGACGCCGGTGAGGGCCATCGTCAGGTCCAGCTCGGCGACGACGTTCTCCGCGACCTGCCGTACGCCGTCCGCACCGGCGATCGCGAGCCCGTAGATGTGCGGCCGCCCGAGCAGGCACGCGTCGGCGCCGAGGGCGAGCGCGACGAACACGTCCGCGCCGGAGCGGATGCCGCTGTCGAACAGGACGGTCGCGTCGGGGCCGACGGCGTCGCGGACGGTGACCAGCGCGTCGAGGGCGGCGACCGTGTGGTCGACCTGCCGGCCGCCGTGGTTGGACACGATGATGCCGTCGACCCCGGCCGCGACCGCGGTCCTGGCGTCGTCGGGGTGCAGGATGCCCTTGAGCAGGATCGGCAGCTTCGTGCGGCGGCGCAGCGTCTCCACGTGCCGCCAGCTCAGGCCCGGGTTGGAGTAGATGTCGAGGAAGGTCTCGACGGCGGCCCGCGGCTCCCTGGAGCGCAGGTTGGCGACCGTACCGCCGGGGTGGTTGCGCGCCATCGACCACAGCGTCCGCAGCGCGCCGAGCGTGACCTGCGGCTTGCCGGCGGGTGCGGTCATGCGCTCGCGGACGATCTCCATGAAGCGCGGGTCCGAGGTGTACTGGGCGATCCCCAGCCCTCGCGCGAACGGCAGCGAGCCCAGGTTGAGGTCCTGCGGCCGCCAGCCGAGCAGCGTGGTGTCGAGCGTGACGACGAGCGCGCGGGCGCCGCAGTCCTCCGCGCGCCCGATCATCGAGTCGACGAGCCGCTCGTCCGTCGACCAGTACAGCTGATACCAGAACGGGGTGTCGCCCATGCCGGCCGCGGTGCGCTCCATCGGGTCGCAGCCCTGGCTGGAGAAGATGTACGGCACGCCCGCCGCGGCCGCGCCCTCGGCGATGCGGACGTCGCTGCCGGGCGTCACGAGCGCGCCCGCGCCGACCGGGGCGAGCAGCAGCGGCGCGCGCAGCGGCGTGCCGGCCACCGTGGTGGTCAGGTCCCGCGCGGTGGCGCCGTGCAGCATCCGCGGCACGATCCGCCACCGCTCGAACGCGGCCCGGTTGTGCCGCATGGTGGCGCCACCGCCCGCGCCGCCCGCCACGTACGCCCACGCCTTCCGCGACATCGCCCGATGCGCCCGCCGCTCCAGCTCGTCGGCGTCGGTCGGCACGTCCGGCGCCCGCCCGAGCACGCCGGCACGGTAGATGGCGTTCTGCCTGAGCCGGCCCGGGCCGGGGGTGCTGGTCATGGTCGCCAATCTTCCTCACCGCACGGCGGCCGGCAAAGGGGCTACGGTCGGGGCGTGACGAAGCACCGGCCCGCCGCGCGGGTCATCTGCCTGGACGCCGCCGACCGGGTGCTGCTGCTGCGGTGGCGGGACCCTTCGGACGGCAGGTGGCTGTGGGAGCCGCCCGGCGGTGGCATCGACCCCGGCGAGACCCCGTTCGAGGCGGCGCGGCGGGAGCTGGCCGAGGAGACGGGGCTTGACGCGGGGCTCGTTCGGGAGCGCTGGGTGCCGGTGTCCCGCGACTCGTGGTGGAAGGGCACGCGGTACGTCGGGACCGAGCAGTTCTTCCTCGCCCGGTTCGACGCCGAGCGGCCGCCGCTGGTCCGGACGGGTCTGCTGCCCCACGAGCAGGTGACGCTCGACTCGCACGCGTGGGTTCTCTGGTCGGACCTGGCGTCGCTGCCGGACGAGCTCCAGCCGCCGGAGCTGCTGGAGGTCCTGGTGGCCCTGGCCCCGGACGGCCCGTGGTCGGCGCCCCAGCCGTGACGCGGCCCTGACCCGGCCGGCGTCCCGGCCCTGACCACGGCGAGGAAGAAGCCGCCGCCCACGACGGCGGTGACCACGCCGACCTGCAGCTCGCCGGGGCGGGACACGACCCGGCCGACGACGTCGGCGCCGAGCAGCAGAGCGGGGGCGAGGACCGCGCAGAAGGCCAGCAGCCACCGCAGGTCGGGCCCCGTCAGCGGGCGGACCAGGTGCGGCACCATCAGGCCGAGGAACACGATCGGGCCGCACGCCGCGGTCGCCGCGCCGCAGAGCAGGACGACGGCGACGGCGGCCACCGCGCGGACGCGGGCCGGGTCGGTGCCGAGGGCACGCGCGGTGTCGTCGCCGAGCGCCATCACGTTCAGCGTGCGGGCGAGCGCCGCGGTCACCAGTACACCGGCGGCGACGAACGGCAGGATCAGCCTCGCCGTGCCGGGTGACGCCGCGGCGAGGGACCCCGCGGTCCAGAAGCGCATCCGGTCGAGGGAGGCGGTGTCCAGCAGTTGGACCGCCGCGACGTAGGCGTAGAGGACGGCGGTGACGGCTGTGCCGGACAGTGCGAGGCCGGCGGGGGTCGCGGTGGCCCCGCCGGCGACGGCCCAGACGACGACGGTGACGACGGCGGCGCCCGCGAACGCGAACCAGATGTACCCGGACAGGCCGGTGACGCCGAGGAAGCTGATCGCGGAGACGACGGCGGCGGAGGCGCCCGCGTTGACGCCGAGCAGGCCGGGGTCGGCGAGCGGGTTGCGGGTCAGCGCCTGCATCAGCGCGCCGGCGAGGCCGAGGGCGACCCCGACGAGCAGCCCGAGGCCGCTTCGTGGCAGCCGCAGCCGGCGGACGACCGTGGCAGCGGGATCGGACGGGTCGATCAGCCCGTGCCAGACGTCCGGCGGGGCGAGCGAGCGCGCGCCGACCGCGAGGCTCGCGACGACGGCAAGGGCGAGGACGGCCACGAACACCAGCAGCCAGCGCCCTCTGTGGACCTGCACGCACGAACCCCCGGACTTGACACGATCAACTTAGGTGAGGCTAACCTAATCGCCGCTTGACGCTGAAGTCAAAAACCGAAGTCAACGGAAGGTGCACCAATGAACCGACGCCATTTCCTGACCGCGGCCGGCGGCCTCGGCCTCGGCGCCCTGCTCGCCGCCTGCGGAGACGGCACCAGCGGAGCGGAAGCGGCGGCGTGGGAGTTCACCGACGACCGTGGCACCAAGGCGAGCGCCGCCAAACGGCCCACCCGGGTCGTCGCCTACGTCGGCTCGGCCGCCGCGCTGCGCGACTTCGGCGTCGACGCGCAGGTGCTCGGCACGTTCGGCCCGTCGAAGAGCGCCGACGGCGGCAAGGACCCGCTCGCCGGTGACCTCGACGTCGCCCGGCTCACCTCGCTCGGCAACGCGTGGGGCGAGTTCAACATCGAGAAGTACGCCTCGCTCAACCCGGACCTGCTGGTCACGAACATGTACGAGCCGAACGCGCTGTGGTACGTGCCCGACGACAGCAAGGACAAGATCCTCGCGCTCGCCCCGAGTGTCGGCATCACCGTCTCCGGTGGGGTCAGCCTGCCGCAGGTGATCCAGCGGTACTCCGCCCTCGCCGCAGCCCTGGGCGCCGACCAGTCCGCGAAGCCGGTCGTGGACGCCAAGGCCCGCTTCGAGGCGGCCGGCGAGGCCGTGAAGGCGGCGGTCAAGAGCAACGGCGGCCTCAAGGTGCTCGCCGCCTCCGCGAGCCCCGACCTGCTCTACGCGTCGACGCCCAAGGCGTACGCGGACCTCGGCCACTACCGGGAGCTCGGCGTCGACGTGATCACGCCGGAGAACGTGACCGGCGGCTTCTTCGAGAACCTCAGCTGGGAGAACGCCGACCGGTACAAGGCCGACGTGATCCTCCTCGACAGCCGCACCTCGGCGCTGCAGCCCAAGGACCTCGCCGCGAAGCCGACCTGGGCGGCGCTGCCCGCGGTCAAGGCCGGCCAGGTCGTGCCGTGGCTCAGCGAGCCGCGCTTCAGCCACGCCGGCTGCGCCGGCCCCCTGGAGGCCCTCGCGAAGGCCCTGACGAGCGCGAAGAAGGTCACCGGGTGACGTTCGACTTCTTCGACGTGACGGTGCTGCGCAAGGAGCTGCTGTCGCCGTCGGCGGTGCGGCTGGTGTTCGGCGGCGCCGACCTGGCGGCGTTCACCAGCGGCGGCCGGGACCAGCGGTTCAAGCTGTTCCTGCCGCAGCCGCACCAGCGGGCGGCGGTCGTGCCCAGGGGCGAGGACTGGTACCCGCGATGGCGCGCGGCCGACCCCGCGACGCGGGCCGTCATGCGCACCTACACCGTGCGGGAGCAGCGCGGCGACGAGTTCGATGTCGACTTCGCCGTGCACGACACGGTCACCGCCGGCCCCGCGTCGGCCTGGGCCCGGCACGCGCGCCCCGGCGACCGCGCCGTCGTGCTCGCCCCGACCGTCGCCGACAACGGCGGCGTCGACTTCCGCCCGCCGCAGGACACCGACTGGGTGCTGCTCACCGGCGACGAGACGGCCCTGCCGGCGCTCGCCGGCATCCTCGCGTGGGTCGGCACGTCCATGCCGGTCCGGGCGTGGATCGAGGTGCATGACGCCGCCGATGTACGGGACCTGCCCCGCCCCGAAGGCGCCGAGCTGACCTGGCTGGTCGGCGGCGGCGTCCTGGACGCGGTCCGCGCCGCGGACCTGCCGGTGGGCACCCCGTACGCGTGGGTGGCGGGCGAGTCCGGCGTCGTGCGGTCCGTGCGCCGGCACCTGGTCCACGAGCGCGGCATCGACCGCCGCCGGGTCATGTTCACCGGGTACTGGCGCCGCGGCGCCACCGAGGACGACCTCATCGCCGAGGCCGCCTGAGCCCCCGGCGGCCCGTTTGCACGCGAACGGTCCCGGCCAGTCGCAGCCGGGACCGTTCGGATCGTTCGGGGCGGTTACTTCAGCGGGTCGGCGCCCGGCGTGCCCTGGCCGGGGGTGCCGCGCGGGGCCTTGGGCTTCGCGGCGGCGCCGTTCGAGGCGGCCCGGGCCGACGGCGTCGTGGTGGTGGACGACGCGGCGGACGACATCGCGGGTGAAGTGGCGGACGACATCGCGGGCGACGCCGCGGGTGGCGTGATCGAGGCGGTGGGCGGCGGCGACGAGGCGAGCTTCTTCGCCGTCTCCTGCGCCTGCGCGAAGGTCGGGTTGGCACGCAGCTGCCGGGCGCCCTCGACGATCTGCTCGTACTTGCCGCGGCCGGCACGGGTGCCCAGCACGTAACCGGTGGCGAGCCCGGCGGCCAATGTCAGCAGTCTCATCTGGTCTCCCTCAACGGTACGGGTGCTCGACTCCACGGCCTTGTGCCCGCCCCGACACGAGGTCAAACGCCCGGTGACGTTCCCCCGCCGTGGGTGACGCCGGAGAAGGCACGGATTCGTGATCGTGCAGGGAGACGATGTTCGGCTGCGCGAGCGGAGGCCGGTCCATGGGTACACCCGTCCGCGCGGGGGCCGTCGCGCTCTGCCTGCTGCTGGGTGTCGCCAGCGGCTGCACGTCCGACGCCCCGGCGAAGCCGCCGCCCAAGAACGCGGCGCCGGGCGTCGCCGACCCGACCGACTTCGGTCACGGCCCGATCGACCCGTCGGCGCGTGGTGACGCCTCGGTCGCCGTCACCACGATCGCGCGGCACCTCGACGTCCCGTGGGGGCTGACGTTCCTGCCCGACGGCAGCGCCCTCGTCACCGAGCGGCGGACGCTGCGGATCCTGCGGGTCGGCCCGGGCAGGGCGGCCAACGGCGCGCTGACCGTCACGCCGGTGACGAAGATCAGCGAGGCGGTGTCGGACAACGAGGGCGGGCTGCTCGGGATCGCCGCGTCGCCACGGTTCGCCGTCGACCAGACGGTCTACATCTACTACACCACCGCCGTCGACAACCGGGTCGCCAGGCTGAAGTTCGGCGAGCGGCCGAAGCCGATCGTCACCGGCATCCCGCGCGGCGGCATCCACAACGGCGGGCGACTCGAGTTCGGCCCCGACGGGTACCTGTACGCGACCACCGGGGAGGCGTCCAGGACCGAGGCGGCACAGCAGCTCGACGACCTCGGCGGGAAGATCCTGCGGATGACGACCGACGGCAAGCCACCGCCCGGCAACCCGTTCCGCGGCTCGCTCGTCTGGTCCTACGGTCACCGCAACCCGGAGGGCCTGGACTGGGCCGCCGACGGCACGATGTACGAGACCGAGATCGGCGAGGCGGTCTGGGACGAGCTGAACATCATCGTGCCCGGCGGCAACTACGGCTGGCCGCTCGTGGAGGGTATGGGCACCAACCCGAAGTACATCAACCCGGTCGTGACGTGGCACCCGGAGGTCGGGGTCAGCGCCGACGTGGCCGTGGTCGGCGACACCGCCGTCGTCACCTGCCTGCGGGGGCAGCGCGTGTACCTCGTCGGCCTCGACCGCAGCCTGCAGAAGGAGGCCGGCAGCCGGCCGCCCGAGGGCGGCGGGTCGGACGCGTGGGGCATCCGGTGGCGGCCCGGCGGTGGCGTGCCGAACAAGCCCGTGGAGGCACTCGCGACGAAGTACGGCCGGCTGCGCACCGCCGTCAGGGCGCCCGACGGCAGCGTCTGGATGACCACGTCCAACCGTGACGGCCGCAACCCCGGCGGACCGGCCGCCGACGACGACCGCATCCTCCGCCTGACCCTGCACCCGCTCGTCTCGCCGGGCCCACGGTGAACGTCGGTGGCGTGGCGAAACTGCGACACGCGGTGCGGCGCCGGCCGCGACGCGTCGCGGCGGGCTTCCTGCTCTGCGCCGTCCTGCTCAGCGTGCTGCTGGTCGTACAGACGCGGGACAGCGAGACCCATGGACGGCGGTGCGCGGCGGCCGGCGCGGTCTCGATGCCACGACGCACGGTCAACGATGCCGAACTGTCCCAGCGGCAGCTGCGCTGCGCCGACCTGGAGCGGTCCACTGTGGACGGATTCGTCCGCGAGGCGAACCTCAGCGGCAGCAACCTGCACGAGGCGAACCTGCGAACGGTGTCGATGGAGAACGTCGACCTGACCGGCGCGGACCTGACCGGCGCCGACGTCCGCGACGCCACCCTCACCGGCGTCGAGCTCGGCCGCGCCGACCTGCGCCGCACCACCTGGAACGGCAGCACGTTCGCCGACACCGGCCTGCGCGGCGCCGTGCTGCGCGACGCGCACCTGCGGCAGACCGAGTTCCGCCGGTCCGACTTCGGCGGCGCGGACGTCCGGGGCGCGGACCTGTCCGGCGCCCTCCTGGCCGACACGGACCTGCGCGGCGCCCGCCTCGGCGACGCCGACCTCGACGACGTCACGTGGGTGAACGTGGTCTGCCCCGACGGCACGAAGTCCGGCGGCGACCGGCGCGAGTCCTGCGCCGGCCACCTCACCCCGAAGTGACGAGCGGCCGTCAGGCCGCCGGGGCGTGCGCGTCGACCTGCCAGCAGGCGGCGGTGAAGCGGACCTCGTCGCCGACGACGAACGGGGCGAACGCGGCGCGGACGGTCTCGACGATCCTGGTCCGGGCGGGCTCGGCGACGTCGCCCAGGACCAGGCCGAGCGGGCCGAGCCGGGTGAAGTACGGCACGAGCGACGCCTCCGGGAAGGCGCACGGCACGTCGAGGGGGCGGATGTCGACCGAGGTCCAGCCGGCGTCGCGCAGGATGCCCCGCACCTTCGCCGGGTCGGCGAACGCGAACTGCCCCGGCGCGTCCGGCCGGCGGACCGGCAGCGACGGCAGCAGCGGCGCCGCGGCCCGCTCCGCCGTCGTCATGAACGGGTTCTCCTCGACGCCGCGCCAGGTGACGGCGCGCAGGACCGCGCCCGGGGCGGCGGCGCGGCGCAGGTTGGTGAAGGCGCGGACGGCGTCGGCGAAGAACATGACGCCGAACCTGGAGATGACCGTGTCGAACGCCGCCGCCCCGAAGTCGTGCTCCTGCGCGTCCGCCTGGACGAAGTCGGCCGGCACCCCCTCGCGGCCGGCCCGCTCCCGCGCCGCCGCGACCATCGGCCCGGCGATGTCGACGCCGACGCAGCGGCCGCCCGGGTCGACCTTCCGGGCGGCGGCGACGGTCGTGCCGCCGGTGCCGCAGCCGACGTCGAGCACGCTGCCGCCGCGGACCGCCGCGACCAGCAGGTCCTCGAACGGCCGGAACACCTCGTCCAGCATCGCCTGCGCCGAGACCCACGCCTGCCCGGCGCGGCCGTTCCACAGTGCCGTCTGCGCTTCCATGCTCAGCTCCCCCTTGCCATGAACGGTGACCGGATGGGACGGTTTCACTTCAAGCCGACTTGAGGTCAAGCCGATGACGAACCTGGACATCGCCGAGGTGGCGCGCCGCTCGGGGCTGGCCGCCTCGACCCTGCGCTACTACGAGGAGAAGGGCCTGATCGCCTCGGTCGGCCGGGCCGGCCTGCGCCGCCAGTTCGATCCGGGCGTGCTGCAGCGGCTCGCGCTGATCGCGCTCGGGCGCACCGCGGGCTTCTCCCTGGACGAGATCGCGCTCATGTTCGCCCCCGACGGCAGCCCCCGCATCGACCGCGCCGTGCTCGCCGCGAAGGCCGACGAGCTGGACGCGACGATCGGCAGGCTCACCGTCCTGCGCGACTCCCTCCGCCACGCGGCGGCCTGCCCGGCCCCCACGCACATGGAGTGCCCCACCTTCCGCCGCATCATCCGCGCCGCCGAGGCCGGCACCCACCCGCGGCCGGGCGGCGGACCGCGCCGGTGAGGCCCCATGAGGGCTTGCATTGTCACAATGTATAGGTCAGTGTGTGCGGGTGATCCGATTCGTCTGGGCACATCTTCGGGGGCGGGCGGGGCGGGCGGTGGCACTCCTCGTCGGGGTGCTCACCGCCACCACCGGCTTCACCGTGCTGACCGGCGCCACCGCCACCGCGCGCTTGCAGGTCACCGGCACCGTGGACGCCAACGTGCGGGCCGCGTACGACATCCTTGTCAGGCCGAAGGGCAGCCGGCTGCCGCTCGAAGGCGACCGCGCGCTGCTGCGGCCCAACGCGGTGTCCGGCATCTACGGCGGGCTCACCATGGACGACTGGGCGAAGGTCCGCTCGGTGCCCGGCATCGACGTCGCCGCGCCGATCGCGATGGCCGGGTCGCTCAACGCCGCCGTCGTCGCGCCGGTCGACCTCACCGACCTCGTCGACCCCAAGCTGGACCGGCAGGTCATGCGGGTCGACCGCACGCTGCTGGCGGACCGCGGGCTCAGCCGTACACCGGCGACCCCCGCCTGGGTGTACGTCACCACGCACGACGTCTCGTGGCCGCGGCTCGGCCGCAACGACGAGCTGCTGCAGTTCTCGGGTGGCCAGACGATGCCGTGGCAGCAGCTGTGCCACGGCACCCCGGGCCTGCTCGAGGAGGGCCGGCAGGTGTGCCCGTTCGTCGAGCAGGACGAGGTCACCGACGCCACAAACCAGTCCGTCTTCGCGTTCCGGCGGCGCCCCGACGGCCGGTTCGAGACGCTGTACGACACCGAGCCGCAGCAGCGGCTCAGCATCTCCCTGACGTGGCACGAGCCGATGCTCGTCGCGGCCGTCGACCCCGACGCCGAGGACCGGCTCGTCGGGCTGCGCGGCGCCACGCAGGGCACGTTCCTCGCCAACACGCCGGCGCAGGCGACCGCCATTCCCGGCACCTCCGAGCAGCGCATGGTCGTGCCCGTGCTGGCGTCGTCGCGCCGGTACGCCGACACCACCACCGCCGTCAGCATCTCGCACGCACCGCTGCCCGCCCTGCCCGCCGGGACGTCGCAGGCGATGCTGGCCGCGATGACCGCCGCACCCACGACCCACGTGCGCGACGACGTGCTGGACGCCGAGGCCGCATACCAGCACACCGTCGGCACCGGCCGCGACCTCGGCCTCCTCTACAGCCATGAGTGGCTCCTGCAGATCGGCGGCGTCTCCTACGCGCAGGCTCCGGACGGCAGCCTCACCGCCGTCCCCGTGCCCGACAACTCGGCCGCGTACGCCCTGCCGTACTCCTCAGGCTTCCCCGCGCCGTGGCAGCTCGACGACACCTCGTTCCGCACGGTGAAGAACGTGTCGGTGCGCATGAACGGCGAGATGACGACGGCGGACTTCGGCGTCGTCGGCACGTTCGACCCGGCCCGGCTCACCACGTTCAACCCGCTCAGCCGCGTGCCGATGGAGACCTACGAGCCACCCCTGGTCGTCGGCGCCGACCAGGCCACCCGCGACCTGCTCGGCGACCGCCCGCTCGCCCCCGGCGGCAACCCGGGCGGATACCTGTCGTCGCCACCGATGCTGCTGACCAGCATCGCGGCGCTGCCGGACATCCTCACCGACACCACCGGCACCGACAAGGCCGCGCCGCTGAGCGCCATCCGGGTCCGCGTGGCCGGCGTGCACGGCTTCTCCGCCACCTCCCGGGAGCGGGTCCGCGTCGTCGCGGAGGAGATCTCCGCCCGCACCGGCCTGGACGTCGACATCACGTACGGCTCCTCGCCCTCCCCGCAGACCGTCACCCTCGCCGCCGGCAAGTACCAGCGGCCCGAGCTGCGCGTCACCGAGCACTGGGTGAAGAAGGGCGTCGCGGCGAGCATCATCACCGCGATCGACCGCAAGAGCGCCGTCCTGTTCGTCCTCGTCCTGGCGGTCTGCGCGCTCTTCCTCGCCAACGCCGTCGCCGCCGGCGTCCGCGACCGGCGCGCCGAACTCGCCACCCTGGCCGCGCTCGGCTGGCCCGCCCACCGGATCTTCGCCGCGGTCCTCGGGGAGGTCTTCGTCATCGGGACGGTCGCGGGCCTCGGCGCCCTCGCCCTCACCGGCCCGCTCGGCGGGCTGCTGGACGTCCGCACCAGCTGGACGCAGGCCCTGCTGGCGCTGCCGACCGCCGTCGGGCTGTCCCTGCTCGCCGGCCTGCTGCCGGCCCTCGGCGCCGCCCGCGGCCGCCCCGCCGCCGGCCTGCGCCCCGCCGTCACCCGCCCGCGCCGCGCCGGCCGCCCCCGCGGCCCGGTCACCATGGGCCTGCTCAACCTGGTCCGCGTCCCCGGCCGCACCGCCCTCGCCGGCGGCGCCCTCGCCATCGGCATCACCGCCGCCACCGTCCTCGGCGCCATCACCTTCGCCTTCCACGGCGCGATCGTCGGCACCCTCCTCGGCGACGCGGTCTCCCTGCGCGTCAGGACCGTCGACACGATCGCGGTCGCGGCGACGATCCTGCTCGGCGTCCTGGCCGTCGCCGACGTCCTCTACCTGAACATCCGCGACCGCGCCGCCGAGCTCGCCACCCTCCGCGCCACCGGCTGGACCCCGGCCGCCCTCGCCCGCCTCGTCGCCGCCGAGGGCCTCGGCATCGGCCTCCTCGGCGGCCTCGCGGGCGCCGCCGTGGGCGTGACCGCCGCCGCCTGGCTCGTCGGCGACCTGAGGCCCGCCCTGCTCACGACCGCCGGCTCGGCCGTCGCCGCCGGCGCCCTGCTGGCCACCTGCGCCGCCCTGATCCCCGCCGCCCTCCTGCAGCGCCTACCGACCGCCGCCCTTCTCGCCGAGGAGTCCTGACCCCCACCCCCGCCCACCGCGCCGCGCCGCGGGGTGGGCGACGACCCAGGCACCGGCGGACGTGATCCGGTCGCCTGCCTCCACGATGTACGGCGGCCGGCCGCCGGGGCCATGTCGACCTGCAGCGGGTCGTGGTGTGCCGCGGCGCCGAGGTGGCAGACGTTTGTCGAAATCGGCGGCATGGGTGACGATGAGCCGCTCATCCTTGACCTGCGTGAGGTGACTGCGTGACCACGACGGACCTGCCGCCGCCGACCGACCCGGCGACCACTGGGCACGACGGGCTGCCGGATGTGCTCGTCACCCCGCCGTGGTCCCGCCGCCGCGAGCCGGTCGTGGTGCCCGGACTGACCCGCTCCGCGCCGCTGGCGTCCGACGGCACGCCGGGAGCCGACGCGCTGCACGCCGTGCCGGACCTCGTCGCGTTGTCGCGGGAGATGGTCACCGAGACGACGCTGCGGCTGCTGCCGTTCACCGGCCCGGAGCTGGCTGACCTGATGATGGAACTGCGGGTGAAGTCCCGGTCGGCGTGGACCCGCGACCTCGCGCGGCAGTGGCTGTCCCGCCACCCGGCCGCCGCCGCCCGCGATCTCGTGCCGCCGGCCCTGGAGGAGCCCGGCCCGCGCCGCGAACTCGCCGAGCACGCACTGCTGGCGCTCGCCACGGACGGTCACCGGGATCTGGTGCTCACCGCCGCCGACAACTACGGTTCGGCGGCCGGCGCCGCGATCCGGGCGATGCTCGACACGGACCCGCTCGAGCTGCTGCCCTCGACGTTGCCGAAGATCCCGCGCTGGGTCGGCGTGCCGACGCTGCCGACGATCCGTCTGCGGGACGGCGTGCGGACCCTGCCGGTCGAGTCGGCGCGGCACGTGGTCACCATGCTCTCGCTGTCCCAGCCCGCCCTGCCGTATGCGGGTCTGGAGATCGTGAAGGACGTCTGCGACCCCGTCTCGCTGGCCGCCTTCGGCCGGGCCCTCCTGCTGCGCTGGGTCGACGCCAACTGTCCGTCGGTCGGCCGATGGGCGCTCGACATGCAGGGTCTCATCGGCGACGACGAGACGGCCCGCAGGCTCAGTCCGCTGATCCGCTCCTGGCCCGGTCACGGCGACCACACCCGGGCCGCACGCGGCCTCGACGTGCTCACCGCGATCGGCACCGACGTGGCGCTCATGCATATCCAGGGTGTCGCCGACAAAGCCTCCAAGCACAGCACCCGCCGGCTCGCCAAGGAGCGGCTGGAGACCCTGGCCCGGGACACCGGCCTCACCCTGGAGCAGCTCGCGGACCGCCTCGTGCCCGACCTCGGTCTCGACACCGACGGCAGCCTCAGCCTCGACTACGGGCCGCGTCGGTTCGTCGTCGGCTTCGACGAGCACCTCATGCCCTTTGTCACCGACGCCGCCGGTACCCGCCGCGCCGCGCTGCCCAGGCCCGGAGTGAAGGACGACCCGGTCGCCGCGCCCGCCGCGTACCAGCGGTTCCTCGGGTTGAAGAAGGACGTGCGGACCGTGGCGGCCGACCAGATCCGCCGCCTCGAGCGCGCCTTGGCCGACCAGCGCCGGTGGAGCGGCGCGGAGTTCCACCGGTACCTGGTGGGACATCCGCTGCTGTGGCACGTCGCGCGCCGGCTGCTCTGGGTGACGTCCGAGGGCCCCGACGGTGGCGAGGCGTGCTTCCGGGTGGCCGAGGACCGCACGTACGCCGACGTGGAAGACGAGCCGATCGTCGTCACCGCGACCGCAACGGTGTGGCTCGCGCACCCGCTCCGGCTCGGCGACCGGTTGGCGGCGTGGGCGGAGGTGTTCGCCGACTACGAGGTCCTGCAGCCGTTCGCGCAGCTGGGTCGCGACGTCCACGTGCTGACCGACGACGAGCGCACCGCCCACAGCCTCGACCGGCAGGACGGCCGCACCGTCCACGTCGGACGGCTCCTCGGGCTGGTGCGCCGCGGCTGGCGGATGGGCAAGGTCGGCGACGGCGGCATGCTGTGCACGCTGGAGCGTGACCTGCCCGGCGGCCTCGTCGCCTCGATCGACCTCGACCCCGGCATGTTCATCGGCGACGTCACCGCCGAACAGCAGCAGACCCTCGGCAACGTGTGGCTGCCCACCCACGCCGACGGCAAGCTCGTCCCCGGCTTCGGCGCGATCGACCCGGTCGCCGTGTCGGAGCTCATCCATGATCTGCAGGAAGTCACTTCATCGACTTCCTCGACGTGATCGCCTACCGCAAGCGGGGCATCGCCCTGTAGTACGGCGACGGGGACCCGCGGTTGCGGGTCCCCGTCGCGATGGTGAGGTAGGACGGCCCGCACTTCGTCATCCCGTTCGACACGCGGCCCGGTGCCGGGCGCACCGCCCGGTTCGTCAACTCCACAACCTCGCCTCCGCCACCGCGGGCCCGGAAACGGAAGGACCCGCGACCACCACCGGGGCGGTCGCGGGTCCCTGTAGGGCAGGTGTCAGGAGGTCACGAGACGAACCACTCCTGGGCGCGGCCTCCGTTGCAGTCCCAGATCCACAGCTGGGTCCCGTTGGCCGTGTTCTGGTTCGGCAGGTCCAGGCAGCGGCCCGAGACCGGGTTGCGGATGGAGTTGTTGGGGCCGAGCTCCCAGATCTGGTTGGCCGTCATGTTGCAGGTGTAGAGGTGGATCTTCGAGCCGGCGGCGGTGCCGTAGCCGATGATGTCCAGGCACATGCCCCTGATCCGGATGGTGCCGTCTCCCATGACGGCCCAGATCTGCGAGTGCGCGCCACCGTTGCAGTCCCAGGAGCTGATCAGGTTGCCGTTGGCCCCCGTGCCCTGGTAGTTGTCGACGCACTTGCCGGGCACCCCGGAGCGGATCACGCCGATGCCGGTCCACTGCGGCGTCCAGCTCTGGGCGGCGTTGCCGGAGCAGGTCCACACCTGGAGCTTGGTCTCGTTGGCGGTGCTGGCGTTCGGGACGTCCAGGCACAGGCCCGAGTTGGGGTTGCGCAGCGAGTTGAACGGGCCGACCTCCCACTGCTGCGCGGCCAGGCCGTGGCACGTCCACAGGTGCACGTACGTGCCCGGTGTCGTGCCGGCGTTGTTGACGTCGAGGCACTTGCCCGCGATGCGGATGGTGCCGTCGCCGGGCATCGTCCACAGCTGCGAGTCGGAGCCGCCGTTGCAGCCGAACGACTGGATGCGGTTGCCATCGGTGCTGGCGCCGTACGGGTTGTCCATGCACTTGCCGGTGACGCCCGAGCGGAACATCATCAGCGTGTTGTTGGGCACGGCGCCGTTGGTGGAGTGCATGGCGCCGGTGTGCACCCGGACCTCGTCGACGTCGCCGGCGAAGAACTCGGCGGCCGCGCCGGCCTGGAGGGTCCGGCCGACGTTGAACGTGCCGGCGGCGTTCCAGTTCGCCGTGTAGTACGTCTCGCCCTGCAGTTGATCGTTGACGTAGAACCGGATCTTCCCGGCTGGCGCGTCGTAGACGGCCTCCAGGAACGTGAAGGTGTTGAGCACCGGCGCGGCGGTCGAGTTCACCTTGTAGATCGCGGGTGCGTCGGCGTCGCTGCCCGCCGCCACGAACGACCAGCGGTTGACGGTCTTGTCGTACCGGACGGTGAATCCGGCACCGCGGGTGCCCTGCTGGGAGAAGACGGTGCGGGACACGCTGGTGTCGGTGATCCGGGCCCAGCCGGAGACCGTGTACGACTGGTCGGTGCGTACAACGGCGGGTGCGGTGGCGGCGCCGGACAGGCCGTCGAAGCAGAGGCCGGTGCTGGCGTGGCTGTCGCACCAGGTGACGGTGCCGGGAGGCTCGGTGAGGGTCAGCGGGCGCTGGAAGTTGGAGTCGTCGACGACCTGCCGGGGCGCATCCTCGTCGTAGTCCTCCATCGCCCACTCGCCGGTGACGACGGGGGTGACCGCCGGCTTGATGTCGACGAACGGGTCGATCGCCCGGTCCCACACCCGCACGTCGCCGATGTCGCCCTCGAAGCTCGGCTGGCGCACGCCGGCGTACTTGCCGCCGCCGATGTCCAGCACGCCGACGGCGTTCCAGTTGGACGGGCGGCTGAGCTGGCCGGCGACGACGCCGTTGACGTAGAGCTTCATCATCTTCATGCCCACGTCCCACGACACCGCGACATGCGTCCACTGGCCGAAGACCGGTGCGGTGGGTGCGGTGGCGTAGCGGGGGGCCGCGTCGACGAGGTCGGTGGAGTACACGGTCAGCGCCCACCGGTTCGTCGGCGCCGGCAGGTACTGGATGGCGATGCCGCAGGTCATCCCGCCCTCCACGCACAGCACGGTGCGTGCGTTCGAGGTGCCGCCGGTGAGCCGGACCCAGGCGGCCGCGCCGAAGCTCCTCGTCGTGTTGATGATCGGGCCGGGTGCGACGGCGATGTCGTCGACGCCGTCGAAGTGCAGGGCGCTGTCCTTGCCGTTGACGGCGTGGGTGCCGAGGATCCGCCCGTCGGTCCAGGTCGCGCCGCCGGTGACGGTGGCCGTCGGCCCGCCGGCCGGGCTGGTGGCGAGCGTGGTGCCGGTGCCCTCGTCGAGCTTCCAGGTCTTGGGGTCGGAGTGGGAGTTGACGAGGAACCGGTAGTCCTTGGGCGGCGACGCGTTCTGGGCCGCGTCGCGGGAGCGGACGGTCAGCACGTTCTCGCCGACGTGGGTCGGGGTGACCCAGACGGTCGCCGTGCCGTCAGTGGCGGAGGCGGCGACGTAGGTCTTGGCGTCGCCGTCGAGCTGGTACTCGTAGTCGGCGATGTCGGTCTCGCCGTTGGCGCCGAATGTGAACTGGCCGCTGCGGCCGACGGAGCCGCGCATGACGTCGTTGGGTGGCGTCTCCACGTACAGGCCGTCGAATGCCGCCACGGTCGGTTTGACGCCCGGCGGGGTGGTGTCGATGGAGAACTCGCACCACGGCGACCAGTTGGAGTTGCCGCCGAGGCCGTCGCTGACCCGCACCTGCCAGCGGGCCATCGACCCGGTCAGCGTGCCGGCCGGGACGGCCATGTCGGCGAGGGTGCCCGACGGGACCCCGGTGTCGGTCTTGGGCCAGCCGCTGATGGCGGTCCAGGCGGTGCCGTTCCACTGCTCGAGGGCGAACGACGCGGACAGCTGGCCGCTCTGGTCGCCGTCGGGGTCGGAGATGTTGGCCTTGAGCCACGGCGCGGTGGACCGCACGATCGGCCGACCGGTGCCGGTGACGCAGGCCTGCCCCGCGGCGGTGAAGTCGGTGTGTGTGGTCAGAGCCGAGGCGACCGGGGTGTTCGGCAGGCTGTTGTACTCGACCGACATGGCGGTCTGCGCCTGGTCGAACTTCTTCCAGCGGTTGCTGGCCGTCTCGTCGGTGCCGTCGCTGTCGCGGGCGGACAGGCCCAGGGTGTAGCTGCCCCGGCCCTGCCCGAAGTTGATGACGTCGTTCACCAGGGTCTGGTTGGAGAACTCCATGTACATGTTGGGCTGCGGGTCGTTGGCGCAGCCGGCGCCGGTCGAGGGCTTGTGGGCGTTGCCCGACTTCGTCTCGACGAACAGGTTCAGGGCCGGGCCCGACCAGGCCTGCCTACCGGATCCGGTGAGGTCGCCGGTGCGGTACAGGCTGACCGGCGTCGCGGTGCACGCCCACGAGTGCGTCATCATCGTGACGAACTTGGCGTTGCGGATCTGCTTGCCCGGCAGCCAGCTCAGGTCGAACTCGAAGAACGAGCGGAAGGTGCCGGACCCGTCGGTGTTCTGCCCGACGCGGACGATGCCGTCGTCGCGGTTGGCGTTGGTGGAGTCGGTGTAGCCCCAGCGGGCGCGGCCGACGCCGGTCCACGGGTCGATGACCACGGGGTACGCGACGTTGGGGTCGGCGAGCATCGCGGCGTCGGGGACGATAACGAGCGAGCCGTCTTCCACCGTGGTGGGGAGGTCGGCCTTGCGGGAGTCGTCGGGCACGTGCCGCAGCACGGAGTTCTTGCCCGCGGTGCGCGCCGCCGCGAGGGACCGCTGCGCGCTGGGCACGCCGGCGGAGTCCCACATGAGCGCCGGCCCGGCCGACGCGGTGGTCTTGCCGGTGCTGTCGCGGGTCTCGTAGCCGCCGCCCGGCTTGTTGCGCAGCGTCCAGCCGGTGCTGGTGAGGCCGAACTTGAGCTTGGCGAGGGCCGGGTTCGCCGCGGCCTGCCTGGTCTTGACGATCAGCGAGTAGCCGAAGCCCTCCACTGTGGACTGCACCTGGAGGTCGATGTCCGGCAGCACCGACTCGTACACCGCTGTGTCGCCCTCGATGCGAGGCGCCGGCAGCTTCGACGGCCAGGTCAGCTTGAGCGCGCCGCCCGCACCGTTGAGGGTGACGAGGGGTTCGGTGCCGCCGGCGGAGAACCGTACGTCGGCCACCGAGGCGACGGGTGCGAGCGTGGCGCCGTCCTTGCGCAGCGACAGGTCGATCTCCCGCCAGGCGCCGTCCTTCTTGGTCCAGTGCGGCACGGAGTAGCTCTCCCGCACCAGCGTGCCGCGCGGCGTGGCCATCGTGCGGGCCATCTCGGACCGGGAGTTCGCCACCTCGATGGTGCGGCCGCTCTCGACCGCCTGCCTGATCGCGGTGTTCTCGGACGCCTGCTGGTTCGTGGCCGGTTGACCCGTCGGTGCGGGCGCCGGTTCGGCGCCGGCCGGCGCACCGACCGTGAGCGCGACCGCGGTGCCGACCGAGGCGACCGCGAGCGATGCCACCATGGCGAGTTTGGAGGAGCCGTGTCGACGCACGGCAGGATGAGGTCTGATCACTGTTAGCCCCCGCGAAGTGAAAGTGAGCGAAACCTAGGGGGAGGCCAGTGGCCGTGTCAATCGATGCGCGCGATGTCGGCACGCCGTCGGAGGTATGTCCGGATTGGCGGTGAGTGCCGTCATGAACGCCTCATGATGTCTTGACTTCGGTGAATGCGACCCCTAAATTGCAGGCTGCTCGGGTATCGATCCCGGTGCGACTGCATGGGCCTAACGGGGAGGCTTTACATGTTCAGTGGTGGCTGCGCGCTGCGCAGAAGGCAGTGGCCGACATGATTCCGCAGATGGTCGGCGTACCGGCGTAGGCCGGCTGGATCCTTCTTCTTCATCTTCTGTTTCTTGACGATGTTCGGCTGCCGTCGTGTCTCGACGGTGGCCACTTACGCATTGCTGCGGAGGAATTGTGTCCTTGACCGGTGTCTTCGGGCCGCCCGGCCTGCCATTGCTGCCAGGCCGGTCCCGCCGGCTGTTCGGGCGCGTGACGCGTACGGTCGCCGCATCGGCGATCCTGGCGCTCGCCGCCAATTGTCTGGTGGTGCCGCCGGTGCAGGCGGCGCCGAAGGTGACGAAGCCTGAGGCGGCGCAGCGGTTCAAGGATGTGCCGGGTGGCACGGTGGCGGTGAAGCAGCCGCAGCCGGGCACCGCTTCCGCGGCGGCGCGCCGCGCGACGGTCGGCTCGGTGCAGTGGCCGGCGGCCGCGACCGCGGACGTGAACATCGCCGCGGCGCGGTCGCAGCTGCGGGCGTCCGGTAGCGCGTCGCCGGCGGAGACGTCGGTGTCGGTGCCTGGTGCGCCGTTGCGGGTGGTGGCCGGCGCGAAGGGTCCGGAGCAGGTCCGGGTGCAGACGCTGTCGCAGGACGAGGTCCACGCGGCCGGTGTGCAGGGCGTGATGTTCCGGGTCGCGCGGACCGACGCGGCCGCGAGCACCGGCGTCGTGAAGCTGGAGGCCAGCTACGGCGCGTTCGAGTCGGCGTTCGGTGCGGACTGGTCGAGCCGGCTGCGGCTCCTGGTCATCCCGGAGTGCCACCAGACCCGCCCCGAGGACGCGGCGTGCCGAGCGGTGCCGGTGAAGTCCGACAACAACGTGAAGACCAAGACGGTGACCGGTGAGGTGACGCTGCCGGCGCCGGTGACGACCGCGGCGGCGTCGAAGCTGACGTCGGGCAACGTCACGGTCGCTCTCGCCGCGGGGCCGTCCGGCGGAGCTGGTGACTTCGGTGCGACAACCCTTGCCCCGTCGTCGACGTGGTCGCAGGGTGGCTCGGCCGGTGGCTTCTCCTGGTCGTACCCGATGCGGGTGCCCCCGGCGGTGGGTGGTCCCGGGCCGACGGTGGGTCTGAGCTACTCGTCGCAGTCGGTGGACGGCCGGCAGGCGGCGTCGAACAACCAGCCGGGCTGGATCGGTGAGGGCTTCTCCTACGACACGGGCTTCATCGAGCGCCGGTACGTCGGCTGTGCGGATGACAAGGCCGACGACAAGGGCAGCAAGGCGAACAACACCGAGGACACCGGCGACATGTGCTGGGCCACCGACAACGCGGTGATGTCGCTCAACGGCGGTGGCGGTGAGCTGCTGAAGGACGGCAGCGGTCTGTGGCACCCGGTCCAGGACGACGGGTCGCGGATCGAGAAGGTGATCGGCGGGGCCAACACCAACGGTGACGACAACGGTGAGTACTGGAAGGTCACCGCGGCGGACGGGACGAAGTACTTCTTCGGTCGGAACCGGTTGCCGGGTTGGACGGCGAACAAGCCGGAGACGAACTCGGTGCAGGCGGTGCCGGTCGCGGGCAACCACGCGACGGAGCCGTGCAAGGCATCCACGTTCGCGGCGTCGTTCTGCACGCAGGCGTACCGGTGGAACCTCGACTACATCGAGGACATCTACGGCAACACCGCATCGCTGTGGTACGCGCGGGACACGAACTACTACGCGAAGAACAAACAGGAGAATTCGCCGGTCGTCTATCACCGTGACGCGTACCCCGTCCGGATCGACTACGGCACCGACAACCGCACCGTCGTCAACGGTGTGCGGACCGACTCGGCGTACACGGGGACGGCCGCGCCGGCGCAGGTGCACTTCGGTGTGTCGGACCGGTGCGTGACGGCGAACTGTGGGACGAAGGACAAGACGAACTGGCCGGACACACCGTGGGACCAGAACTGCGCGTCGAGCGGGACGTGCTGGCAGTCGGCGCCGACGTTCTGGAGCAGCAAGCGGCTTACGAGCGTCACCACGAAGGTGCGGAAGGGCAGCGGATACCAGGACGTCGACCAGTGGATCCTGCGCCAGTCGTTCCCCGACCCGGGCGACGGGACGCGGGCCGGTCTGTGGCTGGAAGGCATCACCCACAAGGGGCTCAACGGCACCGCCATCACGCTGCCCGAGGTCACGTTCGAGGGCATCCAGCTGCCGAACCGCGTCGACGCGGTGTGGTCGGACTTCGCGCCGGCGATGAACTGGTGGCGCATCACGTCCATCCGCACCGAGGCGGGTGCGGAGATCGCCGTTGACTACAGCGACCCGGACTGCACCAACCCCGGCCGGCTGCCGAATTCGAATGCCCTGGACAGCAACACCCTGCGCTGCTACCCGGTGAAGTGGGTCCCGCAGGGGTACACCCAGCCGCGCACCGACTACTTCCACAAGTACGTGGTCGACTCGGTGCAGCAGATCGACCTCACCGCCGGTGGCAGCGCCACCAAGACGTTCTACGAGTACGAGAACCCCGAGAACCTGCCCCTGTGGCACTGGGACGGCGAGGACGGCCTCGTCCAGGCCAAGTACAAGACGTGGGGTCAATGGCGCGGGTATCCGTACGTCAAGACGAAGTTCGGGGAAGGCCCGAAGCAGCAGGTGCTGCGGGCGCAGTACTTCCGCGGCATGCACGGCGACAAGACCGCCTCCGGCACCAGAACGGTGAACGTCACCGGCCTGGAGGGTGGTCCGTTCCCGGACTACGAGCAGTTCGCGGGCATGGTTCGTGAGCAGCTCGTCTATCTGGACGGGGCGGTCAACGCCGGCACGGTGACGACCCCGTGGCGGTCGACGACCCCCGCCGCGAGCCGGACGATCAACGGCGTCGTCACCGAGTCCCGCTATACGGGCAGCGAGAAGACCGCGACCCGCGCGCTGATCAGCGGCGGGCAGTGGCGCCGCTTCGAGACGGTCACCGAGAACGACCAGCAGGGCGTCCCGCTGAAGATCAAGGATCTCGGCGACCCGGCGGACCCAGACGACGACAAGTGCACGGTGCACGAGTACCTGCCCAACACCGATCCGAACGTATGGGTGCTGCGCTCGGCGAAGCGGGTCCGGACCTGGGCCGGTGACTGCACCGCCGGCGGGCCGTCCGCCGCGGACCAGGTGATCTCGGACCTGCGGTACACGTACGACAACCTGGCCTACGGCGCGACGCCGACGACGGGTCTGGTCACGAAGATCGAGCGGATGAGCGCCTGGAACGGCGGCAACGTCCAGTTCCAGACTGTCGGCACGTACAAGCACGACCCGCACGGCCGCACCACGGAGTCGACCGACATCGCCGGCCGGCTGTCGAAGACCGACTACTCGCCGACGACGGGCGGCCCGCTCGTCGGGATGACCACCACGAACCCCAAGCTGTGGACCACGACGGTCGTCATCGACCCGGCGCACGGCGAGGTGCTCAGCGAGTCCGACGTCAACAGCCGCGTCACCTCGGCGCAGTACGACTCGCTCGGCCGCCGCACCAAGGTGTGGAACGCCGACCGGCTGCAGGCCAGCAACCTGAACACGCCGAGCGTGGAATACCGGTACACGATCAGCAAGACCTCGGTGAACGCGGTCGAGACCCTCAGCCAGGACGCGAACGGCAACTACCAGTCGCTGTTCGAGCTGTACGACGGGCTGCTGCGACCGCGCCAGAAGCAGGCGAAGGCGGTCGGTGGGGGCAGGATCATCGCCGACACCAACTTCTACGACTCGTTCGGCCGGGTGTGGAAGAGCAACGCGGCCTACGACACGACCGGCACGGCCGGGCTCACCCTGCACCAGCCCGCCGACCTGGACGTGCCGGCGCAGAGCCGCATCGACTTCGACACGGCGGGCCGGCCGATCGAGGCCGCGCTGTACTCGGAGAACGTCTACAAGTGGAGCACGGTCACCAAGTACTACGGCGACTACACCACGGTCACCCCGCCGCTCGGCGGGACGGCCGGCGCCACGTTCACCGACAGCCGCGGGCAGACGACCAAGCTGCGGCAGTACCACGGCGGCACCCCGACCGGCAGCTACGACGAGATCTCCTACAGCTACAACAAGACCGGGCAGGTCGAGAAGATCACCGACGCCTCCGGCAACGTGTGGTCGTACGAGTTCGACGAGCTGGGTCGCACGAAGAAGTCCACAGACCCGGACCGGGGCGCCACCGAGTACACGTACAACACCTCGGACCAGCTGGTGCAGGTGAAGGACGCCGAGAACCGGGTTCTGGCGTACACCTACGACGACCTCGACCGGCCCACCTCGATCCGTGACGGCAGCGAGACCGGGCCGCTGCGCGTGCAGACGGTGTACGACCTGCCGGCCAAGGGCCTGACGAAGTCGGTGTCCCGTTTCGTCGGCACCGACGAGTACAAGACCGAGCTGGTCACCGCTGACGCGCTGTACCGGCCGACGCAGACCAGGGTCACCCTTCCGCAGAGCGAGGGCGTCCTCGGCACCTCGTTCGCCGTGCGGAACACGTACAAGGTCAACGGCGACCTGAACACCGTCACGTTCCCGGCCGTCGGCAACCTCGCCGGGGAGACGCTGACGTACGAGTACGACAGCACGTACGGTCTGCCGAAGGCGTTGACCACGAACTACGGCGACGTGACCCACTACGTCACCGACGCCACCTACACCGAGTTCGGCGAGTCGAGCTCGGTGATCCGGTCCACGGCGCTGACCGGTGCACCCTTCGTGCAGAGCAAGACCGAGTACGACGACGTCACGCACCAGGTGAAGCGGCAGGCGGTCATCAAGTCGGTCGGTTCCGCGTACGTCGCGGACGCGGAGTACAAGTACGACCCCGCCGGCAACCTGATCAAGATCGACGACAACCCGCTCAACGGCCAGCGGGACACGCAGTGCTTCGAGTACGACCACGCCCGCCGGTTGAAGCAGGCGTGGACGCCGCAGAGCGGTGACTGCTCGACCTCGCCCGCGTCGACGACGATGGGTGGCCCGGCGCCGTACTGGCAGGAGTGGGACTTCGGCGCCGCCACCGACCCCAAGGGGCGCACCGGTTCCAGGCTGAAGGAGATCGACCACCTCACCCCGACCGGGCTGCAGACCACCGACTACACCTACCCCAACCAGGGCGTCGCCGGGACGCAGCCGCACCTGTTGAAGGGTTCCACGCTCAAGAACTCCACCGGGCAGGTCCTCAAGACCTCGACGTACGAGTACGACAAGACCGGTAACACGACGTCGCGGCCCGGCCCGAACGGGCAGCAGAACCTGCAGTGGGACGCCGAGGGGCGCCTCACTTCGGTGACCGACACGACCGGCACCACGTCCTACGTCTACGACGGCGCCGGCAACCGGCTGCTCGCCAAGGACAGCACCGGCGCCACGCTCTACGTCGGCAACATGGAGATCAAGCTCACCGGCGCCTCGACGCTGACGACGACCCGCTTCTACTCGTTCAACGGTCAGGTCGTGGGGCAGCGGACCGGCAGCGGCATCGCCTGGCTCTGCGGTGACCAGCAGGGCACGGGCAATGTCGCGATCAGCGGCGACGCGGCCCAGACCGTGACCCGCCGCCGCCAGACGCCGTACGGCGAGGCCCGTGGCGCGGCGGTGTCGTGGCCGAACAAGAAGGGCTTCGTCGGCGGCACTGCGGACCCCACCGGCCTGGTCCACCTCGGTGCCCGCGAGTACGACCCGAACACGGGCAGGTTCATCTCCCTCGACCCGCTCGTCGACTTCAACGATCCGCAGCAGATGCACGGCTACGCGTACGCGAGCAACAACCCGACCACGCTCTCGGACCCGAGCGGACTGAAGGGCGTCGGCGACTTCTTCAAGGGCTTCCTGAGCGGCCTCTGGAACAGCCTCAAGTTCTGGGAAGCGTTCTTCGGCATCCTCAAGATGCTCAGGGACCCGAAGGGAGCGTGGAACGGCCTCAAGGGCGAGGCGAAGAAGTGGGAGAAGAAGACCGGCAACTTCGTCATGGGCTGGGCGTGCGCGATCAGCGGCATCTGCGACCAGATCGCCTCGTGCGTCGGCGGCGACGCCACCGCCTACGACTGCGGGGTGACCATCGGCGAGCTCGCCGGCGAGATGCTGATCACCGCCTTGTCCGGCGGCGCGGGGTTGAGCGCCCGCGGCGCCGCCCTCGCCAAGAAGCTCGCCGAGAAGTTCAACGTCAAGATCCCCGGCATCGACACCGGACCGTCACACAACCGCGACGGTAACGGCAACGGCAACAGTTCGGACGGCGACGGGTCGTCGAGCGGCGACTCGGGCAACTCCGGTGACACCACCAAGTCCGGCGACAAGACCGGCGACGGTGGCGACGGGAACAACTCCGGCGGGGACGGCAAGTCCGGCGACCAGAACTCGGGCGGCGACGGCGACAGCTGCAAGCACAGCTTCGATCCGGAGACCAGGGTCCTGATGGCCGACGGCACCGTCAAGGCCATCAAGGACATCCAGGTCGGCGACGAGGTCCTCGCGACCGATCCGGAGACCGGTGAGACGCGCGCCCAGGTCGTCGAGGCGCTGCACCGCAACCTCGACGCGGAGTTCGCCACCCTCGACGTGGTGGACGGCGAGGGCGGCAAGGCCACCCTGCAGACGACCGCCAACCACCCGTTCTGGAACGAATCCCACGAGCGGTGGGAGCACGCGGGGGAGCTGGCGTCCGGCGATCTGCTGGTCGCGCCCGACGGCTCGACGGCCACGGTCAGCGCGTCCGTGGTGTGGACCGGCGCGAAGTACATGCACGACCTCACCGTCGCCCGGATGCACACGTACTACGTGCTCGCCGGTGCGTCCCCGGTGCTCGTGCACAACTGCCCCAAGGACGAGGACAACGACAACTACGCGGCCGACGACCCCTACTCGCCGAAGAACGTCAAGGCCCGGAGTGACCAGTGGAAGGGGCACTTCAAGCAGAACCGGTCGTACTTCCAGGTGCCGCCCGCCATCCATGAGATCGTCCGGCGCATCATGACCGACCCGACGTACCCGCAGCGCCGCAACCCCAACCAGACCCGGGACAACTTCGGCGGGCACAATCTGCCGGCGGGGCACTTCGGGCGTGGTTTCGGCGGTGAACCGATCTACGATCTCGGGGACGGCAGCCAGTTCCGGGTGGTCAGGCGCCGGTCCGACGGGGCGCTCGCCTGGGTCGGCCTCGATCAGCACGGCGTGCACGACTATTCGAAGGTCTATCAGTATCCGTGGGCGACGGCACCTGTGGTGACGTCCGTTCCGTAAGGTGGTTGACCGGCGTGGGGTGCGCGGACCGCACCCCACGCCGGTCCCGCGCAGGACGACGATCGGAGCATGGGGATGCGCGACCTGAGCACGGAGTTCGGTCGTGCCGGCCTGGAGTTCATCACCGTCGCCGACCCCGGGCACCCCTACATCCCGCCCGCGGTCGCCGCCGCGGCGACGAACGCTTCCGAGTTTCCGGGCCGGCGCTGGTTCGAGATTCCGGACGACGCGCCGGACCTGGTCGAGCGGGGCAACGCCGCCTGGCACGAGATGTGCTGCGGCCACGGCCTCTTCACGCCCGAGGACCGGCGGTTCCTCGTCGCCGTCGACCTGAGCGAGGACAGCGCCTACGGCACGCGCTGGTGGGCCGAGGTGGCGCTGACCGACGACTGGGATGTCGTCGGCGAAGGCTCGGCGGGCATCCTCGGCCTCGGCCGCGGCCGGCCGGTCTTCGTCATGCTGTCGCGCGACGGCGACGTGGCCGTGCGCGGCGACCTGTGGCAGAGGTCCATCGGCGGGGTCCTCGTGCCCGACGTACAGCGGATGCAGCGGTCCCGGCAGGCCACGGGCTGGATCCTCGACGACCCGAGGTCCAGCCCGGCCGACCTGCGGGCGGTCCGGCGCTGGCTGGATCACCTCGCCGGCCTCCCGGACCGGTAGCCCAGACAGCACCGTCGTCGCCGCGTGCGGCGATCCCGAAACGGCCGGGACCCGCGACCGTCGTGGCTGTCGCACCAGGTGACGGTGCCGGGAGGCTCGGTGAGGGTCAGCGGGCGCTGGTAGTTGGAGTCGTCGACGACCTGCCGCGGCGCGTCCTCGTCGTAGTCCTCCATGGCCCACTCACCGAGTTCCGGCGCACCACCCCCAACGCCTCCAGATCCACGATCGAGATGTTTGCCTGGGCGATCGATGTTGAATTCGGCCATCACTTCTGGAGGGGGTAGCCGGCCATGGACGACATTGCGGGGTGGAAGGCGGCGGTCCGACGCGAAATCGCTGCGTTGTCCGCCAACTTCGAACAACGCTTCGGTTACCCGTTCGACGAAGACGGCAATTACGTCGCGGAGCCCGACCCGGGCCTCGTCGAGGACGGAATCCATTCCAGCAGCTTCGAGCAGCCACGCCTGGTGGCGCCCGATCTGCAAGGCTTCCTGCGGCGACTTCTCGTCGCCGTGAGGGCGTTCGTAGCGACTGGCGATCCGGTGGACGTCTGACCATCGGTCGTTGTGCGAGTCGGTGCTGCCGGGGGTGTGCCTCCGGCAGCACCGTGCTGTCGGCGCACTGCTGGACCGCGGACATCGACGATGTGATGCCGCATCCTGCGTGAGGACCGCTGCCATCCAGCGCAAGGCCCGGTGGATCCCAGGGCGCCGGGTCGCGGTGCAGTTGCCGGTCGCCTGCGTGTGCCCATGCGGACGCGCTGTTGCGTGGGTGTTGCCGATCCCAAAAAGCGCCGCTCCCCGTGCCGCCGTCCCGCATCGTGGGACGCGAACAGCGGCTGTCCGGACGGTTGACAACGAGGGTTCGGGCTGCGTTTATTTACGTTACCACCGATGAAACATCGTTCCACTCTGCGAAACGGGGACTGAAGGCGGTGGGGCAGTCGCCGGAGCAAACACCAGAGAGGAAGCAGGCGATTCGATGAAGAATCCCTCCAAGGTGGTGGCGGCTGGGGCACTGGGCCTCACCGCTGCCATCGCGCTCGGCGGCGCGCCTGCCGGAGCGTACGGGCCTGCGGCGAACTCGCTCGGCTGTCGGCTGTACTTCAGCGACGCCGGCACGGGCAGCTCGCCGACGACGTGGAACGACACGTTCGGGCTCACCCAGACGCCGGCCACGCCGTCGCCCGGGCAGACCGTCACCGTCACCTTCACGGCGGTCGCCGGGCCGAACAACGGTCCGGTCCCGCTGAACGCGGGTGACGTGCCGGTCGTCATCAAGTTGGCGCTCGGCGGCTCCCAGTCGGGGACCGTCACGCTCAACATGGCCACCTACCCGACCGCCCCGGCGGCCGCGGGTGCGCCGCTCGGCTCCATCACCGCGACCGGCACGTACGTCGCCGGCACGGCCGGGGCCGCCTCGCTCACCGTCACGCAGGCCGTGTTCAACAACGCGACCGCCAAGACGTACTGCTCTGGCCCGGGCGACCGGGACCACAAGGCCGCCCCGGCGGCGAGCACGATCGTCGAGAACTACAGCGTGTTCGGCGGCGGCACCAGCATCACCTCGGTCACCGGGCAGAGCGTCACGAGCGCTGCGCGGGCGGGAAACACCATCAACTTCTCCGTGACCGGGCTGGCTCCAAGCGCGACCCTGAGCGCGTCGCTGAAGAACGCGGGCGGCGGTGGCACCGCTGAAGGCAGCGGCGCCGGCACCACTGACGCCACGGGTGCGGGCACCGGGACGCTCGTCGTCCCCGCCGGCGCCACGACCGGGGCGCGGACGCTGTCGGTGTCCGACGGCACCAACACCGTCACCACGCCGATCACGATCCTCGGCGCACCGGCCATCTCCATCACCCCCGGTGGTGGCGGCGCGGGCACGGCGGTCGCGGTGACCGGCACCAACTGGAACCCGGGCAGCACCGTCTCCATCCGGGGCTACAAGGCCGGGGCGCCCCCGCCGCCGCCCACCGCCGACGCGGCGGTCACGGCGACGGCGAGCGCGACCGGCGCGATCACGGGCTCGTTCACGGTGAACGACCCGACCACCGCCTACATCGGCGCGTCGTCGGGCACCGGGCCGGGCACCCTGTTCGCGGTCGCCACCTGGACGGCCTCGGCCGACTCCTGCGTGGCGAAGGCCGGCCTGGCCGCCACGGGCTCCTGCAACCTCACCTACAACCTGTCCCAGACGGTCACGGCGGGCAACCTCGCGATGTCCCGCACCACCGGCTCGGGCAACGTCACGTTGAGCGGCGTCACGCTCAACGGCACCGTCCAGCACGGCACCGGCGCGCTCGCGCCGATCACCGTGACGGACTACCGGGGCAGCACCTTCGGCTGGAGCCTGGTCGGTGCGGTCACCGACTTCACCGGTACGCCGGGCGGCAGCATCGCGAAGGCGAACCTCACCTGGATCCCGACGTGTGTGGCCGCCGCCGGCAGTACCAACGCGGTGACGGCGACGGCGGGCTCCGCGGGTGCGGTCGACGGCTCGACCCTGTGCTCGGCCCCGGCCGACGCGGCCGGCACGGGTGGCGGCTTCGACGCGGGCGCCGCGCTCGACCTGCAGATCCCGGCCAACCAGCTGGCCGGCAGCTACACCGCGACGCTCACGATCACGCTGAGCTAGCAGCCGAGGTGGGGGTCCTGCCGGGCCCCCACCTCCAAGCGGGAGGACAGACGTTGCGTTCCTTGACAAGCGTGCTCGCGGTCGTGCTCGCGGTCGCCCTCGTCGGCGCGCCCGCGCACGCCGCGGACAACGGCGAGTGGTCGGTGAACCCGACGCCGCCCGCGCAGCCGGGCCCGGCGCCGCGCCTGTACTTCTTCCTCGAGTCGCCGCCCGGCACCTCCGTGCAGGACTCGGTCCGGGTGACGAACCTCGCCGACCAGCCGCGCACGTTTCGCCTGTACGGCGCCGACGCGTACAACACCCCCCGCGACGGCGGGTTCGGCCTGCGTACCCAGGACGCCGCCGGAGTCGACATCGGCGCCTGGACCCAGGTCGGCGCCGCGACCGTGACGGTGCCGGCGAAGTCGCAGGCGGACGTCCCCTTCGTCATCACCGTGCCCACCAACGCGACCCCCGGCGACCACGTCGGCGGGGTCGTCGCCATGGAGGAGCAGCCGGGCGCGACCACGAAGCAGAACGGCGTCGACGTCACCGTCCAGCGCGCCGTGGCCGCCCGCGTGTACCTGCGCGTCAGCGGGCCGACCGTCCCCGGCCTGCGGGTCGACCACGTGACGACAAGGCACGGGACCCCGTGGCTGCCGTCCACCGTCGACGGTTCCTACACGTACGACGTGGTCAACACCGGCAACCTGCACCTGCCGCCGAAGCTGGAGGTGCGGGTCACCGGGCTGTTCGGCCACCGCATCGCCCAGCACGGCAGCGCGCCGCAGATCGACCTGCTGCCCGGCGCGCGGACCCGGCTCGGTGGCACGTTCAGCGGCGTGTGGCCGTTCGACGTCGTCACCACCTCGGTGACCGTGACCGCCGACGGCGGCGTCTCCGCGCGGTCGCAGGACACGACGGTGGTCGTGTCGTGGCCGACCCTCGCCGTCGTCGTCGCCGGTCTGGTGCTGCTCGTCTGGTACCGCCGGCGCCGCGCCGCCGCAGTGACCGCCAAGCCCCGCAGGCGACTGCCCGAACCGGTGACGGTGCGATGAGGCGGACCCTCACCGTCCTCCGTGGACCGCGGCCGGCGGCGCCTCGGGCCGTCGGCGTCCTGTGTGGACCGCCGCGGACGGTGCCGCCGGCGGCGGCGCGGACCGTCGCCGTCCTCTGTGGACTGCTGCTGGCGGTGCTGCCGGCCGCGCCGGCGCGCGCCGACGGCATGACCGCGAGCGCCGCCGCACCGTCGGCGAAACCGGGCGCGACGCTGCGGATCACCGGCGCCGGCTGGCCCGCCGGGCAGCTGCTGCAGCTCGTCACCTGCGGCGAGCTCGCCATGACCGGCTCCGGCGCCTGCGACATGCGCGCGGCGGTCGCGACACCGGCCCGGGCCGACGGCACGTTCGGCGTCGACATCCGCGTCGGCGACCCACCCCGCCCGTGCCCGTGCGTCGTGCACGTCGCGCTCGTCGGCACCGGCGCCAGCGGGCACGTCGACGTGCCCCTCGACATCCCCGGCCACGCGACCGGCCCGGCGCCGACCGCGGCGAGCACCATCGCCCGCCTCGACGTGGTGCGGATCCGGCTCACCGGCCGGCCGTCGTGGACGGAGTGGTTCGGCGCCCGCGCGGAGCGCACCCTCGTCTACGAGGTCCGCAACCCGGGCGCGCAGAGCCTGCGGGAGCTGCCGCTCAACGTCCGCGTCGGCAAGGGCGGCGGCGACCCGGCGGAGGCGCCGCGCTCCGGCGAGATCCGCCCCGGCGAGACCCGCGAATACCGGGTGCCGGTGACGATCCCGTTCGCGGCGTTCGGCCGGTACCAGGTCCGCGCCGACATCGCCGGGCTGGGCGCCGCGTCGGTCGGCTACGACGCGTACCCGTGGGGGCTGCTGGCGCTCAACGTGTTCGGCGTCGCGCTCATCGTCCTCGGCGTCCACCGCCGCCTGAAGGCCCGGCGGCACCGCGACACCCTCGTGCCGCAGAGCGCCGACCCGTTGCTGTTGCCGCCGCTGGTACGGGTGCCCGCGCTCGGCGCGGTGCTCGTGTTCGACGACGCCCCCGGCGCGAACCGGCTCCGCCGCAAGGCCCGGGCCCAGATCAGCGCCGCGACCCTGCGGGAGCTGATCGGCGAGCCGGACGGCGACGGCGGCACCGCGATCGTCGACCTGGCGGCTCTCGACACCGTCCTCGCGGGCGGCCGCCCGGCATCCGACGTGCCGGAGGCCGGCGGGAGCGCGGCCGTCGTCGACCTCGGCGAGCTGGACGCCTACCTCGCCGGCCACGCGGACGCCGACGACTGGCGGGCCGCACTGCAGCGTCCATCCCGGAAGGGCCGGCCCGGCCGGCGGAAGAGGAGCCCTGATGTGGGTGCGTGAGCGGGTGCACGACTGGTCCCTCGCGCTGCGCGCCGGCGCCGCCGCGGTCGCCGCCGTGGTGGCGTTCGCCGGCTGCTCCTCGGTGATGCCGGGGGCACTGGACGGCGGTGGCGCCACCGGCGACCAGCCGGTGACCGGGGCAGGGCCGGGCGTGACCGCGGACAGCGTCAAGGTCGTGTTCGTCGGCGTCGACCTCAAGGCCACCGCGAGCGTCACCGGCTTCAAGACCGCGGACGCCGGCGACCCGGCCCGCCAGGTCAAGGCCCTCGAGACGTGGGTCAACGCCAACGGCGGCGTCGCCGGGCGCAAGATGGTCGCCGTCTACCGCGACTACGAGGCCGCCGACGACTCACCGGCCGCCGAGGAGCGGCTGTGCAACCAGGTCACCCAGGACGACAAGGCGTTCGCGGTCGTGCTCACCGGCCAGTTCCAGAGCAACGCCCGCCCCTGCTACGCGTCTCGCCGCACGCTCGTGCTCGACGCCACCCTCGTCGCCAACGACCAGACCACGTTCACGAAGCTCGCACCGTACCTGTGGTCCGCCAGCTACCCGGACTACGACGAGTTCGTGCGGGCGTTCCTCGGCAGCCTCGAACAGCAGCAGTACTTCGCCGGCAAGACCAAGGCCGGCGTCGTCGCCGCCGACACGCCCACCAACCGCAGCGCGTACGAGCGCCTCGCCGTACCGGAGCTGAAACGGCTGAACGTCACACCGGCGGTCGCGTGGATCGACACCACCGACCTCGGCACCCTGAACGCCGGGCTCAACCAGGCCGCCGTCGACTTCCGCGCCAAGGGGGTCGACCGCGTGTTCTTCCTCGGCGGCGCCCGGATGGCGTCGTTCTTCCTCACGGTCGCCGCCGCGCAGAGCTTCACCGCCCGCTACGCGCTGTCCAGCTTCGACAACCCGAGCTTCCTGGTGAACAACCCGGCGACGATCCCGAAGGAGGGCCTCGAGGGCGCCGTCGGCATCGGCTTCAACCCCAGCCAGGACGTCCCCGACAGCGCGTACCCGTTCCCCGGCACCGACGCCGAACGCGCCTGCCTGAAGGTGTACGAGGCCGACGGGCAGAAGTTCGCGACCCGCGAGAACGCCCGCGTCGCGTTCCCCTACTGCGACGCGGCGCTGCTGCTGCAGGCCGGCGCCCGCGACCTCGGCGCCGACCTCAACGCGGCCGCGTGGTCGAAGGCCGCCCGCGCGCTCGGCACCGGGTTCAGCCCCGCGACCGGGTTCGCCGGGCTGCTCGGCCCCGGCCGGTTCTCGGCCGCGAACGGCTACCGCCCCCTCGCCTACGACGGCGGCTGCGGCTGCTTCGCCTACCAGGGCGAGGAGGTGCCCTTTGCGGCCCGCTGACGCGCTGTCCTGCGCCGCCGTCGACGCCTCCTACGGGCCCGTGCAGGTGCTGTACGGCGTGAACGTCCGCGTCGCCGCCGGCGAGATGGTCGGCGTCTGCGGCCCGAACGGCGTCGGCAAGACCACGCTCGTGCGGGTCCTCGCCGGCCTGCAGCGCCCCGGCGCCGGCGGCCGGGTGCTGCTGGAAGGGCGCGACATCACCGGCGTGCCGGCCGCCCGCCGGGTCCGGCTGGGACTGTCCACGGTGGTCGGTCAGCAGGCGTTCGGGTCGCTGACGGTGGAGGAGAACCTCCGCATGTACGGCTACACGGTCAGCCGCCGCGACGGCCGCCTGCGCAAGGCGGTCGACGGTGCCTTCGCCGTCTTCCCGCGCCTGTACGAGCGGCGCGACCAACCGGCGTCCACATTGTCCGGTGGCGAGCGGCAGATGCTCGTGCTCGCCAAGACGCTCATCCAGCGGCCCCGGGTGCTGCTCATCGACGAGTTCTCCCTCGGCCTTGCCCCGGTCGTCGTCGGCGGCCTCCTGGAGATGGTGCGCCGGCTGAACCGGCTCGGCACCGCGCTGCTCGTGGTGGAGCAGTCCGTCAACGTCGCGCTGTCCCTCGTGGACCGCGCGTACTTCATGGAGAAGGGCACGATCGTCGCCGAACACACCTCCGCCGACCTCGCCGACCGGCCCGACCTCGTGCAGTCCCTCATGCTCGGCGGTCATGCATGAGCCTCTGGGGGTACGACTTCGGGCCTGACCGCATCCTGCTGGGGTTGTTCACCGGCCTCACGTACGCGCTGCTCGCCGTCGGCCTGGTGCTGACCTACCGGTCGAGCAGGTTCGTCAACTTCGCGCACGGCTCCATCGGCGTCTTCGGCGCCGCGGTGCTCGGCCGGCTCGTCGCCGGCGAAGGGATGCCGTACTGGGTCGCGTTCCCGGCCGCGATGGTGGTCGCCGCGGGCGTCGCCGCCGGGGTCGAGGCGGGCGTGGTCCGGCGGCTGCGGCACCGGTCCCGGGTCATCGGCATGATCGCCACCCTCGGGCTCTCGCAGTTCATCCTCGTCGTGTCGCTGCTGGTGAACCGGCAGGGCGTCAGCGGCGCCACCTTCCCCCGGCCGCCGGGCCTGCCGTCGTTCACCGTCGGGCGGACCCCGGTCGGGCCGGCGTTCACCGCCATGCTGATCCTCACCCCGATCCTGCTCGCGGGGCTCGCCCTGTTCCTGAAGCGGTCCCGGCACGGCCTCGCCATCCGCGCCGCCGCCGACCAGCCGTCCGCGGCGCTGCTCGACGGCGTCGCCGCGCCGCGGATGGCCACCGTCGCGTGGGCGATCGCCGGCGGGATCGCGGCGTTCTCCGCCATCCTCGTCACACCCACCCAGGGCGCCCAGTCCATCGACACGCTCGGCCCCGACCTGCTGCTGAAGGGCCTCGCCGGCGCCGTCATCGCCCGGCTGTCGTCGATCCCCGTCGCGTTCGCGGCGTCGCTGGGCATCGGCGTCCTCGAACAGATCCTGCTGTCCGGGTCCGCCGGCACCGGCATCGTCCAGGTGGTGCTCGGCGCGACCGTCCTCATCGCGCTGCTGCGCCAGCCGAGGCTCGGCCGCCGCGACGCCGACGACGGCGGCTGGGCCCGCTCCGGCGCCGCGATCCTGACCGGTCCGTGGCCGGTGCGGCACCTCGGCCGGCTCGTCGCCGCCGCCGGGTTCCTGGTCGCCGCGGCCCTGGCGTACCTCGTGGACAACCAGACCGCGTCGGCGCTGACGACCGTCGCCGGGTTCACGCTCGTGGCGCTGTCGGTCCTCGTCGTCACCGGCGTCGCGGGCGAGCTGTCCCTCGGCCAGTTCGCGTTCGCCGGCATCGGCGGCGCCGTGTCCGTGCGGGTCGGCGCCGACACCGGCAACTTCTTCGTCGGCGTCGTCGCCGGCTGCGCCGCGGCCGCCCTCGCCGCGGCCGCCGTCGGGGTGCCCGCGCTGCGCCTTCGGGGGCTCGCGCTCGCCGTCACCACCCTCGCGTTCGCCCTCGCCACCAGCGCCTACCTGCTGCGCCGCGACTGGCTGCTCGGCTCCGGCGTCAGCACCCCGAAGCCGCGCTGGGCCGGCTACACCCTCGAGGTCGCCAAGGACTACTACCTCTTCGCGCTGCTCATGCTCGGCCTCGGGATCTGGCTGACGGCGAACCTGCGCCGCGGCGCGTTCGGGCGGCTGCTCACCGCGCTGCGCGACAACGAGGAGGCCGCGCGGGCGCTGACCGTCTCCGCGCCGCTGCGCAAGCTCCAGGCCTACGCGGTCGCCGGCGCGCTCGCCGGGCTCGGCGGCGCCGTCATCGGCCACGGCCAGACGCAGCTCACCGTCAACAGCTTCCCGGCGAGCGCGAGCGTGGACGTTGTCGCCGTCACGGTCGTCGGCGGCATCGGCCTGCTGGGCGGGCCGCTGCTCGGGGCGCTGTTCATCGTCGGCATCCCGTCCTTCGTGGACCTCGGCATCCCCGGGCAGGCGGCGCTCACCCTCGCGTGGCTGCTCGTCGTCGTGCTGCTGCCACAGGGTCTCGGAGGTCTGCTGGTACGGGCCCGCGACCGGCTCGCCGCACGGTGGTCCGAGCCCGCGAAACCCGCGGCGAAGCCGGAGCAGGTCGTCGGCCCGGCGCTGCCGGCGCGCACCGTGCCGTTGCGCACGCCGGTGGACGGGGAGCGGCTGCTCGTGGTGCGGGGCGTCACGAAGGCGTTCGGCGGGGTGACGGCGGTCAACGGCGTACACCTGGACGTCGCCGACGGGGAGGTCCTCGGCATCATCGGGCCCAACGGCGCCGGCAAGACCACGCTGTTCGAGATCCTCGCCGGGTTCGTCCGGCCCGACGCCGGCAGCGTGACCTTCGCGGGCGGCGACGTCACCCGCGCCACCCCCGAGCACCGCGCGAAGCTCGGCCTCGTCCGGTCGTTCCAGGACGCCCGGCTCTTCAGCACGATGACCGTCCTGGAGACCGTGATGACGGCGGGGGAGCGGACCGCGCCGAGCCACCTGCTCACCTCCGCTCTCGGCGGTCCGGTCGCCGAGCGGCGCAAGGCCGCGCGGGCCGCCGAGCTGGTCGACCTCATGGGACTGTCCACGGTGGCCGGTTCGCTGGTCGGGAACCTGTCGACCGGCACCCGCCGGATGGTCGAGATCACCTGCCTGCTCGCGCTCGAACCGGCGTTGCTGCTGCTCGACGAGCCGTCCTCGGGCGTCTCCCAGGCCGACGGCGCGGCGCTCGGCGACCTGCTGCTGCGCGTGCACCGCGAGCTCGGCACCACGCTGCTCGTCATCGAGCACGACCTGCCCCTGCTGTCCCGCCTCGCCACCCGGATGGTCGCGATGGAGGGCGGCCGGATCATCGCCGACGGCACCCCGGACGACGTCCGCGCGCACCCCGCCGTCGTGCGCTCCTACCTCGGCACCGACCTCGCGGCCGTCAACCGGTCCGGCGCAACCCACTGAGGAGACCTTCGATGCAACGACGGATCGCATCCCTGGCGGTGCTGGTCACCGCGGCGCTCGCCGCTGTCGTCCCGCTCGGCGCGGCGCCCGCGTGGGCCGCGCCGACGCTCACCGTCAGCAAGACCACCGGCCTGACCGACGGGGTGTCGGTGACCGTCGGCGGCAGCGGCTTCACCGCCAACCTCAAGCAGATCGCCGTCGGGCAGTGCATCGAGGAGGTGAAGGGCCCCACCGACTGCAACCTCGCGGGCGGCTCCCAGTTCGTCAACGCCGACGCGTCCGGCAAGATCCCCACGGTCACGCTGAAGCTGGCGCAGAAGTTCGGCACGTTCGACTGCACCAAGCGCACCTGCGTGATCGCCGCGCAGATCCTGCCGTCCGGCGGCAACGCGGGCGAGATCGCCGCCAACAAGGCCTCGGTGAAGCTGACGTTCGGCGCCGCCGCCCAGCCGACCACCCAGGCCGCCGCCGCGGCCACGACCGAGGCGACGGCGCTGCCGAAGACCGGCCCCGGCGACGAGCCGTTCGTCGTCGTCCTGGCCGGGTCGGCGCTGCTCACGCTCGGCGTCGGGCTCCTCGTCGTGCTCCCGGCCCGCCGGCGTCGCGCGCACACCGCGGAAGGGGTGTGAGCGACATGCGCCGCATCGCGATGGCCGCCGCGGCACTCGCCGTGGCGGGCGCCGGCCTCGCCGTCGTCACCGGGACGGCCGCCGCGGCACCGGTGGACGCGTCGCTGGGGTGCCGGCTGTACTTCAGCGACGCCGGGACCGGCACGTCGCCGACCACGTGGGCGGACACGTTCACGCTCAGCCAGTCCCCGGCGAGCCCGGCGGCCGGCCAGACCGTGACGGTGACCCTCGCCGCGGTCGCCGGCGTGACCAACGGCCCGGTGCCGCTCAACGCCGGCGACGTGCCCGTGCGGGTCACCGTCGCCCTCGGCGGCGCGCAGACCGGGACCGTCACCCTCGACCAGGCCGCGTACCCGGCGGCGGCGAAGGCGGCCGGGGTGCCGCTCGGCCCGATCAGCGCCACCGGCACGTACACGGCGACGGCGGCCGGCACGGTGACGCTGGTGGTGCGGCAGGTCGCGTTCGCCAACACCACCGCGACCACGTACTGCTCGGCGAGCGGCGACCGCGACCACAAGGCGGCGCCGGTCGACACGCCGGTCACCGCGTCCGCCGTCGTCACCCCCGGCCCGTCCGGCTCGGCGTCGCCGTCGGCCTCGGCGTCGGCGTCACCCTCCGCCTCGGCGTCCGCTTCGGCCTCCGCGAGCCCGAGCGCGTCGGCGTCGAGCACGGAGGCGGCCACCCCCGCGGAGACGTTCGGGCCCGCGTCGGTGACGATGAAGTGCAAGACGCTCAGCACGATCCGCGACTGGACCGCCACCCACACGCTCACCATGTCACCGGCGAACCCGGGCTACGGCGCCAACGTCACCGTCACGTACACCTTCGACAACGGCGGCAAGAACGGCCCGGCGCCGATCGCCGCCGGTGACCTCAAACCGACCGCCACCGTGAAGCTCAGCGGCGCCCAGTCCGGCACGGTGAAGCTCACCGGCCCGGCCTACGGCTCGATCGCGGCACAGGCGACCGTGCCCGGCGCCACCCTCACGGGGCAGTTCGTCGCCGGTACGCCCGGCGTCGTCACCCTCACGGTCGCGGACATCCTGTTCGACCACCCGCAGGTCGACACGGAGTGCAACAAGGGCAGCGACCCGGTGACGTCGCCGGCGGACACCACGATCGTCGCGAGGTTCACCGTGAAGTCGACGCCGGCGACCCCGTCGGAGGTCACCGGGGAGGCGCTGCCGAAGACAGGCGACGGCGGGATCCTGCCGGTGATCCTGCTGTGGGGCACGGCGCTGCTGCTCACCGGGGTGGGCGCGCTCGTCGTGCTTCCCAGACGGGCCCGCCGCAGGATCGTCCTCGAATAGGTAGGTGCTCCCGATGTCCGGGGGGCCGCCGGCGGCGAGGCTTGACGCATCGCCCCGGCGCCCCGCCGGAGCACCAGCCAAGGAGCACACAGTGCAACGCTTTCTCATCGAACGCCAGATCGAGGGCGCCGCGTCGGCCTCACCAGCCGCCGCGCCGTCATGGCCAGGCGGAGGCGCTGAAGCTGTCCTGAGGGTCAGCTGGGCCGCGGAGCGGGGCCGAGACCCGCGCTCGCGGGTGGCGGGCAGGCGTCGGCGCACCGCAGGTAGCCGGTCGTCATGTTGCCCTGGTCGCCGACGTAGAAGAAGACCAGGTAGACCTGGCCGTCGCCGGGCCGCAGCGCGCTCAGCTCGACACCGCCGACGCCGAGGTCCGCCCCGGTGCGCTCCTCGATGATCAGCCTGACGGAGGCGTGCGGCCCCGCTGTCGCCGCCGGCTGGTAGGCGAGGACATACCGGCCGGACGCGTCGATCGGCTCGGCGGCCGGGCCGGACGGGGACCTGTGGAACAGGCCCGGCGGCAGGTTCAGCGCGGTGAACGTGCCGTCCGCGCCGAACGTGATGAACCGGTCGGTGCCCGCGTGCCAGGTGCCGGCGATGGTCTCGGCGGTCATGTCGACCGGATCCCCCGGATCCTGCAGCGCCTCGCCGATGCCGCAGGCGGCACCGACCACCAGCGCCATCAGGAGCGCCGCGGAGACCGACCCTCGTCGCAACGCGCCTCCCCGCCGTGGCACTCAGCACTCAGCCGATGCCGGCGAGCGTAGTGCCTCCGGCGACCGTTCGTGGGCCCGGCGGGCGGTGGTCACGGTGGTCCGGCCTCCACGTGGGCGTTCGGGGGCGGGCGCAGCATCGCCCGCCAGGAGACGGCGATGGCGGCCACGGGCGGGGCGAGCAGCACGCCGACGAGCCCGGCGAGCGCGCCGCCGAGGACCGTGACCGCCAGGATCACGACCGGGTGCAGGTCGAGGGCGCGGCCGAAGACGTACGGGCGCAGCACACCCTCCAGGACGTTCTGCGTCACCAGCACGATCACCAGCATCCACGCGGCCGCCTCCACGCCGCCGGCGCCGAGGGCGACGACGACCGCGAACACCGCCGACACCCACGCGCCGAGATAGGGCACGTACGCGGCGACGAACGTGACCAGCGCGATCATCCCGATGAGGGGCAGGCCGAGCGCGACCGCGCCGAGGGTGATGACGGCCGCGTCCATGGCCGCGACGACGGTGGTGCCGAGGACGTACTGGCGCAGCCGCAGCGCGGCGCTGTCCAGCATCTGGCGGGTCAGGCCGGGCCGCAGCGGCAGCGTGCGGTCGAGGTGGTCGACGAGCGCCGGACCGTCCTTGAACGTGTAGTACAGCAGGAACGCGCCCAGCAGCACGCCGACCGCGGCCTGGGCGAGCAGCGCGGCCGTGTTGAGCAGCGCCGAACCCGCGCCGAGCAGCGCTTCGCGCCACTGCTTGGAGCGCAGCAGCGCGTCGAGGGGATCGCTGCCGAGCGCCGAGCGCAGGTGGGCGCCGGCACTGTCGGCGACCTCGGCCCAGCCCTCGCCGGCGTTGGCGATCGTGCGCCACATCAGGGCACCGAAGAGCACGAGCAGCGCCGGCACCAGCAGCGCACCGGTGAGCGCGGCGGCGGTCGCCGGGACCCCGCGGCTGCGGAGCCGGGCGATGAGCGGTTGCAGGGCCGCGGCGATGGTCACGGTGATGAGGACCGGTGCGAGGACCGCGAGGATGACGCCGACGCCGACGATCAGGGCGGCGGCGCCCACGACGGCGCCGGTGACCAGCCAGCCGGACCGTCCCAGCCGTGTCAGCCATATGGGCGGCATGCGGCTCTACTGCCCGGGCGGGCCGGAGAAACGCCATTGCCGGAGGATGACACCACGGGTGTCTCCTCCCCATTGGAACGTATAACACGCACGGGGTCTTGCGGCAAGACCCGGGTGCTGCCGCAGAATTCGTGGCCGCGGCGCCGGACGGCGCGCGGCCACGGGAGAAGGAGAAGACCATGCGTGTGCTGGTGTCGTCGGCAGGGACGCGCGGCGACGTGCAACCGGTGCTGGCCCTGGCCCTCGAGGTCCGCCGGCTCGGGCACGACGCCCGCCTGTGCGTGCCGCCCAACTTCGTGGAGTGGGTCGCGGGTCACGGGTTTGACGCGGTGCCGATGGGCGTGGAGATGCGCAGGCCCGCGCCGGGGCAGCCGCCCGCGCCGGTGCCGGACCTGATCACCGACCAGTTCGACACGCTCGCCGCCGCCGTCAAGGGCTGCGACGCCGTCCTCGGTGCCAACGCGCACCAGTACGCTGCCCGCTCCGTCGCCGAACGCGCCGGCCTGCCGTACGTGACCGCCGTCTACGCGCCGGTGGCACTGCCCTCACCGGAGCTCGCGCCGCCACCCTCGCCGGGTGAGACGTGGGAGCCGGGGCGGCCCGGGGACAACGAGCGCCGGTGGGCCGCCACCACGGCCGCCTGGAACGCCCGGGCCCTGGAACGGGTCAACCACAACCGGGCCCGGCTCGGGCTCGCGGAGATCGGCGACGTCCTGCGGCACAACGTGACCGACCGGCCGTGGCTCGCCGCCGACGCCACCCTCGGCCCGGCGCCCGCCGGTCTGGACGTCGTGCAGACCGGGGCGTGGCAGCTGCGGGACCCGGCGCCGCTGCCGGCGGAGCTCGAGGCGTTCCTCGACGCCGGCGACCCGCCGGTGTACGTGGGCTTCGGCAGCATGCCGCTGCCACCCGACACCAGCCGCGCCGTGGTCGAGGCGGCGCGGGCCAACGGCCGGCGGGTCGTGCTCTCGCGGGGCTGGGCGGACCTCGCCCCCGTCGACGACGGGCCGGACTGCGTCAGCGTCGGCGACGTCAACCAGCAGGCGCTGTTCGCGCGGGTGGCGGTGGCCGTGCACCACGGCGGGGCGGGCACCACCGTCGCCGCCGCCCGCGCGGGGGTGCCGCAGGTGGTGGTGCCGATGTTCAGCGACCAGTTCTACTGGGCCTCCCGGGTGGTCGCGCTCGGCGTCGGGACCTCGGCGTCGCTCGCCGGCCTGCACGCGGGCACCCTGAACGCGGCGCTGCACGAGGCGCTCCTGCCCGGCGTCGAGGCCACGGCGGGCGCGACCGCCTGGGATGTCACCACTGACGGCGCCGCCGCCGCGGCCCGGCTGCTGGTGGCGGCCGTCAGCGGGTGAGTGCCGCCACCAGCAACGGCGCGGCCGTCAGTGGTTGAGGGCGGCCACGAGCAGCTGGGCGCGGCCGTTCGGCGGTTGAGGGCGCGCCGTCAGCGGGTGAGGGCGGCCACGAGCAGCTGGGCGCGGCCGTCGGCGGTTGAGGGCGCGCCGTCAGCGGGTGAGGGCGGCCACGACGGGGGCGGCCTTGCGGCGGCCCATGGTGAGCAGGCCGGCGAACGACGCCCACGAGCCGTCGGTGAACTCGATCGTCAGCCGGGACGGGTTCAGGCGGTGCCAGCCGACCCGGGCGGACCGCACGCCGGCGCGCGGCACGTCCCACACCGGGCGCAGCCGCTCGGTGGCCGGCCTGGTGTGGTACTTCGGCTCGTCGATGAAGTGGGCCTGGTCGAGCGGCTCGTACAGGCGCAGGCGGGCGTCGGTGACCACCAGCAGCAGCGGGCCGCCGGTGCCCAGGGTCGCCGCGTGGCAGGCGGCGGCGGTGGACGTCGCCGCCCCGGCCGCGGACCGGCCGAACACCAGCCACCAGAAGAACCCCTGGCCCGGCTTCGGCGGGGACAGGATCGCGCCGGCGACGGCGCCCGCGGCGGACCCCGCCGTCACCGGGCTGTCGTCGCCGTCCGGTGGCAGCGGCGGGCCGAGCCCCAGCGGCGCCTTCGCCACGACCGCGGCGAGGACCCGCTCCCCGGGCGCCAGCTCGGCGAGCGCCTCGGCGTAGGCCTCGGCGGGCGACGGGTCAGTGTTCATCCTGGTACCGCCGCTGGTCACCCGCGCGGGAGACCGGGTCGAGCAGCGCCTTCACCGCTTCCTTCGACAGCTCGGCGGCGTTGTCCTGGGCGCGCTTGACGGCCTGCAGGACGTCGGCCGCGAGGTCCTGCGAGCCGAAGCGCATCGCCCGCGGGTCGAGCTGGATGTCGGTGACGGCCCCGTCGGTGGTGGCCTTCGCGAGGACCAGGCCGGAGTCGCTGACCCCTTCCGCGGTCTGGCCGGCGAGCGCGCCGAGGCGGTCGCCGAGGTCCCGGCTCATCGCGTCCAGGCCCTGCACGAGGGCCTCCAGCCGGTCGAGGGACGGGTACTCGGTCATATGCCCACCAGATCGATCAGGTCCTGGACCGGCTTCACGTACCGGCCGGTCACGTCCTTGTACGTGCCGTCGTGCACGTAGTTGCGGTCCTTCTTGCCGTCCTGCAGGTCGTTGTACCCGACGACGCCGTCGAGCACCGTGCCGCCGAGCCCCGGGATGTTGATGGGCGACGCCGCGTTGATCGCCAGCTTCCCCGGCAGCGACACGAGGAATTTCTCCACCTGGAAGTTCAGGCCGGCTCTGGAGTACAGCGCCTTCTTCCACGGGGAGAACTGCCGCTTCATGGCGAACAGCTTCTTCATCTTCGCCGCGTACTTCATCAGCAGCTCCGCCACCTTGCCGATGCGGGTGGCGAGGCGGCCGAGGATGACGGCGAAGCGGCCGATCACCTTCCACATGCGGCCGAGGGTCGCGGCGAGCCGGGCGATGGCCCGCACCGCGAACGCGACGGCGCTCGCGCCGAACGACACGGCGGCCGCGACCGCGGCGATGATGAGCTCGGCGAGGTACCACAGGATGAACTCGAAGATGATCTCGCACAGGAGGTTGAACGCCTCGACGCTCGCGTTCGCCGCCTCGACGAGGATCTGCGCCATCTGGTCGAAGCCGTCGGCGAGGTCCTTGACCGCGTCGATGAAGTCGTCCATCGCGGTGCCGAAGGAGTCGCTGGCCGGCCCGCGCCAGTGCGGCTTCAGCAGCGCCACGTTCTGCCGGTGCTGCTCGGCGGCGTCGCGGACCTGGTCGCCGGTCGTCGCCGCCTGCCGGGCCGCCGCCATCAGGTCGTCGGGCTCGCCAGCGACCAGCTCCAGCAGCTGCTCGAACGGCCACAGCACCGCCTGCGTCAGGCCCTTGAACGGCTCGGGGCACCAGGCGACGAGCTGCTCGAAGTAGGTCTTGTTGCGCTCCAGCGCGACGGCGCTCATCAGGCCTCCCGCGGCTTGAAGAGGTCCAGGTTCGCCACCTCGTTGGCCTCGTACGCGTCGCGCTCGTCGGCGACGCCGCCGGCGATCTCCTCGAACGCCTCGTAACCGTCGGACAGGCCGGTCCGGCACGCCTCGGCGACCTGCTGGTAGATGTCCCACAGCTGGAACGACGCCGGCAGCAGCCCGAACGACATCCGGCCGACCTCGGTGCCGGCGCCGCCGGCGCGCATCGTCTCGAACCGGTCCGCGACGCCGTGCGTCCTGCCCACGAACGCGGTCATCTCGGCCGGGTCGACGTAGCTGTCCTGTCCCGCCATCCGGTCCCCCCAGTCCCCGTCGGAATGCGGCCGAGGGTATCAATCCCGCCCGCGGCCGGATCACAGGGTGGTGTTTCCTCGATGCTTCGACCAAGATGGATGCCGTTGCCGGCGCCGCACCGTTCGGGGGTCACGATGACAGCTGTCCAGCACGATCCGTCCGCGGCGCTGCCGCCGCTGCCGTTACCGCCCGCGAGCGGCTGCCCGTTCGACCCGCCCGCGCAGTACGAGAGCCTCCGCGAAGGCACCCCGGTCGTCCGCGTCGCGTGCCCCACGGGCGTGCAGGCGTGGCTGGTGAGCCGCTACGCCGACGTGCGGGAGGTCCTCGGCGACCCGCAGCGCTTCAGCAACCGGTCCGGCGTCGCCGCGCACATCCTGCTGGGCTACGGCGGCGACACCCCGGTCGGCGAGGGCGAGTTCCCGCGCATGGACGGCGCGGAGCACCTGCGCTTCCGCCGGCACATGGCGCCCGAGGTCTCCAACATGAAGCGGATCAACCAGCTGCGCCCGCTGGTCCGGCAGATCGTCGACGAGCGCCTCGACGCGCTGGCCTCGGCACCGTCGCCGGTCGACCTGTACGCGGACTTCGCCCGGCCGGTGACGACCGCCGTGATCGCCGAGCTGCTCAGCGTCCCCAAGGAGGACCGGCACCTGTTCAAGACCGCCGCGGAGGCGCTCTCCGACGGCAAGTCCAGCGCCGGCGACGTCGCCGCGGCCATGCAGCCGCTGTTCGAGTACCTGTACATGACGGTGGTGACCCGCCGGGCGAACCCCGGCGAGGACGTGCTGAGCCGGATGATCGTGCGCAGCGACCAGACCGACCGGCCGTTCACCGACATGGAGCTGGTCATGATGAGCGCGGCGATGCTGATCGCCGGCTACGACACGACGGCCAGCATGATCAGCCACGGCGTCCTCGCGCTGCTGGAGCACCCCGAGGAGCTGGAGCGGCTGCGGCAGGATCCGTCGCTCGCCGGCGCCGCCGCGGAGGAGCTCGTCAGGTATCTCGGCGTCGGCTCGGGGCTCCTGCGCGAGGTCACCGAGGACACGTCGATCGCCGGGCAGCCGGTCAAGGCCGGTGACTACGTCGTCGTCGCCATCCAGTCGGCGAACCGGGACGCGGAGCTGCACCCCGACGGCGACCGGCTCGACATCGGCAGGGCCACCGGCCCGCACCTCGGCTTCGGACACGGCCCGCACCAGTGCGTCGGCCAGCAGCTCGCCCGCCTGGAGCTGACCACGGTCCTGGCGACGCTGCCGCGGCGGATCCCGACGCTGCGGCTCGCGGTGCCGCTCGAGGACATCCGCTTCAAGGTGGAGACGTCGGTGTACGGGCCGGAGACGCTGCCCGTGACGTGGGACAAGGTCGAGCCGGCCGAGGAGGGCCTGTGATGCGGGTGTCGGTGGACGCGGACAAGTGCATCGGGTCGGGGGTGTGCGTCCTGGTGGCCGGCGAGGTGTTCGACCAGCGCGACGACGACGGGGTCGTGGTCCTGCTCGCAGAGCACCCCGCGGAGGAGCACCAGGAGTCGGTGTACGAGGCCGCGAACCGCTGCCCGGCGGCCGTCATCGAGGTCCACGACCGGTCGTAGCCGGCCCGGTTCAGGCGGTCGCGCGCCGTCCTTCCCCGGGTGGGGTGGGCTGCTCGTCCTCAGCCGGGGCGGGCCGCCCGCCAGCGTGGGCGATCTCAGGTCCGGGTGGTGCGTGCTGCCCGTCGGCGTGGGCGATCTCAGGTCCGGGTGGTGCGTGCTGCCCGTCGGCGTGGGCGATCTCAGGTCCGGGTGGTGCGTGCCGCTCGTCGGCGTGGGCGATGCGGGTCAGCTCGCGCCACAGCAGCACCACGAACAGTGCCGAGCCGGCGAAGGCGAACCAGAACGGTGCCGTCACGCCGACGTGGGTCGCCAGGAGGCCGCCGATCACCGAACCGGCGACGAGACCGCCGAAGACGCTGATCGTGTTGACGCTGCCGACGCGGCCCTGCAGGTGCTCCGGCACCGCCCGCTGCCGGACGGTGATCGACGTGGTGCCCCAGATGAACGCGTGCGCGCCGAACACGAACATGATGGCCGACGCGAACCACGCCGACGTCGTCACGGCGAGCGCGAGGTGGGTGAGCGTCTCGATGATGAGCCCGGCGCGCATCACGTTGCCGAGGCTCACGTGGCGGGTCAGCCGGCCGTAGAGGCCCGTGCCGAGCAGTCCGCCGGCGGCGCCGACCGTGGTGAACAGCCCGAACCCGACGGCGTCGAGGCCGAGGCGCTGCTGCGCGTACAGCACCAGGACGGACCAGGCGGCGCCGAACGTGACGTTGAAGATCAGGATCGTCAGCGACAGGGTCCGCACGGCCGGGTGGCGGATCGTCCAGCGCAGCCCCTCCATGACGGCGTGCCGCACGTTGCCGGGCGCCTCCGTGGCCGGCCTGGTGGTGCCGGGCAGAGCGAGCCGGGACACCAGCAGCACCCCGGCGGTGACCAGCACGGCCTCCGCGGCGAACGGCCACACCAGCCCCGCGGCGAAGAGCACCGCGCCGAGCGGCGGCCCGACGAGCTGGTTGAGCGTCAGGTACCCCGCCTGCAGCCGGGCGTTGGCGAGGACCAGGTCGTCCCGTCCGACCAGCATCGGGGAGAGGGTCGAGGCCGCGTTGTCGGCGAACACCTCGGCGATCGTCAGCAGCCCCAGCGCGGCGAGCGCGGCCGCGACCGGCAGCCGGTCGACGGCGAGCAGCGCGATCAGCACGCACAGCACGACGGCCCGCAGCCCGTCGGCGGCCATGACGATCCTGCGCCGGTCGAGCCGGTCGGACAGTACCCCGGCGTAGAGCCCGAACACGAGCGGCGGCGCCCACCGCAGCAGCGCGGCCAGCGACACCAGGAACGCGTTGTCCGTCAGCGACGCGACGAGCAGCGGCCCGGCCGCGACCGCGATGCCGTCGCCGAGGTTGCTGGTCCACGACGACGCCACCAGCCACCGGAACCCTCTGCCAAGCCGCGCCGGCAGGACCTTATCGACGACGGTGCTGATGACAGGGGCCACGAGGAGAGCACCTTACGGCGTCGGGCGCGGCCCCGCACGCGATTTTCAGTGATTGCGGAGGAGCGATCCGGCGTTGTGAATTTTGTCCGGGATGTCGTTGTCGCGCAGCGCCATCCACCAGGTGGCGGCGTTGATGGCGATGACCGGCTTGCCCAGCCAGCGCTCGGCCTCGTCGGCGAGGCGGACCATGGAGAGGTTGGTGCCGCACTGGACGATGGCGTCGACGTCGGGGCCGTCGACCTCCAGGATCGCGGCGCGCAGCTCGTCCTCGGTGACATGGGCGATCGACACCGCCGTCGGGCAGCGCAGGCCCTTGATGCGCACGACGTCGAAGCCGAGCTCGGAGAAGAAGCGGACCACGTTCTCGTCGCCGATCGGCTGGTACGGGGTGACGACCCCGATGCGGCGGGCGCCGTAGAGGTGCAGGGCGCGTTCGCAGGCCTCGGCGCCGGTGGCGACCTTCAGCCCGGTGATGCCGTTGATCTGGGCGACGAACTCGCGGTTGCCCTCGACGCCGCCCCAGAAGGTCTCCGCGGACATGCCCATGACCATGAAGTCGGGCTCGCAGGTGAGGACGCGCTCGCAGGCGTGGCCGATCTCGGCGCGGATCTGGACCAGGAGGTTCTCGAAGCCCTCGTCGCTGGACAGGTCCTGGTTGCGGATGTGGATGCGGGAGAAGTGGGCGGTCACGCCGGGCACGCCCATGGCGTAGAAGTCGGGTTCGACGATCGTGTTGGTGGAGGGGGCGATGACGCCGAACTTGCGGCGCCAGCCCAGGGCGTCGGTCATGCGAGCACCTCGGAGGGGGAGCGTCGGTAGGCGCGGACGGTGAGCCACGCCGCGGTGAGGAAGGCCAGCTGCGCGGCCGTGTTCGTGCCCTGCTCGATCCACTGCAGGCGCAGCGTCTCGTGGTCGGGGTGGTTGCGCAGCGGCACGAGGGCCGTGACGAGGACGATGCCGAGCGTGTACAGGGCGATGGCCGGCCTGGCCCGCCGCCGCCCGGCGTACACCGCGCCGATGACGCTGATCGTGGTCACGCCCGCGGTGGCGAGGATGAACACGGGCTTCATCGTGCCGGCCAGCGCGGCGCCGCCCGCCACGGCGGCGTAGACGGCCGCGAACGGCCACCACGGCGCCGTGGGCAGCAGCGCCCAGATCAGCAGGACGGCGCCGGCGGACATGAGCGGGAAGAGCGAGCCCTCCAGCCACGGCAGGTCCACGCCGAACCCGGCGACCAGCAGCTTCCAGACGGACTTGGCGATGCCGCCCGCGCCGATGAGGACCGCGCCGACCCGGCCGGCGGTGACCTTCCCGGGGACCGCGAGGCCGGCCAGCAACCAGAACCCGTACATGGCGAGCAGCGTCGGCACGAAGTCCTCGACGGCGAGGACGACCGGGTAGTCATTGCCGTTCATGCGAAGAGGTCCCGCTTGCGGAAGGCGGCGGTGGCGAAGCGGCCGAACGCCTTGGGGGTGGTGAGCCAGGCGACCCGGCCGCCGTTGGGGACCCCGGCGAGGACGCGGTCGGCGAGCCACGGGGTGACCGTCTCGACCTTGTCCGCGAGGATGTTGAAGATCTTCTTCGCCTTCGCGAACTCCTCGGGGGTGTAGTCGCGCGACAGTAGGTCGGTGACGACCATGCCGGGGGACAGGTGCGCGACCTTGACCAGGGAATCCTTGCCGAGGTCTTTTGCCAGAGCGTCGGTGAGGTACGTGACGGCCCGTTTCGTGGCGCCGTAGGCGACCAGGCCGGGCGCCTTCTGGTTGCCGGAGCCGAAGCCCTCCATGTTCCAGAGCGTGCCGTGTCCCTGCGCGCGCATCGCGGCCAGGACGACGGCACTGGCATGGGCGAGGCCGCGCAGGTTGACGTCGATCACCGTGTCGAGTTCGTCCGGTGGCAGGTCCCACAACGGTTTCCGCGACGTGGACACACCGGCGTTGTTGATCCAGATGTCGACCTTGCCGAACCTGGCGACGGCCTCGTCCCACAGGTTTTGCACCGCGGCCCGGTCCGTCACGTCCGCGAGCACACCGAGCGACCGTGGGTCGACGTCCTGCGTCGGAATCGACCGTCCACAGTAGACGACGTCGCAGTCGCGCGCCAGAAACGAGCGGACCAGACCAAGGCCGATGCCCCGGGTGCCGCCGGTGACCACGACAACCGTCATGCCGCGCTCCAGGAGAGCTCGCCGTGCAGGATGCCGGTGAGAGTGGCGCCGCTGTACACGCGGTAGGCCACCGCGAGCGAGGTGCCGGCGCCCATCCCGGGAGTGGCGTCGAGCATGAACTCGCGGCCGGTCACCTTCACGACGTCGGTGAAGTGGACGGTGGGGTAGTTGGCGCGGCCGAACGCGACCGCGTTGCCCCACGCCTGCGGCCCCTCGTAGAAGGACCGGAAGCCGTCGCGGCGCCAGTCCACGGTGTACGAGCGGTCCAGCGCGCCGGACCAGGTGACCGTGAGCCGGGTGCGCAGCAGGTCCAGGGGGGCGAGCGCGATCGACACGTCGACCGGGCCGGCGAGCTTCTGGTCGGCGCCCCACAGCTCGCAGCGTCCACTGTAGACGCCCGCCTGCTTGGTGGGGAGGATGAAGGGCACGGGGCCGTTGCGGGTCTCGGCGGCGAGATGCTCCTGCAGCTCGGCCGCGGAGACGCCGCGCTTGTAGACGCCGTTGAAGCAGCCGACGACCGCCGGGCCCTGGTACAGCATCGACGAGTAGACCTGGGTGTCGTCGCCGAGCACCTGGTTCCACGTGTTGAGGTCGACCTGCCAGCCGGGGCCGTAGTAGTGGGCGTCGACGAACGTGCCGTACGGCTGGCCGGCGCCGTAGAAGTCGGGCCCGGTGTAGATCCGGTCGGCGTCGGAGTCGACGACGCCGAACGCGAACGGCGCGCCGAGCCGGAACCGCCCCGCGAGCGGGCCGCCGCCCTCGAGGCCGCCGTCCATGTAGTACGTGGTGACGCCGTCTTCGTAGACCGACGAGCGGCGGATGTCCTCGTAGCCGCGCCAGGTGCCATCGGCGTCGAAGAGGCTGGGCCGCCCGTGCCACTCACCGGCGATGCGCTGCTGCCACTCCGAAGGCTCAGCGGGGGCGGTCATGCGAGCGGCCCGCCCATCAGCACCTCGCGGATCTCGTCGGAGGCGGGCTCGCCGAGCAGGCGGGAGACCTGCGCCCAGACCGGGTCGACGGCGGGGCTGAACAGGTTGGCGCGCACGGCGGCGTCGCGGGCGGCGAGGTCGGTGTCGCCCAGCGACGCGACCACGTCGGCGGGCAGGCCCGCCTCGACCAGGCCGAGCCAGTGCGACACGTACTGGTCGACGATCGCGTCCATGCCCCGGAAGGCGGCCTCGTCGGCGCGGTGCACCAGCATCCACGGCGACATCAGCGCGTGCTGGCGCGGGCCGATGTGCGCCCGGCTGAGCCCTTCGCGCTGCGACGCCTCCTCGTACAGGCCGGTCAGCGGGTGGTACGCGGTGTCCATGTAGGACAGGTGGGAGGACAGCTCGGCCCGGGGGATGAGGTCGAGGTGGTAGGCGTAGTAGGCGCCGCCGTGGACGGAGTCGAGCGTGAAGTGCGGGATCCCGGACTTCGGCGCGGTGAACGCGAAGACCATGTGGCTGTCGAGGTTGATCGGGGGGACGACGAGCCCGACGTACACCACCCGGCTGACCTCGCCGTCACCCTCCCACACCCGCATCGTGCCCACGGGCGCCGGAGACATGGGTGAGCGCAGCTCCCGGTAGGGCGAGCCGACCTCGACGACGGGCAGGTCCCGCAGCGCGTCGACGACCCGGGTGGCGAGCGCGAACGGAAGTGACATCACTGTTCCTCCAGGTGGGCCTGCCCGAGACGCTCCGCCTCGGCGACCGTGGGGTGTTCGCCCTTCGCCTTGTGCACCCAGGCGCGGGCGAGCTCCGGGTTCTCCCGGCGGGCGGGGGAGGCGATGACCGTCGCCTCGCGGCGCGGGACGTCGCCCATGATGCGGTCCTCGTCGCCCAGCAGCCAGCCCTGCTCGGCGAGCTCCTGCCGGCGCCGCCGGTAGTGCACGGCGATCAGGTCGCTCTTCACGTGCAGCTCGGCGCCGAGGTCGAACGGCAGCAGCTCGGGGCGGACCTTGTCGACGACCGGGGCGTCCTGGCCGAAGATCTTCTCGACGCGCTGGACGGCGTTCTTGTCGGCCCAGTTGCCGGTGAAGAAGTCGCGCAGCGCGACCCACTTCACGAGCGTCGTGGTCTCGTCGATGGGGATGTTGGTGTCGTAGATGATGAGGTTGCCCAGCGGGAGCCGGACGTGCAGCTTGATCATGTTGGGCAGCATCCAGCCGGCGGTGGTGGCGACCGGCGGGCGCTCCTTGAGGTTCCTGCCACGCCGCCCGACCATCGCCCAGATGCCCTTCGGCGCGGGCGGGTGCAGCCGCACGGTGGCGAACGCCGACCACTCGTCGGGGATCTCCAGCTCGTACTCCTCGACGTCGGGTCGCTCCGGGTTGCCGAAGGCGCCGGCGTGCACGAACGGCGTGTGCGCGATGTCGCAGCCGTTCTCCAGGATCCGCTCGTAGTTGGACTTCCACAGGTACTCGCCGGTGACCGCCTTGTAGCGCCCGCCGTTGGTGACCAGGTCGTCGAACTCGGGCCAGACCGGGATCGGTGGGCGCTCCTCGGCGGGGAGGTCGCCGAGGAACACCCAGACGAAGCCGTAGCGCTCCTCCACCGGGTACGAGTCGACCCGGGCCTTCTTCGGGATGCCGCGGCCCGGCTGGTTTGCCGGGATCTTCACGCACGCGCCGCTGGGCTCGTACTCCCAGCCGTGGTACGGGCAGACGATCGAGTCGTTCTTCACCCAGCCGCCGGACAGCGCGGCGCCGCGGTGCACGCACAGGTCCGACAGCGCGACCGGGCGGCCCTTCGGCGTGCGGTACAGCACCAGCTCCTGCCCGAGACAGGTGGCGCGCATCGGTTTGGTGGTGACGCGGTCGGCGAACTCGACCGCGTACCAGAAGTTCTTCAACATGCTGGGCTCCTAGCGGCGCCGGACGGACACCAGGTCCTGGGGGAACGTGTCGAGCGCGGCCGGGTCGCCGTCGCGCAGGTGGGTGCGGAGGAACGCCGCGAGCAGCCCGGCGATCGCGCCGCGGGCGGTGGCGCCGCCCACGGTGGACGGACGGTCGAGGAACGACCGGGCCGAGGTGGGGTCGGCCGGCTCGACGACGCTGAAGTGGTTCGCGCCGTGCACGGTCGCGAGGACGTGGGCGCCGTCGCGGTCCTTGAGCGCCTCGTCGAACGTGCGGCTCACCGGGTCGTGCGGCTTGTCCGCGGCGGCGCCGTACCGGTCGGAGGAGGCGGCGATGACGCCGTCCTCGGTGCCGGCGAGCAGCATGACCGGGGATTCGACGAGCGCCTCGGCGATCGTGCCGGCCGGCCAGCCGAGCATCGTGGAGACCATGGTGTGCGCGCCGTACGTTGCGACCGCCCGCACCTGCGGGAAGAAGCGCCCGGACTGCAGCGCGACGGTGCCGCCGGCGGAGTGCCCGAACAGCGCGACCCGGTCCAGGTCGAGGGCGCCGTGCAGCGGCCCCTCGGCGGCGTTGAGCGCGGCCAGCCGCTCCAGCAGCGGCGCGATCGCCTGGCAGGTGGGGCCGTCGCCGTAGGTGCCGGGCCGGGCCAGGGCGAGGTCGACGCCGGGCGTGATGCCGACCTGGCCGGCGAACAGCGGGCCGACCCAGTCGTAGGTGACGGCGGCGAAGCCCTGCGCGGCGAGCTCGGCGGCCAGCCAGCGGTAGGCGTCCTGGCCGACGTTGACGCCGCTGAGCACGAGCACCACCGGGTAGGGCCCGCCGGCCGGGTCGGCCTGGAAGAGGCCGCTGAGCCGTTCGGCGTCCGACCCGGTGACCAGCGCCGGGTAGTACACCTTCAGGTGCGCGGTCGCGAAGGGCTCGGGCGCGCCGGGGATCGTCGCGGCGGACCACAGGGACCGGATCGTCGTCACGGGCGTGGCAGTTCGCGGTCGCCGCCCCACAGGGCGCGCACGAGACGCTGGGTGGTCTCCTCGCCGAAGTACCGCACGCCCATCACGTTGGCAGGGTCGCGGTCGGCGATGTTGCGCCGGGTCGCGAGGTCCCGCTCGCGCAGCGCGGCGCGCTCCTCCTCCGGCACGGGGGGAGCCTCGTCGACCCAGGTGAGCCACTGGTCGACCCGGGCGTGCAGCACGTCGCTGACCACCTGCAGGTTCCGCGCGGTGCGCTCGAAGGAGTACACGTACGCGTTCGGTGACAGCGAGGCGCGGATGAAGCCGGCCCGGCTGGTGAACCAGGCGAACTGGTCGTCCGCCCGGTGCTCCAGCCACGCGTCGTTGGGGCCCGCGTAGTAGCGGTCGAAGTAGTCGCCGTCGACGACGATGTCGGTCCGCGGGATGTAGTCGGTGTAGAACCAGCCGCCGGGCCAGCACAGCAGCGCGATGCCGAGGTGCGGCACCCGGACCTGCGGGCCGAGCCAGCAGGTGAGGTGCAGGTTCACGAAGCTGCGCGACGGGTCACCCAGCCACGAGTGCACCATCCAGTCGACCTCCGGCCCGCTGTAGGCGGCCACCCGGCCGCCCGGACCCTCCGGATATGTCCCGTACTGCTCCAGGATCTCCGTCGACGGGTCGCGCGTCGTGTCGAACCTTGCGTCGATCTTGGCCTTGAGATCCGCCAGGAGCTGCTGGAACTGTGCGAAGGTGTCGTGGACGTCGATCACGGGCGACGCGTCGAGCATCTCCTCGACGTGCTGGACGGTTTCCTCCACGCGCTCACTCTCCAACGTTGGTCCGTAATGGAAACAGTGTTTCGCTACGGGTAACGGATGTCAACGGGTCAGCGCGTCGACGAGCTGCCAGGGCCGCCCGTCGAGGAGGTTGGTGCCGCGCGAGACGAGCTTGTTGCGGCTCTGCGCGGGCGCGAGGACCGCCGTGGCGACCGGCGTGCCGGCCTCCACGAGGGTGACGAGCGGGTGGCTGATCCGCCCCGTGAACGGCCCTTCCCACGCGGTCCACAGCGTGAAGTCGGGGCTGAGCGCGAAGAACGCCGACGGCGAGCCCAGGGGTGCCGCGGCGACGATGTTGAGCCGGTTCTCCGCCGCCCGCTCCGGCAGGCCGAGCGCCAGCTCCCAGTCCTCGGCCGGGGTGAACGGCACCGCGACCACGTCCGCGCCGGCGATCGCGGCCAGGCGGAACACCTCGGGGTAGATGGCGTCGTCGCCGACGACGACGGCGAGGCGCCCCCACGGCAGGTCGAAGGTGGCCACGCCGTCGCCGTGCCGGCTGACCTGCCCGGCCAGCCGCGCGACCGGGTGCAGCTGCGGCTGCCGGCCGATGACCCCCTCGCCGGAGACCACGACGCCGACGTGGGCGCCGTCCTCCACGACGCTGGTCACCGCGACCGCCTCCGTGCCCTGGAGGAGCTCCCGCAGCGCCGGCACGACCGAGGGGTCCTGCAGCTCCGGGAGCACCAGGAGGCGGGCGCCGGCAGCCAGGGCCTCGGGGGTGCCGTCGGCTGCCCGTACCACCGCCGCCTGTAGCGACTCGGCGGCCTGCGGCCTTCCGGGGTCCCGCGGCTCGTGGCCGATCGGTGCGTAGACCGGGCCGCGGCGCGCGGTGAAGCGGTCGGTGCCGTCGGGGCGGCGCTTGTCCCTGGCCAGGGCCGGGTCGATGTCGGCGACCACGACCGCCTCGCCGGTCCGCGGGCCCTTGGCCACGACGGTGCCGTCCGGGGCCACGATCTGGCTCTCGCCGGCGCCGTGCAGCCACTCCGGCGGCACCTTGAGCCCGGCGCTGATGGCGCCCAGCTTGTCGGCGGGCAGCAGCGGGCCGACCTTGTTGGCCGCCACGACCCAGACCCGGTTCTCCGCCGCCCGCACCGGGATGTGCAGGCTCGCCTCGTCGGTGGCGAACGAGTTGAGGCTGTTGAGCAGCACCTCCGCCCCGCGCAGCGCGAGACCGCGGGCCACCTCGGGTGCGACGCCCTCCATGCAGGCATACATCCCGACGGTACCGAAGGCGGTGGCGACGATCGGGCCGTTCTCGCTGCCCCGGTGCAGGTGGTCGTTCTCGCTGCCCATCAGGGTCTGCTTGTCGCTCTGCCCGAGCAGCTCGCCGCCGGGACCGAAGAGCAGGTTCGTGCCCGTGGTCCGCCCGTCGTCGCGGGCGAGCGTAACGTTGATCTTCACGTGGACGCGGTGCTGCGCGGCCCTGTCCGCGACGGCGGTCAGGAACGGGTCGCCGAGGCGGCAGGCCATGCGGCGGGCGTGGTCGCGGTCGTCGTACCACGACAGGTGGTTGCAGAATTCCGGCAGGACCACCAGGTCCGCGCCCTCGGCGACGGCCTGGTCGATCATCCGCAGGCAGTTCGCGAGGTTCGTGGACACGTCCTGACCGACGGCGAACTGGACAGCGGCAACCCTCACGAGGGCCTCCTGGTTCCTCTAGCGGAACAGTGTTTCCCGAACATACACTCGCCGCGCGTCCACTGAAAGAGAGGTCGATTCTGGTGCTGACCCATGTCGTCGTCATGAAGTTCCTGGATCCCGCCGACGCGCCGAGCGCCAAGGAGCTCCTGCAGGGCCTCGTGGGCGTGGTGCCGCAGATCCGCTCGATGGTCGTCGGCCTGGACACCGTGCGCAGCGACGTCTCCGCCGACCTGTGCCTGATCACCACCCACGACGATGTCGAAGGCCTGCGCGGCTACCAGTCGCACGAGGCGCACCAGGAGGTCGGCGCCTGGCTGCGCCCCCGCCTGGCGTCGCGCACCGTGGTGGACTTCTGAGCCTGCCGAGCACCCCCGTGCCGGCCACCCGGCGGCATGAACGGCCGCCGGGCGGGTAGGTCCGGCGCCGATGTGGAGGGGACGGGCGCTCGCGATCGCCCTCGTGGCGGCGTTCATGACGCTGCTCGACGTCAGCATCGTCAACGTCGCCATCCCCTCCATGCAGGCCGGCCTGCACATGAGCGCCAGCGGGCTGCAGTGGGTCCTGTCCGGTTACGCGCTGACGTTCGGGCTGCTGCTGGTGCCCGCCGGGCGGGTCGGCGACGCGCGCGGGATCCGGCCGGTGTTCGTGGCCGGGCTGCTCGGGTTCACGGCGTCCAGCGCCGCGGCCGGGGCGGCGCAGAGCGAGGCGTGGCTGGTCGTCGCCCGGCTCATCCAGGGCGCCTTCGCCGGCGTGGTGAACCCGCAGGTGACCGGCCTCATCCAGCGCCTGTACCCGCCGCCCGAGCGGGCCCGGCCGTTCGGCCTGCTCGGCGCCACGATCGGCATCGCCACCGCGGTGGGGCCGCTGCTCGGCGGGGTGATCATCCAGTTCGCCGGCACGGCCGACGGCTGGCGCTGGGTGTTCTACATCAACGTGCCCGTCGGGCTCGCCGCCGCGGCGCTCGGCTGGCGGATGATTCCGCGGCGCCCCGAGGAGCGCAGGCGACGGGAGAGCCTGGACCCGGTCGGCGTGCTGCTGCTCGGCGGCGCCGTCGTGCAGATCCTGCTGCCCCTGATCGAGCAGCGGCAGTGGTACCTGCTGGGTACGGGTGTGCTCACGCTCGGCGGGTTCGTGTGGTGGGAGCTGCGCCACGCGCGGGTGCCGCTGGCGGACCTGCACCTGTTCCGGCGCCGCTCCTACGCGCTCGGCACGGTCGTCATGCTGCTCTACTTCGCCGGGTTCACCGCGAACTTCTTCATCCTCACCCTGTACCTGCAGCGCGGCCAGCACTTCACGGCGCTGCAGGCGGGGCTGGCGATCACCCCGTTCGCGCTCGGCTCGGCCCTGGCGGCGTTCGCGGGCGGCCGGGTCGTCAACCAGTTCGGCCGGTCGCTGGTCGTGGCCGGGCTGGTCACGGTCCTCACCGGCCTCGTGGGCACGGCCGCGGTGCTGCACCTCGTGGCCTCGCCGTGGGCCCTGACCGTGCCGCTGCTGGTCGCCGGCGTCGGCAGCGGCCTGGTCATCACGCCCAACCAGACCCTCACCCTCGCCGACGTGCCGGTCGACCGCGCCGGCAGCGCCGCCGGGGTCGTGCAGACCGCCCAGCGCGTCAGCGCGGCGTTCGGCATCGCGGCGATCGGTGCGGTGTTCTTCGCCCGCCTCACCGGCACGCACGGCGACTGGACCGCGGCGATCGAGATGGCCCTCGCGGTCGCGATCGGCTTCATCGCCCTGGCCTTCGCCGCCGCGGTGACCGACGTGCTCCTCGCCCGCCGCCCCCGCTGAACCTTCAGGGGGCGGCGGGCGAGCCGGCGCCGGCTTCCTCCTGCATCAGCCGCACCCGCCGGGCCCTGAACAGGGCCCGGCAGGAAGCCGGCGCCGGGGCTTGGGTCAGCTTACGGCGCAGGTCAGGGCCGGCGTCGTCGCCGTGCCCGTCGCGATGAAGCCGAAGGTGGTTGAGGCGCCGGCGGCGAGGGCGCTGTTGTAGGACTCGTTGGTCACGGTGACGGCCGCGCCGCTCGTGGCGAGGCGGCCGCTCCAGATCTGGCCGATGCTCTGGCCGCCGCCGAGCGTCCAGCGCACCGACCAGCCGGTGACCGGCGAGCCGCCGGCGGTCACGGTCACCTCGCCCTGGAAGCCGCCGGACCAGCTGTTGGTGGTCCGGTAGGCCGCCGTGCACCCACCCGCCGGCGGGGTCGTGACCGGTGGGGTCGTGACCGGTGGGGTCGTGACCGGCGGGGTGGTGACCGGTGGGGTCGGGTTCGCCTGGCCGCCCTGGGCGGCGTGCTCCAGGTACTCCTCGACGTTGCGGTAGCCGTCGCCGTCCGCGTCGCCGTTGTGGTCGTCCACCTTCGGGTCGAGGCCGTTGGCGGACTCCCAGGCGTCGGGCATGCCGTCGCGGTCGGTGTCCCAGCCGCTGGGCCGGCTCACCTGGGCGGCGTTCCACAGGGCGTTCCACTCGCCCGCGTTCGGGGCGTTGATCAGGCCGCCGCTGGTCGTGCGGGTCTCGGCGACGATCCTGGTGTCGACGGCGTCGCGGGCCCACCAGAACGCGCCGGCGCGGTCGAGGACCTTTGGCAGCGACGCGGCGGCCGTCTCGTAGGTCATGTTCGGCACGTCGAGGCGGGCCGACCGGTGCGTCGGGACCGAGGCGTACTCGGTCCACGTGGCGTCGCGCCCGTTGGCCAGGTTCGAGTCCCCGTCGTAGTCGACCCGGTTGCCCGACTGGTAGAGGCTGGTGCCGGTGGCCCCGGTGAAGACTGCGGGACTGCTCGAGTTGTGGCGCAGGTACGTGTTGCCCACGAAGTTGGCGCTCGCGTTCTGGTTGTCGCCGCTGTAGCCCTTGCCCTCGAAGACGACGTTGTTGCTCCAGTCGACCGCGTTCACCGCGCCGGTCTCGTTGCCCAGCCGGGGCAGCCGGCTGAGGTTGTGGGCGAACAGGTTGTGGTGGTAGGCGATGTTCGAGCCGGTCACGTCGCTGCCGACGAGCGCGCCGTAGCTGTGCCCGTTGTAGTTCAGCCCCTCGGACACGATCGCGTACTGGACCGACACCTGCCCGGCGCCATCGCTGGCGCTGATGCCCTCGTCGTCGGCCCAGCTGACCGACGCGTGGTCGACGATCACCCGGTCGCCGGTGACCCAGATCCCGTCGTTCGTCGCCGTGCCGGGGTTGGCCTGGTCCTGCCCGGGCCGGAACTTGAGGTGCCGGATGACGACGTTGTCGCCGGTGACCTTGGTGGCCTGCCCCATGATCGTGACGCCGGGTGCGGGCGCGGTCTGCCCGGCGATCGTCAGGTTGCTCTTGCCGATGGAGAGCCAGCCCTGCCGGCCGGCTGGGGACAGCTTGATGGTGCCGGCGACGTCGAACACGATCGTCCGGCCGGTGCCGGGGGCGTTGGCGATGCCGTACCGGAGGGACCCGGGCTGCGGGGCGGTGGCGTTGTCGCTGAGGTTGGTGACGTGATAGACGTCCCCGCCCCGGCCGCCGGTGGCGTACATGGCCGGGCCGGCCGCGCCCGGGAACGCGGGCACCGCGGCCGCGTTCGCCGCGGGACCGGTGGCGACCAGCGCGGCCACGACCAGCCCGCCCGCCGCGGCGAGCAGCAGTGTTGTTCGTGCCGTTGACATGTCGGACCTCTCTGACGGGGGTGTGCGTCCCCTGAGAGATGCATGCCGGACGATCCGGATAACACTTTCTACGACGGGTAGGCGGTGGGGGACAGGCCGGCCCCACCGGCGCGGAACGCGGCCGGCGCGTGGACCACGCATGGCTGCGCGTACTCGGCGAGGCCCTCCTCCGCGTACTCGCGGCCCCAGCCGGAGCGCTTCACCCCGCCGAACGGCGCCCGCAGCGACATGCCGGTGCGGTTGTGGGTGTTGACGAACGCGAACCCCGCCTCCAGGCGCCGGGCGAAGGCGAACGCCCGCTCCTCGTCGGCGCTCCACACCGACGCGCCGAGGCCGAGGTCGTCGTCGTTGGCCATGGCCAGCGCCTGGTCCTCGGAGTCGTACGGGACCAGCGGCACCACCGGCGCGAACTGCTCCTCGTGGATGAGCGCGGAGTCCGGCCCCGGGTCGACGACGAGCGACGGGTGCAGGAAGTAGCCCGCCTGCTCGTCGTAGCCGCCGGCCTCGCGGCCCAGGTCGACGACGTCGCCCATGGCGGTGATGGCCAGGTCGGACGCGCGGGACCTAGCCTCGGCGCTGATCAGCGGCCCCATCGTGACGCCCTCGGTGAGCGGGTCGCCGACGACGAGGACCCGGGCCGCGGCGGCCACGTACGCGTCGACGAACTCGCCGGCGCGGTCCCGGGGCACGTACAGCCGCTTCGCCGCCATGCACACCTGCCCGGCGGTCGCGAAGCTCGCCATCACCAGGCGCTCCATGCTCGCGTCGTCGAACGGCGCGTCGGGCAGGAACACCGCCGGGTCGTTGCCGCCGAGCTCCAGCACCGTCGGGATCAGCCGGTCCGCGGCGGCCGCGGCGATCGCCCGGCCCGCGTCCTCGCCGCCGGTGAACGCGACCTTGCGGACCAGGCGGTGCGTGACGAGCGCCGTGACCAGGGCGGCGTGGCCGTGCAGGACCTGGACGGCGGCGTCGGGCAGGTGCGCCTGGAGCAGCCGGACCAGGCGGTCGACGGTGAGCGGGCCGAGCGGGGAGGGCTTGACGATGACGGTGTTGCCGGCGGCGAGCGCGGCGGCGAGCTTGAGCATGGCGAGGATGACCGGCGCGTTCCACGGGGTGACCGCGACGACGACCCCGTAGGGCTTCCGGACGGTCAGCAGCCGGCCCTGGGCGTCGTCGAGCTCCCGGTCGGCGTACGCGGCCGGCGCGTGCTCGATGACCCACCGCAGGTGCTGGACGGCGAACCCGATCTCGCCGCGGCAGTCGGGCAGGGGCTTGCCGATCTCCCGCGCGAGCAGGACCGCGAGGTCGTCGAGCTCACCGGCGATCGCGTCGGCGGCGCGGCCCAGCGCCGCGAGCCGGTCGTCCAGTGGCGTGCCGGACCAGCCGCGGAACGCGGTGTGCGCGCCGCGGACGGCGTCGTCGACCCGGTCGGGGACGTTGCGGGTGACCGGGTCGACCCGCCCGACGATCTCCACATGCCGCGCCGGGTTCTCCCGCCGGATGCTCACGCGGTCACCTGCCGCAGGGAGGCGATCATCGAGGACCGGAGCAGGTAGGCGCGGGCGGCGGCGGGGTCGGCGGCGAGGGTGCGCAGCTCGGCGGCGTAGGCGGAGGCGCCGCCGGAGCGCAGCTTCTCCCAGTTGCCGTGGGTGGTCTTCTGCACGTAGTCGCGGGCGACGGCGCGCCTGGCGTCCGCGGCGCCGGTGATGACGTCTTCGTCGCCGGTCATCACCGCCTTGGCGAGCAGGACCGCGTCGTGGATGCCGGAGTTCATGCCCATCCCGCCCAGCGGGTTGTTGATGTGCGCGGCGTCCCCGGCCAGCAGCACCCTGCCCACCCGGAAGGACTCCGCGACCCGCTGATGGACCCGGTACAGCGTGGTGTGCGCGACCCGCCACGGCCGCCCGGGGTCGGCGACGCCGAGGAGCCGCTCCGGCAGCCGCGCCTTCTCCAGGTCGTCGGGGGTGTCCGGCGGGGTCGGCAGCAGCACCCGCCAGTGGTCGGGGGTCCGCAGCAGGACCAGCCACTCGACGGGGTCGAACAGGTAGTTGACGTCGGCGATGCCGGGCAGCAGCGCGGCGAGGTCCTCGTCGGTGGAGCCGACCAGGAAACGGTCCGGGTAGGTGATGCCCTCGAACGCGTCGCCGAACAGGGACCGGCGCACCGCCGAGTTGGCCCCGTCGGCGCCGATGAGCCAGTCGCCGCGGAAACCGTCGTTGACCATCACCCCGGTGCGGTCCTGCGCGACGCGCTCGACGCGCTGCCCGAAGTGGACGGTGCCGGGCGGCAGCAGCGGCAGCAGCAGCCGGGTCAGCTTGCTCTGCTCGCACTGCACCCGGAACGGGTAGGGGGTGTCGCCGGCGAGCAGCCCCATGTCGAGCTCGGCGATGATGCCGCCGCCGCGTTCGCGGTACTGGAACCGCGGCGACACCAGGCCCTGCTCCAGGAGCGCGGGCAGGACGCCGAGCCCGGCGAGCATCTCCAGGGACGGCGGGTGGAACGTCGACGCCCGGGACTCCGTGGCGAGGGCGTCGCCCGCCTCCAGGACGGTGACGTCGGCGCCGAGCCGGTGCAGGGTGAGCGCGGCGGTGAGCCCGACCGGCCCGGCGCCGGCGACGATGACCTTCATGCGGGCACCTCCACTGCGTACTGGGCGTCGAGGGCGAGCGCCGAGCCCTGGCCGACGAGGCCGGTGAACGCGTCCCACGGCAGCCGGGCGACGCCGGCGGCAGTGCCGTGCGCGGCGATCGCGGCGTACGCGGCCCGGGCCGCGTGCAGCGCGGCGAGCAGCGGCGCGACCGGGTGCAGCACGAGCCGGACGCCGAGCGCCGCGAGGTCCGCGTCCTTCAGGAAGACGTCGGCGCCGGCCGCCTCGGACCGGTTGACGACGAGGGGGACGCCGGGCAGCGCGGCGTGCACGGCGGCCAGCTCCGCCGCGCCGGTGACCCCCTCGACGAAGACCGCGTCGGCGCCGGCCTCGACGTAGGCCAGGCACCGGCCGATCGCGTCGTCGAGACCGGTGACGGTGTAGGCGTCGGTGCGGGCGACGAGCACCAGACCGGTCGCGGCCTCGGCGACCGCCCGGATCTTCGCGGCGGCCACCCGCACGTCCACGAGCTCCTTGCCGGCGAGGTGCCCGCAGCGCTTCGGGCTGACCTGGTCCTCCAGGTGCAGCCCGGCGACGCCGGCGGCGGCGTACCGGCGGGCCGTCCACACCGCGTGCAGCGCGTTGCCGTAGCCGGTGTCGGCGTCGGCGAGCAGCGGCACCCCGCCGAGCGCGGGCGTGAGCGCGGCGGCCCGGTCGGCGATGTGGGTGCCGTGCACGTAGCCCAGGTCGGGCAGGCCGAGCGCGAGCGACGCGACCGCCGCCCCCGACAGGTGCACGGCCGAGAACCCGGCGCGGGCCGCGAGCGCGGCGGTCAGCGGGTCGTACACGCCGGGCAGGTGGGTCACGCCCGGGGCGTGCAGCAGCGACCTCACAGCGCGAAGCCGTTCTCGACGCCGGTGACCCGCGGGTTGGTGAAGAACCGCAGGGTCTCCGCGGTGCCTTCCTCGCCGAGGCCGGAGACGCCCCACGCGGGGCGCGGCGTGAACAGGTGCAGGCTCATCACCGACGAGCCGTTGACCTTCACCTCGCCGGCCCGGATGCGGCGGGCGGCGGCGAGCGCGGCCTCCTCGTCGGTGCCGAACACGTAGCCTTCCAGGCCGTACGCGGTGTCGTTGGCGAGCGCGACGGCCTCGTCGACGGTGCCGTACCCGTGGACGGTGGCCACAGGCCCGAAGATCTCGTGCCGGGCGGGCTCCTCGGCGGCGCCGGTGACGAGCGCGGGCGCGAAGAAGTTCCCGCCGGCGGGCACGTCGGTGAACGTGTGCGCCTTGCCGCCGAGGTCCAGGAGCCGGGCCGCGACGAGCGCCCGGTGCCCGCTGTGGATGAGCGGGCCGAGCTCGGTGGCGGGGTCGGCGGGGTCGCCGGCGCGCAGCGCGGCCAGGCGCTCACCGATCGCGGCGAGCAGCGACGGGAGCAGGTCGTGCGGGGCGATGAGCCGGCCCAGCGCCCGGCACCACTGGCCGTTGAGGGTGGTGAGCAGGTCGACGGCGGCGCGGGCGGCGGCGTCGACGTCGGCGTCGGGCATGACGAGCAGCGGGTTGTTGCCGCCGAGCTCCAGCTGCGCCGGTTTCAGCCCGGCCGCGCACAGCCCGGCGACGGCGCGGCCGCCGGGGACGCCGCCGGTGAACGACACGGCCCGCACCCGCGGGTCGCCGACGAGCGCCCCGCCGACCTCGGCGCCGCCGTGCAGCAGCTGCAGCACGCCGGGCGGCAGGACGTCCGCGACCGTCTCGACGAGCAGCTGGGTGCCGGCGGGGGCGTACTCGCTGGGCTTCAGGATCGTGGGGCAGCCGGCGGCGAGGGCGTTGGCGGCCTTGTGCGCGGCCATCGGCGCGGGCGCGTTCCACGGCACGAGGCACAGCGCCGGACCCCACGGCAGCAGCTCGACGGTGACGGGCCGGCCGTCGTCGCGGGTGACGGTCCGGGTCAGCCAGCCCTCGCGCAGCTGCGCGGCGGCGAGCCGGAACGAGCCGGTGACGATGAACCCGAGCGGGGTCGCCTGCCGGATCGGCACGCCAGTGCTCGCGCTCTCCACGGCGACGATCCCGGCGACGGCCGCCTCGAGGGCGTCGGCGCAGGCGTCGAGCAGGTCGGCGCGCTCGGCCGGCGGGACGGCCGCCCACGGCGCTGCGGCCCGGTCGGCGGCGGCGAGGGCGGTCTCGACGTCCTCGCGGGAGCTGCCGAGCCGCGGGCCGAGCACCGCGCCGGTCGCCGGGTCCTCCAGGGTGCCGGGCAGCGTCCGGGTGGCGGGCTTCCAGCCACCGTCGACGAGAGAGCGGGCCATCATGTCAGGAATCCTTCCCTGTCGTCGTCGTGGTCGACGCGACGTTGGCGAACAGGGCGTTCTCCGCGCCGGTGGTGACCAGGTTCGCGGCCTCCAGGCGGCCGCGTTCGGCGGGGAACGTCATCACCAGGGACATCGCGGTGTCGCGGACGGCGCGGGCGATGACGCCGGAGTTGGCGGTGCCGGACGTGCCGGTGCACTTGAGCGCGCCGACGGCCACGTCGAAGCACGCCTCGGTGATGGAGCCCTTCGCCATCCGCCACTGGCGGAACACGTCGTCCTTGCCGCGCAGCGGCGGCTCGGAGGTCTCCAGCTCCAGCTGGCGGCGGATCCACAGGTACGCGGTCTCCAGGCGCTCGGTCATGTCGCCGAACAGGACCTGGTGCATGGGGCTGCTGGCGACGGGCCGCCCGGTGTCGGCGAACGCCTTGCCGGTCGTCGCGGCGAGGGCCGCGTCGTACGCCGACTGCGCCGCGCCGAGGTAGACGGCGGAGATGGCGAGCTGGTTGCCGACGAACGAGCCGCGGCTGACCTGGAGCATCCGCACGAACGCGCCGGGCAGGGTCAGTGCCTCGTCGTCGGCGATGAACACGTCCTTGAGGGTGATGCCCTGGTTGGCGGTGGCGCGCATGCCGAGCGCGTCCCAGGTGGGGCGCTCGCCGACGCCGGCGGCGTCGCGCGGGACGAAGAACGTGGCGAGCCCGGCGGCGGTGTCGGTGCCGTCCAGCCGGGCGGTGGTCAGGTAGTAGTCGGCGACGCCGGTGGCGCAGCCGAAGGACTTCTCGCCGTTGAGCAGCCAGCCGCCGTCGACCTTCGTCGCGGTGGTGCTGATGGAGATGTTCGCGCCGGCGCTCTTCACCGACTCGGACGCGAAGTTGGCCAGCCACACGCCGCCGGCCATGCGGGTCAGGACCTTCTCGGCGAACGCCCGCACGACCGGGACCTCGTCGGGCTCGAACAGCCCGGCCCTGATCGCTTCCAGGGGCAGCAGGCCGCGCGACGCGCTGGTGTTGTGGAAGAAGTACGCGAGGGCCGTCGACCCGCACGCGGTGCCCATCGCGAACGTGGCGGCGGCGAGGTCGCGCAGGGTGCCGCCGAGCCCGCCGTACTCCTCCGGCACGACGAGCCCGAGCAGCCCCGCGTCGCGCATCCGGGCGACGTGCTCGACCGGGAAGCGGCCTTCGGCGTCGGCGCCCGCCGCGGCGTCCCGCAGCGCGGGCAGGACGGCCTCGACCCGTGCGGCCCGGCCACGCTCGGCGTCGGACAGGCCGTCCAGCAGACGGTCGGCGGTGAGCTGTGCCATGACGGTCGGGGTCCCTTCAGGAGGTGGAAACGCGGTACGTGCGGCCGGGCAGCGCCCCGCCGAGGTGTCGTTCGAGGTCGGCGGCGGCGGCGACCAGGGCGGCGCGGGGGCTGTCGCAGGCGACGCCGAGCCGGTCGGCGAGGAACTGCACGTCCTCGCAGGCCAGGACCCCGTCGATGCCGCCGAGGGTGGTGTCGAAGTGCCGGACGCCGCTCTTCATCGCGGTCAGCGCGTTGACGAGGCCGAGGCCGTGCCGGTCGCGCAGGCGTACCCGTAAGGACACGGGCATGGGCCTCGTGGCAGCGCGGACGGTCGCGTCCTGCAGCAGCTCCCGGACCTGGCGGGGCGAGGCCGCCTCGGCGCCCTCGTCGAGGCCGATCTCGGCGCAGCCGAGCGCGGCGAGCATGTCGACGGCGTCGAGCACGTCGGCGGCGCGGGCGGGCGCGAACGCGTCCGGCAGCCAGCAGGCCGCCGTCATGTCGTAGCGGCCGGCCTCGTCGAGGATGTGTTTCGTGACGACGGGGTCCCCGGCGGGCAGCTCGATCACCCCGGCGCCGGACAGGGCCGCGTCGGCGACCTCGTCGGCGGTCGCGACGAGCGCGGTCGCGGTGCGCCGGTCGCCGGTCGAGACGAGGCAGCCGTACGGGTCCCGCACGCGCACCCGGACCCCGGCGGCGCGCAGCGCGGTGGCGAGGGCGCCGGCGGCGGTGGCGGGCACGGCGTGGGTGCGCAGCGCGGACAGCAGCCCGGTGTCGGCGACGCTGACCAGGTCGGGCAGCACGTCGGCGAGCTGTCCCCAGGCCCGGGAGTGGAACAGCAGCGGCGCGACGACCCGCTCGGTCGACGCGCCGAGGACCGCACCGACGAAGATGGTGTGGTCGCCGCCGGCGTACGCGTGCACGACCCGGCAGTCGAGCCAGCCGACGGCGTCGGTGAGCACCGGCGCGCCGGTGACCCGGGTCTCCCAGGCGCCGCCGGCGAACCGGTCCGCGACGCCTTCCTGGCCGGCGAAGCGGCGGCCGACCATCGTCTGGTCCTTCGCCAGGACGCTGACGGCGAAGACGCCGCTGGCCTCGATGAGCGCGTGCGTGGTGATCCGCCGGTTGAGGCACACGAGGATCAGCGGCGGGTCCATGCTCACGCTGGAGAACGAGCTCGCGGTCATGCCGTGCCAGCCGTCGCCCGCGACCGTGGTCACGACGCTGACTCCGCTCGGCCACTGTGCGAGCACCGAGCGGAACGTGTCGGGGTCGATCGTCACCCGCGCTCACCTTCTGTCTGCCGAACTGTTCCACTTGGCGAAACGCTGTCACCGTCAAGGTAACGACGGTGGTCAAGCGATGTCAACGATGTGCGACGCCGTTTCCCCTAGGGAAATCTGTGCTTAGACTTCTGGGGTGTCGACCACCACCACGGCGGCTTCCGCCGACAACACCGACGGCTCCGCGAGCCGCTCCATCGCGGCGGTCGAGCGGGCCATGGACGTCCTGCTCCTCTTCGGCCGGGTCGGGCGCCCCGACCTGGGCGTGACCGAGATCGCCGCCGAGCTCGGCCTGACCAAGGCGGCGGTGCACCGCATCCTCACCGCGCTGCGCAACCGCGACCTGGTCACGGTCGACCCGACGACCCGCCGGTATGCGCTCGGCCACGCGGCGGTCGCGCTCGGCCGCGCCTACCTGGCCCGCACCGACCTGCGCGCGATCGCGGCGCCGGAGCTGCGCCGGCTGTCGGAGGAGACCGGCGAGACCGCCACCCTGTCCATCCGGCGCGGCGACATGCGCCTCTACGCCGACCAGGTGGTGCCGGAGCAGGAGCTGCGCCTGGAGGTGCAGCTCGGCACGCCCTACCCGCTGCACGCGGGCGCCTCGTCGAAGGCGTTCCTGGCGTTCCTGGGCGAGGACGAGATCGAGGTGTACCTGGCCAAGCACACCCTCGGCGCGCTGACGGAGAAGACCATCGTCGACGACGCCGCGCTGCGCCTCGAGCTGGCCGCCATCCAGCGCCGCGGCTACGCGACCTCGCTGGGGGAGCGGCAGGTCGGCGCGGCGTCGGTGGCCGCACCGGTCTTCGACCACGACGGGCACGTCATCGCGGTGCTGTCGGCGGCCGGGCCGCTGTCGCGCTTCAAGCCGCGGATGTCCGAGTGCGCCGACCGGCTTCTCGTCGCGGCCGCCCGGGTCTCCGGCCACTTCGGCTACCACGCGCCGTAGCTCGACGAGGGCTTCCGGGCGCCTCAGTGCATCCAGGGCTTCAGGACGCCGAATGCGGCGGCGGCGAGGACGGACAGCCAGATGCCCCACACGTAGGGCAGGCAGCCGTCCACCGCCCGCCGCAGGCCGCGCTCCACCTCCGGCGTCGAGCCGGTGGTCATGAGCGCGCCGTAGGGGGCGGCGAAGCCGCGCAGCGTGAGCCGGATGCCGAGGCCGCACGCGATCGCCGTGGCGTAGAGCGCGACCTTCGCGCCGAGCCACTTCGGGTTCGTCGTCACGCCGAACGGCTCGGCGGCGATGATCGTGTACCCCGCCAGGGCGTACAACACCCCGATCAAACCGATCCGGATGCCCCAGTCCGCCCGTCGCACCACGGGGTGCTTCCCCGGCTCGTGGTGGTCCTTGACCGTCAGGAACAGCCAGCCGAAGGCGAAGAGCCACACCGGCAGCACCGTCCACCACTGGAACGGCTCGAAGCCGCCCAGGCGCGCGCCGTGCGAGTCCAGGGCCATCAGGGTGACGCCGCTGGGCAGGAAGAGCACCAGGCAGATCTTCGGCCCCAGGTCCAGCCCGCCCATGATCTTCAGGGCGGTGTTGCGCGCGACGGGCGGCAGGTCGGGCCGCAGGACGAAGCGGCTGGAGTAGAAGACGCCGAGGTCCCCGCCCAGCCAGAACACGAACAGCACGATGTGCAGCAGGATCCACCAGCCCATCGCACAATGGAAACACTGATCCGCTGTGGGAAACAAGTGCTTGACTCTGGCGTGGCGCGCTGCCTAGCGTCACGAGCATGACGCTGGGCAACTACCTCGAGGACTTCACCGTCGGCGCGGTCTATCAGCACCCGCTGGGGCGCACGATCAGCGAGGCCGACAACACGTGGTTCACGTTGCTCACCATGAACACCAACCAGAACCACTTCAACGCCCACTTCGCCGCCTCCGCACCGTACGGGCGGCTCATCGTCAACTCCGGGCTGAGCGTCGCGGTCGTCCTCGGGCTGTCCGTCTCCGACATGAGCCAGCACGCGATCATGAACCTCGGCTGGGAGGAGATCCGCCTCACCGCGCCGGTGTTCGTCGGCGACACCCTCTACGCCGAGTCGATCGTCCTGGAGACCCGCCCGTCGGCGTCGAGGCCCTACGCCGGCATCGTCACCTGCCGCACCCGCGGACTCAACCAGGACGGTGACGAGGTGATGTCCTGGCGGCGCAGCGTCATGGTGTACCGCCGCGACGCCCCCCACGACAAGTCACACTTCCCGGTGGCCAAGACCGGGCCGCTGACGGTATGACGATTCCGGCGCTGCATTTCCAGCCCTGGGGCGCGACGCTGCGAGAGCAGCTCGACGCGGCACGCCGGGCGGAGGCGGCCGGGGCGGCCGTGGTGTGGGCACCGGAGCTGCACCGCAGCGCGCCCGTCACCGCCGCTGCCCTCGCCGCCCGTACCCACACGGTCGGCGTGGGCACCGGGATCGCCCTGGCCTTCGCGCGCAGCCCCTTCCTCACCGCGCTGTCCGCGCTGGACCTGGACGAGTTGTCGGGCGGGCGGCTGCGTCTGGGGCTGGGCACGGGCGTGCAGCGGCTCAACGAGGACTGGCACGGCGTCGCCTGGTCCCGCCCGGTCCAGCGCCTCCGCGAGACGGTCGCCGCGATCAGGCTGGTCGTCGCAGGCGCGCACACCGGCGAGCCGGTCGACCTCGACGGCGACCTGGTCAGGCTGCGGATCCGGGGCTACCGCCGGCCGTACCCGCCGCTGCGCACCGAGATCCCGGTGTACCTGGCGGGCGTCGGACCCGCGATGGTCGCCCTGGCCGGGGAGATCGGCGACGGGTGGATCTCCCACGAGCTGTGCTCACCGTCCTACCTGTCGTCGCACGTCCTGCCACGTCTGCAACCGCGGCCCGGCTTCGAGGTCGTCGTGTCCGCCTGCTGCGCCGTCGACGACGACCCGGCCGCCGCGCGCGCCGCCGCCGCGGGGGTCGTCGGGTTCTACGCCTCGGTGCGCACCTACGCCGACCTGTTCGCCTTCCACGACCTCGCCGAGGAGCAGCGGCGCGTCATCGAGGCGTTCCGCGGCGGACTGCCCGCCGACGGGCTCGCCGGCGCCGTCGCGTCCGCCATGGTCGACCGGCTCACCCTCAGCGGCACCCCCGACGAGGTCGCGTCGCGCATCGCCGCGTACTCGGGCCTGGCCGCGGCCGTGAAGCTGAGCCCGCCGACCCACGGGCTGCCCGCCGAGCGGATCCGCGCGCTGCAGGACCGGATCCTGCGCCTGATCGAGGAGCTGAGCCGGTGAGACCGCTCGAAGACGTCCGCGTCGTCTCCCTGGAGCAGTACGGCGCGGGACCGTTCGGGTCCGTGCACCTCGCCGACCTCGGCGCCGAGATCATCAAGGTCGAGGACCCGCGGACCGGCGGCGACGTCGGCCGCTACGTGCCGCCGTTCGCCGACGGCGAGGACTCGCTGTTCTTCGAGACGTTCAACCGCAACAAGCGCTCCATCTCCCTCGACGTCACCGCGCCGGCCGGGCGGGCCGTGTTCGAGGACCTGGTGCGGGCCAGCCACGCCGTCTACTCCAACCTGCGCGGCGACGTGCCGGCGAAGCTCGGCATCCGCTACGAGGACCTCGCCGGGATCAACCCCGCGATCGTCTGCTGCTCCCTGACCGGCTTCGGCATGACCGGCCCGCGCGCCGACCAGCCCGGCTACGACTACGTCCTGCAGGGGCTCGCCGGCTGGATGGAGCTGACCGGCGAGCCCGGCGGCCCGCCGACGAAGAGCGGGCTGTCCCTGGTGGACTACAGCGGCGGCCTGGTCGCCGCGATCGCGCTCCTCGCGGGGGTGCACGCGGCCCGCCGCGACGGCGTCGGCATGGACTGCGACCTCAGCCTGTACGACACGGCCGTCGGCATGCTCACGTACCCCGCCGTGTGGCACCTCAACGGCGGCTTCCAGCCCACCCGGACGCACCACTCGGCGCACCCGTCGCTGGTGCCGTTCCAGGTGTTCGAGGCCCAGGACGGCTGGCTGGTCGTCGGCTGCGCGAAGGAGAAGTTCTGGCGGCGGCTCGCCACACTGCTCGACGGGGTCGCCGGCACGGCGCTCGCCGCCGACCCGCGGTTCGCGACGTTCGGCGACCGGCACCGCCACGCGACGATCCTGCTCGCGCTGCTCGAGGACGCCTTCGCGACGCGGACGGTGGCGGCGTGGCTCGCCGACCTCCAGCCCGCCGGCATCCCGTGCGGCCCCGTCAACGACGTCGCCGCAGCGCTCGCCGACCCGCACACCGTCGCCCGCGGCCTGGTCGTGGAGACCGACCACCCGCACTTCGGCACCGTCCGGCAGCCCGCGTCGCCGGTGCGGGTCGGCACCGACCCGGTCCCGCACCGCCGCGCCCCCCGCCGCAACGAGGACGCCGGCTACGTCCTGCACGACGTCCTCGGCTACGACGACACCCGTGTCGCCGCGCTCAAAGCCGCCGGCGCCTTCGGACCCCCCGCATGACGGTCTCCGAGGCCCTCGCCGAGTGGGCGATGTCGGTCACCGCGCCGCCGCCGCGGGTGGTCGACGCGGCGCTGCGCCACCTGCTCGACGGCTGCGGCACCGCCGTCGCCGCGCTCCGCTCGGACGCGGCCGGACCGGCGCTCGCGGTCGCCCGCGGGCTCGGCGGACCGCCCGAGGCGCGCATCCCCGGCACCGGCACGCGCCTCGGGGCGCCCGCCGCCGCGCTCGCCGGTGGGGTCCTCGTGCACGCGCTCGACTTCGACGACACCCACGCCGGAGGCCTCGTCCACGCGACGGCACCGGTGCTGCCCGTGGTGCTCGCGGTGGGGGAGCAGCTGCGGGTCAGCGGGGCCGAAGCCGTCGCGGCCGCGGTCGTCGGGCTCGAAACGATCTGCCGGCTCGGGGGTGCGGCGCCGCACGCGTTCCACGCGCGCGGGGTGCACGCCACCGCGGCCTGCGGGGTGATCGCCGCGGCGCTCGTGGCGGCCCGGCTGGACGGACTCACCCAGGCGCAGACGGTCGACGCGATCGGCATCGCCGCCAGCCAGGCCGGCGGGCTCCTGGAGTTCCTGCACACCGGGTCGTCGACGAAGCAGCTGCACACCGGCTTCGCGGCGCACCACGGGATCCTCGCCGCCCGCCTCGCCGCCGCGGGTGCCAGCGGGCCGGCGAGCGCGATCGAGGGCGCGTCCGGGTTCTACGCCGCCCTCGCCGGCCGGCGGGTCGCGCCGGAAGCGGTCCTCGACGGCCTCGGCGAGCGGTTCGAGCTGACCCGGATCACCGTGAAGCCATACCCGGCGTGCCAGCTGCTGCACGCCCCGCTCGACGCCGCCGCCACCCTGCGCCTGAACCCCGCCGACGTCTCCGCCGTGGTCGTCGACGTCCACCCCGACGCCGAGGCGATCGTCTGCGGGCCGGACCAGGCCGCGCCGCGCACCGCGTACCAGGCGAAGTTCGCCCTGGCGTGGTGTGTCGCCGCGATGCTCGTCGACCGGGCCGTCACCGTGGACACCTTCACCCGCGTCGACCGGCCCGACGTGTCGGCGTTGGCGGCGTCGGTACGGCACCGCGTGGCCGACTTCGCGGGCCCGGCCGCCGAACAGCCCGGCCGGGTCACGGTGACGCTCCGGGACGGCCGGACGCTGACCGCCGAGGTGCCGCGCAGCGGCGGCGGGCCCGGCGCGCCCGGCCTCGAAGCGACGGTGCGCGGCAAGGCCCTCGCGAACCTCGGCCCGGGCGGGCCCGCGGTCCTCGCCGCCGTCGCCGCCCTGCCGACCGCGCCCGACCTCACCGATCTGCTCGACGCGCTGGGAGCGACCGCATGACCACCTACCTGCCGGGGATCGCCGGCCCCGACCCCGCGACCGTCTACGCGTCGGCCGCCCGTCGCCTCGCGGACGCCGGGTTCGGGCCGGGCGACGTCGTCCACGTCGCCGAGTACGTCACCGCCACCGCCCCACCGGATGCGCGCGAGGGGTTCCTCGACGGGCACCGGGCGCCGGTGTCGGTCGTGCCCGTCGCCGGGTTCCCCGATCCGGGGCACCGCTTCGCCGTCGACCTGACGGTGCACCCCGGCGGGGGCGAGGCGGTCGCCGGTGGCCTGCTGCGCATCGCGGGGGACCTCGTGCACCTGCCGAGCGTCCACACCCCCACGGGGGCCTTCCGGGACCAGTACACCTGGTGCCTCGAACGCATCGGCGAGCTGCTGGGCCACGCCGGGCTGGGCCTCGACGCGCTGGTCCGCACGACCGACTTCACCGCCACCGCGACCCGCGCCGAATACCCCCGGTGCGGTCGCCCCCGGCGGGACCTGCTCGGCCCCGTCTTTCCGGGCGCCGCCGGGATCCTCGTCGACACGCCCGTCGAGGCCGGCGCCGCCGTGTCGCTCGACGCGCTCGCCGCCCGCGGGCCGCTGCGGCCGGTGAACCCGGGCTGGTCCCGGTACGACACCCTCACCTACCTCCCGGGCGTCGCCGCGGGCGACACCCTGGTCATGTCGGGCTTCGGCGCGCTCGACCCGGAGTCACAGCTGGCCGTGCACGAGGACGACCTGCCGGCGCAGGCCGCGTTCGTCTACGACAACATCGACCTGGTCGCCGCCGGCGCCACCGTCACCCGCCTCCTCGAGTACGTCACCCCCGCCGCCGTGGCCGACTACCCGAGGCTCGCCGCGGCACGCGCCGAGCGCTACCCGCACGCCGCCGTCACCTCCGTCGTCTGCTCGGCGCTGCTGCGCCCCCAGTTCCTCATCGAGGTCGTGCCGACGGCGGTGCTCGCATGATGACCGACGAGATCCGGGCGCTCATCGGCCGGGAGGCCACCTACACCGCGCCCGAACCCCTCGGCCGCGCGGCGATCCGCTACTTCGCCCTCGCGGTCGGCGACGACAACCCCGTCTACACCGACGACGCGGCCGCCCGGGCCGCCGGCCACGACGGGGTCGTCGCGCCGCCGACGCTGATCTGCGAGACCAACCAGTACGCCGGGCTGCCCCGCGACGCCGACGGCTACGCCGGCCACACGTGGGGGATCGACCTGCCCGGCACCCGCCAGGTCCGCGGCGGCAACGCCTACGAGTTCCACCGGGCGGTGCGCCCCGACGACGTGGTCACCGCCGTGTGGCGGCTCGTGGACGTCACCGAGCGGGCCACGGGTGCCGGGCAGCCGATGCTGGTGTTCACCTCGCGCGCCACCTACACCAACCAGGACGGCGACCTCCTCGCCACCAACGAGGAGACCATCATCTACCTGGCGGTGACGCCGTGAAGCCCGGACTCGAGCTGCCGCCCCTCGAACGGCTGATCGCGCTGCCCGACATGATCGCCTACGCCGGCGCCACGTGGGACTGGCACCGGCTGCACTACGACCCGTCCTACCTGGCGCCGCGCGGCCTGGACCGGCCGGTCGTCGACGGGCAGGTGTTCGGGGCGCTGCTCGCCGAGCAGGTCCAGGACTGGATCGGCACTTTTGGAGTGCTTCGCTCGCTGACGTTCCGCTTCAAGAGCCTCGTTTACGCCGGCGAGACAGTGCGCTGCCTGGGTGTTGTTCAGGCGGTCGACGGCCGGCTCGTCACCATCGAGCACCGAGTCGAAGCCGAGGGCCGGATCGCGGTCGCGCCCGCGTCGTCCACAGTGGAACTGCGATGACGACCGGGGTCTGCGTGGTCGGCGCGGCCGAGTCGGACCTCGGGGTCACCGGCAAGACCGCGCTGCACCTGCAGACGCAGGCGGTCACCCGGGCGCTCGCCGACGCCGGACTGCGCCTCGCCGACGTCGACGGGCTCGCCACCAACGGCGTGTCCCGCTTCTCCGCAACCCAGGTCGCCGAGCACCTCGGGCTGCGTCCACGGTGGACGGACTCGACGTTCGCCGGCGGCGCGGCGTTCGAGCTCTACGTCGGCCACGCCGTCCAGGCGATCCAGGCCGGGCAGGCGTCCGTCGTCGTCATCTCGTACGGGTCCAACCAGCGCTCCGCCCGCAGCCGCACCTTCGACCCCTACGAGGCGCACACGCCGGAGGCGCAGTTCGAGCAGCCGTACGGGCCGCTGTACCCCGTGTCGGCGTACGCGCTCGCCGCGCAGCTCTACCTGCACACGTACGGCGCCGACCGCGGCCGGGCCGGCATGACGTCGGTGGCCGTCGCGGCCCGCGAGTGGGCGCAGCAGAACCCGCGCGCCTACCGGTACGGTGCGGGACCGCTGGACGCCGCGGAGATGGACGCCAGTCCGCTGGTGAGCGACCCGCTGCGGGTCGCCGACTGCTGCCTCGTCACCGACGGCGGCGGCGCCGTCGTGCTGACCACTGTGGACCGCGCCCGTGACCTGCCCGCCGTCCCGGTCGAGGTCCTCGGCTACGGCGAGGCGACGACCGGCACCTCCATCGTCGGCGTCGGCGACCTGCTGCGCACCGGCGCCGTCGACTCCGGCCGGCGCGCGTTCGCCATGGCCGGGCTCACCCCCGCCGACGTCGACAGCGCCCAGATCTACGACTCGTTCACCATCACCGTGCTGCTGACCCTTGAGGCCCTCGGCTTCTGCGGCTTCGGCGAGGCGCCCGACCTCGTCGAAGCCGGGACGCTGCCGATGAACACGTCCGGCGGCGGGCTGTCCTACTGCCACCCGGGGCAGCTCGGCGTGCTGCTGCTCGTCGAGGCCGTCCGACGGCTGCGCGGCACGGCGGACCGGGTCGCGCTCGCCCACGGTACCGGCGGAATCCTCTCCACCCACGGCACCGTCCTGCTTGGACGGATCTCGTGAGCATCCCGGTGGACGAGACGACGGCCGCGTGGTGGGACGCGACGAGGCAGCGGCGGCTCACCGTCCAGCGCTGCGCCGCCTGCGGGCACCACCAGCACTACCCACGCCCGCTGTGCCTGCGCTGCGGGGAGCCCGACCCGCCCCTCGTGGACACCTCGGGCGCCGGCGTGATCGAGACGTACACCGTCGTGCGCCGCGCATCGGAGCCTTACGCGGTCGCCGTCATCACGCTCGCCGAAGGCCCCCGCCTGGTGTCCAACGTGGAGCCATGGCAGGACGCCGCGATCGGCGCCACCGTCGTCGTGCACTGGCGGCCGCTCGACGACGGCCGCAACCTTCCCGTCTTCCGTCTGGGGTGACCCGTGGACTTCGAGCTCACCGACGAGCAGCGCCAGTTCCGCGACGCGCTGCGCGCGTTCGTCGACAGGGAGATCCGGCCCGTCGCCCGCGAATGGGAGGCGACCGACCGATACCCGGCCGAGATCGTCGAGACCATGCGGCGGATGGGGCTGTTCGGGCTGACCGTCCCCGAGGAGTACGGCGGCCTCGGCGCCGACATGGTCTCCTTCGCCCTCGTCTTCGAGGAGATCGCGAAGGGCTGGATGGGCATCGCCGGCATCCTCGGCAGCCACTCCCTGTCGTGCTGGCTGATCGCGCGGCACGGCACCGACGAGCAGCGCCGCGCGTACCTGCCGGACCTCGCGACCGGGGCCCGCCGCACCGGGATCGCGCTCACCGAGCCCGACGCCGGCACCGACCTGCAGGGCATCCGCACCGTCGCCCGCCGCGACGGCCAGGACTACGTCATCACCGGCCGCAAGACCTGGATCACCAACGCCCGGCACGCCGACCCGCTGCCGGTCCTGGTCAAGACCGACCCGTCGGCCGACCCCGCGCACCGCGGCATGTCCGTGCTGCTCGTCGAGGCCGGCACCCCCGGCTTCGAGGTGCTCCGGGACCTGCCGAAGCTCGGCTACAAGGGCACCGAGTCGTGCGAGATCCTCTTCGACGACTGCCGGGTCCCCGCGTCCGCGCTGCTCGGCGGCGTCGAGGGGCGCGGCATGCAGCAGGTCCTGTCGGGCCTGGAGACCGGCCGGATCAACGTCGCCGCCCGCGCCCTCGGCATCGCCCAGGCCGCCTACGACGAGGCCCTGCGCTACGCGGGGCAGCGCAGGGCGTTCGGGTCGCAGATCTCGGAATTCCAGGCGATCCAGCTGCGGCTCGCCGACATGGCGATGCAGGTCCAGGCGGCGCGGCTCATGGTGTACTGGGCGGCGTCCCGCGCCGACGCCGGCCGCCGCGTCGACATGGAGGCCGGGATGGCGAAGGCGTTCGCGTCGGAGGCGGCCGCCGCGTGCGCGTTGTCGGCGATGCAGGTCCACGGCGGCTACGGCTACTCCAAGGAGTTCGACGTCGAACGCCTCTACCGCGACGCGCCGCTGATGATGATCGGCGAAGGCACCAACGACATCCAGCGCATCGTCATCGCCAAGGCGCTCACCAGCGGGAAGGGCAGCATCGGATGAGGTCCTACCTGTACGTGCCGGGCGACGCTCCCGCGAAGCTCGACAAGGCCCTGGACCGGGGGGCCGACGCGCTCATCGTCGACCTGGAGGACGCGGTGCCCCTGGCCGGCAAGGCCCGCGCCCGCGCGATCGTCGCCGCCTGGCTGGCCGACCTGCCGGCCGCCGGTCCCGCGGTCTGGGTGCGGGTGAACCCTGGCCCCGCCGGCTTCGACGACGTCCGTGCGGTCGTCGGCCCCCGGCTGGCCGGCGTGTGCCTCGCCAAGGCGGGCAGCGCCGCGGAGGTCGCCGCGCTCGGGACGGTGCTGGCCGCGGTCGAGGAGGAGCGGGGGCTTCCGGTCGGCGCGGTCCCCGTCGTACCGCTGCTGGAAACGGCGACAGCGGTCCTCGACGCCGCCCAGATCGCCCGGGCACCGCGGGTCGCGCGGCTGCAGATCGGCGAGGCGGACCTGCGTGCCGAGCTCGGCGTCACCCTGGGCCCCGACGAGCGTGAGCTGCTCTTCGTCCGCTCGCAGGTCGTCCTCGCGAGCGCCGCCGCCGGGATCGCCGCGCCGGTCGCGTCCGTCAGCACCGACTACCGCGACCTGCCGGCGCTGCGGGCGTCGACGGTCGCCTTCCGGCGGCTCGGGTTCGTCGGCAGGGCGTGCATCCACCCGGCGCAGATCCCGGTCGTCAACGAGGTCTTCACCCCGTCGGCGGTCGAGATCGCGGTGGCGGCCGACCTGGTGGAGCGCTTCGACGCCGCGGTCTCCTCGGGCGCGGGCGTGCTCGTCGGCGCCGACGGCCGCATGGTCGACGCCGCCGTGGTCCGCGCCGCCCGGCGCGTGCTGGACCTCGCCGGCCAGCTGTTCGATGATCCGGAAGACGTTGTGCAGCTATGACTGCACAAGGTCTTCCGGATCATGGTGGCGCCTCCGGTGCCCGGCCGCCGATCTTCGCTTGCTCCGCGGTGATCGAATTGCAGTTCTGGTCGTCATCACAGCCAGATTCGTCATTCGATCAAGCGGCGGGGAAGGAATGCAGGCCTCACGGCAGCCTCGCCACCGCCTTCGGGCCCAGCGCGAGCAGCTTCGGCTTCGCGGCGTCGACGTCGCCGGCGGCGACCACCACCACGACGAACGCGCCCTTGATCGAGAACAGGAAGACGGTGCTGATGAACGCGGCCTCGCCGATGCCGGGGACCCGTTCGCTGTCCGGGAAGTTGGCCTTGACTGTCTCGAACTCGCCGTCGAACCCGGCGCGGTCCTCGGGGTAGACGCTGACCGTGGTGAGCAGCTTCGTGCCCTGCTGGTCGAAGGAGCAGACCCGCTCGCCGGTACGGTTGCCGCGGATCTCCTCGCCGGGTTCGATCGTGCCGCCCCGCACCTGCTGCACCTCCTCCGGCGTCAGCAGCCCGCACGGGTCCGGGGTCGCCGCCGTCGCGGCCGGATCGAGCAGGTGGTCGTCGGGCTCGTCGCTCGGGCGAGGCATGCAGCCCGCCAGCGTCACGGCGGTGAGCGCGGCGAGCACCGTACGCACGGACTTCGATGCGAGCATGCCGACAGTGTCACGCGCCGTGTCAACGCCGGCCCGGGCGGCGTTGTGAACCTGCTGCGAAGGTGTCGGGCGGGTCCGGTGCACGCCGGCCCGTGCGGCCCGGATCGGCTCTACCGTCCGTCCCGTGGAGACGGTTGACGTACTGGTGGTCGGGGCCGGACTGGCGGGCCTGCACACGGCCCGCCTGCTCGCGGAGCGGGACCTGCGGGTCCTGGTCGTCGACCGGCGCAGGTCCCTCGCGGCCGGGGTCCGCACGACCGGGATCTTCGTGCGGCGCACCCTGGACGACTTCGACCTGCCCGGCCACCTCCTCGGCCCCGGCGTCCGCGACGTGCTGCTCTACCCGCCGTCCCGTCGCGACCCTGTGCACCTGACCAGCGACCGCGACGAGTACCGCGTCGCCGACATGCCGGCCGTCTACGACCACGCCCGGCGGGCCGCGGAGACCGCCGGCGCGCGGGTGCTGCTCGGCGTCCGGTACACCGGCATCACCACCGGCATCGCGCACCTGGACGGCGCCGAGCCGGTCCGGGCCCGGTTCGTCGTCGGCGCCGACGGTGCCCGCTCCGCCGTCGCCCGCGACCTCGGCCTCGACGTCAACCGCCGGTTGCTCGTCGGCGCCGAGATCATCCACCCGAGCGGGTCCGCCACGACCGTCCCCGCGTTCCACTGCGTCCTGGACCCGCGCGTCGCCCCCGGCTACCTCGGGTGGGTCATCGACGACGGTCACCACGTCCACGCGGGCGTCGCCGGTTACCCGTCCGCGATGCGCTCCGGCGTACGCCACCTCCTGTCGGCCTTCACGTCCGACGCCCCCGGCCTGACCGCCCCCGCCGGCCCCACCGGTCCCGCAGAGCGCCGCGGCGGCCCGATCCCCGTCGGCGGGGTCCTGCGCCGCCTGGCGTGCCCGTCCGGCCTCCTCGTCGGCGACGCCGCCGGTGCCGTCTCCCCGCTGACCGCCGGCGGCCTGGACCCGTGCCTGCGCCTGTCCGAGCTTGCCGCCACGGTCACGGCCGACTATCTGCGCACCGGCGACGACCATGTGCTGCGCGCCTACGACGGCAACGCCCTGCGCTCCCGCTTCCGCGGCCGCCTCGCCCTGCGCCGGGCCCTCGCGTCCGTCACCTCCCCGGCCGCCGCCGAGGCCGCGGTCGCCCTTCTCCGCACCCGCCCTGGCCGCTCCGCCGCCGCCAGGATCCTCTTCGGCGACCGCTCCTTCCCCGACGTCCCGTCCCCGTCCTCGTCACCGTCACCCAGCCCGGTCCGGTGACCCGACCGTCAGCGGGCCCAGTCCGGTAGCGGTTCCCTGGCGTCGATCCACGGCCGCGGTACGCCGGCGCCCGTCTCGGTGCGTTCACCGACACCCGTGTACGCGGCCACGATCCCGCCGGCGATCGCCGCGGTGGTGTCGATGTCGCCGCCCGCGACGACGCACGCGGTCACGGCCGCCGGGTAGTCGTCGAGGTGCGTCGCGGCCACCCACACCGCGAACGGCACCGTGTCCTGCGCCGTGACCCTGCTGCCGTTGCCGAGCTCGTACGCGGCCTCCTGCGCGGTCCGCCCGATCAGCCGGCCCGCCTTCGTGAGGCCCCGCTCCACGGCGCCATCGGGTGTGTGCGGCCGCAGCAGGTCCAGGAACGCTTTCGGCTCCGGCCGCACCCCACCGAGCCTCGCCGCCGCCGCGTGCGCCGCCGCGACGGCGACGACCGCCGCCCCGGCGACCCCCTCGGGGTGCGCGTGGGTGATCTCGGCGGCACGGGACGCCTGCTCGGCCGCCCGTGCGGGCCGGTCCGCGTGGTACGCCCCGACCGGCGCCACCCGCATCGCACCCCCGTTTCCGAGCGACCCCTGCTCGCCGAACGCCCGCCGCGCGGCCTCCCGCCACGGCATGCCCTCACGGATCTCGTGCAGGACGGTCGCCGCCCCGGCCCCGTAGCCGCGGTGCGACTCGTACCGCAGCGAGAACCGCGTCGCGAGCCTGTCCTGGTTGATGGCGGGCCCGTCCCGCAGTTCCGTGACGACGGAGCAGGCCATGTGCGTGTCGTCGGTCCACTCCCACGGCCCGTCGGGCACCCGCCCCGCGACCAGGTCACCCACCGACCGCCCGACCATGAAGAACTGCGCCCCGAGCGCATCCCCGACCGACAACCCCGCCAGGCTGTCGTCGACCAGCCCGAGCCGCACCCGCTCCGTGAGCGCAAACCTCACCACCCCCAGATCCTCCCAGCACCCCCACCACCCCCGTGATCCCGCTGAACGGTCGATCCCGGGCCCGTTTCTCATGATCCGGAAGACTTTGCGCTGCTATGGCGACACAAAGTCTTCCGGATCATGGGGAGTGCGCGGCGCGGCTCAGCGGCGGGGAGCTACGGGGGCGCTGAGGCCGAGGGTGAAGAGGCGCTGGTCGACCTCGTTGAGGGCGAGGCGGAGGGCGCCGAGGGCGACGCTGTCGGCGCCCAGGGTTGAGGCGCGGACGTCGGGGAGGCGCAGGCACAGGCGGCCCAGCTCGCGGCGGAGCGGGTCGAGGACGAGGTCGGCGGAGCGGGAGAAGCCGCCGCCGAAGACGACGACCTGGGGGTCCAGGGCGAGGACCAGGGCGGCGGTGCCGATGGCGAGGTCCTTGACGTAGCGGTTGACGGCGGAGCGGGCGTCGCGGTTGCCGTCGCGGGCGGCGTTGAAGACCCAGGCGGCGGCGTCGTCGGGGCTGACGGTGGCCGGCACGCCGGGGCACTGCCCCAGGTGGGAGGGGGCGGTGAGCCAGCGGACGGCCTTCAGGGCGCCGATCTCGCCGGCGGCGCCGCCGTAGCCCCGGCGCAGGACGCCGTCGATGATGAGGCCGGCGCCGATGCGCAGGCCGGCGAGGAGGAAGACGATGTCGTTGGCGTCGCGGGCGGCGCCCTGCCAGCGCTCGGCGAGGGCGGCGAGCTTGCAGTCGTTCTCCACGACGATGGGGCAGGTGAAGCGGTCGCTGAGGTGGGCGGCGAGGTCGACGGTCTGCCAGCCGGGCAGCGGGGTGAAGAGGGTGGTCTTGCCGCTGGCGTCGACGGGGCCGGTGACGCCGATGGTGACGGCCCAGATGTCCTGCTCCGTCTTCCCGGCCTCCGACAGGCAGGTGGCGAGCACGGCGTCGAGCGCGGCGAGCCGCGACGGCGGGTCGGCGTCGGCGGCGACGGTGCAGCGGGCCATGTGCACGACGTTGCCGTCGAGGTCGGCCAGCAACGTCAGTATCTTGTGGGCGCCGACGTCGACGCCGATGACGTGTCCGGCGGTGGCGCGGAACCGGTACCGCCGCGCGGGCCGCCCGACGACGCTGCTGCCGCTCGGCTCGACGACCGTGGCCCAGCCGCCGGTGACGAGGCCCTGCGCGATGACGTCGACGGCGGGGCGGGACAGCCCGGTCAGCTTCGCCAGCTCCGTGACGGTGGCGGGGGGCTGGTCGCGCAGCGCCCGGACGACCGTCAGCGAGTTGAGCTCGCGCAGCCGGGACAGATCGGTGCCGCTGATGACCTGATCTGTCACAGTTTTCCCCTTGACGTATCGTGCCGGCGGCGCGCCAATATTGCTATGGAGTTTACAAAGTACTCGGGGGATCGCAACCCTGTCACGATCGCGGTGGTCGGCGCGGGACTGCGGGGCCGCCAGTACGCACGGCTCGCGGCGGCGCGGCATGCCGAGATCGTCGCGGTCGCCGAGCCGGACCCCGAGCGCCGGGCGGCCTTCGCGAGGACCCACGGCATCCCGGCGGGCGCGGTCTTCGACAGCTGGGAGGCGATGAGCGCGGCGGGACGGCTCGCCGACGCGGCCGTCATCGCCACCCAGGACCGGTTGCACGTCGAGCCGGCCGTGGCGCTGGCGCGGCAGGGGTACCACCTGCTGCTGGAGAAGCCGATGGCGCCGACGGAGCCGGAGGCGCGCCGGATCGCGGCGGCGGTCGAGGCGGCGGGCGTGATCGGCGCGGTCTGCCACGTGCTGCGCTACACGCCGTACACGCGAGCGCTGAAGGCGGCGATGGGCAGCATCGGTGACCTGGTCAGCGTGCAGCACCTGGAGCCGGTCGGCTGGTGGCACCAGGCGCACTCGTTCGTCCGCGGCAACTGGCGGCGCGAGGACGAGTCGGGTCCGATGCTGCTGACCAAGTCCTGCCACGATCTCGACTGGCTGGCGTACGTCGTCGGCGACACCCCCAGCCAGGTGGCGTCGTTCGGCGGCCTGGCCCACTTCCACGCCGGCAACCGGCCGCCGGGATCAGCGAAGCGGTGCGCCGACTGCGCGGTGGAGCCGACGTGTCCGTACTCGGCGGTCAGGCTGTACAAGACAGAAGACGGCAGGCTGAGGTGGCCGGTGGACGCCGTGACCGACGATCCGCGCGATCTGGGAAACGCACTCCGGGAAGGCCCGTACGGCCGCTGCGTGTACGACTGCGACAACGACGTCGTCGACCACCAGGTCGTCGCCATGCAGTACACCGGCGGCGTGACGGCCACGTTCACGATGACGGCGTTCACGCCCATGCAGCGCCGGCAGACCCGGCTCTTCGGCAGCCACGGCAGCATCGAGGGCGACGGCCGCCACCTCAGCGTCACCGACTTCCGCACCGGCACCACCAGCACCGTCGACACCGGCGAGGCCGGCGACGGGCACGACGGCGGCGACGAGGGACTCGTGGAGGCCTTCCTCGCCGCCGTCGCGGCGAACGACGGCAGCCTGCTCAGCTCGGACATGGCGACGAGCCTCGCCTCGCACCGGGTGGTCTGGTCAGCCGAGCGGGCCCGGCTGACCAGCACCGTGGTCGGGCTGTGAACAGGATCAGACGAAGGAGATGCTGTCGATCGTGACGGTGCCGCTGCCGCCGTACCAGAAACCCATCGCGAGCTGCGCGGGGTTGGCGCGGTTGATGCCGTTGGCGACCAGCGGGATCTTGATGTCCTGGAAGGTGCCGGTCAGGGCGGGGTGCCCGCCGCCGTCGAGGGTGTAGTCGGCGAACACCTTCGTGGTGCCGCCGAGGCTGAGGTTGAAGTGCGCCGCCGACGTGCCCTTGATGCGCACGACGAGGTAGGTGCGGCTGGAGACGTCGACGCCGACGTCGCTGCCGAACCAGCCGCAGTTGTTGTACTGCAACGTGAGCGCCCCGTCGGCGACGGCGCCGTTGCCGCCGCCGTTTCCGAAGCAGTTGCCGCCGGTCCACTTCCCGAGGTCGTTCTTGGCCGCCGAGGGGTAGGCGGGCGTGCCGTCGTAGTCGTCGACGACCAGACCGGCCGGCGTCGGCGGGGCGGTGGAGGCGGTCAGCGGCGCCGACGCCGGTGAGAGGTTGCCCGCAGCGTCGCGGGATCTCACGGTGTACGTGTAGCTGCCGGCGCTCAGGCCGCTGTCGGTGTACGTGGTGCCGGTGGGCGTGCCGACCTGCGTACCGTCGCGGAACACCAGATACCCGGTGACGCCGACGTTGTCGGTCGAGGGGTTCCACGCCAGGGAGATCGAGGTCGTGGTGGTGCCCGTGACCGCGAGCCCGGCCGGCGTCGACGGCGGTGCGCAGTCGGTGCAGCCGACGCCGACGGTGACGGCGTTGCTCGGGACCGACACGTTGCCGGCGGCGTCGCGGGCGGTGACGGTGTACGTGTGGGAGCCCGCGGGCACCCCGGTGTCGGTGTACGACGTGCCGGACACCGTGGCCACCTGCGTACCGTCGCGGAGGACGGCATAACCGGTGACGCCGACGTTGTCGGTGGCGCCGGTCCACGACAGCGACGCCGAGGTGGCGGTCGTGCCGGTCGAGGTCAGCGTGGGCGCGGTGGGCGGCACGCAGTCGGCCGTGCATGAGCCGACCTGGATCGCACCCGCGAGCACGTTGTAGCCCTTGGTCGCGTCCCAGGTGCCGGTGTTGGCCAGGCGCACGGAGTACGCGGGGTTGCCGCGCAGCCCGGTGGCCTGGTCGGGCAGCCACAGCGCGAGCTTGTAGGTGCCCGCGGTCATCGACGGCAGGGTCACGGTCTGCGTGGGGACGGTGACCGCGCCGGGGCGCCAGGTGCGCGGGTCGAGGCCCGGCAGCGGCACGTTGTAGCGCTGGGTGCCGTTGTCGAAGACCAGGAAGACGGGGCGGGGCTTGATGATGCCCGCGTAGCCGTCGTTGGTCAGGTGCGCGGCGAACGTGAACGGGCTGCCGGCGACGGCTTGCGTGGTGTAGGTGGCGTCCTGCAGCCGCAGCCGGTAGCCGAGCTTGCGCTCGATGCGGGTGAACAGGGTCTCGGCCGGGTCGTTGCCCGACGCCGCCAGGTGCGCGGCCTTCCAGATGTCGGTGTTGACCGGCGCGTAGTCCTCGTTGATCTCCGTCCAGTGCTGGTGGGACAGCTCGTACTGGGCGTTGACCCCGGCGCTGTCGTTGGCGCCGCTGGCGTTGCAGGTCTCGCCGCCGATCATCTTGTTGCCGCCGGCGCTGGTCGCCATGTCGTACACCCACTGCTTCTTGACCGACACGTCGAACCAGCCGAGCCAGGAGTTCTGGTCGTAGGTGCCCATGTCGGCGGTGTCGGCGAGGAAGCAGTCGTCGTGGAAGCCGAGCCGGTCCTTGTCCTGGGTGGTCATGAGGCAGTTGTCGGGTAGCGGGCAGCCGGGCGGCGGCGTGGTCCGCTGCGCGAACTCGTAGTTGAAGATGGGGTAGCGGATCGCGATCGGCATCGTCGCGGGCGTGCTGCTGAGCAGCTTCTTGACGAGGCGGTAGCGGACCGGCGCCTGGCTCTCCTCCGACGACGCGGTGTATGGGCTGGAGTGCCACTCGCCCCAGGCGCCGAAGAACCCGGCCTCCAGGTGCAGGATGACGTCGGCGTTCGCCGCGAGGACCGGCGCGAGCTGGTCGATGTGGCGCTCCATCTGCGGCTCGGTGACCGCGGAGTAGCCGTCCCAGACGTAGGCGACCCGCAGGACGATCTTCATGCCCTGGGCGCGGATCGCGGCCAGCCCGGTGCCCAGGTTGGTCATCAGGGCGGGTGGCAGGTCGGCGGTCTGGTACTTGTCGAGGTGCAGGTAGCTGTGGATGAGGGTGTTGCCGTTCGCCTTCGCGCGGGCGAAGGTGCGGTCGAGCATGTCGGGGTTGAAGCCGGGGATGGTGTTGCTGGCGTAGTCGTTGACGGCGGGGTCGTCGACGATCTCGTAGCGGTTGTGGAAGCCGCGCTCGGGGTTGGTGAACACGGTGCCGAGGTCGGCGGTGTAGGTGGCGGTGGTGGTCGGCGCCGCCGCGTGGGCGGCGCCGGGCGTCAACAGCAGCGCGACTGCGAGGAGCGCGGCCGCGATTCGGGTCCGGTGCATCATGCTCCTTGGCGGGGCCGGCGCCGTCCACAGTGGACGGCGCCGGCGCGGGGGTCAGTTGCTGAAGGAGAGGCTGTCGATCGAGATGGAGCTGTTGCCGCCGTACCAGAAACCCATGGCGAGCTGCGCCGGGCTGGTGCGGCTGATCCCGTTGGCGACCATCGGGATCTTGATGTCCTGGTAGGACGTCGTGATGACCGGGTGCCCGCCGCCGTCGAGGGTGTAGTCGCCGAACACCTTGCTGGCGCCGCCGAGGCTCAGGTTGAAGTGGCTCTGCTCGCCGCCGGAGGCGCCGCGGACCCGCACGACGAGGTACGTGTACGCGGAGACGTCGGTGGCGACGTCGCTGCCGAACCAGCCGCAGTTGTTGTACTGCAGGGTCAGCGCCCCGCCGGCGACGACGCCGTTGCCGCCGCCGTTTCCGAAGCAGTTGCCGCCGGTCCACTTCGCGAGGTCGTTCTTCGCCGCGGACGGGTAGGCGGGGTTGCCGTCGAAGTCGTCCAGGCCGATGCCGCCGCCCCCGCCCCCGCCGCTCGCGGAGGTCGTGACGGTCAGCGGGCTGGACGCCGCCGACACGTTGCCCGCGGCGTCGTAGGCCTGCACGGTGTACGTGTAGGCGGTCGACGCGGACAGGCCGCTGTCGGTGTAGGACGTGGTCGCGGACGTGCCGACCTGGGTGCCGCCGCGCAGCACGCGGTAGCCGGTGACGCCGACGGCGTCGGTCGACGCGTTCCAGGTCAGTGACACGCTGCTCGACGTCTTCGCCGGCGAGGCGAGCCCGGTCGGCACGGTCGGCGCCGTGGTGTCGCCGCCGCCCCCGCCGCCGACCCCGATCGCGCCGAGGCCCAGCCACCCGTCGGCGTTCTGCGTGGCGTTGCCGAAGCGCAGCTTCTTCGCGTTCGCGCTCACCGCCTCCAGCGGGTTCCTGACCCGCAGCACCAGCTGGTACGAGCCGGTCGCCACCCCGGTGAGGCTGACACCGGCCTGGAAGTACTGGGGGTAGCCGAAGTCGCGGTACGTGGGGTCGGCGCCGACGCCCCAGTCGGGGAACGCCCGGATCTTCAGCGGCTGGACGGTCCGCAGGTCCCAGGGGGTGTCCCAGGTCTTGACCACGGTCCCGGCGGAGTTCTTCAGGCCGAGCGTGACCGTCCACGGGTAGTAGAACGGGGCCACGCCGTTGTTGACGAGCGTGACGCCGACCGTCGCGCTGCTCCCGCTGACGGTGTTCGGGAAGTACGCGTGGGTCGCGGACAGGTCGTAGCCCATGAGCCGCACGGCCGCGGCCACGTTCGGGTCAGACGGCGAGTAGCTCTGGCTGGTCTGGTTGATCTTCCAGGTGGTGTGCTCCAGCTCGATGCAGGCCTTCATGTTGTCGACCTGGCCCGAGCCGCCGGGCCACGAGGTGAACGCGGAGCTCTGGATCTCCGGCCGGACCTCGCCGCCCATCGAGCTGGTGATCCACTTGTTCTCCACGCCCATGTTCACGGCGCGCTGCAGCTGCGAGTAGCTCGCGCCGCCGAGCGACTGCGGCAGGGTCACACCCGCCAGCGGCGAGCCTTCCCGGTAGCAGAACGAGTCGTCGTGGTAGCCGATGTCGCGGGTGTTCGCGGCGCCGCCGGCGGAGTCCGGGTAGCGGATCTCCAGCTTCGTCTTGTTGAACGCGGTGTCGAACGCCTGGATGATCTGCGCCCCGTGCGCGTCGGTCGGCATCAGGTTCGGGTAGCCGTCGGCGGTGTCGGTGTCGAACGGCCACGTGTGCCACTCGCCCCAGAGTCCGACGATGCCCAGGTTGATGAAGCCGATCCGGGGGTCGCCGTCGTAGCGGGCGCCGAACGCGGCGATGAAGTCGGACAGCGCGCTGAGCAGGTAGGGGCTGTCGTAGTCCGGCGACACCGTCCCCCAGAAGGTGTTGTTGCGGTACGTGACGTGCCCGTCGAAGCAGTGCGGAATGGAGTTTCCGGGATGGCTGCCGGTGCCGCCGGGATACTCCATGAAGAACCGGATGGCGGCCTGGTTGCCGTACGACGCGATCTCGTTGAGCGCGCTGTCCACGATCGACCAGTCGTAGCTGCCGCAGTTCGCCGCGTTGGTCATCACCTCGGACAGCCCGAAGTAGCTCCACGCGAGGGACCGCGGGTGGCCGGTGCTCTGGTTGTCGCCCGGGAAGTAGAACCGGGCGAAGCCCTTCAACGGGTTGTCGAGCGGGCTCGGGGCGGCGGTGAGCGGGTGGTCGGTCAGCGACGGGCTCGGCGTGGCGGGCGGAGCCGGTCTGGCCGGTGGGCCGGCCGGTGCCGCGACGGCGGGCTGCGCCTGCACGGTCACGGCGAGCACGGCCGTGGCGGCGGCCGTGCAGAGTGCGGCGGCGAACGCGAGGGCTCGCCGCCGCGGGGCGGTACGCATGGATGGGCCTCCGGGACGTGGGGTGAAGTCCCCGTACCTCGATTTGATACGAGGAGGTGTTGACAAAGTTTCCCTGAGCTTCATCATTATTAGCGGCCGCCCACCCCTCGCCGCAAGACATCAATCTCGAAGACTTTCGATGGACGAATCGAGGCCGGACCGTGACGATGCGTAACTCCCTGGCGGTGACCGCGCCGCCCGCGCCGGACCCGCCCGACGGGCCGTCAGGCGCCGCCGGACTGCGCCGTCACCGCGACGACCGGCGGGTCGCCTGGCTGTTCCTGCTGCCGGTGCTGGTCGGCTTCGCGGTGTTCTACCTGTACCCGACGGTGCGCGGCGTCTGGTACTCGCTGACCGACTACAGCCTGCTCAACACCCCGTCGTACGTGGGTGCCGACAACTACGCCAAGCTCGTGAGCGACGCGCAGTTCTGGAAGTCGCTGCGGATCACCGCGTACTACGTGGTCGTCAACATCGGGTCGCAGACGCTGCTCGCCCTCGGCGTCGCGGCGCTGATGCACCGGCTGACCCGCTCGGTCGTGCTGCGGGCGACGCTGCTGCTGCCGTGGCTGGTGCCCAACGTGACCGTCGGGCTGCTGTGGATGTGGCTGCTGGACGCCAACCTCGGCTTCGTCAACCACCTGCTGACCGCCGCGGGGCTGGACAGCCAGGGCTTCCTCACCTCGCCGGACCTGGCGATGCCGTCCATCGCGCTCATCAACACCTGGGCCTACACCGGCTACACGGCGCTGCTGCTCTACGCCGGGATGCTGCAGATCCCGCCGCACCTCTACGAGAGCGCCTCCCTGGACGGCGCCGGCGAGCTGCGGATGTTCCGCATGATCACGCTGCCGCTGCTGCGCCCGATCCTCGCGCTGGTGCTCGTCGTGTCGCTCATCGGCTCGTTCCAGATCTTCGACACCGTCGCCGTCACCGACAAGATCGTGCCGGTCGGCGCCACCCGGGTCATCTACTACTACATCTACCAGCAGGCATTCACGTACTTCCACATGGGCTACGCGTCGGCGGTCGCCATGGCGCTCGTGCTGATCCTCGGCCTGCTCACCGCCGTGCAGATGTGGCTGCTGCGCGCCTCCCGATCCGACCTCACCTGAGAGGGGCCTCATGTTCCGCCGCCTGACGCCCGGCCGGCTGCTGGCCTGGACCGCGCTGATCGCCTTCCTCGTGGTGACGATCGTGCCCTTCTACTGGATGGTCCGCACCGCGCTCACGCCCGCCGCCGACATCTACCGCGACAGCACCGGCCTCGTGCCGGAGCACCCCACCCTCATCAACTTCGAGCGCGTCCTCGGCCTCGTCGACGACCAGACCGCCCGCGCCGCCGGCGGCTCCGGCGCGAAGATCAACTTTTTCCGGTACACGCTGAACTCCCTGATCTACAGCGGGCTCATCGCGACCGTCCAGACCTTCTGCTGCGCCATGGCCGGATATGCCTTCGCCCGGCTGCGGTTCCCCGGCCGGGACCTGCTCTTCGGGCTGTTCGTCGCGGCCCTGATGGTCCCGCCGATCTTCACGCTGCTGCCCAACTTCGCGCTCATGCGGCAGTTCGACGCCGTCGACACCTTCGCCGGCATGGTCGCGCCGTCGCTGCTGATGACCCCGTTCGCGGTGTTCTTCCTCCGCCAGTTCTTCCTGTCGGTGCCGCGCGAGGTCGAGGAGGCGGCCGTCATCGACGGCGCGAGCCGCTGGGGCATCTTCTGGCGGGTCATCCTGCCGATGAGCCGCGGCCCGCTCATCACCATCGGCCTCACCACGTCCGTGTGGGCGTGGAAGGACTACCTCTGGCCGCTGCTCGTCGGCCGCGGCGAGGACAACCGGGTGCTCACCGTCGCCCTCGGCGTGTTCCTCCAGCAGTCACCGAACACCGCACCCGACTGGACCGGGCTCATGGCCGGCTCCACCCTGTCCGTCCTGCCCGTCCTGCTGCTGCTGATCTTCCTCGGCAAGCGCCTCGTGCAATCGCTGAACTTCACCGGAATCAAGTGACACCCCACCCCCCGCTCCATTCCTCGAAAGGGATCCCCATGTCCAGACTCCGTATGGCGGCCGCCGCGCTGACCGCCGCGGCGATCGTCCTGCCCCTCGCGGCCGCCTGCTCCGACGAGTCCGGCGGCGACACCGGCAACGTCACGCTCAACTACTGGCTCTGGGACGACAAGCAGCTGCCGCCCTACCAGGCGTGCGCCGACGCGTTCACCAAGGCCAACCCGAACATCACCATCAAGTTCACGCAGACCGCGTGGTCGCAGTACTGGCAGAACCTGACCACCCAGCTCGCCGCCGGCAGCGCGCCCGACGTGTGGACCGACCACGCGTCCTACTACCCGCAGTTCGTGTCCAGCAATCAGATCCTCGACATCCAGCCGTTCGTCACGAAGGACAAGGTCGACCTCGGCCAGTACCAGGCCGGCCTCGCGGACCTGTTCGTCAAGGACGGCAAGCGCTACGGCCTGCCGAAGGACTGGGACACGATGGCCCTGGTCTACAACACCAAGCTCGTCACCGACACCGCCGGTCTGGACAAGCTCACCTGGAACCCGAGCGACGGCGGCACCTTCGAGCAGGCGATCGCCAAGGCCACCGTGGACAGCCAGGGCCGCAACGGTCTCGACCCGGCCTTCGACAAGAACAACGTGAAGGTCCACGGCTTCCTGCCGGAGTGGGCGGACGGCTCGCAGGGCCAGAACGGCTGGGGCGACCTCGCCGTCGCCAACGGCTTCACCTACCTCGACAAGAACCCGTGGGGCACCAAGTACAAGTACGACGACCCGAAGCTCGCCGAGACCATCGGCTGGTTCAAGCACCTCATCGACAAGGGCTACGCGCCGAAGTTCGACAAGCAGTCGAACCTCGGCCGGGACGCGGTGATGGACACCGGGACGGCGGCGTACACCATCGTCGGCTCCTGGACCATCGGCACCTACCTCGGCACCGGCGCCAAGCAGCAGTACGCCTTCGCCCCGCTGCCCACCGGCCCGTCCGGGCGCAAGACCGCCATCAACGGCCTCTCCGACGCCATCTACGCCGGCACCAAGCACCCCGACCAGGCGTGGGCGTGGGTGAAGTTCCTCGGCTCGTCCGCCTGCCAGGACATCGTCGGCGAGAAGGCCGTCGTCTTCCCCGCCGTCAAGTCCGGCACCGAGAAGGCCCTCGCCGCCCACAAGGCCGCCGGCCGCAACGTGCAGGCCTTCACCGACCAGGCGACCGCGTCCGGCGGCACCTTCTTCCTGCCGATCACCGACCACGGCAACGAGGTCAGCCAGATCGTGCAGGACGCGATCCAGTCCGTCGTGCTCGGCCAGGCCGCCCCGGCCGACGCGTTGAAGAAGGCCAACGACCAGGTCAACGCCCTGTTCAAGTAGCCACCTGAACCAAGCGGCGGGGCGCTCGGCCCGCGCCCCGCCGCCACACAACCTGATGAGGAGAACCATGGCACAGCTCGTCGAGGTCGGCGGACACCACTTCGCCGTCCAGCACTCCGCCGCACCGGCAGTCGAGATCGGCTCCGCCCCCGGCGGCGTCCTGCTGCCCCCCGGCCGGGTGGCGATCCTGCACGGCCTCGGCGACGCGTCGTTCTACCGGCACGGGCAGAACTCGTGGAGCCCGTGCGGCTGGCGGCGGCTGAGCGAGCCCCCGCTGCGCGTGCCGAACCCGACCCGGCTGGTCACCGCCGACGACCCCACCTTCGACGACCCGGCGCGGCACCACTCCTCGGCCGTCGCCGCGCTGCAGGGCCCCGACGGCGGCACCCTGCTGCTCGGCGCGCTCGGCCTCGACACGCCGCGGCTCACCGCCGACCACGACACCCTCACCGGCTGGTACGCCTCCTCCGGCGCCGACTGGTTCCTCGCCTACGGTCCCGAGGAGGACGTCTTCGCCGCCTACGCCGCGGCGCTCGCGTCGCGGTTCGGCGCCGGCACGCGGAAAGCCGGCAACGTGTGGTGCAGCTGGTACGCCTACTACGAGAACGTCACCGAGGCCCAGCTGACGAAGGACGTCGCGGACCTCGCCGGGCTGCCCTTCGACGTCGTGCAGATCGACGACGGCTGGGAGGAGCTGGTCGGCGACTGGCAGCCGAACGCGAAGTTCCCCAGCGGCATGCGGGCGGTCGCCGACCGTATCGCCGACGCCGGGTTCACGCCGGGGCTGTGGCTCGCCCCGTTCATCGCGCTGCCGCACTCGCGCCTCGCCACGTCACGCCCCGAGCTGCTGCTGCGCGACGGGTCCGGGCAGCCGGTCGTCGCCGGGTACAACTGGGGCGGCCCCTACTACGCCCTCGACCTCGCCCGCGAGGACGCCCTGGCGCACGTCGCCGAGCTGGTCCGGACGGTCGTGCACGACTGGGGGTACCGCTACCTCAAGCTCGACTTCGTCAACGCCGGCGCCGCGCCGCTGCCGGGCCGTGACCGCGACCGGCTCTACCGGGAGGGGCTGCGGGTCATGCGGGAGGCCGCCGGCGACGACGTCTACCTGCTCGGCTCCGGCGCGATCCTGCTGCCGTCGCTCGGCATCCTCGACGGCCTGCGCAGCGGCCCCGACGTCGCGCCCATGTGGGACAACTACGCCTCAATCGACCCCTCCGACGCCACCGCCCGCAACGCCGTCGTCAACAGCGTGCACCGGCTCTGGCAGTCCCCGCTCGTCGAGGTCGACCCCGACGTCATCTACTTCCGCAGCAAGCTCAACCTGCTCACCACCCAGCAGACCCGCTGGCTGCGCGACCTCGCCGACGTCTGCGGCTTCCGGGCGGTCTCCGACCCGCCGAGCTGGCTCACGCCGGCCGAGCTCGAGGACATGCGCGAATACCTCGACGCGAAGCCGGTCATCCGCCGGCTCGGCCGCTACCGCTTCACCCTCGACGGCCGCGAGGTCGACTTCGCCCCGGCCGTCGCCACCGACGGCCAGCTCTACCCCATCTCCTGAGGCGGTGCCGCCCCATGCCCATCCCGGAGCCCACAACGGAGTTCAGCCCGGAACCCCTGCTGCCGGCCGTTCGCCACCAGCGCATCATCGAGCTGCTGGCCCAGACCGAGTACGTGACGATCGCCGACGTCCGCAACGCCACCGGCGCCTCCCTGGCGACCACGCAACGCGACCTGGCCCGGCTGGCCATGACGGGCGCCCTGGCCCGGGTCCGCGGCGGTGCCACCCGTCCCCAGCCACCAGGCGGCGAGGCCCGCCTGCTCGCCGCGTGCCTGACCCGGGTCCGCCACGCCCTCGACCGGCACGACCTCACCACCGCCGAGAACGCCCTGCACCAGGCCCTCGACGCCTGCGCCCGGCTCCGCCGCGGCTGACCCCTGCCACGGCGAACCAGCGGGATCGAGGCCTGTCCGGTGGCGCACCTCCGGACAAGGACCGGACACCGGAGTCGAGGAGCACGCATCGCCGGACTTCTATGCTGGCGGGATGACGGACTCACAGGTGCGGCTGGTCCACAAGGGGGCGCCCCTGGACGACGGGGTGGCGATCGGGAAGGAGCGGCCGGACAGCGGCCGGGCCGAGGTGGTCGTCACCTGCCCGACGTGCGAGGAGCGGGTCGCCGTGGCCGTCCTGAGCCGCTCGGCGGTCCGGCGGGAGAAGGTGCTGGTGAGCGTGGCATGCCTGGTCGCGGCGGGTGCCGGGGTCGGCGGCACGGTCTGGGTGTTCCGCAGCGGCGCGGTCCACGACGGTTTCGGGTTGCTGGCCATGCTCGTCGTCCTGATCGCCGTCGGGGTCTGGTTCGAGCGGACGGTGACGATGGATGACGGGGTGCGGCTGAAGCGGGCGCCGGCGCACGCGCTCGACCGTCCCGGCTGGACCGACTGGTATCAGTACGAGTTCGAGGCCACCCCCTAGCGACGCGGCGCTGCTCGCGGCCGCCGGCGGCGGCCGCGAGCAGCAGCATTGTTCACGGGTTCCGGGTCAGAAGCGGGCGATCGAGGCGTCCCGGATGCGCGGGGCGGCGAGGCTCTCGGCGAGGGTGTGGGGCTTGTCGCCCCAGCCGTCCGACGAGCTGCTGCCGCTGCCGCCGGCGACCCAGGCCGAGTGGACGGTGTGCAGGTTGATGGTGACGCCCTCGCCGCCCTCGTCCTTCGTGATGAACCGCGGAGCCAGGATCTCCACGACGGAGGCGGCGGTGGGGGGCTGGAACAGCGGCGTCGCCTCGCGCTCGTCGACCTTGGTGCCGGACAGGGCGGTCAGGGCGCTGCGCCCGGGCATGCCGCGCCACCAGTCCTTGTCGACGCCCTCGCCGGTGCCGTCGACCGGGTTCGGCGTGGCGATCGGCGTGCCGGGCGGCACGGGCGTCTTGTCGTCGGGCACGGGCTTGTCGCCGCCGCCCTTCGGCTCGTCCTTCTTCCCTCCACCGCCACCGCCACCGCCGGAGCCGCCGCCGGACGGTTTGGGGTCGGGCTTTGGGGTCGGCTCGGGGGACTCGGGCGTCGACGAGCCGCCGCCGGGGTCGCCGTACTCCGGCGCCCGCGGGCCGCCCGAACCGGATCCGGAGCCGGACGGCTCGCGGTCGGGCCGGTCGCCCCACGGGCCCGCCGGCTCCCCGCCGCCGTACCCGCCTCCGCTGTCCGCGCCGCCCGGGCTGCCGTACCCGGTGCCGCCGTAACCCGAGCCGCCGTACCCGCCGCCGCTGTGACCCGGCCCGCCGTAGCCGGAGCCGTCGCCGAGGCCGCCGAAGCCGTCGCCGAACCCGTCGCTGCGCCCCGAGTGGTCGCCCGGCTTGGCGGGTTTCGCCGCGGGCGGGCCCCACCAGCCGAAGCGCTGGCCGATCTTGTCGACCTGGTGCGGCGCGACCAGCACCGCGCCGACCAGCAGCACGATCTCCGAGCCGGGCACGTGGAAGAACTCGCCGATGATGCCGAGCACGATGAGCCCCTCGCCGACGTCGGACATCTTGTCCCAGGCGTCGCGGTAGTCGACCCCCGGACGCCTCGGGTCCGGCTTCGGCGGCTTGAACGGCAGCATCGACGTCGTGGCGTGTCCGCCGCCGCTGCGGGTGTAGTACAGCCCGGCGCCCGGGTCCCAGAGCACGGCGCCGCCGAGCAGCGCGCCGTCCGCCGCGGAGCCGGTCGGGCGGCCGTAGGCGTCGTAGGAGTACCTGCGGGGCGGCGCGCCGGACGCGTCCGCCAGGCCGGCGATCAGGCCGCGGCCGCTCAGCACGTACGTGGAGCGCGTACCGTCCTCAGTGGACACCTGGACCGGCTGGCCGGGGCCGTCGCCGTAGGTGTAGCTGCGCAGCAGGCGCTCGCCGTCCCACTCCTCCAGCAGGTGGTCGCCGCTCCACACCCGGGTCACCCCGTTCCGGCCGACCTGCCGGCCGTGGGCGTCGTAGCCGTACCGGATCGCGCCGCCGTCGACGCCGACGACCTGGCCGTCGTGGTCGTACTCGTACGTCCGGCCGGTGCCGTCCGTCGTCTCCCCGGTGCGGCGGCCGTTGTCGTCGTAGGTGTACGCGGTGCCGCCGGCCGTCACGTACGCGCCGCGGGCGTTCACGGTCGCCGCGCCGACCACCTCGGTGCCGTCGGGCAGCGTCTCGACCCGCCGCTGCCGCAGCCCGAGCGGGCCCAGCTCGTAACGGACGGAGACCCCGGAGTCCCCGTAGGACGCGGACGTGAGCCGGCCCGCGGCGTCGTAGCCGAACCGGTCGCCGGTGACGGCCGCGCCGTTGCCGCGGTCCTCGGCGACCGGCCGCCGGGCGTCGTCGAACAGGTAGGAGAAGGCGTCGGCGACCGCCCCGCCCGGGGACCGGTACGTGAGCGCCGTCAGCCGCCCCGTGCCCGTCGCGTACGACAGCTCGGCGACCAGCGATGTTCCGAAGTGGACGGTGACCGGGCGCCCGTCGGCGTCGTACTCGTACGAGACGATCGTGACGCCGTCCTCGGCGACGCCGGTCAGCCGGCCCCGGCGGTCGTAGGCGCGGCTCACCCGGCGGCCGCTCGGGTAGACGAGCCCGGTCAGGTTCCCCGCCGTGTCGTAGGAGTACCGGATCGTCCGGCCGGCCTGCGTCTCGGTGAGCGGCCGGCCGAGCGAGTCGTACGCGACGGCGGTGCTCGCGTCGGGGGTCCAGGTGGACGTCGTCCGGCCCAGCCCGTCGTAGCGCAGCGCGGTCACCGGGACGGCGACCCCGCCCGGGGCGGTGACGGCCTGCGCGACGAGCCGGCCGGCGGGGTCGCGGTCGCTGGTGACGACCGTGCCGTCGGGCTGGGTGAGCCGGACGACGTCGCCGCCGGCGTCGCGCTCGAACGCGGTGACGGCGCCGTCGGCCTCGATCACCGTGGCCAGGCCGCGCGGCCCGTACGTGGCGCGGGTCAGGTTGCCGGCCGCGTCGGTGCGGGCGGTGACGCGGCCCGCCTCGTCGTAGCTCACCTGGTCGAACAGCACCTGCCCGGGCGCGGCGGTGCGGACCCGGCCGGTCGGGCGGCCCAGCCCGTCGTGCACGTAGCGGGTGGACCCACCGGCGCCGTCCACGTGCCCGACCAGCCGACCGAGTCCATTGTGGACGAACAGGTCGGCGGGGTGGTCGCCGAGCCGGCGGGTGCGCAGCTGGTCGAGCTCGTCGAACGTCTGGGTCACCACGGTGGCGCCCCGCCGCAGGTGCACCGGGTTGGAGTTCTCGTCGTAGCCGACCGCCGCCGTCAGGCCCGACTCGTCGGTGACGGACGTGATGCGGTTCGCGCCGTCGTACGTCATCGTGAGCGCGCCGCCTGCCGGGGTCCACCAGCGGACCGGCTTGCTGTGCACGCCGTACTCGACGAATGCCGAGACCAGGCCGTTGCCGCCCAGCGGCGCCCCGGTCGCCGGGTCGTGCCACGACCGGTCGATGCGGACCAGCCGGTCGAGCTCGTCGTAGGCGTAGAACGCCTCGGCGAGGACCGCCGGGTCGGCGTTCCCGGCGTCGCCGGCCAGCCGGACCCGCACGACCCGGTCCGCCGCGTCGCGCCACTGGTCGAGCGAGGTGCCGTCCGGGCCGTCGTACCCCGCGTACCGGTGCAGCCCGTCGTAGCGGAACCGGGTGGTGTGACCACGGCCGTCCGTCTCGGACTCCAGCTGCCCGTTCGCCGTGTACGTCCAGCGCAGCGCGGTCCCGTCCGCGGCGACCGCCGCCACCGGCAGGTTGCGCTCGTCGTACGTGTAGGTGGTGACCGCGCCGGTCGGGTCCACCTCGCGGACCACGTTCTCCGCGGCGTCCCGCTCGAGCACGGTGACCTGCTCCAGGCCCTCGCCGGCGACGGTGCGCCGGATCGGGTTGTTCAGGTCGTTGTAGGCGAAGCGTTCGACCACGACCGCCGGCTCGTCCGTGGCCTCGGCGCCGTCGAACCCGCCGCGGACGAACGACACGGTGCGCTCGACCAGGTTGCCGTTGAGGTCGTACGTGTACGCCTGCCGGTACGCGTCGCCGGCCCGCGAGCGCAGCTCGGTGACGTCGCCGTGGGCGTCGCGGACCAGCCCGGTCGCGGCGCCCTTGCCGTCCACGACGGACGTCACATGGCCGGCGGCGTCGTAGGTGAACGCGGCCGTCACCGTGTCCCGGACGACCCGCCGCAGGTAGCCGCCGCGCGCCGGCGGTTCGGCCGGGTCGCCGGGCGCCGTCCGGGCGCCGGTCGGGTCGTCGTCGGCGTAGTGCAGGTACTCGGTGGCCGCCCCGCGCGCGTCGGTGTACCGGGTCAGCTGGCCGCCGTCGTTGACCTCGAAGCGTTCGGTCAGCGTGACCGTCGCCGCCTCCTCGCCCGGCAGCGACACCGTCGCCGGCGGCGTGGTCCGTTCGGCCCGGTCTGCGAGCGGTAGGTCCGGGCGATCTGGACCGACGGGCCCCGCCCGGACAGCTGGAGGTCCACCAGCGTGGGGGCGTGTTCGCCGCTGTGACTGAGGACGTGGGCACCGATGACGGTCGCGTTCCGTGTGGGCATGCGCACATGGAAGCAGCGCGGTCACGCTCCGTCATGTGAGCGACGGCTTCACGACTGTCCGAGCAGGGTGTCCACCGTGGGCAGGGTGGCGAGGGCGGTGGTGCGGGCGGCGAGCGCCCCGGCGGCGTCGGGGGTGAGGGCGCGGGCCGCGTTGAGCTGGAACTTGCGGGTCAGGGCGGCGGGGGAGAGGGGTGCTTCGGCGCTGCCGAGCGAGGCGTCGACGCGGTGCTCGTGGACGGTGCCGCCGCCGCCGATCCGCAGGACGGCGGCGAACGCGTGGGGGAAGATCTTCGTGGCGCGGTCGTCGGCGACGCAGCGGACCTTGGCGGCCAGGGCGAGGCGGGCGGGGTCGAGCGGGCCGGTGAAGTCGTCCAGGCCGACGCCGAGCCCGCCGCCGCCGAGCAGGGCCGTGGCGACCGTGTAGGGGCCGGAGAACTTCCCGTGGTAGGTGCTGCGCGGCCGGGCCTTCTCGGCGGCGGGTTCGGCGATGGTGCGCAGCGTCGGCGCCGCCACCCCGAGCTCGATCCAGTCCACGGCCGACGGGTCGAGGCCGGCGGCGCGCAGGGCGAGGGCGCAGTCGATGCCCGGGTGGGTGAAGTGGTTGGACGGATAGGGCTTGAACGCGGTGCGCAGCAGCTCCCAGCGGGTGCCGAGGTCGCCCAGGAGCGCGTCGTCGTCGCGGCGGCCGTCCGTGTACGCGGTGAAGAAGCCGAACCTGCCCTCCAGGACGGTCGGCGGGCCGGTGAGCCCGTCGGCGGCCAGGTAGGCGGCGGACACGCCGGCGTGCGCGGCCCAGCCGCAGTGCACCTTCTTGACGGTGCCGCCGGTGCGGTTCGCCTCGATGAGGCCGGCGCCCATGCTGGCGGCGACGCCCATCGCCGAGGCGACCCCGGGCACGTCGAGGCCGAGCAGCAGCGCGGCGGCGGCCGCGGAGCCGATCGCGCCGCAGATCGAGGTGGCGTGCAGGCCGCGCTCGAAGAAGATGCTGTTGGCGATCGCCGGGTCGTAGGCCGCCATGCCGAGCCGGTTGGTCAGCTCGACGCCGGCGGCGACGGCCGCGAGCACCGCCGCGCCCGGCGCGCCGGTGGCCTGAGCGGTGGCGAGGGCGGCGGGGACGACGGACGCCGACGGGTGCAGCACCGACGGCAGGTGCGTGTCGTCGAAGTCGAGGGAGTGCGCCAGGGTGCCGTTGACGAGCGCGGCGGCCGGGGCGGGCAGCCGGTCGCCGGAGCCGATGACGGTCGCCTCCGCGGTGCCGCCCCAGCGGCGCACCGACCGCAGGACCGCGGGCGCGGCGTCGGCGTCCGGGTCGCCGTGGGCGGCGAGGGCGAGCCCGAGGATGTCGAGGACCCGGGCGGGCACGTCGGCGGTCACCTCGGCCGGCAACGGCTCGTCCCGGCAGGCGACCGCGAACCCGGCGAGGCGCTCCACGAACGTCATGCCGCACCCCCTGGGTTCGCGGCTGTGTTCCCGGCCGGCGGCAGGATGGCGAGCGGGCGGACCGGGGCGCCGGTCGCGCCGACGATCGGCAGCGGGTTGAGCACCAGCAGGCACTCGCGGGCGCCGGTGTCCAGCAGCGGGTGCAGCCGCATCGTCTCCACGATGTGCACGCCGCGCTCGACGAGGAGCATCCGGTGGACCGGCAGCACCGCGTGCCCCTTGCCCGGCGGGATGTGCTCGAAGGCGATCGTCTCGGCCCCGACCACCCTGACGCCGCGCGACGCGAGCCACTCGCCGGCGGCGACGCCCGGGCCGGGCGTGCCGTCGCGCTGTCCGATGAAGGCGTCGCGCTCCTCCCACCGGCGCGACCAGCCGGTGCCGATGAGGACGGCGTCGCCGGGCCGTACATCGGCGGCACACGCGTCGAGGTCGCCGGCGGTGATCTCGTAGCCGGCGGGCAGGACCGGGACGCCGTGCACGCGCGCGACGTCCAGCACGACGGCGCGGCCGACGTACACCTCGAAGGACTCGATGCCGTGCGAGGTGAACCCGAGGTGGCTCTGCACGGAGGACGCGGGGACGCCGCCGTGCAGCAGGCCGTCCTGCGACACGTGCGCGAGGGCGTCGACGTGGGTGCCGACGTGGCCGCCGGTGACGATCAGCTCGTTCGCGGCCGAACCACCGTCGGGGCGGACCAGGTCGCCGTGGCGGCGCTCGAGCGCCATCCGGAACGGCGGGTGGTTGGGCGACTGGGGCATGCCCCGGCGCATCGGCTGCGCGAGGTCCAGGACCGTGGCACCCTCGAGGAATCCGGACATCACAGCACCCCGTCCGCGTGCAGCTTCTCGATGTCCTCGCCGGTGAGGCCGAGCCGGTCGCGGTAGATCTCGTCGTTGTGCGCGCCGAGCCGCGGGCCGGTCCACCGGATGTCGCCGGGGGTGGCGGACAGGCGGTAGAGCACGTTCTGCATGCGGACCGGGCCGAGGACCGGGTCGTCGACGGCGCGCAGCGTGCCGAGCGCCGCGTACTGCGGGTCGGTGAACACGGCGGCGATGTCGTGGATCGGGGCGACCGCCGCCTCCGCCGCCTCGAACGCGGCGATCACGTCGGCGGCGTCGCGGGCCGCGATCCAGTCGCCGACGTAGCCGTCGAGGAGGTCGGCGTGCTGGGCGCGGGTGGCCCCGGCCGCGAACCACGGCTCGGCGATCACCTCGGGATGCCCGACGAGACGGAGCACGCGCTCGGCGACGGCCTGGGCGGAGGTGGAGACGGCGAGCCATTTGCCGTCGCGGCTGCGGTACGTGTTGCGCGGCGCGTTGTTGACGCTGCGGTTGCCGGTGCGCGCCTGGACGACGCCGAGCTGGTCGTACACCATCGGCTGCATCCCCAGCAGGGTCAGGATCGGCTCGATGATGGCCAGGTCGACCACCTGCCCCCGGCCGGTGGTGTGCCGGGCGAGCAGCGCCGTGGTCACCGCCTGCGCGGCCGAGATGGCGGCGATCCCGTCGGCGAGCCCGAACGGCGGCAGGGTCGGCGGCCCGTCGGGCTCGCCGGTGATGGCCGCGAAGCCGCTCATCGCCTCCGCCAGGGTGCCGAAGCCGGGCCGGTTCGCATACGGGCCGAACTGCCCGAACGCGGTCACCCGCGCGATCACCAGGCGCGGGTTGACCTCGGCGAGGACGTCGGGGCCGAGGCCCCACCGCTCCAGGGTGCCGGGCCGGAAGTTCTCGATCAGCACGTCGGCGCCGGCGAGGATGCGCTTGAGCAGCTCGGCGCCGGCGGGCTTGGACAGGTTGAGGGTCGCGCAGCGCTTGTTGCGCCCCAGCAGGGTCCACCACAGCGGCACGCCGTCCTTGGCGGGGCCGTGGCCCCGGGACGGGTCACCCTTCACGGGATGCTCGATCTTGATGACGTCGGCGCCGAAGTCCCCGAGGATGGTGGCGGCGAGGGGGCCGGCGAACAGGGTGGACACGTCCACCACGGTGATGCCTGCCAGGGCGGGCTGCGGTTCCACCACCCGAGCCTAACGGCACTTCCGCCGAAATGGAAACCCCGTTACATTGAGGGAAACGCCGGGAAGGGGCTTCACGTGTCGCGGTACGACCTGATCATCAAGAACGGCACGCTGGTGCTGCCCTACACGGGGGAGATCCGGGCCGATCTGGCCACCCGCGCGGGCCGGATCGCCGCGATCGGCGAGGACCTCACGGACGCCGACGAGGTGCTCGACGCGACCGGCAAGCTGGTCTTCCCCGGCGCCGTGGACGCGCACTACCACCTCGGCATCTACCGGCCCCTGGAGGTGGACGCGGCCGAGGAGACCCGCTCGTCGCTCGTCGGCGGCGCCACCACCGTGCTGTCCTACTTCCGGACCGGGCAGCACTACCTGAACAAGACCGGCGCCTACGAGGACATCCTCCCCGAGGTGCTGGCCGCCGTGTCCGGCCGCTCCTGGACCGACTTCGGCTTCCACCTCGCGCCGATGGACACCCGCCAGGTCGGCGAGGTGCCCGCGCTCGTGGACCGGCACGGGATCAGCTCGTTCAAGTACTACATGTTCTACAAGGGCTTCAACCTGTCCGCCGACTCCCGGGACGCGAAGGCGTTCACGATGAGCGACGAGTACGACCTCGGCCACCTCTACCAGATCATGGAGGCCGTCTCCGCCGCCGCCGTTTCCGCCGCGGCCCGTGACGCCGGCCGCCGCGTCTCGCTGTCGCTGCACTGCGAGCAGGCCGAGCTGATGCGCCTGTTCATCGAGCGGGTCCGCGCCGCCGGCGACCCGCAGACGCTGAGGGCGTACTCCGACGCCCGCCCGCCGCTCACCGAGCGGGTCGCGATCGGCGAGGCCACCACCCTCGCGGCCGCGACCGCCTGCCCGGTGAACCTGCTGCACCTGTCCAGCGGCGAGGCCCTGGCGGCCGCCACCGAGGCCCGGCTCGCCCGCCCGGACCTGGACCTGCGCACCGAGGTCACCCTGCACCACCTCTGCCTCAACTACGACGAGCTGTCCGGCCTCGGCGGCAAGGTCAACCCGCCCATCCGCAGCGCGCAGGACAGCGCCGCGCTCTGGGACGGCGTCCTGTCCGGCAAGGTCGACTGGGTCGCCTCCGACCACGCCTGCTGCCTGGAGGAGCACAAGGGCGACGAGCTGTGGCCGGCGCTGCCCGGCTTCGGCGGCACCGGCCTGCTCTACCCGGTGCTGCTCAGCGAGGGCATGCACAAGCGAGGCCTGGCCCCGCACCGGGTCGCGGAGCTGGTCTCCGGCAACCCGGCCCGCGCGTATGGCCTCTGGCCGCGCAAGGGCTCGCTGCTCGTCGGCCAGGACGCGGACCTCGCCGTCGTCGACCCCGGCCTCGAGCAGGAGGTGACCGGCGAGCTGCTCCTGTCCGGCCAGGACCACTGCCCCTTCGCCGGTCGCAAGGTCCGCGGCTGGCCCGTCGCCACCGTCCTGCGCGGGCAGGTGGCGTACCGCGACGGCGCCGTCGTCGGCGACCCCCGGGGCGCGTTCGTCGCCCGCTGACACCCCTCGGTGTGACGGATCTCCGGCGCGGGTGACCTGCCGGCGGCGCCGGCGGGCCGCAGGGAAGACTCCGGTGCGTGTCGTGGTGGATGTATGCGCTGCTGCCCCTCGCCGGGGTCGGCGCCGGGCTGGTGGGCAGCGTCGCCGGGCTGGCGTCGCTGATCAGCTACCCGGTGCTGCTGGCGATCGGGCTGCCGCCCGTCACGGCGAACGTCACCAACAGCGTCTCGCTCGTCTTCAGCAGCGCCGGGTCCATCGCCGGGTCGCGCCCCGAGCTCGCCGGGCGGGCCGCGCGGCTGCGCCGGCTGGCCGTCGCGGCGGTCGCCGGCGGGGTCACCGGCAGCGCGCTGCTGCTGCTCGCGCCGGCGGAGACGTTCGAGGTGGTGGTGCCGTGGCTGATCGCGGGCGCGTCCCTGGCGATCCTGCTGCCCCGCCGGCCGGCCGACGCCGAGCCGCACCGGCACCACGGGTGGTTCCTGGCGGGCGGGGTCGCCCTGGTCGGCGTCTACGGCGGCTACTTCGGCGCGGCCGCCGGCATCGTGCTGCTCGCGCTGCTGCTGGCGCTGACCCCGGCGACGTTCGCGCAGGGCAGCGCCGAGAAGAACGTCCTGCTGGGCGCGGCCAACGCGGTCGCCGCGCTCGCGTTCGCGCTCTTCGGCCCGGTGCACTGGCTCGCCGTGCTGCCACTCGGCGTGGGCCTGTTCATCGGCGGCCGCCTCGGCCCGGTGGTCATCCGCCGCAGCCCGCCGGCCGCGCTCCGCGGCGTCATCGCCGCCCTGGGCCTCGGCCTCGCCGTCCACCTGGGCTGGCAGGCGTACCGGTGACCGCCGCACCCACCCGCGGTCTGCGGTGACCGGCGCGGCGAGCTACCGGGCGCTGCTGCGGACGCCGGGCGCGGCGGCGTTCTTCGTGCCGACGGCCGGCGGCCGGGTCGGGATCGCCATGACGAGCCTCAGCATCGTGTGGCTGGTCCGGGACGCGACCGGGTCCTACGCGACCGCCGGCCTGGTCACCGGGGCGTTCGCCGTCGCGGACGCCGTGGTGGGGCCGCAGGTGGGGCGGCTGATCGACCGGTTCGGGCAGGCCAGGGTGCTTCTGCCGGGAGCCGTCGTGCACGCCGTGGCGGTCGGTGCGCTCGTGGCGGGCGCCGCCGGGCACGCGCCGGCCTGGCTGCTCGCCGTCGCTGGTGCGCTGGTCGGGGCGAGCCTGCCGCAGCTGAGCGCGGTCGCCCTGGCCCGGTGGTCGGCGCTGCTGGACGGCGGGCGGCGGGCCGCGCTCCCGTCGGCGTACGCGCTGGAGTCGCTCAGCAACAGCGTCGCGTACCTCGTCGGGCCGGCGCTGGTGAGCGCGATCGCCGCGGCGGGCCGGCCCGTCCTCGGCACGCTGACCGCCGCCGCGCTGGTGGTCGCCGGCGGGTCGCTGCTCGCGCTGCAACGGCGGACCGCGCCGCCGGTCGTGGCGACCGACGGCCGCCACCGGTCGCACCACCGCCGGGCGCTGCGACGACCCGGCTTCCTGCTGCTCGTCGGCGTGAACACCGCCATCGGCGGCTTCTTCGGCACGATGTCGATCGCCGTGACCGCGTTCGCCGTCGAGCGCGGCGCGCCGGAGCTGGCGGCCGTGCTCTTCGCCGCGTCGAACGGCACCGGTCTCGTCGCGGTCCTCCTGTACGGCCTGCGCCCCTGGCCCGTCCCCCCACGCACCCAGCTGGCCCTGGCGGGCGCCGCGCTGGGACTCGGTGCCCTGCCGCTGGCGGCCGGCGGCCTGGCGGGGGTCGCGGCGGGAGCGGTGCTGACCGCGGCCGCCGTGCCGGTCGTCATCGTCCTCGGCTCCGTCCTCGCCGACGCCGTCGTCGACCGCGGGGTGCTGACGGAGGCGTTCGCCTGGCTCGGCTCGGCGAGCGCCGCGGGCTCCGCCCTCGCGGCGACCGCGGCGGGCGTGGCGGTCGACGGCTCGGGCGCCCGAGGCGGCCTGCTGGTCGCGCTCGCCGCGGCCGTCGCGACGGCCGTGCTCGCGGTCGCCGGCCTCCGCGCGCTCCACCCGTCGACGACGGCGACCGACCCGCCCTGACCCGAGCCGGGGCGGCTGCAGCGCGTGCCGGGCGCGCGATCGTGGTCTGGTGGTGGGGGCGCGCGGGGCCGGCACCGCGTGGGCCGGTAGCTCCCGGCGTTGCCTCGGGACGGCGGGCGCGGAGGTCAGGGCGATGCGGCGGTGGCGGCCGGCGGCGGGGGCCGAGGCGGTGCGGCGCATCAGGCGGAGGGCGGGCAGCTCGACGCCGTGGTGGAGCAGCACGGCGGCGATGAGGCTGAACCACAGCACCGACACCGTCGCGACGAGGGCCTGGGCCGGGCCGGCCTGGTGCGGGAGCAGACCGGTGCGGTCGAACCCGATGATCACCAGGAAGTGCACGAGGTAGAACGCGAAGGACAGCTCTCCCAGGTACACCATGGCGGGCCGCGACCAGAAGGTCTTGCGGCCGAACAGGTCGGCGCGGGCGGCGGCGGCCACGACGCAGGTGACGGGGACGAGGGTCAGGGCGTGCTCGTTGACGGGGTAGGGCGCGAACAGGCCCGCGACCATCGCCGGGGGCACCAGCGCCAGGGACCAGCGCAGGCCGGGGCCGCGCCACGCGCCGGAGCGGACCAGCAGCGCGACCGTGACGCCGAGCGTGAACTCCGCCATGCGGACCGGGGGCAGGACGTAGCCGACCCAGCCCGCGGTGTCGTGCGAGGCGTGGACGAGGTTCGTGGCCAGGGCGGCTACGCACTCGACCATCATGACCGCGATCGCCCACAGCCCGGCCGGCCCGAGCCGGCGCAGGCCGGCGAGCAGGAGCGGGAAGCACAGGTAGAAGAACACCTCGCAGGACAGCGACCAGCTGACGATGTTGAGCGCGGTGTACACGTCGCGGCGCGGCAGCCAGCTCTGCGTGAGGGTCAGGTGGGTGGCCAGCTGCAGCGGGCCGGCGCCGCCGACGATGAAGACCGCCGCCACCGTGGTGACGATCGCCGGCGGGTACACCTTGGTGAAGCGCCGCCACCAGAAGGTGGTCGCCGGCGTGCCGGGGCGGAACGACCAGGCGAGCACGAAGCCGGACAGCACGAAGAAGAACGAGACGCCGAGGCCGCCGCCGTGCGCGAGCAGGGCCCAGACCGCGGACCGGACGGGCTTCGGCGCGACGAGCTGCGGATTGAAGTACTGCTCGAGCAGGTGCTGGCCGAAGACGATGAACGCGGCAACCCAGCGCAGTCCGGTGAGCGACGGCAGGCGGCTGTTACGATCCACCCCAGTTGTTTAACGAACGATGCGCATCCACAAGGGCGGTCCGGAAGCGCCTCACATCGAACCTCATCCTGCGATGGCGCGCCGCGCCGACTCCAGGGAGACGACGTCCGCATACTTCGCGTCCAGGTCGAACAGGTTCGCGGAGTGCGGGCCGGGGGCGCGGTCGGCGCACGCCTCCCGCACCACCATGGGCCGGAAGCCCGCCTGCAGCGCGTCGACGGCGCTGGCCCGCACGCAGCCCGACGTCGAGTAGCCGCCGATGACGACGGTGTCGGCACGGGCGGCGGTCAGCCACGCGGCGAGCGCGGTCCCGGCGAACGCGCTCGCGTAGTGCTTGCGGAGCACCAGCTCGCCGGGGAGCGGCGCCAGCTCCGGGGGCAGCGCCGCGAGCGGTGAGCCGTCGGCGAACACCCGCAGGCCCGGCACCTTGGCGGCGAAGAGCGGCGCCTCGGAGCAGGTCTCGTCGGCGAACCCGACGGCGGTGAACGCCACCGGCAGCCCGGCGGACCTGGCGGACGCCAGCAGCGACGCCATCGCGGCGAGGGCGTCGGCCGCGGTGGCGCAGTACAGCGGCGAGGACGGCGACAGGTAGGCGACGACCGGGTCGACGAGCAGCAGCGCCGGCCGCACCCCCCACCCCAGCCGGGCGGAGAATCCGGCCCCGACGTAGTCATCGTCCAGCGACATCAGATCACGCCGTCCGCGCGCAGCTTGTCGAGCTCGTCGGCGGACAGGCCGAGCAGCTCGCCGTACACGGCGGCGTTGTGCTCGCCGAGCGCCGGGCCGGCCCAGCGGATCGAGCCCGGGGTGTCCGACAGCCGGGGCGCCGGCGCCTGCATGGGCAGCGCGCCGAAGTCGGGGTGCGGGACGTCCACAATGGACTGGCGGGCCGCGAAGTGCGGGTCTTCGAGCATGTCGGCCGGCCGGTAGATCTTGCCCGCCGGTACACCGGCCGCATGCAGCAACGCGAGGGTCTCGTTCGCCGGCAGGGTGGCGGTCCAGGCCGCGATCAGGTCGTCGAGCTCCTGCTGGTTGGCGCCGCGGGCGCCGTGCGTCGCGTAGCGCGGGTCCAGCGCGAGATCGGGGCGGCCCATCACCTCGCACAGGCGCACGAACACGGTGTCGCGGTTGCCGGCGATGAGGATGTCGACCCCGTCGGCGGTCGGGTAGGCGTTGCTGGGCGCCACGTTGGGCAGGATCGCGCCGGTGCGTTCGCGCTGGTACCCGGCGACGACCCACTCGGGCAGCAGCGACTCCATGTAGGTGAGCACGGCCTCGTAGATGGCGGAGTCGACGACCTGCCCGCGACCGGTCCGGGCCCGCGCGTGGACGGCCATGACCGCGCCGTAGGCGGCCATCGTGCCGGCGAGCGCGTCGCCGAGGGAGACCCCGACCCGGCTGGACGGGCGGTCGGGCTCGCCGGTGACGTGCCGGATGCCGCCCATCGCCTCGCCGATCGAGCCGAAGCCAGCGCGCGGCGCGTAGGGGCCGGTCTGGCCGTAGCCGGTGACGCGGACGAGGACGAGCCGCGGGTTGATGGCCGACAGCTCGGCGTAGCCGAGGCCCCAGCGCTCCAGGGTGCCGGGCCGGAAGTTCTCGACCAGCACGTCCGACGACGCGACCAGCCGCCGGACCAGGTCCTGCCCACCGGCGGTGCGCAGGTTGCAGGTCACGGACTTCTTGTTGCGGGCCACGACCGGCCACCACAGCGACTGCCCGTGCGGCTTCTCCCGGCCCCACTCGCGCATCGGGTCGCCCTTGCCGGGGTCTTCGAGCTTGATGACCTCGGCACCGAAGTCGCCGAGGAGCTGCCCGGCGAACGGACCTGCGAGCAGCGTCCCGGTCTCCAGGACACGGATATCAGACAGCGGACCACCCATGGTTCGGCAGTGTACGGTTGGGAAACGTTGTTTCGCTAGAGGAACCGGGAGTGCGTCGGCAATGGTGGAGATCGTCGAGGTGGGTCCGCGCGACGGCCTGCAGAACGAGAAGGTCCTGCTGCCCACCGAGGTGAAGGTCGACTACATCACGCGCGCCCTCGACGCCGGAATCCGCCGGTTGGAGGCGGTCGCGTTCGTGCACCCCGGCCGCGTGCCGCAGATGGCCGACGCCGAGGCGGTGATGGCGGCGGTGCCGCGGCGGCCCGGCGTCACGTACATCGGCCTCGTGCTCAACCGGCGCGGGTTGGACCGGGCCCTGGCCGCCGGGGTGGACGAGGTCAACATGGTGGTGGTCGCCTCCGACGAGTTCTCCCGCCGCAACCAGGGCACCACCACGGCGGAGGCCCTCGACGTGTGGCACGAGGTCGCCGCCGCGGGGATCCCCGCCTCGCTGACCATCGCGGCCGCGTTCGGCTGCCCCTTCACCGGTGCCGTGCCGGTGGACCGCGTGCTCGGGATCGCGGCCTCGGCGCTCCAGAGCGGCCCGCGCGAGATCGCGATCGCCGACACGATCGGCGTCGGCGTGCCCACCCAGGTGCGGACCCTCGCGGCGGAGCTGGGGGCGCTCGGCGTGCCGTTGCGGGCGCACTTCCACAACACCCGCAACACCGGCTACGCCAACGCCGTCGCCGCCCTGGAGGCCGGCATCACGACGCTGGACGCCAGCATCGGCGGGATCGGCGGCTGCCCGTTCGCGCCGCGGGCGACCGGCAACATCGCCACCGAGGACCTCACGTACCTGCTGCACGGCATGGGCGTCGGGACCGGGCTGGACCTGCCCGCGCTCGCCGCCACCGGGACCTGGATCGGGTCGCGGCTCGGCATCCAGGTGCCGGCCATGCTCGGCCGGACCCTTGATTGAGAATGGAAACGGTGTTTCCATTACGCCGTGACTGGCGCTCAGCTGAACATCGCCAACGGCGTGCGGGAGTTCGCCCGCGCGACCCCGGGCACCGTCGCGGTGATCGACGGCGACCGCACGCTCACCTACGCCGCCCTCGACGACCGCGCGAGCCGCCTCGCCAACGCGCTGCTGGCCGTCGGCCTGCGACCGGGTGACCCCGTCGCGGTGCTGTCCGGCAACCGCCTCGAATACTGCGAGATCGCCGCCGGGCTGGCGAAGGCCGGCCTGCCGATGGTGCCGCTGAACCCGCGGCAGACCGCCGCCGACACCGCCTACATCGCCGGGCACTCCGGCGCGCGGGCGCTGATCCTGGACCCCGCGCTCGAGGACCGCGCGGTGGACGTCGGCTTCACGCTGCCGCTCGGCCCGTACTACGAGGCCGTGCTCGCCGGCGCCGCGGGGACCGACCCGTGGGTCCCGGTGGGCGAACAGGACCCGTTCTGCATCGCGTACACCTCCGGGACCACCGGCGCGCCGAAGGGCGTGCTCATCAGTCACCGCTCGCGCTGCCTGACCTTCTACTGCACCGCCCTCGAATGGGGTCTCGGGCCGGGCCGGCGCACCGTCGCGGTCGCGCCGATGTATCACGGCGCCGGGTTCGCGTTCGCCTACGCGTCGGTCTTCACCGGCGGGACGGTGTCGATGCTGCGCGCGTGGGACCCAGGCGCGCTGCTGGCGATGGTGGAGCGCGACCGGCTGCAGTCGGTGTTCCTGGTGCCGACGCACGCCGTCGGGCTGCGCGAGCTCGGCCTGGCCGGGCACGACCTGCGCAGCCTCGACACGCTGTACTTCAACGCCGCCGCGCTGCCCGTCGCGCTCAAGGAGTGGGTCCTGTCCGCGTTCCCCGGCGTCGGCGTGCACGAGCTCTACGGCTCCACCGAGGCCGGCGTCATCACCAACCTGCGCCCCGCCGACGCGCGGCGCAAGGCCGGCTCCGTCGGGCACCCGTGGTTCATGACCGAGATCCGGGTCGTCGACGACGACGGCGTGCCGGTGCCCCGCGGCACTGCGGGGGAGCTGTTCAGCCGGTCGCCGTTCCTCATGAACGGCTACCTCGACAACCCGGCGGCGACCGCGGAGTGCACCACCGCGGACGGCTTCCTGACCAGCGGGGACGTCGTGGTCGTCGACGACGAGGGGTACGTCACCATCGTCGACCGCAAGAAGGACCTGATCATCACCGGTGGGGTGAACGTCTACCCGCGCGACGTCGAGGAGGCCCTGGCCGCGCACCCGTCGGTCGTGGAGGCCGCCGTCGTCGGCGAGCCCGACGACCGGTGGGGCGAGCGGGTCGTCGCATACGTCGTGGTGCGGCCCGGGACCGAGCTGCGGCCCGACGCGCTGCGCGAGCACCTGCGGGGCCGGCTCGCCGGACACAAGGTGCCGAAGGAGATCCGGCCGATCGCGGCGCTGCCCCGCAACGCGGCTGGCAAAGTGCTGAAACGAGAGCTGAGGAGCGCGGGTTGAGGGCACATGTCGAGCTGATCCACGAGGACGACTACATCTGGCACGCGGCCGAGCTGCCGTTCGGGGAGGGCAAGGCAGTCGAGCGCCGGCTGTCCACCGACGAGGAGGACGGCTCGTCGTCGCTGTCCCTGCAGTTCCCGGCCGACTGGGGACGGGGACCGGGCGTGCCGCACGCCGACACCGAGTTCTACGTCGTGTCGGGTTCGCTGGTGTACGGCGGGACCGAGGTCGGACCGGGCGGCTACCTCCAGGTGCCCAAGGGCGTGCCGATGGACTGGATCAAGATCCGCGAGGGCAGCCACGTGCTGCACTGGCGCGAGTACGGCGACGCCGGCTTCGACCCCGACGGCCCGCGCCGGTCCGACGGCGCGCCGTCGATCATCGACTCCAACGCGATGGACTGGGTGGCGGCGCCGACCGTCGGCCCGCTCACGCCGCTCTACATCAAGCTGCTGCACCGCGACCCGGTGACCGGCTTCTACACCCGGCTGATCCGCGCGCCGAAGGGCTGGAGCGACCACCGCCTCGCCCACCACCCGTGCTACGAGGAGTTCTACACGCTCAGCGGCAAGATGGCCTACAACTTCGGCGACATCGACGAAGGCACCTACTGCTTCCGCCCCGCAGGCGTGAAGCACGGCCACTTCATCGCCGAGACCGAGATCGACTGGATCATCCGCTCCGACGGCGAGCTGATCAACTGGTACACCACGGACGAATGGATCAAGTGGGGCGGCAACGCCGAGAACTACCACACCCACGAGGCCCCGGTCATCTCCACGCTTCCCGTCCGCTCCCGCTCCAGAGGCGCCTGGTCCGGCGACGGCATGTGACCCCCTCCCACCTCGGCGCGGCCGCCGTCCCACCGGGCCGGCGGCCTTGCCGTGTCCTTGGTCGCTCCCGGGCGCGGATGCGCGGGCGCCGGCCCTCGGGGGAGGGCCGGCGCGCCGTCGGTGCGGTTCGGGGGTCAGCGCCAGGCCTGGTGGGTGGTGACGTTGCCGGGGTTGCAGTCGTACTGGACGAGCTTGGCCAGGGCGAGGATGCTGCCGTCCTTGACCGTCAGGCACTTCCAGCTGTTGTGGTTGACGAAGTGGAAGTAGCCGGGCACGGTCAGGATGTCGATCTTGAACCACTGCTGGTTCAGGTCGCCGTGGCAGGTGTACTGCTGGACCGCCGCGTTGTTGGACCTGCTGCGGTCGCGGACGTCGAGGCACTTGCCGCTGTTGTAGTTGCGGATCAGGTAGAAGCCCTCGGTGCCGACCGGCTCCAGGTCGAACAGCTGGGCGGTGGAGCCGTTGCACGGCGACTGCTGCAGCTGCAGCTTGTTGGCTGTCCCCCAGTCGGGCACATCCATGCACTGGCCGCTGTGTGCCACGTCCCAGGAGCTCCAGACCGGAGCGGTGTCGGCGTGGGCGGCGGCGACCGGCGCGGCGGCCAGGCCGGCGCCGAGGACCAGAGCGAGCAGCATGCGGCGGGCAAACGTGAACATGATCGGTTCCTGTCGGTCGTGGCGCCGCCCGGGTTGGCGGCGCGCACCGGGAACCGTGCCGCCCGGCGCTGAAACGGCGCTGAAACCGCCGCGGTCGTTCAGGGGCAAACGACCATCTGTCCCGTCGTAGGACGGCCACGGGATGTTCACGCGGCGGCGGTCGCACCAGACACTGGTGATCGTCGATATTGGCGGCGGCGAAGCCACGCCGCCTTACCGTCTGATCGGAGCTGGAATGACCCGACCGTCCCGTTTGATCGCCGCGCTGCTGGCCGGGGTGCTCGCCGCCCTCGTCCTGGGCGCCCCGTCGCACGCGGCCCCGTCAGGGATCCCGTCCAAGGCGACCGCACAGAGCTGGCTCACCGCGCTGACCGTCGCCACCGAGGGCTCCAGCAGCGGCTACTCCCGCGACCTGTTCCCGCACTGGATCACCATCAGCGGTGCGTGCGACACCCGCGAGACCGTCCTCAAGCGCGACGGCACGTCCGTCGTCACCAGCAGCTCGTGCGCGGCGACCTCGGGCCGCTGGTACTCCCCGTACGACGGCGCGACCTGGACCGCCGCATCCGACGTCGACATCGACCACGTGGTGCCCCTGGCCGAGGCGTGGCGCTCCGGCGCGAGCTCCTGGACGACCGCGAAGCGGCAGAGCTTCGCCAACGACCTCACCCGCCCGCAGCTGATCGCCGTCACCGACAACGTGAACCAGTCCAAGGGCGACAAGGACCCGTCGACGTGGCAGCCGTCGCTGTCGTCGTACCGCTGCACGTACGCGAAGATGTGGATCGCCGTGAAGTACTACTGGGCGCTGAAGCTCCAGTCGTCGGAGAAGTCGGCGCTGCAGACGATGCTCAACACCTGCTCGTCCTGACCCACGGGTGCCGGGGCGTTCGCGCGCCCCGGCACACGGCTCGGACAGTCCGCGGTCAGCCGGCGAGGGGGTGCCCGCCGTCGCCGTCGACCTTCACGTCCATCACGCCGTCCTCGTCGAGGTCGACCATGGTGACGTTGACCTGCCCGTCCCCGTCGCTGTCGAGCTGGAACAGGTCGGCCTTGCCGTTGCCGTCGGTGTCGATGGCGAGCACGTCCGCGACCCCGTCCTGGTTCGTGTCGACGGCGAGCAGCTCGTCGCGCTGGTCGCCCCGGGTCTCGACAGATTCGCTCATGACAGTTCCCTCTCTGCAGGTGTGTCCGGACCACGCCCCCGAAGGACCGCCATGGTAGCCCCGGGTCGTGAACCCCGGGTGCCGCCCCGGCCGGCTACTCGCGCTCGACCCGGCGCAGGCCGTGGGCCGGGGTCCACCACTCGACGACGAGCAGGGTGGCCTTCGGGTCGAGGTGGGTGTGGACGACCTCGGTGATGTCGGCGACGAAGCGGTCGCTGCCCTTCTCGCCCTCGGTGGCGGTGGCGCGGCCGGTGATCTTCGCCTCGCCGGGCCAGTCGGCCTCGGCGCCGTCGACGGGGTCGACGGTGGCGCTGTGCAGGGCGAAGCGCGGGTCGCGGCGGAGGTCGGCGCCCTTGCGCGCGCCGGGCATGGAGCCGAAGACCAGGTCGCCGTCGGCGAACTGCGCCTCGATGCCGGAGATCCTGGGGGAGCCGTCGGCGCGGAGCGTGGCGATCGTCTTGTGTTTGTGCGTGTCGAAGAGGGCCCGCACGCGGCCGGCGAACTCCGGCTCGGCCCGCTCGACGTCCTGCCAGGTGGTCATGGCACCCATGATGCCAGCAGGGCCCATGACAGACTGTGGCATGCACCTCCAGCACGGGCTTCTCGCCATAGCGGCGGTTCTCGCCATCGTCTCGGTCGCGAAAGTGGCGCCACGCGTCGGTGTGGCCGTGCCCATCGCGCTCGTCGTCGTCGGCATCGGGGTCAGTTACATCCCGTTCGTCCCGAACGTCAACGTCGACCCGCACCTGATCCTGACCGTGGTCCTGCCGCCGATCCTCTACTCGGCGGCGGTCACCGTGCACGCCACCGACTTCCGGCGCAACGTGAAGGCGATCGGCGGGCTGTCGGTGCTGCTCGTCGTCATCTCCGCGCTCGCCGTCGGGCTCCTGCTGCACGCGCTCATCCCGGACCTCAGCCTGGCCGCCGCGATCGCGCTCGGCGCGGTCGTGAGCCCGCCCGACGCGGTCGCGGCGATCTCGATCGGCAAGCGGCTGGGCCTGCCGCCGCGGCTCGTCATCGTGCTGGAGGGCGAGGGGCTCATCAACGACGCGACCGCCCTGGTCCTGCTGCGGTCCGCGGTCGCCGCGACGGCCGGCGTCGTGTCGGCGTGGGACGTGCTCGGCGACTTCGCGTTCGCCGTCGCCGGCGGGCTGGTCATCGGGCTCGTCGCGGGCCTGCTCACCGTGTGGATCCGGGCGAAGCTCGCCGAGCCGGTGCTGACCACGGCGATCTCGTTCATCGTGCCGTTCCTCGCGTTCGTGCCCGCGGAGGAGATCCACGCGTCCGGCGTCCTCGCCGTCGTCGTCGCCGGGCTGGTGACCGGGCATCAGAGCGCGCGGCACTTCACCGCGCAGGACCGCATCAGCGAGCGCACCAACTGGCGCACCATCCAGCTGCTGCTCGACAACGGCGTGTTCCTGCTCATGGGGTACCAGATCGTCACCGTCGTCGGTGACGTGCACCACGGCGAGGACGACGTCGCCGTGACCGTCGGCATCGGCCTGGCCGTGACCGCCCTGCTGGTGCTGCTGCGGGTCATGTTCGTCGCGCCGCTGACCGCGATGCTGCGCCACGACCAGCGCCGCGCCCGCGCCCGCAAGGACCGCCTGCAGGGCATCCTGGCGAAGCTGACGGAGCGGCAGCACGAGTCGCCGAAGTCGGCGCGGCGGGCCGGGTGGGTCGCGTCGCTGGTGCGCCGCCGGCAGGCCGACGACGCCTATCTGACCACGGAGGGCCTCGGCTGGCGGGGCGGCGCGGCGCTCGCCTGGGCCGGGATGCGGGGCGTCGTCACGCTCGCCGCGGCCCAGTCGCTGCCGCAGAGCGTCCCGCACCGCTCGCAGCTGATCCTCATCGCGTTCACCGTCGCGATCGTGACACTGCTCGGGCAGGGCGCGACGCTGCCGGTGCTCATCAAGCGGCTGCGCATCGCCGGCACGGACGCCGAGGCCGACCGGCGCGAGCTGGCCCGGCTGATCGGCGAGATCACCGCCGAGGGCGAGGACGTCCTGGACAACCCCGACCTGCGGCAGGCCAGCGGGGCGCTGTTCGACGAGGAGGCGCTCGAGGCGGCCCGCCGGGAGAACGCCGCGATCGGGCAGGCCCTCACCCGGCCGCAGGATCCCGAGGAGAGCGACCTCGCGCACCAGCGCCGTGAGCTGCACCGGCTGCTGCTCGAGTCGGCGCACGCCGCGCTGCTGGACGCGCGCGAGTCCGGCACGTACACCTCCCGCGCCCTCCAGCACGTCCAGCACATGCTCGACACCGAGGTCTCCAACCTGGACCCCGCCGAGGTGCACTGAAACGACGACAGGCCGCCCCGGAAGCGCGGGGCGGCCTGTCGTGGAACGGTCAGTTGGACGCGACGCCCAGGCCGGCACTGCCGGTCTCGGGGTTGCCGCCGCCGCCGCCGATGTGGCCCTCGGTGAGCGAGGTGAACGCGGAGTCGAGCTGCTCGCGCAGGGAGTCCAGCGTGGAGAGCTCGGCCTGGTGCGAGGACTCGCTGCCCTCGGCGGCGAAGACGTGGTCCTGCTCGGCGGAGGTGTGGTCGTACGAGGTGAAGTCCGACTCCTCGTACCGCGCGCCGCTCGGGTCGGTGTAGGACACCTGGTGGCCCTGGTCGAACGAGGTCGACTCGGCGGCCGCGTGGTCCTGCTCGTACACGTTGAACTGGTTGTCGTAGCTGCTCTCGCTGGCGTCGACCTGGTGCAGCTGGTCCAGCGACTGGTGGTCCTGGCCGGTCTGGTACTGGCCGTAGTCGGTGCCGCCGTCGCCGCCGTACGTGTCGGGCTGCTCGTCGCCGGTGTAGCCGGGGTCGAGCTGGGTGCCGTCGTCGTACTCGCTCATTGTCGCCCGCCTCAGGGAAGTCGTGGTGTGCTGCCGGAAAGAACGTTAGGCACGCCGTAGATCGCTCGAATCCCCGGAACGTGCCACCGCGGCCGACCGGACGGATGGCACGTCAGGTGTTCGTCCATTCGGTGTACGTGTAGGGGTTGTCGAGGATCTTCGTCGCCGGGATGTCCGGGTTCATGCCTTTTCGCCAGGCGTCGGGGCCCATGGTGGCGATGAGGTGCTCGACGGTCCGCTCGACGTCGGCGCGGGCCTTGCCGAGGTCGACGCCGACGAGCTTGTGGTCGCGCTTGACGATCCGGCCGTCGACCAGCACGGTGTGCACGTCCCCGCGCTGCGCCTGGAAGGCGACGTGGCCGTACGGGTTGAGGATCGGGAACATCACGGGGGAGTCGTCGTTGCGCAGCAGCACCACGTCCGCGGCCCGGCCGGGCTGGAGGCTGCCGACGACGCCGTCGAGGCCGAGGGCCCTGCTGCCGCCGCGGGTCGCCCAGTCGACGACCTGCTCGGCGCGCAGGTGCACGTGGGTGACGGTCTCGGCGCGGCCGTGCGCCTGCAGGTGCTCCCGGGAGCGGTCGGCGCCGAGGGTGGCGCGCATGGCGGAGAAGAGGTCACCGCTCCACCAGACGCTGGTGTCCATCGACAGCGACACCGGGATGCCGTGGTCGCGCAGCTGCCAGGTGGGCGGGTAGCCCTGCCCGGCGCTCTGCTCGCTCTCGGTCGACACCGACACCGAGCCGCCGGTCGCGGCGATGCGCTGGTAGGAGTCGCCGGACAGCGTCGCGGCGTGCACGTAGATCGTCGACGGGGTCATGAACCCGTGCTCGTGCATGAGCCGGATGCCGTCGTCGTTGGTGGCGCCCCACACGCCGGCGTGCGTGGTGACCGGCACGTCGAGCTCGCGGGCGACCTCGAACGCGGCCCGCTCCGGAAACGCCGGGTCACCGGTCACGTCGAACGCCATCTGGAAGCCGAGCCTGCCGCGCATGCGCCGCTCCACGAAGTCGCGGAAGCCGGGGCTGGTCGCCCACTCCCACGGGCCCTGCTGGATGTTGCCGTAGGCGAGCACGAACCGTCCCGGGACCGACTCGAGGGCGTCGGCGGCGGCGTCGGCGTGCTGCGGGGTCTGCAGGCCGTGCGACCAGTCGACGGTGGTGGTGACGCCGGCGTCGAGCGCCTCCAGCGCGCCCAGGACGTTGCCGGCGTAGATGTCCTCGGGGCGGAAATGGCGGCCTGACTCCAGGTAGTACCAGACGAAGTACTGGGTGAGGGTCCAGTCGGCGCCGTAGCCGCGCATCGCGGTCTGCCACAGGTGCCGGTGGGTGTCGATCATGCCGGGCATGACGATGCCGCCGGTGGCGTCGATCTCGGTGGCGCCCGGCGGTGCGGTGAGGCCGACGCCGACCTCGGCGATGCGTCCGCCGACGGCCAGGACGTCGGCGCCGGGCAGGACCGTGTGTGCGTCGTCCATCGTCAGCACCAGACCGTTGCGGAACAGCACTGCGTCCATCGCTGTCAACTCCCTCCGGACAAGAGTCCGTATAGCGGTCGGCGAAAGTGTGTGCCGCGTCACGGGTGCTGTCAAGGCGTCCGGATTGCCGCAGCGGCAGTCGTACCGACGCCGCAAACGCCGGCAGGAGCCTGGTTGACACCAGAAGAAGCCGGGACGAGACTGATTTGACGGACGATTGTCCGCTTGACGGACGAGAGGGAGCTGATGGCGGCACCGGAACGGAATTGCGGACCACTCGCCGGGCTGCTGGTCGCCGACTTCTCGCGGATCCTCGCCGGGCCCTACGCCACGATGCTTCTCGCCGACCTCGGCGCGGACGTGATCAAGGTGGAGGGGCCGGGCGGCGATGACACCCGCACGTGGATGCCGCCGACCCGCGACGGCGTCGCCACCTACTACCTGGGCATCAACCGCAACAAGCGCTCCATCGCCCTGGACCTGCGCGACGACGACGACCTCGCCACCGCGCGGGCCCTCGCCGCCCGCGCCGACGTCCTGATCGAGAACTTCAAGCCCGGCGGGCTGCGCCGCTTCGGCCTCGACTACACCTCGGTCGCGGCCGTCAACCCCGCCGTCGTCTACGCCTCGATCAGCGGCTTCGGCTCCGGCGCCGGTGCGGCCATGCCGGGGTACGACCTGATGGTGCAGGCCGTCTCCGGGTTGATGAGCCTCACCGGCGACCCGGACGGCCCGCCGTTCCGCGCCGGGATCTCCGTCTTCGACGTGATGGCCGGCATGCACGCGGGCATCGGCATCCTCGCCGCGCTGCACCACCGCACCGCGTCCGGCGCCGGCCAGCACGTCGAGGTCAATCTGCTGTCGTCGGCGTTGTCCGGTCTCGTCAACCACAGCAGCGGCTACGTCGCCGGCGGCACCGTGCCGTTCCGGATGGGCAACGCGCATCCGAGCCTGTTCCCCTACGAGCCGCTGCCCACCGCCGACGGTGACCTCATCGTCATCGCCGGCAACGACGGGCAGTTCCGCAAGCTGTGCGCGGTGCTCGGCTGCGAAGAACTCCTGCACGACCCCCGCTTCCAGCGCAACCAGGACCGCACCGCGCACCGCGAGGCGCTGCGCCCGCTGCTCGTGGAGCGGCTGCGCGCCAAGGGCAAACAGGAGTGGTTCGACGAGCTGATGGCCGCCGGTGTGCCGTGCGCACCGATCAACACCGTCGACGGCGGTGTCGCCCTCGCCGCGTCGCTCGGCCTGGACCCCGTCGTCGAGGCCGGCGCCGTGCCCGGCATCCGCAACCCGATCACGCTGTCGGCGACCCCGCCGCGCTACGAGCTGCCGCCGCCCGGCCTGGACGAACACGGCGAGGAGATCCGGCAATGGCTGAAGAACTGAGCTTCCCGACCGGTATCGGCACCTCTTCCGCCGACCGCATCACGCTGCTCGGCCAGGACCTGGCCGCGGACCTGATGGGCAAGGTCGGCTTCGGGGAGCTCGCGTTCTGGCTCGTCGCCGGGCGCCGGCCCGGACCCGGCGAGACCAGGGTGTTCGAGGCGGTGCTCGTCGCGCTCGCCGACCACGGGTTCACGCCCACCGCCATCGCCGCGCGGGTCACCTACGCCAGCGCACCCGAGGCGCTGCAGGGCGCCCTCGCCGCGGGGCTGCTCGGCGGCGGCTCCCGCTTCCTCGGCGTCACCGAGGACTGCGGCGTGTTCCTCCACGCCGTCCTGTCCGGGCTGGACACGCATCCCGGCGACGACGCCGGCTGGGACGCTGTCGCCGCCGGCGCGATCGCCGCCCAGCGCGCCGCCGGGAAGCTCGTGCCCGGCCTCGGCCATCCCGTGCACAAGGTCCAGGACCCGCGCACGCCGGTGTTGATCCGGATCGCCGCCGAGGAGGGTGTACGGGGTCCGCACCTGCGCCTGTTCGAGGCCATCGGCCGGGCGCACCCGGCGGTCCTCGGCCGCACCCTGCCGCTCAACGGCGCCGGGGTCTGCGGCGCGGCCCTCGCCGACCTCGGCCTGCCGGTGACGCTGCTACGCGGCTTCGCGCTCCTCGCGCGGGCCGCCGGGCTGCTCGGGCACCTCGCCGAGGAGCAGCGCACGGGCCTGGGCCTGTCGATCTACCGCACCGTCGACCGCAACGCCCGCTACGTCACCCCCGAATGAAAGGACCGGCGCAATGGCCCAGGTAGTCGCGGTCATCGCCTCGACCCATCATCCGTTCTACTACAAGGCCAGCACCTCCACCGGCGAGGACCGCCCGCCGTTCGCCGACGAGTGGGTCCGCAAGGTCACCGCGTTCCGCGAGACCCTGACCCGTGCCCGGCCCGACGTCCTCGTCATGGTCGGCTCCGACCACTTCCACCAGCTGTGGCTGGACAACATGCCGCAGTTCCTCGTCGGCAAGGCACCGTTCTACGACGCCAACTGGTACAACGAGGAGCGCGAGTTCGGCCTGCCGCGGATGACGCTGCGCGGCCATGAGGACCTCTCGGCGCACGTGCTGCGCGAGGGCCTCGACGCCGGCTTCGACCTGGCCTTCAGCAACGAGCTGCGGATCGACCACAGCATCACGTGCCCGATCATCACCCTGCGGCCCGAGGCGGACCTGCCCATCGTGCCGATCTACACCAACATCTTCGCCCCGCCGCTGCCGCGCCCCCAGCGGTTCGTGCAGCTCGGCCGGACCATCCGGGAGCTCGTCGAGTCGTGGCCCAGCGACCTGCGGGTCGCCGTCATCGGCACCGGGCACCTCTCCCTCGAGCTCGGCGGGCCCAGGCAGTTCGGCCCACACGGCCCCGACCCCGAGTTCGACCGGCGGGCCGTGGAGTGGATCGCCAACGGCGACCTCGACGGCTGCCTGTCGGAGGTGACCCTCGACAGCCTGCATGCGCCGGGCAATGCCACCCACGGGTTCATGGATTTCATGCTCATGATGGGCGTCGCCGGCGACGGCGCGAAGGCCGACTACGTCGACACCTACGACCTCTTCCACACGATGGAGGCCTACTTCACCTGGTACCCGGAAGGAGCTTTGTCATGACGAAATACCTCCTGAACAAGTTCCTGTACACAGTGGACAGAGATCCTTCCCTGGTCGAGCGCTACCGCGACGATGCACAGGGGACGGTTGCCTGGTGGGAGGCGAACGTCGCCAACGCGCTGCTCAACGGCCACACCGGCGAGGCGAGCACCTGGCAGCGGCTCACCGACGAGGAGCGGGCCGCGCTGACCGGGCACGACTACGTGGCACTGTTCTCCCTCGGCGCCCACCCGTTCCTGACGCTGACGCTGTTCATCGCGATGTTCGAACGTGACCACGACGAGCCGCTCGCCTTCCAGAAGCAGTACGCGGCCCGGCTCGCCCACTTCGACCTGCCCTACCCGGACATCGCCACCTGATGCGCGCCGCCACCATCGTCCGCTGCGGTTCGCCGCCGCTCGTCGTCGAGCGACCGCTTCCGGTGCCTTCGGCCGGCCTCGTGACCGTCACGGTGACCGCGGCGCCCATCACGCCCCTCGACGTGCTGTGCGCCTCCGGCACCTCGTACTTCGGCGCGCCCGCCGTGCCGTACGTGCCGGGGGTGCAGGGCGTCGGCACCCTCGACGACGGCACCGCCGTGTGGTTCCCGACCGACGCGGGCATGCGCCCCGGCGACGGCAGCATGGCCTCGGTCGTCGCGGTGCCGTCGGCCGACGTGGTGCCGCTGCCCGCGGGCGCCGACCACCGGCTCATCGCCGCGCTCGGGCTGTCGGCGGTCGCCGCCTGGCAGGCCCTCACGTGGCGGGGCGCGCTGCACCCCGGCGAGCAGGTCCTCGTCCTGGGCGGCGGCGGGGTCGTCGGGCAGGTCGCGATCCAGCTCGCCCGGCTCGCGGGCGCGCGGCGGGTCATCGCCGCCTGCCGGTCCGCGGCCGCCCGGGACCGCGCGCACCGCCTCGGCGCCGACGCAGTGGTCGCCATCCGCGACGCCGACGACGTGGCGACCCTCGCCCGCCGCCTCCAGGACGTGACCGACGGCCCGGTCGACCTCGTGCTCGACCCGCTGTTCGGGACCCCGGCCGCGGCCGCGCTGCGCACCCTGCGCCGCGGCGGTCGCCTGGTCAACCTCGGCAGCGCCGCGGGCGAGGTGGCGCCGCTGGACTCCGCGACGCTGCGCAGCGGGTCGCTGCGGATCCTCGGCTACACCAACACGGAGCTGAGCGCAGCGGAGAAGGCCGCCACGATGCGGTACCTCGCGGACCACGCGGCCGCCGGCCGGCTCGTCGTCGAGCACGACGCGGTTCCCCTCGCCGAGATCGGCCCCGCGTGGGCCGCCCAGGCGGCCGGGCAGGCGCCCCGGCGCCTGGTGGTCGTCCCGTGACCGGTGCGGGCTCGGGTTAGTCTCGCTCTGCGTATCAATCACAACACCTTGAGGCGGCGATGGCACAGCGCGGAGAAGGACCGGACTTCATCGAGGCCCTGGCCCGCGGGCTGGACGTGATCCGCGCGTTTCACGCCGACCACCCCAGGATGACGCTCGCCGAGGTCGCCGCCGCCACCGGTCTGGCCCGCCCCACCGCCCGCCGCATCCTGCTGACCCTGGAGGAGCTCGGCTACGTGCGGGCCACGGCCGGCGGCCACGAGCTGACCCCGCGGGTCCTGGAGCTCGGCATGGCGTATGTGGGTGCGCTCTCGCTGTGGGACATGGCCCGCCCGCACATGGAGCGGCTCGTGGCCGCCACCGGCGAGTCCTCCTCGATCACCCAGTTGGACGGCTCCGACATCGTCTATCTGGCCCGGGTCGCCGTACCGAAGATCATCGCCCTGCGGGTGCAGATCGGCACCCGCTTCCCCGCGGCCGTCACCTCGCAGGGCAAGGTCCTGCTCGCCGCGCTGCCCCCGGCGCGGCTCGACGAGGTCCTCGCCACGCCCAGCCGGTCGGGCATCGAGCCGTGGGTGCGGCACAGCCGCGCCACCCTCGACACCATGCTGCGCGAGGTCAACGCGCGCGGCTTCGCCGTGGCCGACAACGAGCTCGCCCCCGGCATCCGTTCCGTCGCCGTGCCGATCCGCGACGGCCGCGGCGAGGTCCGCGCGGCGATGAACGTGACGGTCAACTCCGCGGAGACCACCACCAAGACGCTGCTGGACCGGCACCTGCCGCACCTGCAGCGGGCGGCCGGCGCGATCAGCTCCGACTGGGCGCTGTGGCAGTCCCGGCCCCAGCTCGACCTGCCCGCCCGCACCTGAGCCGCGGGCCGGGGCTCAGCGGGCGACGCGGCGGAGGCAGGCGACGAAGCCCTGGTCCATGCTGACGAGCTCCCAGCCACGGGTCTCCAGGTACTCCACGGCGGTCAGGACCTCGTCGAGCAGGGCGTTCTGGCCGGCGCTGGGGTTGACGGCGGCGCCGATCGCGGTCGAGAACGACATGGAGGGGCCGATGACGATGTACCGGAAGGGGTAGCCGTCCAGGACGGCGCGGCCGGTGGCGATGTCGTTGGCCCGGAAGACCCTGGACGGTCGTGGCGGTGGCGGTGGCTGCACCGCCGCATCATCACACGGCCGGCGGTGCGGCGCCCTCCGGCCGTGTGACGGTGCGGGTTCAGTAGGTCCAGACCTGGTTGGCCGCGCCGGTGCAGGTCCAGATCTGCAGGCGGGTGCCGTTGGCGGAGCTGGGACCGGCCGCGTCGAGGCACTTGCCGGAGCCGGCGTTGACCAGGGTCGACCCGGTGCGGGTCCAGCGCTGCGCCGCGGTGCCGTTGCAGTCGTACAGCTGGACCTTGGTGCCGTTGGCGGTGCCGGCGGCGGTCACGTCCATGCACTTGCCGAGGGCGCGCACGGTGCCGTCCGCCAGTCGGGCCCAGCTCTGGGCGGCGGTGCCGTTGCAGTCGTACAACTGGACCGCGGTGCCGTTGGCGCTGCTCGCGCCGGCGACGTCGACGCACTTGCCGCCGTAGCCGTGGATCGGGCCGACGGAGCCAGGCGGCGTGGTGGTGGGCGGCGGGGTGGTGCTCCCGACCCAGGCGGTGGCGGCCGCGGCGCCGGTGGCGTCGATGGCGGTGTTGCTCTCCACGGGGCTCGGCACGCTGCTGGGGAAGACGATGAACGTGACCGGGCCGGCGGTGCCGCCGCTGGCGGGGTTCGGGTCGATGCCGAGCGCGACCGCCAGGGCGTAGGAGCCCTCGCCGATGATGTTGCTGGGGCCCTCGTCGGCGAAGACGGCGTAGGCGACCTTGCCGTTGTAGACGACCGCGGCGACGCTGCCGGCGCGGATGCCGTTGGCGGAGTACGTGAAGCGGCTGCTGGGCAGCGGCACGACGAAGTAGCGGGTCACGTCCGAGGTGAAGTACGCGCCGGTCGACGTGGTGAACGAGGTCTGCGCCTGGTACCAGGGGTCGGTCGAGGCGTTGCAGTGGGCGGTGGAGATGCCGTCGCAGTCGATGTCCATGTCGGCGGTCCAGAAGTACGCCGAGCCGTTCTTGCAGATCGCGACGGTCTCCGCGCCGCCGTCGTCGGTCGCGTAGCGGCCGTTGGAGACCTGGCTGCAGGTGGAGGTCTTGGCGAGCAGCTGGGCGGCGGTGGGTCCGGCGGCGAGCGCCGCGGACTGGGTGGTGAGGGCGTAGGCGGCGGTCGCGACCAGGGACAGCGCGACGGACGCGAGCGCCAGGATCGGTCTGCGCATGGCGGGCTCCAGACGACGTCAGGCGGGCGGGGACAACGGACAGGTAACCTGACTAACAGATTTCTGTCAATACGTTGCCCCCGCCCTCGGTGCCTATTCGTCGATCGCCTGGTAGGTCGTGGTCCAGAAGTCGTGGATGAGGCGGGCCGCGTCCGGCACGGACATGCCGACCTGGGTGAGCAGGATGCCGACGACCTGGTGCCGCGGGTCGGCGTAGGTCGAGGTGCCGCTGCCGCCGTCCCAGCCGAACTGGCCGACGGGCGCGTAGTCGCCGCGGTGGGTGCGCACCGCCATCCCGAAGCCCCAGCCGCCGTGCTGCCCCTGGCCGAACGACAGGTGGACGTTGTCGGTGGCCATGGCGTGCCGGGCGGCCTGCTGCGTGGGGGTGAGCCGGTTCGTGGTCATCAGGTCGACGGCGGGCCGGGACAGGATCCGCTCGCCGCGGTGCATGCCCTGGTCGAGCAGCATCCGGAAGTACGCGTGGTAGTCGTCGACGGTGGAGTTGAGGCCCCCGCCGCCGCCTGGGAACGCCGGGGGCCGGCTGTGGCGCCCGCCGTCGGCCGGGTCCCAGACGTGGAACTCGCCGGTCTGCGGGTCCGGGGCGTACAGCGGAGGCAGCCGGTCGAGATCGCCGGCGGGGACGTGGAAACCGGTGTCCTTCATGCCCAGCGGCTCGAAGACGCGCTCCCGCAGGACGGTCTCGAACGGCTGGCCGGTCACCCTGGCCACGAGCACACCGAGCAGGTCGCTGCTGATGTGGTACTGCCACCGCTCGCCGGGCTGGTGCATCAGCGGCAGCGTGCCGAGGCGGCGCATCCACTCGTCCGGCTCGGGCATCGGCGTCGGCAGGTCGGGCGTGAGCCCCTGCTCGAACACCGCGCCCATGATCGGGGTGCCCAGCGCGGTCAGGTCCATGCCGAGCCCGAACGTCGAGGTCAGCACGTCCCGCACGGTGATCGGCCGGCGCGCCGGCACGGTGTCGTCCAGCGGGCCGTCGAGCCGCTTGAGCACCTGCCGGTCGGCGAGCTCGGGCAGCCACGGCTCCACCGGGTCGTCCAGCCGCAGCCGGCACTCGTCGAGCAGCACCATCGCCGCCGCCACCGAGACCGGCTTCGACGTCGAGGCCATCCGGAAGATCGTGTCCCGGCGCATCGGCGGGCCGCCGTCGTGGCGCATCGTGCCCAGCGCCTCGACGTGCGTCCCGTCGCCCCGCGCCACCAGGGCGACGAGACCGGGGACCTTCCCGGAGTCGACGTGCCGCGCCAGCACGTCGCGCAGCCGGCCCAGCCCCGCCTTGGTGAATCCGCTCGTGCCGTGTTCCATGATCGTGCTCTCCTTGTGCGCTTCCTGCTGTGACGCCAGAACGATGGCCGCCGCCGCTGACAGCGCACCAACAGCGCACTGACACGGCCTGACGGGCCCGCACAGCGTCCGCCGCCGCGCGCTCGTGATCAACGACGGCTTCGGCAACGCACTCCACCTGGCCCGGGCGGGGTCGCCGCGCACCGGGGCCTGACCCGCGGCCGGCCGTGCGAGGGCCGGCCGCGGGTGCGGCGGGCCTACCCGCTGGACACCAGCCGGTCCTGAGGAAGCGGCGGGGGTGCCGCCTCCGGCAGCCTGTCGATCGCCTCGGTGAACGCCACGATGTCTTCCAGGGCGCGGTCGATGCGCTGCTCCTCCGACCAGTCGTCGGAGATCCTGCTGCGCCCGTTGATGGTGGGGAGCCCGCAGATGTCGAAGCCGACGCAGCGCACCCCCCGTGCCTGCGCGGCCCGGATGAAGTCCGCGACCCTGGCCCACACGTCGTTGGGGGTGTACCTGCCGTCGCCGTAGTCGGTGAAGCTGGACGACTCGATGTCGCGGTCCACGGAGATGTACAGGTCGTACCCGGACCACTGCTGCTGCCGGTCGAGCAGCGTGATGACCGCGTCGAGCTGTGTGGCCATGTCACCCGGGCCGAGGGGCGTCTTGGTCAGGGTGCCCCATCGTGCGAAGGCGAAGCTGTCCCCCCACGGCGTCGGCGACCCGGTGTTGTTGCCGATGCCGACGTACATGTCCGCCGCCGCCTGCGGGTACACGTCGCCGATCGGCCGCAGCACGTAGAGACCCCAGTTGTCGCAGCGCAGCGGCCTGGTGACCGGGACGCCGGTCTGGATGTCGGCGTGGGCGTCGAAGTTCACGACGATCCTCGCCCGGTCCGGTGGCGTCGGGCGCAACGCCCACGCCGACAGCGGCACCGACAGGTGATGACACTCGTTGGAGTCGATGACGGCGAAGTAGGGATGCCATTGCGGCAGCGCCGACAGCCACTTGTCGAACGCACAGCAGAACGTCGTCGCCTTCGTCGCCCCGTTGTTGCGGCTGTCGCCGTTGTGCGCGCCGACGGGCGTGCTGAACAGCGGGCGGGGGAGCTCCGGGCACTCCGCCCGGATGTGGGACGGCAGGTTGGCGGGGTCGTCGCTGCTTGCGTTGGTGTACATCACCGGCCGCAGCGGTCCGCGGTCCGGCAGCACGCCGCCGATCATGTCCAGCATCGGCTGCACGTGCTCTTCCGACCACTCGCCGACGGCGGGGTCGTAGCCGAGGCCCCAGCGGCCGGCGTTGAAGAAGACAGGGTCGATCTGCATGAGCGTCCCCCTACCTTGCCGTGCCCGCGGGGGCGAGCCGGGCGGTGTCGTCGGCGGGCATCCACGCCATGATCTGCGCGTACACCTCGGCATTGATCCGGACCGCGAAGTTGGCCTCGTCGCCGTAGCCGGCGACGTGGATGCCGACGACACCGAAGGTGGGCTTCGGCGGGGGGCTCGCCATGCGGATGGCGGCGCCGCTCTGGCCGGGGAAGGTGCTGATCCGGTAGAAGAGCAGGTGCTGGTCGACCTCGGTGGGCAGCTTGCCGGATCCGTTCCACATGGTGCCGGGTATCTTGTCCCCGGGGTATCCGGCGATGTTCACCTCGGCGCCGCGCAGCTGCTCGTTGGCGGCGACCGTGATCTCGGGGTACAGGCCCCTGGCCGGGTTCAGCGGCGCCGACAGGGTGATCAGCCCGAAGTCGTAGATGTACCGGGTGGCGTCGAGCACCTGCCCCGGCGGGTACGGCGCACCGGCGATCCGGTACTCCTCGGGCACCTGCCAGCCGGTGGCGCGCACGGGCGGGCCGAACGGTGTGACGCCGCCGTTGAGCGCGAGGGTCACCTCGACCGACCTGGCCCTTCCGCCGTAGTCGTCGCAGTGCAGGGCGTGCGCGCAGGTCAGGACCTGGTCGGGGGCGACCAGCGTGCCGGTGCTCAGCAGCACCGCTCCGCTGGGGAACGTGCTGCTGATGTAGGCGACCCAGCAGGCCGGGCTGACGTCGGTCGGGTCGTAGCGGACCCGGTTGTCGTCTGGGAACACGGTCTGGACAGACATCGGCGCTGGCTCCTTCGGGGCTGGCGGCCGACGGCCGGCGGAGCGCGGTGATCGGCCGGGGCGTCGACCGGAGGGGCAGGGCGTGCCGCGCCGTCGCGGTGCGGCACGGCACGCCCTCATGGGGTCCGACGGGTCAGGAGGCGAAGGCCTTCTCCCGCTCCGCGTTCTGGGCGACGAGAGCCGGGTCCTGGATGATCAGGAGGCTGGTGAGCATCTCCCGGGAGGCGATCAGCTGTCCCCACGGTTTGCCGGAGTACTCCCACCCGCCGTCGATGTTGTAGGTGACCTCGCGGCTGCCGTTCGGGGCGTTGGTGAAGTCCACGAAGATGCCCTGCGTGACCGCCTGCTGGATGACGGTGCCGTTGCTGTACGGGCGGGTCGCGAAGAAGAACGCGGCCTTGAGGATGGGCTGGAACAGGTCGGTGCTGTTGCCGTAGAGCGTGAACGCGCCGGACGGCTGGTAGTTGCCGGTCGTGTCGAGGGTGCAGATGCCGGCGGTGAACCGCTGCTGGACCCCGTTGTCGATCTCGAGGCTGCCGGACTGGCCGCCCTGATGGACCTCGCCGGTCCCGGACGGACTGTCCACAGTGAGCACCGAGCCGAGATCGGCCGGGTAGTTGTTGGTGGCGGTGATGACCGTGCCCTGCCCGTAGGTGCTAGGTGTCCACGTCGTCCCCCGTCATCGATCCGGGCACGGGTGTGCCACGGATGAAGTGTCATGGATTTCGTGCGGCATGCCTGTCGGCGAACGTGCACCTGGGTCGCGACCAGTGCGGCTGTTGCGGGTCTGTTTCTTCACCACCGCGCGGTTGAACCGTCGCGCGATTGGTGAAACTGCTCCCCACCTCGGCAAACGTGCCTGGGGCAGCCGCCGTTCCACCCACCCCGTGCGGCGGCTTCGACCCGGGTGGGCCGTCGCCCCCGGACCCCGTGCCGGGGCGGCTCCATCGGCCGGTCCCGATCCCGTCCAGGTTGGCTCTTGCCAGCCGCCCGCTTCTCGAATAATGATGTAGTCCTTCTAAAGTTAGTCAACACCTCTGCGTAAAGCCTTCCGCCCGGGCCGACGAGGTGTCACTGAACCATGCCCTCGTCAGCCGACTTCTTCCGAGCCGAGGACCCAGATGAGACGAACCCTCCGCCTCACCGCCGCCCTGCTGACAGCACTCACCCTTGGCGCCGGCACGCCCGCCGCCGCCCATCCCGCCACACCGCAGTGGAAGTCCCTCACCTACGCGGCCGCGCCGGCCGACAACCCGCTCAAGGGGTTCATGCCGTTCGCCGGCGACTACGAGACGTTCCCGCACAGCATGGAGTGGTTCTACCTGCCGTTGCGCGACGTCATGACCGGACCGGAGCAGTTCCGCTGGGGCGCCTTCGAGCGGCAGCTCGACGCCGTCGCCGGCCGGGGCCACCAGGCCGTGTTCCGGTTCTACCTCGACTACCCGGGCAAGCCGACCGGCATCCCGCAGTACCTGCTCGACGCCGGGCTCGTCGCCCGCCCGTACCAGGACTTCGGCAACAACGGCGTCAGCGTCGCGCCCGACTACAGTGACCCGCGGCTCGTCACGGCGCTGGAGAACTTCATCACCGCGCTCGGCCGCCGGTACGACGGCGACCCCCGCATCGGGTACATCACCCTGGGCCTCATCGGTTTCTGGGGCGAGTGGCACACCTGGCCCTACGACGGATGGACCCAGCCCGAGAACTGGATGCCGGGCACCGACGTGCTGACCCGCATCCTCGGCCGGTACGAGGCGGCCTTCGACAAGACGTTCCTGCTGGCCCGCTACCCCAGCCCGGAGAACAGGCCGCTGAACGTCGGCTACCACGACGACTCGTTCGCGTTCGAGACGCTGCCGCCCACGTCGTGGCACTTCGTGCAGCGCCTCATCGACAACGGCGTCACCGACAAGTGGCGCACCCAGCCCGTCGGCGGCGAGCTGCGCCCGGAGATCCAGTCCTGCCTGTGGGACGAGCCCGTCTCCTGCCCGCAGTACGAGAACTACGCCGAGTCCGTCGCGCAGACCCATGCCTCGTGGCTGATCAACCACGCGGCGTTCACCGGCGGCGGGTTCACCGGCGACAAGTACCAGCGGGCCCTCGCCGGCGCGCGGTCCCTCGGCTACGAGCTGACCGTCACCGGGGCGGCGCTGGCCCGCGACCGCGTCACCGTCCGCGTCGAGAACCGCGGTGTCGCACCGTTCTACGCCGACTGGCGGGCCGAGCTGGCCATTGTGGACAGTCGCGGCCGCGTCGAGCGGCGCTGGCACACCGGATGGAGCATGGCCGGCATCCAGCCGGGTCAGGACACGACGACGCTGTCCGCGCGCATCGACACCCGCGGCCTGCGCCCCGGCCGCCACACCGTCGTCATGCGGGTGGACAACCCGCTCCGCAACGGGATCCCGCTGCGGTTCGCCAACACCGCCCAGAACACCAGCACCGGCTGGCTCACGCTCGGCACCCTCTGACCGCTGAAAGGGAGCACCGCCCATGCGATCCCTGCGTATCCTGGCCGCCGCGGCGACCCTGGTCCTGTCCCTGCTGCCCGCCTCCGCCGCGACCGCGGCCCCGGCCGGGCCACCACCCCGGCCCGCCGCCGGGCCCGGGGCCGACACCAGCCTCACCACCCACACGTACACCTACGCCGACGCCCCGCTCGGGCAGCCGTTGAAAGGCTTCGCCCCCTACCTGTTCCCCGGCGACAACCTGTCCACGAAGTACCCCGGCGGCCTCGTCTGGAGCTACTTCGCCCTCAACGAGGTCATGAAGGACCCGGCCAGCTGCGCCGTGTTCGACTGGAGCGTGTTCGAGAAGGCCCTCGACGAGGCCGCCGTCTGGGGCCGCCAGGTCGCGTTCCGCTTCTACGTCGAATACCCCGGCGGCAGCGGCACCCACCCGGGCAACGGCATCCCGCCGTGCCTGAACGGCAAGATGGCCCTGCGCACCAACGGCTTCTGGGGCACCGTCAGCCCCGACTACGACGACCCCGACGTCGTCGCCGCGCTCACCAGCTTCATCAACGCGTTCGCCCAGCGCTACGACCGGGCCGGGCCGGGCGGCACCGCCGACCCGCGCATCGGGTTCATGTCGCTCGGCCTCGTCGGGCTGTGGGGCGAGTGGCACACCTGGCCCTACGACCGGGACGTCGCCGACGGCTACCCGGATCTGATGCCGACCGACGCGACGATCCGCACCATCATCGGCGCGTACGACGCGGCGTTCAGCAACATCCAGCTGGAGGTCCGCTACCCCCTCGCCGGCACGGAGACCGCGAACATCGGCTTCCACGACGACTCGTGGCCGTACAAGGAATGGCGCGGCGGGCAGCTCAAGGGCATGACCCTGCCGATGTCGATGAACGGCTGGGACGACGCGTTCCTGCAGCTGCAGCTCAACACCGGCACCGAGAACCGGTGGACCACCCAGTCGATCGGCGGCGAGGCCCGGCCCGAGATCCAGGGCAGCCTCTACACCGACTGGCCCAACGGGTCGAACCAGGTCGACGACGTCCTCGCCGCGACCGAGCTCACCCACATCACCTGGATGATCAACCAGACCGGCGCCGGCGGGTACAGCACCAGCGACCCGAAGGTCGCCGCGGGCGTCCGCAAGATGGGCTACAACCTGCACATCCCGCAGGCCAACTTCAACGCCACCGCGGCCGGCACGTTCAAGGTCGGCGTCACGATGCAGAACACCGGCGTCGCACCGTTCTACTACCCGTGGACGACCGTCATCGGGCTGCGCGACGCCGCCGGCACCATCGTGAAGACCTGGGACACGAGCTGGGACCTGCGGCAGGTGCAGCCGCTGAAGATCCGGGCGTTCCCGGACTGGAACGCCGGCGCCGGCTACCTCGACTACGGCCGGCCGGTGAACTTCTCCACCACGCTCAGCACCGCCGGGGTACCCGCCGGGTCGTACAGCCTGGTGCTGAAGGTCCGCAACCCACTGGAGACGGTCACGCCTGCCGTGCTGCGGGCCCGCCCCGCGGCCAGCCGCCTCACCGACTGGGTCATCGACCAGTGGCGGCCCGCGCTGCCGCTGTCCTTCGCCAACGCCAACCAGGGCACCGACGGGTGGGTGAACCTCGGCGCCGTCTCCACGTCCGGCACCTGCACCGGTGACTGTGTCGCGCCGTCGGTGCCGGCGGGGCTGGCGGTCACGGGCGTGACCTCGTCGAGCGTGGGACTGTCCTGGTCGCCGTCGACGGACAACGTGGGCGTCACCGGCTACCAGGTGCTCCGCGACGGCACCCAGGTCGGCACCGTGACCGGGACGACGTTCACCGACACCGGCCGCCCGTCCGGGCAGACGTCGCAGTACACGGTGCGCGCCGTCGACGCCGCCGGCAACGTGTCCGGCCCGTCCGCTCCCGTCAGCGCGACGACGACCGGCTGCGCGGGGGACTGCACGGCGCCGACCGCTCCGACGGGCCTGACCGCGTCCGCCGGGGGCACCAGCGTCTCGCTGACGTGGTCCCCGTCGACCGACAACGTCGGCGTCACCGGCTATGAGGTGTTCCGGGGGTCCACCCCGGTCGGGACGCCGACCGGCACCTCGTTCACCGACACCGGCCTGTCTCCGTCCACTGTGTACACCTACACGGTGAAGGCCCGCGACGCGGCCGGCAACCGCTCGCCGGCCTCCGGCGCGGTGACGGTGACGACCCCGGCCGCCCCGGCCGGCCTGCTGCTGGACGACTTCGACGGCAGCCCGGCGTACCCGTCGGCGGCGCAGAACGACCTGGGTAGGTGGACCGGCGGCAACTGCTTCCTCGACGGCGGCGGCTCCGGCGTCGTCACCGGCGGGGCGCTGAGCCTGCGGTACAACAACTGCGGCTGGTTCGGCTCCGACGTCGGCGTCGACCTCAGCAACCGCACCTACCTGGTGATCCGGGTCAAGGGTGCGGCCGGCGGCGAGCAGACCCACTTCAACCTGGGCCTCGGCGGCACCACGAAGGTGTTCGCCGACTACACCCTCGACGGCGGCGCCCACCCCGCCCTCACCACGTCCTACCAGGACATCCGGATCCCGCTGGTGGCCAACGGGATCAGCCGGAACTCGCCGTCGCAGCTGACGATGGGCTTCTGGTACGGCGGCAGCTCCACCGTCACCATCGACAGCATCAGCTTCGTCTGACGCGGTCCGCCCGGCCGGGGCCCTGCGCCCCGGCCGGGCGCTACTTCGTCGTCATCACCCCGTGGACCGCGGTGACGGGGACCGGGCCGGCGCAGCGGGAATCGTTGGACCGGGTCCGGTTGTCACCCATGAGGAACAGGGCGTCCGCGGGCACCTTCACCGGCCCGAACCGGCGCGGCTCGCACGACTGCGGCTCCGGCGGCACGTCGAGCGGCGCGTTCTCGACCACGTACGGCTCGTCCAGCGGCTGCCCGTCGACCGTCACCTTGCCGGCCACGTCGCAGCAGGCGACCGTCTCGCCGCCGACGGCCACGACCCGCTTCAGCAGCGGCGTCGTGGTGTTGACCCAGCCGGCCCGGTCGCCGCGGAACAGCACGACGTCGCCGCGCTTCGGCGTGTACCCCTTCGCGACCTTCCGCACGGTGATGACCTGGCCGGCCTTGACCGCCGGCTCCATGCTGACCCCGCCCTGCGTGAACTGCTCGGTCTCGTCCGAGGGCGCCCCACCGCAACCGGCGAGCGCGAGGACGACCACTACCGGCCACACCCTTCTCATCCGGCCGATCCTGCCAGATCCGTGGACGCCCGTGCGGCCCACTGAACCTGTTGCACGTGAATTGCAAGGAGGGCGCGGTACGGTCCGGCGCATGCCGTTCGAGACCCACCGACGCCCGGTGTTTCCGGTCGACAGCCCGGCCGACGTCACAGCGTTGGTCGAGCTGCTCGGCCAGGCCGCCACCGACCGCGAGCTCAGCGAGACCCTCTACGACCACTTCGACTATGTGGCGGGTGCTCATCCTGAGTGGTTCCGCCCGCATCAGGAGCGGGTCATCCTGGAACTGCTCAGCGGCTTCTCGGTCCCGTTCGGCGCGATGTGCGTGTTGCTCCGCGGCGCCCCGGAACACTGCGTGGAGCACCTGGCCGCCCGTCCCGCACGGTATGTGCTCGAAGTGCTCGCGGCCATCGGTACCGAAGCGGCACTCACCGTGGCGGCCGACCTCGCCCGAGGCCAGCGCGGCGCGAGCGACCTGGAGTACGTCGGTTTCTGGACCCCGCCTACGGGCCCGCTCCAGCAGCGGTTCTCGTCGCACCAGCTGGCCGTGGAGCGCCGGCCGGTGGCCGACCTGGCCGAGCTGCTGGCCGCGGAGCACCCGGTCGGCCTGCCGCTGGACCGGGTCGTCCGGGACCCGGAGACCACCCCGGTCAACTGGCACTACCTGTCCCTGCGCGCCGCCGCCCTCCCCGGCGTGCCGGCGTGGCCGGCCGAGCACCTGCACCTGCTCGATACGAGCCTCAGCTGGGGCGTCACCGGCGCCGTCGGCGAGGACGGCCGCTGGCACGACGAGTCCGTCGAGGCCGGCACGCCGGACGACGAGGACGAACGCGACAACGACGGCCCGGACGGCCGCGCCATGGTTGTGCTCCGCCCGTACGACGACACCCTGACCTACTGCAACGGCCACATCATGTCGACACCGGACGTGTTCGGCACCGTCGGTGGCCCACCCATCGGCGTCTACTCGAACCCGTCGTGCCGCTCCTGCCACCGGCTCATGTTCCATGTCGCCACGGTGACCAACCACCTCCGCGGCGACGGCGACGGCTTCCGCAGCCTGTACATCTGCGAAACCTGCCACCTGACGACGTCCGCCGCCTCGAACTGGAACTGAACCCTCACCCCGTCTCCCGCAGCACCAGGTCGAGCAGCTCCGCGATGCCTTGCTCGTCGATCACGGTCGCCGTCCCCTGCTCGTGTTGCAGGAGCGCCTGGTGTACAGCGGTGAGTGCGGGCCGACGTTCGAGCGCCCACCGCGCCGCCTGCGCCTTGGACCCGTGCACGCGCTCCACCGCGAACTGCCAGATCCGGCACGCGGTGAGCACCATGAACGCGGCGTGCTCGGTGTCGTCCGTGAGCGACCGCCACACGTCCAACCAGTGCCGTCCACGATCGACCACCCACTCGGCCGGCACAGGTGCGAGCACGTCCAGCGGCGCGGCCCCGGCGAGCGCCCGCCCACCGTCCCGCGCCATGGACAGCTCCGCGAGCAGGTCCGGGTACCCGCCGACCGCACGCTCGACCTCGACCTCCCCCTGCCCGTACCGCCCGACGTGCAGCTCCAGCGCAGGCTCCCGCCCCGGCGCCGCGGCCACCGCGGCCGTCACCACGTGCAGGTCGACCCCGCCGGCATCGCCCAGCCCGGCGCCACGAACCACCCGTACGACAGCGTCCGCCCTCGCCTCGGTAAGCCGGCTCTCGACGACCACGAGCAGGTCGATGTCGCTCCGCCCCGGCCGGAACCCACCGGCCGCGAGCGACCCGTGCAGGATCACCGACTTCACGGATTCCCCGACCGCATCACAGACGGCCCGGGCAATCAGCCCAGCCGCGTCCTGCGCATCCCCGATCATCACCTGACGATGGTCAATCAAGGCAGAACTCGTTGCCTTCGATGTCTTGCATGACGAGGCAGGACTCGTTCACGCCGTCGGCGAGCAGGAGGTTGCCGCGGACGGCGCCGAGGGGGAGGAGGCGGGCGCATTCGGCTTCGAGGGCGGCCAGGCGTGCCTCGCCGACGAGGCCGGTGCCGACGCGCACGTCCAGGTGGACGCGGTTCTTGACGACCTTGCCCTCGGGGACGCGCTGGAAGTACAGGCGGGGGCCGACGCCGGTGGGGTCGGAGCACGACGCGGACGCCGGATCCTTCTGGTCGGGCGGCAGGACGTAGCCCAGCACCTCCGACCAGAAGCGGGCGACGCGCTGCGGGTCCGCGCAGTCGAAGGTGACCTGGAACTGTTTGACCGACGCCATCGCACCACCCTATAGGTACTTGAGCTCAAGTGCGGTTGAGCTCATAGTCTCCGCGGCATGACCTACGTGATCGCGTTGCCGTGCGTGGACCTGATGGACAAGGCGTGCCTCGACGAGTGCCCGGTCGAGTGCATCTACGATGGCGACCGGATGCTGTACGTCCAGCCGGACGAGTGCATCGACTGCGGCGCGTGCGAGCCGGTCTGCCCGGTCGAGGCCATCTTCTACGAGGACGACCTGCCCGCCGGGTGGAGCCAGTTCACCGCCGTCAACGCCGGGTTCTTCGCCGGGGTCGGCTCGCCGGGCGGGGCCTCGCGGGTGGACCGCATCCCGGGTGACCATGCGTTCGTGGCGGCCCTGCCGCAGCAGGTCCACGACGAGGCCCTGGCGTAGTCAGGCCGGCTCGTCGAGGCGGACCGGGCCCTGGCCGCGCGTGCCGAGCCGGTCGTCCGGGTTGAGCAGGTCGCACGACCGCATGGAGAGGCAGCCGCAGCCGATGCAGGCGGTGAGCTGGCGTTCGAGGTTGACGATGTACCGGCGGCGGTCCTCGAGCTCGCGCTTCCACACCCGGGACACCCGCACCCAGTCCCGGTGGCTCGGCGCCTCGTCGGCGGGCAGGGTGGTGAAGATCTGCGCGACGTCGGCGAGCGGGATACCGAGCCGCCGGGCCGCGAGGATGAGCGAGATCCGGCGCAGCATGTGCCGCCGGTACAGCCGCTGGTTGCCACGGTTGCGCTCGGCCGTGATGAGGCCCTCGGCCTCGTAGAACCGCAGGGCGGACGCGGCCACCCCCGTCCGGGCGGTGACCTCACCGACGGTCAGCAGGTCCTTCGGTTGCGCGCTCGATGACACCAGTGGACCGTAGGACCTCAACCTAGGTTGAGATCAAGGGGAAGCTCAGGACCATGGTGAGGCCACCCCCTGGGGTGGGCTCCGGGGTCAGGGTGCCGCCCATCGCCGAGGCCAGGCCGCGGGACAGCGCCAGGCCCAGGCCGACGCCGGCGGTGTTGTCGCGGTCGCCGAGGCGCTGGAAGGGCTGGAAGACGCGGTCGTGGTCCTCGGCGGGGATGCCGGGGCCGTGGTCGACGACGCGGATCTCGACGCGCCCGGCGTGGGTGCTGGCGGTGATCGTCGGCGGGCGCGAAGGAGGGCTGTACCGCAGGGCGTTGGACAGCAGGTTGTCGAGGATCCGTTCCAGCAGTGCCGGGTCGGCGAGCACCGGGGGAAGGTCGTCGGGAACGCGGACGGGCACCCCGGTGTCACGGACCGCCGCGGCGACGGACACCGGGCGCATCTGCAGGCCCAGGGCGCCGGCCTGCAGGCGGCTCATGTCCAGGAGGTTCTCGACGAGGCGGTTGAGGCGGTCCAGGGACTCCTCGGCCACGGCCAGCAGCTCCGCGCGGTCGGACCCGGACAGCGGCACGTCGTCGCTGCGCAGGGTGCCGACGGCGGCCTTGGCCGCGGCGAGCGGGGTGCGCAGGTCGTGGCTGACGGCGGCGAGCAGGGCGGTGCGCAGGCGGTCGACCTCGGCGAGGGTCTCCGCGGCCGCGGCCCGGGCGGCGAGGTCCTGCTGGCGCAGGGCGATCGCGGCGTGCACGGCGAACGCCTCGACGAGCCGGCGGTCGGCGGCGGCGAGCGTACGGCCGTGCAGGACCAGGCGGAGATCATCGTCGATCGGCACCTCGATCTCCCCGTCGGCGGGCGTCGTCGCGGGGAGGTCGCCCACGGCGGCGGCGACCTCCCAGCCCGTGGTCTCCGACCGGGCGAGGAGGGTGACGGCGGTGAGGGCGAACGCCTCCCGGACCTGCGCCAGCAGTGCCGGCAGCGGCCGGTCACCGTGCAGGACGGCGGCCGCGAGCGTGGACATGGTCTGTGCCTCCGCCCGGGCGGCGGTGGCTTCTCTGGTACGGCGGGCCGCCAGGTCGACCACCGTGGACACGGCCACGGCGACGACGACGAACCCGAGCAGCGCCAGGAGGTTCTCCGGGTCGGCGACGGCGAACCGGTGCACCGGCGGCGTGAACACGTAGTTGAGCAGCAGGAATCCGCCGACCGCGGCCAGCAGCGCCGGGTACAGCCCGCCGGTGAGCGCGACGCCGACCGTCAGCAGCAGGTACGCCAGGATGTCCAGGGACAGCGACACCTCGCCGCGCGTGGCGGACAGGCCCGCGGTGAGCAGCGGCAGGCCAAGCCCGGCGAGCAGGAACCCGGCGAGCCGGCGGCGCGGGGTGACCCCGCCGGCGACCAGCGGCGGCACGGGGCGCGGGCGGCCCCGGCGGGTCTCCCCGTGCGTGACGAGGTGCGTGACGAGGTGCGTGACGAGGTGCACGTCGATCGGGCCGGCCGCCGCGGCGGTGGTGACGCCGACACCCGGGGACAGCAGCTGCGCGAGCCGGTGCCGGCGGCTGGTGCCGAGGACCAGTTGGGTGGCGTTGACGCCGCGGGCGAAGTCGAGCAGCGCGGTGGGCACGGAGGTGCCGACGACCTGGTGGTACGTGCCGCCGAGCCGCTCCGTGAGCACCTGCTGGCGGGCCAGCCGGGCCGGGTCGGCGCCGGCGAGACCGTCGCCGCGCACGACGTGGACGGCGAGGAGGTCGGCGCCCTTGGTGCGGGCCGCGATCCGGGCCGCCCGGCGCAGCAGCGCCTCGCCCTCGGGTCCGCCGGCGAGGGCGACGACGACGCGTTCCCGGGCCTCCCGGGCCTCCCGGGCCGTCTCGACGCCGTGCCCCGCCCGGTGCCGGTCGAGCTGCTCGTCGACCTTCCCGGCGAGCCACAGCAGGGCCAGCTCCCGCAGCGCGGTGAGGTTGCCGACCCGGAAGTAGTCGCCGAGCGCCGCGTCGACCTGCTCGGCGCCGTACACGTTGCCGTGTGCCATGCGGCGGCGCAGGGCCTCCGGGTCCATGTCGACGAGCTCGATCTGCCCGGCGCGGCGCACGACGGCGTCGGGGACGGTCTCGCGCTGCGGCACGCCCGTGATCTGCTGGACGACGTCGTTGAGCGACTCGAGGTGCTGCACGTTGACGGTGGTGAGCACGGTGATGCCGGCGTCGAGAAGCGCCTGCACGTCCTGCCACCGCTTGGCGTTGCGGGAGCCGGGGACGTTGGTGTGGGCGAGCTCGTCGACGACGACCACCTCGGGCCGGCGGGCCAGGACCGCGTCGAGGTCCAGCTCGGTGAACCCGGCGCCGCGGTGCCGCACCTCCCGGCGTGGCAGCACCTCGAGGCCGTCGAGCAGGCCGGCGGTGCGCGGCCGGCCGTGGGTCTCGGCGACGCCGACGACGACGTCGGTGCCGCGGTCCCGGCGGCGGTGCGCCTCCTCCAGCATCCGGAACGTCTTCCCGACGCCGGGTGCGGCGCCGAGGTACACCCGCAGCAGCCCACGCGTCACGGTCACCGCCTTCACGAAGCGAAGCCCCGGTTCTCCTGTCTACCAGCCTTCCGGTCGCGCCGGACCGATTCCTTCCGGGGGTGCCGGCGCGGCGAGCTGTTCGGCCTGGCCGTCCTCACGGTCACCGAGGCGGGCATCACCGCGATCACGCTCTTCGACGACCCGGCGCCGGCGGACAGGTTCTCGTCGCCGTGACGCCGCGGCGGTCAGAGCTCCAGCCGGTAGCCGAGGCCCGGATGGGTGAGGAGGTGGCGGGGGTTGGCGGGGTCGGGCTCGAGCTTGCGGCGGAGGTTGGCGAAGTGGACCCGCAGGTAGTTCGTCTCCGTCTCGTACCGGGGGCCCCAGACCTCGCGGAGGAGGCGGCGGTGCTCGACGAGGGTGCCGGGCGTGCGGGCGAGGACCTCCAGGAGGTGCCACTCGGTCGGGGTGAGGTGGACGTCGCCGGTGGGGAGGGTGGCGCGCTTGGCGGTCAGGTCGAGGACGAAGGCATCGGTCCGCACGACCGTCGCCGTCGCCGTCGCCGGGGGTGCGCCGCGGCGGAGGGCGGCCCGGATGCGGGCGAGGAACTCGTCGACGCCGAAGGGTTTGGTGACGTAGTCGTCGGCGCCGGCGTCGAGGGCGGCCACCTTGGCGGGCTCGGAGTGGCGGGCCGACAGGACGACGATGGGCACGGCGCTCCAGGCCCGCAGGCCCTTCACCACCTCGATGCCGTCGAGGTCGGGCAGGCCGAGGTCGACGATGACGAGATCGGGGCGGTGGTTGCCGGCCGAGATGAGGCCGGCGGTCGCGGTCCCGGCGGTGTCCACCTGGTAGCCGCGGGCGGTGAGGTTGATCCGCAGCGCGCGCAGCAGCGGCTCGTCGTCGTCGACGATGAGGATCCGGCTCACCGCAGTATTGTCGCTCACCGCGCGTGACGGAGCGTTGCGGGAGCTCCGTCACACCGCGGCGGGCGCCCGGCGGTCGAGCGGAACCGGCAAGATGGACGCGTGGAGCAGCGGGTCACGGAGCAGGCGGAGAAGCTCGGCACGATCGTGTCCATCTGGGCGCACCCCGATGACGAGACGTACGGTGCCGGGGGCATCATGGCGGCCGCCGTCGCCAACGGGCAGCGGGTCGTGTGCGTCAGCGCCACCGCCGGCGAGCTCGGCACCGACGACCCGGTCGCGTGGCCGCCGGAGCGGCTCGGCCGCACCCGCCGCTGGGAGGCCGCCGCCGCGATGGCCGTGCTCGGCGTCACCGACCACCGGTTCCTCGGCTACCCCGACGGCGGGCTGGCGGCCATGGACCCGGCCGAGCCGGTCGAGCGGATCGCGGCGCTGCTGGCCGACGTCGCCCCCGACACGGTGCTGACGTTCGGGCCGGACGGCGGCACGTTCCACCCCGACCATCAGACGATCTCCGCGTGGGTCGGCGCCGCCTGGGAGCTGGCGGCCCGGCCCGGGCGGCTCCTGCACGCCGCCATGACCGAGGAGCACCTGGCCGCCTGGAGCGAGCGGTACGAGCAGTGGCAGGTCTTCATGACCGACGAGCGGCCGGTCGGCGTCGTGGAGGAGGAGCTGGCGCTGCGCGTACACCTGACGGGAGCGGACCTCGACCGCAAGGTCGCGGCGCTGCTCGCCATGCACACCCAGGTGGCGCCGGCCGTCGCGCTGCTGGGCATGGAGGAGTACCGCGCGCTGAACGACGAAGAGGCGTTCGTCGAGGCCCGGTGAAGCTCTCCCTGACCGGGCCGGACAGTCACCGGCTGGAGCGCAGGCCCGGCGTCGGCGTCGTCGTCATCGGTCCCGAGGGCGGCACGCCGCGCCCGGACCTGGTCGTCGCGCCCGGCGACGCGATCGACTGGTCGGTGTTCGACCCGTTCACCGTCCCGGCCGGGTACCCGTGGCCGCGCCGGATCGTCTACGACGGCGACGACACCGGCTTCTTCCGCTGGGCCGGGCGCCGGCCGATCGAGACCGTCGACTGGAGGCCGCGCGCGGCGCACGCCGTCGACGCCGCCGCGGCGGACATCGGCACGCTCGGCGTCATCCTGCGCGACGCGCCGCTGCGCCTGACGCTGCCGGCGGGGCGCGGGCACCTCATGGTCACCGGCGACCCGCACCTGCTGGTCCCTGACCTCGCTCCGGGTGCCGCCTGCCCCGGGCTGTCCTTCGCCCCGGACACCCGGCCCGCGCCGGACGGGCCGCCGCTGCGGCTGCCGGACCTGCCCGCGCTCGCCGGCGCGCACTCGGTCAGGGTCACCGTGCCGCCGCTGCGGCAGCCGTTCGACTGCGCGAGCCTGCTGCAGTTCCCGGAGCTGCGCGCCCTGACGCTCAGCGGGGGACTGGCCAATGTGGACGCGCTCGGCGGGCTGCGCCGGCTGACCGCGCTGCACCTGCACCTGTGCCCCGACCTCACCGGCCTGCCCGCGGTGGACACCTGGCCGGACCTGACCCGCCTGTTCGCGTCCGATGTGGACGCCGTGGTGGGGAAGCGGCTGCGCGGGCACGGCACCGTCACCAGGCTGCGCAGGCCCGAATGGTTCGCCGCCGGGCACGGCCTGCCGTTCGCGGGCTGGCCGTCGCGCACCGCGAAGGCGGCGACGGCGGCGTACCGCGCGGCGGAGGATGCGATCGGGGCGGCCACGACGCGACAGGACGTGGAGGCGGCGGTGCTCGGGTTCGTCGGCGCGGTGAACGCGCTGCCCGGCATCGAGACGACGGAGCGCGAGGACGCCGGCGAGGCCGTCCACCGGTTGACCGCCGCCACCCCGTGCGGGGACCTCACCGAGGCGGCGGCCCGCTGGTTCGACGGGGCCCGCGACTTCTGAACGGGTCGACGACCACCGCCTCGATGTCGCGGGCGCACCGCAGCAGCGCCTCCGGCGGGTACCGGTGGGTGTCGCCCCACAGCGTGAACATGACGGCGTCCACTGCGTCCACTGCGTCCACTGCGTCCGCGGTGTCCTCGACGTGCAGGTAGAGCGAGCCGTCGTAGGTCTCCTCGTGCACGCCCCAGTCCAGCTTCGTGAGCGGCAGCGCGGCCTCGACGTCGCCGTCCGGCGGGTCCGCGGCCGCGTCGTCGGCGCGGGTCTCCATCCGGCGGTCGTTGAGGTAGCACGACAGGTCGGACTCGCGGCCGGCGACGAGCGACTGGTGCGCCGCGGTGTCGTAGTAGCCGTGCTTGTAGGCGCCGATCGCCGCGCTCCACGCCCGCGCGACCACCTCCTCGAACGGGCCGCCGACGTCGATGACGCACAGCCCGAACTGCCGCAGGCTGCCGACCGCGTCGGCGAACCCGGGCCGGAACCGGTTGCTGACGACGACCTGCACGACGGCGGTGGCGGCGCCGGTGAGGCGGGCGGTGGCGACGGCGTACGCGGCGAGGAGGATCGGCCCGGACGCCACCCTGGTCCGCGCGGAGAGCCGCCGGACCGCGAGGGCGAGGGCCGGCGACACGCACACGATCTCCCGGAAGCGCGGGCCGTCCGGGGGCGTGGACGGCACCGGTGCGGGCGGGACCCGCAGGAGTTGGCGCTGCCAGTACCGCAGCGACTTCCCGCTCTGCCGCAGCGCCTCCGGCGCCCGTTGCCGGCGCGCGAGGTCGAGCGGCTGCGTGCCCTCGGCGGGCGCGGCCGCGAGACCGGTCGCCGGGTCGAGGCGGGCGAGGTCGCGGACGATCGCGTTGATGCCGAACCCGTCGACGACCACGTGGTAGTACATGACGACCACGTGCGTGAGCGTCCCGCCGGAGCGCACCACGGCCATCCGCACCGGCCACTCCGCGAACGGGTCGAACGGCGTCGTCTGGTACCGCACCCGCAGCCGCTCGGCGACCAGGTCCGGCTCGTCGTCCACGACGTCCACGACCTCGAGGGCGATCTCGCCGGAGGCGGACACCACCTGCCGCGGCGGGCCACCGTCCACCGGGGACAGCCGGGTGCGGAGGGCCTGGTGCCGCCCGACGAGGAAGCGCAGCACGGCCGCGACCCCCTCGACGGTCTCGCCGTCGCCGGCGCGGACCGCGCCGCCGATGTTCATCGTCCGGCCGGTGCGCCGCATGAGGTCCCACACGTCGCGCTGGCCCCAGGTCAGCTCCTCGGCGCCCGCTCCGTCGCCCTGGAACGCGACGACGTGGCTCGTCACTGTCTCCACGCGCAGAGCGTGTGCACCCCGGTGCGGTGTGTCAATCAGGTGGCGGCGGCGGGGCCGGTGACCCACCACCCGGTGTGGAACTTTCACGGATGTCGGCGAACTGCGGGGCCAGCTTCGCGAACGCGCGCCGCAGCGGGCGCAGGAGGTCCTCGGCGGGCGCGCCGTAGAAGTCGGCGGTGCACACGAGGCCGTCGCGGCGCAGCGCGTGGTAGAGCGTCGCGGCCTGCGCCGCAGGCCGGCCCGCACGCAGCTCGGTGAGGTGCTGGTGCAGCTTGTACGACAGCTGCCGCAGCGCCTCCTCCTGCCGCGCCGGCGGGACGTCGTGGGGCAGCCGCAGCGTCACCGTCAGCGTGGGGGAGTCCACCGGCGGCGGGCAGCGCAGCCCGAGCAGCGCCGCGAACCTGGCCGCCTCGCGGCGCACCGGCAGCGGCCACGGCGCGGCCTCGGCGACGACCCGGTCCAGCCACGCCTGGGCCAGCTCCGGCGCGCCCGCGGTGGCCGCCAGGTACACCTGCCGCAGCCCCGGCGGGTCGGTCCGGTCGCGCAGCCAGTCCAGGACGCCGGCGCCGGTGGCGAGCCGGTCGAAGCGCGGCAGCGCCTCCCGCCGCACCCACTCGCCGGCGGAGGCGCCCAGGGCGCCCAGGGCGCCCAGGGCGCCCAGGGCGCGCAGGTCGGTGGCCGCGTCGAACGTCCACCGGAAGCCGCTGCCGACATGGAGGTGGCACTCGTGCCGCGCCGGCGGCTCGGCCGGCGGCACCAGGGACTCGGCGGCGTCGAGGGCGTCGATGAAGACGCCGAGGTCGATCGCGAACGCGCCACCGTGCCGGTCGTTCCACCGGTGCGGCTCGACGGTGACGAGCTCCTGCCGGCCTTCCCGCGTACGGCGGAAGTTGCGCCCCCGCCCGGCGAACCCGTGCCGCTTGAGCACGGGGACGACGTCGCGGGCGAGCAGCTCGGAGATGACGGCCTTCGCCGTCCGGTCCACGGCGGGGCGGCTCACGACGACGGGGGTGCGGTGCTGGCGCGCACGACGAGCCTGGTGGCGAGCTCCACGCGGGCGGGCTCGACCGGCTCGCCGACCGCCAGTTGCAGCACCATGCGGGCGGCGGTCGCGCCCATCTCCGCGAACGGCTGCCGCACCGTCGTCATCGGCGGCCCGCACCAGCGGGTCACCTCGATGTCGTCGAAGCCGACGACGCTGACGTCGTCGGGGATGCGGATGCCGAGCAGGCGGGCGGCCTCGTAGACGCCGAGGGCCTGCAGGTCGTCGCCGCACAGGATCGCGGTCGGCGGGTGCTTCAGCGACAGCAGCTGCCGGCCGAGCAGGACGCCGTCGTCGAAGTCGAACCGGCCGTGCCGCACCAGGGTCGGGTCGAGCGGGGCGCCGGCGGCGTCGAGGGCGCCGCGGCAGGCCTCGAGGCGGGCCCGGGCGCACAGGTACTCCATCGGGCCGGTGATCACGCCGACCCGCCGGTGGCCGAGGTCGAGCAGGTGCCGGGTCGCGGCGATGCCGCCGCTCCAGTTCGTCGCGCCGACCGACGGGATCGGGTGCATCGGCTCGCCGGTCGGGTCGAGCACCACCATCGGCACGCCACCGGCGGCGAGCTGCTCGTACTGGCGGGCCCGGAACGCCGAGTTGACCGCGATGACGCCGGTGGGGCGGCGGGCGAGGAGCCGGTCGGCGGTGCGGCGCCCGCCGGGCGCGGTGCCCTGCAGGTCGGTGAACCCGACGGCGAGGCCCCGGTCGCGGACGACCTGCTCGACGCCGCGCAGGATCTCCATCGCCAGGTGGCTCTCCAGGCCGTAGAACGCGACCTCGACGCTCGGCGTCGCGGCCGCGCCGCCGTGCTGCTCGCCGCGCCGGTAGCCGTGCTCGCGCAGCAGCGCCTCGACCCGGTCGCGGGTCTCCACGGCGATGCCGGACCGACCGTTCAGAACTTTCGAAACCGTCGGCGGCGACACCCCGGCGAGCCGGGCGATGGTCGCCACGGTGACCTCGCCGCGGCGCCGGCGGCCGCCGGGGGCTGGCGCGCTCGCGGAGTCCACGGCGCCAGTCTATGGCCGCCTTCGTTCGAAGGACATGGAAACATTTCCAGGCGGCGCGGTGCTGGACCGCACGACGAGCGGGGTGGCCAGCTCCAGGCGGGTCGAGTCCAGGGTCTCGCCGGCGGCGAGGGACAGCAGCATCCGGGTCGCCAGGCCGGCCATCTCGGTCAGCGGCTGCCGCACGGTGGTCAGCGGCGGGATCGACCAGCGGGCCTGCTCCAGGTCGTCGAACCCGACGACGCTCAGGTCGTCCGGGACGCGCAGGCCGCGCTCGTGCAGGGCCTCGTAGGCGCCGCGGGCCATCTCGTCGGCGCACGCGAAGATCGCGGTCGGCGGCTCCGGCAGGTCCAGCAGCGCCAGGGTCTCCCGGTGGCCGGTCGGGCTGGTGAAGTCGCCGGTGCGCTCGTATCCGGCGGGGACGTCGAGGCCGGCGGCGTGCATCGCCGCCCGGTAGCCGTCGACGCGGGCGCGGGCGCACAGCACGTCGCCGGGGCCGCCGATGACGGCGATCCGCCGGTGGCCGAGGCCGATCAGGTGCTCGGTGGCGGTGAGCGCGCCGGTCCAGTTGGTGGCGCCGACCGACGGGACGCTCGGGTCGGGCTGCCCCGCCGGGTCGACGACGACGACGGGGATGCCGAGGTCGGCGAGGCGCTCGCGCTGGTCGGCGGCGAGCTCGGACAGCACGAGCAGGACGCCGTCGGAGCGGCGCGCGGCGAGGTGCTCCAGCCAGCGGCGGTCGGGCGCGGTGCGGGTGCGCCCGTGCACGGCGGAGACCACGACGCCGGTGCCGGCGCGGTGCGCGACCTCCTCGACGCCGGCGAGGATCTGCATCGCCCACGGGCTGCCGAGGTCGACGAAGACGACGTCGATGAGGCCGGCGGTGCGGGCCGGCGGCGTGCGGCGGGGCAGGTAGCTGCGGGCGCGCAGCAGCGCCTCGACCCGCTCCCGGGTCGCCGGGGCGACGTCGCGCCGGCCGTTGAGCACCTTCGACACGGTGGGGACGGACACCCCGGCCTCGGCCGCGATCTCCGACATGGTGGCCCTGCTGTGCGGCGGCCTGGGGGTCGGCATAGCCCGCGAGTCTACGCCGAAAGTTTCGAGGGCAGCCAGTCCAGCTGGCGCCGCACGTGGACCGCGTCGCCGCCCTCGTGGCCGTTGTACGGGTAGGCGTGCATCACGCGGTCGGCGCACCCGTACGCGTTGTACGCGGCGAACACGGTGCTCGGCGGGCACACGGTGTCGCGCAGGCCGGCGCCGAAGTGGCCGGGCGCCTTCGCGCGCCGGGCGAAGCTGACACCGTCCACGTAGGACAGCGTGCGCCAGACCCGGTCCTCGATGCCACGGTGCACCGCCAGGTGCTGGGCGATCTCCCCGTAGGGCGAGGCGTCGGTCAGCGCGACCGCCCGCTGGAAGTGGCACAGGAACGGCGCGGTCGCCAGCAGCGCCGCGACGTCGGGCACGAGCCCCGCGACGGCGAGGGCGAGCCCGCCGCCCTGGCTGTTGCCGGCGACCGCGACCCGCGCCGGGTCGACGCCCGGCAGCGCCCGGACCGTGTCGACGGCCCGGACGGCGTCGGTGACCAGCCGCCGGTAGTAGTAGTCGTGCGGCGCCAGGATCCCCTCGGTGACCAGCCGGTACCCGCCGGCGTGCGGGTCGGGGGTGGCGCCGCCGTTGCCGTACAGGTCGCCCTGCCCGCGGTTGTCCATCAGCAGGTGCGCGTAGCCGGCCGTGACCCAGGTGAGGCGCTCGTGCGGCAGGCCGCGGCCGCGCCCGTAGCCGGCGAACTCCACCACGGCGGGCAGCCCTGCCGGCACCCCTGCGGGCCGGCTGAACCAGGCACGGACCGGGTCGCCGCCGAAGCCGGCGAAGGTCACGTCCCAGGTGTCGACGAGCCGCAGCCCGGTGGTCACCCGGTCGGCGGCGAGGACCGGCGGCACGGCCCGTGCGTCGCCGAGCGTCGCGGCCCAGAACGCGTCGAAGTCCGCGGGTTCGGCCACCGCGGGGGCGTACCGCAGCAGCTCGGGCAGTGGGAGGTCGAACTGCGGCATGGGTCTCCTCGACCGAAAGTTTCCAGGATGGTCCACACATTGACCAGGAACAGTGTGCGCAGGTCATGCCGCCTAGATCGAGTCCTTGACAGGGCGTAATGATGAATCTACATTACCCGATGCCTTCCGAATGTTTGCCGAAACTTTCGACCGTGGAGGGAGGGGCATGAGACGTCGCACCTGGCGCTCCGCGCTGCGCCGCGACTGGCAGCTGTACTCCCTCGCCGTGCTGCCGCTGCTGTTCTTCGTCGTCTTCCGGTACCTGCCGATGGCCGGCAACGTCATCGCGTTCCGGCGGTTCCGCCCCGGCGGTGACCTCTTCGGCGACACCTGGGTCGGCCTGCGCTACTTCAGGATGTTCTGGCAGGACCCGACGTTCTGGCACGTCTTCACCAACACGCTGGTCCTCGGCGGCCTGACCCTGCTGTTCGTCTTCCCGCTGCCGATCGTGCTCGCGCTGCTGCTCAACGAGGTGCGCACCCGCTGGCTCAAACGCTTCGTGCAGACGGTCTCCTACCTGCCGCACTTCCTGTCGATCGTCGTCGTGGCCGGCATCGTCTTCCAGCTGCTCGCCCTGGACGGCGTGGTCAACGCGGGCCTGCGGGCCGTCGGCGCCGACGCCGTGCCGTTCCTGCAACGGCCCGGCTGGTTCCGCACCATCTACATCTCCTCCGAGGTGTGGCAGACCATCGGCTGGGGCACGATCCTGTACCTCGCCGCGCTCACCACCATCGACCACGAGCTCTACGAGGCGGCCCGGATCGACGGCGCCAGCCGGTGGCGGCAGACGTGGCACGTGACGCTGCCCGGCATCCGCCCGACGATGGTGACCCTGCTGATCCTCAACGTCGGCACGTTCCTGTCGGTCGGGTTCGAGAAGGTCCTGCTGCTGTACAACCCGCTCACGTTCCCGACCGCCGACGTCATCTCCACCTACCTGTACCGGGTCGGCGTGGTCTCCGGCAGCTTCAGCTACGCCGCCGCGATCGGCCTCTTCGAGTCGGTGATCGGCCTGACCCTCGTCCTTACGGCGAACTTCGTGTCGAAGCGGACGGTCGGAGCGGGGCTGTGGTGAGGCGCGCCGTCATCGGGCTGGTCCTCACCGCCGTCGTGGTGCTGACGCTGTACCCGTTCTGCAACGTCATCGCCCGCTCGTTCAGCGAGGAGCAGGCGATCCAGGCCGGCGAGGTCAACCTGCTGCCGCGCGGCTTCAACACGACCACCTACGAGGTCGTCATGTCCGACCCCGTGTTCTGGACCAACTACCGCAACACCGTCGTCTACACGGTCGTCGCGACCGCCATCTCGATGCTGCTGACCACCTGCTACGCGTACGTGCTGTCGAAACGGCACCTGAAGGGCCGGGCGCTGCTCGTCGGCGTCGCCGTGTTCACCATGTTCTTCAACGGTGGCCTGATCCCCAACTACGTGCTCGTCAGCGGGCTCGGGCTGCGCAACACCATGTGGGCGGTCGTGCTGCCCAACGCCATCAGCGTCTTCAACCTCCTCGTCATGAAGTCGTTCTTCGAAGGGCTGCCGGTCGAGCTGGAGGAGGCCGCCGCCGTCGACGGACTCGGCACCTACGGCATCCTCTGGCGGATCGTGCTGCCGCTGTCGAAGGCCGTCATCGCCACGATGGTCCTCTTCTACGCGGTGGCCTTCTGGAACTCGTGGTTCCCGGCGTTCCTGTACCTCGACGACGCCGACCTGTTCCCCGTCACCATCTACCTGCGCAACCTCATCGCCGGCTCGACCGGCGGGTCCGACATCTCCACGCCGTCGGACACGGCGCTGCAGATCGCCGCCAACATCCAGGCGGTGACGATCGTGCTCACCGCGCTGCCGATCATGCTCGTCTACCCGTTCGTCCAGCGGTACTTCGTCTCCGGGATCACCCTCGGCGCGGTCAAGGGATGACGCGCCGACCTTCATCAGTCGCAGCACCCTTCAAGGAGCTCCCCCATGTCGCACTTGAAACGGCGCACCATGCTCGGCGCGGCCGGCGCCGCCGCGCTCGTCTCGCTCGCCGGCTGCGGTGACGACGACGACCAGGCGAAAGGTCAGGACTACACCGGTCACCGCGACGGCGCCATGGACGGCTACGGCATGGGCCAGCAGTTCACCGCCGCCCAGCCGCTGACGTTCTCCATCATGATGCTCAGCAACGCGGCCTACCCGTACAAGGCCGACTGGCTGTTCTTCAAGGAGCTCGCGAAGCGCACCAACGTGACGCTGCAGGCCACGGTCGTGCCCGGCAGCGACTACAACCAGAAGCGCAGCGTCGTCGTCGCGGCCGGTGACGCACCGATGATCATCCCGAAGACGTACCACCCAGACGAGGAGGCGTACATCGCCAGCGGGGCGATCCTGCCGGTCAGCGACCACCTCGACCTCATGCCGAACTTCCGCGACCAGGTCGCCAAGTGGAACCTGCAGGCCGACCTCGACCAGTTCCGGCAGGAGGACGGCAAGTTCTACCTGCTGCCCGGCCTGCACGAGGACGTCTGGGCCGACTACGCCCTCGCGGTGCGCACCGACGTGCTGCAGCAGCTCGGCCTGCAGATCCCGAAGACCTGGGAGGACCTGCGCACGGTGCTGCGGGCGATGAAGGCCGCGCACCCCGACGTGTACCCGCTGTCGGACCGCTGGAGCAGCCCGCCGAACCCCGGCGGCAACAACCTGCTGTCGATCGCCGGCACCGCGTACGGCACCCTGGCCGGCTGGAGCTACCAGCACGCCAGCTGGGACGACGCGGCGAAGGCCTTCGTCTACACCGGCACTACCCCGCAGTACAAGCAGGTGGTCGAGTACCTCAACTCGCTCGTCGCCGAGAAGCTCGTCGACCCGGAGAGCTTCACCCAGTCCGACGACATCGCCAAGCAGAAGTTCGCCAACGGCAGGTCGTTCGTGATGAGCTGCAACGCCCAGACCCTCGTCAACGAGCTGCGCCCCAGCATCGCGAAGATCCCCGGCGCCACGGTCCTGAAGATCCCCACGCCGACCGGCCCGATGGGCGACACGAAGGCCGGCAGCCGCCTCGAGGGCGGCGTCATGATCTCGGCGAAGGCCCGCGACAGCAAGAACTTCGTCGCGCTCATGCAGTTCATGGACTGGCTGTACTACTCGCCGCAGGGCAAGGTCTTCGCCAAGTGGGGCGTTGAAGGCACGACGTACACCGGCAGCGTCGACGACGGCACGATGAAGCTCGCGCCCGACGTCAACTGGGGCGGGCTCAACCCCGCCGGCACGAAGAACCTCCAGGTCGAGTACGGCTTCCTCAACGGCGTCTTCGTCTACGGCGGCACCACGAAGCTGCTCAACTCCCAGTTCCCCAAGGAGGAGCAGGCGTTCCAGGACGTGATGAACGGCCGCAAGAACCAGCCCCTCGCGCCGCCGCACCCGCTCAACGCCGACGAGCGCGAGCAGGCGACGCTGTGGGAGACGACGCTCAAGGACCACGTCAACCAGCAGACGCTGAAGTTCATCCTCGGGCAGCGCCCGCTCAGCGAGTGGGACGCCTACGTGAGCGAGCTCAAGGGCAAGAACATGACCCGCTACATCGAGGTCGTCAACGCCGCCTACAACCGGTACAAGAGAGCGCACGGATGACAGGGCAGCTCGGCGACGCGTGGCGGCACTGTATCGGGGCCGGGCGGTTCGAGCTCGCGCTGCGCCGCGACTACCAGGACTCCCTGGCGCTGCTGCAGCGGGAGATCGGGTTCCGGCACATCCGCCAGCACGGGCTGTTCAGCGCCGGCGCGGGCGTGCACCGGCCGTACGAGTACGGCGGCGAGCGGCAGGTCCTGCACTCCTTCACCTACGTCGACCAGGTCGTCGACATGTACCTGGAGCTCGGGATCCGGCCGTTCGTCGAGCTGGGCTTCATGCCGCCGGGCCTCGCGTCCGGGGACCAGACGGTGTTCTGGTGGCGGGGCAACGTGACGCCGCCGAGCGACCGGGCCGAGTGGGCGGCGCTGGTCCGCGGCACCGTCGCGCACCTCGTCGACCGGTACGGCCTCGACGAGGTGCGCGGCTGGCCGATCGAGGTGTGGAACGAGCCGGACCTGAAGGACTTCTGGCAGCACGCGGACCAGGACGCCTACCACGACCTGTTCGAGGTCACCGCGCACGCCGTGAAGGACGTCGACGCCGGGCTCCAGGTGGGCGGGCCGGCCCTGTCGCCGGGCGCGGACGACGGGTGGCTGCCGCGGTTCGCCGAGTTCGTGTCCGCGCGCGGCGTCCCGATCGACTTCGTGAGCCGCCACGCGTACACCTCCGGCGCCGCCCAGCACGTGCCCTTCGGCGTGCACCAGACGCTCGCGCCGGCGGCGACGCTCCTGGAGCAGTTCGCCGCGCCGGGCCGGCAGCTCGCCGGCACGGCCCTGGAAGGGTTGCCGGTGCACATCACCGAGTTCAACTCCTCCTACCGCCCCGACAACCCCGTCCACGACACCGCGTTCCACGCCGCATACCTGGCACCGGTCGTCGCGGCGGCGGGGGACCTCGTGGACTCGTTCTCCTACTGGACGTTCTGCGACGTGTTCGAGGAGGCCGGGGTCCCGGCGGCGCTGTTCCACGGCGGGTTCGGGCTGCTCACCCACCGGCAGATCCGCAAGCCCACCTTCCACCTGTACGCGTTCCTCGCCCGGATGGGCGGCGAGGTCCTCGCGCGCGCCGACGACCACCTCGTCACCCGCGACGGCACCGGCCGGGTCACCGTCCTGGCATGGGCCGCCGGGCAGGGATCCGACGGGCACCGCATCCGGCTGTCGGTGCCCGTCGGATCCCCGGCCGTCACCGCGTACGTGGCCCGCTCGTCGGTGTCGGAGGAGGCGGGCAACGCCTGGGCGGCGTGGCGGGAGATGGGCAGCCCGCGATCGCCCGGCGCCCGGCAGCTCGACGCGCTGCGGGAGGCGTCCGAGCCGGCCCGCCGCCACTGGAGCGCACCGGTCGTGGACGGCCGGGCGGAGCTCGACCTGACCCTCGCGGTGCACGAGGTGACCCTGGTCGAGGTGACCGCGGTGCGCGACGAGACGCCGCCCTGGTGGGACGACGCGCGGCTGCTGGGCGGCCCGGCATGAAGCTCGGGCGGCTCGCGGCGCGGGTCTACACGCTGCTGGTGGTGGAGCTGCTGCTGGTCGCCACCGTCGCGCCCGGCCTGGCGCTGCTGGTCCTGCTCGACCGGAGCGTGCTCGTGGCCGTGGGTGTCCTGCCGGTCGGCCCGGCGCTGTCCGCCGCGCTCTACGCGCTGCACCGGCAGCCGGCCGACCTCGCCGACCTGCACCCCGCCGCCGCGTTCTGGCGCGGCTACCGGCTCAACGCCGCCGCCGCGCTGCGGATCTGGGCGCCGCTGGTGGCGGTGCTGACCGTGGTGGCCGTCAGTCTCCTGCACCGGGATGCGGCGGGTGTACCGGTGTGGTGGTCGGGCCTGCTCGTGCTGCTCGCCGCGGCGGCCACGCTCGTCGCCGTCACCGCGCTCGTCATCGCGTCGCTGTTCGTCTTCCGGCCCGCCGACGTCCTGCGGCTCGCCGCCCACTTCCTCGCCGCCCGGCCGGCCGTGACCCTCGGCACCGCGGGCCTGCTGCTGGCGGCGCTCGGCGTCACGGTGCTGCTGTCGGAGGCGGTGCTGCTGCTCCTCGCCGCCGGGTTCGCCGCCGCGCTGCTGGTCGTCTGCCGGCCGGTGATCGCCGGCATCACCGAACGGTTCGTGACATGAACACGGGCATGAGCTCGAGACTGGACGCGCTGCGGGAGCGGCTCGGCGGGATCGCGTTCGGCGGCGACTACAACCCCGAGCAGTGGGACCGCGCCGTGTGGGACGAGGACGTCGCCCTCATGCGCGAGGCCGGCGTCAACCTCGTCACCGTCGGCGTGTTCGCGTGGGCGTCGCTGGAGCCGTCGCCCGGCCGCTTCACCTTCGAGTGGCTCGACGAGGTCATGGACCTGCTGCACGCCAACGGGATCAGCGTCGACCTCGCCACCCCGACCGCGGCGCCGCCGGTGTGGCTGTCCCACGGGCACCCCGAGGTGCTGCCCGTCATGGAGGACGGCGAGGTGTTCGGGTTCGGCAACCGGATGCACTACGACCCGACCTCGCCGCGGTACCGCGAGCACGCCGCCCGGATCACGACCGCACTCGCCGAGCGGTACTCCCACCACCCGGCCCTCGCGATGTGGCACATCGGCAACGAGTACGGCCCGGTCGCGTACACGCCGTCCGCGGCGGCCGCGTTCCGGGCATGGCTGCGCCGCCGGTACGGCGACCTCGACGCGCTCAACGCCGCCTGGTACACGACGTTCTGGAGCCAGCGCTACACCGCCTGGGAGCAGGTGAACCCGCCGGAGGTGCCGCGGTCGTGGTCCAACCCGGCCCGCCGCCTCGACTTCCACCGGTTCGCCTCCGACGCGCTGCTGGAGTGCTTCGTCATGGAGCGCGACATCGTCCGCGCGCACCGCGACGACCTGCCGGTCGTCACCAACTTCATGCGCTTCCACCGCGGCGCCGACCTGTGGCGGTGGGCGCCGCACGTCGACGCCGCGGCCCTCGACATCTACCCGGACCCGGGGCAGCCCGACGCGCACGTCGCCGCCGCGCTCAACTTCGACCTCATGCGGTCGCTGCGCGGCGAGCCGTGGCTGCTCATGGAGCAGGCCGCCGGCGCCGTCTCGCAGTGGCGGGTCAACCACGCGAAGCGCCCCGGGCTGATGCGGCTCGGCTCCTACCAGGCGGTCGCGCACGGCGCCGACAGCGTCCTGTTCTTCCAGTGGCGGGCGGGCCGCGGCGGCCACGAACGCTTCCACTCCGCGATGCTGCCGCACTCCGGCACCCGGGCCCGCACCTGGCGGGAGGTCGCGGCGCTCGGCGCCGAGCTGCCGCGGATCGCGGCCGTCGCCGGCACCGGCCCGCGCGCCGAGGTTGCCGTCCTGTTCGACTGGAACGCCTGGTGGGGGCTGGAGGTCACGCACGGGCTGCCGCGCAACGACTTCGACTACCCGGCGACCGTGACCGCGCACTACCGGCCGCTGCTGGAGGCGCACCACGCGGTCGACCTGGTGTCGTTCGGCTCCGAACTGGGCCGGTACCGGGTGGTGGTCGTGCCGAACGCGTACCTTGTCGACGACCGCTGCGCCGCGGCCCTCGAGGACTTCGCCGCCGCCGGCGGGACCGTGCTGTGCTCGTTCTTCTCCGGTGTCGTCGACGAGGCCAACCAGGTGCGGCAGCCCGCCTATCCGGGTGCGTTCGGACGGCTCATCGGCGCCTGGATCGACGAGTACCTCCCGGCGGAGTCCTCGTTCGGCGTGCGGTTCGCCGGCGGGCGCACCGTCCGGGCCGACTGGTGGCAGGAGCGCATCCACCCCACGACCGCGTCCGTCGTCGCCTCCTACGCGGACGGTGACCTCGCCGGGTGGCCCGCGGTCATCGCCGACGGCAGGGTCACCTACATCGGCACGCGCCTGGAACCCGAGGCGCTGCGGGACGTGATCCTCGGCGCGGTCGCCGCCGCGGGCGTCGAGCCGGTCGTCGCGGGCGCACCGTCCCATGTGGAGGCGACCCGGCGGGGCCGGTTCCTGTTCCTGCTCAACCACTCGCCGGCCGAGGCGGTCACGGTGCCGGCGGACGGCACCGACCTGCTCACCGGCCGGATCCTGGAGGCGCGGTGACCCTGGAGCCGCTCGGCGTGGCCGTCATCGAGGTCCCATGACGGACGTCCACCCGGCCTGGCTGCCGCCGGCGGCGCTGCGGGCGATCGGCTCCCGCCGCGTGTCCGTGCGCGGCGACGGCCTGCTCGTGCGCACCGTGATCGCCGAGGTCGCGCAGGCGTGCGGGCGTTACGGCGGCGCGGTCGTGTCCGACGGCGCCGACCTCGTGCTCGCGGTATCCACAGTGGAATGCGGGCCGGAGGGGTTCGCGGTGTCCCGCGACGGCGGGGTCACCACCGTCGCCGCCGCCGACCCCGCCGGGCTGCTGTATGGGCTGTTCCACCTCGCGCGGCTCGGCGAGGCCGCGTTCGGCGCGCCGCACCCGCCGCGGGTGCACCGGCCCGGGCACGCCCGCCGCATGCTGGACCACTGGGACAACGTCGCCGTGCACCCCGTCATGGGCCAGGTCGAGCGCGGCTACTCAGGCGGCTCGCTGTTCTGGCACGACGGCGCCCTGCGCGAGGACCTCGGCCGGGTCACCGGCTACGCGCGGCTGCTCGCGGCGTGCGGCATCAACGCCGTGACCGTCAACAACGTCAACGTCCACGCGACGGAGGCGCGGCTGCTCACCGACCGGCTCGGCGACGTCGCCACCCTCGCCGGCGTCTTCCGCCCGTACGGCATCCGCGTCCACCTGTCGGTGAACTTCGCCACGCCGCGCGACGACCTCGGCACCGCCGACCCCCTCGACCCGCGGGTGCGGGCCTGGTGGGCCCTCGCCACCGACGCCGTCTACGCGGCGATCCCCGACTTCGGCGGGTACGTCGTGAAGGCCGACTCCGAGGGGCAGCCGGGACCGTTCGCGTACGGACGGACCCACGCCGACGGCGCGAACGTCCTCGCCGCGGCGCTCGCCCCGCACGGCGGCGTCGTGCACTGGCGGGCGTTCGTCTACGACCACCGGCAGGACTGGCGCGACCGGCGCACCGACCGGGCCCGCGCCGCGCACGACCACTTCGTGGCGCTCGACGGCCGGTTCCTGGACAACGTGGTCCTCCAGGTGAAGCACGGCCCGGTCGACTTCCAGCCGCGCGAGCCGGTGTCGCCGCTGATCGCCGCCGTGCCCGCCACCAACGTCGCCGTCGAGTTGCAGGTGACCCAGGAGTACACCGGCCAGCAGCGCCACGTGTGCTACCTCGCTCCGATGTGGAGCGACGTGCTCCGGTGCGCCCGCGGGATGGCGGTCCTGGACGGCCTCGTCGGCGTCTCCAACGCCGGCGACGACCCGTTCTGGACCGGGCACCCGCTCGCTCAGGCCAACCTGTACGCGTTCGGCCGGCTCGCGTGGGCGCCGGACCTCGACCCCGTCGCGATCCTCGACGAGTGGATCGGCCTGACGTTCCCGGCCGCCCCCGACGAGCTGCGGGAGACCCTGCACGCGGTCATGGACGACTCGTGGCGCACCTACGAGGCCTACACCGCGCCGCTCGGCGTCGGGTTCATGGTCCGCCCCGGGCACCATTACGGCCCGGACGTCGACGGCTACGAGTACACCCCCTGGGGGACCTACCACTTCGCCGACCGCGACGGCGTCGGCGTGGACCGCACGTGCGCGACCGGGACCGGCTTCGCCGGGCAGTACCCGCCGGCGCTGGCCCGCGTGTACGAGTCGGTCTACGACTGCCCCGACGAGCTGCTGCTGTTCTTCCACCACGTGCCGTACGGGCACATCCTGCACGACGGCGGCACCGTCATCCAGCACATCTACGACACCCACTTCGCCGGCGCCGACGCGGTCGTGGCGATGCGGGACCGCTGGGCGCGGCTGCCCGTGTCATCGGTCGGCCCGGCGTTCGCCGCGCGGGTGTCGGCGCTGCTCGACGAGCAGGTGCGCAGCGCCGCCGAGTGGCGCGACCAGATCAACGCGTACTTCTTCCGCAAGTCCGGCGTCCGTGACGCCCACGGACGCCGGATCCCCTGACCCGAAGGGAGCACCGATGACCAGACCCCGCCTGATCGCCGTCGCGCTGGCCGTGGCGATGGCGGTCGCTGCCGGCGTCACCATCGCGTCCGCCGACGCGGCCGTCACCGTGTCCGCAGCAGCATCCACAGTGGAGGACGAGGGCGCCGACTGCCCGGTGCCGGCGCTGCCCGACGCCGGCGCGCTGCCCACCAACGCGAAGCTGCCCGACCCGTTCAAGCGCCTCGACGGCACCAGGATCACCGCGAAGTCCGACTGGCGGTGCCGGCGCGAGGAGGTGAAGAAGCTGGCGGAGAAGTTCGTCTACGGCGAGAAGCCCGCGCGGCCGCAGAGCGTCACCGGCACCGTGTCCAGCACCGGCGTCACCGTCAACGTCACCCACAACGGCAGGAGCGCGTCGTTCTCCGCCCGGGTGGAGCTGCCGGGCGGCGCCGGCCCGTTCCCGGCCGTGGTGGTGCTCGGCGGGTTCGGCGCCGACACCGCCGCCATCAAGGCCGCCGGCGCCGCCGTGATCAGCTACGACCCGTACGCCGTCGGCAAGGAGGGCACGCCCCGCACCAACAAGCAGGGCGCGTTCTACAGCGTCTACGGCGCGCAGAGCAGCACCGGGCTGCTGATGGCGTGGGCGTGGGGCGTCAGCCGGATCATCGACGTCGTCGCCCAGTCCGACGGCCGGATCCTCCGGGCCGACGCGATGGGCGTCACCGGATGCTCCCGCTTCGGCAAGGGCGCGTTCGTGGTCGGCGCGTTCGACCAGCGGATCGCGCTGACGATGCCGATCGAGTCCGGCAGCGCCGGCGTGCCCATCTTCCGCGGCATCCCCGGCGAGGGCGCGCAGAGCCTGAGCAGCGCCTACGGCGAGCAGCCGTGGCTCGGCGACGCCTTCGGCACCTTCACGGGCAACCCCGCACGGCTGCCCGTGGACACGCACGAGATGGTCGCGATGGTCGCGCCGCGCGGGCTGTTCATCATGGACAACCCGCACATCGCGAACCTCGGGCCGCGCTCGGCGAGCGTCGCGGCGCTGGGCGGCGCCGAGGTGTACAAGGCGCTCGGCGCGGGCGACGCGATCACGTACTGGTCGGACGTGCAGGACGGCACGCACTGCGCGAACCGGCCCGAGTGGCGGACCCCGCTGCAGCAGCACATCCAGCGGTTCCTGCTGCGCACCGGCAGCAGCGCGGGCACGTTCCGCATCTCCAGCCGGGCGGCGGGGCGGCTGTCCGACTGGTCCGACTGGCAGACCCCGGTGCTGAGCGACGGGCCCCCGCAGTCGCAGTCGCCGTCGCCGTCCGCGTCGGTCTCTGTGTCGCCGTCTGTGTCGCCGTCTGTGTCGCGGTCCCCGTCGCCGTCCTCGCAGTCCGCGGGGCAGGGGTGCACGGCGGTGGTGACGGTGCAGAACGTCTGGGACGGCGGGTTCGTCGCCTCCGGGCGCGTGACCGCCGGTGGCGCGCCGCTCTCGGGGTGGACGGTCCGGCTCGCCCTGCCCGCCGGCAGCGCGATCACCAACGTGTGGAACGGCAGGCTCACCGGTACATCGGTGGCCAACGCGACCTGGAACGGATCGCTCGGCGCGGGGGCGTCGACCGAGTTCGGCTTCCAGGGCACCGGGCCGGTGTCGGGGCTCGCCGCCACCGGCTGCGCCGCCGCCTGAGGTCCTCCGCCGCCGGGCGCTCAGACCTGCTGGAGCGCCCGGCGGATGGCGGCGGCGACGTGCTCGGGGTCGCGCTGGTCATGCACCACGATGACGGCGGTCCCGTTGCCCCTGCTGCCGCCCTTGCTCGTGGCGCCGGCGGCTCCCGCGCCCGTCTCAGGACCCGCTCCAGACACCGCTCCAGACACCGCTCCATGGCCCGCTTCAGTGGTTGCGAACAGCGACACGACCTGCGCCATGGCGGCGTCGAGCTCCGCGGCGGGCTCGGCGGTGTCGCGCCGCAGCCACCGCCGGAGCACGTGGTTGTGGGCGGAGACGACGGCGGCCGCCATCAGCTCGGCCCGCAGCGCCGCGCCGGGGGCGGGACCCCACGACTCGGCGATGAACTCGCGGAAGAGCCGCTGGTACCGCGCGACGCTGGCGATCTCCCGGTCCCGCAGGGTCGAGATCCGGCTGGTGAGCGCATACCGCAGGCGGGCCCGGTCCCCCTCCTCCACGTATCGCAGCAGGACGAGGCGCACCGCTTCGGTGACCGCCACGATCGCCGTGTCCGCCGTCGACGTCGCGAGGCGCTCCTTCACGGTCGCGAGCAGGCGGTCGTGATCGGGGAAGATCACGTCCTCCTTCGACCGGTAGTGGCGGAACAGGGTGGTGCGGCCGACGCCCGCCCGGTCGGCGATGTCGTCGGCGGTGGTCTGCTCGTAGCCGCGTTCGTCGAACAGCGCGAGTGCGGCGTCGACGAGCCGGTCACGTACGGGAATCGCGGTCACAGTTCCCCATCCTCCCGCATCGCTCTGACCTGTTGCTTTCCGGTCCCGGTATCCAGTACCGTCCCAATGGTACGCAGTACCGCATCGATCTGGGGAGGACACATGGTCCTGACGTTCGGTTCCAGCGCCGCTACGGCCCGCGCGCTGGCCTACGACCCGGTATTGCGTTCCACCGACCTGTTCCGCAGCGTCGACCCGGACTCCGCCGCCGCGCTGGCCCAGGAGTTCGAGCGGGTCGACGCGGACCGGGGCACGGTCCTGTTCACCGAGGGTGACCCCGGCGACCGGCTCTACATCCTGCTGTCGGGCAAGGTGAAGCTGAGCCGCCGCTCCCGCGACGGCCGCGAGGGCCTCATGGCGCTGCTCGGCCCGACCGACCATTTCGGCGACTTCGAGCTGCTCGACGGTGGTCCCCGCGTCGCCGCCGCCACCGTCGTCTCCGACGCCCGCCTCGCCGTGCTGCCCAAGACGGTCCTGGACCGGTGGATCGCCCACCACCCGCACGTGGCGGAGCAGCTGCTGCGGGTCATCGCCCGGGGCATCCGCGGCCACCGCGCCGCCGTCGACGACCGCCTCTTCAGCGACGTGCCGGGCCGGGTCGCCGGCCGGCTCATCCAGCTCGCCCAGCGCTTCGGTGTCGCCGAGGACGGCGCCACCCGCGTCGTGCACGACCTCACGCAGACGGAGCTCGCCCAGTTCGTCGGCGCCTCGCGGGAGTCGGTGAACAAGGTCCTCGCCGAGTACGCCGCCCGCGGCTGGGTCCGCCTGGAGCACAAGTGCGTCGTCATCCTCGACAACGCCCCGCTCGTCCGCCGCGCCCAGCGGGGCCGCCGCCGCTGACCGGCGTCTCTTAGGCTGGTCCGCGTGGACCTGGAGTTCAGCGGCGAGGTGTGGCACTGGCGCGGCCCGTCCCCGTTCCACTTCGTGACGGTGCCGGAGGACGAGTGCGCGGCCCTGCGCTTCGCGGCCGCCCTCGTCACCTACGGCTGGGGCATGATCCCGGTCGCCGTGCGTCTCGGCGGGACCACGTGGACGACGTCGCTCTTCCCGAAGGACGGCGGCTACGTGGTCCCGCTGAAGGACCGCGTCCGCAAGGCCGAGGACATCGACCTCGGCGACACCGTCACCCTCCGCCTCACCGTCGCCGCCTAGCGGGCCGGGGGCGTGACCGCGGCGACCATGGCCGAGCGCGGTGAGCGCTTGCCGAGCAGGCTCCGGGCATACACGGCGTAGGTGTACTCCGTCGAGCCCTTCAGGCCCTTGAGCGTCACCTCGGCGCGGTTGGTCGTCACGACCCGTGTCTCGGCCGCGCCGTTGACGGCGACCACCAGGTACGTCGTGCCGCCGATCCTGTCCGGGCGGCGCTGCCAGGTAAGTCGGACGCTGCTCGGGGTCACGTCCGTCACGGTCAACCCCCGCGGGGCGCGGCTCTTGGGGTCGACGCCGGCCGCGGCCACGGTGTTGCGGAACACCGTCGCCTCGCGCGTGTCCGAATCAAGGCCGTTGGGGCCGTTGATGAACCGCCGTCCCCACGCCGTGCGGCTGTTGCCGTCGAAGTTGTTCACCAGGTCCAGGTAGCTGAACTGCTTGTCGTTGCCGCTCCAGGACCAGCCGAGGTAGCCGAGGTGCTGTGCCTGCGCGGTGGCCATGATGGCGTCCTCGTCCGGCTTGCCCCACTGGTGCCGGCTGGAGAACTCGCCGATGAGGATCGGCAGGTGGCGCTCGGTGAACGAGGTGAGGTAGCCGCTGACCTTCGGCGCGGTGTCGAACATGCCGTACATGTGGATGTCGAACGCGGTGTTGCCGGTGGGGTCGGCGGCGAGCACCCGCTCGGCGTTGTCGCGCATGATGAACGACTCGTCCTGGCCCCAGCCGGGGCCGTCGACCAGCAGCGTGTGCTTGAAGCCGGCGGCGCGCAGCCGGCGGATCGCGTCGGAGGTCTGCTGCACCCAGGGCCACGTGGTGCCGTTTGCGAACGGTTCGTCGGCGATGTTGACGAGGACGTTGTCCTCGTGGCCGGCCAGCGTGTCGCGCAGGCTGAGCCAGAACTGCACCGCTTCCGACATCGGTGCCGCCTTCTTGTCCTGGCCGAAGCCGGCGGTGTCGTGGGCGTCGAAGATGCAGATCAACCGGTTCCGCTGGCACAGCTCGACGACGGTTGCCACCTCCCGTGCCGGGGCCCGCCGAAACTGGTGGCCGATGCCGAGGGTGACCCGCACCGCGTTGGCGCCCGCCGCTTTGATGGCCGCGAAGGAGCTGTTGTGGTCCGGGTACCACATGAAGTCGTGGTTGACGCCGCGCAGCACGAGGTCGCTGCCGTTCGCCTCGACGAGCCGGCCGTCGCGAACCTGGATGCCGATGTGCGGCTCGGCGGCGTGCGCCCGGCCCGGCGTCAAGAGCGCGGCCAGGAGCGTGGCGACCGTCAGCACCGTCAGCACCGCCCAGGTCGGGCCGGCAGTACGCGGTCGAGCCAGGCGCTTTGCGCGCGCAGGCAGAACGTCGTCGCGCCTGGCCGGCCCGAGCGACACCTGGGCGTCGGTTGTCACGGCCCCTGCGGATACCCCGGGTCGTCCGCTCCTACCCGCACCGCCGGGTGACCCGGTCCACCCCCGCCACTCGGATGGGCAGCGGCCGGCGCCGCATCGGCTGTCCGCGCTCGGGCTGGGCTGAGACCTCTCGGGCTGGGCTGAGACCTAGAGCGGCCAGTGCCGCATGGCGGTGTCCAGCCAGGGGACGACCAGCAGGACCGTCGGCAGGACGAGGATGGCGGCGGCCAGGGTGTAGACGACGGCGGCGAGGCGGCGGTCGGTGGGGGCGGCGCCCGGGGCCAGGCGGTCGAGGCGCCACCGGCGCTCGCGGTCGGTGTCGTGCGGCTCCAGCTCGAGGTCGCCGGCGGGGCCGCTGAGTGACCGGAGGGCCGCGTGCACCGGCTCGTCGCCGTGGGCGCGGCGGGCGGCGTCGTCCGCCAGGGCCTCCAGGAGCAGGTGGACGGCGTCCAGGGGGGCGCGGCTGCGCAGCGGGGCCGGGACCGCGCGGTAGAAGGCGGTGAACGACTCCATCACCACGTCGTGGCGGGCGCGCAGGTGGGCCCGCTCGTGGGTGAGGACCGCGGCCACCTGTGGCTCGCTGAGCAGGCGCAGGGTGCCCTCGCTGAGCACGATCCTGGGGGAGCGGCCCGGCACGCAGTACGCGAACGGCTGCCCGCCCTCCAGGACCCGCAGCGGCACGTCGCCGTCGATCGCGGCCCGGGACAGCAGGTCGGCGAGCAGGCGGTGGCGGGCACGGCGCACCCGCGACCGGTACGCCACCAGGAACAGCGACACGAGCAGCCGCACGACGATGACGCCGGCGACGGCCAGGGCCGCGACGAGGGCGGCGACGGCGAGCGTGGTGCCGCGCGCCCGGACCAGCTCCTCGGGGCCGGCGAGCACCACGCCCAGCGCGCACAGGACGGCGGCGAGGGTGATCGCCTGCCACAGCGCGACGGCGGCGCCGGGGGCCCGGGCCGTCCAGCGCGCCCTGGCGAGGGGGCCGGGGACGACGAGCGACAGGGTCAGGCCGAGCGCACCCAGCAGGAGCGCGGTCACCGGGCTCTGGCGGCCTTGATCGCCGCGGCGAGCGCGTCCGGGCCGATCCGCCCGACGAAATGCGCGAGGGCCGCGTCGCGGGCGGCGCCGTCCGGTGCGCCGCTGAGGGCGTCGAGCATGAGGGCCGCGGTCATCTCCTCGCGCGTCTGGGTGGCGGCATACCGGTAGGCGCGGTCCGCCTTCTGCTGCGTGACCACGCCCTTCTTGGCCAGCCGGTCCAGCACCGTCATCACGGTCGTATACGCGAGGCCGCGCGACGGGTCGAGCCGCTCGTGCACCTGCCGGACGGTCAGCGGCTCCCCGGCGTCCCACAGCTGCGCCATGACCTCGCGCTCGAGGTCCCCAAGTCCGGCCATGCCGCCAGTGTAACCGGGATTACGGTGCGCGTCGTACTACAACCCGTAGTATCTACTACGAGATGTCGTAGAGGGGGACTCATGGACGTGCTCGACCTGACCCGGCTGCAGTTCGCGGTCGTCACGCTCTACCACTACCTGTTCGTGCCGCTGTCGATCAGCCTGTCCGCGGCGACCGCCGGCCTGCAGATCGCCTGGATGCGCACCGGCGACGACAAGTACCGGCAGCTCACGATGCTCGTCGGCAAGCTGCTCATCGTCACCTTCGCCGTGGGCGTCGTCACCGGCCTGGTGCAGGAGTTCCAGTTCGGGCTCGCCTGGAGCGAGTTCGCCCGCTTCTACGGCGACGTCTTCGGGCCCACCCTCGCCATCGAGGGCATGCTCGCGTTCTTCCTCGAGGCCACGTTCCTCGCGCTGTGGTACTTCGGCTGGGACCGGTTGTCGCGCCGGGTCCACCTGGCGACCATCGTCGTCGTCGCGGTCGGCACCCTGCTGTCGGCGTTCATCATCCTGGCCGCGAACTCGTTCATGCAGCACCCGGTCGCCTACGAGCTCGACCCCGCCACCGGCCGGGCCCGCCTCACCAGCTTCAGCGAGCTGCTGCTCAACAAGGTCAACCTCGCCGCGTTCCCGCACACGATGGCCGGCGCGGTCATGGTCGGCGGCGCGCTCCTGCTCGCCGTCGGCGCCTGGCGCCTGAGGGATACCGCCGACGGCGACGCGTTCGCCACCCTCGCCCGGGTCGGCGCCTGGATGACCGCCGCCGGCGGCGCGCTCACCGCCCTCACCGGCGACCACCTCGGCAAGGTCATCACGCAGGTGCAGCCGATGAAGATGGCCGCCGCGGAGGCGCTCTACGCCACCACGACCGGCGCGCCGTTCTCCATCTTCGCGGTCCCCGGCTTCAGCATCGAGGTGCCCCGGCTGCTGTCGATCCTCGCGTACGGCAGCCCCGACGCGACCGTCGCCGGCATGGACGACCTCCAGACGCAGTACAGCGCCGCGTACGGCCCCGGCAGCTACGTGCCGATGATCCCGGTGGCGTTCTGGACCTTCCGCCTCATGATCGGCGCCGGCATGCTCGCGATGGGGTTCGCGCTGCTGTACCTGTGGCGCACCCGGCGCGGCCGCCGGCCCGCGGCGTGGACGGTCCGGGCGGCGATCCTGCTGCCGCTGCTGCCCGCCGCCGCCAACAGCCTCGGCTGGATCTTCACCGAGACCGCCCGGCAGCCGTGGATCGCGTTCGGCCTGTCGAAGGTCGCCGACGGCATCTCCCCGGGGCTCACCGCCGGCGAGGTCCTCGCGTCGCTGCTCGCGTTCACCGCCGTCTACGGCGTCCTCGCGGTCGTCTGGCTGCGCCTCGTCCGGCACCTCGCCCGAAAGCCGCTGTCAGCGCCTGTACCGGTGGCCGCCGACCCCGAACCCGCCCTGAGCTACTGAGGAGACCCCGATGAGCCTCGTCGTCATCTGGTACGCGCTGATCGTCCTCTGCTGGGTCCTGTTCTTCGTCCTTGAGGGGTTCGACTTCGGCGTCGGGCTGCTCAGCCCGCTGCTCGGCCGCGACGAGCACGAACGCGCCGCCGCCGTGCGCACCATCGGCCCGTTCTGGGACGGCAACGAGGTGTGGCTGGTCGCCGCGATCGGCGTCACGTTCGCCGCGTTCCCGTCCTGGTACGCGGCGCTGCTGTCCGGCCTGTACCTGCCGATGGTCGCGATCCTGCTGCTGCTCGCCGGCCGCGGCGTGGCCCTGGAGTTCCGCGGCAAGCACGACTCGCCGCGCTGGCGCCGCCGGTGCGACCTGGTCCTCGCCGCCTGCTCGGCCGGCGTCGTGCTGCTGTGGGGCGCCGTGCTCACCGTCTTCGTCCGCGGGCTCGCCCTCGACGCCGGCGGCGAGGTCACCGGCGGCGGCCTGGCCCGCACCCTCACGCCGGTCCTCACCCCGGCGGCCGCCCTCGGCGCGCTGCTCGCCCTCACCGCCGCCGTCCTGCTCGGCGCCACCTTCCTGGCCCTGCGCACCACCGGCCCAGTCCGCCGGCGGGCCGGGCTGCTGGCCCGCCGGGTCGCCCTCACCGCCGCCGTCGCGGCGCTCGTCGTCGCCGCCGGTGCCGCGCTGGCAGGGGCCGCCGCCACGGTACTGGTCGCGTCGGCCGCGGCCGTGCCCCTCGCCGGGGTCGCCGTCCTGACCCGCCGGGCCGGGACCCGGTGGGAGGCCGGCTCGTTCGCCCTGGTTGCGGTCGCGGTCGCCGGCGCCGTCGTGGCCACGCTGACCGCCAACGGCGACGTGGTGCTGCCGAGCACCCTGTCGGGCGCGTGGTCGCTGACGATGTCCGAGGCCGCCGCCACCGGCCCCGCGCTGCGCCTGATCAGCGCCGCCGCTATCGTCGTGCTCCCCGGCGTCCTCGTCTACCAGGCGTGGTCGTACCGCGTCTTCCGGCAGCGCGTCGCCAGCGAGCGGGTCGCCTCGTGAGCCGGGAGAGGGGTCGTTTCACGGGCCGGGTGGCGGGTCGCTTCACGGGCCGGGCGGGGCGTCATGGGGGCACGGCGGCGCGGACGGCCCGGGGGCCGGTCGACCCGAGGCTGCTGCGGCACGCGCGCAGCAGCCGGGCGGGGATCGCGCTGCTCGCCGTCATCGGGGCCGCGCAGGCCGCCGCGACCGTCGGGCTCGCCGTGGTGGTCACCGGCATCGTGGTGCGCCTCGCCGCGGCGGAGCCCGTCGGTGCCGGAGCCCTCGCCGCGCTCGCCGGGGTGTACGCCGCCCGGGCCGCCCTGACGTGGGCGGAGCAGGTCGCCGGCCGCCGCACCGCCGCCCGCGTCACCGACGAGCTGCGCCGGTCCGTGCTGGCCGCGGCGCTGCGGCGCGGCCCTGCCTGGGTCGCCGGGCACGGCAGCGGGCGGCTCGTCGCGGTCCTCGGCGGCGGCATCGACGCGCTGCGGCCGTGGTTCAGCGGATACCTGCCGTCGCTCGTCCTCGGCGTGGCCCTGCCGCCGCTCGTCGTCGCCGCGATGCTCTTCGCCGACCCCGCCTCCGCCGTCGTCGTCCTCGTCACCCTCCCGCTCGTGCCGCTGCTCGGCGCGCTCATCGGCTGGGCCACCCAGCGGCGCGCCCAGGAACGCTGGCAGGCGAGCGCCCGGCTCGCCGGACACTTCCTCGACGCCGTCCGCGGCATCGCGACGCTGCGCCTGTACGGCCGCGCCGAACGCCAGACCGCCGCCGTCGCCCGCATGACCGACGCCCACCGCGCCGCGACCGTGCGGGTGCTGCGGGTCGCGTTCCTCTCCTCGACCGCCCTGGACCTGGTCGGCACGCTGTCCGTCGGGCTCGTCGCGGTCGAGGCCGGGCTCCGCGTCGCCGCCGGCCACCTCGACCTCGGCCCCGCGCTCCTGGTGATCCTGCTCGCCCCCGAGGCGTACCGGCCGCTGCGCGAGGTCGCCGCCCGCTTCCACGCCAGCGCCGACGCGGCCGCCGTCATCGCCGACGTCGACCGGATCCTGACGGACGCCGGCGCCGGGCCGCGCTCCACTGCGGTCGGTGAAGGGCCCGGCCTGGTGGCGGCCGGTGTCCGCGTCCGGCACCCCGGCGCCGCCGTCGACGCGCTGCGGCTGCCCACCCTGGCCGTCCACAGCGGAGAGCTCGTGGCGCTGCGCGGGCCGTCCGGCGCCGGGAAGACCACGACGCTGCGGGTGCTGGCCGGGCTGCAACCCGTGTCGGCCGGGTCGGTCGCCGTGGGTGGGGGACAGCCGCTGTACCTGCCGCAGGACCCGACGCTGCCGCACGCCCGCACGGTCGCCGAGGCGGTCGCCCTCGACGGCGAGACCCGCCCGGCCGACGCGGTCGCGCTCGGCGCGCTGCGGACCGTCGGCCTCGACACCGAGATCCTGGCCATGCCCGGCGGCCTCGACACCCCCCTCGGCGAACGTGGCCAGGGCCTCTCCTCCGGGCAGCGGCAGCGGCTCGCCCTGGCCCGGCTGCTGCGCCAGGCCGCCGCCGCCCCCGCCGTCGTGCTGCTGGACGAGCCGACCGCCCACCTGGACGCCGCCGCCGAACGCCGGGCCGTCGCCGAGCTGCACGCCCTCGCCGCCCGTGGCTGCGCCGTGCTCGTCGTCGCGCACCGGCCCGCCGTCCTCGCCGCCGCCGACCGGACCGTGGCCGTCGCCCCACCCACGCGGCACGCGTCCCCGTCAGCCGTGCCGGCCACCGTGCTGTCACCCGCGCCGCCTGCCGCCGCTCTGTCGGCTGTGCCGCCTGCCGCCGTGCTGTCAGCCGTGCCGCTGTCGGCTGTGCCGCCGGCCATCGCGCCGGTGCCGGACGGCGCCGGGGCATCGGCCGCCGATCCACACCCCGCGCGCACCGACGACGCGCCGCGCGGACGCGGATGGCTGCGGAGCCCGGCGGTGGCGGTCGGGCTGGGGGCCGGGTCGTGGGTCGCCGGGCTCACGCTCATCGCGGCGGCGGTGTGGCTGCTCGTGCGGGCCGCGCAGCTGCCGCCGGTGCTCACCCTGTCCGGGGCCGTCGTCCTGGTGCGGGGCAGCGCCGTCGCGCGGCCGCTGCTGCGGTACCTCGAACGCCTGGTCTCGCACGAGGTCGCGTTCGCGCGGCTCGGCGCGTGGCGGGCCGAGGTGTACGCCGCCCTCGTCCCCAGGGTGCCCGGGCCGGCCCTGCACCGCCGCGGCGACCTGCTCACCAGGGTCGTCGACGACGTCGACGCGCGGGTGGACGGGGTGCTGAGGGGTCGCCTGCCCGCGTACGCCGTGGGGGCCGCCCTCGCCGCCGCCGTGCTCGCCGCCGCCACGGTGGACCCGGCCGCCGCGGCCGCCCTCGCCGCCGGGCTCGCGGTCGCGGCGCTGCTCGCGCCGTGGCTCGCCGCCCGGCACGCGGCCCGGGCGGACACCGCCACCGGCAAGGCCCGCGCGGAGCTGCGCGACGCCGTCGTCGAGACCGTCGACGGCGTCGAGGACCTCGCGACCCGCGACCCCGCCGCCGCCCTCGCCGTCCCCGGCCGCCGCAGCCGCGCCCTGTCGCGCCTGGAGGCCCGCGCCGCCTCGACCGCCGGCGCCGCGTCGGCCCTCGCCCAGGTCGGCTGCGGCCTCGCGGTGCTCGGCGTGGCCCTCGCCGCCGCGGCCGGCGGCCACTCCGGCGAGGTCGCCGCGATGCTGCTCCTCGGCGCGGTCGCCCTCGCCGAGCCCGTCCTCACCCTCCCCGACGCCGCCATCGCCCGCCGTGCCGCCGCAGGCGCGACCGGCCGCCTCGCCGCCGTCGCCGCGCTGCCCCGTCCGGCTGCACCGGCCGCCGTGTCGGCCGTCGCACCGTCCACAGGGGACGCCGCAGCGGTGGGAGACGACCCGACCTTGACCGGCGCCGCCATCGCCCGCCGCGCCGCCGCAGGCGCGACCGGCCGCCTCGCCGCCGTCGCCGCGCTGCCCCGCCCCGCCGCACCGGCCGCTTCAACGTCCGTCGCACCGTCCACAGGGGACGCCATGGCGGTGGGGGACGACCTGACCCTGACCGTGGAGCACCTCGCGGCGGGCTGGGATCCGCGGCGGGCGCCCGCGCTGCGCGGGCTGGACCTGCGGCTGCCGCCGGGGCGGCGGGTCGCGGTGCTCGGCGCGTCGGGCAGCGGGAAGTCGACGCTCGCGGCGGTGCTGGTGCGGATGCTCGACCCCCGGGAGGGCCGCGTCACGCTCGGCGGCGTCGACCTGCGGGACCTGCCCGACGCCGTGCTGCGCTCCACCATCGGGCTCGTCGGGGACGCCGCGGACCATGTGTTCGCGACCACGGTGCGGCAGAACCTGCTCCTCGCCCGGCCCGCGGCGACGGACGACGAGCTCCGCGCGGCGCTGGCCGGGGCGCGGCTCGGGCCGTGGCTCGGCAGCCTGCCGGAGGGCCTCGACTCGTGGCTCGGCGAAGGCGGCGCGACCATCTCCGGCGGGCAGCGGCGCCGGCTCGCGATGGCCCGGGCGCTGCTCGCCGGGCCGCGGGTGCTGGTGCTCGACGAGCCGACCGAGGGCCTCGACGAGCAGGAGGCGGCCGCGCTCATGGCCGACCTGCTGGACGCCGCCGTGGGCCGCACGGTGCTGCTGCTGACCCACCGCCACGACGGCCTGGAGCACGTCGACGAGGTGTACGACCTGGTCGGCGGCCGGCTTACGGCACGAGCAGGCGCACCAGCACGTCCGTCAGCACCTCCGCGGCCTGCTCAGGAGGCTGTGACGGCTGCACGATGTGGCTGACGACGAGCCGCACGATCGACTCCGCCGCCACGGCGACGACCTTCGGGTCATGGCCCGGCAGGTGGGTGCCCGCCCACTCGACGACGACGGCGGTGGCCGCAGACAGCAGCAGGTCGAGGCGGGTGGTGAGGTAGGGCAGCAGCCCGTCGGCCCCGGTCAGGATGGCCTTGATGAGCGGGTTGGCGTCCGCCTCGACGAGCGTGTGCCGGATCGCGGCGTGTCCGGCGGCGCGGACGTCGGCGCCGTGGCGCAGCAGCACGGCCCGCACATCGCCGACGAACAGCGGCGGTGCCGGCGCTGCAGCGCTCCCCGTACTACCGGTGGATCACATACCTGTACCTGCCGGCGCAGTACGCGGCGCTGGTCGTGACCTGCCGGGAGTGGGCGGCCGGGGTCGGCCCCGCCGCCGGCGCCGGGCTGGTGCTGACCGCCGGCATCGTCAACGGCATCGCCATCAACACCGCCCACGAGCTGGGCCACAAGCGCGAGCGGGTGGAGCGGTGGCTGTCCCGGATCGCGCTCGCCCCGTCCGGCTACGGGCACTTCTTCGTCGAGCACAACCGCGGCCACCACGTGCGGGTCGCGACCCCGGAGGACCCCGCCAGCGCCCGGCTCGGCGAGTCGTTCTGGCGGTTCTGGCCGCGCACCGTCGCCGGCAGCCTGCGCTCCGCGTGGGGCCTGGAGACCGCGCGGCTGAGGCTGCGCGGCCGCAGCCCGTGGACGTGGCGCAACGACGTGCTGACCGCGTGGGCGATGACCGTGCTGCTGTTCGCGGTGCTGACGGCCCTGCATGGCTGGACGGTGCTGCCGTTCCTCGCGCTGCAGGCGGTGGCCGGCTTCTCGCTGCTGGAGGCCGTCAACTACCTGGAGCACTACGGGCTGCTGCGGCAGCCGACCGGGACCGGCCGGCCGGAGAAGGTCGACCCGCGGCACAGCTGGAACAGCGACCGCCTCGTCACGAACGTCTTCCTGTTCCAGCTGCAGCGGCACAGCGACCACCACGCGAACCCGTTGCGCCGGTACCAGACGCTGCGCACGTTCGACGTGTCGCCGCGGCTGCCGGCCGGCTACGCGACGATGGTGGTCGTCGCGCTGGTCCCGCCGCTGTGGCGCCGGATCATGGACCCGCGCGTGCTCGCCCACTACGGCGGCGACGCGTCCCTGGCCAACCGGGACCGTAACTTTCACGCCCCGCCCGCTGCCCGGACCGCCACCGGTTGACCGTTGTCGATGCGTGCGCCTACCTTCCCCACGCGAAGCCAGTCGAAGCGCTTCGACGCGTGTCGAGCACGCGTGTCAGCGAAGGAAGGGCCGCCATGCGAAGGCGCACCGCTGTACTCCTGTCCACCGCGGCGCTCGGCGCGGCCGCGGCCGGCGTCGTCGTCACGGCGCCGAACGCGTCGGCCGCCACCGGCTGCCGCATCACGTACACCATCGCCAACCAGTGGCCGGGCGGGTTCGGCGCGAACGTCACCGTCACCAACCTCGGCGACCCGGTCAGCGCCTGGACCGTCGTCTGGTCCTACTCGGCCGGGCAGACGGTGACCCAGGCGTGGAGCGCGACCGTGACCCAGAGCGGGTCGCAGGTCACCGCGAAGAACGCCGGCTACAACGGGTCCCTGGCCACGGGGGCGAGCACCTCGTTCGGGTTCAACGGGTCCTGGACCGGCAGCAACCCGGTGCCGGCGAGCTTCACCCTCAACGGCACCGCCTGCACCGGCGGCGTCTCCACGGCGAGCCCGACGCCGTCCCGGACGCCGTCGAGGACGCCCAGCTCGACGCCGTCCAACCCGGGCACCGGCGTGCCGTCCGACGCCGCCTGGGTCGCCACCGGCGCCTGGGACCAGTGGACGAACAACGGGTACACCGTCATCAACGACGTCTGGGGCTCCGGCGCCGGGCCGCAGACCATCTGGGCCCGCAGCGGCACCAACTGGGGCGTCGTCGCCGAGCACCCGCGGACCAGCGGCGTGAAGTCCTACCCGCACACCGGCAAGACGCTCAACCGCACGCTCAGCTCGCTGAGCTCGGTGCGCAGCTCGTTCAACGTCAGCGTGCCCGCCGACGGCGACTACGCCACCGCGTACGACATCTGGGCCAACAACAACGCCTACGAGGTCACGATCTGGGCGAACCAGCACGGCGCGGTCGGCCCGATCGCCGAGTCGTACGACGCGAACGGCGCGGTCCCCAACGCCCGCAACGTCAGCGTCGGCGGCCACACCTGGAACGTCTACCGCGGCTCGAACGGCGCCAACGCCGTCTTCTCCTTCGTGCGGACCAGCACCACGAACGCCGGTACCGTCGACGTCCTGGCGGTCCTGCAGTGGCTGCGGACCCAGAACTGGTGGGGCGACGTGACCATCGGCCAGGCCCAGTTCGGCTTCGAGATCACCGGCACCGCGGGGCGGGCCGCCTTCGTCGACAACAGCTTCTCCCTCGACTACAGCTGAGGCTGGGCCCACGGCTGAGACCTACAGCTGCGGCTGGAGCTGGGGCTCAGGCTGCGGGGCGGTCCGGCGCACGCCACGGACGATCAGGTAGCCGACCATCCACAGCTCGCCGACGGTCGCGGGCAGGACCAGCAGGTCCGCGGCCGCCGGCACTACGTGCTCGCTGAACGCGGCGAGCACGTAGCCGGCGCCGCCGGCGACGAGGATCCAGCCGAGGGCGCGGGGCATCCAGCCGGAGCGCAGCACGCACCAGCCCATCGGGATCAGCCACAGGCCGAAGAAGAGCCCGCCGGCGCTCCAGAGCGCGCCGCTCACCAGGTACAGCAGCTGGACCTGCGCGCCGTCCCGCACCGACAGCGTGGTGCCGAGCAGCGCCGCGCTGACCAGGATGACGACCGCGTTCACGGTGCCGAAGACGGCGATCGCGCCGGCGGCGAAGCTGTCCGCGGTGCGGAACAGCCGGTAGAACCACAGCGCGGCCAGTGCCTGCGTGAGGACGGTCAGCAGTTCCAGGGCGACCCCGGCGCGGGCGAGCGACCCGTGCGCGGTGACGTTGGCCAGGGTGGCGGCCGGGTCGCCGTCGACGAACAGCCGCGAGCGCACGAGCAGGAACCCGAGCCCGCCCGCGACGGCGAGGCCGAGGTAGAGCAGGCCGGTGACGCGGGCGGTGCGGACCAGCGGGTCCATGTCTCCTCCTGAGACGACTGGGACGGGGTTAACCTTACAAGGTAAGGGAACCATACGTTGTAAGGTGACGCAATGCGGAGTGCGCTCAGCCGGGAGAAGGTCCTGGCCGCGGCGGTGGCCCTGGCGGACACGGACGGCATCCGGGCGCTGACGATGCGGCGGCTCGCCGCGGACCTCGGCGTCGAGGCGATGTCGCTCTACCACCACGTGCCCGACAAGGAGACGCTGCTCGACGGCGTCGCCGACACCGTGGTCGCCGAGGTCGTGGCGGGCGCGGGCGGGGAGAGCGGGGGAGAGGACTGGCGGGAGGTGCTGCGCCGGCGGTTCCTCGCCGCCCGCCGGGTGATGCTGCGGCACCCGTGGGCGCCGGCGCTGCTCGGCACCCGCCGGACGATCCCCATGAGCGTCATCGGCTACTACGACGGGATCCTCGGCACGCTGGTCGCGGCCGGGTTCACCTACGGCCTGGCGCACCGGGCGGTGCACGCGTTCGGCAGCATGCCGCTCGGCTTCGCGCAGGAGGTGTTCAGCCCCGCCGCGGCCGGCGGCAGCATGGACGTCGAGGCCACCGAGGCGGAGCTCGCCGCGATGGCCGCCACCGTGCCGCACCTGACCGCCATGGTCGCCGCCGAGGTCCACGCCGCGGCCGACCCCACGCTCGGCTGGTGCGACAGCCAGGTCGAGTTCGAGTTCACCCTGGACCTGCTGCTGGACGGCCTGGAGCGGCTACGGGCGTGACAGGCCGTGCAGGTCGCGCAGCAGCTCCGACATCGCCACCGCGTCCACCGCGCCCAGCTCGACGTCGCCGGTGGCGTTGCGCCAGTACCCCATGCGGGTCCGCGACACGATGAGCGCGTGCAGCGTCTGCTCGGGGTGTTCGCCGGGGCGGCCGATCGAGAAGCCCGGCTCCACCCGGACGTAGGCGCGCGCTCCGTCGGGCAGCGGCCGCTCGATCCATGGCTGGTGCCCGTTGTCCTGGGGCGCGGCGCGGCTCCAGCCGAGCCGTTCGAGGCCCAGCACCCGCCCCGACGGCACCACCCGGCCGTCGAACGTGGTGAGCCCGGTGGCCTTCGCCTCCTCGGGCGTGAGCGCGTAGATCTCCCGGGCCAGCTGCGGGAAGGGCTGCAGCAGCTCGTAGTCGGCGAACACCTCGGCCCAGCGGGCCACGTCACCGAGGCGTAGCGGGTGGGCGACCCAGACGGGCGCGTCGCCGGCGAGCTTGACCGTGTCGTCGTCGACGCCGGCGTACGAGCCGTCCTCCGCCACCCGGAAGTCCACTGTGGACGTCCAGACCAGCCGGCGGGCGATGTGCCGTACCAGCGGATGACCGACGATGAAGGAGGCGAACTCGTCCGCCGTCCAGCGCCGACCGGTCACCATCGCCCGTTCGAACCGGCCGATCTGGTCGCCGGCGAGGGTCCGCACGTCCTTCTTGAGCGCCGTGAACCGCTGGTACGCGGCCGGGCCGAGGGTGGCGTCGTCCCGCGCGCCGGGCTTCGGCAGCGACTTGAGCCGCTTGCCGGCCTCGTCGGCGACGGTCGGGCGCAGCTGGTCGTCGAAGCCGACGACGAACCGGCGCGGCCCGTAGTCGAGCACCAGGCCGCCGCCGGTGTCCAGGCCGAGGTCCGGCACGAGCCGGTCGGCGAGCTGCTCGCCGGTCAGGCCGAGCCGCGAGGCGACGGTGTGCAGCATGCCGCGCGCGCTGGAGCGGAGCCCGGCGAACTTGACCTTCTCCGCGACGTCGTTGAGGTGGATGAGCGCCACGTCGGTGCCGAGCCCGGTCAGCACCGACAGCCCGGCGACGGACCGCTGGTGCCCGCCGGTGCCGGGCCACACCTTGATGAGCGGGGTCAGCCGCCGCACCACGTCGTCGTCGCCGATCCAGGCGAGGCCGTGCATCGCCCACGTAGCGCCAGACGGCATCCCGATCGACTGCCACCGCTGGAAGAGCGCCCAGCCGAACGCGGCGAGGGACGCCCGGTCGCACGCCGCCACGACCTCGGCGAGCCCGGCCGGCGCCGCACCGGCCCGGGACCGGCTCAGCAGCGAGACCAGCCGCCGGGCGGCGTCGACCGGCAGGACGCCGCCGCCGAGCAGCCGGACGCGCGGCAGGATCGCGGCGTCGGCCCACCCGGGCAGCTCGGGCACCGGCCCGCCGTCCAGCGGCGCCGGCGCCTTCCCCTCGTCCAGGGGCTCGCCGGCGTACCCGGCGGCGTATGCCTCGGAGAGCGCCCCGGCCGGGCCGTCGAACCCTTCGAGGAGGCGGATGGCCCGGGCGGGGGAGCGCTGCGCCGCGTCGAACAGCGCGAGCAGCGCGTGCGGCTGGGCGGCGTGCGCGGCGAGCGCCAGGAACGCGGTGTCGTCCGGCAGCGCGGCGAGGGCGGTCGCGATCCGGGCCAGCTCGTCGCCCCGCCACGTGGGCAGCATGCCCATCCGTTCGTCGAGGACGGGGACGATCGCGGCGCCGACCCCGTCCAGGACCGTCGCCAGCGAGGCGTCGGACTCGGTGAGGTGCTCGCGCCAGTAGGCCGGGTTGAACTCGCGCCAGTAGGCCGGGTTGAAGCGGTCCAGTTGCTGCTCGTCGCCGAGCGACCACAGGACGAGCCTGGCCACGTCCCCCTTCCCGGCGGCGTTCGCGGCCTGCACGTCCTCGTCGACCCAGTCCGTGCACTCCGGCAGCAGGAACGCCGCCGCGGCCTGCGACAGCGGCCCCCGAGCGGCGCGCACCGGCGCCAGGGCGGCGCGCACGGGCGACGGGTCCGCCTCGTGGACGAGGTGCGCCCGGACCCGGCCGAGGATCGGCATCCAGTCCAGGTTGCCGGACTCGGCGGGCAGCCGGCGGACGACCGGCTCGTGGCGCTGGTGGAACCTCGCGCCGGGCTCGCCGACCCGCAGCTCGACCAGCTCGGCCGCGGCGACGGCGGCGAACACCGGCCCGCGGGCGGCGATCCAGGCGTCCGCGACCACGGCCGTGTCCACCCGGGAGCCGGCGAGCTTGCGCAGGACCTTCGCGGCGACCGCGGCCGCGCCGAGCGGTGCCACGGCGGCGGTCCCGTCGGCGAGGAACCCCTCCGCCGCCTCCCGCACCTCGGGGTCGGTCTCGGGGCGGGCCAGGGACTCGGCGAGGTCGCCGGCCTTCGTCGCGACGAGGCGCTCGAACTTCTTCACCGCGTCCTTCACCCCGACCGGCGGCGGCACGGCCGTGCCACCCCGCCGCGGGTACATCCCTGCGAGCCACGACGACGGAAGCACGGGCGATTCCTCATTGCGCACCGGCACACCCTAGTGGTCCGTGGGTATGGTGGCGGCGTGGAGTATCGCGCGCTCGGCAGGTCCGGTCTGATGGTCTCCGTCCTCACGATGGGGACGATGACGTTCGGCGGCAAGGGCGGCTTCGCCGCGGTCGGCGCCACCGACGTTCAGGAGGCGCGCCGACAGGTCGACATGTGCCTCGACGCCGGGGTGAACCTCATCGACACCGCCGACGTCTACTCCTCGGGTGAGTCGGAGAGGATCGTCGGCGAGGTCCTGAAGGGCCGCCGCGACGATGTCCTGGTCGCCACGAAGGTGCGCATGCCGATGGGGCCCGGCCCCAACGACGCCGGCCTGTCCCGGCAGCACGTCATCGCCGGCTGCGAGGCGAGCCTGCGCCGGCTCGGCACCGACCACATCGACCTCTACCAGCTGCACGAGTGGGACGGCGTGACGCCGCTGCAGGAGACGTTCGAGGCGCTGGACCTGCTGGTCCGCGCCGGGAAGGTCCGCTCCGTCGGCCTGTCCAACTTCGCCGGCTGGCAGCTGATGAAGGCGGTCGGCACCGCGATCATGCACGGCCTGCCGCGCCCCGTCAGCCAGCAGATCTACTACTCGTTGCAGGCCCGCGACGCGGAGTATGAGCTGATCCCCGCCGCCGTCGACCAGCACCTCGGGGTCCTGGTCTGGAGTCCCCTGGCGGGCGGGCTGCTGTCGGGCAAGTACCGGCGCGGGGTCGAGCCCCCGGCCGGTGCCCGCCACCTCAGCGAGTGGGACGAGCCGCCGGTGTACGACCAGGAGAAGCTCCACGACACGGTGGAGGCCCTCGTGGAGATCGGCGCGGGGCACGGGGTTTCGGCCGCGCAGGTCGCCCTCGCGTACATCCTCGGCCGCCCGGCGGTCACGTCGCTGGTGATCGGTGCCCGCACCGGCGAGCAGCTCGCCGACAACCTCGCCGCCGCCGACCTGGTCCTCACCGCCGAGGAGCGCCGCCGGCTGGACGAGGTGAGCGCGCTGAAGCTGCTCTACCCGTACTGGCACCAGGCGAAGACCGCGCGCGACCGGCTCTCGGCGGCGGACCTCACCCTCCTGGGCCCGCACCTGTAGGCCCACCCGGGCCGCGCCCGCGCCCGGCATGGACCGGTGGATCCCGGGGTACAGCAGCGGATCCTGGGGTACAGCAGCAGTATGGCTGCACGCAGACAGAGTAAGAACGAGCTGGATGCCGGCGACCGGAACGTGATGCCCGACAGCGCCTTCGCGTTCCCCCGGCAGCGCAAGGAACCGCTCAACGACGCGTCGCACGTGCGCAACGCGATCGCGCGGTTCGACCAGGTCCGTGACGCGACCGACGCGGAGCGGGCGGAGGCGTTCAAGCGCATCAAGCGCGCCGCGAAGCGGCACGGCGTCGACATGACCGAGACGCGCTGGCAGGAGCTCGGCAAGCCGTCCGCCACCATGAGGTCCTCCGACAAACCCCGCGCCGGCGCCGCCCGCGGGAACCAGTCGCGCGCCGGCGCTTCCCACGGGAACCAGCCGCGCGCCGGCGCTTCCCACGGGAACCAGTCGCGCGACGAGCTGTACGCGGAGGCGAAGCGCCGCGACATCAAGGGCCGCTCGTCGATGAACAAGAGCCAGCTGGAGACGGCGCTCAACGGCGGTTGATCGACTACCGTTACGGCATGGAACAGCAGCGTCCGAAGCTCGCCGACGTGGCGCGGGTGGCCGGCGTGTCCCGGGCGACCGCGTCCCGGGCCATCAACGGCCTGCCCGGCACCACGGACGCGATGCGCCGCCGGGTCCGTGAGGTCGCCGCGCAGCTCGGCTTCGAGCCGCACGCGGCCGCGCGGGCCCTGGCGACCGGCCGGGCCGGGTCGAGCCGCCCGGAGCACATCGAGGTCCTCATCGTCGACCCCGACCCGGCCGCGCTCAGCGTCAAGCCGTTCTACGGCCGGGTCCTCACCGGCGCGACGCGCGCCCTCGCCGGCCACGACGTCGCGCTGCAGGTCAGGCAGGTCCCAGCACCGCCGTCGCGGGCCGGTGACCCGCCGTTCGGTCAGGTCCTCATCAACATGCCGGCGGCGGCCGCGGCCGCCCTGCGCCGCACCCGCACGGTCGCGCTGGGCGAGACCGCGCCCGGCATCCCGTTCGTCGCCCCCGACAACTACGGCGGCGGCCACCAGGCCGCCACCCACCTCGTCGCGACCGGCCGCCGCCGCGTCGGCGCCGTCTTCGGCCCGGCGACCCCGTGCGCGCAGGAGCGCAAGGCCGGCTTCCTGCGCACGATGGCCGCCGCCGGCCAGACCGTCCTGTCGGTCGACGGCGACTTCACCCGCGCGCGGGCCTACGCGGCGATGCGGGAGCTGCTCACCCTGGAGCCGGACCTCGACGCGGTCTTCGCGGCGTGCGACGTCTCCGCGATGGGCGTCCTGCAGGCGCTGCGCGAGGCGGGCCGGAAGGTGCCCGACGACGTCGCCGTGGTCAGCTTCGACGGCAGCGCCCTCGCCGAGGCCGCGGACCTGTCGTCGGTCTACATGCCGGTGGAGGAGGAGGCCGCCTCGGCGATCAGCCGCCTGCTCGACCCCGCCCTCCCACCGGCCGCCCGCCTGCCGACCACGCTCACCCTCCGCGGCTCCAGCTGAGGCGGGCTGATGTTTACGCCAGCACCTCGCGGAGCTTGGCGGCGAACTCCGCGGGCTTGCCTGCGTAGGGGTGGTCGCCGCCGATGAAGCCGCCGTGGTGGCTGGGGAAGACGGTCGTCTCCTGGCCGAGCAGCGCCGCGGTCCCGTCGGAGGTGCGGGCGGTGTAGGTGCCCACGGACTCCTCGCCGACGGCGACCACGACGCGGGCCGGTGCGCCGGTGAGCGCCGCCGCGTCGGGCCGGTAGTCGGTGATCGGCCACGACCGCTTCGACAGCAGCGGGTCGTCGCGGCTGCCGTCGTCGTCGGCCGGCATGCCGAACATCGCCGGGTCGGGGGTCGGCTGGTCGAAGAACTCGTCGGTGAACTCGCCCTGCCATGACGTCATGAGGATGAACGCGGCCATGCCGGCGCCGGCCCCCTTCGCCTCGTAGGCGTCGTTGAACATGGCCCGCGCCCGTTCGGCGGCGGCCGCGTCGGGCAGCACCGCGTTGATCGGCGGCTCGTGCGCGACCAGCGTGGCGACGTCGCCGGGGTGGGCCGTGACCAGCTCGAGGGCGGTCACGGCGCCGCCGCTGGTGGCGAACATGTCGACCGCGCCGGCGCCGAGCTCGCCGATCAGCGCGTGCAGGTCCGCCGCCTGTTGCTGCGGCGTGTTGTCGTTACGGCCGTCGCTGCGCACGCTCCGCCCGAGGCCCCGGGGGTCGTACGTGATGACGGTGCGGTCGTCGAAGTGGCCGGCGAGCTCGGTGAACCCGTCGGCCGTCATGGGCTGGCCGATCATGAACAGCACCGCCCGCCCGCCGGCGGGCGGGAGCGGCCCGCGGACGTCGTAGACCAGGTCCGCACCGGGCAGCGCGAGGGTGTGTGTCTGCGTCTCCACCATGCGGCGAGCCTAGGGCATCCCGGGCCCGCCGGCTGGCGATCCGCGCGGCGGTGCGCCGTTCGGGAAATGCCCCGCGAGGCCCCGTCAGCAGCTGTGGTGGCCACGCCGTGCATCCGGCCCCGCGAGCCCCATCCGTACGCCTGATATCCGAAATACCCCCTAGGTGAATGTTTTCACTGCTTAAGGTGATTTTTGGTATCAGGTCAACGGGGGAGAGCAGGTTGGAGCAGAAGTTCGGTGCCTGGCGCGATCGCGCGGCGAGCACCCGCAGGCGGCGGCGAACGGCGGGCGTCGCGTTGGCCGTCGCCACGACGAGCGTGATCGTGCCGTTCATCCACGCCGCGCCGGCGCAGGCGGCCGCCGTCACGTGCACGCCGGTCAACGGCACCGACTGCGTCCGGTTCACGTACACCGGGGCCGACCAGACCTTCACCGTGCCGCCCGGGATCACGCTGATCGAAGCCGCCCTGTTCGGTGCCGGCGGCGCGAGCTCGCTGGAGGGCAAGGGCGGCGGCGGGGGATTCACCACCGGTTCGATCGCCGTCACCCCCGGCCAGGTCCTCACGATCACCGTCGGCGAGGGCGGCAAGCCCGACTCCGACGTCACCACGTACGGCGGCGGCGGCCGCGGCGGCCACACCGCCGCCGCGCTGGTGGAGACCTCCCTCCAGAAGGGCGGCAGCGGCGGCGGCATGTCCGCGGTCTGGTCCACCTCGTACGGTGTCGGCCCGCTGCTCATCGCCGGCGGCGGCGGCGCGGCCTCGCTCGACACGGCCAACGACGGCGGCGGAGGCGGCGGCTCGACCGGCGCCGGCGGGTCGGGCGGGGCCACGGCCGGCGCGGGCGGCAACCAGATCGCCGGCGGGACCGGCGGCGACAACAACACCTGCGAGACGGGCGGCGACGGCGGCGCGTTCCAGGGCGGTGCCGGCGGCGACGGCTACAAGCCCGGCGGTGGTGGTGGCGGCGGCTACTACGGCGGAGGCGGCGGCGACTGCAAGTCCAGCCCCGGAAGCATCCAGTTCACCGGGGCCGGCGGTGGCGGCGCCGGGTACAAGCACAACAGCGGCGTCTTCGGCGCCTACACCTACCAGGCGACCGACGACAAGTCCGCGGGCGACACCGCGGCGCTGCACCAGTCGGGGACCGGTGGCGCCGAGGAGAACGGCCAGGTCGTCATCCAGTGGGTCACGCCGCCGACCGCGTCCCCGCTGACGTCGTCCGGCCCGTACGGGACGGCGCAGACGGTGACGGTGCCGGTGCCGCTCACCGGGACGGTCTTCCTGCTCGACGCCTCCAACGTGCAGGTCACCACCCTCACGGTCCCGGGCCAGGGCACGTACACCGTGAACCAGGCCGACATCACGTTCACCCCCGCCGACGGCTTCTCCGGCACCGCGACCCCGGTCGGCTACCGGGTGAAGGTCGGCGAGAACAACGCGAACTCGACCTACACGCCGACGGTCGCCGGCCCGCCGACGCCGACCGCGCCGACGCCCGCCGCGCTGACCAGCACGGGTGCCGGCACAACGCCGCAGAGCGCGACGGCGACCGTGCCGTCGGGCGGCACCGTCACGCTGCTCGGCGCCACCGGCCAGCAGGTCACCAAGGTGACGGTCGCGAAGCAGGGCACGTACGTGCTGACCCCGGCCACCGGCGTCATCACGTTCGCGCCCGTCGCCGGGTTCGTCGGCACCGCCACCCCCGTCAAGTACCGGCTGACCAACACCGCCGGCCTGTCGGGCGACTCCACGTACACGCCGACCGTCACGAAGCCCGCCAGGCCGAACCCGGTGGCGAAGACCACCACGGGCCTCGGCACCGCGACGCAGACGGCCGACGTCGACCTGCCCGAGGGCGGGACGGTCGAGTTCGTGTCCGGCGGCACCGCGGTCGCGTCGCTGACGGTGCCCGGGCAGGGCACGTACGGCTGGAACGGCACCGACAAGACGCTCACCTTCACGCCGTTCGCCGGCTACATCGGGGTCGCGACGGCCGCCACGTACCGGGTGACCGACGCCTACGAGCAGCACGGCGACGCGACCTACACCGCGACGGTGACGATCCCGCCGCCGCCGGCCGCGCCGGACCGCACCACCAGTGGCGTGGGCGTCACACCGCAGACGGCGACGCTGCCGGTGCCGGCGAAGGGCACCATCGCGCTGATCGACGCCGACGGCAACGCGGTCACGTCCCTGTTCTTCCCGGGCAAGGGCACCTACACGCTGGAGCTCGCCGCCGCGGGCGGCGCTTCGATCGCGGCCGCCGGCACCGTGCCGAACCCGTCGCAGCAGGAAGGCTCCGCCACCGTCGTCTTCACGCCGGTGCTGGGCTTCCACGGCCAGCTGCCGCCGGTCGACTACCGGGTCACCGACGCGTACGGGCAGACGGCGAACGCGACATACACGCCGCTGGTGACGATCCCGGCCCCGCCGGCGCCGCCGAGCCAGACCACGCAGGGCCCGCCGGACAAGACGCAGACGGCCACGCTGCCCGTGCCGGCCGGCGGCTCGATCACCCTGCTCGACGCCCGCGGCCGCCCCGCCGTCGTGGTCCGGATCGCCGGCCAGGGGACGTACGTGCTGCAACCGGCGAATGGGCACATCAGCTTCGTCGCGATCGCCGGCTTCGCCGGCCAGGCGAGCAAGGTCCGCTACCGGGTCACCGACGCCTACGGCCAGACCGCCGAGTCGTACTACTCCGCGTACGTCTTCGGCACGGCGCTCGCGGTGACGGGCCTCGGCCTGCTCGACCTGATCCTGGTCGGCTCGACGATGATCCCGACGGGCGCGACGCTCATGGTCCTGGGCGGCCGCCGCCGTCGCCCACGGCTCGCCTGACCACCGGACCGGTGACGGCCACCCAGGCCGTCACCGGTCCCGACACGAAGTCCTGCCCAGCGCTACACCAGCGCTACACCAGGGCTTTGACCTGGGCGGCGGTGAGGGCGCGGTCGTAGGCACGGACGTCGTCGATCGCGCCCGCCCAGTAGTCGACCGGGGCGCCGCCCCACCGGGCCCGGCCGATGACGAGCGGGCCGGTCGCGGCGTCGGCGGTGCACGCGTCGATCTGCCGGGCGAGGACGCCGTCGACGTAGAGGCTCAGGTGCCCGGCGTTGGCGTCCCGCACCCCGGCGAGGTGATACCAGCGGCCCGTGACCGGGGTGAGCGGGGCGAGCGCGCGCCGGTCGGCGAAGCTCATCGCGAAGGTCTTGTCGGCGCCGCTGTACTGGAGGAAGAACGCGCTGCTCGTGGCGCCGTCCTGACTGACGACGGTCCGGAACGCCCCGGCCGCGTCCAGGCGCACCCAGGCGGCGACCGTGTAGTTGCCGGTCGTCGGCAGCACCGCCCGGCCCGTGTCCGCGTACTGGCCGGAGCCGTTGAGCAGCAACGCCTGCCCGGCGTGCCCGGCGGTCCACTGTGGAGCGCCGACGAGGGTCGCGCCGCCGGCGGTGCCGTCGAACGGCCACGTCGACACGGCTGTGCCCTGCGGGCGGCTGACCGGCCCGCAGAACGAGGCGACACCGACCTGGTCCGGCGGCGGCGAGCCCCAGGTCGACGCCGCCGTGCCCATCGTGAGGTTCAGGGTTCCGCCGGTGCGGACGAACGACTCCGGCAGCCAGCTCTTGCCGTACGCGACGCCGTCCAGCGTCGCGGACTGCACGTACTGCGCCGCGTCGGTCGTGGCGGGCGCGTCGATGACGATGCCGACGCCGTTGTCGCGGGCCACGTGCACGGTGGGGAAGAGCGGGCTGCCGACGAGCAGCTCCGCCCGGCCCGGCACCTGCGGGAAGACGCCCCATCGCCGCGAACACGTACCACGCGGACATCGTGCCGAGGTCGTCGTTGCCGGGCAGGCCGCTCGGGCCAGTGGTGTAGACGGTGTCGACGATCTCCCGGGTCGTCGCCTGCGTCTTCCACGGCTGCCCGAGCCCGTTGTACAGCCACGGCGTGTGCAGGCCGGGTTCGTTGGCGGGGTCGTACCGCAGCGCGCTGCCGCCCTTGACGGCCCAGTTGCCGGCGGTGTCGTGGAAGAACCCGTCGAGCCGCCTGGCGGCGACGGCGGTGCCGCCCATCGCCTCGGCGAGCCCGGCGACGTTCTGCGGCACCATCCACGTGTACGTGGCGCTGGACCCCTGCGCGAAGCCCACGTCGGTCGACGGGCTGAACCCGCCGACCCAGGAGCCGTCCTTGTTGCGGGCCTGCTGGTACCCCTCGGCCGGGGTGGCCAGGGCGTTGAACGTGTTGCGCCACCAGTTGGCCCGCTCCAGCATCGCCGCCTGCTCCGTGGACCTGCCGAGCCGCTGCGCCCACATGCCGAGGGAGAAGTCGGCGAGCGAGTTCTCCAGGGTCTCCGCGGCGCCACCCCAGCAGTGGCAGGCGTCCTGCGGCGCGTAGTGCGACGCCAGGTACTGGTTGAGGGCGGGCCGCTGCCCCGTGCACTGCCCCGGGCACCCGCCGTCGTCGAGCGCGTCGGCGTTTCCGCACCGTCGCCTGCCGCAGCAGCGACGCGTAGGCGCCGGCCGTGTCGAAGTGGTCGGCGCCCATCGCCACGAACGTCGCGAGCGTCGGCGCCGCCGGGTCGCCGGTCATCACGTGCGTGGCGCCGTTGTTGTGCAGCCAGCGGTCCCAGATCCCGCGGTTCTGCCGCGCGAACTGGAACATCGACTGCGCGTAGTCGCCCGCCACCGCCGGCTACAGGTTCGCGGGCTTCCCCGCGGGGAACGTGAACTGCCCGACCCCGGCCCGCGCCGTCACCGCCAGGTCGGACCTCACCCCGTTGTCGAGGGTGACGGTGTACCGGGCGGGCTTCGCGCTCTCGTTCGCGTGGCTGAAGTTCGCGGCGTACTTCGCGTCCGTGCTGTCCGCCGACGGCGGCGAATCCACGGCGCCGGCGAACGGCAGGATCGGCACGTCCCCGGCCGCCCCGGGGTTGCACCCGGCCCCGTTGACGTGCGTCAGGCTGAGCCCGCGGATCCTGGTGACGTCGTACTGGTAGCCGTTGGCCGCCCCGGTCGACGTCTGGTCCCCCCGCGTGCTGGTCGGGCTCCGAGATCATCCCGAACGGCCGCACCGCCCCGGGCCACGTGTTCCCGTCCCGCGCCGACCCGATCAGCGGATCCGCATAGGACGCGGGATCCGTGACCAGCTCGGGCCCGGCGGCCCCCGCCGCTCCCGGCACCGCCACAGCGGCAAGCACCACAACCGACACCACGGCGACACGCATGGGCAACCCTTCCCCGGAAAGACTTCGACAGCAGCCCATGTCCTCCCGGTGATCATCCCGGTGAACCAGCGATGGCCGTTGTCCGTCCTCCTCGCCGCCGCGGACCGATCCGGTCGATGGCTGATCGGTCGGCTCCGCATCGGCGGCGTGTCGTAGTCGTCGATGGCGAAGCGGCCAGACGGAGGCGTCCTCACGGTGGAATCGGGCCGCCGTCGGTGGCGATACTGTTGCGCAGCGTGAACGACCCGCGACCAGGGAGTCGGCTGCATGGACGAAGTTCAACCGTCGGACATCCGCGTCGGGGTGCTGCTGGGTGGGTCCGGCGTCCGTGACGATCTCGTCCCCGGCTTCGACCCGGATGATCCGGAAGGCTCCGGCTACGCGGAGGCCTGGGGCACTCGCGGGCGGCACGCCGCACCGCGGGAGCACCGCATCGCCGCGATCGGGCAGGACATCCTGCGCGCCGCCGCGGAGGCCGTCGGGCGCGAGGTCGCACTGGTCGTCGGCGGCGTCGTGACCGGGCTTGAGCAGCGCGACCAGCTGCGGACCGGATCGTTCGCGGTCAGCGACCTGCAGCTGAAGTTCGGGGTCAAGGCGACGCTCGGGGCGGGCAAGGCCGTCGAGGCGTTCCTCACCGCCAGCAACGAGGCGACGGTCGAGGTCACATTGACCCTCCGCCAGCCCGGCGGGACGGCAGGAACGCCCTGACCGCGATGGAGGCAGGGGTGGGCCGGCTGCTGACGTCGCCGGAACGGAGGGAGTGGCCGGGCGGCGCTGTCCGCAGTGCGTTCGCCATCGGCGACGGTTACGTGCTGACGGCGTGGCACTGCGTGCGTGACATCGGCGGCCGATCGGCGGAACTCTGGCTCCGGCTGCGGGCCGGCGCCGGGTCGGACGGGTACGTCGACATTCCAGTGCGGCACAGCGCCACCGATCCCGATCCGCAGCTCGACGTGACGCTGCTGCAGTTCGACGAGGCCCGGGGCGACCAGGAGCTCCGGGACCGGCTCGACGAGGTCGCGCTGCCGCTCGGCGTCGAGGTCGACGCGCACGACGAGGTGCGGGTCGGTGGATTCCCGGCGTGGAACACCGCGCGCCACTGTGTGATTCTCGGCGGCAAGGTCGACTCGGTGCACGCGCCGTTCGGCACGGTCCAGACGATCCGGGTGCACATGCCGCCCATGGCGGCGAACCAGCCCGAGACGCCACACGGCATGTCCGGCGGGCCGCTGCTGCGGACCGGCCCGGACCGTCGGGAGCTCGTCGTCGGTCTGGTCCGGTCGTTCCCCCGCGGGCGGGACGGTGCCGCGCTCGGCGGCGAGGTCCTGTGCTGCCGGATGGCTGACGTGCGGCAGGTCTTCGCGCCGGTCGACGACGCGATCCGCCGCAACGTCGCCGCGGCCCACATGGCGGCCGTCGGGTCGGTCGAGCTCTCCGACGACGTGGTGCAGGCGTACTGGCCGGCGCTGCGGGCCGGCGGCTTCCAGCGACCCGCCCACTGGGACGTCGAACACCTGGACAAGCTGCGGCAGGAGGTCGACGCCGACAGCGGCGGGCCGTCGCGGGCCCGCAACACGGTCGCGGCGCTGCATGCGGCGATCCGGGCGAAGGCGGTGCTGACCGCGATCGGCGGACCCCGGCTGCCGCTCGGTCAACTGGCGACGATCTACCACATGGAGGTCGGCGACTGCGTCGGTTGCCACTCGGCCGACGCGATGCTGGTCCGCGCGGCCGACGCCGACCAGCAACTGCTCAGCGAGAACGCGATGGGCGCGCTCAGCTGCCTCGCCCGGTTCGTCATCGGAGCCGCCGCCGTGCTCGGCGCGAACCCGGCCGAGCATCGGACGCTGCGCTCCTGGCTCGAGTCGCTCGGCCATCAACCCGCCGATGCCGGGCAGCTGTACCTGCACCGGCGTACGAGCGGCGGATGGCTGCTGCTCGACTTCGGCGATGAGGACCCGGCCGAGGTCCCGGGGTGGCCGACGGGCATCACCTGGTCCTATTTCGGAGCCGGTGAGGACCGTCCCCCGGAAACGGTCGACAGCGACGGGACGGAGGACGGGCTGCGCCGGGCGCTGGCCCAGGTCCTGCGAGCCGTGCCGCCCGCGTATCCGCTGGTCGTCGACCTCGCACTGCCCCACGCCAAGCTCCGCGCGGGCATCGAGCACTGGCCGGTACGCGAGGTCGACCGGGAGCTGCGCGCGCTGAGCGACGACTGCCGCCCGCGCCTGCGGTGGTCCAGGCGGCTGTACAGCGAGCAGCACCGAAACCAGCTGGTGAACCGCGCCGCACAGGGTCAGTGGCACAGCGAGCCGCCGACGTTCGTCGACGACATGCTCGCCGACCACCACCGCCTCAGGGACTGGGCGCGCACCGACCAGCACCACGCCTGGCTGCTCGGAGGCTGCGACCCGCCGGACCCGGCACGCACCGATCCGTTGCGGGTGCTGCTCCAGGAGGGGTACGGGTTCGTCGTCTGGTACCCGGACCGGCTTGATCCCGACCGGCGGCGAGAGATCGGCGCCGCGGTGGCCGGCGTCGCCGTGCCGGCCCGGCGCAACCTGATACCGGACCAGCTGCCGCGGTTCACCGGATTCCGTCCTGCCGTGATCTGGGACGACCCGGCGGGCCGCGGCCACTTCAAGCTGCCTGGGCAGCTCATCGGGGAACCAATCCAGGACCGGCGCGGGACCGGCGAGCATCGGAGCGGCGAATGACGAAGAAGCTGACAGAGACGCCGTGGCGGATCTTCACCGGGTCCGGGGTGGCGGGCGCGGACGACGCATGGAAGACGTTGCCGCCACCGCCACCATGGCGCGACCGCGCGAAGGCGATCCACAGCTTCGTCATCGAGGAACCGCTGCTGGACGCGGTGAACGCGGCGCTGCACCTGCGCCGGCCGCTGCTGCTCACCGGACCGCCGGGCTCGGGGAAGTCGACGCTGGCCAGTCTCATCGCCGCGGAGCTCCACCTCGGTGAAGTGCTGAACTGGCACGTGACGTCGCGGAGCACGCTCACCGACGCGCTGTACCACTACGACGCGCTCGGCCGCCTGCACGCCACGCAGACCGCTCCCGAGGGGGAAGCCGTCGGCGTCGACCGGTTCGTGACGCTCGGCCCGCTCGGCACGGCGCTCGCGGCGGCCGACCGTCCCCGCGCGGTGCTCATCGACGAGATCGACAAGAGTGACTTCGATTTGCCCGGCGACCTGCTCAACGTGCTGGACGAGGGCGAGTTCGAGGTCCCCGCGCTGGCCCGCGACTCGCAGCCGGAATCGGCCACGGCGGTCACCCATCGCGTCCGTGGAGCGGACCGTGCCAGGCATGCGGTGACCAACGGCGTCGTCCGGCGGACGCACTGGCCGGTGATCGTGCTGACGAGCAACGGCGAGCGGGCGTTCCCGGCGCCGTTCCTGCGCAGGTGCGTCCGCTTCGAGATGCCGACCGCGAGGGAGTCGTTCATCCAGGCCGTCGTCGCCCGGCACATCGGACACGCCGCCGTCCGAGAACAGGACGAGATCCGTGCGTTCGCCGCACGCCTCGTCAAGGGTGAGAACCTCGCCCTGGACCAGTTGCTGAACTTCCTCTACCTGTTCTCCGGCCCGGGCGGGACGGACCCTGACGTCAGGTCCCGGATGCAGGCGGTGTTGCTGCAGGAGTTGAACGGCAAGTGATCGATCGCATCGTTCTGGCGCTGGCCGAACAGATGCCGGACGCCACCCCGGAGGAGATCGCCGACCTGCTCTGGCTCACCGCCAGGACCGTCCCCACGGCCGCCCCCGCGGCCATCGCCGCCACGGTCCCCGTCGACGGACCGCCGGCGGACGTGGCAGCGGCGGCGGACGCGCAGCCGCCTCCGGTGCTCGATGCCGAGCCTGCACCGCCCCGGGAGGCCGAGACCCCCGCGCCGGCGCACCGGCACGGGCTCGTCGAGCACAGTGCGACCGCGACGACGGCCGCCGCTCCGGCACCCGCCGTCGCGGTCGGCCTGCGGGCACCCGATGCCACGGACCGGCCCGACGCCACCGCCCGGTCGTTCGCCGCCTTCCGCCGGATCCGCCGGCCCGGGCGGCCGGTCGTCGACGTGGACGCCACGGTCGAGGCGACGGCGGACGCCCGCCGGCTGACGCTGGTCACGCGCCCCGTCGACGAGCGCGGGCTGGACGTCGCCGTGGTCGTCGACCGGCTGTCCACCGCGACGGTGTGGGCGGGTCTGCTCACCGAGTTCGAGCTGCTGCTGCGGCGATCGGGCGCCTTCCGGATGGTCCACCGATGGGACCTGGTGCCGGGCGACACACCCGATCATCCGGTGCGGCTGCGCGACGCGGCCAAGGTGCACCACCCCGCCGACCGCATCGTCGACCCGACCGGCCGGCGGCTCATCCTGGCGATCACCGACGGGGTCGCCGACCACTGGTACGCCCCGCCGGTCTGGACGGCACTGCGCCGCTGGGCCGCCCTGGCCCCGACGGCGATCGTCCACCTGCTGCCCGAACGCTACCTTGGGTCGGTCGCCCTCGGCCGTCCCGATGTGGCGGTCCGCGGGCGGCGCCGGGCCGGCACGAACGCGACCGCCGAGGTGCGGGTGCCGTGGTGGGGGGACGCGGCGCCGGCCGGCGCCCTGTCGTTGCCGGTGGTGCCGCTGACTCCGGCGGGGCTGACGAGCTGGGCCGACGCGGTCGCCTCCGGCGATGGCTGGGTCAAGGCGATCTGGTCGGCGCCGCCCCCGGGACCGCCCGGCGCCACGGCGAACAGGCTGCTCACACCCGCGGAGCGGGTCCGCGCCTTCCGGGCACAGGCGACTCCGGACGCGCGGGAGCTCGCGCGATTCCTCGCCGGCGCCCCGACCCTGTCGCTGCCGCTGATCCGGGTCCTGCAGCGCCGGTTGTTGTCGTCCGCCGATCCGTCGCCCATCGCCGAGATCATGATCAGTGGCCTCCTGGAGCGCCTCAGCGGTGATCCCGACGACGAGCACGCCGTGCTGACCTTCCGCCCGGACGTCGCATCGCTGCTCAGGCGCGGTGCCACCGCGAGCGAGGACTGGGACACCTTCGAGATCCTGACCGACTTCCTGGAGCGCCATGCCGGCTCGGGCACGTCCGTCCACGCGCTGCTGGCGGAGCCCGCCGGCAGCGCGGTGGTCGACCCGGCGCTGAAACCGTTCGCGGCGATGGGCCGGGCGACCGCGCTCCGCCTCGGTATCGACCTGTCGACGGCGGCCACCATCGAACAGGTGCCCACCGCGACCCCGGGACCCACAGCGACAGCGATGGCGTACCGAACCAGCACGGTGGCCGTGGTCGGCGATGCGCGGGCCGGCAAGACGGCGCTCGTCCAGGCACTCCTCGGCGGCACCTTCGAGCACCCGCCGGGCACCCGCCGGGCGCTGCGGCGCCTGCACCGGCAGGACGTCGCCACACCGGACGGCACGGAACGGCGGGAGGTGTGGCTGCACGAGCACTCGAGCGGGCTGCCGCTGCGGTTCGCGCGCGAGGGCGAAGCCATCGTCCTCGTCGTTGTCGACCTCCGGAACGCGCACACGGCCGTCAACCAGGCAGTCCGATGGGCGGCGCTGATCGACTCGACCCGGTCCGGCCGACCCGTGACGAAGTTCCTGGTCGCGTCGCGTGCGGACGAGGTGAGTCCGAACGCCTCGGTGATGAGCCGCTTGAACGAGTGCGGCTTCGACGGTGTCTTCCGGACCAGCGCCCAGGACGGTACGGGCATCCCCTCGCTGCTCGACGCGATCGTGGGCGGCCGGTGGTCGGGCGAGGTGCCACCGTTCGCGGCGACAGCGGCGTTCATGGGTGCGAAGGAGACGGTCGAACGCGGAAGGTCCGAGACCCCGATCACCGATCTGGCGATCATGCTCGGCGATCACCGGCGGCGGACCGGTCAGACCCCCGACCGTGCGATGTTCGCCGCCGCGCTGCGACAGTTGCAGGCGTTCGGCCAGGTGAGCGGCACACCGGCGGAGGACGTCTGGATTCTCGATCCGCCGCTGCTGGACGAGTACGTCGCGGCGATCGCGTCCGCCGCCGCCGTCACCGTCCTCGGCGCGGTCGCCGAGGAGCGCGCGCTGGCGGGTGACGTGCCCCGCCGCCCGGCCTGGTCGGCCGGTTGGCGGCACGAGCAGCTGCTGTGGTCCTGCGCCGTCGACGCGGTGCTGCGCGGGGGAGTCGCGACGAGGGTCGGCGGCGACGGCGACACGATGCTCGTCTTTCCGGCGATGTACCGCCCTTCAGACGCCTCCTACCCCGGCGAGCGCAGCCATGCGGCGACGTACACCTTCGGCAGCGAGACACCAGGCGTCTTCGCCGCGGTCGCGGCCCACATCGAGCGCATGGCCCGCTTTCAGCTGCGGCACCTCTATCGTGACGCCGCGGTGTTCAGCGGTCCGGCCGGCGCCGTCTGCGGCATCTCGTCCGTGCTCCCCGGCGATGCCGGCGGCCGGTGGTCGGTGCAGGTGTTCTTCGGCGGGCCCACCGTCGCCGAGGTCCGTGACGACTTCGTCGCCGTCGTCCACGGGCAGTTGCAGCGCTACGCGGCGCCCGGATCGGTTGCCAGGAGCGAACCTCCGGCCGCCGAGGCGCCGCCGGCCTCGGTCGGCTCGCCGCCGGCACCCGCTCCGACCGACGAGATCCGCGTCGTCTTCGTCGGGCCGGCCGGTAGTGGCAAGACGACGTTCCTGCTCGGGATCCTGGGCGGACAGCCGAACCCGGCGGTGTACGGCAGCTGGACCGCGATTCCTCCGGAGCACTCGTCCGTGGCCGATGACCTGTATCGAATGGCGCGACTCCATACGTTTCCGGACCCGACCGTGACGGACCAGAATGAGTCCTGGATCGTCGCCGGCACCAGGCCGGTTCCGCCCAGACGGAGGTTCCTGGGGGCGCGTACCAGGCCGGCGACACGTGAGATGCAGTTCGATCTCCGTCTGGTCGATTCGCCGGGTGCTCGCTCGCTCGAGGCCGACGACGACTTCGTCGATCTCCTGTCGCGCGCCGACGCGATCATCCTGATGGTCGACCCGACGAGGCTCCTGCCCGCCTTCCGCTCCGACATCGGTCAGTTGTCGACCTACGACTACCTGCACAGGCTGCTGCCGAAGCTGCTCCGCAGGCAGCTCGACCTCGGCGGGCCGGCCCGGCTCGGGCAGCACCTCGCCGTGTGCGTCTCCAAGTTCGACGAGCCGAGCGTGTACGAGTTCGGACAATGGCTCGGTGTGGTGGACCGGCAGGCCGTCGGGCAACCGACGGTCGAGTCCGGGGCCAAGGCATCGCGGTTCGTCACGGCGTTGTGCGACGCGAGCGCCGAGCCCAACGACGCCCTCGTGCCGAGCTTGTTGCAGCGGCACTTCCGCCCGGACCGGATCACATATCACGTGACGTCGTCGATCGGCTTCTTCATGTCGCCGGCCGTGGGGTTCAACGAGCGGGACTTCGCCAATGTGGACGACCGTCGCGGGCGCAGGCAGTTCCTGCGGCTCGCGCCCTTGAACGTGTGGGAAGTGCTGATCGAGTTGGCCGACGCCGTCCGGCTCGCGCGGGCCGGAGGCTAGGGCTCGCCGTCGAAACGGCCGGTGCCGGCGGGCGACGTACGCGTCGCGCCGCCGGCACCTGACCAACCAGCGTCGTCAGCACGAACCAGGGTGTCAGCGCAGCGGGACGTCCACATAGGAGCCGCCGGCGACGGTGGCCGTGGAGCCGAGCGTGTTGGCGTCGTAGTACAGCGGGTCGGTCGTGTCGACGACGAGGGTCAGCGAGTGGCCCGCCGGCACGTCGTACGCCGTCGCCGACAGCGAGAAGTCCAGGCTGCGGCTGCCGGTCGCGGTGCCGAGCCAGGTCGCCGGGGCGTGCGTGATGAGCTTCGCGTTGCCGAGGCTGTCCAGGTCGTACAGGTACACGACGACCGTGCCCTGCGCCGCGGTGCCGGTCAGGTTCAGGTGGACGCGGGGGATGCCGCGGATCCGGGCCGCGGTCGACGGGCGGTCCGACGCCCAGACGCCGGCGCGGAGCCGGTCGACGGACGGCAGCCAGATCTGCGGCAGGATCCCGGTGAGCGCGGCGGCGCCGTTGGTGAGCAGGACGACCCCGCCGTCGGCGGTCGTGTTCAGGTCGCCCGGCAGGGTCTTGCTCCAGCCCGGGGACGGGTTGCCCCCGAGCAGTCCGGTGCCGTCCCACCAGCGGATCTGGCCCAGGCCGTACCGGCGAGGACTCCCGCTGAAGGAGGACCAGGCGGAGTAGGACTCGGTGGCGGCGTTGTGCGGCTTCACGAGCACGCCCGGCTCCTGGTCGATGCCGGTGGCGACGCCCGCCAGGTACTGGTCGAACCAGCGGGACGCGCTGGTCCACACGTCGTTGGGCAGGCCGGCGACGCCGGTGAGCTCGGCGATCGCGTGGTCGCCGGGGCGCAGCTCGAGCCGCTTCGGCCCGGCGAGCCGGCCGTAGAAGTCGGCGAGCTGGTTGGGCGGGAAGATCGAGTCGCCCCACGAGTTGGCGATGAGGACCGCCGGGCGGCTGGCGTTGATCGCGTTGAGGTAGGTCGCCGCGGACCGTACGCCGGCCCACTCCATGATCTGGGCGACGTTGCGGTTGGCGTTGAAGTCGTCGAGCTTGCCGGTGAGGTCGGGCCCGGCATTGCCGAGCAGGGCGGCGGCGAGCTGCAGCAGCCCGGCCGACTGCTGGTGGCGGGTCTGGTCGCCGTACAGCGAGTAGACCAGGTCCGTCCATCCGCTCATCGCCACGACCGCGCGGATCCGGCGGTCGAAGGCCGAGCCGAGCAGGCTGATGCCGGCGCCGTACGAGATGCCGCCGGCACCGATCCGGGCCGGGTCGGCGGCGGTGTTGGCGATCGTCCAGTCGATGACGGCCGACAGGTCGGCCATGTCCTTCGGCCCGGCGGTGTCGATCTCGCCGCCGGAGGCCCACCAGCCGCGCGGGGTGTAGGAGACGACGACGTATCCACGGCCCGCGAAGGCCTTCGCCTGGGCGATGTACTCGAGGTCGTTGAGCCCCCAGCTGGCGGGGAACACGATCGCCGGGTAGCGGCCGGCGGCTGACGGGGCGATCACGTTGGCCTTGAGGACCACGCCGCCGGCGCCGGTGATGTCGACGAACCGGAACCCGGTGGTGGCGACGGCCGCGGTCTGTGCGGTGGCGGCGGCCGGTGCGGCGGTCACGGGGGCGGGGGTCGCCGCGGTCAGGACAGCGGCGGCGAGCACGGACAACAGGCAGACGGGCAGGGATGTTCGGCGCTTCGCCATGCGCCCTCCTTCATCGGGCGGGGGACAGGCAGGGGCGGCTGCCTCGGTGGCGGGAGCGTAGAAGCGGGTACCGAGAATTTGAAGTTCATGACATTATCGTTACTAGTCGGTAACATGGGGGGTCGCTGTGCCGGTTTTGAGGGGGTGGGGGCCGTGTTGTACGGCGTACAGACGCCGCGCCGCCGGGACGCGCAGCGCAACCGCTCAGCGATCGTCGAGGCCGCCACCGAGCTGATGCTGGGCCGGCACACGACGGTGCTGATGCCGGAGATCGCCCGGCGGGCCGGCGTCGGCCAGGCGACCCTCTACCGGCACTTCCCCGACCGGCAGGCGCTGACCGCCGCGGTCGTCGCGCACGAGCTGGCCCGCCTCGAGGCGTTCGTGGCGGCAAGAGCCGACCGCCCGGCCGCGTTCCGGGACGTGCTGGCCGAGCTGCTGCGCACGCAGATCGCGATGCGTCCCCTGGTCCTGCACGTGCGGCGGCTCGATCGGCAGACGCGCGACCGGTACCAGCAACGCATGATCACCACGCTCACGGCGCCGCTGCGCAGCGCCCAGCAGGCCGGCCTGGTCCGGTCCGACCTCACCCCGGCGGACCTGGCGCTGCTCTGCACGATGGTCGAGGGGGTCGTGGAGGCCGCCGACCCCGACGCCGCGACGCGCTCCATCGACCTCATGCTCGACGGCGTCTGCGTCACCGCCCCGCAGGCGTAGGTGCGTCGTCCGGCAGCAGCCCCGCCGCCTTGAGCGACCCCCACAGCCGCGGCGGCACCGGATGCGCCAGGAGCCCGGCGCTGCCGGCGATCTCCTCCGGCGTCCTCGCGCCGACGACCACCGCCGCGACCGCCGGATGCCCGAACGCGAACTGGATCGCCGCCGCCAGCGGTGGCACGCCGTGCGCGGCGCACACCTCGCGGACCGCCCTGACCCGGTCGAGCAGCGCCGCGGGGACGTCCGGGTAGCCGTACGCCGCCCCGGTCCTCGGCTCGGCGAACAGCCCGGCCTGGAACACGCCCGCCGCGAGCACCGCCACCCCCTGCCGCGTGCACAACGGCAGCAGGTCGGCCAGACCGGACTGGTCCAGCAGCGTGTACCGCCCGGCGAGCAGCACGCAGTCCGGCCCCGGCGCCGGCGCCTCCCGCAGGAACCGCGCCGCGACGTCCGCGTGGTTGACGCCGAGCGACACCGCCCGGATCACGCCGGCGTCGCGCAGGTCCGCGAGCGCCCGGTACGCCTCGCCGAGCGCCACCGGATAGTCGAGGTCGGGGTCGTGGATGTGCAGCACGTCGACCCGGTCGAGGCCGAGCCGCTCCAGGCTGTCCTCGACGGATCGCCGCACCGCCCGGTAACCGAAGTCCAGCCGCGGCCCGACCCCGGGCGGCGGGTCCGCCCAGATGTCCTGCGTGTCCGGACCGCCGGGCTCGATCAGCCGGCCGACCTTGGTGCACAGCACGAACTCGTCGCGCGGGCGCCCCCGCAGCGCCGCCCCCGACCGTGTCTCCGAGCGGCCGTACCCGTACACCGGCGCCGTGTCGAACAGCCGGATCCCCAGCTCCCAGGCCCGGTCGACGGTCGCCGCCGCCTCCTCGTCGCGCACCGGCGCGAACAGCCCACCGAGCGACGCGAGCCCCAGCCCGAGTCGGCTCACCCGCAACCCGGTCCGGCCCAGCTCCACCACGTCATCGGCCCGCACCCCACGATCATGCCCTGCCCGCGACTGCCCGTGGTCGTGACGCGCGACGCACGGCGGGTGTCGGCGGCGCGACGGTCCGGCGGCCCGCCGGCGCCTACCGTGACGCCCATGACGCTGACGCGCAGGCTCACGGCCACCGCCTGCCTCACCCTCACGCTCACGGCGTGCGGCTTCTCCACCGACCCGTTCGACTACGGCGACGGCAAGCGCATCAGGCTCGCCGTCGAGCAGCTCTTCGGCGAGTTGGAGCGCGCCGACTACACCGCCGCCGCGTCCCACTGGTGCGACGGCGCCGGCGCGGCCCCGCCCACCGCCGACGAGCTCCGCGCCGACTTCACCGACCTCGCCCGCCCTTGGAAGACGAAGCTCGTCTCCTCCCAGCACACCGACGACGGCACCGGCTTCGCCAACCTGACCCTCACCGACGGCGGCGGCGCCGGCCACCCGTACAACGTCGACTTCCACCTGACCGGAGACACCGCCGAGGTCTGCGACGTCGACACCGGCACCATCCAGATCGACGTCGACGTCTGACGCACAATGGCCGGCATGACGATCGCGGACGACCCGGGTGTGCCGTTCCACCGGCTGGCCCACGTGGTCTAGCCCCGTCTTTCGCACATCGTTGTGAGTGGCGGTGTGGGTGTTGGCGGGTTGGGGTGTTTAGGTCGGTGGGTGGGTGTTGGTGGTGGGTCTCGGGGTCGTCGGGTGGTGTCCGGGCGGCGGGCTGAGGTTGTCGCGGTGCCGGTGCTGGAGAAGCGGTTGGGGTCGTTGCCGGTGATCGCGGAGTTCTCCCGTCGTCTGGACATCGCCGGGGTCATCGACCGGGTGTGCCCGATCCGGGATCTGGCCGACGCGACGCATGGTCAGGTGATCGAGGTCCTGATCGCGAACCGGCTGACGAACCCCACGGCGATGGTGGGGATCGCCGGGTGGGCGCAGGCGTGGGCGGTTCAGGAGGTGTATGGGATGCCGGCAGCGGTCCTCGGTGATGACCGTCTCGCCCGGGCTCTGGACGCGATCGCCCCGCACCTGGATCAGATCATCGGGTCGGTCGGCGCGGCAGCGATCACGGCGTTCGGCATCGACGTGGCCCGGCTGCACTGGGACATGACCAGCGTCTCGCTGCACGGCGCCTACGACACTGTCGATGACGGGTTCCCGGCACCCGGATGGGGACACCCGAAGGACCGCCGCACCGATCTGAAACAGATCCAGGCCGGGATCGCGGTCGCTTCCGATGGCGGTGTCCCGATCTTCCACCAGGCCTACGACGGCGGCGCCGGGGAGATCTCCCAGGTCGTCGAAGCGATGCAACGCCTGCAGGCTCTGGCCGGACCCCGCCGGTTCCTGCTGGTCGGGGACTCGAAACTGCTGTCCTACGGCAACATCACCGCCATGGCCGATGCCGGGGTCGGGTTCATCGCACCCCTGGCCGCTGCCCGGGTCCCTGCCGGGCTGTTCGCCGGACTCGACCCGGCCGCAGCCGTGCCGGTGGACTACACCGCCCTACGCGACGCCGCCAAGCCCGCCGACCGGCGCGGCGGCTACCGGGTCATCGAGGACGTCATGGACATCCCCGGCCCCCGCAAACGCGACCCGATCCATCACCTGCGCCGAGTCCTGGTCCACTCCACCGCCAACGCCGCCGCCGCGGTCAAGGCCAGGACGCTGAAACTCGGCAGAGCCGCCACCGAGCTGGACACCCTCACCCGGACCGCCGGCACCCGCTACCACCCCGACACCGCAGCGGTCACCGCCAAAGCTGAGCAGATCAGCCGGCACCGCCGCATCAGCAGCTACCTGCGCACCCGGATCACCGAGCACCCCGACACCGGCAAACCAATCTTCGCCTGGCACTACGACCAGGCCGCGATCGACGCCGAAGCCGCTACCGACGGCTGGTACGCCCTGCTGTCCAACCTGCCACCCGACGAATCCGACGCCGCGGAGATCCTGCGCCGCTACAAGAACCAACCCGCCGTGGAACAGCGCTACGCCACGATCAAAGGCCCCCTCGCGGTCGCTCCCATGTTCCTGCGGCACAACCGGCGCATCGCCGCACTCATCACCGTCATCTGCCTCGCCCTGCTCATCTTCAGCCTCATCGAACGCGAGGTCCGCACCAACCTCGCCCCCGACACCGAAATGATCGGGTTCTACGCCTACGACAACCGCGCGATAAGACCCACCGGCCGGCTCATCCTGCAAGCCCTCCACGACCTACGACTCATCCCCGCACACGACCGCCAGCCACCCAGGATCCCCCAACCCGGATGGCTGCAAGCCCAACTCCTCGCCCTACTCAACACCGACCCAACCCAACCCCGCTGGTGAACCACAAGCCACCGCTCACAACCATGTGCGAAAGACGGGTCTAGCCCGTTGCGGCCTGAGTCAAGGCCCGTGTCGGAGCGGGGGAGCAGGGGCGGCCGGGGCCTGAAGATAGAAGCGGGGCGGACTGCCAGGCGGGCAGGGTGGTTGGGTCGGACGGGGGATGGGCGCACAGGACGTAGTGGCGGGGGGTCATGGCGGCGTGGCGGCCGGGGAGTGCTGACAGGCAGCGGCGGTGGGCGTCCTCCGGGGTGGTGGGGCCGCCGGGGACGACCGCGACATACGCCACCAGCGACTCGCCGTCCGCCGAGGCGAAGACGCGGGACGGGGCGGGAGACAGGGCGGTGTCGAGGAGGGCCTGGATCTCCGCGAGGTCGACCCAGCAGTGGTCGACGAGGAGCCAGCCCGGCGGGCGGTCGAGTGGCTGGAGGGCCAGGGCGGCCACGACGGCGGGGTGCGGCAGGTCGGCGGGGGCGGCGGCGACGATGAGGCGTTCGAGCGCGAGCAGGAGCGCGCGTGCCTCGGTGGGGGTGACGCGGCCGGTGTCGCCGGTCCAGAGGCGGGCGACCATGCTGTCCTCGACGCTGCCGAGGTCGAAGCGCAGCAGGACGTCGGTGGGTGGCAGGTCGACCCACTGGGTCTCGGTGGCGGGGGCCGAGGCGATGTCGGGCAGGGCTCCGGCAGCGGGCGCGGCGTCCATGACGACGCTGTTGAAGACGGGCTCGAAGGCGGGGGCGATGCCGCGTTCGGCGGCCAGGCGGGCGGAGTGCTCGTGCTGGCGGTACACGTCGTAGGTGCCGTGCAGGCCGGCCTGGAGGGTGGCGCCGAAGCAGCGGCTGACCAGGGCGTCGAAGGTCGGGGCGGCCGCGTCGATGCTGAGGAACGTGGCCTGGGCGAGGGTGCCGACGTAGCGGAGCAGGTCGGACTCGAAGCGGTTCGCCGAGAGCGTGACGAAGCGGCAGGTGGTGTCGCCGGTACGCAGGGACAGCAGCGCGCAGAACGCGGCGAGCACGATCGACGGGCGGCTGGCGCCGGTGCGGGCGGCGATGTGCGCGAGGGCGGCGGCCGCGGTGGGGGAGGAGATGCCATACGCGCCGGAGCCGGTCGACGGTGTGCTCCGGGGTCCGGTGTACGGGTGGGCGGGCGCGACCCGTAGCGCCCGCTCCCAGTGCCGCAGCGCCTGCTCCATACGCCGCGCACGGGCGGGCCGCTGCTCCAGCGCGGCCCGGTCGAGCGGCTGCGAGACGGGCGCGCCGAGGACCCGGGCGGCGGGGTCGCGGATCAGTGAGGCGAACTCGGCCGCGAGGATCGCGAGGGCCTGGAAGTCGGCGACGATGTGCGACACGACGACGGCCGCCGCCACAACAGATCCATTGTGGACCGTCACCCCGAAGCGGACCGGCGGCGCCGCCATGAGGTCGAAGGGCGCGGCCCGAAGCCGTCCGGCGAGATCGGGTGCGTCCGAACAGAGGAGCGGCAGCGACCCGGCGGCGAGGACGTGCTGCGAGCCCGGATCGCCCAGGCGGTAGGTGCTGCGCAGGCCCTCGTGCCGGCAGAGCAGGACCTGGAAGCACTCGGCGACGTCGTCCACAGTGGAGCCCGGCGGGACGTCGAAGGACTGCGCGAGGACCGCGGCCGGCGCGTGCGGCGCGTCGAGGAGCCACTTCGCGATGTTGCGCTGCCCGACGGTCAGCGGCCCGGCCGCGCTGCGGTGCCCCTCGAACCGTAACCGCACCATTCCCGGTGTCCTTTCCATCGCACGCATCCGTAAAGCGAATCACGGAACTTCGGCGCCGATCAATGAAAGTTTCAGTCCGAGTTTTTCGAAAGTCGGCAGGTCGGAGCGCGTACGCAGGGCCTGCCCGGTCAGTGCGGGAATTCCGCTCCGAAGAAGCCCGACGGGCAGATGGACTCCGTGATGCTGATCGGGTCACCGCCAGACAATGTTTCGAAACGAAGGGCCTCTGGAATGGACAAGAAACGCAAGCTGGGCGTCGCCGGGGCGGGCGCCCTGGCCGTCGTCGTGACGCTGGGCATCGCGGCGACCGCCGACGCCGCCGCGGCCACGCTCGGTGCCGCCGCCGCCGAGCAGGGCCGCTACTTCGGCACCGCCGTCGCCGCGTACAAGCTCAGCGACTCCGTGTACTCCGGCATCCTGGACCGCGAGTTCAACATGGTCACGCCGGAGAACGAGATGAAGTGGGACGCGACCGAGCCGACGCAGGGCTCGTTCTCCTACGGCTCCGCGGACCAGATCGTGTCGCACGCCCAGGCGCACAACCAGCGCGTCCGCGGGCACGCCCTGGCGTGGCACTCGCAGCAGCCGGGCTGGGCGCAGAACCTGTCCGGGACCGCGCTGCGCAACGCGATGGTCAACCACGTCACGCAGGTCGCCACCCACTACAAGGGCAAGATCTACGCGTGGGACGTGGTGAACGAGGCGTTCGCCGACGGGGGCGGCGGTGGCCGGCGCGACTCGAACCTGCAGCGCACCGGCAACGACTGGATCGAGGTCGCGTTCCGCACGGCGCGGGCCGCCGACCCGGGTGCGAAGCTCTGCTACAACGACTACAACACCGACGGGCAGAACGCGAAGTCCAACGCCGTCTACGCGATGGTGCAGGACTTCAAGTCCCGCGGCGTGCCGATCGACTGCGTCGGCTTCCAGTCGCACTTCAACAGCGCGAGCCCCGTCCCGTCGGACTACCAGGCCAACCTGCAGCGCTTCGCGAACCTCGGCGTCGACGTGCAGATCACCGAGCTGGACATCGAGGGCTCCGGCACGACCCAGGCCAACAACTTCGCCACCGTGACCCGGGCCTGCCTCGCCGTGACCCGCTGCACCGGCATCACCGTGTGGGGCATCCGGGACAGCGACTCGTGGCGGGCGTCGGGCACGCCGCTGCTCTTCGACGGCAACGGCAGCAAGAAGGCCGCCTACACCGCGACGCTCACCGCGCTCGGCGGCGGCAACCCGACGAGCACGCCGCCCAGCACGCCGCCGGTGAGCAGCAGCAGCCAGCCGCCGATCCCGTCCGGTGGCTGCACGGCGACGGTGTCGGTCAACCAGTGGCAGGGCGGGTTCGTCGCGACCGTCCGGGTCACCGCCGGCGCGAACGGCACCAACGCGTGGGCCGTCACGATGCCGCTGCCGAGCGGGGCGACCGTCACCAACTCCTGGAGCACCACCAGGTCCGGCAACACCTGGAGCAACGTGTCCTACAACGGCCGCATCGCCGCCGGGCAGTACACCGAGTTCGGGCTGCAGGCCACCGGCACCGCCGGCACGCTCAGCCCCACCTGCGCCGCGAGCTGAGGAGGCCCGGCAATGCGTCTGATCAGAGCGGCCGCGGCCGCCGTGGTCCTCGCCGTCGCCGGCATCGCGTGGTTCGCGGCGCCGGCGTCGGCCGCCACCCTGACCGAGGTGACGAACTTCGGCACCAACCCCACGAACCTGCGGATGCACCTGTACGTGCCGAACACCGTCGCGGCCCGTCCGGCGGTCCTCGTGGCGGTGCACTACTGCACGGGGTCGGGTCCGGCGTTCTACTCCGGCACCGAGTTCGCGTCGCTGGCCGACCGGTACGGGTTCATCGTCGTGTACCCGTCGGCGACCCGCAGCGGCAACTGCTTCGACGTCTCGTCGCCGCAGGCGCTGCGGCGGGGCGGCGGCAGCGACCCGGTCGCCATCATGTCGATGGTCACGTACGTGCTGCAGCACAACAACGGCGACCCGGACCGGGTCTTCGTCACCGGCGCGTCGTCCGGCGCGATGATGACCAACGTGCTGCTCGGCGACTACCCCGACGTGTTCAAGGCGGGCGCCGCGTTCGCGGGCGTGCCGTTCGGGTGCTTCGCCACCACCGACGGCTCGTCGTGGAACAGCACCTGCTCCAGCGGCCAGCTGAACAAGACCCCGCAGCAGTGGGGTGACCTGGTCCGGGCCGCCTACCCCGGGTACACCGGGCCGCGGCCGCGGATGCAGGTCTTCCACGGCACGAACGACACGACGCTCTCCTACCCGAACTTCGGGGAGGAGATCGAGCAGTGGACCAACGTGCTCGGGGTGAGCCAGACGCCGGTGCTCACCGACCAGCCGCAGTCAGGCTGGACCCGCACCCGCTACGGCAACGCCGGCACCATGGCCCCGGTCGAGGCGATCAGCCTCGCCGGCGTCGGGCACAACGTGCCGCTGGCCGGGCAGGCCGCGATGGTGATCGCGTTCTTCGGGCTCAACGGCACCAACCCGCCGCCGTCGAGCACCCCGCCGTCGAGCCCCTCGCCGTCGAGCCCGTCGTCGCCGTCGGGTCAGCCGTCGAACCCGCCGGCCGGAGGCTGCCGCGTCTCGTACACCGTGAACTCCTGGAACACGGGGCTCACCGCGGCCGTCACCGTCACCAACGGCGGCAGCACCGCCGTCAACGGCTGGACCCTCGGGTTCACGCTGCCCTCCGGGCAGGCCGTCACGTCGGCCTGGAACGCGACCGTCACACCGGCCTCCGGCGCGGTGACGGCGCGGAACGTCAGCTACAACGCGGCGATCCCGCCGGGCGGGTCGGCGTCGTTCGGCTTCCAGGCCAACCACACCGGCAACACCGGCAAGCCGTCTGCGTTCACGTTGAACGGCACCGCCTGCACGTCCGTATAGCCGCATGACGAAGGGCGGGACCCCGGTGCTCCGGGGTCCCGCCCTTCACGTCGGGGTCACACCGTGACGCGCGGGTGCAGGTGCCGGTCGTGGCCCACCACCCGGCGCGGCCCGACGACCGGGATCCGGACCGTGGCGTGCACGTCCTCGCTGGAGCGGGCGACCCGCAGCTCCACGTCGCCCGGCTCGACCAGGCGCCGGCCGTCGCGGCCCGTGTAGGACAGCAGGTCGGCGTGCAGGCCGAAGACGACCGTGCGGCGCTCGCCGGGGGCCAGGTCGACCCGGGCCGTCGCGATCAGCTGCCGCTCCGGACGGGCCACCTCGGCGACCGGGTCGTGCAGGTACACCTGGACGACGGTGCTCGTGCCGCGGTCGCCGTCGTTGGCCACCGGCACCGACAGCTCGACGGTGCCGTCGGTCGGCCAGCCCCCGGCCGGCGCCGAGGTGACCTCGCCCCAGGAGGCCGCCGTGTACGACAGGCCGTGGCCGAACGGGAACAGCGCCGTCGGGTCGACGCTGCTGACGCCGCTGCGCCGGGCGAGCGGCGCGGCGAGGTACGTCGACGGCTGGCTGGCGCCGGCGCCCGGGAAGCTGACCGGCAGCCGCCCCGACGGGTCGATCCGTCCACTGAGGACACCCGCGATCGCGGCGGCGCCCTCCTCGCCGGGGAAGAACCCGCACACCGCGGCGGCGAGCCGGTCGACCTGCCGGGACAGTTCGTAGGGCCGGCCGACCAGCAGCACGAGCACGACCGGGGTGCCGGTGGCGAGGAGCGCCTCGAGCAGCTCCTCCTGCCGGCCGGGCAGCCGCAGGTCGCTCGCGTCGCAGCCCTCGCCGGAGGTGCCGCCGCCGAACAACCCGGACAGGTCGCCGAGGACCGCGACGCAGACGTCGGCGGCCGCGGCGGCCGTGGCCGCGGCGGCGATCTGCTCGTCGTCGCCACCGGTCACCGGGCAGCCGATCGCGTAGGTGACGTCGTGGTCCGCGCGCAGCGCGTCGAGGACCGATGGGATCGGCACCCCGGTGGGCACGTCGGGGTGGTGGACGAGGACATGGCGGGGGAACGAGTAGCAGCCGAGCATCGCGCCGGGCGAGGCGGCGCCGGGCCCGACGACGGCGAGCCGGGTGCCGGGGCGCAGCGGCAGCGCCGGCGTGCCGCCGACGGGCTCGTTGCGCAGCAGGACGATCGAGCGCTCGGCGAGGCGCCTGGCCAGGTCCCGGTCCTCGGGGCCGTCGATGTCCACTGTCGATTCGGACAGCGCCGGTGGCGACGGGTCCCACGAGGGGTCGAGCAGGCCGAGCGCGCACTTCTGCAGCAGGATGCGCGTGACGGCGCGGTCGATGAGGGCCTCGTCGACGTCGCCGGCCTCGACGGCGTCCAGCAGCGGTCCGCCGAAGCAGTTGGCGCCGGGCAGCTCGACGTCGATCCCGGCGCGCAGCGCGAGCGCGGCGGCGTCGGCGCGGGACCCGGCGACGCCGTGCAGCGTCTGCAGGAACGCGACGGAGAAGTAGTCGGACACGACGGTGCCGTCGAAGCGGAGCCGGCCGCGGAGCAGGTCGGTGAGCAGGGTCCCGTCGGCGGCGACGGGGACGCCGTCGACGTCGGTGTAGCTGTTCATGACCGAGCGGGCGCCGGCGCGCAGCGCCATCTCGAACGGTGGCAGCAGCACGTCGGCGAGCTCCCGCGGCCCGACGGACACCGGCGCGAGGTTGCGTCCGGCGCGGGACACGGAGTAGCCGGCGAAGTGCTTGAGGGTCGCGACGACCCCGGCGGACTCCAGGCCGCGCACGTACGCGGCGCCGATCAGCCCGACGAGGTGCGGGTCCTCGCCGATGGTCTCCTCGACCCGGCCCCAGCGCAGGTCGCGCACGACGTCCAGGACGGGGGCGAGGCCCTGCTGGATGCCGAGGCGGTGCATGGTGCGGCCGATCCGGGCGCCCATCGCCTCGACGAGCGCGGGGTCGAAGCTCGCGCCCCACGACAGCGGCGCCGGGTAGATGGTCGCCTGCCAGGCGGCGAGGCCGGTCAGGCACTCCTCGTGCACGATCGCGGGGATGCCGAAGCGGCCGGCCGCGACGATCTCGCGCTGCAGCTTCGCGACCCGCCGGGCGCCGTCGGCGGGCGCGATCGGGGTGGTGCCGTAGGCGCGGGTGATCTGGCCCAGCCCGTTGGGGATGAGCTCGGCCCACTCGATCGGGTCGGGGGTCTGCTCGTGCTGGTGCGGGGCGACCTCCCCGGCGGTGTCGTCGACGTCGAGCCAGGCGCCGTACATCTGCGCCACCTTCTCGCGCAGGGTCATCCGGGTCATCAGGTCGGCCACGCGTGCGGACGCGGGCGCCGTGGTGTCCCGCCAGGTTCCGGCGGAGACGCCGCTGTCGAGTGTCACGCTCGTGACTCCAAAGGTCGTTCGGGACGGGGTGACGCGCAGCGTTGCGCGGCGCTGAAATTTTCAGAGGGCTCGGGTCGACTGCCGCACGACGAGGCGGGTCGGGAGCCGGACGTGGGTCGCGTCGATCTCCTCGCCGTGGATGAGCCCGATCAGCAGCTCGATCGCGCGGTGGCCCATGGCGTGGATCGGCTGCTCGACGGTGGTGAGGGCGGGGCTGGCCAGGGCCGCCTCGGGGACGTTGTCGAAGCCGACCACCGACAGGTCGTCGGGGACCCGCAGCCCCATCGACGCGGCGACCTCCACCGCGGCGATCGCGGAGACGTCGTTGGCGCCGAAGATCGCGGTCGGCCGGTCGGGGCGGCCGAGCAGCAGCCGGGCCGCGGCGGCGGAGGAGTCCGGGTCGTAGTCGCCGACCTCGATCAGGTCCGGGTCCACGGGCACCCCTGCGTCGCGCATCGCCTCGCGGAAGCCCTGCTCGCGCTGCCTGGAGGACTCCAGGTCAGGGCGGCCGGTGATCATCGCGATGCGGCGGTGGCCGAGCTGGAGCAGGTGCTCCGCGCCGAGCCGGGCGCCGGTGAGGTTGTCGGAGTCGACGGTCGGCAGCCCGGTCGGGCCCGCGTGCGGGTCGACGGCCACGACCGCGGTGCCGTAGTCGACGTCGACCACGGTCGGGGTGACCAGGACCGCGCCGTCGATGAGGGTGCCGGACAGCCGTGACAGGTAGCGCTGCTCCCAGCCCGCCTGGTCGCCGGTGCGGCCGCCGGCGGAGTAGACGACCAGCTCGTAGCCGGTGCCCTTGATCGCCTTCGCGGCGCCCTTGAGCAGCTCGGTGCTGAACGGCTCCAGGTCGGCGACGAGGATGCCGATCACGTTGGTCTTGTGGTTGCGCAGGCTCTGCGCGACGAGGCTCGCCTCGTAGCCCAGCTCGCGGATGACGGATTGGACGTGTGCGCTGGTCGCGGCCGACACCCCGTAGCGGGCGTTGAGCACCTTGGACACCGTCGCCACCGAGACGCCGGCCGTGGCGGCGACGTCCCGGATCGTGATTCGAGAACTGGGCTTCACGACGGCAGCGTAGCTTCCGATAACGATATCAACAACGATTGACAAGTCTGGTTTTCAAGGCGGAGACTCTGCGGTCATCGAGGGCCGAGCCCTTTGGCTCGGCTCGCCCCCGTCAGGAGATGATCACTTTGAACGTCCGCCTGAGCACCCCACGGAGGCTGGCCACGATCGCCATCGCACTCGCGGTGGCCGTGCCCTCCCTGACCGCATGCGGCGATGATGAACCCGGATCGAGCAGTGACCCGAATGCTGCCACGACCTTGACCTGGTGGCACAACGGTGCCCAGGACCCCGGCAAGGGCGTGTGGCAGTCGATCGCGGACCAGTACCACGCCGACCACCCGAACGTGTCGTTCAAGGTCGAACCGGCACAGAACGAGGCACTGAAGACCAAGATCTCGGTGGCGTTGCAGTCGCCGAACCCGCCGAGCATCTTCCAGCAGTGGGGCGGCGGCGCCCTGGCCACCCAGGTGCAGTCCGGCAAGATCATGGACATCACCGACGCGACGTCGAGCTGGATCAAGGAGCTCGGCGCCGGCGCGACCGGCTGGGCGGTCGAGGGCAAGCAGTACGGCGTGCCCTTCGGCCTGCACGTCGTCGGCTTCTGGTACCGCACGGACCTCTTCCAGCAGGCCGGCATCACCGCCCCGCCGACCACGATGGACGAGCTCAACGCGGCCGTCACCAAGCTGAAGGCGAAGGGCATCGCCCCGATCGCCCTCGGCGGCAAGGACAAGTGGCCCGACGCGTTCTGGTGGTCCTATTTCGCGATCCGGGAGTGCTCCCTGGACACGGTGAAGAACACCGTGAAGAACCTGAAGATGGACGACCCGTGCTGGGTCAAGGCCGGTGAGGACCTCAAGGCGTTCCTGGACACCAAGCCCTTCCAGGACGCGTTCCTCGGCACCCCCGCCCAGCAGGGCGCCGGCAGCTCGGCCGGCCTGGTCGCCAACGGCAAGGCCGCGATGGAGCTGCAGGGCGACTGGGAGCTGCCCACGATGATCCCGCTGACGGAGGACAAGGAGTACGCCAAGAAGCTCGGCTGGTTCGCCTTCCCGACCATCGCGGGCGGCAAGGGCACCCCGGGCACCGCGCTCGGCGGCGGCGACGGCTACTCGTGCGCCGTCAAGGCCGGACCGGCCTGCGCCGACTTCCTCAAGTACCTCGCCAGCGTGCCCGTCCAGACGAAGCTGGTGCAGTCCAACACCATCAGCCTGCCGGCCAACCCGGGGGCGATCTCCGCCATCCAGGACCCCTCGCTCAAGACGGTGCAGGAGTACCTGAACAAGGCCCCGTACATCCAGACGTACTTCGACCAGGCACTGCCCACCAGCGTCGGGCAGGCCCTCAACGACGCCATCGCCGACTTCTTCGCCGGCAAGGGCAGCCCGCAGGGCATCGTCGACGCCTTCAACAAGGCGGTCGCGAACAAGTGACCGTCTCCGCAGTCACGACACCGCAACGGAAGGCCGGTCGCGCTGACGCGCGGCCGGCCCGCCGGCCGGGGCGTCTCGGGACCCGCCTCGAGCTTGCGCTGCTGCTGACCCCGGCGCTGGTGCTGTTCGTCGGGTTCGTGCTGCTGCCGATCGCGGTCGCCGTCTACTACAGCTTCTACAAATGGACCGGGTTCAGCCCCCGCACCCCGTACGGGCTGGAGAACTACAAGCGGGTCCTGGAGGACGAGGTCTTCCGCACCGCCCTCTGGCACAACCTGATCATCGCCGCGCTGTCGGTGGTCATCCAGCTGCCGCTGTCGATCGGGCTGGCGCTGCTGCTCAACCGCAAGATCCGCGGGCGGACGGTGCTGCGGCTGGTGGTGTTCGCGCCGTACGTGCTGTCCGAGGCCATCACGGCGGTCGTGTGGCTGCTGATGCTGCAGCCCGGCGGCTTCGTCGACCAGCTGCTGAAGTCGGCGGGCCTGGGCGGCCTGGTCCAGGAGTGGCTCGCCGACGGCGACCTGGTGCTCTACACGCTCTTCGTGGTCATTACCTGGAAGTACATCGGCTTCGGCGTCATCCTGCTGCTCGCCGGGTTGCAGAGCATCCCCGCCGAGCTGCGCGAGGCCGCCTCGACCGACGGCGCGTCGGCCTGGGAGACCACCCGCCACATCGTCCTGCCGCTGCTCGGGCCCACCATCCGGATCTGGATCTTCCTGTCCGTCATCGGCTCCCTGCAGCTGTTCGACCTGGTCTGGATCATGACGCTGGGCGGGCCCGCGAGCGCGTCGGCGACCATGGCCACATACCTGCTCGATCACGGCTTCACCCGCTACGAGTTCGGGTTCGGCAGCGCCGTCGCCGTCGTGCTCTTCGTGGTGTGCTTCATCTTCGCGCTGCTGTACCAGCGGTTCGCGCTGCGCCGCGACATCCAGGGCGCTCTGACGCGGGGGGTGCGGTGATGAACAAACGGTCGTCCGTGGGGACACCCCTCACCTACCTGATCGTGGTGCTGGTCGTCGGCGTGACCGTCGTGCCGCTGCTGTTCACCATCATCGGCGGCTTCCGCACCAACGCGCAGATCAACAACAACCCGTCCGGCTGGCCCGACCCCTGGAACTTCAGCAACTACGGCGAGGTGCTGACCTCCGACGTGTTCTGGCAGGCGATGTACAACAGCGCGCTGATCTCCGTGATCACCACGCTGCTCGCGGTGGCGGTCGGGGCGATGGCGGCGTTCGCGCTGTCCCGGTACACGTTCACCGGCCGCGAGTCGCTGTACACGCTGTTCACGCTCGGGCTGCTGTTCCCGCTCACGGCGGCGGCGCTGCCGCTCTACCTGCTGCTGCGGGAGCTGGACCTGCTGGAGAACCCGCTCGGGGTGGCGCTGCCGCAGGCCGCGTTCGCGCTGCCGATCACCATCGTAATCCTGCGCCCGTTCATGGCCGCGATCCCCGGCGAGCTGGAGGACGCGGCGGCGATGGACGGCGCGGGGCGGCTCGGCTTCTTCTGGCGGATCCTGATCCCGCTGAGCCGGCCCGCGCTGACGACGGTGGCGATCCTCGCGTTCGTCACCAGCTGGAACGCCTACCTGCTGCCGCTGCTGGTGCTCAGCGACCCGGGCAACTTCACGCTGCCGCTCGGCGTCGCCGCGTTCCAGTCGCAGTACTCCCAGGACACCGCCCGCATCCTCGCCTACACCGCGGCGTCGATGATCCCCGCGATCGGCTTCTTCGTGTTCGCCGAACGGCACATCGTCGGCGGCCTCACGGGCTCGGTCAAGGGCTAGAGCCGCCGCGCCTTCGCCGGGGACCGATCGGCGCGTCTCCCCGGCGAGGGCGCGGTGTCAGCCACGCGGCTACGGCAGCGTCCGCGTCACGTCGTCGCGGACGGCGCCGGGGTCGGCGCCGAGCGCCCGCACCAGCCGCGCCGCGGTCCCGTCCGCGTCGAGGGCCGCGACCGTCAGGTGCGACGACCCGGTCTCGCCGTGCCCGGCGTCGCGGGCCAGGGCGACGGCCCGGTCGACGGCGTCGACGGCCTCCGCGGTCCAGCCCGGCCCGGGGAACCAGATGACGAGCTGCGCCCGCCCGTGCGGCACGACGGCCAGGTCCGCCACCCGCGCGTCCGGCATCGCCGACACGGCGCGGTCGAGGGTCACGCCGTGGGCGGTGAGGACGTCGAGGGCGGCGTTGAACGGCTGGACGGCCGGCCTGAGGTGCAGGTCCGCGGCCCGGAGCTGTGCGGCCATGCCGGCGGCGCCGAGCAGCAGGTGCGCGGAGGTGACGGGGCCGTCGCCGAGGCGGGCCGCCTGGCGCATCGCCTCCCACAGCAGAATGCTGGCCGCCCCCGTGCCGTAGCGGTCGCGCTGCCGGTGCTCGAGCCGGAACCGGCGGTCCCGCCAGCCCGCGAAGCCGGCGCGGTCGGCCAGCTCACGGTGTCCTTCGAGCATGGCCACGGCCGGCCGGTTCGGGCGGCCGGGCTCGCGCCAGCACGGGTCGGCCCGGATCACGGCGGCGAGCTCGGCGCGGTCGGCCGGGTCCGCGGGCAGGCCGTGCGTCGCCGCGCCGGGGGACCGCAACACGCCCGCCAGCACGTGGACCCGGCCGACGTGCGCGACACCGGCCTCCCGCGCCTCGTCGAGGGCCGCGCGCAGTCCCGACACCGCCGACTCCCGCCATTGCGCCGGCGGCCGTTCGCTCCTTGTCGCGCGCTGTGCGCCGGCGAGGTGGTCCGCCTCCCGCAGCAGCAGCGCCACGGGGTCGGCGGCGTCGAAGTCCCGCACCAACGGGTCGTCCACGGATTCGGGTGGCTTCCCGCCCCAGCCGGGTATCTTCCGTAGCCGCCGCAGCGCCTGATGCGTGGCTGCCGACTCCCCGGTGCCCCCCTCGGCGGCCCACAGGAGCGCGCCCGCGTCGACCGGTCCGCCGGACATGGGCCAGGGACGGCCCGCCGCGATCAGGGACTGCACGACGTCGCTGCCGAACTCAGACATGAGTCCGATTGTCGGTGCAGGGGTCAAGGGCGGGAGGTCCAGTCGCGTCGGCGGAGCTGCTCGAAGCCGTCCAGGAGCAGGTCGAGCGAGAACTCGAACTCGAACTGGTCGTCGCAGCCGCTGCCGACCACCGACGCGTCGTCATGGGCGATCCTGGTCGTGATTTCGCTGATGTACGGGAACCGGGCCGCCAACTGCCGGGCGGTCTCGGGGTCGGGCGGCGCCACCTCGGACGGGGGCGTGGCGAACAGCTCCTGCGAGAAGCCCAGGATGCGGCTGCCCATCGCGTGCATCACGTGGTGGGTGAGGTCCACGGACAGCCCGCCGGTGCGGAACATGCCGATCATCGAGTCCATGTACTGCATGACCACCGGGGTGGGGGCGGTGCGGGACTCCAGCACGCGCGACGCCCACGGGTGGCGCAGCAGGGCCCGGCGGGCGGACAGGATCCGCTGCCGGACGGCGTCGCGCCAGTCCTCGCCGGCCGCGGCCGGCGGGTCGATCTCGCCGACGACCACGTCGAGCATGCCGTCGAGGAGCTCCTCCTTGTTGGCGACGTGCTTGTAGAGCGCCATCGGCACGACGCCGAGCACCTGGGCGAGCTTGCGCATGCTGAGCGCGTCGATGCCGGTCCCGTCGGCGAGGGCGACCGCGGCGCGCAGCACCCGGTCCCTGGTCAGCGGCGCACGAGCCGTCGCTGAGACCTGTCGCGTCAACCCGACCACCCGTCCCTTCCGCAGCCGTCGACGATATCGCCTCTTGACTGGTGTACGCCGTACACCCTACCTTCGATGCAGCAGGTGTACGCCGTACACCTGAACACGGCGACATGGAGGAGCTTGCGATGAAGGCGATCGTCCAGGACCGCTACGGGCCGTCCGACGTGCTGCGGGTCGGCGAGGTCGAGCCGCCGGCGGCCGGCGACGGCGAGGTGCTCGTGCGCGTCCAGGCCGCGTCGGTCAACGCCCGCGACTGGCACGTGATGCGCGGCGACCCGTATGTGGCCCGCATGGCGTTCGGGCTCGGCGCGCCGAAGGTGCGGGTGCGTGGCACCGACTTCGCCGGCCGGGTCGAGGCCGTCGGCGCGGGGGTGACCCGCTTCCGGCCCGGCGACGAGGTCTACGGCGAGGTCGACGCGGCGTTCGCGGAGTACGTGCGGGTCCCGGCCGCCGGCGCGGTGGACCGCAAGCCGGCGAACGTGACGTTCGAGCAGGCCGCCGCGGTGCCCCTCGCCGGCAACACCGCCCTCATGGGGCTGCGCGACGAGGCGGGCGTGCGGCCCGGGCAGCGGGTGCTCGTCAACGGCGCGTCAGGCGGGGTCGGCACGTTCGCGGTGCAGCTGGCCAAGGCCTTCGGCGCGCACGTCACCGGCGTGTGCAGCACCAGGAACGTGGACCTCGTCCGGTCGCTCGGCGCCGACCGTGTCATCGACTACACCGTCGCCGACTTCGTCCGGGAGGGCGGCCCGTACGACGTCGTCTTCGACCTCGTGGGCAACCGTTCCCTGGCGGAGTTCCGGCGGGTCCTCACGCCCACGGGGACGCTGGTGCTGTCCGGCGGCGGGGTGTCCGAGGGCGGCAGCCTGTTCGGGCCGGTCGGCCTGATCACCAGGGGGCGGGTGGTGTCGCGGTTCGTCCGGCACCGGGTGCGCGTGCTCACCGCGGTGCCGGGCCGGGAGAACCTCGCGACGCTGCGCGAGCTGATCGAGTCGGGCGCGGTCACACCGGTCATCGACCGCACCTTCACACTCGGGGAGGCGGCCGAGGCCGTCCGCTACCTGGAGATGGACCACGCCCGGGCGAAGGTCGTCATCACTGTGTGACCAGGGTCCGGCACGCGTCGGTGTCGAGGTCGGCCAGCAGGCCGCGGGCCTGCAGGGCGTACTGCTCGCTGATGTCGATGGTGTACAGGGCGGCGGTGCGGCGCTCGCCGGGGGCGACCCTGCGGGTGGCCGCGAGCTGGTTGCGGGCGGCGCTCAGCTGGGCCAGGTGGGCGTCCAGGAGCGCGAGCATGTCGTAGTGCATGGTTCCTGACCCTCGACGTCGGGGTGGTGGCCGCCGTACCGCTGGGAGACGGCGGCCCGACCGGTCTACTTCTTCTTCTTGTTCTTCTTGTCCTTCTTCGACTTCTTCGACTTCTTCGCCATGTCGCCCACCTCCGATTCCGGCCCCGTGACCAGTGGATTCGTTCATGATCCTATGGTTAGGACGACGCCTGCGGGGTAAATATCGTTCCCTTTGCGTACGCCTTCCGTTCGTCAGCCGTACACCTGCAGGCGGGCCTCAGGGCAGGGTGAACGTGAAGGTCGTGCCGGTGGGGTCGGCCGGGCTGGCGGCGATCGTGCCGTGGTGGGCGTCGATGATCGCCTTGGTGACGGCGAGGCCCAGGCCGGTGCCCTTGATGCCGTGGGCGAGGGCCGTCGAGGCGCGGAAGAAGCGGGTGAAGAGCTGCTGGTACTGCTCGGCGGGGATCCCGATGCCGGTGTCGGTGACGCTGACCGACGCGGGGCCCTCAGCGCCGGCGGCGGTGGCGGCGACCGTGACGGTGCCGCCGCCCGGGGTGTACTTGACGGCGTTGGACAGCAGGTTGTCCAGCACCTGCCGCAGCCGCGCCGGGTCGGCCCGCACGGTGAGGTTCGCGGCGGCGTCCAGGCGCAGCGCGACGCCCTTCGCGTCCGCGGCCGGCCGGTGGTCCTCGACCGCCTCGCGCAGGAAGCGGGTCAGCGACACCGGCCGCGGGTCGACGGCGAGGCTCGCGCTGCCGAGCCGGGCCAGGTCCAGCAGGTCGTCGACGAGTTGCTGCATGTGGCTGCTGTGCCGGCAGATGACCTCGCCGTAGTGGCGCACGTCGTCGCTGACGCCGGGCTCGTCGCCGATGATCTCCGCGTACCCGAGGATCGTGCCGATCGGGTTGCGCAACTCGTGGGACACGAGCGCGACGAGGTCGTCCTTCATCCGGTCGACCTCGCGCAGCCGCCGCACCTGCTGCCGCTGCTCGGCGAGCAGTTCCTCCCGGTGCTCGGCGAGGATCCGGCGCTCGGTGACGTTGGTGCTCATCCCGTCCAGGAACAGCCGCCCGCCCTCCCGCCGCGGGACCGCGCGGGTCCACACCCAGCGGGTGACGCCGTCGAAGCCGGTGACCCGCACCTCCATCTCCGCCGGCTGGTCGGCGGCGAGCGAGGCGTGGAACCCGCCGTACAGGACGTGGTCCTCCGGGTGGACCCGGTCGGCGAGCGCCATCGCGAGGTCGGTGCCGGCGGGCACCGGCGAGCCGAAGACGCCGCCGCCGTCGGGGCTCGCGTAGACGGAGCGGACGGACCGGTCGGGGAGCACCTCGACCGTCCACACGAAGTCGTTCACGTTCGCGACGACCCGGTCGAAGTCGCGGCGCGCGGCGGCGAGGGCGGTGCTGAGGTCGTCGGCGCGCAGCCGCTCGATGTGCCGGGCGATGTGGGCGCAGACGCCGTCGAGCATCGCCAGGACGTCCGGGTCGGGCGGGACGAGCCGTTCGGTGGCGAAGACCAGCACGCCGAGGACGGTGCCGCCGCTGAGGACCGGCAGCCCGATCGCGGCGTGCAGGCCCGCCGCCAGGGCGTCGTCCCGGCGCGGTGACGGGTACGGCAGCTGCGCGATGTCCCCGAGCCACTGCGGCCGGCCCGTGCTCCAGACGCGGCCGATCATGCCGTCGCCGGGGCCGGCGGGCGGCGCGTCGTCGACGAACGCGGGCCGGGCCCGGCCGGGGGAGACCCACACCCCGAGCCGGTCGGCGACGCCGGCGTCCGGGTCGACGTGCCAGTACTCGCCGAGCGCCCAGTCGAGCGCGACGGTGACGGCCTCGACGACGGCGGCCGCCGCCTGCGCCGCCCCGGCCGCGGTCGTCAGCGCCTCCGCGACCGCGAGCTGCGCGCCGCGCAGCCGCTCGGCCCCGTGCGCGTCGGTGATGTCGTGCATCGCGACGACCGCGCCGAGCCGGCCGCCGTCCGGGGCGTCGATCGGCTGGCCGTTGCACAGGAACCGGCGCTGCGGGCCGCCGGGGTCGCCGACGACCATCTCCTCGCCGTGCACGTGCTCGCCGGCGAACGCGCGGGCGAGCGGGACCTGGTCGGGGCGCAGCCGGCGCCGGCCGTCGGCGGCGTAGAGCTGGTAGGTGCCGGCCCAGTTCGGCGCGCTCGTCGGCTCGACCGCCACGCCCGGGTGCGCGTCGCGGAACGCCCGGTTGACGGTGGCGATCCGGCCCTCGCCGTCGCAGGCGACGACGGCGGTGTCGAGGCTGTCCAGCAGTGCCCGTTGGAAGGTGCGCTCGGCGTCCAGCTGCCGCCGCGCGGCCTGCCGCGGGCTCAGATCGTGCACGAACGCGTGGATGACGGGTCGGTCGCGCTCCACGTACGGCTGCCCGATGACCTCGATCGGGAACCTGCGACCGGCCCGATCGACCGCGGTCACCTCGAGGGTGCCGGCCGATCCGCTCCCGGCGGCCCTGGAGGTCTCCGTCAGCCACGCGGCGAACGCGTCCCGCGACGTGCCGGCGACGACCACACCGACCGGCCCGCCCAGGGTCTCCGCCGCCGACCGGCCGAACATGCGCTCCGCGGCGAGGTTCCACGCGAGGACCGTGCCGGCGGCGTCGAGCGACACGAACGCGTCGGCGGCGCTGTCCAGCACCGCCTGCGTCCGCGTCGAGGCGAGCAGCAGCTCGCTGTTGGCCAGCCGCAGCGCCAGCTCGACCTCGGCGGCGCCGGCGAGGTCGGCGACCGTGTCGAGGTCCTCGGCGCTCCACTGCCGCGGCGCGTGGTCGGCCACGCAGAAGCAGCCGAGCACCTGCCCGTCCGGGGTGCGCAGCGGGTACCCCACGAAGGCGGCGACCAGGTCCGGCCGTTCGGCGGCCCGGATCACCAGCGGCGCGCCGTCGTCGACCACGGTCCGGCAGGAGGCCTGGGCGAGCGGGGAGTCCCGCGCGCCGGTGGGGCCGGCGGCGCTCACGAACACCTGGCGGTCGGCGTCGACCAGCGACACCAGCGCGGCCGGCACCCCGACCGCGCGCCGCGCGAGCCGGGTCAGCCGGTCCAGCGACGGCACCCCGCCGGCGTGCAGGAGACCTGTGGCGTGCAGCGTCTCCAGGCGCGCCGGATCGCCGGCGCGGCCCGCGGCTGCCGCGCCCGCCGGTCGTGACCCACGCCCCCGCACGCCACATTATCGGCGGGCCCGGCGTGGACCTGAGCCGCGCGCGCGAGTGGATAGGGTGGGTCGCATGGCTGAGCGACCCTTGACGCTGATGGCAGTGCACGCACACCCCGACGACGAGGCGACCGGCACCGGTGGCGTGCTGGCGAAGTACGCCGCGGAGGGCATCACGACCGTGCTGGTGACCTGCACCGACGGGCGCTGCGGCGACGGGCCCGGCGGGGTGAAGCCGGGGGAGCCCGGGCACGACCCCGACGCGGTGGCCGCGATGCGCGCCGAGGAGCTCGAGGCCGCCTGCGCGGCGTTGAAGGTGTCGCACCTGGAGCTGCTCGGCTACCCCGACTCGGGGATGATGGGCTGGTCGACGAACGACGTGGCCGGCTCGTTCTGGACCACGCCCGTGCCGGAGGCCGCCGAGCGGCTCGCCGGGCTGATCCGGCGGTACGAGCCGGACGTGATCGTCACCTACGACGAGAACGGGTTCTACGGTCACCCCGACCACATCCAGGCGCACCGGATCACGATGGCCGCGGTCGAGCTGACCGGCAGCCCCGCCAAGGTGTACTGGACGACGGTGCCCCGCTCCGGCATGGAGGAGTTCGGCCGGACGCTGCGCGAGCTCGGCGTCGAGTTCGACGTGCCGGACCCGGAGCCCGACCCCGCGTCGGACCCTGGGACGGACCCTGCTCCGCAGGGGCCGCCGATCGGCCTGCCGGACGAGGAGATCACGACGTGGGTCGACACCAGGGCGTACGGGTCGCAGAAGTACGACGCGCTCGCCGCCCACGCCAGCCAGGGCGAGAACATCTTCTTCCTGAAGATGGGCCGGGAGCGCTTCACCGCGCTGATGGGCGTGGAGACGTTCCTGCGGGTGCGTGACACGACCGGCGCGTCGCTGCCGGAGGACGACCTGTTCGCCGGCCTCCGCTGAGTTTTTGCGGCGGCTTAAGCGTTCCTTTGGCGGCGGCCCGGCGGTCCGGGGCCCGGCTACGATGCCGATCGTGCTGGACAACCCCGAACCGCAGCAGCCGTGGTGGACGCGCCGCAGCGCGTGGGTGGTCGCGGCCGCCGGTGCCGTCGTCGCCGGCACCGCGACCGTCGCGCTCGTCGCCCAGGCGTCCGGCGCGGCGTGTGCCGCGCCCGCGGCGTCGTCGGGGCAGGCGACGTTCTACGCGGCCGACGGTGGCGGCAACTGCTCGTTCGACCAGGTGCCGAACCCGCTCGTGGTGGCGCTCGGCAACGCCGAGTACGCGGCCGGCGCGGCGTGCGGCGGCTACCTGGACGTGAAGGGGCCCAAGGGCACGGTCCGGGTCAAGGTCACCGACCGCTGCCCGGAGTGCGCCGCCGGGCACCTGGACCTGAGCCGGCAGGCGTTCGCGAAGATCGGCGACCCGGTCGCGGGGGTCATCAAGGTGACCTACAGCCGGGTGACCAGCCCGCCGGTGCCCGGTCCGATGACCGTCCGGGTCAAGGAGGGTTCGTCGCGGTACTGGCTGGCGCTGCGCCTGGACAACACCGGCAACCCGCTGTCGGCGGTGGAGCTGCAGTCCGGCGGCGGCTGGAAGGCGCTGAGCCACACCGACTACAACTACTGGATCGCGCAGAACGGCGCCGGGAACGGGCCGTTCACGGTCCGCGTGACCGACACCGCCGGCCGGCGCACGACGCTGAGCGGCGTGACGCTGACGGTCGGCACCGTGCAGCGACCGGGCGCCACCGCGGCCGCGCCGGCGCCGTCGAAGACCCCTCCGGTCAGCAGGTCCGCGGCGTCGCCCGCGCCGGTGTCGCCGGAGGCCGTCGCCGCGTCCGCCCCGGAAGAGACCGCCGGTGTGTCGGCGACCCCTGAGGCCACTGAGGCCACTGCGGCGCAGCCGCCGGCGCGGTGCGGCTGAGCGGTCACCGCCGGGCGGTGAGGTATCCGCCCATGGTCGTGAAGTAGTCCTTGGCGGCGAGCTCGGTGCCGTCCTCCGTGCGGATCCGTTCGACGGCAAGGCCGTGGCTGCGGCCTCGGCGGGCCTCGGCGCCGGCAACGACGACGACGGCGTCGCCCTCGCGGATGAAGATGCGGCCCGGGGTGCCGCCGTAGATGCCCTTGGACACCGACGCGGCGACGATCCGGATGCGGTGGCCGCGGTGGTACGTGAAGGCGTTCGGGTACGGGTCGGACTGGGCGCGCACGAGCCGGTCGAGGTCCTCCGCCGGCCAGGTCCAGTCGATGCGGCTGTCCTCCTCGGCGCGCTTGTGGAAGAAGCTGGCCTTGGAGCGGTCCTGCGGGGTCCAGTCGGTGCGCCCGGACGCGATCAGGTCCAGGCCGTCGACGGTGATCGGGCCGAACAGCGCGAGGGTCTTGTGGAACAGGTCGGTCGTGGTGTCGCGGTCGCCGACGGGGACCGCCCGCTGCAGGACGATGTCGCCCGCGTCGAGCTCCGCGTCCATCATGTGCGCGGTGACGCCGACCTCGCGCTCGCCGTTGATGAGGGCCCAGATCAGCGGGGAGAAGCCGGCGTAGGCGGGCAGCAGCGAGTCGTGCACGTTGAGGGTGCCGCGGCGGGGCAGCTCGAAGATCTCCGGCGGGATCCAGGTGCGCCAGTTGGTGGCGACGATCACGTCCGGGTCCGCCTGCTTGAGCCGGTCGAGCAGTTCGGCGTCGTCGGGCCGGTCCCGGATGATCACCTCGACGCCGTGTCCGGTCGCGAGGTCGGCGACGGAGTCGTTCCAGATCCGCTCGTACGGGTGGTCGCTCACCGGATGGGTCACGACCAGCGCGACCTCGTGCTCGGAGGCCAGCAGCGCCTGGAGCGTGCGGTGCCCCCAGGTCTGATATCCGAACATGACGACGCGCATGGGGCCTCCCAGATGAGTGACGGCATTCGATGCCATAGCCTTCGATCGGGAGTTAGGTTAGTCTACCCTTCATTCACGTGGTAGCCGCAGGGCGGTCGTGACAAGCGCGAAAACTAAGGTTAGGCTTCCCTAACTCCTCGCCGGTCGGTGGTGGAGGCGGAGCGGTCGAGCCGGGCTCGACATGGACGATGGGACTGCGATGCCAGAGCCGCGCGGGGATCAAGGACCGGTCTTCGATCTGGTCGGGGTGGGCTTCGGGCCATCGAACCTGGCGCTCGCGATCGCCGTGCAGGAGCGCGCCGCCGCCGGCGGCACGCCCGTGAGCGCCGTGTTCCTGGAGCGGCAGGCCTCGTTCGGCTGGCACCGGGGCATGCTCATCGAGGACGCGACGATGCAGGTCTCGTTCCTCAAGGACCTCGTCACGATGCGCAACCCGACCAGCTCCTTCAGCTTCCTGTGCTACCTGCAGGAGCGCGGCCGGCTCATCGACTTCGTCAACCACAAGAGCCTGTTCCCGCTGCGGGTCGAGTTCCACGACTACCTCGAGTGGGCCGCCGCCCGCGTGGACGACATGGTCCGCTACGGCCAGGACGTCACCGCGGTCCGCCCCGTCTTCGACGACGACACCATCAGCGCGTACGACGTGGAGACCCGCGACCGGACGGGTGCCCGCCGGACCGTCCGCGCCCGCAACGTCGTGCTCGCCAGCGGGCTGCGCCCCGCCCTGCCGCCGGGCATCGAGGCGTCGAAGCGCGTCTGGCACAGCCGCGACCTGCTGACCAATGTGGACGATCTGGCCGGCGCCGACCCGTCCCGGTTCGTGGTCGTCGGCGCCGGGCAGAGCGCCGCCGAGGTCACCGCGTTCCTGCACGAGCGCTTCCCCTCGGCCGAGGTCTGCGGCGTGCTGTCCCGCTACGGCTACAGCCCCGCCGACGACAGCCCCTTCGCCAACCGCATCTTCGACCCCCTGGCCGTCGACGACTACTTCGACGCCTCCGCCCAGGTGAAGTCGATGCTGCTCGGGTACCACGCCAACACCAACTACTCCGTCGTGGACACCGACCTCATCGAGACGCTCTACCGCCGGGTGTACCGGGAGAAGGTCCTCGGCTCGCAGCGGCTGCGCCTGCTCAACGTCTCCCGCCTCACCGCCGCCGAGGAGCTCGGCGACCGGGTCGCGGTCACCGTCGAGTCGATGCTCACCGGCGCCCGCACCGTGCTGGACGCCGACGTCCTCGTCTGCGCCACCGGCTACACGCCCGCCGACCCGTTCCCGCTGCTCGGCGAGCTCGCCGGCCGGTGCCACTACGACGATGAGGGACGCGCGGTCGTCGAGCGCGACTACCGCATCCGCACCGACGCGAGCGTGCTGGCCGGCATCTACCTGCAGGGCGGCACCGAGCACACGCACGGCATCAGCTCGTCGCTGCTGTCCAACACCGCGATCCGCTCCGCGGAGATCCTGGAGTCGGTCTGCGACCGGCGCCGCGCCTCCGTGCCCGCACTGTCCGGGTCGGGCTCCTACGCGTGAGCCGGTCGACCACACCGGAGCCGCCCGGCGCGGCGGTCCTCACCGCAGGGCCGACCTCGGGGCTCAACGCAGGGCCCACCACGGCACGCCCGCAGCCGGCACCCGGGCGTGCCGTGGTGCCGGACCTCCAGCCGGCCGCCGCCGGGAAGAGCCGGCCGGCCGGGCTGGCCGCCACGAACGCCCGCCGGGCGGGGTGGCTCGCCGGGTCCGTCGGCGTGCTCGCCGTGGTCTGCCTGCTGAGCATCGCCGTCGGCACCAAGAACCTGTCCCCGGCGACGATCTGGGACGCGTTCGCGCACTACACCGGCACCGGCGACCAGTCGATCGTGCGGGACCTGCGGGTGCCCCGGACCGTGCTGGCGATCCTCGCCGGCGCCTCGCTCGGCATCTCCGGTGCCGTCATCCAGGCCGTCACCCGCAACCCGCTCGCCGACACGCAGGTCCTCGGGATCAACGCGGGCGCCGGGCTGTTCGTCGTCGTCGCGATCGGGCTGCTCGGCCTGTCGAGCATCACCGCGTACGTCTGGTTCGCGTTCGCGGGCGTCGTCGTCGCGATGCTGCTCGTCTACGCCCTCGCCGCCGTCGGCCGCGGACCGGCCACCCCGGTGCGGCTGCTGCTCGCCGGCGTGGCGCTCGGCGCCGTGCTCGACGGCATCGCCTCGGGCATCCGGCTCGTGCGCCCGCGCGCCTTCTACTACCTGCGGTTCTGGGACGTCGGCGCGCTCACCGGCCGCGGCTGGGACGTCATCGGCGCCGTCGCGCCGTTCGTCGTCGCGGGGCTCGTCCTCGCGCTGCTCGTCGCCCGGTCCCTCAACACCGTCGCGCTCGGCGACGACCTCGCCCGCTCCCTGGGTGCCGGCCTCGGCCGGACCCGCGCCGGCGCCGTGCTGTCGGTGACGCTCCTCGCGGGCGCGGCGACCGCGGCGGTCGGGCCGATCGGCTTCGTCGGCCTCATGGTGCCGCACGTGGCCCGCTGGATCACCGGCCCCGACCAGCGCTGGATCTTCGCGTTCACGCTCGTCGGCGGGCCGGTCCTGCTGCTGTCCGCCGACATCGTCGGCCGGGTCGTGCTGCGCCCCGGTGAGCTGCAGGCGGGCATCGTGACCGCGTTCATCGGCGCGCCCGTGCTCATCTGGCTCGTCCGCCGCCGCTCGGCGAGCGCCCTGTGAAGCCGTTCGTGTCGCCGCCCGTGGCGGCGAAGTCCACAGTGGATCCGGCGGCGCGGCGTCGGACCGTCGACTTCGGACGGACGGTGCTCACGCTGCGGGCCGGGCGGGGCGTCTCGGTGCGCGCCGGGGTGCGGGTCGCCGTCACCTGCGTCGTGCTGCTGCTCGCCGCCGCGGCGTTCGCGGTCCTCGCGCTGGGCACCGGCGAGTTCACCGCGACGCCCGCCGAGGTGCTGCAGGCCCTGTCCGGCGACGGGTCCCGCGCGGTGCGGCTCGTCGTCGTCGAGTGGCGGCTGCCCCGGGTGCTGCTCGCGCTGCTCGTCGGCGCCGCGATGGGCGTCTCCGGCGCCATCTTCCAGGCGCTGACCCGCAACCCGCTCGGCAGCCCCGACATCCTCGGGTTCAGCACCGGCGCGTACACCGGCGTCCTGGTCTGCGTCGTCTTCATCGGCAAGAGCTACCCCGCGACCGCCACCGCCGCGCTGGCCGGCGGCATCGCGACCGCCGCGCTGGTCTACGTGCTGTCGCTGCGGCGCGGGGTCCAGGGCTTCCGGCTCATCATCGTCGGCATCGCGGTAAGCGCTGTGCTGAGCTCCGTCAACCAGTGGTTCATCATCAAGATGGACCTGCAGACCGCCGTCGCCGCCACGATCTGGGGCAAGGGCACGCTCAACGGCCTCGGCTGGGCCCAGGTCACGCCGGCCGCCGCCGCGATCGGCGCGCTGTGCCTGGGGGTGGCGGCGCTCGGCCGGCGGCTGCAGGTGATGGAGCTCGGCGACGACGCGGCCGCCGCGGTCGGCGTCGGGGTCGAGCGGACCCGCCTCGCCTATCTCGCGCTCGGCGTCGCGCTCATCGCCGCCGCGACCGCCGTCGCCGGGCCGATCTCGTTCGTGGCGCTCGCCGCGCCGCAGCTGGCGCACCGGCTCGCCCGCACCGCCGGGATCGCCCTCGTGCCGTCCGCCGCCATGGGCGCGCTGCTGCTCATGGCGAGCGACTTCGCGGCGCAGCGGGTGTTCGCGCCGACCCAGCTGCCGGTCGGCGTGGTCACCGTGTCCATCGGCGGCCTGTATTTCGTGTGGCTGCTGGCCCGCCAGGCGAGGAGATGAGGATGAGCGGACAGCGAAGCGGCACGGGCCGCGAATCAGGTGGCGGCGTGAGCGGCCAGCGGAGCGGCTCGGGTCGCTCACTGAATTGCAGGTCTGGGTCAGGGCGTCGCCGGAGCGCAGCGGAGGTGGCGGCGTGAGCGGCCAGCGGAGCGGCTCGGGTCGCTCACTGAATTGCAGGTCTGGGTCAGGGCGTCGCCGGAGCGCAGCGGAGGTGGCGGCGTGAGCGGCCAGCGGAGCGGCTCGGGTCGCTCACTGAATTGCAGGTCTGGGTCAGGGCGTCGCCGGAGCGCAGCGGAGGTGGCGGCATGACCCGGTTACGCGCCGAGCGCATCACCGTCGGCTACGACCGCAGGACGATCAGCACCGACCTGGACCTCGCCGTCCCCGACGGCCGGTTCACCGTGATCGTCGGCCCCAACGCCTGCGGCAAGTCCACGCTGCTGCGCGCGCTGTCGCGGCTGCTCACCCCGGCCAAGGGGCAGGTCCTGCTGGACGGCAGGGCGATCCACGCCTACCCGGCGAAGGAGGTCGCCCGCCGGCTCGGGCTGCTGCCGCAGTCGTCCGTGGCGCCCGACGGCATCACCGTCGCCGAGCTCGTCGCCCGCGGCCGGTTCCCGCACCAGCGGCTGCTGCGCCAGTGGTCGGTCGACGACGAGGCCGCGGTCGCCGCGGCGATGGCCGCGACCGGCGTCGCCGAACTGTCCGGGGAGCTGGTCGACACGCTGTCGGGCGGCCAGCGGCAGCGGGTGTGGGTCGCGATGGTCCTCGCCCAGCAGACCCCGATCGTGCTGCTCGACGAGCCGACGACGTTCCTGGACATCGCGCACCAGGTCGAGCTGCTCGAGCTGTGCCTGCGCCTCAACCGGGAGCAGGGCACCACGATGGTCGCCGTCCTGCACGACCTCAACCACGCCTGCCGCTACGCCGATCACATCGTGGTGATGAAGGCGGGCGTCGTCGTCGCCGAGGGCGACCCGCGGGAGGTCGTGACCGGCGACCTCGTCGAGGACGTCTTCGGCCTGCCGTGCCGCATCATCCCCGATCCGGAGACCGGCACGCCGCTGGTCATCCCGCGCGCCGGAGCGCTGCACGCGGCCACCGCAACGCTCTGAACCGACCTTGTGAGAAGGGAACCATCAAGCATGTCCAGCAACCCGTTCGACGACGAGAAAGGCACGTTCTTCGTGCTCGTCAACGACGAGGAACAGCACTCGCTGTGGCCGACGTTCGCCGCGGTGCCGGCCGGCTGGCGGATCGTCTTCGGCGAGAGCGGCCAGACCTCCCGCCAGGAATGCGTGGACTACGTCGACCGCCACTGGACCGACCTGCGGCCGAAGAGCCTGCGGGACAGTATGGCGCAGGACGTCGCAGCGGCCGTCTGACGATGCCGCCGATGACCGGACCCCGCATCCTGCGGCGCTCCCTCACCCGCAACCGGGCCCGCCTCACCGCCGGCACCGGCCTCATCAGCCTGCACCAGCTCGCCGAGGCGACCGTGCCGGTCCTCATCGGCGTCGGCATCGACCGTGCCGTCGCACCCGGCGACGGCACGGCGCTGCTGCTGTGGGTGGCGGCGCTCGCCGCGCTCTTCGTCGGCCTGCACCTGTGCTACCGCTTCGGCGCCCGCCAGCTGATGCTCGCCATCGCCAACGAGGCGTACCTGCTGCGCGGCGAGCTGGCCGCTCGGATCGTGCACCCGCGCCGGCTGCGCACCGACCTGCGCGCCGGTGAGCTGCTCACGGTGTCCAGCACCGATGCCGACAACGTCTCCTACCTGCTGGACTACGTGCCGCGCATCGCCGGCGCGATCACCGCGACCGCCGTCAGCGCCGCCGTGCTGCTCGCCGTCGACTGGCGGCTCGGCCTCGTCGTGCTCGTCGGCACGCCGGTCGTGCTCGTCGGCATGCAGTTCGCCGGACCGCTCATCACCCGGCGGGTCACCGAGCAGCAGGAGCTTGCCGGCAAGGCCACCGCGCTCGCCACCGACCTGGTCAGCGGGGTCCGTCCGCTGCGCGGGCTCGGCGCCGAGCGGGCCGCCGCCCGCCGCTACCGCGACGTCAGCCAGGCCTCGCTGCGCGCCGCGCTGCGGGCCGCCGGCACCCAGAGCCGCTACCTGGCGTTCTCCACCGCGGGCAGCGCGCTGCTCGCCTGCGGGGTCGCCGTGCTCGCCGGCTGGTTCGCCCTGGACGGCCGGATCAGCGTCGGCGAGTTCATCATGGTGATCGGCCTGGCCCAGTTCCTCCTGGAGCCGATCGGGCTCCTCGCGATCGTGCCGAGCTGGGTCGCGGAGGCGCGCGCCTCCGCGGACCGGTGCGCCCTGGTCCTGGGTGCCGACCTGCTCCTGCCGGCGGGGGCAGAGCAGAAGACCGTCGCAGAGCCGCATCTTGTACTGGCGGCGGTGCGCCACGGCACCCTCGAAGGCCTCGACCTGACGGTGCGACCCGGCGAGTTCGTCGGCGTGGTGACCCCCCGCTCCGCCGACGGCGAGGCCCTCGTCCGGCTGCTCGCCGGCGGTGTCCCCCCGGACGAGTTCGAAGGGTCGGTCACGCTCGGCGGGGTGTCCCTCCACGACCTGGAGCCGGCCGGCGCACGGGCGCTCATGCTCGTCGAGCCGCACCACACGGACCTGTTCACCGGCACCGTCGCGGCCAACGTCGCCCTGATGGAGGACGGCGGGGCAGCGGACCAGGCAGGGGACCAGGCAGCGCTGGCGGCCGCGCTCGAGGCGTCGGCCGCCGCCGAGGTCGTCGACGGCCACCCCGACGGGATGCAACGGCACGTCGCCGAGCGCGGCGCCACCCTGTCCGGCGGGCAGCGGCAGCGGCTCGCCCTCGCCCGCGCGCTCCTCGCCCGCCCGCCGATCCTCGTGCTGCACGACCCGACCACCGCCGTCGACACCGTCACCGAGCACTCGATCGCGCGGTCCGTCCGCGCGCTCCGGCAGGGCAGCACCACCGTCGTCATCACCAGCAGCCCCGCCATGCTCGCCGTCACCGACCGGGTCGTCGTCGTCGACGACGGCAGGGTGTCGGTCGAGGGCGGCCACGCCGAACTCGGCGCGACCCACGACGACTACCGGAAGGTGGTATTGCGGTGAACCAACTTCCGATCGCCGACCGGCGCGAGACGCTGCGCTGGCTGCGCGGTGAGCTGCGGGCCCGGTGGGGGGAAGCGGCCGGCGCGTTCGCCGTCGGCCTGCTCGCCGCCGCGGCCGGCGTCACCCCCGTCTACGCCCTCGGCGTGCTCGTCGACCGGGTCCGCGCCGGCGCGCCCGCCTCCGACATCGTCGGCATCACGGTCGTCATCGTCGTCGCCGCGATCGTCGCCGGCGTCACCACCGCCCTGTCGAGCTACCTCATCGCGCGGCTCGGCGGCCGGATCCTCGCCGCGCTGCGGGAGGACGTCGTGGCCCGCGCCGTCACGCTGCCCGCGACCCGCCTCGAACGGATCGGCAAGGGCGAGCTCATGTCGCGGGTCGGCCCGGACGTCGCCGCGGTCAACAAGGCCGTCACGGACGTGCTGCCGACGATGACGTCCTCGGTGCTCCTCGCGGCGCTCAGCGTCGCCGCGATGGCCGGCATCGACTGGCGGCTCGGCCTCGCCGGGCTCGTCACCGCGCCCCTGTACGTCCTGGCGCTGCGCTGGTACCTTCCGCGCTCCGGCCCCGGCTACGCCGTCGAACGCGCCGCCGTCGGCGAACGGTCCCAGCTGCTGCTGGAGAGCGTGCAGGGGCTGCGGACCGTGCACGCGTACCGCCTGGAAACCCCGCACCTGCGGGGGATCGACGCCGCCTCCGCCCGCGCCCGCGACGTGTCGGTGAACGTGTTCAGCCTCTTCACCCGCTTCGTCGGCCGGATCAACCGGGCCGAGTTCGCCGGGCTCACCGTCATCGTCGTCACCGGCTTCCTGCTGGTGCGGGACGGCTCGGTCACCGTCGGCGGGACCGCGGCCGCGGCCGTGCTGTTCCACCGGCTGTTCAACCCGGTGTCGATGCTGCTGTACACGTTCGACGAGCTGCAGGCGGGCGGCGCCGGCCTGGCCCGGCTCGTCGGGGTCGTCACCATCCCCGACGAGCGCCCGGCGACCGTCGAGGGACAGTCCCCCTCGGACAGTTCGCTGGAGCTGGCCGGCGTCCGGTTCGGCTACCCCGGCGGCCCCGAGGTCCTGCACGGCGTCAGCCTGCGCATCGAGGCTGGGCAGCGGGTCGCGCTCGTCGGCTCCACCGGCGCCGGCAAGTCGACCCTCGCCGCCGTCGCCGCCGGCATCCTCCAGCCGGCCGCCGGGTCGGCGGGCGTCGGCGGGATGCCGGTCGCGCACATGGGCCCGGAGCTGCTGCGCTCCCAGGTCGTCATCATCACCCAGGAGACGCACGTCTTCGCCGGTGAGCTGGTCGAGGACGTGCGCCTCGCCCGGCCCGGCGCGACCGACGCCGAGGTCGACGCGGCCCTCGCGACGGTCGGCGCCGCCGACTGGGTCCGCGCGCTGCCCGAAGGGGTGCGGACCGTCGTCGGCGAGGGCGGCCACGAGCTGACCGCCGCCCGCGCGCAGCAGATCGCGCTCGCCCGGCTGGTCCTGGCCGACCCGGCCGTCGCGATCCTCGACGAGGCCACCGCGGAGGCCGGCAGCTACGGCGCCCGCGACCTGGAGGACTCCGCGCTCGCCGCGACCGCAGGCCGCACCACGCTCGTGGTCGCGCACCGGCTCACCCAGGCCAGGTCCGCCGACCGGGTCGTCGTCCTCGAGGACGGCCGGGTCGCCGAGGAGGGCGGCCACGACGAGCTGCTCCTGGCCGGCGGCCGGTACGCGCAGCTGTGGGCGGCGTGGGAGTCCCGCACGCCCACCTTCCCGTAACCGTACGAAATCACATAAAGGCAGGAACAACCGTGTCCACAGTGGACGTGCTGCGGCAGCTGGACGACTGGAACGACCCGACGGAGCCCGGCCACCGCAGCACCGTCGCAGCGGCGTTCACCGCCCAGGTCCGGCGGACCCCGGAGGCGCTCGCCCTCGTCGCGGGCGGCACCCGGCTCAGCTACGCCGAGCTCGGCGCCCGGGTCTTCCAGCTGGCCCGGTCGCTGCGCCGGCGGGGGCTCGCCGACGAGGAGGTCGTCGGCATCGCCGTGCCACGCTCCGCGGAGATGGTCGTCGGGGTCCTCGCCGCCATGGTCGCCGGCGGGGCGTTCGTGCCCGTCGACCCGTCCTGGCCGGCGGAGCGGCGCCGGCAGGTGCTCGCCGACGCGGGCGCCCGCATCGTCCTGGACACGGCCGCGTTCGAGGCCGGGTTCGCGGACGAGTCCCCGGAGCCGCTCGACCTGGACCTGGCGCCGGTCCGCCTCGCGTACGTCATCTTCACCTCGGGCTCGACGGGCCGCCCGAAGGGCGCGATGATCCGGCACGAGGCGATCTGCGAGCGGCTGCGCTGGCAGATCGAGGAGATCCTGCTGTTCGGGCCCGGCGACGCGAGCCTGTTCAAGGCGCCGCTCGCCTTCGACATCTCCGTCAACGAGATCCTGCTGCCGCTGGTGTCCGGCGGCACCGTCGTCGTCGCCGAGCCCGGCGGCGAACGCGACCCGCAGTACCTGCTCGACCTCATCGCGGCGGAGAAGGTCACGTTCGTGTACCTCGTCTCGTCCATGCTGGACGTGCTGCTGGAGATGGATCGGGGACACGGCCGCCTGTCGGGCCTCAAGCACGTCTGGTGCGGCGGGGAGGTGCTCACCCCGGAGCTGTTCGACCGGTTCCGCAACCAGCTCGGCACCACGCTGTACCACGGCTACGGCCCCGCCGAGGCGACGATCGGCGTCTCCCACGTCATCTACCGCGACGCCGCCGAACGCATCGCCACCTCCATCGGCCAGCCCAACCCGCACACCCAGCTCTACGTCCTGGACGACACGCTCACGCCGCTGCCGCCCGGCGAGACCGGCGAGCTGTACGCGGCCGGGTTCCTGCTCGGCCGCGGCTACGTCAACGCGCCCGGGCTCACCGCGGCCCGGTTCGTCGCCAACCCGTTCACCCCCGGCCGCCGCCTCTACCGGACCGGCGACCTGGCCCGGTGGACCCCGGACGGCAGCCTGGAGTTCGTCGGCCGCGCCGACAACCAGGTGAAGATCCGCGGCATGCGCCTGGAACTGGAGGAGGTCGAGGCGGTCCTCGCCGCGCACCCGTCGGTCCGGCACGCGGCCGTCGCCGTGCGGCGCAACGCGGCCGGCGCCGCCCACCTCGTCGGCTACGTCATCGCCCCGGCCTCCTCGCCGGCCGCGGACCTGCTCGCCTGGTGCTCCGAGCGGCTGCCCGAGCACGCGGTGCCGAGCGTGATCGTGCCGCTGGACGCGCTGCCGGTCAACGCCAACGGCAAGGTCGACCGGGCCGCGCTGCCCGCGCCGGCCCTGCCGGGCAGCGGCGGCGGGCGGGCGCCGGAGACCGCCATGGAGCGGGCGCTGTGCGACGTCTTCGCCGCCGTGCTCGGCGTGCCCGTCGCCGCCGACGACGACTTCTTCGCCCTCGGCGGGGACAGCATCGTCGCCATCGGCGTGGTCCGCGAGGCCCGCCGCGCCGGGATCGCGCTGCGTCCCCGCGACCTGCTCACCCACCGCACCCCGGCGGGCGTCGCCGCCGTCACGTCGGTCGCCGCCGCCGCGGCGCCGTCCACGGTGGAGCGTGCCGGCGCCGTCCCCGACACCCCGATCGTCGCGTGGCTGCGCGAGCACGGACCCGCTCTCGACGGCTTCTACCAGGCGGTCAGGCTCCACACCCCGCCCGGCCTCACCGTCGAGAACATCCAGCAGATGGTGGCGGCGCTGCTCGCCGCCCACGACGCGCTGCGGGCCCGCGTCGACGCCGCCGTCGGCCTCACCGTCGCGCCGTTCGACCCCGCCGCCGTGCCCGCGGTGGCGCCGGCCGGCACCCTGGAGGAGACCGTCGCCCGGCTCGACCCGCGCCGCGGCGTCATGGCCGCCTTCACCTGGGACGAGCAGGCCGGGCACCTGCTCGTGGCCGTGCACCACATCGTCGTCGACGGCGTCTCCCTGCGGGTCCTCGCCGAGGACCTCGGCGCCATGTGGGACGGCGGCACCTTCGCGCTGGAGCCCGCCGCCACGTCGCTGCGGCAGTGGGCCACCGCCCTGCACGGCGCCGCCCGCGACGGGAGGTTCGCCGCCGACGTCGCGTACTGGCAGCGCGCCGCCGCCGTCGCCGACCCGCCGCTGGGCCGCCGCCCGCTCGACCCGGCCCGCGACCTCGTCGGCACCGAGGAACGGCTGACCGTCGGCCTGTCCACCGCCACCACCGCGCGGCTGCTCGGCGCCGTGCCCGCCGCGATCCACGGCGGCGTCGACGACGCGCTCGTCACCGCCGCCGCCCTCGCCGTGCACCGCCGCCGCGGCGCGGCCGGGCCGGTGCTGCTGGAGCTGGAGGGGCACGGCCGGCAGGAGGACCTGCTTGAGGGCCCAGCCGGTGACCTCGACCTGTCCCGGACCTTCGGCTGGTTCACCACCCTCTACCCGGCCGTGGTCGACCCCGGCGACGGCACCGACCTCGGCGCGGCGGTGAAGGCCGTCAAGGACCAGCTGCGGGCGGTGCCGTCGCAGGGCCTCAGCCACGGCGTGCTGCACCACCTCGCCGGCCGGGCGGATCTCGCCGCGGCGCCGCAGGTGCTCGTGCACTACCTCGGCCGGTTCGGCGCCGGCGACGGCCGCCCCTGGACGCAGGTGTCCACCGTGGACGAGGACCGCGACCCGCGGATGCCGCTGCCCCGCGTCCTGGAGCTCAACGCGGTCACCCTCGACACGGCCGACGGGCCGGTGCTGTCCGCGACGTTCAGCTGGCCCGCCGGGGTCCTCGACCGGGCCGACGTGGAGGCGCTCGCCGGCCACTGGGCCGGGCTGCTCGACGCGATCGCCGCCGACCCCCGCGTCGCCGGGCACACGCCGTCGGACTTCCCCCTGCTCACGCTGGACCAGTCCGATGTGGACCGCTTCGACATCGGCGCGCTGCGGGACGTGCTGCCGCTGTCGCCGCTGCAGGCCGGGCTGTACTTCCACGCCACGTACACCACCGGCGCCGACCCCTACGTGGTGCAGCAGCGGGTCGAGCTCACCGGCCCTCTCGACGCCGACTGGCTGCGTGCCGCCGCGGACCGGCTCCTGGACCGGCACCCGAACCTCGCCGCCGCGTTCCGCCCCACCGCCGCCGGTGACGTCGTCGCCGTGCACGCCGGCGGCACCGCCGCGCCGTGGCGGACCGTCGAGGTCACCGACCCGCGGGACGGCCGTGAACTCGACGGGATCGCGGCCGTGGACCGGTCCCGGCCGTTCGACCTCGCTGAGCCGCCCGCGATGCGGTTCACCCTGGCCCGCCTCGCCGCCGACCGGCACGTGCTCATCCACACGATCCACCACATCGTCGCCGACGGCTGGTCGGTGCCGGTGATGTTCAACGACCTGCTCGCCCTGTACGCCGGCGCGCCGCTCCCACCGCCGGTGCCGTTCCGGGACTTCCTCGCCGCGCTCGGAACCCAGGCGCCCGACCTGACCGTCTGGGACCGCCTGCTGGACGGCGTCGCCGAGCCGACCCGGCTCCTCGGTGCGCTGCCGCCGACGCCTTCCGGTGACGGTCACGACGGGCACGGCCGCGTCACCCGCGAGCTGCCGGCCGCGCTCGCCGCGTCGGTGCGCGGGTTCGCGACCGCGCACGGTCTCACCGTCGGCAACGTGGTCGGCGGCGTCTGGGGCGTGCTGCTCGGCCGGCTCACCGGGCGGGCCGACGTCACGTTCGGCTCGACGGTCGCCGGCCGGAGCCTGGCCGTGCCCGGCATCGAACGCATCGCCGGCCTGCTCATCAACACCGTCCCGGCGCGGGTGCGGTGGGCGCCCGGCGAGCCGCTCGCCGCCGCCGTCGGCCGGTTCGCCGCCGACCAGCGCGAGACCATGGAACACGAGCACGCGCCGCTGACCGAGCTGCAGCGCCGGCTCGGCACCGGGGAGCTCTTCGACACCCTCGTCGTCGTCGAGAACTACCCGGACATCGAGGTGGCGGGCGGGGACCTGCGGGTCACCGGCATCGACGTCGTCGAGGCGCCGCACTACCCGGTCACCCTCATGGTGCGCCCCGGCGACCCGTTCACCGTCACCGTCACCCACGACCGGCGGCACGTCGACACCGCCACGGCACGGCGGCTGCTCGGCATGTACGAGACGCTGCTGGCCGCCCTGGACGGCACCTGCGCCGCGCCGCTCGCGAGCCGCGCCGCCGCTCCCGCGCTGCCCACGGTGCCCGCGGTGCACGACGGGACCGTGCTGGACCTCCTGACCTACCCCGGCGGCACGGCCGTCGTCTGCGGGGACCGGGAGCTGACCTACGCGGAGCTCGACCGGCGCTCCGGCCGGCTCGCGCACGCCCTCGCCGCCGCCGGGGTGCGCCGCGGCGACCTGGTCGCGGTCGCCGCGGCCCGCTCCGTGGACCTGCCCGTCGCGGTGCTGGGCGTCCTGCGGGCCGGCGCGGCCGTGCTGCCCGTGGATCCGGCGTACCCGGCGGCCCGCATCGAGCTGATGCTCCGCGAGGCGGCACCGGTCTGCGTCCTCACCGACGACGCGGCATCCGGCGGGCACGGGCTGCCGGTGCTGCGGATCGGCGCGGCGGTCGACGGGGCCACCGGGCACCTGCAGGTGCGCGGGCTCACCGGCGCCGACGCCGCCACCGTGCTGTTCACGTCGGGCTCGACCGGCGTGCCGAAGGCGGTCGTCGGCACCCACGCGGCGCTGGCCAACCGGCTCGCCTGGGCCCGGGACGCCTGGGGCGAGCGGTCCGGGCGGGTGCGGATCGCGAAGAGCTCGCTGAGCTTCGTCGACGGCACCACCGAGCTGCTCGGCGGGCTCGTCGCCGGCGCGACCGTCGTCCTCGCCGACGACGCCACCGCCGCCGACGGCGCCGCCCTCGGCCGGCTCGTCGAGCGCAGCGGCGCGACGCAGCTGCTGGCCGTGCCGAGCCTCGCCGCGGCCCTCGCCGACAGCGCCCCGTCCCGCGTCCGCGGGCTGCGCCGCTGGATCACCAGCGGCGAGGCGCTCACCCCGTCCGTCGTCCGGGCCCTCACGGCCGCGTCGCCCGGCGCCGAGATCGTCAACTCGTACGGCTCGTCCGAGGTCGCCGGCGACGTCCTCACCGCCGTCGTCACCGCCGCGGACCGGCCCGTCCCGCTCGGCACCGACGTCCCCGGCGTGCGGGTGCACCTGCTCGACGCGGCGCTGACCCTGGTGCCCGACGGCGCCGCCGGCGAGATCTACGTCGGTGGCGTGCAGAACGCCCGCGGCTACCTCGGCCGGCCCGGCATCACCGCCGGCCGGTTCGTCGCCGACCCGTTCGGCGCGCCGGGGGACCGGCTGTACCGCACCGGCGACCTCGGCCGCCGCGACACCGCCGGGCGGATCGAGTTCCTCGGCCGCGCCGACGACCAGGTGAAGATCAACGGGTTCCGGGTGGAGCTCGCCGAGGTCGAGGCGGCCCTCACCCGCCACCCCGGCGTCACCGGCGCGGCGGCCGTGGTCCGCGGCAGCACCCTCGCCGCGTACGTCGCCGGCACCGGCGTCGACCCGGCCGCCGTCCGCGACGCGCTGCGCGCCGAGCTGCCCGCGCACCTGGTCCCCGCGACCGTCACCGTCCTGGACGCGATCCCGCTGCTGCCCAACGGCAAGCGCGACCGCGCCGCGCTGCCGTCGCCGGTGGTGCCGCGCCGGCGGAGCGCCCAGGGCGGCGGCTCGCCGCGGGCGGTGCGGATCAGCGCCTGCTACACCGCCGTGCTCGGCACCGAGGCCGGGCCCGGCGACGACTTCTTCGCCCTCGGCGGCGACAGCATCGCCGCCATCCGCGTCATCAACCGCCTCGCGCAGGACGGGATCGTGCTCACCACCCGCGACATCTTCGACCACAGGACCCCGGGCGCCCTCGACGCGCACCTGTCCGCCGCGACCCCCGGCACCGCGGCGGCGGCGCAGGCGGACCCGGAGGCGGTCGGCCCGCTGCCGTTGCTGCCCGCCGCGGAGCGGCTCACCGACGTCCCCGACGGCGCGCCCGCCCGGGTCGCGCTGTTCGAGGCGCCGCCGGGGCTCACCGGACCCGTGCTCGAGCGCGCCCTGCAGGCCGTCCTCGACCACCACGACGGGCTGCGCCTGCGGATCACCCGGGAGTCCGGCCTGTTCCTCACCCTGGAGCTGACCGCCCCCGGGACCGTCGAGGCCCGCACCGTGCTGCGCCGCGCGCCCCTCGAGGCGGGCGCCGTGGACCGGGCGCTCGCCGCCCTCGACCCGGCGGCCCCGCTCACGGTCGTGTGGCTCGACGCCGGTGCCGGCACTGCCGGCACTGCCGGGCGGGTGCTGCTCGCAGGGCACCCCCTCGCCGCCGACGACGTGACCCTGACCCTGGTCGCGGACGACCTCGCCGCCGCGTGCGCCGCCATCGCCGACGGGCGCACCCCGCAGCCGGCGCCGGTCGGCACGCCGCTGCGCGCCCACGCCCGCGCCGCGCAGGAGGACGCAGGCCGCCCGGCCCGGGTCGCCGAGTTCGCGCACTGGCAGGACGTGCTCCGCCCCGCCGCTGATGTCGCGCCCGGTTTCCACGGCGCCGCGCCGGGAACCACGAGCCGGCACACCCGGGTCTTCGAAGGGACCCTCGCCGCGAAGCTGGCCGCCGCGCCGGAGCTCGCCGCGGTCGCCGCCCTCCGCGTCGCCGTCCAGGACCCCGCCGACCTCGTCGTCGAGGTCGAGCGCGCCGCCCGCCACCTGGTGCGGGTCGGCGCCGGCGAGGACCTCACCCGCACCGCCGGCCTGTGCGCCGCGGTCGTGCCCGTCCGCGTCGCGTCGGCCGCCGACGCCGAGGCCGCGCTGGTGCACGCCGCCGTCGCGCTCGGCGCCGCACCCGACGGCGGCGTCGGCTTCGGCCTGCTGCGCCACGGCAACCCGCGGGTCGGCCGCGCCCTCGAAGGCCTGGAACGCGCCGCCGAGCCGCGGATCCTCAGCCGCAGCTCCGGGTTCGGCGCCCCGGGCGGCTGGCCCAGGCTGCCGGTCGCCGCGTCCGCCGACCCGCTGCTCGGCACCCGGTACGCCATCCAGTGCGACCTCACGCTCACCGGCGACGGCCGGGTCGAGGCGACGCTCCAGCACGTGTCCGAGGTGGACGGTGCGGGCCTGGCCGAGCGGTGGTGGCGCGCACTGGAGGCGATGTCGCAGCAGGCGCAGCCCGCCACCGAGGTGTGGGACCTGTCGCCGCTGCAGCTCGGCGTGTACTACCAGGCGACGTTCGACCAGACCGCCAACACCTACATCGCGCAGAACGTGTTCGAGCTCGACCGGCGCGTCGACGTCGACGCGATGACGGCCGCGTTCGGCGCGCTGCTGCGCCGGCACCCCACGCTGCGGGCCGCGTTCGTCGGCGAGGGCGTCCCCGCCCCCGTCCAGGTCATCGCGCCCGCGGAGACGGTGCCGGCCGTGGTGTCCGTTGTGGACACCCCGGACGCCGCCGCGTTCGCCGCGCTGGCCGACCGGGACCAGATCGAGCCGTTCGACCTCGTGGCCCCGCCGCTGGTGCGCCTCACCGTCGCCCGCCGCCCCGGCGGCCGCGACGCGCTGCTGCTGACCAGCCACTTCCTGCTGTGGGACGGCTGGTCCCGGGAGCTGGTCCTGCGGGACCTGTTCGCCCTCTACGCGGGCCGCACCCCCGCGGCGCCCACGGCGTCGTTCACCGACTACCTGCGCTGGCTCACCACCCGCGACACGGCCGGGTCCGGCGCCGCGTGGCGCAACGCCCTCGCCGGGGTCACCGAGGCGACCCTGGTCGCGCCGGAGGCCGCCGGGCGCGCGCCGATGCTGTCGGAGCGGGTCCACGCCGTGCTGCCCGCCGACGTCACCGCCCGCCTCACCGAGCAGGCCCGGCGCGGCGGCGTCACCCTCAACTCGCTGCTCACCGCCGCGCTCGGCCTCGTCATCGGCTACGAGACCGGCCGCGCCGACGTCGTGCTCGGCACCACCGTCGCCGGCCGCCCGACCGAGCTGCCCGGCATCGACCAGGTCGTCGGCCTGTTCCTCAACACCGTGCCGGCGCGGGTCACCGCGGCCGCCGGCGCGACCGTGCTCGACCTCGCCCGCCGCGCCCAGGCCGACCGGCTCGACCTCGGCCCGCACGAATACCTGGGCCTCGGCGAGATCCAGCGGGCCGCCGGCCACGAGCAGCTCTTCGACTCCCTGTACGTGCTGCAGAACTTCCTCGCCGACGACACGTTCGCCGACCTGGAACGCGAGCAGGGCATCGCCGGCGTCGGGTACACCGACACCACCCACTACCCGCTCACCTGGGTGCTGACCCCGGGCGCGAACCTGCGGCTGAAGCTCGAGTACCGCCCCGACGTGTTCACCGGGGCCCGGGCCGCCGCCCTCGCCGACCGGCTCGTCCGGCTCCTCACGACCCTGGCCGGCGGGCTCGACGTCCGCGTCGGCTCCCTCGACCTGATGTCGCCCGGCGAGGCGGACGGGCTGCGGGCGGCGTGGCGGTCGACCGAGCACCCGATCGTCGACGCCACCATCGCCGACATGCTCGCCGAGCGGGCCGCGGCCTGCCCCGCCGACACCGCGCTCGTCGCCGCCGGCGAGACCCTCACCTACGCGCAGCTCGACGCCCGCGTGAACCAGACCGCGCGGCTGCTGCTCGACCGGGGTGCCGGGCCGGAGCGGATCGTCGCGCTCGCCCTGCCCCGCGGCATCGACATGGTCGTCGCGCTGTTCGCCGTGCTGCGGGCGGGTGCGGCATACCTGCCGCTGGAGCTCGACCACCCCGTCGACCGGCTCGCCGAGATCCTGCTCGACGCCCGCCCGGCGCTGCTCGTCGCGCTGCCCGGCACGCCCGTCGCGGCCCGGCACGACGGCGCCGTCGTCAGCCCTGCCGACGCGGCCGCGTTCCCGGCGGACCCGCCGCCGGCGACCGGCGACCCGCACCGCCTCGACCGGCCCGCCTACGTCATCTACACGTCCGGCTCGACGGGCAAGCCGAAGGGGGTCGTCACCCCGTACCGCGGCCTCACCAACATGCAGCTCAACCACCGCGCCGAGATCTTCGCCCCGGCGGTCGCCCGGGCCCGGGCCGCCGGCCGCGACCGGCTGCGGATCGCCCACACCGTGTCGTTCTCCTTCGACATGTCGTGGGAGGAGCTGCTGTGGCTCGTCGAGGGCCACGAGGTGCATGTCTGCGACGAGGAGCTGCGCCGCGACGCGGTCGCGCTCGTCGCCTACTGCCAGGCGCAGCGGGTCGACGTCATCAACGTGACCCCCACCTACGCCCACCACCTCTTCGACGAGGGGCTGCTCGACCCGGCCGGGCACCCGCCGTGCCTGGTCCTGCTCGGCGGCGAGGCCGTCTCCGACGCCGTCTGGTCGCGCCTGCGCACCACGGACGGCACGACCGGCTACAACCTGTACGGGCCCACCGAGTACACCATCAACACCCTCGGCGCGGGCACCGGGGACAGCGCGACGCCCACGGTCGGCCGCCCCATCTGGAACACCCGCGGCTACGTCCTCGACGCGTTCCTGCGGCCCGTCGTGCCGGGCACCATCGGCGAGCTGTACATCGCCGGCGCCGGCCTCGCCCGCGGCTACCTCAACGCCGGCGGGCTGAGCGCCGCCCGGTTCGTCGCCGACCCGTTCGCCGCCGGTGGCCGCATGTACCGCACCGGCGACCTCGTCCGCGAGCGCCCCGACGGGAACCTCGACTTCCTCGGCCGCAGCGACGACCAGGTGAAGATCCGCGGCTACCGGGTGGAGCTCGGCGAGGTCGAGGCCGCCGTCGCGGCGCTGCCGCGGGTCCGCCAGGCGGCCGTCGTGGCCCGCGCCGACGCGTCGGTGCCGGGCCTCAAGAAGCTCGCCGCCTACCTGGTGCCGGCGGGCGACGACACCGACCTCGCGAGCGCCGTGCGGGCGGCCCTGGCGGAGCGCCTGCCGTCCTACATGGTGCCGACCCTGTACGGCGTCGTGCCGTCCCTGCCGCTGACCGTCAACGGCAAGCTCGACGTCGCCGCCCTGCCCGAGCCGACCGCGCCCGGCGCCGCCACCGGTGCCGTGCGGGGCCCGCGCAACGACCGCGAACGCGTGCTGTGCGCGATCTACGCCGACGTGCTCGGCCTGCCCGCCGTCGGCGTCGACGAGGACTTCTTCGTCGCCGGCGGGGACAGCATCTCCTCGATCGCGGTCGCCGGCCGGGCCCGCCGCGAGGGCCTGCCCGTCACCCCGCGCGACATCTTCCGCCGCCGCACCGTCCAGGCGGTCGTCGCCGGCCTGCCCGCCACCACGGAGGTCGCCGCTGCCGCCGCCGACGACGCGGTCGGTGTCGTCGCGCTGACGCCGATGCTCGCCGAGACCCGCGCGGCGGCGACCCCGCTGACCGGGTTCTATCAGGCGATGACGTTCCGGACCCCGGCCGCGCTGACCCGGCCGGCGCTCGACGCCGTCCTGCGCGCGCTCGCCGACACCCACCACCTGCTGCGCGCCGTGGTCGACCGGGACTGGACGATCACCGTCCCGCCGGCCGGCCCGCCCGTGCCGGTGACCGAGAGCGCCGACCTCGACGCCGAGGCCGCCGCCGCACGCCTCGACCCGCACCGCGGCGTCATGCTGCAGGCCGTCTGGTCACCGGCGGCCCGGGAGCTGCTGCTGGTCGCGCACCACCTCGTCATCGACGGCGTGTCGTGGCGGATCATCGGCGCCGACCTGGCCCGCGCCTGGCAGGACGTGGCCGCCGGCCGGCCCGTGGCCCTCGACCCGGTGCCGGCGTCGTTCCGCGGCTGGTCCCGGCTCACCGCTGCGCGCGGCGACCGGTTCCAGGCCGAGCTCGGCCACTGGCGGGACGTCCTCGCGACCCCCGACCCGCTGCTGGGCTCCCGCCCGCTCGACCCCGCCGCCGACACCGGCGCGACGGTGCGGACGGTCACCGTGACCCTGCCGGCCGCCGACAGCTTCCTGTCCCGGGTGCCGGCCGCCATGCACGGCACGGTCAACGACGCCCTGCTCACCGCGTTCGCCCTCGCCGTCGGCGCCTGGCGGCCGACGCGTGCCGGCTCGGCGGTCCTGGTCAGCCTCGAAGGCCACGGCCGGGAGGGCGACGTCTACGACGCCGACGTCGACCTGTCCCGCACCGTCGGCTGGTTCACCGCCATCCACCCGGTGCGGCTCGACCCCGGCGCCGTCACGTGGGACGAGGTCCTCGCCGCCGGGCCCGCCCTCGCCGGCGCCGCCGGCGCGGTCAAGGAGCAGCTGCGGGCCGTGCCCGGCAAGGGGCTCGGCCACGGCGTCCTGCGCCACCTGCGGCAGGAGCTGACCGGCCCCGTGCCGCAGATCCTGTTCAACTACCTCGGCCGGTTCCCGGCCGGGTCCGCCGGCGACTGGGCGCCGACCGGGCCGCTGCGCGAAGGCGTCGACCCGGCGAACCCGGCGATGACCCTGGAGGTCAACGCGTTCGCCGCCGACGGCCCCGGCGGCACCACGTTCACCGCGGCGCTGTCCTACCCGTCGGGGCTCTTCACCGAGGCCGACGTGGCCGGGCTCGCGGACCGCTGGCTCGCCGCGCTCGCCGCCCTCGGCCGCTGCGAGGCCTTCGGCCACACCCCGTCGGACTTCCCCCTGCTGCGGCTCACGCAGGAGGACGTCGACGACCTCGCCGGCTTCGAGGACGTTCTGCCGCTGCTGCCGCTGCAGGAGGGCATGTACGTGCACCAGGCCATGGCCGAGCCCGGCGCCGACACCTACGTGGTGCAGCAGGTCGCCCGACTGACGGGCCCGGTCGACCCGGCGCGGCTGCGGGCCGCGGTCGAGGCGACCGTCCGCCGGCACGCCGCCCTGCGCGCGGGCTTCCGCGAGCTGCGCGACGGCCGGATCGTCCAGGCGGTCGCGCCGTCGGTCGAGGTGCCGTGGCGGGTCGTCGCCGGCGGCGACCTCGCGCTGGTCTGCGCGGAGGAGCTGGCCCGGCCGTTCGACCTGGCCCGGCCGCCCGCGCTGCGCTACACCCTGGTCTCGCTCGGCGACACCGACCACCGGCTCGTCGAGACGATGCACCACGTCCTCGCCGACGGCTGGTCCTACCCGCTGGTGTTCAGCGACATCGTCGCCGCCTACGAGACCGGCGCGGACCTCCCGGCGCCCGCGACCACGTTCCGCGACCACGTGGAGGCCGTCGCCGCCCGGGACCGGGACGCGGCCCGCGCCGTCTGGGCCCGCGCCCTCGACGGGGTCGCGCCGGCGCTGCTGTACCCGTCAGGCAGCCCCGTCGCCGCGCACGACAGCGTCCACAGCGCACTGTCCACCGAAGACACCGCGGCCCTGAACGCCGCGGTCCGCGCGCACGGCGTCACGCTCAGCACCGCCGTGCACGCCGCGTGGGGGCTGCTCCTCGGCCGGCTCCTCGGCCGGGACCGGGTCGTGTTCGGCTCGACCGTCTCCGGCCGCGGCGGCGAGCTGCCCGGCGTGGAGACGGTCGTCGGGCTGCTCATCAACACGCTGCCGCTGCCGCTGTCGTGGCGGCCCGGCGAGACCCTGGGCGCGGTCCTGACCCAGCTGCAGGACCTGCAGACCGAGGTGCTCGACGCGCAGCACGTCGGCCTCGCCGAGCTGGCCCGGCTCGCCGGCGTCCGGGAGCTGTTCGACTCGATGGTCGTCGTGGAGAACTTCCCGGCGGTCCGGGCGGGCGTGGACTCGCCGCTGCGGGTCGACGGGTTCACCGGCACCGACTCGCCGCACTACCCCCTCGCCCTGGTCGCGTTCCCCGGCGACGAGCTGACCCTGGAGGTCAAGTACGACGTCGCGCTCGTCGGCGCCGCCCGGGCCGCGGAGCTGCTGGCGATGGTCGAGGAGATCCTGCGCGGCGTCGTCACCGGCCTCGACCAGCCGATCGCCGCACCACCCGCGCGGGCAGGCGTGGACGGCACGTCGGCCGTCCCGCGCTCCACCGTGGACGGCACGCTCGCCGGGCCGTGGGCAGGCGTGGACCCGGCGGCGGTGGCGGTCGGCCACGGCGGCGACCACCTCACCTACGCCGAGCTCGACGCCCGCGCCAACCGCCTCGCCCGCGAGCTGATCGCCCGCGGGGTGCGGCCCGAGTCGCGGGTGGCGGTCGTGCTGCCCCGCGGCCTCGACCTGGTCGTCGCGCTGGTGGCCGTCGTCCGCGCCGGCGGCTGCTACGTCCCCGTCGACACGGGCGCGCCGGCGAGCCGCATCGCGTACATCCTCGCCGACGCCGCACCGGTGTGCCTGCTCACCGACGCGGCCACCGCCGCCGAGCTGCGCGGCGACGTCCCGGCGGTCCTCGTCGACGGGCCGCTGCCGGCCCACGACACCGGCCCTGTCACCGGCACGGGCCTCGCGCCGGACAACACGGCGTACATCATCTACACGTCCGGCTCGACCGGGCGGCCGAAGGGCGTCGCGGTCACCCACCGCAACGTGCTCACCCTGTTCGCCGCCGCCGAGGAGCTGTTCACGTTCGGCGCGGGCGACGTGTGGACGATGTTCCACTCCTACGCGTTCGACTTCTCCGTCTGGGAGCTGTGGGGCGCCCTGCTCTACGGCGGCCGGCTCGTCGTCGTCGACGGCGACGTCGCCCGCGACCCGCGCCGCTTCGCCGTGTTGCTGCGCGACGAGCGCGTCACCGTGCTCAACCAGACGCCGTCGGCGTTCTACCCGCTCATCTCGGAGGACACGACCGGCCTGGCGCTGCGCTACGTCGTCTTCGGCGGCGAGGCGCTCGACCCGTCGCGGTTGCGGCCGTGGTACGAGCGGCACGCCGACGACGCCCCGCGGCTGATCAACATGTACGGCATCACCGAGACCACGGTGCACGTGACGTTCCGCGCGCTGAGCCGGGCCGACGCGGCCGCCGGCAGCGTCATCGGGGATCCGCTGCCCAGTCTGCGCGCCCACGTCCTGGACGCCCGGCTGCGGCCCGTCCCGCCCGGCGTGACCGGCGAGCTGTACATCGCCGGCGACCAGCTCGCCCGCGGCTACCTCGACCGGCCCGGCCTGACCGCGTCCCGGTTCGTCGCCAACCCGTTCGGCCCCGGACGGCTGTACCGCAGCGGCGACCTCGCGATCCGGACCGCCTCCGGCGACCTGGTCTACGCCGGGCGCTCCGACCAGCAGGTGAAGGTCCGCGGCCACCGCGTCGAGCTCGGCGAGATCGAGGCGGCGATCCTCGACGTCGACGGCGTCACGAACACCGCCGTCAACCTGCACGACGGACGGCTCGTCGCCTACCTCGTCGGCTCCTCCATCGTGGACACCGAGCTCGTGCGGGCCTCGCTGGCGCAGCGGCTGCCGTCCTACATGGTGCCGGCGGCGTACGTGCGGCTGCCCGCATTGCCGCTCACCGTCAACGGCAAGCTCGACAGGGCCGCGCTGCCCGCGCCGACCGGCGAGCGGGCCGCACCCGTCGAGGTCGCCGCCGGCGAGTCCGACACCCAGCGGCAGCTGCGCGCGCTCGTCGCGGAGGTCGTCGGGCTGACCGAGGTCGGCGCCGACGAGGACTTCTTCACCGTCGGCGGCGACAGCATCATCGCCATCCAGCTGGCGAACCGGGCCCGCCGCGCCGGCCTGTCCATCAGCCCGCGCGACGTGTTCGTCCACCGCACCGCCGCCGCCCTCGCCGCGCAGCTGACGCCGGCCGCCACCACTGAGCAGGCGGCGCCGGTGACGGCGGCCGCCGCGGGCGACGGGGTCGGTGAGGTGCCGCTGCTGCCGATCGTGCAGCGCCTCGCCGAGCTGGGCGGCCGCATCCACCGGCACAACCAGGCCGACCTGCTCGTCACGCCCGCCGGGCTCACCCACGAGGACGTCACCGCGCTCGTCGACGGCCTGGTGCGCCGGCACGACGGGCTGCGCCTCCAGCTGCACCGCCCCTCGCCGATGCTGTGGTCCCTGGAGGCCCGCCCGTCCGCCGCGGTGTCCACGGTGGACGTCCGGCGGGTCGGCGCGGCCGGGCTCGCCGACGCCGCGCTCCGCGAGCTGGTCGGGGTCGAGTCCGACGCGGCCACCGGCCGGCTCGACCCCGACGCCGGCGAGGTCCTGCAGGCCGTCTGGTTCGACCGCGGGCCGGGGGAGCGCGGCCGGCTGCTGCTCGTCGCCCACCACCTCGTCGTCGACGGCGTGTCCTGGCGGATCCTCACCGAGGACCTCCGCGACGGCCTCGCCGCCGGCCCGGTGACGGGCACCTCGCTGCGCGCGTACGCCCGGCTGCTGCAGGAGCAGGCCGGCCAGGCGGCGCGGCTCGGCGAGTTCGAGCACTGGGCCGCGACCCTCGCCCCCGGCGGCGAGCTCGACCCCGCGAAGCACACCATCGGGCTCACGGCCGGCCAGACCCGCGACCACGACCTCGTCCTCCCGCCGGACGTCACCGGGCCGCTGCTCGGCGTGGCCGGCGCCGACGTCACCACCGCGCTGGTCGCGACGCTGGGGGCGGCGGTCGCCCGCTGGCGGTCCGCGCGCGGCGGCGACCCGTCCGCGCCGCTCACCGTCGACCTGGAGCGGCACGGCCGGGAGGAGCTCGACGGCACCGACCTGTCGCGGACCGTCGGCTGGTTCACGGCGATCGCACCCGTGCGCCTGCCGGCCGTGCCGGACGCGCACCAGGCAGTGGCGGAGGCGCGCCGGCTGGTGACGGCCGCGCCGGACAACGGGCTCGGGTTCGGGCTGCTGCGCTACGCCAACGCCCGCACCGCCCCGGCGCTCGCGCGGCTCGGCACGCCGCAGGTGCTGTTCAACTACCTCGGCCGGTTCGCCGCGCCGTCCGACGCGGACTGGGACACCGCCCCGGAGGCGGACGCGCTGCGGACCGCGTCCGACCCGGACCTCGGCACGCCGTATCTGCTGGAGGTCAACGTCGCCGTCCGCACCACGCCGGACGGCCCGGAGCTGCGGGCCGTGCTCACCTACGCCGACGAGGGCCTGGACATCCCCGGCCTCGCCGCGCACTGGGCCGGCGTGCTGCGGGAGCTGGGCGCGCCCACGGAGGAGGTGTGGCCGCTGTCGCCGCTGCAGGAGGGCCTGTACGTGCAGGCGGGCCTCGCCGGCGACGCCGACGTCTACATCGCGCAGAACGCGTTCGACTTCACCGGCCGCCTCGACCGCGACCGCCTCGCCGCCGCCTGGACCCGCGTCCTGGAGCGGCACCCGGCGATCCGGCTCGGCTTCACCGTCTCGGGCACCCGGCCCGTCGGCGTCCTCGGCGCCGCCCTGCGCGGCGAGGTCGGGGTCGTGGAGGCCGCCGGCGACCTCGAGGCCGTCATGGCCGAGGACCGGACCCGGCCGTTCGACCTGACCGCGCCGCCCCTGGCGAGGCTCACGATCGTGCGCCGGCCCGACGGCACCGACCGGCTGCTGTTCACCTACCACCTGCTGCTGTGGGACGGCTGGTCCCGCGAACTCGTGCTGCGGGACCTGTTCGCCCACTACGCCGGGCAGACCCCGGCGCCACCGGCCGGCCGGTTCACCGACTACCTCGACTGGGTCGCCGCCCAGGACGCCGACGCCTCCGCGAAGGCGTGGGCGGACGCGCTGCGGGGCCTCGACGAGCCGACCGTGCTCTACCCGGCCGCCGCCGGCACCCGGCCGGTCCTCGCGACCAGCATCGCCCGGCAGCTCACCGAGGAGCAGACGGCCCGCCTCACCGCGCAGGCCCGCGCGGAGGGCGTCACGCTCAACGCCGTGCTCAGCACCGCGCTCGGCGTCGTCCTCGCCCACGCCGCCGGCCGCAACGAGGCCGTCTTCGGCACCACGGTCGCCGGCCGCCCGACCGAGCTCGACGGCATCGACGAGGTCGTCGGCGTCTTCCTCAACACCGTCCCCGCCCGGGTCACCCTGACCCCCGGCGAGGCGGCCCGCGACGTGCTGCGCCGCGTGCAGGCCGACCGGATCGACCTGATGCCGCACGAGTACCTCGGCCTCGGCGAGATCCAGCGGGCCGCCGGCCGCTCGACGCTCTTCGACAGCCTGTACGTGCTGCAGAACTTCCTCGACGACGACACGTTCACCGACCTGGAGACCGAGCACGGGATCGTCGGCGTCACCGCGGTCGACGCCACCCACTACCCGCTCACCTGGGTCGCCACGCCCGGGAAGCGGCTGCGGATCCGCCTCGAGTTCCGCGCCGACGTCGTCCCGCCCGCGGACGCCGACGCGCTGCTCGACCGGCTCCAGCGGGTCCTGCTGGCGCTCGCCGACGACGTCACCGGGCCGGTCGCCGCGCTGCCCGTCGCGGACCCGGCCGTGCTGGAAGGCGTCCAGGGGGAGATCCTGCCGGAGACGATCGCCGAGCTGATGGCGGCGCAGGCGGCGCGCACCCCGGACGCGCCCGCGCTCACGTCCGGCGCGACCACCGTCACCTACGCCGACCTCGACGCCCGCGTCAACCGGCTCGCCCGGCACCTGCTGCGTCTCGGCGCCGGCCCGGAGCGGGTCGTCGCGCTCGCGCTGCCCCGGTCGATCGACATGGTCGTCGCGCTGTTCGCCGTGCTGCGCACCGGCTCCGCCTACCTGCCGCTGGAGCTCGACCACCCCGACGAGCGGCTGCGGGTGATGCTCGACGACGCCCGCCCGTCGCTGGTCCTGACCGCCGGCCGCCTCGACGGCGTCCGCCTCGACGAGCTGGACCTGTCCGGCGAGTCCGGCGCCCCGCTCACCGGCGCGGAGCTCGGCGCGTTCGCGCCCGGCACCCCCGGCCGCCTGCACCATCCCGCGTACGTCATCTACACGTCCGGCTCGACCGGGCGGCCGAAGGGCGTCGTCACCCCGTACCTGGGGCTGACGAACATGCAGCAGAACCACCGGCAGGCCATCTTCGCCCCGACGATCGCCGCGCACGGCGGCCGCACCCTCACCATCGCCCACACCGTGTCGTTCTCCTTCGACATGTCGTGGGAGGAGCTGCTGTGGCTCGTCGAGGGCCACCACGTGCACGTGTGCGACGAGCACCTGCGCCGCGACGCCGTCGCCCTCGCCGGGTACTGCGCCCGGCACCGCGTCGACGTCGTCAACGTCACCCCGACCTACGCCCAGCACCTGCTCGACGCGGGCCTCCTCGACGGGCCGCACCAGCCGGCGCTGGTCCTGCTCGGCGGCGAGCACGTCCCCGAAGGGCTGTGGGCGACGCTCCGCGACACCGCCGGGGTGCTCGGCTACAACCTGTACGGGCCCACCGAGTACACCATCAACACCCTCGGCGGCGGCACCACCGACAGCGCGACGTCCACCGTGGGCACCCCCATCTGGAACACCCGCGGCTACGTGCTGGACGGCTGGCTGCGGCCAGTGCCGCCCGGCGTCCCCGGCGAGCTGTACATCACCGGCGCCGGTCTCGCCCGCGGCTACCTCAACCGGCCCGCGCTCACCGCCGACCGGTTCGTCGCCGACCCGTTCGTGGCCGGCGGGCGCATGTACCGCACCGGCGACCTCGTCCGGCTCCGCGCCGACGGGCTGCTGGACTTCCTCGGCCGCACCGACGACCAGGTGAAGATCCGCGGCTACCGGATCGAGCTGGGCGAGGTGCAGGCGGCGATCGCCGCGCAGCCCGGCGTGCGGCAGGCCGCCGTCCTCGCGGTCGCCGACGGATCGGGGGGCAAGCGCCTCGTCGCGTACGTCGTGTCCACTCCGGAGGGTCTGGACGTGGCGGCGCTGCACGCGGCGTTGAAGGCGACGATGCCCGCCTACATGGTCCCCGCCGCGTACGCCGTCGTGCCCGCGCTGCCGCTGACCGTCAACGGCAAGCTCGACGCGGCCGCGCTGCCCGAGCCGCGGCCCGTCGCCACCGCCGGGCGCGCCGCCGCCACCGACACCGAACGGCTGCTGTGCACCGTCTTCGGCGAGGTGCTCGGCATCGACGGCTACGGCGTCGAGGACGACTTCTTCGACCGCGGCGGCCACTCGCTCATCGCGATGCGCCTCCTCGGCCGGCTGCGTGCCGAGCTCGCCACGGACCTGCCGCTGCGGGCGCTCTTCGACGCGCCCACCCCCGAACGGCTCGCGCTGCTGCTCACGTCGGCCGGCGCCACCGCCCGTCCGGCGCTGACCCGGCGCCCGCGCCCCGAACGGATCCCGCTGTCGCCGGCCCAGGAGCGGCTCCTCCTGCTGCACCACCTCGACCCCGCCTCGACGGCGTACAACTACCCCCTGGTCATGCGGCTGCGGGGCGGCGTCGACGTCGCGGTGCTGCGGGCCGCCCTCGCGGACGTCACCGCCCGGCACGAGGTGCTGCGGACCCTGGTGACCCTCGACGGGCAGCACGTGCTCGAGGCCGTCGATGTCCCGGTGCACGACCGGCTCGACGCGGCCCTGTCGGCCCCGTTCGACCTGGCGGCCGAGGCGCCGATCCGGGCCGCGGTCGTCGCCGAGCCCGGCGGCGACACGCTCCTCGCCCTGGTCCTGCACCACATCGCGATGGACGAGTGGTCGGACCAGCCGCTGCTGCGGGACCTGACCACCGCCTATACGGCCCGTCTGGCCGGCCGGGCTCCACAGTGGACGCCGCTGCCGGTGCAGTACGCCGACTACGCCGCCTGGCAGGCCGACCTGCTCGGCGACCCCCTGGACCAGGCCAGCGGCCACGCCACGGCCCGTCGGTTCTGGCTGGGGCAGCTGCATGGCCTGCCGGAGGAGATCCCGCTGCCCGGCGCGCTGCCGCGGACCGTCCCCGGCCCCGCCGGGCAGGTCGGCGCGACGCTGCCCGCCGCCCTCGTCGCCCGGCTGCGCGCCGTCGCCGGGGAACAGCAGGCCAGCCTGTTCATGGCCCTGCACGCCGGCCTCGCGGTCCTACTGTCCCGGCTCGGCGCCGGGGAGGACGTGCCGATCGGCACGCCCACGTCCGGCCGTGGCGACCCTGCGCTCGCCGACCTCGTCGGGTTCTTCGTCAACACCGTCGTGCTGCGCACCGACCTGACCGGCGCGCCGACGTTCACGCAGCTGCTGCGGCGGGTCCGCGCCGCCGACCTCGCCGCGTTCGAGCACGCGGAGCTGCCGTTCCAGCAGGTCGTCGAGGCCGTCAACCCGCCGCGGGCGGCCGGCCGCAACCCGCTGTTCCAGGTGATGATCGGCTACCACCACCGGCCCGCCGACTCCGTCGCCGGCGGCACCGTCCTCGGGCTGCCGCTCGGCCCGGAGCCGGAGTTCGCCGCCGACCCGAAGGTCGACGTCAACGTCACCTTCGTCGACGCGGGGGAGACCGTCGCCGTCACCGTCGAATACGACACGGCCCGCTTCACCGCCGCCACCGCGTCGCGGCTGACCTCGCGCCTCGTCGGGCTCCTCACCGACCTGGCCGCGCATCCCGACGCGCCCGTCCGCGACGCGGCGCTCCTCGCGGCGGACGACGAGACCGACCTGGCCGCGTGGCGGGACGGCGGGCCGCTGCCGCCGACGGGCTCGTGGGTCGCGGCGTTCCGCGGCCACGCCGCCCGCGCCCCCCACACCGACGCCCTCGTCAGCGGCGGCCGTACGTGGAGCTACGCCGAGCTCGACGCGGCCTCCGACCGGCTCGCCGCGGCGCTGGCCGCGCGGGGTGCCGGGCCTGAGCGGCTGGTCGGGATCTCGCTGCCGCGCACCGCGGACCTGGTCGTCGCGCTGCTCGCCGTGCACAAGGCCGGCGCGGCGTACCTGCCGCTGGACCCGGCGTTCCCGGCCGAGCGCCTCGCGTACATGGTGCAGGACGCCGGACCCGTCGTGGTGCTGACCCCGGACACCACGCTGCCCCCGGCGGAGCCCGCGGGCCTGCCGCACGCGGAGCCCGGGAACGCGGCGTACGTCATCTACACCTCGGGGTCGACCGGCCGGCCGAAGGGTGTCGTGGTCACCCACCGCGACCTCGACGCGTTCCTCGCCGCGATGGACTCGGCGGTGCCGATGACGGCCGCGGACCGTCTGCTCGCCGTCACCACGCTGTCGTTCGACATCTCCGTCCTGGAGCTGATGCAGCCGCTGCGCACCGGCGGCTGCATCGTGCTGGCGTCGGGCGAGGAGGTCCGCGACCCGGCCCTGCTCGCGCCGCTCGCCGCGGCGGCGACCGTCATGCAGGCGACGCCGTCGCTGTGGGCGGCGCTGCTGGAGGCGTCCGATGTGGACCTCACCGGCGTGCGGGCCCTCGTCGGCGGCGAGGCGCTGCCGCCGTCCCTGGCGGACCAGCTGCGCCGGCGGACCCGTTCGGTGACGAACCTGTACGGGCCGACCGAGGTCACCGTGTGGGCGACCGTGTCCGCCGTCGGGGAGGGCCGGCCCACCATCGGCGGGCCGCTGCCCGGCACGACCGCGCACGTCCTGGACGCCGCCCTTCGGCCGGTGCCGCCGGGCGTCGCCGGCGAGCTGTACCTCGGCGGCGCGCAGGTGACCCGCGGCTACCTCGGTCGCGCGGCGCTGACCGCCTCCCGGTTCGTCGCCGCCGCCGGCGGGGCCCGCCTGTACCGCACCGGCGACCTCGTCCGGTGGCTGCCCGGCGGCGACCTCGAGTTCCTCGGCCGCACCGACTTCCAGGTGAAGGTCCGCGGGCACCGCATCGAGCTCGGCGAGATCGAGGCCGCCCTCGCCGCGCACCCGGCGGTGACCCGCGCGGTCGTCGTCGCCCGTGACGACCGGCTCGTCGGATACGTGACCACCGACGGCACCGACCCCGGCGACCTGGGGCGGCACCTGGCCGAGCGGCTGCCCGCGTACATGGTGCCGGCCGCGTTCGTGGTGCTGGACGCGGTACCGCAGACACCCAACGGCAAGGTCGACCGGGTGGCGCTGCCCGCGCCCGACTTCACCGCCACCACCACGGTGGACCGCCCGCGCAGCAGGACCGAGGCGCGGCTGTGCGCGCTCGTCGGCGAGGTGCTCGGGGTGGCGCGGGTCGGCGTCACCGACGACTTCTTCGCCCTCGGCGCGCACTCGCTGCTGCTCGTCAGGCTCGCCGCGGCCGTCCGCCGCGAGCTCGGTGCCGACGTGCCGGTCGCCGACCTGTTCACGGCGCCGACCGTGGAGGGCCTCGCCCGCCGGCTCGCCGGCGACCTGCCACCCGGTGACGCCCTCGCGCCGGTCGTCACGCTGCACCCCGGCGCCGGGCGGCCGCCGCTGTTCTGCCTGCCGCCGGCGAGCGGTCTCGTCTGGCAGTTCGCGGGGCTGAAGCGGCACTTGCCGGCGGACGTGCCGCTCATCGGGCTGCAGTCGCCGCGCCTGAGCCGGACCACCGGCCTGCCGTCCACACTGGACGAGCTCGCCGCGGAGCTCGCCGGCCGGGTGCTCGAGCACGCGCCGGACGGCCCGGTGCGGCTGCTCGGCTGGTCGTTCGGCGGCGCCGTCGCGCACGCCGTCGCCCGGCTGCTCGTCGCGGCCGGCCGGTCGGTGACGTTCGTCGGCATGCTCGACTCGCGCGTCACGCTGCCGGTCGTCGGGGGGGAGTGGGACGGGCCGGCCGCGATCGCCGCGCTGCTGCAGGAGCTGGGCTACGACGTGCCGGCCACCTCGGTGCCGACGGTGCGGGACGCGGTGTGGTTCGTGCGGGCCGCCGGCGGTGGCGTGGCCGCCCTCACCGACGAGCAGATCGTCCGGGTCGTGGAGAACTACCTCGACAGCGACCGGATGATGGCCGGCGCGCGGCCCGGCGTCCTCGCCGCGGACGTGCTCTTCGTCGACGCGACCGTGCCGGAGCCCGGCTTCACGGGGACGGCGTCGGACGGGTGGCGGTCCCTTGTGGACGGCCGGCTGACGGCGGTCGGGCTCGCCTGCGGGCACTCGGAGCTGCTCGACCCGGCGGTGCTGGAGCAGCTGGGGCCGCTGGTGGCCGAGGCGCTCTGACCGCAGACAAAGAGGGGCGGCGCCACGACGGCGCCGCCCCTCTTGCATGGTCGCGGGTTACGCGGCGGCGAGGTCCGGGACCTTCGTGGCCGGGTCGTTGTCGGCGGCGGCGGCGAGCGCCGGCACCAGGATGTCGAGGGCGAAGAGCAGCGCGTTGGGGCCGCTGTAGGCCAGCGCGCCGGACAGCGGGGTCTCGAACGTCGTGTACAGGGCGCGGTCGGTGGTGACGACCTTCAGCTTGGCGAACACCGGCGAGGCGGTCATCGTGGCCTTGGTGGCGCCGTTGACGAAGAGGATGTCCTTGTCGAGCAGGTCGAGCCGCTCCTCGCTGATCTCGTCCTTCTCGGCCTGCGCGGCGAAGCCGAGCGCGTCGAACAGGGCGCGGCGCGGGTCCTTGGCGGCGATGAGCCAGTGCTGGCCGTTCTCCGGGCCGAAGTCCTCGACGAGCACCTTGCCGGCGAACTCGGGGTGCGCCTTCTTGACCTCGGCGAGCTTCGCGTTCACCTTGTCGACGAGGGCCTTCGCCTCGGCTGACTTGCCGAGCGCCTTGCCGGTGGTCAGCGTCTGTACGTCCCACGGGGTCTGCTCGTCGGCGTAGTCCTTCGACTGCACGACCGTCGGCGCGATCTGCGTGAGCCGGTCGTACGTCTCCTGGTTGACCGTCTCGTAGATGGCGATGATCAGGTCGGGCTTCTCCTTGAGGATGGCCTCGAAGTTGATCTCGGCGGAGAACGTCGGCAGCGTCTTGCCGCCCAGCGCCGACTTGACCCACGGGTAGTTCGGGTACTCGGTGAACCACTCGCGGGTGCTGACCGGCGTGACGCCAAGGGCGAGCACGAAGTCCTGGTCGTTCCAGCCGACCGTGAGGACCCGCTTCGGCTCGGACTCGATCTTCGTGGAGCCGAACTTGTGCTCGATCGTGACGGGGAACGCGGCCGGTGCGGCGGAGCCGCTGGGCGTCGCGGCGGCGGAGTCCTTCGCGTCGTCGCCGCAGGCGGCCAGGCCGGTCACGGCGAGCAGGGCGGCCGCGGCGAGCGCCGTGCGGCGCGACCACGTCCTGGGTCGGGGGGTGCGGGTCATCAATGCTCCTTGGAGAGTTCGGGGTCGCGGCCGCCGCGCCGGAGGGTGGCGCGCCGAGGCAGGAATGTAGGTTAGCATTGCCTAACTTAGGATGGGCTTTCATGTCCGTCCTTTCGGGACATCCATGTCTGCCCCTCGGAGAGGACGACTCAATGCAGCGCACCCTGCTCGGCGGAAAGATCCACCGCGCCACGGTGACCCAGGCCGACCTGCACTACGTGGGATCGATCACCATCGACAGCGCGTTGCTGGAGGCCGCCGGCCTGGTCGAAGGGGAGCAGGTGCAGGTCGTCGACATCGACACCGGCGCCCGCCTCACCACGTATGTGATCGAGGGTGCCCGCGACAGCGGGGTCATCGGCATCAACGGCGCCGCCGCCCGCCTCGTCTCGCCCGGCGACCTGGTGATCATCATGTCGTTCGAGCTGGTCGACGCCGCCGAGGTCGCCTCGCACCGCTCCCGCGTCGTCCACGTCGACAGGGCCAACCGCATCGTCGAGCTCGGCACCGACCCGGCCGCGCCCGTCCCCGGCGACCCCGACCAGCGCTCCGGCCGGGACGCCGGTCTGGACACTGCCGCGCCGGCCCTCGCCGCGAGCCGCTGACGTCATGGCCCCGCCGTGGGGGGACGACGCCTGCACGCTGACGGTGTGCCGCGACTGCTGCTGCGGCAGCACCGACAAGCACCCCGACGTCGACCACGACGCGCAGCTCGCCGCGCTGCGCTCCGGCGCCGGCCGGCACCGCGTCCGCGTCAGTGAGTGCCTCTCGGTCTGCGAACGCTCCAACGTCGTGGTGGTCCAGCCCTCCCGGGCCGCCCGCCGCGGCGGGGCCAGACCCGTCTACCTGGGCGACATCCTCGGCCACGACACCGTCGACGCGGTGGGCGCGTGGCTCACCGCCGGCGGCCCCGGCGTCGCCGAGATGCCGCCGGGGCTGCGGGACCACGAGTTCGACGCCGCGACCTGCGTCGGCTGCTGAAAACCGGCGTCGCGGCGGGCCTTCCCGAGATCGCGTCTCATCACCGATGCTGAGCCGATGGTCATCGCCCTGGCCCGCCGCGACGACGTCACCATCGCCTACGAGCGGCTCGGCCGGCCCGGCGGCGAACCCCTGCTGCTCATCATGGGGCTCGGCATGCAGCTGCTGTCGTGGCCCGACGAACTGTGCGCCGAGCTCACCGGCCGCGGCTACAGCGTCGTCCGCTTCGACAACCGCGACGCGGGCGAGTCGACGCACTGGTCGCAGGCCGGCAGCCCGGGCCTGTTCGACCTGCTGACCCGCCCACGGGCCGTGGCGCCGTACCGCCTGACCGACATGGCCCTCGATGCCGTCGCCGTCCTCGACGCCGTCGGCTGGCCCTCCGCCCACATCGCCGGCGCCTCCCTCGGCGGCATGATCGCGCAGACCCTCGCCATCGGGCACCCGGACCGCGTGCGGACGCTGACCTCCATCATGTCCACGCCGGCACCCCAGATCGGCCGTGCGCGGCTCGGCGCCCTCCGTGCCCTCGGCATCCCGCCGGCCACCACCCGCGACGAGGCCGGCGAGCGCATGCTCCAGGTCTTCACCGCCATCGGGTCGCCCGCCTACCCGCGCGACGAGGCGTGGCTGCGCGACGTCGGCCGCCGCGCGTACGACCGCGGCCACGACCCGGCCGGCGCCCGCCGCCAGCTCGCCGCCATCCGCGCCTCCGGCGACCGCCGCCCGGGCCTGGCCACGGTCCGCGTCCCGACGCTGGTCGTGCACGGCGACGCCGACCCGCTCATCCGCGTGGCCGGCGGGCACGCCACCGCCGCCGCCGTGCCCGGCGCCCGCCTCGTCGTCCACCCCGGCATGGGCCACGACCTGCCGCGCCCGCTGTGGACGCCGATCCTCGACGAGATCGGCGCCCTCACCGCCGCCTGATTCCGGTTGCGGGCCCGCATAGGATCGGGCCTGTGACCGAGCCGACGGATCCGCACGTCACGGCCGCTGTGGACCGGGGCGACGTGGACTGGCTCGCCGCACACGTCGACGGCACCGCCTGCCCGCCCGCGCTGCTGGCCCGGCTCGCCCGCCACGGCGACCCGTCCCTGCGCCTGCTCGCCGTGCAGTGGCTCGGCGCGCGGCTCATCGGCGGAGACGTCGACGAGGACCTCCTGCGGCTGCTCGGGACGGACGAGACGCCGGAGGTCGCGCTCGCCACGGCGACGCTCTTCCAGCGGCACGGCCGGCTGCCGCCGTCCGCCTGGCCCCGCTGGCGTGAGCACGGTCCGGTGGCGGTGGTGCGGGTGGCGTGGCTGCGGGCCGAGCTGCTGCACCTGCCGGGCCACCTTCCCGCCGAGCCGCCCGGCGAGCCGCTGCTCCAGGCGGTGGCCGGCCTGGCCTGCGCCGACGCGTCCGACCCGCCGCGGCTGCTCGACGAGCTCACCGGCCGCGACGACCCGGTCCTGCACGGCGCCGCGCTCCGCCTGTGCCGGGAAGGGCTGCGCGCCGCGGTGCTCGCCCCCGCCGCCGCCCGCCGGATCCTGGGGCGGCTCCTCGACAGCGGCACGCCGGCGGTCGTGGCCGGCGCGCTGACCGAGCTGGCCGAGCCCTGGGCCGCCGTCGACCCTGTCGCCCCGCACCGCCTGCGCGCGCTCCTGGCCCCCGCGCCCACCGGTCCCGCCGTTTCGCCGGCGGGCGTCGCCGGCACGGCGGATGTCGCATCGGCGGCGGTGGCGGCCGCGGCGCGGCACGGCCTCCGGGATCCGCTGCTCGACGCCGCCGCCGACGTCCGGGTGCCGCCCCGGGTCCGGCAGCGCGCGCTCGAAGCGCTCGGCGAGCTGCTCGACCGCGAGCACATTCCCGCCGTCGTCGGTCTCGGCGCCACCGATCCGTTGCTGCTGGGCCCGGCCGCTGTCGCCTGCCTCACCACCATGCACCACCGCGGGCTGATCGTCGCCGCCGCCGACGCCGCGGGGGTCGTGGGCCTCGCGCTCGCCGACCACGCGATTCCCGCCGGCGACGTCGCGGCGCTGCTGTACACGGCCCGGCACGCCACCCGCGCCGCACTCCTCGCCGGTCCCGCTTCCTGTTCCGTTCCCGGTTCGTCTGCCGGGGCTCATGACGGGAGTGGGGCGGACTGGGCGCGGCGGCTCGACCTGCTGGTAGCCCTCGCGCGGCAGGGGGCGCCGGACCTCGACATCGGCGGGGACGTCGCCGCGTTGCTGCCTCGTGCCGCCGAGCCGGAGCCGTTCCTGGCCGCGATCCGGGTGCTGCGCCACGCCCCCGCCGAGGACGCCGTGCTCGCCACCCTGCCCCGCGCGCCGGCCGCGGCGCTGCACGCTCTCGAAGCGGTCGGCGGTGACCGTACCGTCGCCGTGCTCGCCGACGGTCTCGCCCAGGACCTGCCGTTCCTGCGGCCGTGGCGGCACCAGGCGCTCGAGCTGTGCTGGCTGCTCCAGCCCGACCCGACCCGCCGGCACGCGCTGCTGCTGCGGCTCGACCCGGCGGCCCTGCCCGACCGGATCGCCGCCGACCTCGGCCGCCCCGACGAGCGCGAGCTCGCCGTCCTGCGCGCCCGCGCCACCCCCGACCGGCCGCTCCAGGCGCTGATCTGGCTGGCCGGCCACGCCGCCGCCGTGGACGACGTGACCGAACTGCTGGGCCGGATCGTCGCCGAGCTGGCCCTCGCGTACGACACCCGCGGGAACCCGCCGGACGAGCAGCACCGGCTCCCCGCCGACCTCGCCGCCGTCGACGCGGACCGGGACCGGCCGGCGGCCACGAAACGGATGCCGGTCGTGCCGCAGGAGGCGCTCGCCGCGCTGCAGGGGCTGGGCCGCCGCCTGTACCGCGACGGCCGCATCCGCCCCGTCTGCCTCCTCGACGCCGCCGACCACGCCGCCGACCACGCCGCCGACCACGCCACCTACCCGCACGGCGCCGCTGGAGGTCTCTCCGGCCCGCACGATGCGGCCGGACGCTTCGCCGGGCCGCCTGACGCCGCTCAGTTGGACGCCGGCGAGCGGGTAGCCGGTGACGCGTTCGCCGCGAGCGTCGCGCTGGACCTGCTCGACCGGCCGGGGGCGCCGCCGACCGAGCTGGCGGTGCTGCTCGAGCTGCTGGAGCGGGCACCGTACGAGCGGACCCGCGCCCGCACGCACCGGTTCCTGCGCCACCGCGATCCGCACGTGCGCAAACACGCCGTCGCGGTCCTCGCCCGCGACGGGATCGAGGCACTCGCCGCGACGCTGACGCCGCTCACCGCCGCCGGGGACGTGCAGACGGTCCGCCAGGCCCTCATCGCGCTCGGCCGGGCCGGCGCCCGCTGGGCCGGTCACGCCGTCGCCGCCTGCCTCGAACACCCGAACATGAACATCAAGAAGGCCGCGGCGGAGGCGCTGCGCACCACCGGAACCCCAGCCACGGTGCCGCACCTGCTCGGCTGGCTCGGCCGGCACGACAACCCCGGCCTGCGGGCCGCGCTGACCGCCGCGCTGCGGGCGATCCTCGCCGACGCGGCCGACGCGACCGTCATCGCCGCCTTCGAACGCTCCGGCGAACTCCCGCTGCTCGAATCCCTCGACGGCGCCCTGACCGCGCGGTCGGTCGCGGCGCTCACCGACCAGGGCTCGCCGGCCGGCCCGGCGCTGCTGCACCTCATCGCCGGCGGCCGGCTGCGGCTGCGGGACGGCGCCGCCGCCTCGCTCGCCGGCCGGATGGCGGCGCACGGCATCACCCAGTCGGCCGCGGCCGCCGTACGTGAGCCGCATCCGGACCTCGTCGCCCTGACCCGCGACGGGTGGCACGCCGGGACCGCCCGCCGGGTCGCCGCCGCCGAGGGGGAGCCGCCCGAGGCGCTGCTGCCCGGCCTGCGGCGGCTGCTGCCCGACTGGCTCAGGCTCGCGGCCGCCGAGCGGGACCTGCGCCCGTCCGTGCTGCGGCTGGTCGTGCGCTGCTGCCCGGCGCCGTGGACGCCCGAGGAGCGGATCGCGTTCGGCCGCGCGCGGTCCACTGTGGTCACCGGGGTGGGCGAACTGTCGCACGCCCCCCGCGACGCCCTCCTCGCCGTCCTCGAGGACCTGGCCCCGCACCTCACCCCCGCCGCGGCGCTGGACGTGGCGTCCAGGTTGCGGGCCGCGCCGCCCGCGCCCGCCGGCCTCCGCTCGACCCTCGCCACGCTGCGCCGCTGCGGCGCCGTCCTCACCCGCCACGACGTGGAACGCGCCCTCGCCGACGCCGCGCTCGGCGCCGACCCGTGGCAGGCCGAGACGCGTGTCCTGCGCGAGGCGTTCGGCGTCCCGCAGCAGGGCGAGGCGCTGCGCGAGGCGTCCGGGGCCCCGTGTCAGGGCGAGGCGCCGTCGCCGGGCATGGCGTCCGGCGGTCCGCCGTCCACAGTGGAGTCGCGGGAGCGCCTCGCGACCCTGATCGAGGCGTGGCCCGGCGCCGCCGCCGGCGAACGGCCCGCGCTGCTCGACCGGATGGTGGCCCTGCAACCCATTGACGCTCCACTGTGGACTCTCGGTGAGGAGGCCGGCCGCACAGGCCCGGCGCCGCGGACCCCGCACGACGGCGACCTCGACCAGCCCCGCTCGGCCGCCCTGCGCGACCGCCTCCTCACCATGCTCGACCACCCGCAACCCGGCACCACGCAGCGCTTGCGGGCGGCCGAGGCGCTGCGCTCGTGGCCCGAACCGGCCATCCAGCGTCGTCTGCTGCAGGTGCACCTGCATCGCGACGCCGACCTGCCGCCCACCCCGGCACTGGCCCGCGCGCTGACCCCCGAGGACCTGGCCGCCGACGCCCCTGTCCCGCGGCTGCACCAGGCGATGCGGCTCACACACTGGCTCGTGCCTGTGGACCTGCCGCCGTTCGTCCCGGCCCTGCTCCGGCTGCGCGACCATCCGGACCCGTCCGTCGTGGCCGCCGCCGGCACCGCGCTGCACCGGCTGCCGCGCTCCACGGCCGCCACCCTGCTCGGCGATCCGCCCGCGCCGTTGCTGCCGGAGCCGGCCGAGCCCCGGTTGCCGGCTGGGCTGCTGGACCGGCCGTCGGCGACGGTGCGCCCACCGACCCGCGACGAGCTGCTGCACCTCGCCCGCGACGGCGACGCCACGCGGATCCGCGTCGCCCTGGCCGGTCTGGCCGAGACCGGCGACGGGACCGGCCTGGCCGAGCTGCTCGGGGACCTGCTGCGGCACCCCGAGGCGAAGGTCCGCCTGCACGCCCACCGCGTGTCGCGCCAGCTGCTGGACCGGCCCACGTACCTGCGGCACAGCGAGGTCCTGCTCGCCGACCCGCAGCCGGACATCGTGCGCGCCGCGGTCCGCGCGGTCAGCGGCGCCGCCTGGGCACCGGCGATCGGCGCGGTCGTCGGCCTGCTGCTGCACCCCGACCCGACCGTCCGCCGCACCGCCGAGGCCGGCCTGACCCGCTTCGGCCCCGCCGCCGCGCCGGCGCTCACCAAGGCCGCCGCCCGCGCCCGCCCCGACCGCCGCGCCGCGTACACGAAGATCCTGACCGCCGTCACGACGCCCCGATAGCGCTCGCCGGCCGCCCACCCTACGGTGCTGACCCCGACGTCCGCCCTCTGCGCGGGGATCCTACGGCTCAGTAGCCGCTGCCGGTGGACGGGGCGGCCGCCGGCCGCTCCCCGCGCTCGCGGGCGGCGAAGTCGTCGAGGATCGCTTCGGTGACGGTCGCGCCGAAGCGGGTGGCGCCGGCGCGGTGCAGGGTGAGCAGGGTGTCGAGGCTGCGGACCCCGCCGGCCGCCTTGACCTCGACGTGCGGGGAGACGGTGGCGCGCATCAGCTGGATGTCCGCCAGGGTGGCGCCGCCGCCCGCGAACCCGGTGCTGGTCTTCACGAACCCCGCACCGGCCCGCTCCGCGATGCGGCAGCCGGCGACCTTCTGCTCGTCGGTGAGGTACACGTTCTCCAGGATCACCTTGACGACCCGCCCCTGCGCCGCGGCGACCACGGCGGCGATGTCGTCGTGCACGTACGCCTCGTCGCCGCTGCGCAGGCGCCCGATGTGCAGCACCATGTCGATCTCGTCGGCGCCCGCCTCGACCAGCGCCCGCGTCTCCGCGGCCTTGACCGTGGTGAGGGTGTCGCCGTGCGGGAACCCCGCCACGGTCCCGACGAGCACTCCTGTCCCGTCCAGCGCCGCCCTGGCGAGGCCGACGTCGGACGGCCGGACGCACACCGAGGCGACCGCCCGGCGCGCTGCGACCTCACACCCGTGCCGGACGTCGGCGGTGGTCAGCTCGGGCCGCAGCAGCGAGTGGTCGATCATCTTGGCGACGTTCATCGGGACTCTCCTGTTCCGGGTGGCCGCACGTCGAACGTGACGCGCAGGTCGTAGCGGGCGCCGACATACCGGCTGACCGTGTGCTCCAGCGGCGCCGAGTGCTGGTCGACGATCAGCCGGGTCTCGACCAGCAGCGGCTCGTCCGCAGGCACGTGCAGCCGCTCGCCGTCGGTGCCGGCCCGCTGCGCCGTCAGCGTCGACGAGCCGAGCGTCGGGCGCAGGCCCAGCCCGTGCAGCGCGTGGTGCAGCGAACCGGCCTCCAGATCGAGGTCGAGCAGGGCGCTCAGGTGTGCGGGGAAGCAGGCGTACTCGACCGCGAGCGGGACGTCGTCGGCGAGCCGTACCCGGGCGATCGACACCACCCGGGGTGCGGCGGCCGTCAGTCCGAGCGCCGCCGCCTCGGCCGCGGAGGCCGCCCGGACCTCGCCCTCCAGCAGGCGCGAGCGCGGGGTGCGCCCCCAGCCGCGCACCTGGTCTTGGAAGCTCATCAGGGTTCCGGCGGCCCGCGGCTCGGGCCGCTGCCGCACGAACGTGCCCCGCCCCTGGATCCGCTCGATGAGCCCGTCGGACTCCAGGGCGTTGAGCGCGGCCCGCACCGTCATCCGGGCGACCCCGAACTCCGTGGCGAGCACCGACTCGGCCGGCACCGTGTCGCCGGGCCGCGCGCCGGCGAGCCGCGCCCGCAGCTCCCGCTCGATCCGCACGTACAGTGGCGCCTTGCTCACCAGTCCTCCAAGTCCTCTAGACAACCTAGACAGTGCCAGACGCGCAAGGGGAGCGTCAACCCGACCGGGTGATCGACGGTCGATACCGTGGAAGCCCGGGGCGGCCCGTTCCTATGGTGGTCCGATGAGCGCAGCCGGAGCGGCCATGTTGGGTCTGTTCGCCGCGCTCATGCTCGAAGCGCTCGACCTGCTGGCGGCCCGCCGCCGGACCGCGCGGCCGCCGTGGCGCGGGTCGGGCGAGCCGGGGCCGGCGGCGTACGCGGTGTCCGCCGCCGTCCGGTGCCTCGCCGGCGCGGGGCTGGCCGCGTGGCTCGGGGCGTCAGGACAGGCGTCCGGCCCGGCCGGGGCGGTGGCGTCAGGGATCGCGGCACCGCTGCTGCTGACGCAGATCGCCCGGGTTGCCGCGCCGTTCCTGAGTTTCGCCGCCGTCGCCGGTACGACTGCCGCCACCCCTTCCGAGACCGCCACGCCGATGCTGAACGGCACCGGACGGGTGTCACGCCTGCGCGTCAAGCTGCCCGCGGCCCGCAAGAAGACCGGCGACGACCACCATGCGAGTTGAGGCCTTCCTCGCGCGGCTGCTCACCGCGCTGGGGCGTCACGATCGATCGGCGCCGGCCGCTGGGCTGGTGCTGGCCGCGCTGAGCCGGGACACGCCCGCCTTCGGCGGCACGGTCCAGGCCGCCGGCCAGCGGCGATGGCCCGCGCCGCGCCATCGAACCGCCCCACCGGATCAGCCCGCCCCGGTCCGCCGCGGCACGCCACTGTGGCGCGCCCGGACCGCCGACCCGACGCACCCCGATGTCGTCCCATCAGATCAGCTGGCCTCCTCGGACAACGACCGGCCGGCCCGAACCGCTGTGCCTACAGACGAATCGGGCGCATCAGCCGCCTCGGACCGCGCGTCGGCCCGGCGCCGGCGGTCGCCGTGGCGTGGCCGGGCCGACTCGCCCGGTCAGCCCGGCGACTCGGCGGGGCGGGGTCGCGGCGGGTCGGTGACGGATCAGCCGGGTGCTCCGGATGGTGAGCCGGCGCGTCGTGGGCGGTTGCTGCGGCGGGGCCGGGGTGCGTCGTCCGACGTCGCGCCGGCCGGATCGCGGTGGCCGGGGCAGGGTGCGTCGCCGGACGTCGCGTCCGCGGGCTCGCGGTGGTCCGGGCAGGGGGCGGTGCCGGATGTCACGCCCGGTGACGCGGCTTCTACGGGGTCGCGGTGGCCGGCGCGGGGTGGATCGCCCGCGGAGCCGCCCGACGCGGACGTCGCGTCCGCGTTGCCGCCACGGCAGACGAAGCGCGAGGCCGCCTGGCCACCGCCGCTGTTCGCCATGCCCGACGCGAGTCCGGCGCGGCGCTCGCCGTCGACGACGACCCGGCGGCTGTGCGCGGCGGTACACCTCGACTCAGGCCTCGCAGAGCGGGTCGTCGCCGAGCTCACGGACGATCCGCGGCGGGCCGTGGCGCCGTCGGTCGGCCTGGACCTGGAACCGGTGCTGTGCCACGCGCTGCGGGCCAGGCTGCTGGGCACGGTCAGGGACACGTTCCTCACCGTGGCGGTGGTCGGCGCGCTGATCCTCGCGCCGCGCACCACCGTCGCGGTCCTGCTCCTCGGTGCCGTCGTGGGGCTGTGCCGGTCGAAGGCGGTGCGAGGGGCGCCGCCCGCCGGGCGGGCGCTGCTGGCCGCCGCGCTGGTCTTCGGTCTCGTCACGGTCGTCGGCGCGGTGCTGACGGTGGCCGGCTCGACCGCCGCGGCGCCGGGCGGTGAGCTCGACCGGGTCGTCGCCGCCGTCGGCGCGGCGCCCGGGGGACGGGTGTGGGCGGCGCTCGCGGTCCTGGCCGGGTGCGCCGTCGCCGGGCACCTCGCACACCTGTGGTGGACCGCCACGACCCTCACCGCCGGGACCCACCCGGCCCCGGTGCGGGCCTCGACCGCCCGCCGGGTCGCGGTCGTCGCGGCCGCGCAGCGGGGCAACGTCGCGTTCAGCCGGGGCGACCCGTTCGTCGGTGCCGGGCCGCGGGTGCGGGCGTGGTCGGTCGCGGTGGCGCTGCGCGCGATCGACTCCGGCGGCTACCGCCCCCGCAGCCCCGCGACCCTCGACCCCGTCCTGCTGCGCCGGCACGTCGGTCAGGCGCTGCAGGGCCTCGGCGACGGCACCGGGCATCACGGGGTGCCTGGGCTGACGGTGACGTCGTACCTGGCCGCGGACGGGGTCCGTGGCGGCGGCGACCCGCTGCTCGAAGACGGCGTCCCGCTGCCGCTCGCGTCCCGGGAGGCCGTCGACGCGGTCGTCCGGGCCCCGCAGGAGGGCCTGCGCCACTACGACCGGGTCGTGATCGTGCCGCGCGCCAGGGCCGTCACCACCGCCGAGGGCCGGCCGGTCGTGCCGCCGGACGACGGCGACGGGCACGTGTCCGTGTTCGTGCACACGTCCATCGAGGCCTCGGTGGTGTACGTCGAGCTCTCCGCCCACGTCCTGCCACCGGTACGCACCGCGTGCTTCGTGCCGGCGCCGGTCGTACACCTGGAGCTGCTGACACAGCTGACGGCCGCGCCGTGGCGACTGACCCGCACGGCGGCCCACCGGCTGCGAGTGCTGGCGCGCCGGCCCGACCCCGGCGGCTGGCACGACCACAGCGCCCGCCTCGGCATCCGCGACCTCGTCGGCGACCCCACCGCCGCCCTGCCCGCCCTGGAGGCGACGAAGTACGTGAAGATCGTCGAACGCGTCGTGGTCGAAGCCGTGGCCGACTTCCTGGAGCGTTACGACCTGGACGCCACCTCCTTCCGCGCCGAGGTCCCGACGACCCGCTGAGCCGCTCCGCCGGCCGTGCTCACGGGGCGCCCGAGCCGGGGGTGACCAGCCCGGTCTCGTACGCGGCGACGATCGCCTGGGCGCGGTCGCGCAGCTGCAGCTTCGACAGGATCCTGGCGATGTGCGTCTTGACCGTGGCGTCGCTGAGCTGCAGTTGCGCCGCCAGCTCCGCGTTGCTGAGCCCCCTGGCGAGCAGCCGCAGCACCTCCACCTCGCGCGGCGTCAGCCCCGACAGGTCACGATGGAGCGTGGCGGTGCGGGCGTCCCGGGTCGCGTACCGCTCGATGAGCCGCCGCGTGATCGACGGTGCCAGCAGCGCGTCACCGGCCCGGATCAGCCGCACCGCGCCGACGAGGTGCTCGGGGCTGACATCCTTGAGCAGGAACCCGCTGGCCCCCGCCGACAGCGCCGCGTAGACGTACTGGTCGAGGTCGAACGTCGTCAGGATGATGACCCGCGGCGCGGCCCCCGTGACAGGCCCGCCGAGAATCCTGCGGGTCGCCTCGAGACCGTCCATGCGCGGCATCCGCACGTCCATGAGCACCACGTCGGGCCGGGTGCGCCGGACCGCGTCGACCGCCTCGGCGCCGTCGGCCGCGTCCGCGACCACCTCGATCCCACTCGCCGTGAGAATCATCCGGAACCCGGTCCGCACCAACGCCTGATCGTCGGCGACGACCACCCGCAACGGCTCGCTCACGAAACCTCCCTCCACCACACTCCGGACCAGGATGCACCGCGCCCGCCCACCGCCCTGGACGCCCCTCCTCCAGACGATGCCGCCCGGACACTGCACTTCGCGCCGCAGCCAAGATCGAAGGACAGCCCTGGCCGCGGGCGTGGCCGGATCCATCCTTCGATCATGGCGGGGTGCCAGCGTTCAACGATGGGCGAGGCCCGGCAGCAGTCGCCCAGATCGCCGGCGCACCTCGGGGACTGCGACATCGCCAACTCACCACAACCACCACGGACAAGGTCGCACCGACCCCGCCGCCGCGCCCGCCATGTCGGCGAACGGGGTTTGTACCCGCATTGCTGGGGTGGTGGCGGCGGACGGCATGCTGTTGCTGGTCGCGGTCCTGCCGGTGCTGCTGGGGAACGGCGCGGTGTTTGCGTTGCGGGATGGCACGTTCGCAGGGACGGGGCAGGTGCCGCGCTGCTGAGGGCGGCGCTGAGGGGACGGGTGCTCTCTGCCCTGGGGATCGACGCGGTGTCGGCACGGACGGCGCGTCGGTGCGGGACGGTGCACTGTCTGCGTTGCCGGGGAACGGCGCAGGGGATGGCGTGATGTCCGTGTTGCTGGAGACGGCGCTCTGCCCGGGTTGCTGCGGGACGTCGCGCGGATTGCGCTGCTCGGGAATGGCGCGTTTGCAGGGGGCGGTGCAGCGTCCGGGAAGTGGGGGACGGTGTGTTGGCAGGGGAGGGAGCAGGAGTCGGGTTGGAGATGGTGCGTTGTCTGCGTTGTGGAGGTCGGTGCTGCCTGGCCGGTGTGGTGTTGGGACGGCGCGGCGGCTGGGTGGTTGGGAGATGGCGCAGAGGCGGGTTGGGACGGTGGGCTGTCTGCGTTGTGGAGGACGACGCCGTGCTCGTGCTGATGGTGCAGGCGCAGCGTCCGCGCAGGCGGGGGGCGGCGCGGTGCCGGCGCTGGGGCGGCGCGGTGTTGGAGACGGCGTGCAGCCCGGGTGGTTGGGGGACGGTGTATTGGCAGGGGTTGACGCAGCGTCCGGGGTGATTGGGGATGGCGTGCAGCCCGGGTAGTCGGGGACTGCGAGTCGGCAGGGGATGGCACAGCTTCCGGGCGGTTGAGGATGGGGCGGCGTCGGGCGGTCTGCAGGTGCGGGGGACGTGTGGGTGGCGGTCAGTCCAGGTCGGAGAGCCGCTTCGGGTAGCGCAGCATCGCGGTCTCCCGGTGGGTGGCCGGGGAGGAAGGCGTCGCCCGTGACTGCATGGCTGGTCAGTAGCGCCGCGCCGGCGGGGAAGGGCGGCGGGCTCAGGGATGCATGTGCCGGGTGGTGAGGTGGGCGGGTCATGGGGCGGGGATCGGGATGGTGGCGTGGACGCGGAAGCCGCCGGTAGGGGTGGGGCCTGCGGACAGGGTGCCTTCGTGGACGGTCAGGCGGTCGCGGAGGCCGGCCAGGCCGCGGCCGCTGCCAGGGTCGGCGGAGGTGTCGGCGGCGCCGCCGGTGTCGGTGACGTCGACGTGCAGGGTGTCGGTGGTGTGGTCGACGGTGACAGTCACCGAGGCGCCCACGGCGTGCTTGACCGCGTTGGTCAAGGCTTCCTGCACCACCCGGTACGCCGCCAGCTCCACCCCCGCGGGCAGCGGCACCCGCGTGCCGGTCTGGACGACCTCGACGGGGACGCCGGTGCGGCGGACGCGGTCGGCGAGGACGTCGAGCTGGTCGAGGCCCGGCGTCGGGGCGAGGTCGGGGCCGTCGCCGTCCATCGTGAGCAGGCCCATGACGTGGCGCAGCTCGACCATCGCGGCGCGGCCGCTCGACTCGACCGCCAGCAGGGCCTCGCGGGCCAGGTCGGGCTCGGTGTCCAGGACGGTGCGGGCGGCGCCGGCCTGGACGACCATCATGCTGACGCTGTGGCTGACCACGTCGTGCAGCTCGCCGGCGAGCCGGGCGCGCTCCTGCTGGACGGCGAGGCTCGTCGCGGTCGCCTGCTCCCGCTGCAGTGCCAGGGCCCGCTGCTTCCAGACGTGGATCGCGTTGGCGGTGAGGCTGACCGCGCACAGCAGCAGGAACACCGCCAGCCCCGGCCCCGCCTCCGTCTCCGCGTCGCCCCGGCCGCTGGCGAGCAGGGCCACGGTGGCCACGATGACGCTGCCGATCGCGAGGGCCCGGTGGCGGCTGTAGAGCGCGGCACTGTAGGCGGCGATGACGAAGCACACCAGCGCCGGCGTCGGGTCGAACCCGGGCTCCGCGCGCAACAGCAGCGCGGCCACGACGATGACCCACAGCGAGGCGACCGGGAACCTGCGGCGGGTCACCAGCGGCAGCGCCAGGAGCGCGGCCAGGACATACTGCCCGGTGGACGGGTCGTCGGGCACGAAGTGCGGGCCCGGGTCGGGGTCCGGCGGCTCAGGGACCGGTGGCAGGCGAAGGTCGGGCACCCGCATGTGCCGGTCGCCGTCGAAGACGAAGTCCGGCGCGGGCGCGTCGCCGGGCTGCGACGTGCTGCTGACCGTGACCAGCGTGAGCACGAGCGCGAGGACGGCGTCGGCGGCCCACGCCCACCTGCTCAGCTTCGGCATCGGGCCGCTCACGCGCCACAGCTCGGCGCCGATCGCCCGTAGCTGCTGCCGCACGAACCCGATGTCCACGGCCCAAGTCTGCCAAGCGCCCCGCCGCCTGGCATCGGCTTCAAAGACCACACGCCGCCGCGCGGTGTAGTCCAAAAGGATGACGCACCCGCCGGAGACCGTCACCGTGGCCGACGTGCCGGAGGCGGCCCGCTTCCTACGGTCGGAGCATCCACACGAGACGACCGCGGAGGTACACCGTGAGCGCGCCACTCATCCAGATCAGCGACGTGAGCAAACGGTACGACGACGGCCCACCCGCCCTCGCCGGCCTGACGCTGCGGATCGACGCCGGTGAGGCCGTCGCCGTGCTGGGCGCGTCCGGCAGCGGCAAGTCCACGCTGCTCAACCTGATCGCCGGGCTGGACCGGCCCACGTCGGGCAGCGTCACCGTCGACGGCGTGCGGGTCGACGGGCTCGGCGAGGCCGCGTCCGCGAAGTACCGCCGCGCCCGCATCGGCATGGTCTTCCAGTTCTTCAACCTCGTCGACGACCTGACCGTGCACGACAACGTCCTGCTGCCCGCGCAGCTGGCCGGTGTACCGAGGGGCGAGGCCACCGCGAGGGCCGGCGAGCTGCTGGAGAAGCTGGGGGTGCGGCGGCACGCGAAGGCGTTCCCGGGTCGGCTCTCCGGCGGTGAGCGGCAGCGGGTCGCCGTCGCGCGCGCCCTCATGAACCGCCCGTCGCTGCTCCTCGCCGACGAGCCGACCGGCGCCCTGGACACGGCGTCCGGCCGCGAGGTCCGCGACCTGCTGACCGCCCTGCACCGCGACGGGCAGACCGTCGTCCTCGTCACCCACGACGTGACCCTCGCCCACGAGTGCGCCACGAGGACCGTGGAGCTCGTCGACGGCCGCCTCAGCCGCGACGTCAAGCACGGCGTCGGCGCGGGCGGTCCCCGGTGAGCGGCGTCGGCAGTGTCGTGCGTGCCGGCGGGCGGCGGAGGGTCCAGTCGGTCGTGATGGCGTTGACGACCATGCTCGCCGTTTCCGCGTCGGTACTGGCAGCAGGCCTCCTCGACGCTTCCCGCGCGCCCTTCGACCGGGGCTTCGCCAAGCAGCAGGGCGCCCACCTGACGGCCACGTTCGACGCGGGCGCCGTCACCGCGGACACCGTCGCCGCCACCGCGAAGGCGGCCGGTGCGACCGCGTCCGCCGGCCCGTTCAGGACCGTGTCGCTGCGCCCGACGACGGTCAGCGGCAGCCGCATCCCGCCGGGGCTCCAGCTGCCGCCCGCGATCCTCGCCGGCCGCGCCGACCCCGGCGGGCCCGTCGACCGGCTCGACCTGACCGCCGGCCGGTGGGCCACCGCCGCCGGGGAGATCGTGTGGGCGGCCGGCCGGTCGCCGCTGGAGGTCGGCGACCGGCTCACGTTCACCGATTCGCCGGGCAGCCCCACGCTCACCGTCGTGGGCCTCGCCAGGTCGGTCGGGACCAGCGCCGAGGCGTGGACGACCCCCGACCAGCTGACGGCGCTGCTCAGCGGCGACGTCAAGGGCGGTTTCCAGATGTTGTACCGCTTCGCCGACGCCACCACCGGCGCGCAGCTCACCGCGCACCGGGCCGCCGTCGCCGGCGCGGTGCCCGCCGACGCGATGACGGGCGCCGCGTCGTACCTCACGGTGAAACGCGACGCGGAGCGCCGGGCGGCGACGTTCGTGCCGTTCGTGGTCGCGTTCGGGGTGCTCGGGCTGTGCATGTCGGTGCTCATCATCGGCGTCGTCGTGAGCGGTTCGGTCGGCGCCGCGACCCGCCGCATCGGCATCCTGAAGGCCGTCGGCTTCACCCCCGCCCAGGTCACCCGCGCGTACATCGGCCAGGCGCTGATCCCGGCCACCGTCGGCGCCGCGCTCGGCGTGCTGCTGGGCAACCTCGCCGCGGTGCCGGTCCTGGCGGACGAGAGCGACGCGTTCGGCACCGCCTCGATGACGGTCGCGCCGTGGGTGAGCGTGGTCGTGCCGCTCGTCGCGCTCGCCGCGGTCGTGCTGACCGCGTTCGTGCCGGCGCTGCGGGCCGGCCGGCTGCGCACCGTCACCGCCCTGGCCGTCGGACGCACCCCGGCCAGCGGGCGCGGGCGGACGGCACGGCGGCTGCTGGGCCGCCTGCCGCTGCCCCGGCCGGTGAGCCTGGGGCTGGCGAACCCGTTCACCAGCCCGTCCCGCTCCGCGACGATCGTGGCGGCGGTCGCCCTGGGCGCGCTCGGGGTGACGTTCGGGGTCGGCCTCGCCACGTCCCTCGCCGGCATCCAGGAGGGTCTCAACCGCCGCACCGCCGGCGCCGTCGTCGCCCACGCGTTCACGTTCGGCCCCGGCCCCGGCGGCCCCGCCGGCCCGCCGGCACCGGGCCAGCCGGGCGGGCCGGGTGGTCCGGGAGGCCCCAGCGCCCCGGTGAGCGCGGGCCAGCCGGCCGGTCAGGGGCAGAACGGCAAGGGCGGCCCGCCGACGGGCGCCGAGGCCGTCGCCGCCCTCGGGAAGGTGCGGGCCGCGATCGACGCGCAGCCCGGCACCCGCCGGTGGTTCACCACGGGGCATGCCGAGGTCGGGGTCTCCGGCCTCACCACCCCCGCCGACGTCGTCGCCTTCACCGGGGACTCCTCCTGGGGCGCGTACAAGATGATCTCCGGGAAGTGGTTCGACGGGCCGGGCCAGATCGTGGTGCCGACCGCGTTCCTGCGCGCCACCGGGCTCAAGGTCGGCGACACGGCCACGCTGACCGACGCCGGGCGCTCGCTCAAGGTCCGGATCGTGGGGGAGTCGCTCGACCTGAGCGACGACGGCCGGGGCGTGGTCACCGACGCGGCCACTCTCACCGCCCTCGGCACCGTCGTCGAGCCGGAGTCGGTCGAGTTCCACATCGACCTCGACCCGGGCGCCACCGCCAAGTCCTATGTGGACGCGCTGAACAAGGTCCTGGAGCCGCTCGGCGGCGGCGCCGACGTCAACGTCGGGGAGATCAGCGAGACCGTCGTCGCCATGGACACGCTCGCCGCGACGCTCACCCTGATGCTCGTCGTCGTCGCCGGGATGGGCGTGCTCAACACGGTCGTGCTCGACACCCGCGAACGCGTGCACGACCTCGGCGTGTTCAAGGCCCTCGGCATGTCGCCGCGGCAGACGGTCACGATGGTCCTCACCTCGGTCACCGGCACCGGCCTGCTCGCCGGCGCGATCGGGGTCCCGCTCGGCATCGTGCTCCACCACGCGGTCCTGCCGGCGATGGGTCGCGCCGCGAACACCGGCATCCCGTCGTCGTACATCGAGGTGTACGCCCCGCTGCTGGTCCTGCCCCTGGTGTTCGGCGGCCTCGTCATCGCCGCCGCCGGCGCCCTCCTGCCGGCGGGCTGGGCCGCCAAGACCCGGACCGCCACGGCACTACGCACCGAGTAGTCAGATCCCTCTGGGGCCGGGCGAGACTGCCCGGCCCCAGAGGTGCGTATCTCAATGGCTCGCGGCGGTGCGGACAAGGACACAGAGCGGATGTCGCCACACCGACGTATCAGGCGGGCCAGCCGATATGCTGGCCGGTGATGAAACAAGCGGGTGAAACAGAGCAGCGGCAGCGCGTCACCATCCGCGACGTCGCTCAGCAGACCGGCCTGTCCATCGCGACGGTGTCGCGGGTGCTCAACGGCCGTGCCAACGTCGCGCCCGGCACCCGGGACCGGGTCCTCGAGGCGATGGGCGGCCTCGGCCGGCAGGCGCCAAGGCGGCGCGGGTCGGGCGCGGAGAAGGCGGACAACGGCGTCTATGTGCGCTGCCCGTACGTGCTGACGGACTACTTCGGGCTGATCGTGTCCGCCATCGCGGAGGCGCTCGACGTGCACGGCATGCACGCGATCGTCGACGCCGGCGAGTCGTCGTGGAAGCGCACCGAGGTGCTCAAGACGCTGACCGGCTGGCCGCAGGTCGCGGGCGCGCTGCTCATCCTGCCGTCGGAGCCGGAGGAGGACCTGGAGCGGCTGCGCGACCAGGGCTTCCCGTTCGTGGTCGTGGATCCGCGCACGTCGCCGCCGCGCGACATCGCGGCCGTGTCGGCGGCCAACTTCGCCGGCGCCCGGCGGCTCGTGACGCACCTGACGGAGCTCGGGCACCGCCACGTCGGCATCCTCGGCGGCCGCCCGGGCTGGATGGCCAGCAGCGACCGGCTCGCCGGCTGGCTCGCGCCGCTCGTCGGCGCCGGCGTGCTGCCCTCGCCCGACCTGGTGCGCGCCGTGTCCGACCCGACGGTGGAGGAGGGGTACCGCGCCGCCGGTGAGCTGCTCGACCTGCCGGAGCGGCCGACGGCGATCGTCGCGTTCAACGACAAGATGGCCGTCGGGGCGCTGCACGCCGCCGCCGACCGGGGCCTGCGCGTGCCGCACGACCTGTCGGTCGCCGGCTTCGACGACATCGAGCTCGCCCGGGCCACGCACCCGGCGCTCACCACGGTCCGCCAGCCGCTCGGCGAGATGGGGCGGATGGCGGTCAGCCTGCTCGGCCGGATGCTCGCCGGGCACGAGCTCGACGCGCTGCACGTGGAGCTGGCAACCGACCTCGTGGTGCGTGGCTCGACCGGGCCGGTGTCATTCTGACGCGTGTTTCATAGAAACTTCCATCGAATCCTGAAAAAAGGTTGACACGCTGCTGCGGCGGCGTGTTTCCTTCGTGTTACAGGCGTCGATGGATTCCGCGCGCCTCCACCATCCGTAGAAGGAGGCGCCGTGAGGCGATCCATCTCCGTGGCTGCCGTCGCGCTGGTCACCGCCGGCGCCCTGGGTGCCGCAGCCGCCCCGGCGGCGGCGAACGCCCGGCCCGGCGCCCTGGTCACGGGCACCTACTCGACCGGCGCCGCGCACTGGCAGCCGCTGCCGGACGCCCGGGTCGGCGCTGGGGCCAGCATCCAGGCCGACGCGACCGTCGTCGTCGACCCGAGCCGGACGCGCCAGTCGTACACCGGCATCGGCTTCTCGATCGACGAGACCTCCGTGTCGAACCTGTGGAAGCTCACCCCCGCCGAGCGCGAGCGCGCCGTCCGGCTGCTCGTCGACCCGCGCACCGGCGCCGGCCTGGACCGCTTCCGGCTCACCATCGGCAGCCCCGACCTCATCGAGCACCTGCCGTTCTGGTCCTACGACGACCTGCCCGCCGGCGTCACCGAGGACCCCGACCTGCGGTACTTCTCCATCCAGCGTGACATCGACCTGCACATCGTCGACACGATCAAGCTGATCCAGAAGTACAACCCGCAGGCGACGTTCCTCGCCTCCGCGTGGAGCGCCCCGGCGTGGATGAAGACCAACAACAAGTTCCTCGGCGAGGTCGCCCTCAAGCCCGGCAGCACCAGCGAGTACTACCAGGTCGGCAAGCTCCGCGACGACCGCATCGACGTGTTCGCCCGCTACTACGTCAAGTACGTCCAGGCGTACGCCCGGCTCGGCATCCGCGTCGACGCGCTGACGCTGCTCAACGAGCCCGGCATGGACGTCGTCTACCCGGCCATGGACATCAGCGTCGAGCAGCAGCAGAAGCTGTCCGTGGCGATCGACCGCGAGCTGCGCAAGGCCCGCCTCGACGTCGACCTCTACATCCACGACTTCAACTTCTGGGACTGGCGCGACCCGAACAGCACCGCCACGAAGAACTACCACCGGGTGCTCGACGACCCGGCCGCCGCACGGGCCGCCGACGCGATCGCGTTCCACCCGTACTGGGGCGACCCCACCGTCATGCGGGACGCCTACGAGCAGACCGGCAAGCCCGTGCACCTCACCGAGACCAGTGACCTGTCCCCGGCCACGGTCCTCGCCGACTTCCGCCTCGACGCGTCCTCCTACGTCATGTGGGCGCAGGCGACCGACCAGGACGGCGGCACCCTGCACTGGACCCCGGCCCGCGACAACAACGTCGACTGGGACGAGGTCGCCCGCACCACCAAGTGGCCGGACCGGCTCGTCAAGGTGGACACCGCTTCCCGCACGTTCACCGTCCGCGACGAGCTCTACCAGCTCGGGCAGTTCAGCCGGTACCTGACGCCCTCGCACGTCCGGGTCGCCTCCAGCGGCACCGCGGGCGGGATCGGCAACGTCGTCTTCCGTGACCGGCACGACGGCTACGTCGCGGTCGTCGGCAACGCGCTCGACACCGACCGCACCGTGCGGGTCGTGCTCGCCGGGAAGTCGTTCGTCGCCACCGTGCCGGCGCACTCCTACGCCACGTTCCGCTGGGACGCGGACCTGCCCCGCGGCCGCAACCACGCCCCCGTCCTGCGCGACCCGGGCCCGGTCGTGGTCGACCAGTACGCCACCACGACGCTGCGGCTGCAGGCCACCGACGCCGACCGCGACGCCCTGTCCTACTACGCCACGGACCTGCCCGACGGCGTGACCGTCGACGCGGCCACCGGCGCCGTCTCGCTGCACCCGACCGTCGCCGGCGCCTTCGACCTCACGGTCACCGCCACCGACGGCCGCGCCGCCGCCTCGCGCACGGTCCACGTCACCGTCCGGCCGCACGGCGCGCCCGTGGGGGAGAAGGTCGAGGCCGAGGCCTACGTGGCGCAGCACGGCTGGACCGACGGCGGCCCGAACTTCATCGAGTCCAACCCCGCCGCCAGCGGCGGGAAGAACGTCGGGTGGACCGCCGCCGGCAACTGGCTCGCCTACCGCCTCGACGTCGCCGCCGGCACCTACGACGTGGAGCTGCGCGTCGCGACCGGCACCGGCGGCCCGCTGCCCGGCGCGATCTCGCTGCGCGACGCGACCGGCGCGGTCCTGGCCACGGTGTCCGTGCCGGACACCGGCGGGTGGGGCGCCTACCAGTCCGTCCACGTCCCGGTCACCGTCGCCACCGCCGGCGACCAGCAGCTGACGCTGTTCTGCGAGACCGGCGGGTTCAACGTCGACTACCTGCGGCTGACCTGACCGGTCTGTCGCGCCCGGCCCCGCCGGATCCTGGGTCCCCAGGATCCGGCGGGGCGTCGTCATGCGGAGCCGAACGTTACGGGCGCGGCACCAGGCGGTAAATTCTCCGGCCACGTGGGGCGGCTCACACCGGTCACAGAGTGCTCCAATGCCTGTTCCCGGGGGTTCGGGACCTAACGACCCATGGGAATGCATGAGATTCGCCAGGGCGCCACCGAGTAACTTCCGCCTATACACTGCGCAGCGGTCCTGATCACGCACAGCCAACTGAAGAATCGGAGTGCGCGCCGCGATGCGTCCTTCCACTCAGTCCGCGACACCTCGTCGTCTTTTCGGCGGTGGCCGATGACCGGGTACGGGCTCACCCGCCGGCAGATGTCCGGCGGCGGCGTCTGGCTCTTCCAGATCGGCGCCAGCTCCCCGATGGCGGTCCTGGCCGGCGGTATCGTGGCCACCTACGCCTCGACCGGGATGGTCGCCACCCCGCTGACCTTCCCCCTGCTCGGCATCGCGCTCGCCCTGCTCGCCGTCGGGTACGTGTCGATGGCCCGCAACGTGCCGCACGCCGCCCCCGCCTACGCCCTGCTCGCGCACGGCTTCGGGCCGACCGCGGGCATCATCGGCGGCGCCCTCGCGCTGGTCTTCTACTCGTGCATCCAGATGAGCCTGTACGGCCTGGTCGGCGCCACCCTCGCCGAGCTGCTCGGCGGCAACTGGGTCGTGTGGGCCGCGGTGCTCTGGCTCGCCGTCGCCGTCTGCGGGCTGCTGCACGTGTCGCTGTCCGCGTTCGTCGTCGGGTCGGTGCTCTGCGTCGAGCTGGTCGTCATCGCCCTGTTCGACCTGGCCGCGTTCGCCCACCCCGCCGGCGGGTCCATCAGCACCGAGCCGATCAGCTTCCCCGGCCTGTGGGCGCCCGGCATCGGTGGCGCCCTCGCGCTCGGCATCGCGGCGTTCATCGGCTTCGACACGGCCCCCGCCTACAGCGAGGAGGTCCGCACCAGCCGCAGCATCACCCGCGCCACCATCGGTGCCCTCATCTTCATGCCGCTGTTCTACGGGCTGTCGGCCTGGGCGCTCGCCGCGACCGTCGGCGCCGACCGGATCGCCGCCGTCGCCGCCGACCCCGACGCGGGCCTGCCCTTCAACGTCCTCGACGAGTGGTACGGCAGCGGCCTCAGCCTTCTCGCCACGATGCTGCTCATCACCTCGGTCTTCGTGGCGATGCTGTCCTTCCACAACGTCCTCGCCCGCTACGCCTTCGGGATGGCCCGCGAGGGCGTCCTGCCGGCGTGGCTGGCCCGCACCGGCGCCAGCGGGCAGGCCGAGGGCGCCCCGACCGGCGGCTCGGTCCTGCAGAGCGCGAGCGCGCTCGTGGTCGTCGGCGTGTTCGTCGTCCTCGGCGCCGACCCGATCACCGTGCTCTTCACCTGGCTGTCCGCGGCCGGCGCCATCGGGATCATGCTGATGCTGGTGCTCATCTCGGCCGGCAGCATCCGGTACTACCGGCGCGGCGGCGGCTCCCGCGAAGGCCTCCTGGTCAGCACCGTGCTGCCCAGCCTGGGCGTGATCGCGGGCACCGGCATCCTGCTCGTCACGCTCACGAACCTCTCCTCGCTGCTGGGGATCGCCGGCGACTCGATCCTGCAGGCCGTCATCCCCGCCGCCGTGCTCATCACCGTCCTCGTCGGAGCGGTCTGGGCGCTCATGCTGCGGTCGCGCCGGGCGCCGGTGCTCGCCGACGTCGGGCGCGGCAGACCGGACCCGCTGCGGGTCCTGGACCGCCGGCTCAAGGACCTCGATGTTTGAGACCGACCCGGCGGTGGCTCCGCCGGCCGCCTCATACGGCCCCTCCGGCTCCTCGTTCTCGTCCGGCCCTTCGTCCGGGTCCTCGTCCGCGCACGGCTCCTCGTCCGCGCACGGCTCCTCGTCCGCGCACGGCTCCTCGTCCGTGCACGGTTCCCCGTTCACGCCGGGCGGCGACTCGACGTACGACCGGGTCCCGCGGCCGCACCGCCGGTTCGCCCACGACGACGCCGACCCCGACAGCCGTCACCTGCGCGCGGTCCCGCCGGAGGGGCCGCGCGGCAGGGGCGACGGCAACCCCGAGGCCGACGTCACCGCCGCGTTCCGGGGCGAGGTCGTCTCCCGGCTGCGGCGCTTCTCCGTCCTGCACACCCGCCACGTGTGGGAGCGCCGCCGCCGCGACCCGCTCAGCCCTCACGGCGTCGCCCTGTTCTACCTCGAGCGCGGCGTGCCGGTGCTGCAACAGCTGCGGACCGCGACCCGCATCTTCCTCGCCGACGACGAGGCCAACGACCTGCCGATGCTGCTGTACGGCCTGGCCCGGCACGCGCACGAGGGCTACCAGGCCGACCCCGGCTTCGACCCGCGGACGCAGATGGTCAACAAGTGCGACCCGATGTCGGCCACGGCGGTGTTCGCCGGCATCGGCGTGTGCACCCTCGACACCCCGTACGGCACCTGGGCCGACGCCCAGCGGCAGGCCGCCAACGAGTTCGACCTGCCCGGCCGGTGCTTCGCCCGCCTCATCGACGGCACCCGGCTGCTGCTGGACCGCGGCGGCCGCAAGCAGTTCAACGGGCTCACCGTCGAGAGCTCCGTCGACGACACCAACACGCACTACGGCGTGCCGAGCATGCAGTGGCGCTGGAACCCGGCGCTCTCCGAGATCGATCCGCACGATCCCACGTACCACGTGTGGCGCTGGATGAGCGAGCTCGGGCGGATCGTCGACGTCGGGTCGCAGCCGAGGTGAGCGGCCTCCCGGACCCGACCATCGGCGGGCGACTCGACCAGCTGTACGCCGACCTGACCCGGCACTCCGACTACGACCTGGGCTTCCCCGGCGCCACCGACCTGCCCGACATGACCGCCGTGACGCGCTTCGAGCGGGTCCTGCTGAACAACGTCGGGCACCCGTACGCCGCCGGCGGCTCGTACCGGCTGCACACGAAGGTCGTCGAGCACGAGGTCGTCCAGTTCGTCGCCGACCTCGTCGACGCGCCGCTGGACAACCGCCACGGGTACGTGACGACCGGCAGCACCGAGAGCAACCTCTGGGCCCTGTGGCAGGCCCGCCAGCACCTCCCGGGCGCGGCCGTGTTCGCCTCCACCGCCGCGCACTACAGCATCGCCAAGAACGCCGAGCTGCTCGGCATGCGGCTGCACCTCGTCCCCGCCGACGACCGCGGCGAGATGCGTTACGACGACCTGCGCGCCGCCGTCGCCCGGCGCCGCCGCCCCGGTGCCGGCGCCATCGTCGTCGCCACCGTCGGCACCACCATGACCGAGGCCGTCGACGACGCCGCCCTGATCGACAAGACCCTCGCCCTCGCGGGCATCGACCCCGCGCAGCGCTGGATCCACGCCGACGCGGCCCTCGCCGGCATACCCCTGGCGCTCTGCGACCCGCTGACCCGGCCCGGCTTCACCTTCGCCGACGGCGTGCACTCCTTCGCCGTCAGCGGCCACAAGTTCCTCGCCACGCCCTTCCCCTGCGGGATCGTGGTCGCCCTCGCCGACCGCCACACCGGACGGGGCAGCATCACCTACACCGCCGCCCCGGACAGCACCATCACCGGCTCCAGGTCCGGCCACGCGCCGTTGTGGCTCTGGTACCTCCTGCGCCACTGGGGCCTGCCGGGCCTGCGCGGGCGGGCCGCCGCCGCCCGGGACCTCGCCGGCTACACCGAGCGGCAGCTGCGCGGGATCGGCTGGCCGGCGTGGCGCGCCCAGGAGCACGCCTTCACCGTCGTCTTCCCCCGCCCGCCCCAGCCCCTCCTGGACCGCTGGCCGCTCGCCACCGACGACGGCGGCAACGCCCACGTGGTCTGCATGCCGGGCAAGACCCGAGAGCTGGTCGACCGCTTCGTCGCGGATCTCGCCCACGCCCTCAAGGGCGTCGCCGCTCTGCCGAACTCGATGGCCTGCTGACCGGGGTCACGAGCGAGGCGCCGGCCGTGATCAGGAGCAGGCCGAGCGCCGTCAGGGTCATGGTGTCGACGCCGGTCACGGGCAGCGACGCCGAGCCCGTGGTGGTGACGGCGCCGGCCGGGGCGGGGTGGCGGACGGTGAACGAGAGCTCGCGCTCCCCGGTGCGGCCGCAGGTGTCCGTGACCCTGACGGTGACCGTCGTCGTGCCGGCGGTCGTGGCGGTGCCGCTGATCTTTCCGGTGGCGGCGTTCAGGGTCAGCCCGGCCGGCAGCGTCCCCCCGGTCACCGCCCACGTGTAGGGTCCGGTGCCGCCGGTCGCCGTCATCATGGCGGTGTACGGCGCGCCGACGACCCCGACCGGCGGCGGTGCCACGGTCACGGCCAGGTTCGCCGGTGATGGCGGTGGCGTGGGCGGCGCGGCCTGGCCGACCGTGAACGTGTACGCCTTCGACGCGGTCGTGCCGGCCGAGTCGGTCACCTGCAGCGTGAACGACGCGGGCCCCGCCGCCGTCGGCGTGCCGCTGACCTCGCCGGTGCTGGCGTTGAGGCTCAGCCCGGCCGGCAGCGAGCCGGCGCTGACCGCCCACGTGAACGGCCCCGTCCCGCCCGTCACCGCGGGCGTGCCGGAGTACGCCGTGCCGACCGTGGGGGCCGGCAGCGAACCGGTCGTCACCGCGAGCGACTGGTCCTCGATGTAGGCGGCGGTCACGTACAGCGGCTGCGCGCCCACGGGCACCGTCGAGGTCACCGTGGCGGTGCCGGTGTCCACGACGCTGACCGTGCCGCTCATGGCGTTCGTGACGACGAGCGTGCCGCCACCGGGCGTGAACGACAGGCCGACCGGCATGGCCCCGACCGTGATCGGCGCGCCCGCCGTGTTGGTGGTCAGGTTCACCACGCTCACCGACCCGGCTCCGGCGCACGCGACGTACGCGGTCGTGCCGCTGGCCGAGATCGCCACACCGTACGGCGTGGAGCCGACCGGTACCGTGGCCGTCACGGTGTTCGTGCTGGTGGCGATGACGGAGAGCGTCGCGGCGCCCCGGTTGCTCACCAGCACCTTCGACCCGTCCGGGGTGATGGCCACGCCGAGCGGGTTGATGCCCACCGCGCGATGGTGGCGGTGACGGCGTTGGTCGCGGTGTCGATGACGCTGACCGTGTTGTTGCCGCTGTTCGCCACGTACGCGCTGGCGCCGTCCGGCGTGACCGCGACGCCGGTCGGATCGGTGCCGACGGTGATCGTCGTCGACACCGTGAACGTGCCCGTGTCCACCACCGACACGTTGTCGCTGCCGAAGTTGGCCACGTACACCTTCGACTCGTCGGGCGTCAGCGCGATGATGCCCGGCGTGGTGCCGACGTCGGCGTACGTCTTGGCCCGGGTGGCGGCGTTCACCTTGTAGAGCCGGTCGCCGTTGTACGCCGCGACTTACATCGTCTGGCCGTCGCCGGACGCCGCCAGCCAGGCCGGCCCGTCGATCCCGGAGATCGTGCCGGTCACCGTCCCGGCCGTCACGTCCACCAGCGAAGCGTGTCGTCGACGTAGTTGCTCACCATGGCCCGCAGCACCGTCGACTCGACGCGCCCTCGCGGCACGGTTTCAGCCTGCCCCGACGCGACCTCCGCCCGCCCCGACGCCGCTGCTGCGGCCGATGCGGCTGATGCGGCGTCCACGACCACCACCGAGGTGACGCCGAGCACCACGCCGACCACCAGCAACCTGAGCCCCATCACATTCCCGCCGCGCACGAAATCCCCCACAAGTAGGACCAGCCATGCACACGCTAGTAACCCAATCCCCCTTTTTCCGGCAAATCACTTCCATACCGACAGCGCCCTCCTGTCGAGACAGCTGTCCGGAATCCAACAAGTCCGATGAATGAATCCCCATCGGAGCGCTAGGTTCGCCCTAACGGGGGTCTGATGGTCGGCGTGGCGGCAGGTGCATCCCGCAGGGACCACCGCCCTCCGCAGCACGGCAGCTGCCGCGCCGGTCATGAGAACCACCCCACGCCGCCAACCTCCACGAGCCCCGCGCTCCGCCCCCACCGCATCGCCACCGCTGATGATCGAAGGCCAACCCCGGCCGTCCTGGCAGCCAGACCGCTCCGTGGATCATGCCGGTCCATCAGCGTCAAACCTGCGATCCTGGCACCCGCCCCTCGATGCCCGCGACGCTCGCGGACGAAGCCTTCCGGTGGCACCGCAGTCGCAGCCTGCATGGTGGCCACCCAGGCTGGGACCTCGACCGTCTGCCGCTTCCCGACCTGTCCAACGCCGCACCATCGACCGGCCTGGTGATCGAAGGACGGGTCCGGTCGTGCTGGTGGCCAGATCGGTCCTTGGATCATGCCGGTGCGTCAGTGTCGGACCTGCGAGCGTGGAGCCCGGTTCTCGATGCCCGGTGATGCTCGCGGGCGAGGTCGATGGTGGCTTTTGAGTCGCGGCGCGCAGCCCGCATTGTGGCAGCCGAGGCCGGTGCCCCGATGGCCTGACACTTCCCGATCTGTCCAACGCCGCACCGTCGACCAGCCTGGTGATCGAAGGACGGATCTGGTCGTGCTGGTGGCCAGATCGGTCCTTGGATCATGCCGGTGCGTCAGTGTCGGACCTGCGAGCGTGGTGCCCGGCTCTCGATGCCCGGTGAGGCTTGCGGGCGAGGCCGGCGGTGGCTCCGGAGTCGCCGCACGCACCCCGCTTGGTGGCCACCCGTGCCGGTACCCCGGATCACCTGACGTCCCCTCCCGAGCATGGCAACACGGGACGACCACCGCCCTGCCAAGCCCGCCTCGGCTCGTGCCGGCCTCGGGCCACGCCGGCCTTGGGGCAGGCCCGGGTTCTGGTCGTGCCGGGCTCCGCTCGCGTCGGGCCTTGGGTCGCGTTGGGCTCCGGTCATGCCGAGCTGTCAGGGCATCCGGGCCGCGGGCGCGCTGGGATTCGGGCGCCGGGGCCGGGGGACTTGAAGCTCGTACGCCACTGCGGCGAGCGCGGCCCAGCTGCTACCTCCGTGTGTGCGTGCCTTCTCAGGGTGCGACCGGAAAGGATGCGCCCGGTGGACAGGCGTCCGCGGCGAGGGGCACCCCGGAGCGCGCGGTGTCCCCGTGCGCCCGACGGGCCAGATGCGCGCGGCGTCCCGGTGTGCCCGGCGGGCCGAATGCGCGCGACGGACCGCTGCGCTCGGCGGGCCAGGTTGTCTGGCGGGGCGCGGGCGCAGCGGCCGGCGGGCGGTGGGGATGGTGGGGATGGTGGTGGGTCAGGACAGGATGGTGGTGATGGTGGGCTCGTCGCCTGAGGTGAACGCTGTGAGCAGTGCGGCGAACTGGTCCGCTGGCAGGATGCGGATGCCGAGCTGCTCGGCCTTGTCGGCCTTGGAGCCGGCGCCGTCGCCGACGACGACCAGGTCGGTGCGCTTCGAGACGGAGCCGGAGGACTTGCCGCCGAGGCGTTCGACGGCCTCGTTGCCCTCGTCGCGGGTGAGGCCGGGGACGGAGCCCGTGACGACGACGGTCATCGGGGTGCCGTCGGGGCGGCGCAGCGGTAGGGCGATGGTGGCGCCGGCCGCCGGGGAGTCGGCGTCGGAGTCGTCGCCGGTGGTGGCGGCGGGCGGTGCGGGCAGGTCGGGCTCGGTCATGTTGACGCCGTGGGCGACGAGCTTCTCGATGACCGGGGCGAGGTCGGCCAGCTCGGCGGCGACGGTCACGGCGCGCTCCGGGCCGACGCCCTCGACCTGCTTCAGGTCCTCGACGGACGCGTCCAGCAGGGCCTGCATCGTGCCGAAGTGGCGGGCCAGGCGGCGGGACATGGAGCGGCCCGTCATGCGCACGCCGAGGCCCGTCAGCACGCGGGCGAGCGGCTGGCTCTTGGAGGCCTCGATGGCGGCGACGAGCTTCGTCGCGGAGACCTCGCCCATCCGGTCCAGGCCGGCGACGGTCGGGACGTCGAGGTCGTAGAGGTCCGCCGGGTCGGTGACGAGGCCCGCGGCGACGACCATGTCGATGATCTTGCCGCCGAGGCCTTCGATGTCCATGGAGTGGCGGGCGGCGTAGTACGCCAGGGACTCGTGGGCGCCGCAGACCCGGCCGCGGGTGCAGCGCCAGCGCTTCTGGGTGCGGTCGATCTCGCCGTCGCAGCGGGGGCACGTGGCCGGTGGCTCGAACGGCACCGAGTCCGCCGGGCGCTCGTCGAGCTTGGCGCCGGTGATCTCCGGGATGACGTCGCCGGCGCGGCGGACGAACACCATGTCGCCCGGGCGCACGTTGCGCCGGACGAGGTCGTCGAAGTTGTGCAGCGTGGCGAACGTGACGGTCACGCCGTCGACCTGCACCGGCTCCAGCACCGCGACCGGGGTGATCACGCCGGTCCGGCCGATCTGCACCTTGATCTCCAGCAGCCGGGTCATGCGCGTGTCGGCGGGGAACTTGAACGCCACGCCCCACCGCGGCGCCCGGCTGGACGAGCCGGCGGCGTCGCGGTCGGCGGGCAGGTCGGCCTTGATGACCGCGCCGTCGTTCTACCGAGTGTTCGAACCTGTCGCAGATTCTCCTGAATTGAGCTATAACCATCGATCCGCCATGCCTCGGTCCCGTGGGAGATGTCCTAAGCGCCGACGCTCCCTGCCGGAGTCTGCTGGCCACCACCCATGCGTACCAATGTCCCGATGGCTGGCTCGTGGCATGGGCGCCCGGGACGAAGGTTGCTCCGGGCGCCACTCATGCGTGTGGTGTCAGATATCGGCGAGGAGCGCTGCGAACTCGTCGGCGGACATGACACGAACACCGAGGCTTTCGGCCTTCGCTACCTTGCTGCCCGCGCCGTCTCCGGCAATGAGCAGATTGGTCTTCTTGCTCACAGAGCCTGAGGATGAGCCGCCGAGCCGCTCGACCGCTTCGTTCGCCTCGTTGCGCGACAGCCCCGGGACGGTGCCGGACACCACGACGGTCAGGCCGGTGAAGGGAAGCCGGTTGTCGGGCGTCGCGCCGTCTTCGTCGTTGGTGGCGGCGGAGGCGGAGGCGGCGGTCACCGGCTCGACCAAGTTGACCCCGGCCGTCTGCAGCTTCACGATGACCGGGGCAAGTTCGACGAGTTCTTCGGCGATGACCGCGGCGCGGGTGGGGCCGATGCCGTCGACGGCCTCCAGGTCCGCGACGGTGGCCGCGACCAGCGCGTCCATGCGGGTGAAGTGTCTCGCGAGCCTGCGGCTCATCGAGCGGCCGGTCTGCAGCACCCCGAGCGCGCAGAACACGCGGCTCAGCGGTTGGGACTTGGCCCGCTCGATCTGGTCGAGCAGTTTGTCGACGCTGGTGCCGCCCATCCGGTCGAGACCGAGCAACTGCTCACGGGTAAGAGTGAAGATGTCGGCGAGATCGGCGACGAGGCCCCGGTCGACGAGCTGGGTGACGAGGGCGTCGCCCATGCCTTCGATGTCGAGGCAGTCCCGGCTCACGCCATACCGGATCGACTCGCGCAGGCCGCAGGCCCGGCCGCGGCGGCACCGCCACCGGGCCTCGGTCGTGTCCAGGTCTCCACCGCAGCGTGGGCAGACGGCGGGTTCCTGGATGGGCGTCTCCTCGCCCGTGCGTTGGTCGACCAGCGGTGCCTCGATCCGCGGGATGACTTCGCCGGCCCGCCGGATGGTGACTTTGTCGCCGAGCATGAAGCCCTTGCGCGTGAGGTCGCCGACGTTGTGCAGCGTGGCGTACGCGATCTCCACACCGCCGACGGTGACCGGTTCGATGCGTCCGCGTGGTGTGATTACACCGGTGCGGCCGACCTGCCAGAGCACCTCGACGAGGCGGCTGACCGCGACATCGGCGGGGAACTCGGGCCCCTTGTAGGCGATGGCCCACCGTGGGGCGCGTGAACCGCTGCCGACGGTGTCTCGGTCGGCAGCGGCGTTGGCCTTCACCACGGCCCCGTCCACGCCGTAGCCGAGCAGCGCGCGGCCGGTCCCGATTTCCGCGATCCGGGTGAGAACGGCGGTCGTGTCGGTGCACGCGGTGACGTCGGCCGCGGTGATGCCGAGCATCCGCATCCTCGACATGGCTTCCATATGAGTCGGTGCGTCGATGCCCATGACGCTGTAGGCGGCGAAGCTGAGCAGCGCGTCGTGATTGAGCGTCTCGGCGCGCAGGCAGCCCGCTGCGGCGCTGCGTGGCGCGGCGAACGCGGGCTTGCCGGAGGCGACCCGTCCCTCGTTGGCCGACTCGAAGTCGCTCTCGCGAAAGAACACCTCGCCGCGGACTTCGACGGTGACGGGTTCGGCCAGTTGCGCGGGCAGCCCGCCGATGCGCGAGACCGCGTGGGTGACGTCCTCGCCGGTGCTGCCATCGCCGCGGGTGGCGAGCCGGTCGAGGCGTCCGTCGACGTAGCGGGCGGCTACTGCCAGCCCGTCGAGTTTCGGCTCGACCGTGTAGCCAGCCGTGACCGGGTGGCCCAACGCCCGCTCCACCCGCGTCACCCAGGCCACCAGTTCGGCGTGGTCGTACACGTTGTCCAGGCTGAGCATGGGAGGCTCGTGCCGGATCGTCCCGGCCACGCCAACCCCGCCCGCGACTTTGCCCGTCGGCGAGTCCGGCGACAGCCATTCGGGATGCGCCAATTCGGCTGCGGCGGCCTCGGCGGCGAGAGCGTCCCACTCGGCATCGCCCATCAGCAGAGCCTCGGCGTTGTAGTAGGCGCTCGACGCCTCCCGTAGCCGGGCGACGGCTGCCTCGTATGCCTCCCGGCTTGCGATCCCATATGCGGGGTTGACGCTCATCGTGTTCCTCCTCGTACGCGGCGCGGCGCTCGCCGCAGCGACTATCGTGCCTGATGGGTACGACAGAACCTCTGCGATGCTGCGGTGCGCGCAACACGGCAGTGCGGGAAGCCTGCCGGGGCACGCCCGGCGAGACATGAGCGGATTGGCCGTAGGTCAAGCGCGGGTACGGAGGAGGCTGGGCCGACTGCTGGTGCGCCGCAACCCGTTGCTCGTGGTGCCTGCCGACCGTGCGGTTCGAGGAGAGGAGGGGCAGCCACGCGAATTGCCTCGCTCGTACACCTGTTCGCATAGACTGTCGGGGTGGTGCTACCAGACGACTTCGTGGACCGGGTGCGTCGGCTGCCCGATCCTGAACGGTTTGTCCGTGACATGGCCGAGGCGTTGGATGCGGCTGAGCGGGCCGCAGTCCGCGCAGCCGAAGACCAACGATTCCAGGATTTGTTCGAGCGGGTGGTGCCCGCGCAGGACCGGCTGCGGTTCGTCGCGATTGTGAATCCGCGGTTGCATGAGTTGCTTGTGCAGATGCCGCCGCCGGGGCAGCGGGTGACCTCCGGCCCTTTGGCGGAGCGGCTGCGATGGCTGGACTCGGACGACCCTGATGCGGTGGCCCGCCGGGCGCACCTACGCTGCGAACATGACGCCCGCCTGGCCGAGGTCCAGCAGCGGCGGGACGAAGTCGGCCGGCCTACTGATGCCGATCTCGTCGACTGGCTCGCGCGCAACCCGTACATTGCGTTGTCCCGCCGCCTACTGCCGGCAGACGACCCCGCAGCAGACGGCGGCACAAAGGCGTGATCAACGCATACGAAGACAGCGCATATCTGGGGGATGGCGTGCCGGTCCGCTCAGGAGACTGGCGGGGCCTACGTCGGGCTGGGCGTTGCTGATCGGTGCAGCGCCGCGGTGGATGACGGGTGCTCTGCTGGCGGGCTGCCCAGGTCGGTCACGGCGGAGTGGGTGATGACGAGGCGCACCGGGGTGGTGGTGGCGTACCGACGCAGCGCCATCGACAGTTTGGGTTCGCCGCCGGGGTTCACCGGCGTGCGGCGGAGCCAGTCGAGGAACCGGCGGGATAGGCGGGCTCGGCCTTCGAGCAGCCAGAGGTTGGCCGGGCCGTATGCGTCTTCCATTTCAAGGGCGCGCTGCGGGGTCGGCTTCTCCACCAGACTGTTCAGGACGAGTTCACCCTCGACGTGTCGGGCGGTGATCACCCCACGGTGGCCCGCCTGGCCCCGCTGGTATGGCCGGACCAGCACGGCGGTGCGCCCGGCCGGGACGGTGGCGAGGGCCAGGCTCGGGTTGTCGTGCGGGTACAGGTTGTCGGCGAACGCGACGTGCAGGTCGCTGGTGGGGCGGAGGTGTTCGGCGCCGTTGAGGACCGAGGTGATGTCGGCGTAGTGGCCTCGCTGCGGGGTGAAGTGCAGGTCGAGTTGCTCGTGCAGCGGCAGGTCGGTGCGTGGCAGCCGGGCGGCGTGCTGGTAGGCGGCCTGCCCGCCGCGGGTGAGCGTGGTCGCGGCCCAGGCGATGAATGGTGTGTAGAACGGGTGGTGGACCACAACGACGCGGGCTGGGGCGAGCGCGGTCAATTCGTCGAGCAGGTGCAGGATGCCGGGCCGGCCAGCAACCGGCTGGAACTCCTTCGGGACGTGCCGGGCCCACGGGCCGACGCGGGTGCCGAGCCCGCCGGCGCAGACGACGACCTGGGTGATCGGCGTGGTCACGGCCGTGCCGCCGCGTAGTGATCGTCTCGGATTGCTACGGTCTGTGCGTGCCGATGAACGTGCGCGTCACCGCGATCGTGGTCGAGGATGATCAGATCCTGTTGCTGGACCAGGACACCGAGGGCGATCGGTCGTGGTCGCTGCCGGGCGGCAAGGTCGAGCCCGGCGAGACGGTCGAAGAGGCCCTGGAGCGCGAGGTCCGGGAGGAGACGGGTCTGGAGATCCGGGTCGGGGACCTGCTGTATGTGTGCGACGTGACGAAGGCGCACGTCGTTCACCTCACTTTCGAGTGCCGCCGCGTGGGCGGGACGTTGGGGGCGGTCACGCCGGGTTTGGACACCCGTCCGATCCGCGCGGTGGAGTTCGTCAAGTTGGCGGACCTGCCGTCGCTGGGGTTCAGCGAGCGGTTTGTGGAACTGGCCAGGGCCGGTTGGCCGGACGCGGGTTCATACATGGGTCCGAAGAGCAACATCGGCCTGTAGCGCCCGTACGATCCGCACGTCGAGGTCCGCTAAGGCGCGGCTGCGGTCGGTGAGACCGTCGATCCAGGTGCCCAGGAGTGTGGCGACGTCGGCGACGGCCGGTCCGGTGCACGGGGCGGTGGCGTCGCGGACGAGGCGGATCCCGACGCCGCGGGAGGCGCCCAGCAGGTGCCGGGACCGCAGCCGGTTGACCTCGGAGGCGGTAGCTGGGGTGTTCCACGCGGCACCGTGTATCCACCGCTGCACCGGCTGCCCGAACGCTACGGACGGTCCGTCACTGCACCACACCTGCACGTTGCCGACCGGATGGTGGATGCCGTGCAGGGGCGCTGGTTCGGCGACAGGGGCGACATCGCCGATCGTGTAGTCATGGTTGGAAGCGGCGGCGCCGGTGGCCAGCGCGCACAGTTCGCCGTGTGTCGGCAGCCGGGCGGCATTGACCGCGGCGAACACCGCGGCGCCGAGCCAGGTCACCCAGTAGACCGGGTGCTGTTCGTAGCCGGCGCTGATGGTCCAGGTCTCGTGCTCCGGTGACCAGTGGATTCGGCCGCCGCGCTCGTGGGGCATCGGCACCAGCAGCAGGTGGGTGCCGCGCTGGGTGTTCGGCAGGCCGGCGGCGTGCAGGGCGTTGAGCAGGTCGCAGAACTCGGCGTTGCCGGCCAGCAGGTTGCGCCAGGACAGACCGCGCAAGTGCATGTAGCCGACCTCGGGCACCGTCGCGCCGATGGCGGGCGGGCGAAGGGTGCGGCTGCGCCGGTCGCGCGGCGGCACGGGCTGCTCGGCGAGCCGGTAGTGCTCGGCGCCGGCCAGCCACCCGCCCGCCCGAGCCAGCACGCCCGCCGGCACCCGATCGGCGACCGCTGCCAGAGCCGCAGCGGTACATCTGGTGACCTGCTCCGCCTCGGCCGCCGGCAGATGTGCAGCGAGGTCGGTCTTGTGGTTGGTGGTCGCGAACAGGTCGTCCCCCGCCGTCGGACCGGACGCCGGCCGGTGCGGATTACGGCTGTGCGGAACGAGTCCTGTCAAGACCGACCAGGCCGCGGGCCGGTCGAGCACGGCGGTTTCGTATGGGATGTGGGCGTACTCGCGGCCGTCGAGCGCGTCGGCCAGCAGCAGCGTGTTGAGCACGACCAGCCGGGTCAGCGCGGTCAACTCATCCGGCTCGTCGTCCGGCACGAGGACGCCCAGCGCGGCGTGCGGCCCGCCGTCGGTCATGGTGATCATCTGCCGGTACCGATCGGTGTACCCCCACCGCCGGAACAGGTCGGCGCGGGCGAACGAGCTGGCCACGCCGAGCGGGCTGCGGGTGAGGACGACGACCGGAGCGTCGGCGAACAGCTGCAGCAGTGCCCGGACCGTGAAGAACAGGTTCGTCTCCTTGACCAGGTGCCGCACCGGCGCGTACTTGGCCGCCACGAACTCGACCAGGCCGTGCCAGCCCAGCGCGCCCAGCAGCGCCGGTGCTGCTTGCTCGATGTCGACGCTGAACGGGTTGACCGGTGACAGCGGATGCAGAACGTCCAACTGCTGCCGGAACGGCTCGTTGTGCTGCGGCATCACCGGGCGCAGCGTGTCCGACAGCCAGTTGGAGCCGACCCGCTCGCTCGTGCCCAACGCCAGCATTGGCGGCAGCATGGTCACGCCGGCACCGCCGGCCTGCGCCCGTAGATCGACGAGCCGACGGTCGATCTCAAGCAGCACATGGGAAAATGCAGTGTCCATATGGGACGTCACCTCCATGTCCCAGGCTCGTCGCCCGTGGGTGGATATCGGAAGCTCCCGAACCGCCGTCCGGGTTGCGCCGGGGTGGTGCGGTATTGCGCGGGGTTGCGCATCAAACTATTGAGGTCGATGTCGCTGTATGCTTGGCGCGCGTTACTGACCGCGAGGGGAGGTCGGGACCGATGGCGAAGGCAGTCTCGAATCATCGTCTGCACGCCCTCCTTCAGGAGGCTGGGTACGCGCAGGCGCGGGCGGCGTTCGCCCGGCAGGTCAACCTGCGCGGCCGTGCCGACGGGCTGAAGGCGAGCTACGACGCCGCCTCGGTGTACTGGTGGCTACGTGGCCGCCGTCCCGCCGACCCGGTACCCCGGGTCATCGCCGAGGTGCTGGCCCGACGGATCGGCCGGGCGGTCGCCGTCGACGAACTCGGCTTCACCGCAGACGGTCACTTGGCCGACCTCGGCCTGGCGTTCGCTGCCGATCTCGACGTCACCCGCTCGACCGTCGCCGCCCTGTGGCGGCACCAGGTCATCGACCAGAACGCCCTCGCCGCGGTGCCGTTCGTCGCGTCCTGCGCTGCCGAGGCTGGGTGGCGGTGGCACTTCGACGCACGCGACACGGACGCCTCCCATTGCGGCACCCGCCGCGTCACGCTCGCCGACGTCGACGCGCTGCGCGCCTGCCAGCAGCAGTTCCTCGACCTCGACCGGCGCCACGGCGGTGGACAGTTCCGCGTCTTCCTGAGTCAATGGCTGCACCGCGAGGTCGGACCGATGCTGCACGGCAGTTACACCGACCGCGTCGGCCGGCAACTGTTCGCCGCCGTCGCCGAACTGACCGGTCAGGTCGCGTTCATGACCTACGATGTCGGTGAACATGGATATGCTCAGCGGCTGTTCATCCAGTCCCTGCGTCTGGCGAAAGCCGCCGACCACACCGGATTCGGCGCGCACATCCTGGCCAACATGTCCACTCAGGCCGTCTACCTGCAGCGACCCGGCGAAGCGGTCCGGCTGGCCCGAGCCTCCGTCGACGGTGGACGCAGCCGCACCCACGCATCCGTCATGGCCCGCCTGCACACCGCCGAAGCCTGCGCCCACGCCATCGCCGGCGACGCCCTCGGCTGCACCACTGCACTGCGCCGGGCCGAGGCGGCCACCGAGAAGATCACCGGCGCCGACCACCCGGTATGGGTCGGATACTTCACCCCCGCGCATCTGGCCGGCACCGCCATCCGCTGCCTGCGCGACCTCGGCCGGCCCAAGGATGCGCTCGCCTACACCGAGCAGGCCCTCGCACTGGACGAGAGCAGCGTTCGCACCCGCGCCCTGCACACCGCGCTGATCGCCAGCGTCCATGCAGACGGCACCGCAGCGGAACCCGACCACGCCGGCCGGCTCGGCAACGATGCGCTCGACCTCGCCGAACGCGTCCGGTCCCGCCGCGTCGCCGACCGGATCACCGACCTTGCCCGGCGGCTGGCGCCGTACCACGGCAGACCCACCGTCGACCGCTTCCTGCACCGCGCCCGCGCCTACACCCAGCCGGTCGTGGGTACAGTCATCGAATGACGTGGGTCGAGCCGGACCAGTGGTACGCACAGCTGGCGACCTTCCACGCCGCCGCCGCCCTGTTCGTCACCGACCACACCGGGCGGGTACTCCTGGTCAAACCCACCTACCGCGACCACTGGGCCATTCCCGGCGGCTACGTCGAGCAGCACGAAACCCCGCACACCGCCGCCAGACGCGAACTCGGCGAAGAACTCGGCCTCACCATCCCCGTCGGCGACCTGCTCGTTGTCGACTGGGCGTCCCCGGCCGGACCCCGCCCCCGGGCCCTGGTCAACTTCGTCTTCGACGGCGGTCGGCTCAACCCCGACCACAGCATCCACGTCGACCCCGACGAGCTGGAAACGTTCGGGTTCCACAACCCCGAACGCTGTCGGAGACTCCTCCCACCCCGCGTCGCACCACGCATCGACGCCGCGCTCGCCGCACGCGCCAAGGGCACCACCATCTACCTGACCGATGGAGCCCCTCCGACACCGACCTGAACGCACGAAGCAGCCACCGGCTCCGTACCATGCCGCACCGGACCGGCTGCAGGCCGCGGGTCGACTGCCGACCGCCCGGCCGACCGAGATCGCGTCTCTCCGTGCAGCGCTGGAGCGCGAACGCGCCGCGAACCAGCAGCTCCGGGCTGACTATGACCGAGCCAGCGCACTTCTTGAGACGTACGGCCGAGTCATCGCCGAACTCGCCGCTGAACGCACCGCTCTGCGCGAGGAACTCGCCAGCGCGACCAACGTGGTGCCGATGCGTCGAGGCCGTCCCTCGACGTGATGCCAGCCGCCGCCGTCACGCAAAGCCGTTGCCGCAACTACGCGGGAAGGCCACACTGCGTTGTGTGGCCCGACGGTGCGTGTTCTGCGGTAATGCCGGTTTGACCAGGGAACATGTCATCCCGCGGTGGCTGACCGACGTGCTGCCCGAGCAGGCACGATTCCGCGGTCAGGACCAGATGGCCGTGCTCCTGCACCCCGATCACGCAGTCGACGGTCCGCACCACCGGGAGATGCCGGAGACGTTCAACTCCTCGACCGTCAAGACGGTCTGCGGTTCGTGCAACAACGGCTTCATGAACGACATCGAGACGGTGACACGGCCATATTTGTCCACCATGATCCGCGGTCGGCTGGCGATGCCGCTTTCCGTTGAGGCGGTAACTGCTGTCGCGACCTGGGCGGTGAAAACGAGCCTTATGGCGCAGTTGACCGGCTCAGAGCCAGCCAGTATCGACCGGGTCTATCAGGACTTCTACGCGACCCGGCGCCCAACGGACGCATGCCTGGTCTGGGCGGCGGCAATCGACGACGAGGATTGGGCGCTGCGCGCCGAGTGCCGTCTCATGCTGTATGTGCTGGACGGGCCGCCGGCGAACGGCGACGATCCGCCGAACCTGCTCACGGTGGCCATCGGACTGGGCGGGCTCCTGCTGTACACCATCATCGACCCGGTCCTCGGGCCTTCGACTTGGAACCCGACCGCCGTGTTCCGCGGCGCCCTGGTCCCGCTGTGGCCCGACCCGCGCCCGGTAACCTGGCCGCCTTCTCGGGTCCTGCGCCCCGCCGAGGCGTGGGGCGTGTGCGAGTACATGCCGATGCTGTTGGGCTGACCGGCCGGAACCGTCGGCAGAGCGGCCCGCTCAGGCATCACACCCAGCCGACCGTCGGCCGCGCCCATCACTGCATCGGATGGGCGCCCGGTGGCTTAGTCGAACGCGTGCAGGATCGTGTGGATGATCGCCTGCAATCCTGACCAGTCCTGGCCGGCCATCACCGCTGGATCAGTGCTCGCGGCGGCAGCCTTCGCACGGAACCGCTCATGAACTGCGCGCTTCTCGGCGATGGCTCCCTGGTACTGGCGGGGCCCGGCAAGGTAGCTGGTCCATTGCACCGGCACGAGCGCACCGTCCGGCCCGGTGAGCACGTCGCGGCCGAGGTACAGCTCGATGGAGCAGGCCAGGCCGTTGACGTCGGCGGTGGCGAGCCAGCCGCTGGGGTGCGTGAGGGTCGGCGGCCCCAGCGCGGGGTAGTTCGCGGCGAGGTCGAGGCGGGGGTACTGCCGGACGCGGATGTTGTCCGGCAGCGTCGCCTGGTCGAGTTTGCTCAACGCCTCCGTTGCGGCGGAGTCGTTGTCGAACAGGGCGATCACGCGGTTGGCGATCCCGGCCGCCGCGAACCCGCGCACCAGGCTCACCAGCGGACCTGCGCCGCCCGGCGGGCGTTCGCCGAAGTCCATGAAGCGCACCAGATCAACCAGGTGCGGGTACAGCAGTTTCAACGCCGATTGCAGGACGCTCACGTCGCTGGAGCCCTCGGTCAGCACCACGGTCGGTGCATAGGTGGCGCCGGTGGAGCGCAGGCTGGTCAGCGCATCGGCGCAGAGCGCATCCGGCTCGTCGCGCTCCCATTCGTACATTGCCTTCGTGAAGTCCAGCCGGACCGGCAACTGCGGATCCGCCAAGAGCAGTAGCCGCATCATGTAGGGCTGCGCCTGATCGGACAGGAAGTATCCGATGCCGAGATCCCATGCGGGCTCGTCCGGGTGCCAGGGGCGTTCTCCTGCGGCGAGTTCCGCCTGGATGATCGGGAACCAGTCGGCTGAAGAGAACGCCTCGGTGATTCTCGGGTCGCGCGCCGGGCCGTCCGACCAGTCGCGTGCGCGGGCGGCGTCGAGGAGTTCGTCGAGCACCTCCATCGCCCGCGCGGGGGTGTAGCCGAGCGCATCGAGCCGGTCGGCGATGATTGGCCCCTCGCCGACCAGCTCGTGAATCACATCCCGGTACGGCTCGCCGCTCGTCCGCCGGCGGTACATGCTGTCGAGAAAGACCGCCAGAAATTCGGGCGGCGGCCCGAATTCCAGATCGCTTAGCGCTACATGCCCGACTCGCAGAAATCCGTAGCCCATCCGCACATCCTGTCGCAGCACGATGAACAGTAGTACGGCGAGGCCAGCGGCGAGACCACGATGCCAGCACCCACGACGGACGCACGCCAGCCGGGCCTTGGCGCCCCGTGCCGCGGCAACCCGCGCCCCGAACCGCAGACCGCGGTGTCGCCCGTTGCGGGCAGGCGTCAGACGGAGTAGTCGGGGAACGGCACCGGCTCGATGACCTCGTCGAGCGCACCGTCACGGGCGCGACGCCACGTGACGCCGGCCTGATCTTTGAACTCGACCCACGGCACGAGTTCGTTGTTGGCGAACTCGCCTTCATGGCGGGTCCAGGCACCGGAGCCCTCTCCCGGGTAGTGGCGCATCGGCATGCTGACCCGCGTCACTCCTGGCGGAATCACCCCGATTCCACGGTCGGGCCATTCCAGTGCCCCCTCCGGCACGTGAGCGACGGCGCTGTACACGCAGCTCTCACTGTTGTTGATCAAGACCAGGTAGCCCCAGTCGTAACCGGGCGCGTCATGGTAGTGAAACCAGCCAGCGTCCACCGGGGTCCGCTCACTACTCCCACCCGGCGCGACGGGGTCCTCGCCGGGTTCGGTCGGATACGCCGTGCGCCCTTGCTCCAGGTGGTAGGTGATGCGCTCCGCCTGGGCGCGCCGCTCACGCCGAAGTTCGCCGCGGTGGCTCTCAGCCGTTCGGCGGCGTTCCCAGAGATACGGGGCACCAACAACGGTGCTACCGTGCGCCCATGCCCGCCTACATCAAGTCGGTCACGTTCGACAGCGTGGACGCGCTGGTGCTGGCCCGGTTCTGGGCCGCCGCGCTCGGCACCGACGTCGCCGAGGAGTCCACATCGGACAAGGCGTTCGTCGAGGCGGCGGGCTGGGGCGGCCCGAACATCTGGTTCGCGCGCGTGCCGGAGGGCAACGAGTTCTGCGTCGAATAGGCAGAAAGCCCAGGGTCATCCGAACGGCCATTTCCGTCCCCGCAAGGACCCCCAGCACGCGGTATACCGGCCGGCACGGCGTACCGTGGCAGCGCTAACATCAACATGGGGGGAGGGCGATGCGTCCAACGAGCCAGGGCCGGGCAGCGGTCATGAACGACGTCGCGCGACTCGCCGGCGTGTCCCACCAGACCGTGTCCCGGGTCCTCAACCAGCACCCGAGCGTCAGCCCCGCCACGCGTGAGCGGGTGCTCGAGGCGGTCCGGCAGCTCAACTACCGCCCCAACGCGATGGCCCGGGGCCTCGCGGGGCGGCGTTCGCGGGTGATCGGCGTCGTCAGCTTCGACACGATTCTCTACGGCCCCGCCTCGACGCTGCTGGGCATCGAGCGTGCCGCCCGCGCCGCCGGCTATGGCGTCAGCATCGTCACGCTGGAGCAGGTCGACCACAGCGGCATGGTGTCCGCCCTGGAGGCCCTCGCCGACCAGTCCGTCGCCGGCGTCGTCGTCATCGCCCCGCAGACCGCGGCCGCCGCGGCGCTGCACAGCCTCCCGCTCGGCGTCGCCGCCGTGGCCGTCGAGGCGGTCGTCGGCGGCGAGATCCCCGCGATCTCCGTCGACCAGGTCACCGGCGCCCGCCTGGCCGTGCAGCACCTGCTGGGCCTCGGCCACCGCAAGGTCTGGCACCTGTCCGGCCCCCGCGACTGGCTGGAGACCCACGGCCGCATCGAGGGCTGGCGCGGCACGCTCGAGGACGCCGGCCTGCCCGCCCCGCCGCTCATGACCGGCGACTGGTCCGCCCGCTCCGGCTACCAGGCCGGCCTCGAGCTGGCCCGCCGCGACGACGTCACCGCCGTCTTCGCCGGCAACGACCAGATGGCCCTCGGCATGATGCGCGCGTTCCACGAGCACGGCATCCGCGTCCCCGACGACGTCAGCATCGTCGGCTTCGACGACATCCCCGAGGCCGAGTTCCTGTCCCCGCCGCTGACCACGATCCGGCAGGACTTCGACGAGGTCGGCCGCCGCTGCATCGCCGCCCTGCTCCGCGCCATCGAGGCCGACCTCCCCGAAGGCCCCGACCGCCCCGAGCCCGACCCCCGCGTCGCCCCCACCCTCGTCCTGCGCCGCAGCACAGCCGCCCCGAAAAGCTGAAGAGCAAGAACAAGAACAAGGCCATGGCTCCGGTCCGCCGTGGCCGCGACCGTTGCTCCCGCAGCCAACGGTCGGGCCTTGGCGGCCCTCCCTGCACGTCCGCGTGCAGTTGCGCCGACGCGGCCTGCGGCCGCGACCACCCGGCCGCCGGCCGGGTCGCCTCCGCGCCCCGTCCGGCCAAGGCCGCGACACGGCCTGCGGCCGTGAACACCCCGTCCGGCACGGCCGACATGATCAAGTAGCGGATCCGGTCGCCATGACGACCGGATCCGCTATGCGATCAGCGAGGCGGCTCAGCGGCAGGTCCAGGCGAACGGTTCGATGGAGCCGCCCGTGCTCTTCGTGGCCGCGCCGGCCAGGAGCCTGCCGTCGGCGCTGACGGATTCGATCTGCGCGTGGTCGTACCCGCGAGGAGCCGGCACCGGGGTCACCGTGGCGCCGGTCCAGCGCACGACGCCGTCGAAGCGGTTGACGAGGACGGTCCCGTCGGCGGTGACGCTGTTGCCGCCGGCGAAGATGTCCGGGGCGACCAGCGGCTCGACCGTGCCGGCCGACAGGTGCCAGCGGGCCGGTGGGATGTCGCCGGCGCCCGTACGGCGCCCGGTCGCGGCGTCGAAGCCGTTCATCGCCAGGAAGTTCACCGGGCCGATGACCCAGTCGCCGGCGATGCGCTGCGCGACGCCGCCGGGCCGGCCGGGCGGGGTCGGCAGGACCGTGGTGGAGAGGTCGGCGTTCCACAGCACCGGCTGCTCGCCCTGGTTGAAGTCGCCGACGATGCGCCCGTCGTCGGCGATGTCGTGGGCGGCCGAGGAACTGCCGGACGGGGTCGGCAGCAGCACCGCGACGTCGGGTGCGCTGTGCCGCCACAGGACGGCGCGGAACTTCTTGCCCGGCATGGTGGCCTCGCCGACGATGTCGCCGGCGGCGTTGATGCCCTGCGCGCTGACCGACAGGGCGCCGGACGGCTTCGGCAGGAAGGCGAGCGTCCCCTGTGCGGTGGTGCGGAAGGCGGGCCCGTCGGGCGACCCGCCCTGCCTGCCGACGGCGGTGCCGGCCGAGCTCACCGCCGTGACCTGCAGCCGCTGGCCGTCGCTGAACCGCTGGACCTCCACGCCGTCGCGGTACACGACGACCAGGCCGGGATCGGGTGCCCGGTTGAACACCAGGTAGCGCCCGCTCGGGTCGGTGTGCGCGGAGCCGATGTCCTCCTCCCCGACGGGCAGGCGGGTGGCCACACAACCGGACGGGTCGGCGCTGACGGTCGGCGACGGCGTCGGCGCGGGATCCGAGGGAGTGCCCTGCGGTGCCCGTACCGCGGCCGCGACGCCGACGGAGACGATGAGGACGACGAGTGCCGCGCACACGCCGGTGACCACGCCGCGGCGCCGCCGCACCCGGGCGCGCCCGGCGGCGATGACGTCGCCGACCCCGACCCGGCTGTCCGGCACGGGCTCGTCGGTCAGGATCGCGAACGGGTTGTCGTTCATGCCGCGCTCCTCGTGCGCTCGTCGAGCATGCGGCGCAGGTTGCCCAGGCCGCTGAAGGTCTGCCGTTTCACCGTGCCCTCGGAGCGGCCGAGGATCCGCGCCACCTCGGCGACCGGCAGGTCGCACAGGTAGCGCAGGACGACGACCGTGCGCTGCCCTTCCGGCAGCCGCCGCAGCGCCGCCCGCAGCACCATCCGCTGCTCGACGAGCGGGTCGTCGGCCGCGACGGGCACGTCCGGGGTGGTCGCGCGCAGCTGGACCCTCGCCCACCAGCGCCGCCGGTCGGAGAGGCAGGACCGCACGACCATGGTGTGCACGTAGGCGTCGAGGTTCTCCACGTCGCGCATCCGGGACCAGCGCTGGTAGAGGACGGTCAGGGCGTTCTGCACCGCGTCGTCGGCCTTGTGGCGGTCACCGAGCAGCTGGAATGCGAGCCGGTGCAGGCGCGGTATCCGCGCCTGCACATACAGGCTGAAGTCATGTTCGCGGTCCGCGCGCACCGTGATGGGTCCCTTCCCTGGACGTTCCACCCCATTGATGCGACCCGGCGCCCCGGTGGTTGACTGCGCGGCGCGACAAGTTTCAGGGTGCCTCGCCGGTGCGCACGGCGAGCGCCTCGTTCACCGCGACCCGGGCCCGCCGCAGCGCCTCGGCCAGCCGTTCCGCGGTGAGGGCGGCCCCGCCGGACATGCGCCCGGGCGGATCGAGCCGCCAGTCCTGGACGGTCGGCCCCGTGTCGGACTGCGTGACGACCCGCATCTCGTAGCGCTCCACGCTGCGCACCTGCGCGGCGTGCAGGTCGTCGTAGCGCAGCCGCGAGTGCACGCCCCACACGTGGTGCACGGCGCGGTCGGTGAAGGCGAGCACCCCGTCGCGCGCCAGCGGCCAGACGAGCAGGAGCGTCTCGTCGTCCTCCAGCCCCGGCACCGGATGCACCGTCGCCGCCTGCAGCGTCGAGCCCAGCGTCGCCCGGATGCTCTGCAGCGCGGCGATCCGCGCGGCGGTCGGCCGCGTGCCGGACACCGGGAACGGCAGCGCCTCCGTGAGGTGCGGATGGTTGGCGGCGACCCAGGCGGCGAGCACGTAGGACGCGGGCGTGGCCGGCCCGCGCAGCAGGGGCCGGAAGTGCTCGGGCGCGGTGCCGCAGGCGACGAGGTCGTCGACGAACGACGTCAGGTCGTCGATCGGGCACTGCGCTCCGGCCGCGGCGAGGAAGTCGAACAGCACGTGCCCCGGCAGCAGGTCCCGGATCCCGGTGAACGCCGCCAGCAGGTCCGGTGGCCGGCACCGCGCCGCGACCTGGGCGTAGTCGCGGTGGCAGCCGGAGCGCACGTGCGGGGAGAGCCGGGCGAAGAACGCCGCGGCGGTGGCGACCGGGGCGCGGGCGAGCCGCTCGGCGAGGTCCCACCGGAACGCGCGGTCGTCGGCCAGGAACGCCGACACGAACCCGTCGGCGTCGGCGTCCGGGTCGGCGCAGACGTACGCGACGACCACGCCGGCGACGCCCGCGACGAGCGGGTCGGAGCGCGACAGCGCCCGCCGCCCGTGCAGCAGCGCGTCGAGCGCGGCGAGCGGCTCGCTGAACAGCCTGGGCTGCCGCGCCCGCAGCAGGTCGGCGGCGGCCACTGTCTCGCCGTGCCCGATGAGGTGTACCGCGATCTCGGCGACCTCGGCGACGGGGCGGGCCGCGACGGCGGCGCCGGTGTGCCGGGCCAGGTCGCCCCCGCCGGTCGCGCGGTGCAGGCCGGCGACGAGCGCGGCGACCCGCTCGGGCGACCCGGCCGCGGCGGTGGTCAGGACCCGCCGGACCGCGACGTCCGGCCCGGCGGCGGCCGCCGCGACCGCGACCGCGGCCAGATCCCAGCCGGACAACGCGAACACCACCGACCCGGCGCCGCCCGCCGACCCGGGAGCGGCCTGCGACGCGGACCCGTCCGGTGCACCGGGCGGCGGGTCCGCCAGGGCGGCGCGCAGCTCCTCGACCGACGCACCGGAGAAGGCCTTCAGCAGCAAGGCACCGGAAGAGATGGCGGGGGCGGGTGGCGGCGGGTCCGCGGTGGGGGGAGACCAGCCGGCCGGCGCGGTGGCCCGCTGCTCCAGGAGCCGGTTGGCGTCGATCGGGCGGCCCGCGTCGTGCAGGTGCCTGATGTACGCGATCGTGCTCTCGACCGGCCGCCCCGCCGCGGCCAGCTGCAGGACGGTCAGGGCGTCGCCGGGGCTGCGCCCGTCGCGGAGCAGGTCGGTGAGGGCGAGCAGGTCGTGGTCCGGCAGCCGCCGGGCGAGCCGCGCCATGGCGTCGCCGGCCGGCAGCTCCGCGTGCCGCAGCGCGTCGAGCAGCTCCGCCGCGGCGGAGGGGTTCGCGCACGCCCGGGCGGCGCCGTCGACCAGCGCGGTGCCCTGCGCCCCGTGGCCGGCGCGGACCATCGCCGCGGCCAGGTCGACGACGGCTGCCGGTGGTCGCTCGACGATGACGTCGGCGGCCACCTCGTACAGGTGGAACGCCGGCTCCTCGTGCCCGCCGTCGCGCAGGGCGTCGGCGAGGGCGGCGGCGTCGGCGGCGGGCATGGACGCGCTGACCCGGCGCAGCGCCGCCTCGGCCGCGTCCCGCAGCCCCGACGTCCACAGGGCGCCGACGAGCGCGATCATCGCCGCGGGCCGGCCGATGCGGTCGCGGACGGCGGCGTCGAGCAGGGGCGCCTGCCGGTCGCCGAGCAGCGGGCCGAGCGCGACGATCCGCCGCCCGTCGCCGGCCGCGGCGGACCGCACGACGTCGTCGGCGATCGGGCCGAGACCGAGCTCCTCGAGGTCCGCGACGAGCCCCGCGACGGTCCCGGGGGAGCGGCGGGCGGCGGCGTCGAGCAGGACGCCCACCGAGGGGCCGGTGCGCATGGCGTACGCGAGCGCGGCCACCTCCTGCGTCGGCCGCGTGGAGCCGGCCGCGACGAGCAGGTCGGTGGCGGTCACGCCGCCGGGCGGGTCGGCGAGCAGCGCGATGAGCCGGGAGGGGTTCAGTCCGCGGCCGGCGGTGGTGTACGCCGGAGCGACCGGCTGCGGTGGCGGTGCCGACAGGGGCGCCCGGCCGGCCCGGTTCCGGGCGAGCGCGATGGCGTGGCCGTCGTTGCGGGCGCGGGCCTGCGGCATCGGCCGGCGCTTCGCGGACAGCTCGGCGGCGAGCTGCCAGTACACCGCCTCCATCTCCAGCACGTCGGCGCCGTTGGGCAGCCCGTCGCGCAGGACGGTGACGAGCTCGCCGGTGAAGGCGGTGAACTCCTCGTCGGGCGGCGCGTAGGCGAGCGCGGTCTCGGCGGCGGCGGTCAGCACGTAGCTGTTGCCGACCACGACCCGGTCGGCGACGGTCGCCGGGTCGCCCATCGCGCCGGCCAGGGCCAGGCCGCTGTAGCAGCAGTCCAGCAGCACGACCTTGGAGCGGCAGCGGCGCGCCCCGGCGATGAGGCGGCGCACGTCCTCGAACCGCACGGCACCGTGGATGGGCGACGGCGTGGTGCGGGGGAGCGTCAGGTACAGCTCGAACGTGTCCGGCTCGATGAGCCCGTGCCCCGCGTAGTAGAACACCAGCGCGTCGCGCGCGTCCCGGGCGGCGTCGTGCAGCGCGTCGAGGATGTCGTCGGCGGATGCCGGGTCCTGCACGACCGTGCAGTGCGCCGCGGGCAGCCCCCAGATGTCGGGGTCGGTGAGCAGCGCGGCGAGGTGCCGCAGGTTGTTGGGGACCGCGGGCAGCGGCTCCAGGACGTCGAACGCGCCGGCACCCACGAGGACCGCCCTGGAGGCGAGCGGGTCAGGCAGCCGCATCGTCGTCCTGTGTGGGCGGCGACGACGGTACAGGCGGCGCCGGCGGCCCCGGAGAAGGCGCGGGCGCGGGCGCAGGCCCGGGAGCAGGCGACGGCGCGGGTGGCAGCGCGGCGAGCAGGGTCGCCCGGATCCGTTCGAGCGTCTCGGGTGAGGAGTCCGAAGCGGTCACCGAGATCCCCTCGACGGTGAACACGATCGGCGGCGCGTCCGGCCGGGCCCGCCGCCACGACGCGAACGCCAGGACGAGCCCCCCGACCGCCACCGCGTGCGTCAGCACTAGGTCGATGACGTCGAGCGCGCCCATGTGCCCGCCCGCGGAGCTGCGCTGGCTGATGTCGGCGTCGGCGGCCAGGCCGGGATCGCGCAGGAGCCAGCCGTGCAGGGTCTGCACCGCGTGGGCGTCGGACACGGAGGGGGTGGTCAACGACAGGCGCACCCGGCGATTCAAGCACCTCCCGAAGATCAACGGGTGACGGTGCCGTTACAGATACTGCGAAAGTCGACGGTAGCGCCGGCGAACCGGCGGGAATAGCATCGGCCGGTATCTTCACGCATGGGCTGATGCAAATGACACACCAGCCCAAGCGCGATCATTCATGCACGGGATCGAGGAATCGGGAAAAGCGTCAGCTGATCACATCGAAATTGCCGTGCTTGGCGTCGGACAGGAACGACTTCCAAGCGGCTGGACTGAACCGTAGAACGGCTCCGTCCGGATTCTTGCTGTCGCGCACACCGGCAGCGGAGGCAGCGACTGTGACTTCCACACAGTTGTTGCCGCCGTTGCCGTTGCTGTGACTGCTTTTACGCCAGCCGGCGCCGGTGAATTGAGCGGGCAAAACGTTCACCTCCTTTCCCGTGAGCTGAGCCGGCCGCGCGTGAGCGGCCGCCGGCTCAGGCGAGCAGGCGTTCGATCAGGCGCACCGTCGACGCCTCGCTGAGGGCCTTCGTCTCGAGCCGCTCGAACTCGTCGCGGTAGCGCTTGACCTCCGCAGGCTGCTCCTCGTAGTAGTCCCCAGCAAGGCCCTCGAGGTAGATGACATCCAAGTGGGCGACGTCCGGGAACTCCAGGAACGTGATCGGCCCGCCCATGAACGGGTGCTCGCCGGCGGTGAACGGCACGATCCGCACCGACACGTTCGGCAGCGCCGCGACGTCGATGATCTTGCGGTACTGCTCCTGCATCACCGCCGGGCCGCCGACGACCCGGTGGATCACCGACTCGTCGAAGAGGGCCACGAGCTGCAGCGGGCTGGCCGCGGTGAGGCGCTCCTGGCGCAGCCGGCGCAGGGAGACCCGCCGCTCGATCGACTCCCTGGTGTCGTTGCGGCGGCCGATGCCGATCAGCGCCCGCATGTAGTCCTCGCACTGCAGCAGGCCCGGCAGCACGATGGGCTCCCACACGCGGGTGATCGACGCGTCCGCCTCCATGCCGACGAAGTTCCCCGGCCGCATGACGTCGCGGTAGTCGGTCCACCACGTGCGTTGCTTGCTCTGCCGGGCCAGGGCCAGCAGCGCCTCCCGGTAGGCCGGGTCGCTGACCCCGTAGAGGGTCAGCAGGTCGTTGACGTCCCGGGCGTTGACCGGCACGCGTGCGTTCTCAATTCTGGTGACCTTGGCCGAGTGCCACTCGAAGTGCCGGGACACGGATTCCTGCGTGAATCCGGCTTCTTCGCGACTTTTCTTCAGCTCCGCGGCCAGTCGACGGCGGCGAAGCGTCGGGCCCTCGTCCTTTGCGGCGTCAATGTCCACGGTATTGATCATATGCAATTTGCGTGATCGCATACCCCGAGTCTAGTACTCGTTGCACTACGCGCCGTGTCTGGTACATGATGCTCGGGGACATCGAAGCCAGCACATGCTGCTGGTCGTTCGCTGACGTGCTCGGGGCAGATCTCGAGGGAGCCGTGGTCGCGATGCTTGCCAACAGCTATTACCTGATTGCCCACGACGATCGAACCGGCCGGTCCAGGCTGCACCCACGTGCCGCCGGACTCGGGCTGGCCTCCGCCCTGCTGGGTGAGCTGATGCTGTACGGACGGCTGCGCGCCATGACCGGCGACCTGTACGTCGTCAGCCAGGAGCCGCCCGGGGACTCCCTGGCCCACACCGTGCTCGACCTGCTGATCGCGCAGCCGCAGCACCGCGAGATCCGCACCTGGCTGGCGTATCTCGCGGCCGACGCGACCGACCAGGTCGGCGAGCGGCTGCTGCGCGCCGGCGTGGTCGAGCCGGTCACCCGGCGCAAGCTGCTCAGCGCGTCGCAGACGCTGTACCTGCCGCAGACCGCCGAGCAGCGCAACACCGCCGCGTGGGAGTCGATCCGGCTGTCCGAGGCGCTCGCGCACCGTCGGTCCATGGGGCTGCACGACCGGTCGCTCATCGCGCTGGTCGTCGCGACCGGGCTGACCAGGCACGTCTTCGCCGGCGTCCAGGAGCAGCGCGAGTGCATGCGGCAGCTGCCCGCGATCATGGCGTCCCTGCCGGACGACCTGGTCCAGCTCGTCCAGTACACAGAGGCGGCGGTGGGCTCCGCGCTCGCTGTCGGCCGCCGGTGACGCGCACGGTGGGCCGACACCACTATCACCGCGGGAAGCTGCGCACCAGCACGGCCGACCGCGTGAGGAGACCGAACATGGCGCGTTTCGCACCGAGCGGGCCCGACATCGTGACCCGGGGTCTGGCCAGCAACCGTCTCGGCGTGCCGTCCATCGTGTTCTTCGGCGTCGCGGGGGCGGCGCCGCTGACCGTGATCCTCGGCGCCATCTCGACGATCTACGCCGTGGTCGGCAACATCGCCGTGCCGCTGGTGTACTTCGTCGCGGCGCTGATCCTGTCGCTGTTCACGGTCGGGTTCGTGGCGATGAGCCGGCACATCGTCAACTCCGGCGCGTTCTACTCCTACATCAGCCACGGGCTGGGCCGGGTCACCGGCGTGGCGGCGGCGTTCATCGCGCTGCCGGCCTACGCGGCGATGCAGATCGGCCTGTTCGGCCTGCTCGGCGTCGTGGCGAAGGGCGTGCTGGAGGCCAGCGGGATCCACACCAGCTGGTTCGTCTGCTCGCTGGTCGGCTGGTTCCTCATCGCCGTGCTCGGCGTGCTGTGGGTCGACCTCAGCGGCAAGGTCCTCGCCGTGCTGCTCACCGCCGAGATCACCATCGTGCTCATCTACGACGCGATCATGGTCGCCCACCCGGCCGGCGGCAGGGTGAGCACCGAGGCGCTCGACCCGGCGCAGCTGCTGACGCCCGAGGTCGCGGCGATGCTGGTGCTCGCGATCGCCGGCTTCGTCGGCTTCGAGGCGACCGTCGTGCTGTCCGAGGAGGCCAAGGACCCCAAGCGCACGATCGCCCGGGCCACCCACTGGGCGGTCCTGCTGCCGGGCCTGCTGTGCGGCGTCTCGGCGTGGGCGATGTCGGTGAACACCGGCTTCGGCAACATCGTGCAGGCGGCCAAGGACCAGGAGACCGACCTGGTCTTCGCGCTCGTCTCGCCGTACGTGCCCGAGGCGCTGATCAACGTCGGGTACGTGCTGTTCCTGACCAGCGTCTTCGCCGCGGCCCTGGCGTTTCACGCCGCGGTCGCCCGCTACCAGTTCGCCCTGGGGCGGGAGCGGGTGCTGCCCCGGCTGTGGGGGGTGGCGCACCCGCGCACCGGCGCGCCGCTGCTGGGGTCGATCACGCAGAGCCTGCTCGCGCTCGGGGTGCTGATCGTGTTCCAGGTGACCGGCATCGACCCGCTGATCCACCTGTTCGCCTGGGGCACCGTCGTCGGCGGTCTCGGCGTGCTGATGCTCATGTGGGGCGCGTCCGCCGCGGTCATCGCGTTCTTCCTCAGGCACCGCCGGCGGGAGAACTTCTGGCGGGCGCAGCTCGCGCCGCTGCTGGCGTTCCTGCTGCTCAGCGCGGTGCTCGCGGCGACCGTCATCGGGCTGGGCGACCTGCTGCAGGTCAACAACGACTCGGTCTTCAACTGGGTCTTCTCCGCCGCCTACGTCGTCTTCGCGATCGTCGGCATCATCTGGGCGCTGGTCATGCGTGCCGCCCGGCCGGACGCCTACGCCGGCATCGGCCGCGGCGCCGAGCAGCGGGTCATCCCGGAGGGCGCCGGGCTGCCCGTCTCGCACGCGCTGCCGCGCACCGCCGACGTCGTCCGCCACTCATAGCTCCCACCGCTCGCAGCTCCCACCGCTCGCAGCTCCCACCTCTCGCAGCTCCCACCACCGGCTCCACCGTGGACATCGAAAGAGGACGGTCATGACGCATGCCATACAGGATGTCGTCGTCCGCGACATCGAACCGGTCGACACCGACGCCATCACCGAGGTCCTCGTCGCCGCCATGAGCGACGGCCTGGTCGCCCGGTGGATGGCGCCGGACGCCGACGACCGGCGCGAGCACAGCCCCGAGTACTTCTCGATCTTCGCCGAGCACGCGGTGCGGCACGGCGAGGTGTACGCCACCGTCGACCCGTTCGACGGCAGGCCTTCCGGCGTCGCGCTGTGGTTCCCGCTGACGCACGCGATCCCGCCCCCGGTCGACTACGACCGGCGGCTCAAGGAGGCGGCCGGCCCCGCGTTCGACCGGGCCTGCCAGCTCGACGCGATGCTGGAGGAGGAGCACCCGATCGTCCCGCACCACTACCTGGCGTTCTTAGCCGTGCGGCCGGAGCGGCAGAACCTCGGCATCGGCAGCTCGCTGCTCGCCCGGCACCACCGCCGGCTCGACCGGGCCGGCATCCCCGCCTACCTGGAGGCCAACGACCCGCGCAACCGGGCGCTGTACCTGCGCCACGGCTACGAGAGCCGCCCGCCGATCCTGCTGCCGGACGGCCCGCCGGTCTGGCCGATGTGGCGCCCGCCGAGCGCGTGAACACGCCCGAGCTGCTGATCGACCTGGACAACGTGGCGGCCGGGTACCGTGCCGTGACCGCGGGACTGCCGGGCATGACGGTGCACTACGCCATGAAGTGCAACCCGCACCCGGAGGTCCTCGCGGAGCTGCACGGCCTCGGCTGCCGCTTCGAGGTCGCGTCCGCGCCGGAGCTCGACCTGCTGACCACCGTCGGCGTCGACCCGGCCGGCGTGCTGTACAGCAACCCGGTCAAGCCCGTCGCCCACATCGCCCGCGCACACGCGAGAGGCCTGTGGCGCTTCGCGTTCGACTCCGAGGAGGAGCTGGACAAGCTCGCCGCCGCCGCACCCGGCGCGGCCGTGTTCGTCCGGCTCGCCGCGCACCAGATCCGCAGCGGCGTGCCCAGCGAGGGCAAGTTCGGCGTCGACGTCGCCACCGCCACCGCCCTGCTGCTCGGCGCCCGCGACCGGGGCCTGCGCCCCTTCGGCGTCGCCTTCCACGTCGGCTCGCAGATGCTGCTCCCGCAGGCGTGGCGGGCGCCGCTGCGGGCCGTCGCACAGGTCATGGACAAGCTCGCCGCCGAGCAGGTGATGCTGGAGATGGTGGACGTCGGCGGCGGCTTCCCGGCCCGCTACGCCGGCCCGGTGCCGCCGTTGCCGGACTACGCGGCGGCGATCAGCACGGGCCTGGCCGGGCTGCCCTACGACGTCCCGGTCGTGATCGAGCCGGGCCGGGCCGTCGTCGCCGCGGCGGGCACGTTGCGGGCCTCGGTCATCGGCACCGCGCTACGCCACGGCCGGCGCTGGGTCCATCTCGACGTCGGCGCGTTCAACGGGCTGATGGAGAGCCTCGAGACGGGCAACGAGCTGCGCTTCCCGGTCACCGACTCGCGCCGCGCCGGGGCCCGCGAGCGCTGCCATCTCACCGGCCCGACCTGCGACAGCCAGGACACCATCCTGTTCGACGTGGAACTCTCCGCCGGGTTGCGGGCCGGCGACGAGGTGTACATCGGCAACGCCGGCGCGTACACCAGCGTCTACGCCTCCTCGTTCAACGGCTTCCCGCCCCCCTCGGTCCGCTGCACGCGAGGTTCCTAGGCACCGACGGCACCGACGGCACCGACGGCGCGGGCGGCGCGGGCGGCGCGGGCGGCGCGGGCGGCGCGGGTGGCGCGGGTGGCGGCACGCGGGGTTCCTAGGCGCCGGCGGTGCGGGCGGCGCTGGCGCGGACGACCAGCGACGGGGTCAGGTGCACGGGGGTCGTGGGCAGTGCCGTGCCGTCGAGGCGCGCGACGAGCAGGTCGACGCTGCGCCGCCCGAGCTCGGCGAAGTCCTGGTGGACGGTGGTGAGCGGGGGCAGGAAATAGCCCGACTCGGGCATGTCGTCGAAGCCCACGATGCTCACGTCGTCGGGGACCGTGCGGCCCGCCTCGTGAAACGCGCGCAGCACGCCCAGGGCGATGTGGTCGTTGCCGCAGAAGACGGCGGTGACGGCGGGGTCGGCGGCGAGCAGCTGCCCGCGCAGGTAGCCGGACCGGGCCGACCAGTCGCCGGCCGCGACCGGCGGCACGGGCGCCCCGGCGGCGTGCAGCGTCTGCCGCCAGCCGTCGATCCGGTCCCGGCCCTCCGGCCAGTCGGCGGGGCCCGGGACGTGGTGGACGGTGCGGTGGCCCAGATCGAGCAGGTGCCGGGTCGCCAGGCACGCGCCGCGGACGTTGTCGACCCGCAGCATCGGCACGGCGCCGTCGTCGGCGCCGCCCACCCCGACGGCCGGCGTGCCCGGCGGCGCCTGCGCGAGGGCGTCGGCGACGGAGTTCTTCGGGGCGATCGCGATGATCCCCTCGACCGCCTGGGCGCACAGCTGCTCGACGGCGTCGAGGACGGCGTGCCGGTCCAGCGACCGGACGGTGGCGATGCTGACGTAGTAGCCGGCCTCCCGGGCGGCCTTCTCGATCCCGTAGATCATCGACGCGGGCCCGGCGAGGGTGGTCTCGAAGCCGATCAGCCCGATCGTGCGCGACCTGCTCGTCACGAGCGTCCGCGCCGCGAGGTTGCGCCGGTAGTTGAGGATGCGCACGGCGTCCAGGACCCGGCTGCGGGTGCCGTCGCTGACGTTCGGCAGGTCGTTGAGCACCCGCGACACGGTCTGGTGCGACACCCCCGCGAGCCGCGCCACGTCGCGCATCCCGACCTTGCGCGGCGGCGGCGCCGGCACCGCGTCGGGCGCCGCGCCGCCGGTGTGCGCGACCGGCCCCCGCCGGCTGCGGTCGGGCCCGGTGGGGGAGGGGAACCCGGGTCGCCGGACCGGCACCGCCGTGAAAATCCCATCGCCGCCCGGCGGGCGACCGGCGGGCATGGGTCCGGTTTGTCCCGGCGCACGGCCTTCGATGTCCGAGGACTGCGTCAGGTTGCCCAGGGACATCTGGCCGCGAGCCGGAACATCACGCGAAGCGGCCCGTGCGTCACGGTCCGTCGAACCTGGACCGCCGCGAGCGGCGGAAGCGCTACGTTCCGTAGGAGTGGGAGCACGTTCGGTGGAAGCGGGGGCGGTGGAGGCGGCGCGAGCGGAGGCTGCGCGGTCCCGCCCGGAGCGCGCGGGATGGGCCAACGAGCACCTCCGGTCACGAATCGACGTCACGGACTTGACGTCGGGGATGAGAACGCTAACACTCTCGACATACAAGCGCGACGGCCAATGTAATCCAGGCCGGAGCGAGGTACCCCCACTGCCACACACCCCGGCGGTGGGGCGGCCCGCCCTTGAATGTGAACGTTCACTAGCTCTGGCGCAAGACACCCCGTGAGGAGAGGCGTAGTGCTGAAGAAGTGGTCCGCGGCCGTGCTCGGCGGTCTGCTGGTCGTAGGCGCGCTCAGCGCGTGCGGCGGCGAGAAGGAAGGCGACGCCGGCAGCGGCACGAAGAAGGACGACGGCAAGATCACGATGGGCTTCGCCCAGGTCGGTGCCGAGTCCGGCTGGCGGACGGCGAACACCAAGTCGATCCAGGAGGCCGCCACCGCCGCCGGTATCGACCTGAAGTTCTCCGACGCGCAGCAGAAGCAGGAGAACCAGATCAAGGCGATCCGCAGCTACATCGCGCAGAAGGTGGACATCATCGCCTTCTCGCCGGTCGTCGAGTCGGGCTGGGACACCGTGCTCAAGGAGGCCAAGGACGCCAAGATCCCGGTGATCCTGACCGACCGCGCGGTCGACTCGAAGGACACCTCGCTCTACAAGACGTTCATCGGCTCCGACTTCGTCCTGGAGGGCAAGAAGGCCGGCGAGTGGCTGGTCAAGGAGTACCAGGGCAAGACCGACACGGTGAACATCGTCGAGCTGCAGGGCACGACCGGCTCCGCGCCGGCCAACGACCGCAAGTCCGGCTTCGCCGACGTCATCAAGGCCGACCCGAAGTTCAAGGTCATCGCCTCGCAGACCGGTGACTTCACCCGCGCCAAGGGCAAGGAGGTCATGGAGGCCTTCCTGAAGGCCAACCCGAAGATCGACGTGCTGTACGCGCACAACGACGACATGGGCCTGGGAGCCATCGAGGCGATCGTCGCGGCTGGCAAGAAGCCCGGTGTCGACATCAAGATCATCACCGTCGACGCGGTCAAGGACGGCATGACGGCCCTGTCCGAGGGCAAGATCAACTACATCGTGGAGTGCTCGCCGCTGCTCGGCCCCCAGCTCATGGACCTGGCCAAGAAGGTCGTCGCCGGTGAGACCATCCCGCAGCGGGTGCTGACCGAGGAGACCACGTTCACCCCGGAGCAGGCGAAGGCCGCGCTGCCGAACCGCAAGTACTGAGAGGCGCAACCATGGGGACCGCAATGCTGAGCATGAGCGGCATCAGCAAGCAGTTCCCCGGCGTCAAGGCCCTCGAGGGTGTGGATTTCCGCCTGTACCAAGGGGAGATCCACGCCCTCATGGGTGAGAACGGCGCCGGGAAGTCGACGCTCATCAAGGTGCTGACCGGCGTCTACGACATCGACGAGGGTGAGATCACCCTCGAGGGCCGCCCGGTCCGGTTCGCCGGCCCGCACCAGGCCACCGAGGCCGGCATCAGCACCGTGTACCAAGAGGTCAACCTCTGCGCGAACCTCTCGGTCGCGGAGAACATCTTCATCGGGCGCGAGCCGACGAAGTTCGGCCGGATCCAGTGGGGCGTCATGCGGCGCCGCGCGACCGAGCTGCTCCAGCGCATGGAGCTCGACCTCGACGTCACCGCACAGCTGTCGACCTACTCCCTCGCCGTGCAGCAACTGGTCGCGATCGCCCGCGCCATCGACGTCGACGCGAAGGTACTCGTCCTCGACGAGCCGACCTCCAGCCTCGACGCCGGCGAGGTCGCTCAGCTGTTCCGCATCATGCGGCAGCTCAAGGCGCAGGGCATCGCGATCGTGTTCGTGTCGCACTTCCTCGACCAGATCTACGAGATCTGCGACCGGATGACGATCCTGCGCAACGGCCGGCTGGTCGGCGAGCACCTCGTCGCCGACATCAGCCAGGTCCAGCTCGTCAGCCTCATGATCGGCAAGGAGCTGGCGCTGCTGGAGCGGCTCGAGGACGCCGGCAAGCGCTCGTTCTCGGGCGTCGAGGCCGTCGCCCGGGCGCACGAGCTCGGCCGGTCCGGCGCCGTCGAGCCGTTCAGTCTCACCATCCACAAGGGCGAGGTCGTCGGCCTCGCCGGGCTGCTGGGCTCCGGCCGCACCGAGCTCGCCCGGCTGTTCTTCGGCGCCGACAAGGCCGACAGCGGCCGCCTCGAGATCGACGGCAAGCCGGTCAACCTGCACGGCCCGCGCACCGCCATGGACCACGACATCGCGTACTGCTCCGAGAACCGCAAGACCGAAGGCCTGGTCGAGGAGCTGTCGGTCCGCGAGAACATCATCCTCGCCCTGCAGGCGGCCCGCGGCTGGACCCGCCCGCTGCCCCGCCGGCGGCAGGACGAACTGGTCCAGAAGTACATCGACGCGCTGAACATCAACCCGAAGGACCCCGAGCTGCCGGTCCGCAACCTCAGCGGCGGCAACCAGCAGAAGGTCCTCCTGGCGCGGTGGCTCATCACCGAGCCGCGGCTGCTGATCCTCGACGAGCCGACCCGCGGCATCGACATCGGCGCCAAGACCGAGATCCAGCGGCTGGTCGTCGAGCTCTCCGACGGAGGCATGGCCGTGCTGTTCATCTCCGCCGAGTTGGAGGAGGTGCTGCGCCTCAGCCACCGCATCGGCGTCCTGCGCGACCGGAGGCTGGTCACCCAGCTGGAGAACACCGACGCGGTCGACCTCGACCGCCTCACCGAGACGATTGCGAGCGGCACCTGATGGCGGCGATCACCAAGCACAGGCTGTTCTGGCCGGCGGCGATCCTCGTGCTGCTGCTCGTCACGAACGTGTTCTTCTCCGGCGGGTTCTTCAAGATCGAGCTCCGCGACGGTCACCTGTACGGCAGCATCATCGACATCCTGCGGGCCAGCGCGCCGCTGGGGCTCGTGGCGCTGGGCATGACGCTGGTCATCGCCACGGGCGGCATCGACCTGTCGGTCGGCGCCGTCGTCGCGATCGCCGGCGCGCTCGCCTGCCTGCGCATCAGCGAGCTGGACGACCAGAACAGCGTCGGCGGTGTCCTGGCCGCCGTCGGGCTCGCGCTGGTGCTGTCGCTGGTGCTCGGCGTCTGGAACGGGTTCCTCGTCGCCACGGTCGGCATCCAGCCGATCATCGCCACGCTGATCCTCATGGTCGCCGGCCGCGGCCTCGCCCAGCTCATCACCGACGGGCAGATCATCACGATCAACAGCGGCCCGTACAAGATGATCGGCGCGGGCTACTGGCTGGGCCTACCGCTCAGCGTCATCATCGCCGTCGGCGTCGCGGTCATCGCCGGCCTGATCGTGCGCCGCTCGGCGCTCGGGCTGCTGCTGGAGTCCGTCGGCGGCAACGCCGAGGCGTCCCGGCTGGCCGGCATCAAGTCGCGCTGGCTGATCCTCATCGTCTACGTGTTCGCCGGGCTCTGCGCCGGCGTCGCCGGGCTGATGATCAGCTCCAACGTGTCCAGCGCCGACGGCAACAACGCCGGCCTGCTCATCGAGCTCGACGCGATCCTCGCCGTGGTCATCGGCGGCACCTCGCTGTCCGGCGGCCGGTTCTCGATCGCCGGCACCATCCTCGGCGCGGTCATCATCAAGACCCTCGACATCACGATCTACACCGTCGGCATCCCGCCCGAGGTGACGCTGCTGTTCAAGGCGGTCGTCGTGGTCGTCCTGTGCCTCGCCCAGGCGCCGAAGTTCCGCGAGAAGTTCCAGCGCCGCCGGCCGTCCGCGCCCGCCCCGAAGGCGCCGCAGAAGGTGGAGGTCACGGCATGAGCGGCCAGCGAAGCGGCTCGGGCCGCGAATCGGCATTGCAGGGTGCCAGCCGGCGCCGGAGCGCAGCGGAGGCGGCGGCATGACGACGTTCGAGTCGTTGCAGAAGCGGGTCATCCGCAGGCCGCAGCAGCGGCACATCCCGGTCCTGGCCACGTTGGCGCTGCTGTGTCTCATGTACGGCGCGGGCGTCGTGCGGTACACCGGCTTCGACGACACCCAGATCGTCCTGAACGTCTTCATCGACAACGGCTTCCTGCTCGTCGTCGGCGTCGGCATGACGTTCGTGATCCTGACCGGCGGCATCGACCTGTCGGTCGGCGCGGTCGTCGCGCTCACCACGATGATCTTCGCGTCGCTGGTGCGGGCCGGCTGGTCACCGATCGCGGTGCTGCCCGTGGTGCTGCTCGTCGGCGCCCTGATCGGCCTCGCGATGGGCTGCATCATCCACTTCTTCGACATCCAGCCCTTCATCGCCACGCTCGCCGGCATGTTCCTGGCCCGCGGCCTGTGCTACGTCATCAGCACCGAGGCGATCCGCATCGACAACGCGCTGTGGACCGAGCTGGCCGACTACAAGATCCGCTTCGGCGGGTTCCACATCTCGTGGAGCGTCGTCATCTCGCTCGTCGTGGTGCTCGTCGGCGCGTACGTCCTGGCGTACACCAGGATCGGCCGCAACATCTACGCCATCGGCGGCAACCAGCAGTCGGCGCTCCTCATGGGCCTGCCCGTCGGGCGCACGAAGATCGCCGTCTACACGATCAGCGGCGTCTGCTCCGCCCTCGGCGGCGTGCTGCTGACCTTCTATACGTCCTCCGGTTACGGCCTGCACGCCCTCGGCATGGAGCTCGACGCCATCGCGGCCGTGGTCATCGGCGGGACCGTCCTCACCGGCGGATCCGGCTTCCTGTTCGGCACCGTGCTCGGGGTCCTCGTGCTCGGCCTCATCCAGACCATCATCACGTTCGAGGGCACCCTCAGCTCGTGGTGGACCAAGATCGTCATCGGTGCGCTGCTGTTCGCGTTCATCGTGCTGCAGCGGGCCGTGGCGCGGAGATCACAATGACGAGATATGTAGTCGGGGTCGACTTCGGGACCCTGTCCGGCCGCGCCGTCGTGGTCCGCGTGGCCGACGGGGCGGAGGTGGGCACCGCCGTCCACGAGTACCGGCACGGCGCGGTCGAGCGGACCCTCCCGGCGACCGGCGAGGCGCTGCCCCCGCACTGGGCGCTGCAGATGCCGTCCGACTGGGTCGACGTGCTGCGGCACGCCGTCCCGGCCGCGCTCACCGGGATCGACGCCACGCAGGTGGTCGGCATCGCGACCGACTTCACGGCGTGCACGTTCCTGCCGGTGCTCGCCGACGGCACGCCGCTGAGCGACGTCCTGCCGGACCGGCCGCACGCCTACCCGAAGCTGTGGAAGCACCACGCCGCACAGCGGCAGGCCGACCAGATCAACGCGCTCGCCGCATCGCGTGGCGAGGCGTGGCTGCCGCGGTACGGCGGGAAGCTCTCCTCCGAATGGCAGCTGGCGAAGGCGCTGCAGGTCCTGGAGGAGGACCCCGACGTCTTCGCCCGGGCCGAGCGCTTCATCGAGGCCGCCGACTGGATCGTGTGGCAGCTGGCCGGGGTCGAGACCCGCAACGCGTGCACCGCCGGCTACAAGGGCGCCCACCAGGACGGCGGCTACCCGCCCCGGGACTACTTCGAGGCGCTGCACACCGGCTTCGGCGCGTTCCTCGACAAGACCGACGGGCCGCTGTCGCCGCTCGGCGGGCTCGCCGGCCGGCTGACGGCCGAGGCCGCCGCATGGACCGGGCTGCCGGAGGGGATCGCAGTTGCCGTCGGCAACGTCGACGCGCACGTGACCGCCCCGGCCGCGCAGGCCGTCGACGCCGGGCAGCTCGTCGCCATCATGGGCACCTCCACGTGCCACGTGATGAGCGGCGCGACCCTGGCCGACGTGCCCGGCATGTGCGGGGTCGTCGCCGACGGCATCATCCCCGGCCTGTACGGCTACGAGGCCGGACAGTCCGGCGTCGGCGACATCTTCGGCTGGTTCGCCGGGTTCGCGTCCGCGGACCACGACCAGCTCACGGCCGCGGCCGCCGCGCAGCGCCCCGGACAGCACGGCCTGGTCGCGCTGGACTGGCACAACGGCAACCGCTCCGTGCTCGTCGACCACCACCTGTCGGGCGTCATCGTCGGGCAGACCCTCGCCACCCGCCCCGAGGACGTCTACCGGGCGCTGATCGAGGCGACCGCCTACGGCACCCGCACCATCGTCGAGACCCTCGAGACCGCCGGCGTGCCGGTGACCGAGTTCATCGCCGCCGGCGGGCTGCTCAAGAACACGTTCCTCATGCAGCTCTACAGCGACGTGCTGCGCCGCCCGATCAGCGTCATCGACTCCGAGCAGGGGCCGGCGCTGGGCTCGGCGATCCACGCCGCGGTCGCCGCCGGCGAATACCCGGACGTGCGGGCCGCCGCGGCGGCGATGGGCAAGGTGAAGCGGGCCGTCTACACGCCCGACGACGCCGCCGCCGACGTCTACGACCGACTCTACGCCGAATACCGGCAGCTGCATGACTACTTCGGCCGCCCCGGCGGCAACGAGGTCCTGCACCGCCTCCGCGCGCTGCGCGAGGAGGTGGCCCAGTGATCTCGAAGCTCCGGCGGGAAGTCTGCGACCTGCACGCCGAGCTGATCCGCTGGGGCCTGGTCACCTGGACGTCGGGCAACGTGTCCGCCCGCGTCCCGGGCTCGGACCTGCTGGTGATCAAGCCGTCGGGGGTCTCCTACGACGACCTGACCCCCGAGGCCATGGTGGTCTGCGACCTCGACGGCAAGCTCGTCGAGGGGGACCGCGCCCCGTCGTCGGACACCGCGGCGCACGCGTACGTGTACCGGCACATGCCGCACGTCGGCGGGGTCGTGCACACGCACAGCCCGTACGCGACGGCGTGGGCCGCCCGCGGCGAGCCGATCCCGTGCTCGATCACCGCGATGGCCGACGAGTTCGGCGGCGACATCCCGGTCGGGCCGTTCGCGCTGATCGGCTCCGACGCGATCGGCCGCGGCATCGTCGAGACGCTCACCGGGCACCCGTCACCGGCGGTGCTGATGCTGCAGCACGGCCCCTTCACCATCGGCGCCACCGCGAAGGCCGCCGTGAAGGCGGCGGTCATGTGTGAGGACGTCGCCAGGACCATGCACTTCGCCCGGCAGTTGGGCGCCGTCGAGCGGCTGCCGGATCAGGCCGTCGCCTCGCTGCACGACCGCTACCAGAACGTCTACGGCCAGCCGCAGGGCGGGCAGAGGAGCACAACATGACGCACGAGGTCTGGTTCCTGACCGGCAGCCAGGGGCTCTACGGCCCCGAGACGCTCGACCAGGTCGCGGCCCAGTCGAGGCAGATCGCCGCGACGCTGGACGAGTCGCCGGACATCGCGGTGCGCGTGGTGTGGAAGCCGGTGCTCACCAGCGCCGGCGACATCCTGCGGATCTGCCTTGAAGCTAACGCAGCGGCCAACGCTGGCTCGTCGGTCGTCGGCGTGGTCGCGTGGATGCACACGTTCTCGCCGGCCAAGATGTGGATCTCCGGGCTCGACGCGCTGCGTACCCCGCTGCTGCACCTGCACACGCAGGCCAACGTGGCGCTGCCGTGGGCCGAGATCGACATGGACTTCATGAACCTGAACCAGGCCGCTCACGGCGACCGCGAGTTCGGCTACATCCAGTCCCGGCTCGGCGTGGCCCGCAAGACCGTCGCCGGGCACGTCACCGACCCGCGGGTCACCGCCCGCATCGGCGCGTGGGCCCGCGCGGCCGCCGGCTTCACGGAGATGCGGTCGCTGAAGCTGGCCCGCTTCGGCGACAACATGCGCGACGTCGCCGTCACCGAGGGCGACAAGGTCGAGGCGCAGCTGCGCTTCGGGGTCTCCGTCAACACGTACGGCGTGAACGACCTCGTTTCCTCGGTGGACGCGACATCCGACGCGGACGTGGACAACCTGGTCAAGGAGTACCACGACACCTACCGGGTGTCCGCCGCCCTGAAGGAGGACCGGGCCGAGTCGCTGCGCTACGCGGCCCGCATCGAGCTCGGCCTGCGCGCGTTCCTCACCGCCGGCGGCTTCAAGGCCTTCACCACCAACTTCGAGGACCTCGGCGGGCTGCGCCAGCTGCCGGGCCTCGCGGTGCAGCGGCTGATGGCCGACGGCTACGGCTTCGGCGGCGAGGGCGACTGGAAGACCTCGGTCCTCGTGCGCACCCTGAAGGCGATGGCTCCCGGTGGCGGCACCTCGTTCATGGAGGACTACACGTACGACCTCACGCCCGGCAACGAGGTCATCCTCGGCGCGCACATGCTCGAGGTGTGCCCCAGCATCGCCTTCGACACGCCGTCGTGCGAGATCCACCCGCTCGGCATCGGCGGCCGCGAGGACCCGGTGCGGCTCGTCTTCGACGCCACGCCCGGCCCCGCCGTCGTGCTCGGCCTGGCCGACCTCGGCGAGCGCTTCCGGCTCGTCGCCAACGAGATCGACGTGGTCACGCCGACCGCGCCGCTGCCCAGGCTGCCCGTGGCGCGGGCGGTCTGGAAGCCGCGGCCGGACCTGTCGACGTCGGCGGAGTCCTGGCTGACGGCCGGCGGCCCGCACCACACGGTGCTGTCGTTCGCCGTCGGCACCGAGGAGCTGGCGGACCTGGCGGACATGACCGGCACGGAGCTGCTCGTCATCGACGCGGACACGACGGTCCGGCAGTTCGCCAAGGAGGTGCGCTGGAACCAGGCGTACCATCGCCTCGCGAGAGGGTTCTGAAATACGGGTGCGTTCCGTTTACGGAACTGGTGAGGTGGGTGCATGACCGTACGAATCAGGCACATCACCGTCGACTGCGCCAAGTGCTACGACCTGTCCCTGTTCTGGGCCGCCGTCACAGGGTTCCGCGAGGACCCCGACGACCCGAACCTGCCGGAGCACACCGAGGCGGCGCTGAACGCCCCGGACGGCTCGACGGGGATGCTGTTCATCCAGGTGCCGGAGGGCAAGACCGGCAAGAACCGCATCCACCTCGACCTGCAGCCCACCGACGCCTCCAGGGACGAGGAGGTCCAGCGCATCCTCGGCCTGGGCGCCACGCTGGTCGCCGACTTCCGCAAGGACGACGGCACCGGCTGGGTCACCCTGGCCGACCCAGAGGGCAACGAGTTCTGCGTGGAGCGCAGCGCCGCCGAGCGCGCCGCCGCCTGATCGTCCCTGCGCCGTTTCTTGCGGGCGGCGCAGGGACTTTGTTACTCGCGGGTTGCGTTCGCCCTTGCTTCAGGGCTTTGCCCGGCGGACGATGCAGCAATGCAGCGCGAGGAGCACAGCCTCACCGGAGGCGGCGGGGTCCGCATCGTCTACGACGCCTGGACGCCATCGAACGTCGAGGGGGTCGTCGTGCTCTCCCACGGCATGGGGGAGCACGCCCGGCGGTATGACCACGTCGTGGCCCGCCTCGGCGAGCTCGGCCTGGCCGTCTACGCGCCAGACCACCGCGGCCACGGCCGCTCCGGCGGGAAGCGGATGTACCTGCGCAGCATCGACGAGTACACCGCCGACCTGCACCTGCTCTTCGGCGAGGTCGCCGCCCGTCACCCCGGCCAGGCGCCGTTCCTCATCGGGCACAGCATGGGCGCCATGATCGCGCTCGCCTACGCCCTGGACCACCAGGCGTCGCTGCGCGCGCTCGCCCTGTCCGGCACGCCCGTCGTCCCCGGCTCCGGGATCGGCAAGCCGGCGATCGCCGTCGCGAAGGTCCTCGGCCGGATCGCGCCGGCGACCCCCGTCCAGGCACTGAACTCCGCGTACATCTCGAAGGACCCGGCGGTCGTGGCCGCCTACGACGCCGACCCGCTCGTCTACCACGGCAAGGTCCCCGCGGGCATCGGCGGCGCCATGCTCACCCAGATGGCCGTGTTCCAGCGCCGCCTGCCGTCGCTCACCCTGCCGACCCTGGTTCTGCACGGCGCCTCGGACAAGCTCGTCGACCCGGCCGGCAGCCGCCTCATCGCGGACCGGGCCGGCTCCCGGGACCTCACCCTGCACATCTACGACGACCTGCACCACGAGGTCTTCAACGAGCCCGAGCAGGACCGCGTCCTCGACGACCTGATCGGGTGGCTGAAGACCCACTGAGGAATGCGCCGGGCCCTCGCGCAGTTGATCCCTGCCATGGACGACGTCATGACCGAGTACCGCAGGGGAGTCCTCTACTTCGACGCCGGCGACCCGATCGAAGCCGCGAAGATCCTCACCACCGTCCTGGACCAGGAGCCGGGCAACGCCGAGGTCCGGCTGTGGCTGGCCCGCGCCTACTTCGCCTCGGCCCAGCTGCACCGCGCCGAGACGCACCTGCGCGCCCTGGTCGACCGCGACCCGACCGACCACTACGCCCACCACCTGCTGGGCCGCACCCTGGAGCGGCAGAACAAGCCCCGCGAGGCCCTGCCCTACCTGCGCCTGGCCGCGGCGATGTCCACCGTCCCCGACTACGCCGACGCCGTCCGCCGCGTCGAGTCCGCCTGCTCCCCCTGACCCCGGCCCATCCGACCGTCCGGTCCTGTTCGCTCCCGCTCGAGGAGGAGCAGGACCGGTCCGGGCCTAGTAGCGGGCGGCGAGGTGCTCGCCCCCGCGGCTCTCCTGCCGGACCAGCCGGTCCTCGGCGGGCGGCGCCGGCCAGAACTGCAGCAGGTACTGCTCCTCGGAGTCCTCGTCGTCGTCGCCCTCGGCGAAGTCCCAGCCGTATGCGTAGTAGCGGACCCGGTAGTCGCGCTGCTCGAGGTCCAGCCGCCAGCTTCGCGAGCTGTCCCACTGCAGCAACCACGTCTCGGCGGTGGCGGGCCGGAACGACACCTCCACGACGTCCTCCCAGAACGCGGCGAGCGGTGGATCCTCGTCATGACGTTCGACGGTGAGCGGCACGCGCCCCGTGTGCGTCGCGGTCCTCAGGAACAGATAGCCCGGCTCGGCCGCGCCGCACAGCCCGTTGCGCTGCCCCACGAACGGCCAGGGATCGCCGTCCCGGTCCGCCGCGGCCCGGCTGTCGACGTACATCTGCCCGTAGGCGATCGCGACGTCGTCGTCGACGAGCACCACCATGACCACATTCTGCCTGCCGCACGGTCCAGCCGGTGGCCCAACCGCGCTGACGGGCGGTGAACGTGACCGCATAGTGATCGCGGCCCGGGTCGAGGCGCCGCCATCGAGATCGATGCTGGTTGCGGTGCTGGCGGATGCGGCCTGCGAGGTCGTTGATGGTGCGGCTGGACAGCGGGATCGTGGCTGGGTACGACAGCACAGAGAGGCTCCCGGTCGGGGCATCGGATCTTGGTCGACTGCTACATCCAGGTCGACGGACCGGTTGGACCTGCCGATCGGCAGCGTATCCGTATTAGTGTCGAGTTGTCGTCCGAGGCGGCGGGGCGCGTGTGAACATGCTTATTCTCGGCGGCCGTGAAGAGACTCCTCGCGGTTGAGCACGTACGGGTGCAGCTGCTCCTGATCTACGCGGTCGCGCCGGTGGTCGCCGCGGTCTTCTGGCTGCTCACCGGGGCGGGACCGGCCGCCAGCCTGCTGCCCGTCGCGGCGGCCATGCTCGTCGTCTGGGGGATGGGGGCGTTCGTGGTGCTGCGGGTGATGGGGCCGCAGCGGTACGTCGAGGAGCTGGCCGAGCTGGAGGCCGGCCGCGGCTGGGCCAGGTGGAGCTACGACGAGGCGCAGTGGGCGTCCGCCGTCGCGGCCGAGCGCGCCCGCCAGCAGCGGCTCAACCGGCCCACCTTCGTCGCGCTCGGTGTCGCCGGCGGCGTGGCCGTCGTGGTCGCGCTAGTGACCGAGGTGTCCACGCTGTTCGCGGTCGGCTTCACGGGCCTCCTGGTGCTCGTCGGCGCCGCCACGTGGCTGGTGCTGTGGCTCGGCGCCGGCGGGCCGGCGGCGCGGCGCGCCCGCGCGGGAGAGGTGCTGGTCGGGCGGCTCGGGGTGCTGCGGCGCCCGGGCACGTATGCGGCGTTTGCGCCCGCCGGGGCGCTGACCGGCGTGGAGCTGTTGGGCACGGCGCCGATGCGGATCGTGTTCACCGCCACCCGGTTGGCGCGGCCGCCGTGGGCCTACTGGATTCGCGAGCAGATGGCCGACCTCGTCGTGCCGGCCGGGCGGGCGGACGAGGCGCGGGCGCTCGTGGAGCGGTTCCACCGAGAGGTGCTCAGCCGACGGTAGGGCCGGCTTCACGGGCCTGTCCAGGGCGGCCAGGATCTGACCTCAGTCGGACCGGGATCGAGGTTCGGGGGTGGCTCGGCCAGCACTGTCACGCCGTGGGCGGTGAGCGCGTCGATCAGGCCGTGCACGCGCGGGGCGGTGAGGTCGTGGACCGCGCCGGGCAGTGCTGGTGAGGCCCAGACGAGTCGTAGGCCGCGGTGATCGTGCTGACGCTGACGCTCAAGTAGGCGACGAAGCGGGTCATTTCGTGGTCGGGAGGGTGAAGCGGAAGGTCGAGCCCTCGCCGAGGGTGCTCTCGACGGTGAGGTCGCCGGTGTGGTCGCGGACGATCTGGCGGGCGATGGTCAGGCCGAGGCCGCTGCCGCCGGTGGCGCGGTCGCGGGCGGGGTCGGCGCGCCAGAAGCGCTGGAAGACGAAGGGCAGGTCGGCGGGGGCGATGCCGCAGCCGGTGTCGCGGACCTCGACGGTGATGTGGTCGGCGTCGGGGAAGGCGCGCAGTGCTACGTGGCCGCCGCGGTCGGTGTACCGGATGGCGTTGCCGATCAGGTTGCCGAGGACCTGGCGGAGACGGTCGTGGTCGGCGTGCACGGGCAGCGGGCCGGCGGTCTCCGCGGTCAGGCGGACGCCGGCGGCCTCGGCGACCGCGAGGTGCGCCACCCGGGCGGTGTCGACCAGGTCGGCCAGGTCGAAGTCGCAGCGGCGGTACGTGAGGTGCCCCGCCTCGGCCAGGGTCAGGTCCTGCAGGTCGTCGAGGATGCGGCGCTGCAGCTCGGCCTCGTCGTGCAGGGAGGCGAACAGCTCGCGGCTCGGCGGGACCAGGCCGTCCTGCAGCGCCTCGAGGTAGCCGAGCAGGTTGGACAGCGGGGTGCGCAGCTCGTGCGCGACACTGGCGACGAGCCGGCGCTGGGCCTGCTCGGACGCCTCCAGCGCGGCCGCCATCCGGTTGAACGAGTCCGACAGCTGCCCGAGCTCGTCGCGGCCGCCCGAGGGCACGCGCGTGTCGAGGTGCCCGTCGGCGAGGCGCCGGGACGCGACGGTGAGGTCGCGGACGGGCAGGCTCACGTGCCGGGCGATGACGGCGGTGCCGAGGATGACGAGGATCAGCACGCCGCTGCCGGCGACGAGGCCGGGGCGGCTGATGAGGTTGGTCGCGTCGTCGGTGACGGCGCCGAGGTAGAGCTGCAGCGGCTCCGGGGTGAACGTCGCGACCCGCTCGCCGAACGCCTTGATCAGGCACTTCGCCTGGTCCTTCTCGGCTCGGCACGGCTTCACCGGCAGCTCGTCGTAGGGCTGCTCCGCCGCGCCGACGTCGCCGACCCGGGTGCCGCAGTCGTGGCTGTCCTCGACGCCGGTGGTGGCGTACGGGACGCCGAACTCGTTGAGGGTCACCGGCGGCGGGTCGACGTGCAGGTCGGTGAGGCAGCGCGCGAAGACGACCGTGCCGCGGAACAGGGCGATCTGCAGCAGCGTCTTCGTCTCGAGCTCGGTGATGCCGGTCTTCTGCTCGAAGGGCGTCCGCGGGGCCCCGAGCAGCTCCGGCGGGAACTTGAGCGTCGGGCGGGAGTCGACGAGGGCGGGTGGGCTGACGACGGCCCGGGCGGCGCGGTTGGCGAGGTGGTCGCTGTCGACGGTGACCTGGCCGTACAGGTTGGTGAGCCGGATCCGCTGGTGGTTGGCGATCGACAGCCGCTGCACGGTCTTGTCGACGCCCGCCCAGGTGCCGTGGCGCAGCGCGTACGCCTGGATCTCCGTGACCGTGGTGACCTCGTTGCGGGTCGAGGTCTCCTGCGACTGCGCGATCTCCAGGGCGGTCAGCCGGATGCTCAGCCACGCGGTGACCCCGATCGCGATCACCGCGACCAGCAGCACCAGCCCGAACACCCGGAAACGAAAGCTCATGCCGTCACCTCCGCTGCGCTCCGGGTTCGCAGCCCTCCGCTCCGCTCCGGCCCGCTCACGCCGTCACCTCCGCTGCGCTCCGGCGCCGGCCTGAGCTCCAACCTGTCATGCTGGTTCGCAGCCCTCCGCTCCGCTCCGGCCCGCTCACGCCGTCACCTCCGCTGCGCTCCGGCGCCGGCCTGAGCTCCAACCTGTCATGCTGGTTCGCAGCCCTCCGCTCCGCTCCGGCCCGCTCACGCGGACTCGTTCAGCCGGTAGCCGCGGCCGTACACCGTCTGCACGTAGCGCGGCTCGGCCGGGTCGGACTCGATCTTGCGGCGCAGGTTGACGACGTGGGCGTCGACGGTGCGTTCGGAGACGTCGCGCTCGAAGCCGAAGACCCGGTTGATGATCTCGCCGCGGGTGAAGACGCGGCCGGGCTCGCCGGCGAGCAGCTCCAGGATGCCGAACTCCTTCGCGGTCAGCACGACCACGGTGCCGTCGACGCGGACCTCGAACCGGCCGGCGTCCACGACCAGGTCGCCGACCCGCAGCACCTGCTGGTGGCCGGGGCTGCCGATGCCGGAGCGGCGCAGCAGCGCCCGGACCCGGGCGGCGAGCTCCCGCGGGCTGACCGGCTTCGTCATGTAGTCGTCGGCGCCGAGGTCCAGGCCGAGCAGCAGGTCGTCCTCGGTCGAGCGGGCCGTGACCAGCAGGATCGCGACCGTCGACTCGGCCCGGATGATCCGGCACACGTCGAGGCCGTCGACCAGCGGCATCATGACGTCGAGGACCAGCAGGTCGGGCCGGCGCGACCGGCACTGCTCCAGGGCGAGCCGCCCGTTGGGGACGGTCAGGACGCTGTGGCCGTCCCGCTCCAGGTACAGGCGGATCAGCTCGGCCTGCTTCGGGTCGTCTTCGGCGACCAGGATCCGTGCGCTCATCGCCGATCATTGTCGCGCGCAGGATGTGAAGAACCTGCGAAACCTCGTTCGGGTTTCGATCCGGCGCACACTTCTTCATCAGTTCCCAACGACCGGCTCCGCACCATCACCGGCATGTGTGGATTCCTGGTCTTCATCAGCGCCTCCGGTGAGGTCGAGACCGACCGGCTCGCCGAGGCCCTCGACCTGCTGCGTCACCGCGGGCCCGACGAGACGACGCTGCACGTGGAGGACGGTGCCGCGTTCGGCTTCCAGCGGCTCGCCATCGTCGACGTCGCGCACGGCCGGCAGCCGGCGGTGTGGGGCTCGTGGACGGTCGTGTTCAACGGTGAGATCTACAACTACCTGGAGCTGCGCGCGGAGCTGGCCCGCGACCACGCGGCGGTCTTCGCCACCGAGGGGGAGGCGGAGGTCCTCGCGGCGTCGCTGCACCACTGGGGGCCGTCGGCGGTGCGCCGGCTGCGCGGGATGTTCGCGATCGTGGCGCTGGACCGGGCGACCGGCACGGTGCACGCGTTCCGGGACCCGTTCGGCATCAAGCCGCTGTACCACCTGACGACGCCCGACGGTCTCTACCTGGCGAGCGAGAAGAAGGCGCTGCTGCCCTTCGCCGGCACCGGGACCCGCGTCGACACGGCGGCCCTGTCGCATTACCTGACCCTGCAGTACGTTCCGGAGCCGGAGACGCTGCACCCGTCGGTGCGCCGGCTGCCCGCCGGCCATGCTTTGACAGTACATGCGAAAAAAACGGAAATAAGCGCATACTTTCGGCACTCGCTGCGGCCGGTGCAGCGGCCGGACGCGATCACGGCCGTCCGCGACGCGCTCAGGGACAGTGTGCACGCCCACCTGCAGGCGGAGGTGCCGCTGGGCGCGTTCCTGTCCAGCGGCATCGACTCCACCGCCGTCGTCGCGCTCGCCCGCGAGAAGCACCCGGACATCCACACGTACACCGTGGGCTTCGACGACGAACGCTACAGCGAGATCGAGGCGGCGTCGGAGACCGCGGCCGCGCTCGGCGTCGAGCTGACCGCGACCCTGGTCCACGACGCCGACGTGATCGCCGAGCTGCCACGCATCGTCTGGCACCTCGACGACCCCGTCGCCGACCCCGCGATCGTGCCGCTGTGGTTCCTGGCCCGCACCGCCGCCCGCGACGTCACCGTCGTGCTGTCCGGGGAGGGCGCCGACGAGCTCTTCGCCGGCTACGAGATCTACCGGGAGCCGGCCGCGCTCGCCGGCGTCGCCGGGCTGCCCGCCCCACTGCGCCGCGGCCTGCGCGCCGTGTCGGCGGCGCTGCCGGAGGGGGTGCGCGGCAAGAGCTTCCTGGAGCGGGCCACCACCCCGATCGACGAGCGCTACTACGGCAACGCCCGCATCTTCGGCACCGCGGAGAAGGCCCGCCTCATGCGTGGGCCGGCCGACCCGCACACGACGGTCACGGCGCCGCTGTACGAGGCTGCCGCCCACCTCGACGACGTGGCCACCATGCAGTACGTCGACCTGCACACCTGGCTGCCCGGCGACATCCTCACCAAGGCCGACCGGATGTCGATGGCGCACTCGCTGGAGCTGCGGGTGCCGTTCCTGGACCGGGCCGTCTACGCCGCCGCCGCGCAGCTGCCGACGGCGCTGAAGCTGGCGAGGACGACGAAGTTCGCGCTGCGGGAGGCGATGCGCGGCATCGTGCCGGACGCGGTCGTCGACCGCCGCAAGCTCGGCTTCCCCACGCCGACCCGGGTCTGGCTGCGCGGCGAGATCGGCGTGTGGGCCGGCGACGTGTTCGCCGACGCCGCCGTCGACCACCTGCTCGACCTCAGCCACGTCCAGCGCCTCCTCGCGGCCCACCGCCGCGGCGACGCCGACCACTCCCGCAAGATCTGGACCGTGTTGATGTTCTGCCTCTGGTACGGCCAGCAGAACGCTCCGTCGCCCCGGCCCTGCTCCCGCTCTGAGCGCATCCGGCCCACGGTGTGAACCCGCGGCGTGCTGCGCGCTACAGCGTGCCGCCGACGGCGGCGGCGACGGCGCGCAGCCGCTCCTCGGTCAGCGGCACCGGCGGCGCGCCCGACGAGCCGGTCAGCGTGATGCCGAACAGGGTGCCGTTCGACCGTTTGGCGGCGGTCAGCACGCCGTCGGGGCCGTCCACGGAGTACATGCTCTGGTCGGCCAGGGACATGAGGAAGAGCGGGTCGTCGGCCCGCGCCCTGCCGTGCTGGACGCTCAGGTCGAGCCGGAGCCGCAGTCCCGGGTCGGACTCCACCAGGCAGCTGTAGGTCACGACCCCGCCCGCCTCCGCGCGTGGCCGTTCCGTGACCGCCGGCAACGGCGTCTCGAACAGCGTGGCGAGGGCCTGCCCGTCGACATGGCCGCAGGCGTCGCGCACCTCGGCGGCCGGCTTCGACGGGCGGGCCGCGTTGTCGTCCACGCTCAGGTTGTAGCTGCACGCGAACCCGAGCACGACCGCCGCGACCGTGAAGAGGACCTTCTGCCACGTCGGCCGCGCCCTCCGGCGCTCGCGCGCCGCCGCGATCCGCTCGGCGAGCAGCTCCCTGTCGATCACCCGTGACTCCCCGCGTCGCGTCCCCTCCCAGATCCGGGCCATCACTATGCCGTCATGATCGCGACCCGTCAACGCGGTGCAGGAGGGCCGGAGCGGCGGTCAACGGCAAGCCGGGCGTTGCGGCGGCCGGCTTTGATCGAAGTGCCAGAATCGCCGGCATGGGGATGGAACTGATCGGGCGGCACCTCTCGGTGCACGAGCTGCGGGCCGTGCTGAACGATCCGGCGGCCGTGGACGAGCTGCTCTACGGCGACCTCGACGACGGCGACGCGGAGATGCCCGAGCCCGACCTTGATCTCGACAGGTCCTGGCACGTCCTGCACTTCGCGCTCACTGGCACCGCCTGGCAGGTCACGGAGGGCGTCGGCGAGGCGATCCTCGGCGGCACCGAGATCGGCGGCGACGGCGGGTACGGGCCCGCCAGGCTGCTCGACGCGGCGACGGTCCGCAGGGTGTCCGCGGCCCTGGACGACCTCGACGACGGGGCGCTGGTGGCCCGCTACGACCCGGCCGCGATGGCCGCCGCCGACATCTACCCGGATCACTTGAGGATCGCCCCGGAGGAGTTCGCCGGGTTCGTCGGGCCGCAGCTGTCGGCGCTGCGGGCGTTCTACTCGGACGCCGCCGCGGCCGGCCAGGCGGTCCTCCTGGCCATCGTGTGACGCGATGGCGCGCCCGGCACCAGCGTGGTGATGGCAAGCCCAGGACGTGAGCCACCATGCTTGCCTCATGGGCTACCGCGAAATGCGAACGATTGTGGAACTGGTCGGTGGGCCGGACCAGGCGGAGCGGGTCCGGGAGGTCGCGGAGCTGCTGGTGGCGCTCAGGGAGCACGGCGGCGACGACGTGGAGCGGGTGTTGCGGGCGGCGCCGCGCTGGCTGGCCGGCGCGTTCGCCCCGGAGCGGACGGTCGAGGAGGACGAGGCGTGGCTCGTCCGGTGGCGGGCCGCACCCGACAGGCTCGCCTTCGAGCGGGCGTCCGGTTGGACCGCGTCGGGCTGGGTGCACTGGTTCTCGCCGGAGAACGAGTTCTGGAGCGTCGGGGACGTCCGCGTCGACGAAGGTGGGCATCGCGTCGTGGTGGACCTCGAGCATGACGACGACCCGGTGCCGTTCGAGGCGCTGCGGTGGCTGGCGCTCACGGGTGGGCTCCGGGTCGGCGACGAGGTCCGGGTCCGCTGACCATCGTGGCGGTGATCACTTCGGGGTGAGCGGGGCGGACCCGGCGGGGGCGGCGGGTACAGGCTGAGGGGCATGAGCGCAGCCGGGCAGGTCCAGAAGCCGCGCAAGTTCGCGGCGTTGCGGAACAAGGACTGCCGGCCGTACCTGTTCGGGGCCGCGCTGGCCATGATGGCCGACAACATCGAGCACGTCATCACGTACTGGGTGCTGTGGGAGAAGTTCCATTCGCCCGCGTTGTCGGGGTTCCAGGTGATCAGTCACTGGGTGCCGTTCCTGCTGTTCTCCGTGTACTTCGGGTCGCTCGCGGACCGGTTCGACTGCCGGCGGGTCATCCAGGCCGCGCAGCTGCTCTTCGCCTCGGTGTCGGTGGCGTGGGGCGTGCTGTTCGTGACCGGGACGCTGCAGGTGTGGCACGCGTGCGTGCTGCTGGTGCTGCACGGGCTGGCCGGGTCGCTGTGGGGGCCGGGGGAGCAGCTGATGCTGCACGACTTCGTCGGCGACGAGGACCTGCCCAGCGCGGTCCGGCTCAACGCCACGTTCCGCAGCCTCGGGGTGCTGTTCGGGCCGGTCGTCGGGTCGGCGCTGCTGCTCGGGCTCGGGGCGACCGCCGGGATCTTCGTCAACGTGCTGTTCTTCCTGCCGCTGACGCTGTTCCTGTTCCGCACCAAGTTCACCGGGCACACGCGCGACCACGGGGTGCCGCGGGCGCGGGTCGGGCTCACGGAGTCGGTGCGGGTGCTGAAGGCCGTCGGCGGCAACCACACGCTGGTCAGCATGATCATCCTGGGCGGGCTGGGGTCGTTCTTCGTCGGCGCGTCGATGCAGTCCGCGATGCCCATCTTCGCCCACGACCTCGGGGCAGCGGCCGGGACAGCGAGCGCGGCGAGCGGGGAGGGGATCGACGGGGCCAGCCTCGCGTACGGGGTGCTGCTCTTCGCCAACGGCGCCGGCGGGGTCATCGGCGGGATCCTCCTCGAGGCGACCGGCAGGATCAGGCCCACGGTCCTCGCCGCGGTGATCAGCACCGCCGTCTACGGCGTCACCAGCCTGTGCTTCGCGATCACCACCAGCTACCCCGTGGCGGTGGCGCTGCTGCTGCTCGGCGGCGTGGCCAACCTCGCGTCGATGTCGATCGGGCAGACCGTCGTGCAGCTGCTCGCGCCGCCCGCCGACCGGGGCAGGGTCATCGGCGTCTACGGCGTGTCCGCGCAGGGGCTGCGGGCCGGCAGCGGCTTCACCGTCGGGCTGCTCGGCGCCGCCATCGGCGTGCACTGGTCGCTCGGGCTCAGCGCCGCCGCGCTCTGCGTCGGCACGGCGCTCGCCGGCGTGTACGCGTTGCGGGGCGGAAAATCGGTTCCGGTCGCCACGACCGTCTGAGATGATCGCCGGACCGTGCTGAGGAAGGGGGAGGAGACCGCCATGCGTTACCGCGTCGTCGTCCCCCAGTCCCGGCACGAGGTGATCCTGGTGTCTTCCCGCCCGCTGGTGTAAGCCCGCGCGGCTGCACCGGCCGGACCCTGCCCGTATCGAGGCGGGGTGATCGCGCTGCCCTGTTCAGATTCCCTGAAAGGCCGCAGAGCCGTGCACACCAGAAGCCTGGACCAGACCCGCAACATCGGCATCCTCGCCCACGTCGACGCCGGCAAGACGACCACCACCGAGCGGATCCTGTTCCGCACCGGCGCCACGTACAAGCAGGGCGAGGTCCACGACGGCACCACCGTCACCGACTTCGACGCCCAGGAGCGCAAGCGCGGCATCACGATCTTCGCCGCGGCGGTCAGCTGCACCTGGGACGGCCACCGGATCAACCTCATCGACACGCCCGGCCACGTCGACTTCTCCGCCGAGGTGGAGCGCTCGCTGCGCGTCCTCGACGGCGCCGTCGTCGTGTTCGACGGGGTCGCCGGGGTCGAGCCGCAGACCGAGTCGGTGTGGCGGCAGGCCGACCTGCACCGCGTGCCGCGGATCGCGTTCGTGAACAAGCTCGACCGGGCCGGCGCCGACCTCGACGCCGCCGTCGGGTCCATCCGGACGCGGCTCGGGGTGACGCCGCTGGTCGTGCAGCTGCCCCTCGCGACGGGCGACGGCGTCGTCGACCTCGTGACGCGCCGCGCCTTCAGATGGGTGGACGGCGTGATGGCCGAGACCGGCGTCCCGGCCGGCGCCGACCGGCACCGGCGGGCGCTGGAGGAGGCCGTCGCCGACCTGCACGACGCGGCGATGGAGGAGTTCGTGGCCGACGGCGCCCTGAAGGACGCCACGCTGCGCGACGCACTCCGCGACCTGACCAACACCAGGGCCGGTGTCGTCGTGCTGTGCGGGTCCGCGTACAAGAACTGGGGCGTCGAACCGTTGCTCGACGCGGTCGTGGCCTACCTGCCGTCACCGCTGGACGTCCCGCCCGTCCACCCGGAGCGCCCGGCGACCCCGGACGCCCCGTTCGCCGGCCTGGTGTTCAAGGTGCACGCCGCGCCGACCGGGCGCCTCACGTACGTCCGCGTGTACTCCGGCCAGATCACGAAGGGAGCCACCGTGCTGGACACCGGCACCGGCCGCGCCGAACGTGTCGGCCGGATCCTGCACGTCCAGGCGGACCGGCACACTGACCTGGACGGCGCGGCCGCGGGCGACATCGTCGCGCTCGTCGGGGTCAAGCACGCCGGCGTGGGCGCCACCCTCTGTTCGCCGGATGCGCCGCTGGTACTGGAGGCCGCCTCGACCGCGGAGCCCGTCGTGTCCGTGGCGGTCGAGGCCCGCGTCGCCGGCGACACGGACCGGCTGTCGGTGGCGCTGGCCCGGCTCGTCGACGAGGACCCGTCCCTGTCGGTGCGCAGCGACCCGGAGACCGGCCAGACGGTGCTGTCCGGCCTCGGCGAGCTGCACCTGGAGGTGGCCGTGGAGAAGCTGCGCCAGACGGCCGGCGTGACGGTCAACGTCGGCCGCCCCCAGGTCTCCTACCGCGAGACCGTCGTGTCGGGTGTCGGCGGCGTGCTGTTCCGCCACGTCAAGCAGGACGGCGGCGCCGGCCAGTACGCGCACGTGCTCATCGACGTTGCCCCGTCGGACGAGCCGTTCGCGTTCACGTCGGCGGTCGTCGGCGGGCGGGTCCCGAAGGAGTACGTGAAGGCGGTCGAGGCCGGCTGCCGCGACGCGCTGCTCGAAGGCCCGCTCGGCGGTCACCCGGTGACGGGCGTGCACGTGACGCTCGTGGACGGCCAGACCCACCCGAAGGACTCCTCCGAGCTGGCCTTCCGCACCGCCGGCCGGCTCGCCCTGCGGCAGGCGCTGGGGCAGAGCACCCTCGCGGTGCTCGAACCGGTCGCCGAGGTCACCGTGACCGCCCCCGACGACACCGTGGGCGCGGTCCTCGGCGATCTCGCGGCCCGCCGCGGCCGGGTCACCGACTCGACCACCCGGGCCGGGACCGTCGTCGTGACGGCGACGGTGCCGCTGGCCGAACTGTTCGGCTACGCGACCCGGCTCCGCAGCCGAACCCAGGGCCGGGGCACGTTCACCACCCGGCCGGCCGGCTACCAGCAGGCGCCCGACGGCACCGGCTGAAAGCCAAGTGGGGCGCCCACCGTATGGCGGGCGCCCCACGACGTCAGCGGCTCATCACCGAGTACAGAAAGCCGACGATCACCAGCACACCGATCACCCCGAAGAGGATCAGCGCTCCGGAACCGTTGGCGCTGGCGCCGCCGTCCTGGAACTCGGACGTTTCGGGCTCTTCGTCGGAAGTCACGGGATCTCCCTATTCGGACTTGCGGGACATCCTAGCGTGGCCCGGCGACCTCCAGGAGATCAGACCCTCCGTTCGATCGGCAGCCGGGCCCTGGTGAGCAGGCCGGTGCCCGCCATCGCGACCAGCGGCACGACCAGCACCGCCACCAGCACGTTCAACCAGGGCACCACCAGCGGAAACAGTGCGTCGCTGGGCCACTCGGTCAGCGCCTTGCGGTTGAGCGCGGCGAGCACCGCCCACCCGGCGCCGAACCCGGCCACGGCCCCCAACAGTGAGCCCACCCCGGCAATCACCCCGGCCTGGCTCAGCGTCAACCGGCGGCGGACCCCCGGTGAGGCCCCGACGGCGCCGAGCGTGGCGAGGTCCGGGCGGCTGTCCACGGCCGCCAGGCCGGTCGCGATGCCCGCCGCGCCGAGCGCGATGACTCCCGCGACGATCGCGAGCACGATCAGGGTGACCGTCGAGTCCGGCTGGTACGGCGCCGCCACCGACCCGTGGTAGTTGTTGCCGAGCGCCTCGGCGGCGGCGTTGAACGCGCCCATCTCGGCCCTGGTCGGCATCCGGCTGGTGGCCACGACGATGCCCTTGACCTCCACGGTCAGCCCGGCCTTGGCGACGGCCTCCGGCGAGAGCGCGACGAAGATCCGGGAGACGGCGGTCGTGCTGACGTAGCCGGGGACGGTGACGGTGTGCAGTTCCCCGTCGGGGTCGTCCTTGCCCGGCACGGCCAGGATGATCTTGCCGTCCTCGACCAGGTCGGGGTCGGCGACGACGACGCCGCCGGCGCGCAGGGTCGCCTCGGCCCGGGCGAGGTCGTCACCGGTCGCGGCGGAGACCACGCCCAACGTCGAGCCGTCGTCGACGATCGTGGTCGCGTTGGCGCCGCCGCTCATCATGTACGAGTCCTGGCGGCAGCGCGGGTCGCGGGCCGCCTTGCGCTCCTGCTCCTTGGTCGTCTCGCCCGGCCGGTACGGGCAGCGCCGGTGCACCGGCTTGACCGGGGTGATCCAGCACGAGGCGTCGGCCGTGGCCGGCGGGGCGCACCCGGGCCCCCGCAGCTCGACGGTCCGCGTGACCGGCAGCGTCGACGTCGCCGCCTCGACCAGCCGCGGCGTCGGCAGCGGCTCGGCCCGCTCGCCGTGGTTGCCCCACCCGCGGGTGATGTCCGCGTACCCGTCGGGCAGCGCCTTGACCTGCATGTCGAGCTGCCGCTGCACGTCGCTGGCGAGGTACACGCCGATGGTGACCGCGCCGAGCACGGCGGCCATGACCGCGGAGATCGCCGGCGCGGTCGAGGACCGGTTGCGGGCCAGGTCCCGCACCGCGATGCGGGGCGCCAGCGGCAGCCGCCGGCCCAGCCGGGCGAGCAGCCCGACCAGCGACGGCGTGCACACGACCAGGCCCAGCTCGGCGAGGACGAGGCCGGCCATGACGACGGTCGAGTCGATCGCGGCGACCCCGTACCCGGCGACGCCCGCCCCGGCGGCGATGGTGCACGCCCCGACGACCAGCCAGCGGCGGCCGGGCCCGGTCCGGTTGCGCCGGCCGGCGAGGGCGGCGACCACGTCGGTGCGGGCGGCCGTGAACGCCGGGACGAGCGCCGCGCCGACCCCGGCGACGAACGCGAGCGCGGCGATGCCGAGCAGCGCCTGCGGGAAGACCCGGTAGCCGCCGGCCCGCGCGTGGGAGACGTGCTCCTCGAACACGCCCCGCAGCGCGAACGCCGCGACGATCGCGACGGCCGTGCCGGCCACACCGGCGACCACGCCGAGGAGCACCCCGTCGGCGAGGACGATGCGGCGCAGCTGCGCCGGGGTGCCGCCGTTCGCGGCGACGAGGGCCAGCTCGCGCCGCCGGCGGCGGGCGCCGACCGCGAACGCCGGCCCCGCGAGCAGCACGACCTCCAGGACGCCGAGGCCGAAGACGAGGATGCCGAGCCGGAACACCTCGCCGTCGCTGGTGTTCCACGACGGCGCGCCCGGCGGCGGGTCGAGCACGACGGCCCTGGACCGCACCACGATCCCGTGCTGGTTCAGCGCCTTCACCTGCTCCCAGGTGACCGGGGCGGGCGCGTCGACCAGCCACGTCGTGCTGCTGCCCGGCGGCTCCACGGGCAGGGTGCCGGGGCGCAGCACGGCGAGCGGATGGAGGTTGTCGGGGAACTCGATCTCGGCGGCGACCCTGACGTCGCCCCGGTCCCGCAGCCGCACGGTCCCGCCGAGCCGCACGCCGAGCAGCTCCATGGCGGCCGCGTTCAGGGCGATCTCGGCGCTCGTGGCGGGCGGCGCGCCGCGCAGGACCGACACCTTGCCGCCGTACGAGGCGTCGGCGAGGTCGAGCTGGTGCCCCCGCAGCTTCTGCTCACCGGTCGAGCCGGTCAGGTGCACCTCGCGCTCGTCGATCCGGGCGAGGCGGGACCCGGCGGGCAGCAGCGCCAGCAGCCCCTCGGCGGTCGGGTTCGACGGACCACCGTCGCCCGCGCCCATCATGCCGTAGCCCTGGACGTCCTGGGTGATCGTGCCCGCGAACGGCCAGTACACCGACGCGTCGAACCGGCCCAGGTCCCGGTCCAGCTGCTCGGCCGGGGTGAGGGTGAACATGTCGTAGGTGACGGCGGCGAACGACAGCCCCAGGACCGGCAGCAGGATCAGCGACAGCACGAGCGCGGTGCGCCCCTTCGCCCGGCGCGCCTCCCGCCGGGCGATCCGCAACGACACCAACCATGCGCTCATGCCGTCACCTCCGCTGCGCTCCGGCGCCGGCCTGAGCCAGCCTGTAATTCCGGTGAGCGGCCCGAGACGCTTCGCTGGCCGCTCATGCCGTCACCTCCGCTGCGCTCCGGCGCCGGCCTGAGCCAACCTGTAATTCCGGTGAGCGGCCCGAGACGCTTCGCTGGCCGCTCACGACGCCGCCCCGTCCAGGAGTTGCTCGGGCTCCGCGAGGGGACCCGAGGTGTCGACGACGACGCCGTCGCGCAGGAACACCACCCGGTCGGCCCAGGCCGCGTGCCGGGCCTCGTGGGTGACGAGCACCCCGGCGGCGCCGGCGTCGACCTTCGCGCGCAGCAGCCGCAGCACCGCCTCGCCGGTGGTCGAGTCGAGGGCGCCGGTCGGCTCGTCGGCGAGGATGAGCCGCCGCTCGCCGACGAGCGCCCGGGCGATCGCGACCCGCTGCTGCTGCCCGCCGGACATCTCGTCGGGGAAGCGCTGGGCGTACCCCTCGAGCTCCACCTCCGCCAGGGACGTCAACGCGGCCCGTCGGGCCTGCCGGACCCCGACGCCGTCCAGCTCCAGCGGCAGCGAGATGTTCTCCGCCGCGGTGAGGCTCGGCAGCAGGTTGAGGTCCTGGAACACGTAGCCGATCCGGCGCCGGCGCAGCGCGGCCAGGGCCTTGCGGCCGAGCCCGCCCAGGACGGTCCCCTCGACGGCGACCTCGCCCCGGGTCGGCGAGTCGAGCCCGCCGGCGAGGTTGAGCAGCGTCGACTTGCCCGACCCGGACGGCCCCATCACCGCGATCAGCTCACCCGGCCGGACCGTCAGGGACACGCCGCGGACCGCGTGGACCGTCGCCTCCCCCTGCCCGTGGGTGCGGTGCACGTCCCGAAGCTCCAACACGCTCATGTCGTCTTCTCCTTCTCCGGAACGGGTGCCGCCTGCGGGGCCGGCGTGGGAAGGGGCGCGTGCCGGGCGAGGCTGGCCTCGCAGTGGTCCAGCCACCGGACCTCGGCCTCCGCCTGGAAGATCATCGACTCGAGGACGAGCCGCCACGACAGGTCGGCCGGGCCGCTCGCGCGCTGCTTCATCCGCGTGTACTCCTGCAGCATCCGCACCGTGGCGGTCCGCTGCTTCTGGATGATGCCGGGCACGTCGACGCCCGGCGTGGTCAGCGCGAGCGCCAGCTTGATCGCCAGCTCGTCACGGGGCCGGTCGCCGCGGCCGATCGGGGTGGCGAACCACGCGGCGAGCTCGGCGCGCCCGGCGTCGGTGATCTCGTACGGCCGCTGCCCCCCGTCGTGCTCCGGCAGCGACCGGACGAGCTCGTCGCGTTCCAGCCGCGACAGGGTCGTGTACACCTGTCCGATGTTCAGCGGCCACGTCCCGCCGGTGGACTCCTCGAACGAGGTCCGCAGCTGGTAGCCGTACATCGTGCCGCGCTGCAGCAGCGCCAGCAGACCGTACTTGATGGACATGAATACGGAGTATGCATACCCGGTATGCCTTCCCGCAACCCGTTCGCCGCGGGCCTGGGCGGACGGCTAGGGTCGGTGCACATGGGGGAAGAGATCGACATCCGGCTCGACGACGGGCGCACACTCCACGCGTACGACACCGGCAAAGGCGACCTCGTGGTCCTGTGGCACCACGGCACACCCAACACCGGGGCGCCGCCGTCGCCGCTGTTCGACGTGTCCGAGCCGCTCGGCATCCGCTGGATCGCCTACGACCGGCCCGGCTACGGCGGGTCCACCCCGCGGCCCGACCGCAGCGTCGCCTCCGCCGCCGGTGACGCCGCCGCGGTCGCCGACGCGCTCGGGGTCTCGCGGTTCGCGGTCATGGGGCACTCCGGCGGCGGCCCGCACGCCCTCGCCTGCGCGGCCCTGCTGCCCGACCGGGTCACGGCCGTCGCGAGCATCGCGTCGCTCAGTCCGTACACGGCGGACTCGGACTACTTCGACGGCATGGCCGACGGGGGAGTCGCCTCGCTGCGGGCCGCCCTCGACGGCCGCACCGCCAAGGAGGCGCACGCGGCCCGCCCCGGCGACGGCGCCGACATCGGCTTCAACCCCGCCGACTGGACCGCGCTGGACACCGACTGGTCCTGGTTCCAGCAGGTCGTGGCGGCCGGCGTGGCGCACGGCCCGGCGCCGCTCGTCGACGACGACCTGGCGTACATGCGACCGTGGGGCTTCCCGCTCGCCGCCGTCACCGCCCCGGTCCTGCTCATGCACGGCGCCGCCGACCGGATGGTGCCCAGCGTCCACGCGACCCGCCTCGCCGCCGCCCTGCCAGGCGCTCCGGCCGCCCCGGGTGCTCCGGCCGCCCCGGGTGCTCCGGGTGCTCCGGGCGCTCCGGGTGCTCCGGGTGCCTCGGGCGCCACCGTGCGCATCATCGCGTCGGAAGGCCACATCACCGTCATGCGCCACGCCCACACCGCGCTGCACTGGCTGCGATCGGAGGCCACCCCGTGACCGACCAGACCCGCCAGGGCGTGACCGACCGGACCCGCCAGGGCTACGTCCTGACCGGCGACGCCACCCGCGTCGACATCGTCCGCGTGCACCGGTGGCTGTCGGAGGAGTCCTACTGGGCCCTCGGCCGCGAGCGCGACGTCATCGCCCGCTCGATCGCCGGCTCGCTGCCGTACAGCGTCTGGCACGACGACACCCAGGTGGCCTTCGCCAGGACCGTCACGGACGGCGCCACCTTCGCGTGGATCTGCGACGTGTTCGTCGACACCGCCCACCGCGGCCGCGGTCTCGGCCAGTGGCTCGTCGACAGCATCGTCGAGGACCTGTCCGCCGCCGGCCTGCAACGCTTCCTGCTCGCCACCCGGGACGCCCACGAGGTCTACCGCCGCTCAGGCTTCGAGCCCGTCGCCGGCCCCGGCCGCTTCATGGAGATCGACCGCCGCCCCACCCGCGACGCCATCCTCGCCGCCCTCCCGGACGACCAGCCTTCCCCGTGAATCGTTTGCCGCCGATGTACGCCGCGAGCCTCCCCCCACGCCCGTAACGCCACCCTCCGACTCACCGCGAAGACCGTGGCCGGACGCGCCTCACCCATAGGCCACGACGCGCACCGGGCCGCCCGGATGAGCCTCACCCAGAGGGCCACTACGCGCACCGGGGCATCGTGCGCGCCCCGCCAGCCTCGTTGCGCGCACCAGGGTGCCGTCCGTGCGTGGCTGCCCGATCGGTGGCGTCCGCCGGCGTGGTGTAGGAACGGCCAGCGTTGATCCAGTTGTTGGATGTCAGGCCGCTGCCAGTTCTTCGGCGACGGGTTCGGTGGGGGTTCCCTCGGTTGTGATCGGTGCCTGGTCTCACGTGAAGCTTGACGAAACGGCCTCGGACGATGCTTGACGCCTGGCCATGATCGAATGGGTGGTAGTCCTTCGGCTGATGGTATGGGATGTGGCGTGAGGCCGGCCCGGCTGGGTCACCCGGTTAGGAGCAATGCATGCGGAAGGTAGCCCTCGTCGGTGGGCCGGGAATCGACCGGTCGGGTCCGGCCCAGGTCCTGGCCGAAGCTTACGACCTGACGTTCATCAGTGCGGGCGACCTGTTCCGAGGACACGTGCAGCACCGGACGGCGACAGGTGAACAGATGGACCAGTACATCCGCGCTGGGAATCTCGTCCCTGAGGAATTGACGGCGACTGCGATCGCCGATGGTCTCGCCGGAGTGGGCGGTGGCTGGGTGTTGTCCGGTTACCCGACCACGGTTGGTCAGGCGGAGTGCCTGACGCGGCGCGGGCATCAGCCCGACGTGGTGATCGAGTTGGTCCTGACTGAGGACGAGTACGGCTTCGTCATGCGTCGCTGGATGGAGCTCGACCCGCAGCAGGCCGAGCGACAGCAAGAGATCATGCTGCTTCACTCGCTCTACCAGGAGCGGGCCGAGCCGTTGCGCGCCTGCTACCAAGCCCGCGGCATGTTCCAGACGACGAGTGGCTTTGGTGACTATGAAGACGTAGCGGCCAGGCTGATCACGATCGTGTCCGGTGGCTAGGGTGCGCTGACAGCGTCGTCCGGGTTGCGTCGGTGACCACTCTCGTCACGCCGTGATGTGGTGGTGGGCCTTGGTGCGGTTCAGGTTGGTCGTGCTGCGGCGGGGACGGCTTTGATCGGTATGTCGTTGTCGTTGTCGGTGACGGTGTGCTCGTCCAGCGCGACGGTGACGAGCTTACGGGCGTGCACGACGCCGACTCGGATCTCCTGCCCGGCGACTTGGATGCTGCCGTTGATGGACAGTGCCCGCCGCCGGGGTCACTCCTCGCCGAGCAACGTGGTGATGTAGCGGGCGATCGTGGCGACGGTCTGCGGTGGCGGTTTCACGAACTCGATGCCGACCTCGCCCGCGGTGTCGGTGTCCAGGTGCCGCACCGCGCGGCCCTGCAGGCGGAGCCGTTCGGTGCCGAGCGTCAGGGTCAGGTCGACCACGGACTCCAGCGGCGGCCGCCAGCCTGACTTCGCCGCGCAGCGCAGCCCGGAGACGCTCAGGTCCAGCAGGTCCGCCTCGGCCTGCATGGTGCCGTGGCCGAGCAGGACGGTGCCCTCGACGGCGGCGCGGTTGTGGCGGCGGCGCTCCAGGCGGTCGGTGACCTGCGCCAGGCTCTCGATGCGGGAGATCGCGGCGCGCACCGCGCCGACGAGCTGCTCGACCGACGCGCGCTGGCGGGCGGCGACCGCGGTGAGCTCGGCGGTGGCGCCGCCGACGGCGTTGACGCCCTGGCTCATGTCGGTGATCACGCCGGCCATGGCGGTCGCATTGGCGCCGAGGGCCTCGACGGTGCTGGTGATGTCGCCCGTCGACTCCTTCGTCTTCGTCGCCAGGTTCTTCACCTCGCCCGCCACGACGCTGAAGCCGCGGCCCGCCTCGCCGGCGCGGGCCGCCTCGATGGTGGCGTTGAGGGCGAGGAGGTTCGTCTGGCCGGCGACGCCCGCGATCAGGTTCGCGATCCCGTCGACCCGGCCGAGGCTGGTCGTGACGGCTTGGATCACGGCGTCGGCGTCCGCGGCGCGGTTCACGACGGTGCGGGTGACCCGGTCCGCGGTGGTCGCCTGCTGCTCGATCGCGTCGGCGGCGGTGAGCACGTCGGCGGCGTCGCTCATCACGGTGCGCAGCTCGGCGAGCGCCGACGCGCTGGTCTCGTCGATGACCTCGCCGGCGCGGCGGCGGACGGTCTGCTCGGCCAGCTGCTGCCGCACGTTCGTCGTCAGCAGCTGCGCCTCCTTCGTCGCGCGCTCCTCCGCCAGGCTGCGCTCCTGCTCCTGCAACGAGTCGAGCATGGCGTCGACGGCCCGGCCGAGGACGGCGATGTCGTCGGTGCCGGTCGGGTTGATCCGCAGCTGGTGGTCGCCGGAGGCGATGATCTGCTCGGTCGTGCGCCGCAGCGGCCCGACCCGTCGGCGCAGCGCCGCCCGTACCCCCCACAGCATCCCGATCACGAGCAGCACGGTCGCGACCGCGACGAACGCGAACAGCTTCACCGCGGTCGCGCTCGCCGCGGCGTGGATCGGCCGGGCCGCGACGACCTCCAGCACGATGCTGTCGCCGTTCACGGAGTCGATGACGGCGTCGACCGCGATGTGGTCGGCGCCGAGGACCTTGGTGGTGATGCGCAGGTCGCCGAGCTCGCTGTGCAGCGCCGGCTGCGGGTCGGCGCCGGAGCGGGCCCGCGGGGCGAGCCGCAGCGGCAGGTCGAGGGCCTCGGAGAGGCGCGCCACCCGGGCGTCGTCGAGGCGCTTGAGCATGATCATGCCACCGGACGGGGCGCCCTCGCCGCTGCTCAGGAACGTGCCGACGCCGCAGAAGAGGTACGGCGCGTCCGCCGACACCACGCCGCACCGCGACACGCCGGGCGCGGCGGACGGGTCGAACAGCTGCTTGAGCACCGCCGGGTCGCGCAGCTGCGGCGGCGGGGTCCCGTGCGTCGGCTGGTCGGTGGTCATGCCGCCGACCCGCAGCGTGCCGTCGGCGCCGATGCCGAACATGCCGTCGATGTCGTTGGCCGAGCTCTGCGCCTCGGGCGGGAAGTCGGCGGCGAAGCCGGCCTTGTCGCTGTTGCCGACGTCGTGGTAGGCGTTGTCCCACACGGCGTTCGTGGCGCCGAACGCGGTGAGCAGCGCCGCCTGCGAGTTCAGCCCGATCCGGATCCGGTCGGCGTCCTGGGCGACCTGGCGTGCCTCGAGCCGTTCGAACGCCCCGGTGGCGATCAGCTGCATCACCAGGAACGCGACCGCGAGACTGGCGAGCCCGCCTGCCGCAGGAAGCAGCAGGCGGGTCGACCGGCGTACGTTGGGACCCACGATGACCAGTTCGGCACCGGGCGTCCGGACCTTATGCGATCACGGTCCTGGAGATGCTGAGCGCGGTCTCGTAGGCGGCGGCGGCGTCGTCGCCGGGCTTCAGCTGGGGCGCCAGATCCTGGGACACGTAGATCACCTCGTAGGTGTGGCCGGCCACCGGGCCGGGCCAGCCGCCCGGACGGAACGTGAAGGGCGGCTGCACCGACCCCTTGCCGCCGTCCACCGGCACGATCGTCCAGAGGACGGCGTCGCCGGGGGCGACCCGCCCGTTGCCGCTCCGCGCGTCCAGCAGCCAGATCCGGTCCAGGGCCAGGGCCGGGCAGCTGCCCCGCGCCTCCGTGACCTTGAACGTGGTGCCGGCCAGCTCCATCACCCACGACGACGCACACGAGGACGGCAGGACCCGGGGAACGGAGGGCACCGACACGGGTGGCGTCGCGCTGGCCGGCGTCGGTGTCCCGCCCGGCTCCTCGGTGGCACCAGGCGTCGCTGTGAGGCTGCCGTTCGGCGTCGGCGCGCCGACGCTCTGTCCGGGCCGTACTCCCGCCGACGCCGCGTAGACGCCGAGGATCGTGACGACCGCCGCCGCGAACGTGGCCACGGCCGCGAACCGGCGCCGCGACCGGCGGGGCGCCAGGGTGACCACGTCGGCGGCGTCGTCCTGCACGCGGGGGCGGCCGGCGCGCCGGACCACGTCAGCGAGGTCACCCTCGAAGTCGTTGTTGTCGCCACTGTACGAGAGATCGGCGTACGCGCGCCGGATCAGCTCTCTGGTCGGGTCGGTCTGGTCAGGCATCGCCGTTTGCCTCCGTGAACTGCTGGAACCGCTGCACGTACGGTTGAAGGAGCTTGCGCAACGCCGACACGTGGCTGCGGACCGTCGACTCGCTCATGTCGAGCAGCCGCGCGATGTCCGCCGTGGTGTCGTCGTGCAGGAAGAACAGCAGCGCCACCTGCCGGCGGCGGGTCGGCTGCGCGTCGATCACGCGCCGCACCGCCTGCACCAGCCCCGTGCTGTCCGTGACCCGGTCCAGGTCGCTGTCGGCCCGTCCGACGTCGTGCTGGTCGTCGAGCAGCTCGAACCGGGCGTCGACCACCGCCACCCGGCGCACGTAGTTCTTCGCGGTCGTCAGCGCATACGCGCGTCGTTGCGCGTCGGCGAGCCGCCGCAGCTGCGGCCAGCGCTCCAGCATCCTGGCGAAGCTCTCCGCGGTCGCCTCGACACCGAGCTCCCGACCGGCGAACGCGCACATGAACCGCTGCACCCCCGGCGCATCCCGCCGGTAGAACTCGGCGAAGTCCGGGGGTGCCACCCCGAGTTCGTGCGTCGTATCGATCATCCGATCCTCCCTCCTTCAGGGAGAGCACCGGACGCCGGAATCCGTCCAACCGCTACGCCGGGCAGTTCGCCTTCAGCAGCTGCCCCGCCGAGCGGCGGAAGTCCTCGATGCCGGCCACCGGCGGGTCGACGCCCCCGGCGAGGCGGTCGGCCTCGTCGATCTGCGCCCGGGCGAGGTCGCAGTTGCGGTACGACGCCTCCGACGAGCCCCACACGTAGCGGACGCGCGCGATGTAGACCTCGCCGAGGTTGGCGTAGGCGTTGCCCTCGGTCCGCTGCCGCGCGAGCCGTGCCGTGTAGATGGTGACCAGCTCCTGCGACTCCTCGCGCAGCTGCCTGAGGTCGCCCGTCTGGTGGTGTACGGACACCGCGCTGGTCAGCAGGATGACCCGCACGTCCTCGGGCGCGGGCCGGCCCAGCGCCAGGTCGATCGCCGTCCGCGCGTCGGCGATGATCCCGGACGCCGCCAGGGCCTGCGCCGTGAGCGCCAGGTCGACCGGCGAGACGTGCTGCGGGCCGAGTTCCTTGATGAGCTCCCAGGCCTCGATCGCGTGGACGCCGAGCTGCAGCGACGCCGCCTGCCGGTCACCGGCGTCGCCGCGCAGGGTGCTGTCCAGCTCGCCGAGCTTCGTGATGTCGTCGCGCAGCCTGGCCCGCAGGTCGTCCTCGCGGCCCTGGTCGACGCGGTTGTTGCCGGCGTTCGCCGCCCACAGGGAGACGACCACGGCCAGCACGGCGACGACGGCCGAGCCGATCGTGAGGATCTTCTCGGTGCGCGGCCACACCGAGCGCGCCTCGTCCCGTGGCACCGGATCCGGGCCGGGATCGGGTGTCGGCTCCGGCTCCGGATCCGGCGAAGGCTCGGGATCGGGCGCGGGCTCAGGATCAGGCGACGGCGCGGGCGCGGGCGAAGGTGCGGGCGACGGCGCGGGCGAAGGCGAAGGCGAAGGTACGGGTGCGGGCGAAGGTGCGGGTACGGGCGAAGGCGAAGGCGAAGGTACGGGTGACGGCGAAGGTACGGGTACAGGCGAAGGCGCAGGAGAAGGCGTGGGGTCGGGCTCCGGACCCGGCGGCGGATCGGTCAGCACGGGCGGCGTGGTGGTCATGCCGACCGTCCCAGCTTGTCGGCCGCCCGCTCCAGCTGCAGCCGGGCGATCTGGATCGCGACCTGGTCCATCGCCGTGCTGCGCCGCGCCGGGGCGATCACCTGCGCCGAGCCCACCACGTCCTCGATGCGGATGAAGATGATGACGCCGTCGGCGGCGAAGCGGCCGTCCTGCTCCTGCCGGATCGCGACCGACAGCACCTCGGAGTCGGTGGTGTTGCCGTTGGACCGCAGCAGCTCGATCTCCTTGAAGGACAGCTCGATCCCGCCGCCGAGGTCGACCGGCTCGTCCTCGCAGTCGCCGATGTTGTCGCGGAGCTCGTCGAGGAAGTCGGCGGCCGCGTCGGAGTCCTCGTACGCGGCGAGCGACACCGACGCCTGCGTCTCCGGGCTGCCGGGGTGGTCGAACTTGCGGACCGCGGTCGCGTCGGCTGTGGTGTCCGGCTCCTCGTCGCACGGCCAGACCCCGCTGCCGCCGCCGCTCATGGTCTTCCAGCCCGGCCCGATGTCGTCGGCGGCGATCAGCGCCTTCTTCAGCTGGCTCTCGCTGAGCGACGGCCGGGCCGCTGTGGTCCGCTTCACCGACGGCGTCTTCGTCGAGGTTGAGGCCGGCGTCTTCGTCGAGGCAGGGCGGTCCGTCGTCGGTGCCGCCGTCGCCTGGGCGGTGGGCGCGGGGGACGCCGGGGTGGTGGCGGGGCCGGGACCCGGTGGAGCGCCGCCGCACGCCCCCAGCAACCCCACCAGCGCGACCGTCACCGCCATGACCGCCGCGCCCCGGGCCCCACCCACCATCTTCGCCTCCCACCCGTCAGGCTTACCTCGACGGTAAGGATGGGATCGACAGATGTACACAGGGCGAACGGTTAGTCACGCATCGTCGGTCAGCTATCGGTCGGTGCCCAGGTGGGTCATCATCGGCGCCGGGTAGCGCGAGCCGTGGGCCGAGTCCGCCGGCACGGCGGCCTCGATCGCCGCGAGATCCGCGGCGGTGAGCGCGACCGGGACCAGGGCCTCGGCGAGCCGCTCGCGGGTCCGCGCGCCGACCAGCGGCACGATGTCGGTGCCCTGCGCGGCGACCCAGCCGATCGCCAGCTGCGCGACCGTGACGCCCTTGGCGGCCGCGACGGACCGCAGCGCCTCGACCAGGGCCAGGTTGTGGCCCACGTTCTCGGGTGCGAAGCGCGGGCCGTGGGCCCGGAAGTCCCCCGCCGCGAGCGGGCGGTCGGCGCGCCAGTGGCCGGACAGCAGGCCCCGGGACAGCACCCCGTAGGCGGTCATGCCGATGCCCAGCTCGCGCAGCACCGGCAGCACCTCGTCCTCCACGCCGCGGGACAGCAGCGAGTACTCGATCTGCAGGTCCGCGATCGGGTGCACGGCGTGCGCCCGGCGGATGATGTCGGCGCCGACCTCCGAGAGGCCGATCTCCCGGACGTACCCCTCCTTGACCAGGTCCGCGATGGCGCCGATGGTCTCCTCGATCGGCACCGCGGGGTCGAGGCGGGCGGGGCGGTAGACGTCGATGTGGTCGACGCCGAGGCGGACCAGGGTGTACGCGAGGAAGTTGCGGATCGCGGCCGGGCGGGTGTCCATGCCGCCCCACGCGTTGTCGGGGCCGCGCAGCGCGCCGAACTTGACGCTGAGCCGGACCTTGTCGCGGTCGCCGGGGCGCAGCGCGTCGCGGATGAGCAGCTCGTTGTGGCCCATCCCGTAGAAGTCGCCGGTGTCGATCAGGGTCACGCCGGCGTCGATCGCGGCGTGGATGGTGGCGATGCTCTCGGCGCGGTCCGCCGGGCCGTACATGCCCGACATGCCCATCGCGCCCAGCCCGATCACGGGGCCGTTCATGTTTTGCTCCATGCCTCGACACTGCCCCTGATGGAGGACAACACACAGCGGAGCGCTTTTCGTAGGAGCGGCGGTCCCTGGCTGCGCGCCCCCGCGAGCGGCGAGGATGAAGGCATGCAGCGTGACGACCTCGCCGACTTCCTGCGCCGCCGGCGCGAAGCGATCCGCCCGGCGGACGTCGGGCTCGCGGAGGGGCCGCGAAGGCGCACCGCCGGGCTGCGCCGCGAGGAGGTCGCCCTGCTCGCCGGCATGTCCACCGACTACGTGGTGCGCCTGGAGCAGGGCCGCAGCGCGCAGCCGTCGGCGCAGATGCTGTCGGCCCTCGCCAGGGCGCTGCGGCTGACCGAGGACGAGCGGGACCACCTGTATCACCTGGCCGGGCAGCAGCCGCCGCGGTCGCCGGGCGGGGCCACGCACGCGCGGGCGGGCCTGCTGCGGATGCTCGACCTGCTCGGCGACACGCCCGCGACGGTGGCGAGCGACCTGGGGGAGACCCTGGCGCAGAACCGGATGGCGACGCTGCTGTTCGGCGACCAGACCAGCTTCCGCGGCGACCGGCGCTTCCACGCGTGGCGGTGGTTCACCGATCCGGAGTGGCGGCAGGCGTACCCGCAGGAGGACGCCGAGCACCACAGCCGGGTCACGGTGGCGGACCTGCGGGCGACCGCCGCCCGGCGGCACGGCGACTCGGACGTCGACGGGCTGGTGCACCGGCTGCTCGCGGCGAGCCCGCAGTTCGCGGCCCTGTGGGGCGAGCACGAGGTCGCGGTCCGCCGCTCCGACCGCAAGCGGATCGTCAACCGGCAGGTCGGGGTCATCCACCTGGACTGCGAGACGCTGGTGACGCCGGACCTGGGGCAGAAGCTGCTCGTGCTGACGCCGCAGCCCGGCACCGACGCCGCGGAGAAGCTGGCGTTGCTCTCAGTGGTCGGGTTGACGCATTTCAGCGCATGAATACCCGCTGGTACCGACTTTCTTCGCGACTTTGATTGACATCCGACAGTTAACTTTCCTATCGTTTCAGCCACCTGTCATCGCGCCGGTGGCACCTCCTTCAGTGGTTGCGGGTATCCCACCCTGCCCGTTCGCCGCCGGCCGACCATCCGAAGGAGCACCCGTTGTCCTCCTCGTCCGAATTGGAGTCCGGCGCCGCCCGCCCCGGACGCCACCGGGCCCGCCGGTCGGCCTTCGCCGCCGGTGCGCTCGCCATCGCCACCGCCGCCGCGGGTGGCGTCTTCGCCCTGGTCAACCAGGGTGCCGCCGATGCCGCCACGCTGCCCAACGGGTTCAAGAGCGTCGGCTACATGCCGTCGTGGGCCGGCAGCGCCAACAGCATCCAGTACAGCAAGCTGACCCACATCAACTACGCGTTCGTGCTGCCCAACAGCAACGGCAGCCTGCAGGGCCTCGACAACCCGTCGAAGCTGCAGTCGATCGTGTCGCTCGGCCATGCCGCGGGCGTCAAGGTCTCCATCGCCGTCGGCGGCTGGAACGACGGCAACGACTCCGGTTTCGAGGGCCTGGCCGGCAACGCGACCGCCCGGACCGCGTTCGTCAACAACATCGTGAACCTGGTCAACCAGTACAACCTCGACGGCGTCGACATCGACTGGGAGTACCCCGACCCGGGCACCTCCGGCAACAACTACACCGCGCTCATGTCGCAGCTGAGCACCGCCATGCACAGCCGCGGCAAGCTCCTCACCGCCGCCGTCGTGTCCGAGGGCGGCACCGCCAACGGCGTGCAGCCGGCCGTGTTCGGCTACGTCGACTGGCTCAACATCATGGCCTACGACGGCGGCAGCCCGCACGCGAACTACGACTGGTCGATCGCGGCCGTGAACTTCTGGAAGGGCCGCGGCCTGCCGGCCTCGAAGGCGGTCCTCGGCGTGCCGTTCTACTCGCGGCCCGGCTACTACACGTACAGCGACCTCGTGGCCCGCGACCCGGCGAACGCCAACCGGGACTGCACCACGATCAACGGCGTTCAGGAGTGCTACAACGGCATCCCGACGATCAAGCGCAAGACCACGTGGGCCATGGCCAACGCCGGCGGCATCATGAACTGGGAGCTGTCCCAGGACACCAACACCAGCACCTCGCTGGTCAGCGCGATCTACACCACGGCCACCGGCGGCACCCAGCCGACCGGCGGCCCGACGACGAACCCGGGTGGCCGCACCGGCCGCATCACCGGGATCGCCGGCAAGTGCGTCGACGTCGCCGCCGCCTCCTCCGCCAACGGCACCGCGGTCCAGCTGTACACCTGCAACGGCACCACCGCGCAGAACTGGACCGTCGCGGGTGACGGCACGCTGCGGGCCCTCGGCAAGTGCATGGACGTCACCAGCGCCGGCACCGCCAACGGCACGAAGATCCAGCTGTGGGACTGCAACGGCACGGGCGCCCAGGTCTGGCAGTCGCAGTCCGACGGCACGCTGCGCAACCCCGTCTCCGGCAGGTGCCTCGACGTGACCGGCAACGTGTCCACCGACGGCACCCGCCTGCAGATCTGGGACTGCTTCGCCGGCGCGAACCAGCGCTGGGTCCTGCCCTAGCAACTTGTGCGCAACCGGTGGCCGGGCCTTCGTGCCCGGCCACTTCGGTGTTCAGCCGAGGTGGCCGGGCGCCTTGGTGCTCAGCCGAGCTGGCCGGGCGCCTTGGTGTCCAGCCGCGGTGGCCGGGGTGGCTTGGTGTTCAGCCGAGGTGGACCGGCAGGGTCATGGTGCCGTGGATGAGGACGCCGGGGCGCCAGATGAGCTCCGAGGCGGGCACGGCCAGGCGCATCGCCGGGAACGCGGCGAGGAGGTCGCGGAAGGCGATCTGCGCCTCCAGCCGGGCCAGGGGCGCGCCGAGGCAGTAGTGGATGCCGTGGCCGAAGGCCAGGTGCTGGTTGTCGGGGCGGTCCAGGTCGACGGCGGCCGGGTCGGGGAAGCGGTCCGGGTCGCGATCCGCGCTGAGCAGTGAGATGGCGACGACGGCGCCCGCCGGGATGGTGATGCCGCCGTACGTGACGGGCTCCATCGCCACCCGGAACGTCGCCGTCTCCACCGGTGACTCCAGGCGCAGGAACTCCTCGACGGCCCGCGGGATCAGCGCCGGGTCGGCGAGGAGGCGCCGGTGCTCCTCCGGGCGGGTCAGCAGGGTCCACATGCCGTTGCCGATCAGGTTGACCGTGGTCTCGTGACCTGCGATCAGCAGCAGGAACACCATCGACGTGAGCTCGTCCTCGTCGAGGCGGTCGCCCTCGTCGGTGGTCGCGATGAGCGCGCTGAGCAGGTCGTCGGCCGGCTCGGCGCGCTTCGTCGCGATCAGGGTCCGCAGGTAGGCGAGGAAGCTCGCGGCGGCCTCCGGGACGCCGGACCGCTCCACTGACCCGGCCACCAGGACGCCGGTCCAGCGCCGGAACTCCGTCTGATCCTCCTGCGGGATGCCGAGCAGCTCACAGATGACCTGGATCGGCAGCTGCACGGCGTAGTCGTCGATGACGTCGCCGCGCTCCCGCTCGGCCATGCCGGCGATCAGGGCGGCGCTGAGCTCCTCGACCCGGCCGCGCAGCTGCTCCACCCGGCGGGCGGTGAACGCCTTCGCGACGAGCCGCCGCAGCCGGGTGTGGTCCGGCGGGTCGTTCGCCAGCAGGTGTCTGGTCAGCGGGGCACTGACCTCCCGGGCGAGGGCCGCGGCGTTCGCGGTCGCGCCGACCCGCTTCGACAGCCGCGGGTCGCCGAGCGCCGACCTGGCGTCGGCATACCTGGTGACCAGCCACATCTCCATGCCGGTCGGCAGCTGCAGCCGGTGCACCGGCGCCTGCTCCCGCATCGCGGCGTACACCGGATGCGGGTCGTCCCAGAAGTCCTGCGTGAACAGCGGCGTGCTCGGCGCGGTAGTCACCCATCCACGGTAGCCAATCATCACGCGATTCGGTGCCCCAGTCACCGTGAGTGATGAATGTGCGGTCAGGGCTTGCCGAGCCAGTCGACGAAGTGGATGGTGCCGATGCGGGCGCCCGGGCCGGGGGTCAGGGAGGTGTCGTCGAGCTCGGCGCCGAAGTAGCGGGCGTGCGGGTCGGTCGTCACCTCCTGGACCGGCTCGGCGCCTTCCTGGGCGGCGAGGAAGCGGCGGACGTGCTCGTCCATGCGCACCGGCTCCGGGCCGCCGAGCTCGACGATCCCGTCGACCGGGGCGGCCTGCGCGACGTCGGCGAGGGTGGCGGCGACGTCGTCGGCGGCGACCGGCTGGTAGAGCGCCGGCGGGAGGTGGATGGCGCCGTCGACGACCGCGGACTGGGCGATCGCCTGCGTGAACTCGAAGAACTGGGTGGCCCGCAGGATCGTGAACGGCAGCCCGGACCCGGTGATCGCGGCCTCCTGGGCGACCTTGGCCCGCAGGTATCCGCTGTCGGGCAGGCGGTCGGCGCCGACGACCGACAGGGCGACGACGTGGGAGACGCCGGCGGTGCGGGCGGCGGCGAGGAGGTTGCGGGCCGAGGTGCGGAAGAACTCGAGGACCGCCGCGTCCTCGAACGACGGCGAGTTCGACACGTCGACCACGACCTGGGCGCCGGCCAGGACCTCCGGCAGGCCCTCGCCGGTGACGGTGTTGACGCCGGTGGCCGGGGAGGCCGGGACGACCTCGTGGCCGGCGGTGCGCAGCAGGTGGGTGAGCTTGCCGCCGATCAGGCCCGTGCCGCCGATGATGACGAACTTCATGAGGGTCTCCTCCACAGATCCAACTCGGACAAATCTTGTCCGGGATGATGCCACCACCATACCCGGACATGAAGTGTCCGAGTCAAGTAGGATGGCGGGGTGAAGATGTCGGGCGGGGTCGAGTGGGCGCTGCACTGCTGCGTGGTGCTCACCGCGGCGCCCGCGCCCGTGCCGGCGGGGCGGCTCGCCGAGCTGCACGACGTCTCCGGCAGCTATCTGGCCAAGCAGCTGCAGAGCCTGTCCCGGGCCGGCCTGGTCCACTCGGTGCAGGGGCACGCCGGCGGCTACCGGCTCACCCGCCCGGCGGGCGAGATCACCGTGCTGGACGTGGTGGTGGCCGTGGACGGGCCGCAGCCGGCGTTCGTGTGCACGGAGATCCGCCAGCGGGGACCCCTCGCGACCCCGGCGGAGATGTGCACGGCGCCGTGCGCGATCAGCCGGGCGATGGCCGCCGCCGAGCACGCCTGGCGGGAGGCGCTGCGGGCGGTCACCATCGCCGACCTCGCCGAGAGCGTCACCGGCGACTACGGCCCGGCCGTCTTCGACGGCATCCGCGCCTGGCTGCGCTGACACCGCCACGCGCGGCGGGGGCGCTCCAGTGATCTGACATCGTTGACACAACTCGTATCGATGCTCTTAGCTGTACGGCGACATCCCGGTCGATCGAGGAGCTGCCGTGCGCGCGTCCGTCCGTGCCCTGACGATGGTGCTGGCCGCCGCGGCGTGCGCCGTGGTCCCCGCGGCCGCGTCCCAGGCGGCGACGCCCGCCCGGATCATGCCGCTGGGTGCGTCGATCACGTGGGGCACCAGCTCCACCGACGGCAACGGCTACCGGGAGGCGCTGCGCCGGCACCTCGCCGACGACGCCGGGGTCGCGCTCGACATGGTCGGCTCGCAGCGCTCCGGCACCGCCGCGGACAACGACAACGAGGGGCATCCCGGGTACCGCGTCGACCAGGTCGCGGCCGGCGCCGACGCCTGGATCGCGGCGGCCCGGCCCGACGTCGTGCTGCTCAACGTCGGCACCAACGACATGCTGCAGAGCTACGACCTGCCCAACGCGCCGGCGCGCCTGAGCGCCCTCGTCGACCAGATCCTGCGGGCCGCCCCGACCGCGACGGTCGTCGTCTCGACGCTCGTGCCGAACCCGGACGCGGCGGTGGAGGCGAGGGTCCGCGCGTACAACGGCCAGATCCCGGGCATCGTCCAGGCCAAGGCCGCGGCGGGCAAGAAGGTCCGCCTGGCCGACTTCCACGCCAACCTGACCCTGGCCGACATCGGCCCCGACCGGATCCACCCGACGGACGGCGGCTACGCCAAGCTCGCCGACGTGTGGTTCTCCGCGCTCCAGCCGGTGCTCGGCGCCGGTCGGCCGTGGCCGCTGTTCAAGACCGACTTCGGGGCCGCCGCGCCGCCGCTCACGTGGACCGACACGGTGCAGGCGGCGCGCAACGTCACCGGGTACTGCTGCGGCCTCACGGCGATGGAGTCGGGCCGCCGGGCGGAGGTCGCACACGGCGGCACCTACGCGCTCATGTACTCCGGCACCGACACCAGCGCCGCGGGGTCGTACTCCTACAACCGGGTCTTCGACGTGCACCTGCCGCTGACCGCGGGCACGACGCTCACCTACTGGATCTATCCGCAGTCCGTCAACGGCACCTTCGTGGCGCTCGACCTCGCGCTCACCGACGGCCGGTCGCTGCGCGACTCGGGCGCCGTGGACCAGTCCGGGGTCCGGGCACACCCGCAGTTCCAGGGCGAGGGCCGGCGCCTGGTGGTCAACCAGTGGAACCTGGTGCAGGTCAGCCTCGCCGGCCTGGCGGGCGGCACCGTCGACCAGATCCGCATCGGCTACGACCAGCCCGGCGCCACGGGCACGTTCCGCGGCTACGTCGACGACATCCAGATCGTCAACGCACCGCAGCCGTGACCTTCGGCAGCGCCGCCCGGGTGACGGTGACGAGACGGTCGCGGAGGTCCTGCTTCTGCGCGGCCGTCCAGCCGGCCTTGTCCTGACGGTCGACGGAGATCCGCATCTGCCAGACCAGGTTGCCGTCGCGGACGCCGATGCGCAGGGTCAGCATCGTCTTCGCCTGCGCGCCGGCGCCGGCCATCTCGAAGACGACGGCCTCCTCGCCGAGACCCGTCAGCTGGACGGGCTGCAGGTTGAGAACGGCGTCGCCGGCGATGCGCTGCTTGTAGTCGTACGCGGCGGTCGCCTCTTCGGGGGTGATCCGGAGCTCGGCGGCGAAGGAGGCGCGCACGACCCCGTTGTCGTGCAGCCGGACCGCGATGCACGACGCGTTGCCGCCGGCCGCGCCGACGTCGAGCCGGGACGCCGGTGGGGAGTCCGCCTTCTCGTACAGGCCGGCGAACGGCGCCAGGTCGATGCTGGCGCACAGATCGTCGGGGACCTTCCTCAGGTCGTAGCGGGCGGCGACGGCGGTCGGCGAGGCGCCGTCGGACGCTCCGGCGGAGTCGTCCGGCAGGTTGGCCAGGAGGACGGCGGCACCGGCGAGGACGACGACGCCCGCGGCGACCCCGGCGAGCAGCCGCTTCCGCGACCCCCGCCCGCGTGCCCCGGACCGCGCGGCGGCCACCGTCTCGACAGGCGCGGCGCCGGCATCCCGCGCGGCGCCGGCATCCCGCGCGGCGCCGGCATCCCGCGCGGCGCCGGTGCTCTGCGTGGCGCCGGGGTGCGGCGTGGAGCCGGCCGGTGGGGCGCCGGGATGCGGCGGGGCGGTGGGGGAGCCGGCGGTCGTGTCCGTCGTGGCAGGGGCCGGTCGTGAGACGGTCAGCGCGCCCTCGGCCACCACCAGCTCGGGCTGCTCGGCGACGACCGGCGCGATCCCGAGCGCCTCGTGCAGCATCGTCGCCACCAGGGGAATCCGGCTGGAGCCGCCGACGAGGAACAGCCCGGCGAGCTCGGCAGGCCGCAGCCCGTCCTCGGCGAGCAGCGACTGCACCATCGCCACGCTCGGCCGCAGCACCGGCCGCATCAGGCCTTCCAGCTGCTCCCGCCCGAGCGGCACCTCCCGCCCGAGCGCCGGCACCATGATCACGGTGCCGCTGGCGCGCGACAGCATCTCCTTCGCGGCCCGCACCTGGTCCCACAGCCGGCGCCGGGTCGCCGCGTCGGTCCAGAGGGTGCCGTACGTCGCCTGCAGGAAGCCGACGACCGCCGCGTCCACGTCGAGGCCGCCGAGGTCGTTGAGGCCCGCGGACGCGAAGGGCTCGAACCCGTCCGGTCGGCGGCGCAGCAGCGTGGCGTCACAGGTGCCGGCGCCCAGGTCGTACACCATGACGACGGCACCCACGGGCACCTCCTGCGCCTCCGCGAGGAAGGTCGCGGCGGCCACGGGCTCGGGGACCAGCCGCACCCCGCCGGGGTCGAACCCGGCGAGCAGCGCCGCGTCGGTGAGCAGCGCCCGGCGGCCCGCGCCCCAGTCGGCGGGGTGGGTGAGCGTGACGTCACCCTGTTGTACGACCTGGGGGCCGGCGACCCTGGCCGCCTCGGCCGCGACCCGCCGCAGGACCGCGGCGACCAGGTCCCGGACGCCGACCTCCGCGTCGCCGAGCAGGACGGCGGTGTCCGTGATGCGGCGCTTCGGGTTGGGTTCGAGCCGCTCCGGGAAGCTGTGCGACAGGTGGGCCGCGTCGCGCCCGGTGTACAGGCGCCCATCAGGCCCGAGCAGCACGGCGGAGGACAGCAGCGGCGAGCCGTCGAAGAGCAGCTGCTGGACGCGCCCGTCGGCCCGTTGCAGCACCGCGATCGTCGTGGACGTGCCGAAGTCGATGCCCAGCCGGGACCGCGCACGCGTCATGGCGCGGCACAGTAACGCATCCGCCCGTTCCGGCGACATCGGCCCGGGATCGCCGGCAGGCCGCGGGGCTTCGAGCCGCACGACCGCTGGGCGCACAGGCTCAGGATGCGCGGCGCTGCGGCATACTGCTGCCGTGGATCATGTGGCGCAGCGGCAGGTGATGGTCGACGCGGTCGGCGAGCAGGTCGGGCCCGGCCGGGCCGTCCGGACCGTGCGGGACCTCGACGCGGACGGGGTGCCCGTCCGGCTCTACCAGGACGGTGACGCGGCGGAGCCGCCGGTGATCGTCTACGCGCACGGCGGCGGCTGGGTCCTCGGCGACCTCACCACGCACGACGGGCTGTGCCGGCTCCTCGCCGCCGAGACCGGCTGGGCGGTGCTCGCCGTGGACTACCGGCGGGCGCCCGAGTCGCCGTTCCCGGCCGCGTTCGAGGACATCGACACCGTCTGCGGGTGGCTGCGGGTGTACGGGCGGCAGCACGGACTGGACCCCACAGCCGTCGCGGTCGCCGGTGACTCCGCCGGCGGGCTGCTCGCGGCGGTCACCGCCCGGCGGGAACGCGACGCCGGCCGGGGGCTGCTGGCGCAGGTGCTGATCTGCCCCGCGCTGAGCCCCGCCATGGACTACCCGGACCTCGGCAACGACGGGCTGTGGCCGCAGGAGATGGCCGAGTTCTGGGACCTGTTCTGCCCGCCGGGCGTGGACCGGCACCAGCCGGACCTCGACCCGTTCCTCGCCGACCCGGCCGGCCTGCCGCCGGCGGTCGTCGTCACCGCCGAGCTCGACATCCTGCGCGACGAGGCCGAGCGCTACGCCGCCTTCCTCGCGTCCGCGGGCGTGCCGGTCATCGCCACCCGGTACCAGGGAACCTTCCACAACTTCCCGAGGAAGCTGGCGCTGACGAGGGACGCCGCGGTCGCCGTCGCCCAGATCGCCGCCGCGCTGCGGGCCCTCACGTAGCGCGCCGCGGCCGTACCATCGGCGCGTGCGGCACTGGTGGATCGTCCTGCTGGCCTTCGCGGGCCTGGTCGTGACCGCGCTCTTCTACGGCGGCTCCGCCGGGCCGCCGCAGACGCGGCACCGGCCGACCGCGTACTCGGACCTCGGCCGGGGCGGCGACCCCAACACCATCATGATCCGCTTCGACTGGCCGCACGAGGGCTGGTGCTCCGGCCAGTTCACCATCGCCGCCGCGGAGACGTCGACCGAGGTCCGCGTCGGCGACGTCGTCAGCAGGACGCCGCGCGCCGGCGGGGCCTGCGCCGGCCTCGGCTCCGACGGTCAGACGGCCTGGGACTCGCTGACGCTGTCCAAGCCGCTCGGCGACCGCCGGGTGGTCCGCGCCGACGACGGGGCCGCCCTGCCGTACGTCCGCCGGGGCCCACCGGACTGAAGTGGCATGAACGTGCGAGTCGCCCGCGGCGGCGCCGGGCCATGCTCCTCGGTATGGCTTACGCATACCCGCCGCAGCAGGCGTACGCGATGCGCACCACCGCACCCGCCTCGCTGCACGTCGTCGCGATCTTCCAGTACCTCGGCGGCCTCCTCATGCTGGGGATCGCCGCGCTCTTCGCCCTGGCCGCCTCGGAGATGACCAAGCAGCTCGGCGGTCGCCTCGGCACCTACGACGCGTCCGTCACGTCCGCCGTCGCGGTCGTCGTCGCCGTCTTCGCCGGCGTCGGCCTGATCGCCATCATCCTCGGCCGCAAGGTCCAGCGCGGCCGCAACTGGGCCCGGATCCTGCTCACCGTGCTCAACGTCCTGAGCCTCGCCTCGGTCGCGTGGCAGGCCTACTCCACGTCGCTGCTCACCGTTTCGACGATCGTCAGCGCCGCCTTCCCGGCCCTGTTCCTGATCCTGCTCAACACCCGCGCCGCCCGCTCCTGGTGCCACCACCGCACCTACTGAGCGGCAGGCGGCAATTCGCTCGCGGCCCGGGCGCCGCGGGCGGAGCATGTGGTGCTTGAGCAGCGAGTGGTACTACGACAGCCCGTCCACGGTCGCCGGGGCGCTGCAGCGCGGCCTCGGCCGAGGCGCCGCGCTGGTGCGGGACCCCGAGGACGTCATGGCGTGCGTCCGGCGCGACCACCGGTTCTGGTGGATCTTCGACGACAGGACCCTGTACCTGGCGCGGCTCGTCCGCGACCTGGGGATCGACGCCGGGCGGATCGCCGCCGGCCTCGCCCGGATCGGCGGCGACGCGGCCCGGGCCGCGGTCCCGAAGGTGCGCCGCGCCTGGTTCACCCCGCACTCCTATGAGCGCGCCGCCACCCTGAAGGCGTTCACCGCCCTGGACCCCGACGCCGCGACCCGGCAGCTCTCCGAGGGCCTCTGGGACTGTGAGGCGGACGTGCGCGAGTTCGCCGCCGCGCGGGCACCGCTGAGCCCCGCCGCCGAACACCGGCTCGCCGTCCTGCGCGACGATCCCCTGGAGACCCCCGAGGTCCGCGCCGCCGCCACGACCCGCCTGGCCGCGTGATGCGGCGGTACGAGTACGTCGGGCCCGCCGAGCTGCGTGACCTGCCACCCGTGGACGTCGCCGGGATCCGGTCCCGCGACGACCTCGCCGCGTGGCTCGCGACCCGCCCGCGCGGGGAGCTCGCCGAGCCGTTCACGTTCGTCGTCGACCTCGGCGGCACGCTCCGGCTCGCCCCGCGGCGCAGCGAGCACGTCGCCTGCGCCGTCGGCCGGCCCGTCCTCGCCGCGGGAGAGATGGGATTCGCCACGGGGGAGCCGGGGTCCGCGGCGGGCTGGCGCGTCGACCGGGTGAGCAACCAGTCCACCGGCTACTGCCCCGACCCGGAATGCTGGCCGGCCGTCGCGGCCGCCCTCGACGCGGCCGGCACGCCCCACCCGGGCGGGTTCACCGACGCCGTGCTCTTCCGCCGCTGTACGAGCTGCGGCCAGCGCAACATCGTGCACGACGGCGACTTCGCCTGCGCCGTCTGCGACGCCCCGCTCCCGGTCGACGGGTGACGCCGCCGGGGCGGTCAGCCGACCGTGGCGGGGTGGGCGGCCCGCACGTGGGCGGCGAGGTCCGCGGCCGGCATGGGGCGGCCGAAGTGGTAGCCCTGCGCGTAGCGGTAGCCGAGCCGGCGTAGCACCCCCGCCTGGGCCCCGGTCTCGACGCCCTCGGCGACGGCGCGCAGGCGCAGGCCGTCGCTGATGCCGATGAGGGCCTCCGCGATCACCGAACGGTCACCCCGGTCGGTGATGTTGTCGACGAACGACTTGTCGACCTTCAGCAGGTCGACGGGGCAGGTGCGCAGCAGGCCGAGGGACGAGTGGCCGGTGCCGAAGTCGTCGAGGGCGACGTTGACGCCGAGGCGCTTGAGCTGGTGCAGCTCCTCCAGGCCGGACCCGCCGTCGAACACGGCCGTCTCGGTGACCTCGACGGTGAGGTGGCGGGGGTGCAGGCCGACGCTGTGCAGGGTCGCCTGGACCTGCGCGGCGAAGCCGGCCTCGCGCAGCTGCCGCGGTGACACGTTCACCGACACGTACTCCAGGCCGTCGGGGCCGAGCTCGTCGCGCCACCTGGCGGCCTGCCGGCACGCCTCGGTGAGGACCCACTGGCCGACGGGGACGATGAGGCCGGTGCGTTCCGCGGCGGGGATGAACAGGTCGGGGCGCACCATGCCGCGCTCCGGGTGCTGCCACCGCACGAGCGCCTCCACGGCGACGGTACGGGCGTCCGACAGCCGCACGATCGGCTGGTAGTGCAGGCGCAGCTGCCCGGTGTCCAGCGCGACCCGCAGGTCGGCGGCGGTGCGGGCCTGCTCGGCGCTGTGCTGGTCCAGGCACGGCGCATACGTGACGCGCCGCCCCTTGCCCTGCGCCTTCGCCTCGTACATGGCGACGTCCGCGCGCCGCAGCAGCTCCTCCGCGGTCGCGTCGCCGGCGTGCAGGGCCAGGCCGATGCTCGCCTCGACGACGAGGGCGTGGCCGGCGGCGTCGAGTGGGCGGCGCAGCTCGGCCGCCACGGTGTCCAGGACGTGCAGCGCGTGCTGCTCGCCGGTGGTGGGGAAGACCAGCGCGTACTCGTCGCCGCCGAGCCGGGCGACCAGGCCGCCGTCCAGTCGCAGGCACTCCAGCCGCGCCGCGACCGCGGTCAGCAGCGCGTCGCCGACGGCGTGCCCCAGGTCGTCGTTGATGCCCTTGAAGTCGTCCACGTCGACCAGCGCGACCGCGATCGCGTCCTGACCCGCATCGAGGATCTCGCCCGTGTACTGCATGAGCAGCCGACGGTTTGCCAGCCCGGTGAGTGCGTCGTGGGTCGCCTGCCAGGCGAGGGTCTGCTGGTACTCCTCCAGCTCCCGCAGCCGGCTGTCGAGCGTGTCGACGAGGACGGCGTTGTCGCGCAGCGCCGCCGCCTGCCGGGCCGCGACGAGCAGGACCAGCACGACGGTGCCCAGGGCGACCCCGAGCACGTCGTCGCCGCCGGCGGCCGCGTCGGCGAGCAGCAGCACCCCGGTGGCGAAGACCGCCAGGTAGGGCACCAGCGGCCGCCGCTCCCGCCGCACCGCCGCCGCCGGCTCGACCCCGGCCGCCCGCCGCTGCCGGTCCGCGGCCAGGCACAGGATGAAGCAGGTCAGGGGCAGCACGACCGGCGTGCCGTTGAGGTGCGGGCGGTCGGTCAGCAGCGGCGTCAGCGCGCCGCCGGTCGCGCCGCCACCGCCGGCGAGGGCGAGCAGGTAGAGGGCCTTGCGGTCGAGCGGGCCGGTGCCGGTGAACGCCACCTTGATGAACGCGAACACGCACACCGACCCGGTCGCGACGATCGCGATGACGGCCCACGTGCCGCTGGTGTTGCCGCCGGACCACGTCTCCCAGTGCCGGAAGATGAAGTGCCAGGCGAAGGTGACCACGGTGACGAGGACGGTCGCGGTGTCGAGGCCGAAGCGCAGCCACTCGCCCCGGCTGCGGTGGGCGCCCGGGATCCGTAACAGGCCCCACAGCATCACCACCAGGCCCATCAGGTACACCGCCGCGGTGAGGCCACTCACGTGCTGGGGCGCGACCAGGCGCAGGAGCATGTCGACGCCGTTGCTGGCGCCGCCGAGGCCGATGAAGACCATGCCGAGCCCCACGTGCCGCCAGAAGCGGCGCGCGCCGGGCGCCATCCCCTCCGCCGCGCTCGTCGTCCAGCAGGCCCGCACCGCGCACCCGACCGCCAGGGGGACCGCGAGCCAGCTCACCAGGGCCGGCGTCGTGCGGGCCAGCCCCACCAGGAACCACGCCTCCGCGACGACCAGCACGACGGCCGCGCCGGTCAGGAGACCGGTCGGACGCCAGACCGCCACACCTCTCACACAGGTCGGCATCGGCCGGACAACCGGGATCATGAACCAAATCTCAGCCGGCGCTCAGCGGATCCACAGATTCGTGACGCACAGTTGGAGGAACGTCCCGCCCGGTCACTGGAGGCATCCGATGGGTCTCGTTCTCGGCATCGTGAGTCTGGTGCTGCTGGTGGTGCAGCTGTTGCTGATAGCGCGCGCCATCCTCGACTGGAGTGTGGTCCTGGCCGGTCCGTCGGCCCAAGGCTCGATCCGCTCGCGGGTGTCCGCGGGCGTGTTCGCGGTCACCGAGCCGATCCTGGCGCCGGTCCGGCGCGTGCTGCCGCCGCTGCGCCTCGGCGGGGTCGGGATCGACCTCGCGTTCATCGTCGTCTTCCTGTCGATCATCGTCCTGCGAGCGGTCATCGGCATGATCTGACTCGCACCGCACGACGCCCGCCCGCCGCACCGGCGCGGCGGGCGTTTTCGTGTCCGTGGATGGACCGGATCGACGGCCGTAGCAAATGTCAAGTATTGACAGAACTCGGGGCAGCGACCAACCTCTCCAGCAGGAAGCCCGCCAGCTTCCTTCCCTCGGCGATCGGCGCGCCGCGGTCACAGGGACACTCACCGCGGCTGTGCCGTGGCATCCGAACGGAGCGTTTGTGAGAAGACTGCGGTTCAGCGCACTGCTGGTGGCGGTCACCGCGGCGGTCACCACGGCCGTCGCCGGCCTGCCCGCGCCGCCGGCTCAGGCGGCCGTGCCGGCGGACCTGACCACGCTGGTCAACCCGATGATCGGCACCCAGAAGGAGGGCAACACCTTCCCGGGTGCGGCGCTGCCGTTCGGCATGGTGCAGGTCAGCCCGGACACCGGCCACGGCACGGGGTACAACTACGACCACGGCAAGGTGTGGGGCTTCTCCAACACCCACCTGTCCGGCGTCGGCTGCCCCGTGATGGGTGAGGTGCCGCTCATGCCGACGATCGGCGCGGTCAACTCCGCCGACCCCAACACCTACGGCCAGACGCTCAACCACGCCCAGGAGCAGGCGACCGCCGGCTACTACCGGCTCGCCACCCCCAACGGCGTCACCACCGAGCTGACGGCGACGCTGCGCAGCGGCTGGCAGCGGTACACCTTCCCGTCGAGCACCCAGGCCAACGTGCTGTTCAACACCGCGCAGGCGCGGGGCACCGGCACCGGCGCGCAGTCGTCGTCGATCTCGATCGTCGGCAGCGACACCGTCGAAGGGTCCGTGACGACCGCCGGGTTCTGCGCCTCGGCGCCCGCGCACACCGTGTACTTCTCGGCCAAGTTCAGCCGGCCGTTCGCCTCCTTCGGCACCTGGTCCGGCACCACGTTCACCGGCGGCAGCCGCGCCTCGTCCGGCAGCGGCGCGAAGGGCGGCTGGGTCCGCTTCGACACCTCGTCCGACCGGGTCGTGACGGCGAAGGTCGGCCTCTCGTACACCGGGATCGCCGGAGCCCAGGCCAACCTCAGCGCCGAGACCAGCGCCGCCGGCTTCAACTTCGACACCATCCGCAACGCCGCGCGCGACACGTGGAACGCGAAGCTGCACAAGGCCGAGGTCGACGGCGGCACGACCGACCGGCAGGTGGCGTTCTACACGTCGCTGTACCACTCGCTGCTGCACCCCAACCTGTCCGGAGACGTCAACGGCTCCTACCGCGGCTTCGACAACGTGGTGCGGACCGCGTCCGGGTACACGCCCTACCAGACGTTCTCGCTCTGGGACACGTACCGCGCGCAGAACCAGCTCGTCGCGCTGCTCGAGCCGCAGGTCGCCCGGGACTACGGGCTGTCGCTGCTCGCGGTGGACCGCGAGCTCGGCTGGCTGCCGAAGTGGTCCCTCGCCAACACCGAGACCAACACGATGACCGGCGACCCGGTCACCCCGTTCCTCGTCGACCTGTGGGCGCGCGGCCTGCTCGGCGGCTACGAGTCACAGGTGTACGCGGCGCTGCGCAAGAACGCGCTCGGCGTACCCACCAACATCAACGGCCGCAACGGCAACCCGTACTACGCGTCGCTGGGCTACATCCCGACCGGCGTCACGTGCGGCCCGGTGCTGCCGATGGACCACGACTGCAAGTTCCCGAGCTCCGCCACCCTGGAGTACGCGGCCGCCGACTCCTCCCTCGCCATCATGGCGCGCGGCCTCGGCAACACCGCCGACGCCACCATGTTCGAGGCGCGCGGGCAGAACTACCGCAACCTGTTCGACCCGTCGATCGGCTTCTTCCGCCCGCGCAACGCCAACGGCGTGTGGGGCTCCCCGTACTCGCCGACCGACGGCTCGCACACCTTCCACGAGGCGGGCGCCCACCAGTACCAGTGGCTCGTCCCGCAGGACCCCGACGGCCTGGTCTCGCTGCTGGGCGGCAAGACCGCGGCGAACAACCGGCTCGACAGCTTCTTCGCCTACAACAACCTGCTGACCGACCCGTCGGGGACCGCGCACAACACCTGGGTCAACGGCGCCTACGACTACTACAGCTTCACCACGTACAACCCGAACAACGAGCCCGACCTGCTCGCGCCGTACACGTACCTGTGGACCGGGCAGCCGTACAAGACCTCCACGGTGCTGCGGGCCGCCTACACCCTCTTCACCAACGGCCCCAACGGCGTCACCGGCAACGACGACCTCGGCACGATGTCGGCGTGGTACGTGTTCTCGTCGCTGGGCCTGTACCCGCTGATGAACGGCGCCAACTTCTACGGGGTGAGCACGCCGCAGTTCCCGTCGGCGAAGGTGACGATCGGTTCGTACGGCAGCCAGCAGGGCGGCGTCATGAACATCACCGCCCCGTCGGTCAGCGACAGCAACCGCTACATCGGCACCGCCACCCTGAACGGCACGGGCTTCAGCCGCACCTGGCTGTCGCAGGCGGACATCGCGCACGGCGGCAACCTCGCCTACACGGTGACGGGCACGCCGGGCTCGTGGGGCACCGGCGCCGGCGACACCCCGCCGTCGTCGAACCACACCGCCCTCCCCGCCCCCCAGGTGAACCTGGCCGCCGGCAAGCCCGCCACCGGCTCCACCGCGTGCGCCGCCGACGAGTCCCCGTCGAAGGCCGTCAACAGCAGCGTGACCGGCGGCAACACCGACAAGTTCTGCTCCACGGTCGCCGGCGCCTACCTGCAGGTCGACCTCGGGTCCGCCGCGTCGCTGAACAAGATCGTGGTCAAGCACGCCGGCGCCGGCGCGGAAACGGCCAACCTGAACACCAAGGCGTTCAACCTGCAGCTGTCCACCGACGGCAGCACCTGGTCGACCCCCGTCACCGTCACCAACAACGCCGACCCGGTCACCATCCACCAGTTCGCGTCGACGTCCGCCCGGTACGTCCGGCTCAACGTCACCACCCCGACGCAGACCACCGACGGGGCGACGCGCATCTACGAGCTGGAGGCGTACGGCTCGGCGACCGTCCCGGTGAACCTGGCCCTGAACCGGCCGGCCACGGGCTCCACCGCGTGCGCCACCACCGAAGGCCCCGAGAAGGCCGTCAACGGCAGCGTCTCCGGCGGCAACACCGACAAGTTCTGCTCCGGCGTCGCGGGCGCCTGGCTGCAGGTCGACCTCGGCTCGGTCCGCGCCCTGACCCGCTTCGAGGTCGCCCACGCCCAGGCCGGCGGCGAGCCCGCCGACTACAACACGAAGGCCTTCACCATCCAGGTCTCCAACGACGGCACCACCTGGAGCATCCCGGTGACGGTCACCAACAACACCGCCGCGAACACCACCCACCCGGTGGCGCTCTCGGCCCGCTACGTCCGCCTCAACATCACCACACCCACCCAGACGACGGACACCGCAACCCGGATCTACGAGCTGCGCGCGTTCGGCTGAGCCCCCAGGGGCGGGGGAACCGCCCCGGCGTGGTCCTGTTCTCCAGACCTCGCCGGGGCGCCTCGCTGTCAGGCGGCGGCGATGACGAACCCGTGCCCGGCGCCGTTCCTGCGCAGCAGCGGTGTCCATGCACCAGCGGCCACGCCGTCAGCGACCGCATGTTGAAACGCCTCGCCGGCGGTGATGACGCCGTCGCCGTCGCTGTCCGCCGAGCCGTCGCGGAGCCCGCTGACCAGCGCGCGGGTGAACCTCGGGAACCCGCCACGCGGATAGGAACCGACCATCCACGCCCCGGTGGCGTCACCGGCGCCGTTCAGCAGGTCGGCGAGGCGCGTGCCGTCGCCTTCGCCGGCGGTGCAGACGTCGAGGATCGCCAGCTGGCGCCGGGCCCGGCACGCCTTCAGCCGGGTGCGCAGCCACTGGACACCGACCCCGGCGACCGCGTTCGGCCCGTCGAGGTCACGCAGCACGTGGCCGGCCAGGTAGAGCACCACCTGATCGGTGTACGTGCGATCGGACAAGAACTCGCCGATCGCCTGGCGGATCCGTTGCGGGTCACGGTCGACGGTGCTGGTCACGGCGAACCCGCCGATCGACGGATCGCCGAGCACCTCCGCCATCGCGGCGACGTTCCCCCGCATGGCGACGGTGTCGCCGTACCTGAGGTTGCCGATCACCAACGCGAACCGTCCGCCGCCCAACCGCCGCTGACCGCCGGCCGCCGAGGCGGTCCACTGGATGGCGATGTCGGTGGCGAGCGCGGCGGCATTGTCGCGGTTGTCCGCGCGGTACTCGCCGATGAGACCGATGACGAAGGGTTCGCCGTCCGGGGCGAGGCCGTAGTCGAGTCGTTCGGCGTGCAGCTGCGCGGCGCGGTCGGCGTCGATGCGGGAGGTCGACGGGTCCGCGAGCTTCGTCTCCATCCTCGTGGTGAACGACTCGATGCCGCCGACGTCCCACGACTCGGCCGACGCCAGGATGTGGAAGCCGTGTGACGGGTCGCGCGAGGCGGCCGCCAGCGTGAGCAGCTCAGCCAGGTCGGGCGGGCCCCACTGGTTCACCACGAGGAAGAGCCGGCGCTTGCCGCGGCGCCGTTCGATGAATTGCACCGCCGCACGCAGCGCTTCGCTTCGGGCTTGCGGGTCCTCGTCGTCGCCGATGGCGAGCACGATGTGCGGCAGAGCGAAGAGCGGGGCCAGGCCGCCGCCCCGGTCGAGGAGCACGAACTGCACCTCGTCCGGGGTGTTCGTCAGGGCGAGGGACAGCACCAGCGAGATCAGGATGTCAACGCGCCCGGTGTACGGCATGCCGACGATCGCCACGTTGCCGGTCGTGAGGTCGAGCTCCAGCGGCTCGTAGCCGGTGCCGTCCTTGCGGCCCACGCTGCCGGCGATACCGGCGGCCTTGCCCCAGAGTGCCTGGGAGCCGGCGGTGAGGCCGCGGCCCTCGACGACGCGGCGCGGGCCGAGCAGGTCCAGCAGCGCCGGCTGCGCGGACGGGGCCGGTGCAGCGATCCAGGGTCTCGGGCCGGCGAGTCCGGACATCCGTGCGACCAGCCATTCGGCGACAGTGTCGCGCCTCGGAGGGTCGTGCGGCAGGAACGTCACGGCGCCCCGGAACTGTTGCGGCTCGCTGGAGCGAGTCGTGAAGGTGCCGAAACCGGGCAGCGCGTTCGGTTCGAGTCGCATCTCGAACCCCAGATGCTCCGGCAACCCGGGCGACCGGAAGTCGTGGGATCCGTCCGTCAGCAGGACGTGGAGACCGGCGTCGTCGGCGTTGAAGAGCCGGCCGACAAGACTGTCCGGGTGTGGTGGGAGGTTCAGGTATTTATCGATGACGATGACCAGCTTCGGCCGGTTCGCGGGCATGTGCAGGCGGCGGTCCAGTTCGCGGCCGATGTCGTCGGCGAGCCGCCCGGCGCTGATCGGGGTGAGCGGGCCGGGGATGACGCCGACGGTGTGTGGCAGGTCCTTCAGGCCGGTGAACGTCCGCGGGACGGACGCGCCGACGAGGAGCAGCTCCAGCTCGTGCGGCGGGTGGGCCGCGGCGAGCGCGAGGACGATCGTGCGCAGCAGCTGGCGTCGGCCGGTGTAGGCGGGAGCGATGATCCACCCGTGCGGGCCGTGCCGCTCCAGGTCGAGCGTGACTGGCCTGCCGGCGTTGTCGACGCCGAACGGGACTGGGACGAGGCGGCCGTCCAGATGTTCGTCCCACATCGGGAACGCGCCGAGGAGGTCGGTCAGCGGGACCGGTGCGTCCTCCAGATCCGCGTCCGAGGACTCAGGGCCAGCCAGGCGGTCCAGCAGCGCCAGGGCCGACGCCGCCGCGTCCGAGCGCACGAAACCGAGTGCGTCGCGGATGGCGTCGAGGTCGGCGCCGGGGAGTTGGCCGAGTTCGGCCAGCCTCTGGACCGCCGCATTGGACGGCAGCAGGGCGATCGCCTCGTCCATCTCCGTGTCGAGGCGCAGGGCCGGGTCCGGCTGGCGGTCGAGGCGGCCCCGCATCGCGACGAACCAGTCCTTCGACAGGCCGGCCTCGGTGCCGGAGTCTCCCGCGGCGTCCTCCAGCCAGCGGTGAGCCGCCGACGGGTCGATGATGCCGATGGCGGTGAGTCGCTGCGCCTGCTCCAGGAACGGGTGGGCGCCCCAGACGCCGGGGCGGTCGCAGTACCGTTCGAGCAGTAGCGCCACCTGCACGGCGCGGTCCGGGCCGTAGGTGGTGCGCAGGCTGATGAGCAGGTGGCGACGCAGGTCGTCGTCGATCTCGTACAGGTCGCCGCCGAGCTCCTTGAACAGCGGCGACGTCAGCAGCGCGGCCTCCACCGACCACGGCAGGTCGTGCGGCGGGTCGACGAAGAAGTTGATCCGCAGCAGGTTGAGCAGGGTCGGGTCGACGGCGACGGGGACGGCGGCGTGGCAGGCCAGCTCGATGGCTCCCGGCGGGAGGGCCGCGCGGGCCTCGGCGAGCCTGGCGGCCGCCGTCGACACCCGGTCGAAGACGGTCACAGCGGGCGCTCCAGCGGGACGGGGTGGCCGCGTAGCGCGTCGACGGCGCCGTACATGCCGGCGCGGGTCAGCGGGTACATCGGCACGTGCCGGGCGATCTGGCCGGCGGTCGTGCCGGGCCAGCGGTCGGAGGCGACGGGGTTGAGCCAGACGAGGCGGGCACCGCGACGCAGCACCGACAGGGCGAAGGCCACGGTGTCGAACAGCCGGGTCGTGACGAACGCGCCGCGCAGCGCCCCGGCGTCGCTGATCGCGGCGACCACCGTGGCGGGCGTGACGCCGGAGAGCAGGTCGGCGACGGGCCATGAGGTGAGCATCTCGGGGTCGCGGTACACCCGGCCGGTGTTCAGCGGCGGGACGCGGTCGAGGATCGGGTCGAGGTCCACGGCGAGCGTGCCCGGCAGCGACGCCAAGGCACTGCGGTCGCGGCTGCGGCCGGGGGTGTTGCGGAAGTAGGCGACGGTGATGTCGTCGAGGCGCCCGGCGCGCACGACGGAGCCGACGACGTGGTCGACGAACCCGTGGTAGGGCGCCATGGAGCCGTCGCGGTCGACGAGCAGCAGCAGCCGGGCCGCGTTGACCCGGCGGGGCACCAGGACCGGGCCTTCGGCGAGGCCGGTGCGGGCGAAGCGGTCGACGGTCGCGTCGACGTCGACCTCGGTCAGCGGGCCGCGGCGGACGGGGCGCCGCAGCCGCCGCCAGATCTGCGCGACGTCCCGCTCGGCGACCGGGTACTGCGGCCGGACGACGAGGAACGGCGACGTCATGCCCGAGTGGGGCGGCTCGGCCGGGCCGGCGTGGCGCGGCGGTACCACGACGGTCAGCTCCTCCTCGACCTGCTCGGGAGCGGGTGCCGCGGTGGGGGCATCGATGCCCGGTGCGGTCTGTGCGGCCCGCTCACCGAGGGCGACGTCGGCCGGCTTGGACGGGGAAGGGGTGTCGGCGGTGGGCCAGTCCGGCAGCCGTACCAGATGCATCGTGGCGTTGATCAGCTCCGCGTCGCGGGGTGACTTGGCCCAGAGCGTGACGCACAGGGCCCGCAGCTTCGCGGGGGAGTCGAGGCCGTGCCCGGCGGCGAGGGCGGTCCGCAGGGCGGCGCAGTCGTCGACGCCGAGCGGCAGGCCACGCCGACGCAGCCGGGTGACGAGATCCCGGACGAACGACGGCATCGGGGCGGTCACGGTGCGCTGAGCCGTTCCCTGGCCTTGAGCTGGTCGTCGCGCTGTTTGATCAGCGCGCCGCCGTTGGGCAGCGTGTGCAGCCTGGCGGGGTCGGCGTCGTCGGCCTGCAGGCAGTCGGCCCAGTCGAGCAGCTCGCTGAGGCCGGGCGCGCGGTTGAGGCCCATGACCCGCAGGCGGCGTACCACCTCGATCGCGTTGTGCCGCAGGCTTTGGCTGCGGATGCCGTGCATCTGCAGGATCGCGTCGAGGCTGTCGTCGGGGAACTCCACGAAGTGGAAGACGCAGCGGCGCAGGAAGGCGCCCGGCAGCTGCTTCTCCTCGTTGTTCGTGACGATGATGATCGGGCGCAGGTCCGCGCGGTCCGGTGGGACCAGGTGCCGGGCGCCGGGGACCTCGTCGATGTCGAAACGCAGCTCGTCGAGCTCGCGGAGCAGGTCGTTGGGGAAGTCGAGGTCGGCCTTGTCGATCTCGTCGATGAGCAGCACGCAGCGGCGGCCGTAGGAGGCCCGCACGATGGCCCGGCCGAGGGCGCCGAAGCGCACGTAGGCCGCCTGGTCCGGCAGGGGCGCGCCACCGACGCCGCCGAGCTGTGCGTCGGAGAGCCGACGGACGGCGTCGAAGACGTACAGCAGGTCCCGGCCGCGACTGGTCGACTTGATGTGCGCCTGCTCCAGCGGCAGCCCGAGCCGGTACGCGACGGCGTGCGCCAGCCTGGTCTTGCCGACGCCCGGGTCGCCCTGCAGCAGCAGCGGCCGGCCGAGGGTGATCGCGACGTTGACCGCCTCGCAGAGCTGAGGTGTCAGCAGATACGGCTCCGGACGCATCTGCCGTACCGGCGGATCCTGTTCGGCGATCGGGTGGACCTCGACGTCCTCGATGTCCTGCACCTCCGGTGCCGGCCGGTCGGCCCTGAGGCGCATCGAGGTGTCGACGGTGTGGACGTACAACGTCAGCTCACCTTCTCCAGCCAGTGCCGGAATCGTTGCGGGTGCGGATCCTTGCGCAGCGCGCCGATGCTCTTGTCGAGCGCGCCGTAGGTGAGCAGGACGTCGAGGACCCCCGCGACGGTCGCCTCCTGTTCGACGTAGCGGCTCCACGGCGCGAGGAGCTGGCGGTCCCATCGCATCTCCATCAGGGCGTCGGAGACCCACGCCGAGACGTCCTCGTTGCCGAACACCGGCTCGGCCAGGTCGATGACGCCGTCGAGGCACAGGGGTCCGGGTGCACCGGTGAGGATCAGCACGAACCACTGGTCGAGCTGGGGGCAGTTGTCGCGGACCCCCTGCCAGAAGTCGCGGACCACGGTCAGCGGCGCGTGATCGACGCGGACCGACCAGATCCGGCCGCCGTCGTCCGGGTCCGGCAGTTGCTGCAGGACCTGCTTGACCCGCAGGTCCGGCTGCGCGAACTCGGGCTGCAGCGTCAGTGTGCCGACGTGTTCGGCCTCGCCGAGGAGGTGCTGCAGCCAGGTGCTGAACTTGCTGACCAGGATGTCCTCGCGTGAGGCCAGGCTGATGGCGTGCAGTCCCGGCGGCTGGCGTACGACCCGGTGCACGACCGTCTTCCTGATCGCCTCCAGGTCGAAGTAGGTGGAGTCCAGGACGCGGACGTTCGGCGGCACCGCCAGACTGGACGCGACCTCGGCGGACCGGCCGTGCTGTTCGGCGAACCGCTTGACGAGGGTGTTGCCCGCCCGATCCTCGATCACGGCGTCGACGAGCGCGTCCAGCCAGCCCTCGGCCTTCGCCTGCCGCAGCAGTCGGAACACGACCGCGTCGAGCCCGACGTCACCGATGATCGCCGCCAGGTCGTGTCCGGCGTAGTACACCACCATTTCGACCTGCGACCAGCTGGTGTACGCGTCACGCATCGCGGCGGCGAACTGCAGGACCTGCGGGCGTTCGATGCCGCACCTCCTCAGAACGCGGCGAGGGCCGGCGGCAGGGCGCGCCGGCCGGTCAACGGACTGGAGATGCGGCACCACCTTCGATCGACTGGCCGGAGCGACTGTCACTGTACGACAACGCTGCGTGTGCCAGATCCCCCCAACCGGTCGACACATTGACATGTCGTCCCGCCGGCGGCCGTACAAGCGGATCGCCCTCCGTGCGTCACCCGTCGTCGAACGCGAACGCCCGGGCGGCGGCCACCTGATCGGCGCGGCGCTTCACCAGCATGCCGAGCGACGGCAACAACGGCAGGTTGGCCGGGCGGGCGCCGACGGTTTGCTGGTAGGCGACCCAGTCGAGCAGCTCGCTGAGGCCGGGCTTGCGCTCGAGGTTCATCGCCCGCAGGCGGAGGAACACGCGGATCGCGTGCCATCGCAGGTCCGGGTCGTCGATGCCGTGCAGGACGAGGATCTGGTCGAGCGTCGCCGGGTCGTCCGGCGGCTCGACGATATGGGTCACGCAGCGGCGCAGGAAGCCGCTCGGGAGCGCCCGCTCCTCGTTGTTCGTGATGATCACGATCGGGCGGAGGTCAGGCCGGTCGGCCGGCACCCCGTACGACTCGCCCGGCGCCTCGGCGATCTCGAAGCGCAGGTTCTCGAGGACGCGTAGCAGCTCGCTGGGGAAGTCGGGGCCCGACCGGTCGATCTCGTCGATGAGGAGCACGGACCGGCGGCCGTGCATGGCCCGGACGATCGTGCGGCCCAGCGGACCGAACTGGACGTAGGCGTGCGGAGGTGCGAGGTGACCCGTCTGGGCGTCGGCGAGGCGGCGGACGGCGTCGAACTCGTACAGCAGGTCGCGGCCGCGGGTGCCGAAGTCGACGGGGATCTGCTCCAGCGGAAGTCCGAACTCGTACGCGACGGCGTGGGCCAGGCGGGTCTTCCCGACGCCGGGCTCGCCCTGCAGCAGCAGCGGCCGACCGATGGCGATCGCCGCGTTGACGACCTCAGCCAGTGCCGGAGACATCAGATACGGCTCACGGTGGACGACCACCATCGGCGGGTCCGTCGCGGCAACAGGTCCTGCCCCGGCGGCCTCGACCTCCCGTTGCGGTGGCTGCGGCCCGTCGCCGACGGCTGTCCGGGTGGCGAGGTGGCGCGTTGTCCGCCGGGCCGGTTCGGGCGGGCGGACGTGCGGCACCGCGGCCGGCGGTGCGGGCACCGGGATCACCGCCATGGCCGGCACGGCCGGCACGGCCGGCCTGTGCGCGGCCGTGAACTGCTTGACCAAGCGGTTGCCGGGCCGGTCGGCGATGACGGCGTCGATCAGCTCGTCCAGCCAGCCCTCGGCCGCGGCGGCGCGGATCATCTCGAAGATCACGTCCTGTAGGCCCTGGTCGCCGACGATGGCGGGCAGGTTCCTCTCCATGACGAAGTACACCATCTGGTCCAGGTCGGACCGTTTCGTGTATGCGTCGCACATGGCCGCCATGAGCTGCCGCTGCATCGCGCGCTCCGGGTCGATGTGGCACCACCTGCCGCACGGTGAGGCCCGGCGGCGGCACCGCCGGATCGCGTCGATCGGGATCGGAAGTGCCTGCCACTGTACGACATCTGTCCGTCCGGCGGCTCCTCCGTGTCGGGAGTGGGGCGTCACCGCCACGCTCGCCGCCGCCATCGACGCGTACCTGCTCGCGGCCGACGGCGCGGTTCGGCTCCGGCGCGCGGGCAGCGGCGACGTGGTCCGGCTCAAGCCGGTGACGGCGGGCTGGGCAGCTCCAGTTCGTAGTGGTCGCCGACGCGGTGGAAGCCCAGGCGGCCGTAGTACGGGGCGAGCATGCCGGGTGGGGTGCGGACGCGGTGGAAGCCGCGGGCGGTGAGCAGGCCGCTGCTGCGGAAGACGAACTCGCCGGGGCTGAGGTCGCGGAAGCGTTTCGTGACGTAGTCGAGCTCGATCTGGGCGACGCCCTCGGCGTCGGGGCCGTCGGCGGGGCGCAGGAAGAGGACGCCGACGACCTCGTCGGCGCGGGTGATGAGGAAGGCGGCGCGGTCGGGGTTGTCGTCGAACCGGAACGACGGGTTGAACTTCGCCAGGTCCGCCCAGTGCACGCGCAGGACGTGGGCGAGGAACGTGTCGTCGGTGCCGACCTGCACGACGGTGTAGGTGGCCTCGTCGTGGCGGGTCCGCAGCATCTTGTACAGGTGGTAGGTGTTGATGGCCGTCATCGCCGCGTTGAGGCCGACCATCGGCCAGACGCTCAACGCGGCGTTGTAGACGACGAGGACGACGGACCCGATCAGGTTGAGCACCCGCAGGCGCAGGAGACGGGCCTGGGACAGCGACCAGACGAGCACCGCCGAGCCGGCCCAGCCGAGGTAGTCGAGCCAGTCCACCGGTGCAGGATAGATGGTTCAGGACATGGTGTACGGCGTGTGCCGCTGTTCGAGGGAGCCGTAAGGGTCGCGGGAGCGGTTCTTCGCCGCGTCGGTGCGCAGGTCGGCGAGGTGCTGGGCGAGCGCGACCATCGTCATCGTCGGGTTCCACGACCCGCCGCGCGGCCACAGCGACCCGCCGGTGACGTAGACGTTGTCGACGCCGCGCGGACGGTAGTCCAGGCCGACGGGGGCGTCGTCGTGCTCGCCGATCCACATCGTGGAGCCCTCATGGACCAGGGCTGGGACCCGGATCTGGTCGGTCGGCGGGCGGTGCGGCAGCCAGCGGCCGTGCCGTCCGTCGGGGTCGACGTGCCAGTACTCGACCCGCTCGGCGCCCTTCGGGGACAGGACGTCCTCCAGCATCGCGAACGTCGCCGTGTCCATGGTGTCCCAGGTGGCGCCGTCCCGGTCGTTCTGCACGACCTGCAGCAGCACATTGGTGGTGGGGTCCTCGGCGTCGGGCCCGTCGGGGTGGCGGTGCAGCCAGTTGTCGGGGTTGTCGGCGTCGAGCTCGCCGAGGACCGCGCACACGAAGACCACGTGGTCGGTCGACGTGCGCAGCTGCTCCGGGGTGGCGGTCGCGACGACGTCCGGCATGTGGCGGGCCGCGGTCTGCGCGTTGGCCTGCGGGTCGCGGTCGGCGAGGACGGTGAGCTGCACGTGGAACTGGCCGTGGCTGCCCTCGTCGAGGCCGGCGAGGTAGATGGCGCCGAGCTCCAGGTCGGCGATCTCGCCGTGGAACGGGTAGTCCTGGCGCGGCACCCGGGCGACGACGGCGCTGATGAAGTGCGCGGTGAACCGCTCTCCGGCGTGCCGCAGCTGCGGGAACGAGTTGAGCATCAACGTCGTCGGCGGCAGCGTGCCCATGGCGAGGACCACGTCGGCGTCGCCGACGGTGATCATGCCGCGGCTGGTGTCGAGCGCGGTCGCCCGCCCGTCCTGTGACACGATCCGCCGCACGGTGCAGTCGGTGAGGATGTGCAGCGGACTGCCGTGCCCCTCGATGGCGAGCCGGCGCTGCCGGTCGACGAGGCCGAGCAGCGGGCCGGGCGTGGCGAACTTGTCGAAGTCCAGGCCATGCAGCTGCGGCGCGCCGACCGCCAGGGGAGCGGGCATGACCCGGGTCGCGGCCGGGATCCGGTGCAGGTCCTCGGCGAGGCGGTCGGTGAGCCGGTGCTGCAGCGCGCCGAAGACGGGGCGGAAGCCGGGCGGCGGGGCCGTCGGGCCGCTGTCGATGTCGCCGGCGGACACGACGTTGAGCAGCCGCTCCGCGGAGCGGAAGTATTCGTGTGCGACGTCGATGACCGGCCGTGGCCAGCCGGCCATCTCCGCCTCCGTTGGCCGTGGGCACCATGCGCTCCACATGATGGACCGGCCGCCGACGAACGGCACCATGCCGTGCTGCCAGCGGATGTGCTTGCCGTTGACGGTCCGCGACGAGAGCGTCCAGGGAAACGTCTCCGACAGCCCGCCGAGGGTCAGCTCGTACGGCAGCGGCAGGTTCTGGAAGTGTTCGGCGAGGAAGAACGTCCCGCGCTCCAGCATCAGGATCCTGGCCTCGGGGCGGCGCTGCAGGACCTGTTCGGCGAACGCCAGGCCGCAGTGCCCGGTGCCGATGACGATGTGGTCGAAGCGTTCCTGTGCGCGGATGCGTTCCCAGTCGCCGGCGCCGACGAAGAAGACGTTGTCCATCACGTCCTGGCCGGTCGGCCGCTGCGGGCCGGGGAACGGGTAGCCGTAGTTGGCGTTCGGGGTCGATGCTGCGGTGTGCATGGCTTCGATGACCTCCGTGATGGTGGGGTGAGGTCCAAACCAAGGGAGGGGGCCGGCACCAGCGAGCCTACCGGCGCCACCGGCCGCGGATCTTGGGAATCGATCAGCCCAGCCCGGCCTCGCGGGCCAGGTCGATGGCCTGGGCGCGGTCCGCGACCTGCAGCTTCGCGAAGATGTTGGAGACGTGGTTGCGGACCGTCTTCTGGCTCAGCCCGAGCCGCTGCGCGATCTGCGGGTTCGTCAGGTGCTGCGCGACGAACGCGAGGATCTCGTGCTCCCGCGCGGTCAGCCCGGGGATGGCCGGGGTGGGCGGGTCCCGGTCGACGTTGGCGAAGTAGCCCATCAGCCGGGTCGCGATCGCCGGGCCGAAGATCGCCTCGCCGTCGGCGACCACCTTCACCGCGCGGATGATCTCCAACCGTCTGGCGCCCTTCAGCACGTACCCGCGAGCCCCGGCACGCAGCGCGGCGAACACCGAGTCGTCGTCGTCGGCCATGCTCAGCACCAGTACGCGCACGTGCGGGCTGGCCTCCAGGATGCGCTGGGTCGCGGCGATCCCGCCCATGCCGGGCATCGCGAGGTCGAGCAGCACGACGTCCGGCTGCGCGCGGGCGAGCGCGGTGAGGGCCTCCTCGCCGCTGGCCGCCTCGCCGCAGACCTCGACCTCGCCGGTGGTGGCGAGCAACGCCCGCAGCCCCGCCCGGAACTGCGCGTGGTCGTCGACGATCAGCACCCGCACGGTTTCGCTCACGCGATGCCTCCGATCGGCAGGGTGGCGGTGACGGTGGTGCCTTCGTCGGTCGCCGCCACGTCGAGGGTGCCGCCGAGCTCGTCGGCGCGTTCGCGCATCGAATGCATGCCCACCCCCGCGCCGCTGGTCGTGAACCGGCCGTCGTCGGTGACCGACAGCCACAGCCGGTCGCCGTCCACCCGCAACGCTAGCCGGACCGTGGTCGCGCCGGCGTGGCGGCGGGCGTTGTTGAGCGCCTCGACCGCGATCAGGTACGCCGCGACCTCCACCGCGGCGGGCAGCGCCGGCAGGTCGTCGGCGGCGTCCACGCCGGCCCGCGGCCCGCCGGGCGGCCAGCCGGCGAGGTGGCCGACGAGCGCGCCGCGCAGCCCGAGCGTGTCCAGGGCCGGCGGGCGCAGGCCCTCCACGAGCCGGCGCACGTCGGCCATGGCGGTCTCCGCGTCCCGGACGATCTCCTCCAGGAGGCGCTCCGCCGCGTCCGGGCCGACCGCGAGGGCGGTCTCCGCCCGCATCGTGAGCCCGGCGAGGGTGGGGCCGAGGCCGTCGTGCAGGTCGCGGCGCAGCCGGCGGCGCTCCTCCTCCCGGGCCTGGACGAGCTGTTCGCGGGAGCGCTGCAGGTCGGCGGCGAACCGGCCGGCCTGCACGGCCGGCCCGATGTGCCTGGCCACGTCCGTGAGCAGCCGCAGGTCGCGGGGGCCGAGCGCCGGCTCGCCGGGCCGCGGGCCGATGAGCAGCGTGCCGACGGTGACGCCGCCGGCGACGAGCGGCAGCTCGACGGGCTCCGCCGGTCGGGTCCCGATCTCGTAGGAGCGCCCTCCGTCGGCGTCGATGCGGATGTACGACAGCTGCAACGCCTCCCGGACCGTCGCGGTGCTCGTCGCCAGGACGGCCAGGGGGTCCTGGGTCTGCGCGAGCCGTTCACCGAGCCTGGCGAGCACCGTGTAGGGGTCGTCGCGCTCGCCGTACACCAGCAGATTCACCCGGCGTTGCACCCAGGTGCGGGCCGTGCCGAAGACCAGGGCGGCGGCGACCGCGGCCACCACGGACGAGGCGCCCAGATAGCCGACGATGACGAGGTACGCGCAGCTGACGCCGCCGGTCAGCACGACGAACACGGCGGTGCGGCTGATCAGCAGGTCGATGTCGAAGAGCCGGTGCCGCAGCACGGCGACGCCGATCCCGGCGGGGACGAGCGCGAGGGAGACGCTGCCGGCGAGGTCCCACCACACGTTTCCGGCCGGCCAGATCTTGTCCCGGTGGCTGTCGGTGAGCCCGGCGACGAGCCGGCCGACGACGACGAGCGCGACGAGGCCGATCGAGTACGCCAGCCAGCGGGCCTGGGCGCGCCTGGCTCCCGTCGCGGTGACGGCCTCGGCGACGACCCCGGCCGCGCCGGCGACGAACAGCAGGCCCGCCGCCGCGGTGAACACGGACTCGACGAGCGGGGCGACGCCGCCGAACCCGGCCACACCCAGGGGGTTGGGCAGGCCGTCGGGCCCGACCTGGTCGTTGTGCCCCGGCTTCAGCGCGCCGGTGACCGCGGCGGCGGCGGCGAGGGCGGTGACCGTCCACAGTGCCCGGCGCATCCACCGGCCGGGGCGGCCGTCGGGGAAGAACGCGGGCACCGCGGCCAGGGCGAGGTTCGCGGGCGCCCACAGCCAGGTCTGCGGCCACGCCGCCGCGGTCGCGCCCGGCAGGCCGCGGATCGCGTACTGGCCGAACGCCTCCAGGAACACGAAGCACGCGGCGCCGAGCAGCAGCAGCCGGCCCAACGGGTTGGCCGGCCGCTGCCGCAGGACGAGGCCGCCGGCGACCGTACAGGCGGAGACGGCGAACAGATGGCTGACGCCGGCGAGCGGGGCGCCGTTGGCCATCGCCAGCCACACCGCCGCGCCCGCGACGGCGAGGGTGGCCCAGGCTGCACGGTGCATCGCCTACCGACCTTAACGAGCTTTCCGGAGCCCGAACCCCAGGCCCGCGACGAGGACCCACAGCGCGCCGGGGAACAGCGACGCGTACTGCACCGGGAACGCCTGCGTCGCGGCCACGAGCAGCGCGAGGACGGCGCTGGCACCCGCCAGCCACCTGCTGGCCGAGCCGTGCCGGAACCCGCCGACGGCGACCGCGGCGGCGGCGAGCCCGGCGCCCGCCCACAGCCAGCCGATCGTGTTGTAGACCTCGACCAGCGCGGCGATCGTGTCGGGGTCCCAGCGGTCGGGTTCGCCGAGCGCCCAGTACAGCTCGGTGCAGATGCCGCCGCCGATGAACGCGGCCACGGCGACGAGCCCCACCCCGGCGGCCGCGATCCCGGGCACGAGGCTGCCGGCGGGCTCCTGCACGGCGAGGTGCCGGCGCAGCCCGGCCGCGAACACGATCAGGCTCACGGCGGCGATCACGCTGCTCACCTGGTACACCCAGACGAGGTCGCGGTGCGCGACGATCGCCGCGACGAGCTGCGCGTTGTCCTTGATGCCGTCGCCGACGTCGGCGGTCAGGTCCGCGCCGAGGAAGATGCCGACGGCGCCGGCGAGCCCGCCGACGGCGCCGGTGAGCGCCCAGCCCCGGCGGGGCGCGGTGTATGTCTGTACGGCCGCCGCGGAGCGGTCCGGCACGGTTGAGTTCGTCATGCCAGTGAGCGTGCCGGTCCGGTGTCCCGGGCCGCATGGGTCAGCTGATCCCACCCACCCGGGACAACTAGGGAGCCGCGTTGGCCTTCAGGAACTCGGTGACGGCCGCGGTGGCCTCGGCGGTGCCGTCGGCGGTGACGGTGAGCAGCGACGTGCCGTGCAGCCGGCCCGGGACGAGGGCGATGCGGCGGCGCGGGTCGGTGGTCGCGCCGTACATCGTCTGCGCGTCGGCGGCGAACGAGGTCTCGCCGGTGGCCGCGACGTACAGGACGGGCACGGCGATCCGGGCGGCCGCGGCGGCGGCGTCCTCGCCCGCGTAGGTGGCGGGCGCCGACAGGCTCACCGCGGCGGTCACCGGCGGCTCGGCGGCGGCCGCCGCGACGAGGGAGGCGGTGCCGCCGCGGGACGCGCCGATGAGGACGACCTTCTCGATACCGAGGGTTCGCGTGTACGCGACGGCCCGCAGGACGTCGGCGGACGGCTTGCTCCCGTCGCCGCGCTGGGAGCGGCCCTCGCCGGCGAAGTCGAGGGCGAGGACGCGGTAGCCGGCGGCGGCCTCCTGCCTGGCCCAGGACAGCCAGGAGCACGCGTCGGCACTGGCCTGCGGCGCGAGGACGAGCACGGTCCTGCTCGTGGCCGCGCCGAGCAGCACGCCGGTCAGGAAGCCGCCGTTGCCCGGGAACGCGACCTGCTTGTCGTTGAGCTCGGGGTCGGCGCAGCGCCGGTCCGTCGGGCTCGGCGCCGCCTGCGGCGCGGACGCTTCCGTCGACGGTGCCGCAGGCGGTGCCCCGTTTGGTGTCGCGGCTGGGTCGCCGCCGCAGCCGGAGAGCAGGGCCACCGCCAGCAGTCCGAGTCCGATGCGTCTCATGCTGGTGAGGACCGCCGGGGCGCGGCCCGGGTTGCCGCCGCTACCGGATCGTGACCAGCCCCGGCTGCGCGGCGGCGACGACGATGAGCAGCGGCGTCTCGTCGTAGCCGCAGACCAGCCACGCGTGGCTCGCGTACGTCTGCTGGGTGTACGACGTGTCGTGCGGCATCTGCTGGTAGCGCACGCGTTTGCCGTCGAAGTCGAGCCAGTGGACGGTGACCGCGTCCTTGCGCGTGTTGACGAACGTGACCGCGGTGGCGGCGCCCGTGGTCCCGGACCTGAGCGTGCCCTCCTCGGTCACCGGCCGGGTCGCCAGCTCCGGCAGCGCCGGCGGCGTCGACGTCTCGGGCCGCTCCGGCAGCCGTGGCGGCACGGTCTCGCCCGTCGCCGGCGTCGCCGCCGCGGTGGTCGCGGTGGTCGCGGTGGTCGCCGGGGGCGCCGCCACGGACGGGTCGTCGCCATCGTCACTCGCGAGGCGGACCACGATGACGGCGGCGCCGACGAGAAGTGCGAGGACGCCGAGGATCGCCGCGCCGACGACCCAGGGCAGGAGGCCCCCGCCCCGGGGCGGGTTGCCCCGCCGCGGCAGGTGGTGCGGCGGCGGGTACGGATGGGGCTGCGCCTGCTGCTGCGGCGGCGGGGGTGTCCAGGGCTGCGGACCCGGTGGCGGGGACCAGGGTGCGGGTGGCCGCCGGTCATCGGGGGGCATGGTCACGGCGGCAGCGTATCGCCGGGCCGCCACCGCCCGGATCGGCCGATCACCCCGGATCCGATCAACTGTCACAGCACCACCGGCGAATGTCGCCCGGACACGCCGAGTAGTCGCTACATTACCTTCGGTAGGCATTTGTCCAGAATGCTCCAGAGGGGACCGTTACCGTGGTGACCAGATCCGTGCCGCGCCCCGCTCGCCGTGCCGTCCGCGCTTTCCGTGCCGCCCGGGCCGTTCAGGCCGCCCGCGCCGCCCGGGCCGGCCTCGCGCTGGCGGCCGTGGGCATCGTCGTCGTCGGCGCGACCGGGGGCACGGCGTTCGCTGGTCCCGGCCAGTTCAACCGCCCGAGCCCGGACGGCGGCACCGAGGTGCGCAGCCACGGCGTACACGCGACCGGCGGCGACCGGGAGGTCAACGACCGCAAGGCCGGCAAGCTCCCCGCCGCCCCGAACCCGAAGGCGCCCGCGAAGGCCGGCACCACCACCAAGGCCGCCTCGAAGCCTGCCACGAAGGCCAAGGCCAAGCCTCGCAAGGCCGCGCACAAGCCGGCCGCGAAGCCGCCGCGCAAGGCCCCCGCGGGCAACCCGTCCGCCCCCGGCGCCGCCGCCCTGTCGACCCCCGTGCAGCAGGTGGCCGCCGCCCCGACCGTGGTCACGGTCACCGCCCAGTCCCCTTCGTCGCTGAAGGTCTCGTGGAAGGTCAACATCGGCGAGACCGGCATCGTCGACCACTTCGAGGTCACCGCGATCGAGGACGCCACCAAGACCTGCCGCACCAGGACCAGCGCCGCGACGAGCTGCGTCGTGCCGGCGCTGACGCAGGGCGCGACGTACTCGTTCACGGTCCGCGCCATCGCCGTCCCGGACTCCGGCGCCCGCAGCTCGGTCCTGAGTGCCCTGTCCGCCCCGGCCACGGTCGGAGCCCCCGCCGCCGCCCAGACGACCCCCGCCAAGGCGCCGGCCACCGAACCCGCCCGCGACCCGCACCAGGCCGCCCCGGCCTCGACCGGCGCGGCCCACACGAACCCCGCCACCCGGCCCGCCGCACAGACCGCGACCGGCACGCCCCGGACCGCTTCCCATGGCGCGACCGGCACGAGCCAGACCGCTGCTCAGGGCACGGGCACGACCCAGGCCGCCGCCCAGGGCGGGACCGGCACGACGCAAGCCGCCGCCCAGGGCGGGACCGGCACGACGCAGACCGCCGCCCAGGGCGCGACCGGCACGACCCAGAGCGCTGCCCAGGGCGCGACCGGCGCGACGCAGACCGCGAACGGTGCCGTGCCGGGTTCGAACGCCGCCGCCCGGACCCCGAACCGCGCCGCGCAGGACGCGAGCCGCGCCGCGCAGCACCGGACCACACAGGACTCGACACGCCGGCTCCCCGGCACCGACAAGGGCCGCGACACCGCCCAGGCCGGCACAGCGGGCCAGCACCACGGCGCCACCGACGGCTTCGGCGCCCTGCTCGGCCTGCCGAACGGTACAACTGACACCGCCGTCGTCACGGCCACCGCCGAAACCCGCGACGGCCGGCGGACCCGGCCCGGCGTCCTCGCCCTGCTGGGCCTCGGCGCTCTCGCCCTCGCCGGCCTCGTCACCGCCGCCGTCACCCGCGGCCGCCGCGTCGCCGGCTGACCCACCCGCCGCCCGCGTCAGGTTCGCTGTCGGAGACCGTCCAGCTCAGAGGGTCCTGGGGGCGGGGAGGCCGGCGGTCTCGGCGGTGAGGCGGGCGTGGCCGTCGAAGAGGGCGTCGCGGCCCTCCTCGGTGATCCAGTCGAAGTGGCCGTAGGCCTCCAGGGCGGCGAAGCCGTGCAGTGACGACCAGGCGTGCAGCATGGCCTGGAAGGTCTCCGCCGGGACCGGTACACCCGACTGCTGGTGCTTCTGCTCGGCGCACGCGGCGATGGCGGGGTGCACGTCGCGCAGCCGGGGGCGCCCGAGCACGCCCTGCGCCTGGGCTTCGAGGAAGAGCGACGACAGCTGTGACATCGCCCGCTGGGCGGCCTCGGTGGTGGGGCCGTCGACGGGGGCGGCGTAGCCGGGCAGGGGCATGCCGAGGATGAGGGCGAAGCGCTGCGGATCCTGCCGGGCCCATTGACGGTACGAGCCGGCGACCGCCATGAACCGGCCGCCGACGTCGTCGGAGGGAACCGCGTCGCGGGCCTCGGCGACGCAGCGGCCGAGGTCGTCGTACGCGTCGGCGATGAGGGCGCTGAGCAGCTCGTCCCGGTCGGCGAAGTAGCGGTAGAGCGCCGGCGGCGTCATCTCCATGGCCCGGGCGATGTCGGCGAAGCGGATGTCGACGGTGCCCTGCTCCCGCATGTGGGTGAGGGCGGTGTGCTTGATCTCGTCGATGGTCGCCGCGCGCGCCTTCTCCCGCCGGGGTGTGTTCATGAGTCCTCCTGATGACCGTTCCGTTAATCATCGTTACAGAAGTGAAGGCGCTTGACAAGCGACGGGTCGTCATGTTGGTTAATAGGCATAACGCAACTGACGCCCATTCACTGCTGAAGGCAGGGATCATGACCGACCTCCCGAACCCAGCGCTCGGCCCGCTCGGGCGGCTCGCCCGGGTGGCGTACCGGCGGCGTGGCCGGACCGTCGTCGCGTGGGTCGTCGCGCTCGCCGCGGCGTTCGCGCTGTCCAACTTCTTCGGCGGCGACTTCGCCGCCGACTACTCCGCGCCCGGCTCCGACTCCAAGGCCGCGACGCGGCTGCTCGAGGAGCGCTTCACCAGCCAGTCCGGCGCGACCGTCGCGGTCGTCGTCCGGGCCGACAACGGCGTCGCCGGCGTGAAGGGCGACGTGCAGGCGCTCCTGGCGAAGCTCGCGGCCGCGCCCCACGTCGCAGGCGTCGCCGACCCGTTCGCCGCGCCCGGCGGGATCTCGCAGGACGGCCGGACCGCGGTCGCCGACCTGCGCCTCGACGTGGTCAACCCCGACGACATGCCGGTCGAGGACAGCCAGCGCCTGATGGACATCGCCACCGAGGCGAGCCGCGCCGGGCTGACGGTCGCGCTCGGCGGGCAGAGCATCCAGCGCGCCGAGCAGGGCGAGATCGGCTCCGAGGGGATCGGCCTCGCCGCCGCCATCGTCATCCTGCTGCTGATGTTCGGCTCCGTGATCGCCGCCGGCCTGCCGGTCCTGGTCGCCGTCGCCGGGCTCGCCGTCAGCGCCACGCTGACCGGGGTCCTCATCCGCTTCGTCGACGCGCCCGACTGGTCCACGTCGCTGGCGACCATGATGGGCATCGGCATCGGCATCGACTACGTGCTGCTGATGGTCACCCGCTTCCGCGAGTGGCGCGCCGCCGGCCTCGACCCCGAGGCGGCGACCGTCGCGACGCTCGACACCGCCGGCCGCTCCGTGATGGTCGCCGGCAGCACGGTCATCGTCAGCATGCTCGGCCTGTTCGCGATGGGCCTGTCGTTCATGCGCGGCGCGGCGCTCGTCACGATCCTCGGCGTCCTCGTCACGCTGGTCGCGAGCGTCACCCTGTTCCCGGCGCTGCTGGGGTACCTCGGCCGGCACGTCGACAAGCTGCGCCTGCCGCTGCTGCGCCAGGGTGCCGTGACGGTCGCCGCCGGCGGGCACGTCGAGCCCGGCAAGGGCTGGCTGCGCTGGAGCGGGCTGATCCAGCGGCACCGCTTCGTCTCGGCGTTCCTCGGCGTGGCGATCCTGCTCGCGCTCGCCGCGCCGTTCCTCGGCGTCCGGTTCGGCTTCCCGGACGCGGGCAACAACCGCGCCGAGACCACCACCCGCCAGGCCTACGACATGGTCGCCGAGGGCTTCGGCCCGGGCGCCAACGGCCCGCTCGTGCTCGCCGTCGAGCTGACCCACCCCGGCGACACCACGGCGCTGGACAAGCTCGCCGCCGCCCTCCCCGGCGTCAACGGGGTGGCCGCCGCGATGCCCGCGCAGGTCAACCAGGACGGCACCGCCGCGGTCATCACGGTGCTGCCGCGCACCGGCCCGCAGGACTCCCGCACCGAGGACCTCGTCGAGCGGCTCCGCGACATCCTGCCGCAGACGGTCGCCGGCACCGGCGCCGACGTCCACGTCGGCGGGATGACGGCCACCGCGATCGACAGCACCGCCAACATCGCCCGGCGGATCCCGCTGCTCATCGGCGGCGTGGTCCTGCTGTCGATGCTGCTGCTCCTGGTGTCGTTCCGCAGCGTCGCGGTGGCGCTGAAGGCGGCGGTGATGAACCTGCTGTCGGTCGCCGCCGCGTACGGCGTGGTCGCCCTCGTCCTGCAGGGCGGCTGGGCCGGCAAGCTGGTCGGCATCGACACCGAGACGCCGCTGCCGGCGTTCGTGCCGGTGCTGATGTTCGCCGTCCTGTTCGGCCTCTCGATGGACTACGAGGTCTTCCTCGTCAGCCGCATGCGCGAGGTCTGGACCCGCACCGGCGAAAACGCCCGAGCCGTCACCGACGGCCTCGCCGGCACCGGCCGTGTCATCACCGCCGCGGCCGCCATCATGATCGCGGTGTTCGCCGCCTTCATCCCCAGCCCCGACCTGGTCCTGAAGGTCATCGGCGTGGGCATGGCGTCCGCGATCCTCCTCGACGCGACGGTCGTCCGCCTCCTGCTCGTCCCGGCGGCGATGCACATCCTCGGCCGCGTCAACTGGTGGATGCCGGCCTGGCTCGGCCGCCTTCTGCCCGAGCTGCACGTCGAGGGCAAGGCCCAGGACCACCTGCCGGCCGAGCCCAAGGAACTGGCCACGACCACCGCCTAATGGCGCGGCGAAGAGCGGGCCCGACCTGTGGCCCGCTCTTCGCCGTTTCGTGATCAGGTGGGTCGATGCGTGCGGGAGGATGCCGGCATGGACGACTGCGACGACACGCCGTGGGACCTGAAGATGTCCGGCTGGCGGTCGGACTTCGCGCGTGCGCGGGTGCAGCTGGACCGGCAACGGGACCGGCTGCTCGCGCTGGCCGGCCGGCGGGTGACCGCCGGCTGGACCGGCTGGGACGCCGAGCGTGACCGGTGGTTCGAGGACATCCCGCTCGTGCTGGTCATCGACGACGGGACGCAGCTGGAGCTCGCCTGGCAGGCCTGGGACGGCCTGTCCGTGACCTGGGACACGATCGATCTCGCGGTCGGTCCCGAGGTCATCGGGCGCCCGCACGAGTGGCGGCCGTCGGCGCCGGAGCCGCTCGCGGCGGTCGTCGGCCGGGTGGTGACGGAGATCGCGGTGACCGAGTCCCCGTGCTTCCGGGGTGGTGACGACGTGGATTTCAACGTCGACCCGTTGCCGTGGCACGCCTTCGCCGGCTGGGTGACGTCCGGCCTGTGGATCGTCACGGACGGCGTCGGGCTGCACGTCTACAACGGGCCCGATGCGAACGGGCTCGGGACCGTCCCGTTCAAGCCGGGCTACGAGAGCGCGACCCGAGTGTCGCCCCTGGCGACCTTCGTCGGGGAGGGATGAGCGGCGCTCAGCCCTTGGTGGAGCCCAGGGACAGGCCGGCGATGAAGTGCTTCTGCAGGGCCACGTAGACGATCAGGGTCGGGATCGCGGCGATGAGGGCGGCCGCCGCGATCATGTTCTGGTTGGCGACGAACTGGCCCTGGAGGTTGGCCAGGGCGGAGGTGACGGGTCGTTTGTCGCCGGTGGAGATGAGGGTGATGGCCCAGAAGAAGTCGTTGTAGATCCAGGTGGTGAGCAGCGTCGCCAGGGCGGCGAGGGCGGGGCGGCACAGGGGGAGGGTGAGCCGCCAGAACCGGGTCCAGACGCTCGCGCCGTCGACGACGGCGGCCTCGTCGAGCTCGTGCGGCAGGGTCTTCATGTAGTTGCTGAGGACGAAGACGCAGAAGCCGAGCTGGAACGCGACGTTGATGGCGATGAGTCCGAGGTAGGAGTTGTACATCAGGCCGCTCTCGCTGACCCAGTGCGGGAGCGGGATGGCGAGGTACAGGCGGAACAGCGGCGTGATGATGACCTGCTGCGGCAGCAGGTTGCCGGCGGTGAACAGGATGAGCAGGGCGATGTTCCAGCGCAGCCGCAGCCGGGCCACGACGTAGGCGAACGACGAGGCCAGCAACAGGGTCAGCACCACGGCCGGCACCGTGACGATCAGCGAGTTGAGGAAGAAGCGCCACATGTCGGACTGGGTCCACGCGGCGCGGAAGTTGGACAGCGTCAGGCCGGACGGCAGCGAGACGTAGCCGTGCGCGTTGGTGTCGGCGATCGGCCGCAGCGCCACGTACAGCGCGAACAGGATCGGCGTCAGCCACAGCGCGATCATCACGAGCATGAACGCCTGGGACGCCACGCGCCACGGGCGGCGGGTCATGAGCGGGCCTCCTCGCGGCGGAACGCCTGGTACAGGAACAGCGTGATCGGCACGAGCGAGATGACGAGCAGGATGACGCCGAGGGTGGAGCCGAAGCCGATGCGTTGGGTCTCGCCGACGATGTTCTGGGTGACGGCGACGGACAGCAGTTCGAGGCCCTTCAACGGGTTGCCGCCGGAGGTGATGTACACGAGGTCGAAGGCGCGCAGCGACTCGATCACCGTCACCACCATGACCACGATGTTGATGGGGCGCATGGCGGGGAAGACGACCCGCCAGAAGGTCTGCCAGGCCGACGCGCCGTCCATGAGCGCGGCCTCGCGTAGGGCTGGGTCCACCGCCTTCAGCCCGGCGAGGTAGAGGATCATGACGTAGCCGGCCTGCCGCCAGCTGGCCTCGACGAGCAGGGCCCAGAGGTTGAGGGACGGGTCGCCGAGCCAGTCGATGAGGTTGTCGTCGCCGGTACGGTGCAGCAGCGAGTTCACCAGGCCGAAGTTCGGTGAGTAGATGAGCTCCCAGATGATCCCGATGAGGGCGAGGGAGAGCATCACGGGCAGGAACAGGATGCTCTGGTAGATCCTGGAGCCGCGGATGCCCCGGTCGATGACGACGGCGAAGAGCATCCCGAGCGGCGTCGCGAAGCACACGAACACGAGCAGCCAGATGATGTTGTGCCGCACGGCCGGCCAGAAGTCGGGGTACGTGGTGAACGCCTGCTCGTAGTTGCGGACGCCGTACAGGCAACCGGGCTGCGGGATGCCCGGCGCCGACGGCAGCGAGTCGCAGGACTGCAACTGCACCCCGCCGACGCCGGTCCACTTCGTGAACGACAGCCCCACCGACGCCAGGGCCGGCCCCCAGATGAGGAACGCCTCCAGCAGCAGCGGGATGCCGAGCATGACCGCGACGACCGCGACGTCGCGGCGGGTGAGCAGGCGCCGGCGCTTCACTTGGTGAAGATCGTCTTGGCCTGGTCCTCGGCGCTCTTCAGGATGGAGGTGACCGTGCCCGGGCTCGGGTCGTCGATGAACGTCTGGATCAGCTTGATCATCGCGGTGGCCATGTCGGGGACCGTGTCGCGGTCCATGAACTGCGACACGTTCTTGCACTTGGCGATCTCCGCGACGGACTTCTTCTGGATCTCGTTGTAGGTCGGCGCGACCAGACCGTTGGCGAGCCCGACGTCCCAGTGGTCGTTCTGCAGGAAGCTGGTCTCCGCCTCGGGGGTGCCGATGTACTGCAGGACGACCTTCGCGGCGGCCGAGTTCCTGCCCTTCTTCGGCAGGATGAAGCCGTCGGTCGGGGCGTCCATGTAGTACTGGCCGTGCTCGGGGTTGATCGCGGGGTAGGGGAAGAAGTCCAGGTCGGCGAGGTTCGCGGGGGAGTAGTTCGCGGCGACCTGGTTGGAGCCCTGGAACATCATGCCGGCCTGCTTGTTCTCCAGGGTCTTGGCCGCGTCCTGCCAGGTGCGCCCGTTGGCGCCGTTCTGCACGTACGGCATGAGCTGCCGCCACTGGTCGAACACCGCCGCGACCTTCGGATCGGTCCACGGCACCTCGTGCTTCATCAGCCGCATGTGGAAGTCGTAGCCGTTGATGCGCAGGTTGAGGATGTCGAACGTGCCCAGCGCCGGCCAGCCGTCCTTCTCCGCGAACGCGATCGGCACGAGGCCGTCGGTCTTCATCTTCTGGCACAGCGCGATGAACGCGTCCCAGGTCGTGGGGACCTGGTAGCCCTTCGCGGCGAAGACGCTCTTGTTGTAGAAGACGACCCACGGGTAGTTGTACAGCGGCACCAGGTAGTAGTGCCCGTCGATGCCTTTCGACAGGCTGCGCGCCGCGTCGTTGAACGTGCCGCCGATCTTCTCCCACACGTCGTCGATCGGCGTGAGCAGCCCCTGCGCGGCGAAGAACTGCAGCCGGTAGCCGGCGAACCAGGTCGCCAGGGAGTCCGGCGTGCCCTGCAGGTAGCTGCTGATGTTGTTCTGGAACGTGTTGTGGTCGGTGGTGTTGACCGTGATCGGCACCTTCGTCGCCGACGTCGCGGCCGCGCACAGCGCCGCGAACGCCTGCTTGGTGGCGTCGTCGGAGTAGTTGGACCCGAACGTGATCGGGTCCGTGGGGGCGCCGGAGTCGGGCGCCTTGCCGTCGTCGTCATCGCCGCAGGCGGCGAGGAACGTGGGCGCTCCGAGGAGCGCGGACGCGGCGGCGAGGCCTTTGAGCGCGGAGCGGCGGGACAACCGGGCGTCCGTCATGTTCGCCTCCTGGCGGATTCGGCGAAAAGGCAACAGGTTCCAACGCGGATGCTCATAAGCCATCACAGCAAAGCCCGTCGATGTGACAGTTGTCAACCATTGACCGACATCGCGATCTCCCGGCCCGCACCCAGAGCCGCGCCGAGGACCCGGTCGGCACGGGTTGAGTACGTGTACCTGCCGGCACGTGAGTAGCGGCACGGTGCCGTACAGGAGCGACAGGCGGGACAGTGTCGCCATGAGCTCCTATCGAGGTGCCAGCATGGCCAGGTGGTGGGCGACGGTCGTGGTCGGTGCCGCGGCCGCGCTGCTGTTCGCCTGGCTCGGCAAGGTCGCCGGCGTGTCCCTGCGGACCCTGCTCACCGTCGGCGCCGGGCTCGCCGCGCTCATGTGGACGGTCGTGCTCGTCACCTGGCCGTGGAACCTGTACTTCGACGCCCGGCACGTCACCGCCGAGCACGAGGTCTCCCGCGCCCGGGGCATCGCCGTCCCGCCGGCCCGCGACGACGAGGCGCGGCGGATCGCGCGGTGGATGCTGCGCTTCGCGATCGGCGGGCACCTCGCCACCGCCGCCGTCACCGCGGTCTTCGCGGCCGTGTCCGGCGAGCTGACCGGCTACTACCTCGCCGGGTTCTACCTGCTGTCCACGCTCGTGCGGCCGGCCGCCGCGTACTTCGGCCACCTCCGCGACCGGATCACGTCGCTGCGCCGGGAGAGCACCCACCCCCGCGACGACGTCGTCACGCTCAACGCCGACGTGGAGTCGCTCAAGGAGGCCGTGGAGCGGGTGCAGCGGGAGCTCGACGAGGCCCGGACGGCCACCGCCGACGACCTGGCCAGGCTGCGCAAGCAGGCGGGCACCGACCTGACCCGCCTGGAGGACGCGCAGGCCGCCGACCGGGCTGCCGCCCGCGACCGCGACGAGGCGCTCAAGGCCCGCATCGACCAGATGGCCCGCCGCGTCGAGGGCACCCTCGACGGCATCAGCGACCACCAGGAGCTGCTGACGGGCATCCGCGCCCTGGTGCGGATGATCAGGACGGATCCGGCCTAGCCCCGTCCTGCCACGCGCGGAAGACGGCCGGCAGCCCCGGGTGACCGGCGTCGGCCAGGTGCACCAACTTGTGCCTGGTCATCGCCATCCCGAGCCGGACGCCGTCGTGCAGGCCGGCGCCGCCGGCCAGCGCCGCGACGAGCCCGGCGGCGTAGACGTCCCCGGCGCCGGTCGCGTCGACGACCCGCTCCACCGGCACTGGGTGCTGCGGATGGAAGCGGGCCCGCAGCAGCGGCCCCGACCGCGTGAACGTCGTGACGCCGGCGGGGCGCTTGACGTGCACGAAGCGCCCGGTCCGGCCGACCCGCAGGATCCGGTCCGCGGCCCACGTGTCGTCGCCGGTCGTGCCGAGGGCCTGCAGCTCCCGCTCGTTGAGCAGGACGTGGTCGGCCAGGGTGGCGAGCGCGGTGACCGGCGCCGACCCGCTCGCCGCCCACACGTGCCCCGGGTCGAACGACAGCACCGTCTCCGGGCTGCGCTCCCGCACCGCGGCGAGGACGTCGGCGAGCACCACCGGCGTCAGCTGGTCCAGGAACGACGTCACGTGCACGATCCTGGCCGCCGACAGGTACTCCACGACCGCCTCGAACTCGACCTCCAGGTGCGCGGCCATGCGGTCGTTGGCGCCGGGGTGGACCAGCAGCGTCCGCTCACCGTCCTCGACCAGCGACAGGCACATGCCGCTGAGCTCGCGGGGCTCGTCACGCAGCATCCCCGTGTCGACGCCGAGCGCGCGCAGCCGCTCCGCGAGCGGGGCGCCCGGCACCGGCAACCGGCCGGCGACACCGACGTAGCCGAGCCGGAGCCCGGCATCGATGTGCGCCAGCGCGTTGATCGTGTTGTAGGCGGACCCGCCGACGGCGACCCGGACCGCCGCGCCCTGCACCGTGCGCATGGCGGCGTCGACCGTCGCCGCGCCGACCCTGCCCTCCGCGCCCCAGGCGACGGAGCCGCGCAGCAGCGCCTTCGCGGCGGGTGACACCGGGGCGATCGAGTCGAGGTTGAGGGCCCCGACCCCGACGACGTCGAACCTGAACCCCACCTGACTCCTCAGCCGGCCACAGTCTGATGCTCCCCGACCCCGACTGCGACCCCGGTCGGCGACGCGGCGTCGAACGCCGCCTCCACGGTAACCCGCTCCATCTCCGCGGCGAGCGCCTGGATGTCGGCGGGGGACAGCCGGTGCGTGTCGGCGCAGATCGAGACGTCCACCGCGCCGGGCGCGGCATCGACGCTGATGTTGAGCTCGGCGTCCAGCACGTCGACCTTCCGGTTCCACCAGCTCGTCGACAGCGGCACCGCGTCGGCCAGCTGACCCGGGGTCGCCAGGTCGTCCGCGGGCGGCGGCGCGCCGTCGCGGGTGCGGCGGTCGTTCACGATGATCGAGAAGTCGACGTCGCCGCGGTCCGCGCGGACCCGCTCCAGCATCGCCGTCAACGCGAGCGGGTCGAAGTGGCCGTGCATGTACGCGTTCGTCGCCGCCGTCCACGCCCGCCCGACCACCTCGTCGAACGTCGCGCCGGCCACGTCGACCGCGCAGATGCTCAGCTGGGCGAGCTGGCTCACCGAGTCGGCGCAGCCGGGGCGGAAGCGGTTGCTCACCACCAGCTGCGCGACGCTCGGGTTACGGCCCGTGAGTCTGGCCAGGGCGACCGAGTAGGCGGCGAGGACCACGTAGCCGACCCCGGCGCCGGTGCGGTGCGCGACCAGCTGCATCGCCAGGTGCATCGCCGGCGAGCGGTGGGTGAGCTCCCAGTACCGCGGCTCCCGCGGGTCGTCGGAGACGCCGAACCGCCGCGCCGGGATCGCCCGCAGGATCTGCTCCCAGTGCCGCAGCGACTTGTCGCTCTGCCGCCGCCCGGACGCCGTCGCCTGCTTCGCCGCCATCTCCAGCGGCGTCAGCCCGGGCAGCGGCGCCGCCGTCGTGCCGGTCGCCGGGTCGAGGTGCGCCATGTCCCGCACGATCGCGTCGATGCCGAAGCCGTCCACGGCGACGTGGCAGTACAGCACGACGACATGCGTCACCGAACCGTCGCGGCACACGACGCCCATCCGCACGGGCCACTCGGCCTCGTAGTCGAACGGCGCCGCCTCGTACCGCAGCCGCAACGCCTCGGCGACGGCCTCCGGCTCCTCGTCGGTGCCGACGACGTCGACGACGTCCAGGGGCACCTCGCCGGACTCCGACACGACCTGCCGGACCGGGTCGCCGAACCGCAGCCTGGTCCGCAACGCCTGGTGACGGCTCACCAGATAGCGCAGCAGGGTCTGCATGGACTCCACCGGCGTCCCCGGCGGCATCGCCACGGTCCCGCCGATGTTCATGCTCAGCCCGGTGTCCCGCATGGTCTGCCAGATCCCCAGCTGCGCCCAGGTCAGGTCGGCCTCCCCGGCCCCCTCACCGTGAAACGGCACGAGGATGCGACGTGTGCTACTGCCCATTCGCCATTTCCCTTCTCGGACCGCCCAGGGAAATTCTCTGCACGCATCCGAAGAAGTCAATGGCCCGGGTGGTCAGGGGGTGATGGAGGCCCGGCGGGCGGCACGCGAGCGGCGCACGCCCAGGACGCCGACCACGATCAGGAGGACGCCGAACACGCCGACACCCGCGACGATCATCGTCAGGTCGTGCAGCGTCAGGTTGGACATGAACGAGGACATGGTGCCAAGTGTGCCAGTTCGCCGGCCGCCGCGATGCCCCGGATGATCATGTGGAGCGAGCGCCGGCCGGCCCGCGGCCACCCGGGCCGGCCGTCTCGCTTCCGGTGAGCTTGTGCGATCGCATGCTTCGCTTCCGGTAACACCAGTCTCAGTGGAACCGTCCGGCACGGGGCACGAACCGCCGCAGCACCACCCGATCGATGATTTTTAGGGCACCTTGAGAGCGGCCACCGTGCTCGACAGGCCGGCGGTGAGCCGGTCGAGCTCCGCGGCGAGCTCCTTGGCGCGCAGCACGGTCGCGTGCGCCTCGCTGCGCTTGCCGGCGACGACGGTCATCGTGTCGGCGATCTCGGCGGCGCCGCCGGCGGCCCGGCCGATGCCGCCCGACATGCCCGCGGTGGTGCTGCTCTGCTGCTCGACCGCGCGGGCGATCGTCGTCTGGAAGCCGCTGACCCGGCCGATGACGTCGGTGATCCGGCCGATCGCCTGCACGGCGCCGGTGGTGTCGGCCTGCAGCGCGGCGATGCGGCGGGTGATGTCCTCGGTCGCGGTGGCCGTCTCCTGCGCCAGGTCCTTGACCTCGCTGGCGACGACGGCGAAGCCCTTGCCCATGGCGCCCGCGCGGGCCGACTCGATCGTGGCGTTCAGCGCGAGCAGGTTCGTCTGCTCCGCGATCGACGTGATGACCTTGATCACGGCGCCGATCTCCGACGAGGAGTCGCCGAGCCGGGTCATCGTCCTGCCGGTGGCGTCGGTGACCCGGACGGCGTCGGCGGCCACGGTCGCCGCCTCGCCGCTGCTGCGGGAGATCTCGCCGATGCTGGCGTCCAGCTGCCGCGCGCCGTCGGCGACCCTCCCATCGGCCGGGAACGTGAGGAGACCAGAGGTTCCGGTGATGGACTTCCCGCATCGATGAGGCAGGATGACCCCGATGGGCGAGCTGCTGCTGGGGGGTCGCTATCACCTCGAGGAGCTGCTCGGCTCGGGCGGCATGTCGGTGGTGTGGCGGGCCCGTGACGAGGTCCTGCACCGCGCGGTCGCGGTCAAGGTGCTGCACCTGAACGACGACCGGCACGACGGCCGGATCCGTGCGGAGGCGCGCGCCGCCGCCGCGCTGTCGCACCCCAACCTCGCCCAGGTGCACGACTTCGGCGAGGACGGCTTCCCGTTCCTGGTCATGGAGCTGGTCGACGGCCGGACCCTCCAGCAGCACATGGACGACGGCCCGATGCCGCCGGCGGAGGTGTTCCGGATCTGCGCGGGCGTCGCCGCCGGGCTCGCCGCCGCGCACGAGGCCGGGCTCGTCCACCAGGACGTCAAGCCGGCGAACATCATGGTCACCCCCGCCGGCGCGAAGCTCGTCGACTTCGGCCTCGCCACGCCCGCCGGATCGCGGCTGCCCGACGACGTCCTCGGCACACCCGCGTACCTGGCCCCGGAGCGGCTGTCCGGGCAGGTCGCGCCGCCGTCGGACGTCTACGCGCTCGGGGTGCTGCTCTACCGGCTCCTGTCCGGTGAGCTGCCGTGGACGGCGGAGACGACCACCCAGCTGATCCGCGACCACGTCTTCACGCCGCCGCTGCCGCTGCCGCCGCTGCCCGGGGTGCCCGACGCCGTCACCAGGCTGTGCATGGTGAGCCTGGCGAAGGACCCGGCCGGCCGCCCCTCCGCTTCCGCCGCCGCCGGTGTACTGGCAGCGGCCGCCGCCACCGGGACGACACCGACCGGCGCGGTGGCCGTCCCGACACCGGCCGTGGCCACCACCTCCGCCGCCGCCGGCGATGCCGGGTCCGACCGCGCGGGGCGGGGGCGCCGGTTCGCCCTCGCCGCCCTCGTCCTGCTCGTCGCCGCCGCCTTCCCGTGGATCCTGGCCGCGCTGGACGGCGCCAACCGGCGCGACACCGCCGGCGCGGCCACCAGCGGCCCCGCGCATCCCGATGCCCAGCGCGGCACACTGCCAGGTGGCGCCGGGCCGGGCGGCACCGCGTCGACCGGCGCGACCGGTTCGCAGGGCCCGGGGCCGGGGCTGCCCCCGCAGCCGTGGGGCGGCACGCCCGCGACCACGCCGGCCGGGCCCACGACGCCCACGGGACCCACGACGCCCACCGGGGGCACGACGCCGCCGCGCACCGCCGGGCCGACGCCGCAGGGGACCATACCGGTCGCGTTCACCACCGAGGCCGGCACCGTCCAGGCCGCGTGCGCCGGCGCCGGGCGGGTCCGGATCGTGACCGTGACGGTGACCAAGCCGTACAAGACGGAGACCCGCCAGGACGGTCCGGCCGCGACCGCGTTCGTCGAGCTCCGCCACGGCAACGCCCTCGTCCGGATGACGTTCACCTGCCCGTCCGGCGAACCTGTCATGAATGTGACGCGTAGCACCCGCTGATTCGCGCTGCGTGTACTTCTACCTATGAATTGTCGCTGGTCAATGGTCGGCTGGACTGATGACCAGACCTTCCAGGCACGCGGTGATCCTCGGCGCAAGCATCGCCGGGCTCCTCGCCGCCCGCGCGTTGAGCGACACCTTCGGCACCGTGACCGTCATCGACCGCGACGACCTCACCGGCACCGGCCCCCGCAAGGGCGTCCCGCAGGGCCGGCACGCGCACATGCTGTTCGCCAAGGGCCGCGAGGTCCTCGAGGACCTGTTCCCCGGCCTCACCGGCGAGCTCGTCGCCGCCGGCGCGCTCACCGTCGACATCCAGGCGGGCTTCGCCTGGCACAACGGCCCGAACCCGATGGCCCGCGCCGCCTCCGACCTCGTCGTCCTGGCCGTCAGCCGGCCGGCCCTGGAGGACTACCTGCGGGCCCGCGTCGGCAAGCTCCCCAACGTCGCCCTCCGCGGCGGCCTCGAAGCCACCGGCCTGCTCCACGACCCGGACACGGGCGGTGGCACCGTCACCGGCGCACGGGTCGTCCCCGCCGGCGCCGGGCCGGGCGGCGCGGCCGCCATCGTCATCGAGGAGCTGCGGGCCGACCTGGTCGTCGACGCCACCGGCCGGGGCAACCGGGGCACCACCTGGCTCGGCGAGCTCGGCTACGCGTCGCCGGAGCAGGACAGCGTCATGGCAGGCGTCGTGTACGCCACCCGCGAGTACGAGCGCCGCCCCCTCGCCAGCGGCATGCTCGGCGTGCTGACCGGGGTGACGCCGGAGTACCCGTACGGCGCGGCGCTGCTGCCGATGGAGGGCGACCGCTGGATCCTGACCCTCGCCGGGCTCGGCGACGACCTCCCGCCCACCGACGAGGCCGGCTTCGCCGCCTACGCGACCCGCCTGCCGATCGGCGACCTCGCCGAGGTGGTGCACGGCGCCCGGCCGCTCGGGCCGGCGCGGCCGTTCCGGGTCCCGGCGAGCGTGCGCCGGCGGTACGAGCGGATCCCCCGCCACCCGGAGGGCTTCCTCGCCTTCGGCGACGCCGTCTGCGCCTTCAACCCGATCTACGGCCAGGGCATGACCGTCGCCGCGCTCGAGGCCCTGGAGCTGCGGGCCGCGGTCGCCGGCGGGCTCGACGGCCTGCCCCGGCGCTTCTACACCAGGGCGGCGAAGGTGATCGACACGCCGTGGGACATGGCCGTCGGCGGCGACCTCGCGTTCCCGTCCGTGCCCGGCAGGCGCACCGCGAAGATCCGGTTCTTCAACTGGTACATCGCGAAACTGCTGCGCGCGGCGGAGACCTCGCCGGAGGTGGCGGTCGCCTTCCACCGCACGGTGAACCTGACCGCGCCGCCGGAGCGCCTCTTCGCCCCGGCGATCCTGCGGCGGGTCTTCCTCGGCCGGCACTGACGTCGACAGCATCGCCGCCGCTGATGCTGACGGCGGCGCTGACGCTGGCGTTCACGGCGGCGCTGGCGTTGACGGCTGGCGCTGGCGTTGACGGCGGCGTTTGACGCTGGCGCTGACCGAGGTGCTGACGGCTGACGCTGGCGCCGTCAGCCGAGCGCGCGGATGGTCCGGTCGCCGACGACCAGGAGGCGGCCGGAGGCGAGCATGAGCTCGGCGGACGTGTCGTCGTAGGCGGCGAGCCGCAGCCGCCGCACCACGGCACCGTCCGTGGCGCGCAGCACGACGATCTCCGTGAACTCCGACGACGGCGTGAAATTGCCGTGCTTCACCGCGGCGTACACGTGCCCGCCGCCGCTGACCAGCGCGGCGTGCAGCGCGTTGTACTGGTAGCCCGGCAGCGCCAGCGGAGTGGCCCAGGCGGCGGCGCCCGAGACGGGGTCGTAGCGGCGGACGGTGCCGGTGAGGCCGTAGCCGAACAGGGCGCCGTCGCCGGCGGACAGGCCATCGACCCACTCGTCGCCGGCGGCGGTGCCGCGGCACCAGCGGACGGCGACGGTCGCCGGGGCGAGCGAGCACAGCGCCTCGGGGCCGGCGCCGGAGGCGAGCAGCGACCCACGGTGCCCGACGAGCGAGAACCAGGGCCGCATGCGGGTCCAGAGCCGGAGCCCGGTCCTCAGGTTGAACGCGAACAGCAGGCTCGCCCCGCCGCTGCCGTCGCCCGTGCCGCGGACCGGGCCGTAAGCGCCCTGCACGACGACGTCGCCCACCACCGCCGGCGCGCCGGCCGCGTCGCCGTCCACCGCGCCCGACCAGGCCAGGGTGCCGTTTCGGACGCGGTACGCGCGGAGGTGGAACCCGGTGCACAGCTCGCGGCACTTCGGTCCGCTGGTGACCAGGACGTGCCCGCCCGCGACGGTGAAGGGCAGGATCGCCCCGTCGTCGGGCAGCGGCACCTCCCACCGTTTCGCCCCGTCGCGGGTGTACGACGCGAGCCGGCTACGCGTGCCGTCGGCCTCGAGGCTGCGCATGAACAGGGCGCCGTCGACGTCGGCGAGCTGCAGCGGGCGGCGGCCGGCGAGCCGGCCCAGGACGGTGACGGCACCGGTGCGCACGTCGACGCGGCGCAGCGCGCCCTTGCCGTAGGCGACGGTGACCTTGCCGTCGGCGACGGCCGCGCCGCCGACGGTGTCGTCGCCGCCGGCCTGCCGCTGCCACACCTGCCGCCGCACGTCGAGGCCGCCGGTGCCGCTCTGGTGGTTGTCGTTGGCGGCGCCGCCGCCGTGCTGCGGCCAGTTGCCCGGGGTCGCCGCCACCGCGGGGTCCGCGAGCAGCGCGCCGGCGACACACACGGCGACGACCGCCGCCATCCTGCTGATCATGGAGTCAGCGAACCAGCGGCAGGTTGCAGGACGGTGAGAACGGTCGCAGTCCACCCGCCCGTGTGCCCGCGGGCGTCACGGCGTGCGATAGTCGGAGGGTGGCGGCGCGGTAGGCGCGCTGTCCCGGACGAGTCACGTCGTACCCGGCCCGACAAGACGACGTGGTGCCCGGGAGTGTGCCATGCTCGTCCAGATCCTCGGTTCCCTGTGCGTCCTGCTGCCCTTCGTGCTGGTCCAGCTCGGCGTGTGGACGTCCACGTCGCGCCGGTACGTGTGGCTCAACCTCATCGGCTCCACCGCCCTCGCCGTCGAGGCCGCCCTGGGGCACGACTGGGGGTTCCTGCTCCTGGAGGGCGTCTGGGCGCTCGTCTCCCTGCGCTCCCTCTTCACGTCCCGCTCCGGTCACACCGCCGCGCCGGCTCAGGACGCCAGCCGCACCTGACGCGTCGTGCAACCTTCGGCGGCGGTGCGTCCGTCGTACGGGGGACGACGAGGAGGCGCCGCATGCGACAGCCGGACCAGGAGGACTTCCGTGCGTTCGTCACCGCCCGCATGGACCGGTGGCGGCGCACGGCGTTCCTGCTCTGCCAGGACTGGCACGGCGCCGACGACCTCGTCTCGATCATGCTCGGCAAGCTGTACCGCAGCTGGCACCGGGTCGCGTCCGCCGACAACCCGGACGCGTACGCGCAGCGGATGCTGACCCGCACCTGGCTCGACGAGTGCCGCCGCCCGTGGACCCGGGAGCAGCCGCAGGACGTGCTGCCCGACCGCGGCTGGGACCCACCCGACGGGTTCACCGAACGCGAACGCCTCGGCCGCCTCCTCGCCACCCTCGGCGAGGGCCAGCGCGCGGTCCTCGTCCTGCGGTTCTACCTCGACCACTCCGTCGAACAGACCGCCGAGCTGCTCGGCATCGCCCCCGGCACGGTGAAGAGCCAGTCGGCGCGGGCGCTGCAGGCCCTGCGCGACCTGGCCGCCTCGGGGACGGGGGACCAGCGATGACCCACCAGCTCTTCGACGACTTCATCGGCACGCCACCGCCCACCTCCGTCGACCTGGACCGCATCATCGCGACGGAGGAGCGGGCGTCGGCGCGGCGCAGGGCGTACACCATCGGCGGCGCGCTCGTGCTGAGCCTGGCCGCCGTCCTCGGTGCCGCAGTGCTGCGCCCCTCCGCGCCCCCGCCGGCGCCGGGCGCCGCGCCGCGCGACCGCACCCCCGCCGAGTGGTCGGCGTGGATCGACCGCGAGGTGCACGCGCTCGTGCCGGACCTGCGGTGGCGCTCCCTGCCGGGCGCGACCGGCCCCGCCGGCGCGCCGCGCCTCGAGATCTCCGGTGGCGGCGACGGGGGTGCCGCCACCGGCTTCATCATCGACGGCCACCCCGGCGTGCTGGAGATCACCGTGACCGCAGGCTCGGCCGCGGACCCGCCGGTGACGGCCAAGGTCCTGTGCGCCGGCGGGCCCGACTGCACCACCAGCAGCTCGGGCACCGACGCCACCTGCGTCGTCCACGCCATCGTGGACCGCCCGGAGCCCGACGGCTTCGCCAAGGTCGCGCAGATCCGCTGCGCCGTCCCCGACCACGGTCCCCGCGTGACGATGCTGGTGTCCAGCGCGCCCGCGGCGTCCCCGAAGGACCTGCCGCTCCCGCCGGATCAGCTCGTCCCGCTCGCCGCCCACCTCGCCGTGGAACTGGCCCCCTGATACGCCGACTCGCGACGCGACCGTCCGTGGCGGGCCACACTCGGATGAGTGACGACGATCGGCCCCGACCCGGCCGCACCGCAGGCGCACCCCGCCAACCCGGCGCAGTCGCCCCGCCCGGCGCCGGCCACAGCTCCGGCTCCCGCGTCTGGCCCGGCTTCCGCGTCTGGCCCGGCTCCCGCGTCTGGCCCGGCTCCCGCGTCTGGCCCGGCTTCCGCGTCCGGCCCGGCGGCGGTGTCCGGGCGGACGGTGCGGGCCGCGGATGGTCCGTTGGCCGGCGCGTTCCTGACGATGCCGGCGCTGCGCCTGCTGCTCGCGGAGACCCTCCGGCCGGGTGCCCTGTCGGCGGTGGTGGACGAGCTGGTCGCCCACCTGCAGCGCCTTCCTGCCCGTCCAAGGGTGGGCGCTACTCCAGCAACACCCGGCCAGGCTCCCGCACCCTCGCCCCATCCCGCGCCGTCTCCGCTTCCCCCGCTGCCGTTGTGGGACGCCATCCGTCCAAGCATCGTCGCGGGGCGATGGCCCTCGGTCCCGGGAGGACCCGGGCCACCGTCACCACCCGGAGCCCCGCCACAGCCCGGCCTTCCTCCACAACCGCCCGGCCCAGGCCCGCAACCGCCCGCACCTCCTCCGCAACAGCCCAGCCCTGCCGCACTACCGCCCGGTCTTCCCCCGCAATCACCTGATGCTCCTGCGCAACCGCCCGGTGAACCCGCGCAAGAGCCTGGTCGTCCCGCTCAATCGCCTGGTGCGCCCGCTCATTCGCCTGGTCCTGCGGCGCAGTCGCCTGACGCTCGTGTGCAACCGCCTGGTGCTTCTCAGCAGCAGGCCGGTTCTCCTGTGCAACGGCCTGGGGCTCCCGTGCAGCCGACGGGTGCTTCTCCGCAACAGCCTGGTGCTGTTGCACAACTTCCTGGTGCGTTGCCGCAACAACCTGGTTCTCCTGCACGGCAGCCTGGTGCCGCTCCGCCGGCTGGGGGTGTGCCGCTGCCGTTGTTGCAGGAGGGGGCGCCGGCGTTGCCCGGGGGTGTGCCGCCTCCCTCGTCGCACACGGCCGCGCCACCCGTGACCGGAAGTGGGCGGCAGCCGCTTGAGGACCTTCGGGCGTTGCTGCCGGGTGAGCCGGCGGCGCAGCGGGAGGTGTTGCGGGAAGCGGTCGGGTGGCTGGTGGAGCACGTCGACCAGCCGCAGGTCCTCGCGGCCCGGTGTGCGGAGCTCGGGCCGGTCGTGGCGCAGCTCGGGGTGGTGCCGCAGCGGCTGGACAACCTGGCGGTGCTGTTCGTGGACATGTTGCGGGCCAACCCGCCCGGGGTGCCGGTCCGGCGGGACCAGGAAGAAGCGTGGGCGACGACCGGCAGGCTCGTGGCGCGGTGGCTCGCGGACGGGGCGGCCGCCGCCGCGCACGAGCCGGTGTCGTGGAGCGCGCCGGTGCTCGCGCACGAGCGGCGCGGGCAGGTCGGGGCGCAGCTGCGGGTGCGGACGTACCTGCCGTATCCGTGCCTGCCCGGGCAGCTCGCGGTCGTCGGGTCGGCGCTGCTGCCGGGGCGCTGGCGGCACTGCTGGGCCGTGCCCGACCCGGCCGCGGGCAACGTCGTCGAGCTGCACGTCGTCCCGCACGGCATCGATCCGGTCGGGGCGGCGCTCGTCGAGCGGACCGCGGCCGGTGACGTGTTGCGGTTGCGGCCGGTGTACGGGCAGCCCGCCGCCGACCCGATGTCGGCCCGGCCGCTGCTCGTCGTCGCCGGGCGGGACGCGGTGGCGCCGGTGCGGGCGCTGCTGGGGATGCTGCGCGCGACCGGGGATCCGCGGGCGGTGACGGTGTTCTGGCCGGCGGCGGTGGAACGGGACCTGTACCGCCTGGCCGACGTCGCCGCCGAGGGCACCGTCGTGATCCGCGGCCGGTTCCCCGCGGGGCACGACGAGGACTGGACCGGCCACGACGCGTTCGTCGCCGATGAGCCGGCGGCCGTCGCGCAGGTGCGGGTCCGGGTCGTGGCCGCCGGTGTGCCCGAGGACCACGTCCGGGTCGCCGCCGGGTGAGCCGGCATCACCCGAACGGGTGACACGGGCGGGCGTGCGATGGGCCGTTCGTGCGCGTCGTAGCGTACGAACAGCCCAAAAATGCGAGTTTTGTCAGATTGCTGTCAACCTCATGGTCGTCGTTTAGCTTCGGGTCATCTGCCCTACTTCGTGGAGGTGAGATGGGAATCCGGAAGGGTGTCGCCGTCGCCGTGGCGGCGGGTGTCGTCGCGGCCGGAGCCGCCGTCCATGCCGGGCCGGCGTTCGCGGCCGACTACGGCGTGGTCCGCGGCGTGGTCGCCTTGACCAACAGTGCACGTGCCCGGGCAGGCTGCGGCCCGGTCACGTTGAGCCCGCGGCTGAGCTACGCCGCGTGGCTGCACTCGAGGGACATGGCCGACCGCGGCTACTTCTCCCACGGGTCGCCCCGCGGTAGCGGCCCGGGAAGCAGAGTGGCGTCCGCGGGCTACCGGTGGTCGTCGTACGGCGAGAACATCGCCTGGGGCCAGCGCAGCGCGCGCGAGGTCATGAACGACTGGATGAACAGCCCCGGTCACCGGGCCAACATCCTCAACTGCCGGTTCCGCAACGTCGGGGTCGCGGTCGCGTACGACGGACGCGGCGTGCCCTACTGGACCCAGGACTTCGCCAGTCCGCGCTGAGGGTGGGACGAGCGTTCCCGCGGGCACGACGACCGCCCGCGGGAACCTCGCCGGCCGGCGTCCACGGACAGCCGGCGGAGCGCGTCGGGTGGCGACGAGCGCGCCGGGCGGCGGAGCGCGTCGCGGATCAGAAAAAAGTAGCCGGCCCGCATCCGGAACACATGCGGCAGCAACTCGGCGCGGTCGACCTCAAGGGGCCGCGCACGGAGCCCGGATCGCCTCCATGCGGGTGATCGAATCGAGGCGCGCGAGGTGTCGCGCGCCGATTGTGATCTCGTCCCCGTCGTATTTCGCGATCATTTCAAGCAGGCGCGCCGACCGGGGCGGGGGAGCCGGCGTTCTCCGTGGGAATAGGAATACGCACTTTCCTCCAAACGCCGCCGAATCGTCGTTGAGAAAGCGATGGGAAAACCATAACAGTCGATCTTGTTTGGTGGACCGGCAGAATTGGCGCGGGCCGCAAGATTCAGGGCGGGGGCGGCGGGCCGCGGGAGATCTTGCGGCATTCAGCCAGTTCACAGCCAGGGTTCACCACGTGTTGCCCGGGTGGGCTGGACAGATCGGGCGCCGGACCGCCTAATGGAATGCACCCCGCCGGACCCGCAGCCCGGTGGTCGCCGGAGCACCCGGGACAACCCTGCCCCACCCCCGCCGTTCATCCAGCCGTCGCCGCTCATCCGGCATTCGCCGAACCGGCAGCAGCGCCCGCACGGCTCGTAGAACCGCAGTACAACCGAAACCGCCGCCGCACGCGTCACTCAAGTCAACCGCAACACCACCCTGGGTAGCACGCACCCTTGAACGGGAGGCCGCCGTGAACGACATCCTCACCGAGGCAACCGCCGCCGCCTACGTGGCCGCCGCCGGGTTCCGGGTCGGTCCTGTCGGACGCGTCGGCGTCGAGCTCGAGTACTGCGTGCGCGACCTGAGTGAGCCGATGCACCGGCCCGATCCGGAACGCCTCCTCGACCTGCTCGCCCACCTCGGCAACCCGCTGCCCGGCGGCAGCGGCGTCACGATCGAGCCCGGCGGGCAGCTGGAGCTGTCCTCCGCCGTCGGCGCGTCGATGGCCGACTGCGTGGCCGCGCTCGCCGCCGACCTCGCCCTCGTCCGCGCCGCCCTCGCCGGGCACGGCCTCGTCCTGGACGGCACCGGCCTCGACGACGTGCGGGCGCCGCTGCTCGTCACCGACCACCCACGGTACGTCGCGCTCGCCGAATACCACGAGCGGTCGGGCCCGAAGGGGCTCGCGGTCATGTGCAACTCCGCTTCGATCCAGGTCTGCCTGGACGCCGGCACCGACGACCCCGACGACTGGGGCCACTACCGGCGCCGGTGGTGGCTCGCCGACGCGATCGGCCCGGTGGTCATGGCCGCGTTCGCGAACTCGCCGCACCGCTCGAAGTCCGGCCGGCGCTGGGTGTCGCACCGGCAGGGGCTGCGCTTCGGCACCGACGCCAGCCGCACCCGCGCGCCGCGCCGCGCCGACGACCCGCGCGCCGCCTGGTCCCGGTACGCCCTCGCCGCCAACGTCGCCATGGTCGCCGGCCCCGGCCGCTGGCACGTGCCGGCCGGGCTGACGATGCGCGCCTGGCTGCGCGGCCACGGTCCCCGGCCCGTCACGCTCGACGACCTCGAGCGGCACCTCGGCACCCTCGTCCCGCCGGTGCGCCCCCGCGGCTACCTGGAGCTGCGGATGATCGACCAGCAGCCCGGCGACGGCTGGGTCGTGCCGGTCGCGGTCGTCACCGCCCTGCTCGACGACCCGCAGGGCGCCGAGGCGGCTGCCGCCGCGACCGAGCCGCTGCGCTCCCCGCTGCGCCGGCACCGCGACTGGGTCGGCGCCGCCCGCGAAGGCCTCGCCGACCCGGCGCTCGCCGCCGCGGCCCTGACCTGTTTCACCGTCGCGGGTGAAGTCCTGCGCCGGCAGGGCGCCCCGCTCACCGTGCGGGACGCGGTCGCCGAGTTCACCGACCGGTATGTGGCACGCGGATCCTGCCCGGGCGAGGACCGCCGAGAGCAGCGCCGCAAGGTCCGGGTCGGCGCCGGCGGATGAGCCGCTGGCAGCGCCGGGAAGGGCCCGGCCCCCGCCCGCGGACGCACTGCGGGCGGGTGGCGGAGGTCCGGGCCGGCGCGGGCGGATGAGGCCCCGGCATGGGCGGACGAGACGGTGGCGCGGCACCCCGGGTGTGGTATCAACGGGGTGACGATCCCCAGCGCCCACGCGCGCGACCACACCGAGGAGCCGGACCAGTGCGGGACATCGCCGTGTTCAGTGGCAGCGCCCATCCGGAGCTGGCGGAGGAGATCTGCACCCATCTCGAGGTGCCGCTGCAGCCCGTGCGGGTCGACCGGTTCGCCAACGACTGCCTCGAGGTGCAGCTGCAGGCCAACTGCCGGGAGCGGGACGTGTTCCTCATCCAGCCGCTGGTCCCACCCGTCCAGGAGCACCTCGTCGAGCTGCTGCTGATGCTCGACGCCGCCCGCGGCGCCTCCGCCGCGCGCACGACCGTGGTCATGTCGCACTACGCCTACGCCCGCTCCGACAAGAAGGACGAGCCGCGCATCTCCATCGGCGGCCGGCTCGTCGCGGACCTGCTCAGCGCCGCGGGCGCGTCCCGGGTGCTGACGCTGACCCTGCACTCGCCGCAGGTGCACGGGTTCTTCAGCGTGCCCGTCGACCACCTGCACGCGCTGCGTGAGCTCGCCACCCACTTCCGCGGCCTCGACCTCACCAACAGCGTGGTGGTCTCGCCCGACCTCGGCAACGCGAAGGTGGCGTCCGCGTTCGCGCGGTTGCTGGGTGTACCGGTGGCCGCCGGCGCCAAGCAGCGCTTCAGCGACGACCGGGTGGTGATCAGCGCCGTCATCGGCGACATCGAAGGCAAGGACGTCATCGTCCTGGACGACGAGATCGCCCGCGGCAGCACCGTCATCGAGCTGATCGACCGGCTCCGCGAGCGCGGCGTCGCCAGCATCCGCGTCGCCTGCACGCACGGCCTCTTCACCGACGGCGCCCTCGACCGGCTCGCCGCCCAGCCCGACGTGCTCGAGATCGTCTGCACCAACAGCGTCCCCATCCCGAAGGGGAAGTGGGTGCCGAAGCTGCGGGTGCTGTCGATCGCGCCCGCGATGGCCGAGGCGATGCGCCGCATCCACAACGGCGAGTCCGTCAGCTCGCTGTTCCACTGACCTCCACATGCGCATGGAACAGCCTTTCCTTGGGGTGCTCGGGCCGATGCGGGGCCTGATCGGCGGTCAGCCGGTCGACCTCGGCGGCCCCCGCCAGCGGGCCGTCCTCGCCCGGCTCGTCGTCGCCGGCGGGCACGTCGTGCCGACCGACCGGTTCATCGACGACCTGTGGCAGGGCGTGCCGCCGCCGAAGGCGCTCGCCGCGCTCCAGGTGTACGTGTCGAACCTGCGCCGGGTCCTGGAGCCCGGCCGCCCGCCGCGCACCCCCGCCACCGTGCTCGTGACGGCGGCGCCCGGGTATGCGCTGCACCTGCCCGCGGACGCCGTCGACGCGTGGCGGTTCGAGGCGCTGCTGCGGGAGGGCACCACGGTCGCGGGCGCCGACCCCGGGCGGGCCGACGGGCTGCTGCGGGATGCGCTGTCCGCGTGGGAGGGTCCGGCGTACGCGGAGTTCGCCGACGAGTCGTGGGCCGTCCCGGAGGCCGGACGCCTGGAGGAGCTGCGGCTGGTCTGCGTGGAGGTCGGCGGGCGGGTCGCGGTGCGGCTCGGCCGGGCGGCGCTGGTCGTGCCGTCGCTGGAGCGGCACGTGTCGGCGCATCCGCTGCGGGAGGAGGCGGTGCACCTGCTCGCGTCGGCGCTGTACGCGGCCGGCCGGCAGGGGGACGCGCTCGCCGTGCTGCGGTCCGCCCGGGACCGGCTGGCGGCGGAGCTGGGGGTCGATCCGGGACCGGCGCTGCGGGCGCTCGAGGCGGACGTCCTCGCGCACGCCCCGCACCTCGACGCCGCTCCGCGCGAACAGGCGAGCGGCACGGCTTCACCCGGGCAGGCGGGCGGCTTGGCCGGGGAACCGTCGCCGGCCGGGGCGGGTGCGTCGGGCACGGGCGCCGCAGCACCGGACTCGCCGAGGCGGGAGGCGCCGCTGGGACCTTCTCCGTCCGGGCCGTCATCTCAAGCGCATCCGTCTGAGCGGTTACGCCGTACATCTGCCGAAAACGCGGACAGAGGAACGTTCGGGCGGTCGGAGGAGCTGGCCACGCTCGACCACGTCGCCGGCGAGGTCCTGCGGGACGGGCTGCGGGTCGTGTGGGTCGGCGGGGAGGCGGGCGCCGGGAAGACGACGCTGCTGCGGATGTTCGCGGCGCGGCTCGGCTCCGGCTGGAAGGTCGCGTGGGGCCGGTGCCCCGAGGTCGACGGGGCGCCGCCCGCCTGGGCGTGGAGCGAGGTGCTGGGCGCGCTGCCCGCGGACCGTCCCGACGCGCGGCTGGCTCCGCTGCTGGGCACCGGGGGCGGCGGCGGACAGTTCGCGCTCGCGCAGGCCGTCGGGGAGCACCTCGCCGGGTTCGGGCCGCTGCTCGTCGTGCTCGACGACGTCCACCGGGCCGACGGCGAGACGCTGCAGGTGCTGCGGCACGTGGCGGTCGCGTTCGCCGACCGGCCGCTGCTGCTGGTCGCCACCCACCGGCCCGGCGAGGCCCGGCCCGACCTCGACCCGGTGCGGGCCGCGCTCGCCGGGCACCGGGCCGTCGACGTCGACCTCGGCGGGCTCGACGCCTCGGCCGGCGCGGCGCTCCTGCAGCACCTCGGCGTGCCGTCCGACGCGGTCGACGACGTCGTCGCGCGCACCGGCGGCAACCCACTGTTCCTCACCGAGACCGCCCGGCTCGTCTCCGCCGAGGGCGCCGACAGCGCGGTCCGCGCCATCCCGTCGGGCATCGGGCACGTCCTGCGGCGGCGCCTCGCCCGGCTCCCCGCGCCCGCGCAGACCGTGCTGCGGCACGCCGCGGTCCTCGGCCGGGACGTCGACATCGACCTGCTCGTCGCCGCCGACGGCGCGGGTGAGGACGCCGTCCTCGACGGTCTGGAGGCCGGCGTCGTGTCGGGGCTGCTGGAAGAGCCGGCGGCGGGGCGGGTCCGGTTCACGCACGCGCTGCTGCGCGACGTCCTCTACGACGACATGCCGCTGCTGCGGCGGCGCCGCCTGCACGCCCGGGTGCTCGACGTGCTCTCGGCCGCCGCGGAGCCGGACGTCGCCGCGCTCGGGCACCACGCCCTGGCCGCCGCCACCCCCGCCACCGCCGCCGTCGCGGCCGGGCACGCCGCGGCCGCCGCCCGGCAGGCCGCCGGGCTGTACGCGCACCGGGAGGCCGCCGGGCTGTTCCGCGGCGCGCTGGACGCCGGTCCGCTGCCGCCGGTGCTGCGCCACGACCTGCTGTGCGGGCTCACGTCGGCGCTCGCCAACGCCGGTGACGTCACCGCCGCCCGGGCCGCCCGAGCCGAGGCCATCGCCGCCGCCGCGCTGGCCGGCGTGCCGTCGGTGGCGGCGCTGACCGCGTACGACGCCCCGGTCGCCTGGACGATCCGCGCCGACCGCACCATCGACACCGCGCTCGTCGCGCAGCTCGAAGCGACGCTGCTTGCCGGTGCTGCGGTGCCGGGCGGTTCTGCGCCGGCGGGCGGTTCTTCGGTGCCGGCTGGTTCTGCGCCGGCTGACGCGGCGGTGCGGTGCCGGTTGCTCGTCGCGCTGGTGTACGAGCTGGAGGGCGACGACCTGGAGCGGTGCGACGCGGCCAGCGCCGAGGCCCTCGCCCTCGCCGGCGACGACCCGCTGCTGCGCTGCCACGCGCTCAACGCCCGCTACTTCGCGGTGCTCAACCCCGCCCGCCGGCACGAGCTCCCTGCCGTCGGCGCCGAGCTGCTCGAGGTCGCGACCGCCGCGGGGCTGGTGCAGTTCCAGGCGCAGGCGCACCACGTGCTGTTCCAGGCCGCCCTCGAACGCAACGACCTCGCCGCCGCCCAGGACCACGTCGACCGCGTCGTCCGGCACGCGACCGCCGGCCAGCTCGGCGTGGCGCTGTCGGTGATGGCGCTGTTCGCCGCGGTGCGCGCCCTCTTCGCCGGTGACCTCGCCACCGCCGTGCGCCTCTACACGGACCTCACCGCCCGCATCGCCCGGGCCGGCCAGCCGAACGCCGCTCTCGTCGGCGTCGCGGGCGTCTTCTTCGTGCACCTCGCCGCCGGCACGACAGGAGAGCTCCTGCCGATGCTGCAGCCTGTGTACGACCGGCTGCCCGACGCCGTGAACGACCTCATGGTCCGCGCCCTGATCGACGCCGGCCGCGCCGACGAGGCCCGGGCCATCTGGTCGCCCGACACGGCGCCGGTCCGGGAGGACTACTACTGGCTCGCGTGGAACGGGCTGCGCGCCCTGAACGCCGCCGCCCTGCGCTCCGTGCCGCACGCCCGGGCGCTGTACGCGGACCTGCTGCCGTGGGCGGGCCAGTTCGTGGGGCTGGCGAGCGGCTCCCTGTCCGGCCCGCCGGTCGACCTGGTCCTCGCCGCCCTGGCCGACGTCCTGGGCGATGCCGCCGCGGCCGCCGGGCACCGTGCGGCCGGCCACGCGCTCGCCGCCGCGACAGGCGCGCTCCCGTGGTGCCCGCCGGCGCCGGGCGCGTCGCCGTGATGTCCGCGCCGGCGTCGGGCGCGTTCCCGTGACGTCCGCCGGCGCCGGGCGTCTTCCGTGATGTCCGTCTTCGTCAGGCGCTGAAGATCACGGCCTCGCGGCGGGCGAAGCCGCGGCGGGTCGCGGCGAGCAGCACGCGGAGCACCGGCCCCGCCATACGCTTGAGCTCCGCCAGTTCGGCCGCGGTGGCGTACCGCTCGATCCGCGGCAGCTCGAACCCCATCTTCCCGCCCTTGCGGACCGCCGCCTCCACCTTGTTCCAGTCGGCGTCGGACACGTACCGATGGATCACCGGGAACAAGGTCCGCTCCTCGTCCTCGATGTGCTCGTCCAGCATGTCCCGCAGCACGCCCAGCGCCCCCGCGAGCCGCTCCGCCGCGTCCCTGTCCCCGGGCGTGACGGCAAGGGCCCTGGCGTCCCGCCGGATCGCGTCGAGCAGCGGGTCGAGCTGCCGGTGGTCCTCGGTGAGCTCCCGCAGGTCGACCTCCGCCCCGGCGCTGGCCTCGAGGACGGGCCACAACACGTCGTCCTCCGCCTGGTGATGGTGGTGGATCCCGTCGCACAGTGTCTCCAGGTACCCGGCGATCGCCTTGGCCCGCGCGGGCGTGTTCGCCGTCCTGCCGTCCGCCACGTCCCGCAACAACGCCGCGAACCGGCGCGCGTCCCCACGCATGGACCGGTGGTTCACGGTGATCCCGACAAGATTCGGCATGATGAGCTCCTAAGGTCGACTGGTTCCGGCCTTCAGCACACCGCCTCCCACTTGGCCGCCACTTAAGGTCTGGTTACCGCCCGGGGGCCAGCCACCCACCCCGCTGGTTGGCGCGTCTCGTCACCCGAGCCTCGACCGGCCCTGCCCCTCGCCGCCGCCATCCCTCACGCCCGGCAGCCGTCCTTCTCTCGTGCCTGGCGGGTTGTCCTCGTCTCGCGCCGGGCGGGTTGTCCTTGTCTCGCGCCGGTCGGTCGGCCTGCCCTTGCGTCTGGTGGCAGTCATTTCTCGCGTCTGGTGGCGAGCGTCTTCTTTGCCCGGCAGTGGTCACTGCTTGTGCCTGTCCGCGGTCATCCCTCGGGCCCGGTGCTCGTCGCTGCACCCCCTCTCGCAGACGCTGGTCAATGCCCGCTTATGTACCTTTTGCTCTATAGACGTTGCGCGATCAACCTGCAATTCAGAGATCGAATTGTGGGTGGATCGCGCTTCTTCTATGGAGCAAAAGGTGTGAATCGGGGCATTGATCAGCGTCTGTGGCGATGGTGGCAACCCGTGCGACTCGTGCGTCCTGTGGCGGCGGTCAAGGGGTGGGGTGGAGGGCCAGGGGAGCGGGGGAGCCGGACAGGTTGAGGAGGTCGTCGACGGGGGTGCGGGTGCCGAAGCGGTACGCGCGGGAGAAGGCATCCTCGGGCAGCGCCGCGTGCAGGGCCCGCTCGGTGGCCTGGCGGGCGGGGAGCTCGCAGGCCGGCGTCGGGGCGCCGATCTCGTGGCGGATGACGTCGGCGGCGGCGAGCAGGGCGGTGGCGTGGGCCGGGTCGCCGAGGCGGCGGCGGGCCTCGGCGAGGGCCTCCAGGACGCTGGCGCTCCGCCAGCGGTCGCCGACGCGGCGGTGGATGGCGAGGCTGGCGCGCAGGCGTTCGGCGGCGGAGGCGACCGCGTCGTCGGCGAGGTCGACGCGGCCGAGCAGGTCCTGGGCCCAGCCGATGCCTTCGGGGAACGACAGCTCGGTGAAGCGGTCCAGGGCGTCGACCAGGTGGCGGCGGGCGCGGGGCTGGTCGCCGCCGAAGTGGGCGACCGCGCCGAGGTGGGTGAGGGTCGAGGCGACCGACTCGTCGTCGGCGAGATCCCGGAACGCGGTGAGGCTCGCGTCCAGCAGTGCGGCGGCCGCGGTGAGGTCGCCGGACAGCCAGGCGGTGCCGCCGGCGAGCTGGGCGGCGCGGCCCTCGCCCCAGGCGTCGCCGGCGGCGCGGTAGAGGGTCAGCGCCTCGTCGAGGTGGTGGCGGGATCGGGGGTAGTCGGCGCGTTCGCGTTCGACGCAGCCGAGCAGGGTGAGCAGCCGCCCGCGGGTCTGTGCCTCGATCGAGCCGGCGATGGCCTGCGAGGCGAGGGCCTGCGAGGCGAGGGTGGCGGCGGCCGGGTAGTCGCAGTCGAGCAGCGCCAGGCTCGCGGCGGCCGAGCAGGCGGCGACCCGGAGCGACGGGGGTGCGTCGGGGCGGCGGAGCAGGGCTGATGCCAGCCAGTCGCGGCCCTGGCGGTACACGCCGGTGAAATGCTGGAAGGGTGCGAGGGCCGTCGCGAGACGCAGGTCATCGACGCCGGGGCGGGTGGCCAGCCAGGTCATGGCGGCGCGGAGGTTGTCCTGTTCGAGGGTGACGGTGCGCAGGATGTCCCGCTGGCCGGGGCCGCGGATGCCGGCGGCGGCCTGCTCGGCGAGGGCGACGAAGTGGCTGGCGTGAGCGTCGCGGGCGGCGGCGGCCTCGTCGGGGAGCTCGGTGAGGCGGGCGGCCGCGTACGCCGCGACGGTCTGCAGCATCCGCCGCCGGGGCCCGCCGGCCGGGGAGCCGTCCACGGGGGAGACCAGGCAGCGTTCGGCGAGGGCGTCGAGCAGGCCCGGCCCGTGCGCGGGCAGGACCGCGGCCGCCGCGGGTGTGAAGCCGCCCTGGAACACGGCGAGCTGCCGCAGCAGGGCCTGCTTGTCCGGGGAGAGCAGGTGGTACGACCAGTCCAGCGCCGCCCGGAGCGTGCGATGGTGCTCGGGGCCGGCCGCCTTTGCGTCGGCCAGGACGCGGAACCGGTCGGCGAGCAGCCGGCGGACCTCCGGCACCGACAGCAGCGCGGCCCGGGCGGCGGCGAGCTCGACGGCGAGCGGCAGGCCGTCCAGCGCCCGGCAGATCGCGGCGGCGCCGGCCCGGTGCTCGCCGGGCAGCGGGCGGCCGGTCCGCTCGAACATCCGCGTCTCGAACAGGCGCAACGCCGTCGCGTCGTCCAGCGGCGCGACCTCGAGCACGGTCTCGTCGGGCAGGCCGAGCGCCTGCCGGCCGGTGACGAGCAGCCGCAGGGCCGGCGCCGCCGCGAGGAGGCGGACGGCGAGCGCGGCGACCGGGTCGGTGACGTGTTCGCAGTTGTCCAGCAGGAGCAGCGCGGGCGCGTCGCCGAGCGCGGCGAGGAGCGTGCCGGTCGCGCCGGCGTCGGCCCGGCGCGCCACCCCGAACGCGTCGAGCACGAACCCGGCGGCGTCCTCCGCATCGTCGCGGAGCGAAAAGGCGGCGTCCCCTTCGCGAAGCAACAAGGCGGAGTCCTCCGCCCCCTCGCGAAGCGACAAGGCGGCGTCCGACTGTCCCTCGCGGAGCGGCAAAGGAGCGTCCCTTGCCCTCTCGCGGAGCGACCGTGCGGCGCCTGCCGCCGTCTCACGGAGCGGCAAACGAGCGTCCCCTGCTTCCTCGCCGAGCGGCAACGCAGGGCCCCCAGCGTTCTCGCGAGGGGACAAATACGAAATGTCGGATAAATTCGGGCGCTTGCGCCTGGATTTATCCGGGGTGGGGGACGGACGCATCGTGGTCAGGTCGACGAACCACACCGGTGTCGTCGCGGTGGCGCCGACCGCGATCGCCAGGCGGGTCTTGCCGCTGCCCGCCGGCCCGACGAGGGTGACCAGCCGGTGGTCGGGTGAGGCGAGCAGGCGGCCCGCGGCGCGCACCTCGGCGTCCCTGCCGACCAGGCTGGTCAGCGGGGCCGGTAACGCCGCGCCGGACTCCATGCCGGCACTGTACCGGGGTGGCCCCACCCTCCGGCACCAGCCGAAACGCCCCGATGGTGCGAGCGTGTCGCTGGTCGGCGGGGACCTTCTGGAGGTAATGATTGCTCATGAGGATCCATGCCGCGGCGACCCGCTGACCCGCGATGGCGTTTCTGGTCGAGATGCCCGACGGCGGGTTCCTGGAGGTCGAGGAGCGCACCGACATCGCCCCCGACGACCTGTCGGTGATCGGCATCCTGGGCGCGTCGCCGCTGGAGGGCACCGGACTGATCACGTTCGGCGCGGTGATCCGGGCCGGCCTCGACGAGGACGAGCAGGACGAGTTCGCCGACTGGATCTACGACCGGGTCGTGCTCTTCGCCGAGCTGGGCGGCGAGGTCGACGGCTGGGAGCGCCTGGAGGACGGCACCTGGCGCGTCGAGTCCCGCCGATAGACACGGTCCGCGACGGCGCGGACACCACGCGATGCAACTTTCCGTTCCGGGGCGGCGGTGAGGTGGACGGCACATGAACCCGGGTCACCTGTGGGGTCCGCCCGGGTTACGCTCACGTTGATGACGATCGAGGTCCAGGGCGCGGGGCGCCTCTTGCAGGTCGGCACCGCCACGGAGATCGGCCGGCGGTATCCGGCCAATTTCGACGTGCTGCACACCGCCGAGCTGCAGCGCCGGCCGGGCCTGTGCGCGGTCGTCGCCGACGGCATGGGCGCGGGTGAGGGCAGCCGCACCGCCGGCCGCACGGCCGTGGACATCTTCACGACCGCCGTGCAGGAGCACCGGGGGCCGTTCGCGCCGCCGCCGCTCTTCGCCGCGGTCGCCGACGCCCAGCGCCAGGTCCGCGCCGCCGGCAAGTCCCTGCGCGAGCTGACCGGCTGCACCCTGACCGCCCTGGTCGCCGACGCCACGGGGGCGTGGGTCACGCAGATCGGCGACTCCAGGGTGTACCGGCTACGCGGCGGCCTCCTCGAGCTCCTCACCATCGACCACACGGAGGCGTGGCTCGGCGCGGTGCACGGCTGGTTCCCCGCCGACTCGCCGCAGGCCGAGGCCGCCCGCTACCAGTTGCACCGCTTCATCGGCCACCCGGGCCTGCCCGAGCCGGACGTCCTGAGCGTCACCATGTTCCCTGGCGACGTCTATTGCCTGTGCACCGACGGGATCGCCGAACAGGTGCCGTACCAGCGCATGGAGGCGACGCTGAGCTCCGGGGCACCCCCGGACGTGATGGCGTCCGCCCTGGTCGCGGCGTCCCTGGAGGCCGGCGGCCGCGACAACGCCACCGCCGTCGTCGTCAAGGTCTTCTGACCCACCCCACGCCGAGGCGTTGAAAGACCGCGCCGACGACGGGCGGGTGGGTTCAGATCACCAGTTCGGCGGCGGGGCGCTCGGCGGTCACGGTGAGCGCCTCGACGTGCCGGTGCGGCGCGGGGCCGTCGGCGTCAGGAGTGGCGTCGGCCTCGGCGGCGACGACCTCGAGGGCATCCCACAGCGCGGCGAGCGCCTCGTCCGAGCCGGTGACCTCGAGCGCGGGTCCGCCCCGCAACGCGACCGCGACCGGCCCCTCGCCCCGCCGCTGGACGAAGGCGCCGTTGAGGATGCGCTGCTCGTGCACGTCGCCCGCGGCGCGCAGCCGGGCGGCCAGGTCCCGCAGCGCTTCGGCCGGTCCGGCCAGGTCGAACACGTCTCCCGCGACACGCAGGCGGCACGCCAGCTGATCATCCACGCCGACCAACCTAACGCACCCGTGATCCGGAAGACCTTGTGCACTCCTGGGTACACAAGGTCTTCCGGATCATGAGAAAGGGCGGGGTCAGGCGGACGGGACCAGGGTGGAGACGTCCGCGGGGCGCAGGGCGAGGGCGAGCACGTCGGCGACGTCGGCGAGGGCGTGCACGGTCAGCTGCGACCGCACCTCCTCCGGCAGGTCGTCGAGGTCGGGCTCGTTGCGCTTCGGGATGATGACCTCGGTGAGGCCGGCCCGGTGCGCCGCCAGGAGCTTCTGCTTGACGCCGCCGATCGGCAGGACCCGGCCGGCCAGGGTGACCTCGCCGGTCATGCCGAACTCGGGCCGGACCGGCCGGCCGGTGGCCAGGGACGCGAGGGCCGTGACCATCGTGATGCCGGCGCTGGGGCCGTCCTTCGGCACCGCGCCCGCCGGGACGTGCAGGTGGATGCGGCGGCCGGCGAGCTCGTTCGGGTCGATGCCGAGGCGCCGGCCGTTGGAGCGCAGGTACGACAGCGCGATGTGCGCCGACTCCTTCATCACGTCGCCGAGCTGGCCGGTGAGGGTGAGGCCGGGCTCGCCCTCCATCGACGTCGCCTCGATGAAGAGCACGTCGCCGCCCGCGCCGGTGACGGCGAGGCCGGTCGCGACGCCGGGGACGGCGGTGCGCTCGGCCGACTCCGGCGTGAACCGGGGCCGCCCCAGGTACTTGACCACGTCGTCCACGTGCACCGGCGCGCCGTCGTGGACGACCGCCACCTTGCGCAGGACCTTCGCCAGAGCCCGCTCCAGCTGCCGGACGCCCGCCTCACGGGTGTGCTCGCCGGCGATCGCACCCAGCGCGAGATCGCTGATGGTGACCTCGTCGGAGGACAGGCCCGCCCGGTCGAGCTGCCGCGGCCACAGGTGGTCGCGGGCGATGGCGACCTTCTCCTGCTCGGTGTAGCCGTCCAGGGTCACCAGCTCCATGCGGTCCAGCAGCGGGCCGGGGATGGTGTCCACCACGTTGGCGGTGGCCAGGAACAGCACGTCGGACAGGTCGAGGTCGACCTCGAGGTAGTGGTCGCGGAAGGTGTGGTTCTGCGCCGGGTCGAGGACCTCGAGCAGGGCCGCGGCCGGGTCGCCGGCGTAGCCGACGGCGAGCTTGTCGACCTCGTCGAGGAGCACGACCGGATTCATCGAGCCGGCCTCCCGCAGGGCGCGGACGATCCGGCCGGGCAGCGCCCCGACGTACGTGCGGCGGTGGCCACGGATCTCGGCCTCGTCGCGGACGCCGCCGAGGGACACGCGGACGAACTTGCGGCCCAGCGCGCGGGCGACGGACTCGCCGAGGCTGGTCTTGCCGACCCCGGGAGGGCCGGCGAGGGCGAGGACGGCGCCGGAGCCGCGGCCGCCGACGACCTCCTTGCCGAGCGCCGCCCGGCGGTTGCGGACCGCCAGGTATTCGAGGATGCGGTCCTTCACGTCGGCTAGGCCGGCGTGGTCCGCGTCGAGGATCGCGCGGGCCTGCGCCAGGTCGGTGTTGTCCTCGGTACGGACGTCCCACGGCATCTCGAGCACGGTGTCGAGCCAGGTGCGGATCCAACCGGCCTCCGGCGACTGGTCGCTGGCGCGCTCCAGCCGGCCGACCTCGCGCAGCGCCGCCTCGCGGACGACGTCGGGCAGCGTCGCCTCGGTGACCCGGGCCCGGTAGTCGGCCGACCCGGACGGCTCGTCCTCGCCGAGCTCCTTGCGGATCGCGGCGAGCTGCTGGCGCAGCAGGAACTCGCGCTGGGTCTTCTCCAGGCCCTCGCGGACGTCGTGGTTGATCTTCTCGTTGACCTGCTGCTCGGCGGCGTGCGCGCGGGCCCACTCGACGAGCAGCTCCAGGCGGGCGGTGACGTCGGGGGCGCCGAGGAGCTGGATCTTCTGCTCCAGGGTCAGCCACGGCGCGTAGCCGGCGGAGTCGGCGAGCTCCGACAGGTCCGTCATGCGCTCGACGGTGTCGATGACCTGCCACGCGCCGCGCTCCTGGAGCACGCCGATGACGAGGGCCTTGTACTCGCGGGCGAGCTCCTTCGCCTTGCCGGCGGGGGCGGGCTCGTCGAGCAGGGTGGCCTCGACCCACAGCGCCGCGCCGGGGCCGGGGACGCCGGCGCCGATGCGGGCCCGGGACAGGCCGCGGACGACCGCCGCGGGCTCGCCGCTGGGCAGCCGGCCGACCTTCTCGAGGACGGCGACGACACCGAACGAGCCGTATGCGCCGTCGACCCGCGGCACCGCGAGGACCCGCTTGTCGCCTGCGGATCGCGCGGCGTCGACGGCAGCCTGGGTGGTGGCGTCGAGCGTCACGGGGATGACCATGCCGGGGAGCAGGACGTCGTCGGTCAGGGGAAGAACCGGGAGAGTAGCCATGTCAGACACCTGCCATCACTGTGGGGTTGAGCGTGTCAGGCTTAAGTTACAAAGCGTTCCCTCTGTTCCCTGAAAGGTCCCGTGTGTGACCCAGGACACCGTAGTCGGGGAGGTCGAAGGCGGTCGCGGTCCGCGTCGCGAGGTGCCTGAACAGGTGCTTCACCGGCGGCAGGTAGCGGATGGTGCGGAAGAAGCGGTCCCGCTGGGCGATCTTGCGCTCGGTGGACGGGACGAGGAAGTCGGAGCTGCCGGACGCCTGCTTCTGGCAGGTGGCGACGTAGGGCCGCAGGCGCCGCTCGTACGCCGCGAAGGCCTGCTCGTAGGGCAGTGTCGCCAGCTCGCCGGCGAGCACGTGGGCGCCGACGACCGCGAGGCCGGTGCCGTTGCCGCCGGGGCCGCCCGCGTAGCCGGCGTCGCCGAGCAGCGCCACCCGGCCGTGTGACCAGCGGTCCATCCGGATCTGCGCGGTGCCGTCGAACCAGAAGTCGGGCGCGGTGCCCATGGCCTCGAGCAGGCGCGGCACCCGCCAGCCGGCGCCCTGCATCGCGTCCGCCACGAGGCGCCGCTGCTGGTCGACGTCGCGGCTGCGCGCCGGCGGCTGGTCCAGGGTGAAGAACAGCGAGATGACGGCCTTGTCGGGGGTGATGCCCGCGACCGTGACCGTCAGGCGTGGCTCGTTGTACATGAGCGCCGCACGGTCCAGGCCGAACTCGTTGGGCATCGTGAAGATGCAGCCGTAGACGCCGAGGGTGTGCTGCGGCACCGGGCCGAAGACCAGCTCGCGGACCTTGGAGTTCACCCCGTCGGCGCCGACGACCAGGTCGAACCGCCGCGGCGCGCCGTGCTCGAAGGTGACGTCGACGCCGTCCGCGTCCTGCGTGATCGAGGCGATCGAGTCGCCGAAGACGTATTCGACGTCGTCGCGGGTGGCGGTGTACAGCGTCTCGCCGAGATCGCCGCGCAGCACCTCCAGGTCGCCGCTGAAGATCGCGGACGGCATCGCCGCCTTCACCGTGCCGGCACCGTCGACGATCGCGATGTCGCCCATGTGCGTGGCCTTCGCCCGCAGGGCGTCGAGGAGGCCCATCTGCCGCAGGACCTCGAGGTGGACGCGGCCGCGGAAGTCGACGGCGTAGCCGCCGCCGCGCAGCGAGGGGGCGCGCTCCACGACCGTGACCTGGTGACCGGTGCGGTGCAACCACAGCGCGAGGGACGGGCCGGCGACGCTCGCACCGGAGATGAGGATGTCCATGGATCGGAAATATACATTCGTCTTATACGCTTGTATAGACCCTAGGATCTGGACCATGGGACATCGCGAGGACCTCCTCGACGGCGCCGTGCGCTGCATCTACGAGAAGGGCTACGGGCGGACCACGGCCCGGGACATCGTCGCCGCGTCCGGCACCAACCTCGGCTCGATCGGCTACCACTACGGCTCCACCGAGGCGCTGCTCAACGCCGCCCTCGAGAAGGCCCTCGAGGACTGGGGCATGCAGTTGGCCACCGCGCTGCTGGCAACCGACGCCGAAGGGCTGCACGGCCTGGAGCGCTTCGAGGCGTACTGGAACAGCGTCATCGCCTCGCTCGGCACGCACCGGCCGGCGTTCATGGCCTCGTTCGACGCGTTCGTGCAGATGGAACACGCGCCGGCGATCCGGGCGATGATCTCCGAGGGCATGCGGGACGCCCGCGGCATGTGGGCGTCGGTGTTCCACGGGGTCGACGCCGCGGCCGAGCCGCAGAAGGCGTTCCAGCTCGGCTCGTTCTACCAGGCCCTGATCAGCGGAGTGCTGACCCAGTGGCTGATCGACCCGGCCGACGCCCCCTCCGGCCATGACCTCGCCGAGGCGCTCCGGATGGTCGCCGCCTCACTGTGACCGCCCGCTTTGTCGGGTACTGCTCATCTTCCGTCCGTCCGTACCGATAGAGCGGTCGAAACGCTGACAGGGCTGAGCAAAGGGGTACCTCCGGTGGCATCGTTCGCCTCGCTCAAGGTCCGCCACAACATCATCATCGCCGTGGCCGTCGCCGGGCTCGTGGCCGCCGCGGTCGGCGGGATCGGCCTGTACAAGATCTCGGCGGTCGCGAAGAGTGCCGACGCGATGTACAGCCGGGCGCTGCTCCCCGCCGCCGACGCCGCCGACCTGCGCGAGGCGGTGTGGCAGTTCCGCTTCTTCGGCGTCGTGTCGACCACGGTCACCGACCCCGCCGGCCGTACCCGGTTCGCCGCGGAGCGCGACGCCGCCGCCGCGCGGATCGAGTCGGCGGAGGCGACGTTCGCCGGCCGCGACCTCGACACCGCGCAGCGGGCCGCGATCGACCGGTTCACCACGGCCTGGGGCGAGTACACGGACATCCTCAAGCGGGGCCAGGGCCTGATCGCGGCCGGCCGGGCCGCCGAAGGGCAGGCGCTGCTCATCCAGCAGGGCACGCCGAAGGCGGAGGACGCGGTCAAGGACCTCGTCGCGGTGGCCGAGGCGTCCCGCTCGGCCGCGCAGGCCCGGCTCGCCGACGCCAACGAGGCCCGCGACCAGGCCCGGCTCCTGGTCGCCGTGGTCCTCGTCGGCGGGCTGATCCTCGCCGTCGCCGTCGGGCTCCTGCTGGCGCAGGCGATCCTCCGGCCGCTGCTGCAGGTCCGCGACGTGCTGACCGCCGTCGGCGAGGGCGACCTGACGAAGGAGGCGCGGTTCACGGCCGACAACGAGCTCGGCCAGATGGCGGCCGCGCTGGGCCGCGCGACGGGCCGGATGCGCACCGCCGTGGGCACGCTCGCCGACAGCAGCACCAGGCTCGCCGCCCGCGCCGACGAGCTGCAGCAGGCCAGTCACGGGCTCGCCGACGGCGCCGAGCGGACCGCGGGCGAGGTGTCGAAGATCAGCGGCTCGTCGCACGAGGTCTCCAGCAGCGTGCAGGCCGTGGCGTCCGGCGCGGAGGAGATGAACGCCTCCATCCGGGAGATCGCCGTCAGTACATCGGAAGCAGCGTCCGTCGCGGGCCAGGCGGTCGACGCGTCCGCCGCCGCGGAGCAGATCATGATCCGGCTCGGCTCCTCCTCGGCGGAGATCGGCGACGTCATCAAGGTCATCACGTCGATCGCCGAGCAGACCAACCTCCTGGCCCTCAACGCCACCATCGAGGCCGCCCGCGCGGGTGAGGCCGGCAAGGGCTTCGCGGTCGTCGCCGGCGAGGTCAAGGACCTGGCGCAGGAGACCGCGAAGGCCACCGAGGAGATCGGCCAGCGCGTCCGGGCCATCCAGACCGACACCACCGGCGCCGTCGAGTCCATCTCGGAGATCGCCCGGGTCATCGGCCGCATCAACGAGTACCAGACGACGATCGCCTCCGCCGTCGAGGAGCAGAGCGCGGTCACCACCAGCATGGCCACCGACCTGAGCGTCGCCGCGAGCGGCGCGGACCGCATCAACGGCGGCATCGGCGAGGTCGTGCAGGCCGCCGACAACACCATGCACGGAGCGCAGGCGACCCGCGCCGCAGCGGCCGAGCTGACCACGATGTCCGAGGAGCTGCGCGCGATCGTGGGCGGCTTCAAACACTGATCGGCGGGTTCGCCGGGGACTGCGCGCGGCGGTCCCCGGCGGGCAGGCCGTCCGACGTAGGCTCGTCAGCGTGCCGAGCCGGAACAGGACCACGACAGCTGCCATCGCACCTACGGACGCCGCCGCAGAGGTGAACGCCACGCGGGTCAAGAAGGCCGCGCCTCGGAAGGCCGCCGCCAAGGCGACCACGGCGAAGGCGACCACGGCGAAGGCGACCGCGGCGGAGGCGACCACCACGGAAGCGCCGCCGGCGAAGAAGGCCGCGGCGAAGAAGGGGGCGGTCAAGAAGGCCGTGAAGGCGGTCGAGGCCGTTGCCGAGGCGGCGCCCGCGGGGCCGGACCTCGAGCAGACGCGCCGCGCGCGGCGGATCCTCAAGCTGCTCACCGCCCGGTATCCGGACCCGGTCCTGGAGCTGGACTTCGGGTCGCCGCTGCAGCTGCTCGTCGCCGCCGTCCTCGCCGCGCAGACGCTCGACGAGCGGGTCAACCTGGTCACCCCGGTGCTGTTCGCCAAGTACCCGACCGCGGCCGACCTCGCCGCCGCCGACCCGGCCGAGATGGAGGTGATCCTCCAGCCCGTCGGGTACTTCCGGAAGAAGACGCAGATCGTCATGAAGCTCGCGGCGACGCTGGTCGAGCGGCACGACGGCGAGGTGCCGACGACCCTCGACGAGCTGATCGAGCTGCCGTGGGTGGGCCGCAAGACGGCCAACATGGTGCTGGGCAACGCGTTCGGCACGCCGGCGATCTCCGTCGACACACACGTCGGCCGGGTCGCGCACCGGCTCGCGTGGGGGCCGGAGAAGGACGTGGAGAAGACCGAGGCCGACGTCGCGGCGCTGTTCGAGCAGAAGGACTGGGTGCCGGTCAACCTGCTGCTGATCCTGCACGGGCGGCGCACCTGCCACTCCCGCAAACCCGCGTGCGGCGCCTGCCCGCTCGCCGAGGAGTGTCCGTCGGCCGGCCTCGCCGGCAAGGGCGAGCTCGACCCGGAGAAGGCCAGGGCGCTGCTGAAGTGACCGCCGCAGAAGGGCCGGACGCCGCCGGAGCCGTCGCCGGTGGCAGACTGCCGCAATGCGATTCGCCGACTTCGACGTCCTGCTGCGGCAGGCGTTGCGGCGCTACGCGGCCCTCGAACGCGACGGCGACGTCGCCGTCTTCGACCACTGGCGGGCCACCGAGGCCGACCTGGTCCGGGTCCAGCGGCGGCTCGGCGTGCGGCTGCCGGAGCAGTACCGCGGCTTCCTGCTGCGGTACGGCGCCGGCCGCTTCCTCTTCGTCGAGCTCCTCCCCGCCGACGAGGGCCGCCGCTGGGTGGAGACGCTGGTCGGCGCCAACGAGCCCGTCGACGTGCACGGCTCCGGGTTCGTCGCGGTCGCCCCGGTCGGCACCGGCGACTACTGGGGGTTCGTCGTCCGCGACGGGATCTGCGAGGACGCGGTCAGCTTCCGGTACCACGAGGACGGCGCCGTCGAGCCGGCCGCCGACGACTTCCTCGAGTTCGTCGCGGCGGAGGGCCTGCGCGTCGGGCGCTGACCGGCGCCGCGCGCCGGGCGGGGGCCGGCCGTGACCGAGCCGTTCGGCATCGGCGCCGAGGTGTGGCCGGGGCTGGCGAAGGTCACCGAGGAGGCCGGCGAGCTGCTGCAGGTTGTCGGCAAGCTGGTGGCGACCGGCGGCCGCCCGGACCACTACGACGGCACGGACCTGCGCGACCGCCTGATCGAGGAGTGCGGTGACCTCCTCGCCGCGATCGGCTACCTCACCGCCGCCAACGGCATCGAGGACGCCGTCGCCGAGCGCGCCGCCCGCAAACGCCAGACCTTCGAAGGCTGGCACCTGCGGGAGGCCGAGCGGCGGGCGATCGTCAAGCCCCCCGGCCCTCACGATCGACCGCCACCCGGTCAGACCTCCGCGGCGGGTTCGGAGCCCTCCGAGACGGGGGCGCCCGACCTATGAAGACCCCCGGGACGCGAAGTGGGTTGCGTCACCGTCCGGGATCGGCGCAGCATTGGCACATGTCGACGCGCGCCCTACGGCTCAACGAGCTGATGCGGGAGCGACCCGAGCTGGTCGAGCCGTACAGCAGCCGCTGACGCGGTACAAGAGCCGCTAACGCAATGCGGGCTGCCGGGTCTCACGCTGTGCGGACTCGATGACCTCGCCACGGGTCTCGCCGAGCCACACCACCGCGTTCACCGGCGTGCCCACCCGGCTCAGCATCCCGGTCTCGTCGGTCCACGCGACCAGCGGCAGCGGCTGCACGTGCTCGGTCTCCCAGCCGATGACCCGGCCGGCCTGGATGTCCTCGTCGGCGGCCGTGGCCAGCCACAACGTCTGCGTCTGCGGAATGATCGTCATGCTGTCAGTGATTCCCCGGCAACGGAAGGTGCAACCACGCCATGTCAGAGTTCGAAGCCCTGCTCGAGGAGGGTGCCTCCGTCCCCGTCGAGGGCTGGGACTTCTCCTGGTTCGAAGGCCGGGCCACCGAGGAGCGGCCGCCCTGGGGCTACGCGGAGCTGCTCGCCGAGCGCTACCGCACCGCCGGCAGCGCCCTGGACGTGCAGACCGGCGGCGGCGAGGTCGTCGCCTGGGCGCTGCGCAGAGCCAGCCAGAGGGCCGACCGGACGGCCGGGCGGGCCCCCTCACCGCTGGCGGCGACCGAGTCCTGGGAGCCGAACGTCGCGCTCGCCACGCGGGCGCTCGCCCCGTTCGGCGGCACCGTCGCGCACGTCGCCGACGAGGACCCTCTGCCGTTCGGCGACGCCGCGTTCGACCTCGTCAGCGCCAGGCACCCGGTCGTCGCGGTCTGGCCGGAGATCGCCAGGGTCCTGCGCCCCGGCGGCACCTACCTCGCCCAGCACGTCGGCGTCGGCTCCGCCCACGAGGTCACCGAGGCGATGCTCGGCCCGACCCCGGCCGGTCAGGGCCGCCACCCGGACACCGCGGCGGCCGACGCGCGGGCCGCCGGCCTCGAGGTGCGCGACCTGCGCGAGGTGAAGTTGCGGATGGAGTTCCTCGACGTCGCCGCCGTCGCGGTGTTCCTCCGGAAGGTGATCTGGATCGTGCCCGGCTTCACCGTGGCTGCGTACCGCGACCAGCTGCGCGCCCTGCACGAGCGGATCCAGGCGGAGGGCCCGTTCGTCGCCCACTCCACCCGCTACCTGATCGAGTGCCGCAAGCCACATCGGAGCGACAGTGGGTGAACGGTCGTTGGGGGCGGGGATAGTTTGTGTGGAGAAGCACACCCGCCGCTGCCGCAGGAGAAACTCTGATGAGTGAGCCCGTGAACGTAACCGTGACCGGTGCCGCCGGCCAGATCGGCTACGCGCTGCTGTTCCGCATCGCGTCCGGTCAGCTGCTCGGCGCCGACACCCGCGTCAAGCTGCGCCTGCTGGAGATCCCGCAGGCCGCCCGCGCCGCCGAGGGCACCGCGCTGGAGCTGCAGGACGGCGCGTTCCCGCTGCTGGCCGGCGTGGACGTGTTCGACGACCCGAAGCAGGCGTTCTCCGGCGCCAACGTCGCCCTGCTCGTCGGTGCCCGGCCCCGCACGAAGGGCATGGAGCGCGGCGACCTCCTCGAGGCCAACGGCGGCATCTTCAAGCCGCAGGGCGAGGCGATCAACGCCGGTGCCGCCGACGACATCCGGATCCTGGTCGTCGGCAACCCCGCCAACACCAACGCCCTCATCGCCCAGCGCAACGCGCCGGACGTGCCCGCGGACCGGTTCACCGCGATGACCCGCCTGGACCACAACCGGGCCGTGGCGCAGCTGTCGCAGAAGCTGAGCGTGCCGGTGTCGGAGATCCGCAAGGTCACGATCTGGGGCAACCACTCCGCGACGCAGTTCCCGGACATCCTGCACGCCGAGGTCTCGGGCCGGAACGCGGCCGAGGCCGTCGGTGACCAGCAGTGGTACGCCGACGAGTTCATCCCGCGGGTCGCCAAGCGCGGCGCCGAGATCATCGAGGTGCGCGGGGCGTCGTCGGCCGCGTCGGCCGCGTCGGCCGCGATCGACCACGTGTACGACTGGGTGAACGGCACCGCCGAGGGTGACTGGACGTCGGTGGCGCTGCCGTCCGACGGCTCCTACGGCGTGCCGGAGGGCCTGATCTCGTCGTTCCCGGTCGTCTCGCGGGGCGGCAAGTGGGAGATCGTGCAGGGTCTGGAGATCGACGAGTTCTCCCGGGCCCGGATCGACGCGTCGGTCGCCGAGCTGGCCGAGGAGCGCACCGCGGTGGAGCGCCTGGGCCTGATCTGAGCCCGGTAGGAAGTGCGCTGGCCCGCCCACCCCGCACGGTGAGCGGGCCAGCGGTCTCAGTGGGGCGTGCGGCCGAGCTCGTGCCAGCTCGACTCGGACAGCTCCACCTCGTAGTGCTTCGCCGCCACCGTCAGGTTGGCGAAGGCGAGGTCGCGGTCCTTGTCGTTGACGCCGCGGACCTGGTCGAACCGCGCGACCGCGTTGCGGACGTGCTTGGCGTCGGTGAGCGGCAGCTTGCGCTGCTCCGGGAACGCGTAGACGCTGTCGGGCAGGCGCTCGCGGGTCTCCTCGGACAGGGTGCCGTGTGCCTCGAAGGGTCTCCAGGTCGTCTCCATGCCGTACTCGTTCCCAGGCGGCGCGGTGACGACACACCGACCCGCCATATCTCGGCCGCCCGTTCGCCGTTGGCTGCTCGGGGCGGTACCGTCTGGTCCGACGGACGAGGGCGAAGGAGATCACGAGTGAAGGTGGATGCCGACGCGCGGCAGCGGCTGAATGCGTTCCTGGCGGCGCACGAGGAAGCGATCGTGCGGCAGTGGACGGAGATCGCCACCCGCACCTTGCGTGGGCGGCTCACCAGCGCCGAGCTGACCCTGCAGGTGCGGGACGTGTTCGGCGCGCTGCGGGCGATGCTCGGCCAGGACGCCGACGGCGATGTCGCGGGCGCCGAGAGCGGCGAGTCGCGGGCGGCCCTCGCTGAGCTGTCCCGGGCGTGGGCGCGGCAGGGCTTCTCGCCGAGCGAGACGGCGAGCCTCGTCTTCGCGGTCAAGGAGGTCGTGCTCAACCTGGGCGAGGCCGGGGAGGCCGGCGAGGGTGAGCTGGCGACGACCGACTTCCTCGTGCTGTCGCTGCTCGTCGACGAGATGGGCCTGTTCACGTTCGAGACCTACACGAAGGTCCGCGAGTCGGTGATCGCCGACCAGACCGAGCAGCTGCTGGAGCTCTCGACGCCGGTCGTGAAGCTGTGGGACGGCGTCGTCGCGGTGCCGCTGGTCGGCACGCTCGACTCGGCCCGCGCGCAGGTGGTCATGGAGAAGCTGCTGCAGACCCTGGTCGACACCGGGTCCGGCTACGCGATCGTCGACATCACCGGCGTGCCGGCGGTCGACACGCAGGTCGCGCAGCACATCCTGAAGACGGTCGTCGCGGCGCGGCTGATGGGCGCGGAGTGCATCATCTCCGGCATCCGGCCGCAGATCGCGCAGACCGTGGTGGCCCTGGGCATCGAGTTCGGCGACATCGTGACGAAGTCCAACCTCGCCGACGCGCTGCTGCACGCGCTGCGGGCCAGCGGCGTCGAGGTGGTCCGCCGGGCGAGCCGCGACAAGGCGCTGTGATGGACCGCGTCCCCGTCCTGAAGATCGGCGAGATCCTGCTGGTCTCGATCCAGATCGACCTCGACGACCAGACCGCCCTGCAGCTGCAGGAGGACCTGTCGGACCGGATCGTGGAGACCGGCGCGCACGGCGTGGTGATCGACATCTCCGCCCTGGAGATCGTCGACTCGTTCATCGGCCGGATGCTGTCGACGATCGCGGCGGTGTCGCGGGTGCTGGACGCCGAGACGGTCGTGGTCGGCATGCGCCCGGCGGTCGCGATCACCCTGGTCGAGCTGGGCCTGTCGCTCCGCGGCGTCCGCACCGCGCTCAACGTCGACAAGGCCCTGGAGATCCTCGCCGAGGCCAAGCAGGTCCGCGGCGTGGGTGTGCTGGGCTTCCGCGGCTCCGACGACGTGCCGGTATGACCCAGCAGCAGGAGGAGCAGCGCCTGCAGATCGCCGACGACAAGGACGTGGTGCGGGTGCGCCAGGCGGTCCGGGTGATGGCGATCGCCGCGAAGCTGCCGCTGGTCGACCAGACGAAGCTGGTCACGGCGGCGAGCGAGCTGGCGCGCAACACGCTCATCCACGGCGGCGGCGGGCACGCCGTGGTCGGCCAGGTGCACAACGGGCGGCGGGCCGGGGTCCGCGCCGAGTTCGTCGACGCCGGGCCGGGCATCGCCGACCTGGACCTGGCCTTCACCGACGGCTACACCACCGGCAGCGGGCTGGGGCTCGGGCTCAGCGGCTCGCGCCGCCTCGTCGACGAGTTCGACATCGTCACCGCCGCCGGGGAGGGCACCCGGATCACGGTGACCAAGTGGGCACGGTGACGCCGCCCGCGGCGGCCCCCGGTCAGGTCCCGCTGGTCGAAGAGCTCGGCTGGATCCCCGTCGACGAGGCGGGCGCGGCGGGGGTCGCCCGGCGCGTCGCCGTCGACCTCGCCCGCCGGCTCGGCTTCAGCGACGAGCGCACCGGTGAGGTGGCGATCGTCGCCGCCGAGCTGGCGAGCAACCTGCACCGGCACGCCGATGTGGGCGCGCTGTCGGTGCGGTGCCTGCGCAGCGGCGACACCGGCGGCGTGGAGCTGGTGGCCGTCGACAGCGGTCCGGGCATGGCGGATCTGGTCTTCAGCGGCTCCGACGGCACGAGCACCGCCGGCACCCTCGGGATCGGGCTGGGCGCGGTGCGCCGGCTGTCGAGCCACTCGGGCGGCTACTCGCTGCCCGGCCGGGGCACCGTCCTGGCCGCGCAGCTGTGGCCCGACCGCCGCGACGTCGGGGTGCCGGTCGTCGCCGGCCTGACCCGGCCGATCACGGGCGAGGCGGTGTGCGGTGACCGCTGGGCGGCGCGGGTGCGCGACGGCGCGCTGCTCGTGCTCGTCGCCGACGGGCTCGGGCACGGCGCGCTCGCCGCGACGGCCGCGAACGCCGCCGTCGACGCGTTCCTCACCGGTGACCTGGACGCGCCGGCGGCGATCGTGGAGCGACTGCACCGGCTCGTCTCGCACACCCGCGGCGCGGCCGTGTCGGTGGCCCGCGTCGAGGATCGCACGGTGCGCTTCGCCGGCCTGGGCAACGTGGCGGGCGTGGTCGCCTCGCCCAGCGGGGAGCGCCGCGGCATGGTCAGCATGCCCGGCATCGTCGGGCACCAGTCGCGGGGCGTCCGCGAGTTCACTTACGACCTGCCGCCGGAGGCGGTGGTGGTCCTGCACTCCGACGGCGTGTCGGACCGCTGGACCCTGCGTGACTACCCGGGCCTGAGCCGCCAGGACCCGCTGCTCATCGCCGGCACCCTGCTGCGCGACGCCGGCGTGCGCCGCGACGACGCCTGCGTGGCCGTGGTGCGGCCATGAGCGAGTCCCCGGGTCCGGTGCCGGAGCCGCTGCTGCGCATGACGCTGCGCGAGGACCAGGACGTGTTCGTGGTGCGCCAGCGCGGCCGGGAGGTCGCCGCCGCCGTCGGCATGGAGCATCAGGACCAGGTCAGGGTCGCGACCGCGCTCAGCGAGATCGGCCGGCACGCGATCGGCGCCACGGTGACGTTCACCGCCGAGGTTTCCGGACGGCCCCGTCTGGTCATCGTTGTAGAAGCGGACGGCATCGGGATCAGTCCGCCCGAAGGCACGGCGGCGGCGGGGCGGTTGATGGACGAGGTGCACGTGGAACGGGACCGGATCAGCCTGATGCGCAGGCTGCCCGCCCAGGTCGGCCAGGAGCGGCTGGCCACGGCGCGGGAGGAACTGGCCGCCAGCCGGCCCACCACCGCGCTGGACGAGCTCAGTGTCCAGAACCGGCAGCTCGTGAGCGCCCTGGAGGAGGTCCAGGCGCACCGCGACGAGCTGCTCACCCTCAACGCGGAGCTGGAGGAGACCAACCGCGGGGTGATGGCTCTCTACACGCAGCTGTCCGAGGAGCTGGAGCAGACCAACCAGGGAGTCGTCGCCCTGTACGCGGAGCTGGAGGAGCGCTCCGCGCAGCTGCGGGAGGCGAACGAGGCGAAGAGCCGGTTCCTGGCCAACGTGTCGCACGAGCTGCGCGCGCCCGTGACCGCCATCATCGGGCTGACGCGGCTGCTGCTCGACCCCCGCTCCGAGCCGCTCACCGCCGACCAGACGCACCAGCTGGACCTCGTCCAGGGCTCCGCCGCGGACCTGCTCGCGCGCGTCAACGACCTGCTGGACCTGGCGAAGGCCGAGTCGAACCGGATCGAGCCCAACTGGGCGCCGGTCGACCTGAGCGCGGTCTTCGGCCAGCTGCGCGGCACCCTGCGTCCCCTCGCCAAGCCGGGCGTGCGGTTCGAGATCGCCGACCCGGCGGAGCCCGTGGAGCTGGTCACCGACGAGGTGCTGCTCACCCAGATCCTGCGCAACCTGCTCACCAACGCGCTGAAGTTCACCGAGGCGGGCAGCGTCGCGATGGGCGCGCTCGTGCTCGACGGCCGGCTGCACATCGCGGTCGCCGACACCGGCATCGGCATCCCGTTCGCCGAGCAGCGCCGGATCTTCGAGGAGTTCCACCAGGTCCGCGGCGCCCACCAGGCGGGCGGGACGGGCCTCGGGCTGCCCTACGCGCGGCGCCTGGCGACCCTGCTCGGCGGCGGGCTCAGCATGGTCAGCGAGCCGGGGGAGGGCAGCACGTTCACCCTCGACCTGCCGCTGCGCCCCGCGCCGGAGGACGACCAGGACCTGCCGCACGTGCCGGCGGTGCTCGTCGTCGACGACGAGGCGGCCGCCCGTCAGGTGCTGCGCGAGCACCTGACCGGCATCGCCGAGCACGTGCACGAGGCCGCCGACGCCCGTTCGGCGCTCGCGATCGCGGCGCGGGAGCGGCCGTCGCTGATCTTCCTGGACCTGCGGATGCCGGGCGGTGACGGCGGCGAGCTGATCGCCGCGCTGGCCGGCGTGCCGGAGCTGAGCGGTGTACCGGTCGTGGTGGTGACCGGCGCCGACGTGGGGCACGTCCCGGGCGCCGCCGCGGTCCTGGCCAAGCCCGCGCTGACCCGCCGGATGATCGCCGACGTCGTCGCCCGAGTGACGGCATGACCGGGCCGGAGCGCAGCGGAGGAGCCGGTCATCATGGGCACAGTGTTGGGTCGCGGCGACGCCGGAGCGTAGCGGAGGCGGCGTCGTGACCGGCGAGGCCGCGGCAGACATCCTGGTTGTCGACGACAGCCCCTCCAAGCGGTACGTCATCACCAGCTGGCTGCGCCGCGACGGGCACCGGGTCGCCGAGGCCGCCACCGGCCTGGAGGCGCTCCACCTGCTGCACACCGAGGGCCTGCACGCGGAGCTGGTCGTGCTCGACGTACGGCTGCCGGACATCGACGGGTTCGAGGTCGCGGAGCGGATCAAGGAGGACCCGCGGACCACCGCCGTCCCCGTGATCCACATCTCGGCAACCGCCGTCCACGTGGTGGACCGCACCCAGGGCCTCAACCGGGGCGCCGACGCGTACCTGGCCGAGCCGATCGACCCGGACGAGCTGCTCGCCACCGTGCGGGCGAAGTTGCGCGAGTACCGGGCCCGCCGCCGCGCCGAGCGTCTCGCCGGCCGGCTGACGCGGCTGGTGGACACCACGACCGAGTTCAACGCCGCGACCAGCCTCACGGACCTGCTGCTGGCCGCCGCGACCGGCGCCGCCCGGGTGTTCGAGGGTCCCGCCGCCGTCGCCGCCTCCTCGGAGGAGTCCGGGCCGATCGCGGTGCAGGTCGACGCCGTGGGCGGCGACCCGGTGCTGCGCCCGGCGATGCGCGACCAGTTCGAGCTCGACCCGCTCGACGGCCAGGCCGGCATCGTGCTGTTCCCGCTGGACGACGGCCCGTGGTGGCGGGGCGCGGTGTGGCGGGTCGTCGGGCGGGCCAAGCCGGGCCGGGAGCCGGTGCACGTCGCCGTGCCCGCGGAGGGTTTCAGCGACGACGACGCCGACCTGCTGCGCCAGTTCGGCCAGGCGGTCGCCCTCGCGGTCGAGGCGCTGCGCAGCTACGACGAGGAGCGGCGCACCGCGCTGACGCTGCAGCAGAGCATGCTGCCCCGGAGCCTGCCCGCGGTGCCGGGCGTGCAGCTCGCGGTGCGGTACCAGCCGGCCAGCGAGCACGCGTCGGTCGGCGGCGACTTCTACGAGATCCTGCGGGTGGACGGCCGGCTCGTCGCGGCGATCGGCGACGTCGCCGGGCACTCGCTGCGCGCCGCCACGATCATGGCGGAGGTCCGGCACGCGCTGCGCGCCTACCTGGTGGAGGACTCGTCGCCGGGGCCGAGCATGGAGCGGCTCAACCGGATGATGCTGCGGCTGCTGCCCGAGGAGATCGCGACGATGTGCCTGCTCAGCATGGATCCGGCCAGCGGGGAGGTGCGGCTCACCAACGCCGGGCACCCGCCGCCGCTGCGGGTCCGGGACGGGCGGGTCAGCCTCGTGGAGGGGCGGGTGGCGCTGCTGGGCGTGCCGACCTCGCACGAGGACGAGATCCGGCTGACGCTGGCGCCGGGGGAGACCCTGATCCTGGTGACCGACGGGCTGATCGAGGTCCGCGGGCACACCTTCAACGAGGGGCTCGACGCGCTGTGCCGCGCCGTCGGCGAGGTCGAGGACGACCTGGAGCAGTTCTGCGATCGGCTGCTGAGCGCCCTGAGCGCGGGGTCCCGGGACGACGACGTGGCCCTCCTGGTGATCCGCAGGGTGGATTTCGGCTGAACCGGTTGCGCCATGCCCACCGACCGAACACGCTGCGTGAAACGAATGGGGGGCAACACCATGGCGGTCTGTGAGACCTGCGGCAACGACTACCACATGAGCTTCGAGATCCGGACGGTCGGCGGCGGCGTGCACGTCTTCGACTCCTTCGAGTGCGCGATCCACCGGCTGGCGCCGGTCTGCGAGCACTGCGGCACGAAGATCGTCGGCCACGGCGCCGAGGTGTCCGGCAACTTCTATTGCTGCGCGCACTGCGCCCGCACCGCCGACCAGGCGCTGGGCCTGGAGATCCGCGACACGGTGGGGGCGTACCCCGGGTGAGCCTTGCCGGTGCCCCGCATGATTGGCTCTTGGAGCAGCAGGGCATTGGTTGAGGCACACGTCGCGGAGGAGCAGCTGTGGTGGTCCTGGGTATCGACATCGGCGGTTCGGGCATCAAGGGAGCGCCGGTCGACCTGGCAACCGGCGAGTTCACCGCCGACCGGCACCGCATCGAGACCCCGCAGCCGGCGGACATCACCGCCGTCGTCGACACGGTCGCGGCGGTCGTCGCGCAGTTCCCGCCGGCGAGCAGCGTCGGGATCACGTTTCCCGCCGTCGTGCAGCACGGGGTGACGAAGACCGCCGCCAACGTCGACGCGTCGTGGGTCGACGCGCCGGCGGAGCAGCTGTTCAGCGACAAGCTGGGGCGGCCGGTGACGGTCCTCAACGACGCGGACGCGGCCGGGGTGGCCGAGATCGAGTACGGGGCCGGCAAGGGTGTCGGCGGCCTGGTCGTGATGGTCACCCTCGGCACCGGCATCGGCAGCGCCCTGTTCATCGACGGGAAGCTGGTGCCCAACACCGAGTTCGGCCACCTGCAGATGAGCGGGCTGCACCTGCACGGCGGCGATGCCGAGGACTACGCCTCGGACCGCATCCGTGAGGTCGAAGGCCTCGCCTGGCAGGACTGGGCCGAGCGGGTCCAGGTCTACCTGCGCCACCTGCACGCGCTGCTGTGGCCCGACCTGATCATCATCGGCGGCGGCGTGAGCAAGAAGACGGACAAGTGGCTGCACCACGTCTCGGTGCCCACGAAGGTCGTCCCGGCGACCCTGCAGAACAACGCCGGCATCGTCGGCGCGGCGCTCCTGGCATCCAGACGGGCGCACTGAGCGCACGCGCGTGCGCTGATAGGGCACGATGGGTCGCATGGGGGACATGCCCGCGCCGTTGCGTGCCGGGGACCCGGCGACCGTCGGGTCCTACCGGCTGCTCGGCGTGCTCGGCGTCGGCGGCATGGGCACCGTCTACCTCGCCGCCGGCCCCGGCGACCGCCGGGTCGCGCTGAAGGTCATCAACCCGGTCTGGCACGGCGACCCGCAGTTCCTGCAACGGTTCGCGGCCGAGGCCGCCGCCGCGTCGCGGGTCGCCGGGTTCTGCACCGCGCGGGTCCTCGACGTGGCCCTGGACGGCCCGGTGCCGCACCTGGTGACGGAGTACGTGTCCGGGCCGTCCCTGCACGACTACGCGACCGTCAACGGGCCGCTCGGCGGCCAGGTCGAGGCGGTCGCGGTCGGGGTCGCGGCGGCGCTGACCGCGATCCACGCCGTCGGGCTCGTGCACGCCGACCTGAGCCCGCGCAACGTGCTGCTGTCACCGTTCGGCCCGAAGGTCATCGACTTCGGCGTCGCCCGCCCGCACGGCCACGACGGGCCCGTCGGGCAGCTGTTCGGCACGCCGGGGTGGCTGGCGCCCGAGCAGGAGCGCGGCGCCCCGCCCAGCCAGGCCTCCGACGTGTACGCGTGGGGCGTCCTCGTCGCGTGGGCGGGCACGGGCGTGATGCCGGCGGGTGCCGTCCCGGACGGGCTGGCGCCCGGCATCGCCGAGATCGTGGCCCGGGCGCTGCGGCCCGACCCGGCGGCCCGGCCGACGGCCCGCCAGCTGCTGCTCGCGCTCGTCGGCGACGACGACCCGGCGGCGGTGCACGTGACGTCGCCGCGCGCCGACCCCCGGACCCGCTCCACGGCCGGCCCCGCGGCGAAGGTCCGCGGCGCCGCGCCGCCGGTGCCGCCCCGGCCGCCCACGGGCCGGTTCGCGCCCGGCGCCGCGCCGGTCATCCCGGTGTCGCCGACGGCGGTGCACGCGATGCCCGTCTCGCCGGTGCCGGTCAGCCCGACGATGCTCGACCCCACTCTCGGTGTCCCGGTGTCGTCCCAGTATGCGGACCCGGGTCGTGGGCGCCCGCCGCTGCCGCCGGTGCCGCCTCCTCCCCGCCGCCCGCCGCGCCGCGTCGGCGGGGCGGTGGCCGCCGTCGTCGCGGTGCTGATCGTGCTCGGCTGCCTGTGGGGCGTGTTCAACCTCGCCGACTCGGCCGGCTCGGGCAAGGACGGCGCCGCGAAGGCGGGCCCCAGCACCGCCGCGCCGGCGAGCAAGGTGCCGTCGAAGAAGCCCAGCCCGGTCGGCACCGACGGCGGCGTCCGCTTCACCGTCACCGGCTTCGAGTGCGGCGTGAAACGCATCGGCGACTGGCCGATCGTCAAGGACGCCGAGGGCGAGTTCTGCCTGGTCGAGGTGCGGGTCGAGAACCTCGGCACCGGCAGCACCCGCATCTATCAGGGCTCGCAGCGGCTGCGTGACACCGACGGCAACGACCACAAGGCCGACGACTGGTCGTGGCTCTACAACGCCGAAACCCGACCGCTTTACGGGGAAATCAGGGCCGGCAAACCGGTCACCGGCACGCTCGTCTTCGACGTGCCGAAGGGGCTCCGGTTCGACGTCCTGGTGGTCAAGCAGCAGCCGCTCAGCGACGGCACCGTCATCCACCTCCCCGGTCGGTAGAGCGCTTTCAGGGGCGTGCCCGCGCGTCACCGCGACGGCGGGCGCGTCGGCGTGCTGTGAGCAAACACCACCGTCCGAGGCCTTGGCAAGCTTTTCCCAGGCGTTACGTTTCGTTACCACCGTGTTATTGACACCACAGTCCGCAATCGGATTTAGTGTGCCGGAACCGGTTGCGGAACCGGTTCCAGAAAACGCTCTCTTGCCAGAAAGCGCTCTCACAGAGAGGATCGCGGCGTGCCGATCACCATCGCCGATGTTGCCTCACGGGCCGGGGTCAGCAAGACCACCGTCTCGCGGGTGCTCAACGGCAAAGGCGAGGTCGACGAGTCGACCGCGGCACGGGTGCGGAGGGTCATCGACGAGCTGGGTTACACGCCCAGCGCGCGGGCGGTCAACCTCGCCCGGGGCCACACCAGGGTCATCGGGATGTTGGTGCCTTCGCTGATCTGGCCGTGGATGGGCGAGATCGTGCAGGGAGCCGTTGATGTCGTCGAAGCGGAGGGTTACGGGTTGCTGCTCTTCACGTGCAACCGTGGCGCCGAGTCGATGCGCCAGTTCTCGGCGCAGGTCTCCGGCAAGGCCTTCGACGGCCTGCTGGCGATCGAGCCGGAGGGCACCCTGGACTACCTCGCCGACCTGTATGCCGGCGGCCTGCCGGTGGTGCTCATCGACGACCGCGGCGACAAGCCGCTCATGCCGTCGGTGGGGACCACCAACCGGGCCGGCGGGGCCCTGGCCGCCCGGCATCTGGTCGAGATCGGCCGGCGGCGCCCCCTCGTCATCACCGGATCCGAGAAGTTCGGCTGCACGCAGGACCGGCTCGGTGGCTTCGCGGACGTGTTCGCGGCCGCCGGTCACCCGGTCGACCCGCGTTTCGTGATGGAGGGCGACTTCACCTACGACTGCGGCTCCCAGGCGATCCGGCGGGCGCTGGACCTGGGGCTGGAGTTCGACTCGGTCTTCGCCCACAACGACCTGTCCGCGGCGGGCGCCCTCCAGGGGCTGCGCCAAGCGGGCCGCGCGGTGCCGGATGATGTCGCCCTCGTGGGCTTCGACGACATCGTCCACGCCGCGCACACCGAGCCACCACTCACGACCATCCGCCAGCCGATGCGGCAGATGGGCGAGATGGCGGCCCGGCGGCTCATCGCACACTTCGACGGCACGCCGTTGACGAGTGAGCCCAACATCCTGTCCACCACGCTCGTCGTGCGGTCCTCGACCATGCCGGCGTAGCCCGAGCGCTCCACCGCACCATCCCCGCACCAACCCGCACCACCCGGCACCACCCGGCACGACGCACCACCGATACCGCACCAAAGGGCGGGACCTGCCGCAAGAAGGCCCCGTCGTCATACCCCGAATGCCCGCCCCACCTGTCGATCCAGGTACGTAAGGAGACACCCCCGTGCATACCAGACGCTCCGTTGTGCTCGGCCTCGCCGGGTTGCTCGCCACCGGCGCTCTCGCTGCGTGTGGCGACTCGCCGAACGCCGACAACGCGAAGAAGGGCCCGACGGTCCTCAACGTCGGCATGCCGAACGGCCCGCAGACCGAGAACCAGAACCCGTTCCTCAGCACCTCCGCGGCGTCCAAGTCGGGCTACCGCTGGGCGCTCTACGAGCCGCTGATGATGTGGAACCCGGTCAAGCCGGCCGACCCGATGAAGCCGTGGCTCGCCACCAAGGCGGAGTGGTCGAAGGACTACACCTCGGTCAAGGCCACCATCCGCGACAACGCCACCTGGTCCGACGGCCAGAAGGTCACCGCCGAGGACGTCGCGTTCACGTACAAGCTGCTGCGTGACAACGAGGCGCTCAACACCGGTGGTCTCACCATCTCCGACGCGACGGCCAGCGGCGCGGACGTGACCATCACGTTCAAGAACCCGCAGTTCGTCAGCCAGCACAAGGCCATCGCCCAGGTCCCGATCGTCCCCAAGCACATCTGGGAGAAGGTCTCGGACCCGAAGGCGGAGCTCGCCAAGAACCCGATCGGCTCCGGCCCGTACACGCTGAAGTCGTTCACCCCGCAGACCGCCACGCTGACGGTCCGCGACAAGGGCTACTGGCAGGCGCTGCCGCAGGTCAAGGAGCTGCGGTACACCTCCTACACCGACAACAACGCGCAGACCACCGCGCTCGCCAACGGTGAGTCGGAGTGGAGCTTCGTCTTCATCCCCAATGTGAAGACGGTCTTCATCGACAAGGACGCCGCGCACCACAAGATCTGGGCCCCGCCGGTCCTCGGCATCCACGGCCTGTACATCAACACCACCAAGGCGCCGTTCGACGACAAGAACCTGCGCGTGGCCATGAGCATGGTCATCGACCGTGACGACATCTTCAACACGGCCGAGGCCGGCTACTTCCACCCGCTGGTGAAGAGCGTGACCGGTCTGCCCAGCCCCGCCGGCGACGCGTTCCTCGCGCCGGAGTTCAAGGGCAAGGACTACAAGATCGACATCGAGGGCGCCAAGGCGCTCCTCACCGCCAACGGCTACAAGTACGAGGGCACCACGCTGAAGGACAAGTCGGGCAAGGCCGTCACCCTGACGCTGACCGACCCGGCCGGTTGGTCGGACTACCAGACCTCGCTGGAGATCGTGAAGGCCAACCTTCAGAAGATCGGCATCGAGGCGACGGTCGAGAAGGCCAACCAGGACGCGTGGTTCAAGAACGTCGAGGCCGGTCAGTTCGACGCGGGCTTCCGGTGGACCAACGGCGGTAACACGCCGTACGACATCTACCAGACGATCATGGACGGCGACCTGCTCAAGCCGGTCGGCACCGCCAGCCCCGCCGGTAACTTCGGGCGCTTCAACAACCCCGAGGCCACCAAGGCGCTGCGCGACTACCAGTCGGCGACCGAGGACTCGGTCCGTGTCGAGGCGATGAACAAGCTCCAGAAGATCTTCGTCGAGCACATGCCGATGATCCCCGTCGGCGCCGACAATGTCGGTGGGGCCTACTCCACGAAGCAGTGGACCGGCTGGCCGGACGACGCCAACCCCTACGGCGCCGCCCAGCCCACCCAGGCGAACGCGCTCGACGTGATCCTGCACCTCAAGCCGGCCTCCTGACCGGTCGCTAGTGACGGCGCTCCCCGGGTTGCCCGCGCGGGCAACCCGGGGAGCGCCACCCCGTGACGACACCCCAAGACAGGAACATCGGCATGACGTTGAGCGAAAGCACGGCGGCGCCGGTCGGCGAGGTGGTGCTGGAGGCTGTCGGCCTGACCAAGCATTTCCCCGTCCGCAGGCGAATGCGTGACCTTTTCTCCGGCACCAAGGCAGCCGTCCACGCGGTGGACGACGTCTCCTTCACTCTGCGACGGGGCAGAGTCACGGCACTGGTCGGCGAGTCCGGCTCCGGCAAGTCCACAGTCGCCCGGCTGCTCGCGCAGCTCTACCCGCGCACCGGCGGCGACATCCTCCTGCACGGCACGTCGACCAAGGTCAACGGGGGCAGGCGCTTCCGGAACTACGTCAAGCGCGTGCAGCTCATCTTCCAGGACCCGTTCGGTTCGCTCAACCCGGTGCACACGGTCCGCTACCACCTCACCCGGTCGCTGAAGATCCACGGCAACGCCGGCAAGACCGCGGCCGAGCTCGAGGAAGCCCTCGCGAACCTGCTGACCCGGGTCAGCCTCACCCCGCCCGAGCGCTACATCGACAAGTTCCCGCACGAGCTGTCCGGCGGCCAGCGCCAGCGCGTCGCGATCGCCCGCGCCCTCGGCGCCGACCCCGAGGCCCTGCTCGCCGACGAGCCGGTCTCCATGCTCGACGTGTCGATCCGCCTCGGCATCCTCAACCTGCTGCGTGATCTGAAGGAACGGCTCAACCTCGCCATCCTGTACATCACGCACGACATCGCCTCGGCCCGCTACTTCGCCGACGAGACCATGGTCATGTACGCCGGCCGGATGGTCGAGGGCGGCGACAGCGAGACCGTCACGCAGAACCCCGCGCACCCGTACACGCGGCTGCTGATCGAGTCCGCGCCCGACCCGGACCGCATCGAAGGCATCGCCGACCCGGCGAACATGGACCGGGGCAACGGCGAGCCGCCGAGCCTGATCCGGCCCCCCGCCGGCTGCCGCTTCAACCCCCGCTGCCCGCACGCCATGCCCCGCTGCAAGGTCGACCTGCCGCCGCGGCTGGAGATCGGTGACCGCGACGGGCACTGGGCCGCCTGCTGGCTGTACGACGCGGACACCGTCGCCAAAGAAGGCATCGGCTCCGCTGCCAACGGCAGCGCCGCCATCCCCACGCCGCCGGCTCTGACGCTGACGGAGGAGGCACGATGAAGTTCCTGCTGCAACGCTTCGCCTTCTACCTGTTCACGGCGTGGGCGGCGATCACCCTCAACTTCTTCATCCCGCGGGTCATGCCCGGCGACCCGGTCAGCGCCCTGATCTCCAAGAACCAGGGCCGGCTGTCCAGCGACGCGATCCAGTCCATCAAGGTGCTGTTCGGCCTCGACAAGGACCAGAGCCTCTGGGAGCAGTACATCGGCTACTGGAAGCAGCTGCTGCACGGCGACCTCGGCCTGTCGTTCACGTTCTACCCGACGTCGGTGTCCGAGGTCATCGGCCAGAGCCTGCCGTGGACGATCGGCCTGGTCGGCATCACCACGATCCTGAGCTTCATCATCGGCACCGCGCTGGGCGTCGGCGCCGGCTGGAAGCGCGGCTCGTGGATCGACAGCCTGCTGCCGGCGACCACGTTCCTGTCCTCGGTGCCGTACTTCTGGCTCGGTCTCGTCGCGATCGCCCTGCTCGCCGGCCCCGGCAGCTGGTTCCCGTCGTCCGGCGGCTTCACCCCCGGCCTGGTGCCGGCGTTCGACCAGTACTTCATCGGCAGCGCGCTCAACCACAGCATCCTGCCCGCGGCGACGATCCTCATCTCCTCGATGAGCGGCTGGATCCTCGGCATGCGCAACATGATGGTCACCGTCTCCTCGGAGGACTACATCACCGTCGCGCACGCCAAGGGCCTGTCCGACAAGCGGGTCGCCTTCAGCTACGCCGCCCGCAACGCGCTGCTGCCCAACGTGTCCGGCTTCGCGCTGTCGCTGGGCTACATCGTCGGTGGCACCCTCCTGGTGGAGATCGTGTTCTCCTACCCGGGTGTGGGTTACCAGCTCTTCCAGGGTGTCCAGGCCTACGACTACCCGCTGATGCAGGGCATCTTCCTGGTCATCACGATCTCGGTGCTGGTGGCCAACCTGCTGGCCGACGTGGCCTACCTGCTGCTCGACCCGCGCACCCGAAAGAGTGGTTGAGATGACCGTCACCCCGTCCAGCATCGAGCAGGTGATCCCGGGCCAGGGTTCGATGGCCCAGCCGAGCGTGAAGCCGGCCTCGAAGGCGAAGCGCAAGCGGTTCCGGTTCATCGCCAACGGCAAGGCCGCGACCGGCCTCATCGTGCTCGGCATCTACGTGCTCATCGCGATCATCGGGCCGTGGATCTCGCCGTACGACCCGGACCTCATCACGGCCGACAAGCTGCAGGCGCCGTCCGGCTCGCACTGGTTCGGCACCGACCACCTCGGCAAGGACATCTTCAGCCAGATCCTCGTCGGCGCCCGCGGCGTCGTCGTGGTCGGCGCGATCGCCGGCATCGTCGCGACGGTCCTGTCGGTGCTCATCGGCGTCACGTCCGGCTACCTCGGCGGCGCCGCCGACGAGAGCCTCTCCGCGGTGTCCAACGTCTTCCTGGTCATCCCCGGCCTGCCGCTGATCATCATCGTCACGTCCACCATCACCAACGCCGGCGACATCGTCGTGGCGCTGGTCATCGGGTGTACGTCCTGGGCGTACGGCGCCCGGGTCCTACGAGCACAGACCCTCTCGCTGAGACGGCGGGACTACGTCGAGGCGTCCCGCGCGACCGGCGAGAAGACCTGGCGGATCGTGCTGTTCGAGATCCTGCCGAACCTGACCGCGATCATCGCGTCCAGCTTCGTCGGCACCGTCATCTTCGCCGTCATGTCCGAGATCACCCTCGCGTTCATCGGCATCTCGTCGGTGTCGACCTGGAACTGGGGCACGATCCTGTTCTGGGCGCAGGGCCAGCAGGCCCTCGCGCAGGGCGCCTGGTGGTGGTTCGTGCCGGCCGGTCTGGCCATCGCGTTCCTCGGCACCGCGCTCAGCCTGATCAACTTCGGCATCGACGAGTTCGTCAGCCCCCGCCTGCGCACCTCCGGCGCGGGCTCCCGGCGCGCCCCCAACGGCGACAAGGTCACCATGCGGGTCGGGTTCACGCCCGTCATCCGCGGCCGCGCCGACAGCACCCCCGAGATCGAGATCAAGCACCAGACCAAGCAGGCCGGCCCGACCGACGACCAGGACGACGCCGTCGGCTCGGTGGAGTATGGAGCGAAGCCATGACCCGCACCCTGACCCGGCCGCTGCTGGAGATCAAGAACCTCGACGTCGACTACGGTCTCGGCGAGGAGGGGGTCAAGGCGGTCCGCGACGTCAGCCTCACCATCCACCGCGGCGAGGTCGTCGGCCTCGCCGGCGAGAGCGGCAGCGGCAAGTCGACCCTCGCCTACGGCGTCACCCGGCTGCTCCCGCCGCCCGGCGTCGTCGCCAACGGCTCCGTCATCTACCACCCGCCGACCGGCGACCCGTACGACGTGCTCAACCTCTCCAACGAGGAGCTGCGCAAGTACCGGTGGGCGGAGACGTCGATCGTGTTCCAGGGCGCGATGAACTCGCTCAACCCGGTGCACAAGATCTCCGTCGGCCTGATGGACGCGATCAAGGCGCACGACCCGAGCTCCACCAAGGCGGCCCGGGTCGCGCGGGCCAAGGAGCTGCTGCGGCTCGTCGGCATCGCCGAGGACCGGCTCGACGCGTACCCGCACCAGCTGTCCGGCGGCATGCGCCAGCGCGTCATGATCGGCATGGCGCTCGCCCTGGAACCGCAGCTGGTCATCATGGACGAGCCGACCACCGCGCTCGACGTCGTCATGCAGCGGCAGATCCTCGGCCAGCTCGTCGAGCTGCGCGAGCGGCTCGGCTTCTCCGTCCTGTTCATCACGCACGACCTGTCGCTGCTGGTCGAGTTCTCCGACCGGATCGCGATCATGTACGGCGGGCGGATCGTGGAAGAGGCGCCTTCGGCGGCGATCTACCGCGACCCGAAGCACCCGTACAGCGCCGGGCTGCTGCGCTCGTTCCCGGCGCTGCGCGGCGAACGGCGGGAGCTGGCCGGCATCCCCGGCTCGCCGCCCGACCTGCGCGGCATGCCGTCCGGTTGCGCGTTCCACCCGCGCTGCCCGAAGGCGTTCGAGCCGTGCCCGACCAAGATTCCGATCCTGGGCAAGCCCGACGATCACGTCGGTGAGCCCCGCACCGTCGCCTGCTGGCTGCATCCGGTCACCGCCGGCTGAGCCTGCCAACGGGCACACCGTCCCAGTAACTGCAAACAGGAGAACCATGGACACGACCGCGACACCCCTCGATGTGCAGAACCCGATCGCCACACTCCCGCCTTCCTTCCGTTGGGGAGTGGCGACCTCGGCCTACCAGATCGAGGGCGCGGTCGACGAGGACGGGCGGACCCGGTCCATCTGGGACACGTTCTGCGAGGTGCCCGACGCGATCGACAAGGGAGACACCGGCGAGGTCGCCTGCGACCACTACCACCGCATGCCGCAGGACGTCGCGCTGATCCGCGACCTCGGCGTCGACCTCTACCGGTTCTCCGTGGCGTGGCCGCGGGTCCAGCCCCGCGGCCGCGGCCCGGTCAACCCGGCCGGGCTCGGCTTCTACGACCGGCTCACCGACGAGCTGCTCGCCAACGGCGTCGAGCCGTGGATCACCCTGTACCACTGGGACCTGCCGCAGGAGCTGGAGGACGCGGGCGGCTGGCCCGTCCGCGACACCGCCTACCGCTTCGCGGACTACAGCATGCTCGTCTTCGACGCGCTCAAGGACCGCGTCAAGACGTGGACGACGCTCAACGAGCCGTGGTGCTCGGCGATGCTCGGCTACGCCTACGGCGTGCACGCCCCCGGCCGGCGCGACTTCGCCGCCAGCATGCACGCCGTGCACCACCTCCTGCTCGGTCACGGCCTCGCGACCCAGCGCATGAAGGCGGCGGCGGCCCCGCACCACGAGTTCGGCATCACGCTCAACATGGGCGTCAGCACCCCCGAGACCGACAGCGCCGCCGACCGCGACGCCGCCCGGCGCAGCGACGCGCTCAGCACCCGCATCTACCTCGACCCGCTCGTGCACGGCCGGTACCCGGCGGACCTCGTCGCGGACCTCGCCGCGCAGGGCATCGAGCTGCCCGTGCAGGACGGCGACCTCGAGGTCATCAAGACGCCGCTGGACGTCCTGGGCGTCAACTACTACTTCAGCGAGACGGTCTCCGGCGTCGACGAGGACGGCAACACCCACGACGCCACCGGCCTGCCCGTCAGCCGCCCCATCCCGACCGGCCGCCCGATCACCGCGATGGGCTGGGAGATCGTCCCCGAGGGCTTCACCCAGCTCCTCGTGCGCCTGTGGGAGGACTACCGGCTGCCGATCTTCGTCACCGAGAACGGCTCCGCCTTCTACGACGAGCCCGACGAGACCGGCTTCGTCCGCGACGACGACCGGGTCGCCTACTTCGACTCCCACATCGGCGCGGTCGCCGTGGCCCGCCAGCAGGGCGCGGACATCCGCGGCTACTTCGCGTGGTCGCTCATGGACAACTTCGAGTGGGCCTACGGCTACGACAAGCGCTTCGGCATCGTCTACGTCGACTACGACACGCAGGAGCGCACCCCGAAGCAGTCCGCGCACTGGTACCGCGACACCATCAAGGCGCTGCGCGGCTGAGCTAGTCCGGCAGCAGGGGAGTTGTGGGCCCCTGCTGCCGGCCCAGCAGCGACGCCCTCGTCAGCGCCGCCGAGCCGAACCGGTCCCGGACCTGGTCCATCGCCTGGTCCAGCTCGCCGCCGGTGTGCGCCCGCAGCGGCAGCTCCAGCTGCACGGCACCGTCCCCGTCCAGGTTCGCGACGGCGATGCCGATGAGCGTCAGCCCCCGGTTCGCGATCAGCGACGCTTCCTTGTGATGCAGCATCTGTACGGCGTCCAGAATCGTCGCGGTGTGCCACGTCTCCTTCGCCAGGGTGTGCGAGCGCGTCGCCTTCGTGAAGTCCGCGAACCGCATCCGCAGCACGACCGTGCGACCGCCCCGCTCGGCGGCCCGGAGGCGCCGGCAGACCCGGTCGACCAGCTCCGCGAGGACCGCGTCGACGAATGCCGGCTGGTGCGGCCCGCGGCCGAGGGCCCGCTGCGCCCCCATCGACCGGCGGCGCCGGTTGGTCTGCACCGGCCGCGGGTCCCGGTTGTGCGCGAGGGCGTGCAGGTGCCGCCCCGTGCCCTCGCCGAGCATCGACACCAGGGTCGCCTCACCGAGCCGGGCGACCTGCCCCACCGTCATGACCCGGTGCGCGTGCAGCTTCGCCGCCGTGACGGCCCCGACGCCCCACAGCCGCTGCACGGGCAGCGCGTGCAGGAACGTGAGCTCGTCGGCGGGCTCCACGACCAGCAGCCCGTCGGGCTTGGCGACCCCGCTGGCCACCTTCGCCAGGAACTTCGTCCGCGCCACCCCGACCGTGATCGGCAGCCCGACCTCCCGCAGCACGTCGGCCCGCAGCTTCTCGGCGATCCGCCGCGGCGTCCCCGCGATCCGCCACAGCCCCCGCACGTCGAGGAACGCCTCGTCGATCGAGATCCCCTCCACGACCGGCGTCGTGTCCCGGAACACCTCGAACACCCGCCGGCTGGCCTCCGAGTACGCCCGCATCCGCGGCGGCACGACGACCGCCTCCGGGCACAGCTGCCGCGCCTGCCGCCCACCCATCGCCGTGCGCACCCCGCGCCGCTTCGCCTCGTAGCTGCACGCGAGCACCACCCCGCCACCGACGATCACCGGCCGCCCCCGCAGGCGCGGGTCGTCGCGCTGCTCCACCGACGCGTAGAACGCGTCCAGGTCAGCGTGCAGGATCGAGGCCCCGTCGGACACGAACATATGTTCGCATGACCGCCCCTTGCCAGGGCAAGGATCGCCATCCTCGAGCCGGGGTCACGGGCCACCGATGCCCAGCACCGTGCACACACCCTTATGGTCGAGGGCGCGCCAAGGAGTCGACCGGCCAGCACTTGGGCGTCCGCGACTCTGCCTGACCCGCAACCCTTACACTCAACGAACCGCGTCGGCGCAGGCCGCTCGTCGGCCCTCAGATCAGCTCGCGCCACACCGTTCGCCGGCCTTCAGATCAGCTCGCGACGCGCCGGTTCGACGAGCCGGGCGATGGATCGCGAGCCGGGGGCTACGTGGGTGGGCCGCCCTGCTTGCCGGCGATCAGCGCCCACACCACGGCGACCACCCCGCCGGCGGCCATCAGCGCGCCGGCGAACAGAGCCAGGAACAGCCAGCTGCGGCCGCCGCCGGTCTCGAAGTGCACGCCGTCGTCGGAGACCGGGCTGAGGAGGCGCCAGACGACACGAATGCCCAGGATCGTCGCGCAGATGCCGACGAGCAGCAGGTCCCCGGCGTCGGTGTCAGGGTCCCAGGGGCCGAAGTGCTTCAGCACGAAGACCGACCCGGTGACCACGATGGCGAGGACCGCCGACCAGTCGGCTGCCCGGCCGACGGCTTCCGGTGAGGGGCCCTTCATCAGCGGTCCTCCACGCCCAGCGGCAGGCGGGCCAGCCGGCTCTCCGCCACCCGTACGCGGATGTGGGTCCAGCCCTCGTCCTCCGCGATGATCGGCAACACGTCGCTGAGCAGCCGGGCGATCCGGGCCGCGGCCTCGGAGTCGCGGGAGAGCTGCTCCCGGGCGGTGGCCACGACCATCTGCTGCACCACCCGCGTGGCGGCGACGGAGGCGCCGAGCCACACCAGCGCGGTGACGACCAGGCTCACGGCGTCCGTCCGTGCCGCCATGGCGACGGCGACCACCACCGGCAGCAGCAGGATGGACGCCGCGGACCCCGCGATCCGGGCGGTCGCGCCCCGGCGGCGCAGGGCGTCCGAGTCGCGCAGGAGACGCTCGGCGGTGGCCAGGTACTCCTCGAACTCGGCGCCGGTGGGTTCCCGGGAGCCGGCCTCACCGAACGCCACAGTGCGCCTCCAGACGGGCGAAGAACTCGGTCAGCAGGACCAGTGAGTCGGCCGGCTCCAGCTCCGGCTCCACGCTGCAGGCCAGCAGCGGGTCGGGGTCCCAGCGCTGCGGTCCGGTGCTCACCGCGACGACGTCGACCTCGAGGCCGAACCGGCGGCCGAACGCCGCCAGCCGCCGCCCGAACGCCGACGTCCGGTAGTGCTCCAGCGCCTCGTCGACCCGCGACCAGAAGAGGTCGGCCTTGTTGACGGCGACCATGAGGAACCGCGGCCGGCCACCGGCCGGGTTGCGGACCCAGGACGCCGCGAGGCGTTGCAGCGCGTCCTCCAGGTCCTGCTCCTCACGCTTGAGCAGCAGCTCCCGCAGCTTCTTCAGGTGGTCCTCGGCGAGCCGGTGACCGGGGCTGCCGGCGGTCGTGCGCAGCACCTTGCGGACCAGGGCGGCGTCGCCGCGGGTGTCCCAGATCTCGTTGTGCCCCCAGCAGGTCACGTAGACCGCGCCCATCGTCGTGTGCCCGGGCATGAGCCGGTCGCCGAAGGTCCTGGTCCGCTCGCGGCTCGCCTGGCCGGGCACGATGGTCAGGGTGACCTTGGTCCGCTTCGGGAACCACATGGTCCGGGACCGCGCGACGACGAAGTTCATGTCCTCGCGGTCGTCGCTCATCTCGGTCGGGTCAGGACTGCCCCGCTGCGCCGTCGTCCACGAGTCGCAGAGCATGTCCTTACCCGCTCCGGGCGCCCCGGCGACGAGGATCGTGACCGGCGAACTGATCCGGGAGAACCCGTTCGCGAGGGTCACGGTCGTCGGCGCGCGCCCGGCGACTTCAGGGGAGAGCACGGGTCGTTCCGCGGGAGCGGTCACAGCATCCATCCATGGAGGCAACAGCGGACGCTCACCGTAGCCGGGCATTCACCGGCGTTGCCAGTCGCCGAAGGTGCGGCCCGCCCTGCCGGAACGGCCGGCGACACCCGCGAATCGAGCGAAGACCACACGGTCAGGGCAGCGGAAGGCGACGCCGCGAATCCGAAGACCACACGGCCAGCGCGGTGACGGCCGTGGCGGCGAGCAGCAGCAGGACCCCGATGTTGGCCAGGAGGCGGAAGCCGATGCCGGTGTAGGCGTCCCAGGACGGGATCGGCTCGGTCACCGGCGCCAGGTACATCGTGGCGACGACCGCATACGTCAGCAGGGTGCACGGCGCCAGGAACCCGACGCCGGCCCAGGCGGTCACGGCCGCCACCCGGCCGTTGTCCACGGCCCGGCGCATCCCGACCCAGCCGAGGGCGAACCCGACCAGGCCGAAGAGGGCGACCAGCGGGGCGACCGACGGCGGCGGACGCCGGCTGATCTCCAGGACGAGCCCGCCGGCCCCCTCCTGGTACACCTGCACGACCAGGTCGCGGCTGACCGCGGTGACGCCCTCGGCCTGGCCGGGCAGGTCCGGGGCGCGGGTGTCGACCTTCCAGTAGTGGTCCTTGACGAGCGCCTCCCGGGCGACGCCGATCGCGCCCGTGACGTTCTGCGCCGGAGGGTCGACGTGGTAGGCGATGTAGCCGCCGTTGTAGTCGTCGCCGCCGAACAGCAGCGCCTGCACGCCCTCGTACGGCGGGTCGTAGCCGAACGGTGGCTCGTGCCGCCGGTCCGGGGCGTGCAGGCGGGTGCCCGGCACGAGCGGCTGGACGGTCTCCAGCGCGAACCGGTCGGCGGGCAGGTCGTCGGACACCTGCCAGGCGAGCCAGCCGCCGAGGCCGGCGCCCAGCGCCGCGAGGGTGAGCGCACCGGCGAGCTTGGTGACCCAGTCGACCCATCCGCGACGCGACCTCGGTGCGGGTTCCGGCGTGTCCATACTTGATCTCCCCGATCGACGAACGGCGCTCGCACCATACACGGACACCCGGAAAAGCGCGTGCGGGTCGCGGTGCCGGTCGCGTAGAACTGCCGGGTGCTACGACTCTGGGCGGCGGTGCTGCGGCGGCCGTTCGCGACGGCCCTGGCGGTCACGAACCTGCTCACCCGGTTGTCGGCCGGGGCGGTCGCTCTCGCGCTGGTCCTGCTGCTGCAGCACGAGCGGGGGTCTTTCGGCGCGGCAGGGTTCGTCGCCGGTGTGTTCGCCGTCGGTACCGCCGCCGCGGCGCCGATCGTCGGCCGGCTCGTCGACCGGACCGGCCAGACACCGGTGCTGCTCGTGACCGCGGCCCTGCACGGAGGGTCCCTGCTCGGCGTGGCGGCACGGCCGTCGGCGCCGCTGTGGGTCCTCGCCGCGCTCGCCGGCGTCGCGGGCGCGGCACGGCCACCGGTCGCGGCGTGCATGCGCGGCATCTGGATCGCGATGCTGGGCGAGGGCGCGCAGCTGCGGGCGTCGTACCGCCTGGAGAGCGCGCTGCTGGAGGTCGGGTTCATCGCCGGGCCGGTCGTGGCGGGCGCGGTCGTCGCGGTCGGGCGGCCGGCGCTCGGGCTGGTGCTGACGGCGGGTCTCGCGGTCGTGGCGACGGCGGCGTTCGCGCTGCTGCCGCCGGCCCGGGCGTGGCGGCCGGCGCCGCGCGTGGCCCGGGCGGGCGTCCTCGGGCCGCTACGGGCCCCGGCGGTGCTGTCGCTGGTCGGCTCGCGGGCGGCGCTCGGCGTCGCGATCGGCGCGGTGCAGGTGGCGGCGGCCGCGTTCGCCACCGACGGCGGGCGGGCCGGGTTCGCGGGGGTGCTGCTGGGCGGGTTCGCGGCGGGCAGCCTGCTGGGCAGCCTCGGGCCGCACGTGACGCCGGCGAGGTTCACCCTGCTGTCGGCCGCGATGGCGCTGGTACTGGCGCCGCTGCTGCTCCCCGCCGGCCTCTGGTGGCTGGCGGGGCTGTTCGTCCTGGCCGGGGCGCCCCTCGCGCCGTTGAACGCGCTCGCCTACGAGCTGACCGACCTGGCCGCCCCGCCGGGCACCGGCACCGAGGCCCGCATGTGGACGAGCACGGCGACGGCGGCCGGGGCGGCCCTCGGCAGCGCGCTCGCCGGTGCGGCCGTCGACGGCGCGGCGCCCCGGGCGGCGGTCGCGGTGGCCCTCGCCGGCGCGGTGGCCGCGGCGGCGGTCACGCTGCTGACCCACCGCACCGTGACCGCGCCGGGCGAGCCGCGGCGACCGGCGTCAGGCGGTGGGGGCGGGCTCGGTCAGCGGCAGCAGGACGAGGAAGCGGGTGTCGCCGGGGCTTGACGTGACCCGGATGTCGCCGTGGTGCTTCTTCACCACGATGCGGTACGAGATGTCCAGCCCGAGCCCCGTGCCCTCACCGACCGGCTTGGTGGTGAAGAACGGCTCGAAGATGCGCGGCCGGACCTCGGCGGGGATGCCGGTGCCGGTGTCGGCGAACTCGACCGCCAGGCAGTCGCCGTCGCGGGACGTGGTGATGGTGAGGGTGCCGTCGCCGTGCATGGCGGCGACCGCGTTGTCGATGAGGTTGGTCCACACCTGGTTGAGCTCGGCGGCGTACGCGGGGATCGGCGGCAGGTCCCGGTCGTAGCGGGTGACGACCTTGACCCCCTGCTTGGAGATCTTCGCGTTGAGCATGATGAGGGTCGCGTCGAGCAGCTCGTGCACGTCGGCGACCTGGAACGGCCCGCGGTCCAGCTGCGAGTACTGCTTCGCCGCGTTGACGAGACCGGAGATGCGGGTGACGGCGTCGTCGATCTCGCCCATCAGCAGCTCGGTCTCGATGGTGTAGACGAGCCAGCGCACGGCCGGCTCGAGGTCGAGCTTGCCGACGCAGACCTTCACGTCCTCCAGCCACGGCACGTCGACACCGCCGGCGACCAGGGTCGGGGCGAGGTCCCAGGCGCCGTTGACGCCGCGCTCGTCGAGCCAGTCGCCGACGGCGTCCTCGGCGTCGCTGGCGTCCAGGGCGGAGCGCTTCGGGGCGGTCGCGGCCAGTTTGACGGCGCGCTCCTGCAGCTCGACGAGCCCGTGCAGCTGCTGGCCGTCGAGCCGGCCGTCGGCGATCATCGCGAGCTTGTGCCGCATGCCGGCGACCCGGTCACGCAGGACGGCGGTGGCGCGCACGGCCGCCGCGGCCGGGTTGTTGAGCTCGTGGGTCAGGCCGGCGGACAGCGCGCCGAGGGCGAGGAGCCGCTCCCGCTCGGCGGCCGCGTTGTTGACGTTGCGCATGCCGAAGAACAGGCCCTCGAGCAGGTGCATCGCCATCGGGAACCACTCGCGCATCGCGGCGCCGAGCTCGACGGCGGGCAGCTCGTACAGCTCGGAGTCGGTGATCGCGTGCATCGTGTTGTTGTAGACCTGCGGGACCCGGTCGCCGAGGTACGCCTGCGTGGCGCCGCCGTAGACGCCGACCTGGTCGGTGCGGCTGAGCTCGATGTCGTCGCCGTGCACGTTCCGGCTGAGGCTCACGGTGCCGGACAGCAGCACCACGAAGCAGGTCGCCGGCTCGCCCTCCTGGTACACCGGCCGCCCGGACTCGTAGCGCACCGCGGTGCCGCGGGCGGCGAGCCAGTCCAGCTGCTCGTCGTCGAGCGCCTCGAAGAGGAACAGCCCGCGGAGCTCTTCCTGGGTAAGCCGTCGGCTCATTCCGTCACCTCCGCTGCGCTCCGGCGCCGGACTGAGCCGAACCTGCGCCCATGATGAGCAGCCACTCCGCTGCGCTCCGGCCTGCTCATTGCCCCTCCACCAAGTACCGGTGCACCAGTGAGACCGCCATCGCGCCTTCGCCGACCGCCGATGCGACCCTCTTCACCGAGTCTGCGCGCACGTCACCCGCGGCGAACACTCCCGGGACGCTCGACTCCAGGTGATAGGGGTCACGGCCGAGCGCCAGATGGTCGCCGCTCGCGGCGACGTCCGGCCCGGTCAGCACGAACCCGCGGGCGTCGCGCTGCACCACGCCCTCCAGCCAGTCGGTGCGGGGCTCCGCGCCGATGAAGATGAAGAGCCAGGAGCTGTCGACGGTCCGCTCGGCGCCGCCGTCGACCGGCCGCAGCGTGAGCCGCTCCAGGTGCTCGTCGCCGTCGGCGCCGACGATCTCCGTGCACGGGTGGACCTCGATCGTCGGGACCGCCGCGATCTGCTCGATCAGGTACCGCGACATCGACGCGTCCAGGTTGGGGGCGCGGATGACGAGGTGGACGCGGCGCGCGTACCGGCTGAAGAACATCGCGGCCTGCCCGGCCGAGTTGGCCCCGCCGACGATGTAGACCTCCTGGTCGGAGCAGCTCGGCGCCTCCGTCGACGCGGAGCCGTAGTAGACGCCCCGGCCGTGGAACTGCTCCAGACCCGGTGCGCGCAGCCGCCGGTACGCGACCCCGGTGGCCAGGATGACGCTGTGCGCCGCGATCGTCGTGCCGTCCTCGAAGTGCAGGACCCGCGCCGAGCCCTGCACCGCCAGGCGGGTGACCTTGCACGCGGTGAGCAGCTCGGCGCCGAACTTCACCGCCTGCCGGCGGGCCCGGTCGGTGAGCTGCGCGCCGGACACGCCGTCGGGGAAGCCGAGGTAGTTCTCGATCCGGCTGCTCTGCCCGGCCTGACCGCCCGTCGCCCGCTCCTCCAGCAGCACGGTGCGCAGCCCCTCGGAGGCGCCGTAGACGGCCGCGCCGAGACCGGCGGGCCCGCCGCCGACGACGACGAGGTCGTAGAAGTCGGACGCGGGCGTCGTGGTCAGGCCCACCTGCACCGCCAGCTCGGCCTCACCCGGCGCGACCAGGGTCTTGCCCTCCTGGGTGACGACGAGCGGGACGTCGGCCTCGGTCAGCCCGGCCGCCGTCAGCAGCCGCTGCCCTTCGTCGTCGTCGGTGGTGTACCAGCGGTACGACACCATGTTGCGGGCCAGGAAGTCCCGCACCTTGAACGACGGCGCCGACCACCGGTGCCCGACGACCTTCACGTCGGCGACCGGCCGGTCGGGGGCGGCCTTCCACGCCTCGAGCATGGCGTCGATCACCGGGTACAGCTTCTCCTCCGGCGGGTGCCACGGCTTGAGCAGGTAGTGGTCGAGGTCGACGACGTTGATCGCCTGGATCGCGGCATCGGTGTCGGCGTACGCGGTCAGCAGCACCCGCCGGGCACGCGGGAACAGGTCCATCGCGGCCTCGAGGAACTGCAGGCCGGTCATGTTCGGCATGCGGTAGTCGGCGAGCAGCACCGCGACCTGCTCGCCGCGCAGCTTCAGCTCCTTGAGCGCGTCCAGGGCCTCCTGACCGGAGTCGGCGCGGATGATGCGGTAGTCCTCGGCGTACTGCTTCCGGAGATCACGGGCGACCGCCCGGGACACCGCGGGATCGTCGTCCACGGTCAAGATCGCTGGCTTGGCCATGGACCCAATCCAACCACGGGTTTCCTCGATCGCCCATTGGATACTGTGTGCTCCGTGAGCAACCCGTGTGAGCACCTCGACCAGATCCACGACGTCCAGCCGAGCGCGGACGGCTGCGAGGACTGCCTCGCCGCCGGCGGCCGCTGGGTGCACCTGCGGCTGTGCCTGACGTGCGGGCACGTCGGCTGCTGCGACTCGTCACCGGCGAAGCACGCCACCGCGCATTACCACACCGGCGGTCACCCGCTGGTCCAGTCCTTCGAGCCGGGTGAGGAGTGGGTGTGGTGCTACGCCGACGACGCCCTGCTCAAGGTCGACGGCCTGCCGTCGCGGTCCCACCCATAGACCGGCGTTTTTTCCGCGTCCTAAAGTAAGTGGATGCGGGTGACGTTCGAAGGCGGCGGCGCGGGCACCGGACCGCTGTCCTGGGGGCAGCTGGACATCTGGCTCAAGATGACCACGCTCGGGCACTCCCTGGCGATGGGCGGGACCCGGCCGCTGCCGCCCGGGACCACGACCGACGACGTCGCCGGCGAGCTGCAGTACCTGATGAGCCGCTACGAGAGCATGCGCACGCGGCTGGTCTTCGCCGGCGACGGGCCGCCGCACCAGGTCGTGCACGGCGCCGGCGCGATCGACCTCGAGGTCCTCGACGACGCCGACCCGGCCGGGGTCGAGGCCCGGTTCCGCGCCGTCCCCTTCGACCACGTCCACGAGTGGCCGGTCCGCATGGCCGTCGTCCGCACCGCCGGCGTGTGCTCCCACGTGGTCCTGATCATGTCGCACCTCGTCATGGACGGCGCCGGCGCGGTGCGGATGATGACCGAGACCGACGCCCGCACCGACACCCCCGTCGAGGGGCACTCCGCGCTCGAGCAGGCCCGGCTGCAGGCGTCACCGGCCGGCGTACGGCAGAACGCGGCCTCGCTGCGGCACTGGGACACCCACCTGCGCGCCATCCCCGACCCGGGCCTCGCCCCGTCCCGCGACGTGCGCACCCCGCGGCACTGGACCGGCGTCCTGCACTCCACGGTCCTGCCGGCGGCGCTGCGCACGGCGGCGCTGCGGGCCGGAGTCGAGCCGGCGCCCGCCCTGCCGGCCGCGTTCGCCATCGCGTTCGCCCAGGTCACCGGCGTCACCGTGGTGCCGCTGCGGCTGATCTCGAGCAACCGCTACCGGGCCGGGCTGGCCGGCGTCGTCGCCCCCGTTTCGCAGATGGGGCTGTGCGTCATCGACACCGCCGGCGGCTTCACCGACGTGCTGGACCGCACCCGCCGGGCCGCGCTCACCGCGTACAAGCACGCCTACTACAACCGGCACGACCTCAACGCGGTGATCGCGGGCGTGGTCGCCGACCGGGGGCCGCAGTTCTCCCTGGACGTCAGCCTCAACGACCGGCGCCTCGGCGGCGAGCTGCAGGACGTGCCCCGCCCGGAGCGCAGCGAGTTCGCCTGGGTCGACCGCTCCGACGAGCCGTCCTCGGCGCTGTTCCTGAGCGTCGACGGCTCCGACGAGGCGGTGGAGATCACGATGTACGTCGACAGCCACCTCATGGCCCCTTCCGAGGCCGAGGCGCTGCTGTGGGCGATGGAGTCGATCGCGGTCGCCGCAGCGTCCTCGTCTTCGGTGTCTTCCGAGTCTTCGGTGTCTTCGGACGTGCCGCATGTCGAGGAAGCCGTGGTGGCTCCGACCTCCTCGTGACAGCGTCACCGTCGCGTACCCGAGGAGAACCATGCGTTTCGAGGACCACTGCGGGTGGATCGTCGCCCAGACCGAGCTGCTCGTCGACGGCCTGCACGGCGCGTCCCTGACCGCGCCCGTGCCGTCGTGCCCCGGCTGGACCCTGGGCGCGCTGCTGCGGCACATCGGCGGCGGGCACCGGTGGGCCACCGAGATCGTCCGGACCAGGGCGACCGGGTTCCTGCCCGACGGCATCGTCCGCGACGTCGCCGGCGACGACACCGGACCCGTCCCGGCGGCGTGGCTGCTCGACGGCGCCCGCGAGCTCGCCGGCGCGCTGCGCGAGGCCGGCCCGGACGCTCCGGTGTGGACCCCGTTCGACCTGGGCGGCATGCCCTTCTGGGCGCGCCGCTTCGCCCACGAGACGCTCATGCACCGGGCCGACGCGACCCTGGCCGCCGCGGTGCCGTTCGCGGTGTCCACGGACGTCGCCACCGACGCGCTCGACGAGTGGATGGCGCTCGACGCGCACCCGATCCACTTCGACCTCACCCCCGGCAAGCGGGCCGTCCTCGGCCCCGGCCGCACGCTGGCGCTGAGCGCGGACGACCTGCCCGCGGCGTGGTTCGTCGACCTGACCGGGGACGTCAACACCTGGCGCCGCGGCGGCGGACCCGCGGCCGTCACCGTCCGGGCGCCGGTCCAGGAGCTGTTGCTGCTGGTGTACCGGCGCCGCGACGCCGACGGTCTGGCGATCGACGGCGACGCCGGGGTGCTGCGCCACTGGCTGGATCACATCGCCTTCGGCTGAGCTACGGCTCCTCCACCTCCAGGCTGCCGTTGACCCGCAGCTTGCGGCGGGCCCGTTCGTAGAACGTGGTGTACCCGAGGCGCACCACCTTCGCCGCGGACGGGACCGCCGACACCGTGAGCATGTCACCGGCCTGCAGCTCGCCGCCGAGGATGCCGTCGACCTCCACCACCAGCCGGCCGCTGGTCGGCAGCAGCTCCAGGTCGAGGTCCTCGTCGGGCGAGAGGACCATCGCCCGGTTGAACGCGGAGTGCGCCGCCGCCGGCACGACCAGGATGCCCTCGACGTTGGGCGAGACGATCGGCCCGCCGGCGGAGAAGCTGTAAGCGGTCGACCCGGTCGGCGTGGCGACGATGAGCGCGTCCGCGGAGTACCGCACGAACGGGTAGCCCTGCATCGAGATGCCGACCGCGGCGAGGCCCTGCCCCGGCACCCGCACCAGCGCGATGTCGTTGAAGGCGGTGACGTCCGTGCCGTCGGGCAGCTGGGTGCGGATCGCCATGCGCGGCTCCACGGTGTACCGGTGGGCGTCGATCGAGCTCAGCGCCGCCGGCAGGTCCTCGACGGCGACCTCCGCGAGGAACCCGAGCCGCCCCAGGTTGACCCCCAGCACCGGCGTCGGCTTGCCGGACAGCAGCCGCATGCTGCGCAGCATCGTGCCGTCGCCGCCGAGGCTCACGACCAGCGACGCCCGGCTGACCAGCTCGTCGGCGTCGACCGCGACGGCGGTGCAGTCGATGCGGTCGACCTCGTCGGGCAGCCCGAGGACCGTCGCCTCCCGGGTCTTCGCCCAGTCGATGATGGCGTCGATCGCCGGCTTCGAGTCGCGGCGGGGGTGCAGGACCAGCCCGACCGTGTGCACCATGCCCATGCCGCAACTGTACGGCCGGTCACAGCCTGGCGGGCTCGCGACGCCTGGCGGGTGCGGCGGGGCGGGCTCGCGATGCGCGGCGGGCGCGGCGGTCACAGCCTGGCGGGCTCGCGATGCGCGGCGGGTGCGGTCGTCTCCGCCCGGGTCCGCAGCGACCCCACCACGAGGGCGGCGGCGACGAGCAGCACGGCCGGTAGCGGGCCGATCCACGGTACGTGCTCCAGCAGCAGCCCGGCGCCCACCGCCCCGACCGGGATGCAGCCGAGGGGCAGCAGCTGCTGGACGGCCGCCACCGGGGTGTCCCCGGGCTCGCGGGTCGCGGTGTGCTGCAGGGCCGCGGCGATGGCGGCGAGGGCGAGCAGCGGCAGCTGGGTGAGGCCGCGTGGGTCGTGCGCGGCGACCATCCAGCCGCCGCAGAGCGTGCAGAGCGCGAGCAGCGCGCCGACGAGGCAGCGGCTCGGGGCGACCCGCCGGGCGAGCAGCGCGGTCCCGCCGTACACGGCCACGGACAGCCCCGCCCGAAGCGCCGTCTCCGGCAGCCGCTGCACCCCCGCCACGCCCAGGACGACCAGGTTGCCGGCCACGACGCCACCGAACACACCGCCGAGAAACAGCAGGCAGATGCCGTCGACGTACCCGACCGAGAGGGCCAGCAACCACTGTGTTCGCCGCATTGCCGACCCGTTCCCAGATCCGCGCGACCCACCCTCACCCGCACCGGGTGAGGATTCTTGCTGTGTGACAAACATGAAACCTGTGGTGCTGAGGGTACGGTCGCTGGGAACGACCACTCGGAAGGAGGCGACAACCACGTGTCGATCGCGCTGCGACTCGCACTGCATCTCCCGCGGGACGCCGCGACGGTGCCCATGGCCCGCCGCCTGCTCGACCAGGCGCTGCAGACCCTCGGCGTCGAACCCACCTGCCGCGACGACATCGGCCTGATCCTCACCGAGGCCTGCGCCAACGTCATCGAACACGCCCGCGACATCGACGACTACGAGATCAGCATCGAGGTCACCGACGTTCGCTGCGTGATCCACGTCGTGAACGACGGCTCCGTCATCGACCCGGGCCGCCTCGTCCTCGCCACGGAGATGACCACAACCGAGCTCGCCGCCACCGACTTCGCCGTCCTCGACGAGCACGGCCGCGGCCTGCACATCATCCGCGCCCTCGCCGACGAGCTGTACCTCACCCCAGCCACCGCCGGCGGCCTGATCCTCCGAACCGTGACCACCCTGCGCTGGACCGCTGACGCCGAGATCTGGCAACGCCGCTGACCAACCCCGCCCCAGCCGCGCCACCCCGGCCCCACCCCCGCTCGCCGGCGTGCCAAGCAATGCCGGGCCCGCCCTGCTCAGCCACGTCGCGCCGGGCACCCGGGCCGCCGCGGACGGCCTGATCCTCCAGGTCGCGACCACGCTGTGGTGGACCGCCGGCGCTGAGGCCGCGTCGCGCCGGGCACCCGGGCCGCCGTGGACGGCCTGATCCTCCAGATCCTCCAGGTCGCGACCACGCTGTGGTGGACCGCCGGCGCTGAGGCCGCGTCGCGCCGGGCACCCGGGCCGCCGCGGACGGCCTGATCCTCCAGACCGGGACCGCCCGGCGCCGGACCACTGACGCCAAGATCTGGCAACGCCCTGGGGCTGGACCACTGACGCCAAGATCTGGCAACGCCGCTGACTGACCACCCGGCTCGGCCGCGCCGCGCCGGGCGCCCTGGCTGCCGCGGCGGCCTGATCCTCCAGGCTGTGGCCACCCCGGCGGTGGACCATCGGCGCGAGGTCAGCGGTGCTGCTGACCAACTAGACCCAGCCGCATGCTGTTCACCACCCAGATCCAGCCGCGTCAGGCCGGGTCCGATCCGCCCGGCTATGCCACGCCGGCCCCGACCCGTGACCGCCGCCGACGCGGCCCGCCGCCCGGAAGTGCCCGCGACCCGATTCGCGCTCCGTGTCACCGGCCCCACGCATCGCTCCGTGTCACCGGCCCCATGCATCGCTCCGTGTCACCGGCCCCGCGCATCACGCGCACGGCCGGCGGCGGGCGCCCCCGTGCTCGTTGGCCAGCACGAGACGGATCCCGCACCGTATGCCGCCGCCCGACCGTGCCCGCGACGTACCGTATGCCGCCGCCCGACCGTGCCCGCGACGAGCCGTGACGAGGTCCGCGAGTGGCCCGGAGGTGCTGCGGATGGTCCAGACGCGGGGCTGGTGTTGCCCCACGGCGGGACGTGGGATGCAGCCCCGCTGCTGGACGCGCGCGTGATGCGCGAGGGCGGGCGGCACGTCGGCGGCGGTCACGGGTCAGGGATGGGTGGCGGGCACATTTAGGCGTTGGCGGATGGCGCTACCGGAGCGGCGCCGACCGCTTCACTAAGCACCGTAACGCATACCACCTAATTGATCTTCGAGAGCGTAGCACCCGCGTCACCAAGTGTAAGAGTGGTGGGTCAGGCGGGGTGGCTCAGTTGCTGGATGCGGATGAGGTTGCCGGCGGGGTCGCGGACGGCGCAGTCGCGGACGCCCCAGTGCTGGTCGGTCGGCTCCTGGACGATGTCGGCGTCGTGCTTCTGGAGGCGTTCGAACAGGCTGTCGAGGTCGTCGGTGGCGAGGTTCACGCCGGAGTACGTGCCCTTGGCCATCATCTCGGTGATGGTGCGGCGCTCGTCGTCGGTGACGCCGCTGCCGGGGACCGCGACGGGCTCCAGGACGAGCGACGTGCCGGGCTGGCCGGCGGGGCCGACGGTGATCCAGCGCATGCCCTCGTAGCCGGTGTCGCCGCGGACCTCGAAGCCGAGGACGTCGCGGTAGAAGGTCAGGGACGCGTCCGGGTCGGTGTGCGGCAGGAACGATGAGTGAATGACGATGTCCATACCGGTCACGCTATGTGAGAACGGGATGCGTCTGCTTCTTGATTCCTGACCAGATGCGAGACCGCCGGAGCGGCGGCCCTGGTCAGGAATCAAGAACCTGGTCAGGAATCAAAGAACCTGGTCGGGAATCAAGAAGGATGGCGGACCGGACGGGTCGCCTGCTTCGCGACGCACGGGGACATGCCGTCCGTGGTCGAAGCGGCGCGGGCCCGGTAGGCGCTCGGCGGCATCCCGACCAGCTCGGTGAACCGGGTGCTGAACGTGCCCAGCGACGAGCAGCCGACGGCGAAACACACCTCGGTGACGCTGAGGTCGCCGCGGCGCAGCATCGACATCGCGCGTTCGATCCGGCGGGTCATCAGGTAGCTGTACGGTGACTCGCCGTACGCGGCGCGGAACTCGCGGCTGAGATGGCCCGCCGACATGTGGACGCCGCGGGCGAGGGCCTCCACGTCCAGCGGCTGCGCGTAGTCACGGTCGATGCGGTCGCGGACGCGGCGCAGCCGGACCAGGTCGCTCAGCTGCTGCGGCGATGGGGGTCTGCCGGTCACGCCCGGAATCGTGCCACAGTGCGGGGGTGCCCGACGCCATCTTCACCCATCCGCGCCTCGCCGCGATCTACGACGCGTTCGACGGCGACCGCTCCGATCTCGACCTGTACCTGGGCATCGTCGAGGAGTTCCAGGCCGCCCATGTCCTCGACATCGGGTGCGGAACGGGCAGCCTCCCGCACCTGCTGGCGGCGCGCGGCAGGCAGGTGACGGCGGTCGATCCGGCGCAAGCATCACTGGAGGTGGCGCAGGCCAAGACAACGACACCCGGCATCACCTGGATCCTCGGCGACGCCACCAGCATCCCAAAAGACACGGCGAAGGCCGACCTGGCCACGATGACCGGCAACGTCGCCCAGGTGTTCCTGGAGGACCGGGACTGGGCCGCGACCCTGCGCGGCATCCACGACGCCCTGCGGCCCGGCGGTGTGCTGGTGTTCGAGACCCGGCGCCCCGAGCGCCGCGCCTGGGAGGGCTGGGCGCGGGACCCCGGGCCGCACACACGTGACGTGCCCGGGGTCGGCGTCGTGGAGGAACGCAGGGCCGTGACCGAGGTCCGGCCGCCGTTCGTGTCGTTCCGCTACACGTACACCTTCCAGAACGGCGAAACGGTGCACTCCGACTCCACGCTCCGCTTCCGCGACCGGGAGGAGGTCACGAGGTCGCTCGACGACGCCGGGTTCACGGTCCTGGACGTGCGCGACGCGCCAGACCGGCCCGGCCTGGAGTACGTGTTCATAGCCGCACGGTGACGGTCTTCGGGCGCTGGTACTCCGCGAGCGCCAGGACGCTCAGGTCGGTGCCGTGCCCGGAGCCGCGCCGGCCCCCGTGTGGCAGCTCCGCGGTCTGCTCCAGGTGACAGTTCACCCACACCTCGCCGCAGTCCAGCAGGCCGGCGACCCGCAGCGACGGACCGACCGCGGTGCCCCACACGCTGGCTGCGAGGGCCTGCGGCACGGAGTTGGCGAGGGCGACCACGCCGTCGAGGTCGTCCGCCGCCTGCACCGTCAGCGCCGGCCCGAACATCTCCTGCGTGACCGCCGGGTCGTCCGGCGGCAGGTCGGCGAGGATCAGGCCGGCCCGCCAGAACCCGTCGGTCTCGCCGGAGCCGACCGCCAGGGCGCCGGAGCGGCGCACGCCGGCCGCGGACGAGGAGACGATCGCGTCGAAGCGGGCGAGCTGGGCGGCGTTGTTCAGCGGCCCGAAGTCGGGGCCGGCGCGGCGGGCGAGCATGGCGGCGGCGAGCCCGTCGACGACCTCGTCGAGGTGGGAGCGCAGCGTGATGACGCGGGCCGGGGCGGCGCAGCTCTGCCCGGCGTTGTACGTGCACGCGCCGACCAGCTCGTCGTAGGTGAACGGGGGCGCGTCGGGCAGGACGACGGCGGCGCAGTTGCCGCCGAGCTCCAGGCTGACCCGGCGCAGCCCGGCCCGGGCGACGACGTCGAGCCCGCCGGCCTGGCTGCCGGTGAAGGCGACCGCGTCGACGTCGGCGCCGACGAGCAGCCGCCCGGTGTCGCGGTCGCCGGGCAGCGCGACCAGCACGCCCGCGCCGAGCGTCGAAGCCGCGTGCGAGGCCAGCAGCACCGCGGTGTCGGGGGTGGTCTCGGCCGGCTTCAGCACGACGGCGTTGCCCGCGGCGAGCGCCGGACCGAGCCGCCACGCCGCCATGAGCAGCGGATAGTTCCACGGTACGATCGCCGCCACGACTCCGAGCGGTTCCCACCGCACCCAGCTCTCCCGGCCGGGGAGGCGGTGCCCGGCGGCCGGGGTGAGGTCGGCGCGGACCGCACCGGCGTAGAAGCGCAGCACGTCGGCGGCGTTCAGCACCTCCGCCCGGGCGTCCGCGGTCGGCTTCCCGGTGCCCGCGACCTCGGCCGCGACGTACGCGTCGAGGTGCTGCTCGATGAGCGCGACCAGCGCGAGGAGCCGGTGCGAGCGCTCCTTCGCGGTCAGTCCGGCCCAGGCGGGCAGGGCGGCGCGGGCGGCGGCGACGGCCGCCGACACCTCGGCGGGGCCACCGCAGTCCAGGCGGCTGCGGATGTGGCCGGTGCGCGGGTCGGGAAGGTCAACGAAGTTCACACGACATCGTAGGCACGCAGCCAGAGCTCGAGCGTGAGCACCAGCCACACCTTGCCGCCCTGGCGGGGCAGCAGCGCCCCCTCGCCGCGCAGCCAGGCGCGGATCGTGACGGGGTCGAACAGGCCGCTGGTGCGGCTGCCGAGCAGCACGTCGTCGGCGAGCTCCTTCAGCGGCCCGCTCAGCCACTGCTGGACCGGCACCCGCATGCCGCTCTTGGGGCGGTCGATGATGGTCGCCGGCAGCAGGTCCCGGACCGCTTCTTTCAGGATCCATTTCTCGTCGGTACCGGCGAGCTTCAGCCTCGGCGGGACCGTGAACGCGTGGTCGATCACCTGGCGGTCGAACAGCGGCGCGCGCCCCTGCAACCCGCGCGCGGCGGTGAGCCGCTCGACCTTCGTGAGGATGTGGTGGGCGCCCTTGGTGCGCAGGTTGCAGTGCAGCAGCCGGTTCAGGTGGGAGCGCATCGTGCCGGGGGACAGGTACGGCGCGACGAAGCGCTCCGGCCCGGGCTCGCCGTCCAGGGCGCGCAGCGTGTCCGCGGTCAGCAGCGCCGGCAGGTCGCCGTAGCACTTGCGGTAGGAGCGCAGGTACGCCAGCGACCGCGCGTCCGGGGACGGGTCGTCGCGGTGCAACTCGTACAGCAGCATCGGCAGGTTCTTCGGGCCGCCGAAGACCGGGTCGCCGCCCTCGCCGTTGAGCACGACCCGCATCCCGTCGCCGGCGACCGCCTCGGCGAGCATCAGGTTGGGCACGGTCAGCGGGTCGCCGACGGGGCTGTCCAGCAGCGCGACCGTGTCCGCGAGCCGCGCCGCGACCGCCTCGCCGGAGACGCTGAGGATCTGGTGGCGGGTGTTGCAGTGGGCGGCGACGAGCCCCGAGTACGCCAGCTCGTTCGGCAGCTCATGACCGAAGCTGATGCTGTACGTGCGGACCTCCTGGTCGTGCAGCTTCGCCGCGAGCGCGGTGACGAGGCTGCTGTCGACGCCGCCGGACAGCAGGACCGCGGCGGGTTCGGCCTGCGGCAGGCGCAGGCTCGTCGCCCGCTCCAGCAGCGCCCGCAGCGTCGCGGCGTGCCCGTCGGCGGTGACCGTCTCGTCGATCGCCTCGGTCGCCTCCCAGAACACCTCCTCCCGGACGGTGCCCTCGTGGCCGGCTCCGCCGCGCAGCCGCACGATCCGGCCGGGGAGCACCTCGTGGACGCCGCGCAGGAGCGTCTCGTCGCCGGGCAGGTACGCGAACGTGAGGAACGACCGCACGGCGGCGAGGTTGAGCCCGGTGCCGAGGTCCGGCCAGTGCCGCAGCGCCCGCAGCGACGTCGACACGGCCCAGGTGCCGGACCCGGACCGGGCGTGGAAGGCGGTGCGCGCCCCGACGTGGTCGCGGACGACGACGAGGTCGGTCCCGTCGGCGACGACCAGGACGAACATGCCGTCGGCCGCGCGGACGCCGGCGGCGCCGAGCCGGGCGTACACCCGCAGCAGCAGCGCACCGTCGGGGGTCTCCGGCGGTGCGGGGTCGCCGGCCTTCGCGAGGGCGGCGAGCAGCTCTGCCCGGTTGTGCAGGACGACCTCGCCGACGGCGTGCAGGTCACCGGCGGCGAACGGCCCCTCCGCGAACCCCGGCTCGCCGTCGACGATGCCGAGCGTGACCGGGCCCGCCGAGGCGACCTGTCGGGCGCCGAGCCCGGTCAGCGCCTGCGGGTCACCGAGCGTCGCCGCGATGCGTGCCACGGGGTCCTCCTGTCCGTTCCCTGGTGCTGTTCCTGCGGCTCAGCTTCCTGCGGCTCAGCCTTCCGCGGCTCAGCCGAAGTCGTCGTCGGAGCCGCTGTCGCCGTCGTGGTCGTCGGACCAGCTGCCGGAGTCGCCCCCGTCGCCGCCGCCGTCGCCGGAGGAGGACTGCTGTTGCTGCTGGGCCTGGCGGCGCAGCTCCTCCTCCTCGATCGGCGACATCATCAGCGGCGGCGCGACGACCGCGCCGAGCAGCGCGCCGGCGCCGACCGCGGCGAGGATCGCCCCGGTGCGGCCGCCGAACGAGGTGCGGTTCACCGTGAGCGTGCCGTCGCCCCAGGCGGTGCGGCCGTAGCCCTGGTCGCGGCCGTACACGACCTGGCCGGTGCTGTAGGTGCGCTTGATGATGCGGTTGCCGAGGATCTCGTCGATGCCGCTGCGGCCGGAGTTGTCCTGCCACTGCACGTAGTGGTCGCCGGCGCGGCGGCGCCACTCCTCCCGGCCGTCGGCGAAGCGGCGATGGACGCTGCGGTCGCTGAGCAGCTCGTCGGTGAACTGGATCTCCCGGTAGTGGCTCACAGCTCTCCTGTCATGCGGCGGGCCAGGTCATGAAGCCCGCGGCCTGCAGCTGCCGGAGGCGGGCGGATCGGCGGCGGGTCCGGGACTGCCCCCGGACCAGGCGGTGCACGGTGCGCAGCAGGCGGGCCGGGTTGACGGCGGCGACCTCGACGGTGTGCCCGGCCCGCAGCCGGCGCACCTCCCACGGCTCCAGCCCCGCCGGCGCGTCCAGGTCCACGGCGGTGGCGCGTGGGCCGGTGGTCAGGTGCAGCGCCGCGGCGTGCACCGGTCGCAGCCCCAGCGGGTGGACGCGCAGCTCACCGGCCCACTCGCGGACGGCGTCGACGGTCGCGTACCCGGCGGCGCTCGCGTCGTGCAGGACGAAGACGGCCGCGTCGCCGGTACGCCGCAGCGCGTCGGTCAGCCGCGGGTCGAGCGGCAGGTCCCGCTCCGCGAACACCGGGCACGCCGACTCCATGTGCAGCTCGTTGGCGAGCAGCATTCCGGCGATCGCCGCGTCCTGGCAGACGAGGAGCCGGGGGAGGCCGTAGTCGTACAGGTCGGGCACGTCGTCGCCGGGCGCCGCGACCCGCGACGCGGGATCGTCGAGGAGCCCGGGCACGGGACCGTGCCGGTCCAGCGCGGCGAGGAACCGGTCGTAGCCGACGGGCGCGGGCAGCGTGAACCGCAGCCGGCGCGGCAGCCGGTGCAGCGGCAGCACCCCCCGGCACACCTCGTAGTACAGCTGCCGGCGGGTGAACCGGATCCGTCCCGGCGCCCCGGCCCGCACCGCCGCCCGAGCCAGCGCCCGAGCCAGCGCCCGGTCGACGGCGCTCACTCGCCCGGCCACGTCATGAAGCCGACCGCCATCGCGGCCTTCTCGTCCCGGTCGGGCCCGGTGGACGTGCGCAGGTGCTCGGCGACCTTCTTGACCCGGGCCAGCAGCTGCGCCGGGCGCAGCGCCGCGACCGGCGACGACCAGCCCTCCCCGAGCCAGTCCAGCTCCTTCGGCGTGAGGTCCGTCTGCGCCTTCAGCCACGCGACCCGCTCCGGCTGCCGGGCCTTCGTGCGCAGCTTGAACGGGTCCTTCGTCGCGAGCACGGTCCGTGGCCGCAGGCCCAGGTCGATGACCCGCCGGCCGCTCAGCTCGTGGCGGGTGGTCGCGAGGAACACCTCACCGTCGAGGCTCGCGTCGCGCAGCACCGCGACCGGGACCGACGGCGGCAGCGCGGCCACGTTCGCGGCGAGCGCGGCGTTGAAGTAGCGCTCGACCTCGTTGACGCGCAGGCAGGCGAGCACGGACGGGTCCGGGGACAGGATCGCGAACGCCGGCTGCTGCGGCGGCGGCCCGGGCCGCACGTGGGCCTCGTCGATGATCCCGCCGGGCGGCTTCAGGTAGATCCGGCTCCAGCCGCCGAGGATCTCCTTGCGGAACTGGTCCAGCGGCATCTTCACGGCGACCTCGCGCTTGACGACGCCGACCAGCCGCAGCACGACGATCACGATACCGATGGTGAGCAGCGCCCCGCCGACCACCATGAGCGGCACCACGTCACCGAAGACACCGACGGCGAGCAGGATGGTGCCGATCAGCAGCGGCACGACCACGCCGCAGCCGGCGGTGCCGTCGTTGGCGGCCTTGTTGGTCTTGCGGGCGGCCGCGTACCAGAGCTGCGTCACCGTGTACCAGTGGTTGTCCTCGCTGAGCTTGCCGGTGAGCCGGCGCACCTTCACGTCGTGCAGCGCGAGCGGGTTGTCCTTCGGGTCGAACACGAACGACTTCCGGCACTTGCCGCACGTCTTGCCGGTGCGTTCGGTGCGCTTCAGGTTGGCGGTGCAGTGCGGGCAGATCATGCCGGTCCCTCCAGACGCACGGCGAGACGGCGGGCGGCCCGGGCCGCCCGCTCCCGCAAGGTCATCCCACCCGGTGACGGCGCCTCGCCGACGGCGCGCAGCGCCTTGGCGAGGGCCGGATAGTCCAGCTCGCTGTGGTGCGGCGGCTCCGCGGTCGCGCGGCGCTCCGCCTCCTCGGCGGTGATCGCGTAGTCCTCGTGGTCGATGCCGAAGCCGGTGTTGGCGGCGAGGATCAGCAGCCGGCCGTCGCCCCGGTTGATGAACGAGTGCGGCAGCAGCGCCGGGATGCGGAGCATGACGCCCGGCGTCAGCCGCACCGTCACCGCCTCCTGCCGCTCGTCGTCGTAGAGCCCGCACGCCGCATAGCCGAGGCTCAGCACGAAGTGCTCCCCGCCGTGCGCGTGCGGCGTGAACGCGCTGTGCCCCCGCATCAGGCCCAGCTTGTAGGTCGCGTTGCTCGGCCGCTCCGGCGACGTCAGCGCGTCGCCGATCAGATACCGGGCGTGCTGCCCGCTGTCGATGAACGGCAGCAGCTCGGCCGGGTCGAGCAGGTCGCCGCGGCCCGTCCGGGACGTCAGCAGCGCCGTGCCGTCGGCCGTCAGCGAGTACACCTCGACCCCGGCCGGGAGTCCGCCGTCGCCGTTCACTGAGCCCTTCACACTGGGCACTGTACGAAACGCGAACACCCCGCGCACTAAGCTGTCCGGCCGGTGACCGGGGGATGCCACTCACGTGAACGGGGGTTGCCTGTGCGGCGCTACGGGGTGCCGGCGGACATGATCGAAGAGGCCACGCGGCTGCGCCTCGCGGGTGACTGGCGCGGCGCCTGCGCGGTGGCGAACGTCGCCGTCGAGCTGGACCTGGCGGCCGTCGCCGCCCGGCACGGCGCGGACGTCGCCGGGCGGGTCGCCGACGACCTCGCCCACCTGGTGCCGGACCTGCTGCGCTGGCACCTGCCGCTCAGGCCCGAGCCGCTCAACGGCGCCCGAGCGGTGACGCCGCTCGCCCTGTACAAGGGCGGCGTCGGCCTGACCGTGCACGGCCCGGACGTGACCGACCAGCCGCAGCGGCTGCGGCTGCGCGCCGAGCCGGTCGCCGCCGGGCACGTCGAGCAGGGCCTGCACCTGAACCGGGAACGCTGGGACGACCGGCACACCACCGAGCTGCTGGCCCGCTGCGGCGGCCGCACCCGGCTGCCGTTCTTCACCGCCGCCGGGACGCCGCTGCCCGTGGTGGAGCTCGGCCGCGACGACCACGAGGGCCGCTCCGAACGCGCCACGCAGCTGCTCGCGAAGGGGCGGGTCGCGGAGGCGTGGGACGAGGCAGGGTTCGACGTCGACGCGCCCGAGCACCTGCTGCGGCACTACCGGCCCGGGCTCACGATGCTCGCCGAACGGGCCCGCCACCTGGCGGAGACCACCGGCGCCGACGTCGTCCTGGCGCCGATGCCGTCGTTCCTCGGGATGCTGCTCGACCGTCTCGACGGGCCCCGCCCCCGCGTGCGGGTCGTGCCCACCCACAGCGGCCCGCTGGCGGGCGTGCCCGCGCTGCCCCGCGCCGCCCAGCACTGGCCGGCCGTCCTCGACGAGCTGCGCGGCGGCGAGCTCGACCCGGCGCAGCTGCACCCGCTCGTCGGCGCGGCGCTCTTCCCGGCCCGCGGCACGCTTTTGTCGGCCCGCGGCGCTCCGACGATGCCGGCGCCTCCGCGGCTGCCCGGGCCGGTGGAGCTCAGCTGCGGTGGCACGTGGCATCAGGTCGCCGTCCGCGACGGGACGCTGCACGTGCCGCACCCGCCGGAGGAGCTGACCCGCGAGCTGGCCCTGCAGGCCCTCGCGGGCCGGGTCGAGCCGGGCTGCGCGGTCGCCGTCCGCGGCTGGCGGACCGGCGGGGGCTGGCTGCCGACGCCGCTGCTGAAGCTGCGGTCACAACTGCTGGCGTACGTCATGCACGGCGAGGCGACCGCGGTCGAGGCGCTTCTGGACGAGGGCCTGGACCCGAGGCTGCTGGACGCGCACGGCCGGACCCTCGTGCACCTGCTGCCGTGGCTGTTCCCCGCCGGCGCGCGGCTGCGGGTCCTGGACCGGCTCCTGGCCGCCGGCCTCGACGCCGGCGCCCGCGACCGGCTGGGCCGCACGCCGCTGCACTTCGCGGTCCGCCGCGGCGCGTCGCCGACCCTCCTCCGGGCGCTCCTCGCCGCCGGCGCCGACCCCGCCGCCGCGGACCACGCCGGCCAGACCCCGGTGGACGCCGCGCCGACGCCGGAGGTGGCCCGGCTCCTGACCGGGTTTTCTGTCGTACCTCCGCGGTAGGTTCTGGGCATGACGGGGATCGTTTCCGCGCACCGGGTCCGCCCCACCGGCGGGCCGTCGTGGCTCAGCAGCCGCCCACGCCGAAGTCGAGCACGACCCGGGCGGTGCCGTCTGGCCAGGTGACCTCGACCGGCAGGCAGACCGCCTCCCGCACCGCGAAGCCGCCGGCGAACTCGCTCGTGGGCGGGTCCGACGCGGCGCCGCAGGCGGCGAAGGAGACGGTGTCGTCGAGCCCGTTGCGGTACGTGAGCGCGGCGACCTCACGCCGGGCGGCCGGCACGGTGACCGTCGCGGGTGTGCCGCCGCGCAGCCGCAGCGCCACCTTGAACCGGCGCCAGCCCTGCGCGTCCGGGGCCCGTTCCGCGAAGGCGGCCCGGTCGCCCCAGCGGTAGTCGAGCGCCCCGAACGCGGCCGGCCCCGCCACGGGCGCCGCGCGCCACGCGTCGCCGCCCAGCCCGACGCTGACCAGGCTCGCGCAGTCCCGCTGGGCCACCGGTGCCACGGAGACGGACGCGGGCGCTGCGGAGACGGGCGGCAGCGCCGTGGAGACGGACGCCGGTGCCACGGAAGCGGTCGGCGCCGGCCGCGGATCCGGCACCGGTGCGGTGGTGCACGCCGACAGCAGCAGCACGCCGACCAGCGTCACCACCCGCATCGGCCTCAGCATCAGCGCGCCGGCCCGCGTCGGGGCAGAGCTTCGTGCGGCATCCATACCCGTGCAGAATCCCGGCGGGGGACGGTGGTTCCCGTGGAGGTTAGGTGGTCGGGTCCGGGGGTGCCGTGGCGGCGCGGCGGTGGGTGGCCGCGATGAAGAAGGCGGCGGTGAGCAGCGCCGACCAGGCGGCGTCCAGGGCGAACTCGAGCCTGATCCAGTCGTCGCGCAGTTCGGCGACGTCGACGTACACCTCGACCATCTTCCGCGCCACGAGCACGAGGAAGCCGAGCAGTGCGGGCCAGAACGCCCGGCCGAGCCGGCGCCGGAGCGTCAGTGTGAGGGCCGTCCCGATGACTCCGGCGACGGCGGGCGGCTCGAACAACAATGTGAACCCGAAGAGGGCGAAGAATGTCTCTGTCATGCGCGGCACCGTAGAAGGCGCCGTCCAGTCACGACCGGAAGGCGGCAGCATGTTCGATCTCACGGGGCGGCGGGCCCTCGTCACCGGGGCGGGGCACGGGATCGGCGCGGCGATCGCGGTGGCGCTCGCCGAGCACGGCGCGGACGTCGTGGTGCACCACGGGCGGTCCGCGGACCGGGCCGCCGCGGTCGTCGAGCGGATCGCGGGGCTGGGCCGGCGGGCCCTGGCGGTGCGGGGCGACGTGACCGACACCGCGGAGGTCGACCGGTTCGTCGGCGAGGCGACGCGGTACCTCGGCGGCCTCGACATCCTCGTCTGCAACGCCGGGCACCTGGTCGGGCGGGTCGCGGTCGCCGACATGAGCGACGAGCACTTCGCACGCGTCACCGACGTCAACCTCACCGCCACGTTCCGGACCGTGCGGGCCGCGTTGCCGGCGCTGCGGGCGTCCGAGGCCGGCCGGGTCGTCACGATGGCGTCCCTCGCGGCGCACAACGGCGGCGGGCCGGGCGCGGTCGCGTACTCCGCCGCGAAGGCGGGCATCATCGGCCTGACCAAGGGCCTGGCGAAGGAGCTCGCGCCGGACCGGATCACCGTCAACGCCCTCGCGCCCGGTTACATCGGCGACACCGACTTCCACGCCACGTTCAGCACCCCGCAGCGGCGGGCGGCGACCGTGGCGGCGCTGCCGGTGGGCCGCGGCGGGACCGCCGCCGAGGTCGCCGCGGCCGCCGTCTACCTCGCCTCGGCGGAGGCGGGGTTCGTCACCGGCGCCACGGTGGACATCGACGGCGGCGCGTCCCCGCGCTGAGGTCCAGCGGGCCCGCCGGCATGACACGCGAGAAGCCGCCCCCGGGAGGGAGCGGCTTCTCGAAAAAGAGTGCGGTCAGTGCGCCATGGCGCGAGGGGCGTCGGGGTCGACGTCGAGGGGGCCGGTGCGGAACAGGACGGCCGACACGAGGGCGCACAGGAGGAAGAAGCCAGCGGACCACCAGAACACCGTGTGGTAGCTCTCGATGGCGGCCTGCGCGGCCAGCTGCGGCGTCGGCTTCCTGCCCGCCATGTAGTCGCCGGCGGCGCTCGCCGCGAACGAGCTGAGCAGCGCGGTGCCGATGGACCCGCCGATCTGCTGCGTCGTGTTGATCATCGCGGAGGCGACGCCGGCGTCGGTGTGGGCGACGCCGGAGGTGGCGGCGTTCTGCGTCGGGGCGAAGATGAGGCCCATGCCGAGGCCGATGACGAGCAGGCCGGGCAGCACCCCGGTGGCGTACGTGGAGTGCAGGTCGAGCCGGGTCATCAGCAGCATGCCGGCGCCGGCGGTGAGGGCGCCGAGCGGGACGAGCGGGCGCGGGCCGACCCGCGGGGTGAGGATCGAGCCGGCGGTGGTCGCCGACAGCATGATGGCGGCGAGCATCGGCAGGAACGCGCAGCCGGTCTGGATCGGGGTGAAGCCCAGGACGCTCGTCATGTAGTAGGTGAGGAAGAGGAAGATGCCGAACATGCCGGCGCCGGCGATGCCGACCGCGGCGTAGGAGCCGCCCCGGTTGCGGTCCAGCACGACGCGCAGCGGCAGGAGCGGGTGCTCGACCCGCCGTTCGATGGCGACGAACGCGATGAGGACCAGCACGCCGACGGTCACCGGGCCGAGGGTCATCGCGTCGCCCCAGCCGTCCGATTCGGCGTTCGCCAGGCCGTACACCAGCGACACCAGGCCGACGACGGCCGTCACCGCACCGGGGACGTCGATGCGGCCGCGGGTCCGGGCGGGTTCGTCGCGCAGCTTGAGCAGCCCGCCGGCGACGGCGAGCGCGGCGATGACGAGGTTGACGTAGAGGCACCAGCGCCACGACGCGTACTCGGTGAGGACACCGCCGAGGAGGAGGCCGACGGCACCGCCGGCGCCGGAGATCGCGCCGTAGATGCCGAACGCCTTGCCGCGCTCCCTCGGGTCGGGGAACGTGATCGACAGCAGCGACAGCGCGGCCGGGGCGAGCGCGGCGCCGAACGCGCCCTGCAGCGCGCGGGCGACGATGAGCATGGTGAGGCCCTGCGCGGCGCCGCCGAGCGCGGACGCCAGGGCGAAGCCGACCAGGCCGACGAGGAACATCCGCTTGCGGCCGAACAGGTCCGACAGCCGCCCGCCGAGCAGCAGCAGGCTGCCGAACGCGAGCGCGTAGCCGGTGACGACCCACTGCCGGCCGCCGTCGGAGAAGCCGAGGTCCCGCTGCGCGGTGGGCAGCGCGATGTTCACGATCGTGGCGTCGAGGACGACCATGAGCTGCGCCATGGCGAGCACGACGAGCGCCCACCACCGACCAGTTTGCGGTTGCGGCGTCGGTACCGGTGTGCCCGGTCTCGCGCCGGCGCGCCTCGCGGCGGGTGCGCGGCGGTCGGTGGTGGTGCTCATGTCGTCTGTCCCCCGGTGCGTCAGAGTTCGGTGTCCCCTGCGCATCGGGTTCCCGCGGGCGGAGCTGAGCGGCTGTACGGGACGTCACACCCTGGCCGTGCTCACCGCCGTGGTGCCGCTACAGGGCGTCGACCGCGGCGGTGAGCGCGGCCGCGTCGAAGCTGCCCATCGGCAGGGTCGTGGCGAGCCGGTAGCGGACCTCGCCCGCGGCGTCGACGAGCAGGGTGCCGCTGTGCTGGAGCAGCATCGAGCGGGGCAGCCCGGCGGCGTGGTGCGCCTCCGCGCCCGGCGACGCCACCACGCGGACCGGGCCGGCGACCCGGCGGACCCGGTCGGCCTGCGCGTCCTCGCCGGGCACGACGACGACCGGGGTCACCCCGCGGTCGGCGAGCCGCAGCCCGGCCAGCTCCTTGACGTGCCGCAGGCAGACCGCGCAGCTCGCCGCCCGCACGAAGTACACCGCGACGCCCCGCCGGCCGTCCCGCAGCTCCGCGACCGTGATGCCAGGTGCCAGCTCCATGACTCCTCCTATTGGTAACTGAGTTACGTAAATTAGATACGTATCCGAGTTGCGTAGTCAAGGCCCGGGAGGTGCCGTCCTGCCGGTAAGGTGCTGGCATGAGTGAGGCCCCCTCGGCGGCCCCGGCCGCCGGGCACGACCTGGGCGTGCTGCTGGCCGCCTGCTGCGAGCGGCTGGTGCGCAACGTGCTCGGCGAGCTGTCCACCGTCGGCTACGGTCACCTGACCCCGTCGCAGTCGCTCACGCTGCTGTTCATCGGCGACGGTCTCGACACCGTCACCCAGCTCGCCGACCGGCTCGGCATGACCACCCAGGCGATCAGCAAGATCTGCGCGACCCTGCACGCCGAGGGTCTGCTGGGACGGCAGGCCGGGGGCGCCGACGGCCGCGTGCGGCGCCTGGAGCTCACCGCGGCGGGCGCGCGCGCGGTCGACGCGATGCGCACCGCGGGCCTCGCCGCCGAGCAGGCCTGGGTCGCCCTCGTGGGCGCCGACACCCTCGCCGTGGTGCGGGAGGCCCTGACCGCGTTCGCGTTCGCGCCCGAGACCGCGCCGGTGAGCCCGGTCCACATCCGCTTCGCCTGAGCCGCCGTGCCGGGGTCCGCCGTTCGTTCGGCGGGGGCCGAACGGTGCCGGCGGTACGTTCGCGGGCATGAGCGACGACGTTCCCGAAGTAGACGGCCGCGACCCTGCCCGCGTCATCGAGGAGGCCGTGGCGCACGCGCTGCGGCTCGCCAGGACCTGGCCCGCGTGGGACGGGCGGCCGGTTCCCGCCGGCGACCGGGTGTACACGCCGCACAAGGCCGTCCGCCGGCTCGGTGACCACCTCGTCGACCACCTCGCCGAGCTGGAGGCCCGCCTCGCCGGCGCGCCGCCACCGCCCGACCACTGGCACGCCTCGGCCGTGACCACGCCCGCCGATCTCGCCCCGTTCACCGAGGAGGACTTCGACGAGGCGTACAGCAGGCTCCACCGCCTCGGCATGATCTGGGCGCTGCGGTTGCGGGCCCTCGACGACGAGCGGCTCGACCGGGCCGAGGGCGGCGCGTGGACGCTGCGGCAGGTCGCGTTCCACCTCGGCGGCACCTACTACGCCGACGCCGTCGGCGACCTGACGCCACCGGCGTAGGCCCTGAAGCACCCCGCGGCGGCAGGCCGGCTCGGTCTGCGGTACCACCCCGGGCTACACCCTGGGGTGGAGGCGGGAATCCACCCGGGGCTCGATGAACGAGGGGCGGGCCGGGCATAGGTTCGGATGTATGCGGAGGATCTGGCGGGGGGCCGGCACGGTGCTGCTGGTCGGGGGCGCGGCGGCGGTGACGACGATGCTGCTGGCGACGGCGCTGTGGGGGCAGCACGACGACCGGTCGTGGCCGTCGCTGCTGTGGGCGGGCGTGAACGGCCTGCTGTGGGACAAGGGCGTGGTCAAGTTCGCCGTCGCCGCGGGACTCGGGTTCGTCATCGCCGTCCGGGCGGTCGCGCGGCGGGTCCGGCGCACCGACCGCACCGGCCGCACCGCCGCGGAGCCGGGCGTCCCGGCGCAGCCGGACCGGCAGCACGCGGGCTTACGCTGACCCGTCCCGCGGCGGGACCGGTGCACCGGCCGGGGACGGACGGGGTCAGGCCGGGCCGTCGCGCGGCGGGGGAGCCGTGGCGGGCAGGGTCAGCTGGACCGTGGTGCCCTGGCCGGGGGTGCTGGCGACGGTGATGTCGCCGTGGTGGGCCTCGATGATGGCCTTCACGATGGTGAGGCCGAGGCCCGCGCCCTGGGCGGCGAGGTGGTCGGCGGTGCTGCTGCGGTGGAAGCGGTCGAAGACGTGCGGTAGGTCCTCGGCGGGCACGCCGACGCCGGTGTCGGCGATCGTCAGCGTCGGCTGCGGCTCGGCGGTCGTGGCGATGGTGACGTGCCCGCCCGCGGGCGTGAACTTGACGGCGTTGAAGAGCAGGTGGTTGAGCGCCTGGGCGAGGCGTTCGGGGTCGCCGGTGGTCGGCACCGGGTGGTCGGTGCGGGCGGTGAGGCTGAGCCGCTTGTGCTCGGCGATCGGGCGGGAGGTGAGGCTCGCCTGGTAGGCGAGCTCGGCCAGGTCGATCTCCACCATGTCCAGCTGCAGCCCCGTCTCGTGCAGGCGGGCGACCAGCAGCAGGTCGTCGATGAGGCGCAGCAGGCGGTCGGCGTTGCGCTGCATGACGGCCAGGAAGCGGCGCACGGTCTCCGGGTCGTTGGTCGCCTCGTCCTCGTCGAGCAGCACCTCGATGTAGCCGCGCACCGACGACAGCGGGGTGCGCAGCTCGTGGCTGACGCTGGCCAGGAACGAGTCCTTGAGCCGGTCCAGCTCGCGGAGCCGGTCCGCGGTGTCGCCGATGGTGCGGGCGTACCGCCGCAGCTCCAGATGCGCGGCGGCGTGGCGCGCCAGGGAGCGCAGGGCGCGGCGCTGCTGCAGGGTCAGCTGCCGGGGCCGCCGGTCCATGACGCACACGGTGCCGGTGGCGTGGCCGTCCTGCAGCAGCATCGGGGCGCCCGCGTAGAAGCGCACGCCGTGCTCGGCGTTGGCCGGGTTGCCGGCGAAGCGCGGGTCGGTGACCGTGTCGTCGATCTCCAGCAGCTGGCGGTCGCGCACGACGTGGGTGCAGAAGGAGTCCTCCCGGGCGCCCTCCTCGAGCTCCCACCCGACGCGGGCCTTGAACCACTGCCGGTCGGCGTCGACCATCGACACCATCGCGATCGGCGTGTCGCAGATGTCGGCGGCGAGCGCGGCGATGTCGTCGAAGTCCGCCTCCGCCCGGGTGTCGAGGATCCCTGTCTCGGCGAGCGCGGCGAGGCGCTGCGGCTCGTCGTCCGTCCGTGACGGCTTGCTCACGCCGGTGCTCCTCCGCGGTCGGGCTCATGTCGATCTTCGCATCTCCCCGTCGTCCCGGCGGACGTTTTGCCTGGCTGGGACGGTGAACTAGTGTCCTAGGATGGCTTACGGGATGTGACCCCGGCCCCAGGAAACGACAACGGCGAGGACCCGGGCCATCGTCCAGCCCGGGTCCTCGCCGTGGTCACAGGGTCAGCTGTACGCCTCGAACTCGTAGACGCGTGCGGCCGTGTTCGTGTTCTGGGTCGGGGTGATGATGTTCATGCGGATGTAGCGGGCGTTGACGTTGGTCGTGGTGGTGGTGACGTTGGCGGTGTTGCCGCGGACCTGTGCGGCGGTGGTCCAGGTGGAGCCGTCGGTGGAGGTCACCAGGTCGTAGTCGCGGGTGTTCCAGGCCGCGTCCTCACCGCCGGCGCCGGCGTGGCGGACGACCAGCGATCCGATGTGGACGGTGCTGCCGAGGTCGACCTGGAGGAACTTGGTCGTGCCGAGCGAGCACCACTTGTCGGAGTTGCCGCCGGAGACGCTGCCGTTGACCGCCTTCTCGGGGCCTTCGGTGGTGCCGCAGGACGAGTCGGCGGTGGCCGGCCTGCCGATGGCGAGGTTGCCGGACGGGGTGCCGCCGCCGTACACCTCGAACTCGTAGAGACGCGCCGCGGTGTTGCCGTCGTTGGCGGGGGTGCCGATGTCGACCTTCACGTAGCGGGCGGTCCGTGCCGTGATCGAGTGCTGGGTGCGGCTGGAGCGGTTGCCGGTGGTGGACACGACCTGGGTCCAGGTGGTGCCGTCGGTGGAGGTGGAGATGGTGTACGCGCCGGTGTTCCAGCCGGTCGACTCGCCGCCGAGGCCCGCGTGCTTGAGCACGAAGGTGCTGACGGTCTGGTTGGAGCCGAGGTCGACCTGCAGGAAGCGCGGGGCGGTGCTGGTGCAGAACTTGCTGTTGTTCTGCAGGCTGCCGTCGACGGCCTTGGCCGCGGACTCGGCGGCGGCGCAGGCGGCGGAGCCGGTGGCGGCCTTGTTCAGGGCCAGGTTGGTGCCGAGGTTGGCCGGGGTCGGCGGTTGGGTGGCGCCGTCGGTGAAGGACGGCGGGACGTTGCCGGCGCCGGTGCCCCAGCTGGACTCGCTGCCGCCCATCGTGTACTGGAGGGTGCCGCCGGCGGCGAGGTCGGGGTAGCGCAGGTAGTTGTTGGACACGGCGGCGCCGTCGCGGGTGAGGCTCTGCACGTAGGCGTTGGTGGAGCTGCCGCCGTTGATCTGGATGTTGCCGGCGGAGCGCTGGATGAGCACCGACGGGAACGTGGGGCCGTGGATGGCGAGGGTGTCGGCGCCGGGGGTGACCGGGTACATGCCCATCGCGGACCAGACGTACCAGGCGGAGGTGGCGCCGAGGTCGTCGTTGCCGGGCAGGCCGCCGGCGCCGGTGGTGAAGGACTCGGTCATGACGCGGCGGACGGCGGTGGCGGTCTTGCCGGGCCGCTGCGCGAAGTTGTACGCCCACGGCACGTTGTGCTCGGGTTCGTTGCCGATGTAGAAGTACGGCCGGGAGAGCCCGCCGTTGAGCTCGGTGAAGTGGTGGTCGAGGCGCTGCACCGCGGTGGTGGGTCCGCCCATGAGGTTGATGACGCCGCCGAGGTTGTAGGGGACCATCCAGGTGTACTGGGCGGCGTTGCCCTCGGTGAAGGGGCTTTCCTGGGCGGGGTTGAGCGGCCACGGCCAGGTGCCGTCGCTGTTGCGCGGGTGGATGTACCCGGATTCGGTGTTGAACGTGTTGCGCCAGTACTGGGCGCGGGTCATCGCCGAGTTGTAGGTGGCGGTGTCGCCGGTGGCCTTGGCGAACTGGGCGACGGCGAAGTCCGAGGCCGAGTACTCCATGGAGTCCGACGGTGCGCCGGGGATGTACGTCTTCGACGCGTACTCCGACTGGCGGCCGCGGATCGGGGAGCCCTGCATGGTGCCGCCGGCGATGGCGTTCTTCATCAGCTGGAGCGCGGCGGCGGTGTCGAAGGCGCGGGCGCCGAACGCGTACGCGCTGGACACGATGATCGGGCCGGGGTCGCCGGTCATGACGAAGTCCTCGTTGGTCTGCTGCGACCACTTGGGCAGCAGGCCGCCCTGCTGGCCGTCGAGGACCATGGACTTCATGATGTCGCTGGCGACGTCGGGGGCGATGAACGCGATGAGCGCGGCCCACGAGCGGTAGATGTCCCAGCCGGAGTAGTTCTGGTAGACGGGGTGGCTGGCGGTGTGCACGGCGTTGTCGAAGCCGCGGTACTGGCCGTTGACGTCGCTGGCGATGTTGGGGTTGACCATCACGTGGTACAGCGCGGTGTAGAACTTCTGCAGTTCGGTGGCGCTGCCGCCGGTGGCCTGGACGCGGTTGAGGGCGGTGTTCCAGGCGGCGTCGGCGTTGCTGCGGATGGTGTCGAACGCGCCGGTTTCGGCGTTGAGGTTGGCGGTGGCGTTGGCGGTGCTCACGAACGACAGCGCGACGGTGGCGTTGACGGTCCGGTTGCTGCTGGTGTCCCAGGTGATGATCGCGCCGGTGTTGACGCCGCTGGTGCTGGTGGATCCGTTGCTGATGGTGCCGCCGTTCCAGGTGCCGACGGAGGACGGGGCCCGGTCGAAGCGGATCGAGTAGTAGATCTGGTAGGTCTTGCTGGATCCGCAGAACCCGCCGGCGGTGACGCTGCCGGTGACGTTGCTGCCGGAGATGTTCACGGTGCCGCTGCGGTTGCCGGTGGCGGACCGGCTGGTGTTGATGAGCAGCCGTGCGGTGGTGGTGTTGGGGTAGGTGAGGCGCAGCGCGCCGGTGCGGGTGGTGGCGGACAGTTCGGCGTCGACGCCGTACTTGTCGAGGCGGTTCTTGTAGTAGCCGGCGGACGCGCTTTCGTTGGTTTTCGTGTACGCGGAGGCGTAGCTGGTCCAGGCGGTGCCGGGGGAGGAGCCGAGGGCGCCGGTGACGGGCAGCAGGCCGAGGTCCTCGTTGTTGGCGCAGCCGGCGCCGTTGAAGTGGGTGAGGCTGAACTCCTCGATGGTGCGGTCCTTGTCGCGGTATCCGGACGGGGACGCGGTTGGGGTGTCGGGGCTGAACTGGGTCATGCCGAAGGGCACGGTGGCGCCGGGGAACGTGGAGCCGCCGGCGCCGCCGCCGACAGGGTTGGGGGAGTTGCTGTCGTCGGTGCCGATCAGCGGGTTGACGTATTGGGTCAGGTTGAGGTCGGCGGCGTTGGCCGGTGGTGCCTGCGCGAGCGCGACGAAGACGCTGCCCAGCAGGGCTGCGCCCGCACCGGCGAGCATTCGGACCGTGCGTGATCGGGACATGGGTGGTCTCCCGTTCGTGGCGGTGAGGACGGGAGAGCGCTCTCGATGCATTCATACTGGCTGATCAACGTTCCGTCAAGATTTGCCAGAACCCGGTTTCCCCCGCCGGGTTTGTTAGCGATGGTGCTCAATCCCGCGCGACCTGCGCCGGGCTTCCCACGGGGGCGGGCGGGTCAGCGGGTGGCCTGGTTCGTTTCCAGGGGCTGGGGGCGGGTAGCGGGGAGGGGGGAGCGTGACGGAGGAGGGGCCGTGAAGGCTGTGGTGTGGCACGGTAGGCGGGACGTCCGGGTGGAGACGGTCCCGGACCCGGTGATCCAGGAGCCGAACGACATCGTCATCCGGCTCACGTCCAGCGGGCTGTGCGGCTCGGACCTGCATCTGTACGAGGTGCTGGGGCCGTTCATGAGTGAGGGCGACATCCTCGGGCACGAGCCGATGGGGGTCGTCGAGGAGGTCGGTGCGGACATCGCGCACCTGAAACAGGGTGACCGGGTCGTGATCCCGTTCAACATCGCGTGCGGGCACTGCCTCATGTGCGCGCAGGGGCTCATGACGCAGTGCGAGACGACGCAGGTGCGGTCGGCGGGCAAGGGTGCGGCGCTGTTCGGGTTCACGAAGCTGTACGGGCAGGTGCCGGGCGCTCAGGCGGAGTTCCTGCGGGTGCCGCAGGCGCAGTTCGGGCCGATCAAGGTGCCGGAGGGGCCGGCGGACGACCGGTTCGTGTATCTGTCGGACGTGTTGCCGACGGCGTGGCAGGCGGTCGAGTACGCGGCCGTCCCGGCGAACGGGACCCTCGCCGTGCTGGGGTTGGGGCCGATCGGGGACATGGCGGCACGGGTGGCGATGCACCGGGGGCTGCGGGTCATCGGTGTGGACCTGGTCCCGGAGCGGTTGGAGCGGGCCCGGGCGAACGGAGTGGAGGTGATCGACCTGACGCAGGTCGACGACGTCGCCGACGTGGTCCGGGACCTGACCGGCGGTCGGGGCGCGGACTCGGTCGTGGACGCGGTCGGTATGGAGGCGCACGGGTCGCCGGTGGGGAAGCTGGCGCAGACGATCGTCGGGTTCCTGCCTGACGTGGCGGCGCAGAAGCTGATCGAGAAGACCGGCGTGGACCGGTTGGCGGCGCTGCACCTCGCGATCGACGCGGTGCGTCGCGGCGGGACGATCTCACTGTCCGGCGTGTACGGCGGTACCGCGGATCCGCTGCCGATGATGGTGCTGTTCGACAAGCAGATCCAGCTGCGGATGGGTCAGGCGAACGTGAAGCGCTGGGTGCCGGCGATCCTGCCGTTGCTGACGGGTGACGGGGACCCGCTGGGGGTGGACACGTTCGCGACGCACCGGGTGCCGCTGGACGCGGCGCCGGTGGCGTACGAGAAGTTCCAGGCGAAGAAGGACGGCACGGTCAAGGTGCTGTTCAAGCCGTGAACGTGTCCGCGAGCTCGTCGAGGTCGCGGATGCGCAGGTCGCCGGGCAGGCCGCGCAGTGCCGCGACGCGCATGCCGGCGGCCCGGCCGGCGTCGATGCCGGGCTGGGAGTCCTCGACGACGAGGCAGTCCCGCGGGTCGGCGTGGAGCAGGGTGGCGCCCGCCAGGTAGGGGGCCGGGTCGGGCTTGCCGCGGGGGGTGTCCTCGACGGTGACGAGGTGTCGGACGGGCAGGCCCGCGGCGTGCAGGCGGGCGGTGGCGAGCCGCCGGTCGGCGCTGGTCACGACCGCCCACGGCACGCCGAGCTCGTCGAGGGTCCGTAGCAGCCGTGCGGCGCCGGGGGTGGCGGTGACGTCGGCGAGGTCGTCGTACTGCAGCTCCAGGTTGCGCTGGGCGGCGGCCGTGACGGCGGTGTCGTCGAGGTCGGGGCGCACGACGCGGATCGTGGTCGCGGCGGGGTTGCCGTGCAGGATCGGGGTGAGGACGTCGACGGGGACGGCGTGTTCGGCCGCCCATTGGTGCCAGGCGCGTTCGACGGCGCTGTCGGAGTCGACGAGTGTGCCGTCCATGTCGAGCAGGACTGCTTTCATGCGGTGTCCTCCTGTCGGTACCGGAGTTTCATGACGGAAAGGGTCACCAGTGCCGTGCCCGTCGCCGCGTTGGTGAGGACGATCGGCAGGTCGCCCTGGGATGCGCCGTACGCCACCCAGAGCGCGACCCCGGAGGCGAGGGCCAGCAGGTAGAACCACGAGATGTCGCCGACGGACCTGGTCCGCCATGACCGGGCGAGCTGTGGCAGCCAGCATCCGGTGGTGAGGATTCCGGCGAGCACGCCGAGCACCGACATGGCGCCTCCTTTAAACTCGTCCCGCGAGCATAATGTATGACGGGCAGGATCGGCACCCATGGACCATCGGGCGGAGACGCTGCGGGCGCAGGGGGCGCTCGCGATGCTGCGGTGCGCGCACCGGACGCCGGGGATCACGCGGGCCGAGGCGGCGGCGCGGCTGGGGCTGAGCAGTGGCTCGGCGGCCGGCATCATGGGCCGGCTGCGGGCGGCGCGGCTGCTCGCGGAGGCGCCCGCCCCGCAGACCGGCGGCCGCGGCCGTCCGACGGCGGTGCTGGTCCCGCACCCCGACGGGCCGCTCGTCGCCGTCGTCGACATCACCCACTCGACCTGGACGGTGACGACCGCGGCGATCGGTGGGGCGCTCGCGGCCGCGCCCGTCCACCGGCTCCTCGGCCAGCCCGCTTCCGCCGTCCTTCCGCTGGTACGGGACGCGCTCGCCGCGCTGCACGGCCCCCGGCTGCGGGCGGTCGGCGTCGCGATCCCCGGCACCGTCCACGGCCGGACCCTGGTCGAGGCGACGAACCTGCGCTGGCGCGGCGTCGACCTGGGCGTACTGACGTCCCTGCCGCTCGCGGTCGGCAACGACGCCTCCCTCGCCGGGGTCGCCGAGGCGCTGCGCGGCGCCGCGCAGGGCGTCGGCGTGGCCCTGCACCTGACGGTCGAGGTCGGCGTCGGTGGTGTGCTCATCGTCGACGGCCGCCCGGTGCTCGGCGCGGCGGGCGCGGGCGGCGAGTTCGGCCACCTGCCGTTCGGCGATCCGTCCCGCCGCTGCCCGTGCGGTGCCGGCGGCTGCTGGGACCTCGAGGTCGACGGCCGTGCCATGGCCCGCCACCTGGGCTGCCGCGCGCCGGCCGACCCGCGGGCGTTCGCCGAGCGGACCATCGCCGCGGCCCGCAACGGTGACCCCGCGGCGGCCGCCGCGTGCCGGGCCGTCGCCGCGGCCCTCGGGCGGGGTGTCGGCGCCCTGATCAACGCCGTCGACCCGGCCGTCGTCACCCTCGGCGGTCTCGGCGTGGACCTGCTCGACGTCGCCGGCCCGGCCCTGCACGCCGGCACCGCCGAGGGCGTGATGGCCTGGCGCCGCGACGCCCTGCCGCCGGTCGTCCCCGCCGCGCTCGGATCGCAGGGCCCGGCGATCGGCGCCGCCGAGACCGCGATGGCGCTCGTCCTGACCGAAGCCGCCCTGACCGCCTGAGAACCCTGGGCGGGTCGGGGAGAAACCCTGAGGTGCCCACGAGCGTCAAGGTGTTAGCGTTTCATGTGTAAGGAAGTTCTTACACGTGAAGGAGCATCATGACGGCGAGCTCGCCCACCGGCGACGACCTGGTCGAGATGCTGGCGGCCCTGTCCAACCCGCTGCGACTGCGCATCGTCGCGAAGCTTGCCGGCGGCCGTGACTACGTGAGCCGACTCGCCCGGGAGATCGGCGTCAGCCGGCCCCTGCTGCACATGCACCTCCAACGGCTGGAGGCGGCCGGCCTGATCGTCGGCAGCCTGGAGCTCTCCGAGGACGGCAAGGCGATGAAGTACTACGAGGTCGCGGACTTCGACCTGCACCTGAACGCCGCGACCCTCGCCGCGGCGGCCGAAACCCTCACCGACCCCAAGGAGCGGTCCTGATGTACCTGAGCGCGGAAGAAATCACCTGGCCGGAGATCACCGCGTTTCTCGGCCTGCTGGTGGCCCTGCTGTTCCTGTTCGGGTTCAGCCTCGCCAGCTGGCTGGAGTACCGGAAGCTGAAGGTCGCCGGGCACCAGCAGGAGGACCTGCGGCAGCTGGTGCGCCGCTACGAGCAGCTGGCGGAGAACTCGATGGACGCCCAGAACCGGATCGCGACCGACGTGGCGGACCTGCGCACCCGCACCGCGTCGATCGAGAAGATCCTGCGGACCGTTGAATGAGGCGCGCGGTCGCGGTCCTCGGCCTGTGGCTCGTCGCCGGGTTCCTGCTGCTGCCCCTCGCCGGGAAGATCGGCGACGTCACCACCACCGACCCGGCGGCCCTGCTGCCGCAGAACGCCGAGGCGACCCAGGCGCTGCTGCGGGCGCGGGAGGCGTTCCCGGGCAGCGACACCCCGGTCGCGGTCGTCGTGTACGTCCGCGACAGCGGCATCACCGACGCCGACCGGTCCGCGGTGGACGCCGACCGGCAGGAGTTCGGGAGGACGACCGGCCAGCAGATCGGTGCGATCACCGCGAGCGGCGACGGGCAGGCGCTGCTGCTGTCGTTCCCGGTCCAGGACAAGGACGTCGTCAAGCAGGTGAAGGCGGCGCTCACCGACTCGCCCGCCGGGCTGCGCGCGGAGGTCACCGGGTCCGCGGGGGCGCTGTCGGACCTCGACGACGCCGGTCAGGGCGCCGACACCACCCTGTTCCTCGCCGCCGCCGGCATCGTCGCGGTGCTGCTGCTGCTCACGTACCGCAGCCCGGTGCTGTGGATCGTCCCGCTCGTCGCGGCGGTCGCGGCCAGCCAGCTGTCCTCCGCGCTCGTCTACCTGATGGCGGAGCACCTGGACGTGACGGTCACCGCCGACCTGACGACGATGATGACGGTCCTCGTCTTCGGCGCTGGCACCGACTACGCGTTGCTGCTCATCGCCCGGTACCGGGAGGAGCTGCACCTGCACCCGGACCGCACGGCGGCGATGGCGGTCGCGGTGCGCCGGTCGTTCCCCGCGATCCTCGCCTCCGCCGCCACCGTGTCCCTCGGCGTGCTGTGCCTGCTCGCGGCGCGGATGAACGACATGCACAGCTTCGCCCCGATCGCCGCGACGGGCATCATCGTGTCGTTCGCGGTGATGACGACGCTGCTGCCGGCCATGCTGGTGCTGCTCGGCCGGTGGCTGTTCTGGCCGTTCGTGCCCCGCTACGGCGCGGCCGTCACGACCAGACGCGGGTTCTGGCACCGCGCCGGGGACCTCGTGGGGCGGCGGCCGCGGCTGCTGTGGACGGTCACGGCGGCGGTCCTCGTGCTGCTGGGGCTCGGCGTGTACGGGCTGCGGCTCGGGCAGAGCACCTCCCAGATGTACACCACGGAGGTCGGCTCCGTCGCCGGCCAGCACCTCATCGACAGGCACTTCGCGGGTGGCGTGTCGTCGCCGGCGCTCGTCCTGGCGGACGCGTCGACGGTCGACGCGGTCGTCGCGGCGGCGAAGGCGACCGGCGGGGTGGCGGACGCGACGGCGACCGGCCGGTCCGCGGACGGCCGCTGGGTGTCGATCGCGGCGACGCTCACCGACCCGCCGGACTCCGCCGCCGCCCGGGCGACCGTCGACCGGCTGCGGGCGGCCGTGCACGCGGTGCCGGGCGCGGACGCCGTCGTCGGCGGGGAGACCGCGACCGCCGTGGACGTCGCCAGGGCGTCGGAGCGCGACAACCTCGTCGTCGTGCCGCTGATCCTCGGCGTGGTGCTGATCGTGCTGATCCTGCTGCTGCGGGCGCTCGTCGCGCCGCTGCTGCTGGCGGCGAGCGTGGCGCTGTCCTACGTCGCGGCGATGGGCCTGTGCGGGCTGGTCTTCCAGGCGCTGGGCCACCCGAACATCGTGCACGGCATGCCGCTGTACGCGTGGCTGTTCCTCACCACCCTCGGCGTCGACTACACGATCTTCCTGATGACCAGGGCGCGGGAGGAGGTCGCGGTGCGCGGCAACCGCGACGGCATGCTCACCGCCCTCACCGCCACCGGCGGCGTCATCACCAGCGCCGGTCTGGTCCTGGCCGGGACGTTCGGTGTGCTGGTGCTGCTGCCGTTCGTCGCGGCGGTGCAGATGGGCCTGATCGTCGCCCTCGGCGTGCTGCTGGACACGTTCGTCGTGCGGACGCTGCTGGTGCCGGCGCTCGCCATCGACGTCGGGCCGCGGCTGTGGTGGCCGAGCCGGCACGCCCAGACGCCGGCCGCCCCGCCACCGTCGAGGATCACGGTCGACATAGCAGGATGATTCCGCGTCGCGGTGCCCGCACCCCGGGTGCCGCGACGCGGTACTGTCGGCGTGCGGGGCCGGCTCCATGGCGTGCTTCCTTCTTTCTCGTACTCCGGTTCGCCGGAAACGAACCCTGCAGCGCGCCCGCTTCCCGGCCCCGCCCATCCGCACGGAACCACGGAACCACGGAACCGGATCGGTCGCGGGAGCGTCTCAGCAGCATGAGCATCGATGGAGGCCGCCGGTGGGCGGTCGTTGCCGCGGCGGGAGCCGGCACCCTGGTGGCCCTGGTCGCCGCCGTACTGGTGGTCAACCGGTCACCGGCCGCACCCGGCGAGCCGCCGCCGCCGTCGGCGCGGGCCGCCGCCGACCCCAGGACGCTCGTCGTCGACGACGGCGACCTCGTCGAGGCCAGCGGGCAGGTGCTGGTCGCGCCGGGGAAACCGGCCCGGCTCTGCGCGCCCGCCCCGGTCCCCGCGATCGGCCGCCCCGGCAACGAGCCGCCGACGTGCTCGCTCGGCGTCGACGTCACCGGCGTCGACCCCGCGAAGCTCACCGGCGCGGGCGTCGTGGCGGGCGTCACCACCGGCCAGGCCAGGCTGCGCGGCACCTGGCGCGACGGTCAGCTGCACGTCACCGAGCAGGGGCCGCCGAAGCCGCCGGCGCCGGTGGGCTTCGACGACACCGTGCCGTGCGGGGCGCCGAAGGGCGGCTGGAAACCCGGCGGCGGCGCCGACAACAACGCGATGCACCAGTACATCTACGATCAGCACCCCGACCGGTTCCGGCCGCTGCGGATCGCCTACCCGGACGGGCCGCCGACCGGGGCCACCACCGGCCCGCAGCCGACCGAGGTCACGGTCGTCGAGGTCGTCGCAGGCGACACCGCGGGCGAGGAGCAGCGGCTGCGGGAGCTGTTCGACGGCAACCTGTGCGTGGTCGCGGCGCCCGGCCGGCCCAGCCTCGCCCGGCAGGAGCAGCTGCGGGAGCAGGTCAGCGCCGGCCTCGACCCGCTGATGTCCGACCCGGCCAGCGGCATCTGGTCCGTCGGCGGCGACGACGTGTTCACCGTCGAGCTCATGATGCTCACCCCGCGGCTGTACGAGCAGCTCAACGCCATCGGGTTCGACCTGCTGCGGGTGGAGCCGTGGCTGCGGCCTACCGTTGGGTGATGAGCAGTCGCACGGACATCCTGGGCCGGCGCAAGCAGGTCGCCCTCACCACGTTCCGCAAGGACGGCACGCCCGTCTCCACCGCCGTGTGGCACGTCGTCGACGGCGACGAGGTGCTGATCCTCACCGAGCCCGGGTCGGGGAAGGTGAAGCGGCTGCGCAACAGCGGCCGGGTCGTGGTCGCGCCCAGCGACATCCGCGGCCGGGTCCCGGACGGCGCGCCGTCGTTCGAGGGCACCGCCCGGCTCGTCGAGGACCCCGACGGGGTCGACCGCATCCGCCGGGCGATCGGCCGCCGGTACATCTCCTCGCGGATCGGCAACTGGTTCAACCGGCTGCTGCGCCGCCCGCGGGTGAGCATCGGCATCGTCGTCACCCTGTAGCCACCTCTGTGGCTCTGGCGGGCCGCCCCCGTGGCGGGCCGCGTTGTTCAGCGGGCGGCGACGTTCGGGGTGCCGAAGCGGACCGGGACGCCGGGGGAGTAGAGCACGCTCACCGGCGGCCCGGCCGGCGCCGGCAGGCCCGCCGCGGTCACCAGGGTGTCGTCGAGGTCGAGCAGGTCCGCGCGGTGCAGCGGCCACCGCGGATGCTCGTTCGGCAGGTGCAGCGTGCGGCCGAACGCGCGGGTGTGCAGCCCCCAGCGGGCCGTGACGAAGTGCTCCAGGGGCGACGGCTCGGCGACCGGCGCGCCGACCCGCACCGCCATACCGTTCACCGCGGGGCGGGGACCCGGCCAGCGGCGGCGGCTGGTGTACCGCACGACGTCGCCGTCCTTCACCAGCCGCATCCTCGCCCACTTGTACGGCAGCCGCAGCGACACCTGAGCGGTCAGCACCGGCAGCAGGCGCGCCGCGTCCAGCGACAGGAACACCACGGCGCGCCGGCCGGCGCCGTCGACGCTGTACAGCCGCACGTTCGTCTCGCAGAACGTGCCGAGATAGGGCAGGCCCGGCCCGCTGAACAGGCCGAGCCGCACCATCCGGAAGCCGATCAGCCCCACGAACGACACCCCGTCGAGCGTGTCAGGGACCGTGCCCGCGGGCAGGAACGGCGCGACGGTCTCCGGCGGCACCGCCCAGTGCAGGAACGCGAGGTCGTGCCAGCGCTGCACCAGCATCGAGCGGCGCACCGGCCGCAGCGTCTCCGGGGTCACGTCCTCGATCCGCACGGCCCTCATTCTCCGGCATCACCCCGTCACCTTCACCACCGTCCTCGTCCACTGCAGGCCGTTGCTGGAGCGGTACAGCGCGTCGGCGTCGAACGCGTAGTAGGCGCCGGGGCCGGCGGCGAGGACCCGCTCACCGGCGGTGTGCAGCAGCGCGGTGCCGAGACCCGGCTGCTTCGCCGGGCGGTACGTCTGCCCGCCGTCGGTGCTGGCGTACCACTCCTGCGGCGGGTCCATCCGGGTCAGCACCACGTGGGTGCCGCCGGCCGCGACATAGGCGTCGCCCTCCTGGTACGCCGCCCGCGGCAACGTCTGTCCGGGGTGCACGCGCTGCCAGGTGCGGCCCCCGTCGCCGGTCCGGTAGACCAGCGTCCTGACCCCCGCGGTCGCCGCCGACGTCGGGCCCACGCCGGTCGTGTCCGCCGGGTCCGGCTGGGTGATGACCGTGTACCCGGTGACGCCGTCGACGCTGTCCACGGCCGGGTACACGTACATCTCCGGCGCCGGGAAATCGGCGTCGCCTCGGCCGAACACGGACGTCGCCCACGTGACGCCGCCGTCGTGGCTGACGGACACCGCGGGCCGGTGCTCGCCGCCGCGCTCCCACCCGCTGACCCACAACCCGCCCGCCGCCGGCACCGCGACGGTGTCGTGGACGTCGATGTCCGGCGGGTTCGCCAGCAGCGTCGCGCGGGCGGTGACGGGGTCGACGGCGAGCATCGTGCACAGGTCGGCGGGCCTCGTCGGCGGCGCGCAGATGATCCAGCCACCCGCCGGCACCTTCGGCACCTTCCCGGCGACCGTCTCCACGACCCGCCAGCTCCGGCCGCCGTCCCGGCTCACCATCGGGATGTGCAGCAGCTGCGGGCCCGCCGGGTCGGTGTTCTGCTGCTCGACGGTCTGCGCCAGCACCCCCGGCGACGGCGCGGACACGTCACCGGCGACGTCCTCCGACCGCACCGTCCACGTCTTGCCGCCGTCGTCGGATCCCACCAGGTTCACCGTGCACCGCGCCCCTTCACCGCACGCGTTCACCTTCGCGTACAGGTGCTCGGCGTCGGCGGCGGCGATCGACACGATGGACCCGTCGCGGGTGCCCGTCGGCCACCCGTCGGCGGTCTGCGTCGGCGGGTCCGCGGGCTGCCCCCCTGACGGCGTGAGCGTCGCCGCGGCGACGACCGCGGTGGTGGCCACCGCCGCCGCGACCGCCGTCCACCCCGCGGCCCGCCGGCGCCTGCGCTGGAACGCCCGCTCGTACACCGCGTCGGCGGACAACCTGCTCGGCGGCGCCTCACCGGCGGCCTCGTCGAACCGTTCCCGGATCTGGTTCATCGCAGCCCCTCCGTCAACGCGAGCTCACCGTCGGCCTCGAGCAGCTCCCGCAGCTTCGCCAGCCCGCGCGCGGCCTGGCTCTTCACCGTCCCCTGTGCGCACCCGAGCACCGCCGCGGTCGCGGCGACGTCGAGGTCCTGGTAGTACCGGCACACCAGCACCGCCCGCTGCCGCGGCGGCAGCTGCCGCAGCGCGGCCGCGAACGCGATCCGGCCCGGGCTGCCCTCCGCCGCGCCGGCCGCCCCCGCCACGTCCGGCGGCTCCGCGACACTGCGCTCCCGCCGCCGCCAGACCCGCCGCACGTCCGCCAGGTACGCGCGCACCAGACACGTCCGCACGAACCCGTCGAGCGCCTCCCGGTCGCGCACCTTCCGCCAGCCCACCGCCAGCCGCATGAACGCCGTCTGCGTCAGGTCATCAGCCCAGTGCCAGTCCCCACACAACAGGTACGCCGTCCTGCGCACCACATCCCGCCGGGCCGTGAAGTACTCCCGGAACTGGCGCTGCTCTTCGCTCTCTCCGCTCGGCATCGCACCTCCCTAGCCCCTAGGTGCGCCCCACCCCTCGTTTCGGTTGCATGCCCCGTCCCGCCGCCCGCTCTGGTGGCCCGCCCGCCCGGCCGCCCGGCCGCTCGCTCCGGTTGGACGCGCCGCCCGACCGCCGGTTCCGGTTGGCATGCCCCCCGCCCCCGCCCGCGCCCGAGCCGAGGGCGTCGAGCCGCGCCGGTCCAGGAACCGAAGGATCCCGCCGGTGCCGTCCGCATCCTGCACCCCGCCGTCCCTGCCCGTCAGCGATCCGACCGCGCCGCCCTGCCGACCGCGCCGCCGGCGCCACCCTTGCTCGACGGCGCTGGCATCGACGCGGTCATCCGGTACACACGCTGGCAAGGAAACGACGTCGATCACTACCCCTGATCCTGGACCCGGTGCCGGAACTCCGCGAGCGCCGACTGCACCACGCCGTTGAGCCGCTGCAACTCCTCCTCGGTCGGCTCCCGGCGCAGGTGCACCTCGATCTTGAAGTCCCCGTCGACGATCCTCGCCTCGAACCGCTCCAGCAGATCCTGCGGCAACCGGCGCACCACGAACTCGCGGAACGCCTCCTCGACCGCGCCCGCCACATCCCCGCACCCGCAGGTCCGGCCCTGCAGGACCGCGCCGAGGTGACTCCGCCCGGCGATCGCGTCCGGATGCGCGTCCGGCAGCGCGGCGAGCCCCTGCTCCAACGCGGTCCGTGCCTGCGCCAGCCGCTCCTGGTGCTGCAGGAAGATCCCGAGGGCGACCCCGGCCCGGCCGAGGATCTCGAAGTCCGCGCCGCGCTGCGCATGGGTCACCGCGTCGGTGAGGCACCGCTCCGCCTCCGCCGTCCGGCCCGCGTCGCGCAGCGCCAGCCCCCAGTTGCGCAGCACCAGACTGGTCAGCTCCGGCCGGTCGATCCGCAGCGCCCGCCGGTGCGCCGCCTCGTACGTGCGCAGCGCACCGTCCCGGTCGCCGGCGTCGCCGTACGCGAGGGCGAGGCCGAGCTCCGCCGTGAGAGCGTCCTCGGCGCGCCCCTGCCGGTCGTGGGAGGCGAGGACCCTGCGGATCGCGTCCACCCGCCCGGCCGGATCGCCCAGGTCGCGGCCGGTGTTCGCGAGCGCGGTGAGGACGTTGAGCGTCACGGGATGGTCCGGGCCGAGCCTGGCCTCCACCGCGGTGGCGAGCACGGCGATGACGGCCCGGTGCGCGGCCGGCTCGGCGAGCCCCTGCCGCAGCAGTACCGCCGACGCCATGGCCTCGACGACCCCGTCGGGCAGCTGGTCCAGCCCCGCGAACAGCGGCTCGCCGGTCCCGCCGGCGTGCACGACCTCCGCGCGCAGCGCGAGCGCCGACGCGACCTGGTCGTGCCCGTTGCTCCACAGGTTGCGCACCGCCTCCTCGATCACGTCCCGCGCCTGCCCGACGTTGCCGCGCTGCAGCAGCACGTCCGCCAGGGGTTCGAGGCCGAACGCGTACCCGGCGTGGTCCCGGCCGTAGAACGCCTGCCGCCCCTCAGCCCCACGGCGCAGCTCGGCCTCGGCGTCCTCGAGCCTGCCGGTCATGCGCAGCGCGAGGCCGAGGTTCAGCCGGTACGTGAGATGCTCCTTGCGGTCCACGGCAGGCACCGCGATCGCCGCCCGGTAGCAGGCGATGGCCCGGTCGGGCTGGTCGCAGTTGAGCAGGATGTTGCCCAGGTCGCACTGCGCCGACGCCCACGCGGCACTGCCGTGCCCGTGCCGGACGGTGACCGCCCGCAGCTCGCGCACCATCACTTCCTCGGCCTCGACGAACCGCCCTTCATGCATGAGCGAGACGGCCACGTCGATCGGTGCGGCGGATACGTTCACGGCGCGGAAGTCTATCCGTTCCCGAGACATAGCCTTATGGCTACATCGTGATAGGGTGAACACCGTGAATGTGCAGCGACACGTCCCGGCCATGTACCACCAGATCGCCGACCTCCTCCGCGACGACATCACCCGCGGCATCCATCCCTCCGGGCAGCCGTTGCCCACTGAACGCGAGCTCTGCGACCGGTACGCGGTCAGTCTCACCACCGTCCGCCGCGCCCTCGCCATCCTGCGCGAGGAGGGCCTTGTCACCTCCCGCCGCGGCGCCGCCTCGATCGTCCGCGAACGCCCCGCCCGCCGCATCGTGGTGATGGGCCGCGGCAGCCGGCTCACCTGCCGCATGCCCACCACCACCGAACGCTTCAAGCTGGGCATCGACCGAGGCGTCCCCCTCGTCGAGGTCCGCGACCGGCTCGGCCAGGTCGAGGTGTTCCTCGCCGACCAGGTCGAGGTCCTCAGCCCGGAAGGCCTCGCCACCGCCACCACCAGGGTCATGGACGTCGCCTGACCAGGCTGCCCACCAACTCCTCGCAACGGTCCCACCTCGACGCCCTCCCTTCACCTCGCTGGTCACCACGCCCCGCCGGACGTCGGCCACTGCCACTCCAGAGGCCTGCATGACACATCACCTCGGATGCCGGCGCACGCCGCAGACCCGCACCGCGAGCCAGCCGCCCCCGTCCTGCCGGCCCTGCATCGCCTCCTGCACCGAGCCGCTCCGCAGCGCGCGTAAGGCCGCCACGGCGCTCGTCACGCCCGCAATCGCTGCCACAGCCGGACACCCCTCCTTCGCTGCCGGACGCGGACCTTACTGCGACGCCACCCACGGACCTCTGCGACACCATCCGTGGACGTCTCTGCGACGCCGCTGGCGGACGTCTCTGCGACGCCGCTGGCGTGACCGTTCCGCAGGCCCTACAGCGGCTCCTGCACCGGCCCACTCCGCAGCGTGCGTAACGTCGGCACAGCGCTCGCCGCGACCGCCAGCAGCAGGCACAGCCCGACAACCCCGCCCACCACCGTCCACGGCACGACCAGCTCCACCGGCGCCCCCACCTGCTCGGCCAACCCCGCCCTGATGCTCAGCAACGCACCGAACGCGACCACGCCCCCGAGCACCGCCCCGATCAACACCACGAGCGCCGACTCCGCCGTCACCAGCCGCAGCACCTGCCGACGCGTCGCCCCCGCCAACCGCACCGCCCGCAGGTCCGCCGCCCGCCCAGCCGCCGCCATGAGCAGCGTGTTGGCAACGGCGATGGCCCCATACCCAGCAGACACCGCGATCAGCAACACCGTGAACATCCAAACGAGCCGGTCCTCGGCGCCGTCCTGCTCCGCCGCCCACGTGCCCACGTCGACGACCCGCGCACCAGACCCCGCCGGCACCTCGACCCGGTCCCGAACAAACACCGCCGATGTCAACGCCGACGGGTCATGCGCCCGCGCCACCGCCCGCGGCAGGACCATGTCTCCCGGGATGGACGCATCGGAGATCACCGCGACCACCCGCAACGCCACCACCGTCCCGTCGGCGAACATCACCGGATACTCCCCCGGAACCCCACCCCGCCCAGCCCCGCCACCCGCCGCCCCCGCGCCATCAGACGGTTTCGCGCCACCGGACGGCACCGCGCCACCGGACGGCACCGCGCTACCGGACGGCACCGCGCTACCGGACGGCACCGCGCTACCGGACGGCACCGCGCTACCGGACGGCACCGCGCTACCGGACGGCACCGCGCTACCGGACGGCACCGCGCTACCGGACGGCACCGTGGCGCCGGACGGCACCGGAGCGTCGGATGCACCGGCCATGCCCGTTCCAACGGTGGTGCCGGATCCGGTCGCCGAGGCCGCCGCGGCAACAGATGCCGTCAAGACCACCGTGTCGTCCCCGCGCAGATCCGCGAGCGAGCCGCTCACCACCTCGAGACGCCGGTTTACCGTGGCGAACGCCGCAGGCTCCACCCCGAACGCGGTCCGCGGCGCCCGCCCAGCACCGCCCTCGGCAGGCGGGACGAACACCGTCGTCGGCAGGATCGCCGCACCAGGCACCGCCGCGACGGCCGCGTCGGACAGACCAGGCGCCCGGTCCGGCGCGACAACCCAGCCGGCGTCGACCCGCGCGGACCGCCCCGCCGCGTACGCCCCGGTCGACGTGCGGACCATGCCCGACACCAGCACCGCGAACGAAACCGTCAGCAGCACCGGCGCCGCCGTCGACGCCGTGCGCCGGGCCGCGGTCAGCGCACTGCCACGGACCAGCATGCCGATCGCACCGCCCCGCGACGGCAGCGGCGAACGCAGCAGCCGCACCACAGGACCGACGACCGCAGGCGCCAGGACGGTGACACCGCTGACCAGGGCCATCATGCTGTACAGCGCGAACGTCGCCGAATGCTGCGCGCTGCCCGACGTCGCCGTCCCCACACCGAGCGCGGCACCGGCGGCGACCAGCAGCAGGCCGGTGACCCAGCGCGCCCACCCCATCGGCCGCTGCTCGACCACCGCCTCCCGCAACGCCTCGAGCGGACGCACCCGGGCCGCCCGCCGCGCCGCCGACCACGCCCCGGCCAGCGCGACGACCGGCCCGGCCGTGAGCGCCACGACGAACGGCCACGCCACCAACCGCACCCGGAACGTCGCCGGCTCGAACCCCGCGTCGACGAGCGCCCATCCCAGTGGGGTTGCGGCGGCGGTACCGACGAGCATGCCGACGACAGAGCCGGCGGCGCCGACGGCGAGCGCTTCGCCCTGCACCGTCCGCCGGATCTGGCGTGGCGTGGCGCCGACGGCGCGCAGCAGCCCGAACTCCCGCCGCCGCTGCGCCACCGCGAACGCGAACGTCGACGCGACCACGAACACCGTCACGAACCCGGACAACGCCGCCACCGCGGTCAGCACCTGCATCCCGATCCACCGCATGCGCGCGTCGTCGCGCGGCTCCAGCACGCCCCGGTCGTCGCCGGTCAGGACCCGGGCGCCGGTGCCGGTGACCTCGCGGGCCGCTGCGGCGACGGCCGTGGGGTCGGCGCCGGGGCGCAGCATCAGGCCGATCGTGTCGACGCCCGGCGCGAGGGCCGCGGCGACCTCGTCGGTGACGTGGAAGCCGGGCGAGTCGACGGTGCCGCTCACCGTGTACGACGTGGGCCCGGCAGCGGTCAGCAACGTGACCCGGTCGCCGGGCGACAGCCCCAGCGCCCGGTCGACGACCACCTCGCCGGGACCGCGCGGGGCGGTGCCCGCCGTCAGACGCAGCCCGCCGAGCTGGGCGCTCGCCCAACCGTGTCCTTCGCGGGCGTCCTGCCTCCGCCCGTCGGCCGCAAACGGCCGGCCGTCGACGATCGCCTGCACGTAGAACGTGCGGTCGGGGATGGCGGCCGCGACACCAGGGACAGCGGCGAGGCGCCCGGCGAGCGCCGTGGCAGCGTCCGAGGACAACGGCACAGGCGGCGGGAACGAGTCGGCGGGCGCGACGGCGTCCACGCTGCGGACGACCACGCCGGCGGCCGCGAGACGGTCGGGGACCTGCGGCCGTCCCGACGCGAACAGCAACGTCGCCGCCGTGACCAGCGCGATGCCCACGGCGACGGCGACGAACGCGCCCGCGAACCGCCGGACGGTCCGCGGCACCGCCGTACGCCACCCGTCACCGCCGACTGAATGCGATGCTCGCCGCCGGGTCAGCATGCCGGCCCCACGGCACCCGCTTCGACGGCGGCGGTCCGTGCGGCGACCGTCTCGGCCGTGATCCCGCCCCGCCCGCCGCTGCCGACCAGCTCGTCCACGATCCGCCCGTCGGCGAGGATGACCACCCGGTCCGCCCACGCCGCGGCGACCGGGTCGTGCGTCACCATCACGACCGTCTGCCCGTGCTCGTCGACGAGGGCCCGCAGCAGTGCGAGGACCTGCCGGGACGTGGCGCTGTCGAGGGCGCCGGTCGGCTCGTCGGCGAACACGACCGCGGGCCGGCTGATCAGCGCCCGGGCGAGCGCGACCCGCTGCTGCTCACCGCCGGACAGCTCGCTCGGCCGGTGCCCGGCGCGGTCGGCCAGCCCGACGGCGGTGAGCGCCGCCGCGACGTCATCCCCTGCCGGCCGGCGGCCCGCGAGACGCTGCGGCAGCGCCACATTCTGCGCGGCGGTCAGCGTCGACACCAGGTTGAACGCCTGGAACACGAACCCGATCCGATCGCGGCGCAGGCGCGTCAGCGCGTCCTCGTCCAGGTCGTCGAGGCGGGTGCCGTCGACGGTGACCGAGCCTGACGCAGGACGGTCCAGGCCCGCGGCGCAGTGCAGCAGCGTCGACTTGCCCGACCCGGACGGCCCCATCACGGCCGTGAACGTCCCCCGGTCGAACCCCACCGTCACGCCCGCGAGGGCCGTCACCTGCCGTGTGCCGGAGCCGTACACGGCCCGCACGTCGTCGAGAAGCACCGTCGGTGTCATGCCCACGAGCCTGCCCGCGGGCGGGGTGTCGCCGCGTCCGACTCAGGTCGTTCGATTGCGTCGTACTTGAGTCGGAGGCACCGGGGCCTGAGCCCGATGCGTAGTTCTTAAGTATGACCTCGCGAGGCAGACCTGAGAATGACGCGTCCCCGCCTCACCTGCGGCTACCGTCGACCTCGTGCGCGAACTCCTGCTGACCCGCCGCCTGCGGCCCGTCGACCTCTACGTGGTCGACGCGGTCCTCGCCGTGGTGCTGGGTGCTTCGCTGTGTGCCTATGCGGCGCTCGAGTCGCCCGAGGGCACAGGCGTGGTCGAGCCGGTATGGGTGTCGGTGCTGACCGGCCTCGTCATCGGCCTGCCGCTCGCCGTGCGCCGCCGCTTCCCGGTCGCGGTCGCCGTCATGGTCAGCCTCGCCACCACCGTCGCGCTCGCGACCGGCGTCATCCCCAACTTCGCGGCCGCCGCGCCGTCTCTCTCGCTCGCGCTGGCCTTCTATACCCTCGCCGTCGCGACCCCGCCACGATGGTCGCTGCCGGTCGCGGCAGGCTGCCTCGCGGCGGTCGTCGCGGCGCTCGCCACGACCGGCGGCACCCTCTGGTCGAGCAGCTTCGCCGTCGTGTACGGGGCGGTGATGACCATGCCCGGCTGGCTCATCGGCTGGACGTTGCGGGAGCGGCGGGCGCACGCGGCACGGCAGAGCGAGCAGGTGACCCGGCAGGCGGTCGCGGAGGAGCGGCTGCGGATCGCCCGCGAGCTGCACGACATCGTCGCCCACACGATGAGCCTGATCGTGGTCAAGGCCGCCGTCGGCAACCACGTCGCCGAGGCGAGCCCGCAGGAGGCCCGCGACGCGCTGAGGGTCATCGAGGCGACCGGTCGGGGCGCGCTGCTGGAGATGCGCCGGGCCCTGGGCATGCTGCGCGACGACGCGCCGTATGCGCCGGCGCCCGGGCTGGCAGAGCTGCCGGCGCTGGCCGGGCAGGCCTCGTTCGGCGACGTGGAGGCGTGCCTGGAGGTCACCGGGACGGTGCCGCAGGAGGCAGTGCCCGAGTCGGTGGGTCTCGCGGTGTACCGGATTGTCCAGGAATCCCTGACGAACACGGTGAAGCACGCGGCGCCGGCCCGCTGCCGGGTGACGGTCACGATCGCCCCCGCGGATGTCCGCGTCGAGGTCGCGGACGACGGCCGCCGCCCGATCCGCACGCACAGCACCGGCCATGGACTGATCGGTATGCGCGAGCGGGTCGCCGCCCACGGCGGCGACTTCACCGCCGCACCGAGGGAGAGCGGCGGCTTCGTCGTCACGGCGAGGTTGCCGTACACGCCGGTCGAGGTGCCGACATGACCACGACGCGACGCCCCGCATGGGCTGCCGCGCCGGCGCGACCCGCACCCCCGGCGACGGAACCCGCTCGGCCCAACGAGACGGCGCGCCTCCGTCGTGTCCTGACGGCGGTGGAGCTTGGCTGCGTCGAGGTTGTCGCGGCCGGGGTTGCCGGCGGCGGGTCCTGCTCGGGTTGGGGTGAAGGCGCGGCTGGGGCTGGTGGCGGTAAGGCCGTCGGCGGAGGTGCTGTCGGGGGTGGAGCTTGGGCGGGTTCGGATGGCGCGGGTGGGGTTGCCGCCGGTGGGGCTTGGGTGGAGGGCTTGGGTGGCGCGGATGGGTTCGTTGACGGCTGGGTTTGGGACGTTGGGGTGGCACGGTTGGAGTTGTCGGCGGTGGGGCCTGGGTGGGTTGAGGTGAAGGCGCGGCCGGGGTTGTCGGTGGTGGGGCCTGGGTGGAGGGGCTGGGTGGCGCGGATGGGTTCGTCGGCGGTGGGGCCTGGGTGGGTTGAGGTGAAGGCGCGGCCGGGGTTTCCGGCGGTGGGGCTTGGGTGGGCTGGAGCGGTGGCGTGTTCGGCGTGGGTATGGGCGTCCATGAGAGCGTGGGGAACGGTCAGGTGCATGGGATTGTCGGTGGAGGTGGTGGCGTGATCAGGGTGTTGATCGCGGATGACCAGGCGTTGCTGCGGGGGAGCTTCCGGGTCCTGGTCGACCTGAGCGAGGACTGCACGACGGTCGGCGAGGCGGGCAACGGGGTGGAGGCGGTGGCGCTGGCCGGGCAGCATCGGCCGGATGTGGTGTTGATGGATGTGCGGATGCCGTTGATGGACGGGATCGAGGCGACCCGGCGGATCTGTGCCGACCCGGTGACCGCTGCGACGCGGGTGTTGATCCTCACGACGTTCGACCTCGACGAGTACGTGTACGGGGCGCTGCGGGCGGGGGCGAGTGGGTTCCTGCTCAAGGACACACCGCCGGGCGAGCTGCTGAACGCGATCAGGGTCGTGGCGGCGGGGGACGGGCTGCTCGCGCCGTCGGTGACGCGACGGCTGATCGGGGAGTTCGCGCAGCGGCCGGTCGCCGTGCCGGCGGTGCACCGGCGGCTGGACGGGATCACCGGTCGGGAGCGGGAGGTGCTGACGCTGATCGCGCGCGGTTCGTCCAATGTGGAGATTGCCGGGCAGCTCAACCTGAGCCTCGCCACCGTCAAGACGCACGTGAGCCGGTTACTGGCCAAGCTTGAGGTGCGGGACCGGGCACAGCTGGTCATCGTCGCGTACGAAACGGGTCTCGTCACCGTCGCGCAATGACCGCCGCCGGCCGGTGGATGCGCCCCGTTGCCGTCGCAGCCGCCGGTGTTGGGTGCGTGCACGACGCTGGGTGTGCGTTGGGATGTCGGTATTGCGACCTGGTGGGGTGGGGGGAGTTCGGGGCGGGGGATGCTCTGGGGCGTTGAGCGGAGAGGTTGTATGACGGTGGGAGTTGCGGTGCGCAGGCCTGGGACGGTGGACGCGGCGCGGTGGTTGCTGCTCGGGGTTGCGGTGCTGACGGTAGTTGGTGCGTTGCTGGGAGTGGTGTTGCTGGAGGACTTGCGGCGGGCGTACATCTCGGCGTACGGCGGGATGCGTGGTGGGGACGAGGCGACCGGGGCGGCGATCGCGGGGGTGATCGGTGCGGTGGTGTCGCGGGTGTGTGTGCGGTGCCGGCGTTGTTGCTCGGGCGGCCGCGGAACTGGGTGCGGGTCGGCGCGTGGGTGGTCTGCGCGATCGGGGTTTGCTGCCTGAGTCCTGGGCTGCTCGGGGGAGGGGTGGTGGCGTCGGCGCGGATCGTTGGCAATGGGGCGGGGTCGGATGAGATCGCGGCGGCGATGGAGGTGGCGATGCCTGGCTGGTACGGGCCGCTGACAGTCGTCCTCGCGGGTGCCTCGGTGGCCGGGATGGTCGCTGCGGGGGTGTTGCTGGCGTTGCCGGCGTCGAACGCGTACTTCCGCAGGCCGTCGGCGCCGGTAGTCGGGTAGCCGCAGGCGCCGGTCGTGGGGTGGTCGCAACTGCCGGGTCGTCGGGTAGCGGCCGGTGCGGGGGCAAAGGGCGCAGCCGCCGGGTAGCCGCCAGGCGTCGGGTAGCCGCAGGCGCCGGTCGTGGGGTGGTCGCAACTGCCGGGTCGTCGGGTAGCGGCCGGTGCGGGGGCAAAGGGCGCAGCCGCCGGGTAGCCGCCAGGCGTCGGGTAGCCGCAGGCTCCAGTCGTGGTCGCAACTGTCGCGTCCTCGGGCAGGCCGTCCCGCCGGTGCACGGGGTGCGGCCGCCGCAAGGGGGTCAGGGCACGGCGGTGAAGAGTTCGTAGGCGATGCCGTCGGGGTCGAGGACGTAGACGCCGCGGCCGCCGGACAGGTGGTTGATCTGGTGGTCGATGACGTGTGGGGCGGAGCTCCACTGGAGGCCGGTTCGTTCGGCGTACGCGAGCGCGGCGTCGAAGACGGCGTCGTCGACGAGGAACGCGTAGTGGCCCGGGCGGGCGCCGGACCGGTCGTCGAAGTCGAGGGTGAGGTCGGCGTTCACGCGTACCGGAGCGAAAGGGCCGGCAGGAGGGGCCGCCTCGACGCCGAGGAGGCCGGCGAGCAGCTGCGCGGCGCGGTGGCGGTCGGCGACCGGGACGATGGTGTGGTTCAGCACGATGGTCATGACGCTCCTGAAGGACGGTCCGAGGAAGACGCGGACGGAGAAGACGGAGAAGACGACGAAGCCAGGCGGACCAGATAGGCTGCGAACCGGCGGGCGTCCGCCGCGGGCCAGTCGGCGACCAGCCGCGCGAACGTCTGCTCCTGCCACGCCCGAGCCCCCGCGAGAAGGTCCTCGCCGGCGGGGGTCAGGTCGAGCCACGTCCGCCGGGCGTCCTGGGGCGACACGGTCCTCGTGACCAGGCCGGCGGCGACGGTCGCGGCCAGCATCCGGCTCGCGTTGGAGCGGTCCAGGCCGAGCTCGACCGCCACCGCACCGATCTGTGCGGGCCGGCCCGCGGCGGAGATCGCCTCCAGCACCAGGATGTGCGTGACGTCGCCGCCCTCGTCGTGGGTGATGCCGGCCGCCCACCGCCGCGACCAGAACCGGACCAGCCGGAACAGCGCCGGCCCGCCACCCGAATCAATTTCTGTGCGCATCGCACAGATATTACGTGCGATCCGCACGCAGTCGCAAGGGAGGACCGAAATGCGTCCACAGTGGACAGATCTGCCGGAGGCCGTGCGGAAGACGGTCGAAGCGCTGGTGGGAGGTGCCGGCCGGGTCGACGCGTGCCCGGACGGGTTCTCGCCCGGGTTCGCGGTGCGGTTGACGCGCGCGGACGGGCAGCGCCGGTTCGTCAAGGGGATCGACGCCGACGCCTGGCCGCACGAGGTCGACGCGTACCGGACCGAGGCGAGGATCGGCGAAGCCCTGCCGCCGGCGGTGCCCGCGCCACGGCTGCGTGGCGTGCACGACGACGGCCACTGGTGCGTGCTCGCCTTCGACGACGTCGACGGCCGGTCGCCGGGCCGCCCGTGGACGCCGCAGGACATCCGCCGGGTCGTCGGCGCGATCGGTGACCTGGCCCGGGCCGCCACCCCGTCGCCGGTCCCGCTCCCCACCAGCCATCCGCGGCTCGGCGGGTGGTCCGACCTCGCGGCCGACTCCTCACGATTGTCCGGATTGCGCTGGTACGACGAATGGGCCGCCGCCAACGTCCAGCGCCTCGCCGGGCTGGAGCGCAGTGGCCTCGAAGCGGCGCGCGGCGAGTCGCTCGTGCACGGCGACCTGTACCCGCACAACATCCTGCTGACCGGTGACCGGGTGGTGTTCGTCGACTGGCCGCACGCCCGCCGGGGCTCGCCCGTCATCGACCTGGTGACGTTCCTGTCGAGCGTGGCCGCCGACGGCATCGACCCCGAGCCGTTCCTGCCCGTCGGTACGCCGGAAACCGCCACCACGGCGATCCTTGCCGCACACACCGGATTCCTGCTGGCCGGGGGCCTGGCGGAGCCGCTGCCCGGCCTCGAACGGATCACGGCGGAGAAGCTCCGCCTCGGCCGGGGCGCGTTCAGGTGGCTGCGCACCCGCCTGTGAGTGGAAGTTTCACCGTCCGGCCCAGGTCCGGGACGCCCCGCACGAACGGAACACCACGGCCGGTCATCGTGGCCCTACGCTGCGCGGCATGCTCCCACGCATCCTGGCGGCGCTGGCAACGGTGCTCACAGCGACAGCAGCGACAGCAGTGCCGGCAGCGCCGGCACACGCCGGCGGGCAGCACACCAAGCCGGTGAACGGGTTCTCCAGACAAGGGCCGTGGAACACGAAACTGCCCCGGCACGTGCCGCTCGCCGCCAACTCCGCCGCGGTCGTGGAGAACATCCGCCTCGACAAGGTGAACAACTACGGCTCGTGGGCGGTGAACACCGACGAGTACTCCACGCCGATCTTCACGGTCGGCAGGGACACCCCGACGCAGCGGTGGACGTTCTCCGACTGCCTGAACCTGCCGCACCTCGCGCCGGTCATCGCCGACAGCCTCGCGGCGGTGCCGACCCCCGCGGACCTGATCGTGTCCAAGGGCACCGACGCCGCCGTGACGATCTACCAGCCGTCGACGGACACGTACTGGGACTTCTGGCGCGCCGAGCGGGACGCCGCCGGGCACTGGTCGGCGTGCTGGGGCGGGAAGATCGAGCACTACTCCCGCAACCCCGGCGTCTTCACCAACCCGCTCGGCGCGACCGCGACCGGCCTGCCGATGGGCGCGTTCACGATCCGCATCGACGAGCTGCGCCGGGGCAGGATCGACCACGCCGTCAACATCGCCACCGTCCGCACCCGCAAGGACTGCAACTCGTGGCCGGCGACCCGTAACGACGGCAACACCGAGGGCGCCGACATCCCGTGCGAGGGCCAGCGGTTCCGCCTCGACCCGGCGTTCGACATCAGCGTGGTGCGCAGCCCGGCCGCCCGCACGATCGCCCGCGCCATGCAGGAGTACGGCCTGATCATGACCGACAAGGCGGGCGCGCTCGTCACGTACGCCGAGGACCCGCGACCGTACATGGCGGCCAACGGCGGTGTCGACCCGTACTTCGCCCTCATGGACCCCGACGACATCGTCCCGGACGGCGCCGAGAAGTACCTGATCCTCGGCGACATCCCCGTCGAGCGGCTGCAGGCTCTCCCGTACGACTACGGCCGCCCCTGCTGACCGCGCTTGTTGCGGGCCCATCGACGATCCGGCATCATGACCGCATGATGATCAACCGGAAGGGCGGCCTCCGCCCGGCTCGATGAGCCCGCACGGGTGGCACCTGCCACCGCCCGACGACGACCGCCCCACCGTCCTCGCGCACGCACTGGCGCTGCGGGCCGCGCACGGCCCCGGCCCCTGGCCGGACGGCGGCGACCCGCTCCCGGACCGGCAGGCGCGGCCGGCCGCACCGCTGATCTCCGACACGGTCCTCGAGGGCATCCGCTCCCAGCACATGACCCGGGCCGCCGCGCCCACCGCGAGCCCCGGCCTGGCCGACCTCATCGAGGCGGTCGTACGCCGCCCGCCGGAAGCCGGCGCTGTCCGGCGGTTGCGCGCCGCGGCGACGGCCGCGGGCTCCGACGACCTCGTCCGGCAGTTGCAGGGCCGGGACCTGCCCACCGGACGCCTGCGCGAGCTGGCGCTGCATCTCGCGCGGCACGGGACCGGCCGGGACGAGGTCGCCACCGGCGTGATGCTGCTCGGCGTCAGCGGCGACCGGCGCGACCGCGACCTGCTGCTCCTGCTCGGCGCCCTCGACACCCTCACCCGCTACGCCGTGGCCGCGCTGCGCGGCTCGCAGCCCGACCCGGACCGCGCCGTGTACGAACTGGCCCGCCGGGTCGACGGCTGGGGACGCATCCACGCCGTGGAGCAGCTGCGCGGCACCGGCGACCCGGAGATCCGGGCGTGGCTGCTCCGCGACGGGTACCGCAACACGATCATGGATGAGTACCTCGCCCACCTGGCCGCCACCACCGGCGGCCTGCTGGACGCGCTGGCACCCGACGCGATCGACGAGCCGCTGCTGTCCGGCGCCGACGGGATTCTGCTCGCGCTGCTGCACGGCGGGCCGGCGGCCGACATCACCCACTACCCGGACGGGCCGCGGGTCATCGACCGGTACCTCACCCACGCCGGCAACCACCCGCCGGACCTGAGCCGGGTCGGGGTCGTCGGTACACTGAGCGACTTCATCGCCGGGCAGACGATGCGGCCGTCGGGTTCAGGTCCGAAGGCGGACGCGGTGGCGTGGTCCGCCGCCGAGCGGGCCCGGCTCCGCGACGCCTGCGACGCCCTGACCGCCCGGCCCGCCTGGCGGGAACTGCTCGACCGGGCGCTGCACAGCGCCGACCCCAAGGAGTTCCAGCGGGCGATCTGGGTGGCCGAGAAGCTGCACGTGCCGATGGACGGCCTGCTCCGGGCGCACCTGCGCCGCGAGCCGTTCGACACCTACCTGTGGCTCTCCCTCGTCGACGGCACGAGCGACATCGACGGCGTGCTCGACCTCGCGGCCGAACTCCTCCCGCTGGCGGACCTCGCCACCGGGCCCACCCTCGACCTCGGGCTCGGCAGCGACCGGCCCGAGCACGTCCTCGACATCGTCGTCAGCCGCCTCGACGCGCACCCCGGCAAGGGCTGGCCCCTGATCGCGGCGGCCCTGGCCAACGCGACGGTCCGCAACCGCAACATGGCCGTGCGGGCGCTGGACGCCTGGCCCGCCGGGACCCCGGCCGCGGCGGAGGCCGTCGCCGCCGCGGCGCGCGTCGAACCGGACCCCGGGATCGACCGGCGGATGCGGGCGCTGCTGCGCAAGTGGGGGATGTAGCCGAACCGGCCCGGACGCGGACGGGCCGCCCTCGTCGTGCAGGCGAAGGCGGCCCGGAAGCGGAGGCGGAGGCGGCCCGGAAGCGGAGGCGGATCGGTCAGCGGGGGCGGCCCAGGAAGGCGCGGCCGGCCTGGCGTTGCTGCTCGGCGACCAGGAACGCGGCGAACTCGACGCGCTGCTCGTCGGTCATCGTGTCCTTGGGGATCGTGAGCGACTGGACCTTGCCAAGCATCATGCCGGTCGCGATCAACAGCACGCCGAGCGCGAGGAGGATGCCGCCCATGATGCGCATCCGGCGGACCTGCGGGCGCATCACGACCGCGATCGTGCGGCGCAGGCGCCGCTCGTCGTAGGGCACCCACATGGTGATCTGCATCGGCGCATCGTAGGTGATCCGAACTGGACCTGAAGTCCCGGTGAGGTCCTACGATCGTCTGCATGGCCGCCATTCAGGGAGATCGCAGGACCTTCTACCAGCTGCTCGTCAACACGCTGCTCGTGTCGGTGGTCAACTTCACGGTGTGGTTCGCGATCACGTTCTACGTGTACCTGGAGACGCGGTCGGTGTTCGCGACCGGGCTCGTGTCCGGCATCTTCCTGGTCATGACGGCCGTGACGGGGATCTGGTTCGGCAGTCTCGTCGACCATCACAGCAAGACGACGATGATGCAGATGTCCGCGGTCGCGTCGTTCCTGCTGTACGCGGCCGCGTTCGGCGTCTACCAGACGGTGCCGCGGGAGGAGTTCAAGGACCCGGCGAGCGTGCCGCTGTGGGTGATGATCGTGCTGCTCATGTTCGGCGTCATCGCCGGCAACATCCGCACGATCGCGTTGCCGACGATGGTGACGGCGCTCATCGAGGAGGGCGACCGCGACCGGGCCAACGGGCTCGTCGGCACGACGTCGGGGGTGTCGTTCCTGGTGACGTCGGTGATCAGCGGCTTCCTGGTGGCGATCGGCGGCATGTTCTGGGTCCTCGTCATGGCCCTCGCGGTGCTGGCCGCGGCGGTCGTGCACATGTCGCTCCTGCGCGTGGTCCCGGCGGCCGTGGCGGCGGCCGAGGACGGCGAGGAGCCGCGGCGCAGCGTCGACCTCAAGGGCACCATGCGCGTCGTGGGTGAGGTGCCCGGCCTGACCGCGCTCATCCTGTTCTCGACGTTCAACAACTTCCTCGGCGGCGTCTACATGGCGCTCATGGACGCGTACGGGCTGTCGCTCGTCGACGTGCGGACGTGGGGCCTGCTGTGGGGCGCGCTGAGCGCCGGGCTGATCGTCGGCGGCCTGTGCGTCGCCCGGACCGGCCTCGGCAGCCGCCCGGTCCGCCTGCTCCTGCTGGTCAACGTCGTGCTGTGGACCGTCACCGTGCTGTTCCCGGCCAGGTCGTCGATCGTCCTGCTCGGCGCGGGGATGCTCGTGTACATGGTGCTCGTCCCCTACGCGGAGGCCGCCGAGCAGACGATCCTGCAGAAGGTGGTCCCGTACGAGCGGCAGGGGCGCGTGTTCGGCTTCGCCCAGAGCGTCGAACAGGCCGCGTCGCCGCTGACCGCGTTCCTGATCGCGCCGGTCGCCCAGTTCGTGTTCATCCCGCTGATGACCGACGGCGCCGGCGCCCGCCTGATCGGCGACTGGTTCGGCACCGGCGCCGACCGAGGCCTGGCGCTCGTGTTCGTCCTGACGGGGTTCGTCGGCCTGGCCGCCAGCGTCGTCGCGTTGCGCAGCCGCCCGTACCGCCGGCTCAGCAACCACTTCACGGCGGCCCCCGCGCCGTTGGTGGAGAAGGTCACCGAGCCGTCCTGACAAAGACCACCCGCAACGCTGGCGTTCGTACACGTGTACGAATAACGTCTACGTTGGTCGGTCGTTGGTCCTTGGAAGGGTGGTTCGCCGATGCCTCGCAAAGACCTCACCGATCTCGTCCGCGCGGTGCTGCGGCGCCCGGTGCCGGGCGACGGGTTCGCGGTGCGCATCGACTGGCCGGGCTACGGTCCGGTCCTCGTCTGCCACGACTTCACGCAGTTCAGCCCGACCCTGGAGCGCGCGCTGCGACGGGCGGCCAGCACCGAGCGCTACTGGTCCCGCGGGCCGTTCCAGCCCCTCGCCGTCACGGTGGTCCCGATCGAGCACGCGGCGTTCCTCGCCCACCCGCGCGAGTGCCCGTCGACGGACTGCCCGACGACCGCGCCACTGCTCGGCATCGAGGACAAGGACCTGACGAAGCGCCCCTGAAGCAAGGCCTGACGAAGCGCCCCTGAAGCCGGGCCGCCATAGAAGCGGCCCGGCAACGGAGCCCCCCAGAGCTCAGGACGGGGTGTCGCAGTGCCAGATCAGCAGCCGGCGGTCCCCGGTCGCGCCGGTGACGGTGCGGCCGTCGTCGCTGATCGAGCGCGCGCCGGCACCGGATCCGGCGGGCAGCGGCCGCACGCCCGGCGGCAGCGGCAGCCGCTTGACGGTGCCGTCGCCGGAGAGCTGGACCGGCTCGCGCAGGTCGCCGCCGGTCGTGATCGCCCAGCCGGTCGGGGTGCCGTCGGCGATGTCGGACGGGGCGCCCTCCATCACGAACGCGGAGTCGCCCGCCGCGGAGGAGAGGAACCAGCGGACCGGCACGACCCGGTTGCCGCCGGTGACCGCCGCCCAGCCGTACGCGAAGGTGCCGCGCACCGCCACGGCCTCGGCGCCCTCGTAGCCGGCCGGCAGCGGCAGCAGCGCCGGGCTGCCCTCGTGCACCCAGCGGACCGCCGCCCCACGGACCACGCCGACGACGACGCCGTCGTCGGACACGCCGCTGGCGTGGGAGCCGCCGGTGCCCGGCGTGCCGAACCCGGGCGGCACCGGCAGCGCGACGACGGTGCCGGGGCGGTCCGCCGGCCACAGGACCGGGACGTTGTCGTCGCCGGCCTCGCCCGAGGCGTACCCGACGACGTCGCCGCGGGCGTTGAGGGCGGTCGGCGTCGTGTACGGGTACCCGGCCAGCTTCGGCAGCATCGTCTTCGCGCCGTCGCGGTAGGTCCACGCCAGCTGTTGGCTCGAACTGACGACGTCGTCGTAGCCGGCGATCACCCCGTCGACGTTGACCGCCACCACCTCGCCGGTCGCGCCGGGGTAGGCCACGGCCTGCCCGTCCGTGATCCGGGACGCGATCCCCCCGACGGAACCGACGACGTAACGACCCGAGGGGTCGACCACCGGGATGCCGGGGGCGCCCGGGACCTGGATCGTGTCGACCGCGCACGCCGCGAACGGCGGGTCCTGCGGCCCATGCGCGGCGGGCGCGCCGCGGTGCCCGTCCGGTGCCGCGGCGCCGAGCGCGTAGGCGGTGCCGCCGGCGACGACCAGCGCGGTCGCCGCCCCGGCCAGGATCGCGCCACGCCGGGCGGCCTGGCGGCGGCCGGTGGCGATGGCCAGCCCGATGTCGGCGGTCGTCGGCGGCACCTCGACCGCCAGCAGCAGGTCACGGAGCTCGTCATCTGTGGTCATCGCAGTGTTCCCATCGTCTTGGCCGGAGCGGGCGCCGGCGTCAGCGCGGCCCGCAGCACGGCGAGGCCCCTGGAGGACTGGCTCTTGACGGTGCCGGCGGAGCAGCCGAGCGTCTCGGCGACCTCCTCGACCGGCCGGTCGAGGAGGAACCGGAGCACGATCACGGCGCGCTGCCGCTGCGGCAGACTGCGCAGCGCGGCGATGAGCACGCCCCGGTCGTCGGCGGCGTCATACGGCCGGTCGGCGCCGGGCCGCTCGTCGTCGGCGTGCGGCAGCAGCCGCACCCGTGACCACAGCCGCCGCTTCTCGTCGATGTAGGTGCGCACCAGCATCCGGTGCACGTACGCGTCGAGGTTCTCGGCGCCGCTGGCCCGCCGCCAGTGCCGGTACAGCTTCGTGATGGTGACCTGCACGACGTCGTCGGCACGGTCCTGGTCCCCGCCGCACAGCAGGTATGCGGCGCGATGGAGCGCTGTCAGCCGCGCCGACACGTACGTCGTGTAGTCGGCCTCGCTGTCGCCGCGCATCCGGGCTCCTCCCTGTCGCCTTCACCCCGTCCGACGGGGGCGGGCGCGGCGGAGGTTGAGCGGTCCGCGGAAATCAGCCGGAGCGCAGCGCGTCCTCCACGCCGGTCTCGTGCTGCCCGAGGTAGACGGGGTCGCGGCCGGACACCACGTCGTAGACGACCTTGACGCAGGCCGGGTACTCGCGGCGGGCGTTGGCCCGCCACACGGACTTGAACTTGCTGACGCTGTCGTCGCCGACCCCGGCGGCGTCCAGGCCGAGCCGGCGGCACAGCATGACCGCGCGGGGCAGGTGGAACGACTGCGTCACCACGGTCACCTGGGTGACGCCGAAGACGCGCTTCGCGCGGGCGCACGTGTCGTAGGTGTCGAAGCCGGCGTAGTCCCGGACGATCTTCCGGTCGGGCACGCCGTGCTCCATCAGCCAGGCGCGCATCGCGGTGGGCTCGTCGTAGTCGTGGTGCATGTTGTCGCCGGAGACGAGCAGCACCTTGACCTTCCCGGTCTCGAGCAGGCGGCGGGCGAGCTCCAGCCGCGCCTCCAGGAACGGCGAGGGGGTCCCGTCGGCGTACACCTGAGCGCCGAACACCAGCGCGACCGGCGCGACCGGCACCGTCTGCTCGGTGTACAGGTGGCCGTCGGCGGACGAACGGACCCAGAGCACGCTGCCGACGATGAGCAGCAGCACGCTGTGCAGGCCGGCGGCGGCGAGCATCGCCAGGCCACGGACGGTGCGCCACTGCCACCAGCGGCGGCGCGCCGGCGCCGCCGCCCCGACCGGAGGCGCCGGCTTCGAAGGCATGGCCCCGAGCCTGACACCCACCGTCAAGCCCGGTCAGGACGCGTCCGGCAGCCCCGCGCTCGCCCGCCAGTCCGCGACCCTGACCAGCATCTCCAGGTATGCGAGGACGAACGGCCCGTGCCGGTCGCGCAGCCCGGCCGCCGTCGCCGGCCACCCCACCGTCGGGTCGCCCGCCAGGACGCCGGCGGGCTGCCCGAGCAGCGCCGGCACGGCGACGGCCAGGCCGGCGCCGACGTCCCCGGGCGGCGGCACGTGCAGGCGGAGGTTGCCGTGGTGCGCCAGGACCAGGTAGCGGACGAGATCGGGGTCGTCGACGCCGTCGAGCAGCCCGCGCATCGGCCCGTCGAGCAGCAGCAGCGACCCGAACTCGTGCCGGTAGGCGACGTCGTCGCGGAACCGCAGCGGCGCGTCGATCCCCGACTTCGCCCACGGCCGGCCCGCGGTGATCCACGCCGGCTCCGGGTCACCGGCCAGGCAGCAGAGCGCGTCCTGCCACGTCGGGTGCGCCTTGCCGAGGTCGTGCGTGAACCCGGCGGTGACGGCGGCGTGCGCCGCGCCCGGCGGCAGGTCCGGGCCGAGGGTGCTCAGCAGCGCCCGGACCTGGTCGCGGACGTCGGCGCTGTGCTGGTCGAGCGACAGCCACCCGGTGCCCGGACCGACCGGCCGCGGGACCGGGTCCACGTCGGGCGCCGGGTCCACCGGCCCGCCCGGGGACGCGTCGAGGCCGCCGTCGTGCGCGGCCACGAGGACCGTCTCCCCGGGCCGCAGCGGCGAGTCCGCCGTCACCCGGGCCCAGCCGCCGTCGGCGTGGTCGAACCACCAGACGGCGACCCGGCCGGCGAAGGCCCGGATGGCGCGGGACGGCACCGGGGTCCGCCACCGCTGCTCCGGCGGCCGGATCTCCGGCACGGGCCGTCCCGAGCCGTCGGCCGGGGTCCACCGCGCCCACGCGACCTGCACGTCGAAGTCGCCGGTCTCGGAGAGGTACGGCGTCACGTCGACCTCGGCCGTCGTGTCGAACAGGGCGAGGAGGTCCGCCCGCGACAGCGACGGCGGCGCGGCGGCGGGAGCCGGCGACACGCAGGTGAGCGACAGCGGCTCGGCGGTCGGCCACGGCCCGTCCGGTGCGGCGAACGACAGCAGCCGCAGCAGGGTGGCGGTCGCGGTGGGGGACCGGTGCGGCTCGGCGACGATCCAGTGCGCGCCGTTGGTGACGAGGGCGAAGTCGATCGGCCACGCCCCCGGGAACAGCCCGTAGCCGCGGTTGAGGGCCTTGCTGGCGAGCGCGTCGGCGGACCCGATCACCACCGCGGGCCGGTGCGGGTGCAGGCGCCACCGCCGGTCGGCCTCGCCGGCGCCGCCCATCACCACGTGCACGCTGACCTCGCCGGTCAGGTCGAGCGCGTCGAGCCACCGCGCGACGTCCCCGGCGACCGGTTCCAGCGGGGCCCCGTGCGGCAGCGCGAGCAGCAGCCGGCGCGGCGCCAGCTCGTACAGACGCCGCCAAAGCCACACGAGCACCAGGTGCGACGGGTCAGGGACGGCCGGGACCGTGCCGGGCAGCCCGTCGCGGGCGAGGCCGGCCAGCACCGGGTCCGGCGGGCCACCCGTCGCGCGCCGGAAGAACGCGTCGAACACCCGGCCGACCTTACCCGGCATCGAAATGCGTTGCCGGTGCGGCGGCGCCGGTGCTGCACTGTGCGCCGGAGGTGGACGTGCAACGTCAACAGCGGCCGGTGGGCGCCGGTCACGTCGGGGACCGCATGAAGCTGCACCGCAGGACGGTGTGGCTGGACGGTCGCGCGCGCACGGTCATCTCGCCGCGGGCCGGCACCGACTGCCGGTTCAGCACGAACTTCCACCACGGGACGTGGCACATCCTGGGCGACTGGCGCAGCGCGCGGCTGCTGGGCCGGTTGCTGTGGGGGCTGTCGTTCCAGCGGCGCCAGGACACCCTCGTGGTCATCGACCTGCCGCACATCGACCCGAACCCGTTCGACGCCGCCCCCGGCGACCCGATCGTGCTGGTGCCGTCGGACCTGACCGGCATGAGCACCCGCGCGTTCCGGGACCTGCGGCGTCAGCTGCCGCTGCGCGGCGCACCCGAGGGCACCGTCCGCTGGCACACGCACGGCCTCGACCCGGTGGCGGCGGAGCGGGCGATCCCTTGGTATGAGCGGACGCGCAGCGTGGAGTCGCCGCCGTTCGTGCCGGCGCGGAGACCGCGGACGCAGATCGGCCGGGTCGGCGGGCTGCTCGCGCTGACCGCGTCCGCGCCCGACCTGCGCGCCTACGCCCCCGGCGTCTACCTGCTCGGCCAGAACGCGCACCGGGGCATGGACTACCTGGAGCTGGAGTGGCCGGAGGGCGAGGTGCAGGTGTTCAACGACTACCGGCACCGCGTGTCGGCGGCCCGGGCCGCCCGGCGCGAGCTGATCGCCGAGGGCAACGACCCGGCCGGCGCGCGGTTCGACGAGCTGGTCTGGGACCGCGGCGACGACGTGCGCCGCCGCGCCCTGCGGCCGATCGCCTCGGTGGGGGAGCGCTCTCCGAGTGATTGACAGGCGTGCGCAAGCACCCCGACGACACCGCCGTCTACCTGGACGCCGCCACCCTCTACGGCATCCTGTTCCGCGAGTCGCCCCGCCCGCTCAGCAACCTGTACGCCGCCGCCGCGACCGCCACCTCGATGCGCGACGTCGCCGCCACGGCGATCGGTTACTGACCGTTCGCCACACGGGCGGCCGGGCTTTGCCGGCCCGCCCGCCAGGCGCGTTATCGTGTCGCGGTGACGGGGATGCTGCTGTGTGCGCACCGGGCGGGCAACAACCTGGCGGAGCTGCGGGACGCGCTCGACGCCGGGGTCGACCTCGTCGAGGCGGACGTCCGGCTGTACCGGGGTGCCCTGGAGATGCGGCACGCCAAGGCGCTCGGGCCGCAGCTGCTGTGGGAGCCGTGGCGGGACGTGGCGCGCCGCCGCGACACGCCGGTGCCGCTGCTGGCCGAGGTGCTCGCGACGGCGGCGGGGGACCCGCGGCTGATGCTGGACCTGAAGGGGCCGTTCCTCGGGGTGGCGCCGGCGACCGCGGCCGCGCTGCGGGAGGCCGCGCCCGGGGCGCCGGTGGCGGTGTGCTCCAGGCAGTGGCGGATGCTGGACGCGTTCGAGGACCAGCCGCACGTACGGCGGGTCTACTCGGCGGGCAACAAGCGCGAGCTGGCCAAGGCGCGGCTGCTGGTGCGCCGGCAGCGGGTCGCCGGACTGTCCATCCGGCTCAGCCTGCTCACCCCGCAGGTCGTCGAGGAGCTGCACCAGCACTGCGACCTGGTCATGGTGTGGTCGGTCGACACCGAGAGCGACCTGGCCCGGGCCCGCGAGCTCGGCGTCTCCGGCATCATCAGCAAGAACCTGCCGATGCTGCGGGCCATCGCCGGTGATCAGCCTGGAGATCAGCCCGGTGACGGCCCGGCGACGAACGTCCGGGCCTCCACGACGTAGGACAGGTCGGGCTGGACGCGGACCCACTCGCGCATCGGCCGGCCCGGGCGCGGCGAGCACGGCCGGCCGGCCCCGCCCGCGACGAGCTCCGCGACCCGGGCCGCCGGCAGCTTCACGATCAGGTCGTCGCCGGCGACGAAGGCGTAGCAGCGCCCGCCGGCCCGCAACGCCGGGGAACCCAGCATCCGGCCGATCTCGTCGCCGGGGTACCGGCGCAGCGCCGCCGCCAGGATGTCGGACATGTCAGGCCATCCCGCGCAGTTCGGCGAGGCGCTGCTCGCGGTGGCGGCGCTCCACGTCGGTGACGGTGCCGGCGAGGGACGAGGTGAGGGCCTCGACCGCCTCCGCGTGGCGGCCGGCCCGGGCGAGCAGGTCGGCGCGCACCGCGTGCCAGCGCGGATCCGGCGGCAGGTCCGCGAGCAGGGCGAGGCCGGCCGCCGGACCCGACGCCTCCGCGGCGGCGACGGCCCGGGCCAGCCCCGCCGCGGGGTTCGGGGCGACCGACATGAGCAGGTCGTACAGGCGCAGGATCTCCGGCCAGTCGGTGCCGTCGTAGGAGGCGGCGCGGGCGTGCTCCGCGGCGATCGCCGCCTGCAGCTGATACGGGTCGGCGCACCGCTGCGACGCCTCCAGCGACGCGTTGAGCAGCGCGATCCCGCGGGCGATCGCCGCCGCGTCCCACCGCGTGCGGTCCTGGCAGTCGAGGGTGACCACGGCGCCGGAGGCGTCGAGGCGGGCGGGCCGGCGGGCCTCGGTGAGCAGCAGCAGCGCGAGGACGGCGGCGGGCGCGGGCTGGCCGGGGAGCAGCGCGTGCAGCAGCTCGGCGAGCCGGACCGCCTCGCGGCAGGCGTCCACGTCATAGGTGGCGTGCCCCGACGTGTACAGGCTGTGGATCACGCCGCACACCGCGGGGAGCCGCGCCGGGAGCTCCGAGGGCGCCGGCACCCGGTAGGGGATGTGCGCGGCGGCGATCTTCTGCCGGGCGCGGGTGAGCCGTTTCTCCGTCGCCGCCTCGGTACTGAGCAGCAGCCCCGCGATCTGCGTGGGCGACAGGCCGCACAGCGTCCGCAGCGCGAGAGCGACCTGCGTCGGGGGCGACAGCGCCGGATGGCAGCAGGTGAAGATGAGCCGGAGCAGGTCGTCGTGCACGACCTCGTCGGGCGGCAGGTCCGCGCGGGCCAGCTCGATCATCCGGGTGCCTTCCTCCTCCTTGCCGCGGCGGGCCTGCTCGCGGCGCAGGATGTCGATGGCCTTGCGGCGGGCGGTGACGGTGAGCCACGCGCGGGGCTGTGGCGGCACCCCGGTCACCGGCCACGCCCCGAGGGCCGCGAGGGCCGCCTCCTGCACGGCGTCCTCGGCGATCTGGACGTCGCCGATGGTCCGGATCAGGGTCGCGAGGATCCGCGCCCCTTCCACCCGGACCGTCTCGGCGACGGTGTCGTGCACGCCGCCTACCTGGCGGCGATGACCGGGCGGACCTCGACGGCGCCGCCCCACGCCGCCGGGATCTGCGCGGCGATCGCGACGGCCTCGTCCAGGTCGGCGGCCTCGATCAGGTAGTAGCCGGTCAGGGCCTCCTTCGTCTCCGCGTACGGGCCGTCGGTCGTGACGACCTTCCCGCCGCGGGCGCCCTCCACCCGGACCACGGTGGCCGTCGCCGTCGGGTGCAGGACGGCGCTCGCCCGGAGGCTGCCGGCGTTGTCGACCGCGAACTGCCGGTACTCGGCGAGCTCGGCCGCCTGCTCCGGCGCCCACCAGTCGACGTCGGCCGTGAAGGTCAGTGCGAGGTACTGCGGCATCGGACCGCTCCTTCCATCTCGGGAACTCAACCAAACAACGATCGGCACCCGCCGGGAAAGGACATCAGGACCCGGTGATTGCCGGATGAGAATTTGATTTGGCAGAAAGTTCTTACCTGGCTCCCAGGAAGCACCGTTACGTTGGTTGCATGCGCCGCGAGGAGGCACCACGCGACCTTGAGGTCGAGTTCGATGTCCCGGCCCAGGGCGACGTCCTCGCCCAGGGTGACGACGCCCCGCCGCGCCCGCCCCGGCAGTGGCCGAAGCTGCCCGCCCCCCGCAGGAACGTGCTGCTCGCCGCCGTGGTCCTGCTCGCGCTGGCATTGACCGCTTACGTCGCGTTCCAGGCCGGCGGCGGCGGAGCCGAGACGGCGAAGCCGCGCCCGTCGGCGTCGCCCTCGCCGTCGGCGTCCGGGCCGCCCACGATCGCGCAGGTCTACGCGGCCGTCGCCCCGTCGGTCGTCACCATCCAGGCCATGAACGGCGAGGCCGTCACCGCGACCGGCACCGGCGTCGTCGCCAGTGCGCAGGGGATCATCCTGACCGCGTTCCACGTCGTCGAGGGCGCCGCCGGCATCCAGGTCATCTTCGCCGACGGCACCAAGACCCCGGCGAAGGTCGCCCAGTCCGACCCGGCCCTCGACATCGCCGCGCTCGCCCCCGAAGGGCTGCCGGACGTGCTGGTCCCCGCCGTCATCGGCAACTCCGAGCGGCTCGCCGTCGGCAACACCGTCATCGCGATCGGCAACCAGCTCGGGCTCACCAGCAGCGCCACCGCCGGCGTCGTGTCCGGCCTGCAACGCACCGCGACCAACCCAGACGGCACCAAGCTCACCGGCCTCATCCAGTTCGACGCGGCCGTGAACCCCGGCAGCTCCGGCGGCCCGCTCCTCAACGCCAAGGGCGAGACGATCGCGATCGTCGTGGCCCTCGCCAACCCGACCTCCGCCGGCACGTTCGTCGGCGTCGGCTTCGCCGTGCCGATCGGCGCCGCCCTCGGCGCGGGTGGCGGAGACCAGGCACCACAGCAGTAAGCACCCGCTCGCAGACGTAAGGACGATACGTGGACACACCATCCGAAAGCGGCATCACCAGCGCGGTCGAGCAGGTCCTGTACGAGGTCAAGAAGACCATCGTCGGGCAGGACGCGCTCCTGGAGCGGCTCATGGTCGCCCTGCTGTCGCGCGGGCACATCCTCGTCGAGGGCGTCCCCGGCCTGGCCAAGACCCTCGCCGTGAAGGCGCTCGCGTCGGCGATCGGCGGGCAGTTCCACCGCGTCCAGTTCACCCCCGACCTGGTGCCCGCCGACATCGTCGGCACCCGCGTGTACCACCAGGTCAGCGGCCAGTTCCAGGTGTCGCTCGGACCCGTGTTCACCAACCTGCTGCTCGCCGACGAGATCAACCGGGCGCCGGCGAAGGTGCAGAGCGCGCTGCTGGAGGTCATGCAGGAGCAGCAGGTGACGATCGGCCGGGAGACGCACCACATCCCGCGGCCGTTCCTGGTCATGGCCACCCAGAACCCGATCGAGTCCGAGGGCACGTATCCGCTGCCCGAGGCGCAGGTCGACCGGTTCATGATGAAGGTCGTCGTCGGCTACCCGAGCCCGACGGAGGAGTTCGTCATCGTCGAGCGGGCCATCTCCCCGGCGCCGCTGCTGCAGGCGATCGTCGACCCCACCCGGCTGATCGAGATGCAGGGCGAGGTCGAGCAGGTCTACGTCGACCCGGCGCTCATCGAGTACTCCGTCCGCCTCGCCAACGCGACCCGCCGGCCCGAGGAGGTCGGGCAGGGCGACCTCGCGCGGTACATCAGCTTCGGCGCCAGCCCGCGCGCCTCGATCAACCTGGTCCTCGCCGCGCGCGCCCTCGCGTTCATCCGCGGCCGCGACTACGTCATCCCACGCGACCTGACCGAGCTCGCCCTCGACGTGTTCCGGCACCGGCTCGTGCTGTCCTACGAGGCGCTGTCCGACGACATCACCGCCGACACGATCCTCACCCGGGTCATGGCGGCGCTGCCGGTGCCGGCGCCGGTGCGCAGCGGAAGCCGCTGACCGTGACGAGCGCACCCGACCGGCTGCTGCGGCGCCTGGAGTGGCAGGTGATCCGAAGACTCGACGGGCAGTTGCTGGGCTCCTACCGCACGGTCTTCCGCGGTTCCGGCATCGACTTCGCCGACCTGCGTGAGTACACGCACGAGGACGACGTCCGCCACATCGACTGGAACGTCACGGCGCGCCTGGACGAGCCCTACGTGCGCCAGTACACCGAGGACCGCGAGCTCACCGCCTGGCTGGTCCTCGACCTGTCGGCCTCGATGCGCTTCGGCACCTCCGGCGGCAAGGACGGCCTGCTCACCGAGCTGGCGGTCTGCCTCGCGCGGCTCTTCACGAATGGAGGCAACCGGATCGGCGCCGTCCTCTACGACAACGGGCTGCAGCGGGTCGTCCCGCCGCGCACCGGCCGCAACCACGTCCTGCGGCTGGCCCACGAGATCTCCCGGGCTGCTTCGGCCGTCGGGGACAAACCGGGCGCCGCCACCGACGTCGACGGGATGTTGCGCCTCGCCGCGTCGCAGGCCCGCCGCCGGTCCCTGGTCTTCGTCATCTCCGACTTCATCAGCGGCGACGCCGTCAACTGGGAGTCGTCGCTGACGCGGCTCACCCACCGGCACGAGGTCGTCGCGATCCGGGTCGTCGACCCGATGGAGCTGGACCTGCCCGACCTCGGCCTGGTCCTCGTCGAGGACGCCGAGACCGGGGAGCAGGTCCTCGTCGACACCAGCGACCCGCTCTTCCAGCAGCGGCTGCGCGAGCAGGTCGACGGCCGCGAGGCCGCGGTCGCGGCGGCGATGCGCCGGGCGCGCGTGACCCCGCACCTCGTCACCACCGACCAGGACCCGCTCCTCGCCCTGGTCGACATGGTCCGCTGGTCGAAGCGGCGCCGCTCATGAGCGGGCCGCAGCGGAGCGAGGACCCGCGAATCATGGGTGCAGGGTGGAGCTCAGGCCGATGCCGGAGCGCAGCGGAGGCGTCGGCATGAGCTTCCAGAACCCTTGGCTGCTGGTTGCCGGAGTGGTTGTCGCTCTTGCGGTGTTCGTGGCGTACTGGTGGCTGCAGCGGCAGCGCAGCCTCGCGCTCTCTTCGGCTGGACTTGCCATGGCGAAGAAGGACGGGCTCCGCCGCCACCTGCCGCCCGTGCTGTTTCTCGTCGCGCTGACCCTGCTGCTGCTCTCCGTCGCCCGCCCCCAGGCCGAGCTGCCGGTGGCCCGCGCCGCCGGGACCGTGATCCTCGCGTTCGACGTGTCCAACAGCATGGGCGCCGACGACGTCGCACCCACCAGGCTCGCCGCCGCCCAGGCCGCCGCGATCGAGTTCGCCGACGCGCAGCCCGACAGCGTCAGCATCGGCGTCGTCGCGTTCGACGAGGGCGCGCTCACCACCCAGCAGCCGTCCGAGGACCGGGCCGCGACGACCGCCGCCATCAAACGCCTCCGGGTCAACGGCGGCACCTCCCTCGGCCAGGCGATCCTCGCCTCCCTCACGGTCATCGCCGGCAAGCCCGCCACCCTCCCGGAGGACGGCCAGCCCGCGCCGGACCTCGGGTACTGGGGCAACGCCACCATCGTGCTGCTCTCCGACGGCGAGAACACCGGCGGACCCGACGCCGTCGCCGCCGCCCAGCTCGCCGCGACCGCGGGCGTCCACATCGAGACCGTGGGCGTCGGCACCGTCGACGGCACCACCGTCGAGGTCGACGGCTTCCAGGTCGCGACATCCCTGGACGAGGAGCTGCTCACCGAGGTCGCGAAGACCACCACCGGCAGCTACCACCGCGCCGAGAACGCCGAGGCCCTCCACGACGTGTACGAGTCGCTGGACCTCCGGCTCACCGTGCAGACGAAGCCGGTCGAGCTGACCGGTGCCGCCGCGGCGCTCGCCGTGCTGCTGCTCACCATCGGGGGAGTACTGATGACCACCTGGTTCGGACGGATCCTCTGATGTCGCTGCACTGGCCGTGGGCCCTCGTCGCGCTGCTGGCGTTTCCGCTGCTCCTCGCGGTCCGCTGGTGGACCCGCCGCCGTCGCCGCCGCGCCGCGGTCCGGCTGCCGAGCGTGGGGCTGATCCGGGCGGCGCTGCCCGGCCGTACATCATGGAAACGCCGGATCCCGCTGTGGCTCTTCGCCGCCGGACTGCTCGTCACCGGCACCGCCGCCGCCCGGCCGGAGGCGTCCGTCGTCGTGCCGGACAGCGCCGCGACGATCATCCTGGCGATGGACGTGTCCGGCTCGATGTGCTCCACCGACGTCTCACCCAACCGGCTCACCGCCGCGCAGAAGGCCGCCCGGGAGTTCATCAAGGAGCACGACGGCAACCAGAAGATCGGCCTGGTCGCGTTCTCCGGCATCGCCGGGCTGATCGTGCCGCCGACCACCGACACCAGGCAGCTCCTCGACGCCATCGACGGCTTGCGCACCGCCCGCGGCACCGCGATCGGCCTGGCCATCCTCACCTCCATCGACGCCATCGCCGAGATCAACCCCGACGTCCCACCGACCGGCGTCGAGGTCCCCGACGACGGCGTCGCCACCGGCGAGTACGAGCCCGACACCATCGTCGTGCTCACCGACGGCCGCAACACCGACGGCGTCGACCCGATGACCGCCGCGGCCGCCGCCGAGGCCCGCCGCCTGCGCGTCTACACGATCGGCTTCGGCACCTCCGTCCCCTCCCCGATGGTCTGCTCCAGCGACCAGATCAGCAGCGGCGGCGGCCAGTTCCGCGGCGGCCCCGGCCCCGGCGGCCAGTTCGGCGGCCGCGGCCGCTTCCAGGACATGGACGAGGGCACCCTCACGAAGGTCGCCGAGACCACCGGCGGCAAGTACTTCAAGGCCGAGGACGCCGAAGCCCTCGGCGACGTGCTCCGCGACCTGCCCAGCCAGGTCACCCTCCAGCGCAAGAAGACCGAGCTGACGTCGTGGTTCGCCCTCGCCGGCGCCCTGCTGGTCCTGCTCGCCGTCGCGCTGTCCCAGTGGTGGAACCGCATGCGGCCACCCGCGGCTTCGGCCGTCAGCCGCCGCTGAACCGCTCCGGCGGCGCACTTGATCGCCGCGGCTACCTTGACCGGCATGACCGCCCGGCCCGCCCCGGCGCCATTCACCTGGCGCCGGGCACCCCTGTCCATGCTGCTGCTCGCGCTCATGCTGCTGTGGCTGCTGAGCCCGATGATCTGGCTCTACGCCATCGGCCAGATCGGTCCCGACTCCAACGTCGACCCGACCCCCGAGCAGTCCCGCGCGCTGCGCGTCGCGCACTGGACGACGTTCTCCTACGTCCTCATCGCCCCGATGGTCGTGCTCTCCGTCTCCTGGTGGACGAGGCGCCGCGTGGTGCTGATCCTGACCCTGGCGGAGCTCGCCCTCGGCGCCCTGGCCGTGGCCGCCCTGCTGCTGATGACGACCTGACGACGCCTTGACCGGGCCGGGTTGGTTCGTCGCCGCTGACCGGTCAGCGCCGGCGGGCGGCGAGCAGGTCGTCACCGGCCGTGACAATGTGTCCCAGCCCTGCGCCGGCCGCGGTGCCCGGCGACGAGCGCACTCAGACGGATGCCCCCGATGGTTCCTGGCCTCGCGCCTTGAGCTGCCGTAGGCGGCGCCACCAGGACCAGCACCAGCACCAGGGCCGGGTGAGGACGAGGCCGAGGACGAAGATGGCCACGGAAATGGCGAGGGTCATGGCGTCGTCCTTCCAGCTCTGGGCGCCGGCCAGCGGATAGATCACGGTTGGGCTTCCGGTGTCGCGGGCGGGGAGCGTGTCCCCGACCTTGGCGCCGGGCGGCAGTCCTCCGGACAACCCCGTGTCCCGGCGCACCACGGTGCCGTCGTCGCTGACGAAGTCGCCGACCCATCCGCATCGTTGCCGTGGTGGATCCCAGCGGTCGCAGGGCCGGGGGTCGGTGAGGGTGAAGGTGCCCGTCACCCCGGCGCCCTGTGCCGCCCGCCAGGCCGGCACCGTCGTGATGGCCGCACCCGCGGTGCCGACGCCGCCGAGCAGCAGTGCGAAGATGCCGAGGACCAGCACCTTGACTCGCTTGTTCGTGGCGATCACCCGCATGCGTCATCGTACTTGGTCACGTCGCGGGGCGGGTGTAGACCTCCTTCGGGATCGTGTACCGGTTCGTCGCCGCTGCTTGCTCGGCGCTGCCGGGCGGCGAGCAGGTCGTCGCCGGCCGTGACGGTGTCCGCGTCGCGGCGCACGTCGTGGACGCCGGCGAAGGCCCGCGACGTGATCCGGAACGGGGTCGCAACCCGGCAAGCCCCTCCACCGACGCCCGCATGCCGACGGATATGTCCCACCCCTGCCCCCACCACCCGCCCTGACGTGCCAGGCTCAGCGGGGAAGCGTGGACGGGGGCACCGGTTGGAACGTTTCGAGGCGTTGCTTGCCGTGGTCGACTGGGGCGGCGTCGACGGTGGCCGGCTCGGCGATCACATCGGGCCGGTGCCCGCAGTGCCGCAGATGGTGCGTGATCTCTGGCATGTCGACCCGGACCAGCGCTTTCTCGCGATCGACTTCCTGGAGAGGACGGGCTTGACGTGCGGGCAGCCGCGTCCGGCGACCGTGCAGTTGGTCCCGGTGATCGTTGCGGTGCTCGCCGATGCGCGGTCCGCCGGGGTGCGGGTGTCCGGCTTCTTCGATCCGCGGTTGCCGCTGCGGGCCCGGCGGCTGGAGATGCTGGGCAACGCGGCGACCGCGCCGGCATGGGGTGGCACCGATGAGGAGTTACGGGCCAAGCGGTTGCCGTCGCGGCGGGCGTCGAGGGGCTGCTGCTGCCGGGCGCTGCTCGCTGATCGGGATGGGGGCGCGGGCGGGTCGTGACAGGGGTCGGCGGGGTGGCCTAGGCTCCGGCCGTGCGGGTGATGATCCATGACGAGACGGCCGGCGGGCGGGTCGTCGGGGCGCTGGAGCTGGATGTTGCCGGGCCGGTGCGGCTGCGGGAGCTGATCCGGCTGCGGGTGCGGGAGGAGGTCGCGCGGTACAACGCGCGGCCGGTCGAGCGGTTCCACGGGCTGGTCCGGCCGACGGCGGCCGAGGCGGATCTCAACGGGTACCTGATGCCCACGCCGGCGCGGATCGACTGGGAGCGGCAGGCGGACGCGGCGGAGGCCGCCTTCGAGCGGAACGGGTTCTTCGTGCTCGTCGGGGACCGGCAGGTGGAGGATCTCGACGAGGAGCTGACGCTCGACGAGGCGTCCCGCGTGGTGTTCATCCGCCTCGTGCAGCTGGTCGGCGGATGACCGCCGCCGAAGCCCTCGCCGGACACCAGGCCCGGGCCGCGCAGGTGCTTCCGGACAGACTGGACGCCGAGGCCGCAGAGCAGTTCCGGCGGCTGGTGGTGCCGGACCTCGATGACGAGCAGGTCCGCGCGGTCACCGTCGCGCTCGCCGAGCGGGTGTCGAGGTATCACTCCTGGGGGCCGTGGCCAGCGGCGCGCATCTTTCCGGCGCTGGAGAGCCGGCGGGCGGCGTGGACGGCGGGCGACGTCGAGCTGCTGTTCGGCTTCGCCCGTCCGGCGTCGTTGAAGGTGACCGTGTTGCGGGTCGCCATCGGCGCGGCCGAAGAGCTGGACCCGGCCGACCGGGGTGGCCTCGTGGAGTGCTTCCGGCAGGCGCAGGAACTGGTCATGGGCACCAACGAGGGCAGCTCGGGCGAGCGGTCGCAGCTGCTGCGGCGGCTGGCGCTGCTCGCGGACACGGCCGGCGACGGTGTGCCTGTCCTCGCCGGGCGGCTCCAGATCGGGGACGGCTGGAGCCGGGCGGTGGTCGAGCGGCTCAATGTGCCGCCGGCCGACATCGACGCCTTCGGTGCGCTGCTCGATCACGCGCTGACCCTGACGTCCGGCCCGCGGCCGACGAAGGCGTGGGTGCAGCGCGCCGCCGAGTTGCTGGACGGCCGGGCCGGGCTGCTCGATCTGCTGCACCGGGTGCTGCATCTGGCCCACACCTGCCGACCCGAGCCGGTTAAGCAGGACCACGCGACGTTCCACCTGCGGCTCAGCCGGGACAACGCCGACCTGGTGCGGGGGCTGCTGTGGGCGGCGCAGGTGTCCGGCGAGGAGTGGCTGGTGCACGTCGTGCTGGCGCTGGAGCCGACGCTGCACGAGCCGAAGCCGCTCAACGCCTGCTACGCGGTGCTGGGCCGGCGCGGCGACGCCGACGCGATCGCCGCGCTCGTGCGGATGCAGCGCGGCACCCGGCACCGCGGGAAGCTCAAGCAGATCGCGGCCGCGCTGGACGAGGCCGCTGCCGCCGCCGGGATCAGCCGCTCGGAGCTCACCGAGCTGACGATCCCCGACTGCGGCCTCGACCGGCGGCGGCAGCGGCGCATCGGAGCCGCGCTCATCGAGGTCGACGAGCGGGCCCGGGTCCGCGTGACGTGGGACGACGGTGCGGACAAGGCCGATGCGGAGGTGCGCAGCGCCACCGCCGACCTGAAGAAGGCCCTCGCCGACGAGCGCGCCCGCCTCGAGGACCTGCTCGTCGAGGACCGCGACTGGCCCTTTGCGGTGTGGCGGCAGCGGTACGCCGAGCACCCGGTCACGGGCAGCCTCGCCACCCGCCTGCTGTGGACGGTCAGCGACGGGGAACACCGGTACACCGGCCTGCCGGACGCGGACGGCGGGTTCACCCTGCCCGGCGGGAAAACACCGGGCGACGCGGCGCGGGTGCGGCTGTGGCACCCGGTGGACGCCGATGCGGAGGAGGTCCGCGCCTGGCGCGCGCACATCCTCGACCACGAGCTGGCGCAGCCGTTCAAGCAGGCATTCCGCGAGGTGTACCTGCTGACCCCCGCCGAGGAGGAGACCCGCCTCTACTCAAACCGGTTCGCGGCGCACATCCTGCGGTACCAGCAGGCCTACGCGCTCATGAAGGAGCGCCGGTGGGGCAGCAACTACCTCGGCGGCTGGGACGGCGGCTACGACGGCGAGGCGAAGCGGGAGTTCCCCGCGGCCGGCCTGACGGCCGTCTTCCACCACGAGCAGGCCGTCGACGGCGGCGGCGACCCCGTGCAGTTCTGCTCGACCGACCGGGTCCGGTTCGAGCGGGGGCGTGGCCGGGCGCGGCAGGACGTCCCGCTGGCGGAGGTCCCGGGAAGGGTCTTCAGCGAGGCGATGCGCGACGTCGACCTGTTCGTCGGGGTCACCTCCATCGCCACCGACCCGACCTGGGCCGACCACCGCACCGACGACGCTCGGTTCGGCTACTGGCAGGCGTTCGCGTTCGGCGAGCTGACGGCCAACGGCCAGGTCCGCCGGCAGGTCCTGGAGCACCTGCTGCCGCGGCTGAAGATCCGCGACCGGGCCCGGCTCGACGGCCACTACCTCGTCGTCGACGGCCGCCGCCACACGTACCGGATCCACATCGGCAGCGGCAACATCCTCATGTCCCCGAACGACCGCTACCTGTGCATCGTGCCGGCCGGCGCCGGCAAGACCCCGGGGGTGCGCTTCATCCCCTTCGAGGGCGACGCCATGCTGTCGATCGTGCTGTCGAAGGCCATGCTGCTGGCCGACGACCACAAGATCACCGACCCGTCGATCCTGCGCCAGCTCGACTAGGCGACCGGGGTGAGCAGGACGATCGGGATCTCGCGGTCGGTCTTCTGGGCGTACTCGTCGTACAGCGGGAAGATGCCCGCCATCTGGGTCCAGAGCGGGGCGCGCTCGGCCGGGGACGCGACGCGGGCGCGGGCGGTGAACCGGCGGGTGCCGACCTGCACCCCGACGCTCGGGTCCGCCTCGAGGTTCTTGAACCACGCCGGGTCGTCGTCGGCGCCGCCCTTGGAGGCGACGACCACGAAGTCGTCCCCCGTGGTGCCGTAGATCAGGCAGTTGCGGCGTGGCTCGCCGGTCCGGCGGCCGGTCGTGGCGAGCACGAGGGTGAGCACGCCGTTCGACTCGTGCCCTTCGGTGCCGCCAGAGGCCAGGTACTTGCGGGTGTGCTCGGCGACCCAGTCCCACTTCGAGTCGGTGGCGCGGTCGAGGTCTTCGGCGACAGCCATGTCGGGCGGTCCTTTCTGATGCGGACGGTACCGGTTGTTCCTACCCCATGGACGGAGCCGGCAACACGTTCTCGACATCGGACAGGACCGCCCGTGGCGCTCAGTTCAAGTTCCAGGTCACGGTGTCGGTGACGGGGGTGCCGTTGATGGTGGCGGTGACCTGGACGGTGTTGGCGCCGGCGCGCAGGGTCACGCCGGTCCACTTGAAGATGTGATCGGCGCTGGTGCGGGAGCCGAGCGAGACGCCGTTGAGGGTGGCGGTGACGGATGCCGCGTTCGAGTACACCTTCAGCTCGGTCGCGGCGGTGGTGCGCTGGGTCCAGCGGCGGCTGGTGATGTACAGGGTGGGCGCCGCCGACCAGTTCGCCTTGTAGAAGTAGAAGGCGTCCTTGCGGGTGACCCGGTCGCGGGTGACGAGACCCTTGTCGTTGATGCCGGGCTGGCCGCCCTCGTTGCGCGCGTCGGCGGCGAAGTCGAACATGTTCCACACGTACGTGCCCCACACGTACGGGCGGGCGTCGAGCTGCTTCCAGGACGCCTCGTGCAGCAGCGCCTGGTACTCCTCGGGGTGGGACTGGCCGCCGGGGCTGGGCGCGGCGGGGTTGAGGGCGTGCTGGGTGGTGTTGGCGCCCGCGCCGTACTCGGACAGGGCGATGCGGCGGGACGGGTTCGCGGCGTGCAGGCCGTCCAGGTTCCCGCCGAGGTCGTTGTAGCCGCCGTTGTACCAGCCGAAGTACTTGTTGTAGCCGCTGGCCTCGGCGTGGTTGTTGACGGCGCCGGTGTCGCTGACGCAGCAGCTGGCGTAGACGGAGACCCGGTCGGGGTCCTCGGCGTTCACGAGGCCGGCGAGGCTGTCCAGCAGGGCGTTGGTGGCGGCGTTGTCGACCCGCTGCTCGTTGCCGATGCCCCAGAAGACGATCGACGGGTGGTTGTAGTTCTGCCGGATCAGCTCGATCATCTGCTGGCGGGCGTTCGCCGTGTAGCCGGCGGAGTTGGTGGTGTCGTTGACGAGCGGGATCTCCGCCCAGACGACGAGACCGCGTTCGTCGGCGAGGTTGTAGTCCTTCTGGTCGTGCTGGTAGTGCGCCATCCGGATGGTGGTCGCACCGATCTCGCGGATCAGGTCGAAGTCCTGGGTGTGCTGGGTGTCGTCGACGGCCCAGCCGACCCCGGCGCGGTCCTGGTGCAGGTTCACGCCGTGCAGGTCGTACGGGTGACCGTTGAGGGTGAAGCCGGTGTTGGGGTCGACGCCGAAGGTGCGCAGGCCGAGGGGCTCGGTGACCACGTCGGTGACCTGGCCGTCGGAGCGGATCTCGACGTTCGCCTTGTACATGTACGGGTCGGCGAGCCCGTCCCACCGGTGCGGGTCGGCGATGGTGACGGTCTGCACGACGTCCACGCCGGCGTTCGCGGCGACGGTACGGGCGGGCAGCGACTGGTCCGCGACGATGTTGCCCGCCGCGTCGGTGACGACCGTGCGGACGACGACGGAGCGGCTCGACGTGGAGTTGTTGAACAGTTTCGTGGTCACGTCGACCGTCGCCGACGCCGCGGTGACGGACCGCTGCCGCAGGTACACGCCGGGGCCGGCGGAGTCGAGCATCCGCACGGCCAGGGGGTCGACGACCTGCAGGCTGACGTTGCGGTAGATACCGCCGTAGAACGTGAAGTCCGCGGACAGCGGCGGGATGTCGGCGTTGTTGGCGTTGTTCACCTTGACCGCGATGACGTTGTCCTGCCCCACCTTGAACGCCGACGTGGCGCCGAAGCGGAAGCGGGAGTAGCCGCCGGAGTGCTTGCCGAGGTAGGTGCCGTTGACCCACACGTCGGCGACCTGGTTCGCGCCGGCGAACTGCAGGAACAGCATCTTGCCGGCGAAGGACGCCGGGACGGTGTAGTGCCGGCGGTACCAGCCGACACCACGGTAGTAGTTGTTGCCCCCGTCCGCTCCGTCAAGAGCGTTCCAGGTGTGCGGGACGTTGAGCTGCTGCCAGCCGCTGTCGTTGAATGCGGTGGCCTCGGCGCCGGCGACGTCGCCCTTGGTGAAGCGCCAGCCGGAGTTGAGGTCGACCCGCTGCCGGAGCGCGGGCGGGGTGTACGTGGCCGCGGACGCGTGGGGCGCCGCGATCACGTTGGCGGCCACGACCATGACGGCCGTGGCGAGCCACGTGACGATCCTGGGCATTGTTCACTCCCGAACGGGACGTATGGCGGTACGCGCCGCCCCGGGCGGGGCAGCGGTGAGGTGCCGTGTTCAGTTGAAACGCAGGCGTGCGACCTGTTCGACGAGCAGGTCGCGCCAGGTGGTGCCGAGCGGTTCCCCGAGGAACGGCTGGAGCGCGTCGACGAGCGAGGCGGGGGTGGAGCGGCCGGCCGCCGCGGCCGCCAGCGCCGCCGCCTGCGGGTCCTCGACGGGTTGGCGGGTGGCGACGTACACCATCCACGCCGCGACGGCGAGCGCGGTCCACTGTGGAGTGTGTCCCGAACTGAGACGGTCGCGGGCGGTGCCGAGCAGCCGGATCGGCAGCTTCAGCGAGCCGTCGGCGGCGACCTGGGCGGTCCGGTGGCCGAGTGCCGGGTCGGCGAACCGGCGCAGGATCGACTCCTGGTAGCCGCGCAGGTCGAAGCCGTCCGGCAGGGTCAGGGTCGGCGCGGCGTCCTCGGTCATGAGCCGCCACGCGGCGTCGGCGAGGACGGGGTCGGTCAGCGCCGACGCGATCGTCTCGTGGCCGGCGAGGGCGCCGGTGTACGCGAGCAGCGAGTGGGTCGCGTTGAGCAGCCGTAGCTTCGCCGCCTCGTACGGCGCGACGTCCGTGGTGAACGTGGCGTCCCACGCGGGCCGCCCGGCGGCGAACGTGTCCTCGATGACCCACTGGCTGAAGGGTTCCGCGACGACCGTGCCTTCGTCGCGGACGCCGAGGATCCGCTGTACATCGGCGAGATCGGCGGCGGAGGTCGCGGGGACGATCCGGTCCACCATGCACGACGGGAACGCGACCGAGGAGCCGATCCACTCGACCAGCCGGTCACCGGCCGGCAGGGTGGCGGCGTGGGCGAGGACGATCCGGCGCAGGGTGGCGCCGTTGGCGGGCAGGTTGTCGCACGGCAGCACGCTGAGCGGCCCGGCGTCGGCGCGGCGGCGCAGCTCCAGGCCGGCGACGAGCCGCTCGACCGCGTTGCCGGGCCGGTAGCCCTTCTCGGTCACGGTGAGGGTCACCAGGCGCACGGCCGGGTCGGCGATCCTGTTCACCAGTTCGAACGCCAGGCCGATCTCGCGCAGGGCGCCGATGATCCGCGGAGGTCCGGCGCCGACGCCCCGTTCGAGGACGGTGTACAGGCAGTCCTGCGGCGCGAGCTGGTCCCGGACGGTCGTGGACCGCTGGGTGAAGCCGGCGATCCCCCAGGTCGGGTCGGCGGCCAGGGTGGCGTCGGTGTAGACGGCCTGGTGCGCCCGGTGGAACGCGCCGACGCCGAGGTGCACGATGCCGACCCGCACGTCCGCCGGGTCGTACGGCAACGCGGGCAGTGACCGCAGGGCGGACATCGACAGGCGGGTCACCAACTGTGCATCGTCCCGTCTTCGAGACGGTTCACCGGCAGCGACGCCGGCTTGTACGGGTACCGCGCGGCGAGCTCCTCGTCGATGTCGACGCCCAGCCCCGGCTCCTCGGACGGGTGCAGGTAGCCGCCGTCGAAGTGGTACCCGTGCGGGAACACCTCGTCCGTCGCGGTCGTGTGCCGCATGTACTCCTGCAGCCCGAAGTTCGGGATGGCGACGTCGACGTGCAGGGCGGCCGCCATGCAGACCGGGGACAGGTCGGTGGCGCCGTGCGAGCCGGACCGCACGTGGTGCAGCGCCGCCAGGTCGAAGATGCGCCGCAGGTGGGTGATCCCGCCGGCGTGCACGACGGTCGCGCGGATGTAGTCGATGAGCTGCTCGCGGATGAGCTGCTCGCAGTCCCAGACGGTGTTGAACACCTCGCCGACGGCGATCGGGGTGGTGGTGTGCTGGCGGATGAGCCGGAACCCGTCCTGCAGCTCGGCGGGGACGGGGTCCTCGATCCAGGTCAGGTCGAACGGTTCCAAACTCTTGCCGAGCCGGGCGGCCTCGATCGGGGTGAGCCGGTGGTGCACGTCGTGCAGCAGCCTGACGTCGGGGCCGAACTCGTCGCGGACGCGGGCGAACACCGACGGGGTGTGCTTCAGGTACTTCGCTGTGGACCACACGTTCTCGGTCGGCAGGGTGGCGTCGGCGGGCTCGTAGTACATCTTGTCGCCGGAGACGCCGTAGGTGCTGGCGAGCCCGGGGACGCCGGTCTGCACCCGGATGGCCTTGTAGCCGAGGTCGACGTACCTGGCGACCTCCACCAGCACGTCGTCCACCGTGGATCCGTTGGCGTGGCCGTAGACGGTGACGCCCTCGCGGGAGCGGCCGCCGATCAGCCTGTACACCGGCAGCCCCGCGATCTTGCCGAGGATGTCCCACAGGGCGGTGTCGACGGCGGCGATCGCGCTCATCGTGACGGGCCCGCGCCGCCAGTACGCGCCCTTGTACAGGTACTGCCAGGTGTCCTCGATACGGGTCGGGTCGCGGCCGATGAGCTGCGGCACCACGTGGTCGGTGAGGTAGCTGGCGACGGCGAGCTCGCGGCCGTTGAGGGTGGCGTCGCCGACGCCGGTGACGCCCTCGTCGGTGACGATCTTCAGCGTGACGAAGTTGCGGTCGGGACAGGTGACGATGACCCGGGCCTCGCTGATCCTCATGTGACGTCCTCCTCCTTGACCCGGGCGACGAGCTGGGTCGGGTTCACCAGGCGCAGCGCCAGGACGAGCAGCACGAGCATCGTGCCGGTGTAGATGACGGCCATCCCGTCCACGGACTGCTGCGCGCGGATGCCGGCGGCGGACATCGAGTTGTAGAGCGCGACGACGAGCGTGGTCGAGTCGGGCCCGGCGGTCAGGAACGTCAGCTCGAACATGCCGACGGTGCGGACGAGGACGAGGATCGACGCGGCGAGGATGCCGGGGACGAGCAGCGGGGCGAGGATGCGGGTGAAGATCTGGCGGGTGCCGGCGCCGCACATGCGGGCGGCGCGTTCGATGGTGGGGTCGATCTGCTCGATGAACGGGGTCATGGTGAGGATGACGAACGGCACCGACGGCACCAGGTTCGCCAGCACCACCCCGGTCATGTGCCCGGCGAACCCGTACTTGTAGAGCACGGTCGCCAGGGGGATGCCGTACGTGATCGGCGGCATCAGGATCGGCAGCAGGAACAGCAGGTACAGGACGCGCCGGCCGGGGAACGCGCGGCGGGCCAGCACGTAGGAGGCGGGCACGCCGACGAGCACGGAGATGCCGACGACGAGCGCGGACACCTCCAGGGTGGTGACGAGGACGGGCAGCAGCCCGAAGTCGCGCCACGCCTCGCCGTACCACTGGCCGGTGAAGCCGGAAGGCAGCCACGTGTCGAACCATTGGGTCCCGAACGAGCTGACGACGACGGAGCCGACGAGGCCGAACAGGTTGACGAAGAAGAACGCGACGACACCCCAGACGAGCCAGGCGGCAGGACGCGCGGTGATTCTCATCCCTTGCCTCCGGTGGATCCGGTGTACAGCAGCGACCGCCAGCCGAGGACGGCGGCGATGACGGCGAGCTCGACGAGGCCCATGACGACCGCGATCGCGGACGCCTTCGGGTAGTCGTACTGTTCGTAGCCGGCGTGCCAGGCGGCGATGGAGATGACGCGGGTGTCACCGGCGGGGTCGCCGACGAGGACCGCGGACGGGAACACGCTGAACGCGAGCACGAACGTCAGGCAGAACGTGGTGGCCAGGCCCGGCGCGAGCAGCGGCAGGGTGATCCGCCGGAAGCGCTGCGCCCAGCCGGCGCCGAGGGTCGCGGCGGCCTTCTCCAGGGTCGGGTCGATGCCCGACAGGTACGACAGCACCAGCAGGAACGCGAACGGGAAGCCGGTGATGACGAGGGAGAAGAACACGCCCCAGTAGTTGTGGGTGAGCCGGACCGGGTCGTCGATGATCCCGGCCGCCATCAGGGTGCGGTTGAACCAGCCGGTGGGGCCGAGGAAGTTGAGCAGCCCCTGCGCGGTGAGGACCGTGCCGAGGGTGATCGGCACGACGAGGAGCGTGGTGAGCAGCCGCTTGCCGCGGAACCTGCCCCGCATCCGGTAGGCGATCGGCACCGACGCGCCGACGTTGAGCAGCGCCACCGGCAGCGACAGCCACAGCGTGGTGGTGAGGGTGCCGCGCTCGTACGCGTCGCTGAAGAACGACGTGTAGGCCGCGAACGGCCCACCCTCTTCGGGTTGGAACGACAGCCCGATGCCGTAGAAGAACGGGTAGACGAACAGCGTCACGACGAACAGCAGCGCCGGGCCGAGCAGGAGCAGCTGCCGGTCGACGCCGCGCTCGGCGAGCCGGTGCCGCAGCGCCACCTTGGCCATCAGCTCTCCCCTCCGGCGGGGAACACGAGCAGCGCCGACGGGTCCACCGCGAGGCGGACGTCGTCGCCCGGCGCGGGCCGGGTCCCGGTGCGCAGGTGCAGGCGCTGCCCGGCTTCCGTCACGACCTCGACGGCCACCTCGCGGCCCTGGTACTCCACCACCTCGACGGTGGCGGGGAACCCGTCGTCGGCGATCCGCAGCGACTCCGGTCGTACACCGGCGACAACGGCATCCCCGATGGCCAGGTCGCCGACGGCGGTGCCGTGCAACGTCAACCCGCCGCCCTCCACCACTGTGGACGGTCCGGTGTGGACGACCTTCATCGGCAGCAGGTTGCGGAAGCCCATGAAGTCGGCGACGTGCCGGTTCGCGGGCTGGGTGTGCAGCTGCTCCGGGGTGCCGACCTGCTGGACGCGCCCGTTGCGGAGCACGACCAGGCGGTCGGCCATCGACAGCGCCTCCTCCTGGTCATGTGTCACGTAGACGGTGGTGAGGCCGAGCGCCTGGTGCAGGCGGCGGATCTCGGTGCGCATCTCCAGCCGCAGCTTCGCGTCCAGATTGGACAGTGGCTCGTCCATCAGGACCAGCGACGGCTCCAGCACGACCGCGCGGGCGATCGCGACCCGCTGCTGCTGCCCGCCGGACAGCTGCCCGGGCAGCTTCCGCGCCTGCTGCTCCAGGTGGACCAGGGCGATCGCCTCATCGGTGCGACGGCGGATCTCGGCGCTGGGCAGGCGGCGCATCTGGAGCCCGAACGCGATGTTCTTCGCGACCGTCAGGTGCGGGAACAGGGCGTAGTTCTGGAAGACCATGCCGAAGCCGCGCTTCTCCGGCAGCAGCGTGTCGAGGCGGGTGTCGTCCTGCCAGATGCTGCCCGCGGTGAGCGGCAGCAGGCCGGCGAGGCAGTTGAGGGCGGTCGACTTGCCGCAGCCGGACGGGCCGAGCAGGGCGATGAACTCGCCCCGCTCGATCGTCAGGTTGAGGTCGACGAGCGCGTCCTGGCCGCCGAAGCGCCGGGTCACGCCGTCGAGCCGCAGCTGGTTGAAGGTCACTTCTTCACCTTCGCGCCGCCCACCTCACGGTCCCACTTGTCGAACGCGGCGACGAGCGCCTTCGCGTCGAGCGGGACCTCCAGAGGGTTGCCGGCGATGAGCTGGTCGTACTCGGGGCGGCCGAAGTCGGTGATCGCCTTCTGGCTGTCGGCGGGCGCCATCGACAGCGGCACGTCCTTGACCGCCGGGCCGGGGTAGAAGTAGCCCTTGTCGTAGGCCTTCGCCTGCTGCTTCGGGCTGAGCATGTCCTGCAACAGCAACAGGATCGCGGCCTGCTTGTCGGCGGAGACGCCCTTCGGCACGACGGCGTAGTGCGCGTCGGTGACCCAGTGGAAGCCGTTGAGCGAGCCGATCTTCGCGTCCTTCGGCACCTGGCCGAGGACGCGCGGGTTGATGTCCCAGCCGGTCGTGGTCGCGATGATCTTCGCGGAACCGTTCGCGAGGGACTTCATCGTCTCGCTGGTCGAGCTCGGGTACAGCTCGACGTACTTGTTGAGCTCGGTGAGGTACGCCCAGGTCTTCTCCCAGCCGTTGACCGGGTCCTTCGGGTCCTTGTCGCCGAGCAGGTACGGCAGGCCCATCAGGAACGTGCGGCCGGGCCCGGAGTTCGCGGGGCGGGCGTACTGGACGGCGCCCGGGTTGGCCTTCGCGTACGCGAGGAGCTCGTCGGCGCTCTTCGGCGGGTTCGGCACCTTGTCCGGCAGGTACTCGATCAGCGGGCCCGACGGGTAGTAGGTGACGGTGACGCCGAAGTCCCCGGCGAGCTTCTGCATCGCGGCGGCGCCGGGCAGGTAGCTGTTCATGTTGGACAGGCGCTGGGCGTACGTGGGAAGCAACGGCTGCCAGAGCCCCTGGTCCACACCGGCGGCGAGGCCGTCGACACCGGTGAGCACGAGGTCGATGTCGACCCGTCCGGCGTTCTGCTGCGCCTTGACCTTCGGCGCGAGCTCGGGCGCGGTCGCCTTGGAGTAGGTGACCTTGCTGATCGTGTCGCCGTGCGCGGACACGAAGTCGTCGATCATGCCCTGGGTGAGCTGCAGGTTGCCGGCGACGTCGAGGATGTTGAGCGTCACGGGGGACGCGGGCTTGAGCGGCAGGTCGCCGCTGGACGCGGCCGACGGGGTGTTCTTCGCCGGGGCGCCGCAACCGGCGACGAGCGTGAGGGTGAGCAGTGCGGCGAAGTGTCTGCGGGTCAGGGACATAGCGGGATTCCCTTCTGGTGCACGCTTCAGGGGGTGTCGTGCGGCGTGGCTCAGGTGGTGCTGGCCGCGGGTGGGCGGCCTGTCGAGTGGCGGACCATGAGCTGTGACGGGAGCTCACGGCGGGCGAGGGCGGCGCGGTCGGGGCTTTCGAGCAGCTGCAGCAGCATGTCGACGCCGGCGCGGCCGATCGGCTCCTGCGGTTGGGCGACGGTGGTGAGCGACGGGCTGACCATCTGGGACAGCACGATGTCGTCGAAGCCCATGACGCTGATCGCCTCGGGCACCTTGACGCCGCGGGTGGCGAACCAGTTCAGCAGGCCGAGCGCGACCAGGTCGTTGTAGGCGATGACGGCGGTGACGCCGGTCGCCAGCACCAGGTCAGCCGCCGCGACGCCGCCGGCGAACTGCGGCACGAAGTTGCCGACCTCGACGAGCTCGATGTCGCCGGCCGCGGTCACCGCCCGCAGCGCCTTGGCCCGCTCCCGGTTGGACCACGACGCCCGCGGGCCGGCGACGTAGGCGATCCGCCGGTGGCCGAGGGCGGCGAGGTGCGCGACGGCCTGCCGGATGCCGTCGACGTTGTCGATGGTGATCGCCGGGATCTGGCCGACCCGGCGGTTGAGCATGACGATCGGCGTCTCGCCCGTGACCGAGCGCAGGTCCTCCTCGGTCATGCGCGGCGAGCAGAGCACGATGCCGTCGACCTGCTTGCTCAGCGCCCTGACCAGGCCGGCCTCGGCGTTGGGGTCCTCGTCGGTGTCGGCGAGGAAGACCGAGAAGTCCGACTCGCGGGCGCGGCTCTGCACGCCCTTGACGACGCCCGGGAAGAACGGGTTGGTGAGGTCGGGCACGATCAGCCCGATGTTGCCGGTGCGGCCGGTGATCAGGCCGCGGGCCGCGCGGTTGGGCTGGTAGCCCAGCTCGGCGGCCGCCCGCTCGACCCGGGACCTGGTCTCGGCCTGGACGAGCGCGGGTGTGGTCAGTGCCCGGCTCACCGTCGACGGCGACACGCCGGCCACGCGGGCCACGTCCTTGATCGTCACCGGCATCGAGCACGCTCCCTGGGTCTCGTGATGACGGCAAGCATGAAATCGTTTGTAGGTCGATGTCAAGAGATTCCTCACGCTCACTCTTGACGCGGCGATTTCGTGCGCACACAGTGATGAGAACGTTTGTGGGATCTACCTCTGAGGAGTCACCACGGTGCCGCAGCTCCACCTCGACCCCGACCGGGCCCTGCCACCGGACCCCACGACCAGGGAGCTCGCCCGCACCGTCTACGCCGCGACCAGGTCGCTGCCGCTGGTCTGCATGCACGGCCACGTCGACGCCGCGCTCCTCGCCGACGACACACCGTTCGGCGACCCGGCCTCACTGCTGATCACCCCGGACCACTACGTGACCCGGTTGGTGCATGCGGCGGGTGTACCGCTGGAGGCGCTGGGCGTGGGCCCCTCGGCGACGACCGACCCGCGGGCGATCTGGCGGACGTTCTGCGCCAACTGGCGGCTCTTCCGGGGCACCCCGTCGCGGTACTGGCTGACCCACGAGCTCGTCGAGGTCTTCGGCGTCTCCGTCGTCCCGTCCGCGGCCACCGCCGACGCGCTGTACGACGCCCTGTCATCGCGCCTCGCTTCGCCGGAGTTCCGCCCGCGGGCCCTGTTCGCACGGTTCGGCATCGAGGTGCTCGCCACCACCGACTCGCCGCTGGACGACCTCGACGCCCACGCCCGGCTGGCCGCCTCGGGTTGGGAGGGCCGGGTCATCCCCACCTTCCGCCCCGACGCCCTCGTCCACCTCGACCGTCCTACGTGGACCGCCGACGTGGCCGCCCTCGCCAAGCGCGCCGACGTCCCCACCGACGACTACGACGGCTACCTGGCGGCGCTGCGCGCCCGGCGGCAGGCCTTCATCGCCGCGGGCGCCCTCGCCACCGACCACGGCCACGAGTCCGCCGACACCACCCCGCTGCCGCCGGCCGAGGCCCGCCGCATCTACGCCGCCGCCCTCTCCGGCCAGGTCACCCCCGCGGAGGCCCGCGCGTTCGCCGGCCACATGCTCCACCAGATGGCCGCCATGTCCTGCGAGGACGGCCTGGTCATGCAGCTGCACCCCGGCGTCCTGCGCGATCACAGCACCGATGCGTTCGAGCAGTACGGCCCGGACCGCGGCTTCGACATCCCCGTCACCGCCGAGTTCACCCGCTCGCTGCGCCCGCTGCTGCAGTCCTTCGGCCGCCACCCCGCGCTGCGCCTGATCCTGTTCACCGTCGACGAGACGGTCTACAGCCGCGAGCTGGCCCCCCTCGCCGGCGTCTACCCCGCCGTCCGCCTCGGCGCCCCGTGGTGGTTCCTCGACAGCCCCGAGGGCCTGCGCCGCTTCCGCGCCTCGGTCACGGAGACGGCGGGCTTCTACAACACGGCCGGCTTCGTCGACGACACCCGCGCGTTCGCCTCGATCCCGGCCCGCCACGACCTGGCCCGCCGCATCGACGCCGGCTACCTGGCGGGCCTGGTCGCCCAGCACCACCTGGACCTCGACGAAGCCATCGAGACGGCGGTCGACCTCGCCTACACGATCCCGAAGGAGGTCTACACCCGCCCCGCGACGTGACCAAGTTACGACGGCGCCTGCGGGTGATCGCCACGAACAAGCGAGTCAAGCTGCTGGTCCTCGGCATCTTCGCGTTCTCGTTCCACCGCGCCGGCTTTGTTCAGCCGGCCGGTTGTGCCGGGATGTCGAGGACGGCGACGTCGGTGGCGGTGAGGCTGCCGGCGATGACCGTGCCGGCGTGTTCGGCGACCGAGGTGACGAAGCCGTAGGAGCCGTCGGTGGTGCGCAGGTCGTGGACGAGGTGGCCGTCGAGGGTGAAGGCCATGACCCACGCGATCGGGGTCGCCTTGGGGCGCAGCGCGGCGGGCAGGTTCCAGGCCAGGAGGCGCAGGAGGCCCGGCAGCGGCAGGAGGCGGTCGAGCAGCGGGTTGCGGGGCGCGGCGATCGCGACCCACAGCAGGCCGTCGCTGCCGAGGCTCATGTTGTCGGGGAAGCCCGGCAGGTTCTCCACGAAGGGCTCGACCCGGCCGTCGGGGCAGTGGCGGCGGATGCGGTACCCGGCGGTCTCGGCGAACAGCAGGGAGCCGTCGGGGACGAGGACCAGGCCGTTTGCGAACTTCAGGTCGTGCAGCAGGGTGGTGACGGTGCCGTCGGGGTCGCGGCGGATCAGGCGGCCGGTGCACGTGTGCTCGAACATGTCGCCGAGGTGGTGTTCGAGGTCCCAGCGGGTCGTCGACGTGGTGAACCAGATCGTGCCGTCCGCGCCCTGCACGACGTTGCTGGCGAACGTGAGCGGCGCGCCGTCCACGGTGTCGACGAGCACCTCGACCGTGCCGTCCGCGGTGACGCGCAGGAGGCCCCGGTCGTGGTCGCAGACCAGGACGCTGCCGTCGGGGCACGGCTGCACGCCGAGGGGGCGGCCGCCGGTGTCGGCGACGACCATGCGCGAGCCGGCCGGGCCGAGGCGCAGGAGCCGGCCGTCACCGGTACCGGTGACGACGACACCCGACACGTCGAACATGACGTCCTCAGGGCCGTGCCCACCCGTCGCCAGCCGCCGCGCGACGACGAACGCGCCGGTCGGCCCGGTGTCGCGCGCCGCGGGCGGCCGCCATCGACGCGGCACGATCCAGCGGCGGGGCATGGCAGCACCCTACGACGGCGTGGCCGCCCGCGCCACGGCGGCGGGTAACCTGCGGGGGTGGGTGCGGCGTCGAATACTCGGACCGTGTCCCAGACAGATTGGACGGTGGGAATGCAGACGATCGGGCAGCCGTGGGGTGTCAGCGTGTTCGGTGCGGCGAGTGTGAAGGCGGTGCCGGAGCTGGTCCGGATCCGGTTCAAGGTCGTGCGGACGCTGGAGACGGCGGCGGAGGCGCTCGACAGCGCGAGCGCCGCGGTCGGCGAGGTCAGGCACGTGCTGCGTCGGCACGGGATCCCCGATGCGGCTGTACAGGCGTCCCGGTTGAGCCTCGTGACGGCGACGAGGTACGTCGACGGCGACAGCCGCTTCGCCGGCTACCGGTGCGTGGCCGGGTTCTCCGTCGAGTCGGCGGACCTCGACGGGAGCCGGCAGCTGCTGGTCGACCTCGTCGCGGCCGGCGCCAACGAGATCGAAGGCGTCGACTTCGACGTCACCGGCAAGCCGGCGCTGCGGGCCGAGGCGCGGCGCAAGGCCGTCGCGGCCGCGCGGGCCAAGGCCGAGTTGTACGCGGAGGCCGCCGGTGTCCGCGTCGGGGTGGTGCTGCACATCGAGGACGTCGACCCGGAATCGCCGGGCGTGAACCGGTACCGCGGCCATGCCAGCGGCTCGGGCGAGGCCGCCGACCAGGACCTCGCCCCGGGCCACGTCATCGTGTCGGCCGCGGTGATGCTCGGGTTCGCGCTGGCGCACGACTGACGGGGGCTCGGGTTCGCGCTAGCGCACGACTGACGGAGCGCGTCCCGAGGCCAGGAGCGCCGCCGTCGGCAGGGCGAGCGCGCCGTCGTCGTCGAGGAACCCGGCGGCGAGGCGTTCGTATGCGCTGCGGGCGGCGGCGACCGTCGCCGCGTCCTGGCCGGCGAGCGCCTCGCCGAGGGCGCCCATGCCGTTGGCGGGCCCGATCCACCAGGTGTCGACGTCGGTGCGGTGCGTCCAGCTGATCGTGTGGCAGGCGACGTCCCGCAGGCCGGCGCCGGTGAGCAGGCCGGCGACGCCCTCGGCGGTACGGGCGAAGTTCAGCGACGGCGGGATGATCGACGGCGCCGGGGTGAGCCCGACGGCGGCCATGACGTCGTTCCACAGCTGCTGCAGCGGCGGCGACGGGTGCGGCCACACGGTGACCGCCACCCGCCCGCCCGGCGTGGTCAGGCGCACCAGCTCGGCGACCGCGCGGCCGGGGTCGGTGACGTGGTTGACGACGAAGTTCGCGACCACCGCGTCGAAGGCGGCGTCGGGCAGCGGCAGGTCGGGCAGGCCGGCGTGGAGGACCTCGGGCACGACCGCGCGGGCGAGCTCGACCATGCCCGGCTCGGCGTCCACCGCGGTCACCGTGGCGCCGCCCGCGACGGCGAGCGCCGCGACCGTCCCCGTGCCCGTGCCGACGTCGAGCAGCCTGATCCCCGGTGCGAGCCCCGCGGCTGACAGCAGCGCCGGCGCCGTGTACGCGCACAGATGGGCGTAGCTGTCAGCGAACGCCGCCGCGCGGCCGGTCCATTTCCCCATGCGGGGAGCTTAGGGCGACCGGCAATTGGTGTCACTTGAGTCTGCGGGTGGTGGGGCGGGTGTCCCAGCGGTACAGGGTTCGGGCGCGTTGGATGAGTTGACGGACGGTGACGATGGCGGCGGCCAGGTACAGGTAGAAGTCGACGATGGCGGCGTTGCGGTCGGTGCAGCGGCGGATCTTGCCGAAGCCGTTCATCCATGAGTTCGTCCGCTCCACCACCCAGCGTTTGCCGATCTGGACCGGGGCGGGCACGCCCTTGCGGGCGATCTGTGCGTCGAAGCCGAGCTCGTCGAGCAGGTCACGGCTGCGGTTGTTGTCGTAGCCGCGGTCCAGATGCGCGGTGACCTGATCAGGCCAGTGGTGCCGTAGCTGGGTGCTGCACGCGGCGAAGGTGTCGCGCAGCAGCGGGGAGTCGTGCCGGTTGGCGGTGGCGCCGATGATCCCGAGCGGGATGCCGTAGCCGTCGACGCCGGTCGAGCGTTTCATGCCGCCTTTGCCGCGGTCGACCGGGGAACGGCCGGCCCGGTCGCCGCCGCACGGTGCTTTCGTGATCGCGCCGTCGGCGCTGACGTCGGCCAGGTCCAGGCCGATCATCCGGTCGTAGGCGTCCAGGGCCAGCTCGTGGACCTGTTCACCGAGACCGGCGTCGGCCCACAGTCGCAGACGGCGGCGGATCGTGCGGTCAGAACAGGTGTCCGAGGCGACGCGTTCATACCCGGATCCGTGGATCAGCGCGGCGATGACGTGCTCGAACACGACCCGGTCCGGGATCCGGCGGCGGTGGCAACCGAGGGGATGCGCCGGGTATTGCCGGTCGCTCTTAGTCAGGGGCCTCGGAGAGCAGCGTCTCGATGCGCTCCAGCAGGACGCTCGGCTCGAACGGCTTCACCAGGTAGTCGTCGGCGCCGGCGTCGAAGCCGGTGCTCACGTCCAGCCACTGGCCGTGGGAGGTGAGGATCAGCACGGGCATCAGCTCGGTGTCGGCGGTCTCGCGCAGGGCGCGGCAGACCTCGATGCCGTTGATGCCGGGCATGCTGACGTCCAGGATCGCCAGGTCGGGATGTTCGCGGCGGGCCGTGTCCAGGGCCGTGCCGCCGTCGGCGCAGGCGATGACCTGATGGCCGGACGTGTCGAGCAGGAACGTCAGCAGTTCCCGGATCGCGAGGTCGTCCTCGGCCACGAGCACCGTCGACACGAGCACCGACCTCCCGTTCCCATGTGAAGCATCCGATCCGAGTATATGGACAAATTGGCTCAACTATGGTGGTTCCGGATGGTTCGAGTCTGGAGGCCGCGAGGATGACCGCAGCGGTGCAGCCGCAGTACCTGCGGCAGCTGTCGCACGAGCTGCGTACGCCGCTCACCGGCATCCGCGGCTACAGCGAGGTGCTGGAGCAGGCCGGCCCGCTCACCGAGCGGCAGCGGCACATGCTCACCATGCTCAACTCCTGCGTGCACCGCCTCGACAGCCTGATCGACGACCTGCTGCTGATCGCGTCCGTCGACGCCGGCGCGTACGGGCTGGTGGTCGAGGACGTCGACCTGGCCCGCCTGTGCGAGCACGCGGTGCGGGCGCACACCGCGCACGCGCGACCCGGCGAGCCCGCGGTGCGGTGCGCGGACAGTGCCGGAAGCTGCGTCGTACAGGCGGATCCACGGCAACTGGAGCATCTGCTGGTGGCGCTGCTCAACCATGCCGCCGGGTGCTTCGCCGGGTGCGCCGAGCTGTGGGTCGGCACCGGCGGCGACGGCACCGGCGCGTGGGTCACCGTCACCGGCGACGCCGACGAGCCGGCCGGCATCGTGGGGCTCGGACTCGCCGTGGTGCGGGCGATCGCCGAGCAGCACGGCGGCAGCGTGGCCGCCGGCGACAGCGAGCTGCGGGTGGCGCTGCCGCGGACGGTGCGGCCCAGCGAGCGGGTCGTGGTGCGGGCGATGCGGCGGCCGCGATGAGGTGGTACGGCTCGATGGCGCTCGCCGCCGCGGTCCTGGTCCTCGGGGCGCTCGTCACGCTCGGCGTCACGAGCGTCATCACCGGCAAGGAGCGGCGCTCGGCGCAGCTGGCAATCCAACGCCAGTCGGATCTGGCGGCCGCGGCGGTCGCGGGGGAGGTCCGCCGGTACGTCGACACCATCGACAACGTGGCGGCCGCGCTCGGCTCGCACGACGGGCTGAGCCCGCAGGCGTTCGACCGGGCGACGTCCCGCATCCCGTCGCTCGCCGGCGCCACCGCCCTCGTGTTCGTCGTTCCGGCCGGTGCACCGGATGTCGCCGCCGTCCAGGACGCGTGGCGGGCCGCCGGCGCCACCGGGCTCACCCTCAAGCCCGCGGAAGGCATTCAGGAGCACTACTTCGGCGTGTACGCGCGGCAGCTCGACGGCAACGCCCCGCTGGAGGGCGGCAGCGACCTCGGCGACAACCCCGACCTCGCCGACGTCATGCGGCAGGCGCGGATGTCCGGACACGCGGCGGTGTCCAACGCGGCACTGATCGCCGGCGGGCAGCGGCGCACGCTCAGCCTCGCCACGCCCGTCACCGGTGCGGACGGCGCGCTGCGCGGCTGGGTCGTGCTCGGCCTGCGCGGCGAGGGCTTCTTCGGCGGGGCGCTCGGCGAGGTGCTGCACCGCCGGGTCACCGCGACGCTGTCGGCGACCCAGACCGGCGGCGGGCTCCTGCCGATCGCGACCGTGCACCGCCTCGCCATGCCCGGCGACGCCCTGCGCCGGGCCAAGGACATCGGCATCGCGCAACGCGTGTGGCACCTGGAGGTCAGCGCCGACCCGCGCGACCTGCCGGGCGCCTACACCGACCGGCCCCTCGTCGCGACCGCCGCCGGCGCCGCGCTGACCGTCCTCGTCACGCTGCTGGTGTACCTGCTGTCGACCCGCCGCTCGAAGGCGATGACCCTGGTGCACGAGTCGACCCGCGAGCTGCGCGCCGCCGAGCGCGAGGCCCGCGACCAGGCCGCCCTGCAGCAGGCGATCCTCACCAGCCTCGCCGAGGGCGTCACCGTCGTCGGCGCCGACGGCCGCGTGCTGCTGCACAACCCCGCGGCCCGCCAGCTGCTCGGCACCACCGGCGACCCCGACACGCTGGAGGACTGGCCCGCGCACTACGGCGCCTACCTGCCGGACCGCGCGACCCCGTTCCCCGCCGCCGAGTTGCCGATGGTGAAGGCGCTGCGCGGCGTCTCCGTCGACCGGGTCGAGATGGTGATCCGCAACCCCACCCACCCCGACGGCATCCTCGTCAGCGTCAGCGCCCGCCCGCTGGACCGCTCCGGCGGCGGCCCGCGCGGCGCGGTCGCGGTCCTGCACGACATCACGGCGCTGCGCCGGTACGAGACGGAGCTGGCCCAGTTCGCCGCCGTCGTCGCCCACGACCTGAAGAGCCCGCTGACCGCGGTGCACGGCTTCGCCGCCGTCGCCGCCGACGCGCTCTCGGCCGGCGCCGTGCGCTCCGGCCCCGACGCCGCTCAGGCCGCCCCGCGCCGCCCCGACACGGCGAAGGTCGCGGTCGAGCGGGTCCGCCAGGGCGCGATCCGGATGCGGTCGATCATCGACGACCTGCTCGCGTACACCACCGCCCGCGACGCGCCGCTCAACCTCACCGACGTCGACCTGGGCGCCGTCGTCGCGTCCGTCGTCGCCGACCGCACCGCCCTCGCCCCGCCCATGCAACTGGCGAAGGCGTCCACGGTCGCCCTCCCACCCACGCCGCGCATCCACATCGGCGACCTGCCGCACATCAAGGCCGACCCGGGCCTGCTGCGCCTGGTCGTGGACAACCTGATCGGCAACGCCATCAAGTACACCCCCGCCGGCCAGACCCCGCACATCGAGGTCACCGCCGTGTCCGACCCCGACTGCATCGTCCTCGTCGTCGCCGACCGCGGCATCGGCATCCCCGACGGCGACAAGGCCCGCGTCTTCGAGTCCTTCTACCGCGCCCGCCCCGCCGACTACGGCGGCACCGGCCTCGGCCTGGCCATCTGCCGCCGCATCGTCGAACGCCACGGCGGCTCGATCGCCGTCGAGGACAACCCCGGCGGCGGCACCAGGTTCTGCGTCTCCCTCCCCACGGCCGACCACCCCACCGAACCCGACCCCATCGCCGCCCTGCGCACCTACGGCATGTCCGCCGACGCAGGCTGGGAACGCCTCATGCGCCCCAGCGACGTCAACGCCTCCTGACGCCCTTCCCCGCAGGCGTCTCCGCGCCCTTCAAGCACCGCTACAGGCGCGGCTCGAGCATCAGGTCGCGCTGATACCAGGTGCCTGCCTTGCCACCGAGGTGTGCCGGGTCGGCCGGACCGGCAGGGGCGAAGCCGGCCTTGGTCAGCACCTTCCGGGACGCCACATTCTGGTGGGAGGCGGCCGCCCGCAGCGTGCGCAGCCCGTGCCGGGCCGCCGCCAGCCGGCACAGCTCCCGGACGGCTGCGGTCGCCACGCCACGGCCGGAAGCATGCTGCGCGACCCGGTAGCCCAGCTCCGCGACGCGGCCGTCGATGTTGTACAGGTTGAACCTGCCCACCACCGAGCCACCCTCGCCGACGAGCACATAGAAGGCGCACACGCCGGCCTCCTGCTCGGCCAGCGAGCCGGCGTACCGGTCGGCGAACCGGTCGAAGAAGTCGTCGCCCCGGTCGGATACCGAGGCAGCGAAATACGCCCGGTTCGCCAACTCGAAGTCCAGCACCGCCGGGGCATGACCGGCATCCGACCGCTCCAGCTCGGGCATCGCCCGACCCTACCCAGATGCTCCGCCGACGCCACCAGATTTCCGCCGCCGACAGACACCGTTGCTGTATTCGCCAGCGTTCGGGAATGTGTTTCTGCGGTCTGCCTGAATTCCGCTGAACGGTGCGCCGGCGGCCGGGCTGGGTGGGGCGGCGTCGGAGTGGGTGGGTTGGCCCATCGGCGGAGCCGGGGTGCGGTGAGTGGGGTCAGGCGGGGACGCGGGGGGTGGACAGGGACTGGATGAGTTCGGTGAGGACCTGGGCGGAGTCGGCCTTGTCGACCGCGTCCATGAGGTCCGGCGGCACGTCGGTGAAGAAGTCGGCGCCGCGGCCGCCGATGACAACAGCAGGTGAAGGTCAGGAGGACGCCGGAGACATCACTCGAGCAGGGCTTCGAAGTATGGCTTCATGGACGGGTAGTAGTCGTTGAAGTCGGGCATCGGGGTGTCGTCGCGGGAGGCCACGAGGGCGTCGAGGTAGAACTCCCAGCCGGGGCCGTAGTCGCCGGCGCCGACGCCGTCGGGGCCGGGCAGGTGGTGGACCAGCTCCAGCAGCGTGCCGGTGTCCACGGTCGACAGGCGCAGCTCCAGGTGGGCCATCGAGTCGGTCAGGACGAGCCGCCGTGGGGGTTCGCACGCCTCGATCCGCGCCTCGGACCAGGGGGCTCCTTCCTCCTGGATCATCTGGTACTGGATGCGGCCGCCGGGACGGGCGTCGCCCTTCCAGGGGCCGAACCAGCGCGCCGTGCGGTCGGACTCGGTGACGCTGGCCCAGACGTCCTCGATCGGGGCGCGGAAGGTGCGGCTGATCACCAGTTCGCCGCCGGTGGCGGTGGGGACCCAGCGGCCGGTGGGGGTCGGGCTCATGCGGTGCGTTCCTCTCCGATGGGTGGGTTGCGAAGGCGGTCGCGGCGGGTGCGGTACACCTCGGTCTCCAGCGCGTCCATCCGCTGCTGCCAGATCGGGGGCGCCGTGAACCGGGCGAGCCAGCCGGTCAGCTCGCCGAGCCGGGTGGGGTCCAGGGAATACACGCGGCGCCGGCCTTCGAGGGTGTCGCGGACCAGGCCGCACTCGCGCAGCACGCGCAGGTGGCGGCTCACGGCGGGGCGGCTGATCTCGAACCGGGCGCCGATCGCCGACGCGACCTGGCCCGCCGGCGCGGCGCCGCCGGTGTGCAGCAGCTCGAGGATCGCCCGGCGCACCGGGTCCGCGATCGCCTCCGCCACGTCGTCCACGCCGAGAAGTGTAACCCACGGGTTACACGTTTCCTGGCCTAACGGAGTCTGAAGTCTGGCTTAGGCACCTTGACATCGAAGGATTCGAATCAGATTATCTGTCAGGTAAGTTACCTATCTAACGAGAGGGAGGCCTCGTGAAGATTCCCGGCAGGCTGGTCGGCATCGGTGCCGCGGTCGCGCTGATCGGCGGGGTGACGGTCGCAGTGACCACCTACGGCGCCGAGGCGGCCACGGAGAGCCTGCTCTCACAAGGCAGGCCGGCCACGTCGTCGTCCGACGAGCTGTCCTCGCTCGGCCCCGGCAACGCCGTCGACGGCAACACCGGCACCCGCTGGGCCAGCGCGGAGGGCGTCGACCCGCAGTGGATCCGCGTCGACCTCGGTGCCGCCAAGACGATCACGCACGTCAACCTGAGCTGGGAGGCGGCGTACGCCAAGGCGTACCAGATCCAGACCTCGCCGGACGGCAGCGCCTGGACCACCATCTTCAGCACCACCACCGGCAACGGGGCGACGGACGACCTCACCGGCCTGAACGGCACGGGACGCTACGTCCGGGTCCTGGGCACCGCCCGCGGCACGACCTACGGCTACTCGCTGTGGGAGTTCAAGGTGTACGGCACGACGCCCGGCACCCAGCCCAGCGCCAGCCCGACGCCGTCGAAGACCCCGAGCAGCAGCCCGACGCCGTCAAAGACGCCGAGCAGCAGCCCCAGCGCCGGCAAGGACCTCACCGACCCGCGCAAGAAGGACATCGCCATGCAGCTGGTGTCCAGCGCGGAGAACTCCTCGCTGGACTGGAAGGCGCAGTACAAGTACATCGAGGACATCGGCGACGGCCGCGGGTACACCGCCGGGATCATCGGCTTCTGTTCCGGCACCGGCGACATGCTGGAGCTGGTCCAGCTCTACGCGCAACGCGTCCCGGGCAACGTGCTCGCCAAGTACCTGCCGGCGCTGCGCAACGTCGACGGCACCGACTCGCACGCCGGGCTCGACCCGAACTTCACCCGGGACTGGAAGACCGCCGCGGCCGACCCCGCCTTCCAGACCGCGCAGAACGACGAGCGCGACCGCGTCTACTTCAACCCCTCGGTGCAGCAGGCGAAGGCCGACGGCCTGCGGGCCCTGGGTCAGTTCGCCTACTACGACGCGATCGTCATGCACGGCCCCGGCGACAGTGCCGTCAGCTTCGGCGGCATCCGCCGGGCCGCGATGGCCAAGGCCCGCACCCCCGCACAGGGTGGCGACGAGTTCACCTACCTCAACGCCTTCCTCGACGCGCGGGTCGCGGCGATGAAGACCGAGGAGGCGCACAGCGACACCAGCCGGGTCGACACCGCGCAGCGGGTTTTCCTCAACAACCGCAACTTCGACCTCAACCCGCCGCTGAGCTGGAAGGTGTACGGGGACCCGTTCAACATCCCCGCCTGACGAGCACAGGGCTTGAGTGCGCCGCTCGCGGCGCATTGGGGTCCGGGGTGAGAATCCCCGGCGGGACCCGCCGCGCAGCGGTGGGGCGGCTAGTTACTGTTACGGGCGTCGCCGAGGATCGATGAGATCGCCTCGGCGGCGCCCGGCTTCGCGAACAGGTAGCCCTGCCCGAACTCGCAGCCGAGGTCCTGCAGCGTCGACCACTGCTCCTGCGTCTCGATGCCCTCGGCGACCGTCTGCAGCTGCAGGGCCCGGCCGAGCTGCACGACGGCCTCCGCCAGGGTCGCGTCGCCGTTCTCGGTGTCGATGCCGTCGACGAACGACCGGTCGATCTTCAGGATGTCGACGGGGAAGCGCTTCAGGTACGACAGCGACGAGTAGCCCGTGCCGAAGTCGTCGATCGCCAGCCGTACACCCAATGACTTGAGCCGGCCGAGGGTCTCGATCGTCGAGTCGGTGTCCTGCATCAGCAGCGACTCGGTGATCTCCAGGACCATCTGGTGCGGGTCGATGCCGGTCTCGGCGAGGATCTGCCCGACCTCCTCGACGAGCCCCTCGTGCTGGAACTGCCGCGCCGACAGGTTCACGTTCATGCGGATCCGCCCGGCGGACTCGGGGAACTCCGCGCACCACTGCGCGAGCTGCTGGCACGCCTGCCGCAGCACCCACCGGCCCAGCGGCACGATCAGCCCGGTCGACTCGGCGAGCGGGATGAACGCGTTCGGCCCGACCAGCCCGCGCACCGGGTGCTCCCACCGCACCAGTGCCTCGACGCCGATGAGGCGGCTCGTCGGCAGGTCCACGATCGGCTGGTAGTAGACGACGAACTCCTCGTCGGCGAGCGCGCGCTCCAGCTCCGCGCGGTCGTCGGCCTCGCGGAGGATCTCGGCGTACATGGCGGGGTCGAACAGCGCGTAGCGGTCCCGGCCGGCGGCCTTCGCCGCGTACATCGCGAGGTCCGCGTTGCGCAGCAGCTCACCCGGGTCCGGCCCGTCCTCGCCCTCGCTCGCCTTCGCGGTCGCGACGCCGATGCTGGCCGAGCAGACGACCTCGCGGTTGCCGAGGCGCAGCGGCCGGCGGATCGCGGCGAGAAGCCGGTCGCCGAGGTCCATCGCCTCGAACTCGTTGATGTCCTCGACGAGGATCGCGAACTCGTCGCCGCCGAGCCGGGCGAGGGTGTCCGCGGACCGCAGCTGCTGGTGCAGGCGCAGCGCCGTCGACGCGATCAGCTGGTCGCCGGCGTTGTGGCCGAGGCTGTCGTTGACGAGCTTGAAGTCGTCGAGGTCGACGAGCAGCAGCGTGATCCGCCCGCCGCCGCGCCGGTTGCGGGCGATGGCGTGCTCGAGCCGGTCGCGGAACAGGGCCCGGTTCGGCATGCCGGTCAGCGAGTCCGCGAACGCCTGCCGGGTCAGCTCCTCCTCGAGCTCCTTGCGCTCGGTGATGTCCCTGATGCTGATGACCGCGGCCTCCAGCGACGGGTCGTCCAGCCGGTTGGTGCCGATCACGTCGGCGTAGATCCAGGCGCCGTCGGCGCGCCGGATCCGTGACTCGACCCGCGCGGAGGAGCCGGGGGCGCCGTTGGCGACGCTCAACCACCACTCCATCACCACCGGCAGGAAGTCGGGGTGCGTGATGTCCATGAGCAGGTCGCTGGTGACGAACCCCTGCTCGTAGCCGAGCACGGTGCGCACCGACGGGCTGCAGTATGTGACGCCGCCGCGGGGCAGCACGGCGATGACCGCGTCGGAGGAGTTCTCCAGCAGCGCCTCGATCCGCCGTTCGGCGCTGAGCCGGGCCGCGTCGAGGCGCCGGCGGTTGCTGGCGGTCCGCGCGCAGAACCACATGACGCCGGCCATCAGCGCGAGGCTCAGCGCGGCGAGGGTACCGGTGACGGGGCGGTCCCGGGTGAGTACCAGCGACACGTACCCGACCAGCGACGCCGCGCCGATGCTGATGACGGCCCGCTCTGAGGCGAGCGCCGCGGTGGACGCCAGGATCAGGGTCACGCCGGCGGGGTAGATGGCGAGCGCGGCGACGTCGTACGCGGTGAACCCCAGCAGCACCGCCAGGTTCCCCAGCCACCAGGCGATCAGCGCGCGCGGCAGCCACGGCCGGTCGACCAGCCGGCGCCACGGCAGGAGCGCCATCGCGGCCTGCGCGACGCCCACGAACGCGATCGCGGCGACGAGCAGCGGCCCGCCCTGCCAGTCCAGGTGCACCCGGACCGCGCCGATGGCGATCACCGCGACGCCGACCCACGTGCCCAGCCTGATCTGGCGGGCGCGGTACTCGCCTTCGTGCTGCTCCAGCCGCCCCCTCCGCTGCGCTCCGGCGTCGGCTTGAGCCACACCTGCATCGCTGGTCCGCGGCCCGAGCCGCTCCGCTGGCCGCTCACTCGCGTTCACCGACATGGTCCGTTGATCGGTGCCGGCCCGGTCTTCCTGAGCCGATCCCTTCCCGTCGCGGGTGCGGAACGGGAGCGAACGGGGAGACGTGCCGTCTGACAATTGTCACCGGCCGGGCGTGCACGGTGCACCGCAACCGATGTGTGACGGCACTACGGGAGCGGCACGGGGGCACGAAGACTGTCCATATGAGACGCAGAGTCGTACTGATGGCGGCGGCATCGGCTGCGGTGGCGGCCGTCCCCGCACCGGCGTTCGCCGCCGGACCGGTGAGGCTGGTCCTGCCGGCGCCGACCGGGCGCCACCGCATCGGCACCGTCGCGCTGCACCTCGTCGACCGGTCCCGCCCCGACCCGTGGGTGCCCGCGGAGCGGGTCCGGGAGCTGATGGTGCAGCTGTGGTACCCCGCCCACGACGCGCGGCGGCTGCCGCTCGCGCCGTGGGTGTCGCCGGCGTTCGCCGCGCTGCTCAACCCGCCCGGCTCCGGCTACGAGCTGCCCCTCACGCACGCCCGGCTCGGCGCGCCCGCGCTGCCCGGCCCGCGCGCCGGGTGGCCCGTCGTGCTGTACTCGCCCGGCTTCGGTGTCGAGCGGACCGCCAGCACCGCCGTCGCGGAGGAGCTCGCGAGCCACGGGTACATCGTCGTCACCATCGACCACACGCACGACTCGCCGCTCGTCGAGTTCCCCGGCGGGCGCGTCGCCAGGAGCGCGGTGCCGCCGCCGACCGGCGAGCCCGGCGAGGAGGAGCGGCTCATCGCGAAGGCCCTCGCCGCCCGGGTCGCCGACACCCGGTTCGTCCTCGACTGGCTCGCCCGTCCCCAGCGGGCGTTGCCGAGCGGTCTCTGGTACGCCGTGGACCAGCGCACGATCGGGATGATCGGGCACTCGCTGGGCGGTACCACCGCCGCGGAGACCATGCTGGAGGACCGTCGCGTCAAGGCCGGCGTGAACCTCGACGGCGCCATGTCGGGCCGCGTGATGACCGAGGGGCTGGACCGGCCGTTCGTCCTCGTCGGGTCGGACGGGCACGGCCGCGCCGGCGACGAGACCTGGGCCGCGTTCTGGGCGGTGCTGCGCGGGCCGCGCCTGGAGCTGCAGCTGCGCGACTCCGGGCACATGTCGTTCACCGACTACCAGGTGCTGCTCCCGCAGGCCGGGATCCCGGCGGAGGACCTCGTCGGGCAGCTGGGCACGATCGACGGCGAGCGCTCCGTGCGGGTGCAGCGCGCCTATCTGCTGGCGTGGGCCGACCGCTGGCTGTCGGGGCGCGGGGGCACCCTGCTCGACGGCCCGTGCGCGGCGTTCCCCGAGATGCGGTTCCTCTCGTGACGGCGGCGGTCCAGGTGTACGAGCTGCGCCGCCGCTACGGATCGTTCGAAGCGGTGCGGGGCGTGTCCTTCGACGTCGAGCGCGGCGAGCTGTTCGCGCTGCTGGGCACGAACGGCGCCGGGAAGACCTCGACGCTCGAGCTGGTCGAGGGGCTCGACCGGCCGACCGCGGGTACGGTACGGGTGCTCGGCCGTGACCCGGTCCGCGACCGTACCGCAGTACGGGCCCGTACCGGCGTGATGCTGCAGGAGGGCGGCTTCCCACCCGACCTGACGCCGGCGGAGGCGCTGCGCATGTGGGCCGGCACGTTCGGCACGCGGGCCCGGCCAGTCGCGGACACGCTGGACCTCGTCGGCCTGGCGCACCGCGCGGACGTGCGGGTCCGGCAGCTGTCCGGCGGCGAGCGCCGCCGTCTCGACCTCGCCGTCGCCGTCGTCGGCCGGCCCGACCTGCTCATCCTCGACGAACCCACCACGGGTCTGGACCCCGAGTCCCGGCACGACACGTGGCGGCTGCTGCGCGGGCTGCTCACCGACGGCGTCACGATCCTGCTCAGCACCCACTACCTGCAGGAGGCGCAGGAGCTCGCCGACCGGGTGGCGATCCTGCGCGCCGGGACCGTGGTCGCGACCGGCTCCGTCGCCGAGGTCGTCGCCGCGTTCCCGGCCCGGATCACCTTCGACCTGCCGCCCGGCGTCACCCTCGACGCGCTGCCGGACGTGGTCGGCGCCTACGACCTGACCGGCGGGCGGGTCTTCGTACACACGCAGCAGCTGCAAACGGCGCTCACGACGCTGCTCGGCTGGGCCGCTGCAAACGGCATCACGCTCACCGGGCTCGACGCGCAGTCCGCGACGCTGGACGAGGCGTTCCTGTCGATCGCGGGTGCGGCATGACGCATCTGGTCCGGTCCGAACTGCTTCTCCTCGCCCGCAACCGGATGGCCGTGTTCAACTCGGTCCTCGTGCCGGTGATGATCATCGGGCTGCTCGCGTCCGGCGGCGATGCCGGCGGTGACACGGCGGTCGTCACCGGGATGCTCGGGTTCGTCCTCGTCGGGGTGCTGTACTACACGCTGGTCAGCACCTACGTCGCCCGCCGCGAGGACCTGGTGCTCCAGCGGCTGCGGGTCGGCGTGCTCACCGACCTGGAGATCCTCGCCGGCACCGCCGGCCCCGCGGTCGCCGTGGCGCTCGGGCAGATGGCGCTCTTCGTCGCCGTCGGCGCGACCGCGTTCGGGCTGCCCGCACCGGTCAACGCCCCCGTGCTGCTCCTCGGGGTGCTGCTCGGGACGGTGGTGTTCGCGCTGCTCGCCGCGGTGAGCACGACCTTCACCCGCACCGTCGAGCTGGCGCAGGTGACGACGCTGCCGGTCCTGCTGGTCTGCCTCGCCGGCGCCGGCTTCGCGGTCCCGCTGGACGAGCTGCCGGGGCCGGTCGCGGAGGCGCTACGGTGGCTGCCACTGTCGCCGACGCTGGAGCTGGTCCGGCTCGGCTGGCTCGGCAGGCCCGGGGCGGGCGTCCTCGGCGTCCTCGGGGCGGCGGCCGCGCCGGCGGGGCTGCTGGCGGCGTGGACCGTGCTCGGCTGGGTGGCCGTGCGACGCTGGTTCCGCTGGTCACCGCGGCGTTAGTCGCAGATGGGGGTTCGGGGTCTTGATCGGGTGGTGGCGGCGGCGCAGCCAGGCGGCGCGGCTGGAGTGGTACGTGCGGGGCTCCTTCTACGGCCAGCTCACGCTGTCGCCGGTGCTCATCGGCTTCCTGGTGCAGCTGGAGGTGAGCCGCACCGCGCTCGGGGTCGTCGTCGCGGGGTTCGTCGTGCACACCGTCGTGTGCCTGCTGCTCGTGCACGCGGGCATCGGCTCGTACCTGGGGCTGCGGCCCCGCCCGACGGGCCTGATCCTCGCCGGCGGCGCGCTGACCGTCGCCGGCATGGCGCTCGGCTTCCTCGCCTACCCGCACGCGACCCCGGGCCGGCCCGACGGTCCCGCCACCGCCATCCTCATCGTGCTCGTCGTCACGTACGTGACCGCGCTGTGCGCCGCCGTCCGGCCCCGGGTCGTGCTCGCCGTCGTGGTCGGCAGCTGCCTCTTCAGCACCGTCACCAGCAGCGCCGGGGCGGCGATCGCGCTCGGCGCCCTGCTCGTCCCGATCGTCAGTGCGTACCGGGTGTCGCTGTGGATGCTCGGCGTGGTCCGCGAGCTGGACCGCGCCCGGCACGTGCAGGCCGGGCTCGCCGTCGCCGAGGAGCGCCTGCGGTTCGCCCGCGACCTGCATGACGTGGTCGGCCGTACGCTGTCCGTCGTGGCGCTGAAGTCCGAACTGGCCGCGCAGCTCGCCCGCCGGGGCCGCGAGGAGGCGGTGGCGGAGATGCTGGAGGTGCGGCGCATCGCCCAGGACTCGCTCACCGAGCTGCGTGCCGTCGTCGGCGGGTACCGTGCCGCGGACCTCGACGTGGAGCTGGCCGGCGCCCGGGCGCTGCTCGCCTCCGCCGGCATCGAGTGCCGCGTCATCGGCGACGGCGGCGCCCTCCCGGCGGAGCTGCAGGGCACGCTCGGGTGGGTGGTCCGCGAGGGCACCACCAACCTCCTGCGCCACAGCGAGGCCCGCACCTGCGTCGTCACCCTGCGCACCGGCGCCGACGCCGTGACGCTCACGATGACGAACAACGGTGTCCCCGCCTCGGACAAGATCGTGTTCGGCGGCGGGCTGATCGGGCTGACGGAGCGGATCACGGCCCTCGGCGGCACGGTGACCGCGGTCCGCACCCCGCCGGACGGCTTCCAGCTGCTCGTCTCGCTGCCGCTGCTGTCGGCCGCCCCGGCGGTGGCAGCGTGATCCGGCTGCTGGTCGTGCTGCCGCTGCCACCGGCCGCTCCGGCCGGTGGCCGCGTCGCGTTGCCGCTCCTGCCGGCCGCTCCGGCGGTGGCCGCGTGATCCGGGTGCTGCTGGCCGACGACGAGCACCTGATCCGGGGCGCGATCGCGGCGCTGCTCAGCCTCGAGGACGACATGGAGGTCGTCGCGCAGGCCGCCACCGGCGCCGAGGCGCTCAGCCTCGCCCGTGCCCTGCACCCGGACGTCGCCGTCCTGGACCTCCAGCTCCCCGACCTCGACGGCGTGACGGTCGCCACCACCCTGCACGCCGAGGTGCCCACCTGCCGCACGATGATCGTCACCAGCCACGGGCTGCCCGGCCACCTGAAGCGCGCCCTCACCGGCGGCGTGCGCGGTTTCCTCGCCAAGACCGTCGCCGCCGAGGTCCTCGCCACCGTGGTCCGCACCGTGCACGCCGGCGGCCGGTACGTCGACCCGCAGCTCGCCGCCGAGGCCATCAGCGCCGGCGACAGCCCCCTCACCGCCCGCGAGGCCGACGTGCTGCGGCTGGCCGGCGACGGCGCCCCCGTCGACGAGATAGCCCGCCGCGCCGCGCTCTCTCCGGGCACCGTCCGCAACTACCTCTCCTCGGCCGTCACCAAGACCGGCGCCGCCAACCGCCACGAGGCGGCCCGCATCGCCCGCGGGCGCGGCTGGATCTGAGGCGGCAGGCACGATCTGCCGTCTCAATCCCCTCCCCACCCTCGACCTCGCCAAGGGCGACAACTCTCCGATGACCGACGAGGACGTCGTCAAGACCCTCGGCGACCAGGCAGCCACCGTGCCGTTCACCGCGACCGTCGACGCCGAGGGTCAGCTCAAGGAACTGCTCGTCGATGTTTCCGCCGCCGGCGACAAGAAGGCGCACCAGCTCAAGCTGACGGTGACCGGGGTACACCGCTACGACTTCTTCAACAATTGACCCACCCCGGCCGGCTGCCGGAGTTACTGGTACGACTCCGGCAGCCGGCTGGCCGGGTGCGCCCACGCGAGCACGTTGGGAAGGCCCTGCTTGTCGAAGAATGCGACGATCTCCGGGTCGGTGTGGCGCAGGCTGAAGTGGGTCAGCACGAACGTGGTCGCCGGGTTGGCCTCGACGACCGGGCGCAGCTCGCTCCACACGGTGTGGCCGATGCGGCGGGCCCGCTCCAGCTGGTCGTCGCCGAGGAACGTGCACTCGGTGACGACGACCGGATAGTCCAGCAGCCACGGCGACCGGGTGAAGACGTCGGGCCGGGTGTCGCCGAGGAACGCGACCAGCGGCGTCACCACCTCGTGGTCGATCTCGACGCCCTCGCGGCGCTTCGCGGCGAGGAGCCGGCCGTCGGCCTTCAACGCCTCGAACTCGGGCCTGATCGCCCGCTTCACCGACGAGATCGCGAAGCCGACGCACGGCACCTTGTGCTCGCAGTCGACGACCCTGACCCGGTGCGCGCCGCGCTTGCCGATGCTGAACTCGTCGCCGCCGCGGACGCCGTGCAGCCGCGCCGCCGGGGCGAGCGACGGGTCGTAGGCGGCGTTGTGGTTCAGCTCGCTCGTCGCGCGGATGTAGCCCTCCGCGTAGGGGACCGCGGCCGCCGGCAGGTAGATGTCGACGCCGGTCTCCTTGACCGCGACGTAGTCGAGGTCCTTGCTGTGGTCCATGTGCGTGTGGGTCAGGAAGACCGTGTCCGGCTGCCAGCCCTCGACGAGCCCGCAGTCGACGCCCGCCTTCAGCTCCGGCAGCAGGAAGAACGTCTTGTCGTTGGACCGGGAGTAGCCGCTCATGGTGATGCCCGCGCCGGGGATCGCCCACGACTTCCACTGCCGGAAGGGGTGCCCGCGGTCGAGCAGCTCGGCGTGCGGCATGACGCTCCCCTCCGGTCGGTGTCCAATGTCGACGGTACCGGCGGCGGCAACCCGATTAGCGCGGCAGCGTCTACGCTGGGCGGCATGAGCGAGCTTCCCGAGCGGGTGGACCACCGGCAGCTCCGCGCGTCCGACGCGGACCGGGAGCAGGTCGCCGAGGTCCTGCGCACCAGTGCCGCCGAGGGCCGGCTGGACCTGGACGAGCTCGACGAGCGGCTGCGCACCGTGTACGCCTCCCGCACGTACGCCGACCTGGAGCCGCTCCTCGCCGACCTGCCGGCCCACTCATCGGCCAAGGTCAACCTGGACGGCGTCCAGCCGCCGCGCCCCGGCGACGTGGCCGAGCGCAGTGGCGCGGTCGCGGTCATGAGCGGCTTCCACCGCCGCGGCGCCTGGATCCCGCCGCGCCTCTTCACCTGCCTGGCATTCTGGGGCGGCGGCACCATCGACCTGCGCGACGCCCGCTTCCTGTACGGCGACCTGAAGATCCGCGCATTCGCCGTCATGGGCGGCGTCGACGTCATCGTCCCCGACGACGCCGCGGTCGAGGTCACCGGCATGGGCGTGATGGGCGGCTTCGACCACGGCGCCGCCACCGCCGGCCGCCACGGCGCCCCCCGCATCGTCGTCACAGGCTTCGCCTTCTGGGGCGGCGTGACGGTCCGCCGCAAGGACCGCAAGGACCGCAAGGACCGTAAGGACCGCAAACACAAGGACTGACCACCCGGCCGGTTGGTGCACGGCGGCCCAGCCCTGAAGGTCGGGGGAGAGACGGACCGCCCGGGGCGGTGTCCCTCCGCGCCGCCACCATCCAGCGCCGACCACCGCCGTCAAACGACCGGCAACTCCGCGCCCTGGTTGATCATGACTGCATCGGTCTGCCTGACCTGTCCGGCGTCGGTCCCGTCGTCGCCCTGCTCGCCGCCTGGTCCCACGGCCGAATCCTTGGCGAAGCCGCGTTCGCCGGGATCACCCCATTCTCCGCAGGCTCCGGCCGCACCACCCGTCACCATCTCAACCGCGGCGGCGGCACCTTCAACGCCGCCCTCCACGACGTTGTCACCATCGCCGCGGCGTGCACCACCCGCCGCCGAGTGCCGAACTCGTTCGAAGATCGAATGGCGGATCCGGTCGTCCGGGCGACCAGATCCGTCATTCGATCATGGTCTGGCTCCCCGGTGACGAGAGTCGGTTGGACATATGCGAAATGTCGGATAAATCCGGGCGCTTGCGCCTGGATTTATCCGGGGCAGGGGCCGTCTCGGGGGGCGGAGGGCGGCTTGCCGCGGCAGTGGGGGCGCTGGCCTTGGTTGGGAGGGTGGTGGGTCAGGTGGTGCGGGTGTGGAGCATGCGGCGGACGACGTCGATGCGTTCGGTCATGTACTTGGCGACCACCGGTGCCGCGTCGGCGGTGACGGTCTCGGCGCGGCGCAGGTAGGGCTCGTCGACGCCGTGCAGCGGGAAGAGACGGTTCGCGAACACCATCGCCGGGGTCATCCCGCCGCGGTGCAGTTGCGGCGCGAGCTCCAGGTACCTGGCGGCGAACGGTGCGAGCGTCGCGTCCTGGCCCGGGCGCCAGAAGGCCGCCAGGACGGTCTTGACCTCGTTGATCGGCACCGAGCGGTCGACGACCACGGCCTGCCAGACGGACTCCTTCACCGCCGGGTCGGGCGACGCCGCCCGGACCCCGGTGGCCCGGACCCAGGCGTCGGGGTCGGGGTCCACGCCGAGCAGCGCGTCGATGTCGGCGTCGACGGTGCCGCCCAGCTCGGCCGCCCGGGTGAGGGCGCGCCACCGCAGGTCCACGTCGTCGCCGGCCCGGGAGCGCAGCCACGCGACCTCGTCGAGGTCGGCGGCGGTGCGGGCGAGGGTGCGCAGCGCCACCTGCGCCTGGTCGGGGTGCTCGGCGAGCTTGCGGCAGGTCGCGGCGACGGACTCGATCAGCTCGGGGCGTTCGGCGTCCGGCGACCACCGCTCGGCCACGTCGGCGGCGAGCGTCAGGTACGGCTCGATGACCGACCCCGACGTCTCGGCGAGCAGCACGCCGGTGAGGCAGCGCACCGCCTCCGCCGCGGACACCTCACCGGTGAGCAGCATGTCCCAGACGGTGGCGACGGCGACCCCGCGGGAGATGGCGCTCGGCAGCGCCGTCGCGGCCGGGAAGGGGGAGGGGCGGGTCGTGGCGAAGGTCAGGTCCTCGTCGTTGACCAGGTACAGGTCGGCGCCGGAGGGCAGGTCGACGGGAGTCGTGGGGCCGGCGATCTCCACCTGGACGAGGCCGGTCCGCTCCAGCCGTTCGCCGCCGTCGCTGCGGTACGCGCCGACCGCCAGGACCTGCGGGCGCGGAGGACCGTCGGGGCCGCGGGCGTCCAGGACGAAGCCGTCGCCGGTGTGGCGCAGCGTGATCCGGTCGGTGCCGGCGGTCTCCAGCCAGCCGGTCCGCCACGCGTTGAGGTCCCGGCCGCTCGCCGCGCCGAGTGTGTCGATGAGGTCCTGCAGGGTGGTGTTGCTCCAGGCGTACCGCGCGAAGTAGGTGGCCATGCCGGTCTCGAAGTCCGCCTCGCCGACGTATCGCATCAGCTGGTGCAGCACCGACGCGCCCTTCGGGTAGGTGATCGCGTCGAAGATGGACATCGCCTGCGCGACGTCGTGGATCGGCTGGCGGATCGGGTGCGTCGCCGGGCCCTGGTCGGCGAGGTACGCCAGGAGCTTGCCCTCGGCGAGGTGGCCGGCCCACGCGTCGGTGAACTCGGTCGCCCGCTCCGCCGCCCAGTTGCAGGCGAACTCGGCGAACGCCTCATTGAGCCACAGGTCGTCCCACCAGCGCATCGTGACGATGTTGCCGAACCACATGTGCGCCATCTCGTGCAGCAGCACCTTCGCGCGCAGCTCCCGCTCCGCCGGGGTGGGCGCCGACCGGTACATGAACGAGTCGGACCACGTGACGCAGCCGTAGTTCTCCATCGCGCCGCCGAACTCGGGGACGAAGACCTGGTCGTACCGGCGCTGCGGGAACGGCATCCGGAACACCTCGCCGTAGAAGGCGAGCCCCTGCCGGGTCAGCGCGAAGAGCTCGTCGGCGTCGCGGTCCAGCACGGCCGCGAGGGACCGGCGGGTGAGCAGCCCGAGGTCGTGCCCGTCGACGTCGCGGCGCACCTCGTGGAACGGTCCGGCGTTGACGACCGTGTTGTACACCGACAGCGGCGGCGTCGCGGGGAACTGCCACCGGCGCGCGGCACCGGCGGTGGTGACGACCGGGTCGCCGCTGTTGCTCACGACCGTCCACTGTGGTGGCGCGAGCACCGTGAACTGGTGCGGCGCCTTCAGGTCCGGCTGGTCGAAGCACGCCCACACGAAGTGCGCCTCGTCGGGCTCGAACGACGTCCACACGTAGATCTCGCCGTCGGCGGGGTCGACCGCCTTGTGCACGCCCTCGCCGTCCTTGGTCTCCGCCTGTACGGTCTCGACCCGCAGGTGGTTGGTCGCCTCGAGGCCCGGCAACGGGATCCGGCCGTCCTCGGCGGGCGGCAGCGGGACGCCGTTGAGCTCGGCGCTGACGACCTCGGCGGCGCAGTCGACGAAGCTCTGCGAGCCCGGCTCGCGGCACGTGAACCGCACCTGCGACACGCACCGCACCCGCGGCCCCGACGGCAGCTCGGTGAGATCGATGTCGATCGCGTAGTGCTCGACGGCCAGCAGCGCGGCCCTTTGCTCGGCTTCGACCTGCGTCAGGCTCGGGTTGCTCATCCGCCGATCCTAAGGCGTGGACAGATTGCCAGCATGACCATTACTGGCCTGGTGGCTGCCGTGACGCCGTACAGCTGAACAAGCGGGTGGGGTGATCAGGCGCCGCGGTCAGCGCCGGCGCGCTCCGCCGCCACGTGGAAGAAGTCGCCGCCCTTGCGGCGCGCGTCGTCGGTGCCCCACGCGCGCTCCTCGGCGGTGACCTTCCGCAGCCGCGGGATGTGTTTCGCGCAGTGGATGTACGCCTCGTCGACGTGCAGGTTGACCCACCGCTCGGCCCGGCGCCCCGGCACGGTGTCGCTCGGCAGGCCGGGGAACGCCCGGCGCATCTCGGCGTCGGGCACGATTGTGGCCCGTCCGTTGATGTGCAGGCCGATCACGTCGCGCAGGAAGTCGACGAAGACGAGGCCGACGTGGGGGTTCTCCACGATGTTGCCGAGGCTCGCCATCACGCCGTTGCCGCGGTACTCCGGCCACGCGACCCGTCCCGGCCCGAGCACCTGCACGAACCCCGGCGGCCCGGCGCGGAACGTGCAGTCGCAGTGCCCGAGCGCGCTCGCCGTCGCGACGAACATCATCTCCTGCCGGCCGACGAAGTCCACCATGTCGGCGTTCAGCTCCGGTAGTACCTGCTGCTGGTAGAACCGCTCCGCCCGCTCGACGGTCCCGAACCGGGACTGCAGCAGGTGCTCACCCGCGGTCCCCGGCAAGTGTGTGCTGGCCATCGTGTCCACCGCTGCCTCCAACGTCGACCCCCGAAGATCGCAGTGTTCCACGCGCGCAACCGTCCCGTCGCACACCGTGTACGTCGGTGCCGCCCCCACCGGGCCGGTTGCCGGCGCCCCCGTCACAGGCGTCCCAGCGGCCACGGCACGCACCGGCGTCGCGGTGGTGCGCTCGTGGCGCTACCGCTCCGCACCTGGCTGCAACTCACCTGTCGGGCGATCGGTCCGATGTCAGGAAGCGTCGGAGGTCGGCGGTCGTTCAGGCACGAGGGGGAGCTTCATGGCGAAGGACGAGAAGGACAAGGCGGCGACGGAGGAAGCCCCCAAGAAGGGCGGCAAGAAGAAGCTCATCATGATCCTCGCGATCGTCCTGGTCGCGCTGGCCGGTGGTGGCGCCGGCGGGTACTTCATGTTCGCGCCGAAGAAGGCGACGGCCGAGGTCCTCGTGGCCGGGGTCGTCGTGCCGCTGGACGCGATCACGATCAACCTCGCCGACGGGCACTACCTGAAGCTGAAGATGACGCTGCAGGCGACCGACAAGGCGGCCGAGGCCCCGGACGGCAGCAAGGCGCTGGACGCCGCGATCTCGCTGTTCAGCAACATGGACTCCAAGGAGCTGCTGACCACCGACGGCCGCGAGAAGTACAAGGCGCAGCTCAAGGAGAAGGTCGTCGCGGCCTACACGGTCAAGAAGGAGAAGGAGGTCATGGACGTGTACTACACCACGTTCGTGATCCAGTAGGCGGCGCCGGTGCGGGGCCGGCTCAGGCGGACGGGCGGCGCAGCGTGAGGTACGGCACGGCGCCCGGCTCGGGCTCGTAGCGGTCCACCTCGGCGAAGCCGCGCGCCTCGGCGAACCGGACACCGGCGGTGTTGGCAGCCCAGACCACCGTCTCGACCGCGGGGGTGGCCTGGTCGGGGGCCTGCTCGGCGGCCTGGCGCATCGCCCGCTCGTACAGTGCCGAACCCAGCCCACGACCGCGCCACTGCGGCAGCACCCGGACGATCACCGTGGACGCCCCGCCGCCGGCCTCGGGCGGGCGGACCGTGGTGCAGCCGACCAGCACGTCACCGTCGTAGGCGACCTCCAGCAGGTATCTGCCGACCCGTTCGCGCGCCTCGTCGGTGGACATCGCGGCGTCCGGCACGACCGCGTTGTGCACCAGCCGCCAGTCCTCGAGCGTGGCGTCGTCGGTGACCGGTCCGATCCGCAGGCTCGACATGGCCGCGACCATACGGCAACGGCGCCCGGCACGATGGCCGGGCGCCGTTGAAGCCAGCGCTGAACGTCTGCTCAGAGCGCGCGGCGGCCCCGGCCGGAGATGCCGGCCACCAGCGCCACACCGACGGCGGCGAGCAGCACCTGCACGACGAGCTCGCCCCAGTCGACACCGGGGGTGTCGGTCGCGATGCCGATCGCGTTCGCCAGGACGGTGCCCAGCAGCGCGGCGACGACACCGACGACCATGGTCAGCAGGATCGACATGTGCTGCCGGCCCGGGACCACGAGCCGCCCGAGCGCACCCACGATCAGTCCGACGATCAGCGCGGTGATGATCCCAGTGACGGTCATTGCTCCTCCTGAACTCGTTGCTTCCTGTGTGCCTCGGCCCTGCTCCCGCTCCGCCTCGGCTCTGCTTCAGTGATGCCCGTGCGTCCCTGATCCGAAACCGATCGCACCCGTCCTCGATCGGGACGGCACAACTCCGGCATATCGGCTATCGTTACGCGTCTATGAGAGTCCTTGCTGTTCTCGCCGCCGGAGTCACCGTCGCCGCGACCCTGGTCACCGCCACCACCAGCGCGTCCGCCGCGGCGGCGCCGGCCACGCTGCCCGCCGGCCAGTTCACGCTGTCGGCGAACTACCACCAGTTCGACGCGGTGAACTCGGCCCTGGTGTCCACGCTGGGCACCGCGGCCGTGCACACCGTCATGGACAACGCCAACCACGACCGGACCGGGATCACCGACTCGCTGGGGATCAGCTACGAGACCGGCTTCTCGTTCGACTCCGGCGACGACAACGACTGCACCAACTACCCGCAGGGCATCACCACCAGCCGGGACGCCATCGGCACCGCCAACAGCGGCAACTACGACGGCCACCAGCTGATCCTGGTCAGCTGGTACACCAAGGACGGCTGCGACGGGGCGTCCTCGCGCAGCCGGATCACGCTCGTCGACTGGGACGCCACGTATCCCAACAAGTACCGCAAGGTCCTGCTGGTCGAGCCGACCGGCACGACGGCCGCCCCCGACTTCAAGGACATCAAGATCCACGCCGGCGGCGTCTCGTGGTTCGGCGACTACCTGTACGTCGCCGACACCGGCCGCGGCATGCGGGTCTTCGACATGCGCAAGATCCTGAAGACGAACACCGGCGGGACCGCCGCGCAGATCGGCCGGCAGAACGCGACCACCTACTACGCGCACAACTACGCCTACGTGCTGCCCCAGATCGGCACGATCACCGCGGCGACCACGTCGGGCACGAACCTGGCCTGGTCGTCCATCTCGCTGGACCGGGTCAGCCGGTCGATCGTCATGACCGAGTACACGTGCGCCTCCGGCTGCGCCGACTACCCCAACCGGCCCCCGCGGGCGGTGCGCTTCCCGTTCGCCGCCGGTGCCACCACGTTCGCCGCGAGCACCACGGCCAGCCAGGCGCTGCAGCTTCCCTGGTACAAGCTGAACGGCGTCGCCTCGCACAACAACCGCTGGTGGTTCAACTCGTCCGGCGCCAAGCAGCTGTACTACTGGACGCCGTCGGCGGGCTCACACACGTACGCGTGGGTCAGCGGCGGCGAGAGCATCAGCTACTGGGAGGACGCGACCGAGGCGGACCTGCTGTGGTCGCTGCAGGAGCAGGTCGGGCACCGCAACGTGTTCGCCGTCAAGCAGGCCGACTTCGACGGGTAATTCGTTGTACGGCGGGCGGGGCGCCTTCCTACCCTGGGCGGACCATGTCGACCACCAAGCGGCCCGATCCGCGCCTCGCCCGCACCGACGACTCCTGGCTGACCCTGCCCAACCCGCACGGCGTGCCCGTGGAGATCTGCGCCGCGCCCGACGTGCCGATCGAGTCCGCGGCGGTCGACGAGCTGCTCACCGTCGTGGAGACGGCGGCCACGCTTGACGCCATGGGCGCCCGGCTGGACCGGGTCGTGTGCACCCCCGACTTCCACAAGGGCGCCGGGATCCCGATCGGCACGGTCCTGCAGACCACCGGGGCCCTCATCCCGCAGGCGGTCGGCAACGACATCAACTGCGGCATGCGGGTCGAAGCCACGTCACTGACCGTCGACCGGGTCCGGCCGCACCTGGACCGCCTCGAGCAGCACCTGCGGCACCTGTTCTTCGAGGGCGGCCGGCGCATCGGCCTCACCCCCGCGCACCGCGAGGGCCTGCTCCGCGACGGCCTGCCGGGCCTGCTGTCCGCCGGTGTCCCGTCCGGCGCGGAGGGCGCCTGGGCGCAGGTCCGCCCCGACGACCTCGCCCCGGACAACCTGCACGCCGCCGGCCACCCGGTCGCCTCCGCCGCCGGTTTCGACGACTGGATCACCAGCGGCGGCGGCACCAGCTACGACAGCATCATCGGCAGTGTCGGCGGCGGCAACCACTTCGCCGAGCTGCAGTACGTCTCGGAGATCCATGACGGCGCGGCCGCCTACGCCTGGGGCCTCGCCCCGGGACGGGTGGTGCTCATGGTGCACACGGGGTCGCTCTCGCTCGGCCACCAGGCCAACTCCACCGGCCAGGACCAGGCCCGCGCCCTGTGGCCGCGGGGCGTGCCGATGCCCCGCAACCGCATCCTGCCCATGCTGCTGACCGACGAGGGCTCCGCCCGCATCGGGAAGTACCTGACGGCGTTCGCCAACGCGGCCAACTTCGCCATCGGCAACCGCTTCTTCCTGGCCCTGATGATGCGGGCCGGCCTCGCCGCCGTCGCCGGACAGGTCGATTCGCGGCTGGTGTACGAGTCGCCGCACAATCTGCTGTGGCCCTCGCCCGACGGCACCGTCGTGCACCGCAAGGGCGCCACCCCCGCCGCGGGCCCCGGAGACACGACCCCATGGGGCGAGCCGGTCATCGTGCCGGGCTCGATGGGCGCCCCCAGCCACCTGCTGCGCGGCCTCGGCAACCCGCGCGCCCTGCAGAGCGCCTGCCACGGCGCCGGTCGCAGCGTCCCGCGCGGCTCCGCCTCCCGCGGCAGCGACGCCGAGCTCGACGCGTTCCTGGACGAGTTCCGCGTGGTGACCCCGCTGAACCACCGCGACCCCGCCCTCGCCGGCCGCCGCGACATCCTCGACGCCTGGCGCCGCGACCTCAAACAGGAGGCACCCTGGGCGTACAAGGAGGTCGGCCCGGTCGTCCGCACCCTGGAGACCGGGGGCGTGGCCACCCCGGTCGCCGAGCTGCGCCCTCTCCTCACCGTCAAGGGCTGACCGGACCCTGCCGGCCGGTGGTCGGCGGAACTCAGGCCAGGGACTGCTCGACCCAGCGGCGCAGGACGGTGGCGTTGGCGGCGCCGGACTGGCGGGCGACGACCTTGCCGTCCTTGACGATCATCAGGGTGGGGACGGCGCGGACGTCGAAGCGGCGGGACAGGCCAGGGGCCTTGTCGATGTCGACCTTCACGAGCTTGACCGTGCCGGCGAGCTCGGTGGCGACCTGCTCCAGGGCGGGGCTCACCGCGCGGCACGGGCCGCACCAGGTCGCCCACAGGTCGACGAGGACGGGGGTCGACGAGCGCTCGGCGACCTCGGCGAACGTGTCGTCACCAGCGTCGACGATCCACGGCAGCTTCGCGCCGCAGCTGCCGCAGGCGGGTCTGCCCGACGCCGCCGCCGGGACCCGGTTCCGTTTGCCGCACGCCGCGCACGCCACGATGCTGCCCGCCACCAGTCACTCCCGTTCGCTCAGGACCCATCAGGTGCAAGCGCCGCTCGTACCGGCGAAATTCCCGCGACGGCGAGGGCGTCAGGTCGCGCGGAGTTTGCGGACGGCGAGGGTCACCGCGCAGGCGGCGAGCAGGACGCCGACGGCGGTGCCGGCCGGGGCACTGAAGCGGTCGACCTGCTGCCAGCGCTCGGCGAGCATCCAGCCGGCGCCGATGAACAGCGCGTTCCACACGCCCGAGCCGGCGGTGGTCAGCAGCACGAACTTCGGCAGCCGCATCCGCTCGATCCCCGCCGGGATCGACACGAGGCTGCGCAGCACCGGCACGCACCGCGACAGGGCCACGAACCAGGAGCCGTGCCGCTGGAAGAGCCGCCGGCCGCGCTCCAGGTCGCGCTGCCCGGCGAGCAGGAACCAGCGGCGCCCCGCGAGCCGGTGCAGCCGCTCATACCCGAGGCGGGCACCGAGCCAGTAGAGCAGCAGCGACCCGGCGACGGCCCCGGCGGTCGCGCACAGCCAGACGAGCACCGGGTGCATGGCGCCGGCCCGCGCCCGGAAGCCCGCGAGGGGCAGGATCAGCTCCGACGGGATCGGCGGGACGAGGGTCTCCAGGGCGATGAGCAGCCCGACCCCGACAGGCCCCAGCTGGTCGATGACGGCGAAGATCCAGTCTGTCATCGCAGTGAGCCTACCCGCGGACGGCCTCAGACGCGGGTCGCCATGGGGCCGCCGAGCCAGGCGACGGCGTCGGTGAGGGCGGCGACCGGATCGACGTCGGTGCCGCGGCTGTCCGCATACGCGCGGTGCAGGTTGGGCACGAGCCGCTCCGCGTCGGCCCAGCCCGCGAACTCGCCGAGGTCACAGGCGCGGGCGGCCTCCAGCGGGGTCAGCCCGGCCCGCAGGCCCGCGTCGGCGGTGTCGAGGACGAGTCGCAGGTACCGGCGGATCCGGTCGAACACGGGGTCGATGTCGGCGGCGGTGAGCAGCGGCCCGTGGCCCGGGACGAGATGGTCGGGTCCGAACGCGGCGAGCCAGTCCAGGGCCGCGATCGCGCCGGTGACGGAGCCCATGAACACCAGCGGGGTGAGCCCGTTGAAGACGAGGTCGCCGGCGAAGAGGACCCGCTCCTCGGGCAGCCACGCGACGAGGTCGCCGGTCGTGTGCGCGGGCCCGCCGGGGTGCACGACGTCGACCCGACGCTGTCCGATGTGGACGGTGAGCCGGTCCTGCACGGTGATGTCAGGGAGCCGGCGGGTGACGGCGCCCCAGTCGGGGACGGGCTGCCACAGCGGCGGGCAGCCGTCGATGACCGGGTCGACGCGGAGCCCTTCGCGCATGTGCTCGTGGCCGACGATGACGGTGGCGGCGGGCAGGAGGCTGTTGCCATACGTGTGGTCGCCGTGCAGGTGCGTGTTGACGGCGAGGCGGATCGTGCCGCCGCCGGTCGCGTCGTGCACGGCGGCGAGGAAGCGCCTGGTGCGGGTCTCGGTCGCGCACGTGTCGACCAGCAGGACCTGGTCACCGCCGGCGACGACGCCCGCGTTGTTGAGCCACCACGTGCCGTCGGGCTGGACCCACGCGTGCACCCCGGGCACGACCTCGTGCAGCGTCATGCCCCGCAGCGTACCGCCACCGGAATGACGCCGAAAAGTCCCGCAACGTCCCGGAAAGCCCAGAAAGGCCCGGAACGGGGGCTAGCGTCGCAGCGGGATCTGGCCGGGGGTGACGAGGCCGAGCCTGACCAGGTCGAAGTCCAGGTCGCGCTCCCACTCCACCCGCGGCGCCACGAGCAGGCTGCCGCTCTGCGCGAAGGTCAGGTGCGCGGCCCCGCCGGTCGAGCCCAGGAAGAGGCGCGGGCGGCGGCTGGCGCCGAACCCGCCGAGCGTCTCCAGGCGCCGCGGGCGCTGCCCGTCGACGACCGACCCCGCCCAGCGCCAGGGGGCCGCGTCGGCCATGAGGGCGGTCGCGTTGGTGGTCCACTTGTCGGTCCACTCCCGCAGCCGGAAGCTCTCCGGCAGCCCCCGCAGCACGCGCGCGGTGGCCCGGTCGGTGGTGACGCCGCACATGTCCAGGGCGTCCATGGCGTGCCCGGCCAGCAGCGCGTCGACGACCGCGCCGGCGTTGGGCGCATCGCCCCACAGCTCGTCGACGCCGGTGGCGGGGGACCGCCAGTATTGCGGCATCCGGTCCCAGCGGTGATGTGCCGCCGCGCCCGCCACCCGCGTGAGGCCGGCCCGCAGGCCACCGCCGGGGACGACGCCGACCGCGAGCCAGATGCCCTTGCCCGCCGGTTTCGCCGGCGGCACGATCTCCCGCAGCAGCACCTGGACGCGACCGGCGAGCCGGCCACCGGTCCGGTCGCGCGGGAACCACCACCGGATCCCGGGCAGGAACAGCCCGGCGACGGTCTCGTCGAGGTCCTCCAGCTGCCGCTCCGACAGCACAGACAGCAGCGCGGGGTCGAGCGCCACGTCGACGGGGACCCGGTCGCTGGTCAGCTTCGACGTCGCCAGCCGCTGCAGCCGGGCCCGCCGGCGGCCCTCGGGCTCGAGGGCGGGGACGACGGCCCAGGTCGCCTCCCACTGCGCCCACTCCTCGACGGCGGCGACGACGTCCTCGGGGAACACCGAGTGGAACTGGCCGGACGGCACCGCGAGCGGGTCGCCGTGCTCCAGCGGCTGCGCGTCGCTCTGGCGGCGCTCGTAGAACGCGGCGGTGAACCCGAGCACGGCCGCCGGGTCCGGCAGGGCGTCCACCTGCTCCCAGTCGCCGACGCGCTCACCGGGCCGGATGTCGGCGACGGTCACGACCGCGTAGGCCTCCTCGCCCGGCATCCGCACCCAGGCGCCCGGCTCCACCGGACTCGCCGACCACTGGCGCGGCGCCTGGCGGACCACCGGCTCCAGGCCGGACCGGCGCAACGCGTCGACAGCTGCGGTCAGGGACGTCTCCACGGGGAACACCATAAGGTGAGGTCATGGACGAGCTGCACGGGAGCATGGCGGGACTGGTCGACCGTGGCGCGGTGCCCGGCCTGGTGGCCGCGGTCGCCGGCGCCGACGGGCCGGTCCGGGTCGAGGTGCTCGGCTCGACGTCGACCGGGCCCGACGCGGTGCCGATGCGCCGCGACACGCCGGTCCGGCTGACGTCGGTGACGAAGCCGATGGTCGCCGCGGCCGCGATGACGCTGGTCGAGGACGGTCTGCTCGCCCTCGACGAGCCCGTCGACCGGCTGCTGCCGGAGCTCGCCGGCCCTCGGGTGCTGCGCCGCCCCGACGGCGACGTCGACGACACGGTGCCGGCCCGGCGGGCGATCACCGTCGAGGACGTGCTCACCTACCGCATGGGGCACGGGCTGCTGCTCGACCCGGCCGCCGACCCGCCGATCAACCCGCCGGTGCCGGCCGTCCGCGCCGCCGACGCGCTGGACCTGGCGATCGTCCGGCCCGACCCGAGGACCCCGCTCGACGTCGACGAGTGGATGCGCCGGTTCGCCTCGCTGCCGCTGCTGTTCCAGCCGGGGGAGCGCTGGGCGTACAACTCCAGCGGCCACATCCTGGGAGTGCTGGTCGCGCGGGCGGCCGGGATGCCACTCGGCGACGCGCTGCGGGAGCGGCTGTTCGAACCGCTCGGCATGACCTCCACCGGCTTCTCGCTGCCGCCGGAGCGGGCCGCCGAGCTGCCGGCGGTGTACTTCCAGGGCGTCCGGCAGACGGACGTGGCGACCGCGGAGGCCTGGACCCGCGAGCCGGCGTTCCCCGACGGCGCCGCCGGGCTGGCATCCACTGTGGACGACGTGGTGGCGTTCGGCCGGCACCTGCTGCGCGGCGGCCCGGCGCTGCGGGCGATGACGGTGAACCGCCTGACGCCGGCCCAGATCGAGGGCGGCGGGATGCTGCTCGGCGGGCACGGCTGGGGCTTCGGCATGGCCGTCCACGCCGACGGCACGTACGGCTGGGACGGCGGCTACGGCACCTCGTGGAGCAACAGCCCGGCGACCGGCACCGTCCGGGTCCTGCTGACCCAGGTGTCCGACGTGCTCTTCGACGGCACCGTGCAGGGGTTCACCCGCCGCGCCGTGGTGTAGCTCGTGTAGCTGGTGCAGCTCGGGTAGCTAGACCCGTCGCATGCGGCGGCGTGCCGTTGACCGGTGCCGGGTTCGACGGGCCGCGGGGCAGGCGCTTGCGGGCGCGGTTGCCGCACGGGTCGGCCGAGCACCAGCGGCGGGTGCCCGTGTGGGACGCGTCCAGGAACAGCGCCGCGCACGACGGGTCGGCGCACGCCCGCACCCGCGCGGCGGCGGGCGACGTGACCAGGTCCAGGGTGTCGCGGGCGACCAGCGCCAGGGTCGCGGTGACCGGGTCGGCGGCCTGCCAGCGCGGCGCGCCACCGGCGTCGAGGAACGGCACCGGCACCGACCGGGCCGCGGCGTCGTTGACCGCGTCGCGCACCTGCGCGGGCGCCCCGGACGCGCCGGCCACGACCAGCGCGTGGACGGCCTCGCGGAGGCGCCACGCGCCGGCGACGATCGCCGCGGGCACGCTGCTGCCGGCCGGCGGCGCGACCGGGCCGAACTGCCGGACCCACGCCGCGAGCGCCGGACCGTCGGGGAGGTCCTCGAACGGCGTGCCGCTGCCACGGTCGCGCAGCGTGTGGACGAAGTCCAGACACAGCCGTCCTGTGCCCTGGCGGAACGACATTGACGCAGCATATATGGGTAGAGTGCGGCCCCGTGACGTACACATGGCGCGGCGCGTTCACCGACGCTGAGGTCGAGGCACTGCACGCGGAAGGTTTCGGGCATCCGCCGACCGGCAGCGCGTGGTGGGCCCGGGTCAACCGGCACAGCCTCGGCTGGGTCTGCGCCCGCGCCGAAGGCCGGCTGGTCGGGTTCGTCAACGTCGCCTGGGACGGCGCGTCCCACGCGTTCGTGCTCGACACCGTCGTCTCGTCCGCCGGCCGGCGTCGCGGCCTCGGCACGGGCCTCGTCGCCGCGGCCGTCGAGGGTGCGCGCGCCGGCGGCTGCGAGTGGCTCCACGTCGACTTCGAGGACCACCTGAGCGGCTTCTACCTGGAGTCGTGCGGCTTCACCCCGACCGGTGCCGGACTCATCAAACTCTGAACGGGGTTGCGGGCGCTGCCCGTGCACCTGCAGAATGGTCGACATGATCCGCACTCACCGGAAGGGCGCGTCCGCCCTCGCGCGTTGACCGCCACGGCGCGGCGTTCCGCCGCTGCCCCCACCCTCCGCCAGTCCGCCGCCCGTGAAACCCGGGTCCTCGAGCTGTGGCATCGCGCGGAGCCGATCCGCGACGAGTGGCTCGAAGCGGGCAGGTCCACCGGCCCGGCAGACCGGGCGACGACCGAACACCTCATCGCCGGCCTCTACCGCCGGCAGCACCGGCGCGTGCCGGTGTTCCGCTGGGTCGCCTCGCCACGGCAGGCGCTGCCCCTGCTCGCCGGCCTGCCGACGCACGAGGTCCTGCAGTCCTGGGTCCGCGACCGGCGTCCACAAGGGACACCACCGGTGGCCGGCGACATCGCCGCCGGCCTGGCCCGCCTGCGCGGCGCGCTCGACGACGCCGTCGAGCACACCGACCTGCTCGCCGCCGCGGTGAAGAAGCCGTGGCCGGTCCTCCCGCCGCGACAGGCCCTGCAGGCCGGGGTCCCGCTGCTGGAGGTCCTGCAACGGTCGCTGCACGAGCCCCTCGCCGCCGGCCTCACCTGGCCGGTCCGGTCCGCCCTGAGTCCACACAGGACGGTGCCGGTCTGCTGGTACGGCCAGCAGGACGCGACCTGGATCGGCTTCTACGACGCGATCCGCAAGCTGGGCCTCGCCAGGTTCCGCCCGCACGACGACGCGCAGCTCGACGAGTGGGCCGCCCTGGCCCGCGCCGCCGGCTGGTGGTGGCCCGGCGACGACGTCTGCGTCCTCGTCGAGCGCCCGTCACAGGTGGCCCCACGCCGCGTCGGCTACCGCGACGGCACCACCATCACCTGGTGACGCCGCTCAGCCGAGGCTGAGCCCGTGCTCCTGCAGGGCCTTCTGCAGGAGCCGCAGGGCCTTCGGTCCGACGCCGTGCAACCCGGCCAGCCGCACACGGGGGACACCGGCCACGTCACGCAGCGACGTGTAGCCGGCGTCGTGCAGCGCCCGGGTTGCCGGCGCGCCGATCTTCGGCAGCGAGTCGAGGTCGGGTTTCGCGGTCATTCAGGGTCATTCAGGGAGCTCGACGCCCGACAGGGACGCGCAGGCGGCGAGGAGGGCGTCCTGGACGGAGCGGTCGTACGCGGCGGGGTTGGCCTTCAGGTCGGTGCGGCGCTTGAAGTAGCGGGCGGTGACCGTCGCCGCAGGGTCGTCGGAGGTCGCCAGCCAGACCTGGGTCTCGGCGCCCTCCGGCAGGCCGTCGGTGGCGCTGGGGCCGCCGAGCTTCGTGCGGATCCAGCCCGGGTCGACGGCGTTGCTGCGCACCTGCGGCCACCGCCGCGCGACGGCGAACGCGAGCGCCACGTCGTGCAGCTTCGAGTCGCTGTAGGCCTGCATGCCGTGCCAGGGTTTGCGCTCGTACTGCAGGTCGTCGAGGTCGGCGATCCCGACCGACTCCAGGCCTGAGGTGAGGTAGACCAGCCGCGCCGGTTTGGGCATGAGCGCGGTCAGCACGTATGGCGCGAGCACGTTCACCTGGAACGTCCGCTCCAGCCCGTCGCCGGTGGTGCGCCGCTCGTCCTGCCCGCCGATGCCCGCGTTGTGCACGACCACGTCGAACTGCCCGGCGTCCCGCCCGAGCGCCTTCGTCTCCGCCAGCGACGCGAGGTCCCCCACGACCACCGGCACACCCGGCAGCCCGGCCGCCGCGGCCCGCTCCGCGCTGCGCGCGTGCAGCACCACGTCATGCCCGAGCCGCAGCAGCTGCTCCGCGGTCTCCAGCCCGATCCCGTCCGTCGACCCTGTCACCAGTACCCGTGCCATACCAGGCATTCTAGGATCGGCCGATGGCTGACTTCGTCCGGCGGTACTTCCGCGGACCTCTTGCTGCACCCGCCCGGCGCCGCGCACTCGGTGTGGTGGTTCTTCGCCGGCGGTGAGTTCGCCGGCTGGTACGTCAACCTGGAGTCCCCGGCGGTCCGCCGCGGCGGCGGGATCGACGTCGTCGACCACCACCTCGACATCGACGTCGCCCCGGACCGGCGCTGGCGGTGGAAGGACGAGGACGAGTTCACCGACTGCATCGGTCGGCCCGGCTTCTGGAGCGCCGAGCAGGCCGCGGCGATCCGCGCCGAGGGCGAGCGGGTCGCCGCGGCAGTCGAGGCAGGGCGCTTTCCGTTCGACGGCACCTGGTGTGACTTCACCCCGGGTAGCTGGCCGCTGCCGAAGCTGCCTGCGGAAGGCGCGGCGTAGGTCGGCAGGTTCATGGCGCTTCCAGCGCGATGAGGCGGGTGATGGCGGGTGTGCGAGCTGCTCCGTGGCCGTCAGCGCGGTCGGCCGCATCGGCCCGCGCCGCGACAGCGTGTGCACCACCGACAGCGCGCCGAAGCCGGGGCCGACGACTGCGAGGAGCGCGTCCGCGAGTACACCGGCGGAACAGCGCAGTCGTAGACGTAATGCCTATCTGGCCGGTAGGATTCGGTGGGATGAGCCGGTGGGGTGGTCGCGCAGGAAAGCTGGCGCCGGGGCTGCTGTTCGTGGTGGCGATGGTGGCGCTGTTCCAGCGGTGGGAGGTGGTGTTCTGGGTGTGCGCGGGAGCGACCGTGCTCAGCCAGTACGCCACCATCCATCGCGACTGAGCCGGCCTGCTACGGCGCCGACGAACGGATGCCCGGCGACGCGACCACGTCACCCTTGGACGGTGCGACGCCGTCCCCGGAGAGCGCGGCGGGGCTCGGTGAGTTCGAATTCGAATGCGACAGCGAAGGCGATCGTGAAGGCGAAGGCGACGGCGGGGAGGACGTCGACGGCACCGGCGATGGCGGGTTGGACGAGCTGGACGGCGATGGCGGCACCACGGTCGGGTGCTGCGGTGCCGGGCCGGTCGGCCGCAGCGTGATGACCGCGGCGGCCACCAGCAGCAGCGTCGCGGCGACCCAGGCGGCGCGTCGCAGGAGCACGGACGCCGGGCTGCGCGCCGGTAGTGCGGTCGGGGGGAGTGCCGGTCGCAGCCGGTCCGGGGTGACCCGGGTTGCCTGTGCGGCGAGTGCGGAGCGCAGGCGCTGTTCGAGGTCGGTGTTCATCGTCGGGCCTCCGACAGGGCGTCGCGCAGGATCGTCAAGGCACGGTTGGCGGTCGACTTCACGGTGCCGCGGGACACGTGCAGGGCCTCGGCGATCTCCCGCTCGGACAGCTCCGACCAGTACCGCAGCACCACCACCTGGCGTTGCCGGACGGTCAGTCGGGCCAGGGCCGCGAGCAGCTCCTGGTCCTCCTCCGGCAACAGGGCCTCGTCCTCGGCGGCCGGCGCTGGTGACGCCGGTGGAGGCACGTAGGCGCGGGCGCTGCGGCGCCGGCGCAGGACCGACCGTGACGCGTTCATCACGCCCGCGGTGAGGTACGCGTGCGGGTCGGCGATCGCGCGCAGGTCTGCCCCGTGCCGCTGGTACAGCGCGGCGAACACGTCCTGGACGACGTCCTCGGCGGTGGGCAGGTCGTCGACCATGAGGACGGCCAGCCGCACCAGGCTGAGCCGCCGCGCGTGGTACAGCTCGTTGATCGCCGGCGGGCCCTCCCGGGGCGGGGTGCCCCGGGAGGTGGCCGCGCCGGACAGCACCGAGCGCAGCACGCGCAGCAGCGGCCAGGGCAGGCGGAACGTCAGCGTCATGGTGCTCGCAGGTCAGGGGACGGGCACGCGACGATACCGCGGGTTCGGGCCGGGGTCACCGCCGCGGCACCGGCGACGGCACGATCGACGACGACCGCGGCACGGGCGACGGCACGGGTGACGGCAGGGCCGGTGACGGCACGACCGACGATGACCGCGGCACCGGCGATGGCAGGGCCGAAGCCGACGCCGGCGACGGCACGACCGACGGCACCGGCAGGGCCGGCGACGGCACGACCGACGGCACGACCGACGGCGCCACCGACGACGGCACCGGCGACGGCACCACGGCCGGTGGCGGCGGGGCGTCGTCGGCGAACGCGACGGCGGACACGGCGCCGATCGTGGCGACGGCGGCCGCGCACACGACGTAAACAGCGGAACGGACCTTCAGGGGCATCGCGGCACTCCAGTGGACGAGGTACGGCTTTCGCAGCGATAGACGCACGACGCCACTGGAGGTTGGCTCCGCAATGGTGACCTGGATCACACCTAGGACCAGCTGGTCGCCGACCAGTCGTCGCTGGACCAGGTGCGGCCCGACCAGGTGCCCGCGGACCAGGTGCGGCCCGACCACGTGCGCCCGGTCCACGCGGGATCGGTCCACGTCGCGCCGGTCGCCCACGGGGTCACGGCCCAGGTCGCCGGGGCCCACGTCTTCGACGCCCACGACGTGCCGGTCCAGCCGTCGCCGGCGATCTTGAAGCCCATCCACGTGCCGCCGGACCAGGAGGACTGGGTGGCGGCCTTCGCGGCCCACTGTGGTGCGGCCAGGGCGCCCCAGACGGAGCGTTCGCCGGACAGCGGGGTGTTGTCGAGGACGACGTGGCTGGTGCCGCGGGACAGCTCGAACGTGCCGTTGCCGCTGGACGTGTTCCACGTCGGCTTCGCGACGGCGGTGCCGGTGCGGGCGAGCGCGCCGTTGACGTTGAGCTCCAGCAGGCCCATGGTGCCAGCCTTGCCGGTCGGCAGGAAGGTGCCGCCCTTGATCAGCCACTCCTTCACCTGGTCGGGGGTGGCGGACGGCTTGGACTGCAGCACGAGGGCCGCCGCCGCGGAGACGACCGCGGTCGCCTGCGAGGTGCCGCTGCCTTTGAACAGGGTGGTGCCGACGCGCGCGGACGGGTAGGTGTTGTCGATGTTGGAGCCGGGGTCGCGCAGCGACGCGATCGAGGTGCCCGGCGCCAGCAGGTCGACCTGGTTGCCGCCGGTGGACAGGTTCGTGAACGTGGCGAGCGTGTCGTCCTTGGTCGCGTCGGTACCGTTCGTCGTGGTCGCCCCGACGGCGAGGACCCACTCGTCCATGGCGGGGTTGGTGAGCTTGGCGGTGCCGTTGCCGTTGTTGCCGGCGGCGGCGACGACCACGATGCCCGCCTGCCACGCCTTCTCCACCGCGAACTGCAGCGGGTCGGTCCAGTTCGGCGGGTTGCCGCCGGAGCCGTAGGACAGGTTGATGACGCGGATCGGGTTGGCGGGGTCGTCGTTGCGGTGCTTCACGACCCAGTCGACGGCGGCGATCATCTGGGTCACGTCGACCGCGCCCCGGGCCGTGCCGATCTTGATCGAGGTGAGCTTCGCCTGCGGCGCGAGGCCCTTCGTCCCCGACGCGGTGTCGTCGCCGACGATGATGCCGGCCATGTGGGTGCCGTGCCCGTAGGTGTCGAGGTAGCGCAGGTTCGCCGCCTGCGACTCGAACGACAGGTCGGGGCCGTTGACGACCTGCGCCGCCGGCAGGCCCGGCACGGGCGCGACGCCGGTGTCGATGAGCGCGACGCCGACGCCCTTGCCGGTCAGCGCCGCGGCCGCGCCGGTGTCGGCGCCGATGATGGTGCGCACCTGGGCGAGGGTGGTCGCCGGGGAGCTGGTGTCGGCCGTCGAGGCCCAGGAGCTGGACCAGCCCCCGGTCGCGGCGGCCGGCGTCGCGGCGGCGCCGGCCGTCAACGCGACCGGCAGGGCCAGCGCGCCGGCCGTCAGGGCCAGCATGGTTCGTCTGCGAGTCACCAAGGTGCGCGCTCCAATCGCTTCGGCGGTCGCGTCCACGATCACCGCCCCGGAGCGGTCCTGTCACCGGCGGGAGTCGCGTTCCGCCCGCTCACCCGACACGGTCTGACCGACCCGCGTCCGACCGGCGGGTCGTGTTCGCGGGAAACCCTCAAGTCGTCCGCCGGGCCGCCGAAGCGCTACCGTCCTGCGGGTGGACGAGGTTGTTGCCCTGGCGAGTGAGCTGATCCGGTTCGACACCACCAACACCGGGTCGCCGGACGGCACCGGCGGTGAGCGGCTCGCCGCCGAGTACGTGGCGGAGCGGCTCGAGGACGTGGGCTACGAGACGACGTACGTCGAGTCGGGCGCGCCGGGCCGCGGCAACGTCTTCGCCCGCCTGCCCGGCAGCGACCCGTCCCGCGGCGCGCTCATGGTGCACAGCCACCTCGACGTCGTGCCGGCGGACGCCTCCGAGTGGTCGGTGCACCCGTTCTCCGGCGAGGTGTCCGGCGGGTACGTGTGGGGCCGCGGCGCCGTCGACATGAAGCACCTGGCGGCGATGAGCCTCGCCGTGGCCCGCCGGTTCCGCCGCGACGGGGTGGTCCCGCCGCGGGACATCGTCTTCGCGTACCTCGCCGACGAGGAGGCCGGCGGGGTGCACGGCGCCGGTTGGCTCGTCACCCACCGCCCCGACCTGTTCGACGGGGTGACGGAGGCGGTCAGCGAGGTCGGCGGCTTCTCCCTCACCGTGGCCGACGGGGTCCGCGCGTACCTCGTCGAAACCGCGGAGAAGGGCGTCGGCTGGCTCAGGCTGTCCACCCGCGGCACCCCCGGGCACGGCTCGCTGCTGCACACCGACAACGCGGTCTCCCGGCTCGCCGCCGCGGTCGCCCGGCTCGACGCGCACGAGTTCCCGCTGGTGCTGACCCCGCCGGTGCGCGACTTCCTCGCCGGGGTGAGCGAGCTGACCGGCGTCCCCTTCTCCGAGGATGACCCGGCGGCGGTGCTCGGCCGGCTCGGGTCCGTCGCCCGCATGATCGGCGCGTCGCTGCGGGACACCGCGAACGTCACCATGTTCACCGCCGGTTACAAGGACAACGTGGTCCCGTCGACCGCGTCCGCCATCTTCGACTGCCGGATGCTGCCGGGCCGCGAGGAGGCGTTCCTGAGCGAGGTCGACGCCGTCGTCGGGCCCGGTGTCAGCCGCGAGTGGAAGAGCATGCCGCCCGTGCAGACCACGTTCGACGGCACGCTGGTCGACGCGATGACCGCCGCGCTGGTGGCCGAGGACCCTGACGCGCGCCTGCTGCCGTACATGCTGTCGGCCGGCACCGACGCGAAGTCCTTCCAGCGCCTCGGCATCCGCAACCTCGGCTTCGCCCCGCTCCGCCTGCCGCCGGACCTCGACTTCACCGCGCTCTTCCACGGCATCGACGAGCGTGTCCCGGTCGACGGCCTCCTCTTCGGCACCCGCGTCCTGGACCGCTTCCTGCGAATGTGTTGACCGGGGCTGGGTAGGGTGGCCGTATGTCGGTGCTCGTCGCGTTCAGTGTCACCCCGCTCGGCTCGGGTGAGGAGGTCGGTGCCCTCGTCGCGGAGGCCGTCCGGGTCGTGCGGGCATCGGGCCTGCCCAACCGGACCGACGCCATGTTCACCGCCGTCGAGGGCGAGACCTGGGACGAGGTGATGGCCGTCGTCAAGGCCGCGGTCGAGGCGGTCCACGCCAAGTCCCCCCGCACCTCCACCGTCATCAAGGTCGACTGGCGCGAGGGCGTGACCGGCGCCCTCGACAAGAAGGTCGCCAGCGTCGAGCACCACCTCGCCGGCCTCGAGTAGGGCGCCGGCCCCGCTACACGGAGCAGTCCGCGAGGTCGCGGAGGGTCCTGATGACCGGGCCGGGCCAGGTGGGGTCGGTGTCCTTGTGCTCGACGGTGCGCACCACGCGCATGCCGACCGCGGCGGCGCCGGCCAGCTCACCGTCCGCGCCGTCGCCGACGTACACGCAGTCGGCCGGATCGGCGCCGAGCGCGTCGGCGGCGGCCAGGTAGATGCGCGGGTCGGGCTTGCCGACGCCGAGGACGCTGGAGAAGACGGCGACGTCGAAGCGGGGCGCGAGCACGCACGCCGGCCAGGCCTCGGCGGCCTCCGAGGTGGCGTTGCTCACCAGCGCCAGGCGGGCGCCGCCGGCCCGCAGCGCGTCCAGGGCCTCGAGGGTCGCCGGGCCGGCGGCGTCCAGGACCCGCCGCGCGAGGGCCCGGCGGTGCGCGGCGGCACGGGCGACGGCGTCCTCGGCGGGGGTGACGCCGAGCCGGCCCGCCAGGATGTGGATCGTCTCCTCGACGTTCCAGCGGGTGAGCCGCTCGTCCCAGGTGTCGCGGTACGCCTGCCGCAGCGCCGACGGGTCGACCCCCACCATCTCGGCCATCTCGCCGACGACCCGGTCGCGCTCGCCGTCGGCGCCGTCGACCAGCGTGTGGAAGAGGTCGAACACCAGGAACCGGGGCAGCATGCCAGGCACGCTAACAGCAACCGCGACCGCGGCATCGCCGCAGTGCTGTGAATCGATGCACGTTCCCTTGAATCCCGGGCCGGTGGGCGGTTGGCTCGGCGGATGGGGCGGATCGCGTACGACGACAGGGAAGCGGCGGCGTTCGAGGCGAACCGGCACCTGAGCGAGGCGAGCCTGGACGCGTGGCGGGAGGCGGTCGGGCGGCACGTCTCGCCACGGCCGGGGCAGCGGCTGCTGGACCTCGGATCCGGCACGGGCAGCTGGGCGCGGGCGTTCACGCAGTGGTTCCCCGGCGTCGAGGTCCTGGCGGTGGACCCGTCGGCGGCGATGCGGGCCCGGTCGCTGCACCAGCCGGTGGTCGACGGGCACGCCGCCCAGCTGCCGGTCGGGGACGGGACCGTCGACGCGGTCTGGGTGTCGACGGTGATCCATCACGTGCCCGACCTGGCGGCCGCGGCGAGCGAGCTGCGGCGGGTCCTGCGCCCGGGCGCGCCGCTGCTGATCCGGTCGGTGTTCGCCGGCCGGCACGACGGGCTCGCGCTGGTGCGGTGCTTCCCGGAGGCCGCCGAGGTGCTGGACACGTACCCGAGCGTGGCGGACGTCGAGGCGGCGTTCCGGGACGGCTTCCGCACCGTCGCCCTCGAACGGGTCCCGCAGACCACGGCGCCGTCGTGGCGGGAGGCGGCACAGGCCCTGCGCCGCGACGCGCACACCCCGCTGAAGCTGATCAGCGACGAGGCATACGCGGCGGGCCTGGCCCGCCTGCGGCGGTTCGTGGAGACCGAGCCCGGCCCGGTCGTCGACGCGCTCGACCTGCTCGTGCTGGCCTAGTCCCGGAGGTCCAGCAGCCGCGCCACCGCACGCGCCGCGCGGGCCGGGGCGGACGGGTCGCGGCGCAGGCGGTGCGCGGCGTGCAGCGCCAGCATGATGCCGGTCAGCTCGAAGACCGCCTGCTCGGGATCCCGCGCCACCTCGCCGTCCGCCTGGCGCGCCTGGTGCAGCAGCTCGCGGTGCCAGCGGTCGGCGGCGCCGGCGATCGCGTCGCGGACCGGGCCCGGCCGGTCGTCGAACTCCGGGCCGGCCGCCATGAAGAAGCAGCCGCCCGGCGGCCGGTCGCCGGTCAGGTAGCGCAGCCAGGACCCCGCGACGGCGCGCAGCCGCGGCAGCCCGGCCGGGGTCGCGGCCACGGGCCCCCACACGTCGCGCCAGAACTCGTCGGCGGCCAGCTCGACGACGGCGAGCTGCAGGGACTCCTTGTCGCCGAAGTGGCCGAGGACGCCGGACTTGCTCATGCCGAGGTCGGTGGCGAGCCGGCCGATCGTGAGCCCTTCGAGGCCCTCGACGGAGGCGACGTCGACGCCGTGCCGGATGATGCCGGCCCGCGTCAGGCGGGCCTCGGCGAGAGTTCGACGGGGACTCATCACACCACTATAGCGTCCGACCGTTCGGACGCTATTCTCGGCCGATGCGACTCCTCCGGCTGCTGTTCTCGCTCATGTACCGCCCACGCGTCGAAGGGCTCCACCACGTGCCCGAGCGCGGCGCGGTCATCGTCGCGGCCAACCACCTGTCGTTCTACGACAGCGTCGTCATCCCGCTGGTCGTCCCGCGCCGCGTCGTGTTCCTCGCGAAGGTCGAGTACTTCGAGCGCGGCCGGCTGCGCCGCTGGTGGTTCCGCGCCACCGGGGCGGTCCCCGTCCGCCGCGGCGACGGCCGGGCCGCGCAGGGCGCGCTCGACGCGGCCGTGGAGGTCCTCGCGGGCGGCGGCGCCTTCGGCATCTACCCGGAGGGCAGCAGGTCGCGGGACGGCCGCCTGTACCGTGGCCGCACCGGCGTCGCGTGGCTGGCCCTCACCTCGGGTGCGCCCGTCGTCCCGGTCGCGCTGGCGGGCACCGGTGCGCTGCCCCGCCGGACGCGGATCACCGTGCGCTTCGGCGAGCCGCTGCACTGCACCGGGCTGCCCGGCGACCCCCGGGCCCGCCGCGCCGTCACCGACGAGATCATGGCCGCGATCGGTGCCCTGTCCGGTCAGGACCGCGCCGACCGGTACAACACCCACCCCGGCGGCACCGGAACGCCCTCGGCAGCGAAGGGGAGCGTCAGCAGCCCTTGAGGATCAGGCAGAGCGAGCGGCGCGCGTGCACGAGCCACACCGCGACCAGCTCCCGCGCCACCTCGGCCCGGGACTGCGGGGGGTCCTGCACGCTCCAGCTGCTGATCACCACCATGCGTCCGAGTGTGGGCGGCGCGGATTGCCGGACGGTAGCCACCGCGAACGCCGGCGGGTGCATCCGGCGACGGACAATGGGGACATGGCACGCTTCAGCGTCACCCTCGACGTCGCCGCGCCCGCCGGACGGGTGTGGGCGGCGCTCGTCGACTGGCCCAGGCACGGCGACTGGGCGCCGCTGACGTCGGTGCGGGTCGTGACGCCGCGCCCCGACGGGATCGGCGCCACGTTCGTCGCGCGCTCCGGCATCGGCCGGGTCGGGTTCGACGACCCGATGACCGTGGCCGTGTGGCGCCCGCCGGCCGGTGACGAGCCCGGCGACGAGCCCGGCCGGTGCGACGTCGACAAGTCCGGCCGGGTGATCCACGGCACGGCGGCCTTCGACGTGATCCCGCTGCCCGGCGGCCGCAGCCTGGTCGTCTGGCACGAGGACGTGACGGTGATGCCGCACGCGCTGACCAGGCGGTTCCCGCTCATCGTGACGGCGGTCGGCAGGATCGGGTTCCGCCGGGCGCTGCGCGCCATGGCCCGGGAGGTCGAGCGCGCGCCCGCCCGGACCGGTGGCGAGCGTCAATAGCGGAACGTGTGGACCAGGTCCGTCAGCTCGCCGGACATGCGGGCCAGGTCGACGGTCGCCTGCTCCGACTCGGTCACGCCGGTGCTGGTCAGCCGGGCCGCCTCGGCGACACCCGTGATGTTCTGGGCGATCTCACCGGTGCCGGCGGCCGCCTCCGTCACGCTGCGGCTCATCTCCGACGTGGTCGCGGTCTGCTCCTCCACGGCCGACGCGATCGTGGTCTGGAAGTCGCTGATCCGCGCGATGACCGCCGACACCTGCTCGATCGCGGCGACCGCCCCGTTGGTGTCGTCCTGGATCGCCTGCACGCGCCGGGAGATGTCCTCCGTGGCCCGGGCCGTCTCCTGCGCCAGGTCCTTGACCTCCGAGGCGACGACCGCGAAGCCCTTGCCGGCCTCGCCCGCGCGGGCCGCCTCGATCGTCGCGTTGAGGGCCAGGAGGTTCGTCTGCTCGGCGATCGACGTGATGACCTTGATGACGTTGCCGATCTCCGCGGACGAGTCGCCGAGCCGGCTCATCGTCGCGGACGTCTGCTCGGTGATCTGCACGGCCTCGTTGGCGACGCGGGCGGCCTCGCTGGCGTTCTGCGCGATCTCGCGGATCGACGCGCCCATCTCCTCGCTGCCCGCCGACACGGTGTCGACGCTGCGCGACACCTCCTCCGCGGCCGCGGCGACCGTCTGCGCCTGCGCCGAGGTCTGCGCCGCCGACGAGGCGATCCTCGTCGCCACGCCCGACATCCGCTCCGACGCCCCGGCGAGCCGGCCCGCGGACCCGTCGATCGTCGACACCGTCTGCCGTAGCCGCGCCGTCGCCGTGTCCAGCGCCCGGCCCATCTGCCCCGGCTCGTCCCGCGACGTCAGCCCCGTCGTGCGGGTCAGGTCCCCTTCGGCGAGCCCCTCACAGACCGCCTTCACCCGCTGCAGCGACCGTACGATGCCGCGCGCCACGAACAACCCGAGCGCGAGCGCGCCGACCATCCCGATGCTGAGCAGCACGATCGCCATCGTCCGGTTCGACTCGTAGGAGTCGCGGGCCGCCTTCGCGGAGGCCGCCGCCGCGCCCGCCTCCGCGCTCTCCAACGTGTCAAGGTCCTTGTTGATGATCGCGAACACCGGCGCCACCTGGGTGTTCCGAACGTCCAGCCACGCCGCCATGTCGCCCTTCACGCCGTTCGGCAGCTGGACCGTCTGCCCGATCTGGACGAACTTGTCCCAGCTCGTCTTCAGCTCGTCGATGGTCGCCGCGTCGCCCGCCGGCCCGCTGGCCCGGTACGCCGTCAGCGCCGTGGCGAACTTGTCGACGTCGTTGGTGAAGTCCTGCTCGTACTGTTTCTGGTTGGTCGGGTCCCCGTGCGAGATCGCATGGTTGGCCAGGTCGACCCGGGTCTGCGCCGCCGCCAGCCGGATCATGCCGACCGCGCTCGTATGCGCCACGTTCTCCCGGTAGATCTGCTGCGCGGCGTCGCTCGCGCCGCCGAGGGCCGACACCGCCAGCACCCCGTTGACCAGCGCCACCAGCACCGCGACCAGTACAGCCGCGACAATCCTGACGTTCACACTCAGATTACGCAGAGCCACGCTTCCACGTTAGGGACGAGACACCCGCCGCGAATGAGACTTCCTCAGATTCGCGCCGTCCGCGCCGCGTGCGGCGTGACCCGGTTCCCTGGCGGGTGCGGTCGGGGTGGCCCGGGCCCGTGGGTCCCGGCAGGCTGACCGGCCCCGCTCAGGCGCCTGGCACGCCGTCGACCAGGAGCACCAAGCCCTCGGTGGCGGCGACCCGGTCCTTGGAGATCTCCTGGTACTCCGGCGAGCCCGCCCACCGCTCGAACGCGGCCCGGTCCTCGAACGCCATCAGGATCAGCTTGTCGTGCGGCCACGCGCCCTCGACGACGGTCGCCCGCTCGTCGGCGGCGAGGAGCCGGCCGCCGTACTGCTTGAGGACGGGCATGAACCGGGAGACGTACTGCTCGTACCGCGGCCGGTCGTGGACGGAGATCTGGGCGATGGCGAAGACTGTCACGTGATCATCTCACCGGCCCGGGCCAGCGTCCGCGCTCACTCTGTCGGCAACGTGACCGCCAGCAGCGCCCCGCCGTCGGGGGTCAGTGCGTAGTCGAGCCGCTCGACGCACTCGTCGTACACCGCCAGTCCGACGGCCCTTTCGCGGGGGATGTCGGGGGCCTCGCCGCCGAGCCGGTGCCATCGCAGCGCCGGGTCCTCCGCCGGTACCGCGTGGGCCGGGCCGACCGCGCACAGCGCCGCCAGCAGGACGATCGGCGACAGGTCGGCGACCGCCAGGGTCGCGTCGTCGTCCATGGCGGCGGCCACCTCGGCCGGGTCGGGCAGCAGCAGGTCCAGGTCGACGACCGGGCGCCAGCCTTCCGCGGCGACCTCCAGCGCGAACGCGCGCGCCGCCGCGACGACCTGTTCGGGCGCTCCGAGCTCCTCGAACGCCTCGACCCGTGCCACCGCCCGCGCGAGCGTCGCGGGCCCGACGGTCCGCTGCTCCAGCAGCGCGTCGAGGAGGCCCGGCAGCCGCTCGCGGACGTACCGCTCGAGCATCCCGGTCCGGGACGGGCCCGGCTCGACCGACCCGCCGGTGACGACCCACCGCTGCGCCAGCGCCTCCCGCACGGCGGCGTCGAGCGCTCCGACCTCGGCCGCGCCGACGGGGAACACGTGCGCGCCCGGCGGGAACACCCCGTGCACCTGGCCCGACGCGTCGACGCAGAAGGTCTCGCCGCTCCCCGTCACGCGTTTGGCTCCCGCGCCGCGACGCCCTGGAGCCAGGCGGGCCGGTGCCCGTTGCGCCGGTCCGTGACGCCCCAGTCGCACGTCGGCCCGGTCCGCGCGTCGATGTCGAGGGTCGTCGGCTCGCCCGCGGCGGTGCGCTCCAGCTCGGCGGCGTAGTCGAGCAGCAGCTGCCGCCACGACGGGGCGAGGACGTCCCACATGGCGCACTCGACGTCGACCCGCACCACCTGCCCGACCGTGCCACCGGGCGCGGGGTCCAGGTCGAGGTACCACAGCACGTCCCCGTTCAGGTCGCCGACGAGGACGGTGCGCTCCCCGCCGACGACCGGCCGCACCGCCCCGCTCAGGTGCAGCGAGCCCTCGTCGATGTGGTACGCCCAGGCGCCGGGCTCGTCGAGCTCCGGGTCGGGATCCGCGCAGTCCCACCACTCGCGGGTCTGCCCGACGAGGTCGTCCGTGCCGTACAGCTGGTACAGCGGCATCGGGCTGGGCATCCCCCAGGTCGTTCCATTGTGGACGAGCAGGCTCGCCTTGAAGTCCTCCGGCAGCGCGACCCGCAGCGCCGCCTCGACGGCCTCGACCGCCGCGCCGTCCGCCGGTCCGGGCAGCAGCTCCAGCGCCGCCGGCAGCACCCGCCCCAGCGCCGCCTCGATCCGCCTCCAGGCCGCCACGATCTCGTCGTCCACCATCGCCCCCCGATCCGCGGCCGTTGCGCGACCGGGCGAATCTTACTCAGCAACCGGCCCGCAACGCCGATGTATCGGGTGGATCGGGTGGTGCGCCCGTGGCGACGGTGTGATGGGGGACCAGATGGGCATGTTCGCCGACCTCGGCATCGTGCAGAAGATCGGGGTGCTGTGCGCCGCCGGCGTCGTCATCTCGGCGACCACCGGCGGCGTCGGGATCGTCGCGCAGGTGACGCTCGCCGAGCAGGCCGAGATCGTGCGGGACCTGCAGGAGGCCAGCGGGCTCATGCACCACCTGGACACGCGCGAGGCGGAGCTCAAGGTCGACGCGTACCGGGCGCTCGCGGAGAAGGACGTCGCGCCGATCATCGAGGACCTGCCCGGCGACCAGGCCTCGGTCACCGACACCCTCGCCGAGCTGGACGTGTTGTCGTTGCCGGCCAATGTACGGGCGGCCGTCGAGGACATCAAGGCCGACGCCATCAAGTTCAACGACTTCATCGGCACGTTCGTCCGGGACGCCCAGAAGGACCAGGCCTCGGTGCAGGCGCGGGAACCGGAGATCGCCGAGCGCAACCACGCGGTCGACGACAAGCTCGGCGCGCTGCAGGACAGCATCGACGCGCACGTGAAGGAGGAGCGCGCCACGATGGTCGCGGCGCAGACCACGGCCCGGTGGGCGACGGTCGGCGTGATCCTGATCGGGGTGGTGTTCCTGCTGCTGCTGTCGGTGCCGGTCATCCGGGCCATCGGCGGGCCGGTCCGCCGGGTCAGGGCGGTGCTCGAGGCGCTCGCCAAGGGCGACCTCACCCACCGGGCCCAGATCAAGGGCCGGGACGAGATCGGGCAGATGGCCGCGCACCTGGACGCCGCGCTGGACAGCATCAGCCGGTCGATCCGGGAGGTCAGCACCAGCTCCGACACGCTCGCCGCGGCGTCGCAGAGCCTGTCGCAGGTCAGCGACGGCATCTCGGGCGCGGCCGAGACGTCCAGCCGGGAGATGCACGGCGCGTCGGACGCCTCGGGCGAGGTGTCGCGGCACGTCAACGCGATCGCCGCCGGCGCGGAGGAGATGGGCGTCTCGATCCAGGAGATCGCCCGCAACGCCGCGAACGCCGCCGGGGTCGCCAGCGGCGCGGTCCGCGAGGCCGCCGCCGCGAACGACAAGGTCGACCAGCTCGCCGCCTCGTCCGACGAGATCGGCTCGGTGCTGAAGCTGATCACGTCGATCGCCGAGCAGACGAACCTGCTCGCGCTCAACGCGACCATCGAGGCCGCCCGGGCCGGCGAGTCGGGCAAGGGCTTCGCCGTCGTCGCCAACGAGGTCAAGGAGCTCGCGCAGGAGACCGCGAAGGCGACCGGGGACATCCACCAGCGCGTCACCGCGATCCAGGCCGACACCGCCGCCGCGGCCGACGCGATCCGCAGGATGGGCGACGTCGTCGAGGAGATCAACCAGTACCAGGCGACGATCGCCTCCGCCGTCGAGGAGCAGTCGGCGACGACCGCGGAGATGAGCCGCTCGGTCGCGGAGGCGGCCACCGGCGCGGACAGGATCGCCGGCAGCATCTCCGGCGTCGCCACCGCCGCGGCCACCACCACCCGCGGCGTCGCCGAGGCGCAGAGCGCCGCCGCCGGTCTGGCCCAGATGTCCCAGGACCTGCGCCAGCTGGTCGGCCAGTTCCGGCTGTAGCCCGGATGAGGGTCGCATGTATCTGAGCGGCCCCCCGCGGTCTCTTGTCGTCGGAAGGACGAGTCACGGAGGTCGCGATGCCGTTCAACCTTGAAGGCGCCGGGCACTGGTACCGGCTGGCGGGGCTACCCGAGCCGCACCACAGCGACCCGCCGCTGCTCGTCGCGTCCGGCGCGGACGTCGCCGAGACGGTCGCCTGGTGCAACGCGCGCCTCGCCGACCTCGGCTCCGGGTGGCGGGTGGAGCCGGAGGACGGACCGGCCACGCGCCCCGTCGTGACGGCGCTGGTGGTCCGGCGGCCCGAGCTGTCGCCGCCGGACGAGCCCGTGCTGTCCGTCAGTGACGTACTGGCGCTGCTGAAGCTCCGGACCGGGCCATCGCCGTGGCCCGGTCCGGTCCTGGCCGTGGGGTCGTTCGGGTTCGACAACCCGGGGCCGAAGCCCGGCGCGGTCCGGCAGACGGGGCCGCTGCCCGAGCTGGCCGCGCTCGTCGGCGGGCCGCTGGGCCGGATCCCGGTCACCGCGTCCCTGCCGCCGCCGGCCCGTCGCCCGCTGTCGGCGCTGCCGGGCGGCCGGCGGCCCGTGGTCGCGCTGCTGGACACCGCGCTGGACCCGCACGCGCCCGGCCGGCCTGCACCGTGGCTCGGCGACCCGGACCCGGGCCCGGACGGTGTCTGGGCCGACGCCGGCCAGTACGGATGGCGGCGCGGCCCGGCCCGGCTCCGGCCGCCGGAGACCGCGTCCTTCCGCAGCATGCCGAAGTGCTTCGGGCACGGCACGTTCTCCGCCGGGCTGATCCGCCAGGTCGCCCCGGACGCGCGGATCCTGTCCGTCCCCGTGGTCGACGACGACGGCACGACCCACATCGACCAGCTCATCAACGCGTTCGGCTGGCTGCACGAGCAGCGGACCGCCGACCCCACGTTCGTCGACGTGGTGTGCTGCCCCATCACCGTCACCGCCAACCTGCCCGACGACGCCCTCGTGCTCGGCTGGCTGCGGGCGGTGCTCGGCGCGCTCGGCGGGGCGGGCGTGCCGGTCGTGGTGCCCGCGGGCAACGACGGCTCGCCGGTGCCGACCTTCCCGGGCGCGTTCACGGCGCTCTCGGTCGCCGGCACGCCGGACGTCCCGGTGGTCACGGTCGGCGCGCTGAACCCGGACGGCAGCGACGCCTACTACAGCAACCACGGCGACTGGGTGCAGGTCCGCCGGCCGGGATCGGCGCTGATCAGCCTGATGCCGGTGTGGGACGGCGACGAGCAGCCGCCGGTCCGCGGCTCGGCGGGTGTCGGCGTCGACCCGGATGCCTTCCGCGGCTGGGCCCGGTGGAGCGGCACGTCCTTCGCCTGCGCGCTGCACGCCGGCGAGCTGGCCGCCTTATGAACACCCACGTGGAGGAGGCGCAGGCCGACCGGTACACGCGACTCGCCGGCTGCCTGGAGCGCGCCCGCGGCGGCGACCGGGAGGCCCTCAGGGAGGTCGTCGTCGAGCTGAACCCGACGCTGTGGCACGTGGCGAGGGCCGCCGGACTGCCGCCCGACGAGGCCGAGGACGTGGTGCAGGCGACGTGGCTGGCGTTGCTGCGCCATCTGGACGGCATCCGCTCACCGCAGTCGCTGACCGGCTGGCTCGTCTCGACGACCCGGCACGGCGCGTGGCGGGCCCGCCAGCGCCTGCACGGCAGGCCCGCCGGAGACCCCGACGCGCTCGTCGAGCTGGAGGACCCGGCACCCGGGCCGGTCGACCAGGTCCTCACGGACCAGCGGGACCGGGTCCTGCTGCGGCACTTCGCGGAGCTGCCGGAGCGCTGCCGGCGGCTGCTGCGCATCGTCGCCACCGTCCACCGCCCCGACTACACCGAGGTCGGCGAGGCGCTGCTGATGCCGCGCGGCTCGATCGGCCCGACCCGCGGCCGCTGCCTGAACAAGCTGCGCGACCTCCTCCTCGCCGACGCCGCCTGGGACCCGACATGGACGAACTGACCCTCCTGCGCCTGCTCGCCGGCGCCCTCGACCGCACCGACCCGCCACCGGCCGGGCTCGACGACCGTGTCATGTTCGCCCTCGAGGTCGACGCCGTCGACACGGAGATGGCCTGGCTGGAGCGCGAGGTCCTGACCGGCTCCGGCGCCCGGGCCAGCGAGCACAGCCGCACCATCACGTTCGACTCCGCCAGCCTCACCGTGATGATCTCCGTCGTCGAGCGGGCCGACGGCCGGGTCCGCCTCGACGGCTGGCTGGCCCCGCCCGGCCCGCTGCGGGTCGAGCTGCGGGTCGCCGCCCACCCCGACAGCGCCGTCCACGCGGGGGCCGACGGCCGGTTCGTCTTCGACAACGTCCCGCGCGGCCTGGCGCAACTGGTCGTCCAACCGCCGTCCGGCCCGACCGTCGTGACCCCCGCGCTCGCCCTGTGAGCACGGCAGACGCGCCGCGGCCCGCCGCTGCTTCGCCGCCTGCTGTTCCGCCTGTTGTTCCGCCTGCCTCGCCGCCTGCCTCGCTGGCTGCTGTGCCGGCTGTCGTGCCGGCTGCTGTGCCGGCCGTGCGTCTGGCTGCTGTGCCGGCGGCGCGTGGCCGTGGGGGGCCGGCCGTCGTCGTGGAGCGGGCCGCGGCGCTGCACGACCGGGGGCAGCGGGTCACCGCCGACATGCGTCCCGTCCAGGGTTCCAAGCTGCTCCGGGAGGGCCTGCGCCTGCTCGACCGGCTCCCCGCGGCGGACCAGGCCGGCGCCGCGACCGTCCGGGCGCGGCTGCTCGCGACGCTCGGCTACGCGGAGGTCGACCAGGGCCGCATCGACGCCGGCCTGCGCCTGCTCGACGAGGCGGAGGCGCTGCTGCCACCGGACGGCCGCGGCGCCGTGTACGGCCAGCGCGGCGTCGTCCTCAGCCGCCTCGGCCGCGACGAGGAGGCGCTGCGGCAGTTCGACGCGGCCGTCGCCGCCCTGCGGTCCGTCGGCGAACCGGAGGCGCTCGCCCGCGCCCTGTACAACCGCGGCAACGTCCACATGGGACTGGCCCGGATGCGGGCGGCCCGCAACGACTTCCAGCGCGCCGTCCGCGTCGCCGAGCGGGCCGGCTTCGACCGCATCATCCCGATGGCCAGGCACAGCCTCGGCTACCTCGACCACCTCAACGGCAACATCCCCGCCGCGCTCGCCGTCTACCGGGAGGTGGCTCCGCGGTACCAGCTGAGCAAACCCGGCATGCTGCCGATCCTCGCACTGGACAGGGCGCGGGCGCTCACGGCCGCCGGGCTCTTCCGCGACGCCGAGCAGGAGCTGGTCTGGGCCGTCGCGCAGTTCCGGCGGCGGCGGACCGGCCAGGACTACGCGGAGGCGCAGCTCGCCCGCGCCGAGGCCGCCCTCCTGCGCGGCGACCCGACGGCCGCCCGCGACCTGGCGACCGTTGCGAGGGCCGCGTTCCTGCGTCGCGACAACCACCGCTGGGCCGCGCTGTCGCTGCTGCTGGTCCTGCGCGCCGAGCAGGCCGCGGGCCGCCCCGCCCTCACCGACCGCGCGACGGCGCTCGCGTCCACATTGGACGACCTGGGCCTGCGGGAGGACGCGACCGTCGCCCGCCTCGTCGCGGCCAGGTCATCAGGGACCCTCCCACCGCGGCCGCCACGATCCAGCCGCCTCGACACGCGGCTGCTGTGGCACCTCACCCGCAGCGAACTGCTCGACGCGACCGCCGCCGCCCGGCACCGGGAAGCCGGACTCCGGGAGCTGCAGCGGCACCGCGCCCGGTTCGGCTGCCTCGACCTGCAGACGGGCGCCTCCGCACACGGCCGCGACCTGGCCGCCGCGGGCCTGGCGGCGGCGGTCCGCGACGGCACGCCACGCGACATCTACCGCTGGTCCGAGCTCGCCCGCGCCCAGGCGATGCTCCTGCCGCCGGTCCGCCCGCCCACCGACCCGGCCGCGGCCGCCGCCCTGGAGGAGCTGCGCCAGGTCCGCGCCGTCCTCCGCCAGGCGGAGCTGGACGGCAGCGTCCGCCCCGCCACCCGGGACCGTCCCGGCCGCACACTGTCCGACCTGCGGCACCGGGAGACGGCCCTGCTGCGCACGATCCGCGAGCAGTCCTGGACCGTCTCCGGCCCCGGCACGGCGACCCGGCCCGCGTCGTTCACCGCCGTCCGCGCCGCCCTGGGCACCACCGCGATGGTCACGTACCTCCGCGACGGCCCGCGCCTGCTAGCACTGACCATTGTGGACGGCCACGCGACCGTCGTCCCGCTCGGCTCCTACGCCGCGGCCGCTGAATCATTGCTGCGCCTGCGCGCCGATCTCGACGCCGCCGCGGGCCGGTCCCTGCCCCCGAGGATGGCCGCCGCCCTGGCGACCGCCACCGCCGGCGACGCCACCACCCTGGCCGGCATCCTGCTCACCCCCGTCCTCGACCGCATCGCCGACCGCGCCCTCGTGGTCGTGCCGACCGGCGCCCTGGTGACCGTCCCGTGGGGGATGCTGCCCGGCTGCACCGGCCGTCCCGTCACCGTCACGCTGTCCGCGACGACGTGGCTCGCCGCCCGCTCCCGCCTGCCCCTCCCGGCTACTTCGGGCCTTGGCACCGACCGCGCCGCAGCAGCGCGTCATGCGATCGCCGCTCTGCACCACGCCGCGACGATGCCGGCCGGCTCGCCCACTCCCCATGCCACTGCGGCGCTGTCCGACTCGTCCGCTGCCCACGTGGCGGCGGCGCTGTCCGATTCGTCCGCTGCCCACGTGGCGGCGGCGCTGTCCGATTCGTCCCCTGCATCTGCCGCGGCGGTGCTGGCTGTCTCGGCCGTCACCTCGGCCGCGATGCCTGGCAACGACCGCATCTCGGCGGAGAGCCATGCGATCGCCGCTCTGGACCGGACCGCGACGGCGCTGACCGGCTCGGCACTGTCTGCGGGGCCTGGCAACGACCCCGCTTCGGGAGCGCCGCATGCGACCGCCGCCCTGGACCCGGCCGCGGCGGTGCTGACCGGCTCGGCTGCTGCCTCACCCGCGGCGGCGCTGACCGGCTCCGCCGCTGCCTCACCCGCGGCGGCAATGACCGGTTCGGCCACTGCCCATGCCACGGCGGCGCTGATCGGCGTGGCCGTCACCTCCGCCACGGTGCTGCTCGCGGGGCCCGGAAACGACCGCGCCGAGGCTGAGATCCACGCGATCGCCGCCCTGGACCGCGCCGCGACCGTCCTCACCGGCGCGGCCGCCACCCCCGCCGCCGCACTGTCCGCCATGGACGGCGCCGGCATCGCCCACATCGCCGCGCACGGCCACCACGAGCCCGACAACCCGCTCTTCTCCGCCCTCGACCTGGCCGGCGGCCCGCTCATGGGTTACGACCTCCAACGTCTGACCAAACCCCCGACGATGGTCGTCCTGTCCGCCTGCGACCTCGGCCAGTCCGAGGTCCGCCCGGGCGACGAAACCCTCGGCATGGCCGCCGCCCTCCTCGCCACCGGCACCGCCACGGTCATCGCCAGCACCAGCCGCGTCGGCGACGACACCGCCATGGCCACGATGACGGCGTTCCACCGCCACATCCACGCCGGCGCCGACGCCGCGACCGCCCTCGCCGCCGCCACCAGGGACCACCCCGGCCCGTTCGTCTGCCTCGGCGCCGCCTGACCCGCACCCCGACCCACCGTTCCCCCCGGCACCGGCGGATCGGATCCGGCGCATCTGGCCGGCTGGGCCCGGTTCGCACCCGGGATCAAGGAATCCGCCGGCCGCAAGAAGGGCAACGGCTCGACCGGACACGGCAATGCCTACCTCGCCAGAGTCCTCGGCCAGATCGCGGTGTCCGCCGCCCGGACCCACATGTTCCTCGGCGAACGCTACCGGCGCATCGCCCGCAGACGAGGCGCCAAACGCGCCGTTGTCGCGGTCGGCCGGTCCGTGCTGACCATCATCTGGCACCTGCTGCACGACCCCGAAGCCCGCTTCCACGACCTCGGGGCCGACTTCTACGACACCCGCACCGACACCGACCGTCGCAAACGCAGCCACGTCCGCCACCTCGAAGCCCTCGGCTTCAAAGTCACCCTCGAACCCGCAGCCGCCTAACCTCGCCACACCGAACCTGAACGACATCCCGGCTCCGCTTCACTGCGCCGGGAGCTGCCGCCTGCCCACGCACCGTCGGTTTTCGAGCTAGGGGGTCACGTTCAGGAAGCGATGGGCCAGGCGGGTGCAGGCGGCGCGGAGTTCCGGGGGGTCGATGACCTGGAGGTCGGCGTCGAATCTGGCGATGGAGGCGGCGAGGGACATCCATGACCATGACTCGAGGGTCAGGCGGCACTGGTTGGGGGCGAGTTCTTCGACGATGCCCTCGCGGGTGTACTGGGCGACCGTGGCGGCCGGGAGGTCCAGGATCACCACGCCGCGGCAGGTGTTGCGGTGGAAGGTGCCGGTGACGTATGCGGCGACGTCGCCGCCGGGGAGGGGGCGGGGCGTGAACCGGGGGCCGTTCGGGGTGCGCAGGGTGATCCGGTCGGCGCGGAAGATGCGCCAGTCTTTCCTGTCGAGGTCCCAGCCGACCAGGTACCAGCGTCCGGCCCAGGTCACGACGTGGTGGGGCTCGACCCGGCGCGTGCCGCGGTCGGTGTAGTCGAAGCGCAGGACCTCCCGGGCGTGTGCGGCGGTGCTGAGTGCCATGAGTACATCGCCGCCGACCGGTGCCTCGACAGCGGCCGGCACGGGAGCAGCGGCGGTGACGTGCAGGGTGTCGATCCGGTGGCGTAGTCGGGCGGGCATGACCTGCCTGACGGTGTGCAGTGCCCGCGCGGCGGCTTCGGCGGTGCCGTTGCCGGGGGTGGTCGCGGCCACCTGCAGCGCGATGCTCAGCGCGACGGCCTGCTCGTCGTCGAACAGCAGCGGCGGCAGCTCGGTGCCGGCGCCGAGCCGGTAGCCGCCGTCGGGGCCCTTGAGCGCCACGATCGGGTAGCCGAGCTCCCGCAGGCGGTCCACGTCCCGGCGTACCGTCCGCAGGCTGACCTCGAGCCGCTCGGCGAGCAGCAGCCCCGGCCAGTCCCGCCGCGTCTGCAGCAGCGACAGCAGGGCGAGCAGGCGCGCGGAGGTCTTCGGCATGAGATCCATCTTGCCTGCCATAGGTGCCACAACCTGGCACCTACCGCTGGCAGCCTCGGGTCGCACCGCCAGACAAACACGAGGAGATACGATGAGCATCACCACGACCACGCACCTGAACTTCCGCGGCGACGCCCGTCAGGCGCTGGAGTTCTACCAGTCCGCCTTCGGCGGTGAGATCGTCCTCGTCCCCCACGCCGACGACGTGGAGCACGTCATGTGGGGTCAGGTCCGGGCGGACAACGGCTTCCACGTCATGGCCTACGACGTGCCCGCCGCGCTGTCGTACGACGCCGGCGACAAGCCCGTCTTCGTCTCGGTCCGCGGCAGCGATGCCGGCGAGATCACCGCCTACTGGAAGGCGCTGTCCAGCGGCGCGACGATCGTCCAGGACCTCGCGCCGTCCGGTTGGTCGCCGCTGTACGGCATGCTCATGGACCGCTTCGGCGTCACCTGGGTCCTCGACGTGGCCTGACCCACATCCACGCGGTCCGCCGGCACGGCCTACCCGTGCCGGCGGGCCACAGAGCAAACGGAGCCGCATGCGCCCGAACCTGTTCACCGTCGACCTGCCGGGGCCTGGCCGGGTCAGTACCATGGCGAAACCGCGCGGCGGGGACTGGCTCGCGGACGAGATGGCCGCCCTGCGCGGGGCCGGCGTCGGTGTGCTGGTGTGCGCGCTGACCGCCGAGGAGCTGGTCGAGGTCGACCTCGCCGACGAGCCTCGGGTGGCCGGCGACGCGGGCCTGGAGTTCGTGGCCGTCCGATCCAGGACCGCGGCGTGCCGGCGCCCGGAGCGGTCCTGCCCGAGCTGCGGCGCCTCGCCGGCCTGGTCCGCGCCGGCGCGCACGTGGTGACGCACTGCCGGTTCGGGATCGGGCGCTCGGCCATGCTCGCCGCCGGCATCCTGACCCTCAACGGCGTCCCGCCCGCACTCGCCTGGCAGCGCCTCGAGGACGCGCGCGGCGTGCCCGTCCCCGACACCCCTGACCAGCGGACCTGGCCGGACGCGCTGCTGGCGGTGGACGGGCGACGGTGGCGGTGACGGCCGGGCTGACCGTCGGCCGGGTGCTGCACCGCACCGGCAAGTCGCTGGTGACCGCCGGCAGCTACCGGGGGGCCGGTGGTCGTGAAGGCGATCACGACGGCGGCGGCGTGAGCTGGCCGCCTGCCGGTGGTTCGGGAAGCCGGAGTTGCTGTGGGCCGACGACCGGGTGATGGTGCTCAGGGCACTGCCCGGCGCCCGCCTGCACGAGGTGCGCGACCGCGGCCTGACGGTGCCGTTCACCGTCAACCTGGGCCTGCTGCTGTCCCGCGCGATCCGCATGCACCGGGCGCTGGAGCCCGGGCCGGTGCGGCACCAGCGGCTCGCCACACTCGACCGGCACACCGCGGCCTGGCGCGAGCGGCTGCGGGCGGCCACCTGAAAGACGACCACCTGAAAGACGGCCACCTGAAATAACGGTCAAGTGCGGGCGCGGGCGCGTAGGTGGGACAGGATCTCGACGATGGCCGGCGGGACCCGGGGCTGGCGGCGGTGCAGGGCGGCCATGGTGACGACCGTGGTGTCGCCGCGCAGGGGCCTGGTGACGATGAGGCCGGCGCGTTCGAGCGGGTCGCCGTGCACGCTGTAGTCGGGCAGGACGGTGAGGCCGATGCCCTCGGCGACCATCATCTTGCCCATCTCCGCACCGTCGGTGGAGTGCCAGCGGGCCGGCAGGTCGGCGCCGAAGAGGCGGTGGGCGAAGCGGTGCATGAGGTAGCCCGCGCGCATGGCGACGAAGCGCTCGGAGCGCAGGTCGTCGACGGTGACCTCGGCGCCCGCGGTGAGCGGGTGGCCGGCGGGCAGGACGGCGGCGGGGCGACCGGTGAGCAGCGGGGTCGCCTCGAGGTCGGGTGGCACGTCGTCGCCGTCGAGGAGGTTGACGAGGCCCAGGTCGAGGGTGCCCTCGGCGAGTGACACGTGGATCTCGTCCTGCTGGAGGTTGCGGACCTCGACCACGGCGGCGCTGTCGGCGGCCTGGAAGGCGCGCACGGCGGGCAGGACGAGGGCGGCGGTGCCGGCGTTGACGGTGCCGATGCGCAGCAGCCGCCGGCTGGTCCGCTGGTTGCCGGCGGCGGCCTTGAGCCGGTCCACGGCCTCCAGGACGTCGACGATCGGCTGCAGCAGCTCCTGACCCGCGGCGCTGATCCGGGCGCCCGAGCGGCGCCGGTCCAGCAGCCGCACGCCCAGCTCCTGTTCGAGCTTGCGGATCGCCTCGCTCAGCGCGGGCTGCGACACGTGCAGCTCCTCGCCGGCACGGCGCAGGGAGCCGTGCCGGGTGACCGCGGCCAGGTATGTGAGCTGCTCGATCCGCATGCGCACTCCAAACGTGGATGGGGGGATCGGCAACGCCTTCCACCCGGGGTCTTGCGCGTCAATACCCTACTAAGTCTATAGTATTTACAGAGAAACAAGGAGAGACGCATGCGACCCCTGCACTTCGCCGCTTTCGTGATGAACACCACCGGCCACATCATTCAGGGCACCTGGCGCCGGCCGGGCGCCCGCCAGGCCGACTTCAACAGCCTCGACCTGTGGGTCGACCTCGCCAGGACCCTGGAGCGCGGCACGTTCGACGCGATCTTCTTCGCCGACGTGGTCGGGCTGTACGCGCCGTACCGTGGCGACGAACGCAAATACGTCGAGGCCGGCCTGCAGGTGCCGAGCAACGACCCTTCGGTGCTCGCGAGCGCCATCGCCTACGCGACGGAGCACCTCGGGATCGCCTTCACCGCGTCGATCCTGCAGGAGCACCCGTTCAACTTCGCCCGCCGCATCTCCACGCTCGACCACGCCAGCAAGGGCCGCATCGCCTGGAACATCGTCACGAACTACCTGCCCAACGCGTCGCGCAACTTCGGCCTGGAAGGGCTGACGAAGCACGACGAGCGCTACGCGTGGGCCGACGAGTACGTCGACGTCACGTACAAGTTGTGGGAAGGCTCGTGGGAGGACGACGCGCTCGTCCAGGACCGCGCGACCGGCATCCACGCCGACTACGACAAGATCCACCGGATCGACCACGAGGGCCCCCGGTACAAGGTGGAAGGCCCGCACCTGGTGAGCCCGTCGCCGCAGCGCACGCCGCTGCTCTTCCAGGCCGGCGCGTCGGAGGCGGGCCGCACGTTCGCCGCGAAGAACGCCGAGGCGGTGTTCATCGTCGCGCCGGGCGTCGAGGCCGCCGCCAGGGACACCGCCGACATCCGCGCCCGCGCCGTCCGGCACGGCCGCTCACCGCACGACCTCAAGTTCTTCCAGGGACTGCACTTCGTCGTCGGCTCCACCGAGGAGGAGGCGAAGCGCCGCAGCGACGAGCTCGACCAGTGGATCGACTACGACGGTCAGCTGGCGCACATGTCAGGCGCGATCGGCGTCGACCTCGGTCACGAGGCCCGCAAGGACCTCGACCGGCCCGTCGGCGAGCTGCGGACCGAGGGCGTCCAGTCGATCCTCGGCTGGATCAACGACCTGGTCACCGACCGCCCGCCGACGCTGCGCGACGTCGCGCACTACACCTCCCACAACGGCCGCGTCACCGGCACCCCGGAGCAGATCGCCGACCAGCTGGAGCGCTGGCGGGCCGCGGGCGTCGACGGCATCAACGTCGTCAACGCCGAGATCCCCGGCAGCTACGAGGAGTTCGTCGACCACGTCATCCCCGTGCTGCGCGACCGTGGCCTGGCCCGGCGCGAGTACCGCGAGGGCACGCTGCGCCAGAAGCTCTTCGGCCACGGCGACCGGCTGCCCGTGACGCACCCGGCGGCGCGGTACCGGCGGGCACGAGTGGGAGCAGCGTCGTGAAGCGCCTCATTCTCAACCTGTTCGAGATGAACTGCGTCAGCCACATCACCCACGGGCTGTGGCGGCTGCCGGACAACAACCGGGAGCGGTTCAACGACATCGAGTACTGGACCGAGCTCGCCGTGCTGCTCGAGGAGGGCGGCTTCGACGCGGTCTTCCTCGCCGACGTCGTCGGCACCTACGACACGTTCCGCGGCTCCGCGGCCACCGCCATCCGGCAGGGCCTGCAGATCCCCAACAACGACCCGGCGTCGGTGGTGCCGGCGATGGCGGCCGTCACGAAGCACCTCGGCTTCGGCATCACGTTCTCCACCACCTACGAGCCGCCGTTCGCGTGGGCGCGCCGGGCCAGCACCCTCGACCACCTCACCAAGGGCCGGGTCGGCTGGAACATCGTCACGTCCTACCTGCCCAACGCGGCCCGCAACTTCGGCCACGACGACGAGGTCGAGCACGACAACCGGTTCGAGCGCGCCGACGAGTACCTCGACGTGCTGTACAAGCTGTGGGAAGGCTCCTGGGACGACGACGCGATCGTCGCCGACCGGGACGGCAACGTGTTCGCCGACCCGGCGAAGATCCGCCCGATCCACCACGAGGGCGAGTACTTCAAGGTCGAGGGGCCGCACCTGCCGTCGCCGAGCCGGCAGCGCACGCCGGTGCTGTTCACGGCCACCGCCAGCGCGGCCGGCACGAGGTTCGCCGGCAAGCACGCCGAGGTCGTCTTCACCGGCGGCCCGTCCACCGAGGCCCTGCAGAAGACGATCGCGGGCATCCGCGAGGCGGCCGTCGCCGCCGGGCGGCGGGCCGGCGACGTCAAGTTCATCACCATCGCCGGCGTCGTCGTGGCGCCGACCGAGACCGAGGCGAAGGCGAAGTTCGCGCGGTACCAGGAGCTCGCCAACGCCGAGGGCTACCTCGCCCACGCGGGCCTGCCCTGGGACCCGACCGCCTTCCCGCCGGACGCGAAGGTCGGCGACGTCGCCAGCGGCGGCGAGGGCCGGGTCAGCCGGTTCCGCGTCATCGACCCCGAGCAGACCGTCGGCGAGCTCCTGCAGGGCTTCGGCGACCTGGGCCGGCAGCCGCTGCTGGCCGTCGGCGACCCGCAGCAGGTCGCCGACGAGATCGAACGCTGGCTCGACGAGGTCGGCATCGACGGCATCAACCTGCTGCAGTACCACTCCCACGAGACCACCCGCGACTTCATCGAGCACGTCGTGCCCGTCCTGCGCGAGCGAGGGCGCCTGCGCAGCACGTACGACGAGCGCGAGACCCTCCGCGACCGCATCTTCGGCGAGGGCGACCGGCTGCCCGAGCGGCACCACGGAGCCCGGTACCGCGGCGGCGCGCACCTCCCCGTGAACGGCATCACCGATCCGAAGGAAACCCCGTGACAAGAACACGCGCCACCCTGATCGCCGCCGCCGTGCTTGCGACCGCGTCGCTGAGCGCGTGCGGTGCCGCCGAGGCGACCAGCGACGGGACGCCGAAGACCGGCGGCACCGTCGTCTACGGCCACGTCCAGGAGCCGCCGTGCATCTTCGGCGGCTGGATCCAGCAGGCGTACATCTCCCGCCAGGTCCTCGACGGCCTCGTCACGCTCGCCGAGGACGGCAGCGTCCAGCCGTGGCTGGCGACGAAGTGGGCGGCGTCCGCGGACGGCCTCACGTACACCTTCACCCTCAAGGACGGCGTGAAGTTCACCGACGGCACGCCGGTCGACGCCGAGGCGGTCGCCTGGAACTTCGACCTGTGGGAGAACAAGGGCGGCAACAGCACCGCCAAGGTCTCCATCGACCCGTACTACAAGTCGGCGAAGGCCGTCGACGCCAGGACCGTCGAGATCTCGCTGAACTCGCCGTACCCGCCGTTCCTGAACCTCATCACGCAGGGCTACTTCGGCATCCAGTCGCCGACGGCGTACAAGAGCCGCACGGAGAAGGAGAACTGCGAGAAGCCGATCGGCTCCGGCGGCTTCACCGTCAAGGAGTGGAAGCACGGCGAGGAGGTCGTGCTCGCCAAGAACCCGGCCTACACGTCCTGGCCGGCCACCGCGAAGCACGAGGGCCCGGCGATCGTCGACGAGGTGCGCTGGAAGTTCATCGCCGACGGCGTCTCCCGCTACGCGTCGCTGAGCACCGGTGAGTCCCACGTGGTGTACGAGGTGCCGACGGTCAACTGGAAGGACGCGACCTCGCGGTACCAGACGATCCGCTACATCACGCCCGGCAAGCCCGTCTCGTTCTACATCAACACGAAGACCGGCCCGTTCACCGACGCCGCGGTGCGCAAGGCGTTCGCCTACGGCGCGGACCGGAAGGCCGCCGTCGAGGCCGGCTTCCACGGCGTCATCCCGTACGAGGGCAACCCCGCGGTCAGCCAGTCCACGCCCGGCTACAACGCCGAGGCGGCCAAGGCCTACGCCTACGACCCGGCAAAGGCCAACCAGCTGCTCGACGAGGCCGGCTGGACGGGCCGCAACGCCGACAAGGTCCGCACCAAGGACGGCCAGCCGCTCACCATCAAGCTCGTCTACGGCTCCGGGTTCATCTTCACCCAGGAGGGCGCGACCGTCCTGCAGGTGCTGCAGGAGCAGTGGAAGCAGGTCGGCTTCGACGTGAAGCTGATCCCCGCGACCCAGGCCGAGCTGTGGGGCGGCAAGTACTCCGACCCGAGCACGTTCGACGCCACCCCGTCCTACTGGACCAGCCCGAGCGCCGCGATCCTGTGGATCGTGTGGCGGCCCTCGACCGCGGAGAAGCCGAACGGCAGCAACCGGTCCTTCTACAACAACGAGACGCTGTCCACGACGATCCAGCAGGCCAACGCCGAGGCCGACGTCGCGAAGGCCGACGCCCTGTACGGCAAGGCGCAGCAGATCATCCAGGACGACGCGGCCGGGATCGGCCTGTACACGCAGAACTCCACCTACGCCGTCGCCCAGAACCTGAAGAACGTGTGGCTCGAGAAGAGCCAGGGCGAGCCGGTCTTCTCCGACGCGTACTTCGTCGGATGAGCGCCGTCATCCGGGTGGTGTTCAAGACCGTGGCGTCCCTGGCGGTGATCGTGGCCGCCGCGTCCGTCACGTTCTTCGCCCAGCTGGCCGTCCCCGGTGACCGGGCCAACACGCTGATGAACCTGCAGACCGGGCAGGACAAGCAGTGGAGCGCCGCGGAGCTCGCGCCGCTGAACGAGCGGTTCGGGTTCGACGACCCGGTCGTCGTGCAGTACCTGGACTACCTGAACGGGCTGCTGCACGGTGACCTGGGCACGTCGTACACCCAGAAACGGCCGGTGCTGGAGATCATCGGCGGTCAGCTGCTGCCGAGCCTGACCCTCACCGGCGCGGCGCTGCTCGTCGCCTGGGCGCTCGCCCTCGGCATCACCCTGCTGACCGTGAAACGGGGCAGGTTCCTGACCGGCCTCGGCACCACCTGGGAGGCGCTGACGGCGAGCCTGCCGCACTACTGGGTCGGGGTCGTGCTCCTCGTCGTCTTCGCCGTCCAGCTGCGGGCGTTCCCGATCATCGGGGGCACCAGCGCCTGGGGGAGCGTCCTGCCGGTGCTCACGCTCGCGATCCCGCTCGCCGGCTTCCTCGGCCAGGTGACCCGCGACGAGTTCGAGCAGGTGCTGCGGCAGCCGTTCGTGACCACCGCCCGCACCCGCGGGATGTCGGACCTGGGCGTGCGGCTGCGGCACGTGCTGCGGCACGCGATCCTCCCGGCGGTCACCCTGTCCGGCTGGGCGCTCGGCGCGCTCGTCTCCGGCGCCGTCATCGCCGAGAACATCTTCGGCCGGCCCGGGATCGGGCAGGTGCTCGTCACCGCCGTCAACACCCGCGACCTGCCGACGGTGTCCGGGATCGTCCTGGTCGTCGCCGCCATCTACGTCGTCGCCAACCTGCTGGTCGACCTCGCGTACGCGCTGATCGACCCGCGGCTGCGGACGGCGGGTGCCCGATGACCACGATCCCGCTCACCGCGCGCCGCCCCGTGAGCCTGCCGCGGCCCGGCACGGTGCTGTCGCTGCTCGTCGTCGGGTTCGTGGTCGTCGCCGCGATCGCGCCGTGGCTGCTCACCGGCGACAGCCCGACCGCGATCGACCTGACCGCGACCCTGCGGGCGCCGTCGCTGCAACATCCGTTCGGCACCGACGACGCCGGACGCGACCTGCTCACCCGCGTCATCTACGGGGCGCGCGAGTCGCTCGGCCTCGGCCTGGGCGCGACCGCGCTGGCGTTCGCCTTCGCGATCGGCCTGGGCTTCACGGCGGCGCTCGCCGGCGGGGTCGTCGACGCGGCCATCACCCGGGTCCTCGAGGTCGCGTTCGCGTTCCCGTCGCTGCTGCTGGCCCTGCTGGTCATCGCGGTCCGCGGCCCGTCGCTCGCCACGTCGATCGTCGCGGTCGGGATCGGCTCCGCGCCCGGGTACGCCCGGATGATCCGCGGACAGGTCCTCGCCGTGCGGCAGGCCGGGTTCATCGAGGCGGCCACCGCGCTCGGGCACGGCAGGCTCACCGTCATCCGGCGGCACCTGTTCCCCAACGCCATGCGGCCGCTCGTCGCGGTCGCGACCCTCGGCGTCGGCCAGTCGATCGTGTGGGCGTCGGCGCTGTCGTTCCTCGGCCTCGGCGTCGCCCCGCCCAGCTCCGAGTGGGGCGCGCTGCTGGACGCCGGCCGCCTGCACATCACCACCTCGTGGTGGCTGGAGATCCTGCCCGGCGTCGTGATCGTGCTGGTGGCGCTGTCCGTGACCTCGCTCGGCCGCACCCTGCAGCACCGACTCGGAGGAGCCGCCCGATGACCACAGTGGACGCACGACCGTTGGTGAAACAGGCGACGCTGCTGCGGGTCGAGAACCTGCGGGTGGCGTTCGGCGGCGACGAGGTCGTCAAGGGGATCTCGTTCACCGCACGGCCCGGGCAGTGCCTCGCGATCGTCGGCGAGTCAGGATCCGGCAAGAGCGTCACCGCCCGCACCCTCGTCGGGCTCACCGGCGCCGGCTCCCGCGTCACCGCGGACCGGATCGACCTGGCCGGCACCGACCTGCTGCACACCTCGGAGCGGGCGTGGCGGGCCGTCCGCGGCCGCCGGGTCGGCTTCGTGCTGCAGGACGCGCTCGTCTCCCTCGACCAGCTGCGCCGGGTCGGCGACGAGGTGTCCGAGCCGCTGCGGATCCACGGGTGGGGCGGCCGCGCCGAACGGGCCGACAAGGCCGTCGAGCTCCTCGGGTCCGTCGGGGTGCCGGAGCCGTCGGTGCGGGCGCGGCAGCGGCCGTACGAGCTGTCCGGCGGCCTGCGACAGCGGGCGCTGATCGCGTCGGCGATAGCCCTGGACCCGCCGCTGCTCATCGCCGACGAGCCGACGACCGCGCTCGACGTCACCGTCCAGGCTCAGGTGCTCGACCTGCTCGCCGCGTCGAAGGCCCGCGGCACGTCGATCATCCTGATCAGCCACGACCTGTCCGTCGTGGCGCGGCTCGCCGACGAGGTCGCCGTGATGCGCGACGGCGAGATCGTCGAGCACGGCCCGGCGGCGCAGGTGTTGTACGAGCCGCGGCACGACTACACGCGGATGCTGCTCGCCGCGATCCCGTCCGAGCACACCCGCGGCACCAGGCTGAGCGGCCCGTCCACAGTGGACCGCAAGCCGAGGACGATCGACCGCGGCCGGCCCGTGCTGGAGGCGCGGCACCTCACGAAGGTGTTCCGCGGACCCGACAAGGTGGACCGGACCGTCGTCGACGACGTGTCCTTCGAGCTGTTCGGCGGCGAGACCCTCGGCATCGTCGGCGAGTCCGGCTCCGGCAAGACCACCACCGCCCGGATCGCCCTCGCCCTCCTGGCGGCGACATCGGGTGAGGTACTGCTGCACGGCGAACCCTGGTCGGCGCTGACCACCGAGCGCCGCCGGCCGCTGCGCAGACAGGTCGGCGTCGTCTACCAGGACCCGCACAGCTCCTTCGACCCGCGCTGGTCCGTCGGCCGCATCCTGACCGACGCGCTCGGCACCGGCGACCGGCCGCCCGGCTCGAAGGCCGAGGCCCGGGAGCGGGCCGTGCGGCTCCTCGAACAGGTCGGCCTCGGCGCCGCCCACCTCGACGCGGCGCCGCTGCGGCTGTCGGGCGGGCAGCGGCAGCGGGTCGCGATCGCCCGCGCGCTCGCGCCCGAGCCGAAGGTCGTCGTGTGCGACGAGCCGGTCTCCGCGCTCGACGTGTCGATCCAGGCGCAGGTGCTCGACCTGCTCACCGACCTGCAGCACGAGCTCGGGGTCAGCTACCTGTTCATCTCCCACGACCTCGGTGTCATCCACCACGTCAGCGACCGGATCCTGGTCATGAAGGACGGTCGGATCGTCGAGCACGGCACCGCCGCCGACGTCTTCGAGCGGCCGCGGCACCCGTACACGCGGCAACTGCTGACCGCGGTGCCCCGGCTGGGGGCGTCATGACGTTCACCGAGCGCTTCGCCCCCGTCTTCGCGCGTATCGCCGAGGGCGCCGTCGAGCGGGAGGCCGACCGCCGGCTGCCGGCCGAGGAGGTCGAGTGGCTGCGGGAGGCCGGGTTCACGAAGCTGCGGATCCCCGTCGGGCACGGGGGGCTCGGGGCCACCCTGCCCGAGTTCACCGAGCAGCTCATCGAGCTCGGCCGGGCCGACTCGAACCTGCCGCAGCTGCTGCGCGGGCACATCGGCTTCGTCGAGAGCCGCCTCGCGCACGCTTCTTCGGAGGTCCGCGACCGGTGGCTGCGGCGGATCGCGGCCGGTGTCATCGTCGGCAACGCGCAGAGCGAACGCGCCAGCACCTCCTGGTTCGCCCCCGAGAGCACGCTGCGCCCCGCCGGTGACGGCTTCCGGCTCGACGGCCGGAAGTTCTACTCCACCGGCAGCCTCTTCGCCGACTGGATCCAGACCACCGCCGCCGGGAAGGACGGCACGGTGAACGTCCTCGTCCCCGCGTCCGCGCCGGGCGTGACCCGGATCGACGACTGGGACGGCTTCGGGCAGCGGCTCACCGGCAGCGGCACCACGATCTTCGAGGACGTGCCGGTCGCCGCCGAGGACGTCGAGCCCTTCGAGGAGACCCGCTCCACCCTGATGGCGGTGTTTCAGCTGGTACACCTGGCGAGCCTGGCCGGCATCGCCAGGGCCGCGGTCGCCGACACGGTCGCCTACGTGAACGGACGCACCCGCAACCTGCACAACCCCGCGCACCCGTCGCCGGCCACCGACCCGCAGGTGCAGCAGGTCGTCGGCCGTCTCGCCGGCGCCTCGACCGTCGTGTCCGCCGCGGTCCTGTCGGCGGCCGGCGCCATCTCGGCCGCGCGGTCCGAGCCCGACTCCGACCGCTTTGCAGACCGCGCGGACGTCGCGGACGTCGCGGTCTTCGGGGCGCAGGGCGTGGTCGCGCGGCTCGTCCTCGACCTGACCACCGAGCTGTTCGAGGTCGGCGGCGCGTCCGCGGTCACCGAACGGTTCCGGCTCGACCGGCACTGGCGCAACGCCCGTACCCTCGCCTCCCACAACCCGGTGATCTACCGCGACCGGATCGTCGGGCAGTACCTCCTGGACGGGACCAGCCCCAGCGCGGCGTACGCGAAGCTGCCGGAGGGCGCATGACCCGGGCGCTCACCACCGTCCCCGTGCTCACCGCCGGCGCGGCTGTCGAGGTCGCCGCCGGGCTCGCGCGCAGCTTCGCCAGTGATGCCGCCGACCGGGACGCGCGGCGGGTGCTGCCGGTCGCGGAGCTCGACGAGCTCAGCGCGTCCGGGCTCCTCGCCATCACCGTGCCCGTACCGTACGGGGGCGCCGGCCTGCCCGTGGAGACCGTCACCGAGGTCGTCCGGCTGCTGGCGACCGGCGACCCGAACATCGCGCAGATCCCGCACAGCCACTACGCGTACATCGGCCAGCTGCGCCGCAACGGCACCGACGCCCAGCGGCGGCAGCTCTTCGGGGAGGTGCTCGCGGGGCGCCGCTTCGGCAACGCCCAGTCCGAGGCCGGCACGAAACACGTCCGCGACATCCGGACCACGCTGACCGCTCTTGGCGACGACCGCTGGCGCCTCGACGGCCGCAAGTTCTACGCCACCGGGGCGCTGCTCGCGCACCGCATCCCCGTGCTCGCCCACCTCGGGCCCGACGGGCCGCTGCACGTCGCGTGGGTCGACCGGCACGCGGACGGCGTGGAGGTCATCGACGACTGGGACGGCCTCGGCCAGCGCACCACCGCCAGCGGCTCCGTCGTGCTGCGCGGCGTCGACGTTCCCGACTCGCTGATCACACCGTACGCGGTGACGTTCGACGGGCCGCAGACCTACGGGGCGTTCGCGCAGGTGCTGCACGCCGCCATCGACGCCGGGATCGCCCGCGCCGCGCTCACGGAGGCCGCCGCGTTCGTGCGGGAGCGCAGCCGCCCGTACCCCGACGCGGGGGTCGACCGGGCCGCGGACGACCCGCTCGTCGTGCACGCGTTCGGCGAGCTGGAGCTGGCCGTCCGGGCGGGGGAGGCGCTGCTCGCCGAGGCGGCCAGGGCGATCGACCGGGCCGACGCCGCGCTCACGGCGGACCCCGCCCGTACCGGTACGGGGCTTTCGGCGGACGCCGCCCGTACCGACGCTGCCGCCGGTACCGACGCTGCCGCCCTCACCGGCGCGGCGTCGCTCGCCGTCGCCGCCGCGCGGGCCGCCACCAGCCGTGCCGCGGTCGACGCCGGCAGCCGCCTCTTCGAGGTCGCCGGCACCCGGTCCGCGGCCGCGGGGCTCGGCCTCGACCGGCACTGGCGCAACGCCCGCACCCACACCCTCCACGACCCGACCGCATGGAAGATCCAGCACCTCGGCCGCTGGGCCGTCGACGGTACCCCACCCCCAAACCACGGACAGGCGTGATGACCGACCTCAAGTTCCACTGGTTCCTGCCCACCAACGGCGGAGACGGCCGGCAGGTCGTCGGCGGCGGACACGGCACCCCAGCCGGTGCCGCCGGCCGCCCGGCCTCCGTGCCGTACCTCGGCCAGATCGCGCGCTCCGCCGAGCAGCTCGGCTTCGAGGCGGCGCTCACCCCCACCGGGGCGTGGTGCGAGGACGCCTGGATCACCACCGCCATGCTGGCGAGCGTCTCCGAGCGGCTGAAGTTCCTCGTCGCGTTCCGCCCCGGCCTCACCTCGCCGTTCCTCGCCGCGCAGATGGCCGGCACCTTCCAGAACCTGTCCGGCGGCCGGCTGCTGCTCAACGTCGTCACCGGCGGCGAGAGCCACGAGCAGCGCATGTACGGCGACTTCCTGGACAAGGACGCCCGCTACGAGCGCTGCGGCGAGTTCCTGTCGATCGTCCGCGACCTGTGGTCCGGCAAGCCCGTCACCTTCGAGGGCCGGCACTTCCAGCTGTCCGACGCGGTGCTCGCGCAGATCCCCGCGCCGCTGCCGCAGGTGTACTTCGGCGGCTCGTCCCCGGCGGCCCTCGACGTCGCGGCCCGCCACGTCGACGTCTACCTCACCTGGGGCGAGCCACCGGCGGCCGTGGCCGCGAAGGTCGCCCGGGTCCGCGACCTCGCCGACGCGGAGGGCCGGCAGCTGGTGTACGGGCTGCGGGTGCACACCATCGCCCGCGACACCGCCGAGGAGGCGTGGGCGGAGGCCGACCGGCTGCTGGCCGGCATCTCCGAGGAGCAGATCCGCCAGGTCCAGGACGGGCTGCGCCGCAGCGAGTCCGAGGGGCAGCGGCGGATGCTCGACCTCAACGGCGGCACCAAGGACGGCCTGGAGATCCACCCGAACCTGTGGGCAGGCGTCGGGCTCGTCCGCGGCGGCGCCGGCACCGCGCTCGTCGGCAGCCACCGGCAGATCGCCGACCTCATCGAGGAGTACGCGGCGGCCGGCATCACCGAGTTCGTGCTGTCCGGCTACCCGCACCTGGAGGAGGCGTACCGCTTCGGCGAAGGCGTCCTGCCCGAGCTGGCCGCCCGCGGCCTCTGGCGGCATCCCGCGCCACCCGCCGGGGCGACCGCTTCCGTGCCGTTCGGCGGGGCGGTGACCCGATGAGCACGCTGCGGACCAACCAGGACCTCGACCCGGCCCGCCTGCGCGAGGTGTTCGGCATCTTCCCCAGCGGCGTGGTCGCGGTCGCCGCGCTGGTCGACGGAGTGCCCGTCGGCCTGGCCGCGAGCTCCTTCACGTCCGTCTCGCTGGACCCGCCGCTGGTGTCGTTCTGCATCGCGAACACGTCGAAGACGTGGCCCGACCTGCGCCGCGCCGCCCACCTGGGGGTCACGATCCTCGCCGAGCACCACTCCGCCGTCGCCCGCCAGCTCGCGGGCGCCGTCGACCGGCGCTTCGACGGCCTGCCCGTCACCGCCACCGCCGACGGTGCCCTCATCCTCGACGACGGCCTGGCCCACTTCGACACCACGATCTACAACGAGGTCCCCGCCGGCGACCACACCATTGTCCTGCTGCGGCTCAGCGCCGCGGGCCGCTCGGCCCTGCCCGACCCGTCCCCGCTCGTCTTCCACCGCAGCAGGTTCGGCCGCCTGGGCTTCTAGTCCCAACGCTCGATGTGGCGCACGACGTCGGCGAGCTGGCGGTCGCCGACGCCGTCGACCCATGCGGCGAGCTGGTCGTGCTCCGCGGCGAGCAGCCAACCCTGCCGGATCCCCGTGCGCAGCAGGTCAGTCGTGGGGTGCTCGACCTGGCCCGGTGGGAGCCAGTCGTCGTACAGGCGGATCCAGCCGGTCCGTTCGGTGTGCAACGACATGAACGGCGACGGCTCGTCGCGGTGGGCGTACTGCATGCAGTGCCGCAGCCGGACCTGCAGCCAGTCGCTCCACCCGTCCGCGACGAACTGCGCGGCCTCGGCCTCGGCCTCGGCGGGCCGGTTCGCCCGCACCAGCGCGCAACACCGCTCGATCCGGGTGTGCGCGACCTGCTCGCCCGCGCCGATCACCCGCGACTCGTGGTAGCCGGGCTCGAGGTCCTTCAGCGCCTCCGCGTACGCCGCGAACCGGCCGGCGTCGTACAGCTGCCGGCGCGCTATGCGTGCCTCGTCCTGCACCCGCTCGAACCGCTTGACGGCCCGAGCGTTCAGCCACCCCCGCAACATCGGGCCATCTTGTCACTCCGGGACATGCCGTGCGGGGGCGCGACGGCCGGTGCTGATCTTCTCGACGTGGCCGCAGTAGCACTCGAGGGCGAGCAGGACACCGGTGTCGGTGTTGCGCAGGGCGCGGATGCGGCGCTCGGACAGCAGGACGCGGGACCCGTGGGTGGGGCAGTCGATGACGAACATGGTCTCAGCCTGCGCCCGGCGGCGTGAACACAACAGTGGCAGATCTGCACGCGATCGCAGATTTTCTGCCATCATGATGGCATGCATCATCCGTTCCGCAACGTCGCCGCGTACGTCCACCACGGCACCGGCGCGTTCGGGGCCGGGATCGTGAGCGAGATCTTCGGCTACGACCGCACGTCCCGCGGGCTGCCCGGGTTCGACTTCGCGGTCTGCGCCGACGAGCCGGGGCCGGTGGCCACCGACGCCGGGCTCAAGCTGATGGTGGAGCACGGCCTGGACCGGCTCGCCCAGGCCGACCTGGTCCTCGTCACGTCATGGGAGCACTTCGACGTCGCGCCGTCGCCGGCGGTGCTGGAGGCGTTGCGGTCGGCCTACGAGCGGGGCGCGACCATCGCGGGCCACTGCACCGGCGCGTTCGTCCTGGCGTGCGCGGGCCTGCTCGAAGGCCGGCGGGCGACGACCCACTGGCGGTGGGCGGCGGCGATGGCGGCGCGCTTCCCGGACGTCCTGCTGATGCCCGAGGTGCTGTATGTCGACGAGGGGCGCATCGTCACCGGCGCGGGCGCGGCCGCCGGCGTGGACATGTGCCTGTATCTGCTGCGTCGCGAATACGGCTCGGCGGTCGCGAACGCCATCGCCCGCGACATGGTGCTGTCGCCGCACCGCGACGGCGGGCAGGCGCAGTACGTGGCGGCGTCCGTGCCGGCCGACTGCGACGACGAGCGCCTCAGCGCGGTCCTCGGCTGGGCCCGGGAAAACCTCGACACCCCGCTGACGGTCGAGGTCCTGGCCGCCCGGGCGCTGATGAGCCAGCGCTCCTTCGCCCGCCGGTTCGCCGCCGCGACCGGCTCGACCCCGCACGCCTGGGTGCTGTCCCAGCGCCTGCACCGGGCCGAGGAACTGCTGGAGACCGCCGACCTGCCGATCGAGGAGGTCGCCCGCCGCGTCGGCTTCGGCACCGCCGCCACGCTGCGCGAGCAGTTCGTCCGCCGACGCGGCGTCCCACCCCGCGAATACCGCAAGGCGTTCGCCTCCTGATCTTGTCGAGCGGGGCCGCGGCCCGTACCGTCCGCGGCATGCTCTCCCGCCTCGCCCGCTGGTCCAACCCGCTGCGCTCCGCCGGCCGTGACGTGGTCGTCGCGGTCGCGCACGGCTACGAGGCGTTCGAGGCCGAGGACTGGCCCCGCGCCGGCGACCTGCTCGCCGCGGTGGCGCCGCGCGTTCCCCGGCGAGCCGCGAAGGCGGTCTGGTTCGACGCGGCGCTGGCGTTCAAGTTCGCCCGCGACTGGCCCCGCGCGCTGGAGACCGGCAAGACCGCCGTCACGTTCGTGAAGCGGGGCGCCGAGGAGCCCGCCTACTGGAACCTCGGCACGGCCGCCACCGTCCTGCACGACTGGGAGACCGCCCGGGACGCGTGGATCGGCTACGGGTTGGCGCCGTTCGCCGGTACCGGCGAGATCGACGCCGACCTGGGACCCGCCTGCATCCGCCTCGCCGATGTGGAGGAGGTCGTCTGGGCGGTCCGCCTGTGCCCGACCCGAGCCCGCGTCATCAACGTCCCCTTCGACCCGTCCCGCCGCTTCGGCGAGGTCGTCGTCCACGACGGCGCCCCCAACGGCTCCCGGACGTTCGGGGAGATGACGGTGCCGGTGTTCGACGAGGTCGCCCTCTTCGCACCGTCCCCCACGGCGACCCTGTCCGTGCTCGTCACGGCCGGCGCCGACGACCTCTCGTCCCTGGCGGCCTCCTTCGCCGGCCGGAAGTTCGGCTTCGAGATCCTGGCCAGCCGCGTCGACCTGTGCGCCTGCTGCAGCCGCTCCTCGATCGTCCAGGAACCCCGCGACTTCGTCGGCGAGCAGCAGCTCTTCCTCGCCGCCCCCGAACCCGACGCCCAGACCCTCCTGACCGCCTGGTCCGCCGAACACCCCACCACCCGCTCCTGGACCAACCTGCACCCCGCCTGACGCCGGGCCGGCCCGCGCGGCCGCCCACGCGACCGCCGGCGGGACGGACCTTCGCGCCGTGCTGCCGCTCCTTGCCGCCTGGCTGCCCGCCATGCCACCGCACGCGGCGCGGGACTGACCGTCATCCGGCGCGGAGCAGGGCCTCGGCGATGAAGAGGTCCTGCAGGGCGATGCCGGAGGAGTCGAAGACGGTGATGTCGTCGGGTGAGCGGCGGCCGGGGGTGCGGCCCGCGAGGACGTCGCCGATGGCGGTCACGGTGAGGGTGCCCTCGGCGACGAGGGCGGCGACGTGCTGCAGCTCGCCGATGCGGACGGACTGGGACGGCAGGTCGCAGAAGAGGCGGGCGGCGGTCAGCAGGGCCGGTGGGAGCTCCTGCTTGCCGGCGGCGTCGGAGCCCATGCTGGCCACGTGGGTGCCGGGCCGCACCCAGGCGGCGTCGAAGAGGGGTGCGGTGGCGGTCGTGGCGGTGACGATGATGTCCGCGGCGGCGCAGGCCTCCTCCGCGGGGGCGAGCGTGCCGGTGAGACCGCGGGCGGCGAGCCGGGACAGGAACTCCGCGCCGCCGGCGGCGCTGCGGGCGACCACCAGGATCGTCGAGACGGGCCGCACCCGGGCGAGGGCCAGACACTCGTAGAGCGCCTGATGCCCCGTTCCGAAGATGGCGAGTGTACGGGCATCGTCGCGCGCCAGCACGGAAGCGGCGACCGCGTCCGCGGCGGCGGTGCGGTAGGCGTTCACGACGCCCGCCTCGACGACCGCCTCGACGCGGCCGACGGACTGGTCGAGGAGCAGCACGACGGAGTTGTGCCTGGGCTGTCCGGCGGCGGCGTTGCCGGGCCAGTAGCTGCCGACCTTGACGCCGGCCAGCGAGGCCGACGCGCCGGGCTTGACCGTGAACCGGTTCGCCGGGTCGGAGCCGTGGCAGGCGACGGCGGGGAAGACCGACGACTGCGGCTCGGCGGCGGCGATCAGCGCCGAGCGCACGGCGGTGAACGCCAGCTCCTCGTTGACGAGCGCGGCCGACTCGGCCTCGGGCAGGAACCGCATCGTGGTCACCATCCTCTGATTCGGGACCACACGGCCTCGACGGCGCGGGAGCCCGGCCGGACCACGTGGTATTGGTCGTGCTGCGCGGCGGTGGCGCAGGCGTGGTTGGGCAGGATCCGCACCCGGGCGCCGACCGGCAGGGTGGGCAGCGCGGCGGAGCTGCCGGGGCGGACCGAGAGGATGCCGTGCTCCTGGCTGGCGTCGGTCATCAGCAGGTCGTCATACAGGGTGCCGTCGAGGTCGGCGACCAGCCCGTACCCCTGGTCGACGCGCTGGCGGGCGGTGCCACGGTCCCGGGACGTCGCCATCCAGCCGCCGTCGGTGAGGATCCAGCCCTTGTCGGGGCGGTGGCCGATCACGGTGGCGACCACCGTCATCGCCAGGTCCGACGGCGTGCACACCCCGATGCCGGCCATCACGAGGTCGAAGAGGAGGAAGTTGCCGGCCCGGACCTCGGTGACGCCGGTGAGGTCGGTCGCGAAGTGCGCGGTCGGGGTGGAGCCGACGCTCACCACCGGCGCCTCGAAGCCCGCCGACCGCAGCACCGCGGCGGCCCGCACCGCGCAGTCGCGCTCGTGCGCGGCGGCCGCACGGAGCGCGGCGACGCCGTCGGCGAAGTACGACTCGCCGGCGTGCGTCAGCACCCCGCGGGGCACGGCGCCGCGAGCGGCGAGGGTGTGCGCGATGTCCAGCAGGACCGGGTCGGTGGGCTGGACGCCGCCGCGGTGACCGTCGCAGTCGACCTCGATCAGCGCCGGCACGCCGGCGGGCACGGCGGCGGCCTGCTCCACGCTGTCGAGCAGCACGGTCAGGTCGACGCCGCGGTCCCGCAGCGCGGTCACCCGCGGCAGCTTGTCCGGCGCGATGCCGACGGCGTACAGGATGTCGCGGTACCCGGCGTCGGCGAACGCGGAAGCCTCGGCGAGCGTCGACACGGTGATCGGGACGGGCCGCCCGTCGTCGAGCAGCGCGGCGAGGTCGACGGACTTCGTCGTCTTGACGTGCGCCCGCAGCGGCACGCCGAGCCTGGCGAGGTGCTTGCTGAGGCGGTCGGCGTTCGCCCGCACCACGGTCGCGTCGACCGCCAGGAACGGTGTCTGCGCGTCATCCAGTGTCAACGGAGCTCCTCCGGCTCTCGGCGAGATCGGCGTAGGCGGCGGACCGGGAGACCCCGAGCCGCGCGGCGACCCGGGGCACGGCGTTGCGGACGGCGAAGACGCCGCGCCGGTCCAGCGCGCGCAGGAGTGCGAGCCGTTCGGGCCGGGTCAGCGCCGCCACCGGCCTTCCCCGTGCCAGCTCCTCCGCCCGTACCAACGCATCGACGACATCGTCGAAGTCGTCGCTGAACGTGGTGGCCGGCACCTGCGCGGCCGCCGCGCCGGCCAGGGCGGTGAGCAGGTCGCCGGCCTGCCGCAGCGCCGTGACGTCGACGTTGACGCAGAGGGCGCCGAAGACATGGCCGGCGCCGTCGCGCAGCGGCATGGTCGAGGACTTGACGATCCGGCCGTCGGGGGCGCGGGTGACGTAGTTGACGTCGTTGGTGGCGGCGTCGCCCTGGGCGAGCACGGCCAGGCCGATCTCGCTGATCGCGTCGCCGGCCTTGCGCCCCGTCACCGAGCCGGCGACCGCGACGACCGACTGCTCGCCCCGCCGGTAGTCGTGCAGGACGACCTCACACATCGGCCCGAACGTCGCCGCCAGCCCGTCGATGACCGGCAGCAGCGCCTCCAGGATCGCGTCCGCTCCTGCATCCACCGGCTCATAGTAGACGTCCAGCTTCTGGACGAAAAGTCCGGCCGGTGCGCCGGTGATCGCCGACGGGCGTAGGGTGACCGGCGTGGACTCCGAAGACCGGATCGCACTTTTCCTCGACTACGAGAACCTGGCGCTCGGCGCCCGGGATCACCTCGGCGGCATGACCTTCGACTTCCGGCCGATCGCCGACGCCCTCGCCGAGCGCGGCCGGGTGGTGGTCCGCCGGGCGTACGCGGACTGGTCGTACTTCGACGAGGACCGCCGGATGCTGACCCGCTCGCACGTCGAGCTGATCGAGATGCCGCAGCGGATGGGTGCCTCGCGCAAGAACGCCGCCGACATCAAGATGGCGGTCGACGCGATGGAGCTGGCGTTCGAGCGCGACTACATCTCCACGTTCGTCCTGTGCACCGGCGACAGCGACTTCACCCCGCTCGTCGACAAGCTGCGCGGGCTCAACAAGCGGGTCATCGGCGTCGGCGTCGAGAAGTCCACGTCGGCGCTGCTGCCACCGGCGTGCGACGAGTTCTTGTACTACGACCGGCTCGAGGGCGTGGACGCGCGCTCGGGCCGGCCCCGGGGCGGCGGCCGGACCGCACGCGCCACGCCGGAGCCGGAGCCGCGCCGGACCAAACCGGTGCCCGAGCCGGAGCCGGAGCCGGTGCCCGAGGTCGGCGACGTCGACGAGCTCGCCGTGATCGTGGCGCAGACCGTCGCCGGGCTGCAGGGCAGCTCCGGGGGAGAGGTCACCGCCTCGACGCTGAAGCGGACCCTGCTGCGCAAGGACCCGACGTTCAGCGAGTCCGACTACGGGTTCCGCGCGTTCGGGGAGCTGCTGCGCCACCTCGCCGACCGCAATGTCATCGAGCTGTCCGGCGGCCGTGCCAAGGGCGACCCGGAGGTGGCGCTGCCCGAGCACGGCGACCGGGAGGCGGGGTTCGCGCTGCTGCGGTCCGTGGTGCTCGAGGCCGGGGGCGGCGGCGCCGCGCTGTCGGGGCTGAAGAACCAGGTCCGCCGGGTCCGGCCGGACTTCAGCGAGAAGAAGCTCGGCTACCGCACGTTCCTGCAGTTCTGCAAGGCCGCCGCGACCGGCGGCGCGGTCCAGCTGCGCTGGAACCCCGAGGCGGACGACTACCTGGTCACCGCGACAAGTTAGCGCGCACATCCGCAACGGACTGGGCATTGACGGGATGGCATGTGAGCGATAACAATCGTCGCCACCCGCCTAGAGACATGGACACCAGCAGATGAAGCATGCGGTCCGCCTCCTCGCGCTCCTCGCCCTGCTCGCCGTGTATGTCGCCACCCCGGCCCGGCCCGCCCTGGCGGCCGTCACCGGCACCCAGGTGCCCGTCCCGCCGCCGCCGATGGGCTGGGCCTCGTGGAACACGTTCGCCGCGAAGATCAACTTCAACGTCATCAAGGCGCAGGCCGACGCCCTCGTCTCGTCCGGGTTGGCCGCCGCCGGCTACAAGTACGTCAACATCGACGAGGGCTGGTGGCAGGGGACCCGCGACGCCGCCGGCAACATCACGGTCGACACCGCGGAATGGCCCGGCGGCATGGCCGCGATCGCCGACTACCTGCACGGCAAGGGCCTCAAGGCCGGCATCTACACCGACGCCGGCCGCGACGGCTGCGGCTACTACTACCCGACCGGCCGCCCGGCGGCGCCCGGCAGCGGCAGCGAGGGCCACTACGCGCAGGACATGCTGCAGTTCTCCCGCTGGGGCTTCGACTTCGTCAAGGTCGACTGGTGCGGCGGCAGCGCCGAAGGGCTCGACCCGCAGAGCACGTACCGCGCGATCAGCGCCGCCGTCACCAGCGCCACCGCGACCACCGGCCGCCCGCTCGTGCTGTCCATCTGCAACTGGGGCGTGCAGAGCCCGTGGAACTGGGCGCCCGGCATGGGCGCGATGTGGCGCACCAGCACCGACATCATCTACTACGGCCAGACCGCCACCCAGGCGATGGTCCTCAGCAACTTCGACCAGGGCCTGCACCCCGCCGCCCAGCACACCGGGTACTACAACGACCCCGACATGATGATCGCCGGCATGCCCGGGCTGACCGCCGCGCAGAACCGCACCCACATGGGCCTGTGGGCGATCTCCGGCGCGCCGCTGCTCATCGGCGACGACCTCGCCACGATGGACGCCACGACGAGGGCGACGCTCGGCAACGCCGAGGTGATCGCCGTCGACCAGGACCCGCGCGGACTGCAGGGCGTCAAGGTCTCCGATTCGCAGGGGCGGCAGGTGTACGGGAAGGTGCTCGCCGGCTCGGGACGGCGCGCCGTGCTGCTGCTCAACCGGGGGACCGCCGCGGCGTCGATGACGGTCCGGTGGGCGGACCTGGGCCTCGCCGCGACGTCGGCATCCGTACGGAACCTGTGGTCCGCGCAGAACGCCGGGAGCTTCGCCACGTCGTACACCGTGAACGTCCCGGCGAACGACGCGGTGCTGCTGACCGTCACCGGCACCGAGGCCGCCGCCACCACCTACGAGGCCGAGGCGACCGGCAACACCCGCACCGGCGCGACGGTCGTCGCCTGCGCCGGCTGCTCGGGCGGCTCGAAGGTCGGTGGCATCGGCAACGGCGGCACCCTGCGCTTCAACGCCGTCGCCGCACCGTCCGCGGGCCTCGCCGTGGCGACCATCGCGTACACCAACGGCGACCCCACCACGCGCACGGCGACGCTGCAGGTCAACGGGCAGCCGTCGACGGTCGTCGCGTTCCCGCCGACCGGGTCGTGGACCACCGCCGGCACCGTCTCGGTCATCGTGCCGCTGACCGCCGGCTCGGCCAACACGCTCACGTTCTCCAACGTCGCCGCCTGGGCGCCGGACCTGGACGCGATCGAGGTCCGCCAGCTCGCGTCGGCACCCGCGGCGGTGCGCGTCCAGGGCGTGCAGTCCGGCCGGTGCCTGGACGTCGACAACTCCAGCACCACCAACGGCGTGCAGCTGCAGCTGTGGGACTGCAACGGGCAGGCCAACCAGGCCTGGACCGTGACGTCGAGCAAGCAGTTGACGGTGTACGGCACCAAGTGCCTGGACGCCTACAACAACGGCACCACGAACGGCACCGCCGTCGTCATCTGGGACTGCAACGGTCAGGCGAACCAGCAGTGGAACGTCAACGCCGACGGCACCATCAGCAGCGCGCAGTCCGGCCTGTGCCTGGACGCCAGCAACCGCGGCACCGCCAACGGCACGAAGATCATCCTGTGGGCGTGCGGCTCGGGCACGAACCAGCGGTGGACCCTGGCGTAGCCGTTGATGGTTCGCGCGCCGGCGGCTGGGTAGGAACCGCAGCGAGGGGGTGTGCCGTGGCCGCGTCGGAGGACCGCCGGCAGTGGCGGGCGGCCGTGGTGGACCTGCTCCAGCGGGACCGGCTGGCGCAGCCGGACCAGCTGGGCGCCGTGGCCGCCGCCGCGGCCGCGCCGCTCGGGCTGGACGTCTGGGTCTACCTGGTCGACTCATTCCAGTCGCCCAGAGCAGCGGGTCCTGCTGCCGGTGCCGCGCCCGCCCGCGGCACCGCCGCCGCTCCCCGTCGAGTCCACTGTGGCCGGACAGGTCTTCATGACCGTCCGGCCGCGGTCGTCCACGGTGGACGGACGGCAGCGGCTGTGGATGCGGTCGTCTCGGCGGTCCTCGAACCCTGCTACGAGGTCGGCGGCGACGCGTTCGACTACGCGGCCAACGACGGGGCGCTGTTCTTCGCGAGGTTGCCGAGGAGCTGCTGGAGCGCGGTGACCGCCTGTTGCTGTACACCGACGGCGCCACCGAGGCCGTCGGCCGTGACGGCCGGGTGTTCGGCGTCGAAGGGCTGGTCGAGCTCGTCGAACGTGACACCGGCGAGCTGCCGGCCCCCGAGGCGCTGCGCCGGCTCTGCCACTCCGCGCTGGCGGGCTACGCAGGCACCCCGGCCGACGACGTCACGCTGCTGCTGGTGGAGTGGGCCCAGGACGCCGCGCGGCGGATGCTGCCCCTCGCCACGGCGGACCCCATTCCGCCCTGGGGCGAATTCTGACAATTCGCCCCGGTTCGCGTGTCACCCCGTGCGGGTGGGGTAGCGGGTGAGTATGCGTACAGACAACTTCCCGAGCCTGGTGTCCGACCCCGAGGCCCTGGGGCTTCCCGGTACCGCCGACTACGACTCCACCGCGGGGGACGATGTCGACACCGGACGGGTCGCCGACGGCCCGGACCCCGCGCTGCTGCCGCTGGACCGCGACGACCAGCCGCTCGGGCTCGACCACGCCGACCCCGAGTCGCTGGACGACAAGCTCGACCGCGAACTGCCCGACACGTCGCTGGGGGAGGCCGGCCCGCGGCCCGACGCCACCGCGTCGCCGATCGCCGCCGAGTCGTTCGACCCCGACGCGACCGGCGAGACGCTGGACTCCGTCGACCGGGACACCGCGCTGGACGACGCTCCGGTCGAGCCCGACCTCGGCTCGCAGGTCTCGATGTACGACACGGGCGCCGGCGCCCGCGGCGGCACCGTCGGCCGGCTCGTCGAACCCGACGAGGGCACCGGCGAGGACACCGAGAAGGACGCGATCGCCTACGACGCCGGCGCCGCGGGCGGTGGGGCCACGGCCGAGGAGCTGGCCGTGCACGAGATCCCGGAACGGTGACCCATGGAGACGTCAGCGACGTTCATAGGCAACGCGACGGTGCTGCTGCGCCTCGGCGCGTTCACGCTGCTGACCGACCCCAACTTCCTGCACGCCGGGCAGCGCGCGTACCTCGGCTACGGCCTGTGGTCGAAGCGGCGCCTCGAGCCGGCGATGGGCATCGACGACCTCCCGCCGCTCGACGGGGTCGTGCTGTCACACCTGCACGGTGACCACTTCGACCGGGTCGCCCGCCGCGGCCTGCCCCGCGACCTGCCGTTCGTGACGACCCGCACGGCGCAGCGCCGGCTGTACAGGTGGAGCTTCACGGAAGCGGTCGGCCTGGCCACGTGGGAGGACGTCACGTGGCGGCGCGGCGGCCAGGCGCTGCGGATCACCGCGGTCCCGGCGCGGCACGGCCCGGCCGGCGTCCACCTGGCCCTGCCGGAGACGATGGGCACCGTCATCGACTGGTCCCGCGACGGCCACCGCCGGCTGCGCCTCTACATCACCGGCGACACGCTCTTCCGCCGGTCCGTGCTGGACCAGATCCCCGAACGCTTCGGCGACATCGACGCGGTGCTGATCCACCTCGGCGGCACCCGCATCCTCGGCGTGCTGGTCACCATGGACGCCCACGACGGGGTCGCGCTGTCGCGCCTGATCCGCCCGCGCACCATCCTGCCGATCCACCACGACGACTACACCGTCATGCGCGACCCGCTGCACCACTTCGAGCGGCTCGCCGACGGCCTCCCGGTGCGCACCATGTCCCGCGGCGAGACGGTCGACCTGACCGCCGTCTCCGCGATCCAGTGAGGGGAATCGCCATGACCACCGACCCCGACCAGTTCCTCGACTTCCTCGACGACGACCAGCCCCCGGAGCCTTCCAAGGACTCGGACGCGGTGTCCCTGGAAGGCCGCGAACGCCCCCGCGACGAGGACGTGACCACCGACGAGACAGCCCCCGAACCCCCCGACTGACGGCGGGGTCGCGATCAGACGTCGCCGTCCGCCCCGATCAGCTCGGCCAGCGCCCGCCGCAGCCCGGCGTCGGGCGCTGCGACCGCGCTCCACACCGCCGTGCCACCCGTCACGGCCACGGCGACCTTCGCCTCGCCCTCGAACCGGTGCACCGCGTCGCACTCCTGGTTCATCGCCCACCCGTACGTCACCGGCAGCGCGGTGAGCCTGCGCTTGAGGACCTCGAGGGCACCGGCCGGCAGCGGATGGTCGAAGTCGGCGGCCATCTCGCCCGCCCACAGCACCGCGTCCCACGCCGCCGCGAAGACGTACTCGGAGAACGCCGCGGCATACCGGCTCCGCGTCACGCAGGCGTCATCGTCCGGGCCGACCAGGTACACCGGCGGATCACCGTACGCCGCCTCGACCGCCACGACCCACCGGCAGCAGTGCTGCAGTTCGGTCTCCAGCAGCAGGTGTCCGCTGTCGAGGAACCGCCCGACGGCCGGGCTCCCGAAGTCCCGCGCCGTGGTGACCAGGTTCGAGCTGACCGCCGCCAGGCGCCGGTCCCCGCCGAGCAGGAACCACTCCCGGACCGCCTCCGGCAGCGCCCCTCCGATCCACCGCTCCAGCATGGCGACCTCGTCCGGCGCCCCCACCGGCTCCCCGCCCACGCCGAGCACCTCCAGCGCCGCGTCGGTCCATGCCACGGTCCGATCACACCACGCCGTGCGAGAGCGCTGTGAGGCGGCGGTCCAGGAAGCGGCGTTCGGGGCCGTTGTCGGTGAGGGCTCTCGCGCGGAGGTAGGCGGCGCGGGCCTCGGTGGTGCGGCCGAGGCGGCGTAGCAGCTCGGCCCTGGTCGAGTGCAGGTAGCGGAAGTCGTCCAGGCCCAGGCTGTCGACGATGCGCAGGCCGGCCAGTGGGCCCTTGGTCTCGGCGACGGCGATGGCGCGGTTCAGCTCGACGACGGGTGAGGCGGTCAGGCGGGCCAGCTCGCCGTACAGGGCGGCGATCTGCGGCCAGTCGCACGGTGTCTCCGCGTGCAGGGAGGCGATCGCGCCCTGCAGGACGTAGGGGCCGCGGCCGCCCAGCGCGATCGCACGGTCGAGCACGGCGCGGCCCTGGGTGATCTGGGCGGCGTCCCACCGGGTCGGGTCCTGATCCTCGAGCAGCACCAGCTCGCCGTCGTGGAAGCGGGTCTCGCGGCGGGAGTCGTGCAGCAGCATCATCGCCAGCAGGCCGTGCACCTCGGGGGCGGCGGGCAGCAGCTCGGTCAGCGCGCGGCCCAGCCAGATGGCCTCGGCGGCGAGCTCGTCGCGGCCGCCGTAGCCCTCGTTGAAGATCAGGTACACGACGGTGAGCACCGCGTCGAGGCGCTCCTGGAGAAGGTGGTCCGGCGGGACGCGGAACGGGATCCCGGCCGCCTTGATCTTGCGTTTGGCGCGGACCAGGCGCTGGGCCATGGTGCGCTCCGGGACGAGCAGTGCCCGGGCGATCTCGCCGGTGGTCAGGCCGCCGAGGGTACGCAGGGTGAGCGCGACCTGGGCCTCGACGGCCAGCGCCGGGTGGCAGCACGTGAAGATGAGCTCCAGGCGCTCGTCGGGGACCGCGGTCATCTCCACCTCCTGGGCGGCGGCGAGCAGCGCGAGCCTGGGCACGAGCGCCCGCTCGCGGCGGATGTGGTCGGTGGCGCGGTTGCGTGCCGTGCGGATCAACCAGGCGCGCGGGTTGGCCGGCACGCCGTCGCGCGGCCAGTGGTCGGCGGCGATGGCGAAGGCCTCCTGCGCGGCGTCCTCGGCGAGGTCGAAGTCGCCGAGGACGCCGATGAGGGTGGCCAGGACGCGCCCCCACTCGGCACGGAAGATCCCGTCGAGTGCGGTTACCAATACACTTCCGATGGCCGGATCTCGACGGCTCCGCCGTGGCGGGCCGCCGGGACGCGGGCGGCCACCTCGATGGCCGCGTCGAGGTCGTCGGCCTCCAGGATGAACACGCCGCCGACGGCCTCCTTCATCCCGACGAACGGGCCGTCGGTCGTCAGCGTCCTGCCGCCTTCCACCCGCACGGTGGTCGCGTGCTCGGCGAGGCCCAGCGGTGGCACGGTGGTGACCCCGGGGGCCTGGTTGATCGCCTGGTAGTCGGCGTAGACCTGCTTCTGCTCCTCCTCGTTGAGCGCGGCCTGCCGCTCGAGTGCCGGGCCTTGGTAGATGAGCATGACGTACTGCATCGCTGCCTCCTCGTCGGTTCCAGACTGGCAGTGAGACGAACGGCGAGCCACGAATTCGACAGCCTCAGGAGGCGAATGCCGCGGCGTTGCGGGACGCCCAGGTCTGGAACGAGACGGGCGGGCGGCCCAGCACCCGCTCGACGTCGGGGCTCACCGCCTGCTCGTCCGGCCGGGGCCGGCCGAGGATGGCCAGGGTGCCGTCCGCGACCGGCGGGGGCATGAAGCCGAGCAGCTGGGCGCGGGCCTCCTCCGGGGTCTGCTCGACGAGGTCGACCGGCGCGCCGGTGGCGGCGGCGATCGCCGCCGCGCGGTCGCGGGGTGTGGTCGCCGCAGGTCCGGTGAGCACATACGTGGCGCCGTCGTGCTCGGCGCCGGCGAGGAGGACCGCCGCCGCGACCGCCGCGATGTCGTCCGGGTCGACCAGCGGGAGGGCGACGTCCACGTACGGCGCGTACGCCACCCGATGCGAGCGGATCGTCGGGGCCCAGGCGAACGTGTTGCTCGCGAAGCCGCCCGGGCGCAGGATCGTCCAGCGCACGCCGGCGCCGCGGACCGCCGCCTCCAGGTCGCGCAGCGGTGCGTGCGACGGGGTGTCGGGGCGGGTGCCGGCGGCCTGGGAGGACAGCAGGACGATGCGCGGCACGCCCGACTCGCGGACCGTGGCGACGAGCGCCCGGTGGTCGACCGGCGCGCCGGGCACCAGCAGGAACAGCGCGTCGGCGCCGTGCAGGGCCGGGCGGAGGCTCGCCGGGTCGGCCAGGTCCGCGGCGAAGGAGCCGTGCGATGGTCCGGCGTTGCGGGAGACGGCGGCGACGGTGGCGCCGGCCGCGGTCAGGGTCTGTACGAGAGGGCGGCCGACGTTGCCGGTCGCACCCGTCACGACGATCTTCATGCCGGCGAAGCTAGCATCGTGGGGATAGTAGGTACCTACAGGAAAGTGACCATGCAGAAGGAAACCATCCCGGAACTGGCGTGCCCGATCGCGCCGGTGGTCGACATCGTGTTCAGCCGGTGGACGACGCCGATCCTGTGGACGCTGCACGAGCACGGGCGGCAGCGGTTCAGCGAGCTGGAGCGCCGCATCGGCACGGTCACGGCGAAGGTGCTCACCCAGCGGTTGCGGCAGCTGGAGCGGGACGGCCTCGTCGTCCGCACGTACACGCCGGAGATCCCGCCGCGGGTCGAGTACGAGATCAGCGACCTCGGCCGCAGCCTCGGCCCGCTGTTCCACGCGCTCGCCGACTGGGCGGGCGGGCACCTGCCGGCCGTCGACGCGGCGCGGGCCTCCTACGACGCCGCCGGCAAACCGCGCCCATGACAGCGGATCGGATGCGGGCGTTCGCCGTGCTGCTCGACCGGTCGGTGGCGCGGATCGCCGAGCTGTCCGCGGACGGCCGCCGGTTCGACCGGCGCGCGGTCGTGGGGCTCGCGGACATCTGGGACAACAGCACGTTCCCGCTGTTCGACACGGCGCTCCTGCGGCCGTCGTGGCTGCGTGAGCGGCGGGCGGCGGCGGCCCTGCGGTGGATGGCGGACGGCAGTCCCGCGCGCCGGGCGTGGATGATCGAGCAGGCCGCCGGCCACCGGCTGGAGTCTCTGCTGCCGGAGCAGCGGGACCAGCCCGCGCACGTGCGGGACTACAAGGGAGACCTGCGGCCGGGCGTCGTCCCGCTGACCGCGGCGGCGGCCGCCGGCACCGCCCGCGACTACGACCTGACCGGGGCCCGGGTCCGCACCGTACACCTGGAGCGCGGCGAGCACGGCATCCATGGCTACCTGTGGCTCGAGGCGCCGCGCCGCTACCCCGCGCCCGACAACGCCGGCGAGGCGATCGTCGAGGTGATGCTGGAGGACGTCCGGGAGGCCCGGTTCGACACCGGCGACGGCCCGGGGGCGGCGCTGACGGTCGACGGTGACGGGGTCGAGGTGCAGGTCGGCGCCCGCGGCCGGTTCGGCGCCGCGTCGGCGCGCGTCGGCTTCGACGACGACACGTGGCACCTGTCGGGTGCGGGCCGGGACGCGGCGGCGGCCGATCCACGCGGCCGCGCGTTCCGGCGCGAGCCGATCGGCTGGCCACCGGCCCGCGGCGCGGCCCGGGACGCGGCCCTGGTGGTGCACCAGGCGATGCTGGAGCTGCGGTCGGTGCGCTACGCGAGCAACGTCGGGTCGGTGCGGTTCGGGCAGCTGTGCGCCGCCTTCGCCGGGGCGGGCACCGGCGTGCTCGCCGCGGCGGGCCGCCCCCGGCGGGTCCGTGACCGCGCGTTCCGGGAGCTGGCCGAGGGGTGGATCGCCGCGAGCCCCTGCCTGGCGGCCCGCATCACGGACCGGTTCCCGGACGGTCACTGGGCCCGGGCGGCGGTCCCCGCAGGCGACCCGCCACCGGCCCCGGCGGCGGCGATACCCGGGCGGGCCGAGCTCACCCTGGTCCACCACGTCGCGGCGCACGTCCGCTTCGACACCCAGCGCGACGCCTCCACGATCGTCAACCTGGCCGTCCCGGACGGTGACGGCCCGTGGACGCCGCGGGCGCTGGAGTTCGAGCGTACCGCCGCCGTGTCGATCGCCACGCCCGCGCTCGCCGGCCCGCACCCCGTCGCGCACACCGCCGGCCGGTCGCTGTCCTTCACCGACGGCTCGTTCAGCGTCGCGTAGTGGTGGCGCGCGGCGGTACCGTCTGCGGGATGGGACTGCGTGACGACCTCATCGACCTGCGCCGTGATCTGCACCGGCACCCGGAGATCGGCCTCGACCTGCCGCGCACCCAGCGGAAGGTGCTCGCCGCGCTCGAAGGCCTGCCGCTGGAGGTGACGACCGGCACCGCGCTGTCGTCGGTCACGGCGGTGCTGCGCGGCGGCCGGCGTGGCGGTGTAGACAGTCCCGCGGTGCTGCTGCGCGGCGACATGGACGCCCTGCCGGTCACCGAACTCGCCGATGTGCCGTTCGCCTCGGCGGTGCCGGGCGCCATGCACGCCTGCGGTCACGACCTGCACACCGCCGGGCTGGTCGGCGCGGCCCACCTGCTCGCCGGGCGCCGCGACGAGTTGGCCGGCGACGTCGTGTTCATGTTCCAGCCGGGGGAGGAGGGCTGCAACGGCGCCGGGCTGATGATCGACGAGGGGGTGCTGGACGCCGCCGGCTCCACCGTGGTCGCCGCGTACGGGCTGCACGTGCTGGCCACAGACTTCCCGCGCGGGGTGTTCGCGTGCCGGCCGGGCGCGCTGATGTCCGCCGCGGCGGGCCTCTACGTGCGGGTCGTCGGCGCGGGCGGGCACGGGTCGGCGCCGCACGACGCCCGCGACCCGATCCCGGCCGCGTGCGAGATGGTGACGGCGCTGCAGACGATGGTGGGGCGCCGGTTCAGCCCGTTCGAGCCGGTCGTGCTCACCGTCGGCGAGTTCCACGCGGGCACGCTGCGCAACGTCATCCCCGACGAGGCGGTGTTCTCCGCGACGGTACGGACGTTCAGCGCCGCCGCCGCGGAGCAGATCGCCGGGGACTCGGTGCGGCTGTGCGAGGGCATCGCGGCGGCGCACGGGCTGCGCGCCGAGGTGCGGTTCGAGCCGGAGTACCCGGTGACGGTCAACGACGACACGGAGGCGGCGTTCGTGGCGAGCACGGTCCGCGACGTGTTCGGGGCCGACCGGTTCCAGCACATGGAGCACCCCGACCCGGGCTCCGAGGACTTCTCCCGCGTCCTGCAGCGGGTCCCCGGTGCCTACCTGTTCCTCGGCGCGGCGGGCGGCGACGACCACACCGTCATGCCCAACAACCACTCGCCGCGCGCGGTCTTCGACGACAGCGTCCTGCACGACGGCGCCGTCCTGCTCGCCGAGCTGGCCCGCCGCCGCCTGACCCCGGGGCCCGCCGCCTGACCCCGGGGCCCGCCGCCTGACCCAGGGGCCCGCCGCCTGACCCAGGGGCCCGCCGCCTGACCCAGGGGCTCGGGGTAGAAAACCGTACGTACGTCTTGTTAGGGTCCCGGCGTGCTACCCGAACCCGGACCCGTGCGCCTGCTCGCCGGCGCCACCCTCATCAACACGTTCGGCAACGGCGTGTCGATGGCGTCGGTGGCGCTGTTCCTGACCCGTTCCGTCGGGCTGAGCGTGCGGGAGACCGGCCTCGCGCTGACCGTGACCGCCCTGGTGTGCCTCGTGTCGAGCGCGCCGATGGGGTACGTCGCGGACCGCCGCGGACCGCGTGGCGTCCTGCTCGCCGGCCTGCTCGTGCTGTGCGCGGGCTCGGCGGCGCTGGTGACGGTGCAGGACTTCTGGACGTACCTGCTGGTCGGGGTGCCGATGGCGGTCGGCGACGCGGCACAGCGGGCGGCCAAGGGCGCGGTCATCGCCGGCGCGGTGCCCGCCGACCGGCGCGTCTACACCCGCGCCTACCTGCGCTCCGTCACCAACGCGGGCATCGCGGCCGGCGCCGCGGTGGCCGGCATCGGGCTCGCCGTGGACACCCGGCAGGCGTACCTCACGCTGATCGCCATCGACGCGGTCACGTACGCCGGCGCCGCGCTCGTGCTGCGCCGCCTCGCCCCGGTGCCGGCCGCGCCCAAGCGGCAGGAGGGTCCCCGGCTGGTCGCGCTGCGGGACCGGCCGTTCCTGGCGTTCGTGGTCCTGGACGGGCTGATGGCCACGCACTTCGGGCTGTTCGAGGTCGCGCTGCCGCTGTGGATCGCGCACCGCACCGACGCGCCGCGCTGGCTGATCGCGGTGCTGTTCGGCATCAACACGACCGCCGTCGTGCTCTTCCAGGTCCGGGCCGCCCGCGGCACCGAGGAGCTGCCCGGCGCGGCGCGGGCTTCGCGGAGGGCGGGGCTGGCGCTGTTCGCCGCGTGCGGGCTGTTCGCGTTGAGCGGCGGCGTGAGCATGCCGGTGACCGTGGCGCTGCTGGTCCTCGGGTCGATGGTGCACGTCGCCGCGGAGCTGTGGCACTCGGCCGCCGGGTGGGGCATCTCGTTCGGGCTCGCGCCGCCGGACGCGCACGGCCAGTACCAGGGCGCCTATGCGATGGGCATGCAGCTGGGCCAGATGCTCGCGCCCTTCGTGGTGACGACCCTCGCCGTCGGCTGGGGCGCGCCGGGCTGGCTGCTGCTGGGCGCGGCGTTCGCGGTCATCGGCAGCCTGGTCCCGCCGGTCGTCACGTGGGCCCGCGCGTCAGCCGCGGCGCACGGGCCCACGCCGGCGGTCAGCTCGCGAACGCCTTGACCTCGAGCAGACCGACCGAGCTGGTGCCGTTGGACTGCAGCACGACCCGCAACCGGGCGGTGCTGACCTGCGTGAACGTCACCGTGATGTACGCGTTGGCCGTCACCGGGTAGCCGCTGGCGCCGGGCACGTCGGCGTACGCGCTGCCGGTCCAGTACTGCAGCTTCCAGCTCGACGGCACGTCGATGCCCTGGTTGTCGTCGAACAGGTACACCTGCGCGCGCTTGAGCGTCTGGTTGCTGCTCCAGGTGAGCTCCGCCCACTGCTGGCCGCTGTTCGGCCACGTGCCCCAGCGCGGGTTCACGGTGTCGTTGGACGACGGCGGGTCGATGCCGTCGTTGATCGCCGCGACCGACTCCCACGCCGACGTGTACGACGCGGACGCCGTCGCCGACCGGGCCAGGTTGCTGTCCTGCGGCGGCGGGTTGCTGCCGCCGCCCTTGATGAGGAACAGGTTGTCGGCGACGTTGTAGTACTGCGCCAGGTACGAGCCCGCCGGCGGGTTGGTGTGGTAGTAGTCGTCGTGGTTGCAGTCGAGCCGGTCGTCGTGGGACCGGTTCGTGCACACCGTGCGGATGACGACGTCGTCGCCGTCCTTGTAGCACATGACGTCCCACTCGTCGGTGCAGTGCCCGTAGCCGGACGCGTTCGGCGCGTTGTTGTTGACGGCGCCGAGCGTGTGCCCGAGCTCGTGCGCGGCGACGCCGGCCGACCAGCAGCCGTTGTCCGCCCGCGCGTACTCCGGTCCGGTGTTGGACCGGTTCGCGTCGCTCTTGCGCGTGTCGCCGGCCAGCCCGCCGATGCCGCAGTACACGTTGGCGTCGACGAACTGCAGGTACTTGCGGTCCGTCCGGTTGTAGCCGGCCGCCTTGACCGCGTTGAGCAGCGGCGCCCAGTCGTTGGCGTTCAGCGCCGAGTCGGCGATCTTCACGTCCCGCACGACCGGCCGGCACGCGCCGTTGACGGTCTCGGTGACGTACCGGACGTGCCGCTCGCCGCCCGTCTCCTTGGCGCTCTCGTTGAAGATCGTGTCGACGCCCTCGGCGAGGGTGCGGAACGTCTCCAGGTACTGCGTGTACCGGCTGGTCGAGCCGTGGATGTACAGCACCTCGACCCGTCGCCCGCTCGTGCCGTCACCTTCGCAGACCGCGAGCGACTGCACGGCGGCCGCGGCCTTTGCCGTGCCGGCGAGGGCGGGCACGGGCGTCTTCACCGACAGCCCGGCCGGGGCGGCGTCCGGGCCGTGCGTGCACATGATCGGGCTGGTGCCTTTGACCTCGAGCAGCCCGGCGCCGCACGGCCCCGCGGCCCGCCGCTGCAGCCCGTCGTAGACAAGCCCTTTGGCGACGTCGTTCTTCGGCAGGCCGGCGCTGCTCTCACCGGCGGACGCCGTGCCCATGAAGGCACCGGTCACGGCGAGGCCGAGCGCCGCGACGGCCGCGACGACCAGGCGGGTGGTTCGTTTTCGGGGCATGATTCGGACTCCCTGTCACAAGGGTGGGGGCGGGGCCGATGCGCATCGACGAAATCCTTTTCGGCACCCTGGCAGGACGAATCGCCCCGCGTCAATCCTTGTGACAGGATGTGCGGAGATTTAAGGTTCTCTACAACTCCCGAAACCTTTTCGCCGCCCCGACCCTCTGAAACTTTCCCCACCCGCCGCGACCCCGTCGCGTCCCGCGGGACCGTAGCTCAGAGAGCCGTGATCGAGTAGCGGATCCGGCTGTCATGGCGACCGGATCCGCTACTCGATCAAGCTGGGCGGCGAAGATCAGCAAGGGCTACCAGGCGATCGCCTGTTCCCACATTCGTACGTAAGCCTCGGCGCCGGACAGGAGTTGCTGGCGGAGCAGGGTGCTGTCGGGGCCGGCGCGCTGGATGAGGTCGGTGGTCCAGTCGGCGAAGAGGCCGTACTGCGCGGCGCCGTCGGTGTTGACGTCGAAAGTCCGCGAGCCGAAGACCTGCTTGCTGACCGTGGTGCCGTTGGGGGCGGTGAACGGGTAGATCAGCGGGGCGGATGAAGCGTCCGGGCGGGGGTTCGCCTGGTCGCCGAGGCCGTTGACGTCGGTGCCGTAGCCGTAGCCGGTGATGGCGTTGCCGTGCGGGGCGGCGCGGTTGGCACGCCACTCGCTCAGGAACTCCGGCACCGAGTTGGCGTAGGTGGCCACGAAACCGCCGAGCGCGAGAATCCGGTCGATCATGGTCGGGTCGGACCAGCTGTGCACCGAGGTCACACCCGGGTAGTGGGCGGTCGCGGCCATGTCGAGCACGGCCTGGGCGGTCTTCACGCTCATGTGGTCGACGTGGATGATCATGCCGCGCTCCATCATCCGCTGGATGAGGTAGCGGCCGAGGCTGGTCAGGCCGCGGGTGTTGCAGATCTTGCCGCTGGGGTAGACCGGCAGCACGGTGCCGGGCGGCAGGCTCAGCACCCCGAAGCTCAGCAGCCGGACGAGGTCGTCCTGCACGAGGGGCTGCTCGTTGTCGGACGGGCCGGTGCAGCTGGTCGCGGTCCACCAGTGGCCGGTGGACAGCAGGTTGCCGACGTTGACGAACGCCCCGGTGAGGCCCGCGTCGAAGCGGGTGCCGCCGAAGGCGTTGTCGAACTTGTGGATCGGGTACAGGCCCGAGACGCCGATCGCCTGCAGCTCGTCGAGCCCGGCGTCGATCTGGGCGGTGGTGCACTGCGGGACGTCGTTGCTCTCGCGGCAGCCGAAGATCTCGGAGTTCTCGACGCCGATCGTGACGGCTAGCTTGCCCTGCGCGGCGATGCTGCGCACCTGGGCGGGCGTGGTCGCGATGCGGAACCAGCCCTTACCGGCGCCGCCGTTCTGCGCGTCGATGTAGTCCTGCATCGAGTACAGGTAGCGGGACTGGACCCGGATCTGGTCCATCTCGTCGCAGGGGGTGTCGCGGAACGGGAAGAGCTCGCAGATCGACCGGTTCGCGACCAGCAGCGCGTTGAGCACCCGCTGGCCGGCCCGCCAGGACCGTTCGATGCCACGGTAGTACGACTGCTCGTGCAGCAGCGAGTTGTGCTGCGGCCAGTCGCCGAACGTCGGCCAGCCGTCCTCGGGTGAGTTCGCCGCGTCGGTGCCGCCGACGATGGCCTCGAAGAGCGCGCCGACGTTGAGGCTGCGGTGCGTGTCGCACCCCGCGAGCGCGACCTGCACGCCGCCGGACGCCCACGCCTCGCCGCAGTGCATCTGCCCGCCGAACGCCGCGGCGGCCGTGATGTGGGCGTGCGCGTCGATCGTGCCGACGAGCCTGCCGCTGCCGTCGACGCCCGGCGCGGCGGTGCCGGTGACCCCCGGGTCGATGTCGGGCGGGGTGAAGCAGCCCGTCGCGGTCGCGAGGGCCACGGTGTACGACGTGCCGGCCGCGCCGAGGCTCCACAGGAACGAGCCCATGGTCTGGCCGGTGGCCGTGGCGGTGAACCGGTAGCGGTCGCCGGCCTTGGTGACGGTGAAGTCGGCCCGGTCCCCGTAGGAGTCGCCGGCCATGATGAAGCTGACGACGCTCTGGTACGCGGGCTTGCCGTCGGAGCCGAACAGCTCGTACCGGCCGAGCTGGGTGGCCTCCAGCCGGAACGGCGTGGCGCCGGAGGCGGAGGACGTGAAGCCGTACCCGGCCCCGCTGCGCACGACGTAGCCGGTCGCGCTGGAGCCGTTGAAGACCCGCAGCGTGGCGCAGGTGCCGTCGAGCGCGTCGGCGTTGGCGGTGATCGCGGCGGCGGAGGCCGGTGGTGCGGCCGCGACCAGTGCGGCCGCGACGGAGACGAGCAGTGTGGTGAGGAAGGCGGTCGGATGGCGTAGCGACAGGGACATAAGGCGGTGCCCCTTCATGCGTGCCGGAACGCGCGCTCCGGCGGCCGGTGTGAAGTCAGACCAGCGTCCGATAGGCAGCGGTCACTGTCAACAGGAAGCGAGAATCTTTCGGTTTTCCTGCCGCTCGGCCGCCGGTGCGCGGTACGGGCGTCAAACGCCGGCGGGGGAGTGGGTGGACAGGTCGGCGCGGATGCTGTCCAGCGTCGTAGCCATGGCCTTCGGCATCGAGCGGTCCCGGCCCGTGACCCGCTCGTAGAGGAGCATGCCGCGGCCCGCGCTGAGTGCCATCGTCTGCACGAGCCGGGTGCCGCCGGGCACGGGGGAGAGCTGGAAGCGCCAGGTGGTGCTGTCGAAGAAGGGGGCGCGCCACAGGGTGCGGAACGCGAACTCCTCGCCGGGCTTCGCGGTGGTCACGACGCACTCACGGGTCCAGCGGGCGATGCCGTGGCGGCTCGACCCGCTGAAGCGGGCGCCGATCGCGGGGCCGGTCGCGGCGTCGTCCCACTCGCTGCGGTAGCACTCCGGGCTCCAGCGGCCCATGCGCGTGACGTCGGAGATCGCGGCGTACACGGCCTCGGGGCCGACCGGGATGACGACCTCCGCGCGGGCCGTCAGCGCGATGTCGGGGTTCGCCGGCGCGAGGTCGCCGTACGCGTCCTGGAGGCGGCGGGTGTACCGGCCGCGGGTGAGCCGCAGGATCATCCGCAGTGGGGCGCTGCGCAGCACGGGCCGGGCCAGCTCGGCGTCCGCGGTCATCACCCACGGCACGGCGAAGCCCATCCTGATCGGCAGCGCCTTGCGCATGGCCTTCTCCATGGCCGCGTGCCGCTTCGGGCTGATGCGCTCGGCGACGATCGGCACGACGACCGCCTCCTCCTCGGCGAGGTGCGGGGTCATCAGGTCCCGCAGCCGCACCGCGGCGTCGGCGAGGTCGGCGGCGCCGCCCGGGCCCTCCTGCAGGGCGGCCCGGATGGTGTCCATCAGGGGGTCCAGCTCGTCGTGGTCGTCGCTGAGCGCGTCCAGCTCCGCGGACGGTCCGACCGCCTCGCGCAGCATCGGCCACAGGAACCGGTCCTCGCCGACGTGGTGGTGGTGGATCATGTCGATCACGTCGCCGATGTGGGCGCGCAGCGCGGTGAGCTGGCGTGGGCCGGGCCGTCGCCGGCCGGCGGCGAAGTCTTGCGCGAATGTGGCGAGCCGGTCGAGCTCGACCCGGATCGCGGCGTGCATCAACAGGTATCCGGACTGGTCTGTCATCGTGTTCGCTCCTCGGTTATATTCGGTACAGCCACACTGTATTCGAGCCAGCAGGTATGGAGTCAATATCGTGGACACGACACAGAGCCGGGCGTACCGCTCACCGCGGCGCCAGGCGCAGGCCGAGGCGACCCGGGCCGCGATCGTGCGCGCCGCCGGGCGGCTGTTCGCCGAGCGTGGCTACGCCGGCACCACGATGCAGGCGATCGCCGACGAGGCCGGCGTCGCCGTCGAGTCGGTCTACAAGGCCGGCTCCAAGGCGCAGCTGCTGCGCCGCGCCCACGAGGAGGCGGTGGCCGGCGACGACCGGCCGATCGCGCTGTACGACCGGGACGAGGTGCGCGCCGCGCTCGCCGTCGACGACCAGCGGGAGCTGATCCAGGCGTTCGCCCGCACCGTCGCGGACCGGGCGCAGACGCTGACCCCGATCAGCCGGGCCTTCGTCCAGGCCGCCGGCGCCGACCCGGCGATCAACGAGACGTGGGAGGAGCTGGAGGAGCAGCGCCTCACCGACATGCGCCGGCTCGTGGAGTCCGTCGCCGCGCTCGGCCCGCTGCGCGACGGGCTGAGCGTCGAGCACGGCGGCACGCTGCTGTGGACGGTGCTCAACCATCAGGCCGGCTGGCTGGTCGCGCACCATCTCCGCTGGGACGACAAGCAGGTCGCCGACTGGATGGCGGAGCTCGTCACCTGCCTGCTGCTCCCAGCCGCATAGGCAGCAGCGCGTCGAACTCCGCGGCCGGCACGGCCTTGGAGAAGTGGAAGCCCTGGCCGACCTCGCAGCCCAGGCGGTGCAGCTCCGCGGCCTGCTCGGAGTGCTCGATGCCCTCGGCGACCACGCCGAGCCCCAGCGCGGCGGCCAGGTCGAGGATCGCCCGCGCCAGCGCGGACTGCTCGGCGCCGGCCGCGACCCCGTCCACGAACGGCTTCGGGATCTTCAGGACGTCGATCGGGAAGTCGTGCAGGCGGGACAGCGATGAGTAGCCGGTGCCGAAGTCGTCGACGGCCAGCTGCACGCCGAGGGCCTTCAGCTCGCCGAGGCGGTGCTGGGCGACCTCCGCGTCCTCCTGCAGCAACGACTCCGTGATCTCCAGCGTGAGCAGGTGCGGCGCCAGCCCCGACCGGGCGAGCGTCTGCTGCGCGTACAGGACGACCGCGGGATCCTGGACCTGCCGCGGCGACAGGTTGACGCTGATCTTCAGCCCGGGCCACGCGGCCGCCTGGCGGCAGGCGGTCTCCAGGACCGTGTAACCGAGCGGCAGGATCAGCCCGCTCTCCTCGGCGAGGGGGATGAACCGGTCCGGCGGGATGAACCCGTGTCGCGGATGCGGCCAGCGTACGAGCGCCTCGGCGCCCACGATCGCACCGTCGGACAGGTCGACGAACGGCTGGTAGTACACCTGCAGCTCATGCCGCTCGACGGCGCCGCGCAGCTCCTCGGCGAGGTCGAGCTTCTCCAGCAGGCCCGCGTGCATGCTCGGGGCGAAGTAGGCGAACCGGTTGCGCCCCTGCCGTTTCGCCATGTGCATCGCCACGTCGGCGTTGCGCAGCAGCTCGTCGGCGTCGGGGAGCCGGTCGGGGTCGGGCAGCGCGATGCCGACGCTCGCCTGCGGCTGGATCTCCCGGCCGCCGATCGACAGCGGCTGGCGCAGCGTGGCGAGGATCCGTTCGGCGACCCGGGCGGCCTCGGCGGCGTCGTCGAGGTGCTCCACCAGCATCGCGAACTCGTCGCCGCCGAGGCGGGCGGCGGTGTCGGCGGAGCGCAGGCACGTGCGCAGCCGGTCGCCGACGGCCCGCAGCAGGGCGTCACCGGCCGAGCGGCCCAGGGAGTCGTTGACGGTCTTGAAGTCGTCGAGGTCCACGACGAGGACGGCGATGTGCTGGTACGGGGTCCCGCGCCGCTCCAGCGCGTGGTGCACCCGGTCGGCGAGCAGGGCCCGGTTGGCCAGGCCGGTCAGCTCGTCGTGGAACGCCCGGTGGGTGAGCTGGTCCTCCAGGGCCTTGCGTTCGGTGATGTCGCGGGTGGTCAGCAGGTAGCCGCTGACGTCGGCGTCGTCGACGACCCGGCCCACGGTCTCGGTCACGATGTACTGCCCGTTGGCGCGCCGCAGCCGACACTCGATGGGCCCGACCCGGCCGCCCTCGGTGACGGCGCTGCCGAGCAGGACCGTGACCCGGTGCCGGTCGTCGGGGTGGATGAGGTCGGTCAGCGGCGTGCCGAGCAGCGCGTCCGGGTGGTGATCCAGCAGGGAGCGCACCGACGGCGTCACGTACTGGATGGTCGCGTCCCGGCCGCAGATCGACAGCACGTCGGTGACCTGCTCGGTGAGCCGCTGGAACCGGTCCTCGGCGCGCCGCCGCTGGACGTCGCGCAGCGCCGCCATCAGGTCCGCCATGCGGATCAGGACCAGCACGAAGAGCACGCACGACGCGGCGAGGAACACCGCCAGCTCCGCCACCGCCGCCGACTCGACCGTGATCACGGCCGGGATGAGCAGGGCGGCGACCGCGAGCAGCACCGCGAAGCGGCCGCTGGTCAGCCGGGCCGGCCCCGGCGCCACGGGCTCGTCGAGCCGGCGCATGTCCGGGTGCAGGGCGGCGCAGCCGATGCCGAGGTAGAACAGGATCCAGCCGGCGTCGACCCAGCTGCCGGCGTGGAACCGGTCCCGCAGCGACTGCCACGCGAAGATCGCGTCGGTGGCCAGCAGCGCGAGGAGGCTGCCGAGCAGCAGCCAGAACGGCGTGTCGCGGGCGGTCCGGCCGCTGCCGAGCCGGGCCAGGACCGCCAGCACCAGCACGTCACCGAGCGGGTACGCCACCTCCGTGGCCCGCTCGAGCACCGTGCCGCCGGTGGCGTTGCTGAGGTAGGGGGCGATCAGGAACACCCAGGTCAGCAGCGACATGCCGACGGTGATGATGGCGGCGTCGAGCAGTGCGGCGCGGTCGCCGCCCGGGCTGCGCCGCCGGACCAGGATCGCCAGGGCGACCGCGAGCAGCGGGTACATCGCCAGGTAGAACACGTCGGCGAGCGACGGCCCGGGCGGCTGCCGGTGCTCCACCAGCTGCGGCCAGTAGAACAGCGCCTCGCCGACCGTGTACGACGCCAGCCCCGCGGCGATCAGCACCCACGGCAGCGGCCGCGCCGGCCGATGCCGGGCCGCGCCGGCCATGATCGCCGCGACCGCCGCGGCCGAGATCACCGTGTACAGCACGGAGCGCAGCGGCGAGTCGGGCGTGAGGAAGTACGCCGCGCCGAGCGCCACCACGACGCACACATACGCCCGGACCAGCACGGACACCCCCTCTTCCACCCAACTGATCGGCCGCCGCGGGGCCGGGTTTACGAAGTCGCACCAACGCGGCAACCCGGAACGCCGCGCCGCCCGTCCCACAGGGGTGAAGACGTCGGACGAAGCAGAGTTCCGCGACTACGCGGGGCCACGGATGGCCACCTGGCGCCGGACCGCGTTCCTGCTGTGCCGCGACTGGCACCTCGCGGACGACCTCGTGGCGACGGTGCTGGACAAGCTGTTCCGGCAGTGGCACCGCCGGGACTCGATCCACAGCCTCGACGCGTACGTCGGCGGCATGCTCGCCCGCGCCGTCGTCGACGAGCACCGCCGTCCGTGGCGGCGCGAGGTGCCCGGCGACGACCTTCCGGCGCCCGACCCGCCACGGCACGCCGACGCGACCGTCGAGCGGCTGACCCTCGACACCTACCTGGCGCAGCTCGGCCCGCGGCGGCGGGCCGTGCTGGTGCTGCGCTTCTACTGCGACCTCTCCGTCGAGGAGACCGCTGAGATCCTCGGCGTCTCCGTCGGCACCGTGAAGAGCCAGACCGCCCGCGGCCTGGAGACCCTGCGCGCCCTCGCCGCGCCACCGACCCCGACCCCGGTCCCGACCGTCAGGCAGGCATGATGAGCCACCAGCAGCTGTTCGACACCGTCCTCAGCGACGAGCCCCCGGCCCGCGACACCCTCGACACGCTCGTGCGCCGCTCCCGGCGCCGGGTCCGGCACCGCCGCCTCGCGACCGCCGGTGGCGGGGTGGCCCTCGCCGCGTTCGCCGCCGCGTTGATCCTGCCGGGGGCGGCGCCACCGGCCCTGACCGGCGCCCCGCCGAACACGTTTCCGACCGCGCCGGAGCAGACGGCGAGCGGCCTGCTCGGGCTGAAACCGGTCGAGCCCCTCGAGTCCGCCGTCGAGCGGCTCGCCGGGACGGTCCCGGTGGTGGTGGCGCAGGTCGTCCCGGGGGCGCGGGTCGTCGGGCGCCCCACCGTGGAGCGGCGGGTGGTGCCGGCCGCCGCCGGCTCGCTCGAGGAGACCTACGCGTACGTGGTGACCGCCGACGTGACCGCCGGCGGCGTGACGGGCGCGCTGCGGATCACCATGGTGCGGCAGTACGCGGCGTCGGTGACCACCTCGTGCCACCCCACCCCCCGCACGATCACCGTCAAGCCGGACCTGCTGCCGCCGTACACGGCGTACGCGTGCATCCCGGAGGACGGGGTTCCGTCGTACACGACGGAGACCCACCGCGACGAGCGGCCCGGCATGATCCGCAACGTGGCGCGGCACGAACGCGGCGACGGCAGCACCGTCGAGGTGTCCGTCAGCAACGAGCCGTCGCTCGCCGGCGATCCGCCCCTGACCGGCGTCCAGGCCGTCGAGATCGCCCGCGACCCGCGGCTCACCCTGTACCCCGCCTGACCCGGTCGGGTGGACACGGCCGCCACATCAACGGCGTGTCCGGACAAAACGGGCATACTCGTCGCTGTGCAGAGACGCTGGACCCTGCTCGCCTGCGCGCTGGTGCTGCTGACCGCGGCGGCGTGCGGCGGGGCGGACGACACGGACACCGCGGGCGGCCTGCCGGCGAGCGCCGGCGGGTCGCAGGTGTGCGTCCCGTCGGCGGTCGCGCCGCCGGCGGCCCCGTCAGCGACCCAGTCAGGCGCGGCGGACACCCCGGCCACCCCGGCCACCCCGGCCGAGGTGCAGGCGTTCCTGGGGACGCTCACCGAGTCGCAGCGGACCCAGGCCCTGCACGACGACGTCCTGGACGCGAAGCGGTGCAGCTGGTCCAGCCGGCCCGACGGCGAGTTCACCGGGCGCACCGGCCTGCGGCTCGGCGACCTCGGCGACGCGCAGCGGGCGGCCGCGCTCGCCGCGCTGCGCGGCGTCCTGTCCGCCGGCGGCTACGCCAAGGTGCTGCGGCTGATGGACGCCGAGGAGGGAGGGCGGGACGGCTTCCACATCGCGCTGTTCGGCCAGCCGTCCGGGACGCAGCGGTGGACGCTGCAGTTCGGCGGCCCGCACCTCGCGGTGCACGTGACGACGGGCGGCGGCACGGTCAGCGTCTCCCCGTACTTCAGCAGCGCGCCGCCGGCGGCCACCACCGCCAGCGGCCGGGCGGACAAGCCGTCGGCGCGCCGATCGCCGTCGCGGGAGCCGAGCCCGGACGTGTTCGCGCTGTTCAAGTCGCTCACGATCGAGCAGCAGGCCGGTGCCAGGCTGCCCGGCACCTACGACGACGTCGTCATGGGACCCGGCGCCGACACCGGCTATCCGGTGCGGGCGGGCCTGCCGTTCCCGAGACTCGACGCCGGACAGCAGGCCATGGTGCGGGCCGTCATCAAGGGCCTGGTCGGGGACGCCGCCGCCGAGCTGGCGCAGCCGCTGCTCGACCTGTACGCGACGCAGCTGGACCAGACCACGATCGGCTACGCCGGCACGGCCGACCCGAGGAGCGAGAACGCGTACTTCCGCATCGACGGCCCGCGGCTGTGGCTGGAGTGGGCCAGCACGCCCGCGGGCGGGCTGCATCAGCACGCCCTGTACCGCGACAAGGGGCTCGACTACGGCACGGGTGCCGGATGATCCGCCGCCTCCTGCAGGCCGCCGCGCTCGCGGCCGTCATCCTCGTCCTCCAGGCGTTCCTGCCGGCGTCCGCGCACGCGCACGACCCCGGCACGACGCTGCTCTCCGTCGGGTCCTCGGGCGACACCGACCTGGAGATCACGGCGCAGATCCCGTTGTCGCGGATCGACCTGGCCTACCACACCCGGCTCGACTCCGACCCGGCCCCTGCCGTGCGGGCATCCGCGAACTGGCTGGCCACCGTGGTCCGCGACCGGGTCCGGCTCACCGCCGCGGACGGCGCCACCTGGCCGGTCACCGTCGACGACGTCGCCGCGGACCGGCAGCGCGGCCTCAACACCGCCCGGGTCCGGCTCACCGCCGCGCTGCCCACCGCCGCCACCCGGGCCCGCTCCGCCGAGCTGCGGTGGGACGTGGTGACGGACGTCGTCTACTCGCACAAGGTCCTCGTCACCGCCGACGGGCGGACCTCGCTGCTCACCCACCAGACCCCGGTCGTGCGGCTCGCCGTGCCCGCCCCGCCACCGGCGTCCGTGCCGGCGGCGTCGATGCTGCACGCCGGCTTCGAGCACTTCCGGCAGGGCGCCGACCATCTGCTGTTCCTGTGCGTGATCGCCCTCGCGGCCGCCCGCCGCTCGCTGCGCCGCGCCCGGCTGCGGGCCAGGGTCACGCTCATGGCCGGGATCACCGCCATGTTCACCGCCGGGCACTCCGTGAGCCTCGCGCTCGCCTCGCTCGGCTGGGTGTCGCTGCCCACCCGGGTGGTGGACGCGGGCATCGCGCTCACCATCGTCGTGGCCGCCGCCCACGCGGTGCGCCCGGCCCTGTCGGCGCGCACCGAGCTGGCCCTGACCGCCGTCTTCGGGCTCGTCCATGGTCTGGGGTTCGCCGGTGCGTTGCAGCGCCTCGCCCTGACCGGCACCGACCTCATCCTGCCGCTGCTCAGCTTCAACCTCGGCCTGGAGGCGGCGCAGCTGCTCGCGCTGGCGCTCATCGCCGTGCCGGTCGCCGTGCTGGCCCGCTCCCCGGCGGTGTCGGTGACCCTGGCCGCGTCGGCCGCGGCGGTGGCCACCGGCTGGGTCGTGGAGCGGGCGTTCGACCTGACGAACCCGGTCCAGCCGCTCACCGGCATGCTGCTCGGCACCCCGGAACGCCTCGCCGGCGCCCTCTTCGCCGCCGCCGCGGTCCTGTTGATCGCCAGGGCGACCCGCCCGGAGGATGCTCCGCGCGAGCTTCCGTGATCCGGAAGACTTCTGGCCGCCAGAACGACAAGAAGTCTTCCGGATCATGCGGGGTCAGGACGCGAGGCGGTGGAGCAGGAGCGCCGTCATCGCCCGGACGCCGACGCCGATGGCGCGCTCGTCCGCGGTGAAGTCGAGCGCGTGCGGCACGCCCTGCTCGCCGACGCCGAGGTAGAACATCGTGCCGGGCATCCGGTGCAGGAACAGCGCGAAGTCCTCCCCGCTGAACGGCCACGCGGCGTGCATCGTCATGACCGCGTCGACGCCCGGCTGCTCGCGCAGGTGCGCCGCCGCCGCCTCGGTCAGCTCGGGCGAGCAGACCATGGCGGGGAACGGCGGCTCGGGGAACGTGATCCGCGCACCCGCCTCCGTGGCCAGCCGCCGCAGGTCGTCGCGCAGCTCGGGGTGGCGCTCCTCGGGCCAGGCCCGCACCCAGACGTCGGCGGTGACCGGGTCCGCGTCCGCCGCCAGCTGCGACCCGGTCAGGACGAACCGGGCCAGCGGCCCGTCCGGGGTCTGCAGCGCGGCCAGCAGCTCGACGAAGTCCGCGTCGGACTCGGGGCGCCGTACCGTCGACATCGCGGCGATCCGGTCCAGCAGCGCGCGTCCCGCGTCGGCGCCGGGCAGCTCCAGGTGGCACACGTCGAGCCCGGAAAGCCCGGCGCCGGGCATGGCGGCGAACACGCCGACCGGCAGGGGCCCGCAGTGCAGCGCGTACGCCTCCTCCGGCAGGTGTGGCTCCAGGACCCCGTCGTCGAGCATCGCTCTGGCGCCCTCCAGGGTCTCCTCCGCCGGCTGGAACACCACCACGACCCGCCCCGCGAACCGGTCCCGCAGCCCGGCCAGGACCTCGGCCACGCCGACCCCGACCACGGTGTGCACGTCGTGCCCGCAGATGTGCGCGCCGGCAGTGCCCTGCTCGACCGCCACGGCGTCCATGTCCGCCCGGTACAGCAGCGTCCGCCCCTCCCGTGCGCCTTCGACCACGGCGACGACGCCGTGCCCGCCGACCCCGGTCCGCACGTCCAGGCCGGCGGCGCGCAGCCGCTCGGCCACCAGCCCGGCCGTCCGCCGCTCCTCACCCGCCAGCTCCGGCCACCGGTGGATGTCACGCCGCAGCCCGATCAGCGCCTCGTCCAGCGGTGCGGCCGTTGCATCGATACATGCATGATCCCAGTTCCCCGTCATGCGGCCGAGTGTAGATCCGCTCAGCGCTGCGCCTGGGCGATCACGCCGCGGACGTACTCGGGCTGGGAGACGTGCCACAGGACGATCGGGCGCGGTCCGCGGCGACGGCGGTTGACGTTGACGCCGGCCTCGTTGAACGCGTCCGTGAGGCCCGGGAACTCGCCGAACGCGATGCTGCCCGTGCCGCCGCGGGGGCGGTCCCGCACGACCGGCGGGGCGAGGGTGCTCAGATACGCCTCCGTGCGGCGCGTGAACGGCCGCCGCGACACCTCGACGACGCGGCGGTCCGTCACCGTGTACGTGGTGGAGCGCAGCCGCAGCGCCCGCACCACCAGGCGACCGGCGACGAGATACAGCCCGTACAGGATGAACGGGATGCCCCAGAGCACGAAGAACCCCGGCGCCCCGCCCCGCATCGCGGTCCGCTCCCAGAACACGGCGAAGCCCAGGAAGAACAGCGACATCGGCACGAGGAACAGGTCGGACCGGTCGAACAGCGGGTGGTGCTGCGGTTCACCGGTCCACAGGATCCGCTCGCCGGCGTTGAGCGTGATGTCAGCGGTCACGCGGGCATTGTCCGTCAGGTCCGGCCGGCGCGATGTCCCCCGGTCACGGGCCGGTGGCCACCGGACGGTCGGGGTCGGCGATCCATTCACTCCACGATCCCGCGTACAGGCGCGGCGTGAACCCGGCCAGTTCGAGGGCGAGGACCTCGTGTGCGGCGGTCACCCCGGAGCCGCAGTAGGCCGCGACCGGCCGGTCGCCGGTGACGCCCAGCGCCACGAACCGGTCCCGCAGTTGTGCCGGCGGCAGGAACAGCCCGTCGGGGTCGCTGTTGTCGAACGTCGGCGCCGAGACCGCGCCCGGGATGTGGCCGGCGACCCGGTCGAGCGGCTCGACCTCGCCGCGGAACCGGGGCCCGAGCCGCGCGTCGAGCAGCACGCCGCCCTTGAGGAAGTCCGGCACCTCGTCGACGGTCAGCAGGTCGTCGCGGGCGTCGCCGGCGGTGAAGTCGCCGGGCGGGACCGGCACGGGGTCGCCGGACCCGGTCGGCCGGCCGGCCCGGATCCACGCGGCGATGCCGCCGTCGAGGACCCGGACGTCGTCGTGGCCCCAGTGCCGCAGCATCCACCACAGCCGGGCCGCCACCGACGCGTCCCGGTCGTCGTAGACGACCACGGAGGCGCCGGAGTCCACGCCGAGCCGCCGCATCGCCGCCTGGAACGCCGCGGCGGTCGGCAGCGGGTGCCGGCCGCCGGAGCCGGGCGGCGCGGCGAGGTCGGTGTCGAGGTCGACGAACCGGGCGCCCGGCAGGTGCGCGGCCCGGTAGCGCTCCAGCGCTGGAGGCGGCTGCGGGGTCCACCGCGCGTCGAGCAGCAGGACGCCGTCCCCGACATCCTCAACCTGAACGAGTGGACCCATCAGACCGACCTCCGACGTGTAGCGACCAGAAGGTGATCCTATGCGCAGGCGGCGTCGGTGCCGGCCACGTTGACCGCCGTCCACGCCAGCTGCACCGCCTTGTACTCCGCGCCGCAGCTGCCGTACAGGTCGGCGGCGGCCTGGAGGGTGTAGGCGCGGGCGGTGTTGCCCGGGTTCTCGGCGCTGACGTAGCTGGTGTTGGAGATGAAGTACACGTCCAGCGCGCGGTACCAGATCTTCTCCGCCTTCGCCCGGCCGATGCCGGTGACGGCGCCCGCCTTGCCGCAGATCGGCGACGTGCCGAAGGCGGTCTTGCCGGTGCCCTCGGCCAGGTTGAAGTAGAAGTGGTTGCCCACGCCCGAGGACAGGTGCGGGTCGACGTTCGGGGTCTCGGCGGACCAGCAGCTGTGCGACCTGCCGTCCAGCGCCGGGTCGAACATGTAGCGCAGCGGCGTGCCGTTGCCGAAGATGTCGATCTTCTCGCCGATCAGGTAGTCGCCGGGGTCGGCGGGGTTGGCGGCGTAGAACTCGACCATGTTGCCGAAGATGTCGCTGGTCGCCTCGTTGAGCCCGCCGGACTCGCCGGTGTAGGTGAGGTCGCCGGAGACGCTCTTCTCGGTGATGCCGTGGCTCATCTCGTGCCCGGCGATGTCCAGCTGGACCAGCGGATGAGCGTTGCCGCGGCCGTCGCCGTAGGTCATCCGGCCCTTGTCCCAGAACGCGTTGACGTACTCGTCGCCGAAGTGCACCCGCGACGGCACCCCGCGGCCGTTGTTGTTGATCCCGCGGCGGCCGTGGACGGTCTTGAAGTAGTCGTAGGTGGCCGCGGCGCCGTAGGCGGCGTCGACGGCGGCCGAGGCCGGGTCGTCGTTCGTGCCGGTGCCCCAGGTGTTGTCGGCGTCGGTGAAGAGCTTGCAGCTGCCGTTCTCGTCCTCCTGGTGCGCCATGTCGCAGACGGTGCCGCGGCCGCGCGTGGTGTCGGTGAGCCGGAACGTGGTGCCGAACCGCTGGGCGTCGATGCTGACCTTGCCGCTGTACAGGCTGTTGCCGGTGCCGGCGATCGTCTCGACCTCGTCCCAGGAGCGGACGACCCCGCCGGTGTGGGCGTCGGTGAGCACGTGCAGCCGCGACGGGGTCTGCCCGTCCTTGGCGACGCCCTCGACGACGCTCTCCCAGGTGAGCCGGCCGGTGCCGGTGGACGCGTCGACCAGCAGCCGGGGTGCGCCGGCGCCGGCGACCTTGCCGGTGAAGTGCGCCTTCGCCGCGGCCAGGGCGTCGGTGGCGGAGATCCTCGGCGTGACGTCGACCTGCAGCGGCTTGACGAGGCTGTTGGAGGCGCCCTTGTACGTGCCGCCGGGGCCGGTGTGCACGACGATGTCGCCGCCGTAGACGCGCAGCCCGCGGTAGGTGCGGGTGAACCGGACGTGGGAGCCGCCGCCGGCGCCGTCGACGCGGCTGCCGTAGAACGCGAACCGGTCCTCCGGTGTGGCCCGGACGTCGCCGCCGTGCGTGTCGAGGGCCTTGCGGGCCGGCGCGGCGGCGGGGTCCGCGGCCTCGGCCTGGGACGGGTCGACCGACGGCTCCGGGGAGGCCTCCTGCGACTCGTCGGAGGAGGCAGCGGCGCCGGAGGCGCCGGCGGACGGGGTGGACTGCGATGTAGGTGTGCATCCGGCCACCGCGACGGCGGAGACCGCCGCGACGACCGTGAGGAAATGGCGAACAGACATGGGATACAGAACGCAGGTTTCACATTGCCGGTTCGGCCGGGCGCAGGTCTTTGGCACGAAGCCGGGAGTTGCGTCGGGCACCTGTCGGATGGTTGACGCCGCCCGATATGTTCGTGGGCATCATCGAGACGGGGAGATGTGTGTTGGCAACCGCGTGGCGTCGACTCATCCGCCGGGCCGCCACGAGCCCGGGCCGGCTCACCACGCTGACCGCCGCCGTGGTCGTGCTCGCCGTCGCGTTCGGGCTGGCCGGGGTGCTCACCATGCGGGCCGGGGTGGGTCTGGTCAGCGACGTGACCGACCGCAGCGGGCCGCTCAGCCTGCAGGCGCAGGACATCTACCGGTCGCTGTCAGACGCCGACGCGACCGCCGCCAGCGCGTTCCTCGCCAACGGCGTCGAGCCGGCGGAGCTGCGCAAGCGGTACCTCGACGACATCGCCAGGGCGTCGTCGGCGCTGACGGCCGCGCTGCACAACGCCGAGGGGCGCAGCGCGGCGGCGCTCGGCGTCCTGGTCCGGCAGATCCCCGTCTACACCGGCCTGGTCGAGTCGGCCCGCACGTACAACCGGCAGGGCATCCCGCTCGGCGGCGCCTACCTGCGGGAGGCGTCGGCGCTGATGCGGCAGACGATCCTGCCGGCCGCCCAGGACCTGTTCCGGGCCGAGGCCGCGCGCCTCGCCGACGCGCAGCGGGCCGTCGCCCGGTGGCCGTGGACGGTGACCCTGCTCGGGCTGGCGCTGCTGGGCGTGCTGCTGCTGACCCAGCTGTACGTGACGCGCCTGACCAACCGGCGGCTCAACCGCGGCATGGTCCTCGCCACGGTCGCCGCGCTCGTCGCGTGCGGCTGGCTCGCGGTCGCCTCCGCGGGCGCGGCCGGCCACATCAGCGAGGGCCGCGACGCCGGGTCCGAGCAGGTCGGGTTGCTCGCCGAGGCGAGGATCACGGCGCTGCAGGCGCGCGCCGACGAGGGGCTGACGCTGATCGCCCGCGGCGACGGCAAGGCGTTCGAGCAGGACTTCACCGCCATGATGGAGGGGCTGGCCGGGCAGGACGGCCTCCTGCAGCGGGCGCGTGACCAGGCGCCCGACGCGGCGGCCCGGTCCGCGGTGGAGGCCGCGCAGCGGCACGCCGCCGACTGGCTGACCATCCACCGGCAGGTCCGCTCGCTCGACGACGGCAGCCGGCACGCCGAGGCGGTCACCCTGGCCACCTCCGGCGACGCCAGCGCGGCCGCCGCGGCCGGCCGGCTCGACGCGGCCCTCGCCGAGGGGATCGCCGGCAGCGGGCGGCACTTCGACCGGGAGGCGGCCGGTGCCGGGGACGCGCTCGGCGGCGCCGACGTGGCCGTCGCGCTGCTCGCCCTCGCCGTCGCGGCGGCCGCCGCGTTCGGCCTGAACCAGCGGATCGCGGAGTACCGATGAAGAAGCTCGCCGTGGCGGCCGCCGCCGTGCTCGTCCTCGCCGGCTGCGGGCAGACCCCGGCGGCGCCGCAGGCCGACAGCTCGGCCGCCGCGGCGGTGCCCTGGCCGCTGAACGTGCAGGACCCGGCCGTGCCGCCGTCGCCGCCGGCCACGCCGCCGCCGGCGTGCGACCCGCGGGCCAGCCTCCGGCCGCCGGCGACGCTGCCCGCGCCCGGGAAGATGCCGGCCGGCTCGGCCATGGCGACGATCGCCGCGCGGGGACGGCTGATCGTCGGCATCGACCAGAACGCGTACCTCACCAGCTACCGCGACCCGGTCACCGGCCAGGTCGTCGGCTTCGAGATCGACATCGCCCGGGAGATCGCCCGCGCGCTGCTCGGCGACCCCGACGCGATCCAGTGGCGGGCGATCACCACCGCCGACCGGATCCCGGTCCTGCAGCGGCGCGAGGTCGACATGGTCATCCGCACGATGACCGCCACCTGCGAGCGGATGCAGCAGGTCGCGTTCTCCACCGAGTACCTGACGTCCGGGCAGCGGCTGCTGGTCAACCGCGGCTCCGGCATCAAGGACTTCGCCGACCTCGGCGGCCGCAAGGTGTGCGCGACGCGGGGCAGCACCAGCATCGTCACGATCATGAAGCAGCCGTCGAAGCCGGTCGCGGTCGCCACCGACAGCACCCTCGACTGCCTGGTCATGCTGCAGCAGGGGCAGGTCGACGCGGTGTCCACCGTGGACGTGCTGCTGCTCGGCCTCGCCGCGCAGGACCCCGGCACCGAGGTCGTCGGCGCCCGGATCAGCGACGAGCCGTCCGGCGTCGCGATGCCGCTGGAAACGCCCGACCTGGTCCGCTTCGTCAACGGCGTCCTGGACCGCATCCGGGCCAACGGCACCTGGACCACCATCTACAGCACCTGGTTCGCCAAGTACGGCCCGGTGCCGCCGCCGCCGCCCGCGAAGTACGTGGACTGACCGACCATGGTCACCGCCACCGACCGCGCCGTCGCCGACCTGACTGCCGCGCACGACCGGCTCGCGGCCGCGCTGTACACCGTGGACACCCACCCGGCGCAGGTGCTGCGCGACGTGCCGTTGCACGGCGCCACCGCCGCCGCGTGGCCCGGCGCCGACGTCGCCCGGCTGTGGTCCGGGTTCGTCGCCGTCCGCGACGTCCTGGAGCAGCTGCGGGCGCTCAAGGGGCGCTCCCGCGACGTCGCCACCGCCCGCATCCTCACCACACCCGTCGCCACCGACCCGCTCGACGGCCTGCCCTCACTGCCGCCGGCCGCCCTCCTCGCCGACCTCGAACAGCGGTGTGCCGGGACGGTCGCGGTGCTCGACCGCATCGAGGCGGCCCGCACGGCGCTCACCGGCCGGATCATCGAGCTCGACACGGCCCTCGAGGCGGCCGTCGCCGCGCACCATCGGGTCGGCGCCGACCACACCCCGACCACCGGACCGCTCCAGCAGCGGCTGCGGCAGGTGTACGGCGCCGCGCTCGGCGACCCGCTCACGATCGACGAGCCGGCCTGGACGGCGCTGCGCGACGACCTCACCGCCGTGGTCCGGCGGCTCGCCGACCTCGCCGCGCTGCGCACCGCGCTGCCGGCCCGCCTGACCCGCCTCGACACGCTCCTGGACGCGCTCACCGCCGCCGAGCAGCGGGCGCGCCGGGCGTACGCGGCCGCGGCCGAGAAGATCGCCGACCCCGGCCTGCCGGACCCGCCGGACGTCCACGACCGGTTCGCCGGCGAGGTCGCCGCCGCCGTCCGCGCCACCGACGCGCTCGACCTGGACGGCTGGCCGGCCCTCGACCGGCGGCTCACCGCCCTCGACCGCGACCTGACCGCCGCCGTCACCGCCGCCGAGGACCGGGCCACCGCGGCGACCGGCCTGCTCGACCGGCGCCTCGAGCTCCGCGGCCGGCTCGAGGCGTACCGGGCGAAGGCGGTCCGCCTCGACCGCGTCGAGGACCCCGCGCTGATGTCGCGGTATCAGGCCGCCCGCGACCTGCTGTGGACCGCGCCCTGCGACCTGCGGGCGGCGACCAGGGCCGTGTTCGCCTACCAGCAAGCGCTGTCCACCGAAGGGACCACGACATGAGGTGTACGCGTGCCGGCTGCCCGGGCTCGTACGACGAGGACGGCTACTGCGACGAGTGCGGCCACAAGCAGGCCGGTGTCACGGCTCCCGTCACAGCTCCCGTCACAGAGGCCTCGACGCCTTCCGCGCCGAGCTCGTCGTCGGGCCGCACGACCGGCCGCGGGCGGGGCGCGCCCGTGCTGGCCGCGCTGCCCGTCGTGCCGCGCCGCGACCCCGCCGCCGCGGTGCTGCCCGACCCGCAGGTGCCGGAGCACCGCCGGTTCTGCGGCAACTGCGAGCAGCCCGTCGGCCGCGCCCGCGGCGACCGGCCCGGCCTCGTCGAAGGCTTCTGCACGAACTGCCGCACCCAGTACAGCTTCCGGCCGTCGCTCCCGCCTGGCGCGGTCGTCGCGGGCCGCTACGAGGTGCTCGGCGCCATCGCGTACGGCGGCCTCGGCTGGATCTACCTCGCCCGCGACCGCAACGTCGGCGACGAGGTCAGCGACCGCTGGGTCGTGCTGAAGGGCCTCATCGACTCCGGCGACCCTGACGCCACCGCGGCCGCGATCACCGAACGCCGCTTCCTGGTCGAGGTCGACCATCCGTCGATCGTGAAGATCTACGACTTCGTGTCGCACCCCGACCCGCGCAGCGGCGACCGCGTCGGCTACATCGTCATGGAGTACGTCGGCGGCCTCTCGCTGCGCGACATCTTCCTCGCCCGCCCGGTGACCGGCGGGGTCCGCCAGCCGCTGCCGCTGCCGCAGGTCATCGCCTACGCGTGCGAGATCCTGCCGGCGCTGGGTTACCTGCACGAGCGGGAGCTGCTGTACTGCGACTTCAAGCCCGACAACGCGCTGCACACCGACCAGCGGGTCAAGCTCGTCGACCTCGGCGCCGTGCGACGCGCCGACGACGACGTCAGCGCCGTGTGGGGCACGGTCGGCTACCAGGCGCCGGAGGTCGCCACCGCGGGCCCGTCCGTCGCCTCCGACCTCTACACCGTGGCCCGGGCGATGGCGGTGCTCAGCTTCGACTTCCGCGGCTTCACCACCACGTTCGTCGACCGCCTCCCCGACCCGGCGACGGTGCCGTTGCTGTCGCAGCAGGAGTCGTATCACCGGCTGCTGCTGCGCGCCACGGACCCCGTGCCGGGCCGCCGTTTCGGCTCCGCCGCGGAGATGGCCGAGCAGCTCACCGGCGTCCTGCGGCAGGTCCTCAGCGCCGCCGACGGCCAGCCCCGCCCGGCGGTGTCGAGCCAGTTCACCGGCGAACGCAAGGCCTTCGGCACCGCGGCGGGCGTCGTCACGGCCGTTGAGGCGTCCGGCGACGGGCTCGACGGCGCCGAGGTCGTCGCGGCGCTGCCCGTCCCGACCGTCGACCCCGCCGACCCGGGGGCGGCGCTGCTCGCCACGATGCAGACCGCCGATCCCGGGATGCTGCAGGCGGCCCTGGCCTCCGCCGGCGCCGACGGGGTCGAGGTCGCCCTCGCCGTGGTCCGCGCCCGGATCGCCGCCGGCGACCTCGCCGGGGCCGCCGCCGACCTTGACACGATCACCGACGCGATCACCGACGCCGACTGGCGGGTCGACTGGTACCGCGGCATGGCCGCCCTCGCCGGCGGCCGTCCCGCGGACGCCAGGGCCGCGTTCGACGCCGTCTACGCCGCGCTGCCCGGCGAGCTCGCCCCGCAGCTGGCGCTCGCCGCCGCCGCGGAGGCCGGCGGCGACACCGACACCGCCCTGCGGCTCTACGCGGCGGTCTGGCGCACCGACCACGCCTTCGTCAGCGCCGCGTTCGGGGTCGCCCGGATCCTCGCCGACCGCGACGACCTGGCGGGCGCGGTCGCGATCCTCGACGCGGTCCCGGACAGCTCCAGCCATAGCGTGCCGGCACAGGTCGCCGCGGTCAGGGCGCGCCTCGCCGCCCCGGCCGACCGGCTCGCGGAGGCCGACCTGCTCGACGTCTCGGGCCGGGTCGAACGCCTCGGCCTCGACGTCGAGCGCCGCGCCCGCCTCACCGTCGAGGCGCTGCGCGCCGCGCTCACCTGGGTCCAGGCCGGCAACGCGGGCACCGCCGCCGTGCTGACCCACCGGCTGTCGGAGCGGGACCTGCGCCTGGGCTTGGAGCGCGCCTTCCGCGTCCTGGCGAAGGTCGCCCCCGACCGGGACGCCCGCATCGACCTCGTCGACCAGGCCAACCGTGTCCGCCCCCGGACGTGGCTGTGACCGCCCCCTGCCCGTCGTGCGCCACGCCCACCGCCGCTGGCGACCGCTTCTGCGAATCCTGCGGCACTCCGCTGACCGCCGCCGCGGACGCCGCCCAATCGGATGCGTCGGCTGCTCCTGCCGCCACTCCCACGGACGCTGGCCGATCGGATGCGCTGGCTGATTCTGCCGCCACCCCCACAGACGCTGGTCAATTTGATCTACAGCACATTGGTCAGCGTATGTCTGGGCAGCGGTCTGAACCGGCCCTGGGCGCCTCCCACGCAGACGTTGGTCAATTGGACGTGGGTCACATTGATCAGCGTATGTCTGGGCAGCGGTCTGAACCGGCCCTGGGCGCCTCCCGCACAGACGTTGGTCAATTGGACGTGGGTCACATTGGTCAGCGTATGTCTGGGCAGCGGTCTGAACCGGCCCTGGGCGCCTCCCACGCAGACGTTGGTCAATTGGACGTGGGTCACATTGATCAGCGTATGTCTGGGCAGCGGTCTGAACCGGCCCTGGGCGCCTCCCGCACAGACGTTGGTCAATTGGACGTGGGTCACATTGGTCAGCGTATGTCTGGGCAGCGGTCTGAACCGGCCCTGGGCGCCTCCCACGCAGACGTTGGTCAATTGGACGCGGGTCACATTGGTCAGCGTATGTCTGGGCAGCGGTCTGAACCGGCCCTGGGCGCCTCCCACGCAGACGCTGGTCAATTGGACGCGGGTCACATTGATCGGCGTATGGGTGGGGCGGCGGCCGGGGGTGTCTGGCGGTCGTCGAAGGCCGGGGACGGGCCCTGTGGCGCGTGCGGGGGAGCGGTGGGTGAAGACGGCTACTGCGACGCCTGCGGGGCGCGGCGGACGGTCGGCCTCGACCACGCCGAGGACGAACTGCCCGGGGTCGCGGCCGTCACGGATCGGGGGTTGCGCAAGGGGCGCAACGAGGACGCGTACGCGATCGGGGTCGCCGGCGGGCGGCGGGCTGTCGTGGTCTGTGACGGGGTCTCCAGCTCGCCCGACTCCGACACCGCGGCGACCACCGCCGTCGTCGAGGCGATCGGGGTGCTCGTCGGTGGTGGGGACATCGCCGGGGCGTACCGGGCGGCGTCCGACGCCGTCGCACGGCTCGCGGCGGCGTCCGTCGACGCGCCGGCCTGCACGTTCCTCGCGGCCGTCGTCGAGGACGGGCAGGTGACCGTCGGGTGGGTCGGGGACAGCCGCGCGTACTGGCTCGACGCGGACGGCGGGGCCCGCTGCCTCACGGTCGACGACTCCCTCGCCGGGCAGCTCGCCGCCGCGGGTGTGGACGCCGCGGCGCTGCGGCTGTCGGCGCAGGCGGCGGCGCTCACCCGGTGGCTGGGTGCCGACGCGCCCGCCGGGGATCCGCACCTGGTCACCCTGCGGCCGGAGGCGGGAGGCGTGCTGCTGCTCGCCAGTGACGGGCTCACGCGGTACACCACCTGGAGCGACGACATCGACGGCACGATCGGCGCCAGGGAGCTGGCGCGCACCCTGACCACCTTCGCGCGCGACGCCGGCGGCGCGGACAACATCACCGTCGCCGCCGTCCCGATCCACTCAGCAGACCGAGGAGAGGCCCAGCCATGACCGACGTCGTCGCGGAAGTCTTCCAGAACGAGTACCTGCCGGTGGGTGCCACGGTCGCCGACGCGGTCGTCACCGTCACGGTCGGCGGCGGTCTGGGGGTGGCATCCGGTGCCCCCGCCGCCGAGGTGATCATGATTGACTGCTCCGGGTCGATGAGCGGGGAGCGGCTCGTGCAGGCGCGCAAGGCCGCCGCGGTCGCCGTCGACACGCTGCGCGACGGGGTGGCGTTCGCGGTCGTCGCGGGCACCGACTGGGCGCAGATGGTGTACCCGGACCAGCAGACCCTCGCCGTCGCCGGGCCCGCCACCCGCGCCGCGGCGAAGAGCGCGATCAAGCACCTGAAGGCCGGCGGCGGCACCCAGATCGGCACCTGGCTCACCCTGGCCCGCGAGCTGTTCCTCGCCGACCGCGCCGAGATCCGCCACGCGATCCTGCTCACCGACGGCCGCAACGGCGAGTCGGCCCGCACGTTCGACGCGGCCCTGGAGCAGTGCAAGGGCCTGTTCGTCTGCGACAGCCGCGGCGTCGGGCAGAACTGGAGCGCCGCCGAGCTCATCAAGGTCGCCGACGCGCTGCTCGGCACCGCCGACGGCATGAAGGACCCGGCGGGCCTCGAGGCCGACTTCCGCGCGATGATCGAGGCGGCGATGGGCAAGACCGTCGCCGGTGTGACGCTGCGCCTGTGGACCCCCGCCGGCGCCACGGTCCGCTTCGTCAAACAGGTCCACCCGGAGATCCTCGACCTCACCGGCCGGCGTACCGACGTCAGCGCCCGCGTCGGCGACTACCCGATCGGCGCGTGGGGCGCGGAGAGCCGCGACTACCACCTCTCCGTCGAGCTGGACCCCGGCACGATCGGTGTGCTCGGCGAGGAGAAGCTCGCCGCCCGGGTCAGCGTGGTGCGCGGGGAAGAGGTCCTCGCCAAGGGCCTCGTCCGCGCGGTCTGGACCGACGAGGACGAGAAGTCGACCCGCCTCAACCGCCGCGTCGCGCACTACTCCGGCGCCGCCGAGCTGGCCGCCGCGATCCAGGAGGGTCTGGCGGCCCGCGAGGCCGGCGACACCGTCACCGCGACCGCGCGCCTCGGCCGCGCCGTCCAGCTGGCCACCGAGTCCGGCCGCTCCGACACCGTGCAGCTGCTCGCCCGGGTCGTCGAGGTCCAGGACGCCGTGACGGGCACCGTGCAGCTGAAGCGCCGGTCCGAGAACAAGGACGTCGACATCGACGCGGAGATCGCGTCGCTCGGGTCCCGCAAGACGACCCGCGTCCGCCCGAACTGAAGGAGACCACCGTGGCCGTCTGCCCGAAGGGACACGAGTCGGAGACGACCGACTACTGCGACGAGTGCGGCGCCGCCATGAACCCGCCCGCGTCGCCCCCGTCGCCCGCGGTGGATTCGCCGCGGCGGCCGGCGGCGTGCCCCGAGTGCGGCACGCCGCTGACCGGCCGCTTCTGCGAGGTCGACGGCTACGACACCCTGGCGGTCCCGTCCACCGCCCCGCCGCGGGAGGACGCGGCCCCGCGGGAGGAGACGGCCCCGCGGGAGGAGACGGCCCCGCGGGAGGAGACGGCCCCGCGGGAGGAGACGGCCCCGCGGGAGGAGGCGGCGCCGGCGGGGGTCCCGGAGGCGGAGGCGCCGGAGCCGGCGGGCTGGCACGTGGTGGTCTCCGCCGACCGCGCCCACTTCGACCGCGTCCAGGCGTGGAACGGCGCCGACCCCACCATCGCCTACCCCCGCTTCTGCCCCGACCGCCGCTTCCCCCTCACCGGCGACCAGGTCCTCATCGGCCGCCGCAGCCGCTCCCGCGGCAGCTACCCCGACATCGACCTCGCCGGCCCGCCCGAGGACGTCGCCGTCTCCCACCTGCACGCCCTGCTCGTCTCCCAGCCCGGCGGCACCTGGGCGGTGGTCGACCTGCGCTCGGCCAACTGCACGTTCGTCAACGGCGCCGACGACCCGATCCAGCCTGAGCAGCCGGTCCCGCTCGCCGACGGCGACCACATCCACGTCGGCTCGTTCACCAGGATCACCCTGCACGCGACCCCGCTGCCGTGATTATTCGGTCGCCGCGGCCGTCCCGGGCGCGGTAGAACGGGCGGATGACCGAACACCGGCTCCCCGGCGGGCGCAGCTTCGGCGCCGTCCGCGTCGGCGACGAGGTCCGCCGCCCCGCCCAGCCATGGACGGCGACCGTACAGACGGTGCTGCGGCATCTGGAGGACGCGGGCTTCGCCGGTGCGCCACGCACCCTCGGCCTCGACGACCAGGGCCGCGAACGCCTGACGTTCCTGCCCGGCGAGACCCTGGGCGACCCCCGCCCGTGGCCGGCCTGGCTGCGCTCCGACGAAGCCCTCCGCCAGGTGGGCGGGTGGCTCCGGCAGCTGCACGCGGTGACGGCGGCGTTCCGCCCGCCCGCCGACGCCGTCTGGTTCACCGGCCGCCCCTGGCAGCCGGACCTCCTGATCGGCCACCTGGACGCGTCGCCGTGGAATGTCGTCTGGTCCGGCGACACCCTGGCGGGGTTCGTCGACTGGGACACCGCCAGCCCTTGCCAGGCCGAGGACGACCTCGCCTTCTCCGCTTTGACCTGGGTCCCCCTGTTCCCGGCGGACCTCACCGAAGAGGTCGGCTTCCCCACGCCACCCGACCGCCGCCACCGCTTCCACCTGCTTCTCGACGCGTACGGGTACCCCGCCGACCGTTCCCCGATCCGCAGCGCGATCCTCAACCGCGTCGCCCGCAACGTCGCGGTGATCCGCGAGCTCGCCGCCACCGGCGCCCCGCCCTTCCAGGCGATGCTTCCCTGGGCCGCCGACCTGGAACGCTCCGGCGCCGAGACCGCCGCCCTGCCCGACGACTTCTGGCAGCGCCCGGGCCGCTGACGGCCGTCAGCCGAAGGGGAGCCGGGCGGCCCGCGACTCCAGGTAGCGCTGCTCGGGGCGGCTGAGCGTGCGCCGCGCCGCCAGCCGGTACTGCTCCCGCGCCCCGGCCCGGTCGCCGGCCAGGTCCAGCAGGTGGGCCCGCACCGCCACCGTCCGGTGGTGCCGGGCCAGCACCGGATCCCCGGCGACCCGGTCCAGCGCGGCGAGCCCGGCCGCCGGGCCGTCGACCATGGCGAGCGCCACGATCCGGTTCAGCGTGACCATCGGGCTCGGGGCGAGGACGTGCAGCAGCCCGTACAGGGCGACGATCTGCGGCCAGTCGGTCTCCTCGGCCCGCGCCGCCTCGTCGTGCACCGCCGCGATCGCGGCCTGCAGCTGAAACGGGCCGATCGGGGCCCTCGCCAGCGTGCGGGTGATGATCGCGACGCCCTCGGCGATCGCGGCCGCGTCCCAGCGGCGCCGGTCCTGCTCGGCGAGCGGGACCAGGGTGCCGTCCGGTCCGGTCCGCGCAGGCCGGCGCGCGTCGGTGAGCAGCATCAACGCGAGCAGCCCGGCCACCTCGCCGTCGTCCGGCAGGCGCCGGTGCAGCTGCCGGGTCAGCCGGACCGCCTCCCGGGTCAGCTCGACCCGGTTCAGGGCGTCACCGGAGCTGGCGGTGTAGCCCTCGTTGAAGATCAGGTAGAGCACGTGACGGACCGCGGTGAGGCGCTCGCCGAGCTCGCCCGGCTCGGGCAGCTCGAACCGGGTGCCGGTGTCGCGGATCCGCTGCTTGGCCCGGCTGATCCGCTGGCCGACGGTGGCCTCCGGCAGCAGCAGCGCCCGGGCGATCTCCGCGGTGCTGAGCCCGCCGACCGCCCGCAGGGTGAGCGTGACCTGCGCCGGCACGCTGAGCGCGGGATGGCAGCAGAGCAGCAGCAACGCCAGCTCGTCGTCGCCGCGGACCTGCGGCTCGGGCTCGTGCTGGACCGCATCCTCGCGGCGCCGGCGGGCCGTCTCGTTGCGCAGCAGCTCCACCCGCCGGCGGCTCGCCACGGTGATCAGCCAGTTTCGCGGATGCTCCGGCACGCCGGTCTCCGGCCACTGCCCGGCGGCCGCGATCAGCGCCTCCTGCACCGCGTCCTCGCAGGCCTCGAAGTCGCCGTAGCGGCGCACCACGGCGGCCAGGACCTGCGGCGCGCATTCGCGTAACAGGTCCGGCAGCCCGGTCACAGCTCCCATTCGCTCATGTCGAGGACCGGGCGCACCTCGACGCGGGTGTACGCGGCGTCCGGCGCCTTCGCGGCCCACGCGACCGCCTCGTCGAGGTCCGCGACGTCGATCAGGTAGAAGCCGGCCAGGTGCTCCTTGACCTCGGCGTACGGGCCGTCGGAGGTGATCGTCCTGCCGTCGCGCACCGAGACCTGGGTGGCGAGGGCCGGGTCGCCCAGCCCTTCGCTGACCACCAGCACGCCGGCCTCGCGCATCTCCTCGGTCAGCCGCAGGTGACCGAGGCCGAGGTCGGTCCGCTGCTGGTCGGTCAGCGTCTCCCAGACCGCGAGGGACTGCGGGTTCGACTGGATCAGGATCATGTACTTCATGGTTTCTCCCCTTCGCTCTCACCGGGATGTCGAAACCGGCCGGCCCGGCTTCGACATCCCGGGAAAGAGAGAAAGGTAGGACCCGTCATGGACGAGATCCGGGAAGTCATCGAGGGCAAGGCCGCGCTGCTGCGGACAGGTGACGCCAAGGCCATCCTGTCGCACTACGCGCCCGGCTACGTCGAGTTCAGCCTGGCCCCGCCCCTGCGCCAGCCCGGCGACGGCCGCGACCCGGCCGTGGTGGAGGCCTGGATGGCCACCTTCGAGGCGCCGCCGCGCCGCGAGGTCACCCGGCTGGAGATCACCACGGACGGCGACGTGGCGTTCGCGACCAGCCTCGACTGCCTGACCGCCGTGCCACGCGGCTCGACCGAGAGTTTCAGCCTGTGGTTCCGGGTGACGCTGGGGCTGCGCCGCATCGACGGGCGCTGGCTGGTGACGCACGAGCACGAGTCGGTGCCGTTCGAGATGGACGGCTCGTTCCGCGCCTCGACCGGCCTGACCCCCACCGACTGACCGGTGGGGGCCGGGGATCAGGCCAGCTTCGGCAGGACGGCCTCGGCGGTGCGCTGCTCGACCTTGAGGTTGGCGGCGTCGGTCGAGGCGGAGGTGGCGTAGACGTCGACGACCTTGCCGTCGGCGTAGACGTACAGGTGGCCGGCGAGGGAGTAGGCGGCCTCGCCGATGCCGTCGACCTGCTTGGCGTCCTTGTTCTGCACGTCGAACTGGTCGCGGGTCTCGATGTTGACGGTCACGTCGAGCTGGCCGGAGCTGAGCTGCCACTGGCAGTAGCGGGCGCCGGAGGTGGCGCCGCCCTCGTTGGTCATGAGCGTGACCCGCTGGCCGGTGAGCCGGTTGACGTCGGCCTTCGTCAGCAGGGTGCAGATGTCGGGCAGGTTGACGGCGGCGGCCGACTTGGTGGGGGTGGGGGCGCTCGACGCGGCGGCGGCCGCGCCGCCGGTGGGGGTCGGGGTGTCGGTGGCCTTGTCGAGGACGCCGCACCCCGTCAGGGTCGCGGCGGTCAGCAGGGCGGTGGCGGCGGTGACGGCAAGGCGGCGCATGACGGCTCCTCAGGGGACGACGCGAAGGGGCGGCGCTTTCGGTTGCACTTGACCCTGACGGATCAACGATCGCGCCGCCCCCGCATCGGAGCCACCTGGCACTTTTCCGGGACCTTCACGACCTGGCGCGCACCACCGGGTGCTCGGTGAACTCGAAGCCGACCGAGTCCACTGGGGCGATGGTGGCGCCCGTGTCGTCGAATTCCACGGTGTACGAGCGGGTCGCCGGATCCCCGGTGTGGCAGACCCGCAGCTCGAACGTGGTGGGCCCGAGCCAGGCACCCGTGGTGGCGATCGGGTTGACCACGCCGTCCGAGGTGGTCATGGTCGACGAGGTCCAGCGGCCGGGCTCGCACGCGAACCGGTGGACGCCGTGCTCGTCGTGCAGCTCCGCGAGCCAGCCGTTCGCCGCTCGTACAACGGCGAAACCGACAATCCGGGAAGGCTGGTCGATCTCCGGACGATGGTGACGGCGGGGCGGTGCGGGTGGGTCGGCGGTGTGGAAGCGGCCCGGAATGTCCGCGCGCGGCTCGGCGGTGCCGGTGAGCGCGGGCAGCGCCAGGGGCGGCAGGTCCGCGGCGGGCGCCTCCATCAGGTGCGCGAAGACGGCGTCGAGCACGGCCTGCATGTCGGTGGTGCCGGAGGTGACCGCGACGACCGTGTCCAGCCGCGGCGAGACCACGATGAACTGCCCGAACGCGCCGTCGCCCCGGTACGCGTCGTGCCGGCACCGCCAGAACTGGAAGCCGTAACCCTGCTGCCAGTCGAGGGACTCCTGCGAGCCGGTCGGGTCCACGTTGGGGACCTGCTCGGCGGTGGCCGCGTCGATCCACTCGGCCGGCACGAGCTGGCGATCCTGCCAGCGGCCGCGCTGCAGGCACAGCTGCCCGAACGCCGCCAGGTCGCGGGTGCGCAGCGTCAGCCCCCAGCCGCCGGTGACGATCCCGCGCGGGCAGGTCTCCCAGGTGGCGGGCCCGAAGCCGAGCGGCTCGAAGAGCCGCGGGCGCAGGTAGTCCAGCACGGTCTCGCCGGTGCGCCGCTGCAGGATGGCCGACAGCGCATACGTGGCGCCGCTGTTGTAGACGAACCGGGTGCCGGGCTCGTGCACGACCGGGTGGCGCAGGAACCCGCGGACCCAGTCGTCGTCGGGGTCCGCGGCCATCGAGTCACCCGACTCGCTGTCGTGCCCGGTGGTCATCGTGAGCAGGTGCCGCACCCGCATGCCGCGCAGGTCCCCGCCCGGGAGGTGGTCCTCGACCAGGTCGTCGACGGACAGCAGCCCGTCGTCGACGGCCAGGCCGACGGCCGCCGACGTGAAGCTCTTGCTCAGCGAGTAGAGGGTCTGCGGCTGGTCGATCTCGTACGGGTGCCACGCGCCCTCCGCGACCGTCCGGCCGCCGCGCAGCAGCACGAAGCTGTGCACGCCGAGCCGCTCCGCCGCGCCGAGGAACCCTTCGATGGATGCAGTCACCATGAGAGCCTACGATGATCACGATGTCCGCTCTACGACGCGTGACCGTGCCCCGCGCCGACGTGACCCTGTCCGCCCTCGCCGGCGGCGACGGTCCACCGGTGGTCCTGCTGCACGGCCTGGCCGGCAGCGCCGCCGAGCTGGAGCCGACCGCGCTCGGGCTCCTCGACTCGTACACGGTGATCGTCCCGGACCAGCGCGGCCACGGGCACGCGACCCGCCACCCCGCCGACGTGTCCCGCCGTGCCTACGTCGACGACGTCCTCGCGGTCCTCGACGCCTTCGCTCAGGGCCCGGCCGTGCTGGTCGGCCAGTCGATGGGCGCGCACACCGCGATGCTCGTCGCGGCGTGGCACCCCGACCGGGTCCGCGGCCTGCTGATGCTGGAGGGCGGCGTCGGCGGCGACGACGGCGACTATCCGAGCCGCCTGGAGGCGTGGTTCGCGTCGTGGCCGGTGCCGTTCCCGACCAGGCAGGCCGCGGTCGAGTTCCTCGGCGGCCGCTCCCTCGCCGCCGCCTGGGCCGCTGACCTCGAAGAACGCGACGGCGCCTTCTGGCCCCGCTTCGACGGCGCGGTGATGACCGCCGCGATCAGGGGCGTCGCCGGCGAGGCCCGCTGGGACGACTGGGCCGCCGTCACCGCCCCGACCCTGCTGGTCCGCGGCGCGGCCGGCACCGGCCCCGAGGGCGAGGTGGAGCGGATGCTGGCCCTGCGCCCCGGCGTCGACCACGTCGTCGTCCCGGACGCCGGCCACGACGTCCACCTCGACCAGCCCGGCGCCTGGCTCACCGCGCTGCGCTCGTTTCTGCGGCGGCTCGCGTAGCCTCGCGCCGGCGGACCAGCTCCTCGACGGCGGACGGCAGGGTGGTTTCGAAGTCGATGAGCTTCGCCCAGGTCGGGGTGACGACGATGCGGACCATGCCGTCGTAGAGGGAGCGGACCTCGGCCTCCCACTCGACGCGCTGCTCGGGCGTCATCGCGTAGCTGCCGTTCATCTGCAGGTACTCGTCCGGGATGCCGTCGACGACGTCCAGCTCCGTCCGCCCGCGCACGAGCAGGATCCTCGGCGGGTGGACCTCGGTGTCGACGGTCAGGGCGACCATCGGGTTGGCGCGCAGCGCGTGGAGCTTCGGGGCGTTCGTCGAGGTGCACATGACGATCTCCGAGCCGTTCCAGGTGAACGCGATCGGGATGCTGCGCGGCGTGCCGTCCTTGGCGACGTAGGCGAGGCGGCACAGGTCGCGGGCCAGCAGCTCCTGGCTGATCGGCCGGTTCAGGATCTCGGTGATCTCGGCGGGGTGCATGGTGGTGGCTCCTTCGTCGGTGTCGTGCGTCCCCCTGGGACGGAGCCGGTCCGGCCGTTTCGACAAGTAGGGTGGCGCGGTGCGGCAGTGGCGGTACAGCAGCGTCGGGGACGTCGAGGTCGCGCGCACGATCGGGGCCGGGCCGCTGCTGATCGGGGCGCACTTCCACGACGCCGTGCAGGTCACGGTGGTCACGTCGGGGCGGCGGGCGTTCGGCGGTCCCGCCGGCCCCGTCGAGGCGGAGGCCGGGCACGCGATCGTCATCCCGGCGTACCTGGCGCACGCCGCAGCCCCGATGGCCGCGGGGGACGACAGCGTCAACGTGTACCTGCCGGCCGGCGTGTTCGAGGGCGCCGCGCCGGTGGTCGTGCCGGTGCCGCCCGGCGTCGAGCGGCTGCCGCCACCGGGGATGGCGGCGGCGCTGCGCGCGGTGCTGGCAGTGGTGTCGGCGGTGGCGCCGGTCCCGAGCCGCAGAGCCCGGCCGACCGCGCTCGCGGCGGCCGTCATGGGCACGGACGCCGACCTGCGGACGCTCGCCGCGCGGTTCACGCTGTCCCGGGAGGCCGTGATCCGCCGGTTCGCCCGCGAGACCGGGATGACGCCGCACGCGTTCCGCGTGGTAGCCCGGCTGAACGTCGCGCGGCGGCTGCTCCGGGCGGGGATGGCGCCGGCCGAGGCGGCGGCCCGGTCCGGGTTCGCCGACCAGAGCCACCTGGGCCGGCAGTTCCGCGCCGTGTTCGGCACGACGCCGGGGCGCTACCGCACTTTCGTTCCAGACAGCCGGTGACGAAGCGGCCAGGATCGGCGGCATGGAGCTGATCGTGCTGCTGGGGGCGGGACTGCTGGGTGGCGTCGTCAACGCGCTGGCCGGTGGGGCGACGCTGCTGACCTTCCCGGCGCTCATGGCGGCCGGCCTGCCGCCGGTCGTGGCGAACGCGTCCAACGCCGTGGCGCTCTCGCCCAGCCATCTCGCCGCCGCCGTCGCCGACCGGGACAGCCGCCCCGCCGCCGACCGCCGGCTCCGGGGTGAGGTCGCCGTCGCGGTCGCCGGTGGCGCGGCCGGGTCGCTGCTGCTGCTGGTCCTGCCCGCCCGGCAGTTCCAGGCGGCGGTGCCCGTCCTCGTCGCCGCCGGCACCGTCCTGTTCGCCGCCGCACCCCGCCTGCGCTTGCGCGGGGAGGCGGGCCGCCTGTCGTTGTGGGTGGCGTGCGTCTACGGCGGCTTCTTCGGCGCGGGCCTCGGTGTCATCCTCAGCGCGCTGCTCACGATGGGGGCCGGCGCCGACGCGCGGCGGGTCAACGCCCGCAAGAACGTCCTCGCCTCGGCGGCGAGCCTCACGGCGGTGGTGGTCTTCGCCGGTACGGGCATCGTCGCGTGGCCGGAGACCACGGCGATGCTGGCCGGCGCGCTGGCGGGCGGATGGCTCGGCGGGCGCGCCGCCGGAGTCATGCGGGCCGGCGCGGTGCGGGCGGCCGTGATCGCCTGCGGGTCCGTGCTGACGGTCGTCTACGCGCTGCGGTACTGGTGAACGAACCTCAGCCGATGCGGATGACCATGACCTCGTCGTCGGCGACGTCCGCGACGCAGTCGTGGAGCAGGATGATGACGTCGCGCCCGGCGGCGCCCGCGTCGGCGGGGTCGATGTCGATGCGGTCCTCGGCGAACCGGTCGCGGAACTCCGCGTCGCCGAAGGCGTCGGGGTCGAGGCGCGGCAGGAAGGTGCGGTGCCGCGGGGTCAGCAGGACGGTGAACTTGTCGTCGTCCTCGGGCACGTCGTGGAGCAGCTGCTCGTGCTCGGACGTGTGCAGGGTGATGCCGCGGTCGCCGAGCAGCTCCAGCACCGGCAGGATCACGTAGGCCGACCAGTCGAAGGACACGCGCAGCGGCGTGCCGAGCTTCTCCAGCACGGCCGCGGGATCGCGGGTGAACTCAGGGACCGAAGCTGCCTTGAGGGAGTTGAAGGTGGCCACTGCCGACATGGCGCTGACCGTACCGCAGGCCCGGATCGACCCACTGCGGGGGCGTCGCGGAAGCCAGGATCCGGCGGTGCAGCAGGACCGCGCCGACCAGTACCGCGGGCGCCGTGACCAGGTACAGCACGGCGCCGGGCGCGGCGAAGATCTCGGGGATCGGCACGATCACGAGGAACCGCAGCGACAGCACGGGCAGGATCAGCGCGATCACGCTCATCATGCCGAAGCCGGTGACGTAGGAGCGGTGCCGCCACGCGAACCGCAGGTGCTGCTTCGCGCCGTGGACGCCGTGGTGGTGCAGCGACACGGCGAGCACCAGGACCCCGACGAGGAAGCCGTTGAAGAACAGCCCGACCCCGAACGCGACGGCGATGTTGAAGCCGGGCAGCAGCAGCAACGGCAGGAAGACCAGCCAGCCGACGTGCAGGACCACCGTCACGACGGCGGTCTGGCGCAGGCACACCAGCGACGCCCGCCACCAGGACGGCGGGGTGACGCCGCCGCCGGTCAGAGCGACCACGCTGCGGGTCATGAACGGCAGGAAGAACGCGCCGAAGAACATCGTCACCGGCACCGTCAGCGCCGTGATGAGCAGGTGGAACGCGGTCTCGGCCACCCACCGCATGACCCAGCCGAGGGCCCAGCGCAGCGCCGACGGCCAGCTCGCGACGAACCCGAGCAGCCAGTCGACGGCGGCGTTGATCACCATCGAGACGCCCTTCTCGACGCCGAGGAGGCAGACCGCGGTCAGCGCGACCGGCAGCAGCGCCCACAGCCACAGCCGGGGGCTGCGGACGAAGAGCGCGAGCCCGCGCCAGAAGAAGCCGATGCCGATGAAGAACCGGCCGACGCTGCTCGCGGCCCGCTTGGCGCCGGCGACGGTGTGCCGGGTCGCGGTCCCGGCGGCGCCGGCGACCCGGACGGCGGCCGCCTGCGCCGCGGCCTGCGCGGCCTGCGCCGCCTGGGCGGCGACCTGAGCGGCCTGCCCGGCCTGCGCCGCGGCCTGGGCGAGCCGGTCCCCCCGGACCCCGCTGGGCGTTTCCAGGTCCGACGAGGCGCCCGACGGCGAGCCCGACGAAGGGCTGGGCACGAAGGGCGCCGCGTACGGCGCGGCCGGCGGGCGCAGCTGTTCGTCCAAGACGTGCCTCCTCGCTGTCGGCGGGGGAGCGACAAGACGCAGAGCGTAGCGGCTCGCCAGGCCGGCCCGCAGGGTACCTCGTTCGTGTGTACCGCTGAACAGCCATGACTTCGTAAGGTCATCGGGTGGTGACGGACGGCGCGGCAGGGCTCGGCATCGACTTCGGCACCTCCACCACCGTCGCCATGCTCGCCGGCGCCGACGGGGTCGCCCGGCCGCTGCTGTTCGACGCGAGCCCGCTGCTGTCCTCGGCCGTGTTCGCCCCACCCGGCGGCGACCTGCTGACCGGCGCGGACGCGGAGCGGGCGGCGGTCGCGTTCCCCGCCGCGTACGAGCCCAACCCGAAGCGCCGCGTCGACGAGCGGACCGTGCTGCTCGGCGAGCGGGAGGTGACCGTCGTCGACCTCGTCGCCGCCGTCCTGCGCCGGGTCGCCGTGGAGGCCGAACGGTCCACCGGCGTGCCGCCGCCGACCGTGGTGCTGACCCACCCGGCGACCTGGGGACAGACCCGCCTCGCCGTCCTCGCCGAGAGCGCGGATCGGGCCGGCCTCGGCGCCGTCCGGTTCGTGCCGGAGCCGGTGGCGGCCGCCGCGTACCTCACCGGGACCCTGCGGCAGGAGCTCCCGCCGGGACGGTGCCTGGTCGTCTACGACCTGGGCGCCGGCACGTTCGACGTCAGCGCGGTCCGGGCGACCGGCGGCGGCTTCGAGGTCGTCATGTCGGCCGGGATCGCGGACGTCGGCGGGCTCGACCTCGACGCGGCCGTCGTCGGCCTGGCCCGGGAGACCGCGGGGCCCGCGGTGTGGCAGCGGCTGGACCGGCCGCAGACCCAGCCGGACCAGGAGGCCCGCCACCAGCTGTGGCACGGCGCGCGGGCGGTCAAGGAGCAGCTGTCCCGGCACGCGACCGGCGACCTGCGGATCCCGGTCGCGGCCGCGACGATCCACGTGACCAGGGAGGAGTTCGAGGCGGTCGCGCTGCCGTACCTGCGGCGGACCGTCGAGGTGACGCTGCGGACCCTCGGCGCCGCCGGCATCGACACCGGCGAGGTCGCCGGGCTGTTCCTCGTCGGCGGCGGCTCGCGGGTGCCGCTCGCGGCGACGCTGCTGCACCGGGCGACCCGCATCGCGCCGAGCATCCTGGACCATCCGGAGCTCGTGGTCGCCGCCGGCAGCCTGCACGCGCCATCTCCCGAGGACCCGCACACGGACCAGCCTCTGGACCCGCACATTCCCGGCCAGCGGCAGCCGAGCGTGCCCCTCGACGTGCCGCCGACCGCGCCGTTCGACGCGCTGCCGCCGGGGCTCGTGCTGCCGGAGCCCGCGACCGCCGTGCTGCCGGAGCCGCGCCTGCCGATCGACGGGGCGGTGTTCGAGCCGCTGCCGCTGGCGGAGCCCGCCTGGGAGAGCGAACCGGTGATCGACCCCGTCGCCCCGGCCACCCGGCCGGCGCGCACGGTCGCGGACTGGGTGCGCCGCGGCGGCGTGTGGGCGGCCCTCGCCGCCCTCGCCGCGGGGGTCGCCGCGGTCGCCGCGTGGTGGCCCGGCCCGGACCGGCCACGGCCGGAGCCGCAGCACGCCGGTCCCGCCCCCGCGGTAGGGCTCGGGGCCGCCACCGAACTGCCCGGCCACGGCGGCGCGATCCTAGCCCTCGCGTTCGCGCCCGACAGCGCCACGCTGCTGTCCGGCGGCGGCGACTCGGCCGTCCGGCTCTGGGACGTCGCCGGGCACGCCGAGCGGGGCGGCCCGCTCACCGGCCACACCAACCCGGTCCGCGCGGTCCGGTTCGGCCCCGACGGGACCACGTTCGCGACCGGCGGCTACGAGTGCGGCCGCAGGTGGCGTACCGACGCGGCAACCGCGACCGGAGCGACGACGACGGTCCCGGCGACCACCGGTGCCGCGCGCCCGACCGCAGGGATCGTCGACATCGCCTACCAGCGCGGCGGCACCCCGGTCGCGGTCGGCTTCGCCGGCGGGAGCTACCGCCTGTGGGACCTCGCCGCCGGCACCGAGCTCGGCCCGCTCGACCAGCAGCCGGACCTCACCGGCGGCACGATCGCCGGCACGACCGCCGACGCCGTGCTCGACCCCGGTGGCCGGTGGGCCGCGTTCGCCCACGACCGCACCGTCGAGGTCCACACCGTCGACGGCCGCCACCGCCTGGCGGCGCTGACCACCAGCCCTGCGACCCGCCTCGCGTTCAGCCCCGACGGCCAGACCCTGGCGGTCGCCGCGTTCACCGGGGGCGCGGCCGTCGTCGAGCTGTGGGACCCGGCCGCCGGCACGCTCACCGCCACCGCCGGCGACCTCGGCCACACCGCGCGCATCACGTCGCTCCTGTACGACCAGCGCGCCGCACTCATCGCCTCCGGCGACGCCACCGGCCGGGTCGTCCTGCTCGACGCCCGCACCCGCCGGCGGATCGCCACCACCGGCCCGACCGGCGCCCCGATCCAGGCCCTCGCCTTCAGCCCCGACGGCGGCTGGCTCGCCACCGGCGACAGCCGGGGCATGATCCGCCTGCACCCGATCCGCCGCTGAGGTCCGGTGTGCTCCGGGCCCTGCCGGGTCGGGACGCGGCTACGCTGCGCGGGTGCTGCCGGTGCTGTTCCTCGACGTCGACGGTCCGCTGATCCCGTTCGGCGCGGTCGGCGCGCGCTCCGCCCCGGCGCCCGGCGGCGGCAACCCGCTGCTGTCCCGCATCGATCCCGCCCACGGCGCCTGGCTCGCGGCGCTGCCGTGCGAGCTGGTCTGGGCGACCACCTGGATGGACGACGCCAACGAGGTCGTCGCGCCGCGGCTCGGCCTGCCCCGGCTGCCGGTCGTGGACTTCCCCGACGAGGACCCGCCGGGCCGGGTGCACTGGAAGACGCCCGGGCTCTTGGCCTTCGCGGCCGGTCGGCCGTTCGCCTGGCTCGACGACGAGATCGGCGCCGCCGACCGGGACTGGGTCGCCGCCCACCACCCCGCCCCGGCCCTGCTGCACGCCGTCGACGCCCGGCACGGCCTCACCCGCGCCGACGTCTCCACCGTGGCGGCGTGGCTCGGACGCTTCAGCCCGTGAACCGCTCCACGTCGCCCTCCGCCACGGCGGCGTCGAAGGCCTTGGCGTCGACCGATCGCCGCCGGTCGGCTGCCCGGTCGGTCGCCGTTCCCGCACGCTACCGGGTTTTCTGTCGTACCCGGGCGGCATGATGGGGGTATGACCGAGTCGGTGTGGGACTATCCACGGCCTCCCCGGGTCGAGCCGACGGCGCGGCACATCGTCGTCCGGCATGCGGGGCAGATCGTCGCGGACACGCGTGCGGCGCTGAGGGTGCTCGAGACGTCGCATCCGCCGGTGTACTACGTGCCGCCCGCCGACGTGGCGGTGCCCCTCCAGCCGACGCCGCACCAGACGTTCTGCGAGTTCAAGGGCGTCGCCACCTACTGGGACGTCGCGGGGGTGGCCGGCGGCGCATGGTCGTATGAGGAGCCGGCGAGCGGATACGAGGCACTGCGGGGCATGCTCGCGTTCTACCCGTCCAGGTTCGACGAGTGCACGGTCGACGGCGAGCGGGTCACACCCCAGCCGGGCGACTTCTACGGCGGCTGGCTCACCAGCGACATCACCGGCCCGATCAAGGGAGGCCCCGGCACGCTCGACTGGTAGGAGCGCGATCGAGGGCGGCCCCTGGACATGACCTCGGGTGATCCGGTGAGGGCAGTTCTCGCGGTGTCCCTTGGGACAGTGCCGCGGCGTCCGGTGGGGGCAGTTTTCCGCGATGTCCCGTGGAGGGCAGTTGTTCGCGGTGTGCCGTGGGGCGGTCCCGCGGTGTCGGGTGGGGGCACCTTTGGGGGCAGTTCTTTCGCGGTGTCCCGTGGGGCGGTCCCGCGGTGTTGGGCGGGGCAGCTTTTCGCCGTGTCCCGTGGGGCGGCTCCGCGGTGTCGGGCGGGGCAGCTTTCGCCGTGTCCCGCGGGGTGGTTCGCGGTGTCCGGTGGGGGACTGTCCCGCTGCGTCAGGTGGAGGACAGTCCGGCGACCGCCGGGTGGTGGGACCGGTTAGGCTCGCCGACCGTGACAGGTTTCCGGCTCGGGGTCGACTTCGGCACGTCCACGACGATCGCGATGCTGCGGCGGCCCGACGGGCGGGTGCAGCCGTTGCTGTTCGACGGGTCGCCGTTGCTGTCGTCGGCGGTGCTGCTCGGGCCGGACGGGAGGCTGCACACGGGCCGGGACGCCGCGCACCTGGCGCGCAGCGCGCCGGAGCGGCTGGAGCCCAACCCGAAGCGGCGCGTCGACGACACCAGGGTGCTGCTCGGCGACGCGGAGGTCGGGGTCCGGGAACTCGTGGCGGCGGTGCTGCAGCGGGTCGCGACGGAGGCCGCCAGGGTCGCCGGGCCCGTCACGGCCGTCACGCTGACGCACCCCGCCAACTGGGGCGCCGGCCGGCGCGCGGTGCTGGTCGACGCGGCGCGGCAGGTGGGGTTCGCCGACGTGGACCTCGTGGGCGAGCCGGTCGCGGCGGCGACCTACCTGGCCGCCACCCGCGGCGGTGAACTTCCCGTAGGGGCCTGCGTCGTCGTGTACGACCTGGGCGCCGGCACCTGCGACGTCACCGTCCTGCGGCGGTCGCCGCACGGCTTCGAGCCGGTCGCGTCCGACGGGCTCAACGACGTCGGCGGGCTCGACGTGGACGCCACGGTCGTCGCGTTCCTGGAGGCCACGTACGGCACGCTGTGGTCCGACGCGGCCGGCCGCCGGCAGCTGTGGGACGACGTGCGCTCGGCGAAGGAGATGCTGTCGCGGGCCAGCGGCACCGTCGTCATGGTGCCTGCGCTCGGCAAGGAGGTGCCGCTGGGGCGCGAGCAGCTGGAGGGGCTCGCCCGGCCGGTGTTGCGCCAGACGGTCTCGATGACCAGGTCGCTGCTGACCGAGGCGGCCGTGCCAGCGTCGGCGATCGCGGGGCTGTTCCTCGTCGGCGGGTCGAGCCGGATCCCGCTCGTGGCGACCATGCTGCACGAGTCGATCGGGATCGCGCCGATCGTCGCCGAGCAGCCGGAGCTCGTCGTCGCCGAAGGCGCCCTGCACGCGACGGGTAGCCCGGCCGGCGCGGTCCCGGGCTCCCCGGTGTCCGGCCTGCCCGCGACGCCGAACCGGCCAGGCCCGGGCCAGCAGCCGTTCCAGCCGGCGGGGACGCAGCCTACGGGTTCGCCGGCGCACGGTTTCCCGGGAGCGGCGCCGGCCTCGCCCGCACCGGTCGCGTTCCAGCCCGGCCACCAGACCACCGGCGTCCCCGTCTCCGGCACCCCGTTCTCAGCGGCGCCGTTCCCGGCAGGCCCGGCGGCGGGTCCGCCCGCGACAGCCCCGTTCCCAGGACGCCCGACGTCGGGTCCGCCGACGACGGCGCCGTTCCCGGGAGGGCCGACGTCGGGTCCGCCCGCGACGGGGCCGTTCCCGGGACGCCCGACCTCGCCGCCGACGACGGGGATCTACGACACCGGCGCGTACACGGGCGGGATGCCCGCCGCCGCGTTCCCCGACTCCACCGTCGCCGGCGGCATGCGACCGGCGCCGATGCCGGTGTCCGCCAGCCCGTACGCGTCCGCGCCCACGTCCGCGACGCCCGGCGGGCCGCCGTCGGCGACGCCCACCCCGCTGCCACCGGCGGCGCCCGGGTGGCAGCCGCCGGGCCAGCGGCCGGCCAGCAGCGGCAGCCGGGCCGGCGGGATCGCGGTGGGCCTCGGGCTCATCCTCGTCGTCGTGCTGCTCCTCGGCGGCGGCTTGGTCGCGTACGTGCTGCTCAAGAGCGGCGACAAGGGCGGCGGCGGCACGCCGGGCAGCACCTCGACGGGCGGGCAGGCGAGCGGGCCGGGCAGGTTCCAGATGACGAAGCTGCCCCAGAACATCTGCCCCACCGTCGACCTGGGGCCGATCACCAGCCAGTACGAGGAAGCCGTCGGCGACCCGACGCCGTCGCGCAACCTGAACACGTACGCCGGGACCGCCTCCTGCACGGTGAGCCGGATGCACAAGTCGGGCAACACGGTGACGACGGCGTCGGTGATGGCGATACCGACCGTCTACAAGGACCTGGCCTCCGGCTCCGCCGCCGCCAAGCAGCTGCGGGGCTCCGCCGCGCTCAACGGCACCGTCACCGACGTCCCGGGCGTGGGGGAGCAGGCGTTCACCTACGCCGACCTGCAGCAGCCGGCCGCGCCGACATTCACGCTCGTCGGCGTCGACTCGAACCTGGTCTACACCATCACGCTGGTCGCCAGCACGGGCGGCAGGGCCCTCACCGACGCGCAGGTCCGCGACATGCAGAGCCGTCTGATCCAGGTGGGGAAGGGCACGTTCCCGAAGCTGGTGGCGGCGATCTCCTAAGCCCGGTCCTGGATGAGCGTCACCGGGTTGCCGGACGGGTCGGTGACCTGCGCCTTGACGACCCAGCCGTTGTCGGTCGGCGGCATCGTCACGGCGCCGCCGAGCGCGACGGCCCGCGCGACCGCCGCGTCGAGGTCGGCCACGGCCACGCCCACGGTGACCGAGGGCGTCTCGGCGTCGACGAGCGCGCCGCGCAGACCACCCTCGCCGGTGCTCACCTGCGCGTACCCGGGCCCGCGCGGGCTGACCTGCCAGCCGAAGAGGCCGGCGTAGAAGCGGTGCTGCGCACTCTCAGGCGCGGCGCCGTGGATGTCGAAGTGGACGATCGGACTGGTCATTGAAACTCCTCGAACACGGCATTGGGAAAGTCACGCAGCCAGGCGGCGAGGTCCGCCACACGGGCGCGGTCGGTGCTGTACCACCGGAACGTGCCCTCCTTGTGCAGCGTCACCAGCCCGCATTTGCGCAGCACCTTGAGATGCTCCGACACGCTGGCCGCGGCGAGTCCCGACGCGGCCGTGAGCGCCCCCGCCGACTGCCGCTCGTGCCAGCAGTGCCGCAGAATCTCCCGCCGCGCCGGATGGGAGAACGCCCGCAACACCTCATCAGCGTCGTCCTCCGTCACGCCCCGACTATTTCGTCTCAACCCGAAATAGTCAAGCACTCAGCTCCCGCCAGTGTCCTGCCGTCAGCGGAGGAGCCGGGCCTCCGGAGCGACGCCGGGCATGCCGCCCCGAGCGACGACGGCGACCGGATTCCCCGAGTCGCCAAACAGCACGTGCCGGATGGGGCCCGGAGGCCGGTCGGGCCTCCGGGCCGTCTTCGTCAGGGATTCTTCGGGTCCTCTCCGTAGCCGTTGCACTGGCGCCCGCCGTTGATGCAGTAGGTCACCAGGTACGCCTGTCGTGCCGCGTCCCACCCGTTCATGAAGTCGTAGTGGAACGTGTAGCTGGCCCCCGACGAGTACGCCAGGTTCGACGTGTTACCGCCGGGCAGCTTGTACGGCAGCTTGATCTCCAGCATCGGCAGCGGCACCGGGTGCGAGGTCGGGCACACCCCGCTGACCGGCCACGCCATGTGTGACTTGTGGTCGGCGGTGTCGAGGTGCACGCCGTCCCAGCAGCTCGGCGCGGTCATGCGGACGACGAGCGACGAGCCCGACGGGCAGGACGCGGGGATCTCGTTGCCCTTGTACCCCGGGCACTGCCAGTTGCCGGTGAAGTGCGCCGCGTCCGGGGTGCGGGCGTCGCCGACGAGCAGCTTGAAGCCCGCCGGGAACGGTTTGACGGTGCGGTAGTCCTTGACGTCGGACTTGTAGTACACGGTCGGCTTGTCGGGCAGCACGGGGTTGCCGTTCTGCAGCAGGGTCGGGAACCAGTAGCCGGACGCGTCCTCCTGGTCCTCGCAGGAGGTGGCGCCGCCGACCAGCGACGCCGGGGTCGAGTTGGCGTTCGTGGCGGGGTTGCCGATGAACGAGTGGTTGTGGGAGGCGCCGGCGAGCCCCGGGAACACGATGGGGTCGTCGCCGAGCCGGTGGGTGACGGTGCAGTTGGCGTGCATCTCGTGGTACTGGGCGCGCGGCGGATCGTCCGCCGCGGCTGCGGTGCCGAGCCCTCCGACGGTGGCGAGAACCGTCGCCGCGAGGACGACGGTGAGGACGCGCCGCGCCGGACTTCGCAGGGCACGGGGCAGCATGGACCTGATGCTCATGGCAACTCCTTGGCGGTGGAATCGAGCATCTCCAATGGGGATGAAACCCGACGCTAGCAGCGCGTTCTTCACGCCGACAACCGTTTGCCACCGCTTGCCAGATGGATCATCAGTCCACTGTGGACAGCGCCGCGCCGAGGTCGGCGACGATGTCCTCGGGCTCCTCGAGGCCGACCGACAGCCGCAGCATCGTCGCGTCGACGCCCGACGCGGCGAGCTCCTCGGCGCTCTGGTGCGCGAACACGAGCGACGCCGGGTGCGTGATGAGGGTCTCGGGGCCGCCGAGGCTGACCGCGTTGCGGCACAACTTGGTCGCGCGCAGCACCCGTACCGCAGCATCGGCATCCGCCACGGTGAAGGCGAGCATGCCGCCGTGCCCGCGCATCTGCCGGACCGCGAGGTCGTGCTGCGGATGGCTGGGCAGCCCGGGGTGGTGCACTGCCCGCACCGCCGGATGCCCGGCCAGGAACCGCGCGACCGCGAGCCCGTTGGCGTTGTGCCGGGCCATCCGCAGCGGGAACGTCTTGAGCCCCCGGGCGAGCAGCCACGCCTCGAACGGATGGCAGACCGGGCCGAGGACCCGCGCGGTCTCCCACGCCTTCGCGATCAGGGCGGCCGACCCGGTGACGACGCCGGCGGTGACGTCGCTGTGCCCGTTGAGGTACTTCGTGGCCGACTGCACGACCAGATCGACCCCGAAGTCGAGGGGCCGGGTGTTGTACGGCGTGGCGAAGGTGTTGTCGGCGATGATGATCGCGTCGGGGGCGGCCGCCCGCACGGCGCGCAGATCGGTCAGGGTCATCGTCGGGTTGCTGGGCGTCTCGACGTAGACGACCCGGGTCTGCCTGCCGGCCGCGGCGGCGAGCTCCTCCTGCGGCACCAGCCGCACCTGCCTGCCGAACGCGGGCAGCATCTCCTGCAGCAGCGTCAGCGTGCCGGTGTAGTGGCTCTTCTGGGCCAGGATCTCACCGGGCTCGGCGGCCACTGTGGACAGCAGGGCGGCGCTGACGGCCGCCATGCCGCTGCCGACCAGCAGGGCCGCCTCGGCGCCGTCGAGGTCGGCGAGCATCGCCTCGGCCTCGCGGGCGTTGGGCGAGCCATACCGGGTGTAGTAGCCGGTGGGCGCCACCGCGGCCGCGATCCGCGCGGCCTCGTCGGTGCGGGGCAGCTCATAGGTGCTGGTCTGGTGGATCGGCATGACCAGCGGCGCCCCGCCCGCCTGCGGTGCGACGTGCGGGTGCAGCAGCCTGGTCATGCTCGCTTGCTTTTCCATGCGTTCAGCCTGGCACGGGCGGGTGGGTCGCGGCCTCGGGCCTTGGGCTCGCCGGCCTCTAGGTCTTTGGGCCTGGGTCTCGGGCCCCGGCCGACACGGCCGGCAAGCCCCCGCCCCGGCACCGGTGCTCAGCCGTGCACCCGCCACGGCTCGGCGCGCAGGCCACCCCGCTGGTTGATGCCGTCCTTGATGCGGTTGCCGAGGTCGCCGGAGATGCCGGGCGCGAGATAGGCCGGGATCTCCACGGCGTCGGCGGTGTACGCGTCGCCCTCGCCGTTGTACTCGACGCGCAGCGCGACCGGCCCGCGGTCGGTCTCCAGCACGACGAACACGGTGCCGTCGGGGTCGCCGCCCGGCGGGGTGCGCCGGCCGAGCATCATGCAGGAGGCGACCACACCGTAAGGGGCGTTCGCGCCGGCGGTCAGCAGCCCACACGTGCCGGGCTGGTGCGCCGCGAGCGCGTCGGACCGGGCAGGGAAGTCGGTCGCGATCAGGTATCCGGTCACCAGGACGACCGCGCCGACGACCCCGCCGCACCACCACCAGAGACGATTCATGCCCACCTTGGTACCGGACGCCGTCCAGCGATGTAGTACCGGGGTGGTACTGCGATGCAGTCCCGCAGCGTGACGACGGTGCGGGTGTGCCGACCGTAGCGTCGCCGCATGGCTTTGCTCGCCCTTGCGCAGCGCTTGGAAGACAGGACCCCGCCGACCCGTGACCGCGCGGTCGACGGGCTGCGCGCCCTCGCGATCGGCGGGGTCGTGCTCGGCCACTGGATGGTGACGGCGCTGGTCACCGACGGTGGCGTGGTGCGCGGCGCCAGCCCGCTGCGGTTCATGCCCGACCTGGCACCCGTGTCCTGGCTGTTCCAGACGCTCGCCGTGTTCTTCCTCGTCGGCGGGTACACCGCCGGCCGGCCGCGGACGCTGCCCTACCGCCGGTGGCTCGCGGCGCGGCTGACCCGCCTGCTGCGGCCGGTGCCACCGCTGCTCGGGGTGTGGGCGGTCGTCGTCGCGGCGATGCTGGCCGCCGGCGCCGCCGACCGGACCGTGCACACGCTGGTGAAGCTGGTCCTGTCGCCGCTGTGGTTCCTGCTGGTCTTCGCCGCGCTGACCGCCGTCGCGCCGCTGGTGTCGCGGCTGCACTGGCAGTGGCCGCTGAGCGTGGTGATCGCCGTGGACGTGCTGCGCTTCGGGCCGCTCGGACCCGAGTGGCTCGGCTGGGTCAACCTGGCCGCGGGGTGGCTGGTGCCGTTCTGCCTCGGTGCGGCCTGGTCCCGCGGCGCGCTCGACGTACGGCGGACCGGCTGGACGCTGCTGGCCGGCGGGGCCGTGGCGACGGCGGTGCTGATCCGCTGGTTCGGCTACCCCGCGTCGATGGTCGGGGTGCCCGGCGAAGGCCTGTCGAACCTCAACCCGCCGACCCTCGCGGCGGTCACCTTCGGTCTCGCCCAGTGCGGGCTGGCGTTGCTGCTGCTCGAGCCGCTCCGGGCGCTGCTGCGCCGGCCGGTCGCGTGGGCCTGCGTCGCGCTGCTGAACCTGTCGGCGATGACGGTGTTCCTGTGGCATCAGACGGCGATGATCGCGGTGTCGCTGCTGGTCGACGGTACCCGCCCCGGCCTGCACACGATCCCCGACACGCCCGGGTGGATGGTGGCGCGGATCCTGTGGCTACCGGCGTTCGCGGTGGTGCTCGCGGTGTGCTGGGCGGCGTTCCACCGCTTCGAACGCGGCCGCCCGCCCGCTGATGCGAATATTCGGATATGAGGGACATTTCCGAGTATTGCTCGTTATGTTCCGTTGCATGGATGCACCCTGGCTCAAGGCATCAGCCGTCCTCACCACGGCCGTAGCTGCCCTTGCCCCGGCGGCGGTCGCGCACGCGGCGCCGGCTCCCGCCCAACCCGTCGCGCAGACGGTGGTCGTACAGGCGGGAGACACGCTATGGGGGTTGGCACGGCGCAACGGGACCACGGTCGCCGACCTGCAGCGGCTCAACAACCTCGGCACCTCGACTCTGATCAGGATCGGTCAGACGCTGACGATCACCGGCTCCACCCGGGCCGCCCGCGCCGCCACCGCGATCGCCTACGCCAAGGCACAGGTCGGCAAGCCGTACAAGTTCGCGACCGCGGGACCTGAGACCTTCGACTGCTCCGGGCTGGTCATGCGAGCCTGGCAGGCCGCCGGTGTGCAGCTGCCGCGCATCACGTACGACCAGATCAAAGTCGGACAGCGGGTGACCCGGGAAGCCCTGGAACCGGGCGACCTCGTCTTCACCAACAACGGCGGCCACGTGATGCTGTACATCGGCGAAAACCAGGTCGTGAACGCCGGCCACACGGGCGTCTCCGTGCACCTGCAGGCGCTGCCGCGCACGGAGAACGTGGTGGCGTTCGTCCGCCTGCCGTAGCTCCGCGCTACCTGGCGGTCTTCTCGTCGAGGTACTGGAGGAGGTCGTGCGCGGCCAGCTCGACCTCCTTGTGCCGCCACTCCGACGCCCGGTACACGCAGGCGATCAGGCCGGTGCGGTGCAGCCGCCGCAGGTCCCCGTAGGCGAACGCGTAGCGCGCCTTCGTCTCCTCACCGGGGCCGACGGTCAGCCCGAGATGCCACCGCGCGTACTCGTCCCACGTGTGCTTCTCCAGGAACGCGTTGTCGTCGGCCGCCTTGGGCTGCGCCGCGCCCCAGTCGCTGTCCAGCACGTACTGCCGCGCGTCGATCAGCTTCCGCGCGTACGCCACCGCGTCCTCGTTGACCTCATACTGCGCCATGGGTCAGCGATACCCGCCGGCCGCGCCTCCTAAGCGCGGGCATGGCGAAGGCCGGTCACCGTGGTGGTGGCCGGCCTCACGCCAGGGGCTTCGCTTGCTGTTACGCCGAGACGCCGCTGATCTGGGTCGACGAGGCGAACGCGCTGTCCAGGCGGGCCTGCAGGGCCTCGAGCTCGTGGAACTCGCTCGAGGACGCCGACTCGGAGCCCTCCGCGGCGAACACGTGGTCCGTCTCGGCCGCGCTGTGGTCGTAGGAGGTGTAGTCCGACTCCTCGTACTGCGCGCCGGCCGGGGTGGTGTAGGACATGTGGTGGCCCTGGTCGAAGCTGGTGCTCTCGGCGGAGGCGTGGTCCTGCTCGTACACGCCGAACTGTGAGTCGTAGTTCTGCTCGCTGGCGTCGACCTGGTGCAGCTGGTCCAGCGCCTCGTGGTTCTCGCCGGTCTCGACGTGGCCGAAGTCGTAGTCGCTCATCGTGTGCTCCCTGGAAAGTCTGTGTGCTGTTGGAATTGAAGGTAGGCAACTCCGTACGCGGACAAATCCCGGAAACGTGCCAGTGCCTCGACCCTGCTCCGGCGTGCGCCGGCCGTACCATCGGGAGGTGGCGCGGGTCGAGGTCGAGATGATGACGGGTCAGCACAACTACGCGGTGTTACGACTGCCCGGCCGCCGCCACCCCGGCGTCCTGGTGCAGGGTGACTCGCTGTCCGTCCTCACCGGCGAGGTGCAGCGCGCCCTGGACCTGCTGCGCTCCGGCGACACCGCCGCCGCGGAGGAGGAGCTGTCCTACGCCGCGAACCACCTCGCGGCCATCGTCGACGGGTACGTCCGCGTCCTGGACGCCGCCGGCATGCCGCTGCCCTTCGAACGCCCCGCCTGACTCAGACCCGGCGGATCGTCTCGGCGTCGGGGGCGCCGTCGAAGAAGCGGTCGACGACCCGGGCGAAGACGTTGTCCTCCGGCGCGGCGAGCTGGAACAGGGTCATCGACGAGCGCAGCTTCATCGCGTCGATGTCACCGAGGACCTGCCGCGCGGTCGCCTCCGTGTTACCGAGCATCGCCTCGGCGCACTCGTGCAGGCGCGGACCGAGGACCGGGTGCTGCAGGTACGCGCGCGCCTCGTCCAGCGACGAGATCGCGAAGCGCTGCGCCATGTGGCTCGACCCCAGCCCCGCCACCTGCGGGAACACGAACCACATCCAGTGGCTGCGCTTGCGCCCCCGGCGCAGCTCGTCGAGCGCGTCGTCGTAGCTGTCCTCCTGCGCGACCACGAACCTGGCCAGGTCGTACGGATCATCCATCCCAGAATTGTCGTACCCGGGGGGCATGATGCGTGTGACGGGGAGGGGTGTTTCCATGGCGGTGCATGTGGCGAGCAGGCGGCGGGGCGCGGCCTCGCTGGCGGCGGCGTTCCCGGGAGCGACGGTGCTGGACGTGACGTCGCGGGGGCCGCAGCCGTGGGTGCGGCTCAGCCCGTTCTATCCGCACGGCGGCATTCCGGTGCCGTTCAGCCCGGGGACGGACGGGGCGTCGGTCGAGGGCATCTGGCAGGCGCTGAAGGTGTTCGACACCGCCGACGTCGACCCGGCGAAGCTCACGGCGACGGGCATGACCGGGCTGAAGCGGACGGTCCGCCGGTTCGGCCAGGTCCACGGGCACCGGCGCGGCCTGACGGGTGACGCGCTGCTGGACTACGAGACGGCCCGCCGCCAGATCTACTTACCGGTGTATCGCTGGGTGCTGGAGCACCGGGCGGCCGAGCAGGTCGAGGAGCTGCGGCGGCTCGCGGAGGGCGGCGAGGTCGTGCTGCTCGACTACACGACCAACGGCGACGTGACGGACCTGTCGACGCCGCTGTCCCACGCGGCCCTCATCCGCCGCTACGTCCTCGACGACTGGCCCGCCTGACGACTGGCGGCCCGTGCCCGCGCGCGGGGCGAAGCGGGGCCGGCTGGCGGGGCAATCCCTGCGCCGGGTCACCCGGCGCTTCACCAGGGAGGATGACGGAAAGGGCGGGCTCTGGGAGATTGGCCCTTGGCATCCCGCGCCGCGCCGGCACCCGCGCAGCGCGTCGCTAGTTCATGATCCCGAGTCGTTCTGGCGGCTCTGGCTGCCGGAATCGCACGGGATCATGGGGCGCTGGTTTGGGCTGATGGTGTTGGGGGTGGTGGTTAGGCTCGCGGGATGACGGTGGTTGCGGTGCGTGGTGAAGCGGTGCGTGAGGTCGACCCCGAGTTGGCCGAGTTCACGGTGACGGTGGTCGCGCGGGACAAGGATCGGGAGGCGACGCTGACGCGGCTGCGGGAGCGGGTCGAGGCGTTGCGGGGGCTGTTCGACCGGTATGGCGACGGGATCGAGCGGCGGGAGACCAGCGGGCTGCACGTGCACCCGGAGATGGGCAAGAAGGGTGAGCGGGTCACCGCGTACTCCGGCAGCGTGTCGACCACGGTGGTGGTGAGGGACTTCGCGGCGCTGGGGGAGATGCTGCTGACCGTCGCGAACCAGGACCAGACGCACGTGCACGGGCCGGTGTGGTCGCTGCGGCCCGACAGTCCGGTGTTCAAGGAGGTGCGGCGGGACGCGGTCGCCGATGCGATCGTCCGGGGCAAGGAGTACGCCGACGCGCTCGGGGCGCAGGTCGTCGACCTCCTCGAGCTGTCCGACCCGGGGCTGAGCCGCGGCTCGGAGTCGTTCGCGCAGTTCCAGGCGTACGACGCCGGGGCGATGAAGCGGGCGTCGTACGGCGGACCGGCGCCGCTCGAACTGGATCCGCAGCGGCAGCGGGTGCGGGCGGAGGTCGAGGCGCGGTTCACGATCACGGCACCGACGGTGCTGTGAGGCTTGATATGCAAGTAGCTGCTTGCCTATTATGAGTGGGTCATGAGCGAGATGAGTGGCGACGTCTTCAAGGCGCTCGCCGATCCGACCCGCCGCGCGATCGTCGACGAGCTGACCGACCGCGACGGGCAGACACTGTTCGAACTCTGCGGCCGCCTCACCATGAAGCACCACATCAGCTCGTCGCGCCAGGCGATCTCCCAGCATCTGGAGCTCCTGGAGGTGGCCGGGCTGGTCGTGGCGCGCCGGGAGGGGCGGTACAAGTACCACCACCTCGACACGCGCCCGCTGCGGGAGATCGTCGAGCGGTGGCTGATCCCGAGAGAGCCGGAGCAAACATGATCATCAACCTGGCGAGCGTGTTCGTCGACGACCAGGCCAAGGCGCTGAAGTTCTACACCGAGGTGCTCGGCTTCGTGAAGAAGCACGACGTGCCGATGGGGGAGTTCAGCTGGCTGACCGTGGTGTCGCCGGAGCGCCCCGACGGCACCGAGCTGCTCCTCGAGCCGGCGAACCACCCGGCCGTCGCCCCGTTCCGGGCGGCGCTCAACGAGGACGGCATCCCGTTCACGTCGTTCGCCGTCGAGGACGTGCACAAGGAGTACGAGCGGATGCGCGCCCTCGGCGTCGTCTTCACCCAGGAGCCGACGGAGATGGGCCCGGTCACCGTCGCCACGTTCGACGACACGTGCGGCAACCTGATCCAGATCGCGGCCCAGCAGGCGCAGTAAGGAACGTACAAGACGGGGCGAGGACCATGGGAGGCATGCAGCCCGTGAACCTCACCGATGCCCTCGCCTCCTTCGACGACGTCTACAGCCCGCGGATCGTCGCCCGGGTCAACGACTACGACGTGCGGATCGCGCACACCCTCGGCGAGCACGTCTGGCACGTGCACGAGCACACGGACGAGTTCTTCCTGGTGCTCGACGGGCAGTTCGACGTCGCCGTCCGCGACGAGCACGGCGAGCGGGTCGTGCGGCTGCACAAGGGCGACACGTTCGTCGTGCCGCGCGGCGTCGAGCACCGCCCGTCGTCCCCGGGCGGCGCGATCCTCATGTTCGAGCCGACCGGCACCGTCACCACCGGCGACCGCCACGACGGCACGGTCCCCGCCCACGTCGACAGCACCACCGGCCACGCCCTGCGAGAAGACCCCCTGCGAGAAGAGGACGGCGCCACCGGCCACCCGCGATGATCGAGCGGCTCTCAGTGAGCCGCGGGAGTCAGTGAGCCGGGGTGGTCAGCAGGTCGAGGAGGACGGCGAGGGGTGGCCAGGCTCGGCGGCCGAGGCGGGTCACGGCGAACGCGCGCATCGTCACGTCGGGGGAGCGCAGCGGCACCAGCGTGACACCGGGGATCGTGGGCTGGTCGGCGGGCAGGAGGCCGATGCCGAGGCCGGCGACGATCAGGTCCTGGACCAGGTCGAGGCTGTCGGCGCGGTGGGTGATCAGCGGGGTGTGGCCGGCCATCGCCGCGACGGTGTGGACCACGTCGTCGTCGGCGGTGTTGCGGGAGTTGACGAGCCAGTGGGTGCCCTCGAAGTGCCGGAACACCTCCAGCGCGCTGCCCTGAACGGCGCGGCCGGCGCGGCCCGCGGGCACGCCGAGGCTCCACTCGCTGGTCCACAGGGCGGTGGCCTCGACGGTGTCGGGCAGCGGGGCGGGCGCGAGGTTGTAGTCGTACGTGAGGCCGAGGTCGACCCGGTCGCCGGCGAGCAGCTGCAGCACCTCGGCCGGCTCGTGCTCGTGGATGAGGACGCGCAGCGTGGGATGCCGGGACGGCAGGGCGGCGACGATCGGCAGCAGGGAGCGGCGGATCGCGGTGGCGAAGCCCGCGACGCGGACCGTGCCGGCCGGCTCGGCGGACGGGTCCAGGTCCAGCCGGGCGGCCTCGACGGCGGCGAGGATCGTCACCGCGTGCCGGGCCAGCCGGCGGCCCGCCGGGGTGAGGCGGACCCGCCGCCCGTCGGGCTCGGTCAGGGCGGTGCCGGCCTCCTTGGCGAGGACCGCCAGCTGTTGCGACACCGTCGACGTGGTGGTGCCGAGCTCGTCGGCGACCTCCCGCATGGAGCCGAGCCGGGCCAGCTCCGCCAGCAGCAGCAGGCGGTCATTGTTCAGCATTCGCGAACGGTACATCAGCGAATCACACGTGGACGTGGACGATCCGGATGCCGTCTACTTCGCGGTATGTTCGCCGCGATCGCTTCCATGGTCTGCATCCAGATCGGGCTGGCCGCCTCGGTCGGCCTGTTCGACAGCGTCGGCCCGTCGGGTGCCGTCTGCCTGCGCCTCGTCTGCGCCGCGCTGCTCCTGCTCGTGCTGGTGCGGCCGCGGCGGCGGGACTTCACCCGCGCCAGCATCCTGGCCACCGTCGCGCTCGGGGTCGTCACCGCCTGCCTGATGCTGTCGTTCATGGCCGCGGTCGCGCGGATCCCGCTCGCCACCGCGGCCGCCCTGGAGTTCCTCGGCCCCCTCGGCGTGGCGGCGGTCCGTGGCCGGCGCGCGACGCTGGTCTGGCCCGTCCTGGCCGGCGGCGGCGTCGTGCTGCTGACAGAGCCGTGGCACGGCGGCACCGACCCGGCCGGCGTCGCGTTCGCCCTGGCGGCCGCCGCGTGCTGGGCCGGGTACATCCTGCTGACCCAGCACGTCGCTGACCACGTCAGCGGCTACGCGGGCCTCGCCGTCTCCACCGCCGTCGCCGGTCTCGTCTCCACCGCCGTCGCCGGCCCGGCGGTCGTCGCCGGCCTCTCCTGGCCCGTGCTCGCCGCGGGGCTCGGACTGGCGGTCCTGCTGAGCGTCGTGCCGTTCAGCCTGGAGATGTACGCGTTGCGCAAGCTCACCGCCGGCGCTTTCGGCACGCTGATGAGCCTCGAGCCGGCGTTGGCGCTCCTGGCCGGCGCGCTCCTGCTGCACCAGGCGCCCGGACCGGTGGCGGTCGTCGGCGTCGCCCTGGTGGTCACCGCCGGCGTCGGCGCCACCCGGACCGGCGCCCGCACCCCGGAGGGCGTGGACGCGCAGGCCGGCTCACGGGCTGTAGGCGCGCAGGGTGGTGCCGTCGGTGGTCCAGATCCGGCCGCCGGAGACGACGACGTGCTGGACGGCGCCCTCCAGCCGTGCGGCGCCGGGCACGTCCCCGCCCGTGACCGGTGACAGGATCGCGACCGGTCTGCCTTCGACGGTGACGTACAGCAGGCCGCCCGCCCGCACGGGACCCTGCGCCGCGCCCGGCAGGCTCCGCGACCAGAGCCTCGAACCCCGCCCGGCGTGGAACGCGGTGACGCTGCCGCCGCTCGCCGCGTAGACCCGCCGCCCGTCCGTCGCGACCGAGTCCACCGCCTCGGTCCGCTGCCACGCCACGCCGCCCGAGCCGGCCCGGATCGCGACGAGGCCCCCCAGGTCGCCCTGCGCGACCGGGTCGGGGACGGCGAGGAACCGGTCCGCGGTCGCCGCCAGGGGCTTCCACCGCACCTTCGACCGCCACAGCGCCGCCCCCGCGGCCACGGTCACCGCGGTCGTGCCCTTCGCGTCGTGCAGCAGCACCCGACCGGCCGACGAGACGGGGCCGGCGAGCGCGGCACCGGTGCGGTCCCACCGCCGGTGGCCGTCGCGGATGTCGTACGCGATGACGGTGTCCTCGTTGGTCGCCGTGGCCCACCCGGACGTGAGGACGGTGCCGGCGTCGACGACGAGCGCGTTGACCGGCGGCTCCTGCGTCAGCTTCCACCGGCGGGCCCCGGTCGCGGCGTCGAGCGCGACCACGTGCCCGTCGGGGTCGCTGTTGGCGTAGCACGACGTCCCGGTGGCGATGAGCAGGCCGCCGGCGACGACGAGCTGCCGGAAGTCGAGGCTGTCGAACAGCTTCGGGTCCCGCCACAGCCGCTTGCCGGTCGCCGCGTCGAGCGCCGTGACGCCCTCGCCGTCCAGCACGTACACCCGGCCGTCGGCGACCAGCGGCGGCGGCAGCGCGGGCGCGCACCCTTCCGCCCCGGCGGCGGGCCGCACCGACCAGCGCTGCCCGAGCCGGCCGACGCTGCCGGCGTTGACGACCGTCTCGGACGGGTTGTATCCGCTGTTCCCGGCGTCGAACCCGTCGTGCGTCCAGTCGCCCGCGCGCCCGGCCGCTGCCGCCGTGCCCGGTGCTGCCCCGGTGGCGATGATGGTGACGGCGGTGACGGCGGCGCCGACGGCGAGCATCAGCCGGGTCAGCCGCCGCGATGGCATGGTCATGCAGGAGGTCCCTCTCGGTCCGCACCGGGGGAAGCGCTCGACATAACCAGGCGAACATACTTCCAATATGTCCGAAAAGCACGCATTTAACAGCATGAAATGGACTACGCCGCATCCAGGGGAGCCTCCTGCCGCCGGTCGGTGCCGCCCACGACTTCTGCACCGGCGACACTGGTCGGCATGTCAGCAGGTGCCGTCGTCACCGTCCTGGAGCTCGTCGGACTGTACGTGTTCGCGACCTCCGGCGCGCTCATGGCCATCCACAAGGGGTTCGACGTCGTCGGCATCGTGATCCTGGCGTTGCTGACCGCCCTCGGCGGCGGCATCCTCCGCGACGTCATCATCGGCGACACGCCGCCGCCCGCGTTCGCGCACCTCACCTACCTCGGCATCCCGCTCGCCGCCGCGGCCGTCACGTTCTTCATCCACCCGTACGCCCAGCGCCTGTCGTTCACGGTCCTCGTCTTCGACGCCGCCGGTCTGGGCCTGTTCTGCGTCACCGGCACCCTGAAGGCGTTCGAGCACGACCTGGGCCCCATCCAGGCGGTCCTGCTGGGCATCACGACGGCCGTCGGCGGCGGCGTGCTGCGCGACATCACCGCGCGCGAGACGCCCGCCCTCGTCAAGGCCGACACCCACCTGTACGCGATCCCCGCCGCCGCGGGAGCCGTCGCGGTTGCCGCCGCCCACGAGGCAGGCCTGCCCATGCCGCCCGTCGCGGTGGCCGCGGCCGTGTTCGTCTTCGCCTTCCGCCTCGCCGCGATGCTCCGCAAGTGGACCGCCCCCCGAGCCTGGCAACGCCGCCCCCCGGCCGACCCGAGCTGAGCCCGCGCCGCCTGCCTCACGCCCGTTCCGGCACCGCAGTCCTGGCGCGGCGGGCCCGGTTGCGGCCCGCGGCCTTCGCCTCGTACAGGGCGTCGTCGGCGGACTTGGGCAGCCGGTCGAGCGGGTGGCCGGGGCCGCGGGCGAGCGCGATGCCGGCGCTGGCCCCCACGCGGAGGTCGCGGCCGTCGAACGGGACCGGCTCGGCGGCGCGGGCGACCAGGCGGGCGGCGATCTCGTCCGCCTGTGCCGGCGAGTTCAGGGCGGCCAGCACGACGCCGAACGCCCGCTCGGCAGCGCACCCCCGCGACCTGAGCAGAATCGTCAGGCGACGGTCAGGGTCCGGACCACCACATGTACATCCCCAGGTCCGGGCGGGTGACCTCGCGGGCGAGGTCGCGCAGGCCGAGGACGGTGTCGTCGAGCTCGCCCGGCTCCCAGTCGCCGATCCACTCCTCGCACCTGGACCAGACGGCCGCGACGGCGGGGATGCGGTCGTCGGCCAGCCCGGCGAGGGCCCGCACGAACCCGTCGGCGATCCGCAGGACGCCATGTCCGTAGCCGTCGGCCGCCCCGACGATCTCGCCCGCGGCGTCGTAGCGGTCCAGGTCCAGCGGCACGCGGTCACCCTCGGCGGGGACGCCCTCGATGATGGCCCACAGGCTGCTGCCGAGGACCGCCGGCTCGACCCACTTCATCTCCAGCGTCGGCAGGTCGGGCTCGCCCGCCGGGCCGTGCTCCACGACGGCCGCCGCGCGCCCGGCGGTGGCCACGAAGTAGTCGGTCATGATCCCCATGCCGGGAAGCTACTGCACGGCGACGGTCAGGGTGACGGGGAGTTCGCCGCCGCCGCTGAGCTGGGCGGCGAGGGTGCGGGCGTCGGACTCGGTGAAGTTGCCGGTGACCTGGACGTCGCCGGGGATGACGCCGGCGATCTGCGGGGCGGAGACGACGGTGTTGTCCAGGACGATGGCGAGGCGCTCCTGGGCGTCGAAGAGCTGCTTCGACAGGTTGGTGAACTTGGCCTGCGCGTCGGGGCGGAGCGACGCGACCACCACCCACATGCCCTGCTCGGAGCGGGCGGCGTCGGCCGAGGCGATGTCGGCGCCGGTGATGGTGGCCGGGTCCAGCAGCAGCTTGGTGGGGCCCTCGCAGGCGACGACGGGCTCGCCGGCGACGTCTGCGGGGCGGGCCGAGAGCTGCTCGCAGCGGATCTCGGGGATGAGCAGCCGCATCCGGGCCGGGAGGGTCGCGACGTCCGCCGGCGGCAGGGAGGCGAAGGCCGCCCGTACCGAGGCAGGCAGCGCCTGCGCCTCCTGCTCGGTGGTGACCGAGGACGCCGCGGTGTAGGCGTCGCCGAGGGCCGCGGCGACCGGTGGGGTCGACGTCGGCGCGGGGAGGGAGGAGGTGGCGGCGCCGGAGCCGTCGGCGGCCGCGGCGACCCGCCGGAGATGCAGCCGGCCCGGCGCGGTCAGCGCCTTCAGCTGCGCGGCCGTGGCGCCGCGGGCGGTCAGGACGAGCTTGCGGTCGCCGTCGCGGGTCACCGACGGGTCGCGCAGCTTGGCGGCCTTCATCCGGGCCAGGAGCATCGCCCGGGTCACCTCGAGGTCGCCGTCCCCGGTGGCGGTCGCGGTCACGCTCACGGGAGCCCCGCCGCCGACCTTGGCCAGCACCAGCACGATCCCCGTGACGGCGAGGGCGACGGCCGCCACCACCGCCGCGACCAGCACGAGCACCTGCCGACCCCGCAACGCCATGCCGACACTCTAGAGCGTCGATCAAGCGATGGTCCTCCATCGGTGGTTGTCGCGGATGTACGCGTCGTGCCGGCCCGACTCGAACCGGTCGCCGGACCAGCGCCGTGCCGTGACGGTCAGCCGGTCGCCGGTGGCCTCGATCAGGTTGAAGCTGTTCGGTTCGCCCTTGAGGCGGTCGGAGAACGCGGTGCCGGATTGCGCGACGACGAGGCCGTCGACGAGGCCGCTGTACGCGAGGTGCACGTGCCCGCCAAGCAGCAGGTCCGCCCGCCCCCGCAGGTGCCGCAGCGCGGAGCCGGACCGTCCGACCAGGCCGCGGGCGCGCCCGGCGGCGGTCAGCAGGAACGGGTGGTGCGCGACGAGCACCCGCAGGTCGCCGCCGGGCGCCCCGTCGAACGCGGCGGCGACGGCCGCGATCTGCCGGGCGTCGAGCCGCCCGCGTGACCAGTCGTGGTGCGGCCCCCACCGGCGCGCGGTGGTGACCCCGACCGCGGTGACGCCGTCGCCGGCCCAGGTGACCAGGCCGTCCGGGTCGGTGCCGAGGTGGCGGCGCCACGACCGCCACGGCCGGGCGAACCGCGTCCACACCCGCCAGCCGGGCAGGTCGTGGTTGCCGGGGACGACGACCGCCGGGGCGGGCAGCTCGTCGAGGAACGCGCGGACCGCCCGGAACTCCGCGTCGCTCGCCGTCTGGGTCAGGTCGCCGCACACCGCGACCAGCGCCGGCGCGGCGGCGCGCAGCTCGGCCAGCACGGCCTGCGCCATGGCCGGGACGTGCCGGCCGAAGTGCAGGTCGGAGATCTGCGCGATCGTCGTCACGGCCGGTCCCTCGGGGCGAGCACGGCGAGCGCGCGCCGCCGGAGCTCGTAGTGCAGCGGCACCGTCAGCTGGGCGATCTCGCCGTCGCTCATGACGCTCATCATCGCCAGCGCCGGCGTCCTCACGCGCACGGTTTCGCCGATGTACGTGTGGACCCCGGGATCCCGCTGCCAGGTGCCCCGCACGAGCTTGCCGGCGACCCGCAGGAGGTCCCAGCCGGTCCGGTCCTCGGTCACGTAGACGGCGAGCGTGCCGGCGTCGAGCCGGTGCCGGCCCGGCATCGGGGCCGGTCCGGCGTCGAGAGGGTTGCAGGAGACCACGACGGCCCTGGTGCGCGCCTCGTATACGCGCCCGTCGACGTCGATCGTCAGCCGCAGCCGGGGGTACCGCCGCAGCAGCCGCCAACCGCGCCCGAGCAGCCGCACGCGGGCGGCGCCGCGCCGCCCGCGCGCGTGCTCCCGGAGCCGCCCGAGGTGCGGCATCATCGCCAGCGTCGAGCTGCACAGGAACGGCACGCCGTTCACCGTCGCCACGTCGATCCGGCGGACCGGCGCCGCCAGGAGCGCCCCGATCGCGCGGTCCAGGTCCTCCGGCACGCCGAGGTCGCGGGCGAGCACGTTCATCGTGCCGGCCGGCAGCACCCCGAGCGGGACCTCGCCGCCCAGCATGCGCTCGGCGACCGCCCGGACGGTGCCGTCCCCTCCGGCGACGAACACCGCGTCGGGCTCGCCCTTCAGCAGCTTCTCGACGTCGGCGGCGAGGGTCTCCGGGGCGAACGCGCGCACCTGCGCCGTCACGCCCGACTCGCCGAAGCGCCGGACGAGCCGCTCCTCCGGCGGGTCGCCGCCCAGGAACGCCCCGGACCGGCCGTTGTACACCACCGCGACGCGCTCCACGGGCGGATCGTACGAACCTTGCCGGGCCGGCCGCTGTCGCGCGGGTGGCCGTTGGCTTTCGTGAATATTGATAAGGACTGTTGACAGTTTGCGTGCGGAATTGTTTGCTGATGTCGAATCCGTCGGCCCTTCCACCGCCATGGGGAGCCCAACGTGACATCGATGCCACACGCGTCCCGCCGGGACGTCCTCCGGCTCGCCGCACTCGCCGGGCTGGCCGGCGCGGCCGGGGTCACCCTGGACGCCGAGGCGGCCGAGGCGTTGGCGGCGTCCACGTTCAGCCCGATCCGGCCGCCGGCGACGCCCCTGGCGGTCCGGTCGCCGTACCTGTCGACGTGGCTGCGCGCCGACACGCTGCCCGGCAACTGGCCCACGTTCTGGGCCGGCGCCGCGACCGCGATGACCGGCATCGTGCGGGTCGACGGCCAGCCGTTCGTGTTCATGGGCTCGCCGAGCGGCGGCTGGCCCCTCGCCACGCAGACCGCGCTCGTCGTCACCGCGACCCGCTCCACGTTCACGATCACCGCCGGCGCGGTCCGCCTCGAGGTCGAGTTCCTGTCGCCGGTCGACCCCGCGAACCTGCGCCGCCAGTCGGTGCCGATGAGCTACCTGAGCGTCACCGCGACCGCCACCGACGGCGGCAGCCACGCCGTCAGCGTCTACCTCGACATCTCCGGCGAGTGGGCGCACGGCGACCGGACGAAGCAGATCGGCTGGAGCACCGCCGTCGTCGGCGACCAGCGGGTCCACACCTGCGCACCGACCAGTCCGACGGTCCTCGGCGAGGTCGGCGACCAGGCGTCCTGGGGCACCGTCGTCTTCTCCACCGACGAGGTCGCCGGGCTCACCTGGCAGACCGGCGCCGACGCGACCGTCCGCGCCCGCGGCGCCGCCAACGCCACCCTGCTCAATACGGCCGACACCAACCAGCCGCGGGCCATCGACAACGCGTGGCCGGTCCTCGCGTTCAGCCGGGACCTCGGCCAGGTCGGCGCCGCCGGCAGCCCCGCGGTCGTCTGCGTCATCGGGCACGTGCGTACGCCGGCCGTGTCCTACCTGGGCGCCAATCTCGACCCGTACTGGCGGACCCAGTGGGCGACCTGGCAGGACATGCTGCGCTGGTTCCGCGCCGACCGCGACGCGGCCCGGGCCGGCGCCGCCGCGACCGACGCCGCCGTCACCGCGGCCGCGCAGCAGGCGGGCGGCACCCAGTACGCGGCGCTGTGCTCGCTCGTGCTGCGGCAGGCGTTCGGCGGCACCGAACTCGTCAGCCGCGGCGGCGCGCCGTGGGCCACGCTGAAGGAGATCTCGTCCAACGGCGACTTCAGCACCGTCGACGTCATGTACCCGGCGTTCCCCGCGTACCTCGCGCTGAGCCCCCGCTACCTGGAGCTGCTGCTCGCGCCGCTGTTCGACTACACCGAGCTGCGGGGGTTCGACAAGCCGCACGCGCCGCACGACCTCGGCGTCTACCCCAACGCGTTCGGCCGGATCGGCACCGACGAGGAGGACATGCCGGTCGAGGAGTCCGCGAACATGCTCATCATGGTCGCCGCGCTCATCGCCCGGATGCCCGCCGCGAAGGCCACCGCCTACGCCACCGCGCACCTGGCGAAGCTGCGGCAGTGGGCCGACTACCTCGTCGCGAACCTGCCCGACCCCGGCAACCAGAACCAGACCGACGACTTCACCGGCTTCATCGCCCACAGCGTCAACCTCGCGCTGAAAGGCATCGTCGGCATCGCCGCGATGGACTCGATCGCCCGCGCCGCCGGCGTCACCACCACCACCTACGCCGCCACCGCGAAGGTCTACATCGGACAGTGGGCGACGATGGCGCAGAACGGCGGCCGCGCCCACCTGAAGCTCACCTACGACGGCGCCGACACCACGTGGAGCCTGAAGTACAACGGGTTCGCCGACCGGCTGCTCGGCACCAACCTGGTCCCGCCGGCGATCGCCGCGGAGGAGGCCGCCTGGTACCTGTCGCAGCAGCACGCCTACGGGGTGCCGCTCGACCCGCGGCACGGGTACACGAAGGTCGACTGGGAGCTGTGGACCGCCGGCTTCCTCGCCGCGCAGCCGGCCGCCCGCGACGCGCTCATCGCCAAGGCGTACCTGTACGCCAACACCACCACGTCGCGGGTGCCGTGCTCCGACTGGCACGACACCGACTCCGGCAACCAGCAGGGTTTCGCGGCGCGACCCGTCATGGGCGGCGCCCTGGCGCTGATGTCGCTGCGGTCCGTGCCGAACGGCCTCACCGGCGCGTGGCCCTTCACCACCGGGCCGTCGGACGCCAGCGGCAACGGCAACGACCTCGGCGCGGGCGGCACCGTCAGCGGCGGCGCGCTGAACCTGACCGGCTCGGCGGCTCCGATCACCGCGCGGCAGGTGGTGCGCACCGACACGAGCTTCACCGTGATGGCCCGGGCCAACCCCGGCAGCCTGGCGGGCTTCCGCACTGTCGTCAGCCAGGACGGCACCCGCCTGTCCGGCTTCTACCTGCAGTACTCCGCCGCCGACAACGCGTGGGCCTTCGCCATGCTCGCCGCGGACACCGCCGGCGCCGCCGCGACCCGCGCGGTGTCGCCGTTCCCGCCGCAGGCCGGCGGCTGGACCCACCTCGTCGGGGTCCGCGACGCCGCCGCCGGGCAGCTGCGCCTCCACGTCAACGGCGTCCTCGTCGCGACCGCCTCGAAATCCTCGGCGTGGGCCTCGGGCGGGGCCTTCGCGATCGGCCGCGGCAGGTGGAACGGTGCCGCCGCCGACTTCCTTCCCGGCCAGGTCGACCGGGTCAGGGTCTGGAACCGGGCCCTGACGACCACCGATGTCAGAGTGCTGAGGTGACCTCATGCGACGCGTCCTGGTATCCCTGCTGCTGCTCGGGTTCATCGTGCTGCCCGGGCCGGCCGCGCACGCCGCGGCCGCGATCTGCGCGCTCTACTGCGACACCCGCGACCCGTCCCTCGCCCGGCAGGAGACGTTCCCCGTCCCGACGGTCGTGATCAACGGCCGCCGCCTCGTGCTGCACGTGTCCGATGTGGACGGCATGGCGTGGGGCAGCATCGACGCCGGCGTCGTCGGCGACTCGGTGTGGCTCGACCGGTCCTTCGACGGCGGCGCCACCTGGGACGGGCTGCTCGGCAAGGCGTCGATCCCGGGCACCTGGACCGGCACCCGCACCCTCATGTACAACGTGGGCGACCCGTCGCACCACCGGCGGGGCGTGATCCGGGCGTGCGGCGACGCCGGCGGGGTCACCTGCACCGGCTGGAGCCACCTGCCGCTGTGCGCACCGACGTGCGACGGGGCCTCCGGCGGTACCGACGCCGAAACCGTCAGGACGACCAGCCTCAACGGCCGGACGTTCGGGCTGCACCTGGACGCGGCCGGGATGGCGTGGGGCACCATGTCGGGCGCGCAGGCCGGCGACGAGGTGTGGCTGGACCGCTCCTGGGACGCCGGCGCGTCCTGGCCCGGCGGCTCGCTGCTCGGCCGCACCACGGCGGCGCGCACCGCCAGGTTCAACACCGCCGATCCCGTGTCGCTGCTGTACGGCGGCGCGATCCGGGCCTGCGGGCGGGCCGGCTCTGTCACCTGCACCGCGTGGGCGCGCCCGTCCTCGAACCGTCCCTCGGCGATGGCCGACGCGCTGATGCACTCCTACGACCCGAGCACCGCGTGGTGGCCGTCGAGCTGGTGGAACTCCGCCGTCGCGCTGCGCACCGTCATCGACTACACCCGCCGCACCGGCGACAACCGGTACCTGTGGACGGTGCGCCGGACGTTCGACGTGAACCGGGTCGCGTTCCCGGCCGGCGCCCGCTCCTCCGACCCGATCGACGGGCACTTCATCAGCCGCTCCATCGACGACAGCGCCTGGTGGGGCCTGACCTGGGTCGCCGCCTACGACCTCACCGGCGACCGCGCCTACCTCGACGAGGCGGTCACCATCGCCGCCTACGTCCACGGCTTCTGGGACACGTCCACCTGCGGCGGCGGCGTGTGGTGGGACCGGGAGCGCACCTACAAGAACGCGGTCACGATCGGCCTGTACGTGCGGCTCACCGCGGCCCTGCACAACCGCCTCGCCGGCGACACCACCTGGCTGCAGCGCGCCGTCACGTCGTGGAACTGGTTCACCGCCAGCGGCATGATCAACGCCTCCGGGCTGGTCAACGACGGGCTCACCACCGGCTGCGCCAACAACGGGCAGACGGTGTGGAGCTACAACCAGGGCCTCGCGATCGGCGCCGCCATGGAGCTCTACCGCGCCACCGGCACCGCCGCCTACCAGGACCGCGCCCGCCAGCTCGGCACGGCGGCGCTCGCCTCGCCGCTGGTCCGCTCGGGCGTGCTCACCGAGGCGTGCGACGTCGCACCGTCCACCTGCGACGACAACGGCAAGCAGTTCAAGGGGATCTTCATGGGGTACCTGGCGGAGGCGGGCACCCAGTTCCAGTCGTTCCGCACCACGCAGGCGAACACCGTGTGGAACGGCCGCGACTCCCTGAACCGGGTCAGCTCCCGCTGGGCCGCCTCCTCGTCCGCCCCCGCGGACTGGCGCACCCAGGCCAGCGCCCTGTCCGCCGTCCTGTCCAGCTAGCGGTAGTTTGTTGCCTGCGGCTTCTGGGCAGTAATAGCCGTGAAGTGTTCGGACTTTTGTAGGTTTGCTGAGGTGTGAGCGATGACTGTGCGTCGTCGGTGTCCACCGGCGCCGGGTTCGTTGGAGGGCTACGCTGCCCGCTTCGATGATCTGTTCGGCAGGCTGGCCCAGCGTCGGGGGTTTCGTGAGTACCTGACCGGGCTGCTCGCGCCGCGTGACCGGAACAAGACGTTGACCTGTCTGGCCGGGGCTGAGCCGGTCATCGGGGCTCAGCATCCGGCGGTACAACGGCTGCAGTTCTTCCTGTCGGAGTCCACCTGGGACCATGAGCAGGTCAACGCCCGGCGGGTGGAGTTGCTGCTGGCTGATCCCGCCACCGCGCCGCATGCCGGTGGGGTGCTGGTCGTCGACGATTCCGGTGACCGCAAGGACGGTACCGCCACCGCGCATGTGGGCAACCAGTGGCTGGGCCGCTATGGCAAGACCGACCGCGGGATCGTCACCGTGACCACCCTGTGGGCCGACGAGCGGCTGTACTACCCGCTGCATGCGGTGCCCTACACCCCCGCGCACCACTTCCCGAAAGGCAAGCACGACCCAGACTTCCGCACCAAGCTGCAGATCGCTGCCGACCTGGCCGTGCAAGCCCGTCAGTCGGGCGTGGTCTTCCGCGCGGTGGCCGCCGACTGTGCCTACGGCGACCAGGACGGCTTCCGGGCCGACCTCCGCGCGGCGGGACTGCCATTCGTCATGGCCCTCAAACCGCACCGGGGGACATGGGCCTACGCAGACCAGGCGTACACCCCCGTCGACGCTGCCCGCGACCTGGCCTGGAACAGTCCCGAAGAGCCGGGCGACTGGACGCCGGCGCCCCGGACGTTCCGCGACGGGCATACCCAGACGTGGTGGGCCGCCGAGGCGCGGCTGGGCTGGTGGGGGCCGGACGGGACGACCCGGCTGGTCGTGGCCACCGCCGACCCGGCCACCCTGCCGGAGAAGGCCACCTGGTATCTGGCCACCGATCTGCCTCGACTCGGCGGCCCCCGGGCTGTCGACAGCCCTCATCCACCCGCGGACCTGGCGGAGATCGTGTGGATCTATGGGATCCGGCACTGGATCGAGCAGGGCTACAAGCAGGTCAAGGACGAACTCGGGTGGGCCGATTTCCAAGCCCGTTCCGACACCGCCATCCGTCGCCATCAGACCCTGGTCAACTGCGCGTTTTGCTTCTGCTGGGATGCCTGGTTAGCAGATCGAGCACCGTCACAGCCAGCAGCACCACCCCCTGATCCCGGTGCTCGAGAGAGGGGACCCGCACCCGGCAGGCCGTCGGCAGCCCTGTGCTGGCCCCGAACCATCCGGGAGGTCCGCGGCTGGCTCGTTCCCTGGATCATGTTGCGGCGCTGTTGGCGGGCGTGGTCGAACAGGCCCCCACCCGCCGAGCTCCAGGCACTCCTCGACGCCGTCGCAAGTGGACAACCCCTGTACCTGTACCACCTGAGCTAACAAACTACCGCTAGTGGTTTGTCGGTGAGATAGCGCGGTAGTACTGCGTATGCCAGTGAGGACGGCTCCGGCGTTGCCGGTCACCGGTGAGCAGCGGGCCGAGTTGGGTCGGATGGCCAGGTCGGCGGTGCTTGCTCATCGCAAGGTGGTCCAGGCCGAAGCGTTGCTGTGGGCGGCGGATGGGATCGCGAATGAGGAGATCGCCCGTCGTTGTGGGGTCGACTCGGACACGGTGCGGCGGTGGCGTGCCCGGTTTCTGCAGACGGGTCCGCAGGGGGTCGGTGTCATCGCGAAGGGACGCGGTCGTAAGCCGTCCCTGCCGGCGGGCACGGTCGCGGAGGTGGTGCGGTTGACCCTGCACGAAGCCCCCGCAGGCGGGTCGACGCATTGGACGACGCGGTCCCTCGCGCGGCGGGTCGGGATCGGTAAGGACGCGGTGGCCCGGATCTGGGCTGACCACAACCTCAAACCGTGGAAGGTCGAAACGTTCAAGGTCAGCAACGATCCACGATTTGAGGAGAAGCTGGTCGACGTGGTGGGTGTCTACCTCAACCCGCCGGCGCGGGCGGTCGTGTTCAGCTTCGACGAGAAGCCCCAGTGCCAGGCCCTGGACCGCACCCAGCCCGGTCTGCCGCTCAAGCCGGGCCGGGCGGGCACGATGACCCACGACTACAAGCGCAACGGCACCGTCGACCTGTTCGCCGCGCTGAACATCGCCACCGGTGAGGTCCTCACCCACTGCCGGCAGGCTCACGCCGCAAGCGACGTGTTGCGGTTCTTTCAGCAGCTCGACGCCACGGTGCCACGGGGACTGGCCGTGCACGTCGTGCTGGACAACCTGTCAGCACACAGCGCGCCGGAGGTGACCAGGTGGCTGTCCCACCGCGACCGCAGACGCTGGCACCTGCACTTCATTCCCACATCCAGTTCCTGGCTGAATCTGGTCGAGCGCTGGTTCAAGGAACTGACCGACAAACGGCTACGCCGTGGACGGTTCACCAGCGTGGCAGATCTCACCGAGGCCATCACCGCCTGGGCCACCGCCTGGAACGACGACCCCAAGCCCTTCATCTGGAAAGCCACCGCAGAAGACATCATCGCCAAGGTCCAACGCGGACGCGACACCCTCCACCAGATCAAAACACAGACGGACCACTAGCGGTAGTTTGTTGCCTGCGGCTTCTGGGCAGTAATAGCCGTGAAGTGTTCGGACTTTTGTAGGTTTGCTGAGGTGTGAGCGATGACTGTGCGTCGTCGGTGTCCACCGGCGCCGGGTTCGTTGGAGGGCTACGCTGCCCGCTTCGATGATCTGTTCGGCAGGCTGGCCCAGCGTCGGGGGTTTCGTGAGTACCTGACCGGGCTGCTCGCGCCGCGTGACCGGAACAAGACGTTGACCTGTCTGGCCGGGGCTGAGCCGGTCATCGGGGCTCAGCATCCGGCGGTACAACGGCTGCAGTTCTTCCTGTCGGAGTCCACCTGGGACCATGAGCAGGTCAACGCCCGGCGGGTGGAGTTGCTGCTGGCTGATCCCGCCACCGCGCCGCATGCCGGTGGGGTGCTGGTCGTCGACGATTCCGGTGACCGCAAGGACGGTACCGCCACCGCGCATGTGGGCAACCAGTGGCTGGGCCGCTATGGCAAGACCGACCGCGGGATCGTCACCGTGACCACCCTGTGGGCCGACGAGCGGCTGTACTACCCGCTGCATGCGGTGCCCTACACCCCCGCGCACCACTTCCCGAACTTCCGCACCAAGCTGCAGATCGCTGCCGACCTGGCCGTGCAAGCCCGTCAGTCGGGCGTGGTCTTCCGCGCGGTGGCCGCCGACTGTGCCTACGGCGACCAGGACGGCTTCCGGGCCGACCTCCGCGCGGCGGGACTGCCATTCGTCATGGCCCTCAAACCGCACCGGGGGACATGGGCCTACGCAGACCAGGCGTACACCCCCGTCGACGCTGCCCGCGACCTGGCCTGGAACAGTCCCGAAGAGCCGGGCGACTGGACGCCGGCGCCCCGGACGTTCCGCGACGGGCATACCCAGACGTGGTGGGCCGCCGAGGCGCGGCTGGGCTGGTGGGGGCCGGACGGGACGACCCGGCTGGTCGTGGCCACCGCCGACCCGGCCACCCTGCCGGAGAAGGCCACCTGGTATCTGGCCACCGATCTGCCTCGACTCGGCGGCCCCCGGGCTGTCGACAGCCCTCATCCACCCGCGGACCTGGCGGAGATCGTGTGGATCTATGGGATCCGGCACTGGATCGAGCAGGGCTACAAGCAGGTCAAGGACGAACTCGGGTGGGCCGATTTCCAAGCCCGTTCCGACACCGCCATCCGTCGCCATCAGACCCTGGTCAACTGCGCGTTTTGCTTCTGCTGGGATGCCTGGTTAGCAGATCGAGCACCGTCACAGCCAGCAGCACCACCCCCTGATCCCGGTGCTCGAGAGAGGGGACCCGCACCCGGCAGGCCGTCGGCAGCCCTGTGCTGGCCCCGAACCATCCGGGAGGTCCGCGGCTGGCTCGTTCCCTGGATCATGTTGCGGCGCTGTTGGCGGGCGTGGTCGAACAGGCCCCCACCCGCCGAGCTCCAGGCACTCCTCGACGCCGTCGCAAGTGGACAACCCCTGTACCTGTACCACCTGAGCTAACAAACTACCGCTAGCGGACCCCGACTGGAGGATCGCACGGCCGACCGATCGTGCGGTGGGGCCGCCATGGTGGTAGAGAGGAGTTGCGTCGATCGCCGGCCGTGGAGGGGCTTCCGGAAGTGTCTGATGAAGACGAGCTGTCCGCCGTGGTCGGCGACCCGGACGTGGTCCGGTCGGTGTACGAGGAGCTGCCGGTGGTGTCGTACGCCACCGAAGGCCGGACCACCGGGTCGTGGCGACGAACGCCACGTTCCGGGCCTACACGGGGCGTGGTCGCCTGATCGGGATGCCGCTGCGGGAGGCGTTCCCGGAGTCGATGGGCCAGCAGATCCTGCCGATCTTCGATCAGGTGCTGGCCTCGGGGCAGCCGGTGCATCTCCGCGGCTTCCGGGCGCAGCTGACGTGGCAGGACACCGGGGAACAGATCGAGGTGTACACGGACCTGCGGTGGCATCCCCGGCACGGACCGGACGGTGCGGTCGTCGGCGTGATCGTCGACCTGGTCGCCGCCACCTCGGACGTCGCGGCCGCGATGTCCGCGCTGGACACCGCCGCCGCCGGCATCCGCGGGGCGCGAGCCGCCACGGTGTGCGTGATGGTGATCGACCCCGGCATCGGAACGCTGCGGTACGTCACCGCCGGCCACCCGCCGCCGCTGGTGGTGTCCACCTCGGGCACGGCCCGGTACCTGCCGGCCACCGGTGCGGGGCCGATCGGCGTCGTCATGCAGGTCGCCGACGGGGGCCGCTGGCGCGAGCCTGCCCCGTCCGCCGACCGCGGGCTCGGCCTGCAGATGACCTCCCAGCTGGTCGACAGCCTGCGCATCGCGCACGACGAGCAGGGCACCACCGCCACCGTGTCGCACCAGGTGAGCCGGCCGGCCCGGCTGCTGACCGCCGGCGACCTCGCCTGGGCGTCCGCCCGGCCGCCCGCCCGCACCGAGTTCCTGCTGGTCCTGGAGCAGCCGTCGGCACCGGGCCCGCGCATCCGCGTCGACGGCCCGGTCGACGCCGCCACCGTCGCCGAGTTCGACCGCGCGATCCGCAACGTCGGATCCACCGGCACCCGGTCGCTGACCGTCGACCTGACCGGCGTCACCCACCTGGCCAGCGCCGGCGTCGCCGCGCTGCACCGGCTGACGGCCCTGCACCGCGACAACGACACCAGTCTGCGGCTCTACGCGCCCGTGGGGGCTCCCGCGGAAACGATCATGTCGCTGGTCGCCCTCGACCATGACACCCTCGACCCAGAGGCCGACTGAGGAACCGCACCGTGACCGGCTCCACCCAGCACGTCAGAACGGTGAAACCATGGAACCTGACCGTGCCCGGGCCGTCGTCACACCGGTCATCACCCCCGAGGCCCTCATCCTGCGGATCGTCGGCGACGTCGACGCCGACACCAGTTGGGCCGTGCACGCCGAGTGCTGGGCGGCGGTGGTGTCCATGCCGCCGCCCAGCCTCGTCATCGTCGACCTGCTCGCGGTCGAGTTCCTCAGCGCCGCCGCGGTCCGGCTGCTCCTGCAGTTCGCCGACGCCTGCGGCGCCAAGGGGCTGCGGCTGTGCCTCATCGTCACCCCTGGCACCCTGCAGCTGCGGATCCTCATGCTGGCGGGCCTGCACCAGCGCGTCCCCATCTTCCCCGCCGTCAACGACGCGTTCGGCGCCGACGGGGCTTGACCTGAAGCCCGGTTGAGGTCGGATGGTGTCCGGCATGGACACAGCGATCGCAGCGATCCGGGACGTCGTCGGCAGGGTGCAGGACGCGCAGCGGCGGGAGGCGGTCGACGACTTCGTCGCGCTGTTCCGCCACGACGCGGTCTGGACCACTGGGCACGGGAAGCGGCTGACCGGCCGGGACGAGATCGGCGAGTTCACAAGGAAGGTGCTGCCCGGCGCGATGCGCGGCACGACCGTCACGTATGAGCTGGTCGACGTCCTGTTCATCCGGCCCGACGTGGCCGCCGCGCGGGTCCGCCAGACGACGGCGTCGCCGGACGGCACCGCCGAGGGCAGCCCCGTCTACGTGATGGCCCTCGAGGACGGCCGCTGGCTGCTGACCGCCTGCCAGAACACCCCGGTCGTCAGCTGAGGTCCCTGAGGTCCCTGAGGTCCGCCGCGTGGTCGCGGGCCCACTCCGCGAACGTGCGGGCCGCCCGCCCGGTCACCGGCGTCGCCGTCGGCAGCTCCACCGGGACCGGCGCAGTGGCCTCGACGGTGGCCTCGACGTCGGCGGAGGGCACGTTGCCGGAGTAGTCCTCGAACCCGAGCAGGAAGTCCGCGTTGGCCGCCGCGAAACCGCCCTGCGCGCGGTACAGCTCCCGGGCCCGCCCGGCGGTCACCACCTCGAGCCGCACCGGCCGGCCGGTCGCCGCGGCGATCGCGTCGACCTGCTCCCGGCGGGTGATCACCGCGGGGCCGTTCACGTCGTACGCCCTGCCGTGGTGCCCGTCCTCCAGCAACGCCACGGCAGCGACGTCGGCGATGTCGGCCTCGTGGACCGGGCACCATGCGGCGTCGGGGAACGGCTCGCGGACGACGCCCTCGGCGCGGATCGACGGTCCCCACAGCCACAGCTTGTTGAGCATGAACTCGCCGGGGCGCACGTGCGTCCACCGCAGGCCGGAGCCCTCGACGGCCCGCTCGACCGGCAGGTGGAAGTCGGTGTCGTATCCGCCGGTGACGGCGCCCGAGGACAGGGTGACGATCCGCTCGACGCCGGCCCGCGCCGCCAGCTCCACCACGTCGCGGGCGGTGCGGGCGACCGGGAACAGGTACATCCGCGAGACCCCGCGGAGCGCGCCTGTGAGTGACGCCGGGTCATCGAGGTCGCCGCCGAGCACCTCGACACCATCGGGGAACCGTGCCGTGCCGGGCGAGCGGGTGAGGGCGCGGACCCGCGCTCCCTGTGCGGCGAGCCGCCGCACCACGAGCCTGCCCACGTTGCCGGTCGCGCCGGTCACCAGGATCGTCATGCCACCGATCCTAGGCGCGGCGCAGGTCGGTGGCGGTGGCTCGGCGGCGGACGGCGGCGGGCGCGATCGCGGCCAGGACGCCCAGCAGCGCGGCCGCGACCCACAGCGCCGGGGCCGTGGCGCCCAGGACGTCCGATGTGGACAGTGACAGCGTCCCGGTCCAGGCGGCGAGCACGACGCCGGCGCAGGCGCCGGCCAGGGCCAGGGCGACGATGAGCGGGACCGCGGCGGCCAGGAACTCCGCCGCGGCGACCGTGCGCCACGGCGCGCCGACGACGAGGAGACGGGCGTTGCGCCGGCGGTGCTGCAGGAACCGTTCGATGGCGCCGACCCCGAACGCGGCCCCGGCGAGGAGCGCGGCGACGGCGAGGGTCACCGACGGCAGGACCAGCCCGGCGGAGCGGTCGAAGCCGTGCGCCGACTCCAGCGGCCCACCGAGCGGGACGGGCCGCAGGTCGCCGGGCCGCTGCAGATAGGTCGCCGGGAGGTGCGCGGCGAGGTATGCGGCGAACGCCTCGGCGTCGGCCGGATCGGTGGAGAGGGCGACGACGGTTTGCCGGCCGTCGTCGGACGACCCCGCCACGCGGTCGACGCCGGGTGCTTCCGTCAGCCCGGCCGTCGGGCCGAAGACGATGTAGGTCGCCAGCGGGGTGCCGTTGCGCGGGCTCGGGCCGGTCCATTCGGCGTGGCCGGCCGCGGCGGCGAGACCGACGACCGAGAGGAACAACGCCACGGCGACCGACGCGACGTGCCGCGGCGCGTGGGACGGCGTGTGGTCCAGGCGCCGGCCGGCCAGGCGCGCCGGCACCGGGCCCACGGTGGCGAGGCGGCGGCCGAGCCAGGCGGTGAGCACGGGCACCGCCGCCGGAAGGCCCGCGGCGCACAGCAGGACGCCGCCGCCGAAGAGAGCCGCCTGCGCGGCGAAGGGCAACCCCGGCACCAGTACCGACGCCGCCGACGCCACACCGAGCACCGGGGTGAGCAGCCGGCGCGCGGTCGGGCGCGGCGCTGGAGTGTCGCGGGGCAGCGGGAGCCCGCCGGAGTAGTCGTCGATGTGGACGGCGAGCAGCGTCAGCCCGGCCACCACCGCGGCGATCATCGCGGGTGGGGTGCGCACGTCGGTGGCGAACCAGTGGAACCGGCCCAGGTGCCAGCCGCCCGACAGCGGCCGCAGCAGGAGCAGGAACACGCCGGTGCCCAGCAGCGCGCCGAGCGCGGAGACGACGCCGGTCTCGGCCGCCGCGACCAGCTCCACCTGGCGGCGGCTGGCGCCCAGGCGGTGCAGCGTGTCGGACCGGCGGCTCGGCACGCCAGGGGCCACCCCGGAACAGGCGGCGAGCAGCGCGCCGAGCGGGAACAGCAGGAACACGGTGAGCACGGTGGTGACGATCCACTCGCCCACGTAGTACTTCGCCCACGGGACGGGCGGCTCGCCGCGGGGGCCGAAGCCGATGATGACGGGCGCGTCGGCGAGCGCCGCGGGGTCGACGCCGACCCAGGCGCGCAGCTCGTCGGGGGCGACGAGGCCGGCCGGGCCGATCGTGCCGACGATCCGCTGCGGGAAGCGGGCGCGGGCCCGGGGGTCGGTGCGGATGAGCTCGGCGAGCGCGGGCGAGACGACGGCCTGGTCGGGCAGCGGGACCTTCGCCAGCCCCGGTGGCACCTGCGGATCCCGGGATCCGATTGCCGCGACCGCGAACCGGACGAGCTCCCGCCCGCCGATGCTGTCCTGGATCATGGTGAAGCGCGTCCCGCCGTCCTTGTCGCCCGGGCCCACGACGATGTCGCGTGCGGTCTCGCGGTGGTCCTGCGCCTCGATCACGCCGGGGACGGCGAGCGCGCCGAGCAGCAGCACGGCGCCGATCGCGGTGCCGGACGCCATCAGCGCCATCCGGGCCCACGCCCGGCGCCCGCCGGCGAAGGTGAGCCGGATCCCGAGGCGCAGCCAGGGTGCCATGTCACGTCCTCAGATCGGGGAGTCGGTGGGACGGCCGTCGTGGAGGAAGACGGTGCGGTCGGCGTACGCGGCGACGCGGGCCTGGCGCGTGGCGAGCACGATCGCGGCGTCGCGGCGGCGGGCGGCGCTGGTGAACGCGTCGAGGAGCAGCTCGCCGGCGGCGTCGCCGACGGCCGTGGCCGGCTCGTCCGCGAAGACGACGGCGGGGTCGTGGACGAGCGCCCGCGCGACGGCGGCCCGCAGCACCTGGTCGCCGGGCACCTCCCAGGGCCGCCGGTCGGCGACGTCGGCGAGATCGAGCTCCTTGAGGAGCCCGGCCGCGGAGTCGCGGCGGCCCTGCAGGCGCAGCGGCAGCTCCACGTTCTCCAGCAGGGACAGCTCCGGGATCAGGTCGCCGGACTCGAACACGAAGCCGAAGCGGCGCAGGCGGATCGCGCTGCGGGCGTCGTCGGACAGCCCGTTCAGCTCCTGGCCCTCGAAGGTGACGAGGCCGCCGTCGGGGACCAGCACCCCGGACAGCACGTGCAGCAGCGTGGACTTGCCGCAGCCGGCGGGCCCGACGACCGCCACGACCTCGCCCGGCGCGACGGACAGGTCGACGTCGTCGAGCGCCTGCGCGGCGCCGAACGCGAGCCGCAGCCCCCGGCCCGTCAGCACGGGTGCTCCTGGAGGCTCGCCCGGATGCGGTCGATGCGGGGGCCGGCGGCGTCGATCCAGCGCAGGTCGGCCTCGAGGTGGAACATCTCGAAGTCGGCGTCGAGCTGCTCGATCGGCTCGCCCGCCGTGCGGACCTCGCGCAGCTGCCGCATGCGGGCCATGTGCGTCTGCCGCTGCCGCTCCAGGATCCGCTGCGGCTGCCGGCTGGTCAGCAGCGCGACCACGATCTTGGCGAACAGGACCTGCCGGGCGGCGCGCAGGTCGGGCAGCTCGGGCTCGGCGAGCCAGCGCTCCAGCTCCTCGACGCCGGCGCCGGTGATGCCGTAGAGCCGCCGGTCCGGGCCGCCGCCGGGCTCGACGCCGACCTGCTCGGTGAGCCCGGCGTCGGCGAGGCGGCGCAGCGACGAGTACACCTGGGCGGAGGCGACCGGATGCCCGCCGGCGAACCAGCGGTCGTACCGCTGGCGCAGCGTGTACCCGTACTGTGGCTGCCCTTCGAGCAGGCCCAGCAGGGATCGACTGACCGACATGTGTCGGACAGTACCGCAACTAGCAACCGCGTTGCTAGAGTCCTGGAAAGTCCTCCGGGACGCGGGCCGGCTCGTCGTACTCGGCGCTCAGCCGGGCGATCTCCGCGGCGAGGTCGGCCCGCAGCTGGTCGTGCCCCGGCCCGAGCGGCACCGTGTGCGCCGCGGCCGGGTAGTGACTGACCGGACCGCGCAGCAGCTCCGGCGGCTCCCACCCGTACCGCGGGTGGATGTGCGCGTGCAGGATCGGGTCCAGGTTGCCGAGCACGCTGTAGTTGACCCGCCGGAACTGCGGATCGTGCCGCGCGCACACGGTCTGCACCGCCTCGCCGATGAGGTCCACATCCGCCAGGAAGGCCAGGCGCCGGGAGCGCGACAGGTCGGCCAGGCGGTCCGCGGAAGGGTCGTCGGACAGCAGGAGGCAGTAGCCCGGCAGGAACTGCGTGTCGCCGATCACCGCGAACCCCGACGACAGCCGGGCCAGCACGGTCGGGTTGCGACCTTCCAGTGCCGACCGGATACGGTCTTTGCGCCAGTCGTCCATCGCCGTCACGGTACCGTCAGCGCATGGGGACGAGCTACCAGACGCTGCTCGTGGCCGCCGCGCTCGGACCGGTCTGCGACGCGCTGGCCGTGGCCGGCGTCGACGCGATCGCGCTGCCCGCCGCGCCCGACCGGACCGCGGTCATCCCGCGCGAGGGCGACCTCGAGTTCGCCGACCCCGGCGACCTGGCGGAGCGCATCGGCGCCGGCACCGGCTGGGCCACCCTGGCCAACGTGGTCGAGGACTCCGACTGGCTGCAGCTGGAGGCCTACCGGGAGGGCCGGTTCGTGCACCGGTACCGCTCCGACCGCCCCACCCCCGACGACGCCGCCCGCCTCGCCCCGTTCGGCACCGGCGAGGTCGACACCACCCGCCTCGGCCGGGCGCTGCGCGGCGAGTTCGACGGCACCGGCCCCGTCTACGCTGAGTTCCAGCACCGCCTCATCCTCAACGCCCTGCACCTCGACCCGCGCGGCCTCACCACCGCCTACCGCTGGGCCGACCCCGGCGACCTCCCCGGCGCGGTCAGGGTCGCCCCGTAGCCGGTCACGCCGGGTCCAGGATCGCGGCGAAGCGCTCCTCGGCGAGGTCGAGCTGGCGGAAGATGTGCTGCTTCACCAGCCGCGACAGCGGGGTGTCGGGCCGGGCCACCAGCTCGCGCAGGACGGGGACCAGCGGCCGGTACTTCGCCGCGGACGAGGCGACCTTCGGCCCCGTGGTGTGGATGACCCCGACGCCGTTGTCCGTGAAGTCGGAGACCTTCAGCACCCGCGCCCACGGCTCCCGTTCCAGGCTGTCGCGCACGTGCTGCCGGTACTGCGTGTGCTTGTCGACGGCCGGGTCGTAGACCGGGTTGGTCACGGCCGCGACGAGCCGCGCCGTCCGCTCGCCGAAGCGCGCGGCGAGCACAGCCAGGGCCGCCTCCGCCGTCGCGCCGGGCGTGCCGGCCAGCTCGTCCGGGTGGTCCTCGACCGCGTCGTGCAGCACCGCCGCCACGATCACGTCGACGTCGCCGACCTCGTAGTGGTGCATGATCCGGATCGCCACGCGCAGCAGATGGTTGACATACGGCTCCCGCACCCGCCGGTCGTCCTGGTGCAACCGCGCCGCCAGCTCCAGCGCCTCGACCAGCCGCTCCCGCTCCTGGGGCGCGAACCGCTGCACCTCGAGCCGGTACCGCTCCCGCAGCCCGTCCTCCCCGTAGACCTCGGTGATCGCGTGCATCGGCATCGTCGCGAGATACGCCGGATAGTCCATCGTCAACTAATACCGGATCACGGCAACCGCCGGGTTGACCTGAACCCAAGTTGAGGTTGCACGATCGCCGGGTGATGCGAGCTGTGTGGTGGCGTGCGGTCGGTCCCCCGTCGGTGCTGGAGCTGGGGGAGGCGGACGAGCCGGTCCCCGGGCCGGACGAGGTGCTGATCCGGGTGGAGGTGGCCGGGATCACGTTCATCGAGACGCAGACCCGGGCCGGCCGGGCCCCGAAAGCGGGCGCGGTCCCGCCGGCCGTGCTCGGCAACGGGGTCGGCGGGACCGTCGCCGCGGTCGGGCCGGGCGGCGACCCCTCGCTCGTCGGGCGGCGGGTCGTGGCGAGCCTGAACGGCACCGGCGGCTACGCCGAGCTGGCCGTCGCCGCGGTCCGCGACACGGTCCCGATCCCGGACGGCGTGCCCACGCCGGACGCCACGGCGCTCGTCGCCGACGGCCGGACCGCGCTCGGCCTGCACGAGCTCGGCCGCCCGCGGCCGGGTGAGACCGTGCTCGTCGAGGCGGCCGCGGGCGGCGTCGGCAGCCTCCTCGTGCAGCTCGCCCTGGACGCCGGCGCGCGCGTCATCGGGGCGGCGTCGGGGGAGCGGAAGCTGGCCCTGATCCGCGACCTCGGCGCCGAGGCCGTCGACTACACCGCGCCCGGCTGGACCGGGCCGTTCAAGGACCTCGACGTCGTGTACGACGGGGTCGGCGGCGCCATCGGCCGCGCGGCCCTCGCCGTGACGGCCGGCCGGTTCGTCGTCCACGGCGCCGCGGGCGGCCCGCCGACCCAGCCCGGCGACGGCGTGACGGCCTTCGGCTTCCCGGACCTGCTGGCGATCGGCCGCCGCGCCCCGGAGCTGGCGACCCGAGCCCTGCGCGCCGCCGCCGAGGGCCGCCTGCGCCCGGTCATCGGCCAGACCTTCCCCCTCGCCCGCGCCGCCGACGCCCACGCCGCCATCGAGTCCCGCCAGACCATCGGCAAGACCCTGCTGGCGGTCTAACCGACGGGGGTGCCGGTGCGGGCGGCGCGGGCGGAGCCCCAGTCGTAGAGGGCCTGCAGGACCGGGGCGAGGCTCGCGCCCTCGTCGGTGAGGCGGTATTCGACGTGCGGCGGGACGGTGCCGTGGTCGTGGCGGGACACCAGGCCGTCGGACTCCAGCTCGCGCAGGCGCTGCACCAGCATCTTCTCGCTGATCTGCGGCATGCGGCGGCGGAGCTCGCCGTACCGGTGCACGCCCTCCTTCAGGTGCGCGAGGATCACCGGGCGCCAGCGGCCGCCGATCACGTCGACGGCGAGCTCCACCGGGCAGTGGTAGCGCTTGTCCAACACGGGCTCCTACTCACCGGAAGGTGCGTACTTGATCGACAACCGCGGGGTGTGGTCGGGTGTTCCCATGAGAGGCCAGCGAAGCGGCTCGGGCCGCTCATCATGTGACAGTTTCGGCTCAGGCCGACGCCGGAGCGCAGCGGAGGTGGCGGCATGAGCGATGTTGACTCGTCCCAGACACCGACGCTGTACGAGTGGGCCGGCGGCACCGAGGCGCTGAAGAAGCTCACCGAGGCGTTCTACCGCAAGGTCCCGCAGGACGAGGTGCTCGCGCCGGTCTTCGCGCACATGAGCCCGCACCATGCCGAGCACGTCGCGGTGTGGCTGGCCGAGGTGTTCGGCGGGCCGGCCACCTACACGGAGCGGCACGGCGGCTACCCGTACATGCTGAGCCAGCACCTCGGCAGGGCGATCACCGAGCAGCAGCGGCGCCGCTGGGTGAACCTGATGCTCGACACCGCGGACGAGGTCGGGCTGCCCGGCGACCCCGAGTTCCGGGCGGCGTTCGTGGGCTACCTGGAGTGGGGCACGAGGCTGGCGCGGGAGAACTCCCAACCGGGCGCGCAGCCGCCGAAGGAAGCGCCCGTCCCGCGCTGGGGGTGGGGTGTCGCGCCTCCGTACCAACCGTGAGACAACGGGCCTGTAGGACATTTAGCCTGAATGGGTGGGAGGCTATCAGCTGAGCGTCGACCTCGGCACCTCGAACACCGTTGCGGTGCTCGCGGGGCCGGACGGCGTGCACCATCCGCTGCTGTTCGACGGCGAGGAGTTCATGCCGTCCGCGACGTGTCTGGACAACGCGCCGCACCTGCTCGCCGGCCGTGACGCGCTCGCCCTCGGCCAGTCGTTCCCGGACCGGCTCGCCGCGTACCCGAAGCGCTGCGTCGACACCGGCGGCGTCGTCCTCGGCGGGGTCGAGTGCCCGGTCACCGACCTGTACGCGGCGGTCCTGGCCCGCGTGGCGGCCGAGGCGCGTCGCGTCGCGGGCGAGCCGATGAGCACCGTGACCCTCAGCCATCCCGCCTGCTGGGACCGCCGCCAACAGCAGACGCTCACGCGCGCCGCCGCGAAGATCGGTCTGGGCCCCACCAGGCTCGTCGCCGAGCCTGTCGCGGCGGCCCTGCACGTCGTCGACTCCGGCGTCCTCGACGTCCCCGACGGCATGTCCCTCATCGTGTACGACCTGGGCGCCGGCACCTTCGACGCCGCCGTCGTCTGCCGGACGGGCGCGACGTTCGAGGTCCTCGCGCAGCGCGGCCTGCCCGACGCGGGCGGCCTCGACCTCGACGCGGCCATCGTCAGGCACCTCGGCGCCGTGCTCGCCGACGACACCATCCGGTGGGAGCGGCTCACCCGCCCGCAGACGGTCGAGGACTGGCGCGCCGGCCGGCGCCTGCTGGACGCGGTCCGCGCCGCGAAGGAACTGCTCTCCGTGGCCGAGTCCACCACGATCCAGGTGCCACTGTTCGAGGAATCGGTCCTGTTGGACCGGAAAGATCTGGAGAAGGTCGCCCGCCCGCTGCTCGACCGGACGGTCGAGGCCACCTGCGGCGCGATCACGGAGGCGGGCATCATGGCCGAGGAGGTCGCCGGCGTGCTGCTCATCGGCGGCGCCTCCCGCATCCCGCTCGTGTCCCGGCTGCTGCGCGACCGGCTCGGCTTCGAGCCGACCCTGGACCGCCGGCCGACGCTCGCGGTCGCCGACGGCTGCCTGCCGGTCCGCCCCCGCAACGCCGCCCGCCGCCCGCGCCGCGCCACCGCCGCCACCGTCTCCGCCGCGGCCGCCTCCCGCGCGGCTGCCGCTGCCGCGAACGCGGCCTCTGAGGATGCCGCTCCTGTTGCGGATGCTGCTCCTGTTGCGGATGCGGCTGATGTACCGCCCACCGCCGCGCCGCCCGTCTCCGCCCCGCCGGTGTCGTCGCCGCCCGTCTTCACGCCGCCCGTCTCCGGTCCGTCGCCGTTCGCGCCCGCTGCCGGGCCTTCGCCCTTCACGCCGGCTGGCGGTCCGTCGCACTTCGTGCCGACCGCCGGGCCGTCGCCCTTCGCACCGTCCTCCGCCGGCGTGCCGTCGGCGGCCGCACCGGTCGATGCGGCCTCGCCTGTTGCGTCGCCGGCGGATGTACCGTCGGCCGCGGCGCCGCCCGTCTCGGCACCGCCGGTCTCCGCCCCGCCTGTTTCTGGGCCGCCGGTGTCGGGGCCGCCTGTGTCGGCGCCGCCTGTTTCCGGACCGCCGGCGGCCGACGAGGTGGCTGGTGCGGTGGTCGACGCGGAGCCCGAGGCCGCGGAGCCCGAGGCCGCCGAGCCTCCGGAGCCGGAGCCGCCGCGCGTCCCGCACCCGGCGTCCAGGGCACACGCGTCCGCCGTCTCGCACGTGACCGACGCCGAGCCGGAGCCCCCGGTCGAGCAGCCGCCCCCCGTCGCGCACCCGGCATCGGCCGCGCGCGCGTCCGCCGCGGACCACTCGCCGGGCGCCCGGCGCAGGACGTACGGCAGGCACCCCGGCTCCGGCCGCCAGCGGGCGTCGGTTCCTCAGGCAGACGACAGCTGGGACCCGCAGGAGACCCCGTCCCCGGACGGGGCGCCGCAGGACTCCTGGGGCTCGCCCGAGGAGGAGCACTGGGACCCGCGCACGACGCCGGACCAGTACGCCGCCGCGCCCCCGCACGACTGGGTCGCGGCACCCGGCCACCAGGAGCCCTGGGACCCGTACGGAGCTGCGCACGCGGCTTCGGCCCGTCACGAGTCCTGGGACCCGCGAGACGCCGCCCCGCACGCGGCTCACGCCCCCCAGGAAGCCTGGCATCAGCAGGAGGCGTGGGAATCGCAGGAGACGTTCGTCCCGCACGAGGCGTGGACCACGCACCCGGCGACCGGGTCGCCCGAGGCCGCTTCGACGAGCACGGCCTCCGCGCCGCCCCAGGCCCCGTGGGTGGACCCCCACCCACACCCGACCGGCGCGTCGCGGCAGTCGTCAGCCTGGCCGTGGTCCGAGCCGGCGTTCGGCCAGGCACCCGCCCCCGCGACGACCGCGCCGCAGAAGATCCCCAAGGTGCGCCGCAAGCCCGCGAACATCACGGCCGGCAGCACCAGGTCGAAGGCCGTCCGAGCCGCGAAGATCACCGCTGGCACCCTCACCGGCGCGGTCGTGGCCATCGCCGCCGGCGTGTGGGTCGGCTTCGCCGTCGCGCCGTCGGAGCAGCTGCCCACGATCCAGGTCGGTCAGTGCGTCCGCCAGGACGGCGCCCAGGCCCGCCGCGTCGACTGCACCGAGCCCGACGCCTACACCGTCACCGCCAGGGTCTTCCCGGCCGGCTCGTGCCCCGACCCCGCCCAGCCCTACGCGATGCAGGAGCAGACCCAGCTCTGCCTCGCCCCCGCCGCCCGCAAACCCGCGGGCCCGAAACCCGCCGCCCCGCCGACCCGCCGCTACGGCCCCTGACCGGCGGCTAGGGTCGAGCGCATGGAGCGCGATGACTGGACCGTGGAAGACCACCTGCGCGGCAAGCCGGCCGGCAGCGTGGAGCTGTACCACTGATTCGTCGAGCTGGTCGAGGCGTGCGGGCGACCGCGGGCAGCTCGACGACGCGTTCGCCGGATGGGTCGCCGAGGCGTACGAGGTCGGCCAGGGCGGGCACCTGACCCGGTGAGCGCTGCGCGGTTGGTAACTGAATCGGCTAAGTTCCATCCTTGACCGATGTTCGGTGGAGTCGTAACCTGACTTCGCTTAACCGGTTAGGTCGATCACGTTCAATGCTCGCGGCTGGCGCCGGCCGCGGGACACCCCGCCCGATCGGCATCGAAGGAACCCGCATGAGCAAACCCGCCCGCCGCCGATGGCCCGCCGCGCTGACCGCCGTCCTCCTGGTCCTGGTCGGCGCCGTCGTCACGCTGACCGGCGTCAACCAGGCCGCCGCCGCCACCGCCTTCGTCCAGCGCTGCGGCATCCGCTTCTGCCTCGGCGGCAAGAGCTTCTACTTCGCCGGGACCAACACCTACGACCTGTTCACCTACGGCTCCGGCTCCGGTGACACCGAGACCCAGTACATGGACAAGGCCAAGATCGACGCGCACATGACGAACCTGGCCGCCGACAAGGTGACCGTCCTGCGCCTGTGGATGTTCAGCATGGAGAGCTGGCACGGCTTCGAGACCGCCAAGGGCGTCTACAACGAGCAGCAGTTCGCCCTGTTCGACTACATCATCGAGTCGGCCCGGATCCACAACATCCGCCTCATCCCGGTCTTCGACAACTACTGGGAGGCGTACGGCGGGATCGACCGCCGCCTCCAGTGGGAAGGCCTGTCCGGCGGCCAGCCGGGCCGGGGGCAGTTCTTCAACAAGTCGAAGTGCCCAGGCTGCTTCACCAGCTACAAGAACTACGTCTCGTACGCGCTGAACCGCACCAACCACTACAGCGGCGTCAAGTACAAGGACGATCCGACCATCATGGCGTGGGAGCTCATGAACGAGCCGCGCTACGAGAACCAGACCCCCAACGAGAACACCAGCGGCACGACGCTGCGCGCCTGGGTCGACGAGATGGGCGCGTTCATCAAGGGCATCGACCCCAACCACCTGCTCGGCACCGGCCTGGAGGGCCACGAGACGCGGTACGGCTTCGGCGGCGACGAGGGCAACCCCTTCGTCTACATCCACCAGTCGCCGTACATCGACTTCACCTCCGCGCACCCGTACCCGACGGAGTCCTGGGCGAACCTCGGTATCGAGCAGACGAAGACCCTGGTCCGCGCCTGGATCAACGACTCGCACAACCTCGTCGGCAAGCCCTTCTTCATGGGCGAGTTCAACGTGCACAACGTCGACCGGACCGCCTGGTTCAGCGCCCTGTACAGCGACTTCGAGGCCGCCGGCGGCGACGGCAGCGCCTTCTGGTGGTACTCGGCCACCAACGTCGACGGCAAGTTCGGCGTCATGAAGGGCGCACCCGAGCTCGCCCCGTTCCGCACCCACTCCGCCAACATGATCACCAAGAGCGGCGGCGTCGTGCCCAGCGTGTCACTCTCCGCCAGCCCGTCGCGGACGCCGTCCACGTCGCCGTCGGCCTCGCCATCGGTGCCGCCACAGTCCGGCCCCTGTACCGTCCACTATGGACTGTCCGACTGGGGCAGCACGTTCAACGGCGACGTGACGATCCGCAACACCGGCACCGCCCCGATCGCCGGCTGGGCCCTGCGGTGGACGTTCCCGGGCAACCAGGTCGTGACGAACATGTGGAACGCCGTGCCCACCCAGACCGGCAACCAGGTGACCGCCAGGAACCCGGCCGACTACAACGTCACCATCCCCGCCGGCGGCAGCCTGAACTTCGGCTTCAGCGCCACCTCGGTCCCCGGCACCAACGGCATCCCGTCCACCTTCACCCTCAACGGCGCCACCTGCACCAAGGTCTGACGAGGTGGGGGCCGGCCCGCCGGCCCCACCTCCTGCATCTCCGCGGCGTCCGGAAACGCGGCGACCGTCTCCGCGGCGAGCTCCCGCAGGACGTCATCGGCCGGCCTGGTCCGCGCGACCGCGCCCGCCGCGTCCGGGGCGGCACCGAGCAGTACCACGAGCCCACCAGTCAGCGCCTCCGCATCGCCCCGGACGCCCCCGTCGGCGGCGACTTCCTCGTCAAGGCCGCCCTGTCCGAGATGCTCCCCGCCGACGAGACCACCGCCGACGTCACGATCCTGCGCCACGTCCGCCTCACCCCCGATTAGGCCCGCAGCGTCGCCGAGCGCTTGGAGCAGTTCGCCGGCAGCGACCACCTCCCCACCGACGACCCCACCGGCGAGCCCCACGGCATACTGCTCAGCCTCTACCGTGCCGACATCCCCTCCCTCCCCGTCGAGCCCTCCGCGCCGGCGCACACAGAGCAGTAATCGGAAGGTTGCGGGTTCCAGCCTCGCCGTCGGCCCTCAACTCGATTGCTTGTTTACGCTGGTCAGCTGCCTCCTTCCGTTCCTCTTTCTCGATGGATCGAACGCGAGGATCTTGGCATCCGGGCCCTCGGAAACCTCGGTAGCGGGGGGCCGGCCTGGGTCGGCTGCGGAGAGGTCTCCTGCTTGGCAAGAGCAACCAGCACGGCAAACTGCTCCGGGGTGATGTCACGGAGTTCAGGTCCTGGGCCGCCACCACCGACAGCCTTCCAGCGGCCGCAGAGCGCTGAGGAAGCCGGTGGCAGCACCGATCCAGGTTTCATCGCGCGGCGTCGGCCACACTGCGGCATGCCGGTCGGCTGCTGCGCCGCGCCGGAACTGCTGGCATGCCAAAACTGCGTTTCAGGCGTGAGCTGGGGATTTGCCTAGTGGATCAAGCGGCGGTGGCGCGTCCGACGAGGAGTTCCGCGCCTTCGGCATCGGCGTGCCGGCGCCGCGGGACAAGGTCGACGGGTGGATGCCGTCGCTGGGCTATGCGCCGCTGGACCGCCCGCCCGGGATGCGTGACCGCGTCGCCACCGCCGCGGCGGCGGCCGGCCGCTCGATGGACGACATCACCTGCGCCCCCAACGTCGAGGTGCGCGTCGGAGACGTCAGGCCCGGCGTGATCTCCGGATCGCCGGACCAGGTCGCCGAGCGGCTGCGGGCGCTGACCGGGATGGGCTTCACCGTGCTCAACCTGAAGCCGTCCGGACCCGGTCGGGACGAACAGGTCGAGCGCCTCGCCCGCGAGGTCCTACCGGCCGTCTGACCAGCACCGCTCCGGCCGTCGTGGTCGTCACGGCGCCGCCTCGCGGTATCTTCGGTGACTGCCTCGTCGACGCTCTGGCCGTGTAGCCGGCGCGACCGGTCGCTTACCAGCGCCGCGGGACGTCCCGCGGCGCTGTTGTGTTGCGGCTCGTCGCGGATTTTGACGGTTCTGTTACGTCCGTGCGTCCGTGGCGTTCTTGACACGCTGGGCGCCCGTGGCCAAGATGTAAAAACCAAGCGCTTGTTAGGTTAATGGACATGAGGCCAAACGGCCGGCGGTGTTCGCCGCGATCACTCCTCCTGAGGCTGACGATTCGTATAATTCCGTGACAGGGGTACAAATGGGCGTTTCATTGACGAGCCGCATCGTCAGCTGTCTCGCGCTGGCGGCGCTCACCGTCGCCGGCTGCGGTAACAAGGCGGGGAACGAAAAGCCGAGCAACGGCACCGCGTCCGGCGCTCCGATCATCATCGGTCTGGACGAGGACAGCACCGGCTCTGGCGCCTCCTACAGCACCATCGCCGGCAAGACGATCCGGCTGGCGATCCAGGACGTCAACGACAAGGGCGGCGTGCTGGGCCGCCCGCTGCAGCTGGTCGTCGAGAACGACGAGTCCGACCCGACCAAGGTGCCGGCCGTGCTGCAGAAGCTCGCCGGCCAGGGCGCCAAGGCACTGTTCCTGCAGAGCGGCAGCGCCGCCATCCTCCAGGCGAAGTCGACGCTCACGGCGCTCGGCCTGCCCGCCATCGCACCCACCGGTGTCACCGCCACACTGGTCGCACCGCCGGACAACGAGCTGATCTACATGCTCGCCAACACCACCACGGACTGGGCACAGGTGTACTGCGGCGCCTTCAAGGCCGCGAACATCACGAAGATCGGCGTCCTCACCGACGACACGACCACGATCGCCGCGCTCGACAAGGCGCTGCTGCCGGCGCTGTCCTGCGTGCAGATCGTGGCCACCGAGAAGGGCGCGGCCAACGCCTCCGACCTGTCAGCGCAGGTGGCCCGGCTCAAGAACGCCAACCCTGACGCGGTCCTGGTGACCAGCGTCGGCGGCGCGTTCGAGGTGCTCGCCCAGAACACCCTGGGCAGCCAGATGAAAGGCACGAAGCGCTTCTCGCTCGCGTCCATCGGCAACCAGCCCGCCTCCTGGAAGCTGGCCGCCCCGGGCGCCCTGGAGGGCCTCATCTTCATGGGCTCCATCAACACGGCAAACCCGCGCACCCAGGCGCTCGTGACCCTGCTGAAGGACAAGTACGGCAAGGACTACGACATCACCGCATACGACGCCCAGGCATGGGACTCGGTGCACGTGCTCAAGCTGGCGATCGAGAAGGCCGGCGGGGTCGACGACTCGAAGAAGCTCAACGAGGCGATCCAGAGCGTCAAGGGCTACCCGGCCACCTTCGGCCAGGCGAACTTCACGCTGTCGTTCGGCGCCGACAAGCACCTGGGCGCGGACGGGGCGTGCGGGCTGTCGCTCATCGAGTTCGGCGCGGACAACAAGCCCAAGGGCCCGTGGGCCACTTTCCAGCCGCCGTGCGCCAAGTAGTGAGGTAACAGTATGGGCCAGCTGCAGCTGTGGTTGTCCGCCCTCGAGATGGGGTGTTTCTTCGGCCTGCTCGCGCTGGCCTACTACCTGGTCCTGGTCGGCGCCGGGTTCTTCAACTTCGCGATCGGGCCGTACGCGATGGTCGGCGGGCTGTGCACGTCGTACCTGGTGCTCTACGAGGACATGAACGTGTGGGCCGCGGCGGCGGTGGCGATCACCGCCGCCGCGGCGCTCGCCGTCGTCACCGAACTGGTCGTGGTCAGGCCGGTGCAGCGCCGCTCCGGCGGCGGCGAACTGCCCGCCCTGGTCGCCGTCGCGGCGGTGCTGTTCGCGATCCAGCAGCTCGGCGGGTACCTGTTCGGCTACACCACGTTGCCGGGGCAGAACCTCCTCACGTTCGACCCGGTGACGGTCGGCGACACGGTCGTGCAGCCGAGCGCCCTGGTGCTGCTCGCCTTCACCGTCGTCGCGTTCGCGGGTCTCGCGGTGTGGATCCGCAGCACCCGTACCGGCCGGCTGCTACGCGCGGTCGGTGACAGCACCCACGCCGCCGGACTCCTCGGCCTCCCCGTCAACCGGGTGCGGCTCATCGCGTTCCTGCTGTCGGGTCTGCTCGCCGGGATCACCGGGCTGCTGTTCGCACCGAAGGCGGGCGTCAGCTCACTGTCGGGGCTCAGCTGGGCGCTGTCGGGCTTCCTCGCGATGGTGGTCGGCGGCACCGGCTCGGTCTGGGCGCCGCTCGTCGGCGGGCTGCTGCTCGGCGCCGTCGAGGTCTTCGTCCCCTACTACTTCGGCGGCCAGTCCCACGTGTACGGGCTGCTGATCGTCGCCCTGTTGTTCTTCGCCCTCAAACCGAGCGGCCTGTTCGTGCGGAGGGTACGAGCATGAAGCGCTTCCCCGGCTCCTTCGGCCTGCTGGGCGGCGTCGTGGGCGCGGTGCTGATCCTGCTCTGGGTCGGCGCGGACGGCTACAAGCAGACGCTGGTCACCACGACCGCCACCTACGCGCTGATCGCACTCGGCATGTACGTGCCGTACCTGATGGCGGGATCACTGTCGATGGCCTACGGCGCGTACGCCGGCATCGGCGGCTACGCGGTCGGCCTGATCTCGACGAAGAGCGGCCTGCCGCTCATCCTCGCCTGGGTCGCCGGGCCGATCGTCGCGGCGGCCGTCGCCGTGCTGCTCGGGCTCGCCACCCGGCGGCTGTCCGGCTTCTTCCTCGCCGCGGTGACGCTGCTGTTCGGGATGGCGTTCACCGCCTGGCTGGTGGACGCCGAAGGTATCTCCGGCGGCTCGGGGGGCCTCGGCAGCCTCCGCAAGCTCGACATCCTCGGCTGGCAGCCCAGCCACTACCAGGTCGTCGTCGGCTGCACCGTCGTCGTGTGCGTCATCGCGTTCCTGCTCGACCGGCTGCGGATGTCGCCGTGGGGTGTGATCGTGCGGACCATGCGCGACGCGCCCCGCGCGGTGGAGGCGGCCGGGGTGCGGGTGCCGGTGATGAACCTCGTGTCCCTGGCCATCGGCGCCGCGATCGCGGCCGTCGGCGGCGGCCTGTTCACCTACTCGGCCGGCAGCGTCACCCCGGACACGTTCACCCTCAACCTGGTGTTCCTGGCCATCTTCATGCCGCTCATCGGCGGCGCGGCCACCCCCTGGGGTGCCGTCCTCGGCGCCGTCATCGCCGTCGAGCTCACCCTGAACTTCCCCGCCGTGGAGACCAGCGGCACGCTGATCCTCGCGCTCGGGGTCCTCGTCATCCTGCTCGTCGCGCCGCAGGGCGTCATCGGATACGCGAGCAGGCTCACCAAGCTTGTGGGGGGACGCCGTGGCTGAGACGCTCCTCGTCGGATCCGGCCTGACCAAACGCTACGGCGGGGTCACCGCCCTGCAGGACGTGTCGTTCTCGCTCACCGCCGGTGAGGTCCTCGGCCTCGTCGGGCCCAACGGGGCCGGCAAGACGACCCTGGTCGACCTCATCTCCGGCGCGCAGCCGGCCACCGAGGGATTGTTGACGCTGCGCGGGCAGCGCCTGGCCGGTCCCGCGTCCCGGCGCGCCAAGGCCGGGCTGGCCCGCACCTTCCAGTATCCGCAGCTCGCCCTCGAGCTCACCGTCGCGGAGAACCTGCTGCTCGGCCGGGCCGCCCGGCGGCACGGCACCGTCTGGCAGATGATCGCCGGGTCGTTCAGCGGGGCGTTCCGCCCGTACCCGCCGGCCGACCTCGCCGCCGTCGCCGCGCTCGCCGAGGAGCTCGGCATCGACCGGCTCGACCGGCCCGCCGGCGACCTGTCCCTCGGCGAGCAGCGCCTCGTCGAGGTCGGCCGCGCGCTCGGCCAGGACCCCCTGGTGCTGCTGCTCGACGAGCCGTTCGCCGGCTCGGACGCGGCCGGCGTCACCGGCATCTCCGAGGTGGTGCGCACCGTGCAGCGGCGCGGCCACGCGGTGATCCTCGTCGACCACAACGTCGACCTCGTCGCGGGCCTCGTCGACCGGATCATGCTGCTGGACCGCGGCCAGTCGGTGTTCGACGGCTCGCCCCGGGAATGCCTCGACAGCCCGCAGATGCAGCAGGTGTACTTCGGGGTCACCGACCCCGCCCCGGCCGCTGCCCCAGATGACGCCGAGGAGGTTCCGCATGTCGTCTCATGAGCTGCGCCTCGAAGGGCTGACCGTCCGTTACGGGCATGCCAGCGCGGTCGCCGGTGTGGACATCGTCGCGCCCGGCGGCGTGATCACCGCCCTGGTCGGGCCGAACGGCGCCGGCAAGAGCAGCGCCCTGCTCGCCGCGTACGGCTCGGTCGCGGCGACCGGCCGGGTGTTCCTGGACGGTGAGGACGTCAGCCGGCTCAAACCGGCTGCCCGGGCCCGCGCCGGGATCGCCGTGGTGCCGCAGGGCCGCCAGCTGTTTCCGAAGCTCAACGTCGCGGACAACCTGCAGGTCATGGCGGAGCTGCTGCGCCTGCCGCGCAGTGCGGTGCAGACCGCGATCGACCGCTTCCCCATCCTGCGGACCCGGATGAAGAGCCTCGTCGGCGTGCTGTCCGGCGGTGAGCAGCAGATGCTCGTCGTGTCCCGGGCGCTGATGGGCTCGCCGCGGGTGCTGCTGCTCGACGAGATGATGACCGGGCTCGCCCCGCTCGTCGTGCAGGAGCTGCTGCGCACCGTCACCCAGCTCGCCGGCGAAGGCGTCGCGGTGCTCATGGCGGAGCCCGCCCTCGGCGCGGTCCGCGGCGCCGTCGACCGCGGCTACGTGCTGGTCCGTGGTGAGGTGGTCGCGACCCGCGAGGACGGCGGCGCGGCCCTCGACGGCGAGTACCGCACCCGGATGGGTGTGCTGAAGACCGCCGCGCACTGACCCAGCCGCATCGGGCCCGTACGACGTCCTTCGTCGTGCGGGCCCGAACGGTGTGGTCAGGCGGCGTAGCCGCCGTCGACGTCGAGCTTCTGGCCGGTGATGAACCGGGCCCGGTCGCTGGCGAGGAAACACACCGCCTCGGCGACGTCGGCGGCGGTGCCGAACGTCCGCAGCGGGATGTTGCCGCGGGTCACCTCCAAGGCGCGCTCGTCCAGATCGCCGTCGGCGATGAGGCGGGCCGCCATGCCGTCGGTGAGCATGCCCGGCCCGACGCAGTTCGCCCGGACGCCGAAGCGGCCCTCCTCTGCGGCGATCCCGCGCACGAGCGCCTCGACCGCCGCCTTGGGGCCGGCCGAGAGGCCGTCGCGGACCGGGAACCGGCGGGTGGCGGCGGTGGTGACCGCGACCAGGCTGCCGCGGGATTCTCGCAGCCGCGGCAGGGTCGCGGCGAGGATGTTGAAGAACCCGGCCACGTCCTCGGTGAGCTGCGTGGCGAACCGGTCCGGCGCGACCCGGCTCAGGTGCAGCATCGGCACGTGTGGCCCGGCGGCGTGCACCAGGGTGTGCACGACCGGTGCCGCGTCGATCAGCGCCGCGCACGACGCCGGATCGCTCAGCTCGACCCGGTGCGCGCTCGCACCCGGCAGGTCGGCGGCGAGGGCCTCGGCCGCTGCGGCGTTGCCGCGGTAGGCGAGCAGCACGCGGCTGCCGCGAGCGACGAGGAGGCGGGCGACGGCGCTGCCGATGCCGCCGGTGGCACCGGTGACGACGGCGACGCCCTTGCGGAACCTGAAATCCATCCGCTCAAGGTACCAAGCAAGCGTTTGGTAGAGTACCCGTCGTGGAGCTGAAACTCGGGGTCATGCCCGTCCTCGGCGGCACCGGCGCCGCCGATCCCGCCACCACCGCCCGCTTTGTCCGGCTGCTCGAGGACCTCGGCTGCGAGTCCGTCTGGGCCGTCGAGCACGTCGTGGTCCCCGACGACTACACCTCTGCGTATCCGTACGACCCGGGCGGCCGGATGAGCCTCGGCGCCGGCGACGACATCCCCGACCCGCTGCACTGGCTCACCTTCGCCGCCGCGCACACCACCACGCTGCGCCTCGGCACCGCCATGCTCATCCTGCCCGAACACCACCCCGTCGACCTCGCGAAACGCCTCGCCACCGTCGACGTGCTCAGCGGCGGGCGGCTCCTGGCCGGCATCGGCGTCGGCTGGCTGCGCGAGGAGTACGACGCCCTCGGTGTGCCGTTCGAGGAACGCGGCGCCCGCGCCGACGAGTACCTCTCCGCCATGCACGCGCTCTGGACGCAGGCCCCGGCGAGCCACACCGGCCGGTTCGTGTCGTTCCACGACGTGCACAGCCGCCCCCGGCCCACCCGCCCCGGCGGCGTGCCGATCGTCGTCGGCGGGCACTCGCTCGCCGCGGTGCGCCGGGCCGCCCGCTTCGGCGGCGGCTGGTATCCGCTCGGCGTCAGCGCAGACCGCTTCGCCGAACTGCGGACCGCGCTCGCCGCCGAGTGCGCGGCAGCCGGCCGCACCATCGACGACGTCGAGATCACCATGAGGGCCCCGGGCAACGTGGGGGAGCTGGAGACGCTGCGCTCCCTCGGCGTCTCCCGGGTCGTCATCCGGGCCGACCCCGCCGACCTCGTCGGCGTCCGGGACAAGGTCCGCCGGTATCAGCGAGAGGTGCTCCGCGCATGAGATCCGTCATCGTCACCGGCGCCGCCCAGGGACTCGGCAAGGCGCACGCACTCGCCTTCGCCGCGGCCGGCGCCCGCCTCGTGCTCAACGACCTGGACGCCGGCGCGCTCGCCGAGGTCGCCGCACACACCGGCGCGGTCGCGTTCCCCGGCGACATCGCCGACTGGGACTTCGCCGCCGCCCTCGTCGGCAAGGCGGTCGCCGAGCACGGCCGCCTCGACGCCCTCGTCAACAACGCCGGCCTGGCCCGCGACCGGATGGTCGTCAACCTCGCCGAGGACGAGTGGGACGCCGTCATGAGGGTCAACCTCAAGGGCACCGCCGCTCCGCTACGGCACGCCGCCGCGCACTGGCGGGCCCGGGCCAAGGCCGGTGAGGACGTCGCCGCCCGGGTCGTCAACACCACCTCCGGCGCCGGGCTCATGGGCAGCGTCGGGCAGGCGAGCTACAGCGCCGCCAAGGCCGGGATCGCCGCACTGACCCAGGTCGCCGCCGCCGAACTGGCCCGCTACGGCGTCACCGTCAACGCCATCGCCCCCAGCGCCCGCACCGCGATGACCGAGGAGGTCTTCGCCGACGCCATGCGCGCCCCCGACGCCGGCTTCGACGAGATGGACCCCGGCAACGTGTCCCCGCTCGTCGTCTGGCTCGCCGGCGCCGACAGCGGCGACGTGACCGGCCGGGTCTTCGAGGTCTCCGGCGGCCGGGTCAGCGTCGCCGGCGGCTGGCAGCACGGCGAGGTCCGCGACGCCGGCCGGCGTTGGCACCCCGACGAGCTCGGCCCCGTCGTGCGCGACCTGCTGTCGCGCGCACCAGCCCCGGCGGCCGTCTATGGCGCCTGAGGTGAGCCTCCGGGCGGCCGACGTCCGCGCCTGGCTGCGGGAGCACCTGACCGGCGAGTTCGCCCCGCTGGTCGGCGCGGGCGGACCGGGCCGGGAGCACGAGCAACTGGAGCTGCGGGCGAAGTGGGAGCGGGAGCTCGGCGCCGCCGGCTGGATCGGCCTCGGCTGGCCGGCGCCGTACGGCCGTGGTGCGAGCATCGCCGAGCAGGTGGTGTTCTTCGAGGAGTACGCCCGCGCCGGCGGCCCAGGCCGGCTCAGCCACATCGGCGAATACCTGCTCGCACCGACCCTCATCGCGCACGGCACCGAAGCGCAGCGCCGCCGCTTCCTGCCGCCGATCGCCCGGGCCGAGGAACTGTGGTGCCAGGGCTACTCCGAGCCCGGCGCCGGTTCCGACCTCGCCGGGGTCCGCACCCGCGCGGAACTGTCCGGCGACCGCTGGCGGATCACCGGGCAGAAGGTGTGGACGTCCCTGGCGCACGCCGCCGACTGGTGCTTCGTGCTCGCGCGTACCGACCCCGCCGCGACCCGCAAGTCCGGCCTGTCCTACCTGCTGGTGCCGATGCGTCAGCCCGGCGTCGAGGTGCGGCCCATCATGCAGCTCACCGGGACGTCGGAGTTCAACGAGGTCTTCTTCGACAGCGCCAGCACCGACGCGGACCTGGTCGTCGGGGCGCCCGGTGACGGCTGGCGGGTCGCCACCCGCACCCTGTCCTACGAGCGCGGTGTCGCCACCCTCGGCCAGCAGCTCGGCTTCGCTCGCGAACTCGACGCCGTGGTCGCCGCCGCGCGGGCCAACGGGTCCTTCGACGACCCCGTCGTCGCGGACCGCATCGCGGAGGCCTGGGCCGGGCTGCAGGGCCTGCGCCACCACGCGCTGCGGGCGCTGTCGGCCACCGAACCGGACCCGGTCGGGGCGTCGGTGGCGAAGCTGCTGTGGGCCGGCTGGCATCAGCGCCTCGGGGAACTGGCCATGGACGTGGGCGGGGCCGCGTCGACCGTCGCCGAGGCCGCGCCGTATGAGCTGACCGACGCCCAGCGGCTGTTCCTGTTCACCCGCGCCGACACCATTTACGGCGGCTCCGACGAGATCCAGCGCAACATCGTCGCCGACCGGATCCTCGGCCGAACCCCGCGAGGCACCCGATGACCCTGGAGCAGGAACAGAAGCAGGAACAAGAGCAGGAGCACGCCGCGCTGCGCGAGAGTGTCGCCGCGTTCTTCAGCACCGGCGCGGACTGGGGCCGGCTTACCGGCGAACTCGGCCTGACCGCCCTGGCCATCGGGGAGGACCACGGCGGCTTCGGCGCCTCCCTGGTCGAGGTCGGCATCGTCCTGGAGGAGGCCGGCGCCGCGCTGCTGCACTCGCCGCTGCTGTCCACCACGGTCGCCGCCCTCGCCCTCGACCCGGACCTGCCCGCCGCCGCGTCGCTCCTGCCGGCACTCGCCGCCGGTGACCTGATCGGCGCGGTCGCCCTCGACGGCAGCTGCACCGCCCGGCCCGACGGCGACGGGTTCGTCCTGGACGGCTCGTTCGCGCACGTCCTGGACGCCGAATCGGCCGGGGTCGTGATCGTGTCGGACGGCACTGCGCTGTACGCCGTCACCGACCCGGAGATACGGCCGCAGCCGACCCTGGACCAGACCCGCGGGCAGGGGACCCTCGTGCTGTGGGAGGCGCCCGGCCACCTCGTCGCCCGCGACGCCGCCCGCGCGCAGGACCTGCTGCACGCCGCGCTCGCCGCGGAGTCCATCGGCGTGGCCCGCGCCTCGCTGCGGGTCACCGTCGAGCACCTGCGCACCCGCGAGCAGTTCGGGGTGCCCCTCGCGACGTTCCAGGCGCTGCGGCACCGCGTCGCCGACCTGCACGTCCACCTCGAACAGGCGGTGTCATCCGTGTGGTACGCCCTGCGCGCCGCAGGCACATCCGAGTTCGCCACCGCGGCGCCCCTCGCCAAGCTGATCGCGACGGAGGCCGCGTGGACCGTGACCCGGGCGTCGATCCAGCTGCTCGGCGGGATCGGCTTCACCTGGGAGCATGACGCGCACCGCTTCCTGAAACGCGCCACCGCCAACCGGCTCCTCGCCGGCGACCCGGTCGCCCTGCGCCGCCTCCTGCTGTCCCGCGCCGGCCTGTAGCGCCGCTACGCCAGGCGTGGCAGCGGCTTCGGTGCCGACCGCACAACGTTGCCGGCCTGCGACATCAGCGTGATGGCCATCTGGAGCACGAACTTGACCGTCACGATGGCGGCCAGCGCCGCCACGGCGACGAGGGTGGCTTTGGCCCGCCAGGCGAGCGTCACGTCAAGAGCGTAGGCGGTCGTGCGCCGTCGCGAGGACCCGCCGGATGGTCAGGGCGTGACGGGGCGGGCGGTCTCGGTGTAGCGGGGGAGCTGGCCGCCGCCGTCGACGAGGAGACTCGCCCCGGTCAGGTACGCCGCGAGGGGCGACGTCAGCAGCAGCACCGCGTCGGCAATGTCGGCGGGGGTCGCCATGCGGCCCATGGGGACGGTCGCGGCGACCGCGGCCAGGGCGTCCTGTCGCCGTAGTGCGCGGCGTGTCGTCGGTGCGGACCACGCCGGCGGTGACGGTGCTGACCCGGACCTTCGGCGCCCACTCCAGGGCCAGGGCGCGGGTGAGGACCTCGAGGCCGGCCTTGGCGGCGGCGTACGCGGCGGTGCCGGGTGCCGGTCGCAGCGCGGACACGCTGCCGATGTTGACGATCAGCCCACTGCCCGGCTGGGTCTGCATGACCGCGTTCGCGGCCTGGGCGACGAAGAACGGCGCGAGGAGGTTGAGCCGGACGACGGCGGTCACCAGGTTCGGCGAGGCGATCGCGGCCGGGACCGCGGGGGAGCCGCCGGCGTTGTTCACCAGGAGGTCGAGTCGGCCGAACCGGTCGACGGCCGTCGTCACCAGCGCGGCGGCCTCGTCCGGCTCGCGCACGTCGGCGGCGGTGAAGACCACCCCGGCCGGCAGGTCGGCAGGTTCGCGCCGGCCGCAGACCAGGACCTGGAAGCCGGCACCGGCGAGACGCGCCGCGATCTCCCGGCCGATCCCGCGGGTGCCGCCGGTGACCAGCGCGGCGGGTTCAGAGCCGTTCGATGATGGTGACATTCGCCGTCCCCCCGCCCTCGCACATGGTCTGCAGCCCGTAGCGGCCGCCGGTGTCCTCCAGGGTGTGCAGCAGCGTCGTCATCAGCCGGGCCCCGGTCGCGCCGAGGGGGTGGCCGAGCGCGACCGCGCCGCCGTTGACGTTGATCCGGTCCGGGTCGGCGCCGGTCTCCCGCTGCCAGGCGAGGACCACCGGCACGAACGCCTCGTTGATCTCGACCAGGTCGATGTCGTCGATGGTGAGGCGGCTGCGCCGCAGGGCGTGCGCGGTCGCCGGAATCGGGCCGGTGAGCATGTAGACGGGGTCGTCGGCGCGGACGCTCAGGTGGTGCACGCGGGCGCGGGGGCGCAGGCCGTGGGTGCGCACCGCCGCTTCGGAGGCGACCAGCAGGGCTGCGGCGCCGTCGGAGATCTGGCTGGCGAGTGCGGCGGTGACGACCCCGCCCGGGGTGAGCGTGGGCAGGCCGGCCATCTTCTCCAGCGAGGTGTCCGGGCGCGGTCCCTCGTCGGCGGACACGTCACCGTAGGGCACCGTCTCGCGCGTGAAGCGGCCCGCGGACCGGGCGGCGGCCGCCTTTTGATGGCTGCTCAGCGCGTACACCTCCATCTCAGACCGGCTGAGGGACCATTTCGTGGCGATGAGCTCCGCGGCCCTGAACTGGCTGATCTCCTGGTCACCGTAGCGGGTCTGCCAGCCGGTGGAGCCGCGGAACGGATCGTCGAAGCCATACGTCCGGCCGGCCAGCATCGCGGCGGAGATCGGGATGGCGCTCATGTTCTGCACGCCACCGGCCACGACGAGGTCGGCGGTGCCGGACATGACGGCCTGGGCGGCGAAGTGCAGCGCCTGCTGGGAGGAGCCGCACTGCCGGTCGACGGTGACGCCGGGGACGGCGTCGGGCAGGCCGGCGGCGAGCCAGGAGGTGCGGGCGATGTTGCCGGCCTGCGGGCCGATGGCGTCGACGCAGCCGAAGATGACGTCGTCGACGGCGGCCGGGTCGACGCCGCTGCGGTCCATGAGCGCGGTCAGCACGTGCGCGCCGAGGTCGGCCGGGTGCACGCCGGCGAGGCCGCCACCCCGCCGGCCGACTGGGGTGCGCACCGCTTCGACCAGGTAAGCCTCTGTCATGCTCGACACTTTACCAAGCGAGCGCTTGGTTGGTAAGGTGTGTGGCATGGAACCGTTGAGTGCCCGGACGCTGCCGGACCTGGTGTGCTCCGGCGCCGAGCACCACCGCGACCGCGAGGCGATCGTCGACGGCCCGGTCCGGCTCACCTACGCTGGGCTGGCCGAAGAGGTCGCCCGGTTCGCCGGAGCCCTTGCCGCCAGGGGTGTCGGCAAGGGTGACCGGGTCGCACTGTGGGCGCCGAACTCGTGGCGGTGGGTCGTCGCCGCGCTCGGCGTCGTCACCGCCGGTGGTGTCCTCGTCCCGCTGAACACCCGCTTCAAGGGGCCGGAGGCCGGCTACATCCTGGCTCGCAGCGGCGCGCGGCTGCTGCTGGTCGACGACGGCTTCCTCGGCAACCGCTACGTCGACTCGCTGGCGGCGGAGAACCTACCCGACTTGTCGGACATCGTAACCCTGGCGGAGTGGGACACCTTCAGCCTGCGGGTCGCGGTCACCGGCGCCACCACGGTGCCGGTGGTCATGATCGAGCGGCTCCGCGAGGAGCTGAAGCTGGCGAGGGTGCTCACCGCCTACGGGCTCACCGAGTCCTGCGGCACGGCCACCATGTGCCGCCCCGGCGACGACCCAACCACCGTGTCGACCACCTGCGGCGCCGCGATCGACGGCGTTGAGGTCGCCGTCGATCCGGTCACCTCGGAGGTGCTCATCCGCGGGTACAACGTGATGCGCGGCTACTGGCAGGATCCGGCGGCGACCGCCGACGCGCTCGACGCCGCCGGCTGGCTGCACACCGGCGACATCGGCGTCCTCGACGAGCGCGGCTACCTGCGGATCACCGACCGGCTCAAGGACATGTTCATCGTCGGCGGGTTCAACGCCTACCCGGCCGAGATCGAGCAGGTCCTCGCCCGGCACGAGGGCGTCGCCGAGGTCGCGGTCATCGGCGTCCCCGACGAGCGCCTCGGCGAGGTCGCCCGCGCCTGCATCGTCCCGCGAACGGACCACACAGTGACGCATGAGGAGCTTGCCGTGTACTGCATGGAACGCCTCGCGAACTACACGTTGCCGCGCTCCTACGTGTTCCTGGACGCGTTGCCGCGCAACGCCAGCGGCAAGGTGCTCAAGACAACCCTGCGCGCGGCGGCGTAGATGGACACCGTCATCGTCACCGGTGGTGCCAGCGGCATCGGCGCCGCGATCGTCCGCCTCGCGCTGGAACAAGGCCTCCGCCCGGTTGTCTGGGACCTGGCCCCGACCGACGGCGGTCTCGTCGTCGACGTCCGCGACCCGGCCGCGGTCGCGGCGGCGCTGGAGGCGAGCGGGCCGGCCCGGTTCCTCGTCAACAACGCCGGCCCGGCCAGCGGCGGCGCCCCGCTCGGCTTCGCCGAGGGCCTCACCGCGACCGCCGGCAGCGTCGAGACCGTCACCACGGCCTGGCTGCGCACCGGCCCGCCCGAGGGCGCGGCGGTGGTCAACGTCGCCTCCGTCGCCGGGAATCTCGTCGGCACCGACTCGGCCTGGTACTCGGCCGGCAAGGCCGCCATCGCCGGCTACACCCGCCACCTCGCCACCCGGATCGCGCCGGCGGTGCGCGCCAACGCCGTCGCCCCCGGCTTCATCGACACGCCGAGGATGGCCGGGTTCGGCGACACGCCGCTCGGCCGGGACCTCATCGCCCGCAACCCGATGCGCCGCGCCGGGCGCCCCGAGGACGTCGCCGCCGCGGTGCTGTTCCTGCTCTCCCCGTCCGCCGCGTACATCAACGGCGTCCTGCTGCCCGTCGACGGCGGCTGGACGGTCTCCCAGTAACCGTCAAGGAAAGGGGCTGCGCAGATGCCTGACGCCGTCATCGTCTCGGCCGTGCGTTCGCCGATCGGTCGCGCCTACAAGGGTTCCCTCGCCGGCGTGCGCGCCGACGACCTCGCCGCACAGGTCGTGCGCCTGGCCCTGGAGCGGGTCCCGTCGCTGGACCCGCGGACGCTGGACGACCTCATGCTCGGCTGCGCCCAGCCGGCCGGCGAACAGGGGTACAACCTCGGCCGGCAGGTCGCGATGCACCTCGGCCTGGACATGGTGCCCGGCACGACCGTCAACCGGTACTGCGCGTCGTCGCTGCAGGCGATCCGGATGGCGTTCCACGCGATCAAGGCCGGAGAGGGGCACGCGTTCGTCGCCGCCGGCGCCGAGGTTGTCTCGCACTACCCATTGGGGAAGGCGGATGGCATGCCCGGCACCCGCAACCCGCGCTTCGACGGCATCACCGGGTCCCGGCCCTGGTCGGACCCGCGGGACCGCGGGGAGCTGCCCGACGTGTACATCGCGATGGGGGAGACCGCCGAGAACGTCGCCGAGCTGTGCGGGATCACCCGGCTCGAACAGGACGAGTTCGCGGTCCGCAGCCAGAACAACGCCGAGAAGGCCCTCGCCGACGGCTTCTGGGACCGCGACATCACCCCGGTCACCCTGCCCGACGGCACCGTGCTGCGCCACGACGACGGGCCGCGGGCCGGCGTCACCCTGGAGAAGGTCGCGGCGCTGCAACCCGCGTTCCGACCCGACGGCACCGTCACCGCCGGCAACTGCTGCCCGCTCAACGACGGCGCCGCCGCCCTGGTCGTGCTCAGCGACGTGCGGGCCCGCGAGCTCGGCCTGACCCCCCTCGCGCGGATCGTCAGCACCGGCGTGTCCGCGCTCAGCCCGGAGATCATGGGCCTCGGCCCGGTCGAGGCGACCCGCCGCGCCCTCGCCAACGCGGGCCTGGGCATCGGCGACATCGACCTGGTCGAGATCAACGAGGCGTTCGCCGCGCAGGCGATCCCGGCGTACCGGCAGATGGGCGCCGACCCGGAGCGCGTCAACGTGCACGGCGGTGCCATCGCGGTCGGCCACCCGTTCGGGATGACCGGCGCCCGGATCGCCACCACACTGCTCAACGGCCTCGTGCACCGCGACGCACAGTTCGGCCTGGAGACCATGTGCACCGCCGGCGGGCAGGGCATGGCCATGGTGATCGAGCGGCTCGCCTGATGGGTGCCCTGGACGACAAGGCGGTCGTCGTCACGGGCGCCGGGCGGGGCCTCGGCGCCGCCTACGCCCGTCTCGCCGCGGCCGAGGGGGCGGCGGTGCTCGTCAACGACGTCGACGCCGACCTAGCTCTGACCGTCGCTGCGCAGATCACCGCGTCCGGCGGCCAGGCCGACGTGGCGGTCGGCACGATCAGCACCTGGGACGGCGCCGGCGCGGTGGTCGAGCGGTGCGTCGAGGTGTTCGGCGCGATCGACGGCCTGGTCAACAACGCCGGGATCTTCCGCCTCGCGCACCCGTCGCAGCAGGACCCCGACGAGTTCCGCGCCGTCATCGAGGTGAACCTGCTCGGCACGGCGTACTGCGGCCTGCACGCGATCCGGGCGATGCTCGCGCAGGGCGGCGGCTCGGTGGTGAACGTGACGTCCGGCGCGCACGCCGGGTCGGCGGCAATGGGCGCCTACGGGGCCAGCAAGGGCGGCGTCGCCTCGCTCACCTACTGCTGGGCGGCCGACCTGACCGGCACGGGAGTGAGGGTCAACGCCGTCTCACCGAACGCGCACACCCGGATGGCCGACACGTTCGAGGCGTACCTCGGCGCGGCCGCGAAGGGACAGAACGTGAGCAAGCCGCCGGAGCAGAACGCCCCGGCGGTCATCTACCTGCTCTCCGACGCCGCCGCGGCCGTGCACGGGCAGGTGGTCCGCATCGACGGCGACGAGCTGTCGATGATCGCGCACCCCGTCGTGCAGGGCACCGGAGCCCAGGACGCCGAGTGGACGGTGGAGAAGGTCGAGGCGGCCTTCGCGGCCGGTGCCGTCGGCCCGATCAGCCCGGTCGGCCTGCACCGCGCCTAACTTGATCTTTAAACCTGTTCGGCGTGGTCGGGACTGGTGGATTTCTTCCCCGCGGAACCGGCCGAGATTCCCACCCGCACCACCACGGCCACCGTCAGGCACGCTGATCCTCCGCAGCCCTTGATCGGATCTTCTTCCCAGACAAGAGGAATGATCGATCAAGGGCTGCACCCATGATCAGCCAGGGGCCGATGCCAGCCCACCCGAGGTTGAAGATCAAGTTAGCGGGACTTGGCCAGGCCGTCCAGGAACAGTGAGGTGCAGTCCTCGGCGAGGCGGGTGATCGGGTATGCCGCGGTGGGCTTGAACCAGCGCACCGACAGCCAGACGGCGTCACGCATCAACCGGTAGAGGATCTTGGGGTCCAGGTCGTCGCGGATGACGCCCTCGGCGATGCCTGCCTCGATGACGGACAGCCAGGTGCTCTGCACCTCTTTGCCGGCGGTGCGCAGATATCCGAACCGTTCGATCTGGGTCAGATAGTTGACATCGTTCTGGTAGATCTCGGTGGCGTGCGGGTGCGCCTCGACGACCTCGAGCGAGGCCACGATGAGGTCGTGCAGGCGGGTCCGCGGGTGGCTTTCGCCGTCCAGCACCCGCTTGTAGCGGGTGCGCAGGTCGTCCAGGTAGGAGGTCACGATCTCGTCGACCATGGCTTCCTTGGACTCGAAGTGGTGATACAGGCTGCCGGACAGGATGCCGGCCTCGTCGGCGATCTCGCGCACGGTCGTGGCCGAGACGCCCTTGCGGGCGAACAGCGCCGCAGCGCTGGCGAGAATCCGCTCGCGTCGATCCCCAGGCTCTCGTGCCATCCCGCTCTTCCTCACCGATGTCGTTGTGCAGCCTCGTCAATCCCGTTCGCACCAGGAGTCTACGTGGACCGCGGCCGTGAGATACGGCTCGGCAGCGAGTGTAGCGCAATCAAGCAAGCGCTTGGTACGTTCATCGGGCAAGGTCCAGCCTGCGCGGTGAAGAAGGCGGCGATGGCGAACAAGCAGATGACCGAAGATGAGGTCGTGGCACAGCTGCGCTCGGGCATGACGATCGGGATCGGCGGCTGGGGATCCAGACGCAAACCGATGTCCCTGGTGCGCGCGATCCTGCGCTCCGACCTCACCGACCTGACCATCGTCAGCTACGGCGGCCCTGACGTCGGCCTGCTCCTGGCCGCCAAGAAGGTCCGCCGCCTGGTGTACGGGTTCGTCTCCCTGGACACGATCCCGCTCGAGCCGCACTTCCGGGCGGCCCGCCAGGCGGGCGCGGTGGAAGTGACCGAATACGACGAGGGCATGCTGCGCTGGGCGTTGTACGCCGCAGCGTGCCGGCTGCCCTTCATGCCCAGCCGTGCCGGGCTCGGCTCCGACGTGCTGAAGGTCAACCCCGCGCTGCGGACCGTCGCCTCGCCCTACGACGACGAGGAACTCGTCGCGATCCCGGCGGTGCGCCTCGATGCGGCCCTGGTGCACCTCAACCGGGCCGACGTGCGCGGCAACGCCCAGTACCTGGGGCCCGACCCGTACTTCGACGACCTGTTCTGCAGCGCCGCCGACAAGGCCTACGTGTCGTGCGAGCAGATCGTCGACACCGCCGAGCTCATCCGGACCGCACCCGTGCAGTCGCTGCTGTTGCAGCGGTGGATGGTGCACGGGGTCGTCGAGGCGCCCCGCGGCGCGCACTTCACCTCCTGCGCCCCTGACTACGGCCGGGACGAGGCGTTCCAGCGCGAATACGTCGCGGCCGCCGCCGACCCGCAGGCGTGGGCGGCGTTCTACGACCGGTACCTGGGGGTCCTGACGTGAGCAACGGCATGAGCGCTGTCACTCGCGCTGAGGTGTGCGTCGTGGCCTGCGCCGAGGTGTGGCGCGGCGACGGGGAGATCCTCGCCAGCCCGATCGGCCTGGTGCCGAGCATCGCCGCCCGGCTGGCCCGTGCCACCTTCGCGCCGGACCTGCTGCTGTCCGACGGCGAGGCGTACCTGACGCAGGGCACCTGGGCGATCGGCGCCACCCCGCCGGTCGTCGAAGGCTGGATCCCGTTCCGGGCCGTGTTCGACCTGCTGTACACCGGCCGCCGGCACGTCATGATGGGCCCCAGCCAGATCGACCGCTACGGCAACGCCAACATCTCCGCCATCGGCGACTTCGCCCGCCCGACCCGGGCGCTGCTCGGCGTCCGCGGCGCGCCCGGCAACACCGTCAATCACCCCACCAGCTACTGGGTGCCCCGGCACGGGCAGCGCTCGTTCGTCGCCACGGTCGACATGGTCAGCGGCGTCGGCTACGACCGGGCCGCCGCGAACCCGGCCGCCGGCCGCTACCACGAGATCCGGCGGGTGGTCAGCAACCTCGGCGTCTTCGATTTCGGCACCGACGACCACCGGATGCGTCTGGTCTCGGTGCATCCCGGCGTCACCGTCGACGAGATCGTTTCCGCGACCGGCTTCGAGCTGACCGTGCCCGCGGACGTACCGCAGACCCGGCTGCCGACCGACGCCGAGCTCGCCCTGATCCGCGAGGTCATCGACCCGGCCTCGGTCCGTTCGCGGGAAGTCGACACGTGAGTGCGCTGCGGCCGCCGATCTGCGAGCTGTTCGGCATCCGGTACCCGATCGTGCAGACCGGCATGGGCTGGGTCTCCGACGCCCGGCTCACCGCCGCCACCTCCAACGCCGGCGGCCTCGGCATCCTCGCCAGCGCGACCCTGTCCTACGAGGAACTGGTGACCGCGGTCGCCGACGTGCGGCGGCTGACCGACGCGCCGTTCGGGGTCAACCTGCGCGCCGACGCCCCCGATGCGGCAAAGCGCGCCGATCTGCTCATCCGGGAAGGTGTACGGGTTGCCTCGTTCGCCCTCGCGCCGAAGCCCGAACTGATCGAGCGGCTCAAGGCCGCCGGCGTGGTGGTGGTGCCGTCCGTCGGGGCGCGCCGGCACGCGGAGAAGGTCGCCGCGTGGGGCGTGGACGCCGTCGTCGTGCAGGGTGGCGAGGGCGGCGGGCACACCGGCCCGGTCCCCACCACCCTGCTGCTGCCCCAGGTCGTCGACGCCGTCGACATTCCGGTCATCGCCGCCGGCGGCCTCTTCGACGGACGTGGCCTGGTCGCCGCCCTCGCCTACGGCGCCGCCGGGATCGCGATGGGGACCCGGTTCCTGCTCACCAGCGACAGCCCGGTCGGTGCGGCGGTGAAGCAGCGGTACCTCGACGCCACCGTCACCGACACGGTCGTCACCGCGGCGCTGGACGGCGTGCCGCAGCGGGTCCTGCGCACCCCCTTCGTCGATGACCTCGCCGACACCGGCGCGCTGCGGCGGCTGCCCCGCGCGGTCCGCAACGCGCAGTTGCTGCGGAAGCTGTCGGGCCGGTCGTGGCTGAGCATGCTGCGCGAGGGCCGGGCCATGCGCGGCAGCCACGACCTGCGCCTCAGCCAGCTCGTCCTCGCCGCGAACACCCCGATGCTGATCCGCGCCGCCATGGTCGACGGCCGCGCCGACGCCGGCGTCATGGCCACCGGCCAGGTTGCCGGGCTCATCGACGACCTGCCCAGCTGCGCGGAGCTCATCGAGCGCATCATGGCCGAGGCCGCGGACACGCTGAAGCGGTTCGCCTGATGCCCGCCTACGCCATCGAGGACGTCGTGCCGGTCGTCCACCCGACCGCGTACGTCCATCCGACCGCGGTGCTCATCGGCGACGTCCACGTCGGCGCCGGCTGCTACGTCGGCCCACTCGCCAGCCTGCGCGGCGACTTCGGGCGCATCGTCATGGCGGCCGGCTCGAACGTCCAGGACTCCTGCGTCCTGCACACCTTCCCCGGCACGGTCCTGACCCTCGGCCCGGACGGACACGTCGGGCACGGCGCGGTCCTGCACGGCTGCCGCGTCGGCGCCGGCGCGCTCATCGGCATCAACGCGGTCGTGCTGGACGGCGTCGACGTCGGCGAATACGCGTTCGTCGGCGCGCACTCCCTCGTCAGGGCCGAGTTCGTGGTGCCGTCGAGGACCCTGGTGGCCGGCGCGCCGGCGAAGGTCGTGCGGGACCTGACGGACGTGGAACTGGCCTGGAAGGCGCACGGGACGGCGGTGTATCAGGCCCTGGCCGTGCGCAGCCGCGACTCGTTGCGACCTGCTACGCCGTTGACGGAGGAGGAGCCGGACCGGCCGCGGCTGTCGACGACCGCGGCGGTCGCGGTGCCGCTCGATCAGGCCCGGCGCGCCTCTGGTCAGCCAAGCAAGCGCTTGGTAGAGTCGTGACCATGCCGAACAAGACATCGGGCCACGGGCTGCTCGCCGGTCGCACCGTGCTGGTCACCGCCGCCGCGGGCACCGGCATCGGCTTCGCCACCGCCGAGCGGTGCGTCGAGGAGGGCGCCACGGTCGTCGTCTCCGACCGGCACGAGCGCCGCCTCGCCGAAGCCGCCGAACGCCTCGGCGTCCTCGGCGTGCCGTGCGACGTCACCGACCAGGCCCAGGTGGAGCACCTCTTCGCCACCGCCGTCTCGCATTTCGGTGGCGGGCTCGACGTGCTGGTCAACAACGCCGGGCTCGGTGGCACCGCCGCCGTCGTGGACATGACCGACGAGCAGTGGAGCACGGTCCTGGACGTCACGCTCACCGGCACCTTCCGCTGTACCAGGGCGGCACTGCGGCACATGATCCCGCGCGGCACCGGGGTGGTGGTCAACAACGCCTCCGTCATCGGCTGGCGGGCCCAGGAGGGCCAGGCGCACTACGCCGCGGCGAAGGCCGGGGTCATGGCGCTCACCCGCTGCTCCGCCCTCGAGGCGGCCCGCTCCGGGGTGCGGGTCAACGCCGTCGCGCCCAGCCTGGCGATGCACCCGCACCTGGCGAAGGTCACCACGGACGAACTGCTCGCCGAGCTGTCCACCCGGGAGGCGTTCGGCCGCCCCGCGGAGCCGTGGGAGATCGCCAACGTGATCGTGTTCCTGGCCAGCGAATACAGCTCATACATGACCGGCGAGGTCGTCTCGGTCAGCAGTCAACACCCGTAGAGAGGCCGGCATGGTCGACGACAGTGCAGTCGGGGTGACCGGCGAGCCGTTCACCCTCGACATCGAACGCGGCAAGATCCGCGAGTTCGCCCGCGCGACCGGCTCGGCGAACCCCGACTATCTGACGGCGGAGGACCCGGTGATCCCGCCGACGTTTCTGACCACCGCGTTCTTCTGGCAGACCGGGGGGTCCGACCCCTGGCCGGCGGTCGCGATGGACCAGCGCAAGGGGCTGCACGCGGAGCAGGAGTTCGTGTTCCACGGCCCGCCACCCCGCGCCGGCGACCGGCTCACCGGGCGATCCCGGATCGAGTCGGTCACCCGCAAGGAGGGCCGCAGCGGCACCCTCACCTTCGCGGTGATGGTCACCGAGTTCCGCGACGAGACCGGCCGCCACGTCGCCACCGCCCGCCTCACCGGCGTGGAGACGGCAGTGACCGGTACGCAGCGCAGCGGAGAGGCCGGTCATCAGGCAGCGCAGTCCCAAGGTCAGGGCGGCGCCGAAGCGAAGGTGACGGCATGACCGCCTCCGTCCACGGCCCGCTGACTCGGACTGACCTGGTGCGTTACCAGGGGGCGTCCGGGGACTTCAACCCGATCCACCACGACGAGCTGTTCGCCCTGGCGGCCGGGATGCCGGCGCCGCTGTCGCTGGGCATGCTGCAGGCCGGGTTCCTGGCGACCTGGGCGACCGACCGGTTCGGCGCCGCGGCGGTCCGCTCCTTCCGGGTCCGCTTCGCCGCCCAGGTCTTCCCTGGCGACACCGTCACCTGCGACGGCACCGTCGTGCGGCAGGACGAGGGCAGCTTCGACGTCGAGATGACGTGCACCACCCAGGACGGCACCGTCGCCGTGTACGGCTGGGCGACCTTCACCACGGAGGCATCGTGATCGAGTCCACAGTGGACGAACTCGGGGTGGCCGAGATCGTCATGGCCAACCCGCCGGTGAACGCGCTGCCGGTGGCCGGCTGGTTCGCCCTCGCCGCCGCCCTCGACGCGGCCGGCGCCGACGCGGGCGTCCGCGCGGTCGTGCTGCGCGCCGAGGGACGCGGTTTCAACGCCGGCGTCGACATCAAGGAACTCCAGGCGAGCACCGGCTACGGCGCCCTCGTCGGGGCCAACCGTGGCTGCGCGGCCGCGTTCAGCGCCGTCTACGACTGCCCGGTCCCCGTCATCGCGGCCGTGCACGGGTTCTGCCTCGGCGGCGGCATCGGCCTGGTCGGCAACGCCGACGTCATCGTCGCCTCCGACGACGCCACGTTCGGGCTGCCGGAGGTCGACCGGGGCGCCCTCGGCGCGGCCACGCACCTGTCGCGGCTGGTGCCGCAGCACAAGATGCGGGCCATGATGTACACGTCGGCGACCGCGACCGCCGCCGAGCTGCACGCGTTCGGCTCGGTCCTCACCGTCGTGCCCCGCGACGAGCTGCGGGCCGCCGCGTTCGCCGTCGCCCACGACATCGCGGCCAAGGACCCGGCGGTCATCCGGGCCGCGAAGGAGTCGCTCAACGGCATCGACCCGTGGGACCCGAAACGCAGCTACCGCTACGAGCAGGGTTTCACCTTCGAGCTCAACCTCACCGGCGTGGCCGACAAAGTCCGGGACGAGTTCGGCCAATGACCGGAATCCGCCTGGAAGACACCCCGGACGAGGCCGCCTTCCGCGCCGAGGCACGGGCCTGGCTGCGAGCCAACGTGCCCGGCCCGCTGCCGTCCGGCGACACCCGCGAGGGCTTCGCCGAGCACCTGCACTGGGAACGCGCCCTGTTCGACGCCGGCTGGGCCGTCGTGTCGTGGCCGCGCCGGTACGGCGGTCGCGACGCCTCGCTGTGGCAGTGGCTCATCTTCGAGGAGGAGTACTACGCCGCCGGCGCACCGCAGCGCGTCACCCAGAACGGCATCTTCCTGCTCGCCCCGACTCTGTTCGAGTTCGGCACCGCTGCGCAGCAGGACACCCTCCTGCCTCGGATGGCCGCCGCCCGGGACCTGTGGTGCCAGGGCTGGTCCGAGCCCGGCGCCGGCAGCGACCTCGCCGCCATCAGCAGCCGCGCCGAACCCGTCGACGGCGGCTGGCGGCTCAACGGGCAGAAGACCTGGACCACCCGAGGCGCCTTCAGCACCCACCTCTTCGGTCTGTTCCGCACCGACCCGGCCGCCGCCCGGCACCGCGGCCTCACCTACTTCCTCGTCCCCCTGGACGCCGGCGGGGTGACGGTCCGCGGCTTCGGCCGCCTCGACGGCGACGAGGGCTTCGCCGAGGTCTTCTTCGACGACGTGTTCGTCCCCGCCGGCGCCGTCCTCGGCGAACCCGGCAAGGGCTGGCAGGTCGCCATGTCCACGACCGGCTCCGAACGCGGCCTCACGCTGCGCTCCCCGGGCCGGTTCCTGCACACCGCGCAGCGGCTCGTCGCGCTCGCCGCCGCGCAGGGCGACCGGCTGCGGCCCGTCGTGCGGGAGCGGGTCACCCGGGCCTGGCTCAACGCCCGCGCCTACCAGCTGTTCACCCTCAACCAGGTCACCGACCTCGTCGAAGGGCGACCACCCGGCGCCCGATCGAGCCTCAACAAGCTGTTCTGGTCGCGGCTGGACATCGAGCTGCACGAGATCGCCCTGGAGCTGCTCGGCGCGGAAGCGGTCCTCGACTCGCCGTGGACCCGCGGCTTCCAGTTCTCGCTCGCCGGCCCGATCTACGCCGGCACCAACGAGATCCAGCGCAACATCGTCGCCGAGCGGGTGCTCGGCCTGCCACGAGCGTGAAGGGAAGCCACTGTGCGGTTCGCGTTGACTGAGGACCAGACCGCGCTGCGCGACGCGGTGCGGGCGCCGCTCGCCGCGGGCGGCTGGTCCACGCTCGCCGATCTCGGCGTGTTCGCCGCCATGGCCGACCTCGGCCTGGACGAGACCGACCTCGTCCCGGTCCTTGAGGAGGTCGGCTACGCCGCCGTCGCGCTGCCGGTCACCGCGACCGCGTTCGTCGCCGTGCCGCTGCTCGCCGCGCTCGACGACGACCGGGCCGCCGCGGCCGCCACCGGGTCGCTGCGGATCGCGGTCGCCGGGCCGGGCGGCCTCACCCCGTTCGGCGGGCACGCCGACCTCGTGCTGCACCTCGACGGCGGTGTCGCCCGGATCGGTGGCCTGAGCACTGCCGCATCCACTGTGGACACCAGTCTCGACGCCGTCGTCTCCATGGCTGCCGGCGTCCTCACCGACGACCCGGCACTCGTCGAGGCCGCCGCCGGGCGGGCCGCCCTCGGCCACGCCGCCGAACTGGTCGGGCTCGGCCGGCGGATGCTCGACCTGACCGTCGGCTACGTCCAGCAGCGCTACCAGTTCGGGGCGCCCGTCGGCAGCTTCCAGGCCGTCAAGCACCAACTCGCCGACGCGTACCTCGGCCTGGAGTTCGCCCGGCCCGCCGTCCTTGCCGCCGCCTGGGCACTGCAGGAAGGCGCGGACGCGGGACCCGCCGTCGACGGCGCCGTCGTGCTCGCCGCCGACGCCGCGCACGCGGCGAGCCGCGCCGCGATCCAGTGCCACGGCGCCATCGGCTACACCGTCGAATACGAACTGCACCGCTTCGCCAAACGCGCCTGGGCCCTCGCCGCCCTCGCCGGCCCCGGCGACCGCCTCGCCGCCCTCGCCACCACCATCGGTCTGAAGGAGCAAGGGACATGACCGACGAAGCAGACGTCGTCCGGTATCGCACCGAAGGCCCGGTCGCGGTCGTGACGATGCACCGGCCGCAGTACCGCAACGCCCAGAACTCCGCGATGACCTACGCGCTCGACGACGCGCTGTACCGCGCCGCCGGCGACGACGAGGTCAAGGTCATCGTGCTCACGGGGGAGGGCAAACACTTCTCCGCCGGGCACGACATCGGCACGCCCGGCCGGGACATCGACACCACGTTCCCGCGCCGCGCCGGCCTGTGGTGGGACCACGTCGGCAAACCCGGCGCGGAGAGCCGCTTCGCCCGCGAGTCCGAGGTGTACCTCGGCATGTGCCGGCGCTGGCGGGAACTGCCGAAGCCGACCATCGCTGCGGTCCAGGGCGCCTGCATCGCCGGCGGGCTGATGCTGGCCTGGTGCTGCGACCTCATCGTCGCCGCCGACGACGCGTTCTTCGCCGACCCGGTGGTGCGCATGGGCATCCCGGGCGTCGAGTATTTCGCCCACCCGTGGGTGATGGGTCCCCGGCACGCCAAGGAGTTCCTGTTCCTCGGTGAGCGGGTGTACGCCGACCGCGCCCTGCAACTCGGCATGATCAACCGGGTCGTGCCACGCGCCGACCTGGAATCGTCCACGATGGACATCGCCCGGCGGATCGCGGAGATGCCCCGCCTCGGCCTCGCCCTGACGAAGAAGGCGGTCAACCAGGCCGAGGACCTGATGGGCCTGCGCGCCGGGATGGACTCGGTGTTCGGCCTGCACCACGTCGCCCACGCGCACAACGCCGAGGTCGGCCACGACTCCCTCGCCGGGCACGACGCCCGGTCGATGCGCGACGGCGGTCGCTGATGCCGCGACGGTACGACGGCCGCGTCGCCCTCGTCACCGGTGCCGCCTCCGGCATCGGGCGGGCCGTCGCGACCCGCCTGCGGGACGAGGGCGCCCGCGTCGCCGGCCTCGACATGGCCGCCGTGGACATCGACGGGGTCCACGGCATCCGCTGCGACCTGCGCGACGAAGATCAGGTCGCCGCCGCCGTCGCCGACGCGGCCGGATGGGGCGGCCGGATCGACCTGCTCGCCAACGTCGCCGGGGTCGCCTCCTACGCGCACACCACCGACGTCACCCTCGCCGAGTGGGACCGGATCCTCGCGGTGAACCTCACCGGCACGTTCCTCGCCTGCCGGACCGCGCTGCCGCACCTGATCGCCGCGCGGGGTGCCGTCGTCAACGTGGCGTCCCTGGCAGGGGTCCGCGGCTGGCGGTACAGCGCCGCGTATTCCGCCGCGAAGGGCGGGGTCGTCGCGCTCACCCGGGCCCTCGCCGTGGAATACGCGCCGGATGGGGTGCGGGTCGCCTGCGTGTGCCCGGGGTCCGTGGACACGCCGCTGAAACGTAACCTGGTGCCCGTGCCGGACCAGGACCCGCGGCTGGCCGGGCACGCCCGGGCGCTGCTCGACCCGCCGGTCGCCGAGCCGGACGAGGTCGCCGCCGCGATCGCCTACCTCGGCTCCGCCGAAGCGCGCTTCGCCACCGGTGCCGTGCTGCGCCTCGACGGCGGCGCCGGTGTCTGAGTACCCTCCGGACGTCGTCGCCCACCACGCCTCCGGCACCTGGACCGCCGAGACGATCGCCGCGATGGTCGCCCGCAACGACCCCGACCGGGTCGCGTTCATCGCCCCCGAGGGCACCTTCACCTGGGGCGAATACGACGTCCTGTCATCACGCCTGGCACAGTCCTATGTGGATGCCGGGTTCGCGCCCGGGGACCGGCTCGCCGTCCTGCTCACCGGCGGCGCGCTGACCCACGTCGCCTACCTCGCCGCGCAGAAGGCCGGCCTGGTTACCGTCGGGATCGGCCCCCGGGCCGGCGACGCCGAGATCATCCACCTGCTGACCAAGACCGGTGCGGTGGGGCTCGCCACCCGCTGGTCGCACCGCGGCCGGCCGGGCGCGGAGATCGCCGCGCGCTGCGGCGCGCCCCGGCACGTACCACTCGACCTGGCGTCCCTGCCCGCCGCCGGCCACCCGGGCCCTGGGCTCGGCGCGGACGACCTGTTCTTCGTCAACTCCACGTCCGGCACGACGGGGCTGCCGAAGTGCGTACGGCAGACGATGAACAACCGCAAGTACTTCGGACCCCTCGCCCACGCCGCCGGCCGGTTCGGCCCCGATGAGGTCTTCGCCAGCGCGCTGCCCGCCCCGTACGGCTTCGGGCTGTGGAGCGCCCACGTCGTGCCAGCCATGTACGGCTACCCGACCGTGCTCACCGCCGAGTTCGACGCCGCCGAGACACTGCGGCTCATCGAGGAACACCGGGTCACCGTGCTGTGCGCGGTCACCGCCCAGTTCATCATGCTGCTGAACTCACCGGCGTTCGCGACCACGGACCTTTCCTCGCTACGGGTCATGTTCACCGGCGGGGAACGAGTGCCGGTCGAGCGGGCCCGCGAGTTCGAGGAACGGACCGGCTGCGCGGTGCTGCAGTTCTACGGCTCCAACGAGGCCGGTCCGCTGTCGGTGACCACCGTGGACGACCCGCGCACGGCCAGGCTGACCACCGCCGGCCGGCCGATCCCCGGGGCGCGGCTGCGGCTGCTCGCCGACGGCGCCGACGTCACCGCCGACGGGGGACCGGGCCAGGTGGCCGCCAGCGGCCCCGGCTGCACCCCCGGCTACCTCGACGACGACGCCGCGAACGCCGCCCTGTTCCGTCCCGACGGCTGGCTGCTGACCGGCGACGTGGCCACCGTCGACGGCGACGGCTACCTGTCCATCACCGGCCGGATCGCGGACTTCATCATCCGCGGCGGCCACAACGTGAGCGCGCTCGTCGTGGAGGAGGCGGTCGGCGCCCACCCGTCGGTCGCGCAGACCGCCGTCGTCGCCGTCCCCGACCCGGTTCTCGGCGAACGCGTCTGCGCCTACATCGTCACCCGCGACGAGCTGACCCTCGACGCCCTGCGGGTGCACCTGGACGCGGCAGGGGTGTCGAAGCAGAACTGGCCGGAGTACCTGGTCGCCCTGCCGTCGCTGCCCCTTGGTACCGGCGGCAAGGTGGACAAGGCGGCGCTGCGAGCCGACGCGGCCCGGCGCTTCACCGCCTGACGTCCGCGGCGCCGCGGGCACCGGACAGCGTGGCGGCACGGGCGACGCTGCGACCTACCGGGACCTCGGGGAGGCGGCCTGGGCGTGGACGCTGCGCCACGTGCACCGCGACGACGGGCCGTGGCTGCCTGACCGGGTCACCGACGGCCGGCCGGAGCCCGCGCCTGACCGGGACTCCCTCCACGCCGGCATCGCGGGGCTCGCGCCGGTCCTCGCCGAGATCCGGCTGCGCCGGCCGCTGAGCGGGGCCGAGACCGCGCTCTCGGGCGGGATCGTCGAGCGGCTGGCAGCGCAGGCCGAGACGCGCGTGGAGCCGTCGCTGTACGACGGCGAGCTGGCCCAGGTAGGTCAGCTTCAGTGCCTGATGAGGGTCTGGGCCACCTGGCCGTCACCGATGGGGCGGCCGTCGAGGGTGGCGTGCACGTCGAAGAGGTAGCGCCGGCCGCGGACGTCGGCAAGGACGGCCGTCACCACGAACTGCTGGCCGGTGCGGGCCGGGCCGGTGTGCCGTACCCCGATCCAGGTGCCCAGTGACGCGGTTGCCGGCGCGAAATACGGGCGCAGGACGTCGGCGGCGGTGTCCTCCAGGCAGGCGATGAGCGCCGGGGTGCTCAGCACCGGCTCGGTGTCCGGGACGTGGTCGGTGGTCTGGTCCGCGGTGACCGTGAAGGTGCGGGTGCGGGAGGCGCCTGGGCCGAGGTCGGTGCGCAGCAGCCGGTGCGGTGCCTCGTCGCGGGGTGCGCCGTGGCGCACGCGGAGGTCGGCGACGAGCCGCTCACCCCGCACCAGCCGCAGCATCACCACCCGGCCGCCGGTCGCACCCTCCACGGAGGTGAGCCGCAGCGGGTCGTCGCCGTGGCCCGCTGGGTCGCCGTGCCAGATGAGCTGCTCCACGTGGGCGTCCGCCGGGATGGGCAGCAGCGGCAGGATGCGAAGGTCCGCCGGGGTGCCGGCGGGGGCAGTCCAGAGGTCCGGCACGCGGCGCTCCCTACCTTGACATGCTCGAAGGGTCAGGAACAGAATGGCACAACCAAGCGCTTGTTTGGTAGAGGTCTTGGGGGTTCTTCGTGCACGACCTGTTCCCCGCCGGAGCCGCGCCGGCGCCCGGCAGCGTCCACGAGCGCTACGTCGCCGACCGCCTCGCCGAGGTGCGGGACGGCGAGACGCTGCCCGACACCGTCCGCCGGCACGCCGCGGCGCAACCGGACGGCATCGCCTTCGTCGCCGGCGACGACCGGCTCACCTGGGCGCAGTTCGACGCCCGCTCCACCGCCTTCGCGCAGCGGCTCGCCGACGCCGGGCTCCCGCGCGGCACCCGCGTCGGGGTCCTGCTGCCCGACGGCGTCGAGGTGCACGTCGTGTACCTCGCCGCGATGAAGGCCGGCATGATCGTCGTCGCGATCGGCCCGCGGGCGGCCCGTCTGGAGGTCCGGCACCTGCTCACCGTCGGGGGTGCCACCGCGCTCGTCAGTCTGGCCCGGCACCGCGACGAGCCGGTCGCCGCACTCGTGGAGGGGCTCGGCATCGTCGTACACCTCGAAATCCAGAAACTCGAGGACGGCACGGTCGCGCCGAAAGGGGCGCACGAGCTGCGCCGCGACGAGATCCACCTGCTGAACTCGACGTCCGGCACGACCGGCATGCCCAAATGCGTGGTGCACAACCAGGACCGCTGGTTCTACTACCACGAGCTCGCCGTCGAGTGTGGCGACCTGCGCCCCGACGACGTGTTCCTGACGCTGATCCCGGCGCCCTACGGCTTCGCGCAGTGGACCGCCAACTTCACCCCCACGCTGCTGGGCGCCCCAACCGTGGTCATGCCCCGCTTCTCCGCCGACGAGGCGCTGCGCCTCATCGAGCGCGAGCGGGTCACCGTCGTGTGCTGCGTCAGCACCCAGTTCATCATGATGCTCAACTCGCCGGTCGCCTCGGACGTGGACCTGTCGTCGCTGCGGGTCATGTTCACCGGCGGCGAGGCCGTGCCGTTCGAGCGGGCCGCCGAGTTCGAACGCCGCACCGGCGCCAGAGTGTTGCAGTTCTTCGGCTCCAACGAGACCGGCGCACTGTCGCGGACCTCGGTCACCGACACCACCGACCAGCGGCTGCGTACCGCCGGGAAGGTCATCGACGCGATGCGGGTGCGGCTGTTCGCCGAGGACGGCACCGACGTTACCGCCGTCGGCGGCCCCGGCCAGGCCGCGTGCGCCGGCCCCGCCACGTGCCTGGGCTACTTCGCCGACCCGGCCGCCAACGAGGCGCTGTTCACGGCCGACGGCTGGATGCTCACCGGCGACATCTGCACCATCGACGCCGACGGCTACCTGCGGGTCGTGGACCGCAAGTCCGACTTCATCATCCGCGGCGGCAAGAACATCAGCGCCGCCGCTGTCGAGGACCACGTCGGCTCGCACCCCGCGGTCGCCATGGTCGCCGCGGTGGCAGTGCCGGACCCGACATTCGGCGAGCGGGTCTGCGCCTTCGTCGTGCTGCGCGACGCGGAGACCCTCGACCTCGACGGGCTCCGCCAGCACCTCGACGTGCGCGGGGTGTCCCGGGACAACTGGCCGGAGCGCCTGGAGATCGTGCCGGACCTGCCCCGCGGCTCCGGTGGCAAAATCGCCAAGGCCCAGCTCCGCCAGCGCCTGCGTGCCTGAACGGCGTTGCCGGGCCGTCAGGCCTTCGGGTCGGTGAGCAGATCGCGCAGGCGGCCGCGCTGGATCTGGCCGGTCGCGGGGGTGCGGGGGATCGTGCTGGTCGTCGCGACTCGGCGGGGCACCTTGAACCCGGCGAGCCGGCCCTCCACATGCGACCGCACCTGGGCCACCGTCGGCGGCGGGCAGCCGTCGGGGACCACGAACACCGCGCAGACGACCTCGCCCCACCGGTCGTCGGGCAGGCCGACGACCGCCACGTCGAGCACGCCCGACAGGTCGCGTAGCGCGTGCTCGACCTCCGCCGGGCCGACCGACTCGCCGCCGGTGCGGATCACCTCGCGGGTGCGGCCGGTCAGGAACAGGTAGCCGTCCTCGTCGAGGCGGCCGAGGTCGCCGGAGCGGTACTCGCCGGTGAGCGGGTCGGCGCCGAGGTAGCCGTTCATCAGCGCGGGGCCTTCGACGCAGACCTCGCCGTCGGCGGCCAGCCACAAGGCGTTCGGGGTCGCGGCCCGCCCGACGCTGCCGGGCTTGCGGGCCAGATCCCAGTCGTGCAGTGCCGCCATCCGGCCGGCCTCGGTGGAGCCGTACAGGATCGTCGTGGTCGTGCCGGGCAGCCTGGCCTTGATCCGTTCGACGAGGTCCGCGGCGACGCTGGACGTGCCGGTGTCGGCGTGCAGGAGCGAGCGCAGGTCGGCGGCGCGGTGCTCCCGGTCCAGCAGACGTTCCCAGACCGCCGGGATGCAGTACAGCGCCGAGGGGCGCTGCCGGCGGACCACGTCGATCACCTCGACGGCGTCGGCGCGGCGCACCAGGTGCACGGCGGTGCGGTGCTGCCAGGCCTCCATCACGTAGTGCCAGCCGCCGTAGTGGTACAGCGGGAACGTGCACACCACGCCGCCGTGCCCGCGCAGGCCGCTGGTGAACGTGCCGCCGCCGGGTGCCGCACGCAGCCAGCTCGCCCGGTGGCTGACCAGGGCGCCCTTCGGTGTGCCGGTGCTACCGCTGGTCAGGTACACGATGTGCGGCGCCGCGTCGTCCACCGGCCGCCGGTCCCAGACGCTGGAGCCGTTGCCGAGGGTTTCGTGGTGTACGACTCCCGCCTCGCCGAACGCCAGGTCCGACAGCACGAGCCGGGGGTCGAGGTACCGGCGGACCGCGTTGCGTTCGTGCACCGGCAGGGCGGGGTTCAGCGGGGCGAACACCGCGCCGAGCCGCGCGCAGGCGACGAACACGTCCAGGGAGCGCAGGGTGGGCGTCGCGCACCACAGCACGATGTCGCCGGTGCCGACCCCGCGGGCGGCGAGGGCGTTCGCGGTCCGGTTCGCGGCGACGTCCAGCTCCGCGAACGTCACCGCCCCCGCGCCGAGGGTGGCAGCGGTCCGTCCAGGGGCGGTGAGCGCGGCAAGCGTGACGATGTCCCCGATCAGCAGGCTCATGCGGCTGCGTCCCAGGGGCCGATGCTGACCTGTGCGGGGCCGGCTGCGGCGTGCGCCGCCTTGTCGCGGGTGATCTCCAGGGCCTTCGGCAGCGCGTCGACGCCGTCGAGCCGGTGCGTCACCAGGCAGTCGAGGTCGACGTAGCCGCGGCGCACCAGGCGCAGCGCCTGCTCGAACGCGCTGCCGCCGGGGGAGTAGCCGCCCGCGCCGGACCGCGGGTGCAGCAGTGCCACGGCACGCTCCCGCAGCAGGCCCAGCGGTGCGCTCGCGTGCCGGGGCAGGACCGCGACCATGACGATCCGCCCGCCGCGCCGCACGCATTGGGCGGCCAGCTCCAAGGTGGACGTGCCGGCGAGTCCGGCGCTCGGCATGCCGCCCGCGGTCTCGAACACCACGTCGGCGCCGATGCCGCCGGTCGCCTCCAGGACCGCGGCGTGGACGTCCTCGGTCGCGTCGATGACTGCATCGGCACCGGCCGCGAGAGCGAGCCGCCGCTTGGCGGGGCTGCGGCCGGTGACGATGATCAGGCCGGCGCCGCCGTGCCGGGCCACCTGCGTGTGCAGCACGCCCATCACGCCGGCGCCGAGGATCAGGACGCTGTCGCCGGGCCGCACCTCGGCGATGGCGTGCCCGTGCAGCGCGCCGGCGAGGGGCTGCACGGCGGCGGCCTGCGCCGCGGTGACCCCGTCCGGGACGGTGACGACCGACTTCGCCGGCACGGCGACCCGCTCGGCGAACGCCCCCGCCCGGGTGAAGCCGAGCACAGCGGGGGAGGGGCAGGCGTCCGGGCGGTCCCGGCGGCAGGCGGCGCAGGTGCCGCACGCGGCCGTCTCGACGGCGGTCACCCGGTCCCCGACCGCGTGCCCGCTTCCCGGCCCGGCGACGCTGATGACCCCGGCGAACTCGTGGCCGCCGAAGCGGGTCGGCCCGGCGGCGAGCCGGGCGGCGAGGACGTCGTGCATGGCGACCGGGTCACCGGCGATGAGCATGCACTCGGTGACGCTCGGCTGGACGCAGGCGACGTCGATGACGACCTCGTCCGGCCCGGGGACCGGGTCCGGGACCTCCTCGACGGTCGGATCGCCGAAGCCGTGCAGTACCAGTGCCCGCATCTCATGCTCTCCTCGGCCGTGCTTGACGGTGCAGTTAGATTTTGTATTCAATATTCAAATCTCGTCAAGGGAGGCTCGGATGGAGCGGGAGCTCATCGTCACCGGGGTCGGCGGGCAGGGCATCCAGCTGCTCGCGAAGACCCTCGCCCTCGCCGCCACCCGGGAGGGGCGCTATGCGATGCTCGCCGCGGACTACGGCGGCGAGATGCGCGGCGGGCCGTCCAAGGCCGGCGTCGTCGTCGGCGACGCCCCACTGCACGCCCTGCCGATCCTGCCGTCAGCCTGGTCCGCGATCTTCGCCCACCATCGCTTCGCCGAGGGCGTGCAGGACCGGCTCCGACCCGGCGGCATCGTCGTGGCCAACACCCCGCTCGTCGACCCCGACGGCTTCCGCGCCGACCTGCGGGTCTTCGTCGTCGACGCGATGGCCGCGGCCAAGGAGTGCGGCGCGCCGAACGCGTCCGGGTTCGTCCTCCTCGGCGCCTACAACGCCCTCACCACGATGGTGGCGGCGGCGTCGCTGGTCGCCGCGATGGAGGAACTGCTGCCTCCCTACCGGCAGCAGCACGCCCCCGCCAACGCGCGTGCCCTCGAGGCGGGCGCCCTGACCGTGCGGGCCGGTGTGGCATGAGCCTGGAGCTGCTCGACGGCGGGGCCGCCATGGCTGAGGCGGCGATCGCCGCCGGGTGCCGGTTCTTCACCGGCTACCCGATGTCACCGTTCACCGGCCTGCTGGAGGAGATGTCACGGCGGCTGCCCAAGGCCGGCGGGGTCTGCCTCAACGCGGAGAGCGAGATCGAAGGCGTCAACATGACCCTCGGCGCCGCCGCGGCCGGAGCCCGCGCCGCGACCGGCTCGTGCGGGCAGGGCATCGCGCTGATGCAGGAGGCGATCGCCGAGGCCGCGCTCAACGAGACCCCGTTCGTCGTGTTCAACCTGGCCCGCAACCAGCAGGACTACTTCCAGGCCACCCGCGGCGGCGGCTGGGGCGACTACCGCACGATCACCCTCGCCCCGAAGGACGTCCCGGAGGCCATCGAGCACACCCAGCTGCTGTTCCACCTCGCCGACAAGCACCGCGCGCCGGTCATGCTGTACGGCGACCCGCTGCTCGCGCAAACCCGCGTCGGCGTCGACGTCCAGGCCCTCGACTTCGGCCCGCTGCCGGCCAAGGACTGGGCGCTGGACGGCACCGGCGGCGGCACCGGCCGCAGCCGCCAGATCTGGACCTGGGCGATGGGCAAGGCCAACGACCCCGGCCCCGGCCCCGACGGGCACTGGCGCGCGGTCGCCGACAAGTTCGACCGGATCGCCGCGGAGGAGCAGCGCCACGAGGAGTCCATGGTGGACGACGCCGAGACCGTCGTGGTGGCGTTCGGCACGGCGGCGAAGTTCGTCGAGCACGTCGTGACCGGGCTGCGCGCCGAAGGCCACCGCATCGGCTGGTTCCGGCCCGTCACCCTGTGGCCGTTTCCCGGCGCCGCGCTGCGCCGTGCCACCACCGGCGCCCGCAACGTTTTGGTCTTCGAGCTCAACGCCGGGCAGATGCTCGACGACGTGCGCATCCACGCCGCCGACCGCGACGCCGTCCGGTTCGTCGGCGGGGTCAGCATCGCCGAGTCCGGGCTCTCCTACGGTCCCCTGCTCGACGCCCCCGTGATCCGCGAACGAATCCTAGGTGCGACATGATCATCGACACGTCCGGGCCGCCCGCCGTCCCGGCGAAACAGGTCGCCGACTTCAAGCCCAGTCTCCTGCTCGGCGAGCACTCGCTGTGCCCCGGCTGCGGCGAGCCCGTCGCCCTGCGGATCCTGCTGGAGGTGCTGCAGGAGCTCGACATCGTGCAGCGCAGCATCGGCGTCGTCGGGCACGGCTGCTACGGCAGCTTCGTGCGCATCATGGACGTCGACGTCCTGCAGTGCCTGCACGGCCGCGCCCCGGCGTGCGCCACAGGCATCAAGCGGGTCCGCCCCGGCGTCGCCGTGTTCACCCTGCAGGGCGACGGGGACATGGCCAACGAAGGGCTGCAGGAGGTGCTGCACGCCGCCGCCCGCGGTGAGAACATCACCTGCGTGATGCTCAACAACGGGGTCTTCGGCGACACTGGCGGCCAGCAGACCGCCGCCACCGTCCTCGGCCAGCGCACCAAGACCAGCATCGACGGGCGCGACCCGGACACCCACGGCTACCCGATCCCGGTCGCCGACCTGGTCGCGTCGCTGCAGGGCGTCGGCTACGTCGCCCGCGGCGCCGTCTCCAGCGCCGGTGGGGTGCTGCAGGCGAAACGGATGCTGCGCAAGGCGTTCGAGACCCAGCTCGCCGGCGGCGGGTTCAGCCTGGTGGAGATCCTCACCATGTGCCCGACCGGCTGGTTCGTGCCGACCGCCGAAGGACCGTCGTATCAGCAGGGCACCATGGAGCAGACGTACGGCATCGGCGAGCTGGTGACCCGGTGAAGCTGCAGCGGGCCAACACCAGCGAGGCGGTCGCGGCGCACGTGCTGGACCTGTTGTTCGCCGGTGAGCTGCGCAGCGGCCAGCGTCTCGACCTCGACGAGATCGCTTCGCGGCTCGGCGTGAGCCGGGTGCCGGTCCGCGAGGGCCTCATCCAGCTCGAACGCGACGGTCTCGTCGAACGCGCCCACTACAGGCGGGCGTTCGTCGCGGAGTTCGACGACGCCACCGTCCGGGAGGCGTTCGAGCTCTACGGCATGCTCAGCGCGTTGACCAACCGCCGCGTCGCCGCGCGCCGCGACCCAGCGGTCGTGGAGGCTCTGGGCAAGCTCGACGAGAGCCTGGCCGGCTGCGACGACCCGGCCGAATTCGAGTCCCTGGCCCGCGAGTTCCGCCGGGTCGTCAACGTCGCCGGCGCCCGCAACCACCTGCGGGCGTTGCTGCGCACGTTCAGCGGCCTGGTCCCGGCCGCGGCCCGGTTCTCCATCGACGACGCCCTGCCGGCCGAGCGTGCCGCCCTGCACGCCGAATACGCCGCGATCCGCGACGGGGACCCCGACGCCGCCGGCGCCGCGGCCCTCGCGCACCTGCGCCTCACCGCCGACAACGCCGTCGCCGCGCTGCGCCGCCGCGGCGTCTTCCCACCGTCCGTCGTGGACGGTGCAGAGTGGACGGACGCGGCGGCCGTCCTGAAAGGAACGACCCCGTGAGCCGTGGCACCCTCGTCATCGACACCGACCGCTGCAAGGGCTGCGAGCTGTGCCTGGCCGCCTGCCCCCCCAGCGTGCTGAGCATGTCCGCGACCGTCAACGAGCAGGGCTACCGGTATCCGGAGCTGCACGACGGCTGCACTGGATGTACCGCCTGCCAGATCGTCTGCCCCGACTTCGTCATCGCCGTCTACCGATACACCCCGCCGCCCGCGTGAGGGCGGCGAGGCTCCCGACGGACGGTCAGTTGTTGGAGTCGGCGCTGGTCAGGAAGCCGGCGTTGACCCGCGCGCCGCCGCTGTCGTAGCAGGCCACGTCGCGCGCACAGTCACACCGAGACGGTTTGCCGACAGTCCGTGGCGCTGGTGTTCGTTCACCATGTCCTTCGATATCTCGCGGCGCCGCACCCGGCGGTCCTCGCTGTCGCCGTCGCCGCCGTGTGGTTCCTCGTCCGCGACGAGCCGGCCGCCCCCGACGCCGGTGACTGCCTGAGTTAACCCGCCCCGTCGACGTTCGAGACGGGCGACTGCGGGTCCACCGGCGCGCGGTACGTCGTGCTCGGCCGGGTCGAGAACCGCACCGACGAGGACGCCAGGGACGTCTCGATCATCTGCGCCCGCTGGCCGGACGCCACCTTCGACTACTGGCGCGAACAGCCCGGCAGCAAGGGCGTCGTCATCTGCGCCAAGGAGCGCTAGCCCGCGGGGGCTTGATGAACACGTCGTCTACCCGGTGGATCGGTGGTCCCAGCAGACCGGCAATCCACTGGGTAGTCATGCTGCCGCCTTGGGCGGCGCCACGTCAGTGGCGAGGCGAATTCAACCAAGCGATTGCTTGATTTGCTGGCGGGGTGCGGCTTAATCTTCTAAAAGATTTGGAGGTGAGCCGTGACACTCACGACAGCACCGCCCGGCTCGACCGACGCGCCCATGCGCGACGGCGGGACCGCCACCTGGTCGCCCCGCATCACCCCGCCGATCGGCGTCGACCTCACCGACCGGCAGGCCCTGGCCTGCGCGTTCCGCATCCTGGGGAACAGCGGCTTCAGCGAGAACATCGCCGGCCACATCACCATGGTCAAAGACGGCCAAGGCGGCACCGAAGGTGCCATGTGGGTCAACCCGTGGGGCCTGTGGTGGGAGGAGATCTCCGCGTCCGACCTGTGCGTGGTCGACCGGGACGGCACCGTCCTGGATGGCCGGTGGGACGTCACCCCGGCCATCCACATCCACACCGAACTGCACCGGGTCCGGCCCGACGCCAGGGTCGTCGTGCACAACCACCCGTACTACGTCACCGTGCTCGCCGCGATTGGGGTGCTGCCGCAAATCGTGCACCAGACCGGGTGCATGTACGACGGCGACCTCGCGTTCGTGCACGAATACACCGGCGAGGTCGACGACGCCGCGCTCGGCGCCGACCTGGCCCGCCGGATCGGGGACAGCTCCGTGGTCATCCTCGCCAGCCACGGCATCATCGTCACCGCCCCGACGATCCAGGAGGCGACATACCGCTCGGCGAGCATCGACCGTGCCTGCCGCCTCGCCTACGACGTCATGCTGCTCGGCCGCGACCCCCTGGAGATCGCCCCCGGCCTGCGGCACGGCATGAAGAAGTCACTGCTGGAGCGCGGCACCGACGTGTTCTGGGCCGGCGCCGTGCGCTCACTGCTGCGCCGCGAGCCCGAAGTACTGGACTGAAAGGCAACGTCATGGCATCGATCGACGAGTTACTGCAGAACAGTTCGTTCACCATCGCCGACCGGTCGAAGGTGACCTTCCTGCCCGACCCGCCCCGCCAGCCCCGCAAGTACACGTTCATCTCCGTCGACGACCACATCGTCGAGCCGCCCGACGCGTTCGAGGGCCGCATGCCGGCGAAGTTCGCCGAGCAGACGCCCCGGGTCGTCGAACAGGACGGCAGCCACGTCTGGATCTACGACGGCAAGGAGTTCCCGAACGTCGGCTTCAACGCTGTCGTCGGCCGGCCGGTCGACGAGTACAGCATGGAACCGAGCCGCTTCGACGACATGCGCCGCGGCTCGTGGGACATCCACGAACGCATCAAGGACATGGACCTCAGCGGCGTGTACGCCTCGCTGTGCTTCCCGTCGTTCCTGCCCGGCTTCGCCGGCCAGCGCCTGCAACTGTCCACGAAGGACACCGAGCTGGCCCTCGCCGCCACCCGCGCCTGGAACGACTGGAACATCGAGGCGTGGTCCGGCGCCTACCCGGACCGCATGATCCCCTGCCAGCTGCCGTACTTCCTGGACCCCGAGGTCGGCGCCCAGGAGATCTACCGTAACGCCGAGCGCGGGTTCAAGGCCGTCACCTTCACCGAGGCACCGCACCTGCTCGGCATGCCGTCGCTGCACACCGGGCACTGGGACCCGATCATGCGCGCCTGCGAGGAGACCGGCACCGTCATCAACCTGCACATCGGCTCGTCGGGAACCTCGCCGTCCACCGCCCCGGACGCCCCACCGGACGTCGTCGGCGTGCTGTTCTTCGGGTACTCGATGTTCTCCGCCGTGGACTGGTTGTACTCCCGTATCCCGGTGCGGTTCCCCGGCATCAAGATCGTGCTGTCGGAGGGCGGCATCGGCTGGGTGCCCGGCCTCGTCGACCGGCTCAACCACATGCTGAGCTACCACGAGATGTACGGCACCTGGAAGGGCATCGACCTGACCCCAGCCGAGGTGCTGCTGCGCAACTTCTACTTCTGCGCGGTCGAGGACCCGTCGTCCTTCGCGCTGCGCGACGTCATCGGCGTCGACCACATCTTCCTCGAGCAGGACTACCCGCACTGCGACTCGACCTGGCCGCACACCCAGCGCACCATCGAGGAGGAGATCGGTGGCCTGCCCGACGCCGACGTGCGCAAGATGACCTGGGAGAACGCGTCCAGGGTATACCGGCACCCGGTCCCACCCGCGGTCCAGGACGACCCGGACGCCTACTAGACTCCGCCTCCATGGTCTCAGCCGACCGGCTCGCCGAGCAGGTGGCCGATCACATCCGCGGCCAGATCGTGCGCGGTGAGCTCGCAGACGGTGCCCCGCTGCCCAAGTCGGAGGAACTCATCCAGCGCTACCCGGTGAGCATGCCGACGTTCCGCGAGGCGATGCGCATCCTGGAGGCGGAAGGCCTGATCACGGTCCGCCGGGGACGGCTCGGCGGTGCGGTCGTGCATCGGCCCTCCCCGGCGAACCTCGGCTACAACCTCGGCCTCGTCCTCGCCGCGCAACGCGTCGGCATCGACGACGTCGCCACCGCGCTCCGCCACGTCGAGCCGGCCTGCGCCGCCCTGTGCGCAGGCCGGCCCGACCGGGCCGACACCGTGGTCCCGCGGCTGCGGGCGCTGCACGAGGAGTATCTGGCCTGCATCGACGACCTGGTCGAGGTCGTCGGCGTGTCCCGCCGCTTCCACGAGGCCCTCGTCGGCCTGTGCGGCAACCCGCCGCTGATCGTGCTCGCCGGGGCGCTGGAAGCCCTGTGGTCCAGTCACGAGCAGGACTGGGCCACCCGCATCCGGGAGACCACTGGCGTACCACTGCGCGAACGCCGCGCGGCCGGCGAGGTGCACGGCCGGATCCTCGCGCTCATCGAGCAGGGCGCCGCCGACGAGGTGCACCGGCTCGTCACCGAGCACCTGACGTCCGCGCAGCGCAACCCCAGCCCGGCCGGCCCGTCCGCCGTCATCGACGCGGCCCTGATCCGCCGGCAGCCACGCGGGTAGCGGAGGTAACGGCCTTTCGAACGCGGTTGGATCGCTGGCCTTTCGACACCCGCATGCGGTGCGGTTGTAGGACCGCCCGCCGAACCCGGGTGCGTCGGGTGGAGGCACGATGGTGGTCATGGAGCGTGCGGGGTGGGACCGGTCCGTGAGACGACGGACCAGCCGGCGGTGCGCCGCGGCAACCTGTGCCGCACGCTGCGGCACATCCGCGCCAGCGGGCCGCGGTCCCGGGCCGCGATCGCCGCCGGCCTGCACAAGACGACCGTGTCGAGTCTCGTCGAAGAGCTGCTGAGCCGCCGCCTCGTCCGTGAGACCGGGCTCGAACGGTCCGGCGTCGCCGGTCGCCCGGCGCGCTGGGTGGCGCTGTCACCTGAGCTCGGCGCGGTCCGGGATCGAGATCAACATGGACTACCTGGCGGTGCACGGCTGCTACCTGACCGGCCGGACGGGTCGTCGAGCGACGGGTCGGCTTCGACGCGCAGGGTCGCGACGTCGAGACCTGCCTGGCCGATCTGGCCGCCGCTCGTACCATCGCGGAACTGACGGATCATGGTGTGACCCCAGTGCAGCACTGACCGCGGCGGAGGAGACACAGCGACGCCGGGAACCACACGAGCTTCCGCTTCTCGCAATGTCTGACCGGCAACGGAATCCGGCCGTCCATGGGGCCCGTCGGCGACTCGTTCGACAACGCACTGATGGAGTACTTCTGGTCGACCTTGAAGATCGAACTGGTCCATCGCACCAGCTGGCGAACCCGCGACCAGGCAGGCTCCCCCGGTGGTGTTGTACGCGGTGATGCGCATCCCTTGCCGGGGCCAGGACCGGCGTACCTGCAGGCGGAACCAGCCGCGGGCGTAGCTCACGACGAGGCGGTACACGGCGCTGGCCGCGGCGGTCGCCGGACGGTGTGCGGGGTTGAGGTCATGGCTGCTGGGGCGTGAGGACCTCCGTCAGGTCGCGGAGCATCTCGGAGGCGGTGACGGGGTCGAGGGCGTCGAACGTGCGGGTCAGGGTGCGTGGGGCCCAGGTGCCCCGCGGGTGGTCGTTGAGCCAGATGGTCCTGAGCTCCTGGTCGGTGAAGATGTCGTGGGCGCCGATCGGGATGCCGGGGTCCAGGTCGATGACGATGGCGCGGTTGTCCGGGGCAGGGCGCCAGATCCAGCACTGCACGCCGGCGTCCTGGGGCTCGCCGCGTCGCCAGCCGCGGCGTTCCAGGCCGAGGAGGGTCTTCGTGGGGACCTTCAGGTCGGTGAACCTGGCGAGGCTCGTCGACGCCCGCTCCGACGCGGTCAGTGCGTGCACCGCGCGGCCCAGCTGCGCGAAGGGCTGGAGGATCTCGTAGTCGGCGAACAGCGACACCCAGGCGGGCAGGTCCGCGCCGAGCAGGACGGGGTGGGCGAGGGCGACGGCCGCGGTGGGCGGGAGGGTGTACGAGTCGTCGGCGGCGTCGGCGAAGGTGCCGTCCTCCGCGACACGGAAAGCGGTCACGCCGAACGTGGTCATGCCACCGTTGTCCGCGGCGGCGGTGGTCGCGTCGACGCTGGGCTCGGTCGGAAGGAGGGTGGCGGTCCACACGAGGCGCCGGGCGATGTGCCGCAGCAGCGGGTGCGCCACGACGTGGTCCTGGAACGACGCGGCCGTCCAGTGGCGCCGGCTGACCATCGCGGCCTCCAGGCGGCGGATCTGGTCGGCGGCGATGGTGCGGACGTCCTTCTTCAGGGCGGTGTAGCGCTGGTACGCGGTGGGCGCCAACTCCTGGTCGTCGCGCGCCCCCGGCTTCGGCAGGTCCTTGCGCGGCGCGCCGCCGTCCGCGGTGACATAGGGCTTGAGCTGCTCGTCGAAGCCGACCACGAACTGGCGAGGCCCGTAGTCCAGCAGGAGGGAGCCGGAGGCGTCGAGGCCGAGATCGGGGACCAGGCGGTCGGCGAGCTGCTCCTCGGTGAGGCCGAGCGAGGCGGCGACCTCGGCGACCTTCTCCGTCGCCCGCTCCTTGAGGCCCTTGAACTTGGCCTTCTGCGCGATCCCGCTCAGGTGCGCCAGCGCGAGGTCGGAGCCGATGCCGGCGAGGACGTCCAGGCCGGTGACGGCCTTCGCGTGGCCGCCTTCGCCGGGCCAGGCGCGGATCACGGGGGAGAGGCGGCGGACGGTGTCGTCGTCGCCGAGCCACTGCAGGGCGAGCAGGGGCCACGGCTCCTTCGGCGGGGCGCCGACCGACTGCCACTGGGTGAACACGGCCCAGGCGAACTGGGCGAGGGAGCGGCGGTCGAGCTGCTCGACGACGAGCGGCACGCCCGCATACACCTCGTCGGGCCGGGAGATGGCGAGCATCGTGCACAGGTGGCGGGCCGGCTCGTCGCCGAGGGCGGCGGAGCGGTCCTTGAGCAGGACGCGGGGCATCAGCGAAGGGTCGGCCCAGGCCGGCAGGTCGGGGATCTTCGCTGGCAGCACGTCGAGGGTGCTGCCGCCGAGCAGCGCGTCGAGCGCCGCGCCGGCGTCGGGGCCGAACGAGGTGCCGGCGGCGAGGACCTCGTCGCGGTGCCGGACCGCGAGCATCCGCAGCACCTCCTCGGCCGCCTGCCGGTCCGGGCCGGTCGGGCCCACCGCGGCCGGGGTCAGCGCCCGGGCCGCATACGCCGGGTGCCGGTCGAGCCAGGCGAGCACGAGCGCCCGCAGCGACTTCAGCCGCCGCAGCGAACGGGCCATGTGCGTGGCGACCTCGGGCGAGGCGAACGGCAGCAGCAGCTCGGTGCACGTCCCGGCCTGCTTGTCCGCGAGGTGCAGGGCGGCCGGCAGCGCGGCGAGCCCGAAGCGGGCGGCGATCGGCGGGAACCACTGCGGGGCGTCCCAGATCCGCTGGGGGCGCCAGTCGGGCAGCAGCTCGGCGACCACGTCGTCGGGGGCGGTCAGCATGAGCGTGACCTCGTGGTGCCCCTGCAGGGCGCCGGCGCGGTAGTGCTGCACCGCGGTCTCGATGGATGTGTCGAGGGCCCACCAGGTCGCATTCGGCACGCGCCGCGCGGCCCACGCGTCCCGCTCGCCCGGCGCCCAGTCGAGCACGGGCTCGGCGGTGAAGCCGAGGCCGGGGACGACCTGCGGCCGCGACCGCGGGCGCCGCACCGTCCACGGCGGGGTGACCAGCAGCTCCGGCAGTGCCGGCGGCGACGCCAGGGGCACGGCGCTGTCGTCGGCCAGGATGGCCTCGACCCGCGCCTGCGAGGCGGGCGGCAGCGCGACGCCGGCGGCGAGGTCGCCGTGCGCGAGGACGTGCACCCGCAGCATGTCCTGCGCGGCCCGGCCGGCGTCGGCGGCGAGGATGCGCAGCGCCCGCTCCGGGAAGCGGCGGGCCGCGTCGAGGGCGGCGAGCGGCACGTACTTGCGGTCGAGGCGGGCGACCAGCCCCGCGAACGCCTCGTCGGTCGGGAACAGCGCCAGGGCGCTCACGAGCCGCTGCTGGATCTCGGCGTCGACGTTGCCCGTGTCCAGCCACTCCAGCAGGTGCGGCGTGACGGCGGGTCCGGTGCCGTCCACGGCGGTCGCGAGGGCCTCGGTGTCGCGGGCGAGCCACCAGCCGCCGGAGGCGGGCGCCGCCACGGCCAGGTGCGCGCTGCCGGACGCCGCGCACCACAGCAGCTTGGCCCGGTAGTTGTCGGTGGTGCCGGCCAGCTCCGCGGCGACGCCGTCGACCCAGTCCCGCCGCGTGGGGACGAGGAACGCGGCGGCGGCCCGCCGGTAGGCCGATCGGTCCCGGTGGCCGGCGAGCATCGCGACCACCGCGGCGTGGTCGTCGTCGGACGCGACGGCCAGCGCCGCCCTGACCCGCCCGGCGAGCGCAACCCAGTGCGGGAAATAGCCCCAGCCGGGCAGGGCCCGCCACGTCACCCGCGCCGGCACCTGGACGCTGTTGTGCATGTAACCGCCGGTGTCCAGGTCGACCGCCTCCACCGTGGCGGCAGCGGCGAACAGCAGCCCCCGCGAGGGGATCCACAGGTCGGCGAGCCGGGCCAGCCGGCCCGTGTCCTTCCACGACACGTAGGGGGCGACGAGCGCCGCCACCACCCCCGCGCCGGCGGCGGGGCCACTGGAGGGGTCGGCGAGATACGCCCGCGCGGGCGCCACGAGCGAAGGATCGCTGTCGGGATGGTCGAGCCGGGCGTCGATCATGCCCCGCGCAGCGGCGATGAGCTCCATCCCCCGGGCCCGGTCGTGCTTCAGTACGGGCCCAGGGGTGCCGCCCCGGCGGGGGATGAACACCTTGCGCCAGGAGGCCGGAAACTCGAGATCCACGCCGACACACTAACGACGAGGTACGACAAAAACCTCAGGCGCCGACGTACTCCGCCAGATGCTGCCCGGTCAGCGTCGCACGGGACGCCACGAGCGCGGCGGGCGTCCCGGTGAACACGACCTGCCCGCCGTCGTGCCCCGCCCCCGGCCCGAGGTCGATGATCCAGTCGGCGTGCGCCATCACGGCCTGGTGGTGCTCGACCACGATCACCGACTTGCCCGCGTCCACGAGCCGGTCGAGCAGCCCCAGCAGGTGCGACACGTCCGCGAGGTGCAGGCCCGCGGTCGGCTCGTCCAGCACGTACACGCCGCCCTTGTCGCCCATGTGCGTGGCCAGCTTCAGCCGCTGCCGCTCACCGCCGGACAGCGTCGTCAGCGGCTGCCCGATCGTCAGGTACCCGAGCCCCACGTCGACCAGCCGGCCGAGGATCACGTGCGCCGGCGGCGTGTGCGCGTCGGTCCCGGGGCCGAAGAACTCGAACGCGTCGGCGACCGACATCGTCAGGACCTCGCTGATGTCGCGGCCGCCCAGGTGGTAGTCGAGGACCGACGCGTCGAAACGCTTGCCCTCGCACACCTCGCAGACGGTGGCGACGCCGGCCATGACCACCAGGTCGGTGTAGATGACGCCGTTGCCGTTGCAGTTGGGGCAGGCACCCTCCGAGTTGGCGCTGAACAGCGCGGGCTTCACGCCGTTGGCCTTCGCGAAGGCCTTGCGGATGGGTTCGAGGAGGCCGGTGTACGTCGCGGGATTGCTCCGCCGGGAGCCGCGGATCGGGCTCTGGTCGACGGACACGACATCGCCGAACGTGGGAACGGAGCCGTGCACCAGTGAGCTCTTGCCGGAGCCGGCCACCCCGGTGACGACACAGAGCACGCCGAGCGGGATGTCGACGTCGACGTCGCGCAGGTTGTGCGCGTTCGCGCCGCGGACCTTGAGATACCCGGACGGCGACCGCACGTCGGGCTTCAGTGCGACACGGTCGTCGAGGTGCTTGCCGGTGAGCGTACCGCTGTTGCGAAGGCCCGGCAGGGTGCCCTCGTAGCAGACCGTGCCACCCCCGGAGCCGGCGCCCGGACCGAGGTCGACGACGTGGTCCGCGATCGCGATCGCCTCCGGCTTGTGCTCCACGACCAGCACCGTGTTGCCCTTGTCGCGCAGCCGCAGCAGCAGGTCGTTCATCCGCTGGATGTCGTGCGGGTGCAGGCCGATCGTGGGCTCGTCGAACACGTACGTGACGTCGGTCAGCGGCGAGCCGAGGTGCCGGATCATCTTGACCCGCTGCGACTCGCCCCCGGACAGCGTGCCGGAGGGGCGGTCGAGGGAGAGGTACCCCAGCCCGATCTCGACGAAGGAGTCCAGCGTGTGCCGCAGGGCCGCGAGCAGCGGCGCGACCGACGGATCGGCCAGCGTGGAGACCCATGCGGCCAGGTCGCTGATCTGCATCGAGCACGCGTCGGCGATGTTCCTACCGTCGATCTTCGACGAGCGGGCCTCCTCGCTGAGCCGGGTGCCGCCGCACTCGGGGCAGACCCCGAACACGACCGCCCGCTCCACGAACGCCCGCACGTGCGGCTGCAGCGCGTCGACGTCCTTGGACAGCATCGACTTCTGGATCTTCGGGATCAGCCCCTCGTAGGTCAGGTTGATCCCGTCGACCTTGATCTTCGTCGGCTCCTTGTGCAGCAGGTCGTTGAGCTCCCGCTTCGTGTACTTGCGGATCGGCTTGTCCATGTCGAAGTAGCCGCAGCCGCTGAAGATCCGGCCGAACCAGCCGTCCATGCTGTAGCCGGGGATCGTCAGCGCGCCCTCGCTGAGGGACTTGCTGTCGTCGTACAACTGCGAGAGATCGATGTCGTTGACCTTGCCGCGGCCCTCGCAGCGGCTGCACATGCCGCCCGTGATGCTGAACGCGCGGCGCTCCTTGATCGTCTGGCCGCCCTTCTTGACCGTGACGGCGCCGGCACCGCTGATCGAGGCGACGTTGAACGAGAACGCCTGCGGCGAGCCGATGTGCGGCTGCCCGAGCCGGCTGAACAGGATGCGCAGCATCGCGTTGGCGTCGGTGGCCGTGCCGACGGTCGAGCGGGGGTCCGCGCCCATCCGCTGCTGGTCGACGATGATCGCGGTGGTCAGCCCCTCGAGCACGTCGACGTCGGGTCGGGCGAGCGTCGGCATGAACCCCTGCACGAACGTGCTGTAGGTCTCGTTGATCAGCCGCTGCGACTCCGCGGCGATCGTGCCGAAGACGAGCGAGCTCTTGCCCGAGCCGGACACGCCGGTGAAGACCGTCAGCTGGCGTTTCGGGATCTCGATGCTGACGTCCTTGAGGTTGTTCACCCGTGCGCCCCGCACCCGGATCAGCTCGTCGGCCATCACATCTCCCTCTGTCGTCGGCTCCCGTCCACGCTAGCCGGAGCCTCACCGCCCGTGCTTCTCGAATCCTGATCAGAAGCGCGACCAGCAGCCTGATCAGAAGCGCGACCAGCAGCCTGATCACAAGCGTGATCAGCAGTCCCATCAGAAGCGGCGGCGGCCAGCAGCCGCTGCCCGATGACCCGTGCCGTGTGCCGCAGCTCGGGTCCGCCCACGATCCGGAAGGCGCACGGCAGCGCCGCGAGCTGCTCGGCATACCACCACGGGTTGCCGGTCGAGCCCACCAGCCGGCACGTGGCGTCGTCGAGCGCCTCGAGCCGCCCGAGCGCCGCCGGTACCCTGCCCGCCAGCTCGCCGATCGGCCGGTCGAGGACCAGGTCGACGGCGTACTCCCAACCGACCGTGAGGTGCTCCTCCAGCACGGCGACCGGGTCGAACGGCGGCGGCGGGTCGAACCCGCCGTCGAGCACCGAGACGGCCGCCACGCGATCGACCCGGTACGCCCTGCGCGCGCCGGACGCGTGCGACCAGCAGATCAGGTACCACCTTCCGTGCCGGACGACGACCGACCACGGGTCGACCTCGCCGTCCCACTCGGTGCCGGACTCGTTGCGGTACGACACCCGCAACCGCCGGAAGCCGGCGCACGCCTGCACGAGCGTGGCCGTGATCTGCGGGTCGGGCCGGGCGGCGGCGCGGTCGGGGGCCGGTGCGGTCGCCCGCCGCACCGCGTCGGCCTGCGCGGCGACCTGCTCGGGCAGCGCCCGCACCAGCTTGCCGAGCGCGGCGCCGACCGGGCTCGCCGGGTCACCGGCGTCGTGGTGACCGTCGAGGACCGCCATGACCAGCGCGAGCGCCTCCGCGGCGGTGAACGTCAGCGGCGGCGGCCGCAGGCCACGACCCACCCGGTAGCCACCGTACGGTCCGCGGACCGACTCGATCGGGATCCCCGCGTCGCGGAGCACCGCGATGGACCGCCGCGCCGCCCGCTCCGACACGCCGAGCCTGGCCGCGAGCCGGTCGGCGGTGATGCCCGGGCTCGCCTGGACGAGCTCCAGCGCGAGCAGCGCCCGGGAGGCGGGACTTTCCACGGTCGCCCTTCCGCGAATCCGGACGCGAAACGTCCGGAACCGATCCTACCGTGATCGGCATGATGCTGAACGAGCCACCGCCGGACGCCGGCGAGGCGGAGATGCAGTTGTTCGCCCTCGAACGGTCCCGCGCGCAGTTCGCGTGGAAGGCCGGCGGGCTCGACGAGGCGGGGCTGCGGCGCGCCCAGCCGCCGTCCACCCTCACCCTCGCCGGGCTGCTGAAGCATCTGGCGCTGGTCGAGGAGCTGTACACGATCGACTTCACCGGCAAGGCGCCCGGACCGCCGCTCGACGCGCCCGAGGCGGCCACCGACCTCGACTGGGTGTGGCGCAGCGCGGCCGGGGACTCCGCCGAATACCTCTACGAGCTGTGGCGCGGCGCGGTCGAGCGCTCCCGGGCCGCCATGGCCGAGGCCCTCGCCGACGGCGGGCTCGACCAGCCCGCGAAGTACCGGGCGTTCGACGACGGCAGGCGGCCGAACCTCCGGCGGCTCGTGATGGACCTGCACGACGAGTACGCCCGCCACGTCGGCCACGCCGACCTGCTCCGTGAGGCCATCGACGGGCTCGTCGGCGAGGACCCTCCGCTTTCGTGATCGAATGCGTAGCGCGCAGACTCCCGGCTTCAGCCGTGGGGTTAGCGCGTCGACTCTGCGCGGACAGTGGAAAGCGCGTTGCTGTGTAGTGTTCGTGTGTCCGTCAGGCTGCGGTCGAACAGCAGCATCGTCTTTCAGTGCGCGTTTCATGTGGTGTGGTGCCCGAAGTACCGGCGATGCGTGCTCGGCGGCCGGATCGAGGAACGACTCGAGCAACTCATCCGCGGAGTCGTGGAGGAGAAGGGGGCGTGGCTGGTGGCCTTGGAAGTCATGCCCGACCATGTCCACCTGCTGGTCAAGGTCGACCCGCAGCTCGGCGTCCATAAGAGCGACCGGCAATAGGTCAGGATCTGGGCGGGTGGGGACCCCGGGTGCGAGGCAGGCACGGGTCCATTGATTATCGGAGTTCTCTACGCTTCGTAACCGATGGAGTCCCGTGCCTGCGCTGCCATCATCGTTGTTCGAGCCTGTCTGGGTCCAGTTCGCCGCGCTGTGGCCTGAACAACCCGAGTTCGACCCGGCGCATCCCCTCGGTTGTCACCGCCGCCGAATCCCGGACCGGGTCGTGTTCGAGCACGTCATCGCCGCGCTGGTCCACGGATCCGGGTATGAACGCGTCGCCTCGCAGACCTGCTCGGACCGCACGATCCGCCGGCGTCTGCGGCTGTGGGCCGACGCCGGGCTCGGCGAGCAGATCCACGAGCTGGCCCTGGACGCCTACGACCGGATGATCGGCCTGGACCTGGCCGACGTCAGCGCCGACGGCGCGATCACGAAAGCACCGTGCGGCGGGGACCGGGCCGGCCGGTCACCGGTCGACCGTGGCAAGGGCGGCATGAAACGCTCGACCGGCGTGGACGGGTACGGCATCCCGCTCGGCATCGTCGGCGCCACCGCCAACCGGCACGACTCCCCGCTGCTGCGCGACACCTTCGCCGCGTGCAGCACCCAGCTGCGGCACCACTGGCCGGAACGGGTCACTGCCCATCTCGACCGCGGCTACGACAACAACCGGGCCCGTGACCTGCTCGACGAACTCGGCTTCGACGCGCAGATCGCCCGCAAGGGCGTACCCGCCCCGATCCAGATCGGCAAACGCTGGGTGGTAGAGCGGACGAACTCGTGGATGAACGGCTTCGGCAAGATCCGCCGCTGCACCGACCGCGACGCCCAGACCATCGACTTCTACCTGTACCTGGCCGCCGCCATCGTCACAATCCGTCAACTCATCCAACGAGCCCGCACCCTCTACCGCTGGGACACCCGACCCACCACCCGCAGACTCAAGTGACACCTACTGCCGGTCGCTCTAAGCTGGTGAAGGCCGTCAAGGCCCGCACGTCGCGGGTACTGCGCGACGAGTTCCCGTCACTTCGTTCGCGGCTGCCGACGCTGTGGACGAACTCGTACTTCGTGGCGAGCACGGGCGGTGCCCCGTCGGCTGCGGTCAAGGCGTACGTCGAGCAGCAGAAGGACCGTTGAATGCTGACCGGCCGCCGCTATCTGCTGGCGTTCACCGACGAGCAGGCCGCCTACGCCGAGGCGGTCGGCGCGGTCTGCCGTGCGGTGTGGAACACCGCGCTGGAGCAGCGCCGCGTCTACCGTCGCCGCGGCGCGTTCATCTCCTATGTGGAGCAGGCCCGGCAGATGGCCGAGGCGAAGAAGGACCCGGACTGCGGGTGGCTGGCCGACGCCCCGTCACACACGCTGCAGCAGACGCTGCGGGACCTGGACCGGGCGTGCAGGACCCACGGGACGTGGAAGGTGCGGTGGCGGTCCAAGACGCGGACCGCGCCGTCGTTCCGGTTCCCCGACCCGAACCACATCGCGGTACGGCGGCTGAACCGGCGGTGGGGTGAGGTGCGGCTGCCGAAGTTCGGCCCGGTCCGGTTCCGCTGGACCCGGCCGCTCGGCGGCAGCATCCGCAACGCCACCGTGTCCCAGGACGGCGGGCGCTGGTACGTCTCGTTCTGCGTCGAGGACGGCGTCGCCGAGGCCGCCGGGAACGGCAGGCCGCCCGTCGGCGTCGACCGGGGCGTGGCAGTTGCGGTCGCAACCTCCGACGGCGGCCTGCACGACCGGGCTTTCGCCACCCCGGGCGAGACGGCACGTCTCAAGCGGTTGCAGCAACGCCTGTCCCGATCGTTGCGCACCCATGGCCGTAACCGCCGCTCCAACCGACGCGACGCGGTGCGTGCCCAGTTCGGCCGGCTCAACTCCCGCATCCGGGCGCGGCGGGCCGACTTCGCTGCGCAGACCGCCGTGCGGCTGGTCCGTGAACACGGCCTGGTCGCCGTCGAAGACCTGCGCGTGACGACCATGACGGCCAGCGCGAGAGGCACCGCCGAGCAGCCCGGCCGTAACGTGCGGCAGAAGGCCGGGCTGAACCGGGCCATCCTCGGCAAGGGCTGGGGCGGGTTCCTGCTCACCCTGCAACACGCGGCCCGCTACCACGGCGCGACCGTCGTCAAGGTCAACCCCGCGTACACGTCGCAGACCTGCAACTCCTGCCGGCACATCGCCCGGGACAGCCGCGAGAGCCAAGCGGTCTTCCGGTGCGTCGCCTGCGGGCACCAGGACAACGCCGACGTGAACGCGGCAAAGAACATCCTGGCCGCCGGGCTGGCGGTCACCGGGCGTGGAGACCTCGCCACCGGGCGGTCCGCGAAGCGCCAACCACCCGAACGGCGCTCGGCATGAACACGCCTCAGCCACGGGAATCCCCCGGCTTCAGCCGTGGGGAGGAAGTCAACCTTTGGTCTTCGTGAAGAGTCGCTCATGCGCCGTCACATCGATTGCCGAAAAGGGTTTCGGCATCGAATATGGACGGACATGGAGCTCAGAGCAAGGCGCCGCCTGATTGTCGGTGTCGTCGCCGGTACGGTGGCAGCCGTCGCACTCGCCGCGACCCTCTATGTCACGACGGGATCAGGCGGCGGCACCGGCGGGGAGCGGCCGCAGGTCCAGGCGGCGGAGCAGGCCGGCCTGCCCGCCGACGGCGCTCAGGGGGCCGGGCTCACCAGCGCCGGCCCGTCGGCCTCGGTGTCCGCCTCCGCGCAGACCGCAGGCGCCTGCTCCCGTCCGGTCGGCGCCGCGCCGGTCGTGAAGGTCACCGACGTCGCCACCGGGGTGCGCGTCACCGGCTACGGCCGCGAGGGCGACACCGACCCGCTGCCGATGGCGATCGCGGCGGCGCCCGGCGGCGGGTCGTGGCTGGCGTGGCTCGGCACCGACGGCCGCGTGTACCTCGGCCGGCTCGGCTGCGACGACAAGCTCGTCGGCAGCCCGACCAGCTTCACCGGCATCGACCTGCAGGACGTCGCCGCCGACGCGAACGGCGGCGTGCTGCTGCTCACCCGCAAGGGCAACTGCGGCGGCGGCACCCTCTGCGGCGGCTCGTCGAGCCCGTGCAACACGATGCACATGATCCGGTTCGACAACTCCGGCAAGCAGGTGTGGGAGCGGCAGGTGACGAACCTGACCGGCGACCGCACCGGCTACGACGACGGCGCCAGGTTCATCTGGTGGTACCAGCATCACGGCCGCCTCGCGTACGACGGCACGAACTACGCGGCGTACTTCGGTGTCGCCATCACCGTCAAGAACGGCGCCTGCGTCGACATTCACGAGGGCGACCGCATGCAGGTCGTCGGGCCCTCCGGGGCCCTCGTGTCAGGTCGCGGGAGCTTCGAGGTCGGGTGCAGTCACAGCTGGACGACCCGCATCGCCTGGGACCCGCGGGTCTCCCGCTTCGCGATGGTCTGCGCCACCGACAACGCGTGCCGGATCGCGCAGCCCAATCCGTACCGGACCGTCGCCTCCGGCACCTGCGACGGCACGCTCTTCGGCGGTGACCTGGTCCTCGCCGCCTCGAAGGGCTACTGGACCACGTGGAGCCAGGGCGGCAAGGCCCGCCTCGAACACTTCAGCACCGGCGCGTCCGATGCCACCGTCACGACCTCGGCGAAGACCGCCCATCCGCACCTGGTGGCCTACGGCTCCGGCCGGATGCTGCTGGCGTGGGAGTCCGGCTCGTCGATGACGGCGCAGGTGTACGACACGGGCGCCGCCCGCGCCGTCGGCGGCACGTTCACCGTCGACGCGAAGGACCACGCGTACCAGGCGTTCAAGGCGTACCCGGACGGCAGCGTCGCCTACGCGGCGGCCGGCGCGAACGCGACCACGATCCGGATCGCCCGCGTGCAGCCGATGGCCTGACCCGGTGGTGGGGCGCCCCCTCGCACAGGGGCGCCCCACCGGCTCTCAGCCGGCCGCGCGCTCCGGCCAGGTGCCGAGGTGGACCAGGTCGTCGCTGAACGTCGCCCCCTCGGCGAGCGCCAAGGCGTCCTGCTCGGTGACGCCCTCGCCCTTGATGTTGACGAAGAGGTTGCGCCCGTCGGTGCCGGGCACCGCGAGCTGTTGCCCCGGCCCGCTCGTGTACCACATCGCGGGCCGGCCGTTGACGGTCCGGTTCGGCACGAACTTGGTGCCCTCGGCGGACCAGTCGGTGACGTTGCCGTAGGTGAGGATCAGCGAGTCACCCGACGCCCCGCGGAAGGACACGGAACCCGACTGCCACGACCGGCCGTCCGCGCCCGCCGGACCCATGCTGGTCGTGCAGCTGTTCCACTCGGTGCCGGCCGGCACGGCGCCGACCCAGATCGGCACCGCACACCGCTGGGACCGGTCGAGGTGCACGCCCGTGGCGGCAGCCGTGACGACGGCGGCGGCATCGGCGGTCTCCATCGTGAGCACGGCCCACAGCCCGTCGACCGGCTGCCACCACAGCGCCCACGTGACCTTCCCCGGGGTCCATCCGTCCGGGAACTGCTGGATCGTCCCCGGACGACCCGCCACGGTGACCGCGACCGGCGCCGGGCTGTTCGGTGGGCCCCCGCCGGCGGCCAGCCCGCCGACCTTCGCCTGGTCCAGGTCCGGGCTGAGCACCACCGTCGCGGTGTGCTCGGTGGTGGACTCCCGGGTGCCCGAGCCGGTCCAGATCTCCGCCCGCTCCACGCCGGGGCCGGACCGCCACCAGCCACCCGTGCCACCGAACGCGGCCAGGTCGACGTCGAAGTGCAGCACGGCCCGGTCCGTCCCCACCGTGTCCGGTCGTTGCGCCGCACCCGGCACGTTCGCAACAGGCAGGGCCGCGGCCCTCGCGGTCGCCCTGTTGACCGATACGCTCGGCGGCGCCGCGACCGTCGGCGTCGTGCCACCACCGGGCAGCAGCCGCGGCACGGCCATCGCGCCCGCGGTGAGGGCCGCCGCGGTGCCCGCCGCGGCGAGCACGAGCCTGCGCCGCCGGGCGGCCCTGACCCGGCTCATCGTGCCGGCGCGCAGCGCCGCCACGTCGACGTCACCCTCGCCGTGCGGGCGCAGCGCGTCGGTGATCGAGTCCGCGAGCTCGGTGTGGTTCATCCGGTCCTCCCCGTCAGTACCGGCTCGGTCACCCCGAGCCGGAGGCGCAGCGCCTGCAGCGCGCGGGCCGCGTGCGTGCGCACCGTAGCCTGGCTGCAGCGCATGATGTCGGCGATCGCTGCGTCGTCGAGGTCCTCGTAGTAGCGCAGGACCAGCACGGTGCGCTGCCGCTCGGACAGCCGGCGGATCTGCCGCCACATCGCGTCGCGCTCGACCGTCTCGGTCCCGTGGTCCCCGGCGGCCGGCCCGTCCACCGGCTCGCCGACCGCGGGCTCCCGGTTGCTGCGCCGCCGCCACCACGAGTGCGCCGCGTTGGCGATGACCCGCCGCACGTACACGTCGGGCTGGTCGGTGCGCAGGATCCGGTTCCACCGCGGGTACGCCTTCGCGAGGGCCTCCTGCACGAGGTCCTCGGCGCGGTGCGGGTCACCGGTCAGGACCCGGGCGAACCGGATCAGACTGGGCCCGCGCGCCGCGATGTACTCCTCGAATGTCACGCTGGGAAACCTCCTTCGCGGGTCCAGACGCAACACCGCTCTCCGCCTGTTGACACGCGTTCTGTCGCCGATGCGACGCTGTGCCATGCGGGGGGCAAAAAACGCGGCAGCCGCCACCGGGACGGTGACGGCTGCCGGACGGGGCAGGGTGGAGCTACCGCACGACGTTGTAGGCGTTGATCTCGCCGGCGCCGTAGAACCCGTTACGGTTCCCGCCGGAGCAGGTGGCCTCGTAGCCGACCAGCTTCGGGACCGGGTTGTAGACGCCGCTCGGGCACGGCATGCTGACGGCGGTCCGCTCCATGAACGAGGCGAGCGCGCCGGGCGTGAGGTTCGGGTGGGCGGACAGCGCGAGCGCCGCGACGCCCGCGGCGTGCGGGCCGGCCATCGAGGTGCCCTGCTTGTAGCCCCAGCCGTTGGTCTTCGTCACCGTGTTGAAGGTCGTCGACAGCACCCCGTCGGTGATCGTCGACGGGCTGCCGCCGGTGCGGAAGCGCGTGTCGCCGCCGGGCGCGGTCACGTCGACGACGCCCTGGCCGTAGGAGGAGTAGTAGCTCTTCTGCTTGGTCGGGCCGACCGCGGAGACGGTGAGCACGCCCGGAGCCTCGGCGGGCAGGTCGACGCACGCGCCGGTGATGGTGCGGTCCTCGACCGGGAAGCTGCCGTCGTTAGGGCTGCCGCTGTCGACGAACTTGTGCTGCAGGTCGACGTTGGAGTTGCCGGCCGACGCGACGTTGAGCACACCCTTGCTCTGCGAGTACCGCAGCGCGCGCTGGACGGCGGTCCAGACCGGCCGCTGCCGCTCGTCGTTGCGGCAGTTGAACTCCCACGGGTCGATGAAGTAGCTGTTGTTGGTGACCCGCATGCCGTGCTCGGCGGCCCAGATGAACCCGCACACGGCGGCCTCCGGGTAGATGAACCCGTCGTCGTTGACGACCTTCACGGAGGCGACCTTCACGCCGGGCGCGACACCCGCCACGCCGACGCCGTTGATGGCCGCGGCGATGGTGCCGGCGACGTGCGTGCCGTGGTCCGACGTGGTCGGGTTCCAGGCGGCCTCGGTCGTGTCGACGACGCCGCCGATGCAGGACGCGCTCTTGTCCTTGGCGATCTGCGTGACCAGGTCCGGGTGCGTGCTCGAGATGCCGCTGTCGAGCACACCGACGACGACGTCAGGGCTGCCGGTGGTGACCTTGTGCGCCTGCGGGACGTCGATCTGCGTCATGTCCCACTGCTGGCCCCACAGCGGCTCGCCCGTCGGGTCGCCGGTCGCCTGCACGGTCGCGGAGTCGACGACGGCCACCGTCTCGTCGTCGTCCAGCGCGGTGGCGAGCCCGCCGGTGGACGCGACCGCGTCGACACCGGCCCCGGCGACCGCCGACTGGAACGCCGGGTTGGTCGTGCGGGCCACGAGCACGCCGATCTGGTCGTAGCGCGCCACGACCGTGCCGCCGGCCGCGGCGACCCGGCTCACCGCCTTGGCGGTCGACTGCCCCTGCGGCGCCAGCACCAGGAACGTGCTCTCCGGCCCGACCGCCCACGCCGGTGCCGAGGTGGTGGCCACAGCCCCGGCCCCGGCAACCAGCGCCGACACGACTGCCAGCGTAGTTCGACGAGAATGTCTCACCGTGTTCCCTCCGTCAGGAATGTCCGGTTGACCGTGCGGCGCGGTAGCGCCGCACGCCGGAAAGAGCGCCACACCGGCCACTCGCGTTACACCACCCACTCGCGTCGCACCGCCCCGGAAGCCGGCGGCGCCGGAAACGCCTGATGAACGGTCGTCTACGCCGCTTCGCGCGAGGCCACATCGGAGGAACGCCACCCGGCGACAAGCCACCCGACACGCGGGAACGCCCGTCACGCCAGGCGGTCGGCGCCGTCCACGCGGAGCCGGAGGTCGGCCGCGGCGGGGTGGTGCAGGTCGTCGAGGATGTCCAGGGCGCGCCGCCAGGCGTGCACGGCGAGGCCGGCGGCGCCCGCGGCGCAGTGGCAGTCGCCGAGGTGGACCAGGGTGTCGGCCTCGTAGTAGCGGTTGCCGGCGTCGCGGTAGAGCTCGATGGCCCGCTCGTAGGAGGCGACGGCCTCGGCGTGGCGGCCGACCTTGTGGTAGGCGAAGCCGAGGCTGTCCAATGTGGACGGCATCTCGCCGCCCAGGTGGCGCTGGAGGTCCAGGGCCCGACGGCAGCAGTCGAGGGCGTGGTCGTAGTCGCCGAGCAGCGCGTGATACCAGCCGACGATGCCGAGCGATAGGGCGTAGCCGGACTCGTGGTCGGCGACCCGGAACAGCTCGAGGGCCCGCAGCGAGTGGGCCAGCGCGCCGCGGTGGTCGGCGTCGCGTTCCAGGGTCAGCGACAGGTTGATGCGGCAGCCGGCCTCCACGGCGGGTTCGTCGATCGCCTGGCGCAGCTCGATGGCGTGGTCGAGGCGGGTGCGCGCCTCGTCGTCGCGGCCCAGCCGGATGCAGGCCCGGGCGGCGTAGCGGCCGGCGTGGATCTGCCCGACCAGGTCGGCCGAGCGTTCCGCCGCGTCGAGGGCGGCGCGCTGCACGGCGGCGAAGTCGTGCCAGTAGCCGCTCCAGTCGAGGAAGTCGCTCAGGGCCCACGCCAGCTGCCAGGCGTGGGTGTCGAATCCCGCGGTGGCGGCCTGGGTCACCGCGTTGATCAGCACCCGGTGTTCGCGGCCGAGCCAGCGGTGCGCGGCCTCCCGGTCGGGCAGCCGCTCCGGGGTGGTGTCCGCGCGACGCTCGGTCACGGCGACGAGAAGATCAACTACGGCGGCCCTGTGCCGGTCGCGCCGTTGCAGGCGCAGGCGCAGCCGGCCGGGCCGCAGGCCACCCAGGCGGCCGGTGCCGGTCTCGCCGCCGCGTGCAACCCGACCGGGCTGCGCAACAACCAGGGCTCCGAGTACCTGCAGCGCTGGCGGGTGCCGGACCGGAGCTCGTTCGGCTCGCTGTTCGAGGGCAAGCGGGAGATGAAGCTGGTCGTGATCGGCTCGATCGGCGGCATCATCAAGACCTACTTCTTCCCCAAGGTCAGGAAGCGGGACATCGACAGCTGGCAGAACTCCGACGTGTTCATCACCACGTGGGACCGCGCGGTGTGGGGCAACGCCATCGCCTACCAGTGGTTCGAGCTCGACGGCGGCGGCACCACCAGCACGGCGGTCAGCGTCCCCGTCCAGGGCGGCGGCACGATCACCAGCACCGTGTCGGGCCAGGATCGCGACGACAACGGCGGCGGCGCCGCGGTCGTGTTCAGCGAGTCGACGTTCCAGGAGTACGACACCGGCCTGATCAGGTTCAACATGTGCAGCACCGGCGGCGACGGCGGCACCGGCATCGAGAACCTCGCCTGCGGCGCGATCGCGTCGGCGTCCAGCACCTTCTCCGGGTACTCCCCGTCGAGGGCCACGGACTGAAACCCCGACACCCGCCTCGGCCCCGCGTACAGCTGGGCCAACAACAGCGGCACGTACCCGCCGAACAACCCGGAATGGCTCCAGGCCGACTTCGGCGTGAACAAGACCTTCTCCAGGGTCGTGGTCAAGACCAGCGCCGGCTACCCGATCCGCGACTACGACATCCAGGTCTGGAACGGCATCTCGTTCCTGACGGTCGCGTCGGTGCGCGGCAACACGGCGCTGAGCATCACGTCGACCTTCCCGTCGCGGACGGCCCGGCTGATCCGCATCTCCGGCCGCAGCGGACCGACCCATCAGCTCAACTACGTCCGCGTGAACGAGCTCGAGGTGTACGCGGTGTAACTCGACGAGAGGCACGGGGCGGGCGGCGACGGCCCGCCCGCCCCGGTTGGACCGGTCAGAACGGGTGGAACTCGGTGAAGGGCGGCTCGACCAGCGCGTCGGGCAGCCGGAGAGCGCGGCAGCGGGGCACCGCCTCGGCAGCGGGGTCGTCGGCGATGTGCCGCAGGGTGCCGGCGGCGAAGGCACCGGGTATCGCCGTCCAGCCCAGGTGCCGCTCGTAGTAGCGGACCGCGGTGCGCACCGATGGCGTCCAGTCGTCGTCCATGACGACCAACCCGCCCGGCCGGACGATCTTGCGCAGGAAGTAGAGGTCCACGAAGACCTCGTGGAAACGGTGGCTGCCGTCCACGAACGCCGCGTCGGCGATGAACCCCTCGGAGACGAGCTCCGGCAGCGCGACGGAGGACGGCGAGCGCATGAGCGTGGCGACGGAGTCCAGGCCCGCGGCGCGCAGCAGGTCCCAGCCGACATCGGAGTACGCCTGGTCCTGGAAGGGATCGACGATGACGTGCCGTGGGTGCGGCGGGTCGACCGTGACCAGCGCCTCACCGACCGCGAGGGCGGAGCTGGCGTAGGCGAGCCCGACCTCGACGACCGTCCCGGCCCCGTCGGCGATCAGCAGGTCGCGGAGCAGGTCGCAGTCCCGCTCCGGCATCGTGACCGTCTGGAAGTCCAGCTCGTGGTCCCGCGTCCACGGCGGACCGTCCTGCGCGAGGCGGCGGCGCACCTCGCGGACCCGTGCCCCGCGCTCACTCATCTGAATCCCGCCCCCGATCGACCACCACCGTAACACGGTCTGGTGTCGGGTTTCGGGCGCTGCCGCGGGGGTTGCGGCGCGTAGCGTACGCGGCATGCAGGCCCGCGCTCGTCGCGTCGATCCAGGGCGTCCTGGACCCCGGACACCGTGTCTCGGCGGCTCGGACAGGTCGAGGAACTGCTCGCGCTGAGCGCCCACGACGCCGGGCTGGAGGCCGCCGCCGTGCACCTCCCGCCCCGCACCTACGAGTCGTACGTCCGCGACACCGCCGCCGACTGGAGCGCCGGTCAGCGACCCGTGGCGGACTGAGCCTTGTCGACCATCTGCTGAGGAGACTCCTGACCGGGCAGCTCGGCCTGCTGGGCGAGGGCCTTGGCGATCTGGGCCTCCTGCTCCATCCAGGTCGCGACGTCCTTGTCGTGCTGGGTGGGCACGCTCGCGACCGCGCCGTGGTCCTGCACCCCCGTGGAGTACCCGGCCGGCTTCTCGCCGTCGGCCGGGTGCGTGACGCCGGTCTGGCCGCCGTCACCGATCGGGGAGCCCGTGGCGGCGTCGGCGGTGGTGTCGTCGCCGGACGGCTCGCGGGGGCTGGTCACGTAGTAGTGGAAGTCATGGTCGTGGTCGGCGGCGGTGCTCGCCGTGGTCTGGGCCGGTGCGTCGCTGTGCTGGTCGCCGCGCGAGTCGGCGCCGCTCGACGACGACATCGAGGTGGACATCGAGCTGGACACGGAGTCGTTGGACATGGATCCGGAGTCGCTCACGGGGTGCTCCTTCGCTGGGCCGGGGTCAGCAGGTGGATGGTGGGCCAGGTGCAGCCGTCGAACTGGGTCAGGGCGGTGCCGACCCGCTCGGGCCAGTCCCCGGCGTCCGGTACACCGCCGACCGTCAGCTCCACAGTGGACGGTCGCCGGGCGCCGAACGTCACCAGGTCGCGCCGTGGCCGGTCGCGGTGCTCCTCGGCGAGCCAGCCGGTCACCGCCGCCAGCTGCTCGGCCCGGGTCGTGCCGGGGATGATCCGGTGGAGCTCGCGCTGCCACCGCGCCGTCCGCGGGTCCGGTCCGTCCGGCCCGCTCAGGGTGAGCGCGTGCCGCACCCGCTCCCACCGGTACGGCCGCGCGAGGAACGTCAGGGCGTCGTCCCCGCACCGGTGCCCTCCCGGCGCCCGCAGGGCCGCGCACACGTGGGTGGCGAGGGCGTCCGGGCTCACCGACGGCTGCAGCACGGACGACCGGACGGCGACCGCGTCGTCGACGGCGTGGGAGATCGCGCAGTCCAGGACCCGCGCGCCGGCCGCCCGGCCCGCGAGGGCTTCGAGGAGGTCGGGCCGCGGCACCGGCGTCGGGTGGCCGGCGAGGTGCGCCAGGACCGCCAGCTCCGCCCACAGCGCCAGCCACGGCTCGGCGGCGAGCAGCTGCTGCGCGGTCCGCATGTGCCGCAGCGTGCACGCCGACCGCAGGCAGGCGGCGCCGCACGTGGCGCTGCGCCGGCCGATGACGGCACCGATGCCGGTGGCCGACCTGTTCGCGTCTTCAGCGTCGGTACCGCCGGGCACGCGCACCAGGAGCGCGTGGTCTGCGCCGTCGGGGAACACCGCCGCCTCGCCGGCCGCGAGGGTCAGCAGGTGCCGCGACTGCTCCTCGTCGAGGTTCATGGCGGCACCGACGAGGTCCCGGTCGTCGGCGGCGGCGAGCCGGTGCACGACCTTGACCGCCGTGTTCTTGACGACGTCGGGGACGAGCTTGCCGGGGATCTGCTCGACGACGACGATGCCTTCGCCGTACGCGCGGACCTCGGCCAGCAGCGCCGCGAACAGCTCGACCGCGTGCGCGGCCGGCCCGGGCGTGTCCGCGCCGGGGCGGCGCAGCAGCCGGTGCGCCTCCTCCACCACCGTCAGGTGCCGCAGGCCGCGGCCGGCCGGCGCGACCCGCAGGTGCTCGACGAGCCGCATGACGACCGCGCCCATCAGGAACGCCTTGTCGGTGTCGTCGCCGACGTCCTCCAGCTCCAGCACGACGTCGCGGGACAGGAGCCGCCCGGCGTCGATCGGGTGGCCGCCGTCGAAGAACCTGCCGACGCTGCCGAGGCGGAGGCTGGCCAGGCGGACGGCGATGAACCCGCGCACGTTGTCGGAGATCTCCCGCCCGTAGCCGACGTCGCGGACCACGGCCTCGGCGACGCGCTGCAGGTCGCCGAGGGTGGGGTAGCGCGGTCGCTGCCCGGGGTGCGCGGGCGCGCCGAGGGTCAGGTCCCAGCCGAGCTCCTCGTAGCAGCGGTGCAGGGCGGCGGCGAGCACCTGCGGGAACGGCTCGTGCGCCGCGAACGCCGCCAGGAACAGTGCCCGCAGCAGCTCCACGTGGGTCTGCAGCGGGAAGCCGGGCGCCGGTTCGAGCGGGTTGAGACCGGCCGGCGGCGCGTCGGGGTCGTTCGGGCGGATGACGACGGCGCCGCCGAGCCGGGCGTACTCGGCCTTCGCCGGCTCCAGGACCAGCCACGGCAGCCCCCGCCGGGTCGCCTGCCGGAGCAGGTGCCGCACGGTGTGCGACTTGCCGGCGCCGGTCGTGCCGCAGACGAGCGTGTGCCGGTTGAGCGCCCCGAACGGCAGCCACAGCTCGTCGCACGGGTGCCTCGCGCGGTCCAGGACGGCGCCGAGCCGCACGCCCTCACCGGGCGACTGCTCCGGGGTCACGTCGAACGTGTGCGGGGTGACCAGGCGCAGTCCCGGAAGCTCCCGCCGGGGCGGGCGGAGCAGCGCGGTGAGCAGCGGCGCACCGGCGGTGAACCAGCCGCCGGCGGCCAGCGCGTCCCGCAGCGGCCACGCCTGGTCGCCGGGGATCAGCCGGTACGGCAGGCCGTCGAGCTGCGCGGCCGCGCACAGCATCGCGGCGGTGACGGCCGCCTGCCGCGGGACGGCCCCGGCGACGAGCACCTTGACCCGCCAGGCGCCGCCGAGCCGGGCGCGGGTCAGCTCGCGGTGCCTGGCCTGCTTGCGCTCCAGGGTGCGGCGGCCGGCCTCGCTCAGCTGCGGCCGGTCGAGGACCACGATGTCGGTGACGAGGCCGTCCAGCTCGGGCCCGACGGCGGCGGCGGTCAGCGGCCCGGCGACGACGAGGAACGCGAACGGTTCGCTCAGGTGGCCGACGAAGCTGTCGAACGCGCCGCGCCCCTCCTCGCCGCCCCACAGCGGGTCGAACCGGCCCTCGCACACCACCCAGTCTGGGAACGCGTCCAGCAGCGCGGTGGCCGCGCCCGCGTCGAACGGCTCGGCGACGGCGCCGGGCGGGAACAGCACCCCGCCGTCCACCGCGGGCGGGAACAGCGGGCGGCCGGCCAGCAGGAGCCGCAGCCGGCGGTCCGCCGGTGGGCGCGTCCAGACCGCCATGACCGCGGCGTCCGGGTGGCCCGCGAGGGCGGCGTGGGAGCCGTCGACCGCGGCCCGGAGCTCCTCGTCGCCGGCCGGTCCGGGGACCTCCAGCAGGCGGTGGAACCGGAACCCTCGCAGCGCGTCCCCGGTCACCCGTCCCCGCCTCGCAGCGCCACCCGGTCCAGCAGGCAGATGCCGGGGTTGCCGTCGGCCAGTTCGACCCGGCGGCCGCGCGCCGTGTTGTCGACGAGGACGAACGAGGTCTCCGGCAGGCTCATCAGCTGCCGCGGGTCGGCCAGGAACTCGTACACCCGCGACGACACCGAGGCGGAGCTCACCTGCTGCGTCGAGGACCAGCTGCGCACCCCGGACCACGTGTGCCCGCGCGACTCCGCGAGGCCGGTGGTGGCGCCGCGTTCGCGGACGGCGCCGGGCAGGGCGTTGGAGGCGCGGTCGGTCGCGCCGGTGAACGTGTCGCCGCCGCCGTCGGTGAACGCCCGGCCCACCTCCCGGGTCACCTGGCTGACCACGAACCGGTGCTCGCGGCCGATGAACGCGGCGGCCACCTCGGCGTCACGGTGGTTGAACAGCTTCATGACGCAGACCGCGCCGCCGGTGCCGACGGTCCGCTCGATGTCGCCCTGCGGCTGGTCGATCATCAGGATCAGCCTGATCCCGGCGGCGCGGGCGTTGTCCGACAGCATCTCCAGGGTCGCCGCGCCGAGCCGGTCCGCGCCCGCCACGACGAACACGTCCGCGAACCTCCGGCCGCGGTGCATCGCGGCCTGCGCGAGGTGGGCGAGCATCCGGTCGACGAGGTCCTTGCGGTCGTCCCGCCCGCCCGCCCGCCGTCGCCACCACCGACAACGCCGCGTCCGCCCACAGCGGCCGGCTCCCCACCCGGACGGTCTCGCCGTCGCTCAGCACGGCCAGCTGGCCGGCGACGAACCGCAGCTGCCGGACCGACCAGTCGTCGTCGCCGACCTCGCCGACGCGCTCGGCCAGCTGCCGCAGCTCGGCGGGGGTCAGTACCGGAGCGGCCGTGGCCCTGCGCAGCACCTGCACCCCGGCGGCCAGCCGCGCGAGGGTGACCGGCCCGTCGAGGGTGCGCAGGACCTGCCGGAGCAGATCCCTGGTGAGGGCCCGCTCGTGCCGCAGGTCGCCGGTCTCGTCGCGCCCGGTCAGGGTGTACGTCACGACGTCGAGCAGCGCCTCCTCGCCGACGCCGGCGAACAGGTCGACGCCCGCCCCGGGCAGGTCGACCCGGTGCGTGGCCCGCCCCCGGGCCCGTGCGACCGCTTCGAGCCCGCCGCCGACGTCGCGCCCCGTGAGGTCCAGCAGCGCGATCCGCTCCCGCCGGCCAGCACCGACGTGCCGAGCGTGACGAGCAGGCTCGCCCAGCCGTGCCGGCGCGGGTCGCCGCCGATCACGTCCGTACGGGCCGGCGGCACCTCCGGCAGCACGGGGATCCACTCCGGTCCGTCCCTGCGCGCGTGCACCCGCTCGTCCCGCCGGCGGATCGCGTCGTTCCACTCGGCGGCGGCCGTCTCGTACCGCTGCCGCTCCAGCCTCCTCGCCCGGCGGAACGGCGCCTCGAACTCCCGCTGGTCACGCAGCGCCACGTAGTACGCGCCCATCCGGGGCAGCACCTTGAACGCCAGCACGAGCAGGCCGATCCCCGCGAACAGCCGCACGGCCGGGTAGGCGTCCCCCTCGAACCCCTGCTCGGCCAGCCACTGCCGCACCCGCGGAAGCAGGACGCCGGCCGCGACCAGTCCGCCGACCACGGCCAGGACCTGCCCCATCAGCGCCCAGAACGCGACCGACACCGCCCGCCGCAGCTCGCTGGTGTCCGGCCGCGGCGGCTCCACCCACTCCGGCCGCTCCGACGGCACGAGCCCGTCGTGCCGCTCGCCCGCCACGACGTCGACGCTCCGCCATCCCCATCGCCCCGGCGTCACGAAGAGCCGCTCAGCCGCCCACGGCACCGCCTCGTCACCCATGCCGCGAGTCTCCGGCCGCCGCCCGACCCCCAGAAGAGGAAAATTCCCTATCTCCGGCCGCTCGCACGGGCGATGGGATTCGCGGGGGTCTGGGAGGATCCGGGGATGTACCGAGCGGTTCGTGCTGTCGTCGTGGTCGCGATGATGCTGGGTTCCGGCGGGTGCGGGCAGCAGGTCGGCGACGGCGGGTGGAGCGCCGACACCGAGGGGCGGAAGGGACTCGGGAAGGTGCCGGCGACCGAGCTCGGGTTCGTCAGGCACGGCGGGGCGGTCGAGTGGCCGGCGGTGTCCGACTGGATCCCGCAAGGGCAGGGGTTGCAGCGGCTGCTGCCGGTCGGGGGGTGCGTGCTCGGGATCGGCACGTATCAGAACGGGTTCCGGGCGGTCGGGGCGAACTGGACGGGGAACGAGACGTGCGACCGGCTGGCGATCGACCCCGCGCCGGGCGGGAGCGACGCCGGCGGGGACCGGCCGCCCGGGAAGGGCGGCGGGTGGGCCGGTGGCGGGATCGGCGGGGACGGGTTCGTCGTCGAGGCGGAGGGGAACGTCCTCGCCGCCGGAAGTTCCGGGCTCTACCGGTACCGCGGCGGCGAACCCCAGCAGTTGGCCAGGCTGGACCTGTCGACCACCGGGTTCGAGGGGCAGGGGTCGCGGAGCCTGGTCAGGGGGATGGTCAGGACGGCGAGCGGCAGGATCATCGTCAACGCCGACCTGACCGCGAAGAAGGAGCAGCCGCCGGCGGTCCTCGTCTCCGACGACGGGGGCGTGACGCTGCGGCGGGTCGACCTGCCGGCGGCACCACGGCAGAGCCGGGCGGAGCGGCAGCTGCTCGCGGTGCTCGAGGCGGACGGCGACACCGTGGTCGCGATCGGCTACGGGTGGGACCGGCCGGGGGCATGGCGGTCCACCGACGGCGGCCGGACCTGGCAGGTGTCCACAGTGGAGGGACTGCCGGCGGGTCTCATGCTGACCCGGCTGGTGAAGGCCGCCGACCGGTGGCTGGCGTTCGGCGGGATCGAGGGCGGCGGGCAGCAGGACTCCACGTACGTGCTGACCAGCGCCGACGGGCTGACGTGGACGCGGGGCACGGTGGAGGGCATGGGGGCCGGGCGGGTCGCGGACGTCACCGCGGGCGGGGACGGGACCGTGGTGGTCGTCGGCGTCATCGACGACTCCCGGCAGCACAAGGTGGACGAACGCAACGACTACTGCGGCGTCGTCTGGCTCGGCGACGGCGCCGGGGCGTGGCAGCGCGGGGAGCTGGGCTGCGGTGACGCCCCGCCGCAGGCGGTCGCGACGCTGCGCGACGGGCGGGTCGTCATCGCCGGCAACCGGGACCTGTGGGTGCGGGCGGCGACGTAGGTCAGCCGGAGGGCACCAGCAGCACCTTGCCGATGTTGTGGCGCTCGCCGAGGCGGCGGTGCGCGTCGGCGGCGCGGTCGAAGGGGTAGACGCCGTCGATGCGCGGCTTCACCACGCCGGCGTGCCACAGGTCCATGAGCGCCGACAGCTCCTCGCGGAGCAGGTCGGGGCGGCCCCACAGGTGGCCGAGGTTCACGCCGCTGACCGTGCGGTTCTGGTTCATCAGGCCGAGCGGGCTCAGCAGCGGCACGCCCACCGCCTGCCGGGCGAGCCGAAGGATGCTGCGCCGCTCACCGGAGGCGGCGTTCGCGAAGCCGTACGCGATGAGCTGCCCGACCGGTCGCAGCAGCCGCATCCCGCGCTTCCAGTCGCGACCGCCGAGCGGGTCGAGGACGATGTCGACACCGTCCCCGCCGGTGAGGGCACGGACCCGGGCGGCGTAGTCCTCGGTGCGGTAGTCGATCGGATGCGTGCAGCCGAACTCGCGCAGCACCTCGTGCTTGCCGGCCGACGCGGTCCCGAACGTGACCACGTCCGGCACGGTGCGGCACAGCTGCAGCACGGCGAGGCCCACGCCGCCGGCCGCCATGTGCACGAGGATCCGGTGGCCGGCGCGGAGGTTCGCCACGCGGAAGAGCATGTGGTGCGCCGTGAGGTAGTTGACCGGGATGGCGGCGGCCTCCTCGAACCCCAGCGCGTCGGGCAGCTCGACGACCTGCGCGACGGGGGCGCACACCAGCTCGGCGTGCCCGCCGAAGCGCACGAGCGCCAGCACCCGGCTGCCGATCGCCGGTCCGTCGACGCCTGGGCCGTGCGCGTCGACCACGCCCGCCACCTCGTAGCCGACGACGCACGGCAGGCGCGGCGCGTCGGGGTAGAGGCCCTGCCTGGCTATCACCTCGGCGAAGTTCAGCCCGGCCGCGTGCACCCGGATGCGGATCTCGCCCGTGGCGGGCGACGGGTTGGGCGTCGTGCGCACCTCGAGCACCTCGGGGCCGCCGGCCCTGGTGATCCAAACCGCTCGCATACACCGACTCTAATGTGTCCTGGGTCACACCCGTCGCCGGGCCCGCTGCTGGCCTCGGTTATCGTCGCTCAATGGGCCACCCCATCATGTTCGACGACGCCGACCCGATCCTGGGCCGGGTGCGGGAGCTCGCGCTCGCCCTGCCCGACGCCGCGGAGAAGATCTCCCACGGGCACCCGGCGTTCTACACGACGAAGGTGTTCGCCTACTACGGCGGCTCGGTCAAGGTCGACGGCACCTACCGGCAGCACGAGCGCTCGGTCCTCGTGCTGGTCGACCCGGCCGAACGCGACGCGCTGCTGGAGGACGCCCGCAGCTACGTCCCGGCCTACCTCGGCCCGTCCGGCTGGATCGGCGTGGACCTGGACGACGACACCGACTGGGACGAGATCGCCGAGCTGCTGGACGCGAGCTACCGGCGGACCGCGGGCCGCCGCCGCGTCGCTCTCCTGGACCAGGACGCCTGACCACGGTTGCTGTCTACGGCTTGCGCAGCCAGAGCCTTGCGCCGGCCGGCACCGCGCGGGGATCCCGTTGCCAGGTGACGCCGTCGGCGGAGGTGAGGACCACGACGTCGCCGCCCGGGCCGGTGCCGGTGGCGACGAACGCCGAGCCGTCGTGGACTACGCCGGTCAGCTCGGCCGCCTCCGGGTGCGCCCGGACCTGCCAGGTGAAGCCGCCGTCGGCGCTGGACCAGATGACGGCGGTGCCGCCCGCGCGGCCGACCACGACACCCGGGCCGATGTCGAAGGCGGAGCGTTCGGGGCGGAACACGTCCGGCGCGCCCGCGACGCCGAGCGGCTCCGCCGGGCCGGTGCCGGGCAGGGGCAGCGGGCGGTCCCACCAGTGGCTCCCGCTGGGCGACAGGTACACCGTCGGCTCGTCGCCGTGCCGTCCGACGACCGCGTACTGACTGTGGATGGCACCGACGGCCACCGGCACGTCGCCCCGGTCGTCGGGGGGTTCGCGGAGCCGGCCCGACACCCCGCCGGACGGGCCGCCGAGGGTCGTGTCGGCCCACGCACGGTCACCGGCGGTGGCGGCGGCGACCGTCAGCCAGGTGCCGTTGCCTTCCAGGTCGGTCGCGTCCACGACCGTTTCGCGCTGGGTGATCTGAGGGTTCGTCGGCGGCACCTCCACGGGCCACTCGAGCCGGACGGTGTCGCACGCCCCGGCGGCGACCCAGATCCCGACGTGCCGGCGGATCCCGGCGTCGACGGTGCCGGTGGCCGAGAAGCAACCGTCCGCCGACGGGTACAGCAGGACCGCGCTCACGGTGGCACCCGGCGGCGCCGCGAAGGCATCGGGGATGCGCCGCCACAGCACGTCTCGGCCGTCCGGTGCGCCGTCCGGTCCGCCGTCCGGTCTGTGCCGGGCCGCGACCGCGATCATGACCGCGGCGCCGGCGAGGACCGCCAGCGTCGCCGCGCCCGCCCCCACGAGCCGCCACCGCACATCCTCGACGGTACCGGCGATCAGGCGACGAGATGACCGGCACGCTGACCTCAACGGTCAACCTCACACGTGGGTGAAATATTGCGGAGTTTCCCGAATTGTCCGCGGTGCCGCTCATGTTGCGGCAGCGTCGCCGGTACGGGGTAACGCCTGCTCAGGCCGCCGGTCGCGGGCAGCGCGCTCGCAGCTTTCTGTCAGGCGGCGCGGGTAGGCTTCCCGGCGGGGGCTTCGAACGATGGGGGATGGCAGCATGGGATTCTTCGACCAGCTCAAGAGCCGGACGCAGGAGATGAGCGGGCAGCTCAAGACGCGGGCCGGCCAGTTCAAGAGCAAGGAGTTCGCCAACGCGAGCATGGCGATGTGCGCGCTCATCGCCGCCGCCGACGGCAGTATCGACCCCTCGGAGCGCCAGCGCACCGAGGGCGTCATCACCAGCAACGACATCCTGGCGGTCTTCCCGCCCGACGAGCTGCGGCAGAAGTTCGCCTTCTATGCCGACCGGCTGGTCCGCGACTTCGAGTTCGGCAAGGTCGAGGCGATCGCCACGATCGCGAAGCTCAAGTCGAAGCCCGACCACGCCCGCGCCGTCATCCAGATCGGCATCATCATCGGCGGCGCCGACGGCGACTTCGACGACAACGAGAAGAGGGCGGTCCGCGAGGCCTGCTTCGCCGTCGGCATCCCACCGGCGGAGTTCGACCTGTAGCAAGCCCTGCACACCCGGCGCGGCGGCCCCGGCCCCGCGCCGGCACCGTCACCTGATGTATTGACCTGGGTGCTGAACGTAGCCGGGTCGCCAATGCCACAATGATCGCCACCAGTGCCGGGCAGATCCATTGGCATCGACGATGTACGCTGCGGCCGTGCCTGCAACGGGGAACGTGAAGAGCAGGCGGTCGCGCTGGACGGCGAACATCGTCATGCTTGTCGTGGCGGCGCTGGTGGCGATCGTCGTGCGCACCTATCTGGTCCAGACGTTCTTCATCCCGTCAGGCTCGATGGAGCAGACGCTGATCATCGACGACAAGGTGCTCGTCAACAAGGTGCTGTACCGCTTCCGTGACCCCGAGCGCGGCGAGATCATCGTCTTCCGCCCGCCGCCCGCGTGGTCCGCCGGCCCCGACGAGGACTACATCAAGCGCGTCATCGGCGTCGCCGGCGACCGCGTCAAGTGCTGCGACGACAAGCACCGGGTCACCATCAACGGCACCGCCCTGGACGAGGACTACCTCTACCCGGGCGACGAGCCGTCCATGACCCCGTTCGACGTCACGGTGCCCGCCGGCCGCCTGTTCGTGCTCGGCGACCACCGCAGCGCCTCCGCCGACTCCCGCGCCCACCTCGGCGCCTCCAGCGGCACCATCTCCGTCGACCGCGTCGTGGGCCGCGCGTTCGTCACCTGCTGGCCCCTCCCAAGATGGCGCAGCCTCTCCGTGCCCTCGACCTTCGCCGGCGTGCCCGACCCGCACTGACCTGCCACCGCATCGCGACCCGCGCGACGCCGGGCGGGTCGGCGGACGTGGGCCCGGGGTCGGTCGTGTTCGTGCCGGCGGGGGAGGAGCACCGGTTCGTCGACGTGACCGAGGACCTGGCCCTGCTCGTCGTGTTCGGCCCCGCGTACGGCAGCCGCGCCGCCGGACGAGGCCCGCGTACTCCAACCGCGACCGGATGTGAAGGCCAGCCTGCTTCCACCGCTGGTCGGCTCAGCGGCCGCGGTGGCGGGCGCGGGCGGCCTGGCGGGTGAGGTGGTCGCGCTCCGGGACGCTGGTCGCGGCGCGGGACGCCTCGGCGTAGAGGTCCGCGGCGCGGGCCAGGTCGCCGGCGCGCTCGTGCAGATGGGCCGCCACCGCCGCGTACCGGGGGACGGCGGGGTCGACGCCACCCAGGGCCGCCAGGCCGGCCCGCGGGCCGTCGGCCTCGCCGACCGCGACGGCCCGGTTGAGGCGCACCACGGGACTGTCGCCGGTGAGCGGGAGCAGCTCGTCGTACCATTCGACGATCTGCACCCAGTCGGTCGACTCCGTGGTGCGCGCGTCGGCGTGCAGGGCGGCGATCGCGGCCTGCGCCTGGTATTCGCCGAGCCGGTCGCGGGCCAGCGCCGCCTGCAGGATCTCGACGCCCTCGGCGATGAGGGCGGTGTCCCAGCGGGACCGGTCCTGTTCGCTCAACGGCACCAGCCGGCCGTCGTCGCCGGTACGGGAGACGCGCCGCGCGTGGTGCAGCAGCATCAGCGCGAGCAGCCCGGCGACCTCAGGTTCCCGGGTCAGCGCGAAGAGCTGGCGGGTGAGCCGGATCGCCTCGGCGGCCAGGTCGACGTCGCCGCTGTAGCCCTCGTTGAACACGAGGTACAGCACCCGCAGCACCGTGCCCAGGTCGCCGGGCCGGTCGAGGGACTGCCCCGCGATGCGGCGCTTCGCGCGGCTGATCCGCTGCGCCATCGTCGCCTCCGGCACCAGGTAGGCGAGGGCGATCTGCCGCGTCGTCAGCCCGCCCACGGCGCGCAGCGTGAGGGCGACGGCCGCGGCGGGCGGCAGCGAAGGGTGCGCGCACAGGAAGTACAGCCGGAGCGTGTCGTCGGCGCCGGGCACCGCCCCGGCGGGCGGCTCGTCCTGCACGGCCAGCTCCCGGTCCCGCCGGGACGCCTCGGAGCGGGCGGCGTCGACGAACTTGTGCCACGCCGCGGCGACGAGCCAGGCCTTCGGGTCGCGCGGCGGGTCGTCCGGCCACAGCTTCAAGGCCCGGATCAGCGCCTCCTGCACGGCGTCCTCGGCCGACGCGAAATCCGCTCCGCGCCGGACGAGGACACCGATCACCGCGGGCACGAGCTCCCGCAGCAGGGACTCGTTCATTCGCCGACCGAGGGCAGCTCGGTGTAGAACGGCCGGACCTCCAGCCACTCGAGGATCGGCCTGCCACCCGGGCCGGGAGCGGCGGACAGCTCGCCGGCCAGCTCGACCGCGCGGTCCCACGACTCGACGTCGATGACGTACCAGCCGGCGATGAGGTCCTTCGTCTCGGCGAACGGACCGTCGGTCACCGGCGGCCGCCCCTCCCCGTCGTGCCGCACGAACGCGCCCTCCGGAGCCAGCGCCTGCATGTCGACGAACTCGCCGGCCTTCTCCAACCTGGTCGCGAATTCGCCCATGTACCGGATGTGCGCGTCGACGTCCTCCGGCGCCCACTGGTCCATCGGCGGGTGGTCGACCGCCGGCGTCGGTCCGCCACGGTAGTGCTTCAGCAACAGGTACTTCACGGTGTGCTCCTTCGTTCTCGACCGGTTGTCCCCCTGGGACGGAGCCGGCTCCCCGTTCTCGACACCGTCAGGCATCCCGGCGAAAAATATGTACCCCGCCCCGCCGAAGTCACCCAGCCCCTACGCCGCGGGTCCGGCAAATCCCCGGCCACAAGCATCCGCGCCAGGGCAGTGCGGGAACCGGGCCGGTGAGGCCGGGTGGTCACCGCCGTGGGCAGCCGCGCCTCACCTGGTCCTGCCAGCTGGTGCCGTTCAGCTGGATCGTGGTCGTCACCGGGCGTCGGACCCCGTCCTCCGTCACCGCCACCAGCCCGACCCGTAGCGGCCGGCTCGCGGCGTCGTCGGTGCAGGTGATGGTGGCGCTGACCCGGAACCAGCCCGCCGCGCCGGGCTCGATCCGGTGCTCGCCCCGGACCATGACGTCGGCGACCACGCCCGCGCCGGCCACCTGGACCGGCCTCGGCCCGCCGTTGAGCACGGTCACGGTGCCCCCGATGGTCAGCCGGTCGCCCTCGGCCTGGCCCGACTCCGTCCCGGCAACCGTCACGAACAGCGACACCTCCGCCGCCCGCCGCTCTTCCTGCCGCGCGGCCTCCCACCGCTGACCGGCGACGGCACCGATCAGGACGCCGAGCACCACGAGCGCCACCGCCTTCGCCGGCACCCTGCGTCGCCACCGCGCGACCACCGGCGGCCGCACGGACCGCTCCGCGGGCTCGTCGAGATCGATGACGTTGACCGCTTCCCCCATCGACCCACAGTACCGGCAGAGGCTGCGGCGGCCACGTCGGGCAGGATGGGCTGATGACCGGCTACTGGGACCCGCTGCCCACCGCGCGGAGTGTGGTGGAGCGCCTCGGCGAGCCCGCCGATCGGCTCTTCACCGGGCGTTGGGAGCATCGGAACTGGCGCAACGTGCCGGGGCCGTTCTACGCGGGCGAGACCGACAGTCTGGCCATCGGGCGGCGGGATGCCCCGGACCACATCTGCTACGACGACGATCTCGGCGGCGGAATCGGGTTCGAGTTCATCTACCGGCAGCCGGTGGACGAGCGCGAGACCGAGGCCGTGGTGCACGGCTGCCGGGCGGAGCTGTACAGCGGCTACAACTGGGACGGCGACGAGCACTGGACGGCCGGCGCCGTCCGCGAGTGGTGGCGGGACCGGGGTCGCGTGCGGGAGTGGGCGGTCGCGACGGCCGCCGACTGGGGAGCGGACACCCATCCGCATTGGGGCTTCAACGCCGACCCCCAGTTCCTGGGCCACTACCACGATGCCGCCCGAGGGCAGCGCGACTTCGTCGCCTACCTCGACGACGGCCTGGAGGGGTACCTCCGCGGCTATGTGTTCTGGCTCGACCTGCGGCGCGAGCCACGACCCGGCGAGGCACTTCCCCGGCTGTGAGCCGGCGCGGCGGGTCAGGCGCGCATGGCCGGGGAGTTGTAGATGGTCGGGACGCGGAAGCCCGCGCACCACTGCGTCAGGCGGTCGGCCTCGGCGGACAGCAGGCGGCGGGCCTCGGCGGGGACGTCTTCGAGGAGGCGGAGCCGCACGACGCCGGCGGGGTCCTGGGTCCAGCAGCCGACCACGCGGCCGGAGTACCAGGCGGTGGTGCCGGCGTTGCCGCGGCGGTCGAAGATGCCGGCGCGGTGCGGGCCGAGGTAGAAGTCGCGGTGCTGCCAGCCCATGACGGTCGGGTCGAGGACGGGGAGCAGGGCGGCCCACGGGCCGGGGTCGGGGAGGTCGTCGAGGTCGTCGGGCAGGAGCCAGCCGGTGCCGCCGCCGTCGAGGGAGACCTGCACGGCGCCGAGGGCGGCGAGGGCGGCACGGACGATGCCCTTGGTGGCGCCGAGCCACCAGACCAGGTCGTCCTCGGTGCCGGGGCCGAAGGTGAAGAGCCAGCGCCGCACGAGTTCGCGGTAGCCGTCCGCCGCCACGGCGTGCTCCGCCGAGGGCAGCCACGAGGACATCAGGGTCCAGCGCGGGCGGGACAGGTGCCAGCCGCCGGCGTTGACGGCCCGGACGATGTCGCCGGCGGCGCCGAGGTAGGTCAGGACGCGGGTCGAGACGCGCGGGTCGGCGGTGGTGATGTCGAGCGTGACGTCGATCATCGGTACGGCGCGGCGGATCTCGGTCGGCTGCAGGCCGTCGGGTGCGGCGGCGAGCGCGGCGAGGACCTCGGCGCGGGCGCGGTCGAGCCATTCGTCGCCGTCGGTGGTGGTGCCGGTGGCGACGAGGTCCCTGACCAGGCGGGTGCGTTCGCCGGCGGCGACCCGGGCGGACGCGCTCGGCCAGACGGCCGGGAGCAGCTCGCGCGGGAACACGAAGAGTGTCCGGCGCATCGCGAGCTGTTTGACCAGGGTCCGTTCCTGGTACAGGGCACGGTCCACGTCGGCGGGGCGCAGGTCCGTGGTCCGGGCCTGGCACGACAGGTGGACCGTGGCGGGCTCGGTGGCGTGCAGGACGGTCATCGCCCCGGTGACGGCCTCCGGGGTCGCCACCCTGAAGTCCGGGGCGAGCGCGTGCCGGACCGCGAGCCGGGCCCGGCGCTGGTCGTCGGACACGTGACGCACCCGGACATGCTGCCACAAGTCCGGACGGCGGGCCGGGCGGCCCGCCGTCACGAGCGGGGGTCAGGCGCGGGCGGTGCCGAGCGCGGTCTGGATGGCCTGGACGAGGACGCTGACGACGAGCGCGACCGACGGGCGGATCGAGGACTCCTCCATGCTGACCGTGCCCGTGAAGCCGGCGTTGTCGCTGATCTCCTCCAGCCGCCGGTGCGCCGCCGCGATCTCGTCGCCCGACAGGTAGAGCGCCGGCTCCATCCGCGCCGCCGCGACCAGCGCCGCGAGGGCCGCGGTCCGCTCGTCGGGGACGTCGTCGCCGGTCAGGGCGCGGCCGAGGCGGGCGCGCACCTCGGTCTCCACGGTCGCGTCGGCCATCGGGTAGCGGTGCACGTGGATGAAGCCGAGCTGGACCTCGTCGACGTCGGTGAGGATGCCCCGGGAGCAGAGGTCGGCCAGGACCCGGTCGCGCAGGCCGTGCCGGAGCCGCTGCAGCCACGACGCCGGGGTGTGCGGCGTGTCGCCGACAACCCGGGCGAGGACCTCGTCGGCGATCGGCTCGCCGGTCGGCGCGTCCTTGACGACGACGATCATCCCCCCGGCGTAGGCCAGCCGCCCGGCGAGCGCCAGGTCGACCAGGACGCCCGCGGCCATGCCGAGGTCGAGGCCGATGTGGGAGCCGGTGGCCTTCCCGGTGTCGTCATCGTAGGCGAGCAGGAGCAGCTCCTCCGCCAGTGCAACGGAACTCATGGCTCGGAACGGTAGCGCGCGCCCGCTCGTCCCGCATTACCGTGTCGGATACGTTGCGGAGCGCGACGGCCGGACCCACATGGCGGTGACGACGAGCAGCACGAACCCGGCGCCCATCAGGGCGGTGCTCATGCCGAACGCGGACCGGTAGCCGAAGTGCGCGGCCACGCCGAACAACGGGCCGGCGACGACCGACCCGATCGGGAACGTGTTGGTGTACAACGTGGTGGCCCGCCCCGGCTGACCGGGCAGCAGGTTCTGGACGTACGTGATGCCGACGCCGGAGATGGCCGAGATGAACAGCGCGTTGACCACCTGCCCGGCGGCGAGCACCCACAGGTTGGGCGCGACCCAGGCGATCGCGTAGTAGGCGGTCCCGCACGCTCCGCCGATGAGGATCAGCGTCTGCAGCTTGAAGCGGGTGGTGAGCGCGCCGAGGCCGAGCATCAGCGGGATCTCCAGTGCGGCGCACAGGCCGAGGATCAGACCGGCCCGGGACGCGTCGCTGTGCAGGTCCTGTTCGATGTACAGCGGCAGCGCCTGCACACCGAGCGTCATCGGCACCTGCATCAGCACGAACGCCACGATCGTCAACCACAGCACCCAACGCGGCCCCTCCGGCCCGGCCGCCGCGTCGGCCGAAGGTCCCGCCGCCGCGTCGGCGGAAGGTTCCGCCGTCTTCGAAGGGGCCGGCGCTTCCACCTCCTCGAGCCAGACCACCGCGATCAGGGCGGCGAGGGCATACGTGGCGGCGGCCAGCCCGTACACCAGCCGGAACCCACCGACGTCCAGCAGCACCGCGGCGAGCGCCGGGCCACCGACCCACGAGAGGGAGAACACGGTCCGCAGCGCGCTGATGCCCATCGCCGCCTGGCCGGGACTGTCCCGCTCGAGGATCTGCCGGGCGTACGCGAAGGACTGCGGGAACAGCGAGCCCGCGAACGCGTAGGCGGTCATGCACAGCGCGAACAACACCCAGTAGTCGCGGACGAACATCGCGACCAGGCTGCCCACGACGCCGAACAGGGCGGCGCCGACCAGGATCTTCCGGCGGATCGGCCACCGGTCCGACACCCGGCCGACCACGGAGGAGACCAGCACGCCGGTCAGCGGTGACGCGATGAGGAACACGGTGACCTGGACGGGGTCCGCGTGCACGGCCGTGCTCAGGAACAACGACAGGAACGGGAAGACGACGGCGACGGAGATGCCGACGGCGAAGAACATCAGCCCGAGCGGTAGGAGGGCACGACTGAGCGGCCGCTGGCGCGGCGGAGCGGCCAAGGTCATGGCCGGACTGTACCGCTACAGCCAGACCCCGCGCGACCCCGTTTCACAGGGCTTTCAGGAGCGTGGCCGTACCAGACCGGCATCGAAGGCGGCGATCACCAACTGCGCCCTGTCCCGCGCCGCGAGCTTCGCCATGAGGTGCGTGATGTGCGACTTCACGGTCTTCACCGAGATCGACAGCGCGGTGGCGATCTCGTCGTTGGACAGCCCGCCGCCGATGAGCGTGAGCACCTCGACCTCGCGGCCGGTGAGCCGCCGCAGCGCCGCGGTCGGCCGGTCCGGACGGGGCGCGGCCACGTAGTGCGCGACGAGCCGGGTCAGGATCGACGGCGCGAAGAGCGACTCGCCGCGGTGCGTGCGGCGGATCGCCTCGATCAGCTCGGCGGGCCGGGCGTCCTTGAGCAGGAAGCCGGAGGCGCCCGCGTGCAGGGCCTCGTAGACGTACTCGTCGAGCTCGAACATGCTCAGCACCAGCACGCGCGCCGCGGCCAGCGACGGGTCGGCGCAGATGCGGCGGGTCGCCTGCAGGCCGTCGAGGTGCGGCATCCGCACGTCCATGAGGATCACGTCGGGCCTGGCCGCGCGGGCCTGCGCGACGGCGTCGGCACCGTCGCCCGCCTCGGCGACCACGCGGAGACCCGTCTCGTTGTTGATGATCATCGCGAGGCTGTGGCGGAGCAGCGGCTGGTCGTCGACCAGCATGACCCTGATGTCCGCGATATCCGTCATGTACGTCATGCCGCGTCATCCGGGATCCGCGCGGCGACCCGGAAGCCGCCGCCGACCGGCTCGGCCGTCAGCGTGCCGTCGAGGCTGGTCACCCGCTCCCGCAGGCCCACGAGGCCGTGCCCGGCGCCCGGTGTCGCCCGCCACGCGGGGTCGGACGGCCCGGCGTCGGTCACGGCGGCCACGACGAACCGCCCGTCGCGGTGCACGGCCACCCGGACGTCGGTGGGGCCCGCGTACCGCGCGGCGTTGCTGAGCCCTTCCCGGACGGTCTTGCACACCGCCACCTGCACGCCCTGCGACACCGCGCCGAGCTCCGGGTCGACGGTGAGCCGGGTGCGCAGGCCGGCGACCGCCGCGCTGTCGACGATCGCCGGCAGGTCGTCCAGGCCGTCCAGCGGCGCGCGCAGCCCGGCGGCGGACGGCTCGCGCAGGACCGTCAGCATCCGCCGCAGCTCCGCGGTCGCGTGCCGGCTCGCGTCCTCGATGTCGGTGAGCGCCGCCTCGACCTCCGCCGGCTTCGGCAGGTGCCGGGTCGCCGCGGCGCGGACCGTGATGAGCCCCAGGCCGTGCGAGACGATGTCGTGCAGGTCGCCGGCGATCCGCAGCCGCTCGGCGAGCACCGCCTCCGACGCGGCCCATGCGGTCAGGCGCGACTCGTAGGCGGCCCGGTCGGCGCGGGCGCGGCGCACCGCCCACGCCGCGGCGGCGAGCGCGGCGCCGACCATCGCCCACGGCAGCACGATCCGGCCCGGGCCGTCCCCGCCGACCGTGCACATCACCGCCAACAGCACCATGCCCACGATGACGAGCACCGGCAGGACGCTGGAGCGTCCCGACGGACGCGGATGGGCGTTCACGCCGCCGACTGTAGTGCTCAGACCAGGGTCTGACGGCCCACGGTCGCACGCCGCCCCGACGATCCGAGCCGGGCCCGATGCCCGCGGCCGGGCGCCCCGGTTGACTCGGCCTATGATCACGATCGATCGCGTCAGCAAGCGCAAGGGCAGGGCGCGGGTCCTGCACGACGTCACGTTCGAGGCGCGCCCCGGACGCGTCACCGGATTCCTCGGGCAGAACGGCGCCGGCAAGACCTCGACGCTGCGGGTCCTGCTCGGGCTGGACCGCCCGGAGCACGGCAGCGCGCTCGTGTGCGGCCGCCCGTACCGCGAGCTCGACCGTCCCCTCACCGTCGTCGGCGCGCTGCTGGACGGCAGCGGCGCGCACCGCGCCCGGACCGCCCGCGCGCACCTGCGCTGGGTCGCCGTGAGCAACGGCCTGCCGGTGTCGCGCGCCGACGAGGTGCTCGAGGTCGTCGGCCTCGCCGGCGACGCCCGCAAGCGCGCCGGCCGCTACTCCCTCGGCATGAGCCGCCGGCTCGGCCTGGCGACCGCCCTGCTCGGCGACCCGGCGGTGCTGGTCCTCGACGAGCCCGTCAACGGCCTCGACCCCGCCGGGATCCGGTGGATGCGCGAGTTCCTGCGGGACCGGGCCGCGCGGGGCGGCACCGTGCTGCTTTCCAGCCACCTCATGGGCGAGCTCGCCGAGATCGCCGACGACGTCGTCGTCATCCACCAGGGCCGGATCCTGGTGCAGGGCGGCCTCGCCGAGGTCACCGGCGACCACGCGACCCTCGAGGACGCGTTCCTGGCCCTGACCGCCACCGCGGGTGCGCCGTGGTGAGTGCCTTCCGCTGGGCGGTGGCGGCCGAGGTCCGCAAGCTGCTGGGCCTGCCGACCGCCTGGATCGGCATGGTCCTGGGCACCCTGCTGGCACCCGTCATCGTGCTGCTCAACGCGCCGTACATCCGCCGCGGCATCGACGACGGCACCATCACCGACACGTCCGACCTGGGACTGCAGGACCTCGGCGTCGGGCTCATCGGCCCGATGGTGCTCGGCGTGGTCATCATCAGCAGCGAATACACCAACACCGGCCACGACGCCCCGCGCGCCCGCCAGCTGACCGCGACGCTCGCCGCCGTCCCGGGCCGGCTGCGCCTGCTCGCCGCGAAGGCCACCGCGCTCGTCCTCGTCGCCGCGACCCAGGCCGCGGTCACCGCCGCCGCCGCGCTCACGCTCACCGAGGCCCTGCACGGCGACCGGGTGTCCGCGCCCGCGCCAGGCCGGGTCGCCGCCGCCGTCCTGTACTGGACGCTGATCGCCCTGCTGTCGTTCGCCATCACGCTCATCACGCGCAACGGGATCGTGCCGCTCACGTTCCTCATCGTGAACAGCACCGTCGTCTCCGTGTCGTACCTGCTGACGAAGGTCACCGACGCGGCCGCGTACCTGCCGGACATCGTCGGCGCGCAGATGTTCCTCCACACGCCCGACTTCCCGGTCCGCATCGCCCCGCTCACCGCCGGCCTGGTGATGACGGCGTGGATCGCGGCCCTCCTCGCCGTCGGCGCCGCGCTCTTCCACCGGCGCGACCCGTGACACTGCTGACGCTCCTGCACGCCGAGCTGCGCAAGCTGCTGACGCTGCCGTCGCTGCGGCTGACCGTGCTGCTGACGGTCGCCGTCGCGCTCCTGCTGGCGTCCCTGGACGCGGCGCAGCCCGTCCGCTACGTCCAGGCGGGGTTCCTGGTGCTCGGCGTCCTGGCTACCGCCTCCGAGCACCAGGGCGGCGACCAGATCCGCGCGACCCTCCTCGCCATGCCGCGCCGGCTCCCCCTGTACGCCGCGAAGGTCGTCGCGCTCGCCGTGGTGACGCTGCCGGTCGCCGCGCTGGTCGCCCTCCACTCGACCGTGCACCTGACGCTCACCACCCTGCTCGCCGCGGCCGCCGGCACCCTCGTCCGGCGCACCGAGGCGGCCGTGGTGCTGCTGCTCGTCGTGTACTACGTCGGCCCGCTGCTGCGGACCACCTACACGCCGGACACCGCAGCGGTCGCAGTGGGCACGCTGTTCGCCATCGCCGCGGCCGGATACGTCTTCCACCGCCGGGACGCATGACAAACACTTAAGCCATCACTTGAGCTTTGCTGGTGAGGCGGCTACGGTTAAGTGCATGCTTAAGCATGAGGCGGGGGCGACGGGCCGGGTGTTCCACGCGCTCGCGGACGGCAACCGGCGGGCGGTGATCGAGCGACTGGCCCGCGGTCCGGCGACCGTGAGCGAGCTGGCCGCCCAGCTCGGCGTGACCGTCGCCGCGACGGTCCAGCATCTCCAGGTGCTGCAGGACAGCGGGCTGGTGCGGTCGGAGAAGGCCGGCCGGGTCCGCACCTGCCAGATCGATCCCGCCGGCCTCCGCGACGCCGAGGCGTGGTTGCAGCGCCAGCGCACGACGTGGGAGCACCGCCTGGACCGCCTCGGCGCGGTCCTCGACGACGAGCAGAAGGAGCAAGGATCATGACCGACCACTCGGTGAAGCACAGCACGTTCACGCTGGAGCGGACCTACGCAGCCGCGCCCGCCACGGTCTTCGCGGCCTGGTCCGACCGCGACACGAAGGCGAAGTGGTTCGCGGCCGGGGACGGACGGTATTCGCTGGACTTCCGGGTCGGCGGCACCGAGGCCGTGCACGGCGGCGCCGGGACCGACCTCGTGGCGAGGAGCGAATATCACGACATCGTCCCCGACGAGCGCATCGTGTACACCACGGCCCTGTTCACCGGCAGCGTCCTGTCGACCGTGTCGCTGACCACCGTGCAGCTCGCCCGCGAAGGCGACGGGACCCGCCTGGTGCTCACCGAACAGGGAACCTTCCTGGACGACCAGGAACAGCCCGAGTGGCGCGAGCAGGGCACCGGCGACTGGCTGGACGCCCTCGGCCGTCAGGTGGCCCGGCGATGACGGCCGGCAGCGAGCAGCAGATCCGCGCGCTGCTGGAGACCCGCACCCGCGCCTTCGCCCGCCGGGACGCCGCCACCGCGGCCGCCGGCTACGACGACGACCTAGTGCTGTACGACGCGGTCGGCCCGCTCGTCCGCCGCGGCGAGGACCCGGCCGACCGGTTGGAGCGGTGGATCGCGTCGTACCGCACGGGGATCGGGCACGAGATCCGGGACCTGGAGATCACCGCCGGCGCCGACCTTGCGTTCTGCCACTGCCTGGTCCGGATCAGCGGCACGATGCGGGACGGCACCGAGGTCGGCATGTGGGTGCGCGCGACGAGCTGCCTCCGCCGCCGAGGCGATGCGTGGACGATCGTTCACGAGCACGCGTCGGTGCCCTTCGACGCCGACACCGGCCGCGCCGAGCTTCGCGCCGAGCTCTGACGACGCTCCAGGACCGGGCCGAAGACGTTCTCAGTGAGTTCGATGCCTGGAATTGATTGACCGGTCCCTGCGAAGGGCCGTACGTTGCCGTGAGTGGAACTGTGTTTCTATCAGTGAAACGGTGGGTCCGGCATGGTGTCACTCATCTTCGCGGTGCTGGCGGTCGGCATGGTCGGTGCCGGGGTGGTGGCGGTGCGGCTGCGGGCCTGGCTCGTCGTCGTGGTGGCGGGTGCGCTCGTCTACGACAACACGGTGATCGCGGCCGGGCGGTTCGTCGGTGAAGGGGATGCGCTCGAAGGGCTCAACGCGGGGCGGTTCGTGGGGCACGCGCTGTTCACGCCGCTGCTCATCGTGGTCGGGGCGGGGCTGACCGGGCTGGCCGGGCTGGCAAGGGGCGGGCGCAGGACGCTGACAGCGCTCGCGGCGGTGCTGGTCGGGATCGGGATCTGGGCCGACGTCGTGCGGCTGCGGCTGGTGCCCGAGCGGTACGCCGACACCCTCCGCTACGTCAACGACAACGCGGCCGGGCCGCCGGTGCCGGCGGTCGTGGCGATCCTCGTGCTCATCGGCGTCGGGGTGGTGCTGTGGCGGCGCGACGGATGGCCGTGGCTGCTCGCCGGGGCGGTCGCCATGTTCGCCGCCGCGGCGGCCGGGTTCGCGGTGCCGTGGCTGGGCAACCTGGGCGAGCTCGTGCTGCTGGCGGCGGTGGTGTCAAGCCTGCGACAGACGAGGGAGCGCGTCGCAACCGGATAGACGGGCATAGCGTGTGACGTGACATGCCCGAGTCCGACCGCCGCGCCACCGACCGGCCGCCGCCCGCCGCGGCCGACTTCGACGCGCTCTACGACGCACGCTACGGCGACGTCGTCGCCATGGTCTACGCGCTCGCCGGTGACCTCGCCGAGGCGCAGGACCTCGCCCAGGAAGCGTTCTGCCGCGCCTGGCAACGCTGGGGCGACGTCTCCCGGTTCGACGACCCGCTCGCCTGGATCCGCCGGGTCGCGGCCAACCTCGCCACGTCCCGGTGGCGGCGCGGCCGGGTCGCCCGCGCGTATCTCGGCCGGGAACGCACGACCGACGTCCCAGCGCTGAGCCCCGACCATGTGGCGCTCGTCGCGGCCCTGCGCCGGCTGCCCAGGGAGCAGCGGCGGGCGGTCGTGCTGCACCACCTGATCGAGTTGCTGGTCGCGATCTCCTGCGGCGGCGCGGCGTTCGTGGCGGTGCTCGAACGGCAGACCGACGGGTCGTTCCGCGCCGTCGACGCCGTCCGGCCGCCCGCGGGCACGACCGTGTCGAACTGGTCGCTCGCGAACGGCGTCCTGACGCTGGCCACGGCGTCGGGCCAGGAGGTGCGGTACACCTGGAACGGCGAGTACTTCCAGCGGTGACTACCGGCCCAGCGCCGCACGCGCGAGCTGCTCGTCGTGCGGCCGGGCCAGGTCCCGCGCGACGGCGATGATCCGTTCGAGCTGCGCGGCGGCCTCGTCGCGCAGCCCGGCGGCCCGGCACGTCTCGGCGTAGGCGTGCCGGCAGTCGAGCTCCAGCTGCACCTCGGCGAGCGGTTCGAGCAGCTCCAGGGCGCGCCGGTGGTGCTCCAGGGCCTCGTCGAGCGAGCCCTGTGCGCGCAGCGCGACGCCGAGGGCGTTGTGGCACAGCGCCTGGTTGTGCGCCAGGTTGTGCTCCTCCGCGAGCCGCAGCGCGTCCTGGAGGGTGCGCAGCGCCTCCTCCGGCTCGCCGGTGGCGAGGCCGAGCGTCACGAGCCCCGTGATCCGGCCCGGGCCGGCGGCGAGCTGGACGGACGCCCGCGCGAGCTCGACCGCCTCGGCGGGCCGCCCCAGCCGCAGGGTCACCCAGCCGTCGATGGCCAGCGCCTGCGCCTGGCCCGCGGGCCGGCCGAGCTTCTCGAAGAGCTCGCCGGCCCGCCGCAGCTGCGCCCGCGCCGCCTCGAGGTCGCCGAGGTCGCGGTGGGCCATGCCGGTGCGCAGCGCCAGCCCGGCGGCGGCCTCGTCGTCGTCCGCGGCGGCAGCCTGGGCCTGCTCGTAGGCGGCCATGGCATCGGTCAGCCGGCCCGCGGCGGCGCGGGTGAAGCCGAGGTCCGACAGCAGCGCCACCCGCTCCCGCTCCCGGCCGAGCCGGCCCGCCGCACCGGCCGCCGCCTCCAGCAGCCGGGCCTGGTCGTCGGTGCCGCGGTGGCGGAAGAAGTACACCCGCATCAGCTGCGGCAGCGCGGCGGCGACCTCGTCCGCGCCGATCCGCACGGCGGCGTCGACGCAGGCGACCAGGTTCACGTACTCCAGCTCGAACCAGGCCGTCGCCCGCGCCGGGTCGCCCGGCTCGGGCCGCGGGCGGTGCGGCGAGGGCAGGGTCCGCTCGTGGGCGGCGGCCTGCGCCAGGTAGTGGTCCAGGGCGCGGCGCAGCGCGGCGTCCGACTGGGGCTCCTCGTCGGCGGCGAGGTCCGCGGCGTACTGGCGGATCAGGTCGTGCATCCGGAACCTGCCCGGCGCGACCTCCTGCAGCAGGTGCGCGTCGACGAGCTCGTCGAGGACCGCGCCGACGCCGGAGCGCAGGCCCGCCAGGGCGCCCGCCGTCGAGGCGTCGAAGTCTGCGCCGGGAAGGACTCCCAGCAGCCGGAACACGCGCCGCTGGTCAGCGTCGAGCTGCTGTAGCGACATGCCGAAGACCGCGTCGAACCGGCCGGTGGCGTCGCGCAGCCGCTCGGCGAGCACCGCGACCGTCCAGCCGGGCCGGTGCCGCAGCCGGGCGCCGGCCATCCGCAGCGCGAGCGGCAGCCCGGCGCACTGCTGGAGGACCTGGCCGACGGCGTCCTCCTCGGTGGCGGTGAGCCCGGCCGCGCGGCCGAACAGCCGCGCGGCGTCGCCGTCGGCGAGGGGTTCGAGCGACACCGGCGGCACGCCGTCGAGGCTGACGAGCCGGTTGCGGCTGGTGACGAGGACCGCGGACTTCCCGGCCCCGGGCAGCAGCGGCCGCACCTGCTCGGCGTCGACGGCGTTGTCGAGCACGACGAGCGCCCGCCGGCGGGACAGCTCCGAGCGCCACAGCGCGGCCCGTTCGGTGAGGCCGGCCGGCGGGTGCGTGACGTCCAACGCGGCGAGGAGCCGGCCCAACGCCGCGGGCGGGTCGAGCGGCTCCTGGCCCGGCGTGAACCCGTGCAGGTCCAGGTACAGGCCGCCGTCCGGGTACGCGCCGGCGACCCGGTGCGCGACGTGCACGGCGAGGCTGGTCTTGCCGACCCCGCCCATGCCGTCGACGGCGACCGCGCCGGCGGTGCGCAGCAGCTGCTCGACCAGCGCCGACTCCGCCTTCCGGCCGGTGAAGTCGAACAGGTCGGCGGGCAGGTCGTTGCGGCGGGGCGGGGGAGCGGCGCCGGCCTTGGCCGCCTCCGCCCACACGGCGCGCAGCGGGCGCGGGTCGCGGCCCACCGCCCGGCAGAGCGCGACGACGGCCTCCCACGGCGGCACCAGCTGGCCCGACATGTACCGCGACAGCGACGAGCTGCTCAGGCTCGACTTCGTCGCGAGGGCGCGCAGGCTGAGCCCGCTGAGCTCCTTGATCCGGGCGAGCTGCGCGACGAGGTGTTCCTGCGGGCTCGACACGTGCAACACCGTACCCGTCCCGCCCCACGGGGCCGGCTCAACGGTGCAACGGCCCAGCTCAGCGCCGTCGCGCGTGTCCCACGGTGTCCCACGGACGTCGAGGGACGGGGTGCGTCGCTGGTCAGATGGGTCCTGTCAGCGAGAGCACACAGCAAGGGAGTTCGCGATGTCGACGGAGCGCATGCCCAACCCGGCGGCCCTGATCCCCGGGGCGATGGAGGCCCTCATGGCCCTCACCGGCGCGATCGCCGGCGCCGGGGTGAGCGAGCGGGTGCTGGCGCTGAGCCACCTGCGCGCCAGCCAGATCAACGGCTGCGGGCCGTGCGTCGCGGGCGGCGCCGCCCAGGCCCGCCGGCACGGCGCCGGCGACAACCAGGTCGACGCCGTCGCCGCGTGGCGGGAGACGCCGTGGTTCAGCGACGAGGAGCGGGCGGCGCTCGCCCTCACCGAGTCCGTGACCCGGCTCGCCGACCGGCCCGACGCCGTCCCGGACCAGGTGTGGGACCTGGCCGCGAAGCACTTCGACCACAAGGAGCTGGCGGCGCTGCTGCTGAACATCGCCGTCACCAACGCCTTCAACCGGCTCAACGCCCCGACCCGCCAGCAGGCCGGGCAGTGGTGACCACCCTCGACGTCAGCTCCGACTCCAACTCCGACTTCGACTCCGACTTCAACGAGAGAGGCACGACCATGGCGAACACCGAGAAGTACGACGGCTTCACCACCGCCGAGCGCACCGCGATGAAGGACCGGGCGAAGGAGCTCAAGTCGACCGCGCGGCGCGGTGCCAAGGCGGACACCGAGAGCGAGGTCCTGGCGAAGATCGCCGAGATGTCCGATGCCGACCGCGCCCTCGCCGAGCGCCTCCACGCCATCGTGAAGGAGAGCGCCCCCACGCTGACGTCGAAGCTCTGGTACGGGATGCCCGCCTACGCCCGCGACGGCAAGGTCCTGTGCTTCTTCCAGAGCGCCGCCAAGTTCAAGACCCGCTACGCCGTCCTCGGCTTCAGCGACGAGGCCCAGCTGGACGACGGCACCATGTGGCCCACGTACTACGCGCTGACCACCCTGTCCGCCGACGACGAGGCCCGCATCGCCGCCCTGCTCAAGCAGGCCGTCGGCTGAAGCCAGTCGCTGCTGGTTCGCCATGCCGCCAGAAGGCCCCCTCCCCAGGGGGCCTTCCGCGGTGGGGCACGGGCATCATGCGTGAGATGCGGAGCAGGGTGTTCGGTGAGGTCGCGGAGCTGTACGACGCCGGGCGGCCCGGCTACTGCGACGACATGGTCGACGAGGTCCTCGCCTACGCCGCGCTGGGTGCGCGGCCGGCGGCCGAGATCGGGGCCGGCACCGGCAAGGCGACGGTCCAGTTCGCGGCCCGCGGTGTCCCGGTCGTCTGCGTGGAGCCCGACGAGCGGATGGCCGAGGTGCTCCGTCGCAACACCGCCGGGCACGGTGCGGTGACGGTCGAGGTGAGCGCGTTCGAGGATTGGCAGCGCGCCGGCCGGCGCTTCGGGCTGCTGTACGCGGCGACGTCCTGGCACTGGACGGACCCGGGCCGCCGGTGGGATCTGGTGCACGCCGCCCTGGAGCCGGGCGGCACACTCGCGCTGTTCTGGAACCCGCACGGCGTCGTGGACGCCGGGCTGCAGGCGGAGCTGGCCGAGATCGACCGCCGGCACGGTGTGGAGCACTCACCGCACGACGCGGTCGCGTCCTTCTACGGCGACGTGCCGGGGGCGTGGACCGGTGAGGAAGGTTGGCCGCTGGAGGAGTGCCTGCGCGACGGGCGCTTCGCTGACCTGCGGTCGGTGCGGTTCCGGGACCATGTCAGCTACGACACCGGCCGCTACCTGGCCTACCTGACCTCGATCTCCGCCTACCGGATCCTGCCCGTCGCCGACCGTGAGCTGGCCCTTTCGGAGACCGCGCGGGTGCTGGACGCCAACGGCGGCGGGATCGACATGGTGCGCCTGAGCGACCTGTTCCTCGCCCGGGCCGCGTAGTTACTCGCAGAAGACGCGGACCTTGGCGTCGGGCTGGTCGACGTCGACGGTCATCTCGTCGAGGTGCTCGATGAGCGCCTCGAGCTGCTCGGGCTTGAGCTGGGTCAGGTCGAACGGCACGCCCGACTTGTGCATCTCGGCGTTGGCGTGCTGGAGCGCCTGCGGCGGGATGAGCGCCACCAGCTTCACGCCGGCACGCAGCAGCTGCAGCGGCACGCGGACGTTGACGCGGCCCGGCTCGCCGCCCTCGAGGGTGTCGACCAGCACCCGCAGGTACTTGGGCTTGCCCTTCGGCCGGGCCTCGGGGAGGGTCGCGACGGGCGGCTGGTCGCGCTCCAGCGCGGCGATGAGCTGCTCCGCCTCGTCGACGGTGATCTTGCCCGCGGCGAGCATGTCGAGGATGTCCTTGCGTTGCTCGTTCATGGTTGACGCTCCTATCGGATGGAGACGAGGAAGGCCGTGTGGCCGTCCTTGATGTCGACCCGGGTGCCCGGCAGCGCGGAGACGATGCGCCAGCCGGTGCCCAGGGTCCGTGGCACGCTGATGCGGAAGACGATGCAGGCGATGATCCCGCCCAGCAACGCCAGCACCAGCAGCGGCGCCAGGATCAGCGCCACGGGCAGCACCGGGATCCAGAGCCGGACGGGCCGGCGGTGCCGCCGGTCGACCCGCACCGTGAGCAGCTGCGGCATCATGTGCGACCGTCCAGTTCGGACAGTGCCTGCTGCGCGGTGATCTCACCGCGCCGCAGCCGGTCGATGACGTCGGCCCGCGACGGCCGCGGATCGGTCTCGACGAAGTCGAGGGACTGCGTGATCCTGTTCAGCCGCGCCTTGATCGTCGGGTAGCTCACCCCGAAGATCCGCTCCATCTCCTTGATGGAGCCGTGGCACCGCACGAACGCCGTGACGAAGACCTGGTCCTCGACGTTGAGCTGGGCCAGCTGCGGCAGCTCGAACCGGCCCTCGATCGCGACGTCGCTGTCGGCCAGCCGCACCCGCTCCACGACGAACGGCCGGCCCCGGGTCAGGTTCGTCAGTTCCTGCCAGTCCATCGCCTGCTCTGTCATACCTGAAGTATGCACGCGCCATGGATTAACTTTCAAGAAGTTGATCTTAAGATTTTTAATTACCCCCTCTGGAGGGCAGTCGCGATCCTGACAGCGGGGAACGGCGCCGCCCGGCGGCCGGTCAGAGCTGCCATGAGACGCAGATTCGCCGCAGCCGCCGTCGTGACCGTCCTCGCCGCCGCCGGCTGCGACGGCGGAGCGGCCCGGCCGAGCCCGAACTCAAGCCCGAACCCGAGCCCGGAGCCGTCGTTGGCGGCCGTCGGCGGGCCCGTCCCGTTCAGCGTCAAACTCGGCGCGGGCCAACGGCTCATCCCGCTGTCGCCGGGGCCGCAGGGCTGCCCGGGCGTCGACACGCGGGTGCACCTCGGCGACGGCCGGCTCGTCCGGTTCACGGCCTACGCGACCGGCTGCCCGCTGCCGGACGACCCCCGGCGCATCAACGGGCGGCACGGCGTCTACCGCAGCACCGCGGACATCCCCGCCGACCTCCGCGCCGGCGCGACCAGCATCCAGACGCCGCTGGGCGAGGCGACGGCGTTCACCCAGGACTACTCGGAGTACACCAACTCCGCCAACCACTACACGGAGCCGGTCGCCGTGATCACGCTCGCCCGGCCGGCGGATCCGGCGTACCAGACGCTCACCGTCATCGCGGAGAAGGGCACGTTGCCGATGGACGAGCTCGCCACCGTCCTGCGTGAGCAGCTGCTGGCACCCTGAGCCCGACGCGAGGCACGGCTCAGCGCAGCGGCCCGCACTGGCCGCAGGTGCAGATGGAGCCGGTCGTGCATCCCGGCGCCGTTCTTGAAGTACCAGGCGTCCATCGCCGGGCCGAGCTCCCGCAGCGCCGCGTCGTCGACCCCGGCGCGCGCCTCCGGGCTGCCGAGGGCGCCGGTCAGGTCCCACAGTCCCGCGTACGCGTCGAGCATCCGCTCGGTGGTCTTCTGCCGGACGTTGCGGCGGTAGCTGTGCCCCAGCCAGAGACCGGGCACGCCGAGCACCACCGCGACAAGCACCTGCGTGTCCAAACACCGCCCCCTCGGTCCGCGCCCACCGGCCGCAGCGACATCATCGCAGCATCGCCGGCGGACGTGGGGGCACGTCGATGGGCGGGATCAGGGCGACACCGGCACCGAAGCCATGATCGGCTCGACGAGCTGGCCCATGTGCTTGAGGTTGGCGAGGCGCTCCAGCAGCACGTCGGTCACGTACATGCCGCGGCCGACCAGGACCAGACCGCCCGAGGTCAGCACGTCCTCGGCGATGCGCATGCCGGCGTCGAGCTGGCCGACCGTGCAGGCCTGCACGACCTCCTGCGCCTCGACCACCTGCAGGAGCCGCCGCAGCGCGGCCAGCACCGCCGGGTTGTGCCTCGGGTCGCGGTCGAGGATGACCAGGGCGCTCGCGGTCGTCAGGCCGCGCCGCTCCAGCAGCCGGACGCCGGCCCCGCCCTGGACCGCATCCGCACCGAGTACACCGAGGTCGCCGCCGTCTGCGAGGCCCTCGCCGGCGAGTTGAGCCGCTCCGCGCCCTGACCCGGGCGCCCGCCGCGGTCCCTCGCGATCCGCTCAGCGCGGGACGAGGCCGCACTCGTAGGCGACGACGACGAGCTGGGCGCGGTCGTGGGCGCCGAGCTTCGTCATCGAGCGGTTGATGTGGGTCTTCACCGTGTGCGGGCTGACCCGCAGATGGGCGGCGATCTCGTCGTTGGACAGGCCCGTCGCCACCAGGCCGACGATCTCCCGCTCGCGGCCGGTCAGCAGGTCCACCAGCGGCGCCGCGTCGAGACGGCGGCGGGCGGCGGGGGCGGGCTCGGCCAGGAAGCGGGCGATCAGGGCGCGGGTCGCCGCCGGCGAGAGCAGCTGCTCGCCGCGGTGCACGGTGCGGATCGCGGCGAGCAGCTCCGCCGGCTCGGCGCTCTTGCCGAGGAAGCCGCCGGCGCCGGCGCGCAGGGCCTGGAACACGTACTCGTCGACCTCGAACGTGGTGAGGATGAGCACCCGAACGCCGGCGAGGTCCGGGTCGGCGGTGATCAGCCGGGTCGCGGCCAGGCCGTCGAGGTCGGGCATGCGGATGTCCATGAGCACCACGTCGGCGCGGGCGGAGCGGGCCAGCTCGACCGCCTCGCGCCCGGTGGCGGCCTCACCCACGACGGTCACGTCGTCGGCCGAGTCGACGAACACCCGGAACCCGCTGCGGATCAGCGGCTGGTCGTCGGCCAGCACCACCCGGATCACCGAGCCTCCAGCGGCAGCACCGCGGTCAGCCGGTAACCGCCGGCGGGGCGCGGGCCGGCCTCCAGCGACCCGCCGAGCGCCGACACCCGCTCCCGCATCCCGACCAGCCCGACACCGGGCGTTGCCGCCTTCCGCGGGTGCGCCGCCGGTGCGTTCTCAACCCGGATCGTGAGGGCATCTCCAGTCCGTTGCAGCAGGAGGTGTACGGCCACCGCCCCGGCATGCTTGCAGACGTTGGTGAGCGCCTCCTGCACCACCCGGTACGCGGTCAGGTCGACAGGCACCGGCAGGTCGAGCGCGTCGCCCAGCCCCGACGCCGACACGGCCAGCCCGGACCGGCGGAACGTGTCGAGCAGGTCGGGCAGGCCCGTCAGCCCCGGCACCGGATCGACCGGCGCGAGCTGGTCACCCGGCTGGCGCAGCAGGCCGATCGTGTCGCGTAGCTCGCCGAGCGCGGTCCGGCTCGCGTGCCGTACATGGGTGAGCGCCTCCCGGGCCCGGCCGGGCTGCGCGTCGAGCAGGTGCGCGGCCACGCCCGCCTGCACGTTGATCAGCGCCAGCTGGTGCCCGACGGCGTCGTGCAGGTCGCGGGCGATCCGCAGCCGCTCGTCGGTGACGCGGCGGCGGGCGTCGGCGTCACGGTCGCGTTCGGCGCGCAGCGCCCGCGCCTCCACCTCCGCCAGGTACTCCCGCCGGCTGCGGGCACCGTCGCCGGCGGCCACGGCCAGCCCGCCGAGCGCGGCGAGCGCGAGGTTCTCCGCGCCGAGCCACGACGCCGGCTTCGCCAGCATGTGCAGGCCGGCGAACGCGGACACCGCCAGGACCCCGATCGTCAGCGCGCGCCGGCGGCTGGCCGACTCCGCGACCGTGTACAGAGCGATGAGCGGCGCGGCCAGGATCAGCATGCCGTTCGCCGTCTCGTGGTTGAACACCAGGTACGCCTCCGCGGCGACCGAGCTGACCAGGAACGTGTGCAGCGGCCACCGCCGCCGCAGCGCCAGCACCAGGCACGCGACCGCCGCGACCAGCGTCGCCGTCACGTCCAGCGGCGCGGCGTGCGGCGTGCCGTGGGTGGTCGCCAGCACCACGACCCCGACGACGAGCCCGATGGCCAGATCGACGGCACGGTCGACGGCCGGGTCGATGCGCATGCCCACACGGTAGGCCGGTGCTACCGCGTGGACATCCCGCAGCCGCGGTATGCGGGATGCCGCCGCTGCGGGACGACTTCTCCGGCCCCGGCGGCGATCGTTGGCGGCATGACAGCAGTCCACGTCCGAGAGCTGGCCAAGCGGTACCGGGGTGTCCGCGCGGTCGACGCCCTCACCTTCGACGTCCCCGCCGGCTCGGTCACCGGCTTCCTCGGCCCCAACGGCGCCGGCAAGACCACCACCCTGCGCATGCTGCTGGGCCTGGCCCGGCCGACCAGCGGCACCGCCCTCATCGACGGCCGCGCCTACCACGACCTCGCCGAGCCGCGCCGGACCGTCGGCGCCGTCCTCGAGTCCGGCGGCTTCCACCCGGGCCGCACCGGCCGCGACCACCTGCGGATCCTCGCCGGCTCGGCGCGGCTGCCGATGGCCCGCGTCGACGCGGTCCTCGACGAGGTCGACCTGACCGGCGCCGCCGACCGGCGGGTCCGCACGTACTCCCTCGGCATGCGCCAGCGGCTCGGCCTCGCCGGCGCCCTGCTCGGCGACCCCGGGCTGCTCGTGCTCGACGAGCCCGCCAACGGCCTCGACCCGGCCGGCATGTCCTGGCTGCGCGGCCTGCTGCGGCGGCGGGCGGCCGCCGGCGGGACGGTGATCGTCTCCAGCCACGTGCTGTCGGAGATCGCGCAGACCGCCGACCACGCCGTCATCGTCGGCGCCGGCCGCCTGCGCCACGCCGGCCCCGTCGGCGACGACCTGGAGCGCACCTTCCTGGCGGTGACCTCGAATGCGAACTGAACTGCGCAAACTCGCCACCGTCCGGACCCCGTGGCTGCTGCTGGCCGCCACCGTGGCCCTCGTCGTGCTCGGCGCGAGCGGCCGGCTGTCCGGCCACCCCGACGACGTCGCCGGCGCCGCCGCGCACGTGGGGCTCGTCGCCCTGTTCCCGCTGATCCTCGGCGTGATCGCGGTCGCCGGCGAGTACCGGCACCGCACCGTCGCCGACACCTACCTGTCCACGCCGCGCCGCGAGCGGGTGTTGCTGGACAAGCTCGCCGTGCACACGCTGCTCGGCGCCGGCTTCGGCGTGGCCGCCTCCGTGACGGCCCTCGCCACGATCGCGGCGTGGGGCTCCTGGACGTCGTCGACGCTCGACGACGTGTGGCCGACCCTCGCCGGCGACGTCGGGTGGAACGCCGCCTTCGCGGCGATCGGCGTCGGGCTCGGCGCCCTGGTCCGCAACCAGATCGCCGCGGTCGCCGGCGCCCTCGCCTGGCTCGCCCTGATCGAGGGCGTCGCGGCCGAGCTGATCGGCACCGACGCGGCCCGCTGGCTGCCGTTCCGGGCCGGCAGCGCCCTGGGCCGGCTCCCGGCGGCCACCGGCCTGGACCAGTGGACGGCCGCCGCGGTCCTCGCCGGCTACGCCGCGGCCTTCACGATCGCCGCCGTCGCCGCCCAACGCCGCGACCCGATGTGAGTCGATGCGTCGATGGGGTTAACCCTCGCCTCATGCTGACACCGGCGTCAATCCAGGGAACCTGCCTTAGGCTGTCACACGCCGTTCAGCTCTCGTCCGCCGGCAGGGCCTAACGTCCGTGAGTCGGCCTCCAGCAGTGACGGAGCCGAATCACGCCCACCTGGAGGTCCGGGTCTATGTCCCGTGCGGTCATCCGACGCACAACCGTCGTTTTGTCCCTTACCATGGCCGGCGCAGCCTGGCCATTACTCGCCGACCCTGCCGCCGCGAACCCGGCCGGCACGGGCCTGGTCATCAGCGAGGTATATGTCAATGGCGGCTCGTCCGGCGCGAGCTACCTGAACAAGTTCGTCGAGCTGTACAACCCGACGTCCGCCTCGATCCCGCTGAGCGGCACGACGCTGCAGTACCGGGCCCCCACCAGCACCGTCGTGCCGAGCGGGTCGCAGGTGTTCACGCTGACCGGCGCCGTTGCGGCGCACGGGCACTTCCTGATCATGCTGCCGGGCAACAACGCCACCACCAACCCGGGCGCGCCGCTGCCGACGCCCGACCTGTTCACCGGCACCAGCGTCAACCCGGGCGCCGGTGGCGGCACGCTGTACATCGCGGCCAGCGCCACCGGCGTGCTGCCCACCGACGCGGCCGTCATCGACCGCGTCGGCTGGGGCACCAGCAACGCGCCCGAGGGCACCGCCGCGGCCGGTAACTCCCTGGTCCTGAGCTACCAGCGGGACGCGGCCGGCGCCGACACGGACAACAACGGCGCCGACTTCCGCACGGCCACCCCGGTGCCGCAGAACGCGGCGTCCGACGGCGGCACCGCGACCGTCACGGTCACCAGCCCCGGCAACCAGAACGCCACGGTCGGCACCGCGATCTCGCCGCTGACCCTGAGTGCGTCCGGCGGGGCCGCGCCCTACACGTGGTCCGCGACGGGCCTGCCCGACGGCCTCACGATCTCCAGCGGCGGCGTCATCGACGGTACGCCCACCGCGGCCGGCACCGCGTCGGTGACGGTCACCGCGACCGAGTCGGGCGGCGCGAGCGGCTCGGCCACGTTCACGTACACCGTCACGACGACCACGACGGTGCTGCCGATCGCCGCGATCCAGGGCACGAACACCGACACGTCGCCGGAGGTCGGCCGGAACGTGACGACCGAGGGTGTCGTGACCGCCGTCTATGCGACCGGCGGGTTCAACGGGTTCTACCTGCAGACGGGCGGGTCCGGCGGCGCCGAGGCCGACGACGCCACCCCGGGTGCCTCCGACGCGATCTTCGTCTTCGGCTCCGCCGCGGCGGGCCAGGTCCACATCGGCGACAGCGTGCGGGTCACCGGCAACGTCGTGGAGTTCCAGGGCACGACGGAGATCTCCGCGCCGACGGTCACGCAGCTGGCGACCCCGCTGCCGGCCGTCGCGCCCGGCACGATCCCGTGGGCGTCGCTGACCACGGCCGCGCAGAAGGAGGCCCACGAGGGTGAGCTGATCGCGCCGCAGGGCACGTTCACCGTCGCGGACAACTACGACGCCAACTGGTACGGCTCGTTCACGCTGGCCGCCGGTGACGCGCCGCTGCGCCAGCCGACCGACGCGGGCCGGCCGGGCAGCGCCGAGGCGCTCGCCGCGGTCGCCGACAACGCGGCCCGGAGCATCACCCTCGACGACGGCGCCAGCGTCAACTACAGCGGCTCGGCCAACACGGGCACTCCGCTGCCGTGGCTGACGCCGACCAACGCGGTCAGCATCGGGTCGAAGGTCACCTTCAAGCAGCCGGTGATCCTCGAGTACCGCTTCTCGCTCTGGAACTTCCAGCCGCGGCAGCGGGTCACCGACAACGGTGCCGCCGTCGCGACGTTCGGCGACACGCGCACCGGCAACGCGCAGCCGGCCAACGTCGGTGGCACGGTGCGCCTGGCGACGTTCAACGTCGAGAACTACTTCCCGACGACCGGCGAGTCGTACGTCGCGCAGGGCTTCGGCACCTGCAGCTACTTCAACGACCGGGCCGGCACCCACATCGCCGTCGACAAGTGCGTCGGGCCGGGCAACGCGGCAGGCGTCCGCGGCGCCGCCAACGACGCCAGCTTCCAGCGGCAGCAGGCGAAGATCGTGACCGGCATCAACCGGCTCGGCGCCAGCGTCGTGTCGCTGGAAGAGGTCGAGAACTCGGCGAAGTTCGGCAAGCCCCGCGACGCCGCCCTCGCCCAGCTGGTCGACGCGCTCAACGCCGCCGCCGGCGGCCCCGTGTGGGCGTACGTGCCGTCGCCGGCCGTCCTGCCGCCGATCGCCCAAGAGGACGTGATCCGCAGCGCGTTCATCTACAAGCCGGCGGACATCGCGCTCGTCGGCACCTCGGTGATCCTCACGACCGCGTCCGGCCCCGGCCAGCCGTTCTCGATCGCCCGCGAGCCCCTCGCGCAGGCGTTCAAGAAGGCCGGCGCGACCGACGCCGACGCGTTCCTCGTCGTCACGAACCACTGGAAGTCCAAGGGCAGCGGCGACCCGCTGTACCCGGGCGACGCCGAGGACACTTCCTCGCCGGCGAAGAACCAGGGCTCGTTCAACGCGACGCGGGTGCGTGAGGCGGAGGAGACCGTCGCGTTCGCCAACCAGGTCGCGACGAGCATCGGCACCGACCGGATCTTCCTCGTCGGCGACCTCAACTCGTACACCCACGAGGACCCGATGCACGTCCTGTACGACGCCGGCTACACCGACCTCGGTGCGGCCTTCGACCCGAACGAGTCGACGTACTCCTTCGACGGCCTGCAGGGCTCCCTCGACCACGTGCTGGCCAACGCGGCCGCCCGCACGCTGGTCACCGGCGCCGACGTCTGGCAGATCAACGCGCAGGAGGCGGTCGCCTACGCGTACAGCCGGTACAACTACAACGCCACGCTGCTGTTCAACGGCGGCGACCCGTTCGCGGCCTCCGACCACGACCCGGTCGTCATCGGCCTGAACCCGCCGGTGACGCCGCCGGCCCCGGCGTGGAGCGCCTCGACGGTCTACAACGCCGGCGACAAGGTCTTCTACCAGGGCTCGGTCTGGCAGGCGACCTGGTGGACGAAGAACCAGGCCCCGGGCGACCCCTACGGCCCGTGGCAGCAGATCTCGACCGCCCCCGACGGCACCGCGATCTGGACCGCCTCGCGCATCTTCACCACCGGCGACGTGGTCCTCTACCAGGGCAAGAAGTACGAAGCCAAGTGGTGGACCCGCAACCAGGCCCCCGGCGACCAGTGGGGCCCCTGGAAGCTGCTGCCGTAACGCTCCTGCTGTAAACGGGGCCGTCCTCACACCGAGGGCGGCCCCTTTGCGGTCCACTGTGGACCTGGGGGATCCCGATGGGTGAGGAACGGCAACATCCGGTGGGCTTCGTCGTCGATGTCCTGCCGCTCGGCGGCGGTGAGCGGGCGAAGGGGCGCGAGCCGTATGTCGCCGTCGGTGAACGACCACGTGCCACGGACGACGCCGTCGACAAGGATGGTGGGGCGCACCAGGGCTCGGCCCGGCATGACCTGCCTGCGGTCCTCGTCACTGATGATGCGGGTGCGGTCGGCGTGACCCAGTAGGGCGTTGTCGTAGGCGGGCAGCAGACGCGCGGGCGCAGGGACGTCCGGGTCGGGCAGCTGCACATCCGGCAGGTCGAGCAGGGACTGGCCGTCGGGTCCGGTGTAGCGGCGCAGTGCGACGCCCATCTCGGCGACGACGCGGTTCAGCCGGGTCAGCCCGCTCCAGGCCTGGACGTCGGCCACCGAGGCCGGTCCGAAGGCGGCGAGGTAGCGGCGGATCAGTTCGTGCGTCGCCGCGGTCTCGATGGCGTCAGTCGGCACGGTGGTGACGATGACGGAGGACCGGTTGCCCCAGCTGCCCCAGGACGCGGTGGCGGGATCGTGGACGAGCGGGGTGCGGAGCTCGAACTCGCCGGCGAGGATCCGCCCGTCGCGACCCGGATGGCGGGCGGACAGGCCGCGGGCGAGGTCTCTGCGGGCGAGCGGTCCAGCGTCCAGCAGCGCATGTCCGTCGGCCATGAGCGTTCGGGTGGGCGGCCGGTCGCCGTCGCGCCGGAAGTACGGCGAGCTCGCGGTGCGGTCGAGGACGGGCTGCAGGAGGGGCCGCAGCCGACGGAAGTCGTCGGCCGCGGCGAGGTGCTGGGTGCTGCGCAGCAGGCTGGAGCGCACGACGTGCCTGTCGAGCAGCAGGCCGGTCAGATCGGTGTGGGTGAACCCGCGGATCCGGCTCCACAGCCCGACGTAGGGCCAGTTCGGTTCCTGTGCCTGCAGGGCGACCAGGTGCCGGATCACATCGAGCGGCGCCTGGTCGGTGCGCTCCAGCAGGAACTGACGCTGCAGCAGCGCCCGGTTGAGGGCGCGACGCGACAGGCGCGTCACGTCAGCCGCACCGAGACGTTGCCGCGGTAGGCGCCGTGCAGCAGTGACAGGAAGGTGTCGGGCACGGCGTCGATGCCGGCCTCGACGACGGTGTGCGGGAAGACGAAGCTGTCCTGGTCGAGCCAGGCCCGGAAGTGGGTGTGCCATGCGGCGATCTGATCGGGCGTGTGGTGGCAGGAGAACGGCAGCAGCTCGACCTCCTTTGCCGCGGCGACGGCCTGGTCGGGCTCGGGGAATCGCTGCGCCGCCGCACCCAGCTGGGTGGACAGCGACCCGCACAACGCGAACCGCGCGCCGGGCGCCGCAACCTCGAGCGCGGCCTCGTACAGTGGGCCGCCGACCGTGTCGAAGAAGACCGTGATGCCCTCGGGTGCGAGCTCCTTCAGCGCCGCGACCGGGTCCTGGTGGTAGTCGAAGGCGGCGTCGAGGCCGAGCTCCTGGACCAGGTAGTCCACCTTCGCCTGGCTGCCCGCGCTGCCGATGACCTTCGAGGCGCCCAGGTTGCGGGCGATCTGCCCGGCCAGCGAGCCGACGCCGCCGGCCGCGCCGGACACGAACACGACGTCGCCGCGGCCGACCTTGGCCACCTCTGCCATGCCGTAGTAGGCGGTCGGCCCCTGACCGAGGTGATAGCTCGGATCCGGGTACGCGTCGCGGTCCAGTTTGATGTACGAGGTGGCCGGCCCGGCGGAATGCGTCGCCCAGCCGGTCATCGACTGGACCAGGTCGCCCTCTCGCAGGTCCCGGCTGTCCGACCGCAGGACGGTGCCGAGCGCCATCACGCCGATGCGCCGGCCCGGCTGCCAGGCCGGGATCGGCAGGTGGCAGTCGGCGCGCATGAGCTCCAGGTAGGTAGCGGCCAGCCCCAGGTCGTCGGTGCGGACCAGGACCTCACCGTCGATCTCGGTCTGCACGACGGTGAAGTGGTCCCGGCCCGGAACGCCGGCGATCTGGCTGGTCAGCTGAATCTCACGAGCAATCATGAGATCGACCGTAGCCAGGCTTCCGGCCAGTTCCTGACCGGAAGTCGTGCAACGATCGCGGCATGGCCAACACCAGTTCCCGGACGCTCCGGCTGCTGTCGCTGCTGCAGACCCATCGTCACTGGTCCGGGACGGATCTGTCCGACCGTCTCGGGATCTCGGAACGCACCCTGCGCCGCGATGTCGACCGGCTCCGGGAGATCGGCTACCCGGTGCACGCCACCCGTGGCACCGACGGCGGTTACCAGTTGGCGCCTGGTGCGGTCCTGCCGCCGCTGCTGCTCGACGACGAGGAAGGCGTCGCGCTGGCGGTCGGCATGGGCGACGCCACCCAGAGCGGCATCGCCGGGATCGAGGACGCCGCGGTGCGCGCGCTGACCAAGGTGGTGCAGGTGCTGCCGCCGCGCCTCCGCGCACGGGTGAACGCGTTGCGCGCGATGACCGTCTCGCCCGCGGCCGCGGGGCCGGTCGTGCCCGCCGAGGTGCTCACGGTCATCGCCCAGGCGTGCCGGGACGAGGAGCGGCTGCGGTTCCGCTACGCCGCACGCGGCGGCCCCGACACCGACCGGGAGGTCGAACCGCACCGGCTCGTCGCGCTCGGCGGCCGCTGGTACCTGGCCGCCTACGACCTGACCCGACATGACTGGCGCAGCTTCCGCCTCGACCGGCTGACCGACCCGCACAGCACCGGGGCGAAATTCCGCCCGCGGCCCCTTCCCGCCGACGACGCCGCCCAGTTCGTGCGCGCCTCCACCGGCGTACCGTCGGGGCACGTCGTCGAAGCCCTGGTCCACGCACCCGCCGAACACGTCCGCAGGATCGTCGGCCAATGGGGCACGATCGAAGCCGTCGACGGTCGGTGCTGCCGGCTCACCATGGTCTCGACCAGCCTGGACTGGCCCACCCAGGCGCTGGGCAACATCGGCGCGGAGTTCGAGGTGATCAGCCCACCGGAGTTCGCCGACCACCTCCGGGACTGGGGCACCCGGTTCCTCCGTGCCGCGACACCGCCCGCCGCCGGATGACGGATACGGCCGGTCGCATTCCGCGACCGGCCGTCTTCGCCGCGGGGTCAGCCCCAGATGGCGGCGGCCCACTCCGGGTGGTCGATGAAGGGGTTGCGGTTGTGCTGCCAGGTGGCGTAGATGCGGTCGTTGCGGCGGCGCTCGAAGGCGTCGGGCGGGTCCTGCTGGTTCCACTGGAGCAGGACCGACAGCTTGCCGATGTAGGGGGCGGAGCCGTTGGTGGTCGAGTTGTTGATCTCCAGGTTGGGCCAGCCGTCGTCGCCCTCGTAACGGATGGCCATGTACATGATCATGCGGGCGACGTCGCCCTTGACGGCGGCGCGGGGTTCGAAGGAGTCGCCGTCGGTGAGGCAGCCGGGGGCCTCGCTGACCGCCGAGCCGCCGAGGTCGAAGTCCTTGTTGCCGCGGGCGGAGTTGACCGACACGTCCTCGGGGCGCAGGTGGTGGACGTCCGTGCCGGGGCCGGTGGCGGTACCGAAGTCGCCGTGGGACTTGGCCCAGACGTGCTCGCGGTTCCAGTCGTTGGCGCCGCCGCCGTTCGTCGACTTGCTCTGCGACCGGCCCGAGTAGAGCAGGATGACGTTCGCGCTGTTGTTCGGGTCCTGATCAGTGTCCTTCAGGGCGTCCCAGACCTGGTCGTACGTGAGCTTCGTCTGCGTCTTGATGATGCCGTGCAGTGCGTTGCGCAGCGCGGTGCCGGTCTTGCCCGCGGCGGCGGCGTAGTAGGTCTCGACGGGGCCGGTCGGGCCGGTGGTCGGGCTGCTCGTGGGGGTGGTGCCGGCGAAGGCCATCGAGGTCGGGGACTTCAGGCCGCCGTGGGAGAAGTACGCGGTCAGCTGCCCGGCGACGACGAGCCGGCGGCCCATCACCGACGGGTTCGTCTGCAGACCGAACTGCGCCCGGTATGCGGCGGTGATCTGCACGTACAGCATCCGCGAGGTGCCGGTCTCGCTCGCGGAGTCGGCGAGGGCGAGGGCCGTGTCGCCGGTGAACCCGGACCGCAGCACGGTGCTGGTCGCGGTCGGCTGCCCGACGACGTACCCGACGACGGAGGCCGACCGGCCGTCCTGCGCCGCGAGCGCCTGGCTCACCGAAAGGTCCGCGGCCACCGCCGCGGTCGAGGTCATGACCACGGCGGCACCGGCCGCGGTCAGGGTAAGAGCAATTGCCGTCGCGATCCGCCGCGATCTCCACATGGCCAGAACCTCATCTCGCAGCCGTGTGGAGACATCGTAGATTGCCGATGTGTCGGGCGGCGTGGACCGCAGTGGGCGGGCGGGTTACATATAGGGTGCGGGCGTCAGGTCACCAGCAGCGTGCCGCCGGCCTTGACGCGGCGCACGACCGGTGCGGTCTCCACCGAGGCCACGCCGTCGAGGGAGCCGATGTCCCCGGCGATGTACTCGTAGAGCTCGTTCAGGTCGCGGCAGATCACCGACGCCGCGATGTTGGCCGGGCCCGTCGTCGCGGCGGCGTACGCGATCTGCGGGTGCGTGGCCAGGGCCCGGGTCGTGGCCGAGAGGGCGGACGGCGCGACGGTCAGCCACATCATGGCCTCCGCGTGGTAGCCGAGCAGCGCCGGCTCGATCTCCACGTCGAAGTACAGGACGTTGCCGCGGCACAGTTCGTCCAGCCGCCGCCGGACGGTGGTCTCGGACCACCCGGTGGCGGCCGCGAGCGCCGGCAGCGGCGCCCGGCCGTCCCTGGCGAGCGCGGCGAGCAGCGCGTTGTCCGCTCTGGTCGGCGGTGTCTGCAGCGGTACGGGCGGCGCCGGGCGCAGCGCCGTGACCTGGTCGGGGTCCAGTGCGTCGGTGCGGCCGGGCCAGCCGTGCAGGCCGGCGACGCCGCGCAGCATGCAGTGCGCGCTGAGGACGGTGATCCGTGGCGTGCGGGGCAGCTTCTGCAGCAGGAGGTCGCCGTCCGCGGACTGCGACCGGGTCCGGGTGATACACGTGATCTCGGTGCCGCCGGACACCAGCGTCACCCACGACGTGTCCTCGCGCCGGGCAAGGGCAGCGGCGACCGGCACGGCGGTGTCGGGCGAGCAGCGCATCCGCACCAGCCAGTCGACGTGGCCGAGGGCCGCGGCGTCCGGCAGGCCCACGACCCGCAGCGCGCCGGCCTCGCGCAGCCGCCCGTACCGCCGGGCGACCGTGCGGTCCGAGGCGCCGAGCACGGCCGCGATCCGGCTGAACGGCGCCCGCCCGTCGACCTGCAGCGCGTGCACGACCTGACGGTCGAGCGTGTCCAGATCCACCGCCAGACCGTACCAACGTGTCGGAATCCGCCGTGTTCTTGTGCGCAAACGCCGGCCGGACGATCTGGTGGGCATCGTCGTGGCATGCGCAAATGGTTGCCCCTGCTCGCGGTCTCGCTGAGCACCTTCATGCTGCTGGTCGACCTGACCATCGTCAGCATCGCCGCGCCGGACCTGGCGCGGGAGCTGCACTCGTCGTTCGCCGCCCTGCAATGGACCGTCGACCTGTACGTGCTGGTCCTCGCGGCCCTGCTGATGGCGGCCGGCTCACTGTCGGACCGGCTCGGCCACCGGCGGGTCTTCGTCGCCGGCCTCGTCATCTTCGCCGCCGCGTCCCTCGCGTGCGGTCTCGCCACCGGCACCGGGACGCTGATCGCCGCCCGTGGCGTGCAGGGCGCCGGCGCCGCGGCCATGTACGCCACCAACGCGGCGCTGCTCGGCGTCGTCTACGCGGGCCGGGACCGGTCGGTCGCGTTCGGCGTGTGGGGCGCGGCGAACGGCGCCGCCGCCGCGGCCGGCCCGATCCTCGGCGGGTTCCTCACCGAGCACGTCGGCTGGCGGTCGATCTTCCTGGTCAACCTGCCGGTGGCCGTGGTCGCCGTGGTGCTCGCCCGGGTCGCGATGCCCGGCGGCCGCGGCTCGGCGGCGGGGCGGGTCGACGTGCCCGGCGTGGCGACGTTCACCGCCGCCGCCACGCTCGTCGTGTACGGGTTGATCCGCGCCGGCGACACCGGCTGGACCGACCCGCTGACCGTGGGCGTGCTCGCCGCCGGCGCGGTGACGGCCGCCGGCTTCCTGCTGGTGGAGCGCCGCCGGACCGACCCGATGCTGGACCTCACGCTGTTCCGCCGCCCGTCGTTCGCGGTGCTGATGTTCGGCGCGGCGGCGGTGACCGCGGCGGCGTTCGCCAACCTGGTGTTCGTGTCGCTGTGGGCGCAGTCGGTGCTCGGGCTCGGCGCGATGGCGGCGGGGCTGATCCTGGCGCCGATGGCGGTCGTCGCGTTCGTGGTCGCGGGGCTGGGCGGCCGGCTGCTGCACGCGGTCCCGCCGCGGCACAGCATCGGGTGGGGGCTGCTGCTCGTCGCCGCCGGCACCGCGCTGTGCATGCTGGCCGGTCCCGGGTCGGGCTGGGCGGCGCTCATGCCGGGGCTGTGCGTGTCCGGCCTCGGCGTCGGCCTGTGCACGCCGGTCCTGGCGTCGGCGGCCCTCGCCGTCGCGCCACCCGGCCGGGCGGGCATGGCCAACGGCGCGTCGAACACGTTCCGCCAGCTCGGCTACGCCCTGGCGCTGCCGGTCTTCGCCACCGTCGTCACCGCCCGGGCCGGCGAGATCCTCGGCGATGCCGCCACCGCCCGGCGCCTCACCGGCGGCGGCTACCAGGACCTGGTCGGGCAGGTGCCGGCCGGCGTGCTGCGGGCGGCGTACGTCGCCGGCCTCGACCGGATCTTCCTGATCAGCGCCGTCATCGCCGGCGTGGCAGGGGTGGCGGTCCTGGCCCTGCTCCGCCCGCCCGCGGTCGGCGGCGCCGAGCCGGACCGGGCCGGGGCGCCGTCGGGCGTCGCAGCCTGACGCCCGGCCGCCGGCGCGCTCACCACCAGAAGTTGTCCTGCGGTGTGTAGGCGGCCTCGAGATCGGTGAGCTCGCCGGCGGTGAGCTCGAGGGCGAGGGCGGCCACGGCGTCGCGCAGGTGGTGCGGCTTCGTCGCACCCACGATCGGGCAGGACACGACCGGCCTGGTCAGCAGCCAGGCCAGGGCGACCTGCGCCATCGGCACCTCGCGGGCCTCGGCGACCCGCTGGATCGCGTCGACGACCGGCCGGTCGACGTCGCGGTCGAACGCCCGGGCGACGGCGTCGGACGAGGACCGCGCCGTCCGCTCGCCCCAGGGCCGCGCCGCCCTGCCCTTCGCGAGCGGCGAATACGGTGTGAGACCGACGCCCTGGTCGAGGCACATCGGGATCATGTCCCGCTCTTCTTCGCGTTTGAGGATGTTGTACTGGTCCTGCATCGCCGCGAACGGTGTCCATCCGCCGAGCACCGCGACGTGCTGCAGCTTGGCGAACTGCCAGGCCCACATCGACGAGGCGCCGAGGTAGCGGACCTTGCCCGCCTGCACCAGCGTGTGCAGCGTGGCCATGGTCTCCTCGGCCGGCGTCTCGGGGTCGAAGCGGTGGATGTAGTAGACGTCGATGTAGTCGGTGCCCAGCCGCCGTAGCGACGCGTCGACCTGCTCCAGGACGGCCTTGCGGGACAGGCCGCTGCCGCCGGGCCCGTCGTGCATCTTCCCGCTGACCTTGGTGGCGAGCACGATGTCCTCGCGCCGCGCGAACCGGCGGATCGCGCGGCCGACGAACTCCTCCGACGTGCCGCCCTGGTAGACGTTGGCGGTGTCCCAGAACGTGACGCCGAGCTCGACGGCCTGGCGGAAGAACGGGGCCGCGGCGTCCTCGTCCAGCGTCCACTGGTGCATGCCCGCGGCGGCGACGCCGTAGCTCATGCAGCCCAGCCCGATCCGGCTCACCCGCAGCCCGGTCCGGCCCAGCCGTGCGTACTCCAATGCGCTGCCCTCCTGAGTACACCATACCTCGCTTGGACTGTTCGTCCACAGTCTGGACGTTTACTATCGAGCGCGTGACGCTGGAATCCCTCTCGTTGCGCTGCGGCGCGTGCGGCCACACCGAACCGCTGGACGGCCTGGCCTGGCGGTGCGCGAAGTGCCACGGCGTGCTCGACCTCGACGGGTTCGCCGCGGCCCCGCCGTCCCTGGCCGACCTCGCCGGGCGGGGCACCAGCCTGTGGCGGTATCGGGAAGCCCTTCCGATCGACGAGCCGGGCGACATCACCATGGGGGAGGGGATGACGCCGCTGGTCGGTGCGCCCGGACGGCCCGGGGTCACGCTCAAGGTCGACCACCTCATGCCGACCGGGTCGTTCAAGGACCGGGGCGCGGTCATGCTCGTGGCGCTCGCCGCCCGGCTCGGCGTCGCGCGGCTCATGGCCGACAGCAGCGGCAACGCGGGGACCGCCGTCGCCGCGTACGCCGCCCGCGCCGGGATCGCCTGCGACGTCTACGTGCCCGCCGACACCTCCGCCGGGAAGGTCGGGCAGCTGCGGGCCTACGACGCGGCCGTGCACCAGATCCCCGGCAGCCGCGAGGACACCGCCCGGGCCGCGGCGCTCGCCGCCGGCGAGCCGGGCGTGTTCTACGCCAGCCACGTGTATCACCCGTTCTTCGTGCACGGCACCAAGACCTACGTCTACGAGGTGTGGGAGCAGCTCGGCGGCCGCCTGCCCGACACGCTCGTGCTGCCGGTCGGCAACGGCACCCTCGTCCTCGGCGCCCACCTCGCCTGCGCGGAGCTGCTCGAGGCGGGGCACATCGAGCGGTTCCCGCGCATCGTCGCGGTCCAGGCCGCCGGATGCGCGCCGCTGGCCGCCGCGTTCGCCGGCGGGTCGCCGGTGCCGGCGAACATCGCCACGCAGGGGACCGTGGCCGAGGGGATCGCCATCGCCCGGCCCGCCCGCGGCGCGCAGATCCTCGCCGCCGTCCGTGCGACCGGCGGTGCCGTCGTCACCGTGACCGACGAGCAGGTGCGGGCCGCGCACGCCGCCCTGGCCCGCTCCGGCCTCTACGTCGAGCCGACGTCCGCCGTCTGCTGGGCGGCCATCGAGGCCGGCGAGGTCGAGCCGGCAGGGACGGTCGTGGCGCCGCTGTGCGGCAGCGGGCTGAAGTCCAAGCCGCCCGTTATGTGACCGGCTCGAACAGGAACGACAGGTCCTGCCAGTACTGGCGCGATCGGGCGACGTGCGCGGGCCAGGAGCCGTGGACCGTCTCGGCGCGCGGGTCGGCGCCCTCGGCGAGCAGGCGGCGCATCAGCTCCGGCGGGCCGCCGTTCATCACCGCGAGGTAGAGCGGCGTCCGGCCGACGCGGTCCCGGGCGTCGACGGGGACTCCCGCGGCGAGCAGGAGCGGCAGCACCCGCTCCCAGTCGACCCACATCACCAGGTGCAGCAGCGACCAGCCGTTGGCGTCGCGCATCTGCGGGTCGATCACGCCGCGGCCGAGGCCGTCGAGCAGCCAGCCGGTGTCGCCGTGCTGCATGCGGTGCTTCACCTGCCGGCGCTGCGCGGCGAGCCCGTGCGGCAGCCGGCCGACGCCGGTGGTCCAGGTCTGCTGCACGGCGTAGCAGCCGCTGCTGGCGCCGCCGAGGGACCGCAGCACCCGCTCGCGCAGCTGCTCCTCCTCGTCGTGGTCCGGCAGGCGCAGCGCACCGCCGTCGACGCCGACCCGGTGCCATTCGCCCTGGCAGCGCACTCGCACCGCGGTCTGGGCCGCGTCGGGTCTCGCAACACCGTGGGCCGCCACCGACGCCGGGAACAGCGCCTCGCGGACGAGCGGGTGCAGGTCGGCGGGGCGTTGCAGGCCGGCCGCGAGGAGCGCCAGGTCCGGCGGCACCGGGCCGGTCAGGATCCGCGTCGGCACCTCCAGGTATTCGCTGAGATCAAGGGCCTCGGCGGTCATCCCGTCGACGGTCAGCGTCAGCGACGCGCCGTACAGGGTGGCGACCTGCTGCACGCCGAACGCGGCCGCGGCGGCCCTGGCCTCGTCCGCGACCCCGACCGGCAGCGTCGGCGGGGCCGAGGGCCGTTGCAGGGCGTCGGGGTCGACCCCGCGCACGTCGATGCCGCACTCGCGCCACGCCCCTTCGAGGTCCCCCGCGACGATCCGCTGATGGATGCGCTCGGTGGTGGCGGCTTCGTCGGTACCGGCGGCGATCGTCTCTCTCGACAGGGCCTTCCCCTCCGGGGTGAGGAACGGCATCCTGGCCGCGGACCCGCCCCACGCCTTCCGCACGGCGGCGGCCTCGCGCACGTCCCAGGTGTAGCGGGGCGCGACATACCAGCGCTCGTGCTCCAGCTCGGCCAGGGTCGTCACGGTCAGCAGCAGCCGCTGGGGCCCGGTCGGCGATTTCGGCAGCCGTACCTTCAGCAGCGGCGCACTGTCCGCACCGGTCCGCGGCGGCAGGACCGCGCTCACCATCGGCTGCAGCGTGCTCATCCCGCCGCGGTGCCTCGGCAGGTGCCACCACAGCAGGTCGAGGCTCAGGTGCCGCAGGTCGTCGCTCTCATACCCCGGAGCTATGTCGACGTCGCAGCGGGCGAGCTCGGCGGCGCGCCGCCAGTCACCGGCCTCCCGGGCCCTGGCCGCCGCGTCCACGACGTCGTGCGGCAGCGACTCGGCCCTGATCCGGCGCCACTGCGGCAGGTCGTTGCGCACTGCGGTGCATACCTCCACGCGGGGTCTGAGGCGGCAGGCCGACCGGATTCGAACCGGCGTCTTCCAACTTCGCAAGGTGGTGTGACGACCTCTGCACTACGGCCTGCCGCTCGCGAGCCTAGGCCACGACCCGCCTTCAGAAAAAATGTCGTACCCGGGAGCTACGTTGTCGGGCATGAGCAACGCTGTGCAGTCGCTGAGCTATCTGGCCCCGTCGGCACTCCACGACGGAGGGCTGCAGCTGCAGACCGCCGGTGGTGTGGCGCAGCGTGCCGTCACCGCCAATCCGCGGTTCTTCACCGGGTTCCTGACCACGCCCGCCGCGGCGGCGGCCGGGCTGCTCGCGGTGGCCGAGGTGGCCCGCACCCGCTATTTCCAGCCCCTGAGCCCGGCCAGCCTGGACCCGGTCGTCACCGGCAGCCGGGACCGGCTGCGGTTCGAGTCGTTCTCCGGCTGCTGCGGCGTCTATGCCCGCCTCGACGTGCTGCCCACCGGCCTCGACGGTGAGATCGTCGACCACGGCACCACCAACGTCGACGTCAACACGCCACTGCGGCAGGCGCTGCAGCGGCTGACCGGCGTCGACCCGCTGCACGTCAGCGTCGGCCCCGACGACCTCACGGTGTCCACGATGGACGGTGCGGTGGTGGAGAAGAAGGTGCCGCTGCCGTCGCGCTGGCTGCGCGGGTTCGCCGAGGTGCAGGTCATCGCGTCCGGCTTCGACCCGCGGGCGGAGCTGTCCGCGGCCGAGGCGACCGCGTTCCTGCGCCGGCTCCCGTCGGGCGGTGACCGCTCGGTGCTGTGGGCCGTCCCCGCCGGCCGCTCGCTGCGGCTCACGTCCCGCCCGGTGCCCGGCGCCGTCTGCCTGCCCGGGCCGGCCCGGCTCGCCGCGCTGAAGCCGGTCCTGCGCTTCGCCAAGCACCTGCGGGTCTATGGTCCGGCGGTCACCGCCGGCAGCGGACCAGTGTCGAGCACGTGGGAGCTGGACACCGGCGAGCTGCGTCTGTCGCTCACGCTGTCGCCGCAGCCGAGCCGCGGCTTCTCCGGCGAGGGCGCGGTCCTCGCCGCGCTCGCCAGCGACGACGTCACCGACGACGCCGAGCTGATCGCGACACTGCTCGCCTGGGACCCGACGGTCGACGTCGACGCGCTTGCCGAGCAGGCCGCGATGCCGGCCGCGCGGGTCAGGTCGGCGCTCACCCAGCTCGGCACCGCCGGCCAGGTCGGCTTCGACGTGTCCGAGGCCGCCTATTTCCACCGCGTGCTGCCCTATGACGCGCAGCGCGCCGAGCGGCACAACCCGCGGCTGGCCGGCGCCCGGGCGCTCGTCGAGACCGGCGCGGTGACGCTGGACGGGTCCGGGGCGAGCGTGCGCAGCGGCGAGGAGACCTACCGGGTCCGCGCGGCCGGCGACGCGCTGCACTGCACCTGCCCGTGGTGGGCGAAGTACCGTGGCGGACGCGGCCCCTGCAAGCACGCCCTGGCCACCGAGCTGGCCCGCGCCGCCACCCCGGCGGTGACCCGGTGAACCTGTTCACCCGCCGCCGCTCCGGCCCGATCGAGTGGCCCGACCTGCTGGCCATGCTGCAGAAGGGCAACTTCGCGGCCACCGTGGAGGCGCTGCGCGACCTCGACGAGACCCAGCGCGCCGAGCTGGGCCACAAGCTCGTCGCGCTGCGCGGGGACGCCGGCACCTGGTTCAACCCGCAGCAGGCCACCGCCTATGCGGTCGCCGCCGTCGGATGCGCGTCGACGGCCGCGAAGGCCGTCACCGTGATCGCCCGGCGCGGCTGGCCCTGGTCGGCCATCCAGCCGCAGCCGGTGCTGCGCGCCGCCGCCGACCGCGGCGTGCCGTGGCTCGGTGACCTCGCGACCAGGCTGGCCGGCAAGCTGCCGCGCGACGGTGGGTCGCTGCGCTCGTGGCGCCTCGTCGCGGACCTGGTCGTCGCCACCGGCGTGCCCGTCCCGACCGGCGAGCGGTTCGTCGACGGCTGGCTGCTGTCGCTGCAGATCTCTGAGCGCAACAGTGTCGTGGCGGACAGGCTGAGGAGCAGCCCGTTCACCGACGCGCTGCTGCCGCACGCATTCGAACGCGACCAGATCGCCTTCACCGTCGGCCACCACGACCCGGACACCGGCAAGTGGGTCACATGGCCCGGCATCCTCTTCGCCGCCGCCGCGCTCGTCGACGAGGGCCGGTTTCCGCGTGCCGACATCCTCGACCGCTGCCTGGACGCCCTGCTCGCCGTCCGCCCCAAGGCGGTGCTGCACGCCTTCGTCAGCTTCCACGACAAGCTCGCCCCGACGGAGGCCGAGGTCGCCGAGCGCACCACGATCTACCTGAAGCTGCTCACCGACGCCATGGGCTCGGTGGCGACGATGGCGCAGAAGGTGCTGAAGACCGCGGAGGCGGCCGGCGGCGTGGAGCTGGAGTCGCTGCTCGACGCGTCCCGCACCGTCCTCACCCGCAGCGAGAAGGGCCTCGTCAAGGCGCAGCTGATCTGGCTGGAGAAGCTCGCGAAGCGGCACCCCACCCGCGTCGCCGAGATCGCCGAGGTCGTCGCCGTCGCCGCGGACCACCCCGACGTCCAGGCCCGCGACCGCTCGGCGGCGTTCCTGGCGAAGCACGCGGCGCCCGGGGCCACCGGCGTGCAGGTCGTCCCGCCCGAGCCGGACCTGCTGACCGCGCCGGTCGGCGCCGCCGACATGCCCGAGCCGATCGCCACCCCCGACGAGCTGGCGGAGGAGATCGCCGCGCTCGACCAGACCGACTGGCAGACGGTGCCGTTCGAGCGGGTTCTCGCGGCGGTCGTCCGCATGCACGCCGCCGACCCCGTCGGGCTGCGCGCCGCGATCGCCCCGGTGATGCAGCGGGCCCACAACCGGATCGGCGACGGCTGGTGGGGCTCCGAGGGCCACCGGCGCACGGTCGCGATGTTCACCGCGGTGCTCAACAAGGCCGCCGGGCTGCCGTTCGTCCTCGACGACGCGGCCCGCGCGCTGAAGGGCACCCCCGCCGACCTCCGTCTCGGCAACTCCTATGCCAAGCTGCAGGGCGTCCTGACGATCCGGCTGGCCGAGATCGTCATGCGGCTGTCCACCGACCCGGTCCCGTCCCTGGTCGCGACGCCCACCCTGGTCAACGGGCTGCTCGACCCCGCCGCGCTGGTCGAGCGGCTGGCCCGGGCCGAGCGGGAGGGCTGGCAGCCGTGGAAGCGTGACCTGCGCCAGGCGCTGTACCGGCTGCCCGCCGACGCCGATCCCGACACGCTGCGGCAGGCCCGCACCCTGACCTCCGACGCGGGCCGGACCCTCGTCGAGTGGCTGGAGACCGGCGGCGCCGGCCGGCCCGACGTCCGGGTGGTCCGGGTGCACCGCCAGCGCGCCGAGCGGGGCCGCTATCTCGAGTGGCTGCCCGAGTCGCGCTTCTACGCCACCTCGTCGCCGGACCGGTCCGGTCTGGACCCCTACTGGCTGACCGAGCTCGCGGCACCCCCGGTCGTCAACGCCGACAGCAGCGACGGCCTCGGCCTGGCCGCGCTGTGGCCGGCGGTGCTGCCGTCGCAGCGGGAGATCGTCGCCGCGTGCCTGCTGCCCCTCGTCGCCGGCGCCGCCGACCTCGACTCCGGCCGCGGCAATGTCCAGCTGCTGCCGCTGCTCGCCGACCTCGCCGGCCCGGTCGGCCCCGCGACCCTCACCGCCGTCGCCTACGGCCTCGCCGCCACCCAGCCCGACGAGCGCATCGCCGCGCTCGACGCGCTCATGGCCCTCGGCGGCGCCGCCGACTTCGACGGCGGCGAGCTCGGCGCCCAGCTGGCCCGAATGGCCGGCACCAAGCTGATCGTCCTGAGCCGCGTCGTCACCCAGCTGGAGGAGGCGGGCCGCATCGCTCCGGCGCTGACGTGGCGAATCGCGTCGGGCGCGCTCGGCGGCCTGCTGCCGGCGGAGACCAGCAGGCCCGCGCCGGGCCCCGCCATCACCCCGCCGGCGTCCGCCGCACCCCTCACGAGAGCCGCCGCCAGGGCCGCCGCAAGGGACCTGGCCGCGGCATTCGGCTCGGCTGCAGCTCCCGGCTCGGCCGCGGCTTCCACCTCAGCGGCGACTTCCGGGCCGGCCGCGGCTTCCGGGTCGGCCGAGACTTCCGGGTCGGCCGCGGCTACCACCTCAGCAGCGACTTCCGGCTCGGCTGGGGCTTCCGGCTCGGCTGGGGTGACTGCGGCGTCGGGGGCGGCTGTCCGGGGTGGCGGGGCAGGGGCGGACGGCAAGGCGCACGTCACGCCCCGCGGGCTGCCGGACCTGCTGACGCTCGCCTCGACCACGGCGGCGGCGTCCGGCAGCCGGGGTGAGGTGCCGGGCCTCGCCGACCTGGCCGCACGCAAGGGCTCGACCCGTCTCGTCGTCGAAGCGAAACGCCTGCACCGGACCCTGACCACGACCTGACCCCTGCCTCCGCACCACCTCAACCACCGCGATGCCGGCGGGCCTGCGGGCAGCCACTGCCGCCGGCACCGCTTGGTGGATGCGGGTTGGCCAGCGCTTTGCGGCGGCGGGGAGGCCTCCTCGCGGGCCCGTCACCTGGCGTCGAGCAGGCTCATGGCGGTGGCGGCGGGCGGAAAATTGGGCGGCGGGCATTGGCCCGGGTCGGTAGCTTGCTGGGCGTGAGCAGGATTCTCTCGGTCAACCTCGCGGTGCCGGAGCCGAACCCGGCCAAGGGTGGTCTCACAGGCATCAACAAGCAGCCGGTCGACCACCTGGTGACCGTGCGCGCGCCTGGACCAAAGACGACCGGCCTGCACACCGGCCTGGTCGGCGACCAGATCTACGACATCCAGCACCACGGCGGCGACGACCAGGCGGTGTACGCGTACGCCCGGGAAGACTACGACTGGTGGCAGGCCCGGCTGACCCGCCGGCTCGCCAACGGGATCTTCGGCGAGAACCTGACCACGGAGGGCGTCGACGTCAACGGTGCCGTCATCGGCGAGCTGTGGCGGATCGGCCCGCGGCTGGTCCTGCAGCCGACGTTCGGCCGGATTCCCTGCTCCACGTTCCAGCACAAGATGGGCGAGCCGCGCTGGTTGAAGACGTTCACCCGGTCGGTCCGCCCCGGCGCGTACCTGCGCGTGGTGGAGCCGGGCGAGGTGTGGGCCGGCGACCCGGTGACCGTCCTGGACCGCCCGGCGCACGGGGTGACGATCGCGCAGGCGTTCCGCGCGTACATGACCGAGACAGAGCTGCTGCCCGGCCTGCTCGCGATCGAAGGCCTGCCCGACGATCTCCGCGCGACGTTCGAGGAACGCCTCCCCAAGCGCCGGCCGGCGCCTCCCACGACGTCCGCCCGCTGACCTCACCCGGGTCGGCTCGATCCTGGAGGGAACGTAGCGATCCGGTACGGTCGCCGGACCGGGCCGGGCGGCAGGACCACGCCGCCGGCGGGGACGAGCGGGGAGGCGGGGGCGGTGGCGGCAGGGCGGGTCGTGGTCGAGGGGCTGGTGTGCAAGGAGCCCGCCGGCATGGCGTGGGAGGACGGGGAGCGGGACCTGTGGTGGTCGCGGGCCGCGGCGATCGAGCACGGCCTTGAGCGGCCCGACTGGGGTGCGGTGGCGGCCGGCGCGGACCGGGTCTCCGATCTGACTCCGCCGCAGGTGGTGTGGTTGTTCGCGAAGGGGCCGGAGGTGCCGGCGCGGGCGCTGCTCGGCAAGCTGGTGATGCTGCGGCACCGGCAGCGGGTCGATCTGTGCCGGGTGCTCGTGGCGCGGTTCGAGCTGGACGCGCTGCCGTTCGTGCGCGGCGAGGCGAAGGAGCACGCGGACGAGCTGGGGGTGCTGCTGCTGCCGTTCCGGGCGCCGGAGGTGGCCACGCTGGTGGCCGGGTGGCTGCGGCACCTCGGGTCCGCGCGGCTGTGGGCGCGGCTGTGGCTGGGCCGGCACGCCGGGACCGCGGCGCGGGCGTTGATCCCGGCCGCGGCGGGACGCTCCGCCAGGGAGCGGCAGCACGCCGAGGAGGGGCTGCGGTTCCTGGCCTCGACCGGTCACGGGCCGGCGATCGCCGAGGCCGCCGCGGAGTACGGGCCGGACGTCGCCGACCTGGTCGCCGCCGGACTCGAGCAACCGGCGCCGCGGGCGGCGCGGAGAGGGAAGCGGTCGGGGTGGACGCTGCCGGAGCGGCTGCCGGAGATCCGCCTGGCCGGTGGCGGGACGATGCCGCTGGACGAGGTCGCGCGGCTGGTCGACGGGCTGACCCGGGCGCGGCTGGCGGATCCGCCCGAGCCGCCGCCCGGTGATCCGGCCCCGCGGCAGGACCGTCCCACGTCGGGTGTGGAGTCGTCGAAGGCGCGGCAGCCGCTCGTACACCTGCCGGATCCGCAGACACGTGCGCTGATCGACGACTGTGACCGGGGGAGTCTGGCGGAGTTCGGCCGGGCGCTGCTGACGGCGTGGGTGGCGGACGGGATGCCGCCGGCGGAGGCGTGGGTCGTGCCGGCGCAGGCCCACGTCGGCGACGACTCCACAATGGACATGCTCGCGCCGCTGCGGCGGTCGTGGTCGCAGGGCGGCCGGTGGGAGCGGTCGGTCGAGGGGCTCGCGGTGCTGGCCACGGCCGGCACCGACGTGTCGCTGCGGCATCTGCTGGCGGTGGAGGAGCGGTTGTCGGCCGGGCCGACGAACGACCGGACCGGCGACTACCTGGCGCAGGCCGCCGAGCGGCGCGGGATGACCGTCACGCAGCTGGCGGACCGGCTGGCGCCGGCGCACGGGCTGGACACCGGCGTCACCCTCGACTACGGGCCGCGAGCGTTCACGGTGGGCGTCGACGGGCAGCTCACGGCGTTCGTCGCCGACGCCGACGGGCGGCGCCTCGCCCGGCCGCCGAAGCCGGGCGTCAAGGACACGAACCCTGCGGCGTACCAGCAGTTCCTGCGGCTGAAGAAGGACCTGCGGTCGGCCGCGGCGGCGCAGGTCGCGCGCCTGGAACGGGACATGCTCGCGCGCCGGTTCCGACCGGCCCGCGACCTCCCGGCGGTCGTCCTGCCGCACCCGGTGCTGGGGCCGATCGCGCGGCGGCTGCTGTGGGGCGAGTACGGGCCGCGCGACCACCTGGTCCGGGCGCTGCGGATCGCGGAGGACGGCAGCTTCACCGACCGCCACGACGCGACCGTGACCGTCGGCGGCGACGCCTGGCTCGGCGTCGTGCACCCGGCCGACCTGGGCGGGGACCTGGCCGGCTGGGTGCAGGTGTTCACCGACTACGAAATCTTGCAGCCGTTTCCGCAGCTGTACCGCCCGGCGATGGCGCTCACCGAGGCGCAACGCGACATGACGGGCCTGACCGGCTTCGGGCCGGTGCCGACGGACCGGATCGCGCACCTGTTGGGCGGCGCCCGGTGGCAGGGCAACGGCTACCACCGGCAGCAACGGCTGCACACGCAGCTCGCCCACCGGCTGCCCGGCGGCCTGACGGTGCTGGTCGAGCTGGACCCGGGGGTGGAGACGTCGGCCGTCACCGCCGTCCGGGAGCAGCGCGTCACCGAGATCTGGGCCGACGACTCGTGGTCGGACCACTGGCAGGTCGAGCGCCGTATCCCGATGGGGCGCTGCGACGCGGCCGCCCTGTCGGAGGTGCTCGCGGAGCTGTACGCCGTCACCTGAACCATCGCCCAAAGGGAAGGACGGCACCGGTGCCCTCGTGTCACCGGTGCCGTCCTTCGCTGGATTCATCGTCGCCGACGGGTGGCCGGACCTCCAGGACGTTGACCGGAACTTGGTCGGAACTTGTCATACCGGAGGCATAGGGTGGCGGCAGCGGCAGAACACGCGGTCTGGGGATGGCGATGGTCGAGGTCGACGGGGCGTTCGGAGCGCTCGTGCGTGCTCACCGGCAGCGTCTGGGGCTGACGCAGGAGGAGCTGGCCACGAAGGCCGGCCTGAGCGTCCGCAGCATCGTCAAGTTGGAGGGCGGCCGGATCGGGGTGCCGCGGCCGCCGACGGTGCGGCTGCTGGCGCAGGTGTTCGGGCTGACCGGCGCCGACGCCGAGGACTTCCGCCGCTGCGCGGCCGGCGTCGCCGCCGAGCCGCCCGCCGGCGGGCGGGTGGGTTCCGGCCGGGTGCCGGCGCAGCTGCCGCCGGACGTGTCGGCGTTCACCGGCAGGGAGGCGCAGCTGGCCGCCCTCGACGCGCTGGCGTTCGCGGCCGCCGACCAGCCGACGGCGGTGTTCGTCGCGGTCGTGACCGGGCCGGCGGGCGTCGGCAAGACGGCCCTCGCGGTGCGGTGGGCGCACCACGTCCGTGACCGGTTCCCCGGCGGGCAGCTGTATGTCAACCTCCGCGGCTATGACCCGGCCCGGCCGATGGCCGCCGGCGACGCCCTCACCAGGTTCCTGACGGCGCTGGGGGTCGCCGCCGAGGACGTGCCGGTCGACGAGGACGACCGGGCCGCCCGGTTCCGCACCGAGGTGGCCGACCGCCCGCTGCTGCTCCTGCTGGACAACGCGTCGTCGGCCGAGCAGGTCCGGCCGCTGCTGCCCGGCACCGCGTCGTGCACGGTGCTGGTGACGAGCCGCGACACGCTGCCGGGGCTCGTCGCCGTCGACGGCGCCCGGCGGGTCGAGGTCGACCTGCTGACCGCCGGCGACGCGGAGGTCCTGCTGCGGCGGCTGATCGGGGCGCGGGCCCGGTCCGCGCCCGACGCCGTCGCCACCCTCGCCGAGCAGTGCGCGCGGCTGCCGCTGGCGCTGCGGGTCGCGGCCGAGCTGATCGCGGCGCGCCCCGAGGTGACGCTGGAGGACCTGGTCGACGAGCTGCAGGACCAGCGGCGCCGGCTCGCCGTGCTCGCCGCCGGTGAGGACCCGCGGGCGTCGGTGCCTGCGGTCCTGTCGTGGTCGGTGCGGCACCTGCCGCAGCCGGTCGCGCGGGCGTTCGGACTGCTGGGGCTGCATCCGGGGCCGGACTTCGACGCGCACGCCGCCGCGAGCCTGACCGGTGCCGGCCTGGCAGAGACGCGCGACGCCCTGGCGCTGCTCGTCCGGGCACACCTCGCGCACCGGACGGGTCCGGGCCGCTACGGCATGCATGACCTGCTGCGGGCGTATGCGGGCGCACATGCCGAGCAGCCGGGCGAGGCCCGCCGGCGGATGTTCGACTTCTACCGCGCGACCGCGGCGAGCGCCGTCGCCACGCTGTTCCCGCGTGCGCAGATGCCGGCGGCCGCGTCGCCGGTCCTGCCGCCGGGTGACCGGGATGCGGTTTCGCCGGTTCGTCTGGTGGGTGACCGGGATGCGGTTTCGCCGGTTCGTCTGGTGGGTGACCGGGACGCGGCCCACGCCTGGCTGGAGGCCGAGCGGGCGGCGTTGCTCGCGATCGTCGCCGAGGCCGCCACGAGCGGGCACCCGACGCACACCGTCGACCTGGCGGCGATCCTGGCGCGCTATCTCGTCGACGGCCCGCCCGCCGACGCGGTCACGGTCCACGGTCTCGCCGCCGACGCGGCGCTCGGCGACGGGGCGAGGGAGGCGGCGGCCCGCGACGCCCTCGGCCTGGCGCTGCTGCGGCAGGGCCGGCCCGCGACCGCCACGGCGCAGTTCGACCGGGCGGAGGCCCTGTTCGCCGATCTCGGCGACCTCGCCGGCCAGGCCCGCGCCGCCCTCGGGCAGGGCCTGGCCGAGGGTCAGCGGCACCGGCTCGAGGCCGCCGCCGCCAGGTTCGAGCGCTCGCTGCACCTGTTCGAGCAGGCCGGCGACCGCACCGGTGAGGCCCGCGCCCTCAACAACCTCGGCCTCGTCGAGGAGCGCCTGGGCCGCTACAGTCCCGCCGAGGCGCACCAGCAGCGGGCGCTCGTGCTGTACGAGCAGCTCGGCATCCTCCTGGGAGTGGCCGCCGCCCTGACCGACCTGGGCATCGTCGAGCACCGGCTCGGCCGGGCGGAGCAGGCCGCCGCGCACCACCGCCAGGCCTTGGAGCTGTTCCTCGACGGCCGCGACCGCCTCGGCGAGTCCTGGGCGCGCAACGGCCTCGGCGAGGCCGCCATGGCCTTCGGCGACCCGTCCACCGCCCTCACCCACCACGCGGCCGCCCTCGCCGTCGCGACGATCGCCGCCGCCCGCGACCAGGAGGCTCGCGCCCACCTCGGCCTCGGCGACGCCCACGAGGCCATGCACGACCTGTCCAGCGCCCGCGCGCACCACGAGGAGGCGGTCGCTCTGTTCACCGAGCTCGGCATGCCCGAGGCCGACGGCCTCCGCACCCGCCTGACCCGCGCCCCCGAAGAAGGTCCCCGCTGACTCCGCCCGCCGTGTTGTGGGCGTGCGGGTGTCCGTGCCGCCGCAATCCGTCCGGGACCAAACCTGATGTGACCGTGACAGGGGCGACGCGCCGACCCCGGGCCGGCGGGGACTGGCGGCAGGCGGCGGCGCTGCTGCTGCACGACGGCCGGCTTCGGGCCGGGGCCGCGCGGCATGTCTCGGATCGACCTGAGGAACCGGCCGGCGCGTTCCAGATCGGTGGCACCCGCCTTGCCGACCAGGTCGACGAGGATCCATTCGCGCTGGGTCGGCTCGTCGAGGGCGTCCACGAGAGCATCGGCCTGCGGCCATGCGCCGCGGTCCGCGAGGTCACGGACGAGGATGCCCAGCGCGGCGGTCCGCAGGGCCGGTGCGCCGATGGACCTTTGCGGTGTCCTCGGCGGCGCGGTACTGACCGGACTCGACCAGTGCACGGGTGATCTCCATCAGTGCTCTGCCCTTGGCGTGCGCGCCCCGGATCGACCCGGCGACCAGCCGGGCCTTTTCCAGCGATCCCGCGTCCTTCGCCAGCGCGCTCACGACCTCGCAGAGTGCCCGTTCGCGCTCCTCCTGGTCGGTGATCGACCGCGCGAGGACCTCCGCGCGGTCGAACTCGCCGAGGCTCGCCCAGGCGGCGGCCAGGTCGACCGGAATTCGCGTGCCGCGGCGCCGCAGGAACGCCTGGTGTGCCGCGAGCCGTCCGACCGTGTCGAGGTCGACCTCGACACGCGACCGTGTCGAGGTCGACCTCGACGCCGGCGGTGAGCAGCCGTGCGGTCGCGTCGATCTCGGTCATGGTCAGGTGGTCGCCGCCCGCGGCGACGAGCACCCTGTCGTGCAGCACCCGGTCGACCCCGCGCTCCACCAGGCGGGTCGCATCGCCCGTCGTGAGCAGCAGGGCGCCGTAGCCCGACAACAGGTAGACCGGCGTCTCCTGCGGCCATCCTTCGCCGCGGTACCGGTCGGCCCAGGCATGGATCCTGTCCTGCAGCTCGGTCAGGTGGCCCGGACCGATCCGCTCGATGGCGGTGGTCCGCAACGCGTCATGGCTGAAGACGTACACCTCGGTGTCCTGCCCCACCCGCCACCGGCTCGGCTGGGCCAGGAACAGCCGGCCGGCCCGGCTGCCCAGCAGCTCGGCGAGCCCCCAGTCCGGCCGTCCGGTCAGCTCGGCGAGATCCCGTCCCGTCAGCGCGCCACGCGCGGCGGCGAGCAGGCCGAGCACGTCCGGTCCTGGACCGGCGCCGCCGAGCAGGACCTTCAGGTCGCGGATCAGATCATGCCGGATGACCGCCGCCGCCGGCGAGCTGGTCAGCGTGCGTACGACGGACGGATCACGGAGCGGATGGTCCCGTGGGACGTCGTCCGGCAGCGGTGGATTGGGCCTTGACGCGACCATGACCCGGACGTTGGCGTGCGGGCGTCTGGGCAGCAGCGCGGCGATGCTCGGGGTGTGCAGGTCGGTCGCCAGCGCCAGATCCTCGTCGAGCCCGTCGACCAGCAGGACGAGCCGGCGTTCCTGCCGGGCGCAGCGCTCGCCGGCCCGGTCGAGGAGATCCAGGAACAGGGTGTCCCGCTTCGGTTCGGTGATCGCCGGCGCCGGCTCGTCGAGCAGTTCGGCGAGCTGCTCGATGACGAACTCGGTGAACGCGATCCTGCCGTCCTGCTCGGCAGGCTCGCCGAGATGAAGAACGGCACCACGCGGACCCCGGCCGGCGGCCGCAGCGCGAACCAGGACAGCAGCGCGGTCTTGCCGGCCCAGGCCGGTGCCTGCCACATGACGTACTGCCCCGCGGTGCCCGTGGCGAACGCGGCCAGGTCCGCCAGCTCGCCGTCGCGGCCCTCAAGGGTCTGCGGCGCGATCCGCTCCACCTGGTGCCGGTACGTCGACCGCGCCGGCCCGGCAGCGTGGAAGTAGTTGTGCTGGACGTTGTGGTCGCCGATCTGCACCCCTTGCGACCGCGAACCGGCCTCGCCGGATTCAGATGCGGCGCCCATACCCCCGATGATGCGCACTGCCGGGCCACTTGTTCAATGCCTGAACTGATGAATGTGCATTGACGCCGGCTGTCCGGTGCGCATCGCAGCGGCTTGGCGAAACAGGGCGGGCACTCAGGGTCGAGCGGCAGAATCGGCGGGTGATCAGTCGAGTGGGGGCGGCCGACGTTCGGCTCTTCGATCGGGCGATGGCCGAGTTCGGGGTGGTGCCGGGTGGGGGCCGGGCGTTTCTGGGCAGTCCGGGCGCGTTGGCCTTCGTGGCTTCTGACGGTGCGGAGGTCTTCGGTTGGTGCTGGGGTTATCTCCTGGTCCGGCCGGATGCGTCCTCGATGCTGTACCTGCATCGGCTGGAGGTGGCGCGGCAGCACCGCCGGCGGGGAGTCGGCAGGGCGTTGCTGCGGGCGTTCATGGCGGACGGCGTGCGGGCCGGTGCCAGCAGGATGTTCTTGACGACGGGAGAGGCGAATGTCCCGGCCCGGGCGCTGTACGAGTCGCTGGGCGGTGGGCTTGCCGCGCAAGGTCCGACGGTCAGCTACTGGTTCCCGCTGCGGCCGGACACGGCGGCCGATCAGCCGCCTGACTGCCGGGCCTTGCTGCTCACCGGCGTCGCCGGGGTGGGGAAGTCGACCGTGGCGGACGCGGTCGGACGGGTGCTGACCGGGGCCGGCCACGTCACGGCGGTCGTCGACACGGACCTGTTGGCGCAGTTCGGGCCGCGTGCGGGAGGCTATGACGAGCTCAAGTGCGCCAACCTGGCCTCGGTGTGGGCGAACTTCAGGGCCGCCGGCGCGCGCTTCGTCGTCGTCGCGGCCGTCGTCGACAGCGTGGCCCAGCGGGAACGGTATGCGGAGAGTCTCGCGGGCTGTGCCGTCCGGGTGGTCAGGCTGACCGCAGATTTCGGCATCGTCCGCGACCGCCTGTACCGACGAGACACCGGACCGAAGCTTGAACAACACCTGCGGGCGCTGGACCGGCCACCGGTCGCGACCGCCGTCGAGGACCTCACGGTCGCGAACGACCGCACCCCCGCCGAGATCGCCACGGAGATCCTCGGCCGGGTGGGATGGGCGTGACCAGCGGTCAGCGGTGAGGGCGGAGGTGGCGGGCGACGGTGTCCAGGGCGTCCAGGACCTCGGCGAGGGCCGCCGGCTCGTCGGTGCTGAGGGCGGCGGCGACCGTCGGCGCGATGTCGATGGCGGCGACCTCGCGCTGGCGGGCGGTGGGGGTGGGGTTGCGGGCGAGGAGCTGGCGGCGGCGGTCGGCGGGGTCCGGCTCGGCGAGCACGGAGCCCGCCTCGCGCAGGCGGGCCACGGCGCCCGAGACCGCGCTCTGGGGGAGGCCGGTCCGGGCGGCGACCTCGCCGACCGTGGTGCCAGGGTGCTCGTATACGTCGGACATGACGATGACGACGGTGCGTTCGCCGCCGCCGGTCGACGGCAGGGCCTGCTCGCCGAGCTTCATGAGCGTGCGGCCGAGCAGCATCAGTTCCACGGGACCCATGTGAGGCAGAGTACATCATTCTTGATGCATCAGAAATGATGCATTACGTTGGGCGGCATGGACACCTCAGTGAAGGTCGACGGAGCCCGGATCCACTACGACGTCACCGGCCGCGGGCCGGTGCTGCTGGTCGCGCAGAGCGGGGAGGGCGACGCCGACAGGACCGTCGATCTGGTCGGTCACCTCGCCGGGCAGTTCACGGTCGTGACGTACGACCGGCGGGGGCTGTCCCGCAGCCGGCCCGACGACCCGGCCGCCCCGGTGTCGGTGCGGCAGCACGCCGACGACGCGGCCGCCGTGCTGCGGCAGGTCACCGACGCGCCGGCGCTGATGCTCGGGCTGAGCCTCGGCGCGGCCATCGGCCTGCACCTGATCGCCGCGCACCCTGGCACCGTCGGCACACTCGTCGCGCACGAGCCGATCGCGCCGCGGTTCCTGACCGCCGCCGAGCAGGCCACGGCGCGGGCAGACCTGGAGAGCGTCCGGCGGGCGCACCGGGAGCAGGGCTGGCGGGCGGCGGCGGCGCGGGTCGCCGCGGTGCTCGGGATCGACCCGCACGCGCAGGAGACGGAGCCGGGTATCACCCAGTTCCCGTTCACCGAGGCGCGCGCCGCCAACTTCGAGTTCTTCCTCGCCAACGACCTGGCCGCCGTGCTCGCCGACGGCCTGGAGCTCCGCGACGTGCCGAAGGCCGCACACGTCATCCCCGCGGTGGGGAGGACCAGCCCGCGTGACGGGTTCGACTACCTGGCGGCGCAGGCGCTCGCCGTACACCTGGAAACCCCGGCGCGAAGCTTCGCCGGTGGCCACAACGGCAACCTGACGCACCCGCGCGCGTTCGCCGAAGGGGTGTGCGAGGTCCTGGAGATCAGGACGGCGGCCCGCCGGTAGCGTCGCGGAACTCGAACACCGAGGCGGTCCAGCCGGTGTCCGGGGTGGCGTCGAGGGCGGCGCTGATCGTGCGCTCCTCGAACCGGAAGTGCGACTCGAGGATGGCGGCGAGCCCGTCGATCGAGTCGGTCGAAGGCCCGTCCGCGAGGCCGGCGATCCGGGTCAGCAGCCCCGCGATCATCTCGTGGTCCTCGACGAGCTTGGCGACGGTGCCCTCGAGGTCGGGGCGCAGGCGCAGCAGCTCGGCGAACATGCCGGCGTCCTCGCCCTGGTGGTGCGCGGTCACCGCGGCGCAGAACGCGAGGCAGTGCGTGGTGAGCGTGCCGGGGGAGCCGGCCCTGAGGGTGGCGAGCTGCCGCCGCAGCTCCTGGTGCGCCTGCTTGAGCTGGAGGCTGAACGCGACCGCCCGGTCGCCGTGCTGGGGTGCCATGGAATGGCTGCCCTTCGGTCCCGCACCTCCATGCCTGACGCAGACCGTCACCGGCACGCGATGCTGGACCCATTCAATCAGGGGCGCGCCGCCAGGTGGTCGGCGAGGTGGGAGACGACGAAGCGGGCGTCGTCCTCGATGCCGTGGATGAAGGTCGACTTGCGGCGGCGCAGGACCGGCAGGCCGAGGGCGTAGAGGCCGGGGCTGGGCAGGACGCCGCCGTCGTGGTCCAGGTTGCCCTTCGCGTCGAGGACGGGGACGTCGAGCCAGTCGTACACGGGACGGAAGCCGGTCGCCCACACGATGCTGCGGATCTCGCCGGAGGTCAGGTCGAGGTGCAGCCGGGAGGTGGCCGGCACCCGGGTCGGGGGCAGTGGCTCGATCGGCGGGAGGCCGGCGAAGGCGTCGAAGCCCCGCAGCAGGCGCTGCTGCTTGAGGTCGGCGAGGGAGAACACGTTGCGCAGGCCGCCGGAGAACAGCACGCGGCCGTCGCGGAGCCCGGCCCAGCGGCCGACGAGCTGGACGCCGAGGTCGGTGAGGGCGTTGAGGTCCAGCGTCGAGCGGTCCGGCGTGCCGGCGAGCTGCGGCGACGGCAGCCGGCGGGCGCGGGTGAGGTCGTCGATCTCGTCGTGGCGCTGGTCCCACACCCCGGAGGCGTCCATCCACCAGAGGATGTCGCGGTCGCGGTACGTGCGGGGCAGCCGCGTGTGCTCCCCGACGGCGAGGGTCACGGGCCGGCCGGAGCGCTGCAGCTCGGCGGCGAGCTGCACGCCGGTCGCCGAGGCGCCGACGACCAGGACCCCGCCCTCCGGGAGCTTGGACGGCCCGCGGTAGTCGAAGGGCGTGAACTGCTCGACGTCACCGGGGACCGCCGAGGCGAACGCGGGCACCACGGGCCGGTTGCAGGCGCCGCTCGCGATGACCACGGTCCGGCAGCGGAACAGGCCCTGGTCGGTGACCACGTGATAGCCGTCGTCGACCCGCCGCACCGCGGTCACCGTGGTGCCGGTGCGGACGGGGGCGGCGGTGACGGTGGCGAAGCGCTCGATGAAGTCGACCACTTCGCCCATCGTCATGTACCCGTCGGGGTCGGCGCCGTCGTAGGTGGACCCGGGCAGGCGGGTCAGCCAGTTGGGCGTCAGCAGCCGCAGGGAGTCCCACCGCTCGCGGCGCCACGAGTTGGCGACCTCGCCGCGCTCCAGCACGACGTGGTCGATGGACCGCTCGCGGAGGAAGTGACTGGCGGCGAGGCCGGCGTGTCCTGCGCCGATGACGACGGTGGTGACGTTCAACGTGGGGACCTCAGGCCACTTCGACCGTGACGTCGGTGGGGTTGGTCAGCGCGTCGAACACCGCGGACCGCTTCTGCGACTGCGCGACGAGCGCCTGGATGTCCTCCTTCGACGCGTCGGCGTCGATGGTGAAGGTCACCTTGATGTCGTTGAAGCCGTTGCGGACGTCGGCGTCGGCGCCGAGGATGCCGCGGATGTCGTGCTTGCCCTCGACGACGGCGTCGACGGAGCGCAGCTGGATGCCGCGGTTCTGCGCGACCGACGCCACGCCCGCGGTGAGGCAGCCGGCGAGGCCGACGAGCAGGTACTCGATCGGGGTGATGCCGTTGTCCTCGGCGGCGAAGACCGCGGGGTGGTCGGCGTCGAACACCGACTCGTTCTTGTGGCTCTGCTCCTGGCCGAGGCCGTAGAACTGCTGGACCCGCGTGGTGCTGTGCACGCCGTGGTCCCACTTCGAAGTCGCCCGCCAGGTGAACTGCGCGGCCTCGGGCGCGCTCTGCAGCGCGGTGCGCGCCTCGAGCAGGGCCTGCACGTTGACGCCGTTCTCAACCGTGGTCATCGGATGACGCTCCCTTCAAACAGCCATATTCCCCATCGGGATGGTTGACAGTACATCGGCTTCGCGGCGACGGCTATGATCGCCACCATGAGTTCAGCCTCGACCCGCGCGGCCGGCTCGGTCGGCGTCGTCGAGGCCCAGTATGCCGACCTGCCCGGACCGGTCCACCTTGACTGCGGCCGGGAGCTGTCCCGAGTTCGTGTCGCATACGAGACGTACGGGACGCTGAGCGCACAACGGGACAACGTGATCCTCGTCTGCCACGCGCTGAGCGGCGACGCGCACGCGGCGGGGGAGTCCAGCGGGCCGAGGGAGAGCACCCGCGACGGCTTCGGCGCCGAGGACCGCGACGGCTCGGCCGGCAAGGGTCTCGGTTGGTGGGACGGGATGATCGGCCCGGGCAAGGCGTTCGACACCGACCGGTTCTTCGTCGTGTCGACGAACCTGCTCGGCGGCTGCGCGGGCACCACCGGCCCCTCGTCGATCGACCCTGAGACGGGCCGGCCGTTCGGCGCGGACTTCCCCGTGGTCACCGTCGCCGACATGGTACGGACCGAGCGCGCCCTCCTCGACGTGCTCGGCATCGAGCGGCTGGCCGCGGTCGCCGGAGGGTCCCTCGGCGGGATGCAGGCCCTGCAGTGGGCGGTGCTCTACCCCGACCAGGTCGACGCGGTCGTGATGATCGCCAGCACGCACGCGCTGCACCCGCAGGGCCTGTCGTGGAACGCGATCGCCCGCGACTCGATCATGCGCGACCCGGACTGGCAGGGCGGGCATTACTACGGCACCGGCCGGAAGCCCGACGCGGGCATGGGCGTGGCGCGGATGGTCGGTCACGTCACCTACCTGTCGCAGGCGTCGATGGGCGACAAGTTCGGCCGGCGGCTGCAGTCCTCCGACGACGTCCGCTACACGATCACCGACGCCGAGTTCCAGGTGGAGAGCTACCTGCGGCACCAGGCGGAGACGTTCGTGCGGCGCTTCGACGCCAACACGTACCTCTACACCTCGCGCGCCCTGACCTACTTCGACCTGGCCCGCCAGCACGGCGAGGGGTCGCTGGAGCGGGCGCTGGAACACGTGCGGGCCCGGACGCTGCTGATCGCGTTCACGTCCGACTGGCTGTACCCGCCGCAGGCCTCGCAGGAGATCCACGACGCCCTGGAGAGCACGGGCAAGCCCGTCGAGCTGCACGTCATCGACGCGCCGTACGGGCACGACTGCTTCCTGCTGGAGGAAGCCCGGCAGACGCCCCTGATCCGCGCATTTCTGAACCTGGAAGAGGCACCGTGACCGACAAGCCCCTGCGGGCCGAGGAGGCCCGCGAGTTCGGGTTCGAGACCCGGCAGCTGCACGCCGGGCAGCGCCCCGACCCCAACACGGGCGCGCGGGCCGTGCCGATCTTCCAGACGACCAGCTACGTCTTCGAGGACCCGGAGTCCGCCGCCGCGTACTTCAACCTGCAGGAGTACGGCAACACGTACAGCCGCATCATGAACCCGACCGTCGCGGTCTTCGAGGAGCGGGTCGCGAACCTCGAGGGCGGCAGCGGGGCGGTCGCGTTCGCCAGCGGGATCGCGGCGCAGGCGGCGGCGCTGTTCACCCTGCTGCAGCCCGGTGACCACGTGGTGTCGTCGTCCGCGCTGTACGGGGGCACCGTCAACCAGTTCAAGCACCTGCTGCGCAAGATGAGCGTCGAGGTGACCTGGGTCGACCCGGACGACACCGACGCCTGGGCGAAGGCCGTCCACGACAACACCAAGGCGTTCTTCGGCGAGACGATCGGCAACCCGTCGGGCAACGTCCTGGACATCGAGACCCTGGCCCGCATCGCGCACGAGCACGACCTGCCGCTGATCGTCGACAACACGTTCGCCACGCCGTACCTGTGCCGCCCGATCGAGTGGGGCGCCGACATCGTCATCCACTCGGCGACGAAGTTCATCGGCGGGCACGGCACCAGCATCGGCGGCGTCGTGGTCGAGGCCGGCACGTTCAACTGGTCCAACGGGCGCTTCCCGGTCGTCGCGGACCCGTCGCCGGCGTATCACGGGCTGCAGTTCCACGAGACGTTCGGCACCTACGGGTACCTCATGAAACTGCGCGCGGAGACGCTGCGCGACCTGGGTGCGGCGCTGTCGCCGTTCAACGCGTTCCTGTTCCTGCAGGGCCTGGAGACGCTGTCGCTGCGGATGGACCGGCACGTCGCCAACGCCCGGCGCGTGGCGGAGTTCCTGGCGGCGCACGACCTGGCCGCGAACGTCACCTACCCCGGGCTGCCCGGCAGCCGGTACCGTCCGCTGGTGGACAAGTATCTGCCGCTGGGCGCCGGCGCGGTGTTCTCCTTCGAGTGCGCCGGCGGCCGCGAGGGCGGGCAGGACCTGATCCGCGGCGTGCAGCTGTGGTCGCACCTGGCCAACGTCGGCGACGCGAAGAGCCTCATCATCCACCCGGCGAGCACCACACACCGCCAGCTCAGCGACGACGAGCTGCGCGCGGCCGGGGTCGCGCCGGGCACGGTGCGGCTGTCGGTCGGCACCGAGTCGGTCGACGACCTGATCTGGGACCTGGAGCAGGGCTTCGCGAACGTCAAGGCAGGTGGCTGATGACCTCCCTCGATCTCAACCTGTACCAGGACCCGCTGACGATCCAGCGGGTGTTGCACGGCGCCCGGACGATCGCGATCGTCGGGCTGTCCGGCAACGAGCTGCGGGCCAGCCACTTCGTCGGCTACTACCTCAAGCGGCACGGCTACCAGGTGATCCCGGTCAACCCGCGCGAGCCGCGGATCCTCGGCGAGACCAGCTACCCGAGCCTGACCGACGTGCCGGTCCCGGTGGACATCGTCAACGTGTTCCGCGCCCCCGACGCGCTGCCGGGCATCGCCCGCGACGCCGTCGCGATCGGGGCGGGGTCGCTGTGGACCCAGTTCGGCGTCATCAACGCCGAGGGCGCCCAGATCGCGGCGGACGGTGGCCTGACGGTGATCATGGACCGGTGCCTGAAGGTCGAGCACGCCCGCTACGTGGGGCGCATGCACTGGCTCGGCTTCAACACCTCCCGCATCACGTCGGTGCGCGGCGGCCTGCAGTAACGGTCACCGCGTCCAGCCGACGTCGACGTACTGGCGGTCGCTGCGCAGGCCGAAGGCGCCGAAGTCGGCCAGCCCCGGCCGCACCGCCGAGATCTGCGGCGTCTGGAACAACGGCACCGAGTGCCCTGCCTTCCACAGCAGGACGTCGGCCTGGTTGAGCAGGTCCACGGCCTTGCCCCGGTCGGTCTCCGCGCCCGCCTGGTCGAGCAGCTTGTCGATCTCCGGCGCGCCGACCTTGCCGTAGTTCTGCTCGCCGTCGCTGCGGTACACCGGGAACAGCAGCGACGGGAAGATGTTGTCGACGTTGCGGAGCGACGTGAGGTCGAAGGCGCCGATGTTGACGTACCTGCTGAAGAAGTCGTTCAAGCCGCCCCGGCCCGTCACGGCGCCGCCGGTGCTGCGGGTCACCGGGCTGCGCCGCACCTTCGGTGTCCACAAGGGATGCAGCTGGTGTTCCAGGATCCGTTCGCCAGCCTCGACCCGCGCCTGCCCGTCGGCGACGTCGTCGCCGAGCCGCTGCTCGCCCAGGGCCGCCCCGCCCCGGCGGCGCGGGCCCGGGTCGCGGAGGTACTGCGCCTCGTCGGCCTCGACCCCGCGCTCGCGCGTCGCTTCCCGCACGAGTTCTCCGGCGGGCAGCGGCAGCGCATCGCGATCGCCCGCGCGATCAGCGTCGCCCCCGACCTGCTGGTGCTCGACGAGCCGGTGTTCTCGCTCGACGTGACCGTGCAGGCCGCGATCCTCGCGCTGCTGGGACGGCTCCAGACGGACCTGGGGCCTGGCGTACCTGTTCGTCACCCATGACCTGGCGGTGGTCGCCCAGATCGCGGACGTCGTCAGCGTCATGTACCTCGGCCGCGTCGTGGAGACGGGTCCCGCGGCGCTCGTCCTCGGCGACCCGCTGCACCCCTACACGCGGGCGCTGCTGTCCGCGGTGCCGGTGCCGGACCCGGTGGCGGCGCGGCAGCGCCCGCCGATGCTGCTGCCGGGCGACCCGCCGGCGGCCGACGAGCGGATCACCGGCTGCGCGTTCCGCCCGCGGTGCCTCCTGTACGCCACCCTGTCACCGCCCGAGCGCTCGGTGTGCGAGACCACGCCACCGCGGCTCGTCGACCGTGCCGCGTGCCACCACGTCTGAGTCCCGGGTGGACACGACGAACGTGGCGGCGACGTGGTCGTGCCAGCCGCGCTTCCACGGTCCGGGGTCCAGCAGCGGGGACAGGTAGAACAGCAGCCCGCCGAGGCCGCACGACAGGCAGCCGGCGATGGTCAGGAAGAACGTCCTGCTGAACGCGGCTCCCCACCCGGGCTCGTCGCCGTCGAGGCGGACGACCCGCAGCCGCATCACCCGTTTGCCGATGGTTTCTCCGTACGCGCCGAGCATCACGAACTCGTAGCCGCACAGCACCCCGAAGGCCGGCACGGCCAGCATCGCCGGCAACCGGCTGCCGTCCCCGAGCAGCAGCACCGCCAGCCCCAGCACCAGCACCGCCCCGGCCAGCACCCCGGTGTCGATGAGCCGCGCCACGGCCCGGTCCCTGACCGTCGCCGGCGCCATCGGCGGCCCCTCCTCCACGTCCCCGATCATGCCAGTGACCTGGTCCGGCGTCCCCCGAACGGGTCATCCCGGGCGGCGGGCGCCGAGCGGTCCGTCAGATGTGCCCGTGGGGACGGGACCGAACGAATCGGGTGATGGGATGACGACGTTTTCCGCGAGCGACCTGCTGCATCCGGCCGACGAGTCGGCGCGGCGCCATCTGGAGTCGATGAGCGGGCTGCAGAACGCGGTCAAGACGTACCACAAGAACTTCAGCGAGCGGCTCATCCGCAACGGCCAGCTCGCGGAGGCGCTCCGGCTCGGGCCGCACCAGCTGCCGGAGATCTACCGGCTGCTGCCGCCGATCTGCGAGGCGTTCGGGATCGAGGAGCCCGAGCTGTACCTGGCGCTCGGGCCGGTCAACGCGTTCACGACCGGCGCGACCAGGACGTCCATCACGCTGTACAGCGGGCTGCTCGACCACCTGTCGCCGGACGAGATCGAGGCGGTGATCGCGCACGAGTGCGGGCACATCCTGTGCCAGCACATGCTGTTCCACTCGATGGCGCAGTTCATCGAGCTCACCGTCAAGGTCGGCAGCGCCGCCAACATCCCGATCGCCTCCACGGTGCTCAGCGTCGCCTCGCACCCGCTGCGGATGGCGCTGAGCAACTGGAGCCGCAAGAGCGAGCTGTCGGCGGACCGGGCGGCCGCGGCGTACATGGGCAGCGCCGACGCGATCACGCGGGTGATGTTCCGGTTCGCGGGCATCCGGCACGACTCGCGGTACACGCAGAACATCCAGCCCTTCGCCGACCAGGCCCTCGAGTACGAGGCGCTGCGGGAGTCGAAGTGGGACCGGTTCCTGCAGTGGCAGATCAGCCAGTCCTCGACGCACCCGCTGCTGGCGGTGCGGGTCAGGGAGATCCAGAGCTGGGTCGGCACGCCGACGTTCGCGAACCTCGCGGCGCTGGCGGCGAGCGTGCGCTCGGCGCCGCGCTGCCACAGCTGTGGCGGGCGGACCCAGCCCGGCTGGCGGCACTGCCAGCGCTGCGGCACGACGCTCATCTACGGCGGCGCGCCCGCCGTGGCCGCCACGGGTCCCATCCCGGGGCAGCCGGTGCCGCAGGCCGGTGCCCAGCCGGCCTGGAAGCGGTGATCCGGCGATGGGCGTGTTCAAGAGCGAGCGGCGCTTCTGGCTCGACGCACCGATCGACCCGGCGCCGATCGTCGCCGACGTGACCCGGCACTTCGAGGGCGCCGGATACCAGGTCGTGTCGGCGCGGACCGGGGCCGGCGCGTGGGACGTCGACGTCACCCGCACCGGCATGTTCCGCACCGTGGCGGGCATGCGGACCGCGTTGAAGATCCGGCTCGAGTGCGACGAGCAGGCGCTGGTCGCCCGGGCCGGCGTGGGGGTGCTCGGCCAGCAGGCGCTGCCGACGCTGATCACGGCGTTCGTGTTCTGGCCGGTGATCCTCACGCAGGTGTGGGGCGTGGTCCAGGCCGCGCGCATCGACAACGACGCGATCAGGGTGATCGAACGCAGCGTCGAGCACCGCAAGGCCCTGCCGCCGCCCGCACCGGCAGCGCCCGGCCAGCCGCCCGCGAACGGCTGCGCCCGGTGCGGACAGGTCAACGACACCGGCAGGTTCTGCACCAACTGCGGGGCGCCGCTGCCGGTCGGGTGACGCGGCGCCGGGCGGCGTCAGGACGTGGCGCGCAGCTCCGCCTGCATGGCGCTCAGCAGGTCCATCAGGTCGGCCGCCGCGCCGCCGGCCGAGCGGGGGATGCCGTCGCCGAGGTCGACGTGGGTGGGTGGCGCCCCGGCGATGCTGGCGACGGAGCGGAACGTGCGCCCGGGGAACGCCCGATAGGGGACCGCGATCACCACCGAGCCGCGGTCCTTGTCCAGCCAGTACAGCGCCGCGTCGGTGAGGAGCAGCCCCGCGCCGACCGGCAGCCGGCCGACCGCCAGGGTCTGCTCGCGGTCGGCGACGCCCGCCGTGCTGCGGATCGTCCGTTCGAGGCGGCTGCGGGCAGCGGGCGCGACCTGCATGCCCGCGATCGCGCCGGTACGGGCCGCGACGACGGCATCGATCAACGCGGCCGGCGGCGCGGCCGGTGACTGCGGCGCCGCGGGCATCGGCGGCGCCTCGTCCGGCAACGGCAGCGCGTACCCGTACGGCGGCGTGCTCGTGTACGGCGGCGGGCTCGTCTGCGGTGGCGTGCTCGTGTACGGCGGTGTGTTTGTGTGCGGCGGCGGGTCTGAGGTCGGCGGCGGGTCTACGGGCGGCGGTGTGTAGGTGCGGGGCTGCGCCGGCGGTGGCTCCACGGGCGGCATCCATGGTGGGGCCGGCTCCGGCTCGTCGGGCGGCGGCGCGATGGGTTCCCAGGGGCCGGCGGGGACGCCGATGGCGAGCTTCGCCTCGGCCTGCATGATCAGCTGCGGGATGCCACGCGTGGTGTCAAGGATCCTGCGGCACCGGGCCCGGTCGCCGCCGGGACCCGCCTGCCCGGACCGGTGCTCGCCTGAGCGGGCCGGCAGCAGCCCGCTCAGGCCGGGCAGCTCGCGCATCAGCTGCAGCGACTCGATCAGGTCGAGGCCCAGGAGCCGGTGCCGGCACACGTCGGGACGCTGGAGATCGACCGGGGCGACCCGGCTGGTCAGGATCGCCCGCGACTCGCCGCGGTGCCCGGTGAGCGCGCCGATCAGGTCCGCCCAGCGCGGGTCGCGCCAGCGGCCTTCCGGGGTGAGCAGGCTCTCCAGGCCGTCCAGCACGATCAGCAGGCCACGGTCCGCGAGGAGCTTGGCCAGCTGCGGCAGGAACGCGTGCAGGCCGGCGACCGACTCGACCGCCTCGGCCATGGCGAACCCGTACGGCTGCAGCTGGCGCTCCAGCGACCGGGCCAGGCCGAGGAGCGCGCCGGCGAACCCGTCCGGCGGCGGCGCGGCCCAGTACGCGGAGGCGGCGAACGTGTCGTGGCGGCCGTAGGCGAGCTCCAGGGCGCACGCGGTCTTGCCGACGCCCGCTTCGCCGTCGAGCAGCACCGTCGTGAACCCGCTGCCCGCGGACAGGGCCCGGCCGGCGGAGATCAGCACCGCGGTGCGGCCCACGAAGGACTCCGGCTCGGCCGGGAACCCCGCCATCGGCGCCTGCGCCGGGTCGAGCACGGGCCCGGCGGCCGGCGGCACCAGCGGCAGCGTGGCGGTCGCCGCGCCGTGCAGCGTCGGGACGGCGATCGAGATCGCGGGCCGGTCGGGCGTCGGCGTCGTGCCCGCCGCCGGCACCGCCCGGGCGACCGCGGCGGCCACGGGCAGCTCGAACGTGAACAGCCCGGTGTACACCTCGCGGGCCAGCGCGATGGCGTACTCGTCGCTCACCGGGAACCGCATGGCCAGCACCGCGGCGCCGAGCTCGCGCGCGATCACGTGCGCCAGGCTGCTGCCGGCCCACCGGACCGGGCCGCGCTCCAGGCCGCCGGGCCCCGGACCCGGCAGACCCCACCCGGCGAGGTCCCGGCCGGAAGGGCCACCGTCCGGGTCGTCCGGGCCACCGGCCAGGCCGGCCCAGGCCGCCGCCTCCGCCAGGCCGGCGCCCGACTCGCAGGCCGACAGCACCACCAGCTTCAGCTGGTTCTTGCCCGGGCGCAGCAGCTCGACGAGATCGTCGGTGCCGACGAGGTCACGGCCGCCGGTCTCGGACTCCAGCACCAGGCCGCCCGCGGTGCCGTGCGCCGAGATGTGCAGGACGTCCGGCCCCTGGCGCAGCCACATCTTGTTGATCAGCTCCTGGCGGGTCGCGCCGTACTGCAGCACCTCCAGGTCGATCGCCTTGCGCTCGTGCGCCGCCAGCCGGCGGACGAGCCGGCTCAGCGCGAACCGCTCGTGCCGCAGCGCGAGCGCCGTGGTCGCGGTCGGCTGGCCGAACACCGCCAGCATCCGCAGCCGCGCCCCGACCGGCCGCTTGTCCTGCCCGGCGCCCGCTGCCCGGAAGACCAGCGCGATGTCGCCGCGGGCGGCCAGCGGTACACCGGCGACGTGCGCCAACTCGAGCGGCCCTGGATCGACCGGCGGCGCCGCCTCGACCCACACGGTGGCGGGCCGCGCGGCCACGATCGCCCGGCCGATGCCTTCCCCGAGCACCTCCCGGCCCAGCCACTCCCCGAACCCGTCGAGGACCGCGGACCCGCCCCCGCTCCCGTGGCGCACCAACCGGTGCAGGTCGTCCATTCCGGCGGCCTGCCAGGCCGACCGGTCGACCCTGACGGTGTGATCGCCGAGCACGTTGCCGGCGGCGTCGGTCAACAGCCACCGCCACGCATGCCGGCCGTCCACGTCGATCGCCTTGAGGATCAGTTCCATCACGGACCAACGTAGAGGACGGCCCCTCACGCGCGACAGTCCCCGATCGCGCCGCACGCACCCGTCAGGGGCCCTGGATCAGGCGGTCCAGGATGGCGCGGGCGGCGGCGAGCTTCTCGATGGACCGGGTGATCCGGGCGCGCTCCTCGGCGAGCCCGTCGAGCAGCTCAGGGCAGGTTGGAGCGAGCACGGTCGTGTCGTCCGGGACGCAGGGCAGGATCTCGGCGATCACGGTCGTGCCCAGGCCGGCGGAGAGCAGGAGCTGGATGTGCCCGACGGTGTGGATCGCCCGCCGGTCGTAGTCGCGGTAGCCGCTCGCGCGGCGGGTGGGGTGCAGCAGGCCCTGCTCCTCGTAGTAGCGCAGGGCTCTCGGCGTGGTGCCGGTCCGGCGGGCGAGCTCGCTGATCCGCATGCCCTGCACTGCATCAGGACTTGACCTTCACGTCAACGTGAACGTTTACGGTCGGCGGCGTGACAGACACCGACATCGCGATTCTCGGGCTCGGTCCGATGGGCCGGGCGCTCGCCGCGGCGGCGCTCGCCGCCGGCCGCTCCACAGTGGTCTGGAACCGGACGCCGCAGCGCGCGGCGCCGCTCGTCGAGCAGGGTGCGGTGCTCGCGCCGTCGGCCGGCGACGCGGTGGCCGGGGCCAGGGTCACCGTCGCATGCCTGCTCGACTACTCCGCCGTCCGGGCGTGTGTGGCGCCCGTACGGGACCGCTTCGGGGGCACCCTCGTCAACCTGAGCAGCGGACCCGCAGCGCAGGCGCGCGCCATGGCGGACTGGGCCGGGCAGCACGGCATCGACTACCTCGACGGGGCGATCCTCACGCCGGCGCCGACGATCGGGACACCCGCCGCGACGGTGCTCTACAGTGGCGCCCGCCGCTCTTACGAGCGAAACCGCCGCACCCTGGAAGCCTTCGGCGGGACGGGTGTCCACCTCGGTGAGGACGCCGGCGTGGCGGCGGCCTACGAGATGGCGCTGCTCGACGTGTTCGCCATGTCGGTCGGCGGGCTCGCGCACGCGTTCGCGCTGGCCATGGCGGAGGGCATCGAGCCGGCCGCGTTCGCGCGCTTCGCCAGGGGCATCGGCGCCATGCTGCCCGGCATGGCCGACCGCTTCGCCGACCAGCTGACCGAGGGCCGCTTCCCCGCCGACATCTCCAGCATCGCGTCCGCCGGCTCCGCGATGGCCCACGTCGCCGACGCCGCCACGGCCCGCGGCATCGACGCCGCCCCGCTGCGCGCCGTCCAGCGCATCGTCGACCGAGCCGTCGCCGCGGGCCACGGCGGCGACAGCTACGCCCGCCTCGCCCAGTTCCTCGGCGAGCCCGCGGCCTGACCGGACGAGACCGGCACGCGGGTGGCGGTCCGGCTCGTCCGGCAGGGGCGCGTCGCTGAGGCCGTCGACCTCGTGCGCGTGCCGGTGGAAGCGCGCGCGGTGGTCGAGCGGGAGCTGGACGCGGTGTTCTGGCAGCGGTTCAGCGGACAGGTACGCGGGCGGACCAGTCCTCGAAGCGGGTCGGGGCGATGACGACGCCGGGGCGGGGGATGAGGGCGTCGCCCGGGACGGCGGCGAACAGGCCCGCCGAACTGTCCGTGATGACCGGGCGAGGGTCGTGGTGGGCGGCGAGGGCGAGACGGCCCAGCGCGTCGAGGGAGAAGACGTCGGGGCCGGCGACCTCCCGGGTGCCCCGCAACGGCGCTCCGACGCTGACGTCGGCGACGGCGCGGGCCACGTCGTCGGCGGCGATCGGCTGGATCGGGGTGGCCGGCAGGCGCACGGCGTGCTCGTCGGAGGTCCACGACATCACCGTGTCGATGAACTCGAAGAACTGGGTGGCGCGGATGATGGAGTACGGCACCGGGGCGGACTTCAGGATGTCCTCCTGCGTGATCTTCGCCCGGTAGTAGGCGAGGTTGGGCACGCGGTCGATGCCGACGATCGACAGCAGGACCGTGTGGCCGACGTCCTCGGCGACGGCCGCCCGCAGCAGGTTGTCCATCGTGGTGCGGAAGAACGCCGCCGCCCTGTCGTCGAACGTCGGCGAGCTGGTCACGTTGATCACGACGTCGGCGCCGCGCAGGCCTTCGGTGACGCCCCGGCCGGTGAACAGGTCGAGACCGGTGGACAGGGCGTGCGGCACGGCCCGGTGGCCACGCGAGGTGAGGATGTCGACGACCCGTGAGCCGATGCGGCCGGTGCCGCCGATCACAGCGATGTGCATGATGTCCTCCCTACAAGGCGTTCCTACAAGGCGTTCAGAGCTGGGACTCCCTGGACAGCGTTCGGAGCTCGGCCTCGTCGACGAGCGTCAGCATCGGCTCGCCGGGGGCGCAGAACATGGTGACGATGAAGCGGAGCGGGACGTCGTCGCGGTTGTTGCCGTCCCGGAAGTGGATGACGTCGCCGCCCGGCTCCCAGAACGCCTCCCCGGCCTTGACCACCCGCGGCGGCGAGCCCTGCAGCTCGAACAGCATCTCGCCCTCGAGGACGAAACCGAACGCGGGCCCGGGGTGCCGGTGCGGGGGCGTGCCGGGGTCTCCCGGCGGGAACTCCACCATGACAGTCATCTCGTGCGCGTCGGCCGGGATCCACGGCGGTGTCGCCTCCTGGACGACGGTGACCGCCGACCTCCAGGCATCAGAGTGAGCCTTCATGCCGGCGCACTACCCGCCCAGGCCGGGCCCACACAAGCCGCCGGCGAGAGGGTGAGGCCGAGCCGTCCCGCGTCGCAGTAGCGTCGGACGTGGCTACCTCGGAAGGGATTCGTGATGTCCTCAACCGCAGTCCTGCTCGTCGCCATCATCGTCGTGCTCGTCATCGCGCTCATCGCGGTCAGCTACAGCCGGCACCGTCGCACCAATGAGCTCAAGCAGCAGTTCGGGCCCGAGTACGACCGGGCGATCGGCGAGCAGTCGAGCCGCCGCGCGGCCGAGCGCGACCTGCAGCAGCGCCAGCGCCGCCACGACGAGCTGGAACTCAGGGAGCTCGATCCTCAGCAGCGGCAGCGGTACGCGGAGCAATGGGAGCGCATGCAGGCCCACTTCGTGGAGGAGCCGGAGGCGGCCACCCGCGAGGCCGACGACCTGGTGACGAAGGTGATGCACGAGCGCGGATACCCGACCGGGGACTTCGACGTCCGGGTCCAGGACCTCAGCGTCGACCACGCCGAGACGCTCGGCCACTACCGCGAGGCCCACGAGATCAATCAGGTGAACGAGCGTGGGCAGGCGTCGACGGAGCAGCTCCGCCAGGCGCTGATGCACTACCGCCTGCTGTTCGCCGAGCTGCTCGGCGACCCCTCGGGCGGCGGCCGGCCGATCCCCGGGCACGGCTGAGACAAAGGCACGGCTGAGACACAGGCACGGCTGAGACACAGGGAACCACAGGGAACCGCTGAGACGCAGGGATGCAAGGAGGCGCGACCGTGATCCGAGACGACAACGCTCCCGTCGGTGGGGGCCAGGCGCCGCAGCCACCCGGGGCGTTCCAGACGCCGCCCGCGACGCCGCCACCAACGACCACCACGAGCGCGGGCGAGCCGGCCGCGCCGCAGACGACCACCACGAGCGCGGGCGAGCCGGCAGCGCCGCAGACCACCACCGCCGCCGCGCCGGAAGGCGTCCGCGACCTGAGCATCTGGGACACCGGCAAGGCCGACGAGTTCCGGCACCGCTGGCACGACGTGCAGACCCACTTCGTCGAGGACCCCCGCGGCAGCGTCACCGAGGCGCGCCAGCTGGTCGACGAGGCGATGCAGGCCCTGTCCGCCAGCGTCCACGAGCGCGAGGACCAGCTCGAACGCGCCGGCGCCCGGTCCTCGGACAGCACCGAGGGCATGCGCGACACGGTCCTGCGGTACCACCAGCTGCTGGACCGGCTCCTGACGGTCTAGAACCAGTATCAGAACGCGGCGAGCTCGGCGGCCGCCGTCTCAAGCGTCGCGTCGGTGCCGTGTGCCAGCATCCGCACGAACGTGGCGTCGCCGGCCGCCGCGGCGCGACGGACCTCCGTCGCCATGGCGAGGACCCGCCGGCGCACGACGCCGACGAAGTCGCCGGCCGGGCCGGGCCACCCGTACGCGTCGAGGAACAGCCGCAGCCGGCGCGGCCGGTCGGCGAACGCCGTGAACCCCTCCGCCGCCACCACGTGCCGCGCGTGCAGCGGCACCCACCCGAACGCGACCGACGCCAGGTCCTCCTCGACCGTGGCGGGCGCGGCGAGGTCCCAGTCGAAGAACCCGGCCAGCCGCCCGCCGGACCAGACCGCGTTGTACGGCGCGGCGTCGTTGTGCGCGATGACGAGCCCGGGCCGCCAGACGCTCCCGTCGCGCCAGACCGCGCCGTCCGGCGGCACGAACGTCGCGACGGCGGCGTGGTAGTCGCGCAGCCAGGTGGCCACCTGGCGCAGCGCGTCGTCGCTGTGCACCCAGTCCGGCCACGGCCGCTGCGCGCCGACGACCGTGCCGGGCAGGAACGACAGCACCTCTCGGCCCTGGTCGTCGACGCCGAGCGCGCGTGGCGCACGGTCGAACCCGGCGGACTCCAGATGCCGCAGCAGCAGGTGTACGGCCGGCGTCCACGCCCCCGCGGCCCGCCGGACGGTGTCGCCCACGCGGACCGCGCCGTTGTCGAACCCGCCGGCGAGGCGCTGCCCGTCGCCTTCAGCGGTCAACGGCGCTCCCGCAGCAGCGCCGCGACGTCGGCCGCCAGCCGGATGGTGGCCTCGATCTCGGCGCGGCGGATCGAGACGCTCTCGACGTTGAAGCCGTACGGCATGCCGAGGTGCTCGCAGAAGTCGGCGAGGTCCCGGGCGATCGCCATGGCCTGCCGGTAGGACTCGGCGAGCGGGTCGTCGGAGTAGCGGATCGAGTTCTGCAGCCAGCGGGGCACGTCGACGCCCAGCCAGCGGACGAACTCGAGCGTCTTGAGCGACCCGCACAGCGACAGCGTGAAGACGACGGTCCGCGGCGCCGTCCCCCGTTCCTGGCACGCGTAGAAGTAGTCGGAGAGCAGGTTCTTGGTGTCGTTCACGTGGTACACGACCTGCGAGACGAAGAACGAGCAGCCGCGCTCCTGCTTGGCCAGCATGCGCAGGTGCTCGTCGCCGCCGCGGGTGTGCCGCTCGCCGATGACCACCGCACCCAGCGGCAGGTCGGGACGGACCTCCTGCCGAACGGCCTGGGCGCGGCGCATGTCGGTGCGCACCGACTTGTCGCCCGACGACGCGCCGACGAAGACGCTGAGGACCCGGCTCGGGTCGGCGTGCCGCAGCCAGTCGGCGAGGTCGTCCTCGTGGTACTTGCCGACGCAGCGGTAGATGATCGTCGGCTTGTCCCAGCCGCCGAGGTGCTGCGCGTGGAACACGGCCGGGTCCATCGTCGGCAGGTACGGGAACGGCCGCTCGTCGGGGTTGCGGTCCGACTCGTCGTCGATGTCGTACAGGATGAGGCCGTCGACGTCGAGCCCGGCGAGCCGGTCGAGCGTCACCGCGGCGATCTCCTTGACCCGTTCATCGCTCTCGCTGCGCCGCGGCGGTGTCAGGCTGAACAGCAGGATCCCCGACCGCGCCTCCGCCAGCTTCTGGTGAAGACCACTTCCAGACATCCCATCACCTTACGAGCCGACCCCCGCCGCGGACGATGTCACCCGACTCACGCCTCAGCGGCACTACAGCCCGCTGTACCACGGATGCGGTGGCGCGGGGTATCGGTCCTGGTCGCCGCCGTGCCTAGCCTCGGACGGCATGAGATCCAACTGTGCGGTGCGCCTCGATGCGGTGTCGAAGGCGTACGGGTCGGGCAAGCACGCGGTGCGCGCGCTCGACGGGGTGACGGCCGGGTTCGCGCGCGGGACGTTCACCGCGGTCATGGGGCCGTCCGGGTCCGGCAAGAGCACGCTGCTCAACTGCGCGGCGGGGCTGGACCGCCCGACGTCGGGGCGGGTGCTGCTGGGCGACACGGAGCTGTCCGGCCGGTCCGAGACCGAGCTGACGCAGCTGCGGCGGGACCGGATCGGGTTCGTGTTCCAGGCGTACAACCTGCTCGGCGCGCTGAGCGTGGCGGACAACGTCACGCTGCCGCTGCGGCTGGCCGGGAAGCCGGTCGACCGCGGGCGGCTGGCGGGCGTCCTCGCCGCGGTCGGGCTCGCCGAGCACCACGACCGGCGGCCGGGCAGCCTCTCCGGCGGCCAGCAGCAGCGGGTGGCGGTCGCCCGGGCGCTGATCACCGGGCCGGATCTGGTGTGCGCCGACGAGCCGACCGGCGCGCTGGACAGCCGCAGCGGCCGCCAGGTCCTGGATCTGCTCAGGAGGATCGTCGACGAGCTCGGCCAGACGGTGCTGATGGTCACGCACGACCCGGTCGCCGCGGCGCGGGCCGACACCGTCGTGTTCCTCGCCGACGGGAGGCTGGCCGGCGAGCTGCACCGGCCGTCCGCGGAGCGGATCGCGCAGCGGCTGACCCACCTGGGGGACGCGTGAAACGGCGAATGCTGTGGCTGGCTGTGTGGCTGGCAGGGAGCACCATCAGGGACCGCAAGGGCGGGTTCGTGGCCGCGTTCGTGGCGGTGGTGTTCGGTTCGGCGGTGATCACGGCGTGCGGGATCCTGCTGGAGAGCAGCGAGCGCTCGGGGGCTCCCACCGAACGCTACCGGGCCGCCGACCTCGTGGTGGGTGCCCCGCAGGCGCTGCCGATGGCCGACGACGTCGACCCGCGGTTCGCTGAGCGGGCCACCCTGCCGGCCGCCAAGGTCGCTGAGGTCGCGCGGGTTCCAGGTGTACGGGCGGCGATCGCCGACGTGAGCGTCCCGGTGAGCCTCGTGACGGCCGATGGGACGGCCGACGGGGCGGGTGGGCGGCCCGTGCTGGGGCACGGCTGGGGATCCGCCGTGCTCGGCCCGGTCACGATCAGCGCCGGGCGGCCGCCGGCCGGGCCGCGGGACGTGGTGCTGGACGCAGCGCTGGCCGAGCGGGCCGGCGTCGCCGCCGGCGCGGACGTCCGGCTCGCGGTCGGCTCGAACACGACCACCTACCGGGTGACCGGCGTCGCGGTGCCGCCGGGGAGCCGGCGGCCCGCGGTGTACTTCACCGACGAGCGGGCCATGGAGCTGACCGGCCGGCCGGACCGGGTGGCCGTGATCGGCGTGCTGGCCGCTCCCGGCGTCGACGACCTCGCTCGCGCCGTCAAGGACGCGGTCCCGGATGTGGTCGTCTACGCGGGGAGGGACCGCGGCGAGGCCGAGTTCCTCGACGTCGGCGCGACGCGGTCGTTCATCACCGAACTGTCGTTCGCCTTCGGCGGCAGCATGGTCGTGGTGATCATGGTCGTCGTCGGGAGCACCCTCGCGCTGTCCGTACGGCAGCGGCTGCGGGAACTGGCCCTCCTGCGGGCGATCGGCGCCACCCCGAAACAGGTGCTGCGCATGATCGCCGCGGAGACCGTGCTGGTGGGCGCGCTCGGCGCGGTGCTCGGCGTGGTCCCGGGCATCGGGCTCGCCTTCCTCCTGCGCGGCGTCTTCGCCCTCGCCGGTGCGGTGCCGGACGACTTCGAGCTGTCGATCGGCCCGCTGCCGCTGCTGGCCGCGACGGTGCTGTGCCTGATCGGTGCCCGCCTCGGCGGCTGGATCGCGGCCCGGCGCGCGGCCAGGCTCAGGCCGGTCGACGCGCTCGGCGAGGCCGCCGCGGAGCCGGCGAGACTCGGCCGGATCCGGTTGGCCGCCGGCCTGCTGCTCGTCCCCGCAGGCCTCGCCATGGCGATCGTGCCGCCGCTGCGGGTGCCCGGCGAGGGCGCCGCCGAGGGCGCCGCGTTCTCGGCGTTCCTGCTCGTCTTCGCCGTCGGGCTGCTCGGGCCGCGGCTGCTCACCGGCGCCGTCCGCGTCCTGAGCCCCTGGCTGCACCGCGGGTCGGGCGTCAGCGGGTTCCTCGCGACCGCCAACGCCCGCGCCAACTCCCGGCGGCTCGCCGCGGCGACCACCCCGCTGATCATCGGCGTCACCCTCGCGGCCGGGCAGCTCTTCAGCGGCACGACCGCGGGCGCGGCCGCCCTGGAGCAGGCCGGTGACGGGCTGCGCGCCGGCTACGTCGTCACCGCGACCTCCGCGGGGGTGTCGCCCGAGGTCGCCGACTCGCTGCGGGACGTGCCGGGCGTCGCGGCGGTGACCCCGCTCGTGCGCACGCGGACCCTCGCCCTCTTCGGCTCCGGCGACGACCGGCAGATCCGCAGCTACGCCACGCAAGGGGTCACCGGCGACCGGCTCGCGGCGACCCTGGACCTCGGCGTGCTCGAGGGCGACGTCGCGGACCTGCGGGGCGACACGGTGGCGTTGAGCCGTATCGCCGCGGGCACCCTCGGCGCGACGCTCGGCGGCACCGTCGACCTCCGGCTCGGCGACGGCACGCCGGTCACCCCGACGGTCGTGGCGATCTACGAGCGCGGCCTCGGCCTCGGCGACGTCACCCTGCCGCACGACCTCGTCCTGGCGCACACCACGGACCGGCTGGACTTCGCGGTGCTGGTCGCGGCGGCGCCGGGCACCGACGCCCGGGCGGTCGGTGACGCGCTGCGGTCCGCCGTCCGGGACCTACCGACGGTCCGGGTCAGCGACCGGGACTCGTTCGTGGCCGCGCAACAGGACGCCACCGCCGGCGAGTCGGTGGTCGGCCTCGTCCTCAACGCGGTGCTCCTCGGCTACCTCGCGATCGCGGTGGTGAACACGCTGGTGATGGCGACCGCCGCGCGCTTCCGCGAGTTCGCGCTGCTGCGGCTGGTCGGCGCGAGCCCCGGGCAGGTGCGCGCGATGATGCGCGGCGAGACGAGGATCGTCGTCGTGGCCGCCGTGGTCATCGGGTCGCTGGCCGCGCTCCCGTCGCTGGTCGGCACGAGCTTCGCGCTGACCAGGACGCCGATCCCGTCGGTGCCGCCGCCGATGTACGCCGGGATCGTGGCCGTCGCGGCGCTGCTCGGCTGGGCGGCGATCATGACGGCGACCCGGATCGCGATGCGGCCGGCGCCGGTCGACGCGATCGGCGCCCGCTCGTGAACGCCTCGGCCGTCGCCGCTCGCGAGCGAAGGCCTCGGCCGTCGTCGCTCAGCGGCCGGCGGCGTTGAGGTAGGCGAGGACGGCCAGGACGCGGCGGTGGCCGCTGTCGGTGACGGCGAGGCCGAGTTTGGCGAAGATGTTGCCGATGTGCTTGTGCACGGCGTTGTCCGTGATGACGAGCCGGGCGCCGATGGCGGTGTTGTCGAGGCCCTGCGCCATCAGCCCGAGCACCTCGCGTTCGCGGGGCGTGAGGGCGGCGAGCGGGTCGCCGGCGCGCTGCACCAGCTGGGCGATGACCTCGGGGTCCATCGCGCTGCCGCCGTCGGCGACCCGGCGCAGCGCGTCGACGAACCCGTCGACCCGGCTGACCCGGTCCTTGAGGAGGTAGCCGACCCCACCGCCGGCGGTGGCGAGCAGCTCCGCGGCGTACTGCTGCTCCACGTACTGCGACAGCACCAGCACCGGCAGCCCGGGGTGCTCCCGCCGGGCCTGCAGGGCGGCCCGGATTCCTTCGTCGCGGAACGTCGGCGGCAGCCGGACGTCGACGATCGTCACGTCGGGCCGGTGCTCCCGCACGGCGGCGAGGAACCCGTCCGCGTCCTGCGCGACGGCCGCGATCTGGAAGCCGGCCCGGCCGAGCAGCAGCTCCAGCCCGGTGGACAGCAGCACGTTGTCCTCGGCGATCACCACCCGCACGGCAGCTCCACGGTCACGGTCGTCGGCCCGCCGGCCGGGCTGTCGACGTCGACGGCGCCGTCCAGCGCGAGCACCCGGCGGCGGATCCCGGCGAGTCCGGTGCCCCGCCGCTCGTCGGCGCCGCCGGCACCGTCGTCGGTGACCACCACCGACAGCCGGTCCGCGGCGCGGCCGACCCGTACCCGGGCCGCGGTCGCGCCGCTGTGCTTGGCGACGTTGGTGAGCGCCTCGGCGACGGCGAAGTACACGACGGCCTCCACGGCCGCCGGGACCCGCTCGAACTCACCGATCTCCAGCCGGGTCGGCACGCCGCAGCGGGTGACCACGGCGGTCAGGGCGCCGTCGAGCCCCCGGTCGGCGAGGATCGGCGGGTACACCGACCGGATCACCTCACGCAGCTCGGCCATCGCCTCCTCGGTGCCCTCGTGCGCGTCCCGGAGCAGCCCCTCCACGAACTGCTCGTCCCGCGGCGACTCGGCGAACGCCTGCCGGGCCACGGCCAGCCGCATCGCGATGGCGACGAGCCGGGCCTGGGTGCCGTCGTGCAGGTCCCGCTCGATCCGGCGCAGCTCCGCGCCGTGCGCGTCGAGCACGTCCGCCCTGGTCCGGGTCAGCACGGCGACCCGCTCGGCGAGCTCCTCGCCGGCCCGGCGCGCCAGCACCGCCACGCAGATCCGGGCGTGCGCGCGGGCGACCGGCGGGAAGGCCACGAAGGCCAGCGCGGCGAGCAGCACGATCTGCAGCGGCCCGAGGGTCAGCGCCGTCGCCCACCCGGTCACCGGGACGTCGATGAACAGCCGCGGCCGCTCCACGAACGGAAACGCCCACCACAGCGGCGTCGCGATCAGCGCGACCACGATGTTGCCCACGCACAGCAGCGCCGGCAGCCCGAACGCCACGCCGGTGACCGCGTGCACCGGCAGCCACAGCAGGGCGCCGGCCGTCCGGCCCGTCGCCGCGTGCGCCCACGCCGCCCGCAGCGTGGGCCGCGCCCCAGACGCCGGGTCGAGCAGCCGCCGGGCGCGGTCGCGGTGCCAGGCCGCCCACCACCGGGCGAGCCGCGGCACGCACAGCAGCGGCAGCGCGAGCACGGTGCCGACCGCGGACAGCAACGCACCCAAGAGGTACACACCGCCCCGCCGCGCCGCCCGCACGGCGTCGAGTCTGCCCAAAGATCGCCGCGCCCGCCAATACAATCGGCCGGGCCTGAAGCGGACGGAGTGCGGACAGTGGATGACAGGGCGCAGCGGGTCCTCGCGGGCCTGCGCGAGTTCTACGAGGCACCACCGGGCGCGGCGGCGGTGGAGGACGGCGCCGAGCGGGCGCTGCGGCTGTTCCACGACGTCGCCGCGAGCGTGCCCGCGTACCGGTCGTTCCTGCGGGAGCGCGGCGTCGACCCGGCCGGCATCGCCACGGCGGGCGACCTCGCGCGGGTGCCGCTGCTGACGAAGGCCGACTACCACCGCCGGTATCCGCTGCCGGAGCTGTGCCGCGGCGGGACGCTCGACGGCGCCGAGACGGTCGCCGTGTCGTCCGGGTCGTCGGGGCAACCGACCGTGTGGCCGCGCTCCGTGCCGGACGAGCTCGTCGTCGCCCGCCGGTTCGAGCAGGCGCTGGTCGGCAGCTTCCGGGCCGACCGCCGGCGCACGCTGGTCGTGGTGTGCTTCGCGCTCGGGTCGTGGGTCGGCGGCATGTACACCGCCGCCGCCTGCCGGCACCTGGCGGCGAAGGGCTACCCGGTCACGGTGGCGACGCCCGGCAACAACGTCGACGAGATCCTGCGGGTCGTCCAGGAGCTGGGGCCGCACTTCGAGCAGGTGGTCCTCGCGGGGTACCCGCCGTTCGTGAAGAACGTCGTGGACGCCGGCCGGGAGCGGGGCGTGGACTGGCCCGCGTACGCGATCAAGCTGCTGCTCGCCGGTGAGGTCTTCAGCGAGGAGTGGCGCACGCTCGTCGGCGCCAGGGCCGGGATGGCGGACCCGCTGTCGGACTCGGTCTCGCTGTACGGCACCGCCGACGCCGGCGTCCTGGGCACGGAGACGCCGCTGAGCGTGGCGATCCGGCGGTTCCTCGCCGGCCGCCCCGACGCCGCCCGCGCGCTGTTCGGCGACCCGCGGCTGCCGACGCTCGTGCAGTACGACCCGGCGACCCGCTACTTCGAGACCCACGAGGGCACGCTGCTCTTCACCGGCGACGGCGGGATCCCGCTGGTCCGCTACCACATCGCCGACGAGGGCGGCCTGCTGTCGCACGAGGCGATGCTCGCGTACTGCGCCGGCCTGGGCTTCGACCCGGAGGAGGGCCTGGACGCCGGCGCCGCCCCGCGGCTGCCGTTCGTGTGGGTCTTCGGCCGGTCGCTGTTCACCGTGTCGTACTTCGGCGCCAACATCTACCCGGAGAACGTGACCGTCGCCCTGGAACGCGACGGCATCAGCGACTGGGTCACGGGCAAGTTCGTCCTGCAGGTCCTGTCCGACAGCGACGAGGAGCGGCACCTGTCCGTCGTGGCGGAGCTCGCGCAGGGCGAGACCGGCGACCCCGCAAGAGTCGGGCAGCTGGCCGGCGCGATCCGCGCCGAGCTGCGCAGGCTCAACAGCGAGTTCGCCAACTACGTCCCGGCCGCCTACCAGACCCCGCGGGTCGAGCTGCGCCCCGCCGGCGACCCCGAGTACTTCCCGCCGCAGGTCAAGCACCGCTACACCCGCCCGGCCGAGTGACCCGCGCGGGACGGTCTCATCCAGATGCGTCGCCGACCGGCGATGGCTGGCGCGGCACCGGTCGGGCCGGATCCGTCGCGGCCTGGCGGGCGAGGTGCTGCTCGAGGGCGTCGACGGCCGCCCGCAACGATGCCAGCTGCGCCGCGACCGTCGCGTCTCCCGGCCGCCCGACAGGGTCATCGGCGGGGTCTTCGGCGGGGTCTTCGGCTGGGTCTTCGGCAGGCGCGGGGGTGGCGTTCGCCGTGTCGCGCTCCTCCTGATGGGCGTCCTGCAGTGCGTTGAGCACGACGCCGACGAGGAGGTTGGTCAGCAGGAAGCAGGCGGCGACCATGTAGGAGACGTAGTACAGCACCGCCCACTCGGTGACGGCGCGGCCGGTCTGCAGGGTGTCGGTGATGCCGTCGAGGGACAGCAGCAGGAACAGGGTCAGCATCGCCTGCCCGACGGTGCCGTACCGGGCGGGGTTGGCGTCGGCGAACATCATCCAGCCGAGCATGGCGTAGCCGTACAGCAGCAGGACGGTGACGAGCAGGAAGCTGCCGAGGCCGGGCAGGCTGCGCCGGATGCCCACCAGGATCACCCGCAGGCTCGGGAAGAGCCGGAACGTCCGCACGATCCGGGCCAGGCGCAGCATGCGCAGCACGGTCACGTTCTCCCGCACCCCCGGCAGCAGCGGCGAGAGCAGGATGAACAGGTCGAAGAGGTTCCAGGCGTCGCGGAAGAACGCCCGCGGCGCCGGCAACTGCGCGCCGAACCGCACCAGCAGCTCGACCGCGAAGCACACGATGCAGCCGTACTCGACGACCCGGAGCACGCCGGCGGCGGCGCGGTGCGCACCGTCGTAGGTTTCCAGGCCGAGCACCGCCGCGTTGATGACGATCACCGTGAACGAGGCGACGGTGAACCAGCGGGCGTCGATCAGCGTGCGGCACGCCGTGGCGACGCGGGCCACGGACGGACGGATGGTGTTCATTGACGGGCCGGACTCCCAGGACGGTGACCTTCAACCGGGACGCAGCCTACGACATGATCGACATGTCCGGATCGACGGGACAACCCGCCGGAGGAAGCCGTGCTCAACCGGCCTGTCCGGGGCCGGGCGGACCTGGCGGCACCGGCGCGCGGCGTGCAGCAAGATGGGAGGCATGACTGAAACGCCTGCCACACCGCACCCGCTGCAGCCGGTCGACGAGGACTGGCAGCGGGCCCTCGCGATCGTCGCGCACCCCGACGACCTGGAGTTCGGCGCCGCCGCCGCGATCGCCCGCTGGACCGGTCAGGGCAAGGAGGTGGCGTACGTGCTGCTGACCAGCGGCGAGGCCGGCATCGACGGGATGGACCCGGCGGAGGCCGGGCCGCTGCGGGAGCGGGAGCAGCGGGAGTCCGCGCAGATCGTCGGGGTGTCGCAGGTGGAGTTCCTGGGCCTGCCCGACGGCGTCCTGGAGGGCGGTGTGCCGCTGCGGCGCGAGCTGGCGCGGGTGATCCGCACGCACCGGCCGGACATCGTCATCACGAACAACTTCCGCGACAGCTGGGACGAGGCCGGCGACGCGCTCAACATGTCGGACCACATCGTCACGGGCCGGGCGGTCCTCGACGCCGCGCGCGACGCGGGGAACCGGTGGGTGTTCCGGGAGCAGATCGACGAGGGGCTGGAGCGGTGGGGCGGGGTGCGGCAGGTGTGGGCGGCGAACTCGCCGCTGTCCAAGCACGCCGCCGGCACGACCGCCACGTTCGATCTCGGCGTGCGGTCCCTGGAGGCGCACGAGGCCTACCTGCGCGGTCTCGGCACCGGCGACTTCGACGCGGAGGAGTTCCTGGAGGGCTTCTCCCGGCAGACGGGCACCCGCCTCGGCGTCACGTTCGCCGCCGCGTTCGAGGTGTTCAAGCTGAGCCTGCTCTGACCGCTTCCGCGAGCGGGCGGGGCCGGAGGATCCGGCCCCGCCGCCCGTGCCCGCGGATCAGGCGTAGGTCTCGAACTCGGCGACCTTCGGGGTGCCCGTGGCGCTGGTGATCTCGAAGGTGACCTTCTTCAGCGAGGTGCGGGTGAAGGTGATGACGCCCGCGCCGGTGCCGGAGGCGAGGACCGCGCCGGTGTCACCGTTGAGCACGCGCCAGTTGCGGATGACGCCGGTGGAGCCGGACGCCTCGCGGATGTTGATGCGCGAGATCGCGGTGGCCGAGCCCCACTTGATGGAGATGGAGCCGGTCGTGCCGGACGGCGACCAGTACGTGCTCATGCTGCCGTCGCGGACGTCGCCGTAGCTGGTGCCGTCGGCCTTGCTGGAGCCGTCGGAGCCGGCGCCGATGCTGAGGTTCGTGCCGCCCTGCGTGGGTCCCGGCGAGGACGGGCCGGGGGAGGACGGCCGCGGCGACGACGAGGTCGGCCCGGCGGAGGTCGGACCGCCGGTCGGGCTGGTCGGCGTGCAGCTGCCGTTGGAGACCTGCAGGCCCTTGTTCGCGCCCGCGGTGCGGCTCACGACGTCCGGCACGCAGCTGGCCGGGTCGAGGGAGAAGCTGTACGGGATGCTGACGCTGGTGTTGGACGTCGGGTTCGGGCCCGCCGGGTTGGTGTCGGTGCCCTTCGGCGACCAGGTCACGTTGTCGAAGATGTTGCCCGCGACCTGCCAGTAGCCGGCCTCGCTGGTGTAGAACGTGCCGATGACGTCCTTGGAGTTCTTGAAGTAGTTGTTGTCGATGCGTGCCCGCGCGCCGGCCCGGGAGTTGATGCCGGACTCGTTGAGGCTCACGTAGGAGTTGTTGTAGATGTGAGCGATGCCGCCGCGCAGCAGCGGCGTGCGGGAGTCGATGTTCGTGTACGAGTTGTGGTGGAACGTGATGTAGCTGTTGCCCCGGTCGCTCTCGCTGGAGCCGATGAGGCCGCCACGGCCGGAGTTCTTCAGGGTGCTGTAGGACAGCGTCACGTACTGCACGTCGTCCTTGAGGTCGAACAGGCCGTCGTAGCCCGCCGACTCGCCGCCGGACGCCTCCAGGGACACGTGGTCGACCCAGACGTTGCGGACGGTGCTCTCCATGCCGATGGCGTCGCCGCCGTTGGACGTGGGCGAGCCGGACTTCTTCACGTTCCTGACCGTCACGTTCTGGATGATGATGTTGCTCGAGTCGCGGATGTGGATGCCGAGCTGGTCGAAGACCGCCCCGCCGCCGACACCGATGATGGTGACGTTGCTGATCTCCTTGAGCTCGATCTTGTCCTCGGCGGTGTTGCAGCTGCTGCCGGAGACCTTGGTCGTGTTGCCGTGGTTGATCGTGCCCTCGACCTGGATGATGATCGGGGTGCTGCTGCTGGCGCGGTTGCACAGGGCGGCGTGGATGGCGGTGCCGGTGGTGGCCCGGACCGTCTGCCCGCCGGCGCCGCCGGTGGTCCCGCCGTTCTGGGTCGCGAAGCCGGTGACGCCGCCGGTCGCCGCGGACGCCTCCGGCGTGGACAGGGCGACGCCGATCGCGGTGCCGACGATGGCGGTGGCGGCCGCGGCCACGCCGGCCCGGAGTGCGAGGCGGCGGGGTGTTCGGGACTGTGGGCTCATGCGAAGCCTCCGTGGGGGTGATGCGACGGGGGTGTCAAAGCATCGGCGGAACCCGATACTAGGAAAGCGCTTTCCTCCACGACAAGGGTTCTGGTGTGCAGGTTTGTTGCAGGAATCCGGATCCGTGAAATTTTCAGGCGCGGGCAAGAATGCGCTGCGCAAGACCGGTGATTCGCGGGTCTGACATCGCCGACGGTTGATGGACCAGGTGATACGTGATAGGCGGCAGGTCCCGGACCGGGCGGGCCGCGACCCCCGCGGGCGGCGGCACGCAGCCGTTGACGACCGCCAGCCCCACGCCGAGCGCGACGAACTGCGCGATCAGCGGCCACCCCTCCGCCTCCACCGCGACCGTCCAGCCGACGCTGGCGGCCCGCAGCGCCTGCTCCAGCAGCACCCGGTGCGGCCGGTGCTGCGGTGGCACGACCATGCGGGCGCCGTCCAGGTCGCGCAGCCCGACGCTCCTGCGCCGGGCCAGCCGGTGTCCTTCTGGCACGAACAGCATCTGCGGGAACGTCGCCAGCTCCGCCACGGTCAGGTCCTCGGGCAGCACGTCCAGCACGCTCACCCCGAGGTGCGCCTGCCCGGTCCGCACCGCGGCGAGCATCTGCCGGTGGTCGCAGTTGATCAGGCGCAGCCGGGTCGGCTCCTCGGCCAGCACCGCCCGGATCGTGTCGCCCAGCAGGTACAGGTAGGCGCCCTGACCGGCGGCGAGCACGACCGGCCGGCGCGGCGCGGCACCTGCGAACTCGGCCAGGAACTGCGCGAGCCGCTCGTCGTGCGCGCGGGCGAACCGGGCCACCGCCTCACCTTCGGGCGTGAGCACCAGCCGCCGCCCCACCCGGTGGTACAGCGGCCGGTCCAGCTCCCGCGCCAGCTTGCCGATCTTCACGTGCAGCGCGGGCTGGGAGATGCGCAGCCGCTCCGCCGCCCGGGTGAAGTTGAGGTGCTCGGCGAACACCGCGAACGCGGCGAGGGCGTCCGGCGACACTGCCATAACCTCAGACTATAGCCGCGCGGACAAGAATAGTTCCGCGCTAGTACCGCGGCGGCGACGCTGAACCACATGAACACAGCAGGCAGCAGGCTCGGCGTCGACATCGGCCGGGTCATCATCGGCGGGGCCGCCCCGGGCGGCGGCGACACCCAGTTCTTCAGCGGCGACACCGCCAGGATGCTGGCCACGCCGGCGGTGCCCGGCGCGTTGGAGGCCCTCGCCCGTCTCGTGCCGCGCTTCGAGCAGGTGTGGCTGGTCTCCAAGTGCGGCGAGCGGGTGCAGCGCCACACGCGACAGTGGCTCGACCATCACGCGTTCGCGGCCCGCACCGGCATCCCCCGCGAACACCTCCGGTTCTGCCTGCGGCGGCCCGAGAAGGCCGTGCACTGCGCGGAGCTGGGCATCACCCACTTCGTCGACGACAAGCTCGACGTGCACGAGGCGCTGCGCGGCATCGTGCCGCACCGGTTCCTGTTCGGCCCGCAGCCGGCCCCGCCGCCGCCGTGGCTGCACCACACCGAGACGTGGGACGCCGCCGAGGCCGCGATCCTGCGCAGCCTCGATCAGGCGCCCGCGCGGCGGTAGGCGACCACCGCGGCGAACAGCCCCGCGAGCCCGGCGAGGAGGCCGGCGATGCCGAGCGTGATCGGGGTGCCGTCGGTCTGGCCGTCGGCGGCGGTGTCGGCGGCGTCCTGCGCGGCGGTGACCGGTGCGGCGGATGCGGTGGCGTCGGTCTTCTTGGTGACTTGAGGACGGGGGCGGCGGGCATCGTGGTCACCGGCGCGATCGGCTGGGCCCTGCCGACGTTCGGCGTCACCCTCGCCGCGTTCATCGTCGTCGACGGCATCGCCGGCCTGCTCCGCCGCCGCCGTCGCGCCGCGGCGGACCCGCCCGCAGTGGCGTAGCGGCGCCGCGGGCCGGCGCCGGGGTGGGTCAGCCGGGCTGGGAGCAGAGGCAGAAGGGCTTGCCGACCGGGTCGAGGAAGACGCGGAAGGTGTCGCCGCCGGCCTGGAGCCGGGTCGCGCCCAGGGCCAGGGTCGCCGCCTCGGCCTCGTCCAGGTCGTCGACCAGCACGTCGAGGTGGAGCTGCTGCGGGTGGGCCGGGTCCGGCCAGCGCGGCGGGGTGTAGCCGTCGACGCGCTGGAAGAGGACGGGGCGGTCGCCGTTGTCGCCGATCTGCGCGAATTCGTCGTCGTTGTGGGTCAGGGGCTTGCCGAGCAGGGCGGTGTAGAACTGGCTGAGGCCCCACGGATCCGCGCAGTCCACGACCGGGCCGAGCAGGGTCACGCCGTCGTTGCCGGGCTGCCAGCAGAGGTCGAACGGGTGGCCGGCCGGATCCGCGACGGTGATCCAGCGGTCGTTGCGGCGCAGCAGGGTGCCGCCCAGCGCCAGCACCCGCTCGAGGGCGGGCTCGAGTGCGGGGACGCGGAGGTCCAGGTGCGCCTGCTGCGGGCGCTCCTGGCCGGGCCACAGCGGCGGGCGGTGGTCGGGGGCGAGCTGGAAGCCGACCTTCCATCCGTCGTTCGCGCGCAGCGACACCCAGTCGTCGTCGGCGTAGGTCTGCTCCCAGCCCGTGAGCTCGGCGTAGAACGCGGCCAGGCCGCGGTGGTCGGCGGTGTCCAGGACCACGACGTCCAGCGTTCCGATCATGGGTCGAGGATACGACCGCCGCCGCGGTGCACCCGTGCGCGGGACCTCGCCCGGGCACGCGTAACCGGCTACGTCCTCAGGTCGTTGAGGAGTGAGGTCCAGCAGACGAGGTGGGCCGGTCGAGCGTTACGTGGGGGTGCGGGGCTGATGGCACGATGCTGATGCGGCGGGTCGATCCGCCGGGCAGGGCGGCGCCGGCGCGCAGGGCCGGCGTCACGCTGGCCGTGGCCGTCACGGGCTACATCTTGCATTACTGGGCGTGGATGCTGATCGGCCCGCTCGGCCCGCAGCTCGGTTACCGCTTCGGGCTCGACGCGGGCGCCTGGGCCCTGCTCGGCAGCGTGCCGCTCGTCGTCGGCGTGCTGCTGCGGGTCCCGGCGGGGGTGCTGACCGACCGGTTCGGTGCCAGGATCGTGCTGCCGGCGGTGAGCCTCGCCGCGGCCGTCGCGGCGGCCGCCCTGGCCGTGGTCGACGGGCTCGCGGCGCTGATCGTCGTGGCGTGCGCCCTCGGCGTCGGGGGTGCGGGCCTGCCCGCCGCCGCGGCCGCCCTCGTGCGAGCCGTCGCGCCCGGCCGCCGCGCGCCCGCGTTGAGCCTTCTCGCCGCGGGCATGTGCCTCGCCGCCACGGCCGGGGTCGCCGTGCGGGCCACGGTCGCCATCGACCGGGAGCACGGCCTGCTGATCCTCACGTGTGCGCTGCTCGGCCACGCCGGGCTGGCCGCCGTCGTGCTGCGCGACCGGCCCACCGCCGGGCGGCGGCCGGGGGGCGCCTGGTCGGCCGTTCCCGCCCTGGTGCGCCGGCCGGTCACCCGCTATCTCTCCGTCTGGTACGGCGTCTCGTGCGGCGGCCTCGTCGCCCTCGACGTGTACCTGCCGGCGTACCTGCACCACACGTACGGCGTCGGCTGGACCGTGGCCATGCTGTTCGCGGCCGGCGCGGTCGGTCTCGGCGCGGTGGCCGGGCCGTTCGGCGGCTGGCTGTGCCGGCGGCGCGCCCCCACCGCCGTGATCGGCACCTGCTTCACCGCCCTCGCCGGGCTGCTGGTGATCCTGGCGTTCGAGCTGCCCCTCGCCTGGGTCGCGGGCCCGGCCCTCGGGGGTGTCGCGGTCGCGCTGGGCACCGCGTTCGGCAGCGTGCTGGCGCTCATCGGGCGCACCGCGCCGCCCGCCCAGGCCGGCACCATCACGGGCGTGATCGGTGCCGTCGGCAGCGGGGTCGGGCTCTTCCCGGCGCTGCTGCTCAACATCGTGCACGACATCAACGGCTCCTACGCGATCGGGCTGATCCTGCTCGCCGCCGCCGCGGTCAGCGGCGCTAGCAGCCTGCGGGCCCGGCGCGCCTGGATCGGCGCCGCCGTCGCCTTCCCCGCGCCGGCCGAGGTCGCGGCACAGGCCGACGACGCGTCGCAGGCCGCCATGACGATCGTGGCGCTGGAGGGGCCACAGGTCCGTGCGTACCTCGGCGACGTCACCGCCGTCCTCGCGACCCTCGCGACCCGGCACGAGGTGGCGGTCGTCTGCCGGGACGGCGGCACGGGCATCGGGTTTCAGCTCGTCGCGGGCCTGCGCCGGCACCTGCCGGCGCACACCGTGCTGGCCGTCACCGCCGAGACGCCGCCGCACCCGCACGAGACGGCGGCGATCGCGGAGATGATCGACGCGGGGAAGATCCCGGTCGTGCTCGTCGACGGCGTCGACCCCACGCCGACCGCGATGCTCCTCGCGGTGGCCGTCGACGCCGACCAGGTGCTCCAGCTGAGCCCCGACCGGGTCGAGGGCCTCATTCCGTTTCAGCGTCTCCCCGGGACGCACCTGCCCCTCGCCGGCGGGTGATCCGGCGGTACAGCAGGAACACCACGACGACCAGGAACACGCTGCCGCCGGCGGTGGTCACGGTGAACCATCCGGGCCACGGTCCGCGGTCCGGGTCGGCGCGGCGCACCACCAGCGACGGCAGCAGCCCGGTCGCCATGCGGATCTCGTACGCGTGGCACGTCTGCGTCCCGTACTCGCAGCTCTGCCCGGCGTCGAACCGGCTCAGCAGCGTGCCGGGCAGCCCGCCGCCCAGCGGCACGTCCCGCAGCTCACCGGGGCCCTCGCCGGCGGAGACCAGCGCGACGATCCGGTCGCCTGACCGCCACCCGAGCATCTCCTCGGCCGCGATCGGCTCCGGCACCGGCCCGCTCCCGGTGGCGTCGGCGAAGACGATCCGCCGGTGGTAGTGCGTGACCCCGTCGCCGCCGCTGGAGGTCGTGGCGCCGGTCGCGGCGAGGAGCCGGCCGTCCGGCGACCAGGCGGCGTTCATGGTGAGGACGTGCTCGACGGGCAGGTCGACGGTCCGCGCCGCCGTGCCGTCGAGGTCGACGATCTCGACCTGGGGCCCGGTCTGGACCGCGATCCGCTGCCCGTCGGGCGCGAACGACGCGGCGAAGACCGGGGTCACGCCGCTCAGCGTGCGGTGCCGGCCGGTGGGGAGGTCCACCAGGGTCAGCACGCCGGTCCGGCGGGACTCGCCGAGGGTGTCGCTGTACGGGTCGCCCATCGGCATCGGCACCGCCGAGTACGCCAGGGTCCGCCCGTCGGGGGAGAACGCGAGCGGCACCGCACCCGTCGGCGCGGGCAGCGGGACCGCCCGCCGGCGTCCGGTGGGCAGGTCGACGAGGGTCAGCGCGTCGACGGCGATCCGGTCGTCGGTGAGGACGGCGGTCGTCCCGTCCGGCGACAGCAGCCAGGGCCGGATGCCGCGGCGCCCTTCGGCCGCGTCCAGCTGCCGGTAGGTGTCCCGGTCGGCGCCGAGCGCGAGCGGCTGGAACTGGTTGAACAGCTCGCCGTTGCCGAACTGGTACAGCATGACGGCCCGCCCGCCGGGGGAGCGGCTGACGGTGCTGGTCAGCGACGAGTACGGCGCGATGTGGTCGGGCAGCGACGGCGTCGCCCCCGGCGTGGCCGGCACGACGGCGACCGGCCGCACGAGCGGCAGCAGCCCGAGACCGGCGGCGAGCACGGCCACGACGGCGATCACCGCGGCGACCCGGCGGCGCCGCACGGACCTGCGCCCCCGCGCGACGAGGGTGTCGACGTACTGCGGCGGCAGCGGCGGCTCGTCGAGCGGCACCGACCGGAACAGCTGCTCGCTCACCGCGCCTCCCAGGCGTAGTCGGGCATGAGGCGGCGCAGCGCCGCGAGGGCGTAGGACGTCTGGCTCTTCACCGTGCCGGTCGAGCAGCCGAGGACCCGTGCGGTCTCCGCGACGTCGAGCCCCTCCCAGTACCGCAGCACCAGCACCGCCCGCTGCCCCGGCGCCAGCTTGGCGAGCGCCGCGTGCAGGTCGACCCGGTGCTCCAGCGCCGGCACCACCGGCGCCGGATCGGGCTCGGCGTCGGTGAACAGCCGCACGTTGCGCGCCCACCACGTGCCGCGCTGCTGCAGGTACACGTTCACGAGCACCTGCCGCACATACGCGTCCGGCGAGTCCGCGGCGCTGATCCTGCCCCAGTGCCGGTACAGCTTGATGCAGGTCGCCTGCACCAGATCGTGCGCCTCGTGCCAGTCCCCGCACAGATGGTAGGCGGTCCTGCGCAGCGCGAGCACCCTGTCGCTCACGTACTGCACGTAGGCGTGCTCCTCGTCGGCCCGCATCCGGCTCCCTCCCCGCTCACCTCCTGGATCGCAGCAACCACCGGATCGGTTGTGCCCGCCGCCCGGAAATTCTGCGGGATGCGGGGCCGGCGCGGAAGGTCAGGGGAGCTGGCCCGGGAACTCGCAGGCGGTCTTGCTGGCGCCGCCGGTGTCGGCGTGGCACCAGTCGATGTCGGCGCCGCCGTCGAGGGCGTCGTAGCCGGAGCCGCCGGACAGCGTGTCGGCGCCCTGGTCGCCGTGGATGGTGTCGCCGCCGGCGCCGCCGTGGAGGTCGTCGGCGCCGTACCCGCCGTAGATGGTGTCGGCGCCGTCGCCGTCGGTGATCGTGTCGTCGCCGCCGAGGCCGTACGAGACGTCGTTGCCGCCGAGCGGGTAGATGGTGTCGTCACCGCCGGTGATGGGCAGCCAGTTGCCGCTCGGGTCGCCGCGCAGGACGTTCGCCGAGTCGTTGCCGTACAGGACGTCGTCGGCGAAGCCGCCGGTGAGGTTCTCCACGGCGGAGCCGATGAGGTCGCCCTCGCCGGGCGCGCCGTCGTTGGCCAGGCCGTCCAGGCTGGCGGTGACCGGGACCGCGTGGTCGCCGTAGCTGACCGTGTCGACGCCGGTGCCGCCGTACATCGTGTCGGCGCCGTCGCCGCCGAGGAGCGTGTCGTTGCCGCCGCCCCCGCTGATCAGGTCGTCGCCGTCGCCGCCGCTCAGCGTGTTGGCCCCGGCGTCGCCGGTGAGCGTGTCGTCGCCGGGACTGCCGACGACCGCCTCGACGGCGGCGAGACCGTCGTGCTCGGGGCCGCCGTCGCCGGTGCTCAGGTCGACGGTGACGGGTCCGGGGTGCTGTGCGTAGCTGACCGTGTCGGTGCCGGCGCCGCCGTCGATCTGCTCGCCGTGCGTGCTGGACGTGACGGTGTCGTTGCCGTTGCCGGCGGCCACGTTGGAGCCGGAGACGGTCACGCCGGTGAGGTCGACGGTGTCGTTGCCGTCGCCGGCACCGATGAGCCAGTGCACCGAGCCGCCGCCGATCACCGTGACCCGGTCGCTCCAGTCGCCCGGCTCGACGTGGATGTCGGGCGACATCGACACCGTGCACTGCGCGACCGTGTCGTCGCCCGGCACGGGGTGCGTACAGTCGCCGGAAACGCTGATCGGATAGATGTCGTCGATCGTCACGGTCGTGCCGGACTTCGTCACCACGACGTCGTTGGCGAACCCGGGGGCACCGCTGAAGGTCAGGTTGTGGGAGATGTCCGTGCCCGCCGACCCGCCGGGCGGCACGGCCGCCGCCGGCTCGACCGTGACCAGCACTGTGCTCATCGTCGCCGCCACCGTGAGCGCGGCCAGCCGTCGCATCATGCAGCCGTGGTACCAGCGACGGTCACCGGCCGCTCCGACGGGGTCAGCTATCCGACACGCTGAGTGACCAGGTTGGCATCCCGGTCAGACGCGGGGCAGGTCGAACCAGACGAGCTTGCCGCCGGTCGGGACGAGCTCGGAACCCCACGCGGCCGCCAGGTGCTCGATGATGTGGAGGCCGCGGCCGTTGTCGCTGTCCGCACCGGCCGGTGACGTCCGGCGCTCCGGCGGGCGGATGCTGGTGTCGTGGACGGTGACCCGCAGGTACTCGTCCAGGCACAGCTCGACGGTCACGTCACCGACGGTGTGCTGGATCGCGTTGGTGATCACCTCGTCGAGCAGCAGCAGCGCGTCGTCGATGATCGGTGCCTGCTTCCACGCGGTGAGCATGTCGGCGGCGAAGCGGCGGGCCGCCGCCGCGCTGATCGCCTCGCCCCGGAAGCGGCGCCGCGCGGTCGGCGGCGCGGTCGGCACGGCGTCGCTGGTGAGGCAGAGGACGGCGACGTCGTCGGTGCGGGGCCGCGGGCCGACGTCGCTGCCGAGGATGTGGTCAAGGGTGCCGCCGGGATCCCGGGTCGGCGCGCTGTGCAGGGCCGCGCGCAGCTCCCGCAGCCCCTGGTCGATCGGGTGCCGGCGGTCCTCGACGAGGCCGTCGGTGTAGAGCAGCAGCGTCGCCGCCTCCGGGATCAGCAGCGTCGTGTCGAGGTAGACCGCGTCAGGTGTCACGCCGATCGGCGGGCCGGGCCGCAGCCCCAGCCGGTGCACACCGTCGGCGGTCCGCAGCATCGGCGGGGGATGCCCGGCCGTGACGGCGGTGACGGTGCCCTCCGCGAGGTGCACCTCCAGGTAGCAGCAGGTCGCGATGGTGTCCGGGTGCAGGTCCAGCACCAGCCGGTTGACGTGGTGCACGACGCTGGCCGGGTTGTGCCGCTCGCCGGCGTACGCGCGCAGCGCGTTGCGGACCTGCCCCATCGTCGCCGCGGCCGCCGCGCTGTGCCCGGCGACGTCGCCGATGACGACGCCGACGGCCCCTTCGCCGAGGTCGATGATGTCGTACCAGTCGCCGCCGACGTCGACGCCGTGGGTCCACGGCAGGTACCTGGCCGCGTGGCGCAGCCCCGGCACGCGCGGCAGCGTCGCGGGCAGCAGCGCCCGCTGCAGCGCGGACGCGAGCGTGGTGCGCGCCTCGAAGAGCAGCGCCCGCTGCAGCGCCTGGGCGCCGAGGCCGGCGAGAGCCATGAGCGTCGCCTGCTCGTCGTAGTCGAACTCGCGCGGCCTGCGGTAGCCGACGACGAGCGTGCCGAGGACCTCACCGCCGACCGCCAGGGGCAGGAACGCCCAGGCCTGCCGCTCGCCCGCCGGCACCGCCGCCGCCGGGTCCGGCTGCGCGGCCTGGAACTGGGCGAGGGACGTCAGGTAGAGCGGCTGCCCGGTCCGCGCGACCGCCGTCGCCGGATACGGGTGGTCCAGCGGCAGCTCCCGCAGCTTCTCGACGACGTCGGGCTCGTAACCGTCGTGGAACCGCAGTTGCAGCCGCTGCTCGTGCAGCAGCAGGAGCGCGAGGCCCTGGCCGCCCGCCGACGGGCGCAGCACCGAGCCGATCGCCGCGTACACCTCGGCCGTCGTGCTGGCCGCGACCAGCGCCGTCGTCGCCGTCTGCAGCGCGGTGGCGCGGGCCGCCGCGTCCGTCGCGCGGGCGGCGGCCCGCTCGGCCTCCGCGGCGACGGCGGCGAGGTGCCGCTGCTGCCCGACCTGGTCGGTGACCTCCCGGAACGACACCGCCACGGCCGGCGTGCCCGCGTCGGTCCGCGCCCGGGCGATCTTCACCTCCCACACCTGGCCGACCTGCGGATACGGCCGCTGCCCCAGCCACGGCTCGCCGGTCTCGGCCACCGACCGGTACCGGTCGAACAGGCCGTCGTCCCAGCTGCCGGGTGCCACCTCGCTGAGCGGGTGCCCGATGACCTCCTCGGCGGTGCGGCCGACGAGCTTCGCGCCGAGCTGGTTGACGTAGTCGCAGACGAAGTCGACGATCGCGCCGCTGCCGTCGGTCACCGCCCGCAGCAGCGTGAAGCCGTCGAAGGCGGCGTCGAGGACGTCATACAGCCGGGTGCCACCCGTCGACTGCGGCGCGACCGTCAGCTGCCGCAGGTCCACGAACCGCACCCCGAGCCCGTCACCCCACGGGCTGACCCGCATCTCGAAGTGCCCGGTCACGCTCGGCCGGTCGTAGTAGACCGTGCGGGTGACGGGCTGCCGCGTCTCCACGACCTCCCGGTAGAGCGGCAGCGTCCCGTCGTGCACGGTCTCCGGCCACACCTCCCGGTAGCGCCGGCCGATCAGCTCCTCGCGGGACCGGCCCGCGAACCGGCAGCCGGCGTCGTTGATGTACACCATCTCGAAGTCGACGATCTCGCCGTCCTCGCGCACCGCCGTGGCGAGCACCCAGCCCTGCCGGTCGTCGTCGAGCATTGCCAGCAGTCGCGCATCGCGCGGCGCGCCGCCGTCCTCGCCCAACGGGCCTCTCCTTCTCCCCGGTGCGTCCCGGTGACGCCCTGTCATCCTCCCGCATCCGCCGCGCGTCGTCGAACCACCGCGACGCTGACCCCTCGTCGGTGCCGGGAGCTTCGCAGACGACGGGCTCGGATGCGGGACGGGTGCGAGCAGGGTGCTGAGTCGGGCGATGTGGCGGTGGTTACCACGAAACGGGACGGGACCGGCTGATCGGACGACAGCCCCGGGCCCGCGGGGGCCTCACGATCGAATGACCGCACCGTCAGATGGAGGTTTGATGCGTTCAGGTTCCCTGATCCGGGCCGCTGTTGCCGCGACCGCGGCGACCGGTCTGCTGGCCGGGCCGCTCGTGGGGCCGGCGGCCGCGGCCGTCCGCACGGGGCACGCCGCCGAGGCGTCGATGGCGGTGATCGTCCGGCATGACGGGACCGGCGGAGCGGAGGCCGCCGTAGCCCGGGTGGGAGGCGCCGTGGGACAGCACCTCGACCTGGTCGGGGCGTTCACCGCGACGATTCCCGCGGGCGCGCTCGCCGCGGTGAGCGCCGCGCCGGGTGTACGGGCGGTCACGCTCGACGGCGCGGTGCGCCTGCAGGGCGAGGAGTGGAACGCCGACAAGGACCAGCACTCGATGTACAGCCTGACCCAGTCGATCGGGGCGCAGGACGTCTGGTCGGCCACCGACGCGTCCGGCGCGAAGCTGACCGGTCAGGGCGTCGGCGTCGCCGTCATCGACTCCGGGATCGCGCCGGTCGCGGGTCTCGACACGCCGGGGAAGGTCGTCAACGGCCCCGACCTGTCGTTCGAGTCGCAGACGCCCGCGCTGCGCAACCTGGACACGTTCGGGCACGGCACCCACATGGCGGGCATCATCGCCGGCCGCGACAGCGGGGTCGCGGCCGGCAAAGAGGCGGACAAGAAGCGGTTCGTCGGGGTCGCGCCGGACGCGCACCTGGTCAACATGAAGGTCGCCGCGGCCGACGGCGCCGTCGACGTCTCGCAGGTCATCGCGGCGGTCGACTGGGTCGTGACGCACAAGGACGACCCCGGCCTCAACATCCGGGTGCTCAACCTGTCGTTCGGCACCGACTCGACCCAGGACCCGCGCCTCGACCCGCTGTCGTACGCGGTGGAGGCGGCCTGGAAGAAGGGCATCGTCGTCGTGGTGTCCGTCGGCAACGACGGCCTCCAGGAGTCCCGCGTGGGGATGCCGGCGCAGAACCCGAACGTCCTGGCCATCGGCGCCGCCGACCCGCTGACCACCGCGGACCGCTCCGACGACGTCGTCGCCGACTTCAGCACCGGCGGCTCCGCGACCCGCCACGCCGACCTCGTCGCGCCCGGCAAGTCGGTGGTGTCGCTGCGCGTGCCCAACGCCTTCATCGACGCCGCCTACCCGCAGGCACGCATCCCCGAGGACCCCGACCAGCGGTACTTCCGTGGCAGCGGCACCTCGCAGGCCGCCGCGGTCGTGTCCGGCGCCGCCGCGCTGCTGCTGCAGCAGCGCCCCGAGCTCACCCCTGACCAGGTGAAGAAGCTGCTGACGGGCACCGCCGACGCCATGCCGGCCGGTGACACGCTCGCCCAGGGCGCGGGCCAGCTCGACATCGCCGCCGCCGTGAAGGCGCCGACCCCGGCCGCCGCGGCGCAGGGCTACCTGCCGGCGACGGGCCTCGGCTCGCTGGAGGCGTCGCGCGGCACCTCGCACGTCGCCGACCCCGACACGGGCACCGAGCTCACCGGCGAGGTCGACATCATGGGCCAGGCGTGGACGCCGGCCGGCTGGGCGCAGGTCTGCACGACGGGCACCGCCTGGAACGGCGACACGTGGAACGGCCGCACGTGGTCGGGCCGCACCTGGTCCGGCGGCAACTGGGCCGGTCGCACCTGGTCGGGCCGCACGTGGTCCGGCGCCGTCTGGGACGGCCGCACGTGGTCGGGCCGGACCTGGTCGGGTCGCACGTGGTCCGGCCGCACCTGGTCGGGCCAGGCCTGGTCCGCGAGCGACTGGGCCTGACGCGTCCCGGCTCACCGGCTCCCGGTCGCAGGGTTCCGACCCCGCGACCGGGAGCGCTCTGGTGCTGCCGCCCTACGTGGTGGTCGCGGGCAGGCGGGGAGCGGGCACCCGCGGCAGGCCGCGGCGGCGGTCAACGACCCGTCGCGCTCGTCACGAAGACGGCCGCGGGCGTGGACTAATTGCTAGTTACCAGATAGGATTTCAGGGAAACCGTGCGGGGTGCGAGAGCCACCGCACCCCGCCGCGGGAGCGTCACTCGAACAGCTCGTAGACCGAGTCCGGGGCGGGGATCGCGCCGGCCGGCTCGGTGACCGGCTGGACCGAGCCGAAGCCGGCGAAGGTCAGCCGGATCGACAGCTCCGGGTCGATCGCGTCGCCGTCCACGGCGAACTCGGTCAGCCGGCCCTTGGCGTCGACGGTCGCTGTGAACGGGACCGCCTTGGCCTTCGCGCCGGCCTTGCGCACCGCGTCGTCCGGAGGGGCGAGGATGGTGTCGGCGGCCGTCACGTCGATGGTGCCCTTGTAGTGGGTGGCATCGGTCCGCTCGACCTCGCCGAGACCGTTCTCGCACAGCTCGGTGATGCCCAGGCGTGGTGCGCCGGCAGGGTCGATCGGCAGCGTCGCCGAGGCGCCGACCTTCGACCGGTCGACCCGCATCCAGTGCGCCGCGTCGACGCCCCACGCCTTGTTGAGCTGCGCGCCGAAGTCGGCCTTGACCCACAGCTCGGGCGCGATGACGGTGTACGCCACTGAGATGTCGATGGTCCCGACCCGGCCGCCCATGGACATCGTGGCGGCCTGGTCCGCGGGGTCGATCCTGCCCCCGCCGGTCTTCGCGCCCTGCTTGATCTCGAACGTGTACGCGGTGCTGCCCAGCGTGTTCACCGCCGCCAGCAGCGCCTCCTTCGGCGGGAGATCGGCCGTGGGTGCGCCGATGACCCGGCCCGCTGACGGCGTCCCGACCTGCGTCTCGATCGTGCAGCCGGTCAGGCCGCCCGCGGTCAGGGCGAGCACGAACAGCACAGTTATGTGTCTCATCTGGCAAAGGCCTCCGCATCGGGGTGCACCCCCAGGCTCGGAGGCGCAGCCGCACGGACGGTATCGGCCCGCCGCCATGGCCCCGACCGACCGGAAGCCGTGGTGACGCAGGTCAGCGCGATCAGCCTCATTTCCGTGACACGACTTGTGTCGACTATCCGCCCCCGGCTCCGTGCTCAAGTGGAGGACCGTGCTGCCGATGAACGGGGCGTGTTCAGGGTTCTGGCCGTCGCCGCCGTCACCGTGCTCGCGATGTCCGGGTGTGCCGGAGGCGGTGACGGTGCGAAGGAGACGGTCGGGTACGCCGCGGACCAGCCGCCCGTCACGATCGACTTCTGGTACATGCCGTCGGGCGGGCCGCTGCAGGAGAAGGCCGTCGCCGAGGAGGCCAAGGAGTTCCACGCCGCGCACCCCAACATCACCGTCAACCCCGTGCGGGTCGTCTGGGAGGACGCGCTCACCCGGCTGAGCACCGCGTCGGCCAGCGGCGAAGGCCCCGACGTCACCCAGCTCGGCACCACCTGGGTCGGCGGCTTCAGCCGGCTGGGGGCGCTGCGCCCCTACACGGCGGCCGAGATCGACGCGGTCGGCGGGCAGACGGCCTTCACCGCCGCCAGCTGGAGCTCCAGCCATCTCATCGGATCCCCGGACACGACGGCGATGCCGTGGCTGGTCGACGTGCGGGCGCTGTTCTACCGCACCGACGTGCTCAAGGCCGCCGGTCTGGACGCGGCCACGGCGTTCGCCACGTGGGAGTCGCTGGAGGCGGCCCTGCAGCGGATCCAGGCCGCCGGCGGCGGGGTCGCGCCGCTGGCGATCGGCAACGAGAACACCTTCGGCATCATCCACAACGTGGCACCGTTCGTGTGGAGCGCGGGCGGGGACCTGCTGGACACGGCCGGCACCGCGTCGCGCCTGTCCGAGCCGGCGGCCGTCGACGCCGTGCACTACTACCAGCGGCTGGTCACGCGGTTCAACGACCCGCAGGTGGCGAAGATGATCAACAATGACGTGCCGGCCGCGTTCGCCGCCGGCCGCGGCGCCGTCACCATCGACAACTCCCAGTCCGTCGGCGACTTCCTGGCCGACCCGGACCGCCCCGGGCTGCGGGCCGGCTGGGCGACCGCGCCGTTGCCCGCGGGCAAGGCCGGGCGGTTCGGCTTCCTCGGCGGCTCCAACCTGGCGATCCTCAAGGACGCGAAGCACCCCGGAGCCGCCTTCGAATGGGTGCGGTTCCTCACCGGGAAGCAGAGTCAGCAGCGGTACGCCGTGAGCACCGGCCTCTGGCCCGCGCGCTCGGAAGCGGTCGCGGGGACGAGGCTGGAGACGGAGCCCGCGTACGCCGCGTTCCGCGAGATGATCGGCCACGGCAGGATGTACCCGTCGGTCGCCGCGTGGATCGTGGTGGAGAGCGTGATCGCCAAGGACTTCGCCGAGCTGTGGCACGCGCCGGGGGAGCTGACCCGCGACCAGGTCCGCTCGATCCTGGCCAAGACCAGCGCCGACATCGACGAGACCCTGGCCGATCCGGGCCGGACCGGTATCGGCGAGTAGCCCGGGCGGTGGTTGGTGTTGTTGTGACGAACCACTAAGTTCGGTCACGACACAGCACGCCGCCTGGAAAGGACGCCGGTGGACAGCAGCGAGCAGAGCCGGATCGACACCACTGTGCCGCACCCCGCGCGGCGGTACAGTTACTGGCTCGGCGGCAAGGACCACTTCGCAGCTGACCGCGAGTCCGGCGACGCGATCGCCGCCGCCTTCCCGGCCGTCGTCGCCCTGGCCAGGGCCAACCGGGTGTTCCTGCGCCGCGTCGTGCACTTCCTGGCCGAGGCCGGCGTCCGGCAGTTCCTCGACCTCGGCACCGGCCTGCCCGCGCCCGACAACACGCACGAGGTCGCGCAGCGGGTCGCCCCCGAGTCGCGGGTGGTCTACGTCGACAACGACCCGATCGTGATGGTGCACGCCCGGGCGCTGCTGCAGGGCGACCCGCGCGGCGCGACCGCCTACCTCGAGGCCGACGTCCGCGACCCCGACTCGATCCTGGAGCACCCGAGCCTCCTCGAGACGCTCGACCTGACCCGCCCGGTCGGCGTCCTGCTGATCACCACCCTGCACTTCGTCCACGACGACGAGCAGGTCGCCGCCATCGTCAAGCGCCTGGTCGACGCGGTGCCGTCCGGCAGCTATCTGGTGATCACCCATGGCACGATGGACTTCAGCACCCAGCAGGGCATCACCGCGTATGAGCAGATGTTCGCCGCCGGCCGCACCGACGTCCGCGCCCGGCCCCGGGCCACTCTCGAGCGCTACTTCGCGGGCCTGGAGATCGTCGAGCCCGGCATCGTCCCGGTCGGCGACTGGCGCCCCGACACCGATCAGCGCCCGGTCAGCGAGGATCTGCAGATCTACGCGGTGGTCGCCCGGAAGCCGTAAGGTTGCAGGGTTCGGTGTCGATTGGTGGGAAGCGCAACCGTCGCACCGACCGAAGGGGTCACGTTGGGCCTGCTGCGAGCACGTGGTCGAGTCCAGGAGCCCAGCTCCGCGGTCCCCCGGGACGTGGAGGCCCTGGAGCAGCTGGTCGCCGCCCTGGAGCGGGCGACCGACGAGGCGTCGACCTGGCGGATCACGGTCGAGTCGCTGGTCGGCTCCCACGGGTTTCTCTACGGCGCGGTCTGGCTGCCCGGGTCCCCGGGCTCCGCTGCGGGGTCCGTGACGGGGCCGGCCGGTGGGCTGCGGCTCGAGTTCGAGACCGGACCGATCGCCGGGCAGCTGAAGGCGGTCGCCGGCGCGACCGGCGGGCTGGTCGGTCGGGCCTTCCAGGGCCGCCGGCCGATCTACGCCGACGACACCCGCGGTGTCCGGGACTGCCCGCGCTGCGAGGCGGCGACCCGGGCGGGTGCCGTCTCCGCCGTGCTGATCCCGGTGGTCAAGGCCGGCGAGGTCATCGCGGTCTTCGAGTACTACTCGCCGCTCGAGCCGCGCGTCGACGGGCCGCGGACCGAGAAGTGGAACGCGATCGCCCGCATCGCCGAGCAGGCCCGCACCCAGGCCTGCAACGCGGTCCAGTTGCAGCAGCTCGCCGACGACCGGCTCGCGGTCACGACGGTCGTCGCCGCGCTCGGCTCGGCACACGACTCGCAGAGCGTGATCCGGGCCGCGCTGGACACGGTGCGCAGCGCGTTCGGCTGGGCGTACGGCTCCTACTGGGAGGTCGACCCGGCCACCCAGGAGCTGCGCTTCCAGCTGGAGTCCGGCTCCGCCGGCGACGAGTTCCGCCAGGTCACCCTGGCGGCCACGTTCGCCGAGGGCGTCGGCCTGTCCGGTCGCGCGTGGCGGGCCCGTGACCTGGTGTTCATCCGCGATCTCGCCGAGTTGACGGATTGCGTACGGGCACCGGCCGCCCAGCGCGCGGGCGTCAGGTCGGGCATCTGCTTTCCGATCATGATCGGTGACCGGGTCATCGGCACGATGGACTTCTTCACCACCGAGTTCATCGAGCTCAGCGAGTCCAGGGCGTCAGCGCTGCGCAACGTGCAGCAGCTCGTGTCGCAGCGGCTCGACATCTGCCGCGCGCAGGAGACCGCCGCCACCAACGCCCGCGACCTGCTGGACTCGATCTCCCGGCTGCGCTCCGCCAGCCAGGACGCGACCGGGGTCGCGCGGGAGGCGGTCGCACGGGCCTCGGAGATGACCACGAACGTCACGGCGCTGAGCGAGTCGTCGACCGCGATCGGCGACGTCATCAAGATCATCTCGTCGATCGCCGACCAGACGAACCTGCTCGCCCTCAACGCCACCATCGAGGCAGCCCGCGCCGGCGACGTCGGCAAGGGCTTCGCGGTCGTGGCCGGCGAGGTCAAGGATCTCGCCCGCGAGACCGCCACGGCGACGCAGAAGGTCGCCGAGCAGGTCGCCGGCATCCAGACCAACGCCCAGTCCGTCACCGACGGCATCCACGTCACCAGCGAGACCATCGGCCAGATGGACACCGTGCAGGCCCGCATCAACGAGGTCCTCGAGGATCAGGCCCGCATGGCGAAGCTGCTCGAACGCGGCTGAGATCCCTCGCGCGACGAAGGCCCGGCCGGATCGGCCGGGCCTTCGTCGGTGCGTCACTTCTGCGAGCCGGACTTCGGGGCCTTCTGCGACAGCGCGCTGCCGGCGGCCTGCTTGTCCGCGCTGGTCGCGTCGGGATCGCGCAGGACCTCGCTCGCCGCGGAGGCCGCCTTCTCGCTGGTCTGCTTGGTGTTCTCAGCCATGAAAACCGCTCCTCGCATTCGTTGCCGATCGGCGCCGCGCCGGGGGAGGCGCGACACACCACTTAGGAGAGTGGTTGCCCGCTGCGGCACCGGTTCAATCAGTCCGCGTGGATCGCGGCCGGCGCTTCGGCGTCACGCGTCCGTGGCGATGATCGACCGCGTCCGGGTATGAGAAGCCGAGGTAGCGAGTTTCGTCAAGTCTCGTCAAAAGTCTGGGCCATGTGCCGTCACATCACAGTTTGATTGCCGTGAGTTGACAGAACAGCCTGTGCGGGACGAAGGTTCGGGCAGGTCTTTCAATCATGCTCAAACATGTTCGACCACACACCGACATCTCTCAACACCCCCGTGTAATCCCCGCACAGGAGGACACATGCGCGTCAAGACGCGTGCGCTCGTCACCGCCGCCGGCCTCGCCCTCGCCCTCGTGGTGAGCGGCTGCGGCGCCGACGACGGCGACGGCAGCAGCAACGGCAGTGGTGGCAGCAAGAAGGTCGAGGTCTTCACCTGGTGGGCCGACGGCGGTGAGAAGGCGGGCCTGGACGGCCTCGTCGCGCAGTTCAAGACCGACTGCTCGCAGTACGAGTTCGTCAACGGCGCGGTCGCCGGCGGTGCCGGCTCCAACGCCAAGCAGGTCCTCGCGTCCCGCCTGCAGCAGAGCGACCCGCCGGACACGTTCCAGGCGCACGCCGGCGCCGAGCTGTCCGACTACATCAAGGCCGGCCAGATCGAGGACCTCAGCGCCCAGTACAAGGAGTGGGGCCTGACCACGGCGTTCCCGAAGGGTCTCGTCGACAGTCTCACCGTCGGCGGCAAGATCTACTCCGTGCCGGCGAACATCCACCGCGCGAACGTGCTGTGGGCCAACAAGACCGTCCTGGCCAACGCGGGCATCACCGCGCCGGCGAAGTCGCTGCCCGAGTTCTTCACGCAGCTGGACACGTTGAAGGCCAAGGGCATCGCGGCGCCGCTCGCGCTGGGCAAGGACTGGACGCAGCAGATGCTGTTCGAGGCCGTGCTCATCTCCGACCTCGGCGCCGACAAGTTCAACGGCCTGTGGAACGGCAAGACCGACTGGGCCGGCGCGGACGTGACGACCGCGATCAACGACTACAAGAAGCTGCTCACCTACAGCAACAAGGACCGCGACACGTTCGACTGGACCGACGCGGAGAAGCTGCTCATGGAGGGCAAGGCCGCGTTCCAGCTCATGGGTGACTGGGAGGCCGCCGACCTCGACGCCAAGAACTTCAAGGACTACAGCTACTCGGTGTTCCCGGGCAACGGCGACGCCTACCAGTGGCTGGCCGACTCGTTCGTGCTGCCGAAGAACGCCAAGAACGCCGAAGGCACCAAGTGCTGGCTGAAGACCCTCGGCTCCGCGGCCGGGCAGAAGGCGTTCAACGTGAAGAAGGGCTCCATCCCGGCCCGCACCGACTCCGTCGCGACCGACTACCCGGCCTACCAGCAGGCCGCGATCGCCGACTGGGCCAAGGGCACCCCGGTCCCGTCCTGCCCGCACGGCTCGGCCTGCTCGCAGGGCTGGCAGGGTGCGGTCGGCTCGGCGCAGGGCAAGTTCTCCAGCGACGGTGACGTCGCTTCGCTGCAGAAGGCGCTCGTCGCCGCCGCCAAGCAGTTCGCCGGCAAGTAGGTGTCTTCGCGCCGGGGCTTTTTTCAAAGCCCCGGCGCGTCGGTGATTGGAGAACGTTGACCACCAAGAACACGGCCCGGATGCGCCGGTGGGCGCCGGGCCTGCTGCTGCTGTCCCCCTCGCTCGTCGTGCTCGGCGTCTTCGTGTACGGCCTCATCGGCTGGACCGCGAAGCTGTCGCTGACCGACGAGCACGACGCGTTGGGCAGCAAGGGATTCGTCGGGCTGAAGAACTTCGTCGACCTCTTCACCGAGGACATCAACGACCGGTTCGTGCACTCGCTCAAGAACCTGCTCGTCTTCACCGTCGTCTTCATGCTCGGCGCCCTGCTGATGGGCCTGCTGTGGGCGTTCCTCCTGGAGCGCGGCGTGCGCGCCGAGGGGTTCTTCCGGGCGGTGTACCTGTTCCCGATGGCCGTGTCGTTCGTCGCGTCCGGCGTCGTGTGGCGGTGGCTGATGAACTCCGGCACGGGTGACGCCGCAGGCGGCCTGAACCGCATCTTCGTCGACCTGCACCTGGGCTTCCTGCAGAACCCGTGGTGGACCGACCCCGACTGGGGCATGGCCGCGATGGCCCTGCCCGCGATCTGGCAGCTGTCGGGCTACGTGATGGCCCTGTTCCTGTCGGGGTTCCGCGGCATCCCCGCCGAGCTGCGCGAGGCCGCCGCGATGGACGGCGCCTCCGGCTACCAGCTCTACCGGCACGTCATCTTCCCGCAGCTCACCCCGACCGCACTGTCGGCGCTGATCATCCTCGGGCACATGTCGATGAAGATGTTCGACCTGATCATGTCGGTGTCGGGCGCCCAGTGGATCACCGAGGTCCCCGCCGTGTACGTGTGGCAGACGCTGCTCACCAGCGACTACGCCAAGGCCGCCGCGATCTCGGTCATCCTGCTGCTGCTCGTCGCGGTCGTCATCATCCCGTACCTGGTCTACAACAACCGCGTGGAGCGACGCTCATGACCGCCACCATCCCACGCGACGCCGCCGACGCCGCCACGGTGCCGTCCCCTGGCCGCAAGCCGAGCGGCGGGATCAACCGCCGCTCGCCACTGGGGCGGGTCATCACGTACGCGCTGCTGCTGCTCTTCCTCGTCATCGTGCTGATGCCGGCGTACGTGCTGATCGTGACCAGCCTGAAGTCGGGCCGCGAGATCGGCGTCAACGGCCAGTGGAACCTCCCGCACGAGTGGACGTTCGCGTCGTGGGAGAAGGCGTGGACGTCGCTGCGGCCGTCGTTCATCCGCACGTTCGAGCTCGCCGTCCCTGTCGCGGTCATCTCCTCGATCCTGGGCGCCGCCAACGGTTTCGTGCTGTCCCGCTGGCGCTTCCCCGGCGCCGACGTGGTGTTCACGCTGATCCTGTTCGGCATGTTCATCCCGTACCAGGCCGTCATGATCCCGCTGCGCTCGATCGTCCACGACATCGGCCTGCCGCCCGGCATCCCGACCCTGGTCTTCGTCCACTGCGTCTACGGCATCCCCATCTGCACGCTCATCTTCCGCAACTACTACGCCACCACCGTGCCCGTCGAGCTGATCGAGGCGAGCCGCGTCGACGGCGCCGGCATGCTCCGCACGTTCGGGTCGGTGATCCTGCCGCTGTCCGCACCCGGCTTCGTCGTCACGGTGATCTGGCAGTTCACGTCGGCCTGGAACGACTACCTGTTCGCCATCTTCATGTCCAACACCCGCAACGGCCCGATCACCATCGCGCTCAACGCCCTCGCCGGCGCCCAGTCCCCGGACTACGCCGCCTCGATGGCCGGCGCGCTGATCGCGTCGCTGCCCACCCTGCTCGTCTACATCGTGCTCGGCCGCTGGTTCATCGGTGGTCTCATGGCAGGCTCCGTCAAGAGCTGACCACATGCCCCGCGGCGGGCTCGGCGCATCCGGGCCGAGCACCGTCGCGGGCTTCTTCCTCCGCCGCACCGCGGATCCCCGCGGCAGCCGGGCGAGCGCGTCGGCGTCCTTGACCGGGGTGGCCAGCTCGGTGAGCGCGGGATCGTCGTAGACGTCGGTGCCGACGAGCAGCGCGTGCCGGGCCATCAGCCGGCGGCCCCGCGGTCCGCCAGCGCGGCGACGACCTTGGCGAGCGCCTCCTGCTGCGCCGGGCCTAGGTCGCCGTCGATCTCCAGCTCGACGTCGCCGGCGGTCAGCCTGATCCGTTTCGCGGCGTGCCGGTTGATGAACGCGACCGCGATCTGGCTGATCGCGGTGACGGTCGCGGCGGAGAACACCCCGGCGACCGCGAGCTGCCCGATCGTCTGCGCGGCACCGGACTTCGCCCCCTCCGGCGCCGGCGCGGTGACCGGCACGGCGTCGACACCCGCACGCCACAGCTCGGCGCCGAACATCCGGGTGGCCTCGTCCTGCGCCCCAGCGTCGTCGGGGAACAGGCTCACAACGGTCAGCTGCACATCCATGCGGACCATTGTGCTGGCAGAAGCCCGCCCCGCGGATTCACGACACCGGCAACGTCAACCGCTGACAGCCCGGCGGGACTGCTTCGCCTCGACGGCGACGAGCTCGTGCAGCCACTCGCCGTCCGGGCGCCCGTGCCGCTCGGTGTGTTCGCGGCGGATCTCGGCGACGCGCCCGCCCGCCGGGAGCCTGGTCGCGTCGAACGCCACGACCGTCGCCGGCCCGGAGCTCAGCCACGCGGACGGGTCGAGCCCGAACTCCGCCATCGCGGCGAACACGCCGTCGCCGCTGCTGTCGACGAGCGGGAACTCCTCCTCGCACGGCAGCGGCTCACCGATCGCCATGCCGAGGGTCAGCCCCGCGAACGACATGAACGCGTGCCGGACGAGGTCACCGTCGCGCGCCACCGTCAGCCAGTACGAGCCGGAAACCGTCTCCGCACCGGCGCCGACGACGGTGCCCAGCGCCTTTGACATCTCGATGATCATGTCGGCCGCGTCGGACAGTATCATGGACGCGTCGACCAGGAACGCCCGGCCGTCGCCACCGCCGAGCAGCAGTCCGAACTCGTCGGCGTCCGCGTCGGCGGTCCGGTCGACCACGGCCCCCGTCGCGAACTCGCCCGCGTGCCGGGACAGCTCCTCCAGCAGCGCGGCGGGTTCGGCGGTGGCGACGAGGTATCCACAATGCAGGCCCATGGGGTCGCACCTTAACCGCCGCCGCGGTGTCGGTGTGTCCCGCGGCGGCGATGCTGCCGGATGATCGGATCGGTCCGCAGGTGTCGGGCGCGACCGGCCCGCGGGCGGCGAGGCTGGACGTCGAAGGGAGGCCACTGTGATCGCAGCGCTCAACCGGCTCGTGGACCACGTCGAGCGGCACCTGACCGGCGAGCTCGACGTCGCCGGGCTCGCCGCGGCGGCCGGCACGACGGAGTACCACCTGCGGCGGATGTTCTCGTCGCTGGCGGGGATGCCGCTGTCGGAGTACGTGCGGCGGCGCCGGATGACGGTCGCCGCGGCCGACGTCGTGCAGGGCAGCGACGACCTGCTCAGCATCGCCGTCCGGTACGGGTACACCTCGACCGAGGCGTTCGGGCGGGCGTTCCGGGCGGTGCACGGCGCCGCGCCCGGCGACGTCCGGCGGGACGGTGGCCCCCTTCGCACTCAACCGCAGGTCAGGTTCCGCCTGACCGTCGAAGGGAGCAACCCCATGGACACCCGCATCGTCGAGCGGCCCGCGTTCCGGCTCATCGGGCACGCGGCCCGCGTGCCGCTGATCCACCACGGCGTCAACCCGCACATCCAGGCGCACATCGCCGCCCTGCCGCAGACGGAGCACGTCCGCCTGAAGGCGCTGAGCGACACCGAACCCGGTGGCCTGCTGCAGGTCACCGACGACGTCGACCCCGACGCCGCCGAGGGCACCGAGCTGACCTACCTGCACGGCGTCGCCGTCGCGGAGGGATCGGCAGTACCGGAGGACCTCGACGCCATCGAGGTCGCGGCCGGCCGGTGGGCCGTGTTCCGCACCAGCGGCCCGTTCCCGCAGACGCTGCAGTCGACCTGGGCGGCGACCGCCACCGAGTGGTTCCCCTCCAACCCGTGGCGCCTGCGGCCGGGCCCTTCCATCGTCTCGATCCTCGACCGTGCCGCCGACTTCACCACCGCGACCTGCGAGCTCTGGCTCCCGGTCGAACCGGCTTCGTGAACGGCTGACCTCGACGCGGGACCACCGCGGCGCGTGACCGTCCGACATGGACCGTCACGCGCCGGTCGTGCGTTCAGGTCGTCAGCAGAGCAGTTCCAGCCAGTAGGCGCGGTCGTTCAGGTAGCCGGGCATGTTGCCGAACCCGTGCCCGGCCAGGACGGGGGTCAGCGTGAACCACTCGTCCTCGAACCGGATCTTGGCGCCGCCGGTCTGGTTGTTGTACCAGGAGGAGGCGCCGGCGCGCTGGCCGGTGGGGAAGCCGTACTCCGGGAGGCGGTAGGTCCCGCAGCGGTAGAAGGCGTACCCGTAGCCGGCCCGGTTGGCGTCGGCGTGCACGCAGGCCCGCCCGGTCCCGCACCAGCTGCCGGCCGCCTCTCCGGTGACGGTGAGGACCACGCCGTCGTCGGGCCAGGCGACCTGATCGGCGGACAGTCGGGTCGCGGCCGGGTCGGTGGCAAGGATCCTGGCGATCTCAGCGTCGGCGACGGCGCCCGGCGGTGCCGCGCCGGCCGGGGCCGCCGGCGCGGCGAGCGGCACGAGCGTGGCGAACGCGAGGGACAGGGCGACACCGAGCACCCCACGGCGGCGGCGGGGTGTCGCTTGAGCGTTGGTCATCGAAGCTCCTCGGGGATCGGCGCGGCCGCGCGGGCCGCACCGTTGGACGAATTCAGGACAGTGGTGCGGTGAGGGACCTTCACCCGGCGAGGCCGAGCACGACCAGGCCGAGTCCGAGCGGCAGGTCCAGCGCCATGCAGGCCTCGGCCAGCGAGCGGGACACGACCGTCCCGCGGCGGTGGTGCAGGGCGTCCCACGCCGCGTGTGCGGCCAGGACGAGCCCGGCCGCGACGAGGCCGGCATTCGGGTCGAGGGTCAACGCGGCGAGCGCGAGACCGCCGTACACGACGCCGGCGACGCTCTGCGTGACCACCTGGCGGCGCGGGCCGCCGACGATCAGGGCGCCGGCGGCGAGCACGGCCGCGGTGGCGCCCAGCAGCACCCATCGACCCGTGCCGGCGATCTCCCCGACGGCGATGACGACGCTGCCGGCGGGCACGGCCACCCACGCCATCCACGGCCGGTGCAGCGCGGCCGCCGCGACGTAGCAGAGCGCGGCCACCCACACGCAGGTGACGGCGGTCTCCCGGTCGGCGACGGTGAGCAGCACAGCGGTCGCGGCGGCCAGTCCGACCGCGGTCGGCCAGCGGCGCGTCAGCCACGAGGACGTGTCTCGATCGACGGTGTGCGAGGGGTTCATGCCCTCACTGTGACCACGCCGCGGCCAGGTGAGGGAGCGGACCCGTCATCGCGTCAGGAATCCTGGCACTCCGGGCAAGGGCCACCCGCATCACGGCTGCGAGCGGGTTTCGGGCCGGCGGAGAGCGCCGTCGACATCGACCGGTACTGCGACGGCGGCACTCCGTACTGCGCGACGAACGCCTGCCGGAGGGTCTCCAGCGACGTGAACCCGCACCATCGGGCGACCAGCCCGATGGGGTGGCCGGTGGTCGACAGCAGCCGCGCGGCGGTGTCCAGCCGGGTGCGGCGCACGAACCGGCCGGGTGGCATGCCGAGGTGCTCGATGAACAGCCGGTGCAGCTGCCGTGCGCTCACGTCGCAGTGCTTGGCCACCGTCGCCGTGTCGAGCGTGGTCGCCAGGTGCGCGGTGACGTAGGCGACGGCCTCGCGGACCGTCACGTGGTCGGGGTTCGGTGCGGTGAACACGCTCATCTGCGCCTGGTTGCCCGGCCGCTGCAGGTAGGTGACCAGCGCCTGCGCGACGATCCGGGCCAGGTCGGGCCCGCAGTCCTCGGTCACCAGCGCCAGCGTCAGGTCGAGGGCGCTGGTGACACCGGCGGACGTGGCGACGCGCCCGTCGCGGATGAAGATCGGCCGGGCATCGACGTGGACGGACGGGTACTGCCGCGCGAGCGCGTCGGCGTAGTGCCAGTGCGTGGTCGCCCGGCGGCCGTCGAGCAGCCCGGCGGCCGCGAGCACGGTCGCGCCCGTGCACACCGACGCCACCCGCCGGGCGAGCGTGGCGAGCCGCCGGACGTGCGCGACGATCGCCGGGTCGGCGGCCGCGGCCTCGTGCCCTCGACCCCCGGACACGACCAGCGTGTCGATCGCACCCGTCGCGCGCTGCAGCGACCCGTGGCTGTGCAGCTCCAGACCCGAGTCACAGCGGATCGGCTGCCCGTTCGGGGAGACCAGCTCCGTCCGGTACAGCGCCCGCCCCGCGACACGGACGGCCAGGTCGAGCGTCGAGGTGACGCAGGCGATGTCGAGCAGCTCGGACCCGTCATACCCGACGACCACGACCCGCCGCGCAACGCCGTCACTAGATGCGTTCGCCATCTCCGCATCCTCCCAGACCGCCCCACCGGCATGCCGGACCGGTCGCGACCGCATCGTGGCATGTCGATGGCGTCAATTGCGGCTGAAACCTCCAAATGTCCACTATGGACACCGGGGCGGCGACTCGCGGCGCGCGGACCTACGATCCGAGCCGTGCCTTCGTTGCGGAGCTTCACCTCATGGCCGATGGCGTCATCGTCGACGGGGGACAGTTCACCTTCATCGCCGGCTCAGGGTGGCGGCGCCGCGGTGAGGTCGATGCTGAGCCGCCAGAGCCGCGTTCTGACGTCCTGCTGATAGGCGGTGGGATGCGCGCGCGCTTCCGCGGTGCGGTCGAAGAAGCGTCCGGTGGTGCCGGCCAGCTCGGGTAGCCTGATCAGGCGCCAGGTCGCGGCGGTGCCGGCTTCGAGCGTGTCGACGCTGTGACCGAGGCCGGCCAGCACCATCTTGGTCGGCATGTACGTGGCCGGATGCAGGCTGTTGACGGTGACGGGTTCGCCGCGCAGGCGTTCGGCCAGTTCGAGGCCGGCGATGATCTGGGCGAGCTTGCTCTGCCGGTACGCGCGCACCGCGGTGTAGCCGTGTTCGAGCATGACGTCGTCGAAGTCGATCGGGTGCTGGCCGATGGAGGCGACGTTGACGATCCGGGCGTGCGGTGCGCGGCGTAGGAGGTGCAGCAGCCGCAGGGTGAGGTCGAAACCGGCGAGGTGGTTGACGGCGAAGCGCAGTTCGTGGCCGTCGGCGCTGAGCTGCCGGTGCCGCTCTTCAGGCCCGCCGAAGCCGACTCCGGCGTTGTTGACGAGTGCGTCGAGCCGGTCGGTGGCCGACGCCACGTCGCGGGCCAGCCGGCGGACCTGCGCGAGCTCGGACAGGTCCGCGCAGACGGTGGCCGGTTGTGGGCAGCCGTGCCGGCGACGCAGCTCCGCGGCGGTGTGGCGGAGTTTGCCGGGGTCGCGTCCGTGCAGGACGAGCCGGGTGCCGTCGGCCGCGAGCCGGTGGGCCAGGGCGCGGCCCAGACCGTCGGTGGCGCCGGTGATCATCACGGTGGGCCGGTCGATCGTCATGGATCTCCTGCCACGCCGGTCAGCGGGAGGCGCGCGAAGCCCGGTGGGTCGAAGCCGAAGAGTTGGCCGTAGAAGCCGAGCTCGGCTTCCAGCGCGGCGGCGATGGTCTCTGACTTGCCGAAGAGGTGCCCCTCGTCGGCGAACACGAGCAGGGCGTGGGGCACCTGCCCGGCGGTCAGCGCCTGGGCCAGCGCCTGCGCCTGCTCCAGCGGAACGACCGGGTCGCGCTCCCCGTGCAGCAGCAGTACCGGCCGGGTGACCGCGTCGATGTGTGACAGCGGTGACCGGTCGTCGTAGGTGGCCTGCGCCTCGGGTAGCGGCCCGATGAGCCCGTCGAGGTAGCGGGACTCGAACTCGTGGGTGTGCCGCGCGAAGTGGCTCAGATCGGCGACGCCGGCGTAGGAGACGCCTCCGGCGAACGGCGAGCCCGGCCGCGCCAGTGCCAGCAGCGCGGTGAGCCCGCCCGCGCTGATCCCGCGGATGGCGATGCGGGACACGCGGCTGCGCTCGAGGAGGTCGCGGGCGGCGGCGATGCAGTCGGTGACGTCGGCGACGCCCCACTGTCCCCGCAGCGCGGTGCGGTGCCGCCGGCCGCGTTCGCTCGATCCGGTGTAGTCCACGGCGACGAAGGCGAGGCCGCGGCTGGTGAAGTAGGCGACTTCGGGCTGGTGGTGCTGCGGAAAGGACGCGGTGGGGCCGCCGTGGGCCCACATGATGGCCGGCGGCGCGGTGCCCTCCGGCAACCGGTACAGCGGCGAGGTCGGCGGGTAGAAGTGCACCGGCACCTCCCCGGTTGGGGTCGGGACGGTGCGGCGGTGCGGCCGTGGTGTCCAGACCGGATCCGGCTGGGGCGGCTCCGCGAGGACGGTCCAGGCGCCGGTCACGATGTCGACCTTGACGATGGCGGGTGCGCGGTCGTCTGCCGCCGCGACCCCGGCGACGACGTCACCTTCGGCGTCGAGCCATGGCAGCCAGCTGGTGAACGGGCACTCGAACGCGGCGGCGGTGCCGTCCGGGTCGAGCACGACCAGCCGACCGCCGGACACCACCGCCGTGCGACCGCCGGAGACCGGGACGTGGCTCCGGAAGCCCAGCTGCCACAGCGGGACACCGCACTCCTGGGCCACCGGCCACATCGGCGCCGGCTCGCCGTCCGCGGAAGGGTGGGCCGCCGGTACGGCGACGAGATTCCACCACCCGGTCCGGTCGGTCGCCGCGCACACCGTGCGGTCGTCCATCCACGACGGTGCCAGGACCGACTCCTCTGGCCCGCCGAGGACGACCGTCACGTCGTGGATGGCGGGACGTCCCTGATCGAACGTGAGTGCCGCGGTCCGCAGCAGCGTCCCGTCCCAGGGCATCAGCGGATGCTCCCAGGTCAGAAACGCGATGCTCCGCCCGTCCGGTGAGATCGCCGGTGCCGCGACGAAGTCCGACCCGGTCCACAGGTCCACGACGGCACCGGATCCGTCGAGCGCCACCGCGACCAGCGCGTGGCGCACCGTGGCCCGGTGGCGTTCGGCGACGCACACGACCCACCCGGTGCCTGGAAGCTCGGTCGGCTGCGCGTACCGGTCGGCGAGGCCGGTGTCGGGTGTCAGAGGTAGTGCCGTGCCGCCGTCCACGCGGTACAGGCGCTGATCGGCGAAGTTGCTCGTCACCAGGGTCTCGCCCACGGCGGTCCAGCCCTGTCCGCCGTACTCGTGCACCCGGGTGCGCGCGTCGAGCCGCCAGGGGAGCACCTCGCGCACCGAGCCACCGCGGTCGTGGCGGAACACGCTCACCCGGCCGGTGCTCCCGGGCGTGGTCTGCGCCCACCACACCGTGTCCCCGCCGTCGCGGACGGCGACACCTGCGTAGCCGACCTTGTCCGCCGCGGTGATCGGGCTCGGCCACGTGCCCGGCGGGAGGACGGGCGCCGCGGCGTCAGCGGACGGCGAGGGCATCGATCTCCACCCGGAACTCCGGGTCGATCAGGCCCTGGACCAGCACCAGCGTGCTCGCCGGCGGCCGGGCCAGGTCGATGTGCCGATCCCGCACGCGCCGGAACGCGGCGAGGTCGGCGCGGTCGGTCAGGTACACGGTCAGCTTCACGACGTCGTGCAGGCCGGCGCCCGCCGCGGCGAGCGCGGTGGCCAGGTTGGTGAAGACCTGGGCGACCTGCCGTTCGGGATCGCCGGCCCCCACCAGGTTCCCGTCGGCGTCCAGCGGCACCTGGCCGGACACCAGGATGCTGCGTCCCTGGTGCGCGACCGCGTGGCTGTACCCGTTGACGGGCGGAAGCCCGCTGGGTCGTACGTAGTGCTCCTGCTTCATCTGTGTTTCCTTCCCTGCGGGTCGATCAGGCGTTCGGTGCTCACCGTGCGGCAGTCCATCTCGAAGTCCAGGCCCGCCACCGGGGGCCGCGCGGGATGCCACGTCACGCCGCGGTGCGGCGCGAACCCGGTGGCGACCGGGCCGGTCAGGACCGCATGGATGTCGTGCGTGGAGTACACCTGCACGACGTGTGGCGCTTCGCCGGTCACGCCGAGGCCGGCCATGCGACCCGTCAGCTCGTCGAGCACGAACCGTGCCTTGTCCAGCAGGCCGCCGGGCGTCGTGTCCCCCGGGGCGACGACATGGTCGTGGTAGTTGTCCAGGCCCTCGGGGACCTCGGCGCTGCCGGAGACGACGAAGTCGGTGACCGGGCCGGCGGTGGCCGGCACGGTGAAGCAGAACGCATGCATGCTCGGCTCGTCGACCAGTCCCGCGGGTGGGCACACGTTGGTGCGGGCGACCGGGCTGCCGCCGCCGTGCAGCTGGACGCCGAAGGCCGCCAGGGCGCCCACGTACCGGCCGTTGAACGCGGTGAACTCCGCCTCCGTGAACGGGGCCGGCGTGCGCAGCTCGCAGGCGCACAGCGCGGCCGGCGGGCGGCCCGCGGCGTCGATGATCTCCGCGGCCAGGTTCAGCCCGTCGTGCAGTGCCACGGGGGAGGAGAACTGCACCCGGGTCAGGCCGTAGCCCTCGGTGCCCACCACGCCCTGGGAGTACTGCCTGACGCCTGGCAGGAAGGCGTAGCCGAACGGGGTCGGCACCAGATCGGACACGGCACATCCTCGGGATCGGCGGAAGCGGGTCGGTTCACCGACGAGCCTTGCATTCGCCAATTGAGATGACCAGAATGATTTCTGGCAGCGATCTTGCGAATAAATCGCAAGATCATCGAGACGCCCGGAGGTGGCCCGCTGCACTCGACCGAATCATCGGCGCTGCGCTACTTCCGCGAGGTCGCGGCCACCGGCTCGGTGATGCGCGCCGGTGCGAACCTGTTCGTGGCGCCCAGCGCCGTCAGCCGCCAGATCCGCCTGCTGGAAGAGGACCTCGGCGTGCCGCTGTTCACCCGCGGCTCCCGCGGGATGACCCTGACCGCCGCCGGGCACCACGTCCTGGAGTTCGCGACGCACACCCAGCAGCGCGCCGCCGACCTGCGTTCGGAGCTCGACGCCGACCGGCACGGCGTGCGCGGACACGTCGTCATCGCCACCGTCGAGGGCCCGCTGGGCCGGTACATCCCGGACACCCTCCAGGCGCTGGCCTCCACCCACCCCGACATCCGCATCGATGTCCGCGTCGCCGGCTCCCACGACGTCGGTGCCGCCGTCGCCGAGGGCACCGCACACCTCGGGTTCGTCTTCGGAGCGCCGACCCGCTCGGATGTCATCACGCTGAAGGACCAGCCGTTGCCCCTGTCCGTGATGGTCCGCCCCGACCACCCGCTCGCCGGGCTGCCGGCGTGCTCGCTGCGCGACGTCGGCGATCATCCGGTCGCCCTGCCCGGCACGCGCTTCGGCATCAGGCAGGAGGTGGACCGGGCCTGCGCGGAGACCGGTACCCACCTGAGGATCAGCCACGAGGTGGACTCGCTCGCCCTGCTGCGCGACATCGCGGCACGCACCATGACGGCGATCTTCATGGCCGCCGAGGACACCGCCGCCGAACTGGCGCAGGGCACCCTGGTCCGCGTCCCCCTCACCGACCGGCGGTTGACCAGAACCCGCCTGACCCTGGTGAAAGGGCTCCAGCCCTACAGCTCTCCCGCCGCGAGGACCGTCAGCGACGCGCTGCTGGCGGCCATGGACTGATCCGTTGGCCTACCGGCCGTCGAGCGCTGTGAGGTCGGCGCGGACGTCGGCGGCGTGCGGGGAGCCGAGGTCGGTGTAGAGGGCCAGGGCGTGGTCGTAGTGGTGCCGGGCGAGGGCGGGGTCGCCGAGGGCCCGGTGGGCGTGGCCGAGGCTCGCGTGGGCGCGGGCCCGCTGGTCGCGGGGGGCGGTGCGGAGCACGGTGGTGAGGTGGGGCAGGGCGTCGGTGGGGCGGCCGGCGGCGATCGCGGCCTCGGCCAGGCCGTTGAGTGCCCGGGTCTCGCCGTCCCGCTCGCCGGACTTCTGGAAGAGGGCGAGCGCCTGCTGGTGGAGGTCGGCGGCCCGGTCGGGCCGGCCGAGCCGGGTGTGGACACTGCCCAGGCCGTCCAGCGCCCAGGCCTCGCCGCGGGGCCAGGCGAGTTGCCGGCACAGCGCGAGCTCCTGCTCGTGGTGCTCGGCGGACGCCTGGTAGCGGCCCCGCCGCATCTCGGCGATGCCGAGGTTGTGCAGGGCCATGGCCTCGCCGCGTGGGTAACCGGTCTGCCGGAACAGGGCGAGCGCCTGCCCGTGGTGCTCGGCGGCGGCCTGGTAGAGACCCCGGAAGTCCTCCACGACGCCCAGGTTCATCAGGCTCATGGCTTCGCCGGTGGTGTGACCGGCCTGCCGGAACAGGGTCAGTGCCTGCCTGTGGTGGTTGGTGGCGGCCTCGTACCGCCCCCGGTGCTCCTCGACGTTGCCGAGACTGGTCAGGACGCGGGCTTCGCCGATCGCGTCGCCGAGCTGCCGGTACAGGATCAGGGCCCGCTCGTGGTGGTCTGTGGCGACCTGGTGCCGCCCCCGGTGGTCGTCGACCCGGCCGAGGTTGAGCACGACGCGGGCTTCGCCGACCTGGTCACCGGCGCGCTGGAACAGGGTCAGCGCCTGTGCGAGGTACTCCCCGGCGGGGTCGGTCCGGCCGAGGCCGAGGTTGGTGGTGCCGAGGGCGAGCAGCGTGTGGGCCTGCCCGGCGACGTCGCCGGTCTGGCGGGCGGCGTCGCGGGCGTGCCCGTGGATGGTCAGCGCGTCGATGTAGTGGCCGCCTTCGAGGTGTTCGTACAGGGCCATCGACAGCCGCACCGCGTGGGTGGGCAGACCGTGGACCGCGGTGTGGGTGACGGCGGCCAAGAGGCAGGGCCGTTCGGCGTCGAGCCACCGTTGGGCGGTCTCGGGGTCGGTGAGGTCCGGGGCGGCTGCGACTGGCGGGGGAGTGCCGGACTGGTCCTGGGCGCCTGCGGGGTGCAGGAGACGCGCGGCCGCCGTGGCGGTGGCCAGGTAGTAGTCGAAGAGCCGGGTCGACGCCGCCCTGCGGCCGGTCTCGGGGTCCTCCGCACTGGCCAGGCTGATGGCGTAGGCGCGGAGGAGGTCGTGCATGGCGTACCGGCCGGGGCCGGTGGGGTGCACGAGGTGGGCCCGGGCGAGCCGGTCCAGGGCGTGGCGGGCCGGCGCGAGGCCGGCGCCGGTGAGCGCGGCGGCGCTGTAGGCGTCGAAGTCGGGGCCGGGGTGCAGGCCCAGGAGGCGGAAGGTTCGGGTGGCGTCGGGCGGAAGGTGTCGTATCGACCAGGAGAACACGGCGGTCACGGCGGCGCGGGGGTCGCCGTCGGCGTCGAGGAGGTCCAGGCGCTGCTGGTGGTCGGCCAGCTCGTCGACGAGTTCCGTGATGGGGGTGGTGGGGCGGGCGACGGCGAGTTCGGCGGCGACCCGTAGCGCCAGTGGTAGCAGGGCGCACTGGGCGGCGAGTGTGGCGGCGGCGGTGGGGTCGGCGTCGATGCGGTGGCCGATCAGGCGGCGGAGGAGGGTGACGGCGTCGTCGGGTGGGAGCAGGTCGAGGGTGAGGCGTTGGGCGCCGTGGACGGCGACGAGTCCGGCGAGGCTGTCACGGCTGGTCACCAGCACCATGCACGGTCCGGTGCCGGGCAGCAGCGGGCGGACCTGTTCGACGGTGGCGGCGTTGTCCAGGACGATGAGCATGCGCCGGCCGGCGATCTCGGTGCGGTAGCGGGCGGTCCGTTCGTCCAGGTCGGCGGGGATGTCGGGGCCGGTGACGCCGAGCGTGTCGAGGAACCTGGCGAGGACGTCGTCGGGTCTTGCGGGTTGGTCGGGGTCGTAGCCGCGGAGGTTCACGTACAGCTGGCCGTCGGGGAACCGGTCCCGGGTCTGGTGGGCCCAGTGCACGGCCAGCGCGGTCTTGCCGACTCCGGCGGTGCCGGCGACGGCGGAGATGACGACGGTCGCCGACCGGTCGGCGTTGTCGAGCAGTTTGGTGAGGTGTCGCAGGTGGTCGGTGCGGCCGACGAACCCGGCCACGTCGGCGGGCAGCTGCGCGGGCGCGGGCCGCCCGCGTGCCGGGGCCTCGTCCGCCGGCTGCTGCCCGGCGTCGTCCAGCGCGGACCGGAAGAACCGGTCCCGGTCGTCGCCGCGCAGCGCGAACGCGTCGGCGAGCAGCCGCACGGTGCTGGCGCGTGGGCGGTCGATCCGGCCGGCCTCGAGATTGCGGATGCTGCGGGCACTCACGCCCGTCCTGGCGGCCAGTTCCTCCTGCGTCATGCCCCGCCGCTGGCGATGGGCACGCACCTGCGCGCCGAACATCCGATCCTTCCCGTAGATGCCGAGCCCCGACGGCATCAGTACCGGGCCGGACCCATGCCGGGGCCCAGGATCTCAGCGGCGGAAGTTGCCGGTCAACTTCCGCCCGCCGACCTCGCGGCCGCCACTGCGCCCGGCGATCCTGGGAGACATCCCGGACACCGGTGCTTCGACACGACGCAGGCCAGGGTGGTGGGCCGGAAACGGGGGGCCCACCACCCTGGCCTGCCGGGCGGCTGTCGTTAAGGCGCGACCAGGAACGGGGTGATGACCTCGACCGGGCCGGACGGCGCCGACTCGTCGCCGTTGGCGTTGACCGCGGTCAGCCGGTACACGTGGCGTTCGGCGCCCCGCGTGCGCAGGGTCACCGCGCCGGCCGGGTAGGTGCCGACCACCGTCGCGCCGTCGTAGAGGCGGTAGGTCAGGCCGGCCGAGGTCGACCAGGACAGCGGGATGTCGGCGTAGTACCCGTCGGCGATCGTCGCCCGGCCCGCCTGGAAGCCGGCCGGGGCCGCCGGCCGGTCGGCCGCTCCCGGCAGCGTGGTCACCGTGACCGGCGCCGAGGCGGGCGTGTCGGTGCAGCCGGTCAGCAGGCCCACCACGCGCAGCTGGTGCGTCGACGCGGACGCCAGGCCGGTGAGCACCGCGGCCGGCTCGGTGACGGTGGCGACGACGGTGTTGCCGTCCAGCACGGTGTACGAGGTGGCGGTCGACTCGAGGGTCCAGTCGAGGCGGACGGTGGACGCGGTGACGGCGGACGCGCTCACCCGCGCCGGGGCCGGCGGCTGGGCCGGGCAGGGTTCGGTCGACGGCGACAGCACGGGGCTGTGCTCGGACTCGTTGCCGGCCACGTTCAGCGCCGCCACCGTGAAGCGGTGCCCGGTGCCGTGGAACAGTCCGGTGACCGTCGCCGACCGGGTCCAGCTCGTGGCCACCCGGTAGGCGCCGTCGTAGATCGCGTACTGGTGGACGTAGGACCCGTCCGCCGGCCCCGACCAGGCCAGCGCGATGGAGCGGTCGCTGCGGCCGGTGACGACCAGGTCGCGCGGGGCCGCCGTGGTGTTCGTCGTGCCCGGCAGGGTGCGGGTGGTCGCGTACCCCACCGTGGGTTCCTGCGAGCCGCAGCCGACCCGCCGCAGCGCGACCGCGTACGAGGTGTCCGGGGTGAGGCCCCCGACCCGCAGGCTGGTGCCGGACACGATGCCGTGATCGCGGCCGTTGACGCTCAGGGCGAGCAGCGGCGACGACCGGCCCACGGTCCAGCGCACCGACAGGGCGGAGGAGGTCACGTCGAACACGGTGGTTGGCGCGGGCTCGGTGCACTGCGGCGCCATGCCGGGCGTCCACGTGGTCCCCGTGAACGGCGCCGACTGGGCCGACTCCACGCCGGTCGCGGAGACCGCGGTCACGGTGTAGGTGTGGGTGGTGTTGACGCCGATGTACTGCATGGGCGCCGACGTCGTCGCGGTGCGCCGCACGACCACCCCGCCCTCGTACACCCGGAACGACGCGACCGCGGGACCGCCCGCCGGCTGCCGCCACGACAGCGAGATCCCGGTGTTGGCGACCGACCCGGTCAGGTCAGCAGGTGCGAGCGGGACCGGCCCGGTCGCGGCGGTGGCGCCGGACACCCCGGTGAGCCCTGCCAGCAGCACGCCGAGCGCGGCTGCCCGAACGAGGAACCTGCGCATCGACGATCCTCTCTAGGGGGAACGGCGAGCAACTGTAAACAAAGCTTCCTGTTGATGTCAATCGTCTGGCGCGAGCGGCGCCTGGGGGCAGCGAGGCCCACACCGCCTCATCGGCTCCTATTCGTCATAGGAGGTCGCATGTACAGGCGGAGCAAGGCGAAACGGCGCACGCTGGCGGCCGGAGTGCCCACCGATACGCTCGTCAGCTCGGTGTGCCGCATGTCCGATCGCCAATAGGAATACACGCCACGTGACGATCCGGCTGCGTAGCGAAGGAAGTCGGCCGATGGGTTGATTTGCGGTCGTGGACCTCTCTACGGTGGGCCACGGCCCGTCTCGGCGGCAGGTCTCCCTCGAGGCCCTGGGGCGCCGGCTGGAGGAAGGGCGTCGCCTCGGTGGACCGTAACCGCACGTTCTCGATCGTTCGCAGAACGCTGGTCGTGGCCGCCGTCGCCCTCGCCGGACTGGTGCCGTCCGTCTCGGCGCACGCCGAGCCGTCGCTGCCGGAGATCGAGCGGCAGCTGGACGAGGCGTGGGAGAAGCTCGAGCCGGTCATCGAGCAGTACAACGACCTGCACAGCCAGCTCGCGGCGAACCAGGCCAAGGCCAAGACGCTCACCGCCACGCTCACGCCCCTGCAGCAGCAGGTCGACGCCGCCATGCACGAGGTCGGGGTGATGGCGGCGCGGCAGTACAAGTACGGCAGCGCGTCGGTGCTCAGCGTGCTGCTGTCGACCGACTCGCCCCAGACGTTCGCCGAGCAGCTCGCGACGTTGAACCGCCTCGCGAAGAGCAGCGCCGACCAGATCGCGTCCGTCGCGCAGCTCCGCGACGGATACGCCGCCGACAAGGCGAAGATCGACGCCCTCGTCGCGCAGCAGCAGGCGCAGGAGACCGAGCTCGCCGCCCGCAAGAAGTCGATCCAGGCCGAGGTCGACCGGCTGCAGGCGCTGCGCCGGCAGCTCGGCGCGACCGACGTGCCCAAGAGCGAGCTGTACATCGGTCAGTGCCCGGCCGTGTACATCGGCGGCGCGGCGGGCACCGCGGTCAAGACCGCCTGCGCGCAGATCGGCAAGCCGTACGTGTTCGGCACCGTCGGACCCGGCACCTTCGACTGCTCCGGCCTGACCCAGTACGCCTGGAAGGCCGCGGGCGTGTCGCTCACGCACTACACGGGCGCGCAGTGGAAGCAGGGCAGCGCGGTCAGCAAGGCCGACCTGAGACCCGGCGACCTGGTCTTCTTCTACAGCGACCTGCACCACGTCGGGATGTACGTCGGCAACAACCTGATGGTCCACGCGTCCCGTGCGGGGGTGCCGGTCCGGATGGCCCGCATCGACACCATGCCGTACATGGGCGCCCGCCGCCCCGGCTGACGGATCCCGCCCGTTCACCGGCTCGGGGTGAGCTGGACCCGGCGCAGGAGTTGCGCGTTGAGCGCGACGACGATCGTCGACGCGGACATCAGCACGGCCCCGACGGCCGGGCTGAGGGTGATCCCGGCCCAGGCGAGGGCGCCGGCGGCGAGCGGGATCGCGACGATGTTGTACCCGGCGGCCCAGGCCAGGTTCTGGACCATCTTGCCGTAGCTGGCCCTGGACAGCCGGATGACGCCGGTGACGCCACGCGGGTCGGACGAGGCCAGCACGACGCCGGCCGACTCGATGGCGACGTCGGTGCCGGCGCCGATGGCGATGCCGACATCGGCGCGGGCCAGGGCCGGGGCGTCGTTGACGCCGTCGCCGACCATCGCCACGCGCAGCCCGCGCCGCTGCAGGTCGGCGACGGTCCGGTCCTTGTCGGCCGGGAGGACCTCGGCGTACACCTCGTCGACGCCCGGCCGCAGCCCGAGGTCGGCGGCGACGGCGTCGGCGACCTGCCGGGCGTCCCCGGTGATCATGACGGTCTTGCCGACGCCGAGCCGCCGCAGCCGCGCGATCGCCTCCCTCGCCTCCGGCCGGACCTCGTCCTCCAGGGCGAGCGCGCCGACGGCGTGCGCGGCGTCATCGTCGAGCCGGATCAGGTGCAGCACGGCGGCGCCGCGCCCGGCCCACGCGGCGGCCGCGGCGGCGACGTCGTCGGGCAGGCCGACGCGCAGCTCACGCAGCAGCGCCGGGCCGCCGACGGCGTAACGGACCCCGCCGACGGTGGCCCGCACGCCGCGGCCGGTCAGCGACTGGAATTCCTCGGCACGCAGGTCGGTCGCGCCGTCCCGCCGGGCCGCGGTCACGATGGCCCGGGCCAGGGGATGTTCGCTGTCGGCCTCCACCGCGGCGGCGGTGCGCAGCACCTGCAGATCGGTGTGCCCGGCGGCCGCGGTGACGCCGGTGACGGTGTGCGCGCCCTTGGTCAGGGTGCCGGTCTTGTCGAACAGCACCGCGTCGACGGTGCGCATCCGCTCCAGCGCGAGGCGGTCCTTGACCAGGATCCCGGCGCGGGCGGCCACCGCCGTGGACAGCGCGATCACCAGCGGGATGGCCAGGCCGAGCGCGTGCGGGCAGGCGATGACCAGCACCGTGACCGTCCGCACCACCGACCCGTCCAGGTCGCCGGCCGCCCACCAGGCGGCGAAGGTGATCAGCCCGGCGCCGGCGGCGACGTAGAACAGCCAGGCGGCGAACCGGTCGGCGAGGACCTGTGCCCGGCCGCGGGACCGCTGGGCCTGCCCGACGAGGCGCTGGATGCCGGCGAGGGCGGTGTCGTCGCCGACGGCCTCGACCTCGACGCGCAACGCTGAGTCGGTGGCGACGGTGCCGGCCACGACCCGGTCGCCGGCGGTCCGGGCGACCGGCCGCGACTCGCCGGTCACCATCGACTCGTCGAGCTCGGCCCGGCCGTCGACGATGCGACCGTCGGCGGGCACCCGGCCGCCGGAGCGGACCAGCACCGTGTCCCCGACGCGCAGGTCGCTGACCCGCACGGGCCGTGGCCGGCCGTCCGTGTCGAGGAGCTCGGCGTCGTCGGGCAGCAGCGCGGCGAGGGCCGCGAGGGCGCCGCCGGCCTGGCCGATCGCCTTCATCTCCTGCCAGTGCCCGAGCAGCATGATGGTGACCAGCGCGGCCAGCTCCCACCAGAACTCCAGGTCGAACCAGCCGAGGCTGGTGGCCATGGAGGCGGTGTAGGCGACGGTGATCGCCATCGCGATGAGCAGCATCATGCCCGGGGCGCGGTCGCGGACCTCGGCGACCGCGCCGGCGAGGAACGGCCATCCGCCGTAGAGGAACACCACCGTGCCGAGCACCGGCCCGACGAGAGCCATGCCCGGGAAGTCGAGCCGGTAGCCGAGCCAGCCCATCACCATGTGGCTGGTCGCGACGATCGGGATGGTCAGCACGAGGCTGAGCCAGAACTTGCGCCGGAACGCCTCAGGGTCGTGCCCCGCGTGCTTGTCGTGCCCGGCGCCGTGCGGCTGTGTCATCGCCGGCTCCTTCCGTCCCGCTCGACGCACCCCCATGGGGTATGCACGGCAGTCGAGAGTGGCCTGGGTCCGAGGTCTACGATGTTGCATAGGAGGTGGTCGGGGAGTGGTGCGAAGCCGCCGCATTCAGTCTGCCGGTGTGCGGTCGCACGCCTGGCTGCTGGCCGCGGTGCTGCTCGTGCTGGGTGTCGCGTGGATGCACACCCTGGCCGCCGCCCCGCTCCCGCAGGCGACGCACGCGAGCACGGCGACGACCGTCCAGGCGATGCCGCAGTGCGCTCCGGACGGGCACCACGACTCCTGTCCCGGCGGTCCGCACGGAGGCGGTCACGCCGAGGCGATGTGCCAGTCGGCCATGCCGCCCGCCATCGGCGCCCCAGCCCCCACCTTCACCGTGTCACAAGCGGTGCCGCCCGCCACTGTGGTCCGGACGCTGGCCGTCACCGTCGCGGCCGAGGCGGCCGGCGGCAGCGGTTGCGGACCGCCGGCGCGCAGCGTGCTGTCGATCTGGCGTACGTAGGCCGTCTCAGGAGTCGTTGATGCCGCCGGCACCCTGCCCGCGGCGACGTCCTGACGCGTCCGCGTCACCGTTTCGAATCCTCAGGAGCTGGACTCACCATGCGCACGATCAACCTTCGCCGGGCCGCGATCGCCACCGGCGCGCTCAGCCTCGCCCTGCTCGCCGGTGGTTGCGGCGACGGCGGGATGGACCACGGCACCATGGGCACCGGCGCGCCCACGTCCGTCGCGGCGCCGAAGTCGGGTGCCACGTTCAACGCCACCGACGTCAAGTTCGCCACCGACATGATCCCGCACCACCGTCAGGCCCTCGACATGGCGAAGATCGCCCAGTCGAAGGCCACCACGCCGGAGGTGAAGGCCCTGGCCGACAGGATCGCCAAGGCGCAGGAGCCGGAGATCGCCACCATGTCCGGCTGGCTGACCGCCTGGGGTGAGCCGGTCCCCAGCCCCGGTGGTATGAGCCACGGCGACATGGGCGGCATGGGACACATGCCCGGCATGATGACCGACCAGGAGATGCAGGACATGTCCAAGGCCACCGGCAAGGACTTCGACACCATGTTCCTGCAGATGATGATCAAGCACCATCAGGGTGCGGTCGAGATGGCCAAGACCGAACAGGCCCAGGGCCAGGACCCGGTGGCCAAGCAGCTCGCCGGGAAGATCGCCGCGGACCAGACCGCGGAGATCACCGAGATGCAGGGGATGCTGGCCAAGCTGTAGTCGCTCCGTGTCACCCCGTGGGTGCGGCGCCGGCATGCGGCGGTGCCGCACCCGCGGGTTCGTTTCAGTCCCCCGCGCGGCATCACCGGCTTCGGCCTGCGCCGCGCCGCAGCGGCCTCATAGCAGGGGCCTTCAGCCGCGGTGCAGCAGGCGGCCGACGGCGGCCATCATCTCGGTGGCCATCTCCTCGCCCTTGCCCTCCTCGGCGCCGTGCTGCATGCAGTGCCGGGAGTGGTCGTCCAGCAGGCCCAGTGCGACCTTGTCCAGGGCGGCCTGGATCGCGCCGATCTGGGTGAGCACGTCGATGCAGTAGCGGTCCTCGTCGACCATCTTCTCGATCCCGCGCACCTGCCCCTCGATGCGTCTGAGGCGGCCCTGCAGCTGGTCCTTGGTCGCGGTGTAGCCGCGTGCCGGTGTCGTCATGCCACCCAGTGTATGAACCCCCCGGGGGTATCGTCCAGGTCGTCTGCCGCGGCTCAGCAGCGCTCGACGCGCGCGGACGAACATCCGGATCGCCGGCGGCGGTCGCTGTGGCGAAGTCAGGGTTGACGGGTATACCCCCTGGGGGTAAGGATGGCTCCACGCAATACCCCCTGGGGGTACGAAGGAGTGGTGGAGATGGCAAGCGCATCCCGGCGGTGGTGGGCCCTCGGGCTCATCGCCCTGGCTCAGTTCATGGTCATCATGGACACCTCGATCATCGGTGTCGCCCTGCCCCGCATGCGGGACGACCTCGGCTTCACCCCGGGCGACCTGTCCTGGGTCTTCAATGCCTACGTCGTCGCGTTCGGCGGCCTGCTGTTGCTCGGTGGCCGGCTGTCGGACCTGTTCGGCGCCCGGCGGGTGTTCACCGGGGGCTGGGCGGTCCTGCTGGCCGGGTCGCTCGCCGCCGGGCTCGCCGACGGCGTCGCGGTCGAGCTGGCCGCCCGCGCCGTGCAGGGCGCCGGCGCGGCACTCATCGCCCCGTCGGCGCTGACGCTGCTGATGATGCTCTTCGGTGCCGAGCCGAAGGAGCTCACCAAGGCCCTGGCGCTGTATGGTGCGGCCGCGCCGGCCGGTGGCACGGCCGGGGTGTTCCTCGGCGGGGTCATCACCGAGTACGTCAGCTGGCCCTGGGTGTTCTACATCAACGTCCCGATCGCCGTGCTCGTCCTCGCCGCCATCCCGGCGGTGATGCCGTCCGGTGGCGCCCGCCGCGGCTCGCTCGACCTGCTCGGCGCGCTCACCGTCACCGTGGGCCTGGCCGCCGCGGTGTACGCGATCGTCCGCGCCCCCGAGGTCGGCTGGTCCTCGGTGCGGACCTGGCTCGTGCTCGGCGCCGCGGCGCTCGCGCTCGCCGCGTTCGTGGCGATCCAGGCGGCCCGCCGCGAGCCGTTGATGCGGCTGTCGATCTTCCGGGCGCCGAACCTCGCCGCGGCCAACGTCGCGCAGCTGCTGCTCGGCGCGGCATGGATCCCGATGTGGTTCTACCTCAACCTGTACCTGCAGCAGGTCCTCGGCTACAGCGCCTTCCCCAGCGGCGCCGCGCTGCTGCCGATGACCGCTCTCATCATGCTCGGCATGATCTTCCTCGCCCCGCGGGCGATCGGCCGGTTCGGCCCCAGGACGACGGTCGTCGCCGGCCTGACCGTGCTCGCCGCGGGCCTCGGCTGGCTGGCGTTCGTCCGCCCGACCGGCAGCTTCGTCGCCGACGTGCTGCCCGCCTCGCTCGTCGCGGCGCTGGGCATGTCGCTCGCCTTCATCCCGTCGCTGGGCACCGCGATCGGTGCGGCCAGGCCCGAGGAGGGCGGGCTGGCGGCCGGCATCGTCAACACCAGCTACCAGGTCGGCTCCGCGCTCGGCCTGGCCGCGATGACCGCGGTCGCCGCCGCGTCTGGCGCCGACCGGCTCGGCGACCTGCCCGCGCTCACCGACGGCTACTCCGCCGCGTTCACCGGCGCCGCGGTGATCGCCCTGGCCGGCGCCGTGATCGCCGCGATCGCACTGCGCCCGGCGCCCGCGGCCGCGACCGAGCCCGTCCGGGTCTGACCTGTCACATCCGCACCGGGACAAGACCGTCTCGTTGATACCCCTAGGGGGTAGGGGTACAGTGGAACCATCGACCGATGAGGAGCACCGCAATGAACACGACGACTTCCCTCTACGAGGTGGCGAGGTAGTCATGCGCACACCGCTCAAGCTCGGCGCCTACGCGCTCGGCCTGGCGGCCGTGTTCGCCGCCGCGGTCGGGATCGGCCACGTCGCCGGTCCCACCGCGGCCCCGGCCGCCCACACCGGCACCGACCACGACGCCGCCGCCGACCCCGGCCACCAGCCGACCGGCGGCCACGACCAGCACCAGACCGGGGCCGCGGCGGCACTGCCCGCCGGGCTGCAGGTCACCCAGGACGGCTACCGCATCGAACCGCTCAGCACCACGCTGAGCACGACCGGGCCCGCCCCGTTCCGCTTCCGGATCACCGGCCCCGGCGGCGGACCCGTCACCGCCTACACCAGAAGCCACGACAAGGACCTGCACCTCATCGTCGTGCGCCGCGACCTGGCCGGGTTCCAGCACGTGCACCCGCAGCGCGACGCCGACGGCACCTGGAGCGTCCCCCTCACCGCCGGAGCTCCCGGCCAGTACCGGGTCTTCGCCGACTTCCAGCCCGCCGGACATCCGCGCGGCCTCACCCTGGGCGTCGACGTCCCCGCCCCCGGCGACTACCAGCCCCGGGCCCTCCCCGAGCCAGGGCGCACCACGACCGTCGACGGCTACACCGTCACCGTCGACGGCGACCTGGTCCCCGGCACCTCGTCGAAGCTGACCCTCACCGTCACCCGCGACGGCGTCGCCGTCACCGACCTGCAGCCCTACCTCAGCGCGTACGGCCACCTCGTCGCGTTGCGCGACGGCGACCTCGCCTACCTGCACGTCCACCCCGACGGCACGCCGGGCGACGGCCGCACCACCGCCGGCCCGCGGATCACCTTCTACGCCGAGGTGCCGTCGGACGGGACCTACCGGCTGTTCCTGGACTTCCAGCACGGCGGCGTCGTCCGTACCGCGGAATTCACCGCCACCGCCGGCGCCACGGCGCAATCGAATCCGGCCCCGTCTGAGCACGGCGAGCCCGGTCACACGCACAGCTGAGGACATGTCATGGCACTCACCCGGCCGCTGATCGCGGCACCACAGCGCTTCGAACTGGCCATCGGCGGCATGACCTGCGCCTCCTGCGCCGCGCGGATCGAGAAGAAGCTCAACCGCATGGACGGCGTCACCGCCACCGTCAACTACGCCACCGAGAAGGCCGACGTCACCGTCACCGGCGACGTCACCGCCGCCGATCTCATCACCACCGTCGAGCAGACCGGCTACACCGCGGCCCTGCCCACGCCACCACAGGCAACCGCCGAGCCCGTCGACGAGCTGCGACCGCTGCGGACCCGGCTGTGGGTTTCGCTGGTACTGACCGTGCCGGTGATCCTGCTCGCCATGGTCCCGGCGTGGCAGTTCGACTTCTGGCAGTGGGCGTCGCTGACCCTCGCCGCACCGGTCGTCGTGTACGGCGGCCTGCCGTTCCACAAGGCCGCCTGGACCAACCTGCGCCACGGCGCCGCCACCATGGACACGCTCGTGTCGCTGGGCACCCTGGCGGCGTTCGGGTGGTCGCTGTGGGCGCTGTTCCTCGGCACCGCCGGCACCCCCGGCATGACGCACCCGTTCGAGCTCACCATCGAACGTACCGACGGCGCCGGCAACATCTACCTCGAGGCCGCCGCCGGCGTCACCCTGTTCATCCTCGCCGGCCGCTACTTCGAGGCCCGGGCCAAGCGCCGCGCGGGCGCCGCCCTGCGCGCCCTGCTCGAGCTCGGCGCCAAGGACGTCGCCGTCCTGCGCGACGGCACCGAGCACCGCATCCCGGTCGACCAGCTGGCGGTGGGGGACCGGTTCGTCGTCCGGCCCGGGGAGAAGATCGCCACCGACGGCGTCGTCGACGAGGGCACCTCCGCCGTCGACGAGGCCATGCTCACCGGCGAGTCCGTCCCGGTCGAGGTCGGGCCCGGCAGCGCCGTCACCGGCGCCACCGTCAACGCCGGCGGGCGCCTCGTCGTGCGGGCCACCCGCGTCGGCGCCGACACCCAGCTCGCCCAGATGGCCAAGCTGGTCGAGCAGGCCCAGACCGGCAAGGCCGCCGTCCAGCGCCTCGCCGACCGCATCTCGGGCGTGTTCGTCCCGATCGTCATCGCGCTCGCCGCCGGCACCCTCGGCTACTGGATCGGCACCGGCTCCGGCCTCACCGCCGCGTTCACCGCGGCCGTCGCCGTGCTCATCATCGCCTGCCCCTGCGCCCTCGGCCTGGCCACGCCGACCGCGCTGCTCGTCGGTACGGGCCGCGGCGCCCAGCTCGGCATCCTCATCAAGGGCCCCGAGGCCCTCGAATCCACCAGGCGGATCGACACCGTCGTGCTGGACAAGACCGGCACCGTGACCACCGGCCGGATGGCGCTGGTCGACGCGGCCGCGGTCGACGACGAGGTGCTCCGCCTCGCCGGTGCCCTCGAGGCCGCGTCCGAACACCCGATCGCCCGCGCGATCGCCGCCGCGGCCACCGAACGGTTCGGCGCACTCCCCGCGGTGTCCGGATTCGCCAACGCCGAAGGGCTGGGCGTGCGGGGCACCGTCGACGGGCGGCTGGTTGTCGCCGGGCGGGCCCGGCTGCTGCTCGACGACGGACTGACCATCCCCGACGAGCTGCGGGCCGCACAGGCCGCCGCCGAGCACGCCGGGCAGACCGCGATCCTCGCCGGCTGGGACGGCCGGGCCCGGGGCGTGCTGACCGTCGCCGACACGGTCAAGCCGACCAGCCGCCAGGCGATCACCGAACTGCGCCGGCTCGGCCTCACGCCGATCCTGCTGACCGGCGACAACGCCACCGTCGCCCGCACCATCGCCGAGCAGGTCGGCATCACCGAGGTCGTCGCCGACGTGCTGCCCGCCGGCAAGGTCGACGCCGTCGCCCGCCTGCAGGCCGCCGGGAAGGTCGTGGCGATGGTCGGCGACGGGGTCAACGACGCCGCCGCGCTCGCCCAGGCCGACCTCGGCCTCGCCATGGGCACCGGCACGGACGTCGCCATCGAGGCTTCCGACCTCACTCTCGTCCGCGGCGATCTCCTCACCGCAGTCGACGCGATCCGGCTGTCCCGGCGGACCCTGCGGACCATCAAGAGCAACCTGTTCTGGGCGTTCGCCTACAACGTCGCCGCCCTGCCCCTCGCCGCCGCCGGCCTGCTCAACCCGATGCTCGCCGGCGCCGCCATGGCCCTGTCGTCGGTGTTCGTCGTGTCCAACAGCCTGCGGCTGCGCGGCTTCCGGTCCCGGCACGCCACCACCGCATGATGCGGGCACGCTCGCCTGATGCATGGCGCTCGATGTAGGTTCTGGCGATGGCGCCGGTGGTGGAAGGACAGGGGATCCCGCGCCGCTCGGTGCTGGCCGGCGCCGGGATCCTGGGCGGGTCGCTGCTCGGTGCGGCGGCGTGCAGCGACCCGCCGCCACCCGCGTTCCACGGCGTCCACCAGTCCGGCATCACCACGCCGGTCCTGCCGTTCCTGCAGATGTCCGGCTTCGACGTGGTGGCGAGGGATCGCGACGGCCTGATCGAGCTGCTGCGGGCGTGGACCGGGGTCGCCGAGGAGTTGACCCGCACGGCGGGTGCCGCGCTCACCGTCACGTTCGGCTTCGGACCGGCCCTGTTCACGGAGGGCCGGTTCGGCCTGGTCGACCGCCGCCCGGCGGCACTGGCCGAACTGCCCACGTTTCCCGGCGAGTCTCTGGAGCCCGCCGCTGGCGGCGGCGACCTCTGCGTCCAGGTCTGCGCCCAGCACCCGACGACGGCACACGACGCGGTCCGTGCGCTCGTGAGCGCCGGTCGGGGCAATGCCGTGCTCCGCTGGCGGCAGGTCGGTTTCCGCGACGCGGGCGACGCGGCGGACCCCGTCGGGTTGTTCGGGTTCCGCGACGGCACCGCCAACCTCGACCTGGCCAAGGAGCAGGAACAGGCCGAGCACCTCTGGGTGAGCGACGGACCCGCGTGGCTGCACGGCGGCACCTACCTCGTCGTGCGCCGGATCCGGCTGCTGCTGGACACCTGGGACCGCACCGACGTCGCGACCCAGGAGACGGTCATCGGCCGCCGCCGCGACAGCAACGACCGCCTGGACCTTCCCGCGTCGCACGCCCGGTTGGCGTCGCCCGAGGCGAACGGCGGCGCCAAACTGCTGCGGCGGTCCTACTCGTACGACGCCGGCGCGGACCCGAACGGGCTGATCGACGCCGGGCTCATCTTCATCTGCTACCAGCGCGACCCGCAGCGGCAGTTCGTCGCCATCCAGCGCCGGCTCGCCGCGAACGACCCGCTCAAGGGCTTCAGCCAGCACCTGGCCGGCGGCGTGTTCGCGTGCCCGCCGGGGGTCGGGCGGGGGTCGTGGATCGGTGCCGCGCTCTTCTAGGGTTTCGCTCTGGGCAGTGAGATCCGGGTGACCGCGATGGCCTTGGCCTTGGCGTCGGCCGGCGGGTTCCGGCCGCTGAACTTGGTGATGACGTGCGTCTTGCCGCTCATCACCTGCAGCTCGTACTTGTCCGGCGTCCAGTACGCCTCGTCGCCGATCCCGGTGACGGGCTCGACGACGGCGGGGTTGCTGCGCCCACGCTCGAAGTCGTCACGCCCGCTGGTCTGGGAGTCGTCGAGCAGGTACAGGTACTCCGTGATGGTGGGTGTGCCGCCGGGGGCGAGGGGTCCGAGTTTGGCTGTCAGGCCGAAGGCGCACACCGGCGGCCAGCTCTCCACCTTCCTCGGCGGGTCGACCGGGATCGCCAGGACCTGGGCGGCCTCCTGCTGCGTGAGGGTCCGGCACGGGTCGTCCACCTGACTGACGTCCCACGAACCGTGCAGGGCCGTCGGGCTGCCGGACGGGTGCACCGGCAACCCGGCAGACGGCGGCGCGAGCACCGGACCGGCGACGGCGGGCGATCGGTGCTCAGTCGGCGGTTGTCCAGCGGTACAGCCGGCGCAGGCCGCGACAAGCGCCGTCGCCGCCAGCACCCGACAGGAAAACGATTGCCTGGCGGACGTCCTCCACATGCAGCGGAGTCTACGACCATCGATAGTATTTTAACAGGTCGCGAAAAAAGTCCCGGCACCGAATCCTGTCGATGATCGACTACCGTGTTGCGCGTCGTCTCGTCGATGCTCCGGACGGCAAACTACTATCGAATCTAGTAGCTTGCGGCGTACGGTCGTGGCTCCGACGACCGGTCGCCACCGTTCGGGCGGCGCGGTGGTGGGCGCGGCCACGCTACGCTAGCCGTCAGTCGGGCGGAGGGTGCGTCGTGCAAGGGTTCGGAGAGCTGGAGACGGCACTCATGGAGGTGCTGTGGAAGCGGCAGGCGCCGACCACCGTCCGCGAGGCGATGGACGACCTGCGGTGGCACCGGAAGCTCGCCTACACCACCGTCATGACCGTGATCGACACGCTGTACCGCAAAGGCTGGCTGACCCGTGAGCCGGACGGCCGCGCGTACCGGTACCTGCCGGCACTGACCCGCGATCAGGTCGTCGCGCGGACCATGCACGAGGTGCTCGTGGACAGCGGCGACCGCGGCGAGGCGCTGATGCACTTCGTCGGCCGGATGACCATGGACGACGCCGCCGCGCTCCGCGAGGCGCTCAACAGCTACGAGCGGCGGATCTCGGGCCGATGAGTCCACTGCTGCTCATCGCGTTCACGCTCGTCCTCGCGCTCGTGGCCGCGCCGCGGCTGGCCGGGGCGTCGTGGGTGGTGCGGGCGCCGCGGCTGGCCCTGACCGCCTGGCTGGTCGGGTCGTGCGCCGTCGTGGCGGCGAGCCTGCTCACCGGGCTCAACCTGCTGCTGTACTGGGACCGCACCCACGACCTGGTGAGCGGGGCCTGGCACTTCTGCCTCGACTCGCTGCTCGGCCGGCACGACGCGCCGGCCCAGGTCGCCGCGGTCGTCGGCCTCGTGACCGTGGCAGCGCTGTGCTACCGGATGGGGCTCGGCGTCACCCGGATGGCCGCCGTCCAGCGTGCGCGGCGGGCCGATCTGCGGATGCTCGTCCGGCTCGCCGGCATCCCCTCGCCGGTGCCCGGCGCGACGGTGGTGCGGCATGACCAGCCCGCCGCCTACCTGATGCCGGGGCGGGCGACCGACATCGTGATCACCTCCGGCGCCGTGGACCAGCTCCGGGCGCCGGAGCTGCACGCCGTGCTCGCCCATGAGCGCGCCCACGCCAGCGGACGGCACTACCACCTCACCCACTGGGTCCGGTTCCTGGAGCAGGCGTTTCCCGGGGTCGCCGCCTTCACGCTGGCGAGGCGGCAGGTCGAGCGGCTGGTCGAGCTGTGCGCCGACGACACCGCCGCCCGCAGTGCCGAGCGGATCGACCTCGCCCGGGCGCTCGTCACCATGGCGCAGCCGGTCGGCGCGGGCGGCGGGCTGCTGGCCGTCAGCGGCGGCGACAGCCTGGAGCGACTGCACCGCCTCCTCGCCCCGCCGCGGCCGCTCGCCACAGCGGCCAAGGCGTGCGTCGCCGCGGGAGTGGCCGCGGTCGCGGTCGCGCCCCTCGCCATGGCGATGTTCGACCGCTGCTGCGGGTCCTGGGTGCCCGCCGCGCTGTCGTTGTAGCCGGGAACCTTGGCGCTGACCGTTTCGCCCTTTTTCAGCTATTTCACAGCTGGCATCCCGTAACCGGCGTGAGCCGGCCGTGTTGATCCACCCGACTGATCCCGCCGGCGGAGCCGACGAGAGGGTGGATGTGCAGCGCAAGGTCGTGTCGGCCGTGGCAATGGTCGTGTGCGCGCTGTCGCTGCACCTCGGCGCGGTGCACCATCCGGTCGGCGCCGTCTCCGGCGTACACGCGGCGGCCGGCGACCAGCAGTTGCCGGTCGTGGAGCGTCCCGCCGACTGCACGGGGATCGACCGCGACCAGGTCGCCAGACCCATGCGGAGCCAGCCCCTGGCGGAGCGCCGGGCCGGCGGTCAAGGTCCTGCCGCAGCTGTGGCGTGAGCACCGGGGCGAGGCGCTGGTGCTGGCCGGGACCGCCGGCGCCATCCTGCTCATCGACATGTTCCAGGGTGTCCTGATCGGGATCGGTCTCGCGGTCGCGAAGTCGGCCTGGGAGACGTCGCACGTCCGCGTGCACGTCACCGACTCCGGTCAGGGCCCGATCCACGTCAGGCTGGTCGGCAACGCCACGTTCCTGCGGTTGCCCGTCATCCTCACCGCGCTGTCGGCCCTGCCGGCGCACCGGGCCGTGCAACTGGACCTGCGCGGCCTGCGGCACGTCGACCACGCCTGCCAGTCCGCCCTGAGCACCTGGGCCGACCGGCACAACAGCACCGCGCCGACGCCGGTCCTGCTGCTCGCCGGCGGACACGACCCACCGTCGGCCTCCGGGCCGTAGCGGCCGCGATGCGTGGCTTCCGCACGCGTAAGGGCGTGTCCTCCGCCTGATGGCGGCTGACACGCCCCGCTGGCACCTGCGCGCGGACCGCTCGACCCCGTCGGGGGTCGTAGAGGGGTCAGTGTCCGGCGATGGAGGGGCCGTGCCCGCCGTCGGAGATCTGGGTGCCCTCGGCGAAGGCGGACTGGAACTGGGCGCGCAGCGCGTCGATGCTCGCGTACTCGGAGGACGACGACTGCTCGCTGCCCTCGGCGGCGAAGACGCTGTTGGTCTCGGCCTCGTCGTGGCTGTAGCTGGTGTAGTCGGTGGACTCGTAGCGGGAGCCGTCCGCGCCGACGTACTCGACGTGCTTGCCGGTCTCGAAGTCCGTGGACTCGGCCGACGCGCTGTCCTGGCTGTAGACGCCGAAGTCCGACTGGTAGTCCTGCTCGCTGCCGGCCTCGGTGTGCAGCTGCTCGACGTCGCCGGACTCGTAACCGGTCTCGAACTCGCCGTACTCGCTCATCGCGGTGTTCCTTCCAATTGGCTGTGTCGTTGTCGTCCGTGTTGCTGAGAAGGACAGTACTAGGCAGGCTAGTAGTAACGAATCCCCGAATCGTGCCACCGCCGTGGCCGGATCGGGCGGCGGTGACGGGGCGCGTACCGTGGCGGCATGCAACTGCGCGGGGTCGAGGTGGCGGACGGGACGACGGCGACGCTGTGGTTCACCGACGGCGGTGTGCACGTGGTCGCCCGCGCAGCCCGCCGGCAGGCGCTGCTGCGCTGGGCGGGCGGGTCCGCGTTCGGCGCCCTGGCCCTCGCGATGACCGGCATGGGCGTCGGCGCCGCCGTCAATGCCCGGGCCGGCGAGGTGCTCTTCGCGGCCGCGGGCGCCCTCGCGGTGTTCGCCGTGGCCACGGCCGTCGCCGGCTGGGTCCTGTCCGTGCGGGCCGGACGGGCGATCCGCGACGGTGTGACAGCACCGGACCTGCCGCTGGAGGGCATCCAGTGGGCGCGCAGCACCGAGGAAGGGGGGCGGGTGCGGGTGTCCGTCGGCATGGCCGACGGTGAGGTGCACGAGTTCGCGGCGGCGGGCATGACCGGCGCGGACCTGGTCCGCCAGTTCGCCGGGCTGCTGAATGCCGACGGCGGCCCGCCCGGCGGCTCCCCGGCGCCGGAATGAGCCCGGAAACACCCTCCTACTACGGCGGATAGGAGTCGCTGGTACCGTGGTGGCTCGCGTCTGATCGAGGAGCGCCGGTGGGGGACTTCTTCGCAGGGGTCGCCGCGGGCGGCCCCCTGCTGGCGGGAATGGCCGTAGCGCTGCTGGCGGGTGTGGTGAGCTTCCTGTCGCCGTGCGTGCTGCCGCTCGTGCCCGGCTACCTGTCCTACGTCACGGGCCTCGCCGCCACCACGCTGCCGGGACCGCGACCCGTGGCGTCCGGGAGCACGACGTCCGGGAATGCGACGTCCGGGAATGCGGCAGGAGGCGCGGTGGCCGCAGCGCCGGCGGCCGGGCGTGGCCGCATGCTCGCCGGTGCGTGCCTGTTCGTCGCTGGGTTCACCGTCGTGTTCCTGCTGACCGGGGTGACGTTCGCGCATGCCGGTCGCCTGCTGTGGCAGCACGCCCGGACGGTCGAGGTCGTCGCGGGGGCGCTGACCGTCGCGCTGGGACTGGCGTTCGCCGGCCTGCTGCCCCGGGTGCCCAGCGAGCGCCGGCTCCGGTTCCTTCCCCGCGCCGGGCTGGCCGGTGCGCCGATCCTCGGGGCGACGTTCGGGCTCGGCTGGGTGCCGTGCGTGAGCCCGACCCTCGGCGCGGTGCTGTCGCTGGCCGCGGTGGACGCGACGGTCGGCCGGGGGCTGCTGCTCGCCGCGGCGTACTGCGCCGGGCTCGGTCTGCCGTTCCTCGCCGTCGCGGTCGGCATGCGGCGCGGGCTGGCCTTCATCACCGCGACCCGCCCCTACCGCCGCGCCATCAACGTGGCGGGCGGCGTGATGCTGATGGTGGTCGGTCTCGCGCTGCTGACCGGCGCGTGGACCGAGTTCATCATCTGGCTGCGGGTGACCGTCGGGCCCGGAGTGATCGGCATCTGAGAGAACGTCCGGCGCGGCGGGATCGCTGCCACGCGGCGCGAGCCCCTGAGCGAGGCGGAACGCGCGCCGCGTCAAGCCGGGTTGACAGCGACCACACCAAGGTCCCCGGCTCGCGATGAATACTACTATCGGGACTAGTAGTAGGTCGAGAGGGTCTAGCCGACCGGGATTCTGGCGGTGACCGTCGCCTGGTTGATGTCGTCGACGCGGACGGTGACGCGCATGTCCCAGGTGCCGGCGGTGGGGAACGCGATCTGTCCGCTGGCGTGGTCCGGGGTGAGGGCCACGAGCGGCACCGTGATCGGTTCGACCTCCCTCGACGGCAGTGCGACCGTCGCCTTCCACTCCACGACCTTGAGCGGCGCGCTGCCGTCGGGTCTGCGGGCGTACAGGTGGACGGTGTTGATCCCGGTCCTGGCCGGCGAGACGTCGACGACGACCTGGAACAGGTCGCTGCTGACCTTGACCTCGACCGGCCGGCCGGGTCGGCCCGCGGCGGCCTCGACGCTGCGCGCCGGGGTCGTCTGCACCAGCACGGATGTCACGCCGAGGACGAGCACGACGACGCCGGTCTCGACGAGGACCCCGATCCGCAGCCGCCTGCGTACCGTGGCGCCGTCCACTTCCTCGTCCGCGTCGTCGGTGGCGGCCGGGTAGTTGCGGTTGGTGACGCTCCGCGCGTACGCGGCGGCCGCGAGGATGACGGCGAACAGGCAGACCTTGACGATGACCAGCCGCCCGTACAGGGTGCCGGTGAGCGCGCCGAGGGTGCCGATCTCGACGAGAGCCTGGGCGGTGCCCGCCAGGACGAGGACGGTGACGGCGAGCAGCGCCCAGCCGGACCAGACCGGCATGATGACGCCCAGCTCGCGGTGGTCGGCGTGGCGGAGCAGGAACCCGAACAGCATGACCAGGCCACCGACCCAGACGGCCATCGCGGCGAGGTGCGCGGCGTCGGCGACGACGGTGAGCACCGGGACCGGGGAGGCGCTCGGGTGCCCTGACAGCGGCCAGGTGGCGGCGCCGACGACGCTGAGCCCGATCAGCAGCGCCTGGTCGAGCCTTCCGGCGCGCAGGCCGGCGACCGGCCGCAGGAGCAGCACGGCCGCGACCACGGCGGCGAGCCGGATCAGGTGTGCGGCGCCGTAGGTGCTGCCGAGCACGTCGCCTGCGCCGTCGGTGGTTGCGTCGAGAAGGCCGCCGCCGGACGTGTACGGGATCTGCAGGTACAGCTCCAGCAGGGCGCTGACCGCGACCAGACCGGCACCGGCGAGCGCGAGGCGGACCGGACCGGTGGTGGGCAACCGGGCCGGCCACAGGGTGAGGAGGACGAGGGCCGGCCCGACCAGCAGGATCAGTCCCATGAACCCGATCCACCGCGCGGCCGACATGGTGTGCTTCACCAGGGGGTCGGTCTGGACGTCGGCGCCCGCGTCGTCGGTCGGGGTGGCGGTGACCTCGCCGTAGGAGAAGGCGAAGCCGCCGCTGATCGGGTGGTTGTCCGCGGAGATGACCCGGTAGCTGACCAGGTAGGTGCCTCGCGGTCCGTTGCCGCGCAGCGGGATGACGAGGTCGGCGCCGCGGGCCGTGACTTTGCCGGTGTCCAGGCGCCCGCCGTCCGGCGCGATGACCCTGACCTTGTCGGCGACGGGCCGGACGGGCTCGGTGAACGTGACGACGACCTCGCCGGGCAGCGCGTCGACGACGACGTCCGCCGTCGGGTTCGAGCCGACCAGCGTCGCGTGCGCGCCCGCCGGTGCGGCCGGCAGCGCGAGGACGGCGAGCCCGCCGAGCACCACCGCGGCGAACAGTGTCCGCCAGCTCATCGCAAGGTCCTCCAGAAGTCCCAGAACTCCACGCCGATCAACGCGACCAGGACCAGGAGCCAGGCGGTGAGGATCGTGCTGTGGAACCGCGCGACCGCGTCCACGATCGGCCGTCCGCCGAGGTTGTGCAGCGTCACGTACCAGAAGACGGCGATCGTCACGACCCACACGGCCATGCAGTACGGGCACAGGGCGCCGATGCGGTACACGCTCTGCACGAACAGCCAGTGCACGAAGACCACGCCGAAGACGGCGCCCGCCTGCAGCCCGAGCCACCACCAGCGGGGCAGGACGGCACCGGCGAGGACGGCGACGCCGGTGGTGACGACCACGGTGAACCCGACCAGGCCGAGCAGGGGGTTGGGGAACCCGAAGACCTCGGCCTGGTCGCTGCCCATGATCGAGCCGCACGACAGGATCGGGTTGATGCTGCACGTCGGCCGGTACGCCGGGTCCTGCAGCAGCCGGATCTTCTCGACGGTGAGCACGAACGCGGCGGCCAGCCCGAGCGCGCCGGCGACCGTGAGCAGCCACCCGAGCCTGCGGGCGTGGACCGGCATCAGCCGCCGGCCGCGAGGGCGTCGTCGACGGCCTTCTTCAGGTTGGCGTACGTGGGGGAGACCTGCAGCCGCTTGCCGTTGAGGAAGAACGTCGGGGTGCCCTGGACGCCGAGGTCGGTGCCGTCGGCCTTGTCGCGGTTGACGCGCTCGACCGTGGCCGGTGCGGTGACGTCGGCGCGATAGCGGGTCATGTCGAGGCCGAGCTGCTCGGCGTAGCCGGCGAACGTGTCCGCGTGCGAGGTCCGCGCCTCGCCCCACTCCTTCTGGGTGTCGAACAGCTTGGTGTACATGGCCTCGAACTTGTCCTGCTGCGCCGCGGCCTCGGCCGCCTGGGCGGCGTTCTGGGCGTTGGTGTGGTTGGGCAGCGGGAAGTACCGCACCACATAGGTGATCTTCCCGGTGTACTCCTTGCGGAGCCGCTCGACCGACGGGTAGGCGGCGCCGCAGGACTCGCACTCGAAGTCCAGGAACTCCACCAGGGTGACCTTTGCGTCGGCGGCGACGTCGAGGCGGTGGCTGTCCTCACGGACCAGCCGGGGGTCGGCCGCGCCGGTGACCGGCTCGGCTTCGCTGCCGGCGCCGTCGACGACGAGAAACGCGCCGACGGCGATCACGGCGGCGACCACGAGGGTGACGGTCAGCATCAGGTTGCCGTTCTGCCACCACCCGCGGGCCGGCCGCCGGGTCGGGCCGGCGCGTCGGGCCGGTGCGTTGAACGCGGAGGTGCGGGGCTTGGCCTTCTTGGTCATCGGCGGGTGGCTCCCTCGTCGGTGGCGTCGTCGGTACGTCGTGCCTCGGCGGCCCAGTCGGCCAGCTGGCGGTTGTAGGCGGCGAGGGCGTGGTCCTCGCCGGCGGCGTCGGCCCGGTCGATGGCCCGGTCGACGCGTCGCGCCTCGCGCTGGTCGGAACGCCACCACTGCGTGAGGAGCACGAGCGCGACGGCGGCGCTGGGGAGTTCACCGAACGACCAGGCGATGCCGCCACCGAGTCGCTGGTCCTGCAGCGGTGACGAGCCCCAGGGGCGGGCGAGGGCGGTGTACCAGTCGGCGGCGAGCACGGTCGTGGACTGCTGCACCGCGAGCCCGAAGATGGCGTGCAGCGCCATCGCGGCGAACAGCAGCACCATGCGCAGCGGGAACGGTGCGGGACGGCGGCCCGGGTCGACCCCGATCAGGGTGTGGAAGAAGAGGTAGCCGGCGGCGAGGAAGTGCGCCTGCATGGCCAGGTGCGCGGCGTGGGAGCGCAGCGCGAGCTCGAACAGGCCGGTGAAGTACAGCCCGTACAGGCTGCCGACGTAGACCGCGAGCGCGACGAGCGGATGGCCGAGCAGCGCGGCGGGGCGGCTGTGCAGGGCGGCGGTGAGCCACTCCCGGGGCCCGGGCCAGGTGGTCTCGCGGCTGGGGCGCAGGGCGCGCAGCGCCAGGCTCACGGGTGCGCCGAGGACGAGCAGGATGGGGGCGAGCATGCTCAACGCCATGTGCACCGCCATGTGCGCGCTGAACAGCACCGGCGCGTAGCGGGCCAGCCCGGAGCTGGTGGCGAGGACCACGACCGCCCACCCGGCGTTCCACACGACGAGGCGGTGGGCCGGCCAGGCGACGCCGCGACGCCGCAGCCGCCACCAGCCCGCGGCGTAGGCACCGACGGCGGCCAGCGCGACCGTCAGCGCGAGGGGCTCGACGAGCCATTGCGTCAGCAGCCGGCCGACCGACACCGGGCCGGGCATGGGGAAGCCCAGTGTCGCTCTCGTTCGGCACCCGGAACGTCAGCCGGGCGGTCCTGCCCGGGACGGCGTCCTCGGCGGTGACGCTGCCGGGTGCGGCGGCGACCCCCGGCAGCAGGAGCACCGCGGCGATGACGGCGCCGGCGACGGCGATGCGCTGCCACATGACGGTGAGCATGTACGTCCGTTCCTCCGATGGGGCGGTGGTCAGGTGGCGTCCGGTCCGCCGGTCTGGTCGGAGCGGCGGCGCCGCGGCCAGAAGGCGAGGGCCGCGGCGATCGCGATGAGACCGACGAGCAGCCCGACGACGAACGCGACGCCCCACGGCTGGACCGGCTCCTCCGCCGGGGCGGCGGCTTGAGACGTGGCGGCGGCGGTCGTGGGTGCCGGCGCGTTGGCGCTGGTCTGGGCCGGCACCGGGGACGGACTGCCGGCGGCCGGCGATGCGGCGGCCACCGTGAAGGTGATCTTGCCTTGGACCGGGTGCCCGTCGGTGGAGACGACGCGGTACGTGACGCTGACCGCACCGGCCACGGTCGCCGCCCGCAAGGGCTGGGTGAGGGTGGTCCCGGTGCCGGTCGGTGCTCCCGCGACCAGGTCGGCGCCGGCGGCGTCGACCACCGCCACCTGCGCCATGGCGGCGTTCGGCGACTCGCGGAACGTCATCGTGATCGCCGCCGGGCCGGTGGGCAGGCTGGCGCCCTCGGCCGGGGTGCTGCCGCGCAACGCGTTGTGCGCCCAGGCAGGCGAGGCGGTGGTGAGGGCCGTGACGACGGCCACCACCGTCAGCGCCGCGCCCGCCCGCCACCGGATCCGTCGTCGCGTGTCTGGCCTCACCGCACCCGTTCCTTCCCCTGACCTGACTCCTACGTCACGTAGTCGTTCGCCGGGACGTGAAAGTTCCCGGGTGGGGCAACTCAATCGCTCTCGGATCGCAACTACGAAGCAACATAGTAGAAGAGACCTGACTCTTGACGCGTCGTCGGTCACGCGTATTAATATGCGCATGTGAACATGTGTCGCGGGAGAGTGATGTGATGGGCCACGGACACGATCACGACCACCAGGTCACGGCGACCGGCCGGCACCGTGGCGCGCTCGCCGGGGCGCTCGCCGTCTCGGTGGCGATCTTCGCCGTCGAGGTCGTCGGTGCACTGGTCACCGGCAGCCTCGCGCTGTTCGCCGACGCCGGGCACGTCCTCGCCGACGCGGGTGGGGTGGCCCTGGCCCTCGGTGCGACGGTGCTCGCGGCCCGCCCGGCGACGGGCCGCCGCACGTTCGGGTGGGCCCGCGCGGAGATCCTCGCCGCCGCCGTCAACGGCCTGGTCCTCGCCGGAATGAGCGTCTACGTGTTCGTCGAGGGGGTCCGCCGGCTGGTCGAGCCGTCCACCGTCGAACCGGGCGGCATGGCGCTGTTCGGGTTCATCGGCCTGGCCGGGAACCTCGTCGGCGTCGCCCTGCTGTGGCGGGCCCGCAACGCCAGCCTCAACATGCGCGGCGCGTTCCTGGAGGTCGCCACCGACGCCGTCACCTCAGTTGGCGTCCTCGTCGCGGCGGGGGTGATCGCGGCGACCGGGTTCAACCGCGCCGACGCGATCGTGTCGGTGCTCATCGGCCTCGTCATCGCCCCGCGGGCGGTCCGGCTGCTGCGCGAGGCGGTCAACGTGCTCCTCGAAGCGACACCGTCCGGTATCGACCTGGACCAGATTCGTGACCACGTCACCGGGCTCGACCACGTCCTGGACGTGCACGACCTGCACGTCCACGCCGTCACGTCAGGCCTGCCGGTGCTCAGCGCCCACGTCGTCGTCCGCGACGAATGCTTCCAGGACGGGCACGCCCCACAACTGCTCGACGCGCTGCAGGCCTGCGTGGCCGGGCACTTCGACGTGGACCACTCGACGTTCCAGCTGGAGCCGGCCGGCCACGCCCGCCACGAACACCCCACCCATCCGTAGCGGCGCCCGCCGGCCGCTGCGCGAGGCCTACCGGGCCGGCCGGTCGGAGCCGCTCCTGCGCTCCTGCCTGCGCTGGACGCGGTCCTGCACGTCGGCGGTCACGTCGGCGCGGAGGCGGCGGAGCAGGAAGGCCGACAGGATCATGCTCACGACGAGCGCGATGGCGAGCTTGAACGCCGGGTCGAGGGCGATCGGCAGCATGTACATCACGCCGGCCGCGGCGACGAACAGCACGAGTCGCGCGGCGAGCAGCTTTGCTACGGAGCCCATCCGACGACTGTAGCGCCGGTCCACCGTGTACGGCCCATCGGTCCGAGCTGGTGGTCACCTCGGCATCAGGTCATGTGCCAAGCAGCTCGGCGCGGTCGGCCGGCCCGCTGGCCGGGTAGGCGTGTGTTTCGGTGGCCTTGACCGCGGCCCACAGCTGCTGGCCCGGGGCCAGGCTCAGGTGCGCGGCAGCGGCCGGGGTGACGTCGGCCGCGGCGGTGATCGGCCCGGCGAGCTGGATCCGTAGGTTGTCGCCGTGGCGTTGGATGCCGGCGACGGTCGCGCTCCACGTGTTGCGGGGGCTGCCGTCGGGCTGGTGCGGGTGCAGCGCGACCGCGGAGGGCCGGAACACGACGAACGCGTCGCCGTCGAGCCGGTCGGTGGTGGCGAGGTCGAACCCGCCGGGGAGGTGGACGGTGTGGCCGTCGGCGCGGCCGCGGTACAGGTTGAGGCCGACGAGCCGGGCGACGTAGTCGGTGCGTGGCCGGGCGGTGATGGTGGCCGCGTCGCCTTCCTGCACGACGTGGCCGTCCTCGACGATGACGAGCCGGTCGGCGAGGACGAGCGCGTCGAGCGGGTCGTGGGTGACGAGCAGCGCGGCGCCGGCGTGCTCGGCGAGGTGCCGTTGCAGCTCGGCGCGGGTGTCGAGCCTGGTGCGGGCGTCGAGGGCGGCGAGGGGCTCGTCGAGCAGCAGCAGCGCCGGGTGTACTGCGAGGGCGCGGGCCAGGGCGACCCGCTGGGCCTGCCCGCCGGAGAGCTGGCGGGGTTTGCGTTTTGCGTGCTCGGCCAGCCCGACCCGGGCGAGCCAGGCGGCGGCCTGCTCGCGGGCGGCGCGCCGGTCGACGCCGTGACGGCGCGGGCCGAACGCGACGTTGTCGAGCGCGGTCAGGTGCGGGAACAGCAGGTAGTCCTGGAAGACGACGCCGATCGGGCGGCGCTCCGGCGGGGTGAAGCGGCGCCGGTCGGGCCGGTCGAGGTCGGCGCCGTCGACGGTGACGTGCCCGGTCGTGAGGGGCTGGAGCCCGGCGAGGGCGCGCAGCGCGGTGGTCTTGCCGGCGCCGTTGGGGCCGAGCAGCGCGACGACCTGCCCCGGGTCGATCCGCAGGGCGACGTCGAGCCGGAACGTGCCCCGGTCCACGACGAGGTGCGCGTCGACGAAGGCGCCGGTCATGGGCTGGTGATCCAGCGGTCGCGGAGGCCGGCGAGGATGGCGACGGAGACGGTGAGCAGGATCAGGCTCAGCACGATCGCGGCGTCCAGGTCGGTCTCCAGGGCGAGGTAGACGGCGAGCGGCATCGTCTGGGTCGTGCCGGGGAAGTTGCCGGCGAAGGTGATGGTGGCGCCGAACTCACCGAGCGCCCGGGCCCAGCACAGCACCGCGCCGGCGGCGATGCCGGGCGCGACGAGCGGCAGCGTCACGTGCGTGAACGTGGTCCAGCGGCCGGCGCCGAGGGTGGCGGCGGCCTCCTCGTAGCGGCTGTCGGCGCCGCGCAGCGCGCCTTCGACGGCGATGATGAGGAACGGCATCGCCACGAACGACTCGGCGATGACGACCCCGGTGGTCGTGAACGGGAACGTGATGCCGAACGTCGTGTCGAGCCACTCGCCGAGCAGCCCGCGACGGCCGAAGACGAGCAGCAGCGCCACGCCGCCGACGACGGGCGGCAGCACGAGCGGGACGGTGACGAGCGCCCGGACGAGGCGCCGGCCGGGGAACTCGATACGGGCGAGGAGCCAGGCGAGGGGCACGCCGAGGAGCACGCAGACGAGCGTGGCGAGGGTGGCGCACTGCAGCGACAGCCGCAGCGCGGTGAGCACGCCCGGCTCGGTGAGCCGCTGCGGCAGCGTGGTCCAGGGTGCGCGGATCAGCAGGCCGATCAGCGGGACCGTGAGGAACAGCAGGCCGAGCCCGGCAGGCAGGAGCAGCCCGGCCGGGATCCGCTGCCGCCGGGGCGGCGCGACCGCTGGTCGCGCCGCCTTCGCGGAGTCCATGATCGGCATCGCCGGAGTTTACGGTGCCTGGAAGCCGGCGCCCGTGAGCACGGCCTTGCCCTTGTCGGACAGGACGTAGGCGACGAACGCCTGCGCGCCGGCCGGGTTCTTGGCCTTCTTCAGCACGATGATCGGGTAGTCGTTGATCGCACCGGCGGACTCGGGGAACTCGACGCCCTCGACGTCCGCCGCGGCGGTCTTGGCGTCGGTCCGGTACACCAGGGCCGCGTCGACCTCGCCGAGCTTCACCTTCGACAGGGCGGCCTTCACGTCCTGCTCGAGGGTCACCGGGGTGAGCTTCACGGTGGCGGCGTCGAGAGCCTTCTTCGCGGCGGCGCCGCACGGCACCTGCTCGGCGCACAGGGCGACCTTCACGCCGGGCTTCGTCAGGTCGGCGAGGCCCTTGATCGCCTTCGGGTTGCCCTTCGGCACCGCGATGACGAGCTGGTTCTTCACGAAGGTGGTGGCCGTGCCCTCGCCGCCGCCGGCGTCGGTGACGGTCTTCATGTTCGCCGGCGCGGCGGAGGCGAACACGTCCGCGGGCGCGCCCTGGTTGATCTGCGTGGCGAGGGCGGAGCTGCCGGCGAAGTTGAAGGTGACCTTCGTGCCGGGGTTGGCGGTCTCGAAGTCCTTGCCGATGGTCTTGAACGACTCGGTCAGCGAGGCGGCCGCGAACACGGTGATGTCGCCGGTGACCGCGGCGGCGCTGCTGGCGCTGCCGGTGGACGGCTGCGGGGCGGCGGTTTTCGTGTCGTCGGCGCAGGCGCTGATCCCCACGACGGTCAAGGCCGCGAACGCGGCCAGGCTGGTGCGGATCCAACGGGATGTCACGAGCTGGTCCTCCCCTTATTCGCGACGGCCGGGGTGGAGCGCTCCACCACGACCGTGGTCGACTTGATCACTGCGATGGCCACCGAGCCGACCTGCAGGTCGAGCTCGTCGACGGCTTCCCGGCTCATCAGCGACACGATCCGGAACGGGCCGGCCTGGATGTCGACCTGCGCCATCACCGTGTCCTTGACGACGGCGGTGACGATCCCGCGCAGCCGGTTGCGCGCCGAGGACGCACCGGTGTCGGTGCCCTCGGTGCGGACGAACTCGGCGAGATCGAGGCCGTCGATGAGCCGGTGGCCGTGCTCGTCCCGGCTGGCGGTCAGCCGGCCCGCGTCGACCCAGCGTCGGACGGTGTCCGCGCTCACGCCCAGCAGTTCGGCCGCTTCACTGATCCGGAACACTGTCACCGGCTCACCCTAGCTGTCGCATGTGCAGCAGCAAATCGGCTGTCGGGCTCGCGTCTTCGAGAGCCTGGTCTCATCAACCCAGCATCTGCATGGCGGCGTCATGACCGGGCCCGTGGGATGACCGCCCGCGTCGGCAGTGACCAGGCACGACTGGTTCACGGCCAGCAGCCCCGTCCCGGCTGACCCGGGACGGGGCTGGGTTGGGTAGGGGCCCGTCTACGGGTTGAAGACGGCGTTCTCCTCGGCGGTGAGCAGCCGTGACCGGATCAGGAAGCGGACGCCCTCGGGAGCCTCCAGGGAGAACCCGCCGCCGCGGCCCTTGACCACGTCGACGGTGAGGTGGGTGTGCCGCCACGCCTCGAACTGCGCCGCGGACATCCAGAACGTCACCGGCTCCGGGACGCCGTCGATCCGCAGCTCCTGCAGCAGCACGTCCGACCCGCCGGTGCGGAACTCACCATCGACGTAACACATCGGGGAGCTGCCGTCGCAGCAGCCGCCGCTCTGGTGGAACATCAGCGGCCCGTTGGCCGCGTACAGCTTGCGCAACAGCTCGGCCGCGGCGTCGGTGACCGCGACGCGTGACATCTCGGCCATCGGCTCAGAAGAAGCCGAGCTTCTTGGGGGAGTAGCTCACCAGGAGGTTCTTGGTCTGCTGGTAGTGATCCAGCATCATCTTGTGGTTCTCCCGGCCGATGCCCGAGCCCTTGTAGCCGCCGAAGGCGGCGTGCGCGGGGTATGCGTGGTAGCAGTTGGTCCACACGCGACCGGCCTGGATGGCGCGGCCGGCCCGGTAGGCCCTGGAGCCGTCGCGGGTCCAGACGCCGGCGCCCAGCCCGTACAGCGTGTCGTTGGCGATCTTGATGGCGTCGTCGAAGTCGGCGAACGGCGCGACCGACACGACCGGACCGAAGATCTCCTCCTGGAAGATGCGCATCGCGTTGTTGCCCTGGAAGATCGTCGGCTGCACGTAGTACCCGCCGGCGAGCTCGCCGCCGAGGTCGGCCCGCGCGCCGCCGGTGAGGACCTTGGCGCCTTCCTGCTGACCGATGTCGAGGTACGACAGGATCTTCTCGAGCTGGTCGTTGGACGCCTGCGCACCGATCATGGTGGCCAGGTCGAGGGGGTGGCCCTGCACGATCTGCTCGGTGCGGGCGACGGCGTCGTGCAGGAACCGGTCGTAGTGGCCCTGCTGGATCAGCGCGCGGGACGGGCAGGTGCAGACCTCGCCCTGGTTGAGGGCGAACATCGTGAAGCCTTCGAGGGCCTTGTCGTAGAAGTCGTCCTGGGCGGCGCTGACGTCGTCGAAGAAGATGTTGGGGCTCTTGCCGCCGAGCTCCAGCGTGACCGGTTTGATGTTCTCGCTGGCGTACTGCATGATCAGCCGCCCGGTGGTCGTCTCGCCGGTGAACGCGACCTTCGCGACCCGGGCGCTGGACGCGAGGGGCTTGCCGGCCTCGACGCCGAACCCGTTGACGATGTTGACGACGCCCGGCGGGAGCAGGTCGCCGATGAGGCTCATCAGGTAGTGGATCGAGGCGGGGGTCTGCTCGGCGGGCTTGAGCACGACGGCGTTGCCGGCCGCGAGGGCGGGCGCGAGCTTCCAGGTCGCCATGAGGATCGGGAAGTTCCACGGGATGATCTGGGCGACGACGCCGAGCGGCTCGTGGAAGTGGTACGCGACGGTGTCGTCGTCCAGCTCCGACAGCGACCCCTCCTGGGCCCGGATGGCGCCGGCGAAGTACCGGAAGTGGTCGATCGCCAGGGGGATGTCGGCGGCGAGCGTCTCCCGGATCGGCTTGCCGTTCTCCCAGGTCTCGGCGACGGCGAGGGCCTCGAGGTTCGCCTCCATCCGGTCGGCGATCTTGTTGAGGATGTTCGCCCGGTCGCCGGCCGAGGTCCGGCCCCAGGCGGGCGCCGCGCCGTGGGCGGCGTCGAGGGCGAGCTCGACGTCGTCGGCGGTGCCGCGGGCGACCTCGGTGAACGTCTGACCGGTCACCGGGGTGGGGTTCTCGAAGTACTGCCCCTTGACCGGCGGCACGAACTGCCCGCCGATCCAGTTGTCGTAGCGCGGCTCGTAGTGCATCTTCGCGCCGGACGTGCCGGGCGCGGCGAAGTCGGTCATCGTGGTGACCTTCCGTCAGCTGCCGCCGTCCGTCGTTGGACGGTTGGGCCGTGACGGGCACGGTAGTTTCGCGGACGTTACATGAATGTAGCGTCGGTGCTCGCTCAGCGGCTCAGTCCGTACTCGGCGCGGAGCTGCCGCACGCGGGCGTTGGCCACGCCGCGGTGCGCCGAGCGGTGCGGCGCGACGGCGGCGAGACGCTCCCACACCTCGAGGTCGTCGAAGCCGCTCCGGTCGGCCCAGGCCCGGACGAGCCCGGCGTCGAACGAGGCGAGCACCGCCGAGCGGAGCTGGGTGTGCAGCCACTGCCTCTGCCGAGCCACCCCGGGCGCCTCCGACGTCGGCAGCAACGGCCCGGGGTAGCCGGCGAGGGCCCGGGCGAGGTGGTCGCCGCGCAGCGCCGCCGCCACGTCGGCGAAGTCCGCGTCGATGCTCGTGCGCAGCCGGTACGGGCGGGATGCGAGCAGGTCGCCGACGACGTGCCGGAGCCGGTTCAGCTCCACCCGCACGGTGGCCGGGTTCGCCTGGTCGTCGTACAGGGCGCTCAGCAGCTGCTCGCCGGTCAGCCCGTCCGGGTGCAGCACCAGCATGATCAGGATCTCGGTGTGGCGGCGCTGCAGCCGGATCGTCCGCCCGTCGACGTGCAGGGTGCCGTCGTTGCCGCCGAGCGCTGACAGGCGCACCGACGGGCCGGCGGCGGGTGTCCACAGCCCCGGTGGTGCGAGCACTCGCCGGGGGCCGGCGGGATGGCGTGACAGCTGGCGGGCGAGCTCGGCCTCGGAGGCGCGGGCCGCCGAGCGCACCAGGGCCAGGCTCAGCGGGTTGGCCACGCCGTGCCCGCCGGTGATGTCGATGACGCCCAGCACCTGCCCGGAGACCGGGTCGTGGATCGGCGCGGCCGAGCACGTCCACGCCTGCACCGACGACAGGTAGTGCTCGGTGGCGAAGATCTGCACCTCGTGGTCGAGCGCCAGCGCGGTGCCGGGGGCGTTGGTGCCGGCGTGCGGCTCGTCCCACCGGGCGCCCTCGACGAAGTTCATCCGCTCGGCGCGGGCCCTGGCGACCCGGTGGCCCTCCACCCACAGCAGCTGGCCCGCGGCGTCGGACACCGCCATGAGGTAGTCGCCGTCGTCCGCCGTGTCGCCGACGAGCTGCCGCAGCACGCCGATGACGCGGGAGAGCGGGTGCGCCGCCCGGTACGCGGACAGGTCGTCGTCGGCGAGCAGGACCGGCGGGCTCGCGTCCTGGCCGACCCGCGCGGCCGACGACCGCTGCCAGGACCTGGCCACGACGTCCCGCAGCCCCGGGTCGATCCCGGCGAGGGCCCGCGTGGACAGGAACCGCTCGTGGGCGGCCGCGATCTCACGGGCCCGCCGCTGCGGGTCCGCGCCGACGTCGGCGAGCCACGCGTTTCCCATCAGCTCCCGCCTTGGCGTGCCACCTGGCAGGACCGCAGGTCGCCGCCAGACTCGTCCACCAAGAGTGCATGCGCCGCGGGACCAGCGCAACCTTCCCCGCAGGTGCACGGGACGGCCGCCGCCGGCCCTCGCAGGTGCGCGGCGTTACGGCAGCTGCAGGAGCGGCGCGGCGGCTCCGGCGGTCCAGCCGGCGTCGAGCACGGCCAGGGCGTCGGCGCTCGCGGCGGCCCGGAGGCTCCCGGAGCGGGCGCCGGGCACCACCAGGTCCCCGGGGAGCGCGTCCTCACCGGCGCGGCGGATGTGGCGCCGGGCCGTCCGGGGTCCGAGGATCATGTCGCCGTCGCGGCGGCAGTCCTCGTACGGCACGACGGCCTCAGCGCCGTCCGGGATCCGTGCGCCGGTCGCGATCTCGACCGCGTCGCCGCCACGCAGCGGTCGCGGATGCGGCGGGCGGCCGGCGAGGACCCGGCCGGCGACCAGCCAGGGGCCGGCACCGGCGACGGCGTAGCCGTCCATGGCGGCCGCGTCGAAGCCCGGTGCCATGACGGCGGCGACGATCGGGTCCGCGAGGACCTGCCCGGCCGCCTCGCCGACCGGCAGCCGCACGGCGGGCAACGGCGCGGCGACGTCCCAGGCCGTGGCGTACGCCTGAGCCCAGGGCACCTCGACGCCCGTCCCCAGTGCGAGCAGCTGTGTCCCCGTGGCGACCATGAGGGCAGCGAACCGCGCGCCGGTGTCACCGAAGTGCCGTTCCGGGTTCACGTGTGCAACCAACTTCTCCCGGGTCCGGTCCCGCGGCTGTGAGGTCAGCCGGGGCGGAGCGGTGTGACAGGGATCAGCCGGCGTCGTCCGGCGGCGGCGCGGGCGATGACCGGCCGATCGCGTCGAGGAACCGCACGGCGGCCTCGGCGTTCTCCAGCCGCCACAAGAGCAGGGTCTGGTCGAAGCCGGTCGCGGCGGCGTGCCGGCGCCGCAGGGTGTCGCGGACCGGGGCCAGGATGTCGTGCTGCGCGGCGATCAGGCCGGCGGGGTCCTCGCCGCGGCGGGTGAGCAGGGCCAGCTTCGCCAGCAGCGCCGAGCGCATGTCACGCACGTGCGGCACCGGCTCGTGCAGCCACTCGGCGACCGCCGCCGATCCGGCCGGGGTGGTGGCGAGGATCGAGCGTTGCGGGCCGCGGCTGCCCGCCTCCGTGGTCTCCACCTGGATCAGGGCGAGCCCGGTGAGGCGGTCCAGGCAGCGGTAGACGATCGGGCGCGGGATGTGCCACACCCGGCCGACCGCGCCGTCCTCGGCGGTGAGCGCGGCGATCGCGAAGCCGTGCGTGGGCTGCTCGTCGACGACGGTGAGCACGATCCAGTCGGCCAGGGACAGTGGCGGCAGCTCACCCATCGCGTCAGCCTACGGCGCGGGGTTCCGCCGGCGCCGCATCCTCGGTAGTCTCATTGCGACTACCAGCGCAGGGGAGGCACGGCGTGATCGCGGGGCACCTCGACGACGGCACGCCGTTCCACGCGCCGGTCGGCGTGATGCTGAGCGACGGCGACGGCGACCGTGTCTGCTGCCACCTGTGCGGTCGCTGGTACCTGTCGGTGGCCAGTCACGTGCGGGTGCACGGCTGGACCAAGGCCGCCTACATCGCCGCGTTCGGCCTGGAGGTCGGCAACCCGCTGGCGGGGCGGCGGACCCGGCAGCGGCGCGCGGAGGCGCTGCGGGCCCGCCAGCACCGCGACCAGGCCGTCCAGCGGGCGCAGGCGGCGGCCCGGGTCCGGGCGCGCAGCGGCGCACTGACGGTCGCCGCGGCCGAGGCCGCCCGGGGCCGGCCGCATCCGCAGGAGCGCCTCGTGAAGACCCTCGCGGCGCTGTCGGCGATCCGCCCCGCGGCCCGCGCCGAAGGCAACCGGCAGCGGTCCGAGCAGCATCTGTCCGACGTCGGCGCGAAGGTCGCGGCCCAGTTCGGGTTCGAGTCCTTCGCCGGCTACGTCCGCGACCGTCTCGCGAGCGGGCGGAGCCTCGCCGCGATCAGCCGCGAGGCCGGGCTGCACAAGGACTGGCTGTCCCGGCACCTGCCCGCGATCGCACCGGACCTCGCCGCGCAGCGCACGCGGATCCGCGCCCATCCCGGCGATGCCCGGCTGCTGCCGGCCGCCCGGGCCGCCGGTCACGCCGACGTCGGTGCGTACCTCCGCCACCGCCATCTGCGGCAGCACCGCACGGTTGCCGCGATCGCCGCCGAGGCCGGGGTGACGCGCTGGTCGGTCCTCGCCGCGATGGAGCGGCACGGCATCGCCGCGGTCCCGCACGCGACGAAACGGCACCGGGCCGCGAGCCGCAGTTCGAGCGCCGCCGCGCCGCTCGGGTTCACGTCGGTCGCCGCGTACGCCGCGCATCGGCGGGCGGAGGGCGCGACATGGCGGGCGCTGGCCGCCGAGTCCGGCCTGCCCGAGTCGACGCTGCAGCGGCACGCCGCGGGCCGCAACACCTGAAGGGCGTGGTCTGTCCATTGTGGACGGCGGCCACTGGATGAACCGGGTGGCCGCCGCCGGGTAGTGCTGTCAGTGCGCGACGGGGCAGCCGCCGGTGAGCTTGCCGAGGAACTGGTTCGGGTCGTAGTAGTGCTCGACCTCGAGGAGCTTCAGGTCGTCGCTGACCTTCGCGACGCTGATGCCGAACATCTCGATCGTCTGCCCGTTGGGCTGGTGGCCGTGGTACTCGCCCTCGAAGGCGCCCCAGTGCCGCCACTTGAACGTGACGACCGGCGGCGGGCTGAGGACCTCCAGGACCTCCCAGTAGAACCCGCCCGGGAACGCCTGGTGGAAGATGTGGTGCGACGACTCGAACGACTCCTGGCCCGTCTTGTAGAACGGGCTCTCGCCGATGAGGATGTTGTAGCTGCCGATGTCGGCGATGTCCTGCGCGCTCGCCCACGGCCCGCCGTTGACGTTCGTCCGGAAGTGCTCGGTCACCATCGACACCCAGGTCGCGGGGTCCTTCTTGTAGGAGACCTCCATCTCGAAGACCTGGACGATGGTCTCGACGACCGCCTCCAGCGAGTCCGGTGCGTGCTGGGTGGTGCGCTGCCCGGGCATGACCTGGTGGGACAGGTGGTAGTCGGGGGTGGTGCCGTCACGCCAGGCCGACGAGTCGGTGGCGTCGATGACGGCGGTGCGGCCCTGCAGCCACAACGGGGTTTCGGACACGATTCGGTTTCCGCCCTTTCAGGACGAGTGAGGGGGTGCCTGGCAGGACGGCCACCCGCCAATGGCTACCCCCGTCGGTAGTTGCAGTGAGACTACCGACGGGGGTGCGGCAGCGGAAGCCCGGGACCCCGCACGCGCGTCGATGCCCTGGTGGGGCACGATCCGGGCGCCGGGGTTCCGCCGCATCGGTCCTCGTCTACTGCAGGAGGTCGAACCGCTCCCACGGCCCGATCGCGGTCCGGTTCGCGACCAGCGCCGCGGCGCCGGCGTTCTCGGCCGTGACGTACCTGGCGTTGACGACGGCCTTGAACGACACGCTGCCGTCGCTGTTGGTGATGCGCTGGAAGATCTCCCACGCGCCGACGGCCGTCCGGTTGGCGATCAGCGGGTTCGCGCCGCCGTTGTCCGCGCAGACGATCTTGTTGTTGGCGTGGGCGCGCAACGCCACGAAGTCCTCGCCGAGGTTCAGCATGTCGAACTGCTCCCACGGGCCGATCGCCGTCCGGTTGGCGATCAGCGGGCTCGCGCCGGCGCTGTCCGCCGTCACGTACCTGTTGTTGATCCTGGCCCGCAGCGACACCACCTGCTGCTGGGTGCCCGTCGGCACGGCGACCCCGGTGCCGATGAAGTCCATCCAGTCGACGTTGAACAGGAACTCGGTGCCACCGCCGGGGCTGCGGCCGACGAAGTAGAGCTTGCCGGTGCCGGCCGGCGGCGCGGTCAGACCGACGGCGACGTCGGTGTAGTTCTGCCAGCCGCTGGTGCCGGGCACCGTGGCGCTGCCGAGCAGGGTGCCGTTGACGGGGTCACCCCAGCGGACGTCGACGATGCCGCCGGTCGTCGCCGACGCGGCCCGCACCCGGATCACGTTGACGCCCGCGAGCGACACCGGTTCGACGCTCCACCAGTCGCCGTCCTCGACGAAGCCGATGTGCCTGCTGCCGTCGGCGCTCGCCTCGACGATGACGCCGGCGTCGTCGGTGCCGTGGCCGTTCGAGGCGCGCCCGGTGTTGGTGTAGAACTCCGCGCCCGTCCGTTTCGGGTGCAGGATGACCTGGCTGCGGGTCGTCAGCGGGGTCGAACCGCCCGCGCCGCCGTGGTCGGTGTAGACGGCCTCCAGCACGTAGAAGACGTTGTCGCCCTCGGCGTGCCCGCTCGACAGCGTGGTGGTGACGGTGCCGCTGCAGCCGTTGTAGGAGTCCAGCGGGTGGCCGTGCTCGTCGTGGCCGAGGATGGCGTTGAGTTGGAGCTCGGTGCAGTTGACCGCGCCGTCCTCCGGGTCGGTGACCGTGGCGGAGAACGAGACCTGGTCGCCCCACTGGTAGAACCCGCCGTCCGGCGGTGCGGTGAGGGCGACGGTCGGCGCGGTGTTGCCGACCGTGATCGGCACGCTCGCGGTGCTGGACTTGCCGATCGTGTTGGTCACCTTCAGCACGGCCGTGTAGTTGCCGTTCGCGGTGTAGGTGTGGCTCGGGTTCGCCGCGGTGGAGGTGCCCCCGTCGCCGAAGGTCCAGAGGTACTGCAACGCGCCACCGGCCGGGGTGCTCGACTTGTCGCCGGTGAAGGCGACGGTGAGCGGCGCCGGCCCGTTCGTCCGGTTGGCCTCGGCCTTCGTGACCGGTGACGCGCCGCCGACGACGTGGTCGATGCGGTAGATGCCGGAGTCGGTGTTGTTGCCGCCGAACCCGTTGCCCCACTCGATGAGGTACAGCGCGCCGTCCGGGCCGAACTTGAAGTCCATCGGCTTCTTGAACGAGAACGCGCCCAGCAGCCGGTCGATCGCCGTGACCGCCTTGCCGTCCGCGGACAGCTGGAACGTGTACATGAAGCTGCTGTTCCACTCGGCGAAGATCGCCCGGCCGTCGAAGTACTGTGGCCACTTGCGGTCCGAGACGAGGTTCGGGTCGAACCGGTAGACGGGCCCCGCCATCGGCGCGCCGCCGGACAGCTGCGGGAACTGGTTCGGGTCGGGATTCTTGTGATACCAGACGGTCGCCGGCTTCGCCGCGGGCAGCGTTGTCAGGCCGGTGTTGTTCGGCGACGTGTTCGCCGGGCCGGTGCCGCACGCGAACGGCGCGCCGGACGTGCCGTTCGCGAAGTTGTAGGCGACGTACGGCGTGTTGTTGCCGATGCAGTACGGCCAGCCGGAGTTCTCCGGCGCGGACATGATGTTCCACTCGACGGTGTTCTGCGGGCCGCGGGCCGGGTTCGCGGTGTCGGCGTCCGGCCCGTAGTTGGCGACCATCGCGTAGCCGGTCTTCGGGTCCAGGCCCATCCGGAACGGGTTGCGCTGCCCCATCGCGTAGATCTCGGGCCGGGTCTTCGCGGTCCCCGGCGGGAACAGGTTGCCGCTCGGGATCGTGTACGTGCCGTCCGGCTCCGGATGGATGCGCAGCACCTTGCCCGACAGGCTGTCGGTGTTGCCGGCGGTGCCCTGCGCGTCCCAGATCGCCCGGCCGGACCGCTGGTCGATGGGGGTGTACCCGTCCGAGGCGAACGGGTTCGTCGCGTCGCCCGTGGCCAGCCACAGGTTGCCGTTGGTCTTGTCGATCGCGAGCCCGGCGCCGTGGTGGCAGCAGTCGGCCCGCTGCACCGGCACGTCCAGGATGACCTTCTCGCTGGCCGGGTCGATCGTGTCGCCGTTGACCGTGAAGCGGCTCAACCGGTCGACGTTCGCCGTCAGCGGCGAGTAGTACAGGTACAGCCAGTGCGTGGTGGTGAAGGCCGGGTCGAGCGCGATGCTCAGCAGCCCGCTCTCGTACGACGTGAAGACGCTCAGGCGCCCGGACCGCACGGTCCCGCCGCCAGGCTGGATCACGTTGACGTCGCCGAGCCGGTCCACGTAGAAGACCCGGCCGTCGGCGGCGATGTCGAGCATCATCGGGTTGGACGTGTTCTCGTCCAGCGGCACCTTCTGGAAGTTGGTGTCCGGTGGCGCCGGCTCCGCGGTGGACGGACCGGCGTGGAGCGCGACGACGGCGACGGACAGCAGCACGGCGGCCGCGGTGGTGCGGGCAGCACGACGCAGCCCGCGGGTGGCAGATGGCATGCCGAACAGACCTCCCCCGTGAGGTAATCGAATGCCGAACGTAGACACCGGTGAATGACCCGTCAATGCGGCGAACGTGCTATGTACGCCGATGGATCTGACCGCTACGGTGTCGGCCGCTTCCGGCCGTGGGGACCGCGATATTCGATGGCCGCGCCGATCGGGCCGGTGCGATGATCGACGCACGGGTCGCTAGCTCAACTGGTAGAGCATTCGACTGAGTAGCGCGTCCGCTTCCCGCGTCAGCGGACATGGAGGCGCTTCCTTCTCCTTGTTGGATCGAAGGGTTCGGGGTTCGAGTCCCCGGCGGCCCACCCGTGCCGGCCCCGGCCGGCTGTTGACCGAATGGGGTCCGCATGCTCGAGAAGCTGCTCATCTCCAGGACGCTGCGCGTGCCGGCGAGCACCGGTGCGGCCGGTGACGGTGCCGCGGTGGCCCGGCAGCTGGACGCGGCGCTGCTCGACGCCGGGTTCTCCGCGTCGCGGGCGCTGCTGGAGCACGTCGGTGGCCTCGCCCCCGGGCCGGCGATGGACCTCGCCGCGACGGTGGTCTCCGCGGTACGGGAGCTGGTGGGCGACCACGTCCAGCACAACGCGTACTTCATCGGCTTCCCGCACGACGTGCCGGACACCGTCGAGTTCTGGACGCAGCGACTGCGCGCGGCGGTGCTCGCCGGCGGCGGGACGGCCTCCGACGCGGTGCTGCGCGACGCGGTGCGCTCCGGTGCGGTGAACCTGCTCGACCTGCCGGGCTACGGCACGTACCAGCACACCTACGCGGAACTGCTGGCCGCGCACGACGCGCTGATCGCCTCGGCCGGTGACCGGCTGACGCTGCTGCACCTCGGCGACACCGCCGACGTGGAGGCGGAGCGGCTGTACCTGGCCCTGGCCGGCAGCACGACGCCGCTCGGGGAGGCGGACCTCGCGCTCCTCGGCGAGCTCGCGGTCGCGTGCATGGACGGCACGCAGCCGGACGTGATCCCGGTGCGGGAGCACCGGGCGGTGCTCAACGGGGTCAGGCTGGTGCTCGGCCGCCCGCTGGTCGCCGTGGACACCACGACCGACGTGCTGCGCCTCGCCTGCCAGGTCTCCGGCGGGGACGTCTCGCTGGCGGCACCCACCCGGTTCCGGTCCTTCCGGCGCCCGGAGCGGCGCATCCTGCTGGCCGCGCTGGACCGGGTCGTCGCCGCCGACCAGGACCGGCTCGGCGACGTCGCCCGGCACGCCGAGCCGTGGAAGCGGCTCGGCGAGCGGCTGCACCCTCACGAGCACGAGCAGTGGCCGCACGCGCAGGCGGTGTTCGCGGTCGCGCGTGGCGAGCGGCGGGTGCGCAACCTGGCGGCCCGTGCGGAGGAGGCGATCGGTGCGGGTGGCGCCGGCGCGGCGGCGTCGGTGCTGTCGGCGGCGCCGGGCCTGCTGCTGCGCTCCGCGGACCGGCTGCTGCGGCTCGCCTCGCCGGCGGAGCAGGGCGTCGTGGTCGACGCGGTCAGGGGTGCGCTCGGCTCGGCGTCGGGGCGGGTGCTGTGCTCGCTGCGGGAGCATGTCGGCAACCGGCTGGCGCCCGTGTCGGCGCGCATGTACGTGAACCGGTCGCGCCGCGCGTGGATCGGGCCGGACGAGCGGCCGCCGCTGCCTGCGGGACTGGTCGCCGAGCTGTCGGCGCTGCTCGACGCGCAGATCGCGGCGCGGCTGCCGCGGCCGCAGCGGCCGCTGCTGGTCGACCCGGACGTGCTCGACGTCGCGCTGCCGCTGTCGGGCAAGGCGGCGGAGGGCGGCTTCGGCGTGCTGCCGCGCGGCTCGCGGGCGCCGGTCGCGGGGGAGCTGCTGCGCTTCTTCACCTACTGGCGCCAGACCAGCCTCCGCACGGACTTCGACCTGTCGGTGCTGCTGCTCGACGACGAGTACCACAGCGTCGGCCAGGTGTCGTGGACGAACTACCACCACGAGGGGGTGGTGCACTCCGGTGACATCACCGAGGCACCGGACGGCGCGACCGAGTTCATCGACGTGCCGCTGACGATCGGCGCGCCGCACGTCGTGCCGCAGGTGCACATCTACTCGGGCGAGTCGTTCCAGCAGGTCGCCGAGTCGATGTTCGGCTACCAGACCAGCGCCCTGGACCAGCGCGGCGCCCCGTTCGACGCCCGGACCGTGCGGGCCCGATCGGACCTGCGCGGCAAGGGCCGCATCGCCCTGCCGATGGTGTTCGCCCGCGGCGAGCGCGGCTGGGAGGCGGTGTGGCTGCACCTGTACCTGGAGGGCCGCCCGTCGTTCAACCGGGTCGAGGAGCAGACGTTCACCACGGCCGACCGGGTGCGGGCCCTGATGGAGCGCCGGTACCTCACCGTGTCGTACCTCGTGGACCTGTGGCGCGCCGGCGCCGACGTGACCACCTGGGACGGCAGCGTCCCCGGCGAACCGGTCACGTTCATCGGCATCGACGCGCCGGAGGGCCTGCCCGCCGGCTCGGAGACCTACACTGTGAACCGGCTCCACGAGCTGATCCCCGCGTAATGCGGCGGCGGCCGAGGCCATGTGGGCGCTTCCTGCTGTTTCCGTTCGACTCGGGAACCTCCGCGCAGGCGGAGGATCAGGTATTTCAGCGTCCACGCTTCCCTCGGCCGCCCACGCGTGTCCCCCGAGCGAGCTACGGTCAGGTGTCCACCGCGCGGTGACGCGCCGGCGTACGCGAATCCATACCGTTCACTGCATGCGATCATTCCTGCAGCTCGCCGCGGTCTTCGCGGTCTCGTTCCTCGGCAGTCTCGTCGCGGGCGTCAACCCGTGGCTCACCCTCCTCGCCGGCACCGGCACCGCGGTCCTGGCCCTCGTCGTGTACGTCCGGATCGGCCGCCGGCCGTCGCCCGACCTGCCCCGTGAGGACGCGGCCACCGCGTTCGGCCGCGGCGCGGTCCTGGGCGCCGGCCTGTTCACAGCGGTCATCGCCGTGATCGCGCTCCTCGGCGGGTACCGCGTCGAAGGCTGGGGATCGCTGTCCGGCGCCGCCGCGCTGCTCGGCCTGATGCTCGCGGCCGCCGTCACCGAGGAGCTCATCTTCCGGGGTGTGCTGTTCCGCGTCGTCGAGGCCCGCACCGGCACCTGGACCGCCCTCGCCCTGACCGGCGCGCTCTTCGGCCTCATGCATCTGCTCAACCCGCACGCCAGCCTGTGGGGCGCGGTCGCCATCGCGATCGAGGCGGGCGGCATGCTCGGCGCCGCCTATGCCGCGACCCGCACCCTGTGGCTGCCGATCGGCCTGCACTGGGCCTGGAACTTCGCGGAGGCGGGCGTCTTCGGCACCGACGTCTCCGGCAACGACACGGCGCAGGGGCTGCTCGACGGCGCGTTGTCCGGGCCGGTGCTGCTGTCCGGCGGCGCGTTCGGCCCCGAGGCGAGCCTGGCGTCGGTCGTCGGCGGCGTGACGGCCACCGTGGCCTTCATGGCCCTCGCCCGGCGCCGGGGCCGCGTGCTGCCACGCCGGAGCCGCCGCCCGGCCGCTACGCTCGGCCGGTGATCGACGCCCAGCGGCTCCGGGAGCGGTGGGCGGGTCTCGACGTCACGGTCCGGGACCTGCCACTCGCGCTGCTGCTCGCCGCCGCCTCGCTCGTGCCGGCGCTGCACGGCTACGGCACGCGCCTCGCCGAGGACCTGCCGGCCCGCCCGTTCGACGGGTGGGCCGTCGCGGTCGCCGCGCTCGAGTGCCTGCCGCTGGTGCTCCGGCGGCGCCGGCCGGCGCTGTGCCTGGCGCTCGTCGCGGCGGGGTTCGCGGCCGACCAGCTCCTCGGCTACCACCTCGTCGCCGGCACCGCCCTGCCCATCGCCCTGATGAGCGCTGGCGCCCACCTCGGCGGGGACGCGCTCCCCGCCGAGCGTCCAGGTGCTGCTCGCCGGGTCCGCGTGCTCACGGCGGTGGCGGTGACGGTGGCGTACGTGCCGCTCGCCGTGGCCCTGGACCGGCGGGGCTCGGCGGAAGGCGTCACCGGGTACCTCACGTTCTATCTCGCCGTGGCGCTCGCGTGGGGGATCGGCGCGTGGCTGCGCGTCACCCGCGCCGCCGAGGCCGAGCGCCGCCGGCACGTCGCGGAGAGCACCCGCGCCGCCGAGCGGGCCAGGATCGCCCGCGACCTGCACGACGTCGTCACCCACCACGTGACGGCGATGGTCGTGCAGGCCGAGGCGGCCCGGTACCTGACCGCCGCGCCCGACCGCCTGGACGGGTCGCTGACCGCCGTCGCCGGCACGGGCCGCCGCGCCATCTCCGACCTGCGCCGGCTCCTGGACGTCCTGGACCCCGGCCACGGCGGGCAGGCCGACCTCCGCGCACCGGTCGATCAGGCCCGCGGCGCCGGCCAGCCGGTCGAGGTCACGGAGTCCGGCACGCCCCGGGAGACGCCCGGCGACCCGGAGGCCGTCGCCCACCGCGTGGTCCAGGAGTCGCTGACCAACGCGCTCAAGCACGCCCACGGCCGCCGTACCGTCGTGCACCTCCATCACGGCCCGGACGAGCTCACGGTCGAGGTCTCCACCGACGGCGGTCGCGGCCTGAGCGGCCTCGCCGAGCGCGTCCGGGCCCTCGGCGGCACGTTCACCGCGGCGCCGCGGCCCGACGGCGGCTTCACCACGACCGCCCGGATCCCGCTGTGACGATCCGCGTGCTGGTCGCCGACGACCAGGCCCTCGTACGGACGGGATTCGTCACCATCATCGGCGCGCAGCCCGACATGGAGGTGGTCGGGGAGTGCGGCGACGGCCGGGCGGCGGTCGGCCTGGCGGAGCGCCTACGGCCGGACGTCGTGGTGATGGACGTGCGCATGCCGGTCCTCGACGGGATCGAGGCGACCCGGCGGCTGGCCGGCGCCGGCGTGGCCGAGCCCGTGAAGGTGCTGGTGGTGACGACGTTCAACCTCGACGAGTACGTCTACGAGGCACTCCGGGCCGGGGCGAGCGGCTTCCTGCTCAAGGACGCGCCGACCACCCAGCTGCTGCACGGCGTCCGCACCGTGGCGGCCGGCGCCGCGCTGCTGGACCCGGAGGTGACCCGGCAGCTCGTCGGGCGCTACGCCGCGCGTATCCGGCCCGCCGCCGACGGCCCGGCCGGCACGCCGCTCACCCCGCGCGAGCTGGAGGTGCTCCGGCTCATCGCCGAAGGGCTGACCAACGCCGAGATCGCCGCCGCGCTGGTCATCAGCCCCGAGACCGTGAAGACGTACGTGTCGCGGCTGCTCACCAAGCTGGATCTGCGCGACCGGGTGCAGGCGGTCATCTACGCGTACCGGCGCGGCCTGGTGACCTGAGCCCGGCCCGCCGGCTCAGGAGACGCTGGTCCACGCCGGGTACTTCGCCACGCGCCCGTCGCCGGACGAGCGGCCGCGGACCCGGCGCAGCACCCACGGCAGGACGTGCTGGCGGTAGTACCGGGCCTGGACGACCAGCCCGCGCGCCGCCGCCGCGGTGTCGTCGAGCCGGTGCTCGGCGCCGGGGACGCCCAGGGCGGCCAGGACGAGCCCCGCGACCCGCCGGTGGCCGGCGGCGTTGAGGTGCAGCCGGTCGGCCGACCAGTACCCGGCGCGGCGCAGCTCGGCGTCGCCGAAGCAGTCGACGAACAGCACGCCGTGGCGGGCGGTCAGCTCCCGCACCGCCTCGGTGAGCTGCTCGGCGCGGCGGCGCAGCACCCGCCCGAGCGGCAGGTGGTCCGACGGGTCGGCGCCGCTGAGGACCATGAGACGGACCCCGGCCGCCGCGCAGCGCTCGACCGCCCCCTCGATGAGCCGCACGAGGTGCGCGAGGTCGGCGCCGCGGCGCATCATGTCGTTCCCGCCGCCGTTGAGCGAGATCAGCGTCGGCAGCGGCGACATGGCGAGGGCGGCGTCCAGCTGGGTGGTCACGATCGGTTCGAGCAGCCGGCCCCGGATCGCCAGGTTGGCGTAGCGCCACTGCGGGTCGGCGGCGCCGAGCGCGGCCGCGACCAGATCGGCCCACCCGCGCGGGATGCCGTCCGCCCGCTCGTCACCCATACCCTCGCTGAAGCTGTCACCGATCGCCACGTACCGCATGACCCCGACGATACCGAGTCGATCATCGCGGCCCGATCAGGGTCGTCCGCACCGGACTCTTACAAAGATGTATTGACGTCGCCGAATGGGTTTCTCCTATCGTGAAAGGAACTCCCTGCCCAGTTGGCGGCCGCGGCGGGACTGCCTACGGCAACATGCTGTTAGAACGTGTCGACGCGGTCGGTTACGTCACCGGCGCGGAGAGTGTGGTTCCCGGGCCGTACAGCCGGCGGGCGTTGCCGGCGCCGACCAGCGCGGTGATCCGCTCGGCGTCGGCGATGCTGACGCTGTCGTCGGCGCGCCAGGTGTCGAGCAGGCGGCGCAGGGCGTGCCGGAAGCGGGCGGCGCCCACGAGGTACAGCTCGGGCAGCAGGTAGGCGTCGGTGGAGAACAGCAGTTTGCCGAACGGCGCCAGCTCGAAGAACTCGGGCAGGACCGCGTCGCCGACGTGGGTGAGGGTGAGGCCGACGTCGACGTGCACGTGCGGGTACACCTGGGCGAGCCAGCCGGCGTTGCGGTGGAACGGGTAGCAGTGCAGCAGGACGACCGGCGCGCCCCGCGGGTCGAGCGCGGCGAGGAACGGCTGGGCGAGGGCCGGGTCGGCGCGGTGCAACGCGAGGTCGCGGTCGCCGAAGCCGGTGTGCAATTGCAGCGGCAGGCCGGTGCCGACGCCCGCCCACAGCAGGTGGCCGAGCAGGTCCGGGTCGGTGATCCGGCCGCCCCCGCCGCGCAGCCACGCGCCGGCGGCCCGCTGGACGGCGCGCGGCGGGGGCGGCCGCGCGGGGACGGCGAGGCCGTGGCGGTAGGCGGCGACGGACTTGACGGCGGCGGCGGTGCGGACCCGGCCGTCAAGGGCGGCGGCGAAGGCGGCGGCGAACTCGGCGGCGCCGGTGTCGGCGGGGAGCGTCTCGGCGACGCGTTCGAGGCGGACGACCTCGCGGACGCGGGCGCCGGAGGCCGCGGCGAGGCCGGCATCGCCGAGCAGGTCCGGGTCGTCGAGGCCGGTGTCGACGAGCAGCTCGGCGAGGCCGGCGGCGCGCAGCAGGGCCCCGGTCGTGGCCCACCAGCCGAGCTCGGCGCGGCGGGCCAGGTAGTCGTCGGCGGGCGCGTGGACCGGCAGGCCGAGGGCGGGGGCGCACCAGCGGCGCACGGCGAGCCCGACCCGGCTGTCCAGATAGGACACACCCGGCGGGGGCGGCAGGTCGGCCTCGGTGCAGGCGGTCTCGAACGCGGCCCGGTCGAGGTCGCGGGCCAGCACCCGGTGACAGTGCCCGTCGATCAGCCCGTCGATCAGCCCGTCGGTCAGTACCTCCACCGGGTCGCCTCGACGATCTCCTGCGGGGTCGCGCCGGCGAACCGGTCGGCCTCGGCGAGCTGGACCGCGCAGTACGCCTCCAGCAGTGCCGGTCCGAGCAGGCCGGCCAGCAGGTCGTCGGCGCGCAGCGCGGCGACGGCGGCGTCGGCCGTCTGCGGCAGCCGTTCGGGGCGGCGGTCCTCGGGCAGGAGCGCCGGGTCGCCCGGCACCTCGGCGGGCAGCGGCAGGTCGTACCCGCACGAGGCGGCGACGATCTCGGTCACGGCGGCGACGACGAGGTACGGGTTGGCGGCGCCGTCGCAGCACTTGACCTCGACGTTGGCGGCCCGGTCGCGTTCGCCGGGGCTGCCGGTGACCAGCCGCAGGGCGGCCTCCCGGTTCTCGTGCCCCCAGCAGCGGAACGGCGCGGCCCAGTGCTGCGGCTCCAGCCGGAGCCGGCTGGCGACACCGGGGGAGCCGAGCGCGGCGAGCGCCGGCAGCCGCCGCAGGAGCCCGGCCATCGCGGCCTCGCCGGCCGGGCGCAGCCCGTGCGGCCCGGCACCCCCGCTGAACAGCGTCTGCCCGTCGCGGCGCGCCGAGACATGCAGGTGCTGGCCGTTGCCGACCTGGCCGGCGCTGACGACGGGGGCGAACGACACCCGCAGGCCGTGCCGCTGGGACACGGCCCGGACGGTCTGGCGGACCAGCACCGTCCGGTCCGCGGCGAGCACCGGGTCGGCGGCGGCGACGGACACCTCGAACTGGCCCGGCGAGTACTCCGGGTGGATCTGCTCGACGGGCACGTCCTGCGCGTCGAGGGCCTGGTACAGCTCGTCGAGGTAGGCCGCCGCCTCGACGACGCGGGTCATCCCGTAGGCGGGCCCGGTCGCGGCCGGTTCGCCGTCGGCGGTGGCGAGGAACCACTCCACCTCGAACGCCATCCGCAGCTCGAGGCCGGTCTCGGCGGCGCGGGCGGCGGCGGTGCGGGCCAGCGTCCGCTGGCAGCACGGCCACGGTTCGCCTTCCTGGGTCCGCCGGTCGGCCGGCGCCCAGGCCCAGTGCGGCTGCGCGGCCAGGACTGTGGCGCGGTCCAGGTCGGGGAACAGCCGCAGGTCCCCGGCCGGCCCGCCGACGTGCTCGCTGGTGGTGACCGAGTCGTCGACGAGGAACACGTCGAAGACCGGCGACATGCCGACGCCCCAGCCGGCCGCGTGGGTGAGCCGGCGGACCGGCACCGTCTTCACCCTGGTGATGCCGGCGTTGTCGACCCAGGTGAGGGCGACCGCGTGGACGTCGCGGGAAGCAAGCTCGGCGGCGATCCTGCCGGCCCGTGCGGTGTCATCCATCGACGCGTCCTTCCCGGAGGCGGGCGCAGGGGCAGATGTACACCTACCCGCGCCGGGCCCGCTGAACCGGGAAGGCGTCGTCCTACCGGGCCTGGCCTTGCGGCACCAGGTCGAGCGCGGCCTCGACGGCGACCTCCTCCATTCCGCGCAGGAACGCTTCCGCGTCGCCGGGCGAGACGAAGTGGGTGTCCATGAACACGGTGATCTGGATCGTGTCCGGCACGTCGTCGATGTGGACGAACAGCCGCTCGAATGGGTCGTCCTGCTGGATCGTCCAGCGGAACGTGGTGTCGCCGCCGGAGAGCGCCTCGCGGATCTGGTCCGGCGTCGGGGCCGGGCCGGTGGCGCCCGCCCGGGTGGTGATGCGCCGGTCGTTGTAGAAGCAGCCGAGGTCGAAGTCGGGGTCCCGCTCCGCGGCCACGCTCGCGATCAGGTCCTGCAGGTGTACCGGATGGAAGTAGGCGTGTTTGTACGCCGTCATCGCCGCCCGCTGGGTCCGCGCCAGCGCCTCGGAGAACGGTACCCCCGCGACATCCAGCGCGCAGAGACCGCTCTCGGCGACGGTGCACACCACGTCGGCGAGGGCGGGGCGGAACCGGTTGTTCACCGTGGGCCGGAACACCACCGGATTGATCCCGGTCATCCGGTGCAGGGCCACCCCGTAGACGGCCATCAGCACCGGCGAGGCGTCCATGCCGGCCCGGGCGGCGATCGCCTGCGTCGCCAGGTGCAGGGCCTGGGACCTGAACTCGCCCCGCCAGTGGCGTGGCTGCCGCGGGTCGTCCGAGCCGGCGAACCGGCGGGACGGGATGGTCCGCAGCAGCCGTTCCCAGTAGCGCAGCGCCGCCTCGTTCTGCCGGACACCGGCCGGTGAGCGCTGCCAGCGGGCCTGCTCCAGCGGCTGCATCCCCTTGACCGGCGTGGCCACCCGCGCGCCGGACTCGGCGATCATCACCGCGGCGCCCGAGCCGTCGGTGACCAGGTGACACATGATGGCGACGAGGTGCGTCGGCCGTCCGGACCGGACCACCACACCCATCCGCATCGGCCACTGCGTCACGTAGTCGTAGTCGGTCTCCTCGTACCGCCGCCGCATCGCGTCGGCGAGCTCCGCCGGGTCGTCGTCATCGCCCGCTTCGACGACGTCCAGCGCGATCTCACCCGAGCTGGACACCACCTGGGACGGCCGGTCGTCGGCGTCGAAGCGCAGCCGGGTCCGCATCGGCTGGTAGCGGCTCATCAGGTAGCGGAGGTTCTCCACGACGTCGGCGAGGCTGGTGCCGTCGGGCAGCGGCGTCGCGCCGCCCATGGGCAGCCAGGAGTTCTGGCGGCGCATCGCCATCCACAGGTCCAGCTGGCCCCAGGACAGGTCGTCGACACCGGCACCCTCACCCTCGAAGGCGACCATGATCTGTTCTGCCATGCCACCGGTCCTTCCGTGTCACCGCGGCGTTCATCGATCACCCGGCAGTATCGTACAGTTTCTTTACAGATAGGTGTACCGCGATGCCGACGCTCCGGATGGTGGGTCGTCAGGGCCGCTGACGTGCGGCAACGCGCCAGGATGACTTTGCGGGTGATCGGCGGGGCCGTACACTCGGCGGCACGTCGCCGGGTTCAGGGCGTCCTTCGGGTCCTGTGTGGCCACCCGGTGGCGAGGTGGCCGCCGGCGCCGCCCGCTTCCTTGCCCGACTCAACCCCGCCACGTGTGCGCCTGCCGCGTGGCGTGGAGTCGCCCGTGCCTTCTCCGGTCGGCGACCGAAGCCTAGGGAGATCATGAGAAAAGCAGTCATTACCGTGGGAGTGGTGTGCGCCGCGCTCATCGCGTTCATGCTCGCCGTCAAGCACCCGTCCCGGTCGTCGCAGTCGCTGCAGACGGGGACCGGGCCCGGGCTCCACGTCAGCGGCAGGAACATCGTCGAGGCCAACGGCAACAGCTTCGTCATGCGCGGCGTCAGTCACCCGTACGCCTGGCACAAGGACCAGAACCAGGCGTTCGCCGACATCAAACGGCTGGGTGCCAACGCCCTGCGGGTCGTGCTGACGAACGACGTCGGCGCCGGCGAGGTGTCCGACGTCATCGCGAAGTGCAAGCAGAACCGGCTCATCTGTGTCCTGGAGTACCACGACACCACCGGGCACGGCGAGAAGGACGAGGCCACCGACCTGGATGCGGCCGCCGGGTACTGGACCGGGCTGAAGAGCGTCCTCGCCGGCCAGGAGAACTTCGTCGTCATCAACGTCGGCAACGAGCCGTACGGCAACAACGACACCGCGGGCTGGGCCGGCGCGACGAGCGGCGCGGTCAAGAAGCTGCGCGACGCCGGCCTGCGGCACCTGATCATGGTCGACGGGCCGAACTGGGGACAGGACTGGTCGGGCGTCATGCGCAGCAACGCCACGTCGGTGTTCAACAGCGACCCGCGGCGCAACATCGTGTTCTCGGTCCACATGTACGGCGTGTACGGCACCGCCTCGAAGGTCACCGACTACTACGACGCCTTCCAGAACGCCGGGCTGCCGCTGGTGGTCGGTGAGTTCGGGTGGAAGCACACCGACGGCGACGTGGACGAGGACACCATCATGAACGAGGCGCAGTCCCGCGGGATCGGATACCTGGGCTGGTCGTGGAGCGGCAACAGCGGCGGCGTCGAGTACCTCGACCTGGCCACCGGCTTCGACCCCGGCCGGTTGACCGAGTGGGGCCAGCACCTCTTCAACAGCGCCAACGGCATCAAGGCGACCGCGAAGGAAGCCACCGTCTACGGCGATCGGGCGATGGCCCGGTAGAGCGGCAGTCGCGGGCGGGGGCGCCGCCGCCCCCGCCGGCCTGTAGCGGCAACGGCCCGCTACATCGGTACTACTCCGAAAGTAGGGCCGACTTCCGCACCATCGCCCAAGCCACCCCTGAGCTGTCCACGGGTAGTAGCCCATCGCCCAGCGACAACGCGCACGCAGGGGGAGGCGAACGTGAGAGCGTCGAAGACCGCGACTCCTGACCGGGACGCCTGGCATCATCGCGACGCCTGGCTCGCGGACCGGGAAGCGCAGGCCACAGGGCAGCCCCAGGTGACGCAGACCCCGTCCGGCCCGAGGCAGGCGCGAGGGCCGCACCGCGGCCTCGCCCGCTGGCGGCCGGGATACTGGCCGCTGATCCTGTCCTATCTGCTCGTCGTGGCGAGTGACTTCTGGTTCGTCAACCCGTTCGCCACCGGCGCGCTCAGCTGGCCGCTGACCGTGCTGTGGACCTGGCCCATCATCACCACGATCACCGGCATCGTCGGCATCCGGCGGACCCGCAGGACACTGCGCGAGTCGGAGGCGCGCTGGTCCGGCCGCGGGGTGACGGTGAGCGCGGGCTTCCTGATCGTCGTCGTCCCCACCATCGGGCGGAACGACACCTACCCCGCGCTCAAGCGCTCGGTGCAGTCCTACCTCACCTACCTGCCCCCGTGCTTCCCGCGGCTGCGGATCGACATCGTCATCGACGAGGGCTGCGAGGCGGCGGACAGGATCGCCGGGCTGGCCGCGCGGAGCGAGCTGATCCGGCTCGTCGTCGTGCCGAGCCGGTACCACACCGCGAACGGGACGAAGTTCAAGGCGCGGGTCACCAACTACTCGCACGAGCTGCGGATCCACGAGCGGGAGAACCGCGACGACGTGTGGGTGCTGCACATGGACGACGACACCGGAGTCGGCCCCGACACCGCCCTGACCATGGCCCGGTTCATCGAGGAGCAGGTCGAGGCCGGCGCCGACGCCAAGCACCTGGCTCAGGGCGTCCTGACGTACCCGCGCGAATACGCCGTGAACACGCTCACCTGGCTCGCGGACTCGGTCCGGCCGGCCGAGGACGTCGGGCGCTTCTCGGCCTGGACCGGCAGCGGCACCCCGCGCGCGGGCGTGCACGGCGAGCTCCTGCTGGTGCGGGCGTCGATCGAGGCGACGATCGGCTGGGACTTCGGCCCCCGGAGCATCGTCGAGGACGCGCAGTTCGCGCTGATCTTCAGTGCCCGCTACAAGGGCCGGAGCGCCTGGTTCAGCGGGCGGTGCTACGGCGCGTCGCCCGCCGGCCTCCGCGACTTCGTCCGTCAGCGCGAACGCTGGTCGTGGGGGCTGACGGCCCTGGTGTTCAACCGGTCGCTGCAGCTGCGGAACCGGCTGCTGCTCGGGTACTCGGTGGCGTCGTGGGTCGTCGGCCCGATCACGAACGTCGCGGTCGTCATGACGCTCAGCATCCTTGTCGCCGAACGCAACACCTCTCCGGTGGCGCTCTTCATCATTCCGTTCTGGGCGCTGAACATGGCCTACACGATCTGGATGTACTGGGAGGGCCTGCGGCTCAACGCCGTGGTGTCCGGCGACGGCCGGCGCAAGTGGTGGGAGCCTCCGGTCGTCATCCTGCTGATCCCGGTCTTCGGGATGATGGAGAGCATCCCTGGACTGCGCGGATCCATGAAGTTCGCCCGGCGCACCGAGCACAGGTTCATGGTCATCCGGAAGCCCTCATGACCGACCCACAGGATCGGCCTTCGACCCGTTTCCGGCGGGTCGGAGGCCGACGCGGTGCGGGAGATGATCCGGTCGGCTATCGCGCGCCCACCGGGACCTGGAGCCGCTTGCCGCGTCCCCGCATCTCCTCGTACCAGCCCCAGTCCTCGTTCTGGTCGATGACGGTCTGCAGGAAGCCCTCGACCGTCTCCGTGCGGGCCCAGTCGCGCTGGAGCTCACACGCCACCGAGTTCCACGTCGTGGGCTGGGCTCCGGCGTGGTTGATGCGCTCGAGCGCGTTGTCGTGCGCCTCGATCGTGGTGCCGCCGAGCGCGTCGACGACCGGGAACACCTGGTATCCCTCGTTGAGCGCGTCCAGGCTCGGGAACAGCAGGCACGCCTCCGTCCACAACGCGCACATGATGAGCTTGCGGCGGCCCGTGGCCTTCACCGCGTCCAGGAACTCCTTGTCTTCCCACGCGTTGATCTGCGTCCGGTCGTACGAGGGAAGGTCGGCGATCTCGTTCCTCAACTGCGGGATCGTGTCCGGGTTCACGCCGGACTTCACGTTGACGGTCGAGAGAATGGTCGGAACATTGAACACCCGGGCGAGGCGCGCGAGGGCGATGATGTTGTTGACCATCCGGCCCGTGTCCATGGACCGCACCGTGTAGATCTGCGGCGGCTGGTAGTCGATGATGACGAGGGCCGCGTTCTCCGGAGTCAGCAGGTGGTCTTTTTCCGGGTTCCGCTTGGGCAGGCTTACCATGACGTCCTCCTAGCTGGTGCTGAGGGTCGTATCCTGGTTTCCTCCGGCGTCCTGATCCGGCTCGCCCACAGCTACCCGCGCCCTACCGGATCATGCGGCGGGACCTCGCCGCGGCTGACGACACCAGCGCCCGTGCGGGCCCCGCCGGACGACGCCGACGGGGCCCTGACGGTGCCGGGCTACTGCTCCGGCGTGATCTTGCCGCTGGAGCCGAAGACCTGCACCTCGGCGATGCGGACCTCGTTGCGGAACTGGCTGTTGGCAGCGCAGTCCGTGTTCGCCCGCGGGTCGTTGTCCTGCTCACCGGCGTACAGCGGGTTGCCCGTGCACTGGCTGGTCAGCACGACCACACGCACGTGCGTGGCCAGCGTCGGGTGGATGTCGAAGGCGCGCAGGTTCAGCTGCGGCGCCACCGGACGCCAGGCGCCGCCCGGGAAGGCGTCGTCGGTGCTGCGGAACGTTTCCGTGTAGCTCGAGTCCTTGCTGCAGTCGGCCGTGGTGGCGTCGCAGGTGAGGACCGCGAACGAGCGCAGCGCGCTGAACCGGTTCTGGTTCGCCGTGCTGGCGTCGACATCGCCTCGGAGGGCCGGGCGCAGCATGGCGCTGACGTTGAGCGAGTGGACGTTGACCGGCTTGTCGCCGGCCAGGTCGATCGTGACCTGCTTGCCGGCCACGCCGTTCACCGACGCCCAGTTGGTGCCCTCGGTCTCGTCGTTGATCTTGTCGACGTTGACGCCGTCACCGGACGCCACCGCGCCCAGCGTCGAGGAGGCCACGTTCTGCGGCAGCTTCAGCTTGAGGTCCTGCGCCTTGCCGGGCTTGAAGGAAGCGGTGAACTTCTGGCTGCCCCAGCCCTTGCCGTTGACCACGAAGTGGAACTCGGTGTTGGGCAGGATCTGGAACGTGTCCGGCAGCGGGGTCGACGGGTCGGTGTCGGCCACCGGGGTCACCCGTGCCTCGTAGTCGCCGACGTACAGCGTGACGTTCGCGCCCGAGGAACCGGCCATCGGCCGGAGGGTCACCGTGGCGTTGTCGGCGTACGGCGAGTGGAAGCTCGGCGTCGGGTCGGTGTCCGACGACGAACCCGTCGCGCCCTCACCCAGGCCCGACTCGGCGAACGCCTTCCAGATGATGTCCTGGTTGGCCCCGCCGAAGCGGACGAGGTCCGCGGCCAGCATGTTGTCGCGCATGCTGGTCATGGTGGCGCCGCTGGCCGCCTGCAGCAGGTACGAGTCGAACATCAGCTGGATCCAGCGCCGGTTGCCGGGGCAGGAGGCGGCGTCGACGGCACCGTCGGCGCACTGCTGCTGCAGCTCGGGCGTGCCCAGGCCGTAGCGGTTGATGAATTCCTGCCGCACCCGCAGGTTGGTGGCCACCCAGATCTCGCCGTCGGCGTGCACCTCGGGACCGACCAGGTCGAACCCGAAGTCCGAGTAGTTCAGCGGGCTCTTGCTGGCGTCGTAGTCGCGGATGCCCTCGTGCATGTTGCCGGTGACGTACGCGCCCGTGACGAACGGGGTGTCGCCGGCGGCGCGCAGGCCGTTCTCGAACAGGTACTCGGCCGCCACCAGGTCGCCCCAGCCCTCACCCATCGAGCCGCCCTGCGTGCCGGTGATGCCGTTGTTCGGCCCGGCGATCATGCGGTTGGTGATGGCGTGGGTGTACTCGTGGCCGATGACGGTCATGTCGTAGTCGCCGTCGACGCACGGCGGGTACGCCGAGCCGGCCACGGGCTGCCACAGGTACATGTTGGTCGTCGGCGCCTGGCCGTCGCGGCCGGTGCTCTGGTTGGCGTTGTTGCGGCTGCCGCTGAGGGCGCCGGACTGGGCGCGCCCCTGCTCCGGGTCGTTACCCAGGCCGCCGGGCTGGATGTTGACGACCTGCATGTTCCACGCGGCCTCGGTGAAGCCCAGGTGGTAGCTGAAGTCGTGCATCCGGTTGTGCATGGCGAACAGGTTCGACACGGCCGCGTCGCCGTCGTTGCGCCCGGCCGCGGTGAACACGTCGGGGTTGCACTTGGCCTCGTGCCACGCGTCGGTGAACGGGTAGGTGTAGTTGCGGTCCGTCCGGGTCGCCGCCGGGAACGCGGCGACGCCGCCACCCCACTGCACCACGTTGTTGGCCGCGTTGCCCGACGAGGTGAACGTCGGCTGGCCGGTCACCTGGTTGACGTCCCAGGCCTTGCCCGATGCGGCGTCCTTCACGGGCTTGATGCAGTTGGCCGCCGGGGTGAAGCACCACGTCACCCGCGGGTCGGTGCCCGCCGGGAGCGTCTGCGGCGCGGTCGCCGGGAAGACGGCCCAGGTCGGGTTGTCGGAGTCGAAGTCGACCATGTCCTCGCGGACCAGGATGCCGCCGGTGCGCGCGTCGACGAAGGTCGAGTACGCCGTGGGGTTGTCGGCATCGGTGGAGACCAGGCTCACCTGATAGGCGGCGCGCACCCCGTCCTCCGGAGTGGGCACGCCGACCTCGATGACGTCGGGCTCGCTGACCTGACCGGCCGTGAGACCGGCGTCGGCGAGGGCCGCGGCGACGGCGTCGGCCGCCGACAGCGTCGCCGGCTCCGGCGCGGCGGTGTCCCGCGTCAGCGACGACGTGACCCGCACGACGTTGCCCTTGTCGATCAGGATCGACACGAGCCCGTCGTGGCCGGCCGGCAGGCCGCCGAAGGTCTGCCGCAGCAGCACGACGTTGCCGGTGCCGAGCTGCTGGACCAGCAGGGGTTCCATCGCGGCGACGGCCGGGGCGTCCAGCGCGTACAGGTCCTGGTTGCCGAGCAGGTACTGGCGGGCCGCGGCGACCGGGTCGCCGGTCAGGCCGGTGGCCAGGGCCTTGTCCGGGCCGACGGCCTCGGGCTGACCGAGCGAGTTCCAGCGGACCTTCGCGCCGCCGACACGGTCGGCGGCCGCCTTCTGCTTCGCGGTCGGCGCCTTGCCGCCGCGGCGGTTGTCGACGTCGCGCGGGCCGTGCCCGTCGACGTCATGGGCTTTTCCGGGGTTGGGCTTGGGATCGGCAGCGGCGGGCGCGGCGGTTACCGCGCCCGTCGCCACGACGGCGGCGGCAGTGAACGCGGCTAGCGTCCTGCCCCGCCAGCGCCTGGGGTTCAACCCAGATTTGCGCACGATCGGTTCTCCTCTGGTTGGTTGGGGGCGCGTGTGTTGCTCCGGGGGCGCCAGTTGATCTCATAGGGCCTATCACGGCCCTGCGCAGGGACACCAGGTCGCGCACACTTTCGTCCACAATGGACAGCTCGGAGATGGCTCGGAGCCGGTCCGGCCCGGCCGGGCGGCCGGCGCGGCGCTTCGGGCGACAAGGGGCAAATCGATCAACGGGCGTGCCCGGCGATTTACGGGAACTTCCGGATACGGCTTCATTGCGCGAATGTTCACCAATAGCGATGACCGACATTCGCCGCACAAGCCCATCAATGGGCAACCGTTCGCGTGCCAATGCATTATGCCATGTCGCCGTTCGACATCTGTCGCGACCGCGATTTCGTCCCGGACGAGCGTCGGGCACCTCGTGGAAAACGGCGAGCGTCGATGTCCCGGTGTGGTGTGCGAAGGCGCCGCTGAGGCGTGTACCAGGAGTACATCGCAGCTCAGCCAGCCGCGCCGTACCGTCGAAGGTGTGAACAACCGAGCCGAGGTGCGAGATTTTCTCACCACGCGCCGCGCGAAGATGACCCCGGAGCAGGCGGGCGTACCGACGGCCGGGCAGCGGCGCGTGCCCGGGCTGCGCCGCAGCGAGGTGGCGTCGCTGGCGGGAATGAGCGTCGAGTACTACGCCAAGCTCGAACGCGGCGCGCTGGCCGGCGTCTCCGCCGGGGTCCTGGAGGCGATCGCCCGCGCCCTGCGGCTCGACGACGCCGAACGCGCGCATCTGATGCGCCTGGCCCAGGAGGCCAACGGCAGCAGCGTGCTGGTTCGGCCGAGTCACCGGCCCAAGCGATTCACCGTGCGGCCGAGTCTGCAATGGACACTGGACTCGATCACCGCACCGGCGATCGTGGTGAACAACCGGCAGGACCTGCTCGCCGCCAACCTGCTCGGCCGCGCCATGTACAGCGACGTCTACGCGAGCGCCGCCGGCGCGCCGAACTTCGGCCGGTTCACGTTCCTCGACAGCGCGGCGCGCCGCTTCTACCCGGATTGGAACCTCGCCGCCGACATGCTCGTGGCGAACCTGCGGACCGCCGCGGGCAAGGATCCGCGCGACAAGGGACTGCACGACCTGGTCGGCGAGCTGTCGACCCGCAGCGACGACTTCCGCCGCCGCTGGGCGGCGCACAACGTGCGCATCCACGGCACCGGCACCAAGACGTTCCGCCATCACATCGTCGGCGAGCTCGAGCTGGCCTACGAAACCATGGATCTGCGGGCCGAGGACGGCATCTGCATGACGATCTACGCCGCCGCACCGGCTTCACCGGCCGCGCAGGCCCTTGCCCTGCTCGCCTCGTGGGCCGCCACCGAAGCCGTGCAGTACGTCGCCGGCAACCAGGCCTGACCATCCCGACCATCCCGACCATCCCGACCATCCCGACCGGAGGGACTTCCCGATGCCCGAGCAGCCGAAGCAGGTCGGCGGTGGGCGCCGCGCCGTCGGCGACATCGCCCCGAAGCTCGCCGAGCTCACCGACGACGTGCTCTTCGCCGATGTGTGGAACCGCGGCGAGCTGGCCGCCCGCGACCGCAGCCTCGTCACCGTCGCGGCCCTGGTCGCCGGCGGTGACGCCGAGCAGCTGCGCTTCCACCTCGGTCGCGCCAGGGAGAACGGCCTGACCGAGACCGAGCTCATCGAAGCCATCACCCATCTCGCGTTCTACGCCGGCTGGCCGAAAGCCATGACCGCGATCACCGTCGCCAAGCAGGTCTTCGCCGGCTGACATCACATCCACGGAGGAGCAGCACCATGCGAGCAACCGTCCTGCACGGCCCCCGCGACGTCCGCGTCGAGGACCGCCCGGACCCGACCGTCGAGCAGCCGACCGACGCGATCATCAGCCTGGCCGCGGCCTGTGTCTGCGGCTCCGACCTGTGGCCCTACCGCGGCGCCGACGCGGTGAGCGAGCCGGCGCCGATGGGCCACGAGTACGTCGGCGTCGTCGAGGAGGTCGGCAGCGACGTCCGCACGGTCAAGCCGGGGCAGTTCGTCGTCGGCACGTTCTTCGCCAGCGACAACACGTGCGAGATCTGCCGGGCCGGGTACCAGACCCACTGCGTCAACCGCCAGCCCGGCTGCACCGGCTCCCAGGCCCAGTACACCCGCGTCCCGCTCGCCGACGGCACCCTCGTCGCCACGCCCGGCCAGCCGGACGCCGACCTGATCCCGAGCCTGCTCACCGCGTCCGACGTGCTCGGCACCGGCTGGTTCGCCGCCGACGCCGCGCAGGCCGGACCCGGCAAGACCGTGGCCGTCGTCGGTGACGGGGCCGTCGGCCTGCTCGGCGTCCTGGCCGCCCGGCAGCTCGGCGCCGAGCGGGTCATCGCGATGAGCCGCCACGCCGACCGGCAGAAGCTGGCTCTGGACTTCGGCGCCACGGACATCGTCACCGAGCGCGGTGACGAGGGCGTCGCCCGGATCAAGGACCTCACCGGCGGGCTCGGCGCGCACTCGGTCATCGAGGCCGTCGGCACGCAGGAGTCGATGCTGCAGGCCATCCGCGCCACCCGCGCCGGCGGGCACGTCGGCTTCGTCGGCGTCTCCCACGACGTCAGCCTGCCGGGGCGGGAGCTGTTCTACTCCGGCGTCCACCTGCACGGCGGGCCCGCTCCGGTACGGCGGTTCCTGCCCGAACTGATCGACCTCATCGCCAGCCGGACGATCGACCCGGGCAAGGTGTTCGACCTGACCCTCCCGCTCGAGCAGGCCGCCGAGGCGTACCGGGCGATGGACGAGCGCCGCGCGGTCAAGGTCCTCCTGCAGCCCTGACGCGCGTCATGACCCGATACTGGGGGGAGACCGGGCGAGCGCCTACGGCCGGTCGGCGTCCGGCAGCGGCAGCACGAAACCGAGGTCGTCGTCGGGGTCTGTCCAGGGTGCTTCGCGGTCGAGCATCCCGGACAGCCGCTCCACCTCCGGCAGGAGGCGCACCGCGAACGTGAGCTCGCCGAGTCCCACGCACGCGGCGGCGACGACGAGGCCGGTCGCCGGCGCGACGGCGACCGTCATCGCGGCGACCAGACCGCACAGGGCCCGCATCCGCAGGCAGCCGCGGGCGAGGCTGGGGAACTGCGCCGCGGCCCCGGCGTCGCCGGCCGCCGCGACACCGAGGGCGAGGCTGATCGCCGCGACCGCGACCGTCGGGTCGTACGCCGGCAGCTGGATCACGATCACACCGGCCACCGCCAGCAGCGCCGCGCCGGCCTGGAACCATCGGGCGCCGCCGTACCGGGCGCGTAGCAGCTGCCCGCCGCCGAACCGGCCGAGCGCGACGAACAGCAGCCATGAGCCGACCGCGGCGGCGCCGAACGTCCGTACCGACGACGGCCACACCATCGCGAAGACCGCGAGCAGCAGGCTCAGCAGGCCGAAGCTCGTCACCGCCCACCAGCCGAGCACGCCGTTCAGCGGACCGGCCTGGCGCCCCGCGGCGCGCAGCCAGACCCGGGCCTGCCGCGGTGCGGCCCGTAGCGTGGCCACGTCGATGGGTTGCATGAGCCGCCTCCTTCGATCGGGGTCGGCTACCTGGTACCCGCCGCGCCGGTCGATCGAACGCACTGCGGTGCGTACAGGACAATCGTCCCCGGATCCGGTCATGCGGGCCACGGATCCGGGGGCACGACACCCGAACGGGGCCGCGCCGCCGGCGGTCAGGCCGTGGGGCGGTCCACCCGGTAGACGTGGTGCCGCCGGTCGTCGATCGGGTTGTCGGGCTCCAGCTCGGCGTGGGCGACGCGGATCAGGCCGGCCTTCTCCAGCATCCGCCACGACGCGATGTTGTCGGCGTGCACCGGCACGATCACGCACTCGGCGTCGCCGTGCCCGGCCCACAGGTGCTCGAGCGCCGAGCGGATCATGCGGGTGCCGATCCCGCGCCCGACGTCCGCCACGTCGCCGATCAGGTAGTCGATCGTCATCGCCCGCGGCGGCACCGTCATGGTCGGCGCCATCTCCCGCACGTATTCGGGGTAGTCGTGCCAGAACGAGCGCTGCACCAGCCCGAGCGGTAGGCCGTCCAGGAGCGCCAGGAGGTCCTCGTTGGGCTCCTCGCGGCGGGCGGAGGGCCCGAAGTCGCGCTCCACGGCCTCCGCCGACGTCTCGTGATTCCACCACCGGGCCACGTGCGGTGCCGCCAGCCACCGGGCCAGCAGCGGGAAGTCCCGCGGGGTGACGTGCCGCCAGGTCATCATGCCGCTGACGGTAACAGCATCGTCTTACCGTCAGCATAGAATATTCCGCATGCACGACGAGGAGCTGCCGATCCTGGGCACCGAGCCGCTGGTGGTGGAGTTCGTCAACACGCTGCACGGCGGCGAGGACTTCCTCGGCACGGCCGAGCTGTCCAGGCTGTGGTTCACCACCGCCGGCGCGCGACCGGCGCGCGACACGGCCGCCGCCAGGGAGCTACGCGACAGCATCCATGCGCTCTTCACGGCGGCGGTCACCGGCACCGCACCACCCGCCGCCGCGATCGCGCACGTGAACGCGGCCGCGGCGCAGGCGCCGACGTACCCGCACCTGACCCGGCAGCCCACCGGCGAGCTGGTGGCGGACGACCGGGGCGCCGCGACCGGCGACGCGGCGCTGCTCGGCGCCCTGGCAGCCGCCTGCGCCGGACTGCTCACCGACGGCCGGGCCCGCCTGCTGCGCCGTTGCGAGACCCCGGACTGCTGCCTGTTCTTCGTGCAGCACCACCCGCGCCGCCGGTACTGCCACGAGTCCTGCGCCCACCGCGACCGGCAGGCCAGGTACTACCGCCGCCGCGCCCCGTCCTGAAGCCGCTGCCCGGACGGCGTGCCGCAAGCCCGCAGCGACGCCACGGCCGGGAGGACCGCGCCCGTCGCCCGGGCGGGGCGATAGCCTGGCGCCGGGCACCGGCGACGGTCGATGTTAGGCTAAATCAATTCGATGGATAAATTCCTCCGGGCGGGCGAGCAGAGGATGGCGATGGGCAGACAGTTGCCGATGCGGCGCGGCACCAACCTGCCGCGCATGGGCGACTTCAACGAGTCGGTGGTGCTCGACGCGATCCGCCGGGTGCCCGAGGGACTCAGCCGGGTCGAGCTGATCGAGTCGACCGGCCTGTCGGCGCAGACGGTGTCGAACATCTGCCGGCGGCTGCTGGACTCGGGGCTGGCCCACGAGGCCGGCACGCGGGTCACGGGCAGCGGCAAGCCGCGCCGGTTGCTGCAGGTCAACGCCGAGGCGCGGTACGCGGTCGGGGTGCACCTCGACCCGGCCGTCGTGACGATGGTCGTGCTCGACCTGCTGGGCCGGGTGGTGGCCCGCGCGCAGCGGCCGACGCCGCCGGCCGCGGATCCGGATCACACCCTCGCGGAGATGGGCGACTCGATCAACGCCCTGATGGCCGAGTCCGGGGTGGCCCGGGAAGCGATGCTCGGGCTGGGCATCGCCGCCCCGGGCCCGGTCGACGTGGCGGCGGGGCTGGTCATCGCGCCGCCCGAGCTGGTCGGCTGGGGGCGGGTGCCGCTGCGCGACCATCTCGCCGGGGCGACCGGGCTGCCGGTGCTGCTCGACAAGGACGTGATCGCCGCCGCCGTCGCCGAGCGCTGGGCGGGCGCGGCCACCGGCACCGGCAACTTCCTGTTCTTCTACCTGGGCACCGGGTCCGGCATGGGGCTCGTCGTCGACGACGTGGTGCTGCGCGGACTGTCCGGCAACGCCGGCGAGGTCGGCGGGCTGTACGCCGCCTGCACCACGAACGCCCTGGTCGCCGAGGCGATCGAGGAGGGTGTGCTCGGGCCGGAGTCCAAGCCGGCCGGGCCGCGGGACGCCGAGCAGAGCCTGCGCGCGCTGTGCCGGCAGGCCAAGGCCGGCAACCGGACCGCCGGTGAGATCATCGACCGCTGGGCGGTGCGGGTCGGCCGGGGGGTGAGCGCCGCGGCGACGCTGGTGGACGCGGAGATGATCGTGTTCGGCGGGCCGATCTGGCCACTGCTGGCCGACCGGTTCATGGCGATCGTCCCCGGCATCGTGGAGAGCTCGCCGTTCGTGGAGCGCATCCATCCGACGGTGGTGACGACGACCGGGCTGGGCATCGACGTCGGTGCGATCGGCGCCGCCTGCCTGGTGCTGGAGCAGTTCCTCTCCGCCCAGCCCCATTCGTTGCTGCTCGGCTGAGAACGGCGGTCAGGGGCGTTCTGCGGCGCCGTCGACGCCCCGGACGAGGGCCCAGCGGTCGTGCCGCAGCGGCGGGGGAGCGGGGTGGTGGCGCGCCGCCGACTCGTCGAAGTCGACGCCCAGGCCGGGGGACTCCGACGGGTACAGGACCCCGCCGACCGGCATCGGAGCGCCCGGGAACACCTCGAGGGTGGCGTCGTGGAACCGGGCCGCCTCCTGCACGCCGAACGCGGGCGTCGACACGTCGAGGGCGACGTTGGCGGCCTGCGCGACCGGGCTCACGTCGCCCGGGCCGTGCGGGGCGATCCGGGCCCCGAACAGCTCGCACGCCGCGGTGAGCTTGCGCGCCGGGGTCAGGCCGCCGAGGGTCGGGATGCGCAGCCGCACGAAGTCGATCGCCCGCGCGGTCAGCAGCGGCAGGAACTGCCCGACGTCGTCGAACAGCTCGCCGACGGCGAGCGGCACCGAGCCGGCTGAGCCGGCGGCGAGCCGCGGGAAGTGGTCGCTGTCCTCGGGGGCGAGGGCGTCCTCGAGGAAGAACAGCCGCGCGCCGGCGAGCGCGGCGACCAGCCGGACCGCCTGGGCCGGGGTGAGCCGCTCGTGCGCGTCGTGCAGCAGCTCGACGCCGTCGCCGACCCGCCGGCGGACCTCGGCCAGGGCGGGCGGGACGTGCCGCAGGTACGCCAGGGGGTCCCACGCGCTGCCGGTGGACGCGGTGCCGTAGTTCTGCACGCCGGGCACCGCGACCTGGACCCGGACGTGCCGGTAGCCGGCCTCGGCGGCCGCGAGGACGTCCTCGGCGATGCGGGCCGGGTCGTCGCCGTCGACGTGGGTGTAGGCCGCGGCGCCGTGCCGTGCCCGGCCGCCGAGCAGCGAGTACAGCGGCAGGCCGGCCGCCTTGGCCTTGATGTCCCACAGCGCGACGTCGACGGCGCCGAGGGCGTTGCCGGCGATCGAGCCGCCCCGCCAGTAGCCGGCGTTGCGCAGCAGGCGGTGGATGTCCTCGATGTCGCCGGCGTCGCGGCCGAGCAGCAGCGGGCCGAGGTAGTCGTCGAGGACGGACCGCACCGCCAGGGTCCGCTGCGGGTCGCTGGCGCAGCCCAGTCCGTACAGGCCGGGCTGGTTCGTCTCGACCCGGACGATCAGGTACGGGCAGCCCTGTGGCCCGCACAGGAAGGTGCGGACCCGGGTGATCCGGGCGGCGTCCGCCGGGGCGGGCCAGGGCGCCGCAGCGATGAGTTTCGAAGGATCGTACCGAAGTTCGTCCATGGATTGACAGAGTACATCAATTCGATTTACGTTCTCGGCAAGTGGCGCCCGTCGATGGCGCCCCAGACGCGAAGGCCGCGCGATGACACCCCCACGAAGCGCGTGGCGGCCGGCTCTGGCCGCCCTGATAACCCTGGCCCTCGCCGCGACGGGCACCGCCGCGTGCGGCGGCGACGACACGTCCGGCGGCGGCAAGACGCTGACGATGTGGACGTTCAAGCAGTCGCACGTCAAGGCGCTGCAGAAGGTCGCCGACTCCTTCGCCAAGGAGTCCGGCATCACCGTGAAGGTCGAGGCCTACGGCCCCGACGAAGCGTTCGTCACCAAGGTGCAGGCCGCCGCGCAGACCAAGAACCTGCCCGACCTGCTCGAGGTGCACACCAACGGCGACGACCTCGCGTTCGGCGCCCCCGGCCTGCTCACCGACCTCGCCAAGGACGTCGACGACGCATGGCTGGCCGGCTACCTGCCGGCGGTCCGCCAGGACGGCGTCGTCACCGAGCAGTACTACAAGCAGTCCCTCGCCCAGGACGCCAAGACCCACGGGATCAAGCTCGGCCAGCGCTTCAGCGTCCCGCTGACCGTCGGCACGTTCGGCATCGTCTACGCCAACAAGCAGCGCCTCGCCGACGCCGGCGTCACCGGCGCCCCGGCCACCTGGGAGGAGTTCATCGCCGCCCTGGGCAAGGTCAAGGCGAAGTACCCCGACAACGGCGGCGTGAGCATCGGGTTGAAGTCGCCGACGACCGGGCTGGAATGGTTCCTGCAGCCCATGGCGTACGGCATGCTCGGCGCCGACAAGTTCCACGCCCTGTTCGGCAAGGACAAGGCCGGCACGTTCTCCTCCCCGGCCGGCGTGCAGGCGCTGCAGACCTACGGGCAGGTCCAGCCGTACTGGCACCCGGGCACCCAGAGCCTCGACATCGACGCCGCCGACCTCGCCTTCGCGCAGGGCAAGTCCACATTCGACATCGGCGGGACGTTCACCCTGGCGTTCCTGGCCCAGAACGGCATGGACGCCGGCAACGTCATTACGTTCCCGGTGCCGGTGCCGGCCGCCGGTGCCATCAAGAACATGACCCTCGCCCCGTTCACGCTCACCGGTGTGTCGGTCTCCTCGACCACGAAGAACCGGGCCGGCGCCATCCAGTGGCTGAAGTACCTCGCCAAGGCCGACGTGTCCGCCACGTTCGCCAAGGAGGCCCTCGACGTCCCGCCGACCGACCTCGGCGCCGACCCGGCCGCCGCCGTCGGCCCCGCCCTGGGCGCGATGATCAAGGCGTTCGGCTCCGGCCCGTCGGCGTACAACCCGGGCGACACCTCCTACCGGCCCAACAGCTACGACGGCCCCACGGTCGCCTCGGCGCTGATGGACTACACGCCGCTGGCGAAGAAGTCGGCGGAGCAGGCCGGCGCCGAGATGACGAAGGTCATCGACTCCTACTGGGCCAAGCAGTAATGACGGTGGCGAGTCAACCGAAGAGGCGGGCCCCGGGCGAGGCGGTCTGGGGCTACGCCTTCGTCCTGCCCGCCATCGGCCTGTTCCTGGTGATGGGCGTCTACACCATCGTCTACGGCTTCTCGCTGAGCTTCGCCACCTGGAACGGCTTCCAGCCGCACTGGATCTGGGTCGGCCTGCAGAACTACGCCGACCTGCTGTGGGCCAGCCCCCGCTACGCACCACGGGTGCACCAGGCCGCCCTCAACACGTTCTGGGTGATGCTGACCGTGCCGGTGCTCACCGTCGTGGTCAGCTTCCCCCTCGCCGTGCTGCTCAACTCGGTGCGCCGGCTGCGCACGCTGCTGCGCTCCGTGTACTTCGTGCCGCAGGTGACCGCCGGCATCGCCGTGTACTTCGCATGGCAGTACGTGCTGCAACCCGACGGCGCCGTCAACGCGCTGCTCGGCGCGCTCGGCCTCGGCAGCCTGCGCCAGCCGCAGGGGTTCCTGGGCAACCCGGACACCGCGCTGCCCACGCTGATCGTCATCACCGTGTGGTCGGCCGTGCCGGTGTCGATGATGCTGTACCTCGCGGGCCTGCAGGCGGTCGACCCGGCCCTGACGGAGGCGGCGCAGATCGACGGGGCCGGACCGTGGCGGGTCACCCGCGACATCGTGTGGCCGCTGGTGCGCCCCATCACCGCGATCGTCGTCCTGCTGGCGTTGCGCGACTCGCTGCAGGGCTTCCAGACGTTCCTCATCATGACCAACGGCGGGCCCGGCAACCACACCAACGTGCTCGGCCTGGAGACCTACCGGCTCGCGTTCCTCTCCCAGCTCGACCCGACGCTCGGCCTGTCCAGCGCGCTGGGCTGGATGCTGTTCGTCGCCGCGCTCGTCCTCGCCGCGGTCAACCTGCGCGTGATGCGGCGGGCGACATGACCGCCGTACGGAGCTGGACCGCGCGGATCATTGTCGGTGCGCTGCTGGTGCTGTACGCCGCGATCAGCCTCTACCCGTTCCTGTGGATGGTCTCGGCCGCGTTCAAGGACCAGTACGAGGTCGTCGCCGGCGGGCACCTGATCCCGCACCGCCCGACGCTGCGCACGATCGTCGACACCTGGCAGGAGCTGCACTTCTTCGACTACTTCCTCAACAGCATCAAGGTCACCGCGCTGACCGTGGTGCTGGTCCTGGCCATCTACGCCGCCGCCGGCTACGCGTTCGCGGTGCTGCGGTTCCCCGGCCGCACCGCGCTGTACCGGATGTTCATGGCGTTGCTGTTCGTCCCCGGCGTCGCCGTCCTGCTGCCGATCGTGCTGCTGGAGAACCGGCTCGGGCTGCTCGGCGGCCACTGGGGCCTGATCCTGCCGTTCGTCAACGGCTCGGCCCCGCTGGCCGTCCTCATGCTCACCAACGCCTTCGAGGCGGTCCCGGCCGAGCTGCGCGAGGCCGCCCGCGTCGACGGCGCCGGCGAGCTGCGCATCTTCGGCACCATCTACCTTCCGCTGGCCCGGCCGGTGCTCATCACCATCGCCGTGCTGACCGCGATCCCGACGTGGAACGAGTACCTGCTCACCCGCGTCTCGCTCAACGACCCCGACACGTACACGCTGCCGATCGCCCTGCAGAACCTGCAGTCGGGCGCGGTGCAGCACTACAACGTGCTCATGGCCGGCGCGCTGATCGTGGTCATCCCGGTGATCCTGCTGTTCGCCGCCGCGCAGCGGTACGTCGTCAACGGCCTCATGGGAGCGGTGAAGGCATGACATCCCGCAGACTTCTGTTCCTCGTCCTGCTCGTCGTGGCGCTCGTCGCCCCCGGCACCGCCGCGGCCGCCGGACCAGGGCCGGTCATGTACCCGCGCGGGGTCGGCGCCGACCTGGGCCCGGTCCCGAGCACGCTGGGGCTGTCCGTGCGCGCGGGCGACGCCGCGACCGGGCTTCGCACCGGCACCCTTGACGGCAAGGGCTACTGGCAGACGCAGGTGGCCGCGGGCACCACGTACCTCGGGCTGACCGCCGACACCGGCTACGCCGCGTCCGTCGCGGGCGACAGCCTGGTCGTGGTCGTCACCTACCACGACGACGGGACCGGCGCCCTGACCCTGCGCACCGCGGCCGGGCAGACGACGACGGTCGCCGAGCTCGCCGGCACCGGCACGTGGAAGCTCGCCGCCATCGGGCTCGCCGGCGCCGACCTCGCCGCCGGTGAGCTGCGGCTCGGCGGCGCCGCCGACATCACCGTTTCCCAGGTGCGGATCACCGCGAGCGGGCCGCAGGCGGTCCTCGGCCCCACGGCGTCGGACACCGGGCTGTCGGCCCGGGCCGGCGACAACGAGGCGGGGCTCGTCACCGGCACGGCCGCCGGCCGCGGCTTCTGGCGGACCAACGCCGCCGCGCCCGCGCCGGGCACCAACTATGTGTACCTCAACGTCGCCGACGGCTACGCCTACGACACCCGCGACATCGTCCTCGTCAGCGTCGACTATCTCGACGCCGGCAGCGGCACGCTGTACCTGCACTACGACTCGCCCGGCGAGAGCCTGCCCGACCGGTTCAAGCCGTCGGCGGCCGTCACGTACGGCGACACCGGGCAGTGGCGCACCCACGACTTCGTCCTCGACGACGCCGTGCTCACCAACCGCACCAACGGCGCCGACCTCCGCATCACCCACGACGGGTCCCCGGTCGAGCTCACCATCGCCGCGGTGCGGGTCACCGTCGTGCCGCGGCAGCTGGACGCGAAAGCGGGGCTGCGCGACCTCGTCACCGCCGCCGACCTCGCCCACTACGCGGCGCGCGAAGGCAGTCGCGACGGGCAGTTCCCGGCCGGCGCCAAGGCCACCCTCGCCGCCGCGATCGGCCGCGCCCGGGCCGTCCACGACGACGCCGCGGCGACCGAGGAGCGGATCCGCGCCGCGCTGCGGGACCTGTACGACGTCCTCGGGGCGTTCCGCTCGTCCGCGGTCGACACCGACCTCGCCCGCGCCGCGCTGCTCACCGCGAGCGCCACCGCCGCCGGGTCGGCGCCCGGCAACGCCAACGACGGCGATCCCGGCACCGTGTGGACCAGCGGCGGCACCGGCGCGTGGCTGCGTGCCGACCTCGGCGCGGCCCGCCCGGTCGACGAGGTGTTCGTCCGGTGGGGCGGCGCGTTCTCTCCCGACTACCGCGTCGAGCTGTCCACCGACGGCGTGCGGTATACCGAGGCCGGGCACAACGGCGGCCAGGCGGTGCGCACCCGCTTCGCCGAGACGAGCGCGCGGTATGTGCGGCTGAGCGTCGCCGCGTACGCCGCCGGGCTCGACCACGTCGACGTCGCCGCGTTCGAGATCCGTGACCGGCGCACGGTGACGCCGTCGCCGCGGCTCGTCGACACCCGCTTCCCGACCGGGGACGTCGTCGTCGCCGACTTCGACGCGACCGCGTACGGCGCGGACGGCACCGGCCGCCGCGACGCCACCGCCGCCCTGCAGGCGGCGCTCTGGGACTGCTACGACGCCGGCGGCGGGACCGTCTGGCTGCCCGCGGGCACCTACCGGGTCACCGGCACGGTCGAGGTGCCGGCGTTCTGCACCCTGCGCGGTGACCGCCGCGACCCCGACAGCGGCGGCGGCTCCTACGGCACCGTCGTCAGCGCCGACCTGCCGTCCGGGGACGCCGGCCCGGTGCTGTTCCGCATCGGCGGCAGCGCCGGCGTCGTCGGGCTCACCACCTACTACCCGCGGCAGAACGCGACCGCCCCGGTGCACTACAACTTCACCTTCGAGATCCCCGGCAGCGCCTGGAAGGGCGCCTCGGGCGCCGACGAGAACTACATGATGAGCACCGTCGCCGAGGTGACGATGCTCAACTCGTTCCGCGGCATCGGCATCAGCACCATGCGCGACGAACGCGGCCGCCCACCCGGCAACGGCCAGACCCACGAGTCGGCGACCGTCCGCGACGTCCGCGGCACCGTGCTCTACCGCGGCGTCGAGGCGTACAACGGCGCGGATGTCGGCACCTGGGAGGACGTCCGGTTCAGCAACGCCTACTGGGCGCAGGCCCCGGCCGCGTACCAGCCGCCGGCGCGCTCCACAGTGGACGCCTGGACCCGGGCCAACGGCACCGGGTTCGTCCTCGGCGACCTCGAGTGGGACCAGTTCACCGGCCTCGCCGCAGCCGAATACCGCATCGGCATCCACGTCGTGGCCGGGCTGCGGGCCGAGTTCACCGGCGTGTTCGACCGGGTGCGCATCGAGCGGACCGGCGTCGCGCTGCAGGTCGACAGGTTCGACGAGCGGTGGGGCCTGGCCATCGCCGGCGGTCAGCTGCGCGGCGACGAAGCGGCCGTGGTCAACAACGGCGGCGGCTACGTGAAGCTCACCGGCACGCAGGTGAGCGGCGCCGTCCGCGGGACCGTGCACCAGATGGACGGCGCGCTGCCGGACGACGACGGCAGCCGCACCGCCACCCGCCCGGCGCGACGGGTGCTGGTCCAGGCGGACGCGCCGCACGGCAACGGCTACCTGCCCGCCGCGGACGCCACCCCGGCGATCCAGCGGGCCCTGGACAAGGCCGGTCGTGGTGGCGGCGTGGTCTACCTGCCCGCCGGCTGGTACCACCTCGCCGGGCGCCTCAGCGTGCCCGCCGGGGTCCAGCTGCTCGGTGCCTCGCCGGTGCCCAACCGCGACGAGGACGGCCGCAGCGGCGGCACCGTGCTCTGGGCCTTCGCCGGCCGGGGCAGCGCCACAGCCGACACCGACCCGGCCGCGATCACGCTACGGGGTGACCGGGCCGGTGTCGCCGGGCTGCGCGTGTTCCACCCGGAGAACAACCCCGCGGCGCCCGGCGGCCTGGTGCCCTACCCGTACGTCGTGCGTGGCCTCGGCGACAGCACCTATGCGGTCAACCTCGGCCTGCCCAACGCCTGGAACGCGCTCGACATGACCGGCGACCGGTTCCTCGTGCGGAAGATCAAGGGCACGTTCGTGCGGCACGGCGTCACCGCCCGCGGCGCCGACGGGCACGTCGAGGGCGTGCTGTCCAACGGCAACACGTTCGTGCGGACCGGCTTCGCGGTGCCCCGCTGGGTGCTGGGCGCCGACCTGTTCCCGCAGGTCATCGACGCCTGGACGCGCACCAACGCCGACCTGGTGACGGTCGACGGCGCCCGCCGGCTGACCGTCGCGGGTGCGTTCGGCTACGGTCTGCACAACGGCCTCGTGGTGAAGTCCGGTGACGTGCGGGTGGTCAACCTCGGCACCGACAACCTCGGCGGCGACGGCCACACCGTGCGGGTCGACGGCGGGCGGGCGAGCGTCGTGAATCTCATGCGGTACAACGGCGCGACGAGCCAGGGCGCCGTGACGCTGTACAACGTCATGGTCATCAACATCGTCGAGCACGAGGTGACGGCCGTCCCGGACGGCGCCGGCACCGTCCGGCTCACCGGGAACGCGACCCGCCCCGGTCATTACGAGCCGGGAACCGTGGTCACCGCGGTGGCGCGGCCGGCCAGGGGCTTCCGGTTCACCGGCTGGAGCGCCGGGGGAGTCGTGGTGTCGACGGCGGCCACCTATCCGTTCACCGTCACCGCCCCGGTCGCGCTGACCGCCACGTTCGTCGCGGACGCCACGTGAAGATCCTCGTGACCGGCGCCGCCGGGATGCTCGGCCGCGCGGTTGTGGCCGGTCTGCTGGCCAGTGGGCACTCGGTGCGCGCTCACGACCGCACCCCGCCACCGGCCGGCATCGCCGACGACACCGTCACCGGGGACCTGCGCGACACCAGCCTGGACGGGCTCGTGGCCGGGATCGACGCGGTGGTGCACGCGGCCGCGATCCCGGCCCCGGTCGAGCCCGACGTGTTCGACAACAACGTCGGCTCCGCGTACCACCTCCTCGAGGCGGCGGCGACCGCCGGCGTGCGGCGCATCGTGTACGTTTCCAGCCTCTCCGCCGTCGGCCTGGCCTGGTCGGGGCGCGGCGCCTCGCCGGTGCGGCTGCCGCTGACCGAGGACCACCCGTACGTCGGCGACGACCCCTACGGCCTGTCGAAGCGGGTCGGCGAGCTCGTCACCGCGACGGTCAGCAACCGGTGCCGCATCCCCGCGGTCAGCCTGCGCCTGCCGTTCATCGGCACCGGCGCCCGGCTGCGCCACCACCTCGACCACGTGGCCGCCGACCTCGGCGGCCACCGCGGTGACCTGTGGAGCTGGCTCGACACCCGCGACGCCGTATCCGCGGTCGCCGCCGCCCTCACCGCGCCGCTGGAGGGGCACGCCGTGGTGAACGTGGCCGCGCCCGACACCACGGCGACCTTGCCGACGGCGCGGCTGCTGGCGGAGTATCACCCTTCAGCCATGCTCGCCGAGACGCTGGAGGGATACGCCGTGCCCGTCTCCACCCACCTGTGCCGGGAACTGCTCGGCTTCACGCCCGTGCACACCTGGCGGAGCTCGTGAGTACCGTCGTCGTGGTCCGCGGCGGCTGGGAGGGGCACCGCCCCGTCGAGGCCACCGACCGTTACGTGACCAGGCTGCGCCAGCTCGGGCACGAGGTCGTCACGTCCGGGACCCTCGACACGTACCTCGATGCCGACCTGCTGCGCCGCGCCGACCTCGTCGTGCACTGCTGGACGATGGGCACGGCCACCGGCGAGCAGGTCGCCGGACTGGCCGCCGCCGTGCGGGCCGGCACCGGACTCGCCGGCTGGCACGGCGGCATCATCGACTCGTTCCGCGGCTCGCCGGACTACCAGCGCATCACCGGCGGCCAGTTCGTGCACCACCCGGCCGAGTTCGTCACGTACGACGTCACCCCGATCGGCACCCACCCGGTCGTGGCCGGCATCCCGCCGTTCACGGTGCACACCGAGCGGTACCAGGTGCACGTCGACCCGGCGATCGAGGTCCACGCCGTCACCGTCGTCGACTCCGTCGCGGTGCCGGTCGTGTGGACGACCCGCTTCGGCGCCGGCCGTGTCTTCGTCACCACCGTCGGCCACGAGCTCAAGGACCTCGAGGTCCCCGAGCACGACGAGATCATCATGCGGGGGCTGGCATGGGCGAGCCGTTGAGGGTCGGCATCGTCGGCGCTGGGAAGATCAGCCGGCAGTACGCCACCACCCTGGCCCGGCTGCCCGGCGTCGCCCTGACGCGGGTCGCGGACCTCGCCGCCGACCGGGCGAGCGCCCTGGCCGCGGATTTCGCCGGTGTACAGGCGGTGTCGGTATCCGACCTGATGGCCGACGACGCCGTCGACCTCGTGCTCAACCTCACCGTGCCCCGGGCGCACGCCGAGGTGGCGCTGGCCGCGCTCGCCGCCGGCAAGCACGTCTACGGCGAGAAGCCCCTCGCCGCCACCACGCTCGAAGGGCGGGCGATCCTCGACGCGGCGCGCGCCGCCGGTCGCACCGTCGGCTGCGCACCCGACACCGTGCTCGGCACCGGCGTCCAGACCGCCCGTGCCGCGCTGGACGCGGGCGAGATCGGGGTCCCGGTCGCCGCGACCGCCTTCATGGTCACGCCCGGCCACGAACGCTGGCACCCCGACCCGGAGTTCTACTACGAGCCCGGCGGCGGCCCCCTGATGGACATGGGCCCGTACTACCTCACCGCGCTGGTCACCCTGCTCGGCCCGGTCCGTCGCGTCACCGGCCTGGCCTCGACCCCGCGCGCGACCCGCACGATCGGCGACGGCCCCCGCGCCGGGACCGTGTTCCCGGTGCGCGTCCCGACCCACCAGACCGGCGTGCTGGAGCACGCCGGCGGCGCGCTGACCACCATCATGATGAGCTTCGACGTGTGGGCCGGCCGGCTGCCGCGCATCGAGGTGTACGGCACCGACGGCACCCTGAGCGTCCCCGACCCCAACCACTTCGACGGCCCGGTGGAGGTGTTCACGTCGGCCTCGGCCTCGGGAGACGGTTGGACGCGCCTGCCGGAGCGGGCCGGCTACCGCGACGCGGGACGCGGCACCGGCGTGGCCGATCTCGCCGAGGCGCTGCGCTCCGGCGCGCCGCCCCGCGCGAACGGCGAGCTCGCCTACCACGTCCTGGACGTCATGGAGTGTCTGCACACGGCGGCCGAGACCGGCGCCGCGGTGACGGTCCGCAGCACGTGCGAGGTTCCGGCGCCGGTCCCGCTCGCCTGACGCCGGCGGCCTGCATGCGGTGCCCCGCACCGTCGTGACGGTGCGGGGCACCGGGGATCGTGCTGTCCGGGACGGTGCCGGACGTCCGGCCGTGTCCGCCGGTGTCCGCCGGGGTCCGGAATCGGCGTCGCGGCGCGTCTCGCATCGGCAAGGTGGCTCTCGCCGCTGACGCCGATCCTGAGGAAGCCGCCATGCCAGAGCTGCCCGAGCCGCCGAGTCTCGTCGCCGACCGGATCGACGCCTGCCGCATCGAGGGCTGGACGGTCACCGCCCGGGACATGTGGACCGTGCTCGACCCGCCCGGGCGGCCGGAGCGGGTGCAGGGCTGGAAGCTGCACGTGTCGGCGACCGTGTGGTCCGCGCCGGAGGTGCTGCGCCGGTGTCTCGACCTCATCGCGGCGACCGCGACGTCGTTCAAGTTCGCGAGCACCGCGTCGGACGTGCAGCGGCTCAACGACTTCCAGTGCCCCCGCGGGCAGTCCGGCAAGTTCATCACGGTGTACCCGCTGGAGCGGGCCACGCTCATCGAGCTGGCCGAGCGCCTGCACGAGGCGACGGCGGGCCTGCCGGGGCCGGTCATCCTGTCCGACCGCGCCTACCGCCCGGGCAGCCTCGTGCACTACCGGTACGGCGCGTTCGACGGCTTCCGGGTCCTCGGCAACGACGGCACGTACCGCGACTGCGTCCTGGACCCGGAGACGAACCCGGTCGAGGACAAGCGGCCGGCCGTGTTCGACCCGCCGGCGTGGGCCGAGCTGCCGTTCGCCGCGGATCCGCCGACTGCCGGCGGGGGCGGCGGGGTGCTGCTCAACGACCGCTACGAGGTCCGCGGCGCGATCCGGCACGCGAACAAGGGCGGGGTGTACCGCGCCCTGGACCGCACGACCGGCGCCACCGTGCTGGTCAAGGAGGCCCGGCCGCACGTCGGCACCGACGCGGAGGGCCGCGACGCCCGCGACTACCTGCGGCACGAGGCCGCCATGCTGCGGCACCTGGCCGGGCTGGGCGTGGTGCCCGAGTTCGTCGACGAGTTCGAGCAGGGCGGCCACGCGTTCCTCGTCGAGCAGTTCCTCGACGGGCGGACCCTCGCCGAGACGGGCGGGGCGTCGGTGCGCGGCGCGGACGCGCCGCCGGAGCCCGCGGACACGCTGGGCGTCGCGCTGCGGCTGGCCCGGATCCTCAAGGCGGTGCACGGGCGCGGCGTCGTGCTGCGCGACCTGAGCCCCAACAACGTGCTGGCGCTGCCGGACGGCACGCTGCGCCTGATCGACCTGGAGCTGTCCGCGCGGTGCACCGGGCCCGGGTCCGCGGATCCGGTCCACGGCGACGGCCACGGCACCCCCGGCTTCAGCGCGCCGGAGCAGTTCCGGAACGCACCCGTGGACGCCGCCGTCGACCTGTACTCGCTGGGCGCCCTGGTGCTGTTCCACGCGACCCGGCGCAACCCGCGACTGGCGCTGGACGAGCCGCCGCACCGGACCCTCGAGGAGCGCATCACCGGCCGGACCGTCGCGCCGGCGGTGCCGGAGACGCTCGCCGATCCGGTGCGCCGGATCGTCACGGGGCTGCTGCGCGCCGAGCCGGGTGAGCGCATGCCGCTCGCCGAGGTGATCGCCCTGGCCCGCCAGACCCCGCCCGCAGACGTCACGACGGACCTGCCGGACGATCCGGACGGCTGGTGGGAGGAGCTCGTCGGCGGCGTGCTCGGGCACCTCGCCGCGACGGTGACGCCCGACACCGGGCCCCGGCTGTGGCGGGAGTACGCACTGGGCGAGACGGCCGAGCCGTGCGCCGTGCAGTACGGCAGCGGCGGCGTGCTCGCGATGCTCAGCGGCCTGCGCCGCCACGGCGTCGGGGGGACGATCGGCGGCCTCGTCGACGAGCTCGCCCCGGTGGTGCTGCGGCGCCTCACCCGCCACCTCGACACGGTCCCGCACCGGCTGCCCGGCCTGCACTTCGGCTTCGCGGGCACCGCCTGGGCGCTGTTCGAGGCCGGTGCCGCGTTCGACCGGCCCGACCTCACCGACCGTGCGGTCGCCCTCGCCGAGGGGCTGCCGACGGTGTGGCCGAACCCCGACCAGACGCACGGCCTGGCCGGCCTCGGCACGGCGCTGCTGCACCTCGCGGCGGCCACCGGCAGGCCGGGGACGGCCCGGCGCGCGGTCCGCTGTGCCGAGGCGATCCTGGCCGCCCGCGACCCGGGCGCGACCGCCTGGACGGTGCCGGCCGGCTTCGACTCCACGCTCGCCGGTCACCGCTCCTACGGTTACGCCCACGGCACCGCCGGCATCGGTGCGTTCCTGCTCGCCGCGGCCGCCCACACCGGCCGGGACGACTTCGCCGCCGCCGCCCGCGACTGCGCGGACGAGCTCCTCGCGGTGGCCGTCCGGCGCGGCGACGCGGCCTACTGGACCGACCGGCCCGGCTCGGCCTCGATGCACACCTGGTGGTGCAACGGATCCGCCGGCGTGGGCACGTTCCTGGCCCGGGCCTACGCGTACACCGGCGACGCCCGCTACGGCGAGGCCGCCGTGGCAGCCGGCCGCGCGGTCGTCGCGACCCGCTGCGACGTCGGCACCTCGCACTGCCATGGCCTGGCCGGCGGCGGCGAGTTCCTGCTCGACCTCGCCGCCGCCACTGGGCTGGACGAGTTCGTGGACTGGGCGCGGCACCTGGCGTCCCAGCTGTGGGCCGAGCGGGTCTACCGCGACGGCCGGCCCGTGCTCATGAACGAGTCCGGGCACGAGTTCTCAGCCGCCTACGGCGTCGGCGCCGCCGGCCCGCTGGCGTTCCTCACCCGGCTCCGGCACGGCGGCGACCGCCTGTTCCACCCGCCGGTGACGGCCCCTGATCCCGGCGCGGTGTTCGCCGCGCCGTCCCCGACCGATCGGACCACGGAGGAGGTGAAGATGCAATGAGCATCGATGTGATGGCGCTGCAGGCCGTTCCGGCCGACCAGGACGCGCCGAACGCCCCGGAGGCGGGCTGCTGCTCGTACACCTGCGGCGGGCTTTCCTGCGGCAAGACCTGCCAGACGAACTGATCCCGGCGCGGGCCCTCGGGTCCGCACCGTCCACGGACCCGTCGGAAGCGGAGGAGGTGAAATCCAATGACCATCGATGTCATGGCGCTGCAGGCCGTTCCGGCCGACCAGGACGCGCCGAAGGCGCCGGAGGGCGGCTGCTGCTCGTTCACGTGCGGCGGCAACTCCTGCGGCAAGACCTGCCAGACGAACTGATCCCGGCCTGAACACCGGCGTGGGCCCGGCCGAACCGGCCGGGCCCACCGCCACCTGCGTCCACTGTGGAGCACCCGTGCCGAATGTGTACCGACTCATCGCCCAGGACCTGCTGCGCCACCACCCCGGCCGCACCGCGGTCGGCCTGCTCGGGCTCGCCGCGTCGATCGGCTTCGGGCTCGCCGCCCCGATGGCCCTCGCCACCGTGATCGACAGCATGTCCGGCCGCGGACCAGCGGCCCGGCCGGTGCTCGTCCTCGCGCTGGTGCTCGCCGGGGCGCTGGCCGGATCGGCGCTCGCCAGCCGCGCGTCGGCCGACCGGGCCAGCGCCACCACCGCCCGCCACCGCGGCGCGGCGTTCACCGCGGCACTGCGGTGGCCACCGTACGACACCGGCTTCCCCGACGGTGAGCTGCTCGCCCGCTGCTCGTCCGACGCCGAGACCCCGGCGCGGATCGCGAACATCGTCCTGGGCTCGGCCGTGACGTCGGTGGGTGGCCTCGTCGCGTTCGTGCTGCTGTGCACCATCGACTGGCGCAGCGCCGTGGTCGTCGCCGCCGAGCTCGCCGTGTCCTGGTTCGTCGTCCGGGCGTTCCTGCGCGGCAGCGCCGAACCCGAGGCCGGCTACCGCGCCGCCCGCGGTGCGCTCGCCGACCTCCTCGTCGACGCCCACCGCGGCGCCCGGACCATCGCCGCCCTCGGCACCCACGACCGGGAGCTGCGCCGCGTCCTCGCCCCGCTCGCCGACCTGCGCGCGGCGGGCCGCCTGTCCTGGCGCGCCCAGCGCGACGTCGGCTGGCGCATGGGCCTGCTCGACCCGCTGCTGAACGCGGTCGTCCTCGCCGTCGCCGGCCTCAGTGCGGTCGCGGGCAGGCTGGGCCCCGGCTCCGTCCTGGCCGTGCTGCTGTACAGCCAGCTCACCCTCATGGTGCTGGAGCAGGTCGACTCGCTCGCGGCCGGGGTGCGCGCCCTCGCGGGGACCCGCCGCCTGGCCGAGCTGCTCGCCGCCCCACCCCCCGACCCGGGCGGGACGGTCCGCCTCCCGTCCGGGCCGGGCCGGCTGACGTTCGACCGGGTGCGCCTCGACGGCCGCGGCGGCGACGTCTCGTGCACGATCCCGGCGGGCGCGCACGTGGCCGTCGTCGGGCCGTCCGGGTCTGGCAAGTCGCGGCTCGTCGCGCTCGTGGGGCGGCTCGCGGACCCCGACGCCGGGCGGGTGCTGCTCGACGGCCACGATCTGCGCACGGTGCCGGCGGATGACGTGCGGGCGGCGGTGGCCTATGCGTTCGAGGAGCCGAACCTGTTCGGCGCCACGCTCGGCGCGGCCATCGCCGCCGGTTCGGACCTGCGCGACGAGGACGTGGTGCGGGCGGCCCGCCTGGCCCGCGCGGACGCGTTCGTGCGGCGCCTGCCGGCCGGCTACGACACCCCGCCGGGCGACGCGCCGCTGTCCGGTGGCGAACGCCAGCGGCTCGGGCTGGCCCGCGCGTTCGCCCAGCCCGCCCGGGTCCTCGTCCTCGACGACGCCACCAGCAGCCTCGACACCGCCACGGCCGCGGAGGTCGCGCACGCGGTGCGGGACGCCTGGCACGGCCGCACCACGCTCGTGGTGACCCACCGGGCGGCGACGGCCGCCGCGGCCGACCTCGTGCTGTGGCTCGACGCCGGCCGCGTCCGCGGCTACGCCCCGCACCGGGCGCTGTGGTCCACGCCCGGATACCGCGCCCTGTTCGGCGCGGTGGAGCACGACCCGGTAACCCAGGGGAGCGCGGCATGACCCCCGGCACGGGGGGCGGCGGTTCCGTCCGGGACGGGTGGCGGCTGCTGTGGACGGTGCTGCGTCGGCGGCTGCGGCCGTTGCTCGCGGTCGGCGGGCTCGTGGTCGTGCTGGCGGCGCCGACGACGCTCGCCGGGATCGCCGTCGCGCACGCGCTCGACGACGGGTTCTTCGCCCACCGGGCCGGGACCGGGCTGCTCTGGGTCGCACTGCTCGTGCAGGTGCGGCTGGTCGCCGCGGTCGCCGGGCGGCTGCTGTTCCCGCCGCTGGTGCGGGTGGTCGAGCCGCTGCGCGACGAGCTCGTCACCGCCATGGTCACCGCGGGGCTGCATCGAGCCGTGCGCGAGGACGTGCCGGTGCCGGGCGCGGCCGTCCGGCAGGCGGTCGACGAGGTCGAGCAGGCGCGCATGCTCGTCGCCTCGGTGCTGCGCAACGCCCACGCCACCGGCTCGGTGGCGGTCGGGGCCGTCATCGGGCTCGCCGTGCTGGACCCGGCGATCCTGCTCGTGGAGCTGCCCTGCCTGGTCGCCTCCGTGGCGGGCTACCGGCTGCTGGTCCGGGCCGTGCTGCGCCGCCAGCGCCGCTCGCTGCTCGCCGAGGAGGACCTTGCCGAGCACGTGGTGAGGACGCTCGGCGCCCGGCGGGACGTCACCGCCTTCGCCGCCCAGGACGCGGCGGCCCGGCCCGTGCTGGAGCGGGTCGAGCGGGCCCGGCTGGCGGCGCGGGCGCTGGGCCGGGCCGACGCGATGCACGACGGTGTCGTGGGCGTCGGCGTCGACCTGGGTCTGGTCCTGCTCCTCGCCCTGGCCCCGGTCCTCATCGGCCGCGGTCGCCTCGGCACCGGCGAACTCGTCGCGGCCGTCTACTACGTGATGTTCGCCCTCGGCCCAGCGCTGCGCTTCCTGGTCTACGGCGGTGCCGGGTGGCTCGCCGAGCTCCTCGGCCTCATGTCCCGCCTGAGCGACGCCGTCACCGCCGGCGGCCCTCTGAGCGACGCCGTCACCGCCGGCGAACCGCGGCCGGGCCGGACGCCCGGCCCTTCCGGCTCAGCGGCGCGGCCGGTGGTGGTGGCCGAGTCGGTCGGTTACGCGTACTCGAAGGACGCCGCGCCCGTGCTCGACGGCGCCGGGTTCACCGTGCCGTTCGGCGCGCACGTCGCGGTCGTCGGGCCCAGCGGCGCCGGGAAGTCCACGCTCGCCGCGCTGCTCTGCGGCGTGCGCGAACCGGCCGGTGGCACGGTCCTGGTCGGCGGCGCGCCACCGGCGCCCGGATCCGGCGTGCTGGCGCTGGCGCCGCAGGAGCCGTACGTCTTCGCCGGCACCGTCCGGGAGAACCTCGCGTACCTCGCGCCGGCGGCCTCCGACGAGGTCCTGCGCGATGCCGCCGACGCGTTCGGGCTCGGGCGGCTGGACCTCGACGAGCGCCTCAGCGCCGGCGGGGCCGGGCTGTCGGCGGGGGAGCGCCAGCTGGTGACGCTGGCCCGCACCTACCTCGCGGCGGCCCCGATCGTCGTCCTCGACGAGGCCACCTCGCACCTCGACCCCGACGCCGAGCTGCGCGCGGAACTGCTGATGCGCCGCCGCGGCGGCACGCTCATCGTCATCGCGCACCGCATCAGCAGCGCCACCCGGGCCGACTGGGTGCTGCTCGTCGACGCCGGCAAGGTCGTCGCCGGGCCGCACCACCAGCTCGTCGACCGCAGCCCGCGCTACCGCCAGCTCGTCGGGCTCTGGGAGCCGGAGAAGGGAACGTCCGATGGCATCTGACACCACCGTCGCGCCGTCCGGGGCGCACGTCGATCCGTGGACCGGGAAGCCGGCTCGGCGGCCCCGCCGGGGGGTGGTCGCCGCCGCCACGGCCGTCGCGGTCGCCGTCGCCGGGCTCGTGCTCGCCGCCGACGTGGTCGCGTACCGGCGGTTCGGGCCGCAGCCGGAGCCTCGGATCCCGGGGGTCGAGCGGCTCGTGATCCAGGACCGGTACCACACCACCGATCCGGTGCCGTACGACCGGACCCCACCGGCCGGCGGGCCGCACGCGCCGGTGTGGCTGAACTGCGGTGTCTATGCGGCACCCGTACCGGCGGAGAACGCGGTGCACTCGCTGGAGCACGGCGCGGTGTGGGTGACCTACCGGCCCGACCTCCCCGCCGGCCAGGTTGCCGCGCTGCGGCTGCTCGGGCGCCGCCCGTACACCATCGTCAGCCCCTATCCCGGGCTCCCGGCGCCGGTCGTGGCCAGCTCGTGGGGCCGGCAGCTGCGCCTGGACGACGCCGGCGACGATCGCTTGCGGCGGTTCCTCGACGTGTACCGCGAGGGGCCGCTCACGCCGGAGCGGGGAGGCCCGTGCCACGGCGGCACGGGCGCTCCCCTGACGTGATCAGCGATGGATCGCGTACGGCGTGACGTGCACCTCGAGGGACCAGCCGACGGCGAACAGGTCCCGGTTCACCGGGTCGCCGGCGATCGCGGTGAGGCCCGACGCGGGCTGTCCCTGACCGCCGGCCGGGTCGGACGGGTCGTGCCCGGCCTGCTGGTCGGTGGTGAAGCGGACACCGTCCCAGTGTTCGACGTGGACGGCCTCCGCGTCGAGCGTGCCGGCGACGTAGCCGGTCATCCAGACGTCGTCGGCGGCGAACGCGACGACGCCGGTGAGCCTGGTCGCGGTCCCGTCGCTCGGCACCACCTGCCAGCCGCCGGTGACCAGGTGCAGCGCGAGCGGCGTGCAGTCGTCCTCGCCGGTACAGCGGGCGCCGACCACCCAGACGTCACCGTGCGCGGCGGCGCTCACGTCGTCGAACGCCACGTCGCCCGCGCCCGGCAGCGGCGGCAGCTGCCCCGCCACCGTCCACGCGGTGCCGTCCCAGTGCAGCAGCAGCCCGGAGGTGCTGCCGTCGGGCTCCGTCTGGCTGCCGGCCGCCCACACGTCGTCGGCGGTCACCGCGTGGACCGCCGTGAGGCTCCCGTCGATCTCGGGCGCGGCCACGGACGTCCAGGAGCCGCCCTGCCAGCGCAGCACGAGCGGCTGCCCGGTGCCCCGGGCGGTCTTCCCGACGGCCCACCCGTCGGAGGGGGAGAGCATGTCGAGGTCCTCGACGGTGCCGGCCGGCACGGCCGACGGCACGCGCTGCCAGCCGGTCGCGGTGCCGTGCAGGAACACCGGGGCGGTGGAGGCGTCGGTGCCGGCCGCCCAGACGTCGTTCGGGCCGGTCGTGTCGACCGTGTTCAGCCCGTACTGGCCCTGCGGGCCGGCGGGGACGGGCAGGTTCGGGGTCGTCCAGCCGGTGCCGTTCCAGTGCGCGGCGATCGGGTGGCGCTGGCCGTCCGCCTGTTCCCCGACCGCCCAGGCGTCGTTCGCCGACAGCACCGCCACGTCGTTGAGCTGGGCGGCGGTGACACCGAAGCGCAGCGGCACCGCCGGCGCGGCGGACCACTTCACCCCGGCGCCGGCGTGCGCCGGCTGCGCGCCGAGCAGCGCTGCCGCGACGGTGAACGCGACGGTCATCGACCGTTTGGCTTGCATGAGCATTCCTCTCGTTGTGCGGGTACGCAGCCATCCTGGAACGGTGGACGGGCCCCCGGCGGCGGGGAACGCCCGTAGGTTCATGCGGGCGGCTACCCATGTTCTGTGCCGGTCTCCGCCTCGGCGGCGAACCCGGCGAGCCGGCCCCGGTCCGGCAGCCCGGTCTTGGCCAGCAGGTTTCCCACGTGCTTCTCGACGGTGCGCGGCGACAGGAACAGCCGCCGGCCGATCTCGGCGTTGCTCAGCTGCTCGCCGACGAGCGCCAGCACCTCGAACTCGCGCACCGTGATGCCGAGCTCGCGGGCGGTCGGCGGCAGGACCGCGCTGCCCTGCCGGTGCTGGGGGACCGGCGCGCCGGCCCGGCGCAGCAGGTCCCGGCAGGCGCGGGCGACGTGCGGGGCGGAGTCGTGGAAGTGCGCCTCGGCGGTGCGCAGCCACGCCACCGGCTCGCCCCAGCCGCGCTCGACCGCGTCGTCGGCGACCAGGCGCAGCCCGAGGAACCGCGCCATCGGGAAGCGCTCGGAGGACGCCAGGAACGTGGCCATGCTCGCCGCCGCCTCCGCCGGCGCACCGGCCCGGGCCGCCGCCAGGGCCTCGGCGAGGTGCAGGAACTGCCGGTTCCAGCCGGCCTCGGCCTGCGGTGAGGCGGCGAAGGCCGCGCACTCGGCCCGGCCGGCCGTGCCGTCGCGGACCGACAGCAGCAGGTGCGGGGCGTTGATGAAGGTCACGTAGGAGGTCGGTTGGTGCGACTCCTGCGCCACCGACCGGGCCAGCTCGTCGCGGGCGAGGTCGTGCTCCTCGTACAGCAGATGCCCGAACGCGAGACCGACGCCGTGGACCGCGGCGGAGAAGTCGTCCTCCTCCCCGCCCAGGTCCCGGAAGCGGGCCATCAGCGTGTCGACCTCGCGCCGCTCCGCGCGGTGCGCGGCCGCCATGATCCGCACGCCGAGCGCGATCAGCCGCGAGTGCGTGAGCCGCAGCCGCGCCGCGGTCTCCTCGCAGCGCCGGGCCGCCACCTGCACCTGCGCGTACTCGCCGCGGCAGATCCGCGCCATGCACAGCTCGATCTCGATGTCGAGCGCGGTGACGACCGCGCCCGCGTCCCGCGCGACGGCGAGCGCCTCCACGAGCCGGTCGACGTCGCCGTCGCGGATGCCGTCGTGGGCGCCGATGTTGTACAGCAGCCCGATCCGGCGCGCGGCCAGGCCGTGCTCGTCGGCGAGGGCGAGCCCGCGCCGGTACAGCTCGTCCGCCTCGGCCATGTCGTGCAGCCGGGCGCACCGGCCCAGTGTTTCCAGCGCCCCCACCGCCACGTCGGGCTGCCCGGTCGCGCCGGCCGCGTCCAGCGCCCGCTGGGCGAGCTCCCGTGCGCTGGCGCGCCGGTCCGCGGTCGGGTTGCCGAACGCCAGGCGCGCCTCCACCTCGTCGACGCGGGCGGCGACGGCCGGATCCGGGTCCGGGCCGAGCAGGTCACGCACCACGGCCACCTGCTCCAGGCCCGGCAGCCAGTCACCGGCGGCGGCGGCCACCCGGGCCAGCCGCAGATGGATCTCGGCATGACCGCTGAACCGGGCGGCCACGGCGTGGGCGTCCTCGATGCGCCCCGCGTCGGCGTACCCGTCGACCAGCGCCACGACGATCTCCGGCCGCGGCCCGGACCCGCCGGTGCCGGCCAGGCTCAGGGCCCGCTCCAGCAGGGCGATGCCGGTGCTCAGGGCGCCTTCGGCGGTGGCCTGGCGGCCGGCGGTGGCGAACCGCGCCGCCGCCTTGATCGGCTCGCCGGCCACCGACCACAGCTCGGCGGCGAGCAGCGGCCAGCCGTCGGGGGCGGCGGCCTCGACCGCGGCGGCCGCGCGGCCCGACAGCAGCGCGCGCTCGACCGGCAGCAGCTGGGCGCGCAGCACCTCGGCGGTGAGCATGTGGCGGAAGTGGTACTGCGCGGGGTCGTCCTCGTCAGGGACCAGCAGTTGCGCCCCGACCGCCTCGCGCAGGCAGGCCACCAGCGCGAGCCCCGCGACGTCGGCGATCGCGCCCGCGGTCTCGGCGCGGAACCGCCGGCCCAGCAGCGCGGCCGCGTGCAGCATCGCGCGCGCCGGTCCGCTGAGCCGCTCGACGCGGCCGGCGAGCGTGGTGGCGAGCGTGGCCGGCAGGGTCGCGTCGACCGGGCCGGACAGCGTCCAGCCGCCGTCGTCGTGCACCAGCACGCCGTCGCCGACCATGCCGGCCAGCAGCTCCTCGACGTGCAGCGGCACGCCGTCGGCGATCGTCGCGAGCCGGGCGAGCACCGCCGCCGGCACCTCCTCGTCCGGGGCGTCCAGGCAGGCACCGGCCAGCCGGCGGACCGCCTCCTCGTCGAGCCGCCCGAGCGCGACCAGGTCCGCCGACCGCCGCTGGCGCGCGGCCCGGAACAGCTCGACCGCGCTGCCCGGCGCGGGCCGGGTGGTTCCGAGGATCAGCAGGTGCTCCGCCGCGATGTTGTCGACGAGGTAGTCCACGACGGCGAGGGTCTCCGGGTCGGCCTCGTGCAGGTCCTCCAGGAGCAACAGGCAGCCGCGCGGCCGGCCGATCGTCACGGCCAGGCGCAGCACCGCCTCGGCCAGGACGACGAGCGAGCCGTCGGCGCCGTCGGGCCGGTCGGTGCGCCACTCGGGCACGAGCCGGGACAGCGCGGCGTGGTACGGCACCAGCATCGGATCGTCCGGCGGCCCGTCGTGGCGCAGCACCGGCAGCACCGCCTCACGCAGCGGCCGGAACTGCATCGCCGGCGAGACCGCCCGTCCCTTGAGCACCCGCAGGCCGGCGGCCTCCGCGCACCGCGCGGCCTCGGTGGCCAGCCGCGTCTTGCCGATGCCCGCGTCGCCGACCAGGAACACCGCGCCGCCGCCCCCGCGCACCGTGGCGTCGACGGCCGCCCGCAGCACCGCCAGCTCCGCGGACCGCCCGACGAGCGCGGGCCCGCCGAGGCGCACGGTGCCCTTCCCGCTGCCGCGCGGCCGCTCCTCGACCCGGTCCCGCGCCGTGGCGAGCAGCCGCTGCTCGGCCGGGCCGGCGCCGAGCGCCTGGATCAGCGCGTCGAACCGGTTCGTCGGCGGCAGCGTCTCGCCGGTGAGGTACGCCCCGATGACCGAGCTGGACCAGCCGGTGGCGGCGGCCAGCTCCCGGTAGGTCAGTTCGCGCTCACCCTGCCGCCGCGCCTCCCGGCGGCGCAGCTCGCGCAGCAGGCGCGCCAGCCCTGCGAGGGTGTCCACGGCGGCGATCCGGGCTGGATCGAGGTCTCCGGTCGTCTCCGTCGTCGTTTCGGCCACGCCTCCCCTTCCATGCATGTCCGTCAATGCGTGCACGGCTTCGCCATTGGCGTCGCATTGCCCCCGCGCTATCTTTGACCAGCCGGTACCGGGCCCGGTTGCCGGAATCCGGACGCATATCCGACTGTGTGGCATGCAATGCGCGGGAATTGACAGCCGTCGACCACGCGGCATTACCACAATGTGCTGACGGCGCCGGTGAAGCGGGCCACCGTCCCTGCCGGCACCGTGGCATGATGGCCGGCGATGACGATCGAGCGTGACGACCCACTGCCGCGGATCGACAACCTCACCTGGGCGGACGTCGACCCCTCCCGGCACCCGTTCGACCCGGACTCCGTGCTCGACGTCGTGCGCGCGGTGGCTCCGGCGGGTGGCGTGCCGGCGCCGTTGCAGTACGAACCCGGCCGCGGCTTCGGTCGCGCGGCGGACGAGGCGCGCTGGGACTGGCAGCGGGCGATGACCCTCGCCCTCGTTGAGCGCTACGGCTCCTGGGCCTGCGGCTGGACCGCCCAGATGGGTGGTCGCACGGCCGACGGTGCGCTGATCCTGCGGTGGAGCGGCGCCCGGGACTCGATCACGACGCCGGAGGAGACGCTCGCGGCCGTCGCCGGGGCGCTGCTGGACTGGCGGGTGTTCCTCGAGGACCTGGCCGGGATCTTCGCGCGGCACCTGCCGCTGCCCGCCGAGCCCCGCGCGGCGTTCGTCGCCTGGGAGGCCACGGCCGCCGGCCTGGTCGCGACGGTGGCGGCGCGGTCCGGCGCGGACGAGCACTGGTTTCCCATGTGCACCTTGGCCCTGAAGTGGTTCCTCGCCGTCGCCGAGGTGCCGGGCGACGGGCACGACGCGCTCGTCGACGCCGCGATCGGCGGGCGGTTCTGGAGCTACGTCTCCCCGCTGGGCGCTGAGGTGGGCGACGCGGCGGAGTCCCTGGCGGCGGCGCTCACCGGTGTCACGCCGCCAGCGGACGACGCGTGGCCCGACACCTGGCCGCAGGACTGGCCGAGCCTGCGCAGCACCGAGCTGCCCGCCGCTGCGCGGGCGCCGCGGGCCAGGCCACCGGCGGTGCCCGACACCCTCGCGACCTGGCGGCAGGTCCGGCGGGCGGCCCGGTGGGATCACGCCGCCGGGCACGTCTCCGGGCCGGTGCGCACGGCACGCGACGGCATCGCCGAGCACCTCGCGAAGCGGAAGGACGGCGCCGGCCGCGCCCTCGTCGCGCTGCAGCTGGTGCGTGCGGACGCGGCCGAGGGCGGCCCGCTCACGTTCGCGCGCCTGGAGACATGGCAACGGGAGATGCTCGCCGTGGCCACGGCACCGTTCCGCACGACGTCGGCCTGGGCGAGGGCCGGCAGGGAGCGGTACGCGTACCACGACGAGCTGCCGGCGGCGTTCGACGCGTGCCTCGCCGAGGCCACCGACCCGGCCGTGCCGCTGCCGTCGCGGGCCGCGCGGGTGTACCTCGACGTGCTGTTCTTCCACCCGTTCGCCGACGGCAACGGGCGGTCGGCGGCGCTCGCGCTGTACTTCGTGCTCGCCCGCGAAGGCGTGGTGCTGGACCGGGCCGCGCCGCTGCTGATGACCCGCTGGCCGGCGTCCGACCCGCGCGGCGCCGAAGGTCTGGCCGGGTTCGTCGCCGCGCTCGTCGAGCGGACCCGCCGCTGACGGCGGTGTCGCCGTGCGTTCAGCGGGCCGGCGGGCGCCACAGCCGGGTGCCGTTGGCGGTGGCGCCGTTCTGGGTGTCCAGGCAGAGGTTCGACCTCAGGTTGACGATCGAGCCGTCGCCGCGTGCCCACCACTTCTGGTTGGTCCACGGCGAGCCGGCGCAGTCCCACACCAGCCGCGGCCCGGCGAACTCCCACCCCCAGCGCAGCAGCACCAGCCCTGCCGCGAGCCGCAGCACGGCCGCGCCGAGCAGCACCGCGAACGCCACCGCCGACGTCCGGGAGGGTCTCTGCGCCGTGGCCCGCCTCCCCGTCGCGGGCCCACCACGCCACCACCGCGACCGGCAACTGCACCAACGCGGTCACCATGTCGGCGTAGTGCACCCACAGGAACATCCGACCCTCCACCCCGGCACGATTCGCACAACCGTGCCGCGTCCGCGGACCATACCCCGCGACCCTGAGGAGCCGGCCCCACGCATCGGCCTCCGCCGACGACCCATGTCCGGGTGCGAGGTGGCCGGCCGACGTGCGGCGGCACCAGGGCGCAGGGTGCAGGAATCACCCGGTATATCGCCCGGCTGACGGGCGGGTCGACGTGCATTCCGGCGGCGGGAGGGGTAGCTGAATTTGTAAGGACGACGCAGATGAGCTTTGGAGGTGCGTCATGTCCGAGGTATCGAGCTACCGGACGATCTCGGAACATCCGGACGTCGCCGAGATGCGTGAGCGCTATGAGCGAATCACCGCCAGCGGCCAGGCGATCGTCATCGACGGCCTCGTGCTGCTGGCGGGCGCGTGGCTGGCGATCTCCCCCTGGATCGTGCACTTCAACATGTCCGCGCCCAGCGTGACGATCAACAACCTGATCCTGGGGGTCATGGTGAGTGTGATCGCGCTCGGCCTGACCTGGGCGCCGGCGCGGATGTACCGGCTGAGCTGGGCGATGGCGGCGATCGGCGTCTGGGTCATCATCGCGCCGTTCGTGACCCGGCAGTGGAACGCCGGCGTCATCTGGACCAATGCGGTGACCGGCGGGCTGACGCTGCTGCTCGGCCTGGCGGCGGTGGGGATCCTGTTCACGACGGGCCGGACCGGGACCCGGACGGGCGGCAGAACGACAGGGTCCGAGCACCAGCGGTGAGCACCGGATGAGCGCGGAACCCGGGCCGCCAATCACCCAGCGGTGGCGACGGCCCGGTCCGTGCCGCGAGTAGCGTGAGGCGTGGTGACAGTCGGTGGCGCTCGTTGCGGTTCGGGCGCCACCTCCACATCCCGGGCCCCCTGACGCGATCCCGCGGCCCGCGCGACGCATGGCGTCCCGGTTCGACGACGCGAGGAGGAACGACGGGTATGACAGCGGCCCCGGATGCCCGGCACCGCGCCGTCGGATAGCTCGCGGCGATGATCTACGTCCTCGCGGTGTGCGCCGCGGCGCTGAGCGGCGTCGGCAACGCCATCCAGCAGCGCGCGGCGGTGCGCGCACCGGCCGGCAGCGCACTGCACTGGCGGCTGCTGGCGTACCTGCTCCGGCAGCGGCTGTGGCTGGCCGGTCTTGCGATCGCCGTGGCCGGCAACATCATGACCGGGGCGTCGCTGGGTCTCGGCACAGTCACGCTGGTGGAGCCGCTGACGGTCACGTCGCTGCTGTTCGCACTGCCGGTCGCGGCGATCTGGAGCCGGTACAGGCTCGGCCCCCGCGAGTGGATCGGCGCGCTCGCCGTCGTCCTCGGCCTGGCCGCCTTCCTGGTGGCCGGCCGGCCGGAGCCGGGTCAACGGGCGGACGCCCCGCTGTGGCAGTGGGGGCTCGCCGCAGGGGCGATCGGGTCGGTCACCTGGGGGCTGGTCCACGTGGCCCGGCGGATGCGGCCGCAGCACGAGGCGTCGGTGCTCGGCGTCGGCGCCGGCATGCTGTTCGGGCTCCAGGCGGCGCTGACCAGCACCGCCGCGCACCGGCTGTTCGACGCCGGGCTGCCTGCGGTACTGACGTCCTGGACGCCGTACGCGGTCGTGGCGGTCGCCGCCGTCGGCATCCTGCTGGCCCAGAGCGCGTACAAGCTGGCGCCACTGTCGGTGTCCTATCCGGCGGTGACCGCCGCGGAGCCGCTCGCCGGGATCGCCATCGGTGTCAGCGTGCTCGGCGGCGCGTTGCAGGTCGGGCCGCTGCTGATCGTCGCGCAGGTCGTCGCGCTCGCGGTGATGATCGGCGGCGTCTACGCCGTGGCCGCTTCGCGGCTGGTCGAGGCGCACCACCAGCACCGGTTCCACGCGCCCCATCTGCGCGTCGGGATCGGTCATCACCGCTGAGCGGGGTGCCCGCGGAGCGGGCCCGCGTCCGCCCCGTGCGCGTCCGCCAGGCCGTCGAGGACCGCGGCGGCGATCCCTTCCGGGTCGAGTCCGTAGCGGCCGAGCAGCTCATCGCGGCCGCCGTGCGGCACGAACCTGGTCGGCAGCCCGAGTGCGCACACCGGCGTGCTCACGCCGCGCCGGGACAGGTACTGCGCGAGCGCCGCGCCCACCCCACCCGCACGGATGCCGTCCTCGACGGTGACCACCAGGCGGTGCGCGCGGGCCAGGTCGGCCAGCGCCGGGTTGACCGGGCGCACCCAGCGCGGGTCGACGACGGTGCACTCCTCACCCGTCGCCGCCACCAGGTCGGCCGCCGCCGTCGCGACGGTGGCCAGCCCGCCGACCGGCACCAGGAGCGTGGCCGCCCGGCGTGGCCTGGTGGCCGGTGTCGAAGATGATCCGGTCGTGAGGGGAGCGGAACGCCCGGTGGACGGCGATCGTCAGCTCCACCGCGCCGAGGTTCGGGCCCAGGTGACCGCCGGTGCGGCACACGGAGCGCACCAGGAAGGCGCGGATCTCCGCCGCCAGCCGGACGAGCTCCGCGTGGCCGAGCGCGCGGAGGTCCTCGGGGCCGGTGATCAGGTCGAGCAGCGGCCCGGGACGGGAATCATCCGGCGGGTCTCCGGAGTCGATCACTGGGCATCGTCCTTTCTGTGTGAGCGTCAGCTCGTCTCCGGTCCGCGCCGCGGCGCCGGGCCGGCGTGCCCGTTCGCCATCTGTTGCTGGTGGATGTCCGACCGGGTGGTGCTGGCCAGCCAGATGCCGCCGATCATGGCGAGCCCGGCGACCACCTGGATCGCGAGCCGCGGCCCGTCGGTGGCGATCTGCTCGTGGAACGCGGTGACCCCGATCGCGACGCCGACGGCGGGGTCGACGATGGTGATCGCCATGAGCGGCACGGCGATCCGCGAGCTCTGGAAGGCGTTCTGGTTGAGGATCACCGCGGCGAGCCCGACGACGATGAGCGCATAGGTCTGCCCGCGGGTGAGGACGGCGATCGGCTCCACGGACAGCTGCTCGGTCAACGCCTTGAGCAACGACGCGGCGATGCCGTAGAGCAGGCCGCTGGCGACGCCGAGCAGCACGGCCCGCAGCCCGTTGTGGGCGAACAACGTGCCGGCCAGGCACACCCCGAGCATCGGCCCGGCCCACAGTGCGACCCCGAGCCAGTCCTTCACCGACGGCTCGGTGATGCCAGGGCGGGGATCGGCGGCGATGAGGAACGCGGCCAGGCTGGCGCCGCCGAGCGCCACCACGGCGTAGTCGCGCGTGTGGACGGGTCGCCGGTTGAGGGCAGCGGACAGCGGAATGGCCAGGAACAGGCCGGTGATCAGCAGCGGCTCGACGAGGATGAGCGGCCCGAAGGTGAGCGCCACGGCCTGCAGCGCGGTGCCGACGCCCTCCGGCACCCAGGCCAGCAGCCATCTGGGCCGCTGCACCAGCCGCAGGAGCAGCCGGGGATCGAGCGGCGGCGCCCGCTCCTCCTTCTTGGCCTCACTCTGCTCGAGCGCGGCACCGACGGCGAAGGCCGCCGCCGAACCCAGCGCCGCGACAACCGCGACAGCGCTCATGACGCCCGCCCGCGGGTGTCATCCGCGTGCATCGGCACCCGTGAGCGTCGGCTGTCCGCGTGCGGCGATGCCGGCGATGCCGATCGCCGGATCGGTGGCGAACAGCGCCATCCCGGCGTCGCGGGACCGCCGGCCGCGCTCGCCACCGGCGGCCTCGGCCAGCGCCCGCCCGAGCTCGTCCGGGCCGCGCACGAGCGTGGCCACCCCGGCCTCGGCCATGGTGGCCGCGCTCGCCTTGCCGTGGCCGGGAAGCGGCCGGTACGTGAGCACGGGCAGCCCGCTGGCCATGGCCTCCAGCGCGGTGAGCCCGCCGCCGTTCTCCACGAGCACGTCGGCGGCGCGCAGCAGCTCCGGCATGTCGTCCACCCAGCCGAGGAGGTGTCCGGTGCCGGCCCGTGCCATCCGGCGCCGCAGCGCCGTGTTGTGCCCGCAGACCGTGACCGGGATCGCCGCGCCCGTGGCCGCGATCTCGGCGGCCGCCGGCGCGACCTCGCCGACCCCCCAGGCGCCGGCGACGAGCAGCGCGAGCCGGCCGTCCGGCGGCAGGCCGAACCGCTGCCGGGCCCGCAGTTTCGCCGCGGCGGACGCCGGGCGGCATCGCGGGGACACCACCCGGCCGGCCACCCGGACGTCGCCCGCTCCGTGGGCGAGCGCCAGGAGCCGGCCGGTCTCGTGCGCCACGAAGTGGGCGTCGACGCCGGGGGAGAACCAGATCGGGTGCGCGGCGAAGTCGGTCAGGTAGGTGATCACCGGCATGGTGAGCCGCCCGTCGCGGCGCAGCGGGCCGAGCAGCTGGCTGGCGATCGGGTAGGTCGACACGACCGCGGCGGCGCCGGCGGGCAGCGCCCGCAGCATCCGGGAACGCACCGGGCGCAGCAGGGCGCGGATGACCGGCCCGGCACCCCGGAACCGGCAGGCGATCGCGAACAGGCCGTCGTAGATCCACGGCAGCCGCAACAGCAGGCCGTGGTACGTGCCACGCAGCAGCCGCCCGAACCGCCACGGGAACACGTCGGTCAAATCCAGGCAGTCGACCTGGAAGCCGTGATCGCGCAGCCGGGCCGCCAGCTCGCGGGTGGTGCCGTCGTGCCCGGCGCCGACGCTGGCAGAGATCACCACGATGCGGCGGTGCGGGTCCGCGTGGACCGGACCAGACTCGGTGATTGACACGACAGGCGATCTACCGCGAAACCGTGCGGTTCTAACCGCCGGGCGTCGCCGGAAGCTCGCGGAACGGGAGATCCGATGCGGATCGCGGGCCGGGTCGCGCTCGTCACCGGCGCCTCCTCGGGTCTCGGCTGGGCGGCGGCCCTCCGGCTCGCCGACGCCGGCGCGCGGCTCGTCCTGCACGGCCGGGACCGGCGGCGGTTGTCGGCGCTGGCCGGGCGCACCGGCGGGCTGCCGGTGCAGGGCGACCTCGCCGACCCGCAGGAGGCGGACCGGCTGGCCGCGGAGGCGCAGCGCCTCGCCGGCGGGGTGGACATCCTCGTCAACAACGCCGGCGTGGGCTGGGCCGGGCCGTTCGGCGAGATGACGCCGCCGGACATCGACCGGCTGATCACGGTCAACCTGGTCGCGCCGGTGCGGCTCACCCGGGCGTTGCTGCCGGCGATGTGCGCCCGCGGGGACGGGTGCGTGATGTTCGTGACGTCGATCGCCGGCCGGACGGGCGTGGCCGGTGAGGCGGTCTACGCGGCGACCAAGGCCGGCCTCGACACCTTCGCCGAGAGCCTGCGGCTGGAGACGCGGGGCACGGGCGTCGGGGTCGGCGTGCTCGTGCCGGGTGTCGTCGAGACCGAGTTCTTCCGGCGCCGCGGCCGGCCCTACGAGCGCAGCAGCCCCCGGCCGCTGCCCGTGGACCGGGTCGCGGACCTGCTGGTCCGGGCGGTCGCGACCGGCAGCGCCGAGCGTTACGCGCCCGGCTGGTTGCGGCTGCCGGTCGCGGTCCGCGGGGCGGCCCCCGGCCTGTACCGGCGGCTGGCCGCCCGGTTCGGCTGACGCGGGCCTGTACCGCCTATCCGGATCCGGTGCGCAACGCCCGCAGCGACTCCTTGAGCGACGACATCGTCGCCAGCACGGCCGTCGGCTCGTAGCCGCAGTGGGCCATGCAGTTGGCGCAGCGCGCGTCGCGCCCCCGGCCGTAACGCTCCCATTCGGTGCTCTCCACCAGCTCCCGGTAGGTGCGGGCGTATCCGTCGGCCATCAGGTAGCAGGGCCGCTGCCAGCCGAACAGCGAATACGACGGCACCGCCCAGGCGGTACACGGGAAGTCGACCCGGCCCTCGAGGAAGTCGAGGAACAGCGGCGAGTGGCTGAGGCGCCAGCGCCGCCGCCGGCCGTTGGCGAACGCCTCGCGGAACAGCTCGCGCGTCTGCTCCACGCCGAGGAAGTGCTCCTGGTCCGGGGCCTTCTCGTAGGCGTACGCCGGGGAGATCATCATCTCGTCGACCCGCAGCTCGTCGTTGAGATGGTCGAGCACGTCGACGACGGTCTGCGGGGTGTCGGTGTTGAAGAACGTCGTGTTGGTCGTGACCCGGAACCCGCGCCGCTGCGCCTCCCGTACGGCGGCCACGGCCTCGTCGAACACGCCGTCCTTGCACACCGAGGCGTCGTGACGGTCCTGGAGGCCGTCGATGTGGACGGTGAACGCGAAGTACCGCGACGGCCGGAACTTGTCGATCTTCTTCGGCAACAGGACCGCGTTGGTGCACAGGAACACGTACTTCTTGCGCTTGACGAGCTCGGCGGCGATGGTGTCGATCTGCGGGTGCATGAGCGGCTCGCCGCCGGCGATGGACACCATCGGCGCGCCGCACTCGTCGATCGCGGCGAGCGCCTGCTCGACCGGCATGCGGCGCTTGAGGACGTCGGCCGGGTGCTCGATCTTGCCGCAGCCGGCGCACTTGAGATTGCAGGCGAACAGCGGCTCCAGCTCGACCAGCAGGGGAAACTTCTCGCGGCGGCGCAGCTTCTGCGCGACCAGGTAGCGGCCGATCCGCAGCCGCTGCCGCAGTGGAATGCTCATCGCCGTACCTCCTTGGGCAACATGAACTCGACGTCCTCGCTCGCCGCGGTGTGCTCGTGGGCCGCCCGCGCGCCGAGTCCGGACAAGGCGCCGACGACCTCGTCGACGAGGACGGGTGGTGCCGAGGCGCCGGCGGACACGCCGACGGTGTGGACCCCGGCGAGCCACCGCAGGTCGATGCCGGCCGCGCCGTCCACCAGGTGTGCGGGCGTCCCGGCGCGTTCGGCGACCTCGACCAGGCGGCGGGAGTTGGACGAGTTGCCGGATCCGATGATGATCATCGCCCCGCAGGCCGCCGCGACCTCGGACACCGCGCGCTGCCGGTTGGTCGTGGCGTAGCAGATGTCGTCGGACGGCGGGGCGGCCAGGTCCGGGAACCGGTCCCGCAGCACCGCGACGACGTCGGCGACGTCGTCGACGGCGAGGGTCGTCTGCACCAGGTAGGACACCCGTCGCGGGTCGTCGACGCGCACCTGCTCGGCGTCCCGGACGTCCTGGACGAGGCGGATCCGGTCGGGTGCCTCGCCGAGCACGCCGTCGGTCTCCTCGTGACCGGCGTGCCCGATGAGCAGGACGGTGTCGCCGTGGTCGGCGAACCGGCGGGCCTCGCTGTGCACCTTCGTGACGAGCGGGCAGGTGGCGTCGATGGCGTCCAGCCGCCGGTCGGCGGCGGCCGACCGGACCGCGGGCGAGATGCCGTGCGCGGAGAACACGGTCACGGCTCCCTCCGGGACGTCGTCGACGTCCTCGACGAAGACGGCGCCCCGTGCGGCGAGGTCGGCGACCACGTGCGTGTTGTGCACGATCTGCTTGCGGACGTACACCGGCGGCCCGTGCAGCTCGAGGGCGCGTTCCACGACGAGGATGGCGCGCTCGACCCCGGCGCAGAACGATCGGGGCGCGGCGAGCACGACCCGGCGGAGCGTGGTGGCGGCCGCCCATTCGTCCAGCCCGGCGGCCACGGCCGGCAGGGCCGCCAGCGCCGTGCGCAGCTGCCTCAGGGTGCCCGGCCGGACCAGCGCACCGGTGTCGGCGACGACCCGCACGCAGGCCGCGGGCCGGTCCACCGGCCAGTCTGTGGGCCGGTCCGTGGGCCCGGCGAGCAGCCAGGTCGACTCCAGGTCCACCGCCAGCGCACCGGTGTCGGCGAGCCGCTCCCGCGTCGTCCCCCCGACCGGCCACTCCGTGCTGACCACCGGGCCGGTCCGGACGGTGAGCCCGCGTCGGCGCAGCGCGCCCGCGAGCAGGCCGGCCGCGGGGAGCACGGTCGTCGCCGTCGGGCAGGTGACCCACGGGGCGGTCCGTACCTCGGTGGCCACGACGACGTCGCCGGGCTTCAGCGCCGGGTCCAGCCCACCGCCGACACCGGCCACGGCGAGCGCCCCGGCGCCGGTCATGGCGGCCGAGCGGGTGGCCCGCTCGGACCGGCGGCGCCCGACACCGGTGTGCAGGACGGTGCCGGCCGAGCCGGGCAGGGCGCGGCGCAGCTGCGCCGCCTCCATGCGCATCGGTGCGCAGAGCACCCAGTCACCGTCCGCCCGCGGCCGTGCCGGCGCGCTCATCGGTCCTCCTGCGGGACGTCCCGCAGCACGCGGCCGAGGGCGCTGATCGGGAACACGAGCCGGTACAGGTGGTAGTTGATGAAGAAGTCGCCCGGGAAGCCGGTGCCGGTGTACTGCGGCTCGTCCCAGGTGCCGTCGGGGCGTTGGGTGCGCAGCAGCCACGCGACCGCCCAGCGCGCGGCGGGTGAGCGGTGCTGGCCGGTGGCGTGCAGCGCCAGGAGGGCCCAGGCGGTCTGCGACGCGGTCGAGGTCCCGCGCCCGCGCATGGCCTCGTCGTCGTAGGAGCGCAGGTCCTCGCCCCACCCGCCGTCACCGTTCTGGTGCAGCAGCAGCCAGTCCGTGGCCCGCACGATCGCCGGGTGTCGCGGCCGGATGCCGGCGGCGATCAGGGCGGGGACGACGCAGCCGACGCCGTACACGTGGTTGGCGCCCCACCGGCCGAACCAGGAACCGTCGGGCTCCTGGGCCCGCACCAGCCATCGCACGCCGCCGCGGGTGACGGCCGAGCCGGCCAGGCCCTGGGCGCACAGCGCCTCCACGATGTGGGCGGTGACGTCGGCGCTGGGCGGGTCGATGACCTCGCCGAAGTCGCAGAACGGCAGCTCGGCGACGAGCGCGCGGTCGTTGTCGGCGTCGAAGGCGCCCCACCCGCCGTCGCGTGACTGCATGCCGGCCAGCCAGCGGGTGGCCCGGTCCAGCACGGCGTGGTCCCGCAGCGGGGTGCGTCGCAGCGCCAGGATCACCTCGGCGGTGTCGTCGGTGTCGGGGTATCCGTCGTTGTCGAACTCGAACGCCCACCCGCTCGGCGGGACGCCCGCGCGGCGCACGGCCCAGTCGCCGCGGGTGGTGATCTCCTTCCCGACCAGCCAGCTCCCGGCACGGGCGAGGGCGGGATGGTCGTCCGGAAGCCCCGCGTCGGCGAGCGCCGTGACCGCGAGCGCCGTGTCCCACACCGGCGACTGGCACGCCTCCAGCCGGCGGACGGTCCCGTCGGGCGTCCGCTCCCGGACGGTGAAGCGCTCAAGCCCCTCGATCCCGGCCCGCAGCACCGGATGCGTGAGCGGATACCCGAGCAGGTGCAGGGCGATGAGCGAGTACACCCACGGCGGCTGGATGCCGCCCCAGGAGCCGTCGGCCTCCTGCCGGGCCACGATCCACTCGGCGGCGCGGCGCAGCGCGTGGCGGCGCACCGAGCGGGCGGCGACCCGCTCGTAGCCGCGCACGGCCAGGTCGAGGCGGTGCAGCCAGCCGGCCCGGCTGGACAGCGGCGGCGGTGGCGGCGGCCGCAGCCCGGTGCGCAGCTCGGGCAGCGAGAAGCCCAGCGACCGGACGGGCCGGGTGGCCCGCACGACCGCCAGCGGCACGATGGTCTGCCTGGCCCAGCACGCGAAGTCGTACACGTTGAACGGCATCCACGCGGGCAGCAGGACGAGCTCCGGCGGGATGGCGGGCACCTGGTGCCAGGGCCACTCGCCGAACAGCGCCAGCCAGATGCGGGTGAACACGCGGCTGCGTTCGACGCCGCCGTGGTCCCGGACGAACGCGGACGCCGCCGCCATGTGCGGCGCGTCGGGCGCGTCGCCGGCCAGCCGCAGCGCCGCGTACGCCTCGATGGTGGTGGACAGGTCGCCCGGCCCGCCGTGAAAAGTCGCCCAGGCGCCGTCGTCGAGCTGCCGGGAGCGGATCCAGCGGGCCGTCTGCGCGGTCAGCTGCTCGTCGCAGATGCCGAGGAACCGGCGCAGCAGCAGGTCCTCGGCCTCCATCGTCACGTTGGTCTCCAGCTCGCCCTTCCACCAGCCGGCCGCGTCCTGCAGGCCGAGCAGGTGTGCCGCCGCCCGGTCCAGGCCGGCCCGGGCCCGGTCGTAGAGCTCGTCGACGGCGGGGACCTGCGTCAGCACCTGGGTCATCAGTGGTCCCGTCCCGTCACCAGGCGGGCGAGGTCCACCAGGTCGTCGTGCACGTCCGCGGGCAGCTCGAGCGCGGCGAGCTGGTCCAGCGCGCGGGCCAGGTGCCGGTCGGCCTCGTCCTGGACCCAGTCCCGGGACCCGGACTCCTCCAGGAGCCGGCCGGCGGTCGTGAGGTCGGCCTCCTGCAGCTCCTCCGTGGACGCGAACAGCGACCGGAAGTCGTCGCCGGCGGCGGTACCGGAGGTGAGCGCGTGCACGATCGGCACCGACTTCTTGCGCGCCCGCAGATCGGACCCCACCGGTTTGCCGGTGCGCGCGGGCTCGCCCCAGATGCCGAGCTGGTCGTCGACGAGCTGGAAGCTCATCCCGAGGTGCGTGCCGAAGCGGGACAGGCCCTGGGTCAGCGCCGCGGGCGCGCCGCACAGCAGCGCCCCCAGCGTGCAGGCGCACGACATCAGCGCCGCGGTCTTGTCGGCGGACATCGCGAGGGCCTCGTCGAGGCTGACGTCGTCGCGGCGCTCGAACTCCAGGTCGGCGGCCTGCCCGGCGATCAGCCGCTGCACGTCCGCGTCCAGCCGCCGGGCCGCCTGCGCGCTGCCCGGCCGGCCGTCGCCGGCGAGCGCGTCGTGCGCGAGGACCATGAGGGCGTCGCCGGCGAGGATCGCCGCGGCGGTGCCGAAGACCGCCCAGGCGGTGGGGCGGTGGCGGCGCATCGTGTCCTGGTCCATGACGTCGTCGTGCAGCAGCGAGAAGTTGTGGGCGAGTTCGACGGCGGCGGCCGCGGCCGCGCCCTGCTCGGGTGGGTGACCGGCGGCGCGGGCCGACAGCAGGGCCAGCGCCGGGCGGATGCCCTTGCCGCCGGCGGCGGTGGGTGCCCCGCCGGCGTCGCAGTAGCCCAGCTGGTAGGCGCCGACGCGCTGGTTGCGGGGATCGAGGCGACCGAGGAGGTCCCTGATCCGGGGCTCGACCAGGGCGGGTACCTGATCGAGGCAGGCAACGGATGCGATGGTCAACGGGTGCCCTCCAGGTTTCGGTTCGAACACATGAGGTGGGCGAGCACGACGTCGGCGGCGCGGTGACCGCTGCGGACCGCGCCCTCCATCGTGTCCGGCCACCCCGTGTCGGTCCACGCGCCGGCCAGGACGAGGCCGGGCAGGCGGGTCGCCGCGCCGGGACGCAGCGCGCGGGTGCCGGGAGCCTGCCGGAACGTGGCGTGCGGCTCGCGGGTGACGAACGTTTCCAGCACCCGCGCCGACCGCGCCGCCGGGAAGAGCCCGGCGACGGCGGCGGCGTAGGTGGCGGCGAGCGGCCCGGCGGGCACCGTGATGGTGTCGTCCGCGGCGGAGATCGAGACCACGAGGTACTGACCGTCGGGCATCGACGGCGGCGTACGGTCGAACACCCACTGGACCGGGGACTCCACCGCAGCGGCGAAGGGCAGGCGGGTGACGACCGAGTCGTAGCGCAGGTGGACGTTCACGATCGGGGCGCTGCCCAGACCCTGCCAGCCGGCCCGGTCGTCGCAGGCCGCGGCCGGCACCAGCCGCGCGGCCGCGGTGTGCGGCACGGCCAGGACGACCGCGTCGGCGGCGAGCTCGTCCCGGCCCGCGCGACCGGCGGCGCCGCCGATCGCGACCCGGAACCCGGTGGTGTCCGGCTCGACCCGCTCCACCCGCCGCCCGGTGTCCACCCGCACGCCGAGCCGGGTCAGCAGCCGCAGCGCGGGACGGCCGTGCAGGCTGGACAGCGGTGCGATCGGGCGCCCGATGTCACCGGCGTCGGCCCGCTCCAGCAGCCCGGTCCGGAACACCCGCGCGGCGAGGGCCAGCGACGCCTGCTCCGCGGTGGTGTTGAGCGCCGCGACGGTGATCAGGTCCCACAGCCGGCGCACCGCGCGGGAACCCTGGCCGTGCTCCGCGAGCCAGCCGCCGAAGCTGATCCGGTCGTTGCCCGGATCGTCGGGATCCACGGCGCGCAACGCGTTGGCCGCCGTGATCGCGCGCCACCGCTCCCGGACGTTCAGCAGGGAGTACCCGGCCAGGGGCGGGAGCAGGTGGGCCGGGGCGGGCAGGCCACGGGCGCGGGCCAGCACGTGCGGCGCCCGCCCGGGCGCCAGGACCGGCACGGAGAACCGCGGCTGCAGCCGGGTCAGGCCGGTGCTGCCGAGGCGGTCCAGGAGGTCCCGGTACCGCTCGTAGCAGCGCAGGAACACGTGCTGCCCGGTGTCCACGACGAGACCGCCGTGGTCGAACGAGTACGTCGCCCCGCCCAGCTCGGCGCGCCGCTCCAGCAGCGTCACCCGGTGTCCGGCGTCGGCGAGGCGGACGGCGGCGGTGATGCCGGCGAGCCCGCCGCCGACCACGCACACCTCGCGGCCCGCGTCCGCCGCCGGCGGGCCCGGCGTCATGCCGTCCGCCTGACGAGCGCGCGGACGGCGACCGTGGCCTTCGCCCGGGACGGCAGCGACAGCCGCGTCCGGGTGACGGCCATCGGGTCGCTCACGATGCGGGCCAGCAGCCGGTGGTAGATGCCGGCCATGGCGGCGGTGCAGGCGGCGCTGCGCGCGTCCAGCATCGGCAGCAGCCGCAGGCCGGTCTCGTACCAGCGTTCGGCCCGCTCGGCCTCGAAGCGCACGAGGGCGCTGAACCGGTCGGGCGGGTCGGCGAAGCCGTCGCCGTCGGGCTCCAGGTTGCAGCCGAACCGGTCGAGGTCGTCCTTGGGCAGGTACACGCGGCCGTTATGGCGGTCCTCCCGCAGGTCGCGCAGGATGTTGGTCAGCTGCAGGGCGATGCCGAGCGCGTCGGCCAGCTCGGCGGCCCGTCCGGGTGCGCCCGTGTCGAACACGCCCAGCGACAGGCGGCCGACGGAGCCGGCCACGCACCGGCAGTACCACAGGAGGTCGTCGATGGTGGCGTACGTGGTGCCGCGGACGTCGGCCGCGCAGCCGTCGATCAGCTCGTCGAAGGCGTCCAGCGGGATGGGCAGCCGACGCGCGGCGTCGTGCAGGGCCAGCAGCACCGGGTCGTCCACGAGTTGCTGCACCGCCGCTTCCGGCAGGCGGTGCAGTGACTCGCGGACCCGGTCGAGCCGGGCCAGCTTCTCGTCCGCGGGCAGGTCGCCGTCGCCGATGTCGTCGATGCGGCGGGCAGTGGCGTACACCGCGGACAGCGCGCGTCGCTTGTGCCTCGGCAGCAGGCGGATGCCGTAGGAGAAGTTGCGGGCCTCCCGGCCGGTGATCTCCTCACACCGCCGGTACGCCTCGTCGACGGTCTCGGCCGCCCTCACCCGACGCTCCTGGCCATCGCGGCCAGCCAGGACGCCGCGATGTCGCGCCGGCGCGGGCGTGGCGGTCCGGGCAGCGGGTCGTATCCGCAGCGCTCCAGCGCCCGCAGCGTCGCGTACCCGCCGGCGAGATAGCCGCCGACCGCCACCCGGGCCCAGCCGTGCAGCGTCGTGAGCAGCGGTTCGCCGGCGTCCAGCCACGCCTTCGCGCGGTCGGCCTCGAACCGGACGGCCGCCCGCAGCGCGCCGCTCGCCGTGGCCGCGGCCAGGTCGGTCTCGGGCACGCCGAACCGGTCGAGGTCGGCCGCGGGCAGGTAGACGCGGCCGCGCCGGTGGTCCTCCGCGATGTCCTGCAGGTGCTCGACGACCTGCAGCGCGGTGCAGATGCGGCCCGACAGCTGTATCTGTGCCGGGCCCGCCTGGTCGAACACGTGCAGGACCAGCTCGCCGACGGGGTCGGCGGACAGCGAGCAGTACCGCACGAGCTCCTCGACGGTGGCGTAGCGGGTGACGACCTGATCGACGCGGTTCGCCTCGATCAGCCGCAGCAGCGGCCCGGCGGGCAGCCGGCACGCGTCCACCGTGGGGGCGAGCGCGCGCAGCACCGGGTGCTGCACCGGCCGCCCGTCGTACAGCCGATGGACCTCCGCCTGGAACACGTCGAGCATCGCCGTCCGGTCGGCCGCGGTCACCCCCACGACCGGCTCGTCACCCAGGTCGTCGACGAACCGGGCGTAGCGGTACAGCGCGAACAGGTGCCCGCGGGTGGCCCTGGGCAGGATCCGCAGCGCCACCGGGAAGTTCTCCGCTCGGGCCCGCGCCTCCAGCGGGACGGGTGCCGCCGGCGCTCTCGTCGCACTGCTCATGTCAGGCGCCCGCCCCGGCGCAGGAGGTGGCCCGTGACGCCGCGAAGAGATCCGTGCCGCACATGGCGGCGCGCTACCCGCAATCACGCGCCCGTAACCGGCACCGCCGCCCGGCGCGACGGCTGCTGGCCCGTCACGGGACGTGCTGGCTCATCCGGGCGAGTCGCAGGCCCTGCCGTTCGCACTCACCGGCGACCGTGGTCAGCGTGCCGAGCGCCGACCGCCAGGCGCCCGGCGCCGCCGCGCAGTCGCTGTCGTGCAGCAGCAGGGTGGCGCCGCCGCGGATGCCGCCGGACCGGAGGTGGGCGAGCACCGTGCCGGGGGTGGCGCCGGCCTCCCAGTCGCGGCCCCAGGCGCTCCACAGCACCGGACGCAGGCCGAGCCGGGCCGCCGCGAGCAGGCTCCCCGCGGAGAGGATGCCGTACGGCGGCCGGAACCAGGCGGGCCGGACCCCGCAGGTCCCGGCGATCAGGTCGGCGGTCCGGGCGAGCTCGTCGTAGACCTGGCCCGGCGTCATCCGGAGGTGATCGCGGTGGGTCCAGCCGTGGACCCCGATCTCGTGCCCGTCCTCCTGGATCCGGCGCAGCAGGCCGGGTGCCTTCGCCGCCATGGCGCCGAGCACGAAGAAGGTCGCGGGGACGCGCAGCCGCGCCAGCGATCCCAGGAAGGCCGGCGTGGACGCGGGGTCGGGGCCGTCGTCCAGGGTGAGCGCGACGGTGCCCGGGCGGCCGGCGCCGCTCAGCGTCCGCAGGCGCCGGCGTACCAGGGGCAGCGCCGTCACCGCGGGCCCGGCGTGCAGCGCCACGACGGCCGCGGCCACACCCGCCGCCAGTAGCCGTCTGCGCATGCGACACCTCCACGCTCGCCCTGTGGCCGGGGCGGCTACCCGGTGGCGTGGCCTCGAAACGGCGGCCCGCGCGGGTGTGGTTCGGAGATCGGGCGGGTCGCGCTGGTGGGTTTGGAGATCCTGGACGGGGTACGGCGGCCGGATGCGACCGGACTCGGTGCGGCTGGCCGCGCGCGTGCCCGGATGGCTGCTGACCGCCGCCGCGGTGACCGGATGCCTGCTCGTCCTGGGCGCCGGCGTCTACGCGCTCATCCGCGTCCTCGTGGTGATCGCTCCCGTCGTGCTGGCGGTCGTGGCGGCGCTGCTGCTCAGCGCGCTCCTCGGGCCGCTGACCCGGCTGCTGCAAACACTGCGACTGCCCGCCTGGCTGGCCTCGCTGCTCACTGTGCTCCTGCTCCTGCTCGTCCTGCTCGGCAGCCTGGTGCTGATCGGCGTGCGGGTCGTGAGCCAGTTCGGCGACCTGCGGCGGCAGCTGACCGCCGGCGCAGGCCGGGTGCACGAGCTGCTGGTGTCAGGACCGCTGCACCTCGACGCACGGCAGATCACGGAGCTGACGAACGCGGCGGAGCGGGCGCTCCGTAGCGCGATCCCCGGCCCGGCGGCAGCGGTGAGCGCCGCCGAGATCCTCACCGCGAGCGTGCTGACCCTGCTGCTGCTGTTCTTCATGCTGCGGGACGGACCGACGGCGTGGCAGCGGGCCACCACGCTCGTGCCGCCGTCCCGGCGGGCCAGGGTGACCGCCGCGGCGGCGGCAGGCTGGCGCTCCGTCACCTTGTACGTGCGCGGCATCGTCGTGATCGCCTCGGTGGACGCGATCGGTATCGGCATCGCCCTGATCGTGCTGCGCGTCCCGCTCGCCCTGGCGCTGATCCTGCTGACCTTCATCGCCGCCTTCGTGCCGATCGTCGGCGCGACCGTCGCCGGTGTGATCGCCGTGGCGGTGGCCTTCGTGACCCGCGGCCCGACCACCGCCCTGCTCGTCCTGGCAGCGGTGCTCCTCGTCCAGCAGACCGAAGGCCACCTCCTGCACCCCCTGGTGATGCGCCGGGCCGTCCGGCTGCACCCGGTGGTGACCCTGCTCGCCATCGGCGTGGGCACCCTCCTCGCCGGCATCGCGGGCGCCGTCGTCGCGGTGCCGACGTGCGCCTTCGTCTACCACGCCGTGACCGGCTACCGCGCCGCCGCCCTGGCGGAATCAGCCCCGCCCGAGCCGCCCGACGACACCGCTGAGTAGTCATCCGTTGTCGGTTACTACTTCCGGGCCCGTCGGGTAGGGGCTCGCCGTGCAGGACATGTCCGACGCTTCGCGAGGTGGTCTCGGTGGACAGGTATGTCGGGCCCGGTGACGGCAGGGTTCCGGGCTTGGCTGCTGTCGGGGATCAACGACCGGTCGTTGCAGCACGCGGGTCCGGGTGCCAAACCGGCTGCGGACCGTCGGCACTCGTGGTGGAAGGTGATGTGCCTGACCGGGGTGGACTACTTCTCCACGCTGGGCTACCAGCCGGGGATCGCCGCGCTCGCCGCGGGGCTGCTGTCGCCGGTGGCGACGGTGGTGCTGGTGCTGGTCACGTTGTTCGGGGCGTTGCCGGTGTACCGGCGGGTGGCGCAGGAGAGCCCGCACGGTGAAGGGTCCATCGCGATGCTGGTGCGGTTGCTGCCGTTCTGGCAGGGGAAGCTGTTCGTGCTGGTCCTGCTGGGGTTCGCCGCCACCGACTTCGTCATCACGATGACGCTGTCCGCGGCGGACGCGACCGCGCACCTGGACGAGAACCCGTTCTGGCCGGCGGCGCTGCGCGACCACGAGGTCCTGGTGACGCTGGTCCTGCTGGTGCTGCTCGGCGCGGTGTTCCTCGTCGGGTTCACCGAAGCGGTCGGCATCGCGGTCGCGATCGTCGGGCTGTACCTGACGCTGAACCTGGTCGTGGTCGTCGAGGGCCTGTGGCTGATCGTGACCCGCCCGTCGACGGTCACCGACTGGTCGGCGGCGTTGACGGCCCAGCACGGCAATCCGCTGCTGGTCGTGGCGATCGCGTTGGTCGTGTTCCCGAAGCTGGCGCTGGGCCTGTCCGGGTTCGAGACCGGTGTGGCGGTGATGCCGCACGTGCGCGGTGACCCGGCCGACAGCGAGGAGGCGCCGGCCGGGCGGATCCGTGACACCAGGAAGCTGCTCACCACGGCCGCGCTGATCATGAGCGGGTTCCTGCTCACCACCAGCGTCGTCACCACGGTTCTGATCCCGCCGGCGGAGTTCAAGGCGGGCGGGAAGGCCGACGGCCGGGCGTTGGCCTACCTGGCGCATGAGCACCTCGGTCCGGTCTTCGGCACGGTGTACGACCTGTCCACCATCGCCATCCTCTGGTTCGCCGGCGCGTCGGCGATGGCCGGCCTGCTGAACCTGGTGCCCCGGTACCTGCCCCGCTACGGCATGGCACCTGACTGGGCCGGGGCGGTGCGGCCGCTGGTCCTGGTGTTCCTCGTGATCGCGGTCGTGATCACCGTCTACTTCCGTGCCGACGTCAACGCCCAGGGCGGCGCCTACGCCACCGGCGTCCTCGTGCTGATCACCTCGGCGGCGGTCGCTGCCGCTCTGTCCGCCCACCGGCACCGCGAGCACCGCAAGTTCGTCTCGTTCGTGGTCATCGCCGCCGTCCTCACGTACACCACGATCGCCAACGTCGTCGAACGCCCGGACGGGGTGAAGATCGCCGGGTGTTTCATCGTCGGCATCGTGCTGGTGTCGGTGCTGTCCCGGATCGACCGGTCGTTCGAGCTGCGGGTGACCGACCTGCAGTTCGACGCGACCGCCAGCACCTTCATCCACGAGTGCGCCCGGCGTACGATCCGGCTGGTCGCCAAGGAGCCCGCGCGTCGCACGGCCCTCGACTACCGGGAGAAGCTCCAGCAGATCCAGGCCGACAACGACATCCCCGATGCCGCCGACGTGATCTTCGTCGAGGTGTCCATCACCGACGCCTCCGACTTCGCGTCCGCCGTCGTCGTGCGTGGCGAGGTCATGCACGGCCGCTACCGCGTGCTCGCCCTGCAGAACCCGGCCGTCGCGAGTGCGATCGCGGCGCTGCTGCTCGGCATCCGGGACCGCACGGGCCGGCGCCCGCACATCTACTTCGAGTGGACGGAGGGCAACCCGGCCGTCAACTTCCTCCGCTTCCTGATCTTCGGGCAGGGTGAGGTCGCACCGGTCACCCGCGAGGTACTGCGCCGGCAGGAGCCCGACCGCATCCACCGGCCGCACGTCCACGTCGGATAGTAAGAAGCGACGTCAGCCCGCCGGGCGCCTGGGACGCTCCCGCCCGGCGACGTTGAGGGAGTCGGCCAGGCCGCTGCGTCGCAGGCGTTCATCCGCGGTCGCGCTGACGGCGGCGACGACCAGCCGGTATCCCACCTGCCCGCCGACGCGCAACGCGGCCGCCAGCGCGCCCACGCCGGCGGAGTCGATCCACGTGACCTCGGTCAGGTCGACGCCCACCAGCGACGGGTACCACTCCAGGGCCGCGGCGAGGGCCCGGTGGAACACCGCCACCCCATGGCTGTCGAGCATGCCGTGCAGCACGATGAGCACCCGCCCAGCGGCCTCATTTTGCACCTCGAACGACAGAGCCACCGCGCTCTCCCTCACCAGTGAGGAACCCGAGTCCGACCCTAACGGCGAAAGTCCTCACTCAGTAACACCGGCGAATGTGGGCTTTGTAAATTGTTCGAACGGTCCTTCTTGTCAGCGCTGTCGGCCCGCGGCACCCTCACGTCCGAGGCGTTCCTGCTCAGCGGCATTGGCGGCATAGGCAGCGTCCAGACGCTCGAGGGGACCCGGGCCGTGGCGCGGCTTCGGCGGGGCGTCCAGGTGGCGCTCCCGGAGCTCGTCCATGAGGTCCTCGATGAACGCCGGACCCTCGTCGCGCATGAGCTGCTGCCGGGTCCGCAGCTCGTCGCTGCCCTGGCGCCAGTCGAGGCCCCAGTTGCCGAGGGCGTAGATGATCGGCAGCGTCTGGATGCCGGCCTCGGTGAGGCTGTAGCGGGCGCGCTGCCCCCGGAACGCGGTGCCGCGGGTGAGGATGCCCGCCTCGACGAGCCGCACGAGGCGGTCGGCGAGGATGTTCGAGGCGATGCCCTCGATCGACCCGGTGAGCAGCGCCCGGAAGTAGCGGCGGTCGCCGAAGATGACGTCACGCAGCACGAGCATCGACCAGCGGTCCCCGAGGACCTCGACGGCGGCGTTGATCGGACACCCGGACCGTGGTTCCACGACTCCTCCTTGACAGGTGATTCGCCACCAATATAGTGGTTGCAGAACGCAACCACTACGGGGTGAGGGTGAGGATGGGCCGCTTCGTCTACTGGATGAACGTGTCCCTCGACCTGCGGATCGAGCAGGTTCCCGGGGACAACGGTGCCGGCGAGTGGCTGCGCATCGACGAGGAGCTGCATCGCGAGTTCAACACGCGGGCGCGGGCGCTCGCGCTCATGGTCCAGGGGCGCGTCGTCTACGAGACGATGGAGGAGTACTGGCCACGGGCCCGCGAGGACGCGTCGCTGCCGGACGTCATGCGTGAGTACGGCGAGATCTGGACCACCGCGCCCAAGGTGCTCGTCTCCCGCACCCGGCACACCGCCGGTCACAACACCCGGGTCATCGGCGGCGACGACGCGATCGAGCAGCTCGCCGCACTCCGGGCCGAGACCGACGGCGCCATCGGGGTGGGCGGCGCGACGCTCGCCACGCAGCTGCTCCGGGCGGGGCTCCTCGACGAGCTGCTGCTCTTCACCCATCCCACGATCCTTGGCTTCGGCCGGCCGCTGTTCGACGACTACGACCTGCCGATCGATCTCGACCTGCTGGAGCAGGGATCGTTCGAGCACGGCGTCACGATGCATCGCTACTCGGTGCGGGACGCGAAGGAGGCGGGCTCGTGCTGACGCGGGTCGCGGACGGTGTGCTGGTCCACGAGAGCGAGTTCCTGAAGAGCAACGCCGTCGTCGTGCAGGGCGGCGCCGGAGTGCTGCTCATCGACCCCGGGGTGCAGGACCACGAGATGGCCTGCCTCGCGGCCGACCTGTCCACCTCGGGCCAGACCGTCGTGGCCGGCTTCTCGACCCATCCGCACTGGGACCACCTGCTCTGGCATGCCCAGCTCGGCGCGCCCCCGCGGTACTGCACGGCCAGCTGCGCGGACAGCGTCCGGGAGGAGCTGTCCGACCCGGACGCGAAGGCCAACATCACCGCCCACCTGGCCGAGACGGAGATCGCCGGCCAGGTCCCGCTGGACCTGTACGGCCTCGTCACCGCCCTGCCCGCAGAGACGGCAAGGATTCCGTGGGACGGCCCGCAGGTCCGGATCATCGAGCATCAGGCGCACGCCCCGGGCCACGCGGCGCTGCTCATCGAGGAGCGCGGGGTGCTCGTCGCCGGTGACATGCTCTCCGACGTCCTGATCCCGATGCTCGACCTGCACGGCGCCGCCGCCGATCCGGTCGAGGACTACCTCGCCGCGCTGCGGCTGCTGGAGGAGGTGGCGGGCGACGCCGACGTCGTCGTCCCCGGCCACGGGTCGGTCGGCGGAGCCGGTCAGGTGCGCGTGCGGATCGAGCTGGACCGGGCGTACGTGCTCGCCCTGCGCGACGGCCGGGTCCCCGACGACCCGCGGATCGGCCCGTCGGCCAAGCCGGGCTGGGAGTGGGTCAGCGACGTGCACAACGGGCAGGTCCACCGCCTCGCCGCACGAAACGAACGCGACGGCACCCGCATCTGACGACCGGTGCGGCAGCACCGGCCACGGGGGTGGTGCTGCCGCACCGCGGGCGACGGGCGCCGGTGGGTCAGCGGCTGCCCCAGTAGTCGGCGAGGCCGTAGAAGCCCTGGTTGAACGTGATGTGCCGGGCGAGGAACACCGCCAGCGGCCGGTCCGTCTCCATCAGCGGCGCGAGCCGTTCGCCGGCCTCCTCGATGAGCGCGGCCAGCCTGGCGTCGACCACCTCCCTGTCGACGCCGAGCAGCAACGCGTTGACGTCGCCCCACGTCACGTCCCGCTGGTAGGTGCCGTAGTCGTTGAGGATCCGGATGATCTGCTGGACCAGCCGGCCGGCGGAGACCAGCGCGCCGGTGTCGGTGACGGGCGTGTCGGTCGTGGCGATCCAGTGCGACAGGAACACCAGGGAGTAGCCGAACTCGGCGCCGGCGAGGTATTCGTCCAATGTGGGCAGTGCCGCGGCGGGGTCGGCCTTCCACTGCCAGTCGCGGGTCATCGACTCGAGCATCCTGCGGACGTCGTCCTGCCAGATCCCGGCGAGGCCGGGGAACGCCGGTGAGGTGGCGAGCTCGGCGCGGATGTCGGCGAGGAGACCGGCCAGCTCGTCGCCCGCGGGGGCCGGGCCGCCGTCGACGACGGCGAGGCAGCGGGCCACGATCTCGTCGATCTCGGCCCGGGAGGTGGCGAGGAGGTCCATCAACCGGTCGACCGCGAAGATCCACATCGTGATCCGGTTGGCGGGGCGGAGCTGGCCGGCGTCGAGCCACGGCGCGCAGAACGTGTTCGCCAGGGCGATCGTACTGAAGAACGGGCCGTCGAACGGCTTGGCGGGGAACAGCTCCGGATACGCCCCGGCGCAGGCGATCAGGTCCCGCTGGACGTGGCTGGCGACGGCGCAGACCGCGCCGGCCTCCCTCGGCGCGAGGAGATCAGCGATCGCGGTCACCGCATGATCATACGGTCAGCCGACCGGCGCCGGCTCCTCCGAGGCGATCACGTGCTGCACCAGGCTGATCAGCCCCTGCTTGGCGCTCTTGCGGTTCCGCGCGTCGCACAGGACCAGCGGGACCTGCGGGTCCAGGTCGAGCGCCATCCGCACCTCCTCCGCGTCGTACACGGGCGCGCCGTCGAAGCAGTTGACGGCCACGATGAACGGCGTGCCGTGGCGTTCGAAGTAGTCGACCGAGGGGAAGCAGTCGGCCAGCCGCCGGGTGTCGGCGAGCACGACCGCGCCGATCGCGCCCAGCGCCAGCTCGTCCCACAGGTACGAGAACCGGTCCTGGCCCGGGGTGCCGAACAGGTACAGCACCAGGTCGGCCGTGATGGTGATCCGGCCGAAGTCCATGGCCACGGTGGTGGTGGTCTTCGCATCGACGCCGGACGTGTCGTCGATGCCGACCCCGACCTCGGTCAGCCGCTCCTCGGTCGTCAGCGGCTCGATCTCGCTGACCGCGCCGACGTACGTGGTCTTGCCGGCACCGAACCCGCCGGCGATCAGGATCTTCACCGTGGAGGGCAGCACCCCGCCGGCCGGTTCAGAGAGCGTTGAGACCATTGATGACCGCCTTGAGTAGGTGGTGACGTTGCGGCTGCGCGGCCGGCCTGGGGCCGCTGGTCAGGATCAGCCCGGCGCCGAGCAGGTCGCCGAGCAGCACCCGCACGGTGCCGAGCGGCAGGTGCAGGTGCGCCGACACCTCGGCCACGGACAGCGGCCGCTGGCACAGGTTCAGGATCGCGGCCTGCTCCGGCGGCAGGTCGCCGCGGATCGAGGCGGCCGGCTGCGTGGACACGACCACCGCGATGAGGTCGAACTCGCCTTCCGACGGCCGGGTGCGACCCTGTGTCATCGCGTACGGCCGGACGAACGGCCCGGCCTCGTCGTCAGCCCAGCCGGGGCCGTCGATCTGCCCGCTCACTTCGCGTCAACCGGGTCCGCGGGGGTGCGCTCGGCGGTGGCCAGGTACTTGCCGACCCGGGCGACCAACATGGCCATCTCGTACGTGACGAGGCCGATGTCGGCGTCGGAGCCGGTCAGGACCGCCAGGAAGGCGCCGTGTCCGGCGGCCGTCACCAGCATGAACCCGGACTCCATCTCGACGATGGTCTGCCGCACCGCGCCGGTGCCGAAGCGGCGCCCGGCGCCGCGGGCGATGCTCTGCAGGCCGGACGCGATCGCGGCGAAGTGGTCCGCGTCGTCCTTGGTGAGGCCGTCGGACGCCGCGAGCAGCAGCCCGTCGGCCGACAGCACCACGGCCTGCTGCAGGTGCCCGACGCGTTTGACGAGGTCGTTGAGCAACCACTGCAACTCAGCGACCGGATGTTTCTGCTGCACCGAACTGTCTCCTTCTACCAGGTCCCGCCGCACTTACCGGGTCCGGTTCTCGTCGTCGGCCCCCGGCCCCGGGTCACCGGTGCCGTCGGACGCCTGTCCAACCTGCTCGGCCTGTTCGCGGCCGCGGACCGTCTGCTGCTGGTAGCTGGCCCAGCGGCGGCGGGTCTCGTCGGGGCTCAGGGGCTCGCCTGCCGCCCCGTTGGTGTTGTCCTGCGCCGTGCCGTTCGCGGCGGCCTGACGGACCCGGCGGGGCAGGCCGTTCGGCGTCGGCGGCAGCGCGGCCGGTACAGACGGCGCCGAAGGAACGGAAGGCCCAGCGGGCGTGGAAGACACGGCGGGCCCGGAAGGCACGGTGGGCACGGCGGCCGCGGGCGGCGCGGCCTGCTCCACGGCGGCCGGTGGTGAGGCCGGCAACGAGGCCCGCACGGGGACCGCCGCCGGGGGGCGTGCGGCGGCCGGGGCGGACCGCGCCGGGGGAGCGGCGACCAGGAGGCCGCCGGTGCGCGCGGTCGCGTGCATCGCCGTGACCTGAGCGCCCTCGTCGCCCGCCGTGAGCTCGGGTTGCGCCGCCTCCGCGGGCGCCGCCTGGGACGGCCCCACCTGGTCGGTGGCCACGATGAGCGATGCCGGGATCAGCACGATGGCGGTCGTCCCACCGTACGGCGAGCTGCGCAGCTCGACCCGGATGCCGTGCCGCACCGCGAGCCGGCCGATGACGAACAGCCCCAACCGGACCGTGCTGGACAGCACGAACTCCGCCGGTGCCTTCAGCTCGGCGTTGGCGGCGGCGAGGTCCTCCTCGTTCATCCCGAGCCCGCGGTCCTCCACCTCCACCACATAGCCGTTGGTGACCAGCTGCCCGCTCACCTGCACCTGGGTGTGCGGCGGGGAGAAGGCGGTCGCGTTCTCGATCAGCTCGGCGAGCAGGTGGGCGGCGTCACCGGCGGCCACACCGGCGACACCGGCCGGGTTCGGCGGCGCGACGGTGACCCGGGTGTAGTCCTCGACCTCGGCGACGGCGGCGCGGATGACGTCGATGACCGGCACCGGCCGGCGCCAGGTCCGCCCAGCGGTGGCGCCGGCCAGCACGATCAGGTTCTCGGCGTTGCGGCGCATGCGGGTCGCGAGATGGTCGAGCCGGAACAGGCCGTCGAGGTTGTCCGGGTCGTTCTCCCGGCGCTCCATGTCGTCCAGCAGCGTCAGCTGCCGGTGCACCAGCCCCTGGGTGCGGCGGGCCAGGCTCAGGTACACGTCGCGGACGCTGCGGCGCATCTCCGCCTGCTCGACGGCGGTGCGGATCGCGGTCTCCTGCACCAGGTTGAACGCGGTGCCCAGCTGCCCGACCTCGTCGCGGCCGAACGCCAGGGGCGGCGCCTCGGTCGCGACGTCGACCGTCTCGCCGCGGCGGATCCGGTCGACCACCCCGGGCAGCCGCTCGTTGGCGAGTGTGAACGCCGCGTTACGCAGCCGCTCCAGCTGGCGCAGCAGCGACCGTGCGGTGGTGATCGAGATGATGATCGAGGCGATGACGGCGAGCAGGCCGAGGCCGCCGGCGAGCGAGATCCGCACGATGACGCCGATCGCGGCGGAGCCGGCGCGGTCGATGAGGTGGTCGGCGGCGCGCAGCACCAGCTCCCGCAGCTGGGCGAAGACCGGCTCCACGGTGGCCTGCCAGGTCGCCAGGTCCGTCGGCGGCGGCCCGTTCACCCGGCCCCGCTCGACGACCATGTCCTCGGTCGCGCGCAGCTTGTTGAACGCGTCGCCGTTGACCAGCTCGTCGTACGCGGCCCGGTCCGCCTCGGGCAGTGCGGCGGCGACCTCCGCGTACCGGACCCGCTGCGCCCCGACCAGTTTGACGAACTGGGTGTGCTCGGCGACGGTGAACCTGCCCGCGGCCAGGACACCGGCGAGCAACGCGTCCTCCTGGGACAGGATTTCACGGGCATAGCTGGCCTCGACGAGTGTCCGGCCGTCGTTGATGATTGCCGGGTCGTCGAGTGACGACAGCGCACCGAATACCAGTAACGTGTCGGAAACAATGTCGCTGAAAAATGCGGCGGTCTGGGTCCGGTCCGCCGTGCGGGCGTCAACACCGGCGCGTGTTTCACCGAGCTTGCCGAGCTTTCCGGCGACATTCTCGATACGCCGGTCGAGCGTGTCGCTGCCGGCGTCCCTGGCATCCCCGCCGCGCGCGAGCCGCTCGAAGTCCTGGCGTGCCGAGTCGGTGCGGGTCCGCTGGTCGGCGAGTGCCTGCCGGCGCTCGGCGGTGGGGTTGGCGACGTAGACGACCGTGAGCCGCCGCTCCTGCTGCAGCGCCTCCACAAGGGACTCCGAGGGTCGGCCGACGGTCTCGTCGAGCGTCGTGACCGTCAGCAGGTTGAGGCCTTCCCGCAGCGTCACGAACGCGGCGAACCCCCAGAGCGCGACGAGCGACGCCAGCAGGGCGACGATCTTCACCCGCACGTGTGAGCTGCCGGATCTCATTGACATTGTCTCCCGAAAGCCCACGCGCCCAACGGATTGACCTGGGATAAACCCCGATCACGCGATGCGCTGTTGATGTTGGACATGCAGTGGTGTGGTCACCGTCATTCGACAACGGGCACCGTAGCAGCGTGCGATCGGCCACTCAAGTTGCCTGGTGACCGGTGTGCGGACTTCGGCGCCGGCACTAATCCGTGGCGGCCGGCGACGAAATTCCGTAACGCATTGCATTGTCCGATCCGGCCAGCCGGAATGCCGCGAGAACCGCGGCCCGGACAATGCGCGGCGGCACGTAGAGATCCTTGTCGTGCCACAGCGGCGGGTCCGGCTGCTGCCCGGACGTCGCGGCGAGGTAGGCCAGCCCGTCGGCCGCGGCGGCGTGCGCCCCGGGCTCGTCCAGCGCGGCGGTGAGCAGCAGGGTCTGCACCGCGTACGCCGTCTCCTCCGCGGTGCCGTGCCAGCGCCCCCAGGACCGGTCGGCAGACTGGGTCGCGACGATCCAGCGCACCGCCCTGCGGATCGTGGCGGCCGGCTCGCCGCCGCCCAGGCGGCCGTGGCGGTGCAGCGCCGTCACGACACAGAACGTCGCGTAGTACGGCGACGCGTGCCACTTGTCCATCCAGCTGCCGTCGGGCAGTTGCTGCGCGCACAGCCACGCGGTGAGCTTGGCGACGACCGCGCGGTCCCGCGCGCCCGCCCAGGTGTGCGCGGCGACGTGGTGGCCGAACAGCTCCAGCACGTGCGCGTTCGTGGTCGTCGACGGGGTCCGCTCGCCGAGCCAGGTGCTGAAGTGGGTGTCGACCTCGAACGGCCACAGGCAGTCGACGGGCTGCGCCGCGCCGAGCTGCGCCAGCGTCAGCAGGGTGACCGAGGTGGTGTCGGCGTCCAGGGGCAGGCCCTCACCGCCGGCGAGCCCGCCCGGGCCGAGCGGCGCGGCCAGGGCGGCGGCGACCCGGTCGGGGCGCCCGACCGGGAACCCGGCGCCGATCAGCAGGCTGAGCACCCAGGCCCGCTCGAACGGCGCGATCGGGACGACGCTGGGCACCGGCCCGCCGTGCCGGCGGGTGACCGCCTCCAGGTAGCGCAACGTCGCCGAGGTCGGGCCGGCCGGATGCCCGGCCAGCCACGCGGCGGTGGCGGCGGGCGACGCGCCGACCCCGCCGATCGGCGCGGGCCGCACCGGCTGGTTCGCGGTGAGCGGGCCGACGACCTCGAGGGAGTGCAGGAGCTTGTCCGGCACCGGCGCGCCCGCGTCCAGCATCGCGCGGATACCCCGCAGCGGCCGGTCGTCCACGCCGGCCGGTGCCGCCAGCCGGACGCCGGCGAACCTGTCCAGGCCCGGCACCGGCCGGTCGGCGAGGGCGTCGAGGTGCGCGTTCACGAGGTCGACCAGGGCCGGCACGATCAGCTCGACCGCCGGCGTGTCCGGCACGTCCGCGACGCGCAGCGGCGCCGGGCCGGCCAGCCAGCCGATGAGCCGGTCGAGGCCCTGCCCGGCGGGCTCCGCGGCCGACGGGTCGCCGTCACGGGCGGTGGCCAGCAGCGCCTCGGTCGCGCTGAGGGTCGGCGCGAGGGCGTACCCGCCCGGCTGGCCCCAGCCGCCGTCGGGGCGCTGGGTGGCGCGCAGGAACGCGACCCGGGCGGCGTGGTCGACCAGCCACGGCGCGATCGACACCAGCCGGCCGGTCTCGTACACCGACGGGGAGATGCGCCCCCACCGCGTGGCGGCGACCTCGTCCACGAGGTCGGCCGCGGCGGCCTGGAGGGCGGGTCCGGCCGGCGCCGAGCCAGGGTCCGGCGCGGCGCCGGCCACGCCGCTCACCGCTCCCGCCGGGTGATCGTCATCGCCAGCCGCCGGCTGGGCCGCAGGGTCACCGCGGCCCTCGGATGGACCGGTCCGTCGTCGCGCAGCCGCGGCCGGAACCGGCTGAGCATCGCCGCCACCACCAGCTGTGCCTCGACCATGAACAGCTGGCTGCCGAGGCACTGGTGCGGGCCGCCCGCGAACGGCAGGTACGCGAACCGGTGCCGGCCGGTCCGCTCGGGCCCGAACCGTTCGGGGTCGAACACGTCCGGCCGCTCCCACAGCGACGGCATGCGATGGGTCAGGTACGGGCTCATCACCACGGTGCTGCCGGCCGGGATCCGCACCCCGCCGACCACGTCGGAGGCCAGCGCGGTGCGCGGCAGGAACCAGCCCGACGGGTACAGCCGCAGCACCTCCTGCACGACCATGCGGGTGTACCGCAGCCGCGGCAGGTGCGCGGCACCTGGACGCTCGTCGCCGACCACGTCCTCGACCTCGGCCCGCAGCCGCTCCGCGACGCCGGGGTTGGCGTCCAGCGCCACCCACAGCCAGGTGAGGGCCATCGCGGTCGTCTCGGTGCCGGCGACGTACATGCCGACGACGTCGTCACGGATGCGCCGGTCGTCCAGCGGCTGCCCGTCGCCGTCGCGGGTCTGGCAGAGCAGCGCCACGACGTCGTCGGCGTCGGGTTGCCGGCGCCGCTGCGCGACCAGCGGGTACATGACCTCGTCAACGGTGCGCACCGCCCGCCGGAACGCGCGGTCACCGGGCAGCGGCAGCCACCGCGGCGCGAACGGCAGCAGTATCCGGGCGGTCAGGGAGGTGAACGCGGTGGCGACGGCCTGACCGAGCCGGTCACCGTCGGCCGCCGCGATGCCGCCGCCGAAGAAGGCCCGGCCCAGCGCGAGGTCGGCGACGCGGGTCATCGCCTCGGCCACGTCGAACGGCCGGCCGGTCGCCGCGTGCTCGTCGAGGGCGTCGACGGCCTCGTTGACGGTCACGGCGAGCAGGTCGGTCAGCGCGGCCACGTGCCGGGCGGCGAACATCGGGCGCAGCACCTCGCGGCTGGCCTTCCACTGCGGGCCGTCGCCGGAGATGCCGTTGCCGGTCAGCCGGCGCACCGGTTGCCACATCATGCCTTCGCGCACGTACCGGTCGGCGTGGCCGCTCAGGACGTGCTGCACGTCGTCGGGCCGGGTGATCAGGTAGGGCCGCAGGAAGCCGAGGTTGAGCCGCACGACCGCGCCTGCGGCCCGGCCGGAGATCGCCTCGAGCTCGGCGAGCGGGTCGCGGGCGAACCTGACCGGTGTGCGGTAGGCGGCGACGGTGGCCGCGTCCCGTGGCAGCTCATGGTGCGGTGCCAGCCGCTGTTGAGGGGTGCTCGCCTGCAAGTCATTCGCCCCTTTGTGCCCGGGCATCCATCATTTTCCACCGATGCCACCTCACGAAGCTACGTGATCACGATCGGTAAGGGAATGGCGGAAGGTGAGAGCGTTTCCACATCGGCCGCTCCCACCTGCCCGGACTGCCCGCATACGGGTGCGAAGATCGACGATGTCGTTTGTGGCAGAACGACCCCGCCGCGCGGTCCTGAGCGTCTGGCCGGGCGCCGTACACTCGCGGCGGTCACGCACCGGACCAGACGGGGGATCGACGATGACAGTGCGCGTGCCGGACCTGCCGCCGCCGCACGACCTGTGGGCCGAGCCGGCCCTGCTGTCCGCCCTGGCCGCCGGCCGGGCGCCCAGCATCATGCCGGGCTAGGCCGTCACCGCCGACGGGCTGCGGATGCGCGACGTCGGCAACGGCTGGTGGGCGCTGCTGCCCGTGGCCGGCGGCCGGGCGGTGCTCTTCGGGCTCGACCTGGACAACAGCGAGATCGAGATGTGTCGGGAGCCCGTCGACCTGCTCGCGGGCGGTCCGGCGTGGCTGCCGTGGTCCTTCCTCCAGGCGTTGCTCGCGGGCGAGGTGGTCGGCTTCGTGTACTGGTGGGACGGCACCGCGTGGAGCCGGGCCCGGTACCCGGCGGACCTGCGCGAGGACGGCTGCCGGATCCTGCTCGAGGAGGCCTCCACGGCGCTCGCCGAGGCGGTCGAGCAGCTCACCGACGACGCCGACCGGCAGCGGCTGCTGGACCGCCTGCGCGACGCGGCCCGGGACCGCACCGCCGACCTGGCCCTGTTCGCCGCGGTGGAGCACGCCCGTACATCGGCGTACGAACCGGCGATCGACCCAGCCACCGCCCTCGCGGCGGCGACCCGGGCCGGGCTGACACCGGGCAGCAGCTGGCCCGAACACCCCGCCGGCGACGGTGAACCGGCCGGGCGCACGGTGCCGTTCAGCGGCCCCGACCAGCAGGCCGCCCTCGTCGAGCGGGTCATGCGCGACGCGCCGGAGCAGCCGCGGCCGGCGACCGCCGACGGCGGCGCGCTGCGGGACCTCGCGGCACACCTGCGCGCCGAGGGCACCGCCGTCCTGACCGTGCAGTGGGGCCCGCGGCACCGCACGGCGTTCAGCGCCGAGTCCGGCCAGCAGGTCACCGGCGCGCTCACCGACCTCGTGACGGCGCTCCACGAGGCCGACGCCGACCCCGCCTCGGGGCGCTGGCTCTACCTGCGCGTCGACGTCACCGGACCCGACACGACGGTGCGACGGGCCTACGACCACGCCCCCGGCTGGTGGCGGGCACCGCACCCCACCGCCGGCCTGCCGCTGCTCCGCGAGGAGACGGCCGCCCGCACCGAGCGGTGGCGTCCACAGTGGACCGCCCTGCTCGATGCGTCCCTGGCCACGACGGGCGTGCCACCGCACCTCTGCCGTCCCGTCCCGACGCCCGCGGCCGGGGCCCTGTAGTCGGGCACCGGCCGCATGACGGGGCCCGTTACGCGGGCACCTGGTCGAACTGCTCCCAGGCGCCGATCGCGGTGCGGTTGGCGATCAGCGCCGCGGCGCCGGCGTTCTCCGCGCAGACATAGCGGTTGTTCACCGTCGCGAGCAGGCTCACCGTGCCGTTGCTGTTGCGGATCAGCCGGAACGTCTCCCACGGGCCGGCCGCCGTACGGTTCGCGATCAGCGCCGCGGCACCCGCGTTCTCGGCGCAGACGAGCCTGCCGTTGACCTGGGCGCGCAGCGCGACGTTCCCGCCGCCGAGGTCGACGAGCTCGAACCGCTCCGCGGCGCCGACGGCGGTGGCGGCGGCGAGCAGGGGCGCGGCGCCGTTGTTCTGCGCGGAGACGTACCGGTTGTTCGCCCGGGAGCGCAGCGCGACCGCGGTGGACGGCGGGGGCGTCGACGGGCCGCCGGCGATCGGCTGGGTGGGGCGGGTGGCGGTCAGCGGCGTCTGCCGCTTGAACATCCGGCCGCCGTCGGCGGTGATGCGCAGGTAGTAGTCGGAGGAGCAGGCCACCCCGTCGGCGTCCAGCGCGGGGCGGCCGAAGTTCGTCGGCTGCATCGAGGCGTTCTCCGCCGTCTTCGCGATCTGGTTGCCCTCGTTGAACTCGTCGAACATCGACACGTACAGGCCCTGCGCGCCGAGCCTGGTCATGTTGTAGATGTGCCGCCAGTAGAAGTCGCCGTGGGCGCGGGCGCCGGCGGACAGGTCGCCGGGCATGACGCAGGGCTGGTAGTCGATGCCCCGGGCGTTGCAGTCGGCCTGGTCGCCGACGTTGACGTTGTTGTAATACGAGTCGAGCCCGGCGATGTCGCCGGTGCGGCCGACCATCCACGGCGAGATCATGTTGAAGGCGTGGTACACGTCGAGGAAGCCGGGGCGGGAGTCGTTGACGCCGGTGCGCCACCAGGTCGGCACGCCGCCGATGACGTAGCAGCCCTGGGCCTTGAACCAGTTGACGACGTCCAGGCATGGGCCCGGCGCGAACGGGCGGCCCGAGTCGTTGAAGCCGAAGCCCCAGATGCACACGACCGGCTTGCCGTTCTGCCGCGCGTACGCCGGTGACGCCGTGTACGCCGACATCTTCGTCGTCCAGTCGGTCTTGATCTGCGACTGCATGTCGGTCCAGCTGGTGACGTCGTACATGATGTAGAACTTGCGGCCGTAGGCCTCGGCGGCGCTGCGGACCTTGACGGTCATGGCGTCGCGGATGGGTCCTTCGCCACCGAACGGGTTGAAGCGCTGCAACGCGGCCGTGTCGCAGCCGTAGTCGCGCATCCACTTGAAGTGGGTGTCGACCGTCTGCTGGTCGTAGGACGAGAACAGCGTGGCGGGCTGCCCGTTGCCGAGGTTCGCGTACGCCGTCGCGTACGTCTTCGTGTACTCGCGCATGTCGGGCCACGACACGAGGGTGGTGTTGCTCGGCGACGGCGGCTGGCTGTTGTTCGCGCTGTAGTGCCACCAGGCGTTGATCGGTGACCCGTCGCCGCGGCAGGCGAACCAGCCCTGGTAGCCGACGGAGATCTTGCCGACGACGTCGCCGGGGGCGCTGGCCGCGTCGGCGGTGCCGGCGACGTAGGCGGTCGCGCCGAGACCGGCGACGGCCAGCCCGGCGGACAGGACCTGGCGGCGGGACAGGCTCATGGGAGGTTCCTTCCAGAGGGAACGCGGGGAGGAGCGCGCCGACGCACCTGCTGGGACGGGACCTCCCGTGAGGGAGGGGAGGGATCACCGCCGTTGACGACTGTGTCAAGAGCATGGCGAGCTGTCAATGTGTACATCGGATGAATGGCTGCCCAAGACAGTTTTGAACCGCACCAAAGGCAAACGTAAACCGTGCAGACATCGGTGGTGTCAGCGGGCGACCTCACCGAACGACCGCACCACGAGGTCGGGCAGCCGCCCGTCGAACGCGGTGACGGCGCCGCCGTCGCGGCGGGCGACACGGAACGTGTGGCGCTCGCCCGGCAGGAGGGTGACCAGGGCGTCGTCGACGACCAGCTCGTGCGCCGCGACGCCGAGCGGCCCGGCGAGCCGGTCGGCGAACACGCACACGTCCCGCAGCAGCGTCACGGCGGTGACCGTGACGTGCAGCGCGCCGTCCACGACGCGCACGTCGGCGCGGTGCTCGGGGCGGGGCGCGGTCAGCTCCCGCTCGGGCCGGTAGCTCCACGTGGTCCGTACGCCGTCGGCGTCCACGACGAGCAGCTCGGCGTGCGGGTCCGCGGGACGGCCGACGCCGGCGTCGGCGGGCAGGCGGACGAGCCCACCGGCGGGACAGCCGGCCCGCAGCCGGGCGCGGGCGTGTTCCGTGCCGTCCAGCCCGATCCGCCGGACGAGGACGTCGGCGTGCCAGGTGGTGCCGGTGTCGTTGACGAGCGCGAGCAGGAGCCCCGCGTCGCCGGTCGGGTCGTGCGTCGGCCCCGGGCGCACGGGCTGGACGGTGGCCAGCCGCGGCGCGAACGAGCGGCGCAGCGCGTGCCACAGCGGCTTCTCGATGCCCGCGTGGTCGACCGCGGACCAGCTGATGGCCGGCCAGCAGTCGTTGAGCTGCCACACGACGACGCCGCCGCAGCGGTCGCGGGACCGCAGCCACTCGACCCCGGTGGCGACGGCGCGGGCCTGCACGACCTGGGTCGCGAAGTGCCAGTCGGCGCCGTCGGCGGGCGCCGGCACGTGCGGCTGGAGGCCGCGGGTGAGCTTGTGCATGCCGTCGATCGCGCGCAGGTGGTGGCGGGTCAGCGTCGAGCCGGGCCCGAGTGTCTGGCCGTCCACGACGCGTTCGAGTGTGCTCCAGGCGGCCGGCCCGCACCAGCCCATCTCCGCGACGAACGCCGGGTCGTGGTCGCGGTAGTGCGCGTAGTCGGCCTCGTTCCACGGGTGCCACAGGTGGCTCGGGCCGTGCGTGTCGGCGGCCGGGTCGCGGTCGACCGTGCCCGACCACGGGGAGTTCGGCAGGTACGGCCGGGTCGGGTCGAGGCGGGCGAGCACCCGGGGCAGCACGTCGAGGTAGTAGGCGGCGCCCCAGCCGCGGGTGCCGAGCTGGTCGGCCCAGCCCCAGTGGTGCCAGCCGACGACGTTCTCGTTGCCGCCGCACCACAGCACGAGACTGGGGTGCGCCGACATGCGGGCGACGGCCTGCTCGGCTTCGGCGGTGACGAGGCCGAGCATGTCGTCGTCCTCGCAGTAGGCGGCGCACGCGAACAGGAAGTCGTGCCAGACGAGCAGGCCACGTTCGTCGCAGGCGTCCAGGAACTCCTCGGTCGCGAAGTGGCCGCCGCCCCAGACCCGCAGGAGGTTGGCGTTGCCGGCGACGGCCTGCTCGATGCGGGCGGTCACGCGCTGCGGCGTGGCACGTCCGGCGAACGTGTCGTCGGGGATCCAGTTGTACCCGCGGACGCGGACCCGGCGGCCGTTGACGACGAGCGCCCAGCGGGTGCCGAGCGCGTCCGGTGACTCGTCGACGGTCACGGTGCGCAGGCCGATGCGGGTGGCCGCGGTGTCCAGCACGGAGCCGTCGTGTTCGAGCCGCACCTGCACGCGGTACAGCGGCTGCGCGCCGAGCCCGATCGGCCACCACAGCTCGGGGTCCTCGACCGGCACGGTGAGCGCCACCTCGTCCCCGGTCACCGTGCCCATGGCGGATCCGGCGGGGCGTCCGGCAGGATCCGTCAGCTCGACCCGCACCAGCGCACCTTCCGGCGCGTCACAATGGACGTGGGCGGTGACGTGCGCGGTGTCAGAGGCCGGCTCCAGCGTCACGAGCGGCCTGACGTGTTCGATCCGGCCGGTGTACGACTCCAGGCGGATGCCGCGCCAGATGCCGGCGGTGACGTGGTGCGGACCCCAGTCCCAGCCGAAGTTCGCCGCGGCCTTGCGCACGTGCGCGTACGGCTCGTCGTACGGGCTGGGCAGCGGCCCGTGCGCGCGTTCGTGCGCGAGCGCGGCGTCCCACGCGGAGGCGAAGCGCACCTCGAGGAGGTTGTCGCCGGGCCGCAGCGCGTCGTCGACGGACCACCGGTAGGTCAGGTGCTGGTCGCGGGCCGCGCCGACGTGCCGGCCGTTGACGTAGACCTCGGCGACCGTGTCCAGGCCGTCGGCGACGAGGTCGGTGCGGGCGCCCGGCACCGGTGCCCACTGGATGCGGCGGCGGTACGTCCAGCGGGACCGGCCGACCCACTCCTGCGCGAGCTCGCCCCAGCCGACGTCGGGGTCGTCCAGGAGCCCGGCCGCGAGCAGCGCGGTGTGCACCTCACCGGGCACCTGCGCGGCGATCCGCGCCGCCCGCACGGACTCCGGGACGGTGGCGGGCCCGCCCTCCCAGGCCAGCTCCCAGGTGCCGCCGAGGTCGAGCCGGCTGGCAGCGGCGGTCGTCGCTTGCGTGGTGAGTGTCATCCCTTTACTGCCCCTGCGGTGAGTGCTTCCTGCATGCGACGGCTGGCGAGTGCGTAGGTGATGTAGACCGGCAGCAGGGTGAGCACGGTGCCCGCGGTGAGCACCCCGACGTTGGTGGCGTCGGAGATGAGTGTGGGCAGTGCCACCTGGACCGTCCGTACGTTCGGGGCGGTGCCGGTGACGGTGAGCGAGAACAGGTATTCGTTCCAGAACGTGAGCAGCTGCAGGATCGTGACGCTGACGATGCCCGGCATGGCGATGGGGATGAACACGCTGGTCAGCAGCCGCCGGTGACCGGCGCCGTCGAGCGCGGCGGACTCCACGAGGGCCGGCGGCACGGTCCGCATGAACTGGGTCAGCAGCAGCACCGACAGCGGCAGGGCGCTGGCCGGCAGGAACAGCATCTGGAACTCTCGGGTGTAGAACAGCCCCAGCTTGATCGCCAGGATGACGGTGGGGATCAGCGCGGCGAACGGCGGGATGAGGAAGCCCGCGGAGAACGCGCCGGTGATCCACCGGGAGAGCCTGTTGTCCTGGCGGGCCAGGGCGTAGGCCGCGGGCACCGCCAGCGCCAGGGTCAGCGCGATCGCGACGACCGAGATGAGCAGCGAGTTGAACAGTGCCTGCCCCAGGCCGGCGGTGCGCCAGGCGGTGGCGAAGTTCCCCCACAGCCACCGCGACGGCAACGCGAACGGCCGCGTGAAGATCTCGACGTTCGTCTTCAGTGCGCTCACCGCGAGGTAGTACAGCGGCGCGGCGAGCAGCAGCGCGTACAGCCAGGACAGCACGGTCGCGGTGCGGCCCGCCGTGCGCCGGGTCGTGCGGGGGTTCATCGAGGGTTCTCCCGTGGGCTGCGCAGCAGGACGTGGATCAGGGCCATCCCGGCGATGCCGAGGAGCAGGAGCACGACCCCGACCACCTGGCTGTAGCCGAGGTCCCGCTGCGCGAACGCCTTCGCGTAGACCAGGTACGACAGGGTGGTGGAAGAGGTGCCCGGCCCGCCCTTGGTGAGCAGGAGGATCAGGGCGGCGGAGGTGAACAGGGTCCAGAGGTACTGCAGCATCGTGAGCGTGCGGACGTAGTCCTTGACCATCGGGAACGCGATCTGCCACATCGTGCGGAACCGTCCCGCGCCGTCGATCCGCGCGGCCTCCAGGACGTCGGCAGGCAGGCTCGCCAGCCGGGCGGCGAACAGCACGGCGGTCCAGCCGATGCCGCGCCACAGGTCGATGACGATGAGGCTGGCCAGGGCGGTGTCGGGGTCGGCGAGCCACGCGGTGGCCCACGTGTCCAGACCCACGCCGCGCAGCAGGCCGTTGACGCCGCCGTCGGGGGACAGCACGCCGTAGAAGACCATGCCGGTGACGGAGATGGAGATGAGGCCGGGGGAGAAGTACAGCACCGAGAGCACCCGGTAGCCGCGCGGTTTGGTGTTGAGGTGGTAGCCGAGCATGAACGACAGCGGGATCATCAGCGGGATCACGACGGCGACCTGGACGGCGCTGTTGCGCACCGCGGCGTAGAACGCCGGGTCGGCGAGGACCTTGCCGATGTTCTCCGTGCCGGCGTAGGTGGGCTCGTACAGCAGCCCCTTCCACCGCAGCGTCGCGATGACGAACATCGCGGCGAGCGGGCCCACGGCGAAGACGGCGAACCAGAGCAGGGACGGGACCGTCAGCCAGAGGATGCGGGGCGAGTGCAGGCCGCCGCCGCGTCGCCGGCCGGCAGGGGCGGCCGGTGGCCGCGCGCGGGTGCGGACCAGGGTGCTGGTGGATGACATCATGCGTTCCTTCGTCGCTGCGGGCGGGGGCGGCGGTGCGCGCCGTCCCCGCCCGGCTTGCGGGGGTCAGCCCTTGGTGGCGGTGCCGGCCCGGTTTCCGGGGTCAGCCCTTGGTGGCGTGGCCCGGTTTCCGGGGGTCAGCCCTTGGTGGCCGTGTCGAGTCCGGCGCAGATCTGCTGCGGCGTCGACTTGCCGTAGGCACCGGTCAGGACCTGGATGATGCGGTCGGACGCGGAGCCGATCCAGACGTCGGGCAGCACCGCGTAGTCCACCGTGACGTCCAGGCCCAGTGACTGCGTCAGCAGCGGGTTGGTGGCGTAGGCGGCGAAGTCGCCGGTGGTCGGGGGCAGGATGCCGGAGTCCTTGACGAAGTCGCCCACGGACGCGTCGGCGTAGAACTTGGTGATGAACTTACGCAGGTTGTCGATCCGGCCGGGCTCGGCACCCCGCTTCGTGATCATGAAACCGACGCCGGTGAAGCCGCGGTACGCCGTCGGCTTCTTGAACGTGGCGCCGCTGGGCACCGGGAACCCGCCGAGGGTCGTGCGCTTGTCGATGCCGGTGCCGGCGGCCGTCGACTCGGTGTAGGCCCACGAGCCGGCCGGCATGATCGCGGCCTTGCCGGAGTAGTACGCCGCGTACATGCCGTCGGCGATGAGCCCGGCGGCGTTGTCGACGAACACGCCGGCGTCGCGCAGCTGCGTGAACAGCTTGATGCCGTCCAGGACCGATGGCGTCGCGCAGTAGCCGCCCTGCTGCATGACCTTCTGCATCGTCGCGGCGTCGGTGTAGGACTGCGCGACCTGGTAGAAGAACTTCTGGCCGGTCCAGTCGTTGCCGCCGACGGCGAGCGGCGCGACACCCTTGGCGCGCAGCTTCGCGGCCGCGGCGATGAGCTCGTCCGTGGTGGCCGGGATCTTGTCGACGCCGGCCTGCTTCAGCAGCTCGGTGTTGTACCACAGCGGCCAGCTGAACCCGGAGAACGGCAGCCCTTGCAGCTTCCCGCCGGCACGCCACTCGTCCAGCGCCGCGGGCTTGATCTTGTCGGCGAGACCCCAGTCCTTGACGTACTGGTCGACCGGCACGGTGACGCCGGCGTCGAGCCAGCCGAGCGTCTTGTCGAACAGGTTGACGATGACCACGTCGGGCGACTTGCCCGCGGCCACCGCGTTCTCGACCTGGTCGTCGATGGTTTCGAGGCCTTCGGTGACGTTCACCTTGATGCCGGTCTCGGCGGTGAACGCCTGGAACACGCGGTTCTGTGCGGCGGCGGCGGAGTTGCCGGCCGACCAGCGGGTGACGACGTCGATGGAGTCCGGGGCGGCGGCGTCGTCGCCGCCGCAGGCGACGAGGCCGGGGCTGAGGGCGAGGGCGACGAGCGCGGCCACGGCGCGCACGGCCCGCGGCCTGGTGCGGTGGTCCATAAGGGTTCCTTTACGCGTCTGGGAGCAGGGGAGGACGGCAGCGCGTCGACATGACGACCGGCGCTGCTCGCCGCGTGGGAAGGGGTGTCCCGGGCTGTGCTCGACACAGCGTCGCCGACGTCTCCAGCGAAGTCAATAACAAAGATTTTTAATCTATGAACTTGCGGCGCGAGATCGAACGTAGCGGAGCAGCCCGCGGCAAGGGTGGTGACCAGATGGTCTGATGCGGCGAAGTCGGCCGAGGAGATCGACGGCGCAGGAGGCGTCCCAGTGGCCTCGCCCGCACGTTCATTATCTCATGAACGTAAATTTCGACTACAACCGGTAGTTGTTCTGGTGAGTTGGGTGACCGCTACGGTGCCCAGCATGCTTACTGGTGACGAGAAGTTCGTTCGCTCCCGGCGGCTACGGCTGTGGACTCAGCGTTTCGGCCGCCCTGCCGATCCCACCGTTCTCCTGGTCATGGGCACCTCGACGCAGGGCATCGGCTGGCCCGAAGAGCTGGTGGAAGCGCTCGTGAACAGCGGCCGGCAGGTGATCCGGTTCGATCACCGCGACACCGGCCGGTCCGATTCCGTCGACTTCGCAACGCATCCGTACGCGCTCGCAGACATGGCAGCTGACACGGCCGCCGTCCTGGACGGTTACGGCGTCCCGGCCGCGCACATCGTCGGAACCTCGCTGGGCGCGGCGATCGGACAATGGCTCGCCGTGCACCAGGCGGCCCGGGTCCACACGCTGACCACGATGGCGTCGTCTCCGATGGGCAACAACCCCGGACCTGCGTGGGCCCGGGCGATGGCGGGCCGACCGGCTACGACCGGCGAGCTGCCGCCCCCGACCGCACGGTTCCTCGACCACCTGATGGCCTCGGTGAAGGCGCCCCGGACGACACCGCAGCAACGCATGGACGCCGACGTGCAGACCTGGCGGGTGCTCAACGGCGATGTCCTGCCCTTCGACGAGCCTGCCGCGCGCCGGTTCGTCGAACACTGCCATGCCCGGGCCGGCAACATCGCTGCCGCCTCCAATCACGATCTCGCCGGACGGCGCTGGGACGACGACCGGCGGGCCTCCTTGTCGTCCATCACCGCACCGGCCCTGGTCCTGCACGGCAGCGATGACCCGCTGCTGCCCCAGGCTCACGGCGAGGCGCTCGCGGCACAGATCCCGGCGGCGCGCCTGGAGATCGTGCCGGGCATGGGCCACCACCCGTTCTTCTCGCCGGGCCTCACCGAGCGGATCGCCGACTCGATCATCCGCCACACAACCTGATCTCAGGTCGCCCGACCCCGGGCCACAGCCGGGCACGATCCACCCATGCCCGGCCATGGCCCGGAGTGGGTACGGGCGGTGCGGTGAGAGCCGGTACGGGCGGTGCGGTGGCAGGTCAGCGGCTGGACTGGCGGACGGTCAGGCGCGCCGGTGCCACGGTGACGGTGCGCGGCGGCGCCCCCGACAGGGCGTCGGCCAGGACCGATCCGACGAGCTCACCCAGCTCCTGCACGTCGTGACTGACCGCGCTCAGCGACGGCACCGCCAGCTGGCACAGCGCCGAGTCGTCCCACGCGACGAGGGACAGCTCGGCCGGCACCGCCAGGCCGAGGCGGGCCGCCTCGTGCAGGGCGCCGAGCGCCATGACGTCGTTGTCGAAGACCAGCGCGGTCGGCCGCTCGTCGAGCGCCGCGAGGGCGGTGACGGCGCGGACGCCCGCCGCCTCGGAGTAGTCGCCGTCGAACGACGTCGTGCGGACGCCGTGCTCCGCCGCGACGGTCTCGAACGTGCGGCGCCGGATGATCGTGTGCGCCATCTGCGCCGGGCCGCCGACGTGGCCGAGGTGCGTGTGGCCGGCCGCGACCAGCTCGCCGACGACGTCGCGCATGGCCACCTCGTCCTGCGTCCACACCGTCGGCAGCCCGTCGGCCGTGACCGGGTCGCCGATGACGACGCACGGCAGCCCCAGCCCCTTGACCAGCGCCACCCGCTCGTCACCGGGCAGCAGGTCGATCAGGATGACGCCCTGCACCTGCCCGTACCGGGCCCAGGCCCGCATCCGCTCCACCGCCTGCGGCACCGTGGCCACGACCTGCAGCAGCACCGGCACGCCCTGCAGGACCAGCACCCGCTCGATGCCGGCGATGAACTCGTGGAAGAACGGCTCGGCGCCCAGCACCTCCGCGTCGCGCACGAGGGCGAGGCCGACCGGCGTGTCCAGCCGCGGCCCGGACGCGGATGCGGTGGGTACCGCGGGCATGCGCTCCTCCTCGCCGACGTAGTGGTCTAGCCTCGTCCCCGTAATGTAGTCGTGCGACAGCGTACGGCGAGACGAGAGGCGGTTCAGCGTGGCGCGACGGGAGTCTGCGGCCGCGGGCCCCGGTAGCCGTGCGCTCATCGTGGACCTGATCCGCTCCTCCGGGCCGATCAGCCGGGTCGAGCTGGTCAACGCGACCGGCCTGACCCAGCCGACGATCTCCAACATCGTGCGCCGACTCATCGACGACGGGGTCGTGCGGGAGACCGGCGACACCGTCGCGACCCGCGGCAAGCCGCGCGCCATGCTGGTCATCAACTCGCGCGCCGCCTACGGGGTGGGCATCCACGTCGGCGCGGACACGCTGACGTGCGTGGTCACCGACACCCGCGGCGGCACCGTCGGCCGGCAGCTCGTCGCCGCCCCCGCCGACGGCCGGCCCGAGAGCGTCGCGGCCCGGCTCGCCACCCTGTACCACGAGGTCACCCACGGTCTGGGCCTGCCGCCGCAGAGCGTGGCCGGGATGGCCGTCGTCGGGCCGGGACCGGTCGACGTGACGCGGGGCCGGTTCCTCGCGCTGCCCGGCCGGCAGGGCTCGGCCGGGCTCGACCTCACCCACGCCCTCACCGGCCGGCTCGGCGTGCCGGTCCTCGTCGACAGCGACGCCGCGGCGGCCACCGTCGGGGAGTTCTGGGGGCGGCAGGTCTCGCGGGAGCGCACCTTCGGCTGCCTGTACATGAACTCCGGCATCGGCTCCGGCGTGGTGCTGGACGGCGCCCTGCACCGCGGCGCGAGCTCCAACGCGGGCAAGCTCGGCCACGTCCCGATCGTCCGCGACGGCGAGCCGTGCCACTGCGGCAGCCGCGGATGCCTGGAGCAGTACGCCGCGCCGCGCGTGCTCGTCGCCCGGGCCCGCGCCGTCCGGGGGCTGACCCGCCGCCTGCGCATCCGCACGGAGGATGACGACGCGCGGGCCTTCGACGTGCTCGCCCGCGCCGCCATCTACGGCGACGAGCAGGCGCGCGCGCTGCTGGACGAGTCCGCGGCGATGCTCGCCGAGGGCGCCGTGCTGCTGGCGAACATGTGGGACATCGACACGCTCGTGCTCGCCGGGCCCGGCTTCGCCGTCGCCGGTTCGATCTACGTCACCGAGATCCGCCGCCGGCTGGCGGAGCGGGCCTTCGCCCGCGACGTGCACGACGTGCGGGTCGACCTGTCGAGCAACCCGCGCGACTCCGCCGCGATCGGCGGCGCGGCCCTGGTCCTGCAGGGTTCGGTCGCGCCCGGCCACGGCCCCGAGCTCGCAGCTCGGGTCTAGCGCCGCCCGTCGGGGCCGGGTACGGTGCACGGATCAACGACCGCCAGGTTGACGTCCCGCATCAGCACGCATAGATTATTAATCTAACTTAGTAGGGCACTCTGGGTCATCGGCGGCCCGAGACGCCTCGCTGCCCGGCCGCATCCGCCACGGCCGGGCGCCCGTTCGCAACCGCCAACCGCCTGAGTCCTCGCCAGGCGGCACCGCCACGCGCCCTGCGAACGGCGACCACGTCGCACGAATCCGCCTTCGTGAAGGACCCCCACATGAAGTACCCCCGCATCAATCACCTCAAAGCGCTCGGCGCCGCCGGCACCGCCCTCGCGCTCGTCTGGATCGCGGTGCCCTCGATCGCGGCACAGACCGCGGTCCAAGCGGTGCGTGCCATCCACGTCGCCAAGAACGGCAACGACGCCAACGCCGGCACCGCCGCCGCGCCCTACCTGACCATCAACCGCGCCGCACAGGACGCGCAGCCCGGCGACACCGTCTACGTGCACGCCGGGCTGTACCGCGAGACGGTCAAGCCGGCCCGGGGCGGCACCGGCGACTCGAACCGCATCACCTACACCAGGGCCGGAGACGGCGACGTGGTGATCAAGGGCTCCGAGGAGGTCAACACCTGGACCCGCGGCACCGGCAACGTCTGGAGCGTCACGCTGCCCAACACGTTCTTCGGCGCCTACAACCCCTACGCGACCGGACACCCGCAGGGCGGGGGAGGCGGCGTCTTCCCCGGCTACAACGCCGGCGACGTCTACCTCGACGAGCAGGCGTACCTGGAGAAGCCGGCGCTGAGCGACGTCCAGGCCGCGGCCGGCACCTGGTACTCGCAGGTGGGCGCGTCGAGCACGACGATCTCGGCGAACTTCGGCGGCGCCGACCCCAACGCCAGGCTGGGCGAGATCAACGTCCGCCGGCAGGTCTTCGCACCGGACGCGTGGGGCCTCGGCTACATCACCGTCGACGGGTTCACGGTGAAACACGCGGCCAACACGTACTCCGACTTCCCGGACAGCCCGACGCGGCGCCAGGCCGGCGCCATCAGCGTCAACGGCGGCCTGCGGTGGATCATCCAGAACAACGTCGTGCTCAACGCCCGCACCATCGGCATCGACATCGGCCTCGGCAACGACGAATGGGCGGGCAACCGGCCCGGCACGACCCGCACCAACTTCCGCGACACGAGCAAGTACGGCTCGCACGTCGTGCGCAACAACTACATCGGCAGGTCCGGGCAGTCCGGCATCGCCGGCGTCTTCTCCTGGAACTCCGACATCCTCTACAACATGATCGAGGACACCAACTACCGCAACGAGTTCAGCGGCGCGGAGACGGCCCCGATCAAGGTGCACTACATGAACGAGGGCCTCATCAAGGGCAACTACATCAAGAACTCCCGCGGCGGCAACTCCGCCGGCATCTGGACCGACTGGGGCAACCAGAACGTCCGCGTCACCGGCAACATCGTCATGAACAGCCCGTGGGGCTACTACGCCGAGGCCGTGCACGGCCCGATCCTGGTCGACAACAACGTCTTCATCGGCAACAGCGACATCCGCACCCTGGACGCCACCGGCATCGTCTTCGCCAACAACCTGTTCATCGACAACGGGCGCTTCGCCATCGACGGCGGCGGCCGCGACGCCTACTACTTCCAGCCCGGCACGATGAACGAGTCGACGGCGCTCACCTCGCCGCAGAAGGACTTCTGGTTCAACAACCTCGTCCAGGGCTCGACACTGCCGGACAACGCGACCGGCAAGACGCACGTCAAGGAAGGCAACTTCACCGGCGTCGTGTCCAACGTGCAGTACACCGCCACCAACACGGCGATGCAGCTGAGCTTCACCCTCAACGCCACCGGCATCAGCGGGTTGACCCCGGTGACGAAGGCCCGCGTCGGCACCGTCCCGCGCGCCAACGAGAGCATCGCCGCCGACGTGACCACCGACTTCTTCGGCGCCGCGGTCAACACCGGCAACGTCATGGCCGGCCCGTTCGCCGCCGCGAAGAACGGCGCGAACACCTTCACGCTGTGGCCGCCGGCCGGGCAGAGCGTGCCGAAGCCGCCGGCGTACCCGGCGGGACCCGTGAACCTCGCCCGCAACTCCGGCGCCCGTGCCACGGCGTCCTATCAGGACGGTGCGTTGACGGCGGCGAACGCGATCGACGGCAACGGTGCGACGCGGTGGTCCAGTGACCACAGCAACGACAACAACGCCTGGATCACGGTGGATCTGGGTGCGGCGTATCCGGTGACGACGGCGGTGCTGTCGTGGGAGGCGGCGTACGCGAAGGCGTACAAGGTGCAGGTGTCCGACAACGGTGCACAGTGGACGGACGTGTACTCCACGACCACCGGCGACGGCGGCTCGGACACGGTGACGATCGGCCGCACCACCAGATACGTGCGGATGCAGGGGGTCACGCCGAACACGCAGTGGGGCTACTCGCTGTGGGAGTTCGAGGTGTACGGCGGAGCCGCGGGCCCGACGTTCTTTGCCGCCGCCGACTACAGCGGCGCGTCGGCGACCCTCGGCGTGGGCAGCTACGACCTGCCGCAGCTGCAGGCGGCCGGGATCGCCAACGACACGATCTCCTCGATCCGGGTGCCGGCCGGCTACTCGGTCACCGCCTACGCCGACGCGGGCTTCGCCGGCGCCGCGTGGACCTTCACCGCCGACACCCCGAACCTCGTGCCGACCGGCAACAACGACGCCATCTCCTCGCTGCGCGTCACCACCCGATGAACCGGCTCGCCGGCGCCGTCCTGGCCGTCCCGGTCGTCGTCGCGGCAGCGGTGTGGCTGTGGCCGGACCGCGATCCCGCCGGACCGACGTTCTACACCGCCACCGGCTACGGCGGCACCGCGGCCACCCGCGGCCCCGGCAGCTACGACCTGCCGCGGCTGCCCGCGGCCGGCATCGGCAACGACGCCGTCTCCTCGATCCGGGTGCCGGCCGGCTACACGGTCACCGCCTACGCCGAGGCCGGCTTCACCGGCGCCGCCTGGACCTTCACCGCCGACACCCCCGACCTCGCCCGCACGGGCAGCAACGACGCCATCTCCTCGCTGCGCATCGCCCGGAAAGGAACCCCGTGAGACCGATCTCGAAACGCGGCAGACTGCTCGGCGGCGCCCTCGCCGCACTCATCCTCGTCACCGCCGCCGTACGGCTGCCGTCGGCCGCGGCCGACACCCCCGTCAACCTCGCCCGGGACCCCGGGGCCCGTGCCACGGCGTCCTATCAGGACGGTGCGTTGACCGCGGCGAACGCGATCGACGGCAACGGTGCGACGCGGTGGTCCAGTGACCACAGCAACGACAACAACGCCTGGATCACGGTGGATCTGGGTGCGGCGTACCCGGTGACGACGGCGGTGCTGTCGTGGGAGGCGGCGTACGCGAAGGCGTACAAGGTGCAGGTGTCCGACAACGGTGCACAGTGGACGGACGTGTACTCCACGACCACCGGCGACGGCGGCTCGGACACGGTGACGGTCGGTCGGACCACCAGGTATGTGCGGATGCAAGGCGTCACACCGAACACGCAGTGGGGCTACTCGCTGTGGGAGTTCGAGGTGTACGGCACCGGCCCGACCGGCGGCGGCACCGGCACGGCGACCGTCGCGCCGTCGAACACCTACCCGCAGGCCTACGGCGACTGGGCCAACGGGCTGCTCGCCGGCAACGGCAAGCAGGGCATCATCGTCTTCGGCAACCCGCGCAACGAGACCGTCGTCTTCAACGACAAGCGGTTCTTCATGGCCCGCTCCGAGGCCCGGCCGCACCGCACCTTCAACACCGTCAGCGCCGACAACATCAACCGGATCCGGGACCTGTCCATCGCCGGGCAGTACCAGCAGGCCAACCAGCTCGCCGCCGACGTCCAGGGGTACCAGGGCGGCGGCGAGGGCAGCAAACACCCCGGCTTCAAGATGACCATGCAGATGCCCGACGCCGGCACCGTGCGCAACTACGTGCGCTCGACCGACTACGCCTCGGGTGTCGTGTCGGTGAGGTGGACCGACGACAAGGGCACCTGGCAACGCGACTCGTTCGTGTCCAGGACCGACGGTGTCACGGTGCAGCAGTTGCCGGCGCCGAGCGGGCAGCGGCTGAACGTGACGCTCGGCCTGTCGATCGACCCGGGCATGAACCTCACCAACAAGGGCGTCACCGCCACCAACGCCTCCAACACGAACTTCCTCAACCTTCGCGTGAAGTACCCCAACGGCACCTACAACGCCGGATACGAGGGCGTCACCCGCATCGTCACCGACGGCACGAAGACCATGTCCGGCACCAACGTGACCGTCACCAACGCCACCTACGTCACGCTGCTGTCGCTCACCCAGCGGTACAACGGCACCTACAACGGCGGCGTCACCGCCGAGACCGAATGGAACCGGCAGCTGCTGCAGTCGAGGCTGTCGGCGATCACCGAATCCTACCAGGCGCTGCTGAACCGGCACACGAGCAAGCACCGGGAGATCTTCGGCCGGGTGTCGCTCGACCTCGGCGCGAGCGCGGCCGACCGGGCCAAGCCCACCGAGCAGCTGCTCGCCGAGCAGAAGGCCGTCGGCAATCCGGTCCCGGCGCTGTACGAGCGGATGTTCTACGCCGGCCGCTACCACCTGCTGGCCTCCAGCAACGAGACGGCGGCACCGGACCTGCTGGGGAACTGGACGGGCGACAGCAACGTCGGCTGGGACGGCTATTACCACCTCGACGCGAACCTCAACCTGCAGATCTCCGGCGGCAACGTCGGCAACATGCCCGAGGCCATGGCCGGGTACTTCTACCTCAACCAGCAGTGGCAGAACGACTTCCGCACCAACGCCCGCAAACTGCTGGGCACCCGGGGCATGCTCACCGGCGGCAACACCCCCAACGAGGAAGGGCTCATCTCCAACATCAACTTCGACTACCCGTACCAGTACGTCACCGGCGGCGAATCCTGGCTCCTGCAACCGTTCTGGGAGTACTACCAGGTCACCGGCGACACGACGTTCCTCGCCGACAAGTACTACCCGCTGATCCGCGACATGGGCGACTTCTACGAGGACTTCCTCGTCAAGAAGGACGCCAACGGCCGGTACATCCTCGCCGGATCGATCTCGCCGGAGAACCGGCCCGCCGGTGGTGTGCCCCTGACGAACAACTCGGTCTACGACATCGCCGGCGCCCGCTTCGCCCTCTCGACGCTCATCCAGACGAGCCGGACCCTCGGCCGCGACGCCGACAAGATCCCGGTCTGGCAGGAGAAGCTCGACCACCTGCCGCCGTACCTCATCAACAACGACGGCGCGCTGGCCGAATGGGCGTGGCCCGGCCTGGCCAACCAGAACCAGTACCAGCACCGGCACTCCAGCGGCCTGATGCCCGTCTGGCCGTACCGCGAGATCACCCCCGAGACGAACCTCGCACAGTACAACGCGGCCAAGGTGTTCCTGCAGAAGAAGGACACCGGCAGCTACGAGAACGCCGGCCACGGCCTCCTGCACGGCGCGCTGATCGCCGCCGACCTCAACAACGCCGACTCCGTCAACGCGAAACTGCTGCGGTTCGCCAAGGACGACTACTACTACAGCAGCATGGCCACGTCGCATTACAACAACCACAGCGTGTTCGCCACCGACGTCGTCAACTCCGTGCCCACCATCATGATGGAGATGCTCGCCGCGACCCGGCCCGGCACCCTGGAGCTGCTGCCGGCCCTGCCCAAGAGCCTGAAGAAGGGCGCCGTCGCCGGCATGCTCGGCAAGGGGCAGTTCAAAATCGACAACCTCGTCTGGGACACCGACACCCGCAAGGTCCAGGTGACCCTGACCTCGAACATCGACCAGAACCTGACCCTGATCCAGCGCTCCGGCATCACGGCCGTCACCGGCGGCACCGTCCAGAGCTCGCCGCTCGGCGGCATCGCCCGCGTCGTGCCGCTGCAGAAGGGGCGGACCGTCACGCTCGACCTGACCCTCGGCGCTGCGGCCACCAACCTCGCCGAGGGCAAACCCGCCACGGCGTCGTCGGAGTCCAACGCGCAACAGACCGCCGCCAAGGCCTTCGACGGCGACCAGTCCTCCCGCTGGGCCGCCAGCGAGGCCGTGGACAACTGGCTGCGCGTCGACCTCGGCACCACGTACAACCTGCGCGAGGTCGTCCTGCGCTGGGAGGCCTCCTACGCCAAGTCCTACCGGCTGCAGGCCTCCACCGACGGCACCACCTGGCGCGACGTCTACGTCCAGGCCAACTCACCCGGCGGCACGGAGCGGCTGGCGGTGACCGGCCCGGCCAGATACGTCCGCATGCTGGGCACCGCCAAGTCCGGGCAGTGGGGCTACTCGCTGTACGAGATGGAGGTGTACGCCTGATCTCCCGGCCCGCACGGGAGGGGTGTCGGCGCCCCTCCCGCGCGGTCAGCGCACGCGAGGATCCGGGCCTTCGGTGATCCCCCAGGTCTCCGCGAGCCGGCCGTCTTCGATGCGGAAGATCTCGATCAGTGTCGGCGGCGCGGCGCCGTCCGGGGTCGTGATCCCCTGGACGGACGAGCGGATGGCGACCTTGTCGCCGTCCACGAGGACGTCCTCGGCGACGACGCGCATGTCAGGGAACTGCATCACGACCTGACGCCAGACGTTCTTGCCCGCCTCGAAGCCGATGGTGCCGAGCGCATGGCTGTAATAGTCCGGGGTGAACAGGCCCTCTGCCTCGTCGAACTGCCGACTGTTGAAGCACTCCTGCATCCGCAGGACCAGTGCGCTGGCATCGTCGCGCGTGGTCATCGCATGGTCTCCCTCAAGGTAAGCGGTGCGCCGCCCCGTTTATTGCCGCCAGCATACGGTGCGCCGCCCCGGTTATGCTAGGCGTGCCATGACCAGCCAACCGCCCAAACGGGCCTCAGTGGAGTCGCCGGCAGCTCCCGGCGGTGACCGGACGCTGCGAGCCGACGCGCGCCGCAATCGTGAGCGGGTCCTGCGCACGGCGCAGCGGCTGTTCGCGACGGAAGGCCTCGGCGTCTCGCTCGACGAGATCGCCCGCCGCGCGGGCGTCGGCCCCGGCACCGTCCACCGGCACTTCCCCAGCAAGGAGGCGCTGTACCTCGCCGTCGCGACCGACGAGTTCGAACAACTCGTGGCGGAGGCGGAGGAACTCGCGACCACCGACGACCCCGCGGCCTTGTTCACGCAACTGTCCCGGATGATCGCCACGGGCGCCGAGAACGTCACCGTCAAGAGCGCGCTCGAAGCCGCCGAGCTCGACCTGCGCACCGCCGCCCCGAAGGTCGCGGCAGACCTCACCCGCCATGTCGCAGACCTGCTCGCCCGCGCGCGCGCCGCCGGTGCCGTACGCCCGGACGTCACGGTCGACGACGTGATGGCGCTCGTCGCCGGCGCCTTCAGCGCGATCCGTCACGCCGGCGCCGAGACCAGCCCCGAACGCTCGGCGCACATCGCCCAGATCATCCTCGACGGACTACGCCCGCAATCGTGATCGCGCCGGGCGGGCCGCCACGGTGCTCGACGCCCCGCCCGTCGGGATTCGGTTAAATGCCGGGCACGGTCTTGTGGTTGACGTAGGCAACAACGGACACCGACGTGCCGTCCTCATGCAGCAGGTACGACGAGGACAGCTCAGCCGGCTCGCCCCCGGTGATGCTGGGCGCGGACCAGTCAGTGCGGACCAGCAGGTAGTGCTCGTCGAGGCGCTGCTGCTCGATGCTGGTGAGCTGAGCGGGCCCGTAGCCGGCGGCGGCGAACATCTGGGCCCTGCGAGGAAGTATCGCGAGGAAGTCCGCCCGGGAAACCGGCCGGGCGCCACCCGCATCGGCGAACAGGAACGGGTCCGCGAACAGCTCCACACTGCCCGCACCGCCGAGCGCGGCCAGGAACGCGTGGACGTTCGGTTCGACATTGGCAGAAGTCGCCATGTGTGTCCTTTCGAAGGCGTGTACCCACCGTAGACACAAAGGCGCTTAATCATACCATAGTCAGACATAAATCTCCAGTACCAGGCGGCCGAGTTCCGGATCACCGTTTCGGCCACCGCCGAAGCCACCCCGCGCTGCCAACACCGTACGGGCATAGCCGACGGAAACGTCAGCGCAGCGCGGCCCGGTCCGATGCGCGACGCCGCGGCCGGCGCACTTTCCGACGTCGGCGTCAGAGCCACTGTCGACCGTCGTCGGCCAGGCCCTCGACTGCGTCTCTGTAACTGGTCGGCGGAGTCAGCGTTCCGCATTGCGCCCCGGTGCAAAGCACGGTTTCGAGCCGGGCCGGGAATCGTTCCCGGGTGCGCGGGGAGCGCAAGAACGTGCCGATCCTGGACGGTCTCGGAACCACTCCGCGTGCGCAGGGGCGTGGCGGCGCGATCCGTGAGTCCATTACGAACTGAGGGACCCGCATGCGCGGGGATGCTGGTTGTGCGTCTCGACGTACAGGCCATTGTCAGGACCACCCCCTGCGTGCGCGGGGAACACCAAATGTGCCTGATCAGCAGATCGAGCGGCGGGGACCCCCGCGTGCGCGGGGAACACGGGGCTGCGTCAGTTCTCTCCCGACGTCGCCGACGGGACCACCCCGCAGGCGCAGGGAGCACTCGCGGCTGAGCTCGTGGACGCCGTACTTCATGGGACTACCGCCGCGTGCGCGGCGAGTACTGCATCGTCGAGGGCAGATTCGGCTGTCAACGGTCAGGACGAACAGACCACCCCCGCGTGCGCGGGGAGCACGAGTGGACCGGCGGCGACCCGGGCGCCACTGCGGGACCACCCCAGCGTGCGCGGGGAGCGCACCGTGCAGCGCTACCTCGACGGCCGCCTGGGGCCCACCCCGCGTGCGCGGGGAACACGGGTCCAGGACGAACGCCAGCACGATCAGCGTGGAACTACCCCGCGTGCGCGGGGAACACCAATTACTGCGCAAGCTCGCCGAACCGACCGACGGACCACCCCCGCGTGCGCGGGGAGCACGTACCCCAGGTACCGCTGGAGCGCGGCGATGGTCGGACCACCCCCCGCGTGCGGGGAGCACTACGTCTACAAGAAGGGCCACAAGGGCGGCACCGGACCACCCCCGCGTGCGCGGGGAGCACACTGCCAGCGGACACGGCATGCTCCAGGTAGGCGGACAGTTGCTCCGGGCTGGCGGACATGAGAACCGTGTCCGCGGACCCGGCGGTCCACTGTCCGCCCACCCGGAACAACAAATGTCCGTTGACACACACCCTGTTCCTCGCCGCGATGACCGCCGTCCGCGGACCACCCCCGCGTGCGCGGGGAGCACTCAGGTCCGAAGGTACCCATAGTCAGCCGTCGAGGACCACCCCGCGTGCGCGGGGAGCACTCCCGGTTCGCCAAGTTGGCGTAGACCAGGGACGGACCACCCCCCGCGTGCGTGGGGAGCACGAGCAGACCGCGTTCAACGACACGGCCGCGATGGGACTACCCCCGCGCACGCGGGGATGTTCCGGGCATCAAAGATCAGCTTGCCGCCGTGCAGACGTGCTCTCCGAGCACGCGGGGATGGTCCCACGCCGTCCACGCGGACCGTGACCGCGCCGCAGTGCTCCCGGCGCACGCGGGGATGGTCTGCCGACCAGCCCCAAGTCGACGTCACCGAAGCCGTGCTCCCCGCGCACGCGGGGATGGTCCCCGGACCACCGCGTCGTCGACGACGACAACGGAGTGCTCCCCGCGCACGCGGAGATGGGCCCGCGTTGCCGACCCGTTCATCGGGGCCACAAGGTGCTCCTCGCGCACGTGGGATGGTGCGCCGCCAGGACTCGGGCGTACCCGAGTTGCGTCGTCACCACCGTTGCCTGAGTCGGCGGCTTTGGGAGGGCGGTCAGCTGTTGAGGTACGTGAGGACGGCGCGCACTCGGCGGTGGGCGTCGTCGGATGGGGGGAGGTCGAGTTTGGCGAAGATGTTCGTGATGTGTTTCTCGACCGAGACTGGGGCCAGGACCAGGGTCGAGCAGATGGCGGTGTTCGACAGGCCCTGGGCCATGAGGTGCAGGACTTCGCGTTCGCGGGGAGTGAGGCCTTCGACGCCGTGGTTGCGGGCGTTGCGGGTGAAGAGTTGGCGGACGACTTCGGGGTCCAGGGCGGTGCCGCCGGCGGCTACGCGGTCGACGGCGTCGAGGAAGTCGTCCAGGTCGGTGACGCGGTCCTTGAGCAGGTAGCCTACGCCGCCGCGGCCGTCGGCGAGGAGGTCGGCGGCGTAGGCGCGTTCGACGTACTGCGAGACGATGAGGACCTTCGCGGAAGGGTCGGCCGAGCGGAGGCGCAGGGCGGCGCGGAGGCCTTCGTCGCGGAAGCCCGGTGGTAGGCGGACGTCGACGATCGACAGGTCCGGATGGTGTTCTGTGACGGCATCGACGAGGGCGTCGGCGGTGTCGACGGCGGCGACGACGGTGTGGCCGGTGTCGGTGAGGAGGCGGATCATGCCGTCGCGGAGGAGGAGCAGGTCTTCGGCGATCACGATGCGCATGGCAGCTCCGCGTGCAGGACGGTGGGCCCGCCGGGCGGGCTGGTCAGGGTGAGGGTGCCGTCGAGGGCTTCGACGCGGCGGCGCAGGCCGTCGATGCCGGGGCCGTTGGGGTCGGCGCCGCCGCGGCCGTCGTCGGTGACCGTGACGTGGACTGTGTCGCCGGTACGGCGGATGTCGACGGCGCCGGTCGACGCCGATGCGTGTTTGGCGGTGTTGGTGAGGCCTTCGGCGACGACGAAGTAGGCGGCGGATTCGACCGCGGCCGGATACCGGTGGTCAGAAGCACTGTGAAGCGTGACGGGGAACGGGCTGTCGCCGGCGAGGGCGGCGAGCGCGGCGTGCAGGCCACGGTCGGTGAGGATCGGCGGGTGGATGCCGCGCACGAGGCGGCGCAGCTCGGCCAGGGCGTCGTCGAGCTGTCGGCGGGCGAGGGCGACGTCGGGCGCGGCGTCGCCGTCGGTGCGGAGCTTGCGGGCGGCGAGAGCGAGCGTCATCCCGGCGGCGACGATGCGGGCCTGCGCGCCGTCGTGCAGGTCGCGTTCGATGCGGCGCAGCTCGGCGGCCTGGGCGTCGACGACCCGGCGGCGGGTCTCGGCGAGGCGTGCGGCCCGCTCGACGAGCCGGCGGTGCTCGCCCGGTGCGAGCAGCGCCGCGGCCAGCCGGGCGACGCCGGTCGCGAGGGTGCGGACGAGCCAGGCGGCGACCGGCAGCAGCGCCAGCCCGACCACGGTGAGCCCGAACCGGCCGGGAACGGTGGTCATGAGCGGCTTCATCGGCCACGGCGCGTGCGGGTTCGGCACCGCCCACGCCCACAGCGGCGCGACGATCGAGCCGAGGTCGACGATTGCGACGACAAGCCCGGCGACGCCACAGGCCAGGCCCAGCGGGAACAGCACCACGAGCCAGGCGAGGTCCCGCCACGTGGCCGGCTGGGCGGCGACCCCCGCGACCCGGGAGCGCCAGGCGCCGGCGACCGGCACGTACGGCGCGGCAATCGGCGCACCGAGCACCCAGCCCGCCCGGCGCCGCTCCGCAGAAGCCAACGCCCGGGTGACCCAGGCCGCGCCGAGGAACGCGGGACCGCCGAGCTGGGTGACGGCCAGCAGCGTGACGACCACGGTGGCGGCGATGCTCCAGACGAACCCGGCCACCCCGGCGATCGGCGCGGTCGCCAGGTACGCCAGCGGCCGCACCGAACCCATGATCTTGCGCATCATCGCAGATGGTACGGGGTCAGACCCGGCTCGCCAGCGCCCGCCGCCGCAGCATGAGCCGCGTGGGCAGGAACCCGGCGATCAGCCCGAGGGCAGCGACGCCGCCGGCCATCGTCGCGTACGTGAGAGGCTCGACGAACACCCGGAAGACGCCGTCCTGGGCGATGCTGAACGCCCCGACCACGATCCCGGTCACCGCGGCGCCGAGCAGCAGCCCGACGAGGACGGTGACGACGGCCTCGGCGCCGGCGAGGCGGTGCAGCTGTGGGGTGGTCGCCCCGATGAGACGCAGGTCGGCGTATTCGCGGCGGCGGGCCGTGGCGGCGATCGCGAACGTGTTGACGACGGCGATCGCGGTGAACCCGAGCGAGATGACGACCATGAGCTCCCAGGCGCCCTGCTGGTTCGACGCGTCGCCGGGCGGCGCGGCGTCGACCGTCGGGGTGAGACGCAGCCCTGGGAACTCGGCGCGGATCCGTTCGTCGGTGCCCGGCGTGTACCGGAGGCCGGCCGTGCGCACGAGCCCGCGCGGGTCGTGGGCGGCGACGAGGTCGGCGGGTAGCACGAGGTCGCCGAAGCCGCGCGATCGCCCGTACACCATGGAAAGGCGCAACTGTTGCTGCTGGCCGTCGGGAAGCCACAGCGGGACGAGGTCGCCGACGTTCCAGTTGTACTGCCGGACGAGTGCCGCGCTCGCCGCGAACCCGTCGGCGGTGTACGCGCCGGCGACGACGCCGAGGTCGAGGGCGGCGTCGGTGCCGGTGACGAGGAGGCCCTGCGCCGGGTAGTCCTCGGGCTTGCCGCCCTGCGCGACGATCACCCGGGTCGGCAGCTGCGCGGCGGCACCGGTCACGCCGGGCACCGCGGCCAGGCGGCGCGCGGCGTCCAGCGGCAGCCCGCCGGCGGCGGCGACCTGGGCCGTGGCGGGCGCCGAGCGGGCCACCTGCTCCTGCCCGGCCAGGCGGCTCGACAGGGCGCCGTTGAGCAGCATGACGGTGTTGATCGCGAACATGAGCACGAGCGGGACGGCGACGGCGGAGACCCGGCGGTACTCGGCGCGGGCGACGAGCCCGGCCAGCCCGAACGGCCGGGCGACGATCGTGGTCAGCAGGCGGACGAGCAGCGGGCCGGTGGCGGCGACCGCGCACAGCAGCAGGGCGGAGGAGATGAAGCTCATCCCCATGCCGAACGGCCCGTCCAGCGGCACGAACGTGAGCACCGCGACCGCGCCCGCCGTCGCGACCAGCGCGGCGAGGACCCGCACGACCAGGCCGCCGGTCGGTGCCGTCGCCGTCTCCACGAGGGCCTGGGTCGGTGCGATCCGCACCGCCCGCCGCCCGGCGATCCGTGCCGCGACGAACGTGACCAGGATTCCGGCAGCCGCCGCGAGCAGCAGCACCGGCACGTTGGCGCGGACCTCGAACTGGGCCGGCACCGCGCCGAGCGTCTGGAACCGGGCGGCGACGACCCCGGCGAAGAGCACGCCGAGCGGGGCGGCGGGCAGCGCGGCGACGGCGGCGAGGACGGCGCTCTCCAGGCCGAGGATGCGGCGCAGCTGCTTCGGGGTGGCGCCGATCGCCCGCAGCAGCGCCAGTTCGCGCAGCCGCTGCCGGACGCTGAGCGTGACGGTGCCGGTGAGGACGAAGATCGCCGCGAACGCGGTGATGCCGATGACGAACCCGAAGATGGAGATCGGGCCGATGTAGTCCGGCAGCGCACCGGGCAGGTCGGCGCGGACCCGGTCGGCGCCGGTGAGGACGTCGGCGGCACCGGCGGCGGCGCGGACGGTGGCGCGGATCTGGGCCGGGTCCGCGGTGCCGAAGATCCCGACCGCGGTCGGCCCCGGCAGCCCCGACACGGCGGCGACGTCGGCGTCGGCGAGGAACAGCGCGCCCTGCGCGGGCAGCCCGTCCCGGCCGGCGGGTGCGGCGATGCCGCTGATCCGCACGGTTCGCGCCCCGGTTCGGGTGGTGACCCGCAGCTCGTCGCCGACCGCGACGTGTCCTCGTGCCGCGAGGTCGGCGTCGATCACGGCCTCACCTGCGCCAGGCTTGTTGCCGTTCTTCATGGTGTACGGGGTGAGCACCGCCGACGCCCAGCCGTGCCCGATGACGGGCGCGTCGTCGGCGCCCCGCAGCGGGCGACCGTTTCCGGTCGTCGCCTGCACCGGGAACGCGTAGTCGGCGACGGTCGCGGTGACCCCTGGCATGGCGGCGATCCGGCCGGCGAGGTCGGCCGGCAGGGTGCCGGCGCCGGTCAGCCGTTCGGTCTTTACCTTGCGCTTGACCTTGGTCTTGCCTTCCTTCTTGTGCTTGGTGGTCACCGTCTCCAGGCTGATCTGCCGCTCGCCCGCCACGACCGCCGAGGTCGCGGCGAACCGGTCCGCCGGGGGTTTCGCGGTGAGGACGGAGAACAGCAGCAGCCCGCCGCCGGCGAGCAGCGCCACGGCGAGGAGCGCGGCGACGAACGTGCCGGCGTACGCGCCGCGGTGCCGGCGCAGGGTGGCGATCGCGAGGCGGATCATCGGGCGCTCCCGGTCATCGTCGTGGCCTTGCGGTCGGTGACGGCGGTCATCTGGGCGGCGACCTGCGCCGCCGACGGGTTCGCCAGCTCCGTCACGATCCGGCCGTCGGCGAGGAAGACCACCCGGTCCGCCCGCGCGGCCGCCGCCGGGTCGTGCGTCACCATGACGACCGTCGTGTGCAGGCCGTCGACCGCCTCACGCAGCAGGTCGAGCACCTCCCGACCGGTCGTGAGGTCCAGCGCGCCGGTCGGCTCGTCGGCGAAGATCACCTCGGGCCGGGCGGCGAGCGCCCTGGCGAGGGCGACCCGCTGCCGCTGCCCGCCGGACAGTTGCGCGGGGCGGTCGTCCTCCCGTCCGGCGAGCCCGACCCGGCGCACGACCTCCCGCGCCCACGCCCGGTCCGGCCGCGCCCCGGCGAGCCGCTGGGGCAGCAGCACGTTGTGCCAGACGGAGAGGGAGTCGATCAGGTTGTACGACTGGAAGACGAACCCGACCAGTTTCCGCCGGGCCTCGGTGAGCTTCGGCTCCCGCAGCCGCCCGATCTCCTGACCGGCCAGCAGCACCCGGCCGGAGTCCGGCCGGTCCAGGCCCGCCGCGCACTGCAGCAGCGTGGACTTGCCCGAGCCGGACGGCCCCATCACCGCGTTGAACGTGCCGGCGGTGAACGCCGCCGACACCCCGTCCAGCGCCCGGACCCCGGCGCCCGGGTACGTCTTCGTCACGTCGAGCAGCTCGACGGCCACCGTGTTTCGCATGCACCTCAGCGTTGTCGAGCGCCGCCGATCAGGGCACACGGCCGGCCCTGGTCTTCGTGGTAGGGCTGTCCCTACCAAGCCCGCGGCGGAGGGTCAGCGGCGATCGCGAACCGTGTGTAGGTTGTCGCCGAGAGGCGGGCGGGCCCGTCTGTGACGACCCCACAGGAGTGCGCATGATCGCCCGGTCCGCTGTCCGCCGTGCCCTGCTGGTGGCACTCGCCGTCGTCTGCGCCGTGGCCGGCTCGCTGGTGGCCGCCGCGTCGGGCCACGCGGCGCCCGCCTACGCGTCGTTCAAGGTGCTGGTCTTCTCCAAGACGACCGGGTTCCGGCACGACTCGATCCCCGCCGGCGTCCAGGCCATCCGCGACCTGGGCGCCGCCGACAACTTCACCGTCGACGCCACCGAGGACGACGCGGTCTTCACCGACGCCGGTCTCGCCCCGTACCAGACGGTGATCTTCCTGTCGACCACCGGCGACCCCGTCACGACCCAGGCCGGGAAGGACGCGTTCCAGCGGTACATCCAGCGCGGCGGCGGCTTCGTCGGGGTGCACGCGGCAAGCGACAGCGGCTACGCATGGGCCTGGTACGGCAAGCTCGTCGGCGCCTACTTCAAGGGGCACCCGGCCCCGCAGCCCGCCCGCCTCGTCGTCGAGGACACCGCGCACCCGGCCACGCAGGGGCTGGCCGCGTCGTTCACCCGGACCGACGAGTGGTACGACTTCCAGACCAACCCCCGCGGTGCCGTGCACGTGCTCACGTCGGTCGACAACACGTCCTACACCGGCTCGACGATGGGCGGCGACCACCCCACCACCTGGTGCCAGAACTACGACGGCGGCCGGTCCTTCTACACCGCGCTCGGGCACACCGCCGAGAGCTACACCGAGACCGCGTTCCTGCACATCCTGCTCGGCGGCATCCTCACCACCGCCGGCGCGGTCGCCGGGGACTGCGCGGTGCCCACGAACACCGTGATCAGCCTGCGGGCCCGGGCCAACAACAGGTACGTCACGGCCGAGAACGGTGGCGGCTCGCCGCTGATCGCCAACCGCACCGCGATCGGCCCCTGGGAACAGTTCGACAGGATCGACGCGGGCAACGGGCTGATCGCGCTGCGCGCGCACGCCAACAACCAGTACGTCTGCGCGGAGAGCGGCGGCAACGCATCGCTGATCGCCAACCGTGGCGCCGTCGGCTCGTGGGAGAAGTTCCAGCTTGTCCGCAACGGCGACGGCACGGTCAGCCTCAAGGCGGACGTCAACGGCAGGTACGTCACGGCGGAGAACGGCGGCAACGCCGCGCTGATCGCCAACCGCACCGCGATCGGCCCCTGGGAACAGTTCGACCTCATCGGCTGACCCGGGAGGCTCCGTCCGCTACGTCGCCGCGGCGGTCGCCGGGGCGGCGGTCAGCAGCCGGTCGACGGCGTCCGCAGACACCGGGCGGGCGAAGTGGTAGCCCTGCGCGGTCCGGTAGCCGAGCGCGGCGAGCCGCCGTGCCTGCTCCGGCACCTCGATCCCTTCCGCGACGACGTCCAGCCCGACCACCCGGGCCAGGGCCAGCACCGCGGCCGGCATGGCACCGGCGCGTCCCGGGGCCGAACGCTGCACGAACGACCGATCGAGCTTGATCTCGTCGACCGGCAGGTTCTGCAGCAGCGTGAGCGACGACTGGTCGGTGCCGAAGTCGTCGAGGGCGACGCGGACGCCCATCCGGCGCAGCGCCTCCAGGTGCGTGACGGCGTCGCCCAGCGCCACGGCGGTGCTCTCGGTGATCTCGAGGGTGAGCCGGTGCGGCGCGAGGCCCGTGTCGGCGAGCACCGCAGCGACCCGGTCGGTGAAGGAGGCCTCGGCGAGCTGACGCGCGGAGACGTTGACGTTGATGGCGGCCGGTGCCAGCGGGCCGTGCTCGGCCGACCAGGAGGCCAGCTGCCGGCACGCCTCGCGCAGCACCCGGTCGCCGACCGCCACGATGAGACCGGTCCGCTCGGCGACCGGGATGAACTCGGCCGGCGGCAGCGTCCCACGGGCGGGGTGCGCCCACCGGACCAGCGCCTCGACGGCGGTCATCCGGCCGCTGTCCAGCGACACGATCGGCTGGTACTCCACGAACAGCTCGCCGTTGTCGACGGCCTGGCGCAGCTGGGCGCCGAGCGCGGCCGAGCCGGCCACCGCACCGGCCATACCGTCGGTGTACGGCAGGCAGTTGCTGCCACCGCCGTGCTTGGCGGCGTACATCGCGATGTCGGCACGGCGCAGCAGCTCACCGGCGTCGTCGCCGGGCCGGCCGCCGGCGATGCCGATGCTGGCGCGCACGAGCAGCTCGTGCCCGTCGGCCACGACCGGTTCGCCGAGGGCGGCGATCATCCGCTGCGCCACCTGCTCGGCGACGGCGGGGGTGACGTCGTCGAGGATCACCACGAACTCGTCGCCGCCCAGGCGCGCCACCACGTCGCCGGGGCGGACGGCCGCGACGAGGCGCCGGGCCACGGCGAGCAGCAGCGCGTCGCCGGCCGCGTGGCCGAGCGTGTCGTTGACGGTCTTGAAGTCGTCGAGGTCGACGAGCGCGACGCTGACGCCGTGCCCGGTCGTCGACGACAGCGCCGCGGCGAGCCGGTCGTTGAACAGCGCCCGGTTGGGCAGTTGGGTGAGCGCGTCGTGGGTCGCGTTGTGGTCCAGACGGGCGACCAGGCGGGCGTTCTCGCGGAACACCGTGATCTGCCGCCACACCACCAGCGCGGTCAGCGCCACGGCGGCCACCGCCGCGAGGCGCTCGTCACCGTCGTCGGTGAAGATGGCGACCAGCAGCAGCGTGTCGACGGCGGCGACCGCGAGGTAGGGGAGGTTGCTCGACGGCCGGGTGCCCGTCTGGCGTCGCTGGCCCGGCGCGGTGGGCTCCTGCCACTGCCGTTTCGTCGCCGCCGTCGCGCAGATCATCACCAGGGGGACGGTGATCTGGGACAGCCCCAGGTGCGGCTGGTCCACGATGAACCGTTGCAGGAAGCCGCTGAGCGCGCCGCCGATCATGCCCGCGGCGAACAGGTGCAACGCTCCGCGGGCCACGAACATGTGCCCGGAGAGCGCGACCTTCGCGATGGCGAACACCGCGAGCAGCTCCAGGACGAGGGTGAAGCTGGCCGCGATCAGCGACGGCGCCCGGTAGTTGCCGGCCTCGAGCAGCGGGCGGGCCTGGTAGTGCCACATGAACACGGTTGCCGCCACCAGCACCGTGCCGGCGTCCATGCCGATCCGCATCCGGTCCCCGCGGCTGGTGGTGCCCAGCGGCAACCGCCACAGACCCCACAGCAGCGTCAGCACGGCGCTGCTGTAGGCGGCCACGGTGAGGGGCGAGAGGTCCTGGCTGGCGACGCCGCTGCCGAGCGCGTCGCGGGCGTTGGATGCGACGCCGACCCCGGCCAGCGCCGCGCAGATGGCCAGGTGCTTCCAGAAGCGCCGGGTCGGTGCGGGGAACCGGGCCGATCGGGCGATCCTCGCCGCGGCAAGCACCGGAACCACCACCGACAGGGGTCCCGCCAGCCACAGCAACACCAGCGGGGTCCGGGGACCGGACAGGTTGACGGCGAAGACGGCCACGGCGAACGCCGCCAGCACGGTCGAGGCGAGCGTCGACCCGCCCGCCGTCTGGACACGACGCTGGAGCCGCCGTGACATCACCAGCAGCTTCCCGTCATGCATCGCGGCCTCCGATCGAACACAGCACTGCTGTCACCGTCGGCGGTCGCCGGCCGGCACTGAGCGGATTGCCCATCCGCACCGCGATCGCAGCCCGCCGGCAACGGCTCATCCAGACGGTCCCAAGCGGAACAGAGCGATCTTCATCGGGTGTACTGGCCGTGCCGGTCGACGAACCGCCGGCCGTCGTGGCTGCGGACGGCGGGCGTGGGGTCCGCGCGGAGCGCGTCGAGGGTGCGCACGGCGAAGACCTCACTCATGCCCGCGGTGACCTGGTCGGCGGTCCACCAGTCGACGGCGGCCGCCTCGTCCGTCGCCGCCGGGGTGCCCGCGACGAGACGGGCCCGGAAGACGAGCGCGACGATGCCGGCGGTCACGGTCTTGTAGATGCCGGTCAGCCGCTCCGGTTCGATCTCCACCCGGGTTTCTTCGAGCACCTCACGGCGGACGCCCGCCTGCGGGGTCTCGTCGAGCTCCAGGATGCCACCGGGGATCTCCCATGCGCCGTTGTCGCGTCGCTGGATGACGAGCACCCGGCCGCCGTCGTCGGTGACCACCGCGGCGACGCTGACCGAGTGGCGCGGGAACTGGGTCATGGTTGTCCCTTCCTGTGGCCGGCGGGTCTGTCGGGTTCCCTGCGCTCGCCTTGGTGAGACGATGATCGATTCTTAGCATCGGGTCATGTCCTGGTTACCGAGGTTGTGGCGCGCCCTTCCCGCCGGCATCGTCCTGCTGGGGACGATGCTCCCAGCCGGCCCGGCCGCGGCCGCCCCCTGCACCGGTGTGACGTGCGTCCGGTACTACGCGGACATCACCGTCGCCGCGACGGTCGACCCGGCGACGCCCGTCCTCGCCGGCGTGATCCACAGCTACACGGTCCAGGTGACCAACACGGGCTGGCGTGTCGGCGGGAACACCGCGCCGCGGCCGGGGATCGGTCCGGACTCCGGACCGGTGTACGTGCACCTGCGCCGGGCGCCGGGTGAGCTGGACATCCTCTTCACCAACGACAGCGGGGTGCCCTTCGACTGCTTCCGGTGGGGCAGCGGCGCCGGCCACGTGGTCTGCCACGCCGAAAGCCTCCCGACGGGCACGACCAGCCAGTTCACGTACTACTTCCAGACACCGGCCGTGCCGGGCACCTACCAGTTCGGCATCGACGTCGACTCCTACCAGTGGACGGAGTACGACGAGACCAACAACGCGGTCACCCTGACCTACAGCGTCGGCTGACCCGGCCGGGCGCCCGCGCGGGAGGACCGGACCGGGATGCGCTGACGCGTCACTGGCGCGCACCGGCGTCAGGCGGGCCCGAGCCGCGGGGACGTCGTTGACCGACGTACCGCCCGGTGACGAAGATGGCCACGGTCGAGGCCGTGCCGGCGCCCATCACGGTCACGCCCTCGACCGGCGAGCCGAGCTCGGCGTAGTGCCACGCGAGCCACGCCATGGTCAGCACACAGCCGAATCCGAGCACCACACCCGCGCACTGCTTCGCCCAGTCGGCCCAGGCCAACCGGTGGGCGTGGCGGCGCTCCGCCTTCAGCAGCTCGATCAGCTCCCCGGCGGTGCCGGGCGACGCCTTCTCCCACTCGGCGAGCCTGTCCCAGGTGGCGAGGTCACGCCAGCCGTGATCCGCGGCGGCACCGGCGGGGTCGGCAGGCCGTGCGACAGTCCGGCGCTCGCTCACGACGTGCTCCTCGCGCGGTCGTGGGCCGTCGCGGCGGGCGGCCCGAGGCGGTGCAGCATCTGGTCGAGGTGCGCTTCCACCCGTGCCAGCGACTCGTCGACGGTGGCCTCGACGCCGGTGGGGGGCGCGGGCGGGGTGAGGTCCAGCGCGTCGAGGAACGCCGCCCAGCTCCGCGACGCCCAACGCGGGAGCCGTCGGCGCCGGGCGGGTGGCTCGGGCGGGTGAGCGACGCCGGTCGGAGCCTCGCTGGTGCTGGTGCTGGTGCTGGTGCTGGTGTCGGCTGCCTGCGGCTCGACCCGCGGCTTGACCGGCGGCTCGACCCGCGGTTGGATTGGCGGCTTGACCGGCGGCTCGACCCGCGGTTGGACCGGCGGCTTGACCGGTGACTCGACCCGCGGTTGGACCGGCGGCTCGATCGACGCCGGTCGGTGCTGGAACGTGCGGCCTGCCGAGGGCGCGCGCGTGATGGCGCCGGGAGTTCGCACCTCAGCGATGGCATCCGCCAAGCGGCGGACCGCATCGTCGATCTCCTCGTCCAGGACCGCCGAGAACGCCAGGCGCACCGCGTTCGCCCCGCCGTCCAGGAGAAAGTCGGTGCCCCTGACGAAAGCCACCCCGTGCTGCAGCCCTTCCTGCCAAAGCCTGCCGGCGTCGATGCCGTCGGGCAGCTCCACCCACATGAAGTAGCCCCCGTCGGGCTCGGTGAACCTGGCCTCGGGGATGAGCTTGTGCAGGGACGAGGCAAGGGTCGCCGCCCGCTGCCGCAGCGCGGTACGCGCGACGTCAACCGACCGGTCGAGGCCACCGTAGGCGCAGAACTGGTACACGATGCCCTGCGACACCATGCTCGGGGACAGGTACTGGTTCGTGGCGCGCTGTGCGATGGCCTCGACCAGGCCCTCCGGACCGATCAGGTAGCCGACCCGGACACCGGGACAGACCGTCTTCGTGAACGAGCCGACGTGCACGACGACGCCCCCCGTGTCCCGCGACAGCAGATCGGGCAGCGATGCGCCCCGGAACCGGATCCGTGCGTACGGGTCGTCCTCGACGACGGTGAACCCGAACTCGGCCGCGAGCTCCAGCAGGGTCGCCCGCCTCGGCTCTGACAGCGTCATGCCCGACGGATTCTGGAAGGTCGGGATGACGTACGCGAGCCTCGGCCGCAATCCTCCGTCGAGGAGGTGGCGCAGCTCGTCGACGTCGAGGCCGTCCTTGTCGAGCGTGACCTGATGGACCTTGGCGCCGAGTCCGCGCAGCCGCAGCAGCACCCGGTCGTAGGTCGGCTTCTCCACCACGACGTCGTCGCCGGGGCGGACGAGATGCTCGAACAGCAGCGAGTCGGCCTGCAGCGAACCGTTGGTGACGAGGACCTGGCCGGGCGGGACGCCGTGCTGCCGGGCGATCCACTGGCGCAGCGGAAGGTAGCCGGTCGAGTTCCCGTACGCGGTCATACCGGCCGGGTCCATCTCGAACGCCCGTACCGCGGCCGCCTTGAGCCCGGCGACGTCGATGAGATCCAGGGACGGCGCGCCTCGCACGAACGAGAGCAACCGCGGCGCCGACATGTCGCTCAGCGTACGGAAGCGATACGCGGACAGATAGATCCCGCCGGGCAGCGGGCACGGCTGGCGGACCTCGCCGACGGATCGGCGAACCGGCCGCGCTGTTCGGATGCCGGCGACCGGCCGCCTGGCCCGGACGGGCGGAAAATTGTCGCCGGGAGCGGCAAGGTTCCGCCGGTGCGCGGCGTATGTAGCGGCGGAGGTGCACTACGTGGATGCAGTGACCAAGTACGAGTTCACCGAGTTCGTGGAGCAACGCAGTCACGCGCTGTTCCGGTTCGCGTACGCGCTGACCGGTGCGCAACACACCGCAGAGGATCTGCTGCAGGGAGCGCTGGCCAAGGCGCTCATGAAGTGGTCGAGCATCACCGACCAGCCCGAGCCATACGTCAAGCGGATCGTGTACCGCGACTGGGTCTCCGGGTGGCGGCACCGCAGCCGCCGGCCGGAGACGTTGATGGCCACGCCGCCCGAGGAGGCCATCGCCGACCCGAGCGAGCGCTCCGATCTGCGGCTGGTGCTCCGCGAGGCGCTGCGGGTGCTGACCCCGCGGCAGCGGGCCGTCATCGTGCTGCGCTATCTCGACGACATGACGGAGCAGCAGGTCGCCGACCTGCTCGGCTGCTCGACCGGCACCGTCGCCAGCTTGACGTCGCGGGCGCTGTCCAAGCTGCGCAGCGCCGCCGCCAGTTCCCCGACCCTGGATGGAGTACCGCTGTGAACAACCCCTTCGACACCGCGCTGCGGGGTGCGCTCGAGGATCTGGTGGACGAGGCCAAGCCGGTCGACCTCGCCGGACCGGCGGTGCGCCGGTACCGGCGGCTGCTGTGGCGGCGCCGCGCGCTGGTCGGGCTGGCCGGGGTGGCGGCGGTCGGCGCGCTCGCGATCCCCTACGCCGTGCTGCCCGACGACACGGCGGCTCCGATCACGCCCGGTGCGGTCGCGAGCTCGGCGCCGGCGCAGCCGACGACCCAGCCGGCCTCCCAGCCGGCGACCCCCAGCGCCCCGCCCACGCCGGGCCCGACGCCGGCGTTCTCGGCAGGCCCGGTGGACGTCGGCGGTGGTCTCGTCATCGTGGCCGCGCCGGTGCACAACGGCACCCTGGTCCTGAACCGGAGCAAGGGCAGCTACCTCACCGTCCAGTACAGCACCGTCCGTCCCGCGCCGTCCGGCGACCTCGCGGCCGTGGTCGACGGCCAGTCCGTGGGCATCCTGAACGTCGGCACCGGCAAGGTCCGCTGGGTCACCGGGCCGAAGATCGTCAGCGCCACACCGGACTGGTCGCCGGACGGCACGCAGGTGGTGTACGCGACGAACGGCACCGAACCGGACAGCATCCAGATGGCGGTCGCCGACGTCGCCGCGGCCACCGCGAGGAAGGTCGGCCCCAACATCGTGTGCCTGGAGCAGTGCGCGCCCGGCTGGCGATCCAACGGCACCGAGCTGACCCAGAAGCTCATCGACGACGGCACGGCCGTGTACTCGGTGGCGACCGGCGCGCGCGTCGGCGACACCGTGCCGGGCGCGGTCCCGGGCCGCCGTTCGTGGTCGCCGGACGGCAGGTTCGTCGTCGCTGCCCAGGGTCGGCAGGCCGCCGTGATCGACCTGTCGACCCGGCAGCCCGTGCTCACCCTGCAGGACGACGCGCGCACCGTGTACTGGACGGGCGCGGACGAGCTGGCCGTGGCGCGCCCCGACGGCGTGGTCCTGCTCGGCCTCGACGGCGCGGTCCGCCGCATCACGCCACTGCCCGCCGACGTGGTCCCGGACGAGGCCACCTCCCTGGTGCTCGGCCGCCCCTGACCCCAGCTGCCCACCGCGGCCCCGGCCGGGCAGGGCAGCGGTCGGGCTTGACGCATGCCGTTATCGGAATATGATTACCGCCGTGGCACGAGCAGCGACGACGTCGGACACGTTCAACGCGATCGCCGAGCCGCAGCGCCGGGACATCCTGGCGCTGCTGCGGGCGGGTGAGCGGCCGGTGACCGACCTGGCCCGGGAGCTGGGGATGAGCCAGCCGGGGGCGTCCAAGCACCTGCGGGTGCTCCGGGAGGTGGGGCTGGTGCGGGTCCGCGAGGTGGGCAAGCAGCGCCTCTACGGCCTGGACGCCCGCGGGCTGCGGCCGATCCACGAGTGGGTCGGCGGGTTCGAGCAGTTCTGGAACGAGAGCTTCGACCGGCTCGACACCTACGTGCAGGAGCTCAAGCAGACACGGCAAGGGGATTGATCGATGGCAGTGGCAGGGCAAGAGGCGGGGGCGGAGCCGGCGACGGCCGACCGGGAGGTGGTGATCTCCCGGATCATCGACGCCCCGCGGGAGCTGGTGTTCGAGGCGTTCACGGAGGTCCGGCACCTGTCGCGGTGGTGGGGCCCGGACGGGTTCACCACCACCACGCGGTCCTTCGAGTTCCGCGAGGGCGGGGTCTGGGACTTCGTGATGCGCGGCCCGGACGGGACCGATTACTCCGAGTGGATCACCTGGACCGGGATCGTCCCGCCGGAGCGGATCGCGATGCTGCACGGTGAGTCCCGCGACGACCCGAACGCCTTCGAGTCGGTCCTGACGTTCGAGCCGGACGGCGCGGCGACCCGGGTCGAGATGCGCACGGTGTTCCCCACGAAGGAACTGCGCGACGAGGCGGTCGAGAAGTACCACGCGATCGAGGGCGGCCGGCAGACCCTGGGCAACCTGGCTGCCTACGTCACCGAGACCGTTCGGAAGGGGGCGGAGGGCTGATGGCCGGGAAGGTGTTCTTCAGCGTGTCGATGTCGCTGGACGGGTTCGTCGCGCCCGCGTCCGCCGGCGAGCTGATGGGGCGGCAGTGGATGGAGCTGCAGCGGTGGATCTTCCCGCAACGGTTCTTCCGGGAGAACCTCCACCTGGGCGCCGGCGGCGAGGAAGGGCGCGACAACGACATCGTGCGGGAGACGTTCGAGCGCACCGGCGCGAGCGTGATGGGCAAGCGCATGTTCGACGCCGGCGAGCGGATGTGGCCGGAGGAGGCGCCGTTCCACACGCCGGTCTTCGTCGTGACGCACGAGAAGCGTGACCCCTGGGAGCGGCCGGGCGGGACCACGTTCCACTTCGTCAACGACGGCATCGAGCCCGCGCTCGACCAGGCCCGCGCGGCGGCCGGCGACCGCGACGTCCGCATCGCCGGCGGCGCCGAGACGATCCTGCAGTACGTGAACGCCGGCCTGGTCGACGAGTGCTCGATCGCGTTGTCGCCCGTGCTGTTCGGCTCCGGGATCCGCTTGTTCGAGGGCGTGGACGCGGCCCGCGTGGCCCTGGAGCAGGTCCGCTCGGAGCCCTCCCCGAGGGCGACGCACCTGACCTACGCCGTGCGCCTACGGTAGCCGGGCCACCACGGCCGCCGCGGCGGGCGCGTCCAGGTCGGACGTGCCCGCCGCGGTGTCATGCGGTGGGTCAGGCGCCGCGCACCCAGTCCAGGGAGAACCGGGTGAAGACGATGCCGCCGGTGTTGCCGATCTCGTACAGGTCCGCGACCTGTCCGTTCGCCAGCACTGCCATCGTGGAGTAGCCGGCGGCGCCGGGCTTGAGCAGCGCCCGGGTCGGCCACGTCGCCCCGTTGTCGGTGGACAGCCGCACGGTGAGGTTGTTGCGGGCGCTCGAGCTCGCGTTGTTGCTGAACAGCACGGTGCCCGTGCGGGCCGGCGCGCCGTTCGACCCGACGTCGGAGGGGCGCAGGTAGCTCATCTCGTCGGCGTTGCAACCCGGGTCGGGCAGCAGGCTGCTCGCCGTCGCGGCACCGAAGGTGACACCGCCGTCGGTGGACGTCGAGTAGTAGCGGCTGCGGACGCTGTCGTGCCGCATGTTCTGCACCACGGCGCCGGTACCGCGCTCGACGGCCTTGCTCTCGTTGATGACTGCGCCGGCCGAGCCGCCCCGCCGCCACGTCGCGCCGTGGTCGTCGCTGTACACGTTGCCGGCGTTGCTGACGCCGTTCGCGTCACGGTAGGAGATGGGCTGGATCAGCCGTCCCGAACTGGTCTGGATGCCGTGGCCGGAGGAGAAGAAGACCTGCTTCCACGCGGGGTCCTTCGCCTGCGGGTTGAGCTCGACGGGTGCGCCCCAGGTCGCGCCGTGGTCGGTGCTCTTGATGTAGCGCAGGTGCAGGCTGTTGGGATCGGTGGCGGTGTTGACGCCCGAGCCGGCCGACCAGTAGCTGATCCCGGGCCTGGGGGAGTAGGTGAAGAAGACGTAGACGGCGCCGGTGGTGCGGTCGACCAGCACGCTGGGGTCGCCGACCCCCTCGGTGACGGTGGCCGCGTGGTGGATGATGCGCGGCTGCTCGAAGCTGGCGCCGCCGTCGGTGCTGCGCATCATGGCGATCTGGATGTTGTTGTCGCCGCCGCCGAGGTCGTAGCTGCCGTTGACGCGGGCGTCGGCGACGGCGATCACGGTGCCGTTGTTCGTCACGGCCATGCCGGGGATGCGCACGGAGGCGACGGTGCCGTCGTAGGTGCCGTTCGGTCCGTTGAGGCCGCGGATCACGCTCTGGGTGGTCAGCACCGTGACCGCGTTCATCGCGGGGGTACCGGCGGCGAGGCCGCAGGTCGCGGTGCCCTGGTTCGTCAGGTCGAACCCGGTCGCGGTGGTGCGCAGCGCGTACGCGGTGCCCGCCGGGACGGTCCAGTACAGCTGCGCGTTGCCGCCCGCCGCCACCGTCGTGGTCCACGGCGAGCCGGACCGCCCGGGCCACGTGGTGGTGAACGTCTTCGCGGCGCCGGTCCGGTTCTCCAGCGTGAGCTGCAGCCGGCCGGCGGTGCAGTCCATGCTGGCCAGCGCGGACATGCCGGTGCCGCAGTGGAAGATCCCGGCGGCCGTGGTGTCCAGCCCGGTCGGGGTGGTGGTGCGCAGGTCGTACGCGGTGCCAGGGGCGAGGGTCCAGTAGTGCAGGAAGGACCCGCCGGCGGGGACCGTGCGCGTCCACGGCGAGCCGGACCGCCCGGGCCAGGTGACCGTGTATGTCTGTGCGGCGGTGCTGGTGTTGACGAGGTTCAGCGTCAACCGGCTGGCGGCGCAGTCGGCGCCGGCCACCGCGATGACGCCGGCGGGTGCGGCGGCCTGGGCGGAGGCGGCCGGCAGCACGGCGGTGAGGGTCAGCGCCGCGATCACCGCCGTCGCGGCTCGGATCAAGGCTCTCGGATGCGTCACATCGGCTCCTTCGGATGCATGACCACGGGGGTTGAGGTCATCGGACATACGATGTCCGACGACCATAGGGTGACGTGGATACCGCGTCAAGGAGGTCAGGGAGCGAGGTCGCGCAACGCGAGGTGGCGCCGGGATGCCGAAGAGGCCGCCGGATGCGTCCGGCGGCCTCTTCGGTCGGTCAGGGCTGGGTCAGTGCTGGGGGTGCTCCGCCGCGGTCCGGGTGGCGGCGGCGATCCGCTGGCGGACCGGGGCGTAGTGCGCCACCACGGCGGCGGCGAAGGACGCCGCGTCGCGCCGGCGGACCGCCTCGACCATGGCCCGATGCGCCGAGACGGTGTCGGCCTTCTCCTCGCGGTTGGCGATGCCCAGATACGGCGCGACGATCGTGTACACGTCCCAGAACGCGCCGTTGAGCTGGGCGATCAGCTGGTTGCCCAGCGGCTGCATGAGCAGGTCGTGGAATGCGCGGTCGGTCTCCACGAGCGCCTCGCCGGTGCCGCCCGCATCGAGCTGGTCGACCAGGCGGTCGAGCTCGGCCAGCTGCCCCTCGTCGAACCGCTCGATGATCCTGCCGGCCATGCCCTGCTCGAAGAGCTGGCGCACCTCGATGAGGTCGAGCAGGACCTGGAAGTCGTCCTCGGGGCTGAGCAGACCGCGGAACGTGAGGCTCTCCACCAGGGACGACAGCGACAGCCGGCCGACGAACATGCCGAAGCCGTGCCGCACCTCGACGATGTCCAGCGCGGCGAGCGTCTTGATCGCCTCCCGCAGGCTGGACCGGCTCGCGTTGAGCGCCTCGCACAGCTCGGCCTCGGTGGGCAGGGAGTCGCCGGGCTTCAGGCGGTTCTCGATGATGTACGTCTTGATCTGCTCGGTGACCGCGTGCCGCAGCAGCGCGCGGTTGGCCCGTACCGGCTTGATGTCCGTGCGCATGGCGTTTCCGATCGTCCGCTGCCAGAAGTGCTGGCCATGCTAACAAAGCGTCCGACATCAGACATCCGTTGCTGCCCGGCGAGGGTTGCGGAATGTCAGGCGTATGATGTCTGATGTCATGTCAGAGGTGCCCTCGGGTACGGGTTCAGGGAGGGTCAGCTCTCATGCGCACGGACATCAAACCGGTCCGTCCGGACCGCACGCCACTGCGGCAGGCGGTGACGGACCGCATCAAGACGTACATCATCGACAACCGGCTCAGGCCCGGCGACTCGCTGCCGACCGAGGCTGAACTGTGCGAGGCGCTCAACGCGAGCCGCTCCAGCCTGCGGGAGGCGGTCAAGACCCTCGCCGCGCTGGACATCGTCGAGGTGCGGCACGGCTCGGGCACCTTCGTCGGCCGGCTGTCGCTGTCGTCGCTGGTGGAGAGCCTGGCGTTCCGCGGCCTGCTCAGCCCCGGGGATGATGTGCGGGCGCTGCTCGACCTGGTGGAGGTCCGGCAGTTGTTCGAGGAAGGCATGGCCGGGCGGATCATCGAGCGGCTCGACGAGGCGCACGTGGCCAGCCTCGAGCGTGCTGCGTCGGAGCTGGAGCGGTGCGCGCCCGGCAGCGCGCCGCAGATCGAGGCCGATCGCCACTTCCACCGGCTGCTCATGGAGCCGCTGGGCAACCACCTCGTCAGCCAGCTCACCACCGCCTTCTGGGACGTGCACGCCATCGTCGCGCCGTACCTGGGCATGTCCAGCCCGCAGGAGGACGCCGAGGCCATGGCCGCGCACCGGGCGATGGTGGAGGCCGCCCGCCGGCGTGACGTGGACGCGTTCGCCGCTGCCGTGGTGCAGCACTACGCGCCGGTCCGCCGGCGGATCGCCGCCGCCGGCCCGGGCTGACCGCGGCGGTCGCCGTGCCGGTCCGCGCCGGTCCCGGTGCGCGCTATCGTCCGAGAGAATGAATACGCAGCGTGATGTTTCCGCCGTCCGGTGGGTGCGTCGCGCTGTCCTGTCGTGGCCGCGGGCGGATCGGCGCGCGGCCGGTGATGCACGCTGCCACCAGGCATGTTGCGTCTTCGGCGGCGGCCGTCCGGTTCGTCGGACGGCGCGTGTCGGCGCGGCGGTCCGCCGGCATCGATGTTGCGCATCCGTTACAGATGGTTCTCGCCGCGGTCTTGACTCAGCCCTGGCAGGCTTCTAGCGTACCGCTCACATTGATCAGACATACGATGTCTTACAACCTCGGGAGTAGGCATGAAGAACACCCTCGAAGGCGTGTCGCGGCGCGACCTTCTGCGGTACACGGGAGTCCTCGGCGCGGCGACCGCCATCACCGCCGGCCTCGGCGCCTGCGGTGACGGCGAGGGCACCACCACCAGCGGCGACGGCGGCCCGGCCGGCAAGACGATCGAGGCCACGCTCGCCTTCACCCTGTCCAGCGCGTTCGATCCGATGAACGCCTCCAGCGCGGTGGCCACGGCGGTGAACCAGCACGTCTTCGAGGCGCTGATCGACCTCGACCCGATCACGCGCGAGCCGTACCTGGCCCTGGCCGGCGCGCAGCCGACGCCCAGCGCCGACGGCCTGACCTGGACGGTGACCCTGCGGGAGGGCGCGAAGTTCTCCGACGGCACGCCGGTGACCGCCGAGGACGTGGCGTGGTCGTTCCAGCGGGCGATGGACCCGGCCAACAAGGCGCTCATGGCGGGCTTCATCACCTTCCTCGACAAGGTCACCGCCAAGGACCCGCGCACCGCGGAGTTCACCCTCAAGCACCCGTTCAGCCTGTTCCCGCAGCGGATCGCGGTCATCAAGATCGTGCCGAAGGCGAAGACCGGTGACGCCGCGGCGTCCAAGGCGTTCGACACCGCACCGACCGGCTCGGGCCCGTTCACCGTGGTCAGCGCCAACGCCACCGCCGGCGTCGTGATGGGCATCAACGCCGCCTACAACGGCTCGCGCCCGGCGAAGGTCGAGAAGATCACGCTGCGGACCAGCTCGGACGGCACCGCCCGGCTCAACGATCTGCGGGGCGGCTCCTCCCAGGCGATCGAGGCCGTGCCCTACCTCGACGTCAAGGCGCTCAGCGGCGGCGACCGCAAGGTCGAGGAGAAGCAGGCCTTCAACCACATGTTCCTGATGTTCAACTGCACGGCCGCGCCCTTCAGCGACAAGCGGGTGCGCCAGGCGCTGCACTACGCCATCGACAAGGACAAGGTCATCAAGACCGCGCTCCAGGGCTACGGCACGGCGGCGACGAGCTACCTCGACGCGGGCAACGCCGGCTACCAGCAGGCCGGCACCGTCTACAACTACGACCCGGACAAGGCCAAGAGCCTCCTCGCGGCGGCGGGCGCGAGCAACCTGTCGTTCGAGCTGCACACTACCGACGCCGCGTTCATCAAGGACAGCGCCCCCATCGTCATCGACGCCTGGAAGGCGATCGGGGTGAACGCCACGCTCAACACCATGCCGTCCTCGGCGATCTACGGCACCGTCGTGCCGGGCCCGAACTTCCGGGTCCTCGCCGCCTCAGGCGACCCGACGACCTTCGGCCCGGACGTGGACCTGCTGCTGCGCTGGTTCTACCTCAACCAGACGTGGACCAAGGACCGGCACCGCTGGACCAACGACCAGGCCAAGCAGTGCGCGCAGCTCATCGAGTCGGCCGCGAAGGCCTCCGGCGCCGAGCAGAAGGCGATCTGGAAGCAGGCGCTGGACATCATCGCCGACGAGGTCCCGCTGTACCCGGTGTTCCACGTCAAGATGGTGACCGCGCACGACCCCAAGAAGCTCAAGAACTTCCAGGGCGCCTCGACCACCGGCCTGTACTTCCTCAACACGTCGCGGGCGTGAAGCCTCGCCCCCTGAGGTTTGAGCGAATGCCGCCGGACGCCGGCCGGACCGGTGATCCCAGTCCGGCTGTGACCCCGGCGGCGCACCCCGACAACGGAAGGAGCGGCGGGTGAACGCAATCCTCGGCATCGTCCTGCGCCGGCTCTCGGCGCTCGTCCCGCTGATGCTCGGCATCATCCTGTTCATCTTTCTCGTCATGGCGCTGTCACCGAACAACGCGGCGATCTCCGTGCTGGGCAACCAGGCGACGGCGGAGCAGATCGACGCGTTCAACAAGGCCAACGGCCTGGACCGGCCGCTGCTGGTGCGCTACCTGGACTACCTGTGGTCGCTGCTGCAGGGCGACCTCGGCAACACCTTCTCCCTCAACGTGCCGATCAGCTCGGTGATCTCCGAGGCGCTGCCCGTCACGTTGCAGCTGACCTTCCTCGGCGTCCTCGGCGCGATCGTGGTGGCCCTCGTGCTCGGACTGACCGGAGCGCTCTACCGGGACCGCTGGCCCGACCAGCTCACCCGGCTGCTGTCGATGGCGGGCATCTCCATCCCGTCGTTCTGGCTGGCGATCCTGCTCATCCAGCAGCTGTCGACGATCGGCGGCGGGTCGCTGCCGAGCGGGCACTACGTGCCACCGTCGGAGTCGTTCAACGGCTGGCTGCAGCACATGATCCTGCCCGCCGTCGCCCTGGCCGTGCCGGTCGGATGCGCGCTGGCCCGGGTCGTGCGCACCTCGATGGTGGAGGAGCTCGACAAGGACTACGTGCGCACCGCGATCGGCGCCGGGCTGCCACCGATCGTGGTGGTCGGCCGCAACGTGCTGCGCAACGCCCTGCTGACCCCGATGACCGTCCTCGGTCTGCAGGTCGGCTACCTGATCGGTGGCGCGATCATCATCGAGGCCATCTTCACGCTGCCGGGCATGGGCACGCAGATCATGAGCGCGGTGCAGCAGAACGACATCGGCCTGGCCCGGGGACTGGTGATCGTCATCGCGCTCGGCTTCGTCATCGTGAACCTCGTCGTCGACCTGCTGTACCTGGCGGCGAACCCCCGACTCCGAGGAGCACAGGCATGATCGCGCGGGCCGTCCATGCCATCCAGGCCGTCGGGTCCGGTGTCCGCCGGCTGCCGCTGCCGGCCAGGATCTGCCTCGGCCTGCTGCTGGTGGTCGTCGCGGTCGGGGTCGCCGCGCCGTGGCTCGTCCGGCACGACCCGACGCAGGTCGCCCTCGCCGCGCCGTCGACCGGCCCGAACGGTGACTTCTGGTTCGGCGTCGACCGGCTCGGCCGGGACATCTTCTCCCGCCTGGTCGCCGGCACCCGGCGCTCGCTGATCGTCGGCTTCTGCTCCGCTGGGCTGGCGTTGCTCGCCGGGGCGATCCTCGGCGCGGTCGCGGCCACCAGCCGGCGCGCCGTCGACGAGATCATCATGCGGGTGCTGGACGTCGTGATGGCGTTCCCCACCATCGTGCTCGCCGCGATCCTGGTCGTCGCGTACGGCAACGACAGCCTCCCGGTCCTCGTCGGCGCCATCGGGTTCGTCTTCACCCCGCAGATCGCGCGGCTGGTCCGGGCCAACGTCGCCGCCCAGTACCACGAGGACTACGTCGCCGCCGAGCGGGTGATCGGCGCCGGGCGCTGGCACATCGTCGTGCGGCACGTCGCCCGCAACTGCGCGGCGCCGATCCTGGTGTACGCGACGATCATGGTGGCCAACGCGATCGTCTTCGAGGCGTCGCTGTCGTTCATCGGCGGCGGTCTGCAGCCGGAGGCGGGCCCGTCGTCCTGGGGCAGCGTCATCGCCTACGGGCAGCAGCTACTGGCCAGCAAGGGCTGGTGGGCGACCTTCTTCCCCGGCCTGCTGATCCTGCTGACCGTGCTGAGCCTGAACATCCTGGCGGAGGGCATCTCCGACGCCTGGGCGGCACCGGCCGGCCGGCGCCGCGGCGGGTCCGGCGAGCCGCTGGACAAGGCGGTCGCCGGTGACCGCACGCCCGTCGCCCTGCCGGGCCTGGCCGAGGCGGCGGCCCGGATCGCCGCCGCGGCCCGCCCGCCGGTCACCGCGGCGCCCGTGCTGTCCGTGCGCGATCTCCGCGTCGGCTTCCCCGGCAGCCACAACGGCGTCGACATCGTCGACGGGGTGAGCTTCGACGTGCGCCCCGGCGAGGTGCTCGGGCTCATCGGCGAGTCCGGTTGCGGCAAGTCGCTCACCGCGCTGACGCTGATGGGCCTGCAGCCGCGCGGCGCCCGGGTCGGCGGCACCGTCGACTTCGCCGGCACCGACCTGCTCACCCTGCGCGGCGCCGCCCGGCGGGCCGTGACCGGCCGGCAGGTCGCGATGATCTACCAGGACGCGTTGTCGGCGCTCAACCCGTCGATGACCGTCCGGTCGCAGCTCAAGCAGGTCATCCGCCGCGGCGGCACGCGCACGGCGCCGGAGCTGATGACGCTCGTCGGGCTGGATCCCGCCCGGACACTGTCGTCCTACCCGCACGAGCTGTCAGGCGGGCAGCGGCAGCGCGTCGTCATCGCGATGGCGCTGGCCCGCGACCCGAAGCTGGTCGTCGCGGACGAGCCGACCACCGCGCTGGACGTCACCGTCCAGGCGCAGGTCATCGAGCTGCTGCTGCGGCTGCGTGCCGAGCTCGGCTTCGCGCTCGTCCTCGTCTCGCACGACCTGGCACTGGTCAGCGACGTCTGCGACCGGATCGCGGTGATGTACGGCGGGCACATCGTCGAGCACGGCGCCACCGCGGCCGTCCTGGCCGCGCCGGCCCATCACTACACCCGTGGGCTGCTGGGCTCGGTGCTGTCGCTGGAGTCGCAGGCCCCGAGGCTGGTGCAGATCAGTGGCACGGTGCCCTCACCCGCGGACTTCCCGGCCGGTTGCCGCTTCGCCGACCGCTGCCCGAGCGCGACCGAGCGCTGCGACCGGCAGCGCCCGGTGCTCGCCGAGATCAACGGTCACCTGGCGGCCTGCCACCACCCGGCACCACGCGACAACGATGTGAAGGTGGCTGCCCAATGACTGCACCGTCCCCCGTGAACCTGGGGAGCCTGGCGGAGCTGCGTGAGGTCAGCGTCGAGCACCGGGCGCCCGGCGGCTCGCTGCTCAACCGCGACCGCGTGCACGCCCTCACCGGCGCGGACGTCACCGTCGCGCCCGGCGAGACGGTCGGCGTCGTCGGCGAGTCCGGATGCGGCAAGTCGACCCTGGTGAAGGTCCTCGTCGGCCTGCAGCGGCCGACCGCGGGCACGGTCACGCTCGGCGGCCGCGACATCTGGCGGCTGGGCAGCACCGAGCGTCGCCGGCACATCGGCCGGACCGTCGGCATGGTCTTCCAGGACCCGTCGACGTCGCTCAACCGCCGCCTGCCCGTCGAGCGGATCATCGCCGATCCGCTGGACGTGCAGCGGTGGCGCAGCCCGCGGGAACGGCAGCAGCGCGTCGGGGAGCTGCTGCACCTCGTCGGCCTGCCGTCCTCGGCCCGCGACGCGCTGCCCGCGCACCTGTCCGGCGGTCAGCGGCAGCGGGTGGCGATCGCCCGCGCGCTCGCCCTGGAGCCGGCGCTGCTCGTCGCCGACGAGCCGACCTCCGCGCTGGACGTGTCGGTGCGGGCGCAGATCCTCAACCTGCTCATGGATCTGCGCGAGCGGCTCGGGCTCGCCATGGTGTTCGTGTCGCACGACCTGCAGACGGTCCGGCGCGTGTCGGACCGGATCGTCACCATGTACCTCGGCCGCGTGGTCGAGGAGCTGCCGGTCGCGCGCATCGAGCGGGGGCGACACCCGTACACGCAGGCGCTGTTCTCCGCGACACCCGGGCTGCTGCGACCGATGCGTCCGATCCCGCTGACCGGCCCGGTCCCGTCGGCGGTGCGCCCGCCGTCGGGATGTCCCTTCCGCACGCGGTGCTGGCGCGCCACCGACACGTGCGCCACCGCGATGCCGTCCTACGCCGAGGACAGCGCCGACCCGGCCCAGCGGTACCGCTGCTACCACCCTGTCACCGACGACTCGGATCCGCGCCACGCCGCCGGCCCGGCGGACGGTGCCGATCGATCCACTGAGGAGCACGTATGACCAGCACCATCACCTCCACGACCGGCGCGGCGGCCACCGCGGGATCCACGGTGCCCAGGGGCCTGACCGGCGTGGTGCCGCCGGTGTGCACCCCGCTCACCCCGGATCTGGAGGTGGACGTCGCGTCGCTGCTGCGCCTGGTCGACTTCCAGCTGGCCGGCGGCGTGGACGGGTTGTTCGTGCTCGGCTCCTCCAGCGAGGTGGCGTTCCTGCCGGACCGGCACCGCGCCACGGTCGTCGACGCGGTCGTGCGGCACGTCGCCGGGCAGGTGCCGGTGCTGGTCGGGGTCATCGACATGACGACCCTGCGGGTGCTCGACCACGCGCACCGGGCCGTGCGCGCCGGCTGCGCCGGCATCGTCGTCACCGCGCCGTTCTACACGCGGACCCACCCGGCGGAGGTCGAGCTGCACCTGCGGCGCGTCGCCGAGCAGTGCCAGACCCCGGTGTACGCCTACGACCTGCCGGTGTCGGTGCACACCCGGCTCGACCCGCAGATGCTCCTGCGGCTCGCCGCCGACGGGGTCCTCGCCGGGCTCAAGGACTCCACCGGCGACGACGCCGGGCTGCGGGACCTGCTCACCGCGCGCGACGACGCCGGGCTGTCCACGTTCAGCGTGCTCACCGGCTCGGAGCTGACCGTCGACAACGCGCTGCGGATGGGCGCCGACGGGGTGGTGCCCGGCCTGGGCAACGTCGATCCGCACGGGTACGCGACGCTCTACCGGCACGCGGTGGCCGGCGAGTGGGACCTCGCGGCCCGCGAGCAGGAGCGGCTGCTGCGGCTGATGCGGATCGTGCACGTGGGCTCGCCGGCGCGGATGGGCCGCGGATCCTCGGCGCTGGGCGCGTTCAAGGCGGCCCTGCGGCTGCGCGGCGTCATCGACCACGCGGTCACCGCGCCGCCGCAGATCCAGCTCGACGACGCCGAGATCGACGCCGTGCGGCGCACGCTGGTGGCGACGGGCCTGCTGTGACCGGAGGAACCACTGGCCGGCGCCGTGCGTGGATCGCGGTCGACATCGGCGGCACGAAGATCGCGGCGGGGCTGGTCGAGGACACCGACCGGGTCCTGGAACGCATCCAGGTCGGCACACCGAGCGGCGGCCCGGCGATCCTCGACGCCACGGCGCGGCTCGTCCGGGAGATGCGTGGGCACGCCGAGCGGTGGGGGGTCGAGGTGGGCGCCGCCGGCGTCGGCGCCCCCGGCGTCATCGACCCGGCGACCGGGACGGTCCGCTCGGCCACCGACATCGTGCCCGGCTGGGCCGGGACCGCGGTGAGCGCCGAGCTGACCGCCCGCACAGGCCTGCGGACCGCCGTCGCCAACGACGTGCGCGTCGCCGCGATGGGCGTGGCGCGGGACCCGGCGGTCGCGCCGTTCCGGGACGTCCTGCACGTCTCGATCGGCACCGGTGTCGGCGGCGCCCTGCTGCGGCACGGTGCCGCGGTGGCGGGCCCGCACGCCAGCACCGGGGAGCTGGCGCATCTGCTCGTCCCCGTGCGCGGCGCGATCCCGTGCGGCTGCGGGCGCATGGACCATCTCGAGGCGGCGGTCGCGGGTCCGGCCATCGCCGCGGTGTACGCGCGGCAGCTGGGCGTCGACGCGCTGCCGCTCACCGAGGTCGTGGCGCGGCTGCGCGCGGGCGACCGGGTCGCGGACATCGTGGTCCGCGGCGCGGGGCGCCTGCTCGGCCGTGCCCTGGCCGGCCTGGTCGCCGCCGTGGACGTCGACGCGGTGACCCTCGGCGGCGGTGTCGCGCTCAACGTCGCCGAGTTCAGCGGCGCCGTCGGCGAGGCATTCCGCGAGGAGGCGCTCCCGCCGCTGCGGTCCGTGCCCGTCCTCGTGCCGGCCACCGGCGCCGACACCGTGCTGCTGGGGGCGGCGCACCTGGCCCGCACGGCCGCTGCCGCGCACCGCTGAACCTCTCGCCATCCGTACAGGAGCAACATGAACCTCACCGATCTCATGACGGCGATCCGCGGTGGACTCGTCGTGTCGTGCCAGGCCGGTCCCGTGCATCCGCTGCGGGACACGGCCACGATCCGCCGCCTCGCCGAGGCCGCCGTGCTCGGCGGTGCCACCGCCGTGCGGTGCGGCGGGGTCGGTGGCCTGGCCGATGTCCGTGCCGTCGCCGACGCCGTCACGGTGCCGGTCATCGGGCTGACGAAGCGCGGCGACAGCGGCGTGTTCATCACGCCGACCGTCGCCGACGCGCTGGAGGTGCTGGCGGCCGGGGCGGACGTCGTGGCGACCGACGCCACGGCCCGTCCCCGCCCGGACGGCGCTTCCCTGCGTGACACAGTCCGGGCGGTGCACGACGCCGGCGGCCTCGTCATGGCCGATGTGTCCACAGTGGATGAAGGGGTCGCGGCGGCCGCCTGCGGCGCGGACCTCATCGCCACCACGCTGTCGGGGTACACCCCGCACAGCAGGCAGCTCACCGGCCCCGACCTCGCCCTCGTGCGCGAGCTGGCGGCCGAGGTGGCGTCGGTGCCGGTCGTCGCCGAAGGGCGCTACCACCGGCCCGAGCACGTCCGGCAGGCCCTGGACGCGGGCGCGGCCGCCGTGGTCGTCGGCACCGCGATCACCGATCCGGCCTGGATCACCAGCAGGTTCGCCGAGGTGACCGACCGATGACGCCGGCCCCGCTCGGGCGGCCTCCGTTCGACCCTGCCGTCGACACGGTGCTGGAGCGGATGCGCGCCGACGGCACCCTGGTCCCGGTGACCGCGGACCAGATCGCCGGGCGTCGCGCGAGCGCCGTGCCGGAGGACCTCTCGGCGTTCCCGGTCGACCGGCGGGACCTGACCATCGCGGGCCATCAGGGCGCGGCCCTGCGGGTGTCGGTGTTCCGCGGGTCCACTGTGGATGGACCGGCGCCGGTGGTGCTGCACTTCCACGGCGGCGGCATGATGCTGGGGGACCGCTTCGCCGGCATGTCCGCCGTGCTGCCCTGGGTGGTCGAGCACGGTGCGGTGGCCGTGACCGTCGACTACCGGCTCGCCCCCGAGCACCCGGACCCGGTCCCGGTGGAGGACTGCTACGCGGCGCTGCTCTGGGTCGCCGGGCACGCCGCCGAGCTCGGTGCCGATCCGGCCCGGATCGTGCTCGTCGGGGCCAGCGCCGGCGGTGGCCTGGCGGCCGGCGTGGCGCTGCTGGCCCGCGACCGAGGGGGACCGGCGCCGCTCGGGCAGATGCTGATCTGCCCGATGCTCGACGACCGGGACCAGACGGTGTCGATGCGGCAGTTCGACGGTGTCGGCGCCTGGGACCGGGGCAGCATCCGCACCGGCTGGACCGCCCTGCTCGGCGACCGCCGGGGCACCGGGGACGTGTCGATCTATGCGGCACCCGGCCGCGCGACCAGCCTCGCGGGCCTGCCGGCGACGTTCATCGACGTGGGCTCGGCCGAGGTCTTCCGGGACGAGGACGTCGCCTTCGCCACCCGGATCTGGGCCGACGGCGGTGTCGCGGAGCTGCACGTGTGGCCGGGCGGCACGCACGGCTGGGACCAGCTCGTCCCGCGGTCGCCGATGGCCCGCCAGGCCGTGCGGGCCCGTGACGGGTGGATCGCCCGGCTGCTGCGGCGGTGACCGGCAGGGCCGGGCACCGCGGGCGTCAGGCCCGCTCGGCGCAATGTATCGCAGATGCTGAATCGCAGCCGCCGCTGGGCGTTTGTCGGGGCCCGGATCGTCGCCGCGCGGTGCGGAGGGCATGCTGGACGCGCCCGCCGCTCGAACGACCATGCCTGGAGCGTCCATGACCGTGCTGCCCCGTGCCGCCGCGCTGACCCTCGCGCAACGGATCCGCCTGCTGTCCGGCGGTGACGTCTGGCGGACCCGGGCGCTGCCCGAGGCCGGCGTGCCGGCCGCCGTGCTGAGCGACGGGCCGCACGGCCTGCGGTTCCAGGCCGACGCCGGCGACCATCTCGGCGTCACCGGCAGCGAACGGTCCACGTGCTTCCCGACGGCGGTGACCATCGCCAGCGCCTGGGACGAGGACCTGGCGGAGCGGATCGGGCAGGCCCTCGCCGTCGAGGCGCGGGCCCTGGGCGTCGACGTGGTGCTCGGCCCGGGCCTGAACATCAAGCGGCACCCGCTGTGCGGCCGCAACTTCGAGTACTTCTCCGAGGACCCGCTGCTCAGCGGCCGGCTCGCCGCGGCGATGGTGACCGGCCTGCAGCAGCACGGGGTCGGGGCCTGCCTCAAGCACTTCGCGGTCAACAACCAGGAGTCCCACCGGTTCGTCGTCGACGCGGTCGTCGACGAGCGGACCCTGCGCGAGCTGTACCTGTCCGGCTTCGAGCACGCGGTGAGGGCCGCCCGGCCGTGGCTGGTCATGGCGGCGTACAACAACGTCAACGGCCACCCGGCGACCCAGCACCACCGCCTGCTCACCGGCATCCTGCGCGACGAGTGGGGCTTCGACGGCCTCGTGGTGAGCGACTGGGCCGCCACCAACGACCGGGTCGCCGCCGTCGCCGCCGGCATGGACCTGGAGATGCCCGGCAGCCACGGCCTGTTCGACCGTGAGGTCGAGGAGGCGGTCACGTCCGGGCGGCTCCCCGACGAGCTGGTCACCGGGTCCGCCCAGCGGGTGCTCGACCTGGTGGCGAGGTCGGCGCGGACCCGGGGTCCCGCGATCCCCGTCGACGACCACGACGCCCTGGCCCGCCGCGCCGCCGCCGAAGGCACCGTGCTGCTCACCAACGACGGCATCCTGCCGCTGGACCCCGGCCGCTCGGTCGCGCTGATCGGCGCGTTCGCCGAGCATCCCCGGTACCAGGGCAGCGGCAGCTCGCAGGTCGCCCCGACCCGGATCAGCACCGCCCTGGACGAGCTGACCCGCCGCGGCGTGACCGTCACCTACGCGCCCGGGTACGACCCCGTCCACGCGCGCCCCGAACCCGGCCTGATCGCCGAGGCCGTCGCCGCCGCCCGCGCCGCCGACGTCGCCGTCGTCATGGTCGGGCTTCCGCCGGCCAAGGAGAGCGAAGGGTTCGACCGCACCGACCTCGCGCTGCCCGCGCAGCATGATGGCCTCGTCGCGGCCGTCTGCGCGGCCAACCCGCGCACCGTCGTCGCGCTGTCCAACGGCGCGCCGGTGCTCATGCCGTGGAAGGACGCCCCGGCGGCGATCGTCGAGTCCTACCTCGGCGGTCAGGCCGGTGGCGCGGCCCTCGCCGACGTGCTCTACGGCGACATCGAACCGTCCGGGAGGCTGGCCGAGTCGTTCCCGGCGTCGCTGGAGGACGTCGCCGCGGACCCGTACTTCCCCGGCGACCCGCACCAGGTCGAGTACCGGGAAGGCCTGTACGTCGGCTACCGGTTCCACACGACCGCGCAGCGTGAGCCGCTGTTCCCGTTCGGGCACGGGCTCAGCTACACCACCTTCGAATGGGACGGCATCGGCGTGGACCGCGCCACCGTCCAGGCCGGTGACGACGTCACCGTCACCGTGACCGTCACCAACACCGGCCCGCGACCGGGCGCCGACGTCGTGCAGATCTACCGGCACGACCGCACCGGGGTCGTCGCCCGCCCCCGCCGCGAGCTCGCCGGGTTCGCGAAGGTCCACCTGGAGCCGGGGGAGCGGCGGACGGTCGCCGTCACCCTCGCGGCCAGGGCGTTCGCGTTCTACGACGTACGCGTCGCCGGCTGGCGGATCCCGTCAGGTGCCCACGACCTGGAGGTGGCGCGGTCCAGCGCGGACGTGGTCGGCGTGGTCACGATCGCGGTGGAGGGCGGCGTCAGCACCGCCGCCGAGCCGGCCGGCGCGCCGCTGGTCGCCGCCGGCGACGAGCAGTTCGAGCGGCGGCTGGGGCACCCGGTCCCGCGGCCCCGGCCGGTGCGCCCCTTCACCCGCCAGTCCACCCTCGACGAGGTCGGCACGACCCGCCCCGGCCGGCTGCTCAAGGCGATCCTGTGGCGGATGGCCCCGATCGACGACGACGTCCGGGCGGACCCGGCCGCGCTCGCCATGTACGAGCACGGCATCAACGAGCTGCCGCTGCGCGGCGCCGCCATCTTCTCCGACGGCCGCCTGCGCCTGGGCACCGTCGACGCCCTCGTGCACCTGTTCAACGGGCGACCGGGCCGGGCCGCCGCCCGCGCGCTGACCTCGCTCGCCACGGCGGTGCGCCGGCGGGTGGGCCGGCGGTGACCGGCGCGGTGGCGAGAAACTTGTGGTACGTGGCTTTCCCGCCACTGTCTGGGCGGCCCGTGCCGATGTGACGCTGCACGGGTGAGAGGAGGGGCAGCCGTGACCGACGGGGTGCATCGAGTCGTGGTGCTCGTGCTCGACGGGGCCAAGCCGCTCGACGTGGGCATTCCCGCGCAGGTGTTCACCAACCGGCCGAGCATGCCGTACGCGGTGCACGTGTGCGGGGCCGCGCCGGGGCTGGTGGCCGGTGGGGACGGGCTCGCGTACCACGTCGCCGAGGGGCTCGACGCGTTCGACGCGGCCGACACCGTGTTCATCCCCGGGTACCGCAACCCGGATCGCGAGGAGCCGCCGGCCGAGGTCGTCGCGGCGCTCCGCGCCGCCCACGCGCGCGGGGTCCGGCTCGCCGCGATCTCGACCGGGGCGTTCGCGCTCGCCGCGACCGGGCTGCTGGACGGCAAGCGGGCCACCACGCACTGGCATTACACGCGTGAGCTGGCCCGGCGCCATCCGGCGATCCTCGTCGACGAGGACGTGCTGTTCGTGGACGAGGGGGAGGTGCTCACCTCGGCCGGGGCGGCCAGCGGGATCGACCTGTGCCTGCATCTCGTGCGCCGCGACCACGGCGTCGCGCTGGCCAATCACGTGGCGCGGCGGCTCGTGGCGGCGCCGTACCGCAGCGGGGGACAGGTGCAGTACATCCCGCGCAGCGTGCCGGAGGCGGTCGGCGAGCACTTCGCGGCGACCCGGCAGTGGGCCCTCGAACGGCTCGACGAGCCGCTCGCGCTCGAGGACCTGGCCCGCAACGCGAACGTGTCGGCGCGGACGCTGTCGCGGCGGTTCGTGGAGGAGACCGGGTACACGCCGACGCAGTGGATCCTGCGGGCGCGGGTGGACCGGGCGCGGGAGCTGCTGGAGCGCAGCGGGCTCGGGGTGGAGCAGGTCGCGGCGCGGGTCGGGCTCGGGACCGGGTCCAACCTGCGGCTGCACTTCCAGCGGATTCTGGGCACGTCGCCGAGCGAGTACCGCAAGACGTTCGCCCGCCCGAACGGCTCGGCGGCGGCGCGGTCGGGTGGCGGGATCCTTGCGGAGACTGGCGAACCATCCGCTGTCGGCTGACCTCGCAAACCAGCACGATTGACGCATGTCAGGACGAATTGCCATCAACGGGTTCGGTCGCATCGGGCGTGGCGTGCTGCGCGCGATCGTCGAACGCGACAGCGACCTCGAGGTCGTCGCCGTCAACGATCTCGCCGCGCCGGCGGCGTTGGCGCAGCTGCTGAAGTACGACACCACACTCGGGCGCTTCGGGCGCATCGTCGCGGTCGACGGCGACGACCTGCTCGTCGACGGCCGGCGCATCCACGCGCTCGCCGAGCGCGAGCCGCTCAAGCTGCCGTGGGCCGAGCTGGGCGTCGACATCGTGCTCGAGACCACCGGCCGGTTCACCGCCGCCGACGCGGCCCGCGCGCACCTCGAGGCCGGCGCCGAGCGGGTGCTCGTCGGCGCGCCCTCGGCAGGGGCCGACGTGACGCTCGCGTACGGCGTGAACACCGAGGCGTACGACCCGTACCGCCACACGATCGTGTCGAACGCCTCCTGCACCACCAACGCCCTCGCGCCGCTCGCCGCCGTGCTCGACGGGCTGGCCGGGATCGAGCACGGGTTCATGACCACCGTGCACGCCTACACCCAGGAGCAGAACCTCCAGGACGGTCCGCACCGGGACCCGCGCCGGGCCCGTGCCGCCGGGGTGAACATCGTGCCGACCACCACCGGCGCCGCCAAGGCGATCGGGCTCGTCCTGCCGGGCCTGGCCGGGCGGCTGTCCGGCGACTCGATCCGGGTGCCGGTCCCGGTCGGCTCGCTGGTCGAGCTCAACGCGACCGTCGAGACGGAGGTGACGCGCGACGCCGTCCTGGACGCCTACCGGAAGGCGGCCGAGGGTCCGCTCAAGGGCATCCTGTCGTACTGCACGGACCCCATCGTCAGCGCGGACATCGTCGGCGACCCGGCGTCGTGCATCTTCGACTCGGCGCTGACCAGGGTCGACGGTCGGCACGTGAAGGTCGTCGGCTGGTACGACAACGAGTGGGGCTTCGCCAACCGCGCCGTGGACACCCTGACGCTGATGAGCGCCAAGCAGATCGCCTAGAACCAGAGCCCGCCCGGGTACTAGGTTCGGTAGCCGTGGGTGCACTCGGGCGGGTCGGCGGAGCCTTCGTGGCGGGACCGGAGTTGTCGCTGCTGGACGGGCGGCTGGGAATCGCGCCGCCGGACGGGGCCCGGGTCGAGGCGCGGCCGCAGTCGCTGATGGGGGTGGCGGCGTCGGCGCGGACCGAGACCCGGGTGGTGTACGACGTGGACGGCGAACGGCTGGTGCTGCTGGCGACCGAGCTGTTCCGGACGGTGGCCGGTGATCTCGGGGCGACCGTCGGTGCGACGCTCGCGTCCGGGCCGCTGCCCGCCGGTCAGCGGCTCGTGCCGATCCCGGTCCCGGGTGACGCGGTGGCCTACGGGTACCTGCCGCTGGACACGACGCGCCAGGCCGTGCCGATCGCGGACGCGTTCGTCCGGGCCGGGGACGCGAGCATCGTGCGGGTGCAGCTGTTCGTGTCGCCGAACGCCGCCGGCGACCCGGACGGTCTGGCCGGGCTCGCCGCGCGGATCCTGTCCACCGTCACCCCGGGCGGGCGTAAGCCCGGCGCGGCGGCCGGCACGAGGACGCTGGCGGGGCTGGACGGCCGGCCGGTCCTGGCCCTGGACGCGCCGGCCGGTTGGGTCGCCTACCAGGAGTTCGGCCTGTCGTTCGCGGTGCTGCGCCTGCGGCGGCTGACGCCGCTGGACGGGCCGTACGTGGCGGGCAGCGTGTACCGGGGCAGCGCGCCGTCGCTCGTGCACACCGCCTTCCCGCAGGACGCGGTGACCCGGACCGGCGGGCGGCTGCTCGGGCTGCCGACCGACTGGATCCACGTGTTCCCGAAGGACGACGGCGCCCCGCCCCGGCACCTGCGGGAGGCGCTCGTCGAGGACGGCGGCGGGCAGTTCGTCCACGCCATGGCCGAGACCGGGGACGTCGCCTACGAACAGGAGATCGACGCGCTGCTGGGATCCGTGCGGCGGTGCTGACCGGGCCGGGGCTCAGGCGGGAGTGACCTCCACCGGCAGCTTCGTCGGGGCCAGCATCACCCACGGGTTGCGGAACACCGCCGATTCGGTGTCGACGGCCATCGTCCGGTACCGCCGCAGCAGCAGCTCCATCGCGATCCGCGCCTCCAGGCGGGCCAGCGGCGCGCCGATGCAGAAGTGGATGCCGTGCCCGAAGGTCAGGTGCGGGTTCGGGTTGCGCCGGATGTCGAAGCGCGCCGGGTCGGCGAAGACCCGGGCGTCGCGGTTGGCGGCGGCCAGCCAGGCGACGACGACGTCGCCCTCCGGCACGGTCACCCCGCCGACGACGGTGTCCGTGGTGGCCCGCCGGGCCAGGCGCGGGAACGGGGTGCGCAGGCGCAGCACCTCCTCGATCGCGTCCGGCAGGAGCGCCGCGTCGGCCCGCAGCGCCGCCGCCGCGTCCGGGTGCTGGTCGAGGGTGGCGACCGTGTTGCCCAGCGTCGCCGTCGTCGTGATGTGCCCGGCGAGCAGCAGCAGCCCGACGAAGCCGATGATCTCCTCGTCGTCGAGCTGTTCGCCGTCGGCCTCCGCGTGCACCAGCCCGCTGGTGAGGTCGTCGCCGGGGGCCGCGCGACGCGCCCGCACGTGCCGCAGGAGGTACTCGTTCATCTCCCGCAGCACCGGTGCGACCGCGCGGACCCGCTGGTCGTCCATCATCCGGGTCAGCGGATCGTCCGGGCCGATCTCGGGCCGCTCGAACAGCGCGTCGGCCCACCGCCGGAACACCGGCCGGTCCTCCGCCGGAATGCCGAGCAGCTCGGCGATGACGATGACGGGCAGCGGGTACGCCAGGTCGTCGACCAGGTCGAACCGCCGCGCATCGGCGACCTCGTCGAGCAGTTCCTCGGTGACCGTGGTGATGCGCGGGGCCAGGCCGGCCACCACCCGCGGCGTGAACGCCCGGCTCACCAGCCGCCGCAGCGAGTCGTGGCGGGGCGGGTCCATCTGGACGAAGTTGCCGCGCCGGAACAGCTCCAGGTCCTCCTGGCGGGGCAGCAGGTCACCCAGGTCGGAGGAGAACCGGTGCGGGTCGCCGAGCACCGCCGTGACCTCGGGGTGCCCGAGCACCAGCCAGGAGCGTTGCCGCTCGTCGTAGTGCACGTCGCCGGCGAGGCGCGCGTGCTCCAGCCAGGTGAACAGGTCCGGCAGCGTGCGGGTCGTCATCTCCGGTCACTCCCCTCGCGGGTACGCCGGTCGCGGGCTACCCGCCGGACGGACCCGCAAACCGTGCCGTGCGGTCCCCGTCAGCCCCGTGTCACGGCCCCGCCAGCGGGTAGGCGGGCTTCCCGAGCGGACGGGTGCCGCCGGCTGGCAGGAGGTAGGACGATGGTGCTGCACAGGGCGGGCCAGCAACGGCGGCCGCCGGTCGCGGACGGCAACCCGTTCGCGACGGTCGCCAACCCGGCGCTGGCCGAGCAGGTGTCCGGTCCCCGCGACGCGCTGGCCGAGGATCCGGTGCCCGCCGACACCGCCTGGCAGCTCGTGCACGACGAGCTCATGCTCGACGGCAACGCCCGGCTGAACCTCGCCACGTTCGTGACGACCTGGATGGAGCCGCAGGCGGTCCGCCTCATGACCGAGTGCGTCGACAAGAACATGATCGACAAGGACGAGTATCCGCAGACCGCCGAGTTCGAGCGCCGCTGCGTCAGCATCCTCGCCGACCTGTGGCACGCCCCGGACCCGGCCGGCGTGGTCGGCTGCTCGACGACCGGGTCCAGCGAGGCGTGCATGCTCGCCGGCCTGGCCCTGAAGCGGCGCTGGTCGGCCGGGCGCGCGGCCGGCGAGGTCCGGCGGCCCAACCTCGTGATGGGCATCAACGTGCAGGTCTGCTGGGAGAAGTTCTGCAACTACTGGGAGGTCGAGCCCCGGCTGGTGCCGATGGAGGGCGACCGGCTGCACCTGACCGCGCAGGAGGCGGTGGCGCACTGCGACGAGAACACCATCGGCGTGGTCGCGGTCCTCGGCTCGACGTTCGACGGCAGCTACGAGCCGGTCGCCGAGATCGCGGCGGCGCTCGACGCCCTGCAGCGGCGCACCGGATGGGACATCCCGCTGCACGTCGACGGCGCCTCCGGGGCGATGATCGCGCCCTTCCTGGACCCGGACCTGGAGTGGGACTTCCGGCTCGGGCGGGTCGCCTCCATCAACACCTCGGGACACAAGTACGGCCTGGTGTACCCCGGCGTCGGCTGGGTCCTGTGGCGCGACCGCGACGCCCTGCCGGAGGACCTCATCTTCAACGTCAACTACCTCGGCGGCAGCATGCCGACCTTCGCGCTGAACTTCTCCAGGCCGGGCGCGGAGGTCGTCGCGCAGTACTACACCTTCTTCCGCCTCGGCCGCGCCGGCTTCCGCGCCGTCCAGCAGGCGTCCCGCGACGTGGCCCTCCACCTCTCCGGCGAGATCGCCGCCATGGGCCCGTTCCGGCTGCTGACCCGCGGTGACCAGCTGCCGGTGTTCGCGTTCACCACCAACGCCGACGTCGAGGCGTTCAACGTGTTCGACGTGTCCCGGCGGCTGCGCGAACGCGGCTGGCTGGTCCCGGCGTACACCTTCCCCGCCAACCGCACCGATCTCGCCGTGCTCCGGGTCGTGGTCCGCAACGGCTTCACCCACGACCTGGCCGACCTGCTGCTCGCCGACCTGCGGCGGCTGCGGCCCGAGCTGGAGGCCCAGCCCGGGCCGCTGCACACCGCCGGCGACGCCACCGGATTCCACCACTGAGGGCCGCTACAGTCACCCGCTCACTCACCCGATGCCGGTACCGGCCGGGCGTAGCATGGGACTTGCCTGCGAGACGACCGGGCGAAGCTGGTAAAACAGTGGAGCCGGATAGCACCAGGAGATCGAAAGGTCGATCGGTGTTGTCGAATATCTGAACCGGTAGCGCCGGGGAGGGTAGATCGCCTCGCAGGTTAATTTGCGTCCCCAGACGCGGCCCCAGGCAGCACTCCGGCACCGGGGCCCCGGCGCGTCGGTCAGGCGCTGAACGCCCCGCGCAGCATGTCGCCCCAGCCGGCCTGGATCATGCTGGTGAAGCGCCACTCGCCGCCCGTCTTGGCCATCACGTCGACGTATCGCATGTGCTGCACCTGCTCGCCGGTGGTGACCGTGCTGTCGGTGACGACGACCGCCAGGTCGGCGTTGAGGAACACGGGCCGGCGGTGGTTGTCCAGCCGCGGCCGCGGCTCGCCGACGGCGGCGCCCATCGCCTGGATGAACGTGGCGCGGTCCCACTGCTGGGTCACGCACTCGCCGGCCGAGTCGTTCGTCGTCACCGTCAGCGGGAACAGCGCGACGTCGGCCATGCGCTCGACGTCACCCCGCTCGGCGAGCGCGTCGTAGGCGGTGAACCAGTCCAGCAGCCGCGTGACGTCCTCGTCCTCGGTCGTGTAGGCGGCGCTGGTGATCGGGCTCTGGTCGGACAACGTCACTCCCTGGATCAGTTTCTCTGTACGCCGTAGAGAGTAACCGCGCTCCGCCCGTCCGGCAACCGCATTCGAAGCCGGGACGACGGCACGCGGGCTGCCAAAGATGCGCGACGCGCGGCAGCGCAACGACAGGGTCCGCTGCACCAGTGCTGACGCCGAGATCTTCGGCTTCCTCGCCGACTACTCGCGCGAGGCGGTCATCCCCGGGTTGTTCCCGGGACCGGAGGACTGAACGGGTGCGGGCCGCCACGGCAAGTGCGGCGGCGAGCCGCTACTGCGGCTCGGGTGCCGGGTCCCGGCGCAGCCACCGCTCGTCCAGCGACGCCGGCGGGGCGGGGGCGCCGAGGTCGGCCGGGCGGTACCCGGTCGGGTAGCCCGGGTAGGTGCGGTTGCGGGGTGACGTTCCCAGCTTCGACACCCGCCGGGGCGGCAGGAGCAGCCGCACCGCCGCCGCCCGAGCCCGCAGCGTCGCCCCGGACAGGGCGGTCAGCCAGCGTGGGGCGGGGCGGAAGCCGAACGCGGCGAGCATCGGCGGGTCCAGCATCGCGCGGACCCCCAGGCGGGCCATCGGCCGCAGCGGCGCCGGGAACCAGCTCGCGAACAGCCCGACCGTGTACTGCCCGACCCGGGCGTTGGCGTCGCTGTAGCGGAAGTTGGCCGCCTCGTAGTCGCGCTTGAACGCCCGGAACTCCTCGAAGTCCGACGGGACGTCGCGGATCGCCATGCGCAGCCCGACCTGGCGGTAGAAGTGGAACGCGGCGAGGCGCTCGTGCTCGGTGAGCGGCCGCCAGCCGAAGCGGTCCAGCCAGTCGATCGGGTCGTAGACGAACGTGGCCAGCACATACCGCATGTCGTCGTTGTCGATGGCGTACCGGCCGTGGGCGCGGTTGATGACCCGCAGCGCCTCCCTGCCTCGAGGCGAGTCGTAACCGTGCGCGGCCAACTCCGCCATGAGCAGCTGCGTGTCGTCGTAGCGGCGCTGCGGCCGGTCCCGGAACTCGCCGGTCGCGTCGAGCAGGGCCGAGATCGACGGCACGCAGTACGTGCGGAACAACGCGAACTCGAGCGCCCTCGTGTAGTCCCAGGGGAACTCGTGACCGGCGGAGATCCGGTAGATCTCCTCGTGGTCGCGCGCCGGGTCCAGTTGCTCGATCCGTCTGCGCCAGCGCATCCGGTCAGCGACCACGGCACCCACCTCCGCCGTCAGCGTGCCACGGATCCGTCGCTGCCGGAAGCACGGTGACCGCGACGTCGTCGCCCCCCTTTACCGTGGGTGATGTCGTTCCCGCCCTCTGTGACGCAAAGCCGACCCGGCGTATCTGCCTGACCCCGGCGGCCGTCCTCCCCGCAACCGTGTACGCCCATTGCGAGGAGGACCGACGTGAACGCTTCGGAAGCGGCGCTGAGCAGGCACGCCGGCAGCTCGCCCAGCAGTTCGACGACATCTACCTGGCGGCGAAGCTGGCGGACCGCGACGGCGACGCCCGACCGCAGCTGGAGTCGCTGGGCGGTCAGGCCCACCATGCGGCGGTACCGAGAACGGCCGCCGCGGGGCTGGTCCCGGCGAGCGTCTCGATGGCTCCGGCGAGGCCGGTGATGGCGGCGAGGCCGATGCGCCGGTCCTGGGCGTCGAGGCCGGTCCGCAGGACGAGCACGGCGGTCCGGGCGGTCGCGGCACCGGGTTGTGCGTCGAGACACTGGCGGGCCCGGTGGGCGACCGCCAGCATCGTGTGCGCGGCGTGGTCGCTGTGTGGGTCGCCGGCGGTGCCGGCCGCCACGGTGGCGGCCCGGGGCAGCAGCGCCGCCGGCAGGTGCGGGGCGATCTCGGCGACGGCGTTTGCCCGGGCCTGTCCGGGCTGCCCTGCCCGAGCGCGGACGGTGTCTGGTTCGGTGGCGATCGCCTCGGCGGCGTCCAAGGCCTGGGCGCCGGTCTCGACGCGCTGGTGCTCCGGAAGGACGGGCAGCAGCCGGCTGAGGGCACTCACCCGGAGTTTGAGGTCGTCGACCTCGGCCGCGGCCGCGAGAGCGCCGGCGACGGCGGCGTCGCGGGCGGGTGCCGGCAGGTGGGGCGCGAGCCAGGTCAGGGCGAGAGCCCGCGGGTACGCGCCGGACATCCCGGTCGCCGCCCGCAGCACATGGTCGCGGCGGTGCGCGGGCAGGCGCGGTGCGAGGCGGCCGAGCTCCCGGGCCCGGGAGTGCTCGTCGTCGATGAGCAGTGCGCTGTCGACTGCCCGGTCGAGCAGGTCCGCCTGTTCGGTGGGGGTGCCGGCGGCCGCGGCGGGCGGGCCCGGCTGCGCGTCCCGGCTGTGCGGCGCGAGTGCGGCCAGGGCGTCCGCCCGTTGGTAGTGGTTGACGACCGCGGCGGCGAGTCGCAGCGCCCGGTCTGCCACGTGCGGCGGCAACGTGCCTGCCGCCGTCGCGTGCCCGAGGGCGACGAGGATCCGGGCCCGGTGCTTCGGTTCGGCCTCGGCGATGTCGAGCGTGAGGTCGAGGGCGGTGGCGCGGTCGTCTTCGGGCAGATACGGAGTGAGGCCCGCCAACGCCTGCCCCCGCGCGCCCCGGTCCGCGGCGAGGGCCGCCACGGCGACGGCGTCCCGGCACTGCTGCGCGGGCAGATGCGGCGCGAGCCCGGCGAGGGCCTCCGCCCGGACCCGCGGGTCGGTGATCGTCGCGGCGATGTCGAGCACGTCGCCGAGTCGGTCCGGGGGCAGATGCGGCGTGACCCCGACGAGCGCCTGTGCCCGCGCCGAGGCCGACACGATGCCGCGCACGGCGTCCAACACCCCATCCGCCGTCACGTCGTCGCGGCCGGAGCCGCCGTGTTCCTGGCCGCGGGCGCCGGGGTCTCGGTCTGGGGCGCCGGTTGCCCGGCGGAGAGCGGTCGGGGCGAGTGCGGTCAGGGCGCGGGCCCGCCAGTCGTGGTCGCCGACGGCCGTGGCGGCGGCCACCGCGCGGCGGAGGATCACCGCGCGCATGCCGGCCGGGAGGCGTGGCGCCAGCGCGGTCCAGACCCGGGCGCGCAGCGCCGGGCTGTGCAGGGTCGGCACGGTGGCGAGGCCCTGGGCGGCCCGATCGGCCGGCAGGTGGGCGACCAGGGCCTCCAGCCCGTGGGCGCGGTGCACCTCGTCGTGGATCGCGGTCGCCGCGGCCAGCGCGGCGTCGACGTGGCGGGCCGGCAGGTGCGGGGCGAGCCCGGCGAGGGCGGCCGCGCGCTCCTGTTCGTCGGCGATGGCCGCAGCGATGTCGAGGGCCCGGTCGGTCAGCCGGTCCGGCAGGTGGGCGGCGAGGCCGGCCAGGGTGCGGACGCGCTGCCACCCCGGGCTGGTGGCGGCGGCGTCCAAAGCTCGCCGGACGGCGGCAGCGCGGACCGTTTCCGGCAGGTGCGGCACGAGCGCGGTCAGGGCCTCGGCGCGCGGCTCCGGGTACGTCAAGGCCTTGGCGGCGGCGAACGCGTGCGGCAGCAGCCGGTCCGGCAGCCGCGGGGCAAGGGCTGCGAGCAGCGCGGCCCGGGGAGTCTCGAAAGGGTGGCCGACGGCGAACGCGAGCACCCCGGCAAGATGCTCGGCGGGCAGGTGCGGCACGAGCGGCGTCAGCGCGTCGGCCTGGTAGAGCCAGTCGAAGTCGGCGGCCGCCTCGACGGCCCGCCGCAGTTGCGCGGCGTCCAGGTGCGGGGCGACGGCCGCGAGAGCCTCGCCGCGGTGCCCGGCGCTGAAGATCGTGGCGGCCACCGACAGTGCCCGGGCGATGACCTCGTCGCGTCGGTCGGGTGGTAGTACCGGCACGAGCGCGGCCCACGCCAGGGCCTCGTAGAAGTAGGGGTTCTCGACGGTGGCGAGGGCGTTCAGCGCGGCCGAGGCCTGGCCCGGACCCAGGTGCGGGGCCAGGTCGGCGATCGCGGCGCCGCGCCAGTAGTTCTCGTCGTCCCACAGCCGGTCGGGGTCAGGCACGGGGAGCCGGAACGCGAGCGTGTGCTCGAGGGTGTCGGCGATCAGGGCCGGGCGGTCGCCGGATGGGACGTCCGGCAGCAAGTGCACGACGATCCGCACCTGGTAGCGCCCGCCGCTGGCACGCCCCTGCTTGAGCCAGTAGTCCACCCGGCGGGGTGTCTCGTGGCGCGCCAGCCGGTCGACGGTGCCGATCCCGGCCGCGCGCAGCCGGGCCGCGACCTCCGTGGAGGCGCGGTCGCGGCGGCTGTGGACGCTCGCCGCGACCAGGCCCAGCCACACCTCGTCGACGAGTGACCGTGCCTGGCCGCCGTCGGCGAGTGCGGCGTCGGTCTCCGCGGCGGCGTGCCGGCGGGCGAGGTCGACGTCGGCGAGGAAACCTTCCACGTCGTCGTGGGCCTCGTGCGCCTCGAACCAGACGTTGACGAGCGTGCCGGTGAGCAGCAGGCGGCGCAGGTCGCGGTGGCGGCCGGCGGCGGCGAGGCCGACGGCGAGGGTCCGCAGCGGGGCGAGGTCGTCGACGCCGGCCAGCAGCGGGTCGGCGTCGAGCGCCGGCAGGCCGGCGTCGAGCCCGCCGAACAGCGTCAGGTAGCGGTCAGGGGAGTGGTCCGGGCCCGTCACGCCGATCATGATGGCGTGCCGGGTCAACCCGCACGCTCAAGCCGTGCGCCACGTCCATGCGTACCAGACGATGAACGCGGTGCAGCCGATCTCCACGACGCTGTACAGGACGTAGTACGTCGCGGGGGTGCCGACGGCGAGGGAGACCGCCTGGACGAGGGTCATCACGGCGCCGGCGGCGATGTTGGCCCAGCGTGCGGCCCGTTGCGGCAGTACCCGTGACAGCAGCACCATCCAGATCGGCAGCTGCATGAGGAAGCCGGCGCCGAGGAGGAACCCCGGGCTGATGCGCATGCCGTCGACCTCGCCGTCGAGCAGGTCGGTCAGCACGGCTGAGTCCATGTGGCCGAGGACGTCGCAGTACAGGTAGTTGAGCACCGCGAAGATCCAGAGGGTGGAGAGCAGGACGGCCCGGTCACGGCGGGTCGTCTGGTCGGGGAGCAGGGTCGTCCCGGTCACGGTGGTGGGCCGCCTTTCCGCGTCAGTGCCGCGCCGGTGCGCGGCGGTTCTGACGGTATGTGGGGCGGCTCGGCGGTCGTACCCTCCGCGGAGGGAACCTGGCTGGTCCTCTGGAGGGAATCAGTTCACTGCCCGGGGGTGACGAAGCCGGACTCGTAGGCGGCGACGACGGCCTGGGTGCGGTCGCGGACGCCGAGCTTCGCCAGCAGCGTCGCCACGTGCGACTTGACGGTCTGCACGGACAGGAACAGTTCGGTGGCGATCTCGGCGTTGGACAGGCCGCGGGCCAGCAGGCGCAGGACGTCCCGTTCGCGTTCGGACACCTCCGGCAGGCCCGCGCCGGAGGGGGTGGCGAAGCGTTCGATGATGCCGCGGGTCGAGGCGGGGAACAGCAGCGACTCGCCGGTGCCGACCACCCGCGCGGCCTCGATCAGCCGTGCGGGCGGGGTCCGTTTCAGCACGAACCCGCTGGCGCCGGCGCGCAGCGCCCGGTACACGTACTCGTCGACCTCGAACGTCGTCAGCACCAGCACCCGCACCGTCGTGCCGCCGGCGGTGATGCGGCGGGTCGCCTCGATCCCGTCGGTGCCGGGCATCCGCACGTCCATGAGGAGCAGGTCGGGCGCGGGATCGGCGGCGGCGATCGCGACCGCGGTGTCCCCGTCGCCGGCCTCGGCGACGACCTCCCACCCGGGCTCGGAGGCCAGGATGGCCCGCAGCCCGATCCGGACGAGCGGATCGTCGTCGACGATGGCGATCCTCATCGCCACACCGTACGGTGCAGCGCGCAGCCCAGGCAGTCGCACCCGGCGGTGAGGCGGCAGGCGGCGGCCCCGTCGGGCAGGGCGGCGCCCAGCGGCACGACGGCGCGGACCGCGAACCCGCCCTCGGTGGTGCGTCCGGCCGTTGCGTGCCCGCCGAGCAGCGCGACCCGGTCGCGGATCGACGCCAGGCCGAGCCCCGTCCCGGCGGCCGGCGACGATTCCCGGAGCGGGTTGACGACCGACAGGGCCACGATCCGCTCGTCCGCGGCGAGGTCGACGTCCACGTCGCCGCCGGGGGCGTGCTTGGCGGCGTTGGTGAGCGCCTCCTGCAGCACCCGGTACACGCCGCGGCCGACGACCGGCGGCAGCGGCCCGAGCCGGATCCGGGACCGCACCCGCAGACCGGCGCCGGCCGCGCCGTCCAGCAGCGCGGTGAGGTCCCCGGCGCCCGGCAGCGGCGCGAGGGCGTCGGGCCCGTGCCCGCGGATGCCGGCGATGATGCGGTCCAGCTCGCCGAGGGCGGCCCGCCCGCGTTCCTCGATCGTGGCGAGCGCGGCCCGGGCGAAGGCGGGGTCACGGTCGAACACGTGCGCACCCGCCCCGGCCTGCACCACGATCATGGACAGGAGATGGCCGATGCTGTCGTGCAGCTCCTGGTCGATGCGTACCTGTTCCTCGGCCCGTACGGCGCGGGCCAGCACGGCGGCCTCGACCTCCTTACGGCCGGGGCCGAGCGCCCAGACCGCGAGGCGGCGGTGCCATCCCGCGAGGGCCCGCAGCGAGCCGCGCAGCACCGGCACCGCCGCGACGAACGCGACCGGGCCGAGCAGCGACCAGGCCGTCCCGGCAGCCCCGACCTCGATCCGGTCGCTCATCCGGTCGGCCAGCGCGACCAGCGGCCAGAGCACGAGCAGCGGCGAGGCGGCGTACAGCAGCACGACGGCGGCGCCGAGCGGCCCGCTGACAGCACGGACCAGCGTCCACGCCAGCACCCGCCAGCTGTGCGGGTCGCGGACCGCCGCGGCCGTCCACCGCCACGGGTCGACCAACCGGCGCCACCGCGGGTGCCGCGGATACACAGCGCGCCGGAACCCGACCGGCGCCGGCGCCGCCACGTCCTGCCCCAGCAGGACCCGGGCCAGGAGCCGCTCGAACCGCCCGATCGGCCGCAGCAACAGGTGGGCGGCGAGCAGCAGCACCACGGTCACCGGCGCGAACCGGGTGACGATGCCCGACAGGTACAGCGAACCGACCAGCGCCGCCCAGAACACCCCGAAGACGGCGCCGAGCAGGAGGTACCCCGCTTCCCGTAGCTCCCGGCCGGTCACGAGCACATCGTGCCAGCCGTGCCGGTGCCGCCGCGCCAGGCGGTCCGGGGCGTCGACGCCCGCCCTGCTCGCCGTTCGACCCCGTCGTGATGACGCCCGGATTGTGCCGAAGGGCCTCCCGGGTGGATGCGTAGCGTTACTGTGCGATTACCTTAGGTGTCTGGAGTGGTGCATGAAATTCGTCCGACAGGCTGCGGCTGTCCTGGCTGCCGCGCTCGGAACGGGCGGTCTCGTTGCCTTCTCGGCGACGCCGGCCTACGCCGCCACCACGACGTTCACCTATACGGGCGCGGTGCAGACGTACACCATCCCGGCCGGCACCACGAAGCTGCAGGTCGTGGTGAAGGGCTCCCAGGGCGGCGGCGGTGTGGGCGGTGGCGGCGGCACCGTCACCGCCGTCATCACGACGCCCGCCGGGCTGGGCAACAAGATCCAGGTCATGGTCGGCGGCACCGCGGGCTGGAACGGTGGCGGCCTGTCCGCGCCAGGCGGCGGCGCCGGCGGCGACGCCTCCGACATCCGCCAAGGTACCTGCGCCGCCACGGACTCCTGCGGGTTGAGCGACCGCACCGTGATCGCCGGCGGTGGCGGCGGCGGGACGGTCTATCCCGGCGGCGGTGGCGGCAAGCCCCCGTCGCCGGCCTTCCCGTCGAACACGGCGGGCAGCGGCTTCGCGTCCCCGGGCGGTGGCGGCACCCAGAGCGCCGGCGGCGCGGGCGGCGCGGCATTCGGCGCCGCGTCCCCGGGTGGCGCGGGCACCCTCGGCTACGGCGGCAACGGCGGCCCGAGCGGCTCGAAGAGCGGCAGCGGCGGTGGCGGCGGCTACTACGGCGGCGGGGGAGGCGGCGCCACCGCCAACCCGTCGGCCGAGGGCGGCCCGGGCGGCGGCGGGAGCAGCTACGTCGACCCGGCCCGGGAGGACTCGCCGTCCACCTTCGCCAGCGACGACAACTACGGTGCGGGCTCGATCTCCTTCACCACCCTCGGCCCGCCCGAGCCCGACAACGTGACCGCCGAGGTCGCCGCGGGCACCGGCAACGTCGCGCTCGACTGGGACGCGCCCAGCGGTGGCGCCGACTCCTACGTCGTCTACCAGAGCCTCACCAGCGGCGGGTCGTACGCCGCCGTGACCTCCGGCGACTGCTCCGGCGTCACCGGCACCTCCTGCACGGTCGGCGGCCTCACCCCGGGAACGGTCTACTACTTCACCGTCGCCAGCGTGCTGAGCGGCGCGGAAGGTTCGCCGTCGAGCCCGGTCAGCATCACCGCCATCGGCCCGCCGGCCGCCCCGACCGGCGCCGCGGCCTCCGTGACCGGCGACGGCACCCTCACCGTCACCTGGACCGACCCGGCCACCGCGAGCGGGCCCACGACCAACTTCCAGGTGCTGGTGTCGCTCGGCGGCGGCTCGTACACCGCGGCCACCGCCGGCACCTGCGCGGCCGGCACCGTCACCAGCGGCTGCACCGTCACCGGCCTCACCGGCGGCGGCAGCTACCAGTTCAAGATCGTGGCGGTCAACGCCGCCGGCAGCGGGCCCGCGTCGGACCCGTCGACCGCCGTCACCGCCGTGGCCGCACCGTCGGCGCCGACACCGGGCGCTGTCACGGTCACCGGGTCGGGCACCGTCACCGTGGCCTGGACCGGCCCGTCCGGCAGCGTCACCGGGTTCAAGGTGTACGTGTCCAGCGGCGGCCCGTACACCGCGGCCGGCTCGGGCACGTGTGCCGGCACGCCGGTGAGCAGCCCGTGCACCGTCACCGGCCTGACCCCCGGCCAGGCGTACCGGTTCAAGATCTCCGCCGTGGCGTCGGCCATGGAAGGCAACCAGTCCGTCCCGTCGGCCGAGGTCACCGCCGTCGCCGGCCCGCTGGCGCCCGGCACACCGGTGCTGACCGTCGCCGGCGACCGCAAGCTGCGCGTCGCGTGGACCTACCCGACCAGCAGCGCCACACCCGCGGCGCGCTTCACCGTCGAACTCTCGAAGGACGGCGGCGCGTACACCGCCGTCACCAGCGGCGACTGTGCCGGCCCCACCGCGAGCCCGTGCGACGTCAGCGGCCTCGACACCGGCGCCGGCTACCGGGCCCGGGTGACCGCGGTGAACGCCGCCGGCACGGGCAGCCCGTCCGACGGGTCGGCCCCGTCCACCGTGGTCGCCGCGCCGGGCATCCCCACCATCACGAGCGCGGAGGCGGGCGACGGGCAGGTCACCGTCACGTGGACCGCCGGCCTGCCCGCGACCGCGGACACCTACCACGCGGCCGCGTACCCGGCCGGCTCCAGCACCCCGGCGTCGGACTGCCGGGCCACCGCCCCGGCCCTCACCTGCGTCATCCACGGCCTGACCAACGCCACCGCCTACACGATCAAGGTGTACGCGTCGGGAGCCGTGGACTCGGACCCGAGCCAGCCGGTCACCGCGACGCCGAGCGCCGCACCGGACGCCCCGACGGCGACCGCGACCGGCGGCGTCGCCTCGATCACCGTGCAGTGGACCCCGCCCGCGGCCGGCTCAGGCATCGGCGGCTACCTGCTGACCGCGGACCCGGGACCCGCCACGTGCCACGCCGAGGCCACCGACACCAGTTGTGTGCTGGGCGCGGTCGCGGGCACCTCGTACACCGTGAAGATCGTCGCGGAGGGCACCTTCGGCCGCGACTCGGCGCCGGCGGTCACCAACGCGGCGACCGCGACGTCGCCACCCGTGCCGGCCAGCACCCCGGCCCCCGACGCGACCCTCACCACCGACCAGGGCGACATCCACACCGCCACCCCGGGCCAGCAGGTCACCGTCGTCGGTCACGGCTTCGCCCCGCACTCGACGGTCACCATCGCGATCTATTCGGCGCCGGCGCTCCTGGCCACGGCGGTGGCCGACGCGCAAGGCGACGTGCACCAGCCGGTGACGGTGCCGGCGAGCCTGGCGAGCGGCGAGCACACGGTGGTGGCGCTGGGCGTGGACCGGTCGGGCGTGACACACACGCTGGCGTTCACGGTGACGGTCCAGGCGGCGGGCGCCGGCCTGCCGGTGACCGGCCTCGCCCTGACCTGGATGCTGCTGCTCGGCGTCGCCTCGGTCCTGACCGGCGCCACGCTGACGGCCATCGGCCGCCCGCGCACGTGAACCCGGCCGCGCACGTGAACCCGGCCGGACCGCGGGGTCCGGCCGGGCGGGGTCGGGGGCCGGGGCCTCAGCCGGGCGGCACCGCCACCGGCAGCCGGGTCCAGTGCAGCCCGTCCGGCGACGTGTACAGCGCCGTCAGGTCGTTGGTCAGGTAACGGCCGGGTGCCGTGGTCAGGACCGGCCAGAACCCGTCGTGGTCGGCGAGGCCGGTCACCGGCGCGGGCGCCCGGTAGGCGCCGCCCTTGCCGGCGTACCACTCGGCGAGCTTGTCGTGCACCGTGCGGATCTGCGTTCAAGGGCGCCGAGATTGCGGACACCGTCGCATTCCGGATTCCCCAGGTGCCGAACGGACCCATGTTCTGCGCGCGGCAGCTGGTCGAGGCGTTGGACTCGGAGCAGGGTGTCCGGTTCGCCGAGGTATGGCGGGGCGAGTCGGACTGAGGCAGTTCCTTCAGGAGATGCGGGCGCCGGTGTGGATGGCGACGGCGTCGTGGGCGGCGACGTCCGTGCGGAACCAGCCGGTCGCGTCGACGGTGATGACCGGGCCGGTGCAGGTGGTGCCGCTCTTCTCGCCGTGGATGACGTCGCAGTAGCGGCCGGCGGGCATGTTCGTGCGGTACGAGCGGCCGGTGACCGCGAAGTCCTCGTCGTTGATGGTGATGTAGCCGGCGCTGCCACGGCCGAACGCGATGTGCTGGAAGCCGTTGTCGTACCAGTTGACGACGCCGGTGCCGGTGACGGCGTTGCGGAAGGCGACCATGTTGGCGATGGCCTGCCAGCGGTGCTCGCATCGCCAGCCGCCGGTGAAGCAGGTGCTGTTGTTGGTGCGCCCGGACGCGTCCGACGGCGGGCCCTGGTTGCGGTCGGTGAACTCGTAGCTGGACATCACCGTGGGGGAGCCGTACGGCCACGCCAGCATGAACGCGTTGGCCAGGGCGTAGATGCCGTTGTCGCGGTAGGTCAGGGTGCCGGGGACGTCGCGCTGGGTGTCGTGGTTGTCGACGAACACGTTGGCGACGTTGCTCGGGATGTACCCCCAGCCTTCGCCGAAGTTGGAGAGGTACGCGAGCCGCTCGTTGCGGAACACGCGGGCGAGGTCCTTGCCGTACCGGAACTCGTGCACGTCGCCGTTGCCGGTGTACTCCTGCGGGGTGATCGGCTCGCCCGCGCCGTAGATGACCTCCTGCACCATGTACACGGACCGGGACAGCCTGGCCTTCAGCGCGGCGATGTCGGCGGCGGGCATGTGCTTGCTGGCGTCCATCCGGAAGCCGTCGACGCCCAGCGACAGCAGGTCGTTGAGGTAGCCGGCGAGCCGGTCACGCACATAGGTGGCGCCGGTGTCGAGGTCGGCCAGGTTCGCCAGCTCGCAGTTCTGCACCTCGTAGCGGTCGTTGTAGTTGACGATGTCGTCGTTGCCGTTGCGCCCGCAGTGATGGAAGTCCTGGGTCTGGTACGTGCCGGGGTAGTCGTAGTGCGTCCAGGCGGATCCGGCCCAGCCCGGGCCGCTCTTGTCGGTGTTGGCCATGTGGTTCACGACCGCGTCGACGATGACCTTGACCCCGGCGGCGTGGCAGGCGCTGACCATCGACTGGAACTGCGCCCGGGTGCCCTTGCGTGACTCGATGCGGTAGCTGACCGGCTGGTACGCGACCCACCACTCCTGCCCCCGCACGTGCTCCTGCGGCGGGGAGACCTGGACGTAGCCGTAGCCGCGCGGCCCGAGGAACGAAGTGCACTCGGACGCGACCGAGGTCCAGTTCCACTCGAACAGGTTGGCGATGACGGTCTTCGGCCCGGCGGTGGCGGCCTGGGACGGTGTCGCGACGGTCGCCACGGTGGTGGTCAGCGTCGCGAGCACGACGGCGGACAGGACGGCAGCCAGGGGCCGGCAGCTCGGCATGGGGTGCTCCAATGACAAGGCGGCGGAAACCCAAGTATCGATGACCGTGCCTGCTACCGGCAACCTCGACGCGGCCGGTGTACCGGCGAGGTCATAGGCGATGTCTATGACCGTGGTTCCGGATCGGCCGCTACCGGAGCGTTCCGCCGGGCCGGAGCCTGAGTTGGTGATCGTTCTTGCTGAGGCTCGTGGGCGTCGCGTGCCGGTGCACGCCGCCGGGCTCGGTGCGGCCGTCGTGCTCGGTGCGGCCGCGGCCGCGCTCGGCGCGCGGGTGCCCGTGCTGGGCGCGCCGGTCTTCGCCGTCGTCGCCGGAGTGCTGCTGAGCCCGCTGGCCCGGCGCCGGTCCGAGGCGTTGCGACCGGGGCTGGACCTGGCCAAGGGGCCGGTCCTGCAGATGTCCGTCGTGCTGCTGGGTGCCCAGCTGTCGCTCGGCGAGGTGCTGCACGTCGGCGCGGGGTCGCTGCCGGTCATGCTCGGCACCCTGGCGGTGTGCCTGCTGCTGGCCTGGCTGGCCGGCCGCCGGCTCGGGGTGTCCGGCGACCTGCGCACGCTGATCGGTGTCGGCACGGGCATCTGCGGCGCCTCCGCCATCGCGGCCACCACCCCCGCGCTGCGGGCGAAGGGCGGCGACGTGGCGTACGCCATCTCGACGATCTTCGTGTTCAACGTCGCCGCCGTGCTGGTCTTCCCGCCGCTCGGCCACGCGCTCGGCCTGAGCCCGCACGCGTTCGGGCTGTTCGCGGGCACGGCGGTCAACGACACCAGCTCGGTGGTGGCCGCCGCGGGCGCCTTCGGCGGCGACGCGGACCGGTACGCGGTCGTCGTCAAGCTGGCCCGGACGCTGATGATCATTCCGGTGGTGCTCGCCGTGACCGCCTGGACGCGCCGCCGTGAGGAGCCCGTGCAGACGTCGAAGGCGCGTCTGGCGGCCTCCCTCGTCCCGTGGTTCCTGATCGCGTTCCTCGGCGTCGCCGCGCTGAACACCGGCGGCCTGATCCCGGCCGGGGGGCAGGAGGCGCTGCACCGGCTGGCGCTGCTGTGCATCGCGATCGCCCTCGCCGGGGTGGGCCTGTCCGCCGACGTGGCGGCCATGCGCCGGGCCGGTGTCCGGCCGCTGCTGCTCGGCCTCATCCTCTGGGTCGCGGTCAGCGCGACCAGCCTCGGGCTGCAGCACCTGCTCACCGGATGACGGCCCGGCCGGAGGGCGGCTGTGACAGACTGCGCACGATGCCGCTGCCGCCCTGGATGAACGACCTGCCGGCGCTCGACCTCCTGGTCTCCGTCGCCGAGACCGGCAGCGTCGGGCGCGCGGCGCAGGCGCACGGGATCACCCAGCCCAGCGCGAGCGCGCGGCTGGCGAAGCTGGAGCGCCGCCTCGGCGTGTCCCTGCTGGTGCGCTCCCGGCGGGGAAGCCTGCTCACCCCCGCCGGCGAGGCGGTCGTCGCCTGGTCGCACGGCGTCATCGACGCCGCGCACGCACTCGCCGACGGCGTGCTGACCCTGCGCGCCGACCGGCAGGCGCGGCTGCGACTTTCGGCGAGCCTCACCGTGGCCGAGCACCTGCTGCCGGGATGGCTGTTGAGCCTGCGCCGCACCCACCCCGGCCTCGACATCGCCGCTGACGTGGCGAACAGCCAGGGCGTCGTCGAGGCCGTCCGCCGCGGCGTGGCCGACCTCGGCTTCGTCGAGTCGCCCGACATCCCCGCGGACCTCGGCTCCCGCGCCGTCGGTGAGGACCGGCTCGCCCTGGTCGTCGCCGCCAGCTACCCGCTCGCCGCGCACGCCTGGCGCGAGCTGCGGCCCAGCGACCTCGCCGACCAGCCGCTCCTGCTGCGGGAGCCGGGCTCCGGCACCCGCGACACCTTCCTGAACGCGCTCGAACAGGCGCTCGGCTTCCCGCCTGTACTGCCGCACGCCATCAGCCTCGGCTCGACCACGACGATCCTCGCCACGGTCCGCGCGGGCGGCGGCGTCGGCGTGATCAGCGCCCGCGCCGCCGCGCCCGCCGTCGCCGCCGGCGACCTGGTCGAGCTCCGGGTGGCGGGCCTGCACCTGTCCCGCCCGCTGCACGCCTTGTGGCTCGGCCGCACCCCGACCGCCGTGGCGGCGGAACTGCTCGACATCGCGGCGCGGTGAACGCCGCGACGAGCGCCCAATTCGGCGCGCCGGAAGTACGCCCGGCCGTGACGTGCACTGACTGAAAACGATGGGTCGTTCGGCCGATGAAACCGTCCGGACGTCGTGATCTTCCGTCCCGAAATCGTCGTAGGGCTCCCTTAAGCTCTGCCCCGTGGCGTACCCGCAAGCACAGTCATGGCTGGCCATCGACTACGGCACCTCCAACACCGTGGCCATGTTGTCCTGGCCGGACGGCCGGGTGCGGCCGCTGCTGTTCGACAGCTCCCCGCTGCTGCCCTCCGCCGTCTGCGTCGACGACGACGGCAGGCTGCTGACGGGCCGGGCGGCGCAGCGCAAGGCGCGGCTGGTCCCGCAGGCCTATGAGCCGAATCCGAAGCGCCGCGTCGACGACCTGGAGCTGCTGCTCGGCGAGCAGTCGGTGCCGATCGTGACGCTCGTCGGCGCGACCCTCGGCCGGGTCTGGCAGGAGGCCGTGCGGGCCCTGTCGGAGCCACCGGCGAGGGTCGTCATCACCTGCCCGGTCGAGTGGGGCCCCGCCCGCCAGTCCGTGCTGCTCGACGCCGCCCGGCACGCCGGCCTGCCCGAGGTGACGCTGCTGCCGGAGCCGACGGCCGCGGCGACGTATTTCGCGACCGTGCTCGGCCGCGAGCTGCCCCAGGGTGGCTGCCTGGTGGTCTACGACCTGGGCGCGGGCACGTTCGACGTGTCGGTGGTGCGCCGCGGCCCGGAGACGTTCGAGCCGCTGTCGTTCCGCGGCCTCGACGACTTCGGCGGCCTGGACCTGGACGAGATCGTGCTGTCGATCGTCGGTGACATCGTCGGCCACACCGCCCCGGACGAGTGGCGGCGGCTGCGCAACCCGAGCACGACCGCGGAGAGCCGGGCGTTCCGGACGCTGTGGCAGGACGCGTCGGAGGTCAAGGAGGCGCTGTCCGCCCAGTCCTCGGCGGCGCTGCTCGTGCCGCTGGTCGACCAGGACGTCCTCGTCACCCGCGAGCAGTTCGAGGAACTGGCCCGGCCGCGGCTCGCCGACACCATCCGGATCACCACGCAGTGCATGCGGGAGGCGCGGGTCGCGCCGGAGCAGGTCGGCGCGGTGTTCCTGGTCGGCGGCGGGACGCGGATGCCGCTGATCGCCACCATGCTGCATCAGGCGACGGGGATCGCACCGACGGTGCTGGACCAGCCGGAGCTGGTGGTGGCCGAGGGGGCGCTGCGGTCGGTGGCGCACCTGCCGGCACCGGCGTTCGCCACGGCCGCCGGACCGGTCTCGCCGCCGTTCACCCAGCCCGCCGCGCCCGTCACCCCGGCCGCCGCGCCGGCGGCACCCGCCTCGCCCGCCGCCGCACCGGTCGCGCAGGGGTTCCCGCACGGAGCGCCGGTCGCGCCCGCCTCACCGGCGGCCGGGCCGGTGTCGCCCGCGGTCTCGGTGCCGGTCAGCGGGCCGTTTGCCGCGCCGGTCAGCGCGCCGTTCACGCCGCCCGGGTCGCCGGCGGTCGCGCCGGTCAGCGGGCCGAATGCGCCGGTGTCGGCGCCGGTCGGGATGGACTCGCCGGTGAGCGGAGCGTTCCAGCCGTCGGCGGAGTGGCCGGCCGGACCGTACCCGCCACAGCCGGGACTCGGCACGGGCTACCCAGGTGTGCCATCGGTGCCGTCGGTGCCGCCGCAGGGCGGCAGCCGCCCGGCCGAGTTCATCACGATGCCTGCCGGGACCGCGGTGCAGGCCGTGGTGCTGACCGTGATCGGTATCGCCGCCTACCTCCTGGGCATCACGCTCGCCGCCGACGAGGCACGCACCTACTACAGCTCGTACTCCTACACCACCTCGTTCTACGGTGAGGAGGAGGCGGCCAGCGCCCTGCTGTTCCTATGCCTGCCCGGGTGCCTGATGCTCGTGGCGGCGGCATCTGCGGTGGGCGGGCTGCTGCGGCGCCGCCAGCTGCACGTCGACGGCACCGGGCTGCGGCTGCTCGAGCAGGACCCCGGCCCGGATCTGCGGCTCAAGGCGTTCGGCTGGATCGTGCCGTCGCTCGCGCTGGCCATCGGGTCCATCTGCTTCGTCGAGTACTGGTTCGAGGACGGCGACCAGGGCTGGCTGCTCATCCTGCCGTTCCTGGCCGGGCTCGCCGGGCTGGCCCACGGCGTGCTCAAGCTCCGCCGGATCGAAGCCGGGCGCCACCGGTGGCTCGGACAGCTCCGGCAGGCGCCGCCGTCGGCCGCGGGTGCGCGGATGGCGATCGAGACGGATGCGTACCGCTGGGCGGACGTGCACTCCGTCACCGTGCAGCGGGTCGGAGCCAACCGGCACCGTTCGGTCGTGATCGTGCCGGCCGACCGCAGCGAGCTGCACAGTCCGGCGTCCGCGCACCGCCGCATCCTGTTCAGCGGGACAGCGTTCGTGTTCGCGGACCTCGACGCCGCCGGGATGCCGGCGCGGCGGGTGACCGCCGCGATCGAGCAGGTCAGCGGCGGCAAACTGGGCGGCGCCGTCGGTCGCTGAGCGCACGGCGGCCGCCGCCGGGGCCCGGGGCGCCCGGTCGCCGCTGGGCGCGGGGTGCCGCCGTCGGTCAAGGCCGCCATCGGGCCGGGGTGCCGCCGTTGGTCAAGGCCGCGGTTGGGTTCGCGGCGCCGCCGTCAGGGCGCCGTCGGGCTCGGATGCTTGGCCGCCGCTGGGTGCGGGGCGCGGTCGTCGGTCAGGGCTGCCGTTGGGCTCGCGGTGCCGCCGCCGTCAGGCCCTGCGTGCCGCCGTCGGTCAAGGCCGCGGTCGGGCTCGGATCGCCGCCACCGTCAAGGCCGCCGCTGGGCCTGGGTGCCGGCGTCGTTCAAGGCCGCTGTCGGTCGAGGCCGCTGTCTGGCTCGGGGCGCCGCCGTCGTCGTCGGGAGCTGGGTGCGGCTGTTGGTCAAGGCTGTCGTTGGGCTTGGGGCGCCGCCGCCGTCAAGGCCGCCGTCGGACCCTGGGTGCCGCCGCCGGTCTTGGCCGCCGCTGGCTCCGGGGCACCGTCGCCGGTCATGAACGCCGCTGGGTTCGGGGTGCTGCCGCCAGTCACGGCCGTCGGCGGGTGCGGGGCGCCGGTCTCGATCGCCGTGCGCAGCAGCGCTGCGAACAGTGCCAGGCTCGCCAGGACGTAGACGTTGCCGACGACCGCGGCCACGATCGCCCGGTCGCCCTCGGTGGTCCAGATGAGCCGGCTGCACAGCACCGCCCAGGCCCCGCCCGCGACGGCGACCGCGCCCGACTCGGCCAGCACCACCAGCGCGGGGATGAGCCACACCAGGTGGTGGCCCCAGCTGATCGGGCTGCAGAGGCAGCCGAGCGCCCCGGTGAGCGCGAGCCCGAGCCGCACGTCGCCGGTGCGGCGCACCGCCCAGCACCAGGCGGCGGCGAGGACCGCCGACAGCGCCACCCACGCCGGCACGGCGGCCGCATCCGGCAGCAGCCGCACCAGCGCGCCGTACAACGACTGGTTGAACACGAACCCGGGTTCGCCGACCCGGCCGAGCTCGAAGAGGGCGCCGAGCCAGAACCGCCGGGAGGCGTCCGGCGCGACGGCGGCGGTCAGGGCGCCGGCCGCACCGAACGTGGCCGCGGCCGTGGCGGCCGCCCGGTGTCGCCTGGTCGCCAGCAGGTACAGCACGAACACCAGCGGGACGAGTTTCACCGCGGCCGCCAGCCCGATGCCGATCCCGGCGAGGCGGTGCCGCCGCGCGACGAGCAGCCCGAGATCGGCGGCCACGAGCCCGAGCAGCACCAGGTTCACCTGGCCGAACGAGAACACCGCCCGGACGGGGTCGAGCATGGCGGCGCCGGCGGTCGCGCAGAGCAGCACCGCTCCGGGCGGCCAGCCGGTGCGGGCGGTGAGGGGGCCGACCAGCCAGGACAGCACCCCGGTCAGCGCGGCGGCGCTCACCACGAAGCTCGCGCCGACGGCGACCGGCCAGGGCGCGACGGCGAGCGGCGCCATGAGGATCGCGGCGGCCGGCGGGTAGGTGAACCCGTACGGGCTGCCGGGCAGCAGGTACGCGTACAGATCCCCGCCGGCCAGCCAGGAGCTGACGGCGCCGCGGTACACCCGCAGGTCGAACAGGCCGTTCCAGCTGGTCAGGGTGGCGCTGACGAGCACGGCGGCGAGGAGGCCGGCGCCGGTCGCGACGTACGCCACCCGCTGCCGCATGCGATCACGGTAGCCGCCGGCGGTCCGGCGGGCCTCAACCGTTCGACCATGGCGGGTCGGTGCGAATCAGCCCGCCGGCGCCAGGACCGCGTCGTCCGGGGCGCCGTAGATCGCCTTGTAGGCGAGGTAGGCGGTCAGTCCTTCCGGGCCGAGCTCGCGGCCCATGCCGCTGGCCTTCACCCCGCCGAACGGGGCGGCGTGCGAGGTGCCGTACATGTTGACACCGATCGAACCGGTCTCGATCTGCCGGGCGACCTGCAGGGCGTGCTCGACGTCCTGGCTGAAGACGCAGCCGGCGAGGCCGTAGTCGGAGTCGTTGGCGATGGCGATCGCCTCGGCCTCGCTGCCGTACGGGATGACCGCGACGACCGGGCCGAAGATCTCGTCCCGGGCGATCCGCATGCTGTTGTCGACCTGGTCGAAGACGGTCGGCTCGAGGTAGTAGCCGCGGTCCAGGCCGGTGGGCCGCCCGCCGCCGAGCACGACCCGGCCGCCCTGTTCCCGGCCGAGCGCGATGTACTGCTCGACGCGTTCGCGCTGGGTCTGTGAGATGAGCGGGCCCATGGTCGTGTCCTCCTTGCGCGGGTCGCCGGTGACGGTGGCGGCCAGCGCGGCGGTGACGGCCTGGACCGTCTCGTCGTACCGCGCGCGGGGCGCCAGCACGCGGGTGTGGGAGAAACAGACCTGGCCGGTCTCCGGCGCGCACAGCCGCGCGGCCTTGGCCGCGAAGAGCTCCATGTCGGCGTCCTCGAGCAGGATGGCGGCCGACTTGCCGCCGAGCTCGAGGGTCACCGGCTTGAAGTCCGCGGCGCAGGCCTGGGCGATCGCGCGGCCGGCCGCCGTGGAGCCGGTGAATGCGACCTTGCGGACGCCGGGGTGGGCGACGAGCGTGGCGCCTGTGGCGGCGCCGCCGGTGATGACGTTGAAGACGCCGGGCGGGAAGCCGGCCTCGGCGACGGCGTCGGCGAGCAGGAACGCGTCGAGGCTGGTCTGCGGTGCGGGCTTGAGCACCACGGTGCAACCGGCGGCCAGCGCCGGCGCGATCTTGAACGCGGCCAGGGGCTGGGGGCCGTTCCAGGGCGCGATCAGGCCGGCGACCCCGACCGGTTCCTTCCGCACGAGGGTGTTCGAGCCGCGGTAGGTGCGCAGTTCCTCGAACTCGTAGGTGCGGACGACGCCGGCGTAGTAGCGGTAGAGGTTGGCGGCGCCCATGACGTGCAGGCGCTGCATGGTGACGGGGAACCCGTTCTGCGGCAGGAGGACCTCGACGAACTCGTCCGCGCGCCGGTCCAGCACCGTGGCGAGGTTGTCGAGCAGGTCGGCGCGGGCCGCGGGGGTCAGGCTGCGCCAGGCGTCGGCGGTCAGGGCGGTGCGGGCGGCGCGCACCGCGACGTCGACGTCGGTGTCGTCGGCGTCAGCGATTGATCCGAATTCTTCCTCGGTGGCCGGGTTGGTGATGCCCAGCCGCGCACCACTGTGGGCGCTTTCGCGGCGACCTGCGACGTAGAGGTGATTCACGTAGGTTTCCACACACAACTCCTGGTGTCTTCCGCCGCTTCGGAAAAGGTCCTGACCGGCTCTTATTACGAGTCAGTTAACTCTGATAGTGTACTCCGGTACATGAGCGTAGTGTCTGTACTCAGCTTCCGCAGCGACGCCACGGGTGGGATCGGCCGCGTGCGCGAGGAGGCATTGCTCCGCGTCATAGCCCGGTCGCGACCATCTCTCGCTAACGTGAAGGAGACCCGGTGACCCGTTTGAGGACGGCTCTGACCTGCTCGATTCTGGCCCTGACCACCACCCTGGCCGCCTGCGGCGGATCCTCTACCAGCTCCGACCCGTCGGCCGCCTCGTCCGGCAAGCCCGACGAGGCCAAGAACGCCGCGGCCACGCTGCGCGTCGTCGTGCCCTCGATCTCGCAGTTCCTCGGACAGCCGTTCCAGGCGGCGTCGCCCCCTCGGGCCGAGTCCACCTCGGCGATCTTCGACGCGCTCACCCGGGTCGACAACACGGGCACGCCCGTGCCGTGGCTCGCCAAGTCCTGGAACCGTGTCAACGACACCACCTGGCAGTTCTCGTTACGCACCGACGTGAAGTTCTCCAACGGCGAGCCGGTCGACGCCGACGCCGTCGTGGCGACCGTGACCACCCTGCTCGGCGCCGCCGGCACCGGCAGCGTCGCCAAGCTGTACAACCCGACGGTGTCCGGGGCGACCAAGGTCGACGCCGCCACCGTCAACATCACCAGCTCCAAGCCCGACGGGGTGCTGCCGCAGGAGATCGCGGCGCTGTACATCGTGCCGCCGAAGTACCTCGCCGAGGTCGGGATGGACGGCTTCGCCAAGGCCCCGATCGGCACCGGCCCCTACACGGTCACGTCGATCAGCAGCACCGAGATCGCGATGAAGGCCAACCCGACGTCGTGGCGGAAGCCGATCATCGGCAACCTCCAGATCAAGCAGGTCGCGGACCAGACGGCGCGGACCAACGCGATCCTGTCCAACGCGGCCGACATCAACACCCTGCTGGACCTCGACCAGATCGACAACGTCAAGGCCAAGAACTTCACGGTCTTCCCGCTGAAGAACCAGGCCGTCTTCCTGCTGCAGTTCATCGCGTCCACGGGTGGCTCGAAGCCGCTGGACAACCCACTGGTCCGCCAGGCGATCAACTACGCCGTCGACAAGGACGCGGTCATCAAGTCGGTGTTCCAGGGCCTGACCACCGTGGCCAGCCAGGGCACCGCCCCCGGCACCACCGGTCACGACGACGGCCTGCAGCCCTACCCGTACGACCAGGCCAAGGCCAAGGACCTGCTCACCCAGGCCGGCTACCCGAACGGCTTCGAGCTCACCGGCGTCTACTCCCTCGGCGCCTTCGCCGGCGACAAGGACTTCCTGGCCCAGGCGCAGAGCGACCTCGCCAAGGTCGGGATCAAGCTGACCATGAAGCAGGAGACCACCGCGAACATGACCAGCTACCTGCTCAAGGGGCAGTGGCCGGCCGACATGTTCACCACGGCCTACCTCACGGCGCCGACCCAGGACGCGACGAAGGCCTACTCCTTCAACAGCTGCCTGCGCAAGCCCGGCTCGTGGTGCGACCAGACCCAGGCGGACCTGATCAGCAAGGCCCTGACTCAGACCGTGGGCACCCCGGAGCGGGCGGAAACACTCAAGGCGCTCGCCAAGGCGATCCACGACAACCCGCCGGCATTGTTCTTCAACAACGGGCTCAAAGTCATCGCCTACAGCAGCGGTGTGGCCGGTTACACAATCGACAGCTCGACGAACACTTCCTGGGAGACAGTGTATTTCAAGTAGCTGATCTTCCCGACTCGTTCAATGGTGCCGGCACCAGGCAAGACGGTGCCGGCACCTGATCAGAAGGACGATACGAATGGCCGATACCGGAATCAGTACGGGACTATCAGCCGCCGCCGTGCGGGCACTGAGTGTGACCTATCGTCGCGGCGCCCGGCTGGTGCACGCCGCCCGCGACGTCAGCATCGACATTCCGCGGGGCCGCATCGTCGGGCTCATCGGCGAGTCGGGCGCGGGCAAGTCGACGGTGTTGCGGGCCCTGCTGGGCCTGACCAAGCCGACCAGCGGCGTCGTCGAGATCGCCGGCACCGACCTGTCGACCGTGTCGGCCAAGGCGGCCCTCGCCCTGCGCAACCGCATCCAGGTCGTCATGCAGAACCCCTACGCCAGCCTCGACCCGCGCTGGTCGGTGGCGGACTCGATCGCCGAGCCGCTGCGGGCCCGGTCCCGGCAGCGCGGCAGCGAGCCGATGAGCAAGGACGACATCGCCCGCCGCGTCGGCGAGATGCTCGACCGGGTGCGGCTGCCCACCAGCAAGCTGCACTCGTTGCCCCGCGAGCTGTCCGGCGGCGAGCGCCAGCGTGTCGCCATCGCCCGGGCGCTGTCGGTGCGCCCGGCCATCCTCGTCGCCGACGAGCCGGTCACCGCCCTGGACAACGTGACCACCGCGGAGATCCTCGGCCTCCTCGAGGAGCTGCACGCCGAGGTCGGGCTGGCCATCCTGATCGTCTCGCACAGCATGTCGGTCATCGCCCAGCTCGCCGACGACGTCCACGTGATGCAGGACGGCCGGGTCGTCGAGTCCGGCTCGGCCGAGTCGGTGCTGGACGACCCGCAGCACCCGCACACCGCCATGCTCATCGCCGCGAGCCGGTACCTCGACGAATGGGACGGCTCGGGCCCCGAACTCACCACGGCGGCGGCGCGATGACCCAGCAGCTCTCCGCGCGGCCCGCAGCCGCCCCGCCGCAGGACGCCGAGGACCCCGTGGCCCGCCGTATCGCGCTGCGGCTCGGGGTGCGGGTGATCGAGCTGGTCGGGTTCCTGGTCCTGCTCGTCACCGTGCTGTTCTTCCTGGCGCGGGTCCAGGGCGACCCGGCCGTCATCCTGGCCGGCCCCGAGGCGACCCCCGAGGACGTGGCCCAGATCCGCGTGATCTACGGGCTCGACAGCCCGCTGATCATCCAGTACCTCAACTTCCTGCGGCAGTTCCTGCTGTTCGACTTCGGCAACTCGATCACCGAGCGGGTCCCCGCCCTGGACCTCGCCGCCGGCCGGCTCGGCACGACGCTCCTGCTGTGCGTGATCGCGACGGTCATCAACGTCGCGGTCGCCACGCCGATCGGCATCTACATCGGCGGCGGCACCGGATCCGCCGCCGGCCGCCGCCGCCCGCTGCGCAAGGTCGTCAGCGGCATCGTGCTGGCCACCCAGGGCATCCAGTACTACATCATCGCGCTGCTGCTGATCACCGTGTTCGCGATCAAGCTGCAGGTGCTCCCGGCGATCGGGTTCGACCGGGCCGACTCGTGGATCCTGCCGAGCATCAGCCTCGCCTGGCTGGCGGCGCCGCGCCTGGCCCGGGTCGTGCAGAGCGCCGCGCGGCAGGTCTGGTCCTCGGAGCTGGTGCACACCGCGACCGCGTACGGGTTGTCGCCCGCGACGATCCGCACCAAGTACGTGCTGCCCAACGTGCTGGTGCCGCTGATCGCGACCGCGGGCACGCAGTTCACGCTGCTGCTGTCCGGCGCGGTGATCGTCGAGCAGCTCTTCGGCATCAACGGCCTCGGCCAGCTGCTGGTCGTCAGCGTGCAGAACGCGGACTTCCCGTCGCTGGCCGCCGGCGTCACCCTCATCGGCCTGGTCGTCTTCGCCGTCACCGCGGTGTCGGACGTGCTGTACCGGATCGCCGATCCCCGGCTGAGGAGGAACGGCTGATGGCCACCAGCGGCACCCGGACCTGGCGGCTGCTGCCACGCGGCGTGAAGAGCTCGCTGTACTGGCTGATCAGCCTGCTCATCCTCGGCCTCACCGTGTGGAAGCACGGGGCCGGGCACGCCGAGCAGGACATCCGCAGCCGGCTGCAGGGCCCGAGCGCGCAGCACTGGCTGGGCACCGACGGCGCCGGCCGGGACAACCTCCAGGAGCTGCTGCACGGGCTGCCGTGGTCGGTCGAGGTCGCGCTGCTGGCCACGCTGATCGCCGCGGTCGTCGGCACGCTCGTCGGGGTGACGTCCGGCTGGTACGGGCGCTGGTGGGCGCGGGCGATCCTCCGGCTGGTCGACTTCGAGGTGGCGTTCCCGTTCGTCGTGATGGCGGTCGTCCTGATCGGCGTGCTGGGCCGGGGCACCCTGCAGATCGCGCTGGTGCTCGGCATCGCGCTGTGGCCGCTGGTCGCCCGGGTCGTGCACGGCGAGACGCTGCAGCTGCGCGAGCAGGAGTACGTCGTCTACAGCAACCTCGTGTGGGGCAACGGGCTGCGGGTCATCCGGGAGCACCTGGTGCCGGCGCTGCTCATCCGGGTCGCGGTCGTCAGCGCGTTCGTGTTCGGCGACGTGCTCGGCGCGGCGGCGGCACTGTCGCTGCTCGGCATCGGGCCGTCGCTGGAGACCTCGTCCTGGGGCAACATGCTGGCCGACGGGCAGCAGTACCTCAACCGCGACCCCTGGATCGCGCTGAGCTCGGCGCTGGCGCTGGTCGTGCTGCTGGTCTTCGTGAACATGCTGGCCGACCGGCTGGCCGCGGCGGCGTCCCGGTCGGGCACGGCGGCCACCATGACGGAGGTGCTCGCACCGGCCGAGGCCGCAGACCTGGACGCGACCGCACCGGCAGATCGGGGAGCGCGATGACCGAGACGACCAACACGACCAAGCCGACCGGTGCGGGCGGGCCGGCGGCGGCGACGCAGCTGGTGGTCGACGTGTCACAGCTGACCGTCGAGCTCGGCGACCCGGACCGCGGGCACGGGGTGCGGATCGGGCCGGTCGATCTGCAGATCGGGCGCGGCGAGTGCGTGTGCGTCGTGGGCACCTCGGGCGCCGGCAAGAGCACCATCGGCCAGGCGCTGCTCGGCATGCTCGGCCCCGGCGGCCGGGTCACCGGCGGTTCGGTGCGCGTCGCCGGTACGTCGCTGTTCGAGGCCGACGACAAGACGCTGCGTTCGCTGCGCGGCTCCACCGTGACGATGATCTTCCAGGACCCGACCTCCGCGCTGAACCCGGTGCGTCGCCTGGACAAGATCTTCGCCGACGTCCTCAAGGCGCACGGCACCACCGGCAGGGACGAGATCGCGGCGCGGACCCGGGAGGCCCTGACCGCGGCCGAGCTCGACCCGGACGCGGCGATGCGGCGCTACGCCCACGAGCTGTCCGGCGGCATGCGCCAGCGCGTGATGGTGGCCCTCGCCCTGGTCAACCGGCCCGCCGTGATCGTCGCCGACGAGCCGACGACCGCGCTGGACCCGACCACGCAGAAGGAGGTCATCGAGCTGTTCGGCGTCCTGAAGCGGACGAACACCCTCGTGGTGATCACCCACGACCTGCGCGTCGCGCGCCGGCTGGCCGACCGGATCGTCGTGATGAGCCTGGGCCGGATCGTGGAGACCGGCACCGTCGAGGAGATCATGACCGCGCCGCGGCATCCGGTGACGCAGGGGCTCGTCGCCAACCAGAAGCTGACCAAGGTCGTGAAGCGAAGGGACCGGTCCTGAGCCCATGCCGGAAGCCACTCCGGAAGACCTGTCCGACCTCACGTTCGACACCGTCGTCGCCGGCGGCGGCACCGCCGGCTGCGTGCTGGCCAACCGGCTGTCGGCCACCGGCGAGCAGGTCGCGCTCGTCGAGGCCGGCCCGGACTTCGGCCACAGCCGCGGCGGCGCCTGGCCGCCGGTGCTCAACGACGCGAGGTACGTGCCGACCCCGTACGACTGGGGGTACCACGTCGCGCCGTACGGCTACGACATCCCGTTCATCCGCGGCCGGGTCCTCGGCGGCTCCTCGGTCATCAACGCGGCCGGCATCAACTGGGGCCTGCGCGAGGACTACGCGCGGTGGGTGGAGCTCGGCGCCGAGGGCTGGGGGTTCGAGGACCTCCGGCCGTTCCTGCTGAAGGTCGAGCGGCTCCGCGGCGACGACGCCCCGGGCCGCGGCCGGGACGGCGCGTTGTTCGTCTCCCGCGACCGGGCGACGTCGCCGCTGCTGGACGACCTGCGCCGGGCCTACGCCGCGGCCGGCCTCCCCGGCCCGATCGACGCCTCCGGCCCCGACGCCGCCGAGGGCTGGGGGGACGGCACCCGCAACGCCGACGGCGACGAGCGGTATCACGCCGCACGGGCCTACCTGGACGACGTACGCGACCGGCCGAACCTCACGGTCATCGGCGACACGCTCATCGACCGGGTGCTGTGGGACGGCGACACGGTGACCGGCGTGGCCGTCGTCCGCGACGGCCGGCGGTCGCAGCTGCGCGCCCGCCGGGTCGTGCTGGCCGCCGGCGCGATCGGCACGCCCACGGTCCTGCAGCGCTCCGGCATCGGCGACGCGGCCGCCCTCGCGCCGATCCTCGGCGACGGGGTGCCGCTGCACCACCTGCCCGGCGTCGGCCGGAACCTGCATGACCACTACGGCAGCCGGCTGTTCATGCGCACGGCGCCCGGCTTCGCCGAGCGGCTGGCGGCGCGCGGGCACGTCCCGGGCACGCGCCAGTCCTTGTTCGCCCGGGTGAAGAGCGACCCGGCGCTGCCCGCGTACGACCTGAGCATCGGCGTCAACCACGGCGACACCGCACCGCCGGACGGCCTGCTGCCGATCACGGTGTTCCTGGTCCACCTGGCCGCCGAGGGCTCGGTGACGATCGCGGACGCGGACCCGCACTCGCATCCGGTCATCGACCTCGACATCGGCCGGGACGAGGACCTCGACGCGATCGCCCGCGGCCTGCGGTGGCTGCGCAGGCGGCTGGCCGACCCGGCGGTGCGCGACTGGTTCGCCGCCGAGGCCGCCCCTGAAGCCCCTGAGTCCGCCGCAGAGGATGCGGACCTGCGCGAGCACATCCGGCGCAACATCTTCCTGTTCCACCACGCCACCGGCACCGGCCGGCTCGGCCCGGCCGGCGACCCGCTGGCGGTGGCCGGCCTCGACGGGCGCGTCCACGGCTTCACCAACCTGTACATCGGCGACGCCAGCCTCATGCCGAGCATCCCGCGGGGCATGATGATCCTGACGGTGTACGCGATGGCGGAGAAGATCGCCGCCGGTCTGGTGGCGACGTCGCCGGTGCCCCGATGACGCCACCGCCCGGTCTGACCCGGTGGCGCCCCGTCGGCGCCGGCGTGCGCATGGACCCGGTTCCGGCGGTCGGCGAGCACACCGAACGGATCCTGGCCTTCCTCGGCCGCAGCGCCGAGCAGATCGCCGCCCTGCGCGATGCCGGCGTCATCTGAACCAGCAGAAGGAGGTGGCGGCGTGACGGACCTGAACGCTGAGGAACGCGCCGTGGTCGACCTGGTCCGCGACTTCGTCGACCGGGACGTGCGCCCGGTCGCCCGCGACCTGGAGCACGCGAACGAGTACCCGGAGCGGCTCATCGACACGATGAAGGAGCTCGGCGTCTTCGGGCTGGCGATCCCTGAGCAGTACGGCGGGGCGCGCGTGTCCATGTCCTGCTACGTGCAGGTCACCGAGGAGCTCGCCCGGGGCTGGATGAGCCTGGCCGGCGCGATGGGCGGGCACACGGTGGTGGCGAAGCTGCTGCTCGCGTTCGGCACCGAGGAGCAGCGGCAGCGGTACCTGCCGGGGATGGCGACCGGCGCGATCCGGGCCACGATGGCGCTCACCGAGCCGGGTGGCGGCTCCGACCTGCAGGCCATGACGACGACGGCCCGCCGCGACGGCGACGGGTACGTGATCAGCGGCGCCAAGACGTGGATCACCAACGCGCGGCGTTCGCAGCTCATCGCGCTGCTGTGCAAGACCGACCCCGACGCCGTGCCGAAGCACAAGGGCGTGAGCATCCTGCTGGTCGAGCACGGGCCGGGCCTGACCGTCTCGCGGGACCTGCCCAAGCTCGGCTACAAGGGCGTGGAGAGCTGCGAGCTGTCGTTCGACGGCTACCGGGCGCCGGCCGGAGCGCTGCTCGGCGGCGTCGAGGGGCGCGGGTTCGCCCAGATGATGACCGGGCTGGAGACGGGGCGGCTGCAGGTGGCGGCCCGGGCGCTCGGCGTGGGGCGGGCCGCGTTCGAGGACGCGCTGCGCTACTCGCAGGAGCGGCACTCGTTCGGCCGGCCGATCTGGCAGCACCAGTCGGTCGGCAACTACCTCGCCGACATGGCGACGAGGCTGACCGCCGCCCGGCAGCTGGTGCTGTACGCGGCGGAGCGCACCGAGGCCGGGCGGCGGTGCGACCTGGAGGCGGGGATGGCGAAGCTGTTCGCGTCCGAGACGGCCATGCAGATCGCGCTCGACGCGATGCGGGTGCACGGCGGCTACGGCTACTCCACGGAGTTCGACATCGAGCGGTACTTCCGCGACGCCCCGCTGATGATCGTGGGTGAGGGCACCAACGAGATCCAGCGCAACGTCATCGCCCGCCAGCTCGTGGAGCGCGGCGGGATCGACGCCTGACCGGCGGGGGCGGGCCCCGGCGCAGGGGTCCCGCCAATATGTTTATCTCTAGTATAGAACTTGAGTACATGATACCGTGCAAGCATTGCGGTACCCCAGTGCAGCGGAGGACGCATGAGCGGTTCGGAGCGCAGCGGAGAAGCCGCTCATCAGTGGCGCAGATTCAGCTCAGGCCGACGCCGGAGCGCAGCGGAGGTGGCGGCATGAGCGGGTGGGACAGGTTTCTGACCGAGCACGACCGGGAGATCGCCGCGCAGGCCGGCTACGGCGCCAGGATGGGGCTCGGCGGCAACGTCGCCGTCCTGCTCATCGACGCCACCTACCTGTTCTGCGGCGACCCCGGGCTCAGCGAGGCTGAGTCGCTGGCGCTGTACCGCAACTCCTGCGGCCCGGCGGCGTGGCGGGCCGTCGAGGCCATGGCCGGTCTCGCCGCCGCCGCCCGCGAGCGCGGCCTGCCGGTCGTCTACACCCGGCCGGTGCGCCCCCGCCCCGACGGGCTCAACCGCGGTCGCTGGCTGGACAAGAACCGCCGCGGCCGCGAGGACATGAAGCCGGCGCCGCGCGCCTTCGACATCGTCGACCCGATCACGCCGGCCCCCACAGACGTGGTGCTGGACAAGGAGAAGCCCAGCGCGTTCTTCGGCACCCCGCTGGCCGCATACCTCACCGACTGGGGCGTCGACTCGCTGCTCGTCGGCGGCGGCGTCACCAGCGGCTGCATCCGCTCCACGGTCCTGGACGCGTTCTCGCTCAACTACCGCGTCGGCGTCGTGCAGGAGCTGACGTTCGACCGGATCGAGGCGTCGCACTGGATCAACCTGTTCGACCTGGACCAGAAGTACGCCGACGTGATCGGCCTGGCCGAGGCCCACGACTACGTCGCGCGGGCCGGGGAGGGACCGTTCCATGCGGCTGCCTGACTCCGGGCGGTACGCCTACCGTCCCATCACCGACCGGCCCGCGTTCGCCTGGCCGCACGGCGGCGGCCTGGCCGCCTACGTCGCCGTCAACGTCGAGTGCTTCGCCTACGGCGGCGGCGGGGCGACGCTGACGCCCGGCATGGACCCGCCGAACAGCGAGCACCGCCGGTACGGCTGGCGCGACTACGGCATCCGGGTCGGCCTGTGGCGCATCCTCGACGAGCTCGCCGCCCGCGACCTGCCGGCCGCGTTCGTGCTCAACGCGTGGGTTCCCGAGCTGTACCCGCCGGTCGCCGAGGCGCTGCGCGCGTCCGGCGGCGAGATCGTCGGGCACGGCCGCACCAACTCCGAGCTGCAGGGCGGGATGGCCGAGGACGAGGAGCGGACCCTGATCGAGGAGTCCACGGCGCTGCTCACCGCCGCGTTCGGGACCCGCCCGGCCGGCTGGATGTCCCCGGGCGCCACGCAGAGCGCCAACACCCCGGACCTGCTGGCCGAGGCCGGCTACACGTACACCCTCGACTGGCCGATCGACGACCAGCCGGTGTGGCTGTCGACCCGCGGCGGGCCGCTGCTCAACGTGCCGTACCCGCTGGAGACCAACGACTACCCGCAGGTGCTGTCCCGCGGGCACACCGGCCGCGAGTTCGCCGACATCGCCCACGACCACCTGACCGAGATGCTGACCCAGGTGGGCCCGGCGCGGACGCCGCTGGTGTACGCGCTGAGCCTGCACCCGTTCACCGCCGGCCAGCCGCACCGGCTGCACGCCCTGCGCCGGGTGCTGGACCTGCTCGCCGAGCGCCGCGACGACATCTGGCTCACCACCCCCGGCGCCATCGCCGAGCACTATGCGGCGCAGGTGACGGCATGAGCGGGCCGGAGCGTAGCGGAGGGCCGCGAATCGGGATTACAGGGTGGAGCTCAGGCCGGCGCCGGAGCGCAGCGGAGGTGACGGCATGAGCGCGGACGACGCGGTGCGGTACGGCAGCGACGTCATGGTCGACGTGCTGGCCCGCCTCGGCATCGAGCACCTCGCCATCAACCCCGGCGCGACCCTGCGCGGCCTGCACGAGTCGCTGGTCCGCGCGGGCAAGCCCGAGCTGCTGCTGACCCTGCACGAGAACGTCGCCGTCGGCATGGCCCACGGCTACGCCAAGGCGACCGGCCGGCCGATGGGTGTCGCGCTGCACAACCTCGTCGGGCTGCAGACCGGCTCCATGGCGCTGTTCAACGCGTTCCTGGACCTGGTGCCCATGCTCGTCGTCGGCGGCAGCGGCCCGGCCGACGCCGCCCGCCGCCGGCCCTGGATCGACTGGATCCACGCCAGCCGCGACCAGGCCGCGCAGGTCCGCACCTACACCAAGTGGGACGACCAGCCGGCCGGCCTCGACGCCGCCGTGCACAGCCTCGCCCGCGCCCACAGCATCACCACCGCCTTCCCGCAGGCGCCCGTCTACGTCGCCCTCGACGCCGGGCTGCAGGAGGACGTGGTCAGCGGCGAGCCGCGCAACGCGCTGTGGTCGCCCGCGACCGCGCTGGCCCGGCAGAGCACGCCGACGGTCGCCGACGCCGACCTGCTCCCGGTCGCCGAGGCCCTCGCCGCCGCCGAGCGGCCGCTGCTGCTGGCCGACACCGCCGGGCGCAGCGAGGCCGCGTACCGGGCCCTCGTCGCGCTCGCCGAACGGCTCGGCGCGGGCGTCGTGGACCTCGGCGCCCGGCACAACTTCCCCAACACGCACTGGGCCGACCGCACCCAGCACCACCACACCGACGTCGCCGGGGCCGACGTGATCCTGGCCGTCGACGTGCGCGACCCGTACTTCGCCCTCGGCCGCACCGACGTCGCCAACCGCGACTTCGCCTGGCTGCCCCGCCCCGGCGCGCGGGTCTTCGTGCTGTCCGGCGCGGCGCTCATCGAGCGGGCCCCGCTGGACCGGGCCGCCGCGGCCTGGGACCGGGTCGAGGCGGTGCTGACCGGCGACGCCGCCGTGGCCCTGCCGCGCCTCGCCGAGATCGTCGCCGAGCTGCCGGTGCCGGGCGCCGCCGAGCGCACCGCGGCCCTGCGCGCCACGGCGAGCGGCCCGGCGGTGTTCCGCGAGCGGCTGTCCCGCGCGCCCGGCGCGTTCGGCCCGGCCCGGCTGGCCGCCGAGACGTTCGAGGCGGTCCGCGGCGGCGCGTGGCAGCTCGCGTTCGGCGCGCTGTACGGCAACTCGCGCCGCGCGTTCGACATGGACGAGTTCAACTGCTACCTCGGCATCTCCGGCGGCGGCGGGCTCGGCTACGGGGTCCCCGCGGCCCTGGGCGCCGCGCTCGCGCACCGCCACGACGACACCCTCGTCGTGGACATCCAGCCGGACGGCGACTTCCTCTACACCGCCCAGGCGCTGTGGACCGCCGCCCACGAGCGGCTGCCGCTGCTCGTGGTGATGGCCAACAACCGCACCTACAACCAGGACCGGATGCACCAGACCGAGATCGGCCACCAGCGCGGCCGCGACACCGACGTGGCCGCCGGCATCGACATCACCGGCCCCGACGTCGACTTCGCCACCCTGGCCCGCAGCCAGGGGGTGGAGGGCATCGGCCCCGTCACCGACGCGGCCGAGCTGCCCGCGACGCTCGCCCGCGCGGCGCGCATCGTGCGCGAGGAGCGCCGTCCGGTGCTGGTGGACGCCGTCATGAACCGCGATCGGAGCTGAACACCACATGACCGCACAGAGCACGCCCCGGCCGGGCGTCGCGCTCGTCGGGGCCCGCGACGGAAGCCTCTGGACCTACCTGCTGTTCCACAACCTGCGCACCTTCGGCGACGCCGAGATCTGGCCGGTGAGCCGCACCCGACCCGAGGTGCGTGGCGTGCCGACCGTCGCCGACCTCGGCCTCGTGCCGCGGACCCCCGACGTCGCCGTGCTCATCGTCAACTCCGCCGCCGCGAACTCGGTCGTGGCCAAGGCGGTCGAGATGAAGGTCCCGCACATCGTGCTCATCTCCGACGGGTACGCCGAGCGCGGCACCGAGGAGGGCATCCGGCTGCAGCGGGAGCTGGTCGGCATCGTCGAGGGCACCGGCAGCCGGCTCTACGGGCCCAACGGCGTCGGGTTCGCCGACTTCCGCGCCGGCATCGCCCCGCTCGGCGCGCCCATCCCGCCGGACCTGCGGGTCGGCGGCGTGTCCGTGGTGTCCCAGAGCGGCTCCCTGACCACCACCATCATGGGCGGCCTGGCCGAGGACGGCGCCGGCGTCGACCTGTGCGTGTCGATCGGCAACGGCGCCGCGTTCGACCCCGTCGACGCGATGGAGACGATGCTCGACCGGCCGACCACCACCGTCATCGCCGCCTACCTCGAGTCGTTCGGCGGCAACCGGGCCCGCCTGGAGCGGACCCTGACCCGCGCCCGCGAGCAGGGCGTCACGATCGTGCTGGCGAAGTCCGGCGGGTCGGAGATCGGCGCGGCCATCGCCCGATCGCACACCGCCGCCCTGGCCGGCCCCGACCGGCTCGTCGACGAGGTGCTCACCGCGCACGGCGTGATCCGGGTGCGCAGCATGGAGCAGCTGACCCGGGCCGCCGCGATCGCCGAATACCTCAGCCGGCACGGCGCCGGTGGCGCCGGTGGCGTCGGTGGCGGCGTCGCGGTCATCGAGACGTCCGGCGGCGCCGCCGCCCTCACCGCCGACCTGCTCACCCACGAGGGCGTCGGGCTGGCCACGTTCGGCGACGCGGCCACCTCGGCGCTGCGGGCGGTCGCGCCCGACGGGGCGTACGTGAGCAACCCGATCGACCTGACCGCCTCGCCGAAACCGTACGAGGAGGTGACCGCCGCGTTCCACGCCGTCTACACCGACCCGGCCGTGCGTGCCGTCGTCATCCCGTACGCGCTGACCTTCCCGGCCGCCGACGACGAGCGCGACGTGCACCGCCGCTCGCTGGACCGCTACGCCGACCTGGGCGCCGCCACCGGCTGCCCCACCATCGTGTCGACGCTCAGCGACTTCGCGTGGACCGACTGGGCCGTCGCGTTCCGGGAGCGGCACCCGGAGACGCTGCTGGTGCGGGGGATCGCCACCACCGCCCGGATGCTGGCGCGGCTCTACCCACGCACCCAGCCGGAGGCACCGCGGGCGACGGGGCTCGCCGACGTGATCGGCGACGCGCCCGACGGCCGCACCGCCCGGGACCTGCTCGACGCGCTCGACGTGCCGATGCCGAAGGCGGTCTTCGTGGCGGCCGAGGACGTCGACGGCGTCGCCGGGGCCGTGGCCGGCCTCGCGCACCCGCACGTCGTGAAGATCGTCGCCGACGGGCTGCTGCACAAGGTGAAGGTCGGCGGCGTCGTGCTCGGCTGCGCCACGGCGGAGCAGACCGAGGCGGCCGCCCGGCGGGTCCTCGCCTCCGCCGCCGCGGCCGGGCTGCCCGGCGTGCGCGGCGTGCTCGTCGAGGAGACCGGCACCGGCGTCGAGCTGTTCGTGTCGCTCAACCGCGACCCGTGGTACGGGCCGTATCTCATCGTCGGCTCCGGCGGCGGCGACGTCGAGGCCAAGACTGACTCGTCGCTGATCGCGCTGCCCGCCACGGACGGTGCCGTCGAGCGGGCCCTGGACCGCCTGCCGGTGCCGGACGGGCAGCGCGCCGCCACCGCCGCGCTCATCGCCCGGCTCGCCACCGAGTTCGTCGGCGGCCGGCTCGCCGGCTGGTCGATGCTGGAACTGAACCCGGTCATGGTCGACGCCACCACCGGACCGCAGATCCTCGACATCGTGTTGCTGCCCGAGGGCGAGCCGGTATGACCGTGCGCGTCTCGATGGCGCTGGCCACCAGCCACCTCGGCCCGCTGCTGGACATCACCCGGGCCGCCGAGGAGGCCGGCCTCGACCGGGTGTGGACCACCGAGGGCTTCGGCGGCGACGGGATCGTCCGCGCCGGCCACCTGGTGGCGCACACCAGCCGCATCGGCATCGGCACCGGCATCGCCTACTCGTTCACCCGGGCACCCCTCGCGGTGGCGATGGCCGCCGCCGACCTCGCCGAGCTCAGCGGCGGCCGGTTCGCCCTCGGGCTGGGCGCCGGCACCCGCGGCGTGCGGACCAGACGCTTCGACGCGGCCGGCTACGACCACCCGGCGCCGCGCACCGCCGAATACGCCGAGCTGGTCCGCGCCGCGCTGCGGTCCGAGGGCGGGCTGCGCTTCGAGGGCCGGTTCTACCAGTGCGACTTCCCGCAGCTGGACATGCCGCAGGACGCCGCGCTGCGCGCCGGGGTGCCGCTGTACGCCGCCGCGCTCAACCCGGCGATGCTGCGTGCCGCCGCCCGCTCCTGCGACGGGATCGCCCTGCACAGCCTCGCCACCGCGCCGGCCTACCTGCGCGACGTCGTCGCCCCCGCCGTCGCCGGTCCGGACCGGCCGAAGCTCGCGGCGTGGAAGATCTGCGTCGTCGACGACGACCCGGCGGCCGCCGCCGACGCGGTACGCCGGCAGCTGGCGTTCTACTTCTCCACCCCCAGCTACCACCCGGTCCTGGCCGGCACGCCGTGGACCGAGGTGGCCCAGCGCATCCGCGACCTCGCCACCGAGCTGCGGTTCCGCGACTGGGGGCCGGTGGCGGCGCTCGTGCCCGACGACATGGTGGCGGCCTACTCCGTCGCCGGCGACCGGGACTCCTGCGCTGAGCAGATCGCCGCCACCGCCGGGCGGTTCGCCGCCACCGGCGTCGACGAACTGGTCCTGCAGCTCACCTCCGGCAGCACACCCCAGCAGACCCGGGCCAACGGCCTCGCGCTCGTCGCCGCCGTCCAGCACGCCCGATCGGAAAGGACGGCCGATGCTCACCTGTGACAGCCAGATCCACCTCTTCCCCGAAGGCCACGAGGAGCGGGCCGCGAAGTTCGGGCAGCGGGTCATCCCCCTGGCCACGATCCTCGCCGACATGGACGCCGCCGGCATCGACCGGGCCGTGCTCGTCCCGCCGTTCCCGGCCGCGATGCAGATCAGCCTCGACGCGGTCGCGGCCCACCCCGACCGCTTCCGCACCACCGCCCACCTCGCCCTCGACAAGCCGGAGGCGCGCGAGCAGGTCAAGGCGTGGCCGGACGACGCGGTCGTGGCCGTGCGGGTCGCGTTCCCGCCGTGGCACAAGGTCTCCTGGCTCGACGACGGCACCGCCGACTGGTTCTGGCCGGTCGCCGCCGAGCAGGGCCTGCCCGTCATGGTGTGGGCGCCGGCGCAGCTGGCCAAGCTCGGCCCGGTCGCCGCCGCCCACCCCGGCCTGAACCTCATCGTCGACCACCTCGGGCTGTTCGTCGACGACAAGGACGACGCCCTCGACCCGATCCTCGACGAGCTCGTCGCGCTCGCCGCGCACGACAACGTGTCGGTGAAGGCGTCGGCGCTGCCGTGCGCCACCGACGAGCCCTACCCCTACCGCGGTCTCGCGCCCCGCATCGAGCGGGTCGTCGACGCCTTCGGTGCCGGGCGCGTGTTCTGGGGTACCGATGCGACCCGCCTGCCGTGCACCTACGCGCAGGCGGTCGCGATGTTCACCGAGGAGCTGCCGTTCCTCAAGGACGACGACCTCGACCTGGTCATGGGCGGCGCGCTGCTTCGCCGCCTGGGCTGGGACCGCTGAATCAGGAGGCTGCACGAGTGCCGGCAACATCATTCGCCGACCCCGCGGTGGACGAGTTCCGCCGCGAGGTGACGGCGTGGCTGACGACCGCGATCCCCGCCGAGTGGCGGGAGCGTCGCGACCACCTCACGATGGACGAGGAGATCGAGATCCGCCGGGCCTGGGACCGGCAGCTCTTCGACGCCGGCTACGCGGGGCTGTCGTGGCCCGAGCGCTTCGGCGGCCGCGGCCTCGGCGTCGTGGAGGACTTCACGTTCAACGACATCGCCGCGCGCATGGACGCCCCCGAGGGGCTCGGCCGGGTCGGGCGGCTGCTCGCCGGGCCGGCCATCATCCACCACGGCACGCCCGAGATGTGCGCCCGGTTCCTGCCGGCGATCCTCAAGGGCGAGGAGAACTGGTGCCAGGGCTTCTCCGAGCCCGGCGCCGGCTCCGACCTCGCCTCGCTGCACACCCGGGCGGTGCGTGACGGCGACGTGTACCGCATCCAGGGCCAGAAGGTGTGGACGACGTACGCGCAGTTCTCCGACTGGTGCCTGCTGCTGGCCCGCACCGGCGCGGCCGGCTCCCGCAGCCGCGGGCTGTCGCTGATGCTCGTGCCGATGCGCCAGCCCGGCGTCGAGGTCCGGCCGCTGATCAACATCACCGGCACCCACGAGTTCAACGAGGTGTTCTTCGACGGCGCCGAGACGAGCACCGACCTGCTCGTCGGCGCCGAGGACGAGGGCTGGCTGGTGTCGGGCACGATCCTGACCCACGAGCGCGGCGTCGGCTTCGGTGCGATCGCCCTCAACCAGCTGCACGGCTACCTGCGGCTGTTCACCGAGCACTGCGCCGCGCACGCCCCCGCGATCGCGGCCCGGCTGCCCGAGTTCGTCACCCGGGTCGAGCTGCTGCGCTGGCAGATGATGCGTTCGCTGGAGAAGATGGCCGGCGGCGACGCCTCGCCGCGCTCCAGCGCGGTGCTGAAGGTGACCTGGAGCGAGCTGGTGCAGGAGATCGTGCACCTGGCCGCGTTCGGTGGCTGTCCCGAGCACACCGACCTGTACCGCACCCGGCTGCTGTTCCACCGGGCCTCGACGATCGTGTCGGGCACGTCGGAGATCCAGCGCAACATCATCGGCGAGCGGGTCCTGGGCCTGCCCCGCGAAGGGAGCGCGAAGGCGTGAGCACGCGATACCTGCCCAGCCCGCTGGGCCTGGAGGTCACCGACGCGGTGCACCAGATGGCGGTCGAGGGCACGACCGGCGAGGACCGCTGGTCCCCGGCGAAGCTGTGGGGCGAGCTCGCCGCCGGCGGCTGGACCGAGCTCGCCGACGGCGACACCCCGGGCACCGACGCCGACGTGACGCTGCTGGACCTGTGCGTGATGGCCGAGGCGTGGGGCCGGGCCCTGGTCGGCCTGCCGCTGCTGAGCACCCTGGCCGCGCGCCGCTGGCTGGCCGAGCGGCCACCCGCCGGCACGCCGGTCACCCTCGTGGTGCCCGAGTGGAACCGGTTCCTGCTGCCATACCCGATGCAGGCGGCGCTGGTGCTGTCCGCCGACGGCACCGCGCCCGTCACGGGGGAGTTCACCGTCGACGACCACGCGCCGTCGCTGCCGCTGGGCCGCGCGGACACCGCGCCGGGACCGCTCGCCCCGGCCGGTGCGCTGCGCGACTATGCGCTGCTGGCCACGGCGGAGGCCGTCGGGGCCACCGACCGGGCGCTGCAGGACACCGTGGAGTACGCCAAGACCCGGGTCCAGTTCGGCCGGCCGATCGGCTCGTTCCAGGCGGTCAAGCACACCCTCGCCGACATGCACCGCGACGTGGAGCTGGCCCGTAGCGGCGTCACCTGGTTCAGCAACGACCCGGCGGCGATGACAAGCGGCGCGCCGTACGTGCTGCAGCTGTGCGCCTCCGTCGTCGAGCGGGCGATCCAGGTGTACGGCGGGATCGGCTACACCTGGGAGTGCGACCTGCACTGGTCGCTGCGCCACGTCACCCAGGCGCACCGGCTCGTCGTGGCGGCGCTGACGGCGAGCGCGGCATGACCGGCCCGCAGCGGAGCGAGGAGCTGGTCATCATGGGCGCAGTTGCAAGGTCAGGGCGGCGCCGGAGCGCAGCGGAGGTGACGTCATGACCGAGTTGTTGGAGGTCTTCACGAAAGACCGGGTCGGGTACCTGCGGTTCAACCGGCCCGACAAGCTCAACGCGCTCGCCCCGGAGATGCTCGAGGGCTTCACCGCCGGGCTCACCGCGCACGAGGCCGACCCGGACGTGCGGGTCGTCGTGGTCTGCTCGACCGGCCGCGCGTTCAGCACCGGCGGCGACATGTCCGGCCCGGGCCGGGCCGCGTCGGCGGGGCACCGTTCCTCGTACACCGACTGGCAGCGGCAGCGCGCGAGCCTGGAGCGCTGGCTGCGGATCTGGGACTCGCCGAAGCCGGTCGTCGCCGCCGTGCAGGGGTACTGCCTCGGCACCGCGACGGTCATGGCGGTGATGTGCGACCTGACCGTCGTCGCCGACGACGCCGTCATCGGCTGGCCGCAGCTGCCGGTCGGCGGCGGGCTGCTGTCGCCGGTGGCGAGCTGGTTCGTCGGGCCGAAGAAGGCCCGCGAGCTGGCGTACATCGCCGGCAGCCGGTTCAGCGCCCAGGAGGCCGTCGAGCTCGGCTGGGCCAACCACGTGTACCCGGCCGGCGAGCTGCACGAGCGGGCGCACGAGCTGGCGACGCGGATCGCGAACACGCCCAGCGACGTGCTGGCGGTCAAGAAGTACGCCCTGAACCGCACCATGAACCTGCAGGGCTTCCGCGACGCCGTGCTGTCCGGTGCGGAGTTCTCCGCGGTGAGCCACCAGGCGCCGGGCGCGGAGTTCATCGCGGCCCGCCGCGCGGAGCTGGGCATGAAGGAGACGATCGCGGCGGTCCAGCAGGGCCTGCTCGCCGGCGACTACCCGCAGGCGGAATGAGCGGCGGCAGGAGCGGCCCGCGGTACCGCGGAGGAGCCGCTCACCGGAATGACAGGAGCTCAGCGGAGGAGTGGGTATGAGCCTGGTGGACAAGGTCGTCGCGATCACGGGTGCCGGGCACGGCATCGGCCGCCGTGAGGCCCTCGAGGTGGCGGCGCTCGGCGGCAGCGTGGTGGTCGCGGAATTCGACGCCGACGCGGGCGCCGAGGCAGTGAAGGAGATCGAGGCCGGCGGCGGGCGGGCGGTGCTGGTCGCCGGTGACGTGGCGGACACCGCCGTCGCCGACGCGATCGTGGCCGCCGCCGTCGACACGTTCGGCCGGCTCGACGCGGTGGTGAACAACGCGGGGTTCCTGCGCGACCGCACGTTCGTGAAGATGGCGGCGGACGAGTGGGACGACGTGATCCGGGTGCACCTGCGCGGGCACTACGCGGTCGCGCACGCCGCGTGCGTGCACTGGCGCGACGCCGGCACCGGCGGCCGGCTCGTCGGCACCTCGTCGACGGCCGGGCTGCTGGGCAACTTCGGCCAGGCCAACTACGGCGCGGCGAAGGCCGGCGTCGTGGCGATGTCGTCGATCATCGCGCAGGAGATGGCCCGCTACGGTGTGGTCAGCAACGTCGTGTGCCCGGCCGCGCGGACCCGGATGACGTCCGGCGCCTACGGCGAGATCGGCGGCGGCGAGGGCTGGGACTTCTGGTCGCCGGACAACGTGGCACCGATGGTGGCGTTCCTGTGCAGCGACGCGGCCGGGACGATCTCCGGCAAGGTGTTCGGGGTGCAGGGTGACGTCGTGGAGCTGTACGAGCCGTTCACCAGCGTCGCGTTCATCCGCAACGGTGAGCGCCGCTGGACCCAGGACGAGCTGGCCGCCGGGGTGCCGGGCCTGTTCGCGCAGGCCGGGCGGGACCCCGAGGTGGAGAACATGATGGCCCGGCTGCGGTTCTCGATGACCGACCGCAGCAAGCGGGCGGCCGGCCCCGTGGCGCAGGGCTGAGCCCCTACCGACCGTGGAAGACGGGCGGCCGCCTGGCGAGGAACGCCGCGGCCGCCTCCGCGGCGTCGGCGGAGCGGGCGGTGGCGACCTGGCGGCGGGCCTCGGCGGCGAGGTGCTCGCCGAGCGGCACGCCGGCGGCGCCGGCGAGGTTCTCCTTGATGGCCGCGACGGCGAGCGGCGCGCGGGCAGCGCACCGTTCGGCGAACGCGTCGACGGTGCCGTTGAGCGCCGGGCCGGACACGACGCGGTGCAGCAGCCCGTACCGCAGCGCCGTCTGCGCGTCGAGCTTCTCCGACAGCAGCAGCAGCTCCCTCGCCCGCGCCTCGCCCAGCAGGGCCGGCAGCAGCCAGGTGATGCCGTAGTCGCCGCTGACCCCGGCGTCGAGGTAGGCGGTGCGCAGCACGGCGTGCTCGGCGGCGATCCGCAGGTCGCACGCGAGGGCCAGGGCGAGCCCGGCGCCGGCGCAGCCGCCGTTGACGGCGGCGATGGTGATCTGCGGCAGCGCGCGGATCGCCTCGGTGAGCCGCCCGCGCTCGATCTGCGCCCGCACGTCGTCGTCCACCGGCACGTCCTGGCGCGCGGCGGCGAACGCGTCACCGGCCAGGTCGCCGCCGACGCAGAACTGCCGGCCGGCGCCGGTGAGCACGACGACCCGCACGTCCCGGCGCGAGGCGACCTCGGCGACAAGGTCGTGCAGCCGCGCGGCGAGGGCGTAGGTGACGCCGTTGCCGCGCTCGGGCCGGTTGAGGGTGATCCGGGCGACGCCGTCCTTGACGTCCAGCAGCACGTCGGACTGCGGCCCGTTCATGCGCCGACCCGCTCGAACAGTGCTGCCAGGCCCTGCCCGCCGCCGATGCACATGGTCGCCAGGCCGAACCGGGCGTCGCGGCGGTGCAGCGCGTACGCCATGGTGGTGAGGATGCGGGCGCCGGTGGCGCCGACCGGGTGGCCGAGCGCGATGCCGGAGCCGTGCACGTTGAGCCGCGCGAAGTCGGCGGCGGTGAGGCCCCATTCCCGGGTCACGGCGAGGACCTGCGCGGCGAAGGCCTCGTTGAGCTCGATGAGGTCGATGTCGGCGAGTGTCAGGCCGGTGCGGGCCAGGAGGCGGCGGGTGGCGGGGACCGGCCCGAGGCCCATCACCTCGGGCGCGACGCCGGCGAGGGACCAGCCGGCGAGCCGCACCAGCGGGGTGAGGCCGAGCTCCGCGGCCCGCTGCGGGGTGGTGACGACGCAGATGGCGGCGCCGTCGTTCTGGCCGCTGGAGTTGCCGGCGGTGACGGTGGCGTCGGGGTCGTCGCGGCCGAGCACGGGACGCAGGCGGGCCAACGCTTCGAGGGTGCTGTCGCGGCGCGGGTGCTCGTCGGTGTCGACCGTCTGCGGTCCTTTCTTCGACGGTACTGTCACCGGCACGATCTCCGCGGCGAAGATGCCGGCGTCCTGGGCGGCGACGGCCCGCCGGTGCGACTCCAGCGACAGCTCGTCCTGCTCGGCGCGGGGGATGCCGTAGTGCCGCCGCAGGTTCTCGGCCGTCTCCACCATGCCGCCCGGCACGGGGTGGTCGCGGCCGCCGGCGGTGGCGCGGGCCCGGGCCAGCCGGTCGACCAGCGCGACGTGCTCGCCGGCGCCCCAGCGCAGCCCGGTGGCGTAGTGCTCGACCTGGCTCATGCTTTCCGCGCCGCCGGCGAGGACGAGGTCGCTGGCGCCGGTCTGCACCTGCATCGCGGCGTTGAGGACCGCCTGCAGCCCGGAGCCGCAGCGGCGGTCGACCTGGGCGCCGCCGACGGTCTCGGGCAGCCCGGCGTCGAGGGCGGCGACCCGGCCGATGGCCGGTGCCTCGCCGCTGGGGCTGCACTGGCCGAGGATGACGTCGTCGACGGCGGCCGGGTCCAGGCCGGTGCGTTCCATCACGGCGCGGATGACGGTCGCGGCCAGTTCGGCGGCGGGGACGTCGCGCAGGACGCCGCCGAAGCGGCCGATGGGGGTGCGCAGCGGGGCGCAGATGACGGCGTCGGGCATCCGTCGACCTCCTTGTGGTGTGGCTGTGTCAGGCGACGGTGCCTGAGTCGATGAGCTGGTCGATGTCGGCGGGGGAGCGGCCGAGCTCGGCGAGCACCTCGCGGGTGTGCTCGCCGAGCCCGGGCGCCGGGCGCGGGCCGCCGAGGGTGCGGCCGCCGCCGGTGATGGGGGATCCGGGGGCCAGGTGCGGCCCGACGCCGGGCTGGTCGAGCACGTCGAAGAGCGGCCCGGCCAGCAGTTCGTCGCGGCCGTCGGTGACGATCTCGCGGAATGTGCGGAACCGTGACCACAGCACGGACGTGGGGCGCAGCGCCGCCTCGGCCTCGGTGGTGCTCCGCGCGGCGAACCACGGCTGCAGCAGGGCGTCGAGGAGGCCCTGGTGGCGGAACCGCTCCTCCTCGCGGGTGAAGTCGGTGCCGAGCGCCACCTCGATCGCGTGGGCGGCGACGGTGAGGCCGGTCGCGGCGAGCAGGTCGTTCCAGTGCCGGGCGGTCAGCGCGACGATCATCATGTGGCCGTCGCGGGTGGCGAACGCGTGGCCGTACGTGCCGTAGACGGCGTTGCCGACGCGGGGGCGGCCGGCGCCGGTGAGCTCGGCCTCGGCGAGGTAGCCGAGGTTGCCGGCGGTGGCGAGGGCGACGTCGTCCAGGCCGATGACGAGGTGCGCGCCGCGGCCGGTCGCGGCGCGGTCGTGCTGGGCGGCGAGCAGCCCGACGGCGGCGTAGAGCCCGCAGGCGACGTCCCAGGCGGGCAGGACGTGCCCGGTCGGCTCAGACGTCTCGGGTGTGCCGGTGGCGAGCGGGAAGCCGGCCGCGGCGTCGGCGGTGTAGTCGACGGAGCCGCGGCCGCGCGCGCCGGCGACCTCGACGTAGATGAGGTCGTCGCGGGTCGCGCGCAGGTCCTCGTAGCGTTGCCCGGGGCGGTTGCCGGCGTTGGTGAGCACGGCGTCGGCGCCGGCGACGAGCTCGGCGAGCAGCCGCCGGCCCTGCTCGGCGCGCAGGTCGAGGGCGATGGAGCGTTTGCCGCGGTTGAGGCCGGTCCAGTACAGGCTGGCGCCGCTCGGGGCGAGGGGCCATCGGTGCCGGTCGGGGGTGCCGCCGAGCGGGTCGACGCGCAGCACGTCGGCGCCGAGCTGGGCCAGGGTGAGGCCGCAGAGCGGTGCGGCGATGTAGCTCGCCAGCTCGATCACGCGCAGGCCGCGTAGTGGCCCGTCGCCGGTGTGGTTCATCGGTTCCTCGCTCGCCACCGGAAATGAAAGGTCTTGGTTATTGTACCTAGGTAAGCTAGTCTTATACCAGACCTAGAATACGGGAGTCGCTGTGACGATGACACCGGCCGGCTTGACGCCGGACAGTTTCAAGGAAGCGATGTGCCGTTACGCGTCGGGGGTCACCCTCATCACGGTCCACGACGCCGACGGTGCGCCGGTCGGCATGACGGCCACCGCGTTCAGCTCGGTGTCCAGCGAGCCGCCCCTGGTGCTCATCTGCGTGCACGGCGCCACCCGGACCTACGAGCGGGTGCTGCGCTCGGGCTACTTCGGGGTCAACCTGCTCGGCGTCGACGCCGGGCCGATCGCGGAGCACTGCTCACGCCCCGGGGGGTCAAAGGTGCTCCCGCCGGACTGGCTCATCGATGCTCCACAATGGACGGCGCCGGCGGTGGCCGGCTCGCTCGCCTTCGTGGACTGCGAAACCTACCGGCACTTCCCGGCCGGCACCCACCACGTCATCGTGGGACGGGTGCGCGGCATCGGGCTGGGCCCGGCTCCCGATCCCGGCCCGCTGGTGCACTACCAGCGCGGATACCAGGCACTGCACCCGCTACAGGAGACGACGCGCATGCCATTCACCGCACCGCTCACCAGCAACGGGAGCGTCCGATGACCCGTAGCGGCGACCAGTACCTCGAGGGGCTGCGCGACGGCCGCCAGGTCTTCATCGACGGCGAGCTCGTCGGTGACATCACCCGGCACCCGGCGTTCAAGGGTGCCGTGCGCTCCGTCGCCGCGCTCTACGACACCGTCGACGACAAGGCCAACCGCGACCAGCTCACGTTCGCCTCGCCGGCCACCGGCGAGGCGGTCAGCCTCGCCCACCTCATCCCGCGCTCGCCGGCGGACCTGACCCGCCGCCGGATCGCGCTCAAGGCGATGGCGGAGCAGACCTTCGGGCTGATGGGCCGCGGCCCGGAGCACGTCGCCGGGTTCCTGGCGGGGTTCGCCGGTCACTCGCACGTCTTCGCCGCCGGCGGCGAGCACTTCGCCCGCAACGTCGAGGCGTTCCACGCCAAGGCCCGCGACGAGGACCTGTACATGACGTACACCATCCTCCCGCCGCAGATCGACCGCTCGAAGCCCGCGCACCAGCAGGCCGACCCGCACCTCTACGCGGGCGTGGTGGCCGAGCGCGACGGCGGCATCGTGGTGCGCGGCGCGCAGATGCTCGGCACCGGCACCGCCATCTCCGACTACGTCTACCTGAGCAACATCGCGCCGCTGCAGCCCGGCGACGAGGCGTACGCGCTCGCCGCGATGGTCCCGGTCGGCGCGCCCGGCGTGAAGATCTACGCCCGCCGTTCCTACGCCGCGGCCTCCTCCAGCCTGTTCGACTACCCGGTCAGCGCCCGCTTCGACGAGACCGACTCGCTGCTCGTCTACGACGACGTGTTCGTGCCGTGGGAGAACGTGTTCGCCTACCGCAACCTCGACGTCGTCAAGCGCCAGTGGTTCGCCACCGCCGGGCACCTGCTGGGCAACAACCAGGCCCAGATCCGGTTCTGGACCAAGCTGGAGTTCCTGATCGGTCTCGCCCACCGGGTCGCGGAGATGAACGGCTCGGTCAACCTGCCGCCGGTCAAGGGCGCGCTGGGTGAGATGGCCGCGCAGGTCGCCACCGTCACCGGGCTGGTTCTCGCCCAGGAGCAGCACGCGACCGTCGACGAGCACGGCGTGGCCTGGCCCGGCCGCGCCGAGTGCTTCGCCAACATGGCGCTGCAGCCCGACCTGTACGCCAAGCTGCTGGTGATGATCCGCGACCTGTGCGGCGGCGGGCTGATCCAGCTGCCGTCCTCGGCCAACGACTTCGCCAACCCGGCGATCGCCGCCGACGTGAACCGGTTCGTGCAATCCCCGGGATATCCCGCCACGGAGCGCGTCAAACTGCTCAAGCTGGTGTGGGACATGGTCGGCTCGGAGTTCGCCAGCCGCCACCACCAGTACGAGATGTTCTACGCGGGAGCTCCGTTCGTGGTGAAGATGCGCATGTACGACGCCTACGACTTCGGCGCGGGCCGCCGGCTCGTCGACACGATGCTGGACAGCTACGACCTGAGCGGGCTGCGCGACACCGCGCTCCCGCCGGCCGGCGACGCGCTCGACCCGGTGCGGGGGTGACCTTGGGGCAGGACCTGCGGGGCGCGTTCGAGACGCTGCGGCGGCACGGCAAGGCCGTCGTCGTCGCCGAGCCGGTCAGCTGGGAGTACGAGGCCGCGGCCGTGCTGTGGGAGCTGGCGCACGGCCCGGCGGTCCGCTTCGACGACGTGCCCGGCTACCGGGTCCCGCTGGTCGGCAACCTGCTCAACACCCGCGACAAGCTCGCCTGCGTGCTCGGCGTGGACGACGAGCGGCTCGGCGAGGTGCTCGCCGCCGCCCTCGACACGCCGGTCCCGCCGGCGGTCGTCGACGACGCGCCCTGCCAGGAGGTCGTCGTCACCGACGGCATCGACCTGACCGGGCTGCTGCCGATCCCGGCGATCAGCGAGCGCGACGGCGGCCGGTACCTCTCCGCCGGCGTGCTGCTGTGCGCCCCGCCCGGTGGCGGCCGGCAGAACCTCGCCATCGCCCGGCTCCAGGTGCAGGGCCCGGACCGGCTCGGCGTCAACTTCGCCCCCACCCACTCCTGGCAGTTCCTGCAGGAGTGGTGGGCGCGTGGCGAGCCGATGCCGGTGGCGGTCGCGCTCGGCTGCCACCCGGCCGTCGTCGCCGCCTCGCAGCTGCTGGTGCCGTTCGACGAGGCGCACGCCGCCGGGGCGCTGTTCGGCGAGCCGCTGCGGATGGTCCGCGGCCGCACCGTCGACGTCCTCGTCCCGGCCGAGGCCGAGATCGTGATCGAGGCGCTGCTGCACCCGGGTGACCGCGCCCCGGAAGGCCCGTTCGGCGAGTTCCCCGGCCTGTACGCGCCGATGCGCGACAACCCGGTGCTGCGGGTCACCGCGGTCACCCACCGGCGTGACCCGTGGCTGACGATGATCGTCGGCGGCAACCACCCCGAGCACCTCGTCACCGGTGCCGTCGCGCGGGAGGCGACGCTGCTGCGGGCGGTCCGCGCGGTCGTGCCGAGCACCCGCCGCGTGGTGCTCACCGAGGCCGGCAGCTGCCGCTTCCACGCGGTCATCGCGATCGAGCAGCGCAACCCGGGTGAGGCCCGCCTGGCGATGCTGGCCGCGTTCAGCACCCAGGACCTCATCAAGCACGTCACCGTCGTCGACGACGACATCGACCCGGCCGACCCCCGGCAGGTCGAGTGGGCGGTCGCCACCCGCATGCGGGCCCACGAGGACCTGCTGGTGGTGCCCGGCATGAAGTCCAACCCGGTCGACCCGATGTCCGTCGGCCGGACCATCTCCAAGCTCGGCATCGACGCGACCCGTCCGCTGGGTGCCGACCCGGAGCGCTCGGTCCTCGTCGACGTGCCGGCCGGCGTCCGCGACCAGGTCCGCGCCCGCTGGTCCGAGCTGTTTCCCGATGCAGGTGCCTCATGATCGATCCGCAGGACGTCCGGGACCGGATCGCCCCGCGCATCCTGGTCGCCGGGGAGGCGGTCGCCGGCCTGCGCCACGCGCCGACGGTCGACCCGTCGACCGGTGCGCCGCTGGCCGACGTGCCGGTCGCCGACGCGGCCACCGTCGACCGCGCCGTGCGGGCCGCCGCGGCCGCCCAGCCCGCCTGGCGCGACCTCGGCGTGCCGGGCCGCCGCCGGCTGCTGGAGGCGCTCGGCGCGGCCGTCCGCGAGCACCGGCACGAGCTGGCGATGCTCGACGCGCTGGATGGTGGCAACCCGTTCCCGGCGATGCTGTCCGACGTCGAGCGCTGCCTGCACCAGTTCGTCACCTGGCCCGCCGTGGCCGGGATGACCGGCGGCGCCACGATCCCGATCGACCCGCGGGACCTGCACTTCACCGAGTACGAGCCGTTCGGCGTGGTGGCCCGCATCGTTGCCTACAACCACCCGGCGTACTTCGCGATCAAGGCGATGCTGCCGCCGCTGGTGATGGGCAACTCCGTGGTGCTCAAGCCGGCCGAGCAGACCCCGCTGTCGGCGCTACGGCTGGCCGAGATCGCCCAGGAGGTGCTGCCGCCGGGCGTGTTCACCGTCGTCACCGGCGGTGCCGAGGCCGGCGCCGCGCTGGTCGGCCACCCGCTGATCCGGCGGATCGGCTTCACCGGCAGCGTCGCCACGGGGCTGGCGATCCAGCGGGCCGCGGCGGCGAGCGCGGTCAAGCACGTGTCGCTGGAGCTCGGCGGCAAGAACGCGATGATCGTGTTCCCGGACGCGCCGGTGGAGGCCGTCGCCGACGCGGTCGTGGCCGGCATGAACCTCGACAGCTGCGCCGGGCAGTCGTGCGGCTCCACGTCGCGGGTCTTCGTCCATGAGGACGTCCACGACGCCGTGGTCGCCGCCGTGGAGCAGCGCATCGCCCGGTTCGTGCCGGGTGTGGCCTATGTCGACGGTACCGCCATGGGGCCGCTCGTCTCCGCCGCCCACCGAGACCGGGTGGCCGGTTACGTCGCCGCCGGTCGCGGCGAGGGCGCCCGGATCGTCGCCACGGGCGCGGACCCCGGTCTGTCCGGCGGGTTCTTCCAGCCGCCGGTGCTGTTCGACCGGGTCGAGCCGCACATGCGCATCGCCCGTGAGGAGATCTTCGGCCCGGTCGTCTCCGTCCTGCGCTGGTCCGCGGTGGACACCGTGCTGGCCCAGGCCAACGCGGTCGACTACGGGCTCACCGGCGCGGTGTGGACCAACGACCTGCAGCAGGCGATGCGGGTGGTCCGCGGCCTGCACACCGGCTACGTCTGGGTCAACGACGTGAGCCGGCACTACTGGGGGCAGCCGTTCGGCGGTGTCAAGGACAGCGGCCTGGGCCGCGAGGAGACCCTGGACGAGCTGCGCACGTACGCCGAGGTGAAGGCGGTCAACATGAGGACACGCTGGTGATCACACTGCTGCGCGGCCCGGTCGGGACGCTGCCACTGGTCGAACGCTGGATCTCCGTCGACGACCCGGCCGACGGCCTGGCCCTGGTCCCGCACGACCCCGTCGACGGCGGCCCGCTGTGCGAGGTGCGCGCCGACTCCGGTCCGGCCTCCGCCCCCGGTGCCTTCCTGTTGATGGTGAGTTTCGCGGTACCGCCGTCGGGGCTGGCCCAGTTCGACGACTGGTACGACACGGAGCACACCCCGCTGCTGCTGGCCGCTCCGTCGTGGCTGCGCGTCCGCCGCCTGCTCGCGCCGGACGTCCCGGCGGGGGAGCGCAACTGTTTCGTGCTGCACGAGCTGGCCGACCTGCAGGTGCTCGACGGTCCTGAGCGTGCCGCTGCCGGCCGCGCCCCCAAGCGGGCGGAGGTGGCGGCGCTGCCCTGGTACGCCAGCTCCCGCCGCTGGACGTTCACCGCGCTGCGCTGACCAGACGCCAGAGAGCAGCGGCGGCACCGGGTGCGTCCCGGTGCCGCCGCCGCCGTTCGGGGTGGCCGGCGTTTGGGTGGCCGTCAGAAGTCGCGGAGGAGGAAGCCGGCGTCGGCGCGGCGGTCGGTGATGCCCGACTCGCGCAGCGCGTGCCAGACCGTGGCGGCGTTCATGGCGACCGTGGGCAGGCCCAGCCAGTGCTCGGCCTCGGCGGCCAGCTTCACCGCGCTCAGGTTGGTGCCGACCACGACCAGCGCGTCGGGGCGGTGCGCCGCCAGGGCGCGCAGTCCGGCGATGACCTGACCGGGGGTGGTCTCGGCGATGTCGGTGGCGGAGGTGCGGCGCAGACCCTCGACGTGGACGACGTCGAAGCCGCATTCCCGCATGTACTGGCTGGTCAGCCGGTCCGACTCGGGCTGGTACGGGGTCAGCACGGCGATGCGGGTCGCGCCGATGCGCTGCAGCGCGGCGATGACCGCGGCCGGGCCGGTGGTGACGGGCAGGCCGGCCTTCTGGGCGACGGCGTCGACGAACTCGGCGCCGCCCCGCACGCCGCGCCGCATCACCTCGGCCGACATGGCGATGACGATGCGGTCGGGGGTCAGGGTCAGCACGTCGCGCAGGGCCACGTCGAACGACGCGTCCATCTGGTCGAGCAGGGCCTTGGCGTCGGCGTCGGAAGCCATCGACGGTTTACTGATGTATGCGCGCCCGGCGTGGAAGGTCACGCCGGACGGGCAGAGCATGGCAAGGTCATGCTCGACCATGATGTTCGTCGACGGAATGATGACGCCCCATTTATTGCGGATGGCTGCCGGAGGTACCATGGCCATCAGCATAATGATCCTGGGTACTTATTCCTAGTGTGATACTTGAGGCTCAACCGGGCACGGTGAAGGGGACGCACGTGAACGAGACCGAGATCGCGCTGGCTGCCTGGGTGCAGAACGGCCAGGACAAGGTCACCGATCAGAAGACGTACGTGCAGGCCGTCGCCACCGCCCGCTACGTGATCCGCAAGGTGATCCGCATCGTCGACGACGCCGCCCGCGACCACGGGTTCGACCCGCTGGCGCATCAGGCGCTGATCCAGATCTTCGGCGTGATGGACGAGCCGCTGACGGTCAGCCAGCTGGCGGAGCGCCTCGACGTGGTCCCGGCGTTCGCCTCACGCCTGGTCCGCGACCTGGAGCGGCGCGGGCTGGTCGAGCGGCAGCGCACCGACCAGGACAAGCGGATGACCCGCGTGGTCGCCACCGCCGAGGTCGGCCCGGTGCTGGCCGAGATCAACGAGCAGGTCCAGGCGCACGCGGCGCTGTTCCACCGCCAGCTCACCGACGACCAGCGCCAGGCGGCACTGGTGGTGCTCGCGTTCTTCGTGGGGATCAAGGCCGGATCGCCCGTGGGGGAGAGTCTGCGGGCCAGCCTGCAGCTCGCGTCGGCCGACGAGGCCGCGGCGAAGCCCGGCCGCACCGCCAAGGCGGCGACGCCGGCCTGACGCGCCTGCCCGGGTGGCGCTGTGACCGACCCGTCCTGGACTTGCCGTCCCTAAGTAGTTAACCTCGCTTAAGCACTGTAGTTGAGTGTTAGGGGTGGGGCGTGCTCGCATCATCGTTCGCCGACCGCGTGTTGCGCACCTGCGCCGCGCCGGTCGACGCGTCCACACTGGCCGCCGCGAAGGCGGCCCTCGCAGCGGCCGGCGCACCGCCCGCGCCGGCGCTGCACCGCATCGCCGCACAGACGCCGTACGGCCCGGACACCACCGACCCGCTTACCACCGCCTTCCTGGCCGGGGCCCTGCCCGAGCACCGGCACCGCCAGGACGGGCCCGCGGGGCCGGCATGGGCGTGGCGCGTGTGCGCGGCCGCGGCCACCGCCGTCCCCGAACCCGCCGCCGGCCGTGACCCCGCCGTGGCCGTGCTCATCGGCGCCGAACTGGCCGTGCGGCTCGCCACCGCGCTCGGCCCCCGTCACGCGGCCGTCTGGGACCCGGCGGGCAGCGTCGGCGTGCTAGGGGCGGCCGTGACCGCCTGCCTCGCCGGCGGCGCCACGCAGGACCGGCTGACCACGGCCCTGTGCATCGCGGCCAGCCTCACCGGCGGCCACCGGGTGCACGACGGGACGCCGCTGGGCGACCTGACGCCGGGGTTCGCCGCCGCCGCGGGCGTGCTCGCCGCCGCACTGGCCGGCCACGGCGTCACGGCGTCACCGACCGCCCTCGAAGGGCCGCGCGGTCTGCTGTTCGCCTACGGCGACCGCACCGCCGCGGCCACCCTCCTGGAGGGCTTCGGCACGGTCTGGACCGTCCTGGAACCCCAGGAGCAGGCGACGCCGGTGCCCGCCCGACCGGTGCCCGCCGGACCGGATCTCGCGGCGCGGCTGGCCGCCTTCTCCAGCGGTCTCGATCTCGACGCCGTGCCCGAGAGCGCCCGCCACGCCGGACGCCGGGCCCTGGCCAACGTCGTCGGCCTCGCCGTCGACGCCGCCGCCCACCCCGCCGTGCTGGGAGTCGCCGAGACCCTCCGCGACCTCGGGCTGCGCGGCGACGTGCCCGTAGCCGGGCGCGGCGCGACCGTGTCCGGATACGCGGCGGCGCTGCTCATGGGGTACGCCATGCACGTCGAGGACTTCGACGACACGCACCTGCGCACCGTGCTGCACCCCGGCGCCCCGGTCGTCGGCGCCGCCCTCGCCGCCGCGGCCCTCGTCGGCGCCGACGGCCGCGACGTGCTCGCCGGCGTGGTGGCCGGGATCGAGGTCGGCAGCCGGGTCGGCATCGCGCTCGGGCCCGGGCACTTCGACCGCGGCTGGCACGTGACCGGGACCGCCGGGCACGTCGGCGCGGCCGCTGCCGCCGCCCGGGTGCTGCGGCTGGACGCCGAGCAGACCCGGCACGCCCTGGCGATCGCCGGCTCGCTCGCCGCCGGTGTCACCGAGCAGCTCGGCTCGATGACGAAGGCGTTGCATGTCGGCCGGTCAGCCGCGGACGGGCTGCAGGCGGCGCTGCTGGCCCGCGCCGGGCTGACCGGCGCCGCCGACCCGTTCGGCGCGCCCACCGGTCTCGCCGCCGCGCTCGCACCCGCCTACGACCCGGACGCCGCGCTGGAGCGCCTCGGGGACGGCTGGGAGGTCGAGGAGAACGCCTTCAAGCCGTACAGCTGCGGCATCGTCTCCCATCCGGTGATCGACGCGGCGATCGCGGCGCGGGACGCCGGGCTGCCGGCCGCGGACATCGAACGGGTCGTGGCGACGGTCCGGCCGGTCGTGCTGGAGGTGATGGGCGTGCGCGAGCCCGTGGACGGGCTGCAGAGCAAGTTCTCGGTGTACCACTGCTTCGCCGTCGGGATGCTCGACGGCGGGGCCGGACCGGCGCAGTACACCGACACGCGGGCGACGGACCCGCAGGTGGTCGGGCTGCGGCGCAAGGTCGAGGCGGTCACCGACCCGGCGATGCCGAAGGACGCGTGCCGGGTCCAGGTGTGGCTGCCGGGCGGCGTCACCCACACGTTCACCGTCCAGCACGCCACCGGCAGCGTCGCCGCACCGATGACCGACGCCCAGCTGGAGGCCAAGTTCCGGCTGCTGACGGTGCCGGTGCTCGGCGACGACGGCGCCGCGCGCCGCTGGCGGGCCGCGATGAACGTCGACGCCCCCGGCGGCGACCTGCGTGAGCTGGTCCGGGCATGACACCGCAGATCCTCGGCACCCTCGCGCAGAAGGTGCAGCCGGCGCACACCGCCCTCGTCCTCGTCGACATGTGCAACGACTTCCTCGACCCGCGCGGCAAGACCGCCACCCGCGGCGGCCGGTCCCTCGAGCACGGCCGGCGGGTGATCCCGGCGATGCGCCGGCTGCTGACCGCGGCGCGGGCGGCCGGGCTGCTCGTGGTGCACGCGCAGCACACCACGCTGCCCGAGCACGCCAGCGACTCCGGACCGTGGCTCGACGCGCGGTCCCGGGCCACGTTCTCCGTCACCGACCTGTGCGTGCAGGGCAGCTGGGGGCAGCGCATCATCGACGAGCTCACCCCCGAGGGCGACGACGTGGTCGTGCAGAAGTACCGCTACAGCGCCTTCGCCGGCACCAACCTGGACCTGCTGCTGCGCTCCGCCGGGACGCGCACCGTGATCTGCGCCGGCGTCTCCACCAACGTGTGCGTCGAGGCGACCGCCCGCGAGGCGTTCAGCGCCGACTACTACGTCGTGCTGCCCGAGGACGCCTGCGGCTCCTGGTCGGTGCCGCTGCACGAGGCCACGCTGGAAACGGCCCGGCACCGCTACGCCACCGTCTGCACCACCGATGACCTCACCGCGCTCTGGAGGGACGCCTGATGGACCTGCAGCTCGCCGGCCGTCTCGTCGCCGTCACCGGCGCGGGGGCCGGCATCGGCCGGGCCGCCGCCCTGCAGCTGGCCGCCGAGGGCGCCCGGCTCCTCCTGGCCTCCCGCGACCCCGGCCGCCTCGAGGCGCTGGCCGCGCAGGCCCGCGAGGCCGGCGCGCCCGAGGTCACCGTCGTCGCCGCCGACCTGACCACGACCGACGGCGTGGCCGCGCTGTCGGCCGCCGCGGCCCGGCACGCGCCGCTGTGGGGGCTGCTCGCCTGCGTCGGATCGACCCCGATCGGCACGTTCGACGAGATCGACGACACCGCCTGGCAGGCGGCGTTCACCACCAAGTTCCTGGGGTCGGTACGGGTGATGCGCGCGGCGGCGGCACTGATGCGCGACGGCGACGGCGGGCGCATCGTGCTCGTCGCCGGCAACGCGGCCCGCGACGCGCCGCCCGGCATGGTCACCTCGACCGCCGTCAACGCCGCCCTCGACGGCCTCGTCGCCAGCGCCGGCCGCTTCTTCGCGCCGCGCGGCATCGGCGTCGCCGGGCTGCACCCCGGCCCGACCCGCACCGGCCGGTACACGGCGCTGCTGGCCCACCGCGCGGCGACCGCCGGTGTCGACGAGGCCACCGCCGCGGCGACCCTCGACGCGCAGATCCCCGCCGGGCATCCGGCCGAGCCCGCCGACGTCGCCGCGGCCGCCGCCTACCTGCTGTCGCCGCGGGCGGCGCACATCGTGGCCACCAGCATCACCGTCGACGGCGGCCAGACCCGATAGGAGCACAGTCGCGATGACGTGGATACCGCACCAGCTGCCGGCCCAGCTGCCCCGGCTCACCGGCCCGGACGCCGCCGACCTGGTGCTCATGCCGATCCTCAACGTGGAGTCGTGGCCCTTCGACCGGCCGATGCCACGCAAGCTGCTCACCGCCCCGCACGGTCGCGACAACGTGCCCGATGTGCCGAACTACAGCTGGGTGGATTACGGCCTGCGCGCCGGCATCGAGCGGCTCGTGGACGGCTTCGCCGGCCGTGGCCTGCCGGTCGGGCTGAGCGTCAACGCGGCCATCCACACCGACTACCCGGCCGTGTTCGAGCTGCTGCTGGACACCGGCTGGGAGTTCGTCGCCCACGGCGTGCGCCAGGAGGCGGTGACCGGCGCCCCCGACGAACGCGCCGCGATCCGGGAGTCGCTGGACCTGCTCACCGCGAGCACCGGCCGGCGCCCGCGCGGCTGGATGGGCCCCGGCCTGGCCGAGACCGTCCACACCCCGCAGGTGCTGGCCGAGCTCGGCGTGGACTACGTGCTCGACTGGGCGGTCGCGGACCATCCACTGTGGATGAGCACCACGCCGCCGCTGCTGGCCCTGCCGTACAACCTGGAGCTCAACGACAGCGTGGTCGTCGCGGTCGAGCACCAGCCGATGCCGGAGTACGTGCGACGGGTCCGGGACACCGTCGCGGTCCTCAAGGCCGAGGCCCGGGCCGAGGGCAGCGCCCGGGTCCTGGCGCTGCCGATGCACCCGCACCTGCTGGGCGTGCCGCACCGCGTCGGCGGGTTCTTCGAGGTCGTCGAGGAGCTCGCCGCCGACCCGTCGGTGACCTTCGCCGACCCGGGCACCGTGGCCGACTGGTTCACCGCCCAGGTGCCGGCGGCGTCGCCGTCGCTGCCCGGGCGCCGGCCGGTGACCGCATGACCGGTGCCGCCATCGCCGACCGGATCGCCCGAGCCACGGGTGTGCTGTTCGTGCCCGGCGGCCGCCCTGAGCGCTTCGACCGCGCGGCCGGCACCGGCGCCCCCGTCGTCATCGACCTCGAGGACGCGGTCGCACCCCAGGACAAGGCCACGGCCCGGTCGGCGGCGCTCGCCTGGCTGGCCGCCGGCAACCCGGCCGCGGTGCGGATCAATGCCATCGGCACCGAGTGGCACGCGGACGACGTCGCCGCGCTGTCCACCGTGGACGCCGCCGTCATGCTGCCGAAGGCCGAGGACCCGTCGGCGATCGAGGCCCTGACCGGCCGGCTGGGCGGTACACCCGCCGTGATCGCGCTCGTGGAGACGGCGGCCGGGGTGCTCGACGCGGCCCGCATCGCCCGCGTCCCCGGCGTCGCCCGGCTGGCGTTCGGCCACCTCGACCTCGCCGCCCAGCTCGGCGTCGATCCCGCCGACCGGTCGGCGCTGGCCACCTGCCGGCACACGCTGGTCCTGGCGAGCGCGGCGGCGGGCCTGCCGGGCCCGATCGACGGCGTCACCACCGACCTGTCCGACGACGCGCTGCTCGCCGACGACGTCACCTACGCCCGCGGCCTCGGCTTCACCGGCAAACTGTGCATCCACCCGCGGCAGGTCCCCCTCGTCCGTGCCGCGTTCCGCCCGTCGGCGGACGAGACGGCCTGGGCGACCCGGATCGTCGCCGCGGCGGCCGCCGGAGGGGCGGTCGTGACCGTCGACGGCCGAATGGTCGACCGCCCGGTCGTGGAACGGGCCCGCCGCGTGCTGGAGCGAGGAGAAGCCGGTGACTGAGGTACTGCTGCAGGCCGGCCCGGTGCAGGCGCTGGCCGCGCTGTTCGACACCGGGCTGCCCGCGCCCGGCCCCGGCGACCCGCTGCCGCCGCTGTGGCACTGGGCCGCGCTGCCGACGTGGCCGCCGGCCGGGGAGACCGGACCCGACGGCCACCCGCGCCACGTGACGCCGCCGCACCCGCCCGGGTTCCCGCGCCGCATGTTCGCCGGCGGCACCGTGCGCCTGCTCGCCGAGCTCACCGTCGGCTCGACGGTCGACCGCACCGTCGAGGTCCTCTCCACCACCCCGAAGTCCGGCCGGCAGGGCGACTTCGTCCTGTCCACGGTGCAGACCCGCCTCACCCGTGCGGACGGAGTGCTGGCCGTGGTCGAGACCCAGGACATCGTGTACCGCCCGGCCTCACCCCCGGCCTCAGCGGCACCCGTACTGCCGGAGGCGTCCTCGGTCGACGCGCTGCTGTCACCGGCCGACCGACCGGGGGAGTGGGTGCTGCGCACGGACCCGGTCCGGCTCATGCGGTTCAGCGCCGCGACCGCCAACGGCCACCGCATCCACTACGACCTGGCCTACGCCATGGGCGTGGAAAGCTACCCGGGCCTCGTCGTGCACGGACCGCTGATGACCCTGGCCCTGCTGGAAACCGTCCGCCTGCGCGACGCCGCCCCGGTGACCGAGGTGACCCACCGCAACATGCGGCCCCTGTTCTGCGGCCAGGAGGCGCGCATCACCGGCACCGACGAACTGTCACTGTCCACGGTGGACGGCGTCCACGTGACCGCCCGCGTCGCCGGCGGATCCCCGGGCGTCAGCGCGTAAGTTTCGTCGCGAGGACACGCCTGGACTGCGGAGCGTGCGTCAGGGGTGACGGTGACGGTAGTGAGCCTGGTACGGTCCTCGGCGAGCCCGATACTGCATGGAGCATCATCGATGAAACTGTGGTGGGTGGTGCTGCCGTCGCGATCCAGGGATGTGGATGCAGATGGGCTTCGACGCGGGGCGTGTGCTCGGGACGAAGCTGCCGCACCTGCTGGTCTGCGTCCTGCTGCTGGGCATTGCCGACTCAATGATCGGGCCGTATCTGGTGTTGTTCGGTGCGGACCGGGCGCGCCTGTCTCCGCTGCAGGTTGGTGTATTCCTCTCCGTCATCGCCGTCAGCGGACTGCTCGTGACGTCCTGGCTCGGTCGCCGGTTCGACCGCGGTGCCGGCCGGTGGCCGGCGTTGGTCGCCGTGCTGGCGCCGGCCGTCGGGTACCTCGCGCTGAGCACGACCACCAGCTACGCCCTGCTGCTGGTCATCGGGGCGGGCCTGCTCGGCGCCGGCCTGGCGGGCTTCTCGCAGGTGTTCGCGCTGGCGCGTACCCACCTGGACCGGGCGTCCGGTGACGCGTCGGGACGCGGAACGCTGGCGCTGCGGTCGGTGTTCTCGTTGGCCTGGGCCATCGGCCCGATCCTCGGGTCAGCGGCGCTGGCGTGGCGGGGATACAGCGGCCTGCTGCTGCTGACATCCCTGGCGTTCGCGCTGATCGCGGCGCCGCTGCTGCTGCTGGGCCCGGCGCCGGTCACACCCCGGACCGCGCCGCAGTCGCGGGCGCCGTCCCGGTTGCGGCGGCCGGTGCTGCTGGTGGCGGCCAGTTTCATGCTGTTCAACACCGCGATGTGCGCCGGCTCGGTCGCGCTGCCGCTGTACGTCACGCGCACCCTGGCCCGGACCGACCAGGACGTGGGGTTGCTGGCCAGCACGGGCGCGCTGGCGGAGATACCGGCGGCGCTGAGCCTGATCCTGCTGCCGGCCCGGGTACGTCGGCAGCGGGTGATCCTGCTGGGCATGCTGCTGTTCGTCGTGTACTTCGTGCTCGTTTCGGCCGGCTCCAGCCTGCCGCTGCTGCTCGTCGCCCAGGTGGTCCGGGGCTTGGCCATCGCCGCGGTCAACGCGCTGGGTATCACGTACATGCAGGACCTGATGCCCGAGGCCACCGGCCGCGCGACCGCGCTGTTCGGCAACGCGTTCATCACCGCTTCGCTGGTCTCCGGCCTTGTCGCGGGTGCGACCGCGCAGGCTCTCGGCTACCGGGCGGCGCTGCTGCTGTGCGGGCTGATCAGCGCCGCGGGCTGCCTGCTGCTCATCAGCGCCCGGCAGCCGTCACGTGACGAACTCTTGGTCGTCCTGCACGATGTAGGGAGCGCCCCGGGGCTCGGGGTCAAGCCAGACCGGGATCGATGAGCGCCCGGAGTGCCGCGCAGTGTGCCGTGTAGGCCTTGCGGCCCGTGCGGGTCATCGAGAATGTCGTGCTCGCGCCGCGGCCGTGGCCGTCCTTGGCGGACTTGACGTACTCGGCGGCTTCCAGTGCCGACATCTGCTTGGACAGGTCGGAGTCGGTGAGTTGCAGCTGTTCCTTGAGGAACCGGAACGACACCGACGGTGCGTTGGCCAGGATCGCCATCGCCGCGAGCCGCTTGGGGACGTGGATGACCGGGTCGAGGTCGCCGATCACGCCAGCCGGTCCCGGACTCTGCCCGCGGCGACGGCGTACTTGCGCTCGTAGATGACGAGACCGGCGGTGACGAGCACGAAGGCGACCGCCGCGGCCGCCGGCACGCCGACGAACCACCAGGCCGGCGCGACCAGCGCCACGATGACCACGAGGCCGGCGAAGTAGCCGCGCCACACCGCGGCGATCTCCACGGGCGGCTTGCCGTGGCCGGGCATCGGGAGCGCCCCGTGCCGCCGGCGCATCCAGACCAGGAACAACACCTCGGCCGAGAGCAGGATCGCGAGCGAGGCGGCGAACAGTGCGCCGTTGTCCCGCCACCAGGTGAAGCATCCGATGAACGCGGCGGTCCACGCGCCGATGACCGGGGCATACCACCACGGGGTCGGCGGGTACTGGACGTAGGGCGCCGCCGCGGCGCGCTCCGCGAGGAGCAACTGGTTGCGTGCCTCAATACTTTCCATGTTGGAAACTATAGCCAGTACTTTCCAGTTTGGAAAGTTTGATGCCGGCTCCTCGAGTCGCCACGGCCGGGATACACCACTGAAGGTGACCTGTGTGTCACGCTGATGGATGGACGTGGTGGCTGCAGAGGGGGTTGGCGGTGTTGCCGGAGTGGGTGCCTGATGGTGTCGACATCACCACGCCGAACGCGGCGCGGGTCTACGACTATGCGCTCGGCGGGTTCCACAACTTCGAGGTCGACCGGCGGTTCGCCGAGGACGCCGAGCGCGCCTGGCCGGGCGTCATCCAACTGGCGCACGACAACCGCGCGTTTCTGGGCCGGGCGGTGCGGTGGCTGGCCGGCAACGGGATCCGGCAGTTCCTGGACATCGGCTCGGGCATCCCGACGCTGGGCAACGTTCACGAGGTGGCGCAGTACGCGGCCGCGGACGCGAGGATCGTGTATGTCGACATCGACCCGGTCGCTGTCGCGCACAGCCAGCGGCTCCTGGCCGGCAACCGGTACGCCACCGCCGTCCAGGGCGATGTACGGCGGCCGCAGGACATCCTCGGGCACCCCACGGTGACCGACCTGCTCGACCTCTCCAGGCCCATCGGCGTGCTGATGGTCGCGGTGCTGCACTTCATCGGCGGCCCGGACGACCCCGCGCGGATCCTGCGGGAGTTCGCCGACGCCACCGTGGCGGGCAGCTACGTCGCCATCTCGCATTCAGTACCGGCGGAAGACGCCGCCGGGCAGGAGAACGTGCGACGGCTCTACCAGCGCACGCCGACGTCACTGCACGTGCGTACCCCCGCCGAAGTGGTCGGCCTGCTCGCCGGGTGGCAGGTGCTGGACCCCGGCCTGGTCCCGATCAGCGACTGGCACCCGGACCCGGAGGACGCGGACGATCCCGCACAGCGGTCGGCGTTCGGCGGGGTGGCCCGCAAGCTCAGCACCGGTTAGGTCCAGAGGTCGTTCACCCGTTCGGGTGGACGGGGTGGTACGCGACCCCGGCCGCGGTTCACACTGTGCATCCAGAGGACTCCCGTCCGCCACGAATGGCAAGGGCAGGTGCATGCGGCAGCCGAGGGCGGTACCCGCGAAGACCAGGCCCTGCACGAGGCGTTGCCCATCGTCGGCGACGCGCGATGCCGGCGACCCTCGACCGAGGTTACGCCCGCGTTCGGGCGGGAGAAGTCGCGAGCTGTGACCGGCACTCAACCACGCCCTCAAGCCGACCCGCTGCGGGAGCCCGCCGGCGAGGTCACGCAGTTCGCGGCCGTCTGGGAGCGGAGCCTGCCCAGGACGAACTTCGTGCCCGGTGGGCGGGCCCGCCGCCTCCACGTGCTCCAGACCCTGACCCGTCAGATGCTCACCGCGGTGACCGGCCCCGCGGCCGACCCGCAGGCCGGGTTCCGGGTCGGCCGCGATCTCGTCGACAGCGGCATGTCCGACCCGCAGATCATGGCGGCGAGCGCGCGTGTCCTGCGGCTGCGGCTCCTGACCGACCTCCGGATCACCGGACAGGACGCTGCGGACCGGCTCACCGTGCTGATCGAACAGCTGACGCTCGGATTCGCCACCACGCTGCAGGACGTGGTCCGCCGCGCGGCGGAGGACGTCGGCCGCGACGAACGCGTGGCGTGGCGCACCCACCAGCAGCACCTGCAGCAGCAGGTCCGGCACGCGTTGCTGCACGACCCGCTGACCGGTCTGCCGAACCGGGCGGCGTTCACCGCCTACCTCGAGGTCGTCATCGCCGGGAAACCGACCGCGCGGATCGGTGTGTGCCTGCTCAACATCCAGCGGTTCGGCGCCATCAACGACACGTTCGGCACCACCACGGCGGACCAGCTGCTGCGGCTCACCGCGCACCGGCTGCACGGCCTGGCCACCGGGCGCGACTACTACCTCGCCCACCTCGGCGCCGACACCTTCGCCCTGGCGGTCGAGGACACCACCGGCCCGGACGACGCCATCAAGGCCGCGGACGCCGCACTGCCGCTGCTGCGGCACCCGTGCCGGATCGACGGGCACGACCTGTCCGTCACCGCCATGGCAGGCATCGTGGAGCGCCCCGCCGCCCAGAGCAGCCCCGGCGACCTGCTCCGCGCCGCGGCGATGGCGTTGACCTGGGCGAGGCACGACAACCCGGCGACGTCATGGACGCTGTTCGCGCCGGCCCGGGAAGCGCTCGACGTCCGGCGCCACCAGCTCACCCACGCACTGCCCGGCGCCGTGGGACGTGGCGAGCTCACCCTCGCCTACCAGCCGATCATCCGGCTGCGCGACAACACCATCGTCGGCATGCACGCCATACCACGCTGGACCCATCCCGTGTTCGGGCCGGTGGCCGCCGGCGAGTTCCTCGACCTCGCCGAACGCGTCGGAGTCCTGATCCCGCTCGCCGCCCGGCTGCTGCGCGACGCCTGCGCCCGGGCCGCGACCTGGCAGAGCACCCCGGAGCCGCCGATGCTCAGCGTCGACTGCACCATCACCCAGCTCCGTGACCCAACCATCCTCACCACCGTCACCGCGGCCCTGGACGCCAGCGGCCTGCCACCCGGCCGGCTCCAGCTCGCCATCGCCCAGGAGGCGCTGCACGACCTCAGCGACGAGATCGCCTTCACGCTCGACGGACTGGCCCGCACCGGCATCCACGTCGCCGTCAACAACACCGGCGGCCCCGCCCACCTCGCCGAGTCCCCGGTCAGCACCGTCATCCTCGACCCGCGTCTCCTCGATGGCATCGACGCCTACCTGCCGACGTACCTGTCGAGCACGACGACGCTCGCCTGGCTCATCGCGATGTTCCACGACCTCGACCGCACCGTCACCGCCATCGACGTCGACCACCGCGACCAGCTCGAGGCCCTCAACGACGTCGGTTGCGACACCGCCCGCGGCGGCTACCTCGCACACCCCATGACGGGTACAGCGGCCGACCAGCTCTTCAACCCGAGCAACCGGCCGCCGCCCACACCAAGGTGACGCCACGACACCCACCGACCCCGCCCGCCGCACCTCCGGATCCGCTGAGCGGTGCGGCGTGACGCCCCTTGTCGGCGCGTAGCGGTCGCGGTGCCCTTCATGACCGGCCGAGGTCGAACAGCTCCTCGTCGCCGGCCTGCTCAACCGCCCACAGTGGGGCATCGCCCACCACTACGGACTGATCGCCGAGATGTGGCTGGCCGCCGGGAGGCACGAGGAGGCCGCGGTGCCGAGCGTCCCGGGGCGCTCAGTGTGCCCCGCGGAGCCACCGCTCGATGCTAGTCAGGAGAACCTTGCCGGCGACCGCGATCACGGTGATCACGATCATCCCGGCGAGGACGCCGGTCGCGTCGAACGTCGCCTCCCCGTAGCGAACCAGCAGTCCCAGCCCCTGCCGGCCGCCGATGAACTCCGCCATGACCGCCCCGATCCAGGCGAGTTCGGCGGCCGAGCGCAGCCCGGCAACGATGCGTGTGGCGACGAGCGGCACGATCACCGTCGTGATCCGGGCGACGGCGCCCACCCCGAACAGCTCGGCTTCCTGGAGCATTCGCGCGTCGACGTCGCGGATGCCACTGAACGTGGCGAAGAACGTCGCGAAGAAGACCATGGCGATGACGGTCGCGACCTTCGAGGACGTGCCGAGCTCGAACCAGATGAACAGCAGGGTGACCAGGACGATGCTGGGAACGACGTTGGCGGCCCTGATCAACGGGCCGAAGAAGTCCGAGAGCGTGCGACTGGCGCCGACCAGGACGCCGCACGAGACCCCGGCGATCGCACCCACGCCGAAGCCGACGGCGGACTCCAATAGGGACGTCAAGATCTGCTTCCAGACGGAGCCGATCGGCGTGCCGACGGTGAACCACTCCACCAGGCGCTGCCAGACCGCAGCAGGTGTGCTGTAGAGGTAGGAGTCGAGCCAGTACATCCCGGCCAGCTGCCAGGCGGCGATCGCCATGGTCAAGGCGGCGAGTTGTGCTGATCGATTCACGACGCGACGACGTCGCGCCTGCCGGACAAGGTTTGCCCTGGCCGCCGCCACGCTTCCGGGCGCGATGGTCGGTCGTCGGCGCGCCGTCCGCATGCTGATGTTCATGAAGGCACTCCCTCAGCGCTCATCCGAGTCCCAGTTCTCGCAGCACCTTGGCGACACGGTCGTTCTCGCTCGCCACGAACGCGGCGAACTCGTCGCCGGCGATGAAGGCATCGGTCCAGCCCTTCGTGGCCAGCGCGACCTTCCACTCCGGCGAGTTGTGCATGTTCGTCACGAGGTCGACCAGCCGTTGCCGCTGCACGGCGGTCAGACCGGACGTGGCAACGAGTCCTCGCCAGTTCGCGAAGACCAGGTCCACGCCCAGTTCCTTGAGCGTCGGTGCATCAAGGCCCCCGGCCCGGTGCGCCCCGGTCACCGCGAGGATCTTCACCTCACCGACCTTGGCCTGCTCGGCAACCTCACCGATGCCGGTGGCCGCGAAGGCGACCTTGTTGCCGAGCACCGCGGCCAGGAGTTCAGCGCCGCCGCCGAAGCTGACGAACTTGACGCTCTTCGGCGCCACGCCGACCGCCTGCGCCAGCAGCATGGGCATCAAGTGGTCCGGCCCGCCCGACGCCGACGCGCCACCGACGGGAACCCCTGCGGGATCCGCCTTCCAGGCCGTCACGAGATCCTGCAGGGTGTCGTACGGCGAATCCTTCGGCACCACCACCGCTTCCATCTCTTCGATGAGTCGCGCAACAGGCAGGGTGTCCATCAGGGTCACCTGTGACCTGTTGGTGTGGATGGCGCCGACGACGCCGAGCCCCATCTGCATGAGCAGGTTCTCGTCGCTCCCGTCGTTGACGACGCGCCGCAGCCCTGTCGTGCCGCCGGCGCCGGCGACGTTGAAGACCGTGACGTCCCGTGCCAGACCGGCGTCCTGCATGACTTTCGCCGCCGTGCGTGCCGTGGTGTCGTAGCCGCTGCCCGGGCTGTTCGGCACCAGAATCCTCAACCCGTCGACCGGCCGGCGGACAGCGCCGGAGGTGCCGTCGCCGACGCTTGCGTCACACGCCGACGTGATCACAGGGACAAGTGCCAGGACCGTGGCTGTCGCGACCCGGAGCCATCTCCGCTCGCCCAACTGATTCCTTCCAGGTACAGCAATGGCGCAACGTGCGGTCGGGGTGGAGGCGGACTGCCGTGCGCGGGTCGCGCGCGGGGCGTTCCGACGCGCATCGGAGTCTCACCGTGGTCGCGGGTGTGAGGTCATCACCGGCGGCATAATGTTTGGCTATGGGTTGACGTGCTGCACCTGCGCACGATCAGACCCCCGACGTGGGGCGCCGGGTCGCCGAAGCCGTCACCGAGGTCGCCCAGTCGGTCGAATTGACCAGGACGGGCGTGGGCGAGGCGAGCCGAGCAACTCGCCGAGGGCTCAGATGGGTGCGTCCTACTGCTGCAGGATCGGGTGTGTCTGGGGGTTGGCCTTCCACCAGCGCTCGAAGGCCGGGTTGTTCGGCACGTGATCGAGGAACGCGTGGGTGACCGCGCGGTAGAGCTGTTCGCATTCGGTGTGGCTGAACGCGTCGCGGCGCCAGATGACGAGGAGACGGGCGATCTGCGGTTCGCCGCGCAGGGGTAGGACGGCGGTGCCGGGCGGCTGGGGCCAGGTGGGGTCGACCAGCCGGACGCCGTTGCCGGAGCGCACCAGGGGCTGGCCGGCGCCGCTGGGAGCGTCGTAGCGGATGTCGGGCTCGAACCCGGCCGCCCGGCACGCCCGCCGCAGCGACGTGAGCGAGCCGTCGTCCGGACCCGGCGGCCCGACCCACCGCTCGTCACGCAGATCGGCCAGATCGACGCTGTCCTGCCCGGCGAGACGGTGGGACGCGGACAACGCGATGAAGATCGGATACCGGGGGATCAGGGTCCGGTTGGCCAACATCCCACCGAGCGGAATGTCGAACCCCTCCATGATCCCGATCAGGGCGGCGTCGAGCTGCCCATGCGTGACAGCATCCACGAGCAGCCGCGACGACGGCTCGATCCGCAACGCGACCTCGGTGTCCGGAAACGCCTCCTTGACCCGGTCGACCAGGCTCGCGGCACACGCCAGATGCACCGTGCCGAACCGGACGAACCCCGGCGCCCGGAGCGGCTCACGGAAGTCGTCGACGAACGCGTCGACCTCGTTCAGCACCACCCGGGCCCGGCTCAGGACCCGCCGGCCGAGTTCGGTCGGCTCCACGCCCGCACGGCTCCGCACGAACAGCACCCCACCGAGCAACTCCTCGATCCGGTGCAACTGCGCGGTCAACGCCGGTTGGGACAGATTCAGCTGCGCCGCCGCGGCGGTCACACTACCCGCCTCGGCGATGACGCAGATCGCGCGCAGGTGTCGCACGTCAATGCCCATAGCGAAACATTATGCCGCCGACGATGACCCCGTACCGACAACCACTGTGAGACTCCGACACGCACCACACCGGACACCCCGGCACACAAACCCGCCTCCACCCTCGACCGTAAAGGGCGCCGCGAATGGACCCGATCGTCGTGGCCGCCGAAGGACCGCACCCCGGTCCACCAACCGACCGGCCCAGCACCGCCACCACCGCGGCGGCGGGCCGGTCACCCACCCGGATGGCACTCGGCCGGCTCCGTCGCGACCGTGTCGCGATGGTATGCGTCGGGATCGTCGTGCTGTTCGTGGCCGTCGCCGTCTTCGCGCCGGTGCTGGCGGCGTTGGAAGGCCAGAGTCCCACCGCGCTGCATCAGGACCTCATCGATGACTACGGCTTCCCGACCGTCGGGCCGAGCGCCGAGCACTGGTTCGGCGTCGAACCCCGTCTGGGCCGGGACCTGTTCGCCCGTTGGGTTTACGGCGCCCGGCCCTCGCTGCTGGTCGCCGGGGCGGCAACGCTCGTGGCCACGGTTGTCGGTCTGATCGCGGGCATGCTCGCCGGCTTCGTCGGCGGCTGGCTGGACCGGATCGTGTCCTGGCTCATCGATCTTGTGCTGAGCCTGCCGTACCTTCTCTTCGCCATCGCCACCCCGGCGGTGCTGCTGTCCGTGACCGGTGGCGCGGAGGCGCCGCCACAACAGGTGGCCAGGGTTCGCTTCATCTCCCTGATCGTCGTGTTGTCGTTCTTCGGCTGGGCCGGGCTTGCGCGGCTGGTGCGCGGGCAGGTGCTGTCGTTGCGCGAGCTCGACTTCGTCGCCGCCGCGGCGGTCCTCGGCCTGCCGACCCGCACTGTGCTGTTGCGGGAGCTGCTGCCCAATCTCGTGGCGCCGGTCGTGGTGTCGGCGTCGCTCTCGCTGCCCGGCTACATCGTCGCGGAGGCCGGTCTGACCTTTCTCGGGGTCGGGCTCACCGAGCCGACGCCGTCGTGGGGCGTCACCGTCGCGGCGGCCCAGAACTACTACCGCGCCGATCCGCTGTACCTCTGGCTGCCCGTGCTCGGCATCACCACGCTCGTGCTCACCCTGAGCCTGCTCGGCGACGCCGTCCGGGACGCCTTCGACCCGAAGACGCACCGCTGACCGCACGCAGAACCCCGAATGCGCACCGCTGACCGCACGCAGAACCGGCAGGCGCACCGCTGATCGCATACATCCCGCAGAACCCGCAGGCGCACCGCTGGCCGCACACATCCTGCAGAAATCGAGGCATTGCATGAAGCACGTCAGATCGGTCGTGGTGGTGGCCGCCGTGATGGCCGCCGCGGCCACCGGTTGCGGCAGCCCGTCGTCGAAGCGGACCTCCGCGGACGACGGCAGGTCGACCATCGCCACCGACAAGGTCATCATGGACCGCGACGCCAAGGGACCCGCGAAGGATGCCCCGGGGGCTCGCAAGGGCGGCACGATCACCGTGTACTCCCAGCCGACACCCAACACCTTCGACCCGACCGACACGTACTACGTCGACGCCAACGAGATCGACAAGCTGGTCTTCCGTACCCCCACCCAGTTCGACATCCGCCCGAACGGCGACGCGGTGCTCGTCTCCGATCTCACCGATCTCGGCACCGTGTCGGCCGACAAGCTCACCTGGACGTTCCGGTTCCAGCGCGGAATCAAGTACGCCGACGGCAGCGAGGTCAAGGTCGAGGACCTCGCGTACGCCATCAAGCGATCCTTCGCGCACGACGTGTACCCCAACGGGCCGACGTACCACATGACCTACTTCAAGGACGGCGACCCGGCGAAGCCCGGTGCGTACAAGGGCCCGTACACCAGCGGCGACACGTACGCCGGCGTCGAGACCCCCGACCCGGGCACGCTCGTCATCCATCTCGCGCAGCCGTTCCCGGACCTGCCGTTCTACATGAGCTACCCGCTGTTCACGCCGATTCCCAAGGCGAAGGACACCCGCCAGGACTACAAGAACAAGCCGATGGCGACCGGGCCGTACGAGTTCGACAGCTACACCCCCGGGGCGCAGCTCAAGCTCAAGCGCAACCCGAACTGGGACGCGAACACCGACCCGGCCCGGCACCAGTACGTCGACGGCTGGGACTTCAAGTTCGGCGAGCAGGACGTCAAGACGCAACAGCAGGTGCTCAACAGCAACGGCGCCGACGCCGACGCGCTGAACTATCAGAACATCGACGCCTCGCTGGTGCCTCAGCTGACCGGTGCAAAGGCCGGCCAGCTGCTGCGGGGCGCCAGCCCCTGCCACCAGATGACCCAGCTGGACTCGCGCAAGATCCCGCTCGAGGTCCGCAAGGCGATCGCCGTCGCCTACCCGTACGACCAACTGTGGAAGGCCTCCGGGTTCAACGACTACGGTCAGCAGGCATCCAGCACCATCATGCCGCCGAGCGTCCCCGGCTACCGTGCCTACCAACCGCTGCCGGGCCTGTCCGGCAAGGGCGCCGGCGACCCCGCCGCGGCGAAGAAGATGCTCACCGACGCCGGCAAGCTCAACTTCGAGGTGAGCTGGTACTACGACAACACCAAGCCGCTGACCCAGCAGACCACGCAGATCCTGTCCGACGCGCTGACCGCGGCTGGGTTCACCGCCAAGCCGATCGGTGTCTCCACCGCCGAGCTGCGCGGCAAGGTCGGCGACTACAACGCCCCGACGAACCTCGGCGCCTCGCCGTCCGGCTGGTGCTCCGACTGGCCCTCCGGCAGCAGCTGGTTCCCGGTGCTGTTCCAGACGCACAGCATCGCCGACGGCCAGAGCCTCGGCATGCTCACCGACAAGGACCTCGACGCCCGGATCAACGCGATCGCCGCGCTCCCGCCGGACGAAGCGGTCGGCAAGTGGGCAGACCTGGACCGGGAGATCATGAGCCGCTACGTCGTGCTCCCGCGGTACTACTTCAAGGTCGCCGTCGTGATCGGCACCAACATCGGCGGTGCGCTCGTCGACTCCACCATGGGCATGCCGAACTACAAGAGCATGTTCCTCAAGGGCTGACCGCCACCCGATCCCGGGCCCGGTCAGGCGTTCAACTCGTCGGGCCGGGCCTGGCAGCCACCCAGGCAGGACACCGTGCTGTTGTACATCCTCAAACGGCTCGTCAGCGCCGTCTGTGTCATCGTGGCCACCCTCGTGGTGAGCTTCGCCCTGTTCTTCGTCGCGCCAACCGACCCGGCCGCCGCGATCTGCGGAAACCGCTGCACGCCGCAGCGGGTCGCCGAGATCACGCACAGTCTCAGTCTCGACAGACCGGTCGCGGTGCAGTTCCGTGACTACGTCGCGGGCATCGCCGCCGGCCGGGATTTCATGATCGGCGGTACCGTCGTGCACTGCTCGGCGCCGTGTCTGGGCTATTCGTACACGCTCGGGCAGCCCGTGACGACCCTGCTCGCCCAGGCCGTGCCCGTGACGCTGTCGATCGTCGTCGGTGCGGCCGTCGTGTACCTGAGCGTCGGCGTGCTCGCCGGGACGTATGCCGCGCGCCGGCGCGGCACATTCATCGATCGCGCCACCGTCGGAGTCACCCTCACGGTGAGTTCGGTGCCCTACTTCGTGGTCGCGTTGATCGTCGCCCTGTACGCGACCGCACTGCCGCGCTCGGCCTACCACGCGCTGCTGGACGATCCGCTCGCCTGGGCCGGCGGGCTCAGCGCCGCGTGGCTCACGCTCGGGCTCGCCAACGCCGCCGCGTACACCCGCTACTCCCGCGCCGCGATGGTCGACATTCTCAGCGAGGACTACCTGCGTACCGCCCGGGCCAAGGGCGCCTCGCCGCGCCGGGTCGTCTACCGGCACGGCCTGCGAGCCGCGCTGACGCCGGTCGCCACGATCTTCGGCCTGGATCTGGCGCTGCAGCTGACCGGTGCGATCTTCACCGAGAGCATCTTCGGCCTGCCCGGGCTCGGCGTGCTCACGCTGCGCGCCTTCAATCAGTTCGACCTGCCCGTGCTCATGGGCGGTGTCCTGGTCGGCGCCGTGGTGCTGGTCGCCATGAACCTCCTGGTCGACCTGCTGTACACGGTGCTCGACCCGAGGGTGCGGCTGGCATGACTGATCCGTTCGTTCAAGTGCGGGACCTGACCGTGCGGTTCCCGGTCGCCGGCAGCATGGTCCGCGCCGTCCAAGGCCTCAGTTACGACGTGGAGCTCGGCCGCACACTGGCCATCGTGGGCGAGTCCGGCTCCGGCAAGAGCGCCTCCAGCCTGGCCCTGCTCGGGCTGCATGACCGGCGGCGCAGCGTCATCACCGGCTCAGTCAGGATCGGCGGTCGCGAGTTCATCGGCATGCCGGAAGAGCAGCTGCGCCACCATCGCGGCAACACCGCCGCGATGATCTTTCAGGATCCGCGAGCCAGCCTCCATCCGTACCTCACGGTCGGCTACCAGATCGCCGAGGCCTACCGGCTGCACCACCGCACGACCCGGCGGGCCGCCCGCGCGCACGCCGTCGACATGCTCGGCCGGGTCGGGATCGCCAACCCGGCCCGGCGCGCCGGCGACTTTCCTCACGAGTTCTCTGGTGGCATGTGCCAGCGGGTCATGATCGCGATGGCGCTGGTCAACGACCCGAAGCTCCTCATCGCCGATGAACCGACCACGGCGCTGGACGTCACCGTCCAGGCGCAGATCCTCGGGCTCATCGCGGGCCTGCGCGACGAGTTCGGTTCGGCGGTCATCCTCATCACCCACGACCTCGGTGTCGTCACCGATGTGTGTGACGACGTCCTGGTCATGTACGCGGGCCGCAGTGTCGAGCACGGACCTGTGCGCAGCGTCCTGGGCAGCCCGACCCATCCGTACACCTGGGGCCTGCTGGAAAGCCTGCCCTCGCTGTCCGGACCGGCGGGTGGCCGGCTGCACCCGATCCCGGGCGCGCCGCCTGACCCGCTGGAGCCGTTGCCGGGATGCCCGTTCCATGCGCGGTGCGAATACCACGCGCGGGTCGCCGGCGACCGTTGCCGCACGGTGCTGCCCGACCTCGCCGTTCGCGCCGGCGACGGCGCCCATCGTTCCCGATGCCATCTCGCCGCTCCCGCCGCGGTCTTCGCCGGCGAGATCGCGCCCCGTCTGATCTGAGCGCCCGAAAGGTTGACACCGTGCCCGACGTACCGTTGCTCGAGGTTCGAGACCTCGTCAAACAGTTCAGTGCGCGACCCGGCGGCCGGCGCACGGTCACAGCGGTGGACGGTGTCGCGTTCGACCTGCGTCCCGGCGAGACGCTCGGCCTGGTCGGCGAGTCGGGCAGCGGCAAGTCGACCATCGGCAAGCTCGTGACCCGGCTGCTCCGCCCGGATCGTGGCGAGATCCGGCTCGCCGGGCGCGACATCTCGACGCTGTCCGGGCGGGCCATGCGCCCGTTCCGGCGCGACGTCCAGCTGGTCTTCCAGGATCCGTACTCCTCGCTCAATCCGCGCCACACGGTCGGCGACATCCTCGGCACGGCGCTGCGGGTCCACGACACGGTGCCCAAATCGCAGGTCGCGCATCGGATCGGGGAGCTGCTCGGTCAGGTCGGCCTCGACCCGGCCCACGCCGGCCGCTACCCGCACGAGTTCTCCGGCGGGCAACGGCAGCGCATCGGCATCGCTCGCGCGCTCGCGGTCGGGCCGCGGCTCATCGTCGCCGACGAGCCGGTGTCGGCGCTCGACGTGTCGATCCAGGCGCAGGTGATGAACCTGCTGGAGGACCTGCGCGCCGAGCTCGGCCTGGCGTTCCTGTTCATCTCCCACGATCTCGCCGTGGTGCGGCACTTCTGCGACCGGGTCGCCGTGCTGTACATGGGCCGGATCGTGGAGATCGGCGCCCGCGAGCAGATCTACGCCGACCCGCGGCATCCGTACACGCAGACCCTCATGGCCGCGGTCCCGGACATCGCCTGGCTGCGCGGGGGGAGCCCGCGACGCATCCGTGTCCCGTCGGCGTCCCCGGTCGCCGCGGAGGCGGGCGCGCAGCGGTCGGGATGCCGTTTCCGGACGCGCTGCCCGGTGGCCGCACCGGTGTGCGCCGAGTCGGAACCGGCGCTCACACTTCGTGCCGCCGGGCACCGGGCGGCCTGTCACATCCGGTGATGCTGGACCCCGCGGTCGGCGGCGTGCAGTGACACGCCCTTGCCGCGGACCGTATGCAGGTAGCGCACCGGCGCCGCCGGCTCACCGAGCTTGGCGCGCAGCCGGTGCACCAGCACGTCGATGCCGTTGATCGACGTCGTCCCGCCGCGGCCGAGCCGGGTCCGCAGGACGGTGCGGGACACCACGCGTCCGGGATGCTCGGCGAGGCACGCCAGGAGGTCGAACTCGCTGCGGGTGACGGCGACCGGCACGCCGTGCAGTGACACCCGGCGCTCAGCGACGTCGACCCGCAGGGCGCCGACGACACAGGGCGCCGGTGGCGGCGCGGCCGGCACCCGGCGCAGCAACGCACCGACCTTCGCGTCCACCACCGCCGGCTGAGCCGGCTTGGGCAGGTAGCCGTCCGCGCCACCGCGCAGGGCCTGGAGCACCTGCTCCTCGGGACACTCCGCCGTGTGCAGCATGACCGGCCGGCGGGATCCGAGGCACATCAACCGCAGCAGCAGCAATCCGTCCACCGTCGGCAGGAACGGGTCGATGAGCACCACGTCGGGCCGTTGGTGGGTGTGGCAGGTGAGGTCGGCCAGCACCCGGCCGGCCGCGTGCAGCGACACGTCCGACACGACGTGTCCGTACTGGGCCAGCCCACTGGCCAGGGCCCGCCGGTATGCGGAGTCCTCGTCGATGAGCAGGAGGTTCGCCACGTTAGCCATCCGAGGTCGGGGTCCGAACGTCCGCAGAATTTCACGTCGAAGGCCTCGATCCCCATAGCCGGCACCATAGCGTCCACTGATCGCAGCGGCTCGCCACGCGGCTCGGCCGGCGCCGTAAAGGTTGCCGAAAGCTGGCGCCCCACCGAACCTGACTGTCCCATGTGGACCGGTTGTCGCCGATCTCCCGCGCTGGTTAGCGTCCAGCGCCGAGCAACACATCGAAGCATGTAATCACGTGACCTGTGGTCCGTGCTTCGGCTCGCCAAACCCCCAAGGAGATCGCATGACCACAAGCCAGCTCCGGCGAAGAATCGCCCGGCTGTCCGGCGCCGCACTGCTGCTCGCTCTCGCGGGCGGACTGACGGCGGTGCCGGCGGCCGCGGGCCCCGCCTCACCTTCCGGTGCGGCGGCCGCCTCGGCGAGCACGACCAAGGCACCGCCCGCCGCGGCCGACCTCGCCACCACCGACCGGCACCTCGACAGGCAGGCGCAGCCGGTGAACCGCCGGGCGCCGCAACCGGCCGCGAACACGGCCACCCGCACCGACTACGACCGGCCGGCCGCCACCGTCCGCCAGGCCCGCCCGTCGGACCGCGCTTCGCTCGCGGCGGCCGCCTGCAACACCTCCGACTTCACCAGCCGGACCGGATCCGCGCTGGTGAGCCAGATCAAGTCGTCGTCGGTGGACTGCATCAACAGCCTGTTCAGCCTCTCCGGCAGCGACGCGTACAACGCCTTCCGTGAGGCGCAGATGGCCAGCGTCGCGTACGCGGTGCGGGACGGCGCATCCAGCTACCCGGGCAACTCCAGCACGGGGATGCCACAGCTGGTGCTCTACCTGCGCGCCGGCTACTACGTGCAGTGGTACGACACCTCTGTCGGCACCTACGGCACATCACTGCAGACGGCGATCCGGTCCGGCCTGGACGCGTTCTTCGCCGGCTCGCGTGCCTGGGACGTCACCGACGCCAACGGCGAGACCCTCGCCGAGGCGGTCACGCTGATCGACAGCGCGCAGGAGAACGCACGGTACCTGTACGTCGTGAACCGGCTCCTGACCGGCTACAACTCGTCGTACAACGCGTCGTGGTACATGCTCAGCGCCGTCAACAACGTCTACACGGTGCTCTTCCGGGGCCACCAGGTGCCCGCGTTCGTCACCGCGGTGCAGTCCGACCGCACCGTGCTGAACAACCTGTACAACTTCGCGTCGGGCCACCTCGACCTGCTCGGCACCGACAACGCCTACCTCACCTCCAACGCGGGCCGGGAGCTCGGCCGGTTCCTGCAGGAGACCACGCTGCAGCCCACCGTCCGGCCGCTGGCCGGCGGGCTGCTGTCCAGCAGCAGCATGACCGGCCGCACCGCGCCGCTGTGGGTCGGCGTGGCCGAGATGACGCAGTACTACGACGCGGCGAACTGCAGCTACTACAACACCTGCAACCTCTCCGCCCGGCTGTCCAGCTCGGTGCTGCCGATCAACTACACCTGCAGCGCGTCGATCAGGATCGTCGCGCAGAGCATGACCTCGTCCGAGCTCAGCCAGTCGTGCAGCAGCCTGTTGTCGCAGGACGCGTACTTCCACGGCGTGGTCGCCGACAGCGGGCCCGTCGCCGGCGACGTGAACTCGGACATCGAGGTGGTGGTGTTCGACTCCAGCACCGACTACCAGACGTACGCCGGCGCGATCTACGGCATCGACACCAACAACGGCGGCATGTACCTGGAGGGCACCCCGTCCGACCCCAACAACCAGGCGCGGTTCATCGCCTACGAGGCCGAGTGGGTCCGGCCCGTGTTCCAGATCTGGAACCTCAACCACGAGTACACGCACTTCCTCGACGGTCGCTTCGACATGTACGGCGACTTCAACGCCAACGTCACCACGCCGACCATCTGGTGGATCGAGGGCTTCGCCGAGTACATCTCGTACTCGTACCGCAACGTGGCCTATACCTCCGCGCAGACGCAGGCCGGCTACCACACCTACACGTTGCGTACGCTGTTCGACACCACCTACAGCAATGACCAGACCCGCATCTACAACTGGGGTTACCTGGCCGTCCGGTACATGCTCCAGTCGCACCGCGCCGAGATGATGACCCTCCTCGGCTACTACCGGACCGGTGCGTACACCACCGCCCGCAGCTACCTGACCAGCACCATCGGCAGCCGGTACGACGCCGACTTCGACGCGTGGCTGACCCGCTGCGCCGCCGGCGACTGCGGCGGCAGCACCACTCCGCCCACCAACCAGCCGCCCACGGCCTCGTTCACCGTCGCCACCAGCGGACTCACCGCCACCTTCACCGACCGCTCCACCGACAGCGACGGCAGCATCGCGTCGCGCCAGTGGACCTTCGGTGACGGCACCACCTCCACCGCCGCCAACCCGAGCAAGACCTACACCGCGGCCGGCACCTACACGGTCACCCTGAAGGTCACCGACAACCAGGGCGCCACCGCCACGACGACCCAGTCGGTCTCCGTGTCCACCGGCGGCGGCACCACGCTGCCGGAGTGCACCGGATCCGACACGCGCGTCCTCGACCGCAACTGCCAGCGCTCGGCGCGGTCGGCGACCGCCGGCAACTACAACTACCTGTACATGTACCTGCCGTCCGGCGTCACGACCCTCACCATCGCCGCCGGCGGTGGAACCGGCAACTGCGACCTGTACTACAGCCCGACCAGCTGGGCGACGACCACCAACTACTCCCGATCCTCCACCGGCAGCACCAACGCCGAAACACTCACCATCACCAACCCGCCCGCCGGCTACAACTACATCAGCCTGTACGGCCGGACCGCCTGCTCCGGCGTCACGGTCAGCACCCGCTACTGACCGGCATCCGTTTCACGAGGCTCCCCGCGCCGCACCCGGCGCGGGGAGCCTCCCCGTGTGGCCGGTCAGGAAAGGTAGAGCGCGCACAGATCCGGCTGGCCGAACTGCGGGTGGATGAATCCGTTGCGGACGTTCGCGCCGGCCATCCGCAACGCCTTGATGTAGAACACCGGGATGGTGACGGCCCGGGCCTGGATCGCCTCGTCCAGGGCGCCCCACAACCGGTACTGCCGCTCCAGGTTCGACTCGGCCAGCGCTTCGTCGATCATGGCGTTGATCCGCGGGTCGTTGAAGTTGGCGTAGTCGGTGTTGCCGGCAGAGCCGTCCCTCGGCACGTTCCGGCCGTCGAACTGCGGCGGGATCACCGCCGAGCCGTTCGGCCAGTCCGGCACCCAGCCGGCCCACATCATGTCGTTGCCGTTGGCGGGGTCACCGATGCCGGTCGAGTAGTACGACTGGGACGGGTACGGCCGACGGACCACCTCGACACCGATGCGCTGATACGACTCCACCACCGTGCTGATCGCCCGCGCGACGTCGCTGGAGTTCGGATACGCCAGCCGGATGCGCGCCGGGCACGGCCGGCCGGTCGCCGCCGCCTGCTGGAGCAACCGCAGCGCACGCTCCGGGTCGCCGTCCGGATTCGCCGCTGAACCGTAGAGATCGAACGCCCGGTGCGACTTCAACTGCGGCGCCAGCATGGTCGTCGCGAACTCCCCGACGACGAAGCCGCCCAGCGAGGCCCGCAGCCGCCGCTTGTTCAACGCGTAGGTGAGCGCCTGCCGGCAGGCGAGGCCCGGCAAGGTGCGGGTGTTGAGCGCGAAGTACCGCACCCCGCCGGTGCTGCCGATGACCGCGCGGCCGGCCAGCAACGGATCGTTGATGATCTGCTGGACGAAGTTCGGTGCGGCGTCCCGGTCGATCGCGATCGTGTCCGCCCACGCGCCGTCGCTGTCGATGAGGTTCGCGGTCACCGCCGTGGTGTCGTTGCGCCAGGTGACCACCACGCGATCCGGGTGCGCGCCGCGAACGGTGTCGGTGCCGCGGTGCCAGAACGGATTGCGGGTCAGCACCAGCTCCTGCGCCGTCGCCGACTCGATCTTGTACGGTCCGTTGGAGTAGGGCCGCCGGTCGTAGGCCTCCCCGGTGTCCTTCGTGGCGGGCACCGGCGCGAACACCGACAGCGCGACGGCGTAGCCGAAGTCGCCGACGGGCTGCTTGAGGTGGAAGCGGATGCTCTGCGACGTCAGGCATTCGACGGAGCGCAGGCCCGCGCTGTCGCCGCCGGTCGTGAACGGGCCGGTGTACGGCTTCGGATTCGGTTGCAGGTACTGGCCGGGATACTTCGCCCCGTCGTCGAACTGCGGCGCGAAGCTGCGCTGGATGCCGTACTTCACGTCGGCGCACGTCACCGGGGCGCCGTCCTCCCATCGCACGTCGTCCTTGAGCGTGAAGTCCCAGACCTGATTGCGTTCGCTCGGCCGGCCCGCGTCCGTGGCCAGGTCGCCGACGACCTCGCTCGCGGCCGCACCCGGCACCGACCTGAACGTCGTCAGGGTCCGGGTGAGCAGCCGGCTCACGTTGGCCTCGGTGACGGCGTACACCCGTTGTGGGTCGAGATGCGCCAGCGCCCCACCGATCACCACGTGCAGGGTTCCGCCGTCGTGGGGCACGAGCTCCCGCCCGCCGCCGTCGTCCTGGCACGCGCCGAGCGCGAGCGCTGCGACGAGCACGAACCCGATCCCGGGTCGGGTCGTGCCGCCGGTCGGCGGCCGGCCGGCCGTGAACGGCGTGCCCGGCGGCGGGTCGGTTCGTGCTCGGACCGGTGCTGGTAGGACCGGCGGGACGGTTGCCGACGGTTTCGGGTGCGGCAGCTGCATGGCGACCCCTCGATTGGACCGGGCCGATACGGCCCGCGTGGGATTAGCCCCCGTGCAGCGTGCGATGTTATCTGTAACATATTACAGTGTCCATGCTTGGGCCCGGCTCGGTGACACGTGGACGCGGCCGGAGGTCGAACCGGTGCGACCGCGCGCTGCCATAGCGAACTTCTATGCCTCGGCTGATGAGCCGCCCGGCACCGGCGGTGCGACTCTGGCTGCACGCCTGCCGCGTCAGCCGCGAGTCGGACCAGCGGAGCGCAGGCCGTCCAGCGCCACCGACCCCGTAGAAGGACCTCGTGACACAGCCGCCGCTGCGTACCGGCAGCCATGACCTAGCCGTCAGCCGAACATTGGCCGAGTTCATGCGAACCGGCTGGGCGGACACCGAGCGGGCCGACCTACCGGCCGACCCGGTCGCGCCGTTCACCCGCGCACGTCGGGAGCGGCTCCACGCCCAGTTCGCCGGCCATCGCCTCCTCGTGCCCGCCGGCGGTGACCTGCGCCGCAGCAACGACACCGACTTCCGGTTCCGCCCGCACTCCAACTACACCTGGCTCACCGGCGATCAGACCTCCGACGGGGTCCTGGTCATCTCGCCGGACGGGTCCGCCACGCTGTTCCTGCGCCCGCGCAGCGACCGTAAGGACGACGAGTTCTACCGCGACCGTCGCTACGGCGAGCTGTGGAACGGCCGGCGTCCCACGCTGCTGGAAACCGCGCGGCGCTGCGACATTCCCACCCGGCACATCACCGAGCTGGAGCACGAGCTGCGGTCGTCCGCGCCGACGCTCGTCCTGCGCGACGTCGATCCGCGCGTCGACCGGCTCGTTCCGGCGGACGGCAGCGGCGCCGACGCCGAGTTCGCCGCGGCGCTGGACGAGCTGCGCCTGATCAAGGACGAGTGGGAGATCGCGCAGCTGGAGCACGCGGTCGCCGCGACCACCCGCGGGTTCGAGGACGTGGTCCGGGCCTTGCCGCAGGCACGTGACACGTCGGAGCGATACCTGGAAGGCGTCTTCTGGACGCGGGCGCGCGTGGAGGGCAACGACGTCGGATACCACTCGATCGTCGCGGCCGGCGCCCACGCGACGACGCTGCACTGGACCAGCAACGACGGCCCGGTTCGCGACGGCGACCTGCTGCTGCTCGACGCGGGCGTCGAGACCCGCACGCTGTACACCGCCGACATCACGCGGGTCCTGCCGATCTCGGGACGGTTCACCCCGCTGCAACGCGACCTGTACGAGCTGTGCCGGCGGGCCAACGATGTGGCCTTGTCCTGCCTGCGCCCCGGCGCACCGTTCCGCGCCTTCCACCGGGCGGGCATGGCGGTGCTGGCCCAGGGCCTGGAAGACCTCGGGGTCCTGCCGTGCACGGCCGCCGAGGCGCTCGAGGAGGAGTCCGGCGTCTACCGGCGGTGGACCCTGTGCGGATCCGGACACATGCTCGGCCTGGACGTCCACGACTGTGCGCTGGCACCCGCCGACCGGTACCTCGACGGGGTGCTCGAACCGGGGCACGTCCTGACCGTCGAACCGGGCCTGTACTTCCAGCCTGACGACGAGCTCATCCCGGTTGAACTGCGGGGCATGGGATTCCGTATCGAGGAGGACATCCTCATCACCTCCGACGGCCACCGGGTCCTGTCGGCCGACCTGCCGCGCACCGCGGCGGATGTCGAGTCGTGGATGCACCGCACAGCCGCCTGACGCACGGGCGTCCGCCGAGACCTTTCCGTGGGGTGGGGCCGTTGCCCCCTGTCCGGGATGCCTGGACAGGGGGCAACGGTTTGCGCTGACCGGCTTGCAGGCCCCACGGACGAACCGACCAGCCATCGACGACCCCAAACACCGTCACGACCGGACCAGCGCCGCGGAGGCCACCCGATGCGTTCCAGACACATGTTCCACGCCGTCGACTCGCACACCGAAGGCATGCCGACCCGGGTGATCACCGGGGGAGTCGGCCTGATTCCCGGCAACAGCATGGCCGAGCGCCGCCGGTACGTGATCGAACACCTCGACCACGTGCGGACGCTGCTGATGTTCGAGCCACGCGGCCACGCCGCGATGAGCGGTGCGATCCTGCAACCGCCGATCCGCCCGGACGCGGACTGGGGCGTGGTGTACATCGAGGTGTCCGGCTGCCTGCCGATGTGCGGGCACGGCACGATCGGCGTCGCGACCGTCCTGGTCGAGACCGGCATGGTGCCGGTGGTGGAACCGGTCACCACGATCCGCCTCGACACCCCCGCCGGCCTCGTCGTCGTCGACGTGCACGTCCAGGACGGCGCCGCCACCGCCGTCACCCTCACCAACGTGCCGGCGTATCTGGACGCGGCGGACCTGACCGTCACCGTCGGCGGGTTCGGCGACGTCCGCTACGACATGGCGTACGGCGGCAACTTCTACGCGATCCTGCCGCTGGAGCAGTTGGGACTGCCGTTCGAACGCGGCGCCGCCGGCAGCATCCTCGAGGCCGGACTGGCGGTCATGGCGGCGGTCAACGAGCAGCGCAAACCCGTCCACCCCGAGGATCCGGGCATCGCCGGCTGCCGGCACGTCTACCTCGCCGCGCCGGGTTCGGACGCCAAACGGTCGCGGCACGCGATGGTGATCCATCCAGGCTGGTTCGACCGGTCCCCGTGCGGCACCGGCACCAGCGCGCGCATGGCCCAGTTGCACGCCCGCGGCGAGCTGCCGCTGGACGCCGAGTTCCGCAACGAGTCGTTCATCGGCAGCGAGTTCACCGGACGGCTCGTCGCGGCGACGACCGTGGCCGGCCGGCCCGCGGTCGTCCCGGCGATCACCGGCCGCGCCTGGATCACCGCGACCGCGCAGTACCTGCTCGACCCGACCGATCCCTTCCCGAAGGGCTTCCTGCTGTGAGATCCGTGCAGAGCCGATCACCACAACAACCGGACGACATCGTCGTCACCGTTCCCGCCGCCGGAATGAGCGGCGTCGTCGCCGCCGTCGAGCGGGCCCGCCTGGCGCAGCGCGAATGGGGCGGATGCCGCGCCGGCGAACGCGCGGCCGCGCTCACCGAGGCGGCCGGACGGGCGTACGCGGCCCGTGACGAGCTCATCGCGCTCGCCGTCCGGGAGGTCGGCAAGCCGGTCACCGAGGCGACCGCCGAAGTGGACCGGACCGTGGCGATCCTGCGGTACTACGCGCAACAGGTCTACGACCCGGCGGGTGCCGTGCACGAGCCGACCGGGACGGGGCTGCTGTACACCCGCCGCCGCCCGCTCGGGGTCGCCGGTCTCATCACGCCGTGGAACTTCCCGTTCGCCATCCCCCTGTGGAAGGCCGCGCCCGCGCTCGCCGCGGGCAACGCGGTGGTGCTGAAACCCGCGCCGCAGGCGACCGCGTGCGCCATGCGGCTGTTCGAACTGCTGGCCGGCCCCCTGCCGGACGGGCTCGTCGAGGTGGTCCCCGGGCATGCGAGCGAGGGCCAGGTGCTGACCTCCACCACCGATGTGGTGTCGTTCACCGGCTCGGTGCAGGCCGGGACGGTGGTGGCGGCGCGCGCGGTCACCACCGGTGTCCCGGTGCAGGCGGAGATGGGCGGGCACAACCCGGCGATCGTCCTGCCGGACGCCGACCTCGACCGGGCGGCCCGGCACATCGTGGCCGCGGCCTACGGCTATGCGGGACAGAAGTGCACGGCCACGCGCCGGATCATCGGCGTCGGCGCGGCGAGCGAGCCACTGCGTGAGGCGCTGCTCATGGCGATCGACGAGCTGCCGTGCGGGGATCCCGGCGACCCCAAGACCATGTGCGGCCCGGTGATCGACGACGCGGCCCGCGGCCGCATGCTCGCCGCGGCCCGTGAGGCCCGCCAGTCGGGAGGCACCGTGCTGGCGGGAGGCACCGCATCGGACAACCTGGTCGCGCCGATCCTCGTCGGCGGCCTCTCCGAAGGCCATGCGTTGGCGCGGCACGAGACGTTCGGACCGTTCTGCCTGCTGCAGACCGCTGCGGATGTGCCGACCGCGGTGGCGATGGCCAACAGCGGTGCGTACGGGCTCGTGAGCGCGGTCTACACCGCCGACCTGGGACACGCGCTGCGATTCGTGGAGGAGCTGGGGACCGGGTTGGTGAAGGTGAACGCGCCGAGCACCGGCGTCGACTTCCATCTGCCGTTCGGAGGCGTCAAGGCCTCCGGCTACGGTCCGCCGGAACAGGGCAAGGCGGCGATGGACTTCTACACCACGGTGCGGACGGTGACGGTCCAGCCCGGCTGACCCGGTCCGCGTACGGATGTCATCGGTGCGCGCCGGGCAGCAGGGAACGCGTCAGGAGCAGGAGGTTGGCGGGCCGTTCCGCGAGGCGGCGCATGAAGTAGCCGTACCAGTCGTCGCCGTACGGCAGGTACACCCGCATCCGGTTGCCGGCCTGCGCGAGCCGCAGCTGCTCCTGTGAGCGGACGCCGTACAGCATCTGGAACTCGTACCCGTCCGACGGCACGGACAGCTCACCGGTCAGTGCCGAGGCGTGGGCGATCAGCGCCGGATCGTGCGTGGCGACCATCGGATAGGCACCGGCGCGCAGCAGCGTCTCCAGGCACGCGCGGTACGCCGCATCGACCTCGCGTGCGTTACGGACGAGCACCGAGGCGGGTTCGGCGTACGCGCCCTTCACCAGGCGCACCCGGCTGCCCGGATACGCGAGATCCTTGCAGTCGGCCGCGGTGCGCCGCAGGTAGGTCTGCACCGCCACGCCGACCCAGGGGAACTGCGGGCGCAGCCGGCCGACCAGCGACAGAGTGGTGTCCACGGTGGTGTGGTCCTCCATGTCGAAGGTGACCGTCGTGCCGGCGGCGGCCGCGGCGGCGCAGACATCATGGGCGTACTCGTCCGCGTACCGGCTACCGTCGCCGGGGACCGCGGCGCCGAGCGCCGACAGCTTCACCGACACCTCCGCCGCCGCGGCGAGACCGGCACCGTGCAGCGCTGCCAGCAGCGCTGTGTAGGCGTCGCGGGTCGCACGTGCCTGCTGCGCCGTGCGGGTGTCCTCCCCGAGGTGGTCGACCGTCACGGTGAGGCCGGCCCGGACCAGGCGGTCTGCCACCGGGACGACCTGCTGCTCGCCTTCGCCGGCGACGAACCGGTCGACCAGCCGCCGGGTGAGGCGGAAGCGCGACACCGCCATGCGGGTGCGCGGGCTGCGGGACGCGGCGAGCAACAGCTGGTTCGGCATGAGCTCACCGTAGGTTCGTCCTGGCACGCGGGCTATCGCCGGCTGTCGAACGGTGCCGGGCAGGCTTTCGACAATTGTCGAACGACGGTCAGGCCATGCCGGCGAGCCGCGCCATGTGCAGGCTCGTGTGGATGGTGAGCCGATCGTCGCCGTCGCGAAGGGACAGCTGCGACAACTGTTCGATCTTGCGAAGCCGGTAGTAGACGGTCCCGCGGTGCACGTGCAGAGCGGCGCAGGTGCGACGGATGTCGCCGGCCTCGACGAGGTAGGTGCGCAGCGTCTCGACGAGAGTGGCGTCGGCGAGGACCGGCAGCAGCCGCGGTTCGATCGCCTGCTGGAGCGCTTGGACGGGCAGCAGTGTGAGCACCCGCAGCGCCCCCAGCCGTGGCCAGTCGGCGATCGGGCGGTGTTCGGACATCGACCGGGCCACCCGCAGCGCGCAGCGCGCCTGCCGGTAGCTGTCCGCCGCACCGGCGAGCGTCGGATGCACGCCGCCGACCCCGGCGACCCAGCCGGCGACGCCGCCCGCGGCGAGGACATCCAGTGCGCGTCCGGCCGTGCGGCGCGGGTCCTCCGCGGCCGCCGCGGGGGAGAGCAGCACGACAGCGTCGTCGTGGACGGCCCGCAGCACCTTCCGGTCCAGCCCCCGCGGCGCGTCCAACGCCTCGGTGACCGCCGTCTGGTCCATCGGCTGCGCCGCCGGATCGACAGCCGCGGCCACCGTCACCGCCACGCGCCGAGCGGACCAGCCCTGGTCCTCGAAGAAGCGGATCGACTCCTGGCGGCTCGGTTCGTGCTCGCCGACGAGGTCGCGCAGGCGGTCTGCGACGAGCTGCTGCCGGTGCGCGTCACGGTTGAGGAGGCGGCCGAGCCGCTCGGCGGCCGCGACGATCCGATCGAGGACGGCCGGGTGCGCGGCGGTGCCGTCGTCGAGGAACCACAGGAAGCCCACCGTGCGCCCGTTGCTGCGGACCGGCACGACCAGCCGGGCCATCGTGTCGCGGGACGGGTCGGCCGGGATGTGCACCGGTCCCATGGCGGTGCGCACGTTGAAGGTGTCCAGATACCGGCGGATCTCGGCCGACGTGGTCCGGGTCAGCAGTGTCTCGCGCCGGATCCAGTCGACTTCGCCGCGGTGCGGGCCGAAGGTGAGGGAGTTGAAGTTGGTGTCGGTGAGCTGCACGGCGAGCCCGGCCGCCGCCGCCAGGTCGTCGACCAGTTCGTCGATCTCGTCGTGCACAGCGCCCCTCGATGTCATCGCGGAGACGCCGCGGCCGAGGCCCGACACCACGGACCTGACGCTGCTACGGGCCCGTGCGAGCGGACCGGCGTCCCCGGCGCCCACTGTATCGGCGACCCGGCGCGACGCCGCAGGACGGACGCTACAGCGCCGCGGTCTGTGACAGCTCGTGACCCGCGTCTGACGCGGCCGCCGCGGCGGCGCTGCGCCGGGAGCGCTTGCGGCTGTACATCCGCTCGTCGGCATGGTGCATCAACGCGGAGGTGGTGGTGCCGTCGTCCGGGGCGATCGCGATGCCGATGCTCGCGCCGACACGTGCCTGCCGCTCGGCGACGACGACCGGTTCGGCGACGCGCCGGCAGATGTCGTCGACGATGTCATCGATGGCCGCGGGGGAGACGACGTCGCGCAGCAGCACGCAGAACTCGTCGCCGCCGAGCCGGGCGATCGTGTTCGGGGTCTGGACGATCTCGGCAAGGCGGGTGGCGGTCTCCTGCAGCAGGACGTCGCCCACGTCGTGCCCCAGCGTGTCGTTGACCGCCTTGAACCCGTCCAGGTCCACGAAGAGGATCGCGACCGGCTCGCCCTCCCGCCGTTGGGTCAAGGCGTCGTCGGCGCGCTCCAGGAAGAGTGCCCGGTTGGGCAGCTGCGTCAGCGCGTCATGCATGGCCCGCCAGCGCATGGTGGCGATGAGATCGATGGCCCGCAGCGCCGCGGACGAGGTCGCGGCGAGGGCGGCCAGCGCCTGCTCGTCCTCGGCGCGGAACCGTTCGTTGGTGGTGCGTGGTTCGGCGAGCAGCCGCAGCGGTGTGTCGTCCGGCTGGTGGACGACCGCGCAGATCTCGCCCTTGGCGGCCGGCCTGTCGGTGTACACGGTGTGCCTGGAGCGCAGCATGCGTGCCGCGTAGTCGAGCGTGGCGTGCTGGATCGCGGCCGGGTCCGTGCACCGTTGCAGGTGCAGCACGGCGTCTGAGAGCACCGTGCTGCGGATGTTGGCCAGCTGTGAGCGGACCAGCGCGCGGGAGATCACCATCAGCATCCCGATCGGCACGATGAGCAGCGGCGTGGCGGCCGGTGCGTCGCGGAAGATCGCGACCGTCAGACACGCCAGCGCGCCCTGCGCGCACCCGACCAGGAACTCGACACCGACGCTCGCGGTGAACAGTGCCACCGCGTTGCGGCCGCGAGCGAAGTAGGCGGTCACGGCGACGACGGCGAGCGTGCCGGTCTCACCGAGCACGCCCAGCACCAGCGTGCTGGCAAGGAGCTGAGGAAAGCCGCTCAGCCACATCTCCACGAGCGGCTTGACCGCGATGACACCTGCCCACACCGCCGTCGCGGCGGTGAGGTGAGCCACCCTGACCATGGTGTTCATGGACAGCGTCCAGCACGCGACGATCATCCCGACGGCGACGCACTGCACGGCGACGCTGAACGGCACGATGTGCGCCACGACGACATACACGGTGGTGTCGAGCAGCATCGTCACCTCGGCGCGCAGGCCGGACATCACCAAGGGCGATCTGGCGAGCACCGCGATCGCGAGCGCGGTCAATGCGACAGCGGCCGCATCCATCTGCAGCACGTGCGGCCGGCCGACCTTCTCGGCCCATTGCGTCCCGGACAGCGCCAGGACAGCGACACCGATGACGGCTGACACTGCGGTGAAGGCTCGAAACGCTGTTCGTTGCTCCGGGGGCTGCACCGCGCTCATCGGATCACCTCATCCGCTTCGTGGCCTTCCTGCCGCACCGGGAGCTCAGGGCTACACGGCGATCAGCTCATCGGCGGGGTCCGGCCGCACATGAGCGCCCACCTGATCCGATCCCCGGCCGGCGTCGCGTGTCGTATGGCGACGTCAGCTCGGAGCACCGGCGGCCGGATGGGTGGTTTCGGGGCGATCCGCCCAGATTCCGCGGACATGCCGCAGGTGGCCGCGGATGTGTTTCACGATCGCACGTTCGTTCTTGCCGCGCAGCAGCTCCACCAGTTGCAGATGTTCGTTCGCCGAGTCGATCAGCGTGCCTTCGTTCAGCAGCGTGCCGAGACCGTAGAGCCGGCTGCGGTTGCGCAGGTCCGCGACCAGCGCGGTCAGCCGCGCGTTGCCGGCGAAGCCGAGCAACGTCAGGTGGAACGCGGTGTCGGCCTCGATGTATCCGACGACGTCTGACCTTTGCGCGGCCGCGACGATGCTGCTTGCCAGCGACTGCAGGTTTCCGAGCTGCTCGTCGGTGAGCCGGCCGGCCAGTCCCGCGACGGTCGGCACCTCGAGCAGTTCGCGGATCTGGGTGATCTCGTCCAGCTCCTCGTCGGAGATGGAGTTGACCCGGAAGCCCTTGTTCTTGGCGATGGAGATCAGGTCTTCCTTCGCCAGGTCGAGGATCGCCTCGCGCACCGGTGTGGGGGACACGCCGAACTCGCTCGCCAGCGTGGGTGCGGAGTACAGCACGTCCGGGCGCAGTCGCCCGGCGATGATGGCGGCCCGAAGCGCTTGCGCGATGTCCTCTCGGAGGCTGCGACGGTGACGCATGACCGGTAGGCCGAGGCCGGCGTGTCCGCCCGCCCCTGATGGATCTCCCGGACTCATCTGCTTGCCACCTTCCACCCTCGATGTGCTGGGCACGGGCGCCCGCTCGGTGTCCTGGCATTTTCGCCTACTCCCGGCACGGCGGACATGCGGGGTGCGGCAGGCGGTCCGGTCCGGGCCTCACGGGATGTTGTGGTCGTCAGTGGTGTGTGACATATTACTGCCGTGTCGGATGTGGCTCGTGGAGCCGATGTGGTGGTGATCGGTGCCGGGATCGTCGGCGCTGCCTGTGCCTTCGCCGCGGCACGTGCGGGCCTGCGGGTGGCGGTGCTCGATCGGGGCCCGGTCATCGGCGGCACGACGGGCGCGGGGGAGGGCAACATCCTCGTCTCGGACAAAGGCCCAGGAGCGGAGCTCGACCTCGCCGTGCTGTCCAGCACGCTGTGGCGGCAGTTCGGCGCCGAGCACGGCGACGCCATCGAGTACGAGCCGAAGGGCGGCCTGGTGGTCGCGGCCGGCGAGGCCGACATGCGGGCGTTGCGCCGGTTCGCCGCCGAGCAGCGAGCCGGCGGCGTGCAGACGCAGGTCGTCACGGCGGACGACCTGGCCGAACTCGAGCCGCACCTGGCCCCGGGACTCGCCGGCGGGGTCCGATACCCGCAGGACGCCCAGGTGCAGCCGATGCTTGCCGCTGCGTTGCTGCTGCGCCTCGCCCGTGAACGCGGAGCCACCATCCACCCCGACACTCCGGTGATCGCGATGCGTCGTGACGGGCACGGACGGGTGATCGGCGTCAGCACGCCGGGCGGCACGATCCCGGCGGGGTCCGTGGTCAACGCGGCTGGCGTCTGGGCAGGCCAGATGGCCGCGCTCGCCGGTGTACGGATGCCGGTGCTCCCGCGACGCGGATGCATCCTCGTCACGCAGCCGCTACCGACGATCGTCCGGCACAAGGTGTACGGCGCCGGCTACACGACCGACGTCATGAGCGACGCCACCGACCTGCAGGTGTCACCCGTCATCGAGGGCACCCGCGCCGGGACCGTCCTCATCGGTGCCAGCCGGGAGCGGGTGGGGTTCGACCGCGCCATGCCGATACCGGTGCTGGCACGGCTCGCCAGACACGCGACGGAGCTGTTCCCCGTGCTTGCCGACGTCTCGGTCATCAGGGCCTACCTGGGATTCCGGCCGTACATGCCGGACCACCTGCCGGCGCTGGGAGCAGACCCCCGGGTGCCGGGACTGCTGCACGCGTGCGGCCACGAGGGCGCCGGGATCGGACTCGCCCTTGCCTCCGGCCACCTCATCGGCCAGGTGCTCACCGGCGCCGAGCCGACCCTCGACCTGTATCCGTTCCGGCCCGACCGGTTCAGCGACCCGGCGGACGGCGCGCGCACCGGTGCGCCCACCGAGGAGGCGATGTGAATCCACCACCCGAGCCCTGGCGGCTCGTCCATGCCGATCCTGATCCGCCATTCGAGATCATCGTGGACGACCAGCCGGTGCGCGCCGTCCCAGGGCAGACGATCGGTGCCGCGCTGTGGGCGGCCGGGGTGCGCAGCACCCGGCACACGCGCGGCACCGGCCGCAGTCGAGGGTTGTTCTGCGGCATCGGGATCTGCTTCGACTGCCTGATGACCGTCAACGACAGTCCGGCGCTGCGCGTATGCCAGATCGAGGCCCGCCCCGGCGACGTCGTGCGCACCGGGACCATGTGATGACGACCTACGACGCGGTCGTCATCGGCGCCGGTCCGGCCGGCATGTCCGGAGCCCACACCATCGGGCAGGCAGGTCTCCAGGTTGCACTCGTCGATGCCGGACCGCGCCTGGGTGGGCAGTACCACCGTCACCCGCCGGCCGCGTTCCACGCCACCCGGCCGCAGGCGCTGCATCACGGCTGGCGGCACTTCTCCGCCTTACGCGATCGCCTCGCCGATCTCCCCGGAGTCACCCACCTGCCCGATCACCACGTCTGGTCGGTGGAACAGGCAGACGGCCTGATCACTGTGCGTGCCGTAACCGACCTGCGCCGGCCCGTGGGCGTCACGATCCGCGGGCGGGCGCTGCTGATCGCCACCGGTGGCTACGACCGGCAACTGCCGTTCCCCGGCTGGGATCTCCCCGGAGTGCTCACCGCCGGCGCAGCGCAGGCGCTGCTCAAGGGAAGTCTCGTGCTCGCGGGCCAGCGGGTGGTGGTCGCCGGGTCGGGACCGTTCCTGCTGCCGGTCGCCGCCGGGCTGGGCCGGGCCGGCGCCACCGTCGTCGGGGTCTACGAGGCCGCGCGTACCAGCCGGTTCCTGCGCCACGCGACGACCCTCGCGCAGAACGCCGGCAAGCTCGTCGAGGCCGCGAGACACCACGCGACACTGCTGCGCCATCGCATCCCGATGAACAGCGGCTGGGCGGTCGTCGCCGCGCACGGGGACACACATCTTGCCGCGGTGACGGTCGCGCGACTGGACCGTGCCGGCAGTCCTGTGCCGGGCACCCGGCGCCGCGTGCCGTGTGACACCCTGGCGATCGGCTACGGGTTCACGCCTCAGACCGAGCTGCTGGTGCAGCTCGGTTGCGCCACGCGGGTCGACGTCGACGGCAGCGTGGTCGCCGACGTCGACGCCGAGCAGCGCACGAATGTGCCGTCGGTCTACGCCGCCGGCGAGGTGACCGGCATCGGCGGCGCGGCACTGTCCGAGGTGGAAGGCGTCATCGCCGGCCTCGCGATCCGAGCCGGCGTCGGGAAACCTGGCAGGGTGCCCCGCCGGTTGCTGTCCCGCCGGACCGCACTGCGCCGCTTCGCCGCCGCCATGCATGACGTCTACCGGGTCCCTGCTGGTTGGGTCGACTGGCTCACGCCGGAGACGGTCGTCTGCCGCTGCGAGGAGGTCCCCGCCGAACGCGTGCGCGTGGCCGTCGAGCAGGACGGCGCCACCCGACCGCGGACCGGGAAACTGCTCACCCGAGCCGGCATGGGCTGGTGCCAGGGCCGGGTCTGTGCCCACGCGGTATCCACGCTCATCACCCACTTCGGAGGACGGCCGGCGTCGCCGGCCGATCTCGCGACCTGGGCCAACCGGCCCATCGCTCAGCCGGTGCCGCTGCGCCTGCTCGCAGACGCCGCACCAGATCTGTCCGCACCCCAACCCTAGGAGAACCACCATGGCAACCACACCCTGGCGCGGTGTCGTCGTAGCGACCGCCCTGCCGTTCCGGGATGACCTGTCCGTCGACCTGGACGGCTACGCAGAGCACGTGCGCTGGCTCGCGCAATCCGGCTGCGACGGTGTCGTTCCCAACGGTTCCCTGGGCGAGTACCAGGTGCTCGACGAACGCGAACGCGCCGACGTGGTGCGCGCCGCGGTCGCCGCTGCCCCGGACGGATTCTCCGTCGTGCCTGGCGTCGCCGCCTACGGCGCTCGCGACGCGCGGCGCTGGGCCGAGCAGGCGGCAGAGGCTGGAGCGCACGCGGTGCTGCTGCTACCTCCCAACGCCTATCGTGCTGACGAGCGTGCCGTGCTCGCGCATTACGCCGAGGTGGCCAAGGTGGGCCTGCCCGTCGTGGCGTACAACAACCCTTACGACACCCGCGTCGACCTCACTCCGGAGCTGGTGGCGCGACTGCATGCCGAGGGCTCCATCGTCGCCGTCAAGGAGTTCAGCGGTGACGCGCGTCGCGGCTATCAGCTCGCCGAGCTGGCCCCCGACCTGGACGTGCTGATCGGCACCGACGATCTCGTCGTCGAGATGGCCCTGGCCGGAGCGACCGGCTGGATCGCCGGCTTCCCCAACGCGCTGCCGGAAGCCTGTGTGCGATTGTTCCGAGCCGCCGTCAGCGGTGACCAGCACACGGCACTGCCGCTCTACCGGACGCTGCACCCGCTGCTGCGCTGGGACGCGAAGACCGAGTTCGTCCAGGCGATCAAGCTCACCATGGACCTCACAGGACGCCACGGAGGCGCCTGCCGTCCTCCCCGCATGCCGCTGCTGCCGCAGCACGACGGGGAGGTCCGGACAGCCGTCGAACACGCGCTCGCGGCAGGCATGCGATGACAGCCGCCGAACCGGTCGTGGCTACCCGGCGGGGCGTGCGGAGGTCCACAGGTCGTCCCCGTCGTCGTCGCGCCACGGGTCGTCGTCCGGTGGTGTGGCGGCCGCCGGTTGCTCCGGTTCGGGTGCCGTCTGCCGCTCCACCGAGATGAGCACGGCGAGCGCGGTGGTGATCGGCACTGCGGCGACGATGCCGATCGTGGCCACGACGCTGCGGACGACTTCCTGGGCGAGGAACTCGCTGGTGATCGTCTCCGCGAAGGGCTGGTTGCCGGCCGCGATGAGCAGCAGCACCGGCAGCGACGCGCCCGCGTAGGCGAGGACCAGCGTGTTCACCACGGCGGCGATGTGTGCCCGGCCGACGCGCGTCGCGGCGCGGTACACCTGCCGCCGGGTCATACCGGGGTTGGCGGCGGCCAGTTCGCTCACCGCCGCGGCCTGGGTGACGGTGACGTCGTCCAGCACGCCGAGCGAGCCGATGACGATGCCCGCGAGCAGGAGCCCGTGCAGGTCGACGGCCTGGAAGAACATGGCGAGGGTGGTCGCGTTCTCGCCGCCGTTGCCGGTGAGGTGGGTCAGGTCGACCGACCACACGCCCAGCACACCGGTGAGGACGAGGCTGGCGAGCGTGCCCAGGACCGCCACGGAGGTGCGCACCGAGATGCCGTGGGTGAGGTACAGCACGGCCAGCATGATGGCCGCCGAGCCGGCGACCGCGACGGCGAGCGGCGGTTGACCGGCGGCGATGGCGGGCACGACGAACAGCAGCAGCACGGCGAAGCTGACCCCGAGCCCGGCCAGCGCCGCGAGCCCGCGCCATCGGCCGAACACCACGATCACGAGGGCGCCGAGGAGGGCGAGCCAGATCAGGGGCTTGCCGCGCTGGTGGTCGATGATGGTGTACTGCTGGGCTTCCGGCCCCTCCGGCGTGTCGACGAGCAGCATGACGACCTCGTCGCCGACCGAGACGCGCGGCGCCTGCGGCCCGTCGGGCAGCGGGGTCCGGATGGTGCGGCGGGCGTCGGGTCCGTCCTCGACGCGGACCTCCACCGTGCCGCACCGGCTGGTGACGATGCCGGTCGGGGTCTGGACGATCTCGTCCGGGGTGCAGGCGCGCTGCTCGACCCGGGTGACGGTGCCGAGGTGGCGCCTGCCGGTGTCGCCGTCCACGCGGGCCGGCTCGGCGCGGGGCCAGAGCACGGCGATCGCCGCCAGGGTCGCGGCGATCACCAGCAGCATGACGGCGATGATGATGACGCGGATGCGCCGCGACGCCGCCGGTCCGGTGGCGTGGTCGTGCCCGGTTCCCATGCATGTTCTCCTGGGGCAGTTGCGTGATCTCGGTGCTGAGGCGTGTAGTGCCTCTCCGATCAGCGCAGCCACACCTGCAGCAGGGCGCGGTCGACCGCCGAGCGCGGCCCGGCCGATCCCGGCGGCCGTGTGCCGACGGCCGGTGGCGTGAGTTCGTGGCATCGCGCGGTGCCGGCATCGACGGCCGGCGGCGCCACCGTCCGGGCCGAGGAGTGGTCGGCGATCGGGCGTTCGGAGGCCTGCGCGGCACCCGACGGGTTCGACGATGCGCAGTCGCCGGCGGTGGCGACCAGTTCGGTCACGGCGTGCGCGCGCTCCGGCAGCAGCACGACGGGGTGGACCGTGTAGCCCACGACGCTCAAGGCGAGCAACAGCCACAACAGCGGCTGCCAGCTGCCCTGACGACGCATCGGATGCCTTCCTCGAGTACGGAGTGGCTGCCACCGTACCTGAAGGCCACGGGCGCGGTGATCGTTTGCCCACCGCTCGACACCTGCGGATAGTTAGGTTAGCCTCACCAACTATGCCTCTGTTGGATCCCCGGCAGGTGCGCGCCACCTTCCTGGTGTCCGACACTGCCGGCGCGCATCACCCTGCCCTGATCGATCCCGCCGGATGCCTCGGCTACGGGGAGCTCGCCGATCGGGTGGCCGCGCTCGCCGCCGCCCTGCCATCAGCACAGGCCGGCCGGCGGCTCGTGCACGTGCCGCTGGCCCCGGACCGCGACCTGGTGCTCGGATATCTGGCGGTGCTGTCGGCCGGGCACGTCGCCCTGATCACCCCGCCCGAGCACCGGTCGATCACCGCGGTCTACCAGCCCGACCTGTGGCTCCACCCGGACGGCACCTTCGAGGCCGCGACGCCGGCCAGCGACACCGACGCGCCGCGGCACCTCCTGCACCCGGACCTGGCGGTGCTGCTCAGCACGTCGGGCAGCACCGGCTCACCCAAGCTGGTCCGGCTCAGCCACGACAACGTGCTCAGCAACGCCGAGGCGATCGCGTCTGCGCTGTCGATCACGCCGGCCGACCGCGCGGTCACCTCGCTGCCGCTGCACTACTGCTTCGGGCTGTCGGTGCTGCACGCCCAACTCCGCGCCGGCGCCACCACGGTGCTGCGACCCGGGTCGGTCACCGACCCCGGCTTCGCCGACGACCTGCGCCGCGACCGGGTCACCCTGGTCGCCGCCACCCCGCACGTGGTGGACCTGCTCGACGTCCAAGGCGTGCTGGACCATCAGCCCTCGCTCCGGCTGCTCGCCCAGGCCGGCGGCGCGCTGCCGCCCGAGCGGGTGCGGGAGCTCGCCGCCCGGGGCCGCGCGGCCGGCTGGGGCATGGCGGTCATGTACGGCCAGACCGAGGCCACCGCACGCATGGCGGTGCTGCCACCCGAGCTGGCGGAGCGATACCCCGACGCGGTGGGATGGCCGATCGCCGGATCGGCGTTCCGGCTCGACCCGGCCGGTGTCGACGAGCCGGTGGCCGCACCAGCCGCACCCGACGGCCCGGTCGGCGAGCTCGTGTTCACCGGCCCGGGCGTCATGCTCGGATACGCCGAGCACCCCGACGACCTGGCCCTGGGGCGGGTCCACACCGAGCTGCGGACCGGCGACCTGGCGCGGATCGACGCCGACGGACTGGTCCGGATCGTCGGCCGCCGGTCCGACCTCGTGAAGATCATGGGCATCCGCATCGACCTCGGCCAGGTCGAGCGCTCCCTGCGCGGCCACGGGCTGCGGTCCTGCGTCACCGGCCGCGACGACCAGCTGCAGGTCACCTACCGGCGCGGCGAGCAGTCGCCGGACCAGGTCCGCGACCTGGCCGCGCAGGTGTCCGGTCTCAGCCGGTCGGTGATCTCGGCCCGCGCCGTCGACGAGCTCCCGCTGCTGCCCAACGGCAAACCCGACCGCCGGCGCAGCGCCGACCTGCACGTCACCGAGACCTCCGGCCAGCAGGCGGAGACGGCCGCCGCGGTGGTCGCGGTGCTGGAGCCGCTGGTGGGCAGCGAGGGCGTCGACCTCGACCGGTCGTTCGTCGAGCTCGGCGGCGACTCCTTCAGCCACGTCGTCGCGTCCGTCGGCCTGACGCGGCTGCTCGGCGACCTGCCGCCCGACTGGCACCACCGTCCGGTCCGCGACCTGGTCGCGCTCGCCGACCGGCGGCCACGGTCGCGCTGGTGGAGCCCGCTGGTGCAGCGGGTCGACACGACCGTCGTGCTGCGCGGCGTGGCCGTGGTGACGATCTGCGGCAGTCACGTCGGCCTGTTCCGGCTGGCCGGCGGGGCGCACATCCTGCTCGCGGTCGCCGGCTTCCTCTTCGCCCGCTACGTGCTCACCTCGCCGGCGACCGCGGAGCGCGTGCGGCGAAGCGCCCGGATCGCCGTCGGGGTCGCCGTCCCGGCGGTGACCGTCGCCGCGGTGATGCTGTTCGGGTTCGGGACGGTCCACTGGTCGAACGTCGCGCTGGTCCACTGGCTCGTCCGACCGCAGGCCTCCAACAACTTCTGGTTCGTCGAGGCCTACCTGGTGATCGTGGCCGTCACCGTCGCGGCGCTGGCGGTGCCGCGGCTGCGGGCCGCATACGCCGCCGACGCCTGGCGCACCACCATGGCCGCCTTCGTGGTGCTGCTGGTGCCCCGCTACGTGGTGATCGCGCTGTTCGACGGCCCGCTGCGTGGCCTGCCGGGCACGGTCGCGTGGCTGTTCGTGGCGGGTGTCGCGATGGCGGTGGCCGACAGCCGGAAGCGCCGGCTGGTCACGACCGCGGTCGCGGTGGCCGCCGCCGTCGGCTTCTTCCCCGGACAACCCGCACGCAACCTGGCGATCATGCTCGGGCTCACGCTGCTGTCGCTCGTGCCCGCCCTCCCGGTGCCGCGGCTGCTCGTCCGCCCGCTCGGCGCACTGGCGGCCGCCTCGCTGCACATCTACCTCGTGCAGTTCCAGGTGTTCGCGTTCTTCGGCGCGCCGATCCTCAAGTTCGCGGTCGCGATCGCCGCCGGCCTGGGGTTCTGCGCGGCCGGCAACCACGTCCTGCACCGGCGGCTGCCGCCGGTCGAGGTCATCCGCCGTCGCATGGCGGCGAGGCAACTCGTGAGAGAGGACATGACATGCGTCGACGCACGTTCCTGACCGGCCTGGGGGCAGTCGGGGCGGTGAGCCTGGTGGGGTGCGGTTCGAAGTCCGAGGACGGCTACGTCGCCGACCCCGGTTCGCTGCAGGTCTACTCCGCCCAGCACGAGAACCTCACCAAGGCGTGGGCCGAGGCGTTCACCGCGGCGACCGGCATCAAGGTGCAGGTCCGCAAGGGCTCCGACGCCTCGATGGGGCACCAGATCGTGGCCGAGGGCTCCGCGTCGCCCGCCGACGTGTTCCTCACCGAGAACAGCCCGGCGATGACGCTGGTCGAGCGCAACAAGCTGCTCGCCCCGCTCAACGAGGAGACCCGGCGGCAGGTGCCGGCCAACCTGACGCCGTCGTCGCAGGTGTGGACCTCGATCGCCGCCCGGTCCACGGTACTGGTCTACAACACCACCAAGCTCGACAAGGCCGACCTGCCGAAGTCGCTGATGGACCTCGCCGGGTCGCAGTGGAAGGACCGCTGGGCGTGCGCCCCCGGCGGCGCGGACTTCCAGGCCATCGTCGCGGGCATGCTCGCCGGCCAGGGCGAGCAGAAGACCACCGAATGGCTGGCCGGGCTGAAGTCCAACGCCCGAGCGCTGCAGAACAACATCGCCACGATGAAGTCGGTCAACGCCGGCGAGATCGAGTGCGGCGTGATCTACCACTACTACTGGTACCGGGACCAGGCCGGCACCAAGGAAGGCAGCGCCAACACGGCCCTGCACTACTTCCGCAACCAGGACCCCGGAGCGTTCGTGTCGCTGTCCGGCGGCGCCGTGCTCGCCGGGTCGAAGAAGCCGGCCGAGGCCCACAAGTTCCTGGCCTACATCACCAGCGAGGCCGGGCAGCGCGTGCTGGTCGACTCCAAGTCGATGGAGTACGCCGTGGGCAACGGCGTCGCCTCCGCGCCCGCGCTGCCGCCGCTGGACAGCCTGCAGGCGCCGCCGGTCGACCCCTTCACGCTCAACTCCGACAAGGTCAACAAGCTGATGACCGATGCCGGCATCCTCTGACCTGCGTGAGCCGCCCGCCGCGGCGCACGACGTGCCGGTGCCGTCCCGGCCGGCCGTCCGCGCCCGCCGGTCCACCCGGATGCCGTGGCTCGTCGTGGCGTCCGCGGTCCTGGTCGCGGCCGTGATGATCCTGCCGGTCCTGGTCGTGATCGGTCAGGCGGCCACCAGCGGCGACGAGGTGTCGCGGCTGCTGCTGCGGCCGAGGACGGCCGAGCTGCTCGGCAACACGATGCTGCTGGTCCTGCTGACCGTCCCGATCACCGTGCTGCTCGGGTGCGGTGCGGCCTGGCTGGTGGAGCGGACCACCCTGCCGGGCGCCGGCGCGTGGCGCACGCTGCTCCTCGCGCCGCTGGCGATCCCGGCGTTCGTCAGCAGCTACGCCTGGACGTCGGTGCTGCCGTCGGTGCAGGGACTGGGCGGCGCGGTGTTCATCACCGTCCTGGCCTACTACCCGTTCGTCTTCCTGCCGGCCGCGGCCCTGCTGCGGGCCCTCGACCAGGGACACCTGGACGCCGCACGCTCGCTCGGCGCGTCCGGTCCGGCGGCGGTACTGCGGGTGGCGCTGCCGCAGCTGCGTCCGGCCATCACCGGCGGCGCGCTGCTGGTCGCCCTGCACCTGCTCGCCGAGTTCGGCGTCCTGCAGATGATGCGGTTCCCCACCTTCACCACGGCGATCCTGCAGCAGTTCGCGGTCGGGTTCAGCAACGCCGCCGGCAGCATCCTCGCCGCCGCGCTGATCGTGCTCTGCGTCGGGCTGCTGGCCCTCGAGGTGCCGCTGCGCGGCCGCGCACGGATCGCCCGGGTGGGCTCCGGCACCCGGCAGCGTCCGGTCGCGTACCGCCTGGGCGCGTGGACCGTCCCCGCGTCCGCCGCCCTCGTCGGGCTGGTCGGGCTGGCCCTCGTCGTGCCGCTGGTGCTGGTGCTGCGCTGGCTGGTGCGGGCGATGACGTCCGGCGCGGTGGTCGCCGGTCCGCTGCTCGCGGCGACGGGATCGACCGTCGGCCTCGCGGCGCTGGCCGGCCTGGCGGCGGCGGTCATGGCGCTCCCCGCCGCGTGGCTGCTGCACCGGTACCCGTCCCGGCTGGCGACCGCGCTGGAGCGGGTCACGTACATCGCGAGCGCACTCCCCGGGGTGGTCATCGGGCTGGCGCTGGTGACGCTCGCGGTGCAGTGGGCCCGTCCCGTCTACCAGACCACCGCGCTCGCCGTGCTGGCCTACACGGTGCTCTTCCTGCCCCGCGCCATGGTCGCCTGGCGGTCCGGCCTGGCCGCGGCCCCGCCTGAGCTCCTCGAGGCGTCGCGGTCGCTCGGGGTGTCCGGTCTCGGGACCCTCATCCGGGTCGTCCTGCCGCTGGTGCTGCCGTCGGCGCTGACCGGATTCGTGCTGGTCTTCCTCGCGACGTCGACCGAGCTCACCGCGACCCTGCTCCTCGCCCCGACCGGCACCGAGACCCTCGCGACCGCGTTCTGGTCGGCGAGCGACGAGTTGGATTACGTCGCGAGCGCCCCGTACGCTGCGGCGATGATCGCCCTGTCCGCCCCCCTCACCATCCTGCTGCGCCGGCAGATCCTGGACCAGCGGTGAGCGGCGCGGGCATCTCCGTCACCGGGCTCACCGTCGGCTACGGAGGCCCGCCGGTGCTGGACCAGGTCGACCTGCGGGTGCGCGCGGGCGGCATCACCGCCGTGCTCGGCCCCTCCGGCAGCGGCAAGACCACGCTGCTGCGGGCGATCGCCGGGTTCATCCGGCCAGACCGGGGGCGGATCGAGGTACGCGGCGAAGTGCTCACCGACGGGCCGGCCCTGGTCGCTCCGGAGCGGCGCGGCATCGGCTACGTCCGCCAGGACGGCGCGCTCTTCCCGCACCTCGACGTCACCGGCAACATCACCTTCGGGCTGCCGCGGGCCGAGCGGCGCCGGGCGGCCCAGGTCGAGCCGCTGCTCGAGCTCGTCGGGCTGTCACCGGACCTGGCCCGCCGCCGGCCGGACGAGCTGTCCGGCGGGCAGCAGCAGCGCGTCGCGCTCGCCCGCGCACTGGCCCGGGAACCGTCGGTCGTGCTGCTCGACGAGCCGTTCTCCTCGCTCGACACCGCGCTGCGCGCCGCGACCCGCGAGGCCACCCGCGCCGCGCTCGCCGAACGGGGCGCGACCACCGTCCTCGTGACCCACGACCAGGGCGAGGCCCTGTCCTTCGCCGACCAGGTGGCCGTCATGTTCGACGGCCGGTTCGCCCAGGTCGACAGCCCGGCCGGCGTGTACGCCGCACCGGCCACGCCCGAGGTCGGCCGGTTCCTCGGCGACGCGATGCTGCTGCGCGGCCAGGCCGACGGCCGGGCTGTCCACTGCTGTCTGGGCCGGCTCGACCTGGCCGAACCGGCCACCGGCGACGTCCTGGTGATGGTGCGACCCGAGCAGCTCGTCCTGCGCGAGCCGTCCGGGACCACGGCGTCGGTCGCGTCGGTGACCTACCACGGCGCCGACGCGATGGTCCGCCTGGACCTGGCCGGCCAGAGCACACACCTGGTCGCGCGTGTCCCCGGCGACCGGACACCTCGCCCGGGCGACGAGGTGGGCATCACGGTGCCCGCACCCGTCCGCTCGTTCCCCCGCCGCTGACCCGTTCTAAGGTGGGCCGGTGCGCCTGAACCATCCCGACGACGACGAGCAGCGGGCGATCTTCGAGGAGCTGCTGACGTCGGTCTCCACCGGTGGCGGGATCTACTCCTGCAACGGGCTCGACATGGAGACCGAGGAAGCGCTCTGGGCCATCGCCCGCGCCTACCCGGCCGTCACCGACGACCTGGTCGCCGCAGCCCGGGCGGTGTTTGCCGGTCAGCTGGACGGCTCCAACGCGGCCGCCCGCCGGGCGGCGCTGGCGAGGAAGTTCGACGAGCTGGCCCGGCGCCGTGCTGAGGAGGCCCGCGGGAGCCGGGAAGGGAATCCTCCCGGCTCCCTTGCGTCAGGACCGAGCTAGGCCCGGTTCCCGGTGGGGATCGTGATGAGGGTGGTCGTGCCGGAGGCGCCCTTGTTGAGGAAGAGCATCGCCAGCGCCCGGATGAACTGGTCGAACATGTAGAAGCTGGCGGGCGCGATCGGGATCAGCCCCTCCCGGAACGCGATGTAGGTGGGCCAGGCGGTGCGGACGAGGGTCGCCGCCGCGTAGTCGCGCGGCAGGCGCAGCCAGTCGCCGATCTCGTTGCTGAGCACGTACCGGACGAACTCGTTGAGGAAGCCGCGGGTGACGCCCAGGTCGATCTGCGCGGTCAGCCCGAGCAGGTCCTCGGCCAGCTCCTTGCCCTCCTGCGTCGGGGCGAGGATCGGGGTGAGCGCCGACGCCGACTGCGCGTAGGCGGCGGCCCACGTCTGCGGGATGAACTCGTCGCGCACGCCGAGCAGGTGCATGGCGACCTGCCACTGGTGCAGGAAGGCGGTCTCCTCCGCGGCCGTCATCCGGACCTTCCACTCCTTCAGCTTCTTGTGCACGAAGGTGCCGAGGCTGTGGAAGGTGACCAGGATGTCGCCGTTGCTGATCGGGATCCCGCCCGGCTCGTTGGCGACCGCCCGCCACTGCGGCGACTGCGGCAGCAGATGCCGCACCGCCGCGTGCACCAGGCGCGTCTTGTTGGCGGTGACCACGAACTGGCCGTTGGGCTCGAACGCGGTCAGCTCGCTGAGGTCGTAGCCGAAGGTGAACGTCTTGGCCGCGCGGTCCTGCATGTTGGCGCCGCCCGCGGACCAGTACACCGACTTGGCCTCACGCGGGATCACCGTGCTCATGATGCCGCTGCCGAGCCCGTACAGCATGAACAGGTAGGTGTCCTTGCGCCGGTTGAAGTCGGCGGCGAGACGCAGCTTGCTGCGGTCGGCCCAGGAGGGCAGCGTGTTGACCTGCTGCAGGTAGGTGCGGAGGTTGGCGGGCAGGCCGCTGGGCAGCGCGTCGCTGTTGTTGACCCAGGACCGCATCGCGGTGTTGACCGCTGGGACCTGGCCGTTGTCGAGCAGCCCGGCGACCAGCTGGTCCACTTCGTCGTCCCAGGCCCACCACGGGTCGGTGCCCGCGGCGGCGGGCGCTGCCGCGGCCGGGACGGCGCCCACCGCGCTCACCAGGCCGAGCGCGACGCCGAGGGAGAGGACGCTCCGTCGGTTGAGGTTGAGATTGCTCATTTACTTACCCCGGTTCCGTGAAGGCATGGGCGCTGCTCATGCGGGGGCTAAGCAGTGGCGGACAGCGACAACCTTACGGAAGTCGATGTGTGATTCTCCGTTAACATACGAAACAATCCGCCGGTCGGCAAGGGCGTCCGCGCAGGGAATCTCCGCCGCGCCGGAGGGCGGCCGTCGCCGCCGGTACCGTGGCCGACGCCCGGTCATGTGTCAGGATCGGCGGCATGCCATGGGACATCGCCGTGCCGCTGCGGTGCGGACCCCTGACCGGCGCGTCCGGCGGGCTCCCGCACACGCCTGGTCGGTCGCCGCTGTGACCACCGAGTCGACCGCAGCCGTCCGGCCCCGCAACCGCAAGCAGCTCGTCATCGAAGCGGCCGGCCGGATGTTCAGCGAACGGGGCTACCACGCGGCGTCCATGGAGGAGATCGCCGCCAGCATGGGCATCACCGCGGCGGCCCTCTACCGGCACTTCCCGAACAAGTACGCGCTGTTCGCCGAGTGCGCGAACGTCATGGCCGACCGGCTCGTCGCCGCGCTCGACGACGTGCCCGCCGAAGCCTCCCTGGCCGACGTCCTCGCCGCCGCCGCCCGGGTCACCGTCGCCCATCGCGCGTCGGGCGGCGTGTACCGATGGGAGGCCAGGTACCTCGATCGCGGCGACCGGCAGGCGCTCAGGGCGAAGTTCGCGCACGTGGTCGCCCGGGTGGCGGACGCGGTACACCGCGAGCATCCGCTCCCGGACGAGCACCTGCGGGCCGTCGCGGCACTCGGCGCGATCGGGTCGATCACGATGCACCACACCGCGATCGCGCAGCGCCGCCTCGAAGAGGTGCTGGTCGGGTCCGCCCTGCGGGTGGCCGCGACCGACCCGGCGGCGGCCACCGGCATCGCGCGCCTCGTCGACCTGCCCGCCCAGCCCGTGGCACGCACCCGGCGCTCGGAGATCCTCGCGGCCGCCATCCCGCTGTTCGAGCGGGACGGCTTCGCCAACGTCACGAACGGCAGGATCGCGGAGGCCGTCGGGCTGGTCCCGTCCGCGATCTACCGGTACTTCCCCGGCAAGGCCGACATCCTCGCGGCGGCCTGCCTGCAGGCGGCGGGGCTGCTGGCCCAGGCGGTGGAGCAGAATCTCCGCGGGACGACCGACCCGCACGACGCGGTGGTCGCGCTGACCGCGACCTACGTGGCGTACAGCTTCAAGCACACGGCACTCACCAGCGTCGCCAACGCCGAGCTCGCCGGCCTGCCGGCCGACCTGCAACGGCCGCTGGTCGTCGCGCAGCGGGAGCACATCGCCGTGTGGGAGCAGCAGCTGCGGTCGGCGCGTCCGGAGCTCGACTCGCGCCAGGCCCGGGTGCTGATCCACGCCGGCTTCGGCGTGGTGGTCGAGGCCGGACGCAGGCTGCGCTGGCGGGACAGCCCGGAGCACCGGGACGCCGTCGCCGCGCTGCTCATGAGCGCCCTGGGCATCCGATGAGCCGCCGGTCGCGGCGGTGCCGGTGGTGCTCTTGTACCGGCACCGCCACCGCCGCGATCGCCCTACGCTCAGCCCGTACGGAAGCGGCGGCGGGCGCCGACGAGCACGAGGCCCGCACCGGCGGCCAGCAGCAGCCCGCCGGACGCGGCGAGCAGGCCGACGTTCGTCCCGGTCTTCGGCAGCGCCGGGACCGGTGAGACGCTCGCGGCCGGAGAGGTCGCGGCCGGGGAGGTCGGGGCCGGCGTCGTCGCGGACGTGGTGCCGACGGTGAGCTTCACCTTGGTGTCCTTGTTGGTGTACCGGTTGGTCGGCGTCAGGACGAGCTCGACCTCCGACCGCTTCGCCGGCACGGACAGGCGGATCGTGAACGTGTCCTGCGCGCCGGCCGCGAACGGGCCGGTGCGGTGGATCTCGCAGCCCTGCTCGGCGGGGATCCGGCCGCTGCCGGTGCAGGCGGGCGACACGGCGCGCACGCCGCCCGGGGTGTAGGCGACGAGGTAGTACTGGCCGAACGTGAAGCTGCCGGCGTTCGTGACGCGGACGGCGACGTCGACGTGCCCGTCCCTGACGGGGCCGCCCTGCGCGGACAGGCGCAGCGGCCCCTTGTCCGGCCACGCGACCACGATGTCGTTGCGCCTCCCGAGCGTGCCGTCCGGCGCCATGCCCTGCAGGTGGCCCAGCGTCGACACCTGGAAGACGGGCTCGCCGGTCGTTGAACGGATCTTGATTCCGACCGTCTTCGGGTTGCCCACGTTCGGGGCGACGGTGCCGGCCGAGCAGATCCAGGTGCCCGCCTTCGTGCCAGTGTCGCACTGGCCGGGCTCGACGGTGACCGATCCCGTCGGCAGCTCCAGGATGAACCGGCCCTCGAGCGCGGTCGCGCCGCTGTTGATGACGCCGATCTCGGCAACGGCCGACGGGGTGTACGGGTCGCCGGACAGGCCGACCTTGCCGGAGATGGCGTCGATCGGCCCTTCCGCCGGAGCGGCCGCGGCGGGCGAGACGAACAGGGCGGTGGCGGCGAGCGCGACAGCGGCGGTGCCGATGCGGAGCAGCACGGTGATCTCCTCATGACGATGTGTGGATGTCGGACACATCGATCACGCCCAGGCCCGAGGGGCCGGTTGTCGAACCGCGGGTCGAGCAACGGACACAACCAAAACGCCGGGTGGCTTCAACCGGACCGGCAGGACGCGCCGTGGCGTTGCGCCGGTTTGGCACACTGCCGCCATGATCAAGGACCTGGACGATTTGGACGGGGTCGACTGGGCAGCGCTCGGCCACGCCTGGGGCGCCGCCGACGACGTGCCGGACCTGCTCCGCCGGCTGGCCGGCCCGGAGCCGGAGGTGCGTGCGGACGCGCTGAACGGGCTGCGCGGGGCGGTGCACCTGCACGGTGACGTGTTCGACAGCACCGTCGCCGCGGTCCCGTTCCTGCTCGCCCTCGCCGGCAACCCCCGGGTGCCGGACCGGGCCGGCGTGCTGCGGCTGCTGGCCGGCATCGGCGGCGCGACCCGGCGCGAGGACCCGGAGCCGGACTTCGTCGCCGCCCGGGTGGCGGTCGTCGGCGCCGCGCCGCTGCTGCTGCGCCTGCTCGACGACGCCGACCCGGACGTGCGCCGCGCCGTGCCGGCCACGCTGCTCGTCCAGCGCGGCGACGCGGGCACGATCCTGGCGTCGCTGCACGTCCGGCTCGCGGCCGAGCCGGACCCCGACGTCCGCGGCGCGCTCGCCGCGGCGGTCGCGGGCCTGGGCCGGCTCGCCGCCGCGGGCCTGGTCTCCGGCGTCGACCCGGCCGCGGTCGGCACCTGGTTCACGAACTGGTTCACAGACTGGTCCGCCGCGGACGTGCGGTGCAGGCTCGCCGCGGCCGCCGACCTCGTCGACACGGCCCCGGAAGCGCTTGCCGACGACCTGATCCCGGTCGTGGTCGAACTGCTCCGGGCGGACCTACGTGCGGTGGCGCCGGAGACGCTGCCGGCCCTGGACGTGTCCCGCTGGGAGGACCTCTCCTCGGAGGTGACGCCCACGCACATCAGCGGCTTGCGGCCGGCCGGCAGCCGGGACGCGCTCGTGGAAGACCTCAGCCTGGCCCTCGACGGGCGGATCGAGGACCGCGTCGCGTTGCTCACCGGCCTGCTGTCGGCCGGCCCGCCGGCGGCGCGATCGGCCGCGCTGCGCCCGGCCCTGGGCCTCGTCGGGTACTGGCGCGGCGACTACACCGACCTCGTCACGCTCGTCGGCGCCCAGCTCGCCGACGGTCGCCTGGCCGGCCGGGCCGCGCTCGTCCTGCACCATCTCGACACGCTCGCCGCACCCGCCGCCGACGCGCTGGCCGCCGCCGTCGCATCCGCCGCGCCGGAGTCCCGGTACGGCGACGGGCCCCCGCCCTGGGTCGTCACCTGGCGGGGGTGGGAGCCGACCGTCGGCCCGACCGTGTGGGCGCTGGCCGCGCTCGACGACGACCGGGCGCTGCCCGCCGTCCGGGCGATCGTCGACCGCGACATCCCGCCGGGCAACTCCGCCCCGCTCGCGGCCCGGTATGCCACGACGGCGCCCGACCTCCTGCCCACCGTCCTGCGCCGCTGCGCCGGGTCGACCGGCGATGCCGCGGCCGGACACCGCAGGGTCCTGACCCGGGTCGCCGCGGCGCTCGGCCCGGCGGCCGCCGAGGCCGTGCCCGAGCTGCTCGCCGGACCGATCGACCTGATGACCGCCACCGCCCTCGGCAGCATCGGCCCGGCCGCGGCGGCGGCCGTCCCGGCACTGCGGGCCACGCTCGACCGCGACGGCGGGATCGTCGCGGCCGTCGCACTGTGGCAGGTCACGGGGGAGGCGACGCAGTCAGTCGAGCTGCTCGGCCGCCACCTCGACGACCCGTGGGACGCCTCGCACTTCGCCGCCGAAGCGGCCGGCCGGCTCGGTCCCGCCGGGGCCGCCCTCGAAGCATCCCTGCGCGCCCTCATCGACACCGACGACGACATCCACGTCGCCGCGGCCCAGGCCCTCTGGCGGGTCGCCGGCGACGCCGAGACCCCGCTGCCGGCCCTCACCCGGCTCTGGACCGCCAGGCCGGGACGCCGCTCGGAGATCGCTGCCCACCTCGCCACGATCGGGCCGGCGGCCCGGCCGATGCGCGATCTCGTCGCCGCTGAGCTGCGGGAGCGCTTCCGGCACAGCGCCGCGCTCAACGGCTGGTCCTCCATGCAGGTCGCCCTCGACCTCGCACTGCTCCGCGACAGCCACACCATCCTCGCCGCGACCAGCCCGCCGTGACGCCCCGGCCGGAGGTGTACCCGGCCGACAGCGGGTAGTGGGACCGGCGGTTGTGAACGTGACTGAGAAGACTCGGAGGCGTTTCGATGACCGTAGGCACGCGGGTGGCCGCGAAGCGGAAGTTCCGGTCGGAAAACGGCACATACGTCACCACGGCCCGTGGCGCGGAGGTGCTCGGCACACCCTTGCTGAACAAGGGCACGGCCTTCACCCGCGAGGAGCGCACCGCGCTGGGGCTGGAGGGGCTGCTACCGCCGGCGGTCCTGTCCCTGGACGACCAGGTGCGGCGGGTGTACGAGCAGTACCACCGCCAGCCTTCCGACCTGCACAAGAACGTCTTCCTGGCCATGTTGCAGGACAACGACGAGGTGCTGTTCTACCGGCTGCTGGCCGAGCACCTGCGCGAGATGCTGCCGGTCGTCTACGACCCGACCGTGGGTGAGGCGATCAAGCGGTACAGCCACGAGTACCGCCGCCCGCGCGGGGTGTACCTGTCGGTCGACGAACCCGACCGGGTGGAGAAGGCGCTGGCCGACACCGGGCTGGGTGCCGACGACGTGGACCTGATCGTCGCCTCCGACGCCGAGGAGATCCTGGGGATCGGCGACTGGGGTTCCGGCGGCATCGACATCGCGGTCGGCAAGCTGGCCGTCTACACCGCCGCGGCCGGCATCGACCCGGGCCGGGTGATTCCGGTCGCGCTCGACGTCGGTACCGACAACGGGGAACTGCTCAACGACCCGGACTACCTCGGCAACCGGCACGCCCGGGAACGCGGGCGACGCTACGACGAGTTCATCGACGCCTACGTGCGGGCGGCGACCAAGCTGTTCCCGAACGCGCTGCTGCACTGGGAGGACTTCGGCCCGAGCAACGGCCGGCGGATCCTGGAGCGCTACCGCGACCAGGTGTGCACGTTCAACGACGACATGCAGGGCACCGGCGCGATCGTGCTCGCCGCGGCCCTGAGCGCCGTGCGGGTGGCCGGCACCCGGATGCGGGACCAGCGGATCGTCATCTTCGGCTCCGGCACCGCCGGGGTCGGCATCGCCGACCAGCTCCGCGACGCGATGGTCCGCGACGGCGCGGACCGGGACACCGCGATCCGGCAGATCTGGTGCGTCGACAAGCAGGGGCTGCTGACCGGCGACATGACCGACCTGCGCGACTACCAGACCCCGTACGCCCGCCCGGCCGGCGAGGTCACCGCCTGGCGACGGGACGGCCGCATCGGGCTGCGGGAGACCGTCGCGAACGGCAGACCGACCATGCTGGTCGGCACCTCGACCGTGCACGGCGCGTTCACCGAAGCCATCGTCAAGGAGATGGCCGGGCACGTGGACCGGCCGATCATCTTCCCGCTGTCCAACCCGACGGAACGCATCGAGGCGATGCCCGACCAGCTCATCGCGTGGACCGGAGGCCGTGGCCTCGTCGCCACCGGCATCCCGGTCCCGCCGGTCACCTACCAGGGCGTCACCTACGGCATCGGGCAGGCGAACAACGCCCTGCTGTACCCCGGACTCGGCCTCGGCGCCATCGTCGCCAGGGCCAAGCGGATCAGCGACGGGATGTTCGCGGCCGCCGCCGAAGCCGTCGCCGGCCTGGTGGACGTGAGCACACCCGGCGCGTCGCTGCTGCCGCACGTGGAGAACCTGCGGGACGTGTCGGCCACCGTCGCGGCCGCCGTGGCGCAGCGGGCCGCCGACGAGGATCTGGCCCGTGCCGAGCTCACCGACCCGGCACGGCAGGTACGGGATGCGATGTGGCAACCGGAGTACCGTCCGGTCAAGGCAGGGTGACGAGATGGCCGAACCCAAGCCCGCCGGCCGTCGCGTGCCCGAGGTGCGCGACGTGCCCATCGGCATCGACGCCACCGGCACCCGCACCGAAACCGACTCGCTCGGCCCGGTCGCCGTCCCGGCCGACCACTACTGGGGCGCGCAGACCCAGCGCTCCCTGGTCCACTTCGACATCGGCGACGACCGCATGCCCAAGGCGGTCTACCACGCCTACGGCTACGTCAAGAAGGCCGCGGCGATCGTCAACGCCCGCGCCGGGCGGATGCCGCAGTGGAAGGCCGACCTGATCGCACGCGTGGCCGACGAGGTGATCGCCGGCGACCTCGACAGCGAGTTTCCGTTGTACGTCTGGCAGACCGGCTCCGGCACCCAGTCCAACATGAACGTCAACGAGGTGATCTCCAACCGCGCGATCCAGCTCGTCGGCGGGCAACTGGGCAGCAAGACGCCGGTACACCCGAACGACGACGTCAACATGGGCCAGTCCTCCAACGACACCTTCCCCACCGCCATGCACATCGCCGCGGTCGTCGCGATCGAGGAGCACCTGCTACCGGCGCTCGCCAGGCTGCACGACGCCACCGTGGTCAAGAGCCGCGAGTGGGCCGACGTCGTGAAGATCGGCCGGACACACCTGGAGGACGCCACCCCGCTCACCGTCGGCCAGGAGTGGTCCGGCTACGCCGCCCAGCTCGAGGACGCCGTCGAACACCTCGCCTCGACCAGGCGGGGCCTGTACCGGCTGGCGATGGGCGGCACCGCCGTCGGCACCGGCCTCAACGCCCCGACCGGCTTCGGCGAGGACACCGCCGCGGTGATCGCGGAGCTGACCGGCCGGCCGTTCGTCACCGCGCCCAACAAGTTCGCCGCCCAGGCTTCCCTGGACCCGCTCGTGCGCACATCGGCCGCGCTGCGCGGGATCGCCACGGCGCTGTTCAAGTTCGCCAACGACATCCGGTGGCTCGGCTCAGGACCGCGCACCGGCCTGCACGAGCTGCTCCTGCCCGCCAACGAGCCCGGCTCGTCGATCATGCCCGGCAAGGTGAACCCGACCCAGGCCGAAGCGATGCTCATGGTGTGCGTCCAGGTGCTCGGGTCGGACACCGCCGTGGCCATCGGCGGCAACGAGGGCAACTTCGAGCTCAACGCCTTCCGGCCCGTCGTCATCAGCAACGTCCTGCACTCGATCCGCATCCTCGCCGACGCCGCCGAGCACTTCCGCGAGTTCCTCGTCGAAGGCGTCAGGCTCGACCGCGACCAGCTGCGGCAGAACGTGGACCGCTCGGTCATGATGGTCACCGCGCTGTCGCCGGTCATCGGCTACGACAAGGCGTCCGAGATCGCGCACCTCGCCATCGACGACGGCCTGTCCCTCAAGGAGGCGGCGCTGCGGCGCGGCGTCAGCGACGAGATGTACGAGCGGATCGTCGTGCCCGAGGACCTCACCCACGCGGGTTGACTGTGCTTTGCTCCTGGCTCTTGCGCTTGGCTTTTGCTCTTGGTCGCGGCCTGACGAGCGCGTCGGTGGCTCAGATCGCGAGCGCGCCGACGAGCCGGTCGCCGGCGTGGTCGTGCAGGACGCTGATGACCGGCGCGACCGGGATGCCTGCGGACGTGAGATCGGCGGCGACGAAGCCGATGCCGTCGCGCATGGCCCGCCGGTGCACCGAGGGGCGGCGCAGCAGCTCGCCCCGGTCGACCGGCACGACGACGAGCGCCTGGCGCCGGGCGGCGCCGACCCGCCGCACGGCGACGCCCCGCAGCTGCGGCCACGGGTAGCTGTCGACCTCGATGACGGCGCGGGGGTCACCGGCCTGCGGCGACCGGCGGTGCAGCGTCAGCCAGGTGATCCGCCGCGCCTGCCCCCGGCTCAGCTGGACGACCGCGACGACGATCCCGACCAGGCCGATCCCCGACAGGACTGCCATCGTCCACTGGCCGTCGTCGCTGACGTCCCAGAACGGGAAGAAGTACAGGCAGACCGCGGACAACGCGACGGCGGGCACCGCCCAGCCGGCCGCCCGCCAGCGGCCCTCGGACTCCGGGTCGCCGGCCAGGACACGGATGCCGGCCTCGTCGATGTGCAGCCTGGTGCGGCGCGACAACCGGCCGACACCGGCGAACGCCTGCGTGACCAGCAGTGCGCCGGGGACCGTGATCAGCACCAGCATGGCGGCGGCGTAGTTGCCGTGGTGCCAGTGGTCACCGTGGTTCTCGCCCACCTTGTAGGCGATCCACGTGCCCAGGATCGACACCCCGATGCCCACGACGAAGGACAGGAAGATGCGCAGCAGAGGGCTCCCGGACGCGGTGGCGAACTCGGCCGGGCGGCGCGGCTGCGGCGCCGGCGCGGCGACGGTGGGGGAGACGGGTGCCGCGGCGGGCCACTCGTTGCTCGACGGGAACGGGTCGCTCGACACCGCGGGCGGGAACGGTCCGGGCGGCGCGGTGTACTCGGCGGTGCCCGGGTAGCCGACGACGGGCGAGGTCGGGACCGGCGGGACACTGACCGGCGCCGGGGCGGGCGGCACGCTCGTCACCGTCGGCGGTGCGCTGACCGGAGCCGGTCCCGCCTGCGCCGGCACCCGGCCACCCGAAGAGGCCGCCGCGAACGCCGGAGCCGTGGGCTCGCCGGTGGTCACCATCGCGCGCAGGGCGCCCTCGGCGACGACGAGCTCCGGCTGGTCCAGGACCGTCGGCGCGACGCCCAGCGCGGTGTGCAGCAGCGTCGACACCAACGGGATCCGGGTGCCGCCGCCGACCAGGAACACACCGCCGATCTGGTGCGGCTCGATGCGGGCCTCACGGATGCACTGCGTGGTGATCCGCACCGTGTCGGCCAGGCGCGGCCGGGCCAGCTCCTCGAACTGCTCGCGGCCCACGATGACCTCGCGGTCGACGAGCGGCACCAGCATGGCCGCCGACGACTGGGACGACAGCGCCTCCTTCACCTCGGTGGCGTCCTGCCACAGCGTCCGGAAGGCGCGGCTGTCCGCCGTGTTCTGCGGCGAGCGCAGCCGCTGCCACTCCTGCGGCGAGGCCGCCGCGACCGCGTCACCGGCGATCGACAGCACACTCTCGTCCAGGTCGAGCCCGCCGAAGTCGTCGAGTCCGCGGTACGACAGCGGTGCGAACCCGGTCGGCCCGCGCTGCACCACGCTGACGTCGAACGTGCCGGCGCCGAGGTCGTAGACGACGACACAGCCGCCGGGCTGCAGCTCCCGGCCGAGGACGGTGGCGAAGTACGTGGCGGCCGCGGTCGGCTCGGGGACGAGCACCACCTGCGGCAGCCCGGCCTGCCGGGCCGCGTCCACGAGCACCGACTGGCGCGCCGGGCCCCACTCCACGGGGTACGTGATGACGACCCGCGACGGCGACATCGACAGCGCCCGCGTGGCCTCCTGCCGCACCCTGCCGAGGGTCGCGGCGACCAGGTCCACGACGGGGACGCTCTGCTCACCGAGCAGCAGGTTACGGTCGTCGACGCGGCGCTTCGGGTTGGGCTCGCACGACTCCGGCACGAGCCGCGCCTGCCGCTGCGCCGCCCGACCGGTCAGGATCTGCCCGTTGGCGCCGACACAGACGGTCGACGGCAGTAGCGGCGACCCGTCGAACAGCATGGGCCGGACCCTGCCGTCGGGATACGAGAGCATCGCCACCGTGTTGGAGGTGCCGTAATCGATAGCCAGCCACGAATCCGCGAACGCGTTCCCCGCCACACGGCGAAGTGTAGGGCCCCCACGCTCCGACGAACGTGCGGAAACCACCGCCGTTCAGTGGAGGTCGTCAACATCCCGGCCGCCACGCCCGGTGGTCGGGCTGTCCGTCCGTCAGAATCAGACGGGGATGCGAGTGGCGGGAGGTGTGGCGTCGGTGAGTGCCTCGTCCGGCACGACTCCCTCGTCTGGGCCTGACCGGCGGCCCGCTGCCGGGCGATTCGACGTCGGAATCGAGTCGGTCCAGGGTGCGCAGATCGGTGACCATAATATCCAGACAAATCAATACCATGGACGCGTGACGACCGAGGTTCACCAGCATTTCCACGCTGCCGACCCGGTGTCGTTGGTTCGGGTGGTCAGGTCGGCGTATCGGGAGCAGGTGAGGCGGATCGCTCCGCCGGTGTTGCTGGGCCGGGACGCGGAGCTGGCGGAGCTCGCCGCGTTCTGTGTGGACGGTGAGCGTGGTCCGTATGTGTGGTGGCGGGCCGGGCCGTGGGCGGGGAAGTCGGCGCTGTTGTCGACGTTCGTCCTCCACGCCGGCGAAGGGCGTGCCGGGCGGATCTGGGTCGTGTCGTTCTTCATCACGGCCCGGCTGGCCGGGCAGGACACCCGGGAAGCGTTCACCACCGTCGTTCTCGAGCAACTGGCCGCCCTGATCGGGCAGGACCTGCCCGCGACGATGAACGAAGCCACTCGCGAAGCGCACCTGCACGACCTTCTGGCCCGAGCCGCCGCCGGCTGCCACTCCGCCGGCGGACGTCTGGTCCTGATCGTGGACGGTCTCGACGAAGACCGCGGTGTCACCCTCGGACCCGACGCCCACAGCATCGCCGCACTCCTACCTGCCAACCCACCGGCGGGCATGCGGATCATCGTCTCCGGCCGTCCCAACCCACCCGTCCCGGACGACGTCCCCGACTGGCACCCCCTGCGCGACCCCGGCATCATCCGGCTCCTCGACGACTCGCCGCACGCCCGCGACCTGCAACGTCTCGGGCAGGTCGAGATCAAACGCCTCCTCAAGGGCACGCAGGTCGAACAGGATCTGCTCGGCTTTCTCGCCGCTGCCCGCGGTGGCCTGTCCAGCGGCGACCTGTGTGAGCTGACCGGAGCCGGGCTGGTCCACATCGAAGACGTTCTCCACACCGTCGCCGGGCGAACCCTTACCCGCCGCCTGGCGCAATGGAACCCGACGACCGGGCGCGACGTCTACCTGCTCGGGCACGAAGAGCTCCAGGCGGCCGCGATCAGCTACATCGGGGTCCGCATCGTCGGCTACCAGCGGCGGCTGCACAGCTGGGCCGACGGCTACCGCACTCCACCCGGCGGCGAACGTTGGCCGCCCACGACACCTGAATATCTCCTCAACGGCTACCCCCGGCTGCTCGCCGAGCTCGGCGATCTTTCCCGGTTGGTCACCCTTGTCACCGACACCACGCGCCAGGATCGGCTCCTCGGCATCACCGGGGCTGACACCGCGGCGCTCACCGACATCGCCACCGCCTTCTCGGTGCTGATCGCACAGCCGCCACCTGACCTGCTGGCCGCGCTACGCCTCTCCTGGCAAGGCCGGGGCGCTGGCAACCGAGGCCGAACTGATTGTCCGCTCCCTCATCCGGTACTCGCGTGGGCGAGCGTTGTTCGAGCTCGCCACCGCGCTCGACGTGGCCGGCGACCACAACCGGGCCCAGGGCATGGCATCTGAAGCCGAACAGATCGCCCGCTCCGGAGCCGACTCACTCTTCGGGCCCGCCACGTTGACCAACTTGGCCACCTCGGCCACCGCAGCGGGTGACCACGACCGAGCCAGACGCCTTGCACTCCAGGCCGAACAGAACACGCTTTCCCCACTCGCGACCCTGACCAGCAGGCGCGGGCGCTGACCAGCCTGATCGCCGTATTCAGCGCGGCCGGCGACCGTGACAAGGCAATGGCGCTGGCATCCCGAGCCGAACAGCTGGCCGGCTCCATCATCGATGCGGACAAGCGGTCACGGGCGTTGCATGGGCTTGCCACCGCAGTCACCGCCGCCGGTGACCACGAGCGTGCCGCCGAGATCGCCCGCTCCCTGGCCGATCAGGAGGCGCAGGCACAGGCCCTGACTGATCTGGCAACCGCGATCGCCGCAGCCGGTGACCTCGACCGGGCCAAAGCGCTGGCAATCGAAGCCGAACAGAAGATCCGCTCCACCACCGGCGAAGAGGATCGCAAGGTGCATGTGTCGACCGAGGTGGCCACAGCGCTCGCCGTCATCGGCGATCACGACCGAGCCGAGGAGATCGCCCGGTCCCTCGCCGACTCGTACTGGCGATCACTGGCGTTGACCGGGCTGGCTACGGCGGCGGCCGCCGCCGGCCGTCACGCCGAGGCACAAGCCTCGGCAATCCGGAGCGGCAAGATGGCGCGATCCATCGTTGACCCTTACCGGCAACCACATGCGTTGATCGGCGTGGCTACTGCCTTCGCCGCTGCCGGCGACCACAAACGAGCCGAGGCCCTCATAGCGCAGGTCCGCATCGTCGCCAGCCCGGACGAGCATGCGCGCGCGTTGATCGGCCTGGTCGGGGCAGCCACGGCCGCCGGCGACCACCCGAAGGCCAAGGCACTGGCTGCCCGCGCGGAACAGGTCATCCAGGACATCGCTGAGCCGTACTGGCGGGCGAAGGCGCTGGTCGAGCTGGTTGCCGCTGTGACCGCCGCCGGCGACCATGAGCGCGCCACGGCCCTGGCAGCGCGAGCTGAACAGACCGCTCGGTCCGACTCCGATCCGTGGTCGCAGGCGGCGGCGTTGGCCAACCTTGCCGATGTCGTTGAACCCGACCGCGCCCGAAGGTTGATCGCGGAAGCGCTCGCCGTCGGGCGCTGGACAACCCCGCTCGAGCAGATCGCCCGAATCGACCCGGCAACAATCCGGACCTTCCTCGACCAGTTCGTGACGTCGTGGGTCCCGCCCTCGTGATCACCATCGTCAACGCGCCTGACGTCGCCGTCCGTCAGGTGGTATCGCGACCGCGGGATCTCGAATGGGTGACTGCATGATCACCTCAGGTTGATGGGTGCTTATACGCTGACCGTGCGTCGCTTGTGGGCCAGCGCGGCAGGGGGTGGATCGTGATGCCGGTTCGGAGTCGGCGGTGGGTGTGGGCGGGGCGGGCGGTCTTCGGTGCGCTCGTGGTCGGGGTGTCGGTGTACCTGGTCGTGGTTGGCCCCGGTGAGGCGGACGCGTTCATCAGTGTTGCGGGGCTTGTGGTGGCGCTGCTGGCGTTGGGCGCTCCGTATCTGTTGCCGGTGGCTGGAGGAGCATCGATGTCCGACCCTGATCATGTCGAGGACACCGGCGACGCTGAGGCGACGGGTGGCGGTCAGGCTGTGACCGGGGCCGATCTCACCGGGGACGGTGGACCGGTGCGGGTGGTCAGGTCCGGAGACGCCGTCGCCGAGGGCACCGGCTCATCCGCCATTTCCGGTGTCGTGCGTCGCTCGCGGTCGTGACCGACCTCGACGCGTCCGGCCAGGCCGTTTCGGCCGTGTCCGATGATGGTCGGATCAGTGTCAATGACTCCGGCAGTGCCACAGCCAGCAACGGCGGCTTCGCGAACACCGGAGTCGTCGAAGGCAACGTGACGATCGAGTATCACCAGGCCGCCAGTCCGCTGCCGCCGGTTCAGCCGGTCAGGTCGGCGTATCTGGAGCAGGTGGCCCGCATCGCCCCCGCCGAGCTACTGGAACGCGAGGCGGAGCTGGCCGCGTTGCGAGACTTCTGCACCGCGCCGGACGCAGACGTGTACCTGTGGCTGCGTGCCCCCGCATGGGTCGGCAAGTCGGCCCTCATCGCCTGGTTTGTGCTGCACCCTCCGCCGGACGTGCGGCTGGTGTCGTTCTTCGTCACCGCGCGACTGGCCCGTCAGGACGACAGCGTCGCCTTCGCTGACGTCGTGCTGGAACAGCTCCTGACCTTGCTCGGCCGCCCGGCTCCCGCGCTGCTGACGCCCGCCACTCGCGAGGCTCATCTGCTCGCCGTGCTGGAGGAGGCGGCAGCGGACTGCCAGGCCCGTGGTGAGCGCCTCGTCCTCGTCGTCGACGGCCTGGACGAGGACCACGGCACCGCAACCGGACCCGATGGCCACAGCATCGCCGCCCTGCTGCCCGCCCGGCCTACGGCCGGCCTGCGGGTCATCGTCACCGGCAGGCCGAACCCGCCGCTGCCGCCAGACGTGCCGCCGGGCCATCCGTTGCGCGACCCGGCGATCGTTCGCCCGCTGACCCCCTCCCCACATGCCGCCGTCATCCGGACCACAGCCCAACACGAGCTCAAGCGTCTGCTCGCCGCCGACAACCCCGACGGTGACCTGCTGGCGTTCGTCGCCGCGGCCGGAGGCGGCCTGAGCGCGGCCGACCTGGCCGAACTCACCGGCCGCCGCCCGTGGCAGGTCGAAGACCGGTTGGGCGCAGTCGCCGGCCGTACCTTCACCGTCCGCCGCGACCCTTGGGCCTCGGCCGATCCGCGTCAGGGCGATCAACCCGGCGGCACACACCAACGCGACCCGAATCGCGCCGAGACCTACGTGCTGGGTCACGAGGAGCTGCAGCGAGAGGCCCTTGCCCTGCTTGGCGACCGCGCGCTGGACGCGCGCCGCCAACAGTTGCACGACTGGGCCGACACGTACCGGCGGCGGCGTTGGCCGGTGGACACACCCGGATACCTCCTGCAGGGGTACCTCGGCCTGCTGCTGAACACCAAGGACCTCCCGAGGATCGTCGCGCTGGCCACCGACTCGACCCGGCACGCCCGTCTGCTCGACCGGTCGGGCGCGGACGGTGCCGCACTGACGGAGATCGTCGCAGCCCAGGATGCTCTGGCCGGCGAGCGTCGCCCGGACCTCGTCGCTCTGGCCCGTCTTGCCGTCCACCGTTCGGTGCTGACCCGCCGGAACCGCAACATTCCGGTGCCGCTGCCGGCCTTGTGGGCCAGGCTGGGCGAGTCGGCCCGCGCGGACGCCTTGGCCCGGTCGATCCCGGACCCGACCCAACGCGACGCCGCCCTGGCGGCCATCGCCGAGGCCGCGGCCACCCCCGCCGTGCCGAGCCCGCTACCTCCCGCCGAGCCGGCAGACCGCACGGAGAGTCCCGGGCTCACGGTTGAAGCGCTCGTCGATGAGGCCCGCACCGCGTCTCGTCGCGGTGACACCGACCGCGCCGGCCATCTGCTGCGCGCGGCCGAACGCAGCGCGTTCGCGAGCACCGATCCCGACGAACGCGCCGCACTGTGGAACTCCATCGTCTGGGCCCGGAGGCGACCAGACCTGCCCAGCGACGACGAGGACACGGCTGCGGCGCAGATGGCGGATGTGCGGATCCTCGATCCCTGGCGGGTCGAAGACGACCTGTTCGAGCGGGCGGCGGTCGCCGCGGCTGACGCCGGCGAGTTCGATCAGGCCGAGGCCGTCGCGGACGCGATCCGGAACCGCCGTCACGACGTCCTCGAAAAGATCGCACTGGCCGCCGTAGCCGCCGGCGACGTCGTCAGGGCCGAGCGTCTGTCGTTGTCCTTCGGGTCCTCGGCGCTGGCCGATCTGGCTCGGGCGATGTATGAGCGAGGCGACCAGACCCGGGCCCGCACCTGGATCGACACCGCTGCCGCCGAAGCCTTCACCGGTGGGCGCTGGTTCGACCACACAAAGTTGGTCAGCACCCTCGCCGCTGTCGGCGATGCGGAGCAAGCAGTGACGCGGGCCATGGCGGTGCCCGATCCGTTCGAGCGGATGAGCTCGCTCGCAGCGATCGCCACCGCTACGAGCGAGCACACCGAGGCGTGCCTGGCAGCGCTGGCCGAGGCACTGGTCCGGCCCGAGCCCGACGCTGACACGTCGCAGTGGGACGCCTGGCTCAGCGCGGTGCGCGCCATCGCGACCCTGGGCGACATCGCCGTCGCCGAGGTCGAAGGGCGCGACGCCGCCAAGACCGGCAGGGCGGACGGACTGGTGACCGTGGCGCTCATCCACCGCGAACGCGGCAACGTCGTCGAGGCCCGCACCGCGCTCGCCGACGCGGTCGTCGTCGCGGCCCGCCAGGAACCCGCAGGACGGAACGATCCGCTCTACGCCGCGGTCACGGCGATGGCCGAGCTCGGCGACGCCGACACCGCCGCGGCGGCCGCCGTAACCGCTGCCGAGCCGTACCGGCGACATGACGCCCTCTGTCGAATTGTCGAAGCAGCCGCCGACGCCGGGCACCTCGCCGCCGCCGAGCGGGCCGCCGAACTGATCCGCCATCCCAGCGGCAGCCACGACCGGCTGGATCAGAAGATCGCTCTGGCTCACGCGACCCGCCGTGACTACGCCGCCGCGACCGCCGCGACCAACCGGATCGGCGACCCCGAGGTCCGAGCACGCGCGGTCCCGCGGATCGCCTCGATCGCGATCGAGCACGGCGACCTCGGCCCGGCCGAGGAGATCGCCCGTGAGCACGGCGACCTGGAGTTGCTCATCCTCGTCGCAGACGGTGCCGTCACCGCTGGTGAGAACGACCGCGGCCGGGCGCTGCTGGACCTCGCCGCAGCCACTGCCCGCGCCGTGCCCGATCCGCAATGGCAGGCCGAGACCCTCGCCTCCGCGGCATGCACCCTCACCGCCGACCCCGCGCGATCGGCCCGGCTCACCGCCGCCGCGGAACACGCGGCCCGGCTCGTCACCGACCCGGCCCAACGGGCCCAGGCGTTCGTCGCGGTCGCGATGGCTATGCAACCGCCGGCCGCGGCCGCCCTGCTGGCCGAGGTGGGACCGCTGACCTGCGGACCGGTCGAGCGGCTTGCCGACCGCGTGCGGGTCGCGGCCCGCGACACCGACCACGCCACCACCGGCAAACTGCTGGCTGTCATGCGTCACCTGTCCGCCACCATCAGCAACCCGGACGAACGTTCCCGCGCCGAGCAGGCCCACGTCGCAGCAGCCATCGCAGCAGGCAATCTCGACGCCGCCACCGAGGTGGCCCGAGCGATCAACCACCCGGACCAGCGAGCCCTGGCCCTCGCCCACGTCGCAAGCGCAGGCTCACCAGCCCGAGCCATCGACCTGGCCACCGCAATCGACATCCCAGACCGCCGGACCGACACACTCATCGACGCTGCGGCCCGAGCCGCCGCCGCGGGCGACCTGACAACCGCCGAACAGGCGGCCGCCCAGGTACGCCTGCCAAGCGGCGCCGCGCACGCATGGTTCGCCATCGTGCTGCACGGCGCCCGCACCGCCGACCTCGACCGCCTGACCCGAGACGCGAACCGCATCGACGACCACCCACTGCGGCAATGGGCACACCGAATCCTCACCGACACGGCGGAGGCCCGCACCGCCGGCACCGCACAATCGGCGCCCACCAACGCGGAACCCCGTGCCTCGAGCGCAACGCCGGAGGACTTCATCACGGCGATCGAAGATGCCCGACGCGACGGTCGGTTCGACCTCGTCGATGACCTCATCGCGGCGGCATCCGCGGCGATCAGGGCGACCAGTCAACCGTCACGACGTCGGGAAACGCTGCTGCTGCTCGCTCAAACCGCACCCGAACACCCGGCATGCTCCGCGCTCATCGCCGAGACGTTACGGACCGAACCAATCACAGCAGCGCTCGACGCACTCGCGCGCATCCATCGCGTCGCCGCGACAGCCGCCGCCGACGAACTCCTCGCCCTCCTCACCTGACCGTCACCCGTCCAGATCACTCGTCGGCGGTCACGTATGCGGTGCGGGCGGCCGCCTGGACGGCCGGGTCGGAGTCGGCGAGCCCGTGCTCAACGAGCGCCTCGTCCTCGTCGCGCCAGCCGCCGGCGAGCCAGGAGTCGCCGCCGGCGGCGCGGAAGCGGCCGAGGCCGAGGTGCCCGGCGGCGCGCACGCGCGGGTCGTCGGCCGCCGCCCATTGCCGGACCGCGGCGTAGCCCTCGTCGGGCTGGGACGACAGCAGCTGCTCGATGACCTCGTCGAGCAGGTCACGGGCTTCCTCGTCGGGCTCGGCCGTTGCGGTCTCGAGCAGGGTCGGCAGCGTTCCCAGCGACAGGCAGCCCACCACGACATCGATGTCGTACTCGGCGCGCAGTGCAGTCACCACCGCCTGTGCCAGGTCCGGCCGAAACGTGGGTGCTTCGACGGTCAACCCGTCGGACGCCGTCAACCGCTCCATGACGTCGTCGTCGAACTCCCATTCCTCCACGCCGTGCGTCCTTCCATCCGTGTGCATCCGACCGCCGGTGGCGTACTACGCGGAGTTTGACGGGGCGCCGCAAGTCGGGCAGTGGGCCGGCAGCGGCCGGCCACCTGTCGAGCGCCGGCCTTGAGCGGCGAGGGCCAGGGTCAGCAGTACTGGTCCCACCACGGCGACCAGCATCGCGGCGGTGGCCATGGACGACCACACCGGGACTTGGGGCCGGCCGGGGCCGGCGTCATCGAGCATCGCACCGAGCGGGTTCAGGCGGGCTCATGCGAGTCCTCCGCTCAAGCGGGGCGCGGCCTTGATGGCGCGCAGCCGGGTGGTGGCCGCCGAGGCCGCCCGGCTGGCCGATCCCGTGGCCCTGGTCGACGCCCAGCGGCGCGAGGTGCTGCGCCGGCTCCGCGACGCGCAGCGGGCCGCGCTGGACCGGTCGATGGACCCGGTCGCCGGGCTGCTGCTGGAGGGTGTCGTGCTGCGGCTGCGGGCCGACCTGGAGTGGCTGGAGGCGTGCGAGCGCATCTGGACCGCGCGTGACCGGACCGGACGGAAGGCGGGGGAGTGACCGGATCGACGGTGCTGCGGGCGCGCGGGCTGACCAGGCGGTACCGCCACGCTGGCCCTCGGCCTCACCCTCAACGAGCTCGCCGAACGGCCGTTCCAGCAGACCCGGACCGCCACCGCCGGCCCGGACGTGATCGTGACACCCCGGGCCACCGGCCAGGCCGCGCTGGACGAGCTCGCACCGCTGACCACCGCGGCCGGCGTCACCGGTCACAGCGGCCCCTTCCCGATCGCGTACCTGACGATGACGGCCGGCGGCACGTCCGCGCACGCCGTCGTCCAGGGCCGCGACACCGCACCCGCACCGATCGACCGGCCCGCCGTGACCGGCGGCACCTGGGTACGCCCCGGCGGCGTGGTCGTCGAGCGCGCCTTCGCCGACGCCCTCGGCATCCGCACCGGCGACACGGTCGACATCGGCGGCCATCCGCGGCGCGTGACCGGGACCGCCGTCACGGCCGCCAGAGCGACGTACCCGTACGCCGGATGGCACTACCCCGGCAGCATCCTGGTCGAGCGCGGCGGCCTCGTCTGGGTCGACGGCAGCGACATCGCCACACTCGCCGGCGGCCGGCCGCTGTCGTACACCCTCAACCTCAAGCTCGCCGACCCGGCGGCCAGCACCACGTACGCCGTCGGCGACCAGCTCACCACGTGGCAGGAGATCGGCCACCTCAACGGCCGGCTGTACAGCGACGCGCAGATCACGCTGCTCGTCGGCAGCTGGCTGCTCAGCGGCCTCGCGCTGGCCGGGGTCGCCGGCATCGTCGCGGGCCGGATCATCACCCGACGCCGCCGGGTCGGGCTGCTCAAGGCCGCCGGCGCCGGACCGGCCATGATCGCCGCCGTCCACCTCGCCGAGTACCTCGTGATCGGGCTCGCCGCCGCCACGGGCCTGGCCGCGGGCTGGTTCGCCGCACCCGTGCTGATCCGCCCCAGCGCCGGACTCGTCGGTTCCGTCAACGCCCAGCCACCCGCGCTGCGCACGGCGGTCGCCGTCACGGCCCTCGCCCTCACGATCGCAGTGGCGGCGACGCTGGTGCCGGTGGTGCGCGCCGCCACCACCAGCACCGCCCACGCGCTGGCCGACGGCGCGGCGCCACCGCGGCGCCGGCGGTGGCGCATCCGGCTGTCGCGGCGGCTGCCCACCGCACTCGGCGTCCTGTTCGCCGTCGCCGCGCTCACCGCCGTCCCCGCGATTGCCGCCACCCGCCACCCGGTCGTGGAAACCCTCCGGTCCGCACCGACCTGACCGCCGGGATCGCTGCGGTGTCAGCCTTGCGATTCGCGGACGAGCTGCCACTGCCACCAGGCGAGGTCGGGCTCGAGGTCCGCGTAGCCGCGGCTGCGTTCGAGCTGCTGCGCGTCGGCGTGGGTCATCATCATGCAGGCGCCTTCGTTGGTGATGCGTTCCACCTCTTCGCGTTGCAGGTGCCGGCCGGCCTCCGCCTCGGCGGCGTGGAGGAGGGCCACCAGCGCGGGGATGAACACGGGCCGAAGCTCGCGCCGCGGATCCGCCTCGCCTCCCTCGGGGCCCAGACGCCAGGTGCCGAAGGGGTTGTTGCAGGGGTGGCCCGTCGGGTACCCGTCGTCGGGCCAGCGCTCGAGGCGGCGGCGAGGGGTGTCCAGGTCGGGCCGGAAGGTGTCGCCGCTGACCAGCACGGGGTCCTCGTCCAGCTGGTACACGTTGAGCTCGCCGAGGAGCCGGTTGGCCTCGGACGGTGCGGCCTCGACCTCCGCGTCCGGCAGCCCGAACGCGTGCATGCCGCAGGTTCGCGACACACCGCCGTCCTGCAGCACCACGACGGCGCACCGGTAGAGCAGCCACGGGTCGCAGCCCTCGAGGCTCTCCAGCCAGTGCGGGACGGACCAGCCCAGCTTCGACTGCTCGAGCCGCACGCCCAGCGCTCCGGCGTCGCCCAGCGCGGCGATCAGCGTCGCGACCTCGTCCGCCGCCGCACCGAGGTACACCGGCAGATCCAGGACCAGAGCGCTGCCGGCCGCGGCGACGGCGGACTGCTCCTGCGCCGACATCGTGCCGTAGCCGAACGCCTGGCCGAACGAGCCGTCGTTCTCCACCCAGTCCACCGGCGCGCGGAAGCCGAGGCGCTGCGATGTGAGCGACTTGCCGTCCAGGGTCAGCCCGGACCGTCCGAGCGAGTCCTGCCACTGCGCCATCGTCGCCGCGACCCCGGGGACGAAGAGCCGCACACCGTACACATGATCTTCAGACATGCCGCGGAGGGTAGTACCCCTGTGCGAGCCCGCTGGTGTGACGTTGCTGGACCATCCCCGGCGCGCGATGCCGGCGGGGCGTCGGGGATGCTGTGGGCGTGGAGTACGTGTCCAGAGTGCCGCGACCGCCGCTGGACGGGCTGATCGACGACCTGTACTACCTGGACGGTGCGCCGCCGTACGCCCGGCTGACGCTGCCGCCGATGCCGGCGGCGTTGCTCATCGTCAACCTCGGGGCGCCGTTCCGCATCCGCGCCGGCACCGACATCGAGACAGCCGACTACGCCGACGGCTGCGTGGTCACCACGCCCACCCGCGCGTTGGAGTTCAGCTACCCACTCCCGACCCGGTCCGTCGGCGTGCACGTCAAGCCGTGGGGGCTGGCGCCGTTCCTGCCGATGCCCGCGGCCGAGCTGTGTGACCGGCCGGTGACGGTGGAGCAGGTCTGGGGCCGGCCCGCCGTTGCTGAGCTGCGAGACCGGCTGGCCACCGCGGACGGACCGCACGCGATGCTGACGCTGCTCGAGGAGGAGCTGATGCGACGGCTGTGCGAGACCGCCGGCCTGGGCCTGGTCCGCCATACGAGCAGCGTCATCGCGGCGACCGGCGGGGCGGTGGCGATCGGCGACCTGAGCGTGGCAGCCGGTGTCAGCAGCACCCATCTGGCGCAGCGGTTCAAGGAGCTCATCGGCGTCACGCCGAAGCGGCTGGCCCGCACCCACCGCTTCGCCGCCACCGTGTTCGCGATCGACCCCGCCGGACCGATCGACTGGGGCGAACTCGCCGGTGACGCAGGTTATTTCGACCAGGCCCACTTCGGCCACGAGTTCCGGGCGTTCACCGGGCTCACGCCGACCCGGTACGTCGAAGTCCGGCGGCGGTTCCTGCGCGAACATCCCGGCCACGTGTTCGACGGCTGGCCGCTGCCGGCCGATTGATTTCTTACAAGAGCGACAGCTCTCGAAACGCTAATTTGGGGGCATCCCAAAGCAGAGGAGAGCCCCGTGGGCAAGGTGGTCATGTACAGCTCGGTGTCGGTGGACGGCTTCGTCGCGGACGAGAACGACCAGCCCGGACCGCTGTTCGACTGGTTGTCCAGCGGTGACGTCCCGTTGGACGAGAGCGGCGCGCTGAAGGTGTCGCAGACGTCCTACGACTACACCCGGCCGTACTGGGACCAGATCGGGGTGACAGTCGTCGGCCGCCACGTGTTCGACCTGACGGACGGCTGGGACGGGAAGCCTCCGGGCGGGATCGACCACGTGGTCGTGGTGTCGCACCGGCCGGCGCCCGAGGGCTGGGACCCCGAGGCGCCGTTTCACTTCGTCGACGGCGTCGAGGCAGCCGTGGCCAAGGCGCAGGAGCTTGCGGGTGACCGCGTGGTCGAGGTCGCCGCCGGCGACGTCGGTGGCCAGGTGCTTGCCGCGGGCCTGATCGACGAGGTGCGCATGGACGTCGTCCCCGTCGTGTTCGGGTCCGGCAAGCGCTACTTCGGGTCGGTCCACGCGCAGCACCTGCTGGAGGAACCTGACGTGGTGATTCAGGGCAACCGGGTGCTTCACCTGCGCTTTCAGGTGCACCGTTAACCCGAGATCACTGTTTGCCAGTTTCCGTCGTATCTTGGCCGACTCCCGATAGGTTTGTGCGGATCCGTGGTCGATACGGCTGGACACACCGACAGAAGTGGGCCTGTGCTCTACGACGACACCCGCGACGGCGTCGAGTACATCTTCGGCGACCGGATCGCCGAACTCACCCAGGACGCCGACGGAGTCGACGTGGCCTTCGCGGGCGGCGACCGGCGGCGCTTCGACCTGGTGGTCGGGGCCGACGGGCTGCACTCGGCGCTGCGGGCGATGGTCTTCGGGCCGCATGAGCGGTTCCTCCGCCACCTCGGGCACGTGCTGGCCTTCTACAGCGTGCCCAACGAGTTCGGGCTGGACCGCTGGCTGCTCGAGCACCAGGATCAGGAGTCCGGGCGCTCAGCCCTCCTGCGACCCATCCAGGACGCCACCCGGGCGATGGCGATGTTCTACTTCGCCTCGGCTGACTTCGACGTCGACCACCGTGACGTCGCGGCCCAGAAGGTGCTGCTGCGTGAACGGATGGCCGGCCTGGGCTGGTTGAGCCCGGACATCCTCGCGCACCTGGACGACACCCCGGACTTCTACCTCGACCAGGTCGCCCAGGTGGTGATGGACCGCTGGTCGAGCGGACGGGTGGGGCTGCTCGGGGACGCGGCGTTCAGCTCGTCGCCGATGTCCGGGCAGGGCACCGGGCTGGCCCTGGTCGGCGCCTACCTGCTGGCCGGAGAGCTGGCCGCCGCCGGGTGGGATCCCGACGCCGGGTTCGCCCGCTACGAGGCGCGGATGCGCTCGTTCGTCGAGGCCAACCAGGAGATCGGCCGGCTGAACGCCCGCACCCGCGACGTCCCCGGGCCAGACGCCGAGCCGGGCCCCGATTTCGCCGGCGAATGGTTCACCGAGCTGGTCGGGCGCGCGATCAACGGCATCGAGCTGCCCGACTACGCGGGGGTGCCGGACTCCGCAGCCCCGGCCGGATCGCCGATCACCTCGTCAGCCAATCCGTAGGTGTCACCGGGTTTGGAGCTGACGAGCAGGACGAGGACCAGCAGCGCCAACCCGGCCACGGTGCCGATGCCGGCCCGCTCGAGCAGGCCGAGGCACACGGTCAGCATGCCGACGACCGGGCCGAGCGGCATCGCCGGCCGCACCGCGAAGCCGCGGGTCGGGGAACTTTACAGGTCCGTGCGGGGCTACCTACCATGGCTGGACCGTGAGCGGAGGGACCACGCATGCCGTCACCGGTCCCGTCTCGACCGCCGACCCTCGATGAGGTCGCCGAGCGCGCCCGGGTGTCCCGCACCGTCGCCTCCCGGGTGATCAACAACGGGCCCAACGTGAGCCGCGCCAAGCGGGACGCCGTCGAGAAGGCGATCCGGGAGCTCGGGTTCACCCCCAACCGCAGCGCGCGGGCGCTGGCCACCCGCCAGACCGGCGTGGTGGTGCTGGCGGTGTCCGGCGACGGGCCGGAGGTGTTCGGTGACCCGTTCTTCGCGCAGGTCATCGTCGGCGCGTCCGCCGCGCTGGAGAAGACCGACCTGCACCTCATGCTCAGCCTGGCCACGAACGATCACGGCCAGCGGCGGCTGCGGAACTTCCTGCAGACCAGGGGGGCCGACGGCGTGATGCTGGTCGCGACGCGCGGCGCCGACCCCATGATCGACATCGCCACGAAGTCGGGCCTGCCGACGGTGTTCATCGGCCTGCCGGTACACGGGACGCCGCCGTACTACGTCGACGTCGACAACGCCGGCGGTTCGCGGGCCGCCACCGAGCATCTCCTGCGCGCCGGGCGCCGCCGCATCGCGATGATCACCGGTCCGGAGGACACCGCCGTGGGCCGGGAGCGCCTTCGCGGCTATGCGGAGGCGTTGCTCCTGGCCGGCCTCGAGCCGTACGCGACCGCTCCCGGCGACTTCCTGGAGGCGAGCGGCGCCGAGGCGATGCGCGCGCTGCTGCACGCGCATCCGGACCTCGACGCCGTGGTCGCCGCCAACGACAACATGGCGGCCGGGGCCTTGCGGGTGCTGCGCGACGCCGGCCGCGCGGTGCCCGGCGACGTCGCCGTGGTGGGCTTCGACGACATGCCCATCGCGCTGCACACCGACCCGACGCTCACCACCATGCACCAGCCGGTGCAGTCGCTGGGCCGCGAGGCCGCCCGGATGCTGGTCGAACTGCTGGACGGGGCCCAGCCGGCGTCGCTGATCCTGCCCGCGAAGCTCGTCGTGCGCGAGTCGGCCTGACCCCGGTTCAGTACCGGGTGTACTTCACCCAGTCGTAGGTGGCGGTCAGGGTCCTGCCCGGGTACCTGAACGGCTGCAGCCAGCCGTCGACGCCGACGCCGGGCCACAGGTTCATCATGATGCGCTGCGGGTGGGTGGGCAGCGCCCCGCGCGAGCCGTTCTCCTGGTGGACGAGCCTGCCGTCGACGAACCAGTTGATGGTGCCGCCGTTCCACCACTCGAAGGCGTAGTCGTGGTAACCGGCCGAGGCGTCGAACCCGAGGTTGATGACGGTCTCGTGCCCGCCGACGCCGCCGGTGAAGTAGTTGGTCTGCAGCTGGTTGGTGTTCTTGCCGAGGATCTCCACGTCGATCTCGTCCCACGGCTGCCCGTCGCTGGGTCCGGTGTAGGTGAAGAACGAGGTCACCGTGCCGGGGTTCTTGACGGCCTTCAGTCGGGCCTCGAATCGCCCGTACGTGAACAGGTCGTTGCTGCGGTATTCGCCGGAGGCGTAGGGCCTGCCGGAGCAGCCGCCCGGGCAGGACGCGGTGTCCAGGTTGATGCCCATGACGCCGCCGCTGAACCAGACGTGGTCGGCGCGCCAGCCGGCGTTGAACATGCCGCCATTGCTGTAGCCGTCGGCCTTGTGCCAGCGACCGGTGTCGAACGAGTTCAGGTTGTCCACGAAGCTGGGTCCGATGGCGGCCTCCGCGTGGGGCACGCTCAGCACGGCCGTGAGGCCGAGGGTGGCGAGGACCAACGCGGTCAATCGAGTCCGCAACATGTGAGGTCTCCAGTCCTACAAGCCGTGCGGAGCCGCTGCTCACGCACGACGAACGGGGGGATTTGGCGGGATCCCGGACGCGAGCCGGCCGGTTCGGCGGTGACCGGAAGCGCTTCCAGTCGATTCGGTCCAGCAACGTCGATGTCAGCGTGTGACTGCACGGTGCTGTTGTCAAGGGCCCCTTTACGTCGTGGCCGCCCGCCGCTAGCTTGAAACTGGAAGCGCTACCAATCGTCGGCGTCTATCAACGAGCCGACGGGAGAGCGCTCTCAACATCGACTGGGAGGCAACATGCGGATGCGAACACTGCTGTGCGCGGCGGCCGCCGCCGTCGCGTTGGTGGTGTCCGGCGCCGGCACCGCCGCGGCCGGCGCCGGCCGGGACACGGCGCCGACGCGGTACCTGGGCATGTTCCGGGAGGAGGACCCCACCACGATCGCCGCCAACGTCAGAAGCCTGTACGGCGTCACGCCCGCCAGCGTGATGTGGTTCGACAGCTGGGCGAGCGGCCGTCCCTTCCCGGTGGCGGAGGCCAGGACGCTCTGGCGCCACGGCATCATGCCGCACTACACCTGGGAACCCTGGGACACCGCCCTCGGCCCCAACGACCCCGCGCAGATCCACCTGCAGGACATCATCGACGGTTCGTGGGACGGCTACATCACGGCGCGCGCCAGGGAGTTCGCCGCCGTGCGCATGCCGATCCTGGTCCGCTGGGGCCACGAGTTCAACGGCAACTGGTATCCGTGGGGCATCGCCAACAACAACGCCGACCCGGCCCAATACGTGCGGGCGTACCGTCACGTGCACGACCTCGTCGTGGCCGCCGGCGCGCGCAACGTGCAATGGGTGTGGGCCTACAACAACGGCTCGTCACCGGATGCGCCCTACAACGACCCGGCGGCCGCCTACCCCGGCGACGCGTACGTCGACTGGGTCGGCATCGACGGCTACAACTGGGGATTCGGCCCGTCGTGGGACCCGGCCGGCGATCACTGGACCACGTTCGACGAGACGTTCGCCGCCGCGTACGCCAAGGCCCGCGCCGTCGCGCCGAACCGGCCCGTGACGATCGCCGAGTTCGCGTCGACCGAGGACGGCGGCGACAAGGCGCAGTGGCTGAGGAACATGAACGCGGCGCTGCGCACGGGCGCGTACTCCGATCTCAAACTGCTCACCTACTTCGACCTGACGAAGGAGGAGGCGTGGTCGCCGGGCTCGTCGCCGGCCGCGCTCGCCGCCTTCACGTCCTGGGTCGGGCAGCGGTACATGAAGGGGCGGGGAGCGGAGCTGGCCCGCATCGCCGCGCATTACAGAAGGTGAGCTGCTGTGGCGGCGGGTGCTGCACCCGCCGCCACACCGGCCGACGGGGTGGCTGGAAGGGGCTGACAAACCGCCGAACGCGAGTAAGAATCGCGTTCACCATGACTGCCAACTCGCCCTCATGACGCTCCGACGGATCTGGGCCGCGCCGCCGGCCCGCGCCGCCGCGACCGTTGTCGCCCTGCTCATCGCCGTCGTCGCGGTCGGCGCCGTGACGGATCCCTCGGGTCTGCTCGCACCGGTCGGCGGTCGAGGACTGCCCCTCGCCGGCACCGGCAGCACCTACCGCTGGGCACCCCTCGTCGTCGGGCTTCCGGTCCTGCTGGCCGGCGCGGCGCTCCCGGTCCTGCTCGCCGGCGGGCGGTTGGCGGCCCGGTGGGTGTTCGTCGCCGCCTGGGTCGCGACCGTCGGCGCGGGCGCCTGGGCGAGCGCCGCGAGTGGCTTCGTGTCGGCGATTCCCGTGCTGGGACGGCATCTGTCCGTCGGTTCGGCGCTTCGGTACGCGGTGAGCACGAGCGGCTTCGCGGCACTGAAGTACGTCGTCGTCGGCGCGCTGGTGGCGGGCTGCGCCGCGCTCGCCCATCGCGCCGGCCCGGCGGCCCGTTCCCGGGACGAGCCCGAGCCCCTGGCAGCGCAGCCGGTCCTCGCGCCCGTGCTCGTGGTGTTCGCCGTGGCCGCGCTCGCCGCGGTGGGACCGGCGGCGCAGTGGTGGCGCGTCGGCCCGGTCGGGTACGCGTTCGCGGGGTTCCTCATCGCTCCGACCGCCGCGAACGGCGTGCTCGGCTTCCTCCTCGGCATGGCCGTGTTCCTCACCGTCGTCGCGGCGGTCGTGCGGGCCTTCGGGCGCAGGTTGTCCGGCGGCGGCGTGACCGTGTGGCTGGCCTCGGTGGTCGGCGGTCTCGGTCTCGGGGTCGTCGGCGCGGCGACCGCGCCGCTGTCGGACCACCTCTCCGGCGCCGGGCCGGACAGCTGGTGGATCAGCACCGCGCTGATCAGCGTCGCGACGGGGCTCAGCTACGGCGCGGCCGTCGGCCTGGCCGCGGCGCTCGTCGTTGCCGGGATCGGCTCGCGGTGGCCGTCCGTGCTGCTGCTGCGTCCCGACACGCGACCGCGGCTGGTGGTCCTCGTGGCGGTCGGGGTGCTGCTCCTCGCGCTCGCGCCGGTCATCGGCGCACCGGTCCAGCCCGGACCGCCGTCCGTCGCCGCGGTCGCGGGGACCGGTGGCATGCAGCGGCTCCTGGTCCACCCGGCGCCCCGGCCCGACGGGTTGGCCACGATCGGCGACGTCACCGGCCGGCAGGTGATCCTGCGGGGCGTCAACGTGAACCAGTTGATCGACTACCACCTGCGCGATCCGGCGGTGCCGGCGACGCGGCCGCCGACCGATGACGACTTCGCCCAGATGGCGGCGATGGGCTTCAACGTGATCCGTCTCGGCATGTCGTGGTCGCGGCTGGAGCCCGAGCGGGGCAGGTTCGACCAGTCGTACCTCCGCGAGATCCAGGCGGCGGTCGCCGGCGCCAAGGCGCACGGGATCTACACCGTGCTGGACATGCACCAGGACGCGTGGGGCAACGCCCTCGCGCGGCCGTCCGAGCAATACGGCGGCGGCACCACCCCGACCACCGGCTGGGACGGCGCGCCGGCCTGGGCGACGATCACCGACGGCACGGCACACTGCCAGTTCCTGGCCCGGGACCTCGCGCCCGCGGTGGCGACGGCGTACGGAAACCTGTACGCCGACCGCGACGGCATCCAGACCGAGCTCGTCCGCGCCTGGGCGTTCGTCGCCCGCGCCTTCGCCGGCGAACCGGCCGTCGCCGGGTACGACCTGCTCAACGAGCCGGGCATCGGGCCCAACCCGCCGACCAGCTCGGGGCTGCTGCTCGGCCGGTTCTACGACGCCGCCATCACCGCGATCCGCGCGGCCGAGGGCGCCGCCGGCGGCTTCCCCCACGTCGTCTTCTTCCAGCCGAGCGTGCTGTGGTCCGGCCTCGGCTTCGACGTGACCCCGCCACCCGGGTTCACCGCGGACCGGCAACTGGTGTTCGCCCCGCACCCGTACAGCGAGTCCATCAGCATGGATCAGAGCCTGGGCCTGACGATCGCGTCGATCGAGCGGAACCTCACCGTGTCGGCCCGCGCGGCCGCCGCCTACGGCGCCGCGCTGTGGCCCGGCGAATGGGGCTGGTTCGGCGACCCCGCGGTGGACGGCGCCAAGGTGCGGCGGTTCGCCGCGGCCCAGGACCGGCTCGGTATCGGCGGCGCGTTCTGGGTCTGGCGGCAGGGCTGCGGCTCGCCGGAGACCGGCGCCGACGCGACCACGTCCGGCAACCTGGTCGCGGTCGACTGCCGTACGGGCGAATCGATCCCACCGCCGGCACCCTTCGCAGAACCGCTGTCGCGCGCCTACCCCCGGGCCTTCCCTGGCCGGCTGGCGTCGCTGTCGGCGGGCCCGCGCGGCACCGAGCTGCGGATCACCGCGACCGCTCCGCCCGACCTGGCGAACTGCCAGGTCGACGTCTGGTTCCCCGGCGCGGCTGAGCCGAGCCTGCGCACTACGAACGTCGGCAACGCGTCGGCCGAGCGGGTGCCGGGCGGCTGGCGCATCACCGGCTGCGCGAGCGGCGCCTACTCCATCACAGCCACCTGACCGAGGGCTGCCCGGGACCCAGCCGGGCGGCTGACCCGCCGCAGCGTCTCGACCGGCGGACCGCCGCGGCCCGCTGGCTCAGGAGGGATGCAGGGGGCTGGAATCGGTCGGGATGGTGGCCGACAGCCGGGTCCCGCCGTCGGCGGGGCTGGTGATGGTGAGGTGGCCGCCGAGTGCCTCGACCCGGTCCTGGAGGCCGGTGAGGCCGGTGCCGCGGTGCGGGTCGGCGCCCCCGATGCCGTCGTCGTAGATCGACAGGTGCAGCATGTCGTTCCGGGTCGCCTGCACGTGCACGACCGTGGCGTGCGCGTGTTTGACCGCGTTGGTCAGCGCTTCGGAAACGATGTAGTACGCGGCCGTCTCGACCACCGGAGGCATGCGCTGGTTGGTGTGGACGTCGAGGTCGACCGGCACCGGGGATCTGCGGGCGAGTGCCCTGAGCGCGGTCGGCAGACCGTCCGAGGCGAGCAGCGTCGGATGGATGCCCCGCGAGATCTCGCGCAGGTTGTCCATGGCACTGTTCAGACCGCGCCGGGCGTGCGCCAGTTCCGACCGGGCCTCCGTCAGTTCCGGCGGCAGGATGGCCTCCGTGGCACCGAGCTGCATCGCGACGGCGAGGAAGTGCTGCATCGCGCCGTCGTGCAGGTTGCGCTCGATGCGCTGGCGGGCCTGGTCCGCGGCGGCGACGAGCCGGGCCCGGGACGCGGCCAGCTCGGCCTTGCCGTCGGCGTTGGCGATGGCGATGGCGGCGAGGTCGGTGAACTCCGCGACGCGTGCCTCGGTGCCGAGCGGCAGCGGCTCGGACCGGACCCACGCCACGCCCGCCACGCCCCACAGCCGCCCGTCGACCACGATCGGCACCCCGACCACGGAATGGATACCCATGTCACGGGCGTACGCGGCGACCGTGCCGGCCGCGCCGTCGAAGCTGTCCACCCTGGCGGCGCACCCCGTGTCGCGCACCTTGACCAGGACGTTCTCGCCATCGATGGGCCAGCGCGCGTCGGTCGTGAGCTCGTCGGTGAGGTTGGTCGCGACCACGCTGGCCGTGCCGTCGGATTCGTAGCGGCACAGCCACGTGCTGTATTCACTCATCAGTCCGTGCAGCTCGGTGGTGATCGCGTCGAAGACCTCGGCCGGCGGGCTGCCGCCGGCCACGAGCTTCGCCACCCGCCCCAACGCGGCCTGTTCGGCGGCGAGCCGGCGCAGCTGCTCCCGGCTTGTTTCGAGGGAGCTCAGCACGGTCGCACGTTCCCGGCTGGCGTGCAGCAGCGGCGTCAACGACGGCACGATGCTGTCCCGCAGCCGTTGCATCGTCTGCTTGGGCGTCTCGGCGGGCACCATCAGGGTCGCGCGCTGGGCGGCGTCGATGTACAGGGGAATCGCCGAGTGGCGGTCATCGCCGGGGACGGTCGCGAGGTGGATCGCGGCGTCCGGCAGTTGGAGGGTTCGCGCGATGCGCTGTGCGACGGCGGGCAGCACCGCGGGGAGGTCGTCGGCGTACAGCAGCAGCCTGGCCATCTCGGCGCTGAGATCGGACTCCTCGGCCTGGACGGTGCGCACCCGGGACAGGTCCGCCACCGCGCTCGTGGCCACCGCGACGATGAGCAGGACTGCCAGGTCGACGACCTGCCGTATGTCCGAGGCGGCGAAACTCTCGAAGGGCCGGGCGTGGAAGTAGATGAACGCCAGGGTGCTCATCACGGCGGTGATCATCCCGAGCCACATGCCCCAGACCATCGAGGTGACCAGCACGCCGACGATGTAGATCATGCCCGGGAAGTACGGATCCATGGCCAGCCGGAGCGGATAGACCAGCAGGGTCTCGACCACGATCAGCGCGGCGGCGACCGCGATCCCCAGCCCGCGGGGCGGGGGTGTCGGTCGCACCAGCCGGGTCAGCGCACCGATCTGCACTGACATCAGTCTAGTCCGACTACGGCGCATCGGATGCTCGCCGTCGCGGCGCCGCCGACCGGGCGGAGTGATCTTTAACCGCCGGTTGGGGCACCTGCACATGCATCTGAACCGGTACGGTGCACGCGTGACAACGCCGCCCTCTCCCACCGGGCCGAACCCGGACTTCCCCGCGTGGGGCGCACCTGACGCCCCCGCACCGGGCATGCCGACCTCCGGCATCCCCACGTCCGGCATGCCTACCTCCGCGACACCCGCCTCCGGTATGCCGGCATTTGGTGCGCCCGCCCCCGGTATGCCCGCATATGGCGCACCCGCCCCCGGTATGCCCGCGTACGGTGCGCCGACCTCCGGCATGCCTGCGTATGGTCCACCCACTTCCGGTATGCCCGCGTATGGAGCTCCCACCTCGGGCATGCCCGCTTATGGAGCGCCGACCTCCGGCATGCCCGCGTACGGGATGCCGGACGCGTCCGGGATGCCGCCCGCCGGTGCTCCCGGCTGGAGTGGGCCGCCCACCGGTCCCGTCATCGGCGGCCCGGGCGCGGGGTGGCCCAATGGTGACCGGGGCACGCCCACGGGGTCGAGGAACAAGCTGATCATCGGCGTCGTCGCCGCCGTGCTCCTGCTCGTGTGCGGTGTCGGTGTGGCCGCGGCCTTCGTCGCCGGTGACCCCGAGCAGAAGCGGACCTCCTCGGGTGCCGCCGGCGGCGCATCGGCGAGCCCGACGCCGAGCAAGGCACCGGAGCCGTTGACCGCCACCGCGTACCAGACGCTCCTGACCGACGCCGACGCGGTGATGGGACCGGCGTGGCAGAAGGTCGCCGCGGCGAAGAACCAGGCGGCGACGGTCGAGGCAGCGCAGGCCCTGGCCGATGCGGTCAAGACGAGCGCGCCCCGGTTCGCGTCCGTCACCCCGCCGAACGAGGCGGCCGCCGGCCACGAGCAGCTCAAGCGGGCGTTCGACTCGTTGGGCAGCGACTTCGTGGCGCTGACCGGAGACGCGAAGAACGGCGAGATCTGCGCCGGTTCCGCGGCGGTCGCCCAGGTGACCGGCTTGCCGGCGGCGACCTACCTCCGGGACGCGGTCAAGGCCTTCGGGACCGCCTTCACGTTCGGCGCGTGGCTGCCGGCGCCGGTCGCCCAGCAGACCCGCACGCTGGCGAACGGCACCATGGTGAAGAAGGGAACCCTCAACGGGTCCGGCGAATTCACGATCAACAACAGCGGCAGCACGACCGACGTCGTCGTGAGCCTCGTCCCGAACGGCGGCAAGGTCGCGGCCTGGACGGTCTATGTCTCGGCCGGCAAGACGTACAAGGTCAAGAAGGTCAAGGACGGCAACTACCAGGTGTACATGGCCACCGGCGTCGACTGGGACCCGGGCGTCGCCGGGTTCACCCGCTCCTGCGAGTTCGAGAAGTTCGAGGACCTCTTCGAGTTCAAGACCACGAGCAGGCAGTACACCACCTGGGAGATCACCCTCAAGGCCAGCGTCGGCGGCAACGCCGACACCGACTCGGTCGACCCCGGCGACTTCCCGCAGTGATCAGGGTCCGCGGCGTCCGCTCACTGCCGAGCTGAGCGGGTGCCGCCGGTGACGGCGCCTACCGAGCGTCGTCACCGGCGGTGCCGTGAACGGCTATGACCCTTCGTCGATAGGGATCTTGACCAGGAGTGCCGTGCCGTGCCTGACCGGGCTCACGACCTCCATGTGGCCGCCGAGGGCCTCGACGCGGTCCTGCAGGCCGATCAGTCCGGACCCCTTGCCGAGGCTGGCTCCGCCGACGCCGTCATCCTGCACCGAGAGCCGGAACACCGCGTTCTCCGCCTCGGCGTTGACGTGCACCATGGTCGCCTTGGCATGCTTGACGGCGTTGGCGAGCGCCTCGGACACGATGTAATACACGGCCGCCTCGGTGTGGTCGGGCAGCCGCCGGTCGATGTTCAGGTTCAGGTCCACCGGAATCGCGCTCCGGCGGGCGAGCGACTTGATCGAGGCGCCGAGCCCGCCCGTGCACATGATCGCCGGATGGATGCCCCGCGAGACCTCCTGCAGGCTCTCGAACACGCCGTTCAGGCCCTGCGCGGTATGTGACAGTTGCGCCTTGTACTTGTTCAGCTCCGGCGGCATCGCCGCCTCGGTCATGCTGAGCTCGAGCCCGAGCGAGACGACACGCTGCAGCGCACCGTCGTGCAAGGCCCGTTCGAACTGCCGCCGGGTGTTGTCGGCGGCGGCGACGATGCGGGCACGGGATGCGGCGAGCTGCGCGCGATGCTCGGCGTTGGCGATCGTGCTCGCGATGAGGCTGCTGAAGTCGGCCAGGCGCCGGTCGGCCGCGGGCGGTATCGCCTCGGCCGTGAAGGACAAGACAGCGAGCATGCCCCAGATACGCCCGTTGACCATGACGGGCACGCCGACCGCCGCGCGGATGCCCAGCCCGCGTTCGGCCGTCGCGGCCGGACCGGGGGCACCGTCGTAGCTGTCGATCCGGGCCGGACGCCGCGTGCGCAGCACCGTCCCGACGATGCCGTCCTCTTCGAGCGGGATCGACGTCGGGCCGCCCAGCTCGCTCAGGCCGGCGAGGCGGGTGGCGGTGCGGTTCGGCTCGTAGCGCATCAGCGCCGTGCGGACGTCACCGAGGGATCGGCAGAGTTCCTCCGTCATCGCGTCGAACACGTCGGTGAGTGCGGATTCCCGTGCGACCAGCATGGCCACGCGCCGCCACGCGGCCTGCTCGTCCACGAGCAGGGCGACCTTGCGGCTCGCGTTCAGCGAGTCGACGATCGCGTCGTGGTCACGCGCCGCGTACAGCAGCCACTCCAGCGTCGGCACCACGTGTTGCCGCAGGCGCTCCAGCGTCCGCTCGGGGAGGTCGGCCGGGACCAGCAGGGTGCCCAGGCGGGTCGCACCGTCACACAGCGGGAGCGCGACCCGCTGCCCGTCCCCGGGAACCACGTCGAGCTCGATCACCGCGGACCGTAGCTCGAGCGCTTGCGCGAGCCGCTGCGACGCCGAGCCGAGCGCCGAACGCAGATCGGCCGCGCACAGCATGCGCTTGGCCAGGCCGGTGGCGAGCGTCGCTTCCTGGCGGCGTTCGGCCGCCTCGGCGGCGCGGGCGCGGGCCAGATCTGCCAGGTGGCCGACCGCCAGCCCGGCCAGGATGAACATCACCACGGTCAGCAGGTCCCGGCGCGTGGTGAAATTCAGCGTCCAGTACGGCTGGACGTGGACGTAGTTGAAGGCGAGGGCGCTGGCGACGGCCGTCAGGATGCTGAGCCACGGCTTCCACACCATCGAGACGACCAGGACGCCGCAGAGGTACACCACGCCGGTGGCGGCCGTCGGAGTGCCGTCCCGGAGGGGGAACATCACGAGGGTCTCCGCCGCGACGCACGCGAAGGCGACGACCAGCCCGAGCCAGGCGGGCGGCGGCTTCGTTCTCAGCAGTAACGGCACCAAGTATCCCGACACCGGCGATCGTTCTTTCGCCTCGCCGTCAACACGACGCCCGCCATCGCGGTCGTGCTGACATAGTTCCTGAACGAGAATTTTACCGCACGGCAGCGGTGTGATCGGGCTGGCGGCCCGCCGATCGTGGAACGGACGCACGCAGCCCGCCGTTCGTCCCGGCCCGCGGTGACGAGCCGGATCGCACGATGATGTGTCGCGCTAGGCAAGTGCGCCGGCTGCTTCTGCGCTCACCAGATCGGCCGTCTCCGGGGCCATGAGACGGGTCAACGCCGCGCCGGCGGCTCCGGCCAGTGCCTCGAGCCGGGCCAGTTCCTCGTCGGTGACCCGGTGCGGCTGGATCCAGTAGGCGCCGATCGCCCCCAGCGGATCCTCGACACGCATCGGGACGATGGCGAGGCTCTTCACGAATGTCGGCCGGTACGCCTCCTGCGGCACCCGTTCGTCGAACTGGATGTCCGGCACGATGGCCGGTTGACGGTTGAGCATCGACCACCCGCTGATGCACTGCCGCACGGGGAATCGTTGCCCTTTCCACAGCGGGCTCACCGCGTCCTCGTCGGCGTAGAAGCAGTACCCGTCTTCCAGAAGCACCACGGTGGAGCCGTGCGCGTTCGCCAGGCGCCTCGCGGCGCCCCGGATGATGTGTTGAGCCTGCTCGACGTCCTGCACCAGGGCCAGATCGGCCACCGCGATGTTCAGTAGCTCGGACGCATCCATGATCGATGGTCCTTCCGGTCACGACGTCGCACGCCCTGGAGGTGGTGTGGTCGACACCCTCAATTCCAGTATTCGACGCTCCGGCCGTGCCGGCAAACGTCGGGCGGGTGGTTCGGTGGCGGCAGCGCTGGGCGCGGCGGTGCGGGATGCCCCGCCCGGCGCTGCCGCGGTGGGTGGGTCAGGTGCGGAACGGGCCGGTGACGCAGTACGTGATGCCGCCCGACGAGGCGCCGGTCGTGCCGCGCTGGGAGGAGAAGTAGAGGCGGTTGCCGACGGGAGTGAACGCCGGTCCGGTGATCTCCGACGAGCTCTGCCCGGTGACGCGCAGGAAGACGGAGATCTTGTCGTCCGGCGTGATGAGGCAGATCTCCATGTTGCCGCCGTCCTCGGCGACGTACAGGTCCCCGGCGGTGGACCCGGTGACGTTGTCGACGCCGGTGAGCGGGGCGGTGCCGGGGCTGACCAGGTTGTCGTCGTAGGCCAGCTCGTACGTGCCGCCGGCGAGGTTGATCTGCCAGACGCGGTTGTCACCCTTGGTGGTGAACCAGACGGTGTTGTCGGCGTAGTGGCAGCCCTCGCCGCCGTTGAACGACTTCGCGCCGGAGACCTGGCTGCGGGTGGCGGTGGGGGAGCCGTCCGGGTCGGGGACGTTCGCCCAGGTGAACGAGCCGGACGTGGCGCTGCCGGCCACCAGCACCTGCAGCGTGCCCGACGACAGGTCGCCCCACGTGGTCGGCACGAAGCGGTAGAACTTGCCGTTGGTCTCGTCCTCGGTCAGGTAGATGACGCGGCGAACCGGGTCGGCCGCGGCGGCCTCGTGCTTGAACCGGCCCATCGCCGGACGGGCCACAGCGGTGCCGCCGAGCGGGTAGGTCTCCCAGACCCGGCCGAGGCTGATCTCCTCGCACGACAGCCACGTGTTCCACGGCGTCTTCCCGCCGGCACAGTTGTTGTTGGTGCCGGAGAGGATCCGCGACGCCCCGACCACGGCGCCACTGGCGTCGAAGACCAGCCGCGACGCGCCGCCGCCGGAGCCCGAGCTGGTCTCGGCGTTGGACACGTAGATCCACCCGGTGCCGTTGGGGATGACGGCGCCGCCGTCGGGCGCGTCGTGCCACACGTACGAGGTGCCGGGCACCGTCTGCCGGGACCGGGCGACGACCGAGCTCGTGAACCCGGCGGGCAGCTGGATCCCGTTGGCGTCGGCGGCCTGCAGCGCCCCGTACGGCCCGGCGGCGTTCTGCGCGGGCGCGGCGTACGCCGCCGACCACGCGGTGAAGGGCAGCGCCAGCCCGCCGGCCCCAGCGACGGTGGCGCGCAGCAACGTACGACGATCCATGAGCCCTCCCAGGTTGCGGAACCAAGGAGACCGACCCTTCCGGACCCGCCCGAGTCATCGATGAACGTGAGTCTATGGCCGTCTGAACATCACACGGCCACGAGCCGCGGCCCTGCCCGCGAGGTGTCTGCTCGGCGGCGGGTGTCCTCCGTCTGAGCCAACGGCCGTGTGAGGGGTGTCCCGGCTGACTCCTACTCGTTGTAGGTGACGTGGGCGGACAGGCGGGGGCCGCCCGGGAGGGCGGGCGCATGACCAACGGCTACACGAAGGTGTTCCAGAACGCCGACGCGGTCGACAAGTACGAGCACACCACGTACGCGCCGGGCACGTACGCGTCGCATGTCGGCAGCCGGCAACGTGCGTACCTGCGGGCGCTGGTGCGGCGGACGTTCCGGACCTGGCGGCCGACGCAGCACGACTTCGCCTGCGGGACCGGGCGGGCGATCCGTGCCCTGCACGGCCTTGTCCACGAGGCGCACGGCTACGACACCTCCGCCGACATGATGGCCAAGGCCGCCGAGCTCGGCGTCAACGCCGCGTTTCACCAGGTGGCGGCCGACGGGCCCGTGCCCGCGCCGGTGCCGACACACGGTCCGGCGATCGTGACCATGTTCCGGTTGATGCTCAACGTCGAGGACGATGTCCGGCACCGGGCCCTGTCGTTCGCCGCCGAGGCGCTGCCGAACGCCGAGGCGGGGCTGCTCGTCGTCGAGAACCACGGCAACGCCCGGTCGGTGCGTCACCTGCGGGCCCGCCGGCAGGCGGACAACCCGTGGTTCGCCGAGCTGTCCCACCGGCAGATGTACGGGTTGCTGCGGTCGCACGGGTTCGAGGTCGTACAGCGGCGCGGGTTCGCGATGCTGAGCAAAGGCTGGTACGAGCGGCCAGGGCTCAACCGTGCGGCGCGCGCCTTCGACGCCGTCGCGGGGAAGGTGCCCGGCGCGGACGAGTTCGCCGTCAACGTCGTCTACGTCGCGCGCCGCGGGTGACCACGTCCGCGGGCGTCTTCAGCGCCGCTTCAGGTCGCCACCGCTAGGTTCAGGAGTATGACCAGGTGGTGGGGGCGGTTGACGGGGCGGTTCGGGGTGCGGATGCGGTCCGCGCTCGCCGCGGCGGCCGTCGTCGCCGTCGCGGCGCTCGCCAGCGGGGCGACGCTCGTGGTCGCCGCCCGGTTCATCCTCACCGACAACATCGACCAGGCGATCGGCCAGCGCGCCACCCAGGTCGCCGCGGCGCTCGGCACCGCGGACGGGGCCGGTCTCGCCGCCACGCTGCGGCCGACCGCGCGGGACCGCACCGTCGTCCAGGTGGTCGACGGGGGTGGGCGGGTCGTCGCGGCGTCGGCCGCCGTCGCCGGGAGCGGCGCGATCTCCCCGCTGCGACCCCAGCCGGGGCAGACGCTGCGCGAGCAGCGCGGGCTCGAGCTCGCCCGCGACGATCACTTCCGGATCGTGGCGCTGGGGGTCAGCACCCCCGCCGGGCCGCGGACGGTCCTGGTCGCGCAGTCGCTCGACGAGGTCAACGACGGGACCGAGGCGGTCATCGGCGCGCTCGCCGTGGGGATGCCGTTGCTCACCCTCGTCGTCGGCGCGGCCACGTTCCTGTTCGTCGGCCGTACGCTGCGCCCGGTCGACGCGATGCGCCGCCAGGCCGACACGATCACCGCCCGCAACCTGCACGCCCGGCTGCCGGTGCCGGCCACCGCCGACGAGATCGCCGCGCTCGCCACGACGATGAACACGATGCTGGACCGGATCGAGTCGGCCTCCGACGCCCAGCGCCGGTTCGTCGCCGACGCCAGCCACGAGCTGCGCAGCCCGCTGTCGACCATCCACGCCGGCCTCGACCTGCTGGCCGCCGCCGACCTGCCGCCGGCCGCCGGCGTCCACGTCACCCGGATGCGGCACGAGAGCGCCCGGATGGCCCGGCTCATCGCCGACCTGCTGCTGCTCGCCCGCATCGACGAGTCGGGTCCGCAGCTGCGCCGGGAGGACGTCGACCTCGACGACATCGTCTACACCGAACGCGACCGGCTCAGCGCCGGCCACCCCGGCCTGCGGGTGGAGGCTCGGGTCAGCCCCGTCCGCGTCGACGGCGATCCGCACCACCTGCAGCGGGTCCTGCGCAACCTGCTCGACAACGCCGCCCGGCACGCCCGCGGCCGCGTCGAGATCGGCCTGAGCGCGGCCGGCGGCACGGCCGAGCTGACCGTCGCCGACGACGGGCCCGGCATCCCGGCGGCCGAGCGGGAGCGGGTCTTCGGCCGGTTCGTGCGACTCGACGACGACCGCTCCCGCCAGGCCGGCGGCACGGGCCTCGGGCTGCCGATCGCCCGCGACGTCGTCGCCGCGCACGGCGGCACGCTCACCGTCCACGAAGGGCCCGACGGCGGCGCGCTGCTGCGGATCCGGCTGCCCATGGCGCCCGGCTGACCGGACACCACCCCGCGCGGCCCGGCCGTCATGCGACCGCGGCCACTCCAGTCAGGCGCGGGCGACGGCGACGAGGTCGGCGCCCGCGGCGCTGCCCGCCCGGTGATCGGCCACCACGCGCGGTTTACAGCCAGGCGCGGGCGACGGCGACGAGGTCGGCGCCCGCGGCGCTGCCCGCCCGGTGATCGGCCACCACGCGCGGTTTACAGCCAGGCGCGGGCGACGGCGACGAAGTCGGCGGCCGCGGCGCTGCCCGCCGCCACACAGACGACCACGACCGCCGTGCTCGCGGCCATGGCGGCCCGGAAGCGGCCCGCGGCGCGGAAACGGTCGGCGGCCGGCCGGGTGAGCGCCTGGACGCGGCGCACGACGTCGGACCCGCCGGCCGCGAGGCCACCGGCGGGACGCCGCCCGCCGCCGGCCAGGGCGACCTTCGCGATGGCCCGGGCCACGACGTGCCGGTCCCCGACCGTGGCCGCGGCCGTCTCGTCCGCGCTGCGCTCCACCAGCAGCGCGACGACCCGGGAGACCGGGCGCAGCAGCGGGTTGGCGGCCGCGGCGGCGGTGGCGAACGCGACCGTCCGGTGATGGCGGTGGCGCAGGTGCGCGTGCTCGTGGGCGAGGACCGCGGCGCGTTCGGTGCGGTCCAGCAGCCGCAGCAGGCCCGCGGTCACCAGCACGTGCCCGGCCCGGCCGGCGCCCGCCGGCACCGCCACGGCGTGCGGCTCGGGAAGGTCGGCGACGAGCAGCCCGTCGTGCGGCACCCCGGCGGCGAGCAGGTCCCGGGTGACGGCCCGCGCCTGCCGCAGGTGCGCCACGCAGCGCCGGCCGACCCAGACCAGGGCGGCCGCCGCGGCCAGCGCCACCACGCCCGGGACCGGCTCGGGCAGCGGGTAGGCGGCCGCGTGCTCCCGGGCCTCCAGCGCGGGCAGGTCATCGAGCAGCGTCAGCGCCAGCAGCGCCAGGCTGCCGGTGCTGACCGTGGCCGCAAGTGCGGCAGCGGCGGCGAGGGCCCGGGCCGTCCACTCCGGCGCGGCCGCGGCGGCCAGCGAACGCGCGGCGACCGCGAGCAGGGCCGGCAGCAGCAGCGGCAGGTAGACGGCGACGGTCACGCCGGCGGCTCCTGCCGCAGCAGCGCGCGCAGCGTCGCCAGGTCGTCCTCGGCGAGGTCGTCGGTGAACCGGCGCAGCACCGCCTGCCGGTCCGTCGGCCCGTCCAGCACCGCCCGCATCTGCTGGGCCGCCGCCGTCGCCGCGTCCCGGGCCGGCCAGTACACGTGACCCCGCCCGCGCCCGGCGGGCCGGCGCTCCAGCAGACCCTTGTCGTGCAGCCGCACGAGGATCGTCTGCACGGTGTTGTACGCCAGGCCGGCGTCGAGCGCGGCCTGCAGCTGGGCCGGGGACAGCGGCTCGCCGGCGGCCCACAGCGCGGCCATCGCCTGAGCCTCCAGTGAGCCCGGGGCACGGCGCGCGTTGGAGTCAGCCACGATCACCACCATATCCGTGACCTGCCCGGCGGCCCGCGCGCTACCCGTGCTGTCCGCGCCCGCCGGCGGCGGTGAGCGTGGCGGTGCGGGCCTGCCAGGCCGAGGTGACGGCGTCCAGCAGCGTGTGCCGGGGCCGCCAGCGCAGGTCGGCACGGATGCGGTCGATCGCCGCGACGACCTCCGGCGGGTCACCCGGACGTGGCGGGCCGGACCGGACCGGGACCGGCGCGCCGGTGACCGCGGCGACGGCCCGCACGACGTCCAGCACCGAGTGCCCGCGGCCGGCGCCGGCGTTGTACACCGCGGCACGGTGACCGCGGGTGAGGTGGCGGGCGGCGAGCCGGTGCGCCTCGGCGAGGTCCGCCACGTGCACGTAGTCGCGCACGCCGGTGCCGTCCGCGGTCGGCAGCGCGGTGCCGGCGATGGTCAACGGCACCCCGGTCTCCTGCGCCGCGAATGTGAGCGGCAGCAGGTTCGTGGCGCCGCGGTCGCCGAGGTGCGGGGCGCCCGCGCCGACGGCGTTGAAGTAGCGCAACGCGATCCAGGACAGGTCGTGCGCCCGGCCCGCGGCGGCTACGAGGTCCTCCGCGACGAGTTTCGTCTGCCCGTACGGGTTGACCGGCCGGGCCGGCGCGTCCTCCGCGACGGTCGCGGTGCCGGGCACGCCGTACACGGCGGCCGACGACGAGAACACCAGCCGGCGCACACCGGTGTCGACCATCGCGGCGAGCAGCGCGGCGACGAGTCCGACGTTCTGCTGGTGGTACCAGATGGGACGGCGCACCGACTCCGGCACGGACTTGCTGCCCGCCAGGTGCATGACCCCGGTGACGCGGTGCCGCTCGAGCGTCGCCCGCAGCAGCACCGGGTCACCGGCGTCGGCGACGACGAGCGGCACCGCGGCGGGAAGGCGGGCGGGGTCGCCGGTGGACAGGTCGTCGAGGGCGACGACCGGCTCCCCGGCCGCCACGAGGGCCGCGACGACGTGCGCGCCGATGTATCCGGCGCCGCCGGTGACGAGCCACGTCATCGCGGCACCGCCTGATGCGCGGCGTCGGTGCCGACCGCGGCTTGCATCGCCGCGTCGGTGGCGGCGGTGAGCGCGGCGGCGCCGCCCGTGAGCCGCTGCGAGCCGGCGAGGGCGAGCAGCCAGCCCCAGGTGCGGGGGAGTGTGGTCAGCTGCCGCCGGTACAGGCCGCGCAGCAGCACCCCGGCCCGCCGTGGCACCAGGTCGACGAAGTCGCGCCGGTCGACCTGGTGCCCGCCGGCGCGCAGGCGGCGGGTCAGTTCGGCGGCGGCGCCGTCGTGTCCGGCGCCGAAGCTGGCCGAGACGACGACGATGCGCTGTCGTGCCGCTGGATGGTGCATTCCGGGCTCCCCTCCGGCCGGTGCGTCCGGCCGTCGTCACGCTGAGGGGATGGTGGCCGCGCGGTCCTGAAGGAACGCTGAACCCGCAGACCGCGGGCGAGGGCGACGGTGACGGCGGTGGCGAGGAGCCAGCCGCCGAGGACGTCGCTGGGCCAGTGCGCGAGCAGCGCGACCCGGCTGACGCCGACGAGCACGGCCCAGGTGCCGGCGACGGCGACGAGGACGCGGCGCGACCGGCGGCCGGTCAGGACGGCGCACCCGAGCACGATGAGGATGCCGGCGGTCACTGCCGAGGACGTGGTGTGCCCGGACGGGAACGCCCATCCGGCGGTCGGGGTGAGCCGGTCGACCGGGCGCGGCCGGTGCACCAGGGTCATGACGGTGAGCCGGACGGCGGTGGCGGCCGTGGCGGTGCCGAGCAGGAACCACAGGCCGGTCCGCCACCGCTTCCACAGCAGGACCACGGCGAGCAGCAGCCCGGCCGGCACCAGCACCAGGCTGTCGGCGCTGTGGGTGATCGCCGACATCACCGCGCGCCAGCCGTCGTGCCGCAGGGCGGCGTGGCGGGCCGCCTCGCTGACCGCGGAGTCGAGGCGGACCAGCGGGCCGAACCGGACGACGACGAGGACGGTGAGCAGGCCCAGCGCGGCCGCGCAGAGCACCGGGACGCGACGCATCAGCCGCCGTCCGGGTCCATGCGGTAGCCGGCGCCGCGGACGGTGCGGATCGCGGACCGTCCGTACGGGTGGTCGATCTTCTTGCGGATGTAGCCGACGTAGACCTCGATGATGTTCGGGTCGCCGTCGAACGCGGCGTCCCACACGTTCTCGATGATGGCGGTCTTGGTGACCACGTCACCGGCGTGCCGCATCATGAACTCCAGCAGCGCGAACTCCCGCGGCGTGACCGGGATCTCGTCGTCGCCGCGGGTCACCCGCCGCCGCGCCGGGTCCAGGCGCAGGTCGCCGGCGCTGAGCACGACCGGCCGTTGCGGCGCGCCGCGGCGGATCAGGGCCCGCAGCCGGGCGACGAGCACCACGAACGAGAACGGTTTGGTGAGGTAGTCGTCGGCGCCGAGGTCGAGCCCGTCGGCCTCGTCGTAGTCGCCGTCCTTCGCGGTCAGCATCAGCACCGGCGTCCACACGTCACGCTGCCGCAGCTGCCGGCACACCTCGTAGCCGCTCAGCCCCGGCAGCATGATGTCCAGCACGATCGCGTCGTAGGCGCCGTTGGGTGACTCGGTCGCCGCCCACAGCCCGTCCACACCGTTGAACATCACGTCGGTGGTGAAGCCCTCGATGCGCAGGCCGTCCCGGATCGTCTCGGCCAGCCCGACCTCGTCCTCGACCAGCAGCAGCCGCACTCCGCCTCCTAGGGGTAGGTCCGGGCGTTGATTGGGACCGGCTCGCCGGGCCCGCCGGCCCGTTCGTCGACGACGTCCACCCGGCTGCGGGTCAGGTGGACGACGAGCAGGACCGACGCGAGCAGGAACACCACGCTCGGTCCGACCGTACCCAGGCCCAGACCGCCGGCGTCACGGGACTGCGAAAGCCGGTCGCCGAGCGACGCGCCGAGCGGTCGGGTCAGCACGTACGCGGCCCAGAACGCCGGGACCGGACCCAGAGCGCGCAGCCGGTTCATGTTGAGCAGGTCGGCGGCGGTCTCGCCCACCGTGGCGGCCAGGACCTTGATGATCCAGAAGTAGACGGTGACTTCGGGCACCTTGTTCGCCGTACGGCGGGCGACCTTCATGACGGGAGCCTCACAGGTGGGACCTGAACGGTCGCTGAAAGCGCCCGCACCCGAACGGGTGGGCAGCAGGGCCGCGCACGCCACGACGTAGGCGAGCGTCAGCGGCGGCGTCCTGGCGTCGTGGACGCCGAGCACCCGCAGCGCCGACAGCTCGGTGTCGGCGATGGTGAAGCGCAGGGCGTTGCTGGTCCCCGGGTCGGCGAGGAAGAACGGCAGCCACGCCGCGGCGACCACTGTGGCCATGCCCGCCGCGCCGGTCAGCACCGCCCGCCGGTTGCCGAGCAGGAGCAGGACGCAGCCGAACGGCAGGGCCCACGGTTTGGCGTCGACGGCCAGGCCCAGCAGGACGCCGGTGACGACCGGCCCGCGGCCGGTCCCGGGCCGCCGACCATGTGGTGATCGTGGTGATCGAGAACAAGCGGTACGACGCCGTCATCGGCCACAGCAGGACCACTACTCGATCCTGCGCACCGTCCAGCAGTGCTACGGGCTGCCGCCGCTCGGCGAGTCCGCCGGACGCGCTCCGCTCCAGCTGCGCTGAGCACGCCGTTCATCGAATTCTCAGGTTCGCCGCCCTACCTTCGCCGGCCATGAGCGCTGAACACGAATCCGCAGCTCCGGACCTGCCCGAGATCGAGAACGGCCAACCTCTGTGGCCCGGCCCTGCGCCGGCCTCAGCGACGACGCGGTCCCGGTGGTCGGGGTTCGTCGCCACGCCCGGCCGTGCCGCAGTGATGGCCGTCGCGGCAACCTTGGTCCTGGCGGTGGTTCCCTGTGCCGCCCTGGGCGCGGTCGCCGGAGCCGCGATCGTCGGCCTGCACGGCGAGGGCGGCGACCGGCACGGGGAGCACGCCGACCACGGCGACCGCCGGGACCGCGGCGAACAGGCCGACCGGGACGAAGGCGGGGAACGCGACGACGACGGGCCGGTGGCCACCGCCTCCCCGTCCGTGCCCCCTGCCGGCGCGTCCCCGACCGCCGGCCCGACGCCCTGAGTGGCCGCCACGGTCGCTCCGCTTGCGTATTCCTACAACATGTAGGAGATTGGCGGCGTTAGGTAAGCCTACGCTCGGAGCGGCTCGTGGGAACGGTCTGCGTCCTGGAGGTCACCGCCTGGCTGCTGTTCGGGGGCGTCATGCTCGCCCTGTTCTTCCGGCCCGCGCCGCGCACCGCGGTCGTCGCGCGCCCGTGACGGCCGGCGGCGCCTTCATCGGATTCTCAGGTTCGGATCCCTACCTTGGCCAGGATGAACTACCGACTGTTCCAGCTGATCAACGACCACGCCGGCCGGGTCGACGGGGTCGACGACATCATGGAGTTCCTCGCCGGCCCGTTCATCTACGTCGTGTTCGCGGCGTTCGCCGCGGTCGTCGTGTGGGCGCTGCGGGGCGGCCGGCGCGGCCAGGTCGCCTACGTGTTCGCCGCGCTGCTGGTGGCGTTTCTCGGCGCGCAGCTGCTGAACCACCTGAACGGGCAGCTGCGCCCGTTCCAGACGCACCAGGTGCACCAGCTCGTCGCGCACGCCGGCGGGGTGTCACTGCCCAGCGACCACGCCACCGCCGCATTCGCGATCGCTCTGGCCGTCGGGGTGTTCCTGCACCGCGGCGCGGGCGTCGCCCTGCTGGTCGCGGCAGTCGCGGTCGGGGTGGCCCGGATCTGGGTAGGCGTGCACTACCCGGGCGACATCCTCGCCGCACTCGGCATCGCCACCGCGGCGGTCGCCCTCGTCGCATCAGCTCCGGCCGCAACCGTCGTAAGGAAGACCGCGTGAAGTTCCTGGACCCCGAATGGCTCATCTCCACCTTCGGGATGCTCGGCGTCTTGGCGATCGTCTTCGCCGAGTCCGGCCTGCTGATCGGGTTCTTCCTGCCCGGCGACTCACTGCTGTTCACCACCGGGCTGCTCGTCGCCGACGGCCGCTACCTGCACCAGCCGCTGTGGCTGGTGTGCCTGCTGGTGTCGGTCGCCGCGTTCGCCGGTGACCAGTTCGGCTACCTGTTCGGCCGGCGGGTCGGCTCCGCGCTGTTCCGGCGGCCGAACTCGAGGCTGTTCAAGCAGGAGCACCTCGCCAAGGCGCAGGAGTTCTTCGCCCGGTACGGTGCCCGGTCGATCGTCCTGGCCCGCTTCGTGCCGGTGGTGCGGACGTTCACCCCGATCGTCGCCGGCACCAGCGGCATGCACTACCGCACGTTCGTGTTGTACAACGCCGTCGGCGGCGCGCTGTGGGGCACCGGCGTCACGGTGCTGGGCTACTTCCTGGGGCAGATCGCGTTCGTGAAGTCCAACATCGAGCTGATCCTCATCGGCGTCGTCGTGCTGTCGGTGGTGCCGATCGGCGTCGAGCTCCTGCGGGCCCGTTCGCGCCGGCGGTGAGCGGTCCGGCACCACCGTCCTGAACGCACGTCCGCGCCCCGCCGGCTCAGCCGACGATCTTGCCGGCGCCGCCGGGACCCTTCTGCGCCTCGGCCAGGAAGGCCTTCATGTCGATGGTCTCCAGGCCGCTCCCGGCGACGACGACCTTCGTGCCGGCCACGAGCGACGGGTACAGCGACGACTGGTCGTCCGCGTACGCCACGGCGCGCTCCGGCGTCTTGAACTCGACGAAGATGACCTGCTGGATCCGGTTGGGCAGCAGCTCGTCGGCGGTCTTGTAGCAGTCGAACTGCTTGAAGAACACGCCGTCGGCCCTGAAGGCCTCGTCGAGGCCGGTGGAGTTGTCGTCCCACTTGCCGATCGGGCAGTTCGGGTCCTTCGTCAGCCGCTCACTGGCCAGCTTGGCGACGGCGTCGTAGCTCAGCCCAGCTCACGCACAGCGCGGCGGGCCCATCCAGGATCGGAGGGGCCCGCCGGTCTGGTGACGCCTGGTTACACGTTGACGCCGTAGTCCTTCGCGATGCCGGCCAGGCCGGACGCGTAGCCCTGCCCGACGGCGCGGAACTTCCACTCGCCGCCGTTGCGGTACAGCTCGCCGAAGACCAGCGCGGTCTCCGTCGAGTAGTCCTCGCTCAGGTCGTACCGGGCCAGCTCGTTGTTGTCGGCGGAGTTGACCACCCGGATGAACGCGTTGGTGACCTGCCCGAAGGACTGATTGCGGGCGTCGGCGTCGTGGATGGACACCGGGAAGACGATCTTGTCAACCTCGGGGGCGACCCCGGCGAGGTTCACCTTGATCATCTCGTCGTCACCCTCGCCCTCACCGGTCAGGTTGTCACCGGTGTGCTCGACTGTGCCGTCGGGCGACTTGAGGTTGTTGAAGAACACGAAGTGCTGGTCGGACAGGACCTTGCCGTCCGCGCCCACGAGCAGCGCGCTGGCGTCCAGGTCGAAGTCCGCGCCGGTGGTGGTGCGCACGTCCCAGCCCAGACCCACGTTGACCGCGGCCAGGCCGGGCGCGGCCTTGGTCAGACTGACATTGCCGCCCTTGCTGAGGCTGACTCCCATGAATCCTCCAGATCGATGCCGGCACGAGTGCGGTCCGCGCCGGCTGACGTTTGCAGACGGTGCTACAGGTGACGCCGAACTGTCCTGCGACGCCGGCCAGGCCGGGTGCAGCACAGACCCCCCAGCGAGGATGCAGTCACCGCTCGCCGGTCCATCATGCTCCGCGACCCTGGACGTTCGCTGTGAGTCACGACGAGACACGGCCAATTTTTGCATCGTCACCCTGGCGTCGCGCCGTCGACCTTACGAATCAGCAGCCACATGCCGGTGGACCGCAGGTGCTGGACGAGGTCGAGGCCGGGGCGCTGGTTGGTGCCGGGCAGCACGAAGACGAACTCGGCGCCCTCGCCGCGGCCGCCCGGCCAGCCGACGGTCACCACGGTCCGGGTGAACGTCATTCCGGCGGCCAGCAGCGCCTGCTCGACCACGTCGACGCCCTCGTTGACCGCCGTCAGGTGGAACGCCGACACACCCCGGTAAACCTGCATGGCGGCATTGTCCATCGAAGCGCCGTCACGCGGAACCGGTCAGGGTCTGCGTGCCGAGCACGACGGCGAGGGCGAGCCGGTCGGCGTCGTCGGTGCCCGGCTCGGCCGTGTAGACGGTGATGCGCAGGTCGTCGGCGGTGACGACGAGCGTGTCGCAGTCCAGGGTGATCCGGCCGACGGCCGGGTGCTCGACGGTCTTGTGCCGCGACGGCTCCGACGGGGGTGCGGGCGCCGCGCCCTCCCACAGCTCGGTGAAGCGCGGGCTCGAGGCCGCGAGGTCGTCGATCAGCCGGCGCAGCGAACGGTCCGCCGGATACCGCGACGCGGTCTGGCGCAGGTCCGCCACCAGCAGCGCCGTGTGACGGGCCTGCTCCTGCGCGGTGTGGACGACACGGGTCGGGAAGCCGGCGAGGTTGCGCCAGACGGCGTTGCGTTCCAGGCCGTGCCAGCCCGACGTCTCGCCCATGAGCGCGTCGTACGGGGCGTTCGCGACCACCAGCGTCCAGGTGGCGTCGTACACGACGACCGGGGTGTGCGCGAGCCGGTCGAGCAGCCGCTGCACGCTCGGCGGGATGTGCGACGGCACGACGTCGGCGCCGGGCGGGGCGTGGCCGGCGAGCCGGTAGAGCAGGTCCCGGTCGGGACCGGACAGGCGCAGCGCCCGCGCGAGGGCCTGCACCACCTGTGCCGACGGCGCCGTCGCCCGCCCCTGCTCCAGCCGGGTCAGGTAGTCCGCGGAGATCCCGGCGAGCCCGGCGAGCTCCTCGCGGCGCAGTCCCGCGGCGCGGCGGCGCCGGCCGACCGGCGGTCTCCGGCGCGACCCGGTCACGCCAGCGGCGCACCGCCCGGCCGAACTCCCACTGCTCCACCCGCCCAGTCTCCACCGAGGCCGGCGGGCGTGTCCTGGCCCTGGCAGTCCTACGACAACGCGACGACTGCCTGACGGCGTTGCGGGCGGTCACGCTCGGAGCATGACAACGCTCATCACCGGCCCGACCCGAGGTCTGGGCCGCGCCACCACCCTCGCCGTGGCCGACCGGCCGGGCGCCGAGCTCCTGCTGGTCGGCCGGGCCGGGCCCGCGCTGCGCGAGGTCGCCGACGAGGCGCGGGCGCGTGGCGCCACCGTCCATGAGATCGGCTGCGACCTGTCGCGGTTGGCCGATGTACGGGCAGCGGCTGCCACCGTCCGGCACCTCGTCGCCGCCGGGACGGTGCGCCCCATCGGCGCGCTGATCGCCAACGCGGGCCACATGTCGGCCGACACGCGGGCCGCGTCCGCCGACGGCTACGAGCTGACCTTCGCCGTGAACCACCTCGCGCACGCCCAGCTCATCGCGGACCTGCTCGGCTCGCCGGCGGAGCCGGCCCGGATCGTGCTGCTCGGCTCCAACACGTACAGCGTCAACTTCTGGCGCCGGGTGCTCGGGGTGCCGGAGGCGCGGTGGCGCGACCCCGTGGAGCTCGCCCGGCCGGCGCCCGCCGGCGCGAAGCCGGACATGACCGCGTCGGGAGTCGCCTACAGCACCGCCAAGCTGGCGATCCTGTACTACGCCCACGAGCTGCAACGGCACGCCCCGGGGGTGGCTGTGTCGGTGTTCGAGCCCGGCTGGATGCCCGGCACCGCCCTGAGCCGCGGGGCCCCGCGGGCGCTGCAGGCGATCGGTCGCGGGCTGGGCCGCCTGCCGTTCGTGTCCACCCCGCGCCGCTCCGGCCCGATGCTCGCCTCCGTGGCGCTGGACGAGCGGTGGGCGCGCCTGCGTGACGGCGCGTTCGTGGTGAAGGACCGGCTGACCGAGGTCCGCCCGGTCGCCCACGACCGCGAGCGGGAGCGCCGCCTGTGGATCGCCACCGCGGAGCTGCTCGCCGCGAGCGGCGCGGCCGTCTGACGACCGCGCCACCCACCGCGTGCGTTACGCCGCGATCTGCCAGAGCTGGCAGGTGTTGTTGAGCCACATCCACAGCTGCACCTTGGTGCCGTTGGCGGTGCCGCAGTTCTGGTCGTCGAGGACCATGCCGCTGTTCTCGACGACGAGCTCGTAGCGGCCGTTGCCGGCCGGGATGACCGCCCACTGCTGGCAGGTGTTGCCCAGCGACTGCCACAGGTTGGTGGCGGTGCCGAGCGCCAGGCCGCAGTTGACGGCGTCGAGGACCTTGTTGGCGTTGACGTTGGTGATCGTCCACTTGTTGGGGCCGACGCTGTTGAAGCGCCACTGCTGGCAGGTGTTGCCCAGTGCCTGCCACACGTCGATCTGCGTGCCGTTGGCGGTGCCGCAGTTGACCGCGTCGAGGACCTTGCCGCTGGCGAGGTTCGTCAGCCGGTACGTGGCGCCGTTGACGGGGAACGTGACGCTCTTGCTGTACCCGACGGCGACGATGTTGGACTGGACCGAGTTCTCCGTGGCGTCGCTCGGGTAGCCGCTGGTCATGACGCCCTCGAAGAACGAGCCGACGGAGCCGTTGCTGTTGTCGCCGCCGATGCCCAGGATGATGGCGCCCTGCTTGGTCATCGGGCGGTAACCGGACTGGGTCGGCAGGCCGCCGTCGTACCGTGTGGCGAGGCTGCCGGACTGCGCGTTGCCGTCCTTGATGGCGTACGTCGTGGTGCCGTTGTTCTTCAGCATCGCGGTCACGAACGCGCTGTTGCGGCCGGTGTTGGCCGTCCAGGACCCGTTGCCGCCGGCGAAGAGCCCGTTCTCCAGGTCCGCAGCGACCCGCGGCCCGGCCGAGCAGGGGGAGAACCAGCACAGGTTGCCGAAGTAGATGGCGTCCATGTCGCCGTTGCCGGTGTCGAGATTGTTCGTCTCGGCGTTGCCGTAGTCGAAGCAGCACCGGTCGTTGACGTGGGTGCCCTCGGTCACCATGTACATGCCCTCGGGCTGGCTGCCGGTGGCGACGCCGTTGGTGTTGTTGTTGCGGTACCCGTTGCCGGCCGAGATGTACACGCCGTACACCTTGTGCCCGCCGGCGGTGATGGGCAGCGCCGCCGCGTTCGCGCCCTGGTCGGCGGTCGGGTTGGCGCCGCCGCCGGGGGCGATCGTGAGGTCGTTGTGCCGCGACGTCTGGTCGTAGATGCGCACGATCGTGCAGTACGTGCCGTTGCAGAACGAGTCCTGCGCGGCGGCGTTGGCGTAGCCGCCGGCGCTGAGCACGCCGATGTTCGACGTCGCGCCGTCGGACCAGCGCCGCACCTGGTACAGCGAGCCGCTGTAGGAGCCGAACAGCGCTCGGGTGGTGCTGTGCGCGGCGACGCAGGGGGTGCCGCCGCCGGCGTAGATGTCGCAGGGGCCCGTGCCGGCCGCCTGCGCGACCGTGGTCGACAGTGCGACCAGCGCCGCGGCGACGATCGCCGTGGCAGCGGCGGCGGCGAGTGCCGTGCGCCGCAGAGACCTGAGATGCATGGTGCGCCTTTCCCGGGGTGTCGGCAGCTGTACTGGCGGACGCTGCCTTCATGTGAGCGATCACATTCGAATCCGACACAGGGGCCCCTGGCGTTTCGAGGGTGAGTGTTATCGCTCACATTGACGATGTCAAGTGGGGACGCCGTCGGCGCGGCCGCGCGGGGTCCGCCGGTCTGCGCCCGGTCGTGTCAAAGATTCTTGACATCATGTCAGGTCCGTTTTACTTTCGAGATGTCAAGTTTTCTTAACATGGGAGCGGGGCATGTCCTCCGAGGAGAAGCGCACCTGGATCTCCGCCGTGGTCGGTGTCGTCGTCCCGGTCGTCTACCTGGCGAGCGTCCTGTCCAAGGTTCCTGGCGCGGACGTGGCGGGGATCGCGTACGTGGGGCCGATGCTCACCGCGATCGGCGTCGGGATCGGGGCGGGCATCGTCCTGGCCATCGTGGCCGCCATGGTCTCGCCCAAGGATGCGGGCAGGACCGACGAGCGCGATCGGGAGATCAACCGGCGGGGTGAGTACGTCGGGTTCTACGTCATGAGCGTCGCCGCGATTGTGCCGCTGGTCCTGGCGATGGCGGAGGTCGAGCACTTCTGGATCGCCCATGCGCTCTATCTGGCGTTCGTCCTGGCGGCGCTGGCCTCGGCGGCGGTGAAGATCGTCGCGTACCGGCGGGGCTGGTAGCCGTGGGCAAGCCGACCAGGGTCACCAACTCGATCCGGGCGCTGCGCTTCGCGCACGGGGAGATGACCCAGGCGGAGCTGGCCGACCGCATCGGCGTGACCCGCCAGACCGTCATCGCCATCGAGCAGGGTCGCTACTCGCCGTCGTTGGAGGTGGCCTTCCAGATCGCGCGGGTGTTCCAGGTGCCGCTCGACGACGTCTTCGGATATTCCGACACCCAGGAATAGACCCCACAACGTGACACGGCGCGCGAGGTAACCATCTCGCGGCCCGGTTCCACGCACCCGAAACCAAGGGCCTCGCCCGGATCGAGAAGGAGCCACGATGCACGCGTTGACCCGTACCGCCCGCCTGACCGGACTGTTCTACCTCGGCAACGCCATCACCGGCATACTCGGGTTCCTCATCGTCCGCCCACAGCTCTTCGCCGCCGACGACCCCGGCGCGACGCTGGCCAACCTGGTCGCGCACGAGTCGCTCGCCCGCGCCGGCGTCGCCCTGGAGCTGGGCATGGTCGTCACCCAGACCCTCGCCGCCGTCTGGTTCGCCCGCCTGTTCCGCACCGCGGACCCCGTCGCCGCGAGCGGGATCGCCGCCTTCGGCCTGGTCAACGCGGTCGTGGGCCTCGCGAGCGCGGCGATGCTGGCCACGGCGGTCGGGGTGTCGTCCGACCCGGTCGGCGACGCGGCGGCCAACGTCCAGGTGCTGTACCTGGTCAGCGACAACCTGTGGGGCGTGGGAGCCCTGTTCTTCGGCCTGTGGCTCATCCCCATGGGCTGGTGCGTGCTGCGATCGGGCTGGATGCCCCGCGCCCTGGGCTGGGTCCTCGTCGGTGGCGGTGCCGGATACGTGCTCAGCGCGTTCATCAGGTACCTCGCCCCGGACGCACAGGTCGTCGCCGAGGCACTCGCGTATCCCGCGTCCATCGGCGAGTTCTGGATGGTCGGCTACCTGCTCATCCGCGGCGTCCGCCGGCAGGCCCTGGCCGAAGCGCCGCCAGCCGTCCCCACCCCGACCCCGGCGGCGACCTGAAGACCTGACCAGACGCGGTGGTGTACGGCCTCCGCCCGGCCGGTCTTCCCGATCGAGCTCGGCGGAGGCGCCCTGGTCGCGGTCGCCGATCGGCAACCCACGCCGACCGGGCGGGCCGCGGCGCTGCTGCTGCTCGCCTCGATCCTCGGCACCGCGACCACCGAGGCCACCGTACGGCTGACCGAAGCGCGACAGGTCGTCGGTGTGACCGGCCGGGTCGCGACGATCGCGGAGGGTCTCGTGTCGGCCTTCCCTGCCGAATGGGGCCGAACAACTGACGGGACCGTCGTCTGCCAGGACGAGGACAGCACCCGAAATCCCACCTGCCTGCGAGGAAGGCTATCCGCCAGCCTGCGGGGACGGCCTCTGCAGGGTGTGCCCGAAGGATTTTGCAGATTGTTCGGGAGGTGCTGTCGGATCGCGGTGGGGTCGTTCGTAGCAGAGGTGAGTGGCCCCGATCGCGGGGTCGCCGTTCTCGATCACAGGAGATGTTCCGGATGCAGTCCTTGGTTCCCGTGGCCGGCGACACCGCCCGCCGCCTGCACCGGCTCGTGGAGCCGATCCACCTGGTCACGTACTTCGCTGACGAGCCGGACGTCGCCCTCTTCGCGCTCGGGCTCCGCAACACCTGGGACGCCTACTTCGCCGGGCGGGCCGCGCCGCTGGGCCGGGTCCCGGCCGAGGTGGTCGACGCCGTCTTCTACAACTTCGCCGCCGGCGAGGTCGCCCGCCACATCCCGCACGTCTGGGACATCACGACTCCCGAGAAGGCGGCCGCCGCCCGCCGGCAGGGCAGCGCCGCGGCGCTACGGCGGATCCTCGGCGATCTCGCCGACTCCGACACGGTCGTGCGCGCCGCCGACCTGGCCACCAAGGCAGCGACCAGCGCCCCGACGGAAGGACGGGTCCTGTACGCCGCGCTGCGGACGCTGCCGGTGCCCGAGGAGCCCGTGGCCCGGCTCTGGCACGCGGCCACCCTGCTGCGCGAGCACCGCGGGGACGGTCACAACGCCGCCCTGGTCGCCGCCGGCATCGGCGGGACGGAGGCCCACGTGCTGCACGCGCTGTCCGAGGGCATCCCTGCGGAGAAGTACGGCAGGGTCCACCACCTGCCCGCGGACCAGCTGGCCGCGGTTGTGGACGGGATGCGCGTTCGTGGCCTCATCGACGACTCCGGCTCGCTCAGCGAGGCCGGCCGCGAGACGAAGCAGCAGATCGAGGCGGTCACCGACGACCTCGCCTCGGCGGCGTTGGCCATCCTGGAGCCGGGCGAGCGCGACCAGCTCATCGCCGACCTCGAGCCCATCGTCGCGGTGCTCGACGCCGCCGGCTCGCGATAGCCGGCGCAGCGCTCACCCGTCGTTGTCGTGCCGGGCGGTCAGACCGTCACGGAGCACCGCAACCAGGCGGCGTGCGTTCTGGGCGTCGGTGGTGAGTGCCGCGCCACTGGCGAGGGCCAGCACGTCGGTGGCGGTGATGTCCGGCCGGAGCGCCGGTTGAGCGCGCCGTACCAGGGCGGTGGCCGTGGTGGTGATGGCGGCGTGCCACTCCTCGAACATCGGTGTGCGGCGGCCGTCCGGGACATCGGTGGCCGCCAGGGCGAGCGGGCGCTTGGTCGCCACGTGGGCGACGAACGCGTCGAGCCAGGTGAAGAGCGCCTCGACCGGTGCGGGGGCGGCGAGGAGTTGGTTGCCGTGGTCACACAGCGCCGCGACCTCGTCGGTGTACAGGGCGGCGAGCAGCTCGGCGCGGGTGGGGAAGTGCCGGTACAGCGTCGCGTTGCCGACGCCGGCGCGCCGGGCGACGCCCTCGGCGGCGGCGTGCTCGCCGGGCTGGCCGGCGCGCGGGACGCCGCACTCGCGCTCGGCGAGGCGAACCCCTTGGCCCACCACGTCACGAACATCGTCCTCGACGAAGCGCCGGACGGGACGGTCCAGGCCCTGTCCAAGTACCTCGGCGTCATGACGGACGGGTCCGTCGCGAGCGGAACCTACGAGGACACCCTCAGACACGGCGACGACGGCTGGAGGATCACGCACCGGGTCGTCCGCCCCCGCCGCGTCCCCCTGAAACCATGACGATGCCCTCCGGGCGCTGCCGAGGTACGAAGCGCAGATGGAGCCGGTGCGGTCCAACTTCCGCGCTCGTGGCACGTATCGCAGCGCAGCCGGCTTCGGCGAGCCCGAGGAGGTCGTGGCGAGGCTGTTCGCCGTCATCGCATGATCAGCGCGATCCTCATCTATCGCTGATGCCGCGCGGCAGTGGACAGTCGCAACGAGTGACGGAGCCCTGGCGATCGGGGCGTCGGGGTGGTGTGGCTCAGGCGGCTTCCTGCGGTGTCGGAGCGGGCGTCGAGGTGTCGGGTCGGGTGGTGGTGGCCAGGCCGAGGGCGTAGGCGGTGCAGGCGGTGAGCAGCGCGGGCAGGATCGTCATCGCGTCGGCCATGCGGCCGGACGGGTCGCCCATCAGGGACGGGTCGATGCCGAGCGAGGTGACCGGGTAGGCGGCGACCGCCATGCCCATCGAGCCGAACACCGTCAGGCCGTACACGGCGACCGCCAGCTCGCAGGCCAGGAGGCCGCCGAACGCCATCGTGAGCACCGCGCGGCGGCGTTGTCCCCGGCGGGTCAGGACGGTGGCCACTGTGGACAGTGCGCAGGTCGTCAGGCCCCAGGTGCCGACGGCGGCGGTCACGGGCCAGCTGCCGAGGTGGGTGACGAGCAGCATCACCGGCAGGGCGCCGAGGGTCAGCCCGGCCGGTGCGAGCGCCGACGTGAACGGCAGCCGTGCGTGCCCGGCCAGCCAGACCGCACCGGCGGCGACCGGCAGGGCCGCTGCGGCCGGCACGAGGCGCGCGGAACCGGCGGTGAGCGATGCGCCGGCGACGGCGGCGACGGCCGCGAACAGCCACGCGCAGAGGGTGTAGAAGACGAGGAAGGCGCCGGCGAAGGCCACGGGGGCGGCGATCAGGCCGGTGGTCGCGTGCACGTAGGGGCGCAGCCGGGCGTACGTGAGTGCCCGCACGCGTTCGGCGAGCGCGCAGCGTGCCACGTCGGCCAGGTCGCGCAGCGGCCGCTGGGAGTGGCTGAGCAGGTCGGCGATCTCCGGGCCGTACCGGTCCCGGAAGTGGCGCGGGTACAGGGCGATGACCAGCCGGACCGCGCGGTTCACGACAGGGCCAACCGGCGCAGGCCGGTGCCGGCGACGGCCCGCATGCGCGACAGCTCCGCCTGCAGCGCGGCCCGGCCGTCGGCGGTGAGCTGGTAGGGCTTGCGGCGCTCGCGCTCCGGCAGGGCCTCGATCAGCGCCAGGTCCTCGAGGCGACGGATCGCCCCGTACAGCGTGCCGGGGCCGGGGCGGTCGCCGGTGATGGCGGCGATGTCGTCCTGCATCGCATACCCGTGTTTGGGACCTTCGGCGAGGCTGACGAGCACGAGCAACGCCGGTTCTGAGAACCGGCCGAACTCGGTGAGTCCGGACATGCCACCTCCACTACTACGTGGGACGTAGCATCGCAGGACGTAGTAGCGGCCGTCAACTCCACGCCGGCGGGCGGAAGCGCGGGCGCTACGCTGGCCGCCATGACGGTGGCCGGGCTGATGCGACCGTGACCAGCTCCGGGGCGGTCACGGCGGTCAGCGACGCCGTGGTCCCGGCACGGCGGGCAACCGGGTCGGCGCACCACGTCGCCGTCGCCGCGATCGTGGTCGCGGCGGCGCTGTGCTACTCGGTGCTCGCCCTCAACCGGTTCCGCACGTGGCGCTCGTCCACGTACGACCTGGTGATCTTCGACCAGGCGGTGCGCTCCTACGCCCAGGGGCATCTACCGGTGGCGATCGTCAAGGGCGTGCACAACGGGTTCGGGCCGCACTTCAGCGTGCTCGGTGACCACGTGTCGCCGCTGCTGGTGCTGCTCGCCCCCCTGTACCTGGTGTACGACGACCCTCGCACGCTGCTGGTGGCGCAGGCCGTGCTGCTGGCCGGCGCGGTCGTGCCGCTGTGGCGGTTCACGCACCGTGAGCTGGGTGTCACGGCCGCCTACGGGGTGGCGGTGGCGTATGCGCTGTCGTGGCCGGTGGCGGGTGCCGTCGGGTTCGACTTCCACGAGGTCGCGTTCGCCCCGCTGCTGTTCGCCGTGCTGTTCGACCAGCTGTCCGCCTACCGGCACGGCTGCGGGCGGCGCCGGCACGTGGCGCTGGCCTGCGCGGCGCTGCCGCTCGTGAAGGAGGACATGGGGCTGGCGCTGGCCGGGGTGGGGGTGTGCCTGCTGCTGCCCCCGCTGCTGCCTCAGCGCGGCCGGCCGCGGCGGCGCGGTGACGTGCTTCTCGGGCTCGGCTGCCTCCTCGGCGGGCCGGCGTACACGGTCCTGGCCACCCAGGTCGTCATCCCCGCGTTCGGCGGCCGGTCCGACTACTACTGGTCGTACGACCACTTCGGGCCGACCGTCCCGGCCGTGCTGTGGCACGTGGTCAGCCAGCCGGGCGATGCGCTGTACACCTTCTTCAACCCGGCGACGAAGACGCACACGATGCTGATGCTGCTGGCGGTCGCCGGACTGACGCCGCTGGTCTCACCGTATCTGGCGGTGACGCTGCCGCTGATCGCCGAGCGGATGCTGTCGGAGTCGCCGGGCTGGTGGGACACCGGGGCGCACTACAACGCGTTCGTGGTGGTCCCGCTGCTGTGCGCGGGTGTCGACGGGGCGGCCCGGATCGCGCGGCACCGGCGGATGCGCCGGTCCGGCACCGTCTGGACGGCCGTGGTGGTCGTCGCCGCGGTACTGGCGCTGCCTGGCTCGGCGTTCGGTCAGCTGGCCCGGCCGTCGCAGTGGCGGTGGACCGACGACATGCGGGCGATGGAGCACGCGGCCGCGCAGGTCCCGGATGGGGCGCTGGTGGAGACCGCCTCCAGCCTCGGCCCGCGCCTGAGCAGCCGCACCCAGGTGCTGCTGTGGGACCGGATCCCCCGCTGGGCCCCGTGGGTGGTCGCCGACGTCGCCCGCCCGCAGTTCCCGTTCTGCGGCCTCGACGACCAGCGCGCGCGGGTCGACCTGCTGCAGGGCAGCGGCTACCGGGTCGTCTTCCGGGAACGTGACTTCGTCGTGCTGCACAACCCGGACGCGGTGCCGCGGCTGACGGCCCCACCCGCACCACCATGCGGCGGATCGTGACCGACGCGGGAGCGGCGCGGCGCGCGGATGCCGTCGCCGTGGGTGCGCTGCTGGCGGCCGTGCCCGTGGTGCACCGGATCGGCCCGGCGCTGGACGCTCCCTACTGGCTGGACGAGTCGTGGGTGGCGCTGGCGGCCAAGGCGCCCCTGGCGGACCTGCCGTGGGTGACGGCGTCGACACCGCTCGGATGGACGCTGCTGGTCTGGTCGGTGCCGGGCGGCGGGCAGCTCCAGCGGCTGATCCCGCTGCTGTTCCTCGCCGGCTCGGTGCTGGCCGGCTACGCCTTCGGGCGCTTCCTCGGCTGGCCGGGCCGCGGCTGGGCCGTCGCCGCCGGGCTGTCCGCGGGCGCCGCGACGCTGCTGATCCCGGCGCAGGTGGTGCGCCACGACCTGAAGCAGTACACGGCCGAAGGTGCGGTCGCGTTGCTGCTGCTGGCGATGACCGCGTGGCTGGAATCGGCCTGGTCCCGGCGCCGCCTGGTCCTTGTCGGGGCGGGCGTGGTGGCCGGGATGCTGTTCAGCCATCCCGCGGCGCTCATCGGCGCGGCGGTGCTCGGCGCGCTCCTGCTCACGTCGGCCGTCGGCGAGCGTCGGGGCCGGCTGCGGGACACCGCCCTGGTCAGCGCCGGGACCGCGGTGGCGGCGTTGCTCGTGTACGTGGTGCTCGACCGGCCGAACCGCAATGACGCGCTGGCCGGCTACTGGTCGGGGTACTTCCCGACGGTCGGCGGGCTTCCGTCCTACCTGGGCAACCGGCTGGCGGAGCTGACGCCGGCGTCGGGCGCCCCGTGGCAGCTGGTGGCCGCCGCGGCGGCGGTGGGCGTGGTGGCGGTCGCGCGGCTGGGCCGGCCGGCGACAGCGCTGGCCCTGCTGCTGGTTCCGGTGATCGCCGTCGCGGCGGCGCTGGCCGGCGTGTACCCGCTGCTGGACCAGCGCACGTCGCACTTCCTGCTGGTCGTCGCGGCGGCCGTGGCCGGGACCGGCCTGGTGCGGACGGCGGCCGACCTGACCGGCCACCTGCCGGCACAGACAAGGGCACGGACACGGACATGGAGCGCGGTGGCGGCGGTCCTGGTCGTCACCGCAATGTCCGCGTACGCGATGGCGAACAGCCGCGTGCTGCTGCACCCGCCGGCCCCCGGCGACCCAGGCGAGGACGTCCGTGCCCAGGTGGCGTACGTCGCGTCGCACCGCCGGCCCGATGACGTGATCGCCGTGAACATGTCCGGTCAGTTCGGCTTCGCGTACTACTGGTCCGAAGACCCGCCGCTGCTGCGGCGTGGTGGCCCGATGGCCACCGGATGGCACGTCTCGTACGCCGACGGCAGCCGGATCCTCGTCGCGTCCGGACGTGACACGGCCGCGGTCGCCGACCTCGTCGCCACCGCTGAGCGGCTGGCCGGCGCGGGCGGGCGGATCTGGCTCGTGCGCAGCCACGTCAATGCCGACGAACGGGCCGCCTGGCAGGCGGCCCTGGCCGGCGGCGTCGTGGACGAGGTCGCGGTCGGGCCCGAGCCGCTGGCGACGCTGACCGTGCTCCAGGCGTCCGGTCACCAGACGGGGCGCTGACGTCCCGGTCGGTTCCCAGCTGGTCCGACTATGCTCTCCGCGGCGGATCGCCGGTCCCGGACATCGGGTGCCGCGGCGGTCCGTGCCGGTCGAGGATGTGGAGTCTGGTTCATCGTGTCGTTTACCGCGGCGACCGTGCCGGGGCAGCCCGCTGCCCCGCCTTCGCGTCGTGCCCCCGCAGTCCGTCGTCTGCTCGACGCCGCGTCGGCGGACAGCGCCCGGGCAGGTCGGCTGCTGCTGTTGCTGGCGGTGGTGCCCGCGGTGACGGTGACGGCATGGCTGCTGGTCGCGGTGCCGCTCGCGGCGACGGGACACTTCCGCCCGGGTGTCGTGGTGCCGGCCGCGGTGGTGCTGGCGATCCCGCTGGTGCGGTGCGCGACGCGGTTGCCGCGGCGCAGCGGCGCAGGGTCGTTCACCGCGCCGTGGTCGGCGGTCGTCGCGACGTCGGCGATCGCCGTCGGGTTCGCCGGGTTCGCCGCGGTGAGGTCCAGCCAGCAGGCGGTGCTGCACCGTGACGCCGGCACCTACGCCCAGGTCGGGCTCTGGCTGAGCGACCATCCGGGGCTGACCACCCCGGTGCCGGTCGACGCCTTCGGGGCCGCGGCGGCGCAACTGACGTTCGCGCACCCCGGCTTCTACGTGCAGGACGGCATGATCGTGCCGCAGTTCATGACCGGCTGGCCGACGATGCTCGCCGCCGCCCACTGGGTCGCCGGTTGGCAGGGGATGTTCGTGCTGCCGGCGCTGGTCGGTGGCGCGGCCCTGCTCGCCGTCGGCGGGCTGGCCGGGCGCCTGTTCGGGGCGCGGTGGGCGCCGGTGGCCGCGTTGCTGCTGGGCTCGGCGTGGCCGATGCTGCGGGTGAGCCAGACGACGTACTCCGAACCGCTGGCGTGTCTCATGCTCGCCGCCGGGCTGTGCCTGGCCGCCGGTGCCTGGAAAGCCGGCGCGTCGGCGAGGAGCGCCGAGGCCCGCCGGGACGTCGGCTGGTCGATGGCGCTGTCAGGCCTGCTGCTGTCCGCCGGTGAGCTGGTCCGCCTCGACATGGGGGTGGACTTCGCCCTCATGATCCCCGCGATCGGCTGGTGGTGGCTGCGCCGGCGGGGCGGGGTCTGGCCGTTCGCCGGCGGCGCCGTGATCGGCGGCGGCCTGGGGTTCATCGACTGCCGGTTCGTGACCTGGCCGTACGTGCTGGTGAACTGGTCGTCGGTCCGGCTCATGATCGTGGTCCTGGTGCTCTCGCCCGTCGTGACCGCCGCGCTGGCGCTGTTCCTGCGCCGCTGGCACCGTGACGTGCGGACCATGCGCTGGTGGCGCTGGGTGCCGCCGGTCGCGGCGGCCGGCACCCTCGTGCTGGGGCTGCTCCTTGCCGCGCGGCCGCTGCTGTACGTCGACCGCTCCATCACCGCGGCCAACACGATCGAGTACGTCGCGTCGCATCAGGAGCAGTTCGGGCTTCCGGTCGACGGCACCCGCAGCTACGCGGAGCAGACGGTGTCCTGGGTCTCGTGGTACACGGGCTGGCCGGTGCTGGTGCTGGCCTGGATCGGCGCCGCCGGGGTCGTGTACGCAGCCACCCGCGGCCGTGGCTGGCGCTTCCTGCCGATCCTGCTGGTGTACGGCGGATCCGGGGTGGCCTCCCTGCTGCGCCCCGCGATCACCCCCGACCATCCGTGGGCGGACCGCCGGCTGGTCGTCGAGGTGCTGCCCGCCGTGGCGCTGTTCGCCACCTGGACCCTTGCCGCGCTGACCCGCTCGGGCGAGACCGGCCGCATCCGGGCAGCCGCGACCGGCGGGTGGCGTGCGGCCGGCCGCCTGCTCGCGCCGCCGCCGACGGGTGCGCTCGCCCGGCTGCTCGTGCTGCTGGCGATCGCCGCACCGGCGTTGGTGGTCACCGCGCGGCTCGGGCCGAACCGCACCGAGCTGGGCGAGCCGGACGCCGCAGCCGCGGTGTGCCGGGCGCTGCGGCCGACGGATTCGGTCGTCATGATGGACACGCAGTGGTCACCCACGATCCGCAACCAGTGCGGCCTGCCCGTGGCGGCCCTGGAGGACCCGACGGTGGAGCGCATGCAGCAGGTCGTCGCCGGCATCCGCGCGGCCGGCCAGGTGCCGGTGCTGATGTCGTCGTCGACGCTGACGCTGCTGCCCTACGGGCTGCCGCTGGAGCGGATCGTCTACCTGGACACCCACGAGGACCAGCACGTGCTCACGTGGCGCCCGACCGGGACCGACCCGCGGCGGCTGGAGTGCTGGCTGGTCCGCCCCTGACGAGAGGTCGCCGCGTCGCTCACCGTGACCGGCCGGGGTCGCGCCCGGCCACGTAGGCGGCGACGGCCGTCACGCCGGCCAGGACGAGGTCACCGGCGGTCAGCAGGCCCCGGGACAGCACCGCGACGGCGGTCGCCTGGCCGGTGCTGAGCTGCGCGCCGAGGATCGCGACCAGCAGCACGTCGCGGACACCGGCCCCGGCGGGCGTGATCACCGCCAGGAACCCCAGGCACCAGGCCAGCGTGAAACCGCCGACCGCCAGCGCCGCGACCCCGCCCGGACCGCCGGTCAGCGGCCAGCTCAGCAGCCACGCGTGCGCGCCCAGCAGCAGCCACGACGCCACCGCCCAGGCCAGCGACACGACGATCGTCCGGCCGGACAGCGGCTGGGGCAGCGGCGGGCGGCGCAGCACGCGCAGCGCCATCCCGATGACGGCGTTGACGACCTTCGGGCGCAGCAGCAGACCGAGGACCGGCACGCCGAGCAGCGCCCACCAGTACCGCTCGGTCACCGCCCCGGCACCCGCCGCGAGCACGACCGCGGCGGTGACCAGGCCGGCACCGAGCGACACCGCCATCGTCAGGATGGCGGCGGTCGCGGTGCGGCTGCGTGGCACCTGGTGGGCGTGGGCGAGCTCCATCTGGGCGACCACCGGCCACATCGACCCGGGCAGATACTTGCCGAGCTGCCCGACGAAGAAGATCCGGGCCGCCGTGGTGACCGGCAACGGCGACCCGAGCCCGCCCAGCAGCGTCCGCCAGACCTGCATCGTGGCCAGGAGCCCGACGGCGACGAGCGCGGCCGCGGCGGCGGTCGCCCCGGCACCGATCTGCGTGACCGCGGCGCCGACGTCGGCGCGCTGCCGCGCCACGGCGACACCGCCGCCGACCACCGCGACACCGAGCAGCGACCACTTGGTCCAGCGGTTGGTCAGTGCTCGCCCGACGAGTGACGCGATGCGCCTCCGCGTGCCGGCCTTCGCGGGTGGCTGCCCGGCTTCGGCTCCGCGATCAGGCACCGGGCGAGCCTACCCTCCTGGCGACGGGCCGCCGCCGGAGTCCCCGCTGACGTGCGCCAAGGCCGCCGCGGGCGATGACCTAGGCTAGGGCGCCATGCGGGTCCTGTTCTTCGGCACGTACGACACGGCGATGCACCCACGCGTCGGTGTGCTCGCCGAAGGGCTCCGCGGTCACGGCGCCGACGTCGTGGAGTGCAACGCCCCGCTCGGTGTCGGCACCGCCGCACGGGTGGCGGCGGTGGCGCAGCCGTGGCGCCTGCCCGGCCTGGTCCTCACGGTGGCGCGGCGCTGGGTCTCGCTGGCGCGGGCGGCCCGCCGCGTCGGTGCCGTCGACGCCGTCGTCGTCGGGTATCTCGGGCTGCTGGACGTCCACCTGGCGCGGCTGCTGTTCCGGCGGGTGCCGATCGTGCTGGACCACATGACCGGCGCCGGGGACACCGCCGCGGACCGCCGCCTCGGGGGCCGGCTGCGCCGCCGCCTGCTCGCCGCCGTCGACCGGGCCGCGCTCCGCCGCGCCGACCTCATCGTCGTCGACACCGACGAACACCGTGACGCGCTCCCGGCCCGGCACCACGCCCGGAGTGTCGCGGTCGCCGTCGGCGCGCCGTCGGCCTGGTTCACGGCCGGCCGGGAGCAGGCCACGGACGTCGGCGCGCGGCAGACGCCGGCCGCACCCGCGCTGCGGGTGGTGTTCTTCGGCCTCTACACGCCGCTGCAGGGCGCCACGGTCATCGGCGAAGCGGTGCGCCTGCTGGCGGGGGAGGGCGTCACCTTCACCATGGTCGGGCAGGGGCAGGACGAGGCGGCGACCCGGCACGCCGCCGAGGGCGCCGACGTCGCCTGGCTGCCCTGGGTGCCGGCCGGCGACCTTCCTGCGCTCGTCGCCGGGCACGACGTGTGCCTCGGCATCTTCGGCACCAGCGACAAGGCGATGCGGGTGGTGCCCAACAAGGTGTTCCAGGGTGCGGCCGCCGGCTGCGCCGTGGTCACGTCCGACTCCCCGCCGCAGCGGCGCGCCCTCGGCGACGCGGCGCTGCTCGTCCCGGCCGGCGACCCGCACGCGCTGGCCACGACACTGCGGCGGCTCGCCACGGACCGGTCCGAGACGGCCCGGCTGCGGCAGGCCGCCCGCCGTCTCGCCGAGGCCCGGTTCACCCCCGAACACGTCGTGACGCCCCTGTGGGAGCGGCTCGGTGACGGCGGCGCCGGCGAGCCCGCCGGCGCCGGACGGCTCGCGTCCCGGGGGCGTCGATGAGCGATCCGAGTGTGCGGTCCGGGCCACCGCGGGCGCCGATGTCGGCCTGGCGGATGGACGCCGTCGCGCCGCTGTCGCCGAACGGCTGGCTCCGCCACGACGCCGTCATGCACCTGTTCCCGTCCTCCGGCGCGACGGACGTGCTGGAGATCGGGTGCGGGCAGGGTGGCTTCGGCGCCAGGCTCGCCCAGCGGCACCGGTACCTCGGCATCGAACCCGACCACGCGTCGTTCACGGTGGCGGAGCAGCGGCTGCGCCATGCCGGCGGGGGAGAGGTCCGCAACGCCCGCCTCGAGCTGCTGGAGCCCGGCCAGTTCGACGTCGTGTGCGCGTTCGAGGTGCTCGAGCACCTCGACGACGACACCGCGGCGCTGGCCGCCTGGGTCGAGCGGGTGCGGCCCGGCGGCCTGCTGCTGCTGTCCGTGCCCGCGTACCAGCGCCGGTACGCCGCCGCGGACGAGCTCGTCGGCCACTTCCGCCGGTACGACCCCGGACCACTGCACAACCTGCTGACCGCCGCCGGACTCGTCGACGTCCGGATCCGTCACTACGGGATGCCGCTGGGTTACGTGCTGGAAGGCGGCCGGAACCTGATCGCCCGCAGACGGCTCCGGGCGGCCGGCTCGACGTCACCGCAGCAGCGCAGCGCCGGATCCGGGCGGCTCCTGCAGCCCTCGTCCGGCCTGCGCGGCGCGTTGAACCGGTGCGGCTCCGCACCCTTCCGCCTGCTGCAACGGGCCTTCCCGAAGACCGGGCCGGGCCTGGTCGCCGCGGCCCGCCGGCCGGCGGGACCGTAGACCGTCACCGGCGTGCGGCCGCCCGGGCAAGGGCGGGGCGAGTGATACGCCTCACCGAGGCCGCCCTGGTTCGCGACCGGCACCGGAGCGGCCTACTGTGACGGTCACCCCCTGTGCCGTAGCCCCGGCGCGAGCACCCGAACGCAAAACGGCACGCTGTGCCGGCACCACCGTCCACGAGTGAGGCAGCAGTGACGTTGACAGAACAGGTCCCGATCACGGGCGGCGGGAGCGTGCCGGCCCGTTCCAGCAGCAGCCTCGACGTCACGGTCGTGCTGCCGTGCTACAACGAGCAGGCGCACGTGCGCCAGGAGATCGAACGGATCTGCGCCGCGCTCGACGAGTCCGGCTACACCTACGAGCTGCTGGCGATCGACGACGCGTCGACCGACGCCACCCTCGAGGTGCTCCGGGAGGCCGAACCGTCGTTCCCGCACCTCAAGGTCGTCGCGCTGCACCGCAACGGCGGATCCGGCACCGTCCGCCGGCTCGGGTCCCGGATGGCCGCGGGCGCCATCGTGGTCTGGACCGACGCGGACCTCACCTACCCCAACACCCGGATTCCCGAGCTCGTCCGCCTGCTGCACGACGACCCGAGCATCGACCAGGTCGTCGGCGCGCGCACGACCGAGGAGGGCAGCCACAAGCTGCTGCGGGTCCCGGCGAAGTGGGTCATCCGCAAGATCGCCGAGTGGCTCACCAGCCAGTCGATCCCTGACCTCAACTCCGGGATGCGGGCCTTCCGCCGCGAGGTCGCGCAGCCCTACCTGCGGCTGCTGCCCCCGGGGTTCTCCTGCGTCACCACCATCACGCTGGCGTTCCTGTCCAACCAGCATCACATCCTCTACGTGCCGATCGAATACGCGAAGCGCGCGGGCACGTCGAAGTTCCGGTTCATCGCCGACGCCTACCGGTACATCCTCCAGGTCCTGCGGATGGTGATGTACTTCGATCCGCTCAAGGCCCTCATGCCGCTCGCGCTGTGGCTCGTCACGATCGGCGTCGTCAAGAGCATCTTCGATCTCGCGGTCCACCCGATCAGGCTCGCGAACAACACCGTCATGATCTTCCTGACCGGTCTGATCATCGGGTCGCTCGCCCTGCTCGCCGACCTCATCGTGCGGTCCCGGCCCGAGCCGTAGGCGGACCGCCCGCCCGGCAGTGCCAGATGGCTGAGCGCCAGGTGCCCGCGGTGAGTGCCGACAAGCCGACACAGTGTCTATGGTGCTTGTCCGGGATCATGGGATTCTCTATGGTCTTGCCGCGGTGTGAACGGTGCATGCGGAGTTAAGGAGCACCCGTCATGGGTTTGGTGGAGAAGCTTCGAGGCGAGTTCATCGACATCATCGAGTGGCTCGATGACAGTCGTGACACGATCGTCTGGCGCTTTCCGAGGTACCAGAACGAGATCAAGATGGGCGCCAAGCTGATCGTGCGCGAGTCGCAGACGGCCGTGTTCGTCAACGAGGGCCAGGTCGCCGACGTCTTCACCCCCGGCACGTACACGCTGCAGACGCAGAACATGCCGATCCTGACCACGCTCAAGGGCTGGAAGTACGGGTTCGACTCGCCGTGGAAGGCCGAGGTCTACTTCGTCAACACGCGGCAGTTCACCGACTTCAAGTGGGGCACGCAGAACCCGGTGATGATGCGCGACGCCGAGTTCGGGATGGTCCGGCTGCGGGCGTTCGGCGCGTACTCGCTGCGGGTCGTCGACGCGGCGAAGCTGCTGCGGGAGCTGGTCGGCACCGACCCGCAGTTCCGCACCGAGGAGGTGCAGGAGTTCCTGCGCCAGCTCATCGTCGGCCACCTCGGCAGCGCCCTCGCGGCGGCGCAGGTGCCGGCGCTCGACCTGGCCGCGCAGCAGCTGGTCATCGGGCAGAAGCTCGCTGGGGTGCTGACCGAGGAGCTGACCGGCTACGGCGTGCAGATCCCGAAGTTCATCATCGAGAACATCTCCCTGCCGCCGGAGGTCGAGGAGGCCATCGACAAGCGCACCTCCATGGGCGTGGTCGGCAACCTGAACGCCTACACGACGTTCCAGGCCGCCAACGCCATGGAGGACGCCGCCAACAACCCGGGCGGCGGCGCCGGCGAGGGCTTCGGCCTGGGCCTGGGCATGGCCGCCGGGCAGCGGATGGCGAACGCGCTCAACCAGCCGGTGTCGTCCCCTCCACCGCCGGCCGGCCCCCCGCCACTGCCGCAGCAGGACCAGTGGTTCGCCGGCGTCAACGGCCAGCAGGCGGGGCCGTTCGACCTCGACGCGCTCGGCGCGCAGGTCCGGTCGGGCGCCGTCAGCCGCACCACGCTGGTCTGGAAGAACGGCATGGCGCAGTGGACCCCCGCCGGTCAGGTCGCCGAGCTCGGTGCGCTCTTCGCCGCCGTCCCGCCGCCGCTGCCGCCGCAGGGCTGAGCCGTGATCACACAGACGCAGTACCCGTGCGCCGGGTGCGGCGCCAACGTCGAGTTCGCGCCCGGCACCACCGCGCTGCGGTGCCCGTACTGCGGGCACGAGACCCAGATCGCCCCCGCCACCCGCCAGATCGCCGAGCACGACTGGAACCAGTTCGCCGGCCTGCCCCGCAAGCCGATCGCGCTGCTGGCCAAGCACGTCTTCAAGTGCCAGAACTGCGGCGCGGCGACCGAGTCCGACGCGATCTCCGACCGCTGCCGGTTCTGCGGCGCGGCCGTCGTCGCCGAGGTCAACCCCGGCGACCAGGTCGTGCCCGAGGCGGTCCTGCCGTTCACCCTCACCAAGCAGCAGCTGCGTGAGCAGCTGCGCACGTGGGCGGCGTCGCGCTGGTTCGCACCCAACGGGCTGAAGAAGGTCTCCGAGGCCGAGTCCGCGAAGAGCACCTACCTGCCGCACTGGACCTACGACACCCGGACCGTCTCGCACTACCAGGGCCAGCGCGGCGAGCACTACTGGGTGACGGAGACCTACACCGAGAACGGCGAGACGAAGACCCGCCAGGTGCGCAAGACCCGGTGGCACCACGCGAGCGGCACCGTCGGGCGCGCCTTCGACGACGTGCTCGTGACCGGCACGACCAAGGTCACCCAGGGGCACCTCGACGCCCTGGAGCCGTGGCCGCTGCCCGACGCCCAGCCCTTCCACGCCCAGTACCTGGCGGGCCACGAGACGCTCCGCTACGACGTCGAACCCGAAACCGGCCTGGAACAGGCGAAGCGCAAGATCGCCCCGGCCATCGAGCAGGACTGCCGCCACGACATCGGCGGCGACGAGCAGCGCGTCGACCACGTCGACACCGAGTACCACGACCTGACCTTCAAGCTGATGCTCCTGCCGGTCTGGCTGGCCTGCTACATCTACGCCGGCAAGACCTACAACATCCAGGTCAACGGCCGCACCGGCGAGGTAGCCGGCGAACGCCCCTACAGCACCGCAAAGATCGCCGCCGCCATCACCGCCGCGGTCCTGCTCATCGCCGCCATCGTCGCGTTCTTCGTCCTACGCCGATAGCGCGATCCCGCCGTCCCGAAAGCGTGAGGGTTTCCACAGGTCACAAGCCTGCGGAAGCCCTCATTTTCGTGCCTGAGCAGTACGACCTCGGTGGAGCCGTGGCGCGTACACAAGGCGAGACCTTGACTTCGGTGGATGTGAGCCCCTAGATTTCGCCCTGCCCGGGTATTGATCCCGGTGCGACTGCATGGGCCTGACGGGGAGGCTTCACATGTTCAGTGATGGGTGCGCGCTGCGCTCGAGACAGCGGCCGACATTGAGTCCGCGGATGCTCTGTATGCCGGCGTAGACCGGCCGGATTCCTCTTCTTCATCTGCCGTCGTTCGACTTTCGCCCAGCCGCCGTCACTTGTGGACGGTGGCCGCTCACCCATTGCTGCGGAGGAACCGTGTCCTTCAGCCCTGCCCTGCCAATGCTGCCACGCCGGTCTCGCCGGCTGTTCGGGCGCGTGACGCGTGTAGTCGCCGCGTCGGCGATCCTGTCGCTGGCCGCCACCAACCTTGTCGTGCCGCCGGTGCAGGCGGCGCCGCAGGTGACGAAGCCTGAGGCGGCGCAGCGCTACAAGGATGTGCCTGGTGGCACGGTGGCGGTGAAGGAGCCGCAGCCGGGCACCGCGTCGGCGGCGGCGCGTCGCGCGACGGTCGGCTCGGTGCAGTGGCCGGCGGCCGCGACCGCGGACGTGAACATCGCCGCGGCGCGGTCACAGCTGCGGGCGTCCGGTAGCGCGTCGCCGGCGGAGACGTCGGTGTCGGTGCCTGGTGCGCCGTTGCGGGTGGTGGCCGGCGCGAAGGGTCCGGAGCAGGTCCGGGTGCAGACGCTGTCGCAGGACGAGGTCCACGCGGCCGGTGTGCAGGGCGTGATGTTCCGGGTCGCGCGGACCGACAACGCCGCCGCCACGGGTGCAGTGAAGCTGGAGACGAGCTACGCGGCGTTCGAGTCGGCGTTCGGTGCGGACTGGGGGAGCCGGCTGCGGCTCCTCGTCGTCCCGGAGTGCCACCAGACCACCCCGGATGACGCGGCGTGCCGGCCGGTTCCGGTGAAGTCCGACAACAACGTGAAGACGAAGACGGTGTCCGGTGAGGTGACGCTGCCGGCGGCCGTCACGACCGTGGCAGCGTCGAAGCTGACGTCGGGCAGTGTCACGGTGGCGTTGGCGGCGGGGCCGTCGGGTGGTGCTGGTGACTTCGGTGCCACGACTCTTGCGCCGTCCTCGACGTGGTCGCACGGTGGTTCGGCGGGCGGGTTCTCCTGGTCGTATCCGATGCGGGTGCCGCCGGCCGTCGGTGGCCCGGCTCCCACGGTGGGCCTGTCGTATGCGTCGCAGTCGGTGGACGGCCGGCACGCGGCGTCGAACAACCAGCCGGGCTGGATCGGTGAGGGGTTCTCCTACGACACGGGCTTCATCGAGCGCCGGTACGTCGGCTGTGCGGATGACAAGGCTGACGACAAGGGCGGCAAGGCGAACAACACCGAGGACACCGGTGACCTGTGCTGGGCGACCGACAACGCGGTGATGTCGCTCAACGGCGGCGGTGGCGAGCTGCTGAAGGACGGCAGCGGTCTGTGGCATCCGGTGCAGGATGACGGGTCGCGGATCGAGAAGGTGACCGGCGCGTCGAACGGTGACGACAACGGCGAGTACTGGAAGGTCACCGGGGCGGACGGCACGAAGTACTGGTTCGGGCGGAACCGGCTGCCGGGTTGGACGGCGAACAAGCCGGAGACGAACTCGGTGCAGGCGGTGCCGGTCGCGGGCAACCACGCGACGGAGCCGTGCAAGGCCGCCACGTTCGCGGCGTCGTTCTGCACCCAGGCGTACCGGTGGAACCTCGACTACATCGAGGACATCTACGGCAACACCGCATCGCTGTGGTACGCGCGGGACACGAACTACTACGCGAAGAACAAGCAGGAGAATTCGCCGGTCGTCTATCACCGTGACGCGTACCCGGTGCGGATCGACTACGGCACCGACAACCGTACGGTCGTGAACGGTGTGCGGACCGATTCGGCGTACACGGGCGTCGCGGCGCCGGCGCAGGTGCATTTCGGTGTGTCGGACCGGTGTGTGACGGCGAACTGCGGGACGAAGGACAAGACGAACTGGCCGGACACGCCGTGGGATCAGAACTGCGCGTCGAGCGGGACGTGCTGGCAGTCCTCGCCGACGTTCTGGAGCAGCAAGCGGCTCACGAGCGTCACCACGAAGGTGCGGAAGGGTTCCGGATACCAGGACGTCGACCAGTGGATCCTGCGCCAGTCGTTCCCCGATCCCGGTGACACGACCCGGGCAGGCCTGTGGCTGGAAGGCATCACCCACAAGGGCCTGAATGGCACCGCGGTGACGTTGCCCGAGGTGACGTTTGAGGGTATCCAGCTGCCGAACCGTGTGGATGCGGTGTGGTCGGACTTCGCGCCGGCGATGAACTGGTGGCGGATCACGTCCATCCGTACCGAGGCGGGTGCCGAGATCGCGGTCGACTACAGCGACCCCGACTGTGTGAACCCGGGCCGGCTGCCGAACGTGAACGCGTTGGACAGCAACACGTTGCGGTGTTATCCGGTGAAGTGGGTGCCGCAGGGGTACACGCAGCCCAGGACGGACTACTTCCACACGTACGTGGTCGATTCGGTGCAGCAGATCGACCTGACCGCCGGTGGCAGTGCGACGAAGACGTTCTACGAGTACGAGAACCCGCAGAATCTTCCGTTGTGGCACTGGGACGGCGAGGACGGCCTGGTCCAGGCGAAGTACAAGTCGTGGGGTCAGTGGCGCGGCTACCCGTACGTGAAGACGAAGTTCGGTGAAGGCGCGAAGCAGCAGGTGATGAAGACCCTGTACTTCCGCGGCATGCACGGCGACAAGACGGCATCCGGCACCCGCACGGTGAATGTGGAAGGCCTCGAGGGCGGCCCGTTCCCGGACTACGAGCAGTTCGCCGGCTCGCCTCGTGAACAGCTCGTCTATCTGGACGGGGCGGTCAACGCCGGCACGGTGACGACCCCGTGGCGGTCGACGACCGCCGCCGCGAGCCGGACGATCAACAACGTCGTCACCGAGTCCCGGTACGCGGGCACCGAGAAGACCGCGACCCGGGCCTCGATCAGCAACAACCAGTGGCGCCGGTTCGGGACCGTGACCGAGAACGATCAGCGGGGTGTGCCGCTGAAGGTGAAGGACCTCGGCAACCCCGCCGACCCCACCGACGACAAGTGCACGCTGCAGGAGTACCTGCCGAACACCGACCCGAACGTGTGGCTTCTGCACTCGGTGAAGCGGGTGCGGTCCTGGGCCGGTGACTGCTCGGCGAGTGCGCCGTCCGCGGCGGATCAGGTCATCTCCGACATGCGGTTCACGTATGACGACCTGGCGTACGGCGCGACGCCGACCACGGGCCTGGTCACGAAGATCGAGCGGATGAGCGCCTGGAACGGCGGCAACGTCCAGTTCCAGACCGTCGGCACGTACAAGCACGACGTGCACGGCCGCACGACCGAGTCGACCGACATCGCCGGACGGCTGTCGAAGACCGACTACTCGCCGGCGACGGGTGGCCCTCTGGTCGGGATGACGACGAAGAACCCGAAGCTGTGGGAGACCACGGTCACCATCGACCCCGCCCACGGCGAGGTGCTCACCGAGTCCGACATCAACACCCGCATCACCTCGGCGCAGTACGACGGGCTCGGCCGTCGCACGAAGGTGTGGTACGCCGACCGGGCGCAGGCCAGCAACCTGAACACGCCCAGCGTCGAATACCGGTACACCATCAGCAAAACCTCGGTGAACGCCGTCGAGACCCGCGCCCAGGACGCGAACGGCAACTACCAGTCGCTGTTCGACCTGTACGACGGGCTGCTGCGGCCCCGGCAGAAGCAGACCCAGGCGGTCGGTGGGGGCAGGATCATCGCCGACACCAACTTCTACGACTCGTTCGGCCGGGTGTGGAAGACCAACCAGGCCTACGACACCACCGGCACGGCCGGCGCGACCCTGCACCAGCCGGCGGATCTCGACGTGCCGTCGCAGACCCGGGTCTCGTTCGACACGCTGGGCCGCACGACGGAGACCGCGCTGTACTCCGAGAACGTGCGCAAGTGGGGCACGCTCGTGAACTACTACGGCGACTACACGACGGTCACGCCGCCGCTGGGTGGGACCGCGGGTGCGACGTTCACCGACAACCGTGGGCAGACGACGAAGCTGCGTCAGTACCACGGTGGCACCCCGACGGGCACGTACGACGAGCTCAGCTACGGGTACGGCAAGACCGGCCAGCTGGAGAAGGTCACCGACGCGTCGGGCAACGTGTGGTCCTACGAGTACGACGACCTCGGCCGGCTGAAGAAGTCCGTGGATCCGGACAAGGGCGCGGTCGAGCTGACGTACAACGCCTGGGACGAGGTGGAGACGAGCAAGGACGCCGAGAACCGGATCCTGGCGTTCACCTACGACGACCTCGGCCGGCCGGAGACGACCCGCGACGGCAGCATCACCGGAGCGCTGCGGACGAAGACGGTCTACGACCTGCCCGCGAAGGGCCTGACGAAGTCGGTGTCCCGGTTCGTCGGCACCAACGAGTACAAGACCGAACTCATCACCGCGGACACGTTGTACCGGCCGACCCAGACCCGGGTGACCATCCCGACCTCCGAGGGTCTGCTGGGCACGTCGTACTCGGTGCGCATGACGTACAAGGTCGACGGCAGCCCGAACACGGTGGTGCTGCCGACGACGGGCAATCTCGCCGGTGAGACGCTGACGTACGAGTACGACAGCACCTCTGCTCTGCCGAAGGCGCTGAGCACGAACTACGGCGACGTGACCCACTACGTCACCGACGCCACCTACACCGAGTTCGGCGAGTCGAGCTCGGTGATCCGGTCCACGGCGCTGACCGGTGCGCCGTTCGTGCAGAGCAAGTCCGAGTACGACGACGTCACGCACCGGATCAAACGGCAGGCGGTCATCAAGTCGGTCGGTTCCGCGTACGTCGCGGACGCGGAGTACAAGTACGACCCCGCCGGCAACCTGATCAAGATCGACGACAACCCGCTCAACGGGCAGCGCGACACGCAGTGCTTCGAGTACGACCACGCCCGCCGGCTCAAGCAGGCGTGGACCCCGCAGAGCGGCGATTGCTCCACCGCGCCCGCGTCCACGACGATGGGCGGTCCGGCACCGTACTGGCAGGAGTGGGACTTCGGTGCCGCCACCGACCCCAAGGGGCGGACCGGTTCGCGGCTGAAGGAGACCGACCACCTCACCCCGACCGGGCTGCAGACCACCGACTACACGTACCCGAACCAGGGCGTCGCCGGGACGCAGCCGCACCTGTTGAAGGGTTCCACGCTCAAGAACTCCGCCGGGCAGGTCCTCAAGACCTCGACCTTCGAGTACGACAAGACGGGCAACACCGTCTCCCGGCCGGGGCCGAACGGGCAGCAGGACCTGCAGTGGGACGCCGAGGGGCACCTCACCTCGGTGACCGACCCGACCGGCACCACGTCCTACGTCTACGACGGGACCGGCAACCGGCTGCTGGCCAAGGACAGCACCGGCGCCACCCTGTACCTGGGCGGGATGGAGATCCGGCTCACCGGTGCCTCCCTGTCGGCCACCCGCTACTACATGTTCAACGGTCAGGTCGTGGGGCAGCGGACCGGCAGCGGCATCGCCTGGTTGTGCGGTGACCAGCAGGGCACCGGCACCGTCGCGATCAGCGCCGACGCCGCGCAGACCGTGACCCGCCGCCGCCAGACGCCGTACGGCGAAGCCCGTGGCGCCGCGGTGACGTGGCCGAACAAGAAGGGGTTCGTCGGCGGTGACACCGATCCGACCGGCCTGGTGCATCTCGGCGCCCGCGAGTACGACCCGAACACCGGGCGGTTCATCTCCGTCGACCCGATCGTCGACTTCAACGACCCGCAACAGCTGCACGGCTACTCGTACTCGAACAACAACCCGACCACGTGGTCGGACCCGAGCGGCCTGAAGTCCGACGCCGGCGACTTCCTCCGCGGCCTGCTCAAGGGCATGTGGAACGCCATCAACATCCTCGCCATGTACCGCGGCCTCAAGAAGATGTTCCAGGACCCCAAGGGCGCCTGGAAGGCCATGGAGGGCGACGCGAAGAAGTGGGAGGAGAAGACCGGCAACTGGCTCATGGGCTGGGCCTGCGCACTCAGTGGGATCTGCGACCAGATCGCGTCGTGCATCGGCGGTGACGCCAGCGCTTACGAGTGCGGCGTGACCATCGGCGAGCTCGTGGTCGAGATGGCGATGTCCGCCCTGACCGGCGGCGCGGGCGGCGTGTCCGCCAAGGCTGCCGGCCTCGCCAAACGGTTGGCCGAGAAGTTCCACGTCAAGATCCCCGGCATCGACACCGGACCCTCACACCACGACCATCACGACGGCAACGGCGGCAGCAACGGCTCGCCACCCGACAACGACTCCGGCGTTCCAGGGTCCGACAAGAACGCCGACAAGCCCAAGCGTGACGGGGACGGCACCGACGACTCGAAGGACCCGGAGAAGCCGGGCAAGACCGACGATGACTCGGGCGACTCGTGCAAGCACAGCTTCGACCCGGACACCGAGGTGCTCATGGCGGGCGGCACCGTCAAGGCCATCAAGGACGTCCAGATCGGCGACGAGGTCCTGGCGACCGACCCGGAGACCGGCGAAACCCGCGCTGAGGCCGTCGAGGTCACCCACCTCAACCTCGACAAGGAGTTCGCCACCCTCGATGTGGTGGACGGAGCGGGTGTCAAGGCCACCCTGGAGACGACCGCCAACCACCCGTTCTGGAACGAGTCGCTCGACCAGTGGCAGCGCGCGGGCGACCTGGCGTCGGGCGACCAGCTGGTCGCGCCGAACGGCTCCACGACCGTCGTCATCGGCTCCGTTGTGTGGACCGGCGCGAAGTACATGCACGACCTCACCGTCGCGCAGCTCCACACGTACTACGTGCTCGCCGGCAGCAAGCCGGTCCTCGTGCACAACTGCGGGGACGACGAGGATGAAGGCGCCGGCGACGGCGAGCCCGAGGAGTACCAGCCGCGGCACGCCTCGGACGACGAGGCCGAACCGAACGACCACGTCGGCAAGCACCGCAAGTGGGAGATCGACAACGGCGTCCGGAGCCACCGCCCGCTCAACTGGTTCGACCGCTCGCTGGCCCACCGCAACGGCGTGAACACCGGCTACCAGGCGCAGAGCAACTTCACTGACCGGTTCGGCGCGTCGATCGGCCTGATCAAGGAGCCCTTCAGCGGGTACGTCCTGTGGGGCGGCCGGGGAGTCATGTTCGCGTATGGTTACGTGAAGGGCTATCGAGCGATCCGGCACCCGAAATAGCTGGGTAGGAGAGATGTCGTCCGTGGGACAGCATGTGTTCGTCGCTCAGGGCCTGTACCGGATCCTGGTCGGTGCCTGCCAGGTCGCGAAGAGCCGGCAGCAGGCAACGATCGGCGCTGACGACATCCAGGAAAGCATGCGGCGCAGGATCCCGAACTTCGTCCCGGGCAGGCTCGCCGGCGCCGGTCCCCTCGCGGACCGGCCCGGCGGCTGGGCCGGGTTCGAGGCCGCCGCCACCCTCCGGCAGGCGCGCTGGGAGGCGTTCAGGTCGCCGGGCCGCCGGCGACCCGGCGACGCCATCCACTGGGGCGACGACGTGCCGGCCGCCATCCGTCGCGCGATCGACCTGGTCCCGCCCGCCCGGCCCGCCGTCGGCACCGGCGACCTCGCCGCGGTGCTGTTCACCGGCTACTCCGCCCTGCCCGGCACCGGCGGTATCGCCTGGCCGAAGGACGACGACCGGCCGTTGCGTCCCTTGACCGACTATCTGCTGCACTGGCGGTATGTCACGCCCGACCCGCAGCCGCAGCAGAAACCCCCGGCCCGATGGGTGTCGGCCTACACGTCGCTGACCGCCGGCGCCGACGTCATCCTGGCGAACCTGGAGCTCGAAGCGATCCGGCAGGCGGTGCGCCTCGGCCGCGACCGGGTGACGACCGCCGACCTGGTGCTCGCCGTCGCCGCCTTCGAGGACGAGCTGGCCGCCCGTCGGCTGCGACCCGTGCAGGCGCACCGCAGCCTCCTGACGGTCCGCGGCCTCACCTCGGCAGACGCCGTCCTGGCCGCGACCACCGCGACCGACACCGACGGCCCCGCCGTCGCCGGGCCGGCCCGGCGCAGAGCCTGGCGCACCAACCCGAACAACCCACCCTGGTCCACCGCCGCGGCCGCCGCGGCGGACCAGGCCCGCACCACCGCCGCCGCGGCCGGCGTCCCGGCCGGCAGCGCCCAGCTGCTCAGCGCCGCCCTGACCGTCCCCGACAACGCTGCCTGGACCCTGCTGCGCGCCCTGCACACCGACCCGTCCGAGGTCCTGCGCGACGCCGCCTGACAGCGCCGGACAGGTCGCTGCGCGAACGCGCTCGTGTTTGGCGGAAAGGTGACAGTGGGCCCGGCCGCTTGACACCAGGTGTCATCGATTCCTGCGGTGCCCGTGACCTCAGCATCAGTGCGAACAACGGTCCGGAGACGGTCACGTAGATCCGGGGCAGAAGCCTTCACCGGTGTGACCCCGGCCACTTTTCGGCGGTCTTCTTACCGACAATTCGCGCCGGAACAGCGCTTCTACCCTCGTGGCACCCGACCGGCGAGACGTGCTCCGACCCGGGGACCGGGACGCCACGCGCCGCCGGCGGCCCGTGTGATCCGAGCAGAAGGAAGTGAGCATGTCTGAGCAGACGTCGAAGAAGACCGGCGGCGAGACGGACCGGCGCCCGCCGGTGCAGCCGGAGGCCCTGACCACCAGGACCAGCATCACCGCCGGGATCCGTATCGCCAACCACACTGAGGCGCTGACCGTCCGCAGCGCCGTCAAGGCCGGCGGGATCCGGATCCTGAACCACAGCACCGCCATGACCGTCCGCACGGGGCTGCCGGCCGGCGGCTTCCACACCCAGCACAGCGAGGCGCTGACCGTCCGCAGCCAGGCGTAGGACCGAAGACCGCCGGCCGGGGCGGGCACCGTCCCGGCCGGCGCCGGGACGCCGGCCTGCACCCCCAGCCCGTACCCCCTGCCTGGATTCTGCCGGACCACAGCACGGAGACACGCCGGACCATGACGATCACGGACCCGCTCGACGAGGCGGTCGCACTGCACGACCGGGCACTGTCCGCGATGGCCCTGCACCGGTTCCCGGAGACGGTGCAGCTGTGCCGGGCCGCGCTCGCCGCGTTCGAGGCGCACTGCGGTCCCGGGCATCCCGACGTCGCCAACGTACTGACGCTGCTGGCGACCGCCGAGGACGAGCTGGGCCGGCACACCGCCGCCGAGGAACACCACCGCCGGGCCGTCGGGGTCATGGAGGCGCTGCCGCGCGGCGACGGCGACCTGCTGCGGCTGCTCGTCGCGGCCCGGGTCGGGCTGGCCGGCACGTTGCGGCGCCAGGCGCGGTACGTCGAGGCCGAGCCGCTGCTGCTCGGCGCGCTGCACGCGGCGCAGGCGTCGCAAGCCTACGACGACGTCGCGCTCGCCTCCATCCACAACGAACTCGGCGTGCTCTACAAGTTCGCCGGGTGCCTCGCGGACGCCGAGCGGCATTACCAGGAGGTGGAGGCGGCCCTCACGGCCCGGCACGGTGCGGACCATCCGGCGCTCGCCGGCCTGTGCCACAACCTGGCCGGGCTGGAACACAGCCGGGGGCGGCCCGCGGAGGCCGAGTCGCACGCGCGCCGCTCGCTGCGGCTGCACCGTCGCGCGTACCCGGCGGATCACCCCGCCGTGGTCGCCGACGCCGCGCACCTCGGCGTGATCCTGCACGCCGCGGGCAAACCGGCCGAGGCCGAGCCGCTGCTGCGGGACGCGGTCGGATACTTCACCGACCGGTACGGCCCCGAGCACTACGACGTCGTCGTCAACCAGCACAACCTCGCGGCCGTCCTCGCCGCGCAGGGGCGGGTCGACGAGGCCGGCACGCTCTACCGGCAGGCCCTCACCGGCAAACGCGCGACGCTGGGCCCGGACCATCCGGAGCTCGCGTTCACGCTCAACAACCTCGCGGTCCTCGTCGCCGACGCGGGGGACCTGCGGCACGCGACCGAACTGGCCACCGAGGCGCTGCGGATCCTCACCGCGGCGGTCGACGCCGAACATCCCGCCCGCCGCGCCGCCGAGACCAACCTCGCGTCGTTGCGACCTGCCGGGCAGGGCTGAGCATGCGAACGCGCAGGCTCCTGGCGCCCGAGGTGGTCCAGACCTCCACGATGGACTGCGGCCCGGCGACGCTGACCAGCCTGCTCGCCGGGTTCGGCATCCGGGCCGGCTATGCCCGCCTGCGCGACGCCTGCCAGACCGACGTCGACGGCACCTCGATCGACGCGCTGGAGGACGCGGCCGCGCAGCTCGGCCTGCAGGTCCAGCAGGTGATGCTGCCGGCCGACCATCTCGAGCTCGACGCCGCGGGCGCGCTGCCGGCGATCGTCGTCAGCCGCAACCCCGACGGTCTCACGCACTTCGTGGTCGTCTGGCGGCGGCACGGCGGGCTGCTGCAGATCATGGACCCGGCGGTCGGCCGCCGCTGGGTGCCCGCCGCGGCGTTCCGGCGCGACGAGCTGTACCTGCACGAGTTCGGCGTCCCGGCCGACGCGTTCGAGCGCTGGATCCGATCGGCCGCGTTCGGCGACCCGTTGCGGGCGCTGCTGTCGCGCGTACGCGTGCCCGGGACCGTCCTGGACGACTATGCGGCCCGGGACGGCTGGCAGCCGCTCGCCGCGCTGGACGCGGCCACCCGCCAGGCCGCGGCCACCGGGCTGCGCGGTGAGGCGGCGGTGCGGGCGCTCGCCGACGATCCGGCGTCGATCGCCGACGAGCACTGGTTCGCCCGCCCGGAGCCATCGCCGGAGCTGGAGCCGGACGCGGAGCCGGACGGGACGGGCACGGTCACGATCCGCGGCGCGGTCCTTGTCGCCGTGCGCGGCCGGGCCGGCGGCCCTCCAGACCCGGCCGCGCTTCCGCCGGACCTGCGTGCCGCGCTCGCCGGGCCGGACCCCGCGCCGTCGCGCTTCCTGTGGGAGCGGCTGCGCGGCCTCGGTCGTCTCCGGCTCGTCGCGGTCGCCGCCGGTGCCGTCCTCGCGGCGGCCGGCGTCCTCGCCGAGGTGGTGCTCGTGCGCGCGCTGCTCTCCGCGGACCCGGGCCGGGTCGTGCCGGCGCTCGTCGCGCTCGCGGTGGCGCTGCTCGCGCTGGACGGCGTCGTGGCCGGCCAGGTCGCCGCCGCCGGCCGTCGCCTCGAACAGGGCCTGCGGACCGCGCTCGCCGGCCGCCTGCCGCGCCTGCCCGACCGGTACATCCGCAGCCGCCCCCTGTCCGACCTGGCCGAGCGGGCACACCGGCTGCACCGCCTGCGGGAGCTGCCGGCGCTCGTCGTCGACGCCGCCCGCACGGGCACCCTGCTGCTCCTGCTCCCGGTCGTCATCGGGCTCGTCGACCCGCGCAGCGCCCTGCCGGCCGCGTGCGCGGCGGTGCTCGGCACGCTCGCCGGCTGGCTGTTCCTGCCCGTGCAGGCGGAGCGCGACCTGCGGATGCGCAGCCACGTCGGGGCGATCGCCCGCTGCTACCTCGACGCGCTCACCGGCCTGACCGCGATCCGCGCGCACCGGGCCGAAACGGTGGTGCAGGGCATGCACGAGCGGATGCTCGGCCCGTGGGCCGCGGCCGTCCGCGCCGTGCACCGCACCGCCGCCGCTGCGGACCTGGTCCAGGGCGCGATCGGGCTGGGCTGTGTCGCGTGGCTGCTGGCCGGGGCGAGCAGCCGGGTCACCGACCCCGCCGCGCTGCTGCTCCTGGTGTACTGGGCAGCGGCGATCCCGGCCCTGGGCCAGCAGCTGGCGGTGCTGGCCCGACGGTTTCCCGGACTGCGCAGCGTCACCCTGCGCCTCGTCGAGCCCTTCGCGACGCCGGCCATCACCGAGCCGCCGGCTACCATCGAGCCGCCGGCCGCCGCGGACCGTCCGCATCCCGGGGGTACACGGCTCCGGCTCCGCGATGTCGAGGTGGTCGCCGGCGGGCGGCCGATCCTGAGCGTGACGGACCTCGACGTGCCCGCGGGCGCGCAGGTCGCCGTCGTCGGCCGGTCCGGCTCGGGCAAGTCAACGCTCGCCGGGCTGCTGCTCGGCTGGCATACCGCCGCGGCCGGGGTCGTGGAGGTCGACGGCATCGCGCTCGACGCGGCCGCGCTGCGCCGGGTGACCGCATGGGTCGAGCCGGGCGTGACGCTGTGGAACGCCTCCCTCGCCGACAACCTCCGCTACGGCGGCGACCCGGTGGCGCCACTGTCCGGCGCAATCATCGACGCCGACCTCGGGCCGGTCGTCGACGCGCTCGACACAGGGCCCGGCACAGGACGTGGTCCGGAGCTCGCTCCGGGGCCCGGCTCGGGACTCTTCAGAGTGCTCGGCGAGCGCGGCGGGCTGCTGTCCGGCGGCGAGGCGCAGCGGGTCCGGCTCGGTCGCGCCCGCAACCAGCCGGACCGGCGGCTGGTCCTGCTCGACGAGCCGTTCCGCGGGCTGAGCCGGGACCGGCGCCGGCAGCTGCTGGCCCGGGCCCGCGGCTGGTGGCCGGGCGCGACCCTGCTGTTCATCACCCATGACGTCGCCGACACGCTGACCTTCCCGCGGGTCCTGGTGGTCGACGGTGGACGGATCGCCGAGGACGGCATCCCCTCGGCGCTCGCAGCCGATCCGGCGTCCCGGTTCCGCGCGTTGCTCGACGCGGAGAGCACCGTCGACGCGCGGTTCGCGGACCCGTCGTGGCGGCGCGTGCGGGTCGCCGGCGGCACCGTGGCGGTGGAGGTGGACGCGTGATCCGGGTGCTCGCGGTCGCGTTCGCGGGCTGCCACGCCGCGCAGTACGGACTGTTCCTCGGCTCCTGGCTGGTGCTCGGCGGCGCCGCGCTGGACGGCGACGTCACCGGCCGTAGCATCGCGCTCTGGGCCGCCGCGCTCGCCGGGAGCCTGCTCTGCCGGGCGGCGGCGGTCCGGCTGCAGGGCGAGCTGGCGACGGTGATCGGCCGCCGGCTGCGCGGCCGGCTGCTGCGAGGCGCGCTGGCGCTCGACGAGTCCCACGTACGGCGTGAGGGCACCGGCCACCTCCTCGGCCGGGTCCTGGAGGCGGAGAGCCTGGAGGACCTCGCGGTCGGCGGCGCGCTGGCCGGGCTGGCCGGCGGGCTGGAGCTGGTGCTCGCCGGTGTGCTGCTCACCGCCGCGCTCGGGCCGGTCGTGGGTCTGCTGCTGGCCGCCTGGCTGGTGGTCGCCGCGGTGCTGCTGCGCCGGTACGAGCAGCGCCGCCGCCGGTGGAGCGCGGTCCGGCTGGCGCTGGGCAACACGCTCGCCGAGCAGGTCGCCGGGCACCGGACGCGGGCTGTGCAGCAGCCCGACGACCCGCCCGGCGACGGCACCCACGACCTGCACGACACACTGGCCCGCCGGATGGACCGCAGCTGGACGGCGCTCACCGCGTTGGTGCCGCGCGGCTGGGCGCTGACCGGCGTCATGCTGCTCGCGGCGCAGGCCTCACAGGGCGCGGACCGGGTGAGCGTGGCCGCCGCGGCCGGCGGCGTGCTGTTCACCTTCGGCGCGCTGGGCCGGCTGGTGGGCGGCCTGGCCGGGGTCGCCGACGCCAGATGCGCCTGGGACGCGCTGCGTCCGCTGCTGCCCAGCGGCTCCACAGAGGACGGTCCACTGTGTCCGGACGGGACGGACGGTGTCCCGCTGCTGGAGGCCGAGGACGTCGGCTACACCTATCCCGGGCGTGAGCGGCCGGTCCTGCAACAGGTCACGCTGCGGGTCGACGCCGGCGATCGGATCCTGCTGGAAGGCGCGTCCGGCAGCGGCAAGTCGACCCTCGCCGGATTGCTCGGCGGGCAGCGCGCCCCGTCCAGCGGCATCCTGCGCCTGCACGGCGCGACGCCGGCAGAGGTCGGCGCCGCCGGGTGGCGCCGCCGGGTGCTGACCGTCCCGCAGCCGGACCACAACCACCTGATGCTCGGCCCGCTCGCGCTCAATCTGTTCATCGGGCGCGGCTGGCCGGCCACGCCCGGCGACCTCGCCGACGCCGACGCGGTCTGCCGCGCACTCGGCCTCGGCGACCTGCTCGACCGGATGCCGTCCGGGCTCGCGCAGATCGTCGGTGAGACCGGCTGGCAGCTGTCTCACGGCGAACGGTCGCTGGTGTTCCTGGCCCGGGCGCTCCTGCAGGAGCCGGAGGTGCTGGTGCTCGACGAGACGTTCGGCGCGCTCGACCCGCACACCTTGGAGCGGGCGCTCGCGGTCGCCCGGGAACGCGCGAGGACGCTGCTGGTCATCCGTCAGTGAGCGGTGGTCAGCAGTTGAGGTCGAGGTCGAGGACGGCGACGTCGGTGGGGCCGACGAAGATGACGGTGCCCAGGAAGTCGTCGTCCTCGGTGTCGTCGGGGCGGCCGGTGATCGGCAGGTAGCCGGTGTACAGGACGTCCGGCGGGGTGCCTTGGCCGGCGGTGCGGGTCAGGAGAAGGTCGAGCAGGTCGCGGTACAGGTGCCGGGTGAGGTGGTTCTGCGGGACGTGCGGCCACTCCTCGACGCCGTCCCAGTCGTCGTCGAACAGGTCGCGCAATGAGCTGCGCACGATCGTGTACACGCCGAGGTCGAGCTCCTCGACGGTGACCGGGTGCAGGTGCGGCGGCTCGTCGGGTGGCTCCTCGCGGGTGCGGGTCCACCAGGAGGTGGCGTCGGCGACGGGGTCGGCGGTGTCGCGCGGGCCGATCCACACCCGGAACGTCACGGGGTTGTTGTTGTTCACCCACAGTTCGGCGCTCAGCAGCGTCAGCAGGCACGCGAGCCGGGTGCGCAGCGGACCGTCGGCGCCGTCGGCGGCGAGCACCGGCGGCGGCTCGGTCGTGGCCGCGGGGGACACGGTCAGGCGCAGCGTCCGGCCGTGCGACGGGTCGCGGTGCAGCAGGTGCAGGTCGTCGTCGCCGGTCGAGACGCGCAGCAGGTCGGTGTACGGCCCGGTCAGCCGCCCGGCGAGGTACTCCAGCAGCACGGCGGCCCGGTGGTCGGTCGCGGGGATCCAGGCGGCCAGCAGCGCGGCGACGTCGGCGGCCACGTCGGCCTCGGGCCGGGCGGAGTCGAACGGGCGGCCGGGGGCCGGCTGGACCAGGCTGATCAGGACCTCGGCCGCGACGAGCCCGGTGGGGAAGCCGCCGATGGCCGCGATCGACTCCAGCGCCGGCGGCTGCGGCCACTGCTCGGCGTCCCGGCTGGGCGCGGTGCCGGTGACGCACTCGCCGCGCCAGCCCGGCGTCGCCTCGCCGGTCCACGCGGCCAGCAGCCACACGGCGGCGATCGCCGACCACTGCGCCGACGTCGGCCACGGAGCGCCGTCCAGCGGCGGGGGCAGCGGTTGCCGGTGCCAGCTGTCCGTGTAGCTCCCCGTCTGCCTGCCAGCTTCGGTCACACCGGCAGTCTAATGGCCACCAGGATCGTCAACGCCGAGTTGACGCAAACCGAATCGTCAACCTATGGTTGACGCATGACGACACCTGAACCCGCCACCAGCCAGATCCGGCTCGACGACCTGATCGAGGCCATCAAGAAGACGCACCCCGAGGCCCTCGACCAGCTCAGCAGCGCGGTGCTGGCCGCCGACCACCTCGGCGACGTGGCGGACCACCTGATCGGGCACTTCGTGGACCAGGCCCGCCGCTCCGGCGCCTCCTGGACGGACATCGGCCGCAGCATGGGCGTCACCAAGCAGGCGGCCCAGAAGCGGTTCGTCGCCAAGGGCGAGGCGCCCGACCTCGACGCCAGCCAGGGCTTCAGCCGCTTCACGGACCGGGCCCGGAAGGTCGTCGTCGCGTCGCAGGAGGAGGCCCGTGCCAGAGGCAACGACCACATCAGCGTGGGGCACCTGCTGCTCGGCCTGGTCGCCGACCCGACCGCGCTCGGCGCCCAGACGATCGTCGCCCAGGGCGTGTCGCTGGACGCCGTCCGGGAGACCGCCGTCGCGACCCTGCCGCCGGCCGCCGACGCCGTGCCGGCGCTCATCCCGTTCGACGCGCACGCCAAGAAGGGCCTGGAGCTGACCTTCCGGGAGGCCCTGCGGATGAACCACAACCACGTGGGCACCGAGCACATCCTGCTCGCGCTGCTCGAGCTCGAGGACGGCACGGGCGTCCTCGCCGGCCTCGGCGTCGACAAGGCCGCGGCGGAAGCGTCCATCGCGGCCGCGTAGGACCGTCGGTCCATCGCGGCCGCACGGGACGGGTCAGGCCTCGATGAACTGGTAGTCGGCGGCGATCCGGCCGTCGGGGGAGAGGACGAGGATCTCCAGGCCGACGCCGGCGGGGGCGCCCCCGCCGGCGGGCACCATCTCCCAGTGGAACTTGACCACGTCGTGGAGGCGGTCGGCGTCGCCCCGGGCGCGGAAGACGTAGCCACCGGGCGCGACGAACTCCTCGTACGCGCGAGACACCCGCGACTCGAGCGCGTCATGGCCGCGGGCTTCCAGCGCGAGCCGGCCGAAGCCGAGACCGGCGGCCGCCTGGCGCATCTCCAGCGGCGCCTGCAGGACGTGCACGGCGTCGCCGGTCCACAGGTCACGCACGGCGGCGCGGCGGCGGGCCGGGTCGGGCTCGCCCCACACGGCGACGTAACGGTCGATGAGCTGCTGCAGATCGTGATCGGACATGCGCCGAACTGTGCTGCGTCCACCGCCTACCGGCAATTCCCCGCAGGGAATCGTCAGGCGGCCGGCGAACCGGTAGACAGAAGGCATGATCGCCGAAGCGTTGCGGACGTGGCGGACCCGGCGGCGGGTCAGCCAGCTGGAGCTGGCGGCACGGGCCGGGACCACCCAGCGGCACGTCAGCTTCATCGAGAGCGGGCGGTCGGCACCCGGACGCTCGATGATCATCCGGCTGGCGGAGTCCCTGGAGGTGCCGATCCGGGAGCGCAACGAGCTGCTGCTCGCCGCGGGGTTCGCGCCCGCGTACCCGCACGGCGACCTCGACGGGCCCGAGCTCAGGACGGTCCGGGCGGCGCTCGAACGGGTGCTGCACGGGCACCTGCCGTACCCGGCGGTCGTCGTGGACCGGCACGGCGACCTCGTCGCCGCCAACGCCGGATTCGACGCGATCACCCGCGGCGTCACCCCGTCGCTGCGGGCGGCGCCGGTGTCAGTACCGCGGATCCTCCTGCACCCGGAAGGGCTCGCGCCGCGGATCGTGAACCTGGCCCAGTGGGCGTGGCACGTCATCGACCGGGTCCGGGCGGAGAGCGAACGCAACCCGAGCGACCGGCTCGCCCGCCTCGCCGGAGAGCTCGCCGGTTACGCGCCGCCACGGCAGGTGCCGCAGGACCACCTCGGGTTCGCGGTGCCGCTACGGCTGCGAGCAGCCGGTCACGAGCTGCGGCTCGTCACCACCCTCACCCACTTCGGCACCGCGACCGACGTGACCGTGGCGGAGCTGCGGCTGGAAGCGTTCCTGCCGGCCGACGACGCGACCGCCGCCGCACTCAACGACCTGGTGGACGCGAGATAGGGCAGCCGTCAGGGGCGCCAGCCCGGCAGCCGCCGCGCGGACTGGGCCGGCCCGTGATCCTCGGGACCGGTCACCCCGGCCGCCGCTCTGGCGGGGAGGGCGCGGACGAATGCGATCGTCATGACGAAGACGACCAGGCTGATGCCCAGCATGCTGGCGCCCCCGCCGAGCACGGTGGACATGTCGGGGCGCGGCCGGTCGGCCCGCTGCACGTTTGAGCACGGCTGCCAGCGCGAGTAGTGCACCTCGGTGGCATCGCCGACCTCGACCCGCCGGTCGTCCGGAAACAGCCGGGCGGTCGTCTCACAACGGGTGCCGTCGGGCAGCACGAAGACCGACGTGTACTGCCACTGCAGTTGATCGGTGGTCGACCATGCGGCGTCGTCGATCGCGGCGAACTCACTCGGGAGGGTCGGGTACCGGTCGACCCGCTGGACGGTCGCGATGGCCTCTCCGCCGTGAGTGTCCTCCCACGTCAGCCACAGGCCCAGCCCGATCAGGACGGTCGCGAACGTGATCCAGACACCGAAGAACCAGAGCACACCGCGCAACGACCGTGGACCGCGATAGAACCACATGCCGCCTCCCCCGCAGAGCATCACCCCAGATATATAGATTAGTTGCGTCAGGCGAGTTGGTCGAGGTAGGTGAGCACGGCCATGACGCGGCGGTTGTCGTCGCCGGACGGGGGGAGGCCGAGCTTGCTGAAGATGTTGTTGATGTGCTTGCTGACGGCCTTCTCCGTCACGAACAGCCGGCCGGCGATCGCCGCGTTGGAGCGGCCCTCCGCCATCAGGGCGAGGACCTCGCGTTCGCGGGCGGTGAGCGTGTCGGCGATCCGGTCGGCGGGGCGGCGGGCCAGCAGCAGCGCGATCACCTCCGGGTCCATGACGGTGCCGCCCTCCGCGACGCGGCGGACCCCGTCGATGAACTGGCCCACGTTGGAGACCCGGTCCTTCAGCAGGTAGCCGACGCCGCCGGCGCCCGAGGCGAGCAGCTCCCGCGCGTACAGCTGCTCGACGTGCTGGGAGAGCACGAGGATCGGCATCCCGGGGACCTCGGCGCGGGCCGCGATCGAGGCCTGCAGCCCTTCGTCGGTGAAGGTGGGCGGCAGCCGCACGTCGACGACCGCCACGTCGGGCCGGTGCTCCAGCAGCGCGGGCAGCAGCGACGGGCCGTTGTCGACGGCCGCGACGACCTCGAAGTCGAACGCCTGCAGGATGTGGATCAAGCCGTCCCGGAGGAGGGCGAGGTCCTCGGCGATGACAACGCGCACGGCAGCTCCATCGTCACGGTGGTGGGTCCGCCGGGCGGACTGGCCACGGACATGGTGCCATCAAACGCGGCGAGGCGTCGCTCGATCCCCCTCAGCCCGCTGCCGGCGGCAGGGTCGGCGCCACCCCGGCCGTCGTCGCTGACCTCGATGATGATGCGGTCGCGCCGGTACGACAGGCGGATCCGCGCGCCGGACGCGCCGCTGTGCTTCGCGATGTTCGTCAGGGCCTCGGCGACCGCGAAGTAAGCCGCCGACTCCACCGGCGGCGGTGGGCGGCCCGGCAGGTCGACGTCGGCGTCGACGGGCAGCGGCGCGCTGATCGCGAGCGCGCGGACGGCGCCGTCGAGGCCGCGCTCGGCGAGGACCGGCGGGTGGATGCCGCGGACCAGGTCGCGCAGCTCCGCCAGGGCGAGGCCACTGTGCTCGCGGGCCTGCGCCATGAGCCGCATCGCCGCCTCCGGGTCACGGGCCATCAGCTCCTCGGCGAGGCCGAGCTTCATGCTGACCGCGACGAGCCGCGCCTGCGCGCCGTCGTGCAGGTCCCGCTCGATCCGCCGCAGCTCGGTGGCCTGCGCGTCGACGGTGTCGGTGCGGGTCTGGGTGAGCCGGTCGACCCGCTGGGCGAGCGCGGCGGCCCGCGTCGGCGCCAGGAACCACTGGGTGAACTGCGCGTACCAGCGCAGCGTGTACGGGGTGAGCGTCAGCCCGGCGGCCAGGATACCGACCCCCTGCGGCCAGCTCGCCAGCGCCTTCGCGAGGTTGTCCATGGGCCAGAAGACGCCGTAGCCGTACCAGTCCATCACGAAGTACAGCAGCACCGGCACGCCGAGCACGCCCTCGACGCCGCTGGCGATCAGGGCCGGCGGGGTGATCAGCAGCAGCCCCACCACCTGCACGGACAACACCAGCCACAGCAGGTCCCGCCAGGTCGCGGGGTCCGTCATCACCCAGCGGTACAGGCGCCACAGGCCGGCGTCGGCGGGGCGCTGCCGGTACGGACGCGGAATCACGACACCGGTCCACTCCGTCAGCAGCCGGCGGTGCAGGTCGGTGACGGCGCGGACGCCGACCGCGACGAGCGGCACGAGGAAGATGCCGACGCCGGCGACCGTGAGCACGACCGACACGACGAAGAGCACGAGCAGGGCGATGTTCGTGGACAGCGTGCCGATCGCCAGCAGGATGCTGCGCAATCCCGCCAGCAGTCCGCGTTTGACGCGTTCGGATGCAGGCACGGTCCCATTCTCGCCCACGCGCCCGGCGGTGGCGGTGGTGCTATCACCACCACGGTTCGGGACGTGCCACTCCTGCCCGCGCGGCGCGCGGTGCGTTGGATCGAAGGCATCGCCACTCCAGGGAGGAACCCGCGATGTCCACGCTGTCCAGGCTGCCGTCCGGCCGCCGTACGAAACTGCTCATGCTGGCCCTCTGGGTCGTCATCGCGTCGGTGCTGGGCCCGCTCGCGCTGAAGCTCACCGACGTGCAGGACAACGACTCGCTCGGCTCGCTGCCCGCGTCCGCGGAGGCCAGCCGCGCCGCCGCCCTCGCCGAGGCCGCGTTCCCCGAGCCGGACACGCTGGTCGCCGTCGCCGTGTACGTCCGTGAGTCCGGGCTCACCGACGCCGACCGGGCGAAGGTCGCCGGGGACCGGGCCGCGTTCGCCGCGCACGCCGCCGGTGGGACGGTGCCGGAGCCGGTGCCCGCCGCGGACGGCAAGGCGCTGCTGCTGTCGTTCGCGCTCGCCGGCACCGACGAGGAGCAGACGGCCGCGGTCGGCCCGGTGAAGGAACGCCTCGCCGCGCAGCGCCCGGACGGGTTGCAGGTCGCGTTGACCGGATCCGCCGGCGCGGAGGACGACTTCGCCGACGCGTTCGAAGGGCTCGACATCACCCTGCTGCTCGCCACCGTCGGTGCGGTCGCGTTGCTGCTCCTGCTCACGTACCGCAGCCCGGTGCTGTGGCTGATCCCGCTGCTGACCGCGGCGGTCGCCAGCCAGGTCGCGGGCGGCGTCGTCTACCTGCTCGCCAAGCACGCCGGGCTCGCCGTCGACCTGCAGAGCCAGAACATCATGACGATCCTCGCCATCGGCGTCGGCGTCGACTACGCGCTGCTCATCATCGCCCGGTATCGCGAGGAACTCCGCCGGCACGAGAACCGGCACGAGGCGATGGCGATCGCGTTGCGCCGCTCCTTCCCGGCGATCTGCGCGTCGGCGGCGACGGTGGCGATCGGCCTGCTGTGCCTGCTCGCCGCCGACCAGCCCGCCACGCACGGCCTCGGACCGGTGGGTGCTGTCGCGGTTGTCGCGACCCTGTGCGCGATGACGACCCTGCTGCCGGCGGTGCTGGTGCTGTTCGGCCGGTGGGTGTTCTGGCCGTTCGTCCCGCGGTACACGCCGGGGATCGCGAACCAGGACGTCGCCGCCGACCATGGCGTCTGGGCGCGGATCGCCCGGGTCGTCGGCGCCCGCCCCCGCACGGTCTGGCTCGCGACCGCGGCGGTGCTGGCCGCGCTGACGTTCGGCGTCACGAACCTGAGCATCGGCCTGCCCGGCGCGGAGATCTTCACCAAGGAGGTCGGCTCGATCACCGGGCAGCGGCTCATCGAACGGCACTACCCCGGCGGCACCCTCGCACCCGCCGTCGTCCTCGCCACGGCCGCTTCCGAAGCGCCCGTGCTGGAGGCGGCCCGCGCCGTCGACGGCGTCGCGACCGTCGGCGCACCGACGCGCTCCGCCGACGGGCGCTGGGTGCGCATCGAGGCGACGTTCACCGCCGAACCGACCAGCGACGTTGCGTTGGCGTCCTTGGAACGGCTGCGGGCCGCCGTGCGGGGCGTGCCGTCGTCGGAGGCGATCGTCGGCGGCGACACCGCGTACGAGGCCGACGGCGACGCCGTCACCAGCCGCGACAACCTCGTCGTCATCCCGCTCGTCCTCGCCGTCATCCTGCTGGTCCTGATGTTCCTGCTCCGCGCCGTCGTGGCACCGCTGGTGCTGCTGGCGAGCGTCGTGCTGTCCTACGCGGCGGCGCTCGGCGCGGCGGGCTTCATCCTCGACGCGATGGGCCACCCGCGGCTGTGGAGCGCGGTGCCCCTGCAGACGTTCCTGTTCATCGTGGCCCTCGGCGTCGACTACACCATCTTCCTGATGACCCGGGCCCGCGAGGAGACCGCCCAGCTCGGCCACCGCGCGGGCGTCCTGCACGCCCTGACGGTCACCGGCGGCGTCATCACCAGCGCCGGCGTGGTCCTCGCCGCCACGTTCGCGGCCCTGACCATCCTGCCGATGGTGCCCTCGGCCCAGATCGGCGTCATCGTCACCGCCGGCGTCCTCATCGACACGCTGCTGGTGCGCAGCCTGCTCGTGCCCGCCCTGACCCTCCACATCGGACGCTCCGCCTGGTGGCCCGGCCGCCTGTCCCGCACCGGCTCCCACCCTCCGGCCCACGCCGACCAGCCGGCCGTGCCGGTGCACTGACCGCTCCTCGCCCCTCCCGCCCGGGCGGCCCCGCAGGCCGTCCGGGCGGTTACCCAGATCGGGTCACGAACGCGGCCGGCAGGAGCGACAATGGAGCGGTGCCTGCTTCGTGGACGGCGGCCCGGATCGCGAGCCAGCTGCACAAGACCGTCCTGGCGCCATCGGGCTTTGTCCGAGCCGGCCAGCGGTGTGAACGGTTGGACGGCGGCCTGCGCCGCACGCTCAGCGTCCACACCCAAACAACCGGTTCACACCCGCGGATTCAGCTGCTGGTCGCGGTGGCGTTGACAGGGCTGCCTGATCCGGTCACTGCCCATCGCCATGACAGCTTGAGCGGTACCGCCGAAACGACCGCCGGCAGAGACTGGTATCCACTTCCGGCAGGTGACCAGCCGCTTCCGCCGGACCTACTCACCGATGTGTCGGGTCCACTGTCGGAGTTCCTGCTGGCGGCGAAGGACGTCGACGAGTTCGTCCTCTGGGCCCAGGACATCCGCGCCGGACACGAACACCCTGGATGGTGGGGGCGGTTCCGGCCGGTGCTGCCACAAGGCACCGGACCGCTGGAGGCGGCGGCGTTCGCGGCGGCCGCCAAACGCGACACTCGGCTGGTGGAGTTCCTCACGGCACGCGTCGAGAACGAGCAAGCCGACGAACACCGCTTCGACGACTTCCTGGCGGAACTGAGGCAGCTTCATCCAGGCGTCCGGCCGCGATATCCGATCGTTCGACCAGCGGCTTGATCGGGGAGACTGTCACGGTGCTGAATGACCTCGACCAGATCGAAGCGGCGTGCGTCGGTACGGCGCTGGCCGGGCTACCGGTCGGGCACGGCCCGTCGGGCACCGTCATCGTCGCCGACATCGACCCGGACCGGCTGCACGAGGCGTGGCAGGCGGCCGAGGCGCTGGTGCCGGTCACCGGACGCCGGCCGGTCCTGGTCACTGACGACTTCGACGATTCGATGCGCATGCTGCCCGAAAGCGTGCCGGGCCCGTCGGAGCCGGAGCTGCGCGCGTTCGCCGAGGCGGCCCGGGCGTCCGAGCCCTGGCTGGCGTACCGCCACTACGGCGAGGACGACGAGGTCGTTGAGGGCGAGCTCGAGGACTACGCGCGATGCATCGCCGGCGCCGACCTGACGGGCCTGGTGTCGGACGTGGCGCTGCCGGTGCCGCGGCCGGCGCTGGAGCGGGCGCTGTACGACGGGGTGCTCGCCGACGCCGACCTGCACGCCCGGGTGCTGGACAGCGTGCGGTTCGTGACGCAGACCGGCTACTGGTACACGCCCGACAGCGTCCTGCTCATGCTGCTGCCCACCGGCGACGTCCGCAGCTCGGCGTACTGGGTCGACTTCTACGGGGCGGAGACCCGGGAGTACCAGTACAAGCTGGCCGAGGTCCTCGCGCAGTGGCAGGACCGGTGGGACGCCCGGCTGGTCGCGTCGTGGGGCACCATGCTGCAGTTCCAGGTGGGTCGCCGCCCGGCCGCGGGTGACGAGGCATGGACCGCGGCCGGTCAGCTCAAGGGGCTCGCCGGCAACCTCGACCTGAGCCGGTGGGAGGTCGCCGTCGCCCTGACCGCCGGCGACGCGTGGTTCGTGCACAACCGACCCTGACGCGTTCGCCGGCGGGGGAGTCACGATTCGCCGTCGGGTTGCATCCAGAAGATGTACCAGCTACCGCCGCACATGGTTGGCTGCAAAACCAGTCGACGTTCCAGGCCCGTCGTGTGACGCTGCCCAGATGATCGACGGTCTGACGCATCGGCCGCTCCGTCCATGAAGTCGTTTCCGGCGTCGGTACGGCCCGCGGGTGGGCTGCTGCGGACGCGGAACTTCGCCCTGCTGTGGACCGGGCAGTCGACCAGCGCGGTCGGCTCCGCGATGACGACGGTGGCGCTCCCGCTGGTGGCCGTCACGACCCTGCAGGCCGGTCCGGCCCTGGTCGCCCTGCTCACGGCCGCCACCTGGCTGCCATGGCTGCTGATCGGTCTGCCGGTCGGCGTCTGGGTCGACCGATGGCCGCGCCGGCGCACCCTGCTGATCGCCGACGTCGCCTCCGCGGCGGTGCTCGCAGCCGTCCCGATCGCGGCCTGGACCGATGTACTGACCATGCCCGTCCTGCTGGCGGCCGCGCTGCTCGCCGGGACCGCCGGGGTCTTCGCCAACGTGGCGTTCAACGCCTTCCTGCCCCATCTCGTCGGCGCGGACGACCTCATGGAGGGCAACGCCAAGCTGCAGACCAGCGCGTCGGTCGCCCTCGTCGCCGGACCTGGCCTCGGCGGCCTGCTGGCCCAGGCAGCCGGCCCGGTCAGCGGCATCCTCATCGACGCCGGCACCTTCCTGGTGTCGGCGGCCTGCCTGCTCGGCCTGCGCCCCGACCCGGAGCCGCGCCCCGCCGCGGGCGACCGCCCGGGCATGCTGCGCCAGATCGCCGACGGCATCGGCTTCATCATGCGGGGACGCCTCCTGCAGGCCATGCTGGTGGTCGCGGCGGTGACCAACTTCGCGATGCTGGGCATCACCGCGCTGCGCGTCGTCTTCCTGGTCCGCGCCGAAGGCACCCCACCGGGGACCGCGGGCCTCGTGATCGGCGTCGGCAGCCTCGGCGCCATCCTCGGCGCCGTCCTCGCCTCCCGCGCGTCCCGCCGCTTCGGCAGCGCCCGCACCTACCTGCTGGCGAACCTCGCAGCCGCCCCCTTCGTCCTGCTGCTGCCCCTCGGCGGCCACGGCTGGCGCCTGGCACTGTTCACGGCGGGCTCCTTCATCGCCCTCGCCGGAGCCACGATGTCGAACGTGATGACCATGACGTTCCGCGGCAGCTTCGTCCCCGCGCACCTGCTCGGCCGGGTCACCGCGGCCTCCCGCATCTTCGTCTTCGGCACCGTCCCCCTCGGCGCGGCGACCGCCGGCCTGCTGGCCTCGACGCTCGGCATCCGCCCCGCCATGTGGGCGCTCGCCGCCCTGTACGTCATCGCCCCGCTGCCCCTGCTCACCACCGAGACCCGCACCCTGCGCGACTTCCCGACCCAGAACTGAGGGTCCCGGTCCAGTACCGCAAACAGGTACCAGTGACGAACCTCGGGCATGCGGTGCGCCAGGGCTCCGAGCAGCGCGCTGCCGTGTCCCTGCCGTTGGCGTGCCGGCCGTACACACAACTCCTGCAACAGGAAGTGGTCCTCGGCTCCGGAGCGCTCCAGGTGTCCGATCGCGAACCCCAGCAGCTCGCCGTCCGCGGCTCGCAGACCGACGCCGTGCGCACGGGGAGTCGCGAGAAAGTCCCCGAGGCGCCGCGTGGCGTCCTCCACACGCCAGGACTCGTTCCACGGCGGCGCGTTGAACGTGGCGACGTACAGCGAGGCGCAGGAGCCGAGGTCCTGCTCTGTCAAGGCGCTGATGATCACCCAGAGAGGATGTCACGCCCACGACCGGCGACCTGGTCTGCCGGTGAATTCGGAGCCCAGGATTCACGTTGATCGTCCACTCGACGTGAAAGGACCCCGCCGAGACCGACGGATCTCCGCACCACCGCATCCTCGCCTGACCGAACGGAACCCGGCACACCACCGACACGCCATCCGGCGTGCGGACCGCGTCGCTCACCTCAACCAGCACAAGCTGATCTTGCCTGATCAGTGAACGGAAGACGCGCCAGAACCCAGCTCCTCACGGACGAAGGACCGCCACTTCCCAGGCCCGTTGAGGGTTTCCGGAGCAGGCAAGCGGAGAACTGGTCGCAGAGCCTCGACCGACTGTTCAAGGATACGATTCATGAGCATGGCACAGAGCCCGCACACCGTGTCCGGAGACTTCGAGCTGACGATGGATGAGCTGCGCGTCGTGGCTCGGTACGTGGTTGGGCACGCCGAGGACGTCCTGCCAATCTTCGAGCAGTCTGTTCCCGACGATCCTCGCCCCCGCGCGGCGATCGACGCGGCGTGGGTGTTCATCAACGGCGCCAACAGGACGAAGTCGCAGCGCGTCACCTCGCTCGACGCGCATCGAGCCGCCCGGTCCGCACCCTCCGAGGCCACGCGACTGGCCGCGCGATCCGCCGGTGACGCCGCCTCGGCCGCATACCTGCACCCCATCGCCCAGGCCAGCCAGGTCGGCCACATCCTGCGAGCCTCCGCGAGCGCCGCCCGCATCGGGGAGCTGATGGCGGGCGGTGACCCCGCGGTCGGGGACGCGCTGCTGGAACGGTCACGGCAGCGCGCGACACCGCCGCTCATCGACGTGCTCCGCCGCTACCCGCCGGCCCCGACCGGCAGCAACCGTGTCGCCCAGCTGATGAGCACACTGGATCACGCCCTGCGAACCGGGCGACCGTCGGCCGGACACCGACGATCTCCGAAACAGCACCGGCAGAACGGTAGCGGTGACGGTCAGGGGCCGTAATCGATGAAGCGGCCGGGGCCGACGATCAGGTCGATCGCCGTCAGGAGAAACGTTGCGGCGCCGACAACGGCGAAGAGGGAGCCGAGGATCCGGTCGAGGAGGATGAACGGTGCCGGGTCGGCTGGTTTGCGACGAAGGCGAGGACTCCACCCCTGCGCGGCCCGGACATGTTTCGTGGCGACGTCACGGTAGTTGGTCGCCAGCGCGGCTCCGACCAGCGTCACTATCGCCGTGAAGGCAAGGAGTATCCACGGGGCGGCCACGCCGTTCAGTCTCGCACGGCGGCGCTCCCGGGTGAGACTCGAAACCGCCCCTGAGCGGCTCTGAGCCGTTCGGCGGGTGCCTGCGCTCCGGCCGGGCGCCTACGCTCTGGCGATGTCGCTCGCCTGGAAGATCGCCGCCGCCGCCGTCGTTGCCGTGGCGGCGTTCACCGCGGCAGGCTCGCCGGTGTTGCCCGGTCTCCGGCCGTCCACCGTCCGGGCATGACGCTTGCCTGGCGGGTCACCGCCATCCTCGTCGCCGTCTCCGCGGCCGGCTACGTCGTGCTGGACAAGTTCGTGATCCAGCCGCTGACCTGGCGGATCGAACCCGGGATCCTCGGCCTGTACGCCGGGTTGATCGCCTTCGCGTCGACGGTCGCCGTGCCGGTCCTCACGTTCCTCTGGCTGACCCGGCGCCTGCGGCCCCGACCCGCCACGTTCACACTGTCCGCGGACCTGGATCGGCCGGCCTTCGTGGCAGCTGAGTCGCCGATGTACCGCGGCATCGCGACCATCGTGTTCATGATGATGGCCGCCAATCTGATACCGACGGAGCGAGTGCCAGACAGCTACCGGATGCGTCTGTCGACGCCGCTGGGCTTCGTCCCCGTTCTCGTGGTCGAGGCCGCCGTGCTGGCCGTCTTCGCGCTGGCTCTTGTGTGGCTGCCCAACTCGTCGGTACGGCTGACCCCGACCGGTCTCACGGTGCGGTATCTCCTGGGTTCCCGGAGCATCGACTGGCATGACCTGTTCCCGGGCGGCCCGCCGCCGACGGTCCGCAGGACCATGCCGCTGCGCTACCGCGGCCGCACCGGACGAGCCAGGCAACTGGACGTCCTGGTGTACACCTACCACGTCGACCGCGAGTTCCTCGCCACCGTCGTACGGCACTACGCCGAGCGCCCGGAGCACCGCCCCGACATCGGCACCCAGACCGAACTGGACCGCCTCCGGATCGGCTTCCAGCACCGGGTGCGGCGGCCTGCTGGCGCCGTGACTATCCTCGCCGAGGCGGCACGGAGCCGCCCAATGGGAGGAAACTGATGAAGTCCCGCAGGAATGTCCTGCTTGCTTTGGCGCTGTCCGGCGCACTCACCGTCACCGCGGCCTGCGGCGACAAGAACCAGAACGGCGACGTCGCGCCGGCGGCCAACGGATCGACCAGTGCCGCGGCGTCACCGACGGCCGACGCGCGCGCGGAGCTGACCAGCGCGTTCAGCAAACTGAGCGGCGTCACCGTGACGTACACGTCGACGACCGATTCAGGCGCGATGGCCAGCAGCAAGTTGACGGGCTCCAGCGACCCTGCCAAGAAGGCCAACAGCGGCACGATGACCATCACCGCGCAGGGGCAGCAGATCAACGGCGATGTCATCGTCGTCGGCACCGACCTGTACCTGAAGCTGAGCCTGCCGATCCCGGGCGTCGACCCGAAGAAGTGGATGTACATCGACGGCACCAAGACGTCGCTGAGCAAGCTGGGCCTCGGCAGCCCGGACGACCCGGCCAACGTCAAGGGCCTCGCTGACACGATCGTGTCGGTCGAGCGGACCGGCACGGGCACGTACAAGGGCACGCTCGACGCCACCAAGCGCAACATCCCGGCAGCCGCCGCCGCCCTGCTCCAGCAGATGGGCGACGTGGCGAAGTCGGTGCCGTTCGAGGCGACGGTCAGCGCCGAAGGCTACGTCACCTCGCTGACGGTGAAGATGCCCGGCGCCGGCCAGATCCCACCGTCGACGGTGACGTCGACGTTCGCGGACTTCGGCAAGCCGGTCTCGATCAGCAAGCCCGCCGCCACGGACGTGCAGCCCGCCCCGGCGGCGCTGCTCGCCCAGTTCGCCTGACCCACCGGCAGGGCCGCTACCGCGACGGTCGGTAGCGGCCCTGGCATCCTCGTCGGTTGGCGGGTGGGGTCAGAGCACGTGGAGGTCGGTGACGTCGACCTGGATGTCGCCGTCGTGCTCACGGATGAAGGTGCTGAGGGTCATGTCGCTCAGGCCCTCCTCGCGTGACCACAGGGACACGTCCACCGCCCAGCCGCTGCCGTCGTCGAGTTGTAGCGCGGTGGCGTGCTCCCAGGCGGCGGGCGGCAGCGGAACGAACGTCGCCGGGTACTCCCGCGCCCAGAGGCCGAGGTCGTGGTCCGGGTCGTCGCGGTAGGGGCTGTGGTCCCGTGCGACACCGGCGTAGTCGCCTGCGACGAGCCGGTCGACGATCGCGGTCAGCACTGGCCGGAAACGGTCCGGCACCGGAAGCTCGTCCAACACGCCCTCCACCCCACTGTCAGCTGTCGGCCGAGTCTACGAGTCGGCTCCGACAGCTCTGAGACCGCTGGGTCCGCCCGGTGGGCAGGTCGTTAGAGTCTGCCGATGGTGCAGCGGTGGCGGCAGGTTCTGGCACGGCGGTGGCGGCACGTGGTCATGTTCGGGCTGCCGCTCGCCGCGGTCCTGCTGTCGCTGGTCGTCAAGCCCGCCGCCGAGCCCGCACCGCCACGCGGCGGGCCGGATCCGGCGGTCGGTGCGTGCTGGCAGGGGCACGGGCTGCACGTCGTGCTCACCGCCGAGGCGACCCCGACCGAGAGTGTGGCCTGCGAGGTGCCGCACCAGCTGGAGACCGTCGCCGTCGGGCACGTCCCGAAGGCCCTCGCCCGCCGTGACGCGCCGCCGCAACGGGCCGAGCTCACGGGCGAGTTCGCCGGCTGCGGGCGGACGGCGGGGGAGTATCTCGGCGCGGACTGGCGGACGCTGGACGTGTCGCTGCTGCTGTTCGCCCCGCCGGCCGAGCAGTGGCAGGCGGGCGCCCGCTGGTACCGCTGCGACGTGGTGGCGCTCGGCGGGGACATCGACAGCGTCCGGGACCGCGAAGGCTCGGTGCACGGCGACCCGGCCGGTCACGGACCGTCCAACGACCTGACCCTGAACTGTGCCGTCAGGTTCGTCGCCGACGACGAGTGGGCCGGCACGAAACGGACCCCGTGCACGGAGCCGCACGACATGGAGTTCGCCGGCGTGGCCGAGTCGGCGGCGCCCGCGTTTCCGGAGACCGCGGCGGCCCGCGACGCGGCGTTCGGGGACCAGTGCCGGGACCGCGCCCTCGCGTACACCGCGATGCCCGGCGACCTGATGCGCAGCCGTGCCGTCACCGTCGGGTTCCTGCCGACCGGCGAACCGTCGACGTGGCCCGGCGGCGACCACTACGGCCGCTGCTGGGTGTTCCTGCCGCACCCGGTCACAGTTTCCATCCGCGGGGCCGGCGACCTGCCCGCCTGACCGCGGCGTCGTCCGGGGACGAAGCGTATGGACGGCGCCTCCTAAGATCAGCGGATGTCTTGGCTGCGGTGGGTACGCCGTACCGTCGCTGTGGTTGTCAGCGTGTGTGCGCTGGTGGGTGCGGTCCGGCTGGTCGCGCCAGCCACCGGCGGCACGGGCGGCGAGCCGAACGGGGTGCGGCGGCAGCTGGCGTTCCTGCGCGCCGCGCTCGACGACGGCGCCGGTGAGGACGCGCAGCAGCTGTACCCGGAGGGGTACTTCTTCCTTCATGCGCTGTACGGCCTGACCTGGGTCGAGCTCGGCATGCGCGGCCCCGCGGGCGAACGGGCGACGGCGCTGCGCGAGGCCCGGTGGGCGTGGCGGCACCTCGACGACCCCGCCGGCAAGGCACCGTTCAGCGAGAGCCTCACCCCGCCGTACGGCGTCTTCTACCAGGGCTGGAGCAACTGGCTGCTCGGCGGCGTGCTGAGCCTGCAACCCGCCGGGCAGCGCGACCCGGGGGAGCAGGCGCGGTTCGCGGCGGCGGCCGAGGCGCTCGGCACCGCGTTCGACGCGTCGGCGTCGCCGTTCCTGCAGGCGTATCCGGGCCAGGCGTGGCCGGTGGACTCGACCGTCGCCATCGCGTCGCTACGGCTGCACGATGCGCTGCTGCCGCCACGGTACGGCGCGACCGTCACCCGCTGGGTCGCCGGCGCCCGCGAGCGGCTCGACCCGAGGACCGGCCTGCTGCCGCACCGCGCGGACCCCGCCACCGGCGAGCCCCTCGAGGTGGCCCGCGCGACGTCGCAGAGCATCATCCACCGGTTCCTCGGCGACATCGATCCGGCGTTCGCCCGCGAGCAGTACCTGCGCTTCCGCGACCAGTACGTCGTGCGCCCGCTCGGCCTCGGCCCCGCCGTGCGCGAGTACCCGGCCGGTCTGGACGGCCCGGCGGACGTCGACTCGGGGCCGCTGCCGCTCGGCGTCAGCCTCTCCGCGACCGTGGTCACCATCGGCGCCGCCCAGGTGCAGCACGACGCCCCTCTCGCCGCGGCCCTGGCCAACTACGGCGAGCTGGCCGGCCTGCCGCTCGGCACGCCGTGGACCAAGCGGTACGCCCTCGGCCTCGTCCCGGTCGGCGACGCGTTCCTCGCCTGGTCGAAGACCGCCCGGCCGTGGGTCGCCCAGACACCGTCCGCGCCGCCGGAGACCATCCACTGGTGGTGGCGGCTGCCCCTGCTCACCCTGCTCGCGGTCCTCGGCACCGCCCCGTGGATCCCGGCCCTGGTCCGCCTCCGCAAACGCCGCCGATCCCGACCAGCCGGTGGCGCCTGACAGCGGGGGCGGCTGACCGCGGGGGCGCCTGATCAGCTGGTGGTGATGACCGTGGTGGCGACGGAGACGGCGGTCATCGAGGCGATGAGGGCCTGGATGCGGGCGACGGCCTGCTGGACGGCGTCGGCGGCCCAGTTGTCCTTGCCGATCGCGTCGATGCGCGCCTTCAGCTCCTTCTTGTCCCGGCCGGGGAACAGCTTCCGCGCGAGGTCGACCGCCTGCACGAGCCCGAGCAGCGCCGCCGTCCGCGCGGGCACGGGACCGTCACCGTCGAGGGCGGCGGCGAGGTCCCGCCGGACCGCGGTCTCGGCGGCGGGCTCGGTGCCGGTCGCCGACGCGTACCGGGTGCGGGGAAACACCCACAGGACCCGGTCCTGCTCGCGGCGCAGCACCCCGGCCTCGACCTGCCGGTCGAGCAGCCGCCCGCGCAGCCCGTCGGCCAGCGGCTGAATCCAGGCGTCGGGCTTGCGCGGCTTCTTCTCCAACACGACACGGTCCAGGGCCGCGTCCGCGACCGGGTCCCCGGTCGGCGTGGCGTCGGTGACCACGACCTGGTCGCCGGCGAGGTCGATCCGCCCGGCCAGCATCAGGTCGAGCAGCACCGCCCCGGCGAGCCCGTAGTCGAGCGCCGGGTCGCCGACCAGGTGGTTGCCCTCGTCGTCGAGAGCCAGCAGCAGGAAGTGATCCGCGAGACCGTCGCTCATGATCCCACCGTAAGCCGTCCGCGCATCCCGCGCAGCACGCGGCGGCGTCATTACGCGGGAGGAGCTCCGTTCGCCCGCACCAGGTCCGCGACACCGGCCGGGTCGAACGCGGGACGCGCGGCGGGATCGACGTCCCGCCACGCGAGTTGCCAGAACTGCGGGAGGGCTACTGGGTCAGTCGTCACGCTCGGCCTTCCGTACGGCAGCCGGCCAGCCTAACGGGTTCGCCCTCCCGCTCGCCGCCCCGTTTACGCCGCGGCGCGTTCGGCGACGGGGCGGCGGCGCAGGACCGGGTCCGTCAGCGACCGTGGGCGCCAGGCGCCGTCCGCCCGGTACAGGTCGGTGCCCGGCGGCACGATCTCGTCGATGCGGTCGAGGGCGGCGTCGTCGAGGGTCAGGCCGGCGCCCTTCAGCGAGGCGTCCAGCTGGGCCATCGTGCGCGGGCCGATGATGACGGACGTGACCGCGGGGTGCGCGATCGGGAACGCCTGTGCCAGCTCCGGCAGCGTGCAGCCGAGGTCCTCGGCGACGGCGACGAGCTGCTCGACCACGTCGAGCTTGCGGGCGTTCTCCGGCAGCGACGGGTCGAACCGGGCCGGGTTCAGGGCGGCCCGCCCGGCGGACAGGTCGATCGGGTCGCCCTTGCGGTAGCGGCCGGTCAGGAACCCGGACGCGAGCGGGCTCCAGGTGAGCACGCCCATCCCGTACCGGGCGGCGACCGGCAGGACGTCCTTCTCGACGCCGCGGGCCAGCAACGAGTACGGCGGCTGCTCGGTCCGGAACCGGTGCAGCGCCCGGCGTTCCGCGACGTGGTGCGCCTCGACGATCTCCTCGGCGGGGAACGTCGAGCAGCCGAACGCCCGGATCTTGCCCTGCCGCACGAGGTCCGTGAGCACCGACAGGGTCTCCTCGACGTCGGTGGTCGGGTCGGGCCGGTGCACCTGGTACAGGTCGATCCAGTCGGTCCGCAGCCGCCGCAGGCTGTCCTCGACCTCCCGCACGATCCAGCGCCGCGAGTTGCCGCCCCGGTTCGGCCCCTCACCCATCGGGAAGTGCACCTTCGTGGCGAGCACGACGTCGTCCCGCCGCCCCTGCAGTGCCTCGCCGACGATCTCCTCCGACTCGCCGGCGGAGTACATGTCGGCGGTGTCGACGAAGTTGATGCCCTGGTCGAGTGCGGCGTGGATGATCCGCACGCAGTCGTCGTGGTCGGGGTTGCCGACGGCGCCGAACATCATGGTGCCGAGACACTGGACGCTGACCTGCATGCCGGTCCGGCCGAGAGCGCGGTATCGCATGTCGCGCAGCGTAGGACCTGGAGTGGACTCCAGGTCAACCGCCAGACCATCGACGTCGTTCACGAGCGCCCGAGATGATGTTGGGTGGCCGGGGTCGCCGCGGTGCGACATGATGACGCCGTGTCCCCATCCCGTCCACGGCGAGTGCCGCGTCCGCGCTGGCGGTGGCTGGCCACCGTCGCTGTCGTCACAGGCTCGATCACCGTCGGTTGGGGCCTGCAGCCGTTCGGTCGCGCGGTGGACACGATCGGCCTGGTCGCGGGCCTCGGGCAGCTCGTGTTCGCGGCGATCGCCTGGCGTCAGTCCGTCACGGCGACCGGGCCGGGCACGCCCGACCATCAACGCCTGCTGGAGGCCGCGAGGTTCCTGCGCCGGCAGATCCTCCAGCAGTGGCACGAAGAGGTCGGGGACCGCCGGCTGCGCCACCCGCGGCCGTTGCAGCTGCGCTGGGAGAACGCCGTGCCCGGCCGGCCGGCGTCGCTGACCATCACGCCCGGCAACCTCGTCGACGAGACGACCGGACGGGAACCGGCCGCCGCGCTGGTGGACGCGTTCCGCCGGCTGCAGCACCGTCAGCTGGTCATCCTCGGCGAGCCGGGCGCCGGCAAGTCGACCGTGGCGATGCTGTTCGTGCTGGCCGCGGCCGGCCGGGACGACGACCCGGTGTCCGTGCAGCGGCCCGTGCCGGTCCTGCTGAGCCTCGCCGCCTGGCGCGCCGACCAGGAGACGCTGCACGAGTGGATCGCGCGGCGGCTGGTCGAGGACTACCCGGAGCTCGCCGACGCCGCACGGTACGGCCCGGACGCCGCCGCGCGTCTGGTGGCCGAGCGGCTGGTCCTGCCGGTACTGGACGGGCTGGACGAGATGCCCGCCGGGCTGCTGCCGGACGTGTTCGACGCGCTCAACGACGTTGCCGGGGTCGGCGGGCTGCAGACGGTGGTCACCTGCCGGCGGGCCGAGTTCAACGCCGCGCTCGCCGACGTCGCGCCGCTGCGCCTCGCCGCGCTGGCGGTCATCAGGCCCATCCGGGTCAGCGACTCGATCGCGTTCATCACCGGCGAGCAGGTCGACGCCGACCGCTGGCGTGAGGTGGTCGAGCGGATGCGGCAGGAGCCGGCGGGTCCGCTCGCCACCGCCCTGTCGACGCCGCTGATGACGGCGCTCGCCCGGGCCGTCTACGAGCGGCCGCACACCACGCCGGCGGAGCTGTGCGCGCTGCCCGATGTCCCCGCGATCCAGCAGCACCTGCTCGACCGGCTCCTGCCGACGGTGTACCCGGCCGCCCGCCTGCCGGTCGCCGAGCGGGCGCTGTCGTTCCTGGCGGCGCATCTGCAGGAGCGGCTCGCGACACCGAACCTCGCCTGGTGGCACCTGGCGCGGGCGGTGCCGACCGGGGTGGTGGTCTGGTCCGTCGCGGCCGTGATCGCGGCGGTGGGTGCCGCCGCTACGGCATACGTGCAGCCCTTCGGGTACGGCGCGGCGCCGGACGCCCTGTTCGGCGCCGGGATCGGGCTCGCGGCCGGCACGGTGGCCGGGCTCAACGCGGCCCGCGGCATGACCGCCACGAACACGCCCGCGACCGGCCGGCGGCGCTGGACGGGGCTCGTCGGCGCGGCGGCCCGCGACGGGCTCGCCGGCGCGCTCGTCGTCTGCGCGGCGACCGGCTGGTACTTCGCCGGCCGCGCCACCTCCGGCGGGATCGGCCTGCTCTACCAGCTCATCCAGCTGCTGGTCTTCGGTACCGGCCTCGGCATGGCGCTCAGCGTGGTCCTGCAGGGCCTGGCGCTGGGCCGCGGCTCCACGCCGAACCGGGCGGCGCCCCGCCCCGGCCTGCTGGTGCCGCGGCTGGTCTCCGGGCTCGGCATGGGCCTGGCGTTCGGGCTGCCCGCCGGGCTCACACTGGGCGTGGTCGCCGGGGTGTCCGAGCGCGACCTGCGCAGCGGCCTCATCGCCGGGCTGCTGACGGTGCTCGTCGTCGGCGCGACCGTCGGCCTGCCGGTCGGTGTCGGGCGGTGGTTCGCCACGCCGGTCGAGGCCGACACCCCGCTCACCCCGCGCACGGTGCTGCGCGGCGACCTGATCAGCCTGACCGTCACCGCGTTGAGCTGCGCGGTGACCGCGGGCCTCGGCGACGCGCTGCTCACGATGGTCACGTCCGGCATGAGCAGCGGGTCGCTGGTCCAGTTCGCCGGGATGTCGACCGACTCCCCGCTGGAGGCGGCGCCGTGGGCAGCGCTGGTCGCGTTCGGCGCGGTGCTGCTCGGCTCGGGCGCGCCGAGCGTGTCGTACATGATCGCGCACGGGTGGCTGGTCCTGTGGCGGCGGCTGCCGTGGCGGCTGTTCATGTTCCTCGAGGACGCGCACGAGCGGGCGATCCTGCGGCAGCTGGGTTCGGTGTACCAGTTCCGCCACGCCCGCCTGCTGGAGCGCCTCGCCGCCGGGCACCGCCCCGGCCGCTACGGGCGGCTGGTGGAGACGGGCGCGGAGGTCGGCGCGATCCTGCGCGGTGAGCGCCCGCCACCGCGACGGGCCGCTCGCCTCGGCGTCACGGCGGTGGCGATGCTCGTGCTGCCGGCGCTGCTGGTGACGGTGTCGTTCCCGGTTGCCCGCGACCGTCTCGAGGCGGCGATCGCGGCCGAGGACAGCGACGACGCGGCCGAGCTCATCGACAAGGCGGACACCCTGCAGGAGTCCGATCCGATGACGGCGCTGCGGCTGCGCGCCGCCGCGGCGAAGCTGGACTCCGACGACTCGTCCAAGCTGGATCTCGGCTCCGTCCTGGACCTGCTCGCGACGGGCGAGGTGCTGACCTGGCGGAAGGCGGCCAACGAGATCGTCGAAGGCGACCAGTGGCTCATGTTCAACGACGCTGACGGCCGTGGCACCGCGTGGGGACCTGCCGACACGTCGGCGGCCGGTCCGGTCCCGCTGGGTGACACCGGAGGGCTGTCGGACATGTTCAACGACGGTGCCTGGGCGGTGTCGGAGCGGTTGCCCCGCCTGGTGTGGCAACTGTCGAATCCACGGCTGGAGTCCGCCCACATCGATGAGGAGGCCGAGCTCAGCATCGGCCCAGGCGGCTGGCTGCTGTGTCTGTACCCGGACGGGCGGCTGACCGTCTTCGATGCCCGGTTGTGGCCGGCGCGCGAGGTACTCCTGGCGACCGACGTGACGGAGACGGCGAGCGACGCCACCCGGTGGGTGTACGCCGCCGGTCGGGACGGCACCCACGTCCGCGTCATCGATTTCGCGACCGAACCGCCCCGGGTGGCGACGCTCGCGGACCCCACCGCCAAGCTCGACGCCGACGCCAGTGGTGAGGTCCTGGTGACCACGTCGGCTGCCGGCGCCATCACGCTCTGGGATCCCGCCGACCCGGGTCGCCCGCGCTACGTGGGCGCTGCGGACACCGACGCCACTGTCTCCGTCTCCGGACCACGGCTCGTCTTCGTCGGCGACCGACTGGTCGATGTGGGGACGGCGCCCGCCCGCTCGATCGAGTACGACGACGCCGCGGCCGTGCCCGGTCACGACGACCGTGCCGTCGTCCTCAGCGGTGGTGTCGTCTCGGTTGTCGACTTCGGCGCGAACCCGCCGGCCTGGCGGACGGTGGCGACCGGTGTGGACACGATCGACTTCGACGATGGCGATTCGGTGCTGCTCGGATCCGATTCCAGCGACACCACGCGGCTACTGGACCTGACCCAGGATCCGCCGCGGGTCACCGCCACCGGCGAAAGGCTGATGAACGGCGACGTGTTGGCGGACGCCTCCGGGAACTGGTCGGTGCGGAGCCGGCACCTGCCACCGGTGTACGTCGGGCCCGGCGGCCAGTACAACTCGGTCGCGGTCGGCGACGAGGTCGCCGTGCTCGGGCAACGGGACGGCAGCCTCCGGATCGTGCGGCTCGCCACCGGCCAGCAGCGGATCGTCCCGCTCGGCGGTCCCTTGGCGTCGCCGGTCTACCTCACAGACGACGGCCGATGGGCATCCGTGGCCGTGGCGGGCAAGATACAGGCAGTGAACGTCTCGACCGGCGAACTCCAGCTGATGGGCAAGCGCGACGACTACCGCGAGGTCCGCGTCTACCGGACGAACGGGCGTATCGGTGACTGGATCGCCGTCTGGAAGAACCCCGCCCAGCCAGGCACGACACCGACCCTGCGGCACGTCGCCGGCGACCCGATGGTCGCCGCGTGCCGGCTCATCCAGAAGCCGTTGTCGCCGCACGAATGGAGGACGCTCGTGCCACAGCTGACCTACGTCAACCCGTGCCCGGGAGCCTGACCCCCCATGGCGAGCCTTTCCGAGCAGTTCGCGCACATCGCCACCGGCGCGATGTACGACGACCTCACCGCCGAGCTGATCGGCGCCCGGCAGCGGGCGGTGCTGGCGACCAACGCCTACAACGCCGCGTACGGGCGACCGCAGGCCGAACGGGAGGCCCTGCTCCGCGAGGTGCTGGGCACCGTCGGCGAGGGCGCGCAGTTCGAGCCGACGTTCCGGTGCGAGTTCGGCACGAACATCCACGTCGGCGCGAGGTTCTTCGCCAACTTCGACTGCGTCATGCTCGACGGCGCACCCATCACGATCGGCGACGATGTACTGATCGGCCCGAAGGTGGGCCTCTACACCGCCGACCACGCCCTGGACCTCGCCGAGCGCAAGGCCGGCGGCTGCCGGGCGAGGCCGATCACGATCGGCGACGGCGTGTGGATCGCCGGCGGCGTGACGATCCTGCCCGGTGTGACCGTCGGCCACGGCGCCGTCGTCGGCGCCGGCAGCGTCGTCACCCGGGACGTGCCCGCCGGCGCGCTCGCCGTGGGCAACCCCGCCCGGGTGCTGCGCCAGATCACCGACGCGGACCGCACCGGCTACGTCCCCACGCACTGAGCACCGCCGGACGGGCCGGAAGCGGTCAGCCGGGCAGGAGCGCGCGGCGCATGCTGGTGGCCAGCCAGCGGCGGAACGCGTCCTCGGGCCAGCCACGCTGTGACACCAGGGCCGCGTGGTGGCCCGGGTCGTTGTAGATCCACAGCACGTCCGTCGCGGTTTCCGTGTCGAGCGGCGGGGCGAGGTCGCCGAGCGTCTGGACGTGCCTGACGACCATGGCCGCGCCCGCCCGGCGGTTGCGCTGCAGGGTGTCCCACAGCTCGGCGACCTCCGGCGCGTCGTCGGCCGCCCTGCGGACGGTTTCGAACAGCAGCGCGGCGCGGCGGGCGATGACGACGCACGCGTCGGCGTAGGCGTCGAGGACCGCGCCGGGCGTGGTGGCGTCCCAGACGGGGCGGAACCACGGCCTGTCGGCGACGGCCACGGGCTCGTCGTCGCCGGCGAGCGCCTGGTCCAGCACCTGCTTGAGGAGGGCGGGCTTGGAGCCGAAGGCGGCGAAGACGGTCGGCCGGGCGACGCCGGCGGCGGCGCCGATCTCGGCCAGCGAGGTGACGACATACCCGCGCTCGACGAACAGTTCGCCGGCCGCGGCCACGATCGCCCGGCGGGTCCGCTGGGCGCCCTCCTCGCGGACGGACGACTGGTACCGCCGCCGCGGCTTGCCGTTGACATCACTCATGGTTCCGCCATACTAGCAACGTATTCATTAGACAGCGGTATGACGAATGGAGTGGGGCATGTCAGACACGGAACAGGTCCGTCCGTACGTGCGGCGCGACGGCGAGGGTGAGGCGCTGTGGTTCCTCGGCAGCCTGGTGACGGTCAAGGCGACCGGTGCGCAGACGCGGGGGCGTCTCACGGTCGTCGAGTTCGTCAATCCGCCCGGCTTCGCGCCACCGCTGCACCGGCACCTCGAGGAGGACGAGCTGTTCTACGTGCTGTCCGGCACGGCGCAGTTCCACTGCGACGGGCAGTTGCTGCCGGCAGGCCCGGGTGACTTCGTCCTGCTGCCGACGGGACTGCCGCACTCGTTCGTCGTCGGCGCCGACGAACCCCTGCGCACCCTGCAGATCACCACGCCGTCGGGTTTCGACCGGTTCGCCGCGGCGGTCGGCGAGCCGGCGCGGGCACCCCGGCTGCCCGAGCCCGGACCGATCGATCCCGTCGCTCTCGGCCACGCCGCGGCCCAGCACGCGATCGAGCTCCTCGGACCCCCACCCGGGCACTGAACGGGCCGTGGAGACGTTTGTCCGGACCTGCCCCGGGTAGCGCGGAAGGCCTGCATGAGTCCACTTCATGGAGGTACACGCCATGGTCACCAGCAAGCCCGCGAAGGCCGTCAAGCACGCCGTCGAAGCCGCCGCAGAGAAGGTGGCCGACCTGCTGACGCCCGACGTGCCCGGGTCACCGGGCAGCGGGACGCCGACGGTCGAGGAGCCGACGGCACCGGCGCCGCCGCTGCCGGCGAAGCAGGACCAGGGTGGCCCCGACACGCGCACGCCGACGGGGGAGAAGACCGGCGCGCCGGCCGCGGCGAACGGACAGCAGGGCGCATACCTGACCACGGCGCAGGGCGCGCGGCTGCGCGACACCGACCACTCGCTCAAGGCCGGGCCGCGCGGGCCGACCCTGCTGCAGGACCACCACCTCCGCGAGAAGATCACGCACTTCGACCACGAGCGGATCCCGGAGCGGGTGGTGCACGCGCGCGGCGCCGGCGCGCACGGCGTCTTCACCGGCTACGGCACCGCGGACACGTTGACCCGGGCCGGCTTCCTCAGGAAGGGCAAGGAGACCGACGTCTTCGTGCGGTTCTCCACGGTACTGGGGTCCCGCGGCTCCGCCGACACCGTGCGCGACACGAGGGGCTTCGCGACGAAGTTCTACACCGAGGAGGGCACGTTCGACCTGGTCGGCAACAACATGCCGGTCTTCTTCATCCAGGACGGCATCAAGTTCCCCGACATCATCCACGCCGGCAAGCCGCACCCGGACCGCGAGATCCCGCAGGCGCAGAGCGCGCACGACACGTTCTGGGACTTCGTGTCGCTGCACACCGAGGCGCAGCACCACGTCATGTGGAACATGTCCGACCGGGGCATCGCCCGCTCGTTCCGGATGATGGAAGGCTTCGGCATCCACACGTTCCGGCTGGTCAACGACGCCGGCGAGACGGTGCTGGCGAAGTTCCACTGGAAGCCGAAGCTCGGCGTGCATTCCCTGGTGTGGGAGGAGGCGCAGCTGCTCAGCGGCATGGACCCCGACTTCCACCGCCGCGACCTGTACGACGCGATCGAGTCCGGCGCCTACCCCGAGTGGGAGCTGTGCGTCCAGGTGTTCCCGGACACGCCGGAGGAGACGTTCGCCGGGATCGACCTGCTCGACCCGACGAAGATCGTGCCGGAGGAGCTCGCACCCGTGCAGGCGGTCGGGAAGATGGTCCTCAACCAGACGCCGCGGGACTTCTTCGCCGAGGTCGAGCAGGTCGCGTTCCACCCGGGCCACCTGCCGCCCGGCATCGACGTCACCAACGACCCGCTGCTGCAGGCGCGGCTGTTCTCCTACCTCGACACCCAGATCACCCGGCTCGCCGGCCCGAACTTCGCGCAGATCCCGATCAACCGGCCGCACGCGCCGGTCAACGACATGCTCCGCGACGGCTTCCACCAGCAGGCCGTGCACGCCGGGGTCGCACCGTACCGGCCGAACTCCCTCGACGGAGGCAACCCCTTCGTCGCCGGCGACGCCGAGCACGCCTTCTCCGACACCCCGGTGACCGTCGCGGAGGCGCCGAAGATCCGCGCCAACCCGGCGTCGTTCGACGACCACTTCAGCCAGGCCCGGCTGTTCTGGGCCAGCATGTCGCCGGTGGAGCAGGAGCACATCGTCCGCGCGTACACCTTCGAGCTCGGCAAGTGCTACGAGCAGGCGATCAAGGAACGGCAGCTGCAGGCCCTCGCCAACATCGACCCGGTGCTGTGCGCGCAGGTGGCCGCCGGGCTGGGCCTGCCCGCCCCGCAGCCGGCCGCGCCCGTGGCCGCGGTGACGCCGAGCCCCGCCCTGTCACAGGTGGGTCGCGTGTGGCCGCCGGACGGCCGCACCGTCGGCGTCGTCGTCGACCCTGAAGGCGACATGGCCGATGTACGAGCCCTCCGCGAGGCCGTGTTCGCCGCCGGCATGGTGCCGCTGCTGATCGCACCGCACGGCGGGATGGCCGGCGGCCTGCCGGTGCAGCGGACGTTCGCCACCGGCCGGTCGATCGAGTTCGACGCCCTGCTGCTCGCCGGCGCGCCCGTCCCCGCACCCGACGCGCCCCCGTCCCGCGACGCCAAGCCCGCCGACGCCGCTGTCGACCCGCGGGTCCTGCTGCTGGTCGAGGAGTGCTGGCGGCACGCCAAGGCGATCGGCGCCTGGGGCGCGGGCACCACGGTGCTGACCGCGACCGGCGTCACCGGCTCACCGGGCGTCGTCACCGGCGATGCCGCCGAGGAGGTCTTCGCGGACGTGCTGCGGCTGATGGGCGCGCACCGGGTCTGGGAGCGGTTCCCCGCCACGATCGTCTGACCGCCGCGCGGGCGGTGAGCGCCGGGGATCGGTGGCACGATGACCGGGTGTCGCATCGGCGGGCGGTGCTCGGGGTGGGTGCGTTCGTGCTGACCTTCGCCGCGCTCGCTGCCACGGCGCTGGTGATCGAGCGGATCGAACCGGCCGCTGCGCCGGTGCCGGAGTCGGTGCCGGCGTGCGTCGTCGGAGCGGTCACCGGTCTCCCCGAACGAATCGGCGGCCGGGTCGCGGGCACGCCGGCAACCGGCGGCTGCGACTGATGCCCGAGAACCACGGCACCGGCATAACGGCCGGATCGGCGGGTAGCGTGCCGCGGTGAACGCACGGACGAATGAGCCACGCGTCGGGATCACACCGAATCTGTTCGGCATCGCGTACGGGCTGACAGGCCTTGCCGGCTGCTGGGGCTACGCCGCGGTGCTGGGATTCGCGCCCGCCCTCGTGTCCGACATCCTGTGCATACTGGCGGCCGCGGTCTGGCTGACGCTGCTCATCGGCTACGTCACGCAGGTGTCGCGGCGGGCCGGCGGCTGGGGCGCCGAACTGACCAACCCGGTGCTGGGACCGTTCATCTCGCTGATCCCGATCGTCGGGATGCTGCTGTCCATCGGCCTGATGCGGCACGACCGCGGGGCGGGTCAGTGGCTGTTCGGGGTGTTCGCCATCATCACGGTCGTGCTGGCCGGGTGGATGACCGGCCAGTGGATCGCCGGCGGCCTCGACATGGACAAGCTGCACCCCGGGTACGTGCTGCCCACGGTCGCCGGAGGGCTCATCGCCACGATCGGCGCGGCGCTCGCCGGCTGGCCTGGCCTCGCCCGGGTGTTCTTCGGCCTCGGGCTCGTGTCGTGGCTCGTCATCGAGTCGATGATCCTGGCCCGGCTGTACTTCCGCGGGCCGCTTCCCCCGCAGCTGCAACCCACCCTGGCGATCCTGGCGGCGCCGCCCGCCCTCGCCGGCCTGGCGTACCTGGCCATCACCCACGGCAAGGTCGACGCCGTGGCCTTCGGGCTCGCCGGCTACACGCTCCTGGCGGCCCTCGTCCAGCTCCGGCTCATCGGCATGTACCGCCACCTGCGCTTCAGCTCCGGGTTCTGGGCGTACGCGTTCCCGTACGCGGCGGTCGCCACGTTCGGGCTGCACTGGATCGCCTACGGCCACCCACCGGGAGCCCGGATCTGGGCCTGGGTCGTCATCCTGGCGATCACCGCGCTCGTCGCCGCCCTCGCGGCCGAGACGACAGCGGCGCTCGCCCGGCACCGCTTCCTGCCGCAGCTGCGCTGAACCTCACCGCCGGCGGGTCGGCCGGTACACGAGCTCCTGGGTGCGCCCGTCGAGGGTCCGGCTCTCGAGCAGCTCGAGGTCGAAGTCGGCGGCGCCCTTGAGGATCGGGCTGGTGCCGGTCAGGCCGGAGATGACGGGGAAGATCGTCACCTGCAGGCGGTCGACCAGGCCGGCGGCCATCAGCGCCCAGTTCAGCGACAGGCTGGCCTGCGAGCGCAGCGGTACATCGGACTCCTCCTTGAGCCGCTTGACGATGTCCACCGCGTCGCCGCTGACGATGGTCGCGTCGGGCCAGCCGAGCGTGTCCCGCAACGTGGAGGAGATCACCGTCGCCGGCATCCGCATCGTCCGGACGTTCCACTCGTCGAGCGTGTGGGGGTCGATGCCGGAGGACATGATCTCGGCGTTCTCCCGGAAGGTGGTGGCGCCGAAGACCATGCGCTGCGGGGTGTCGAACAGCGCGGCGCGGTGCGCGAGCAGCTCGGGGCCCTGCTTGCTCCAGTAGCCGCCCCAGTCGCCGGGCTCGGCGTAGGAGCCGTAGCCGTCGAGCGTGGAGAAGACGTCCCAGGTGTAGACCGCGGTCATGTCGGTTCCCTTCGGTTCGTGCGGCGGGCCCTCTGTCGGCCGCCCTCACTCATGTCTACGAACGGCCGCCACCCGATCCGACACACCGCACCAGGATATTTCCGCGGGAGTGCGCGTGCCCGAAGCAATGGCGGAGAACTGGATGTTCGGCGGTGCCCTTGTCGCCGGCCGACGTGCACGATTCGGCCATGACGGCACGCGACGACGATGTGGACACCGATGCCCCCGAAGGTCCGGTTCCGGCGGCCGGACGTGGGCAACGGGTGCTCGACGTGCTGGACAAGGCGATCGGTGTCCACGGCTCGCTGGTGGCCAGGAACATCGCCCGGGCCCGCCAGCGGAACCCGGACGCGACACCGGCGCAGGTGATCCGCAACCTGGAGCGGATGTACGTCAGCGCCCTGGCCGGGACGGGTGCCGCGGTCGGCGGGGCCGCGGCCGCGCCCGGCGTCGGCACGGGGGTCGCGCTGGCGCTGTCGGCGGGCGAGGTGCTCTCATCGCTCGAGCTGACCGCCCTGTTCGCGCTCTCGGTCGCCGAGATCCACGGCGTCCCCATCGACGAGCTGGAGCGCCGCCGGACGATCGTGATGGGCATCATGCTCGGCGGGACCAGCTCCGCCACCATCAGCAAGGTCGCCGAGCGCACGGGGCAGCACTGGGGGCGTCAGGTCGTCGCCAAGGTGCCGACCGAGACGTTGCGGCAGATCAACAAGATCCTGGGCAGGAACTTCATCACCAAGTACGGGACCAGGCAGGGCATCATCGTGCTCGGCCGGGTGGCGCCGTTCGGCATCGGCGCGGTGATCGGCGGTGGCGCCAACGCCGCCGTCGCCAGTCTGGCCGTGCGGGCCGCTCGCCGCGCGTTCGGCCCGCCCCCGGAAGTGTGGACGTACGAAGGCGAGGTGGTGGATGTCGTCGACGTTCCCTAAGCGGCGTTACCGACCCGCTGGACGTCGCCGTCCCACCAGTCGCCGGTGATGCCGGAGGCGAGGGCGATGTCGCGGGCCGCGGTGTAGGCGGCGAGCGCGCCGTCGCGGTCGCGGAGTGCCTCGCGAGCCCGGCCGACCGAGCCGAACAGCGCGTTGGCGCGGAAGAACCGCTCCCGGTCCTTGCCGCCCTCCACGGTGGTGGGTGTCGTGTCCGCCGCCTCCGGCCCGGCCGTGCGCAACGCCTGCTCGCACAGGTCCTGGGCGCGGGCGCGCAGCGCGGCGGCCTCGGCGTCGCCGGGCGTGTAGGCTCGCTTCTTGAGCAGCCGCTCGATGCCTTTGCGTGCGGTATCGCGGCCGTACCGGCGGACCTGCTCGACGAGCCACAGATCCTCACCGGCGGCCCGCAGCGCGGTGGCCTCCGCGGCCCGGGCCAGGGCCACCGCGCGCCTGGCGGCGGGACCGCCCGAGAACCGGACGTCGTTCCAGTACGGCTCACCGGAGAACGCCTCGCTGCGGTTCCGCTTGGCGTCCGGCGCGTCGATGGTCCGCTCGACCAGGGCCCAGTCGTCCTCGGCGGCAGGGTCGCCGACCGCCAGCCGGCACTCGTGCCGGGCCGCGGCCAGCTCGGTCACGCGGACGTCGCCGTCGATGCAGGCGGTCAGCCACGGGATCGCCTCCGTGTACGCCCGCTGCCGGGCCAGCGCCAGCCCCATGTCCTCGGCCCCGCCGAGCGCCACCATGCCGGCGGCGTCCGGGTCGGTCGTCAACGCCAGCAGGAACCGGAGCGCCTCGTCGTGCTTGAGCCCTTCCGACCACATCCACTCACCGATCGCATGCGCGGAGAGGTGCGCGAGGGCCAGCCGGTCGAACGGGTCGCTCACCCCGACGCCGGCCTGCAGCGCCTTGACGGTACCGGTGGCGTTCCAGGACTTGCGGCCGGCGATCCGGTCCACGACCGGGCTGCGGCGCCGGACCTCCGCCAGCAACGACACCGGCACCTGGTGATGGCCGATGTAGTCCTTGTCGCTCGTCCACGGCGGGACACCCCAGTCGCCGTCGGTGGCCGCCAGGAGCCGATGGACGAGGGCCGCCTCGGTCCGCTCGCCCGCCGCTTCGAGGCAGGCCGCGGCCTCCCGCAGCGGTGCCCCGGCGTGCTCGTCGTCGAACTGTGCCCAGTCGCGTCCCTCGTTGCCCTCGCGGATCAGCGACGGGATGACCACCGGCGGCGGCAGGACCGCGGCCCAGAACCGGTGCGCCAGCACCGCGTAGGCGGACAGCCGCCCGACCACCCGCCGCTCGGCCCCGTCCACCTCGACCGTGAGCTCCAGGTCCGGCCCGTGCACCTCGACCCGGAACTCCGGCACCGGCCGCGACACCCCGAGCCAGTACTCGGCGTACCCGGCGAACACCGCCGACAGACTCCCGGCCAGCTTGGACATGCGCCGAACCCTACCGGCCCTGGTGGTCGTGGCGACCGGCAGTGTCCGTGCCGAACCCGGGCGTGTCGGCGCCTGATGCTGGCACGATGGATCGATGGTGACGATTCGAAGGTTCGACAATGCCGACGCCCACGCCGTGGCCGGCATCATCGAACGCTGCCTGCGCGAGGTCAACAGCCGCGACTACCCGAGCGAGATCATCGAGCGGATGTGCGTCCACTTCACGGCGCAACGCGTCCAGGAACTCGCCGCGCAACGGCAGATGTTCGTCGCCGAAACAGACGGGATCACCGGCACGATCTCCCGCGCCGGCAACAAGGTCCACAGCATGTTCGTCCACCCGACGTCCGCTGGCCGCGGCATCGGACGGCTCCTCCTGCGCCACATCGAGGCGCTGGCCGTGACCGACGGCTACGACCACATGGAGACCAGCGCGAGCATCACCGCGCACGACTTCTACCGCCGCCTCGGCTACGTCGACGTCCACTCCATCGAGACGGACTTCGGCCTGAACCACATCCTGCGCCGGGACCTGCCCTGACGGCCGTTCACCTCCTGCCGCGGTACCGTCACCGGCCGCACAGCGAGTCGGCGGCGGTGCCGAACTCGTCGGCGTACTGCGGCAACGCCAGCCACTCGGCGGGGATGGCGGAGGCGCCGTCCCGGACACCGAGCAGCCCGCCCGCGATGGCGGCGTTGGTGTCGGCGTGCACGCCCAGCAAACCCCCGGCCACCCGATCCCGACGATCCACTACCCGCCCTGTCGCGTCGACGCCCACCGCACCGCTACTCGCCGCTCTGATCTGGCTCGGTGACGTCCTCGGCCATCGCGAGCAGCTCCGGTGCAAGCTTCGTACGCGCGGCCAGCACCTCGATGCCGACGAGGCGGCCGGATCCGTCGAAGTCCAGATTGATCATTCCGTCGACCCCGATCGGGTCGCACGCGTACATGCGGGCCACTCTGGCGCCCTCGGCTCCGGGCTTGAGGTAGATGTAGGCCGCATTCACGGTCTCGTCGTAGGTGACCTTCAACTGAGCCATGCCCCAGCGTCCCACGACGGTCAATCTTGCCTGTTGCAGGTAGTACTGCCGATACCTCCACCAGGGCGCTGCGTGAACAGACCACCGGCCGATCAACCGCGCCGCCCCACCAGTCGCTCATCGTCCAAACCCCGCCACGACCGAAATGCTTCCAGAGCTTCAACGACGTTCACGCGTCGGCGTAGCCTGAAACGCCATGGCGGTCCGGACCGTGCCGTACGGCGGCTGAAGCCGGGCGCCACTCGCGCTGTTCCGTTACGACTCGAAGTGCCGCCAGGACGGACCGGCGTACGCCGGCGGGTCCTCGCGGCCCCCCTTGATGCTGTGCCACCGCGCGGGCCAGTCGGCGGTGGGTCCGGCGAGCATCGCCCGCACCGCGGCGGCGCTCTCGTCGGGCCGCTGCGGGTCCCACGGGACGTCCACCCAGATCTGGTACTCGTCCGGCTCCTCGAGCCACACCTCGAGTTCTCCGGTGCCGATCACGCCGACCCGCACGCCCTCGATCCCTGACGGCAGGGCAAGGCCGGCGAGGATGAGCCGCCCGGCCCGGTGCATCGCCGTCTCCCAGCTGCGGTCGGCCTCGATGCGGGCAACCTCGGCGTCGTACGCCGCGGCATCGAACAGGATCGTGCGCCGCTCGCCCACATGACGAACGCCGCGCCGGTCACCCACCTCCCAGCGCACCATGTCGCCCTCGCGGCGGACCCGCGCTTCGATCGCGCAGCAGTCCGGGCCGCAGCTCGGGCAGCAGGCAAGCGTCGCGGTCGTGAAGTCGCCGGTCGCCACGAAACGGTTCACCGGCACCAGCGCATCCCACGGGCCCGGGCCGTCGTCGCCGTTGGCGTGGCTGATGTCGACGCCGTCGATCCGCACGATCACCCGCACCTGCTCGGCGGACCGCGCATGCAGCGCTCTCTCGAGCGACAACGACAGCAACGACACCACGACCGCATCCTACGGCTGCGCGTGCAGCCGATGAGTTGAGACGTTCGGCCTCAGCCCTGTAGGAGAACCCAGACCCGGTCGAAGCGGCCGATGGCAAGATCCTCACTGCGGATCCAGAAGTACAGCTTGCCCATGTCGCCCCACATCCACTCGATCCCGAGGCCGTGCAAGTCGGTGTCCACCTGCCACAGCAGCTGCCAGCCTGCGGCGTCAGCCTGAAGATCCGGGACGCGTGGGTCGCGGTAGCCGGCCGCCGTGAGTTCTCTGCCGTTGGAGACGAGTTGGCAGTCGAGATGCATCGGGTTCTGCTGCGGTTCCGGCCATCCGAAGGCGCGGTGAACAGTGACCCGCCAGCCCCGGACGTCCTGCGGGGTAAGGCCCCAGCCGGCCTCTTCCTCCACGTCGAAGAAGAAGCAGAGCAGGCTGTCGGCCGGCAGGAGCTGCTCGCCGATCCACCGGTTCAGCTCGTCGCAACGCCACTGGCCGATCAGACTCAGCGGTCGGCCGTCGTCCTTCGTCGGCCACGCGAAGCCCATGCCAACGAGTGGAACACCCCCGAACCGGGTCACCGCAGCGTCCGCGTCACACGCTTCGGTTGGCTGGATACGCACCGACGGCAACTCAAAGCTGGCCACGGCCGCCGCGACATCTGCATCGAGCGTTGTGTACAGCGCCGCCAACTCAGCTTCGTCGACCTCCACTGCCCCACCCTTCAGCCCGCAAGCGCCGATCGTCGTCGGCCCGCCATCCGCCGTTCCGCGGTGGCCGAACGCTGTTCATCGCGCCCGAGCATAGATCAACTATGAGTGCACGATCTGCCGCAGGTAACGCGCGCCGGGATTACCTTCGCGAGTGCTGGCGGTACTGGCCAGGGGCCAGGCCTTGCTCCCGTTTGAATGCTTTGGCGAAGGCGAATTCGGAGGTGTATCCGGCGCTCTGCGCTATGGTCTGCACCGATGTGTTGCTGTCGCGCAACAGTCGCGCTGCCAAGGTCATCCGCCACCAGGTCAGGTAGCCGAGGGGTGGTTTGCCGACCAGTGAGGTGAACCGGCGAGAGAAGGCCGCCCGCGACAGCCCGGCCTTCGCGCCCAGCGCTTCGACCGTCCACTGCCGGGCGGGTTCCTGGTGGATGTGGCGCAGCGCCGCGGTGATCGCGGGGTCGGCCAGCGTCGCGGCCCAACCGGTGGCCGGGCCGCCCTCGGTCTGGTCGGCGAGCCAGGCCCGCAGGATGTAGAGCAGCATCATGTCCAGCAGCGCCGAAACGACGGCTTCGGTTCCGTGGCCGGGGTTGGCGATCTCGTCGCCGAGCAGGTTGACGGCAGCGTGCAGCGGCGAGCGGTGGCCGAGGCGAGCCGGCAGGTGAATCACCTCGGGCAGTTCCTGGAACAGTGGATGCGGCCGGGTCTGGTCGAGCGTGTAGGCGCCGCACAACAGGATCGTGGCGGCGCCTTCGCCGTCGTCGGCACTCGGCACCACCTCCGGCAGGGCGGCCGAGGGTGCGCCCGCCAGCGGCCTGGACAGGCTGTCGGCCAGCGCGTGCCCGCAACCGTGCGGCAGGCACACCACATCGCCCGGACCCAGCGCGATCGCCGCGCCCTCCGGCGGGATCAGCCAGCACGTCCCTTCCAGCACCACGTGAAAGCCGGCCCCGGAGAACGGCTCGGCCCGCACTCCCCACGGGACACGTTTGCGGATCTCGGCGGAATGTGGCCGCCCCGTGCGCATGACGCGGATGGCGTCACTGAGTACGTCCATCTCCAGATCGTATCGCCCGACGGCACCGATCGAGACGATCAGACATGGATCGAAGACCTAGAACCATGGAGAGCAGTCTTTGATCTCCATACGGTGAATGCAGTCAACCGATCGGTCCGTCTACCAGAGGAGCAGGACATGAGCCACTACACCGCCGTCGCGACCGCCACCGGCCGCGACGGCCGCGCCTTCAGCTCGGACGGCAAGCTGGACGTCACGCTCGCCCTCCAGAAGGAGTTGGGCGGCACCGGCGACGGCACCAACCCCGAGCAGTTGTTCGCGGCCGGCTACGCCGCCTGCTTCGCCACCTCGATGCAGCTGGTGGCGCAGAAGAAGAAGATCGACGTCTCCGGCATGTCGGTCACCGCTGAGGTCGGCCTGGTCCCGAACGGGCAAGGCGGCTTCCGTCTCGAAGTCACCCTGCGGACGAAGCTGCCGGAAAGCCTGCCCCGGGAAGCCGGTCGCGAACTCATCGAGGCCACTCACCAGGTATGCCCGTACTCCCACGCCACACGCGGCAACATCCCAGTCGAACTGCTCGCCGGGTAACCGCCGGACGCCGCCTGGACCGCGACCACCGGAGTCCGCGACGCAGGAACCCGCCGCATGACACAGCTCGGTGAGCCCACCAGACTCATCAGCATGACAAGGACCAGAGGGAGCACATCGTGACCGAGTGGACCAACGACATGGCCATCCGACGCTGGGGAACGATGCCCCGCACCTTGTTGGAGCAGATGGCGCACGACGGCGACTTCGCCAAGCGCCACCTGATCAACCCCATCCTGTTGCGCATGCTCGGCGACGTGGCCGGGCGGCGGGTGCTCGATGCGGGCTGCGGCAACGGCTACCTCAGCCGGATGCTGGCCGGGCGCGGCGCCCGGACCGTCGGCGTCGAGCCCGGCCAGTCCCTGTTCGACTTCGCGGTGGAGCAGGAAACCGTTGCGCCGCAAGGCATCCGGTACATTCAGGCCGACCTGTGCGCCCTGCCGGACCTCGGCGCACCGTTCGACGCCGTGGTCGCCAGCATGGTCCTGCCCGCGATCCCGGACTGGACCGGCGCCATGCAGGCGTGCGTGCACGCGCTCAAACCCGGCGGACTGTTCGTGTTCACTGTCAACCACCCCTGCTTCGAACAGCTGTGGACCGCCTGGCGCGACCACGGTGAGTACCGCACGCACCGCTACCTCGCCGAGTACGAGATCCCCGGGCCCAGCGGTGTCGACTTCCACCGCACCCTCTCGACCTACCTCAACCAGCTCACCAGCCTCGGCTGCCACCTGACCGAGATCGCCGAGCCCGGACTCGCCCCCGACGTCGCCTCCGACGGCCCCGACGGCATCGACGCCTACGTCCACTTGCCGAACTTCCTCATCGTCGCCGCACGACGCGCAACCTGACCATCGCGGCCCGACCCGCCGCGCCACCGCGGCGGGCGGCACCGGTAGTCCCCAGCGCCACGAGCGTCCGCATTCCGCAAGCAACGGCGCAGCCGCGGAGCTTCCACACCACGAACGAGCACACGCGCGGCAGACACCCACTGATACCGCTGGCAGAGAGGGCCGCACACATCTGCCGCCGTCCGGGCGTTCAGGGGGAAGGCGCGGGGGATGCGGGTGCAGGGCGCGAAGCCGGTTCGCTGCGGGCGTAGCGGTCGAGGCTGCTGGACGCGGACCCGCTGCTCTACCGTTCGGTCATGTCCGACGTCCTGCTGGTGCATGACCTCGTCGAGCGGCTCACCGGCTGGCTGCCGCGGCTGATGCCATCCGGCGCGCGACGCGACGCGCTCATCGCCGTGCTCACCGAACGGTTTGGGGCCGTGGACACCCCGGTCACCGGCGCCGACTGCGTGGCGATCGAACAGTGTGCGTGGACGGTCTCCCGCCATCTCGCGCTCACCTTCGAGCCCGGCGGCACCGGCCGGCCCGACACCGTGTCGCCGGGGTGGCCGGATCCCGACCCGGACGTGGTCCGGGCTCGGGCCGCGTGCGTTTCGCAGGTGCGGCGGCTGGCGGACGGCACCTGCCTCATCAGCGTCGATGACCTCGACGCCGTCAGCCTCGCCCAGCCGTATCTCGACGCCGCGTTCGCCCTCGCTCACGGCTCGGCCCGGATCCTGCTCGACCTACGCGCCAACGGGGGCGGCGACCCGGCAACGGTGGCGCACATCGCCGGCCGGCTGCTCGGCGATACGCCGACGCAGCTGTCCGAGGTCGTCTACCCGGACCGGCGGCGCCAGTGGTGGACACCCGCCCTGCCGTCCGGCACGAGTCTGCGGCAGCCGGTCGCCGTCCTCGTCGGCCCGGGCACGTTCTCGTCCGGCGAAGCGCTCGCGTATCACCTGCAGGCACGGGGCAGGGTGGCCGTCGTGGGTGAAACCACGCCCGGCGCCGCCGATCACATCACGCCGATCCGGCTGGCGCCGACGGTCCTGGCGTACCTGCCCGAGGCCTACGTCGTCGACAGCATCACCGGCACCAACTGGGAGGGCGCCGGCGTCGTGCCCGACGTCGTCAGCCCGCCCGACACGGTGATCGAGACCGCGGTGGAGGCGCTGCGCTGACGGCTGCTGGGTGAGCCGGGCCAGGATCAGGGCAGTTCGCAGGGCCGTCAGGAATCTTTCCGCGCGGGTCAGCCGCTGGCCTTCGGGAGCACGAGTTCGGCGAACACGGCCCGGTGGTCGCTCCCCGCGATGCGATGGATCACGACCTTCCGCACTCCGACGCGCTTGTCGGCGAGGATGTGGTCGAGCGTCACGCTCGGGAAGTACCACCGGTTGTCGTAGGGCCACGACGTGGACAGCCCGGCACCGGCGGTGTCGGCGGCGTCGTGGTACCCCTTCGCCACCACCCCGCGGAACGCCTCGTGGTCGAGGGTCGAGTTGAAGTCGCCCATGAGCACGCTGACCGGCCCGTTCGGGGTCGCCGCCGGCTGCGCCGCGAGATCGGCGTGCCAACAGGCGTCCGTCACGCGGCCCATCGGGGCGCACGGGTGCGCCGACTCGACGTACACCTCCGGGGCGCCCGGCACCTGTACTCTGCCGTGCGCCTGCATGAAGCCGCCGGCGAGCTGTCGGTACCCCTTGTCGGCGAGCGGGAAGCGGCTGTAGACGGCCGAGCCGCCCGCGTCGGCCCGCGGGTAGGTGACCGCGTCCGGCAGTGTCTCCTCCAGCCCGGCCGCATGCAGTGCGGCACGCGCTTCGGCGGTGTACTCCTGGACGGCGAGCAGGTCGACGGCGCCGTCGCGGACGAGGCGCACGATCTGGCCGGGGTCGGCCTGGCCGTAGAGCATGTTGACGGTCATCACCCGCAGCGTCGGCCCTGTCTGAGCCCCGGCGTCGGTGTCGGCGATCCAGCGCGGCAGGACGCACGCCGCGAATGCGACCACCACCCCCGCAGCCACGACCGCCGGCCAGATCCGTTTCGTCAGCACCGCGAGCGCCAGCGGCACGAACGAGACCACCGCGACGTACGGGGTGAAGGCGAGGAGCTGGATGGTCGGGTAGCCGCTCTCCAGGCCGAACACCCGCACCGCCGCCCATACCGCGAACGGCGCGATGATCAGCCACAGCAGCACTGTCAACCACCGCCGCCGCTGTAGGGTCGCAGCAGGCGACGTGCCCGGCAGAGTCTCCTCGGTGCTGATCATCCGGCTAAGGGTAGGGGACCAGGCGAGTCGTCACGTGGCGGGTCGTTGGACGAGCGCTCGGTCCCCTGGGGTGAGGCAGGACCTCCGGCACCCTCGCCGGGCGGTCACGTCAGCGGGAGTTGTTTCGGCCCGGCCTGCCCTTGAACCGCCTCTGTACGATGCACCGCGCGTTTCAAGATCGCATCGCGTCAACGTACACAAGGCATTCAGGAGCGTTCCACATATGCTGTCCCAGCTGCAGTATCATGCGCGTTCGTTGGCCCTGGCCGGGCGAACCGCGGAGATTTCACCCGACGCCGTCGTGGCCATCGACCGGTTCGCCGCTGCGCGCGGTTTCCCGCTGCCCGCATCGGTGCGGGAGTGGTATTCACTCGCCGCCGGCCAGGAGACGCTGCGCGCGTTCAGCAACGAGGACCGCGTGTACGCGGCCCACGAGCTGGGCCGGATGGAGCAGTACTGGCCCGGCGACGAGTCCGACCAGGAACGCGAGTGGGATCTGGTCGCCGAGCGTCAGCTGCTGCCGTTCATGATCGAGAATCAGGGAGTCTGCTTCTGGGCGGTCATGCTCGACGGCAGCGACGACCCGCCCGTGATGATCTCGTTCGACGACCTGGAGCCCACCGACGAGTGGACGATGCTCACGGCTTCGTTCTCGGATCTGGTGTACACCCGGATCTGGGACCACCAGGCGATGTGCGGCGAACGGACGCTCCGGGCACCGGTAACGAGCTTCGACCCGGCCGCCTGGGCGGGGCTCGGCACACGGTTGGAGGAGCGGCCCACGGACAGCAACGGCCAGCGGCACCGGTTCGCCGGAAGCGCCGACGACCAGCGGGTCCTGCTGGAGAAGGACGCGTGGGGCCAGACCGGCCAGTGTTACCTGTGGGCGGCCAGCGATGACCTGCTCGTCGACCTCGTCACCACCGTGCGGGCAGCCAGCGGCCTGGCGACGCAGCTCAGCACGTACTGGGGCGCGGAGGCCCTCGACCGCATCGGCCATCGCCTGGAAGCCTGAACCATCTCGCCGACGCGCGCGGCACGGCCCGGGGGCTCGTGGTGTCGAACCACCGTCCCCGGCCGGCCGCCCTGTCGTAGTTCAGGCGGAGAGCAGGCCGCCATCGATGATCACGGACTGTCCCGTCAGGTAGGCCGAGCCCGGACCGAGCAGGTACACGATGAGGGTGGCCACCTCCTCCGGATCGCCCTGCCGGCCCAGCGGCACCCGCGCGACGATGCCGTTCAGGGCAGCGTCGGTGTCGGCCTGGGCGTTCCAGTACGGATCGTTGAACGGGGTGTCGATCCACCCCGGGCACACGCTGTTGACGCGAACTCCGCGGCCCGCGAGCTCGACCGCCAGCGATCGAGTCAGGCTGATGAGTGCACCCTTGGACGCGGCGTAGGCGAACGTGCCGGGGCTGCCGCGGTGGGCCGCGGTCGAGCCCGTGAACACGATGCTTCCGCGGCTGTCCGCCAGCGCCGCCGCGGCCGCCTGGGCCAGCAGGTAGGGCGCCCGAACGTTCACCGCCATGGTCGCTTCCCACGCCTCGAACGCGAAGGTCTCCAGGGGAGCGACGACGTGCAGGCCGGCGGTCACGACAACGTGGTCGAGCCGCTCGAATGCCTCCAGGGCGGCGTCCACGGCGGCCTTCGGCGCGTGCCTGTCGGCCAGGTCGTGGTGCCCCACGACGATCCGCCCCGGGGCCTCCTGCGCCGCCACCTCCCGGGCCGTCGAGTCATTGACGTCGGCCAGGTAGACGTCGGTGCCGGCGGCGCGCAGGGCCCGCACGGTTGCCCGTCCGATGCCGGTGGCGCCGCCGGCGACCAGCGCGACGGTCACTCGCCCGCCACCGCGTACGCCCGGTAGTTGGCCGATCCCGGGCCGGCCGCACGGTTCTTCACCACGGCGGCCGCGCGGTAGACCGCCGAGCTCGGCGTGGCATCACGGACGACGGCCGGGACGTCACCGCCCTTCGCGTCGCTGCCGGCCAGGGCGTCGAGGATCCGTGCGAGGAACTGGGGCAGGTCGTTGGGCAGCTGCGAGGTGATGAGGTTGCCGTCGACCACGACGGCCTCGTTGCGCCAGTCGCCACCGGCGTGAATCACGTCGTCCTTGATGACGGGGACCGACGTGACGGCCCGCCCCTTCACGATGTCCGCCGTCGCCAGCAGCCATCCCGCGTGGCAGATCGCCGCGACCGGGGCGGCCCGGTCGTTGAGGGCGCGGACGAACTCGACGAAGCGCGGTTCCCGGCGCAGGTACTCGGGCGAGAACCCGCCGGGCACGATCACCGCGTCGAAGTCGTCGGGCGACACGTCCGCGATGCCGACCTCGGCGACCGCCGGGTAGCCCAGCTTGCTGGCGTACACCTCGCCCGCGCGGGAGCCCACGATCGTGACCCGTACACCGGCCTCCCGCAGCCGCAGGACCGGATACCACAGCTCCAGCTCCTGGTACAGGTTCTCGGCCAGGACGGCGACTCGAGCCTTCTGCAGTTCCATTCAGTCCTCCGTCAGACCGCGATCGACAGGATGCGTCGGGGGTTGTGAATCATGATCTGGTCGAGCTGTTCGTCGGTGACGCCCTTGGCCTTCAGGCGCGGCACCCAGCTGGTGAACATGTAGTTGAGGTTGACCTTCTCGTTCTCCAGCTGCGGGTCGGTCTCGGTGACCGTCGCCCGGGGGTTGAAGAACCACCGGTCGAACGACAGGACGATGCGGTTCAGGTAGCCGTCCTCGATGAGCTCGATGAGGGCGTTGGCCATCGCCTCGTCCAGCTCTTCCGCGCTGCCGACGCGCCAGGGAATGCCGATGTGGTCCAACTGGACGTTCGCGCCCATCTTGAGGACCTCGCGCATCATGTTGACCTGCGGCGGCACGAAGGCGTGGCCGATGATCACCTTGGAGAGGTCCATGCCGACCTCGTCGAGGATCTCGAGCTGCTCGCGTCCCGGGTTCGTGACCTCGAAGTCCATCGGGTCGATGTGGGTGTTGATGCCGCAGCCGGTCGCCATGGCCGCCTTGCCGGCCGCCCGGATCAGGCGGTCCTCCACCTCGTGGACGTGGCGGCCGTACGCGCCCACCGGGCTCGGCTTGGGAAAGACGCTCTCCTGACCAGTGGCGATCTTGATGGCGCCGGCCTTGTACGGCGTCTGCTGCCAGGCGAACACCATGCCCTCGGTGAGGTCACGCACGAAGAAGTCGGTGAGCTCCTCGACGGTCTGCCGGCGCCAGTAGTACGGCACGCCCATGCGTTCCGGGAAGAACCCGGTGATCGCCACGACGTTGATGCCGGTGCGCTTGGCGACGTCCACCATGAACTGCGGGTGGCGGCCGACCTCGGCCGGGGTCATGTCGATGAGGGTGTTGTAGCCGTTGGGGATCATGCCGGTGACGATTTGATCGCTGACCCGCTCGACGGCGGCGGGGTGGTCGAACACGGTCCGGTGGTCCAGCTCGGCCCCGGGGTAGCCGTAGAGCAGGTGCTCGTGGGTGAGGATGCGGCCCGACTCCTCGGCCGGGACGTCACCGAGCACGGTACGGAAGATCTGCATGACGAATGCTCCTTCGACGTCGGCGAGCGGGGCTCAGCCGGCCAGCTCGGTCCGCAGCCGGGTGAACAGGGAGGGAAGGGCGTCGGCGTCCACCGCGACGCGGTCGGGATCGACGTCGAGGACGAGCTCCCGGACCAGGTGGGCGCCGGAGCCGCTGGCGAAAATGGGCACCTCCGCGGCGCGCAACCGGCGCAGGAGCGCCACCTGCTCGTCGCTGGCCGCCGGGCGGCCGGTCACCGTCCCCGGCACGACCAGTGCGTCCACGTCCTCGGACACGACCTCGTCCGGGACCGTGTCCCCGAGGATCGGGTAGCCCAGGTGGCTCTCACACGGGCCGTCCCCCGGACCGACGACCTTGACCTCCGCCCCCTCCTCCCGGGCGCGCAGGACCGGGTACCAGAACTCGAGCTCCTGGTAGCCGTCGAAGGCGAAGACGACGATCGAACGGTTGGACAACGTCATGGGGATTGACCTGGCCTCTCAAGAGAACTGGTCTAGTACATGAACCAGTTGCAGTTTGCCACACGATGGATCGGCTGGGAAGTTCGTCAGGAGCCGGGCTGAGCCGCTACAAAGCCGCGGTGAACCTGTCGAGTGCGTGCGACGCCGCCCCGAGCAGTGCCGCGTCCTCGTCGTCGCGCACGTGGTGCAGCTCCGTGCGGGCCCAGCGCGGCCGGGTGCGGTCCCAGTGGGTTCGCACCGCGCGGCCGAACCACGTGTCCGGGGCCAGGGGTGCCCCGGCAAGGACGATGCGCTGCGGATCGTGCGTCGCGACGATCGTGCGCAGGCCGGCGGACAGGGCGAACGCGGACCGGTCGAGCACGCCGACCGCCTGGCCGTCGCCGTTCTCGGCGGCGTCCTGCAGGTCTCCGGCGTGCAGGGCGCGCCCGCTGTGTGCGCGGGCGGCGAGCAGGGGGCTCAACCCGTCCTTCGCGAGCGCGCCCGCGGCTTCGGCCAGGACCCGTCCGGAGACCAGCGCCTCGAGGCAGCCGGTGCCGCCGCAGGGGCAGCGGGGACCGTACACGTCGACCACCACATGGCCGAAGTCGCCGGCGCCGCCGAGCCCGGGGTCCAGCGAGCCGTCCCTGATCACCGCTCCGCCGATGCCGGTGCCCATGGTCAGGACGACGGTCGTGCCGTGCGGCCAGCGAGCCGCCACGCCCAGCGCGGTGGCCTGCGCGTCGTTGAGCAGATAGGTGGGCAGCGGCAGGTGCGGGTGCAGCGCCGCCGCAACGTCGGTCCCGTCGGTGAAACCGAGGTTGACGGCGGTGCCGACGATGCCTTCCTGCACCACGCCCGCGAGTCCCACGCCCACCGCCGCCGGAGGCCGGGCCAGGTCCGCGGTCGTGTGCAGGACCATCTCGGCGACGGTGACGTACTGCTCGGCCAGGCTCGCCGGCTTGGCGCGGCGGTCCTTGCGCACGATCCGGCCGCCGGACACGGCGGCCGCCCGGATCCAGGTCCCACCCCAGTCGACGGCGGCCACGATGGTGTCGTGACCGCCGCCGACCGCGATGTCAGGCAACGCAGCCCGGCCGGTACTCGCCGGCCACCGAGAAGAGGCACGTGGCGGGCTCGTGGCTCATGTTGTAGAACGAGTGCGGCGTGCCGGCCGGGATCCGCACACCGTCCCAGGCGTCCAGCTCGACCCACTTCTTCGTGCCGGTCAGCTCGACGTGCAGGTTGCCCGACTCCACGAAGATCACCTTGTCGGCGCCGTGGCTGTACACGTCGCTGCGCTGGCCGCCCAGGAACGACATCTTCCCGCCGGTGAGGTGCTCGGTGCTGGCCAGGATGCCCACGAGGATCTCGCGGCCCCGCGTGGTGCCCTCCATCCGCCAGAGGATGTCGGCCTCCCGGATCATCCAGGTGGTCCGCTCGCGCGGGAGGTCGCGGGCCATCGGCCAGTTGCCGAGCAGCTCGTCCTGGCCCTGCTTCGGCGGGCCGTCGAGCGGGGGCTGGGCACGCGCGTAGGCGCCGCCCGTTCCGGCCTTGGGGGCGGGCTGGAAGAACTCGAGCATCCGCAGCTGCGTGTTGCTGTGGTTCCACTGGTAGTGCCAGGTGTCCTTGCGGAAGAAGATGGCCTCGCCGGGGTTGACCACGAAGACCTCGCCGGTGACCGGGTTGCTCTGGACCATGCGCCCTTCGAGCACGTAGAAGAGCTCGTCGGCGCCGAACACCGTGGGGTGCTCCGGCGAGGAGATCGCGGAACCGTTCGGCGGCATGCCGACGATGTTGAGGTTCATCGTTGCGTCGTCGGCGTAGAACCAGTCGCACAGCCGTCCGGTGGTCTCGTCGCCCCACGTGCGCCGCTCGAGGTCCCGGTATCGAAGGACCTGCGGCTCGCGGATGCTCTCGTCTGTCATGTCGCCCTCTCGTAGCCAACTGGTCTGTATAGTAGACCAGTCTGGAAGGGCGGGGTCGTGCGTGTCAAGGGCGTTAGGATGCAGCGCACACCAACGAACCGAGGAGTGGCAGCCGTGGCGAAGGCACTCGACCTCAAGGTCTCCCCAGCTCGGGTGGAGGGCCGCAACAACGCGGTCGAGGCTTACCGCGCCCTCCAGGAAGCGCTGACCGTGGGGCAGTTCCCGGCCGGCAGCCGGCTGCCCGGCGAGCGCACCCTGGCCGCCGAGCTCGGGGTCAGCCGGGCCACGCTGCGGCAGGTGCTCAGCGCCCTGGCCGATGCCGGGCGGATCCTGCCGTCGCCGCAGCGCGGCTGGTTCGTCGGCGAGAACCGGCTCGTGCACGAGCCCAACCGGCTGCGCGGGCTCAGCGAGGTCGCGCGCGAGCGCGGCATGGAGGCGACGTCCCGGGTCGTGCGGGCCGCGGTCCGCCCGGCCACCCTGGCCGAGGCGGAGGTCCTGGGCATCGACGCCGCCCAGCCGGTGGTCGACCTGCGCCGGGTCAGGTTCCTGGACGGCTCGCCGCTCAGTGTCGACCACTCGTGCCTCGATGCCGCCCGGGTGCCCGGCATCGAGGACGTCGACTTCACCGGCCAGTCGCTCTACGACGTGCTGCGCGACCGGTATGACATCGCGGCCAGCCGGTGCGACTACGAGCTCGCGGCGGAGGCGGTCAAGGCGCGGGAGGCCAAGGTGCTCGGCCTCGAGCCCGGCGATCCGGTGCTGGTCGGCTACCAGAAGACCTTCGACCAGCACGATCAGTGCTTCGACGTGGGCCGCCAGCTGTACCGCGGCGACTCCTACCGGTTCCAGGCGTCGCTGTTCCGCTTCTAACCCTTCATCGCGCCCGATGCCATTCCCTGCATCAGCCGCTTCTGCACGACGAGGAAGAAGATCACCACGGGGATCGTGAAGATCACGCTCGCCGCCATCACTCCGCCCCAGTCGGTGTAGTAGCTGGAGAAGTACTGCTGCAGGGCGACAGGGAGCGTTTCGATCTCGGGCCGCTGCATGTACGTCGCCGAGAACATGAGCTCGTTCCACGACGTGATGAACGCGTAGACGGAGCTCGCCGCCAGCCCCGGCCAGGCCAGCGGGAACACGATCGACCAGACGGCGCGTAGCCGGCTCGCCCCGTCGACCAGGGCGGCCTCTTCCAGCTCGTATGGGATCTCCACGACGAACGAGCGCAGCATGAACGTGCACAGGCCCACGGTCAGAGCCAGGTGGCTCAGGGTCAGCCCCTGGAATGTGTTGAGCAGGCCGGCGTTGCGGAACAGCGTGAACAACGGGATGACGAGGATGGTCTGCGGCAGCAACTGCGTGACGAGGATGACAACCGTGAGGATGTGCCGGGTCCGCAGCCGGTAGCGGGCCAGGGCGTAGCCCGCCAGCAGGGCGATCAGGCCGGTCAGCACCGTCGTCGCCACGGCGACGATGAGGGAGTTGCGGAACTGGGTGGGGATGTTGCCGTCGAGCAGGTGCGTGTACCGCTCCACGGTCGGCGACGTGACGATGAACCGGGGGGTGCGGGTGAACAGCTCGCTGTCGGGCTTGACCGACGTGACCAGCATCCAGAAGAACGGGAACAGGCTGCTCACCACGATCACGGCAACGAGCAGGAACAGCGCACCACGGCGCAACAGCGACGTCATCGAACGTCCTCTCGGTTCAGCCGGACGTACAGCACGCTCACCGCGGCCAGCATGAGGAACAGGACCACGGCCATGGCCGCGGCGGAGCCCTGGTCGAGCTGGGCGAACGCCTCGAGCCAGGTCAGCAGGGACAACACCTCGGTCGAGTGGTCCGGGCCGCCGGGCGGTGTGGTCATCACCAGGAAGTGGTCGAAGGACTGATACGCCCAGATGGTCGAGATCGTGGTCATCACGACCAGCAGGGGACGGATCATCGGCAGCCGGATCCGTCGCAGGATCTGCCAGGCGCTGGCGCCGTCGACCCGGGCCGCCTCCACCACTTCACCGTGGGTGCCGCGCAGCCCGGCGAACAGGGAGACCGCCACGAAGGGGACCGAGTGCCAGACGACAGCGATCGTGATGGCCACCATGGCCGGTGTACCCGTGCTGAACCAGGAGTAGCCCTTGAAGGAGTCGAGGCCGAACCAGTTGACCAGCAGCCAGTTGACCACGCCGTACTGGTCGTCGAACAGCCACTTCCAGACGATGCCCGACGCGACCCGCGGCATGGCCCACGGGAGCAGCACGATGACGCTGAGCACCCTGGCCGCGCGGGGTGCGGAGTCAAGGACCAGGGCGATGGCCAGGCTCAGCAGAATCGTGGTGACGACCACCGCGGCCGCGAACAGGGTCGTGCGCAGCAGCGCGGCGGTGTAGTTCGGGTCGGCGAAGATGTCGCGGTAGTTCTGCAGCCCGACGAACGGTCCACTCTGCAGGTACTCACCGTCGAAGAACGACAGCCAGATCGTGCGCGCCACGGGGTATCCGACCACGCCGACGATCACCGCGAGCAGAGGCGCCAGGAAGGCCCACGGCAGGAATCGTTTCTCGAAGCTCTGCTGCCGGTGCGGCAAGCGCGGCGCGCGCAGCGCCCTCGGGATGGCCGAGGACGCCGCGCGACGGATCGTGGTCCTCACATTCTCAACCAATTGCCTGGTTCACCTGGTCCGCGAGTTCCTTCATGGCGACGTCGGCCGTCTTCTTGCCGCTCATGATCGATTGCATGGCGTTCACGATGGAGTTGGCCCCTTCGACCTTGCCCCAAGTGGCCACCGGCGGAATGGAACGGGTGTGGTCGGCCTGTTCGGCGTACGCCTTGAACAGCGGGGCGGAGAACGACCCGGTGGCCTTCTCCTGGGCCAGTGCGTCGTTCGTCGCCGGGAGCAGGCCCAGGTTCGAGGTGACCGGCACGAGGTTCTCCTTGGTCATCATGAACTTCACGAAGTCGTTCGCCACCGCCTTGTTGTTGCACTCGCGGAACACGGCGAGGTTGCTGCCGCCGGCGAACGTGTCGTTGTTCCCACCCGGGCCCTTGGGCAGGACGGCCGTGGCCAGCTTGCCCTCCAGGTCGGGGCTCTGCTTGAGAATGGTCCGCAGATCCCACGATCCGCCGACCATCATCGCCGTCTGGCCCAGGCCCATGGACTTGTCGACGTCGGCCGCGGTCCAGGCCGAGGCGCCGGCGGGCGACAGGCGATCCTTGGTCAGCAGGTCGGAGTAGAACTGGAACGCCTGGACGGACTGCGTCGAGCCGGCCTCGGAGACCCACTTGTCGCCGCTCTGCTTGGCGATCTCCCCGCCCCAGTTCCAGATCAGCGGCAGGTAGTACCAGTGCGCGCCGCCGATGATGCCGAACCCGTTGACGCCCTGGTTCTTCGCCTGAATGGCGAGGGCGTCCTCGCGCAGCTCCTGCCAGGTGGCGGGGGCCGCCGTCTTGCCGATCGCCTCGAGCATGTCCTTGCGGTAGATGAGGGCGCGGACACCGGTGTCATAGGGAACGGCGTACGACTTGCCCTTGAAGATGGTCGACTCGATCATGCCGGGCACGTAGGTGCCCTGCAGCGTCTTGGGGTCGTTGGCGTAGACCTCGAGGGCGTTGAGTGCCGCGAATTCGGGGGTCCAGGTGTTGCCGATGAGCGCGACACAGGGGACGCTGCCGCCGGCGATCGAGGTCAGGTACGTCTGGTGTGCGTCTTTACCGAGGAACCGGAGGTTCACCTTGGTCCCCGGGTGTGCGGCGGCGTAGTCGTCCGCCAGCTTCTGCATGATTGGCTGCTGGGCGTCCCCGATGGGGTCGCCCATCCAGAAGTCGATGCTTCCCTTGATCTCGCCCGAGCTGTTTGCGCCCGAGTCGCTTGCTCCGCCACAGGCCGCGAGGGCCAGAGCCCCCGCCAGCCCGATGGCCACGGCGACACGGCCGCGCCATAAGTTCCTTGCACGCATCGCTGCTCTCCTCTGCTCGGGACCGAAGACCTGCTAAGCGCGGGGTACGCGGTGCCTCCGGACCTGTCAACCTGCCCGGCTGTCTGACAGCCGGATAAGTTGTCCCTCAGGGTGCACCGTGGTGAGGTGGATCGCAAGGGCCTCCGCTCGGTTCGTTACGAAGTTTCCTTGCGCCCGGGGCCCACGGTTTGGTACACACGCGGGAGTGATCAGTTTAGGATCACCGCTGGTCAGAGCGGTGTCGGACGGCCGCAAGGCGGCTCGGAAGGATGAACATGTAGTAACACGACTCAGTATCTTGACCTTGTGCTAGCAGGTCAAGAATGGTTTGGTCGTAGGCATGTTCCTGCGGTTCACCTCGCGGACCAACGCCGACGGCGCGGTGGTGCGCTACGTCGCCCTGGCCCACAACCGGCGGGTGGACGGGCAGATCAAGCCGGACGTACTGATGAATCTGGGCCGGGAGGACCAGGTTGACGTGGCCGGGCTGCAGCGGCTGGCCGCGTCGATCGGCAGGCACTTCGGCGGCGGCGATCCGGCCGGTGCCGCGCCGGCGGGTGCGGCCGCCAGGGCCGCGTCGCTGGAGGTCGTCGATGTCCGGACCATCGGAGCCACCTGGCTGCTCGACGCGCTGTGGCACCGCCTCGACGTGGGCGCGGCGGTGCGTGCGGCCACCGGCGCGCGGCGGTTCACCGCCAACCTGGAACGGGTGTTGTTCGCGCTGGTCGCCCACCGGGCGGTGGCCCCGACGAGCGGGCTGCCGGCCGCGGAATGGGTGCGCGAGGAGGCCGCCGTGCCGGGACTATCCACAATGGACGATGAACACGTCCGCCGGGCGATGGATCTGCTCGTGGACGCGGACACGCAGGCGCGGGTGCAGGAGTCGCTGTTCCTCGCCGTGACCGACCGGCTCGACCCGTTGTTCTTCGACACCATCGAGTTCGCCTGCGGCGACGGGGAGCGGGTCGTCGTCGGCCTGGCCACGACCAAGGAAGGCATCCCGGTCCGCTGCTGGTGCTGGCCGGGCGGCGCCGGTGCCGGCTACGTCCCGGCCGAGGTCCGCGACGACCTGCTGGACCGGCATCCGGGCCGGGTCATCACGTTGGTCGAGCGCGGCTTCTCCGGCGCGGACGACCTGGCCGGCCTGGGTCGCGCCGGCGATCACTACATGGCCGGGATGCGTATGTGCGACGGCAACCGCCTCGTCGAGGCGGTGTTGTCCCGCTCGGGCCGCTACCGGTACGTCCGCGACGATCTGCGCGTCCGGGAGGTCCGCATCGACGGTCAGGACGCCCGGTTCGTCGTCTGCCACGACCCGGATCAGGCGCAGCGCGACCGCCGGCAGCGCGACGAGGCGATCGTCCACATCCAAGCCGAACTGGCCCGGATCGCCGACCAGTGCGCCGGAGACGAAGCCGGCCGCGTGCTGGCCGAGTGCGCGCTACGCGACCACCCCACCCTCGGCCGCTGGCTGATCCGGCGGCCCGACGGACGCCTGAAGGTGGACCTGGCGAAGGTCAAGGCCGAGGCCAGGCTCGACGGCAAGTACCTCATCGCCACCTCCGACCCGCACGTCAGCGCCGAAGACGTCGCCTTGGGCTACAAGAACCTCCTGGAAGCCCGCGGCCTCAAGGCGTGGCTGCTGCCCGGAGCGGCCGCCCACAGCTCGGGACACCGCATCCGCGCGCACGTGCTGATCTGGTGGCTGGCCCTGCTGCTGACCCGCATCGCCGAGCAGTCCTGCGGCCAGACCTGGCGGACCATCAACCGGCAGCTCGGGCGGGTGGCCCAGGTGACCCTCACCGGTTCGGCCGGCACCGTCACCCAGACCACGCCGCTGAGCCCCGAGCAGGCGGCCATCTACCGGGCGCTGACCATCCAGCCGCCGGCCCGGGTCACCGCGTCCGCCCCCGGTCGCCGACGAGCTCGCGGGCATTCTCGCTGAGCACGGCCGAGCGATGCGTGTCGCCGAGATACTCGCGCAAGAGGTTGAAGCGCTCGGCCACCTCGTCGAGCGACGAGAACGGGAAGTCCGTTCCCAGCACGACCCGCGAGTCGTCGACGAAGGACAGGAGCGCGCCGAGGTCGGCGGCGGTGTGGGACAGGGCGGTGTCATAGCGAAACGCCGCCAGCGCGCGCAGGACGCCCTGCGCGGCGACGGCCGCGAGCTCCGGCATGCCTTCGGCCAGCACCATGCGCGGAGCGACGACCGGCATCGCGCCGCCGCAGTGCGAGAAGACCCACCGGATCCGCGGAAATCGGCGCGGCACATCGGTGAGGAGCAGGTTCGTGATGAGGCGCGTCGAGTCGAAGAGATACTCCAGGACCGACGGCCGGAGGGGGATCTCGCCCTCGGGCCACCACGCGGGCAGCACCGGGTGCACGTGGATGAAGGCACCGCGGTCGTTCAGGGTCTCCAGCAGGCCGTCGAACTTGGGATGGCCGACGTACGACCCGGCGTAGCTGGTGAGCAGGCCGACGCCGACGAACTCCGGCCGGTCGAACACCCGCTCGATCTCGGTGAGCGCGGCATCGACCGAGGGCAGCGGCAGGCAGGCGACCGCCGCGAACCGCCCGTCGCCGTCGCGGACCACCTCGGTGAGCTCGTCGTTGGTGTCCTGGCACAGGGCCGTGGTGAAGGTCTGATCGCCGAAGTAGAACCCGGGTGAGGCGACGGACAGCACGGCCAGGTCGATGCCCAGCCGATCCATCATCCGGACCGAGTCCGCCGGCTCCCACACCGGAAACGGTGCGCCCGGCTGAGCCTGGATGCCCAGCGCCGTCAACCGGCTGACATAGGACGCCAACGGCGCGTGGTGGTGAAAGTCGACGATGGTCATGACACCAGCTCTCGGACGGCACGGATGGTTCGCAAGAGGTCTTCGGGCCCGCCCGCCTCGTGGCCGTTGAACTGCCACACGGTCATCTCCTTGGGCCCGGCAAAGGCATTGTATGCAGCGAAAACGGTGGAAGGCGGGCTCACGACGTCATGCAGGGCGACGCAGAACCGGCCGGGACAGGTGGCTCGCCGCGCGAAGGACACGGCGTCGAAATAGGCGAGGGTCTCGAAGGCGCGCTCCACCGAACCGCGGTGGGCGGCCAGCCATTTGACGATCTCCCCATGGGGACTGTGGTCCGTCACCTCGACCGCGCGCCGGAAGGCGGACAGGAACGGCACATGCGGCATCGCCAGGCGGACATCGTCCCGCAGGCCGGCCGCCACGAGCGCCATGGCACCCCCCTGGCTGCGTCCCGTCACCGCGATCCGGTCGCGCGCCACGGCCTCGTGGGTCGTCACGGCATCGACGAACCGGTACGCGTCGGTGAACAGGCGGCGGTAGTAGTACCGCTCGGGATCGAGGATGTCCCTGGTCATGAACCCCGGCGCGGACGGGCCCGCCCCATGCGGGTCCGCGGTGTGGCCGGCCCGCAGGGCGCTGCCCTGGCCGCGGGAGTCCATGACGGCGTGCGCGAAGCCGGCACTGGCGTAGGCGAGCGACTCGACCGGGTGCCCGCGTCCGCTGCCGTAGCCCAGGTACTCCACCACGAGCGGCAGGGGGCCGGTTCGCTCGTGCGGCAGCAGCAGCCACCCCCGTACGTCGTCCCCGGCGTATCCGCCGAAGGTGACGTCGTACACGTCAACGGTCCGGACCAGGGCGTCCACCGGCTCAAACCGCGGATTGAGGGGATGAGCGCCCTGTTCGTGCAGGGTCCGGCTCCAGAAGGCGTCGAAGTCCCCGGGCTCGGGGTGCGGGTACTCGTACTGCACCAGTTGGTCGAGGGGGAGGTCTACCCGCATTGCACGACTCCTGTCCGACTGTCCGACAGGAGTCTAAGCAATGACGACCGCGGCGGGGAAGGGACAACCTGTCATGCAACCTGATAGCCTGCCAGGCGAGTGAAGCCAGGAGCTACAGGTGGAGGAACGGGCATGGCGCGGACAGTCGCCTCCGGGTACGACGTCATTGCCGTCTCGGGTGACCCGGAAGAGCGGGGATACCAGTACGGCCTCGCTGCGAAGACCCGGATCGAGCAAGCGTTGCGGACCTATGCCGACGTGTTCCGGCACTACGCATCGTGGGACTGGGACGCCGTGCGGCGACACGGACTCCGGTTCGCCGGTCCTATCGAGGACTTCTCGCCGGCGTCCGCGCGGGAGATCCGGGCGATCGCCCGCGGGGCCGGCGTCGAGGTGGCCGACATCCTGGCCCTGAACACCCGCAGCGAGATCATGTTCGCCGCTCCCGGGCGAGCCCGGGCGGTGGCATCCACCGAGTGCACGTCATTCGCGCTGACCCCCGAGCGCACGACCTCCGGTGCCGCGCTGATGGGGCAGAACTGGGACTGGATCGAGGGGGCCCGGGAAACCGCGATCGTGCTGCAGGTGCACCGGGACGACGGCCCGGACTTCGTCACGGTGGTCGAGGCCGGGATGCTGGCGAAGGTCGGGATCAACTCCAGCGGGGTCGGCCTGTGCACCAACACCCTCATCTCGGACGGCGACGAGGGCCGGTTCGGCGTTCCCTACCACGTGCTGCTGCGATCGGTGCTCGACAGCGACAGCGGTGCGGAGGCCGCCCAGCGGATTCAATCCACATCGCGGGCAAATTCCGCAAATTATCTCATCGCGGACGCGGGCGGGTTCTGCGCGGACATAGAGACCGGACCGGGCGACGGCCCGTGCGGCGTGATCACTCCCGTCGACGGTGTGGTCACGCACGCCAACCACTTCCTGGTCGACGGTCTCACGGGGGTGGACCGCTATCTCGAGCGCAAGGCACACACGCGCAACCGGCTGCACCACCTGACCGCGCGCGTGCAGCAACACGACACGCACACGATCGAGAGCCTGCAGGAGGCGCTGGCCGACCACGCGGACGCACCGCACAGCGTGTGCCAGCACCCGGACGCGGCACAGCCCGTGGCCGAGCGCACCTGCACCATCGCGGGGATCGTGATGGACCTGTCGGCTCGCTCGCTGGTGTACGCCGCCGGCAGCCCGTGCGAGTCGACCTGGTCAGTGCCGGTGCGCTTCGATGCCTAAGTCTGACCGGCCGGCTGCCCGACAGGCTGTTAACCTGGCAGCCGTGAAGGTGATCCCTGTCGCGCAGCGCACCGCGGCGGAACACGTGCGATCGCAACTCGTCGAACTCATCGAGTCGGGTGAGTTCGCGGTGGGTCAGCGGCTGCCCTCCGAGGCCGAGCTGTCCAAGTCGTTCGCGGTCAGCCGTTCGGTGATCCGTGAGGCTCTGCACAGCGTGAACGCGCTCGGTCTCACCCGTTCGTACGCCGGCAAGGGCACGTTCGTCGACGCGCAGTTCGCGCCGTCCCAACTGCTGACCGGCAAGTATCTCCCCCGCGACCTGCACGAGGTCCGTCGGACGCTGGAGGTGCCCTTGGCCGCCCTCGCGGCCGAGCGCCGTTCACGGACCGACCTCAAGGCGATGACCGAGCTGCTCGTGCGGTTCCGTGAGGAGCAGGACCCCTCCATCCGAGTCGGCATCGACGCCGACTTCCACGTGGCCATCGCCACCGCGACCGCCAACCCGCTGTTCCCCAGGCTGGTCTCGGAACTCCGCTCGGTCCTGCAGGAGCAGGCCATAGCCGCGGCCGCCGTACCGGGCCGGGCGACCCAGGCGGCCGACGAGCACGACGCCATCCTCGCCGCCATCTCGAAGCGCGACGCCGACGCGGCGGCCAATGCGATGAAGCTGCACCTGGCCGCCGTGGAGGACACCGTGACCAAGCCCGGACGCCGGAAGTAGCAGCGCACTCGGGGACGTCCTGACCGCCCGTCAGGACTACTGCTGGTGACCGGGACTCCTCTCTCCGGGGCGTCCTGTCGTGCGAGGTCACCGCACTCGATCGTGCTGCTGGCGCGTGCCCTTACCAGAGGGGCACCTGATCGGGATGCAGGATGATTCGGTGCCGCTCGGTGGCCTCGGCCTGTTCGCGGTCCCAGGACTCGGGCCCCAGCCTGAGCCCCGGCCTGGCCCAGACGTCATGGGAGTCACCCGCCAACCAGGCACCGAACCATTCAGGCAGGGTGAGATGCAGCTTGCACGACTCGTACTCATCCGACCACCACATCTGCCCCTGCGGGTGCCGGCAGTCCAGCAACGCCCACATCGCACAGCCGAGATCGCAGAAGAACACGACACCGCGCGGCGGCGGCGGGTGTTCGCCTGGCTCGGCCTCAGCGCTGACAAGCTCCAGGTACCCATCGACCATGGGAATGTTGGACCAGCTGTTCGCCAAGCCCTGGATGCCGCCGTGAGGTCCGATACCACCATCGCCGAGCTCACGGTAGATGCGGCGCAACAACGGCGGCAGGCGATATCCGATCACCGCCTCGGCATCCCTGATGACCTGCTCGGAGACCGGCGGAGGCAACAACGACGCGGGCGGCGAATCCGTCGGGCGACCTGCCTCCACCCGCGCCCGAATCGCATCGAAGATCTCGTCCTCAGTCATGCTGCCGGTCCCCTCAGCGTGAGCGTGTCCACCACGATGGTGGCCGAACCGGCGCGTCATCGGGGTACGCCACGACGCAACGAGCAACGATGCGCGTGTCCACCGCAGTGCCACCGAGACTACGGTGTACTCGTGGCGATCATGGACGTGCACAACGACTCCGCCGGGTTGCTGGTGCTCTGGTTGGAGCCGTGGGGAGAGGACCGCTGGCTGAAACCGGGCGAAACGTTCCACGTCCGCTCCGACTACGACGGCGCCGATGCACCCTTCACTGTCGACCGCTTCGAGGACGACGACGACCGGGCGGCCGGCATCGCGAACATCGCCGTCTGCGTGAACGAAGGAAGCGCCGAAGTCACCGACAGCACCGGCACCCGTCTCGAGAGCGGCCATCAGCGCCCAGAGGAAATCACCAGGAAGTGGAGCGCGCTGCGGCAGCAGATGAGCGGCGACACGGCCTCGAACCCGATGCCGGAGGGAGGCCCGAAACGGAGCTTCTACGTTGACCGAGGGCACTCTGTGACCGATTGATCGCCAAACCGGAGGCCGTAGACCGGCCAGCGCCCAGCGCTTGCGGCTTGATCGACCCGGCTCAGATCTCACCGGCTGCGCGCTCATGCCGCCAGTGAACTCGCTGCGCACGCCGTGCATCGGCCTTGTGACACCACGGACAGCTGGCGCAGCGCTCCAGGAGGTTGCGGGAAACGGCCCTCGCCACCGGGCCGATGACCAGGTGTTGCCGTGCGATCCGTTACCGTGGGCTGGTGTGCGTGGAAGTTGAGGACGTCTTGCGAGCGGCCGCGGATGCCGCAAACTGCCGAACCGACCGTTTCGCGTACCAGCTTGCGTAGCGCTGCACGGCGGCAGGTGGTCGACGGGTTGGCGGACCGGATCCTCGCGCTGCGGCTGGAGCACCCGACGCGGGTCGGGATCGACGGTCACTCCGCTGCCGGCAAGACGACGCTGGCCGACGAGGTGGCCACCGCCCTGCGAGGGAAGACGGCGCGGCCCGTGCTCCGAGTCGCGGTCGACCACTTCAAACAGCATGTCGACCTGCGCACGCGGTATCCGTCCGGCTCGCCGGAGAGCTACTACTTCGAGATGTACGACGTCGACGCGATCCGCAATGAGCTGTTGGTGCCGCTCGGTCCCGGCGGCGACCGCCGCTACCGCACCCAGATCATGGACATCAGCGGTCGCACGCCCGTCGACTCCGGCGTCCAGGTGGCCTCGGACGACGCGATCCTGATCGCGGATGGCGGCTTCCTGCAGAAGCCGGCCCTGGTGCGGCACTGGGACCTGCGGGTCTACCTCCACATCGACGTGGCGGACGTGCTGTCCCGCGGCACGGCCCGTGACCAGGCGTGGATGGACTCGGCGGAGGCCGCCGCCGAGCGGTACCGCACATACTACATCCCCGGCGAGGAGCTCTACCTGGCCGAGATCCGCCCCGCCGAACAGGCCGACATCGTCATCGACAACCGGAACTTCGACGACCCCCGCATCATGCCGAGGAGCAGGACCGAACAGCGGTGAACTGAACCGTCAGCGGCCGGTGGTGCCGTCGAGGTGTTCGCGGAGGATGTCGGCGTGGCCGGCGTGGCGGGCGGTCTCCTCGATGAGGTGGACCAGGATCCAGCGCAGGGACGGGCCGCCGGCGCGTAGCGGCCTGGTGAGGTCGGGGCAGGACTCGACGAGTTCGTTGGCGCGGGTGATGGTCTGCCGGTAGTCGGTGAGGATGCTCTCGACGGTGTCCTTGGTGGTGGGCCGCATGGTGCGGCGGAGGCTGGTGATGCGGTCGCCGAAGAAGTAGTACCGCTCCACGTGCGCCAGGTGTTTGGCGAGGCCGAGCAGGTTGGTGCCGGAGGGGACGCCCGCGGTGCGGGCCTGCGGCTCGGGGGCGCCGGAGACCTTGGCGGTGATCGCGTCGCGCAGGTAGTTGAGGAAGCCCAGCAGGACCGACTTCTCGTCGGGGGCGGTCGACGGTGGTCCGGAGTCTCGGTGCGCCATGTCGCCAAGCATCGCCGCCGGGGTTGCGTCACGGCGAAGGAACGTGCGGATCCGCAACAGGCGGCAGCGCCGCGTAGCCGGCGAGGAGGATGTCGACGGCCTCGGTGAAGCGGTGGTCGAAGTCCAGGCCGGCGCGGGTGGTGATGACCTCCAGGAGGTTGGGGAACTCGGCCGGGTCGAGGTCGCCGGCGTGCTCGTCGAGGTTGGGGTCGGAGTCCTCGTGGCCGGGGGTGCGGCCGGCCTCGGCGAGGGTGTGCCCGATCGTGAACGTGGCCACGACGTTCACGACGTCCATGGCGCGGCCGAGGGGCAGGCCGGCGGCGCGCATCGCGGCCAGCCAGCGCTCCGACATGCGCAGCGCGTCGGGGGAGTTCACGGGGCGGGTCGCGGCGAGGGGGAGCACGCCGGGGTGGGCGAGCAGCGCGACCCGCAGCGAGTGCGCGAAGGACCGCATCCACGGCACCCAGTCGTCGAAGTCCACGGACAGTCCGGCGAAGGCGTGCTCCATCACCCGGTCGACCAGGCCGTCGAGCAGCGCGTCCTTGTTCGGTACGTGCCGGTAGAGCGACATCGCCTCCACGCCGAGGTGCGCGCCCAGCTTGCGCATCGACAGCGCCGGCAGGCCGTGGGTGTCGACGTAGTCCAGCGCGGCGTCGAGGACCCGCTCCCGGCTCAGTCCGGCCTTCGGCACACGCGCTCCCTTGACGATGTTTACGGCGTAAGCAAAGCTACCAGACAGCGGGATGCTTACACCGTAAACATGGAGGCTGACGTGCTCGCCCTCGCCCTGATCCTGATCCTTGCCGTGGTTGCCTACTTCCTGGTGACGACGCTGGTCGACCTGTACCCGTTCAACAACGTGCGCGACGCGAAGCGCGAGGAGCAGCGCACCGAGGTCGCGATCAACGCGCCGGTCATGGCGCTGCCCGCGGTGCTGCTCGGGCTCGGGAAGGTGCTGCACCTGCCGGTCCTCGGCTACGCCGCCGGCACCCTCGCCGCGCTCTCCGTGGCCGGCGGGCTGATCCTGTGGTGGATGCCGTACCTCGCCGGCCGCACCGCACCGTGGGCGACCGCCGGCACCGGCGTGACCTGGGCTGAGCTGCACGCCCGTACCTACGCCCGCACCGTCACCGTCCTGCCCCGCATCGGCGACCGCCCCCGGCCCAACCTGGAGCACATGATCCTGCACACCCTGATGCTCGCCGCGGCCGTCTGTACCTTTGCGGCGGTGTGAAAACCCGGGTATGCAAGGTGCATGGACCCCGATGAAGTGGCCCGCCGCTGCGCGCGGACCGTGTGGGACGGCGACGAGGCAAGCCGCGCGCTCGGCATGCGGCTCGGCGACGTCTCGCCCGGCCGGGCGACGATCGAGATGCGCGTCCGCGACGACATGGCCAACGGGCACGGCATCTGTCACGGCGGGCTCATCGCGAGCCTCGCCGACAGCGCGTTCGCGATCGCCTGCAACACCTACGACGAGGTGACCGTGGCCGCCGGCTTCGACGTCACGTTCGTCGCGCCCGCGAAGCCCGGCGACGACCTGACCGCCGTCGCGCAGGAGCGGGTCCGGCAGGGGCGCAGCGGCCTGTACGACGTCACCGTGCGCACCGCTGACGGGTCGGTCATCGCCGAGTTCCGCGGCCGCAGCAGAGCACTCGGCCGCCGCATCCTGGAAGGGCAGGAACGAGCGTGAGAGACCTGAGCCCGCACCCCGGCGACCTGGAGCCGATCGAGACCGCGTCCGTCGACGAGCTGCGCGCCCTGCAGCTCAAGCGGCTCCGGTGGACGCTGCGGCACGCGTACGACAACGTGCCCCTCTACAAGCGCAAGTTCGACGAGGCCGGAGTGCACCCGGACGACTGCCGCTCGCTCGAGGACCTGGCGCGTTACCCGTACACGACGAAACAGGACCTCAGGGAGAGCTATCCCTTCGGGATGTTCGCGGTCCCCAGGGAGCGCATCGCCCGCATCCACGCATCCAGTGGCACCACCGGGCAGCCCACCGTCGTCGGCTACACGAAGGCCGACGTGGACATGTGGTCCGACGTGATGGCCCGCTCGATCCGCGCGGCGGGCGGGCGCCCCGGCCACCGGGTCCACGTCGCCTACGGATACGGCCTGTTCACCGGCGGGCTCGGCGCGCACTACGGCGCGGAGCGGCTCGGCTGCGCCGTCATCCCGGTGTCCGGCGGCATGACCGAGCGGCAGGTGCGGCTCATCGTCGACTTCGAGCCCGACATCATCATGGTCACCCCGTCCTACATGCTGACGATCCTCGACGAGCTCGACCGGCAGGGCGTGGACCCGAAGCGGCTGAGCCTGCAGGTCGGCATCTTCGGCGCGGAGCCGTGGACCGAGGACATGCGCCGCGAGGTCGAGGAGCGGCTCGACATGCACGCCGTGGACATCTACGGGCTGTCGGAGGTGATCGGGCCCGGGGTCGCGCAGGAGTGCGTGGAGACGAAGGACGGCCTGCACGTCTGGGAGGACCACTTCTACCCCGAGATCGTCGACCCGGTCTTCGACCATGTGCTGCCCGACGGTGAGCGCGGCGAGCTGGTCTTCACGTCACTGACGAAGGAGGCGCTGCCGATCATCCGGTACCGCACCCGCGACCTGAGTCGCCTGCTGCCCGGCACCGCCCGCACGATGCGCCGGATGGAGAAGGTCACCGGCCGCTCCGACGACATGATGATCCTGCGCGGCGTCAACGTGTTCCCGACCCAGATCGAGGAGCTGATCCTGCGGGTGCCGGGCCTCGCCCCGCACTACGTCTGCGTCATCGACCGGCCCGGCCGCCTCGACGAGTTGACCGTCCGCGTGGAGGCCCGCACCGAGCCCGTCGACGACACGCTCGCCGCGCAGCTCGCCGCGCAGCTCGTCGCGCTGGTGAAGCACAACGTCGGCGTCACGGTACGGGTGCAGGTGCTGCCGCCCGGCGGGCTGGAGCGCTCGGTCGGCAAGGCGAAGCGCATCCTCGACAACCGCCCGCGGTGAACTACGTCCTGGTGCACAGCCCGCTGCTGGGGCCCGCGTCGTGGGCGCCGGTGGCGGCGCTGCTCGATGCGGCGGTGCCGGCGTTGCACGAGATGCCCCCGTCCGGTCAGGCGATCGTGGAGCGGGTCGTCGCCTCGGCCGGGGAAGGCCCGGTGATCCTCGTGGCGCACAGCAACGCCGGCTACTTCATGCCGGCCGTGGTCGGCGCGATGCCGCGGCGGGTCGCGGCATGCGTGTTCGTGGACGCGTCGCTGCCCGCCCGCACCGGCCCGACCACGGGCATCGTCGCGCCCGGCGTGCTGGACCGGCTGCGGGACAGGGTCGTCGACGGCCTGCTCCCACCGTGGACGACTTGGTGGCCCGGCGCCGACTTCGCCGAGCTCGTCCCGGACCCGCTGATCAGGCGCGCGGTCGAGGCCGAGCAGCCGCGGATTCCGCTCTGGTACTACGAGCAGCGGCTTCCCGTCCCGGCCGGTTGGGACGCGGTGCCGTGCGGGTATCTCCGGTTCTCCGCGCACTACGCGCCGGCCGCGGCGCAGGCCGAGGACCGCGGCTGGCTCGTCGAGCACCTCCCGGGCCAACACCTGCACCAGCTCGTCGACCCGCGAGCGGTCGCCGACCGCCTCATCGCCATGGGCACCGCGCTGAGCGGCAGGAGCTGACCGCCCGCCCGGTTGCGCATTCGCCGTTCCGGTCCTGCCCGGCGGGGCACGCCCATAGGATCAAGGCGCGAACACCCACAGCCGTGAACGGCCGGGTCCGCGCGGCCGCCAGTTCTAGGGAGCGGGCGTATGGCGACGATGCTGTACCGTCTCGGCGTCGTCGTGGCGCGCCGTCGCTGGGTCGTGCTGGGCGGCTGGGCCGCGGTCCTGGTCGCCATCGCGGTGTCGGCGGCGGTGCTGGCCAAGCCGACGACGTCCGCGATCAGCATCCCCGGCACCGAGTCGCAGCGGGCGATCGAGCTGCTGTCGAAGAAGTTCCCCGGCACCGGCGGCGCCAGCGCGCGGATCGTGGTGGCCGCCCCGCCGGGGCACACGCTCGACGAGGCCGAGTACACCGCCCGCGCGGCCGACGCGCTCGTGGCGCTGGCGAAGGCGCCGCAGGTCATCGCGGTGACCGGGTTCAACGAGGCGACGCTGAGCGCGGACAAGCGGATCGCGTTCGCCGACGTCCAGTACGCCGTGCCCGTCTCGGAGGTCACGCAGGAGGCGAAGGACGCCTTGGAGCGGCTGGCGGGCCCGGCCCGGGCCGCCGGGCTGCGGGTGGAGTTCTCCGGCGGTGTCGTGTCCACCACCGAGGCCCACGGCGCCAGCAGCGAACTGTACGGGGTGATCATCGCGTACCTGGTGCTGGCGCTGACCCTCGGCGGGCTGGTCATCGCCGGGATGCCGCTGCTCAACGCCGGTGTCGGCGTCGGCATCGGGATGCTCGGCATCCAGGTCGTGACCGGGTTCGTGGAGCTGAACTCGACCGCGCCCGCCCTCGCCACGATGCTGGGCCTGGCGGTCGGCATCGACTACGCGCTGTTCATCGTGGCCCGGCACCGCCAGCAGCTGCGCGACGGCATGCAGGTCGAGGAGTCGATCGCCACCGCGACCGCCACCGCCGGCAGCGCCGTGATCTTCGCCGGTGTCACGGTCATCATCGCGCTGTGCGGCCTCGCCGTGGCCGGCATCCCGTTCCTGACCGTCATGGGCCTGTGTGCCGCGGCCACCGTCGCCGTCACCGTCGTCCTCGCCGTCACGCTCACGCCCGCCATCCTCGCTGTCGCCGGCCACCGGATCACCGCCAGCCGCATCAGGACGCTCAACCGGCGCGCCGAGCCGAAGGCCCACCCGTTCGGCGCGCGGTGGGCGCGGATCGCGACCGCCCGGCCGTGGCTGACCGTCGTCGCCTGCCTCGCCGTCGTCGGCGGCATGGCGCTGCCCGTGCTCGACATGCGTCTCGGCCTGCCGTCCGACGGCACCAAGTCCACCGGCACCACCGAACGCCGCGCCTACGACCTGCTCACCAAGGGCTTCGGGCCGGGGTTCAACGCGCCGCTCACCCTCGTGCTGCACGGGCCGGGCCGCACCGACATGAAGGCCATCGGCGAGCAGGCCGCGCCGCTGCTGCGCGCCGACCCCGACGTCGCCGTCGCCGTCCCGGCCGCCACCAACCAGGCCGGGGACGTGGTGATCCTGTCGGTCATCCCGAAGTCCGGGCCCGACTCGCAGCAGACCAAGGACCTCGTCCGGCGCATCCGCGCCGCCGGCGAGCAGGCCAGGCAGCAGGCCGGGATCACCGCGTACGTCACCGGCACCACCGCCGTCAACAACGACGTCTCCGACAAGCTCAGCGCCGCCCTGGCCCCGTTCCTGGTGCTCATCGTCGTGCTCGCGCTGCTGCTGTTGCTGCTGGTGTTCCGGTCGATCCTCGTGCCGGTGAAGGCGGTCGCCGGGTTCCTGCTGTCCCTCGGCGCGTCGCTGGGCGCGGTCACCTGGGTGTTCCAGCAGGGGCACGCCGGCGGCGTGTTCGGCGTGCAGGCGCCCGCCCCGATCCTGAGCTTCCTGCCCGTCCTCGTCATCGGCATCCTGTTCGGGCTGGCGATGGACTACGAGGTGTTCCTCGTCTCCCGCATCAAGGAGGCCTTCACCCACCACGGCGACGCCCGCCGCGCCATCGGCGACGGCATGCGCGACAGCGCTCGCGTCGTCACCGCCGCCGGCCTCATCATGGCCGCCGTCTTCACCGCGTTCATCTTCGGCGGCGACGTCATCATCAAGGCCATCGGCTTCTCCCTCGCCGTCGGCGTCGCCGTCGACGCGTTCATCGTCCGCATGACCCTCGTCCCGGCGGTGCTGCACATCCTCGGCCGCGGCGCCTGGTGGCTGCCGAGGCCGCTGCAACGGCTGCTGCCGAACGTCGACGTCGAAGGCGCGACCCTGGTGCGACCGGTGGTCGTGATCAAGAAGGCGCCGGAGCCGGTCAGCGCCAGCGGATCTGCGCGGAACGGTGGTAGTTGACGCCGTCGGCGTCCCAGCGCGGCCCATACGCGGCGAGCCGGCGGGCGAAGGAATCCCAGTCGTGCGCCGACCGCGGCGACCAGCCCAGCTCGGCGACCGCCGCCAGGCGCGGGAACGCCATGGCCTCGACGTCGGCGTAGGAGCGGAGCGTCTCCGACCACAGCGGCGCCTCGATCCCGAGCACCGCCGCCTCCGGCACACCCTCCATGTAGGTGCCGGGATCCCAGCCGTACACGTCGGCGACGTCGACGCAGCCCGCCCAGTCGTAACCGATCTCCATGCCGGGCTCGTACTTCATGTCCAGGTACACGCGGTGCGCCGGCGACAGCAGGACCCGCTGCCCGCGCGCCACCGCGGACGCCATCGCCGGATCGCTCGACGCGCGCCCCCAGTACTGCGGCACCGTCGACACCGGAGGGTCCGGCGAGCGCAGGATCTCATGCCACCCCATCACGGACTTGCCGAGGTCCGCGACCATCGGCAGCACCCGGTCCAGGAACCGCAGCCGTTCGTCCTCCGGCGTCGCGTGGGTTTCGTCGGTACCGAGGTGCAGGTACTCGCCCGGCGTCAGCGCGGCCACCTCCCGCAGCACGTCACCCATGAACCGGTACGTGACCTCCTTGCCGGTGGCCAGCGAGCTGAACCCGGTCGCGTCGCCCCGCCCGGTGAACACCGCCGGCGCCACCCCGTCGGCGTTGAGCTCCGGGTAGGACGCGAGCGCCGCGGTCGTGTGCCCCGGCACGTCGATCTCCGGCACGACGGTGATGTGCCGCGCCGCCGCGTACGCGACCAGGTCCCGGTAGTCGTCCTGCGTGTAGTACCCGCCGCCCCCGCCGCCGACCTGCGTGCCGCCGCCGACCGTCGCCAGCCGCGGCCAGCTACGGATCTCGATGCGCCAGCCCTGGTCGTCGGTGAGGTGCAGGTGCAGGACGTTGAGCTTGAACCGCGCCAGCTGGTCGACGAACCGCTTGACCTCCGCCACCGTGTAGAAGTGCCGCGACATGTCGAGCATCGCCCCGCGGTGCGCGAACCGCGGCTCGTCCCGCACCTCTCCACCGGCGATGACCCGGTCCGAGTGCAGCTGCAGCAGGGTCTGCACCCCGGCGAACAGCCCGGCCGGCGTCCCCGCCGCCAGCGTCACCCGCTCCTTGCCGACGCACAGGCGGTAGCCCTCCGGGTGCGTCACGGCGGCCTCGTCGAGCGTCAGCGCGATCGCCCCGCCGGTCCCTTCGACGACCGAGATGTCCAGCTGCGCCGCGAGGTGCTCCGCGACCGGCACACCGGCACCGGTCGCGGACACCACGGTCGCGGAGGTCAGTGTGAAGCTCTCCGCCGGCACCGGCTTGACGTACACCGGCGCGGGAATGATCGCATCCATCGATGCACGGTAACGCCCCTCTTACGGCAGGGTCCAGTTCTGGTTGGTCTGGCCGTTGCAGGTCCAGATCTGGATCTGGGCGCCGTCGGCGGTGGACTGGCCGGCGACGTCGAGGCACCTGCCGGTGTCGGGGTTGACGAGGCGCCGCCCGTCCCGGGTCCAGCGCTGGTGGCCGTTGCCGTTGCAGTCCCACAGCTGGACCTTCGTGCCGTCCGCTGCGGTGCCGCCGGTCACGTCCAGGCACTTGCCGAGCGCCCGCAGCGTGCCGTCGGTGCCGACCGTCCAGCGCTGGGCGTTGGTGCCGTTGCAGCTGTACAGCTGGATCTTTGTGCCGTTCGCGGTGCCGGCGGCGGCGACGTCGAGGCACTTGCCGGCCAGGCCGGTGATTGGTCCCGTGCCGGGCGCGGGGTCGGTGCCGCCGCCGATGTGGATCTCGCCGCGGTTGAGCACGCGCGGGTCGTAGTAGGTGCGCTTGACGGCGTCGTTGGTGTTCCAGGCCGGGTCGGTGAGCCAGCTGATCCAGACGCTGAAGAACGTCCAGCGCGGCTGGGCGGTGATGGTCTCCGGCGTGGGTACGGTGCCGACCTCCGACAGGCCGATCGGCTTGCCGCCGGCGATGCCCAGCATGGCGTTGTACCAGGCCTGCGTCGGCTGCTTGTTGACCCACGCGTCGAGCGTCGCGAGGTCCACATAGGACGCTCCGGGCCAGTAGTCGGCGACGTGGCTCTCGCCGCCCGCGATGTCCTTGAGGTTCCAGACCCAGACGAGGTTGTTCAGGCCCTTGGTGCCGGACAGGTAGTCGTGGGTGATCTGGAACAGCTTGCGGCTGCCGTTCGCGCCGGGGCGACCGCCCCACCACGACCAGCCCTCGTTCATCTCGTGCTGCGGGCGGAACAGCACCGGGATCCCACTGTTCTTGAGGTCCTGCAGGTAGGGCACGGCCTCGTCGAGGCGGCGCTTGAAGGCGGTGTTGAGGGCGGTGCCGTTGGTGACGAGCTCGTTCCACTGCGCGTCGCTGAGCCTGCTCATGATGGCGCCGGTGCCGTAGTCCCAGTGGCAGGACTGCGCGACCGTCGGCGGGCACATGTGCCACACCAGGGCGGGGATGGAGCCGGCCGCCCACACCGCCTTCGCCTGGGCGATGACGGCCGGCCGGGCGTTGATGTCGTTCTGCTCGAAGGCGAAGTCGCCGGCCCACGACCCCGGGTATTCGCCGGTGATGTCGTGCACCTTCTGCTGCCAGGTGTTCGGTGCCGAGCTGGGCCCGTCCTGCTGGCCGGACAGGATGTTGCGGCCGGTGATGCTCTGCAGGTAGGTGACGACGTCGGCGACGGTGGCGGTGCCACTGGGCGTCGGCGTCGCCGCGGCGGGTACGGCCGAGGCCGCCGCCCAGACGACGACGGCCGACACCGCGAACGCGGCAAGTCGCATGAGGGGTTCCTTCCGCTGGCGGTCGGTGCGAACTGAACCGAGTAAGTCAGCTAAAACGGGTTAAGTCAACCGGCTACAGTTGCGCGTGATCGAGCGACGGATCTTCGGGCTGACCCGCACGCTGCGGGCCGCCGTGCCGGGTGACGTCCAGCGGATTTTGATGTCGGCCGAGCCCGCGGACGATCCCTCGTACACCTGGCGCGACGATGACCGCAGGGTGGCGGTTGTGGTGTCGGTCATCGATGCCAACCACTGTCAGGTCGCGCTGCTGGACGGCGGGCGCTGGCACGACCTGGTCGACTCCGACGAGCCGGGGCTGGCGTGGGTGTCGTTGACGGGCATTCCTGGGGTTGTGCCGAGCGCGTCGGTCCTGCCGTGCCGGTTCGCGGTCGACGCCCTGGAGACGGTTACCATCGGCGCCGGGTTCGACCACCTGCGGGCCAGCCGGCGGTGGCGGGTCGCGCCGGCGTGGGTGGACGACCGGCGCGGGTACCTGCTGCGGGATCTCGTCGAGGTGCTGTGGGACGCGGCTGGCGCGCTGCCTGTTGATGAACCGGCGGCCGCTGCCGGACCGGTCGGGTTGCGGCATCTGGCGCGGGTGCAGCGGCTGCACAACCGCGCCATGGGTGGTGGTTTGGGTGCTGTACTGGCCGAGTTCCCGCCGGACCGGTTCGACGCCGCCGTGCGGGGCTTCGCCTACCTCGGCATGACCGACCTGCGGGAGGTGCTGCGCGACGCCGACGACGACGCCTACGAGCGGCTCGCCTCGCCGGACGGGGAGGACGCCGGAGCGATCCGGGCGGCGGTGCAGCGCAAGCTCGACACCGCGCCCTGGGAGTTCGGGGTGACCGACGTGCCGCGGCTCGCCGGCACCGACTTCCTCCGCCCGGCCGGCCGCACCCGGTAGCGGGTCGGCCGGTTCCGCCGGTTCGGCCGCTTCAGTCGGTTCGGCCAGTGATCACGCGCAGGAAGGCGTCGGCGATGACGGCGTGGCCGGGCAGGCCCGGGTGGACGCGGTCGTCGGCCCACAGGTCCGGCGGCGACACCTCGAGGACGGCGTCGAACGCGCGCTGCGTCGCCACGTGCGGCGCCCCGAACTCCTCCGCGAGCCTCGCCACCACCGCGGCGTAGCGGTCGCTCTCGGCGCGCTGCGGCTCCGTGCGGTCGGGTTCGATGAGGTACGGGTCGGCGAGCAGCAACCGGCAGCCGGTCGCGTCGACCGCGCTCCGCAGCAGGGTGCGCAGGGTCGCCTCGTACTCGTCCAACGGCACCGCCTCGTGCGGCCGCCCGGCGAACGCCCGCCACACGTCGTTGATGCCGATCATCACGACCAGCCAGTCGGGTCGCTGGCCGATCGCGTCGCGGTCCCAGCGTGCGGCCAGATCCCGGACCGTGTTGCCGCTGACCCCACGGTTGACCCAGGTCAGCGGGGTACCGGGGAAGCGGGCCGTGACGAGTGCCCGCACCAGGCTCATGTACCCGTCACCGTAGGGCGCCCGCACGTCCCGCCGCCCGCAGTCGGTGATGCTGTCGCCGATGAACACGATGCGCTGCCCAGCCTCGAACCTCATCGCGCCATGATCTCATCCGCCCCGCACGATGTGTGCGACCTCCCAGATCGGGGCACTACGGACAGCGTGCGGATCGCTGTGGTGCTGGTCCTCGTGGGTCTCCTGGCCGCGGGCTGCGGCGACGGCGGCCGGCGTGACGCCGCCTCGGCCACGGCGACGCGGCTGCTGACGGCGGTCCGCGACGGCGACGGCGCCACCGCCTGCCGGCTGCTCGCGCCCGGGACCGTCAGCGCCCTGGAGCGGTCCGCCGACGCCCCGTGCGCCGCCGCGATCCTCGACGAGGACCTGCCCGCCCCCGACGCGGTGCGCCATGTCGACGTGTACGGGCAATGGGCCCGCGTCGTGCACGCCGGCGACACCGAGTTCCTGGCGGTGTTCCCGGGCGGCTGGCGGGTCGTGGCGGCGGGCTGCCAGCCCCGCGGCGAACGCCCGTACCAGTGCGCCGTGGAAGGAGACTGAGATGCGGCTGATGTTCGTGCTGTGCCTGACGGTCGTCGGCGCCGGTCTCGCCTACGTCATCACGATCGGGCTGCTGCACCGGTGAGCGGGGCACGGCGGGTCCTGCGTGAGCACGCGCTCGGCGTGGTGTTCGGTGTCCTGTTCCTCCTCGCCCTGGTCGGCCAGGGCCTCGCCGGGCACGCCGACTTCAACCAGCAGCAGGTCACCGACGGTCTCCTGCCGGTCTCCCTCGGCCGGTACCTGACGTCGGCGGACTTCGCCGTGGACGTCGCGGAGAACTGGCAGTCGGAGTATCTGCAGTTCTCCCTGTACATCCTGGCGACGGTCTGGCTGCTGCAGAAGGGATCCCCGGAGTCCAAGCCGCTCGACCGGCCCGGCACCGAGTCCGACAAGGACCAGCTCGTCGGCGCCTTCGCCCGCGCCGACTCACCCGCCTGGGCCCGCACGACCGGCTGGCGCCTGCACCTGCTGTCCAACTCCCTCGGCCTCGTCATGGGCGGCATCTTCGCGCTGTCGTGGCTCGGCCAGTCGATCGCCGGCGTGGCCGCCTTCAACGAACGCCAGCTCAGCCACCGCCAGCCCCCCGTCTCCTGGGCCGCCTACCTGACCGAACCCGACTTCTGGAACCGCACCCTGCAGAACTGGCAGTCCGAGCTCCTCGCCGTCTTCTCGATGGTGATCCTCTCCGTGTACCTGCGCCAACGAGGCTCCCCAGAGTCCAAACCCGTCGGCGCCTCCCACACCTCCACCGGCATCGAAGGCTGAGGCGGACAACGCGGCCGGCGTCGGTCTACCGTGGCCTGGTGATCGACCTTCCGCTCTTCGGTGCTCGCCTCGCCCGGCTGCTGGAGCATCGGGACGTGCCTGCGGCCGGCCTCGCCGAAGCCGCGGGGGTGCCCATCACTCAGGTCGACGCGGTCCTCGCCGGGGCGGAGCCGGACGACGAGCAGCTACGTGCAGCGCTGCACTACCGAGACGGCTTGCAGGCCGCTGGCGGCGTTCCCGACATGGTCGGCCACTGGCACTGACCCGCACGCTCATTGGCCGGAACCGGTCGTTCGTCGCTGGGAGGTGCCGCGCGGATCAAGCAGATGGGGATGCCCAACGTCGCCAGTCATGGTGAGCGGGTTCAGCCGTTCGCGGTGGGGAGCCGTCGACGAGATCGGCCGGGCAGCGGTCGCTGCCGCCTCCGCCTCGCGGCTGATCCGAGTCATGCCTGCCCTTGCCCGGGCGTCGAATGGGCAGTTGCTGTCCCTCGAGCCCTCGGCTGCGACGCACGGGCGGGGGCGGGCGCGTCCATCGACCGGTTGACCCGCGGTCGTCGCGGACCGGTCACGATGGAGATCGTGACCGATGCATTTGCCATCGAGGCCAAGGGCCTGCGCAAGACCTACGGCGCCCACCTGGCGGTCGACGGGCTTGACCTCACCGTCGAACGGGGCGAGGTGTTCGCCCTGCTCGGGCCGAACGGTGCCGGCAAGACCACGACCGTCGAGATGCTGGAGGGCTTCCGCAAGCGCAGTGGCGGCGAGGTGCGTGTCCTCGGCGTCGATCCGCAGCGCCGCCCGCTGGACTGGCGACGCCGGATCGGCATCGTGCTGCAGTCCACCGGCGAGTTCGAGGAGCTCTCGGTGCAGGAGGTCGTGCAGCACTTCGCGAAGTACTACCCGAACGCTGACCGGCCGGACGACGTGATCGAACGGGTCGGGCTGCAGGAGAAGCGCAAGGACCGGGCCAAGGTGCTTTCCGGGGGGCAGCGCCGCCGGCTCGACGTGGCGCTGGGCATCATCGGCCGGCCGGAGCTGCTGTTCCTCGACGAGCCGACGACCGGCTTCGATCCGCAGGCCCGCCGCGAGTTCTGGGACCTGATCCGGGACCTCGCCGCGGGCGGGACCACGATCCTGCTCACCACGCACTACCTGGACGAGGCGGAGACGCTGGCCGACCGGGTCGGCGTGATCGCCCGCGGACGGCTGATGGCGGTCGCCACGCCGGCGACGCTCGGCGGCCGGGGCAGCGCGGCGGCGAAGGTCCGCTGGACCGCCCCGGACGGCCCGCAGGAGCACGACACCGACACCCCGGCGAAGTTCGTGGCCGACCTGGTCGCCCGGTTCGGCGGCGAGGTGCCGGAGCTGACGGTCACCCGGCCGTCGCTGGAAGACACGTACCTCTCGATGATCCAGGAGACGGCATGACTCTCACGCTGCGTCTCGGGCTGCTGCGCAGCGGCCTGGAACTGCGCCAGTTCTTCCGCGGCCGCGAGTCGGTCATCTTCTCCTTCGCGCTGCCGATCCTGCTGCTGGTCGTGTTCGGCTCGGTCTTCGGCGGCGTCGACGTCGCGCCCGGGGTGACACTGACGCAGTACTTCGTGGCCGGCATGATCGCCGCCGCGCAGCTTACCAACGGCTTCCAGACCCTCGCGATCCAGATTCCGATGGAGCGCGACCGGGGCGTGCTGAAGCGGCTGTACGGTGCGCCGATGCCGGCCGGCTCGTACTTCATCGGCAAGATCGCGATGGTGTATCTCGTCGGCGTGGGCGGCTGCGCCATCATGCTGGCGATCGCGACCGCGTTCTTCCACGTGACGCTGCCGTCGACGGGCAGGCAGTGGTTCACGCTGCTGTGGGTCTCGCTGCTGGGCATCGCCGCCTGCACGCTGTGCGGGATCGCGTTCTCGTCGATTCCGCGGGAGGCCAAGCGGGCGCCGGCCGTGGTCACCCCGGTGGCGCTGGTGCTGCAGTTCATCTCGGGCGTCTTCTTCGTGTTCACCGACCTGCCGGCGTGGATGCAGCAGGTCGCGGCGGTGTTCCCGCTCAAGTGGATGGCGCAGGGCATGCGGTCGGTGTTCCTGCCGGCCGCGTTCGCCGCGAACGAGCCCGCCGGGTCTTGGGAACTGGGCCGGGTTGCCCTCATGCTGGGGGCGTGGGTGATCGTCGGGCTGGCGCTGTGTCTGCTGACGTTCCGCTGGACCGGCCAGGAGGACAGTTGAACGAAGTGCCGCCGGGCGGGCACGCGTGGGACCGGTTCCATGCCGTCTGGCATGTGGTGGCCGTGGTGGCGCCGGTAATCACCGGCGCGCTGGTCTGGGCCGATGACGCACTGGCCACGCGCTCCCGCCTGCTGGCGTCCCTGCTGCTGTGCCTGTTTCTGGTGTGGTACTGGCGGGTCGGCGCCCGCGCCGTCCGGAGCCCCGGCGAACGGCGCGGGATCGTGCAGCTCGCCGGGGCCCTCGTGCTCTTCGCCGGGCTCATCCTGGTGACGATGACCGCGGCGGTGCTGCTGTCCGTGCTGTTCCTGCACCTGTTCCTGTTCCTGGAGCGGTGGCGCGACCGGCTGATCGTCCTGGGCGTCGTCGCCGCGCTGCTCGTAGTCGGAATGTTCGACCACTTCGGGCTGTCCGCATCGACCGCGGTCGCACTCCTGCCGACGGTGGTCGTCCCCGTGCTGTCGGCCGGTTTCCTCGGCGCGTACATCTCCGCGGTCATCGCACAGAGCCGCGCCCGCAGCGAGCTCATCGCCGAGCTGACCGAGACCCGCGCCGCGCTGGCCCGCGAGCGGCACGCGGCCGGCATGACGGCCGAGCGCGAGCGGCTGTCGGTCGAGATCCACGACACGCTGGCGCAGGGCTTCACCAGCATCCTCATGCTGACCCAGTCGGCACGGCTGACCCTGGAGCGCGGCGCCGCCCCGGTCCCCGACCAGCTCGACCTCATCGAGCGCACCGCCCGGGAGAACCTGGCCGAGGCGCGCTCCCTGGTGGCCGCCCTGTGCCCGCCCGACCTCAGCGCGCGCAGCCTGACCGAGGCCCTGGCCCGACTGGCCGAGCGGCACACCCGCGACACCGGCGTCCCCGTGGACGTCGAGAGCGACGATCCGCCGGGCGGCGGGATGCCCGAGCGCGACGCCGTGTTCCTCCGGGCCGCTCAAGAGGCCCTCGCCAACATCCGGCGGCACGCCAAGGCCTCGTCGGTGCGCATCGTGCTCTCGCCCGCCGCGCTCACGGTCAGCGACGACGGGCAGGGTTTCGAGCCGGGGCGCGGGCACGGCGGCTACGGCCTGCCCGGGCTGCGCAGCCGGGTCATCGGACTCGGCGGCACCTGCACGGTCGTCTCGGCGCCGGGCGCGGGCACGACGGTCCGCCTCGAGCTGCCGATGCCTTTGCCAGAGGAAGTTTTGACCGTACCGCCGGACTCACGGTGACGGTCCGTGTCCTGCTTGTCGACGACCACCCGGTAGTCCGGGTCGGGCTTCGCGGCATGCTGGAGATGACCGAGGACCTCCACGTGGTCGGCGAGGCGGCGTCAGGCGACGAGGCATGGACCCTCACCGCCACGCTGCGGCCCGATGTGGTCCTGATGGATCTGCGGATGCCCGACGTCAACGGCACCGAGGCGACCGCGCGCATCACCGCGCGCTTCCCCGATGTCCGGGTCCTGGTGCTCACCACGTACGACACCGGCGAGGACGTCCTGCGCGCCATCGAGGCGGGTGCGGTCGGCTACCTGCTCAAGGACACCCCGCTCGCGCAGCTGGTCGACGCGATCCACGCCGCGGCCCGGGGCGAGTCGGTACTGGCGCCCCTGGCCGCCGCGCGGCTGGCCGATCGGCGCCGGGCACCGGTCGCCGAGCAGCTCACGCCGCGGGAGGCCGAGGTGCTCGGCCTGGTCGCCCGCGGCCTGTCCAACCCGGAGATCGGCCGCGTGCTGTTCATCAGCGAGGCGACGGTCAAGACGCACCTGGTACGCGCGTTCGTGAAGCTCGGCGTAAGTGACCGGACGGCCGCCGTGACCGCCGCGCTGTCCCGCGGGATCCTGAGCCCACCGCCGTAGTGCCGTGCGTCCGGGTTTCCTCAATCACGAAGACCGGGCCTGGCCAGCGGCAGATGCGTGGCGAGATCAAGCCTGCCGTCGGCAGGCCGGACAACCGTGCTGCCCGCATCAAGCGGCTCAAGAAGACCTTGGGGGAGATCGACGGACGCGCCGTCGAGGTCGGGTGGTGGTCGCTCGTCCTGGAGCAGGTCGACGACGGGGTTCTTTTGACGAGCCACCGCTTTCGCGCGGTCCGGTCCCAGTTCGCGCCGCGGGTCACACGGTGCGCTACGACGTGGGCGTGGGTGACGGTCGTGCGGCATGATCTGGCGCTGTGGATTGGTCGTCGGTGTTCGAGTACCGGGATCCTCGGCCGGGAGCTACGCAGCGGCAGCTTGCCGACTTCGTGACCGAGGTGCGTCGGGCGCCCACCGAGCAGGAGATCGCCGACGTCGCCGCGCAGCAGCACAACCTGTTGCCGCCCGGCGGCCCGGCGCCCGCCTCACACCGGCCGATCGACGCGAGCCGGTGGCAGCTGCCCGAACGGCCGCTGCCACCCAGGTACCTCGCCCTGCTGGCGTGGTCGGGCGGCGGTGACCTCGGCAACGGTGAGCGGTGGCTGCAGCTGTTCCCGGTCGATGGCCCAAGCGGAGTACGGGCGATGACGCTGGCCTACCACCTTCCTGAGTACATGCCTGGGGCACTGCCGTTCGCGTTCAACGGCGGCGGCGTGTTCTACCTGTTCGACATGCGCGAGCCCGCCAACGCCGACGGCGAGTACCCAGTGGTCGCCGCGCACGCAGGCAACCTCGGCTGGGCCACCCACGAGGAGTGCTACCCGCCGGAGTGCTGGCCCGTGGCCGACGACCTGGCGCAGGCCTGCCGAGGGCGAACCAACATCGAGGAACTCGCCGACTGCGTCTGCCACGCTCCGCCGACCGGGTTCACCCCTGACCTGCCCGAGACCGCCGACATCTACGTCGACCAGGTGCCGCCCGACTCCGTCGCGACCCTGCTCCAGCTCAGGAAGCTGCTCGCCGTCACTTGGCGGATCGGCGCCCTTCGCGACCTGCTGGCCGGCCAGCCGATCCTTGCCGTACAGGGCGGCCGTCCGTACGCACTCCACCGCGTGCTCGAGCAATCCGCGGAGCTCCGGCCCTACCTGTTCTACGACGCGGACGGGAGGCTCGAACCGGTATGGCCCACGGCGACGCATGCATCGCTGCACCGCGGGCTATGGCACTCTCGGACCGTGAGCGACGACAGCGCGCCCCCTTCGCCGGGCCACCCAGGCCCGAGGGCTGATCACGCTGACACATCGAGCCTTCCGCTCCGCGCCCCGGGCATGACCGACGACGAGATCATCGCCGCCGCGCGGACGGCCGCCGCCGCGCGGGGGCGGGACTCACTCGCCGATGCGCGGATCACACGTAGCCAGGCGGAGGCCGAGGTACTGCTCTCCGACCCGGCCTACGCCCGCGGCGGCGGCCTTCTCGTGGTCATCGACCCGGTGACCGGCACGGTGCTGCGCGTCGTGCCTCAGCTGTAGCCCCAGCCGCGGGCGCCCGTGCGCACGGCAGTGAGCAGTCGGCGGCAGATGCACGCGCAGGTGGTGATCGGCGGTGCGGAGTGTCGCTCGGCGGCCCGGACCAACCCCCGCTCTTCTCGATGATCAGGTGCACTACTTTCCTGCTACCGCAAACTCGTCAAACACCCATTGAGACACGGTCCAAGCGCCCGCCCGTCGGCGGCTGCGCCGTGACGTTCGGGGGCAGTCCGGGTTCGGATCTCCTTGTAGGGTGTGCGCCATGATTCACGCGGGGACATTCAGGAGAGCCGCTTGGCTCACGGCCGGTGTTCTGTCGGTCAGCTTGCTCGTCGTTCCGGTTTCGCCGGCGTGGGCGACGTCGGTCAGCGGGACGCTTGACCCGACGTTCGGTGGCGACGGCACGGTGCTCGCCGACGGCAGCGGCAGCGGCAAGTCCGACGAAGCCGCCGACGTCGTCGTCGCACCCGACGGGAAGATCGTGGCGGTTGGGTATTCGCTTGTCCGCCCGTTGGGCGAGGAGGAGGGAGACCAGCCCGATTACGACTTCGTGGTGGCCCGGTACAACCCCGACGGCAGCCTGGACAGCACATTCGGTGCCGGCGGCGTGGTGCAGACCACCTTCGGCGGCACCCAGAGCCGGGATGAGGCCAAGGCCGTGGCCCTGCAGCCCGACGGCAAGATCGTCGTGGCGGGGAGCACGGACCGGGACCTTGAAGACGGGAGTCACTTCGCGCTCGCCCGGTACAACCCCGACGGCAGCCTGGACACCACGTTCGGCGACGGCGGCCTGGTTGTCGCCCAACCCAGCACTTTCACCATCGACACCGCCGAGGGGATGGCCATTCAGGAGAACGGCCGGATCGTGGTCGTCGGCAGTTCGGACGCGCTGGCCGGCGGCTCGGACTTCGACTTCGCGGTGATGCGGTTCATGCCCGGCGGCGCGCTGGACACCAGCTTCGGTGCCGGCGGCAAGGTCCTGACCTCGTTCAACACCGGCCGGAGCCTGGACACCGCGAAAGCGGTCGCCATCCAGTCCAACGGCCGCATCGTCGTCGCGGGAATCTCCAACGCGGGGGGCAGCGACGACTTCGCGGTGACCCGGTACAACCGCGATGGAACCCTGGACGCCACGTTCGGCACGGGAGGCAAGGTCCTGACCGACCTGGGTGGCCTGCATGGCGTCGACCGGGCCAGCGCAGTCGCCCTCCAGGCCAACGGGAAGATCGTGGTGGCGGGCTCGGGAGGCGGCTTCAGCCTGGTCCGCTACCTCCGCGACGGCACCCTGGACCCCACTTTCGGCACCGGCGGGTTCGTCAACACCCCGCTTGACGGGCGGCCGCTGGCGGTGGCTGTCCAGCTCGACGGCCGGATCGTGGCCGCCGGGGTGTCGTGGCCGGCACCCTTCAGCACCGACTACAACTTCACCCTGATCCGCTACAACCGCAACGGCACGCTGAACACCTCGTTCGGCGACGGCGGCAAGGTGACGACGGACTTCAGCGGCAGCGGAAGCCACGACCAGCTCAACGCCCTGGCGATCCAGCCGGACGGCGGGATCGTCGCCGCGGGGTCGTCCTACTCGCCGGGCCACCAGAACGACTTCGCCCTGGCGCGGTACCTGCCGTAGGCGTCAACGACGCGGGTGAGGTCGATGCCTTCGGCCTCACCCGCGGCCGTGCCCGCACTGATCCGCCACTTCGGTCTCGCCTGGCGCGATCCTCAGGGCGACCCACCGCCGGCTCTTCGACGTCCAGCACCTGGTCGCGGTGCTCGTCACGTTCGGCGCCCGTGCCCTTCTGCCGGTATGGCGCCGGGCGCGGTCCGGACGTGCGGTCGTGGCCGCCCACCGTAGAAGTTCCCGCCGGGCCTGGGTTTCGGGTGGGCGGAACCGCGGTATCTGGCCCGGAACGGGCCGGCTGACCCCGCCCGCCGGCGCGGTGTCATGGCCCGCCGCCGACCTGGTGAGGTGTGCCGTGCAGGATGCGGGCGGCACGGCCGGCCGGATGCCCGCAGGCTCCGGCTTCCTGCGGCGCGAAGTGGGGCTGTGGGGCCTGACCTTCGTGTCGCTGGGCTCGATCATCGGCTCAGGCTGGCTGCTCGGCGCGCTGACCGCGGCGCAGGCCGCCGGGCCCGCGTCGCTGATCTCCTGGCTGCTTGCCGGTGGGATGCTCGCGCTGCTCGCCCTGGTCCACGCGGAGCTCGGCACCTCCTACCCGGTCGCCGGCGGCACCGCGAGGTTCCCCGGGTTCGCGTTCGGCGCGCTCGCCGGACTCACCGCGGGCTGGGCCGCCTGGCTGCAGGCCGTGACGATCGCGCCGATCGAGGTGGAGGCAAGCCTGCAGTACCTCAACAACATCGCATGGGTACGCAGCCACCTCGGCCTCCTGCACGCCGACGGCACGCTGTCACCGGCCGGGCTGGGCTTCGCCACCCTGCTCATGTTGCTGTTCACCGTGATCAACGTGCTGGGGGTGCGGCGGCTCACCAGGAGCAACGCCGCCGTCGTGCTCTGGAAGCTCGCGGTTCCGGTGCTCACCGTCATCGTCATTGCCGCGCTGACCTTCCATCCGTCCAACTTCACCGCAGGCGGAGGGTTCAGCCCGTACGGTGCCCACGGCATCTTCGCCGCGCTGCCCGCCGGTGTCGTCTTCTCCCTACAGGGCTTCGAACAGGCGATCCAGTTGGGCGGCGAGGCGCGCGATCCGCAGCGGGACCTGTCCCGCGCCGTGATCCTGGCCATGCTGATCGGAACAGTGCTGTACATCCTGCTGCAGATCGTCTTCATCGGCGGTCTGGACCCGCGCAACCTCGCCGACGGGTGGACGCATCCGGTGGGCGCCGGGGACTTCGGCCCGTATGCGACCATCGCCGCCGCGGCGGGTGCCGGCTGGCTGGCCGCGCTGCTGTACGCCGACGCGTTCGTCTCACCCGCGGGCACGGGACTGGTCTACCTCGGCGCCTCGGCTCGGCTCTCCTACGCGCTGGCCCGGCAGGGCACCCTGCCGCCGGCGCTGAGCTACGTCAGCCGCCGCGGCGTGCCGGTGTACTCGATCGTGCTGGCGTTCGTCGCAGGAGAGCTGGCCTTCCTGCCGTACCCCAGCTGGCAGTCGCTCGTCGGTCTCGTCACGTCGGCGACCGCGATCATGTACGCGTTCGCGCCGGTGTCGCTGACCGCGCTGCGCCGACGTGATCCCCAGCACCACCGCCCCTACCGGGTGCCCGCCGCCGGGGTCACCGCACCCGCGGCCTTCGTCTCGGCGAACCTGGTGATCTACTGGGGCGGCTTCGAGGCGACCTGGAAGCTCCTGCTGGCGATCGGCGCAGGGCTGGCACTCTTCGCGATCACCGTGGCGCACACCCCCGACCGGGCACGGCCCGCCATCGACTGGCGTGCGTCGTCGTGGATCTGGCCCTGGCTCATCGGGCTCACCGTCATCGGCTTCCTCGGCCGGTACGGGCGCGGCGCACGCCTGTGGCTGCCCGGCTGGATCGACCTGCTCGTGGTGATCGCCTTCAGCCTCGTGATCTTCGCCTACGCCGTCAGCGTGGCGGTGGACAGCGAACGGGTACGTGCCGCGGTCGACCGGGAACGGCCCGAACTCGCCGCCCCGCTGGAGCGGGACACACCGTGACGATCGGGTCCCGTCGCTGGTCAGGACCGTTGCCCGTCCTGGGCGACGTCGGGCACCGGGGTGCCACCGGTCCGGGTGAGCGCGCGGGTCAGTGCCGGCTGGCCGGCCGGTTCGGCCAGAAGCAGCAGTGCGCTCCGCCCCTTTGGCAGGGCCTGCATCGTCCGCTCGACAGTGGTGTCGCTGAGGCCGGCGTCGTGCCGGCGCGCCACCATCGCGACCGCACCCGCGCCGATGACCAGACCGGTTAGCGGGAGGCCGACGAACGTGCCCAGCACCACCCCCCAGGCACCGCCGGCGAGGGTGCCGTCGATCGCGTCCATGTCCCGGGTCTCCTGCACGTGTATCCGGTCCGTCTGGTCGGACCAGGCGACCACGGCGTCGTCGAGGCGCACCGGACGGTGCTGGCGCAGCGCGGTGATCAGTGCTGCGCGAGCCCCCGCTACGTCGTCGAACGAGTAGGCGATGGTCCGGTCCGCGCGCAGCAGGGCCGGCCGGCGCAGGCGCCCGGCCAGCGGACGCCGCCGCATCTGCCAACCGGCCAGGAAGCCCAGGAGGACGGCCAGCAGGTGCCCGACATCGGTGAAGGTGCCGCCGTTCAGTAGCGGCACGACCACGACCGCGATCGCCAACGGCACCAGGTACCGCCGTGCACGCACGGGCAGGGTGAGCGCGAGCGCGCCGCCGACGGCGTGCGAGCCGTAGCTCGTGCCCACATCACTGGCCACGGTGATCGCGCCGCCCAACCAGCCGCCGCGGACGCCCGCCAGCAACAGCCCGTACACGAGGCAGCTCGTCACCGCGTTGGACCCGAAGAACACCACGAGCAGCCGCCGCCACCCCCACAGCACCTCGGCCACCGACAGGAGCAGCAGCAGCGGGATCATCGCAACCACGCCAGCCCGTTCGTCGAGCACGAAGGCACTGGTGACCAACGTCCAGATCCGGTGGGCCTGCAGGTTGGCCACGTTGGTGGAGTTGGCGAGGACGATCTGGGTCCGGACCTCCGCACTGACGGCGTGGTTCAGGATGACGTCGACGCCGATGACGATCAGCACGTACAGCGGGGCCAGCCGCACCCGCGCGAGGAACGACAGGCAGATCTTCGCCTTGGCCGACCGGCCCTCCGCGCCGAGAAGAGCGTCGGCGAGCTCGCCGCCAGGCAGGTAGGAGGCCGCTACAAGGCCAGGAGGATCCCGGTACAACCGGCACCGGCTCCGCACGCCCATGAGATGCGACCCATCAAAGATGATCTCCCCGTCGAGTGTACTGCTGCCGGATGAGGCCTGCTCACCGAGTCCGAGAACTTCGTCCTGCGGGCACAAGCCGAGCGACGGGTTCCCGCCGCTCCTCGTCGGGTTCGACGAGCGCCTCGCACAACGCCACTTATGATCGTTGGGGTCGTCCGGATGGGCAGGGGTGCGGATGCGGGTCGGGATCTCCGGGACACACGGGACTGGGAAGACGACGCTTGTCGAGGCGCTGTGCGCGCACCTACCGGGCCACGTCGGGGTGGATGAGCCGTATTACCTGCTCGAAGAGGAGGGCTACGAGTTCCAGTTTCCGCCGTCGCAGGAGGACTACCGGGCGTTGCTGGCCCGCTCGGTGCGGAGCCTGTGCTCGTCGCCGTCGCCGTCCGGGACGATCTTCGACCGGACGCCGTTGGATTACCTCGCATATCTGGCCGCGACCGGCGCGGACCCCTCGGAGGAAGCCGATGGCGCACGGCTACGTCAGGCGTTCTCGAGCCTCGATCTGCTGGTCATCACGGTGATCACACCCGAGACGGAGCAGATTCTGCCGGCGGTGGAGTTGCCTGGCCTTCGCGCGCGCATGAATGACGCGCTGGTGGAGTTGGTCTACGACGACCCGCTGAACGCCTGGGAGGACACGCCGGTGTTGGAGCTGAGCGGACCGCTCGACGGCCGGCTGGACACGGTCCTCGCCGCCCTGAAACAGACCTGACGGAAGTGCTCCCGCCGATTGTGATGTGGTCGAGCCGGACAGCGGTGGCGGCGGGCGCGCATAAGGGGCATCGTCGTGGTTATGCGATCTTCTCACCGTGTGCGGGTGGCGGCGCTGCTGGTCGGCCTTGGTTTCGGGTTGACGGCGTGCGGCGGGAGCTCCGCGCCGAAGGCCTCGTGGTCGGGGGCGCCGTCGGGTCAGCAGCCGGCCGGAGGTGCGTCGCCTTCGGTGTCGCCGGCGCCGAGCGGTAAGCCGGTGCACGTGCGGCTGTACGAGAAGGACGGGGCGACGTACGGCGTGGGCATGCCGATCATCGCGTACCTGTCGGCGTCGATCACCAGCGCGAAGGACTTCGACGCGGCGACCCAGGTCACGGTCAACGGGGCGCCGGTCGAGGGCGCGTGGTACTTCCAGAAGTCCACGATCTACGCCGGCTACCCGATCGAGGCACACTACCGCCCGGCCGAGTTCTGGCCGGCGCACGCCGAGGTCGCCATGAACCTCGACACGAAGGGCAAGTCGGGCGGGGCCGGGCTGGTGTACGACAACAGCCTGACCCTCGACATGAAGACCGGGGCGGCGAACGTCGGCAAGGTCGACGGCAAGACCCTGCGGATGGTCGTGACGTCCGACGGCAAGCAGGTCTTCGACTTCCCGGTGTCGCTGGGCAAGGCGAGTACCCCCACGTTCAACGGCACCAAGGTCGTCATGGAGAAGAAGGCGGTCGAACACATGGTCGGCGACGGCTATGACGAGCAGGTGCCGTGGTCGGTACGGGTCACCAACTCCGGCGAGTACGTCCACTCGGCCAGCTGGAACGGCGGCAACATCGGCCAGCGCAGCACCTCCCACGGCTGCACCAACCTGACCGAGGCAAACGCCAAGGCGTACTTCAACTTCGCCCAGGTCGGCGACCCGATCACCTACACCGACACCGGCGGCCCGACGATGCCGACCTGGGACGGGTACGGCGACTGGAACGTGCCCTGGAACACCTGGCAGGCAGGCGGCGCGGTGCCGGCCAACTGACACACCTCCGGCCGGACGCCGACATCGCAGCCCGCAGCCGGCCGCGACGCCCTTCCCGCATGCGGGTCGCGCCAGACCCGGATGCCCGCTGATAGAAGCGGGCGGGCCCGTCCGACAGTTGGGCGCGATCGGCTCGTGAGCTCAGCGGCGGCGGATGGGCGATCCGCCATCGCGGACCTGCGCAACGAAACTCCACCTGCCTGTGACCCCAGTTCGTGAGCCTGTTTGACGCACCCGGTCATGGAAGACTCGAACGTCGCAACCGCAGGGCTGGGGAGGTCGCATGGCGATCGGCAGTGATCAGCGTCGTCGGGAACGGCGCCCTCGGATCATGCGCCAATTCGATCCGCGGGAGGTCGCTCCTTCGCAAACCTCGCCACGCAGCTCGGGCAGCAGATTGGGCTCCTGTGGTGGCGGGTGTCGGACCACAACTGGGACGCCGGCGAGCGCAGCGCCCGGTGCGTGCTCGTCGTCGAGCAGCCGATTGCGAAGTCCCTCAAGGCCTGATCGGCGAGCCGAGAGCCGCCCGGTGTCGTCCACATGCGACATCGACGGGCCACGCCCCACCTGCGTCCGATGGAATTGCAGTTCCGCCTGTGAGCGGACCGATCGGCAGGCGGGACGCGGCAGAAACGTGCTCGTCCGACGCGCCGATCCAGCGTCGCTCCTGCTCGATCGATCGGGGATCAGCCAGGTCCGGTAGCACCGCGAGCTCCTGTTCAAGCATCCCCAATCGGATCGGCTGTCGGTGTCTCCTCGGTCGTCGTCGGCGGCGTGGCCGGCCGCAGGATCTCGTTCGGTGGGCGGATTCGGATCCGGTCGGTTGCCAGCCGCTCCGCGGCAGGCCAAGAAATCGTCCCCTCCGCTACTGCACGGAGTATCGCGACGTCTGCTTTGGCATAGGCAGCGCCGCCCAAGTACAGCAGCCCGGCCGGGACGACAGCGCCGAGGAGCCACCACGGGTTGTCCCGGTAGGCAAGTACGGTGACCAGCCACATCACTGGCAGCACGAGTCCGAGCCGGAACTCCGCCTCTGCTCTTCCGCGGTCGCGCTCCTCGCTGACGACTGGCGTCGCGGCCGCGCTGCCGCCAATGAACTGGTACTCCCAGTCCAGTCTCTCGGCGTGCCAGCCGTCGTCGACAAGCCAACCCAGCAGTCGGACCCGTACGCCGCCGCGTTCGACCGCAGCCGCGATCAGCTCCGCCGCCGTCGCGCTCGCCAAGAACGGCGGTAGCTGTCTCCCGTGCCGCTGCGCATCCCGCTGCAGCGCCGACAGGTGCTCGGTCATCTCGGATCGGAAAGTCTCGTCCGCGGCGAAGCGAAGGGACAGCTGCCGTAGGACAACCGCCCTGAGTCGGCCGATTCGCGTGCGTTGCGAGGCACCGCCAGGGCTCAGGACCAGGAGCCGCTCCGCCGACTGGTCCGCGGCGGGACGCAATCGGTAGGGCGTTAGCTCGTACACCACGCTCACGAAATCGCGCAGCACTTGCAAGGCCAGTTGCGTGACCTCGATCAGGACGATGCCGGTCACATATGCCACGAATGTCACTGCCGCGAGCGTGGGGCCGGCACCGGCCTTCTCGGCCAAGGCGTAGAGGTCCGCGAGGACGCCGGTGGTGTTGGCTTTCGTGCGGAGGTGGTCAGCGACGGCGAGCCATGACGCGAACAGCGTCACGTAGCCAGCGGCGAGGGGCGCCCTGAGCGTACGCAGACCGGGGAGGAGACTCGCCAACATGCGACCACCGTATAGGTGTCTGTCACGGTGGCATCGAACCGATGGTGACCGCTGCGGTCGTCGAGACGCGTGGCGTGTCTGCGCTGGCCGGTCGAGACAATTCGAGTTCGGCAAAGGACCAATTCGGACTCGACCATTCCTAGGTCCGACTCTACATCGCGCTTGCCCGTCACCTGATACTGGCCTTGGTCGCCCACGCGGTCTACGCGGTCACCGTAGTGGTCGATACAGGATGCTTGGCAGGCGGCCAAGAGACGCTATTAGCCGCCTGCCAGCTCTTTCTCAGCCAAACCCGCTAACGTTCAACCCTAGCGATGACCGATCAGAACGTAGGCAACAACTACGACGATGACGATCACGCAGAGGCGGACGGTCCGGCTATTGCTTCCTAGGGCGTACCGGACCGTTCGCCACATCTCGCGAGAGACTGGCATGACTTCCCTCCCTTCACAGTCCATGTGGAGCGCGATTGCGCCGTGCACATCCGCGCGCTTGAAACGAAACCAGCAATGGCTGTGCACAGCGGACTGACAAAGCTGGGAACTTCCTGATAGTGCGCTACATTGGCTTACGCTCCGTGCGTGCTGACCATAGTCGGCCAGGTCAGTGGCGTTGCGGGTACCCGGTTCGGGTGCTCGGCGATCGCGTGTACCACCCCGCCCTACCGGAAACCGCGACGAGGCTCGGCGGCGGCGATCTCGGCGCGCTGCCCCGCACGGCGCCCCTCCCTGATCCAAAGCGCCAGGTCCGGGCTGAGAGCGCCGGCAACGCTCATCGGCATCGAGCGCGCACAGCCGCACGGTTCGATGCGCCGCCAGTCACCACGAAACGTGACGGTCTTCGAGCCGGTTGCCGCGCGAGAACTGCGGCATGCGCGGACGTCCGATGGGACACTGCCGGGGTGAGTTGGTCGCTGTTCGTTGTGCCGGCGGACGAGCTGACCCGTGACGGCATGGCTGACTGGATCGCCTCGGCCGAGTCCATCAGAGGTCTACCGGAGCGAACGCCCCCAGTCCTGCCGAGACCGTCGGTCGCCGAGGTTCTGGACGCGCTCCGGGCCGCCGGCTGCCACGGCACGAACTGGTTCGAGGTCGTTGATGAACCTGCCGGTTCGCGGTTGCCGGAGTGCCCGGGGACTGCTGCCTGTACCGGTGACGGAACGCTGGATTTGGGCGAGGCCAGCGTGTACACGGCCGGCCAGACCAGCAGTCTGCCGGCTGTGGCGGCGGATGCGGCGGTGGAGACGGTGACTTTCCGGAAGCCGAACCCCGCTGCCGTACTGAGGGCGGCGTGTGCCCTGGCGGCGCTGGCGGGCCCGCAGCTGGTGTTCGACGAGTCCGCTACGGCGGCGTTCGTCATCTGGCCCGGCGAAGAGCCCGCGGACCTGGAAGGCGACTGGCCTTGGTGAGCGCCAACGGCGACGGGTTCAGCACGCCTGGCATTACGCCTGCTCATCGGCGCGAGCGGTCGATCGGGCGACCGGCGGCGAGCGCTTCGTGGTTTCTCGGAACGGCGCCGGCGGCATCCGCAGTAGGGTTGGCGAGCGCGCCGGGCAAAGGCGGATGGGAAAGTCCGTTACCAGCACCTACTGCTGACTACCGCAAGGTATGAGCCGGTTCGAGTCCGGTAGCCCGGCGCGCGCGATCGGTGTCATGTGCGGAAACGTGATCAAGCCCCGTGTCGCGCGCGGCGACAGATGCGCGCACCCTGAGCAACGACCTGACAGGCAAGTCAAGCTTTGGGCGGTGGACTTGCAGCAGGAGGGTCAATGCGATGATCACCCTGATGTCGGAGCGGTTCGCGCCGGTCACGTCGACGTTCGGGTTGCTGCGGCTGCCGCTGGGTGAGGTCGCCGGGGAACTGGTCGTCTGGCGGGAGCGGCTCCATCCGTCACGGGTCACGGCACGGTCCGTGACGGGGGCTCTGGACCGGCTGCTCGGCGGCCTCGCTCCGTTGACGACTACGTTCCGCCCCCGCGAACTGCTGATCGCCACGAAGGATCCGTCCTGGACGGCGTATTTCGACTGCGGCGGCAACGGTGGCGACCCCATGAGCGTCCTCGGCGTCCTCGGCAGGGCGACCGGCTGCGAGGGCGTCGTGGTGTCGGCGATCCCGCACGAACCCGGTGCCGGCCATCAGGACCCCGGCCGCCTGGGCGCGGTGCGGTTCGAGCTGTACGGCACTGGACAAGGGGGTTTCAACAACATGGTCCGGTCGGTGATGGTGTCGCACAACGGGAGCCGATGGGAGTTCGACGCGCCGTGGTTATCTCCCGCGCGGCCCGGCTGTGTGGTGGCAGTAGCCGCATCACGATCCAGTACGCGGGGCCGTCGCCGCGCTCTGCCGCCTGCCTCAGCAGTGTGAACGCCGCGGCGTCGTCGCCCTCCTGGTGCAGCAGGCCGGCCAGGTTCACGGGCGCGTCCGGATCGCCGTCCGCGACGGCGGCTCGCAGGGAGTCCTCGGCTTCGTCCAGCGCGCCGTCGTCCCAGAGCGTGACGCCGAGCATGTTCCGGGAGCCGGGCACGTCGGCTGCAACCGCCTCGTTCAGCAGCCGTAGTGCCTTCGCGTGGGACGCGAGGTCGGCTTCCGAGTACTGGTGGAGCAGGAACGTGGCCAGCCGGACGAGGGCCGGTCCGTGGCCTGCCGCGACGGCCGCACTCAGCAGCGCCAGCGCTTCAGCCTCGGCCGGGCCGCCCTCGTCGGCAAGCTCACCGCCTCGCCGGAACCACTGCTCCGCGTCGTCCACCCGGACATGAAGCACGGGGCGTACAACGGCTGCGGTGTGAACCAGTTGGTCAGTCGGCGGCGTGGGCGGTGTTGTCGAGCCAGTGCTGGGCGAGGGTGGTGTCGCCGTTGATGGTGATGCCGGTGGCTTCGTGGTCGGTGAGGGGGAGTCGTCGGGTCAAGGTCAGGAGCAGTGATCCCGCCGGGCCAGTCATTGTCACGTCGGCCTGGTGGGTTCCTGGCTGCCATGTCGCGCCGTCGGGGCGTCGTTCGACGAGCCAGGCGCCTGTGTCGGCCGGGGTGTCGGTGGCCAGCCACTGCAGAGTCTGGCCGGTGCCGCGGAGGGCTTGGGCGGACTCGGAGCGCTGCATCGCCCACGTGGGGGAGGTGAGCATGGCGAGGTGGTTGCTGATGAGCGCGGCTGCGATGTCGGCGTCGATGTCGGTCGGCCGGTTCGCCGCGTTGGCTGCGTCGAAGCCGTGGACGACGGTCTCGTTGAGCATGCTGGACATCCAGAACTGCGTCCCGGACCGCTCGTCGCCCGCGGCGTTGAACACCGGTGCGTCGAGTGCGTCGTCGGAGCAGGCGGTCGCGACCCGTTGCGCGGACTCCGTCAGCCAAGCCTGCCACTCGCTGGGGTCGGCGGGGAGTACGGCCATCTCCGTGGGCAGTTGGGTGGGGTCGGTGATGCGCCGCTCGATGATCTCCGCGACCCAGTGCTGGGTCTGGCCCACGTGCTCGACCAGGTCGGTGACGGTCCACTCCGGGGCCGTCGGCACGGCGGCGTCGGGTCCGGCCGCGGCGGCCGATTCCGCCAGGCGTCGGGTGTACTCGACGATCGCCTGCCGGGCACGTTCCGGGTTCAGCTCGTTCATTGGAGAGTCCTTCCGTGGGTCGGCGCGGACGAGTGCGACCAGGTGCGGTGCGTTGACCGTTCGCCGGCGGGCCCGGGCGATCATCGCGCCGCCGATCAAACGACGCAAGCGACATCGACTGTGGACCTGGCAATTTTCGCACTGCTAAAATGCTTCGCGGTTTGTTAGCTGCAAGCCGCACACCTGCGAGTGCTGTCGCAGCCCTCGGCGTCGCCGCTCGTGGCGCGTACGGACGGTGGGGGTGACGGCGCGTCGGTGCGAACGGCAGCTGGGCTGGTCGGCCGGGCCGAGGAACTCGCCTTGCTGCGGCAATCCGTCGAGATGGCATTCACCGGCCGCCCAGCGCTCCGCATCGTCGAAGGCGAGCCGGGCGTGGGCAAGACCCGCCTGTTGCGAGAGATCGCCACCGAAGCGAGCCGGCGTGGCGTGCTGGTCGTGTGGGGTTCATGTCTGGAGGGCGACGGAACACCGTCGATGTGGCCCTGGGAACAGACGCTCCGCCCGATTCTCGACAGCCTGCCCGCGGCGTTGCGGGAGAAGTGGCTCGCCAGTGAGGTCGGCGGCCTCCTCGAATCGCGAGACGACGACTATGCGGCCGCGCCGGCGATTCTCGACAGCGGTGCGCAGTTCCGACTGTTCGAGCAGGTCGTCACCGTCGTCGGGCAGGCCTCGGCGCCACGGCCCATGCTGCTGATCGTTGATGACCTGCAGTGGGCCGACGCCGCCTCGCTCCAGCTGTTCGGCCACCTGGCGGCCCGCTTACCCGCCGGCACGGTGATCATCGGTGCGCTGCGCGATCGCGCACCCACGCCCGGCTCCAGCCTGTCGCGGGTGCTGGCTGAGGCCAGCCGGCTGCCCGGTCACCGCAGGATCCGGCTCGGCCCGCTCGGCTTGACCGACGTGACGGAGCTCATCCGCCGCGAAACCGGCCACGATCCCGGTGCCGAGGTCGCCCGCGACATCCATGTCCGCACCGCCGGCAATCCGTTCTTCGTCCAGGAGCTGTCCCGGCTGCTCAGCGACGGCGGCTGGCTCGGCGACGGCGGCGCATCAACACGGGCCGGGGTGCCGGGCACCGTGCGAGACGTCGTCCGCGATCGGATGACCGGTCTCGACGACAGCGCTCACGGCCTGCTGCGCATCGCCGCGGTCATCGGCCGCGACCTGGACCTCGACCTGCTCGCCCGCGCGATCGGCGTCGACATCGCGGACTGCCTCGAACGTCTCGAACCGCTGCAAGCACTCGGTCTCCTGGAGACCAAGCCGGAGGACCCGTTCTCGTGGCGCTTCGCGCACGACCTGGTCCGCGAGTCGGTCACCGAGACCACTGCGCTGCAGCAGGCCCTCCAGCTGCATCTACGCGTCGCCGACGCCCTCGAACACATCCATGCGGACGACGAATCCGTCGCCGAACGCCTCGCCTACCACCTGCGGGGCGCCGGCCCCCTGGTCGACCCGGGTCGCACCGCGAAGGCACTGGAGCGCGCCGGTCGCCGCGCGGCAACCAAGCTCGCGTTCGCAGCCGCCTATCGGAACCTGGAATCGGCCAGCGCTATGCCGAAGGACTTCTCCTGTTGCTGCGCGCGCCTGCTGCACGCCCGCGGCGAACCCGTCGACGTCGTACGAGCCGCCGCCGACGAAGCCCGGGTCCGATCCGGCGAACGGGGGGCCCACCTCTTCGCCCGCCGCGCCGAGAGGTTCCTGGCCGATCTCGAGACGCAGACCAGCGTGGCAACCGGATGAAGGGCCGGCTACGCGTCTCGGAGCAGGCCCAGGCCGGCCAGCCTGGCCGCGGTGTCCAGGATCGTCTCCTCGATCGGCCGGGGCCGCCAGCCCAGGACCTCGCGTGCCTTCGCGCTCGACGCCCGGCGGGCCAGGCCCAGGTCCGGAACGACCGTCGCGAAGCGAGGGCTCACCCGCGCGCCGAGGCGGATCGCCCAGTCCGATGCCGTTCGGGTCGGCACCTTGCGGGCCGCCGGGCCGAGCCGCACCCGCAGCAGATTCGCGATCTCAGGTGGCGACATCACCCCGGCGGCGGCCCGGAACCGCTCGCCCGCCCGCCCAGACCCGGTCCTTGTGCTGCTGCCGGCCCTGAGCATCGCGGTGTAGCCGTTGGGCTGTGGGCAGCCGCAATTCGAGCTACCCCACCGGTCACCTCGACCAAGCCTGGCCGGGTTGCGGTCGTAGGTCCGGTGAACAGGTAGCCGCCGATCGGGCGCTGCGGCTCGCGAGTCATCGTCACGGTCTGTACGCGGCCCTGACAGACCGGGACCTGCCGATCGTGCGCACGACCATGCCGATGTGCGCGCACCCGGACGCGCCTGATATTGGTGATCTCATTTCGGGGCGATGCTGATAAGTACCGGATGCGAGGAGGGCATGTGGAGCGCGGCGAACTTTGGTGGGCTCAGATCGACGAAAAGCGGCCCGTCGTGCTGCTCTCGGGGGGCACGGGGCCGGAATTCCTGGCCATGCAGATCGTCGAACCCGCCACTCCGTCGCAGAAGCTCGGTTTCGTCCTGATGTCTGGCGAGCAGGCGGTCGATGTCGACGAGCGACGCCGGATCGTAGAGGAGGCCGGGCCGGACGCACGCGCCATCGGGATCGAGGTCGTTTTCGGAGTCGAGGAGGGCCTGGGGGAGAGCGGCGTGGTTCGCGTGGCGCTGCCCAAGGACGGCAAAATCTTCTGCACCTGGGAGACGACTGTCAGCGTGGAGTTCCTGATCGAGAAGATTGGCGTCCTATCCCCGGCCAAGCAGCACGAGCTGGACATCGCCCTGTCGCTCGCCGGCCGGGAGTGATGACGCCTCAGCCTGGGGCCGCGCAGCCGTCCTCGATCGCCCGACGGCCCACGCCGGTGGTGCGAATTCCGCACCGCTCTTCCGGGAGGTTGACGCCGCAAGCCCATGGTCACGTGCGCGGATCTGCCGCTGGGCGCTCGTGCGCAGGTGCCCGCGTCCAGCGGACCGAGCTGCCATGGACGGCCGGTTAGGTGCGCCAGGGCAGTGGGCCCGCCGGGTCGGTCAGGTGGGGATCGATGGACTGCACGAACGCTGCGTGGAATGGCCATCCTCGTTCACCTGTCTCGCGGGCGAGCAGGAAGCGAAGAAAGTCGAGCGTATCCGTGGGCGCGAACTGCTACGGCTGGACTTTCCGGAGGGCTCGCCGGCCTCGACACTGTGGGTGCGCATGAAGCCTGATGTGGCGGTGCTCTGGTCGTACGACGGCACTGGCTGACGTGTCCTTGCGTTGTCATGATGAGGGCATGGACGGGGTGGGCCACGGACTGCAGCAGGAGTGGGATGAGCAGCTGGCCCGGGCGCGGTTCAATGACGCGAGGGCAGTGCTCGAGGGACGGCCGCCGCTGCGGGGCGCGCTCGCCCTGGCTGCCCGCGGTAGTGCGCTCGGCGCGTTCCATCCGTTCAAGAGCCATGACGGGCTGTGGTTCTGTGCGGCGCCTCTTCCCGGGGCCGCTGAGGACATCCTGCCGGTCGGGATCGGGATCATGACGGACCCCGACGAGTACGTGGTCTGGTGGGAGCACCCGTTCCGTGCCGAGTCGGGGAGCCGCCAAGTGATCCAGTTGCTCACCGTGCTGCTGGCCCGTGCCTGGGACGGGGGAGTGTCCTTGACGCCTCCACCGGGGGCGGGGGTTACCGGCGGCGGGCGAGGTGGGCGATGACGTCGGCGATGATCTCGACCGTGGGGGGCAGGGCGCGGAGGATCCGGTCGTACACCTGCTGCCGGGGCTGCTCGGGGAGTTCCAGGTACGCCGAGACGGTGGACAGGTAGCCGACGTAGTCGGTGGCGGTCATCGTGAGGCGGCGGGGGAGCAGCGACTGGCGCACGTCGTGGAACCATTCCGAGCGTTGCAGCTCGGTGCCGGGCCACTGCATGGCCTGCTCCGGGGGCGTGCCGTCCGGGGACGGGATCTCGTCGGTGTCGAGGAACGGGGCGCGGGCCGCCTGCACCGCGGCCTCCACGGCGGGGTCGGCGAGCTGGACGGGGCCGCCGAAGTTTGCGAAGACGCCGCCCGGCTCCACCAGATCGGCCATCCGCGACCAGCGGCCCTCCGGCGCCGTCCAGTGCAGGGCGGCGCCGGCGAAGACGAGGTCGTGCCGCGAGTCCAGCGAAAGGTCCTCGAACGCGGCCTGTACGGTGCGGACGTCCGCCGGCACGTGCTTGCGCAGCTCGGCGAGCATGGCGGGGTCGGGGTCGGTCGCCGTGACCGTCACGCCCGGGCGGGCGAAGCAGCGGGTGGCCTTGCCCGTCCCGGCGCCGATCTCCAGGACGGTGCGGACGGGTCTGCCGGCGTACGTGAGGATCAGGTCGGCCAGCTCTGACGGGTACTCCGGCCGGAACCGCTCGTAGGTCTCCGCCACCGACCCGAACCGCAACGCTCGCACCACCATGCCCGCCATCCTCACACAGTGCGGCCCTATGATCGCGGGCATGGGACTCGCGGTGACTGTCGGCAACCCGTGCATCGGCTACGACGAGGAGGGGGAGGAGCACTACCGGCGGCAGTTCGCGGGGCTCGCCGTCGCGCTCGCCGCGGAGGGGCATGCGTGGACGCCGCCGGACGGGGCGCCGCCGACCGGGCTGGCCCGGCCGTATGTGGGCAGCTTCCCGTACTCGTGCCTGCACTACCTGCGGCGGGCGTATGCGCTGCACGTCGAGGGGCAGCCGGTGACGCCGGTCGTCGACGGCGATCTCAAGGACGCGGACGGGTTCGTCGACGACGCGGCGTCGATGCTCGACTCGCACCTGCTGTGCCACTCGGACTGTGAAGGCTTCTACGTCCCGGTGCCGATCGCGGATCCCGTCTTCCTCGATGAGGGCCCGGGCGGCGGCATGGTCGGCTCCAGCCACGGCCTGCTCGACGAGCTGCGCCGGGTCGCCCCGCGGATCGGCGTCCGGCTCGACGGGGACGGTTCGCTGAGCGACGCGGAGGCCGACCGGCTCGGCGCCGAGGGCGATCCGTTCGAGACCGAACAGATGGTGTGGCTGACGCTGCACGAGGCGTGCCGGGTCAGCATCGCGTCCGGCCACCCGATCGTGTTCCACTGACTCACGCCGGGACCCGGCGCACGACCCGCAGCAGGTACGTGGCGCGGTCGAGCGGGTTGTGGTCGGTCCGGGCGCGGGCCGGCGGCGGGCCCGGCACGGGTTCGTAGCGGTCGAACGCGGACTCCAGCACGCCTTCGCCGCGGGTCAGGCCGGGCAGCCGGACCTGCAGCTCGTGCACCGCGGCCGCCGGGATGCCGCCCTCCAGGACGCAGGTCGCGCCCTGCGTGACGGTGCTCGACGGCACCGCGTGCAGGCGGGACAGGACGGGCAGCAGCGCGCCGAGCTGGTCGGCCGGGGCCTCGAGGTGGAAGCGGTGCACCGGCTCGTGCACCACGGTGCCGGCGCTCCGCAGCGCGGCCATGAGGACCAGCGGGGTGAGGCTGCGGAAGTCGTGCCCGGTGCTCGACATGCTCTTGTCGAACTGCTGATGGGCGTGGCTCTGCCGGGGCCAGTACCCGGAGCGGGTCATCGTGACCGTGCAGTCGGCGACCTGCCAGCCGTGCAGACCCTGCTGGAGCGTGGCGGTGACGGTCTCCTGCACCGCGGTGAAGAACGCCGCCGGCATCGCGCCCGCCTCGACCTCCAGCCGGAACGTGACGCCGGCACCCGGGGGCGCCGGTTCGACGCGCAGGCCGATCGTGGCGAGGAACGGGTTGCCGTCCTTCTGCCCGATCTCCAGCGCCTCGCCGGAGCCGGCGGGCCGCTCCACGCAGATCGTCGTGGTGTCCCGGAAGGTGACGTCGATGCCGTACTCCTCGGCGAGGGTCGCCTGGATGACCTCCTTCTGGACTTCGCCGTACAGCGACACCGACGTCTCGCCGCGCACGTCGTCGTGCCGGACGTCGATGAGGGGGTCCTGCTCGGCGAGCTGGGTGAGCGCCGCGTACAGCGCGCCGCGGTCACCGGCACGCACCGGCGCGACGACCGATTCCAGGCTCGGCGGCGCGAAGTGGTGTGCCGCCGTCCCGTGCGGCTCGCCGATGCGGTCGCCGATGCGCGCGGCGCCGAGGCCCCACACCTTGCCGATCCGTCCGGCCGTGAGGGCCCCTGACTCGGCCGCGCCGCCGTCGTCGAACACGGCGATGCCGGTGATCTTCTGTTCTCCGTTCGGCAGGTGTACGCGTTCCCGGGAGCGGATGGTGCCCGCGAACATCCGCACGTATGCGATCTTCTCCCCGGCTGGGCCGCGTTCCACCTTGAAGACGCTGGCGGACGCCGCCGCGTCGAGGTCGCCCTCGGCCGCGGGCAGGTGCGTCACGATGCCGGCGGTGAGCGCGTCGAGGCCGGCGCCGGTGACCGCCGAGCCGAAGTAGACGGGGTGGACCTCGGACCGGCGGGTCTGCGTGGTCAGCGCGTGCAGGACGCGTTCGCGCGGCACCGCCGTACCGTCGACGAATGCCGACAACAGGTCGTCGTCGTGCTCCGCGAGGACGTCGAGCGGTGGCGGCGCCGGCACGAAGTCCGCCGCCGTGGTGCCCAGCCCGGCCGGGGCGCCCATCGGCACGATCGCCGGGGTGAGCCGCCGGGCGAGCTCGCGCAGGACGGCGTCGCCGCGCGCGCCGCCACGGTCGATCTTGTTGACGAAGACGATCGTGGGGATCCGAAGCCGGCGCAGGGTCCGCATGAGGATGCGGGTCTGCGCCTGGACGCCCTCGACCGCGGACACGACAAGCACCGCGCCGTCGAGGACGTGCAGGACGCGCTCGACCTCGGCGATGAAGTCCGGGTGGCCGGGCGTGTCGATGAGGTTGACGGTGACGTCGCCGACGGTGAACGACACCACCGCCGACTTGATGGTGATGCCGCGCCGGCGCTCCAGCGCGAGCGTGTCGGTCTGCGTGTTGCCGTCGTCGACGGAGCCGGGCTCGTCGATGACGCCGGCGGCGTGCAGGAGCCGCTCGGTGAGGCTGGTCTTACCGGCGTCGACGTGCGCCAGGATGCCGAGATTCAGGATGCGCAAGGGGCGTCAGGTCCTCGAGATAGGCGGTGATGGCCATCTGGGTGAACACAGACGCAGCTCGCATTCCTGACTCCTTCGCTCTCGGATCTACCTCCACCCTCGCCCGGTCACGGTGTCGCCGCAACCGGTTTAGCTCAATCCAGCGGGGCGTACCACTGGGCGCCGGTGAGCAGGATGCGGGTGGACTGCTTGCGGTTCCACTCGACGTGCATGCCGTGCTTGCGCAGCACCGGGAAGACCAGGTCGTCCAGGAAGCGCTCCAGGTCCGCCTTGTACGAGGCCTCCTGCTCGGCCTTCGGCAGGGCCTCGTAGGCGTCCTCGTCGAAGTCCTCGGGCGGGTAGGCGCCGTAGCCGAGGTAGACCGCGCCGGTGGCGCTGGCGGCGAGGGACTCGGCGTCCTGCTGGTGGTACCAGAGGAAGCCGTGCCAGTGCCGGGAGTCGTCCCGCTCGTCGTCGATCTCGCCGGACGCGCAGGTGCCGCAGCAGCTGAAGTTCTCCCGCGCGACGACGCCGAGCTGGTTGAGCTCGGTGAACGCGGCGGTCAGGTTGCTGCGCACGGGCCCCCACTGCCGCTGCTGGTCCAACCGCGCGTAGACGGCCTGCTCGTAGGCGGCCGCGAGCTGGTCGTCGGTGAGGCCCGCGCGCCGCTCGTCGTCGTCGAAGTAGTCGACGAACCCGGCGGCGTCGTCGCGGCCCTGCACGATCCAGGACCAGATCTCGTCCTCGATCTCGCTGCGCTCGGGTTCGGCAACCTCGTCGGGCAGGAACCGGACGCCGGAGGGGCGGTCGTTGTAGGCCCATTCGCTCATGCGGACGATCATGACACGCCGCCGCACATTGACATGGATGAGTCTAGACGGCGCGTGACGGAGGCGTTACAGTCCGACCGTTAACATTCCTAACAGTAGATGAGGTGGGTATGGGCACCAAGGCACGGCTCGCGACCGCGGTCACCCTCAGCGCACTGCTCACGGCGGGCGCGCTGGCCGCCACCGCCGGAGCGGCGAGCGCCGCCCCGACCGACTGCACCGTCACGTACGGGTCCAACTGGGCGCAGAGCCTGTGCACCGGCGGTACCGGCGAACACCGCGTCTCGATGCTGCAGCAGCACTTCATGCCCGGCGCCGGCGGCATCATCTGCCAGGGCAACTGGGCGCCGGTGGGTGCCGTGTCCTACACCAGCTGCGCGAGCCACACCATCGTGCGCGTCTGGGTCGACACCCGCTGACCTACCCGAACGACGGTGCCTGGGCGCGGTCGGGCTCGATGAGCAGCACCACCCGGTCGCTGCGCAGCGGGTAGGGCGCGCCCGTGTACTTGACGGCGATGCGGTCGATCACCCGCCACGCGTCGTCGCCGTTGAGGACCTCCGTGACGCGGCCGCGGATCAGCGCGGTCGCGTACGGCTGGGCGTGGTCGATGATGGAGATGGCGACCCGCGGGTCCCGGGCGACGTTGCGGGCCTTGCGTGACCCCGGCCCGGTGAGGACGGCGAGCCGGTCGCCCTCCCGGTCTATCCAGACCGGGACCGAGTGCGGCGAGCCGTCGGGCAGCAGCGTGGCGATGTGGGCGTAGTTGACGTCCTCGACCAGGCGAGCGACGTCGGCGTCGAGCTCAGGCATGGTGGTCTCCGTCTTCGTCGTCGTATTCGTCGTGTGGGCGCAGCCAGCCCATGGTCTCGGTCTGCGGCCAGCCGGGCGGCGAGTCCTCCCAGGCCTCCTGCCGCCCGAACGGCGTGAGGTCGAGCAGGTTGAAGTCCAGACGCAGCCGATCGACGCCGCGGCCGGTGGTCGCATAGGTACGGAACACCTCGTCCCCGTCGCGGAGCAGGACACTGAGGGCGAAACCCTCGATGCCCAGGTCGGCGTGGAAGTCGTTGCCGTGGCTGGAGTACCACGGGACCGTCCACTCCATCCTGCGCCGGACCGGCTCGATCTCCGACTGTGGCGCGCGGGCCATGAGGATGAACCTGGTGTCGCGGGCGGCGAGGTGTGCCTGCGCGTGCGGGGCGAGGTTGTCGGTGAACGTGCTGCAGCCGGTGCACAGCCAGTCCTGGCCGGGCGCCAGCATGAAGTGGTAGACGACGAGCTGCCGCCGGCCGGCGAACAGGTCGGTCAGGCCCACCTCGGTGCCGTCCGGCGCGGCGAACCGGTACTGCGTGCCGAGGCGCACCATCGGCAGCCGCCGGCGCTCGGCGGCGAGCCGGTCGAGGGCGCGGGTGAGCTCCTTCTCCTTGACCAGCAGCGCGTCGCGCGCTGATTGCCACTCCGCCGGAGTGACGACCGCGGGCAGGAGCATGACGACCTCCCTCAGTAGGTTCCCTGAGGAAACTCTATCGCACAGAGTCTCCTGAGGGAACCTATAGTGGTGGAATGCAGCGCACCCAGTTCGCCGGCATGGCGTGCTCCATCGCCCGCACCCTCGACGTGATCGGCGAGCCGTGGTCGCCGCTGATCCTGCGCGACGTGTACGTCGGCATCAACCGCTTCGACCAGCTGCACGACGACCTCGGCATCTCCCGCAAGGTCCTCACGCAGCGCCTCGCCTGGTTGGTCGAGCAGGACGTGCTGGCCCGCCGGCAGTACTCCGACCGCCCGCCCCGGCACGAGTACGTGCTGACCACGAAGGGCCAGGAGCTGTGCGACCTGCTGCTCGTCATGGTCGGCTGGGGCGACCGCTGGACCGCCGGCGACGCCGGCCCCCCGGTCCTGTACCGGCACCACGCCTGCGGCGAGATCGCCCACGCCGAACTGCACTGCTCCCACTGCGGCACCCCGATGCGGGCCACCGACGTCGACGTCCTCCCAGGCCCGGGCGCAGCCCGGTGACCCGCCCCGCGCGTCCGGTCAGCCGATCCAGAGGCCGGTCAGGCCGTCGGCGCGCGGCGCGGTGACCTGGACATCCTCGCCCGCGAAGAGCTCCAGCTCGACGACCAGCCCGCTGCCGACGTGCAGCACGACGCTGACGTCGCCCCCGCAGGACGCCGACACGGCGAAGTAGTCGTCGCGCCCGTTGGCGCTCAACCGGGCGACCGCAGCCGCGGGAACCGGCGGTCCGTCGCTGCGCAGCCCTACCGACCCGCAGCCACACCGGCAGGTGGAGACCACGCGCACTGTCGCGACCTGCTCGCCGAGCTCAGCGACGCCGGCGAACTCCACCAGTCGAGCCACCAGGGCGCGCTCCGCCTCGGTGAGCGCCCTCGGCTGCGGCAGCTCGACAAGCTCCGGGACCGGCTCCATCACCACAGCACGGTAACGCCGGCCCGGTCATGTGCGCCGTGGACCGGTCAGCCGCGGCGTGGCTGCCCGCCTTCGGGTTTCACGACCCGGTCGCCGACCTCGAGCTGGCTCCACAGGTCCCGGTCGACCTTGACGTCCACGTGTGTCCCGTCGTCGAGCCGGACCTTCAAGCGCCGGTAGAGGTTGGAGCCGTCGAGCAGCCCGCGCGACTTCTTCGCGACGGTCCCGCTCCACGCGTTCTCGTTCGTCCTCATCGAAATCCCCCCTCGTGAACGACCACTTCGCAGCGGTCGTGCATCAACCGTACGAATTCGCGGGACCGGGCACACCCGTCTCGAGACGGGTCTTGCGTCTACGACTTCAGGATGAGAGCCGACAGCGGGACCAGCCCGCGCGGGCGCGGCCGCGGGTAACGTACGGCGGCATGGGGGACGGTTACACGGCGCGCTTCTCGCGGCGCTGGCGGGTCGCCGCCGCCGTGGGCGCCGTCGTCGTGTCGGCGCCGCTGCTCACGCCCGCACCGCTGGTCGTGACCGGGGCCGCCGGGCGGACCGTGACGGTGCTGCTCGTGCTCGCCCAGGCCGCCGGGTTCTGGTGGCTCGGGGTCCGGCACCGGCTCGGGACCGCCGTCGTGCTCGCGGCCGCCGCCGGGCTGCAGGTGCTGTACCCCGGCGCGGGGCCGGGCCTCGCGTTCGTCGCGGTGTGCACGTATGCGTGGCTGCGACCCGCCACCGAGACGCTCTGGGGGCTGGGCCTCGCGGTGCTCGCCGCCTGCGGCCCGGCCGTCGCGCGCGGGCGCTGGACGATGGCCGGGCTGTGGCTCGGCGGCGTCGTGCTCGCCTGGAGCTGGGGCGCGCTGGTGCGGGCCCGCGGCGCGCGGCGGCTCGCCGAGCGGCGGCAGGCCGTGCTCGAGGAACGGGCCCGGATCGCGCGTGAGCTGCACGACGTGCTCTCCCACACCGTGTCGGTCATGGTCGTGCAGGCGGCCGCGGCCGACGACGTGTTCGACGTCGACCCGGCGCGGGCCCGCGAGGCGCTGCGGCGCACCGAACAGGCCGGCCGGGAGGCCCTCGCCGAGCTGCGCTGGTTCCTGCGCTCCGTCCGGGCCGACGACGAGGGCGACGCCGGGGCGCAGGCGGCGCCGCAGCCGGGCCTCGGCGACGTCGAGCGGCTCGCCGCGACGGTGAGCGCCGCTGGTCTGCCGGTGACGGTACACAGGGAGGACGCCGACGCCGTGGACGTGCCGCTGGCCGTGCAGCTGTCGGCGTACCGGATCATCCAGGAGGCGCTCACCAACGCGCTCCGGCACGCCGGCGCGGGCAAGGCCGAGGTGGTGATCCGCAGCGGACCTTCCGAGGTGTCCGTCGAGGTCCGCGACGACGGCCGCGGCGGCTCCGGTGCCGGCACCGGGCAGGGCATCCCCGGCATGCGGGAGCGCGCCGCGCTGCTCGGCGGCACGCTGCGGGCCGGGCCTGCGCCCGGCGGCGGGTTCGAGGTGGCAGCGCGGCTGCCCACGAAGGAGCAGAACCGATGAGCGCGGCGCAGCGGAGGTGACGACATGACTATCAGGGTGCTGATCGCCGACGACCAGGCGCTCGTGCGCTCCGGCTTCCGGATGATCCTCGAGGCCCGCGACGACCTCGAGGTGGTCGGCGAGGCCTCCGACGGCGAGCACGCGATCCGGCTGGTCGAGCAGACCCGGCCCGACGTGGTCCTCATGGACGTGCGGATGCCGGGCCTCGACGGCGTCGCGGCCACCGAGCGGCTGACCGGCCGGCCCGGCGCCCCACGGGTCATCATCCTCACCACGTACGACCTGGACGAGGCGCTGTACGCGGCGCTGCGGGCCGGCGCCAGCGGGTTCCTGCTCAAGGACGTCCGCCCGGCCGACCTGGTCGAGGCGATCCGGGTCGTGGCCCGCGGCGACGCTCTGCTGGCGCCGAGCGCGACCAGGCGGCTGCTGGACCGGTTCGCGGCCACCGACGTGACGCCACCCGCCGCGCACGGGGCGTTGGAGCAGCTCACCGACCGGGAGCGGGAGGTGCTGATGCTGCTGGCCCGCGGCGCCACCAACGCCGAGATCGCCGAGCGGCTGGTCGTGACCGAGGCGACGGTCAAGACCCATGTGTCGTCGATCCTGCGCAAGCTCGGCGTCCGCGACCGGGTCCAGGCCGTCGTGCTCGCCTACGACCTCGGACTGGTCCGGCCCCGGCCCTCCGCCTGAAGTCGTAGGCGCGGGACCAGTCGCCGGATGGAGGTGCGCCCGCCGCCGCGTTCCTAGCGTCGGTGCCATGATGACACCGCAGCAACGCCGGGCCGTTCGCGTCGTCGTCGCCCTGCTCGTCGCCGGTCTCGCGCTCGGTCTGGCCTTTGCGGCGCTGACCCTGCTCTTCCGCGGCGACGTCCTGGCGTACCAGGAGAGCCGGCATCCGCACGCGGACCGGGCCGAGCTCGTCCGCACCCTGTGGACGCGGCCGATCCCGATCCTCGTCGTCGCCGGGCTGTACGTGTGGGTGGCCCGTCAGCTGCTGGCCGGCGCGCGCCGCGCCTACCGCCGGGTCCGCATCGTGTCGGTCCTGGGTTTCGTCGCAGTCGGCTGGCTGCTCGTGTCGGCCGAGTACCCGGCGTGGCTGCGCGTCGTGCAGGGCGTCCAGCTCGCCGTCCTCGCCGCGCTCATCGCCGCCGTCAACCGGCCGGTGGTCCGCGCCGCGTTCCCGCCGGTGCCCGACCCGCGCCCCCGCAACCGCCGCGCCGCGCTGCTGCTGGCCGTCCTCGCACCGGTCGCCGCCGAGGTCACGCTGGGCACGGTGCCACTGCGGCTGGCCTGGGCCTGGCTGGTCTTCGCCCCCGTCTACAGCGCCGGCGCCCTGTTCGTGCGCGAGGTGGTCCGCCGTACGGGTGGCGGCTACCCGCACCTGCTGCTCATGGGCGTCGCGTACGGCCTGTTGGAGGAGGGCCTGGCCCTGCAGAGCCTGACCAGCCCGCACCTGTACCACGCCGCCGACTGGGCGCCGCAGCTGTTCGGCGTCAACACCGCGTACGCGGAGCTGAACCTCGTCTACCACGCGGTCTTCAGCATCGTGGTCCCGGTCGCGCTCACCGAGCTGTGCTTCGCCCGCCACGGCACGGCGCCCTACCTGCGCCGCGGCGGCGTCATCGCGGCCGGGGTCGTCACCCTCCTCGGCGCCGCGCTGCTGCGGGTCGCGGTGCCGCCGAGCGAGGATCCGGGGTACACCATGCCGCTGCCCGCAGTCGTGGGCGTCGCCGCCGCGATCGCCGTCCTGACGTTGCTCGCCCTGCGGGTGCGGGTCCGCCCGGCGCGCCCCGCCACGCCACCGCGGCCCGCCGTCCTGGGCGCCCTCACGGCGGTGACGACCCTGGTCTTCCTCGGCGCGATCTGGCCGTTCGCGGGAGCGAGGCAGCCGCTGTTCACCCACGGCGCCTGGGCGCTGCTGCCGATGGCCGGCGCGGCCGCGGTGGCCGCCGCCATGTTCGTCGCGCTGCGCCGCTGGTCCGCGGCCGGCGGCTGGACCTCCCACCACACCGTGGCGGCGTGCACCGGGGCACTCGCCGGGCACACCGTCTTCGGCCTGCTCGGCCACGCGGACACCCTGCCGGACCGCGCGTACCTCACCGTGGTCACGGCGCTCACCGTCATCGCCGGCGTCGTGGCCGCGAAGCGGCGGTGTGCGTGAAACGGCTGGTGTTCATTGCCGCCGGTGTGGATGATCGCCGGCATGGACGAACGCGGTGCCGGCTCGCTGCCGGTGTGGTTCAGCGCGACGGCGCGGTTCGCCCTGTACACGGAAGACGCCGGCTACTACCTGCCGAGCGTGTCGGTCTACACGTTCAAGGCCACTGATCACGCGGGCGCGCTTGTCCGAGCGCTGGAGCTCGGGCGCGCCGCGGAACAGGCCTACGTCAACGCGCACGGTGTCCGCGTCCGTGTCGCGCTGGTCGAGGTCGAGTCGGTCAACATGATCGGCGACGACCTCGACGGCGCCGAGGTGTTCTGGTGGCCCGGCGAAGAGCGAGACGCATCTCCCTACGCATGGGACCACACCTTCACGCCCGAACGTTCGACGCCGCACACCGCCCTGTAAGCAATCGATCCGGGTCTGAGCCCGAAAGGACTCCATCAATGAACAGCCAGCGCAAGCCACCGACGGTAGTGAAGGCGCTGTTGTGCGGGCGGGCGCCGCTGAGTGACGAACGGTTCGTCGGGACCCTGCGAGGATGGTTCGAGACCACCCTCGCAGGCCCGGCGGGCTCGTTGTGGCAACGGCTGATCGCCCGGCCGGTCCAGCCGGGCGACGCCACCAGCTGGGGCGGTTCCCCGCCGAGCGACGTCACCGGCCCGCCGGAGCGGTACGTCGGCGAGCCGGGCGAGACCTGGGCGGAGCACGGCTTCATCCCGGAAGGGCATGAGGAAACCGTCGGCGTGCAGCCGTTCACCTTGGCGGGCTGGGCCGACTGCCTCGACAATGTCGGCGTCGCCACCGGCACCGCGGAGCTGAGCGTCTTCAAGCTGCGCCGCCTGGCACACTTCGTCGCGCCAGGTTCTCCCGGGGTGTTCGTCTCCGCCTCGGTCCGTACCGGCGGAGACGGCGCATTGTGGTACAGGCTGACGCAAAGAGCCCCAGCAGACCGGGCCGAGACCCTTCTGCCGGTGATCCGGGCGGCGGCGCAGCGCGGCAACCCGACGTACGGCGAGATCTCCTATGCGGCCAGGCTGCGGCAGTCGGCCCGCGAGGTCGCGCTCAACCAGGACGGCGACGCAGGGCTGCTGTCCTCGGAGCGCTTCGCCCGCGGGTACTCATGGCTGACGGTGATCGCCCAACACCTCAGTGAACGTCTGGGTGGCGTCGAAGCGCTGCGTGACAGCGGGGCCTTCACCGAGGTCCAGGCGCTGCCCGCCGGCGGGTTCTGGTTGCTCGCCACCGACCGGATAGCCGACTACGGACCGGATCAGGCAAGCCGCGTCTTCAGGGCGCTCCGACCGGTCCTCGATCTCACGAAGCGTCCTGAGGCCGAGCGGTATTACGAGGAGCCGCGGTTGTTGGCGTCGGAGGATGTGGGCCGTCCGTCGTAGGCTCAGACGGTAGGCGACCGCTACTCGACCCGCGATGGTCGGCTGGCGGTGCGCCCCGCCATGGGCTCCCTCGGACAGCGACTACTGACTCTCGATGTGACTGAAGGCCATTTGGACGGCGAGATGGCCGGCTGTTCGGAATGACCTTTCGCTGGAGTCGACCTTGTGCGCCACCAGGATTCGTAGCACGACGGTCACCGCCACCTCGGCTCCGGTCACCCGGTCTGCCAAGGCGTCGGACAGGCCCTCGGCCAGCGCTGCGCGGTACCCGGACAGCGCTTCCGGGTTGTTGTAGCCCGGGTAGCGGACATCCTCGGCGACGGTGAACGCGAACCCGGGCGGGCCCGGCTCGAAATCCACGGTGACGTCGGCGAACACGCAGGTGCCGCCGGTCTGAGGGGAGTGCCGCACCCGGACACCACGGACCGGATGGGGCGGGAACCTCCGATCCATCACACAACGGTACTTCAGGACGGCTGAAGCACTCCGCGTCCACCACCCACGAGGCCAGCCACCAGACCGAGCCCGATATCGATGGCCGAACGCAGCATCGGCAACCTCGCCGGCCACTAACCCCACCGATAACTACACTCGCGCAGGTGCCGCTCGATCCCGCCCCCATCTTGCGCCCGAGCGTGCGGGTACTGCTCATCGACAACGCCGACCAGTTGCTGCTGTTCTCGGCAGGTGAGCGTGCCGACGGAACCCTTCGCTGGTTCACGGCCGGCGGCGGCGTGCACCCCGGCGAGAGCCATGAGCAGGCGGCACTGCGGGAGATTCGCGAGGAGACCGGTCTCACCGACGTAACGCTGGGCCGGGAGGTGTGGCGCGGACGACCGTGGACCACGGTCCGAAACGGCGTCACCTACGAAATCGAGCAGCGCTACTACCTCGCCCGCGTCACAGCCTTCGAGATCGACACATCCGGCTTCGAGGACTTCGAGAGGGCTACCATCACCGGCCACCGGTGGTGGACCGTCTCAGAGTTGGCCGCGACGAACGACCCATTGCGGCCCACCGGGCTCCCTCAGCTGTTTGCGCACCTGCTCAGCGACGGACCACCGGACGAACCGATTATCGTATCCGGCTGATCCAGCTACATGCCGCTGCCACACCAATCGGTTCAGCGGTACTTTCGACACGGGCGCGACCCGCCCGACCTGGAGCGGCCCCGGCCGTTACAGTGACCGGCATGAGGTTCCTCATGGCCATCATGGTCGCGACGGTCGTCCTGTTGTCGGGTTCGGCCTGCGGCGGTGACCCAGGTACCCCCGCGTCCAGCGCCGCCGCCCGGACCGGCGGCTCCCCGGGCCCGGAGTGCCGCGGCCTCAAGGACACCACCGAGCTGTACGTGCCGGCCTTCATCGAGGCCGACGGCAAGGCCCTCGCCGCCATCAAGCGGGGCGACAACGCCGCCGCCGCGGCGGCGGCCGCGGAGCAGGACGGCTTGGCGAAGGAGTGGGCGAAGCAGCTGCGCCCGCAGACCGCCATCGTTTCCGACCCTGGCCTCAAGGAGGCCCTGAACCGGCTCGTCGCCGCCCTGGAGCAGTTCTCCGCCGCGCGCGGCACGCCCAAGACCGGGGTGGTCGACGCCGCCGACGCCGCGAAGGCCGCCCTGGACAAGGTCTGCGCCTGACCGGAAATTGGGCGTGGGCGGGATCGCGGCGTGCTTGACGCGTGAAGCGACGCGAGCGCGCGAACGAGCAAATGCAGCGCGCGCCGGGCCGACGCTGCGGTTGTCGGTGTGATCAGTGTGGTCCGCGGCCGGCGAGGTGGCCCTTGACCGTGCCGACGGAGATGTGCAGTTCGGCGGCGATCTCGGCGTTGGAGCGGCCGGTCGCGACGAGTCTCCGCCGACCGGTTCGTCGGCACGGGTCAGGGCAGGCTACGGCGCAGGATGAAGTTGAGCCCGAAGTCCGTGTCGGTGGAGCGGACGTCGACGTAGCCGAGCCGGCGGTAGAAGTCGTGCGCTGAGATGCTCGCGCCGGTCTCCATGTGGTCGTGGCCGTCGGCCGCGGCCAGCGCCTCGATGTGGCGCATGAGCTGCCGTCCTATGCCGCGACCGGCGACGCTCGGGTGCACGAACATGGTGTAGACCTTGTTGCCGTCGCGGGAGACCGTCCCGACGATCCCGTCCGCCTCAGCGACGTACATCTCCCGCTGCGTGGCGAGCTCCCTGACGCGGTGCTCGGTGAAGTGCCCGCACATCCGCTCGATGATCTCGATCGGATAGTCGCGACTGTTGACCTCACGGAGGCAGCGCTCGATGATCCCCGCTACAGCGGGCGCATCGACGTCCTGGAGCCGCCTGATCGTCGCCATCGATCCATCATGCCTCCTCGCCGGCCCGCCCCGCGGAAGACCGCCGTCGCTGTGCGGCTGATGCGTGCGCCACCACGTAACTCAACCGCCTCAGCGGCGGGCATTGAAAGCCGTTCGTCCAATCATCGGAGGGCGGGGAGCGGGGCTACATTCACTGGCAGGAGACAGATCACGCGGGAGGCGGCGTGCTGGTCAGCGACGTGATGTCAGCGTTTCCGGCGTACATCCGGCTCGGGGCCACCATCCGGCGGGCGGCGGAGCTGGTCAGCGTGTCGGAGGTCGGCCAGCTCATGGTGCTCGACCACGACGGCCGGTTCGTCGGGTCGGTCGGTGAGGAGGAGCTCGTCCGCGCCATGCTGCCGAGCTTCGACGAGGTCGCCGGGGGAGGGGGCAGCCTCGACGACGCGTTCCGGCTGTTCCTGGAGAAGGGGCGGGCGCTGGCCGAGCGGATCGTCGACCCGCTCGTCGCGCGCGACACCGCCACCGTACGGCCCGGCGACGAGCTGGCCCGGGCGGCCGTGGTCATGGTCGACCGCGAGATCCGCCGCCTGCCCGTCGTCGACGGCGGGAAACTCGTCGGCACGCTGTCACGGGCCGACCTCTGCCGTGCGGTGATCTACCATTCCTGACGTCCGGCTGGTCCTCGTCGACCGGCACACCGGGGAACGCGCCGAACGGGTGTGCGCGCTGCCGGCCACGCTCGGCCGCGACGGCAAGGTGGCCTCCGTGGTGCTCGACGACCGGGACGTGTCGCGGCGCCACGCCAGGCTGGAGGCGGCCGGCGACACGCTGCAGGTGACCGACCTGGGCAGCACCAACGGGACGTTCGCCGGTGAGGAGCGGGTGACCCACCGGGCGTTGGCCGCCGGTGAGGTGCTGCGCATCGGGCGGTTCCAGATCCACTGGCTCTTCATCGATCCTGAGGCGACGGCGTTCATCGACCCGGGCGAGCGGACGTCGCTCCGGCTGGTCGGCCCGCCCACGGTCCCCGCCCGGGCGGTCGTCGACAACGCTGAGGCGCACAACCGGCGGGTGGGGCACGAGCTGGACGGGTTCCTGTCCCTCGCGCACGGTTTCCTGCCGGTCGAGCCGCCGCTCACCGCGTTCCCCGAGTCGCACCGGGCCTGGGACGACATGACGGGCCGGCTGCCGGAGCTGTTCCGCCGGCTGGCGCTGCGCCGGGCGTTCGACGCGCTGCCGGTGCTCGACGCGCGGCCCGAGGCGCTGCCGGACAGGTATCTGCTGCGCGCCTCGACAATGCTCGGGGTGTTCGCGCACGCCTACCAGTACATGGCGGTCGACCCACCCAAGGCCCTGCCGGAGTCGTTGCTGCGGCCGTGGACGACGGTGTCGCGGCGGCTGGGCAAGGCGATGCCGGCCGTGTCGTACATCGACCTCTTCTTCTACAACTGGCGGCTGAAGGACCCGTCGGGCCCGCGGGCCCTGGACAACCTCGACCTGCTCGTCCCGACCTGGGACAACGCCGCCGAGCGGGTCTTCTACCTGGTCACCACCGAGTTCGCGATGGGCCTGACCCCGGTGCTGGGGGCGATGCTCGACGCGCAGGAGGCCGTGGTCGCCGACGACCCGGCCCGGCTGGAGCGCGCGCTGCTGGGCATGCTCGGCGGGCTGCGCCACGTCACCGAGGCCGTCTATCCGCAGATCGACCCGAACCCGCGCGGGCGGCACCCGCTCGACCAGGTGCTGTGGGCCAAGACGGTCGGCACCGCGGGCGTGCCGATCTTCGACGGCGCCCCGAGCCCCAGCGGCACCGCGCAGCCGCACTTCCACGCCATCGACGCGTTCCTGGAGCGGCGCGCCTACGGCTCGCTGGTCGGCCAGCAGAGCGTCTACCTGGCCGGGTTCTTCCCGCGGCACTGGCGCGAGCTGGTGGCGGCGCTGCGTGAGGTGTCCGTGCGGCAGTACGTCGAGCAGACCCGCAACCAGGCGCTGCGCGGCGTCTACAACGCGGTCCTCGACGCGTACGCCGGCGACCGGGGCTGGATGGGGCTGCACCGCATCAAGGCCTACGGCTTCCTCGAGGTGGCGTTCAAGGTCGGCCGACAGGTCACGACCGGGGCCCGGTTCACAGGCCTGTTCAAGGACCGCACCTGGGACCGGGTCGACGCCGAGCTGGCCGTGGTCCGCGACGAGCGGCGCCCGCCGGTCGGGCCGCCGGTGGTGTTCGGCACCGCCCGCCGCGGCCGGGTCGTCACCGCCGAGCACGGCGCGTGGACCTGCTACCTGGAGCTCGACGTGACCGGCCAGGGCGTGCAGCACCAGCCCGGCGACCGGGTCGGCATCCTCGCCGAGCACGACGACGACCTCGTGACCCGCACCGTCGCCGCGCTGCAGGCCGGCGGCGACGAGCTGGTCCGGCTGACCCCGGCCTGGCAGGCGGCGGTGTCCGCCCGGGCCGGCTACGACGGCGACGTCGACGTGCTGCCGCTGCGCACGCTGCTGCGCTTCGCCCAGCTGCGCCCGATCGGCCGCAGCGTGGCCAAGCGGCTCGCCCGGCTGAGCGCCGTCGGCTCCTGGGGGCGGATCGTGGACGCCCGCATGGAGGACCAGTGGGAGCTCTGGGACGTGCTCAACCTGCTGCACGCCGGCGGCTGGGACGTCACCCGGCTCTGGAAGGCGGACCCGGGCGAGCCCGACGCGTTCTGCGCGGTGATCCCGCCGGAGCCGTTGCGGCTGTACTCCATCGCCTCCGCTCCGCCGCCCGGCGGCCCCGTCACCGCGCTGCACCTGGTCGTCGGCGGACTGGAGTACGCCTCGGCCCGCACCCCGTGGTCGTACCCGCGGAACCGGCGCGGCGCCGCCTCCCACTTCCTGCGCCGGGCGAGCCTGGAAGGCCGGGCGAAGGTGTCGCTGCGCATCGTGCCCACGCCCCGGTTCCGGCTGCCGGCAGACCCGGCACGGCCGGTGCTCATGTTCGCGGCCGGCTCCGGCATCGCCCCGTTCCTCGCGTTCGTCGCCGCCCGCACCGGCGCCGTGCCCGACCGGCTCTACTGGGGCCTGCGGACCCCTTCGGAGTTCGTCGAGCACGACGGGCTCGACGCGGCGGCCTCGGCCGGCCGGCTGAGGCTGCACGTCGCGTTCTCCCGCGCCGACGCCGCCGTCACCTTCGACGGACAGCGCCACGTCGCCGGGGACGGTGAGCGGCACCGGGTCGACGACGCCGTGCGGGCCGACGCCGAAGCACTCCAGGACCTCCTGCGCCCGGTGGACGAGGGCGGCGGCGGAGCGCACGTCTACATCTGCGGCAGCGCGGACTTCGCGGCCGCCGTCGTGCGGGCGCTGACCGGCATCATGCCCGGCGACGGGCGCGAGTTCCTGCGCCGCCTCGTCGCCGAAGGGCGGCTCGGGGAGGACGTCTTCACCACGTACCTCGGCCACGCCCAGCAGGGCCCCCGCTTCGACGTGTCGGACCTCGCCCGGCGCAACACCCCGGAGGCCGGCTACTGGATGGCGATCGGCGGCGCCGTGTTCGACGTCGGCGAGTTCCTGCACCTGCACGTCGGCGGAGCGCACATCATCCGCAACCACGCCGGCCTCGACGCCACCGCCGCCTACCGCAAGGTGCTGCACCACACCCACGCCGAGATCGACGCGCAGCTCGCGATGTACCACATCGGTCACCTGCGCCGGCTGCGCTTCGGCTCCCGCTGGGGTGTCGTGCTGACCGAGGAAGGGCTGCGCTCGCTGCCCCTGGAGGAGCTCTTCCGGTCCTGGGTGCGTCTCGTGTACCTCGTCGTCGGCATGGAGAACGCGCTCAGCGCCGACTACGGCTTCACCACCGCGACCGCGACGGCCGGCGAGGACCCGGCCGAACTGACCCCGTTCAAGGCCCAGTACGTGCTCGAGGCGCACCGGCGGTTCCTCGTCAGCTACCTCGACGGGCTGCTGCAGGAGGACCTGCGGACCCTGTGGCGGCAGACGGTCGGCTTCTGCGACCCGGCCCAGGACGTCGGCGCGTACGACGACGCCCTGGCCGCCCTGTCCGGCACCACCCACGCCGCGCTGGTCCGTCACAGCGGCCCCGCGGTACGCGAGCTGCTGCTGACCGGCGAGGACCACCGGCGGGTCACGGCCCTGTGCCACACCTACGCCCACGCCGACGTCCAGCTGCTGCGCGACGTGAAGACCGCCCTGCTCACCGGCGTGCGGGCCTTCGAGACACACGAGGCCGACGTCGTCGAGCACGCCGCCGCCGACCTGCTGGGGGCCGCCCGCGCGCCGCTGGACGTGATCGCGGCCTACTACCGGCGCCTGGCCGGCCAGACCCGCGGCCACGGCATCACCGCCGCCGCACCGGTCGAGGAGACGATCCCACCCGACCGCGGCCTACCCGGCCACGGCGGCCCACCCCTCACCGTCGCCCCGGAAGCCCTGTGACCGCCTCGGGGCGAGGTCGCTGACGCAGGACGCGGCCCGCTTCGTCATCTGTCACGTGAGCAGCGGCGTCGGGTACCACGATCGGTACCCGACGCCGCTCGTGTCACCGCCGGGGGCGGTTCGGGATGGCCATGCAGGATGGCAAGGTGCGGACGACCGCGGGGACCGCGATTGTGGTGCGGCCGTCGCGGTCGTTGCGGATGGCGTAGCCGAAGGCCAGGGTGTCGGCGGCCGGGATCTTGTCAGGCCGGATGGTGATGACCACGCCTGTGTCCTGGAACTGGTAGGAGACCGGATAGCGGTTCAGTTGCTCAGGAGTCGCAGTGGTGAGGAACGGGAACATCGGATCCATGTCGAGCGGTGTCGTGCACTGATCGGCCGGGACCATGCGCATGACGACGGTGCGCGCACCGGCCCGCGCGAGTTCGGCGTTGAGCTTGTCCGCGTCCTTCAGGCGGTCGGCACGGAACGAGACGGCGATCGACCCGTCGGCGTGTTTGTCCACTGTGTACGCCGCAGCGGGTTCGGCGATGAAGAACGCGGTGGCGGCGGCAGCCGCCGTCGCACCGGCCACCGCGGCGACGAGCCGGCGACGCCCGCGCCGCCCAGGTGACACGTGTGGCACGGCGAGGACCCGCTCGAGCAGGGCCTGAGCCTGCGAGTCGCGCGGATCGGGTTCGGGCATGGTGAGCGCGGGGTCGGCCGCGCGCAGGCGGCCCAGAGTGTCGTTCATGGACTGGTACTCCCTTGGGGAACGATGGATGGCCGGGTGCGCCGGGCCGTCGAGGTGTCCTGCTCGTCCGTCGCCAACAAACGCTGGGCGAACCGTCGCCGCGCCCGGTGCAGCCGCACCTTGAGCGCTGTGCGCGTACATCGCAGGACGAGTGCCGCTTCGGCCACGTCCAGCCCTTCCCATTCGATGAGCCGTAGGACCTCCTGGTCGGCCGGGGACAGTTCAGCGAGCACCGCACGGACGCGCATCTGCTCGTCGACCCGGGCCGAGTGGTCCGCCGCGTGGACGTCGCCACCGGCAGCCGCCTTGTCGGTCAGCCGTTGCAGGCGCGTCCGCCCCCGCAGCTCGTTGGCGATGACCTGTCGGGCGGTGGAGTAGAGCCAGGCTCGGGCGTGGTCGGGCGGCAGCTCGCCGAGCCGGCGCCAGGCGATGAGGAACGTGCCGGCGACGATGTCGCCTGCCGCGTCGGCGCCTACCCGACGTGTAGCGAAACGCGTCAACTCCGCGTAGTGGGCCTCGAACAGTTCCTCGAAGCGCCTTCGAGCGGCCGCGTCGTCTGGTTCCATATCTGGGAATGTCCGCCTGGAGGCCTCTGGTTACCGGTCTCGAACTGTAGGTTCACGCGATCATGGTTTCGCTGAGCCCGGCTGGGGCGTTCCTGTGCGACAGACCTCGGCGAGCCCGTGTAGCCACGATCCATTACTACGTGGCGGCAAACGATCACTATGGACCGATCGACTTCCCATCCAGCAGAGTCGTGTTCGCGCCGGTTGAAGCCGCGTTCGACCTGGTTGCGTGACCGGGAGCGGCCGACCGACCAGGAGCGGCCCGGCCCCGCGGAGCAGCACCTTCATGCCGCCCGGGTTGCGGGCAGCCCTGCCAGGTGAAGGCCCGGCAGGCAGCAGCGCTTCGGACGCTCAGCGGTGCTGCCCGGCGCGCCGGCCGCTGTCCGCGGTGCCGGGTACCTCACCTCCCTCGCCGTCGACGCGCTGCCAGACGATCCGCACGTGCTCCTGGGCCAGCTCGGCCGCCCGGTCGGCGTCCCGCTCGCGGAACACCTCGAGGAGGGGCAGGTGCGACTTGGCGACCTCGTCGTGGTGGAAGTACACCTTGTTGGAGATCGCGGTGAAGCCGCGCAGCACCGGCTCGACGAGCGCCCACATGCGGGGCAGCAGCGGGTTGCCGGACAGCTCGAAGACCGCGCGGTGGAAGGCGACGTCGGCATCGATGACGGCGTTGAGGTCGCCGGCCCGGGAGGCGTCGAACATCCGGTCCACACAGACCTTGAGCGCGTCGGTGGCGTCGTCGGGGGCGTGTGCGCAAAACTCGCGCGCGGCAACCGCCTCAAGGGCCTCACGGACCAGGTAGGACCGGCGTGCCTGGTCGTCGCTGATCTCGGCGACGTAGGTCCCGCGCCGTGGCAGTTGCAGCACGAGCCCTTCGTGCGCCAGGCGGCGCAGTGCGTCGCGGACCGGCGCCTGGGAGACGCCGAAGGACCGGGCGAGCTCGGCCTCGACCAGCCGCTCGCCCGGTGTCAGCGCACCGACGGTGATGTCGGCGCGGATCGCGTCGTAGATCTGCTCACTGAGCAGGCCCGTGACGAGCGGTGCGCGGCCAGATGTCTTGTCTGTCAACCTTGTTCCCCCGGTGCGGTCCGTCGAAGAGCTCAGCGATAGTCGATTTTATCTGGAACATCAATGCGAGTGGCGGGGCACGTCAGGGCCGCTGCCGCCGACAAGGAAGTCCAGGTCGGCCCCGGTGCTGGCGGGTTGGACGTGACGGACGTACAGCGATGTCCAGCCACGGGTGGTGCCGGCGTCGGGTGGCGTCCACGCCGCCCGACGCCGGGCCAGCTCCTCCGGGTCGACGAGCAGGTCGAGCCGGCGGTCGGGGACGTCGAGGCGGATCAGGTCACCGGTGCGGACGAGGGCGAGCGGTCCGCCGGCGGCCGCCTCGGGCGTGGTGTGCAGGACGCAGGTGCCGAAGCCGGTGCCGCTCATGCGGGCGTCCGAGATCCGGACCATGTCGGACACGCCGCGGTCGAGCAGGCTGCGGGGGATGGGCATGTTGCCGACCTCCGGGAACCCCGGGTAGCCCTTCGGGCCGGCGTGGCGGACGACGAGCACGGTGTCGGGGGTCACCGGCAGGTCCGGGTCCTCGCACACCGCGGCGTAGTCCTCGATCCGGTCGTAGACCAGGGCCGGGCCGGTGTGACGCAGCAGGTGCGGGGACGCGGCGGAGACCTTGAGGACCGCGCCGTCCGGGGCGAGGCTGCCGCGAAGCACGGCGGTGCCCGCCCCGGGCCGCTGGAACGGCCGGTCGCGTGGCGTGATGACCTCCGGGTTGTGGCAGACGGCGCCCTCCAGGTTGGCGCCGACGGTGCCGCCGCCGACGGTGGGCGCCGACAGGTGCAGCAGGTCGCGCATCTCGGCCATCAGGGCGAGCAGACCGCCGGCGTAGTAGAAATCCTCCATCAGGAAGCGCCCGGACGGCATCAGGTCCGCCAGCACCGGTACGTCACGGGTGAGGACGTCGAAGTCGTCGAGGGTCAGGTCGACGCCGACGCGGCCGGCGATCGCGAGCAGGTGCACGACAGCGTTGGTCGAGCCGCCGAGCGCGGCGTTGACCCGGACGGCGTTCTCGAAGGCTGCCCGGGTCATGATCTGCGAGGGGCGCAGCCCCTCGCGGGCCAGGGCGACGGCGCGCCGGCCGGCGAGATGGGCCGTGACCATGCGGCGCGAGTCGACGGCGGGAACGGCCGCGGACCCGGGTAGCTGCATGCCGAGCGCCTCCGCCAGGCATGCCATGGTGGATGCCGTTCCCATGGTCATGCAGTGCCCAGGGCTGCGTGACATACATGCCTCGGCGGCGCTGAAGTCCGCTGTGGTCATCGTGCCGGCCCGCATGTCCTCACTGAACCGCCAGAGGTCGGTGCCGGAGCCGATGTCGCGGCCGCGGAACTTGCCGTTCAGCATCGGCCCACCGGTCACCATGATCGCGGGGACATCGACGCTGGCGGCACCCATGAGCATCGCCGGGGTGGTCTTGTCGCAGCCGGCGAGCAGCACCACGGCGTCGACGGGGTTGCCGCGGATGCTCTCCTCGACCTCCATCGCGAGCAGGTTGCGGTACAGCATGGTGGTCGGGCGCATCAACGCCTCCCCGAGCGACATCGTGGGGAACTCGAGCGGGAACCCGCCCGCCTCCCACACGCCGCGTTTCACGCCCTCGGCGACCGAGCGCAGGTGGGCGTTGCACGGGGTGAGCTCGGACCACGTGTTGGCGATACCGATGACGGGACGCCCGTCGAAGACCTCGGTGGGAAAACCCTGGTTCCGCATCCATGAGCGGTGGATGAAGCCGTTGCGGCCCTCGGCGGCGAACCATTCGGTGCTGCGCATCGGTTCCATCGTCACAGCACCCCGAACGTGGCGAGGGCCTCGGTGCTCGACATGCCGCCCTCGATCGCGGCACGAACCGTGTTCTCACTGGTCGCCTTCGCCAGGGCGAGCTCGAGGACTTCGTCCTCGAGCTCGGCGGGGACGATGACGACGCCGTCGACGTCGGCCACGACGAGGTCGCCCGGGCGCACCGCCACGGCGCCGAACTCGACCGGGACGCGGTAGTCGACCACCTGCGCCCGGACCGCCGCGTCCTGGGCGTAGGCGCCGCGGCTGAACACCGGCCACTGCTGGGCAAGCACGCGGGGGGTGTCGCGATGGTACCCGTCGATCACGGCACCCGCCGCGCCGCGGACCCGTGCGGTGGCCGTCAGCAGCTCGCCCCAGGCGGCGCACTCCAGACGTCCCGTGCGGGCGAGGTAGACGTCGTGCGGCCGCAACTGGTCCAGTGCCTCGGTCAGGCGCCCGAACGGTCTGGCCTGCGGGCCGAAGGCATCGGCGACCAGCACCGGCATGGCCCGTCCCACCAGGCGCATGTCGGCCCGCAGCGGACGGATCCGCGGTGGCAGGATCTGGTGTCGACGGCCGATCTGGTCGAGCACGTCGCCGATCACCGGCGTGTACAGCATGTCCCGGACCAGTTCGATCCGGGCCACTTCCTCGGTGGGGACGGCGGGAGAGTTCTCGTGGGTCATGGGTCAGCCCTTCACGGCGCCGGCGGTGAGCCCGGCGATGATGCGGCGTTGGAAGACGAGGACGACGAGGACGAGCGGGACACAGACCACGACGCCGGCGGCCATCTGCTGGCCGAAGGGTTGCTGGAACTGTGAGGAGCCGGCCAGCCGCGCGATCGCGACGGTGACCGGGCTCGCGTCGGAGGTCAGGCTCATCGAGCTGGCCACGAGGAACTCGTTCCAGACGGTGATGAACACCAGGATGGTCGTGGTGAAGATGGCCGGCGCGGCGAGCGGCAGGATGACCCGCCGGAACGCCTGGGGACGGCTGCACCCGTCGATCTGCGCGGCCTCCTCCAGCCCCCACGGCAGGTCGAGGAAGAAGCTGGTGAGCACCCACACGGCCAACGGCAGCGCGAAACTCAGGTTCGGCACGATGAGCGACGGGTACGTGTCGATCAGGCCCCAGTCGCTGAACAGCTTGAACATCGGCGTCACCAGTGACACGCCGGGGAACATGGCGGCCGCGAGCACCGCGCCGAGCACGACGGGCTTGCCGCGGAACCGCAGACGGGCCAGTGCGTAGGCCGCCGTCACCGACAGCAGCAGCGCGACCAGCGTCGTCACCGAGGCGATGACGAGGCTGTTGCGCAACGCGAGCAGGAACCTCGCGTTGCCGCCGAAGACGTCGGCGTAGTTGGCGAGGGTCGGCGCGGCCGGCAGTGGCGCGTTGCTGAGGATGTCGTTCTCGCCGCGCAGGCTGGAGACGACCATCCAGTAGAACGGTGCGAGGCTGTAGACCGTCAGCAGGACGAGCCCGAGCCCGGTGCCGGCGCGCCGCCAGGGCGACCGCGTCCGCCGGGTCGATGCCGCTGTGCTCACGTGCCCTCCTTGTCGACGATGCGTGCGCCGGTCGCTTTGATGAAGGCCAACGCCACGAGGAAGATCAGCAGGAACGTCAGGGTGGACAGCGCCGAGCCGTAGCCGACCCGCACCTGACCGATCGCGAGCTGCTGGGTGAGCAGCGACAGCGTGGTGGTGCCGTTGGCGCCGTTGGTCAGGATGGCGGGCACGTCGTACATCCGCAGGGCGTCGAGGACGCGGAAGAGCACGGCCACGGTCACCGCCGGTGCCAGCATCGGCAGCGTGATGCGGGTGAAGCGCCGCCACGCGCCGGCACCGTCGACCTTGGCCGCCTCGTACACCTCACCGGGGATGAGTTGCAGGCCGGCGAGGAGCAACAGTGCGACGAAGGGCGCGGTCTTCCACACGTCGATGACGACCACCGCGGTCCGTGCGGGGCCCTCGGCACCGGTCCACAGGATCTCCTGGCCGGTGAGGGCGTTGATCACGCCGTCGGTGCTGAACATCCACTGCCACAGCACCGTGGCGACCGCGGTCGGCACGGCCCAGGGCACCAGCACGCACACCCGGGCGAATGCCCTGCCGCGTTTGAGCTGCTGCATGAACAGCGCCAGCGCCATGCCGACGGTGAGCTCGAGCGTGACCACCACCAGGGTGAACCCGCCCGTGGTGGCCGCCGCGGACCAGAAGCGGCCCGCGTCGGCGCCCCACAGTGCCCGGGTGTAGTTGTCCGGGCCGACGAACCGCGGCACGCCCGCGATCGGGTCGGAGAACAGCGACAGGTTGACCGCTAGCGCCAAGGGGTAGCCGATCACCAGCCCGAGCACGATCAGCGTCGGCAGCAGCAGCCCGAACGCGGAGCGGGTCTGCGCCCGCCTTGGCGCCCTGCGCGCCGGCGGCTGTGCCACCGCGACGTCAGGCATCGTCGCTCCTGCCTCTCACGGGCGTGTCCGTCACTGCCTGGCCAGCGCTTCCGCGGCGGCCGCCTGGAGTTTTGTCACGGCGTCCCAGGCGGTGCCGTCGCCCTGCAGGACGGGGTAGGCCGCCTCCTGCACGGCCAGGGACAGCCCGACCCAGTTGGGGGTCTGCGGCAGCGGGACGGCGGTGCTCAGCGCCTGCGCGAGTCCCTCCAGGTACGGGTACTGCTTAAGCAGCTCGGCGTCCTTGTAGAGCTCGCCGAGTACCGGTGACAGCCCGAGCTTCGTGAGCAGCAGGCGCTGCTGCTTGGCGGCGACGAGGAACTCCACGAAGTCGGCGGCGGTGCCCTGGTGCGTGCTGTAGCTGCTGATCGCGAGGTTCCACCCGCCGAGCGCGGGCCTGCCGGGACCGGTCTTGCCGGGGATGGAGGCCATGCCCACCTTGCCGGCCACCTTGTTGCCCTCGCCCGGCTTGCTGGCCAGGTTGTACACGTACGGCCAGTTGCGCAGGAACAGCAGCTCGCCGTTCATGAATGCCTTGCGACTGTCCTCCTCCTGATAGGTGATGGCCGCCTTCGGGATGGTCCCGTTGCGGAAGCTCTCCACCAGGAAAGTGACGCCGTCGAGCGCCTCGGGCGTGTTCAGCGTGGCCTTGGTACCGGTTGTGTCGACGACGGCGCCGCCGGACGAGGCGACGGCCTCGCTGACGTTCACGGTCAGTCCGTCGTACTTGGCGAACTGCCCCGCGTAGCACCCGATGTTGTTGGCCTTGGCGATCGCGCACGCCTGCTTGAGGTCCGCCCACGTCTTCGGCGGGGCGGAGACGAGGTCCGTGCGGTAGTAAAGCAGGCCGGCGTCGGTGAACCAGGGGATCGCGTAGGTCCTGCCGTTGAAGCGGCCCGCGGCGAGGGGTGCAGGCAGGATGCCGCCGGTGTCCATGACGCCGGAGGGGATCTCGGCGATCCAGCCACGTGCGGCGAACTCCGCGGTCCAGACGCTGTTGACGCGGGCGACGTCGATCCGGTCGCTGCGTGCCTGGAAGTTCTGCGCGAGCGCGGTGTGCGCCTGGTCGGACGTCGACGACTGCTCGAGCAGTGTCACCTTCTCGTCCGGGTGCGCGGCGTTCCACGCCTGCACCAGTTCGTCGGTGCCTCCGCTGGGGTCCGCCGCCGTCATGAACGTGATGGGGCCGCGGCCGCTCAGTCCGGAGGACTGGGGTGGGGTGTTCGCGCTGGGCGTGCACCCGGCCGCGGCCGCCAGGCAGGCGGTCGCGGTCACGGCGCAGGCCAGTGTCCTCAATCTCATGATCGCTCATTTCTGCACAGCGACCCGGAATCGGGGGTGTCGGATCGCTAATCGATTGACGATAAACGAGACCGTAGGTTAGCGTGATCATGTTGTCAACGACGAGGAGGTTCGTGTTGGTCGTACCGGCAGCGCCACCCTGGGTCGGCGACCTGGTCCTCTACGAGCTCAACCCGCGGACCTTCACCTCGCCCGCCGGCGCCGGGGACGGCAGTGGCAGCGGCACGTTCGCCAGCGTCGCCGAGCGCCTGCCCTACCTGGCCGACCTCGGCGTCAACGCCATCTGGATGGCGGGTCACGCCCGCTCCACCGACCACTTCTACGGCATCTGGTCCGCCTACGCCGCGGACCGCCCCGACCTCCTCGATCCTGCCCTCGGCACGCCCGACGACCTGCGCGCCCTCGTCGCCGCCGCCCACGGGCACGGCATCCGGGTGCTGCTCGACGTCATCGCCCACGGCGTGGTCAACGACAGCACGCTCGTCCGCGAGCATCCCGACTGGTTCGCCGGCGGAAGCTGGGGCATGGCCGACTTCGACTACGGCAACCCGGACTTCCGGCGGTGGTGGGTCGACCTGTGGATCTCCTACGTCCGCGACTTCGACGTCGACGGATATCGGGTCGACGTCTCCCTCGTCGACCCGACCGTCTGGGACGAGATCACCGCCCGGTGCGCGGACCTCGGCAAGCCGATCGTCGTCATCCCCGAGAACGACCGCTACCACCTGGGCCAGCAGGAGTGCCACGGACCGGCCCTGGACCCGGTGCTCGACTGGGCGATCGCCCGCGAGTTCCGCGGCAACCGGCTCACGCTGCGCCAGTTGAGCAGCCACGACCGCGGCTGGGAGGCGCTGCCGGGCAACCACTACGTCGCCCGCGGCAGCCGGGCGAAGCTGGGATACGGCCTGCTGCTCAACCCGCAGGTGCCGCTGTTCTTCGCCGGTGAGGAGTTCGACGCCGACCCGGTCCCCCTCCCTCGCCTCCGACAGGGTCTGTTCGGGACCGGAGGGCCGGGCGGTTGGCTCTACGGCAGCCGGCTCGACTGGTCGCAACTCGAGGACCCGGCGAAGCGCGCCGTGCACGACGACGCGCGGCGCTGCCTGGCCGCCCGCAGGGGTTACCGGCACCTGCTCAACGCCGACCCGGCCGCCTGCGAGATGGTCCGGGCGGCGGGCAACGGCGCCTCGGCCCTCGTGCCGTACCTGCGCTACCGCCCCGGCGAGGACGCCGTCCTCGTCGTCGGCAATGACCTGCCCCGCGACGTGACGTTCGTGCTGAGCCTGCCGCTGGCGCAGCTCGGCCTGGACGGCGCCGACACCGTCCGCGTCACGGACATCCTCGGGGCCGGCCCGCCGCGCCGCCTCACACCGGCGCAACTGACCAGGTTCGACGTCGCCGTCGGGGCCGACTACACCCCCGGGGGCGGCGTCCGCGCCTTCCACCTTTGCCGTTCCGACCGTTCAGGAGAAGCATCATGAGCGTGGCCCTGGCCGTGATCGGCACCGGTGTGATCGGCACCGACCACGTCCGGCGCCTGCACCGGCAGGTCCCCGGCGCCGACGTCGCCGTCGTCACCGACATCGACCTCGACCTGGCCCGGGCCGTGGCCGCGACCTACGGCGTGCCCGAGGCGCACACCGACGGCTTCGCCGCGATCCGGTCCGCCCAGGTCGACGCCGTGGTCGTCGCCTCCTCCGCCGCCTCGCACGCCGAACTGGTGCTCGCCGCCGTCGAGGCGGGCAAGCCGGTGTTCTGCGAGAAGCCGCTGGCGACCACCGCCGAAGCGTGCCTGCGGATCGTGACGGCCGAGGCCGCCGCCGGCCGGCGGCTGGTCCAGGTCGGCTTCATGCGCCGCTACGACGAGGCATACCGCGGCCTCAAACGCACCCTCGACAGCGGCGATCTCGGCGCCGCCCTGCTCGCCCACTGCGTCCACCGCAACCCGGCGGTCCCGGGCTCCTTCACCAACGAGATGATGATCAACGAGGCGGCCATCCACGAGATCGACCTGGTGCGGTGGCTGCTCGGCGAGGAGATCACCGACGTCAGCGTGGTGTGGCCGCGCCGCAACGGCCACGCCGCCGCGACGCTGCAGGACCCGATGCTCGTCTGGCTCCGCACCACCGGCGGCGTCGTCGTCGACGTCGAGGTCAACGTCAACGTCGGGTATGGCTACGACATCCGGACCGAGCTCGTCGGCGAGCGCGGCGGCGCATGGCTGAGCGTCGGCAACGCCGGTGTCTCCTCGGTCGGCACCGCCGCCTGGGTCCCCGCCACCTGGCTGGAGCGCTTCCGGGCCGCCTACGACGCGGAGCTCACCGAGTGGGTCCGTGCCGTGGTCACGGGCACCGACCCGCAGGGCCCGACAGCCTACGACGGCTACGCCGCGGCCGTCGTCGCGGACGCCTGCGTCGCGGCGTTCGGTCGGGACGGATGGCACCCCGTGCCCCCGCTGCACCCGCAGGAGGGCCGATCCGGTCGGCATGGCCGCCCATCCTTCATACCGCAGGGTGGGGTTCATGAGCCGGGGCCGGCTCCTTACTGAACTCATACAATTCCTTGACGCTGCGCTGTCGTTGAGTGCGTGTCTCCACGTGTGCGGCCCGCCGATCCCGGTGGGCCGAGGTCACACGAGAGATGGAGACGGAACATGAACACCGACATCGCGAGGTGGGGTCGGCGACTCGGTACCGCCGCGGCACTGTCCCTCATGGCCGCTGCGGCGACCGCCGTGCTGGCCGGGCCGGCGTCGGCTTCGGGCATCTCGGGGCTCGACATCGTCGAGGACAGCAGCGGCGTCAACAGCGGCCCGGACAATGAGGCGTACGCCGAGTGCCCGGCCGGCACCAAGGTCGTCGGGGCCGGGGTCACCAACACCGGCCTCGGCCAGGTCGTCGTCGACATCCTGCGGCCGGAGACGCGGGCCGTGTACGCGCACGCGTACGAGGACGGCGGCGGGTTCTCCGGCAGGTGGAGCCTGACCGTCCGCGCGATCTGCGCACCCGACGTGGAGCTGATCAACTACGAGATCGTCGGCGTGACCAGTACCCCGGACTCGAGGTCGCCGAAGGACATCACGTCGACCTGCCCGGGTGGCAAGGCTCTGATCGGGATGGGTTGGGCGCTCGCCGGCGCGGGCGGCGACGTGGGCGTCACCGATGTGATCCCGTCGTCGGATCACGTCTACGTCCGGGCGTACGAGGAGAACAACTCCGCGACGACCGCTGCCTGGAGCGTGACCGCCTACCGGATCTGCGCCTCCTCGCTCACCGGCCTGGTCATCCGCACCAGCTCGACGACCCCCGGGTCGGGCAGCCAGGGCAAGAGCCAGCCCTGCCCGGTCGGCAAGGTCGCCCTCGGTGGCGGCGCGAACATCGTCGGCGGCACCGGCAACGTCGTGCTGCACAACCTGTGGCCCGGCAGCTTCTACGCGAACCAGTGGCTCATGAGCGCCAACGCCAGCGAGGACGACGACGGCGCGCCCGCGGCGTGGCACCTGACGCTGAACCAGATCTGCGTCGACGACTGAACGGGCGCGGCGCGGAGGTGGCGGCGTACGCGTGATAATTCGTATTAGTGTCTTGACGCCGGCCGATCGGAACCGCGAAACTCACTGATCGGCCGGCGTCCGATGGGACTTCCTGCGCCAAGAGTTCGGCTTCGGGTCAGCCAATTGAAAGGCAACACATGCGCCGTCTGCTCTCTGCCCTTGCGGCATCCGCCGCGACCGTGGCGCTCGTCGCGACCGCGCTCGTCGGCCCCGCGGCGGTCGCTGACGACGCCCCCGCCTTCGGTGCCCCTGACGCCATCGCCGCGGACTACTACGGGGCACTGCTGCGGCACACCCGGTGGGTCGAGACAGTGTGGGACCCGGCTGCCGGCGCCTATCAGCTGACGGACTTCAACTTCGCGGTCGTCCTGGGCAACGCCGTCCTGCTCACGCACGGCGACTACGACGCCGACCTCGCGGGCGTGAGCAAGGACGTGCTGCGTGCGCACACGTTGGCCACGATCAGGAAGTTCGCCGCGGACAACCGGCTCGTACGGGCGAACGGCACATGGGGCAAGAGGCTCTTCTGGGACTCGACATTCGAGTCGTACTTCCTCGACGCGGGCCGGCTGCTGTGGGCCGAGCTGGACCCGGCCACGCAGGCGAACCTCAAGACCATCGCCACAGGCCAGGCGAAGTACGCCGCCGACCTGAACTTCGCGCAGGACCCGCTGTCGGGCAGCTGGGACGCGCGGTGGCCCGACGGCGCCTACCAGGGAGACACGGCGCTGGAGGAGTCCGGCGTGTACACGCAGGCGCTGGCCCCGGGCGTCGCATGGGCGCCCGACGACCCCGACGCGGGACGCTGGACCGACCAGCTGAACACCTGGGCCCGGAACGCGGCCGGTCAGCCGACTGCGGACCGCAACAACCCGGCGCAGGTCGGCGGAGCGCCGATCTCGAGCAACACGATGCACAACATCCGCGACACCTACCTCGTGGAGAACCATGGGGCGTACGCACCGCACTACCAGTCGGACATCTGGCGTTCGGGCGGCCGCAACTCCATCCAGTTCATCCTCAACGGCCGGCCCGTGCCCGAGGTCCTGCTGCACCAGCCGAACTCGGCCGAGCTGTGGAACTCGCTCCAACTCGGCATGTCGGCGCAAGGCGAGCCCTTCATGCCGATGGTCGCCGACCGCGAGTTCCTCTACGGCCGCGACGTGATCCCGCTGGCGTTCGTCGGCCAGGTACTTCGCCGCCCCGAGGCGGTGACCGCCGAGAAGCACCTGGCCGCCGGCCTGGCCGCCTATCAGGCGTATGCGCCGACGAACCGGCTGACGAAGTTCTCCGGCGAGGCGAAGTACGAGCCCGAGGCGCGCGCGGAGATCGCGATCTCCTACCTGCTGCACGACCACGCAGCCAGATCGGCTGCCGGACCCGTACAGCCCCTGACCGACGCGCAGGCCGTCGCCGCCGCCGCGGGCCTGCGCGACTACGGTGCCAGCGCTGGGATCGTCATGCAACAGACCACGACGGCGTGGGCGGCCGCCCTCAGCAAGCCCGGGTACGTCAAGTTCCCGTGGGTGCCCGGCCACGACTCGTGGCTGTTCCAGGTCTCGGGCGCGACGCCGTTCCTGTACCCGTCGACGAGCGCGAAGATCGCGTCCCGCGACGTCACGACGTACACACGGCCGCGCGACGGATTCGACGGCACGGCGTCGGTCTTCCAGGTCGGGTCCGGCTACGCGGGGCAGGCGACGCTGCCGACCGGCGCGGCGGTCTACGCCTCCACGGGCGCCGGAGCCGACGACGGCATCGTCTCGGTTCGCAACCTCGACATGGGCGGCGCGTTCGGGCTCGACGGCTCGCGGACCTACACGACAGCCGAGGGCACCACCACGGTCGCCCCGCAGCCCAAGATTCCCGCCGACCCGGCCGACGCGAAAGCCGCCCGCGTGGACGACCTCACGTTCGACGCGCCCACCACCGCCCGGTACGTGCGCATGCTCGGCCAGCAGGGCAACGCCAAGTACGGCTACTCCATGTACTCGCTGCACGCGTACGGTCCGACGACGCCCACCGATGTCGCGGCCGGTCGCCCGGCGACGGCGTCCAGTGAGGACGTCGCGAGCGGGTACACGGCTGCCCGTGTCACTGACGGCAACCCGTCGACCCGCTGGGCCGTCTCGGTCGCCGAGCGCACCCGGCCGGACTCCTGGCTCCAGGTCGACCTGGGTGCCCCGACCGTGCTGGGTTCGGTCCGCGTCGCGTGGGAGTCGGCGGCCGGCGCCCGGTATCTGGTCCAGGTCTCCGACGACGGGCGGACCTGGCGCACGGCCGCGGCCTACGGCAACGCCCCGGCGGACGTCAACGTCGCGCGCCTCGACACCGTGGACCTGACCCCGCCCGGGCAGACGACACCGGCGCCGGTTACGACGCGCTACGTGCGGATGCAGGGGGTGCGGGGCAATGCCCAGTACGGCTACTCGCTGTACCACTTCCGGGCGTTCGAGCCGACCGGCACCGACGTCGCGGCCAACCGCCCGGTGACGGCGTCGAGCGCCGACAGCGGCTTCCCCGCGAGCGCCGTCACCGACGGCAGCCCGACCACGCGCTGGGCCGTGTCGAAGGCAGACCGCCTCCGGAGCGACTCGTGGATCCAGGTCGACCTCGGCGGACCCACCGCGCTGTCGCAGGTGCAGCTCGGCTGGGAGGCCGCCGCGGGAGAGGAATACCGGGTTCAGACCTCGACGGACGGCGTCACCTGGCAGGACGTCGCGCGGCACCGGGAGACCGGCAACCGCGTGCTCGAGTCGGACGGCGGGTGGATCTCCGTCGAGAACAAGGGCGGGTTCGTCGTCCGCGGCTCCGACGCCCCGATCACCGTCTCCCGCGCGAGCGACACCCAGCAGGTGATCCGCCTCGCCGACGGCGGCAAGGGGCCGCGCCTGATCGAGATGGTGCCGGGCGCAGCCGCCGCGACGGCCGCGCAGTCTGCGCGTCCTGAGCCGACGACGTCGAACCCCGCCACGCAGACCGCGCTGGTCGACGGCTTCCTCGTCGTCTTCAACCTCTCCGGTACCGAGGCCACCACGGCGGTCACGATCCCGCACGGCGGCGGTGCTGTTCCGCTGTATGCCGGCACTCAGCGCGTCGGGGCGACGTCCTCCGTGCTGGACGTGACGCTCCGCCCGGGCTCGGCCGTCGTGCTCACCCCGCGGGTCACCGCGGTGACGCCGGGCAAGGGGACGGCCCCGGCCGGACTGACCGCCGTGGTCGACGACGCGCGCACCATCCGCGTCTCCTCCAACGGCACCGTCCGTTCGGTGCAGCTCCGCAACCTCGAGACCGGCGAGGTGCTGGGCGCGGGCCTGCCGCCGACGGGCATGGTCAAGACGGTGTCCTTCTCCTCCGCCCGCCCGTACCCGGTCGCGGATCTCGCGCTCGGCACAGAGACCTTCCCCGCGTCCGTGCTTCCGCAGGGCATGACGTCGCCGTCCCTCGCTGTCGACGGCGACCGGGGCACGGCCTGGGTCCCAGGACCGGACGGGCGCATGGTCGTCGATCTGGGGCGGTCCGCCGCGATCGGCACGGTCGGGCTGACCTGGGACGGGGCGCAGGCGCCTGCGGCGACAGTGTCGGTCAGCGACGACGGCCTGACGTTCACCGACGTCGGCTCGGTCGCGGCGGGCACGCAGCTGGGCTCGGTCAAGCTGGGCGCCACAGCACGGTACGTCGCCGTGACCACCACGTGGCACCAGGGCGACGCCAGGCTCAGCACACTGGAGGTACGCCCGGGCGCGTAGCGCTAGGACCGGCCGTGAGCAGCGCGGTCAGGCCGAAGTGGTCGGAGATGTACCGTGGGCGGTCGTCGACGGCGAACGGTCGGTCGCCGAAGCGCTGGATCTCGACCGGGACCAGGTGCTCGCCGCGCAGCAGGATCCGGTCGAGGCGGCCAGGGCGGCCGTTGGGGTCGCCGATCGCCGCCAGGGGATTCGCGGCGGGGTCGAAGGTGTAGCCGGCGTCGTAGGGGTACAGCGCCGGCCACACGTCGACGGTGCCGGGCATGGGGATCGGGGTGTCGTCGCCGAAGTTGACGTCGGCGAGGATCACGGCGGCGTCGACGTCGGGGCGGGACAGCCGCTCGTCGAGGAGTCGCAGCTCGTGGGCGCGGCGTCGCGGCGCGTCCGGCGCGCGGTTGCTCGTCAGGTGGGCGGCGGCGAAGGCGACCCGGGCCCCACCGACGGGCGCGATGCCGACCACCTGCCGCCGGTGGGACTCGATGCGCAGCGGCCGGCGGCTCAGCAGGACGGTGCCGTAGGCGGCGTCGGCCGCCGGGCCGTCGGACACGTGGTAGCCGGACCGCACCCAGTCGGCGACGAGCAGCGCCGACCACAGCTCGTGCGTCACCTCGTGCAGGGCGATGACGTCGGCGCCGAGGCCGCCGAGCAGCTCGACGCACGCCGGGACGCGCCGGTGCGGGTAGGTGCGGTGGCGGTCGTGGGCGTCGGAGAGCACGTTGTACACCGCGACCTGCACCGGCTCCCCGGCGGACGGCGCCGCTCGGACCGGGGTTCCGGGCGCGGACGGACGCGGTGCTGCGAGGTCCGCGCCGACCAGGTCGATCCGCGCCTGCCGGTCCCACACGACAGTGTCGCCGGCCCGCACGTACCGGACGCGATGCCACGGCACGTCGGACCCGGCGACGAACGCGGGCAGCGGCGACTCGCGGATGCCGGAGCCGCGCTCCTCGTAGCCGATGACGAACCGGCGTGCGTCGAGCGCAGGGTCGTACCGGATCCGCGACACGACCTCCTGGATCGGGCGCATGCCGGTCAGCTCGGCCGGTCCGGGACCGTGCCGGCCGCCACCGGCGGCAACGCGGGCATCATCGGCGAACCGTACCCGGATGAGGGCTCCGCCGTCCGCGTCCAGGCAACAATGAACTTTAAATAAGGCTTACGATTTCGTCCAAGCCATTGATTGCCGCGCATCTATAGGGAGACTCGGTATGGAGTGATCCGATGCGGGTGACCGGGAGGACGGACCATGGCGAACCTTCGGCATGCCCTGATCGGAGGTGTGGCCCTTCTCGGCGTGCTCGTGCTCGCCCCGACCAGGGCTGCCGACGCGGGCGCGACCACGCTCGGTGGCGCCGACCCCAGCGTCATCAAGGTCGGAGGCCTGTACGTCGCGGCGAAGTCCGTCGACGGCGGCATCGCGATCCGCACCGCCACCACGCTCGCCGGCATCGCGGCCGCGCCGAAGAAGCAGGTGTGGAGCGACACCGGCAACCTCGGTGAGGTGTGGGCGCCGGAGATCGTCCACCAGGACGGCAGGTACCACGTCTACTTCTCCGCCGGTCGCAGCGCCGCCCACCGCATGTACCACATCAGCTCCGCGACCGCCGACTCCGGCTACTCGGCTGCCACGAAGGTCGCGCTCCCCGGCGACAAGTGGGCCATCGACGGAGTGCCGTTCACGTATCAGGGACAACGCTGGTTCGTGTGGTCCGGCTGGGCCGGGGACACGAACGTCGAGCAGAACCTCTACATCGCCCGCATGACCGGCCCGGCCACGACGACCGGTGCCCGGTACGTCATCTCCCAGCCACGGGAGGCGTGGGAGCGGACCGTCGGCAACCCGTACATCAACGAGGCGCCGGAGCCGATCCTCGACCCGAACGGCCGCCTGCACATCGTGTACTCCGCCAACGGCAGCTGGAGCAGCAAGTACTGCCTCGCGGAGCTACGGCTACGGGCCGGCGGTGACCCGACCTACGTGTGGGACTGGTACAAGAGCAACGGCTGCCTCTTCGGCTCCTACGCGCCGAACATGATGACCGGGTGGGATGCCACGCTGTACGTCGACGGGCCGGGGCACCACACGTTCGTCCTCGAACGCGGCGACATCGCGACGAGCCCGCCGTCCGGGAACCGGTTCCCGACGATGTACCACGCAGTCGCCAAGGGCACCCCGTACTCGTGGTCGAACCGGTACTGGTACACCGGCACCGCGGTCTGGTGGGGCAACGTCACCTACCGGCGCGCCAACGTCCCCGGCCCCACCACAGACCTCGGCTACGGCCTGAAGTTCTTCGAATAGGCGGCGACGGGGCGGTGTCGCGGACCAGGTCATCGCGGCATGGCGGTTCGACTCCTGTCTGGAACCCGGTGATGCGACCCGCCGTCGCGCGGTAGCCGCTGCACCACGCTCACCGCAGGCCGACGGAAGCCGAGGTCGGCGGCGCACCGGGGGCCGGCCCGGCCGGCAGGTGGCGGCGCTGGCGGTCGCGGTACGTCATCAACACTTCGGTGGGCACGACCGCTCCGGTGAAGAAGCCGGCCGTTCCGAGGTGCATTGCAATGTGTCTGATCAGGCCATTGGCGAACATGCGGAAACCCATCCGGACGGTCGGTTTCGGGCGGGCCGACATGGCCCGCCAGTGCCCGCACGCTAACGCGGCGCCCGGCTCCGGCCACACCCCGAACTACGCTGTGTAAACCCCTACCCGGTCGGAGGGAATCCCCGGGGCGGCTCGGCCGTGCCGCGCCTCGCATCCAGCGGGCACAGACCGTCATCTGTCTACTGTGGACATTGTGGATAGGGGTTCGGGTAAGGGTTTACGAGCATCCGAAGCCGTCGATAGCGTCCGTGTCGCAAGCTGTCCCGATGCGTCAGCGCAGTGTTGGAGGTGCGTGGTGAGCGACAAGTCAGCTCCACCGACGCCGGTGTCCGCTCATGCCGTCGAGGGCGAGGCGGGGGCACTGGATGTCCTGAGCCAACCCGACGCGCCGGTGGAGGTCCGGCTGGAGGGTGGCCCCGCCAGCTTCCCGGCCGAGCTGCGCAGGCAGCTCGCCCGGCCCGACGACGAGAAGATCAAGGTGCAGTACAAGGGCGGGCACGAGCACTTCGAACGACGCCAGGACGAGGCGGGCTCGCCGGTCTACGTCTGGACCGGCCGGACGTTCTTCGCGGAGTAAAGCGGGGCCAGTGATGTTTCCGAGCTGTGCCGTGGACCGCTCCCGGACGCCCGACGGTGTCCTGGCGTCAGTGCAGATCGTCGTGGACGACACCGCCTCCGCGGTCGAGTTCTACACCGCTGCGTTCGGCGCCACCGAACGGTACCGGGAGTGCCTGCTGGACGGCCGGATCATGCGCGCGGAGCTGATGCTCGGCCCCTACCGGCTGACCGTCGGTGAACCGGACTTCGCCGAGGTGCCGCCGCCGGCTCCGGCCTCCGCCGTGCTGGTACTGATGTGCGACGACACGGAGCAGGCGCTGGTTCGCGCCCTGGCAGCCGGTGCGCGGCCGGAGCCGTCCGCGGCCGGGGCTTCGGTGCGCGACCTCGCCGGTCTGATCTGGACGTTCGTCGCTCGCGACTGACCGGCACCGCCGGGGTACCGATCGATAACCGACACGCATTTACATCAGTCTGAGGTGTCGTCTTGGCCCAGCCAACAGCGCCGTGTTTCCCGGCGACTCCCGCCATCAATGGAAGCACCAGGGTGTACGTCGTCGTCGGAGACCCCGTCGACCAGGTCCGGGCGCCGAGGCTGCTCAACGCGGAGTTCAGCCGGCGTGGGGTGGACGCGGTACTCGTCCCGCTCCACGTGCCGGCGGCGCGGTTCCTCGAGGTGGCCGGTGCGCTGCGGATGGCGCCCAACGTCGACGGCATGCTGGTGACGGTTCCGCACAAGCTGGCGGTGTGCCGGCTCGCCGACGAGGTGAGCGCGGCCGTCGCACTGACCGGCAGCGCGAACATCCTGCGGCGGGGCGCCGACGGCCGGTGGCAGGCCGACAACTTCGACGGTGCCGGGTTCGTCGACGGTCTTGCCGCGGCCGGTCACAGCGTGCGCGGCCGGCGGCTGCTGCTCGTCGGCTGCGGCGGCGCGGGCGTCGCCATGGCGGTCGCGCTGCTGGAGTCCGGCGTGGACCACCTGTTCGTCCGCGAGCGCGACGAGTCCCGGCTCGAGGCGGTGCTGAGCCGGCTGGCGGCGCACTGGCCGGCGCGGATCACCGCGCACCGGTCGGCGGCGCTGCCGGACGTGGACTTCGCGGTGAACGCCACGCCCCTCGGGTTGCGCCCGGACGACCCGTTGCCGTTCGAGCCCGCGGCGCTGCCCGCCCACACGGTCGTGGCGGACATCGTCATGAAGCCGTTGCGGACGCCGCTGCTCGCCACGGCCGAGGCACTCGGGCACCCGGTGCATCACGGCGCGCACATGCTGGACCGCCAGATCGCGCGGTACCTGGACTTCTTCCTCGACCGACCGGACAGCACGACGGGCACGCGGAGCGACGAACCGGAGGAACTTGATGAACGTTTTCGTTGAAGCGGCCTCGGACCCGGGCACTGCCGCCGCCCTGGCCGGTGCGTCGCTGCCCGACCGGTACCTGGCCGCCCACCTGCGCGCCGAGGATGTCGACATGTTCCGCGGGGCCGGCGACAAGGACGTCCGCAGGTCGCTGCACGTCGGGCAGGTGCCGATGCCGGAGCTGGCACCCGACGAGGTGCTCGTGGCGGTGATGGCGAGCTCCATCAACTACAACACCGTGTGGTCGGCGATGTTCGAGCCGATCCCGACGTTCCGCTTCCTGCGCCAGTTCGCCGCCGAGGGCGCCTGGGCGGCCCGGCACGACCAGCCGTACCAGGTGGTGGGCTCGGACGGCGCCGGTGTCATCGTCCGCGTCGGCTCCGGGGTGCGGCGTTGGCAGGTGGGCGACCGGGTGGTCATGAGCCCGGCCTACGTCGACGACCAGGAGCCGGCGACCCATGCCGACGGCATGCTCGGCGTCGAGCAGCGCGCCTGGGGCTTCGAGACCAACTTCGGTGGCCTGGCCCACTTCGCGGTCGTCCGGGCGAGCCAGCTCATCCCGAAGCCTGCGCACCTGACCTGGGAGGAGGCCGCCTGCAACCCGCTGTGCGCCGGCACCGCCTACCGGATGCTGGTCGGGGACCGGGGCGCCCGGCTCAAGCAGGGCGACGTGGTGCTCATCTGGGGTGCGACCGGCGGCCTCGGTGCCTACGCGGTGCAGTTCGCCCGCAACGGCGGCGCGGTGAGCATCGGCGTGGTCGGCTCCGAGCACAAGGCCGCGGCGCTGCGGGCGCTCGGCTGCGACGTGGTGATCAACCGGAACGACATCGGGCTGCACGACGACGTCGCCGACGACCCGTCGCGGGTGATCGAGGTCGGCAAGCGGCTCGGCGCCATCATCCGCAAGTCGGTGGGCGCCGATCCCAACATCGTGTTCGAGCACGTCGGCCGGGCCACGTTCGGCATCTCGATCTTTGTCCTGCGCCGCGGCGGTGTCGTGGTCACGTGCGGTTCGAGCACCGGCTACGACCACCGGTACGACAACCGGTATCTGTGGATGAAGCTGAAACGGGTCCTCGGTAGTCATGTGGCGAACCTGCAGGAGCAGTGGGACTGCCACCAGCTCATCGCGTCCGGCCGGATCGCCCCGACGCTGTCGGCGGTGTACCCGCTGAGCGAGGTCGGCGAGGCGACCCGGATCGTGCAGACCAACCGGCACCTGGGCAAGGTCGGCGTGCTGTGCCTGGCGCCGCGGCCCGGCCTCGGGGTGACCGACCCGCAGCTGCGGGCGGCCATCGGCGAGGACCGGGTGCAGCCCCTCAAGCCGTTCGGGATCGGGTGATCGCGATGACCACCACCGCTGTGGGCCTGCTCGGCACCGGCTCGTACGTGCCCGAGCGCAAGGTCAGCAACGACGAGATCGCGGAGCTCGTGCCGACCGCGACCGCCGAGTGGATCGAGCGCAAGACGCTGATCCGCAACCGCCGGTACGCGGCACCCGACGAGGCGACGTCCGACCTCGCCGCGCAGGCGGCGATGGCGGCGCTCGACCAGGCCGGCCTCACCCCCGACCAGCTCGACTACATCATCGTGTCGACCTCGACGGGTGACTCGCCGCAGCCGCCGACCGCGTGCCTGGTGCAGCAGGCGCTCGGCGCCCACCGCGCGGCGTGCTTCGACATCAACGTCGTCTGCGCCGGATTCGTGTACGGCCTCGGCATCGCCCGCGGGCTCGTCCTCGCCGCACCCGAGACCAAGGTCCTCGTCGTGGGCTCCGACGTGTACTCACGAATCCTCGACTACAGCGACCGCAGCACCGCGGTGCTGCTCGGCGACGCGGCCGGCGCCGCGGTCGTCGGCGCGGTGCCGCCCGGGTTCGGCATCACCGGCATCGGCCTGTCCAGCCGCGGCGACGCCCACGACCTGATCCGGGTCGAGGCGGGCGGCAGCCGCCGGCCCACCTCCCCGGCCACCCTCGCCGAGGGCGGGCAGTTCTTCAAGATGAACGGCCGGGGAGTGCGGGACTTCGTCATGCAGGAGGTGCCGCCGGCGATCGCCGCCCTCCTGGCCGGCGCGGGAACGAGCGTCGAGCAGGTCGACCACTTCATCCCGCACCAGGCCAACGGGGTGCTGCTCGGCGAGCTGGTGCAGTCCTGCGGGCTGTCCGGCGCACAGACCCGCCGGACGCTGGAGGAGTACGGCAACGTCGGCAGCGCCTCCGTGCCTGTCGCGCTCGACGACGCGGCCAGCTCCGGCGTCCTGCGCACCGGGGACCTGGTGCTGCTGGCCGGCTTCGGCGGGGGCATGTCCGTGGGCGTGTGCCTGCTGCGCTGGTGGAGCCGGGCGGAGCCCGCGCGATGAGCGGCATCGCGAAGGTCGGGGTCGTCGGCTGCGGGACCATGGGAGCCGGCTTCGCCGAGAGCTGCGTTCTGGCCGGGGTCGACGTGGTCGTCGCGGTGTCGCGGCCCGAGTCGGTGACCGCCGGCCGCGAACGGATCCTCGCGTCGATGGACCGCGCCGCGCGCAAGGGCCGCCTCACTGCCGGACAGGTCGCGGCGGCCGGCGAGCGCCTGACCGTCACGGCCGATCTCGACGAGCTGGGCGACCGGGACCTCGTCCTGGAAGCGGTACCGGAACGGGAATCGCTCAAGGCCGAGGTGTTCGCGGCGCTCGACAAGATCACCGACGGGCGGGACACCATCCTCGCGTCCATCACCTCGTCGATCCCGATCGTGCGGCTGGCCCGGGCGACGAGCCGGCCGGGCCGGGTGATCGGCCTGCACTTCTTCAACCCCGTCCCGGCCCTGCCGCTGGTCGAGCTGGTCGGCTCGCTGCTCACCGACGAGCAGGTCTGCGCCCGCAGCGAGACGTTCGTCAGCGAGGTGCTCGGCAAGCAGGTGATCCGGTCCAAGGACCGGGCCGGGTTCGTGGTCAACGCGCTGCTCATCCCGTATCTGCTCGCCGCCGTGCGGATGGTGGAGTCCGGCTTCTCCACGGCCGCCGACATCGACCGGGGCATGACGCTGGGCTGCGCGCACCCGATGGGACCGCTGGCCCTGATCGACCTGATCGGCGTGGACACCGTCGTCGCCGTCGGCCACGCCCTCTACGACGAGTTCAAAGAGCCCCTCTTCGCACCGCCGGCGTCGCTGGTGCGGATGGCGGAGGCCGGACTGCTCGGCAAGAAGACCGGCACCGGTTTCTACGAGTACCCCCGTTAGTGCCGGACCTCGTCAGGTCCACACGGAAGGAGCCGCCGCGGTGCTGCGCGCCGAGTTGGTGAGACCCCTGCCCGTGCTGCTCCGGCAGCACGCCGAGCGGCGCGGCGACGCCGTCGCGTTCCTGGATGACGACCGCAGCGTGACCTACGGCGATCTGGAGCGCCGTACCGCCCGTCTCGGCGGTCACCTGGTCACCCTGGGCCTGGCCCGGGGCGATCGCGCGGTCATCATGCTCGACAACCGCGTCGAGGTGGTGGAGAGCTACCTGGCGGTCGTGCGGGCCGCCGGGATCGTCGTGCCGGTCAATCCGCGCCTCACCGCCCCGGAGCTGCAGCACGTCCTGCGCGACAGCGACGCGAGGGTCCTCATCACCGACGCCGCCCACCTGCGGCAGCTGGGCCCGGCGCTGTCCGGGCCGGACGCTCCGGCCGTGCTGCTCGTCGACCCGGCCGGCCCGGATCCCGCGCTGGACGTGGTGTCGTTCGACGAGCTCGTCGCGCACGAACCGCCGCAGCCGCCGCCGGACGACCTCGCACTCGACGAGCCGGCGTTCATGCTGTACACCTCGGGCACCACCGGCCTGCCCAAGGCGGTGCGCTCCACCCAGCGCGCGGCATTGTGGTCGGTCGCCGCGGGCTACGTGCCCGCGCTCGGCCTGAGCGAGCGGGACCGGCTCCTGTGGCCGGTGCCGATGTTCCACAGCCTGGCCCACGTGCTGTGCATCGTCGGCGTGACGGCGGTCGGCGCCTCGGCCCGGCTGCTGCCCGGGTTCTCCGCCGAGGACGTCGTGGCCGAGCTGCGCGGCGGAGCGCACACCGTCCTGGTCGGCGTGCCGGCGATGTACCGGCAGCTCGTCCGCGCGGCCGCCGGGGCACTGGACGCGCCGGCGCTGCGGTTGTGCCTTTCCGGGGGGACCGTGCTGCCCGCCGAACTGCTGCGGGCGGTCGAGGACAGCTTCGGCGTGCCGGTCGTCGACAACTACGGCTCGACGGAGACCTCCGGCGCCATGGCCACGACCTGGCACACCGGCAGCCGTCCGCCCGGCTCGTGCGGGCTGCCGGTGCCGGGCCTGTCGATGCGCCTGGTCGACCCGGACACCGGGGCCGACGTGCCGCCCGGCGCGGAGGGAGAAGTCTGGGTCAGCGGGCCGTCGGTCATGCTGGGGTACCACGGGCAGCCGGCCGCCACCACGGAGGTCCTGGTCGACGGCTGGTACCGCACCGGCGACCTGGCCAGCCGCGACGAGCTCGGGTTCCTCACCATCCGTGGCCGGATCCGCGAGCTGATCATCCGCGGCGGCGAGAACATGCACCCCGGCGAGATCGAGCACGTGGTGCGCGCCGTCGACGGCGTCGCGGATGCGGCCGTCGTCGGGGAGCCGGACGACGAGCTCGGCGAGGTACCGGTCGCCTACCTGGTCCCGGCGGCCCCGGGAGCGTTCGACCCGGCCGGCGTGCTCGCTGCCTGCCGGCGTGCACTGGCCGGGTTCAAGGTGCCCGTCCGGCTGTACGAGGTGCCCGACATCCCCAGAACCGGATCCGGCAAGATCATCAGACATCGGCTGCGCCCGGAGACGGCCACGCTGCTGGTCGCGCCGCAGGCGGCCGCGGCACCTGAACCCGCGCCCGCGCCCATGCCCACGGCCACGTCGAACCTGCACCAGTCCGTGGCCGCCCGGCCCGACACCGAAGCCCGCGCGACGCTGCTCGACCTGGTCACCGCCGAGGTGGCCGGGGTGCTGGGCGACACCGGTGCGCCGGTTCCGCCGGACACGTCGCTGACCGAGCTGGGCGTCGACTCGCGGATGGCGGTGCAGTTGCGGGACCGTCTCGGCCGGGCGACCGGCACCCGCCTGCCGGTCGGCGTGGCCTTCAGCCACCCGACGCCGCGGGCGCTGGCCGACCATCTGCTCGACGGCCTGCGGGGCCGGACAGCCCGGCGGGCCACAGCGCGGACCGGCCCGGCCGACGAGCCCATCGCGATCGTCGGCATGAGCTGCCATCTCCCCGGCGGCGTCCGCTCGCCCGACGAGCTGTGGCGGCTGCTCGCCGCCGGCGGCGAGGCCATCGGCGCGTTCCCCGCCGACCGCGGCTGGGACGTCGAAGGCATCTACGACCCCGACCCGGCCCGCGCCGGCCGGACGTACGTGCGCCGGGGCGGCTTCCTCGACGGGGCGGCGTACTTCGACGCGGACTTCTTCGGTATCTCGCCCCGCGAGGCGCTCGCGATCGACCCGCAGCAGCGGCTGCTGCTGGAGGCGGCGTGGGAGGCGCTGGAACGCGCCGGGATCGAACCGCGGTCGCTGCGGGGCAGCCCGACCGGCGTCTTCGCCGGAGTGATGTTCCACGACTACACCGCCCGCCCCGGCGCCACGTCGGCGGAAGCCGAGGGGTACCTCACCATCAGCGGCGCCGCGAGCGTGGTCTCCGGCCGGATCGCCTACACGCTCGGCCTCACCGGGCCGGCCGTGACCGTCGACACGGCTTGCTCGTCGTCGCTGGTCGCCCTGCACCTCGCCGTACAGGCCCTGCGCCAGGGCGAGTGCTCGCTCGCAGTGGCCGGCGGGGTCAGCGTCATGGCCACCCCGGACGTGTTCATCGGGGCGAGCCGACAACGCGCGCTGGCCGCCGACGGCCGGTGCAAGGCGTTCAGCGCGGACGCCGACGGCACGGTCTTCGCCGAAGGCGTCGGTGTGCTGGTCGTGGAACGTCTCTCCGACGCCCGGCGCAACGGGCACGAGGTGCTGGCGGTGGTCCGCGGCTCGGCCGTGAACCAGGACGGCGCCAGCAACGGTCTCACCGCCCCGAACGGGGACGCCCAGCAGGAGGTGATCCGGCAGGCGCTGACCAAAGCCCGGCTGTCCGTCGCGGACGTCGACGTGGTGGAGGCGCACGGCACCGGCACCCGGCTCGGCGACGCCATCGAGGCGGAGGCGCTGATGGCGACGTACGGGTCGCACCGCTCGCCCGGCGCGCCGCTGTACCTGGGCTCGGTCAAGTCCAACATCGGCCACACCCAGGCCGCGGCCGGCGTGGTCGGCGTCATCAAGATGGTCCTGGCGCTGCGCCACGGCGTGCTGCCCCGGACCCTGCACGCCGACCGGCCATTGACCGACGTCGACTGGTCGGCCGGGACGATGGAGCTGCTCGCCACGCCGGTCGCGTGGCCCGCCGCCGATCGGCCGCGCCGGGCGGCGGTGTCCTCATTCGGGGTCAGCGGCACCAACGCACACGTGATCGTCGAGGAAGCGGCCCGGCATCCGGCGGAGCGGCCCGCAACGCCCGGCCCCGGCGGCCCCGGGGCGCTGCTGCCGCTGCTGCTGTCCGGCCGGACCGAATCGGCGCTGCGGGACCAGGCCCGGCGTCTCGCCGAACGCCTCGCCGCGCCCGACGCGCCGGGCGTCGCCGGGGTGGCGTCGGCGCTGGCCGGGCGCACCACGTTCGAGCACCGGGCCGCGGCCCTCGGCGCGGACCGCCCGGCGCTGCTGGCCGGGCTCGACGCGCTCGCCGGGGGCGCACCCCACGCCGGGGTGGTCCAGGGCCGGGCCGGCGCCGACGCGACCCGGGTGGTGTTCGTGTTCCCCGGGCAGGGTTCGCAGTGGGCCGGCATGGGGGTCGAACTGTTGGACAGCTCGCCCGTGTTCGCCGAGAAGGTCGCGGCGTGCGCCGCCGCCCTCGCGCCGCACATCGACTGGTCCGTCGAGGACGTGCTGCGCCAGGCCGCCGGCGCGCCGCCGATGTCGCGGCTGGACGTCGTGCAGCCGGTGCTGTTCACGATGATGGTGGCGCTGGCCGAGCTGTGGCGCTCGCACGGGATCGAACCGGCGGCCGTGGTCGGCCACTCGCAGGGCGAGATCGCCGCGGCCCACGTGGCCGGTGGGCTCACCCTCGACGACGCCGCCCGCGTGGTGGCCCTGCGCAGCCGGGCGTGGATGCGCCTGCAGGGCCGCGGGTCGATGCTGTCGGTGCTGGCGACGGCCGGCGACGTGACGCGGCGGATGGCCGCCTGGGGCGACCGGGTCTCGCTGGCGGCATTGAACGGCCCGGCGTCCGTGGCCGTCTCCGGCGACGTCGAGGCGCTCACCGAGCTGCTGGCCGCCCTGTCCGACGCCGGGATCCGGGCCCGCTGGGTGCCCGGCGCGGACGGCGCCGGGCACTCCGCGCAGGTCGACGTGCTGCGCGCGGAGATCCTCGAGAACCTCGCGAGCCTCGCGCCGCACCCGTCGGAGGTTCCGTTCTTCTCCAGCGTCACCGGCGACCGGCTGGACACCGCGGCGCTGGACGGCGAGTACTGGTTCCGCAACATGCGCGAGATGGTGCGGTTCGAGCCGGTCGTACGGCGCCTGGACGCCCTGCGGCACGGCACCTTCATCGAGGTGAGCCCGCACCCCGTGCTGGTCACCGCGGTGCAGGAGACCCTGGAGGCGACGGCCGGCGCCTCCAGGCCGGCGGTGCTCGGCACGCTGCGCCGCGACGACGGCAGTCCCGCGCGGATGCTCACCTCACTGGCCGAGGCGCACACCAACGGCGTGCCCGTGGCCTGGCAACGGATCCTCGGCGACGCCCCGGCGGGCGCGGCCGACCTGCCGACCTACCCGTTTCAGCGGCAGCGGTTCTGGCTCCCGAGCCGCCCCGGCGGTTCCGCGGCCGGTCCGGCCGCCGGCCACCCGCTGCTCGACGCGGTGGTGGACCTCGCCGGCGACGGCGGGCTGGTGTTCACCGGCCGGCTCTCGGCAGCGGAGCGGCCGTGGCTCGCCGAGCATGTCGTGATGGGTGTGCCGCTGCTGCCGGGCGCCGCGCTCGTGGACCTCGCCCTGCACGCCGGCGACCGGCTCGGCTGCCCCCGCCTGGAGGAGCTCGTCTTCGAGGTACCCCTGGTGCTCCCGGAGCAGGGTGCCCTGCAGCTGCAGATCGCGTGCGGCGGTGCCGACGACGCCGGGCACCGCGCGGTGACGGTGCACACCAGACCCGACGGCGACACCGCCGCCTGGGTCCGGCACGCCACCGGCACGCTCGCCCCGGCCCGGGACCTCCCCGCCGCCGAACCGGGGCGCTGGCCGCCGGCAGGCGCAGTCGGCCTGCCGGTCGACGGCTGCTACGAGCGGCTGGCCGCCGCCGGCATCGAATACGGGCCGGCCTTCCAGGGGCTGCGCGCCGCCTGGCGGCTGGGCACGGAGACCTATGCGGAGGTCGCGCTGCCGGCGGAAGCGGCGGACGCCACGGGATACGGGCTGCACCCGGCTCTGCTTGACGCGGCGCTGCAGGCGACGCAGCTCGAGGCGGCCGGCGCCGGCGGCCGGCTGGCCTTCTCCTGGAGCGGCGTGACGCTGCACGCCACCGGGGCCACGACCCTGCGCGTGCGACTGTCGGCCCGGGACCGCGACACGGTGACGCTCACGGCGACCGACGAGCGCGGGCGGCCCGTAGTGACGGCGGACGCGCTGACTCTCCGGCCGGCATCGGCCGAGCAGCTGCGTACCGCGGGCGTCGACGGCGGACTGTTCGACGTCGACTGGCAGCCGGCGGATCCGGTCGGGCCGGCGCCGGCGGACTGGGTCGTGATCGGCGGCGAAAGCGGACGCCACCCGGACCTGACCGCGCTGGGCGCGGCACTCGAGGACGGCTCACCGATGCCGGGCCTGGTGCTCGTACCCCTCACCGGCGGCCCATGGGACGGCGAACCGGCAACGGTGCGCGCCACCGTGGATGCCACGGCCCGGTTGTTGCGGCAATGGCTGCGGACCGAAGCGTTCGGATCGGCCCGCCTGGCCGTCGTCACCCGCGCCGCGGTCGCCGTCGGCGCGGCCGAGCCGGTCGACCCCGTCGGCGCGGCCGTGTGGGGACTGGTCCGGTGCGCGCAGGTGGAGCACCCCGACCGGTTCGTGCTGGTGGACGTCGACACGTTCGACGCCGTCGCCGCCGCCCGCGCCGCCGCCGGTGCCGAGCCCCAGCGCGCGTTGCGCGGCAGCACCGTCTTCGACGCCCGGCTCGTGCCGGTGCGGCCGGACGATCGCACCGGGCCCGTCTGGGACCCGGCCGGCACGGTGCTGGTGACCGGCGGGACCGGCGGACTGGGGCGCCATGTCGCCCGTCACCTGGTGGCCGGGCACGGGATCCGTCATCTGCTGCTCGTGAGCCGGCGCGGCCCGGCCGCGCCCGGAGCGGACGAGCTCGTCGCCGAGCTCGCCGGGCTCGGCGCGGAGGTGAGCATCGTTGCGTGCGACGTGGCCGACGCCGGCTCGCTGGCCGAGGTGCTGGCGGCGCTGCCCGCGGACCGGCCCCTGCGTGGCATCGTGCACGCCGCCGGCGTGGTGGCCGACGCGGTCGTGGAGAACCTGACCGCCGAGCGGGTGGACGAAGTGTGCGCGCCCAAGGTCGATGCGGCGACGCACCTGTACGAGCAGACCCGCCACGCCGACCTGACCGCCGTCGTGTTGTTCTCCTCGGCGGCGGCGGTCCTCGGCGCCGGCGGCCAGGGCGGGTACGCCGCCGCCAACGCCTTCCTGGACGCGCTGGCGCACCGGTGGCGCGGCGAGGGCACCGCCGTGGTCGCCCTCGGCTGGGGAATGTGGGCCGAGGACGCCGGCATGGGCGGTCAGGTGAGCTCCAACGACGTGCGACGGCTGGAACGGGCAGGTACGGCCGCGATCTCGCCCCCGGCGGCGCTCGCACTGCTCGACAGCGCTGCGCACACCGGCCGGGCGGCGCTGCTGCCGCTGCGACTGGCCCGGGCCGCGCTGGCCGAACAGGCCCGGGCCGGCACGCTGCCGCCACTGCTGCGCGGTCTGGTCCGCACCGCGGTCCGGGGCTCGCGGCCGGGCTCCGAAGCCGCGGGCAGCACGCTCGCCGGACGCCTGGCCGGGCTGCCGGACGCCGTGCGCCGGCACCACCTGGTCGACCTGGTGCGCCGGCACGCCGCCGCGGTGCTCGGCCACCCGACGCCGGACACCATCGTCCCGGACCGCCCGTTCAAAGAGCTCGGCATCGACTCGCTCACCGCGGTCGAACTGCGCAACCAGCTGCGGTCCGCGACCGGGCTCCCGCTCGGTCCGACGACGGTGTTCGACCACCCCACGGTGGCGTCACTGGCCACCCGGCTGGAGCACCTGCTCGGACTCGCGGACGGAACCGCGGACGTGGCCGAGCCCGGCACCACCGCGGCGCCTGACGAGCCGATCGCGATCGTCGGCATGGCGTGCCGTCTTCCCGGCGGGGTCGACTCGCCCGAGGAGCTGTGGCGGATGCTGGTCGAGGGGCGTGACGCCGTCACCGGGCTGCCGACCGACCGCGGCTGGGACCTGGAGGCGTTGTTCGACGAGGATCCGGATGCGCCCGGGAAGTCGTACGTGCGGCACGGCGGCTTCATCGACGGCGTGGCGGGCTTCGATGCGGAGTTCTTCGGGATCTCGCCGCGTGAGGCGTTGGCGATGGATCCGCAGCAGCGGTTGTTGCTGGAGGCGTCGTGGGAGGCGCTGGAGCGGGCCGGGATCGACCCGTTGTCGTTGCGGGGCAGCCAGACGGGCGTGTTCGTCGGCACCAGCGGCCAGGACTACACCCCGCGCGCGGACCAGGCCCCCGAACAGGTCGAGGGGTACCTGGCCACGAGCGGCCTCAGCAGTGTCCTGTCCGGCCGCGTGTCGTACGTGCTGGGCCTGGAGGGCCCGGCGGTGACGGTGGACACCGCGTGTTCGTCGTCGCTGGTGGCGCTGCATCTCGCGGTGCAGTCGCTGCGGCGGGGCGAGTGCGACGTGGCGCTCGTCGCCGGAGCGTCGGTCATGTCCTCGCCGGCCGCACTGGTGACCTTCAGCCGCCAGCGCGGCCTCGCCCCCGACGGGCGGTGCAAACCATTCGCTGCCGCCGCCGACGGCTTCGGCGTTGCTGAGGGCGTGGGTGTGCTGGTGCTGCAGCGGTCGTCCGTGGCCCGTCGCGCTCTGGCGGTGGTGCGGGGTTCGGCGGTGAACCAGGACGGCGCGTCGAACGGGTTGACGGCGCCGTCGGGTCCGGCGCAGGAGCGGGTGTTGCGACTGGCGCTGGGCTCGGCGGGTCTGGGGCCGGGGGATGTCGACGTGGTGGAAGGTCACGGGACGGGGACGCGGTTGGGTGACCCCATTGAGGTCGGTGCGTTGCTGGAGGTGTTCGGTGGCCGGGCCGGGGCGCCGGTGTTGCTGGGGTCGGTGAAGTCGAACATCGGTCACACGCAGGCGGCGGCTGGTGTGGTCGGCGTGATGAAGATGGTGTTGGCGTTGCGGGCCGGTGTGGTGCCGGCGTCGTTGCATGTGGATGAGCCGTCGCCGGTGGTGGATTGGTCGGCGGGTGGGGTCGAGGTGGTGCGGGAACTGGTCGACTGGCCCGAGGTGGCCCGTCCCCGGCGGGCGGGGGTGTCGTCGTTCGGGATCAGCGGGACCAACGCCCACGTGATCCTGGAACAGGGGCCGGTGCGACCGGAGCCGGAGACACAACCGGCGGCCGGGCCGGTGGCCTGGCCGTTGGCCGCGCGGACCGAGGACGCGCTGCGGGACCTGGCGGCGCGTCTCGCCGAGTTCCTGGCCGGGCGGGAGCTGCGCCCGCAGGACGTCGGGCGCGCGCTCGCGACCACCCGGCCGGCGCTGCGGCATCGCGCCGTCGTCGTCGCCTCGGACCCCGGCCAGCTGCGCGCCGGACTCGCCGCCGTCGCCGACGGGCAGAGCGCGAAGCACGTCGTCCGCGGTGCGGCCGGGACCGCCGCCGCCAAGGTGGTGTTCGTCTTCCCCGGTCAGGGTTCGCAGTGGCAGGGCATGGGCCGGCATCTGATGGACACCGCGCCGGTGTTCGCCGGCACCGTCCGCCGATGCGCCGAGGCCATGGCCGAGTTCGTCGACTGGGACCTGGAGCGGGTCCTGCGCGGCGAAGACCCCTTGGCCCTGCAACGGGTCGACGTGGTCCAGCCGGCCACCTTCGCGGTCGTGGTGTCGCTGGCCGCGCTGTGGCGCTCCTGCGGGGTCGAACCGGCCGCGGTGATCGGTCACTCGCAGGGCGAGATCGCGGCGGCCACGGTCGCCGGCGTCCTCTCGCTGCGCGACGCCTGCCGGATCGTCACCCTGCGAAGCCAGGCATTGCGGGCGATCGCCGGGTCCGGCGGCATGGTGTCGGTCGCCCTCCCCGAGCCGGACGTGCGGGCGTTGGTGTCCGCGTGGGGCGACCGGATCGGTGTCGCCGCGGTCAACGGGCCCACGTCAGCGGTCGTCTCCGGCGACGCCGCCGCACTCGACGAACTGCTCGTCGAGTGCGAACGGCGGGGGATCCGGGCCAGGCGCATCGCCGTGGACTACGCCTCGCACTCACCGGCCGTCGAGCAGATCCGCGACGAGGTGCTGGCGCTCAGCGCGCCGGTGACGGCCCACCGGGCGCGGGCGCCGATGATGTCGACGGTCGACGTCGGCTGGGTCGGCGGCGCCGAGCTCGACGCCGGCTACTGGTACCGCAACCTGCGCGAGGTCGTGCGCTTCGACGCCGCGGTCGACGCCCTGCTCTCCACCGGCCACGACGTCTTCGTCGAGGTCAGCGCGCACCCGACGATGACCATCGGGATCGAGGACCGCAGCACGGCGGCCGGGGTGCCGGCGGCCGTGCTCGGCACGCTGCGCCGGGACGAGGGCGACCGATTCCCCGCGGCCGTGGCGGAGGCGTGGGCCGCCGGCGTGCCGGTCGACTGGACGGCGGTGCTCCCGGCCGGTGACGTCGTCGAACTGCCGACGTACCCGTTCCAGCGGGACCGGTACTGGCTGGAGACCCCGGCGCAGGCCGGCGACGCCGGCGGCCTCGGGCTGGACGATGCCGGCCACCCGCTGCTCGGTGCGGTCGTGCGGCCGGCCGGCACCCGTCAGGCGGTGTTCACCGGCCAGCTGTCCCGGCGCACCGACCCGTGGCTGGCCGAGCACGTGATCGGCGGCGCGGCGATCCTGCCCGGCGCCGCCCTCGTCGAGCTGGCCCTGCACGCGGGCCAGGCCGCCGGCTGCACGCACCTCGACGAGCTGGTCCTCCTCGCACCGGTCCCGCTGACCGGTGCCGCGGCCGTGCACGTCCAGCTGGCGGTCGCGGAGCCCGACGACGCCGGCCGCTGCGCGGTGACCGTCCACACCAGACCGGCCGGCGCCGGTGAGGACGAGCCGTGGACGCACCACGCCAGCGGCACCCTCAGCCGGCGGCTCGGCGGCGCGCCCCCCGATCCGGTGCAGTGGCCGCCCGCCGCGGCCTCGAGTTTGTCCACCGCGGACTTCTACGCCGACCTGGCCTGCGCCGGCACCGAATACGGCGAGTCCTTCCAGGGTCTGCACGCGGCCTGGCGGCACGAGGAGACCGTGTTCGCCGACGTCCGCCTGCCCGAGGCACTGCATCGACAAGCGGACCGGTACGGCGTGCATCCCGTCCTGCTCGACGCGGCGCTGCACGCGGTCACGCTGCTCCACCCCGTCGCCGGGCAACGGCTCGCCTTCACCTGGTCCGGCGTGACCCTGCACCGCTCGGGCGCCACCGCGCTCACCGTCCGGCTGACCCGCACGGGCACCGACGCGGTCGCGGTCTCCGCGGTCGACCCGGCCGGACACCTGGTGCTCACGGTGGACTCGCTGGTGACCCGCCCGGCGACCACCGAACAGGGGCCGCGGGGCCTGCCACGCGACGCGCTCTTCCGGATCGACTGGATGGCCATGCAGGTCGACGGGGCACTCGACGAGCTGCCGGTCGAGCTGCCGGCCGGCGGCGTCGGCGCCCTCGCCGCGGAGCTGGACGCCGGTCGGCCCGCCCCGAGCACCGTGTTCACACAGGTCGCGTCCGCGCACGGCGAGTCCCTCGCCGACCAGGTCCGGACCACGACGCGCGCCGCGCTCGGGCTGATCCAGGCGTGGCTCGCGGAGCAGCGGCTGGCCGGCACCCGGCTGGTGTTCGTGACCGGCGGCGCCGTGGCGCTCCAGCCCGGCGCGCCGATCGGCGACCTTGCCGCCGCGGCGCTGCACGGCCTGGTGCGCAGTGCGCAGTCCGAACATCCGGGCCGTTTCGTCCTGCTCGACACCGACGAGCCGACAGCCGCCGCCGTCGCCGCGGCTGTGCACTCCGGTGAGCCCCAGGTGGCGGTGCGCGGCGGCACGTACCACGCGGCTCGGCTGGTCCGGACCGATCCACCGGCCACCATGGACGCGACCTTCGACGCCTCCGACATCGTGCTGATCACGGGCGCGACCGGTGGACTGGGCCGGCTGGCCGCCCGGCACCTGGTGCGCGCGCACGGCGTGGGCCGGGTGGTGCTCGCCAGCCGGCGCGGACCGGACGCAGACGGTGCGGCCGAGCTGGCCGCCGAGCTGACCGCGTCCGGCGCCGCCGTCACGCTGGTCGCGTGCGACATCGCCGACCGTGACGCGCTGGCGGGCCTGCTGGCCGAGCATCCGATCACCGCGGTGGTGCACACCGCAGGGGTCGTCGACGACGCCGTCGTCGAGAACCTGACTCCGGAACAGCTCGACCGGGTCTTCGCGCCGAAGGTCGACGCCGCGACCAACCTGGACGAACTCACCGCCGGGCTGCCGCTCAAGGCGTTCGTGCTGTACTCCGCGGCCGCGGCGACGTTCGGTAACGCCGGCCAGGCCGCCTACGCGGCGGCGAACTCGTTCCTGGACGCGCTGGCCCAGCACCGCGCCGCGCTCGGCCGGCCGGCGATCTCGCTGGCGTGGGGGCTGTGGGCCGAGGAGCACGGCATGGGTTCGAGACTCGGCGCGCTCGACGTGCGCCGCGCGCTCGACAAGGGCACGGCGCCGCTCTCGGTCGAGGACGGCCTCGCCCTGCTCGACGCCGCGCTCACCCTGCGCCTGCCAGCCCTGGCACCGGTAAGGCTGGACCTCGGCCGGTTGCGCCGCACGGCGGCCGCCGCGCCGGTGCCGCACCTGCTGCGGCAGCTGGTCCGGGTCCCGGCCGGGCCGGCCGCCTCCGGGCCCGCCGGCGCCAGCACGCTCGCGCAGCGCCTCGCCGGGCTGGCGGCGGACGAGCGCGACCGGACCCTGCGCGACCTCGTGCGACGCAGCGCCGCCGAGGTCCTCGGCCACGACTCGGCCGACCGGATCCGGCCGGACCGGCCGCTCAGGGAGCTCGGCTTCGACTCCCTCACCGCGGTCGAGCTGCGCAACCGGCTCGGCGCAGCGACCGGACTCGCGCTGCCGACGACCCTGGTCTTCGACTGCCCGACGGTCACCGCGATCGCCGACGAACTGTGGCGGCGGATGAGCCCCGCCTCCGGCACCGCACCCGCCGCCACGCCGACCCGGCCCCACTCCGAGGACGAGCCGATCGCCATCGTCGGTATGGCGTGCCGGCTCCCGGGCGGCGTCACCAGTCCCGAGCAGCTGTGGCAGCTGCTGATCGATGAGGTCGACGCGATCACGCCGGTGCCCGCCGGGCGAGGCTGGCACGTCGACGACGACCTGGTCCGCCACGGCGGCTTCATCGACGACGTCGCCGGCTTCGACGCGGGCCTCTTCGGGATCTCGCCGCGGGAGGCGCTGGCGATGGACCCACAGCAGCGGCTGCTGCTGGAGACCTCGTGGGAGGCGTTCGAGCGGGCCGGCATCGCGCCGCTGTCGTTGCAGGGCAGCCAGACCGGGGTGTTCATCGGATCGGTGTACCAGGACTACGCCGACCGGGCCGCAGGCGTGCCGGAGGACGTGGAGCTGTACGTCGGCAACGGTAGCGCTGCGAGCATCGCCTCCGGCCGGATCGCGTACACGCTGGGTCTGGAGGGGCCGGCGGTGACGGTGGACACGGCGTGTTCGTCGTCGCTGGTGGCGCTGCACCTGGCCGTGCAGGCGCTGCGCCGGGGCGAGTGCGACCTCGCGCTGGCCGGTGGTGCCACCGTCATGTCCACACCGGCCGCGCTGGCCGAGATGGGACGGCAGGGCGGCCTGTCGGCGGACGGCCGGTGCAAGGCGTTCGGCGAGGGGGCGGACGGGGCCGGGTTGGCCGAGGGCGTCGGGATGCTGGTGCTGCAGCGGTTGTCGGCGGCGCGTCGTCCGTTGGCGGTGGTGCGGGGTTCGGCGGTGAACCAGGACGGTGCGTCGAATGGTTTGACGGCGCCGTCGGGCCGGGCGCAGGAGCGGGTGTTGCGACTGGCCTTGGGCTCGGCCGGCCTGGGCGTGAGCGATGTCGACGTGGTGGAAGGTCACGGGACGGGGACGCGGTTGGGTGACCCGATTGAGGTCGGTGCGTTGCTGGAGGTGTTCGGTGGCCGGGCCGGGGCGCCGGTGTTGCTGGGTTCGGTGAAGTCGAACATTGGTCACACGCAGGCGGCGGCTGGTGTGGTCGGCGTGATGAAGATGGTGCTGGCGTTGCGGGCCGGTGTGGTGCCGGCGTCGCTGCACGCGCGTGAGTTGTCGCCGGTGGTGGATTGGTCGGCCGGCGGGGTCGAAGTGGTTCGGGAGCGGGTCGACTGGCCCGAGGTCGGCCGGGCCCGGCGGGCGGGTGTCTCGTCGTTCGGGATCAGCGGGACGAACGCCCACGTGATCCTCGAGCAGGCCCCCGAGATCCCGGCCGTGCCGATCTCCGCGGCGCCGCCCGGCGGACCGGCGCTGCTGCCGCTGTCGGCACCGACCCCGGCCGCGCTGCGGGACCAGGCGGCCCGGCTGCACGCGTACCTCACGCACACCGGCGAGCCGGCGCTGCACGACGTCGGCTGGTCCCTGGCGACGACCCGCGGCGCCTTCGAGCATCGCGCCGCCGTGGCCGGTGCCGACCGGGCCGCCGTGCTCGCCGATCTCGACGCGATCGCCACCGGCGCGACGGCCGGCACCACCGCGCTCACCGACCCGCGTGCGGTGTTCGTGTTTCCGGGTCAGGGGTCGCAGTGGGTGGGGATGGCGGTGGAGTTGTTGGAGTCGTCGGTGGTGTTTGCGGAGTGGATGGGTTTGTGTGGGGTGGGGTTGGGTGGGTTGGTGGATTGGGATTTGTTGGAGGTGGTGCGGGGTGGGGTTGGGTTGGATCGGGTGGATGTGGTGCAGCCGGTGTCGTTTGCGGTGATGGTGTCGTTGGCGGCGGTGTGGCGGTCGTTTGGGGTTGAGCCGGTGGCGGTGGTTGGGCATTCGCAGGGGGAGATTGCGGCGGCGGTGGTGGCGGGGGTGTTGTCGTTGGTGGATGGGTGTCGGGTGGTGGTGTTGCGGAGTCGGGCGTTGGTGGGGTTGGCGGGTTCGGGTGGGATGGTGTCGGTGGGGTTGCCGGTGGGTGAGGTTGAGGAGCTGGTGGCGGGCTTCGACGGCCGGCTGTCGACCGCCGCCGTCAACGGGCCCGCGTCGGTCGTGCTGTCCGGTGGGAGCCGCGCCGTCGAAGAACTGCTCGCCCAGCACGGCACCGAGGGCGGCCGGGTTCGGCGGATCGCGGTCGACTACGCGTCGCACTCGCCCGCCGTCGAGCAGATCCGCGACGAGGTGCTCACCGCCCTTGCCCCGGTGCGGCCGCAGTCCCCGACGGTCCCGATGTACTCCACAGTGGACAATCGCTGGGTCGAGGCGGGCGAGCTGACGGCGGAGTACTGGTACCGCAACCTCCGCGAGCAGGTCAGGTTCGCCGACGCGACCACAAGCCTGATCGCCTCCGGCCACAACCTCTTCATCGAGGTCAGCTCCCATCCGGTGCTGACGACCGCCGTCGCCGACACGGCGGAGGCGGGCGGCGCCACGGTGCACACGCTCGGCACCCTGCGCCGGCAGCGCGGCGACCTCGACCAGTTCCTGGTCGCGCTCGGGCAGGCGTGGAGCGCCGGCGCGCCGGTCGACTGGCCGCGCGTCCATCCCGGCGCGACCCGGGTCGACCTGCCCACGTACGCGTTCCAGCACCGGCGGTACTGGCTGGACATCGACCCGGCGACCCAGTTCGCTGGTGACCGCTTCTGGTCCGCCGTCGCGCGGGCCGACGCGGGTGCGCTCGGCGCGATGCTGGGCGTCGCCCCGGAGCCGCTGCGGCACGCGCTGCCGGCACTGTCCGCTCTGCTGCACCATCGCACGGTCCCCGCGCCCGCCCCGGAACCGGACGAGGAGCGGGCGGAGGAGCCGGCCGACACCCTCCTGGCGCGCCTGGCCGGCGCGAGCGAGCAGGAGCAGCGGCGCCTCCTTGTCGAGCTGGTCCGCGACCACGCCGCCGCGGTGCTGCGGCACGAGCGCCCGGACGACGTCGCGACGTCCCGCCGGTTCCTGGACATCGGGTTCGACTCGGTGACGGCCGTCGAGCTGCGCAACCGGCTCGCGTCCGCCACCGGCCTCGCCCTGCCGTCCACCCTGCTGTTCGACCACCCCACGGCGACCGCCCTGGCCACCCATCTGCGCCGGCGCCTGGCCGGGTCGCCGCCGCGGTCCGAGGCCCCGCCCGCCACCGCCGAGCGTGGCGAGCCGCTGGTGGAAGACGAGCAAGAGATCGACGCGATGGCCGTCGACGACCTGTTGAAGCTGGTCCACGAGAGCCGGGAGCGCTGAATGTCGAGCGGGAACGGGCAGCTGTCCGAGCAGACGTCCACACAGGACATCGTCGCGGCGTTGCGCGACTCGGTGAAGGAGGTGCACCGGCTGCGCCGCGAGCGCCGGCAGCTCGAGGACGCGGCCCGCGAGCCGGTCGCTGTCATCGGCGTCGCGTGCCGCCTCCCCGGCGGGGTCACCACCCCGGCGGCGCTGTGGGAGCTGGTGATGCAGGAGCGCGACGCGATCGGCCCGTTCCCCGCCGACCGTGGCTGGGACCTCGCGGCGCTGTACCACCCCGACCCGGACCACGCCGGCACCACCTACGCCCAGGGTGGCGGCTTCCTCGATCGGGCCGGTGACTTCGATGCCGACCTGTTCGGCATCTCGCCGCGCGAGGCGCTGGCGATGGACCCCCACCAGCGGCAGCTGCTGGAGGTGGCCTGGGAGGCCCTGGAACGGGCCCGGATCGACCCGCTGTCGCTGCACGGCACCCGGACCGGGGTGTTCGCCGGGCTCGGCGCCAGTGGGTACGGCTCGCGGCTGGAGGCCGTGCCCGACGACGTCGTCGGCTACCTCGGAAACGGCACCTCGACGAGCGTCGCCTCCGGCCGCATCGCTTACGTGCTGGGCCTGGAAGGCCCCGCCGTGACCGTCGACACCGCGTGCTCGTCGTCGCTGGTCGCACTGCACCTCGCGGCCCAGTCGCTGCGCCGGGGCGAGTGTGCGCTGGCGCTGGCCGGCGGGGTCAGCGTCATGGTCAATCCGGGTCCGCTGATCGACTTCAGCCGGCAGCGCGGCCTGGCCGCCGACGGCCGGTGCAAGGCGTTCTCCAGCACCGCGGACGGCACCGGATGGTCCGAGGGCGTCGGTGTCCTGGTGCTGGAGCGTCTGTCGCAGGCGCTCGCCAACGGCCGCCGGATCCTCGCCGTCGTGCGCGGCTCGGCGATCAACCAGGACGGCGCCAGCAGCGGGCTAACCGCGCCGAGCGGCCCCGCGCAGGAGCGGGTCATCCGCGAGGCGCTGGCCGCGGCCGGGCTGGCACCGTCCGATGTGGACGTCGTCGAGGCGCACGGCACCGGCACCCGGCTCGGAGACCCGATCGAGGCGCAGGCGCTGCTCGCCACCTACGGCCAGCAGCGCCCGGCGGACCGGCCGGTGCTCCTCGGGTCACTCAAGTCCAACATCGGCCACGCACAGACGGCTTCGGGTGTCGCCGGCGTCATCAAGTCCGTGCTCGCCCTTCAGCACGGCGTGGTGCCGAGGACGCTGCACGTCGAGGCGCCGACGCACGAGGTGGACTGGTCGGCCGGGGCGGTGGAACTGCTCACCGCCGCCCGGGCGTGGCCGGCGGTCGACCGGCCCCGCCGGGCCGCCGTGTCGTCGTTCGGCGCGAGCGGCACCAACGCCCACGTCGTCCTGGAGGAGGCACCGCCGGTCCCGGTCACCGACCGGCCCGCCGCCACCGCCGGGGCGACGCTCTGGCCGCTGTCGGCCCGATCCCCGGAAGGTCTGCTCGCCCAGGCCCGGCGGTTGCGCGAGCACCTGGCGGCCGATCCGGCGGCCCGGCCGGACGACGTCGGCTGGTCGCTCGCGACGACCCGGGCCGCGCTCGACCACCGCGCCGTCGTCGTCGGCGAAGACCACGACGAGCTGCTCGCCGGGCTCGAGAACCCGCCGATCCGCGGCATCGCCGGTCCGAGCGGCCGGATGGCGTTCATGTTCACCGGCCAGGGCGCCCAGCGGCCGGGCATGGGTCTGAGCCTCGTCGAGCGTTTCCCGGTGTACGCCTCGGCGTTCGACACCGTCTGCACGGAGCTGGACCGCCACCTCGACCGGCCGATCCGCGACGTGATCGCCGACCCGGCGGCGGTGCATCTGACGGTGTACACCCAGCCGGCGACGTTCGCGGTGCAGGTCGCCCTGTTCCGCCTGCTGGAGTCGCTCGGCCACCACCCCGACCTGCTCGTCGGACACTCCGTCGGGGAGATCGCCGCCGCCCACGTCGCCGGAGTGCTCGACCTGGCCGGTGCGTGCCGGCTCGTCGCGTCCCGGGGACGGCTCATGCAGGCGTTGCCTTCCGGCGGCGCCATGACGGCGGTCGAGGCGAGCGAGGAGGAGGTCCTGGCGTACCTGACCGGCTCGGCCCTCGACCCGGGCACCGTCGGCCTGGCCGCCGTCAACGGGCCCCGCGCCGTGGTCGTCTCCGGACTCGGCGCGGCCGTCGACGAGGTCCAGGCGCATTTCGCCGCCCAGGGCCGGCGGACCCGGCGGCTGCGGACGTCGCACGCCTTCCACTCGCCCCTCATGGAGCCGATGATCGAGCGGTTCCGCGCCGAGGTGGAGCAGCTCACCTTCCACCGGCCCCGGATCCCGGTCATCTCGGCCGCCATCGGCGTGCTCGCGGAGCCGGACTACTGGGTCGAGCACGTCCGCCGCCCGGTCCGCTTCGCCGACGCGGTGACCCGGCTCGCGGAGTCCGGCGTCGAAACGTTCGTCGAGCTCGGACCCGACGGGGTGCTGTCGGCGCTGGTGCCGGAGTGCACCGACACCGACGTCCGGGTGGTGCCCTTGCTGCGGGCCGACCGCCCGGAGGTCACCCAGGTGCTCACCGCGGTCGGTGCACTGCACGTGGCCGGGCACGACCCGGACTGGGCCGCGCTGTGGGGAGGCCGTGAACCGGCAACGGTCGACCTGCCCACCTATCCGTTCCAGGGCCGCCGGTACTGGCTGCACCAGCCGGCCCGGTCCGGTGTCGCCGCCGCCGGGCTGCACGACGTCGGCCATCCACTGCTCGGCGCCGCCGCCGACCTCGCCGACGGCTCGACGCTGTACACCTCGCGGCTCGGCGTGGACACGCACCCCTGGATCGCCGAGCACGTGGTGCTCGGTGCCGTCCTCGTGCCCGGCAGTGCCTTCGTCGAGATGGCGCTGCGCATCGGCGACGAGACGGGGCACGACCGGGTCGACGAGGTCACGCTCGGCTCGCCGCTCGTGCTGCCCGGCGACCGGCCGGTGGACGTCCAGGTCCGGGTCGGCCCGGGCGACGGGTCCGGCCACCGCGCGTTCACCGTGCACAGCCGCGCCGCGGACGCGGCTGCCGAGACGCCGTGGACCGAGCACGTCGCAGGCGCCCTGTCGCGGGCCGGCACCGGGTCGCACCCGGCCGCCGGCACCGGATCCTGGCCACCGGCCGGGGCGACCCCGGTGGCGGTCGACGAGCTCTACCAGCGCTTCGCATCGCTCGGATTCGCCTACGGGCCGGTGTTCACCGGCCTGCACGCCGCGTGGCGCCGCGGCGACGAGGTCTTCGCCGAGGTGTCCCTGCCCGATCGGACGGGCGCCGCGGCCTTCGGCATCCATCCGGCGCTGCTCGACGCCGCGCTGCCCCAGGCGCTCGCGCTGGGCCCCTGGGCCGACGATCGGGACGGCGGGAAGCTGCCGTTCGCCTGGACCGGGGTGCGCCTGCACGCGGCCGGCGCCACGGATCTGCGGGTCAGACTGGCGCCGGCCGGACCGGGCGGGGTGTCGCTCACCGCCGCCGACCCCGACGGCAACCCCGTCGTCACGGTCGAGTCGCTGGTGGTCCGGCCCGTCTCGGCGGTCCGGCTCGCGCCGCAGGACGGCCCGCTGCTGGCCCTCGACTGGGTTCCGCTCGGCGACGCCGACGCCCCGGACACGTCCGGCGTGGCGCTCGGGCCGAACCCGTTCGGGCTGCCGCTCGCGGCCAGCGTACCGGACCTGGACACCCTCGGCGACCTCGTCGGGGCCGGCCAGGTCGGCCCGGACACGGTCTGGGTCTCGGTCTCTTCGGAGGAAGGTCACGCCGCACCGGACGCGGCGCGGCGCGTCCTGCGGGACCTGGTCGACCTGGTGCAGCGGTTCGTCGCCGACGACAGGCTCGCCGCGCTGCGCCTGGTGGTCGTGACCCGGGCCGCGGCCGGGTTCGGTGACGAGGAGCCGGACCTCGTCACGGCTCCGGTGTGGGGGCTCATCCGCTCGGCCCGCGCCGAGTACCCGGACCGGTTTCTCCTGGTCGACCTCGACCCGGCCGGCGGGCTGCCCGGCGGCGGGGTCCAGGCCCTGCTGCGCGACGGCGAGGACGAGGTCGCGGTGCGGCACGGCCGCTGCTACGGGCCACGCCTGGCGCCGGTCACCGCGGGCACCGCCCTGGAGCCGCCCGCCGGTCGGCACTGGCGGCTGGACGTCACCACCCCCGGCTCGGTCGAGCATCTCGCGTTCCTGGAGCACCCGGCGGCGGCCCGCCCGCTCGGGCCCGACGAGGTCCGCGTCGGCGTTCGGGCGGCCGGCCTGAATTTCCGCGACGTCCTGATCGCCGTCGGGATGTTCCCCGGAGCCGCCGAGATGGGCGGCGAGGGCGCCGGGGTGGTGCTCGAGACACACCCGGACGATCCCCGCCTGGCGCCCGGCGACCGCGTCATGGGGCTGCTCGCGGCCGGCTTCGGCCCGGTGGCGGTGACCGACCGGCGCACGCTGGTCCGCATCCCCGACGGATGGTCGTTCGAGCAGGCCGCCGCGGTGCCGATCATCTTCCTGACGGCCTGGCACGGCCTGCGCAGCCTGGCCGGGCTGAGCGCCGGTGAGTCGGTGCTGATCCACGCGGGCGCCGGCGGGGTCGGGATGGCCGCGATCCAGTTCGCCCGGCATCTCGGCGCCGAGGTGTACGCCACGGCAGGCCCCGCCAAGTGGGACGCGCTGCGCCGGCTGGGCCTGGACGACGCCCACCTGGCCTCGTCCCGCGACACCGGCTTCGAGGACAAGTTCCGCCAGACCTCGGGCGGTCGCGGCGTGGACGTGGTCCTCAACTCCCTGATCGGGGAGTTCGTCGACGCGTCGCTGCGCCTGCTGGCGCCCGGCGGCCGCTTCGTCGAGCTGGGCAAGGCCGACATCCGCGGTTCGGACCAGGTGGCGCAGGTCCGGGCCGACGTGACCTATCAGGCGTTCGACCTGATCGACGCGGGCCCCGACCGGCTCGGGGCGCTGCTGGCCGACGTCGTCGACCTGTTCGAGCAGGGTGCCCTGCGGCCGGTGCCGGTGGCCGGCTGGGACGTACGGCGGGCGCGCGACGCCTTCCGGCACGTGAGCCAGGCCCGGCACGTGGGCAAGGTCGTGCTCACCATGCCGCGCTCGTTCGGGCCGGGCGGGACCGTGCTGGTGACCGGTGCCACCGGTGGCCTCGGCCGCCTGGTGTCCCGGCACCTCGTCACCGAGCACGGGGTGCGCGACCTGCTGCTCGTCAGCCGCTCCGGGCCGGCCGCCGACGGGGCCGGGGACCTGGCGGCCGAGCTGCGCGGACTCGGCGCGGACGTGGCCGTGCGCGCGTGCGACGTGGCCGACCGCGCCGCCGTCGCCGCCCTGCTCGACGGCGTCGACCTGACCGGCGTGGTCCACCTCGCGGCCGTCGTCGACGACGGCGTGGTGTCGTCGCTGACGCCCGAGCGGATCGACCGGGTGTTCGCCGCGAAGGCCGAGGCGGCGTGGCACCTGCACGAGCTGACGAGCCATCTGGACCTGGACGCCTTCGTGGTGTTCTCCTCGGCGGCCGGGCTGTTCGGCGGCGCCGGGCAGGGTAACTACGCCGCGGCCAACGTCTTCGTCGACGCCCTGGCGCGACGGCGCCGGGCCCGGGGTCTGGTCGCGTGCTCCCAGGCGTGGGGCCTGTGGGACGTGCGGACCGCCATCACGGCCGGCCTGACCGACGTCGACCGCTCGCGCGCGGCGCGTGGCGGGGCCGACGCGTTCTCCGCCGCCGACGGGCTGGCCATGTTCGACGCGGCGCTGCGCACCGATCGGGCCGCCGTGGTGCCGGTGCGGCTCGACCTGACCAGGATCCGCCGCGGCGGGGCGGTGCCGCCGCTGCTGCGGTCGCTCGTGACCGGGCCGCCGCGGCCGGCCGCCCGCAGCGCCGGCGGCCACGACCGCGCCGAGACCACGCTGCGCAGCCGGCTGGCCGGTCGGCCGGGCGAGGAACGCGAGGCGACGCTGCTGGCGATCGTCGTCGAGCACGCGGCGACTGTGCTCGGCCACGTCTCCGCCGACGCGATGATGCCCGCGCGCCCGTTCAAGGATCTCGGCTTCGACTCGCTCACCGCGATCGAGCTGCGCAACCAGATCGGCGCCACGACCGGCCTGCGGCTGCCGGCGACGGTCGTCTTCGACTATCCGACCCCGGCCGCCCTGGCCCGGCACCTGGCGCAGCAGCTCACCGACGAGCCCGCCGCGGCGGCCCGCCCCGCCGCTGCGTCCCGGCCGGGCACCGCCGAGGAGCCGATCGCCATCGTCGCCATGAGCTGCCGCTTCCCGGGCGACGTGCAGACCCCCGAGGACCTGTGGGCGCTGCTGGTGGCCGGCGGCGACGCCGTGTCGGAGTTCCCTGCGGACCGTGGCTGGGACGTCGGCCGCCTCTACGCCGCGGACCCCGACACCCCCGGGACGACCTACGTCCGGCACGGCGGGTTCCTCACCGGGGCCGCCGAGTTCGACGCCGGCCTGTTCGGTGTCGGCCCGCGCGAGGCGAAGGCGATGGACCCGCAGCAGCGGCTGCTGCTGGAGACGGCCTGGGAGGCGATCGAGCGGGCCGGTGCCGATCCCATGTCCCTGCGGGGCAGCCGTACCGGCGTCTTCGTCGGCACCAGCGGCCAGGACTACGCGGGCCTGCTGGACAGCACCGACCACGGCGCCGACGGCTTCGTCGTGACCGGCAACGCGGCCAGCGTGCTGTCCGGCCGGATCGCCTACAGCTTCGGCCTGGAAGGCCCGGCGATCACGGTGGACACGGCCTGCTCGTCGTCGCTGGTCGCCCTGCACCTCGCGGTGCAGGCACTGCGCCGGGGCGAGTGCGACCTGGCGATCGCGGGCGGCGCGACGGTGATGTCCAGCCCTCTCGCGTTCGTCGACTTCAGCCGGCAACGGGGTCTCGCGCCGGACGGCCGGAGCAAGGCGTTCGCCGCCGGCGCTGACGGCACGAGCTGGGGCGAGGGGGCCGGTCTGCTCCTGGTCGAGCGCCTCGCCGACGCCCGCCGCAACGGGCACCCGGTCCTGGCGCTGGTGTGTGCCTCGGCGGTCAACCAGGACGGCGCGTCCAACGGGTTGACCGCACCGAACGGCCCGTCGCAGCAGCGGGTGATCCGGCAGGCCCTGGAGTCGGCGGGCCTGCAACCGTGGGATGTGGACGCCGTCGAGGCGCACGGCACCGGCACCCGGCTCGGTGATCCGATCGAGGCGCAGGCGCTGCTGGCGACCTACGGCGCGCAGCGTCCGGCGGACCGGCCGCTGCTGCTCGGTTCGCTCAAGTCCAACATCGGGCACACGCAGGCCGCCGCCGGTGTGGCCGGAGTGATCAAGATGGTGCTCGCGATGTCGCACGGGGTGCTGCCCAGGACGCTGCACATCGACGAGCCGACGCCGGAGGTGGACTGGTCCGCCGGCACGCTGCGGCTGCTGACCGAGCAGCGCGCCTGGCCGCAAGTGGACCGCGTCCGCCGGGCCGCGGTGTCGTCGTTCGGCATCAGCGGCACCAACGCCCACGTGATCATCGAACAGGCGCCGGTCGACGAGCAGCCGGCCCCGGCCGCGTGGTCCGGGCCGGTCGTGTGGCCGCTGTCGGCGCACTCGCCGGACGCGCTGCGGGCGCAGGCGCGGCGGATCGTGGCCGGCGTGGACCCCGGCCACCGTCCGCTCGACGTCGGCTGGTCGCTGGCGTCGATGAAGTCGTCCCTGCCGTACCGGACGGCGGTCGTCGGCGCGACGCGGGAGGAACTGCTGTCGAAGCTGGCCGCCGCGGCCTCACCCGGACGGATCGAGCCCGGCCGCACCGCGTTCGTGTTCACCGGGCAGGGCGCACAGCGGCCCGGTATGGGCCGGGAGCTCTACGAGCGCTTCCCGGTCTTCGCGGCCGCCTTCGACTCGCTCTGCACGAGCTTCGACGCCTTGCTGGCGTATCCGCTGCGTGCCCTCGTCCTCGATCCGGACGCCGACGCCGCGCTGCTCGACCGTACCGGTCAGGCCCAGCCCGCGCTCTTCGCGCTCGAGGTCGCGCTGTTCCGCCTGCTGGAGTCGGTCGGCCTGCGGCCCGACGCCCTGGCCGGGCACTCGCTCGGCGAACTCGCCGCCGCCCACGTGGCCGGCATCCTGAGCCTCGACGACGCGTGCCGGCTCGTCGCGGCCCGCGGCCGCCTCATGGACGCGCTGCCGGCCGGCGGGGCGATGCTCGCGGTGGACGCGGCACCGGCCGACCTGGACGCGCTGCTCGCCGGCCGGGACGACACCGTCGCGCTCGCCGCCGTCAACGGTCCCGCCGCGGTCGTGTTGTCGGGGTACGAACCGGCGGTCGACGAGCTCGAGAGTCTGCTGCGGGGCCGTGGCCGCCGGACCCGCCGGCTCCGGGTGTCGCACGCGTTCCACTCACCGCTGATGGCGCCGATGCTGGAGGAGTTCCGAGCCGTCGCGGAGACCTGTCACTTCGCCGAGCCCCGGATACCGGTCGTCACCGGAACGCCGTCGGACCGGCTGGACACCCCGGACTACTGGGTGCGGCAGATCCGGCAGCCGGTGCGGTTCGCCGACGCGGTGGCCGGACTCGTCGCGCAGCGGGTGCAGACCTTCGTCGAGGTCGGGCCGGACGCGGTGCTGTCCGCGATGGTCGAGGACTGCCTGCCGGACCGGCCGGACGTGGCCGCGGTGTCCCTGCTGCACCGCGATCGGCCGGACGGCCAGCAGTTCCTGGCGGCGCTCGCGGAGCTGTACACGCGCGGCTACGACCCGCGCTGGCCCGAGCTGTATGCGGGCACCGGCGCGCGCCCGGTCGCGCTGCCGACCTACGCGTTCCAGCGGGACCGGTTCTGGCCGCGGGGGACGAGCGGCGCGGCAGCCCCGGCGGCGCCGGGGTACCGGTACGACTGGACACCGGTACCGGTGGCGGAGGGCGCGGCACTGCGCGGCGACTGGATCGTCGCGGTGGCGGCCGGCGCCGGGCCGCGGCCACTGGCCGACGCCGTCCTCACGTCGCTGTCGGCCGCGGGTGCCCGCCCGGTCCTGGTCGAGCTCGACGCGGGGGACCCGGGCCGCGACGCGTACTGCGCCCGGCTGCGCTCCGCATCGACCGCACCGGTTGCCGTGGTCGCGCTGCCCGGGCTCGGCGCCGCCCCGATGGTGGCCCTGGTGCAGGCGATCGGCGACGCCGGCGTGGACGCCCCGATCTGGTGCGTGTCCACCGACGAGACCGACCCGGAGCAGGCCGCCACGCGGGGGATCGGGCGAGTGGCACGCCTGGAGTATCCGGAGCGGTGGGCCGGCACGGTCACCCTGGGCGATCCCGCCGACCCGCGGGAGCTGCGACGCTGCGGCGACGTGTTCGCCGACTCCGGGGGCGAGGAGGATCTGCTGCTGCGTGGCGACACTGTCCTGGCTCGCCGGCTGGTGCCCGCGCCGGTCGCGGCGACGACCCGGCCCGGCCCGTGGCGGCCGTCCGGCACCGTCCTGGTCAGCGGCGGCACCGGCGCGCTCGGCGCGCACGTCGCCCTGGCGCTGGCCCGCGACGGAGCCGATCACCTGGTGCTGACCAGCCGCCGCGGCGCCGCCGCCCCCGGCGCCGACGACCTGGTGCGGGAGCTGACCGGTCAGGGTGCCCGGGTGACGGTCGTGGCCTGCGACGTCGGCGATCGGGACGCGGTGCGACGCCTGATCGCCGCACTGGCGGACGAGCCGGTGACCGCCGTGGTGCATGCCGCCGGGGTACTGGACGACTGCGTGATCGACGCGCTGACCCCGGCCCGGCTGCACGACGTGCTGCGACCGAAGGCGCTCGGTGCCCGGCACCTCGACGAGCTCACCCGCCACCTCGACCTCGACGCGTTCGTGCTGTTCTCGTCGCTGGCCGGCGTGCTGGGCAGCGCCGGCCAGGCCAACTACGTGGCCGCGAACGGCTACCTGGACGCGCTCGCCGCGCGGCGCCGCGCGGCGGGGCTGGTCGCGACCAGCGTGGCGTGGGGGCCGTGGGCCGAGGGTGGCATGGCCAGCGACCACAACGTCCGCCGGAGTTCGAGCGAGAGCGGTGTCGCACCGATCAGGCCCGGGGCCGCCGTGGCCGCGCTGTGGCAGGCGATCCGGCAGGACGACACGTTTGTGGCCGTCGCCGACGTCGACTGGCGCCGGCTGCACCTTCGGCATCCGGACCCGCTGCTGACGGAGCTGGCCGGGGCGGACACCGAACCGCCGTCCGCCGCGGATGCCGCGGACGGCTGGCGGCAGCGGTACCTGGGCAGCCCGAACGCCCGTCGCAGCGTCATGCTGATCGAGACGGTGCGGGCCGAGGCCGCGGAGGTCCTCGGCCACGCCGACGCCTCGGCGGTCGACGCCGGCCGCCGGTTCCTGGACATGGGGTTCGACTCCCTCGGCGCGGTCAAGCTGCGCAACCGGCTCAACCGCCTCACCGGGCTACGGCTGCACACCACCGTGCTGTACGACCACCCGACACCGGTCGCGCTCGCCGGCTACCTCGGCGCCGAACTGACGCCCGACCCGGCAGCCGTGGTGCGGGACGAGTGCGACCGCCTGGAGGCCCTGCTGGCCGGCGTCGACCCCGGCGACGGGCTCGGTCCCGTGGTCGCCGGGCGGCTGGCCGGCCTGCTGGCCGCGTGGCAGGCCCGGTCGGTCCGCGGCGGCGGCGACGACCTCGGACTGGAATCAGCCTCGCTCGCCGAGGTGATGGACGTCATCGAGAACGAACTCGGCTTGTGAGGAACCCGATGCAGAGCGACGAGCAGGTACTCGACTACCTCAAGCGCGTGACGGCCGACCTGCGCCGCACCCGGCAGCGGGTCCGGGAACTGGAGGCCGACACCGCCGAGCCGATCGCGATCGTCGGCATGGCCGGCCGGTTCCCGGGCGGCGTCAACACCCCGGAGCAGCTGTGGCAGCTGCTCGTCGACGGGCGTGACGCCATGACGTCGTTCCCGGACGACCGCGGCTGGAACCTCGGCGGCGGCGAGTCCGGCTACGCCACCGCCGGCGGTTTCATCGATGGTGTCGCGGACTTCGATGCGGGGTTCTTCGGGATTTCGCCGCGTGAGGCGTTGGCGATGGATCCGCAGCAGCGGTTGTTGCTGGAGGCGTCGTGGGAGGCGCTGGAGCGGGCCGGGATCGACCCGTCGTCGTTGCAGGGCAGCCAGACCGGCGTGTTCGTCGGCACCAGCGGCCAGGACTACCTGGCCCTGCTGGCGAGGGCGCCGCAGAGCTCCGGCGGCTACCTCGCCACCGGTGTGGGCGCGAGCGTGCTCTCCGGCCGGGTGTCCTACGTGCTGGGTCTGGAGGGTCCGGCGGTGACGGTGGACACGGCGTGTTCGTCGTCGCTTGTGGCGCTGCACCTGGCTGTGCAGGCGCTGCGCCGGGGCGAGTGCGATCTGGCGCTGGCCGGCGGCGTGACCGTCATGTCGACGCCCACCGCCTTCGCGGAGTTCAGCCGGCAGGGCGGCCTGGCACCGGACGGAAGGTGCAAGGCGTACGCGGCCGGAGCCGACGGAACGGGTTGGTCCGAAGGTGTGGGCGTGCTGGTGCTGCAGCGGTTGTCGGCGGCGCGTCGTCCGTTGGCGGTGGTGCGGGGTTCGGCGGTGAATCAGGACGGTGCGTCGAATGGTTTGACGGCGCCGTCGGGTCCGGCGCAGGAGCGGGTGTTGCGACTGGCGCTGGGCTCGGCGGGTCTGGGGCCGGGGGATGTCGACGTGGTGGAAGGTCACGGGACGGGGACGCGGTTGGGTGACCCGATTGAGGTCGGTGCGTTGCTGGAGGTGTTCGGTGGCCGGGCCGGGGCGCCGGTGTTGCTGGGGTCGGTGAAGTCGAACATCGGTCACACGCAGGCGGCGGCTGGTGTGGTCGGCGTGATGAAGATGGTGTTGGCGTTGCGGGCCGGTGTGGTGCCGGCGTCGTTGCATGTGGATGAGCCGTCGCCGGTGGTGGATTGGTCGGCGGGTGGGGTCGAGGTGGTGCGGGAACTGGTCGACTGGCCCGAGGTGGCCCGTCCCCGGCGGGCGGGGGTGTCGTCGTTCGGGATCAGCGGGACCAACGCGCACGTGATCCTGGAACAGGTCCCCGAACCGGAAGCTGAGCCGGACGCCGAGCCGGACCGGCCGGTTGTCTGGGCGCTGTCCGGGCGGACTGAAGCGGCGCTGCGTGCGCAGGCCGCACAACTCGCCGGCGCGGTCGGTGCCGCCGCCGGCACTCCGGCATCGATCGGCGCCACGCTCGCCCTGGGTCGCGCCGCGCTTGCGCACCGCGCCGCGGTCGTCGGCCACGACCCCGACGCCCTGGCCGCGGCCCTCAGCGCCTTGGCCGCCGGGCGCTCGCTGCCCGGGGTGGCCACGGGCACCAGCACCGAGCCGGACCCGCGTGCGGTGTTCGTGTTTCCGGGTCAGGGGTCGCAGTGGGTGGGGATGGCGGTGGAGTTGTTGGAGTCGTCGGTGGTGTTTGCGGAGTGGATGGGTTTGTGTGGGGTGGGGTTGGGTGGGTTGGTGGATTGGGATTTGTTGGAGGTGGTGCGGGGTGGGGTTGGGTTGGATCGGGTGGATGTGGTGCAGCCGGTGTCGTTTGCGGTGATGGTGTCGTTGGCGGCGGTGTGGCGGTCGTTTGGGGTTGAGCCGGTGGCGGTGGTTGGGCATTCGCAGGGGGAGATTGCGGCGGCGGTGGTGGCGGGGGTGTTGTCGTTGGTGGATGGGTGTCGGGTGGTGGTGTTGCGGAGTCGGGCGTTGGTGGGGTTGGCGGGTTCGGGTGGGATGGTGTCGGTGGGGTTGCCGGTGGGTGAGGTCGAGGGGCTGGTGGCGGGCTTCGACGGCCGGCTGTCGGTCGCCGCCGTCAACGGCCCCGGGTCGACGGTGGTCAGCGGCGACCCGGAAGCGCTGGAAGAACTGCTCGCGGCGGCCGCCGCCCGGGACGCCCGGGCCCGCGCCGTCCCGGTCGACTACGCCTCGCACTCGCCCGCGGTCGAGCGCATCCGCGACGAGGTGCACACCGCGCTGGCTCCGGTCGCCCCGCGGGCCGCAGAGACCGCCATGTACTCCACAGTGGACGGACGATGGATCGACGGCCCGGAGATGACGGCCGGCTACTGGTACCGCAACCTGCGCCAGCCGGTGCAGTTCCACCAGGCCATCGGCGCCCTCATGGCCGAAGGACACCGGACCTTCATCGAGGTGTCGGCCCATCCCGTCCTCACCGCGGCCATCCAGGAGACGGCCGACCAGCTCGGCCTCGAGGCGCACGCCGTCGGCACGCTGCGCCGCGACGAAGGGGACCTGCACCGCCTGTACCGGTCCCTGGCCGAGGCGTGGACGGCCGGCGTGCCGGCCGACTGGAGCGCCCTCTTCGCCGGGACCCCGCGGGCCGACCTGCCCACCTACGCCTTCCAGCGCCAGCGGTACTGGATCGAGGCGTCCCAGCTCGAAGCGGGCGACCTCGGCACGGCCGGGCTGCGCCCCGCGGAGCATCCGCTGCTCGGCGCCGCGATCCACACAGCCCACGAGGACGGCCTGCTGCTCACCGGCCGGCTCTCGGTGCAGACCCACCCGTGGCTGGCCGACCACGCCGTCCGTGGCACCGTGCTGCTGCCCGGCGCGGTCCTCACCGAACTTGCCGTCCACGCCGGCGACCAGCTCGCCTGCGGCGAGGTCGAGGAACTCACGATGGCGGTACCCCTGGTTCTGCCCGACCAGGGTGGTGTGCAGCTGCAGGTGATGGTCGAGGAGGCCGATGAGTCCGGGCGCCGGCACGTGGTCATCTCCTCGCGGCCCGAGAGCACCGCCGACGACCGGGCCTGGACCCGGCACGCCGAGGGCATCCTGTCCACCGCCCCCGCACCGGCGCCGGCCGGCCTCGAGCAGTGGCCGCCGGCCGATGCCGAGCCGGTGGACGTGACCCGCTGCTACGACGAGCTGCTCGCCGCCGGCTACGAGTACGGGCCGGCGTTCCAGGGCCTGCGGGCCGCCTGGCGCCGCGACGGCGAGGTCTTCGCCGAGGTGGCGCTGCCCGAGGACCACGGTGCCGACGCGGACCGGTTCACGGTGCACCCGGCGCTGCTCGACGCGGCGCTGCAGGCCGCCGCGCTGCTGCCGGCGGGCCGCTCCGGCGAGGGCCCGGACGGCCTCGCGTTCGCCTGGACCGGCCTGCGGTGCTTCGCCGCCGGGGCCACGCTGCTGCGCGTGCGGCTGGCCCGCAGCGGCCCGGGCGCGGTCACCGTGCTGCTCGCGGCGGCCGACGGCCAGCCGGTCGCGACCATCGACCGGCTGGTGTTCCGGCCGGCGTCGGAGACGGCGGCGCGGCCGAGCCGGCTGTTCCGCACCGTCTGGGAGCCGCTGGCCGCCTCGGCGGCCCAGCCGCCCGCCACGGCCTGGACCGCGACCGGCGCGGACCTCGAGCCGCTCGTCGGCCCGGACGGTGCCGTCCCCGACGTCGTGCTGGCCCGGGTCGACGGCGACCAGGACGCCCGTTCGGCCACCGGCGCGGTGCTGCGGCTCGTGCAGCGGTGGCTGGCCGACGAGCGGTTCACCGGCTCCCGGCTCGCGCTCGTGACGAGCGGAGCCGTGGCGGTCATGGACGAAGAACGCGTCGCCGCCCCGGCGCACGCCGCCGTGTGGGGGCTGATCCGTTCGGCGCAGTCGGAGCATCCCGGCCGCCTCGTCCTGCTCGACCTCGACACCGCTGCCGCGACCGGCCCCGAGCCGGCGATCCTCGCGCTGCCACTGCTGGACGAGCCACAGCTGGCCGTCCGGGACGGCCGTGGTCTCGTGCCCCGCCTCGCCGCCGCTGCACCGTCCACCGTGGACACGCCGCCGTTCGGCCCGCAGAGCACAGTCCTGGTCGTCGGTGCGTTCGGCGGGCTCGGCCCGGCCGTGGTGCGGCACCTCGTCACGCAGTACGGCGTCCGCGACCTGGTGCTCACCAGCCGCCGGGCACCAGGCACGGACGACCTGCCGGCACTGGTCGAGGAGCTGGCGGCGATCGGTGCCACCGCCGTCCACGTCACCTGCGACGTCAGCGACCGGGACGCAGTGCGGCAGCTCTTGCAGACCCACGCCTGCACGGCGGTCGTGCACCTGGCCGGCGTCGTCGACGACGCCGTCGTCTCGGCCCTGACCGAAGAGCAGCTGGCCGCCGCGTTCGGCCCGAAGGTTGACGGTGCCACCCACCTGCACGAGCTCACCCGGCACCTGCCGCTCTCCGCGTTCGTGCTGTTCTCCTCCGCCGCCGCCACGTTCGGGGGTCCCGGCCAGGGCAGTTACGCGGCAGCGAACGCATACCTGGACGCGCTCGCGCAGCAGCGGCGCCACGACGGGCTCCCGGCAGTGTCGCTCGGCTGGGGCGCCTGGTCGGAGCAGCGCGGCATGTTCGGCCGCCTTGCCGCCACCGACGTGGACCGGATGGCGCGCAACGGCGTCACGCCGCTGCCCACGCAGGAGGCACTGGAACTGCTCGACAGCGCACTGCGCGCCACCGACGCCGTCGTCCTGCCGATCCGGCTCGACACCGCCGCACTGCGCCGGCAGGCCGAGTCCGGACCGGTGCCGGCCCTGCTGCGCCGCCTGGTCCCCGGCCGGATCCGCAAGGCGGCTCGAGCCACGACCGGCGACCTGCCGCTGCGCACGCGGCTGGCCGGACTCAGCGCGCAGGACCGGGCCAAGGCCCTGCTGGACCTGGTCCGGGGTGAGGTGGCCGCCGTCCTGGGGCACCCGTCGGTGGAGGCGATCGATCCGGCGCGAGCCGCCAAGGATCTGGGCTTCGACTCCCTCACCGCGGTGGACCTGCGCAACCGCCTCGCCGCGGCCACCGGACTGCGGCTGCCCACGACGATCGTGTTCGACTACCCGACGGTGATCGCGTTGGCCGAGCGGGTCGCCGCTGAACTCTTGGGCGAGGGCGGGACCGACGTCCCGGCGGTGACGACGGCCGCGACCGGCGAGCCCGTCGCGGTCGTCGGCATGGCGTGCCGCCTCCCGGGCGGCGTGAACACCCCGGAGGAGTTCTGGCAGCTGCTGGTCTCCGGCGCGGACGCCATCGCGAAGGCGCCGACCGACCGCGGCTGGGACCTTCCCGAGGACTGCCCGGCCGTCGGCGGGTTCATCGACGGGGCGGCGGATTTCGATGCGGGGTTCTTCGGGATTTCGCCGCGTGAGGCGTTGGCGATGGATCCGCAGCAGCGGTTGTTGCTGGAGGCGTCGTGGGAGGCGCTGGAGCGGGCGGGGATCGATCCGTTGTCGTTGCGGGGCAGCCAGACGGGCGTGTTCGTCGGCACGAGCGGGCAGGACTACGCAGCCCTGCTCGCCAACGCCGGCGAGGATTCCGACGCGTACCTGGTGACCGGAGTCGGCGCCAGTGTGATGTCCGGCCGTATCGCCTACGAGTTCGGCCTGGAGGGTCCGGCGGTGACGGTGGACACGGCGTGTTCGTCGTCGCTGGTGGCGCTGCACCTGGCCGCGCAGGCCCTGCGCCGCGGCGAGTGCGATCTGGCCCTGGTCTGCGGCGCCACGGTCATGTCGACGCCCGGCGTGATCGTCGGCTTCACCGAGCAGCAGGGCCTCTCGGCCGATGGCCGCTGCAAGGCGTTCGCCGAGGGGGCGGACGGGACTGGTTTGTCCGAGGGCGTTGGGGTGTTGGTGTTGCAGCGGTTGTCTGTGGCGCGTCGTCCGTTGGCGGTGGTGCGGGGTTCGGCGGTGAATCAGGACGGTGCGTCGAATGGTTTGACGGCGCCGTCGGGTCGTGCGCAGGAGCGGGTTCTCAGGTCGGCGTTGGGTTCGGCTGGCTTGGGGCCGGGCGACGTGGATGTGGTGGAGGGCCACGGGACCGGGACGCGGTTGGGTGATCCGATCGAAGTCGGGGCGCTGTTGGGCGTCTTCGGCAACCGGGTCGGGGCGCCGCTGCTGCTGGGTTCGGTGAAGTCGAATGTGGGCCACACGCAGGCGGCCGCCGGTGTGGCCGGCGTGATGAAGATGGTGCTGGCGTTGCAGACCGGTGTGGTGCCGGCGTCGTTGCACGCGCGTGAGCTGTCGCCGGTGGTGGATTGGTCGGTTGGTGGCGTCGAGGTGGTGCGGGAGCTGGCGGATTGGCCGGTCGTTGACCGGGTTCGGCGGGCGGGTGTGTCGTCGTTCGGGATCAGTGGGACGAATGCCCACGTGATTCTGGAGCAGGCGCCGGAAGTTCCTCTGCTGGAGCGGGAGGCGGTTGGAGGTCCGGTGGCGTGGGTGTTGTCGGCGCGGTCGGGGGAGGCGTTGCGGGATCAGGCGGTGCGGTTGCGTGAGTTTGTGGCTGGTGGCGGTGTGCGGGTGGGTGATGTGGCGGTGTCGTTGGCTGGTCGGTCGGTGTTTGGGGAGCGGGCGGTGGTGGTGGGTTCGGACGTCGAGGAGTTGGTGGCCGGGCTTGATGCGGTGGTGCCGGGTCCGGCGGTTCGGTCGCCGGGTGGGGTGGGTCTGGTGTTTTCGGGTCAGGGTGCGCAGTGGGTGGGGATGGGTGCTGGGTTGTATGCGCGTTTCCCAGCGTTCGCTTCGGTGCTGGATGAGGTGTGTGGGTTGTTGGATGGGTGGTTGGGTGGTGCTGGTTTTGGGGTGTCGGTGCGGGATGTGGTGCTGGATGTGGATGGTGCGGGGCGGTTGGTGGACGAGACGGTGTTTGCGCAGGCGGGTTTGTTCGCGGTGGAGGTGGCGTTGGTGCGGTTGTTGGAGTCGTGGGGTGTGGTGGGGGATGTGTTGGTTGGGCATTCGTTGGGGGAGTTGGTGGCGGCGTGTGTGGCTGGGGTGTGGTCGTTGGCGGATGGGTGTCGGGTGGTGGCGGCGCGGGGTCGGTTGATGCAGGGGTTGGGGGAGGGGTTGATGGTGGCGGTGGCGGCTGGTGTGGATGTGGTGGTGCCGTTGTTGGTGGATGGGGTTGAGGTCGCGGCGGTGAATTCGTCGTCGTCGGTGGTGGTGTCGGGGTCGGTGGGTGCGGTGGGTGTGGTGGAGGAGCGGTTGGTGGCGGCGGGTTGTCGGGTGCGGCGGTTGCGTGGTGGCCGGGGTCTGCATTCGGGGTTGGTGGAGCCGATGTTGGCGGAGTTTGCGGCGGTGTTGGCTGAGGTGACGTTCCGGGTGCCGAGGGTGGCGTTGGTGTCGACGGTGTCGGGTCGGGTTGATGAGGAGGGGTGGGCGGATCCGGGGTATTGGGTGCGGCAGGTGCGGGAGCCGGTGCGGTTCGCGGATGCGGTGGCGGCGTTGGTGGGGTTGGGTGTGTCGACGGTGGTGGAGGTCGGCCCGGACGGAGTGCTGACACCGTTGATCGCCGAGCAGTTGGGCGGGCCGGAGGTGGTGGCCGTTGCGGCGCAGCGGCGGCAGGAGCCGGCGGATCGGGCGCTGCTCAGTGCGTTGGCGCAGCTGTACGTGCGTGGGCATGATGTCGCGTGGGGGCGGGTGCTGGCGGGTGCTGGGCGGGGTGTTGATCTGCCGACGTACGCCTTCCAGCGGCAGCGCTACTGGCTCGACAACGTGTCGGCGCGGAATCTCGAGTCCGTCGGGCTGGCTACGGTCGGGCATCCCCTGCTGGGGGCGGCCGTCGAGTCGCCCGATGGCGGCACGACGTTCACCACCCGGCTGTCGGTGCGCACCCATCCATGGCTCGCCGATCATCAGGTCCACGGGGCGGTGATCCTGCCCGGCACCGCGTTCGTCGAGGCCGCGATCCGGGCCGGGGACGAGTTCGGCTGTCCGCTGCTCGAGGAGCTGGTCATCGACGAGCCCCTGGTGCTGGGCGGCGGCGTCGACGTGCGGGTCCACGTCGGCGCGGCGGCCGCGGACGGGCGCCGGAGCGTCACCGTCCACTCCCGGCCCGCCGGTCAGGAGCCGGGCACGGCGTGGACCCGGCACGCGACCGGATCGCTCGGTCTCGAACGGGCCGCGGCACCGGACGTCCCGGTCCACGAACCCTGGCCGCCGGCGGATGTGCAGCCGGTCGACCTCGACGGCTTCTACGAGCGCTGCGCGGCCGCCGGGTTCGAATACGGGCCGGCGTTCCAGGGTCTCACCGCGGCCTGGCGCCAGGGGAGCGTCGTCTACGCCGACGTGACGCTGCCGGACCGCGCCGCTGCCGACGCGTCCCGCTTCGGCCTGCACCCGGCGCTGCTCGACGCCGCGATGCACGCCCTCGGGCACGGCGTCTTCGACGACGACACCACCAGTGGGTGGCTGCCGTTCTCCTGGAACGGAGTCCGGCTGCGCGCCGTCAACGCGACCCGGGCCCGGGTTCGCATCGAGCGGGCCGGGCCAGCCGCCGTCCGGCTCACCCTCGCCGATCAGGACGGCATCGCCGTGGCCGAGGTCGAGGCCGTTGCGCTGCGACCGGCGCCCGCCCGCCAGCTCGCCGGCGCCCGTGCCGACTCGCTCTACGCGGTGGACTGGCAGCCGGCCGTCGCGGAGGGCACGCCGGCAGCCGGCATCCTGATCGGTCCGGACCTGTTCGGCCTGCGCCCGGCCGGCGTCGTCGCCGACGAGGCGTACGACGACTTCGCCGCGGTGCCGCCGACGGCGACGCCGATCTGGGTGTGCCTCGCACCGGCGGATCCCGCGACAGACCGGGCCACGGCGGCGCGCGCCGCGACCCACCACGCGCTGGGCCTGGTCCGGCGATACCTCGTCCAGGAGCACCTCGCGGACTCCCGGCTCGTCGTGGTGACACGCCAGGCCGTTGCGGTCGCCGGCGAGGCGCCCGACGTCGCCGCCGCGGCCGCGTGGGGACTGCTGCGCGCGGCGCGGTCGGAGCACCCGGGCCGGTTCCTGCTCGTCGACGTCGACGCGACGGGGGACAACGACGTCGCCGCGACGGTCCGGCCGGAAGAGCCTGAGATCGCGCTGCGCAACGGTGCCGTGCTCGTGCCGCGGCTGGTCAGGGTCCCGCCGGCTGAGAGCGAGCCGGACACCCGGCTGGGGCCAGATGACGTCGTCCTCGTCACCGGCGGCACCGGCGGCCTGGGCGCGCTGATCGCGCGGCACCTGGTGGCCGGGCACGGGGTACGCCGCCTGGTGCTCGTCAGCCGGCACGGCCCGTCCTCCCCGGCTGTCGGCGAGCTGCGAGCGAGCCTCGAGGCGTCGGGTGCCGAGGTGACGATCGAGGCATGCGACGTCACCGACCGCGCGGCGCTGGGCCGGCTGCTGGCCGGGCACCCGGTCACCGCGGTCGTGCACGCGGCCGGCGTGGTCGACGACGGAATGCTCGGATCGCTGACCGGCTCCCAGATCGACGCGGTGCTGGCGCCGAAGATCGACGGCGCGTGGCATCTGCACGAGCTCACCAGGCACATCCGCCTGTCGGCCTTCGTGACGTACTCGTCGTCGGCCGCCCTCTTCGGCGCTGCCGGGCAGTCGAACTACGCCGCCGCCAACGCGTTCATGGACGCGCTGGCGGCCCGCCGCCGCGCCGAAGGGCTGCCCGCGCACTCGCTGGCGTGGGGGCTGTGGGCCGAGCCGGACGGCATGGGCGGTCGCCTCGGCGCCGCCGACGTCGAGCGGATCACCCGGCGGGGCCTGGCCGCGATGCCGGCCGAGCTCGGGTTCGCGCTCTTCGACGAGGCGATCCGCCACGACCGCGCGGTGCTGGCGCCGATGCGACTCGACCTCGCCGCCCTCCGGCGGTCGAGCAGGACCACGCCGCTGCCGTCGCTGCTGTCCGTGCTGGTTCCGGCCGCACCGGCCCGCTCCCGGGCCGGTGCCGGCACCGGTGGCCGGACGCTCGCCGAGCGGCTGGCCGGGCAGCCCGACCGGGCGCGGGAGCAGCTGGTGCTGAGCCTGGTCCGGCGGCACGTGGCGGCGGTGCTGGGTCACCCGGCAGACAGCGCGATCGAGGCGGAGCGCCCCTTCGACGAGCTGGGGTTCACCTCCCTGACCGCCGTCGAGCTGCGCAACGCGCTGGCCGAGGCGACCGGCGTGCGACTGCCGGCGACCGTCGTCTTCGACCACCCGACGCCCCGGTCGCTCGCCCGGCACCTCCTGGAGGGGCTCGTCGGCGTGGAGGAACCGGCGGCGCCCACGGTCCGGACCGGGCCGGTCGACGATGATCCCATCGCCATCGTCGGCATGGGGTGCCGGCTTCCCGGTGGTGTGAGCAGCCCCGAGGCGTTCTGGCGGCTGGTGGCCGGCGGCGTCGACGCGATCTCCGAGTTTCCGCGGGACCGGGGCTGGGACCTGGACGCGTTGTTCGACGAGGATCCGGATGCGCCGGGGAAGTCGTACGTGCGGCACGGCGGTTTCATCGATGGTGTCGCGGGCTTCGATGCGGGGTTCTTCGGGATTTCGCCGCGTGAGGCGTTGGCGATGGATCCGCAGCAGCGGTTGTTGCTGGAGGCGTCGTGGGAGGCGCTGGAGCGGGCCGGGATCGATCCGCTGTCGCTGCGGGGCAGCCAGACCGGGGTGTACGTCGGCCTGATGTACCAGGACTACGCCGGTCTCGCCGCCTCCATCGACGACGCCGAGGGCTTCCTGGCCACCGGTAATGCCGGCAGTGTCCTGTCGGGGCGGGTCGCGTACACGCTGGGGCTGGAGGGTCCGGCGGTGACGGTGGACACGGCGTGTTCGTCGTCGCTGGTGGCGCTGCACCTGGCCGCCCAGGCCCTGCGCCGCGGCGAGTGCGACCTGGCCATCGTGGGCGGCGCGACGGTCATGTCGACCCCGAAGACCTTCACCGGATTCAGCCGGCAGCGGGGCTTGGCGCCGGACGGCCGGTGCAAGTCGTTCGGGGCCGGCGCCGATGGCACGGGTTGGTCCGAGGGTGTGGGCGTGCTGGTGTTGCAACGGTTGTCTGTGGCGCGTCGTCCGTTGGCGGTGGTGCGGGGTTCCGCGGTCAACCAGGACGGTGCGTCGAATGGTTTGACGGCGCCGTCGGGCCGGGCCCAGGAGCGGGTTCTCAGGTCGGCGTTGGGTTCGGCCGGCTTGGGTGTGAGCGATGTCGATGTGGTGGAGGGTCACGGTACGGGGACGCGGTTGGGTGACCCGATCGAAGTCGGGGCGTTGTTGGAGGTCTTCGGCGGCAGGACCGGGGCGCCGCTGCTGCTCGGTTCGGCGAAGTCGAATGTGGGCCACACACAGGCGGCCGCCGGTGCGGTCGGCGTGATGAAGATGGTGCTGGCGCTGGAGGCCGGAGTCGTGCCGGCGTCGTTGCACGCGCGTGAGTTGTCGCCGGTGGTGGACTGGTCGGCCGGTGGCGTCGAGGTGGTCCGGGAGCTGGTCGACTGGCCCGAGGTCGGCCGGCCGCGACGGGCTGGTGTGTCGTCGTTCGGGGTGAGCGGGACGAATGCCCACGTGATTCTCGAGCAGGCGCCGGAGCCTGTCGTGGACGTCGAGCCGGAGGCTGGGCCAGGTCCCGTGGCGTGGGTGCTTTCGGCGCGGTCGAAGGAGGCGTTGCGGGATCAGATCGCCCGGCTGCGTGAGTTCGTGTCGGGCGGTGGTGTGCGGGTTGGTGATGTGGCGGTGTCGTTGGCTGGTCGGTCGGTGTTTGGGGAGCGGGCGGTGGTGGTGGGTTCGGAGGTTGAGGAGTTGGTGGCTGGGCTCGATGCGGTGGTGCCGGGTCCGGCGGTTCGGTCGCCGGGTGGGGTGGGTCTGGTGTTTTCGGGTCAGGGTGCGCAGTGGGTGGGGATGGGTGCTGGGTTGTATGCGCGTTTCCCAGCGTTCGCTTCGGTGCTGGATGAGGTGTGTGGGTTGTTGGATGGGTGGTTGGGTGGTGCTGGTTTTGGGGTGTCGGTGCGGGATGTGGTGCTGGATGTGGATGGTGCGGGGCGGTTGGTGGACGAGACGGTGTTTGCGCAGGCGGGTTTGTTCGCGGTGGAGGTGGCGTTGGTGCGGTTGTTGGAGTCGTGGGGTGTGGTGGGGGATGTGTTGGTTGGGCATTCGTTGGGGGAGTTGGTGGCGGCGTGTGTGGCTGGGGTGTGGTCGTTGGCGGATGGGTGTCGGGTGGTGGCGGCGCGGGGTCGGTTGATGCAGGGGTTGGGGGAGGGGTTGATGGTGGCGGTGGCGGCTGGTGTGGATGTGGTGGTGCCGTTGTTGGTGGATGGGGTTGAGGTCGCGGCGGTGAATTCGTCGTCGTCGGTGGTGGTGTCGGGGCCGGTGGGTGCGGTGGCGGTGGTGGAGGAACGGTTGGTGGCGGCTGGGTGCCGGGTGCGGCGGCTGCGTGGTGGTCGGGGGTTGCATTCGGGGTTGGTGGAGCCGATGTTGGCGCAGTATGCGGCGGAGCTGGCCGAGGTGACGTTCCAGGCGCCGAAGGTGGCGTTGGTGTCGACGGTGACCGGCCGGGTCGAGGACGAGCGGTGGACGGATCCGGGGTATTGGGTGCGGCAGGTGCGGGAGCCGGTGCGGTTCGCGGATGCGGTGGCGGCGTTGGTGGGGCTGGGTGTGTCGACGGTGGTGGAGGTCGGCCCGGACGGAGTGCTGACACCGTTGATCGCCGAGCAGTTGGGCGGGCCGGAGGTGGTGGCCGTTGCGGCGCAGTCGCGGCGCGAGCCACAGGAGCAGGCGCTGCTGACCGCCATGGCCCAGGTGCACACCCGGGGACATGATGTTGCCTGGGACCGGGTACTGGCCGGCGCCGGACGGCGGATCGGTCTGCCGACGTACGCCTTCCAGCACCACCGGTACTGGATCGACCCGGCGCCGGACGGCGGGCGCAGCTCTCTCGGGCATCCGATCCTGCACTCCGTGGTGCGCCTGGCCGGCTCGGCCGAAACCGTCCTGACCGGTCGGCTGCCGGTGCCGGACGGCTCCTGGCTCGGCGACCACCGGGTCTCCGGTTCGGTCCTGGCGCCCGGCACCGCCCTGCTGGAGCTCGCGCTGCGCGCCGGCCGGGAGGTCGGCTGCGACGTCGTCGAGGAGCTCGTCATCGAGACCCCGCTGGCGCTCGCTCCGAGCACGGCGACCAGCGTCCAGATCCGCATCGATGAGCGCGGCCGACGGATGCGCCTCTACTCGTGCACCGGGGACCCTGGCGGCGGCGACCCGTGGACGCTGCACGCCACGGGCCGGCTCGGCTCCGCTGCGGGTGCACCGCCGGAGCCGGTCGAGTGGCCTCCGCCCGGCGCTGTGGAGCAGGACATCGAGGGCCACTACGAGCAGGCCGTCGCGGCCGGGTTCGACTACGGGCCGTACTTCCGTGGCCTGGCGGCGGTCCGGCTGGACGACGACGCCGCGTACGTCGAAGCGGCGCTGCCGGACGAGGTGTCGCACGAGGCCGGCTTCGAGCTGCATCCGGCCCTGCTCGACGCCGTGCTGCACGGCGCCGGTCACCTGCGCGGCCTGGACGAGTCGGCCACCGGCTGGATGCCGTTCAGCTGGACCGGCGTGCGGCAGTGGAACGCCGCCGGGTCGGCGGTGCAGGCGTGCCTGCGCGCGACCGGACCGCACACCGTCGCCGTGACCGTCGTCGACGCATCGGGCGCGCCTGTGCTGTCGGTGGACGCCCTCGGGCTGCGTCCGGCCACCGGCGCCCGGCCGCGCGCCCGGTTCCACGACGCCAGACACGAGGTCGTCTGGACGCCTCGGGAGACGTCGTCGCAGTCGCCCGCGGTGCGCTGGACGACGATCCGGTCGGCCGGCGAACTGGAGCGGGTCGCCGGCGCCACGTTGCCGGACGCTGTCGTCCTCGACTGCCGCGACCGGGGCGAGCCGGCACCGGCCGCCGCCCATCAGTTGGCCGCCGGCGTGCTGTCGGTGCTGCAGTCCTGGCTGGCCCGGCCGCAGGACCGGTCCGGCCGGCTGGTCGTGGTCACCAGCCGGGCGGTCGATGTCGGACCCGGCCACACCGCGCTGGACCTGGTCGCGGCGCCGGTCTGGGGGCTGGTGCGCTCCGCCCAGTCAGAGCAGCCTGGGCGGTTCGTCCTGCTGGACCTGGAGTCGGCCGGCACGCCGCTGTCCGACGAGGTGCTGGCCGGTGCGCTCGCCATGGGCGAGCCCCAGGTGGCCTACCGCGACGGGACGTTCAGCACCCCGCGGCTGGCCCGCAGCGCTGTCGCGGCCGAGCTGGAGCCACCCGGTGACGGATCTTGGCGGCTGGAGGTGACCGAGCGCGGCACGTTCGACGCCGTCGCGCTGGCACCGCTGCCGCCGGACGAACCAGGCCCGAACGAGGTCCGGGTCGAGGTCCGCGCCGCCGGCCTGAACTTCCGCGACGTGCTCAACGTCCTCGGTCAGTACCCGGGCGACCCCGGGCGGCTGGGGCTGGAGGGTGCCGGTGTGGTGAGCGCCGTCGGATCCGATGTGGACAGTCTGCGCCCGGGCGATCGCGTGATGGGCCTGATGCCGGGTGCGTTCGCCCGGCACGTGCTGACCGACCACCGGCTGCTGGTGCCCATCCCGCCGGGATGGTCGTTCGCCGCCGCCGCGTCCGTGCCGCTGGTGTTCCTGACCGCCTGGTACGGCCTGCGGGAGCTCGGCGCGCTGGAGCCCGCCTCGTCGGTGCTGGTGCACGCCGGCGCGAGCGGGGTCGGCATGGCGGCGGTGCAGATCGCGGCCGCGCTCGGCGCCGAAGTGTACGCGACGGCGAGCCCCGGCAAGTGGGAGACGCTCCGGGCGCTCGGCTTGGACGACGACCACATCGCCTCATCCCGGGACACCGGATTCGAAGAACAGTTCCGGCGGATCAGCGGCGGACACGGCGTCGACGTGGTGCTCAACGCGCTCACCGGACCGTTCGTCGACGCCTCCGCGCGGCTGCTAGCCCGGGGCGGCCGGTTCGTCGAGATGGGCAAGGCCGACATCCGCGAGCCGGAATTCCTGGCGGCACTGGCACCTGGCGCGTCCTACCGGGCGTTCGACCTCGCCGAGGCGGCGCCCGAACAGCTGGGGCGCATGCTGGCCGAGGTCGTCGAGCAGATCGAGCGCGGCTCGCTGCGGACGCTGCCGCTGCGCACGTGGGACGTCCGCCAGGCGGTCGATGCGCTGCGGTTCATGGGCCAGGGGCGGCACGTCGGCAAGATCGTGCTGACCGTGCCGGCGCCGCCGGACCGCGACGGGACGGTGCTGGTCACCGGCGGTACCGGCGCTCTCGGCGCCATCGCTGCCCGGCACCTCGCCGGCGAGGGCGTGCGCCACCTGATCCTGGCCAGCCGGCGCGGTCCGGACGCCCCGGAGGCGGCGGCGCTGCGGGACGAGCTGACCGCGCTGGGCGTCGACGTCCGGCTGGCGGCGTGCGACGTGTCCGACCGGGCGGCGGTCGCCGGGCTGCTCGCCGGCATTCCCGCCGAGCACCCGCTGACCGCGGTGATCCACACCGCCGGCGTGGTCGACGACGGGCTGGTCGGGTCGCTGGACGACGCGCGGCTGCGCGCGGTGCTCGGGCCGAAGCTCGGCGCCGCGTGGCACCTGCACGAGCTGACCAGCGGCCTGGACCTGTCGGCGTTCGTCCTGTACTCGTCGGTGGCCGGCGTGCTCGGCGCACCGGCTCAGGCGAACTACGCGGCGGCCAACGCGTTCCTCGACGCCCTGGCCGCGCATCGGCGGGCCCAGGGCCTCCCGGCCGTCTCCCTCGCCTGGGGACTGTGGGACGAGGCCAGCGGCATGACCGGCACGCTCGGACAGGACGACCGGCACCGCATCGCCCGGGCCGGGGTGCGGCCGCTGTCCACAGTGGATGCGCTCGGACTGCTCGACGACGCCCGGCACCACGCGCGGGCGCTGGCCGTGCCCGTACGGCTCGACCCCAGGGCGTTCGGTGACGATCCACCGGCGATGCTGCGCGATCTCGTCCAGGCCGAGCCACGGCGCCTCGCCGCATCCGCGCCCCAGAACGGGGCAACCTTGCGCCGCCGGTTGGCCGCTCAGGACGAGCACGCCCGGCACCGCACCGTGCTGGAGCTGGCCCGGACACAGGTGGCGACGGTCCTCGGGCGGCGCGACGCCGGATCGATCGAACGCGACCGCGGGTTCACCGAGCTCGGGTTCGACTCGCTGCTCGCCGTCGAGCTGCGCAATCGCCTCAACCAGGCGACTGGGCTGCAGCTGGCGACGACCGTCGTGTTCGACCACCCGACGCTCGACGCGCTCACCGCCCACCTGCTCGCCGAGCTCGTCCCGGCCGGCCCGGGCGCGCAGCCGGCCGTCCTGGCGGACCTCGACGCCCTGGCCGCCAACCTGTCCAACGCCGTCCTGGACGACCGCGGCCGCGCTGAGGTGGGCCGGCGGCTCAGGACGATCTGGTCCGCCTGGTCGGGCACGGACGGCACGACCACGCCGGACAGCCCGGCAGATCTCGACACGGCGACCGACGACGACCTGTTCCGGCTCGTCGACGGGGCGGCCGGCCCGTTGCATCCGTGACCCCCTCACGAGGAGCGAGAATCCATGGCCGACGAGCAGCAGCTCCGGGAGTACCTCAAGCGGGCCATCGTGGACGCGCGCCAGGCCCGGCAGCTGCTCCACGAGACCGAGGAACGCGGGCGCGAACCCGTCGCGATCGTCGGCATGGCATGCCGGTTCCCCGGCGGGGTTTCGTCTCCGGACGACCTGTGGGACCTGGTGCGGGACGGGCGCGACGGCACCTCGGAGTTCCCTGACGACCGCGGGTGGGACCTGGCGAACCTGTTCGACGACGACCCCGACGCGGCCGGGAAGAGCTACGCCCGGCGGGGCGGCTTCGTCGACGGCATCGCCGAGTTCGACGCCGGCTTCTTCGGTATCTCGCCGCGCGAGGCGGTGGCGATGGACCCGCAGCAGCGGCTGCTGCTGGAGACGTCCTGGGAGGCGATCGAACGGGCCGGCGTCGATCCGCTGTCCCTGCGCGGTACCCGTACCGGTGTCTACATCGGCGCCGGCGACCAGGGCTACGCCGCCGATCCGGGTGACGTCCCCGAAGGCGCGGAGGGCTACCTGCTGACCGGCAACGCCAACAGTGTCGTCTCCGGCCGCGTGTCGTACGTGCTGGGGCTCGAGGGGCCCGCGATGACGGTGGACACCGCGTGCTCCTCGTCGCTCGTCGCGTTGCACCTCGCGGTGCAGGCCGTCCGCCAGGACGAGTGCGAGTTCGCGTTGACCGGCGGGGTCAGCCTGCTGTCCAGTCCCGGGCTGTTCATCGGCTTCAGCCGGCAGCGCGGTCTGGCCCCGGACGGGCGGTGCAAGTCCTTCGCCGAGGCGGCCGACGGCACCGGCTGGGCCGAGGGCGTCGGCGTCCTGATGATCGAGCGGCTCTCCACCGCGCTGGCCGCCGGGCGCCGGGTGCTCGCGGTGATCCGTGGCTCGGCGACCAACCAGGACGGTGCGAGCAGCGGCCTGTCCACACCGAACGGCCCGTCGCAGCAGCGGGTCATCCAGCAGGCGCTGGCCAACGCCCGGCTGTCATCGCAGGACGTCGACCTCGTGGAGGCGCACGGCACCGGTACCGTCCTCGGCGACCCGATCGAGGCCCAGGCGCTGCAGGCGACCTACGGCGCGCAGCGGCCACCGGACCGCCCGCTCCTGCTCGGATCGGTGAAGTCGAACATCGGCCACACCCAGGCAGCCTCCGGCGTGGCCGGGGTCATCAAGGCCGTCATGGCACTGCAGCACGCGACCGTGCCCAGGACGCTGCACGTCGACGCGCCGACCGCGAAGGTGGACTGGAGCGCCGGCACGCTGCAGCTGGTCACCGGGACCATGCCGTGGCCGTCCGCCGACCGGCCGCGCCGGGCCGCGGTGTCGTCGTTCGGGATCAGCGGCACGAACGCACACGTCATCGTCGAACAGGCGCCCGTGGCGCAGGAGGCGCCCGTCGCCGGCGGTGCGGGCCCGATGGCGTGGGTGCTCTCCGGCCGGACCGACCTCGAACTGCGGGCCCAGGCCGCCCGCCTGGCGGCCGTCGTGGACCGGGAGGACCGGCTCCGGCCGCAGGACGTCGCCTACACCCTGGCCGCTGGGCGGCCGGCGTTCCGGCACCGGGCGGCGGTGGTCGGCGAGCAGCGTGACGACCTGCGCCGCGGGCTGGCCGCGATCGCCGCCGGGGAGACCCCGGCCGGTGTGGTCGAAGGCATCGCGTTCGACGACGCGAGCCAGGTCGTCTTCGTCTTCCCGGGACAGGGTTCCCAGTGGGACGGCATGGCCCTGGAACTGCTGGACCAGTCGCCGGTGTTCCGGGCGCGGATGGACGAGTGCGCGGCGGCGCTGGCCGGGCTGGTGGACTGGTCCGTGGTCGACGTGCTGCGCGGCACCGCCGGAGCGCCGTCGCTGGACCGTGTCGACGTGCTCCAGCCGGCGCTGTTCGCGGTGATGGTCTCGCTGGCCTCGACGTGGACGGCGCTCGGCGTGCGGCCGGCCGCGGTCGTCGGCCACTCCCAGGGCGAGGTGGCCGCGGCCTGCGTCGCCGGCGCGCTGACCCTGCCCGACGCGGCCCGGATCACGGTACTGCGCAGCCGGATGATCGCGAGCACGCTGTCGGGGCACGGCGGCATGATGTCGGTGCCGCTGCCCGCGGCCGACGTCACCGCCCGGCTCGAAGCCTTCGGCGGCCACCTGTCGATCGCGGCGGTCAACGGACCCGCCTCGGTCGTCGTGTCCGGAGACCCCCATGCGCTCACCGAGTTCATGCGCACGCTGGAGGCCCAGGGCCGCAGTCCCCGGACGATCCCGGTCGACTACGCGTCGCACTCCGCGCACGTCGAGGCGATCCGCGAGCCGCTGCTCGAGGCGCTGCGGCCCGCCGCCCCCGGCCCGCTGCGGCTGCCGCTGTTCTCCACAGTGGACACCGACTGGGCCGACGGCCCGGCGCTCGACTCCGGCTACTGGTACCGCAACCTCCGCCGGCCGGTGCAGTTCGGCCCCGCCGTCACGGCCCTGCTGGACGCCGGATACGGGACGTTCGTCGAGGTGAGCCCTCACCCGGTCCTGACCGGCGCGATCCAGGACACGATCGAGCAGTTCGGTCGCCGGGCCGTCGCGCTGGGCACGCTGCGCCGCAACGAGGGCGGGATGCCGCGCCTGCTGTCGGCGCTCGCGACGGCGCACGTCAACGGGGCCACCCCGGACTGGCCCGCCGTCCTCGCCGGCACCGATCCGCGCCCGGCCGACCTGCCCACGTACCCGTTCCAGCGCCGCCGCTTCTGGCTCGCCAGCGGCAGGTCCCTGCCCGACCCGGCCCGGCTCGGCTTCGACCCGGTCGGCCACCCGCTGCTCGGCGCCGCGATCCGCCCCGCCGGAACGGACGGGCTGCTGTTCACCGGGCGCGTGTCGCTGCGGACGCACCCCTGGCTGGCCGACCACTCGGTGCTGGGCAGCCCGCTCGTCCCCGGCGCGCTGTTCGTCGAGCTGGTGATGCGGGCCGGCGACGAGGTGGGGTGCGACCGGATCGACGAGCTCACCGTCGAGACTCCGCTCGTCCTGCCCGACGACAGGGAGGTGTCACTGCAGGTCCGGCTGGCCGAGCCCGCCGCCGACGGCACCCGCGAGGCCGGCGTCTACTCCCGCTCGCCCGACGGCGACACCGGCCCGTCCTGGATCCGGCACGCCTCCGCGACACTCAGCACAGCGCCGGCCGCCGCCGCCCGATCGGCGCCATACGACGGCCCGCCCGCCGGCGCGGTCCAGATCGACCCGCAGGCGCTCTACGCAGGCTACGCGGCCGCGGGCATCCACTACGGGCCGGTGTTCCGTGGCCTGCGCTCGGCCTGGAGGCTCGGCGAGGAAGTGGTCGCCGAGGTCGCCCTCGCATCGCAGGAGCGGGAGCGGGCCGGCGAGTTCGGCCTGCATCCGGCGCTGCTGGACGCGGCGGCGCAGGCGGCGGCGCTGCTGGCACCGTCCGGCGACGCCGGCACCGCCACCCGGCTCGCCTTCGCCTGGAACGGCGTGCGGCTGCACACGTCGGGCGCCGCCGCGGCCGTCGTCCGGCTGTCGCCCGCCGGACCGGACCGGTTCCGGCTCACCCTGTCCGAGCGCTCCGGCCAGCCGGTCGTCACGGTGGAGTCCCTCGTGCTGCGCACCGTCGAGGGCGAGAGCCTCATCCGGTCCGCGGCGCACCCGCCGGAGCTGTTCGACCTGGCGTGGGTCGACGCCGCGGCCGGCCCGGACGAGCCGGACGGGACGCGCCGGGCGGTGCTCGGTCCCGACCCGCTCGGCCTGTTCGGCGAGCTCGGCCTGCCCGGCCACGCCGACGTGGCGGCGGTCGCGGCCGAGGGGGCTGACCTGGTGCTGGCCGCCTGTCCCGCCGACGGGGTCGACGGCGCCGCCGCGCTGGCCGCCGCGACGCACGCCCTTCGGCTGGTGCAGGACTGGCTGGCCGAGGAGCGCCTGTCGAGCACCCGGCTCGTCGTCGTGACCCACCGTGCCGTGGCCACCGGCCCGGCCGAGGCACCGGACCCGGCGTCGGCGGCGGTATGGGGACTCGTCCGGTCGGCCCAGGCCGAGAACCCGGACCGGCTGCTCCTCCTGGACGTCGAACGACCGCTCACCGCGCTGCCGCCGGTGCCGGAGGCCCAGGCGGCAATCAGAGACGGCAAGGTCCTGGTGCCGAGGATCGTCCGCGCCGAGCCCGGCCCGGCCGACCCGGCGTGGGACCCGGACGGGACGGTACTGCTCACCGGCGCCACCGGTGGCCTCGGCCCCCTCGTCGCCCGGCACCTGGTCACCCGGCACGGCGTCCGGCATCTGATCCTGCTGAGCCGGCAGGGCCCGGCCGCCGCCGGCGTGACCGAGCTGGCCGCCGAGCTGACCGACCTGGGTGCCGTCGTCACCGTCGTGGCCGGCGACGTCGGCGACCGCTCGGCGCTGCAGGCAGTGATACAAGGGGTGGGCACCGCCCACCCGCTGCGCGCCGTGGTCCACGCCGCCGCCGTGGTCGACGACGCGATCGTCGCCTCGCTGTCACCGCAGCAGCTCGAGGCGGTGTTCCGGTCCAAGGTGGACGGCGCCGCCCACCTGCACGAGCTGACCACGGATCACGAACTCACCGCGTTCGTGCTGTTCTCCTCGGCCGCCGGCACATTCGGCGGCCCCGGCCAGGGCAGTTACGCGGCGGCGAACGCCTACCTCGACGCGCTCGCCCAGCGCCGGCGCGCGGCGGGCCTCGCCGGCACGTCCCTGGCCTGGGGGCCATGGGAGGAGACCGGCGGCCTGCACGGCCGGCTGGCGGCAAGCGACACGCGGCGGATGGCCCGCGGCGGCATCGGCGTGCTCGCGACCGGCGAGGCGCTCGCGTTGCTCGATGCCGCGACCGGCCGGCCCGCGGCGCTGGCACTGCCGATCCGGCTCGACCTCGACGCGTGCCGGGCTCAGGCGCGCGCCGGCACCATGTCCCCGCTGTTGCGCGCCGTTGTGCCGCTGCCCGTACGCCGCCAGGCGGCGGGCGACCCGGGGGACGGCGGCACGGACGAGCGGGGCCGGGCGGCCGTCGAGCGCCACCTCGCCGGCCTCTCCCCGACACAGCGGCACGAGGTCATGCTCGGCCTGGTGCGGGAGCACGCCGCAGCGGTCCTGGGTCACGAGTCCTCCGCGGCCGTCGAGCCCGGCCGCCGGTTCAAGGACCTGGGGTTCGACTCCCTGACCGCCGTGGAACTACGCAACCGGCTCAAGGCGGCCACCGGCCTACAACTTCCGGCGACGCTGGTCTTCGACTACCCCACCGCGGAGGAGCTCGCGGGCCGCGTCCTGGCCGGTCTCGGGCACGGCGACACCACCGTCCACGCCCGGACGGCGCCGGTCGCGGCCGACGAGCCGATCGCGATCGTCGGCATGGGCTGCCGCCTGCCCGGCGGCATCAGCTCGCCGGAGGAGCTGTGGCAGCTCCTGGTGGACGGCGGCGACGCCATCTCGGAACTGCCGGCCGACCGGGGCTGGGACCTCGCCGGGATGTTCGACGAGGACCCGGACGCGCCGGGGAAGTCGTACGCGCGGTTCGGCGGTTTCATCGACGGGGTGGCGGACTTCGATGCGGGGTTCTTCGGGATCTCGCCGCGTGAGGCGTTGGCGATGGATCCGCAGCAGCGGTTGCTGCTGGAGGCGTCGTGGGAGGCGCTGGAGCGGGCGGGGATCGATCCGCTGTCGTTGAAGGGCAGCCAGACCGGGGTCTTCGTCGGTACCAGTGGCCAGGACTACGCCGTGTGGTCGACGGGAGCGACCGAGTCGCTGGAGACGTATCTCGCGACCAGCAACAGCGCGAGCGTGCTGTCCGGTCGGATCGCCTACACGCTGGGTCTGGAGGGTCCGGCGGTGACCGTGGACACGGCGTGTTCGTCGTCGCTGGTGGCGCTGCACCTGGCCGCGCAGGCCCTGCGCCGCGGTGAGTGTGACCTGGCCGTCGTCGGCGGCGCGACGGTGATGGCCGGACCGGGCGTCCTCATCGGCGTCAGCCGCCAGCAGGGGCTGTCGGTGGATGGCCGGTGCAAGGCGTTCGCCGAGGGCGCGGACGGGACCGGCTTGTCCGAGGGTGTCGGCGTGTTGGTGCTGCAGCGGGCGTCCGTGGCGCGTCGTCCGTTGGCGGTGGTCCGGGGTTCGGCGGTGAACCAGGACGGCGCGTCGAACGGGTTGACGGCGCCTTCGGGCAAGGCGCAGGAGCGGGTCCTCAGGTCGGCGTTGGGTTCGGCAGGTTTCGGGCCGGAGGACGTCGACGTGGTGGAGGGCCACGGGACAGGCACGCGGTTGGGTGACCCCATCGAAGTCGGCGCGTTGCTGGAGGTGTTCGGCGGCCGCGGCGGGGCGCCGCTGCTACTGGGTTCGGTGAAGTCGAACGTCGGCCACACGCAGGCGGCGGCGGGTGTGGTCGGTGTCATGAAGATGGTGCTGGCGTTGGAGGCCGGGGTGGTGCCGGCGTCGCTGCACGTCGGTGAGTTGTCGTCGGTGGTGGACTGGTCGGTCGGCGGGGTCGAGGTGGTGCGCGAGCTGGCCGATTGGCCCGTGGTGGATCGGGTGCGGCGGGCGGGGGTGTCGTCGTTCGGGGTGAGCGGGACGAACGCCCACGTGATTCTGGAGCAGGCGCCGGAGCTTCCTGAGCCGGAGCGGGATGCGGTGGTGGGTCCGGTGGCGTGGGTGCTCTCGGGCCGGTCGAGAGAGGCGTTGCGGGACCAGATCGTCCGGTTGCGGGAGTTCGTGTCGCCGGGTGACGGGGTTGAGGTGGGTGACGTGGCGGTGTCGCTGGCCGAGCGGTCCGTGTTCGCGGAGCGGGCGGTGGTGGTGGGTTCGGAGGCCGGGGAGTTCGTCGCCGGGCTGGACGCGGTGGCGGCCGCGGTGCCGAGCCCCGACGCCGTCGCCGGCACGGCCCGGCCGGCACGCGGTCGCACCGTCTTCGTGTTCCCCGGACAGGGCGGCCAGTGGGCGGGCATGGGGCGGGACCTGATGGTCGCCGAACCCGTGTTCCGGGACACCGTCGAGGCGTGTGCCGCCGTCCTGGCCGACCTGGTCGACTGGTCGCTGCTCGACGTCCTGCGTGACGACGGCACCGGCCCGTCGCTGGAGCGTGCCGACGTGGTCCAGCCGGTGTCGTTCGCCGTCATGGTGGGGCTGGCTGCCGTGTGGCAGTCCTACGGGGTGCGCCCCGACGTCGTCATCGGCCACTCCCAGGGCGAGATCGCGGCCGCGTTCGTCGCCGGGGCGCTGTCGCTGGCCGACGCGATGCGGGTCGTCGTCCTGCGCAGCCGGCTCGCGGCGCAGTCACTGTCCGGTCTGGGCCTCATGGCGGCGGTGGCGCTGCCGCCCGACGACGCCGCGGCGCTGCTGGGCCGCTGGGACGCCCGGCTGTCCCTGGCCGCCGTCAACGGCCCCAGCTCGGTGATCGTGTCCGGTGAACCCGAGGCGGTCGAGGAACTGCTCGCCGTCTGCGCCGCCGAGGACATCCGGCACCGGCGCCTGGCCGCCGACTACGCCTCGCACTGCGCGCAGGTCGAAGTCGTCCGGGACCAGCTGCTCGAGGGACTGGCGACCCTGGCCCCGCTGACCCCGCAGATCCCCTTCTTCTCCACCACCGACCGGCAGTGGCTGGACAGCGTGCCGGTCGACGCGAACTACTGGTACCGCAACCTCCGCCAGACGGTCCACTTCAGCTCGTCGATCGCACCGGCGCTGGACGGCGGCCCCGGGATCTTCATCGAGGTGAGCCCGCACCCGGTGCTCGTCGGCAGCATCGAGGAGACCATCGAGCAGGACCGGCACGACGCGGTGGCGATCGGCACGCTGCGTCGCGACCAGGGCGGACCCGACCGGATCCTGCTCTCGCTGGGTGAGGCGTTCGTCCACGGAACGGCGGTCGACTGGCCGCACCCCACCGGCGGCGCGCGCCGCCTCGCGCTGCCCACCTACGCGTTCCAGCACCGCCGGTACTGGCTGGAGGGCCGGCCGGGACCGGCATCGGCCACAGCGGACGCCGATGGTCCGGAACAGCGGTTCTGGTCCGCGGTCGAGCAGGAGGACCTGACCGCGCTGACCGACGCGTTGCAGATCGACGCGGACGGGGACGGGGCACCGCTGGCGGCGGCACTGCCGGTCCTGTCGTCGTGGCGCCGCCGGCAGCGCAAGCGCTCCGCGGCCGACTCGTGGCTGTACCGCACGGTGTGGAAGCAGATACCCGACCGCCGCGCGGCGGACCTCACCGGCTCCTGGCTGCTGGTGATCCCGGACGGACAGCTCGACGATCCGTGGATCGTCGAGGCCGCCCGGGGCATGGCCGGACGCGGTGCGCGGATCACCCGGTTGACCCTGCCCGGCGGCGCCCCTGACCGAGCGGGTATCGCCGCCCGGCTGGCCGAGACGCCGGCGGTGGACCACGTACTGACGTTCCTGGCGTTCGCGGATCAGCCCCATCCCGAGCATCCGGTCGTACCCCTGGGATTGGCCGGCAATCTGGCTCTGGTGCAGGCACTCGAGGACGCCGGGGTCGACGCGCCGGTGTGGTTCGCGACGCGGTCGGCGATGCCGGCCCGGCCCGCCGACCGGCTGACCGGCTGCGTCCAGGCCCAGATCTGGGGCTTCGGCCAGGTGCTGGGGCTGGAGCAGCCCGAACGCCTCGGCGGGCTCGTCGATCTGCCGGACCGTCCCGATCCGTCCACTGTCGACCGACTCGTGGCGATCCTGGCGGGAGCCCAGCGACCCGAGGACCAGCTTGCGGTCAGAACCGGAGGTACCTACGCGCGCCGGCTGCAGCGGGCGGCCCGGAACAGCGACCCTGGCACCGAATGGCGGCCGAGCGGGACGGTGCTGGTGACCGGCGGGACGGGCGCACTCGGCGCCCACGTCGCGCGGTGGCTGGCCGACCGGGGCGCGGACCACGTCGTGCTGGCCAGCCGGACCGGCGAGGCGCCGCAGCTGCAGGCCGAGCTCGTCGGCCGCGGCGTCCGGGTCACGGTCGCACGCTGCGACGTCGCGCACCGGCCGGACCTGGAGCGGCTGCTCGCCGAGCACCCGCCGGCGGCGATCGTCCACGCGGCCGGTGTGGTCGACGACGCGACGATCGACTCGCTGACGGTGCAGCGTCTCGCCGGCGTCGCCGGGCCCAAGGTCGCTGCGCTGACCCATCTCGACGAACTGACCCGCCGGCTGCCGCTCACGGCGTTCATCGTGTTCTCGTCGGCCGCCTCGACACTCGGCAGCCCGGGCCAGGCCAACTACGCCGCGGCGAACAGCTTCATGGACGCCGTCGTCGAGCGCCGCCGGGCCGAGGGCCTGTGCGCGACGTCGATCGCGTGGGGTGCCTGGGGCGGCGACAACCGGGCCACGCAGGGTGACGCGGCCGACCGGGTGCGCCGGACCGGACTGGTGCCGATGGCGCCGGAGATCGCCGTCGACCTCCTCGGCGCGCCGGCGACGATCGGCACCGCCGTGCTCACCGTCGCCGACATCCGCTGGTCGGCGATCGTGTCCGGGTTCAGTGCGGTCCGCCCCCGGCCACTGTTCGACGACCTGCCCGAGGTCCGCGCCGTCCTGGACGCGCAGGAGTCCGGCGAGGAACGGTTCGTCCAGCGGCTCGCGGCCATGGCCGAGGCGGAGCAGTCCCGGGCGGTGCTCGACCTGGTGATGACGCACACCGCGGCCATGCTCGGCTACGACGGGCCCGAGGCGATCCAGCCCGACCGGGCCTTCCGGGAGCTGGGCTTCGACTCGCTGACCGCCGTGGAACTACGCAACCACCTGGGCGGCGCGACCGAGCTGCGGCTGCCCGCGACGCTGGTGTTCGACCACCCGACCCCGTCTGCGCTCGCCGGCGAGCTGCGCCGCCGGCTCCTCGGCGAGCCGGACGCCGCCGGGCCGGACAACATCACAGACATCGACATCCGCCGGCTCATCGAGTCGATCCCGCCGCAGCGGCTGCGCGAGTCCGGCCTCATCACCGAGCTGCTGCGGCTGCGCGGGCCCGCCGAGGCGGCGCCACCCAAGACCACAGCGGCCGAGCACATCGACGCCATGGAGGTCGGCGACCTCCTGCAGATGGCCCGCGAGACGCTCGGCCCCTGACCTCGATCCACTCGCACCGGAGGACCCTGTGGACACGTCCAACGCCGAACTCATCGAGGCACTACGTGGATCGCTGAAGGAGGTGCAGCGCCTGCGGGAACGCAACCAGCAACTGCTCGACGCGGCGAACGAGCCGATCGCGATCGTCGGCATGGCGTGCCGCCTGCCCGGCGGCGTGAACACCCCCGAGGCCCTGTGGCAGCAGCTGGTCGACGGCGTGGACACGATCACCGAGTTCCCGCGCGACCGGGGCTGGGACCTGGATGCGTTGTACGACGAGGATCCGGACGCCCCGGGCAAGTCGTACGTGCGGCACGGCGGCTTCATCGAAGGCATTGCCGACTTCGACGCCGGGTTCTTCGGGATCTCGCCGCGTGAGGCGTTGGCGATGGATCCGCGCCAGCGGTTGTTGCTGGAGGCGTCGTGGGAGGCGCTGGAGCGGGCGGGGATCGATCCGCTGTCGTTGAAGGGCAGCCAGACCGGCGTGTTCGCCGGTACCAGCGGCCAGGACTACGCCACCCGGCCGGACCAGTCCCTCGACGCGCTCGGCGGCTACCTCCTCACCGGGAACGCGGCCAGCGTGGTGTCGGGGCGGGTCGCGTACACGCTGGGTCTGGAGGGTCCGGCGGTGACGGTGGACACGGCGTGCTCGTCGTCGCTGGTGGCGTTGCACCTGGCGGTCCAGTCGCTGCGGCGCGGCGAGTGCGACCTGGCCCTGGTCGGCGGCATCGGCCTGCTCACGACACCGGGCGTTTTCATGGAGTTCAGCCGGCAGCGGGGCTTGGCGCCGGACGGCCGGTGCAAGGCGTTCGGCGCCGGTGCCGATGGCACGGGTTGGTCCGAGGGCGTTGGCGTGCTGGTCTTGCAGCGGTTGTCTGTGGCGCGTCGTCCGTTGGCGGTGGTGCGGGGTTCGGCGGTGAATCAGGACGGCGCGTCGAATGGTTTGACGGCGCCGTCGGGTCGTGCGCAGGAGCGGGTTCTCAGGTCGGCGTTGGGTTCGGCCGGTCTGGGTGTGGGCGATGTCGATGTGGTGGAGGGTCACGGGACGGGGACGCGGTTGGGTGATCCGATTGAGGTCGGGGCGTTGTTGGGGGTGTTCGGTGGTCGGGTTGGGGCGCCGGTGTTGTTGGGTTCGGTGAAGTCGAATGTGGGTCATACGCAGGCGGCGGCTGGGTTGGTCGGCGTGATGAAGATGGTGTTGGCGTTGCGGGCCGGTGTGGTGCCGGCGTCGCTGCACGCGGGCGAGTTGTCGTCGGAGGTGGACTGGTCGGTTGGTGGGGTTGACGTGGTGCGGGAGCCGGTCGAGTGGCCGGTGGTGGGCCGGCCGCGGCGGGCTGGTGTGTCGTCGTTCGGGGTGAGCGGGACGAATGCCCACGTGATCCTGGAGCAGGCGCCGGAACGGCCGGAGCCACAACTGGAACCGGAACTGGAACCGGGCGCGGTGGCGTGGGTGCTTTCAGCGCGGTCGGGGGTGGCGTTGCGGGATCAGGCGGTGCGGTTGCGTGAGTTTGTGGCTGGTGGCGGTGTTCGGGTGGGTGATGTGGCGGTGTCGTTGGCGGCGCGGTCGGTGTTTGGGGAGCGGGCGGTGGTGGTGGGTTCGGACGTCGAGGAGTTGATGGCCGGGCTCGATGCGGTGGTGCCTGGTTCGGTTCGGTCGCCGGGTGGGGTGGGTCTGGTGTTTTCGGGTCAGGGTGCGCAGTGGGTGGGGATGGGTGCCGGGTTGTATGCGCGGTTCGGGGCGTTCGCGGATGTGTTCGATGAGGTGTGTGGGTTGCTGGATGGGTGGCTGGGGGGTGCCGGCTTCGGGGTGTCGGTGCGGGATGTGGTGCTGGATGTGGACGGTGCGGGGCGGTTGGTGAACGAGACCGTGTTTGCGCAGGCGGGGTTGTTCGCGGTGGAGGTGGCTTTGGCGCGGTTGCTGGAGTCGTGGGGTGTGGTGGCTGATGTGGTGGCCGGACATTCGGTTGGTGAGGTGGCGGCGGCGTGTGTGGCGGGGGTGTTGACGTTGGAGGACGCGTGCCGGTTGGTGTCGGCGCGGGGTTCGGTGATGCAGCGGTTGGTGGCTGGTGGCGGGATGGTGGCGGTGCGGGCCGGTGAACGGGAGGTACGGGGGTGGCTGCCGGACGGGTTGGAGATCGCGGCGGTGAACTCGCCGACGTCGGTGGTGGTGTCGGGGCCGGCTGGGTTGGTTGAGGAGTTCGCTGGGGTGATGCGGGGTCGCGAGGTGCGGTGTTCGGTGCTGGGTGTTGGTTATGGCTTTCATTCGGCGCTGGTTGATCCGGTGTTGGGTGAGTTCGGTGCTGCGGTGGAGGGGATCACGGCGGGAGCGGGTCGGGCGGTGGTGGTGTCCGGCTTGACGGGTGCGGTGGTGGAGCCTGGGGTGTTGGGCGAGGCGGGGTACTGGGTCCGGCAGGTGCGGGAGCCGGTGCGGTTCGCGGATGCGGTGGCGGCGATGGTGGGGCTGGGTGTGGGGGTGGTGATTGAGGTCGGGCCGGATGCGGTGCTGGCGCCGATGGTGGCTGAGTGTGTGGATGGCGGGTCGGATCGGGTTGGGGTGGTGGCGGCGCAGCGGCGGCAGGAGCCGGCGGATCGGGCGCTGCTCAGTGCGTTGGCGCAGTTGTACGTGCGTGGGCATGATGTCGCGTGGGGGCGGGTGCTGGCGGGTGCTGGGCGGGGTGTCGATCTGCCGACGTACGCCTTCCAGCGGCAGCGCTACTGGATCGACGCCACGGGATCGGTGCCCGGCGATGTGTCGAAGGCCGGCCTGCAAGCGGCGGACCACCCGCTGGTCGGCGCGGCGATCACCGTCGCCGAGGCCGGCGGCATGGTGTACACGAGCCGGATCTCCGTCCAGTCGCACCCGTGGATCGCCGATCACAAGGTGGGCGGCGTCGTGCTTTTCCCGGGCACGGCGTTCGTCGAGCTGGCGATCTGGGCGGGCGACCAGGTGGGCTGCCCGGTCGTCGACGAGCTGACGCTGCTGGCCCCGCTCGTCCTGCCTGAGCATGAGGCGGTTCAGCTCCAGATCCAGGTGACCGCCCCGGACGACACGGGCCGCCGGTCGCTGACGTTCCATTCCCGGCCCGGTGACGGTGCGGGCGACGACCCGTGGACGCGCCTCGCGGCCGGCTTCCTGACCCGCGGCGCGGCCGGGACCGCGGACTGGGCCGGCGCCTGGCCGCCCGCGGCGGCCGGACCCGTCGACGTCGACCGGCTGTATGAGCAGTCGGCGGCGGCCGGATTCGAGTACGGGCCGACCTTTCAGGGGCTGCGGTCGGCCTGGCAGGGGGATGGCGAGTTCTTCGTGGAGGCGGCGCTACCGGAGCCGGTGTCCGGCGACTCGGCCCGGTTCGGGGTTCACCCCGCCCTCCTCGATGCGGCGCTGCAGGCCGTCGGCTACGCCGGGCTGGTGGACGCGTCGGCCGCCGGCTGGATGCCGTTCACCTGGTCGGGAGTCCGGCTGTGGGCATCCGGCGCCGCCGCCGTCCGGGCCAGGTTGACCAAGGTGGCCGCCGGCGGCGTCGCCGTGGAGATGGTCGACGTCGCGGGCGCACCGGTCGTGACGGTCGAGTCGCTGACGTTCCGTCCGATGGCCACCTTGACCGGCGCCGGCGACGCGCTCGACCGGTCGCTGTTCGGCGTCGACTGGGTGGCCGTCGGGCCCGCCGGCCGGGCGCCGGGCGCGGTGCTCGTCGGCCTGGACGGTGGCGACCCGCTCGCCGCGGCGTACGCGGAAGGTGCGACCACCGGCACCGTATTCCTGTCCGTCGCGCCGTCCGGCGACGCCGACGTCGTCGGGCGGGCGCACGCCATCACCAAGCAGGTCCTCACCACCGTGCAGCGGTTCCTGACCGACGAGCGGCTCCGCGCGGTGCGGCTCGTCGTGGTGACCCGGGGCGCGGTCCCGGTCGGCGCCGAGTCGCCTGACCTCGGGTCGGTGCCGGTGTGGGGCCTGCTGCGCACTGCCCAGTCGGAGCACCCCGGCCGCCTGCTGCTGCTCGACCTCGACCCGGCCGGTGACGACGACCAGACGCTGCCCGACCTGGCCGGGGCGCCGGACGAGGCCCAGCTCGCCCTGCGCAGTGGCACGCTGTATGCCCCGCGGCTCGTGCGGGCGGCACCCGAGCGGGACCGGCCCCAGCCGTGGACCGACGCCGGCACCGTCCTGCTGACCGGGGCGACCGGCACGCTCGGCGCCGCGCTCGCCCGCCACCTCGTGGCCCGGCACGGCGTGCGCCATCTGCTGCTGGTGAGCCGCCGGGGAGCCGGCGCGCCGAACGCGGCGGAGCTGGAGGCCGACCTCGTCGACGCCGGGGCCACGGTGACGATGGCCGCGTGCGACCTGGCGGACCGGTCGGCGGTGGCCGCGCTGCTCGCAAGCGTTCCGGTGGACCGTCCGCTGACCGCGGTCGTGCACACCGCGGGTGTGACCCAGGACGGCGTGCTCGACACGATGGAGCACCGGCACGTCGAGACGGTCTTCCGGCCGAAGGTCGACGCCGCCTGGCACCTGCACGAGCTCACCCGCGACCTCGACCTGTCGGCGTTCGTGCTGTTCTCCTCGACGTCGGGCGTGTTCGGTGGGGCCGGACAGGCCAACTACGCGGCGGCGAACGTCTTCCTCGACGGGCTGGCGGCGCACCGCCGGGCGCAAGGGCTGCCCGCGCACTCGCTGGCGTGGGGCTGGTGGGCCGAGACCAGCGCCATGACCGCGAAGCTCGCCGACACCCACTTCCGGCGAATCGGCCAGGGCGGGCTCGTGGCCATGCCGACCGAGGAAGGGCTGGCGCTGTTCGACCGGGCGATCGCGGTCGAGCGGCCCCTGGTGGCACCGATGCGACTGGACCTGAGCGCGTTCGCCGCGGGGCGCGGCCAGCCGCCGTCGCTGCTGCGCGAGCTGGTCCGGACTCCGGTACGCCAGGCCGCCGCGGCCGCCGGACCGGCCGCGGCGGAAGCCCCGTTCGCGCAGCGCGTCCTCGACCGGCCGCCGGCCGAGCGGCGGCAGCTGGTGCTCGATGCGGTGCGGGCCGAGACGACGGCGGTGCTCGGCCACGTCTCGCCCGATGCGGTCGACGTCGACCGGGCCTTCATCGAGCAGGGCTTCGACTCCCTGACGGCGATCGACCTGCGCAACCGGCTCGCGACGCTGACCGGCCTGCGGCTGGCGGCGACGCTGGTCTTCGACCACCCGAGCGTCACCACGCTCGCCGACCACCTCTACTCGGAGCTGGTCGGAGACGCCCCGGCGGTGACGGCGCCGGCGACCGCGGCCCGTTCCGACGACGAGCCCATCGCCATCGTCGGCATGGGATGCCGGTTCCCCGGCGGGGCGAACTCGCCAGAGGAGCTGTGGGACATGCTCGTCCGCGGCGTCGACGGCATCGCGGAATTCCCGCGCGACCGGGGCTGGGACCTGGACGCGTTGTTCGACGAGGATCCGGATGCGCCGGGGAAGTCGTACGTGCGGCACGGCGGTTTCATCGATGGTGTCGCGGGCTTCGATGCGGAGTTCTTCGGGATCTCGCCGCGTGAGGCGTTGGCGATGGATCCGCAGCAGCGGTTGTTGCTGGAGACGTCGTGGGAGGCGCTGGAGCGGGCCGGGATCGATCCGCTGTCGTTGAAGGGCAGCCAGACCGGCGTGTACGTCGGCACGAGCAACCAGGACTACGCCATCCGTCTGCATCGGACACAGCCGGAGGTCGAGGGCTACCTGCTCACCGGCAACGCCGGCAGCATCCTGTCGGGGCGGGTCGCGTACACGCTGGGACTGGAGGGTCCGGCGGTGACGGTGGACACGGCGTGCTCGTCGTCGCTGGTGGCGCTGCACCTGGCGGTCCAGGCCCTGCGCTGCGGCGAATGCGACCTGGCCCTGGTCGGCGGTGCGACCACCATGGCCACGCCCATGATCTTCGCGAACTTCAGCCGGCAGCGAGGTCTGGCGCCCGATGGTCGGTGCAAGGCGTTCGGCGCCGATGCCGACGGCACGGGTTGGTCCGAGGGCGTTGGGGTGTTGGTGTTGCAGCGGTTGTCTGTGGCGCGTCGTCCGTTGGCGGTGGTGCGGGGTTCCGCGGTGAATCAGGACGGTGCGTCGAATGGTTTGACGGCGCCGTCGGGCCGGGCCCAGGAGCGGGTGCTGAGGTCGGCGTTGGGTTCAGCCGGGTTGGGGCCGGGCGACGTGGATGTGGTGGAGGGCCACGGTACTGGGACGCGGTTGGGTGACCCGATCGAAGTCGGGGCGTTGTTGGGCGTGTTCGGTGGCCGGGTCGGGGCGCCGCTGCTGCTGGGTTCGGTGAAGTCGAACGTGGGCCACACGCAGGCGGCCGCCGGTGTGGCCGGCGTGATGAAGATGGTGCTGGCGTTGCAGACCGGAGTCGTGCCGGCGTCGTTGCACGCGCGTGAGTTGTCGCCGGTGGTGGACTGGTCGGCCGGTGGCGTCGAGGTGGTGCGGGAGCTGGCGGATTGGCCGGTCGTTGACCGGGTTCGGCGGGCGGGTGTGTCGTCGTTCGGGATCAGTGGGACGAATGCCCACGTGATTTTGGAGCAGGTGCCGGAGTCTCCTCTGTTGGAGCGGGAGGCGGTTGGAGGTCCGGTGGCGTGGGTGTTGTCGGCGCGGTCGGGGGTGGCGTTGCGGGATCAGGCGGTGCGGTTGCGTGAGTTCGTGTCGGGCGGTGGTGTGCGGGTTGGTGATGTGGCGGTGTCGTTGGCGGCGCGGTCGGTGTTCGGGGAGCGGGCGGTGGTGGTGGGTTCGGACGTCGAGGAGTTGATGGCCGGGCTTGATGCGGTGGTGCCGGGTCCGGCGGTTCGGTCGCGGGGTGGGGTCGGCCTGGTGTTTTCGGGCCAGGGGGCGCAATGGGCCGGAATGGGCGCTGCACTGTATGCGCGGTTCGGGGTGTTCGCGGATGTGCTCGACGAGGTGTGTGGGTTGCTGGATGGGTGGTTGGGTGGTGCTGGTTTCGGGGTGTCGGTGCGGGATGTGGTGCTGGACGTGGACGGTGCGGGGCGGCTGGTGGACGAAACCGTGTTTGCGCAGGCGGGCTTGTTCGCGGTGGAGGTGGCGTTGGTGCGGTTGTTGGAGTCGTGGGGTGTGGTGGGGGATGTGTTGGTTGGGCATTCGTTGGGGGAGTTGGTGGCGGCGTGTGTGGCTGGGGTGTGGTCGTTGGCGGATGGGTGTCGGGTGGTGGCGGCGCGGGGTCGGTTGATGCAGGGGTTGGGGGAGGGGTTGATGGTGGCGGTGGCGGCTGGTGTGGATGTGGTGGTGCCGTTGTTGGTGGATGGGGTTGAGGTCGCGGCGGTGAATTCGCCGTCGTCGGTGGTGGTGTCGGGGCCGGTGGGTGCGGTGGGTGTGGTGGAGGAGCGGTTGGTGGCGGCGGGTTGTCGGGTGCGGCGGTTGCGTGGTGGTCGGGGGTTGCATTCGGGGTTGGTGGAGCCGATGTTGGCGGAGTTTGCGGCGGTGTTGGCTGAGGTGACGTTCCGGGTGCCGAGGGTGGCGTTGGTGTCGACGGTGTCGGGTCGGGTTGATGAGGAGGGGTGGGCGGATCCGGGGTATTGGGTGCGGCAGGTGCGGGAGCCGGTGCGGTTCGCGGATGCGGTGGCGGCGTTGGTGGGGCTGGGTGTGTCGACGGTGGTGGAGGTCGGGCCGGATGCGGTGCTGACACCGATGGTGGCTGAGGGTGTTGATGGTCGGGTGGGGGTGGTCGCGGCGCAGCGGCGGACGGTGGACGGGGTCCGGCAGGTGCTGACGGCGGCGGGTGAGTTGTTCGTGCGGGGGCATCGGATCGACTGGGGGGCCGTGCACGCGGGTGTCCCGGCCCAGCCGGTGCAGCTGCCGACGTACGCCTTCCAGCGGCAGCGCTACTGGCTCGACAGCGCGCCGGCGGACCATGCACCCGGCGGCCTCGACCATCCGCTGCTGAACACCGCCGTCGAGCTTGCCGAGAGCGGCGAGACGGTGCTGACCGGTCGTCTCTCCGCCAGCGTCCACCCATGGCTGGGCGAGCACGTCGTGGGCGGCCGGCGGCTGCTGCCCGGGACCGCGTTCGTCGAGCTCGCGCTCCGCGCCGGCCGGGAGGCCGGGTGCGATCGGCTGGAGGAGCTCACGCTCAGCAACCCGCTGGTCCTGCCGGACGACCGCGCGACGCTCGTCCAGCTCCGCCTCGCGGCCCCGGACAGCAGCGACCGCCGGGCACTGACCGTGTACTCCCGCGAGGATGGGGCCGACCCGGCCGAGCCGTGGTCCGTCCACGCGCAGGGTGTCCTCGTGCCGCAACCGGCGTCGCCCGGCGCGCCTGCGGCACCGGCGTGGCCGCCCACCGACGCGGAGCCGCTCGACGTCGACGACCTCTACGAGCAGTGCGAGCGCGCCGGCTTCGACTACGGACCGGTGTTCCAAGGGGTCCAAGCCGCCTGGCGGCATGCCGGCACGGTGTACGTCGAGGTGCGGCTGCCGGACACCGAGGCGGCCGAGGCCGCGCGGTTCGGGGTGCATCCGGCGCTGCTGGACGCGGTGCTGCACGTCGCCGGGTACGGCCCGTTCCTCGGCGACTCGAGCACCGGCGCCGTGCCGTTCATGTGGTCGGGTGTGACCCTGGCCGCCGGTGGGGCGACGGTGCTGCGCGCCCGGCTCACTCCGGGCGATGCCGGGGCCCTGGGCCTCACCGCGTTCGACACCGAGGGCAATCCGGTCCTCGCGGTCGACGAGCTTGCGCTGCGCCCGCTCGGCCCGGCCCCGGCCGTCGGCAACGCCATGTTCCGCCTGGACTGGGCGGCGTTGCCCGCGGCCACCGAAGGGAGGACCGCCGAACGGTACGGCTGGCTGGGCCAGGACACGTTCGGCCTCGGCGGGCCGGCCTGGGCCGACCTGGAAGCGTTCCCCGGGGACAGCGGGACCCTTCTGGTCCCGGTCGCCGGCTCGCCGACGCCGGCCGCCGAAGGTGGCGACGCCGGGCCGGACGTCCCGGACGCCGCCGCCGTCCACGCGACCACGCTCCGGACGCTCGAGCTCGCCCAGGCGTGGCTCGCCGACGAGCGGTGCGCGGCGAGCGGCCTGATCGTCGTCACCCGTGGTGCCGTGCCGGTGCTCGGCGGCGACGTGGCAGACCTCGCCGCGGCGCCGGTCTGGGGGCTGCTCCGGTCGGTGCAGTCCGAGCACCCGGGCCGGCTCGTCCTGGTGGACCTGGACCCCTGGGCGGCGCCGCCACCGGTCGCCGAGTTCGTGTCCGCGGTGCAGGCGGCCGGTGAGCCGCAGCTGGCGTTGCGGGACGGCGGGTGGCACGTCCTGCGGCTGGCCCGGGCGACCCGGGACCGGTTCGACTTCCCGGCCCTTGAGCCGTGGCGGCTGGACGTCGGTACCGCCGGAACGATCGACGGCCTCGCCGTGGTGCCGGCACCGGAGGTGGCCGCCCCGCTGACGGCCGGTCAGGTCCGGGTGTCGGTCCGGGCGGCCGGGCTCAACTTCCGCGACGTCCTCAACGTCCTCGGGCAGTACCCGGGCGATGCCGGCCGGATGGGTCTGGAGGGCGCCGGCGTCGTCGTCGAGGTCGGCCCCGAGGTGGCCGGCCTGGCGGTCGGGGACCGGGTGCTCGGCCTGCTCCCCGGCGCGTTCGGGCCGACCGCCGTCACCGACCACCGGCTGCTCGCGCCGGTCCCGCCCGGCTGGACCTTCAGCACGGCCGCCGCGGTGCCCGTCGCATTCCTGACCGCCTACTACGGGCTGCACGACCTCGCCGAGGTGCGCCCCGGGGAACAGGTGCTGGTGCACGCGGCCGCCGGCGGGGTCGGCATGGCCGCGGTGCAGATCGCCCGGCTGCTCGGCGCGGAGGTCTTCGCGACCGCGAGCCCGGCCAAGTGGGCGGTCCTGCGGCGGCTGGGCCTCGACGACTCGCACATCGCCTCGTCGCGGGACACCGAGTTCGAGGCGAAGTTCCGCGCCGGGACCGGCGGGCGAGGCGTCGACGTCGTCCTGGACTCCCTGTCCGGGCGGTTCGTGGACGCGTCGCTGCGCCTGCTGGCGCCGGCTGGCCGGTTCGTCGAGATGGGCAAGGCCGACGTCCGTGACCCGGCGGCCGTCGCCGCCGAGTTCCCCGGTCGGTCGTACCGCAGCTTCGAGCTCGTCGACGCGGGCCCGGACCGGCTGGGCGAGATCCTCGCCACCGTGCTGTCCGGGTGCTCCGCGGCGACGCTGGAACCGCTGCCGGTCCGCGCCTGGAGCATGCACCGGGCCGTCGAGGCGTTCCGCTGCATGAGCCAGGCCCGGCACGTCGGGAAGATCGTGCTCACCCTGCCGCCGCCTCGGCGGCTGTCCGGCACGGTCCTCGTCACCGGCGGCACCGGCACCCTCGGCCAGGCGGTGGCCCGTCATCTGGTCACCGCCCACGGCGCGACGAGACTCGTGCTGACGAGCCGGCGCGGACCCGACGCCGAGGGCGCCCGGCAGTTCGCGGAAGAGCTGACCGCGCTCGGCGCGGAGGTGGTCGTCGCCGCCTGCGACGCCGCGGACCGGCCGGCCCTCGCCGCACTGCTGGCCGACGTCACCCGGCAGGGGCCGCTCACGGCCGTGGTCCACGTCGCCGGCGTCGTCGATGACACGGTGGCGCTGTCGCTCACGCCGCAGCGGCTGGCCGAGGTGCTGCGGCCGAAGGCGGACGCGGCGCTCAACCTGCACCAGCTGACCAGCACCATGGACCTGTCGGCGTTCGTACTGTTCTCCTCGGCCGCCGGGGTGCTCGGCGGGCCGGGACAGGCCAACTATGCGGCGGCGAACGTCTTCCTCGACGCGCTGGCGGCCCGGCGCCGGGCCGCGGGGCTGCCGGGCCAGTCGCTGGCATGGGGACTGTGGGAGCAGACCAGCGGCATCACCGGGCGGCTGAGCACGGCCGACCGGGACCGGATCGCCCGTTCCGGGTTCGAGCCGCTGCCCACCGGCGAGGCGCTGGCGCTGTTCGACGCGGCGGGGGAGACGGCCGATCCGGTCGTGCTGCCGATGCGGCTGCACGTCGCCACGCTCGCCCGGTCCGACGGCGGTGCGGTGCCGCTGCTACGCGATCTTGTCCGGCCCGGGAGCCGGCGGCGGACCGCGGCCGCGGCGCCGCGGGACGGCGTCGATGGCTGGCCGGCCCGGTTCGCCGCCGCGCCGGCCGGCGAGCGCGACCGGCTGCTGGTCGAGCTGATCGTGGGGTGCCTGGCCGGCGTACTGGGGCACTCCTCCACCGCTCAGGTGGGGTCCAGCCGGCCGTTCCTCGAACTCGGCCTGGACTCCCTGACCGCTGTCGAGCTGCGCAACAAGCTCGGCGCCGCGATCGGCCTGCGGTTGCCGGCGGGCATCGTGTTCGACCACCCGACGGCCGACGCGCTCGCGGCCGCGCTGCACGCGCGGCTGGCGGCCCGGCCCGCGCCGGACGACCCGCAGCAGCGGGCCGACCCGGACGACGCCGGCGAACTGGGGCCGGTCGCCTCGCTGTACTGGCGGGCCTGCGAACAGGGCAAGTACGACGAGGGCTCGATGCTCCTGCGGCTCGCCGCCCAGCTGCACCCCATGTTCGACGCGGCGGCGGCCCGCGACGTCGCGCCCGGCGCGGTGCGGCTGACCGGCGGCAGCCGTGCGCCGATGGTGCTGTGCCTGCCGTCGACCACGCCGGTCGCGGGGCCGCACGAGTACGCCAAGTTCGCCGCGTACTTCCGCGATCGGCGGGGCGTGGCGGTGCTGCCGCAGCCCGGGTTCCTCGACGGCGAGCCGCTGCCGGCCGACATGGACGCGCTGGCGGCCGCGCAGGCCGACGCGGCGCTGCGGTGTGCCGGTGAGGGGGCGTTCGTCCTGGTCGGCCGCTCGGCCGGCGGCTGGATCGCGCACGCCGCGGCGACCCGGCTGGAGCAGGCCGGCCGGGCACCCGCCGCGGTCGTCCTCATCGACAGCTACTCGCCGACGCTCGGGTACAGCTGGCTCAATACGTCGATCACCAGACACATGATCGACCGGGAGAGCCGGTTCATGCTGTTCAACGACAGCCGACTGACCGCCATGGGCGCCTATCACCGGCTCATGGCCGACTGGCGGCCGGCGCGGACCGGCGTGCCGACGCTCTTCCTGAGGGCGGCCGAGCCGTGGTCGCCGGAGGTCGTGGATCTCGCGGGCGGCGGCGACGGCTGGCAGGCGCGGTGGGACCTGCCGCACACCGCGCTGGAGGTACCGGGCAACCACTTCACGCTGCTCGAGGAGCACGCCGAGGCGGCGGCCGCGGCCGTCGACGCCTGGCTGTGCCGCAACTTCGACGATGAGGAGTTCGGATCATGAGAATTGGCATCGCCGGCGCGGGGCTCGGCGGGCTGGCCTGCGCATACGCGTTGACGAAGGCCGGCGGGCACCAGGTGACGGTGTTCGAGAAGGCCGGCCGGCTGCCGACCAGCGGCTACGGGCTGCTGCTGTGGCCCAGCGGCACCGGGATCCTGCGCGACCTGGGCTTCCCGGCCGGCGAGATGGGCCACCGGCTGGAGCGGCTGGCGATCCACACCGCTGACGGAGCAGCGCTGATCCGGCTGGATCTCAACCGGATCGCCCGCCGCTACGGTGCCCCCAACGTCGTGTTCCTGCGCGCCGAGCTGCTCGGCCGGCTGGCCGCCGAGCTGCCGGCCGGCTGCCTGCAACTGGGTAAACAACTCGCCGCCGTGCACGAGGACCGCCCGGACGGCGCGGTCACCCTCGCCTTCGCCGACGGCACCACGTCCGAGGTCGACGTCCTGATCGGGGCGGACGGGCTCGGCTCGCGGGTCCGCCGGCACCTCTTCGGCGAGCACGACCGCGCCGCCTACACGGGCTGGGCGACCTGGCACGGCGTGAGCCGGGTGGACACCGAGCTGACCGGGACCCGGCGGGTCAAGACCCTCACCGCCAAGGAAGCCATGTGCGTGATGCACTCGCTGGGTGGCGACCTCATCTACTGGGCGTTCGAGACGCCGTGGACGGTGGGGTCCGCGACGCCGCCGGGAACGCTGGCGGACGGGATCGCCGCGCGGGCGCTCGACGAGCAGAGCGTCTCACCGGCCGCGAGTCTCAAGGCCCGCTTCGCCGGGTTCACCGATCCGATGCCGCAGCTGCTGGACGTGATCACCGACGACGACATCACGATCTTCCCGCACGTGCTGCACCAGGTACCCAAGACGTGGAGCCGCGGCAGGATCACGCTCATCGGTGATGCGCTGCACGCCGTGCCGCCGCGGGCCGGCATGGGGGCCAACCAGGCGCTGGAGGACGCCTGGGTGCTCAGCCGCAGCCTGCTGCGGGCCGCCGCGCCGGAGGAGGCGCTGCGCGAGTACGAGCGCAAGCGGCGCCGCCGGATCCGCCGGCTGTACCGGTACGCGTCGATGGGCATCCGGGAGAACGGCGCGCCGTCGCCGCTGCTGCGGATGTCGCGCCGCGGTGTGCCGATCACCGGCGCGCAGAGTTTCATCATCCGGGCGCTCAGCAATTATCTGGCGGATCGCGATGGTCGATCAGCGGCGGCCGAATAGGGGCGGTGCAGGTTAGGGGTTGTGTGGCCGGAGACTTCTGGAAAGAGTGATGGAAACATCAATGGCGGCCGCTCGAACAAGGGGATCAATCGATGTCCGACGAACACATCGAACAGCCCGATTTCGCCGAGATCTTTCCGCTATTCTTCGGCCATTCTTATTCGCAGGTGGTGACCACTGCGGTACGCCTGGGAATACCCGACGTGCTGGCCGGCTCGACGATGTCGGTGGACGAGATCGCGGCGGCCACGCAGACGCACGCCTCGTCCCTGCACCGCCTGCTACGGGCCCTCGTCGCGCTGGACGTCGCCACCGAGTCCGCCGACGGCGGGTTCGCCCTGACCCCGATCGGGGTGCTGTTCTGCAAGAGCACCCCGACGCCGGTCCACGGGGCGGCGTTGATGTGCGGCGACCCGACACTGTGGCAGGCGTGGGGCGCCCTCGAACTGGCCGTGCGTCACGGCAACACCGGCTTCTACCACGCCTTCGGTCAGGTGATCTGGGACCACCTGGCCGACAACCCGGTGCTGGCGGAGCGGATCTACGGCACGATGAAGGCCACGACGTCGCTGCTGGCCCCGGCGGTGGTCGCGCACTACGACTTCTCGCCGTTCACCCGGATCGTCGACATCGGCGGTGGTGACGGCTCGCTGCTGTCCACCGTCCTCGTCGCCACCGAGGGTGCCTCGGGCGTGGTGTACGACATCGAGCCGGCCCTGCGCGAAACGCCGGGCGTGCTCGAGGCGGCCGGGGTGTCCGGGCGCTGCGAGGTCCAGCGCGGCGACTTCTTCCGCTCGGTCCCGCCGGGCGCTGACGCGTACCTGCTCAAGCACATCCTGCACGACTGGGACGACGACGCGTCGGCGCGGATCCTGCGCAACTGCCGCGACGCGGTGGCGGCCGACGGCAAGATCCTCGTGCTCACCTCGGTCGTCCCGGCCCAGGACGAGGTGACCGATCCGATGGCCCGCAGGGTGCTGGCCATGAGCGACATGGAGATGATGGCCTTCCACTCCGGTCGCGAACGCACGCTGGAGGAGTTCGAGGCCCTGTTCGGCAAGTCCGGCCTGCGACTCGGCGCGGTGGTGACGGTGCCCGAGCACCCGAACTTCCACGTGCTGGAAGCGCTGCCGGTGTGACCCTGCTCGGGATCGACCTGGGCGGCACGAAGGTCGCCCTGCGGGCCGTCGGTGACCGGGGTGTGCACGAGGACGTGTTCACCTGGCCGGTCGCCGGCGGCCTCGCCGCGGATCTGGAGGCGTTGACCGGCGCGGTTCGTGCGCTGCTCGCGCGCGCCGGCGGGGCGGTCCGGTCGGCGGGCGTGGCGCTGCCCGCGACGGTGGACGGGCACGGCCGGATCTCGGCCTGGCCGAACCGGCCGAGCTGGATCGGCCTCGACGTGCCGCGGACCTTGGCGGCGCTCGTGCCCGGCGCCGCGGTCCAGTGGGGCGACGACGGCGACGTGGCCGCCGTGGCCGAGTCCAGGCACACCGGCTGCGGTGACCTGCTCTACGTGGGCGTGGGCACCGGGATCGGTGGCGGGCTGGTGCTCGGCGGCCGCATGGTGCCCGGTCCGGCGCTGGGCTCCTTCGAACTGGGCCACCTGCCGGTGCGCCCGGCGGGACCGCGCTGCCGCTGCGGCCGGCAAGGCTGCCTGCAGGCGGTGGCGTCCGGCCCGGCCACCCTGGCCCGCGCGGCCGCCCTGCGCCGGCGGGCCGTGCCGGCCGAGGAGTTCGTCGGGGCATTCGCGGCCGCCGAACCCTGGGCGGTCACGGCGCTGCGGGACGGCACCGACGCCGTGGCGCTGGCCGTCGTCGGCGTCAGTGAGCTGCTGCACCCTGCGCTGGTCGCCGTCGGCGGCGGATTCGCCGGCGCGGTGCCCGGCTACGCCGGGCTGGTCGCCGAGCAGGTCGCGCGGTTGGCGCGCACCGGCCAGCCGCCGGCGGCCGTGGTGGCGGCGGCGGTGCCGAACCCGTCGCTGCGCGGGGCGCTGCTGCTGGCCGAGGACGCCGCGGCATTGTCGCCAATGATTTGACCGGCCGGTAAAAAATTATCGTCGCCGATAGGGGTTGTGGCCGCCGCACGGCCTTGGTGGCGGTGAACGGGCATAGGGGTTGAGGCGCCCGACGGGCGAGGATACCGTTTGGTCAGCATCTGTCGATATCTGTACGTCATGGGCGGTCGACGACAATCGCGCGCCGCGTCGAGGCGACGCATTTCTCTTTCGTGTGCCGTTCCCCGTTGGAAGGCGAATCCGCATGAATGAGCATGGTGCTCCGATGGAATTTCCGAACTGGCCGCAGTTCGGGGACGAGGAGCGGGCCGGGCTGCTACGCGCGCTCGGCCAACCCGGGTGGTGGCGCATGGCCGGCGGCGAGGTGGACGAGTTCGAGCGTGAGTTCGCCGCGTATCACGGTGCCGCGCACGCGCTCGCCGTGACGAACGGTACCCATGCCCTGGAGCTCGGTCTCGAGGTCCTCGGCGTCGGCCCCGGCACGGAGGTCATCGTGCCGGCCTTCACGTTCTTCTCCTCGGCGCTGGCCGTTCAGCGCCTCGGCGCGGTCGCGGTGCCGGTGGACGTCGACCCGGACACGTACTGCCTGGACAGGGCGGCCACCGAGGCGGCGATCACCGGGCGCACCCGGGCGGTGATGCCGGTCCACATGGCCGGCCAGGTGGCCGACATGGACGCCCTGGGCAAGCTGGCCGCCGCCGCGGGGATCGCGATCATCCAGGATGCCGCGCACGCGCACGGTGCCCGGTGGCACGGCCGGCGCGTCGGCGAGCTGGGCTCGGTCGCGGCGTTCAGCTTCCAGAACGGCAAGCTGATGACGGCCGGCGAGGGCGGCGCGCTGGTGTTCGCCGACGACGACCTCTACGAGGCGGCGTTCCTGCGGCACAGCTGCGGCCGGCCCCGCGACGACCGGCACTACCGGCACCGCACCGGCGGGTCCAACTTCCGGCTCAACGAGTTCTCCGCCGGCGTGCTGCGGGCGCAGCTCGGCCGGCTGGACGAGCAGACCGCCGTGCGCGAACAGCGGTGGGCGCTGCTGCGCACGCTGCTGGCCGAGATTCCCGCGGTGGTGCCGCAGGGAAGCGACCCGCGGTGCGACCGCAACCCGCACTACATGGCGATGTTCCGCCTGCCCGGCATCGGCGAACAGCGGCGCAACGCCGTCGTCGACGAGCTGGTGGCGCGGGGTGTGCCGGCCTTTGCCGCCTTCCGCGCGATCCACCGCATCGCGGGCTTCTGGGAGCGCGGCGCGCCGGACGAGACGCCGGACGAGATCGCCGAGCGGTGCCCGGTATCGGAGGCCATCAGCGCGGACTGCGTCTGGCTGCACCATCGGGTCCTGCTGGGCACGCAGGAGCAGATGCACGCGGTCGCCGGGGTGCTGGCCGAGGTGCTCGACTCGTCGCCGCGGCGATGAGCGGGGCCGTGGTTGCCGGGCGCGGTGCCGGCCCGGTCCCGTGCCGCATAGCCCTGGTCGGGATGGGCTGGGCGGCCCGGTCGATCTGGCTCCCCCGGCTCGCCGGCCGCGCCGGGCTGCGGCTCGTGGCGGTCGTGGACCGGGACCCGTCGGCCTGGGCAGGTGTCGACCTGGACGACTCCGTGGCCCGGCACCGTGACCTGGCCGGCCTCGACCCGGGTGACGTGGACCTCGCCGTCGTGGCCGTGCCGAACCACCTGCACTGCGAGGTCGCCTGCCGGCTGCTCGACCGGGGGATCTCGGTCTTCCTCGAGAAGCCGGTGTGCCTGACGTCGGCCGAGGTGACCCGGCTGGCCGAGGCCGAGCGCAGTGCCGGCGCGACGCTGCTGGCCGGCAGCGCCGCTCTCTACCGGTCGGACCTGGAGGCGCTGCGCCGGGTCCGGCCGTCGATCGGCCGGCTCCGCCACGTCGAGCTGGCCTGGGTCCGCGCCCGCGGGGTGCCGTCGGCGGGTGAGTGGTTCACCCGGCGTCACCTGTCCGGGGGCGGCGCGCTGATCGACCTCGGCTCGCACCTGCTCGACGTCGGTGGCGCCCTGCTCGGGTACAGCGAGGTCAGCCGCGTGGTGGGGACCACCTCGTCACTGTTGATCAACAACCAGTCCTGGCGGGCGGCCTGGCGCGACGAGCAGCCGCCGCCGGCGCAGGAGCATCGATCCGACGTCGAGGACACCGCGTACGGGTTCCTGGTCACGGCCGGGGGCACCGGGGTCTCGCTGCGCGCCAGCTGGGCGTCGCACGAGGTCCACGACGCGACGACGGTGGTCCTGGAGGGGATCGCCGGCACGGCGACGTTGCGCACCACGTTCGGCTTCAGCCCCAACCGGCTGCCGCGTCCGGTGCTGACCGTCGCCCGGGGCGGCCGGGTCGCCTCGGTCCCGCTGCCGGAGGAGCGGATCGGCGTCGAGTACGACCGGCAGCTCGACGACCTGCCGGCGCTGCTCGGCGATCCGGCCGCGCGTGGCCGGGCGATCCGCCGGGCCGGCTGGTCGATCGACGTGCTCGAACGCATCTACAGCTGCGCGGCGGCGCTAGGACCGCCGTCCGATGCGCTGACCGGACCCGTGCCTGCGGCGATCGGCCGCGCATCGATGGACTGAGGGGGAGCTGGCGTTGACGATCGTTGAGCCCGAGGACGGACCGCTGCTGCTACGCCCCGTCGTCCTGGCCGGGCCGGCCGCCGTGGTGTTCGACCTCGACGGCGTGCTGGTCGACAGCTTCGACGTGATGCGCGAGGCGTTCGCCGTCGCCTACGCCGAGGTGGTCGGGGCGGGGCCGCCGCCATTCGAGGAGTACAGCCGGCACATGGGTCGCTACTTCCCGGACATCATGGCGATGATGGGGCTGCCCGGCGCGATGGAGGAGCCGTTTGTGCGGGAAAGCTACCGTCTCGCGCACCGTGTACGGGTGTACGACGGTGTGCCGGAGATGCTCGGCGAGCTGAGGGCGAATCGTATTCGGCTCGCGGTCGCGACTGGAAAGAGCGGGAGCCGCGCCCGTTCACTCATATGCATTCTGCAACTGCACGACTACTTCGACGCGGTGGTCGGCTCGGATGAGGTACCCCGGCCCAAGCCGGCACCCGACATCGTGCTGGAGGCGCTGCGTCGCATCGACGTGGCGCCGGAGGCGGCGATGATGGTCGGCGACGCGCCGACGGATCTGGCCAGTGCCCAGGCAGCGGGTGTGGTCGCGGTGGCCGCGACGTGGGGTGAAGGGGACGACCCGGTGTTGCGTGCGGCATCACCCGACGCGCTCGTCCGCAATCCGGCGCAATTGCTCGAGCTGTGCCGGATGGTGCCGAAGAATACGTCCTGAGAATGCTGCGGAACGGTTTCCGCTCGAATGGTTCGGCGAGGCTTTGCGGAGCATTTTTGCGAGCGATGCGGCCGACCCTTGATGCGTTTTCAAGCGCACCCAGTAATGCTGTTCTGCCGGGATGTCGGCGCGCTTCTGGGGTGGTTCGAGCGGGTAAGTCCGCTGGTGGGATCGCTTCCATTAAGACGTTGGCCGAAGCTGGTGCGATCATAATCGTCAATAAATGTCACACATCGAGTGACCTGTATGGTTGATCGCGGAGGCCAGCGGGTGCCATGATGCACGTGGCATGATGGCCCCCCGAGTGAGGGCTGTCAGCGTAGACTCTGGACGGCATGACGGGGGATTCATGAGTCTGGTTGACCGTGACATCGAGATGTCTCAACTACGACAGTGGCTTGCGGAATCAATTCAGGGCAATGGTCGTGTAGTTTTGATCAAAGGCCCGGTCGCGAGCGGGAAGAGTGAACTGCTGCGCGCTCTGGCGGAGCAGTCGGCGGCCGACGGGATGCTGATCCTCGGCGCGTGGGCGCGGTCCAGCGAACGGCATGTGCCCCTGAGCGTGCTGCGCCAGCTCCTGCGTCACCTGCCGGACGGCGGCCAGATGTGGCCGGCCGCCAGGCCGGACGGGGCACCGGCGACGTCCGGGGAGCACCTCGCGACCGGCCCGGCGTGGCTGTTCGACACGGTTCCAGATGCCTGCAGTTTGCTCGTCGAGCATGCGGCCGAGCGGCCGATACTCGTCCTGGTCGACGACGTCCAGCACGCGGACCCGGCCTCGCTGGACCACCTGTTGCGCCTGATCCGGCAGATCCGGCAGGCCCGACTCATGATCGTCTTTACCGAGGCCGAACACTCACCGTGGGAGCTGGGCGCCTTACACACCGAGCTGCTGCGCCAGCCGTACTGCCGCGGCCTCCGCCTGCGCGTGCTGTCGCCGGACGGGGTGGGCCGCGTGCTCGCCGCGCACTCGATCGCCGCGACGGACGAGCTGGTCGAGTCCTTCCACAACGCCAGCGGCGGCAATCCGCTGCTGTTGCGGGCGCTCGCGCAGGACTTCGCGCGACCGGCGCCGGCAGCGGGCCGCAACCCGGTGGGTGCGGTCATCGGCCACGCGTTCGGCCGGGCCTTCCTGACCTGCCTGCACGACAGCGGTCCGAGCGCCGTGCGCGTGGCGCGCGGCCTCGCGGTGCTCGACGCCGCGGCCTCGCCGGCGCTGCTCAGCGAGCTGATCGAGCTCGATCCGGCCGAGGTCCGGCGGGTGTGCGACGAGCTGGAGACCGCCGGCCTGCTGGCCGCAGGCGCCTTCCGCCACGCCGAGGCCCAGGCCGTGGTGCTCGACGAGATGAGCGAGCCGGAGCGGCAGGAGCTGCGCCGGCGCGCCGCCGAACTGCTGCACGCCAAGGGCGCCTCCGTCTCGGTCGTGGCCCGGCTGCTGATCGCCTCCTACCACGCCGGCAGCCCGTGGGCGCTGTCGGTGCTGCACGAGGCGGCGGAGCACGCGTTGAACCAGGACGAGCCGGCGCTGGCGGTCAGGTGCCTGCAACTGGCCCGGGACAGCTGCACCAACGAGAAGCAGCGGGTGGCGATCACCGCCATGCTGGCGCAGGCTGAGTGGCGGACGAACCCGTTCGCGGTGGTCCAGTATCTCGGTGAGCTGAGCGCCGCGCTGCGAGCCGGCCACCTCGGCCCCAGGGCGGCGGTGTCCCTTGCCCGCTACCAGCTGTGGCACGGCCGGCTCGACGACGCCGCCGAGGCGCTGCGGTCCGTCGAGGCGACCGCGGTGACGCTGGACAAGGCCACGTCGGGCATGTTCCGCGCGGCGCTGGACGTGCTGCGCTGCTGGGTTCCGCCGGCCGCGGAGGCCGCCACGGCCGGCGCCGGCCGTGGCGGCGGAACCGGCCCGCGGGCCCGGCCGGGCGGCGTGCTCGGCGCGGTGCTGACCTACGGGGCGGAGCACACCGGGCCGGAGGCCGAGCGGTTCCTGCGCAGCGTGCGGCTGGACGACGAGTCCGTCGACCTCGTGCAGGCCGCGCTGCTGGCCCTGGTCTACGCCGGGGCGCTGGACCAGGCGGCCCGCTGGTGCTCGGCCCTGCTGCGGGAGGCGGCGCGCCGGGACGCGCCGACGTGGATGGGCCTGCTCGCCGCGGTCAGCGCCGAGATCTCGCTGCGCAAGGGCAACCTGCCCTCCGCGCGGCAGGACGCGGACTTCGCGCTGCGGCAGTTTCCGATGCGCAGCTGGGGCACCGGCATCGGCATCCCGCTGGCCGGCTCCGTGCTCGCCACCTCGACGATGGGCCGATACGCGGAGGCCGACGGGCTGCTCGCCCAGCCCGTGAACGGTGCGGCGCTGGCCAGCCACGCCGGCATGCACTACCTGCACGCCCGCGGCCGGCACCTGCTGGCCACCGACCGTCTCGGTGCGGCGCTGGACGACTTCATGGCCTGCGGGGAGTTCATGCGCAAACAGGACCTGAACAACCCTGGCCTGGTGCCGTGGCAGTCCAGTGCCGCCGAGGTGTTCCTGCGCTGGGGCGACCTGACCCGGTCCCGGAAGCTGATCGAGGAGCAGCTCGCCCAGCCCGGCGGCAACGTCGGGCGCCCCCGGGGCCTGGCCCTGCGCCAGCTCGCCGCCGTGCACGTGCTGCCCAAACGATCGGCGCTGCTGCGCAAGTCCATCGAGGCGCTGCACTCGTGCGGCGACCGGGTGGAGCTGGCCAGAGCGCTCAGCGACCTGGGCCAGGCGCACCACGACCTCGGCGAGTTCGACCAGGCCCGGGCCGTGCGCGCGCAGGCCCTGGAGTATGCGACGGAGTGCTGCGTCGAGCCGCTGCGGGACGCGCTCGTCGGCGCCGACCCGCGCCCCGGCGGCGACGGAGCCATCGCGCTGCTCAGCGAGGCGGAGCGGCGGGTCGTCGCGCTGGCCTCCGAGGGGGACAAGAACCGTGAGATCGCCCGGAAGCTGTACATCACCGTCAGCACCGTCGAGCAGCATCTCACCAGCGCCTACCGCAAGCTCAACGTGCGACGGCGCACGGAGCTTCCGCGCAACGTCTGCCTCGACTGCGCCAGCTCGGCATGAGCGGCGCGACGCCCCGCGAGCCGGCCGGGCACCGGGAGGTGCGCGTCGACCTCGGCGAGCGGTCCTACCCGGTGCGGATCGGCTCGGGCGTCCGCCACGACCTGCCCGGTGTCGTGGCCTCGACCGGTGCGCGCCGGGCGGTGGTGATCAACGCCCGGCTCCGCGAGTCGGTGCCCGACCCCGGCGTGCCGACCCGGTGGATCGAGGTGCGCGACGGCGAGCACGCCAAGACGCTGGCCACCGTCGAGCGGCTGTGCCAGCAGTACGCCGAGGCCGGTCTCACCCGGCAGGACGTGGTCGTGTCGTGCGGCGGCGGCACGACGACCGACCTGGTCGGCCTCAGCGCCGCGCTCTACCACCGGGGTGTGGCGGTCGTGCACCTGCCCACCTCGCTGCTGGCCCAGGTCGACGCCAGCGTGGGCGGCAAGACCGCGGTCAACCTCCCGGCGGGCAAGAACCTGGTCGGCGCCTACTGGCAGCCGGCCGCGGTGTTGTGCGACACGGACTTCCTGCGCACCCTGCCAGTGCGTGAGGTCCTCAACGGATACGGCGAGATCGCCCGGGCCCACTTCATCGGCTCCGGCGACCTGCGAGGCCGCCCGGTGCCGGAGCAGATCGCCCGCTGCGTGGAGCTCAAGGCACGCATCGTGGCCCGCGACGAGCGCGACCACGGCGCCCGCCACCTGCTCAACTACGGCCACACGCTCGGTCACGCGCTGGAGCGGGCGACGGACTACCGGATGCGGCACGGGGAGGCGGTCGCGGTCGGCACCGTGTTCGCCGGGCGGCTCGCCGGCCTGCTCGGCCGGATCGACCACGATCGGGTGGTTGAGCACCACGAGGTGGTCGCCGGATACGGGCTCGGCACCCGGCTCCCGCCGGCCGTCGAGGACGACGACCTGCTCGCCCTGATGAGCCGGGACAAGAAGGCGCTGGGCGGGTTCACCTTCGTGCTCGACGGTCCCGATGGTGCAGAGTTGGTCCGGGGTGTGGCGGAGCCGGTCCTGCGCGACGCGCTCCGGGCGCTGCGCAGCGGCGCCGCCTGACCCGGACAGATTTCTGCGCACAGCGCTTGAGGTTCCACCGGGTGGAAGGTGCAGGTTGAGATCCATGGACGACGCGACGGGCCTTTACACGATCGGGCAGCTCGCCAGCCGCACCGGTCTGCAGGCCCGGACCATCCGGTTCTGGTCGGACAACGGCGTGGTTCCGCCGTCCGTCCGGTCCACCGGCGGATACCGGCTCTACGACGCGGAGGCGGTCGCGCGGCTCGACCTGGTCCGGACACTGCGTGACCTGGGGCTCGGCCTCGAGGCCATCCAGCGGCTGCTGGCCCGCCAGACGACGCTGAAAGAGCTCGCGGAGACGCACGTCAAGGCCCTCGACGCCGAGATCCGCACGCTCCGCCTGCGCCGCGCCGTCCTCCGCACCGTCGCACTACGAGACAGCACCACCGAGGAGATGGCCCTGATGAACAAGTTGGCCCGGTTGTCGGCGCAGGAACGCCAGCAGATCATCGACGATTTCGTCAACGACGCCTTCGCCGGAGTCGACGACGAGGAAGCCTCGGTCGTCGCCGGTTGGATGCGCCAGCTCCCGCTCGAGCTGGCCGACAACCCGACGTCCGAGCAGGTCGACGCCTGGATCGAGCTGGCCGAGCTGGTGTCCGACGAGTCCTTCCGGCGCAAGGTCCGCGCCATGGTGCTCAGCGGCGGTGACGACAACCGCCTGGAGTTCGGCCTGAACATCAGGCCGCTGGTCATCGAGCACGCGGGCGGCGCCGTCGAGCGCGGCGTGGCCCCCGACTCGCCCCGCGGGCGGGCCGTGCTGGACCGGATCGTCCCGGCCGACCTGCCGGACGACGAGGCCGCCTCGTTGATCGACTGGCTGGAGATGGTCGCCGACCGGCGGGTCGAGCGCTACTGGCAGCTGCTGAGCGTGCTCAACGGCGTCCCCGCCGCGCCGGCCGCCGTGCCCGCCTTCGAATGGCTGCTCGCCGCCCTCCAGGCGCACCGCCCGGCGCCGTCGCCCTGACCCCCCACACGTTTCCTGTGCCGAGGAGATCTGACATGCCGAATCTGCTGCACATCGACTGCAGCGTCCGCCGGGACGAGTCGGTGACGCGGTCGATCACCGCCGTTTTCGCCGAGGAGTGGCGGGCCGCCCACGCCGACGGTGGTTACGTCTACCGGGACATCGGCGCCGCGCCGGTCCCGCACATCGACGAGGCCGCCGTGGTCGCCGGCCTGCTGCCGCCGGAGGCGTGGGCCGACGAGCACCGGGTGGGCTGGTCGGTGTCCGAGCCGCTGATCGAGGAGCTCCGCGCCGCCGACACGCTCCTGCTCGGTGTGCCGATGTACAACTTCTCGATCCCGTCGGTCCTCAAGGCGTGGTTCGACCGGGTGACGGTGAAGGAGCACATGATCACCGTGCCCGGCACCGAGGGGCTGCTCACCGACAAGCGCACCATCGTCGTCACGGCCCGCGGCGGGTCCTACGCGCCGGGGACACCCCGCGAGAGCTTCGACTTCCAGGCGCCCTATCTGCGGGCGCTGCTCGAGCAGATCGGGCTGGACCGGCATCTGGAGTTCGTGCACGCCGAGATGACGCTCGCCCACTCCGTGCCGGCGCTGGAGCAGTTCAAGCCGATCGCGGACACCTCGCGGGAGGAAGCGCTGGAGACCGTGCGCCGCCTGGCGGCCGCCTGAGGGTTCGAACCGCGGACCGGCGAAGGAGAGCGATGCAGGACCACGACGCCGGCCGCCGGCCGGGCGCCGGCTGGTTGCCGGCGCCCGACCCCGTCGGACGGGTGATGGACGAGGTGCGGCGGCTGCCGGCCGTGCAGCAGCCGGCCTGGCCGGACCCGGCCCGCGCGGCCCGGATTCACCAGGAGATACGGCGCCGGCGGCCGATCGTCAGCCCGCTCGACGTCGACCGGCTGCGGGCCAAGCTGGCCGCGGTGGCCCGCGGGCAGGCGTTCCTGGTGCAGGGCGGAGACTGCGCGGAGACCTTCGCCGGCAACACCGAGGAGCACGTCCGGGCCAACCTGCGGGTGCTGTCGACGATGGAGGACGTGCTGCTGGCCAATGGGGTGCCGGTGGTGCTCGTGGCGCGGCTGGCCGGCCAGTTCGCCAAACCCCGCTCGCTCGACGTCGACGCGGCGGGGTTGCCCGCCTACCGCGGCGACATGATCAACTCGATGGCGGCGGACCCGCGGGCCCGCCGGCCCGATCCGGCCCGCATGAGCGAGGCGTACCTGCAGGCCACCGCCGCCATGCGGTACACGCGCACCGCCGCGCGGCAGCACAGCGCCGCCGGGCGGCCGGCGGAGGTCCACGTCAGCCACGAGGCGCTGGTGCTCGACTACGAGCTGGCGATGCTGCGGCACTTCGGCGGCCCGGGCGCGCCCCGCGTGTACGACCTGTCGGCCCACTTCCTGTGGATCGGCGAGCGGACGCGGCAGCTCGATCATGCGCACGTCGCGCTCGCCGCCCGCATCGCCAACCCGATCGGCGTCAAGCTCGGCCCGACGACGTCGCCCCGGGACGCCGTGGAGTACGTCGAGCGCCTCGATCCCCACGGCGTGCCCGGCCGGCTGACGTTCATCAGTCGGATGGGGCATGACCGGGTCCGCGACGTGCTGCCCGCCGTGGTCGAGGCGGTCACGGCGACCGGGCACGAGGTCGTGTGGCAGTGCGACCCGATGCACGGCAACGGCCGCGTCGCGCGGACCGGACACAAGACCCGGCTCTTCGACGACATCGTCGCGGAGGTGTCGGGGTTCTTCGAGGTACATCGGGCGCTCGGCACCTATCCGGGCGGCATCCACATCGAGCTCGCCGGTGAGGACGTCACCGAGTGCCTGGGCGGCCCGCAGGGACCGGACGAGGTCGATCTCGCCCGCCGGTACCAGACCGCCTGCGATCCACGGCTCAACCCGCGGCAGGCGGAGGCATTGGCCCAGGTGGTCGCGCAGCTCGTCGACGCCGACGCGAGCGTAGGGGCGGTGATGTCGATGTTAGGGGTTGTCGCCCCGTAGTGCCGTTCAGAAGATGAGCGCGTTCCGCCGGGCGCGGGGGCATCTCGACCCGGATGAATACTGAGGAGGGTGCATGGCGGAAAACGTACTCACCAGCAGCCCGCCCACGCGGGAGGACGGTGGGCACAACCTGTTGGCGTGGTACCGGGAGGTTCGCGCCAGCGGGACCGTGTGGCACGAACCGGCGATCGGGATGTGGCACGTCCTGGACTACCCCAACGTGCAGCGGGTGCTGTCGGACTGGAACGTGTTCTCCTCGGACCTGTCGGTGATCCTGTCGTCGCAGACGTTCCGTGAGGGCAACTACCAGCTGATGGACCCGCCGCTGCACAACAAGTTCCGGGGACTGGTCAACCAGGCGTTCACGCCCAGGGCCGTGCGGCGGCTCGAGCCACGCATCGCCGAGCTGTTCCGCGAGCGTCTCGCCGAGGTCGACGGGCTCGAGCGGTTCGACCTGGTCGAGCGGATCGCGCATCCGGTCCCGGTGTCGGTGCTGGCGGCGCTGCTCGGCGTGCCGGACGCCGACCACGGGCTCCTGCGCGGCTGGGCGGACGACGTCTTCAAGATGAACTTCGACGACCGGCTGGACCCGAGCAAGGCGAAGAGCGTCGACGAGGCGACGATGCCGATGCACGACTACTTCCTCGACCTGGTGCGGGAGCGCCGCAAGGATCCGCGGGACGACCTCCTCAGTGAGGTGATCCAGGCGCAGGGCGAGGGCGGCTCCATGCAGGACGAGGAGGCGGTGACCGCCGCGGCGGGCCTGCTGCTCGCCGGGCACCTGACCTCGACGCTGCTGCTGGGCAGCGCCGTACGGTGCCTGCACGAGCACCCGGAGGCCGCTGCGGCGCTGCGCGAGGACCCGAGCGAGATCCCGGGCTTCCTCGAGGAGGTCATGCGGTTCTACCCGCCGTTCTCCATGGTGCTGCGGTTCACCAAGACCGAGGTGGAGCTCGACGGCCAGACGATTCCGGCGAACAGCGTGGTGGTGCCGTCGCTGCTGGCGGCCAACCGCGATCCTGACCACTTCAGCGAGCCGGACCGCTTCGACCACCGCCGCAACGCGCCGAACGTCGCGTTCGGCTACGGGGTGCACTACTGCATCGGGGCGTCGCTGGCACGGCTGGAGGGCCGGATCTCCGTCGGCATGCTCCTGGAGCGCTACTCGCAGATCAGCCTGGACGAGGCGGCTCCGCCGGAGTACTTCGCCGCGCCCGGCCTTTTCGGCCCGAAGCGGCTCCCGGTCGTGGTGTCCTGACCACAGGCCCGAGACGGACGGCGGCCCGGGGAGCTTCCCCGGGCCGCCGCACGTGTGTCAGGCGGTCGCGGGCCCGGTCGGACCGGGCAGCGGCAGCCCCTGGCAGGTGGTGTCGGTCCGCGGTGCGACGCCCTCGACGAGGAACCGCAGCCCGATGTCGTCGACGCACCGGTTGCCCACGCCGAACTGGCCGTGGTCGCCGTTGCCGGTCACCGTGACCATGCGCGAGCGCTTCAGTAGCCGATGGGCGTCCAACGCGCCGGGATACGGCGTGGACGGATCGTGCGCCGAGTTGACCATGAGGATAGTGGCCGGGATGCCGCCGTCGACCGGGCGGGTCGCGTTCGGCGGGAACGGCCAGTACGCACAGGGCTGCAGCAACCAGCCGTACCCCATGAACGGGTAGCGGGCGCCGAGCCGGTCGGACAGTTCGACGTAGTGCTGTCCACCCCGGGGCCAGGGCGTGTCGTTGCACATCAACGAGTAGAACGCGGCGAGCGGCCCCGGGGAGAAGTACGGTGAGGGGCCGAACACCCGCTCGATGACCGCCTTGTCGGCGTCGGTCGCCGTGTCGAGGCGCTCGATCGCGGCGAGCGCGCGGCCGAGGTCCGGGAACTGCGCCGAGACGTACAGCGAGCCGATGGTGCCGTTGTCGAGGTTGCCGGCGGTCAGCGTGAAGGTGTCCGAGATGCGCAGCGGGTGCGACACCAGGTCGGCTCGCCTCGCCTCCCACCGGGACCGGGCGGCGCCGGCCGTCGCGCCGTAGCCGAAGTGCCCGTCGTGGGTCGCCAGCCAGCCGAGGAAGTCGACGAACCGCTCCTCGAAGGCGCCCGGGGCCAGGTTGAACGCGTGGTACCAGGTGGTGGCGAAGTCCACGCTGCCGTCGAACAGGAACCGGTCGACCCGCTGCGGGAACCGGGTCGCGTAGTGCGCACCCAGCCACGGGCCGGCGGACACGCCCAGATAGCTGATCTTCTGCTCGCGCAGCAGCTGCCGGACCAGGTCCATGTCGTTGACGACCTGCTCGGTGTTGATGTACCGGATCTGGTCGCCGCTGCGGCGCAGGCAAGCCTCGGCGATGCCCCGCGAGTAGTCGAGCATCGCCTGGATGTTCTGCTTCGAGCGGTCGAGCACGTCGATGCGCAGCGACGCCTCGTACTCGGCCCGGTTCTGGCAGTCCAGCGGCGTGCGCGGGTCGTGGCGCATGTCGAAGCCGATGAGGTCGTACGTGGCGGCGAGCGGGCCGAGCGCGCTGTACTGCGTCGGCAGGAAGGTGCCGCCACCGCCGCCGGAGGTGAGCAGCAGCACGCCCCGGCGCCCGGCCGGGTCGCCGGCCCGCAGGCGCGAGATCTCCATCTGCATGTCGGCACCGAATCCCGGCCGCCGCCAGTCACGCGGCAACGTGACCGCCGCGCATTGCAGGCCGGGCGTCGGGGCGCCGACGCACTCGCCCCAGTTCAGGCGCTGGCCGCGGTAGCGGTCGAACCCGGCGGTTCCGGCGTGTGCGGCCGGGCCGACCAGCGTGGAGCACAGGGTCGTCAGGACGACGACGAGCAGGCTGAACGTTCTTCGATGCACGAACCCTCCTGAGCCGATGGGATGGGGTGGGTCGGCTCCGGCTCGGAACGTGGTCGTGCTGCGAGACAAGGCCGCTCCGCCTGGTCCGAGCGGCTCGGCCCGACCCGTGCGTCCGGTGTTCCGGGGGCAAGTCTGGCGCGCGGCGCCCCGGGGCGACCGTGACACGCTGCCAATGATCCGGACCCTCGCTGACCCGGGTAACCCGTACCGCACCCCTAATCTCCGCCGGAAGCGGCCTCCAGGGGATCGACAACCTTGCCTGGGTCGGCCCGGCGTGGCGAAGCTGAGCGGCAGCAGTCCTTCCGCCGTACCGAAGGGGAAGCGATGACCGTCGATCACGACAGCAGCCTGTGGACGCGCAGGTACCATTCCGCGCCGCCCGGCCGGCCGCGGTTGGTGTGCCTTCCCCATGCCGGCGGCTCGGCGACGTTCTTCTTCGGGCCGTCCCGCGCGCTGTCCCCGGCGGTCGAGGTGCTGGCGGTGCAGTATCCAGGTCGGCAGGACCGCCGCCACGAGCCGTTCATCACCGACCTGCACGAGCTGGCGGACCGGGTGCACGAGGTCCTGCCCGGCGGCGGCACGGAACCGCTGGCGCTGTTCGGGCACAGCATGGGCGCGACCCTCGCGTACGAGATCGCCCGCCGGCTCGAAGCGGACGGCCGGACCCCGGTGCACCTGTTCGTTTCCGGGCGGCCGGCCCCGTCACGCCACCGTGACGACCGGCTCCACCAGGCTGACGACGAGCGACTGCTCGCCGAGGTGAACCGCCTGAACGGCACCGATGCCACGCTGCTCGACGACAGCGAGCTGCGCCAGATGGTGCTCGGGCCGATCCGCGCCGACTACATCGCTGCCGAGACCTACCGGCCGACCGGCGGTGCGCCGCTGCGCTGTCCCGTCACCGCCTTCTGCGGTGACGCGGACCCGAAAGCGGGCGTCGAGGAGATGCTGGCCTGGCAGACGCACACCACCGGACCGTTCGATCTTCATGTGTTCCCAGGTGGACACTTCTTCATCGGCCAGCACGAGCACGCCGTGCTCGACCTCATCACCGCCGCGCTAGGGGCCGCGTCCGGGGCGGTTAGGGGTTTCGTGTCCCGTGTCCTGCCGTAGCGTCGGGTGGCGGACGGCGCTGGTGCCGTCCATTCGGAGTTTGGTGAGGTGGTTGCAGTGGTGGCGGTGGGTAGAGTGCTGCGGTTCGACGAGACCCGAGGCTACGGGTTCATCGCACCGGCGGCGGGTGGTGACGACGTGTTCGTGCATGCGAACGACTTCGGCGAGGCGAAGTTCCGTGTACGTCCCGGCCTGCGCGTGGAGTATGAGTGCACCGAGGGCGACAGGGGGCTGAAGGTGGCGTCGGTCCGTATCCTCGACGAGTCGGCCGCCGCCGAGCGGCCGCTGCGCGCGGTCGAATCCGGCCCCGACGGCGTGGACGACGGCATGTGCGATGTCTTGGCGAGATCCGAGTTCACCGCCGAGATCACGGAGATGCTGCTCCGGCACGCCCCATCGCTCAGCGGTGCGCAGATCTGCGAGATCAGGGACCGCCTCGCCGTGATCGCCCGCGACCACGGCTGGATCGAAGCCTGAGGCGGCTGCTCGCCGACGCGATGCCGGCGCCGGCTCGTCGGCGGGCCGGTGTCCCGGCCCGCCGACGAGTGACGATGGCCTGGTGCTCACGGTCGTTGCCGTGCCTGCGGAAGCTCGGGCTCCGTGGTCGCGAGGTGCGCCGCGGGTGGCCGCATTGCTCCCTGCGGCGCGCTGGGCGTCGCAGGGATCGTTCGTGACCGCGTGGATCGGTCCCGTCCAGCGCGCTACCGGTTGAACTGGAACCAGTTGAGGTTGACGAAGTCGGCGCCCGCCGTGCCGGTGAACGTGACGAACACGGTGTGGACGCCGGTGGCCGTGCCGGTCAGGTTGGTGGTGGTGCTGGTCCAGGCCTGCCAGCCGCCGGTGGAGGTGACCGGGACGCTGGCGATGACCGGGCCGGTGGCGGAGTCCAGGCGGTACTGGATGGTGCCGCTGCCCGCGCCCGAGGCCAGCCGCGTGGTCACCGACGCCGCGGTCGGGGTGCCGAAGTCCACGCCTGCGTAGCCGAGCCAGTCGCCGGGGGTGACGTAGCCGACGTTCTGGCCGCCGCCGGTGTCGGTGGTGGTCTCGGTCTGGGTGCCGGACTGGCTGCTGAAGCCCTCCGCCTGCCGGACGCTGTAGGCGTTGGGGAGGCCGGCGCCGGCGGTGAACTGCAGCCAGTTGAGGTTGACGAAGTCGGTGCCCGCGGTGCCGGTGAAGGTGAGGTACAGCCGGTGCACGCCGGTGGCCGTGCCGGTCAGGTTGGTGGTGGTGCTGGTCCAGGCCTGCCAGCCGCCGGTGGAGGTGACCGGGACGCTGGCGATGACCGGGCCGGTGGCGGAGTCCAGGCGGTACTGGATGGTGCCGCTGCCCGCGCCGGAGGCCAGCCGGGTCGTGACCGAGGCCGGCGACGCCGCGCCGAAGTCGAGGTCGTAGGCGAGCGTGTCGCCGGGGGTGACGTAGCCGACGTTCTGGCCGCCGCCGGTGTCGGTGGTGGTCTCGGTCTGTGTACCGGACTGCGCGTTGTAGCTCTCGGCCTGGATCTGGGTGTACGCGCTGCGTGTCGTCGGCTGCGTGCCCCACGGCACCTGCGGCGAGCTGTAGAAGTTGATCCCCTGAACCGTCCACCGTGGACCCTGGGCGCCGAGCCGTACCTTGAAGGTGTCCCAGTTGCGTGCCGACTGCGGTGACCACGCCAGCTCGGCGAGTGCGGGCAGCCGCGGGAACGCCATGAACTCGATGCCGGCCAGGTTGGTGATCGTCTCGGTCCACATCGGAGCTTCGACGCCGAGGATCGCGCTGGCCGGAACGCCTGCGAGGTAGGCGCCCGGGTCCCAGTTGTAGGCGGTCTGCACCTCGATCAGGCCGGCCCAGGTCTGGCCGAGCGGGGTCGAGTTGGTGTACTTCATGTCGAGGTACGCCTTGTTCGCCGGCGACAGCAGGATCTTGTCGCCCTTGCTCACCGCGGCGCTCAGGTCAGCGTCCGATGTGGAGGTTCCCCAGTACTGCGCGACCCGGTTCGTCGTGTGGGTGGCCTGCCCGATCTGGTGCCAGCCCATGACGGTCTTGCCGGCGGTGCCGACGAAGGGCTGGATGCGGTTCATGAAGGTGGTGTAGTCGGCCGGCGGTGTGCTCGACGCCTCGTCGCCGCCGATGTGCAGGTACGGCCCGGGGGTGAGGGCGGCGAGTTCGTTGAGCACCTGCTGCACGAACGTGTAGGTGACCTCCTTGCTGACGCACAGCGAGCTGAAGCCGACGGCCGTGCCGGTGTAGAGCGGCGGGGCCGTGTTGTTGCAGTTGAGCTGCGCGTAGGAGGCGAGCGCGGCATTGGTGTGCCCCGGCATGTCGATCTCGGGCACGACGGTGATCTGCCGCGACGCCGCGTAGGAGACCAGGTCGGAGTACTGCGCCTTGGTGTAGTAGCCGCCCGCGCCGCCGCCGACCTGGGTGCTGCCGCCGACGGTCGCCAGCTGCGGCCAGGCGTCGATCACGATGCGCCAGCCCTGGTCGTCGGAGAGATGCAGGTGCAACGTATTGATCTTGTACTGCGCGATCTCGTCGATGTACCGCTTCACCACGTCGGGGGCGAAGAAGTGCCGGGACACGTCGAGCATCGCGCCGCGGTACCCGTACCGCGGGAAGTCGACGATCCGGCCGCCGGTGACCGTCCACGGTCCACTCTGGACGGTCCGCGCCTCGACGGTCGCCGGCAGCAGCTGCCGCAGCGTCTGGACTCCGTGAAACAGCCCTGCCGTGGTCTGGGCGCGGAGCGTGACTGCGGCGGCGGTCACGTCGAGCTGATAGCCCTCGGTGCCCACGCTGGGATCGGCGCCGGACAGCAGCAGCGCGATGCCGCTCGCCGGCGTGCCGGTCGTGGTGGAGACCGGCAGCGCGTAACCGGTCGACGGGCGGAGGATGCCGGCGAGGTAGTCGCCGACGTCGGTGGCGCCGGCCGCGGTCTGAATCGCGGCGTTGGACGGCAGCGTGTAGGTCACGCCGGCCGCGGGCTGCGCCGAAACCGGCGCGGGCACGACGTCGGAGAGACTCACCGCGGCGCTGGCCGGGGAGCCTGCCAGCACCCAGGCGGCGCCGGCGGCGACGGTCACGACGGCCGTGGCGGAGGCCAGCAGCAGGCTGCGCGGGGAACGAGGCACGGCATCCTCCGGCAATTGTTAAGTTTCCTGCTAATTTGACGGCAGGCTATGTCCTGGGCGGGGACGTGTCAAGGGCTTCCGCACGCCAGACCTGTGACGCGCCGGGCCGCCTGTCATGCAGCGCTGGGCGCGGGCCGTCAACTTCTTGCGCACAGTTTGCCCACCGGGCCGGTCGTACGGTCACCACGCTGCACCGTACCGAAGGAGAACCCGATGACCGTGCGGCGCACCTGTCGATGGTGTCCAGGCCGGACGTGGTGACCACGGTCATCGAGTCGGCGGCCCGAGCCACCACCTGACGCCGCAACCACCTCCACAGGAACGGACAATCATGCGTCTGAACTTCCGGTCGCGGGTCGCCGCGGCCGTCGCCATCGGCCTCGTCCTCATCCTCACCCCACTGCGGTCGGTGGCCGCACCGGGCGGGCATCCGCACGACGAACCGCGGCTCCCGGCCGGGTTCACCGAACAGCAGGTGCAGGCCGGCCCGGTCCGGATCAACTACGTGCGTGGCGGGCACGGCCCGACGCTGGTGCTGCTGCACGGGTTCCCGGAGACCTGGTTCACGTGGCGCAAGGTCATGCCCGAGCTCGCGAAGCACTACACGGTCATCGCCCCGGACCTGCCCGGCGCGGGCCGCAGCGACGCCCCCGTCGGCGGCTACGACAAGAAGAGCATGGCCGCGGTGGTGCACGCCCTGCTCGGCCGGCTCGGCCTCGACCGCGACATCCGGCTCGTCGGCCACGACATCGGCACCATGGTCGCCTACGCCTACGCCGCCGCGCACCCGGCCGACGTGCGCAAGCTCGTGCTCAGCGAGGCACCGCTCCCGGACCAGTCGATCTACGACTTCGCGGCGCTGACCAAGGACGGCCCCGGCGCGTGGAACTTCGGCTTCTTCAGCCTCACCAACGGCCTTCCGGAGCAGCTCGTCGACGGCCGGGAGGCGCTGTGGGTGCAGCTGTTCACCGACTCGCTGGAGGTCCGCAAGGACGGCGTCGGGCCGGTGGAGGTCCGGGAGTTCGCCTCGTACCTGCGCGACGACGCGCACCTGCGGGCCAGCTTCGAGTGGTTCCGGGCGTTCCCGCAGGACATCGCCGACAACGAGGTGTACGGGCGGACGAAGCTGACGATGCCGGTCCTCGCCATCGGCGCCCGGGGCAGCCTGCGTGAGCTGGTGGCCGAGCAGGTCGAGCGGTACGCCACCGATGTCACCGGCACCGTGGTGGAGGGCTCCGGCCACTGGCTCTACGAGGAGCGGCCCGCCGAGATGACGAGGCTGCTCATCGACTTCCTGCGCTGAGTCCGCCGGCCAGCTGGTCCAGCCTCGGCTGGACCAGCTCCGGCTGCGGGGACTGCAGACCTTGCAGGATGCGCAGCGCCACCCGCCAGACGAGCCCCGCGGCGTCGGCGTCACCGGCGTCGTGGTGCACGTCGCCCAGCCTGATCAGCGACGCGGCCTCCTGACACGAGTCGCCCTCCCTGGCGTACAGCTCGACCGCCCGCCGGTAGTGACGGACCGCCTGCGGGTGGTCGTGCAGGCCGTGGTGGATGGCGCCGAGACTGTCCAGGCATGCCGCCTCGCCGTGCCGGTCGCCCAGCTCGCGGAACAGCGCCAGCGCCTGCTCGCAGCGCGGCTCGCCGAGGCGGGGCTGACCGAGCCTGGTGTATGCGAACCCGATCTCGTTGAGCGCCTTGGCCAGCCCGAGCCGGTGCCCGGCGGCCCGGTACAGCTTCTCGGCCCGCTGGCAGTGCAGCAGCAGCCGGTCGTACCGGCCGCCGACCTGGTACGAGTAGCCGATGCCACGCTCGACGTGGGCCTGGCAGGCGAGGTCACCGAGGGCGACGTAGCCGTCCAGGGCGGCGGCGAAATGGGTGCGCGCCTCCTCCGGACACCCCGCCCCGGTCAGCGCGTGACCGAGGTCGCGGTGCGCGTCGGCGAGGACCGCCGGGTCGGCCAGGCGCCGTGCCGCGGCGAGCGCGGTCCTGCGGTTGGCGACCAGATCGTGCACATGCCCCTGGCGGCGCTGGAACGTGTCCAGCGTCCACGCCAGCTGCCACGTGAGCTCGTCCGCCCCGGCGGCGGCGAGGCGGGCGACGAACGCCTGCAGCGCCCGGTATTCCGCGGTGAGCCAGGACAGAGCGCGGTCCTGGTCGGCGAGCGGCTCGACGGTCGTGCCCGGCCCGGGTGCGGTGAGGACGATCGGTTCCCGCCCCGGCGCCAGCAGCAGCGCGGCCCGGTGCGCGGTGTGGAGGTAGTGCTCCACCAGCCGGGCACCGGCGGCACCGCGTTCCGCGTCGGGCTCGACGGTGTGGACGAGGTCCGCGGCGTACGCCCGGACCAGGTCGTGAAAGGCGAACCGGGCCGGGGTGTGCTCGGTGACGAGGCCGGTGCGGACCAGCTCGCCGAGCTGCGGCCTGACCCGTCCCGGCGCGAGACCGGCGAGGCTCGCCGCGGCGAGGACCGGCACGTCCGCGCCGGGGTGCAGGCCGAGCAGCCGGAACAGTCGTGCCGCGTCGGCGTTGAGCGCACGGTACGACCAGGAGAACACCGTCCGGACGTCGCTGTCCGGGTCGCCGGTGGTGAGCGTGTCCAGCCGGCCGCTCTCGTCGCGCAGCTCCGCGGCCAGGACCCCCATCGGCAGGTGCGGGTCCGTGGCGGCGCGGGCGGCGACGATGGCCAGGGCGAGCGGCAGCCCGGCGCACCGGCCCACGATCTCGTCGACGGCCCGCGGGTCGGCGGCGACCCGTGCGGCGCCGAGCCGGTGCACCAGCAGCTGGCGGCCTTCGTCGGGCGGGAACAGGCCGAGCGGGATCGGGGTGGCGCCGTCGGAGGCGATGAGCCCGGCGAGCCGGTCGCGGCTCGTCACCAGCACGAGGCAGCCGGCCGTGCCGGGCAGCAACGGGCGGACCTGGGCGGTGTCGCGGGCATTGTCGAGCAGCACCAGCATGCGCCGGCCGGCCAGTTCGCTGCGGTACAGGGCGGCGCGGGCGTCGAGGCTCGCCGGGATCCGGTGCGGCTGGACGCCGAGTGCCTCCAGGAATCGGGCCAGGGCCTCGGACGGGTCCATCACCTGCCCGGTGGGGGAGAAGCCGTGCAGGTCGACGTACAGCTGGCCGTCGGGGTAGCGGCCGGCGACCCGGTGCGCCCAGTGCACCGCAAGGGTGGTCTTGCCGATGCCGGCCATGCCACTGATCGAGCCGATCACGACCGAGGCCGGGGACGCGTCGCCGGGCAGCAGGGCCAGGGCGGCGGCCAGTTCGGCGCGGCGGCCGGTGAATGTGGCCGGGTCCAGCGGCAGCTGGGCGACCCGCGGGGTCACCGGCACGGTCGGCGCCGGCACGGCTGACGGGTCCGGCGCGGTCGGGCGCAGGACGCGGTCGCGTGCGGCGGCCACCTCGGCACCGGGGTCGAGGCCGAGGTCGTCGCGCAGACGGGCCCGGACGGTGTCGTAGCGGCGCAGCGCCGCCGCCTGCTGGCCGGTCGCGGCGAGCAGCAGCATGAGTCGTGCCTGCAACGCCTCGTCCAGTGGGGCCCGGTCGGCGGCGGCCTCCACGGCCCGCAGCACCACCGCCGGTGCCCCCGCGGCGAGCGCGGCGTCGGCCGCCTCACGGGCCGTGGCCTCGTACTCCCGGTCCAGTGCGGCGAAGACCGGCAGCCCGCGGATCTCCGCGGCGACGGTGCCGGCCACGGGCCCCTGCCACAGGTCCAGCGCCTGCCCGAACAGCGCGGCCCGGGACCTCGCGTCGCCGTCGGCTCTGGCCTGCGTCAGCAACCGCCGGAACCGCAGCAGGTCGACCGTGTCGGCGTCGCCGTCGAGCCGGTACCCGCCGCCGGCGCGGGTCAGCCAGCGGCCCGCGCTGCGGGTCGCCAGGTCCGGCTCCAGGGCCCGGCGGAGCATCCCGACGCTGCGGTGCACCGCGTTGACGGCCGAAGCCGGCGGGTCCTCGCCCCACAGGACGTCGACGATCTCCGTCAGCCCGACCGGCTGCCCGGCCCGGGCCAGCAGCACCGCGAGCACGGACCGCTGCTGGGGGGCGCCGAGGTCGACCTCTGCATCGGACCGCCAGACCCGGACCGGCCCCAGGACGGTGAACCACATGTTGGCCATGACCGGACGGTAGAGCCCCGGCGGCGGGCGTCGCTTGTGTCAGATGACGGTACGTGGCATGACGGCGAAGTTCGGTTCGTTGACGTTCGACATCGTCAGCTCCTCTCCGTGTGCGGCGATGACAGGGATCGGTTCCGCAGCCACCTCAGGGCGGCGTCGGCGACCGCCCGCCAGCGGCTGTCGATGGTCAGGCAGTGGCCGCGGTCGGGGAACACGACGACGTCGGTCGCCCGGGTCGCCAGGGCATGGTGCTGCCCGCCACCGGTGATCAGCAGCAACGGGCCACGCGGCGCCTGGGCCGGGTCCCCGTCCGCGGAGCGGTGCGGGTCGAAGCCGGCGGCGGTGGCCTCGAACAGCGGCCTGCAGGGAGCCGGGATGCTCCAGCGGTCGTACAGCTCGGCCGACTCCTGCGCACTGACGGCGCTGCCGAAGACGGACCGGAACTGTTCCGCGGTCAGCGACACCGCCTTGCGCCGGTTGGCCGGGTTCCTGAACAGCGGCAGTGCCGGCAGCAGGCCGGTGATCCGGTCGGCGTCGATGGCGACGGCGGCGGCCGCGAGGCCCTGCCCGAGCAGCCGCTGGGCGATGATCCCGCCGAAGGAGTGCCCGACCAGGACGGGTCGGTCCGGCAGCGCGGCGATCAGGGCGGTGTAGTGCTCCACGATGTCGTCGATGCCGTGGTCGGCGATGCTCTCGGGGTTGTCGCGGGCGTCCTGCACGGTGTCGGGATGCCCTGGCCAGCCCGGCGCGGACGCCCGATGGCCCGCCGCGCCGAACAGCTCGATCCACGGGCCCCACGAGCTGGCGTGCAGCCAGGGACCGTGGATGAACAGCACAGGCGGTCCGGTCATGACGTCCTTCCGCGATGGCGAAACGGTGGTGACGTCACGAAACCACCGGGGCGTGACCGCTCGCATCGGGGTCACACCCCAGTCGTCGACACCCCAGCGGGTGGCGCCCGCTGGGGTCAGGCGTCGGTGCGCAGCGCGGCGCCGAGCTGCCGGCGGGAGGTGACACCGAGCTTCCGGAACACCTTGTTGAGGTGGTACTCCACGGTCGAGGCGGTGATGTACAGCCGGGTGGCGATCTCGGCGTTGGTGACACCGTCGGCGGCCAGACCTGCCACCTGCCGCTCCTGCGGGGTGAGGTCGTGCTCGGTCCGCGGGTCGCGCCGGCGGGCCTGCTCGCCGGTGGCGAGCAGCTCCACCCTGGTCCGTTCCGCGAAACCGGCCGCGCCCATGGCGGTGAACATGTCGTAGGCGGTGCGCAGCTGCACCCGGGCGTCGGCGCGGCGCTTGCGACGGCGCAGCCACTCGCCGTAGAGCAGGTGGGCGCGGGCGAGCTCGGTGACGATCAGTGTCTCGTTCAGCCGGGCGATCGCCTGTTGGTACAACGGTTCGGCGTGCTCGTCTCCGGCCAGCAGCGCGCCAGCGCGGGCGAGCAGCCCGAGCGCCCACGGTGTCGCGGTGGCCTCGGCCTGATCCGCCAGGCGGGCGTACGCGGCCTCGGCCGAGGCACGGTCCCCGGCGCGTACCCCGGCCTCGACGACGTCGGGCAGCATCCGGTTGCCTTCGCCCGGCAGGTCGCCGCGGCAGGCGCGCAGGATGCTGGCGAGCGCCTCGGGGTAGTTGCCGAGGCTCAGCTCCAGCAGGCAGAGCGTGTAGTGCGCGTGGTTGGCCATGGTCGCCACGCCGAAGCCGCCGCCCCAGTCGTTGATCGCCACCGCCGCCGCGGCGCGGGTCTCCTCCACGCGACCCTGCCACGCCAGCAGCTCCACCCGGTGTGCCGGCCCTTCCGGGATACCCATCGCACGGTCGATCTCCTGCGCCTCACCGAAGTACGCCTCGGCCAGGTCGAACCGCCCGGCGTACAGCTCGCAGCTCGCCAAGGCCTTGAGCGTGTCGTTGACGGCGTGCAGCCCGCCACGCTCGCGGCTCAGCATCAGGATCCGCTCGGCCACCGCCCGGAACCCCCGGTCGTCCCAGCACTCCTCGGCCGCGAAGCACCCCACGAACGAGATCGGCATTCCCGCCTGCACGAGGTCGTCGGTGCACAGCGCCGCGACGGCCGCGCGCATCAGCGGAAGCGCCCGCACATGCCCTTCGGTGATCCGGACCGTGCAGGCCTCGACCAGCCGATCGGTGACAGGAGAGCGGTCCGACACCTGCCACGGCATCGCGCGGATAGCCCGGCAGAACTCCTCCAGGGTGGTCCCGGCGGTGTGCTCGCGGGTGATCAGCGCCGCGGTGAGCGCGTCGAACGCCATGTCCCGGGCCAGCCGCTCATCGTGCGGGGCGGCCTCCCCGATCGCCGTCAACAGCATCGACGCCGCGACCTTCACCTGGCCGAACATCGACGCGATCGACGCCCGCAGCCGCTGGACCGAGGCCCGTCCTACCGGCGTGTCCGGGTCGGATGTGAGCTGCGTGAGGACGGTCTGCGCCTTGACCGCGTCGCCGATGAGGAAGTGGGCCTGGGCGGCGGCGACGAGCCGGCGGGTCCGCTCCTGCCGGTCGGGCGTCATCGCCGCCGAGCGGGACAGATACATCGCCTGGGCGGCGTAACCGCCACGGCTCCCGGCGCGCTCCGACGCGCGTTCCAGCTGCGCCGCGACGTCCTCGTCGAGGCCGGGGGCAGCCTCGGCGAGGTGCCAGATCCGCTGGTCCGAGCCGGGGCCGGCGGCGTCGGCGAGCGCCAGGTGGACGCGCCGCCGGTCCGCTGTCACGGCGCCGCCGTAGACGGCGGAGCGGATCAGCGGGTGCCGGAACGCCAGCCGGTCCCGCTGGGTCAGGATGCCGGCGGCCACCGCGGCTTCCGCGGCGTCGAGCCCCACGCCGAGGTCGGTGGCGGCCTGCCACAGCTCGCCGGGATCACCGGTCGAGGCGGCCGAGATGAGCAGCAGCAGCGTCTGCGTGTCCGCCGGCAGCGTCCGGACCCGGCGCAGGAAGTGCGCCTCCATCCTCGGCCCGACCGGCAGCGGCGCCGGCGAGAGCGGACCGGTGATCTGTTCACCGCCGAGCTCCAGCAATGCCAGCGGGTTGCCGCCGGTCTCCTCGATGACCCGCTCGACGGCGCCGGGGGCCACGGTGCCGCCCGTCTCCAGCAGCAACCGCCGCGCGTCCGGCGCGGCGAGACCGTGCAGCGCGAGCACCGGCAGCCCGGCGAGGACCTGCCCGACCGGCTGTTCGTCGCGGGTGCCCAGCACCATGCCGATGCCGTCGGCCTGCAACCGGCGCCCGATGAACGCCAGCACCTCCACCGTCTCGCGGTCCAGCCAGTGCACGTCGTCGACGAGGCACAGCAGCGGCCGCTCGACGGCGACGTCCGACAGCAGGGTGAGGGCGGCCAGCCCGACCAGGAACCGGTCCGGCGGCGGGCCGGCGACCAGCCCGAACGCGGCGCCGAGCGCGGCACGCTGCGGCGGGGGCAGCGCCGGCGTCCGGTCGAGGAACGGCAGGAGCAGCCGGTGCAGCCCGGCGAACCCGAGCTGCGTCTCCGCCTCCATGCCGACCACCCTGGCCACCAGGACGTCCGACGCCTGTGCCGCCGCGAAGTCCAGCAGCCGGGTCTTGCCGATGCCGGGCTCCCCGACCAGCACCAGCGCGCCGCTCAGGCCGTCGCGCACCGTGCCCAGCAGGGCGTCGAGGGCCGCGCACTCCTCCTGCCGGCCGAGCAGCGGCGGAACTGGACGTCCTTCGCCGGTCGGAGGCACCCTTCCTCCGTTCCGGGCCGGAACCAGCCCAGTTGATCTTTCTGCCCTCGCCGGAGCATTTTCGCACACGTGGGAGCGCTCCTCGAACCGACCGTGCCGGCATGTGTACCCTCAGGACCGACACGGGCCGGCCGACCTGGATGGGTGACCTTCGGTATGCCAGGCGAGCACCTGTACGGCCGCGACGCCGAACTGCGGCAGCTGACCACGCTGCTGCACGGTGTCCGCGAGCGCGGCGGCGCGCTGGTGCTGCGCGGCGAGGCCGGCATCGGCAAGACCCGGCTGCTGACGGAGGCCCGCCGGGTCGCCGCCACCGGCGGGATGCTGGTCCTCACCACCGCCGGCGTCGAGGCGGAGGCCAGCGTGCCCTTCGCGGGCCTGCACAAGTTGCTGCGCCCCGTCCTGGCCCGCGCGGAGGCGCTGCCCGGCCCGCAGCGCGACGCGGTGCATGGCGCGTTCGGCATGGCCGACGTGGCCACCCCGACCTGTTCCTCGTCGCGCTCGCCGTGCTCAACATCCTCGCCGACGCCGCCACAGGACCCACCGCCCTGCTCGTCGTGGAGGACGCGCACTGGCTGGACCCGGCCACCGCGGAGATCCTCGGGTTCGTCGCACGGCGCCTCGACGCGGACCCGGTGCTGCTGCTGGCCGCCGTTCGCGACGGCTTCCCCACCTCCTTCGGCGCCGACCTGCCGCAGCTGCGCCTGGACCGGCTCGACGAGACCGCCGCCGCTGCCGTCCTCGACGCGCACGCCGCCGACCTGCCGGCCGGCGTGCGACGGCAGCTGCTGCTGGATGCCGCCGGCAACCCCCTCGCCCTGGTCGAGCTGTCCACGATCACCGCCGGGCACACCGCGGCGTCCGGACCGCCCGGTCCGGCGGCCGCGGCCCTGCGCCCGCTCACCGACCGGCTGCAGGAGGCGTTCGCGGCCAGGGCGGTCCAGCTTCCCGCGGCGACCCGGACCCTGCTGCTCGTCGCCGCGACCAACGACGGCGACGCCCTGTCGGAGACCCTCGCCGCGGCGACGCTCGTCGCCGGCACCGCCGTCACCGTCGGCGACCTGCCGCCGGCCGTCGCGGCGTCGCTGGTCGACGTCGACGGTGACCGCATCCGGTTCCGGCACCCGCTGATGCGTTCAGCGATCCACCAGCACGCCGACCTCCAGCAACGGCACGCCGCGCACGCCGCACTGGCCCAGGTCCTCGCAGGCCAGCACGACCGCAGCGGCTGGCACCGGGCCTCGTCCAGCCACGGACCGGACGAGGACGTCGCGGCCGACCTCGAGCAGATCGCCGCCGCGGCCCGCCGTCGCGGCGCGGCCGTCGCGGCGCTGACCGCCCTCGAACGCTCCGCGCAGCTCACCGACGACCCGGTCCGGCGGGCCGCCCGGTTGCTGCGCGCCGCCGAGGCCGCCGTCGAGCTCGGCCGGCAGGACGTGGTCCACCGGCTGCTGCGCGACGCCGCAACCGTCGAGCTGTCCTCATGGCAACGGGCCCAGCTGCTGTGGATCGAGGCCAGCTTCGGCGACGGGCTCCGCGACGAGCACCGCCAACCGGCACGGGTCGCCGACGTCGCTGAACGGGTCGCCGCCGACGGGCACGTCGACGTCGCACTCCGGCTGCTCAACGGCGCGGCGCTGCGATCATTCTGGACCGAGGCGGACCTGCCGAGCAGGCACCGGCTCGTCGGCGTCGCCGAAGCACTGCCGATCCCCGCCGACGACCCGGACCTGTTGGCGATCCTCGCGTTCGCGGCACCGATCGAACGCGGCGCCGCGGTGATCGACAGCCTTCGCCGCGGCGCGGAGCGGGCCGCCGGCAACGCCGAGGCGCTCCGCCTGGTCGGCAGCGCCGCGGTCCTGGTCGGTGCGTTCGACCTCGCCGAGGCCTGCTGCACCGCGGCGCTGCCGGCATTGCGGGCGCAGGGCCGCCTCGGGCTCGTCGCGCGGGCGTCGGGGGCGCAGGCGTGGAGTGCCGCCCACCTCGCCGACCTCAACGTCGGCATCCCCGCCGCCGAGGAGTGCACCCGCCTGGCCCGGGAGACGTCGCAGCCGCTGTTCGTCGGCATCGGCCAGGCGACCGGTGCCGTTCTCGCCGCCCTGCGCGGCGACGAGCCGGGCGTGCAGGCCCTTGCCGGCGCCGCCGAGCAGGGCGCCATGTCCGGCCGGGTCCGACCGGTCCTCGCCACCGCGCGGCTCGCCCGGGGGCTCGCCGCGCTCGGCGCCGGCCGCTACGCCGACGCGTTCGAACAGTTCCGCCGGATGCACGACCCGGTCGACCCCTCGTTCCACCCGGCGCTGCGCTGCTTCGCCCTGGCCGAGCTCGCCGACGCCGCCGTGCACAGCGGTCAGGCCGGCGCCGTCGCCGGGATCGTCGCCGAGCTCGAGACGTTCGCGCTGCAGACACCGTCACCGGCCCTGCACGGTGGGCTGCGGCACGCCCGTGCGGTCCTCGCCGGCGACACCGACGCCGAGGCGCTGTTCCAGGCCGCGTTGCAGGTCGACGTCGGACGCTGGCCGTTCGCCCGGGCCCGGCTGCAGCTCGCCTACGGACGCTGGCTGCGCCGCCAGCGCCGGGTCGCCGAGTCCCGCGCCCTGCTGCGCACGGCGATGGACACGTTTCACACCCTGGGCACCGTCCCGTGGGGGGAGCAGGCGCGGCAGGAGCTGCGCGCCGCCGGTGAGACCAGCCGCAGGCGCGGCGTCGACGCCCGTGACCGGCTCACCGCGCAGGAGCTGCAGATCGCGCAGCTCGCCGCGGAAGGCATGACGAACCGCGAGATCGGCGAACGGCTGTACCTGTCGCACCGCACCGTCAGCTCACACCTGCACCGCATCTTCCCGAAGCTGGAGATCACCTCGCGAGCCCAGCTGGCCGGCCTCGTCCACGTCCAGGCCGGCCGCTGACCTGCAACGTGCTGACTACAACGTGCTGACGAGGCCGCCGTCGACGGCGAAGTCGGCGCCGGTGACGTTCGCGGTGCGGTCACTGGCCAGCAGCAGCACCAGATCCGCGACCTCCTGCGGGCGGGTGAACCGGCCGGTGACGGACTCACCGGCGGCCCGGTCGGCGACCGCGCCGGGGTCACCGCCGCCCAGCGAGCGGGCGACGGTTGCCGCGACCCCGTCGTCGCCGAGCCACAACCCGGTGCTCACCGGCCCGGGGCTGACCGTGTTGACCCGCACCCCACGCCCTCCGAACTCCTTCGACAGCGACTTGGAGAAGCTGGCCAGGGCGGCCTTCGCGGCGCTGTAGTCGATGACGAGCGGGTCGGGCAGCGTGGCGTTGACCGACCCGACCGTGACGATGCTGCCCGCGCCACCGGCCAGCAGGTGCGGCAGCGCCGCCCGGGTCGTGCGGACCGCGGCGAGGAGGTTCAGCGTCAGCGTCGCCGTCCACTCCTCGTCGGTGACGGCCAGGAATCCGGCTGTGCGTGGCCGCACCGCTCCGACGTTGTTGACCAGGATGTCGAGCCCGCCGAACGCGGTCACGGCGGTGTCGACGAGCCTTGCCGGTCCGTCCGCGGTGCTCAGGTCGACCTCGACGACCCGCACGTCGGCGCTACCGCTCAGCTGCGTGAGGTCGGGTCCGGCGGTCCTGGCCCCCGCCACGACCCGGACCCCCTCAGCGGCCAGGGCCTGGGTGACGGCCAGGCCGATGCCTTTGCTGGCGCCGGTGACCACCGCGGTCTTGCCCGAAAGATGCAGATCCATGGCGTGTTCCTCTCTGGTACGCGCGGCGGCCGTCGCACGGGACGGCGGCCGCGCCGGCCGGTCAGTCCCGCGTCACCTCAGAGCCCGTTGCGCCGCAGCCACGCCAGGCTCTCGTCGGCGACCGCCCGCCAACCGCTGTCGATCGTCAGCGAGTGGGCGCGGTCGGGGAAGTCGAGGATGTCGGTGACCGCGTGGGAGTGCCGGTACTGCTTGAGAGTCGCCCGGGTCACCGACTCCGGCACCGTGTGGTCCCGCCCGCCCGTGATGAGCAGCAGCGGACCCCGCAGCTCGTTGGCCGTGTCCACCTTGGCGGGGGAGTGCGGGTCGAAGTTCGCCGCCGCCGCCTCGAACAGCGGCTTGCCCGGCGCCGGGACCGCCCACCGGTCGAACAGCTCCTGCGACTCCTGCTCGGTGACGGCGTTGCCGAACGCGAACCGGAACTGCTGCGCCGTCAACGACACCGCCCGATGCTTGTTCGCCGGGTTCCGGAACACCGGCAGCGTCGCGCGCAACGCCGACAGCGGCAGCGGCAGCACACCTTTGATCTGTGCCGCGTCGACGGCCACCGCCGCGGCGGCGAGATCCTGGCCGAGGAGCTTCTGCGCGATCATGCCACCGAACGAGTGCCCGATCAGGATCGGCTTCGCCGGCAGGCCCGCGATCACCTTCGCGTAGTGCTCGACGACGTCGTCGATGCCGTGGTCGGCGACCGCCTCCGGATGCTCCCGCGCCCCGGCGACGGTTCCCGGCTCACCCGGCCAGCCCGGGGCGACCGGCTCGTAGCCTTCCGCCCGGAACAGCTCGACCCACGGCTGCCAGGACGATGCGTGCAACCACAGTCCGTGGATGAAGACGACAGGCGTGCTCATCGCTGCGCTCCTTCGTTGTCCGTCAAGACCGTCGACGCCGGTCTCCCCGCACGTTAGGCCTGCCTTGTGCGCGATCAGTGGGCAAAAACTTGTCGCCCACCACCGCGCCACCTGCGGAAGGTCACCGTCTGATTCCCGTACGTCTTTAAGCCAAACTTAAGCCGGAAAAGCGTAATCGAGTGGGGTCCGCGACCGGGCCAGCAACGCTGGGAAAGCGTATTTCTAAGAGTTCCTTTGCGACTTGAAGTAAGCCTCTGAGCTGGTAACTTCCTGACCGCACGGATTCCACGACGTCAGCCCAGGACGGCGGAGACAACGTATGCGCAACTATTCCCAGAACCCGCGCGGAAGACGCCGGGCCCGCAACATCCTCATCGCCGCGACGGTCGTGTCGGCGGTCGGTGTGAGCGGGGCCTACCTGGCGACCGCGAACGCCGACGAGACAGCGCCCGGCAGGATCGAGGCGGAGACCTGGTCGGCCCAGAACGGGGCACGGACCGAGAACACCGCCGACAGCGGCGGCGGCAAGAACGTCGGGTGGCTCGCCGCCGGCGACTGGCTGCAGTACGACAACGTGACCGTCGGCGCCCAGCTGAGCGCCCGGATCGCGGCGAACAACCGGGCCGGCGGCTCGATCGAGCTGCACCTCGGCTCGCCGGCGGGCGAGCTCGTCGCGACGTTCCCGGTCGCGTACACCGGCGGCTGGCAGAAGTGGACGACCGTCAACGCCACCGCGGCGCGCGTCCCCTCCGGCCCGCAGACCCTGGTCGCCGTGATGAAGAGCGACCAGCAGAGCGACTTCGTCAACGTCAACTGGTTCGCGCTCGGCTCCGGCACGCGCCCGCCGGCGACCGCCACGGTCGCGCCGCCCCCGCCGAGCAGCGCCGCCCCGACCGGCGGCACCTCGCCCACCACCTCACCGACCGGCTCCGCCCCGGCCGGCGGCTGGGTCGACGTCGACCAGGCCAAGTGGCAGGCGGAGCTGGCGGCGTTCAACCAGCTCAAGCAGCTGCCGGTGCCGGCGGGCACCACCCGGGTCGCGGAGTTCCACACGGACTGTGCGGTGTCGAACGAGGCCAAGGACGACCCGATCGTGCTGCCCGGCCTGCCCGGCGCGTCGCACATGCACACGTTCTTCGGCCCGACCGTCGACGCCACCACCAAGCCGGCCGACCTCTTCGCCCGCAAGACCAACTGCAACGCCCCGGGCGACAACAGCGCCTACTGGGTGCCCCAACTGCTCAAGAACGGGCAGCCGGTCAAGATGAAGAGCTTCCGGGTGTACTACGGCTCGCGGCTGCCCGACCCGTCGGCGACGGTCCCGTTCCCGCCCGGCCTGGTCATGGTCCACGGCGACGCCAAGCGTCAGGTCGCCACGCAGAAGGGCGCCCCGGGCCAGTTCTGGTGCGCCGGCAGCGCCGAGGTCGGCCGCAGCGCCGACGGCAACTGGCCGGTCTGCGCCCCCGGCGGCAACCTCATCTTCCAGCTGACCTTCCAGGACTGCTGGGACGGCAAGCACATCGACTCGCCCGATCACAAGTCGCACATGGGCGGCGCGAAGAACGGCAAGTGCCAGGGCGACTACCCGGTCGCCATCCCGAACCTGTCGTTCATGGTGAACTACGAGTCCCTCGGCGGCGAGGGTCTCGCGCTGTCGTCGGGGATGGCCTCGTCGATGCACGGCGACTTCATGAACGCCTGGAAGCCGGAGAACCTCGGCCCCCTCGTGAAGGTCTGCCTCAACGCGAAGGCGAAGTGCGGCACCACCCCGTCCTTCACCGGCGGCTGACCTCGTCCCTCCGAACGGCCCCGCCCCGGTGGCGGGGCCGTTCCTCATACCCAGTGGGGTGTGTTGTGCGAACCGCGGCGAAGCTCTTCGCGGCGTCCAGCCTGGCCGTCGCGACCGTGCTGTGGGCGGTCGGCCTGCCCACGTCCGCCCCCGGCCTGGCCGCCGCCTGCCGCCTCGCCGCGCTGTGGTCCACCGACCTGCTGCTGTTGCAGGTGCTCGGCATGGCCCGGATCCCGTGGCTGGAACGCGCCTTCGGCCAGGACTCCCTCGGCCGCTGGCACCGCTGGACGGGCATCGCGCCCCTCGCGCTGCTGCTCGCCCACGTGGTCCTGGCGCTCGTGTCGCACGTCGAACGCGCCGGGCAGCTGTGGGCGCTCCTCACCGGGTACCGCGGCATGGTCCCCGCGACCGTGGGCCTGCTCGCCCTCGTGCTGGTGGCGGCGACGTCCCTGCGTCCGGTCTGCACGAACTGGAGTGGCTGGCCCGGGAGCGCGGCGTCCGCCTGGTCCCGCTCGTCGGCCCGCGCGCGGCTCCCGGCTCGTGGCTGCCGGTGGTGTACGCCGACTACGACGACATCGTGCAGTCGTTGTGCGTCGTGTGCGCGATGACGCTGATGGCGGTGGTGATGCTGCGTCACCCGCTCGGCGACGGCGGCCGGCAGCGGATGCGGCTGTGGCTCGACGCGGGCGCCGTGCTGATCGGTGTCGCCGTCTTCCTCTGGTACTTCTCGATCGGCGCCGAACTGGACAGCCCACGCCTGGGGGACCGGCTGGCCGCCGCGGCCGGCGCCGTGGTCATGCTGGTGATCGTGCTGGGCGTGCTCAAGCTGATCCTCAGCGGCACCGCCCCCTTCACCCGGCAGGCCGGGATCGCCGGCTGTGTCGGGGTCGGCGGCACGGCCGTGGGCACCTCCGTCGCCGCGATCCTGACCGGCACCACCGATGCGCGGATCGAGGCGGTCGCGTCGCTGCTGCCGTGCATCCTCACCGTGGCGAGCCTGCGCGTGCAGGGGATCCAGCAGCGCCGTCCGGCCGGTCACGCCGAGGCGCGGCAGCGCCGGTTCAGTGTCATGCCGTACGTCGCCGTCGTCGCCACCGAACTGCTCGGGATCGTCGCCCTGCACGTCGCCGGGGCCGACGCACGCACGTGGGGCGTCGCGGTCGGCATCGTGGTGATCACCGCCGTGGTCCTCACCCGCCAGCTGATCGCCTTCCACGACAACGACCGGCTGCTCACCGACCTCGACCGCAGCATGCTCGAACTGCAGCGCCTGCACGACGCGCTGCGCCACCAGGCGACCCACGACGCCCTGACCGGCCTCGCCAACCGTGCCCTGCTGACCGAGCGACTCGCGGCGATCGACACGGCCGCCAAGCTGAGCGTCCTGGTCATCGACCTCGACGGCTTCAAACAGGTCAACGACGTCCACGGCCACCACGCCGGCGACGCGCTGCTCGTCGAGGTCGCCCGCCGCCTCGAGGCGGCCGCCGGCCCGGACACGCTGGTCGCCCGCCTCGGCGGCGACGAGTTCGCCCTGCTCCTGCCGGGCGCCGACACCGACGCCGCGCACCACCGCGCCGCCACGGTCAGCGCCGCCATCACCCGCCCGTACCACCTGCCCGGCACCGTCGCGCACGTCGGCGCCAGCGTCGGGGTCGCCACCGGTACCCCGGCCGACGCCGACGCGCTGCTGCGCCGTGCCGACGCCGAGATGTACCGCCGCAAGCGGCAGGTCCGGCTGGCTGTGCCGACCTGACGGTGGGCAGGCCGTCGCCGACTGCTGCGGCGCCATTCGCGAGTTCGGACAGCCGTCGCCGCGTCACGGAAGCAGTTTCCTGCCATAGATAGCTGCACGTCGACCGCCAGCGGCTGCGGCCTCGCGGTGGCGAACAGCGACGCGGTGATCTCGGTGACGGTCACGTACACGCAGAACGGGCAGAGCGCCACCAAGACGTCCAACGCGTTCATCATCCAGTACTGCGGCAACGTGTACTGCTGAGACGCGGTCCGGGCCGCACCGACGATGCGACCCGGACGGCCGTCGTTTCTGCTCACAGGCGGTGGATGCCCACGTGGACGTGGTCGGCGTGATCGATGCGGGCGCCCCACAGGATCTGCACGCGGAACTGTGTCCCATCGACCTTGACCACGAAAGAGTCGTAGCTGTTCGGCTGCCAGGACTGGCTTCCCATCGCGCGGGCCAGGGCGCGGGCCTCGTCCTCGCCGGAGGAGGTCGGGTAGTCGATCGCGTAGGAGGATCTGCTGCCGACGAAGTGGTCCGAGGTGGCGGGGCCGGGGACGGAGTCGGTCGGTCGCTTCTGTGACCCGGCGGTGAGTCCCTCCTTGCCCAGGAACGGCGTGACGAACTGGTCGAAGATCGACTTGCTGCCGCCCCAGGCGTGTCCGAGCTTGACGTTCGACAACCCGTGCCGCCGGGGCGCGGACGGTGACGACGCCGGAGATGTCGGGAGGTGCCGGCGGGTGTGGGCGCTGTCCCGCCGGTACAGGTCGCGGAGCAGGTGGGCGACGTTCCTGCGGGTACCGGCGCCGTGCCGGGCGGCCAGCGAGGCGATCAGGCGCTCGACCCCGCGCCGTTCGTGCCGGTTGTCGCTGTCGGCGCGCAGTGCCCGGTCGCGGGCCTCCAGGAGGTATCCGACGTCGCGGCTCAGGTAGCCGGGGACGAGCCTGAGTCCGTGCTGGCCGTCGAGGACGTCGTCGAGGGCGGCGTGCAGGCGCCGGCCGGTCGCCGGGTCGGCGAACCGCATCCGGTGGACGTCGGCGGTGGCGCGCTTCGTGCGGTGGTACACCGAGTCGACGGTCGCCAGGTTGTCGGTGAGCTGCCGGGCGAGCCGGGACAGCAGCGGCGGGTCGATGACGATGCGGCCGTGCTTGCCGGCGATGTTGCGCGGCACCTGCCAGGGTCGCATCGGAAGGACCGCGCCACCGCCGCCACTGCCACCGCCGCCACGCTTGCCGCCGGCCGGCGGCAGGCCGGCCCGGTGCAGCACCCGCTGCACGTACGCCGACGTCGGCAGATACCCGTCGCTGAGCCGGTTGAGGTAGGACGGGTCGTGCGCGACCCGGCGGGCGGTGCCCTCGCCCGCGTGCCAGGCCACCGCCACCAGGTCCCAGCGGCCGAACTCCCGGTGGTAGGACGACATGAGCTGCGCCGCCTTCTGGTCCTGGACGGCCGGCGGGGCGCTCCTCGCGGTCGGGTAGCCCTTGAAGTTGTTCCAGGTCGAGTCGATGAACTGGTACGCGCCGCTCGCGCGGCCGTACGGGGTCGGCGGGCCGGCGATGTGGTAGTCGCCGCCGGACTCGACCGAGCGGATCGCGGCCATGAACCGGCTCAGGGCACTCGGCATGAGGCACTCCAGGACAGCAGGTGGTCGAGGGCTTCGCGGACGTCGCCGGGGTCGGCCGGGGCGACCCGATGGCGTCCACTGTGGATGGTGGTGACCTGCCAGCCGGTCCCGTCGCCGGCGACGAGCCACCGCAGTTCGTCGGCGACGAACCGGCCCGTTGCCGCGTCGTGGTGGGCGACCCGGACCGCGGCGGCGAACCGCCGGCCGGTGATCGCGCGCAGCCACCTCGTCGCCGGCCCCGCCGGCACTCCGGCGCGGCGCAGGACGTCCAGCGCGGCGCCGTCCGCGCCGGCGGCCACCAGCTCGTCGGCTTCCGCCAAGGCGTCGGCGTCGACGTCGAAGCCGGTCGTGTCGACGCGGGCGTCGGGCAACAGCAGCAGCCGCGGCACGGCCGCCGCCGGCGACCCGTCGAGGAGCTCCACGTCCACGAGCCCGTCGTGGCGGCCGGCCAGGACGGTGGTGGACGTGTCACCGGCGGCCGCGTACCAGCGCCGGGTTCCGGCCTCGTCGGCGTCGATCTCCACGGCGGTGCGAGGCCCGGTCAGCGGTTCGAGGGCACCGGCGAGCGGCTCCTCGCCGGGCAGGAGTCCACGCGCGGCGAGGCCTCGTACCGCCGCCACGTCGATGCGCATGTCCGCGTCGTCGTCGTCGGTGACGTCGGCGGGCAGCCAGTAGCCGGCGAGCCGGGTGAGGGCGCGCAGCTCGTCGAGGGTGAGGGTCAGCCGGGCCGGCGCGGTGTGGACCGTCATGGTGCCGGGGTCCCGCCGGTCTGGGCGGTGGCGAGCCGGTCGCGTTGCTCGTCGGCGGCCAGCCGGGCGAGCCGTGCGGTGTCGCGGAGCCGGTCGGCGGCGTGCGCGAGGTGCTGCTGCCGGTGCCGGCCGTCGAGGTGGGCCCGGAAGCGGTCGGCGACGAGCCCCTCCCAGCCGCCGCGGGTGTCGTGGACGGCATGCCGGAGCTCGTCGCGGACCCGGTCCAGCTCGCCGGCGTGCCGGTCGAGCGCGGTGGCGAGGTCGTCGAGTTCGTGGGGTGGGGTCAGCGCCATGTCAGCCTCGGTTCGAGCGGGCGGGGACAGATTCGAGGAGGAGTTGCCGGAGCCAGGCGGTGATGTCGTCGACGGGTTCGGCGATCACCAGGTCGTCGTCGTGAACCTCGACAGTCCACAGTGGACCGGTCTCGGCGGCGAGCAGCACGGCCGAGGCGGCGTGGTATGTGCCGTCGCCGGCGCCGCCGAACGGTGTGACCCGGGCGGCGTACCGGCAGCCGGCGACGGCGTGCGTGAACGGCGTCGCGGGGCCTTGGTCGATGCGCCGGCGCAGTCCGGTCCGGGTCAGCCGTTCCGCGCCGGTGCCGCAGGGTGGCCGGGTCGGGGCGGCGAGCAGGTGCCGCACGGCGGTGGGCAGGTCGGTGGGGGAGTGCCGCAGCCGGTGGTCGCCGTCGGTGGTGGCCTCGTGCAGGACGACCGTGCCGCGGCCACGGGACACCAGCGTCATCGTCGACGCGCCCGGTGTGCGCACCCGGACACCGACGACCAGGTCGGGGTCGAGGACGGCGTCCAGGAGCCGCCGGTAGGCGGGGGCGACCTGCCAGCCGCCGGCGCACGACTGGACGATCCCACGCATCCGCAGCGCACCGGTGAGCCGGCGGGCGACCGCCGCCCGGTGCTCCGGCGGGGCGGCGGCGACCAGTGTCGGCCCGGCCCCGGGGAACCCGGCACCGGCGAGGCCGTAGGCGAGGGCGTCCAGCTCATCGGCGGTGGCGAGCAGCGCCGGCGGCGTGACGGGGCCGTTCACAGGATGCCGCCCACGAAGTCCTTGACCTCGCCGGCCGCGTCGCCGACGGCGTGCACCACGTCGTCGCCGTGTTCGAAGCCGACGAAGTCGACGGCGTCCAGGGCCATCACCGACGCGTCGAACGTGAAGAAGACGGCGGCGTCGACGCCCTTGTCGGCGACGGTACCGGCGACCGGGACGACGTTGAGCACGTCGCTTGCCAGATGCAACCCGGAGCCGACGGTCGCGGTGGTGTCCCGCAGCACCTCGAGGCCTCCTCGCGCGCCGGTGTGTTTCTGGTTGAACAGCTGACGGCCGTCCTCGAGCAGCAGCGCCGCCGAGCCGCCGGGGATCGCCCAGTTCCCGACGCGTCTGAGGCGGCGCAGGCCGTGGCCGTCGCCCGCGAGCCGCCGGATCCAGTCGGGTCGCTTCGCGGCCGGCACCCCGGCGCGCCGGGCGGCATGACGCAGCGCGTCGGCGGCGGCCGTTGCGTGCCAGGCGAGCGGGTAGCGCAGCTGCCACAGCGCCCGGTCGACCGCCTTGAAGTGCTTGAGCCCCTGGTAGTAGCGCATCGCCTGCTGCGGCAGCTTCGAACCGGTCACGTCCTCGCCGAACAGGTCGACGCCGGTGCGGGTGATGTTGCCCAGCCGCCGGGTGGCGCCGGCGTCGCGTCCGTACCGTCGGCGCAGCGCGCGGTCGCCCTGGAACGCGCTGGTGACCTTGCCGAGACCGGCCCCGGCCCAGAAGGTGGCGTCGAGCGCGGCGAGCTTGCCGACCGTCGCGGCGAGCCAGCCGGCGTCGGCGCGCAGCCCGCGGGCCGCGGCCTCGAACCGGACCGCGATGCCGCCGGCCACCGCGGCGGTGTCGCCGCCGATCCCGGGCAGGTCGGCGACGGCCGCCTGCGCCGCCCGCACCGACCCGGCGGCGTCGTCGAGCGCGTGGGCCGCGCCGCGCAGGGTGCCGGCGAGGCCGTGCAGGTCGTCAAGGTTGAAGACGTACCGGACGACCGGGTTCATGGTTGGACCGCCTTCCACGCTAGGTATAGGTCGCCGTAGTGCTTCGACATCCGGTCGAGGTCCTCGGCGAGCTCGGTGAGCCGGTCGGCGGCGGCACGGAGGTCGTCGGTCATGTCGCCGGTGCGTTGCTTGAACCGGCTCGCCGACGGGCTTTCGAACGCGGCGCCGGCGGTGCCGCGTCCGACGGCGCGGACGGCCGCCTCGGCGCGGATCGCCGCGGATCGCAGGACCGCCGCCTGGGTGGTGGCCGTCTGCGCGTATTCGGCGTAGCGGGCACCGTCGATGAGAACAGGGTCGCGCGGGAGCATGCCCCAAGCGTTGCCGGTGGCGGGGAACCCTTCAATGGGAAGGGTTCCCCGCGACGTCGCGGCGCGTGACGGCTACGGGCGCGGCCAGACGTGGCAGAGGGTGAAGTCGTACTGCGAGCCGAACCCGGCGGCCACGAAGGCGTTGTACTCGCCGCTGCCGGGCTCCGCCCAGGCCCACGCGGCGGCGCCCGGGTGGAACAGCGCCCGGATCGGCACGGTGCCGGGGATCTGGTCGAAGAAGCAGGCGAACGCCGGCCCGTCCATGACCCAGTTGGCTTGCGTGTTCGGGTTGGCGGAGTAGTAGTAGCCGCCCGCCTCGCCGCAGCCCCGTTCGCAGTGCGACTGGTAGATGACCATGAGGCCGGGTACGCCGCCGGCGGCCGAGACCGGATACAGCCGCCCGATCGTGCTCTGCTGCGACCAGCCGGCGGGCCCGCCGCCGCCCGGCGACAGGAAGTTGCCGCGTCTGGCGCCCGGTGCCTTGAACCGGTTCATCGGCACCGGGGTCCTCGACTGGTAGGCGATCGTGACGGCGGTGCCGACCGGGAGCGCGGTGCCCGGCGGCTGGTCCTGCGCGACGACGACACCGATCGGCGACAGGATCTGGGCGGTGTCGCTGCGGTTGCAGCCCAGCTGCTGCTGCGCGAGGTTCGCGCACGCCTCGTCGGGGCTCATCCCGACCAGGTTCCCCACGCCGCCGTGCGCGTAGTGGTCGAGGGTCACCGTCGCGCCCGGCGCCAGGCCCGTGCCGGCGGCCGGCTGCTGGGCGATCACCACGTACGCCGGGGTGCCCGGGCCGAGGCTGTGCGGTGCGCAGGTCAGACCGGTGGGGCAGGCCACGTTGGACGGCTGCCCGACGAGGTTCGGCACCGCGATCATGTCCGGGTAGGTGACGGTGACCGGCGTGCCGGTCGCCGCGGCCGTCCCCGGCGCGGGGCTCTGCGCGGTGACGACCCGGACCTGGCTGCCGTCGGTGGCCAGCCCGCCGACCTGTTCCCGGCAGGTCAGGCTCGCCGCGACCAACGCCCGGCAGGCCTGGCTGGCGGGCAGCTTCGTGACGTCGGGCACCTGCGCGGGCCCACGGTAGAAGACGGTCACCGTGCTGCGCGGGTTGATCCGCGACCCGGCCGGCGGGTCGGTGCCGGTCACCTTGTCGGTGTCGGCCGGGCCGTCCGGCTGGGCCACGAGCCTGCACCGCAGTTGGCGGCTGAGCTGCGCCAGCCGCGCGCACGCGGCGGTGCGGTCGACGCCGGCCAGGTTCGGCAGGGTGACCGGCTGCTGCGGCGTCGCGCTCGCCGAGGCCGACGGCTGGGAGCCGCTGGGGCTCGCCGACGGCTTCCCCGAGGACTTCGGCGACGCCTTCGGTGACGGGCTCGGCCTGGTCGCGTCGGTGAGGTCCGTGGTGGTGGGCCGGCCCTCGGCGTCGAAGGTGATCACCACGGCGTTGTCGTGCGGGTCGTTGACCCAGACGTGATCGTCGCGGGTGAAGACCTGGAACGAGTCGGAGCGGCCGGGGACCGGTTGTTCGGTCTCCACCTTGCCGCTCGCGGTGTGCACGACGATCACGTGCCGGGCGGTGAAGTCCGGGAGATACACGCGGTCCTTGTGGATGACCGGCGGGCCGAACCGGTGACCGGCGCGGCCGGGCAGCGCGATCCGGCGCACGTCCCGTTCGTCGCTGAACTCGCCGAGGACGAGCTCACCCGTGCGGGCGACGGCGACGGCGACGGTCGCGGCCGCGCCGGGGGCGGCCAGCACCCCGAACGTCGCGTCGAGGTCGAGCACGCGCTTCGGACCGTCCGGGCCGTACATGCCGGCCTGCCCGGTGTGCGGTACGTAGATCACCGGTGCGCCGCCGACGAGGGTCAGCTCGGCGCGTTCGCCGGCGCTGAGCACGCGCTGTCGTGACTTCACCTTGTCCTTGACGATCTCCACGAGCTCGCCGGAGGCGGGTGCGTATCCCCAGGCGGTCCCGGCTCCGTCGACCACCGCCCGGCCGACCGGCGGCAGGTCGGTCACCTGGGTCTGCTGCCCGGCGGTGCCGTCGAGCCGGCTGACCGTGCCGCGTTGCGAGTCGAGGAGGTACGCGTCGCCGCCGCCGCTGACCACGGTGAGCTTGCCCTGGGAGTCGGGTCGCTTGTCGACGGTCTTCGGATCGAGGGTGTCGGTCGGCAGCAGGGTGACCGTGCCGGTGTCGTTGTTGACGACGTACACGACGCCGGGCCGGACCTGCACGACCTCGAGCATCTGCTTGCCGGTCGCCAGCTGTTTGGCGACCACGGCGTCGGCGTCGCGGTTGTCGGCATTGACGTGCACGATCCTGGTGTCCTTCTGCAGGAACGCCCCACCGTCGCCGTACGCGGCGCGTGAGGACCGGTAGCCGACGCCGAGCCCGACCGCGATCACGGCACCGCACAGCACGACGGCCAGGGCGGCGCGGTTGACCCGTTCGCCGGTCAATGACGAGCGGCCCGGCAGGCGCAGCGGCATGGACCTGAGCCGGGCGGTGAAGCCGGACATGGCACTCCCTCGGTTTGTCGGCGTGGCCGAGAATAGCGACGATGCCGGTCAATCGGAGCGGCGGTCGGACGGGAAGGGTTTCCCAACGGATGCGTGTTGAGCGCGGTGGACAGGTGCTGACCTTGGTCGATGAAGATCGGCTGACGTTCGGGCGGGCGAAGGAGTGCACGATCTGCCTGGACCCGGGTGACGCGGCGATCTCGCGGATCGCCGGGACGATCACCAGGGAGGGGGACGTCTGGTGGTTGACGAACGCGTCGTCCACCCGGCCGTTCGCGGTCGCCGACGAGTACGGCTTCCGCAGTGTCCTGCCGCCGGGCCGGCGGGTCGCGGTCGAGCGGCCGGTCACGGTGCTCGTCGACGGCAGCCTCGCCCAGCACGATCTGCGGCTGACACCGCCGTCCGCACCGCAGCCGGCCGGCGAGCCCGTGGCGGAGCCACTCACACCTGCCGTGCCGACCGAGGTCGGTGCCGCCGTGGTGATCAGCGCGGCGGACCGCCTGGCGATGGTGGCCCTGTTCGCGGGGTACCTGCGGGAGCCGCCGCAGTACGACCCGCACCCTCGCACGTACGCGGCCGCGGCCGCGCGCCTGGACTGGCCGCGCACGACCCTCGTGAAGCGGATCGAATACCTGCGGGCCCGGCTCGACGAGGCCGGTGTGCCCGGCATGACCGGCCACAACGCACTCGTCGGCCTGGCCGAGTACGCGCTGAGCCGGGAGCTGATCACCCGCGACGACCTGCGGCTGCTGCGCTGAGCACCCGCCGGGGGCACCGGGATTGGGGAGCCTTTCCGATGTCGCCGGTGCCGGCGCGGTCCCTACGTTGAGTGGCGAACAGTCCACCAGCGAAGGAGAGTCCCATGTCGGTGATCGGCGGCGAGATCGGGCAGTTGCACACGCTGAACGGCAACTTCGCCCGGCAGAGCAGCACGGTCGACAGCCTGCTGCGTGATTTGCGCACCGCACTGGCCAACACGTACTGGCAGGGCGGCGCGTCGGAACGGTTCCGCTCGTCGTGGAGCAGTGAGTACGAGCCGGCGCTGACCCGGCTGTCGGTGGCGTTGCAGGACGCGGCGGACGAGGTGCGGCGGCGTGCCGACGCCCTCGAGCAGGCCGGCGGCTGAACCGGCGACATGCGGATCACGGGCATGGAGCGTGAGGTGCGGGTCGCCACGGACGGCCGGGAGTTCGCGACGAGGGTCCGGGCCGGGGCACGGGCGACCGTCGAGGATCTCGCGCGGGCACTGGACTGCGCCGGCCGGCAGCTGTGGCTGGCCGGCCGGCCGCTGCCCGGCACCGCGCGGCTGGTGGACCTGACAGTGCCGATCGGCGCGCTGCTGCGCACCGACGCCGAACCAGGCGGTCCGGAACATGACCGGGACGGGGTCGAGCTGGTCGCGGTCGGCGGGGCGGGCGGCGCGGCGCGGGCCGCGCTCCCCGCCGGCAGCACGGTCAGCGTCGGCCGGGCACCCAGCAACGACCTGGTGATCGCCGACCCCGAGGTCAGCCGGGTCCACGCGACGGCGCGGCCCACCGCGACCGGGTTCGAGATCGCCGACGCGGGCTCCCGCAACGGCGTCGCGCACCGCGGGGTGCGGCTCGTCGGCACTGCCGAGGTCGCGCCCGGCGAGGTGTTCTCCGCAGGCGAGACCGTCTTCACCGTCCGGCCCGTCGATCCGGCCGACGGGCCGGTCGGGCCGGTCGCGGAGGACGGGACGGTCCCGTACAACCGGCCGCCGCGCATCGGCGCACCCGCGGCGGTGGCGCGGCTGAGCGTGCCGCGGCGGCCGGAGCGGCCGCGAGCGGTGCGCTTTCCGCTGCTGGTGATCCTGCTGCCGCTGGTCATCGCCGGGGGCGTGTACAAGCTGCTCCCCGGCGCCGGCTACTTCCTGATCTTCCTGGCGCTGTCGCCGGTGCTGATGCTGGCGACGGTGCTGTCCGACCGGCGCAGCGGCCGCAACGAGCACCGCGCGGCGGTGAAGGAGTACGAACGGGCGCGGGCCGCCCTGGTCACCGATCTCGAGCGGCTCGCCGACGAACAGGGCCGGGCCGGCCGTGACGCCTGGCCCGACCCGGCCCGCCTGCTGGGGATCGCGAGCGGTCCCGGCCGGCGGCTGTACGAGCGCCGGCCGGCCGACCAGGACTTCCTGCACGTCCGGCTCGGACTGGGCACCGCGCCGGCACGGGTCGACCTCGACGGTGAGTTCGACATCCCCGCCGTCGAACACCTGCCGTCCACCGTCGACCTGGCGGCGGCCGGTGTGCTCGGGCTGGCCGGTCCCAGGGAAGCGGTCCTCGCCACGACCCGTGCCGTGATCGCGCACCTCGGCACCCTGCACGCCCCGCACGACCTGGGGATCGTGGTGCTGACCGGCACGGACGAGGCACCGGAGTGGGAGTGGGCGAGCTGGCTGCCGCACACCGTCCCGCACACCGCCGACCTGGCGTGCCAGCGGATGATCGCCACCGACGCGGAGCAGGCCCGGGCGCGGCTGACCGAGCTACGCCGGATCGTGGCGGCGCGCCGGGCCGAGCGGCAGGCGGCGCTGCGCGCGTCGGTGCCGGCCGGCCGCCGGATGATCGTGGTCGCGGACGGGGCCCGGCGCCTGCGTGGGCTGCCGGAGCTGGCCGAACTGCTCACCGACGGTCCGGATGCGGGGGTGTACGCGATCTGCGTGGACGTCGAGGAGACAGACCTGCCGGCTGAGTGCCGGGCCACTGCCGTGATCAGCTCCCCGTCGGGGACGCGGGCCCGGCTGCGGCACCCCGACGGGCGGGTCCTGGACAACATGCTGCTGGACCGGCTCAGTGCGGCCGACGCCGCCGCGCTGGCGCACGCCCTCGCTCCGTTGCGGGTCCTCGGCGGCCGCTCCGACGACGACGGGGGACTGCCGGACACCGTGCGCCTGCTCGACCTCGCCGGGCTCGGGCACACACCCACCGCGGAGGCGGTCGCCCGCAGGTGGGCCGCCAGTCCCGGCGGGCGGTCCGCGACCGTGCCGCTGGGGGTCGGCGCCGGCGGACCGTTCAGCATCGACCTGAGCCGGGACGGGCCGCACCTGCTCATCGCCGGCACCAGCGGCGCCGGCAAGTCCGAACTGCTGCAGACGCTCGTCGCGGGCCTGGCCCTGGTCAACCCGCCGGACGCGCTCGCCGTCGTGCTCGTGGACTACAAGGGCGGCAGCGCGTTCGCCGAATGCCGGAACCTGCCGCACTGCGCCGGCATGGTCACCGACCTCGACGGGCATCTGGTCGCGCGGGCGCTCGCCTCGCTCAGCGCCGAGCTGCGCCGCCGGGAGGCGCTGCTCGCCGAGGTCGAGGCCAAGGACATCGCCGAGTACTGGGCCACGACCGGCGGCCGGCTGCCCCGCCTGGTGATCGTGATCGACGAGTTCGCGTCGCTGGTCGAGGAGGTGCCGGAGTTCGTCACCGGCGTCGCCGGGATCGGCATGCGCGGGCGCAGCCTCGGCGTCCACGTCGTCCTCGCCACCCAACGACCGGCCGGCGTGGTCACCGCCGAGCTGCGCGCCAACCTGAACCTCCGGATCTGCCTGCGGGTCACCAGCGCGAGCGAGAGCAGCGACGTCGTGGACGTCCCCGACGCCGTGCGACTGTCCCGGCACCTGCCGGGCCGGGCCTACCTGCGCGCCGGCCACGGTGACCTGGCGCTGCTGCAGGCGGCGCGGATCGGTGGTCCGCGCTCCGCCGTGGTGGACTCCGACGAGTCGGAGGTCCTCGTCCGGGCCCGGACGGTCGGCTCGCTCGGCCACCAGCCGCCGCCGCCCGCCGCGCTCGACGACGGGGCCGAGACCGACCTGGCGGTCCTCGTCGACGCGATCCGGGGCGCCGCGGAGCACGCGGGACTCGCCGCGCCGGCCAGCCCGTGGCTGCCGCCGCTGCCGCCGGTCGTGGTCGCCGCCGATCTCGCCGGGCCCGCGGTGGACGGCCTGGTCCGCGTCGCGGTCGGCCTCGCCGACCTGCCGTCGCAGCAGGCGCAGCGACCGTACGTGCTGGATCTCGCGTCGACCGGCCCGGTCCTGGTCGCGGGCATGGCCCGCAGCGGACGGTCCACGGCGCTGCGGACGATCGCGGCCGGGCTGGCGAGCGCCGCCGGGCCCGCCGACGTCCACCTGTACATCCTCGACCAGGGCAACCACGCCCTGGCCGGGCTCGCCGGGCTGCCGCACTGCGGCGCGTACGTGGACGGCGACGACACCGACCGCACGGCGCGTGTGCTGCGGCTCCTGGACGCCGAGATCGGCCGGCGTCAGCGGCTCCTCGCCGCCGGCGGGCACGCGTCGCTGGCCGAGCAGCGGGCCGGCTCCAGGGACCCGCTGCCGTACCTGGTGCTGATCATCGACCGGTACGAGACGTTCCACGCCCGGTTCGCCGAGCTCGACGGTGGCAGGCTCGTCGACGCCGTCGACGCGCTGCTGCGGCGGGGCCCCGCGGCCGGCGTGCTGACCGTCCTGTCCACGGACCGGTCCGGGTTCACCCACCGGCTCGCCGGTGCGGTCGCGACGCGCCTGGTGCTCGCCCACGCCGACCGTGACGACCTCGCCGCGTACGGGATCAACCCGCGGGAGGCGCCGGGCGAGATGCCGCCCGGCCGGGCGATCGCCTGCCCCGGCGGGCAGAGCGTGCAGGTCGCGCTGCTCGACCCGGAACCCGACGGCGCCGCGCAGGCCGCCGCGCTGGACCGGCTCTGCGCGGCGACCCGCCACCGCTGGGACGGCGTGCCCGCCGACGCGCTGCCCCAACGGGTCGACCCGCTCCCGTCGATGATCACGAGCACCGATGCCGAGGCGCTGCGCAGCGCGCCGCGGGCCGTCGGCGCGGTCACCGTCGGCGTCGGCGGTGACCAGCTCGGCCCGGTCGACGTCGACCTGGCGGAACTGGGCAACGCGTTCCTGATCTCCGGGCCACAGCGCTCCGGCCGCAGTGGCGCGCTGCTGCAGGTCGCCCGGTCGCTGGTGGCGCGGCCGGCGCCCGTCGTGGCCCTCTGCCCGCGCCGGTCGCCGCTGACCGACCTCGACGGGCTCGCCGCCGCCCTCGTCGGCACCGAGGACGCCGCCGACCTCGCGCTCGTGCTGCAGGAGGTGGGTACGCCGGTAGCGGTGCTGGTCGACGACGCGGAGCTGCTCGCCGAGGGCCCGGCGGCGCTGACCCTGGAGTCGCTGGTACGAACGGCCCGCGACGCCGGCAGCGTGATCGTCGCGGCCGGCACCACCGACGACCTGCAGCAGCACCGTTACCGGGGCTGGCTGGCGATGCTCCGGCGGGCGCGGACCGGTCTGCTGCTCAACCCACTGTCGCATGTGGACGGCGAACTGTTCGACATCCGGCTGCCGCGCTCGACCGCCGGCGGCTGGCCGGCCGGCCGCGGTCTGCTCGTCACCCGTGGACAGTACTCGGCGGTACAGGTTCCGGCGTCGTCGAGCACCGAACCCCGTGAGTCGGTGCGATGAGCGGGAGTCGCTATGGTGTGGACACCGCGGTGCTGTCGCACCGCCCATCCGCTGCGGACCACACCCCCACTGTGGAGATCATGACCGACGATCCGGCGGCTCAGCCGACGCTGCCACCGACGACGCCCTACACCCCGGCCGGGTCGCCGCTGGGCAGCGGATACCTCCGTGACAGCGTGATCGGCCAGGGCACCAACGGCCGGGTCTGGCGCGGGATCCGCCGCGCGGACAGCCAGCCGGTGGCGATCAAGGTGCTCCGGGAGGAGTACGCGGCGGACCCCGAGGCGGTCGCCCGGTTCCTGCGGGAACGCAACGCGCTGCGGGCCGTCGTCCACCCGAACCTTGTCCGGGTGCTGGACCTCGTCGTCGAAGGCGACACCCTCGCGATCGTGATGGAGCTCGTCGACGGGCTCGACCTGCGCGGCGCGACGAAGCGCGGTTTCACGACCGACCGGGCGGTGACCGTGCTCGCCCAGGTCGCCGCGGCACTGGCCACGGTCCACGCCGCCGGCATCGTGCACCGCGACGTGAAGCCGGAGAACGTACTGATCACCTGGCGCGGCGGCGAGCCGTGGGCCCGGCTCACCGACTTCGGCATCGCGAAGGTCGCCGGCGGCGAGGACCTGACCCAGCAGTCCATGGTCGTCGGCACCCCCGCGTACCTGGCGCCCGAGCTGGCGATGGGTCGGCCCGCGAGCCCGGCCGTCGACGTGTACGCCCTCGGCGTCACCGCGTACGAGCTGCTGGCCGGCCACCGGCCGTTCGCCGGCGACCACCCGATGGCGCTGCTGCGGGCGCACCTGGAGGAGGAACCGGCCCGGCCCGACGGGCTCGCCGACCCGGTGTGGTCGGTGATCCAGGCCTGCCTGGCCAAGCGGCCCGCCGACCGGCCCGACGCGGCCGCCCTCGCCGAGCGGTTCGCCGCACTGCAAGGACACACCGGGACGTTGCCGCCGGACGCGCCGCCGCCGACCCCGGCCCGGCCGGCCGACGTCGCCTTCCGCGCCGCCGCGCCGAGGTCCGACGCCGCGCCGGAAGCCCCCACGCCGACCGGCCCGCGGCCCCCGTCAGCCGACCACGACGATCCGCAACCCACCGCCGGGGCGACCCTGCCGGTGCCGGCCGCGCCCGCGCCCGAACCGGCCCGGCGGCGCCTGTTGGCGCCGATCCTCGGCCTGCTGACGCTGCTGGTCGCGGCGACCGCCGTCGGCCTCTGGACCGGCCGGCCCGACAGCACCGGCACCCCCGCGACGGCCGGGACCAGCAGCGCCGCCGGTCCGAAGAGCCAGCTCTACCCGGTGCCGGTGACCGCCACGTCACCCCAGGCGGGCGTCGTCCGGCTGGACTTCCGCGACGCCTCCACCATCCCCGGCTTCGTCTCGTACGTGATCTTCCGGGACCGCGAGAAGATCGGCGACGCGCCGAAGGACCAGCCGCCGCCGTACCTGGTGCGCGGGCTCGACCCCCGGACCGAGTACTGCTACCAGATCTGGGCGCTCGTCATGACCGACGTGCCGCCGCCGCCCGGACCACCAGCCCCGTGCCTGGCCGCCACCGGCGGTAAGTGAAGGAGTGCCCCGATGTCCCAGGCAAGCGACCCGGCCGGCTACTTCGCCGAGCAGTACACCGCCGTCCATGGCAACGTCTCAGGCGCGCTCACCGGCAAACCCGACGCCATCCGTCTCGCGCTGACCTGCTTCTTCGCCGGCGGGCATCTCCTCGTCGAGGACGTGCCGGGCGTCGGCAAGACGACCCTCGCCAAGTCGATCGCCGCGTCGATCGACGCCGACTGGCACCGCATCCAGTTCACCCCCGACCTGCTGCCCTCCGACATCACCGGCAGCACCGTCTACGACCAGCACAGCGGCGAGTTCTCCTTCCGGCCCGGCCCGACCTTCGCCCATCTGGTCCTCGCCGACGAGATCAACCGCGCGTCGCCGAAGACGCAGTCGGCGCTGCTGGAGGTGATGGAGGAGCGGCAGGTCACCGTCGATGGGCGCAGCTACCCGGTGCCCGTGCCGTTCCTGGTCGTCGCCACCCAGAACCCGGTCGACCTCGAAGGCACCTACCGGCTCCCGGAGGCGCAGCTCGACCGGTTCCTGCTGCGGATCAGCATCGGCTACCCGGACGTCGACGACGAGCGGGACCTGCTGCTCGGCCGCTCCCGCACCGGGACCGCCGCGCGGCTCACCCCCGTCACCACCGTCGAGCAGATCCGCTGGATGATCGAGTACGTCCAGCAGGTGCACGTCGCCGAGCAGGTCGCCGACTACGTGGCCCGCATCGCCGCCGCGACCCGCGCCGACCCGCGGCTGCAGCTCGGCGTCAGTCCCCGCGGCAGCCTCGCGCTGCTGCGCGCCGCGCAGTCCTGGGCCGCGACCGACGGACGCGGCTACGTCGTCCCCGACGACGTCCGGGCCGTCGCGGTCGCCGCGCTCGCCCATCGGCTCCTGGTCCGCCCGCAGGCCGAGATCGAGGGCGTCCACCCCGCCGACATCCTCCGCGACGTCCTCGAAACGGTGCCGGTGCCGGTGCCGGAGGTGGCCGGACGCCGATGAGACCCACCGGCACGGGCCTGGTCGTCGGGCTCGGCGGCGGCGTGCTGGCCGCGGCGGGCCTGACCGCCGGCCTGCCGGCGCTCGTCGGGATCGGCGTCGCCGGGCTGACCCTGCTGCTCGGCGCGGTCGCCCTGGTACTCCTACCGGCCTGCCTCGACGTGACCCGTGCCGCCACCCGGACCCGGCTGACCGTCGGCGACGCGGTTCGCGCCGACGTCACGGTCGTCAACGCCGGCCGGCTGCCCACCGGCGTCTTCGAGGTCCTCGACTCCTTCGACGGCGAACCGCAGCGGATCGCGGTCCCGCCGCTGGCGCCCGGCGCGCGGTTCGACGACTCGTACGAGATCAGCACCCGCCGCCGCGGCGTCATCGCGCTCGGACCGGTCCGGCTGGAACGCCGCGACCCGCTCGGGCTGGTCCGCCGCGGCGAGCCGCTCGCCCCCGCACTGTGGATCTGGGTGCACCCGAAGATCCACCCGCTCAAGGCACTGCCGATCGGCGTCGCCGTCGACTTCGAGGGTGAGATGATCGACCGCGCGCAGCACGGCTCGACCGCGTTCGCGTCGCTGCGGGAGTACCGCGCCGGCGACGACTTCCGGCAGATCCACTGGAGGACCACGGCCCGCGTCGGTGACCTCGTCGTGCAGGACCGCGTCGACACCACCGAACCGTCCACCACGGTCCTGCTGGACACCCGCGCGGCGGTGCTGTCACCGGAGCGGTTCGAGGAGGCGGTTGCCTTCGCCGCGTCGGTGGTGTCGGCCGCCGGCCGCGGCGGCCACCCGGTCACGCTGCTGTGCAGCACGCCGACGGACCCGCCGCCGGTCACCGCGCTCGACCGGCTCGCCGCGGCCGTCCAGGACGGCGGCGACGAAACCGGACTGCTCGCGATGGTCCGCGGCACGCCCGGCGGCGGGACGATCGTCGTCGTCAGTGGTGAACCGGGCGGGCTCGTCCCGCTCCTGGGTGCGCAGCGGCGACGGTACGCCCGCATCGTGCTCGTGCAGATCGGCGACTCGACCGGGACGTCGCTGCGCTCCGGGGTCTCGATCATCTCCGCGCCGACCGCCGAGGTGGCCGCGCAGGCGTACACCCGGCTCGGCGGTGGACGGTGACCGAAACGGCGACCCGACCGGCCGTGACAGGCCCCGCCGCGAGGAAGCCCGGCGCGGCGCTGCCGCGCGCCGGACTGGCCGGACTGCTCGCGTTCGCCCCGGTCGTCGCACTGGCGCCCGCATACGGGCGGACCGGCGTCGAGGCGCTGACCGAACCGGCGTACGCGCTGCCGATGCTCGGCGCCGTCGCGCTCGCGCCGCTGACGTGTCTGCTCGTGACGGCCGCGTCCGGCGAGGCCCGGCGCGTCCCGCCGGTCACCAGGCTGACGATCGCGCTCGCCGCGCTCGCCGGGTACGTGCTGCTGATCTTCGGGCGGTCTCCGGCGGAGCTCGCCGCCGGCCCGTTCCGGCTGCTGACCAGCATCCCGCCGCTGGACCCCGACGGCGCCGAGCTCGCGGCCTGCACGCTGTTCGCCGGGCTCGTCGCGATCGGCACGGTCGAACCGGCGCTGCGCCGCACCGCCGCCGGGTGGTCGCTGATCGCCCCGGTCCTGGGCACCGGCATCGCCGTCCTGCTCGCCGTCCCGGGCCGTCCGGCCACCTGGCTCGCGCCGGCGTTCGTCACCGTCACCGTCGGGCTGCTCGCGATGACCGCCCGCGAACGCCGACCGGTCTCGGCGGCCTCCGCCGGATTCCGGCTGCTGCCACCGGTCGCCCTGCTGGCCCTCGCCGCCATCGGCGCCATCGGCGGACTGCTCGCCACGCCGCTGCTGACCCTCGCCGGTGACCCGGAACCGGTCGACCTGCGGCTCCTCGCCGACCAGACCGTCCAGCCACGGGAGGGGACCAGCCCGCTCGCCCAGTACCCCGCCCTCAGGTCCGGCAAGCTGACGTTGCGGCTCACCGTCCGGTCGGCGCAGCCCTCGACGCGACTGCGGTTCGCGACGCTGGACCGGTTCGACGGGACGTACTGGACGAGCGCCGCCACGTACCGCCGTGCCGGGACCCGCCTGCCGGCCCCCGACCGGGACGGCGTCACCGTCGAGGACGAGGTGCACGTCGAGGACCCCGGCACGTTCGGCTGGCTCGTCGCGACCGGCCGACCGGTCCAGGTTTCCGAAACCGGGCTCGGCGTCGACACGCAGACCGGTGACGTCGTCATGCCGGCCGGCCGCCCGGTTCCGCGGCAGTACACGGTCCGCAGCCTGGTGACCGAGCCCGACCCGGCCGCGCTCGCCGGTGACATACCCGCCGCGTACACCGGAGAACGGCCGCCCGCGACACTCGTCGGTCACGCGACCCGGCTGGCCGGCGCGAACGGTGGATACCCGGCGCTGCGCCGGCTCGCCGACCAGCTCGCGTTCGACGGCGGCTTCTCCGTGAGCTCGTCCAACCGGCCACCGACCGGCCACGGCCTGTTCCAGATCGACCGGCTGCTGACCAGCCACTCAGGCACCGCCGAACAGTACGCGTCGGCGTACGCGCTGATGGCCCGGGCCCTCGGCTACGACGCCCGGGTCGTCGTCGGCTTCCGCCCGTCGACACCCGGCAAGATCACCGAACGGGACGTCGACGCCTGGGCCGAGGTCCGTTTCGCCGGCGCCGGATGGGTCGGGTTCTACCCGACGCCGGGCTCGCGGCAGCGTGCGCCGGAGCCGCAGCCGGCCGAGCAGGACGAACCCGTCGAGCCCGCACCCACCACGACCCCGGCACCCCTGACCGCACCCTCCGGCGACTCCACAGTGGACTCCTCGGCAACCGGCGGACCAGCGGCCGGCAACGGTCCACAGTGGATCATTGCCGGACTGGCTGCCGGCGTCGCCGTCATGCTGCTCGCCGCCCGCCCCGTTTCGCGGGGCCTCGTCAGACGGCGCAGGCGGACCGCGCCCGACCCGCGCCGGCGCATCTACGGCGCCTGGCTGGACGCCCTCGACCGGTACGCCGACGCCGGCCTCGCCTGGCCACCGTCCACGACATCCGGGCAGGTCGCCGCCGCGGCGGCGGAGCGCTTCCCCGCCGTCGGCGAGCCGACCCGCAGACTGGCCCGGCTCGCCGACGCCGCCGGGTACGCGGCCGCGCAACCGACCGCCGGCGACGCTGATCACGCGTGGACGCTCAACGGGGTGGTGCGCGGCGAACTGGCGAAGGCGACCCCCTGGTGGCTTCAGCTGCTACCGAGGCTCACCAAGGGCCCCGAGAGGCGTCAGTAGCTGAAGGTCACGGCAGGGTCGTCACCGATCCACTGCCACATCTGCACGGTGCCGCCGGGTTCCGCGTTGCCCCGGAACCCAGCCGGGTCGACCTTGCGGGCCTGCACGCAGATCGGGCACGCCAGGAACGTGCCGCCGGCCTTGGCGTACCGGTCGAGGAGATCCGCCAGGGCCGGGCAACCGTCGCAGGCGACGGCCTGGGCGAATCCGTCGGTGGCCAGCCGGACCGCCTCCTTGGTCAGGAACATCAGCGTCGGTCGTCCCTGCTCGGCTGCCCCCACGGCGACGAGGAACGCGACGGTGACCGTCTCGGCATCCTCCAGACCCGTGTTGAGACTGATCACAGCCTTGTTCATGGTGTTGCCCCTCGGCTCGGTGCGATGGTTTCGGCGTCGGTGATCAGGGTGCTCCGAGCCGCGCCGCCGGGCATCCGTGCGTGGCACGGAAATCTGCACGGACGCCACGTCAGTAGAGGAACAGGTGCTCCTGGGCGCGACCTGGACCAGGTCACCGGAAGGTTGAGCGCATCCACTGTTCGGTTGATCCGGAGGCTCACCGACTGAGGTGTCGCGCGGTCGATCCGCGGCGGAGCGCCGTCGCGCAGGCTGGAGGGCGTGGACATCATCACGGTCACCGATCTGCGGAAGCGGCACGGGGAGCGAGACGTGGAGTACGCGGGGGATGATCGAAGATGCTGGCGACGCGCACCGTGGACCTGTCCTCGCTCCCGCCGGCCGAGCGATTCGACTACTGGGCGGACCTCGTGGCCAAGGAGGTCGCGCCCAACCAGATCAGCAGCACGCGCGCCCACGACTTCGATGCCCGGATGCGGATGAGCAGTCTGGGGGCGCTCACCCTCACGACGCTGCGGTTTCCATCGCTGACCACCCGGCGGACGGCAAAACTGATCCGCCGCTCCGACCCTCAGCAGTACCATCTGGCGCTGCTCACATCGGGTTCCGGCACGGTCGAGCAGGACCGGTGCGAGTCGGCCATCCAGCCGGGCCACTTCACGCTGCTCACCTCCTCCCGACCCTACGTGGCGTCCCACGGCGTCCGGACCGTTGCGGCGGAGCCCGCGGGTTCCGTCGTCGTGGTCATTCCGCACGTACGGCTGCCCATCCCGCACGACAAGGTCAGCCGACTGTTCGGCATGCCTCTGCCGTCAACCGGAGGGATCGGCATCCTGCTGGCGCAGCACCTGCGGCAGATCAGCGCCCACCCTGAGCAGTACGACACGTCGGACGCCACGCTCCTCGCGGGCAACACGCTCAACCTGATCACCGCGCTGCTCGCACAACACCTCGACGTCGCGGAATCGTTGTCAAGGAACGTCCAGCAGGCAGTCCTGCGCACCCGCATCGACGCGTTCATCGACGCCAACCTCGGCAGACCGGACCTCGGTCCGCAGATGATCGCCGCGGCGCACAACGTCTCGATGACCACGCTGAAGCGTCTCTTCCGGACCGTTGAAACCCCGGTGGCCGAGATGATCCGCACCCGGCGGCTGCAGCGCTGCCGGAAGGATCTGGCCGATCCAGGACTGCGTGACCGGCCCGTGCACGCCATCGCAAGCCGCTGGGGATTCGGTTCCACCGCCCATTTCAGTCGGATTTTTCGAGAGGAGTACGGGATGTCTCCGAGTGAGTACCGGGCGAGGAACTGACGCGGCGACAAGACGCCGGGCACAACGGCGCCATCGCGACGAACGGCACCGCGTCGTCCGGGTTCAACGGGTCGTGGACCGGCAGCAAATCTGCTCCCGGCGTCGTTCACGCTCAACGGCACGGCCTGCACCGGAAGCGTCACGTCGGCCTCACCGAGCAGCAGTACCAGCGCCAGCACCTCACCGAGCCCGAGCGCGAGCACGCCGCCGCAGCCGGGCGACGCCATGGCCGCGGTCGCCGCCATGCAGCCGGGCTGGAACCTCGGCAACAGCTTGGACGCGACCGGCGCCGACGAGACCTCATGGGGCAACCCGCGGGTCCGGGCTCCATGAGCGAATCCGGACCGCATCGACAACAACGTGGTCCGGATAGGCAACGTCCGTTGCCGTGCTTGCCCACAGACTGACATCGATCGCCTTGATCGCTGGTGGCGGCAGCAAGGCGAACGGGGGGTGCGATGAAGCGGCAGAACGTGCTGGCCCATCGCTCCGCGTCGCGGACGGCCGCTGGGTCGCCGCACGCCATCGCCGGCGGCCGCTCGGCCCAAATCCTCGCCCCCGGGCAAGCATTCGCGCTGGGGGCGAGGAACGCCGGCGGCCTGCACATTCATGTTCGTATGTAGCTGACGGGAGTTACGTTGCCGACACGTTGGCGTTCGTATGTCTTCAGTGCGCTGAGCTGGTTCCGGGCGTTCCGTCCGGTGACCCTCGCCCTGACTGCGCTGCTGGTGCTGGGCGGGCTGGACAGCATCGACCACGAGGCCGCCGAGGCGGCACCCGCCAATCCGTCGGGGGTGGTGAATCCTCAAGCGCGGTCGGTCGCGGTGTCTGGCGTGTCGGGCCGCGCCCGGCCGGGGGTTGAGTCCGACAAGGCGGCGCTGGGGAAGGTGCCGGCGCCCGTGTGGCCGGTTGCTGGGTCGGCGGTGGTGCCGGTGAGCGGGACGGCCCAGGCACAGGCGAAGCAGCAGGGGACCGTGGTGGCGCCGGGTGGGTTGCCGGTGATGGTCCGGGCCGGTGGTCCGGTGTCCGAGCCGCGTACCGCGGGGGAGCAGGCCGCGCAGAGCGGCGCTGCGGCGGTGTCGCAGGTGCGGGTGTCGGTGCTTGGCCAGGACGTGGCCGCGGCGTTGGGTGTCAAGGGCGTGGTGCTGACGGTGAACCGGGCGGACGGTGCCGCGAGGTCCGGGTCGGTGGGGCTGGACCTGGACTATGCCGCGTTTGCGACGGGATATGGCGGTGACTACGGCGGTCGGCTGCGGCTGGTGTCGCTGCCCGCGTGCGCGACGAGCACGCCGGCATCGCCGCAGTGTCAGGTGCAGTCGCCGTTGAAGTCGGTGAACAACCCGGTGTCGAAGCGGGTGTCGTTCGACTCGGTGTCGCTGCCGGGTGACCCGGCAGCGGTGGCGGGCGGGTCGAAGTCGGCCGGCTCGGGGTCTGCGGGCGCGGTGCTGGCGTTGACGTCGGGCTCGGCGTCGCAGGCGGGTGACTGGTCGAAGACCTCGTTGTCGCCGTCGGCGTCGTGGTCGCAGGGCGGTTCGTCGGGTGACTTCACGTACAGCGTGCCGTTGCAGGTGCCGCCGTCGTTGGGTGGTCCCACCCCGAATCTGCAGCTGCAGTACAGCTCGGGCGGCGTGGACGGCAAGACGGTGGCGACGAACGCGCAGGCGTCGTGGGTCGGTGAGGGCTGGGACCTCGATCTCGGCTACATCGAGCGGTCCTACCGGGGTTGCGCCGATGACGGCAACGCCACCGGTGACCTGTGCTGGACGTCGGCGAACGGTGACAACGAGCCGATCTCGATCGTGATGGACGGCGTGTCGGGGCAGTTGGTGCGGGACAGCGCCACCGGTGAGTACAAGTCGGCGGTCCACACTGGGTGGAGTTTCCGGAAGTACACCGGTGCGGTCAACTACGACAACGACGGCGAGTTCTGGCAGGTGATGTCGCCGGACGGGACGCAGTACTTCTTCGGTCACGGCGGGGCCTACAGCGCGACGGCGGCGCAGACGTACTCCACGGGGATCGTGCCGGTGTACGGCAACAACAGTGGGGAGCCGTGCTACAAGACGGCGGCACAGGGTGGGTATGCGGCGTCGTCGTGTCCGCAGGCGTACCGGTGGAACCTGGACTACATCGTGGACCCGCGCGGGAACAGCGAGACGATCTTCTATCAGAAGACCACGGCGAAGTACGGCCACAACAACAACAACGGTGTCGCGGATTACGACGTCAACGTGTACCCGGTGCGGATCGAGTACGGCACCCGGCAGGGTTCGGAGGGTGCGCCGGGCAAGCCGGCGCCGATGCGGGTCGACTTCGGCATCGAGGCGCGGTGCAACGATGTCGGCACCTGCTCGATCGACGTGCCGTGGGACAAGTACTGTGTGGCGTCGTCGTGTCCGAACCTGACCAGCCCCTCGTATTTCATGCAGTGGGCGCTGGCGTCGGTGACCACGAAGGTGTTGACGGATCCGGCCACCGCCACGTATCAGACCGTCGATCAGTGGACCCTCGATCACGACTTCCTCAACCCGGGCGATGCCAGTCCGGCGGCGCTGTGGTTGGAGGGGTTGCAGCACACCGGGTTCAAGGGCGGCACGTCGCTGTCGGAGCCGCCGATGGCGTTCGGTGGCGGGGCGTTGGACAACCGGGTCGACTACAACCTCGCCGCCGGTGTGCTCAAGCTGCGCCGGTTCCGGCTCAGCAGCATCGAGAACGGCACCGGTGGTTTGCTGACGGTGTACTACGCGGGAACGGACTGCAGCCCGACGAGCATCCCCGAAGGCAGCGCGAACAACAACATCTACCGATGTTTCCCGCAGTACTGGTCGCCGGAGGGCGGTACGGCCGGGTTCGGGTGGTTCCACAAGTACGTGGTCACCGCGGTGCAGCAGTCGGACCTGGCGGACGCGACCGCGCCACCGGTGCTGACCAGCTACAGCTACAGCCTCACGCACTCCTCGACGAACGTGCTGTGGGGGCACGACCCGTCCGAGACGTCGCCACTGTCGCGGCGGTCGTGGTCGGACTGGCGCGGCTACACCGACGTCACCACCACGACGGGACCGGTCGGCGGCACGCAGACGGTGTCCTCGGCGCTGTACTACCGCGGGTTGCACGGTGACCGGGCCAGCGCCACCGGCGGCGCCCGGACAGTCACCGTCACCGACTCGCAAGGCACCACGACCGACGTCAACGTGCTGCGCGGGAAGCTGCGGGAGGACACGTCGTTCCGGCCGGGTGGGCTGGCGTACTCCTCGACGCTGCACTCATACGGTTACGGCACGGTCGCGATGCGAGACCTGGCGTACGGGATGGGAAATCTGGTCGCGAACAACTTCGCCGAGGTCGAGACCCGCACCCGCACCCACATCACCAGCCCGGCCGGGGTCGAGGGGTGGCGGTGGACGAAGACCACCACCACCACGGACAGCTACACGCTGCCCACCCTGATCCGTGACTGGGGCGACGAGGCCGACCCGAACGACGACCGCTGCACCGAGATCACCTATGCCGACCGCAGCGTCGACCCGGCCAACGGCCGCTACCATGTCAACTACCAGCGCACAAACATCCAGACCACCTGCACGATCGTCGATGGCAACGACTTCCTCGCCGGGACGTTCTCCTACTACGACGGCAACACCACCGGCACCGGCCCGGTCGGCCAAGGCCTCGTCACCAGGGTCGACGCGTTCAACGGGGCGACGGGGACGTCTCCGCAGTGGCAGAACACCACGAACACCGGCTACGACGCCTACGGCCGGGTCGTCTGGACCCGTGACCCGATGAACGACAACGCGCACAAGACCACCACGCAGTACACCCCGGCTGCGGACGCCCCCGTGACAACGACGGCGACCACGAACCCGCTCGGCCACGTCACGACCGTGACGTCGGACGGTGCTCGCGGCGTCCCGGTCACGGTGAAAGACGCCAACAACAAGATCACCACCGCGGTGTACGACCCCCTGGGCCGGCTCACCGACGTGTGGCTGAACCGCGCCGCCACCGGTGCTGCGGACCTTCACTACGCCTACACGCTCTACTCGGGCGCAGGGACGACCAGCTCGATCACCACGACCAAGCTGGGCCCGAACGGCAACGGGATCACCAGCTACGACCTGTACGACGGCAACCTGCGGCAACGGCAGCAGCAGCGACCCGCCCCGCAGGCCAACGGCGGACGGATCGTCACCGACACCCAGTACGACGGGCGCGGCCTCAGCGCCAAGAGCACCATCTTCTGGAACGCCAGCCCTCCGGCCGCGACCCTCGTCGGGTTCGCCGACACCGACTCCGGTGTCAAGAACCAGCACCGCTACACCTACGACAGCCTGCAGCGGCAGACCATCGACGCGCTGTACTCCGTCAACACCCTGAAGTGGCAGACCACCACCTCCTACGACGGGAACTTCACCACCGTCACACCTCCCGCCGGGGGCACCCCCACGACGACGTACGTCAACGGCCGGGGCAAAACCACCGAACTGCGCCAGTACCTCGGCGGTGCACCCACCGGCAGCTACCACGCCACCGCATATGCCTACGATCGCCTCGACCGGCTGCGGACCAGTACCGACCAGTCCGGCAACACCTGGACCATCAGCTACAACCGACTCGGCCAGGTCGACTCCACCACGGACCCGGACAAGGGCACGACAAGCATCAGCTACGACCTGAGCGGCCGGCCGACGACAGTCACCGACGCTCGTCCCGGGTCCAGCACTACCAACAAGTACGACGAGCTCGGCCGCAAGACCGGCCTGTACGACGGGGTGGGTACGACCGGTTTCAAGCGGGCGTCGTGGACGTATGACACGCTCGCCAAGGGGCAGTTGACCTCGTCCACCCGAAACGTCGGCTCCGATGCGTTCACCAGCACCGTCACCGGCTACGACGACGGCTATCGCTCGTTGGGTATCACCACGGTGATCCCGTCGAGTCTGAGCATGCCGTGGCTGCCGAACGGCTCGTACACCACGTCGATGACGTACAACGTCGACGGGTCGGCCGCCACGGTGACGTACCCGGCGGCAGGCAACCTGCCCGCGGAGACACTGACCACCACCTACGACAACGCTGGTAACGCGCTGACGCTCAACGGTCTGGAGACGTACGTCGCCGCGACGACCTACCAGGCGTTCGGCCCGATGTACCAGCAGATCCTCGGCTCCGGTTCGAAACGGGTCCGGCAGACGACCGCCATCGACGAGGCAACTGGCAGGCTCACCAGCGTTAAGACCGAGACCGAGAACTCCGCAAACCCCAACACATGGACCGAGCGGCTCGCCGAAGGCTACGGCTACGACCCCGCCGGCAACGTCAAGAACATCACCGAGACCCTCGCCGGGTCGGTCGTGTCCAACCAGTGCTTCGGCTACGACGCACTGCGCGAACTCACCGAAGCCTGGACCACGACCGCAGCGACCTGCCAGGCCAACCCATCCACCGCCGTGACCGGCGGACCCGACCCGTACTGGACCAGCTACCAGTACGCCACCGGCACCAGCAACTACAACAGCGGCAACCGCACCCAGGAGACCCGCCACGCCATCGGCGGCGGCACCGACACCACCCGCACCTACACCTACCCGGCCACCGGCAAGCGGCACACCCTCACCAACGTGACCGCCACCGGCGGCAGCGCCGGCACCGACAGCTACACCTACGACAACGCCGGCAACACCCTCACCCGCAACATCACCGGCAAACCCGGCCAGACCCTCACGTGGGACAACGAGGGTCACCTCGCCACTGCCACCGACAGCGCAGGAACCAGCAGCTACATCTACGACGCCGACGGCACCCGCCTCGTCGCCAAGGACCCCGCCGGGGCCACGGTGTACCTGCCCGGCTACGAACTGCGCAAGGTCGCCGGCACCGTCACCTGCACCCGCTACTACGGCGTCGCCAGCCGCACCCCGGCCGGCCTGACCTGGATCGCCGCAGACCACCACGGCAGCGGACAACTCGCCATCGACGCGGTGAGCCAGACCGCCACCCGGCGCAAAACCGACCCGTTCGGCAACCCCCGCGGCACCGACCCGACCTGGCCCAACACCCAAGGGTTCATCGGCGGCACCCGCGACAACACCGGCCTCACACACATCGGCGCCCGCGAGTACGAACCACTGACCGGCAGATTCATCTCCGACGACCCGATCACCGACCACAACGACCCGCTACAGATCAACGGCTACGTGTACGCCGCCGCAAACCCCGTCACCAACAGCGACCCGACCGGCCTGCGCACCTGTTCCGGCCCGGAGGACTGCGGCCAGGGCCTCGGAGGCACCAAGGAGGACTACTCGCACGGCAACCCGTTCTGGGGCAACGGCGTGGACAAGAAGCACTCAGCCAAGAACAAGAAGATCTGCGGCGGCGACGGCAGCTGCTACCGCGGCAAGCCGCTCAAGTCGAAGCCGGGCCTGTCGGTCCAGCAACAGCTCTGCGCCGGCATGACCGCCCGCGCCTGCGAGGCGTACAACGAGAAGCAAGTCATGTATCAGAAGCAGCAGCAAACCACCATGAAAACGGCATCAGGTACCGTTTCGGGCAATTCGGGCTTTGTTTGTGGCTTTGTTGGCTGTAGCGAGTTCGAGTATGGCCCAAGCCAGATCAAGAGCCCTCCGAGCATGGACGATTTCGAATATGTCGTTACCATGATCGCCACCTTCGGCACCGCTGGCGCAGTGATCGGGGGCGGCATCGGCTGCCTCGCCACGATCCTGGCCGGCTGTGTTGCAGGTGGGACAGTCGGAGTGATCATCGGTGGAGCGTTCGGTGCCGCAGCAGGTGCAGGTTACGCTCTCGGTCGGTTGTGGAGAAAGAATGGGTGGTGGCCCGCTTGCAAGGGTTCGTCGTGGATGTGCTGATCTGGTCTATGTCGCATTTGCGCGATGGTCGCGCTGACCTGATCTAGGAGGCGGCGGATGAGGAAACCCCGATTGACCGGAGCGACACCTGCAAAGATTCGCGCCGTTGTCGGTGCGACCCTCGTAGTGGAGTTCGTCCTCGGCTGCGCTCTCGGCATCGTCGGTGTGTCGCCCGCGGGTGCATTGCTGATTTGCGCTGTGCCGCTAGTGGCCGTCATCGCCTGGTCGGTCCGACAGTTCTCCTATTGACGGTGGGCCGGCGAACGACGTTGAGACTCGCATTGCGGCGTCGCCTCAATGCGAAGGGTCTCCGCGGTTTGAGTGGATGACAGTGAGCATCGGTGCCCACCACATTTTGGTGGGCACCGATGCTGCAATGAGCTCAGCGCCACCCGGTGATCTCGGTGACGGTCACAGACCCGCAGAACGGCAGAGCGCCACCAAGACGTCCAACGCGTTCATCATCCAGCACTTCGGCAGGGTGTACTGCTGAGACGCGGTCCGCTGCACGTAGAGCCCGCCGGTTGGTGAGGTCCCGGCTCTGGCAGCGCTACGCCGTCGCCCCGATCGTGCTGTCCACGGTGGCCTCACCCGCTTCTTCGGCCTCCGCAGGGGCTCACTCACCGCATGAACCGCCTGCTCAACACCTCGTCGATCGAGTACGCAATCGCCATGGTGCTGGAGGCGTTCGCTGCATCGCTGCAGAGCGCCCGCCCACCAATCGAGCCCGGCGAGCTGCGGGCTAACGGAACTGCGGTGCTGTCACGTTCTGCTCCTGGACGAGGGAGTCCACCGCCTCCCGGGTGGAGCGCAGCGCCTGCATGGTGGCGTTGATCTCTTGGATGCTCTTGACCGCCTCGCTGGTCTGGAAGCGGATCTCCTTGATCTGCACCTCGATCTGCTCAGTTGCTTGACCCGTCTCGGTCGACAGCTCCTTGACCTCGCCCGCGACGACGGCGAAGCCCTTGCCCGCACTGCCGGCTCTGGCCGCCTCGATGGTGGCGTTGAGGGCGAGCAGGTTGGTCTGGCCGGCGATACTGGTGATCAGCTTGCCGACGTTGCCGATCTCGACGCTGCTGGCGTCCAGCTTGGCGATCGTCGCCGCGGCCTCGTCTGCACGTGCCGCGGCCGCCGTCACGGCCTCGCCGAGGTCGTGGCTGACCTGGCCGAGTTTCGCTGCTGACGCGGTCAGCTGGCCGAGCTGGTGCTCGGCGGTGGCCATCAAGGTCTTCTCGTTGTCGATGTCGAACAGCGCCCCGGCGACGCGCAACGGCACACCGTTGCGGTCCCGTTTCGTCGCCCCCGTGGCGCGGAACCACCGGTAGCTGCCGTCCTTCAGCGCCAGCCGGTACTCGATGTCATAGGGGATCCGCCCGGTCCGGTCATTGAGGTGGTTCAAGAACGCGGCCACCACTCGGTCGACGTCTTCGGCATGCAGCCGCGACGCCCAGCTGGACAGGATGTTCGGAAAGTCGCGTTCGTCGGTGAAGCCGAGCATGTGACGGAAGTCCTGCGACCAGTTGAACGTATTGTCTGGGTTTACCGGGTCGTCCGCCACCACGTCCATGTCCCACAGGCCGATCCCGGCCGCGTCGGTCATCAGCTCGAACCGCTCGATGGCGGCCGACTGTCCGCTGCGCAGCGACTCGACCTCTGCTCGCAACGCGTCGCACTCCGCCAAGGCCGCAGCCAGTCGCGGGTCGTCCGTCGCTGCGGCACCGGTCACGGCCGTGTCCTGTGCTCCGCGCCACCAACCCATCCGCTTAACTCCGTTCCGCGTCCTCTTTGCCTCCCTATCGACTGCCCGGCGCGGACCTGAGTGTTTTGGCTGGTCCTGGTGTGGCTCCGCAAACCGCCTCTGCTCGCATACGCCTTGTCGGCCAGGACCTCGATCCGGGCGTGTCCGCGGCCGGCCCAGACCAAGCACCCGGCGTTTCAGGACCGGCACGAACGGCGGGCTGCCGCCACGATGCCTGACTGGCACCTGGCGCCTCGGGTGCTAATCGAGAGATCGTCCCTCTGGGAAGTCTCGATTCTCCTAGTTACTGTCCGGTAACCGGCGCGGTGTCATGCACCGGATGGGAAAGCCGCTGAACTGAGAGGCCGGACGTATGTCCCTGCGCACCCGCATCTCCGCAGCCCTGCTGGCCGCGATGATCGTCACCCCGGGCCTGGCGGCCGTGCCGGCGGAAGCCGCCGACGCCGTCAGCTCGCGTGGCGTCCCGATTCCCGCTTTCTACACGCCACCGGCGACCCTGCCCGCGGCCAACGGCGCACTGGTCCGCAGCGAGCCGTTCCAGCTCGCACTGAACCTGCCAGGCATCAACTCCGCCCTGCCCGGCAACGCGCGACGGATCATGTACAAGTCCACCGATTCCGCCGGTAACCCCGTCGCCGTGACCGGCGCCTACCTGGAGCCGGCAGCGCCCTGGTTGGGGCTGGGACCGCGTCCGCTGGTGGTCCTCGCGCCCGGCACGATGGGGCAGGGTGACCAGTGCTCGACCTCTCTCGCACTGCAAAAAGGCCTGATCCTGGGCATCGGCCAGGAGCAGAGCACGGTGTCGGTCGGCTACGAGATCCTCGCCATGTACCGGCTGCTCGCGAAGGGCATCGCCGTCGTGCAGACCGACTACGTGGGACTCGGGACCACCGACCGGTTGCACACCTACGTCAACCGCGTCGATGGGGGACATGCCGTGCTCGACGCGGCGCGAGCCGCCAAGGCGCTACCGAACACCTCGATCAGCGCGAGATCCGCGGTGGGCTTCTACGGGTACAGCCAGGGTGGCGGTGCGGCGGCCTCGGCAGCGGAGCTCCAGCCGTCCTACGCGCCAGACGTCGCGTTGAAAGCCACGTATGCAGGGGCACCGCCGGCCAACCTCGCCGACGTTACCGCGGCGATCGACGGCAGCGAGCTGCTGGGCGCGCTGGGCTGGTCGGTGAACGGGTTCCTCCAGGCGGAGCCCGCCCTGGCGCCGCTGGTCGACGGGTACCTCAACGACGCCGGACGCGCCACCCTCAAGGACCTGTCCACGATGTGCGTCGGCGACGCGATCCTCACGTACGCCGGCAAACGCAGCTCGACGTGGACGACCAACGGTGCATCCGTGGCCGACATCATCGGCGCCGAACCCAGCCTGCGCGCGTTCATCGACAGCCAGCTCATCGGCGCTCGTAAACCGGCCGGTGTGGTGCGGGTCGCGACCGGCGTGAACGACAACCTCGTGCCACACGCGCAGGCGCGCGCGATGGCCGTGGCCTGGTGCCGCCTCGGCGGCAACGTCGTCTACGCCCCGATCGACCTCCCGGGGGTCGGCAGCGCGCTGCTCAACCACTTCGGACCGCTGCTCGCGGACCAGGGAACGGCCGTGGACTGGCTCGCGTACCGCCTGGCCGGCATCCCGGCCATCTCCAACTGCGTGACCCTGCCGCTGCAGCCGTAGCCCGGTTCGACGCCGAGGCAGCCAGGCACAGGCGCAGTGACCGGAACCCGGCACTGCGCCTGTCCTCAAGGTGCATTGGTCAAGATGCCAGCGTGGGTCGGACGGCGAGGCGACAGCCGCGTTTGAGTGTCATCTACTCATGCGTCCGGATCGGAGCACCTCGATTCTGGTCCTGTCGGTGACCGCTCGCCCGCGAGGTGTCGCGGGGTGGTCGAATCCGCCGCGCAGGAGGGACCATGCTCCGTCGACCCCTGTTCGTCCTGTTCACGATCGTCGTGGTGCTCGCGGCCGCGGCCCCCGTACACGCCCGGCCACCGGCCGACCCGCTCGCCGCATCCGCCGTGACCGGCTGTGGCACACGGCAGACGCCGTCGGTGGTCAGCGCCAGCACGTACGAGGATGTCAACCCACCCGCTCAGGCCGTCGACGGGAATCTGGACACCCGCTGGTCCGGCTACGGCTTCGGCGCCTACCTCCAGCTCGAACTGCCCGCCCGGGCCACCCTGTGCGCGGTGCAGGTGGCGTGGTTCCGCGGTGACGAGCGCTGGAACGACTACACCGTCTACACGTCCGCGGACGGCACGACGTACCGCAACGTCAACGCGGGCCGCAGCACCGGCACCACGCGGGCGATGGAGACCTACGCGTTCACCCCGCACGAGGCGCGCTTCGTCCGGATCGCCTTCTGGCAGAACGCCTCGCAGCACCTGTGGGCCAGCATCAGCGAGGCCGCGGTCCTCGGTGTCGACGCCACGGGCGGCACGCAGACCGTCGTGGCGGTCGGTGACATCTCGCAGACGTGCGTGACCGCCGACTGCCCGACCGCCCGTACGGCGGCGCTGACCGGGCAGATCAACCCGGCGCGCATCCTCGGGCTGGGCGACCAGCAGAACGGCAACGACACCTACGAGGACTTCCTGCGGTACTTCGACAAGACGTGGGGTCCGTTGAAGGGACGGTTCCACCCCACGCCCGGCAACCACGAATACGAGGTGACCGGCGCCGACGGCTACTTCCGCTACTTCGGCCCGGCGGCGAAGCCCCAGGGAGCCAGCTGGTACAGCTTCGACCTCGGCAACTGGCACATCGTGTCGCTCAACTCGGAGTACGACCGCAACGAGGGCGGCGCCCAGCTAGCCTGGCTGCGGGCCGACCTGGCCGCGACCACCAAGCCCTGCATCGCCGCCTACTGGCACCGGCCGAAGTTCAGCTCCGGCAGCGGCCACGGCAACTTCCCCAACGTGAAGCCGTTCTGGGACGCGCTGTACGCCGCCGGCGCCGACCTGGTCCTCAACGGCCACGACCACGACTACGAGCGGTTCGCGCCGCAGCGCCCCGACGGCGTCGCGTCCCCGGCCGGCATCCGCGAGTTCGTCGTCGGCACCGGCGGTGCGGGCCTGCGCCCGTTCGGCACCACCGTCGCCAACAGCGAGCGGCGCATCGCCGGCACCCACGGCGTCCTGCGCCTCGACCTCGGCACGAACGAATACATGTGGCGGTTCGTCGACATCGACGGCGCCACGCGCGATCAGGGTGGCCCGGTCGCCTGCCACTGAGCCGCCCGACACCTTCGACAGCGAACACTCACAGAGGAGGTACCCCCCGATGACATCACGATGGCGGCCGCTGCGGGCGCTGCTGGCGTGCGGTCTGGCCGCGGCCGGACTGGCGCTGGTGTCGCCCGCGGCCCCGGCCCAGGCCGACCCGGTCGGCGTGTTCGAGACGCTCAACTTCGAGGATCCGGCCGACCGTACTGTGCCCCCGCCCGGCTGGATCAAGCAGGCCGCCCGCACCGATTCGATCCAGATCGTCAGCGACGTGAAGCGCGACGGCGGATACGCCGCCAAGTTCGACCTCAAGAAGGACGACGCGATCGTCTCCAACGGCAAGCGCTCCGAGCTCAACCAGTACGACAACCAGCCGGCCAACGTCGAGCGGTGGTACGGGTTCAGCATCTACCTGCCCACCTCGTGGGTGTACGACCGGTCGCCGGAGATCGTCAGCCAGTGGCACCAGTGCGACGCGGGCCGGTGCAGCGGCGGCTCCCCGCCGCTGGCGCTGATGACCGAGAAGGGCCGGTGGATGCTCGACATGCCGCTGCGCTCGCAGAAAGTGGACCTCGACGCCTACAGCACGGGCACCTGGACCGACTGGGTGTTCCACGTCGTCTGGCGCACCGACGGAGGCGGGCTGCTGGAGGTGTGGCGCGACGGCGTGTACAAGTTTGGCTTCCAGGGCCGCACGCACGCCGACTCGCAGGGCTCGCCGTACTTCAAGTTCGGCATCTACAAGTGGGACTGGAAACCCGGCAGCACGAACCCGTCGGACACCACGCAGCGGACCATGTACTACGACGCACTGCGCATCGGCGACCAGCGCGCCACGTTCCCCGACGTCGACCCGGCCCGCTCGGGCGGCGGCCCCTGCAACCGCGCGCAGCCGGTGGCGGGGGTGTCGGCCAGCACCTATGAGGCCATCAACCCGCCGCAGAACGCGGTCGACGGCAACCTGACGACGCGCTGGTCGGGTTCCGGTTTCGGGGCGTTCCTGACGGTCGATCTGGGTGCTCAGCGGAGCATCTGTGGTGCCGGGGTGGCGTGGCATCGTGGTGACGTGCGGTGGAACGACTACACGATCTACACATCGGTCGACAACGTGACCTACGTGAAGGCGTGGGAGGGCCGCAGCAGCGGCAAGACGTTGCAGCCCGAGGTCACCACGTTCCCGGCCCGGCAGGCCCGCTACGTGAAGTACGCGTGGTGGAACAACGCCGAGGGCAACGGCTGGGCCAGCATCACCGAGGCGACCGCGCTCAGCCAGTGACGCGGCGGGCCGGCGGCGGGCCTCACCCGCCGCCGGCTGCCAGCGGGGCGAGCGCGAGCCGCTCGGCGAGGTGCCGGCGACTGCCGATCGCCAGCTTCGTGTAGGACAGCTGCAGCAGGTTGCCCACGGTACGCACCGAGATGCCGAGCCGCTGCGCGATCTCGCCGTTGCGCAGCCCCGCGGCGGCGAGCTCGCACACCTCCCGCTCCCGGGCGGTCAGCCGGGCGGAGGCGGTGGGGGACGGCAACCACGGCGGCGCGTGGCCGGCGCAGCGCTCGGCCGCCCGCTGCCGCGCCCGATTCGCCGCCGCCGGCGCGGCCGGGCCGTGGGCGGCCGCGGCGGCGGCCTCGAGGGCGAAGCCGTGATACCCGAGCGCGTCGAACCGGTCCGCCACCCGCAGCAGCGGCGCCGCCCGGCCGCGCAGCAACGCCTCGGCGTGCTCGGCGAACAGGTCGAACAGCGGACTGTCGCAGCGGGCAGCGGCGTCCCGCAGCCGCCGGACGGCCGCCGCGGACCGGGCGGGTGCCAGCCGGACGTGCAGGTACGCGCACTCGACGCCGGTCGTGAGCCGGCCCGCGGCGAGGTACCGCTCGGCCAGCCGGTCGGCGCGGTCGGCGGCGTGGGCATGCCGGCCGCCGTAGGCGAGGACGAGCACCCGGTCCAGCTCAACCCGGTCGCACAGCGTGCTGCCCGGGGCCACCCGGTCGTCGATCGCGGCGAGGATCCGCACGGCCCGGTCCGCCTCGCCGAGCGCGGCCAGGCACACCGCGTACTGCCCGGCGATGAACACCCGTACCGGGAACGGCGTCCGCTCGTCCGCCAGCGCGTACGCCTCGCGCAGCGCCGGCAGTGCCCGCGCCGGCCGGCCAGACCACCACTCGGCGACGCCGACGGCGTGCGCGGCTACCGCGGCCTCCTCGACGCAGGACCGCCGCAGCGCCCCCGCGTAGTGCCGCCGGGCCAGCGCGAGCCCCTCGCGGAGCCGGCCGGTCAGGACCAGCGCATACGCCTGGCAGGCCCGGGTCGACATGCGTACCGCCGTCCAGACCGCCGGCGCCGGTTCCGGGTCGCGCTCGGCACACACCTGTCCCGGTTGCCCGCGGAAGGTCAACAGGTAGGTCCCCAGCGCCTCGGCGACGTCCCGGATCAGCGGCCCGCCGCCCCGCGCGTCGACCGGCGCCCCGGCCCCGCCGGTGAAGAGCGCGACGGCCTGTGCGGCGATCGTGAGCTCCACCGAGCCGTCGGGACGTGGCACATGCTGCCGGGCCCGCTCGACCTCGGCCGCCGCCTCGTCGGTGCGCGACAGTCCCCAGAAGAGGTTCAGCACGCGGGTGGCCGCGGCCCGCGGATCGTCGGGCCGGTCGAGGCACAGCTGGCACAGGATCCGCTCGGCCTCACCGGCCCGGCCCAGCGCCACCAGCGCCTCGGCGTGCAGCAGGGCGCCGTCGCGGCCGGGCACGTGCCGAGCCAGCCGGGCAGCGAGCGCCGGACGCCCGGTGCCGAGCGCGTCCCCGGCCGCGGCCAGCAGTGTGGCCGGCGGGACGGGCTCGGCCGCCTCCAGCCGCCACCACGCCTGCAGCGGTCCTCTCGGCCGATCGCCGTCCGCCGGGTCGGCGGCCCGCACCAGGTCGCGGAAGAGCCGGCGGCGGCGCAGCGACCCGACGGACGGCAGGACGCCCTCCACCTGCAGCGGGTGCGCCGGGCGCAGTACCGTGCCCGCGGCGCCGGTCGTCCGCACGACCCGCCCGGCGCTGACGAGAGCGTCGAGGGCGGGACCGGCGACCACCGCGCGCAGGACCGCCTCGGGCAGCGGCCCCGCCACCGCCAGGTACTCCAGCACCTCAGAGCCGCCGTCCGGCAACGGCTCCGCGTCCACCGCCGTCAGGTCGAGCCAGCGACGGGGATCGCCGACCGCACCGCGCCAGGACCACACGTCCCGGACGGCGACGAGCCGGCCGCAGGTGAGCCCGACACCGACCAGCCGGCGCAGCACGAGCGGGTTGCCCCGCGCCGCCCGCCACAGGCCACGGACCGTCATCCCGTCGACCGGGCCGCCCAGCGCGCCGGTGAGCAGGGCCGCCGTGGCCCGCGGCGGCAGCGGCCGCAGCGGCAGCTCCACGACCGGTCGCCGCTGCCACCAGGGCGGGCTGGTACCGGCGTCGGGGCGCGCCGTGAGCAGCAGGCCCGCGCCGGTCCGCTCCGCCAGTTCGTGCACGAGCGCGGCGTCCGCCGGGGTCAGGCGGTCCGCGTCGTCGACGCTGAGCACCGTCGGGCGGCCCCCGGCGAGCGCACGCAGCGCCCGCGCCGCGGCGGCGACCGACGGTGCCTCGTCGGCGCCCGCGTCCGTGAGCAGTGCCGCAACGGCCGGCGGGGCGACCGGGGAGGCGGTGGCGGCGGTACGGGCGACAAGCGCGCCGCCCGTACCGCAACGGTCGAGGACCACCCGGGCCAGCCGCGACTTGCCCAGCCCCGCCTCGCCGGTGACCACCACGGCGGAGGACCGCCGCAGCAGTTCGACGGCGCGCCGGGCGATGTCCGCGCGGCCGACGAGCGGCCAGCGCTCCACGGCCGCGGACACCCCGGGCCCCGTGGTCATCGGAGTGTCCCCGGCAGTGCGGCACGGCGATTGAGTACGGATCGCTCATGACCGGCACCCGCCGCCGGGACGACGGTGAAGGCACGGTGCGCAGGTGTCGCGTCGTGTAGCCCACCGGAACGGAGGCCGTACCCATGCCCACAACCGCACCCCGATCCAGACCCGGACCCGACCGCGCACCCGCACCCGGGCGCCGGGCGCTGCTCGGGATGACCGTCCTGGCGCTGGCCGCCACGACCGTGCTCACCGCGGCGGCGGCCGGGCCCGCGGCAGCCGCGGCCGCGACTCCGATCGGCAACGACGTCGACGGCGTCGCCATGATGTACCCGACGAAGGCCGGCGGGCAGGAGTGGCGACTCGACGACAACCCGGCCGCCGACGATCAGCTCGACGGGCCGGCGCTCAAGCGCAACCCGGACGGCACCTTCAAGGTGACCGAGGCGGACACCAGACTGGGCGTGTTGAGCGCCACCTACGACCACGACGACGAGGACGACCTGGTGTGGTCGCAGCCGACGCTGCGCAGGGTGGGGTACCAGCACGACGCGTCCGACTGGCGCGACGTGGAGCTCACCGGCTACGTCCGGCTCAACAAGACCTCCAACACCGACGAGGAGTTCACCTGGTACGCCCGCGGCGCCCGGCACACCGGAAACGGCGACACCCCGGAGACCTGCTGGGGTACGGCGTACAAGGCGAACCTGCGTTACCGCGACGGCGCCACGCGGTGGCAGAAGGAGCTGTTCCACGACGGCGGTGACGGCTACGCGAGCGGCTCCTGGCAGCATTCCGGAGCATCGGTGCAGGGCAAGCTCGTCGGCTTCAAGGCCGTCATGTTCAACACCCCCACCGGGGTGCGGATGGAGACGTACCTGGACCGTTCCAACACCAACACCTGGACCGCGGTCGCATCCTACGACGACCAGGGCGGCTGGGCGATCGACGAGGACAACCGCTGCGGTGGCACCCGCGACGAGGTGGTGCGCTGGGGCGGGCCGATCGCGACGCTCCGGTGGGATCTCGCCTCCGACGTCGACGTGACCCGCCTCAGCGTCCGGGAGATCGACCCTCGGGCCACGTGCAACCGTGCGCAGCCGGTGGCCGGAGTGTCGGCCAACACCTACGAGGCCGTCAACCCACCGCAGTACGCCGTCGACGGCAACCTGACCACCCGCTGGTCCGGCTACGGCTTCGGCGCCTACCTCACCGTCGACCTCGGCACCCAACGCACCATCTGCGGCGCCGGCGTCGCGTGGCACCGCGGGAACCTGCGCTGGAACGACTACACCATCTACACATCGGTCGACAACGTGACCTACGTGAAGGCCTGGGAAGGCCGCAGCAGCGGCACCACACTCCAACCCGAAGTCACCGGGTTCCCCGCCCGCCAAGCCCGCTACGTGAAGTACGCCTGGTGGAACAACGCCGAAGGCAACGGCTGGGCAAGCATCACCGAAGTCACCGCACTCAGCGCGTAAGGACCGTGCCCCGTCCCGGCCGGTGGTCATCCGATGGCCGTCCGGGACGCGGGCGCGGCCAGCACCCGGGCGAGGCTGTCACGGCCGGTTACGCCGAGCTTGCGGTACACGCGGTAGAGGTGGTTGCCGACGGTCCGCACCGACAGCCGCAGCTGCTGGGCGATGGCCTCGTTGGGCAGGCCGGTGGCGGCCAGGTCGGCGATCTGGCGTTCCCGGCCCGTCAGCGCGGCCGGCCGGGCGACACCCTCCGCCCACTGCGGCACGAACCCCTCGCACCGCTCCCCCAGTGTCGCGAGCAACGGCCGGAACCTGCTGTCGCGCACCGTCCCCTCCAGCCGGACGCCGGATGCCGCGGCCTCCAGCGCGACCGCCGCGTAGCCCAGCCCGGCCAGGCCTTCGCAGGCGGCGGCGAGCCGGTCCGCGTCGCTTTGCACCAGCGCCTCGACGTGGTCGGCGAAGAGCACGAACAGCGGGCTGTCGGCGCGGTCCGCGGCCAGCCGCAACGCCGCGGCCACCGAGGCACACGGCCGCAACCGACCGGCCAGGTACAGGCTGTCGGCGGCGCTGGTGAGCCGGTTCAGGGCGAGGTACCGCTCGCCGAGCGCCGCGGCGAGCCGGGCGCCGCCGGTGGCGTCACCGGCGTGGGCCCGGCTCCGCGCCTCCGCCATGTCGAGGTGCCCGGTGAGCACCGAACCGGACGGTAATCGCGCGCGCATGTACCGCACCGCCGAGGCGGCCGCCGCGCCGCGGCCGAGCGCGGCCTGGCAGGCGGCGTACTCGCTGAACACGTACGTCTGGATGGGGAACGGGGTGTGCTCGTCGACGAGGGCCCGGGCCTCCCGCAGGTACGGCAGCGCACGCGCCGGCCGTCCGGCCCACACCTCGCAGACCCCCAGCTCCAACGACAGCATCGCCACCTCCGACGCGGCGCCGCGGGTCAGCGCCGCCCGGTGGTACGCGCGCCCGGTGGACAGTGCGGCGGACAGCTCGCCGGCCATGGCGAGCGCGTGGACGTGACAGGCGGCGGCCGCGCCGCGCATCGACGCCCACGCTCGGGGCGCCGCCAGGTCGCCGTCCCGGAACCCGGCGACGACCCGGGCCGGGGCGCCGGCGAAGACCGCGGCGTACGCGCGGATCGCCGACGCAGCGCCGCCGACGACGCTGCCGGTGACGCCGTCGAGCAGGGTCCCGTCGCCGTGGCCGGCACCGAACACGGACAGCGCCAGGGCGGCCACGCCGAGCCGCGGGTCGTCGCGCTGCTCCGCGGGCAGGGTCCGGCGGGCCCGGGCGACGACCGCCGCGGCCAGCTCCGGCCGGCGCAGGCCCCAGAACAGGTTGAGGGCGCGCAGCGCCGCCACGCCGGCGCGATCGGCCGCCGGCAGGTGCTCGTGCTCCGCGTCGAGCAGAGCCTCGGCCGCGACCGCCTTGTCCTGAGCGACGAGCGCACCGGCCAGCACCTCCACCCCGGCCGCTCCAGCGCTGCGCGCGAGGGACTCGGCCCGGACCGCGTCGCCGCGGTCCAGGGCGTCACGGGCGGCGCGCAGGATGTGCGGCACGGGCACCCGCTCCTTGGCCGCCAGGCGCCACAGCACGGACCGCAGGTGCGCGCCGGGGCCGGGCATGCCGGCCCCGTCGACCGCGTCGGCCAGCCGCCGGTAGACCTCCCGGCGCTCCCGGGCTGTGGCGGTGGCCCGCATCAGCTCGCCGTACAGCGGGTGGCCGCAGCGCACCAGCAGCCCGTGGGCGGAGCGGTCGACCCGGATCAGCTGCCGCCGCTCCAGCGCTTCCAGGACCGGCAGCGGTGCCAGCGTCTCCAGCGCGTCGGCGCACATCGGCTCGCCGTGCGCCACGTACCGCAGCGCGGCGCGCTCCTGCGTGTCGAGGCGGCGCAGGACGTCGGCGACGAGGTCGCGCAGGCCCTGGTGGGAGCAGATCGTGCCGTGCCAGCGCCACAGCCCGTCGACCGGGCGCAGCTGCCCCGCGGCGAGCCCGGCGTCGACGAGATGGCGCAGGAACAGCGGGTTTCCGCCGGTGATGCCGGCGAGGCGGCCGAGGGTGAGCCGGTCGACCGGGCCGCCGAGCGCGGCGCGGATCAGCGCGTCGACGGCCGCCGGTCGCAGCGGGCCGATCGAGACCCGCTGCAGCGTCGGCCGATCCCGTAGCGCACGCAGCGCCGGGGCGTCCATCGCCTCGGGCCGGGCCGTCACGAGCAGCTTGGCGGGCACGGCGCCGGCCAGGTGCTGCACGAGGGCGGTCGACGCGGCGTCGAGGTGCTGGGCGTCGTCGATGTGCAGCAGCACCGGCCGGTCCGCGGCCCGCTGCCGCAGCGCCCGGGTGGCCGCGGCGTACGCGCGGGCCAGCCCGTCGCCGCCCGCGGCGGGCAGCAGCGGGGCGGCCGCGGCGAGCGGCAACCCGTCGGCCGCCTCCCAGCCGGACAGGGTCGACACCAGCATGCCACCGTCCGTACACCGCTGCGCAACCTCCTGCGCCAGCCGGGACTTGCCGACGCCGGCCTCACCGATGAGCAGGACGCCCGCCTCGTCGGTGGCGCCGAGCAGCGCGGACAGGTGCTGTACCTCGGTCGATCGGCCCACGAGCGGCCAGTGCACCGCCGTGGTGGCAAGCGTCGTCGCAGTCACGGTGGCTCCCACGCATGTCGGCGGCGACGCGCGGTGTGCGACACCAGCGGTGCGGTGCCAGAATGTCGCCGCGCACCCATGCTCGCGGCCGGAACCGGCCCGCGCAACCTCAGGGACGGATTCGCGCTGAGCAATGGATACTCATGCGGGACCGAGACGCACGTAGTAGGCGACCTTGCTCGGATTGGCGATGCTGCGCCGCGCCAGCAGCCGATGTCCGCAGTCGGGGTCGGCGCAGCGGCCGGATCGGTGCCACCGCCCAGTCGTAGAACCGCTCCCCGTGGGCGCCGGCACCACAACACAGTGTCGATGCGTTTGCCGACGCAGAGGTCAGCCGGACGTGGCGGGCCGGGCCGGCGCGTCGGCGTCGTAGTAGTGCACGCCCGAGCGAGGATTGTGGGTGAGCCAGGCGAGCATGTCGTTGACCTGGAGCGAGTACCACTCGGTGTACCCGCACGCCGCGCAGATCCACACCTCGAAGCGCCCGGTCTCGATGCGCTTGTCCGTGCTCCCGCCGTCCGCCGATCCGGAAGCCCACCGGGTGACGGCCGGCAGGACGTCGACGACGTTGCGGTTGTCGGGTTCGGGAAGCATGACCGGGTCGATGTGCCACACGCGCGCACACTGACACTTGACACAGCGACGACTCGTACGCATGAGCGCACTGTAGAGGCCCGTCCCACCCGGCTCTGGCGCGTCCACGACAGGTACACCGTCGGATGAGCGTCCGGCTGGTAGTGCTGGGCCACGGTGTCCAGGATTCCCTCGATACGTTCGTCGGCGAGCATCGGCTTGCAGGCGTCCAGGTCATCGATCGGCCACCGGGAATGCTTGTAGCCGCCGTGGGGAATTGCCCTCAGTCGCAGTCGTGTCCGCTTTTCGACTTCGATCCGCTCTTCGACTTGCTCTTGCTGCTGCCCCCGCTCTTCCCGCCTGGTTTGCCGGCGATGCTCATGGTGATCGTGTCGCAGGTGCCGCCCGAGACGAGGTTGCAGGCGGTGAGGGCGGGCGTGAGCAGCAGGGCCGCGAAGGCGGCGATGATGGCTTTGCGGGTGCGAGTCATGGCGGTTTCCATCCGTGGTCGGCGCTGTCCTCGGAATGATGCACGGCGTTGTCAATTCCGTAGATCAGGTCCCCGACACACGGATGCGGCGTTGCTCACTCATCCACCCAGCAGGGCGCGGACGACGCCGTCGACCATGCGGCGCCCGGCGCACTCGACGGCGACAGCGGGATCGTGATGCCGCGCCCACGGTGACGCTGTGCACGGCAGCCCGCTGGCCGTCGCGCGCGGAAGGGGCGCGGGAGCCTGTCCGCTCCCGCGCCCTGACCGTCAGCGTGCCGCTCGGCCGGCCGTCACGCGGCCTTCACGAAGTACTGTGCGGCCGATCCGTTGCAGTCCCAGATCTGCAGTCGCGCGCCGTCCGCTGTCGAGCCTGACGGGGAGTCCAGGCACCTGTTGGAGTTCGGGTTGCGCAGCCGGTTGCCTTCCTGGACCCAGTTCTGTGCGCCGCTGCCGTTGCAGTCCCAGAGCTGCACCTGCGTGCCGTTGGCCGTGCCCGCGCCGGTGACGTCGAGGCATCGGCCCAACGTCCGCAGGGTCTGGCCGTTCCAGCTCCACTGCTGGTCCTTCGAAACAGCGGACCCCTGGCACGTCCACAGCTGCACGGCCGCGCCGTTGCCGCCGGTGTCGTTTCCGGCCACGTCCACGCACTTGCCGCCCGGCCCGTTGATCTGCGTCGCGGGTCCGCCCGGCGTCGTGCCGCCGTCCTGGTAGTAGCGCACGTAGTCGATCGATGCGGTGAGCGGGAACTGGCCCTGCACGGGGTTCTGTCCGGGGTACGTGCCGCCCAGCGCCAGGTTGAAGATGACGTGGAACGGCTTGCGGAACTCTTCCAGGGTCGCCGGTGTCGTGTCGATGATGTGCGTCTGCGTACCGTCGACGTACCAGCGGATCTGTGCGGCCGTCCACTCGATCGCATAGACGTGGAAGGCCGCGGCGTTGTTGACGGCGGGGTTGGCGACGTAGTTGGCGTTCTGGCCCGCTGTCCACGGGAACACGCCGGTGCGCAGATCCCAGAAGATGTTGTTCGTGACGGTCGCGTTCGCGTTCGCGTGTTCCATGATGTCGACCTCGCCGCAGCTGGCCCAGTTGGTGGGCAGGCGGTCGTAGTAGGTCTGCGCGGGGTTGTAGGCGCTCGTGGACGTCTCGTCGCACGCGTCACCGAGCATCCAGAATGCCGGCCACGAGCCGGTGGCGGTCGGGAGCGCCATGCGGGCCTCGATGCGGCCGTACTGGAAGGACCGCTTCGTGTCCGTCGTCATGCGGCACGACGTCTGGTACCAGTTGCGGCCGTTGACCACCATGGGCGTCGTGAGCCAGTTGGCGCGCATCACGAGGTTGCCGCCGGACTGCGTGCAGTTCTCGGGGCGGTACCACTCCCACTCGCCGTTGCCCCAGCCGTCGAACGTGTTGAGCCCGGGGTTGAGGCCGTTGCCGACGTTGTAGTTCCAGTTGGCGCTGCTGGGCGCGCCGGACCCGTTGAACTCGTCGGACCACACGAGGTTCCACGCGGCGTGTGCGGGCTGCTGCAGGACGACCACGCTGCCGACGAGCGCAGTGACGGCCGCGGTGAGGAGGATCATGAGGCGGCGGGGGATGCGGGGTGTGCGTTCCTGTTCGGTCTCCACGGCGATTGTGCCCTTCTCGAGCAGGGGCCTCACGTGGCGGCGTGAGAGCGCTCTCAGCATCGTGATTGACTGGAAACCTTGTTGTCAACAACCTGTCATGCTCCAGTAACGGAATTTGTGCAAGACGCGACAAACTGGTGTCGCCGCACGGAAGCCGGCGGCGACACCAGCGTGCCTGTCAGCTCAGCGGTTCGATCCAGATGTTGCGGAAGCGGGGGTTCGCGCCCGGGTCGCCGTGGTCCTGCAGGGCGATCGAGCCGGGCGTTGACCCTTCAGGCTGCCCGTTTCCGGTGGGGCTGTTGATGGCGACGTTGTTGTGCACGACGACGCCGTTCCACACCACGGTGACTCTGGCGTCTTCGAGTTTCGTGCCCGTCGGGCTGAACCGCGCCGCACGGAACGTGATGTCGTACGTCTGCCACGTGTTGGGCGCGGTGGCCATGTTCCGGTCGGGGGCACGCTTGAGATAGATGGCTCCGGCCTCGTTGTTGGCCGGTGTGGTGTCGCCGTAGGAGTCCAGTACCTGAATCTCGTATCGCTCCTGGAGGTAGAACCCGCTGTTGCCGCGAGCCTGTCCGGTGACCTCCGGCGGGTAGGTGGGTTCCAGCCACTCGCCGTGCAGCTTGAAGTCGCCGAATTTCGCTCTGGTACGGATGTTCCCGCCGAGCGATTCCATCGATCCGCCCGCTACCGGCCAGGTCGCAGGGTTGCCATCAGTGGTCTCCCATGCCGCCAGGCCGGCGCCGTCGAACAATGCGATGCGCGGTACCGCAGCGACGGCGACGTTGACGGTCAATACGACCCCAGCGGTCGAGGGTCATCCGCAGTCGCAGACAGCGCGCGCCGGCACCTCGGTGACGTTCACCGCGACGGCGTCCGGGCGACCGACGCCGGCGGTGCAGTGGCAGTCCGTCGACAGCGGCGGCACGTGGACCGACCTTCCCGGCAAGACCGGCATGTCGGTGTCGCTCACAGCGGCGATGAACCTCACCGGTTTGCAGTACCGGGCCGTGTTCACCAACAGCGTCGGATCGGTGACCAGCAGCGCGGCGACGCTGACGGTCCTCGCCCAGGCCCTGCCGCCGGACGCCCCGTCGGAGGTGAAGATCGTCGCCGGTACCTCTTCGATCACGGTCACCTGGCAGGCGTCGAAGGCCAACGGATCGCCGGTGACCGGCTACACCGCCACCGCCAGCCCGGGCCCTGCGACCTGCAGCACCAAGAGCGAGCTCACCTGCGTCCTCGGCGCCGCAGCCGGCACCACATACACGGTGACCGTCGTGGCGAACTCCGCCGCCGGCAACTCCGCACCGAGCGACGCCTCGCAGGAGGCGACGCCGCAAGCACCGCAGCCGCCGGCCACGCCGCCGCAGACCGACCTGCGACTCACGACTGACCAGGGCGACATCAGCCGCGCGGCCCCTGGCGAGCAGATCACGTTCATCGGCACCGGGTTCGCGCCGCACTCCACCGCGATCATCACGATGTACTCCGATCCGATCGTTCTGGGCACCGCGCTGACCGACGAGAAGGGCGACTTCACCAAACTGGTCACCATCCCGCCCGGCCTGCCCGCCGGTGGCCACACCGCGGTCGCCCAGGGCGTCGCCCCGGACGGCTCGCCCCGCGCGATGGCGCTCGCCATCACCGTGGCACCGACCGTCGACGGCAGCCTGCCGATCACCGGCCCGGCGATCGCGCTGATGTTGGCGACCGGCCTCGCTGCCACCGCCGGCGGCACCGTCCTCCTCGCCGTGGGAAGCCGGCGCCGCCGCTGGTCATGACAGCCTTCTCGGGACGTCGGCCCGACCGACGTTCTGCAGCGGGAGCTGCTCGCAGCCTTCCGCGGGCGCTGCCGGCCGCCCGTGGCCCGGGCGGCGTCGATGAGAGGCGCGCTCAGCCCGTGTACAGGACCGCGTCGACCTCGATGTCGAACCCGACGAGCGGCACCGGGATCGTCGTGCGGACCGGTAGGTTGTCTGGGCCGAAGAACTCGGCGTAGATCGCGTTCATCGCCGGGAAGTCGGTGAAGTCCCGCAGGTACACGCCGACCCGCACGGCCTGGTCGAGTGACGCCCCGCAGGCGGCGGCGACGGCGGCCAGGTTCCGGAAGGCGGCCCGGGCCTGCTCCTCGAACGGGCCGGTCACCCGCGTCCCGTCCGGCAGCGCCGGGATGGCCCCGGCGAGGTAGATGGTGTCACCGGCGGCGACGGCGTGCGAATACGGCCCGCCGGGTGGTGCGGCCTGGTCGGTCATGACGGTCCGCTTGGGCATGGTGGCAACCTTTCAGTGGTGGCGTGGGAACTGTTCGGCGAGGTCGTCAGGGCCGACGAGTGGGGTGTTCAGCAGCGCGCGCAGCCCGTCGGTGCGCGCCGACAGCGCCGAGCGCTGGGCGGCTGTCAGCGGCACCCAGGGCGGCGGGTCGGCGGGCAGCCGGGCGGGCAGCAGCCGGCCCGCGACGTAGGTGGCCTCGTTGACGAGCCGGACGGGGGACGTGCGCCGCTGCTGGTGGGCGTCGACGACGGTGAACGGCTCGTCGCGGACGTCCCAAATGGCGAGGTCCGCGGGCGCGCCGACGGTGAGGGTCCCGCCGGGCAGGCCGAGGGCGGCGGCGGGCCGGCTCGTCGCCGCGGCCACCACCTCGGCGAGGGGAAGGCCGGCGGCCAGGAGTTTCGCCATCGTCGTCGGCAGGTCGAACACCGGGCCGTACAGCGACCGTGCGTGCAGGTCGGAGGAGACGCTGAACGGTACGAGCCCCGCGGCGAGCTGCGCCTCGAGGACGTCGAACGCGAACCCGCCCGAGCCGTGCCCGACGTCGAACCGCACACCACGTCGATAGGCGTCCACAAGGGACGGACGTACCACAGCATCCCCTGCAGCGATGGCACTGGCGCAGTGGGTGACGAGGTCGCCGGGGCGCAGCAGGTCGAGGACGTCGTCGACGGAGGGCGGGCCGGCGCCGATGTGCGCCATCAGCGGCACCCCGCACGCGTCGGCGACCCGCAGGCCACGGCGGAGCGGCTCGATGCCGTTGCGGCCGACGGTCTCCCGGTCGATGCGCACCTTGATGCCGGCGACGAGGTCGCGGTTGGCGGTGACGGTCTCGATGGCGAGGTCGACGTCGCATGAGTTGATGTCCTTGCTCTCGCCGGTGCGGCCGGTGAGGCCGACGGCGGCGATGTTGAGCAGCACGGGCACCCGCACGGTCATCCCGCGCACCGCCTGTCGCAGCCCGTCCAAGGTGTACGCGCCGGCCGAGCCTGCGTCGACCCATGTGGTCACCCCGGAGTACCAGGCGACGGGGTCGGGGTCGATGCCCCAGTAGGTGGCGCCGGGGTGGACGTGGGTGTGCAGGTCGATCAGGCCGGGGGTGACGAGCTGGCCGCGGGCGTCGACGACCGTGCGGGCGCCGTCGCGCGGCAGGTCCGGCCCGATCGCGGCGATCCGTCCACCGTGGACGGCGACGTCGAAGGTGCCGGAGGGTTCGAGCAGAGTGCCGCCGGTCAGCAGGAGGTCACTCTCCATCGGTGGCCATCGCCTCGTTGATCGTCAGCCGGTAGAGCGTGGTGGGGCGGCCCTTCGGGGTGGCCTGGGCGCTGCCTTCGGCGGTGACGAGGTTGTGCTCGCCGAGCTTGCGGATGAGCCGCCGGCCGCTGGGGTCGGTGATGCCCAGCGAGCTGGCCAGGTCGCTGGGGGATATCGGCCGGCCGTTGAGGGTGCGGTCGAGCGCGGCGAGCCGCGACAGTGTCGCCGGGCTCAGGCCGATGCCGCGGGCGAGGCTCTCGAGGCCGTCGCTGTGGCCGCGGTACGTGAACGTGAGCGGCGTTCCGGCGCTGCCCATCGGCCCGATGACGACGCCGCTGTCCTCGACGAGGTACGCGACCGGCGAACCGTCCTGCTCGGCGCGGGCGGCGGCCCGTTCGGCGAGGGCGACGCATGTGCGGGCGCTGGCGCCGACCCCGAACCCGGCGACGACCCGCACGCCGAGGGTCTCCTGGGCGCGGGCGAGGACCGGCAGGCTCACCCAGTTGCCGGTGAGGGTCTCGAACAGCGCCCGGTGCGCGAAGACGACGACGCCGCGCCGGTCGCGGTTCTCGATCCAGCCGTCAGCGAGCTCGGGGGTGTTGAGCAGCAGGTTCATCAGGCCGATGCGGGCCCGGTCGAGGTTGGGGGAGTGGTTGGCGATGAGGAACACCCCGGCGGCGAACCGCAGCTCGCTGGCCCGTTTCGACTGGATGCGCAGCGCCAGCTCGTGCAGCTCGGCGCGGAGTGTGGCGAGGCCGGTGATGCCGCTGAGGACGGGCAGCTCGCCGTCGAGGGCAGCCATCACGCCGGTGCGGACGCTGATCGTGTACGCGCTGCCGGACCTGGCCCGGAACGCGCGGTGGAACTCGACGATCTCCTCGACGGACTGTTCGGGTTCGAACGGCAGGCACGCGACGTCGGCGCGGTTGAGGCCGAGGGCGTGGGCGACGTCGTCGACGGTCTCCTGGGTGAACGTGTCGATGCTGACCGGTGTCGCCGGCAGTCCGCGGATGAGCGCCCTGCACCAGGCGAGCGCCAGGTCGAGTCCGGCGGAGCGGGTGATGGCGACGGTCAGCCCGTCGGGGAGCACGTCGCGGCATCTGGCATAGGGCACCGGGCCGAGCAGCAGGCCGTCGACGGTGCGGCGCTCCAGCAGCGCGCGGACGCCGGCCCGGATCTGGCCCTCGTGCTCGTAGACCACCCATTCGAGGGCGACGCCCGTCAGCGTGCGGGCCGCGTCCTCGAACAGGCCGCGGTGGCTCGCGTGCACGACGAGCCCGATCACCATCGGCACCGGCACTGGCGGGGTCCTTCCGTTATGCTCCGGCGCTATACGAGCCGGTTCGTAAGTAGCTCGTTGAAGCTTGCGGGTTCCGGGCCGAAGAATCAAGCGGGAGATCTCATGAGCGGCGAACTGCTGGACTGGCGCACCAAGGGATTCTGGCAGCCGGACCCGGTGCCGACCGGCGACTTCCTGGCGGCCCGCCCGGGGTTGTTCGACGGCGCGTTCACCTGGCCGCTGCTGGTGGCCCGGAAGTCGGCCATGGAGCACAACGTGCGCGCCATGGCCGACTTCTGCGCCGCGCACGGCCTCGCCTTCGCCCCGCACGCCAAGACCCACATGGCCCCCTCGCTGCTGCGGGCGCAGCTCGCCGCCGGGGCGTGGGCACTGACGGCGGCCACCGCCAGCCAGGTCCTCGCGCTGCGCAACCTCGGCGCGACCCGGGTCGTCGTGGCCGGTCAGCTGCTCGACCGCCGCGTTCTGGAGTGGCTGGCGCGGGAGCGCGAGGCCGGCTTCGAGGTGATCTTCCAGGTCGACTCCGTGGTTGGTGTACGAGCCGCCGCCGGACTGCCGCTGCCGGTCCTCGTGGAGCTCGGGCACCCCGGCGGCCGTACCGGCTGCCGCAGCCAGGACGAGCTCCTGGCGGTCGCGGCCGCCGTCGAGGCCGACCCGGCGCTGCGCCTCGCCGGGGTGGCCGGCTACGAGGGCACCCAGCCTGACGCCGAGGGTGTGTCCGGCTTCCTCGACGACCTGCGGGCGGCCGTCCACGCGCTGTCCAGGGCCGGACTGCTCGGCCCGGAGGTGCTGGTCGCGACCGGTGGCAGCGCCTGGTTCGACCTGGTCGCGGCCCGCCTCGGCGCCGGCGCGCGGTGGCCCGTGGGCCACCGGGTCACCACGGTGCTGCGCAGCGGCGCGTACCTGTCCCACGACGAGGGCTTCTACCGCGAACGGACCCCGTTCAACCGGGTTGCCGGCGAGCTGCGCCCGGCGCTGACGCTGTGGGCGCAGGTCCTTTCCGCACCCGAGCCGGGGCTGGCGATCCTGGGCGCCGGCAAGCGTGACGTCTCCTTCGACGAGGGGCTGCCGATCCCGCGCGACGGCCGGCTGACGGTCACGAAGGTCAACGACCACCACCTGTTCCTCGCCGACCCGGGCGGTCTGCTGCGCCCCGGTGACCTGGTGGAGCTGGGCATCTCGCACCCGTGCACCGCCTTCGACAAGTGGCGGGCGATCCCGGTCGTCGACGATGACGGCACGGTAACGGATGTCCTGCGGACGCATTTCTGAGCGCCGACCTATTGACGCGGAGGTGACCGGCGTCTCAGGCTAGGGGCCAGTTCAACGAACCATATACGAACCAGGTCCGTAAGCGCCACCCCTCAAGGGAGCCCACATGAGATATCGCGCAACGGCGCTCGCCGGTCTCCTCGCGGCCGGTCTGGTCGCCGGGCTGACCGGTTGCGCGCCGTCGACCACCCCCGCGCAGAACGACGGCGCCGACAAGCAGACCGGCGCCCTGCGGGTGTGGCTGTTCGACGAGCCCAACCGCGCGCCCAAGGAGAAGGTCGTCAACGACGCCGTCGCCGAGTTCAAGGCCGCGCACAAGGACGTGACGGTCGAGGTCACCTACATCGCGGTCAACACCCGCAGCGAACGGTTCAAGGGCGCCTTCAACGACCCGGCCAGCGCGCCGGACATGGTGGAGTTCGGCAACACCGACCTGCCCGAATACGTCGCCGCCGGCGGCCTCGCCGAGGTCGGCAAGGACGCCGAAGGGCTGGACCTCGGCGCCGACCTGAAGAACAGCGCCACCATCGACGGCAAGCTCTACGGCGTGCCGTGGTACGTCGGGGTGCGCGCCCTCTACTACCGCACCGACGTGTTCACCGAGCTCAGCCTCACCCCGCCGACCTCACAGGCGGAGCTCGTCGCCGCCGCCAAGCAGATCCGGGCCAAGAAGCCGGAGCTGTTCGGCCTCGCGGTCGGCGGCAAGTACACCTTCGGCGCGCTGCCGTTCGTGTGGGACGCGGGCGGCGACCTCGCCACGAAGTCCGGCACCGGCTACACCGCCACCATCAACTCGCCCCAGTCGCGGGCCGGGGTGAAGGCCTACACCGACCTCATCAAGGCCGACAACTGCCCGCCGCAGCAGTGCGCCGACCTCACCGGCGGCAAGACGGTGGAGCTGTTCGCCAGCGGCAAGGCCGGCATGGCGATCCTCGGCAACTTCAACCGGGCCGCCGTGGAGGCCGGTGCGGCGAAGGGCAAGTACGCGGTCGTGCCGCTGCCCGGCACCAAGCCCGGGTCGGTCGCGCCCGCGTTCGCCGGCGGCAACAATCTCGGCGTCATGAAGAGCACCCAGCGGCGCACCCTCGCGGCCGAGTTCATGAAGCTGCTCGCGAGCAAGAAGTACCAGGAGCAGATGTACACCGCGATGGGCAACCTGCCGACGCTCACCTCGGCCCGCACCGAACTGGCCGGCAAGGAACCGTTCCTCAAGCCGTTCATGGACACCATCGCGGCCGGCACGAAGTTCGTCCCGCTGCACCCGGGCTGGGGCAAGATCGACGCGCAGGCGGTCGTACCGACGATGCTGGAGAAGATCGTGACCGGCAAGGCGACGGTCGAGCAGGCGACCGACGAGGCGGCGACCGCGATGAACGCGGCCTTCAAGTGACAGTGATCCCGCTGGACGAGACGGGCCGGTCCAAGCCGGCCCGCCGCTCGTCCGCACCCGGCGGGTCGGTGGACGGTCGCGGCGGGCGCCCGGCCACCGGCCCGTCCGGCCGCGCGCGGCGCACCCCGTGGTGGATGCTGGTCCCGGCCGCCGCGGTGCTGATCCCGCTGTTCGCCTACCCGATCTACCAGCTCGGCCTGCTGTCGGTGCTGGACTTCCGGCAGGCGCAGGTGAGCGGCGGGCAGCCGACCCGCTTCGTCGGCGCCGGCAACTACGCGGAACTGTTCGGCGCCGAACGGTTCTGGTCGGTGCTGCTCGCCACCATCGGCTTCGCGGCCGCCTGCGTCGTGGCGACCCTCGCCGTCGGCGCCGCGCTCGCGGTGCTGCTGACCCGGGTCGGGCGGTGGCCGCGGACGCTGCTGTCGGTCGCGGCGCTCTCGGCGTGGGCCGCGCCCGCGGTCACCGGGTCCACCGTGTGGATGTTCCTCTTCGACGCCAACCTCGGCCTCGTCAACCAGGTCCTCGGACTCGACGGTCACAACTGGATGTACGACCGCTACAGCGCCTTCGGCCTCATCGGCGCCGTCGTCGTGTGGCACTCGTTCCCGTTCGTCATGGTCACCCTGTACGCCGGGATCAAGGCCATCCCCGACGCGACCCTCGAGGCGGCCCAGCTCGACGGCGCCGGCGCCTGGCAGCAGTTCTGGCGGATCATCGTGCCGATCCTGCGGCCGCTGCTCACCATCGTCGTCATCCAGTCGATCATCTGGGACTTCAAGGTGTTCACCCAGATCTACGTGATGACCGGCGGTGGCGGGATCGCCGGGCAGAACCTCACCCTCAACGTCTACGCCTACCAGCAGGCGTTCGCCGCGTCCGAATACGGCCTCGGCTCGGCCATCGGCGTGGTCATGATGGTCATCCTGCTCGCGGTGACGCTCGCGTACCTGCGGGCGCTGCGCAGGAGCGGAGAACCGCTGTGAGAAAGCACCTCCTCAACGGGATCGCGGTCCTCGTCGCCCTTGTCACGATCTTCCCGATCTACTGGATGCTGCTGTCGGCGGTCAAACCGCCCGGCGAGATCCAGTCGCTGCACCAGCGGCCGTGGACGCTCGCGCCGTCGCTGGACAGTTTCCGCCGCGTCCTCGGCGTCGAGAGCTTCGGCCGGTACTTCCTCAACAGCCTCGTCGTCGCCCTCGTCGTGGTCGCCCTGTCGGCGCTCGTCGCGTTCCTCGCCGCAGTGGTGCTCACCAAGTACCACTTCAAGTTCCGCACGACGATCCTGGTCATGTTCCTCATCGCGCAGATGGTGCCGATCGAGGCGCTGACCATCCCGCTGTTCTTCCTCGTCCGTGACGTCGGCACCGTCGTGCCGGGGGTCGGGCTCAACACGCTCGGCTCGCTGGTGCTGGTGCACACCGCGTTCACGCTGCCGTTCGCGATCTGGATGCTGCGCGGGTTCGTCGCCGCCGTCCCCGACGAGCTCGAGGAGGCCGCCGTCATCGACGGCGCCAGCCGCTTCACCGTCCTGTGGCGGATCCTGTTCCCGCTGGTCGCGCCGGGTCTCGCGGCGACGAGCGTGTTCTCGTTCATCACCGCGTGGAACGACTTCCTGTTCGCCCGGACCTTCATCATCAGCGCCACCGAGAACCAGACGCTGCCGATGGCGCTGCTGGTGTTCTTCAAACCCGACGAGAACGACTGGGGCGGCATCATGGCCGCGTCCGTGCTGATGACCGTGCCGGTGCTGCTGTTCTTCCTGCTGGTCCGGCGCCGTCTCGTGGCCGGTCTCGGCGGGGCGGTGAAAGGATGATCCCCCGTCCGTCCACAGTGGAACCCGACCGCGGCGGGTTTCGCCTCACCCCCGCGACGACCCTGTCCGCCGCCCCCGGGCTCGAGCGGGCCGCGGCCTGGCTGCGCGCCACGCTCGGCCCGGCCACCGGCTGCTTCCTGCCGCCCGGCGACGACATCCGGTTGTCCGTCGACCGTTCGCTGCCCGACGAGGGCTATCGCCTACGCATCACCGCGGACGGCGTCGACCTCACCGGCGGCACGCCCGCGGGGGTCTTCCATGGTCTGCAGAGCCTTCTGCAGGTCCTGCCGCCCGAGGTGTACCGCCGGGCGCCGGTCACCGGGGTCGACTGGCTGCTGCCCGCCGTGACCGTCGACGATGCGCCGCGGTGGCCGTGGCGCGGGTGCATGCTCGACGTCGCCCGGCACTTCATGCCGAAAGCCGACGTGCTGCGGTTCGTCGACCTGCTGTCGGTACACAAGCTGAACGTGCTGCATCTGCATCTCACCGACGACCAGGGGTGGCGCCTGCCAATTCCCGGTTACCCGCGCCTCGTCGAGATCGCGACGTGGCGGCATGGCACGATGTGCGGGTCGCGGCAGCACGGCGTCGTCGACGACCGCCCGCATGGCGGCTACTACACCGCCGACGACCTGCGCGAGATCGTCGCCTACGCCGCCGACCGGCACATCACGGTCGTGCCGGAGGTCGACCTGCCGGGCCACATGCAGGCGGCCGTGGCCGCATACCCGCAGCTCGGCAACGGCCTCGCCGACGTGGACGTGCGGACCGGCTGGGGCATCTCACCGCACGTGCTCAACGTGTCCGACGCCGCCCTCGACTTCTGCCGTGCCGTGATCGACGAGCTGTGCGCGATCTTCCCCGGGCGGTACATCGGCATCGGCGGCGACGAGTGCCCCAAGGACGAGTGGAAGGCGAGCCCCGCAGCCCAGGACCGGATGCGGGAGCTCGGGCTGCCCGACGAAACGGCGCTGCAGGCGTGGTTCGTCGGCCAGGTCGCCGGCCACATCGCCGGCCACGGCCGGACGGTGCACGGGTGGGACGAGATCCTCGAAGGTGGCGCCCCCGGCGGTGCACTGATCGCTGCGTGGCGCGGCCCGGAAGCGGCTGTCCGCGCGGTCCGCGCAGGCCACCACGTCGTCTCCTGCCCAGACATGTGGACCTACCTCGACTACCGCCAGTCCGACGCGCCCGACGAACCGATCCCCGTCGGCACGCGGCTGTCCGTCGCCGACGTATACACCTTCGACCCGGTCCCGCCGGGCCTCACCCTGGCCGAGGCGGGGCTGGTGCTCGGCGCCCAGTGCAACGTGTGGACCGAGCACCTCCCGTCCGCCCGCGCGGTTGACTACGCGACGTTCCCGCGGCTGGCCGCCTTCGCCGAGGTGATGTGGTCCGGCCCGGCCGAGGGCTTCACCTCCAGGCTGGCGCGGCACCTCGACCGGCTCGACGCGCTCGGCGTCGAGTACCGCCCGCCGGGCGGCCCGCACCCGTGGCAGCGCCGCCCCGACGCGCAGGGCTTCCCGAAGACCCGTGGCCAGCGGGAGGAGGAGATCCGCGCGATGCTGGGTGCCCCGTTCAACCGGCGACGAGGGTGATCTGCGCGCACACCCGCTCGCTGCCGTCAGTGCGACGGTGCCATCGGGCTCGGAGTGCGCCGTCCGTTCGCCCTCCACCATGCCGCGTACGTGCCGTCCCAAGGGAGGGGGTCCCGCCGCACGCCGTCGGAGCGGTACGTGCGCCGGGTGGGGAAGACCGTGACCTCCATCTCCGCCTCGGCCTCCCGGGAGGCGAGCCGCACCTCGTCGAAGGTGTCGTCCACCGGGACGATCGGCCGGCCGCTCATGACGACGTGGATGTGGTCGAAGACGCCGTGCTCGAACGAGTCGAACACGGTGATCGTCAAGAAGCAGGCGCCGAGCGGGTTGGGCGGATCGGGTTTCTCGCGGGCGACCGCCCACTCCGCGATCGTGTGACCCGCCCCCCATTCGAACGGGGCTACCTCTCCCGGTCGCAGGAGGCGCTCCCTCCTCGCGGCGGTCGCCCCCACGAACTGGGCCTCGTCGTCGAGTCGCACCCGTGCCGTGGTCGTGCCCTCGTTGATCAGTACACCCCTGGTCTGGAACCACATGAGCTGTGTCCGCGCTCCATCTCGTGCGAAGAGACGCGCCGGCGAGGCTGTCTCGGCCCGCCCCACAGAACGTTGGTCGAGCAGTCGCGGTTCGTCCCCGTACGGCATCCGGTCACGCGTCGCGTCGATCAACGGGGGCCATTGCGGCGCCTCGAACAGTGCGACGACGAGGGGAGCCCGCTCGTCCGTCCTGGCGCGTGCCGCTTCCCGGACCGCCGCCGTCGCGGCCTTGAGGACCTCCTGGGCGAGGGTGACCTGCTCGTCGGCGGTTTTCGACTGAGCCGCACTGATCTCGATCTGCTTCTGCAACTCCGGCAACTGCCTTGCGGCGGTCCGGGCCGCCGCGCGCCCCGCGCGAGCGGCCGAGGCGCCGGCGATCGCCGCGGCGACCGCACCGATGCTCGAGATGATCTGCATCCACCCGGCCAGCGTCAGACGATCGACGCCGGCCGCCAGCGCATCCCAAAAAGCCCGCACGTCAAGGCCTACTTTCCACGGAAGCTCACCCTTTGTGGCCGGGTCCGTGCCGGGCTCGGCCGCTCACCGGTCGACGTGCGACCTGCCCCGCCAGGGAAGGTATAAGCACGTGATGCCGAGGTGACGGCCGCGGCCCGGCGCGCTGGTCGTGGTCGGTGCCGTGGCTGCCGGGTGAAGAGGATGAGCCGTGGGGTGGTCGTGGCGTGCGGTCCGTCGCTGTTCACGATTGCCGACGACTGGTGCGAGGTGAGTGGTCACAATTCAGTGCTGGTCCGGCCTCGCAGTTCAATCTGGCGTCAACTCGGATCGCTTTCCCGAGCTGGGTCACCGCAGTGGTCGTCGTCCCACTTCGGAAGCTGTTTGATGAGCTGTGCTGAGAAATTGTTATGTTCCTGGGCCCTCTTGAGTCGCAATTAATGGTGCGGAAAGTTACATGCTTCCCTCGCCCGGTGGCAGCGGCGGATATGGATGCCCACTTGAATGGCCGGCGTATTTCTGACAGTGTCGGCGCCTCGCAGTTGGCGCTAACAACGACAACTTCAGGAGCGATCGACGCGGAACGGCATCGACGACCAGAACAGAAAGGCAGGGCATGACACAGGATCAGAAGGAACCGGTGCACTCGGAGCGACGGTTGCTGAGCCGGAGAACCGTGCTGACCACCATGGGGGCCGTGCCGGTCCTCACGGTCGCGGCGTCGGTGCTGCGGGCGACGGAGGCCGCGGCGGCAACGGCGAACATCAATCCGTCCTCGCCGCGGCAGACGATCCGGGGCTTCGGCGGCATGGCGCACGCGGCATGGATCGGCGACCTCACCGCGGCCCAGCGGACCACGGCGTTCGGTGGCGGCGACGGCCAGCTGGGGTTCTCCGTGCTGCGGATCCCCGTCGGGGAGAACCAGGCGGACTGGAGCCGCGACCTGGCGACGGCGAAACGCGCCGTCGAGCTCGGCGCGACCGTCATCGCCTCGCCCTGGAACCCGCCCGCGAGCATGATCGAAACCTTCACCCGCGGCAGCCAGACCAACGCGAAGCGCCTGCGGTACAGCTCCTACGGCGCCTACGCCCAGCACCTGAATGACTTCACCACCTACATGCGCAACAACGGAGTCAACCTGTACGGCATCTCGGTGCAGAACGAGCCTGATTACGCGACCGACTGGACGTGGTGGACCTCCGCCGAAATCGTCCGGTTCCTGCGGGAGAACGCCGGCTCGATCGGCACCCGGGTCATCGCCCCCGAGTCGTTCCAGTACGTGAAGTCGATGTCGGACCCGATCCTCAACGACGCCACGGCGCTGGCCAATGTGGACATCATCGGGGCCCACCTCTACGGCACGTCGTATGCGAACTTCCCGTACCCGCTGTTCAAGCAGAAGGGCGCGGGCAAGGAACTGTGGATGACCGAGGTCTACTACCCGAACAGCTCCGACTCGGGTGACCTCTGGCCGCAGGCCCTCGACGTGGGGGAGCACATCCACCACGCCATGGTCGACGCTGAGTTCCAGGCGTACATCTGGTGGACGATCCGCCGCAGTTACGGGCCGATGCGGGAGGACGGCCAGATCAGCAAGCGCGGCGCGATGATGGCGCAGTTCGCCAGGTTCGTGCGTCCGGGCTATGTACGGGTCGACGCGACGGCGAACCCGGCGACGAACGTGTACGTCTCGGCGTACCGGGGCGGCGACACCGTGGTGATCGTCGCGGTCAACAAGAACACCTCGTCGGTGAGCCAGCAGTTCACCCTGGCGGGCACCACCGCGTCCGGCAGCGTCGCCAGCTGGCTGACCGACGCGAGCCGCAATGTCGCGCCGCAGAGCGCGCAGACGATGGCGAACGGCTCGGTCACCGTCACGCTTCCCGCCCGCAGCGTGACGACGTTCGTGACCAGCGTGAGCGGCACCCCGCCGACCAGCCCGTCGCCGAGCATCACGCTCTCTCCCGCGCCCAGCCAGTCTCCCACCGGTGGCTCGGGTCCCCGGGTCGCGTACACGATGAACACCTGGAGCTCCGGGTTCACGGCCAGCATCAGCATCACCAACACCGGCTCCGCGACGATCAACGGCTGGACGCTCCGCTTCACCCTGCCTTCAGGGCAGGCCGTCACCTCGGGCTGGAACGCCACCTTCGCACCGTCCAGCGGCCAGGTGAGCGCCACCAACGTCAGCTACAACGGGACCCTCGCGCCCGGGGCCACCGTCGACATCGGCTTCCAGGCCACCCACACCGGGAACACTGCCGAACCGGCCGCCTTCACCCTCAACGGCATCCCCTGCATCGTGGTCTGACCGGTAGACGAAGCACCGCACGGAAGCCCGGCGGTGTGCGTGCCGCGGCGGCCAGGATCAGCGACAGGCGAGGGGGAGACATCCCGGACGACGCACCGCGTCGATACGTCGCCGGGATGCCCCGAAGCACCCGTCAGTGGTTGGCGGTGGAGCCGAGCAGGCCGCGGATCCGGGTGGCGAGCCGGTCGAAGCGCGGGTCGGACATGACGGCGGCGTACTCGCGCTCCGCCGGCAGGTCCACCTCGAACTCCTCCTCGATGCGCCCCGGCCGGGGGCTCATCACCACGACCCGGGTACCGAGGAACACCGCCTCGGCGATCGAGTGCGTCACCAGCAGCACGGTCGTCGACGTCTCCCGCCAGATGCGGTTTACCTCGGCGTTGAGCTGCTCGCGGGTGAGCGCGTCGAGGGCGCCGAACGGCTCGTCCATGAGCAGTACCGGCGGCTGGTGCAGCAGCGCCCGACACAGCGCGACGCGTTGCTGCATGCCGCCGGACAGCTCGTGCGGCAGCGCGTGCTCGAAGCCCTGCAGGCCGGTGAGCCGGATCAGCTCGTCGGCGCGGCGGGCGGCCTCGGCGCGGGGCATGCCGCGCATCTCCGCCTGCAGCAGGATGTTCTTGCGCGCGCCGCGCCACTCAAGCAGCGCCGCGCGCTGGAACGCGAAGCCGATGTCGCGCTGCGGCCCGGTGACCGGCCGGCCCTGCAGCGAGACCGTGCCGGTGGTCGGGCGGACGAGGCCGGCGACCAGCTTGAGCAGTGTCGACTTGCCGCACCCGGACGGGCCGACGATGGTGACGAACTCGCCGGGGCGGACCCGCAGCGAGACGTCCTCCAGCGCGGTCGTGCGGGCCTGCTTCGTGGTGAAGCGGACGGTGACGCCGTCGAGCTCGGCGGCGGTGGCAAGCGTGGCGGTCATGCCGCCACCTCCGCTGCGCTCCGGCGTCGGCCTGCCCCGAACCTGCCACATGATGACCGGCCCGAGCCGCTTCGCTGGCCGGTCATGCCGCCGCCGTGAACGACTTGTCCCAGTACTTCGCCGGTGTACCGGGATCCTTGAGGTCGGCGTTCTTCGCCATGATGTCCAGGGTCTCGGTCCACTTGCTCTCGGCGTTGACACCGGGCTGGCCGCTGCCGGCCTCGATCAGGGTCAGGCCGAGGTTGAGCTGCTTGGTGAGCACCTCCTTGGCGGGCTCGTTGTCGGCGAGCTCCGCCATCGCGTCCACCGCGCCGGGGACGTCCTTGGCCGCCTCCGCCCACGACTTCTGGGTGGCCCGCACAAACCGCTTGATCAGGTCGGCCTTGCTCTTGAGCGTGTCGTCGTGCACGACGATGCCGGTGCCGATCAGGTTCATGCCGAAGTCCGCGAACAGCAGCCGGTCCATCTTCTTGCCGGTCTTGGCCTCGATGGTGGGGGACTGGTCGTGGAAGAAGCCCTGGATCGCGTCGACCTTGCCCTCGGCCAGCGCCGCGATCTTGCCCGCGGCGTCGACGTTGACGACCTTGACGTCCTTGGGATCGACGCCGTTGGCCTTGAGCCAGGCGGGGAAGGTCGCGTAGATCGCGTCGCCGGGGGTACCGCCGACGGTCTTGCCCTTCAGGTCCGCGGGCGACTTGATGTTCTTGTCGGCGAGGAACTGGATCGACGTGGGGCCCTTCTGCAGGAACACCCCGACGCTCTTGACCTTCATCCCGCCGGCGACGCTGCGGATGAGCACCGGCGTGTCGGCCCAGCCGATGTCGGTCTGCTTCTGGTCGACCGCCTTGATCACGTTGCCGGAGCCGTTGCCGGGCTTGATCTGCAGGTCGATGCCCTCGGCCTTGTAGTAGCCCTGCTTCAGGCCGTAGTAGAACGGCGCGTGCTCGCCGTACGGGACCCAGTTGAGGGTCAGCGTGAGCTTCTCGGCGGCGCCGGGTTTGGCGGGTTCGGCGGCCTTGTCGGTACCGCAGGCGGCCACTCCGAGGAGGAGGACGGCGGCGGCGGTACGGGCGATGAATGACCTCATGGAAGTGTTCCTCTTCGGCGAGGGGATCAGGAGGTGGTGAGGGAGACCGGCCGGCGCCGGCTGGCGTGCCACGGGATGAGCAGCGCCTCGGCGATCTCGACGACGACGAACAGCACGATGCCGATCGCGGACATCAGCAGCAGATCGGCGAAGAGCATGGCCGCGTTGAGGTTGCCGTTGGCGACCTGCAGCACGTAGCCGAGGCCCTCGCTGGCGCCGACGAACTCGCCGACGACCGCGCCGGTGACGGCGAGCGTCACGGCGACCTTGAGCCCGGACATCAGGTGCGGCAGCGCGTTCGGGAACCGGATCTTCCGGAACGTCTTCCACGGGCCGGCGCCCATCGTCGAGGACAGGTCCAGCAGTTCCGGGTCGGTGGAGCGCAGGCCGGCCACGCCGGAGATGACCACCGGGAAGAACGCGATGAGCACCGCCAGGACGATCTTCGGGGTGAGCCCGAACCCGAACCAGACGATGAGCAGCGGCGCGACCGCGATCTTCGGGATGACCTGGGCGAACAGCACCAGCGGGTAGACGGCCTTGTCCAGCGTCCGGGAGTAGACGATGAGCACGGCGGTGACCAGCCCGAGCGCGGCGGCCAGGACGAAGCCCAGCACCGTCTCGTAGAACGTCACCCAGGTCTGGCGCATGAGGAAGCCGAACTCGTCGCGGAAGATCGTCCAGACCTCCGACGGTGGCGGGATCAGGTACCGGGCGACCAGCTCCCGCCAGGTGATGAACCACCAGGCGGCGAACAGGCCGGCCAGGACCAGGGCCGGGCGCCACAGCGACCCCGTGAACCGCCGCAGGCGCACGCCGATGCGCCGCTCGGTCCGGGTGCTGGTCTTCGCCGGTGTCGCGTCCCGGTCCACCGTGGCGGGGATCCGGGCCGAACTGGACACACTCACATCAGCACTCCATCCGTCGGGGTGATTGTCCGTCGACCTCCAAGCTGCGCCGCCCCGCCGCGGGCAAGCGCTTTCCTGCACTGTAGGGGGCGGCACCCCGTCCCGGCAAGGAGAGATCGGGACCGATCGACGCATCTATTGACGGTGTCGAATGTCGGCCCTACGCTACGGGCAGTCGGCGGCCCAGGAAAGCGCGTTCCTCTGTGTTCGTGCTGCTCATGACAGGAGTGCCCATGCGTCGACAGCTCCGCCGCGCGTGCCTCGCCACGCTCGCGGCGGTCTCCCTCATCCTCCCCGTCACCGCGACACCCGCCCACGCGGCGGCGCGGTTCCGGGTGCTGGTCTTCTCGAAGACGACGAACTTCTACCACGACTCGATCCCGGCCGGGATCACCGCGATCCAGCAGCTGGGCGCGGCCAACAACTTCGAGGTCGAGGCGACCACGGACGCCGCCGCGTTCACCGACGCCAACCTCGCCCGCTTCGACGCGCTCGTGTTCAACAACACCAACTCCACGCCCGCGGCCGGCGACCTGCTCAACGCCGCCCAGCGCACCGCGCTGCAGAACTTCGTGCGCGCCGGCAAGGGCTGGGTCGGCCTGCACGCCGCCACCGCCAGCGAGCGCGACTGGACCTGGTACGAGGGCCTCGTCGGCACCATCTTCGAGAACCACCCGGACTTCAGCGCCACCGGCGGCGTGTACCCGGGCCGCATCAAGGTGCTCGACCACGCGCACCCGTCCACGAAGAACCTGCCGGAGCTGTGGGAGCGCAGCGAGGAGTGGTACAACTGGATCACCAACCCGACCGGGAAGGTGCACACCCTCGCCCAGATCAAGGTCCGCGACGGCATCGCCGGGCTCAACGAGGGCGTCGACCACCCGTATTCGTGGTGCCAGAACTACGACGGCGGCCGGTCCTGGTACACAGCGGGCGGGCACAGCAGCTCCTCGTTCAGCGAGCCGGCGTTCCTCGACCACCTGCGCGGCGGCATCGAGTGGGCGGCCGGCGCCGTCCCCGGTGACTGCAGCGCGACGAAGACGGGCAACTTCCAGCGCGTCCCGCTGGTCGACCAGAACCTCTCGGACCCGTTCGAGCTGGCCGTCCTGCCCGACCGCCGGGTGCTGTACATCCAGCGCACCGGCCAGCTCAAGGTGATCAACCAGGACACCCTCGCGGTGACCACCCTGCTGGACTTCGGCTACACCCCGGACCTGCTCACCCAGTCCGACGGCCTGCTCGGGCTCACCGTCGACCCCGGCTTCGCCACCAACCGGTGGGTTTATCTGCTGTACACCGACAAGGTCTCCAAGCAGATCAACATCGCCCGCTACACGATCGGTACCACAGCCACCGACCCGAAGGTGCTGCTGACCATCCCGACCTGGCGCGGCGAGGGCCGGGCCAACTCGCACATGGGCGGTGGCCTCGCCATGGGCAAGGACGGCCTGCTGTACGCGGCGATCGGGGACAACACCGACCCGTTCGAGTCCAGCGGCTACACCCCGATCGACGAACGCTCCGGCCGCCGCGCCTGGGACGCGCAGGGCACCGCCGGCAACACCAACGACCTGCGGGGCAAGATCCTTCGGATCCGGCCGAACGCGGACGGCACGTACAGCAACCCGACCGGGAACCTGTTCGCGCCGGGCACCGCCAAGACCCGGCCGGAGATCTACGCGATGGGCTTCCGCAATCCGTTCCGGATCACCGTCGACCCGTTGACCAACGCCGTGCTGGTCGCCGACTACGGCCCGGACGCCCGCGCCGCCGACGCCAACCGCGGCCCCGAGGGCACCGTCGAGTTCGACCGGGTCACCTCGGCCGGCAACTACGGCTGGCCCTACTGCATCGGCAACAACACCCCGTTCAACGACTACAACTTCGCCACCAGCACGGCCGGGGCGAAGTTCAACTGCGCGGCGCCGGTGAACAACTCGCCGAACAACACCGGCCTGACGAACCTGCCGGCCGCCCGCGGCGCGCTGGTCTGGTACGCCTACTCCGCCTCGACGCAGTTCCCCGAGGTCGGTTCCGGCGGCGGCGGCCCGATGTCCGGCCCGGTCTACGACTACGACCCGGCCAACCCGCGGGTGACGAAGTTCCCCGAGTACTACGAGGGCAAGTGGCTCGTGTACGAGCTGACCCGCAAGTGGTTCAAGACGCTGTCGATCCACAAGACGGCGCAGACGTTCACCGACGCCAGGTTCGGCCCGACGAAGGTCGGCGACCTGCAGTCCATCAACCCGGTCTTCCCCGACTTCAGCTGGGTCCAGCCGTTCGATGCGGAGTTCGGTCCCGACGGGTCGCTCTACGTCATCGACTTCGGCGCCGGGACGGGCTCCGGCCGCGGCGGCACGAACGACGGCGCCGGCATCTACCGCATCGACTACGCGGCCAACGGCAGCGCGCCGGTCGCGAAGATCGCCGCGGACAAGGACTCCGGCCCGACACCCCTCGCGGTCAACTTCTCCAGCGCCGGCTCCAGCGCCGGCTCCAGCGCCGGGGTGACCTACGCCTGGGACTTCGACGGCAACGGCACGACCGACTCCACCGCGGCCAACCCGTCCTTCACCTACACCACGAAGGGCCAGTTCAACGCGCGGCTGACGGTCCGCAACCCGGCCAACGGCCTGACCGCCGTGGCCACCACGCAGATCACCGCCGGCAACACCCGGCCCACCGTGACGATCAACGTGCCCGCCGGCGGGTTCGCCGACTTCGGCGACCGCATCCCGTACACGGTGACGGTCACCGACCCCGAGGACGCCTCCATCGTCTGCACGCGGGTCGTCACCCAGAGCCTGCTCGGCCACGACAGCCACGCGCACCCGCTGGACAACTACACCGGCTGCTCGGGGCTGATCGTCACGGACGCCGGCGCCGGCGACGGGCACGGTCCCGGCCAGAACCTGTACACCGTGCTGACCGCGCAGTACACGGACGGCGGCGCGACCGGCGGGGTGCCCGCGCTGACCGGCTCGACCCAGGTGCGGCTGCGCGCCAAGAGCACCGAGGCCGAGCACCTCACCAGCAGCTCCGGCGTGACCGTCTTCGACCGGGCCTCGGCCCACGCCGGCAAGCGCGTCGGCGACATCGACAACAACGACTGGATCCAGTACGGCACGGTCAACCTCAAGGGCATCGGCTCGGTCACCGCCGGCGTCAGCAGCGTCCACGGCGGCACGATCGAGTTCCGCAACGGGTCGCCGACCGGCACCGTGCTCGGCACGATGACCGTGCCCAACTCAGGCAGCTACGACAACCTCGTCTCCCCGACGGTGAACCTCACCAACCCCGGCACCACGTTCAACCTGTACCTGGTGTTCAAGAACCCGGCGACACCACCGCCGGCGGGCACCTACCTGATGTCGATCGACTGGCTGCGGTTCAACGGCGCGGGCGTCAAGCAGGAGACCGGGGCCAGCGTCACCGGCACCGCGACCCCGGCCACCGGCGGCCCGCGGACCGTGTCCTTCAGCGCGGTCGCCACCCCACCGGCGGGCCGCACCATCGCGAAGTACGAGTGGGACTTCGGCGACAACGCGGCGGTGTTCACCAGTACCACCACCGCGACGACGACCCACGCCTACAACCGGGTCGGCACGTTCACGGCCCGGCTGACCATCACGGACAGCGCGGGCGCCCCGCACGCGACCATGGTGACGGTCACCGTCACGTAGCACGGTTCCACCCTCCGTCGGCGGCTCAGCCAGGGCCGCCGACGGTGTCCGTGCGCAGCTGGACGAGCAGTTTACAGCGACCGCTGACCAGGGTTTTGTAAACCTTTTTGGAGATGTTGACTCGGTATCGGGGCGCTGCGACGGTACTCGGCATGATGACCCGCCGCACCCTGTTCGCCGCGTTCGCCGCCGCCGGTGGTGCCCTCGCCCTGCCACGGCCGTCGGCGGCCGCGGTCACGGACCCGGTCGCCGACGAGTACCACCGGCTGCTGCTCGTGCACACCCGCTGGGTGCAGCAGCAGTGGGACCCGGCGACCGGCGCCTACCGGGCCGCCGACTTCCGGTTCGCCGCTGTCCTCGGCAACGCCGTCCTGCTGACCAGCGACGGCTACGACGCCGACCTTGCCAGCGTCGACGCGGCCACCCTGCGCACCCGGACCCTCGCCACGATCACCCGGTTCGCCGCGACGAACAAGCTCGCCGGCGGCGCCGACTGGGGGCAGCGGCTGTTCTGGGACTCGACGTTCGAGCTGTACTTCGTGCTCGCCGCGCGGCTGCTGTGGGCGGACCTGGACGCGACCACCCGCGCGAACGTGGACAAGATCGCGCGTGGGCAGGCCGCGTACGCGTACGGGCTGGGCACCGGCAACGACCCGCTCAGCGGCTCCTGGACGCCGAACGGCAGCACCGGCGGGTACGTCGGCGACACCAAGCTCGAGGAGATGGGCGTCTACGCCCAGGCCATCGCGCCCGGCCTGGCGTGGGCGCCCACCGGCGACGCCGACGCGGCCCGCTGGCAGGAGCGGTTCGTGTTCTGGGCGGCCAACTCCAGCGGCCTACCCGCGGCCGACCGGGCCAACCCGGCCGTGGTCGACGGCCGCGCGGTCAGCGCCTGGAACGTCGCCCGCAACCTGCACGACACGTTCATCGTGGAGAACCACAACTCGGCGAACCCGCACTACCAGGCCGAGCTGTGGCGGACCGCGGGGCGCTCAGCCGCGCACTTCCTCGCCGCCGGCCGGCCGCTGCCGCAGGTGCTGACCCGCCAGCCCAACGGCCGCGAGCTGTGGGCGACGCTGCGCCTGCTGGCCAGCGACGCGGGCGAGCCGGTGATGCCGATGGTCGCCGACCGGTACCACCTGTACGGCCGCGACGTGCTGCCCCTCGCGTTCCTCGCGCAGGTCCAGGGCGACCCGCACGCCGCCCGCGCCGAGGCCGACCTCGCCGCGCGGCTGATGCCGTACCTGCAGTACGCGCCGCAGTACCGGCTCACGAAATTCAGCGGCGAGGAGAAGTACGAGCCGGAGGCCCGGGCCGAGCTCGCCATCGCCTACCTGTTCCACCGCTGGCGCAGCACCCCGGTGCAGCCGGTGACGTCCGCGGAGTTCTTCGCCGCGGCCGCCGGTACCCGCGACTTCGGCCCAGCGGTCGGGCTGACCGCGCACCAGAGCGCCACGGGCTTCGCCGCCGCGGTCACCAAGCCCGGCCAGGTCAAGTTTCTGTGGCAGCCGGGCCACGACAACTGGCTGATCGACACCCGGGCGCCCGCGTTCCTGCCCGCCCAGACGGCGGCGCCGCTGCGGCAGTCGACCGTCGCGTACACCACCGCCCGCGACGGCGTCGACTCCACCGCCACCGTGCTGCAGACCGCCGCCGGCTGGGCCGGCTACGCCACGCTGCCGACCGGCACCGTCGTCTACACCGGACCGGGCACCGCCACGCTGACCCTGTTCAACCTGTCGATGCCCGGGGTGCCCGGCCTCGACGGCAGCCGCACGTTCACCGGCCCGTCCGGCAGCGTGACCCCGCAGACCGGCGTCGGAGACGGCGGCACCGACCGGCTGACGTTCGCCGCCCGCACCGCCCGGCACGTGCGGTTCCTCGGCCGGGCCGCCGCCACCCAGTACGGCTATTCGCTGTTCGCGTTCGAGGCGTTCGGCACGGCCGGCACCGACCTGGCCCGCGGCCGCACCGTCACCGTGTCCTCGGCCGACCCGGCCTACCCCGCCGCGAACGCCGTCGATGGCAACGCCGGCACCCGCTGGGCCGTCGCCCGCGAGGAGCGCGGCCGTGCCGACAGCTGGCTCGCCGTCGACCTCGGCAGCAACGTCCAGCTCACCGGCGTGACGCTGACGTGGGAGGCCGCGTATGCCACGTCGTACCTCGTGCAGACCTCCACCGACGGCGCCACCTGGAGCACCGCCGTCACCGCACCCGACGCCACGCTCGGCGCGTGGGCCGGGATCGACGGCCGGGCCGGGGTCGTCGCGCACGGCGCCGCCGGCCCGATCACCGCCTCCCCGACCCTGGTCAGCATCCCGGCCGCGACCCTCGTCGAGGGCTACGCCGGCACGGGCACCGACCTGGCCGCGGCCGCCGCCCGGCGACTGCCGACCGGCGGGCCGTCGACGCTGCGGCTCAGCGACGCCGACGGGTACCTCACCCTGCTCAACCTGTCCACGACCGCGGTCGACAACGCGGTGCTGACCCTGACCCGCGCCGACCGGCTGTACCGGGGGCTGTCCGTGGTCCGCGCCGACGGCCGGCTGGACCTGACCGCGTCCGTGCCGGCCGCCGGCGGCGCCGTGCGACCCACCCGGTTCACGGTGACCGGCACCGCGCCGGCCGGCACCCGGTTCAACGTCGCCGACTCGCACCACCTCACCGTCACCGCCCCGGCCGGCGCGGCCGTCGACGTCCGGCTCGCCGCCGGCGGATGGTCCACGCAGGCTCAGGTACCGGCCGGCGCGACCCGCAGCTACACCGCCACGTTCGGCGGGCCGGTCACCCCGGCGACCGACCTGGCCCGCGGCCGCACCACGTTCCCGACCTCGCCGCTGCCGGCCGGCATGGGTGAACCGTCCCGGGCCGTCGACGGCGACCCGGCCACGTCCTGGCGGCCCGGCCCCAACGGGCGGATGGTCGTCGACCTCGGCACCGCCCGGACCGTGGCCGCCGTGTCGCTGGCGTGGACGACCGGTGCCGCACCCGCCGCCCGCATCGAAACGTCCACGGACGGGGTGACCTACGCGACGCTCGGCGGGTCGGTGTCCGCCCGGTACGTCGCCGTCGCGGTGCCGGCGTGGCGCACCGGCGACCCCGATCTGGTGCACCTGTCGGTGACGTGACTTCACCGTAGCCGGCAAAAGGCGACCTGAAGCGAATCGTAAGCGGCCCTCGGCAGAGTGTTCCCTGTCAGCAGCGATCATTACGACCCAGCCGGGAGAGCCTCCGATGCGCAAGCTCATCAACTCCACCTACCTCACCCTCGACGGCGTCATCGAGAACCCGATGTGGACGTCGCCCTACTTCGCCGAGGAAGCGGTCGAGGTGGCCTCCGGGATCACCAACGGCGCGGACGCGCTGCTCATGGGCCGCGCCACCTACGACGGCTTCTCGCAGGCCTGGCCGGCGATGGACGAGAACGATCCCGCCACCGGCGCCGCGTTCTTCAACAACGTCAAGAAGTACGTGGCGTCGACCACGCTGAAGGACCCCTCCTGGAGGAACACCGAGGTGCTGGAAGGGGACCTGGTCGAGGCGGTCGCGAAGCTCAAGGAGCAGGACGGCGGGAACATCGTGCAGTACGGCTACGGCGCGGTCACCGCGCAGCTGGTCACGGCCGGCCTGGTCGACGAGGTGAAGTTCTGGATCCACCCGGTCATCGTGGGCGCCGGCAACTTCTCCAGCGTGCTGAGCGACGTCAAGGCCACGTTCGAACTCATCGACACCCGGGTCTTCACCAACGGTGTCATCGTCGCGACCTACCGGCCGAAGGCCACCGCCTGAGCGAGGCCGAGTTTGGCGCCCTCGGCCACCAGCTCGTCGAAGCGTTCCTGGCCGAGCGCGGCAACCGCCCGTCGCGCCGCCCGGTCGAGCTCGTCCTGCTCGGCCGGGGCGGCCGGGGCGAAGTTCTGCTCGCGGGCGGTGGCCGCGGCACCCAGCAGCCGGGCCGCCACGGCCGGCTCGGCCACCGTGGCCATGCCCTCGACAGCGCCGATGCCGTCGCGAGTGGAGCCGATGGCGCTCTCGTACGCCTCCATGTGCAGTGCCCAGGCGGCCGCCGGGTCGCCCTGCAACTCCCGCGCGTAGGCCAGCTCGACCAGGATCATCGGCAGGTACGGCGGCGGATTCGGCTCGACCCGGCCCTGGTCGGCGATGCGGGTCAGGTGGGTGACGGCCTGGTCGAGGCGGCCCGAGCGGCGGGCCGCGATGCCGAGGCTCATCTCGGCGAACACCACCGCGGTGGGCGCGCCCTGCTCCACGGCCAGCCGGTAGGCGCGTTCGGCCAGCTCCCGCGCCGTCTCGTGGTCCAGGCGCTGCACCGCCAGCCAGGCCAGCCACGACAGTTTCGCGCCGACCTGCGGCGACAGCGAGAGCTCGGTCGCCCAGCGCAGCCCTTCCCGGTGCAGGGCGGCGGCCCGTTCGGGCTGGCCGCGGAACTCCGCCAGCCCGCCGAGCCAGTCGCTGGCCCGCAGCCGCCCCCACCGGTCGCCGAGCTCGGCGAACAGCGCGTCGCTGCGCGTCGCGGTCGCCTCCAGTGCGGACAGGTCACCGGCGGCGTGCGCGAGCATCGCCCGCGACGCCAGCACCGCTGCCTCGGTCCACGCGTCGTCGTGCTGCTCCGGCAGCAGCTCTGCGGCGAGCGCCAGGTCACCGCGGTCCATCACGGCGTCCGCCACGAACCAGGCCGACCGTCCGGCCGGGTCCAGGGCGAGCACGTCCCGTACGTTCTCGGGTACCCGCTCGCCCTGCAGCAGCGCCAGCCCGAGCCGCCAGGGCGCGGCGAGGCGCTCCTCGTCGGCCGTGCCGGTCAGCGCCAGGGCGGCGCGGGCCTCGCTGAGCCGCCCCCGCAGCACCCAGTACCAGGTGAGCGCCAGCGCCATCCGCAAGCCGCCGCCGTGCGTGAGCGCGGCCTGCAGGTTGGCCCGCTCGGCATCCAGGATCGCGAGCCACCGCTGCTGCTCGGGGCCGCGCAACAGCGGGTCGGCGTGCTCGGCCAGGGAGCGGAAGTAGCCGGTGTGCCGGCCGCGGACCGCGGCGGCGTCGGTGAGCTGCGCGGCGCCGAACTCCGCGATCGACTCCAGCAGCCGGTACCGCGGCCCCGGCTCGGCCACCACCAGCGACCGTTCCACGAGCCGGTCCACGGCGTCCAGGCCGGCGTCGCACACCTGCTCGGCGGCCTCGGGCGTACAGCCGTCGCGGAAGACCGACAGCCGGGCCAGCACCGCGCGGTCCACCGGGTCCAGCAGGTCCCAGCTCCACGCGATCACCGCGGTAAGGGTCCGCTGCCGTTCCGGCACGTCCCGCTGCCGGGTGGTGAGCAGCTCGAAGCGGTCGTCCAGGCGGTCCACGACGCCCTGGACGCCGAGCGCGCGCACCCGGGTCGCGGCCAGTTCGAGGGCCAGGGGCAGGCCGTCCAGCCGGCGGCACAGCTGCGCCACCGCGGGTGCGGTCTGCTCGTCGAGCCGGAACCCGCGGTGCTGCGCTGCCGCGCGGACCGAGAACAGCCGGGCCGCGGCCGATCGCCGCACCGCGTCGACGTCGGCCGGGTCGCCCGGCAGCGCGAGCGGGCCCACCTCCCAGACCTGTTCGCCGGTCAGCAGCAGCGGCTCCCGGCTGGTGGCCAGCACGCGTACCCCGGGCGCGTCGCGCAGCAGCCGCCCGACCAGCGCGGCGGCCGCCGCGATCACGTGCTCGCAGTTGTCCAGCACCAGCAGCATCTCGCGGTGCCGCAGCGCCGTCACCAGCCGGTCGGTGGCGGACCCGGTGGTGCCCGGCGCCTCGTGCAGGCCGAGCACCCCGAGGACCTGCTCCGCCACCCGCGGGTCCGCCGGCGGCAGCGGCGCCAGCTCCACCAGGTGCACGCCGTCCGGGTGGACCTGTTCGGCGGCGGCCGCCGCGGCGAGCCGGGTCTTGCCCACCCCGCCCGGCCCGACCAGGGTGAGCAGCCGGACGGCCGGGATCAGGGCGCGCAGCTCCGTGAGGGCCTCGGCCCGGCCGATCAACTCGTCCAGCTGGGCGGGCAGGCTGTTGCGGACGATCGCGGACTTCGGCGGTGCGGTGAGGGCCGGATCCTGCTCGAGGATCTGCCGGTACAGGGCGGCCAGTTCCGGTCCCGGGTCCAGGCCCAGCTCGTCGGCGAGCCGTTCCCGCAGCCCGGCGTAGCTGTCGAGGGCGTCGGCCTGCCGTCCCGCGGCGTACAGGGCACGCATGTGCAGGACGCGCAGCCCTTCCCGCAGCGGGTGGAGCTCGACGAGCTCGGCCAGCTCCGCGGCGACCAGGTCGTGCTCGCCGCGGGCCAGCCGCGCCGCGGCGAGCCGCTCGTGCACGAGGAGGCGCTGCTCGGTGAGCCGGGTCGCCTCGGCGCGCGCGAACTCCTGGTCGGCCACGTCGGCGTATGCCTGGCCGCGCCACAGCGCGAGCGCCGCGCCGAGCCGGTCGACGTCGGCGGCGTCGGCGAGCGCGGCGAACCGGTCGGCGTCGACGTCGTCGGCTCGCAGCCGGTAGCCCGGCGGCCGCGACTCGATCAGGTCACGCGCGCCCGGTTCGGCGTCGTTGAGCGCCTTCCGCAGCTGTGACACCCGCACCTGCAGCGCGCCGGCGGGGTTCGCGGGTGCGTCGTCGCCCCACAGGTCCTCGATGAGCCGGTCGGCGGAGACCACCGTGTTGCGGTGCGTCAGCAGATCGGCCAGCAGCATGCGCACCTTGGCGCCGGGCACGACCACCGGCTCGCCGTCGGCGGTGGTGACGGCGAGCGGACCGAGGATCCCGAAGCGCACGACGGATCATGTTACGGCGGTAAGCCGACCGTAAGCGCGGACCCGCACACTGCGCCGTATGGAGATGTACTTTGAGGAGCACGGTGACGGCCCGGGACGGCCGCTGGTCCTCGTGCCGGCCGCGCTGTCGGGCATCCATACGTCGTTCGGCACGCTGCTGCCGTTGCTGGCCCGCACCCGGCGCGTCGTCGCCGTCGAGCTGCCGGGGCATGGGCGCAGCCCCGACTGCGATGGGCCGTACACCGTCGGGGGCTTCGCGGCGCAGGTGGTGCAGCTGCTGGACCGTCTCGGCCTGGCGCGAGCGGACCTGCTGGGCTGGGGGCTGGGCGCCGCGGTCGCCCTGCGGATCGGCACCCACCACCCGGCGCGGGCCGGCCGGCTCGTGCTCGCCTCGCCGGCCTTCGACCGCGGTGGCCTGCATCCCGGGCTGCTCGACGGCGCCGCGCACCTGCGGCCCGAGCACCTGCACGGCTCCGAGCTGCACGAGGAGTACCTGCGTACCGCGCCCGACCCGGCGGGCTGGGATCGCCTTGTCAGGAAGATGGCGGTCCTGGACGCGCATCCGCCGCGGTGGACGGCGGCGCAGATCCGCGCCCTGCGGGTGCCAGCACTGGTCGTGGTCGGCGACGCGGACATCGTCCGGCCGGAACATGCCGTGCGGATGTTCCGCCTGCTCGGCGGCGGTGTTCCCGGCGACGTCTGCGCGATGCCGCGCTGCCGCCTCGCGATCCTTCCCGGCACCACCCACACCTCCCTGCCGCACCGGGCCGGGCTGCTGGTCCCGCTGGTTGAGGAGTTCCTCGACGAGGACCTCGCAGACGTACGCACGGTGCCTCCATCGTCGGATTCGCCTTCGCTCGCGTGCTCGGCTTCAACCTGCCACCCAGGCTGAGAACGTCGGCGCGGCTGTACCGGCCGACGGCCGGGGAAGACGAGACGGAGGGGCGGGCGTCGGCTCGTTCATGCTGCCGGCTTGAGCACTGCGGTGACCACGTGGCCCGTGCGGGGCCCAGAGGGTATGACGTCTGGGCCCCGCGCGGGACGGGAGTGTCAGCGCTTCATGAGGGCGAAGACTCCCCAGCTGAGATACTCACGCCCGTAGCGCGCGTAGCGGGCGGGCTCGGTGGTGAGTTCTTCCCGTACTTCGTGGGCGAGTTCGTCGTCCGGGTTCTGGTCGAGCCAGCGGCGCAGGTTGAGCCACTGGGCCGCGGCGTAGCGGTCCCAGCTGTCCTGGTCGGCCAGCATCATTTCAACGACGTCGTACCCGAGTTCCTGGAACTGCTCGATCAGCTCCGGGAGGAGCAGGAAATCGGCGATGGAGGTGGCGTGGCATGCCTTGGCGGCCTCCTCTTCCGGAGGGGTCTGCCGCCAGTACGGCTCGCCGATCAGCATCAGTCCGCCGGGGCGCAGGCTGCGGTCGAGCAGCTCGGTCGTTCCGGCGACGCCGTTGCCGATCCACGTGGCGCCGATGCAGGCGGCCAAGTCGACCGGCTGGTCCGCGACATGGCCGGCGGCGTCACCGTGGATGAACTCGACTCGGTCGGCGACGCCGAGTTCGGCGGCGCGGGCCTGGGCCTGCTCGGTGAAGACCGTGCTGATGTCGACCCCGGTGCCGGTGATCCCGTGGTCACGCGCCCACGTGCACAGCATTTCGCCTGAGCCGCTGGCCAGGTCGAGGGCTCGTGTCCCGGGGGCGAGGTGGAGCGATGCGCCCAGGGCGGCCAACTTGTCCGCGGTCAGCGGGTTGTGGATCCGGTGGCTGCTCTCACGGATGGTGAAGATGCGGGGAAGGTCCATGACCAGATTCCTTTCCGTCATGCCTTGAAGTGCGGGGATTGCTTGAGGGCGCGTCGAAGCCGCGCGCCGTGCTTCATCGGCCGCTGCAGCTCGCCGCGCAGCCGCGCGTCGGTGCGGGAGGCGGCATAGGTGTTCTCGCGCCACAGCCGGTGGTAGCTGTTGAAGCGCCGCTGGGTGAGGTAGCCGTCCTCGACGGCGGCCGGCCCGGCGCAGCCCGGCTCACCGATGTGGGCGCTGTCCGCGAAGCGGCAGTCCCGCGCCGGGTCGGTGATCTCTGCGAAGGTCTGGTCCAGGCCTTCGTCGTCGTGCAGGCCCACGCCGCCCAGGAGGAGAGAGATCAGATGGGTATGACGTGGGTCGATGAAACACGGTGGAGACCTTCGAACGGGGGCCCCGCCGGACGACAGCGTGCCGAGAACACTCCTACAAGGGAGGAAGGCAGGCGAAGGTCAGGACGAGGCCCGGGAGGTGAGGATGATCCGGGCACCGCACACAGCGGGCGTCTCCACGCCAGTCATCAACACACCTCCTTAGATCGCCGTCAGCGAACTGGTCATCGCTCCGGCAAGTACGGTAACACCCTCCGTGGACGTCGGCGCCGCTTGGGATGGCACGTTGGTCCGTTCCTAGTCGTCACGGACGAACGCGGATGATCGTCTTCCCCTTGCGTCGCTCAGTCGGGTTGAGGGCGGCGACGGCATCGTCGAGGTCCGCAACGTTGCCGATGTTCGTCCGCAGCCGTAGGTCACGCACGCGCTGGACGATCTCACCCAACTGGGCGCGATCGGACTCGACGACGAAGTCGATCGCCAGGCCATCGGCGGGCCGCGCCTCGGGCGGCCCTACGACGGTCACCAGTGTTCCTTCGGCCCGGATGAGGCCTGCGGACCGCCTCTGGATGCCTCCGCCGATGACGTCGAATACCAGGTCGACGCCGCCGACGTCCTCCAGGGCGTCGTTGTCGAGGTCGACGAAATCCTGCGCGCCGAAGTCGAGCGCCTTCTGACGGTCGGCAGCGCGCCCTGTACCGATGACATACGCGCCGGCCTCACGTGCGAGTTGCGTCACCATCGTCCCGACTGCGCCGGCCGCGCCGTGCACGAGGACGCTCTGCCCCGCCTGCAGACGGCCGTGTTGGAACAGCCCCTGCCACGCGGTCAGGCCCGAGATCGGCAGGCTCGCGCCCACCGTGAAGTCGACGTCGCCGGGCAGGGGCGCGAGGTTGCGTGCCTCGATGGCCACGTACTCCGCCAGGGTGCCGTCGCGATGCCAGTCCGCGAGGCCGAACACCCGCTGTCCCACCGACAGCCCCGTCGTGCCATAGCCGAGAGCGGTGACCACTCCGGCCAGTTCGTGTCCAGGGATCGACGGTGTTCGGTCACGGTCGAGGCGATCGGTCCAGGTCGAGGGCCACGCCAACTCAGTCGGGACGAATCCCGACGCATGAACCTGAACAATGACGTCGCCAATCGCCGGCTCCGGCTCGGGCCGCTCCACCAGCGTCATCCCGGCCGTTCCTGCGGCCTGATCGGTCACCACAATCGCCTTCATCCGGCACCTATCGTGTTGTTCGTGTCGGCTGGTGCGGGCTCGTGGAACTGTCCGGACGCGTAGACCGTGTCGCCGTGCTGCACGGCCTGTGCCGACCGGCCATCGCGGACCAGTCCGATGACGTCGTCCGGCACGAGTTGTCCGATGGCTCGGCAGTGCAGACGCTGACGAGCACGTACCCGGTCGGGTCGAGCACAAACCTGGTCGACTGCAGGTAGACCGGATCAGGGTTGACGAAGCGCCTCACCGGTCTGAGCCTTTGGCTGCGCGGGTACACCGTGCCGGTCGAAGCGTCGCTGGCTGGGTAGGGATAGGGCCATGGACTTCGGAGTCGGATATTTCCCCACCCACAATGCCATGGCCCCGGGTGACCTGGCGCGGCTGGTCGAGGAGCGCGGCCAGTCCGCCGTGTTCTTCGCCGAGCACACCCACATCCCGGCCAGCCGGGACACGCCGTACCAGGATGGGCAGGAGCTGCCGCAGAAGTACTGGCACACCTATGACCTCTTCGTCGCGCTGACCGCGGCCGCGGCGGCCACCAGCCGGCTGCGCATCGGCAGCGGCATCTGCCTCGTCATCGAGCGTGACCCGATCATCACCGCCAAGGAGGTCGCCTCGCTCGACCAGCTCTCCGGCGGCCGCTTCGAGTTCGGCGTCGGCGCCGGGTGGAACCGGGAGGAGATGCGCAACCACGGCACCGACCCGCGGGTGCGTATGGCCGTGCTGCGTGAGCGGATCGAGGCGATGAAAGCGATCTGGGCCGAGGAGGAGGCGTCATACCACGGCAAGTACGTCGACTTCCAACGGATCTGGTCCTTCCCGAAGCCGGCCCAGCGCCCCCACCCGCCGATCCTCGTCGGTGGCATGGGCCCGGGCGTGCTGGACCGCGTGCTGGCGTTCGGCGACGCCTGGTTCCCCAACTACGGCGAGGGCGTCATCGAGCGCATCGGCGAGCTGCGGTCCCGGGCCGAGCGCCAGATCGACGTGCAGGTGCTCTCGGCGCCGGCCGATCCCGCGGTCCTGCAGCGCCTCCACGAGGCCGGCGTCCAGCGCGCCAGCCGGTGGATCCCCTCGGGCCCGCGCTCGATCGTCGAGCGCGGCCTCGAACAGTGGGAGCGGGCCATCGCCGACTTCGCCGGCGAAGGCGCGTGACGCCGGACGAGTGCCGGCGGCATTTCGGGGCGGCGCGCGTCGCCCGGCTGGCCACCGTCGCCCCGGACGGCTCGCCGCATGCCGTGCCCATCGTGTTCGCGCTGGAGGGCGACACCGTCTACCACGGCGTGGACGCCAAGCCGAAGCGGCACACCGCCCTGCAGCGGCTGGCCAACCTGGCCGCCGAGCCGCGCGCCGCCGTGCTCGCCGACCATTACGAGGAGGACTGGTCCGCACTGTGGTGGGTCCGCGCCGACGGCATCGCGCGCGAGGTCGACCCGGCGGGGGAGGAGGGCCGCCGGGCGCTCGGGCGGCTGGTGGCGCGCTACCCGCAGTACCGAATCCGGGGCCTGATGATCGCGATCGACGTCGCGCGGTGGACGGGCTGGTCGGCCTCGTAGAGTCGGGGTCATGACCGACTTCTCCGCCGAGCACCGGCGGCTCATCGACGCCGTCGCCGAGCGCCCGGGCGCGCAGATCGCCGAGGCGACGGTGGCCTACGACCATGACGGGCAGCCCATGGAGGGCTACCGCGCCCACGACGCCGCGGTCGCCGGGCCGAAGCCCGCCGTGATCATCGTGCACGACTGGACGGGGCTGCGGGAGTACCCCAAGGCCCGTGCCCAGATGCTCGCCCGCCTCGGCTACTACGCCTTCGCCGCCGACCTCTACGGCACCGGGCGGCGCTTCGAGGACCACCAGAGCGCGGCGGCGGAGGCCGGGAAGTACTACGGCGACCTCGGGCTGATGCGCGCCCGGGTCCGCGCCGCCTACGACGTCGTGGCGAACGACCCGGCGGTCGACGCGAGCCGGATCGTCGTCATCGGGTACTGCTTCGGCGGCTCGGCGGCGCTGGAGCTCGCCCGCACCGGGGCACCGCTGGCCGGCACGGTCGCGTTCCACGCCCGCCTCGTGGCCCACGAGCCGGCCGACGTCGCCGCGATCACCGGCGCGGTGCTGATCTGCACCGGCGGCGCCGACCCGGTGGTGCCCGACGAGGCGGTGGCGGCCTTCCAGGACGAGCTGCGCGCCCGCCCCGACCTGGACTGGCAGGTCATCACGTACTCCGGCGCCGAGCACGGATTCACCCTGCCGGGCGGCGCGTACCACCCGGCGGCCGACGCCCGCAGCTGGCGCGAGCTGACGGCCTTCCTGGACGACGTCTTCTAAAGATCATTCGATAGTTGTAGCTGCTGCCGATGCGGTGCAGTCCGGTGTGGAGACCGTAAGAAAACGCGCCGTCGGCTACCGGGACGTCCGCGAACGGCTGCTGACCGTGTCAGAGTGACACCGCGTGCAGAGCGAGCCACAGCTGCACGCGGTCGGCGGTCGAGGTGAGCCGCCTGCCGGTGAGCCGCTCGATCTGCTCGAGGCGGTAGCGCACGGTGTTGCGGTGCACGTAGAGGCGGGCGGCGACCTTGGCGACCGAGCCGTCCTCCTCGAGGTACACCCGCAGCGTCTCGACCAGGGCCGCGCCCGAGGCGGTGTCGAAGTCCAGCAGCGGCGCGAGGACCTCCCGGCCGAGGTCGGCCAGGGGTAGGTCGTCGCTGGCCAGCAGCAGGCCCGGCAGGGAGAGCGGCTCCCGGCCGTTGATGCCGGGCCCGCGGCTGAGTGCCTCGCGGGCCTCGTAGAAGCTCCAGCGCAGCCCGTGCACGCCGCTGTAGGCGCCGCCGACGCCGACCCGGGCGCCATCGCCGAGCTGTGCGACGTAGGCGAGGGTCTTGGCGGCGACGTCCGCGGCGCTGGGCGAGCGGCCGACGAGCACCACCAGGTGGTCGTCGAGGTGGGCGGTGGCGACCGGCTCGACCCCGGTCTCGGCGAGGGGGTAGACGCTGCCGGGCAGGGCCCGCAGGCCGGCGACGTCGGGCGAGGTGGCGAGGACGACGGTGTACGGGTGGGAGACGTCCACGCCGAACGCGAGCAGCCGCCGCTCGGCCTCCGCAGGGGCGATCGTGGTCCGCACGATGTCCTCGACGAGGTGGCCGATGAGCTCCCGCCGGCCGGCGAGGACGGCCTGGCGGCGGGCCAGCTCCAGGCCGACGAGGCTGGCCGCGTAGGGCAGGATGTCGTCCTGGCCGCCGGCGACCGGCCCGGTGCACAGCGCCGCCTCGACCGTTCCGCCGACCTCGACGAGGTCCTGCCGGGCGGCGCCGGACGGCCACGGCAGGCCCGGCGGCGCGGAGGCGAAGACATGGCCGTAGGCGTCCACGACGCCGATCGGTGCGCCGACCATGCGGCGCAGCGCATCCACCATGCCGGCGAGGCCGCCGCCGGACAGCAGCGCCCGGGTCAGCTCGTCGTGCATGCGCAGCAGCGCCCGCTGCCGGCCGTAGTGCGCGGCGAAGACCCGGTCGGCGACGAGCCGGTCGACGGCGATGAACGGGGTCTCGTACGGCACCTCGAGGATCGGCAGCCCGGCGATGTCGGCGGCGGCGATCGTCGCCGCCGGCACGACCCGGTGGGTGAGCCCGGTGCCGAAGCCGATCGCGGCGACCGCGCGCTCGGCGACCCGGCGCACGAACTGCCGCTGGGCGGCGGCGGTGCGCTGACGCAGGCCGGTCGTGAGCACGAGCTCGCCGCCCTGCAGCCAGTGCCGGGGGTCGTCGAGCTCGGTCACGGCGCACCAGCGGACCTCCCGCTGCAGGTCGGCACGCGAACCGGCCCGCACGACGAGGCTCAGCCCGTCGTCGGCGAGGAGGTCCGCGAGGCGCACGCTCACGGGCGTGACTGTACTGCTGCACAACGATTTGCTGAAGCGCTGTACATCTGTCCATTGGAGTCGGTGCCCGATTTCCCTACGGTTCCGTCAACCCAGCCGCAGGGAAGCGGAGGTGCTGGCATGAGCGGACCGGCGATCCGGCTGACCGGGCTGCGCAAGTCGTTCGGCGTGGTCAACGCCGTCGACGGGGTCGACCTGGAGATCGCGGACGGCGAGTTCTTTTCCATGCTCGGGCCGAGCGGCTCCGGCAAGACGACGGTACTGCGCCTCATCGCGGGCTTCGAGTCGCCGACCGCCGGCACCGTCGAACTCGCCGGGGTCGACGTCACGCGACGCCCGCCGTACGAGCGCGACGTCAACACGGTCTTCCAGGACTATGCGCTGTTCCCGCACATGTCGGTGCTGGACAACGTCGCCTACGGGCTGCGCGTGCGCGGCACCGGCCGGCGGGAGCGGCACGAGCGGGCCGAGGAGGCGCTGCGCTCGGTGCGCCTGGAGGGCTACGGCGCCCGCCGCCCCGCGCAGCTGTCCGGCGGGCAGCGGCAGCGGGTGGCCCTGGCGCGGGCGCTGGTGAACCGGCCGAAGGTGCTGCTGCTCGACGAGCCGCTCGGCGCGCTGGACCTCAAGCTGCGCGAGGAGATGCAGGTCGAGCTCAAGGCACTGCAGCGGCAGGTCGGCATCACGTTCGTGTTCGTCACGCACGACCAGGAGGAGGCGCTGACGATGAGCGACCGCGTCGCCGTCTTCTCCGGCGGGCGGGTCGAGCAGGTGGCCGCGCCGGCCGAGCTCTACGAGCGCCCGGCGTCCCCGTTCGTGGCCGGGTTCGTCGGTACCTCGAACCAGTTCGCCGGCGCCGACGTCATCGGCCGGTCCGGCACGTTCTCGCTGCGGCCCGAGAAGATCCGCCTCGACGGCGACGGCGACTGCGCGGCCGCCGGCAAGGTCGCCGAGGTGGTGTACGCCGGCGCCTTCACCCGCCTGGTCGTCGACCTCGACGCCGGACCCCGCATGGTCGTGCTGCTCACCTCCGCACCCGGACTGCCCGCGCTGCGCGGCCAGGCGGTCCGCCTCACCTGGAGCTCCTCCGACCTCATCGCGCTCGACTGACGCGCTCGAATCAAGGAGAAGGCATGCGCCGATACATCGCCGTATTCGCGACCGTGCTGGCCCTCGCCGCCTGCGGGGACGACGCCAAGCAGAGCAACGCGCCGGCCGGGCCCGCCGGAGCCCAGCTGCCGAAGATCGACAAGCTGGCGAGCCTCGGGGCCGGCGAAGGCGCGGTGAACATCGTGGCGTGGGCCGGGTACGCCGAGAACGGCAGCAACGACCCGAAGGTCGACTGGGTCACCCCGTTCGAGAAGCAGACCGGCTGCAAGGCCAACGTGAAGGTCGCCGGCACGTCCGACGAGATGGTGACGCTCATGAAGACCGGCGACTACGACGTGGTCTCCGCCTCCGGCGACGCCTCCCTGCGCCTCATCTACGGCGGCGTGGTCGCGCCGGTCAACACCGACCTGGTGCCCAACTACAAGGACGTCTTCGACGGGCTGAAGAACAAGGCGTGGAACTCCGTCGGCGGCGCGTCCTACGGCGCCCCGCACGGCCGCGGCGCGAACCTGCTCATGTACCGCACCGACGTGGTCAAGCCGGCGCCGACCTCGTGGGACGTGGTCTTCGACGCCAACTCCCCGTACAAAGGCAAGGTCACCGCCTACGACTCGCCGATCTACATCGCCGACGCCGCGCTGTACCTCATGAAGCACAAGCCGGAACTGGGCATCAAGAACCCGTACGCGCTGGACGACAAACAGTTCACCGCGGCCGTGGACCTGCTCAAGGGCCAGCAGAAGATCATCGGCGAGTACTGGTCGGACTACACCAAGGAGGTGCAGGCGTTCAAGGCCGGCAACTCCGTGCTCGGCACCACCTGGCAGGTCATCGCCAACCTCGCCGAGGCCGACAAGGCGCCCGTCGAGGCGATCCTGCCCAGCGAGGGCGCGACCGGCTGGTCCGACACCTGGATGATCGCGGCCAAGGCGAAGCACCCGAACTGCGGGTACCTGTGGATGAACCACATCATCTCCCCTGAGGCCAACGCCGCCGTCGCCGAATGGTTCGGTGAGGCACCGTCGAACAAGCTGGCCTGCGCCAAGACCGCCGACCCGCAGCACTGCACCACCTACCACGCCGACGACGAGTCGTACTACGGCCAGGTCTGGTACTGGACGACCCCGGTCGCCGACTGCGTCGACGGTCGCACCGACGTGAAGTGCAAGGACTACAGCGAGTGGACCAAGGCCTGGACGAGCATCAAGGGATGACGGTCATCGCAGGGTTCTTCCACCGCCACCCGCGGGCGAGGCTGGCGGCGCTGCTCTCGGCGCCGCTGGCCTGGCTCGTCGTGGCCTACCTCGGGTCCCTCGCGGTGCTGCTCACCTCGTCGCTGTGGCAGGTCAACACCTTCACCGGCGAGGTCGTGCACGAGAGCACGCTGGACAACTTCCGCACGATCCTGACCGAGCCCGTGTACCGCAACGTCGTGCTGCGCAGCGTGGGAGTGGCCGCCGCCGTCACGCTCATCGACGCGGTCCTCGCCGTGCCGATGGCGTTCTTCATGGCGAAGGTGGCGCCGGCGCGGTACCGCCGGATCCTCCTCGTCGCCGTGGTCACCCCGCTGTGGGCGAGCTACCTGGTCAAGGCGTACGCGTGGCGGGTCATGCTGGCCAACGACGGCCCGCTGGACCGGATCTTCGGCGGCCCCGGCTACGGGCTGCCGGCGACCGTGCTCGTGCTGTCCTACATGTGGCTGCCGTACATGATCCTGCCCGTCTACGCGGGCCTGGACCGGCTGCCCGACTCGCTGCTGGAGGCGTCGGCGGACCTGGGCGGCCGGCCCGGGCGCACGTTGCGCTCGGTGGTGCTGCCGATGCTGGTGCCATCGATCGTGGCCGGCTCGATCTTCACGTTCTCGCTGTCGCTGGGCGACTACATCACCGTGCAGATCGTCGGCGGCAAGAGCCAGCTGATCGGCAACCTCGTGTACGCGAACATCGGCGCCGCCAACGACCTGCCGTTCTCCGCCGCCCTGGCCACCATCCCGGCGCTCGTCATGCTGGTGTACCTGCTCGCGGTACGCCGCACCGGAGCCCTGGAGAACCTATGACGCTCTCCCGCACCGCCCGCTGGGTCCTCGGCGCCGTCACCGCCCTCGGCCTGGCGTTCGTGTACGTGCCGCTGGCGCTGGTGCTGCTGAACTCCTTCAACGCCGACCGCACGTTCGCCTTCCCGCCGCGATCGTTCACGTTCGGCTGGTGGTCGAGGGCGTGGGACAGCAGCGGCCTGCGCTCGGCGCTGTGGACGTCGCTGCAGGCCGGCCTCGGCGCCACCCTGGTCGCCCTGGTCCTCGGCACGATGGTGGCGTTCGCGGTGCAGCGGTACCGCTTCTTCGGCCGCGAGGCGGTCTCGCTGCTCGTGCTGCTGCCGATCGCGCTGCCCGGCATCGTCACCGGCATCGCACTGGACACCGCGTTCCGCTCGGTCGTCGAGCCGCTGGGCGTCGGCAAGGGCCTGCTGTCGGTGGTGATCGGCCACGCCACGTTCTGCGTCGTCGTCGTGTACAACAACGTGCTCGCCCGCCTGCGCCGCACCGGCGCCTCCTACGAGGAGGCGTCCGCGGACCTCGGCGCCCGCCCCGGCCAGACCTTCCGCTACGTCACGTTCCCGCTGCTGCGCTCCGCCCTGTTCGCCGGCGGCCTGCTGGCGTTCGCGCTGAGCTTCGACGAGATCGTGGTCACCACGTTCACCGCCGGCCCCGGCACCGAGACCCTACCGATCTGGATCTTCAACAACCTGTTCCGCCCGAACCAGGCCCCGGTCATCAACGTCGTGGCCGCGGTGCTCATCGTCGCGTCGATCATCCCCGTGTACCTGGCCCAGCGCCTCTCCTCCGACACGACCGGCGGCCGGCTGTAGTCGTCAGGCTCGCCGCGGCCTGTTTGCGGTTCGTGCGCAGGTCTCGGCGGAGGTGTGTACGCCGGATGAACAGTCGTGGCCCGTGTGCTCCATGCACATTGACCAGTGAAAGTACATCCTGGATACGCCTCTGATGCGCATGTTACCGTGCGGCCGACGAAATCGCATCGACCGATGTCGTCAATTCGTCGTTGGGAGGTGAATCGCATGCTCAGCTTTTCGGGTCAGATCGGCACGACGGCCACCGGTGGGCTGACCGTCACGGTCGCTCCGGGTGCCTCCACCACGTGCGGCGGCGGCAACTGCTGCTGCACCAGTTGCTGTTCGTGGTAGTCGCCGGCCCATGCGCCCAACCAGTGAAGGGAAACCAGCCTTGCTCAGCTTCTCCGGCCAGATCGGTACCACGGCTACCGGTGGGCTGACCGTCACGGTCGCTCCGGGTGCCTCCACCACGTGCGGCGGCGGCAACTGCTGCTGCTCCAGTTGCTGCTCCTGGTGATCCGGCCGCTGCCGGTCACCTCCCTGTCCGCGCTCGCATCGGAGTGACATGCCCTACCGCCGCACCAGGGAAGAAGTCGAGGAAGCGCTCAAGGACCACGACTACCTCCGGGCGGTCGGCAGCTTCGCGATGCAGCACACGATTGTCTCGATCTATACGTCATCCACGGTCGTCCGGACCCCAGACTCCGTGGTGCGGGGCCGATGGGCGACCGGGGATGACGCCTTCGCCGGCGAGGAACTCCTGCTCAACTACCGCACGGACAACGCTCGGCTGGGCTTCCAGATGGGCATCGGCAGGTTCTACGAGCCGGATGCGGTCCTGTCCTCCTGCCACGCCGACCTTGAGGAAGACCTGCGTGACGTCGTCAAGCTGCCCGCCGCGAAACCCATCCGTGCGGGACTGACCGCGGTCGTCACCGAGCGGCGCAGCACCCGCCTGTTCAGCGGCGAGCCGATCTCGCTGGCCGACCTGTCGGCGCTGCTGTTCCACTGCCAGGGTGCCACCGGCAGCCTGCCGTACGGCAATCCGGCCGACCCGCACGGCGTGATCGGGCTGCGTACCGTCGCCTCCGGCGGTGGTCTCTACCCGGTAACGCTGTACGTTCATGCCTTCAACGTCGCGGGGCTCGCCCCCGGCGCGTACGAGTACCTGCCGTACGCCCACGGTCTTTCGCCGGTCGCGTCGCATCCGCAGCTGTCGCCGGCACAGGTGCTGCGCTCGCCCGACCTGGACGTCGAGCGCAGCGGGTTCGTCCTGACGTTCGTGTACAACCTCTACGACAACTCGCGCAAGTACGGCGACGGGGGTGTCGTGTTCGGGCTCATCGAAGTCGGCGCCATCCTGCAGAACCTGCACCTGGCCCGCACGGCGCTCGGCCTGGCCGGCTGTGACCAGGGTGGCTACGACAAGCAGACGATCGAGAAGATGCTGGACCTGGACGGCCTGACCAGCCACGTCGTGCACGTGAGCGTGGTCGGGCAGGGAGAGTAGTCGGTGAGCGCAGACGAGTCCATGATGGACAGTTACCTGCTGGCAAGCACGGCGCGGTTGGTGGAGGACAGCGCGGGCCGCTTCCGGATCCGCACCGGGGTGTGGAACTTCGAGGAGGCGGTGATCGACGTCAGCCGCGAGTCGCCGGCGGTGGGGGCCACCGTGCGGGCCGCGCTGCGCGCGGCGGCCGCCGGGCCGGTGCGCGTCGCCGACCATCTGGATCCGGGGCTGCTACCGATCGAGTCGGCCAACATCGAGCGCCTCTTCGCCGACCTGGCACAGGCCGGATTGTTCGTGCCCGCGCGTGAGCGCGACAGCCAGGATGCGGTGACCGCGGCGCTGCTGGGCCGGATGGTATCGCCGTACCCGGGGGACGGCGAGCCGCCGAGCGGTGAGGTCGCCTTCCTGTCGGACTCTGCGGCGGCCACGGCGCAGGCCGAGCACCTGGCGGCCGGGATGCGGCTGCGGCTGGCGCCGCTCGCCCCGGAGACGGTCGAGCGCCTTTCGAGCGCCGACCTCACGTCCCGTATCGACGGCCTGGCCACCGAGCAGGCCATGGCCGACCTGACTCCGGCGCTGACCGGCTCGGCGGTGCTGGTGACGTGCCTGCAGCGACCGTCGCTGCCGTTGCTGCGCAACATCAATCGTGTGCTGGAAGGCCGCGACGTGCCGTGGGTGTGCGCGTTCATCGACGGGCCGTTCGTGTCCGTGGTGGGCCTGAAGTCCCCGCACACCGGCTGCTTCGAGTGCTTCGAGCAGCGGGCGCTGGCGCGGCTGGAGGACCACGTGTCCTATCACGACTTCGCCCGCTCGCCGGTCGGGTCCGCGGCACCGCGCGCCGCGGACGCGCCCATGATGAGCCTGCTGACCACGCTGGCGCTGACCGAGGGATACCTGCACGCGACGGTGGGCGTGTCGCGGCTGTCGGGCCGGGTGCTCGGCGTGCATCTGCCCACGCTGGAGATCCAGACGCAGGACCTGCTGCGCATGCCCGCCTGCCCGGGCTGCGGCAAGGTGTCCCGCCAGCGGATCCGCGAGATCAACTTCAACAGCCGGGCGGCCGTGGACCGGATCGTGTCCGGGGTGCTGCGATGAGCGCAGTGTCGCACTACCCGCCGATGACGCGGCTGCTGCGGCGGTACAAGCACCTGGGGGCGAACCAGACCGGCATCATGCCGGGGTTCTTCGTCGCCGTCGCCGACATCCCGGGCGAGCCCCGGATGCGGGCGATGACGGCGACCATGCCGCACTACCACCGCCTGATCATGGGTGACCCGCATCTGCAGGTGCAGTACCACCTGAGCGGGTACGGCCTGTACCAGGAAGAGGCCATGATCAAGATGATGGGGGAAAGCGTCGAGCGGTACGCCGCGATGGTCGCGATCCGCCTGTTCGACCAGGATTTCCGGTACGCCTCACGGCGCGAGCTGTCGGCCGAGGGCGAGTGCCTGCCACTGGAGTACCTGGGCATCCTCGGTCCGGAACAGCAGCGCACCCTGGCCTCGCGGCTGCACCGGTACGCCGACCGCCCGCCCACGGAGGACGACGTCATCGCGTGGGTGCGTTGCCCGGCGCTGACCCGGCCGGGGGAGGACCTCTGGGTCCCCGCGCAGCTGTTCTTCCTCGGTTTCACCACCTCGGCGGCGCACGGCGACCTGCTCTTCACCCCGTCGTTCTCGACCGGCACGGCGGCACACGTGAGCCTGGAGAACGCGCTGCGCAACGCGTTGATCGAGGCGGTGCAGATCGACTCGTTCATTCTCAACTGGTACACCCCGAATCCGTGTCCGCAGGTCGTCGTCGACGACGAGGACGCGCTGCGGGTGCTGGCCACGATGAACCTCGGGCCGGATGCCGACTACCGGGTCCGGGCGATCCACCTGACCCGACCCGACCTCCCGTTGCCGACCATCGGCGTGTACATGGACCGCAAGACCGACGCGCTGCCGATGCTCAGTTTCGGGGTGCAGGGCGACGCCGACCCGCGCTCGGCGCTGTTGCGCGGAGCGATGGAGAGCGCGGCCATCCTCGGCCTCGGCATGTACAGCGCCATCTTCGACACGACGGCGGTGCACGCGGCGACGAATTCCTCGCCGTACCTGGACCTCGACTCCAACGTGTTGTTCTACGCCGGACCGCAGGACGCGGAGCACAAGCGCGCCATCGTCGCCGAGCGGTTCAGCGGGTCCGTGAAGCTCTCCGAGATCGCCCCGCTGGCCGGAGCGTCGACGCTCGAGTCGCTGCTCGAGATGGTGGCCGGGGTGAGCCGCTGGGCGACCTACCTCGACATCACGCCGCCGGAACTGGCCGGCACCGACTGGAAAGTGGTTCGCGTCCTCATCCCCGAACTGCTCAGCATGTGCCTGCCCGGGATGCCGCCGAAGGCGCATCCGCGCATGGTCGCGCACGGCGGAGTGACGAATGTCCACCCGCACCCTCTGCCTTAGCGTGCTGGTACTGCTCTGCGCGGCGTTCCCGGCGCAGGCGTTCCGGCTGACCCTGTCCGGAGTGCTCGGCGGCACCGGCGCTCGCGGCGCGGCGCCGCGCAGACTCGACCCGGCCGTGCGCGGGCAGTTGGTGTTCGCCGTGGCGCTGATGGCCATGGCGGCGCTGGTCGCCACGCTCGCACCGATGCGGTGGGACCTGTCCTCGCCCGTCGATCGGCGCTGGTACGCCGCCGCGGTGGCGTTCGGGTGCCTTGCCCCGGTGCTGGAATGGGCCACCGGCGCCGCATGGCTGGCGGTCCGGCACCGGCGACTGGCCGGCATCGCGCTGCACCGGCTCGCGGGCGGCGGATCGGTCTGGGTGGTGCTGGCCGCGGTCGGCGTCGCCGCTGCCGAGGAGGTGCTGTTCCGGGGCGTGGGACTACACCTGCTGGGAGTCGTCCTGGGCTGGCCGGCCGCCGCGGCGCTGTTGGTCACCGCCGTCGTGTACGGCCTCAACCACCTCTACTTCGGCGCCATGACCGTCGCGCAGAAGACCTTGACCGGCATCGGGTTCGGCCTGCTGTACCTGCTGGGAGGCGACAACGTGCTCGTGCCGATGGTGGCGCACGCGGTGCAGAACGTGGTCGTGCTCACCGTGCTGCGGCGCCGGGAGCCGTCGTGACCCGCGACGCGGCGGTGTTCACCGCCGTCGCTGTCGCGGCGACCGCGGCCTGGCTCGCGCTGTACCGGCTGCCCTTCCGGCGCAACCGTACCCGCCAACGGGTACGCCTGGCCGTCGCCAGCCGCACGGGGCTGCCCGGCCGATACGTGTTCCCGATCCTGGGCACCCTGGTGTACCTGGCCGGCGGCGTCCTTGCGTCGATCCTCGTGATGTACTGGGGCGGCCTCGACGTGGCCACCCTGCTCGCCTGGCACGTCACCCCGCACGACATCGGTCTGCTGGTGCTGACCGCCGCCGGCGCCAGCGCGCTGACCGCATTCGCCATGTCCATCCTCTATGCCGTGCGACCCCGCACCGACGTGCCCGGCGCGGTCACCGGCGTCCGCTGGATCGCCGAGATCCTGGCGCTACCCCGGGCATGGCGGTACATCGTCCCGGCGACCAGCGCCGCAGTCGAGGAGTTCTACTTCCGCGGTGTCTTCCTCGGCGGCCTGCTGGCCAGCGACACACCGGTGTGGGCCGCCATCGCGATCAGCGGCGCGACCTTCACCGTCGGCCAGGTCCTGCTGACCGAGACGGCCCTGCAGGCCACTGTGCTCGCGCTGTCCAGTGTGGTGCTCGCGGTGGTGTGCGGGCTGCTGGTGATCGTCGAGGGCAGCGTCCTTCCGGCGATCGCGGTGCATGCCTCGTTCGCCGCCTACTACACCCAGACCAGCTCGCGCCGGGTCGCTCCCGTCGCGGCCGCAGTGCCCCGATGAGGAGGCCGACAACGGTGAGTCAAGAAGCAGAAGCAAGCGCCGCCGAGCCATTCGTCGACGCCCGGAACATCACCGTCCGCTACGGTGACCTGGTCGCCGTCGACGGTGTCGACCTGGGCGCCGACAAGGGCCAGGTCGTGGGCGTGATCGGCCCCAACGGCTCCGGCAAGACGTCGTTGCTGGAGTGCGTCGAAGGGCTGCGGAAACCGGCCACGGGCACGATCCGCGTCGGCGGCTTCGACCCGGCCACCGACCGTACGCGGATGACCCGCATCGCCGGCATCCAGCTCCAGCAGCTCGTCTACCCGCCCCGCGCCACGGTCGAGGAGATCTGCCGGCTCTTCGCGTCGTTCTACCCCGACCCGGCCGATCACATCGAGCTGCTCGAACTGTTCGGCCTGAGCGGGCAGCGGCGCAGCCAGGTCGTCAAACTGTCAGGCGGGCAGCAGCAGCGGCTGTCACTGATTCTGGCGCTGCTGAACAACCCGCAGGTGGTCTTCCTCGACGAGCTGACCAACGGCCTGGACCCGGCCGCCCGGCGCATGGTCTGGGACGAACTGCGCCGCCGCAACGGCGACGGCCTCACCATCGTGATCACCTCGCATCACATGGAGGAGGTCGAGTACCTCTGCGACCGGGTCAACGTGCTGCTCAAGGGCCGCATCGTAGCCACCGGCACACCCACCGAGCTGATCCGGGACCATGCCGGCGACTCGGCCCGGCTCGTGCTCGACGGCGCCGGCGGCAACCGGAAGCTGGCCGAAAGTCTCACCGGGCTGGGTTCCGGGGTGCGGGTGGAGCCGGCCGGGCAGCGGCTGATGCTCGAGGTGCAACCGGCGCGCCGCGGGGACGTCGACCGGGTCCTGGCCGAACACGGCACCACCGCGCGGGAGCTGCCGGCCTCGCTGGACGACGCGTACCTGAACCTGACCGGGCAGGCCGCCGGAACGGCCTCGAGCGAAGCGGACAACGTCGATGTTTCCTAGCGTGCTGGCGTTCGAGTCGAGGCGAATGCTGCGCAACTTCCCGCCGCTGTTCTTCGGCCTCGTGTTCCCGGTCATGGTGCTGGGCATCTTCGGCGGCATCTACGGCAACAAGCCGTCCGACCTGTGGGACGGCCTCGGCACCGTCGACGTGTCCGTGCCCGCCTACGTCGGCCTCGTCCTCGCCGTCGCCGGGCTGATGAGCTTCCCGCTGGGCATGGTCGAGTACCGCTCCCGCGGGTTTCTGCGCCGGCTGCGGGGCACCCCCGCCCGGCCGACCGTCTTCCTCACCGCACAGCTGCTGATCAACATCGTCATCTGCGTGCTGGGCATCGCCCTGCTCGTCGTCGTCGGCTCGCTCGTGTTCGGTCTGCACGCGCCGGAGCGGACGTTCGCGTTCGCCGGTCTGGCGCTGCTTTCCGGCGCCGCCATGTTCGGCATCGGCCTGCTGATCGCCTCCATCGCCAGAAGCGAGCAGACGGCCCTGGTCATCGCCAACCTGGTGTACTTCCCGATGATTTTCCTGACGGGCGCCACCGTCCCGCTCGAGCTGATGCCCGACTGGATGCGCAAGATCAGCGACGCACTCCCGTTGACGTATGCGATCGACGCGCTGCAATGGGCGTGGCTGGACCGAGGCGACTCCATCGGCGTCGATGTCGCGGTGCTGGGCGGCACCGTCGTGGTCTGCGCCGCCGGCGCCGCCTGGCTGTTCCGCTGGGAATGAACCCCCTCGTCGACCGGACCGTGCAGGCCACCGCGTACGCAGCGGCGGCCTGCCGGGCCGCGGAGAGCCGCCTTCCGCGCCCCCGGGTGTCGGACCCGCTCGCCGAGCTGTTCACGCCGACCGCTGCGGCGGCGCCGATCGCGCGGCTCGCCGACGCCGGGCGGGACGAGGTTGTCGCCCGTACCGTCCTCATCGACCGCATGCTCGTCGATGCGCTCGAGCGACGGCCGGGGGCCGCCGTGGTGAACTTCGGGGCCGGCTTCTGCACGCGGCCGTACCGGATGCGACTGCCCGGATGCCGCGAGCTGGTCGAGGCCGACGACCCCGCCGTCGTCGAGCTGAAGGACCGGACCCTGCACGGTCGGCCGCACAGCTGCCCGGTAAGGCGGGTCGGCCTGGACGTCCGCGACGAGACCGCGGTGAGCGCCGTGGTGGACGAGACGGGACGATCCGGCGACGTGATCGTGCTCACCGAGGGCCTGCTGGTGTACCTGCCGGCCGGAGCAGTCACGGCGCTGGCGGCCACGCTCGCGAGCCGGACCGGCGCCGCGCACTGGATCGCCGACATCGTCAGCGCGGACTCCGCCAGGCAGATGCAGACCCTTGCCCAGCGCGTCCCCGGTGGGCTGGCGCTCTTCGGGCTGGACTCACTGACGCCGCTGGAGGAACCGGGCTGGCGGGTCGTGGCCTACCGGGCCCTGCCGGTGCCGCGACCCCGGTACGGCGCCTCCAGCCGCACGCTCGTCGACGGCGTGGTCGCCCTCGAACCTCGCCGCGGCGGCTGAGTCCGGCGCTGGAACAGGTCGCGTGGCTCGGGGATCTCGGGCGTCAGGCCCGCCTCCGCTTCGGCGGGCGGCCTGGGCGGCGGCGTCGGTTCGCGGGCCGGTCCTGCTCGTGAGGTACGGGGGGACGCCGGCGCTGGGCCCTTTCGGCAAGGTCACCGCGTCGGTGATGGCCGCGGCGATGCGCCGGGCCAACCAGAAAGATCTGGCCCGCCTCAAGCGGATCCTCACTCCGTGACGGCGCGCATCCGGTTGTTGCGGGCGTCGTGCGTCAGCTCGGCCAGGCCGAGCACCTCCAGCAGCGGCGGCAGGTACATTCCGAACCGGCCCCGGTAGCCCTTGCGCAGCCCGTACCAGCCGCCGACCGGGTTGTCCTCCGAACGGCCCCACGCCTCGACGGTGCCGTCGGCGGCGGGCTTGTTCTCGTCGGCGGCGCCGAGCGGCACCCAGTCGCCCTGCTCGCGCAGCCACGCATGCAGATCCTCGACCGCCCGCAGCTGGTACGTCAGCTTGGTCGAGCCGACCTGGCACACCAGGGCGGGTGGGTTGGCGGCCTCGTCGCGGTACATGGTGTACTCCGACGACCCGGGCGGGGTCTTCAGCACCCACGGGTCGTCCTTCGTACCAGCCGGCATGACCGCCTCCCGTCCGCGCGTTCGACTCGCACTCTAGACCCGTGCCGTCATGCCCGGGCCGGGATGGCCTCCGCGGCAGCCGATCGTGGGACCCTGAGATCGCTTGAACCGACCCATGCCGCGATGCTGTCAACGTATTGAGTAGTCGGTCCGAACAGTGATGATGTGCGGCTTCTTCCAGCTAGCGGGCCTTGGCATGGCAGTGCCCCTTGCGTAACGTCATGGGTCGCTTGGTCCGGTTCATGCTCACAGCAGGTGACGCCGGGCAGGCTCGCTGATTCGTGCACGCACGAGCCGGGGACCCACCGCATGTCTGGGGTGAATCCGCGGGCCGACGGCCTGTGGTAGGGCGACCTTCGCGCCCGAATCCGTCAGCTGACCCGGTAGGCGGACGCGTAAGGAGAAGTGTCTGTGCACAGCCGTTACCCCCCATCGCCGAGATCCTCGCAGGTCGCGTGCCTGCTCGTCCGCGCGCCGAGCGGCGTCAACAGGACGCTAGTGCCGCCTGCTGTCACGCTGCGGGTGGTCACAGTCGCGTAGGTGCCGGCCGCTCCGTTTGCAGCGGCTACTGACGCAGCGCGGCAGGGAGCCGCAGGCCCGTGGCCTGTGCGCCATCCGTCCGGCTGCTGAGGTGGCGAGCTGGCCTGTGCGCTGCGCGTTCGCGCCGCGCACATCACTTCTTGCTGCCCGATGGCTGTGCATCGCGTGTCGTCGCACGTCATTGCCCGTATCGATCGCCCTGCTCCGGGCTACTGGAGACTCGTTGTGAACCTTGAATCCGTACAGCCGCAGTCCCACCGTGCCGGGGATATCCGCCGGCCGCGGATGGCGGTGACCATGTGCGTGATGCTCGCCGCGGCGGCCGTGGCCGGCATCGTGCTCAGCCAGCTCGGCGATCCGCCGTCTGAGCGCACCGCGGCGGCGGGCGCGGCGTTGACCACGAAACCACCGAAGGCCGACGGGGCGGCGCCGTCCGCGCCGACGACGATGCTCCTCAAGTACCAGTTCCAGCTGCAGCCGAACTACTACTTCTGCGGGCCGGCGGCCACCCGGATCGCGCTCACGGCAGCCGGCCACGCCGTCAGCCAGGACGAGGCCGCGGCCATGCTGGGCACCACCACCAACGGGACGAACTCGGCCCTCGACACCACCCGCGTACTCAACCAGGTGCTCGGGCACGGCCGCACGCTGTACCAGACCAGAGAGATCCCGGTCTACCCGGCAACGCCCGCGCAGGCCGCGCAGCTTCAGACCGACGTGCTGACCACGGTCGGCGGCGGACGGGCAATCGTGGCAAACATCGCCGGACACGTGACCGACACCGCCGGTGCCGTGCACGCCTACGAAGGCGGTCACTACCTGACGGTCGTCGGATACCGTGACGGCGGCGGCACGGTGAAGATCGCCGACCCGGCCGACCCGAGCGGGGACGGCACCTACTGGCTGCGCACTCCCAAGCTGGCCGACTGGATCTCCTCGCGTGGCTACTCGTATTGATTCCCGGCATCGCCGATCAACTGACGGTGGCAGGGCGGCGTCGTGGTGGCCGGCCGTCGTGGGCTCAGTCCTGGCGTCCAGCGTCCTGTTCGTGGTCACGATGTGGGTGTCCGGTGGCAGTCTGCGCGGCGCGTTGCCGGGCGGGGCGGCGATGGGCATGCTCAGCCATCGACCCGCACTGAAGCGGCGACCGGTCAGGCTGCCGGGTGAGTTCCTGGTCGGTGGTGTGGAGCTCGCATAACGCCACCCGGTTCGGGAAGCATGCCGTGGATGCCCGGGAGTGCGGGATTGCGTCGAGTCCGGCTGTGGAACGGATTGCAGCGCCGAGGTCACGCCGTCCGGGCGATGACGCCCGCGTTCGGTATGACCGCATCACAGGGGTAGCCGCTCAGGGCGACGCAGCTCACCACACCGAGTCGAAAGAGTCTGTGCGCCATGAGGCATTACACCCGAGGCAGCGCCGTGCTGGTGGGCGTCGCCCTCACTGTCACCGTCGCGCTCACCGCTTGCAGTGACACCGCAAGCGGTGGCGGTAGTCCTACGGCACCGAACAACGGCAGCGTCAGCGTCAGCGTCAACCCCACCTTCAACAACGTCGACGCGGTGTTCGTCCGGATGATGATCCCGCATCACGAGCAAGCCGTGGAGATGGCCGCCCTCGCCGAGACGAAGGCGACTGATCCGGACGTCAAACAACTCGCCGCCAAGATCAGTACCGGGCAGAAGGCGGAGATCGCAACAATGAAGGGCTGGCTGGTCGCCTGGGGCCAGCCGACCACGATGCCGAGCTGTCCCGAGATGCATTGCATGCCGAGCAACATGATGCCGCATGGAGCATCGCCGAACGGCATGATGCCAAGCGGGATGATGCCCAACGGGATGCCGACGATGCCGGGCATGATGTCGAGCGCAGACATGGCAAAGCTCAAGGCGGCGACCGGCACCGACTTCGACAAGCTGTTTCTCCAGATGATGATCGTTCACCACCAGGGAGCGGTCATGATGGCCCAGGCGGAGCTGGCCCATGGAACCAACCCGGACGCCAAGGCTCTCGCCGGCCGTATCGTGAAGACACAGCAGGCCGAGATCGCTGCGATGCAGCAGATGGCCGGCCAGTCGCAGTAAAGCCTCGTCCGCTTTCCCCGGCGTCGGCGTCCTCCTGCTCTCCCAGCACGTGGAGACCCACCTCACGATGCGGCTAATAGCCCGATCAGTACGAACGTGGGCCCCGGGAGAGATCCTGGGGCCCACGTCGTCATGTATTCCACGCTCACTCGGATTGTGACCCGGCTGTTCGCTGGCGGGTGCCATCGCTCAGACGGGAGCCGTCAGTCCGACCGGGCGCGGGCGTGGATGCTCCCACTAGAACAGCGTGCTCACCGGCGACCCGAGTACAGCTGCGTCACGTGGTCGGCGCTGAGCTCGTAGCCGTACAGGCGGAAGTCGTCGATCAGACCGTCGAATCGGGGGTCGCCCCAGCTCGTCCCGCCGATGAGGTTGGCCGTGGTGTTGCCGCCCACGCCCACGTTGCCGATGCCGATGGGGAAGTTGGTACGGGTGCCCTGGAGCACGCCATTGAAGTAGATCTTGCCGGTCGAGCCGTTCATCGTGAACACCACATGGGTCCACTGGTTGAGCGGCAGGTCGCGGCCGGAACCGAGCGTGAGGCGCTCCTGTGCCGGGTTTCCGGCCGCCTTGAAGGTGGCGCCGAAGCCGGTGGTTCCGCTGTTCGTGCCCGACTGGAGCAGGAAGAACGTGTCCGTGCTGCTGCCGATCTGCAGCAGCGGCACCCAGTTCGGGAGGGTGTCCGGACGCGCCCAGAAGGACACGGCGAACTGGTTGGTCAGTCCGGACTGGATGTTGTCGGGCAGCTTGACCTGGTTGCCCGAGTTCGCGGCGCCGCCCGGCAGCGACACCGCGCTGCCGAACCGGCCGGCTGCCCAGGACGTCGTGCCCTGCAGGGTGGCCGCACCGACCGACGTCTTCGTGCCCGAGTTCGCGGCGGCGGTGCCGGTGTTCTCGTTGAAGGTGTAGCGGACGGCGCTGCCTTCGTTGTACATCGCCGTCACCTGCGCAGCGTTCAGCGTTGACGTGTACACCCGGACGTCGTCGATCAGACCGTCGAACGCGGCGTCGCCGTACCCGTTGCGGCCCAGCCAGTTGTTGGCTGTCGGGCCGATGCCGGCCATGGTGACCGTCAGGTCCGTGCGGGTCGCGATCGCCACGCCGTTGAGGTACAGCGTGCCGGTCGAGCCCTGACGGGTGAAGGCCACGTGGTTCCACTGGCCGGCGACCACGTCCCGGACAGGAGTGGCATAGACCCGCTCCTCGGGACCGGTCTTCGCCTTGAAGGTGGCGGCGAGCCCGGTGTTGCCGCTTGCCTGGGTCTGCATCTGGATGTGGAAGTAGCTCCCGGCGGAGCCCAGCCCGTCGCCGATGTGGAACATGCTGGTCCAGTTGCTCTTGGTGTCGGGGCGCACCCAGAGTCCGGTGGTGAAGTTCGTCGCGTTCTGCAGCAGGTTGTCCGGCAGGTCGACCGCGTTGGCGGTGCTACCGCCGGGCAGGTTGATCGCCTTGCCGAGGATGCCGTTGGTCGACCAGCCGGTGGTGCCGGTCAGGACGGCCGCGCCGACCGAGCCGACGGTGCCGGTGTTGGCGCCCGTGGTGCCCGTGCCTTCCTCGAACTCGTAGCGGATCGGAACACCGGCGGCCGGCGGCGGCGGGGAGCAGTCGGCGCTCAGCAGCCCGGCGGCGTAGGCGAGGCCGTTCTTCATCTGGGCGCGCATGTAGGGCTCGCTGTAGGCGGTGCCCTCGTGGCCCATGGAGGTGTACCAGGAGCGGCCGGAGTCGATCTTCTGGCACCAGGTGAGCGGGTGCGGGGAGCCGTTGGCGCCGCCGCCGTAGGACGACTCGTCGGCCTCGATCAGGGTGCGGACGTTGGGTGCGGGGTTGACGACCCAGTCGTACCACTCGTCGCTGCGGGTGATCGAGGCGGTCACGCCCTGGACCAGCGGGTGGCTGGCGTCCGAGACGAACACGCGACCGGGGCGAACGCCGGGGTTCTCCGGGTGCCCCTCGGAGACGGCGCCGACGAGGCGGTAGTAGAACGGGTTGACGTCGTGCTCGCTCTGACCGACCGACCATCCGGCGTAGTGCATGCCCATGTAGCCGCCGCCACCGCGGATGTAGGCCTCCAGCGCGCTGCGCTGGGCCGCGTCGAACAGCACGCCACCGGTTTGCGCGAAGACCACGGTGTCCTTGGTGGCGAGGTTCGCGGTGGTGAAGGCCGCGGGGTCGTCGGTCTCCTGGATGTCGACCGGCTGGTTGTACTGCGTGCCGAGCTGGGTGGCCAGGTCACGCACGGCCTGCCGGGCCTGCACGTTGGAGGCGTGGAAGTTGGTCTTGTAGAACAGCAGCACGGTGAGCCGGCCGTCGTCGGCCGGAGCCGCTAGCGCGCCGGCGTTGGCAGCAGCGGACGCCGCCGATCCGGCAAGCATGACCGACGCGACGAACGCCGCGGCGAGCGGGGCGAACACTCGCCCCCGCCATCGATCGGCATGCGCGAAGACGGGAAACGGGGAGGACCAGCGGCGCACTTTCATGAGACATCCCTTGGGGTTCGGCATGGCGGATACCACCACCAGTAGGACTGAACGTGAACACTTCTTAACACAAAAGCGCGAACTGCGTCTATGTACTCGAACCAATATCTATCGTGTTCTCATATGTGAACCGTTGCCACTTGACTGGCGATCTTCACCCTGCCGATCCGTCCTCTGTGGACGGTGTTTGCCCGGTGCGCGCTTCTCGACGGCTGCACTGGTTCGGGCTCTCCGTGGGCTGGTACTGGCCCGAGGTCGGCGGGCACCAGCTGCTGCGACGGGATTGTCCGACCTTGATTGTCTGGCGCAGCGAGCAGTGTCGGACAACCCAGGCCGCCCACATGCTGATCGGGCAACCCCAGCGGCACCAACCAGGGGCCGCGAATCAAGAACAACAAGGCGAACCGGCCCGATGCCGGTCGCCCCGATGAAAGGGATTCCCGGTGGGAAGAGTCAGTCGAAGAGTCGTCATGTCGTTCATCACCTGCGCCCTTGCCGCAGCAGGCCTCGCCGTCGCTACCGCATCTCCGGCTAGCGCTGCCTGCAGTGCCACCATTGCAAACCCTGCCCGTGGCACGATCTCCGGCAACTACTGGGTGTACTCCACGGGTGCGACCCAGGGCTGTGGCACTGGACCATGGGAGGTCGTGCTCTTCCGGTCCCGCTGGTACGGCTGGGAGGAGCTCGACAGGACCTCGCGTTGGAGCAACGACGGTTCGAAGACCGCATGGTGGGACTGCGACGGCACGCATGACTACCGGGCGCTGCTCCAGAAGAACGGCGTCAACTACAAGTGGTCGTCAACCGTCACCATCAACTGCTGATGGCCTCCAGGGCCGACCGCTGTCGCTCCGCGAGGCGGTCGGCCCCTGGTCGCCGCACCGTTCGCCTGCCCGGACGGTGGCGACAGTGATCGTCCAGGGCGACCAACACCAGCGGTTGAAAAGTCACGCGGGCCCGCATACCCCGAGAGTGGGCGGGAAGTGCCGTACGGGCGCACGAACCACGGAGACGCCATGAAAGCGAACACCTCGACCGAAACCGCACTGGTAGCGGAGCGGTGCTGGGACGGGCTGGCCGAAACACCGTCCGGCCACACCGAGGTCCTGGTTCGCGGCGGGCGCATCGTCGAGGTCGGCGACCGGGTCGGGCGTGGCACCGGGCAGGTGGTCGACCTCGGCGACCGCCTGCTGCTGCCGGGCTTCATCGACTGCCACATGCATACCACGGTGGATCCGTCGGCACTGCTCACCGCGTTCGTGGCCGACCCGGCCACGGTCATCACCCTGCGGGCCCTGCCGGTGCTGCGGGATCTGCCCGACCGCGGGTTCACCACCGTGCGCGACCTGGCCACCTTCGCCGCCGAGCCGATCACGATCTACCTCCGCGACGCCCTCGCCAACGGCCTGATCATCGGGCCGCGCATGCTCGTGGCGCCACATCTGATCTCGGCTCGCGGCGCCCACGGGGACATCTCCACCCTGCTTGCACCCGAATACGGACGCGAGATCGGCGTGCTTGCCGACGGCGCCGCCGCCCTGACCCGCGCCGTGCGCGAGGAGATCCGCACCGGCGCGGACTGGATCAAGTTCGGTGCCATGTTCCCCCATCATCGGAACTGGAGAGAGTTCCCCGCCATGGTGCACACCGGCATCAGCCCGCTACGGGCGCTGCGTGCCGCCACCAGTACCGCTGCCGACCTGCTGCAACGGCCCGATCTCGGCCGGATCCGGCCCGGTGCCACCGCAGACCTGATCGCCGTCCGCGGCAACCCGTTCGACGACATCGACGCCACCGGTGGTGTCGACTTCGTCATGCACGACGGCGTGGTACATCGCCCAGTCGCCATGGCATGAACCATGCGGCTGATCGACGTGCACTGCCGAAACTCCCTGTGCCGTGCCAATTCCTGCACAGGGCCTGTGAGCTGGCCTTCTTCGCTGCGGTCAGACTGCTCGGCTGTGCCCGTGGTCAGGCGGACCGTGAAGGCAGCATCCAGTGGCCGCGGGTCGACCAGCCGAGCAGCCGCCGGCGGTCCGGAGCCGCCGTACCGTCCGGGGGGAACGTCCCGCCTGTGACGACGTGCTCGAGGCCGCCGATCGCGGGCTGGAGCCGGATCTGCACGTGGAACGGCAGACCGTCGGCGTCGCTGCGGACCGTCCGGACGAACTCGGCGGGATCGGCTCCGGGCATCGACAGGTAGAACACGAGGTGGCGCCAGGCGTACGCGATGTCCTTGACGACCGGCAGCGGATGCGGGCTGGCCGGCACCTGCGCTGCGAGGGTCTTCGCCTTCACGTACGCCCGCCACGCCAGCGTCGCCCAGTCGCCGGCCGGACGGACGCCGGCCGGCCCGACGAGGGTGGCGAGGTTGTGGGTGGTGAGGATCTGCGCCTGCTCGATCACCGTGCCGTTGGCGGCGACCGAGCCCGAACCGGTCGATCCGCTCGCCCGCGCCCGCTCGCCGCACAGCGCGTCGAACGTCGGCGACGTCCGGGCGCCGTACCTTCCGTTGCGGACGTCGTCGACAGCCGTGAGGGCGGCGTAGTCGATGCCGTAGTAGCGCTCGTACAGGCTGCCGGTGAGCAGACCGCCGGCGATCTGCGCGGCGGCGAGGTACTTGCCGGAGAACGTCCCCATGAAGATGTCGGCTGCCAGCTCCTCGACCCAGGGCAGCCGCAGACCGGTCTCGGCCCCGAGCGCGCTGAGCTCACGGACCAGCGGGTTCGGCAGTACAGTCGCCGGAAACGCATCCAGGGTGAGCTCGCCGAGCCGGCGCAGGGCCCCGGCTGCGGCGCCGCGCGTGTCGGCGTCGGCGTGCCGGTGGGCCTGCACCGCCCGCACCCACGGCAGTTCCTCCAGGCGCACCTGGTGTTCGAGGTTGAGCAGCAGCAGCGACCGGCGGTTGCGGAAGGCGCGGTAGGTCGCCGTCATCAGCTGCTGCAGCGCCGGGTCACGGTATGCGGCGGCGGTGCTGGCCGCCGCCAGCTGCGGCACGAGCATGGCCAGGACCTCGGCCGACGGGACGACACCGGCGTCGAGGAGCTCCTCGACGGTGCCGGCGGCGGCGCGACGCACGGCGGTGCCGAACGCGTCGGGGACGGCTGTCCCGACCGGGATCGCCGCATCGGGTGCCTCGCCGGCCTCGACCGGCCGCAGGACGGCGTCGACGTCGCTGACCCCGACGTCCTGCGGCAGGGCGGCCAGGCGCGCGACGACGACCCGGGCGATCCCGTGGTGGGTCGGCACGGCGCCGATCGCAGCCTGCTCGGCGCGCAGCGCGGTGTGCGCCGGTGAGCCGGGCGCACCACGACGGCGCACCATGCTGTCGACCGCGTGCTGCAGCAATCCCCGGGTGCGCGGGTCGAGACCTTGCCTGGTGAGGTGCTCGGCGAGGGCGTTGCGCAGAATGGCGAGGTTCTGCTTGCGGTTGCGGTGCTTCGTGCAGTGCCGGTGCCGGTCGGCGAGCGCGGTGTAACGCGCCAGCAGCGTGCGGGAACGGGCCGTCCAGGCCTCGTCGGCCCGCTCGGCGACCCGGCCGTCGACGACGGTGGCGAGCCAATGGGTGAGCAGTTCGTCGGCGAACGGGTTCCAGACCGTGAGCGCCTCGCGCATCGCCTCGATCCGCGGGTTGGGGCGGCGGGCGGCAAGCTCCTCCCGGACCTCGCCCGCGCTGTGCCGCCACACGATCGACGGGTCGTCCGGCGCGGAGTCCGCCGGCTGCGGCGCGAACCGCAGCCGCCCGGCGAACGGCGCGATCTCCTCCACGACCGCCGACGCGGCCTCGTCGTCACCGGCCCGGACCAGCCACGCGACGGTGAGCAGGGCCGCCTCCTCCGGCAGGTCCACCCGGTACGCGCCGGTGTCCAGCAACGTCCACAGATCGGTCAGGCCGTGCTTGCCCAGGTGGTGGCGGAACAACTCCGCTCGGTCGGCGGCGACACGCATCCTCGTGGCGAGCGCCTGCTCGTGCGGCAGCAACGGGCCCTCGGCGGCCGCCGACCCGGTCGCGAAGCCACCCCGGACGACACCCGGTGTGACCCACGCCGGCAGGTCCTTGACCGGTGTGCGGGATCCGATCGTCAGCTTCCCGTCCAGGACGCCGCGCAGCACGGCGCCCCACCGCTCCATGCGGCGGTCGGCCCGGCGGCGCGTGTCAGCGTCCTCGTGCGTCGTCGCGGTGACGAGCGCCCGCGCCAGCTGGTCCACGGCGTAGCCGAGGTTGACGCCGGTCGGTGCACCCGTGGGGGAGGTGGTCGGGTCCGGGGTGGGGTCGGTGTTCGCGGCCATGCCAGCGTGGCGGGCCTCGCACCCGCACCCACCGGGGCCAAGCCCGGCGCTCTGTCTCGTTGAGCTACACGCTGTCGTCGTGCGTTGCCGACGTGGCGGGAGTCGCACCCGCGCCCACCGGGTTACGAGCCGGCGCTCTCCTGACTGAGCTACACGTCGCTGCCGACATGGCGGGAGTCGCACCCGCACCCTCCGGGTAACAAGCCCGGTGCTCTGCTGACTGAGCTTCATGTCGAGGCCGACGCGGCGGGACCTGCACCCGCGCCCTCCGGGTTGAGAGCCCGGTGCTCTGCTGCCGAGCTCCACGTCGTCGCGATCCCGACCATACAAGCCTGGTGCTCTCCGGTCGTCCCGTTTTCGTTACGGAGACGCATTCGTGAAGACATACAGCTTGAAGCCCCGCACGATCGCGGCGGCCGTGTCCGGGCTCGCGCTGGCCGCCCTGGCCACGGCGGTCGTCATCGCCAGACCGGCGCCGTGGCGGCCGGGGCGTCGACCACCTTCGGTCTGCTCGGCACCGGAGCCGCGACGACACCGACGCTGACCTGCACCAGCGCATAGCACCCTGCCCGCCCGCCGCCATGCGGCGAAGCGCGGCGGCGGGCGGCGGCAGTTGTGCGGGAGACGTCGCCCGGCTTGCTCGAAGCGCATCCGATGGCTGACGGATCAGACGGCGAGGCGGTAGCCGCGTTTGATCACGGTGTGGATCAGTTCGACGCCGGGGACCGACCGGCGCAGCCGCGACACCGCCATCTCGATCGCATGGTCGTCCACGTTGGTCAGGCCGGGGACCTGCTTGCGGAGGTCGGCGCTGGACAGCACGTCGCCCGGCGCCCGGGCGAGCGCCCGCAGCACGTCGACGGGTCCCTGCTGGACCGGGTACAGCCGGCCGTCGAGCAGGATCGCGTGCCCGCGCACCTCCAGGGTCAGGGCGCCGACGGTGGCGTGCACCGCCCGGTCCAGCACCGACCTGGCCAGCAGCGCGGCCGTCTCCTCGTCGAACGGCAGCGGCGGCACCGACGATGCCACACGGTGCCGGCGCAGCACCCCGGCCGCGAGCGGGCCTCGGCTGACGGTGACGACGTGGGCGCCGAGCTGGTCGGTCAGCGCCGGCAGCCGGCCGTGGTCCGCGGCGAATCGCAGCACGTGTCCGGTCGAGAGGGGGTCCAGCCAGGCGACCGCGTCGAGCTGGCGGCGGCTGATCAGCTCGACCGCCCGGCGCAGGCCGAGCACGTCGTTCGGCGGCTCGGACCGGAACGTCGGCACCTCCACCACGCCGGCGCCCCGGTGTCGCAGTGTCTCGCACGCCTCGGCCTGCACCGGCGCGTCGAGCTGGGCCACCACGTGCCGCCCGGCCGGGGCGTGGGTCAGCAGGTGGCGGAAGAGCTCGTCGGCGGACCCGGCGGTGGTCGACAGGATGTCCCGGAGTCCGAAGCCGCGCAGGGCGTCTGCGGCGCGGGCGTCGGCGGCGAGCAGGCGGGCGGTGCGCAGCACCCGCAGCAGGCGCTCCGGGTCGGGGACCGCCTGCAGCCACGCGCGTATCCCGCCGGCGGAGGCGGCGAGGACGTCGTCGACAGGCCCGGCGAGGACCTCGGTCGTGGCCCGGGTGATCGCGGCACGGTCGGGCTGCGGGACCGCACGGACACCCTGGACGGAGACGATCCGGGCGCCGTGGTCCTCGAGGAGGTCGGCGAGGCGGTGCCGGCGCCGGTGGCTGATCACGGCGACGGTGAAGCCGGCCAGCAGCGACGGGTCCGCCGGGTGCTGCACCGCGACCTCCTTTCCGGGTCCGGCCGGGTCCGGATCGTATGCCGTCGGATGGTCGTAGGTCACTGTTTGGCAACATCCGGTCGGGTGTCGATCATCGGGGTGGGCCGGCCGTGCAGGTGGGCGCGGTCGGGGATCGGCGGGCCCGGTCATTAGTGATCTTGTGAGGCGCTTTGCAGAAGGGTCACACGCCGCCGCGAACCCTGGTGCGCGCCGCCGCTGAGGGCGAACACTCGTGGTGACACGCGGGCACGTCGACCGAGGGGGTGCGGATGGGACACAACACGCTGCTGGTCCGGGAGGCCGACCTGGGCTCCGCCGCGCGGCAGCCGGTGAACCTCTTCGCCGCCGTCCTCATCGACCACGGCGGCAGCCTCACGCTCGAGGTGTGCGGCCAGCAGATGCCGGTCCCGGGGCTGCGGCGCCACCTCGACCAGACGCACCTGCAGCAGCAGTACAGCAGCCGGCGCGTGCTCGTCGAGATCCGGCCCGAGCACCTGCACGACGCGTCCGTCGGGCTACCGCCCGGAGCGGGCCGTGCCGGCCGGACGGCGTCAGTGCTGCACGGCACCGTCCGAGCCGTCCGAGTGGACGGTTCGGACCGCATCCTGGACGTCGAGGTGGCCGACGCGGCCGGCTGGCAGCCGGCACCGAGACTGGCGGCGCGCGTGGACCCGCGCAGCACCGCCGAGGCCGGCGACGCGGTCATGCTCGCCGTCGACCTGCGGCACCTGCGGGTGTTCACCGCCGACGGAGACCCACTGTGACAAGAGCTGCGATGCTGGGATCGTGGCACGCCGCCATCGGGTTGTGCTGCGCCCTGCTGCTGGCGGCCGGCTGCTCGGCCGGCGCGGCCGCCGCGACGGGCCGCTACAGCGGGCAGTCGGTCGAGGTGGTGGGCAGCTGGACCGGCGCCGAGCAGGCGAACTTCGAACGGGTCCTGCGGGCGTTCGGCGACCAGACCGGCGCGCGGGTGCGGTACACCTCCGGCGGCAGCGACCTCAGCGTGCTGGTGTCGTCCCGGCTCGGCAGCGGCAACCCACCGGACGTCGCGATGATCCCGCAGCCGGGAGTGCTCGCCCAGTACGCCGCGAGCGGCGCGGCGAAACCCGTCACGGGCGCGGTCGCCGCCGCGGTCCGGGCGAACTTCTCACCGCAGTGGCAGCAGCTCGGCACCGTCGGCGGGCAGCTCTACGGCGTCTACTTCAAGGCCGCGAACAAGTCCGTCATCTGGTACCGCGCCGACGCGTTCGCCGCCGCTGGGGTGGGCCCGCCGGCCACCCTCGACGAGCTGACCGAGGTGTCGCAGACCCTGGTCGACTCCGGCACTCCGGCGATGACGGTCCCGGGCGCCGACGGCTGGCCGCTCACCGACTGGTTCGAGAACGTCTACCTGCAGCTCGCCGGCCCGCAGCGGTACGACCAACTGGCCGCGCACGAACTGCCGTGGACGGACCCGACCGTGGTCGAGGCGCTGCGCACCATGGGCCGCTACTGGGCGGCGCCGCAGTTCCTGCAGGGCGGCCCCAAGGTCGCGCTGCAGACGACGTTCACCCGTTCGGTCGCGGACGTCTTCGGCGCGAGGCCGACCTCGGCGATGCTGTACGAGGCGGACTTCGTCACCACCGAGATCGCCAAGCTCGGCGTGTACCGGGTCGGCAGCGGCGCCCGGCACTTCGCGTGGCCGTCGCTCGCCGGGACCGGCCACATGGTCGTCGCCGGCGGTGACGCGGCCGTGGCGTTCACGGACCGGCCGGTGACGATGGATCTCATGGCATACCTGGCGTCGCCGGAGGCGGCCGCGATCATGGCGGGGCGGGGCGGGTTCCTGTCGGTGAACCGGAACCTGGACACGGCCGTCTACCCCGACGCGACCACCCGGGAGCTCGCTGAGGCGCTGCTGCAGGCGGAGACGCTGCGTTTCGACCTGTCCGACATGACGCCCCGCAGCTTCGGCGGCGGCAACGGCGCGTCCATGTGGCGGCTGCTGCAGGCGTACCTCGCCGCACCGGGCAGCGACCCGGCCGTGGTCGCGGCCCGGCTCGAGGACGCCGCGGCGAAGGCGTACGGGGCGGCGTGATGGGGCGCACCGTCAAGTTCTCGACCGCGGCGTGGTTCCTGGCGCCCGCCGTCGTGATCGTCGCCGTGCTGCTCGTCTACCCGATCGGGCAGACGCTGTGGCTGAGCTTCCACGACGCCGGCGGCCGAACCGCCGTCGGCGCCGCCAACTACGCCGACATCCTCACCACCCCGCAGATCCGCCGGGCGCTGCTCAACAACGCCATCTGGATCGTCGTGGCGCCGAACCTGGTCCTGGCCGTCGGGCTGCTGGTCGCGTTCCTGGCCCAGCGGGTCCGCGGTGCCACCGCGGTCCGGGTGGTGCTGTTCATGCCGATGGCGATCTCGCTGGTCTCCGCCGGTGTCGCGTTCCGCCTCGTGTACGACGAGAGCCCCGACCGCGGTGCGCTCAACGCCGCCGTCGTCACCGCCCACGACGCGGTGCGGCCGCCGTCGCAGTACCACGGCGCGCGCCCACGCGACGAACGGGCGCTCGTGCCGGCGGGCGGGGCGCTGCAGACCGCCGGCACGGTCACCGCCGGCGAGAACGTGCTCCTGCCGCTGGTCGGGCTGGCGCCGCAGCGACTGCCGGCGCAGGCCCGGCAGGCCGGCACCGGTGGGGACGGCGGCGCCGGCGTGCACGGCGTGGTGTGGTCCGACTTCACCGCAGTCGGCGGCCGGCCCGGCACCGTCGACACCGGCGAGCGGGGACTGCCGGACATGGCGGTCGAGGTGATCCGCGACGGCGCCGTCGTCGCCCGGACCCGCACCGCCGTCGACGGCACCTTCAGCGTGCCGCAGTTGCGCGGCGGCGGCTACGTCGTGCGGCTCGCCGCCGACAACTTCACCGCCCCGTTCGCGGGCCTCACCTGGCTCGGCCCGGCACTGATCACCCCGGCGCTCATCGGTGCGTACGTGTGGATCTGGGCCGGGTTCGCGATGGTCCTGATCACCGCGGGGCTCGCGGGCATCCCGAAGGAGACCCTCGAGGCCGCCCGCACCGACGGCGCGGGGGAGTGGCAGATCCTGCGCCGCGTCACCGTCCCCATGATGCGGCCCGTCGTCGTGGTCATCCTCGTCACCCTGACCGTCAACGTCCTCAAGGTGTTCGACCTCGTCCTGGTGCTCGCCCCCGAGTCCGCGCAGGGTTCGGCGTCGGTCGTCGCGCTGGAGATGTGGCGGTCGTCCTTCGACCACATCGGCCGCGGCAGCGCCCTCGGCGTGCTGCTGCTCGTGCTGGTGCTGCCCGGGGTGCTGTACAACGTGCACCGGCTGCGAAGGAGCGAACCATGAGCCTGTTCGCCGCGGTCGAGGCACCCGAACTCGTGCCCGCAGGGACCGAACCACCCCCGCCCGCGCCGAGCCGCACCGCCCGGGCCGCGCGCCGCTTCGCCGTGACCGCCGCGCAGGTCACCCTGTTCGCCGTCGGACTGTGGTGGCTCGTCCCCACCGTCGGGCTCGCGGTCGTCAGCCTGCGCGGCCCCGCCGCCAACAGCGGCGCCGGCTGGTGGACCGTCCTGACCGGGCCCACCCAGCTCACCCTGCGCAACTACCGCGGTCTCGTCGCCGACGGCCGGCTGACCCACGCCTTGTGGAACACCGTGCTGATCTCGGTCCCGGCGACCGTCCTCGTCGTGGCGATCGGCGCCGTCGCCGCGTACCCGCTGGCGTGGCTGGCGTTCCGGGGCCGGCACGCCGTCATGCTGAGCCTGGCCGGGCTCGTCGCCGTCCCCGTCCAGACGGCACTGATCCCCGATGCGCGGCTGTTCGACGCGTTCGGTGTCGCCGGCACCATCCCCGCGGTCGTCGCGTTCCACGTCGCGTTCGGGCTTCCGTTCGCCGTCCTGCTCCTGCGCAACTTCTACCTGGCCATCCCGCCGGACCTCATCGAGGCCGCCCGCATCGACGGTGGCAGCGAGGCCGTGATCCTCCGCCGGATCGTGCTGCCGCTGGCCCGGCCGGCGCTGGCGTCGCTGGCGGTGTTCGAGTTCGTGTGGGTGTGGAACGACCTCATCGTCGCACTGGTCTTCGCCCGGCCCGACAACGCGCCGATCACCCTGGCGCTGCAGGAGCAGATGCGCTCCTTCCCGTCCAATGTGGACGTCATCGCACCCGGTGCGTTCGTCTCGATGGCCGTGCCGCTGCTGGTCTTCTTCCTGTTCCAACGGTCCTTCACGCAAAGCGCACTGGCCGGCTCGCCCCGGTAACGACGCCACCTGTTCCCCGCCCGCGGCGGCCGGTCGACGACGACCCGCCGGCCGTGCGGCGTCCCCACCCCACCCATTCGACGGGAACGACGATGCACCAGCACACCCGCACCGCCCGGCGGCTGCCGGTCCAACCCGACTGGTTCCGGCGGGCCGTGTTCTACGAGGTCCTCACCCAGGCGTGCTTCGACTCCAACGACGACGGCTGCGGTGACCTGCTCGGCCTGGTGTCCAAACTGGACTACCTGCAGTGGCTCGGCGTCGACTGCATCTGGCTGCCACCGTTCTACGACTCGCCGCGCCGCGACGGCGGGTACGACATCAGCGACTACACCGCGATCAGCCCCGAGTACGGCACCGTCGCGGACTTCGTGACCCTGCTCGACGAGGCGCACGCCCGCGGCATCCGGGTCATCACCGACCTCGTCCTCAACCACACCTCCGACGCCCACCAGTGGTTCCAGGAGTCCCGCACCGACCCGTCCGGCCCCTACGGCGACTTCTACATGTGGCGGGACGACGACACCGGCTACCCCGACGCCCGGATCATCTTCGCCGACACCGAGACGTCGAACTGGACGTTCGACCCGGTCCGGCAGCAGTTCTACTTCCACCGCTTCTTCCACCACCAGCCGGACCTCAACTACGACAACCCCGCCGTCGCCGACACCATGCTCGACGTCGTGCGCTTCTGGCTCGACCTCGGCATCGACGGGTTCCGGCTCGACGCGGCGCCCTACCTGTTCGCCCGTGAGGGCACCGAATGCGCCGGCCTGCCGGAGACGCACGAGTACCTCAAACGCATCCGGAAGATCGTCGACGACGAGTACCCGGGCACGGTCCTGCTCGCCGAGGCGAACCTGTGGCCGACGGACCTCGTGGAGTACTTCGGCGACGCCACCGTCGGCGACGAATGCCACATGGCGTTCCACTTCCCGCTGATGCCCCGCATCTTCATGGCGGTCCGCCGCGAGTCCCGGGTGCCGATCTCGGAGATCCTCGCGCAGACCCCGGCGATCCCCGACAACTGCCAGTGGGGCACGTTCCTGCGCAACCACGACGAGCTGACCCTGGAGATGGTCACCGACGAGGAACGCGACTACCTGTACAGCGAATACGCCCAGGACCCCAGGATGCGGCTCAACCTCGGCATCCGGCGGCGGCTCGCGCCGATGCTCGGCAACGACCGGAACCAGATCGAGCTGTTCACGTCGCTGCTGCTGTCGTTACCGGGGTCGCCGGTCATCTACTACGGCGACGAGATCGGGATGGGCGACAACGTCTACCTCGGCGACCGCGACGGGGTGCGGACCCCGATGCAGTGGAACGTCGACCGCAACGGCGGGTTCTCCCGCAGCGACCCGAGCCGGCTGTACCTGCCGATGAACAACGGCTGGGTGTACGGCTACCAGTCGGTCAACGTCGAGCGGCAGATGGAGGAACCGGCATCGCTGCTGCACTGGACCCGCAAGATGCTCGCGATCCGCAAGCGGCACACCGCGTTCGCCCTCGGCGACTTCACCGACCTGAACGGCACCAACGGCGCCGTGCTCGCGTTTCTGCGCCGGTACCGCGACGACACCGTTGCCGGCAGCGCTGAGGAGGTGCTGTTGTGCGTGCACAACCTGTCGAAGCACCCCCAGCCGGTGCAGCTGCCGCTCGGCGACGAGTTCCACGGGCACGTGCCGGTGGAACTGACCGGCGACACGACCTTCCCGAGCATCGGCCGGCGACCGTACCTGCTGACCCTGCCCGGCTACGGCTCGTACTGGTTCCGCATCGTCGCGCCGGGCCGGAACCGGGGCGGTGCCCGTGCCCGATGAGGACACCGCCGACCTGTTCGAGGCGAGCCTGCTGCTGCTGGCCGGGACCGCGCCGCTGCGCCATGCGACGGCGGCGCGGCGGCGCACGGACTGGGAGGTGGTCGCCGCCGCGTGGGACGGCGCGCCACTGCGGGTGGAGTTCGAGGCCGAGTACGCGGCGGCCAGGTTCGCCGAGGTGATACGGGCCGTGCCCGAGGTCGACTGCTGGACGGGCCGCCGGGAGGCGGGCATCCGCCGCCGCTACGAGACGTTCGTCGTGGACGTCGCGGCGGCCGAACCCGGCAGCGTCCTGGCCCGCTTGCAGGACGAGTGGACCCGGGCCGCCGACCTGCTGCTCGGCGACGGTGCCGCGGACGAGACACGGCTGCGGACCCGGGCCGTGGCGGTCTGGCGGTGCGCGCTGCTGACCGGGGCGCCGCGGCACTCCCGGGCGGGGCTGCGGCTGCGGGCACCCGACGGCCGGTCGTTGCGGCTGCTGATGCGCTCCGCGCAGGTCCTCGGCGTCACCTGCGAGGCGCACACGGGCCGGGGCCGGCAGATCCTCTCCGTCGGCGGACGCGGCGCGGTGACGCTGCGCTCCACCACACGGGCCGCGTCCTGAACGGTGCCGGCCACCGACGGGATGGAGGCGGTCGAGGAATTGGTCAGGGGAGGACTGATGATGACGCAGCGGCTGGCGGCCGTGGAGGCGCGGGTCGCGCGGTGCCGGCAACTGGCCCGCGCCGACCCGGACCGCCACCTCGCCGACCTGGGGCTGGCGCTGGCGGAGCTCGGCGCCGTGCTGACGAGGCTGCAGGACCGGTTCGACGACTTGACGGCCGTGATGGGGGAGGAGGTCGACGTCTACCGGCAGCTGTCCGGTGCCGATCGCCGGTACCTGCCGCACCTGGCGGCCGCACTGCAGCACTTCGGCCTCGTCCTCGGGGTACACGGTCAGCGCGAGCGGGCGCACCGGCTCGTGGCGGAGGCGACCGGGCTGTATCGCGTCCTCGCCGGTGCGGATCCGCGGACCCATCGGCGCAACCTGGCACTGTCGCTGACGAACCTCGGCAACCAGTTGGCGGAGCTGGGCCGGCACGAGGAAGCCCTCGACTGCATGCGGCAAGCGGTCGACCTGCATCGCGGCCCGGCCTGGTCCGACCCCGGCGCCGGGCAGCTCGTGCTCGCGTCGGCACTGACGGACCTTGGCGTCAAGCTCGGTGAGATGGGCAGCCACGCGGAGGCAGCCGCAGTGCTGCAGGAGGCGATCGAGCGGTACCGGGCGGCCGCCGGCACCGGCCCGAGCCAGCTGGAGTACTGGGTGGCGCTGGTGACGCACAGCCATGAGCTCGCCGCACTGGGCCGTGACGCCGACGCGCAGCCTTCCCTCGACGAGGCGACCGACCTGTACCACGAACTGGTGCGGAACCGGCCGGAGCTGATGGGATTCTGCACCGCGCTGCTGCACCGGCACGGCGTCACCATCACCCCTGACGGCCGGGCCCGCGGCGCGGCGCCGCCGGACGCGCTGACCCGCGCGGACGAGCTCACCGCACATGGCCTGCGGCTGGCGGGGGACAGGCGGCTCGCCGAGGCGCTGCCGCTGCTGCGGCAGGCCGTCGACCTGTGCCGGCAGGCCGCGGCCGCCGACCCGCGCAGGCTGCCCGCGCTGGCGAAGACGCTGCACAATCTGGGCCTGGTGCTGGCCTGGCTCGGCCGGCACGACGCAGCGGTCGAGGCCACCGCCGAGGCCGTCAACTGCTACCGGAAGGCCGCCGCCTCGGCCGAGCCCGGCAGTGTCGACGTGCTGTTGGCCGACACGTTGGACAGTCTCGGCGCCCGGCTGGCGACGGTCGGGCGGCACGACGCCGCCGCCACCGTCTCTGAGGAGTCCGTCGTGCGCTACCGGCGGCTGGCCGAGGCCGACCCCAGGGGTCACCTGCCGGACCTGGCGCGGGCGCTGAACAATCTCGGCATCCGGCGGTGCGACGTCGGCCAGCACCAGCAGGCGCACAGCGCCACCCGCGAAGCGGTCGAGGTGTACCGGCGGCTGCGCCTGACCGACCCCGGCAGCCACCTTCCCGGCCTCCTGTCGAGCCTGAGTAATCTCGGTCTACGGCTGGCCCGTCTGGACCGCGCCCAGGAGGCGGCGGTCAGCACCGCGGAGGCCGCCACCCTCGTCGCCGCGGTGGACGACTTCCATCCCGCCAACCATCTCGGCGGCGTCGCGGAGTCGTTGGAGTGGCTCGGCTGGTACCTCAAGCAGCAACGCCATCACCGCGAAGGGCGAGCCGCCACCGCGGCGGCCGCCGCGCTGCGCGGCCGTCTGTCTTCCGGCTGACGGCCGTCGTCATGCCGGCAGCCGCCCGCGGCGCAGCGGTTCGTCAGTCGAGGCGGCTACGATCGCGCACGCGTACCGGCGGGCGGTCGCCTACCTGCGCGAGGAACTCGACGCGCACCCTTTCGGTGGTCCCCGTCGTTCATGCCGCGTTCCGCGACGTGGGTTGTTTCAGCTCACCGTGACCTGTTGCCACGGCGGAAGGTCGACCCATTCGCCCGCGAGCTGGTAAGTCAGGTAATAGGTGTACGTGCCCTGCGTGTCGAACCGGCGGCGCAGCACCAGCTCGCGGGCCTCGGTGCCGAGCGTGACGTTCTCCAGCGCGGGGAAGTCGTGGGACGTGCCCGACTCGTCGCGGACCTTGACGGTCAGCCGGGTCAGCGTGATGTCCCGGTCCGCGCTGAGCGTGGCGCGCGCAGCGACCATGCCGCCCGCGATGGGACTGGCGGGCTCGAGGGTCAGCTCACCGGCGATGGTCACGCGGCCGGCCGGCGGGCCGACGTCCACCAGCTCCGGCCCGCGCAGCCGGACGACCACGACGACGCCCAGCGCGATCACCACCGCCGCGGCGGCGAACCACACCCATGGCGGGCGACCACGCGTCGGCATGATCCATACGGTACCGCCGGGCGGCGGCCACCTGGCACGCGGCGTGTCAAACCTTGCAGCGGGCGCCGCGGATCGGCAGCGGCTCGGTGGTGTAGACCTCGCGGCCGTCGGTGGCGCGGATCTGGAAGCAGTACTTGCGGGCCGGGTCGATCGGCACCCGCATCGTGCGCTGCCGGTTGGCGACCAGCACCATCGTCTCGATGCGCTCGCCGGCGACGACCACGGCAAAGTCCAGGTCGCCGTCGGCCTGCCACGTCAGCTGGACGTGGCTGCCCTGGTCGACCGGCGGTGCGAGCCTCAGGTTCACCGTCGACGGGTCGTTCGACGGCGGTGCCGCGGTCTGCCCGGTCTGCGGTGCCGCCGCCACCGGCGGTGTGCTTGCCGACGGCGCCGGACCGTCCTGCGACAGGACGATCGGGACCACGGTCAGGCCGGCCACGAGCACGCCCAGGCCGACGAACAGGGCCGGCCGTCCACGGACCCGCCGGCGCGCCGGGCCGCTCCCACCGGTGCTGTACACCAGCGTCCGCCGAGGGCGCGGCGGCGAGCCATCGCCAGGCGCTGCGGCATCGCCGGGCAGCGGATCCTCGGGCGACGCTGCACCGGGTGACGGATCATCGGACGGCACGTCATCGGACGGTCGGGTGCCCGGCGGCGGGGTGGTGGGCAATGCGACGTCATCGGCCGGTGCGGCGCCGGTCGATGGATCGTCCGGCCGGAGCAGGTCGGGCGCCGGCGCCGCGCGGCGGCTGTCGGCGAAATCGTCGAAGTCGAAGTCGTCCAGACCGAGCGGGTCGTCCAGGCCGTCCGTGTCGCCGGTTGGGACCGCCGACGGCGCACCTGCGGGCGGCGCCGGCGCATCGGTCGCCAGGCCGGCTGACGCCGGCGCGTCGGTTGCCGGGACGGGCGGCGCAGGCTCGGCATGGTGCGGGGCGGGCGGCGCCGGGCTGTCGGACTCCGGGTCGCCCGCCGGCTTTTGCAGGTGCTCGAGCAGCGTCACGACGGCCGCCGCGACCGGCCGGTCCGCCGGGTCCTTGGCCAGCAGCCGGCCGATCACGTCGGCGAGTGCCGCCGGGACGTCCGGGCGCCGGACCCGCGGTGGTGGGTCCTTCAGCACCCGCAGGATCCGCTCACCCGGCGGCTGGCCGGTGCGGCGGGCGAACGGCGGCGTGCCGACCAGCGCGGCGTACAGCAGCGCGCCCAGACCGTACAGATCGGTCGCCTCGGTCCGGATGCTGTCCCGCAGCGTCTCCGGCGCCGTGTACTCCAGCGCGTGCATCGGGTCCCGCGGGAACTGCTCGCGCAGTGCCGAGCCGAAGTCGGCGAGGACCGGCTCGCCGGAGCGGCGGAACAGCACGTTGTGCGGCGTGACACTGCCGTGCACGAGATGCTTGCCGTGGGCGGCGGCGAGCGCGGTCGCCACCGTCAGCCCCACGCGGAGCGCGTCGTTCACGGGCAGCGCGTCACGGGCAGCGAGCACTTCGGCCAGCGAACCCTGGCACAGCTCCATCCGCACCCCGGACCGGCCGTCCGGATGGTCGACGATGCCGTCGACGGGCAGGATCGCGCGCACCGATCGCAAGGCGTCCAACACCTGACGTTCGCGGCCGAGCTGCGCGATGGTGTCCCGGTCGAACCGGTCGGCGAACAGCTTGACCGCGACCTGCGCGCCGGTGTCCGCCAGCTGACCCGCGTATACCGTGGCGGCGGGACCGGTGGCGAGCGGGTCCGGTCCGACAACGACACCGCCGGTCTCGCTGCTCACAAGCCCTGATCCCCGCTCCACCGCTGAGGTTCGCACGTGTTCACGGTACGTTCGTCAACCGGCCGCCTCCGCTGCGCGGCAGCATCCTGCCGAGTTGCACCGCTTCCGGCCGCCGCGGTGGAAGCTGACTCGCATGCAGGGTACCAGTCTGGTCAGGGTCACGATCGCCACGCCGCAACGGCGGATCGACATCGCCTTGCCGGAGCACGCCGCCGTCGCCGAGATCCTCCCCGGCCTGCTCGCCCGTGCCGGCGACGGGCTGGCCGACGACGCCGTCAGCACCGGCGGCTGGCTGCTGCGCCGGGCCGACGGCACGGCGTTCAACCCGGACCGGACCCTCGCGTCGCACCGGGTACTCGACGGCGAGGTTCTGCACCTGACGGAGCGGCGCGTCGAATGGCCCGAGCTCGAGTACGACGACCTGGTGTATGCCATCGCGACCGGCTCCGGGCGCACCGGCGGCGCGTGGGGGCCGCGGCACACCCGCCGGGCAGGTCTGGCCGCCGGGGTCGTGGCGGTGCTGCTCGGCCTGGTCGCGGTGGTCCGGGCCGGGCCGCCGTGGACGGCGCCGGCGCTGTGGGCGCTCGGGGCGGCCTTGGTGCTGCTGGTCGCGGCCGTGGTGCTGGCGCGCGCGGCCGGTGACGCCGGGGTGGGGGCGGTGCTCGCCGCCGTGGCGCTGCCGTTCGCGTTCGCCGGCGGTGGGCTGCTGCTCGCCGGTGACCGGCCGGTGACCGGACTGTCGGCCGGCCACCTGATCGTGGCCGGGGCGGTCCTGCTGCTGGCCGCCCTCGTCGGCCAGGCCGGGGTGACCGCCGCGTCGGAGGTGTGGGCCACGGCGGCCGTGGCCGGTCTGCTCGGCGTGATCGGCGGCTGGCTGGCCACCACCGGCGAGTTCGACGCCCACGAGGCAGCGGCCGTGACTGCCGGGGGCATTTTGGCGCTGTCCACGACGTTCGGCACGCTCGCGCTGCGCCTCGGCCGGGTGCCGATGCCGGTGCTGCCACGCTCCACCGCGGACCTGGTCCGCGACGACCCGCAGCCGCCGCTCCCGCTGGTCCACGCCGCGGTCGCCCGGGCCGACGCGCTGCTGACCGGCATGCTGACCGGCTCGTGCGGGGCGGTGCTGTGCTGCCAGGTGACGCTGATCCGTCACGGTGGCACCGCCGCGGTGGTGCTGGTCGCGCTGCTCGCCGCAGGCTTTCTGCTGCGGGCACGGCTGTACCCCATCCTCCGCCAACGGGTGCCGCTGCTGGTCACCGGCGTGTTCGGGCTCGGCTGCCTGGTCCTCGGCCCGCTCATGGCCGACCGGACCGCGCTGCTGGTGTCCACCGGGCCGCTGCTGTTCGCCGCCGCCGCGGTCGCGGTCATGGCCGGTGTCGTCTACAGCACCCGCGTCCCGAACGCCTACCTGGGCCGGTTCGCCGAATACGCGGAGATCCTGATCGTGGTTGCCGTCGTGCCGGTGGCATGCTGGGTGCTCGGCCTGTTCGGCTACGTCCGCGGCCTGGGGGGCTGAGTCGGTGGCTTCCAACCGCGATCAGCTGCAGGCGTACCAGTTCCTTGTCCAGCGGGCGACCTCGGCGCTGGTGACGGGGGAGACCGACCCGGAGCAGCCGCCGTTTCGCCGTTCGTCGGTCGCGGCGATCACCGGGGTCGCGCTCGCGATCGTGCTGCTGGCGGGCTTCGGCGTCTACGGGATGCTGCGCCCCGGCGGCAACAACGCCTGGCGTCAGGACAACGCGGTGATCGTGGAGAAGGAGACTGGCACCCGGTACGTCAACCTGAACGGACGGTTGCACCCGGTGACCAACTACGTCTCCGCGCTGCTGCTGCTCGGCACCCACGGCAGCACCGTCATGGTGTCCAGGAACTCCATCGTGGGTGTCCCGCGCGGCCCCCGGATCGGCATCCCCGACGCGCCCGACGCGCTGCCCGGCAAGGGCCGGCTGCTGTCGGGGTCCTGGTCGCTGTGCTCGGTGCCCGCCAGTGACGTCGCCGGCAGCAGGATCGAGGAATCGGTGCTGCTCGTCGGCGCCACACCCATTGGCGGCCTCGACGTCGACGACCGGGCGCTGCTGGTGGAGCTGGTGGCGACCGGCGACCGGTACCTGGTCTGGCGCGGGTACCGGCACAAGATCGATGACTACAAGGCGGTCGGTACCGGTCTCGCCCTCGCTACCGAGTCGTGGGTGCGGGTTGGCCGGGCCTGGCTGGATGTGCTGCTCGAAGGGGAGCCGATCGGCCCGGTCACGATGGCGCAGGCCGGGGCGGCATCCAGCGCGGTGCCCGGCCGCACCGACATCCGCGCCGGGACGCTGCTGGTGGTGCAGACCTCCGGCGGCGGGCGGCAGTACTACGTCGCCGAGGCTGACGCGCTGCGGCCGATCACCGAGCTGCAGTACGACATCCAGCGCGCGTACTCGCCGACCCTGGCCGCCTACTCCGGCAGCGACCCGGGGGCGGTGCCGCTGGCGCCGTCGCTGGCCGCCGCGGCCCGGCAGCGCTCGCCGGTCAACGCCGAGGCCGGCGCGGCACCCGCCACCCGGCCGGCGATGGTCCGCCTCCGGGACAAGGAGGCCACCATCTGCGCAACGTTCGGTGCGGGCGCGGTCGCGCCGCGGCTGTGGGCGGAGTCCACCCTGCCGCCGGCCGACCCGCTGAGCACGACCACCCGCCGCAGCCCCGGCGGCATCCCCCTCGCCGACCGGATCCACGTCCCGCCCGGCTGGGCCGCCGTCGTCGAGGCGATGCCGTCGCCGGGCGCGCCGGTCGGCACCCTGACCCTGGTGACCGACATGGGCCGGCGCTACCCCCTCGCCTCGGCCGACGTCCTCGGGATGCTCGGTTACGACGGTGCCCGTCCGGTGCGGCTGCCGGCGGGCCTGGTCGCCCGGCTGCCGGAGGGGCCCGGTCTCGACCCGGTCGCGGCCCGGCAGTATCACACCGGGTGAGCGCCGGGGAGCCGCACGCGGTCGGCACGGCCGTGTTGTATGTGACTTACGACAGTGGCCGTGGCTCCGCGCCGGCGGTGCTGCTGTTCGTGCTTGTCATGCCCATCGCCATGGTCCAGCTGCGCCGCCTGCGCCGGCAGGCGTGACCCTGGCGGTCAGGATGTGCTGACCGGCAGGGTCAGTTCGAAGATGGCGCCGCCCTCGTCGGCGTTGTACACCGAGAGCGTGCCGCCGTGCGCCTGGGCCACCCAGCGCACGATCGACAGCCCCAGCCCCGATGATCCGCCGGTGCTGGAGAAGCGGTCGAACGACTCGTCCATGAGTTCGGTGTCCATGCCCGGGCCGTGGTCGGCCACCGTGACCGTGCCGCCGGCCACCGTGATGTGCACGATCGCCTCCGCGCCGGGCTGGCGTCCGTAGCGCACGGCATTGTCGACCAGGTTGGCGACGGCCCGTTGCAGCAGGGCCGGGTCGGCGTTGACCTTGGTCGGCGCTGCGGTGAGGGTGATCTGCGCGCCGTCGGCCGGTGTCTCGTCGACCACACCGGAGACCAGCTGGTCGAGCCACACCGGCTGGATCGCGAGGTGCTCGACCCCGGCGGCCAGCCGGGCGCGGGTGAGCAGGCCGTCGATGATGCCGCCCATGCGTACGGCCAGCCGGACCGTGCGCGGCAGCAGGTCGGCGCGCTGCGCCGGGTTGTCCAGCGCGGTCTCGGCGAGCGCGCGCAGCGCGGCGACCGGGGTCCGCAGGTCGTGCGCGGTCTCCGCGAGGAGCACCTCCTGCTGCTGCAGAGCGGCAGCCGCGGGCCGGATCGCCCGGCCGGACAGGATGTGTGCGACCACTGCGAGCCCGCCGACCAGCACCGCCAGGCCGCTGAGCACCAGCAGCACCAGGTGGTTGTGCCGCTGCTGTTCCGGGCGCATGTCGGTGACCGCGACGACCGCCCCGACGGGAGTACGGGCCTGGTTGAGCAGCGGCTCCACCCGCACCCGGACGAGTTCGCCGCCGGTGCCGTGCTGGTAGCCGGTGACGACGGTGCGGTTGCGCACGGCGCCGGCGGCCAGCCCGCTGAGCACCGCCGCATCCATCGGCACGCACGCCCGGCCGGACAGGTGCGCCTGGAACGTGGGTGCGCCGCCCGGCATGATTGCGAACTGCGGGCACGAGTCGTTGAGCTCGTCGACGTTGACGAGGCTGAAGTCGATGGTCTGGTCGAAGACGACCAGCCGGCTCACGGACGAGGTCACCCGGCGCAGCTCCGCGTCGGTCCGTGAGACGCCTTCCCGAGCGTCGTCCCGGATCATCCACCAGGCGAAAGCCGCCAACCCGAGCATGTTCGTCGCGGTGAACACGGCGGTCAGCACCCAGCGGAGCCGGCGCAGCCGGTCGGCGGACGATCCGGTCATCCGGGAACTTCGCTCCTGACCGGTCACGCGGACCCCAGCCGGTAGCCGCGGCCCCGCACCGTGTGAATCAGCTCCGGTTCGTGGAGTTTGCGGCGAAGGCGTTTGATGACCACGTCGACCGGGTTGGACCGGGGGCCGGACAGCGGGTCGAGCCGGGAGTCCCAGCAGTGCTCGGTCAGCTCGGCCCGGTCCACCGCCTGCTCGGCGCGGGCGAGGAGGTACTCCAGCACCGAGAACTCCCGGGCCGACAGCGTCAGGAGCACCCCGGCGCGACGTACCTCACGGCGGGCGCAGTCCATGGTCAGGTCCGAGTGGCGCAGCACCGACGGCCGGCCGGTGCCGGACCGGCGGCAGAGGTTGGCCACGCGGGCGGTCAGCTCGGCCACCGAGAACGGCTTGACCAGATAGTCGTCGCCACCGTGCTCGAACCCGGCCACCCGGTCAGCGAGCGCGTCCCGCGCCGTGAGAAACAGCACCGGCACGCTCCAGCCCTGCTGACGGCGGGCGTGGACGTAGCCGATCGCGTCGCCGTCGGGCAGCATCCGGTCGAACACCAGGCAGTCGAAGTCCAGCTCGCGCAGCGCCCGGTCCGCCGTCGCGATGTCCCGGGCGACCTCGACGTCCAAGCCGTCGGCGCGCAGCTTCGCGGCCACCGCGACCCGCAGATTCTCGTCGTCCTCGACGATCATCACCCGTGTCATCGAAACCTCACGTATGCCAGCAGATTGTTGATCGTGTGCGAAACGCTTCCAGCCGGATCGGGGCCAACACCGCGCGAGGCGAACGGGTGCAGAGCAACGCCCTGAACGCTAACGCCTCCGCGGCCAGAGATCACGCCCCCAATGCGATCTGGCAGGAACATGACGGGCCGCGCCCGTGCCTGGAACCACTGTCGACGGAGGCTTCAACCACCATGAACACGCTGAAAACCCGCGCGCCCGGCCTGGTCACGGCCGGCGGTCCGGCCAATGTCCTCGGCGGCATCGACGCGCTGCTCGGCTCGGCCGTCAGCGACGTGCTGATCATGAGCAACGGCGCGTCCGCCGGGCCGATCGGCGCGTTCCGGCGGGTCGACCGCGACAACCTGCGCCGTGGAGTGCGGTACCGGGTGCTGTTCCCGGATTCGGCGCGGCTGTCCCGCAGATTGAGCAACGCGGCGCTGGCCGGTGCGGAGGTGCGCACCGACGCCGAGGTGCCGGTGGATGCCGTGGTGATCGACGGGACGACCACGCTGTTGTCCGCGGACCGGTCCAGCACCGTGGGCTCCGCCCAGGTCGCGGTCCTCCGGCTGCCCAGCGTGGTCACGGCCACGACGGAGCTGTTCGAGCGGATCTGGCCGGTCGCGGTGCCGCTCATCCCGGTGGACCTGCCCGACGGCGTGGACGGCGGCGACGGCCTGACGCCGACCGCCCGGGAGCGGGCCCTGCTCGCGCTGCTCAACGCCGGCAGCACCGACGAGTCGGCCGCGGCGCGGCTGGACATCTCGGTGCGCACGGTACGGCGGATGGTGGCCGACCTGATGAACCGGCTCGGCGCGCGCAGCCGGTTCCAGGCCGGAGCGAAGGCCGTGGGCCGGGGCTGGCTGTTGGACTGAGTGCAAGATCGGTACCGTGCCCCTGTGCGGGTACTGATCACCGAGGACGACGACAACTTGCGGATGGCGCTGCAGGTGGCGCTGCGCGGTGCCGGCTTCGCGGTCGACGCCGCGGAGGACCTGCCGGCCGCCGAGGAGGCCCTGTTCGTCAACGCCTACGACTGCGCGGTCTTCGACCGGATGTTGCCGGCCGGTGACGCGCTGCGGTTCGTGCACGGCCGGCGGGAGCAGGGCTGGCAGGTGCCGGTGCTGTTTCTCACCGCACGCGACAGCGAGTCCGACCGGATCGACGGCCTGCGCCTCGGCGGTGACGACTACCTGGTCAAGCCGTTCGCGATGGCGGAGCTGGTGGCCCGCGTGCGCAGCCTCTGCCGGCGTGGCCCGGCGGGGCGGCCGGCGGTCCTGCGGTGCGCGGACGTCGAGCTCGACGGCGGCCGGCACCGGGTGACCCGGGCCGGGGTGCTGCTGACGTTGACGCGCAAGGAGTTCCTGGTGCTGGAGCGGCTGATGTCGGCGCCGGGCCGGCCGGTGTCGCGCCAGGAGCTGATCTCCTACGCCTGGGACGAGATGGCCGACCCGGCCTCCAACGTGCTCGACGTCGTGGTCGCGCAGCTGCGCCGCAAGCTCCGCGACCCGCCCCTGATCCACACCGTGCGCGGCACCGGCTACCGCATCGGCGCGTGACGGAGCCAGACCCGCACGGGGCAAGGCTTCACCGGGCGGTGACGACGCCGAGCGGCAGGGTCGCTGCCACGCCCCAGGCGTGCCGTCCGTCGAGGCGTTCCGGGTCGACGCCGCGCTCGCGGACCAGCCGGGTCAGCTCCACCCCGGCACTGTCCAGCGCGGCCGTGCTCGTCGCCGCGATCCGTACCAGAGCAGTCACCGCGGGAGCGGTCCCGACCGGCGTGCGGTGCGCGGTGACGGCCACGGTCACCGCCGCCTGCGGCGCCGCGGTGAGCAGCCGGCCCAGCAGGTGCGTGGCGACCGCCGGGGCCAGCTCGCCCCAGCCGCCGAGCCGGAACACCGCCTGTTCGACCGGTCCGCTCTGCCACTGCCGCCACTGCTCCCGGACGGTGCTCCGGCCGCCGTTGACGTGGGCGAGCGCGGCCAGGGTGCCCAGCGCCTCGTGCTCGGAGAGCGTCCTGGCCGGCAGGCCGTCGCGGCGGAACCGGCGCTGCACCCGCCGCACGGTGTTGCCCAGCGCCTGCCCGAGGTCGGCGTCGCGGTACACCTCGGCGGTGCGCAGGGCCTGCACGGCGACCCAGATCCGCGGCGGGCGGGTCCGGTTCATCCCGGCGTGGTGGACGACCTGCACGGCGAAGGCGAACGCCTGCTCGTCGTGCGCGGGCAGCAGCGTCGCCGGCGCCGGTATCGCCTCGGTCAGGTTGTGCGCGGCCGAGGCCGGCAGCAGGACGGCGGTGATCCCTTCGGCCCGGCTGATCATGAACACGGCGGGGTCGCCGGCGCTGGTGACGCCCACGGCCTCCGGAGCGATGCGGTCCAGCAGGGCACGGCCGGTCTCACCGGCGGCGGGCAGGTCCCAGCCGCGCTCACGCATGCGGTAGCGCAGCGCGAACACCAGCCATTCGTACAGCCAGCGACCGCGCAGGCGCACAGCGGTCAACGCTGTGATGGCGACGGCGGCCGCCGCGACCGCGACGATCGTCGGCCACGACTCGTCCAGGGCCAGGGCGACGGCGATCAGGACCAGGTTCCAGCACATGAGCTGCAGCACCCCGACCCCGCCGAGCGCGGGGACGCCGGACCGCTCGCCGGTCGGGGCCAAACCGATACTCGTCACCGGCTGAGCCTGCGCGGCCGGCCCGCGGTTGCAAACGGCGCTGCAGGTTGCTGCCACGATGGGGCACACGCGGGTCGCCGGGCGTTACAGTCCGCGGTGTGGAAACGACGAGCTCACCCGTCCCCGGCCGTCGCACCCGCCTGAAGTTCACGGCCCTGGCTGTGAGCTGCGCGGTCCTGGTCGGTTTTGCGGCGATGCAAACCTCGGCGGCGTCCGACGTGGAGTTCACCCAGGTGGGCCACTGGGTGTACAACAGCACCTTCGGCTCGGCATTCCACGTCGACGGGTCGGCCGGACAGGTCGATGCGCAGGTCAAGGTGCCCGCCGGTGACCCGGGCAGCCAGGTCGTGCAGAGCGAGGACTCCGGATACGTCGTCCAACGCTCGCGGATCACCGTGTTCAGCAAGTCCACGCTGAGCGTCGAGGAGACACGCACGCCGCCGGCCACTGAGCTGCCGGTCGTGCTCGAGGTCGCGGGCGGCCCGTACCTGGTGTACCGCAACGCGGGCCAGGTGGCCAGGCTCGGCGACCCGGTCGCGACGGTGGCAGCGGGCGGGCCGCTGTCCCGGCCTGCGGCGACCGGTGACGGCACCGTCTGGCTGCACCGGATCGACAGCGGCTCGCTCTGCGAGCTGGCGCGCGACGCCAGCCGGCTGGCCTGCCACGCGCAGCTGACCCAGGGTCACAGCGGTGCACTGACCGTTGTCGACGACCACCCGGTGCTGCTCGACACCACGTCGGACGAGCTGCGCACGGTCGGTCAGGACGGCTTCGGCGAGCCGGCCGCCATCGGCGTCGACCTGCCCGCGACGGCGCAGGTCGCCAGCAGCGCCGTGGCCGACCGGCTCGCGGTTGTCGACCCCGAGCGCAGCCAGCTGCTGCTGATCGACACCGCGGGGCTGCAGAAGCGTCCGGTGGCCAAGCCGATCGTGGTCGACCTGCCGAAGGACGGCAGGTTCGCCGAGCCGGTCACCACCACGAACGTCGTCGCCGTCGTCGACCACACCCGCAACGAGGTGGTGACCTACGACCGCGGCGGCACCGTCAAGGACCGCAGGAAGCTGCCCGGCGGCGGCACGCCCGCACTGACCAAGGGCGAGGACAACCGGATCTACGCCGACAGCGGGGACGGCTCGCACGTGCTGGTCGTCAACGGTGACAACGGTTCGATCGTGAGCGTGGACGTCGACAACGCCAGCAGCACACCGCCGGCGGTGACGGCCACCAGCGACGCCGCGGCGCCCTCCACCGAGCCGTCCACTGGGCCTTCGACGGAGCCGACGACCGGGCCCGCCACGCCGCCGGCCACCGGTGGTGCGCCGGCCAACCCCGGATCAGGCACGACCCCGCGCGTCACGCTCGTCCCGGCGGCCGCGCCGGCGGTCACGGTGAGCCTTGCGTCCGGCACGTACACCGTCAGGTGGAACCAGCCGAACCTGCGCGGCGGCTCGCTCGTGCACTACGTGGTCACCGCGCAGGGGCAGGGCAGCCGCACCGTGTCGGGTCAGTCCACCCAGTACACCGGGATCTCCGGCACCGTCACGGTCCGCGCGGTGACCCGGTTCGGCTCCTCGACGGTGCAGGGCAACGCAGGCTCCGCGACGGTCCCCGCCCCGCCGGCCCCGGTGTCCGCGCCCACCATCGACATCGTCCGGGTGCGCAGCGTGTCGCTCAACCTGATCGTGAGCGTCAGCGCCACCAGCAAGGGCGGGTCGGCGACCTGCAAGGCGGCCATCGGCAGCCGGAGCACGTCGGTCGCCTGCACCGGGTCCACGGACATCACCATCCCGAACGTGTCCTGGATCGGGGCCATCACGGTCACGGCCACCATCACCAACGCCGCGGGCAGCCGCTCGGACTCCTGGACGGGCGTGCCGCAGGTCGGGTAGGTGCGGCGCGCCCGAGGATCGAACCGTCGAGGACAGAAGGAGGCACGTGCGTGTCGGTCGCCGACATCGCGGTAGGCCCGCAGACCGGCACGGACGTGCCTGCCGAGCCGCGGGCCGCGGAGGACAGCGGCATCCGCGACCTACTGGCCCGGCTGGGGGACCGGTGGACGGTGCTGGTGCTGGTGGAGCTGTCCCATGGGGTGCGCCGGTTCCGGGAGCTGGAGCGGGCGGTCCCCGGCATCTCGCAGCGGATGCTGACCGTGACGACGAAGCGGCTGTGCAGGGACGGCCTGGTGGAGCGGACCGCGTACGCGACGATCCCGACGCAGGTGGACTACCGGCTGACGCCGATGGGGCGCAGCATGGCCGGCGTCATCGACGCCCTCGCGGAATGGTCACGCGAACACATGGACGAGATCGGCGCGGCCCGCGCCCGCTGGGACGCCACGGCGTCGCCGATCTAGTCATGCCTGGAGGTAATTCTGTAGTGTACGGTACAGAAATGACCGTGACCCCCGGAGCGGCCTACCAGCTCATCGCCGACAACGTGCAACAGGTCATCCACGGCAAGCCGGACGTCGTCCGCCTGGCCGTGGCCGCGCTGTTCGCCGAAGGGCACCTGCTCATCGAGGACGTGCCCGGCGTCGGCAAGACGACCCTGGCGCGGTGCATCGCGGCCAGCGTCGGCGGCCGGTGGCACCGCATCCAGTTCACCCCCGACCTGCTGCCGAGCGATGTCACCGGCGTGATGGTGTACCACCAGAGCGACGAACGGTTCCAGTTCCATCCCGGCGGGATCTTCGCCAACGTGGTGCTGGCCGACGAGATCAACCGCGGCACGCCGAAGACCCAGGCCGCGCTGCTGGAGGTCATGGCCGAACGCAGGGTCACCGTCGACTCCGTCGGCCACGAGGTGCCGCGTCCGTTCCTCGTCGTCGCCACACAGAACCCGATCGAGCTGGAAGGCACGTACCGGCTGCCCGAGGCGCAGCTGGACCGGTTCCTCATGCGGCTGTCGGTCGGGTACCCCGACCACGACGCCGAGGCCCGGGTCGTCATGGCGGACTGTGCCGGGGTGAGCCCCGACGACCTGACCGCCGTGCTCGACATCGCCGACGTCCGGCACGTCATCGGCGAGGTGCGGAAGTCCACAGTGGACCCCGAGGTGGTGTCCTACGCGGTCCGGCTCGCCGCTGCCAGCCGGGAACACCCCGCGGTGCGCTACGGCGCCAGCCCGCGCGGCAGCATCGCGCTGATCCGGGCGGCACAGGCGCTCGCCGCGACCTACGACCGGGACTACGTGATTCCGGACGACGTGAAGGACGTGGCGCATCCCGTCCTCGGGCATCGCCTCGTGCTCACCGCCGACGCGGAGCTCAACCAGCGGCAGACCGGACAGGTGGTCGACGAACTCCTCGCCGACACCGCGGTGCCCACGGCCGCCGCCAGGCAATAGCGTGCGACTCACCCGCCGCGGCGTCGCCGTCCTCGCCGGCGCCGTCTGCAGTTACGCCGCCGGTGAGGTCGCCGGCTTCGCCTACTTCCGCGGTCTCGCCGGCGTCGCCGCCGGGTGCCTCCTCGCGGCCGCGGCCACCACGCTGCTCCGGCCGCGCGTCGAGGTCAGCCGGACCGTGTACCCGGACCGGATCGAACGCGGCCGGCCCGCACTGGCGACGCTGCTCGTGCGCAACCCGACCCCGCACAGGCAGCGCGGGTTTGCCGCCGTCGACCGGGCCGGCACCGCGGCGCACGAGATCCAGGTCCGGCCCCTCGCGGCGGGTGTGGACACCACGTACCACTACGAACTGCCCACCACCGTGCGAGGGCGGCTCCAGGTCGGCCCGCTGGCGGTGCGGCTCAGCGACCCGTTCGACCTCGTCCACGCCGAACGCGCCGTCGGCGGCATCGCGAGTCTCTGGGTGTACCCCCGCCGCCACCCGGCACGCCCTGCCCGCGTCGGACATCCACGGCACCACCATGACGGCCCGATCACCGACCCACCGCTGCGCGGCTCCGCCGACATGCGGGCCGTCCGCGAATACCAGCCCGGCGACGAGGTGCGGCATCTGCACTGGAAGGCGACCGCCCGGACGGGTCAGCTCATGGTGCGCGAGTACGCCGACCCGGCCAGGACCAGATTCACCGTCGTGCTCGACACCCGGCCGGCCGCGCTCAGCCCTGCCGCGTTCGAGGAGGCCGTCGAGGTGGCGGCGTCGCTGCTGTACGCGTCCGCCGCCGCCGGGCAGCCGTGCCGGCTGATCACACCGGCCGGCACCGACACCCCCGTCGACAGTGGCCTGCGCGTCGCCCGGACCCTGCTCGACGAGCTGTGCGTCATCGCCCAGGACGCCACGGACGAGGCGCCGCTGGTGCCACCACCGCTCGCCGCGACCCGGCCCGTCGGCGCGATCGTCGTCATCACCGGCCTCGACGCCGACCTCGGCCCGGTCCGCCGCTGGCGCCTCGACACGGTGATCCGGCTCGGCTTTTTGAAACCAGCCGCCGGCCCCGGATCGATCACCGCCGTCGACGCCACCGCCGCCATCGCCGAGTGGAACGCGTCGCGGGCAGGCACCTCATGAGACTCGCGACCGTCGGGCTGCTCGGCTCGACCGCGGCGGCCGGCCTGCTGTTCACGCCCGTGTTCGGCCTGCGGGCCCTGGCGCCGCCGATCCTCGTGGTCGTCGTGGCCGCCTACGGCTGCGTCGAGCTGGCAGCGCGCCGGCCGGGCCTGGCGTCGTGGCGGCCGCTGCTCGTGCTCGGCACCGGCCTGCTCGGGCTGGTCGAGTCGGTGCTGTTCCCGACCACCGCCGCCGGCCTGCCCACCACGGCAACGCTGCGGGCGCTGCAGCGCGGGGCAACCGAAGGCTGGCTGCTCACCCTGCAGTCCACGTGGCCGGCCCGGCCCGACCCCGAATTGCTGCTGTTCGTCCCCCTCGCCGTGCTGCTCGCGGCGGCGCTCGGCATCGAACTGCTGCTTCGGCTGCGCCTGCCCGTGGCGGCGCTGCTGCCCGGGCTGGCGGTGGCCGGGCTCGCGCAGGCGTACCAGGCCCTGACCGGCGCCACGGCGCTGCTCGTCGCGGTCTGCTACGCCGCCCCCGCCGCGCTGCTGCTGTGGGCGGACCGCCCGAACCGGCCCGCCATGCGACTGTCGCGTGTGGACATTCCGCTCGCGGCGACGACCGTCCTCGCCATCGTGGCCGGCACCGTCGCCCTCGGCAGCCTCGATCCGGCCGGGCGGACGCCGTACAGCTTGAAGAACAACCACTCGGTGCCACTGCAGTACCGGCTCAGCAACCCGCTGCAGGAGATCGCGCAGCGGCTGTCCGACCCGGACCGGGAGGTGTTCCGCTACCACAGCGACCGCTCCGCCGACCGGTGGAGCCTGGTCGTGCTGGACGGATTCGACGGCGTCAACTGGTCCATCGATGCGCGGCTGTACCGCCTCGGCAGCCACCTGCCGGCAGCTTCGGCTGGCATGGTCCGGTCGGCCGACGTGCGTGTCGGGGACCTGTCGGGGCCGTGGCTGCCGAGCCAGTCGACCCCGCTGACGGTCGACGGTCTCGCGCCGTTGGTGAACCCGGCCGCGGGAACGCTGCTGCTGAACAAGACCGCCGGCGGCGACCGCCGGTACCGGCTGACCTGGTCGGAACCCGCGGTGAACGCCACCACCCTCGGCGACGGCACCCTCGACACCACCGCCGGTGGACTCGGCCGGCCCGCCGCCGTGCCGGCAGAGCTCGAGCGGCTGGCGAAGGAGGCGGTGCCCGGCGCGCGCCCCACGTTCCAGTCCGCGCTGCAACTGGAGAAGTACCTCAGCGAGCACTACCAGGTGGTGCGCACCGGCAACGCGCCGACGGGCAACGGCTGGCCGCAGCTGCAACGGTTCCTGACCGAGAGCATGCGCGGCACCAGCGAGCAGTTCGCCGCCGCGTACGTGGCCCTCGCGCGGCTCAACGGCATCCCGGCCCGTCTCGTCGTCGGCTTCCGGGGCGCCGAGGTCGCCGGCGACACCTTCATTGTGCGCAACCGCGACGTCCTCGCCTGGCCGGAGGTACCGGTGGCCGGCGTGGGATGGGTGCCGCTGGACCCGACCGCGGCCGTGAGCGACACCGCGAAGCCCGGCAAGGCGCCGGCCCCCATCGACGCGGCGGTCGAGCAGGCGCGGGCCCAGGTCGACGCCACACCCAGCAACGCGCCCGCGCCGCCACCGCAGCAGCCCTCCGGCGGCCGGTCGGGCGGCTCCGGCGCTGCGTGGGCCGGTCTGGTGGTGGCTGCGGTGCTGGGAGGGTTCCTGGTCCTCTGGTTGTTCGGGGTGCCGCTGGCGGTGGCGGTGCGCTCGGCCCGCCGTCGCCGCCGGACCGGCACCGCCGGCGTGGCCGGGGCCTGGGCCGAGGCGCGCGACCGGCTGCGGGCGCACGGCGTGCCGTACGGGATCGGGATGACGCCGCGGGACTTCGCCGGGGTGACCGGCCGGGTGGTGGGGGAGCCGTCGGTCGAGGCGGTCGCCCGGCTGGGCAGGCTGTTGGACACGACGGTGTGGTCCGGCCGACCGGTGACCGACGAAACGGTCCGGCTGGCCTGGGACGAGGTGCAGACGGTCCGGCGGGTACTGGCCGGGCGGCCGTGGCAGGCCCGCCTTCGGGCCGCGGTGGATCCCCGGGTCCTGCGTGCTGTGTCGAGGTAGCGCCGGGCGGTTGGCTGGGGTCGCTTCCGGAAACGCATACCGGGCGGGACGCGGAGTGCGCCCCACCCGGTGTGCGTGAGCAGATTGCGGCTCAGCGGTCCTCGTCGTTGCCGGACCGGCCGCGTAGCTTCGGCGGCACTCCATCGGAGGCGGCCGCCGGCCGGCGCCGGGTGGTGGCCCGGGACGCGAGGTGCTGACCCGGACCAGCGCCCGGCCGCAGCGCGCCGCCGGCCTGCTGGCCGACCATCGCCGGCGCCACCGCCGGGGGGACCGCGGCGCCGACCGGCCGGGCCGCCGCCGGAGTGAGCACGCCGGGCCGCGCCTCGGCGGCCAGGACCGGAGCCCACCGGCCGACGACCGGATTCGCCACCGACGCGAGGCCACCGCCGGGCGCACCCGCCCAGCCGAACCCGCCCAGCCCGCCGACTCCGCCCGGCATCACCGGGTTCGCCGCCGGCGGCACCGTGCCGAGCGACAGCCCGGAGGAGAGGTCTGGCAGGGCGGCGCTCGGGGCGCCGGCCAGCGACAGCCCGCCGACGAGGTCGATCCCCTTCCCCGCCACGTCGAGGCCGGCGTCGACCAGGTCGACCCCGGCAGAGGCCGCGCCGATGTAGTCCGTCAGGCTGTTGCCCTCCTCCGACGCCACCACATTGATGGCGGGAACGGCCTGCTGCACGGCGTTGGTGATGACATCCGTCGCGCCGGCCACCAGGTCGTTGGGCAACTGGCCGAGGCTCGACGCGAGCTGGAACATCGCCCGGCCCTGCGTCGCGGACAGCGCGGCAACCTCCGCGGCGGCCGCGGTGGCGCACCCGGCGGCCAGGCCCCACGTCAGCGGATTTGCCAGGAACTCCAGGTACTTCGGGTAGAGGTCCAGCGTGATGACCGCGTGGGCCGCGCGGATCGCATTGGCCGTTTCGAGCATGGTCGTAGGCACCTGCGCCGCGTCGAGCCGCTCGGCCCAGCCCCGGAGACTGGCGATGGCCTCCTGGACCTGCACAGCGTGGGCCTGACCGTTCGCGTCGACCCACTCCGGGTCGAGGGCGCCCACTCGTTTGCTCCACTCCGACACGGTCTTCCAGAGCCAGAGACTCGTCTCCTCGAAGCCGCTCGCCGTTGTCTCGGCCCACGCGGCCCTCGGCAGCTCCGCGTTGATGGCCGCCACGATCGCTTCCATGACATTGGTCCTTTCTTCAGGCGGTAGGTTGCTGGACGCCGCTGGACCTCACGCGCTCGCGGCAGGTGTATCGGCGGTTGCGTCGGTGGAGTCGCCCGACTGACCGAGGGCGCTCGCCTTCTGGGCGAGGTCGATGACCTTCCCGCCAAGATTGACGGTCTTCGTGAGGACCCCGAGGATCTCTGTGATGTCTGCGGCACTGGGAGCGTTGATCGTGATGGCGCTGGCCTGATCGGCGGTGTCGTACTTGGTCGACGCCAGTTGGACCGTCGCGGCGTTGGCCACCGACTGCTCGATGCCCTGCACCATGCGGGCCAGGAACCCAGCGGTGGCGGCGTGGCCCACAAGGTCGAGCATGATGCCCGTGGGGATCCCGACCATGAGCGGCGGAGCTCCTGCGAGCGCCACCATCGATTCCGGCACGGGCTCAGGGGTATAGCTGCCGTACGAGGCCATCGCGTCCGGGTTGCCTTCGATGTCTCCTGTGATCATGGTCGTCTCCTCCTCAGTTTCCTGCGTGGTGGTCCGGTGTGCGGTCAGGCCGGTGTACCTGCCACAGCTCGTCGTCGAGCACCTGGTCGTCGGATGGCGCGGGCACCGCAGCCGGCTGGATGCCCTTCACCGGCCTGCCCCGCCCGGGTTGGACGATGCCGGGGGTGGCTCTGCCGGTCAGCGCCACGCCGGGTGCGCCTGCGGGCTTGCGTGCCTTGTATCCGTTGCTTTGCGCGGCTGCTCCAGGCTTGACCCCGCCCGGCTTGCCACCACCGCGCGGGTTCGCGCCCTGGGTGGTCGGCGGGTACATGCCCGGCATTCCCGACGCCATTGCCCGGCTGCCGGCCGTACCCCCGGCACCCGTCGCGGCCGACGGCACGGGGGGTGTCATCGACGCGTCGTGTGGGCCGGTGGACAGCGGGATTCCCGGTGATGCGAGGGCCGACAGTCCGCCCGCGCCGCCGATGCTGCCGCCGGCGAAGCTGGGGGAGCCGCCGAGGTCGCCGGGGGAGTACGCCGGGTCCTGGTACACGGGATCGTAGGCGCCGGCGTCGATGTCGCCGGGTGACGGTATGTTCTGGCTCTGCCCGTCCTGCGTATCCGTGCCGCCGCCACCCCCGGAGCCGGCGTCCTCGGTCGACGCCGGCGATCCGATGTCGTCCGGCTCGAACTGCTCCGGATCGCCGATGTCCTCAGGTGCGGGCGCCTCGACGTCACCCGGACCCCCGACATCGCCCCCCACGCCCCCGGCGCCGGAACCCAGCCCGCCGCCCAGGCCCGAACCGCCGCCCCCACCCAGCGAACCTCCGCCGCCGATCGGGCCCGCCCACGGGCTGCCGACCGCTGCCTTCATCGCGGTTTCAACCGCCTTGAACAGTGGTTCGAGACTCTCGGTCGCATCGGTCATCTCGTTGAGAACGGCCACGTACCAGTTGATGTCGCGCTTGTACGGGTAGCTCTCGTAGTTCCTCATGTAGTCGTCGTAGTTCTTCCAGACGGCTTCGACCCGCGGGAAGGTGGTTTCGAGGCCGGCGATCAGCGCTTCGATGTGCCGGACCACGTCCGAATCCGTGATGGTGCCGGCGATGCCGGACGGCACGTATCTGCCGGCCCAGCTGCGTATGGAGGTGATGGTCGGCGACAGCTTCTCGACAAACTCGGTGCCGGAGGTGTCCGGCCAGTGCTCGACGAGCTGATTCTGGCCGTCGCGCAGCATGTCGGCCGTGTCGGCGAGCCATTGCCTGGCACTCGTCCAGGCCGTGGCCGCGGCCCGGAGCTGCGGAATGCGCTCGTGGTATTCGGCGGCCATCTTGTAGTACATGTCATCGACAACGCCCATCTGGTCTCACCTTCTCAGCGCTGTGTGTGGTCGAACGGAGCCAGCAGGATCGCCCTGGTCTCCTCGTCGGCGTCGATGTAGTCGACCGTGCGGTCGCGTGTGAAGACGCCGATCGCCTCGATGCCTGGCTGTGCAAGCTCGATGAACGCCAGCATCTGCTGGGTGCTCAGCCGGTGCGCCGCGGTCAGGTCGGGGTGCGGGTCGCCTGCGGGCGCCTTCGGCTCATCCTGATCGAGGACCCCCGCACCGGGGCCGCCATGTTCCTGGACCAGGGCCACGAACTTCGCGACGCCTTCCACCACCATTTCGAGCCTGTCGGGGTCCATCACTCACTCCTGATCTGATTGACAGCCATCAAAATCGCCCGGGTGCGAGCCAGGTGATCTGGACGAGGTCCTTCTGGCCGCGGCGGTCGACCAGCCAGCCGCGACCGGGCGGCAGCACCTGGGCGCGCATCCCGCCGAGCAGCGGGCCCTCGTCCCGGTCGCCGGACATCATCAGGCCGGGCGAGCCGACCTCGCGGACCCGGGCGAGGAACGGTTCGAACAGGCCCCGCCCGGCCCCGCCGCTGCGCCGTGCGAGGACCACGTGCAGGCCGATGTCGCCGCCCTGCGCGACCAGCGGCAGCAGCGCCATCAGCGGGTGGTCTTTGTGCGTGGCGACCATGTCGTAGTCGTCGATCAGCACGAAGATCTCGGGCCCCTGCCACCAGCTGCGGTCGCGCAGCTGCTCGGGGGTGACGTCTGTGCCCGGCAGCCGCTTGCGCAGCGCCTGGGCCACCTCGGCCAGCAGGCCGGCGCTGTTGTCGTCGTTGGTGCCGTAGCCGAGCAGGTACTCCCCGCTGACGTCGCCGAGCAGGCTCCGGCGGTGGTCGATCAGGATGATCCGGGCCTCGGTCGGTTCGTACGTCTCCTCGATCCGCCGGGCCAGTGTCCGCAGGAACGAGGTCTTGCCGCTCTGGGTGTCGGCCAGCAGGAAGAAGTGCGGGTCGGCGGCGAAGTCCAGGCGCATCGCAGTCAGGTCCCGCTCGCGGATGCCGACGGCGAGCCCACCCTCGGTCCCGGCCTGTTCGTCGTAGGGGAGCAGGCCGGGCAGCAGCCGCACGGAGGGCGTCGGCTCGCCCGGCCACGCCGTGCTGACCGCCGTGACGAGCGCCGCGGTGGCGTCGGTCAGGTCGTCGGCGGACGGGACCCCGTCGATCCTGGGCAGCGCGATGAGCAGCTGGTGACCGCTCATCGCGATCCCACGCCCTGGTGCGTCCGCCGGTACCCGTCCCGCCGCCTTCCGGTCGATCAGGGAGTCCATCGCGTCGCCGAGGCGCAGCTCCACGCGGCTCGCGAACAGGTCTCTGGTGTTCATCCGCACGTCGAACGAGCGGGCGCAGGCGGCCACGATGTGCACGCCGTACGCGAGTCCTCGGGCGGCGACGTCGCCGATCGTTTCTTCGAGGTCGGGGAAGTCGTTGCGCAGCGTCAGCCAGCCGTCGACCACGAGGAACACGTCGCCGTGCGGGTCGTCGGCGAGCTGCCCCTGGGCGCGCAGCTTCCGGAAGGTGGCGATGCCGTCGACCCCGCGCTCGGCGAAGTCCCGCTCCCGCTGCGCGAGCAGCCCGGCGACCTCGGCGACGGTGCGCCGGACGACGCCGGTGTCCAGTCGGCCGGCCACGCCGGCGACGTGCGGCAGGCCCGCGATCGAGGCGAGCGTGCCGCCGCCGAAGTCCAGGCAGTAGAACTGCGCCTCCCGCGGCGTGTGGGTGAGCGCGAGGCTGGTGATCAGCGCCCGCAGGGCGGTGCTTTTCCCGGTCCGCGGTGCGCCCATGATCAGCACGTGCCCGGCCGCGCCGGACAGGTCCAGCTTCAGCGGGAGGCGTTGCTGCTCGAACGGGCGATCGACGATGCCGAGCACCGCCTGCAGGGCGCCGGCCATGGTCGCCGAGTCGACGGTGAGGCCCCGGTCGGGCTGCACGGACAGCGCGGGGAGCAGCTCGTCGAGCGTCGGCGACTCGCGCAGCGGCGGCAGCCAGACCTGGTGCGCGGGGGTGCCCTGCCCCTCCAGCCGGTCGACCAGGATCTCCAGGAGGGTCTCACCGATCAGCGTGTCGGCCTCGATCGGCTCCGGCGGCGCCTCGTCGTCGACCTCCGCCGCCTGATACGCGGTGGTGTAGTCCTGCAGCACCAGCGTCCTGCCGGTCGCGGACGGCACCCGGGCGCCGGCGAGGCGCTGGTACACGCCGGACACGTACGCAGAGCGGAAGCGGTCCATAGGGTCGGTGCCGACCTTGAGGTAGCCGTGGCCGGGCGCCCGGGGCAGCCGGAACGCGTCGGTCACCCCGAGCACCGCGCGGCTCTCCGACTCCGAGAACGTGCGCAGGCTGATCCGGTACGACAGGTGCCCCTCCAGCCCGCGCAGCCGGCCCTCGTCGAGCCGCTGCGACGCCAGCAGCAGGTGCACCCCGAGGGACCGGCCGAGCCGGCCGATCTGCACGAAGATGTCGATGAAGTCGGGCCGGGCCGACAGCAGCTCGGAGAACTCGTCGCAGATCACCAGCAGCGTCGGCACCTCGGGCAGCGGCGCGCCCGCCACCCGGGCCTTCTCGTAGTCGCGCAGCGACGAGAAGTGCCCCGCCGCGCGCAGCAGCTCCTGCCGGCGGATGAGCTCACCGTTGATCGCGTCGGTCATCCGGTCGACCAGGTGCAGCTCCTCGGCCAGGTTCGTGATGACGACGCTGGTGTGCGGCAACGCGTCGAGCCGGGTGAACGTGGCGCCGCCCTTGAAGTCGACGAGTGCGAAGTTCAGCGAGTTCGGCGGGTGGGTGACGGCCAGCGCCAGCACCAGGGTGCGCAGCAGCTCCGACTTGCCCGACCCGGTGGCACCGATCAGCAGGCCGTGCGGGCCCATGCCTTCCTGCGCCGACTCCTTCAGGTCCAGCTCGATCGGGGCCCCGTCGGGCCGGATGCCGAACCTGACCCGCAGCCGGTCCCGGTCGGGCCGCGGCACCCACGTCATCGCCGGGTCGTAGGCGTACGGGTCGCCGAGTTCGAGCAGCTCGGCCAGGCCCAGCTCGGCGGACATGGGTGCCTCGCCGCGCGCGCCGCCCGCGGTCAGCCGCAGCGGGGCCAGCTGGCGGGCCAGTCCCTCGGCGGCGACGGCGCCGAGCGTGTCCGCCCGGCCCAGCGGGGCCTCGCCGTCGATGGTCTCGCTGACCATGTCGCCCTGCGGGTCCAGGTGTAGCACGACGGTGGTGCGGTCCAGTGCTCTCGGCGGCGCGGTGGTCAGGTCGACGACGGTCACGCCCTCGACGCCGCCGCCGGTCATCAGGTGTTCCGAGACGGCGACCGAGCCGCCGTCGATCACGATGACCAGGTGCGGGCCGGGCAGGCGGACGTCGGAGTCCGGGTCGAACCGGGGCCGCTTCACCAGCTCGTCGTCCAGCATCGCCTCCAGCTCCAGGACCGTCGGCGCCACGAGGCGCAGCGGGCCGAGCGCGTCGGTGCGGTCCGGGTGCAGCGCGTGCGGCAACCACTTCACCCACTCCCAGTCGGTTCGCTGCTCGTCGCCGGCGCAGACCGCGATCCGCAGGTCGTCCGGTGCCTGCAGGACGGCCAGCTGGGCGAGCATCGCGCGCGTCAGGCCGAGCACCGGGGCGCGCTCGCCGCGCAGGTAGACCCGGCTGAACCCGTTGACCGCCATGGCGATCGGCAGCCCGTCGACGGTGGCGTACGTGGTGACGAACCGGCGCAGCGCCAGCGCGGACAGTGGCTCGAGCTCGTCGAGGGGCTTGGTGTCGGGCGGCACCAGCACGGTGGCGGGGCTCTGCGCGCCGCAGCCGATGCGGGCGAGGCCGAAGTCGGGGTCGTGCTTGCGCCGTTCCCACAGGCGGTGACTCGCCGCCAGGGACCACAACGTGGCCGGGTCGGGGTGCAGGTACTCCATCGCCTCGCGCTGCCGGCGCACCGAGCGTCGCAGCCGCAGCCGGTGCTGGGCCAGGTGGCGCAGGTATTGCCGCCGGGCGTATGCCATTTCCCGCCGGCTCGGGCCGCCGCCCTGCAGCAGCCCCATGCCGACCATGGCGAGCATGCCGACGCCCATGAGGCCGTACGTGATGTACCGGATCGAGCCGTTGATCGAGCCGGAGTACATCAGCATCATCGAGCCGGTCATAGCCACCATCGGCAGCACCATGAGCAGCTGCGTCCACTGCCGGGCCGGCGGCGGTGGGATCTCCGGCGGGGGCTGCAGGATCAGCTCGCCCGCCAGCATCTCCGGCGCCGGCCGGCGCACCGGTCTCCTCACCACAACTGTCGCCACGAGGGTGATCGTCCGTGAGCAGCGGCACCGGTTGGGACCGATGGCAGGAAAGTGCCGCCCAGCCGTCGCCGCGACGGCGGCGAAATACCGTTTCCGCACAGTCATACCTGAGCGAATTCGGAGGGACACATGACTGGTAGCGAAAGGGTAAGCGTTCACGGCGATTTCCTGCATCGCCTGAACACGTTCGCCGGAACCACCGCGGACGACCACCTCAGCGTCAGCCGGGTCCACAGCAAGGGCGTTCTGGACCTCCTGCACCAGGGTCTGGGCGGGACGGCGCTGCCGGCGGGCCTCAACCTCGGTGATCACCGCGACTCGGACTTCAGCAGCCGGGTCTACCAAGGGGTGCAGCGGCTCGGCGAGGTCGGCGGCCTGGCCCTGCGGTCGTACACCAACGGAGACGACGCGGCGCACGCCCAGATTCAGTCGCACGGCTTCGGCACCGACAAAGTGATCAACCCCGTCTGAGAGGAGCGTTGCCATGCATGTTTTGATCGACAGTTCACTGATGGACCTCGCAGCGTCATCCGCCCAGGACGCCGCGAGACAACTCAGCGACCAGGCGAACGACCTGTTCCGCATGGCGGCCGGCGCCGGCGAGTACTGGGACGACAAGCACCAGCTGGAGCACCTCGACAACAACCAGTTCCAGGTGAAGCAGACCGGCTACCACACCGACGGGCTGCAGACGGAGAGCGGGGGATGGAGCGGCGTCGGCTACGCCGGCCGGGAGACGTCAGCCAGCGTCGGCCGGGACATCGCATCGTTCATGTAGATCCCGCTCACTGTGTCTGGTGCCCGGTGCGCTGTCAGCGCACCGGGCATCTGCGTCCGGTTCACCGGTCGCCGATGAGAAAGATCTGCTCCGGCGGTTCGACCGGCGTCGGCGCGCTCGGCACTGCGGCGGCCCGTCCCGCCCGCCAGCGGCGCCGTCGCCCCCGCGGCAGGGTGACGGCGACCAGCAAGGTCAGCGCGATCCCGCCGGCCGCCGCGACGGCCAGCCACTTCGCCGTTGCCGCCGTGCCCAGCTCCCACGCGGCCCGGTCGATCCGCTCCTGGTCCGGTGGCCGCGGGACGAACGGGGACTGCGCCGCCGCCGGGTCGAGGTCCAGCCCGTCGGTCACCGCACGGTACGGGTTGACCAGGCCGGCGCCGTACCGGTCGCTGCCCAGGCCGCCGCGGGCCGGGCTGGCGGTGGCCATCAGCCGCTGCGCCACCTCGGGCGCGGTGAGCTTCGGCCAGGCGGCCCGCACGAGCGCCGCCGTCCCCGTCACGAACGGCGCGGCGAAACTGGTGCCGTCGTCATAGGTGTGGCCGTCGACCCTCGTCGCGGCCACCACCTTGACCCCTGGTGCGACGAGGTCCACGTACGGGCCGATCTGTGAACCGGGCGGCCGGGCACCGTCGATGTCGATCGCCCCGACGCCAAGCACGCCGTCGTAGGCGGCCGGGTACGACGGCAGCTCGGTGTGGTCGTCCTGCTGCGCGTTGCCGGCCGCAGCGACCACGAGCGCGTCGCGGGCCACCGCGTAGGCCACCGCCTGCCGGATCACCGGGAAGTCGTCGTGACCCGCGAGGGACAGGTTGATCACCTTCGCGCCCTGGTCGGCGGCGTAGCGGATGCCGTTGGCCACCACCTGCGGGTCGATCCGCAGCGACTGCCCCTGATCGCCGACGTCCCGGTCGTTGATGCGCACCGGCAGGATCTGCGCGTCGGGCGCGACGCCGTGGAAGCCGACCCCTGGGACCGGGTCGGCGGCGATGATGCTGGCGATCCCGGTGCCGTGGGACACGCAGTCGAACGAGCCCGGCAGCGCACCGGCGAGGTAGAAGTCCCGGCCCCGCAGCACCTTGCCCGGCCTGCGCAGCTGCGGATGGTCGGCGTCGACACCGGAGTCGACGACCGCGACCAGCACGCCGGCGCCCCGGCTGTGCGGCCAGGCCCGCTCCGGATCTAGGAGCTGCTGTGCCCACGGCTGCGCCTGGATCTGGTTGCGGGCCTGTTCCGGACTGTGGCAGGCACCCGCCGGTGGTGCCGCCCGCGCCGGGCTCGCGCCGCCGGCGACCTGCAGCGCTGCCACGGCCAATGCGGCGGCAGCCATGTGTACTCGGCGTCGTCTCACCCCCGGATCGTCCGGCAGGCCGTTTGCCGACATCCGCGCGTGGCCGCAACAGGCCAGGCGGCCGCAGCGGGCGGGCGCCCACGTGACACTGGCCCGGAAGCGATCAAGGGAGGGCGCCGTGGACCCGTCACAGCACCTGGACATGTATGCCGAACACAAGAAGATGGCCGAGGACATCCGGGCCATGCGGGACCGCATGGCCAAGGTCCGGGGGACCGCTGAGTCCGACGACGGCCTGATCAGTGCGACGGTGGGCGCCTCCCATGAGCTGCTGGAGCTGCACCTGGACCCGCGCATCTACCGCGCCCCCGACTCGGCCGCGCTGGCGAAGGCCATCGTCGAGACCGTGCACCGGGCCATGGCGGTCGCCCAGGGGGAGTGCTTCGCCATCGTCCAGCACTTCCTGCCGGAGGAGGCCACCCCCGAGTCCACCGACCTGCGGTTCGATCCGCTGCTGACCGCGCTCGACGAGGAGACCGCCCGAGGTGAGCAGCGGTGAGTGACGTCGACCGCAACGGCGACGGCTACATCGACATGTGGGTCGGGCCGACCGAGGCTGTCGCGGAGCAGGTGCGCACGGCGGGCACGAACTTCGAGTCGGCGCTGAAGGGCGCCCCCGCCACCAACACCGGGATCGGCGCCGGCCCGCTCGGCACCGCGTTCAAGGTGGTGATCGGCAAGCCGATTGACGAGACCAAGGACGCCGGCACCAAGGTGCCCCCCATCTACTTCACCATCGCGGACCTGCTCGGCGAGGCCGTGCACAAGTACGTGGCCGGCGACAGCTTCGCCGCTGCCGCCCTCGCCACCGACGGCGACGAGGCCTGACGTGAGGGCTGCGGCATGACCGTCACGGAACCCGGCTGCGAGCTGTGGCACCACATGCTCGAACGCAGAGGCGACCGGAAGCGCCTCTTCTGGCCGGACGACGACGTGGACGCCATCAACGCCAACGCCGACGTCTGGGACACGGTCACCGACAACGCGGCCAACGCCCTCAGCCTCGCCGCCACCGCGGCGAACAACCTCAACCAGCGCGGTGTCTGGCAGGACTCCATGGCCGCGGCCTGGAAGTCCCACATCGTCGACGTCAACACCGCGAACAAGGACTTCGTCGACGCCTTCGCGGGCATCGCCGGGTCCTACCGCAGCTATGCCACGTACGTCGACAAGGTGCGACAACAGATCAAGGACTTCGTCGACAAGCAGGACGGCATCTTCCGCAGGATCCACTGGATCGCCGGCACGGGAACGGCCATCGCCAGGGACCGGTTCGCGGAGGCTGTGGTCGGCAAGGTCGAGGCGATGGTCAAGGAAGCGGCGGGCAACCTCTACATGCCCGTCGAAGCGCCCGAGGAGCCCGAGAAGCCGGACCCGGGCCGCAGCAGCCTGCTGATGGGCATCCCTCTCGGCCTGTACGACTCGTACAAGAGTCTCATCCTGGCGACCGGCGGCCTCATCGGGTACGGCGAGGGCGGCTGGAGCTGGTACAACGCCATCACCGCCTGGGACGGGCTGTACACGCTCATCGGCGCGGCGGCCACCTACACGTCGTGGCAGGGCATTCTCCTCGACCAGACGGTCGGCTTCCCGACCTTCGCGCGTGGCGAGCTCGGCTCGGTGCTGTGGGCCACCGGCAAGACGATGACCGGTTTCGACGAGAAGGGCGCGAGCTGGACCTACCACCTGGCCTACACCGCCGCCACCATCAGCACCTTCGTCGGCACCAAGGGCGGCGCAGGCATCGCGATGCGGGTGATGCGGCCCCTGCGTGCCACCGGTCTCGGAAGCCGGGTCTACCTCGCCGCGGCCGCCGTCCGCGAGTTCCACCCCGTGCAGACCGCAGCCGTCCGCACCCTCGACAGGATGCTGCCCGAGCAGTTCCGGGCCGACGCCGGCAGAGTCCCCGGTCACCTCGACAGCGGGTCGCGGCCTGGAACTGCTGGAAGTGGAGCGGGCGCGGGCACCGACGTCCCGGCGAGGTCCGCCGCGTCCTCGGAAGCCCGCGCGCCCGGGAGTGCCGCGTCGACCACCGAAACGCCCGCCCGCCGTGCCGCTGGGGAGCCGGAGGCGGCACGGCAGCAGCGGCCCGCCACTGCGGAGGAGCCCGCTGCCGCATCACAGGCGCCATCGCGTTCGCAGAGCGGTCCGCGCCCTGGTCTGCCCGGCAACGCGGGCCCACATCAAGGCCCGGCCACGCCGGCGGTCAACGCGGGTGGCGGGGCCGGCCACGGCGCGGTGCACCCGGCCGAAGGGAATCCGTCGCCGGGAGGCGTGCCATCCGCCGCCGGGACGGGCGGTGCGCCGGCGCACGGTGGGTCCCCGGCAACGCTGTCCGGAGCTCACCTCGGCTCGGGCGCGGATGTGACGCCGGGTGCCCACCCGAGACAGCCCGGGCAGCCCGGCGGGGAGCCGTCCCGCGCGCCCGTCGACGCTGCCGCCCGACAGGTTGCCGGTGAATCTCCGGCGCGGCCGGAGCCGGTCGCGCGGCCCGAGGCGGGCCGGCCGCCGCATGCGAGCGAGCCCGGGGTGGTCGGCTCCCACGCCGCGAGCGCGGAGTCGCCTCGAGGCGGGCGGACGCCGGAGGTGGCCGGGGACGCCGCCGGCCCGGCCGCGAGGCGCGATGCGTCTGGTGGCGCGGACCGGCCGGTGGCCGCCGAAGGCGCGCGGCCGGCGGCCGAAGGGCCGGCGCGGGCCGACGACGCGGCCGTGGTGAGGGATGCGGCGAGGAATCGGCATTGGTGGTCACGGTTCCTGCCTGGCTCGCGGGGGCCGGAGGTGGTGACCGCGTACGGCGCGGAGTGGGCCCGGCAAACAGACGGCTCGTTCCGGGCGCGGGGCGAGTCCTTCCTGGACGTCGCGGGCCGGGCGGAGCCTGTGCGGCTGTCCGAGGGCGCCCTGAGCGTGATCGACCGCAACGGACAGCTGCGGCTGGTGACGGACGACGGCCACATCTACCACCGAGGACTTCCTCGGGAAGGGAAGCTGTCTGAGACGTGGTCGGAGCATGGCGCGCCGAGCGACATGGTGGTCGAGAGCATCGAGCAGGGCGTTTCCCTGAAGCTCCCCGACGGCAGCGACCTCGTGATCACGAAGGGCGACGCGATCCGTCACGTGGACGGGACGGAGCTGGTGTATCGCAGCCACGCCACCGGGCTGACGTATGTGCCGGACGGCAACGGCAGATGGGTCGACGCGCGGGCGCGCCCCGCCGAGGTGGACGCATGGCTGGCCGGCGCGCACCACAGGTTCGACACAGCGCGAATCATGCACGACATCGACGCGCAGGCGGACAGGATGCGCGGCCTGCCGCGACCGGAGCTGGGCCGGCTGGCGCGGACCGGCAACGCGGCGGAGCGCATGGCGGCAGTGTACGAACTGTTGCACCGCGCGGATCCCAAGAAGTATCCGCGGTGGACGCAGGTCGAAGCGGTCAACGGGTTCATGAACGGCCGGACCGTCAACATGCTCGCCGGCGAGGGCAAGTCGATGGCGTACCGCTTCCATGCCGTGGTGAAAGCGGCGGAAGGCGAGGTCGTGCACTTCCTGACCTCTCGTGACACGCTGGCGACGCGGGAGTTCCGCGAGTTCGAGCACCTGCTGCGGGACCTTGACTTCGACCTGCACCGGATGAACCCGGAGGGCGATGTCCCGGTGGCCAGGCGCGGCCGCCCGACTGTCTACGTCGGGACGGTGGACGACGCCGCGTTCAGCTACCTGCGGGAGAAGGAAATCCGCGGAACGCTGGCGATCGTCGATGAGATCGATGAGGTGCTGGTGTATGCCGACAGCAGGTTCGTCATCAGCGACGGTGTGCTGGTGCCGGCCACCGACGCGATCCGTGCCCAGGTGGTGTGGGCGCGGGACCTGGTCGAAAGCGGGTGGCTGACCGGGCGTGACTTCGGGCGCATGCCTGGTGACTGGGCACCGAGCCCGCTCCACCTGACCCCCGAAGGCCTGGCGAAAGTCCAGGAGGTGCTCCACGGCGCGCGGCCGACGGCCGAGCAGCTGCACCGGCTGCACAATGCGGCGAAGGCCAAGTGGGACCTCAAGGTGAACAAGCACTACCTGGTCTCCGGCATGGAGGCAGGGGAGAACCGTCGCATCATCATCATCTCCAACGCCACGCACAAGCTGATGAACGACCCGTCGGCCACGACGGCGGGCCACGGCCTGCGGGAAAGCCGGTGGAGCGATGGCCTGGCCCAGGCGGTGGAGGCCAGGGAAGGACTCGTGATCCGCGGCGACGCGCGGATCAGCAAACAGGTCACGGCTGGCGAGCTCTTCAAACGGTACGAGACGGTGGTGGGTGCCTCGGGCACCGCCATGGGTCACGGCGAGGTGTTCGGCCGCCGGGGACTGTCCCCGGTCGTTCACGATGTCCCTTCGTACTACACGTCGAAGCTGGTACGGGAATCGGACGTCGTGTCCGCGACGCGGGCGGAAACGTTCGACCGGATGGCCGAACACACCCGCGACATGCACTTCGGCGGGGAAGGCGGCAAACCAGACGGCGCTCCGCAGGTACTGATCGGCGTCGAGAACGGTGACGTCTGGCAGCTCTCCCGACGGCTGTCGGCGCTCGAGGTTCCGCACGTGGCCGTCGACGCCCGCTGGTTCGAGCTGAAGGGGGTCAAGGCCGAGGAGGCGCTGCAGCAGATCTTCGACGAGGCGGGTGAGCGGGGCAAGGTCGTCGTGATCAACATGCAGGGCGCGCGTGGCGTGGACATCAGGCCCACCGTGGCCGCCCTCGAACAGGGCGGCCTGCACGTGCGGATCTCGGGCCACTCCGAGGTGTCGCATTCCATCGACATCCAGGCCGAACGGCGCGCCGCCCGCAGCGGCGAACCGGGCCACGTCACGTTCTACACCTCGCACGAAGACGCCGTGTTCCGGCAGTCGCACCATCCCGAGGCACCCGTGGTGGTCATGGAGTTCGAGGCCGCGGTCGAGCACCAGCACGCGGTGGCCGCGGAGTACAAGGCCAACGTCTCCGAGGGCAACCTCGCCAAGCTCGACGTGGCCAACGAACGCCTCGGCATGGCGCAGCGGCGCCTCGTCGATCTCGTTCCCGATCTGCAACAGACCGCCGCGGCCATTCATCAGCACCGCATCATCGGCCTTTCCGGGGTGCCGAAGTTGGCCAACGCCGCACCGCAGCAGCAGCCTCCGCAGGCACCGGGCGTCACCGCCGGCGACCCCAGTGCGTCCACACCCCACGGCGGCACCCCCGCCGACGGCTCCGGCGTCGAGGGGGACCAGAGCCAGGCCCCAGCGCAGACCTCCGGCGACCAAACGCCACAACCCGCGCACGACTCGCCCGCCGGTACACCGCCGGCGTCTGGGGAAGCGTCCTCGGGTGCCGCCGTGGTCAACCGCCCGGTGACCGCGGCTGAGGCCCGTGCGCACTGGCACGACATGCTGCCGCTGCTCGCGGACCGGCCGGGCGCCGAGTACGCGCGGGCCGAGCTCAGGGATCAGCTGTTCGGCTGGTTCGCCGACGGCGACGAGCCCGGCCACGCGATCGCCCAGATCGCCAGGGTCATCGGCGCCGAGTTCCCCGGCAACCAGCATCCCGTGGCCGCCTCGCTCGACGTGCTCGCGGAGCTGCACGAGCTGAGCGCGGCACCGACCGCGAGGATGCCCGCGACGCTGTCGGCTGCGATCGGCGCGTCGGTGGCCGACATCCTGATGACGGCGCCGATCGCCGCTGGCCTGGTGCGGTCGGAGGCGACCCGGCGGCTCATTGCCGAGGTGCAGGAGACGGGCACCGTCGCCAAGCCGGACGGCGGCCAACTGATCCCCGTCAGCCCTGCGGTCCTGCCGCGCCGCGAACAGGCAGAGGCGGTCAACCGCGCCGCGGACCGGGCGGAGGCGAAGGGCCGGGCCGATGTCGCGCGCCACCTGCGGCAGATGGCCGCACAGGTCGCGACCGCGGCGGATCGCCGCCCCGCGCCGCGACAGGCGCCGGAAGCACCGCAGGACCAGGCCGACACCGCCCTTGTGGGGGCCGGGCCGGCCGGACCACCCATCACCGCGACCTTCGTGCCCGGCACACGAACCACGGAGGGAAGGCTGTCGCAGCCGGCCCCGGACCTGATCGCGGCGTCGTTCCGGGACGCGATGCGGCAGCAGGCCGTGAGCGACTCCGTCATCAGGGCGGTGCGGCTGGTCGAGCAGCCCGATGGGGACGGCGGCGCCCGCTTCGACGCGGCCGGCCGGGTCATCGCCGGGGTTGTGGAGGTGGAGCTGCGGGACAGGTCCGCGTTGACCGCGACGGTGACCGTCGGCGAGCCCGGGGCCAACCTGCGGGCCGGTTCGCTGCTTCCGGTCGGCCGGTCCGCGCAGGCGCTGACGTCAGACCTGACGGTGGTGCTGTCCACAATCCATCCCTACGACGAGAACCTGGTCACCACGCTTGTCCACGAGCTGTGGGAGGCCATCGCGATCCTGGGGCGCGGTCCGTGGCAGTCGGTGAGCAGCACGCCGCAGCCGGACGTGCTGACGTCATCGGTGGCGCCGCTGCCCGATGACGCGCAGCTGGCCCCCCATGACATGGGCGGCGTCGGCGACATCCAGCATTTCGTCACCCGCGTCCTGGCCGCCACCAGCCCGGCGGAGCGGGCCGCGCTGATCAGGGATCTGACCGCGCACCTCGACCACATGGGACTCGGCGAGACCGCACCGAACGCGGCCGCGTTGTGGGCGCTGATCGACGCCGTCGTGCCCATCGACGAGCTGACGCCGGAGCAGCGGCGCCTGTACCTGAGCCTGCGGACGCCGGGCTGGCAGCAGCGGGCGATGGAGGCCGGGGCCAGCGAGCACGAGGCCGTGATGAACGCGCTCGCGGAGCTGTATACCGAGCCGGGCACCGACGCCCCTGCCAGGCTGGCACTCGAGCGAGCGTTCCTCGTGCAGATGCTGTACGCCGGTGGCTGGCGGCAGGGCGGCCCGCAGCCGATGCTGTCCGAGGACGCGCAGCGGCTGTACGAGCGGCTGGCCGCCTGGCACGGCACCGGATACCGGCCGTCGACCGTGCCGCAGGAAGACCTCGCAGCGCAGACCCGCGAACCGCTGCCGGACCTGGACGCGCTGCACGAGCTGGCGGTGGCGGTCGACACCTACCGCAGTGCCAGTGACGGCGACGACGCCCAGCGCGCCCGCGCCGACTTCGAGGAGCGGCTCGACGAGTTCCTCCGCGGCAACACCACCCGGATCGCCACGACCCTGGCCGCCGACGGCGTCGCCGAGCACCGGATCGGGCTCGACGCCACGCTCCGCCAGGCGCAGCGGGAGCACCAGGGCTCGCTCCTGCTGGAGCAGTCCAGCGCCAAGCTGCGCGAGCAGGCCGTCACCGAACGGGCCGAGGCCGCACGGCTGACGCAGGACGGCGACACCGACGGGGCGCGCACACACGAGGAGCTCGCCGCCCGGCACGAGAAGCTGGCCGACCAGCACCTCGTCACCATCAACGAGCTCAGGAACAGCGTGTCCGCCGGCGTCCACAGGGCGAACGCCGAGCATCAGCGGGCAATGGCGGGGGCGCGGGAGCAGTGGCTCGGCCCGCAGCCGGCGGCCATCGACCCGCTCTCCGGGCTTGACGCCGGGCTCCAGTGGGCGGTCGCCGACGCGCTCGCCTCGATTCCGTTCGTCAACGCCCGCCCCGGCCAGCCCGGTGTGGTGACGGTGACGCTGCCCGGCCATGCGCCGATGGACCTCACGATCCGGTTCGGCCCGTCGGTCGGCGTGGGCGTGGACGTCACCGTGCCGCTCCACCCGGCCGACGCGGCCCTTCGCGACCCCCGGCGGGTCATCGCCGAGCGGACCGTCACGGCGGTCGCCGAGGCGGTCCTCGCACACGGCCCCGACGGACGCGGGCGGATCGGGGGGACCTCGACCGCGACCCTCGCCTGGGCGCTGCTGGACCAGCTGGTGCAGCGGGACGCCGCACTGCGCGCGGCCGAGCTGCTGGCCGACCCCAGGGCCCCCGCCGCCGTACGTGCGGCCACCGAGGAACTGCTGCACGAACTGCGGACCGAGCTGTACCGCAACGAACGCCGCCTGGCCGAGCAGTTGCAGGCCGCCGACGTCGCGGACCCCGCACGGTATGTGCGGCTGCGGACCGAGATCGGTGCGTGGGCGGCGCCGTCCGGCTGGAGCGCCGAGGCGATGGCGCTGCTGAACCAGATCCGAGCGGCGGGCCCGCCGGCTGCCTCCGCACAGGCCAAAGCGCCCACGCAGGCCGAAGCACCCACGCAACCGGTCACCGCAGCGCAGCAGCCGGATCGGGCGGCACCAGTCCAGCAAGACAGTGACCCGGCGGAGCCGGTAGAAGCCACCGACGCGGCGGCGCAGTCGGTCGGGCACCTGTCCGGGTTGACCGTCGAGCAGCTCGCCGACGAGATCGGTGGTCTCGCGCCGGACAGCCCGCTGCTGCCGGCGACGCGGCGCGCGCTGGCGCTCGCCGTCCTGCGCCAGGCCGTCCACGCGGCCAACCTGCAGAGCGACGCCTTCATCCTGTTCCGGCAGGACGGCACGCCGACACTCCGCGTCCGCCGGGCCCCCGCCCGAGCGGCCGGTGAACGGTTCCTCGACGCGAGCCGGCTCGTCCGGGAGCTCGCCGACCTCAGCGCCCACGTCGATCACCACCAGCTCCGCGTCACCGCCGCCGTCCGGCTCACGACGCTGCTGGGGCGCGGCCGCCCAGGCCCGTTCGGCCGCCGCACCGCCAAAGTCGAGGCTCGCACGCAGCGACAGGTCACCGCCGCCGTGGCCGAGCTGGCCGCGGATCCCCGCGCGCCGCAGCACACCCGCGACGCCGCCCGTCAGACGCTGGCGAGCCGGCTGCGGCACCGCCCCGACGCCGCCGATCCCGCCGTGCCGCCGTTGCTGTCCCCGCCGGCCCGGTCGGTGTACGAGCTGCTCTCCACGGCCGTGCGGGACCAGGCCTCGCTGACGCTGCCCGCCAGGCCCGGACCCGAGCTGGGCACCGGCGAGGTCGACGCCGCGCACGCCGAGCTCCGGCAGGCCCCGTCGGACGCGCACCGGGACGCCCTCGCCGGTGCCGTCGACCGGCTCCTGGATCGCCATGAGGTCGAGCGCGACCTGTACCTCGGAATCCTGGACGAGGCGGCCGCCGAGCACGTTCGAATGATCGAGCACCTGCGTGCGGCGCAGACCGCGGTGCGGGAGCCCGGGCAGCCAGGCCTCGACGCCGTGCTCGTCCAGGCGCGGCGGCACTGGCAAGGCGTCGAGCAGCGCCGCGCCGAGCTGTACGCGGCCGTCGAGCACGCCGACGAGATCATGGCGACGATGCGGCCGCTGCTGGCCGCGCGCCCGGGCGCCGATCAGGTGCACACCGAGCTGCGCAACTGGCTGTTCGGCGTCCTGGCCGACGGTGTGTCGCCGCAGGTCGCGGTCACCCAGTTCGCCATCGCCATCGGTGCCGCATTCCCGGGCGACGCCGACCCGGTGGTCGGTGCGCTCGACTCGCTCGCCGCGCTGCACGCGATGCCCGCGTCGCCGACCAGGGTGATTCTCGAGGCGACCGCGGAGATCCTTTCGGCGGCACCGGCCACGCTCGCCGCGGTGCGGTTGCCGGAGACCCGGAGGCTGATCACCGCCGCCGAACGGGTGGGTGCGACGGTCGATCCGTACAGCGCGCTGCGGCTCGGCAACACGGACCCGGCCCTCGCCGCCGTTCACAGCGCCGTGCAGCGGCTTTCCGACGGGGCCGACATCGCAACGCTCGAAGTGCTGGGCGGCGCACTGGCGACCGCGGTCACGATGATGACCGCTGCGGCGGAGGGCCTGCGGGTACGCCAGGCGGTCCACCAGAAAGCGGCGACGGCAGCATCCACGCCGCAGACGCCCGGCGAGAAGGAGACGCCGGAGCAGGAGGAGCAGCGGCAGAACCGCGAGCGGCACGGGCGCATGCTCCGCTGGTACGAAGCGGCGGCGGTGGAGGCCCAGACCATCGCCGACGCGCTGCGTCAGGCCCGCGACGCGTGGTATTCGACGATGGACCGGCTCGACGACCCGGCCACCGTCGCGCGCGAAACCGCGGCGATCATCGCCGCCACCGCAGTCGCACACGCGCGGTACGAGCCATACCAGCAGGCGCTGCAGCCCACCCGCCCGATCCAGGAGGCGCTGCAGTCGGCGGTGGCGCACGGGCGGCTGCCGCAGATGGCGGAGCTGGTGGCGGTCATCAACAGGTACCTGCCGGAGGACGCGCATCTGCGCCCCGAGGAGCTGGAGCGGGTGCTGCGATCGGCGTGGCGGGGCGTGGCCGGCGACGACGGTCAGATGCTGGCGATCGGCATCGACGAATCGAACATCATCGGGTTCAAGGTCCGCTTCAACCACGGTGAGCTGGTTGAGGTTGCCGACCCGATGACGACCATCACCGAGTTGATGATCGGCCAGATCCCGACCTTCGTGCAGAACAGCCGCGTCCTCGCCGACGCGCGATCCCGCAGCTTCGGCTGGTCCGGCAGGGTCGACCTGGGCGGCATCGTCGGCGACTTCCTGACGCAGGTGCAGCATCTGATTCCTGCGGAAGCCCCGTTCCAGTGGCTGCAGTGGATCCGGGCCGGCGCCATGTGGGGGGAGCTGTTCGCCAAGGACCACGTCATCGCCGAGGGCAACGCCGGCGGGTCGCGCGCGAGGTCGAAGAAGGTCGTCGGCGCCGACTTCACCATGCCTGGCGGGGTCATGGACAACCGAGGCGAGTCCACGGAGTACGACGCCGACGGAAGCTGGGAACTGCAGGTGCGGGCCGGCGAGACGCAGGCCTGGCAGGACGTGGCGTTCGAGCCGGTGGGGAAGGCCCGCGTCCAGCTCGCGATCGCGCACCCGTTCACCGAGCCGATCCAGGACGACGAGCTGGCGCCGCCGGACGAACCCGAGACGGACATCCCCGAGCACGCGGTGCTCGCGCTGGACGGTCTCAACGAACTGTACGACCAGGTGATCGCGGCGCTCGGCGACCGGGCGCCGACGGGAGGAGTCGCCCGGGAGCAGGTGCGTGCGCTGCTGCTGGAGGTGTACCCGGCGCGGCTGCAGCAGACGATCAACGGTCCGTTCGAGCTGAGCGCCGTCATCACCGACGACGGCGGGAACCCGGCGACGGTCAGCATCCGCACCGACGAGCACCGCAGCCGGGCCGAACGGGTCGGCAACCGCAGCCGGAAGGTGCATCTGGAGTGGCTGCGAGTCACCTTCTCCCAAGCGTCGGCCGAGAGCGGGCTCAGCGGTTCGTGGCAGGGGGGCGCCACCGTCGGGCTGAAGTGGGCGATGAACCAGCTCGGCGTCGCCTGGCTGGCCGAGCGGTTCGCCGGAGAGTCCGCCCGTATCGCCTTCTCGGCCGCCGGTGGCACCGGCCGGCAGGTGTCGGCCGGTGCCGGCGGGAACGCGATCCACCCGAGCGTGCAGCGCTACTCCGGGTACACGCAGACCTACAAGATCCCGGTTACGCACATCGCCACCGTCGATCTGGGCGACAGGGCACCGCAGCCGAAGCACTGCATCACCGAGGGCAGCGGGCTGTTCGTCATCCCCGAGCCGTACGCGTACCGGGCCGGGCTCCCGGTGTCCGCGGCGGCCAAGGACGAGCTCCGCAGTAAGAAGGCCGGCAAGCTCGTGCTCGTCGACGATCTGGACGAGAGCGCGCCGCCCGGGCGGCTCGGCGAGGCGCCCAGGTGGCGGACGGCCGACGGCGCGCTGATGCCCGGCGTGGGCCAAGGGCTGGCGCAGGATCTCAAGGGCGTGGACGGCGACGACGAGCTGCGCGAGCTGGTGACCAAGGGCTTGCAACCGGGCGGGAACCGGCCGGGCGGGGTCAGGCCGTTCCTGCCGTCCGATCCGAAAAAGGCGGCAGCGATGCTGCAGGAGCTGTCGGCGATGCGCCTGGAGGGCTCCTACGACCAGGCGACGCAGGACGGCGTCTTCATCGTGCTGGTCAACGAGCACGGCGAGCGCGAGACGCTGCGGGTGCAGATCAAGGAACGGCAGGTGCGGTACCTGGGGCACAGCCGCGCGTGGACCGAGGTCAACCTCGACATCGACTCGGAGTCGGCGAGCCGTGGCCGCGGGCAGACCGGGCAGCTGAAGCCGTTCGGCGTGAGCGCCGGCATGGCGGGCGATCACGCGGGCCACCGCGACGTCGACTTCGACAGCGCCGGCGCCGGGTACGGCTACACCCGTCGCCGCGGCGGCAGCTTCAACGACGGCGAGACGGCCAACCAGGTGCTGCTGGGGGAGAGCGGCGCGGACGGCACGGCGCGGTTCGAAGTGGTGATCGACATCATCGCGTCCGTGGAGCATCCGGACGGACACTGGGCCGAGCTGGCCCGCGTCAACAACCAGCAGGTCGAGCTCGTCACCTCGGTCGGTCACCTGCCGGAGGCGACGACCGAACGGGTGCTGACGCCCGAGGGCCCCGCGGTCACCCCACAGTCGGTCCTGAACCGCGCGGCGATCCGGCACCTCGACGCGACCGGGATGCTGGACGCCGGCCTGCGGGCGCTCGGTGGCGGGCCGCGCACGGGCACCGGCGCGTTCGCGCACCTGGTCTCCGCGCTGAACGTGCGCAGCCTGGTCGCCGCCGGGGCGACGCTCTTCAGCGGGGCGTTCGGCCAGGGTGTCGGCTACCGCACTGACCTCATCGGGTACGAATCGTCCGAGCGACGCAGTGGCTGGCGCAACATCGCTGACAACTCGCACGCCACTGTGATGATCGAGGCGGTCGCCGGTGCGTCGACCTTCAGCGGTGCCGGTGACGGGGTCGTCGGCGACATCCACCTGGCGCTGCGCAGCAACAGCGCCGGCATGTCGCGGGACACCGAGCACAGCGGTGACGCATCCGGCGGTCGAGGGCTGCACACCGGCGATGACCGCGTGCACGGCAACGACAGCGCTGGTATCAGCGGGAGCCGGTCGCACGGCGCCTCCCACACGCTGACCCAGATCACCGGTGAGGAAGGGCTGCTCATCTATCTGGGTCAGCACTACACGTACACCATGCCGGTCGATTTCCAGGTCAGCGGAGTGCGCCACGACCAGGGCCACGACGGTACCCGGGCGGAGCAGCTGCTGCCCCGGACGGTGGTGTACTCGCTGCCCGAACGCGACGCCCTCGACCTGTACGGCATGGGCGACCTGCCGGTGCCGCTGCACCAGTTGACCGATGCGCTCACCCGGTACGCCAACGGCAAACTGGAACTGGACCGTGCCTCGGCGGTGCGGATCGTCAACCGGTTCCAGCGGGACCTGCGCGACGCCCAGCTGCGCGTCGGTGAGAACGCCTACCCGGCCAACCTGCCCGACCCGGGCCTGCCGCGCACCGAGGAGTTCGCCACGAACCTGCACGCTCGGCTCGCCGGGCAGTTCCCGGAGGTGCCGGCCGTCGAGGGTGCCGAGCTGCCGGCGTACGCGGCGGCGCTGGAGGCGGCGATCGCCGACGATCCGCGGCTGCGGGCGATGCCGGAGGGCGGGGTGCTGCCCGAGCACCTGCTCGCCGGGGTCGGGCAGAACCGGTTCGCGCTGATCGACCTGAACGGCGAGGAACTCTTCACCGAGGTCATGCGCGGCATCGAGGCGGTCTCGCCGGGCGCCGAACGGCGCAACATCGGGCTGTGGCGCAACTTCTACGGCCGTCTCGCCGGGCGGCGCTGGTGGGGCAAGCTCGAGGACATGCTGTCCCCGGGCGGCTGGGTGGTCCCGGTGCCGGTCATGGCCGGCAACCTGACCGGCGAGGAAGTCACCGTCCGGATCAAGGCGAGCCTCGGCGACGGCGAGGCGATCGGCAAGAGCACCGACGTCGGGCGGATCCTGCAGCGGTACGCGTACGAGATGAAGGACCGCGGCGAGTCCGTCGGCTGGTCGCGCGGTGCGAACGCGAGCGGGTCGGGCGCCGGACCGAAAGGCACCGAGCCCGACGGCATCTCCGGCGGTGTGAGCGCCGGCAATTCGCGCGGCCGGCGTGGCTTCGTCGGCGAGCAGCTGACCCGGCTGCAGCGGCAAGCCTCGTTCGGCCCGGCGGTGCGGTTCAGGCGTCCCGCAACCGTCGTGGTCGAGGTCACCCGCAGCCGCCCGCAGCTGCTGGACCGGGCGGTGCTCGGCGTCGTGGACCTGCGGCACCTCCGGTCGAGGCCGAAGGCCGCGTGGCAGCGGGAATTGCGCGGCGAGGCCATCCAGCTGGTGTCGGCGGAACAGGTCGACGTCGGCACCTCGGCGCGGCCGAACCTGGCGGAGCTGGACCTCGCCGCGCCGGCGAACCCGCATGCGGTGCGGCTGCCGTACGAGTTCAGCGTCGAGAGCAGCTACAACGGCGGCCTGGCGCAGCAGATCATGCATCACCTGGGCAAGCTGGGCTGGCTCGGCTCGGACGCGAAGCGCCTCCGGCTCGACGTGGAGCGGGCGTTCCTGCCGCTGATGTACAACGCGCTGCTGGAGAAGATGCACGATCCCGGCGGGCACCTGGTGCTGCGGCTTCCGGTGCCGACGGCGCCGCTGTGGAACCAGCCGTTCAGGCGCATCGGCACGGCGACGACGGTCATCGAGATCGTGGTCGAGGCCAAGTTCCTCGACCCCCGGGTGATCCGCGAACTCGCCGAGATGATCGAGATCGGCATCGTGGACCGGGCACAGCACACCAGCGGCTGGAGCATCAGCAAGGGCTGGAGCGCCGGCGGCAGGTTCGGCTTCTCGTTCCCGGCCAAGCCCTGGAACGTCCTCGGGAAGTTCGGCTTCACGATGCCGAACTGGGGTCGCGACGGCAGCTACGGCTTCGGCGGCTCCGACGAGCACACGTGGGTCCAGGGCGACCGCGACGAGACGAGCCTGTTCGCGAAGGCGCTCGGGCACCTGCTGGCGTTCCGGGTCGATCACGTCGTGACGCTCAGGATGGTGGAGCACAAGCGCCGGGGCAGCGGGATCGAGCGCAAGGTGGCCCGCGAGGTCCAGCTCCAGCCGGCCAGCAGCGGCCGCACGTACATCACGATGTTCAGCCAGGACGCCAAGAAGTTGCTGAAGCGCTGGCAGGAGGACACGAACCGGCCGTGGCCGTGGTGGATCGCCGCGCAGCAGCCGATGCCACCCGGCCGGACCGAGCGCGTGCGGTCCTGGTTGCGCAGGGCCGACGTCGCGGTGCCCGCGTTCGACCTGACCGACCTGTTCGCCGACGCGGTCGGCCACCCCGAGTTCAGACCGGTCAACCCGCTGCCGGCGATCGTCGCCACCGTGCGGGACCGGATCGGCCGGCGCGACAGGGTGGTGCACCTGCACGCCGCGCAGCCGCCGGCCGGAGCCCTGGACCCGACCTGGGTGGCGTCCGAGATCGCCCGGACAGCCGGCGTTCACGTTGTCGTCGAGGTACGGCACCGCAACGGCCTGCTGCGCCGGTTCCGGGCGACCCCCGACGGCGGGGTGCGCCCCGAACTGCCGCTGTCCGCCGACGATGCCCTGCCGTTGCCCCGGACGGCTGTGGCGGCGCCCGTCGCGGACCCGTCGGCACGGCCGGCTGGGGGACCGCACACCCCGGCGGACCCCGGCGCGTTTCCGGCGCCCGCGCCCGCCGAACCCCGTCGCAGCCTGATCGACCGGGTGCTCGGCGGCCACCCGGTGCCCGAGCCGGACGCCGCTGCGGAGCGCCGGGCCGAGGCCGTGGCCGCGGGGCGCCAGGCCATGGCGGAGGCCGCCGTCGCCGCAGCAGTGCCCGAACTGACCGGCTCCGGCCTGCTGGACCGGGCTGACCTGGCCGATAGTGACGCGGCGGCGGTGGTCGTCCGCACGACCGACGGCGAGACCGTGCACCTGTCCGTGGCCAACGAGGTGGCCGCGCTCGCCGGCACCGACGCGGTGGGCGAGCGCCTCCGGCTCCTCGCGGTGACCATGCTGACCACAGCCGTGGCGGCCGTGCTCAACGGCCGGCTCGGCGACCCGTACCGCACCGCCGCCCAGGTGCTCATCCACGGATACGAGGCAGCGCCGGTGGAGGAGCGCGACGACTGGCGGCGCGCGCTGCTGGACCTCGCCCCCGCACTCACCTACGCGGACCTCGTCACGCTCTTGGAGCGGCCGCTCCCACGCGGGGTCGCCGAGGCATTGCGCGCGCCGACGGTCGAGGCGGCGATCACCGAAACCCTCGCGCTGTTGACCGGCCCGGGCATGCCGCTCGCCGCCGAGATCGCGCCGGGACCGGCGGGCACCATGCTGCTGACCGGGCCCGACGGCCCGGTCCGTGAGATGCGGGCTGAGCAACTCGCCGCCCTGCGCGAGCGGCTGGTGGCCCGCATGGCCCGCGGGGCCGACGTGCACCGGATCCGGGCCGACGCGGCCGCGATCCTCGGGGCCGACGCCGACCTCAACAGCGGCTCCGGCTGGTCGCGGGTCGAGGGCGCGCTGGTCGCGCTGGGCCGGCTCTGGACGGACGACCCGGGCACGGCCGCGGCGGACGTCGCGCCGGTGCCCGCGCCCGGCGACCCGCGCACGCCCGCGCAGGTGGCCGTGGAGCTGGTTGCGGCCGAGGTGCTCGCCGACCACGCGTCCACCACCTGGCGGCGGGGTGCCCTCCCGCCGGCCGCACGGGCGCTCGTGGACCAGCTGGACCCACTCCCGGAGACGGTGCCGTCGCCGGCCGCGCGGCGCTTCCACCGTCCCGGGAACCTGGCCGGCCTGACGCATCAGCGACCGTGGACGGACCCTGCCGTCGACTGGTCCGCCGCGCTGCACAGCGAGACGGCGCTGCGGGCACTGCTGCGCGAGGCGGGCCTCTCCTGGTACGACGCGCGCCTGCTGCTGATCGACCTCGGCCTGCTGCCCGCGGACGCGCGTCCGATCAGGCTGCGGGACGTGTCCAGGATCGTCGAGGCGGACAGGGTCCGCTCGGACATCGCGGCCGCGCTGCAGGCGACGGTCGACCACGCGGTGCGGGAGTTCGAACGGCTGGCACGCGGGCTCGCACCCGCGGACTCCAGCGCGCGGAGCCAGCGCCGGGCCGAGCTCATCGCCGAGCACGTCGCCGCCGGCACGATGACACCGGAGCTGCGGGCGACGTTGATCGAGCAGATCTTCGCCGACGAGATCCGCGCCCGGCAGTGGCAGATCCTCGGCCAGCACTATGGGCCGTACGAACTGCGCGCGATGCCGTCGTACCACCTGGACGGGCAGGCACCCCGCTCGGCCGATCCGGACGGCATCACCGTGCCGACTATTACGCTCGACCGGATGGTCGACGGGCAGCCGGTTGTCGTCCACACGTACCGCCTGCGCACCGGTCCCGTCACCTTCGGCCAGGACGCCACGTACCGCAGCAACACGTTCACCCGCAGTCTCTTCCGGCCGGAGACGCTCCGCCCGACCAGGACCCCGGGACCACAGCCGGTCGCCGGGCCTTCGCCGGTCGATCCGCAGATCGCGGCGACGTGGGTGCCCGGCACACTCGACACCTGGGGCATGACACCGCCGCAGGACACAATTCCCCGCGACCGCGTGCGCCGGACCGAGACGTCGGCCGGGATCGCCGAGGCACTGCAGGAACAGCTCCAGCGGGTGAACGACACCGGCTACCGCGACGCGATCATTCACGAGGTACGTCTACTCCACGCCGGCGATCATCCGACCGCGGACACCACTCACCAAGCGACCGGCGATGTCGTCGCCGGCGTGCTCGAGGTGCAGCCGTGGTCGCCGTACGCATGGAGCACCGATCGGCTGCGGGTGACGGTTGCGGTCGGCTACGCCAGTGGTAAGAGGGCGATCTCGTACGTCACATTGCCGTCCGTCGCAGGTCAGCCGGTCAATGTGACGGTGGTGCTCTCGTGGCAGCACCCCGCCGGCGACGGACTGCTCGGCACCCTCATGCACGAGCTGGGAGAGGTCGACCGACGCCTGCGTCGCCACCGTGTGTGGTGGCGGCCCGACGCCGCGCCACGAGGCAACCTGCTCGCGAAGGGGGCATCGGACGCTGAGGCCGGGCTGTCGGATCATGACTGGGGCGGCATCGCCGGCCTGGTGGAGTTGACCGGCCGGATTCTTGCCACGCCGGCTGGCAGTGCGCGCCGGGTCGAGCTGGTCGGCGACCTGGCCGCGCACCTCGAATACCTGGACCTGAGCCAGACGAACGAGGACTCGGCCGCGTTGTGGGCTCGGGTCGACGCGGAGCTGCGCATCGAGCGGCTCATACCGGCACAGCAGGAGCTGCTCCGGAGCCTGCGCGAGCCCGGCTGGCGGCACAGCGCCATCATGGCCCCGCCGGCCCCGCTTGCGCTCCCGTCCGGCGCGACGGCCCAGGACGACCTGGGTGCGCTGCCGCGGCCGTTGCCGCCGCTGGCCCACAAGCGTTCACGAGCAACCGATCTGGTCGCCGACCGGTCCACCGGGAAGCCCCAGCCGCAGGACAATCCTGGCTCCCCGGGCGATGAATGGCTGGCTGCGGTCAGCGACCAGCAGGGGTTCGGTGACCCCCCAACGGTCATGTCCCCGTGGGCGATGAACCGTCAGATGTTCACCGGCGACTACTTCGCGATCTGGCGGGGCACGATGAGCACCGCCGATACGACGGCCGCCGAGTTCAACGAGCAGCTGCGCCGCGGACCGGCGCAATACGGCGAGGCCCCGGTCAACGGCGCGCCCTACGCCTTCGTCGCTGACCCCGCCGCGGCCGCGACGGACTCGGACGGCACCGCGGGCAGCGTGGTCCGGGCGCTCCTGCCGAAGTCGGCGAAGATCGCGAGCTACGAGGCGCTCAAGGCGGTGGTCGAACCGCAACCGTATGTGTTCGGCAAGCGGATGGCCTTCGCCGACGTGGCGAGACACGCGGCGGCCGCCGGAATCGACGCGGTCGTGTTTCCGGGCGGAGTACGCCGGGGAGAACTCACCACGGACGGCATCCTGGTCGTCAACCGGTCCATCCTGATCGTGGAGGAGGAGCCGGGGAAGGCCGAGCCGGCGGGCTACGACGGCGGCGGTACCGACCGTGGAGAGCCGGCATCGGATGCCGACCGTAGGGCGGTCGAGCAGTGGTACGCGACGCTGGTCGCCGCTGGCCGGCTCACCGTGGACGAGTTCGACGTGCTGGCCGTCGCCGCGTATGCCGCCCGGACGCTCGCCGACCTTGACGTTCTCGTCCGGGACATGAGGCGTGCGCTCCGCCCGACGGATCAGGACCGCGTGGCGGCCGCGGAGCTGCTCGGTGAGCAGGTCGGGGCGGGGTGGCTCACGCTGACCGACTTCCAGAACTGGCTGGAGCTCGTCCAGGCCGCCCGCACCCTCGACGAGCTCGAGACCCTGCTCGCCGGGTTCCCCGATCTGAGCCCGCCACCGGTCGATCCGGCGCTGCCTTACAAGCCGTCCCGGGCCAGAAACCTGGTTCCCGACGAGTTCGCCGCCGACCGGCTCGACCGGCGGTTGATGCACCAACCGTACAAGTACAGCGGCGCGTGGGACTGGGACTGGCAGTACGCCATGATCGCCGCCTGGCAGGGGTTCGACGGCACCCCGACCGTCGTCGACCGGCAGACGATGAAGAGCCTGCGTCGCAGCGGCGACTTCATCGAGGTGTGGCACGGCGCGACGCGGGGGCCCGAGGGGACGGCCGCCCAGGTCCACGACGACTTCCGGCACGGTCCGGTCGCCTACGATCACACGTTCGTCCAGTACTACGGCGAGTGGCGGATCGACGGCTACCTCTGCGCCATGCGTGCCCGCCGTACCATCGCCGACCGTACACCGGACAGCAACCTCCGGGTGCTCATCCCCCGTGCGGCGAAGATCGGCGACTACCGGCGGGTCGCCTACGACTCCGGCCTGCTCGACTCCAAAGAGCTTGTCCGCTACCTCAGCCGACATGCCGCCGCTGCGGGATATGACGCGATCATCATTCCGGGGGTCACCGAAAAGGACGATGTCTACGTTCTCCTCAACCGGGAGATCGCGATCGTGGAGGAGGCAAGCACCAGGCCGGGCCCTGCGCTGCGACCCGCGGAGCCGACGGTGGCTGCGACGTGGGTGCCCGGCACGCGTGCCGAGGAACGGAGGCTGCTGCCGGGGCCGAGCGCGGTGGAGCTTGCGGGTTCGTTGCGTGCACGTCTTGCGCGGCAGCGAGTGAGCGACTCGGTGATCCGCGAGATGCGGCTCGTGGATGCTGGGGCCGGCGTCGACGCGGATGGTCGCGCGGTTGCTGGTGTGGTTGAGGTGGACCTGCGGGATGGGTCTGCGTTGACGGTGACGGTGGTGGTTGGTGATGCGGGGGAGCGGGCCAGGTCCGAGTTCCCGGAGGGGGAACGGGCGTCGGTGATGACGGCTGTCATCTCCGCGGAGCTGCTCGATGGTGGTGATCAGGTCGGTGCGTTGGTGCATGAGGTGTGGGAGGTGGTTGATCGGCAGGGGCGTTCGTGGTGGCCGGTCGGGTCGCGGCGGGACCGGTTGACGGCAGAGGGTGGTGCTCCAGGTCGGTGGGCGCGGTTGTCTGCTCATGATCATGGTGGTGTGGGTGATCTGCAGGATCTGGCTGCGCGTGTTGTCGCGTCGGTGGATGTGGTGGAGCGGGTGGCGTTGATCGCGGACCTCGCGGCGCATCTGGAGCATTTGGGGCTGGGTGCTGGTTCGCCGCGTGCGGCGAGGCTCTGGCAGCTGGTCGATGCTGAGGTGTCGACGGAACATCTGTCGCTGGCGGTGCTGGAGTTGTTCGAGAGTCTGCGTGAGGAGGGCTGGCAGGACGCCGCCAAGGCCCGGTCCGTCACGGCGTCCGCCATTGTCGGTGTGCTGCCCGACCTGATCGAAGCCGGCCTGCTGGAGCACGCCGAGCTGGGTTTCGGCGACGCGTCGATGACGGTGCGCACGACCGCCGGCGAGACCGTGAACCTCGACGTGTCCGACGAGCTGGCCGGCGCGGCGCTCGCTTCAGAGCGCGCAGTGGAGCGAGCAGTCGAGCCGGCCGAGGAGCTGCGGGTGCCGGCGGCGGCCGCGGCGCGCTTCCACGCTCCCAGGAACCGGGCTCGCTTCACGAGCACCCGGCCGTGGATCGAGCCGACCGACGAGTGGACGGCCGCGGTGCGGAACGAGAGCGCGCTGCGGGCGCTGATCCGGGCATCGGGCCGGTCGTGGTACGACGTGCGGCTGTTCTTGCTCGACCATGGCCTGCTGCCCGAGGACGCGCGTCCGCTCCGGGTTCGTGATGTGGCCAGGGCCGTCGACGCCAATGAGGTGCGCGAGGACATCGCCGGCCGCCTGCGGGCGGTGCTCGACGACGCGGTGCGGGAGTTCGAGCGGCAAGCTTTGGGGCTGCGGCCCGCGGCCACCAACGCGCGCAGCGATCGGCGGGCCCGGGCGATCGCGGAGCACGTTGCCGCCGGCACGATGACCGCGGAGTTGCGGGCGTCGTTCATCGAGCAGGTCTTCGCCGATGAGGTCCGGGCCCGGCAGTGGCAGATTCTGGGCGAGCACTACGGTCGGTACCAGTTGCGGGCGTTGCCGTCGTACGGCCTGAACGGGCGGGATCCCCGGTCGCAGTGGGCCGGTCCGACGGTCACGTTGGACCTGATGGTCGACGGGCAGCCGGTCGTCGTGCACTCCTACCGCGTCGACGCCGGGTCAGATCGGCAATGGGCGCATCAAAACGCCACGTACACCCGGGGGCTGTTCGAGGCGGACGACCTCCGCCCGACCGACCCGCCTCGGGGCGCGGAGCCGACCCCACCGAGTCGGGCCGACCCGGTCGCACCGCAGCAGCGGGCCGCGCTCGCCGAGGTGGCGGAGATCCTGTCACAGGAACCCGGCTGCCAGGCCAGTCTGACACTGGGTGACGGCACGGCGCGGCTCGAAGTGGAGGCGAAGGGCCAGCCGGTCCGCGTGGTGGTCACGCCGGACGACACAGCCGAGGAACAGCCGGGCGAGCAGTCCGGACCGGCGGTCGATCCCGTTCGTCTGCAGACGCTGCTCTACGCGATCGACCAGGCCGGTCGGCTGGAGCGTTCGCCGCTCAGGGACCGGCTGCTGGTCGGTTTCCTCGTTGAGGTGTACGCGCTGCTTCACCGAGGCCCGGGGCTGGATCGTTTCGACGCCGGGTTGGGGCCCGTCGAGCTGGAGTGGCTGCGGCAGCTGCGCCGCCCCCGGCCCGAGGGGGAGGAGTGGGCGTTCGAGTCGGAGGTGCTGCGTCATCTCACCGGCGTATCCGATTGGGCCACGGTGGGCACGACCGGCGCACTGTCGGCGCGGCTGACGGAGGTGGCCCACCGGGAGGAGCGCGACGACCAACTGCTGCGGCAGGCACGGTCGGCCGCCCAGGCGTTGTCGGCGACGCAGTGGCAGCGCGCGGCCGACGCAGCCGGGATGGACCAGTCCGACCGGACGGTGCTGCTGGACACGGTGGAGCGGGCCCAGCAGGCGTTGACCCAGGTGCAGCAGGCGTTCGCCGGGCCGGTTGGAGCGTTGGAGGCCATGCGCGCGGATGAGCGGGTGGTCACCCGGGGAGCGGTGCCGGACGCGGGGGCCCGCTCGGAGTACGAACGCACCCGGGCGGCGCTGGAGGAGTACGTCGCCGCGGCAGGACTGGCCGTCGACACCGTCGATCTGCTGGAGCAGTCACCACGCCTGCGGCGGACGGCGGCCGGTGGCGAGGCCGAGACCTGGGTGGAGGATCTGGTGTCCTCGACCCGGCAGCTACTCCTCGACGCTCTGGGTCGCCTGGGTGGCCGCGAACAGTGGCAGCTGGCGCAGCGATGGCAGCAGCTCGAACGCCTGGCGCAGGCATACCTGAGCGGCGCGGACCTGGAAGTGATCAAGGGTCTTGCCGAGTTCTACAAACACGATCCGGTCGGGCCCCGCCCGGCGCCGCCTGCAGCAGACCCGGCTGAGGAGGAGGCGGCGCGGGCCGAGTACGAGAATCACTGGCAGCGGCTCCTTGCCCGCTGGGACGCTGGGCACGCGGGGATCCGAGCCGAGCTGGCTCGCCGCGCGCAGGACGGCGAGGTGGCGGCGGCGTGGGCCGCGGAGCTCGCTGCGATCGAGGACCTGGCCGGTGTCAGGAACGCCAGCACCGTGGTCGCGGACGCCGACCAGCGCCTGCAGGAGGCGGTGGCCGCGGCGAGCAGCGCCCAGCAGGACGCGGTCGCAACGGCCCGCCGGAAACTCGACCGGGAGCTGTTCAGCGCCGGCAACGCCACCGCCAGGGCACGTCGCCACTACCAGGAGGCGGTCGCGGAGCACGCCGTGGCCGCGGACCCGGACGTCACAGCGGCGCAGGCCGCGCTCGCCCACGCGACATCGCAGCTCGACCAGGCCCGCGGCCGTCGGCGTGCCGTGCAGGCGACCCTTTCCCGTTCGCAGCACTGGACGCAGCCGGGCAGTGGCCGGCCGGCGACCAACCGGGTCGAGGTGGCGCAGCGGCGCCAGGCGGTCCGCGACGCGGAGCGCGGCCTGGAGCAGGCGCGCGCCCAGGTCGAGCAGTACGCGCTGAAGCGGCGCGACGCCGCCGTGCGGGCGGCGCAGGACGACGACGCGAAGGCACGCGAACGGTTCAACGCAGCTGTCGCGGACGCCGAGCAGCGCTACCAGGACGCGGTCCGGGCGGCCCGGGACGAGTACACCGGCCGGTTGGCGCAGCTACCGGGCGGGCAGCTGCCGATGCGGCGGCTGGCGCTGGCGGAGCACGACCTGCAGCGGCTGCGGGCCGAGTACGAGGCGGTGCGCGTGAGTGCGCAGCGCGCCCTGGATCAGGCCGAGGAGACCGCAGACTTCACTACGGGCGACGCGAAAGCCGCCTACCTCGTGGCGCTGTGGGACGCCGAGCATGCCTTCGAGCGGACCCGTGCCGACGTCGAGGCGGTGTGGGCGTCCGAGCTCGGCACCGCGCGGAACCAGCTTCGGCAGGACCGGAAGCAAGCCAAGGGGACGCCGGACCGGCGCGCCGCCCTCAGTGACGCGAACGCGCGCTATGAGAGGGCCGTGGCCGCCGCGAACGCGACGCGGATCGCGGCGCGGTCGGCCATGCACTCCACGTGGGAGCTGGCCGTCATGGACGCCGACGCGACGCGCAACGACGCGGTCGTCGCGGCCGAGCGTGACAAGCGGGCCGCGAGGGGCGCGTTCGACCGGGCGATCGAGCAGGCCGAGCGGCCGTACCGCACGGCGGAGGAGTTCGTCGCCGATGCGCGCGACACCGGGGGCGCCCCGGCCGGTCCGGCGGAGGGCGACCGGGCCGCACGGCAACGAGCCAGGGCAGCGCGGCGGGCGGCGGACGGATTGCCGGTGGGCAGCGCCGAACGGGCGGAGCGGCTGCTGGAGGCGTCGCTGGCGGAGACGTTCCCAAGCCTCGCTGGACGGGTCCTCGACCAACCCGACCACCTGCCGCTGGCACGGCACGTGTTCGGCGACCCGACGATGGTGATGGTGTCGCCGGACCGCTGGGCGCAGCTGGTCGGGTACATGCAGCGGGTCGACTCGGCCGGGTGGCGGTTCGGGCCGGTGGCGGGCCTGCGGCGCCTGGCGCGCCACGTGACGCTGCAGCAGCGCCTCCGGCGGGAACTGGCCGATGCGGACGTCCGGGCAGGGCTGCCGTTGGCGCTGGCGCCGGCCGTCGATCTGCTGGAGCCGCCGCTCACACCGGCCCGGCTGCGTGAGTGGGAGGAGCACCTCCAGGCGGCGGACCTGGCCCTGTACCTGCGCCGGCAGGGCACGCCCGTGCAGGACGCCGACGTGGCGGTGCTCGTGCGGGCGGTGCGGCTGGCGCACCAGCAGGACGCCGAGCCCGATCGGCGCAGGGCGCGGTCGCGGGCTCGCCAGCAGGCCCGGTCGGGGTGGCGGGTCCGCCCTCAGACGGTGGTCCGGGCGCGGGAGCTCGTGCGGGCGACGCCGCGCAGGGCACCCCTGCAGCGCCCGGTCACGGTGGCGGACCTGGGCGAGCTGGTGATCGCGTACCGGGGCGCGGGCACCCCGCTCACACTGGACAGTCTCAAGGAGACGGTCGAGGTCGCGCGGCGGGTGCGCAACCCGTACACGGTGCGGGGAGCGCGGATCGACTCCCGCAAGGCCCGCAACGACGAGGCCAGGCACCTGGTGGCGTGGCTCACGACGACGTCGCCGGCGCAGGCGCGGCGGCTGGTGGACCTGCGCCGCGCGCTGCTGCCGCAGCCCGAGCGCGGCTTCGACCAGGACCGGACCGCGGAGCACTACCGGCCGGTGCTGGCCAGGTTCCTCGGCCGTGCCACGGTGGCAGCGGCGGACATGCGGCTCCTGGCCGGCTTGGTCGACGCCGCCGCCCGGCACTCGCAATGGCGGGCCTGGTCGGAGGCGACGAGGCTGGCCAAGGTCGCCGAGAAGGCCGCCGAGTCGTGGGAGCGACGGCCCGCCACCACCCGGCCGGCCTTCGCGGAGGTCGGCAAGGAGGAGGCCGAGGAGGCGGACCACAGCCTGCTGCTCGGCGGTGAGCTGATCGAGCCGGAGTGGCTGGACGCGTTCGTGGCGTTCGTCAACGGGCTCCTGCCGGACGGGACGGTTGACCGTGACGCGGTCAAGCGCACCCTGGACTCGGATTTCGTGCGCGTGTTCGACGACGGCCTTGAGCTCCCGGTCGGGCCGTACACGGTCCAGATCTTCGGTCAGGCGACCGGGCAACCGCAGACCGTGCCGGACAAGGAGTCCAGGCGGGCACACGAGCGGCGCGTGTTCACCTACAGCGACGACATCCGTGGGCGCGGCAGCGCCAGCATCCGCCAGGTCGGCGGGTCGGCCGTGGTGCAGTACGGGGACGTCACGATGGCGCTGCCCACCTTCGGGCACACCTGGGGGCGCGGCCAGGGCCAGTTCACGCGGTCGACCTCCAACCACAACCAGTTCACCCGGGTCAAAGAGTCGTTCGTGCAGCAGCACATCCGGGCGGTCCTGGGCGTACGGATCGCCGCCGGGGACCGGGCCACGCCGCTGGCGCGGTTCCAAGACGGCGACGTCGGCGTCGGGTTCTGGGTGCCCGAACACCGGGCACCGGCTGAGGACCTCCGACGGATCGACGGTGCGAAGGCCGGCGACTTCGGGCGCGGGCTGCGGGCGACCGATTTCGCGACGCTGCGGGTCATGCTGCTCGCGCAGGTCAAGGACGCGCTGCGGGAACAGTTGGGCGACGCGTACGAGGCCTGGCGGGACGAGATCGACCAGAAGATTCTTCCCAACGTCGTCGGCACGTACCTGCAGCGGGTGATGCCGGGCGACCGCGTGCCGGAGACGACCCTGACCTTCCGTCTCGGGCAGGGCGCACGGCGGCTGAGCGTGGCCCTGGTCAGCACCCAGCTCAACGCGGTGACCCTGCTGGGCGGGCGCAGCAACGACGAAGCCCGCTTCGACGTGCACGACGTCGACTGGCGTACGTCCAGCGCCGAGGACACCAGCTCCCACGGCGATGCGGTCGGCGCCGAGGGCAGCTACCGCCGCTCCGGCGACGTCGCGCTCGGCGGGCGGGCGTCCGGGCGGCGGACCGTCACCCGGACCGGGCGGCAGGCACGCGCCCGGCGTTCGGCGGTCACCCGCTCCAAACGCGTCGTGGGCGACCTGGCCGTGGTCAGGCTCGATCTCGGCCTGGAGGTGCACTGTGCCACCGAGGCCGGCCGCAAACCCGTCCAGCCGATCGAGGGGCAGGCACTGATCACGCTGCCGGCCCAGGAGGTGGAGGCGCTCGGACTGCTGAGCGCACCCGACCCGGCCGCCGAGCAGACCGAGGAGGCGCGCGGCCGAGCCAGGCAACTGCAGGAACGCCGCAACCAGGAGGCCGATGACCGCGAGCCCGTCGCCGGCAAGAAGGTCTTCGGCACCGACCTCGGCACGCAGTTCCCGCTGGCCTTCTGCTACGTCGAGGGGATCGAACGCCTCGAAGACCTCTACGACGACCTCGTCCCGAACCTGGTCATGCACAGCCTGCTGCCCGAGGAGGCGCAGCCGGAAAACCAGCCCGAGGAGGCGCAGCCGGAAAGCCAGCCCGAGGAGGTGCAGCCGGAGCACCTCGCCGACGACGCACGGCCGGAGAAGCCGAGCGCGTGGCAGCACCTGGTGCGCCGCACCATGGCCGAGCCGGACCAGGCCTTCCTCAACCGCGACGATGTCCGCTACGCCAACTGGGCCAGGGTGGTCGACGCCCTCAGCCGGCACTACCTTGCTCCCCGCGCGCCGGACCTGACCAACGCCCGGACCCGTCCCGTCGTGGGGATCCAGCTCGACCGCCCCGGCAAGCCCAGCGACCCTCTCACCCTGACCCTGGCGGCCGAGCTGCATCCTGATCGCAGCACGCACCTGGGCAAGTACCCGTTCCAGCTGCAGCTGGCCCGGCTGGCCGACTGGACCACGGCCCGCCGCCTCGTCCGGGACCGCGCCACCGACGTCACCGCCGGTGGCAACGCCCGGATTCCGTGGCCCAGCAAAGGCGTGGTGTCCAGCCTGGGTGACCTCGGCAGGCTGTGGACCAGGTCCGGGATCGGCCGTCGCGGCACGATAGCGATCACCTCGCACCTGCAGGAGGTGGACGCGCAGAAGACCGATTCTCACCGCTTCGCCGTCCCCGCGACCCTCACCTGGCGGCTGGAGGGCGCCAGGCACGCGGACGGAACCGAAGGCCACGCAATGGTCGTCTTCAACGTCCTGCAACCGCACTACCTGGCCGACCCGCAGACCCCGAAGCCCGGCGACGTACGGAAGGCGATCGACGCTGCCCGCGCGGTCAACGCGACCGCACCGGACGCACCCTCGGTGCTGGCCGGTGCGGCCGCCCTGGGCGTGCTGGCCGCCGGCGGGTTCGAGCAGGTTCAGCAGCAACTCATCGAACTGCTCGGCGTCCAGCACCGCGATGCCGTGCTGGACGCCTTCACCCCGGCCGTGTGGGAGGCGATGCAGCAGCCGGGCCTGCAGACGGAGACCCAGCTGCAGGTCGGCACCCTGCCCCCGATCAAGATCCGGATCAGGCCGGCCGGGCCCGTGGTGGCGCTGGCACCGGTCGACCCGTACTACCGCGGCTTCACCGAGCGCCAGGTCGGCGACGAGGTCGCAGCAGATACCCAGGCACACCAGGGCACCCAGGTCGTCGCGGGGCTCTGGCACAAGGATCCCAAGGACCGCTTCGATCCGGACGCGCTGCGCGCGGGCTGGAACGTCGACAACACCTTCGCCCGTACCGGTGGCCGCCTGCGCTCACAGGGCCAGATCAGCACCCAGGGCGAGCTGCGTTCCCACTTCCGCGACCCGTACCAGCGTGAGCAGGACGCGCTGGTGTGGACGGCCACCTCGGTCGAGATCACCGTCCCCGGCCACCCCGGCACGGCGGCGGTGACCGCCGAACTGCTCGCGGTGGTGCCCAACCCCCACCTCCGCGACCAGGCCTTCGAGGACCCCAATGGGGTCCGCGCCGAGCTCACCAAGACCCCGGCGCAGCTGGGTGACGCCGACCTGCAACCCTCGTGGGCCTACCAGCAGGGCATGCTGGACGAGGGCAGCTTCCCGGTGCTCGTGCGCGGCGCGGCCGGCACCGAAGCCGGGCTGCACCGGCTCCGCGAGGCCGTGGAGCAGGAGGCTCGCGCCGCGGGCGGGGCCGAACACGGCGCCGAACTCGTCGGCCTGGTCAACACCGCCGGGGAGCTGCAACCGAAGTCCGCCCGCATCTGCGACGGCGGCGACTCCACCACGTACACCACCCGGTCCGGCGCGCGCTACACCGTCACGATGTCCGCGGCGGTCGGGCGGTCGCGCCGGCTGCCCCGCCGCGACCAGTTCGCCGGCGGGCAGTGGTACACCCGCAGCAATGTCACCGAGATCGAGACGAGCGGGCACGCCCGGCGCAACCGCAACACCGTGACTGCAGGCGGTGAGCTCGACGCCGGCGTGATCGCCGGCCGCGGCACGGCAAGCTGGGTCCACACCACCCGGACGGACAGCACGCGCGGCCGCTACCGCAACCTGCTGGGCATGCTCGGCCGCCGCTTCGGCGCTCTCGTCGCATTCGAGACCGAGCTCATCTTCACCATCAGCGTCTACAGGGGAGAGCCCGACCTCGAGGCGGCCCGGCGGACCGCTCGGCAGAAGCGGATCTTCGTCGAGGCCCACGTGCCGAAAGGCCTGTGCGTTCCCGCCGGAGCCACCCCCCACCGCTACGGCTTCACCCTGCCCGACCGGCTCCCCGGCGGCGCCCTGCCACCCTACGTGCTCGGCATCCGAGCCATCTGGACCCAGGCCCGCACCGTCGCCGCCCCCCGGCCCATCAAGATGAAGATCGGCGCAACGGCCAAGGTCCTCAACAAGGAGAACCTCGGCGTCCACCTCGACGCGATGCTCGACGGCGGCGTCACGTTCGACGCCGTCGAAGCGGCCGGCATGACCGTGCCGTTGCACGGCCCGATCGCCGCCCGGCTCGGCGACGTCGTCGAGATCACCTGCGCGGGCGACGGCGAGGTCGAGCGGTACGCCCACATCACCACCGGATACACCCAGTTCACCGACACCTCGACCCGTAACGCGCTCACCGGCTCCGGCCGGGTCCTGGCCGGCAGGCCCGGGCTGCGGCTCGGACCCCTCCACATCCCCTCGTTCAAGGTGGGCCTGCAGGTCAGTGCCGGCAACGAGTGGCGCAGGAACCGGTACTCGACCAAGGTGGACTACTCCGACATCCGCAACTGGGCCCGCCTCAAGGACAAGCTGTACGCCATCACCAGCGAGGTCCACTTCGAGGTCCCCGGCGGCCGCGGCCAGCAGCCGACCACGACCACGGGCCTGGTCAAGCAGATCGTCACGCTCGCGGAGGCCCTGGACATCGGTGTTCCCCTGCACGTCCTGGACTCCGTCACCTCCGGCAGGCCGGCCAGGCAGCTGCATCGGTGGATCGTCCAGGCCTACTCGACCCGCTCGCCCCAGCAGGCCCTCGCCGATGCCGCAACCGCCGCGTCGAAGGCCTGGAATCTCCGACTGCGCCCGGGCCCGGCGCCGGATCGCTCCAGAGTGGACAGGGTGGCGGCCGAGCGCCACGAACGGCTCTACTCTGCCGCCGCGCGGATGGTGGCGGCGCAGGGCCCAGCCTCCACCCGCGGCGACTGGCCGCAGGTACGCCGGGAGCGATGGCACGAACTGGAGCTGACGCTGACCGCGCCGGCCGCGGACGACCTGCCGGGCACCGCGGACCCTGCCCGGCAACTCGTCGCCCGGCTCGACGAGACCGGGCAGCCGATCGGCATCGCCGAGGCGGTCCTGGACTGGGACCGCCGGCTCGCCGGCGCCGGGCCCGCCGCGGTCGCGCTACCCGGCCCGGTGCACGCCGTCGTCATGGAACTGCTGGAGGAGCTCGTCCAGCGACTCTCACCCGGCCGGCCTCCCGTATACATGGATGCCGGCGCCGTGGACCTGAGCGGGCTCGCGCACGAACTGGCCGACCAGCTGCGATCCGGAGCACCGCCACGACCCAGGCCCCTGTGGGAGCCGCGGCCGCTCGGCGTCGCGCTGCCACTGCCGGGCGCCACCGAGCAGCTGGCCACGGCGGCCCAGCTGGCCGCGGAGGCGACCCCGACCCCGCAGGAGCTGACCGCGAGGGCCGACTTCGCGGTCCACCCTGATGCGGCGGTGGAGGCGGTCGACCTGCTCGCCGGGCACGGCTGGCGCGAGCGCCACGACGGCATCCAGCCCGGCACCCACCTGGTGTCCGCCCAGCGCTGGGAGGGCGGCGGCTGGCGGCCGGTCGGACTCGCGGAACGGGCCGCCGAGATCCGGTCGGCCCTGCGCGAGGTGCCCCTTCCACAGCCACTCGGCCCATCGACGGAGACCGGCTGGATCGCGCTGCCGGCCGAGGCGGCGCTCGTCACCGCGGAGCTGCTGGACGAGCTCGGTGTCCGGTTGCTGCCGGGGCGTTGGATCGGCACCGTCCCGCTGAGCACACTGGCCCTGCTGGAGTTCGTACGGACACGCCTGCGCCGTGCGGCGATCGAGCTGTGAGCGAAACGGAGGCGACGATGCTGGTCGCGCGTTCGGTGGCAGAGTGTCACCTGTACATGGCGCTGCACCCGTGTGAGCGGTGCGGCGAGTCGGACTTTCTGTGGTCGAGTCACGCCCGTGGGATGGACGACTCCTCGGTGTACGAGGGAGAGTGCCCGTCGTGCCGGTCGCCGCGCCGGTTCGCGTTCCAGCTCGGGCCCGACTTCGTGCCGCCGCCCGCCTACGGCGGCCCCGAGCCGTCCCGGATCATCGACCCCGCCGAGTTCCTGACGATGGGTGAACGGGCGGCGGGGTTTGCGGTGGTACGGCCCGACGCGTCGCAGCGGGACCGGGCCGGTGCGCGGGAGGCCGCCGCCGACGCGGTCGCCGCCGTCGAAGAGGTGCTCAAGTTCCTGCCGCCGTCCGCCGACGCCGTGCCCGAGGCCGCGTTCAGCTCCGATCCGGGCCGGGAGTTCTACGCCGCCGACCCCGCCCGGTTCCAGCGGGACCGGCTCGAGGCGGAGCTTCAGGAGTACCGCCAGGCGTTGAGCGCGCTGAACGACGCCTGACGGCGCCCACGCACGTCCCGGACACCGGCTCCGGCGGTCGGGCCGGGTTGGATCCCGCTCCACGCGGTCGATGCCGCGACGTTCTACCGGGCTCCGTCGACCGCGGTCCACGGATGGCGACCGGACCGGGCGGTCACGTGAGGTCAGCCGTCGGCACCGCCGGCGGCGGCCTTGCGGGCCCGGTACGCGCCGACCGCCGCCTTGTTCCCACAGCTGTTGTCGCAGAAGCGTTTCGAGCGGTTCTTGGACAGGTCGACGAAGACATCGCCGCAGCCCGGGTAGGCGCACACGCGCAGCCGGCTCAGCTCGTTGCTGCGGACCACGTCGACAAAGGCCATCGCGGCCTCGACGGCCATGCGGTCGGCCAGCGGCGCGTCGGACGGCGTGGCGTGCAGGTGGTACGCATACCCGTCGTGCTTGACCAGCTGCGGCAACGCCTGCGCCGCACGGAGCAGCTGGTTGACGATGCCGACGACGCGGTCCTCCTCGGCATGCCAGAGCTCGCGCAGCCGCGGCCGCAACGCCCTGACGTCCGCCAGTTCGGCGTCGGTGCGCTCGTGCCGGCCGGTCCAGCCCTGCTCGGCGAAGAACGCGTCGAGCGCGGCGACGTCACCCAGCAGCTCGCCGTCGCTGCCGTCGGTGTTGATCAGTGCGGCGGCAGCGATGAGCGCGATCTCGGTGTCATGAGCGAAAACCATCTTGACCCCTGTCGCCCGTGTACCTAGTGTCATGAGTGTAGCCGCTATAGATCATGACATCGACCGAGGGGAGGCGTCATGCAGCGCCGACACACCGCCGGGCTGGGACTGGCCCTGTTGTCCGCCGTCACGTTCGCGACGTCCGGCACGTTCGCCCGGTCGCTCATCGACGCCGGCTGGTCGGCCGGGGCCGCCGTCGCCGCCCGCGTCGGGGTCGCCGCCCTCATCCTGGCCGTCCCGGCCGTGCTCGCGCTGCGCGGCCGCTGGCACGTGCTGCGCCGCAACCTCAGCACGCTCGGCCTGTTCGGCATCCTCGCCGTCGGCGCCGCCCAGGCCTGCTTCTTCAACGCCGTGCAGTACCTGCCGATCGGGGTGGCGCTGCTGCTGGAGTACCTCGGGATCATCCTCGTCGTCGGCTGGATGTGGGCCGCGCACGGGCAGCGTCCCCGCCGGCTCACCGTCGCCGGCGCCGTCACCGCCGTGCTCGGGCTCGTCTTCGTCCTCGACCTCACCGGCAACGCCGACCTCGACCCGGTCGGTGTCCTGTGGGGCCTGGGCGCCGCCGTCGGCCTCGCCGGCTACTTCGTCCTTTCCGCGCGCACCGACAACGAACTGCCCTCGGTCGCGCTCGCCAGCGGCGGCATGGCAGCCGGTGCGCTCGCACTCCTCGCGCTCGGTGCCGCCGGAGCGATGCCCCTGCACGCCGCGTTCGGCCCGGTGACCTTCGCCGACCACAAGGTCAGCTGGCTGGTACCCCTCGCCGGGCTGTCGATCGTGGCGGCCGTCGTGTCCTACGTCGCCGGCATCGGCGCGGCCCGCATCCTCGGCGCCCGACTGTCCTCATTCGTCGGGCTGACCGAAGTCATGTTCGCCGTCCTCATCGCCTGGGCGGTCCTGGGCGAGTTGCCCAGCATGATCCAGCTGGTCGGCGGCCTGCTCATCATCGGCGGCGTCGTGCTGGTCCGCATCGACGAGTTCCGCACCCCCGAGCCGCGGACGCCGTCGGCAAAACCGACCGACCCGGTGCCCGTGGCCTGAGCGACGACGCCGGCATGCCGACGCGGTGCCGACCCCGATCCTGAGCCGAGCCCCACGGCCGCGTCCGTCCTGCTCCAGGTCCATCGCGCGGCTGAGCTTCTTCCACCTGGTCAGGTCGGCTCGCAGCAGCTCGTGGTGGGCGACGATGTCGCGTTCCGTGGCGGGCACCAGGGAACGCGACACCGGAGCACGGAGGCACGGCAGGCGGTCAGCCCGCGCGGCGGAGCCGGGCGAGCATGCCGTTGAGGTCCTGGGTGAACAGTTCGTGCCGGAAGTAGTGGCCGCCCGGGACCTCGTGCCACTCGTGGGGGATGCCGGCGTTGCCGAGCGCGGCGCGGAACTCGCGCTGGCCGGCGAGGACCTGGGTCTCGTGCACGATGTCGAACGCGTCGACCGGGTTGGGGGAGGTGCCGGCGGCCAGGAAGACGCGCTTGTTGTAGTAGCTGGGGATCCGCTCCATCGGGTTGTCGGCGCTGACCCGGGCCTCGTCCCAGAGCGGGGCGCCGTAGACGGTGCCGCCGCCGAGATCCAGCGCCGCGGATGTGGCGTTGGCCCAGTGGACGATGAGGCCCGCGTCGCGGCGGATGCTGGCCGGGCCGGAGTGCGAGCTCACCGAGCAGAAGTGCCCGTAGTACTTCGCGGCGTACTTCAGCGCGCCGAAGCCGCCCATGGAGAAGCCGGCGACGGCCCGCCCGTCGTACTCGGCGAACGTGCGGAAGTTCTGCTCGACCCACGGCAGCAACTGTCCGATGTGGAACGTCTCCCAGTTGCGGGGGCCGGACATGGTGCTGACAGGGTTGCTGTACCAGCCGGTCGAGGCGTCGGGCATCACCACGACGACCTCGCGGCCGGCGGTCAGGTTGACGATGTTGTCCTGCATGTGGAAGGTGCGGAAGTCGGGGCCGCCACCGCCGTGCAGCAGGTACAGGACCGGGTACCGCTTGCCGCTGGTGTGGTAGCCGTCCGGCAGCAGGATGTTGACCGCGGGGTCCCATTCGATCGCGTCGGTGGCGAAGCGGTAATACTGCAGCCGCCCGCCGTTCTCGTTCCGGTCGACGATGCGCAGACCGTGGCCGTCGCCCGCGGCGTTTGCGGCGCCCGGTCCGGCCAGGGCCCCGGCGAACGCGCCGGCCGCCGCGGCGCCGGCAGCCCCGGTGAGCAGCCGCCGCCGCGTGATGGTGGGACGGGATCCGAGATTGCTGTCCATGACACTCCAATGCTGGTCGCTACGGAGGCGCGTTGATGTACCGGAGGGACGCATGCAGCGGCTCCGGAGAAGAAATCGATTTCGCCCTCGCCTGCAAGCTAGAAGCCCGTCAATCTCCTGTCAAGGCAAGGGATTGACAGGATTCCAAAGTAGGTGGCAGCAACATGCCATTGACAACCCGCAGGGTCCCGCGCATGCTCCATGCAATCGATTGCCCTTCCGTTGAGCCGGGTGACCGCCAAACGCCCGGCTCCGGACCGCCGCATCTCGCAAGGAGTTGCCGTGCGCATCAGGGACACCCGCCATCGAACAGCCGCAGCGCTCGGAGCCATGCTGCCGACCGCCACCGCGCTCGCCGCCGTCACCACCGCACCGGCCCGCGCCGCCTGCCCATCCATCCGCCAAACCACGATCCCGCCGTGATCCGCGTCGTCTACCAGGTCGGCCTCAACCGCGGCGTCTCCGAAAGCGTCATGCTCGCTGGCTTCGAGGCCGGCTGGATCGAGTCCCACATGAACGACCTGCCGTGCGGCGACAAGGACGCGCTCGACGGCTTCCAGCAACGTCCGAGCTTCGGCTGGGGCACCCCGGAAAGGAGCACACCGATGAGCAACCTCACCCGACGACTCCTCATCCGCATGCCGCTGGTCGCCGCCGCGGCGGCGCTGATCGCCGGGCAGGCCACCGCCGCCACGGCCGCCGCACCCGAGCGCCGCGTCGTCGAGTGCGCCGCGGACCTGTTCGGACCCGCATGATGGCAACGATCCCGTGGCTCGCCGACGTCCTGCGCGCCGCCGGCGTCCAGGTCGTTGAGCACGGCGACTGGCGCAACCGCGCGGTCTACGGCAGCTTCGACCCGATCGGCGTGCTGTGGCACCACACTGCCGCACATTCCAGCGCCGACAACCCGCACCCGGCACTGGACACCTGCATCTACGGGCGATCCGACCTGCAGGGGCCCCTCTGTCACGCGGTCGTGGACTACTTCGGCGTCTTCCACGTCATCTCCGGGGGCCGGGCCAACCATGCCGGCGCCAGCCGCGGCAGCGGACCGATCCCCGCCGGCGACGGCAACACCATGCTCGTCGGCTGGGAGATCGACCAGCGATCCGGTGGGCCTGTCGACCCCCGGCCAGCATCACGTGTTCTACCGGATGGGCAACGGATCGCTCGCACACCACCATATCGACGACGGTGACGGCAGCCTGCACGCCGACAACTGGGGCGGCAACCTCGCACCCTGACACCAATCGTCCGAACGTCTGCGACCTCCGGTCCGCCCGCCACGGCCGGGCACCGGAGGTCGCTTGCGTGGGAGCGTGCCCGTCCTCTAAGTTTTGGCCCCTCACTTAGAAGGGTGCCCAGGTGAAGACTGGTGGACGAGTCGCGACCTTCACCCTGCAGGACGTGATCCGGGCAGGCGTGGACATCGGCCTGCCCGCCCTGACTGTGCAAGGGGTCGCCGACACCCTGGGCGTCAGTGCCGCGGCCGTCTACCGGCACGTGGCCGGCCGCTCGGCCCTCGAAGGGCTCGTCGGTGAAGCGATCCTGGACCGCCTCGAGATCAGCGACAATCGCGACGACCCGGCGGTCGCCCATCTGGTCGGCTTCGCCGTGCAGCTGCGCCGATTCGCGCTGCGGCACCCGGGATCGGCGCAGTACTTCCTGCGCATGTTCCCACGCGGGCCGTCCGGCACCCGGCTGCTGGAACAGCAGATCGCGGCGCTGGGCCGGCGCGGATACGATCCCGCGACCGCCACCGCGTTCAGCGGCGCGATCGCCACCCTCTCCCTCGGCGCCGTCGTTGCCGAGCAGGAGCGCGCGATCGGCCTGCGGGATCTCGAGGCCACCAAGGCTGCCCTCGCCGAGCTCGCCGGCTCGCGGGTGCTACGGCAGGCGTCGGCGGCCATCCCGGAGCACACCCAGGAGGACTACTTCGTCTTCATGCTCACCGCCGCGGCGACCGGCCTCGTCAACCAGTTTCCGCCCGGCAGGCCCATCACCGTCACCCCGAGCGACCAGCCCTGATGCGCACGGCGACGACGGCCCGTGCGGCGGGGGGCGTAATCGATTTGCAACAGAGCCCGCCGCCGCCCGGCCCGCTGCTCCGGCAATCGGCGCTGACCTCGGAATTCGCGGCCGTCCACACCTGATCGCCAGCTGGGAAACGGGCGAAACGATCCGACAGCCAACGAAAACTTGGCGCCGAGATGCAATCGGTTTCAAGCATAAAGGGCCAGGTCGGCGCGGTATTGAGGACTGGTCAAATCGGTTTCTTGACGAAACCGATTTCCGAGAGTTTACTGCTACGAAACCTGATCCGGGCAAGGAGGCGTGGAGATGCGGGCGGTTCGGCACCGTGGTCGCAGGCGCATCGCTACGTGCGCGTTCTTGCTCGTCCTGGCGGGCTGCACCAAGGAGACCGAGCCGATGATCCCGACCGGCAACCCGCCACTGGTCCTCGGTGGCGTCGTGAACGTGCGGCGGGTCGGGCAGATCACCGGGCCGGACTCGCCCAACCGCACGGACCGGTTCGAGATCGCGGGCCAGGATCTCGGGTCGATGTTTCAGGCACACGGCAGGACCTGGCTGGTCTTCGGTGACACCTTCGGCCGGCGCGAGCCGGGTCTCACCGGGGGTGGCGGGACGGAGTGGCGGTCCAACACCCTGGGGTACACCACGGACCGCGACCCGACCGACGGACTGAAGCTCGACGGCTACATCGTCGACGACATCGGCTGGGCCAAGGAGCTCATCGACTCCAAAAAGGTCGACGGGGTTGAGATGACCACCATCCCGACCTACGGCTTCACGGCCAACGGCGCTATGTATCTGGCGTACATGTCCGTGCGGCACTGGGGCGAGCCGGGGGAGTGGGAGACCAACTACGCGGGCTTCGCCAAGTCGACGGACCGCGGCCAGACGTGGGCCAAGCTGGACGCGCCGAAGTGGCCGGGCGACAGCAACTTCATCCAGGTCAGCACCGTGCAGGTGCACGACGAGATCTACTTCTGGACCGTGCCGCACGGCAGGTTCGGCGGGGTCAGCCTGATGAAGGTCCGCGAGCGGGACGTCGAGCGGCAGGACGCGTACCGCTACTTCACCGGCGTCGACGCCGACGGCGCACCGCAGTGGGCCGCCGACCCGGCCGCCGCCCGGCTCGTCGTTGACGACACGGTCGGCGAACTGTCAGTGACCTGGAATCCGTACCTGTCCAGGTGGCTGATGTCCTACACCCACGGCGGTGGCAAGGGCGCGGTGCTCCGCGAGAGCGCCACGCCGTGGGGCCCATGGGGCGACGCCATCACCCTGGTCTCCGCTGAGGAGGTCCCAGGGCTCTATGCGCCGTACATGGCATCGCATTACACGACCGACGGCGGCCGCACCATCTACTTCGCCCTGTCGGTCTGGGACCCCTACAACGTGTTCTGGTACCGGGCTGACCTGGTGCGATCCGATCGGAAACAGCCTCCACATTCCTGATTCGCGCAACACCCCGAATCGCGCAACGTACAAGGAGTGGCACGTGACTCGTTTGACGATAACGGCAGCCGTGACCGCCGTGGTGCTCGCCGCGAGCGCGCTCGCCGGCTGTAGCAGCGACAGCGGCGACGACGCGGGCAACGGCAAGACCGTCGTGACGTTCTGGCAGCAGAAGTTCGAGGACTATCAGCAGGCCTGGTTCAAGAAGTACGTCGACCAGTACAACGCCTCGCAGACCAAGGTGAAGATCGACTACCAGGTCGTGCCGTCGGACACCTGGCAGCAGAAGCTCAAGGCCGCGCAGGCCGCCGGCAAGGCGCCGGACGTCGCGACGACCAGCTACGGCAACATCGCCGCCGGTGTCGCGCAGGGCCAGTACGCCGATCTCGACGGGCTGCTGCCAGCCGACGCGTTCACCGACATCAAGGCCAACGTCAAGAGCTTCGTGACGATCAAGGGCAAGCACTACGCGTATCCGATGCTGGTCGAGCCCTCCACGGTGCTGTACTACCGCACCGACCTGGTCAAGGCCGCCGGCCTCGACCCCGCCAGCCCGCCGAAGACCTGGGCCGACCTCATCACCTGGGCCGGCAAGCTGACCGCCGGCAACGTCAAGGGCATGACGATCGCCTCCGCCGCGCCGGACCTCGGCTGGTCCAGCTGGGGCCTGCAGTACAACGCGTGTGGCCACCTGCCGATCGCGGACGACTGGTCCAGGTCCACCGCGACCGAGCCGTGCTTCGTCAAGCTGCTCGAGTTCTACAAGGCGCTCTACCAGGGCGGCTTCATGCCGAAGCAGCCGAAGGTCGGCTACGCCGACGGCTCGCCGTACGGGCAGGGTGAGGTTGCGATGATGGCCGGCGGGTCGTGGGTGATCGGGCAGCTCAAGAAGGAGTTCCCGGACATGATCGCGAAGACGGCGGTCGCGGCGTTCCCGACGATCGACGGCGACGCGACCAAGCCGACTGCCACCCTCGGCGGCTGGACGCTCACGGTGGACGGCAAGTCGAAGGCGAAGCAGCAGGCCGCGGACTTCGTGAAGTACCTGGTCGCCGGGGACCCCGCCATCATGGCCGACTTCTTCGGTGTCGGTGGTTTCTCCAAGTACACCGTCCGCACCTCGGTGGACACGGCCCTGGCCGGTAAGAGTGAGGCCACGGCAGACCCGTTCATCAAGATCATCTCGGAGCAGGTCGTCAAGTACGGCAAGCAGGAGCCCGCCTACCCGTGGGACATTGCGCTCGCATTCGGCACCGCCATCGAGTCCGCGATGAAGGGCAGCGCCGACATCCCGACGTCGCTGAAGACGGCCGAGAAGGCGATCAACGACGTGATCGAGAAGCAGCAGCTCAAGGGCACCCAACCCATCAGCTAGCCCAGCCACCCGCGTCCTGGGAGCGCACGTATCCCGCGCTCCCAGGACGCCCCGCCGTCAAGGGGAATCGCCCGTGTCGACAATGAGCCCGGCGAACATCGCGCAGGTGGCGCCGGCACCAGAAGGAGCGGCCGCGCACCGGCGCCGCCGCACCCGGCTGCGCTCCGCGCGCGGACGGGACAACCTCACCGCGTATCTGATGATCGCGCCGATGGTCATCCTGCTCGGCATCTTCGTGGTCTGGCCGCTGTGCTACTCGTTCTACCTCAGCACTTTCAAAATCAATTTCTACAAGCCGTCGGAATTCGTCGGCATCGACTTCTACAAGTACGTGCTCACCAGCCCGCGGTTCTACACGGCACTGGGCGTCGGGCTCTACTACGCCGTCATCACCGTGCCGGCCGGCCTGGTCCTCGGGCTGCTGCTGGCGAGCTTCATCAAGACGCTGAGCGGCAAGGCCGCCGCGTTCATGAAGACGACCGTCTACCTGCCCGCGGTGGTATCGACGGTGGTGGCCTCGGTGCTGTTCACCTTCATCTACCAGGACGACGGCATCGCCAACTGGCTGATCAGCTTCCTCAGCATCGGCCCGGTGTCGTGGCTGCAGGACCCCGACCTCGCGCTGCCGGCCGTCGCCCTGCCCGGCCTGTGGCTCAGCTTCGGCGTCACCACGCTCATCCTGCTTGCCGGCCTGCTCGACATCCCGCAGAACTACTACGAGGCGGCCGCGCTCGACGGCGCGAACTTCTTCCAGCGCACCTTCCGCATCACCATCCCCCTGCTGAAGAACGTGCTGCTGTATCTGCTGGTCACCGGCTTCACCCTCGCGATCCAGCTGTTCGAGCTGCCGCTGATCATGACCAGCGGTGGCCCAGTCGACGCGACGATGACGCCCAACCTGTACATCTTCAACAGTTTCCGCGACGGCACGCCCTACTCGACCAGCTTCTCGCTGACCGCCTCGCTGCTGCTGTTCGTCGTGCTGGGGCTGATCTCGCTGGGCATCTTCCGCCTGATCAACTCCGACAAGTCCCTCGACGGGTGAAAGGCCAGCGATGAAGAAGTCTCCGGCACAGCGCATCGCCTCGGCCGTCCTGATCGCGCTCATCTCGCTCAGTGTGTTCTTCCCGCTGGCCTGGATGGCGATCGCCGGCTTCAAAGGCCGCACCGAGATCCTGCGCTCACCGTTCCAGTTCTTCCCCGACATGTGGAACTTCGACAACTACGCCGACATCGCCACCGACCCGCAGTTCTCCCGCGCGATGGCCGTCACCTTCGTCGGTGCCGTCATCTTCACTGTGCTGAGCCTGGCGGTGAATTCCATGGCGGCGTACGCCTTCGCCCGGCTCGAGTTCCACGGCAAGAGCTTCTGGTGGCTGTACTGCATCATGCCGATGTTCATCCCGGCGATGGCGATCCTGCTGACGTCGTTCATGGTCGTGAGCAAGCTCGGCATGCTCAACACGATGGCCGTGCTCATCATCCCGGGCGTCGCGTCCGCCGGGCAGATGTTCTTCCTGCGCCAGTACTACCTCGGCATCCCGGTGGCGCTGGAGGAGGCGGCCCGCATCGACGGCGCCACCCGCTGGCAGATCTTCCTCAAGATCTTCCTGCCGCAGTCGGGCGCGCCGTTTGCGGTCATGGGCATCGCCGCGTACCTCGCTTACTGGAACGCCTACGTGTGGCCGATCCTCACCATCACCGACCCGAACCTGACCCAGATCATGCAGCTGCTCGGCAACTTCCGCTCCGACCGCGGCCCCGAGTGGGGGCTGCTGATGGCTGGCTCGACCCTCGCCTCGCTTCCGACGATCGCGTTGCTGCTGATCTTCCAGCGGTTCATCGTCAACGGCGTACGCATCTCGGGCATCAAATGACGGTCCCGTACGATCGTGAAGGCCTGACCGCCGGGATCGTCCACGTCGGCGTCGGCGGGTTCCACCGCGCGCATCAGGCAATGGTCATCGACCGTCTGCTGGAGCAGGGGCTGGCTCGTGACTGGGCGATCTGCGGCGTCGGCATCCTCCCCGCCGACGAGCGGATACGCGACGTCATGCGCGCTCAGGACGGCATCTACACACTGGTGACCCGCAATCCCGACGGCACCGCGGACGCCCGCCGGATCGGCTCGATCATCGAGCATCTGCACGCACCCGACGACCCGGAGGCGGTCGTCGAGCGGATGGCCGCCCCGCAGACCAGAATCGTCTCGCTGACCATCACCGAGGGCGGCTACGCCCTCGACGCTGTCACCGGACAGTTCGCGCCGGAGGACGCCCGCCTGCTCGACGAGGCCCGCCTGCGCGGCCGCGACGCGCCGCGCAGCGTCTTTGGCTTCGTCACCGAGGCCCTGACCCGCCGGCGGGCCCGCGGCGTGCCCCCGTTCACCGTCATGTCGTGCGACAACATCCAAGGCAACGGCGACGCCGCCCGGCGGGCCTTCGCCGGGTTCGCCGCCATCGCCGACCCGGACTTCGGGGACTGGATCGACCGGGAGGTCGCATTCCCGAACGCGATGGTCGACCGCATCACGCCCCGCACCACCCCCGAGGACGTCGCCGCGGTTGCCGCCGAGTTCGGCGGCGCCGACGCCTGGCCGGTCGTCGCCGAGCCGTTCTTCCAATGGGTCCTCGAGGACCACTTCCCGGCCGGGCGCCCGCCGTTCGACGCGGCGGGCGTCCACCTCGTAGCGGACGTCGAGCCCTATGAGCTGATGAAGCTGCGCCTGCTCAACGCGAGCCACCAGGCGCTGTGCTACTTCGGCCGGCTCCTCGGCCACACCTACGTGCACGAGGCCGCGCATGACCCGCGCATCGTCGCGCTGCTCACCGCCTACATGGCCGACGAGGGCGCGCCGACGCTGCAGCCCGTACCCGGCATCGACCTCGCCACCTACCAACGCACCCTCATCGAACGCTTCGCCAACGCCCACGTGCGTGACACGATCGCCCGGCTGTGCGCAGACTCCTCCGACCGGATCCCGAAGTGGCTGCTGCCGGTCGTGCGCGACCAGCTCGCCGCCGGCGGCCCGGTCCGCCTCGCCGCCGCCATCGTGGCCAGCTGGGCCCGCTACGCCGAGGGTGTCGATGAGACAGGCGCCGCCATCGATGTCGTCGACCGGGCGCGCGAGCAGGTGATGGCGGCCGCGGCCCGGCAGCGTGCCGAACCCCTGGCGTTCCTGCGCCAGCCGGACCTCTTCGGCGACCTGGTCGACAACGAACGCTTCATCCGTGAGTACAGCTGGGCGCTGGACGCACTGCACCGCCAGGGCGCCGCCGCGACGCTCGACGCCCTGAACCGCGGCAATACCTATTGATTGCGTATGGGTGTTGTGCGCGGCGGCTGCCGCCGCAGGCTGATCACGTGCAAGATCCCGGACCAGGTCGTACCACTCGGCCTGGTCTGAACCCGCCCGCAGGGCCGTCAGCTGGTCCGGGACTGGTTCGAGGTCGGCCTGTCCCTGGCCCTCTGGGGCGTCGCACACCCTCGGGCAAGGCGGCCACGCCCTCGCAGGACATGACCGCCTGCCGATTTCAGCCCTTCATGAGTCCAACGTCGTCGAGCTGGATCCAGATGTCGCCGTGGTCCGTCCAGACGCCGCCGAACACCACGACCGAGGTGCGGTTGCCACTGTTGAAGTTCACGGTGTACCGCGTCCACGGCCCCACAGCCGTGAAGTGCGACTCGGAGATGACCGCGCCGTTGGTGCCGCGGGCGCCGAAGTACCCGTTGTCGCTGTTGGGTGAGGTGCGGAGCCAGCCGCTCAGACGGTAGTTCGTGTTGGCGGTCACCGCGACGGTCTGATGGATGTCCTGCCAGCCCTGGTTGTACCGGGCGAACGCGTTGTGGCTGCCCGAATATCCCCAGAACCCGTTGTCCAAGCCGCAGTTGCCGGCGCAGGCCCAGAACCCTCCGGTACCCGAGCCGTTGAGAGCCTCACGCTCGAAGCTCGGGTCACCCATGAGGTTCGGGTTGACGATCTGCGCGGAGGTGTTGATCTGCACCTTCATCAGGTAGACGTTGTACGGGTCCCACTGCGACATCGTGAAGTAGATGGTGCCGCCGGAGCTCCACGGGTGCATGTACCCGCCGTACAGGCCCGGGTAGTCCGCCGAGCTGACCACGACCTGCGCCGCGCTCCACGGCCCCTGCGGGCTGGTCGCGCTGCGCATGATGATGTCCTCGGCCTGCAGGTACATCATCAGCCAACGGCCGCTGTAGCTGTCGAAGCGCACCGACAGCTCCGACACCGGCGCGCTCACGATCGCGGTTGCCGCCGCCTCGTTGCCGGTCACCCAGGTGCTGCCGTTCCAGTACTGGTACGCCGCCTGGTTGAGCATCTGCGCTTCGGCCACCCGGGCCACGTAGGCGCTGCCGCCGCGCCCGCTGGGGGTCCCGTAGACGTAGACGTAGCCGCCGTTACGGGCGAATGCCTGCATCTGGAAGTGGCTGTTGAAGGAGGGGTTGTCCCAGTTCGGGGTGCCTGTGTTCACCCAGGTCTCGCCGTTGTCGTCGGAGTAGGCGATGCGGGCGTAGTTGGTGTCCCATGCTCCGGGTGGACCCCAGTGGTGCACTGACATGTAGGACACGTACTGACGGGTGCCGACCGCGATGCCCGCCGTCGGGATCTTGGTGACCTCGCCGGTGTTGTCCGGCTGGTGCAGGCCCGGCAGGATCTCCCGGGCCCGGCCGTCGGGGGCGGTGACGGCGGTGTCGAAGTGCATGCCGTCGGCCAGGTTGGTGTCGCCGGAGCGCAGCAGCACGTTGCTGCGCCAGTTCAGGTCGCCGGGGCCGAACGCGGCCCCGCCGGGCCCGACCCAGCCGTCGCCGAACGTGTCGCCGAACAGGGCCATGGTCTGGCCGGCGCCGTTGTCCCACAGGATGCCGAGGTCGGTGGACTTGACGTTCCACCGGCCGTAGGTGTCGTTGGGCCCGTTCGGCCCGGTGAGCTTCTCGACCAGGCTCGACGGCGTGTGCGCCGAGGTGGCCAGGGCCGGTGCCGGGAAGGCGGTCAGCCCGGCGGCGGTGAGGGCGAGGACCGCCGTGGCGGCGGCGGCTCTTCGCAGTGTCGTGTTCTGGTGCGGGGTGGTTCCAGCGTGCACGGCGTGCTCCTTACTCGGCACGGGATCGAGCGCTACCGGATGTAGCCCTGCCGGACACGGCACGGCAGGTGCTCGACTCCCGCGGTCGGTGGAGGCGCTGCTCAGTCCGGAAGCCTCGGTGGTGTCGCGCCGAGGTCGGGTACTGCTGCGGTGCCGAGGTGGATTTCCAGGTCGTCGGCGCTCGGGGTCGGTGGTCGGTTGGTGGTGGGGCGGTCGAGGTAGAACAGGGAGGTGGAGGCGATGTCGTCGCGGAGTGGGAGGTATCGCCAGCCGGAGCGCCAGCCGAGGGCTTGGACTTCGATGCGGAGTCGGGTGGCGAAGTGGATGGGGTCGGTGATGTGCCAGCGGTAGAGGCCGAATCGTTGCTGGCTGGCGTAGAGTCCGTCGGGGCGGATGACCTGTGGCATGCCGAGGTAGGGCGTGGAGTAGGTGGTGTAGCCGTTGCCGGGAACGTCGAAGTTCCAGGCGCCGCCGAAGTAGTCTTCGGTGCCGGTGCCGCAGATGGTGGGGTATTCGTCGTCGTCGTCGAGGTAGAACTTGACTTCGCCTTCGCCCCACCAGCCGTTGCTGTTGACGCCCCAGGCGATGTAGGTGCCGACGTAGTGGCCGGTGCCGGTGATGTTGTCGAGCAGGGTGTGGGTTTTGAGGTATTCCAGGGGGTTGCTGCGCCGCCATTGGGCGTGGAAGTAGCCGTCGTCGGTGTGGTCGCCGTTGAGTTCGTAGGTGATCTGGTAGTAGATGCGGACGGGTACCGGAGACAGGTTTTCCACGGTCCAGCGGGCGCTGGTGCGGAACGGCATCGGCCAGTAGGAGTTGAACCCGCCATGTGGGTTGGCCGCGATCATGGCGGAGCTCACCTGGGCGAACTGGCCCCAGCCGTTGCAGAAGAGGTCGCCGTAGGGGACTTCGACGGCGGGTTCGTCGGCGCCGTCCCAGTAGGCGCGTAGCAGCAGGGTGCGCCAGTTGTCGGTGTGTGTGGTGATCCAGATGTGGGTGATCTTCCCGGGGCCGTCGATCTCGGCGAGGGTGAATGTGTCGCCGGGGGCGATGTCGACGCTGGGGGAGATCTTCCAGCCGGGGCCGAGGTCGCGTGCGCAGGGCGCGCCGGTGCCTTCGGTGGCGCGGCCGCCGCCGCCCGCCGACCCGTCGAAGTTCTCCGGGCTGATCGAGCGGGTGCGCACAGAGCGCAGACGCGACACAGGCGCAGGGTAAGCGGTCATGGTTTTCACGGCTCCTCGGTCGGGCAGCGTGATCGTCAGCGTGCGGGGGATGCCGTACCCTCGTACGAAGTGGGACGGAGGCCGCGTAATCGATTTCACGGCAATGTAGGCTCTTGTCACTAGCGTGTCAATGTGAACGGGTCACGGGCGGTGCGCGACGATGCGCCCGCCTGGCTCAGCATCGCCGGACCAGTCGCGCCAGGGGCGTGGATGGGGGAATTCGTGTCAACGATCTACGAGGTGGCAGCGCTGGCCGGGGTCTCCCCGGCGACGGTGTCGCGCGTGATGAACGGCATGAACGTGTCACCGGAGCGCTCAAAGCGCGTGCGGGAGGCGGCCGAGGCCCTGTCGTTCCGGCCCAACCGCGTCGCGCAGGGCCTGCGCCGGCAGCACTCCGAGGTCATCGCACTCGTCATTCCCGACATCGAGAACCCGTTCTTCACCTCGATGGCCCGTGGTGTTGAGGATGTAGCCCAGGCCGCCGGTTACTCGGTGATGCTGTGCAACACCGACGAGGACCACGACAAAGAAGCCAGATACCTCGACATCGCGGTCAGTGCCAACATCGCCGGGGTCGTCCTGGCCGCCGCCGGTGACCGCAGCGACGTCAGCGGACTGATCGAACGCAACCGGCCGGTCGTCGCCGTCGACCGCGGCCCACACGGCTTCGACATCGACGCGGTCACCGTCGACAACCGCGCCGGCGGTAAAGCCGCAACCAAGGCGCTGCTCGACAACGGCTTCACCCGCATCGCCTGCATCACCGGTCCCCGCGACGTCGAAACCGCAGCCCAACGCGCCGACGGCTGGACCGCCGCACTCTCCGCCGCCGGCCTCGCAGCAGACGAGTCGCTGCTGCGCTACGCCAACTTCCGCATCGACGGCGGCGAACGCGCCATGACGGAACTGCTGAACCTGCCCGAACCGCCCGACGCAGTGTTCGTCGCCAACAACCTCATGAGCGTCGGCGCCCTGCAGGTACTCTCCCAACACGGCATCCTCCCCCCACGGACCGGCATGGCCATCTTCGGCGACCTGCCCTTCATGCCACTCGCACCGCTCCCCATCACGGTGGTGCACCTGCCCGCCCGGCTGATCGGCACCACCGCCGCCACGCTGCTGCTGGAGCGCATCAACGGCGACGACCAACCGGCCCGCACCATCGTGCTGCGCAACCGTCTCGCGCAGCTCTGACGCCGTCCGTCCGGCACCACGGCGGTGGTTCGGCATTGACGATGAAATCGATTTCTGACATCTTGGTGCCATGTCGAACACCGCCACGATCGTCGGCATCGACGTCGGCACTTCCAGTACCAAAGGTGTGCTCGTCGCACTCGACGGCACCATCCTGGCGACCGTCTCCCGCGCCCACGAGGTCAGCACCCCGCGGCCCGGACACGTCGAGATGGACCCAGCGATCTGGTGGGACGAGGCCGTCTCCATCACTCGGGAGCTGCTGACCGCGACAGGCCAGACGCAAGGCCAGGACATCGTCGCGGTCGGGGTCAGCGGCATGGGCCCATGCGTCGTGCTCACCGACGAGACCGGCACCCTGCTGCGCCCCGGCATCCTCTACGGCGTCGACACCCGCGCGACCGCACAGATCGCCCGGCTCACCCACGAGCTCGGCGGTGCCGCCGCGATCCGTGCGCAGACCGGCTCCGCGCTGTCGACACAGAGTGTCGGGCCGAAGCTCTCCTGGCTCGCCGAGCACGAGCCCGATGTCTGGGCCCGCGCCCGACGACTGTTCATGCCGGCCAGCTGGCTCGGGTGGAACCTCACCGGCGCCTATTACCTCGACCAGCACTCGGCCAGCCAGTGCACCCCGATGTACGACGCAGCCAGCCAGGACTGGCACCAGCGCTGGGCCGCACCCCTCGCCGGCCCGCTGACCCTGCCACCCCTGGTCTGGCCGGCCGACGTCATCGGCACCGTCAGCGCGGACGCCGCGGCACAGACCGGCCTGGCGGCAGGAACCCCGGTCATCGCCGGGACCATCGATGCCTGGTCCGAGGCCGTCAGCGTCGGCGCGCAACAGCTCGGCGACCTCATGCTCATGTACGGCACCACGATGTTCCTCGTGCACACCACTGCTCTGCACAACACCTCACCGGTGCTGTGGGGCACCACCGGCGCGTTCCCGGGCACCCGCAACCTCGCCGCAGGCATGGCGACGTCCGGCGCGATCACCTCCTGGCTGCACGACCTCTTCGGTGCCCCCGGCCACCCGCAGCTGCTGGCCGAGGCGCACGAGTCCGGCGTCGGCGCACGCGGCCTGCTGATGCTGCCGTACTTCGCCGGTGAGCGCACCCCGATCGCCGACCCGGACGCTCGCGGCGTGATCGCCGGACTGACCACCGCGCACACCCGCGGCGACCTGTACCGGGCGGCGCTGGAAGCCACCGCGTTCGGCGTGCGGCACAACATCGAGGCGTTCGAGCACGCCGGTGCACGCATCGACCGGATCGTCGCCGTCGGCGGCGGCACCCGCGGCGGGCTCTGGCCGCAGATCGTCTCCGACGTCACCGGCCGCCGGCAGCTGGTGCCGGAGAAGACCATCGGCGCGAGCTACGGCGCGGCGTACCTTGCCGCCGGCGCCGTGACAGGACCCAGCGAGACGGCAGACATCGAACGCTGGAACCCGATCGTCGAGCGGCTCAAGCCCGACCCGCGGGCGACCGAGGCCTACGACCGGCGCTACCGACAGTACCTCGAGCTCTACCCGGCAACCTCGACGATCGCGCACGCACTCGCCCAGGACGAGCAACGAGGACAGTCATGAGCATGGCCACCGGTCACCGGATCCTGGACGGTACAGCAGCCGCGGCGGCGTTCCCGCTGGGCGGCATCGGCACCGGCAATGTCTCCATCGGCGCCCGCGGTGAACTGCGCGACTGGGAGCTGTGCAACGCGCCGGACAAGGGCGCCCGGCTGCCGTTCACGGGCTTCGCCATCCGCACCGCCCGGGCCGGCGCCGAACCGGTCACCCGGATCCTGGAGTCCCGCCTGCCCGCGCCGCACGACGGCGACCAGGGTTACGACGCCGGTCGGCTGGCCGGCCTGCCCCGCCTGCGCGGCAGCCGGATGCAGGGGCAGTACCCGCTGCTGCGGGTGGACTTCGACGACGACGACCTCGGCGTCGAGGTGTCCCTGACTGCGTTCACGCCGCTCGTGCCACTGGACGCGGACGCGTCCGGCATGCCGTGCGCGGTGCTGCGGTACACGGTGACCAACCCGTCTGACACCCCTGTCGACGTGACCGTCGTCGGATCTCTCGCCAACCCCGTGGGCGTCGTCGGGCGCAACGTGTTCCACTTCCCCGAGTACACCGGCCAACCGGGCAACACCTGGCGTGACGACGGGCGTCTGCGGGGAATCCTCTTCGGCACCGACCTCGGCGCGGACCATCTGCGCTTCGGCAGCGTTGCACTCACCACCACCGACACCGACACCACCGCCAAACCGCAGTGGCTGAGTGGCTTCTGGCAGGACGGCGTCCAGGTCTTCTGGGACGACCTGCGCGACGACGGTCGCCTCGACCCGGAGACCGAGTTCAGCCTCGACCCGCCACCGCACCCGGACTGGTTCACCCGGCTGCGGGTCGGCTCCCTCGGCATCCCGGCCCAGCTCGCCGGGCACGCCACCCGCGACTTCGAGTTCCTGCTCACCTGGCACTTCCCGAACCGGCCGCGTGCCTGGCAGGGCAACATCCGGCTCGACGACACCCGGGCCGGCGAGGTCGTCCGCAACCACTACGCGACCCGGTTCACCGACGCCTGGCACGTCGCGGAGCGCCTCGCCGACGATCTGCCGATCCTCGAGGCCGGCACCCGGGCGTTTCATGCCGCGCTGTTCCACAGCACCCTGCCGCCCGAGGTCGTCGACGCGGCCGCCGCCAACCTCACCGTGCTGCGCAGCACCACCTGCTTCCGGCTCGAGGGCGGAGTCTTCGCCGCCTGGGAGGGCAGCTTCGAGCACTCCGGCAGCTGCGAGGGCACCTGCACGCACGTGTGGAACTACGCGCAGACGGCGGCGTTCCTCTTCCCGGAGCTGGAGCGCAGCGCCCGGCGCACCGAGTTCCTGCACGAGACCCGTGACGACGGCCGGATGAACTTCCGGGCCAACAGCGTGTTCGGCAACGAACCATGGGACTTCCACGCCGCTGCCGACGGCCAGCTCGGCGCGGTGATCCGGCTGTACCGCGAGTGGCGCTTCAGCGGTGACGACGACTTCCTCAAGGAGGTGTTTCCCGGCGCGCGGCGGGCTCTGGACTTCGCGTTCGGTGCCTGGGACTCCGACGGTGACGGTGTACTGGACAGCAAGCAGCACAACACGTACGACATCGAATTCTTCGGCCCGAACTCGCTGTCCAACTCGCTGTTCGCCGCGGCGCTGCACGCGGCAGCCCGGATGGCGCAGCACCTCGGCGACACGGACACCGCCACCCGGTTCCGCGACGCCGCGCACCGCTGCGCCGAACGCATGGACGCGCTGCTGTTCAACGGCGAATACTACGAGCAGCGCATCGACGACGTCGACGAGCACCGGTACCAGTACGGGCGGGGCTGCCTCAGCGACCAGGTGTTCGGGCAGCAGCTGGCGCATGTCGTCGGGCTCGGGCACGTACTGCCCGCCGAGCACGCCCGGTCGGCGATCGCGGCAGTCCACCGGTACAACTTCCGTAGCGACCTGACGAAGCACTACAGCGTGCAGCGCACCTACGCCCTCGACGACGAGGCCGGACTGCTGCTGTGCTCATGGCCGCACGGCGGACGCCCGCGCATCCCGTTCGTCTACTCCGACGAGGTGTGGACCGGCATCGAATACCAGGTCGCCAGCCACCTCATCTACGAAGGCCTGGTCGAGGACGGGCTGTCCGTCGTCCGGGCGGTCCGCGACCGGCACGACGGCCGGCGGCGCAACCCGTGGAACGAGGTCGAGTGCGGCAACCACTACGCCCGCTCGCTCGCCAGCTGGGCGCCGCTGCTCGCCCTCAGCGGCGTCGACTACGACGCGCCGGCCGCCACCCTGACCATCCGCCCGCGCCTGGACACGCCGACGCTCAGGAGCATCTTCACCACCGGCACCGGCTGGGGCGAGGTCCACCTCACCCCAGCCGGCGCGCGGATGGTGCTGCACGGCGGCTCGCTCGACCTGACCAGGCTCGTCATCGAGCACGCGACGCTCGGTCGCCTGCAGGCCACCGGCGTCAGCCTCGAGGCGGGCGGCGCGCTCGACCTACCAGCACACCCGATACCCCCGGAGGAACAATGACAAGTCCCTACACGCTGCCCGTACCCCTGCGGCGGCCGGACACCGAACCGGCGACGGTGTACCTGGTGGCCAGCGGCGACCTCCGGCCGAGTGCCAACCTCCGCTGCTGGCCCACCCAGCAGCAGTTCGAGGCCGATGTCACCGCGGCGCTGGCACGGCTTGGCTGGCGGGCCGTGCGCACCCACCCGTTCGACGAGGCGAAGGGGCACGGGTTCATCGACAGCCAGCGCCTCGGCATCGAGGTGTTCAAGAACATTCCGTCGGACGCGCCGCTGATCGTCGCCGAGGCGGTGTGGCAGTACAGCCACCACGTCCTGGCCGGGCTTCGGACCCACCGGGGTCCGATCCTGGTGGTGGCGAACTGGTCGGGTGCGTTCCCGGGCCTCGTCGGTCTGCTCAACCTGACCGCCAGCCTCACCAAGGCCGACGTCCTGCACTCGGCGCTGTGGAGCGAGGACTTCACCGACGAGTGGGCGGTCAGCGGGCTCCAGGAGTGGCTGGACACCGGCACCGTCACGCACGACCTGTCGCACGTGCGCGATCTGCCGCCGCTGGACGAGCACCGGCCCGAGGTGCTGCTCGGCGCCGCCCTCGCCCGGCAGCTGCAGGACGAGAAGGCCATCATCGGTGTGTTCGACGAAGGCTGCATGGGCATGTACAACGCCATCTTCGACGACGAGCTGCTCAACCCCCTCGGCATCTTCAAGGAACGGCTGTCGCAGAGCGCCCTGGTCGCAGAGATGGCCCGGGTTAGCGACGAGGAGGCCGCGGCGGTCAAGGAGTGGCTCGATGCGCGTGGCTTCACGTTCCACTTCGGCACCGACGAGGCGACCGAGCTGACCGAGGCGCAGGTGACCAGCCAGTTCAAGATGTACATCGCGGCGGTGCGGATCAGCGACGACTACGGGCTCGACGCGGTCGGCATCCAGTACCAGCAAGGGCTCAAGGACGTGGTGCCAGCCAGCGACCTGGCCGAGGGTCTGCTCAACAACGTCGACCGGCCGCCGGTGCGCAGCCGCGACGGCAGTCGCGAACTGTACGCGGGGGCGCCGCTGCCGCACTTCAACGAGGTCGACGAGGGCGTGGCCGTCGACGCCCTCGTCACGAACCGGCTGTGGAACGCGATGGGCTTCGACCCGGCGACGACGCTGCACGACATCCGGTGGGGCGAGGAGTACGAGGGCGAGTTCGTCTGGGTGTTCGAGATCTCGGGCTCGGTGCCGGCGTCGCACAACGGCGGCTACGACAAGAGCTACAGCATGCGGCAGCCACCGATGTTCTTCCCCCTCGGTGGCGGCACGCTGAGCGGGGTGTCGAAGCCGGGCGAGGTCGTGTGGTCACGGGTGTTCATCATGGACGGCGACCTGCACGTCGACATCGGCCGGAGCACGGTACGTGGCCTGCCCGCGGACGAGACGCAGCGGCGCCTGGACGCCACCGACCGGCAGTGGCCGATCATGCATGCCGTCCTGCACGGCATTGGCCGCGACCAGCTGATGGCTCGGCACAAGGCCAATCATGTACAGGTCGCTTACTGCCCGGATGCTGACGCGGCCGACCGTGCGCTGCTGGCGAAAGCGGCACTCTTCGACGAGCTGGGCGTGATCGTGCACCTGTGCGGTGACGTCAAGATCTGACCACTGGCGGGGTTGACAACACGGTTGCATGCGTTGAGGGTGTGTAGATATAGCGCCGCGCGGAACAGTATTTGCACACCCTCTGATCCGGGTCGCAGGAACGGAGCAACCCCCATATGACCGACACCTACGATGTGGTAGTGCTGGGCACCGGCGCGGGCGGCCTGTCCGCAGCGGTCACGGCCGCCGCGCTGGGCGCGTCTGTCGGCCTGTTCGACAAAACGCCGACCGTCGGCGGGACCACCGCCGTCTCCGGCGGCGTCGTCTGGGTCCCCGCCCACGAGCGCCCCGACGCACCTGCGTCGCTGCCTGCCGAGGACGCGCTGGCCTATCTGGGCGCACTGTCCAACGGCACGATCGACGAGCAGCTCGCGGAGGTCTTCGTGCGGTCCGCCCCGGCCGCCGTCGGGTTTCTGGAGCAGCACACGCCGCTGCGGCTGTCCGTCACCGCCGGGTTCCCCGACTACAAACCCGAACTGCCGGGCGGCAAGCCGGAAGGCGGCCGGTCGTTGAGCCCCGCGCCTTTCGACGCCGCCGGCCTCGGCGAGTGGGCTGATCGGCTGACCGCATTCCCCAATGACTACAGCAACGTCGGCTTCGATGCGGAGACGCGGGCGCGGATCTGGGGCGACCGGGCCACGGCGAGCGACGGCGTGGCCGCCGACGGCAGTGACGTGAGGGTAGCCGGTGCCGCGTTGGTGGCCGCGTTGCTGCGCGGACTGCTGGACCTCGGCGTCGAGCCGCTGACCTCCACGCGGGCGGTCGACCTGGTGGTGCGGGACAACACCGTGACCGGAGTCGTCGTCGAAGGGCCGCACGGCCGCCGGGTCGTCCACGCCCGGCGCGGCGTGGTCATCGCCACCGGCGGGTTCGAATGGGACCGCACCCTGGTGAAGGCGTTCCTGCGGGGTCCGATGAACGGCCCGACCTCACCGCCGAACAACACCGGCGACGGCCTGCGGATGGCGATGAAGGCCGGCGCCGCCCTGGGTACCATGGCCGAGGCGTGGTGGGTGCCGATCGTGCGGATTCCCGGCGACACGTTCGGCGGCCAGCAACGCCACCGGAGCGTCAGGCTGGAGCGCACCCGCCCGCGCACCATCATGGTCAACCGGCACGGTCGCCGGTTCGCCAACGAGGCCAGCGACTATCACAGTCTCGGCGGCGCGTTCCATCAGTTCGATCCGGCCCGGTTCGAATACCCGAACCTGCCGGCCTGGATCGTCTTCGACCACACGCATCTGGCGCGCTACGGATTTCTCGGCGTCACCGCCGAGGATCCTGTACCCGACTGGTTCCACCGCTCCGCGACCCTCGCGGAGCTCGCCGGCGCCGTCGGCATCGACGGACCAGCCCTGGACGCGACCGTCGCGTCGTGGAACCGCGACGTCGAGCACCTGCGGGACCCCCGCTTCGGGCGCGGGCAGAGCGCCTACGACGGGCACTGGGGCGACACCACCGCCCCGACCGTCGCCGCGCGGACACTCGGCCCGGTCGACACGGCACCGTACTACGCCGTGCGCGTCGACATCGGCTGCATGGGGACGAAAGGCGGGCCGCGCACCGACGACAACGGCCAGGTCCTCAACCTAGACGGCCAGCCGATCGGCGGCCTGTACGCCGCCGGCAACGCGATGGCCGGGACCACCGGCATGGCCTACGGCGGCGCCGGCGGCACCATCGGACCGGCCCTCACCTGGGGGCACCGCGCCGCGCACCACGCCGTCACCGGTTCGAAAGCGCCGATGGCATGAGACGCGGGACGATTGTCGTGGACGGGCTCACCACCGGCTTCGTGGAGGCCGGCGAGGGTGAGCCGGTGGTGCTCCTCCACGGCGGAGAGTTCGGCGCCGATGCCGAACTCGCGTGGGAGCACACCATTGCGGCGCTCGCCGAGCGCTACCGGGTGGTGGCGCCGGACCAGCTCGGCTACGGCCGGACCGCCAAGGTGATCGACTTCGTGCACGGCAGACGGATGCGGATCCGGCATGTCGCACGGTTCTGTGACGCGCTCGGCATCGAGTCCGCTACGTTCATCGGCAACTCCATGGGTGCGGTGAACCTGCTGGTCGACGCCACCTCCGACGTCCCGCTCCTGCCGATCCGGGGCATCGTCGCGATCTGCGGTGGGGGAGAGATCCTCAGCAACGAGCACGTGGACGCGCTGTACGACTACGACGCCACCTTCCCCGCCATGCGCCGCCTGGTCGCGGCCCTCTTCCATGACCCGTCCTACCCGGCCGACGACGACTACGTCCGGCGGCGGTTCGAGTCCAGCACGGCGCCCGGCGCCTGGGAGACCATCGCAGCCGCCAGGTTCCGGCGCCCGGACGCCGCCGTTGCGAGCGGGGGACGTGCGGAGCCGGACTACGGCCGCATCACCGTCCCGGTCCTGTTCGTCGAGGGCGGCGCCGACAAGCTCAAGCCACCCGGTTGGGCCAGGCGCCTTGCCGGCCAGGTGCGCGACGGGCGCAGCACCGTCATCGACGACGCGGGTCACTGCCCCCAGATCGAGCAGCCGGCCGAGGTGAACCGCCAGATCCTGGACTTCCTGGCCGACCCGAGCGGCGGCGGTTGCGGATGAGTGGGCAGCTGCGTTCAGACGACTACACCGACCTCATCCGGCTCAACGGTCAGGTCCACGTCGTCGTCGGCGTCGGGCCGGGCATAGGCCGGGAGACCGCCGTGGCACTCGCGACCGCCGGCGCCGCCGTCGTCTGCGTCGACGTGGACGAGGCCCAGGCGACCGCGGTCGCCGAGGAGGTCGGCGGCGCCGCCGCGGTCTGCGACATCACCGCGCCCGACGCCTTCGCCCAGGTCCTGGCAGACGCCGAGCGACGGTTCGGCCGTGTCGACGGGGTCACCGACGTCGTGGGCCTCGTGCGGTGGAGGCCGCTGACCGACGCCGGTGACGACGACTGGCGATGGCAGAGCGACGTGGTCGCCGCGCAGGCCGTGCGAGTCCTGCGGACCTCGGTGCCGTATCTGCGGCGGGCCGGCGGAGGATCACTGACCTACATCGCGTCCGTGTCCGCGTTCACCAGCGCCCCGGGCCACGGCCTGTACGGGATGGCGAAGTCCGCACTGCTGTCGATGGTCCGCACGGCCGCCGTCGAACTCGGACCGTACGGAATCCGGGTCAATGCGGTGTCACCCGGAGCGACGCTCACCCCGCGGATGGCGGCCGACCCGCGGTTCGAGAGCGCGAACCGCGCGAACGCCGCGCGGACACCGCTGCGCAAGCTTGCCCGACCGCACGACATCGCGGCCGCCGTGCTGTTCCTCTCGTCCCGGCTGGCCGGCCACGTGACCGGCCACGACCTGGTGGTCGACGGTGGCCTCACCAACATCTGGCCGCTGGAACCGCCGGCCGCGGAGGGAGCTTCGTGAAGGGGCCAGCGTGGCCGCCGTTCGATCGGGTCGCGGTCAGGTATGACGCCGTCGTGCCCTTCTTCGCCGGACTTCCAGCGCCGCTCAAGTCCGTGTAGCGCTTGCCGATGTGGCCGGCATGCGCCTCGGACAAGCTTCGGCGGGCCGCCCGTCGGGCCTGGGGCGGCTGCTCATCGCCGGCCTGGTCTGCGCTGAAGGTGCGGTTGTAGCCTGCGATGCGGCTGAGGTGTTCAGTCTTGCCGCAGCGGCGACCGTCAGCTGGTGCATCATCGTCGGTAACCTGACCCTGTTCACGGTCATCTCGCACCGCGTGGTGACCGCCCTCCCTGCCGGTGACCCGCGCAGGCTGTTCTGGAAGGTGAGCAGGCTCGCCGGTGGCCTGTGCACCCTCGGGTACGCCGTCCATCTCGTGACCGTGCTGGACCGACCGGAGCAGGGACTGGGCGAGCACGGCATCGCCCAGGCCGCCGCGTTCGTCGGCATGCTGATGCTGGCGCTGGGCCTGTTGATGTTTCCGGTCGCGCGGGAGAGCAGGGCCCAGCACGGCATGTTCTGGCTCGACGTGGCCACCGTCATGGTGGCCGTCGGCGCGGGCGGGGCGTATTCGGCAATTGGTGCCACCGCCGCCGACCATACGGTCGATACCGTGTTCCGGGTCGTGGTCAGTCAGGTGCTGATGATGGTCGTGACGCTCGCGGTGGTGAAGCTGGCGGTATCCGGAACGGGCCCGCTCAGTCGCTCCGCCACCGTCTTCGCCGCGACAGCCGCGCTGCTCGGCGGTGTCTCTGGAACGCTGCACGACCAGCTCGTCGCCTCCGGGCGGTCCGGGATCTACCTTGCGATATTTCTCGCGACGAACGTTGGGCTGACAGCGGTGGCGTTGGCGCAGCAACGATCCGTGTCGTCGCCCGGTGGTGCCTCCAGACGGAGACGGCCCTTCAGCCGCTTGCCGTACCTGGCCGTGGCGTTCGTCTTTGTTCTGCTGTCCTTCTCGTTGGTCCGGGACGGCATCGGCGTACGGACATGGGTGGTGGTCGGCGCGGCGGCGCTCGTGACGGCGCTGGTCATCGTGCGGCAGCTAACCTCGTTCGCCGACAACGCCCGGCTGCTGTCCGCACTGGAGCGCAGCCTGGCCGAGCGTGAAGCCCTGACGCGGGCGCTGCACAACATGGCGTACTCCGACACCCTCACCGGTCTCGACAACCGTCCCATGTTCATGCGCACGCTGGACGCGGCACTGCAGGCCGAGCGCGACTCCGGCCGATGCGTGGCGGTGGTCCTCATCGATCTCGACGATTTCAAGCCGGTCAACGACCAGCATGGCCATGCAGCAGGAGACGCCGTGCTGCGCGAGGTGGGAGCCCGGTTGCGGGCGTGCGCCCGGGAGGAGGACGGCGTCGCGCGTCTCGGTGGTGACGAGTTCGCCCTGGTCCTGGACTGGGCGTTGACGTCCGACGCCCTGGTGGCGCTGGCCACCCGGGTCCGTGACGCGGTGGCGCAGCCGATCCAGGTGGCCTCAGGTGTCTGGACTGGCGTCGGGGCGAGCATCGGCGTCGCTACTGACCGCGGCGGCACGTGCAGCTCCGATGAGCTCCTCCAACGGGCCGACCAGGCGATGTACGTGGCGAAGCGCGGCGGTAAGAACGGCTTCCACCTGGCGGGCGCGCTGCCGCGCGACGTGGAACGGTTTGTGCCCGAGGGCGTGAGGAGCAGCCCGGTGTAGCCGTGCGCGACCCGTCCCGGCGGCTGGAACCGGGAGATGTGTCCTCCGATGCCGCCGGGCGCTATGCGGGCAGCGCCTCGCCGACCTGCCTGGCGGCGTTGAGGATGGACGCCTCGGCGGCCTTGGCCTGGTCCTCGCGGTAGGTGATGAGATTGAGGCAGGCGCGCGGGCTGCAGTTCGGGATTGGCGCCGCGACGCCGTAGCAGCCGATCTCGATCTCGCCGACGCTGGTGGCGTAGCCGCGCTCGCGGGCCAGCGCAACCTCGGCCGGCTCGCCGGCCACCTGCGGCCCGGCGGCCAGCAGCGCGTAGCCGGCCGCGCCGCGGTTGATGGGGGTGCGCATCCCGGCCTTGAAGGCGATGTGGTGCGACGTGGTCGTCGGCTCGACCAGCTCGATCGACACCGCTTCCGCGCCGTTGGCGACGAAGAGGGACACGGTGCAGCCGAGCTCGTCGGCCACCTCCCGCATGACCGGGATCGCGAGCTCCCGCAGGGTGGGCAGGTATGCGTCGGCGAGGGTGGCGAGGCGGGGACCGGCCCGGTAGAAGCTGTCGGCGCTCTGGCTGACGAAGCCGAAGTCGGCGAGGGTCTGCAGGAGCCGGTAGGCGATCGAGCGGTGGACGCCCAGCTCCGTGGCGAGCTGCTGGATGGTCACGCCGTTGGGCGACTCGACCACCGAGAGCAACGCACGCAGCCCGCGGGCGAGGGTCTGGCTGCCCACCTGGGTGCGCCCCGTCGACTGTTCCGTCATGCCACATCCCCTTGATCGAGCCGGTCCGCCGGACGCTGGCGGGCGGACCCACAGCTTCCCACGGGAGGTGTCTGCCGTTGACCGGCTCTACCGGCCGTGCGTAACCTTCGTACAAATAACGAGCAGGCTGATGTAAATAACGATACACCCCGACCCATCTCGGGTCGAGAGGGGACCCGCCATGCCACTCGCGCTGTGTACGACATCCCACTCGCCGCTGATCGGCCTCCACGACCCGGATCCGCAGGTGCGGGCCGAGGTCGACGGGGTGCTCGCCGAGGCCCGCGCGTTCGTCGCCGGCTTCGCCCCGGACCTGGTGGTCGTCTTCGCTCCCGACCACTACAACGGCTTCCTCTACGACATGATGCCGTCGTTCTGCGTCGGGGCGGCGGCGAGCTCGGTGGGTGACTACGGGCTGCCGTCGGGCCCGCTCGATGTCGACCGCGACGCCGCTTACGCCATCGCCACCGCCGTGCTCGACGCCGGCGTCGACGTCGCCGTCTCCGAGGACATGCAGGTCGACCACGGGCTCGTGCAGCCGCTGACCTTCCTCTTCGCATCCCTGACCGTCGTCCCGGTGGTCCCGATCTTCATCAACTGCGTCGCGGAGCCGCTCGGGCCTGCCGTGCGGGCCCGGCTGCTGGGTGCCGCGGTGGGGGAGGCCGCACGGGACCTCGACCGCCGCGTCCTCGTCGTGGGCTCGGGTGGGCTGTCGCACGATCCGCCGGTGCCCCGGCTGGCGGAGGCGCCGCCTGAGGTGGTCGAGCGGTTGAAGCGCGGACGCAACCCCACCCGGGAGCAGCGGGCCCAGCGCGAGGGCCGGACCATCGCGGCGGCCCGCGACTTCGCGGAGGGTCGTGGCCCCTACCGCCCGCTCAACCCGGCGTGGGACGGGTTCGTCCTGGACGTCCTCGCTGACGGCGACTTCGGTGCCCTCGACGGTCGCGACAACGACTGGTTCGTCGAGCAGGGCGGCCACTCGGCGCACGAGGTGCGCACCTGGATCGCCGCCTACGCGGCGCTGGCCGCGCAGGGTCCCTATGCGGTCCGCTCCACGTACTACCGCGCCATCCCCGAGTGGTTCGCCGGATTCGCCACCACCACGGCGCTGCCCCGCTGACCGCGGACTGACGAAGAGGACCGCCCCGTGGTCCGGCCGCGGGGCGGTGCCTGACGCTGCGTACAAAACGCCGCGTGACCTGCGGATGGCAGGCTCGAAGTGATCTCTTGACGCTGACGTAATCGCTCGTTAACGTTCGACTATCGCAACAACATGTGCGATAGATACACGAGGTGAAGATGCGCGACGTTGAGATCCCCTCCGTGACGCACGACCCCGCAGATGTCTCGCAGCCGCTGGGCACTGCCGGCGGTCGCGTCGACGTCGTCGTGGTCGGCGCCGGCCCCGTCGGGCTGACCCTGGCGAACATCCTCGGAGCGAGAGGCATCCAGGTGCTCGTCGTCGACGAGCGGGCCGCCCTGATCGACTACCCCCGCGGGGTCGGGATCGACGACGAGTCCCTGCGCACGTTCCAGTCCATCGGGCTCGCCACGCAGGTCCAGCGGCACACCATCCCCAACCAGATTCTCCGCTTCGTCAACGGCAAAGGCCGGCTGCTCGCCGAGATCGCACCCAGCGGCCAGGACTTCGGCTGGCCCAAGCGCAGCGGCTTCGTCCAGCCGCTCGTGGACGCGGAGCTGCTCGCCGGTCTGGTGCGGCACGCGTCGGTCGAGGTCGCCTGGCAGCTGCGGATGGAGTCGTACGAGGCCGGCGGCGACGCGGTGACCGTGCGGCTGCAGGGGACCGGCGGCGAGGCCCGGGAGGTGCGGGCGCGGTACCTCGTCGGCTGCGACGGCGGCCGCAGCAGCACCAGGCAGCTGCTCGGCACGACCTTCGAGGGCACGACCTCCTCGACCCGCTGGGTCGTCGTCGACATCGAGAACGACCCGCTGGGCTCGCCGAACAGCTACGTGGGCGCCGATCCGGCCCGGCCGTTCGCGTCCATCTCGATCGCGCACGGCATCCGCCGCTTCGAGTTCATGGTGATGGCCGAGGAGACCGACGAGCAGGTCGAGCGCCCCGAGTTCCTGCACCGGCTCCTCGCACCGTTCGTGCCCCGGCCGGCGGAGGTCCACATCATCCGGCACCGCGTCTACACGCACCACTCGCGCATCGCCGGCACCTTCCGCAAGGGCCGCGTCCTGATCGCCGGCGACGCCGCGCACCTCATGCCGGTCTGGCAGGGGCAGGGGTACAACAGCGGCATCCGCGACGCGATGAACCTCGGCTGGAAGCTGGCCGCGGTCGTGGCCGGGCACTGCGGCGAGGACCTGCTCGGCACGTATGACGCGGAGCGCCGGGGACACGCCAAGGCGATGATCGACCTGTCGACCACGGTCGGCCGCATCATCTCGATCCGCAGCCGCCCCCTGGCATGGCTGCGCGACCGGGTGGCCGGCGCCGCGTCGCTGCTGCCGTCGCTCAAGCGCTACATCGTCGAGATGCGCTTCAAACCCATGCCACGGTACGAGAGCGGCGCGATCGTGCCGGCGGCGAGCCCGCAGTCGCCGGTCGGCCGGCTCTTCATCCAGCCGCAGGTGGAGACCCTCGAGGGCACGGTGTTGCTCGACGACGCCCTCGGCGCCTGGTTCGCCGTGCTGTGCTGGAACAACGACCCGACGGCGATCCTCGACGACGAGGCGCTGCACATGTGGCGCGGGCTCGGTGCCCGGCTGGTCGCGATCGTGCCGAAGGAGCAGCTCGGCCGCACCGCCTTCCCGCCGGAGGTCCTCGTCGTCGGCGATCTCGGCCGCCTGAAGACGTGGTTCGACACGCACACCGAGTCGGTGGTGTTCCTGCGCCCCGACCGCTGCGTGGCCGCCGCGTCGATCGCGCAGGAGGCGTCGGAGGTGTCGCGAAAGCTCGCGAACGCGCTGGTCCTCAGCGGGCCGCGCCGTGCCACGGTGGAGGTGACCGATCATGGCTGATCGCAACGGGTACGACCACACGGTCGACGTCCTGGTCGTCGGCTCGGGTGCCGGCGGGCTGACCGCGGCGCTCACCGCCGACGCACGTGGACTGTCGACGCTGGTGGTCGAGAAGGCCGACCGGTTCGGCGGCTCCAGCGCACTGTCCGGCGGCGGGCTGTGGGTGCCGGGCGCGCCGGCGCAGACCCGGGCCGGCGTCCACCTGGACCGCGACGACGCCCTCACCTACCTGCGGCACATCACCGAGGGCACGGTGAGCGAGGCCCGGCTCCAGGCCTACCTGGAGCACGCCGCCGCCATGCTCACCTTCCTGGAGGGCACCAGCGAACACCTCCAGTTCGTGTGGAAGCCCGGCTACCCCGACTACTACCCCGAGGCGCCCGGCGGCTCCACCGAGGGCAGCGTGATCAACATCCCGCCGATCGACCTGCGTCGGCTCGGCGCGGACGCCGCGCTTCTGCTGCCCCCGCACGCCGTCGCGCCGAGCGGCTTCTGGATCGGGCCCAACGAGCTCGTCGACTTCTACCGGCTGCGGCAGACCTGGAAGGGCAAGCGGGTCTTCCTCCGCCTGCTCTGGCGGATGGTGCGCGCGCGGCTGTCCGGCGAGCGGGTCGTGACCATGGGCCAGGCCCTGATGGCCCGGCTGATGCTCGCGTTCCGCGAGAAGCGGCTCGACCTGTGGCTGGAAGCACCGATGACGTCGCTGATCACCGACGGGACCGGCCGGGTCGTCGGCGCCGAGGTCAGCCACCGCGGGACGGTGCGGCGGGTCCGGGCCCGGGGCGGCGTCATCCTGGCATCCGGCGGGTTCGACCACGACCCGGCGCTGCGCCGCGCGCACCAGCCGTTCGCCGACCCCACCCTGAGCCTCGGTGCCACCGCCAACACCGGCGACGGCATCGTCGCCGCCCAGGCTGCCGGCGCGGACACCGCGCTCATGGACAACGCCTGGTGGTACCCGGCGGTGGCCTGGGGCGGCGGGCGGGTGCAGTTCAGCCTCAACGAGCGGATGATGCCGGCCCAGTTCATCGTCAACGGCGCGGGCGACCGGTACATCAACGAGGCCGCACCCTACGAGGACTTCGGCCACGCGATGATCGCCGGCGAGGCGGCCGGCGTCCGGCACATCCCGTCCTGGCTCATCACCGACGACTGGTGCTGGCGGCGCTACGTCGTCTTCGGGCACCTGCCGCTGCCCAGAATCCCCTTCGCGCCGGTCCCGACCGGACGGAAGCTGCCCCGCTCCTGGCTCGCGTCGGGCTCGGTGGTGACCGGCCGGAGCATCGACGAGCTCGCCGAGCGGATGGGGGTGCCGGCCGACCGGCTCCGCCGCACCACCGAGCGCTACAACACGCTCGCTGAGGCCGGCCGCGACGACGACTTCCACCGGGGGGAAAGCGTGTACGACCGCTACTACAGCGACATCACCTTGCCCGTGCCCAACCTCAGACCCCTCGGCGCCGGCCCCTACTACGCCTTCGCCCTGATCCTGTCCGACCTGGGCACCAACGGCGGCGTGCTGACCGACGAGCGCGCACGCGCACTGGACACCGGCGGTGCGGCCATCCCCGGCCTGTACGCGACCGGCAACGTCGCCGCGACGATCATGGGCCGCAGCTATGCGGGAGCGGGTGCCACCCTCGGCCCGGCGATGACGTTCGCGTACGTCGCGGCCAACGACATCGCGGTGCACGGGGTGACCGGATGAGCCGGGGATACGCCGGACGGAGTGTCGTGGTCACCGGCTGCGCGTCGGGCATCGGCGAGCGCCTCGTCCATCTGCTGCACCGGCGCGGCGCCCGGGTGACCGGCCTGGACCGGACCCCGACGACAGCGCCGGTCGACCGGTTCGTCCGCGTCGACCTCGCCGACTCCGCCTCCATCGGCGCGGGGGTCGAGGCGGTCGACGGCCCCGTCGACGCGCTGTTCAACGTCGCCGGTCTGTCCGGCGCCGCCGACCCGGCAACGATCGTCGGGGTCAACTTCGTCGGCACGAGGGAGCTGACCGAGGCGCTGCTGGAGCGGATGGAGCCCGGCGCCGCGGTGGTGAGCACCGCGTCGATCGCCGCCTCGCACTACCTGGAGCGGCGCGAGCTGGTCGCGGGGCTGCTCGCCACGCGGGACCGGGCCGAGGCCACCCGCTGGTGCCGGGACCACGCGGCCGACATCGGCACCGGCTACGCCGTCTCGAAGGACGCGATCGTCTGGTACACGATGACCCGCGCCGTCGCGCTCGCCGCCGGTGGCATCCGGATCAACTGCGTCGCGCCGGGGCTGACCGCGACCCCGATCCTCGACGCCTCCCGGGCGGCCCGCGGCGACGCCTTCCTCGAGGCCATCCCGAAGCCGCTGGGCCGGATCGCCGAGCCCGAGGAGCAGGCGAGCGTCCTGGCGTTCCTCAACAGCGACGACGCCAGCTACGTCAGCGGGCAGGTGATCTGGGCCGACGGCGGATACCTGGCCGGCGTCGCCACCGGGCAACTGCCGCACCGCACAGGAAGCGTCGGCACCGCCGCACCGTCAGGAGACCGACCTTGACCGAGATCATCGCTGGACTGACCACGGGCGCGATCTACGCGATGGTCGCCCTCGGCTACAACGTGACCTTCCTGGCCTCCGGCGTGCTCAACTTCGCGCACGCCAACCTCATGGTCCTCGGGATGTTCGTGGCGTACTGGGCGCACAGCATCGGCGGCCTGCCGACGGTGCTGGTGTTCCTGATCGCCTTCCTCATCGCCGGCGCCGTCGGGCTGGTCGAGGAACGGTTCGCCATCCGGCCGCTGCGCAACACGTCCGGCAGTGCCGAACTGGTCACCATGATCGGCGTCGCCACCGTCATCACCGGGGTCATCGCCGTCACCTTCGGCACCGACGCGCTGCGCGTGCCGTTCTTCGGACCGGAACAGACCGTCGTCCTGCTCGGCGGCCGGGCACAGCCGCTCGACCTGATCATCGTCGCGGCCGCCATCGTCCTCGCGGCCGGGCTGCACCTGATCACCCACCGCACCAGGGTCGGCCTTGCGGCACTGGCCCAGACCGACGACCGCGAAGCGGCGCAGCTGCGCGGCATCAACGTCGGCGGACTGTCGATGTGGGGCTTCGCGGTGGCGTCGGCCGCCGGCGGCCTGCTCGGACCGTTGCTGGTCTCCAAGACCTTCGCCGCGACCTCGCTGGCGCTGGTGCTGGCCGTCAAGGGCTTCGTCGTGCTGGTGCTCGGCGGGGTCGGCAGCCACCGCGGGGTGCTGATCGCCGCCTTCGGCATCGGCCTCATCGAAGCGTTCGGCGCCCGCTACATCGGGCCGCTCTACCGCGACGTCGTCGTCTTCGGTGTGTTCGCGGTCGTGCTGCTGGCGTTCCCGCAAGGACTCTTCGGCGATCGGAAGGTGAGAGCGGTATGACCCAGGGCACTGCGGTACGCCCCCTGGCCGGTGCGTGGGCCGTCGCGGTCGGGCTGATCATCGCCCTGCCCTGGCTCGGCGCGAGCGGCGCGACACTGCGGCTCGTCACCCTCGTGGCGATCCTCGCCCTGGTCGTCAGCGGGCTCAACCTCACTCTGGGGTACGCCGGCGAACTGGCACTGGCGCAGGTCCCGATCTACGCGGCCGGCGCCTACGCGACCGGCTACCTGGCGACGGCGGTGATCAACGACCTGCTCGTCGCGATGGCGGCCTCCGTCCTCGTCGCCGTGCTCGTGGGCGTGGTCACCGGGCTGCCCGGGCTGCGCCTCGGCGGCCGGACCCTCGCGATCACCTCGTTCTTCGTGGTCCTGCTCATCCCGTCGATCGTCAACGCGTTCGGCGACCGCCTCGGCGGCTACGAGGGGATGATCGGCATCCCGGCACCGGCGGTCTTCGGCATCGACCTCGACGGTCCGGCGTTCTACGTCGTCGTCATCGCCGTCACCGCGCTGTGGTTCGTCATCTTCCGCAACATCGCGGTGTCCCGGCACGGCGCGTCGCTGCTCGTGCTCAAGCAGAGCCCGATCCTCGCCGCCGCCGTCGGCACCTCGCCGCACGGCACCAAGATCGTCGCGTATGCGATCGGCGCGGTCCCCGCCGGGATCGCCGGTTGCTTCGCCGCCTACGTCGACGCCTACCTGTCGCCGCTGACCTTCGGGCTCGAACTGTCGATCATCATCCTGGCCGCCGGCATCCTCGGCGGGCCGACGAGCGTGTACGGGGCGATCATCGGCGCGGCGATCATGCAGATCGGGCCGCTGCGGGTGACCGTCTTCGACAAGTACGCCCTCGTCGCGTACGGCGTCTTCCTCATCATCGGCGGGCTGCTGCTGCGCAACGGGCTCGCCGGCGTCACCACCAGGCTCGTCGGCCGGCTCAAGGTGCGCCGGCGCCGCGAGGCGGCGACCGCCGACCCGCACGCGGCCGACGGCACGGCGGTGGACCTGCCCGCCGTCGATGGTCAGCCGCTGGCGGTGCGGGGCGTCACCAAACGGTTCGGCGGCAACCTCGCCGTCGACGGGGTGTCGTTCGACGCCCTCCCCGGCCAGATCACGGCACTCGTCGGGCCCAACGGATCCGGCAAGACCACGATCATGAACCTGATCTCCGGGTACTACAGCGCCGACGCGGGCACGGTCACGCTCGGGGACCGGGTCGTCTCCGGCCTCCCCGCACACCGGGTGGCCCGGCGCGGCGTCGGCCGGACGTTTCAGACCCCGCTGATCCCGCAGGGCCTGACCGTCGCCGACACCATCATCACCGGCCGGCTCGGCAGCCACCCGGTGTCCCTGCTCGCCACCGCGCTGCGGCTGCCCCGGCACTGGAAGGCGCTGGCCGAGGAGCGCCGCGGCAGCCGCGAGATCATGCGGGCGCTCGGGCTGGACCGGTACGCCGACCTGCCGGCCGCGGAGCTCGCGCTCGGCACCCGCCGGCTGCTGGAGCTCGGCCGGGCGATCGCCGGCGGCAGCGCGCTCGTGCTGCTGGACGAGGTCGCGTCCGGGCTCGACGAGGAGGACATCCAGGGCCTGGTGCGGGTCCTGACGAAGATGCGGGCCGCCGGCGTCACGGTGGTCCTCGTCGAACACAACTTCTCACTCGTCAAAGCGGTCGCGGACAGCATCGTGGTGCTGGCCGAGGGGCAGGTCATCGCGACCGGCACACCGGCGCAGATCGCCGCCGACCCCACGGTCGTGCGGACCTACCTGGGTGCGGGCGGCGAGATCACCGGCACGCGGGTGACGGCCGAACGCACCGCCGGCGAGAAGGCGGGCCAGGCATGAGCACGTTGGAAGTGCAGGCCATCGCCTGCGGCTACGGCGACCTGCGCGTCGTCACCGACGCCACCCTCAGCGTCGACGCCGGAAGTGTCACCGCGCTGCTGGGCCGTAACGGCGCCGGCAAGACCACGACCCTGCGGGCCATCGCCGGGCTGAACAGGATCACGTCGGGCCGCGCCATGCTCGACGGCGCCGACCTCGCCACCATGCCGGCCTACCGCCGGGCCCGGGCCGGCATCGCCTACGTCCAGGAGGGCAAGCGCATCTTCCGGTCCCGCACGGTCGAGGAGAACCTGCTCCTGGGCACGTACGCGGCCAGCAGCACCACGCGCGGCCGCGAGCTCATGGGGGAGATGTACGAGCGGTTCCCGCTGCTCGCCGAGCGGCGCAAGCTCCGGGCCGCGCAGCTCAGCGGCGGCCAGCAGCAGATGCTGGCCATCGCACAGGCCCTGATCGCCGACCCCCGGGTCCTGCTGCTCGACGAACCGTCCGCGGGCCTCGCACCCGCGATCGTCGGGCAGGTTCTCGACGTCATCCGCGACCTGCGTACGCGCGGGCTCGCCGTCCTGCTGGTCGAGCAGGCGGTGGAGTTCGCGCTCGCCGCGGCCGACCGGGTCGTGGTCCTCAACCTCGGCCGCACCGTCCATTCCGGTCACGCCACCGATACGGGCCTTCGCGAGGCGATCCAGCGCGCCTACATGGCCGAGGACGTCTTGTGACGGGCCACACCCCCGCCCCCATTCCCCCCGAAAGAGGCAAGGTCATGCAGTCATCCGGAAGGTCCAGCAGATACCGCTCGCTCCTCGCCGCCGGTGCGGCGCTCGTCCTGCTCACCGCGGGCTGCGGCGACGACGCCGCCGACAAGGGCGCCACCGAGAACTTCGACGTGCTGTTCATCGGTGGTGTCACCGGCCCTGCCGCGACGACGGTCGCGGCCACCACCAAGGCGCTCGACGCGGCCGCCAAGTCCATCAACGAGAACGGCGGCGTCAAGGGCCGCAACGTGGTCATCAAGGTGAAGGACTCCCAGGGTGACGCGCGCCGCGCCGTCAGCCTCCTGCAGGAGGAGCTCTCCGGCAGCAACCTGCCCGACGTCGTGATCCCCAGCGGCACCAGCGCCGAAGCGCTCGCCATGGTGCCGCTGCTCACCCGCAGCAAGATCACGTCTGTGGCCTTCGGCGCCAGCCCGTTGCTCAACGACCCGCAGAAGTACCCGTACCACTTCCAGAGCGTGCCCAACAGCGCGGCCCAGCTGACCGGGCTGCGCAAGCACCTGGAGTCCAAGGGCGCCAAGCGCCTCGGCCTGCTCGTCTCCCAGGACGAGTACGGCAAGGGCGTCGTCCAGGCGGTCAAGACCCAGCTGGAGGGCAGCGGCATCGAGGTGAAGAACTTCGAGTTCGTGCCGACCGACATCGACCTGTCCGTCTCCTACCGGCGGATGCTCGACGCGAACCCCGACTTCGCCTACATCGACACCACCGGCGACGCGGCGACCCGGCTGCTGCAGGCGCGGGTCCAGACCGGCGCCGTGAACATCCCGACGATCGCCGGCAGCGGCATGTCGCTCACCGCGGGCGGTCCGTTCAAGTACGGCTCCCCGGAGGCCAACAAGAACCTCGAGATCCTCGTGTTCAAGGTCGAGGTCGCCGTGCCCGAGGCGCAGCAGTCCCCGGTCTTCAAGGACTTCCTCACCCGGTACTCCGGCGGCCAGCCGATCCAGAACAGCCTGTCGACGCCGTCCCTGGCCTGGGACCAGCTGCGCCTCATCGCGGCCGCCGCGTCGAGCGACGGCGCGCTCAAGGACCTGCCCACCTCGCTGGTCCAGGCCGTCTACAACCTCAAGGTCCCCGACGGGTACTGGCTCACCGAGAAGCAGTACACGTTCACGAAGGACAAGCACACGCCGACGCCGACGCCGGACGACTTCCCGTTCATTCCGTCCTCCGCCCAGGTCAACGGCCAGTACCAGGTCGGTTCCTAGCCTCTTTCCGTCCCCGTCGAAGAGCCCGGAAAGGACAGCGATGACACTCTGGACCGACCTTGCCACGACCGCCTTCCGCGTCCACACCGTCCAGGTCGGAGCGTGGTCGACGCGCGTGCTGGAGGCCGGCACGGGTGAGCCGCTCGTCCTCATGCACGGCACGGGCGGTCACCTGGAGGCGTACGCACGCAACGTGCCGGCGCTCGCCGGACGCTTCCGGGTGATCGCCTACGACTTCCCCGGCCACGGGCGCACCACCCTCGCCACCCGTGACCTCGAGATCGCCGACTACACCACGCACCTGCACGGCCTGCTCGACACCCTCGGCGTCGAGCGCGCGCACCTCAGCGGCGAGTCGCTGGGCGGCTGGGTCGCGGTCAAGTTCGCCGCGGCCCACCCGGACCGGGTCGCCCGCCTCGTGCTGAACACCCCCGGCGGGACGATGGCGACGCCGGAGGTGATGGAGCGCATCCGGACCCTCAGCCAGGCCGCGGCCGACGACCCGACCCCGGAGCGCATCCGGGCGCGGCTGGCGTGGCTGATGGCCGAGCCGGCGTCGGTGACCGAGGAGCTCGTGGCGATCCGGCAGGCGATCTACGCCCAGCCCGGGTTCGCCGCGTCGATGCGGCACCTGCTGTGCCTGCAGGACCCCGACATCCGCCGGCGCAACCTCATCACGCCCGCGGAGCTCGGCGCGGTCACGGCGCCGACCGTGGTCGTGTGGACCAGCGACGACCCGTCGGGGCCTGCCGCGGCCGGCCTGGAGATGGCCGAACAGCTGCCGCACGGCCGCTTCGCGCTCATCGACCGGGCCGGGCACTGGCCGCAGTGGGAGCAACCGGACGCCTTCCACCGCATCGTCCTGGAGCACCTGGCGGTCGCCGCATGAACCCGGTCGTCGCGGCGGCGGACCGGCTCGAGCGGGCGGCGCGCACCGGCGTGCCGTGCGAGCCGGTCACCGACCTCATCGGCGGCACCGACATCGGCGTCGCCTACACGGTGCAGTCGATCCTCACCGCCCGGCGGCTGGCCGGCGGGGCACGGATCGTCGGGCGGAAGATCGGCCTGACCTCCGCGGCCGTCCAACGGCAGGTCGGCGTCGACCGGCCCGACTTCGGGGTGCTCTTCGACGACATGCTGTGCGGGCCTTCGGTGTCGATGGAGCGGCTGCTGCAGCCCAAGGCCGAGGCGGAGGTCGCCTTCGTCCTCGCCGCCGACATCGTCGACGCCGACCCGGTGGCCGTGGCGGCGGCGGTCGGGCACGCCGTCGCGGCGATCGAGGTGGTCGACAGCCGGATCGCCGGATGGCGCATCGGGATCACCGACACCGTCGCCGACAACGCCTCCAGCGGCGTGTTCGTGCTCGGCGACATCCCGCTGCGGCTGGAGGAGTTCACCCCCGCCGACGTGCCGATGCGGATGTACCACAACGGGGCACTGGCCAGCGAGGGCGACGGCCGGGCCTGCCTCGGCGACCCGCTCAACGCCCTGACCTGGCTGGCCCGCACCGCGCTCGAACTGCACGCGCCGCTGCGCCGCGGCGACATCGTGCTCTCCGGCGCCCTCGGGCCCATGGTCGCCGTCGGCGACGGCGACCGGATCGAGGCCGAGATCGGCCCGCTCGGCCGCGTGTCCGCGACGTTCACGAAGAAAGGCTGAGATGGCTCACCACGTAGCGATCATCGGATCGGGCAACATCGGCACCGACCTGATGATCAAGATCAAGCGCGCCGGGGGACCGCTGGAGGTGGCGGCCATGGTCGGCATCGATCCCGGGTCCGACGGCCTGGCCCGCGCCCGCCGGATGGGCGTGGCCACCACCTCCGACGGGGTCGACGGCCTGATCCGGATGCCGGAGTTCGGCTCGGTCGAGATCGTGCTCGACGCGACCAGCGCCGCCGCGCACCTCGCCAACGCCGCGGCCCTGGCACCGTACAACCGGCGGATCATCGACCTGACCCCGGCGGCGCTGGGCCCGTTCGTCATCCCGCCGGTCAACCTCGAGCAGCACCTGGCCGCGCCGAACATCAACATGGTGACCTGCGGGGGCCAGGCGACGGTGCCGATCGTGGCGGCCGTCTCCCGGGTCACACCGGTCGCCTACGCCGAGATCGTCGCCACCGTCGCGTCGCGCTCGGCGGGCCCCGGGACCCGGGCCAACATCGACGAGTTCACCGAGACCACCGCCCACGCGCTGGAGTCGGTCGGCGGGGCCCGCCGCGGCAAGGCGATCATCATCCTCAACCCGGCCGACCCGCCGCTCATCATGCGCGACACCGTGCTGTGCCTCATCGGCGACGCCGACCACGACGAGGTCCGCGCGTCGATCGAGCGGATGGTCGCCGACGTCGCCGTGTACGTGCCGGGGTACCGGCTCAAGCAGGCGGTGCAGTTCACCGCGGTCGACCCGGACGAGGTGCGGCTCCTCGCGCCCGACGGGGCCCGCTGGAAGGTCAGCGTGTTCCTGGAGGTCGAGGGGGCGGCGCACTACCTGCCGGCGTACGCCGGGAACCTCGACATCATGACCTCGGCCGCGATGCGGGTCGCCGAGCGCATCGCGCTGGGGGTGGCGGCGTGACCGGGATGTATCTGCAGGACGTGACCCTGCGGGACGGGATGCACGCCATCCGCCACCGCATCAGCCCGGAGCGGGTGGGCGCGATCGTCGGCGCGCTGGACCGCGCCGGCATGGCCGCGATCGAGGTGACCCACGGCGACGGGCTCGCCGGGTCGAGCCTCACCTACGGCCCCGGCAGCCACACCGACTGGGAGTGGATCGACGCCGCCGTCGCCGCCGCGTCCCGGGCGACGATCACCACGCTGCTGCTGCCCGGCGTCGGCACCGTCGCCGACCTGCGCGAGGCGCACGCCCGTGGCGTCACCTCGGTGCGGGTCGCGACGCACTGCACCGAGGCCGACGTCGCCGCCCAGCACATCGCCGCGGCGCGCGACCTCGGGATGGACGTCTCCGGGTTCCTCATGATGAGCCACATGCTGGAGCCGGCCGAGCTGGCCGCCCAGGCCCGGCTGATGGAGTCCTACGGCGCGCACTGCGTCTACATCACCGACTCCGCCGGCCGGCTGACCACCGAGGACGTGCGGGCCCGGGTCCGGGCCTACCGGGAGGTGCTCGGCGCCGGCACGCAGATCGGCATCCACGCGCACGAGAACCTGTCGCTGTCGGTCGCGAACTCCCTCGCCGCGGTGGAGGAGGGGGTGTACCGCGTCGACGCGTCCCTGGCCGGCCAGGGCGCCGGTGCGGGCAACTGCCCCATCGAACCGTTCGTCGCCGTGGCCACGCTGCGGGGCTGGGACGTCGGCTGTGACCTCCTGGCGCTGCAGGACGCGGCCGACGACCTCGTGCGGCCGCTGCAGGACCGGCCGGTGCGGGTCGACCGGGAGACCCTGACGCTGGGGTTCGCCGGGGTGTACTCGAGCTTCCTGCGCCACGCGGAAGCGGCGGCGACGACGTACGGCGTCGACCCGCGCAGCCTGCTCATGGAGGCGGGCCGGCGCGGGCTCGTCGGCGGACAGGAGGACATGCTGGTCGACATCGCGCTGGAGATGACGGCTGTCCGCACGTCAGCCTGACGCCTGGGCGTCCGGTCCGGGCGGCGCTCAGGTGGCGGCTGTCGACCGAGGGAGTTCGTGTCGCGTACGGTCCGACGCATGCCTGCCCGCACGAGATCCGGTGCCGCGAGGTCGTCCTGGGGAGACCGGGCGGCGGTGGCGGTCGCGGTGGTGCTCATCGGGGTGGTGATGTCGGCGGGCCTGTGGCAGGTCATCAGGTTCGCCCGGATCTGGGTGAACGACCCGGGACTCGCCACGGTCTGTCTGGCGATCGGCGCCGTCGTCGTGCTGGGCCCCATGCAGGCACACAGGTGGGTCGCCGCACGCCGGCAGGATCGAGCCGACCGGTTCCGGCGGCTCACGGAACGCCCCGCCCGGCACGACCTCGACGGCTACCGGCAACTGCTGGCCGCGCTGCGCCGACGGTCACCGATCGCGCTCGCGCAACTGAGCAGCCGGCCGGCGCTGATCGACGGGCTGTTCTTCCACGCCCGGCGCGGTGACCTCCGGCGCGAGCTGCAACCCTTCGCCGACCGGCTACGCAAGCGTCCCAACCCGGTGACCCGGGCCCTCGCCAGCTTGCACCCCGACGGCCACGTGCGCGAAGCCGCAGTGTCGGCGATGGTCGAACGACCGCGGCCCGAGTACGTACCGTTCCTCGCCGAGCGGGCCGTCGAGTGGGTCGAGCCGGTGCGCCGGCGGGCCTTGGCCGGACTGCACAGGATGCTCACCGAACAGCCCGCCCGGTACCGGCCGTTGGTGGCGCGGGAACTGCCCCGGTTCGCCGCCCGTCGGCACGGCCCTGCGCTCGCGGCTCTCCTCGATCAGGTGAGCGCCAGCCGGACCGGGTAGCGGCGCAGCCACAGGTTGAGGCCGAGCAGCAGCTCGACCGACCGCCGGCTCATCCCGAACCCGCTCTCCTCCAGCGGGGCGGCCAGCGTCTCCCGGATCCGCGGCGGATTGATCAGCTCCGCGATCGGTGCCTGCGGGTCGTCGACAACCTCGATCAACGACTGGCGCAACGTCTGTTCGTACACCGGATCCTGCGTCGACGGGTACGGGCTCTTCCGCCGGCGCAGAACCGACTCGGGCAGCAGGTCGGCGACGGCGGCGCGCAGCACGCTCTTCTCCCGGCCGTCGAATGCCTTCATCGACCACGGCGTGTTGTAGACGTACTCCACCAGCCGGTGGTCGCAGTACGGCACTCGGACCTCCAGCCCGTGCGCCATGCTCATCCGGTCCTTGCGGTCCAGCAGGATCTGCAGGAATCGGGTCAGGTGCAGATAGGAGATCTCGCGCATCCGGTGCTCGGCCGGCGACTCGTCGGACAGGTGATCGACCTCGGCCAGTGCCTGCCGGTATGCGGCGTCCCGGTACCCGTCCAGATCCAGCGCGCGCTCCAACTCCGGGGCGAACAGCCCCTGTGCGCTGCCCGGTCGATCCGGCAGCGTGGTCAGCCAGGGGAACCCGTCGGCGTTGACCGCGGTGGGGTCGTGGAACCAGCGGTACCCGCCGAACACCTCGTCCGCCGACTCGCCGGACAACGCGACGGTCGAGTGCTCCCGCACCGCGCGGAAGAGCAGGAACAAGGAGGTGTACAGGTCGCCGAGGCTGGTCGGGATGTCGTTGGCGACCATGACCTCCGTGCGGTACAACGAATCCGTCAAATCGCCGCTGTTCAACACGATGTCGGCGTGCTGGGAGCCGACGTGCTTGGCGACCTCGTGGGCGTAGGGCGTGTCCGGCTCCGGCCGCATCGCGTCCGGGTGGAAGTGCTCAGTCTGCCCGACGAAGTCGACCGCGAACGAGCGCACCGACCCGAGCCCCTGTTCCCGCATCCCGAGAGCGGCGAGCGCGGTGACCGCCGACGAGTCGAGCCCGCCGGACAGCAGGGTGCACAGCGGTACATCCGCTATCAACTGCCGACGGATGATGTCTTCCAGCAGGTCTCGCACGGTGTGTACGGTCGTGTCGAGGTCGTCCGTGTGCGGCCGCGCCGACAGCCCCCAGTAGCGGCGCGTCCGAGTCCCATCCCGGTCAACGACGACAACGTGACCCGGCCGGACCTCGCGCACCCCGCGATAGACGCCGTGCCCCGGCGTTTTCACCAGCGCCAGCAGCTCCCGCAGCCCGTCAAGGTCCACCTCGGCCGACACGTCCGGATGGGCCAGAATGCTCTTCGGCTCCGAGGCGAAGAGCACCCCGTCCGGCGTCGGATGGAAGCACAGCGGCTTCACCCCCATGCGGTCCCGGACCAGCAACAGGCGCTGCTGGCGGCCGTCCCACACTCCGAAGGCGTACATGCCGTTGAGCCGTTCGGCGAAATCCTCGCCCCATTCGAGGTAGGCGTGGAGCACGACCTCGGTGTCGGAGTCGGTCCGGAAGTCGTGCCCGAGCGCGCGCAGCTCCGCGCGCAACTCCCGGTAGTTGTAGACCTCCCCGCTGTAGGTGAGGGCGACGGTCGGCTGCCGGTCCTCTTCGGCGAGCATGGGCTGGACGCCGCCCGCCAGGTCGATCACGGCCAGCCGGCGATGGCCGAAGCCGCAGTGCTGATCGAGCCAGAGCCCTTCGGCATCGGGTCCGCGGAGCGCGGCGGTGGCCGTCATGGCCCGGAGCGCCGACTGCTCATGGACGAGATTCCGGTCGTACGCGACCCATCCGACAATTCCGCACATGGTTGGCCCGTACCCGTCCAACGCCGGGCACAATCGCCCGCAACGCCTGACTTGCCACGCGCAGGCACTGGAGCGGTTGCGAGCCCTCGAGCCCGACCTCCGGCGGATGCGCGAGGCCGTGAACGGGGCCGAGGAGGTGGTGAGGCTCGCGCCGGCGCGGTGGAAACGCCGCCGCGACGTGGAGCGGTTCCGGCACGCGATCGACCACCTGGAACCGATCGTCCTGGAGTGCCGGGACCTGGCCCGGTGGGCGGCCGACGGGCGCCGCACGGCCGCCGACTACGCCGACCTCGTCCTGGCGTCCTGATCGTTGTCTGCCGGGCGGACAGGCGCTGGTGGGACGCCGGGAGCCCACCACCGCGTCATCGGGGGTGCGGCGCCGCACCCGGCAGGAGAACCCAGTCGGCCGGGCGGTGTGGAGGCAGTCCGGCCCCTGCCTCGTCGCACAACTGTCACACGAATGAGGGGTGTCCTCCATGCCGCGCGGCGAGGATCGCGACAGCGGCTCCGGGCGGAGCCACGCCGTGCAGCAAGCCCTGGGGGTGTCGACGTCATGCCGTTGATCGGCGGCCGGTACCGGCTGATCGCCGAGGTGGGCACCGGCGGCATGGCGTCCGTGTGGCGGGTCGTCGACGTCAGGCTCGAACGGACTGTTGCGATCACCGTCGCGACGGTGATCGCCGTGCTCGCCACGGACCGGGCAGACACGGCGTGACCCGCGGCCGTTCGCTACGGTTCGACGCGGTCGTCGAGGATCCCCGCGACATGGGACACCTGGCGCTGTACATCGCGATGCTCACCGGCACGCTGGGTCGGCGCCCGATCCACGTGCACGTCGACCTCGCCCGGTGCCCGTCGGTCGACGCGGCCGGCGTCGACCTCCTCGTCGAGCTGCACCGCCGGCTGCGCGACCTCGGCGGACGGCTGACCCTGCTGAGACCGTCGACGCAGATACGGCACCTGGTGCAGCTGTCCGGACCGGATGCCCTGCCCGAGATGGTCGGCGGAGGCGCGCCGGCGCCGGGTGAGCCGTCACGGTAAGCGTCGTACGATCGTCACAATTCCGATGGGCGACCGCCATGCGCTCCGGTGAGCATGACATGCACGGGGCGGATCGCCGTCGTTCGCAGACCGCCCGTGACCGGAAGGGCGGGGCTCGCATGACGGTGCTGCACACACAGGACGGCACGGACTTCAGCCTGGTGTGCGACGGCTGCGGGCTGGTTGTGGATCATCTCGGCGCCAGTCTGCATTCCTGGACACTGACCTGGAGCCTGTTCAGCCGGCACGGCTGGATCGGTACACAGACGCCCGGCGGACCGCATGGATGCCCTCGATGCGTACGGGTGACGGGACGGTCTGCTATCGACGACGAGGAATCCGAACGCATCCAGCCGCCGGATGGCGCCGGCACCGATCAAGAGGCGTCTGACAGAACCCGGAGTCCGGCGCCGTCGCGGGCACGCCGGGCAGCGTCGTCATTGTTCTCACACGGTGACCGCAGCAGCGTTGATCCGCTCATGACGCAGCTGCCGGCACCCTGACTGGCGCGAGGTTGGCTCGGCTGCGGGATGGTCCGTTGCCGCGGACGCTGCCGTTTGTCAAGCTGAGTCGCTGGTCAGAGGGCAGAAGATGCCGCTCCCGGACGTCGGCGACGACTGGCGTGAGGATGTGCGTGCGTTGACGTTCAGGTGGCGCGCGATCATGCTTCGCCATCCCTGGGCTCCGAGCCTGATCGGGAGGCCGATGCTAGGGCCTGACGTCCTCGCCATCTGACCAGCAGCCGTTGCGGCGCGGATCAGCTGAAGGATGCTGGCGCGTTACTGGCCGAGTAGTGCCCGGTGCCGCTGCCCGCAATGCCCCAACCAGCCGGGGCGGGTGTACTTGGTGCTGCGCGACGTCCGCATCGAGTTCGCCGCGGGGCTGGATTCTAGTGACGCTCCCGCTTGCCCTCCCGGGCTGATCCTGACGCGCTTGGCGTTCTGGGCCATCCGCTGATAGACCACATTGGACAATCGGCGTTTCAAGCAGCGCAGGGCTTCCAGCGCTCGAGCTGTTCTGCGTCCTGCGCTGTGATCACGTCGATCAGCACCTGCTGACGCATCCGCCAGGTGTCCGTCGCCTCGCCGATGGTGAACGGGTCATACCACGGCGGGATGAGATGGCCGGCAAGGTGGGGTGTCGGGGAACCGGCGGGGTGGCTTGTCCTGTGTGGACACTCGCCACTGGTCACGAGAACCTCCCTGGATCAGTACCCGCGGAGCCGTTCGACGCAGTTGGCCTCGCGGCGCGTGCCTCGATGCAGTGCGGAGCGCGGTGGGGGCTTGACGTCTTATTGAAAATGAATATCGTTACGGATAAGCCCGCCCCGGGCGGGGAGATGAGGAGGATTGGTATGCGGGTTCGTATCCCGTTGCTGGGTGCTGCCACGACGGCGTTGACGGTCGCGGTGCTGGCTGTCGGTACCCCGGCGCAGGCGGCCGGAGTGGTGCTGTCTCAGGGCCACGTCGACGCCGTCGACGTGGCCTTCGAGGGCGGTGCGTTCGAGCTGTCAGTGCATGACGAGACGGTCGAGCCGGATGTCGAGCGTGACCCGGCGTCCGTCGTGTTCAGGGTGCCGTCGCGGGCCGCGGTCACGGTGCCGGCAGACCCGGCCTACGCGTTCCTGGGCTCGCCGGGCTCGACCGTCTACGTGCTGCCCGAGGTGCAGGACCCGGCGCTGCTGTGGGCGGGACTCGCCACGGAGGAGCTGGAACCGGGCGTGTTCGCCGGTGACAGCGTCCGGATCCGGTTCCGGCAGGTGCTCGGCCCGGACGGGTTCAGTCTGTTCGCCACCGACCCGGCCGGCGCGCCGCTGGTCGCGGTCGACAGCGAGAACGGCCTGCCCGACATCGTGACGCTGCCGGTGGCCACTCACGCGCACTACAACTGGGCGTTCGAGCGGCCAGGCACGTACCGGATCAAGGTCGACGTCACCGCGCGGCTCGCGTCCACGGGCGCGACGGTCACCTCCGACCCGGTGTGGCTGAAGTTCGTCGTCTGCGCGTAGCCCCCGTTCATCGATCGAGAAGGAAGCTCATGAGACTGTTCCGCCGGTCCGTCGCCGTGATGGCGACCGCCGTGGTGCTGCTGGGCCTGGCCGCGACGCCCGCGGCCGCGGCCACCATCCAGTCCGGGCACATCGACGGCCTCGACATCGACTATGTCAACGGCGCGCTGAGCCTCGACATCAAGACGTACAGCCCGGTCGACGACGACCTGTCGCCGTCCGGCACGACGCTGCGGCTGCTGTCGTCGTCGGCGATCACCGTGCCGTCCGGCGCCGCTTGGTCGTGCCTCGGCACGGCCGGGTCCACGGTGTACGTGGCACCGCAGACGCAGAACGTCAACCTGCTCTACGCCGGCTGGAACGCCGAGGACGTGCCGGCCGCGCAAGGTCCGGTGAAGCTGGAGCTGGTGAGCTGGACCGCCCCGGCCGGTGGACGGTTCGCGCTGTACACGACCGCCGGTTTCCCGGCCACGCCGACGTTCCGGCTCAACACGAACGCCGCCGCCGGTTGCTCGGCGACGGTGTGGCCGGGCGGCATCGCCGCCGGTACGCACGCCCACGGCAACTGGGCGTTCTCCCAGCTCGGCACCTACACGCTGACGTTCAAGGCGACCGCGCAGAACGGCGCCGGCGCCACGTCGGGCAACGTCACCTACACGTTCCAGGTGGGCTGACCGCAACCGGTCCGTCCGGCCGCACCGGTCGGGCGGACCGGCTTCCTCCACCGAGCCCTCTGGATAGAACGGTTATTGAAAGTGAAACTCGTTTCAGTGTCGAGCAGCCGCAGGCGCTTCGGCGTGGTGCTCGCCGTTGCCGGGGCGCTGGTCGCGATGCTGGGTTCGGCGGCGGTACCGGTGAGCGCCGCCACCGGTGCACCGGCGCCGCCCAGCCGCCAGCGGACCGTGCTCAACGACGTGCACACCGACCTGCTGTTCGTGGACTACACCGACGGCGGGCTCGACGTGCGCACCCGGATCGGCAACGGCGACGCGGCGACGTTCGCCGACCCGGCCGACGTACTGGTGCAGCTGTTCGACACCGACACCTCGAGGCTGGCGGTGCCGGACCTGCCGGACTACGCGTTTCTCGGCGCCGCGGGCGAGCCGATGTGGTTGGCCCCGGAGATCCAGGACTACGCCCTGGTGTGGCCAGGTTGGTCCACCGAGGGCATCGAGCCGGGCGCGATCACCGGAGACTCCGTGCGGTTCCACCTGCGGGAGGTGCGCGGGCCCGGACGGGTCGAGATCTTCGCGTCAGGCCCGGTGGGGGAGCCGCTGCGCTACTTCAGCTCAACGGATCCGGCGTACACCAGCGGCTCGTGGCCGGTGATGACGCACGCGCACGCGAACTGGGTGTTCACCGCCCTCGGCCGGTACGTGCTCACGTTCGAAGTCACCGCGACACGCCCGGACGGCCGGACGATCAGCTCCGGCCCGGTCGAGGTCGCCTGGTACGTCGGTGGCACATCGACGGCCGACATCCCTGCCACACCGACGTCCACCAACCTCACACCGCCGCCTGCCACCTCGGTGGCAGGCGAACCGGTCACCCTCGCCGCGACGGTCGAACCAGCGGGTGCGGACGGCTGGGTCGAATACCTCGACGGCACCACCGTCCTGGGCCACCAGCCGGTCACCACCGGCGCAGCCAGCCTCACCGTCACCGGCCTCGCCGCCGGCGAACATCAGCTGGCGGCCCGGTTCGTCCCCAGGTACAGCACCGACTTCACGCCATCGGCCGCCCCGGCCGTTGCCCACCAGGTCACCGGCGGATCCCCGTCCGCCGCGCCGAGCTCGTCGCCGGTCCCCAGTCCGACGTCCTCCCACACGGCCTCGCCGGAGACGACGACCACCACGCCCGCGACGACAGTCCCGGCGACCAGCACGGCCGCGCCACGTCCGACATCGTGCGCGCCGACCACCCGTACCAGCGGCGTCGTCATCACCTCAGGACACGCCGACGTCGCCGTCCGGCTGGAGAGCGGCCGCCTCGTCACCAGGATCAAGGACGGCACCGGCGGCGGCGCACCGGTCTGGCGGACCCCGTCGGAGGTGGTGCTCCACCTCGGTGACGCGGCGACCGCGACGGTGCCGGCCGGACCGTTCGACTTCCTCGGCGGCCAGGGCGCCACCGTGTGGCAGGTGCCGCAAACCCAGAAGGCTGGCGTGCCCTGGCTCGGCTGGAACACCGAGGAAGCCGGTCAGGCCGGCGGGCCGGTCACCTGGAAGCTCACGGGCGTCGACGGCCCCGGCACGGTCGCGGTGTTCGAGTACGACGCGTTCGGCCAGCCGAAGGTCATCTTCAACAGCAAGGACGGCCTACCGGACAGCCTCGCCGTGCCGCTGGGCACGCACGCGCACGGCAACTGGGCGTTCACCAAGCCCGGCGCGTACCGGTTGTCGTTCAGCCACACCCTCGGCGGCTCGACCGCGACCTCCGTGGTGACGTTCGCGGTCGGCGGCACCGACCCGAAGACGCTGCTGCCCCGCACGACCAGCACCGGCTGCGCCGCCGCGGACGGCCGGCTGCCCCGCACCGGGACAGCGCCGTCGCCGCTGATCGGCGCAGGCGCGGCCATGGTCTGCGCCGGCGGAGTGCTGGTCGCACTGACGTACCGGCGACGGAGGACGACGTGAACGGCCGACGCGTCCTCGGCACGCTGATCATCCTGGCCTCGGTCGCCGGCTGCGGTGCCGTCCCGTCCGGCGACGCCGCCGTCAGGGTGGTCGCGACCACCGAGATCCTCGCCGACCTGGTGCGTGCGGTCGGCGGGGACCGGGTCACCGTCGACTCGGTCGTGCCGCCCGGCGGTGACCCGCACTCCTACGAGCCGACCCCCAGCGACGCGAAGACGATCGCGAAGGCGGACGTGACGTTCACCAACCATCTGCTGCTGGAAGAACACGCGCTCATCAAGGCGATCGACGCGAACGCACCGAAGGACGCACCTAACGTGTCCCTCGCCGAGTCCGCGGAGGCGTACGGCGCGCAGGTGATCCCCCTCGTGGAGAACATCGCCCTGGACGTGCCCTGGGTCGGGCTCGCGGTGCGGGGCAGCGGCGCCGCCCGCGGCGCGTCCCGCGCCTCGGAGATCAGGCTGACCGCGGCACAGCTCGACGGGCCAGGGCGGCTGGCGGTGTACCTGACGCACGCGCTGGGTCAGCCGGAGGTCTACGTCGACTCCGCCGACGGGCTGTCCCCGGCTGACACCGTGGTGCTGCCCCCCGACGCGCACACCCACGTCAACTGGGCGTTCAGCACGCCGGGGATCTACCGGCTGGCCCTGTCCGCGGCCCTGTCCAACCCCGACGGTGTCGTACAACCGGTGGCGGCGGGCACGTTCACGTTCGCTGTCGGCGTGGACCCGCACACCGTGGCGGGCGGGGCCACCGTGCTGGACCGCGGCCACACCGATGTGGCCGTCGACCTCGACCGCGGCGACATGTACGCCTGGACCGACGCGGACACGCCCGGTACGCAGCGGGCCGTGCCCGCCGCCGACGTGGTCATCGACGTGCCCAACCGTGCCCTGGACACCGTGCCGGACGACCCGCGGTTCGCTTTTCTCGGCAGGGCCGGTCAGAGCATCCACCAGCTGCCGCAGGCGGTCCTCGGCAAGCACGTCCACGGCGAGATCGATCCGCACCTGTGGCAGAACGTGGCCAACGCCAAGGCGTACGTGCAGATCATCCGCGACACCCTCGTCACCCGCGACCCGGCCGGCGCGGACGGCTACCGGCGCCGAACCGCCGGCTACCTCGCCGAGCTCGACCGGCTCGATCACGACGTGCGGGCCAGGATCGCCACGATCCCCGCCGACCGCCGGCAGCTGGTCACCACCCACGACGGGTTCGGCTACCTCGCCAAGGCTTACGGGCTGACCGTCGCCGGGTTCGTCGTGCCCAACCCGGCGCAGGAGCCCAGCGCCGCGCAGGTCCGCAAGCTCACCGAGACCATCGCCAACCTGCGGGTGCCGGCGGTGTTCATGGAACCCAACCTCTCCAAACGGGCGAGCGTGCTCACCCAGATCGCGAAGGATCAGGACATCCGCATATGCAAGCTCTACGGGGACGCGTTCGACGACCAGGCCGGAACCTACCCGGTGATGATGCGGCACAACGCCGACGAACTGGCCACCTGCCTTGGTGGTCCGTGATGGCCGCCGCCGTCTTGGCGGTGCTGCCCGCACTGCTGGGGCTGCCGGCGCGAGCGGCACCGGCGCCGGTCATCCTCACCGCGGGCCACGCCGACCTCGGACCCCGTCTCGTCGACGGCGGCTGGCAGGTCCAGGTCCGCGACGACACCGTGCGCCCGCCGGCCTGGCGGGCCCTCGACGAGGTCGTCGTCCATGCCGTCGACGCCACCCGCGCTCAGGTCCCGGCCACGACGCAGTTCGCGTTCCTCGGCGCCGCCGGCAGCGACGTGTGGATCCTGCCGCAGGTGCAGCGCCCGGACGCGGTCTGGCTCGGCTGGAACACCCAGGACCCCACCGTCGCCACGACGATCCAACGGGAGATGACCTGGCGGGTCCATCAGGTCACCGGCCCTGGAAGGTTCGCGCTGTTCCTCAATGGCAACTTCGGCGCCCCGCAGGTCGTCTTCGACAGCGGCAGACCGCTGCCCCAGGACAGCGGCGTCGAGGTGAACAACCACGTGCACGGCAACTGGGTGTTCACCGCCCCGGGCGCGTACCGCATCGACCTGGAGATGACCGCCGCCGGCAAGGCCGGGGATCAGCTCAGCGGACGCGGCACCCTGCGGGTCTACGTCGGCGCCGGCGACCCGGCGACGGCGTTCCCCCCGGCGTCCTCACCCGCGGCAAGCGCCGGCACCGGCCCGGCAGCCCCCGCAGCGGTCGCGGTGGCAGGCGACTCGACTGCGGGCCGGGCATGGTTGTGGCCCGCCGTCGGCGCCGGGGTGCTGCTCATCCTGTTGGCGCCGCTTGCCGTCGTGCTGGTGCGGCGCCGGAACCGCAGGGCCGAGCGGTGAGCCCCGCGACCTTGCTCGTTCGCGGTGTGGGGGCCCGGCTGGCCGGACGGGAGGTGCTCGCCGGTGTCGACCTGGCCGTGCACGCCGGCGAGATCGTCGGGCTGATCGGACCCAACGGCGCCGGGAAGACCACCTTGCTGCGGGTGGTGCTCGGCCTGCTCGACCGGCACGCCGGCACGGTCAGCGTCGCCGGGCAGCCGGCCGACCGTGCCCGCGGCAGTATCGGCTACGTCCCGCAACGCCACGAGTTCGCCTGGGACTTCCCGATCACCGTCGAGCACGCCGTCCGGACCGGGCTCACCCACCGCACCCGGTGGCTGGGCCGCCCGCCCCGCGAACACACCACCGCCGCCCGCGCCGCCCTGGAACGGGTCGGCATGGCCGGGCTGCGGCACCGGCCCGTCGGCGAGCTGTCCGGCGGGCAGCGACAACGGGTCCTCGTCGCCCGGGCCCTCGTGCTGCGGCCGGCGCTGCTACTGCTCGACGAACCCTTCACCGGCCTCGACCAACCGACCCAGACCATGCTCACCGACCTGCTGCGCCGCCTCGCCGGCGACGGCACCGCGCTCGTGGTCACCACCCACGACCACACCGCCGCGAACCGTCTCTGCGACCGCATCTGCCTGCTCAACCGCACCGTCATCGCCGACGCGGCCCCCGACGAGCTGCGCGACCCGGCCGTGTGGCTGCGGGCGTTCGGCGTCACCGGAGCGACCTCATGACCCTCCTCGACCTCATCACCGAACCGTGGGACCACGCGTTCATGCAACGCGCGCTGCTCGTGGCCGCCATGTCCGGCATCGTGTGCGGTGTCGTCGGCAGCCACGTCGTGCTGCGCGGCATGGCCTTCATCGGCGACGCCGTCTCCCACGCCGTCTTCCCCGGCATCGCCGTCGCCTTCGTCCTCAAGGCCGACCTCGTCATCGGCGGCGCCGCCGCGGGCCTGGCCACAGCCCTCGCGATCGCCGCTGTCGCCCAGAACCGGCGGCTCAAGGAGGACACCGTCATCGGCGTGTTCTTCGCCGCCGCGTTCGGCCTCGGGATCGTCGTCCTCAGCAGCGCCCCCGGCTACAGCGGCTCACTGGAGTCGTTCCTGTTCGGGCAGATCCTCGGCATCAGCGACCGCGACGTGCTCACTGTCGCCGGCACCGGTACGACGCTGCTCGCCGCGGCCGCGATCCTGCACAGCCGGCTGGTCACCGTGACCCTCGACCGGGAGACCGCCCGCGCCAACGGGCTGCCGGTCGCCGCGCTGGACGTCGCCCTGTACGCGATGGTCGCCCTCGCCATCGTCATCTCCCTGCAGGCGGTCGGCAACATCCTCGTCCTCGCCCTGCTCGTCACCCCGGCCGCCTGCGCCAGGCTGCTCACCGACCGGCTCGGCACCATGATGCTCGTCGCGCCGCTCATCGGCTCGCTCGGCGCTGTGTGCGGCCTGTACCTGTCGTACCACCTCGACCTCGCCGCAGGCGGGCTGATCGTGCTCGTGCTGACCGGCGTGTTCATCGGCTGCTGGCTGCTGGCCCCACGGCACGGCCTGCTGGCCCGGATGCGGCTGCGCCGGGCTCGGCCGGAACCCGAACCGGCCGGGAGGTTGCTGCCTTCCGAAACGGCGGGCCGGTGACCACCCGCGACGGTGGAGATCGCGCCGTTGGACCGCTTCGAGGTCGTCGCCGAGCGTCCTGACGGCGCCGACGGTCCGGCCCGGCTGTTGCTGTACGACATCGACGGTCGCACCTTCACGCTGATCACCGACGGGGTGGCGTCGGCGGTGGCCCGCCACGGGATGCTGTGGTGGTCGACCGGGGACCAGGACACCGCCGAGTGGCACGCCGTCGACCTGCGCACCCTGTCCGCCTGAGTCGCCGCGGCCGCCAGGAGGTCAGGACCCGTACTGCTCGGCGGGCGTGGCGATCGCCGTCGCCTCGATGACGCGAAGGTACGGGATGCTCTCGGCGTTGACCGGATCCTTGACGGTGCGGTCGTCGTGCACCCCGACGACCTCGAACCACTGCTCCTGGTTCGGAGTGGCCGGCGTCTGTTCGCCGCCGTCGCCGAGCTGACCGGGCAGGTCGCCTCCATGAGCTATTTCGCAAGTGGGTCTCCACCAACCTATTCAAGAGTTCGTATCATCCACATGGCAGGGGTTTCTGACGATGGGGGAGGTGATGTCGTGACCGGGTCTCAGGCACCTGATTCGCCGTTGCACCTGTCGACGGCGGAGCTGTTCGCCGCGGCGGAGGCCGAGGTCCGCGACGACGATCCGGAGTGGCACTGGGAGCACCTGGTGGCGCTGCACGAACGTGCCACGCCCGAGGTGTTCCGGACCGCCTGGGCGCTCGCGGGCGATGCGGACCCACGCCGTCGGGAGTTGGGTGTGCGCGTCATGCGGGAGGTCGGCCGTGACGACCCGGCCGCCGCTGATCTGCGCCGCGGGAACTGGCCGGTGCTGCTCGACCTCCTCGACCGCGAGAAGCATCCGGACGTGCTGCCGTGGGTGGTGTCGGCGATCGGCTACAACGAGGTGCCGGGTGCGTTGCCGACGGTGCTGCGGCTGGCCGGCCATCCCGACGCGGAGGTCCGGTTCCAAGTGGCGGCGAACATTCCGTGCCTCGTGGATCCGGCGGCGCCGGAGGAGGCGGCCCTCGCGGTGCTGCGGGTGCTTGCCGAGGACGACGACGAGGACGTGCGCGGGTATGCCCGCTACGGTCTGGTCGAGGAGCTCGGCGCCGACCTCTGAGGACGGACGGGCGCGCCCCGGCCGGGGCGCAGGTGCGGGCGGCGGCGCAAGGCCGCCGCGGACGATCCGCTGAAGGTTGTCGAAGGCGGCGGACAGCCCCGCGGAGGTGTCCGCCAACCGGGACCGTACCTCGCCGAACTCCTTGGGGATCATCGCCTCGGCGAAGCGCAGCTCCAGCCCGAGTGAAAGAGCCGCTGCTGGACGCGACCAGCAGGGTCTCCACGACGGTGAACCCGGCGCCGACTGCGATCCCCACGGCGGCTGACGGCTGGCTGACCCGCACCAGCCATGACGCTAGGCGTCCGTGCATCAATGTCCGCCAACTCCTCGAGGAGGGCGTACAGGTCGAGCTCCGCTGATCCACGTGCAGGGTGTCGGCGGCACCGTGCGCACACCGTTCAAACGCCACCGTCGCCGGTCAATGCTGTCGCGTCGGCAGACGGCGGTGAACAAAGGCGCGCGCGATGATCCGGGCCTGCGGCGAACGCGCGATTGCCACCCTCAAACCTCCCGCGGCACCACAACCCCAATTCGTGCCATGTGAACAGACTCGCAGGTGGGGCGATTACAGCCAAATCATCACTAGGGTGCTCGGTAGGGTTTTCCCTCGCCGCGCGCCGATCGGTGCCCGTTCTGCGAGGTGAGACGGTGTTTCCGGTGATCACGGGCCATTTGACTTCAGTGGATGCAGCCCAGAATGCCCCTTGATTGGTGCGGCATTATTTCCGGCAGGCAAACGGCTAACGCACGGCCGTCTGAAAATTGGGAGGGCTGGGCGTGTATCAGCGTGTCCACGAACAGGTCGAAGAGCAGGTAAGGCGCACACCGGACCGGGTTGCCGTGATCGCCGGCACCGTCCGGATGTGTTACGCGGAGCTCGACGCCCGCGCGAACCGGATCGCCCGGGAGCTGGCTCGGGCCGGCGCCGGTCCCGGTGAACTCGTGGGCGTGTGCCTGGGCCGGGACGAGCACCTGCTCCCGGCGTTGCTGGGTGTGCTGAAGACCGGTGCCGCCTACGTGCCGATGGACCCGGCGTATCCGGCCGAGCGGCTGGCGTACATCGCCGGCGACACGAAGATGCGGCTCGTTGCGACCACCCGTGCCTCGGCGTGGGCCGGCCTGGACGCGGTCGCGGTGCCGGTCGACGAGATCGCCGCGGACGCCGACGCGACACCGCTCGGCCGGCCCGGTGGCGGTACCGACGCGGCGTACGTCATCTACACCTCGGGCTCCACGGGAAAGCCCAAGGGCGTCGTTGTCGAGCACCGCAACACGATGAACCTGCTGCGGTACGAGGCCGAGGCGTACACCGCCGAGGAGCTGCGCGGCCTGCTCGCCACCGCGTCGATCTGCTTCGACCCGTCGATCACCCAGCTGTTCCTGCCCCTGGTCACGGGCGGCACGGTCATCCTCGCCGACAACGTCCTCGCCCTGCCGACACTGCCGGCCCGCGACGAGGTCACGACCGTCTACGGCGTGCCGTCCGCGCTCGCCGCGCTGCTGCGGTCGCCGCTGCCGGCCGGTGTGCGGGCCGTGTTCGCCGGCGGGGAGCCGCTGACCCGGGCGCTGGTCGACCGGATCTACGCCAACCCCGGCGTGCGGCGGGTCCTCAACCTGTACGGCCCGACCGAGTGCACCACGACGTGCGCGATCGCCGAGGTCGGCCGTGACGACGCCGGCGAGCCGCCGATCGGGCAGCCGATCGCGGGCGCCGTCATGTCCGTGCGCGACGCCGACGGGCAGCCGGTCGCCGACGGTGAGCTGGGCGAGCTGTGGATCGGCGGCCCGGTCGTCGCCCGCGGCTACCTGAACCGGGACAGCGGCGGGTTCGGCGACGGCTGGTACCGCTCCGGCGACCTGGTCCGCACCGACGGCACCGCGCTGCGGTTCGCCGGCCGCGCCGACGACCAGGTGAAGATCCGCGGGTACCGGGTCGAGCCCGGCGAGGTCGAGGCGGTGCTCGTGCAGCATCCGGCGGTGCGCCGCGCCGGTGTCGTCGCCGCCGCCGACGAGGACGGCGTGTCCTACCTGGTCGGGCACGTGGAGGCGACCGGCCTCGACGAGCAGAGCCTGCGCGCGTGGCTGCGCCGACGGGTGCCGGAGCACCTGGTGCCGACCCGGCTGGCGATCACCGAGCGGCTGCCGCTGAGCCCGAACGGCAAGATCGACCGGGCCGCACTGCCCGCGCTCGCGGCCCGGCGCGGGACCGAGACGGTGTTCGTCGCGCCCCGCACTCCCGCGGAGGAGCGGCTCGCCGCGATCGTCGGCGCCGTGCTGGGCATCGACGAGATCGGGGTCGACGACCGCTTCACCGACCTCGGCGGGCACTCCCTGGCTGCCGCCCGCGTCTGCGCGCTCGCCGGCCGCGAGTTCGGCACCACGGTCGCCCTGGCCGACTTCCTCGCCGAGCCCACCGTCGCCGCCCTCGCGGCCCTGGTCAACGGCGGCCGGAGGCCTGCGGCGGCGCTGGTCCGGCACGAGGGGCGGACGGAGTACCCGCTCACCGCGACGCAGCGCGGCCTGTGGACGCTGCGGCAGGTCGGCTCGGTGCCGGCCGTGACCACGGTGGCGTTCCGGGTCCGGCTCACCGGGCCGGTCGAGGCGCCCGCCCTGCGCTCGGCGCTGGCCGCGCTGGTGTCGCGCCATGAGGTGCTGCGCAGCCGGATCGTCGAGCGCGACGGCGAGCCGATCGCGGTCGTGGGCGAGTGGACAGACGTCCCCGTCATCGAACACGACCTGCGCGACCGGCCCACGGCCGAGCACGACCTGCGCGACCGGCCCACGGCCGAGCACGACCTGCGTGACCAGCCCACGGCCGACCGCGCCGGACGGGCGGACGCGATCGCCGAGGCCGCCGCCCGGCACGCCTTCGACCTGACCGGCACCGCGCCGCTGCTGCGGGTCGAGCTCATCCGGCTCGCCGCCGGGGTGTCGGAGCTGGTGGTCGTCGCCGACCACGTGGCCTTCGACGGCTGGTCCACCGGCACGTTCCTCACCGAGCTCGCGACGGAGCTGGCCGCGCCCGGGACCGTCGAGCCGCTGCCGGTGCAGGTCGGCGACCTCGCCGTCACGCCCGACGGCGCGACGGACGCGTGGCGGGACGAGCTGGCCGGCGCGTCACCGCCGAGCGAGCTGTTCTCGGGCACCGGAAGCTTCCGCGGCGAGCGGATCACCCGCCCGGTGCCGCCGTCGAGCGGCACCGCGGTCTTCGCGGACTGGCTGACGGCGCTCGGGCTGCTGCTGGCCGGGTTCACCGCCCGCCGGGACGTGCTGGTCGGCGTGGTCGCGGCCCGGCGCGCCGGACCGGAGCTCGACCGGGTCATCGGCCCGCTCGTCGACGTGCTGCCGGTCCGGCTGCGGCTCGAGTCCGCGGCCACCGTCCGGGACACGGTCGCGGCCGCGTCGGCGACGACGGCCCGCGCGCTGGACCGGCCCCGGCCGTCCACGGAGGACCTGTTCGCGGCCGTCGGCACCCAGTCGCGCGGGGCGATGCTCACCCCCGTGGTGCTCGCCGCGCAGCCGGCCGGGATGCCGGTCCGGGTCGAGCGGGGCGGGGTACGGCTGGAGCTGCTCGGCGAGCTGGGGTGCGGCGGGGCACAGAACCCGTTGACCGTCTTCGTGAACGAGACGGCCGACGGTGTCGAGCTTCAGGTGGAGTACGACACCGGCCTCACGAACCGCGAGTGGGTGGAGGCGTTCGCGGACCGGCTCCTGCGCATGCTCGCCGAGGTCACCGCGGACCCGGACCGCCCGCTGCACCGCCTGCCGCTGGTCACCGCGGCCGAGGAGGCGCAGCTGCTCGACCTGGCCGCCGGTCCGCCGGTCCCCGCCGGTGCGCCGGCCACGGCGGTCGAGGCGATCGAGCGGCAGGTGCGGGAGCGCCCCGACGAGGTGGCCGTCGTCGGCGCCGACGACGAGATGACGTTCCGGCAGCTGTGGGACGACTCGGCCGCGATCGCGGCGCTCCTGCTGGGACAGGGCATCGGACCCGGTGACGTCGTCGGCGTGTGCCTGCCGCGCGACCACCGGATGCCGGCGACGCTGCTCGGGGTGTGGCGGGCCGGGGCGGCCTACCTGCCGCTGGAGGCGGAGCTGCCGGCCGAGCGCCTGGCCTGGCTCGCCGCGGACGGCGGCGCGAAGACCGTGCTCTGCCGGTCCACGACCGCCGCCGCGGCCGGATCGGGCGCGCTGGACCTGGACCTGGAACTGGACCGGGCGCCGGCTGTGCCCGCGGCCGACTTCCCGGTCGTCGGGTCCGGCGATCGGGCTTATCTGCTCTACACCTCGGGCTCGACCGGCAAGCCGAAGGGCGTGGCCGTCGCGCAGTCCAGCGTCGCCGCGCTCACCGAGGCGCTACGCTTCGAGCCCGGCTTCGGGCCCGGGGACCGGATGCTCGCCGTGGCCACGCTCAGCTTCGACGTCTCGTGCGCGGAGATCTGGTCCGCGCTCGGCGTCGGCGCCTGCTGCGTGGTCGTCGACCGCGACAGCGCGGTGGACGGGTACCGCCTCGGCCGCCAGATGGCCGAGCACCGCGTCAACGTGATGAACGTGCCGCCGACGATCCTGCGGACCCTGCTCGCGGCGGGCTGGACGGGCGGGACGGACCTGCGCGTGTGGGCCGCCGGCGAGACACTCGACCCGGCCCTGGCCCGGGAGCTGCTGCCGGTGGTGCGGGAGCTGTGGAACACGTACGGCCCGACCGAGGCGACCGTGCTGTCGACCGCGTACCGCGTCCTCGAGGTCGGCGACGCCGTGCCGATCGGGCACGCGATGCTCGGCGAGCGGCTGTACGTCATGGATGCGCTGGACCGGCTCGTCCCGGCGGGCGTCGTGGGTGAGCTCTGGATCGGCGGCGCCGGGCCGGCCATCGGCTACCACAACCGGCCGGACCTGACCGCGGCCGCGTTCGTGCCCGACCCCGTCGTGCCCGGCGGCCGGTGCTACCGCACCGGGGACCTGGTCTACCGCCGGCCGGACGGTGAGGTCGTGTTCTGCGGCCGGCGAGACCATCAGCTGAAGATCCGCGGGTACCGCGTCGAGCTCGGCGAGATCGAGGCCGTGCTGCGCGCCCACCCCGACGTCGAGCACGCAGTCGTCACGGCGCGGGGCCAGGGTGCGGAGGCGCACCTCGTCGGCTACGTCGCGGGCCCGGTCACCGCCGGGCAGATGGCCGCCCACCTGCGCGCGAGCCTGCCCGCCTACCTCGTGCCGCACCGCTGGGTGGTGCTCGACGCGCTGCCGATGACGCCCAGCGGCAAGGTCGACCTGGGCGCGCTGCCCGAGCCCGGCGAGGACCGGCCGCACCGGCCGGCCGAGTCGATGATGGAGCAGCTGGTCGCCGACGTGTGGGCCCAGATCCTCACCACCGATCGCATCGGCGCCGACGACAGTTTCTTCGGTCTCGGCGGGCACTCGCTGGCCGCGACCCGGGCCGTCGGCCGGCTGCGCGAGACGCTCGGCTGCGCGATTCCCGTGCGGCTGCTGTTCGACCATCCGGTCCTCGCGAACTTCGCGGGGCAGCTCGAGCGGCTTGTTTTGGACGACATCGTGGCCGCACCGGCCACCGGCAACTAGAAATTAGGAAGTCAAATATGTCTATGTCTGACCAGGACACCTTACGGGCCGTCATGGAGCGGCGGGTCGCGGCTGCCCGCGCCGCCGCCCGGGCTGACGCGGAGATCCCGCGCCGGCCCGACCCGGCCGCGCCGCAGCCGCTGTCACCGTCGCAGGCCCGGCTGTGGTTCAACGCGCAGTTCGAGACCAACACGTCGATCTACAACGTGCCCACGGTGCTGCGGCTGACCGGCCCGCTCGACGCCGACGCGTTGCTGGCCGCGCTGCGCGAGGTCGCCGCCCGGCACGAGGTCCTGCGCAGCGTCATCGCGCCGCCCGGGCACGCCGTCGCCGGCCCGGCCGACCGGCTGCGACTGTCCCTGGCGGACATCGACGAGCCTGCGCTGGACGCGGCGCTGCGGGCCGAGGTGAGCCGGCCGTTCGAGCTCGACCGCGAGCCGCCGATGCGGGCCGTGCTCTTCCGGCTCGGCGCCGAGCACCACGTGCTGGCCCTGACCGTGCACCACATCGCCACCGACGCGTGGTCGCAGGATCTGATCCTCGACGAGATCGGCGCGCTGTACGCCGCCCGGCTCGGCCAGGGAACACCGCCCGCCCCGCCGCGGCTGCAGTACGCCGACATCACCGAGTGGCAGGCCACGCGGACCGCGGACGACCACGTCGGCTGGTGGGCCGAGCGGCTGGCCGGGCTCGCCCCGGCGCTCGCGTTCCCCGTCGACCGGCCCTACCCGGCAGTGGCCGACTGGAGCGGCGGCTACCTGCCGTTCAGCCTGTCCCCGGCGCTGGCCGAGCGGGTGCGCGAGACCGCCCGGGAATGCAACGCGACGCCGTTCATGGTGGTGCTCGCGGCCTGGCAGGCGCTGCTGGGCCGGCTCTGCGGCAGCGAGGACGTCGCGGTCGGCGTGCCCGAGTCCGGGCGCCACCACCGCGCGACGGAGGGCGTCGTCGGCTGCTTCATCAACACGCTCGTGATGCGCACCGACCTGTCCGGCGACCCGACCGGCCGGCAGCTGCTCGACCGCGTCCGGGAAACCACCATCGAGGCGTTCGCGCACGCCACCGCGCCCTTCGAACGGGTCGTGGAGGCCCTGGCACCCGAGCGTTCCACCGCCACGACACCGATCTTCCAGTCGATGCTGTACCTGCTGGAGACCGTCCAGCGCGACCCGGTGCTGCCGGGCGTGCGCGCCGAGCGGCTCGAGGCCCCGCTCGACTTCAACAAGTTCGACGTGAGCCTGTCGCTGGAGGCCGAGGGCGGCGGCTACGAGGGCGAGCTGCACTACCGCCGGGACCTGTTCGACCACGCGACGGCCGAGCGCTGGGCGCGCTGGCTGCTCGCCCTGCTCGACGGGATGCTGGCCGAGCCCGACCGCCCGCTCTCGCAGCTCGACCTGCTCAGCGACGCCGAACGGGCCGACCTGGTGGCCCTCGGCACCGGCCCCGGCCTGCCCGCCGGCGCGCCCGCCACGGTGCTCGACGCGGTCCTCGCCCAGGCCGACGCCCGCCCCGCGGCCGTCGCCGTCGACGCCGCCGGCGGCACCCTGACCTACGGTGACCTGGCCGGGGCCGCGGCCCGGATCGCGACCGCCCTGCGCGAGCACGGGGCCGGGTCCGGCGCGCCCGTCGGGATCTGCCTGCCCCGCGACCGGCACCTGCCCGCCGCGCTGGTCGGCGTCTGGCAGGCCGGATCGGCGTACGTGCCGCTGGAGCCCGACCACCCGGCCGAGCGGCTGCGCTACCAGCTCAGCGACTCCGGCGCCAAGGTCGTCCTCGCGGCCGCGGAGACGCTCGACGTGGCCCGCCCGCTCGTCGAGGGCACCGGCGCCGTCCTCGTCGACCTGGCCGACGCGCTGGCCGCCGAGCCCGGCGATCTCCCGGTGACCGGCGCCGACGACCTCGCGTACATCCTCTACACCTCCGGCTCGACCGGCCGCCCCAAGGGGGTGGAGCTCAGCCACGGCGCCGTCGCCGCGTTCGTCGCGGCCAACTGCGAGCTGGTGCCGGTGACGCCCGACGACGTGATGCTCGGCCTGACCGCGCTCTCCTTCGACGTGGCCGGGATCGAGCTGTGGTGCGGCCTCGGCAACGGCGCCCGGCTGGTGCTGCTGGAGCGCGGCGTGGCCGTCGACGGGCACCTGGTGGCGCAGCGCATCGCCGAGTCCAAGGTGACCGTGATGACCGCGACCCCGACCACGTTCCGGATGCTCGTCGCGGCCGGCTGGCAGTCGCCGGAGGTGCGGGGGATCGCCATCGGCGAGGCCCTCGACCCCGCGCTCGGCCGCGAGCTCACGGCCCGGCTCGGCGAGTGCTGGAACGGTTACGGCCCGACCGAGACCGCCGTGGCGTCCACGATGTACCGCCTCACCGCCCCCGTCGGCGACACCGTGCCGATCGGCACCCCGATGGCGGGGGAGTGGGTGTACGTGATGGACCCCAACTCCCCAGCTGCCGGCCGCCTCGCGCTGCCCGGGACCATCGGCGAGCTGTGGATCGGCGGCGCCGGCGTGGCCCGCGGCTATCACGGCCGGCCCGACCTGACCGAGGCCGCGTTCGTCGCCGATCCGGTCCGGCCCGGCGAGCGCTGCTACCGCACCGGTGACCTGGTCCGCTGGCGCACCGACGGGCTCCTTGATTTCCTCGGCCGCCGCGATCACCAGGTGAAGGTCCGCGGGCACCGCATCGAGCTCGGCGAGATCGAGTCGCAGCTGCGCTCGGCGCCGGACGTGGCCGAGGCGGTGGTGACCGTCGCCGACCCGACCGGCGACGCGCACCTCGTCGGCTACGTCGTACCGCGCCCGGGGTCGACGCCGGACACACAGGCCCTGGAGGCCCTGTTGCGGGCGACACTGCCCGACTACATGGTCCCGCGCCGCTGGATGACGCTGGACGCGCTGCCGGTCAACGCGTCCGGGAAGGTCGACCGCACCGCGCTGCCCGAGCCGCGGGACGAGGTGCAGCAGCGGGTCGCGCCGCGCACCGAGGCGGAGCAGCTGGTCGCCGAGATGTGGAGCGCCGTGCTGAAGCGCGATGAGCTGTCGGTGTACGACAACTTCTTCGCGCTCGGCGGGCACTCCCTGTCGGCGACGCTGGTCGTGGGCCGGCTCCGCGACGCGCTGGACTTCCCGGTGCCGGTCCGGCTGCAGTTCGAGCAGCCGGTGCTGGCGAACTTCGCCGCCGCGCTGGAGGCGCTGCTGCTGGACGAGGCGGCGCAGGCGTGACAGTCACCGACGCCCAGCGCTCGCTGCTGCAGCAGCGGCTGGCCGGGGCGCGCCGCAACGCCGCCCGCGCCGCCAGCACCATTCCCGCGTCCCCCGACCGGGACTCGCCGGCGCCGCTGTCACCGGCCCAGGCCCGGCTGTGGTTCCTGCACCAGCTGGAGCCCGACAGCGGCTCCTACCACGTGACGGCCACCGTGCGGCTGACCGGCCCGCTCGACGTGGCCGCGCTGACCGCCGCGGTCCGGGACCTCGCCGAGCGCCACCACGTGCTGCGCACCCGGTACGTGGACCGCGACGGCGAGCCGAGCGCGGTGCTGGGCAGCGCGGACGACGTGCTCGTCGAGACCGACGGGGAGATCGACGACGTCCGGCAGCGGGCGTTCCGGCTCGAGGAGGAGCCGCCGCTGCGGGCGCTGATCCGCCGCGACGGGCCGGACGAGCACGTGCTGCTGCTCGTCGTGCACCACATCGCCTTCGACGAGTGGTCCGTCGACCTTGCCCTGCGCGAGCTCGCCGACCTGTACGCCGCCCGCCTCGACGGCCGCCCGGCGCCGGACGCGCCCGGGCTGCAGTACGCCGACTACGCCCGCTGGCAGGCCGGCCGCGAGCCGTCTGCCGCGGCCCTGGACCGGTGGGTCGAGCGGCTGCAGGGCCTGGCGCCGGTGCTGGACCTGCCGACCGACCGGCCCCGCCCCGCGGTGGCCGGCCACGGGGCCGGGGAGGTGCCGGTGCACGTGCCCGCGGCGCTGGCCGGCCCGCTCGCCGACCTCGCCGCCTCCTGCGGGGCCACCCCGTTCATGGTGCTGCTCACCGCGCTCCAGGCGCTGCTGGCCCGGGTGTGCGGCACCGACGACATCCCGATCGGGGTCCCGGTCGCGGGCCGGCACCACCCCGACATCGAGAAGATGATCGGCTGCTTCATCGGTACGTTGGTCATGCGGACCGACTGCTCCGGCGACCCGACCGGACGCGAGCTGCTGAACCGGGTCCGCGAGGTGGCGATCGACGCGCTCGCACAGTCCGAGACCCCGTTCGAGCGGATCGTGGAGCGGCTGCAGCCCGAGCGCACCCTCGGCCACACGCCGATCTTCCAGGTGCTGCTCAACGTGCTGGAGCAGCCGGCCGCGCCGCCGCGCCTGCCGCGCCTGGACGCGCAGGGCGTCCTGCTGCCGACCCACACCGCCAAGTACGACCTCAACCTCACGCTGTCGCGGGTGGACGACGGCTACCGCGGCATGCTGGTGTTCCGCACCGACCTGTTCGACGACGAGACCGCCCGGCGGCTGGTGGACTGGTTCCTGGCGCTGCTGACGGGCCTGGTCACCGAGCCCGACCGCCCCGTCGGAGCGCTGGCGCTGGAGCCCGGCGTGCGGCCCGGGCCGGACGGCCCGCGGGTGTCCTACCCGCTGGACCGGCCGCTGCACGAGCTCATCGCCCGCCACGCCGGGTCGACGCCGGAGGCCACCGCGGTGGTCGCGGCGGACGGCCGGCTGACCTACGCGGAGCTGGACCGGCGCGCCGGGGCGGTGGCGGCCCGGTTGCTGGCGGCCGGCGTACGGCCCGAGGAGCCGGTCGCGGTGCTCACCGAGCGCGGGACGGCCCTGCCCGTCGCGATGCTGGGCACGCTGAAGGCCGGCGCCGTCTACCTGCCCGTCGACCCCGGCTACCCGGACGGCCGCGTGGCGGAGATCCTCGACACCGCCCAGGCCCGGTTCGTGCTCACCGAGACGGCGTTCGCGGACCGTGCACCGTGCCGTGTCCCGGGCCGCGAGGCGATCGTCGTCGCGGACGTCACCGGCGATCCGGCCGAGGCCGTGGTGGTGCCGATGGACCACCTCGCGTACCTCATCTTCACGTCCGGCTCGACCGGGCGGCCCAAGGGCGTCATGGTCGAGCACCGCAACATCGCGCACTACCTGCACGCGGTGGCGGACCGCATCGGGCACCGGAGGTCCTACGCCCTGGTGTCCACCCACGCCGCCGACCTCGGCATGACGAACCTGTTCGGGGCGCTCGCCACCGGCGGCGTGGCGCACCTCGTGGACCGCGAGACCGCCACGGACCCGGAGGCGTTCGCGGCCTACCTGGCCGAGCACCCGGTCGACGCGATGAAGCTGGTCCCGAGCCACCTGGAGCTGCTGGCCGCGCACGGCGACCTCGCCGCGCTGCTGCCCCGCGAGCTGCTCGTCCTGGCCGGCGAGCCCTGCCCGTGGGAGCTGGTCGACCGCATCGAACGGGTCCGGCCGGACCTCGAGGTCCAGGTCCACTACGGCCCGACCGAGACGACCGTCTCCGTCTTCGGCTGCGACGTGCGCGAGGTCCCGGCCGAGCGCCGCACCGGCATCGTCCCCATCGGACGCCCGTTCGCGAACGTCGAATGCCGGGTGACCGACCGGGCGGGCCGCCAGGTGCCGGACGGGGTGCCCGGTGAGCTGCGCATCGGCGGCCCGAGCGTGGCCCGCGGCTACCTGAACCTCGTCGACGACCGCTTCCAGCAGGGGTGGTACCGCTCCGGCGACCGCGTCCGCGTCGACGCCCACGGCCTCGTGCAGATCCTGGGCCGGGTCGACGACCAGGTGAAGATCCGCGGTTTCCGGGTCGAGCTCAACGAGGTCGCCTCCGCGGTGCGCGGGGTCCCCGGCGTCGGCGAGGCCGTGGTACTGCCCGTCGGCGAGGCGCACACGCGTCGGCTGGCCGCCTGGATCACGCCCGCCACCGCCGATCCCGGGCTGGTGCGGGCCGCGCTGCGCGACCGGCTCCCGGACTACATGGTGCCGTCGGCGTTCGTGGTCCTCGACCGGCTCCCGCTGACCGCCAACGGCAAGGTGGACCGGACCGCGCTGCCCGCACCGCAGCCGCCGGGCGCCGCCACCCGGGTCGCGCCGGAGTCCCCGACGCAGCTGCGGGTCGCCGCGGCCTGGGCCGAGGTCCTCGACGGCGCTGAGATCGGGCTCGACGACGACTTCTTCGCCCTCGGCGGCGACTCGTTCAAGGCTGTGCGCGCCGTGCGGGCCATCGACCCGCAGCTGCGGGTCATCGACCTGTTCACCCGCCCGACCGTGCGCGAGCTGGCCGCCTACCTCGACGGCGACACCGGCTCGACCGGGCTGCTGCACCGTCTCGCGGGCCCGGCCGACGCGACCCTGACCGTGGTCTGCGTGCCCTACGGCGGCGGCTCGGCCGCGGCCTACGGGCCGCTCGCCACCGAACTCGCCCAGCGCCTGCCGGGCGCGGCCGTGCTGGCGATCGAACTGCCCGGGCACGACCCCGCCCGGCCCGACGAGCCGCCGCTGCCGATGGCCGAGCTGATCGACCGCGTGGTCGCGGACCTGCCGACCGGCCCGGTGCTGGTCTACGGCCACTGCGTCGGCTCGGCGACCGCCACCGAGCTCGCCCTCCGACTGGAGTCCGACGGCCGCGAGGTCGCCGGGCTGGTCGTCGGCGGCAGCTTCCCGGCGGCCCGGCTGCCGGGGCGGGTGTCGTCCTGGCTGCACCGGCGCTTCCACGCCACCTGGTTCACCTCCGACCGGGCGTACCGCGACTTCCTGCGTACACTCGGCGGCCTCGACGACGACGAGGGCCTCGACGCCGACGTGATCCTGCGCAGCCTGCGGCACGACGTGGACGAGTCCCAGACGTGGTTCACCCGCGAACTGACCCGGCCCGACCGGCGGCGGCTGCGGGCGCCCGTGCTGTGCCTGATCGGGGCGCGGGACCGCTCGACGGAGCTGTACCAGGAACGCTATGCCGAATGGGGCGCCTTCGCGGACCGCGTCGCCCTCGCCGTCCTGCCCCGGGCCGGGCACTACTTTCTCAAGCACCAGGCGGCGGCCGCGGCCGACGAGATCGCCGGCACGCTGCGGGAGTGGGGCGCGGGCCGGGCGCCGGAGGTGGTCAGCACCGCGGTCACCGGCGGCCGGGCCCGGCGCGACCTGCGCGAGTTCTACGTCATGACCGCCGGCCAGACCGCCTCGCTGATCGGTGCCGCGCTGAGCTCGTTCGCCCTGGGCGTCTGGGCGTACCAGCAGAACGGCCGCGTCGCCGACTACGCCCTCGTCACCATGCTGGCCCTGCTGCCCTCGATCCTGCTGCTGCCGGTGGGCGGTGCCGTAGCGGACCGGATCGACCGGCGGCGCATCATGCTGGCCTGCAACGGGGCGGGCGCGGCGGTCATGTCCGCCGTGGTCACCCTGCTGGCGCTGGGCCGCCTGGAGATCTGGAGCGTCGGGCTGCTGGCCGGGCTGCTGTCCGCGGTGACCGCCTTCCACCGGCCCGCCTACCTGGCCGCGGTCGCGCAGCTGGTGCCGAAGCCGTACCTGGGCCAGGCCAACGCCCTCGCCAACCTCGGCCCGGGCATCGGCATGCTCATCGCCCCACTGGCCGGCGGCGCGCTGATCACGGCGCTGGGCATGCCGTGGGTGGTCGCGGTCGACGTGGTGTCGCTGCTCGTCGGCGTCGGCACGCTGCTGCTGGTGCGCCTGCCCGACCGGCTCTTCCGCCGTCAGGAGGAGACCTTCGTCCGCGCGATCGTCGGCGGCTGGCGGTTCCTCATCCGGCGCCGCCCGCTCATGGTCATGATCGTGTTCTTCGTGGTCGAGAACTACCTCGCGATGCTCGCCCTCGCCGTGACCGTGCCGACCGTGTACGCCTTCGGCGGCACGACGGCGGTCAGCGTCGTCACCGCGTTCAGCGGCATCGGGGCCGCCCTCGGCGCACTGGCCATGGTCCTGTGGGGCGGCGCCGAACGCCGCGCCACCGGCATGGTCGGCTTCGTCATCGGGGTCGGCCTCGGCGCCGCGCTCGTCGGGCTACGGCCATCGACGGCGCTCGCGGCGGCGGGCAGCCTCATCTGGTACGCCTCGCTCACCATCCTCAACGCCCACTGGCTCGCGATCATCCAGGTCAAGGTCGGCCTCGAACTGCAGGGCCGGGTGCTCGCCACGAACCAGATGCTCGCCGTGGCGATGACACCGGTCGCGTTCCTGACCGCGCCGCCGTTCACGGAGGCGGTCGCGCCGCTGCTGCGGCCGGGGGGCGCGCTCGCGGACACCGTCGGGCGGGTCGTGGGCGTCGGGGACGCCCGCGGCACGGGACTGATCCTGCTGGCCTGCGGCGTGCTGCTGGTGATCTGGGGCGCGCTGGGCCTGGCCTACCGACCCCTGCACCGGATGGAGGACGACCTGCCGGACGCCGCAGCGGGCGCCGAGATCCCCGACTCGCTGGACGAGGTCCAGGCCCAGGCCGACGAACAGGTGCGCGTGTAACCCGACGCGCTGTTCTCGACGCGGTCGTCCAACGGCAGCACGTGATCGGGAGGCCAGGCCGACCTCGCGGCAGCACCAGCGAAAATGCCGCGGGGTCCGGCCTGGCCGGCCGTCCAGGTGCGCTCGGCCGTGCCGGGAGTACGGTCGGGGTCTACCCGCGGTGCCTCGAACCGCGTGACCGGAGGAGTCGATGCTGGGATGACGGCAGGGCGACCGATGCCCACGCAGGACGAGGTGCTGGGGTACTTCAGCGCGCTGTCGAACTGGGGGCGATGGGGCGACGACGACGAGCTCGGGACGCTGAACCACATCACCGACGAGGTCCGGCTGGCGGCGGCGCGGGCCGTGCGCCACGGCAGGAGCGTGTCGTGCGCGTGGGAGGTCGCCGTCCCGGACGAGATGGAGCGGTCGACAACGACGTGCCCGTGCGCCGCCGACATGCCGGGTGCCGAGCACATGCCGCTGCCCGGATTCCGCAACGACCGGCGCTGGGGGTTCTCGTCCGAGCGTCTCGGCATCACGTTCCACGGCAACACCGTCACCCACGTCGACTCGCCGTGTCACATCTTCTGGGACGGCACGATGTACAACGGGCGGCCGCACTCGTCGGTCGACGCCGCAACGGGATCGGCGTGGGGGGCCGTCACGGCGGCGGCGAACGGGATCGTCACGCGTGGCGTCCTGCTGGACATCGCGAGGGTCCGCGACGTGCCGTGGCTGGAGCCGGGGGAGGGTGTGTTCCCCGACGATCTCGAGGAGGCCGAGCGTCGCCAGGGTGTGCGGGTGCGATCCGGCGATGCGGTGCTCCTGCGGACCGGCCAAGGCCGCGTCCGGCACGAAGCCGGTCCGGCCGGCGGTTTCACCCAGGCCGGCTGGCACGCGTCCTGCCTGCCGTGGCTGCGCGAACGACAGGTCGCCCTGATCGGCGCCGACACCCCTCAGGACGTTCAGCCGTCGGGGTACGACGACGTGTTGATGCCGGTTCATGCCGTGGGTCTCGTCGCGATGGGTCTGTGGCTGCTCGACAACTGCGACCTGGAGGCGTGCGCGACGACGGCCGCCGAGCTCGGCCAATGGGACTTTCACCTCGCTGTCGCACCGGTCCGCTTCGCCGGGACGTCTGGCAGCCCGGTCAACCCGATCGCCACGTTCTGACCGCGGTTCGCGAGGGCGTCCCGCGCTGCCCGTGTGCTGCGGGACCAGCCCCGGCGTCCACCTGACCCTCGCTTCGCGAGCATGCGAGTGAGCCACCTGCGGTCGCCAAGGACTCGGCACGGCGGTGCGGCCGGCTTTCCGGGCGCGCCCAGCAAAGAACGTTTCGGTGAATGGCGCACGGACCGACGCGCCCGTCGCGGCGCTGGCCGTGCCGCGTTGAGCCGTCTGATACAAACTATGCTTGTGGATGAATCACAGGTGCCCGGCGGGCAGGACCACGTTACCGAACGGCTCCCGTCCGGCGTGCCGCACCGCCCGGTCCGGGCGATCGGCATCTTCACCGGATCGCCAGCGGACGACGTCGCCGAGGAGTTCCACGCCCGGCGTCGTGCGCGGCTCGCCCTCACCCTGTCGACCGCTGCGGCGGTGATCCTCGGGTCGTTCCTGCTGGCGCACGATGCCGGGCCGATCGAACTGCCGAGCTCCGCAGGACGCGAACCGGGTGCGGCCGGCACCGCGCAGCCGGACGGGACGGAACCTGCGGTCGAGGCCGGCACCAGCCCGTCCCCGGGTACCGGAAGCGATCCGTCGGCGGGCAACGGCCGAATCGAGTCGGGCGGCGCGGCCGGGCGCCCGGGCAACGCCACGGACGGCGATGGACACACCGACCCGGGGCCCGCCGTCACCACCGCCCCGCAGACGGCCGGCGCGCCGGCCACCACGGCGCCGGTGACGAGCGCCAACCCCGAGGCGACGCCGGCGCTGGTCGCCGTCAGCCTGTCGACTCTCGGCGGGGTTGTGGTCGCCGGCTGCGCCGACGGGAAGGTGCGCGTCCTCGACGTTCGGCCCGCCCCAGGCGCGAAGGTCGTGAGCATGGACGGCGGCGCCCGTGACACGGCGCGCGTGGAGATCGACCTGCTGGCCGTCAAGCTCCGCCTCAACGTGCGCTGCGTCGCCGGTCTGCCGGTCGCCACCCCGGTCTGAAGCCGAGCCGTCCCGGCTGGTGCTGTGACCGCGAACGTCGGCCGGGTCGGACATGCCGGTTGACGTTCGCGGGTCGGGTCGGGGTCCGGGCTGCCGGGATGGCAGCTCCGCTCCACGGGCGCGCCGGCTCAGTGGCATCGAGCCGCTCGGGCAGATCCCCGATCATGTCGTCGGGTCGCTACGGGCCTCCAGCCGCTCGTAGCGCTGCCGGGCCGCTTGCGGGGTGCCCAGGCCGAGGCTCAGCGCGATGTCCTGCCAGGTCATTGCGCGGGCGCGGGCGGTTCTGAGCAGGTAGAGCTCCGTGGCGTCCACTTCGGCCCGCACCTCGGGCAGCAGGGTCAGCGCCGCGACCAGGTCGGACGTGTCCAGCGGGGGCTCGCCTGGGGCCGGCGGGATCGACCCGGCGGCCATCGCCGCTGCGACGCGGACCACCTCGTGCGGGGCGGCGACGTCCGCGTGGGTATGCCGCGAGCGCAGCTCCGGTGATGCGGCGTGGCGCTCGGTGAGGTGGGCCAGCGCAGCGTATACCCGCTCCGCGCGCCGTGCCCCGGGGTCGGGGAAAGTCAGCATCTCCGTCACACCTTCGGATCATGCCAGATCAACGATCTGTTTTCAACAGATTGTTCAAACCGCCGCGCGCTGGGCCTGGCCTGCCGACCCCTGCGCCGGATGGAGGACGACGTGCCGGACGCCGCAGCGGGTGCCGGGTCGCCTCGGGCGCCGCGACGACCCCGAGGTCGCTGCCCTCGAGAGCCTGCCGGATCCGTTCAGTCTGGGCTGCGTGCAGGTCACTGGCCCTGCGAAACTCGTCAAAACGCATCGCCCACACCGCCCTGCGCGCCTCGTGCGTTCTGCCATCGCGGCGCGATCCGGGCACCGACGTCCAGCAGTGCCCGGGCCGCGCTACCGCATCAATGGATGTCAGGTGGTGCCTGGGGTGCGGTAACGCCGCAGGCACGGTTGGCACAGGACGATCGCGCCGCCGATGAGGCCGCCGATCACCGTCTCGACCGCCCGGTCGAAGAGGAGCTGCCCGGCCGGGCGGGCCACCGCCAGTTGCCCCATCAGCAGCGCCATCGGGGTGATGAACAGCAGCGCCAGCCCGTAGTGCCGCCCGACCAGCAGCTCCGTGACGATCTGCAGCGCCGCCACGACCAGCACGGTCGCGTACGGCGGCAGGTGCAGCGCGAGCAGCGCCGCGCTGGGCAGCAGCCCGAGCAGCGTGCCGAGGATCCGGTGCGCGGCGCGGACCAGTTGGGCGGTGCGGCCGGGAGCACTGAGCGGAGCGACCGCCGCCACCGTCGCCCAGTACGGGTGGCCGATCCCGATCCCGGTCGCCAGGCCGCCCGCCAGCACCACGGCGAGGGCGTAGCGCACCGGCTCCCACGTCCACACGTGCGCCAGCCTGGCCGGTCGGCTCCGCTGCCGGCGGACGAGGCTGCCCGCGTTCCCGACCAGCAGCGCGAACAGGCTGCTGGCCCCGGTCACGGCGGCGGCGACCGCGACGTCCGACACGTGGTGCGGGGCCGAGGCGACCGTACCGAACGCGAAGACCAGGAAGAGCGGCCCCGGCGGGTGCCAGTCCTGCGCGGCGGCGAGCACGGCGCCCAGCGCCGCGACGAGCGCGGCGACCGGCACCGCGACCCACGCCCGCGACTCCAGCGAGCCGACAAGCACGCCGAGGACGACCGACACCGTCAGCGCCGCTGCGGCGCTCGCCTGCATCGCGGCGCGGGACAGGTGCACGTGGTTGCGCCCGTACAGTGAGGTGAACGCCCCGAAGGCGGCGTAGGCCGTCCAGCTCGGGTGGCCCAGCGCCAGCACGGTGAGCAGGGGGACCAGGACGCTGACGCCGGCCCGCAGCGCGACCCGGTGGGTGCCTCGCATCGGGCGGATGTGGAGCAGGTCCGAGAGCATCGCCCGCGCCTGCCCACCCATCCTCTTCACCCGTCTTGTTCGTATTTGCGATGCTCGCCCATCCTTCATACTGCGCCGGTCAGCTCCGGCCGGGGCAAGGGCGGAAACCGGAGTCCGGGTGTGGCCGCCGGGTCATCGAGCTGCGAGCTGCGCCGCGGTCATCGTGGCGAGGACCGCGCCGGCCGGGACGGCGGCCTGTCCGATGACGGCCTCCAGGGTCGGGTCGGTGACGGCGAACTCGCCCCGGCGGGCGGCGCGGAACATGCCGAGGGTGAAGTCGGCGGCCTGCGGTGGCATGCCGCGCTCGACCGCCGCGGCCTTCCACGCCTCGTCGTCCACGACGACCCGTTCGATGGTGCGCCCCGTGAGGTCGCTGAGGATGCCGGCGACGGCCTCGAAGTCGAGTGCCTGGGGCGCGGTCAGCGGTGCGGTGACGCCGTCGAGAGTGATGTTGCCTGCCAGTACCGCCGCAGCCACCTCCGCCAGGTCGGCGTGGTCGGTCCAGGAGACCGGGCCGTCCTGAGGCGCGACGAGCCGGCCGGTCTCCAGGGCGGCGCCGATGTAGTGGCCGAGCGTGCTGGCGTAGAACCCGTTGCGCAGGGCGGTGAAGGCGATGCCCTGTCGGGTGAGGTGCTCTTCGGTCAAGGCGTGCGTGAGCTGCGGTGCGAAGAGTGAGTCCTTCGCCGCTGCTTGATGGCTCGTGTACAGGATGCGCTGGGCTCCCGCTGCGCGTGCGGCGTCGATGGCGGCGATGTTGGCCGCGACCGCACCGGCGCCGCGGATCGAGGCGGAGATGACCAGCACCTGGCTGGCGCCCTCGAACGCGTGCTGGAGGGTGTCGGGGTCGGTGAAGTCGCCGACCCGGACGCGGACGCCGCGTTCGGCGAGCGCGGCGGCCTTGCCTGCGTCGCGGACGCTGACGCCCACGGTGTCGGGGGGGACCAGTTCCAGTAGCCGGGTGACGATCCGGGATCCGAGGTTGCCGGTGGCTCCGGTGACGATGATCATGTCGCTCCTTGTTTCCGTTGATATGAGTGCGACGTTATCAGTGATGTTCCAACGGAAACAAGTTCCTGTTATCCTCGATACGTGGAGCAGAGACTGGCCGCCGACGTCCGCGACGAGAGCCGTTCCGCCGTCCTCGAGGCGGCCGCACGGCTGCTGGCCGAGCACGGCGCCCGCGGCGTGACGACCCGGGCGGTGGCCCAGGCCGCCGGCATGCAGGCGCCGACCATCTACCGGCTGTTCGGCGACAAGGATGGCCTCATCGATGCCCTCGCCGAGCACGTCATGGCCACCTACGTCGCCGGCAAGTCGGTCTCGGCGGCCCAGCCCGGCGGCGACCCCGTGGCCGACCTGCGCGCCGGATGGCAGCTGCACGTCGAGTTCGGACTGGCCAACCCGGAGCTGTACGCACTGCTCAACACCCCCGGCCGTGGTGCGCCCTCACCGGCGACGACCGCCGGCATCGAGGTGCTGCGCACGCTGGTGCGGCGGCTCGCCGCCGCGGGCCGCCTGCGCGTCGACGAGCGACGGGCCGTGGCCATGATCCACGCTGCCGGCACCGGCACCGTCCTGGCCCTGCTGGGCATGCCCGCGGCACTGCGGGACCCCGGCCTGGCGGACGTGATGTTCGATGCCGTCGCCGACCGGATCCTCACGGCCGCACCTGCGGCGCCGGACGCCACCACGACCACGGTCACGGTCACGTTCGCCACCGTGGTGCCCGAGCTGCCCGCGCTCACCGACGCCGAGCGAGCCCTGATGACGGAGTGGCTCAACCGTTCACTCGACCAGGCGCAGCGCCAGCGAGACTGAGACCCACGAACCGCAACCGGTGCCGCCGCGCCGCGACTGGCCGACCGACCGCCGCGGAGCAGCTCGGCCCTAGTGCACCTTGAGGAGCAGTTCGGTGAGTTCGAAGGGCATGGTGATCATGCAGTCGTGGCCGGTCGGCAGCTCCCACACCTCGTCCTGCGGGGGTACGGGGCGCCGCGGTGGAGCGTCGGTGGTGCAGTGGATGTGGGTGCGTGGGATCGCGTGCGCGGCCGGATTGTCGAAGGCGACCGGCTGTTGCAGGCAGCGGACCGGTTGGTCGGACAGCATCGTGTCCAGCCAGGCGAGGTCGGCCGGTTCCGTGACGCCGAAGGAGCGGGACATCGGTGGCAGGCGCCATGGGGTGTCGGTCTGTGCCGCCCGGTCGATGAGGTGTTGGGTGGCCGGCATCACGTCGACGGCGCTTTCGCCGTTGTGGGGAACCATGGCGTCGAGGAAGACGAGGCGGGCGATCTTGTGTGGGGTGCGGTTCGCTGTCCCGGTGATGACCATGCCGGCGTAGCTGTGGCCGACGAGGACGACGTCGTCCTGGTCGTCGAGCAGCCGCACGACGTCGTCGATGTGTGTGTCGAGTCCGACCTCGGGGCTGAGGAGGTGGATGCGGTCGCCGTAGCCGGTCAGGGTCGGTGCGAGCACCCGGTGGCCGGCGGCGCTCAGCAGCGGCACGACGCGGTCCCAGGCCGCCCCGCTGTGCCACGCGCCATGGATGAGGACGTAAGTGGACATGCCTATCCTTCGCTGTGAGGGTGTTTCTTGGGAGTTCCCTCATGTTCTGACGGATGTCGTGCAGCGGGCAATCAGGCACATTCCGGTGCCTCGGTTCTCTGGAGGTAACCATGCGCAGCGGATGCCGACCGCTGATCGAGGACAAGTGGTCACTGCTCGTCATCTCGATGCTGGACGCGGGGCCGAGACGGTTCAGCGAGCTCAAGCGCGGCCTGGACGGCGTCAGCCAGCGGATGTTGACCGTCACCCTGCGCAATCTGGAACGCGACGGCATCCTCGTCCGTGCGGTGCTCGAGGTCATGCCCCCACACGTCGAGTACCAGCTGACCGAGATGGGCGTCGCCCTCCACGAAGCGGTCAAGCCGATGATCGCCTGGGGCAGGGAGAACGTGGCCGAAGTGGAACGATCCCGTGCGGCCTACGACACCCGGACCGTCGCGGAACGGTGAACGGGCTGCGCTACGGGTACACCGGCAGCGTGGGAACGGCGGCGAGCAGTTCGCGGGTGTAAGGCTCGACGGGGCGGTCGAACACGTCGTCGGCCGGGCCGCGTTCCACCACGGCGCCGTCCTTCATCACCAGCACCTCGTCGCTGATCTGCCGGATCACGGCCAGGTCGTGCGAGATGAACAGGATCGCCAGGCCGCGCTGCGCCTGCAGGTCCGCCAGCAGCGCGAGGATCTGAGCCTGGATGGAGACGTCCAGGGCGGACACCGGCTCGTCGCAGACCAGCAGCTCGGGGCCGGTGGCCAGGGCCCGGGCGATCGCGACGCGCTGGCGCTGGCCCCCGGACATCTCGGCGGGGCCGCGGGCGGCCAGTGACGCGGGCAGGCCGACGGCCTCCAGCAGCTCGCCGACGCGCCGGCGCCGGGCGGTCCGGTCGCGCTCGGACCGCAGCGCTTCGGCGATGACCCGGCCGGCGGTGAAGCGGGGGTCGAACGCGCCGAGCGGGTCCTGCTGGATGAGCTGGATGCGGCCGCGCTGCGGGCGGCGGAGCCGCTCCGGCACCGAGCTCCACCGGGCGCCGGCGAAGCGGACGTCGCCCTCGTCGGGCCGCAACAGGCCGAGGGCGATGCGGGCCACGGTGCTCTTGCCGGAGCCGGACTCGCCGACGACGCCGAGCGTGCGTCCGGCGGTGACGGTGAACGAGACGTCGCGCACGGCGGCGTGGTCGGTGCCGTCGGGGCGGCGGTACCGTTTGCTGATCCCCTGGACCTCCAGCAGTGCCGGGCGGGCTTCCCCGCCCGGGTCGCGGTGGGGCCGGCCGGTGGGAACCGCGGCGAGGAGCTGGCGCGTGTACGGGTGGCGAGCTGCCCCGAGCACCGCTGCCGGCGGTCCCGACTCCACGACGACGCCGTCGCGCATCACCAGGATGTGGTCGGCCATCCGGGCCACCACGGCCAGGTCGTGGCTGATCATGAGCAGCGCGGTGCCGCCGGCCTTCAGGGCCTCCAGCTCGAGGAGCACCTGGGCCTGGACGGTGACGTCGAGGGCCGTGGTCGGCTCGTCGACCACGAGGACCGGGGGCCCGGCGATGGTGGCAGAGGCGATCAGGGCCCGCTGGCGCAGACCGCCGGAGAGCTGGTGGGGGTACTGCTGCGCCCGCACGGCCGCCTCCGGCACCCCGGCGCCGGCGAGCGCCTCGACGACCCGGCCGGGCCGCAGCGCACGCGGGATCAGCCGGTGCCGGCGCAGCGGCTCCCCGACGTCGCGGTGGACCCGGTGCAGCGGGTTGAGCGAGCCGAGCGCGTCCTGTGGGACGAGCCCGATGTCGCGGCCGCGCAGGCGTCGCCATTGGGCCTCGGTCAGCGTGCTCAGGTCCCGCCCGCTGAGCCGCAGCGTGGCAGCGGTGACGGAAGCGGCCGGGCCGGCCAGGCCGAGCAGTGCACGGGCGGTGGCGCTCTTGCCGGACCCTGACTCGCCGACGATGGCCAGACACTGTCCCTTGTGGAGGGTGAAGGAGATGCCCCGGACCGCTTCGACGGCACCGCGAGCAGTGCGGAACGTGACGCGCAGGTCGTCGGCGGCCAGGACCGGGTCGGGGCTCATCGCGGTGCCGCCGCGGAATCCCGGCGCAGGTCGGCGATCCAGCGCTCGTCACGTCGCGACCGGCGCCGGTGCTTGCGGTCCTGCAGGATGTCGGCGGCCCGGGCGGCCTGCCCGCTGCGGGCCAGCGCGTCGCACAGCGTGTCCACGACGATGTCCTGCTGCAGGCGGCTCCCGCCGACCAGGGCCACCGCCGCGACGACACCGCCGAGGTGCCGGGCGGCCACGTCGTAGCGGCCGTCGGCGTGCGCGGCGATCCCGTCGACGACGGCGAGGACGACGTCGCGGTTGGGCCGCGCGGTCTCGGCTTCCCAGGTGGCGCGGAGCCCGGCCAGGGCCGCGCGGTCGCCGGCGGCGAGCGCGAGGGCGGCGTGGACGTCGAACAGCGCGCCGCGCGGGCCAGCCACCTGGGCGCGGGCCAGCTCTGCGACCGGCTCCCACGGCAGGCCGGGGTGGCAGTCGATGTTCAGCCGCCACAGCACGGCGGCGGCGTCGACGAGTGTGGTTCGGCGGGTGGAGATGCGAGGGTCGATGGCGGCGTGGTAGCGCCGCAGTCCGAGCTCTGGGTCGTCGTTCTCGAGGGCCACGAGCGCGTGGTGCCAGCGCAGGTGCGTCTGCAGCGGCGAGTGGGGGTGCCGGGTGCCGAACCAGCCGTTGAGGAACGACTCGACGGCACCGATGCGCCCGGTCTCGTGCAGGACGTGGACGTACCCGTGGCAGGCGGCCCGGTTGTCCGGCCGGTCCTGCAGCGAACGCTCGGCCGCCCGCTCCGCCTCGGCGAACTGCCAGGCCTCCTCCAGGTCCAGCGCGCGGATCCCGGCGACGGCCCAGTCCTGCGGGAAGGCGGTGGCCGACGCGGCGGCGAGCGCGAGGACGCCCTCGCGGCCGGTGCCCGCGGCGATCCGCCGGCCGCTGAGCAGGCCGGCGGCGAACCCGAGCACGAGCAGGTCGCCGGGGTGGGCCTCGAGATGCTCGGCGTACGCGGCCAGGTTGGCCGGCGGCGCGGTGACGAGGTCGATCTGGCGGGCCTCCCGCGGGCTGAGCCGTTCGGGGTGCTCGCGGCGGAGCCGGACGGCGGCGGTGAACGCCTCGCGGGCCTCGCCGTCCCGCCCGGCCGCCGCCAGGCTCAGCCCGAGGCCGAGGTGGGCGACGGCGAGGCCGGGATCCAGCGTGATCGCCTTGGTGAAACCGTCGGCGGCGGCGTCGTCGAGGACCAGGTACGCGTCGACGGCGTCGAAGTAGGCCGCGGCGGCCGCCGGGTCCACTGTGGACACACGCTGCCCGTAGCGGTCGGTCGGCACGGGGACACCTCCAGAAGGGTTCACGGCCGGACCGAGCCGACGCCGAAACGGTTGCGCTGATTGCGGCCGACGATGGTGACGGCGACCGCGGTGAGGGTGATGAGCAGGCCCGGGAAGACCCCGGCCCACCAGGCGACGGCGAGCGTCGAGCGGCCCTCGGCGAGCATCGCGCCCCACTCCGGGGTCGGTGGCTGGGTGCCGAGGCCGAGGAAGCTGAGCCCGGAGGCGAAGATGACGGCCACGCCCAGGCCGAGGGTGGCGGTCACCAGCAGCGGACCGGCCGCGTTGGGCAGGATGTGCCGCCACAGCGACGTCCACGGGCCGACGCCGAGTCCGGTGGCCGCCTCGACGTAGCCGGCGGTGCGGACCACGAGCAGCCGGGAGCGCAGCAGGCGGGCGTAGCCGGGCATGTCGGCCAGGCCGATCGCCAGGAGCAGGCTCAGCTCGCCGCGGCCGACGATGGTGACGACGACGAGGGCCAGCAGCAGCGCCGGGAACGACAGCAGCACGTCGAGGACGCGGCTGATGACGCTGTCGGCGAACCGGCCGCCGAGCGCGGCCAGGACGCTGACCGGCACCGCCACGAGCAGCGCGACGAGGGTCGTACCGGCGGCGATCCGCAGTGAGTGCCGGGCGCCGTGGACGGCCCGGGCGAACAGGTCCCGGCCGAGCTGGTCGGTGCCGAACCAGTGCCCGGCGCCGGGCGGCCGGAACGAGGCCAGGGGATCGGTCGCGTTCGGATCGTGACCGGTGAACAGCTGCGGCCACAGCGCGGCGGTCACGGCGGCCAGCACGACCAGCGCCGCCGCGGCGACGGTGAGCCTACGTCCCATCGCGGTGCACCCTCGGGTCGATGACGAGGTAGGAGACCTCGACGAGCAGGTTCACGACCACGAACACGGCGGCCGCCAGCATGACGACGCCGGTGACCATCGGCAGGTCCTTGTTCGTCACCGCGGTCAGCGCGACCTGCCCGAGCCCGGGCCGGCCGAACACCTGCTCGATGAGGACCGACCCGCCGAGGAGGCTGCCGATGAACCAGCCGGTGAGTGTGGTGGCCGGGACCAGGCAGTGCCGGAGTGCGTGGCCGGTCCGCACGGCCAGCGCGCCGGCGCCGCGGGCCCTGGCCGCGGTGACGAACGGCTGGGCGAGGGCGGTGTCCATCTCCTCGCGCAGCACCTGGGCGAGGGTGCCGGCGATCGGCAGGGCGACCGCGACGGCCGGCAGCACGAGGCTGCGCCAGGTGCCGGCCTCGATGACCGGGAACAGGTGCCAGCGCAGCGACAGGAATGTGATGAGCAGGATGCCCAGCCAGTACTGCGGCAGCGACACGGCGACCATCTCCAGCCCGGAGAACACCGTCCGGGCGACCCGGCTGCGCTCGGGGACCAGCACCGCCGCGCCCACCGCCAGCAGGACCGCGAGCAGCAGTGCTGCCCCCGCGAGCTCGGCGGTGGGCAGCACCTGCTCGGCCAGGGCGCCCCACACCGGCCGCTGCAGCTGGTAGGACGTGCCGAGATCGCCGCGGACCAGCTCGCCCAGCAGCCGCAGGTACTGCACCACCACCGGGTCGTCCAGCCCGTACTCGGCGCGCACCTGAGCCTTGAGCTCCGGCGACACCAGCGCCTGGTTGCCCATGATGATGTCGACCGGGTCACCGGGGATCAGGTGCAGCATCGCGAAGCACAGCGTGGCGGCGCCCCACAGCTGCACGACCGCGATCGCCGCCCGGCGGGCGAGGCGGCCGCCGTCAGACCGGGTGCGCACGGCGCTGCACCGACCGCTCGCCCGCCTCGACCGCCGTCGTCAGCACGTTCTCCCGGGGCGGCAGCGGGCAGTTGTACCAGTCGGAGAACGCGCACGGCGGCAGGTACGCGCGGTTGAAGTCCACCACGTACCCCTCCGGCGTCCCGCGGGCCTCGACGAAGCGGCCGGGCCGGTACGTGCTCACGCCGGTCGTCGCGTCGGCGAACACGAACCACAGGCCGCCATGGCCCTCGAACGCCCGCACCCGGTGCTCGGTGCCGGCGAGGGTGAACGCCAACTCGCCCGGCACGACGTGCGCGCGCAGGACGTCGTCGCGCTGGTAGGGGATCGGGGTGGCCTCGGGCACGGCGAACGGCTCGAACGTCGCCGGGACCCGGAAGCGTTCGTCGTACGGGTACCGGTCGATGCCGGCGAAACCCGTCCGGCCGGGCGCGGCGTGTTCGTACGTGCGCACCACCGGCCCGTCCTCCCGCACGAACGTCCGGATCGTCACGCCGGGCGCCTCGAGGTCGCCCTCGACGAAGGCGGTACCGGTCACCGGCACGCCGTCCTTGGTCAGCGGCGCGCCCGGCTCGACGGTGACGGCGAGCCGGCCGTCCTGGACGCTCCAGGTGCCGGGCGCGCCGTCGATGACGAGCGGATCGGCGACCGGGTACGTGCCGGTCAGGGCGGTGTGGCCGGCCGGGCCGGCCACCTCCTCGGCGCGCGCGGCCAGCCAGGACTCGAAGTCGTCGTTGCTCACTTGGTCCGCCACACGGTGTAGAAGGAGTCCGGGTACCCGGAGACGGTGAACTGCACGCCCTGCACGGCGTTGGAGGCGCCGAGGAGGTACTGCGGGACGTAGATCGGCACCGCGGCGGCGTTGTCGATGACCCACTGCTGCAGCGGCTTGTAGGCCGCCGGCCGGTCCTCCTGCCGCAGCGCCGTGGTGCCCTGGCTGAGCCACTGGTCGACCTGCGGGTCCGTGACGTTGGCGTAGTTGGCGCCGCCCTTGGTCGCCGCGAACTTCGACGACCACACGTTGTAGAGCATGTCCGGGTCGGCCCGCTGGTTGCTCTGGTCGGTGATGTCGTAGTCGCCGGCCTTGGCCCGGGCCGAGAAGGTGCCGGCGTCGAGGCCCTGCACGGTCACCTCGAAACCGAGCTTCTTGGCGTTGTCGGCGACGGCCTGGGCGACGACGTCGCGCTGCTCGCGCATGACGGTGCTGTTCTGGACCCAGACCGCGGCGAGGCGCTTGCCGTCCTTGGTGCGGTAGCCCTGCGAGTCCTTCTGGTTCCAGCCGGCCTCGTCGAGCAGCCGGTTGGCCAGCGTCACGTCCTGCGGCCAACTGTTCTCCAGCGCGCTGTCGTACGAGTACGGCGTGCTGGGCGTGAGCGGGCTCCAGGCGCGCGGGAAACGGCCCGCGTAGACCGCCTTGACGATGCTGTCGATGTCGATGCCGCGCTGGAACGCCTGGCGCACCTTGACGTCGTCGAACGGCGCCCGCGTGGTGTTGAGGTAGGCGGTGAACGGCGTTCCGGCCGCGGCCGCGCTGAGCACCCGCACCCCGCCGCCGGCCTCGAACGCGGCCGCGGTCACCGGCGGCACGTTCGCGGCGAGCTGGGCCTGGCCGCTGCTGACCGCGCCGACCCGGATCGCGTTCTCCGGCAGGAACCGGACCTCGACCTTGTCCAGGTACGCGGCGCCCTGATGCGCCGAGCCCTCCGGCGGCCAGTTGTAGGCGTCGTACCGTGCGAAGGTGAGGCTCTGCCCCTTGGAGTACGCGGCCGTGGTGAACGGCCCGGTGCCCACGGCCGCTCCCGGCCCGCCGGCGCACAGCGCGGCCTGCCCCTTCGCGAGCGCCGCCGGCGACTGGATGCCGAGCACGGAGAACGACACCAGCTGCAGGAACGGGGCGAACGGCGACTTGAGCTTGACCACCAGCGTGCCCGGGTCGGTCGCGGTCGCCGACGCGAACGGCAGCGAGCCGGCCAGCGGCGCCTTGGTCGCGGGGTCGGTGAAGTGGTCGAAGGTCGCCTTGGCGGCGGTCGCGTCGAACTTCGTGCCGTCGTGGAACGTCACGCCGTCGCGCAGGTGGAAGGTGTATGTCGTGCCGTCGGCCGAGACGTCCCACGAACTGGCCAACCAGGGGTGGAAGGCACCCTTCGCGTCCTGGTGGATCAGCGAGTCGTACACGTTGCGCTGCAGGATCTGGGTGGCGATCTGGCTCGGGGCCGCCGGGTCCAGGCAGGTGGGCTCGACGTCGGTGGCGAATACGACCGTGCCGCCGCGCACGGGGGCGCCGGACGCCCCGCCGTCGCCGGACGAGCCGGTGCTGCTGCATGCGGCCAGCAGCGTCACCGACGCCACCGCCACGACCAGCCTGCGGAACATGATTACTCCATTATTCAGACAGGATTGCTAGGAAATTAGCGCGAGCGTATACACGCGTCGACGCTCGGGCAAGAGGCTTTGACCTGTGACGTTTCTTGCTCGGCCGGACTACGCCCCGGCGGCGAGCCGCGCCAGACGGGCCTCGCGGGACCGGTCCAGGTGGGCGGCCAGGGTCCGCCGCGCCGCTTCGGCGTCACCGGCCTCGATCGCGTCGACCACCCGCCCGTGCTCGGTCGCGGCCTCATCCCGGTCGGACAACGTCGGCTCCGCGTCGTCGTACACGGCCAGCAGCGTGTCAAGCCGCTCCAGCAGCTCGATGATCGTGGCGTTGCCCGCCGCGACGCGCAGTGCCCTGTGCCAGGCCGCGTGCAACTCGCGCAGCCGCGCCGGATCACCGGCCGCGGCCGCCTCGCCGGTCAGGTGGCGCAGCCGGGCCAGATCGAACGCCGAACGCCGCCCGGCCGCCGCGGCCGCACACGTCGACTCGAGCGCGATACGGGCCTCGTAGATCTCCAGCAGCTCCTCGGGGCTCCGCGTCCGCACCCGGTACCCGCGCCGGTCCCGCTCCAGCAACGCGTCCCGCTCCAGCATCGCGAGCGCCTCACGAACCGGCGTCCGCGACACCCCGAGCCGCTCCGCGAGCACGGTCTCGAGCAGCACCGTGCCCGGCGCGATCCGACCGGCGACGATATCGCCGCGCAGCCGCTCGTACTGAGTCGAGGCCGAGTCGCGGTTCACCGGGTCTCCTTCGGGCAAGCGGCCGCCATGAGTTCGCCGATTATCCCCACCCAACCGGCCCTGGGTGTTCCCGGCCCGTCAGCCGGTCCTCGTCGATCGACGGCGCGCATTCGCCATCAACGGCCCGCAGGCTGACAACAAGCTAGGGTCGGCGGGTGGTCGACAACCCGCTGCACGAGCCGGCCGTCTGGCGTCCCTTGGTGGAGGCGCTGCTGCGCAGCTCCCCGCCCGATGTCCGGGAGACCGAGTTCGTCGGCTCCGTGTCGTCCGGCGCGTACGGCGGTTCGACCAACTACGACGGCGACCCGGGCCGGAACGGGCTGGACCTCGCCCGGGGTGAGCGGCCGATGGACGCGCTCGGCCCGATCGCCGCCCTGGTCGACGGGGCGGGCGTGGCGATCCGGGCCGTGGCCAGGAGCACCGGCGACGGGATGGTCAGCATCGTGGCCGCGGCGCCGCAGGTCACGTTCGGGATGGGCAACCAGGTCCTGGAAGTGGTCACGCTCGTGCCCGGCGCGGACCCGGAGCCGTTCCGCCGCACACCCGTGCACCACGACGGCGTCACCGTGTCGCCAGGCGCCGACCCGGACGCGGTTACGGCGCTGGTGCGCGAGCTGCTGCCGGAGGCCCGGCCGGCGAGCTTGGCGGCGCTGGCGGCGGCCGAATCGCGGCTCGGTGCGGCGCTGCCCGAGGACGTGCGGGCGCTGTACCTCGCCGCCGGCTCCGGTGAGCTGATCCTGCGGCCGCGGCAGGAGGACCGCTTCTACGGGCTGCAGATCGTCGGCCTGGAACGTCAACGGGTGGCAGCGGCTGCTGCACGCGGGACACGTCCCGCCGACGCTGCTCGCCGCCGGGCTGCGCGGCCGCGCCGACTGGCAGGCCACCGTCGACGTGCTCAACGGCCTGCTGACCCTGCGGGGCCAGCCGGTATTGGACGTGACCGACGTTCCGGTCAGTTCACCGCGACGCTGAGTACGCCGAACTGATCGCCGCGCTGAGCGAACTGTTCATGAACGAGCCAGCGCCTGCCGTCCATGGGCCGATCGCTGGAGTGCGCCTCGGCCGATGGGATGGAAGAGGAGCGGGTTGATTTGCGACTCGAAAAAAGGGTCCTACGATCCGGTGGATGAGGCGCATGATCTCCGTGGAGTTCGCGGGCGAAGGTTCCGGTGAGGACGAGCTGTCGTGGGGGCAGCGGGAGATCTGGCATGCCCTCGTCGATCAGAAGACCTGGATGCCGATCGGCGGGACGCTGCCGCTGCCCGCGGGGCACACCCTCGAGGACGCGGTCGAGCAGCTGCGGTACCTCATGTCCCGGTACCCGTCGATGCGTACCCGGCTGAAGTTCGAGGCCGACGGCACGCCCCGGCAAGTGGTGCACGCTGCCGGCACGATCGAGCTGGAGGTCGTCGACGCGGGGGACGGCGACCCCTTGGATGCCGGGCGGGCCGTCCAGCGCCGCTACGAGGAGACCGACCTCGACCTCGCCGCCGAGTGGCCGGTCCGGATGGCGGTCGTCGAGCAGCACGGTACGCCGACACACCTGGTCGCCATCATGAGCCACCTCGTCACGGACGGCGGTGGATCGGCGGTCATGCTGGCCGAGAGCGCGCGCCACGAAACCGCGCCGGTCGACGGACTGCAGGCCCTGGATCAGGTGCGATGGCAGCGCTCGCCAGCCGGGCAGCGGCAGAGCGCGTCCGCGATCCGGCACTGGGCGAACACGATGCGGGCCATCCCGCTGCGTCGGCTGACGGGCGACGGCGACCCGCGGCAGCCGCGGTACTGGCGCGGCGAGCTCACCTCCGTCGCCCTCGAACTCGCCCTCCGCACCCTCGCCGCTCGAACCCAGGTCGACCCGGCCGCGATCATGCAGACCGTCTACGCGGTGACGATGGCCCGCGTCGGCGGCGTGAACCCGGTCGCGACCCGGCTCGTCACCAGCAACCGGTTCCGCCCGGGGCTGGCCGCGGTCGTCGGGCCGGTGTCGCAGACCAGCCTGTGCAGCATGGACGTCGCCGGGCAGCCGTTCGCCGAGGCGCTGGACCGGGTCCGGCGGGCCGCGATGACGGCACACAAGTACGGGTACTACGACCGCGTCCGCCTCGAGGAGATCACCGCCGAGGTGGTCCGCGAGCGAGGCCCGGAACTCGACCTCGAAAGCTTCTACAACGACCGCCGCGGCCCGCTCCGCCCCGAGGTCGTCCACCCCGCCGACATCCGGGCCGCGCTGCCGCGCACGACGATGCGCTGGCCGATCAAGCGCGACGAGGTGTACGCCCGGATCTTCCTCAACGTCGACGACGGCACGGTATTCGGCTCGGCCGGTGAGATCCTCCTGAGGATCGAGATCGACACCCACCACGTCGCGCCCGCGACGGCCGAGGCCCTGCTCTTCGGCATGGAGGAGACGGCGGTCACCGAGGCGACCGGTCCGTAGCGCGCCGGAGCGATGTCGACACCTTTGTGACACGTAGCGATTCAAGGAGCTCATCGAGCAGTGCGGACTGCCCTGCGGCGGCTGGCGCAGCGACGTTCCCCGTCCAGCCGCCGAACTTCAACGCCAGAGGTTCGGCTCTGCAAAAGGCGGGCGTCACCCCCGCCGTCTCGGCAGCGTTCGATGCGCGGCTCGGCAGCCCCGACTTTCTTCACCGCGGAGACGCCTGATGCTGCGGTGCAGAGCCGGCGAGACCCTTCTGAGGATCGAGATCGACAGTGCCGGCCAGCCGTTTCTGGTGCTCGATGTGTGTCTGCTCGACGCCTGGCACGCCCGCTTCGCTCGCCGGCCGGTGACGTGATCGACGGTGTCGCCGCGGACCAGGGGGCTGTGGAGGCCTACGCTCACGGGCGTGAGGAACGAGCAGGCAGGTTGTCGCTGTGTCATCTGCCATGACTACGGCGACCGGGACGAGCGCGATCCGGCCGAGGCCGGCACCGTCGGGCACGTGCTGGAGCACGGCTGGAGCGTGCTCATGGTGCCCGAGGACGAGCAGGGTCCAGGGTGGGCGTACACGATCGGGCTGTGGCACAGTCACCGGCTGCCGGAGCTTGCCATGTTCGGGTTGGACGTCGAGTTGATGCGGACCTGCCTCAACGACATCGGGCGGCGGGCCGTGGCCGGTCCGCCCGTCGAGGCCGGACAGGCGCTCGACGACGTGATCGAGCGGTGGCCCGTGCACCTCAGGACCGTGAATCTGCGGTGGTTTCGCCCCTTCTTCGGCCGCGCCATCGCGTTCTACCGGCGGCCCCCGATCCCGATGCTTCAGGTCGTGTGGCCGGACCGCAACGGTCGCTGCACGTGGGACGCCGGCAGCGAGGACGTCGTGCGCGCTCGCCAGCCGCAGCTCTGGCTGCCGCCTGACGTTCATCCGAAGGGAGTGTGGACGCAGGACCTGTGAGCCGGCCGCAGCCGGGTTCTGGAGCGCCTCGGGATGGGGTCGGTGACGGACGGCGAGGCGGTCCTTTCGCCTAGGCTGCCGTGGTGCCTCGTCGGAAGAGTGCCCGGGTGCTGATGGTCGGTTCGGTGACGTACGGGTGGTCACTGGCGCATCACCACCGTGTCGAGAGTGTGGGTGGGGGGTCGCTGTACCGCGACTGCACCGAGCGGTTGGCGGTGTGGCAGGACGGGGCGCGGGGGCGCTTGGAAGTGGTGTTCAAGACGGGGACGGGGCGGCTGGTGCCGGACGGTGTCCTGCACTCGGGTGGGGTGGTCCGCGGCGAGGACTACCTGAACCTGCACCGGCCTGGAGTGGTGCGGGCCTTGCTGGATGAGGCGCTCGACCGTGGCTGGCGGCCGGCCGATGCCACGCACGTCAGATACGACGGCTGGGGCATGGTCAGTGCGGTGGCGGCCAAGCTGCGGGACTCACCGGTGTAGCAGGTCGCGGTGGCGCGGTTCAGGGGGCGGGCTGGGTGGAGAGGCCGTGCAGGGTGAGGGTGACGACGGCGGAGGCGATGTCGGGGGCGGGGGAAGGGCGGGAGGGGTCGGGGCGGTACCACTCGGTGATGGAGTTGACCATGCCGAAGAGGAGGCGGGTGGCGAGGCGGGGGTCGATGTCGGCGCGGATCTCGCCGGCGTCGGCGGCGGCGCGGACCATGGCGGCGACGCGGGTGTCGAGGTCGCGGCGGCGGTGGAGGGCGTCGCGCTCGACGGTGGTGTTGCCGCGGACGCGGAGCAGGAGGGTGACGTACGGCAGCTCGGCCAGGAGGACCTCGGCGGTGCGGCGCAGCACGTGTTCGAGACGCTGCGCCGGGCGGCCGGAGAGTGACCCGGGCTCGGCGAGCACCGCGGTGAGGGCGTCGAGGGCGCGGCCGACGCCGAGGCCGAGCAGCTCCTCCTTGCCGGTGAAGTGGTGGTAGAAGGAGGACTTGTTCAGGCCGGTCGCGCGGGCGAGGTCCTCCATGGAGGTGGCCTCGTAGCCGCGCTCGTTGAAGACCGTGACGACCTTCGCGATCAGTTCGTCGCGGCTGTACCGGGGTGGGCGGCCGCGGCCGGGGCGCTGCCCGAGCTCGACGGCGTCGCTCATGCCGCCACCCCCGCCGCGCTGCGGCGTCGACCTGAGCGGGCCGAGACGCGAAGCTGGCCGCTCATGCCGCCGCCCCCGCTGCGCTGCGGCGTCGGCCGGAGCGGCCCGAGACGCTCACCCGGCCGGCTTCGCGACCAGGGTGAGCACGTCGTACTTCGCCACGGACTCGCCGTCCTGGCGGGTGACGTCGGCGTCCCAGCGGACCTCGCCGTAGTCGGCGGACTCGCGCGGGGTGATCTGCTTGCAGGTCAGCGTCACGGTGAGCTCGTCGCCGAACTTGACGGGGGACAGGAAGCGCAGCGAGTCGACGCCGAAGTTGGCCAGGACGGGGCCCGGGTCGGGATCGACGAAGAGGCCGGCGGCGAGGCTGACGACGAGGTACCCGTGCGCGACGCGCTCGCCGAAGAGCGGGTTGGCGGCGGCGGCCTCGGCGTCCATGTGGGCGTAGAACGTGTCGCCGGTGAACTCGGCGAAGTGCTCGACGTCCTCCTGCGTGACGCGGCGCGGGCCGGCGACGACGGTGTCGCCGGGGCGCAGCTGGGCGAGGTTCTTGCGGAACGGGTGGACGTCGTCGACGTGCCGTTGCGCGCCGGCGACCCAGCGGCCGGTGACCGCGGCTAGCGTGTCCGGGTCGGCCTGGACGGCGGTGCGCTGCATGTGGTGCAGGATGCCGCGGATGCCGCCCATCTCCTCGCCGCCGCCGGCGCGGCCGGGGCCGCCGTGGACGAGCATCGGCAGCGGCGAGCCGTGGCCGGTGGACTCCTTGGCGTCGCGGTCGTTGAGGATCAGCAGTCGGCCGTGCCAGGGGGCGACGCCGAGGACGACGTCGCGGGCGAACGCGGTGTCGGCGGTGACGACCGAGCCGGCGAGGCTGCCCTGGCCGCGGGCGGCGTACTCGACGAGCTGGTCGGTGGTGTCGTAGGCCATGACGGTGGCGACGGGGCCGAACGCCTCGACCTCGTGCGGCTCGGCCCGGTCGGGGTCGCCGACGAGCAGGATCGGGGACAGGAACGCGCCGCGCCGCGGGTCGGCGGCGAGCACGTCGACCTTCTCCGGGTCGCCGTAGACGATCCGGCCGGCGCCGGTGAGCGCCCCGACGCTGCGCCGGACCTCGTCGCGCTGGTCGAGGCTGGCGAGGGCGCCCATCCGTACACCTTCCGCGGCCGGATTGCCGACGACGGTCTTCGCGAGCCGGGCGGTCGCCGCCTCGACCACGGCCTCGACCAGCCCTGACGGTACGAAGGCCCGCCGGATCGCGGTGCACTTCTGGCCGGCCTTCACGGTCATCTCGGCGACGAGAGCCTTGACGAACAGGTCGAACTCGGGCGTGCCGGGGACGGCGTCGGGGCCGAGCGCCGACAGGTTGAGCGAGTCGGCCTCGGCGTTGAACCGCACCGCGTTGCGGACCAGCGCGGAGTGGGTGCGCAGCAGCTGTGCGGTCGACGCGGAGCCGGTGAAGGAGACGAGGTCCTGGCCGGTGAGGTGGTCGAACGTGTCGCCGAGGCCGCCGGCGACGAACTGCAGGGCGCCGGCGGGCAGGATGCCGGACTCGACGATGACCTCGATGAGCTCGGCGGTGAGGAACGCGGTCGGCGTGGCCGGCTTGACGATGGTGGGGACGCCGGCCAGGAATGCCGGCGCGAACTTCTCCAGCGGGCCCCAGACCGGGAAGTTGAACGCGTTGATCTGCACCGCGACGCCGCGCAGCGACACGCAGACGTGCTGGCCGAGGAACGTCCCGCCCTTGCCGAGCGGCTCGACTGGGCCGTCGACGTACACCGTGTCGTTGGGCAGCTCGCGCTTGGCCTTGCTGGCGTACGAGAGCAGGACGCCCATGCCGCCGTCGACGTCGAACTTGGAGTCGCCGAGCGTCGCCCCGGTCCTGGCGGACACGGCGTAGAGCCGCTCCCGCTGCTCGCGGATGTGCAGGCCGAGCGCCTTGAGCAGGGCGGCGCGCTGGTGGAAGGTGAGCTCCCGCAGCGCCGGGCCGCCGGTGCGCCGGCCGTAGTCGAGGGCGGCGGCGAAGTCGACGCCGCTGGAGCTGACCCGCGCGATCTCCTCGCCGGTGACCGCGTCGTGGACGGCCTTGCCGTCGTCGTCAGCGGTGTGCCAGGCGCCGAGGACGTGGCTCCGGAGCATCGGACTGGGCATGCGGCTCTCCTCGACCAACGAGACCAAACGGAACTGGACCAACGGAAGACCAGCGGAACTGGACCAACGGAAGGCCAGCGGACAAGCAACGAAAACTAACCAAACGTTCAGTCGAATAATAGACCCCCGCCCAGGCCCCACTGTCAACGCCTTGGAAGGGTCACCGCATGACGAGCGACCTGAGCAACCCAGTCGTTGCCGGCTTCCACCCGGACCCGAGCGTCTGCCGGGCTGGCGACGACTACTACCTGGCCTGCTCCAGCTTCGAGTACTTCCCCGGCGTGCCGATCTTTCACAGCCGGGACCTGGTGCACTGGACGCAGATCGGCAACGCGCTCGACCGGCCGAGCCAGCTGCCACTGCCGCCGGGCACCCGGTCCTCCGGCGGCCTCTACGCGCCCACCCTGCGCCACCACGACGGCCGGTTCTGGCTCGTCGTCACCAACGTCAGCGCCGGCGGCAACCAGCTCTACACCGCCACCGACCCGGCCGGGCCCTGGTCGGAGCCCATCCCGCTGCCGGACGTCGCCGGCATCGACCCCGACCTCGCGTGGGACGCCGACGGCACCTGCTGGTGCACGGTCGCCGGCGTCTCCCAGGTGCGCCTCGACACCGCGACCGGGTCCGTGCTCGGCGAACCGCAGCGGATCTGGTCGGGCACGCCGGGGGCGAAGGCGCCGGAAGCGCCGCACCTGTACCGGATCGGCGACCACTGGTACCTGCTGCTGGCGGAGGGCGGCACCGAGCGCGGCCACGCCGTGTCGGTCGCGCGCGGCCCGTCGCCGTCCGGGCCGTTCGAACCGTGCCCGTTCAACCCGATCCTCACCCACCGGGGGACCGACCACCCGATCCAGAACACCGGCCACGCCGACCTCGTGCAGGCGCCCGACGGCTCCTGGTGGATGGTGCTGCTCGGGGTGCGCCCCGGCGGCGGCTCACCCGGCTGGCACGTCCTCGGCCGGGAGACGCACCTCGCGCCGGTGCGCTGGGTCGACGGCTGGCCGGTCGCCGGTCCGCTGACCCTGGACCTGCCGGCCGTGGGCTGGCCGCTGTACCCCGCCGCCGCCGAGCCGGTCCGCGACGACTTCGACGGCCCCATGCATCCGCGGTGGGTCTCGCTGCGGCGGCCGCCCTCCACGAGCCCGGACCGGCCCGGCTGGCTGACGCTGCACGCGGCCGGCGGGTCGCTGGACGACCTGGACGTCACCCTCGTCGCCCGGCGCCAGCAGCACCTCGCGTGCAAGGCCAGGACGCTGCTCGACCCGGGGGAGGGCCGCGGCGGTCTCGTGGTCCGCCTCGACGAGGCCCACCACTACGAGATCGAGGTGTTCGCCGGTACCGCGAAGGTGCTGGCCCGGATCGGGCCGCTGCGCGCCGAGGTGGCGTCCTGCCCGGTGCCGGACGGACCCGTCGTCCTCGGCGTCGACGTGGCGCCCGCATCCACCGACGACCCCCGGTGCGGACCCGACGTCCTGGCGTTCGGGGTGGAGGGCGCCGACGGGACCTTCACCGCGCTCGCCACGCTCGACGGCCGCTACCTGTCGACGGAGGTCGCCGGCGGCTTCACCGGACGGGTCATCGGCATGTACTGCGCCGACGGCACCGTCCGGTTCGACTGGTTCGACTACGCCGGCGGGCTATGAACGGGGGATCACGACGGGAACAGCCGGTCGGCCCGCGCGGTACTGCGGCGGCCACGCGACGTCGTCGCCCAGCTCCAGCGCGGCGCGCTGCGGCCACGACGGCTCGCGCAGCAGCGCGCGGCCGAGCGAGACCACGTCGGCGGACTCCTCGGCGAGGATCTTCTCGGCCTGGGCGGGCTCGGTGATGAGCCCGACCGCGCCCACCGGCAGGCCGGAACGCTCGCGGACCGCCCGGGCGAACGGCACCTGGTAGCCGGGGCCGACGACGATCTGCTGGCCGGCGTGGTTGCCGCCGCTGGACACGTCGACCAGGTCGACGCCGTGCCCGGCGAGGACGGCGGCCACCTCGGCGACCTCGTCGACGGTGAGACCACCCTCGACCCAGTCGGTGGCACTGACCCGCACGAGCAGCGGCAGCCGGTCCGGCACCGCGCCGCGGACCGCGTCGACGACCTCCAGCAGCAGCCGGGACCGGCCGGCCAGGTCGCCGCCGTAGGCGTCGGCGCGCAGGTTGGACAGCGGGGACAGGAACTCGTGCAGCAGATAGCCGTGCGCGGCGTGGACCTCGACGACCTCGAAGCCGGCGTCGACCGCGCGCCGGGCGGCCGCGGCCCAGTCCCGCACGAGCGCGCCGATCTCGCCGGTGGACAGCTCGGCGGGCGTGGCGAAGCCGTCGAACGGCACCGCCGACGGCGCGACGGTCGGCCAGCCGCCCTCGGTCGCCGGCACGCTGCCCTTGCCCCGCCACGGCGCGAACGTCGACGCCTTGCGCCCCGCGTGGGCCAGCTGGATGCCGGGGACCGAGCCCTGGCCGCGGATGAACGCGGTGATCCTGGCGTAGTCGGCGGCCTGCCCGTCGCTCCAGATGCCGGCGTCCTGCGGGGTGATCCGGCCGTCGGGGCGCACCGCGGTCGCCTCCGCGATGACCGCGCCGGCGCCGCCGCGGGCGATGCCGCCGAGGTGCACCAGGTGCCAGTCGGTGGGGTGCCCGTCGGCGGACGAGTACTGGCACATCGGCGCCGCCCAGACGCGGTTGGGGAACGTGACGCCACGCAGGGTCACCGGAGCGAAGAGTCGGCTCATGTCGCCGCCAACACACCGGCCGGCGCCGCGTCTTCCACCGTATGACGAAGGCAACACCCCGGGCGGGCGATGATCGCGAATCGCCTTCGGGCAAAGGCCGCGTTTCGTACGGTGGGGTGAGTTCATTCGTACTTCGGAGGCCCCTGGTGACTTCGCCTGCCGGAACACACAACTGGTTCACCGACCTCAGCGTCCGCGTCAAGATCCTCTTCGCGATCGGTGTCGCCGCCGTGGTCGCGCTCGCCGTCGGCGTGACCGGGCTGCTGTCGCTGTCCGACACCAGCGACACGGCGCAGCGGATCTACCGCAGCAACGTCGCGAGCGTCACCGCGATCGGGCAGATCAAGGCGTCCGCGGCGCAGGCCAGGGTCGACCTGGCCAACCAGGCGATCTCGCAGGACGCGGACACGGTGGCGAAGTACACCGGGATGTTCGAAGACGACCTGAAGGCGTTCGACGCGGCGATGGAGGCGTACCGCAAGAGCCTCCCCGCGGGCAACCCGACGACCATCGACCACCTCGCGGCCACCTGGCAGAGCTGGGTGCAGCTGGTGAAGGCGAAGCAGCTGTCCGCCGGCGTCAACAACGACTACAAGTCGTGGCAGAAGACCCGCGACACGGAGGTCCAGCCGATCGTCACGACCCTCAACAAGGACATCGCGGAGCTGAACGACGCGGAGAACGCCGACGCCGCCAAGTCCGCGGCCTCGGCCCGCTCCGGCTACGAGCGCAGCCGCCGGAACTCGATCATCCTGCTGGTCGTCGGGCTCGCGCTCGCGCTCGGCGTCGGGCTGATCGTCGCGCGGGGCGTCGTGCGGCCGCTGAACCGGGTCCAAGGGGTGTGCGAGGCACTGTCGGCGGGGGACCTCACCCGCACCACCGGACTCCAGACCCGCGACGAGCTGGGCCGGATGGGGCAGGCGCTGGACAACGCGCTGGTCCGGCTGCGGCAGACCGTGCTCACCATCGACGGCTCGGCGACGTCGCTCGCGAGCGCCGCCGAGGAGATGTCGGGCGTGACGACGCAGATCTCCACGTCGGCGGAGGAGACCTCGGTGCAGGCGCAGGCGGTGTCCGCCGCCGCCGGGGAGGTGTCCCGCAGCGTCGACACGGTGTCGGCCGGCAGCGAGGAGATGGGCGCGTCGATCCGGGAGATCTCGCTGAACGCCACCGAGGCGGCCCGCGTCGCGTCCGATGCCGTGACGATCACCGAGTCGACGTCGACGACGATGAACAAGCTCGGTGCGTCGTCGGCGGAGATCGGCAACGTCGTCAAGGTGATCACGTCCATCGCCGAGCAGACCAACCTGCTCGCCCTCAACGCCACGATCGAGGCGGCCCGGGCCGGCGACGCGGGCAAGGGCTTCGCGGTCGTCGCGTCCGAGGTGAAGGACCTCGCGCAGGAGACCGCCCGGGCCACCGAGGACATCGCCCGGCGGGTCGAGGCGATCCAGGCCGACACGACCGGCGCGGTCGCCGCGATCGAGCAGATCTCGCAGGTCATCGGCCGGATCAGCGACTTCCAGACGACGATCGCGTCGGCGGTCGAGGAGCAGACGGCCACGACCGGCGAGATGAGCCGCAGCGTCGCGGAGGCCGCCGCCGGCGTGGGCGAGATCGCCGCGAACATGACCGGCGTCGCCGAGGCGTCCCGCGTCACCAGCCAGGGCGTCACCGAGTCCCAGCAGACGACGGCCGAGCTGGCCCGGATGTCCTCGGAGCTGTCGACGCTGGTGGCGAGCTTCAGGTACTGATGTCGCGGGCGCCGCGCCACGTGAACAGGGCCGTCCCGGCGGCGAACACCAGTGCGGCGCAGACCGCACCGCCGACGTCGCCGGCCGGGCGCCCCGGCCAGATCCACGGTGTCGTCAGGGCCGGGGCGTGCCACTGGGTGTACAGGGCGTACACGCCGGCCATGGCGTAGCCGAGCGGCCCGGCCCACGCGGGGGCGCCGCCGAGCAGGACCGCGCACAGCAGGCCGACGCCGACCAGGCCGGCCAGGTCACGCACGCCCCGGAGCGTGCCGCCGGCCGCGAGCAGCGCGCCGGACGCGACCGCGGTCAGCGCGAGCGCGCTGCCGAGGCGCAGCCACGGCAGCCGGCCGCCGGCGGCGCGCTCCGGCTCGCCGAACGGGCTGGCGGCGGCGACGGCGATCGCCGCCGCGCAGCCGGTCTCGAACAGCAGCGGCAGCTGCAGCGCCCCGTAGTCCTTCCACTGCCACAGCAGCGCGACCCGCAGCCCGGCGGCGCAGGCCAGGATCACCGCGAGCGCCCCCGGCACCCGCCGCCCGACCGCGTGCAGCCACACCAGCCGCACCGCGCCACCCCCGGCGCCCCGCCACCACTGCGCTGAGCCGCGTCTGGCGCGGGATTGCCCAGGCGGGGTCATCGGATTCCTTCCGTGGATACTCCGGCCTTCAGGCCGGGGAGGAAACGGAACTCCTGCGGAGCAGGGCAGGGAAAGCCGATCCGCCGCCAAGGCGGATAGACGTTTGCCCGGGTGTCACCGCAAGGTTCACCATCCAGGCCGTTATCGTGTGGGCCGTGTCCGGGACTGTGAAGCGGGCGTTCAGGTACCGCTTCTACCCGACCCCCGGGCAGGCCGCCGAGCTTGCTCGGACGTTCGGGTGTGTCCGACTGGTCTACAACCTGGCGTTGCAGGCCCGGACCGAGGCGTGGACGCTGCGCCAGGAACGGGTCAATTACAACGCCACCAGCGCGATGCTGACCGCGTGGAAGAAGACCGAGGAACTGGCGTTCCTCAACGAGGTCTCCTGCGTGCCGTTGCAGCAGGCGCTGCGCCACCTGCAGGTGGCGTTCACGAACTTCTGGGCGAAGCGTGCCAAGTATCCGACGTTCAAGTCCAGGAAGTGGTCGCGCCGCTCGGCGGAGTACACGACCAGCGCGTTCCGCTGGCGCGACGGCCGGCTCACCCTGGCGAAGATGACCGAACCCCTGGACATCGTGTGGTCGCGTCCCCTGCCCGAGGGGGCTTCGCCGTCCACGGTGACCGTGTCCCAGGACACCGCTGGCCGCTGGTTCGTGTCCCTGCTCTGCGACGATGTGATCCCCGACGTTGCGGCCACGGGTGCGGTCGGTGTCGACGCAGGGCTCAACAGCCTGCTCTGCCTGTCCACCGGGGAGAAGGTCACCAACCCCAAGCATGAGCGCCGCGACCGGGCCGCACTCGCCCGAGCCCAACGCAACCTCGCCCGCAAGGAGAACGGCTCCGCGAACCGGGCCAAGGCACGGCTGAAGGTCGCCCGCGTCCACGCCCGGATCACCGACCGGCGCCGTGACCACCTGCACAAACTGACCACTCGACTCGTTCGTGAAAACCAAACGATCGTGATCGAGGACCTGACCGTCCGCAACATGCTCCGAAACCACCGCCTCGCCCGAGCCGTCTCCGACGCGGCCTGGCGGCAGTTCCGCACCATGCTCGAATACAAGGCCGGATGGCACGGCCGCACCCTGGTCGCCGTGGACCGCTGGTTCCCGTCGTCCAAGCTGTGCTCGACCTGTGGTGCGCTCGCTGAGCGGATGCCGCTGCACGTGCGGTCGTGGACCTGCCGGTGCGGGCACACCCACGACCGTGACGTCAACGCGGCCCGCAACATCCTCGCGGAGGGGCTCTCCGTGATCGCCTGTGGAGGCGGTGTAAGACCTCAACGAGAGTCCTCTCGGACGAGGCAGTCGTCGGTGAAGCAGGAACCCCCTGGGGTGACCCAGGGAATCCCCGCCCTTTAGGGCGGGGAGGACTGTCAAGGCAGCTGCTCCACGGTGAGGGTGCCGGCGCGCAGCGCGTCCAGGTGATCGGCGAGCCAGGCCCGTCGCGCGTCGGGCGGCAGCGCGGCGAGCCGCTGGGCCGCCGCGGCCGCGTCCGGGTCGGTCACCGACGCCGGGGTGCCGAGCAGGGCGGCGACGACCGCGTCCTGCGCCGGGGTGGCGTCGCGGGCCGCGCCGATGACCGAGGCGACGATGTCGTGGCCGGCGTCCGCCCGTACCGCCGCGGCGACCTGCTCCAGCGTCAGCGTCCGCCCCGGCAGCTGGCTCGGCAGCAGCAGCCGGTACTCCGTCGGGGTCCGGCTCCACGCCTCGCCGGATCGCGCCACGCCGATCCCGCCGGGCCCGGACCGGTAGGTCGTGGCGGCCTGGGTGACGCGGACCGGTGCGCCGGGTAGCCCGGCCATTGCGCCGAGCACCGGCGCGAGCGCCTCCACCGCGGCCGGCAGGTACACCGCGTACGCCGGATGCAGGCACACCGGGACCGGCGCGCCCCCGCAGATCGGGGTGTAGGGCACCGGCCGGTCGTCGGCGGCGCGGTGCAGGACGGGGATGGCGACCATCCCGTGCGGGTCGATCCGCGCGGTGCCGGCCAGGGCGGCGGCGGTCCCGGCGGCGAGCAGCCCGGCGGCGGTGACGGCGGCGGCGGACCGGCGCAGCCACGGCCCGCCGGACCCGGCCGGCAGGCCCACGACGCCGAGCAGCGCCGCGGTGCACCCGGCGAGGAACAGCAGCTGGGCGATCGGCAGGTCGGGCAGGTACCGGTAGAACGTCGCCACCCCCTGGTCGGCGCCGAGGTTCCAGGGGTTCGCGACCAGCGGCGAGATCTGCCAGTGCGAGCGGTCGCCGTGGATGAGCTGGACGGTGAGCTGCAGCGCGAGGAACACGCCGACGGCGGCGACGGGTGCGGTGAACCGGCTCGGGCGCAACGCCCCGGCGGCGAACCCGGCCGCGGCGAACGCCGGCAGGCTCGCGGCGCCGACGATCGCGGGCCACCACAGCGGCCCGCCCCACGCGCCCTGCGCGGCGGTCACGCCGTACAGGACGCCGACACACACCAGGTAGGCCAGCAGCGCCCAGCAGGTGGTGGCGGCCCAGGCGACGACCTGCCGGGCCCACCTCGGCCGGGCGGTGGAGGTCAGCAGGCCGGTCATGCCGTGGCGGCCCTCCCGCGACCCGATCCACGCCGCGACCCCGACGACGCTCGGCGCGAACACCGACACGGCGGCGGTCTGCATGCTCGTCGCGCGGATGTTCCACAGCGGCGGGTACGCGACGCCGCGCCGGAACGCGACGAGCCAGAACAGCAGGCCGAGCAGCGGCAGCATCCACACCATCGCGTTGCGGCGCAGCTCCAGCCGCAGCAACCGGGCCGTCACGGCCGCGCCTGCGCCGGGTCGGTGCCCGCCTGCGCGGCAGCGGCGAGGACGGCGCTGTAGCCGCGTTCGAGCGGGGCGTCGCCGGCGGCGTCGGTGCCCTCGCCCCGCGCGGTCAGCTCGCCGGGGGTGCCCCGGAAGACCAGCTTCCCCTGCCGCAGCAGCGCCACGTCGGTGCAGGCGGCGCCGACGTCCTCGACCAGGTGCGTGCTCACGATGACGGTGCCGGTCCCGCCGAGGTCGCGCAGCAGCGCCCGGAACGAGACCCGCTGCTCCGGGTCGAGGCCCGCGGTGGGCTCGTCGAGCAGGATCAGGTCGGGCTCGTTGACGATCGCCTGCGCGATGCCGACCCGGCGCAGCATCCCGCCGGAGAGCGTCCGCAGCTTCGCGCGGGCCTGCCCGCCCAGGCCGACCCGTTCGACGGCGGCGGCCACCGCGCGCGGCACGGCGGCGGCCGGCATCTCCTTCAGCAGCGCGAAGTACTCGACGAACTCCACGACCGTGAACCCCGGGTAGTAGCCGAGGTGCTGGGGCAGGTAGCCGAGCCGCCGCCGGATCCGCCGGCGCTCCCGGTGGTCGCCGGGGTCCAGGCCGAGCAGCCGGATCCGGCCCGACGACGGCGGCAGTACCGTGGCGAGCATCCGCAGCAGCGAGGTCTTGCCGGCCCCGTTCGGGCCGAGCAGCCCGACGACGCCGGGGCCGGCGGCCAGCGTCACCCCGGCCACCGCCTGGGTGCGGCCCAGCCGCCGGGTCAGGTCCGTGATCTCGACGTTCATGACGCCTCTCTCGTGATCCGGGTGGCGAAGAGCGCGACGGCCGCGCAGCAGGCGGCGACCGTCAGGTACGGGACGACCAGCGCGGCCTCGGTGACCGCGGCCGTCATCCGTCCGGCGGCGACCCGCCCCGACAGGACGGTGATGACCCAGCCGGCGACGCCCGCCGCCACGCCGGCGTTCGCCGAGCGGGCGAGCGTCGCGGCGGCGAGGGCGAGGGCGCACACCGCGGTCATCGGGACCAGCCAGCCGAACGTGACCGCCGTGGCAGTGCCGGACGCGACCGACGCGCCGAGGCCGAGCAGCGCGTTGAGCCCGAAGACGGCGAGGGCCCGGACCAGCAGCACGAGCCGGTCGCTGACCGCCATGCTGCACGACAGCTCCCACGCGGGGTCGATGCCCGGCCCGTACGCGTAGGCGATGCCGGCGGCGGCGACCGCGGGTGCGCACAGGGCGACGTACGGCGTCCCGGTCCCGCGCGTCGCCAGGACCCCGGCGGCGAGCACGACGACCGTGGCGATCACCCAGCCGAGCAGCAGCGACGGTGTGGTGACGAGGGCCCGCGCCAGCCCCGCCGAGCGCAGCAGCCGCCCGGCGAGCCGCTCCACAGGGCCCGGCCGTCGCCGCCACACCTGCGCGGCCACGCCGACCCAGACGCGACCCAGGTCGACGTCGTCAGGCTCAGTCACTGTGCACCTCCGCCCTGCAGCGCGGCCCGCAGCAGCCGGCGGATCTGGTGCGCGCGGCTCTTCACGGTGCCCGCCGGGACACCCATCAGCTCGGCCACCTCGGCCACGGTGCGGTCCTCCTCGTACATCAGCCGCCACGTCTCGCGCTGCGGGCTGCCCTCAGGTCCGAGGGTCTCGACGGCGCCGGCCAGCTCGACCCTGGACAGCGCCGCGTCGATGGGGTCGGGTTGCTCCTCGACCGTGGCGAGGACCGTCTCGGGGCGGCCGCGCCGGCGCAGCCACAGGGCGGCCTGCCGCCGGGCGATGCCCCACAGCCAGCCGCCCGCGCCCTCCCGCCGGTAGCTCCCGGCGCCCCGCCACGCGCCGAGGAACGTCTCCTGCAGCACGTCCTCGACGTCGGCGGCGGGCAGCGCCGCGCGCAGCCGGGCGGCCAGCCACGGCGCGTGCCGTGAGAACAGCACCCGCAGCGCGGTGTCGTCGCCGCCGGCTATCGCGGCGATCAGCGCATCGTCTTCCATCACCTACTCTGTTGCGTGTCGGCGGCGTCAGGTTCGCCGATGCTCTCAGTTTTCCGTTTGCCGTTCTTCCGGTTGCCGTCGCAGGTGTCGTACCGACGACGGCGCCAACGACAGGAGCACGGTGGCGGCCATGACGGTCGCCGCGACCAGCAGCCAGGTGCGCTCGCCGGCCGCCGCCGCGACGGGTCCGGTGAGCGCCAGGCCGAGCGGGCGCATCACGAACGAGCCGACCTGGTCGAAGGCGAACACCCTGGCGAGCTTGTCGGGTGCGACCTGCTGCTGGATGGCCAGGTCCCAGTTGACGCTGAACACCTCCAGGCCGAGCCCGTGCAGGAACGCGCCCGCCATCACCACCGGCAGCGGCACCGGCAGCGCCATGGCGAGGGGGAAGCAGGCGGTCAGCGCGAGGAACGCGGTGCCGGCGAGCAGCATGCGGCGCGGCCGGTACCGCAGGGTGACGACGCCGCCGACCATGAAGCCGGCCATCAGCGCGGCGAGGGCCCAGCCCCAGGCGGCGTCGCCGAACCGGTGGGTCATCAGGACCGGCCCGAGGACGCCCTGCACGCCGCCGTAGACCAGGTGGTAGATCAGCGCCTGGACCAGCAGCGTCCACAGCCACGTGTGCCGGAGGACCTCACGGGCGCCGCCGGCCAGGTCGTCGAGCATCGAGCGGGCCTCGGCCTTGTCCTGCCCCGTCACGCGCATGGCGGTGAAGCAGGCCGCGCCGGCGGCGAACGTCGCGGCGTCCACGGCGATCGCCCAGCCCGGCCCGAACAGCCCGACAAGCAGGCCCGCGAGGCTGAAGCCGAGGATCATCGCCGTGTTCTGCGACAGGCGCAGCACCGACACGGCGGTCGGCAGCGCCGCGGCCGGCACGGTCTGCGGGACGACGGCGCGGGAGCTCGGGCCGGCGACCGCGGCGAGGCCGCCGTTGAGGGCGCTCATGACGGCCAGCATCGGCACGGTCGCCGCACCGGTCGCCAGGCTCACCGCGACGGCGGCCTGCGACAGGCACGAGAGCGTGGCGGCGACCCGCATGAGCAGCGCGCGGGAGAACCGGTCGCCGAGCACCCCGGCGAACAGGGTGGTGACCACGTCGACCAGCGCGTACGCCGCCACGACCAGGCCCAGCTCGGTCGCCGACCCGCCCAGGTGCAGCACCGCCAGGGCCATCGCCACGGGGGTGATCGCCGACCCGAGCCCGATCAGCGTCCGCCCGGTGAGCAGCCACCGGAAGGGCACCGAGTCCCACGGTCTCGTCGGGTTCTTCGCCTGCATGTCGAGGACGTCCAGCATGTTCCGACGGTATTTCGCTGGCGAATTATTTGTCAACGAACTATTCGCCAGCGAACGAATGCTACGATGCCGGGATGGGGCAGGACTTCGCCGACCGTCACGTCGCCCGCTGGCGCGACCACTGGATCGACATCCCGTTCGACGACGCGATCGAGGCCGCCACCGTGCGCCTGGCCCGGATCTCCCGCCACTTCCGCGACACCATCCAGACCGCCGCGGCGGAGGTGGGGCTGCAGCAGTTCGAGTACGAGACGCTGCACCACCTGATGGTCCGCGACACCCCCGGCCACGCCTCACCGCGCGCGCTCGCCGACGACCTGGGCGTCTCCCCGGCGGGCATGACCGGCCGCCTGGACACCCTGGAGAAGGCCGGCTACATCAAGCGGACCCCCAGCCCCACCGACCGCCGCAGCGTCGACATCGAGGCCACCACCGCCGGCGTCGCCATCTGGCGCCGCGCGATGATGCTCCGCGGTCGCGCCGAGGAGGAGCTCCTCGGCGCCCTCTCCGAGCGCGAGCTCGCCACCCTCAACCGCCTGCTGAAGAAGCTCACCACCGCGACGGAGACCCAGTAGCGCCTCCGTGCCTACGGTCCGGCCTGCCGATCGGCCGCCGGGACCGTCGTGAGCTCCTCCTCGGGCACGGGCCTGGCCGGCAGCTCGTCGGGGTTCAGGGCGAGGAACACGGCGCCGGCCACGGCTCCGGCGAGCAGCTGGACGACGATGTAGAGCACGGCCGTGTACCACGTGAGCAGGCCCATCAGCCAGACGCCGACGGTGACCGCCGGGTTGAACGCGGCACCGGAGATCCGGCCGACGGCGATGGCGCCCGCGGCGACCGTGAAGCCGATCGCCAGGCCGTAGAAGGAGTTGTTCGGGTTGGTCTTGCTCGTGGCCACGTTGAGCATGACGTACACCAGCGCGAAGGTGAACAGCACTTCGACCAGCAGCGCCGTGAACAGCTCCCGGCCGGACAGCTGCAGTGAAGCGATGTTGCGCGGATTCACCACCCACCGGGTCACGACGGCGCCGACCACCGCCGCGACGACCTGCGCGACCCAGTAGGCGATCGCGTCGGGCAGCGCCAGCTTGCGCCGGACGAGGACACCGGTGGTCACCGACGGGTTGTAGTGCCCACCGGAGACGTGGCCACCCGCGTAGACCATGACCATGAGCACCGCGCCGATGGCCAGCGGAGCGAGCGGCGTCCCGGTCAACACACTCGTGCCGACCGTGAACACCAGGAAGAACGTCCCGATGATCTCCGTGATGTAGGCGGCGTGCTTGTGCATGACTGCCCTCCTCGGCACAGACGGGTCCCGCTCCGGTGCCGCGACCCAGACCGGCAGGCAGGCAGGCGGAGCGTGGTGACCTCCTGCCCCCGCCGGCCTCAGTTAGGCCAGCCAGCGCTCACGAAGTACCCAGAGCCACTCCCCGCGGTATTCGCGCCAGCCAGGATCGTCGGTGTCCACGACGCGGTAACCAGGGCGGGCGAGTTCGCTGAGCGCCGACGACTTGCCCGTTCCTGACATGCCGGTTGTCAGGATCTTCGACATCGGGACAGACGCCACCCCGTCACGGGCGGGTGTTGGTGAGGACGGCGTCGAGGGGGTGGGGGACGCGGTCGAGGTCGACCGTCTCGACGAGCAGGCCGGCGTAGCGGAGCTTGCGGCGGGAGCCGCTGGCGAAGAAGCGGCGCAGCTGCGCCTCGGGTGGGCGGTCGCGCCAGACGGGCTGGTGCTGCATGGTGCGGAACGGGCCGAGGTCGCCGTGCTCGTCCAGGAGGCCCTCGATCGCCGGTACGCCGATCGCGCGGATCAGCTCGTCCTCCAGATCGGCGACGCACACGTGGAACCCCAGCGTCGCCATCTCCGCACGCGTCGCCGGGGTGCCGATCCCTGCCCGGGCGAGGCCGCGCCGGAAGACGTGCTCCTCGCCGGCGTCGCACAGGCCCGCCAGTCGTACACCCTGCGGACCGAACCTCGCCAGGAACCTCGGGACCGCGTGCGCGCCGCCGGCCGGCAGCACCACGACCCGCTCGGCGTCAAGGTCCCGGCCCCGGCGCCTGGCCAGGGCCTCGAGGGCGATCTGGTCGCTGAGGCCCTCCACCAGCAGGATCGCCGCGGCGCCCTCGACCTTCGCCATCGCCCGGGCGGTCGCCACCACGCCGGCCTCCGGGCCGCTCAGCTCCGCGTCGTCCACCTGCTCGATGCAACGCCCGCGACCGCGGTCCGCGCCACCGAATTTTCCGGCGGCCGCCGTCAGCCCGGCCAGCCCGGCAGGGCCGGCAGGATGCGCTCGGCGATCTGGGTGGCGCGGGCCTCGTCGCCCGGGTCGTGCGACTCGCGGATGATCGCGATCGAGGCCGTGCCGCCGGGGTCGGTGGGGTCCCAGGCGACCAGCAGCGACGCGCTCTTCAGCGGGATGTTCACGATCGGGACGGGGTCGAGGAGCCAGAGCGCCGGGCGGCCCAGCACGGTCCGCGGCTGCGCCTGCTCGAACAGCCCCTGGTAGTCCGCGACCCGCAGCCGGTCGTGCGCCACGTTCAGCCGCAGCGACGCGTATTGCAGCGACACGGTGCACTGGTGGGAGTCGCCGCCCGGGTCGTACGTGGTGCCGATGCCCTTGACCTTCGCCCCCGGCTCGAGGATGTCGAGGAGCTCGCGGCGGTCGGCGAACGGGCACAGCTCCTGCGACTTGCGCATCTCCGGGTCGGTCGAGTCGACCTTCGGCACCACGTCGGCGTCGGCGCGGGTGGGGTTCGGGTCCCAGCGGCCCGTCATGACGCCGCCCGCATAGACGGCGATCGCCACGGTGATGATGGCCGGCGGGATCCAGCCGAGGAGGGCGCTGCGTCGCATGGCCGGTGAGCCTACTGGAGGGTAACCCTCAGCCGATCAGGCGGTTGATGATCTCGTCCGGCTCCTCGTCCGGGTCGGCGTCCTCGGCGTCCGCGCGGACGTCGATCTCCCAGCCGCGGACCTCGGCTCTCGCACCGGGCGCCAGGAAGTCCGAACCGCCCGGCGTCAGCTGCAGCACGACGCTGTCGTCGCGCCAGTCGGTCGTCACGGTGACGACGCCGCGGTCGCCGTCCGTCATGCACGCCGCCATCCCGCGCAGCACCGTGCACGCCCACAGCAGGGTCGGCAGCCGGAAGTCGGCCCGCGACTCGAACTCGACGACGAGCGCGGCGGTGGCTTCGTCGTACCGCAGCAGCAAACCATCCTGGACGAGGTCGAGCAGCACGTCGGCATGGTCGCCGTCGAGCCACGAGTCGCACTCGGCGATCGCGGCGGGCAGCTCGTCGCGGTCCTCCTGCCCACCGGTGACACCTGCCCACTCCGCCGGCGACCAGGCCGACGCCGGCTCGACCGGCGCGTTCAGGTACGCCCGCAGCCGGGAATGCTCGATCCTGACCGCCGCCGTCACGCAGACTGACTCTGACACGGCGACACTGTAGACCGTCACCCCCGACCGCGTCGCCGGGCACTGGGACGCCTCCGAGGACGGCGGCGTCACGTGGCGCAAGGACTTCGACCTGACCTTCGACCGGCTGTAGCGTTCATTGGCCGGCGTACGGGTCGGCCCAGTCGAACCGGTCGGCGGCATCGAGACGGGCCAGCTGGTCGGCGCTGAGCGTGAGCGCGACGCCGTCGAGCGCCGCGTCGAGCTGGTCGACCTTGCTGCCGCCCAGCATCGGCCGGAGCCCGTGGCTGAGCAGCCACGCCAGCACCACCTGACCGCGCGCGGCCCCGGTCCCGGCGGCCACCGCGTCCAGGGCGGCGATCCTCGCGGTGTTGCCCGGGTGGTCGTACACGTCGGGAATCGGCTTCATCGGGTTGTCATACGCACCGGACAGCAGCGGCGTGTACGCCCACACGTCCATGCCGTGCTCCTTGGCGTAGTCCGCCTGCTCGTCGCTGAGCACCCCGAAACGGTGCACGACCCCCGGCGGCAGCGTGCCGGGCCGCGGCCGCAGGTAGGTCGCGTTGAGCTGCAGCGCGTCGAACGGCTTCGCGCCGGTCGCTTGTGCGTGCGCGCGACCGCGCTCCACCAGCCACGCCGGGTGGTTGGAGACCCCGAACCGGTCCGCGGCCAGGCCCTGCAGCGCGTCGACGGTGTCCTCGACCCGCACCGACCGGTCCTCCTGGTGCAGCCACAGCAGGTCGACCCGCTCCACGCCGAGCCGCTCCAGGCTCCCGTCGAACGCCTTGCGCACCGCGGCCGGCGACAGCCCCGCCCGCCGCTGCGGCCACGACCCGGGCTCGACCGGCTCGGCGCCGAGCTTCGTCGCGATCCGTACCGTCGTGCCGGGCCGCGCCTTCAACCACCGCCCGATGACCCGCTCACTGTCCCCGCCGTGCCCGCTCTCACTGGCCCAGAACGCGTAGCAGTCCGCCGTGTCGACCCACACCCCACCCCGCTCGACGAACCGGTCGAGCAGCGCGAACGACGTCCGCTCGTCGATCGTCGTCCCGAACATCATCGCCCCGAGCACCAGCGGCACCTGCGTCACATCGTCCATACCGCCGACCCTGACACCTGGAGCGCGCTCCAGGTCAAGCCACGTGCGATCATGCCGCCGTGGGCTTCTTCGGTGGTTTCCTGTACGACGGCCAGTCCTGGACCGAGACCGACCGCTCCGCCGCGCGGGCACTGACCGGCCCGTGGCTGCACGTCGACATCCACGACAGCGACTTCGCCGCGCTCACGTACCGCCCCACGGGCCCGGGCACCGGCATCGCCTTCGTCGGCTACACGCCCGGCGTGTACTTCGGCATGCCCGACGCCGGCCCACCCACCGACGCTCCCCGCGAGGCCGCCGGCCTGGCGGCCTGGCGGGCGGGCCTGAACCCGTCCGCCCCGGACGCCGACCGCGACACCATGGCCGCCACCCTGCTGCCGTACCTCGCCACCGACGACCCCCAGGACGCCGACGAGGACGAGGACCGCTCCCCGTTCGTCGAGGACAAGGTGGACGACTTCCTCACCGCCCTGGGCCTGCCCCCGTTCCGCGGCTGACGGACCAGCCGTGCGGTAGCGTCGGGCGGCGTGGAGCCGGACTGGGTGACGGACACGCGGGCGTCGTACGACACGGTCGCGGTCAGCTACGGGGAGATGCTGAAGGACGCGTTGGACGGGCAGCCGGTGGTGCGGCACGTGCTGGCGATGTTCGCGGAGCTGGTGCTGAGCGCCGGAGGCGGGCCCGTCGTCGATGTCGGCTGCGGTACCGGCCGAGTCACCGCCCACCTGCGAACACTGGGCCTCGACGCGTCGGGTGTGGACCTGTCCCCGGGCATGGTCGAGGTCGCGCGGCAGGACCATCCTGGGGTCAGGTTCGACGTGGGCTCGATGACGGGCCTGGACCTCGCCGACGGGTCGGTGCAGGGCATCCTCGCCTGGTTCTCGATCATCCACGTGCCTGACGACGCGGTCCGGCAGGCGTTCGGCGAGTTCCGGCGGGTGCTGCGGGACGGCGGGGTGGTGCTGGTCGGCTTCTACGTCGGCGACACCACGGTGCTGAAGACCGAAGGCTACGGCGGCCACCCGATGAAGGTGCACGTCCACCGCCGCCCGATCGAGCGGGTCGCCGGCTGGCTGACCGAGGCGGGCCTCCACACCGACGTCGAGCTGCTGCACCACCTGACCGACACCGTTACCGGCGGCATGCTCATCGCACACGCCTGACGGCGCCGGCGATGATCTACGCTGATCCTTGTGGGCGCGGCGGAGGGTGGTCGGATCCTCGCAGTTCGCGTCAGCTTGTTGATGGGGCCGCTGGTCCTCATGTTCGGCGCCGCCGCGCTCGCCGGCATCGTCGGCCTGACCGCCGCGCGTGCGGAAGCGGTGTTTCTGGTCGGGACCATCGGCATCGTCGTGCCGATCGTCGTCCTGGCCGGGCGATGGGCCGCCCCGATGCTGGTCGTGGCCGCCGTGGTCGCCGGCTTTCTGGCGTCGGCCGTGCTGTTCACGTTCGTCCCGACGATGGTGCTCTCCGTGCGGGGGCGTCCGACGACAGCGGTGGTTGCGACGAGCACTGACGTCACGGTGCACACCAGGTCAGGCACCAGCCACGAGTGGCGGTATCAGCTCGTCGACGCGGCTGGCCGGCCGATTCCCGGTCGCCTGACCGCGACCGGACCGTACTGGCAGCCCGGCGACCAGGTCGACGTGCTGGTCGATCCCAGTGGGCGGATCGATCCGCACGAGGCCGGCGAGGTCGACGACTGGCCGTCATCGGCCGTCATCGCCGGGTCGTTGATCGCCATCACGGCAGGCCTGGCGGTGCTGGCCGCCAGGCGAGGCAGGCGTCCCTCGTAGACAAACCGGCCGGCCGGATCGAACCCACCGCAGCAGGATCGCTCAGCGGCGGCGGAAGAAGGTGCGCTTCGGCTGCACGAGGTTCTTGATGAGTGCGTGGATCGTGTCGAACGTGAGCACGGTCGGGTTCCGGTCGGCTGATGCGAGCATGCCCAGGCAGCGCAGCACGAACTCGCGGGCGCCTCGCTGGTCTGCGGTGAAGACGGGACCGCCCGCGCTTGTGCCACTCGAGGGGGTTGTCGCGCCGGCCGGAGTTGTCGTGGGCCAGGTAGAGCCAGACGACGAACGCGACCAGGGTGAGCGCCTGGGCGACGGCGATGAACTGCAGGCCGGGCTCGCCCTCGATGGACCAGCCGAGGCTGATCTGGGTCCGTTGCGCGACGACCTTGCCGGACACGTCCCCCAGGCCCCGCAGGTTCCGGACGAGGAAGAACGCGTGGGCCAGGCCGGCGATCGTCAGGGCGGCGACGGCCACCCAGCCGGGCGTCCGCAACCTGTGAGGTGCGGCGACGCGTTGCGCGCTCATTCGTCTCCCTTCGGCGCCGCTGTACGGCGCGCGGTGCCGGCTGCCGCCACATCGGCGACCGCCCGCAGCGTCGCCGGCCGCGTCCCGGGCAGGAAGGGACGTCGATCCCGGAGCATCGGGAACCGACACGGTGTCACAGGGCGGCGGGCTGTCTCGTCCCAGAGTGGAGTACAGAGGAAGCGGACGAGGAGGACGGCGTCATGCGAGTGTTCGTGGCAGGCGGGACCGGGGTCATGGGGCGGCGGCTGGTGCCGCTGCTGGTGGCGCGCGGGCACCAGGTGACCGCGACGACCACGACCGCGGCGAAGATCGGGCTGCTGGAAGGGCTCGGCGCGAAGGGGGTCGTGATGGACGGGCTCGACGCGGCGGCCGTCGGCGAGGCGGTGGCGGCGGCCGCGCCGGACGCGATCGTGCACCAGATGACCGCGCTGTCGCCCGGGCACTCCGGCAAGCCCAACCCGCGGCGACCCGACCGGTTCTTCGCGCTCACCAACCGGCTGCGCAGCGAAGGTATCGACCACCTGCTCGCCGCGGCCGAGGCCGTCGGCGGCGCGCACATCGTGGCGCAGGGGCACGCGAGCATGAACGGCGGGCGCGACGGCGGCTGGGTGAAGACCGAGGACGACCCGCTCGTGGTCGTGGAGGGGACCAAGGCGATCAACCACCTCGAGTCGGCGGTCGTCGCGGCCGGCGGCGCGATCCTGCGCTACGGCGGCTTCTACGGCGCCGGCTCCCACGACGACCAGGTCAACCTGGTCCGCAAGCGGCTCGTGCCGATCGTCGGGCGCGGCACCGGCCACTTCTCGTGGGTGCACGTCGACGACGCCGCGGCCGCCACCGTCCTCGCCGTCGAGCGGCGGGCGCACGGGATCTTCAACATCGTCGACGACGAGCCGGCCCCGGTCGCGGCGTGGTTGCCGTACCTGGCGGAGTGCGTCGGGGCCAAGCCGCCGCGGCGGGTGCCGGTGTGGCTGGCGAAGCTCGTCGCCGGGGACATGGCCGTCGGCGCGCTCGTCGAAGGCCGCGGCTTCTCCAACGCGAAGGCGAAGCGGGAGCTCGGCTGGAAGCTGCGGTACCCGTCATGGCGGCAGGGCTTCAAGGAGGCGGTGGCATGACGAAGGTCGAGGAGTTCGAGGAGTTGCGGCCGCTGCTGTTCGCGATCGCGTACCGGATCCTCGGCAGCGTCGCCGAGGCTGAGGACGCGGTCCAGGAGACCTGGCTGCGCTACGAGCAGACGGGCACCCGGCCCGCGTCGGCGAAGGCGTTCCTGTCGGCGGTGGTCACGCGGATCTCGATCGACGTGCTGCGCTCCGCGAGGGTGCGGCGGGAGGCGTACGTGGGGGAGTGGTTCCCCGAGCCGCTGCTCGCCGACCCGTACGACGACCCGGAACGCGCCGCCGAGCTCGCCGACTCCGTGTCGATGGCGGCGTTGCTGCTGCTGGAGCGCCTGACGCCGCTCGAGCGGGCGGTGTTCGTGCTGCGGGAGGTGTTCGGGTTCGGCTTCGGTGAGGTCGCCGCCGCCGTCGGCCGGTCCGAGGCGGCGTGCCGGCAGCTCACTGTGCGGGCCCGCCGCCACATGGACGTCGGACGCCCCCGGTTCGAGGCCGACCGCCGCGAACGCGACGAGCTCGCCGCCCGGTTCTTCGACGCCCTCCACGACGGCGACGTCGACGCGCTGCGCGAGCTGCTCTCCGCCGACGTGCAGATGGTCGGCGACGGCGGCGGCAAGGCACCCGCCCTGGCCAACACGATCTTCGGCGCCGACAAGGTGGCGCGCCTGCTCGCCGCGTACTTCCCGGCGGTGTTCCGCGCCGACCTGGGCGTCGAGCAGTGCGAGATCAACGGCCAACCCGGCGCCGTCTTCCGCGACGGGAACGGCAACGTCGCCGGCACGGTGTCGCTGGACGTGCTCGACGGCCGGATCCAGACGATCCGCTCGGTGGTCAACCCCGACAAGCTCACGCACCTGGGCCCGGTCGCGGACGGCTGGGCCCTCGCCCGCGAGGTGAAGCGGGCCCGCCAGACCGGACAGTAGCGCTCAGCCCAGGGCGCGCAGGACCATGTCGACCAGGGCGTCGACGTCGGTGGTGGTCATCGGCTCGCCGGTCATGCCCATGCGGTGCAGCAGGGTGCCGACGACGACGTCGATGAAGAACAGGACGCGGTGCTCCGGCTCGTCGAGGGCGTCCTGGAGCACCAGCCGGTACGGGTCCTGCAGCTGGGTGGACAGGACCTGCCGCAGCGCGGGGTCGTTGACGGCGTCGGTGAACACGCCCGCGAAGGCGGCGCCGACGCCCGGCTCGCCGATCTTCGCGGCGATCCAGCGGATGGCGTTGGCGAGGACGGCGGACCGGTCGGCGCCGGTCAGGGGCACCGGGCCGAACGCGTCGACGAGGCAGGCGGTGATCAGCGCGCCCTTGGACGGCCACCGGCGGTAGACAGTGGTCTTCGCGATGCCCGCCGCGGCGGCGATCCGGTCGACGGTCGCGTGCGCGTAGCCCAGCTCGTGGACCGTGCGCAGGGTCGCGGCGAAGACGGCGGCGTCGACGCCGGTGCGGGGGCGGCCGGGCGGTCTGGTGGAAGCGGGCATGGCCAAACCATACCCAGTTGTGCTACTTCTAGTATCGATACTTCAAGTAGCGGAATTGAGGGGGCGTGCCATGAGAGCACCGCTGGGCATCCGGGTGTTGCGGACGCTGCGCAAGGAGCCGGACTGGCTGGCGATGCCGGCCGAGGACCTGGACGCCTTCCGGACCGCGGAGAACCGGCGGCGGTCCGCGCCGCTGATCCGGGTCGTCACCGGCTTCCCCGCCCGCGGCGTGACGATCCACTGGCACGAGCTGCCGCTGCCCGGCAGGTCGCTGCGGATCCGCGTGTACCGGCCGGCGAACGACGACGCCGGGGACGCCGGGGACGCGCTGCCGCTCGTGCTCCACGTGCACGGCGGCGGGTTCGTCGGCACCGCCGTCCAGAGCGACTGGATCAACAGCCACCTCGCGGCGCGGCTGCCCGCGGTCGTCGTGTCGGTCGAGCACCGCCTCGCCGCCGCCGGGGTCCCGTTCGAGGCCGCCGTCGACGACGGGTGGGACGCGCTGCGCCACGTCCTGGACCACCCGGCCGCGCTCGGCGTCGACCCCGCCCGCGCCGCCGTCTTCGGCGAGAGCGCCGGCGGGCTCGTGGCCGCCCTCGCCGCGATCCGCGCCCGCGACGCCGGCCTCGCCCTGCGGGCGCAGGTCCTGGTCAACCCGTGCGTCGACCTCACCGAGACCGCCCTGGACTACCCGTCGATGACCGAGCACGCCGACAGCCCCACGCTGACCGTGCCGCAGCTGCGGCTGTTCCGCCGGCTCGCCGTGCCCGAAGGCACCGATGCCAGGGCTGTGTCGCCGCTGTACGCCGGAAGCCTCGCCGGCCTGCCCCCGGCGCTCGTGGTCGTGCCGACCCTGGATCCCGTGGCCGACCAGGGCCGCGCGTACACCCGCCGCCTCCGCGAACAGGGCACCCCGGCGCAGCTCACCGAGCACGCCGGGGCCCCGCACGCGTTCCTCAGCATGCCGGGCGTCGTCCCGCACGCCAGGGCCGCCCGCGCCGAGATCACCGGCTTCCTGCACGGCCGCCTGACCTGACCGCCGTGGAGGAAGCCGGCCTCACCTCACCACTTCTGGAACATCTGCTTCGTGTTGTTGGGCGCGTTGTTGGCCAGGACGAACCCGACACCGTTCGCGTCCGCCCCGGTCTCGACCGCGAGCGACAGCCCGGAGAGGTCGTTGGTGATGCGCCAGATCTGCAGCCCGTTGTCGCGGGTCAGGACCCACTTCTGGCTCGTCGTCTGGTCGCACGGGTTCTGCACCACCGGCGTCCCGGCCGTCGTCCCGAGGCCACCCTGCGTGTCGAGGCACTGGTTGCTGTACCGGTTCTGGATGGTGTACCTGTCGTTGCCGAGCGGCGTGAACATCCATCGCCCGTTGTAGGCCATGTCGTCGTACACCGCCGTCACGACCTGCTCGTCGTTCCTGGTGTACGGCGCCGGCACGGCGGCCACCCTGCCGGTGGCGAAGCTGCTGAGGCGCTCCCAGTCGCCGTCCGCCGCGTGGGCCGGTGCCGATACCGCCACCACGCCACCAGCGGCGAGGGTCACGGCGTACACCAGTCGCATGCGCTTGCTGACGATCGTCATCACTGACTTCCTTCCGTCATGCCCGCCTGCGGTGGCGGGTCATGACGGCCACTGTCGGCCGCCGACCTTCGCCGAACCTTCGGCAATCCTTCCGCCGGCCCTTGCCCGGCCCGACGGAATGGCATCATGCGGTGATGGAGATCGAGGTGGTGCTCGGGGACATCGTCGACGAACAGGTGGACGCGATCGTGACCGCGGCCAACGAGTCGCTGCTCGGCGGTGGCGGCGTCGACTGGGCCGTGCACCAGGCAGCCGGGCCGCGGCTGGCCGAGGCGGGCGCGGCGATCGCCCCGTGCGACCCGGGCGACGCGAAGGCCACGCCGGCGTTCGCGCTCGACCCGCCCGTGCGGCACGTCATCCACACCGTCGGACCGGTCTGGGACGGCGGCGCGTACGACGAGCCCGCCATCCTCGCCTCCTGCTACCGCCGCTGCCTGGCGGTCGCCGACGAGCTCGGCGTCCGCAGTCTCGCCTTCCCCGCCATCGCCACCGGCGTCTACGGCTTCCCACCGGCCGCCGCGGCCAGGATCGCGGTCGACACGCTGCGCACCACCCGCACGTCGGTCGAGCGCGTGCGCCTGGTCGCGTTCGACGAGGAGGCCATGGACCTCCTGACCGCCGCCCTCGCCCGGGAGCCGTCGTGACGCTCGAGGTGCCCGCGTGGGCGGGGGAGGTCGCCCGCGGGCTGGCGCGGCCGCTGGTGTTCGCGACCGTCAGCGGCGCGCACCTGTACGGGTTCGCGTCCGTCGACTCCGACCTCGACCTGCGCGGCGCGCACCTGCTCGCCGCGGAGGAGGTCGTCGGGCTGCGGACCGGGCCGCAGACCCTGCAGCACGCCGGGATCCGTGACGGCGTGGAGCTGGACGTCGTCAGCCACGACCTGCTGAAGTTCGCGAAGATGCTCACCGGCCGCAACGGCTACGTCCTGGAGCAGCTGCTGTCGCCGCTGGTGGTCGTGACGACCCCGGTGCACGCCGCGCTCAAGGCGCTCGCGCCGGGGCTGGTCACCCGGCACCACGCGCACCACTACCTCGGCTTCGCCGCCACCCAGGAGCGGCTGCACGCGAGGACCGGCGAGCTCAAGCCCGCGCTGTACACGCTGCGGGTGCTGCTGACCGGCATCCACCTCATGCGCACCGGCGAGGTCGAGGCGGACCTGGGCGTGCTCGGCGCTGATCTGCCCTACGTGCCGGACCTGATCGCCGCGAAGCGCGAGGCCGAGCACGGGCCGCTGCCCGACGGTGCCGCCGCGCACCTGGCCGCGGACGTCCCGCGCCTGCGCGCCGAGCTGGAGGCCGCCCGCGACGCCTCACACCTGCCGGACCGCCCGGACCCGGCGGCCGTCGACGCGCTGCACGACCTGGTGGTGCGGACCCGGCTTCAGCCGAACCAGGTCATCGCCTGACCGTGCGCCCTGGTCCACGCGAGGGGCCGCCCGTCGAGGGCCAGCACGTTGTGCAGCGTGTCGTCTGGTTCGTCCGGGATCCGCCCGTACGGCAGGACGTCCGCGCCCTCCACGGCGATCCAGTGGCCGGGCAGCCGCCGTACCACATCCGCGAACGCCAACCGGCGGGCCGACGGCACCTGGTAGAGCACCGAGGTGTGGAAGACGACGAGGGTCGCGCCGCCGGGCGCCTGCGCCGCCAGGCCCGGCAGGTCGTCGACGAGGTCACCGCGGCGCAGGACGGGCGGGTCGGCGGCGGCGACGGCGGCCGCGGCGCGCAACCGGTCGCGGCGGTGCTGGTGCTCCGGCCAGATCAGCGCCTCCAGCCAGGCGACGTCGGCCGGGTCCGTGACGTCGAGCGGGTTCAGGTCGATGCCGGCCCGCCACACCACCTCCGGCAGCCGCTGCGGCGGTGCCGTGCCGGTGAGCGCGCAGTCGAGCACCGGACCGTCCTCGCCGATGACGTCGCCGCCGTTGTACCGGTAGCGGTACCGGTCAGGGTAGAGCCCCAGACCCGCGGACGCCCCCACCTCGAGCAGCGCCAAGGGCTGCGGCAGCGCGGCGAGGACCGGCAGCAGCAGCGCACACCGCCCCGCCTCGTTCGTCTGCGTGGCCCGCCGCCGCAGCTCGGTCTGCACCGCGGCTCAGTTCGCGACCGTGAAGTCGTGGAACGCACCCGGATCGTCCACCGGCCCGCCGAGCAGCCGCACCACGCCGAGCAGCAGGTTCGGCTGCCGCTTCGGCTCCGGCACCGTCTCCAGCAGCGCCACGACCCCGGCGTCCCGCGCGATGGCGTGGCACAGCCGCTCGTACACCGGCGACACACCCCGCGCTTCCCGCTGTGCGAATTCGGTGAACCTCGATGCAGTGCTCACCGCGTGATCGTCGCACGACTCTGTGGCACGATCGAGGTCGTGGATGACGTGTCGCGGGGACCTGTGCTGGTGATCGGGCTCGACCCCGAACGGATCCCCGGCTGGGACCCCGAGCCCGTCGTCGCGGCGATCGCCCGCGGCCAGGCCCACTTCGCCGAGCACGGCATCGAGGCCGACCTGTGCCTCCTCGCCCCCGACGAGGACCCCGCCACCGCGATGACCGAGGCCCTGACCGCCAAGCCCTACACCTGCGTCGTGGTCGGCGGCGGCATCCGCAAGCACGAGCCCCTCCTGCTCCTGTTCGAGCAGGCCGTCAACCTGGTCCGCCGGCACGCCCCGGCGGCGGCGATCGCCTTCAACAGCACCCCCGAGGACACCGCCGAAGCCGCCCTCCGCTGGCTGAAGTGACGATCTGCTGGTTCCGCCCGCTCGGCGATCCGGGCGAGGACCGGGACGTGCACCCGGACGACCTCGCGGCCGTCTACGACTCCCCGGAGGCGGGCCCGGAGTCGGCCTTCCGCTGCGCCACCGCCACGGCCGCGGTGATCGTGTTCCTCGTCGGCGACGCCCACTGCCTGGTCATGCTGCGCTCGGGTGGGACCGACGAGTTCCTGGTCGAGCCCGGCAACGACGACACGTCGGTGTCCCTGTCCGGCGTGCGGACGGCCGTGCCCGCCGGCTCCGTCGTGCCCCGCCGGCGAGGCCTCGAAGCCCTTCAGGGCGTCGACGATCCGGAGCGGCTGCGGGCCGCGCACTCCTGGCGGGCGGTGCCATGCTGGCTGCACGACCCGCTGCACGAGCGGCTCGGCGACGTCGTCGAAGCCCTGATCGACCGTGCCTACGCCGCCCCACCGGACGCGCCCGCCGCCCTGCTCCATGTCAAACACCTCATGCTGTTCCACAACGAGGCACAGGCCAACGGCTTCTCGTCACAGTTGGCAGAGGACGCCGCCCTCGGCGCGGACCACCTCGACCTGCCCGATCTCGCCGCTGTCATCCGTGAGATCCACGCGGACGAGGACATCGACTGGCGGCGGCTCCACGAGAGGTACCAGGCCTGTTCAGGCCCGTTCGGCGACGACGCCGGGCTGATCCGGGCCGCGGTGGCGCGCCGGTTCGACACCTTCCCGGGCGAGTTCGGCGCTGACGACCGCATGTCCCAGCCGTAGGCTGCTGCGGTGGTCGATCTCCCGCCGTGTGACGACGTGTGCGGTGCGCTGGAGGAGCACGTCCGGCGGTTCTTCAGTCCCCGTCGCGTCGAGGTGCTGACGTGGGAGGCGGGGCCGATCCGGGCCGTGAACCCGCACTTCCGGGTGCTGCGGGTCGCGCCCGCTGAGCCCGGCGGGCTGTGGGAGTACGTGTCGACGGGCGGCTGGGCCGCCACCGCCGGGCGTGACGACGGTCTGGAGTTCGTCCTCAGCACGCCGGTCGCGACGCCGCGGCCCGGTCCGCTCCTGGCCGGCGCGTCACCGGCCAGGAGCGGAGTCCGTCACCGATCGTCGCGCAGCCAGCGCCAGGCGACCACGCCGACCCAGACCTCGAACGCGAGGGTGCTCACCGCGAGCAGCGGGAACATCGCCCCCGCCACCAGGGTCGCGCTGCCGGCGAGGCTGAGCACGACGATGACGACGCCCGTGCGGACCAGCCACGGGTTCCTGCCCCCGGCCCGCAGCGCGAGCGCGATGGCCCCCACGAAGAACACCCGGGCGAACACCGAGAACGCCAGCCCGAACGGCGCGACCGAGTCCCACCCCGCGAGGATCCGCAGGTCCGCCCCGGCGGAGGCGGTCTCGAGGGCCACGTCGTGCAGCATCCCGCCCAGCGGCCAGATCAGCGCCAGCAGCGCACCGGCCGCGACCGCGACGGTGGCGAGGGCCCCGCTGCCGTCGGCCCGCCGCAGCCGCACGTGCACCGCCCCGAGGAACCCGAGCAGCAGCGTGCCCGCGGCCATGAAGGCGAAGTTGCCGATGCGGTACAGCTGCGCGGCGTCGAACACGTTCTGCCCGCGCTCCAGCGCGGGGTCGGTCGGCGAGCCGGCGTGCGGGAGGACGAACACCGTCATCGCCACCATCACGAGCAACTGGCAGACGGTGAAGGCGATCCCGAAGCGGGTGCTGGTGCGGGTCATGTCGGCGGCCGGCGCCTGTGGACGGCCGGTTTCGGTCAAGGTCATGGTGGTTCCTCAAGGTTCGTCGGAAGGTCCGCGAGGTGCGGATGCCGCCACGGTACGAACGGCGCCGGCCGACCCGCATCGACCCACGGGCTGCTCCGACGATCAGCCCGTGGGATGAGGCCCGCGCCGCTGGTCATGGCTTACGCTCGCCGCGTGAACCCCAGGTTGGACCGGCTGCACGTGACACGGCTGGACGTCGTCCTGACCGCCGTGCTGACGGTCGCCGGGCTCGTCCAGGCGCTGGTGCTGCCGTTCGCCGCGCCGGGGGTCGGCGAGCTGTTCGTCGTCGGGTCGACGCTGCCGCTCGCGTGGCGCCGCCGGCACCCGGTCGAGGCGGCCGCGGTGTCCAGCGCGTTCTGGCTCATCACGATGGACGGGTTCCCGCTGCTGGGCTTCGTCACGGTGCTGCTGCAGTTCTACGCCCTCGGCGCCTACGGCGCGCCCCGCGCGGCGGTGTGGGCGGTGTCGGTGTGGGCGTGCGTGACGGGCGTCGTCGGCACGTTGCTCGGCCCGGAGGTGCCGACGGCGGCGATCGGCTCGGTCCTCGTCGTCGTCGCGCCGGTCCTCGCCGGGCGCATCGTGCGCCGGCAGCGGCAGCAGCACCAGGCCCTGCTGGACCTGGCCCGCGAGCTGGAAGCGGAGAAGCGCAAGGTGCAGGAGGCCGCGGTCAGCGAGGAGCGGGCCAGGGTCGCCCGCGAGCTGCACGACGTCCTCGGCCACGAGCTGACGCTGATCGCCGTGCAGGCGGAGGCGGCGTCGGCGGCGCTGCGGCTCGCCCCCGACCGGGCCGCCGCGCCCGTCGAGGCGATCCGCGAGACCGCGCACCGGACGCTGCGGGAGATCCGCGCCGCGCTGGACGTCGTGGCGCCGCCCACCGACCCCACCGACGCGACCCCCGCCGGCCTCACCGACCTCGCCCGCCGGGCCCGGGACGCGGGGATCGCCAACTCGCTCACCGTCACCGGCACGCCGTGGGCCGGAAACACGTCGGTATGGCTCGCGGTCCACCGGATCGTCCGCGAGTGCCTGACCAACGCCGGCCGGCACGCACCCGGCACGCCCGTGACGGTCGACGTGCACTGGGCCCAGGACACGGTCACGGTCACCGCGGCGAACGCCGCCGGCCCGCCGCCACGGCCCACGGAAGGCGGCCGGACCGGCGACCGGGAGGGCCGCGGCATCGCCGGCATGCGGCACCGGGCCGAGCTGCTCGGCGGCACGTTCGCGGCGTCCAAGGGTGACGGGCGCTTCGAGGTACATGTGACGCTGCCGCAATCAGGAGCGGCCGCATGACCAGCGTCGTCATCGCCGACGACCAGGTGCTGGTGCGGCACGGGCTGCGGCTCATCCTGGAGCTGGCCGGGTTCGAGGTGGTCGCGGAGGCGGCCGACGGCGCTGAGGCGGTCGCCGCGGTGGCCGCGCACGGGCCCGACGTGGTGCTCATGGACCTGCGGATGCCGGTGATGGACGGCGTCGAGGCGACCCGGCGGATCGTCGAGGACACCGGGGGACGCACGCGGGTGCTGGCGCTGACCACGTTCGACACCGACCAGCACGTCCTCGACGTCCTCCGGGCCGGTGCGGCCGGCTTCCTGCTCAAGGACGTCACGTCCGACGGTCTCAGCGACGCGATCCGCCACGCCGTCGCCGGCGAGCCCGTCCTCGCGCCGAGCGTCCTGGCCCGCGTCCTGGACCACTTCGCCGCCAGCCCCCCGGAGCAGTCGTCGTCGCCGCCGCCCGGCCTGCGCGAGCTGAGCGACCGCGAGCTGGAGGTCCTCGGCCGCATCGGCGCCGGCCTGTCCAACACGGAGATCGCCGCCGACCTGGTCATCAGCATGGCGACGGTGAAGACCCACGTCCGCCACATCCTTGCCAAGCTCGACGTCAGAGATCGCGCACAAGCCATCGTGGTAGCCCACGACGCCGGCCTCCGCCACGACCCGACCCGCTCCGCCCGCGGCGCGTGACACAGACGCGACGGACGCGAGGAGCGGCGACCCGGCCGACACCAGCATGATCGGCGTGCCGATCTACCTGGCTGAGTACCCGACCGCGTAACACCGAACGTCAGCACCTGGGCCGGCACTCCTAGGAGGGCCGGCCCGCTGCCGTCGCGTCAGGGCACCGTGTAGCCGTCCACCGGTGCGGCCTCCTCCGGCGAGCGCTGCGCGGCCGGCGCCCACGACCCCCACGTGACGTACTGCGGCCGGTGCGGCTGCACCATGAACCGCTCGCTGCGCGGATCGGCGAGGCCCGCGAGCCCGGCCAGCGTCGCGACGATGCCGACCACGACGGCCACGATCATCGGGACGACTACGGGGTCGAAGCCGGTCGGCCCGGTGGTCTCGGCCCAGACCACCCACCCGACGACGTAGATCGTGCACAACTGCAGGGCGAGCAGCAGCAGGGCCAGCGCCACCGCCGCCGCGGCACGGGCCAGCTGGGCCGCGCCGCGGCGGCGCTGCCGAGCCGTCGTCGCCGCCGCGCCCGCACCCGCGGCACAGGCGAGGACGCCGACGGCGGCGGACACGGCCATGGCTGCGCCGACTGTGTCGCCGGCGGCGACGCGCAGCGCGGCGACGCCGGCGCTGCCCGCGGCGCCGGACCCGCCGCCCACCCGGAGCCACACCGCCGCGCCCCGCAATGACGCCGGCAGCTCCGGCACGGCCACGGCGCTGGCCACCGCGCTGGCCACAGCGCTGGCCGCCGTGCCGGCCACGGCGCCGGTCTCCGGTTCGGCCGCAAGGGCCTGCGATCCGGCGAAGGCCCGGCGGGCCGGCGGGATGCCCAGGCTGACGGCACCCGCCACCAGCCCGAGCACGGCGAGCAGCGCGCCCAGCCCACCGACCCACCGCGGCGGCCCGATCCACACCTCGTGGTCCCAGTTGAACAGCACCGTCAGATGCCCCATGTAGAACAGCACCGCCACACCGATCCCCATACCGCAGAGCCACACCAGCGCGCAGCGCCCCGCGTCCCGGCCGGCCAGGGCCAGCGCCGCCCCCGCCAGCAGGCCCACGACGAGCAGGCCCGCGGGCAACATGAAGGCCAGCGCCTCGGCCGTGAGCGTCGGGAACAGGTGGCGCACCACCCTGGCGTCACGCACGCCGACGTAGGTCGCGTAGAGCAGGATCGACAATCCGGCGACCGCGGTCCCGGTCGAGGCCAGGCCGAGGACGATCGGCGGGCGCACTGTGCGTGGCATCCGCGCAGGCTACAGCCGGATCTCGTAGATCAGTTCGAAGGGCGTCTGCGCCGTGCCAGAAGTGGCTGAAGCCGGCCTCGGTCGCCGGTGCACGGGTCGCCGCCTCACCCGCCTGCGCGCCGAGGGATTGGCCCGCGTCCGCCCGGTCGGACAGGGCCGTGGCCACCCCGGTCCGGGTGATGCGGGCGGCTCCAGTTCGGATCGCCTCGGCATACGCCGCGGACCCGTCACAGCGGACGACCTGCACCCCGGGACGCTCACGCACCCACCCGGCCAACTTGTCCGCCTTCCGGTCGGGCAGCACGAGGCCGAGCTGGGCGCCTTCCCGGCCCGCTGGCGCGACGCGTAGCAGCGGGCGGCTACCGCATGAGCGGGAACTTGGTCCAGTGCCGGCCGTCCGACGACTGGTACAGCGCGTACGCCATCGTGTCGAGCGCGAAGTACCCGTCGCCACTGCGGTTCCGGCGTACAGGCATCGCCGTCGGTGGGAGGCCGTCCAGGTCCGCTGGAGCGAAGTGGCCGTTGCGCAGTTCGAGGTAGTTGAGTTCCGTGCCGACCTGCAGCGTGCGGGACGTGCCGACGAAGAGCGTGCCGTCCGCGGCGACGAACGACCTGGAGAAGCTTTCGGTGCGGGTGTACGCGATGACGTCGCCGGTGCGGGTCCAGCTCCCGTCGAGGTGCTTCGAGTAGACGTACAGCTGCCCCCTTTCGGGGTCCGCGTATATCTCGCGGTCCTCGACCATCGCGTAGAGCGTCGTGCCGTCCGCCGACGACTGGACCGAGATGCTTTCGTTGCAGTCCTTGGTGCACGGCAGATCGGTGAACGCGTGGGTCTTCCAGGTCCGGCCCCGGTCGTCGGAGAACGCGACCGCCGGCCGTCCGGTGTTCTGCGCCCGACCGGCGACCACGATGCGGTCGCCGCCAGACTGGATCTGGCCGAAGGGATCGACAAGGTTGTACGCCGACGGCATGATCGGGTCCGGTTGGTGCGCGAGCGGCGAGATCCGGCGGGTCTGCGGGTCGACCGCGGACAGCTTGCACGGAGCCAGCGCGACGGGCGCGCGGCACAGCACCGCGGCCCCGGCGGGCACGGCCGGTACCGTCGCCGATTCGTCCGCCAGGTCGGCGAAGGTGCGGCCGCCGTCGGTGCTCAGCCGCATCGGCGGTGAGTCGTCGCCGCTCGAATTTGCCCTGGTGAGCACGACACCCACGCTCAATGTCGTCACGTCCTGCACCGCGAGGCCGCTGCGCGCGGTCCAGGTCCGGCCGCCGTCGTCGGTCCCGAAGATCGTGTCCGCCGCACGGGCGTACGCGTGCTGCGAATCGGCCACCTCCGCCCAGCCCACTGTGACGGTCCGCGTGGAGATGGACGGGGACGGCGAGTTGTCGGCGGGCGGCGGGGCGGTGTGCCGCTCGGGCAGCCACACGATCGCGGCCCCCACCGCGAGGATCGGGACGGTCGCAAGCGCGGTCGCGACGACCGTCCGCCGTCGGTGGCGCCGCCGCCCGGCGTCGAACAGCGCATCGGACGTGGCGCGCGGCGCCGGTGCCGGCGAGCCCGCAAGGTCGTCCAGCAGATGCCTCAGTTCTGACACGACTCCTCCTTCAGCCCCGTGCTGAGCCGCTCCCGCAAGGCACTGAGTGCCTTGGCGGTCTGGCTCTTCACGGTCCCCTCCGAGCACCCGAGCACCGCGGCGGTTTCGGCGACGTCAAGCCCCTGGTAGTACCGGCAGACGATCGTCGTCCGCTGCCGCGGCGGCAGCTGCTGCAGCGCCGCGGCGAACACCATCCGGCTCGCGCTCGACTCGGCGCCCTCGCCGCCGGCGGCCCCGTCCGGCACGTCGGCGTACGAGCGCTCCCGCCGCCGCCACGACCTGCGCGTATCGGCGAGAAAGGTCCGGACCAGGCAGGTGCGCACGTACGCGTCGAGCAACTGCGCGTCGCGGATCCGATGCCAGCCGGCCGCGACCTTGATGAACGTCGACTGCGTCAGGTCGTCGGCCCAGTGCCAGTCGCCGCACAGCAGATACGCCGTGCGGCGGACCACGATGTGCCGCGCCGCGAAGTACTCCCCGAACCGCCGCCGGGCGTCGTCATCCAGTCGCATCCCGCCTCCTCGGCGTTTAAGTGCCTGGATCGCCCCGATGCGTTGCCCGCCGCCACAAAGTTTTTCACCGAAAGTCCGGCGTGATCATAGGCTCAGCCGCGAAGCTCTGCCCGGTGACGCCCGGCACCATGACGGCGGCAGAAGCGGGCACCTGGGTGCGATGTTGTGACCCGGAATGTGTGAGCATTCCGCGGTGGTCATGGAACCGATCCCGAGCTATGACGATCTCGTCTGGCTGTTCGAGGAAGAGCCGACCTACCCGGACGCCGCCGACGAACGTCCAGCTGACAGCCGGCACGGCTGGCGCTCTCCGTGGCCGTACACGTCGGTGACGTTCCGGGCCGTCCGGGCCGGATACTGATCAGCCTGGCGAACCAAGGCGTGGTGTCGGCCGTCCTCGACACCACCGGGTCGGGCGCCGTTGCGTTTTGTATCGACCTCGACTCAGCGGGCGTGTTCCGGGCGGAGGCCGATGCCGATCACCCGCGCCGGGAGCGCGCGCAAGGCGGGCATCCGGTCGATGATCCGCAGCGGCAGGGGCGGCCGAGTCGGGCGGCCCGAGACCGCGGGTGCGAGCACGGCGCGCTGCAGCGCCCGCTGGACGAGCTGGGTGCCTTTCGTCGGGAAGGTCCGGCGGCGCTGGACGGCGGCGAGCTCGTCCTCGGTCGGCGGGGCGCCTCGCTCGAAGGCGGCCGTGATCACGTGCGCCGCCGCGACCGCGTCCTGGATCGCCAGGTTGATGCCGACCCCGCCGACCGGTGACATCGCGTGCGCGGCATCACCGATGAGCAGGGCACCTGGCACGTGCCAGCGGTATAGGCGGTCCATCCGCACCGTCAGCTTCTTGATCTGATCCCAGTCCGTCAATTCGGCGACCCGGTCAGCCAGGTAGGGCGCCCCGGCGGCGATCCCGGCGCGGAAGGCCGCCAAGCCCCGGCTGCGCAGTTGGTCGTCGCTGCCCTTCGGTACGACGTATCCCATCTGCCAGGTGTCGCCGCGGTCGATGCCGATGAACAGCCGGCCGTCGTCGATCCGGCCGACCAGCCCGGCCGGATCGTCGTCGTGCCTCGGCAGCTTGAACCACAGCACGTCGATCGGCGTGCCGAAGACCTTCGAGCGCAGAGCGAGATCCCGCCGTACCGTCGAATCGCGGCCGTCGCAGGCAACCGTCAGCGCGGCGTCGACCCGCAGCGGTCCGTCGGGTGTGCGGGCGTCGACGCCGACGATCCGCCCTCCCGAGCGGCGCACGCCAAGCACCTCGTGCCGCCGGAGGAGTTCGAAACGGCCCTCGGAGGCCAGCAGTTCGAGGAAGTCCCACTGGGGCAGGAACATGACGTACGGATACGGGGTGTGCAGGCGGCTGAAGTCGACCGGCTGGAAGGAGCCGACGGGGTAGGTGAAGCGGAACTGCCGGATGGTGCGGTGCGGCAGGGCGTGCAGGCGCTCACCCAGACCGAGCTCGTCCATCAGCTGCAGCGTCGACGGGTGGACCGTGTCGCCACGGAAGTCGCGCAGAAACGTCTCATGCTTCTCTAGCACGACCGTGCGGATCCCGCGCCGGCCCAGCAGCAGCGCCAGGACCAGCCCGGCCGGGCCGCCGCCCACGACGCAGACGTCCGTCTCCACGCCTCAGCCCTCCAGTAGCCGTCCGATCACCTGAGGGCCTGGTCCACATCGGGCACCGTCGGCGATCGCGTTGCGTGCGGGAAACTCTCCCCGATCCGCATCAGTGCAAACGCAAGTGTGCGAGCGTTCAGCCGGTCGACGGTCCACGGCCACGGCCGCAGTTCCGGCAGGAGACGTCGACCAGGGGTGAGTTCGTTTGCCAGCCGCTTCCCGATGGCAGGTGAATCCCACACGGGAACCGCCACAGAGACGGCGTCGACCGCCTGGATCACCCAGCAGGTCACACGACGGCACCGCCGGCGAGTCGCGGATGGCGGGTCGCGGATCGCTCACGGCCCGGTGTACCGTGCCGGCGGTCGCAATGTGCTCCGAATGTGTTCGGACGTTCAGCAATTGACGAGCACGTACGGCCGCATTCCGGCACGCTGCCGCACGCCATGTTGTTGATCGTGTGGGCTTCCGGGCCGGTACGGTGCTTTGGAACTCTCCGCCTGGTGGCGTGTGCTGGCGTCGTCGGGCGGAGTCGGACTGCAAGGATGTTCCATGACCGCTGCGCAAGTGCCGTTTCTGCTGCTATTTCTGTCGTTCCTGCTCACATTCGTGACGACTCGGTCCATTACCCGGATGATTCGCGCAGGCGTCGGTCCGTTCCGCAACAACATAGCGGGTGGAGTGCATATTCACCACGCCGTGCCAGGCATCATCCTGACCGTGATCGGTGCATACACGTCAGTCGCTGCAGACGGCCGTCGCCCGTGGGCTGAGGTGTCCGGCGTGCTGATTGGCATTGGGTCGTCACTGATTCTGGACGAGTTCGCGCTGATCCTGCACCTGCAGGATGTGTACTGGTCGCCAGAGGGGCAACTGTCCGTGCAGGTGGTCGCCCTGGCCCTCAGCGGTATGGGGCTGGTGCTGCTCGGCGTGAATCCGCTGACGTCGAGCAGCGGGCTTGGCGCCGGCCACGTCGCCGTTGCCGCCTCGTGGGTGGTGCACATCATGGCGGTCTTGATCTGTGTGCGCAAAGGCAAGTACTCCACGGCGGTCCTCGGTGTCTTCCTCCCGCCGGTGGCCTGGATCGGCGCGGTGCGGCTGGCCCGACCCGGGTCGACCTGGGCTCGTCACCGTTACGATGCGGCTCGGTGCGCTCGGGCGCAGGCGCGGGCCGACGGCGTCGACGCACGGTTCGGCCACTGGGGTCTAACCATCGCTGATCTGGTGGCGGGCCGCCCGTCATCGCCTGACCCGATACCGCCTACCCGGAACTCCTGACGCCTTGGTCGGCCACCTGCATTCACGCACTCGTCGGCGCTGACCGATTTCCTCGCTGCTGCCGTAGCGCGGCCGCTCATCCGGTCGGCTTGCTTGACCGCCAGACTGGCCGAAGGTCCGCACGGCCTGTTCTGACTAGGGAGGCTGATAACGGTTCGGACGTCGTGGAGGAACCATGTCGAACGGTGGAATTTCGATCACACTGTTCGGTCTAAGCCCTGATCCACCGACGAGATTGGTGTGGCGGGGCCGGCCCGGACGCGACAATGCCCCCGCGAGCTGGAAGGATAGAGGTTCTTGAGGCTTCTATCGTCCGGTTCGAGAGGGCACCGTCCGGGTGAGAATATCGCACGGCGCGGCACGGCTGCGCGCATCGTTTGATGATCCGAATCTGGTGTCGTGTGCCGGGCTGGTGCCGGTCATGGCGCTTGCGCAGCGGTGTGACCTGCACGGGGTCATCGCCGGTCGGCTGCGGGTGCCGACGGACAAGGGTTCCAACGCGTCGGGGAAGGTCACCGCGATCGTGGCGGGTATGGTGACCGGCGCCGACTCGATCGACGACCTGGACGTAGTGCGGCATGGTGGCATGCCGATCCTGTTCGACGGCGTGTACGCGCCCTCGACGCTGGGGTCGTTCCTGCGGGCGTTCACCCACGGCCACGTCCGGCGCCAGGCCGAACCGCGCCCCCATGGACATGCCGAGATAGGCGAGCCGATCGGAATCGACCCGACCGGAGGCAACGGCGGCGTCTACGGCAGCCTGCCAATCCTCGATCATCCGGTCGAGGATCACCTCGATCCCGACCTCGGCGATTCGGGCCTGATACTGCTCGGCCGGCAGCGGGGCCGGGACCCGCTCGCCGTGGTAGGGACCGTCGATGGCGACCGCAGCGAAGCCGGCGTGCTTGATGAACCAGCGGGCATGCTCGACGACACGGACGCTTCGCTTGTGTCCGCTGCCGCCGTGGCCCAACAACACCAGCGGCACTGCGGCGGATCCCGACGGCGGCAGCCACAGCACGCCCGGAACGCGGCGGCCCGACCGCGTGATGCGAAATGATCGCTCGATGACGCCGTCGATCACCTGGTCGTCAAGCCACTCGATGTCCGGGTGCACGACACCATCCAACCATTCGGTCGACGGCTCCACGTTCCGTCGCCGCACAGCAGATCACCGTAGATGACCACCGGCCGGACATCGTTGCAGGTAACTCGCGGCTACGAGCGGACGTACGACGGTCAACAGCGCCAACACGTCACTGCGGAATCCGGCCGTGCGCCGATCGCTATGATCGATACGCTGGCCGGCACGGCCATCGCACGCTTGCCCCTCGTTGCTATCGACTGTCCCGATCCTGGTGCGCTCGCCAGGTTCTACGGTGCGATGCTGGATTGGAAGATCGACTTCTCTGCCGGTCGGGCTTCGGTCTGCCCCGAGGACGGCCAGTGCATCGCCTTCCATCGGGTGGCTGATTACACGCCGCCGACGTGGCCGACCCAGGAGCGACCCAAGCAGATGCACCTCGACATGCTCGTTGACGACCTCGACGCCGCCGAGGAGGCAGTGATCGATCTCGGTGCAACCAAACACTCGGACCAGCCCGGTACGTCATACAGGGTCTTCCTGGACCCTGCAGGTCACCCCTTCTGCCTTTGTCTGGAATGATCCAGACAAAGGCCTCGGCGTAGCGTTCGGGCTCTTCGGCACGAGCGGGCGCTGCTACTGCGGTTCGACGCACCGGACTCGCCGCACCGGAGCGTGACGATCTCCGAGTCGGCCGCCGCGCGTGGCCTGCGGCCAGAGCGGATGCCGTCTGGTTACGACATAATGCCGTCTTCGGTGTACCGCTCGCCGTCATCGCCGAAGAGGTTCGCGGCGAGGCTTGTAGCGATGGCGAGCAGTCCGGGAATGTCCTGTTCGCGGCATCCAGTGACGGTTACCTCACTGGAGTACCACGAGAGGCTGCACGGGTCGTCCCGTCCAGCAGGCCATGCGTAGATGGCTTCCCTACCGAAGTTCGTCCAATCGACCCAGCCCACTTCAGCCATGGCCGGGTGACGCCGCGCATACCCGTTCCATTCGTCGCGCCCGATCGGAAAATCCTCTGCGTCGAACGGATCCGCCGCGCGCGTGATGTGCAGGTCGTAGCCCACCGCGCATCCTCCACACCATGGCAACGGGCTGCCGGCCGAGCTTCATGCCGGACTGGCATCGTGCTCAGCGTAGCCGCGGACCGTAGGACGGTGTTGCCCGGACGCACGTCATCGGCACGACGGGAAGCCAGGGCCGGTCACCTCGGGCCTGCGGCCTACGCCAGCCAGGCGCGCACCAACGGCGGCATGAGCGCGCACGTGATCGAGGCGCTCCGGGCTCATCAGGAGGTTTGCATCGTGGTGTTATGGCCGGACCGAGGACGGCTCGGCCGTCGAGTCGGGGAGGGCCTGCGTGTGGGAACTTGGGATACGGGTCCGCTGGACAATGACACTGCCGCCGACTGGTGCTGCGTTTGATCATGGAGCGGACTCGCCGAGTTGATCTCGTTCGGTGGGCCCACTGCGGTACTACTTCACCGAGACTTCCCTCGCGACGAGTGCCCGATCCGCATGGACAATTCCGACAACCCCGCTGCCAGGTTTCCGGTCGAGCGGTGGGCCGAACTCGCCGTCACCGTTCGCGATCCGGCACCCGGGCGGCGGCCGGATCCGCGCACTCGACGAGCTCAGCCCGTCCTGGCGCAGCCGCTGACGTGCCGCCCGGCCCGGCACCTCTCGGTGCGAGCCAGCGGCCGGCGAACGCCCCAAGCGCTGCGGCGACCGCAGCTGCCTCGATGTCGGTTCCCATCATCCCTCCTCTTCGGAGGTCGATGCGTCGTCAGGACGGTCAGCTGTTCGAGCGCGCACCAGCCGTACGCCGGTCGCAAGCAGCCACACGAGCCAGGCGGCGTAGCCGGGCATCCCCACGAAGAGGAGCCCTGAGCCGTCCGCGATCGCGAGGTTGGCCGCCCCGGCGGCGAGCAGCAGGCCTCCCCCGGCCACTGCGAGCAGACGCTGCCACGGCGGCGTCAGCTGGCTCGCATGCGCCGCCAGCGCAGCGCCGATGAATGTGGTGCCGAGCGCCGGCAGCGCCAACGCGAAGGCTGCTGCATGCAATTGCCAGGCGAGCTCGAACTCCGGGCTCGGCTCGGCGAGCTCGCCGGCGGACAGCACGACACCGTTCCACAGGACGGCGTAGAGCGCAAAGACTGCCGAGAGGGTCGCGCCTGTGGCCACCGCGAGGCGCGACCAGTCTGCGCCCGCACGCCCGCGGCGCTCGACGAGCCCGTGGAGACCGGTCAGGAACCCGAGCAGCAGCGGCACGTTCAGCGCCTCCAGGCCGACCGCGATCGCGACCGCGACCCGGTGCTCCGCGTGGAAGGCGAGCACCTCCTTGATCGGGTCCCCGTAGTCTGGCGCTCCGGCCCAGACCACCACCGCGTTCTGGATCGCCACCGACGCTGCCAACGCGATCGCCGTCGCGCCCACGACCCGCTCTCGGAGCGCTCGGGTCGGGGTAGGCCCCGTCGTTGCCGCTGCCGCGCTCACGGGCACGTGCAGGGATTCCAGCGCGGTGGCGGGGTTATGCGGTGATCTCATCTCTCACTCCTTCGTTGCGGTCGGATGATCGGTGCAACACCACGTCATTCGTTGGCGCAGGAATGGTCGGAATTGGTTTCGGAGTCTTCTTTGGCTGTCCGTTCCGGTGACGTGGAACAGATTGCTGGAGCGGCCGGATACACCGCTACGAGCCAAGGTCGATGGTGGTGGGCCGAAGGTCTACACCTGGGGATCGACTTTGGTCGGATGCCGTGGGGCCCGACCCGGCCGTACCCTTTGATCATGATGGCCCCGGCGGACCCGCAGGATCGGAGCCCGCTACCGGCAGGCGTGACCAGCGATGCTGGCAACGACCCGGTGCGCCCGGCCGGGCGCACGATCCGCGGCCGGGTGGTCGACGCCCTTTGTTTCCTGCTGGCCGTCGGCCTCACGGTGCTCGCCCTGCTCGACAGCCGCGCGCAACACATCGCACCGGCGCCGCTCGCCGTGGACCTCATCCTCGGCGGGCTGTGCTGTCTCGGGGTATGGCTGCGCCGGCGCTGGCCGGTCGGCTTCGCCGTGGTCGCGGGTCTGGTCAGCGTCTACGCGACGTCCGCGGCGGGCGCGGCGCTCATCGCGCTGTTCACCGTCGCGGTGCACCGGCGCTTCGCGGTGGTCGCCCCGATCGTGGCTGGGTACGCGCTCGTCCCGTTCCTGACGCTGCTGGTTCGGCCCGACGTCCCAGTCGGGTCCGCGTCGGAGATCGTGCTGGGCGTCGTCTTCGCGGCCGCGGTACTCGCCTGGGGCATGTTTGTACGGGCCCGACGCCAGTCGCTGCGGGAGCGGGCTGGGCGGGTCGAGGCCGAACAGGAACTGCGCGTCGCCGAAGCCCGCCAGGGCGAACGCAACCGGATCGCCCGGGAGATGCACGACGTGCTCGCCCACCGCCTGTCCCTGCTGAGCCTGCACGCCGGGGCGCTGGAGCTACGCCCCGACGCCGCGCCCGAGGAGGTCGCCCGTGCCGCCGGGGTGGTCCGCGACAGCGCCTACCAGGCGCTGGAGGACCTTCGGGAGGTGATCGGCGTCCTCCGCACCGGTGTCGACCGGTCCGACGAAACGCCGGAACGGCCGCAGCCCACCCTGGCCGACCTCCCTGACCTCGTCGACCAATCGCGGCGCGCCGGGATGCGGGTACGGCTCGACTGGCAGACCGACGCGCTCTCCGCCGTACCGGCTGGTGTGGGGCGCAGCGCGTACCGGATCGTGCAGGAAGGGCTGACCAACGCCCGCAAGCACGCCCCCGACGGCGAGGTGGCCGTCACCGTCCGGGCAACCCCGGGCGACGGCGTAACCGTCGAGATCCGCAACTCGTACCCGGCCGAGACCAGCCCTGCCGGCATCCCCGGCGCCGGCATCGGCCTCATCGGGCTCACCGAACGGGCCGCCCTCGCCGGCGGACGCCTCGAACACGGCCCCACCCCCGCTGGTGACTTCCGGCTCAGGGCCTGGCTACCGTGGCCTACCCTCTGATCGGGGTCGGAACCGGCCTCCGGCCCAGGTGAGCACGGACAAGGAGCCCAACGTGAACGCACCGGTGCGGGTCCTCATCGTCGACGACGACCCGCTCGTGCGGGCCGGCCTCACCATGGTCATCGGCGGCTCGCCGGACATCGCCGTGGTGGGCGAGGCCGGCGACGGAAGTGAAGTAGCCGCCGCCGTCGACGCATACGCCCCGGACGTGGTGCTGATGGACATCCGCATGCCCACCCTCGACGGTCTCGCCGCCACCGAACGAGTCCGCGCCCGACCCGACCCACCCGAGGTCATCGTCCTGACCACCTTCGACGCTGACGAGTACGTCCTGCGCGCCCTGCGCGCCGGGGCCAGCGGCTTCCTGCTCAAACACACGCCACCCGCCGAGATCCTGCGCGCCATCGCGCGGGTTGCAGCCGGCGAACCCATCCTGTCGCCGACCGTCACCCGACGGCTCATCGCCCACCTCAGCAACACCGGCGCCGCCGCCCGGCAACAGCACGCCACCACCGCGCTGCATCAGCTCAGCGAACGCGAACGCGAGGTCGCCATCGCCGTCGGGCGGGGCAAGTCCAACGCCGAGATCGCGGGCGAGCTGTTCATGAGCGTGGCCACCGTGAAAGCCCACATTTCCCGCATACTCACCAAACTCGATCTCAACAACCGTACCCAGGTCGCCCTACTCGCCCACGACGCCGGCCTCACCGGCTGACACCGGAAACCTTCTGGCCCCCGCCCGCACCCGGCGTGGGCAGGCGAGCCGACCCGCCGGCCGGCGAGCCGGTAGCGAAGTGCTTCGTCGACGATGGCCTCGGCCGAGGCGTCCACCAGGTGGGGAGGCGGCCAGTGGATGAGGTCGCTGACTCCGGGGCGAACGGTGTTGGTCTCGAGCACGAGCAGGTAGTAATCCCTGTCGTCGTCCATCGCCTGGATGCGGCGGACGATCTCGACCAGCTCCTCTCGGCTGACGTCCGGGACCTTCGGCCCGGCCGGACGGGCCGCTTCCAGAGCGAAATCCTCGATATTGCGCCACGACTCGTACGTCATGAAGTCGTAGGGCTCGTACGTATGCCCGGTGTCCTCGTTGAACGCGGCGATGTCGGCTCTCGCGTCAGCACCCGACTCCAGAAGCTCTACGACGGTGTGGATGGCTGCGCAAAGTTGTTCGATGCGGGTACTGGGAATGACGGGTGGACTGAGTTCGGGGGCGGAGTTCCACAGCTGCACAACCTACGCCCGATGGCAAGATCCAGTGCGCTGTCATCGGCAGTTCAGCGCGCTGGCCGACGCTGGGCGTCGTCGCGCGGCGTAACGACGTGGTCGAGGTCGCGCTCGCCGTCGGCGCCAGAGGAGGATGGCGAGATCGGCGGCTTACCGTCACAGCTTTGTGGATCTGGACTCGCAGCTCCGTAAGGGTGTGGGAGTAGATGGCCGGCTCGTCGAGAAAGCGGGTGCCTGGCATTGCGTCGGTCCGACGGGGATAGCTGCAGGAGCGGGCTCAGGTCAGCGTCGCCGATGACGACTTCGTCGGTCCGCCGGCCGCGCACGCGCAACGCGCGGACATCGGGAATCGACCGCAGACCCGACACAAGCTGCGCCGGGCTTGGCATCAGCCGGCGCAACAACCATGATCACCGGGTGAGCGCATCGGATCACCCGGACGTGCCGGGCGGCGGCGAGACCGCCACTACCGTGCGGGGCCTGGTGACGTTCGCGTTGAACCGGTCCTCCAGCGCCGACCGCGCGACGGCCCTGATCGGCCTCGTGCCGTACCTGACCGACGATCAGTTGGCCGTAGTGTTGGAGGCTGGCCTCGAATTCGAAGACGAGCTGGATCGATGCCGCGTCACGGACGCCATCGCGCCACGGGCGACACCAGAGCAACTGCATCGGATCCTGGCCGGCACGCTGCGCCTGTCGACGCCCGACAACCGGCTGGTCGGGCTGGCCTCGCTGCTACCGCACCTGCCGGAGGCCTACCGTGCCGTGGCGGTCGAGGCGGCCACCGCGGCCGCCGAACGCGCGCACCCGATGACGCTCGTCATGTCCAGCGCGGTGGTGAACCTCGCACCCTGGTGCACCCCAACGCAACTGGAGCGGATCACCGCCGCAGTTGTTGGCCGTGTCAGCGACCAGGCGCTGCGCGCGCACCTGCTCACCTGGGTCGCGAAATTCCTGTCTGGCCGGCTATTGGACGAGACCGTCACGACGATCTGCGCCATCGCCGACGGGAACCTCCGAGCCGTCACGTTGACGGGCCTTGCCCCTGTGGTGATTGGCGAGCATCTCGCCGCGGTGGAGGCCGCAGCGTACGCGATCGACCACGGCGCCGCCCGCGCGCGGGCCTTGGCAGGGATCGCCCCGCATCTGCCCGGACCACGACGTCAGTCGGCGATCACCGCCGCGCTCGCCGCGGTCACCGCAGCGGACACCTACGACACGCTGCGGGGCATCGCGCTGCGCGACCTGCTTCCGCTGCTCGACCAAGATCAGGTGGCCTTGGTGCTGGACGCCGACGCCGCAGACATCGACACCCACACGCACTCGTGGCTCAAAGCCGTAGCCCCAAACGCAGCACCGGACCGGCTCGCTGCCGCGGTCGCCGAATATCTCGCACCACACCGCCTCGGCGACGCCCTGACCGGCGTTCGGCTCCCTCGGTACATGGCGGACCAACTGGCCGAGCTGGTGTCCTACCTTCCGGCCGGGCTCCGTAACGCCGCCGCGGTCAGCGCGGTGTCCTTACTCGGGCAGGTCAGTGACCGCCAATGGGGGCAGCGCCTCGGCGTCCTCGCCCCCCACCTCACCCCGGACCAGCTGAACGACGCATTCCGCATGGCGGACCCGCAACACCACCCGCTCGCGCTCTGCGACGGCGTCGAACACCTCGCTGCCCACCTCAGCGGCGACCGCCTCGACGAGGTCCTCGCCGCGGTGCTGGCGCTTACCGAAGACACACATCGCAGCGAAGCGCTCGCAGGCATCGCACCACACCTCGGCGCCACACGCATCGATCACGCGGTCAAAGCCGCAACCGACCTCCTGGATCCGCAGCTGCGCGTCGAAACCCTCGTCGCGATCCTGCCGCACCTACCACCCGGCCGGCAGCCCGCCGTGGCGCACACCGCGCTCCTCACCACAGCAACAATCGACCCGATCGAGGACCGAACCGACCTCCTGCTCCGCCTCGCCGGTGCCCTCCCGCCCGCGCACCGCGCACCGGTACTGAGTCGGGCAATCACCGCCATGACCGCAGTGCCGGACGGCCCAGCGCAGACCCGAATGCTCACCACGACAGCGGCCCTACTGGTCGCGGACCGACCTGAACTACACGCAGACGGCTAGCGTCCGAAGCCCCGCTGCCCGACCTGGATCAGCTGAGCGCTCATCGGCAGGACAGGAAGCCTTGACCTCGCCGTGCTGGTCACCAGTTGTCACGTACACGGGCTGACCGCCGCGCACCATCGGCGGCAGATGCGGAAACCGAGATGGTCGCACGGCTGGTCGTAGCCAGCTGACCTGACTTCTCGACGATGCGCAACGCTCCGGGCCGCACCGGCGGGAGCGGCACCTCGTCCGGCGACGGCCGAGTGTCGACGCCGTGGATCGGGAAGTGACCACGTGGCCATCGTGGGCTACCCCGCCGTGCACCGCGCCAACTTCGAGTCGCGCGGCTGGGTCACGGCCAGGTGTGCGCTGTTCTGGCGAACGTGTCGGGATCGCTGTGCACGGGCACCACACAGAGCAGGTGCCCACCTGGCGAGCGCATCACGAAGGCGTCCTTCCAACGGGTCAGCGACTCCGCGCCGAGCGCCGTCAGGCGAGCTACCTCTGCCGTCAGGTTGTCGGTCTCGATGTCGACGTGGTATCGCGGCGGGTCGTCGCCGACCGCCTGGACGACGGTGAAGAAGTCGGGGACGGCGCCGACGAGGGCGGTGAACTGCTCCTCACCGGGAGGCGAGTAAGTGGGGGTGCCCAGCGCCGCAGACCAGAAGTTCACCTCCGGGCCGACCTGCGCGACCGGCGTGTCGAAGACGACACCCGCCAATCGACTACGATGCATGCCGGCCAGATTACGGGAACTCGGACATCGGCGCGGCCCGTCCGCGGGTGTGAACCCGTCAGCGGCGCGGCAGTGCAATCTCCACGGCGCATGGCAAGATCGGGTGCGCTGTATTCGGCATGGTCGCGAGCCGCGGGGTTAGGTTCCGGAGGCCATGTAGGCGGCGAGGATGTAGTTGGGGTGCCGGTCGAGGTTGTTGCGGGCCCGGTCGTAGCGCATGGTCGTGCGTGGGTCGGCGTGGCGGGCGGCGATCTGTACGTCGCGGAGGCTGACCCCGGCGTCGAGCATGGTCGTGACGAAGACCCGCAGGTCGGACTCGCTGTGCTGGCGGGTCTGACCGCGGTAGCGGCCGAGGTAGGCCGCCACCGCGGCCCGCAGGACAAGCTCACCCGGCGACTCGAGCCGGGTGCTGGGGACAGGAAACGCAGCCATGTATTACGATGCGTCACCAGCCACGATGAACGCCAGAGCCCCCGGCGCGGCAGATGTGCGCACTTGATCACGTGCCGTATTCCTCTATGAGAGGACGGCAGCGCTGCTCGTGCAGTCTCACTCAAGTTCGGCGATGATGGCGAGAATCCTCCGTTCGACATCCTCGGGCTCGCCGAAGCCGGATGTGCTGCGATACGTGCCACGAGTGCGGAAACGGGAACGCACCGGCGCCATCCGCATCTCGTACCTCGGCAGGGCCTGGAGCGTGTCCTCGCGTCGATACTCCGCGAGCCGGAAGTCGGATCTGTTCACATCCTTGGCGGTCATGACCAGCTCGATGAACGCCTGCGGTTCGAAACCACGCCGCGCCAGCGCCTCGGCCTGGTCCACCGTCTTCGGGTAGTTGCACAACAGCCAGTCGTGACCCGGCTCAGGCAGGGCGGCACAGACGATGTCCGTCGGCAGATCTACGGGGACCTCCGCGCCGGCCGCGACGTAGTCCTTCAGCTGTCGTCCCTCCGGCGTGGCATGCTGCATATGCTCGCGAAACAGGTCGCCAGCGTTGACGGCGGGGAGGCTCAGCTTTCCCCGAGCTCCCAGGCCGCCGCAAGTACGCCGGGTCCGCGAACAACGGCAATCTTCCGCACCGCGCCGACATTACGCGCACGCACATCGGCAGGACCGGAAACCCGACCTCGCCGCTCCAAATCACAGACTGTGAGGCCGGTCGGCGACCGCTGCGCACCCGCAGCGCGGCATGAGAGTGCGTTCGATCACGGCCGTGCGGCCGCCTCGGGATTCTCTTTGGAAAGGCCGCTGAGTCTGGTTGGGGTCGACGAAGTTGTAAATACGAGGTCGATGCGCTCGGAAATCGGCTCCACCGTCAAGCCCTCGCTTACGGCTGGAAGTACTCCGACATCAGGCGGCTGACCCATTCCGGCTGCTGGACGTTTACCGGCAGGAACTGCGTCATCGTTGGCTTCAGGTCGATGACAGGGGTGCCCGAGACCGCGTCGAGGCCGACCACCGTCAGTTGGCGGCCGCGGACGGATTCGATAGCGCAGCACGTCACCCCGATGCGGTTCGGTCGGCGGGGACCGCGACCGGCGAAGATGCCGACGGGCGGGAGGTCGGCGCGGCCGCGGTTGGGGCGGGGCTTGCGGTAGTCGTCGTGCTCTGGGAACTGGTCGAAGATGAACAGCACGTCAACGTGGGAGAAGCCCTCCAGCCCTTGCAGACACGCGTCGCCGAAGCGCTCGTCGATGGTGATCGTGCTGCGGACGGCGCCCCAGTGGTCGGTGTGTTGGACATCCGTTCTGTCGTTTCGGACCGTACCGATTGGGTTGATCTCGAAGCTGAGCATGGAGAGCGGCTGTCCCTTCAGTGGATGCGATCTTCGGCCGAAGCGGCGTGACCCGTGGTCACGCGACGAGGAGGAGGATGCTGATCGCCACCATCACCATGGCGGTGGCCCCGTGAATGCCGTATATGGCCGCCTTGGGCCCGTTGTTGCGTGACACGATCAGTGCGTCGCCGGCGGGTATGCCGGCAGCGGCCAGCATGAACCAGCCCAGCAGGTGGGGGGTCGCTCCACCCAGCAGGATGAAGATGAAGATCCCCGAGGCGATGTCGCGCACGGCCTTGACGGACAGCCAGGCCTGGAAGTTGCGGCTCTCGGTCGGCGTGCCCGGGATGCCGAAGCCGGCTGCGGCCTGCGGCGCCCGGAAGGCGTTCACGCCCATGAAGATGCAGCCTGCGCCGATCAGTCCGGCGAGCACGTTGGCGATGGTGATGAGCATGGGCGGCTTCCTTCTTGATAACACGGGCGGCGCTAGATTTCGTAGCGCCAGTAGGTTGCCTGCGGCAGGATGTCTAGCGTTGCTAGGGTGTGGTCATGTCCGCCATCAGCGAGCGCCGCGAGCGGGAACGCGCTCACCGTCGCCAGCTGTTCGCCGAAGTCATCGGGAGTGCCTTGCACGGCATCGCCGTCCTGTCGGGCAGCGGCCGTATCCTCCTTGACGAGCAGGAGGAACGAGTCGATCTCCTGATCACCCGGATCGCCGACGGTCGATAGGACCGACCACGCCACGAAGGCTCGAGGTCAAGGATCTGGGCGGAGCGACCGAACGCACGTGCAACAGGCTGCTGGCAAAGGTCGACCCCGGTGACGACCTTTCATCTGGCCGGTAGAGGTGTTCACGGTCGATCAGGTGAAGGTGCTCGCGCCGCGCCGCGCCGCGCAGCAGGCGTGGCGGGAGCGGCGTATTCACCGTGGGGCGCGTCGGTTGATCGTGACGGCGGAGGTTTGGCTGGGGTCATGGAACGATCACCACGCCGCCGCGGATGCCGCCTTGGGCCAGCCGGTCGTGAGCGGCCGCGGCTTCGGCGAAGGGGTACACGCCGGCGACCCGAAGCGGGATGTCGCCGCTGGTAACGAGTTTGACCAGTTCACCCAGCCGCGATCCGTCCGGTGATACGTTCAGTGCGAAGGTCCGGATTCCCCGTACCGGTTCCGGGCGAAGTGGAGGCGACGCGGCCACGTAGCCGCCGCCGTCGTGGATGAGGCCCAGCAGCGAGGCACCGATCACCGCCAGGTCGATGACCGCATCGAACGTCCCCGTCGGGTCGTCGGAGCGCGACAGGAATGCCGCGCCCAGCGACTCCACGAACGCACGGTCGTCGGTTCCGGCGAGTCCCGTGGCGTGCAGGCCGGTCGCTCGGGCCAGCGCCAGGACGAACCCGCCGACCTGCCCGGCGGCGCCGGTGACGAGCACGGTCGAACCCGCCGGGAGCGCGAGCAGGTCGAGGGCCTGGGCGGCGGCGAGGCCGTTGGTCGGCAGGGTCGCCGCCTCGGTGGCGGGGACGCCGGCGGGCGCGGGGGTCAGCCAGGTTGCGTCGAGCACCACGTACTCCGCGTGGGCACCGACCGTGGTTTGCAGCCATGGCGAGAAGCCGATGGCTTCATCGCCGATCGTGAACTGCTCGACCGCCGGGTCGACCGCGTCGACGGTGCCGGCCACATCCCAGCCGGGCGTGTACGGCAAACCGGTCGGCAGCGGCGCCGGGAACCGACCGGAGCGGATCATCAGGTCGACTGGGTGGACGACGGACGCGGCGACTCTCACCCGTACCTGCCCCGGCCCCGGCTCGGGCATTGGCACGTCGGTCACGTGCAGGACCTCCGGCCCGCCGAACTGAGCGTAGCTGACTGCGTGCATCGCTGTCTCCTTGGTGAACTCTCGTGATCACCAAGACCGTACGAATTGGCGGGCACCATGAGAAAGTAGGTACCGCGAAGTACCTAGGGCACCGATGGAGGCAAGATGGCGACGACGACCGCGGCACAACGTCGCGAACAGGCCAAACGCGACTACGACGCGTTCCTGGAACGGTGCCCGACCCGCGAGCTGCTGAGCAGGCTGACCGACAAGTGGGTCGCACTGGTGATCCCAGCCCTCGCCGGCGGTCCGCAGCGGCACGGCGAACTCGCCAACCGCATCGCCGGTGTCAGCCAGAAGATGCTCACCCAGACCCTGCGCACGCTGGAACGCGACGGCTTGGTCACGCGCACGGTCACGGCCTCGGTACCGGTCCGCGTCGAGTACGAACTCACTCCGCTCGGCCATGAACTGTTTCCGGTCATGATCGCGATCAAGAGCTGGGCGGAGATGCACATGGACCGAGTCTTCGAAGCCCGCGACCAATACGACGCGCGCCCCTGAACCTCCTCAGAGACGGCGCAACGTGTCCGCTCATCGGCTTGCGCGCGACTCGCAACTACTCGTCATGACGGTCAACCCCTACTGGCAATGACTTGACGTCCTGGTTTGACTCGTCCGGTGCCTTGCATCTTGGTCAATAGCTGGTGCCTGTCGTGACGGTGGCGGGCTGCAGGAGCCGCCGGCCGTCCGCAACGGCCTGGCGGCGCTGGCTGGCGGTGGGGTTGTCACGCAGCGGACGGGGTTGGCGCGCAAAGGCGACACGGAGGCGGTGATCAGGTAACTACGATCACTGGCTCTGAGCGTCGGAGGCGTTGAATGACCGTGCAAGAGCAGACATCGACACTGGCCAGTGGGGTTGAGTGGGTCCGCAGGTTGGGGGTCGCGGTCCTGGCCGGTGGCGTTGCCGGGCTGGTCGCCGGGGGTGTCGGCGGGCGGCTGATCATGCTCGCGCTGGCCCGGATGAACCATCCCCGGGCGACCGGGGTGCTGAGCGATGACGGCTTCGTCATGGGCCAGTTCACCCTTGCCGGCACCGTCAACCTGATGCTGGTCTGCACCGTCATCGGCGCGATCGGCGGGCTGGTCTGGGTTGCCATCCGGGGTCTGCGCTTCGGTCCAGTGTGGTGGCGGCGGGTCAGCGTGCCGCTCGGAGCGACGCTCGTCATCGGGTCGATGATGGTCCACAGTGACGGTGTCGACTTCACGCTGCTCGACCCGCCGCTCGTCGCCGTGGCCCTCGTTCTCTGTATTCCGCTGCTCGCGACGGTCCTCGTCACGTGGCTCGGCGACCGCTGGATCGGCAGCGACCAGACCGTCTGGCAGCGGATGCCGGCGGTGGTCGCCTGGATCGCCAGGGGCGCCTTGGCCCTGTTCGCCGGCTGGGCGCTGGTCGACATCGCCACCAAGGTCAGTCAGATCCTCTGACGGACGCCGCCCGGAAGCCCGTCAGGAGGCGAGCGAGATGGTCACGGGGCCGCCGGTGGGGTCGGCGGCCGTGACGAGACTGAACGGGACCCGGAAGACGCGGCCGGGGGCGGCGGGCCAGGGGAGACGGGCGGCGCCGATGCGGTGGCCGTCCTGGGTGGCGAGGACGTGGGGGAAGCGGCGGTAGGTGTCGGTCCACAGCTGGAGGCGGCCGCGGACCGGGGGCGGGCCGGTCGGGTGGAACCGCTGCGGTGCGACCCAGCGCAGCGGGGGCTCGCAGGTCAGGGCGACGGGTCGTACATCAGCGGCGGCACCGGCGAGGAAGGACAGGACGGCGGGGGTGACGTGGCGGCCGTCGAGGGCGGCCAGGTCGGCGGTGTCGACGGGGTGCAGGAGGTTGCCGGCCGCGAACACGCCCGGGACGCTCGTCGCGAGGGTGGTGTCGACGCGCGGGCCGCGGGTGCCGGGGTCGAGGGCGAGGCCGCCGGTGCGGGCGAGCTCGTGCTCGGGGATCCAGTCGCCGGTGAGGACGACGGTGTCGCACGGGACCCGATGGCGGCGGCCGGTGCGCAGGTCCTCGATGTCGACGGACTCGACGCGGCCGTGGCCGTTGACGGCGGTGACGCGGGTGCGGGTCAGGACGGGGACGCCGAACGCGAGCCGGCCCGGCACGCGCAGCGTCGCGTGCGGCGACTCGGTGGTCATGAGCGCGGGGCGGCAGCCGGCGTGGCGCAGGGTGAGGGCGGCGGACCAGCTGACGAGGTCGGCGCCGACGATGACCGCCCGGGTGCCGATGTCGCGCCGGTACAGGTGGACGAGCTGCTGGAGCTGGCCGGTGGTGTACACGCCGTCGGGGCGGTCGCCGGGGATGTGCCGGGCGGGTCGCGGGCGTTCGCGGGCGCCGGTGGCGAGGACGACCGCGTCGGCGGTGATGACGAGCCGGCCGCGGGGGGACGTGACCTCGAGGGAGCGGTCACCGGTCCAGCCGGTGACGGTCGCCTCGGTCTCCAGGCGGGCGCCGGCCGACAGGGCCGCGTCGGTGAGGCGGCGGGCGTAGGCGGGGCCGGACACGAAGCGGTGGAGGTCGCGGATGCCGTACCCGAGGTGGGCGCTGTGCCTGGGGATGCCGCCGGTCGCGGCCTCCCGCTCCAGGACGAGGACCCCGTCGCCGAGCCGCCGGGCGAGGGCCGCGGCGGCGGTGAGCCCGGCCGGGCCGCCGCCGACGATCGCGACCCTGACGTGCTCACGCATGCCCACCACCGGTGCCTCCCAGCGTTTCGACCAGGTCGCGGAGCTGGGCGCCGCAGTAGAAGCCCTGGCAGCGGCCGTTCATCGCCCGTGTACGGCGGCGCAGGCCGTTCAGATCCGCCGGCGGGATCGGGGACGTGTACGCGTCGCGGATCTCGCCCATCGTGACCCGCTCGCAGAAGCACACGACGCGCCCGTACTCCGGGTCGGCGGCGATCGCGGCCGCGTCCTGGTACGGGCGGGGGAACGCCTCACCGAGGTTCGGCATGCGCGGCGGGTCCGGCAGTTCGTCGCGGGGCGTCACGTCCAGATGGCCGGACAGCAGCGAGCCGACGTGCTCGGCGATCGCCATCCCGGCGGTGAGGCCGGTGGAGCGGATGCCGCCGACGAGCACGTACCGGCGCGCAGGGTCGACGTCGATCAGGTAGTCGTCGCGGTCGATCGCGGCGCGCAGGCCGGCGTACGTGGCGGTGACCTCCTCGTCGAGGAGGCGCGGCAGCAGCGCGCGGCCCTTGTCGAGCAGGAAGTCGAGGCCCTCCGGGGAGGTGCCGGTCGCGGTGCGGTCGTCGAGGTCCTCCGCGGTCGGGCCGAGCATGACGTTGCCGTAGACCGTCGGGCTGACCAGCACGCCCTTGCCCACCTTGGACGGCACGGGCAGCACGATGCACGGCACCAGCGGCCGGGCCGCCTTGTCGAACACGAACAGCTCCCCGCGGCGCGGCGTCACGGTGAACCGTTCGTGGCCGAACAGCCGGTCGACGGTGTCCGCGCAGAGCCCGGCCGCGTTGACCACCCAGCGTGCGGTGACGTCGCCGCCCGTACACACGAGGCGAACGGCATCGGGAGTGCTGTCGACGGCCATGACGCGGTGCCCGAGCAGGAGCGTCACGCCGCGGTTGACGGCGTCGGTGGCGAGGGCCAGGTTGGTCGTCCACGTGCAGGTGATCGACTCCCCGGGCACGGTCATACCGCCGAGAGCGCCCGTACCGAGGTCGGGGACGCTCGCGTAGATGTCGGCGGCGCTGACCAGCTCGCACTCGAGGTACCCGTTGCGCTCCGTCTTCGCCCGCAGTGCGGGTAGCGTCGCGAGCTGCTCGTCGTTCCACGCGACCAGCAGCGCGCCGGTGCGTTCGACCGGGATGCCGGTGGCCTTCGCGTAGTCGCCGAGCATGGTGTACCCGCGGGCGACGAGACGGGCCTCGAGCGTGCTCGGGGTGGCGTCGAACCCGGTGTGCAGGATCGCCGTGTTGGCCTTGCTGGTGCCGTCGCCGACGTCGTCGCGGGCCTCGACCAGCGCGACGGTGAGCGAGGTGCCGCCGAGCATGCGGGCGATCGCCGCGCCGACGAGGCCGCCGCCGATGACCGCGACGTCGTAGGTGGTCATCGGTGTTCGACCGCGGCGTGGAAGCGGGCCATGTGCTCGGCGGCCCGGTCCGGCGACCATCGCGGCTCGTAGACCGCGGACGGCCGCCACCCGCCGGTCACGTCCGCCACGGTCAGCGCCGGGTCGAGGGCGAGCGCGGCGCAGGCGGCGGCGCCGAGTGGGGTCGCGTGCGGCGACGGGTACACCTCGACCGGCAGCTGCGCGAGGTCCGCCTGCGCCTGCATGAGCACCCGCGAGCGGGTGAGCCCGCCGTCGACCCGCAGTCGCGTCAGGGGCGTGCCGAGGTCGTCGCCGGCGAGCCGCGCGACCGCCGCGACCTGCGCGGCCACGCCTTCCAGGACGGCTCGGACGAGATGGCCGCGGCCGGTGCTGAGCGTCATGCCGGTGAGCTGCGCGGTCGCGCCGGCGTCCCACCACGGCGCGGCGAGCCCGGCGAGCGCCGGCACGCACAGCACGCCGCCGTTGTCGTCGGCGGCGACGGTGTCGAGCTGGTCGGCGCCGTCGATGAGCCCGAGGTCGGCGAGCCAGCGCACCGCGGACGCGGCCGTGTACACCTGCCCGTCGAGGCAGTACTCCACCCGGTCGCGCAGCCGCCACGCGATCGACGCCGACAGGCCGTGCGCCGACCTTCTCGGTGCCGCGCCCAGCTGGGCGAGCATGAAAGCGCCCGTACCGTACGTGCACTTCGCCTCCCCGGCCCGCAGACAGGCCTCGGCGAGCAGCGCCGCCTGCTGGTCGACGATGAGCCCGGTCACCGGCACCTCGCCGCCGAACGCCGTGGTCGTGCCGACGACCGCGTCGCTCGCCATGACCTCCGGCAGCGCCTCCCCACCGAGGCCGAACACGTCGAGCAGCTCCCCGCTCCACGCGCCCGTGTCGAGGTCGAGCAGCAGCGACCGGCTGGCCGTGGACGCGTCCGTGACGAACGCGCCGCACAGCTGGTGCACCAGCCACGTGTCGGTGGTGGTGACGACACCGTCGGTGGTGAGGTGCTCGCGGATCCAGCGCATCTTCGGCGCGGAGAAGTACGGGTCGAGGACCAGTCCGGTACGGGCGGCGACCGTCGTCTCGTGGGCCCGCCGCGCGTCACAGACCGCCTCCGCGCGCCGGTCCTGCCAGACGATCGCCGGCGTGAGCGGCGCGCCGGTCGCCCGGTCCCACGCGAGGACCGTCTCGCCCTGGTTGGCGAGCGCGACCGCGGTGATCCGGTGCCCCTCGGCGGCACGCCGGCCGGCGGTGAGCACCGACTCCAGCAGCGCGCCCGGGTCCTGCTCGACACCGCCGCCGCCGATGTACGAGGGCCGCAGCGGCTCCTCGGCGATCGCCAGCACCGCCCCACGGCCGTCGGTGACCACGGCCTTGGTGCCCGACGTCCCCTGGTCGACCGCGAGAATGCGCATGGTCACGTATACCAGTTCTCGTTCGCTCCCTAAAGATGAACAACAGGTGAAGCAGGCGCGAACTCCCTTTCGGGATCTCGGCACCGGGCGTTCAGCGTCCTACGGTCGTAGGTATGACGACCATGGTGCGGCAGCGGGTCGACGTCGCCGCGGCCAGGGACCTCGCCGAGGCCCTGCTCACCGACCTGCCGCAGCGCTGGGCACACACCGCGGGCGTCGCCGCCCGGGCCGTCGAGCTCTGCGCCGCCCTGGACCCCGCGATGTCCCCGGCCGACCGCGACCGCGTCGTCGCCGCCGCCTGGCTGCACGACATCGGCTACGCCGACCCCGTGCGCGACACCGGCTTCCACCCGCTGGACGGCGCCCGGTTCCTGCGCGGCGCCGGCTGGGCCGTCCGGATCAACGCTCTGGTCGCCCACCACTCGGGCGCCTGCTACGTCGCGGAGGTCCGCGGCCTGCACCACGAGCTGGCGGAGTTCCCGCGCGAGCTGTCCCTGGTCGCCGACGCCCTCACGTACGCCGACCAGACCGTCGGCCCGGACGGCACCCGCGTCGACGTCCGCACCCGCATGGCCGAGATGCTGTCCCGCCACGGCGCCACCTCCGACAACGCCCGCGTCCACCACCTGCGCGCCCCTGACATCCTCGCCACCGCCGCCCGCGTCGAACACCACCTCCACCTCGCCACCGCGTAGCGCCCTCCGCGCGGCTCAGGTCGCCGCGCGGTCACGGGACCACGCGGACGGCTCGGTAGTCGAAGCCGTCCTGGCCGGGGGACTCCCAGTCGAGGCGGACCACCTGCCCCCGCTCCAGGGCCCGGAACCCGGGCATGTCGATGGCGCTGAAGTGCGCCCAGCACCCGCCCGGCGTGTCCGGCGAGTCAAGGACACCCCAGCCCTCGTCGATCCGCCACTCCCGCGTCGTCGCCGTCGTCGTGCCGGTGCACACCTGCTCAGTCACCCGCGCAGCGTAAGCCGGACGTGCCGCCACCAACGCGGTTTCCGCAGCACGAACGACCTGGAGTGAATGGTCGTCTGTGCCACTGACAGCGACTGCCGCGCTGCCTTGCGCATGGCTCGTTGCGTAGGCAGATTCGCCGCGCAGGCCGGCCAACCGAACACGGTGCGGCGCCCGTTGGTGACAGCGATCCGGTCGCGACGCGCCGCGACCGGATCGTCCGTGCGACGCGTCAGCCGAGAGCGGCCTTCACGTCATCGAGCGTCGCCGGCGTATTCGTTTTGGACACGAACGGTGACGGACCTGCGAATTTGAGTTGTCCGCTCGCATCGACCGTGGCGATCCCGGCGACGTACAGCCCGGCGGCCTTCACCGGCACCGTGGCTGGCTTCGGTGCCGCAAAAATCGCGAACGCGGTGCCGGCCAGTTCGGTCGGACTCTTGAGCCGCGAGTCGGCCTTCTGTACGTTCGCCAACTTGTCATGGGTGTACCCCAGGCGGGGACCCTTCTTGTCTTCTTTGTTCCACTTGCCGCTCAGGTACACGATCGTGAGCGTGGCACCGGGCTTGATGTCGCCCTTGATGACGGAGTCGAGCTTGAACGAGATCGACCCGTAAACCTCTGGTCCTTCGCCGGGGATGTTGCCCTCGGCGTTCGGATCGACCGGCACCTCGTAGGCCACGTCGTTCACGGCGGTCACCGTCCCGGTCGCAATGACCGGACGCTCGGCGACGAAGGCCTTGAGGCTGTCGAAGGGCACCGACGACCCCTCGTACGCGGTCGCCACCACTGCATCGTTGCCTGCCGCGGGACTTGCACATCCGCCGAGCAGCACCACGGCCGCCGCAGCAATCCACTTACGCACCGTGGCCACCTAACTACGCGACGCGGGAGGTGCCGTAGGCGGCGCCGGCCAGGAGCACGACTCCGCCGATTCCCACCATCCAGCGGGTGCTCCCGTCGCCGCTCGGGTCTTCCACCCGGCCGGTCGGGTCCTTCGGGTCGTACCGGACCTCCATCCGCGCGCCCACCTTGACCTCGGTCGCATCGCCCGTGTTCGACACGTCGGCCTGGACGGTCCTTCCGTCGGCGGTGGTGAACCGAACTTCCGCGAAAGCGCCGCCCTTGGTGTACGACACCGACACGATGTCGCCCGTGGTGACCAGCCCACGTTGCTGCAGGATCCGATGGTCGTAGTGCATCTGGAGCGCGATGCACACGAACACCAGCCCGGCGACGGTGGCCAAGACGATGCCGGCCCACTCCTTCGTGTTGGCGTATGGCGAGCTGTGCCGTGCGCGGCGTCGCCTGGGCAGCGTGGGGCGCGTTTTCAGTCGGGTCAACCTCGTCGCCTGATCGTCCGGCCGCAACCGTCGTCGCCGTTTTCGCTCCCCGGCCATGCGCTCATTATCCGTCGCGAGGCAGCGGCCAACGTGTCAGGACGAGTCACGTCAGGCCGTTGCTCGCGTGGGCCGGTATCGCAGGGCGATCACCCCCGACCGGAACTCGTGGCGGTCCACGAGCTCGAGCTGGATGCGTTCGCGCAGGCCGGTGAGCAATGTCGGTCCGTGTCCGGCGAGGACCGGCTGTACAACGAACACGTATTCGTCGATCAGTCCCAGATCTGCCAACGCCAGGGGGAGCGTCACGCCACCCATGAACAGGCCTTCGCCTGGCTCCTGCTTGAGCCGTTGAACGGGGCGATCCCTGCCTCGTGATGACAGCAGCCGTCGAGTGTGACGTTGATCGAGTATCGAAGTGGTCTCATCTCGTTGTTCTCCCTTGATCCGCGCAGCGCGTTTTCACCGGTCCGTACTCAGACTGCTGTCGGCGCCACTTCTCATCGGCGCCCGATCCCACCTACTCAACACCGTCGTGGTGCGAACCAGACCGCAGACCGAGCGCGCGACCGAAGCGGCTCCATCGCATCGCCGACCGCCGGCACGCTGACTGGGACGCGTCGCGGCACCCCTTCAGGCCGACCGCTCCGCGGCGCTCTACTCCTCAGCTTGGGGCTGGACAACCGTGCCCGACACGTGGTTGAAGATGGAGACCGCGAGTTGCTGCCGGCCAGCAGCGTCGGCCACCGGCAGGCCGACCTGCTCATCCCGTCCGGCCATGCCCGTGCAGCGTTCCACGATCTCGCCGATCTGATACATCACCCGGCCGATCGCCTCGGCCTCGGCCCCCGAATACCAGTACGGGACCGTCACGCCGGCCTCGTCCGCGTACAGGCTGATCTGAATGCCGCTGGGCTCGTGGTCGAGCGTGCGGGGTGTGTTAGCTGGAAGCGGGCAGCAGGTCGTGCTGAGTGCTACGCGGCAGTTTGTCGCCGTTGGTGTGGACGCCGTTGGGCTGGATGGTGTCGGAGCGTGCGGCGAATCTGCTGGATAAGGCGAGGATGCCGAAGGCGCCGGCGTACAACAAGGTGCCGACGCTGAGCCAGATCAGCCTCCGCGGCGCGTTCTGCGGTCCGGCCGCTTCGTGCGGGCGCGGCTCGGGTCGGCGGGCGTCGCGGGTGCCCGCCGACCGACGCTTGGGTGGGGCGGTCAGGTCAGGGTGGCCGTGTCGATCACGAACCGGTACCGCACGTCGGAGGCGAGGACCCGTTCGTAGGCGTCGTTGACCTGCTCGATGCCGATGACCTCGATGTCGGCGCCGATGCCGTGCTCGGCGCAGAAGTCGAGCATCTCCTGCGTCTGCGGCAGCCCGCCGATGATCGAGCCGGTGAGGATGCGCCGTTGCAGGCTCAGCGAACCGGAGTGCACCTGCATCGGCTCGGGCGGTCCGCCGACACTGACCAGCACCCCGTCGACGACCAGCAGCGACAGGTAGGCGTCCAGGTCGACCGGGGCGCTGACCGTGTTGATGATCAGGTCGAACGTCCGGGCCAGGGCGGTGAACGTGTCCGGGTCGGCGGTGGCGTAGTAGCCGGACGCGCCGAGCGCCAGGCCGTCCTCGCGCTTCTTCAGCGACTGCGACAGTACGGTGACGTCGGCGCCCATCGCGTGGGCGAGCTTGACCGCCATGTGCCCCAGCCCGCCGAGGCCGACGACGGCGACCCGCTTGCCCGGCCCGGCGCCCCACCGTTGCAGCGGCGAGAAGGTGGTGATCCCGGCGCACAGCAGCGGCGCCGCGACGTCCAGGCCGATGCCGTCGGGGATGCGGCAGACGAATCGCTCGGTGACGACGACGGACTGGGCGTAGCCGCCCTGGGTGGGCCGCCCGTCCCGGCCGACGCCGTTGTAGGTGGGGGTGCTGCCGTTGAGGCAGTACTGCTCCTCGCCGCGTTCGCAGCTGGAGCATTCGCCGCAGGAATCGACGAGGCAGCCGACGCCGACCCGGTCACCGACGGCGAACTTCGTGACGTTCGCACCGACTTCGGTCACGATCCCGGCGATCTCGTGGCCCGGCACGACCGGGTAGTTGGCCGGGCCCCACTCGCTGCGCACGGTGTGGATGTCGGAGTGGCAGATCCCGGCGAACCGGATGTCGATCCGCACATCGAGCGGCCCGACATCGCGCAGTTCGATCGGGTGCGGCCTGAGCGGTTCGGTGGCGGACAGCGCGGCGTAGGCAGCGACGGTCGTAGGCATGACGAACGGAACTCCAATGAACTCGACGAACGACGGTGGCCGGCGTGCGATGGCCGACCGCTGGGCTTCTTCCAGGAAACCTGGGTCGGCGAGGCGGTGGCAGAGTCTGCGAGAGGGGTACCGCCAGTGACTCCTTCGCCGATTGCCGACCTCGTACCGTAGATGACGTGGGAGAACCCAAGAAGGTCGCCGCCGACGTGCGCCAGCAGCTGCGCGAGTTCCTGGCCACCCGCCGGGCACGGCTCACGCCCGAACAGGCGGGCCTTCCCGTCTTCGGCGGCAACCGCCGGGTCAAGGGCCTGCGCCGGGAGGAGGTCGCCACCCTCGCCGGGATCAGCGTCGAGTACTACATCCGCCTCGAACGCGGCGAAGCCCACGGCGTGTCCGAATCCGTCCTCGACGGCATCAACCACGCACTGCAGCTCAACGAGGCCGAACGCGCCCACCTCCTCGACCTGGTCCGCGCCAGCGGCGGCACCCGCCCCCTCAAGCTCGTCACCGCCCGACGAAGCCTGCGCCCACCGATCCAGCGCATCCTCGATTCGATGACCACCACCCCGGCCGTCGTCTACTCCGGCCGTCTGGATGTCATCGGCACCAACGCCCTCGGCCGTGCCCTCTACGCCCCCATGTACGACGACCCGGTCCGGCCGGTCAACACCGCACGGTTCGCGTTCCTCAACCCGGCCGCCCGCACCTTCACCTGTGATGATCACAAGACGACGTTCATCGGCCCTTGCTGTCCCTTCCAATAAACTTCAAGCGTGTACTGAACCTATGCGCAGTTTACTTCAAGCAAAGAGTAAATGCGGGTTGGAGATGCTTCACGCTTGGAGTATGTTGGGGTGATGGACGACGCCCCGGAGGTCGCAGAGCCGCAGTGGCTCGACCCCGATGAGCAGCAGCACTGGTATGCGTTCGCCTACGTGCTGACCCAGCTGCCCGCCGCGCTGGAGGCGCAGATGCAGCGGGATGCGGGCATCTCCCACTTCGAGTACGTGGTGCTGTCCGCGTTGTCGATGGCGCCGGAGCGCACGCTGCGGATGAGCGAGGTCGCCCAGTACGTCGGCAGCACGCTGTCCCGGCTGTCGAACGTGGTGATCCGGCTGGAGAAGCGCGGCTGGGTGAGCCGGCACCCCGACCCGGCCGACGGGCGCGCCACCCTGGCGACGCTCACCGACGACGGCATGGCCAAGGTCGCCATCGCCGCACCCCGCCACGTCGCCGCCGTGCGCCGGCTGGTCATCGACCCGCTGACCAAGGCACAGCAACGTCAGCTCGGCGCCGTCTCCCAGCGGCTGCTCGCCGCCCTGAACGCGCCATGCCCCACCGAATGGGCACCGCCCGGCGCGGCCGTGCCGGGCGAGCACGGCTGACCCGCCCGCGTCGCGCGTTCCCACTCACCCGGCCGTCCGGCCGGGGCTGCACCTTCTGAAGGAGCTTTGCCATGCCCACCATCGCCATCGTCGGAGCCGGGCCGGGTCTCGGTCTGTCCATCGCCAAGGTCTTCGGCGGCCACGGATTCGATGTCGCCCTCATCTCGCGCAGCAAGGACAAACTCGACGCCCTGGTCGCCGAACTCAACACCGTCGGGATCACCGCAGAGGGGTTCCCTGCCGACGCCGCAGACGCCGCCCAGGTCACCGCCGCGCTGCAGCACGCGATCACGCGGTTCGGGCGGATCGACGTGCTGGAGTACTCCCCGCACGCGGGCCTGACCATGACCGCACCCAAAGACGTGACCCTCGAATCGCTGCGTCAGCCGATCGACAGCCTCCTGTACGGCGCGGTCGCCGCGGTCCAGGCGGTGCTGCCCGCCATGATCGTGGCCGGATCCGGCACGGTGCTGTTCACCACCGGCGGCGGCGCGATCAACCCGTACCCGATGCTCGCCGACGTCAACATCGCCCAGGCCGGCCAGCGCAACTGGGCCATCAACCTGCACAACACCCTCGCCGACCAGGGCGTCTACGTGGCGAGCGTGGCCATCAACCTGATGATCGGCACCCAGGCCCCAGACGGCGTCCCCTATCGCGCGCCGGACGAGATCGCCCTCGACTACTGGACCTTGCACACCACCCGAACTCAGGCCGAGCACTTCATCGGCGCCTGACTACCTGCCCATCACCTGCCCACCGTCCTCCCGTGGTTGGTGGCGACGAGTCGGTCTCTTGCCCGGCCGGCAGATTGACCAGGATCAGGACATGATGCGCTGTGCTGCCGTCTCCGCCATCCGTCGCGCAAAGTCACACATGTACCTGCCAGACTGAGTTGGCCATTGCAACGGTGAGTTGGCCAGACAGCCCAGACTGATCGACGGGCATCGTGGATAATGTGACGGTGGACGATCCCTCGGTCTCGGTGAGGCATGCCACCAGCAGCGACGCCGCGACGGTAGCCGAGCTTGCAAGTCGGCTCGCACAGTCGTTCCCGTTCTCCCGAATGCGGTTCGATGCCAACTACGCCGCCCTGCTGAACACGGATGACGCCTGTCTGCTGCACACTGATGGGGGCATTCGAACGGTGGGCCGTGAGCCGGAACTGCAGCCTCGTCACGCTTGCCACCCGACGGGCGGCGCCGTTCTACGTCGCGCTCGGGTACGAGGAGTCGGCGGCCTATCTGAGGAAGGTGCTGCGTGAGCCCGCAGTACAGTGACGGCTCGGCAGCGGCGCGCGTCGCCGCGGAACGGAGGGAGGAACGGTGATGACAACCGCGCAGGTGCTGGCCTTCGGCGGCGTTGTCGCCCTCGGTGCCATGTCGCCTGGACCGGACTTCGCCGTCGTGATGCGCCGCTCGGCCCTTGCAGGCCGCGCGCACGGCATGGCGACAGCGGTGGGCGTCGCCGCCGGGGTCTTCGCCTGGGCGATTGCCGCCGCCACCGGCGTTGCGGCACTGGTCGCCATGAGCTCCGTCGCCTTCACCATCATCAAGCTTGTGGGCGCGGGCTATCTGGTCTACCTGGGTGTCAACGCACTGCGCTCGGCATGGCACTCGCGCGACTTCCGATCCGATCCAGACGCCGAGCGCACCGCTGGCTCAGGTCTGTGGGGATCGTTCCGTGACGGTCTGCTGTGCAACGCGCTCAACCCCAAGGCGGCGATCTTCTTTGTCGCGCTCCTGCCCCAGTTTCTTTCGGCCGATGCCGGCCTCGTCCCGATGCTGACGTTGTCACTGATCGCCGTGGTCATCACGGCCGCCTGGTTCCTCACCGTGGCGAATCTGGTCGCCGCGGCTCGCCGGGTGCTCTCCCGACCGGCCGTACGTCGTTTCATCGACGGGATGAGCGGCACGGCGCTGATCGGCCTCGGGGTCCGGCTCGCGTTCACCACCGCCAGGTAAGTCCATCCCAGTCACCCTCGCTCGATCTGCCGCTGCGCCCATCAGCTGGAACCCTCAGCTCGGACCGAGTCGAACTTCCGTCATCGGCACGAGCGGCCGGCCCATGACCCCGTCGCCGGCTTCGACGACCGCCTCGCGCAGTGTGCGTTTCCACTGTTCACATGGCATCACCAGTTGCCTGCTGGGTCGTGCCGCATGTCGACGACGAAGCTTGCCACCTGTTCGATGGCGTCCGCCGAGAGCGGCGTCAGGTCCCAGACCAGTCCACCGACGTGTGATCTGTAGTCCGGGGTGGGCTCGTTGCCTGACGGCGTGGGCACTGCACTGAGCGCCGCCAGGTCGTCGGGGCGCAGGTCGAGCACGTCGCCGAGGTAGAGCAGCCACACAGGTTTTGGGGGGACGTACCCGAGGATGAGCCGGCGGAGCAATGCTTCCGACCAGGCGATGACATTACACACGCTCGTATCGTCGAGGTTCCGGACGAGCATGAACCGTTCGAGCACCGCGCCGAACGTCACGGTCGCCGGTGGCGCTGCCTGCTGGCGCGGGTTGGGCGATGGGGCCAGGGCGCGGGCGTACTGGCGGATCGGACCTATTTCCTTGGCGGTCAGCCGGCAGGTTCCCTGGAGCACATGCTGGACCTGGCGTTTCGCGGTGGGGTCGGCCGGCATCAGATCGGCTGGTATCGGCAGGCCGGCGATCGCGAGCATGTCGGCGAGGCGCCATCCGAGGTTGTCGGCGAACTCGGGTAGCCGTTCCTGGTCCGGCACTGCGACGCCGCGGTGTGCTGCCAGCCGACGCAGTAGCACGCTGTCCACGTCGGCACGATAGCCGAACACTGTCTCGACAGCGCCACGACTGCTCATCGGCGGTTCAGTGAACGCCGGTCTTCCCCGGGCTTGCGCATCCCATACGGAGAGCCACACCGGCGCGGATGACGGCGCGCTCGTCCGGCGTCAGATGAGTGCGCGCCGTTGGGTCCTGGGAACCTGGATATCCCGTCGGCCGCACCCCGATCCCGCAGAGCGTCACTGGCGCGGGCCGGTGCCATTCTCCCGGCGCAGTCGCCCTTCACGACGCGTCATGAAGACCAAGCCTGCGACGATGACGGCGAGGCCGGTGAGCAGCAGGATCGGAACCGCGCCGCGCATCTCATCGTCGGTCTGCAGGTACACGCCGCCGGGCATGAGAACGACGGCGAACCCGACCATCAGCACCGCGAAGGGCAATTCGAATCCGCGAAGTCTTGGCGGCGTCCAGATACGTGTGACCGCGAGGACAGACAGCACCAACGTCCCGGCACCCATCAACGCCACGAGCCAGCCGGACCAGCCGAGCACCGCGGCCGCCAGGAAGACTGCACCGGTTCCCGCCGTGAGCGCCGTGTATTGGCGTTCACGGCCGCGCCATCTTTCCGGAACCCGGTATCGCATGATCGCGAGAATCGAGAGCACGAACATGATGATCGCGAACGTCCAGGCAAAGGACACGAACTCAAGCCTATCGTTCTGTGGCCCAGTGTCCCCTGCTGGAATCGGGACCGGCCGCTCCTCACAGAGTCAGGTCGCAGCGCGGCGGCCTGCGACCACCCGGCTCCGCCGGAGCCGTCGGCCGGCCAAGGCACTCTTCCGCGAGCTCCGCGGCATGGGCTACCCAGGCAGCTACAGCGTGCTGCGCGACTGCGTCCGCGCCCTGCGGCCACTCACCGCCGCTCCACCTGCAACGCTGCCGCCCAAGGTCCGCCACGTTGCTCGGCCACGCCAACTTCGACCTCCTCCGCAAGCGCGTGCTCCACACGACGTGACCAGCGGGGGCCAGATCCGATCAACTGGAGGGGGCCAGAACCACGAACGACCGCCACAGCCACGAGGACGGGACGGCCCGCGCGCAGATCGTCTCGAAGGCCGACAACTCGCTGTACCACGAGATGTTCTCGGAGTGCCACGCGCTGACCGGCGTGCCGATGGTGTCAACACGTCGTTCAACGACAACGAGGAACCCATCGTCTGCACCCCGCAGGACGCCGCGCGCTGCTACCTCAAGACCGACATGGACGCCCTCGCCCTCGGCCCCTTCCGGGCGGTCAATAGCCGGTCCGCCCATCATCGTTGCAGCAGATGGTCGATACCGCGCGGATGCGCTCGCGGGCGTCGTCGCGCGGTACACCGGCCATCAGATGAGCGATGATGGTCGCTGGTCAGGGAGCCTCCTCGACGAGCGGGCCGACTCCCGCCGCCGGTGTCGGCCAGCCCGGCGGAAGCACTGACCGCAGAACGTCGAACACCCGCCGGGCGGCGGCATGGTCGTAGTCGGCCAGCCGCCCGGTCGCCTGCGCCCAGACACCACCCGGGGGTAGCGCCACGACCTCGTGGAACGCGCCGCTGGCCCGCAACCCGGCGGCGCCACCAAGCCGCGCCGCCACCTCGGCCGGGATGATGGTGATCCAGGAGTATCCCTTGAGTCGTTCCCGCGACGGAGTCCGCCGTATCGCGTCGCGCGTCTCATTGTCGAGGCCGACCAGCAACCGCTCCAGCAGCGACTCAACGCCGTGGTGCCCGTCCAGCTCGAGCGATACCTCACCGTAGGCCGGATCGCTCACCGCTGCGACCTCCCGCAGGAACCCGCACAATGCACGCTCGGCATCCGCGGTGCCGACCAGGAACTCGGGCGACGCCGACAGTCCAAGCCGTACCCCGCCATCAACCCACGTCCGCACATGCAGGTCGGGAAAGCCGGGCATGCGCCCTTCGGGCATACGTTCCGCGCGTTGGACGACACCGGCCTGCAGATAGGCGGTCGCGCCCGGGTGCTGGTCCAGACCGTCCAGGAACACGCTCCAGCTGCGCGGATGCATCAGCAGCGCGGTAGCCACCTCGTCGTCGAACTCACCTTCGAAACGGACGAGTTCACACCAAGGCATGCCGACCGGCGGATAGGTCTCCCAGATCCGCCCGGCCATGAGCGTGCCGGTGACGTCATCACCAGCACGGGGGTTGGCGTCCAGCCCGTCATGCAGCTGAACCGCCAACCTCGACCACGCCAACTCGAACCACATCCGCGTGACACGTCCGGCATCGGGTCCGGAATCCAGACACAGGATCACATGGAGCCGGGACCTCGAAACACCTTCCATTGGTCGTCCCTCCGCTCAAGTCCGACCATCGAGCACCTCGCCGAGGTCCTCACGGACCAGCCAACCCATATTGGCTCTTCGTCAACGCTGCCACACCAGCTGGGGCCACAACAGCACGGCCGATCTAGAGCTTCACCGGTCAAGCCTGCCTGACCAGGGAGCACCCCAATGCAATGGACCCCATCAGGATCGTCAGATCCACTCGACGCCGCGGCTCTCAACGAACCAACTCGTCACATGTGCCGCCACCATGACGACACCCACCGACCACACCGACCAGGTCCAGAACGAATCCAGCGACGGCAGCACCCAGGCCAGGCCGAATACCGGCACCGCAGGGACCAGCATGAGAAACGCCATCCACATCGCGAACCGACTGCGCCACCCCGGATACATGTCCTGCGTCAGGTACCGCTGCCACCGCCACAGCCGGTCGTCGCCGGCCGTCTCGACGATGACGGGCCGGACATGTTCGTCGATGTAGGCGCCGACGCCCTTCGCGTGCATGGTGTACTGCTGGTACAGCAACCCAAGTGCGACCGACACGAACGGCGCGACCAGCAGGAGCTTCGTCGGCACAGCGTTCGACAGCACGAACCCGAACAACGCACCCGCCGCCGACACGTTCAGAATCAAGATCTGGCGCTGTCCCCGGGCGATCTCATCCAGCTCTCCGCGTAATGCCACGAACTCGGCCAACGCCGCCTCGAAACCCGTCGATCCCGCTCCTCCGGCATGCATCGACCGTATCGACCGATGTCAACGCACGATGGTGATCGTCCGCAACGGCCGGGTGTTCGTGACGTCCGCTGCCAGCGCCACCGACTCCCGCTACTGCATGAGCCTGTCAGGCACCGGTCCTGCAAACGTCGTCGAGCGCCTCGCGGCAGATGAGCGCACGCCGGTCACTGGGCGGTGTGGTTGCGCTATTGCTACATTGCGGCCGTGCATGATGAGCCGGACCCGTCCGTCGAGCCGGCCCGGTGGGTGGCGCTGGCCGAAGAACTGGCGGCGCGCCCGTTCCCGACCACGCCGACCGGAGCCGACAACTGGGTCGTCGGCCAGGCGCAGAGTGGACCGGATCGTCACTTCGCGCCGCTCGCGTCGAGCGAGATCCTTGAGGATGCGCCGGGGGAGCGGTGGGCCGAGGTCGAAGACGATTTTGAGCGGCGGCGCGGCGCGGTTGTCAGCACACTTACTGCCGCTTGGGGCGAGCCGCGGACCTATTCGTTCGATCGCGACTTCGACCGGCTCATCGCCGGCGAAGCGCTGCCGACGGTGATCCAGGACCTCACGTACTGCTCGTTCGGCCATCACGCAGACACATGGCGGCGCGGCGACCGTACGGTATGCGTCGTCCTCGGCCAGGTCGACAAGCACTTCCCGATCATGGTCCTGCTTGCGGTCATCATGCAGCCGCTGCCATGAGCCGTGGGTCGTCTCTCGCCACAGCGGCATTGAGCAGGTGAACTCGGATTGCCATGGCGCGCACCCGATCAAGTCGCGTCGCGCGCCCAGCGGCATGACAGCGCACGTGATCTCAAGGCAGCCTGCTTCGCCCACGGTCTGGCCATTGGTTGCGGTCGCAGTCTCCGCGCGCCTCGCCCGCCGCACATGCCTCGACCTCGTCGAGCTTCGCCCCGAGGTGCTCGACGGGCGCATTGCCGCCGTAGGAGTCAGTTCAGGAAGTGCAGTTCGTTGCCGTCGGCGTCGTAGGTGACGACGTTGCCGGGCGGCCAGATCGAGACACCGCCGTCCCAGTTGACGATCCGGACCTCGTTGTCGGCGCTGGCGTCCTCGACCACAGCGGTCATGGACTGGCCGCCGACCAGGTCGTAGGTCATGCCGGTCGGCTCGAACATCACCGTGAACGGCGCGTCGTGGTCGGCCTCGACCTTGATGACGAGGCCGCTGAGCGACGTTACGGGCTTGGGTTCCCGAGACATGCTCTCAACCTACCCACCGCAACCTGGCCGACCGAACGCGATCCACAAGGTGGCAGAGGGTGAGAGTCTGAACTCGCTGGGCCTGCGAACGAGCACCAGGTGCGGCCATGAGCGGACGTCACGACGATTGGCGCTACAACTCGCCGTGGCTCGAGGCGACCGTTCGCCCCCTCGCCGTCGTGAACGACCTGCTCACAGCGGCGGGCACGCCGGTTCGTGTCTTCACGCTCTCTGCGGGCGGAAACGACGGTCTGGCACTACTGCTGGACCCGGCGGTCGTTGGCGGCAGGCCGAACGCGATACGGGAGGGCCGTACTCGTGGTGGCCTGGCGATCGGGGGCGACCTGGATGTCATGGCCCAGCTGTCCGGCTCATCGGGTGTGGCTGAGGGCCGCGTTGAGGTGGTCGAGATGGCGTGCGACGGGGCCGGCGGTGAGCATGCCGCTGCCGGCCCCGGCCAGCTCGTTGGCGGCCGGCGTGAGTTCGGTCCGGGCGCGTTTCATCGCCGTCCGGTCGTCCAGGGCGATTGCGGCCTTGGCGGTGAGGCACCATAGGGCCTCGAACAGCAGATCGCGCGGCGGATCCGGGGCCTGACGCAGCGCCGCGGTGGCATTGGCCCGGCGGTCCCGGGCCAGCAGGACGAGCGGGCGCACCCAGGGTGTGTAAGGGCCCCAGTCGGTGTCATCTTCGAAGCGGATCGGCTCGCCGTGCCACACGCGCAGGCACAGCAGGGCCAGCGGTAGGAGGCCCCGCTCGACACCGGGCATGCCGGCGTTGGCGAGCTGTGCCGCGGCGTCGCGGTAGGCGGCTTCCGCGGCCTGTGGCGACGGCCCGGTCGCGGCGAGTCGCAATGCGCGGTACCACTGGGTGAACACGCCGACCAGCGGGCGGTCGTGCCGCTCGGCGAGCCGGTCCGCCGCGGCGGCGTGCTGGTCGCCGGTGGCGAAGTCCGCGAGCGCGCTGCGGGCCTGTAGCCGGACGAGATGACCGAGGATCTCGAACGTCGCCAGGCCGTGCCGGGCGGAGAGCGCGACCAACTCTGCACCGATCTCGTCCCGCTCGGGAGCCAGGCCCGCGCGGTGAAACGTCTGCATGAACGCGCCGTTCAGGGCGAAGGCCAGCAGGGCCGGGTCGCCCAGGTGGCGCGCGATCCGCTCCGCCTCCCGGGCTGCCTCGGGCCCGCGCGCCGCGCGCGTACCGCGTGACTCCACCGCGATCGTGGCCAGCAGGCGAGCTCGGGTGGTCTCAGACGAGCCGGGGTGAACGGCGGTCAGGGCCCGCTCGGCCGCGGCGACGATCTGCGCCGCCTGCGCCGGATCATCCGAGCGTGTCCAGATCGCGGGTACGTCGTAGCCGCCGATCACCCGGGCGGTGAGCTCGGTATCGCCCAGCTGCTCGGCCGCGGCGACGGCGGCGATCCGCTGCTCCCGCGCAGCCTCGAGTCCGCTCGCCCCCGTCACGGCGAGACTTCGCAGCAAACCGACGGTGGACTCCAGTCGAGCCCCGGAACCGGACGCCACGGTACGGTCATATGCCGCCGCGGTCTCCGCCCAGACCCGTTCCGGTCCCAGGGAACCGGGACCTTCGCTGACCCGGTCGGCCTGGCGGAGGATGTCGGTCTCCAGGCGACGCAGTCGCGGGCCCGGATCGATGCCGAGCTGCTCCAGGAGTAGGCCGCGGGCTCGGCGCAGTACCGCAAGTGCATCACCCTGGCGCCCCGCGCGGGACAGCGCAAGCGCCAGCAGCCGCCACGCCTCCTCCCGCCACGGATGCTCGGCCACGTGCGCGTCGAGATCCGGTACGACGTCGGAGGCACGCCCGACAGCCAGTCGCGCCTCGGCCCGCTGCTCGATCGCATTCAGCCGTAGCTGTTCGAGGCGGGAGCGCTCGACGCGGGCCCACGGCTCGTCGTCGAAGCCGGCGAACGCCGGCCCCCGCCACCAGCTCAGGGCACGATCGAGCCGCTCGAGTGTCTCGTGCGGGGGCGCCGTGGACGCGGCGGCGACCGCGTCCTCGAACCGCCAGGCGTCGACCGCGTCGGGCGCCGCCCGAAGCGCGTAGCCCGGGCCCTCGGTGACCAGCAACCGAGCCGGCTCGCGCGGTGGACGCTGCGGCTCCAGCGCGCGCCGCAGCGCCGCTACGAACGTGCGGATCGCGCCGACCGCGCCCGGTGGAGGCTCCTGCCACAGGTCGTCGACGAGGTGGCCGACCGGTACGACCCGGCCGCGCGCGATGACGAGCCGCGCCAGCACCGCGCGGTGTTTCGGCCCTTTCAGGTCTATCGGCGTGCCGCCGCCGTCCCAGGCGACAACCGGCCCGAGAACACCGAACCTGACCTGCACTGATCGAACCGTCCTTCCGCGCCTGGGCACAACCTGTCGCGCTCATCGTTTGCTCATCCGCGACCGGCACGCTGACATCGTCCACCCGACGAGAAGAGGACGATCATGACTTTTGCCATTCCCGGGTTCGGCTACCAGCGTGTCGCGGTCGACGATGACGTGACACTCAACGTAGCGGTGGGAGGTACGGGCCGCCCGATCGTGCTGTTGCACGGCTTTCCGCAGACCCACGTCATGTGGCGGCACGTCGCCGCCGACCTGGCCGCCGACCACACCGTGATCTGTCCCGACCTGCGCGGCTACGGCGCCAGCGACAAGCCCGCCGCGCGCGACGGCGACACGTACTCCAAGCGGACCATGGCCGCCGACGTCGTCACCCTCGCCGGCAAGCTCGGCCACGAGCGCTTCGCTCTGGCCGGACACGACCGCGGTGCCCTCGTCGCCATCCGCGCCGGCCTCGATCATCCCGCTACGATCACCCACCTCGCCATCCTCGATGTCCTGCCGACCCTGGACATGTGGGACATCCTGCACGGGACTACCGCCGCGGTCGCGTTCCACCTGTACCTGATGGCCCAGCCACCCGGCCTGCCCGAGCAGATGATCAGCGCCAGTGCGGACGCCTTCTTCGGCTACTTTCTCGACGTATGGGCGCAGAGCCCGCAGGCCATTCCTGCGGACCTGCGGGCGGAGTACCTGAAGGCATCCCGGGAGGCGGTTCCCTCCATCATCGCCGACTACCGCGCCTCGGCCGGCATCGACATCGAACACGACCAAGTCGACCGAGCAGCCGGGAGCCGGCTGACCATGCCGGTCACCGTCGTCCAGCAGGACTGGGGAGCCGCACTCGGCTACGACGCCGCCGCGCTGTGGCGCACCTGGGCCACCGATCTGGAGCACCGCACCACCACGGCCGGGCACTTCATGGCCGAGGAAGCACCTGACGAGATCATCAAAGTGCTTCGCTCCCTGCTCGCACGGTAGCGAATCGCCTGCACACCGACAGCGCGGTGACGCGCTCAATTCGGCGGTGGTCAACTGCTCAGGCATCGCGTCCATGATCACCGCGTTGCCGGTCTGAGCGCTGTGCGCACCACGACGCTGTTAGGTGGGTTCGGACTGGGCTGCGGTGCGGTGGCGGGCGAGGAAGGCGGCGATGGGGAGCGCGGCGACGACGCCGCTGAGGAGGATTGCGGCGAGGGCGCCGAGGATCGCCGGTGAGTTGTCGAAGGCGAGGCTGACCGCGGCGAGGGCCGGGCCTATGTTGCGGACCGCGGCGACGCCGCCCATGGTGGTGCGCCGGCGCGGGGGGCCGGTGGACAGCAGCGTGCCGAGGCCGAACGACGCTGCGGCGAACAGGAAGCCGGCCAGCAGGGTCCGGGTGCCGAGCAGGGCGACGACGTCGGCCCAGTTGCCCAGCAGCATGCCGGTGAGGACCATCAGGAACGTCGCGTCCGACACCTTGACCGAGGCAGGGTGCCAGGCGAGGGCGGTCGGCGGCGCGTACCGGCGCATCGTCAGGCCGACCGCGAACGGCACCAGCTGCAGGAGCGCGACGCTGCGCACCAGCGCGCCGACGTCCAGCGCGGCGCCGGTGCCGACGTGGGCGAACCCGAGCAGCGCGTTGGCGGTGAAGCTGAACGTGACGCTGCCGACGGCGGCGAGCAGGACCTGCATCGCGGCGGCGGTGGTGACGTCACCGGCTTGGATCATGCCGAGCTTGACGGCGAACGGTCCGCCGGGTGACGACGCGGTCAGCAGCAGGGCGACGAACGGGGCGGTGGCCAGGCCGAGCAGCGCCGCCAGGCCCCAGCCGAGCAGCGGGACGGCGACGAGGTTGGCCAGCACCACGAGCAGCAGCAGCGGCACGTCACTGAACGCCGCGCGCAGCGCGGGCAGGGTCGCGCCGAGGCCGGCGGCGAACATGGTCGCGGCGATGAAGACGACGGTGACGGCGTTGAGGAGCTGATGCAGGTCCACGGCCGCGCCCTCAAGCCCGCCGCTCGCCGAGCCAGCGCAGCGCGGTGAGGCTGGGCAGGAACGCGTACTCGCCGCCGCGGGTGGTGACGAAGTTCGGCACGCCGCGCAGCTTGCGGCGCACGGGACGCCGCAGGATCGTGGAGTCCGCCGTGCCCGGGCCGCCGGTGGCGGCGATCGGGTCGCGGGCGTCGCCGGCGCCGAAGAAGACGCCGTTGTTGAGCCACTCGGTCTGCACGAACTCGAACTGGCGCCCCAGGTGCGCGCCGACGAACGCGAACAGCAGACCCCGGTCCGCGCCGTCGTCGTCGAGGACGCCTTCGGGCAGGGGCGGGCCGTAGGCGGTACCGCGGCGGATCATGCGATGCAGCCGGACCTCTCCCGCTACGGCCGAGTCGCGCGGGTTGGCGCGGCGGATGTGGCTCCCGCCGCGGTCCTGACCGGCGAGCACCAAGGCGTCGGCACCGCACAGCGCCAGGGCGTCGCGTTCGGGCGCGAGTGCCAGCTGCGGGCCGCCGCGCCACCGGCCCATGAGCTCCTCGCCGTCCGTGTCCGCGCTCGCCCGCAGGAACCGGCGGAACGCGGCCACGTCCTGCCGGAGCTTGCGGAACGCGACGTAACTGCCGTTGCGGCCGAGGACGTCCGGGGTGGTGGTCTGCACGCCGCCGAGCTCGTCGGGGTACCCGAGCACGACCTCGCCGGCCTTGAGTGGCGTCTCGAACGGGTTCGACCCGGGGATGCCGCTGCCCTCGACGGCAGGGTGGCTGATGCCGTCGCGGACGCCGAACGGCTCGGTCCCGGCCGGCGGCGCGTGGCAGTCCTGCCGCCAGATCGCGGTGACGCCGGGCAGCCGCTCGTACGCGGGACGGGCCCGGTCGATCGCGGCGTCCAGCATCGCCGTGTCCGGTGCGAGGGCGACGAGGACGACGTGCACGGCCGGTGACCCGAGCGGCGTCTCCCACACGTCCGGCGCGCTCGGCCCGGTGTCCCCGAGCACGGTCGCGCGGGCCGCCATGCCCTGGCGGAACTCCCACGCCATCGAGTCGAGGGATTTCTCCGGTACGCCCAGCGCCCGCAACCCGTGACAGGTCACGGCGGCGCTGACCCAGGTCTCGCCGAGCGGGCCGGCCGGGTCGGCGGCGGAGGTGACGACGGCCGCGACGCGGCGCATCAGCTTCCGGCCGGCGGCGCGGTCGTCGATGCGGAACGCGAGGTACGCCGCCGCGTACGACGACGGGCGCGGGCTGAGCACGCCGCGCTGGATGTCGTGCAGGTCCATGGTCGCGGTCTCCCGTCACCCGGTGACGAGGTGAGCGGGGCCGGACACCAGGCCGAACACCGGCAGCGTGTCGGTGTCCTCCAGCACCCGCTCGTCCAGCGGCGTCACGTGCCCGGCCTGGTCGACGCGCTGGTACACCGCCGCCGGCCTGATCTCCATGCGTCCCTCCGGTCACGTCCCCCGGCTTCCCGAGCGCGACCACTGCCCCCGACCGCCACCGACAAACCCGCGACACCGCGCTTCGCCCCTCGCCCCACCACGTTGTGCCTGGCTGGTCGGCGCGAAGGCGTCCTTTTGCCGGATGGCGTCGGAGCGTTCCGTCCGTACGCTTGGTGCATGCCGCGCCCTGAGCTGATCCCGCCGCCCGCTGGGGACGCTGTGACGTTTCGCCCCGGGTTCTGGCGCGCGTTCGGTTTCGGCCTGGCGATCTCAACGGCGGCATGGGTGGTGCTCACGCTCATCCTGCTGGCCGTGACACCCCCTCCGCCGCCCGCCCGGAACCTGTTGATGTTGGGCGGCAACGCCGTTGCCGCAAGTTGTGCCTACGCCGCAGGGTTCGCCTTCTCCCGGTGGCGGTGGTGCCGGGACTGGGTGCGCATCTCCAGCGCGGGCCTGGAGCTGGCCTCCCGCGGCTCGTCCCCGATGATCGTGCGCTGGCCGGCGGTCGAATCGGTGCGCTTCACCCGCCGGTGGGGCACGCCGTTGCTGGAGGTGACACCGACCGGGCCGCACGGCGTCGCGGTGCTCACCGCCGGCGCGTCGATGCCCCCGATCCGGATCCGCGACGGACGCGACACGTTCGAGGTCGAGATCTGGCTCACCCGCCCCGGCCGCGCCGTGCTGCGCTCAGCCTTGGCAGATCACCTGCCGTCCGAGCATCCTGTACTGGCCGCGGCCGGCCCGACCCGGTAGGTCCGCTTGCCGACGCCGAGCTTCCCAGTCAGCGCCGTGCCCCCTACGCTGCCCGGATGATCTCCGCGATCCTCGCCGGCGTCGCGCGTCACCCTCGCTGGGTGCTCGGCGGCGCGGTAGCCCTTGCCGGCGTGCTCGTGGGCGCGCACCTGCTGTCGGCACCGGACAGCGACCTCAGGTACGCCATACCGACGTTGCCGCCCCTGCTCGGCCTCGCGGCACTCGTCCTGGCGGTCGTCGCGTTGACCCGGCGGCGACCGGCGGCGTTCACGGTCGATGCCGGCGCGGGCGTGTTCCGTGCCCCGTCACCGCCGAACCACGTCCTCCACGCCGCCGGCGCGGCCTTCATGAGCGCGACCATCATCATGTTCGCGGTCAACTCCCGTACGCTGCCACGCGACCGGCCGGCCGAAGACCCGGCAGGGTGGTTCATGGGTGACGCGTTGCTCGTCCTGGCCTGCCTGGTCGTCGTGTTGAGCGTCCTGCAGATCGCCGCGGCGTGGCGGGGCGTCGGTGTGCAGCTGGGACCGGACGGCGTGAAGGACCGCGGCCCGCTCGGCACGCTCACCGTTCCGTGGGACGCCCTGACGACGGCCTCGCTGCCACCCACCACACCGACGGCGCTGTCGCTGCGGCTCACGTACGCCAGGCCCGACCTGGTCCGCGCCGCCGGCCTGCCGTTGACCCGGACCCGGATCCGCACCGACACCATCGACGCGCTGTTCCTGGCCCACGCCGTCCACCACTACCTCGTGCATCCCGAGCGTCGCCAGGGCATCGGTACGGCGGCCGGATACGCCGAGCTGATGACCGTGCTGTACGGGGCACCGCCGAATCTCAGCCGTTCCTGAGGTCCCGCACCAGCCGGCGGTACATCGGCCGCAGCTCGACGTCCGTCGCCGCGGACTCGTCAGGGTCAGCCGCCGGCGTCGCCTGTGTCTCGGTGAGCATCTCGATGCGCCGGCCGAGCGGGGGCGTGACCGCGAAGGGTGACGCGGTGCGTGCCACGTCGGCGTCGCACAGCTCGGGCATCGACGGCGCGTGCTTCGCCACGAGGGCGGCGGCGAGGGCGGGCCAGCCGGCGACGACCACCTCGGGCTCGTCGCGCCGGACCACACCGGAGCGGTCACCGGCCCGCGCGTCGCGGCGCAGGACCGTCACCATCGGCTCGACGAGCAGCCGCGTGGCGAGGACCGACCGGACCTGCGGCGTGCCCGCCACCGCCGCCGCACGGGCGTCGGCGGCCAGGACCGCCCGGAGCGCCTCGGGTTGCAGCAGCGTCAGGTAGCCGAGCCGTATCAGGCCGAACCCGCCGTGCAGGAGCGCCACGAGCGGCCGTACCAGGTCGCCGGCGAGGTTCGTGTACGACTGCGCGTGCTGCTGGCCGATCCGTGTCGGGTTCGCCGCCATCATCTTGGTGACGTCGTCCTCGCGGCCGGCGTGCAGCAGCTTGTCCGCGCCGGGCTCGAAGATGGTGACCATCGTCGCGAGGGTGCGTTCGACGGTGCCGGTGAGCGCTGCGCGGCTCGGGTCGCCGCCGCCGAACCGGGCCAGTTCCAGGGCCACCAGCGCGGTGCGCTGCGCGGGGTCGAGCACCGCCCAGAGCGGTGCGCCGATGCGCAGGTACCGGCGCCGCAGGAGCCCGGCGTGGCCCGAGCCGGCGGCGAACCGGTCGTCCAGCACCACGAGGTGGGGCCGGGGCACGCCCAGTGCGGCGGCGACCCGGTCGACCAGCGCGTGCAGCGCGGGCATGTCGGCGCGGCGAGCTGTGACGACGTCGCGCGGCAGGGTCGCGGGGCGGGGCAGGGTCAGCACGCCGAAGAGGACCAGCACGGCGCCGGGCAGCAGCGCGACGCTGGGGAACCGCACCGTGCACAGCCATGCACCGAACACCAGCGTCGCGAGGGCACCGGCCTGCACGACGGCGGCGACGGCCGCGGTGGCGGCCCGGCGCAGACGGCTCGGTGCCGGTAGGGCGCGGACCAGCCGGCGCGCCCGCCGGTGCAGCCGCACATCGAGCCACCGCCAGCCGACGACATTGTCCACGCTGTCCGTCATGCGTGAATTATGTGCCGCCGTCGTCAGAAGCGCTGCCCCGAGCACCACGCTTGCCGAGAACGCCGCCGCCGCGGCGGCGACGCGGTTCCGGTCGGCGGGGACGAGCACGGGTGCAGTCACGAGCTGGCGTTCGCGCTCGGAACGGTGGAGATCGTCTGTGCCGACCTGACCGCTGAATGGCAGGACGAACAACTCTGACAGGCCGACGGGGCCGGTTGCTGCTCAATGTGACGTCGAGACGTCGGCCGCCAGTATCGCCAGCGTCTCGATCGGCCGGGTGGTGTTCGCCTGGAGGCAGAGCGCGGCGATGTGGTCGATCGCGGCGCCCGGTAGGTGGGCGGTCGGGGTGAGGTCGTCGGGCAGGTCGGGGCCGACGAACACGGACATGCCGCAGGCGCGCAGCATCGGCACGTCGCCGTGGCTGTCGCCGACCGCGGCGACGTCGGCAAGGGACCAGCCGCGGGACGCCGCGTACTGCTCGAGCAGCACCGGCTTGGACGACGGGAACACGTGCCGGAAGCCGCCTCCGGCGAGGATCTCGGTCGCGATGACCGTGGCGACGCCGAGCTGCTCGGCGAAGTGCGTGACGTGCGGGGCGAAGCCCAGCGACACGATCGCCACATCGATTCCGGCGGCGTGCAGGGCCGCGATCCCGGCCGCGGCGCCCGGGGCGAGCGGAATGTCGGCCAGGGGAGCGGTGAGCTGCTCGGGGGTCCAGCCGGACAGCAGCGCCCAGACGGCGTCGCGGATCTCGATGATGGCGTCGTCGCCGCGGGCCCGTTCCCAGATCGCCATCTGCTCGGCGAAGCCGTGCCTGGCCGCCGTCGCCTCCAGGCATGTCGGTCCCCGGGTCAGCGTCCCGTCGAGATCGAACGCCACCAACCGCACCACCATGCGACCAGTCTGTCGTACCGGCGCTGGAGAGCAACGCCGCGTCCGATCGCCGCCAGACGTGGGGCGCGCGGCGCGGAAGGCTGGTCCGCATGACGACGAACACCGCACTCGGGCACTACGCGGACCCGGCCGACGTCGCGGCGACGGTCGCGTTCCTGGCCGGCCCCGACAGCCGGTACATCACCGGCGCCACCGTCAACGTCGACGGCGGCTTCACCATCTGATCCATCTGATCCGTCGGAACCGGCTGATCCGTCGGAACCGAAGCGAGGGCGGTCAGGAGTCGAAGCCGAGACCGAGCCGGTCCAGGGTGCGCAGCCACAGGTTGCGGCGGCCGTCATGCGCGTCGGCGCGGGCGATCGACCAGCGGGTCAGCTGGATCACCCCGGACCGGACCGGCTCCGGCGGGAACGGCACCGGCTTCGAGCGCACCATCCGCAGCCGGGTCAGCGGCGTCGGCTCGCCGGACAGCAGGTCCAGCATCACCTGCGCGCCGAAGCGGGTCGCGCCGACGCCGAGGCCTGTGAAGCCCGCCGCGTACGCGAGCCGGCCGCCGTGCCCGGTGCCGAAGAACGCGCAGAACCGCGAGCACGTGTCGACGACACCGCCCCACGCGTGCGTGAACCGCAGCCCCTCCAGTTGCGGGAACGTCTCGAAGAAGTGGGTGGCGAGCTTGTCCGATGTGGACGGTCGCTGGTCGTACGCGGGACGGATCGCGCCGCCGTTGTGGTAGACGGCGTCGTAGCCGCCCCACAGGATGCGGTCGTCGTCGGTGCGGCGGTAGTAGTGGAACTGGTTCGCGGCGTCGGCGATGCCCTGCCGCCGGGCCCAGCCGATCGACGCCAGCTGCGCGGCGGTGAGCGGCTCGGTCATGAGCGCGTAGTCGTACACGGGGACGATGAACGGCCGGACCCGCCGCAGCGGCGACCGGAACGCGCCCGTCCCCAGCGCGACCTTCGCCGCGGTGACCGAACCGTCCGGGGTGCGCAGCCGCAGCCCCGCGCCGGCGGGGGAGACGCCGGTGACCCGGGTGCCCTCGTGGAAGCGCACCCCGAGCGCGGCGCACGCGTCGGCGAGCCCCCACGCGAGGCGCGCCGGGTCGAGCAGCGCCGTGCCGTCGCGGTCCCAGACGGCGGCCTCGTAGGTCGCGCCGTGGACCTCCGCGCGGATCGCGTCCCGGTCCAGCAGCTCGACCCGCCGCCCCAGCCGCTCGGACAGCCGCTGCTGCTCGAGGAGCCCCGGCACCTGCCAGGGGGCGGTGGCGACCGACAGCTCACCGGTGCGTTCGAAGCCGCAGTCGATGCCGTACCGCTGGAGCGTCGCCCCGATGCCGTCGAGATTCTCCCGGCCCAGCGCCTCGAGGGTCTCGATCTCGTCGGGGAAGCGCTCCGCGCCGTTGGCGAGGCCGTGGGTGAGGCTGCCCGCGCAGAACCCGCCGTTGCGCCCGCTGGCGGCCCACCCGATCCGGCGGCCCTCCAGCACGACGACGTCGAGCCCCGGGTCGCGCTCCTTCGCCAGCAGCGCCGTCCACAGCCCGCTGAACCCGCCGCCGACGACCGCCAGGTCCGCCTCTGCCGCCCCGCGCAGCGGGCGGTGCGGTGGCCGCTGTGGCTGGTCCAGCCAGAACGGCGTGCCGGCGGCGTCGCGCAGCGCGGGGTGCCTCATCGCCGAACTGTACCGGCGCTTCACCCGACGCCGGTGGTGTTCGTGCATGTGGGTCGTCGGGCGCGTCGATACACTGGCGTCGTGGCCGCGGACGACCTGCTGTTCGTCGTGCTCGACGGTGCCGGCGGCTGTCTCGTGGCACTCGACGAGCCGAGCTTCACCGAGCCGGTGTCCCGCACCGGCCGCGACGGCATCATCCACCTCATCCCGGCCCGCGCCGGCGCCCGTCCCGGTCCGCCCCGCCGCACCTCGCTGCGGCTGGCGACGGGCACCGCCGCCGGCGCGTCCGCCGCCGCGACCGTGCTGCTCACGCCGCTGGCCGGCGCCGCACTGGGCGCGGCCGCGCTCGCCCTGGGCACCGCCGGCGGGCGGGTGAGCTGGGAGGACCGGCGGGTGGCCCTGCGCCGGCCCGCCGACACCGCCGTGTTCGCCGAGGCGTTCAGCGCCGTGCAGGCGACCCTGCTGGTGTGGCCGCGCCTGCGTGACCTGGTCTCCGTGCCCGCCCCGAGCGTGCCGCTCGCCGGGTCGCTGTGGACCCTCGCCGGTCTCCTGCACGACCGCGCCGCCGCAGGCCGGCGACTCATCGACCTGACCCGCGCCGCAGCCGGCCTGCCCGCCGGGCCCGCGTCGGCGGCGCTGCACGCGCCGCTCGCCGACCGGCGCGCCCGCCTCGGCGAGACCCTGACCGGCCTCGACGCCGAGATCGGCCGCCGGGTGCAGGCCCTGGAGTCCCTCGCCGGGGAGTGCGTCGACCTGGTCCGCGACGAGCGGGCCGTCCGCGCCGCCGTCGACGCCGTCCGGCGGGCCGACGGCCTGCTCGACCGGCTGCACCCGGCCCGCGACCCGGGCGTCGAGTTCGCCGAGCTGACCAGCTCGATCATCGGCGCGTACCGGGACCTGACGCACCTTCCTTGACCTTGACACGGTGACAAGCCGTTCAGTGTGTCGCAGGAGGTGGTCGAGATGACCATGCAGGCCGTCCAGGCACTGGAGCACGGGAGTTCGTCGGTACGGCTGAAGGCGGCCCTCGCCGTCGGCACCGCCCCCGACCCGTCGTTCGTCGACACCCTGGTCACCCGGTGCGCGGTCGAGCCCGACTTCTTCGTGCGGGACATGCTCACCTGGGCGCTCACCCGCCACCCGGCGGCGGCGACGGTCCCCAGGCTGATCGGCGAGCTGCGGTCGGAGCGGGCGCAGGCGCGCAGCCAGGCGCTGCACACACTGTCGAAGATCGGCGACCGGCAGGCGTGGCCGGCGATCACCCGCGAGCTGCTCACCGACGCCGACGACACGGTGGCGCGCACCGCGTGGCGGACGGCGGTCGCGCTCGTCCCGGCCGGTGCCGAGGGTGAGCTGGCCGGCGTGCTGGTGACCCAGCTCGGGCGCGGCGACCGCGAGACGCAGCTGAGCCTCAGCCGGTCGCTGGTCGCGCTCGGTGAGATGATCGAGCCGGCCCTGCGCGCCGCGGCGTCGAGCCCGGTGCCGCTCGTACGGCAGCACGCCGCCGCCACGGAGCGGCTGCTGCACGACCCGGACGCCGGCTTCGCGCTCGCGGTCGAGGAGGCGAAGCGCGTCAGGGCCCTCGGCCCGGCCGCCACTGCCCAGGAGGAGTGACCCGCTTTGCTGATCGGTGACGTGGCCCGGCGGTCCGGCGTGAGCGCCCGCATGCTCAGGCACTACGAGTCGCTCGGCCTGGTGCGGCCGACCGGCCGGACCGTCGGCGGCTACCGCGAGTACTCCGACGACGACATCCGCCGGATCTTCCACATCGAGAGCCTGCGGACCCTGGGCCTGTCGCTGCGTGAGGTCGGCCGCGCCCTGGACGACCCCGGCTTCACCCCGTCGGACCTCGTCACCGACCTCATCCGGCAGACCACGGACCGCATCGCGGCCGAGACCGACCTGCTCACCCGGCTGCGCCGGATCGACGCCGCGGAGCCCGCCGCCTGGGACGACGTCCTGCAGATCGTCGCCCTCCTGCAGGCGCTGGGCTCCGACAGCGCCGGCCGCCGCCAGCGCGCCGCCCTGACCTCGGCCCCGGACGCCCCGACGGACGCGCTCGTCGAGGCCGCGCTGAGCGAGTCGGACCCGAACGTCGCCGGCGCCCTGCGCTGGGCCCTCGCCCAGTCGGGCGACGGCGGCCTCACCCTGCTCGCCGAGGGCCTCACCGCCCCGGACCCCGCCGTGCGGGACCGCGCCGTGCAGTCCATCGCCGAGATCCCGGACGCCGCGGCGACCACCCTGCTCCGGTCCGCCCTCACCGACCCCGACGTCACCGTCCGCCGGCACGCGGCCCTCGCGCTCGGCCCCCGCGGCGCCGCCGACGCGGTCCCGACCCTCATCGACATGGTCGTCGACGGCGCGAACGACGTCGACGCCGCCGACGCCCTGACCACCCTCGCCGCCGACCCCGACCTGGGCGAGCGGATCGCGACCGGCCTCACCGCCCGCATCACCCCCGGCGCGGACGCGGCACCGATCCGCCGGCGGCTGGCCCAGGCCCTGGCGGACATCCCGGGCCCCACCGCCTCGGCCGCCCTGACGGACCTGGCCGGAGACGAGGACCGCGGCGTCGCCGTCACCGCGGCCTACGTCCTGCAGCTCCGCTCCCGATGACCGACGCCCCCGGGCCGCTGGACGGCGGTCAGGTCGGGCGGTCGAGGTCGGCGACGAGGCGGTAGAGCAGCGCCGCGGCGCGGGCGGGCGCTGTGTCGACGAACCCGCGGGCGCGCGCCACGACCGGATGATCCTCACCGGCGAGGGTCTCCGCCGTCGTCAGCAGCTCATGTACGAACAGCGCCGGCGCCGGCGGAGCGACACCGGACGTCAGTCGCGTCGCCAGGGTCAGGGCGTCGACGGCGTGCAGCGTGTCGTGCCAGTTCGGCGTGTGGCCGGCCGGGAACAGCGGCAGATGCTGCCACAGCTGGTCGGCGAGGTCCTCGAACCCGGTCCGCAGCGGACCGTCGTCGACCGCGGTGGCGGCGCGGACCGCCACGCGGAACAGGATCGGGACAGTGGCGGCGGCCCGCTGCGTCGTGCCGGGCAGGCCGGGACACGGGCAGCGATGCTCCGGCAGCACCGCCGGCGGCGACGCGGCCAGCGGCGGGCGGGCGACGCCGTGCCGGGCGGCCAGGCCGGCGAGGACCCGCAGCAGGTACGCGTACGGCAGCTGCTGGTTGCCGCGCCGGGTGCCGAGCTCCACGCTGGTGATCGCGGCGACCACGGCGCTGTTGTGCAGCGACTCGTCGCCGTCGGCGGTGCGCCACGGGACGCGCTCCAGCGGCCACCGGTGCTCGCCGAACGTGGCGACCCAGGCCCAGTACGCGCCGGTGAGGTCCGAGCGCAGCTGCAGCGCCCGGGCCAGGCGCTGCTGGTCCTCGGTGAGCAGGCCGAGGATCCTGGTGCGTTCCGTGAACAGCTCGTCGACGGCATGGAGCGCGAGGAGCGTGCTGTACAACTGCGGTGCCACGGCGGGACCGGGCCGCTGCGTGATCACCACGCCGTCCGGCAACGGATCGAGATCGACGGGCAGGGCGCCGGCGACGACCGTCCAGGCCCAGCCGCACTCGAACCAGGCGCCCCGGTAGACGGCGTTGTGGTCCGGCAGCGCGCCGATACTGATCTCCCGAAGGCCCGCCTGCACCTCGACGAGTCCCGCCGCGAACTCGTCGCGGACGGCCTGCTCGTCACGCGGGCCCGGCCGCACGAGGTGCCGCAGGTGCGTGTCGTCTGCCGACGCGCGGACCGAGTACGCGCGCAGCAGGCCCGTCATCGCCGCGGTCAGCCGGACCTCGGTGAGCCGCTCGACGTCGGCGGTCTGCTGCCGGTACACGCGGCAGAACCCGAGCATCGCGAGACACAGCCGCAGGTCGGCGCTGAACCCGGCGACCGCTTCGACGGCTGGTGCCGGCGGCTCCAGCGACGGGCCACCGGGGAAGACCGGCGCGCCGGTGCCGTCGCTGTACCGGGTGAGGTACTCGCGCATCGCGACGACGAGCCGCTCGGGGATCTCGAACCGGTCCCCGAGCGCCCGCAACGCCCCGGCCGCGTCGTCGGCGGTCTCGCCGGGCACGTCCAGGCGCAGCCCGGGCAGGTTCGCGGCCGGCCCGAGGATGCACAGCAGCTGGTGCGCGTCCTCGAGCGCGTCACCGGCGGCCGGGTCGCCCCAGAGGAACCCGCCGTCGCGGAACGAGTACCGCGCCACGGCCTCCCAGACGCGCAGCAGCTCCGCCCGCGGATCCAACCGCACCTCAGCCCCCTTCCACCGGCGGCAGGCCGGCGACGTCGCGCTCGCGGGCGGTCAGCGTCCGGCGGTGATGCCGGCCGGCGATCCGGGCGAGCGCCGCCGCGTCGAGGGTAGGCCGGATCCGGAGGGTGCCGTCGCTGGACGCCACGGCGAGACCGGCGTCGCTGAAGGCGATGGCCGTGACGTCCCCGTCGAACCGGAGGCGATGGACAGGACGGCCGTCGACGTCCCAGAGCCGCACGTCGCCGCCGAGTCCACCGGAGACGAGCCGGCCGTCGGCGGCGTACGCGAGCGCGGTGATCGTCTGGCGGTGCCGCCCGATGGGACGGCGGACACGGTCGGGCCGGTCCCACACGATGATGCCGCCGTCCGAGCCGCCGGCGGCGAGCCGGCCGTCCGGTCCGGCTGCCAGTGCCTTGACGGAGCCGTCGGCCGGCACCGGGGTCGCTCCGCCCGGCGTGACGGCGACGAGCCGGGACCCCGCGACGAAGACCCGTTCTTCGGAGGCGCAGGCCAGGCCCGAGAGGCGCCCGGCCGTTGCATCGAGGCTCCACCGGCAGCGGCCGGTCAGGTCCCACACCTGCACGACGCCGTCGAGGTCGCCGGTCGCGAGCCACCTGCCGTCCGGGGCGAATGTGACCGCTGTGACCTGGCCGGCATGGGCGATGCGTCGCGGCGACGCGTCTGCGGTGTCGCTCAACAACAGGTCGCCGGTCTGCGACACGAGCGCCACCATGCCGGACGGAGACACGGTGAGGGCGCGTGCGGCACCCGGCTCGCCCGGCAACGGGACGAGAGGCCGGTCCGCACCGCACCAGAGGTGGCAGCCGCTGGGTCCGCCGATGACGAGGCGTCCGTCCGGTGTCCAGCCGAGGTGGTGGGCGGGCAGGTCGGTGACGACGTGCTCGGGCCCGTCGGCGAGGTCCCAGACGCTCGCGGTCGAGTGTTCGGTGCCGATTGCCAGCCGGCCGTCCGTGCTGCAACCGATCGAGGACGCGTCCTGACCGTGATCGTGGAAGCTGTGGGCCAGGGTTCCAGCTGCGTCCCAGACGACGGTGGCGGCCCGCGTGCCGCAGACGAGTGAGCCGTTCGGGGCGATGGCCAGCGCGGTGACGTCGGGGCAGTATGCGCGCCACGCGACGGTCGCCGAGGGCAGGTCCCACACGGTGATCGAGTTGTTGCGACCACCGGCGGCGATCCGACCGCCGGGACCCGCCGCGACCGCCAGCACCCGATTGTCGGGGACGTCGCCGGCGAGCCTGTTCGCGATGCGGCCGGCGGCGTCCCACACCAGGACGCTGCCGTCGCCGCGGCCGGCGGCGAGGCCACCGCCGGGCACGGCGCACATGGCGTAGACGGGGACATGGCCGTCGGACAGGACGCCGACCTCGCGCATGGTCGCGACGAAGCGGCGGATCCGGCCCTGCTCGTCGGCGGTGGCGAGCAGGGCGTCGTCGGTCCAGCAGACAGCGGTGACCCGGCCGTCGCCGGTGTCCGCTGTGCCCAGCGGGTTGCCGGCGGTGTCCCAGACGTGCACGACGCCTCGGGCGACCGTGGCCAGGCGACCGTCGGGGGCGAACGCGACGGGGCCGTCGCCGTCCGCGCGGAACACCAGACTTCCGTCGAGAGCCCAGACGTCGGTGACGTCCGCGGCCGTGGCGAGGCGGCCGTCGGGGGCGAAGGCCACGTGGACGGGGCGCCGCTCGTACCGGATGGACCGCAGCAGGCCGCTGGCCAGGGCCGACGAGACGGCGTGGGTGGCGAGGGGGGTCGGGGCGAGCTCGCGGTAGGCGGCCCAGGCGAGCGCGAACGCCAGCTCCGGGTCCGCGTCGAGGGTGTCGAGCGCCTGGCGGGCGACGGTGTTGGCGCGGCGTTCGAGGGCACCGGCCTGGTTGCGCTCCGACGCGTCGAGGAACTCCGTGACCTCCGCGGCGACGGTACGGCCGGACCGGGCCCAGGTGAGGGCGTCGGCGAGGCGGGCGCCGCCGATGAGGTAGTCAGGCATCCGGCCGGCGCGGATCCACGCACGGGCGAGCGGCGCCAGCTCGGTGAGGCGTCGCAGGCTCTCCTCGTGCAGGAGGATGTGCTCGGCGAGCGGGCGCCACTGGCGCAGCAGGGCCTCGTGCGCGATGTCGAAGACGGGGCTGCCGCTGGCCTCGTCGCTGGTGAGCAGGCGGGCGTCGACGAACGCGGCGACGACGGCGCGCTGCCCGTGGTCGAGGATCGCGGCGGGGACGCGCTGGCGGGTCGCGCCGCCCGGGCCGAGCGTGACGAACAGCAGCAGGGTGTCCAGGCACAGCGGCAGGCTGCCGTCGCCGAGGTCGCGGACGGCATCGTCGGCGCGCCGGCCGATGGCGCCGGCGACGCCGCCCGAGGCGTGGTACTCCCGCCGGGTGATCCGGCGGTCGGTGGCGGCGCCGCGGTAGAGGTCGTTGAGCAGGTAGCTCAGCAGCGGCAGGGCGTCGCCGCCGCCGGTGTCGCGGACGATCTCGTCGACCAGGCCGTCGTCGAACGTCACCGCGGCGAGGCGGGCCGGCTCATCCACGACGAGCCGCAGCTCATGCGGGCCCATGACGTTGACCATGAGCGGGTCGCGGAACAGGTCCCGGCCCGGCCCCTGCTGAAACTCGCCGATGGTGTCGGAGCGGACGGTGGCGACGACCCGTAGCCGCGGCTCGTGCTCCAGCAGCGCCTGGACGACCGCGAGCAGCCCGTGCCGGTCCTCCTCGACGCCCTGCGTGACGGTCTCCTCGAGCTGGTCGACGACGATCAGGACCCGGTGGGTGCCGTCGCGGCGGGCGGTGAGGGCGGCGAGCGGCGCGTCGAGGCGGGGCGGCGGGCTACCGGCGCGGGCGGCGGCGAGGGCGGTCGCGGCGGCGGCGGTCAGGTCGGTGCCGAGCGCAGCGCCGAGTTCCCCAAGTGCGTCGGTGCCCGGCGTCAGCGGCGGCAGCACGCGGTACGCGTCGCCGAGGGCCGGCAGCAGACCGGCGAGGACGAGCGACGACTTGCCGGACCCGGACGGGCCGAGGACCGGCACGAACCGGCGGGTGGCCGAGCGGGCGTCCCGGATCCGGGCCAGGAGCTGTTCCGTCTCGCTGGTCCGGCCGAAGTAGACACCGGCCCAGCGCGACGTGTACGCGGACAGGCCGGGCCACGGGTTGCCGTCCGTCCATGTCGGACGCCGGATGCCGGCCCGGCGGACGTCCCACGCCGCCTTCGCGCCGACGGCGACGACCAGCCCGGCGCCGATGGCGGGGGAGTACGTCGCGACCGGCTGCAGGACGGCCGGCCAGCCCGACGGGTCACCGGTGATCAGATTCGTGATCATGCCCATGCCGGTGCCGAGCAGGAACGTCCCGTACCCCGTGGCGCCCCACCGGCCCATGCCGCAGATGGTAGCGATCGGCGTCCAGAACGTCAGCCCACCGTCACCGGATCGGGACGTGGAGTCGCCTCGGTGGGCCTGGTCAGGCGGCCGGTGACGAACAGGGCGGTGGAGACCAGCAGGGAGCCGACGGCGAGGATGCCCATCGCGGTCGCCGGTGGGGTGTGCTGGGCGATGAGGCCGCCGAGGGTGGCGCCGACCGCCTGCATGGCGAGCAGCCCGGAGCCGAACAGGCCGAGGGCCTGGCCGTGCAGCGACTCGGGGGTGGTGGCGAGGAGGCGGTCCTGCAGCAGGAGGGTCGCGCCGTACCCGACGGAGGCGACGCCGGCGATCGCCACCGCGACCGGCAGCGGCGGGTCGAGGAAGAACAGCAGGTACGGGGCGGCCAGGAGCCAGCGCAGCGGGCCGCTGAGGCGGTAGCGCAGCCGCGGCGGCACGAACCGGCCCGCGATCGCGTCGCCGGCGAGCATGCCGATCGCGGCGGCGACGAAGAGGATGCTGGCCGCGGCGGGGGAGTACGGCACGAACAGCGCCTCGCAGCCGACGATGAGGCCGTTGGGCACCCACATGGCGATGTAGGTCGCGGGCCGCCACACCTTGCGGTTGCCGTGCCAGGTCGCCCGCACCGACGGCCGGTCCGTCGCCCGCGGCGGCCGCGCGGTCAGGCCGAACCGGGCGATGAGCGCCGACGCCGCCTGCAGGGCCGCGCCGGCGACCAGCGCGCCGCGCGGGGACACGGCCGCGACGAGGGCGCCGCCGGCGGCGAAACCGAGGATCTGCATCGCGCCGATCGACATGTTCAGCAGCGAACGGCCCAGGATGTAGCCGTCCGCCGGGAGGATCTCGGCGAGCAGCCCGTACCGGACGCCACCGCCGACCGACGCGGCGAGGCCCTGCGCGAGCACGACCGCGAACACGGCGGCGATCGGCAGGCCCGGCACGGCCAGGACGGCGGTCGTGACCGCGGCGAACACGGCGAGGCCGGTGAGCGCGGCCCGCGGCGGCACCCGGTCCGCCCACGACAGCAGCGTCGCCGCGCCGATCAGCTGCGCGAACGACGCCCCGAACATGCTCAGCGCCGACAGCAGCGGCGAGTCGGTGGCCGCGAAGACGAGGGTGCCGAGCCCGATGCCCGCCACGGTCCCCGCCGCGACCTGCCCGGACAGGGTCGCGAACAGGGCGGGGAACTCGGGCGTGCGGAACAGTTGCCGGTACGTGCGCATGATCGGCATCGTGCTGCGCCGGCACCGCCGCACGGTACAGTTTCGGGTGGAGGCGAAACGTGGGGTTCTGGCAGATCGGCACGGACGTGCTCGCCAGCAGCCGGTTCGTTGTGTCGCCGCTCGCCGAGACGGTCGCGTGCCTGTCCGCGCTCGGCGGCCAGCACGCGGTGTCGGCGCCGCAGCGGGAGTGGCTCGCCGCGCACCGGCCGGCGTTCGACGCCCACTACGCCGGCGACCCGTTCGTGCGGCCGTTCCTGCGTGCCGCGATCCGCCCCGGCTGGATCGCCGACTTCCTGGTCACGCCGCCGCAGACGCCCGGCGAGACGTTCCAGACCGAGCTCGCCCGGCTGCGCGCCACCCCTCCCGCGCTTGCCCGGGAGCACCTCGGCCTCGGCGACGCCGTGCCGGACGTGCTGCGCGCCGGTGACATCGCCGACCGCGCCGCCGACCTCGTCGAGTTCGTGTGGTCGCAGCTGGTACTGCCGGGCTGGCCCCGCCTGCGCCGCGTCTTCGAGGCGGACATCGTGTCCCGCACCGACCGGCTCAGCACCGGCGGATGGGCCGCCGTCCTGGACGGGATGCGGCCCGGCATGCGCTGGCTCGGCGACGGGCGCCTGCAGATCAACACGTACGACTACGCGCCGCTGGACGTCACCGACGCCGCGCTGCTGTTCATCCCCACGACCGCCGCCCGCGGCTGGGTCGGCTGGGACGAGGCGGCCACCTCGTACTCCGTCATCTACCCGTGCACCGGCTGGCTCGCCGACACCGGCGCGACACCCACCGACGCGCTCGCCCGCCTCCTCGGCCCGCTGCGCGCCACCGTACTGACGCTGCTGGCCGCACCGCTGAGCACCACCCAGCTGGTCGCCCTGACCGGCACCGCCCTCGGCTCCGTCGGCGGCCACCTCCGGGTCCTCCTCGACGCCGGCCTCGTCACCCGGCGCCGCTCGGGCCGCTCCGTCCTCTACTACCGCACCCCCGCCGGCGACGCCCTCCTCGACGCCGCGAAAACCCCGGGCGGACGCTCGCACGCGTCTGGATGATGGTGCCGTGACATGGACCGAGGAGACGCGGACGGGCGTCGAGGTGGCGCTGAACGAGGCAGACGTGCTGGGACTGCGGGTCTCGCCCGTGGACGACGCGGCGGAGCTGCTGCTGCACGTGTGCGCGCAGTCGGAGCAGACCGCGTCCGATCCGGACCCGCGCCGGGTGCTCCGCCTGCTGGGCGCGACCCGGATCCGGGTGCTGCTGCGCGAGGACCCGCACGGCGGGTACGGCCCGATGATTCCCCTGACCGGCCTGGACGACGTGGAGGCGTTCTACGCCGCGCTCGGCGGCTGGTACTCGATGTACGGCTGGGAGTTCCTCGACCGCCCGGCACGGACCGCCGGCTGGCCCGCCGAGCCGAGCCTCACCGTCGACCTGCGCCCGGGCCCGGCGCCGCACACGCTGTTCTGGTTCACCGAAGGCTGGAAGGCCGGCGAGGGCACCGGCTACTGCATCGAGGGCACCGTCGAGTTCGCCGGCCTCGAGGTGACCCGCGCCGACGGCACGCCCGTGCCCGTCGAGGAGTTCACCGCCGACGCGCGCCACTACTGGGACGTGCTGTTCGGCCGGCGCGGCGCGCCCCCGCAGGCGCAGGTGGCCCCGGCCGCCGCCCCCTCCTGGCGCCAGCCCGTCCCCTTCGACGACGAGGACTGAGCCCCTGGGTGTTTCGCCACCCGAAAACCTGGCCGCGGATGCATTCGCCCGGCAGGCGGCGGGTAGAGGTCCACTCCGAACCCGTACCGCCGAGGAGGATGCGATGGGCAGCTTCATGGACCGGGCCAAGGATCTCGTCGGCAAGCACGACGACAAGGTCGACGAGGGCATCGAGAAGGCCGGCGACCAGGCCGACCGGCGTACCGAGGGCAAGTACACCGAACAGATCGAGAAGGGCGTCGACGCCGCGAAGCAGCGCACCGGTCAGGGCGACACCCGGCAGTGAGCCGGGCGCCCTGATCGCGGGGCGGGCGCGGGAGTCACCGCGGCCGCCCGGCGCACGCCGTTGGACGAGCCGGGTTGCCCGGTCGGGATCCGGGTCCGGTGAGGTGCGTGGCACCGGTGCCGGCAGACACCGGTGCCACGCGCGCGTCATGCCGTCCGGGGTCCTGGCTCCGGGTGGCCCGCCGGAGGGGGACGGCGGTGACGGATCTCAGTGAACGCCACTGGACTTGTGAGCCGATTGCGGCAGGCTGTCGGCGATCCGTCACGGCGCGAAGGTCCGGCCACCACACCGCCCCGGACGCCGGTGGTGGTGCGTCAGAAGTCGAACACCTCGAACACCTCGTCCGCGGGGACTCCGGCCCGCTCGGCCAGCGCCGCGACGGCGTCGCCGACCTGCTCGCGCCGGAAGGTGTCCAGGGCGAGCAGCGACGCGTGGATGGTGTTGAAGCGGCCCACCATGGTGAGCAGGATCTGCCGTGGGTCTGCGTTGTTCGCCGCGATCGCCCGTGCCGCATCGGCGTATGCCTTGCATGCGACGGTGGCGGCGCGCGGGTGGTCGTCGGCCCAGTCGCGGAACGGGTTGTCGAGGTTCGCCGCGAGCCACGTGTCGGACTTGGCCCCGCGCAGCGTCAGCCGCACGCCGCCGTGACGGTGCCGCCGCCGCAGCCCGGCCGCTGCCGAGGCACGCAGCCCGTCGACGGTGAGCACCCGCAGTCCGGGTAGGTCCGGCAGCGTGTCGGCGTCCAACCCGTACGCGCCGGAGAGCTCGACGACGGTGACGGCACACCGGGTTCGAAGGTCCACATCCTGTGCGACCGGCGGGGTGTGCCGTTGCAGGTGCTGACCTCCGCCGTGAGCACTCCCGACGCGCAGCCGCTATTCCCGCTGCTGGACTCCCTCACATCCGTGCGTGGGCGGCGTGGCAGCGTCTGGGCCGGCACCTGTGGATCGTCGAGTCGTGCCCGTCCTGGTTCACCAACAACCGCCGCCTTGCGCGCCGCTACGAACGCAAGGCCGAGCACTTCCAAGCGATTGCCGACCTCGCCGCGATCCTCATCTGCCACCGCCGACTCGCAAGGATCACCAAGCGAGACACCGCCTTATACGCCGTCGGCGGCAACGCCGCGGTCGTCTTCCCGCTGCGCCGTCTCCTGCCGGCAAGCCTCGTGGCTAAGGCCACCCATCACCGCCACGACCTCCCCCGTTGAGCCTGGATTTCGCCATCACCAACGCCGGACGAACATCACGTCCGGCCGAATTTGCGCCTCGTCAATGGTGGTAGCGTCGATTTCGCTCTATCCGAGCAGATCATGTACGGGGGTATTCATGCACCTCTGGAAGCGTATTTCCATCGCCATTCTCGCGGCATTGTTACTGCCATTGACGCCGCTGTCCGCCGGGCGGGCGGATGCGGCGCAGGGCAACGTCCTCACGGCCCCGATCCCGGGACGCAGCTCGATCTGGTACGAGGCCAACACCTCGAACGTGAGCCTGCGCAGCGGCGAATGCCTGTACATGGAACGCTACGTGACGATCGCCGGCGTCTCGTACAGCCGTAACAGCCGACTGCCGTACCTCAACGACACGACCAACGGCGGCAAGGGCACCACCGCGTACTTCATGGGCCAGCGTCTCAACGGCTCCCATTGCCAGATCGACCGGCGGTACACGTTCTACAACTGGGACGACCACACGTGGTGGCGCTACCAGGCGGACACGATGCGCGACGGAATCCCCTCGCTCCCGGTGCAGGAAGTCTTCATGCAAGCGAGCCTCGGCAACGTGGGGGCCCGCACCGGCTGGTCGCTCGTCTACATGGAGCAGTCGATGCTCGACTTCGCCCACAACACCGGGGAAACGGCGGGCACCAGGTTCTACGACACCCGGATGTGCCCCGGCAGCAAGTACGCCGTGTACGAGACCGCCACCGCGAACCTCTGTTCCCAGCACTACTACTACATGGACAACGACCCGTCCACCAACGGCACGCCGCGCGGCATCCCCGCCTACGGCATGGGCCTGGTGGCCGGTGACGGTCCCGTGCCGACCCGCTACAACGACGCGGTCAACGCCTCCGCCCCGACCGACTTCTACCACCTGGACGAGTCCGGCCCGACCGTCACGTCGACGACCTCGGGTCGCACCGGCTCCGTCGTCGGCTCGGGCCGGCTGGTGAGCAACTCCGGACCGCTGGCCGCGCAGGACGCCAACGACGCCAGCGACCTGCGGTCCTGCGCCAACTGCTACCTGTCGATCCCGTCGGCGCCGGGGAGCGCCCTGGAGGGCAACAGCTCCGTCGAGCTGTGGTTCAGATCGCCGGGGCTCGGCCCCGACTCGGCCGTGGAGCTGATCGGCAGCGGTTCGACGGCGAAGAACGGCACGTACAACTGGGACGTGACGCTGACGGCCAACACGGGCGGCGGCGTGGTCATGTTCGGCGGCAAGCGCGGCCCGCTCAGCAGCAACCCCCTGCCGGACGTCGCTGACTGGCGGCTCTGGAACCATCTGGTGATGACCTTCGATGGCTTCGTCGGCAAGATGTACGTCAACGGCGACCTCGTCGCGACCAACGTCAACATGCCCGGCGGCTACGCGACGGTCGGCAACGCGCTGGTCGTCGGGTAATGGGTCGGCCACCCCGACTCGGACCAGACATCGCACTTCGGCGGCATGGTGCAGAGCCTGGCGACGTACAACCGCGCGCTGACCGCGACCGAGGTCGACCAGCACTACCGGGTGTCGGCGGACCACCGCCAGCAGTCCGACCTCTGAGCCACGCGCTCGCCCTCGCGGTCGTCCCTATCGCAACTGTGGGATCACCTCGAGGGCGAGCCGCTCGACCTCCTCGTGTGGAACCGGCCCGCGACGTCGTCGCCGGCGCGGACTTCGACGTTCAGCGCGCAGGTGATGTCGTCGATCGAGCGGCCCGCCTGCTCCGCGGCCGCGCCGATCCGGTCGCGCATCACGGGCAGCCGGTCCAGGGGTGCGTACCCCGGCGACGGCATCCACTCACCAAGTGGGACACCCCTGAGGCGGACGGCGGCCGGGGTCAGCCGGTCGGGTCCAGGGCGGCGGGGGCGGTCATGTTGTGTTCGCGGATAAGGGCGAGGGCGCGGTGCTCGTCGCGGGTGGCGATGGCGTCGACGAGGGCGGCGTGCAGGTCGTAGCGGCTCTGGATGTACTCGGGGAGGGGCTGGTCGCCCAGGGGCTGCACGGCGAGGGTGTGCGACTCGATGATCTCGAGCAGGCTGAGGTAGAACGAGCGGAGCATGGCGTTGGGGGTCACGTCGGCGATGCGGGCGTGCAGGGCCCAGTTGGCGTGGATGAAGGCGATGCCGTCCAGGTCGGCGGCGGCGGCGCGCATGCGGTCCAGCTCGCGGCGCATGGCGGTGACGTCGGTGGGGCCGGCGTGGCGCAGGGCGTCCTCGACGAGGAGGGGGTCGAGGGCGTCGCGGAGGCGGACGGCGTCGGCGACGGAGGCGGCGTCCTCGTCGAGGGCGAGGACCGAGTTGCCGAGGCGGACGAGCGGTGACTGCCGGTTGGCGAAGAGGCCGCCGGTGCGGCCTGGGCGGACGTCGATGACGCCGCGGGCCTGGACGAGGCGCAGCGCCTCGTTGAAGGTGCCGACGGAGACGCCGCAGTAGACGCGGAGCTCCTCCTTCGTGCCCAGGCGGGCGCCGGGCTCGACCGCCGACGGCGACGGCCCGCACGGCGCGACGGTCAGCTCGTTCGCGTCGTTGTCGCTGCGCCCGCCGCTGGTGACCGTCGCGCTGGACCGCCGCTCCGCGCTGCTGGCACGGATCCTCGGCAGCCGCCGCTTCGGGGTGAACGTGCTCCGCGACACCGACGACGACCTGGCGCTGCTCTTCGCCCGTCGCGACGCGGACCGCTTCGGCCAGGCCGACTGGCGCCCCTCGCACGGGCTGCCACGCCTGGAGACCGCGGCCGGCTGGGCGGTCTGCGAGCTGTCGCAGGTCGTGGAGGGCGGCGACCATCTCCTGCTCGTCGGGCTCGTCACGCACGCCGAGTCGAGCGGGCTGTCGCCGCTGATCTACGGGTACCGCACCTTCGGCACCCACTCCCGCTTCGCGGCCCGGCCGAGACCCCCGATCGCCGACAGCATCGCCGCCTGCGCCCGCTAGCCCGGCGCGCACCGAACCAACCCGCCGGCCCGGCACACGCCGTACACAAGCCGCCAACGCAAAGAGAAGCAACCAACACCCCACAAGGAGCTTCGATGACTGCCGTGCACACCGAACCCGTCAGCGCCGTCGAACTCGTCGCCCGCGCGAAGGAGCTGCGACCGCTGCTGGAGCGCAACGCCGCCGCCGGCGAGCGGGACCGGAGGGTGGTCGAGGAGAGCATCCAGGCGCTCACCGACGCCGGCCTGTTCAGGATCGCCGTGCCGAAGCGGTACGGCGGCTACGAGACCTCCCTGCGCACGATGCTCGACGTGTCCGCCGCGGTCGCCGAGGCCGACGGCGGGACCGCCTGGGTGCTCACCCTGACCAACGTGTGCAACTGGATGGTCGGCCTGCTGCCGCAGCGGGCGCAGGACGAGATCTTCGGCGCCGACCCTGACGCGAAGGTCTCCGGTGTACTGGCACCGACCGCCACCACCACGAAGGTGGACGGCGGCTGGCGGGTCACCGGCAAGTGGTTCTACAACTCCGGCTCCTGGCACGCCACCTGGGCCGGTCTCGGCATCCCGATCACCGACGAGTCCGGCGAGGTCGTCGACCAGGGCCTCGCGATGATCCCGCGCACCGACCTGGGCCTGGAGGACACCTGGTTCGTCGCCGGGATGAAGTCCTCGGGCAGCAACTGCCTCGTCGCCGAGGACGTGTTCGTGCCGGAGCACCGGGTGCTGCTGGTCCCGCCCGCCATCAACGGCGAGTACCCCAGCGAGCACCTGGACACCGAGGCGTTCTACCGCTCCGCGCTGGTGCCCGTCCTCGCGCTGGTCCTCGTCGGCCCGCAGCTCGGCATGGGCAGGGCGGCGCTGGACTACGTGGTCGGCAAGGCGCCCAAGAAGCCGATCTCGTACACCTTCTACACCGCGCAGACCGAGTCGGTCGGCTTCCAGCTGCAGATCGCCGAGGCGGCGCGGCTGATCGACACCGCGCACCTGCACGCGTACCGCGCCGCCGCCGACGTCGACGAGGCCGCCGCGCGCGGTGCGTACCCGGACTTCACGACCCGCGCCCGGGTGCGCTCCGACACCGGGTACGTCGCCGAGTGCATCACCAAGGCGATCGACATCCTGCTGTTCGCGCACGGCGCCGGGTCGTTCGCCGACGTCAACCCGCTGCAGCGGATCTGGCGCGACTCGGCCACCGCGGCCCGGCACGCCGTCGTGGCCCCGCAGGTCAGCTACGAGCTGTACGGCAAGGCCCTGCTCGGGGTCGAGGAAAACCATCACCCCGCTCATCTGAACAACCTGGAGCTTCCGACATGCGCATCGCCAATCTCAAGGGCCGCCTCGTGCTGGTCACCGCCGACGGCACCGGCGCCGTCGACGTGGAACGGGCCAGCGGCGGCCGCTTCGGCCCCGACCCGCAGGCCGTCTACGAGCAGTGGGCCGACTTCACCGCCTGGGCCACCGGACCGTTGCCGGCCGGTGAACCGTTCGTCGTCGAGGACCTCGGCGCGCCCGCCCCGCGGCCCCGGCAGGTCCTCGCCATCGGCCTCAACTACTCCAAGCACGCCGCCGAGTCCGGGTTCGCCGTCCCCGACGCGCCCACGGTCATGTTCACCAAGTGGCCGTCGTGCCTGACCGGGCCGGTCACCACCGTCGAGCTGCCCGCCGGCGGCAGCACCGACTGGGAGGTGGAGCTGGTCGTCGTCATCGGCGCCACCGCCCGCAACGTGCCGCAGGAGCGGGCGTGGGAGCACGTCGCCGGCCTGACGGTGGGCCAGGACCTGTCGGAGCGGGTGCGGCAGACGGCCGGCCCGTCCCCGCAGTTCAGCCTCGGCAAGTCGCTGCCGGGCTTCGGGCCGACGGGGCCGTGGCTGGTCACGCCGGACGAGCTCGACGACCGCGAGGACCTCGAGCTCGGCTGCTCCGTCAACGGTGAGGAGGTGCAGAAGGGCCGTACCCGCGAGCTGATCTTCTCGGTGCCGGCGATGGTGTCGAAGCTGTCGGCGGCGCTGCCGCTGCTGCCCGGCGACGTGCTCTTCACCGGTACCCCGGCCGGCGTCGGCATGGGCCGCACCCCGCCCCGTTTCCTCGCGCCCGGCGACGAGCTCGTCAGCTATGTCACCGGGATCGGCGAGCTCCGCCAGCGTTTCGTCGCCGCCACGAACTGAGAGGACCGCACATGGCTCTGCACCGGCTGACCCAGATCGTGATGGGCGTGCCAGACGTCGACGCCACCGCCGCGTACTACACCGACTTCGGCCTGACGCCGACCGGTGGTCATACCTTCGCCACCGCGGACGGCGGGGAGCAGCTGCGCGTCGTGCACAGCGAACGCCGCCGGCTGGGGCGGCTCGGCGTCGGCGCCGACGACCCCGACGACCTGGATCGCGTCGCGTCGTCGCTGGCCGCGCTGGACGTCGCGGTCGAGCGCACCGCGACCGGGGTCCGTGCCTTCGACCCCGGTAGCGAGGTCACCGTCGAGATCGGGATCGCGCCACGGTACGAGCAGCCGCCCACGCCCGCACCGCCGTACAACACGCCGGGGGTGAACGCCCGCGTCGGCGAACGCGCGCCGGGCATCCTCCGCGACCACCAGGTCCGGCCGCGCAAGCTCGGCCACGTCGTGCTCGGCTCGACCGACCAGGCGTTCTCGCAGCGGTTCTTCACCGACGGCATCGGCTTCAAGGTCAGCGACACGGTCCCCGGCCTGGCGGCGTTCCTGCGCTGCTCCACCGACCACCACAACGTGCTCGTGCAGCAGGCGCCGGTCGCGTTCCTGCACCACACCTCGTGGCAGGTCGACGACGTCGACGAGGTCGGCCGCGGCGCCACCGCGATGCTGGAGAAGGACCCGTCGCGGCACGTGTGGGGGCTGGGCCGGCACCACGTCGGGTCGAACTTCTTCTGGTACCTGCGGGACCCGGCCGGGAACTTCTCCGAGTACTACTCCGACCTGGACTGCATCGTCGACGACGCGCTGTGGACCCCGCAGGTCTGGGAGGGCGCGCGCGGCCTCTTCCGGTGGGGCCCGCCTCCGCCGCCGTCGTTCCTGGCTCCCGAGGACCTCGCGGAGCTGATGACCGGCGCCCACCAGCCCGGCTGATGGAGCCGATCTGGAAGCCCGCCCCGGCGACGGTCGAGGCCGCCACCATCACCCGGTTCGCCCGCCACCTGACCGGGCGGACCGGGGTCGAGTTCGGCGGCTACCGCGACCTGTGGGAGTTCTCCGTACGGCGGCTGCCGGAGTTCTGGTCCGCCGTCTGGGACTTCTTCGACGTCCAGGCCGACGGCACCCCCGGCACGGTCCTCGCCGGCGACGCGATGCCGGGCGCGACCTGGTCCGCCGGCAAGGTCCTTGCGGGCGACGCTGTGCCGGGCGCGACCTGGTCCGCCGGCACGGTCCTTGCGGGCGAGGCGATGCCGGGCGCGACCTGGTTCCCCGGCACCCGCCTCAACTACGCCGAGCACGCGCTGCGGCACGGCCCGCCGGACGCGGGGCAGCGTCGTGGTGTCGGGGCGCTCCGACTCGACGCTCAACCGGCACGGCGTGCGCCTCGGCAGCGCCGACATCTACGCCGTCGTCGACGGTCTCCCGCAGATCCGGGACTCGCTCGTCATCGGCGCCGAGCTCGGCGACGGCGCCTACTGGCTCGTCCTGTTCGTCGTCCTCGCCGGCGACGCCCCGCTCACCGACGCGCTCGTCGCGCAGGTGAAGGCCGCGATCCGGGCCCAGGCGTCGCCCCGGCACGTCCCCGACGACGTCATCGCCGTGCCCGCCATCCCGCACACCCGCACCGGCAAGAAGCTCGAGGTGCCCGTCAAGCGGCTCATCCAGGGCCATCCGCTGGAGCAGGTCGCCGCCCGGGACGCGGTCGACGACTTCGCCGCACTCGCCCGGTTCGCCGCGTACGCCGGCGGTCCCCACTGACTGGAGGAGTTGTATATTGATCCGATAGGAATAGACGGGTTATGGTCTGCGGCATGCAGACATCGATGCTCTCCCGCCGCCTGCTGCTCGCCTCCGCGGGCGCCGGCGCCGTCGGCGTCCTCACGCTCCCCGGGCGCGCCGAGGCCGCCGGCGGCCGCGTGGACACCCTGCTGGAGTGGTACGACCTGACCGCCGCGACCATCGGCGTCATCACCGGCCCGCAGCAGGTCACCAACAGCCGCACCTGGGCGGTCGCCTGGATCGCCGCCGGCCGGGCGGTCGCCGCCACGCGCAGCGAGCTGGCGCTCGCCGCCGCCGTCCACCACGCGCTCGTGACGATCACGCCGGCCGCCGCCGCGACCCTCGACGCGGCACTCGCCGCCACCGTCGCCCGGATCGGCGGCCGGCACGCCGACCGGGCCGTGCGGGCCGGCGTCGACGCCGCCACGGCCGTGCTCGCCGAACGCTCCGGCGACGGCCTCGACCTCGCCTCGGTCAACCGGCCGTTCACCGTGCCGCCGGCCGCGCCGGGCGTGTGGCAGCCGACGCCGCCCGCGTTCGCCGCGCCCGTCCAGGCCGGCCAGGGCGACGGCCGGCCGTTCCTGGTCCGCGACGTCGAGCCCCTGCAGCCCGGCCCACCGCCGGCCCTGACCAGCGCCGTGCACCAGTGCGACCTGGCCGAGATCCGGGCGGTCGGCGCCGCGGCGAGCACCGTGCGCACCGCGCAGCAGACCGCCGTCGCCAGGTTCTGGGCACAGACGTCGCTCAACGGATTCACCGGCGCGCTGCGCACCACGCTCGCGCCGCACGGCTCGCACGGCGCCGCCCGCCGCTCCCTCGCCGACCGGATCGCGCTCGTCGCGGTCTTCCACGCCGCCACCATCGACGCGCAGATCACCACGTACCGCGCCAAGTACCGCTACCTGGCCTGGCGCCCGGTCACCGAGATCCGCACCGGCGCGGTCGCCCCCGACCCGGCGTGGACGCCGCTGCTCGCCACGCCCGCGCACCCCGAGTACCCGAGCGGCCACACCACCTACGCGGGTGCCGCGCAGGCCGTCCTCGACACCCTGGCCGGCCCGCCCCGCGCGGCGTTCGACCTGACCAGCACCGCCGCTCCCGACGTGACGCTGCGCTACACCTCCTGGCACCAGCTCACCCGCGACAACATCGACGCCCGCGTCTGGGAAGGCGTCCACTACCGCACCACCGACGAGACCGGCGCCACCGTCGGCCGCCGCGCTGCCCTCGCCGCACTGTCCCGCTGGCACGGCCGCACCCTGTAACCCCTCGTGGTGTGGGCGCCACCTCCTGGCGCCCACACCGCCCGTGGCAGGAGTGTGTGATGCAATCTCGCGGTGGCTCATCAGGGAAGGGATCACGGCGTTCTCAGCGGTCGCATGGTCCGGTTGCGCCCAGTTGCTGAGGACGACTTGGATCTTCTTGCCGGCTGGTTCGGCGATCCGGGCTTCATCGACCACTGGGGGGATACGCCCCTCACGCGTGAGCAGGTGGCCGCGAAGTACATCGGACGGCGCCGACCCGAGGTTGAGTCCTTCATCGTCCTGACCGGCGACGCGCCGATCGGATACGCCCAGTACTGGCACGCCGGCGAGTTCGAGGGCGGGATCGACCTGATCCTCGAACCGCACGGGCGTGGACGCGGCTACGGACCTGACGCCGCCGACACACTGGCGCGGCACCTCCTGCAGCAGCTGCACTGGACCCGCGTCACCGCCGACCCCGTCGCGACCAACGCCCGCGCGATCCGCGCATGGGAGAAGGCCGGGTTCCGTCGCGTCGGCCAGCACGGCGAGGCGCTCATCATGGAACGCCAACGTCAGTGGACAAGCACCGACCACTTTGGAATGTAGGTACAGGATGATCGCACGGACATGGCGGGGCTGGGCTTCGCCGTCGACGGCCGATGACTACCAGCATCATTACGAGACCGATGTCGCTGAGCACCTGGGACAGGTGCCGGGATTCCGCGGTGCGCGGCTGTTGCGCCGTCGCGACCGCGGGGAAGTGCTGTTCACCTCCATCACGTTCTTCGCGAGCATGGACGACGTGCGTGCGTTCGCGGGTGAGGAGCCCGAGCGGGCCGTGGTGGAGCAGGCCGCCCGCGGTGCTCTGACACGGTGGGATGAGTTCGTGACACACGACGAGGTCGCCGTCGTCGTCTGACCATCGCTCGCTCGCTTCTGCCGCAGCGACGGACGTGCTGACGGCGAGGTGGTGCGTGGACGGTTTTCCGGCTGTCGCGCGAGTACCTTGCGGGCGCGCTCGTGGGAGCGCCGGCAGCGAGGACGGAGACCGGATGGCGCAGGTGTGGGCACTGCTTGTGGGGTTGGTTGCGGTCGGGGTGCGGGAGGCCTTCGTAACGGTGCGGCATGTCTCGGCGGTGCGGGCCGCCGAGCGGGTGGCGCGGCGATCGCGGGGGAGGTGCGCGGTCAGGTGGAGTTGTACGGCTCGGGGCGCTGAGGTGGTCGTGGCCAGGCCGGAGCGGTGAGCCGGTACGAGGGTTACGAGGCGTTCTACAAGGAGGCGTTCGCCCGGGTGCTGTTCCGGGCGCTGTGCATCACCGGCAACAAGGAGCTGGCCTGGGACGTCGCTCAAGAGGCCATGTTGGTGATGGTGGAGAAGTGGGACGAGCGTCGCGGGCGCACGTTCGACGACAACCTCAGGTACGCCGCCGGAGTTGCCGGGAAGCAGGCGCTGAGTGCTCGGCGGCGCATAGCTGTCCAGGTCAAGACTCTCATCCAGCTTGGCGGGCGGCGGGAGACGTCCGCGGTGCCCTTCGACGTCGAGGTGGAGTTCGCGCATGACCTGATGGCTGCGTTGGAGGGGATGAGCGTTCAGGAGCGGGCCGTGGCGGTGCTGAGCGCATCCGGGATGAGTACCGGCGACGTGGCGGACGCGCTCAAGATCACGCAGTCGACGGTGCGCAGCCATAAGCAGAGGATCCGGCGGGGGCTGCACCTGCCGTCGGTTGTGCTTGCCCTGGGGGAGGGGGACGCGTGAAGGAGTTCGGAAGGCTGGCCCGAGAGGCCGAGGATCGATTCGTCGAGGCGGCGTCCATCGACGCGGTGGCCGGGATCGCCGACGTCATGCGCCGACGTGCCGCGCACCGGCGCGCTGACGCGTTCAAAAGGGTCGCGTGCCTGGTGATGCTCGCCGGCATGCTGCTCCTGCCGGGGATGCGCCCCGCCCCAGGCACTGCTGCCGACGTGCAGCGCAAGGTGGACCTGTACCTCGCCGCGAATCCCGGGGGACAGCAGACGGGTCCGGGACAGGTCAGCTACAACAATGGTGCGGTGGTGATCACCGTGGCCGGCGGCAGCGCGGTCGACTGCCCGCTGGGCTCGGTGTGCTTCTACGATCGGCCCAACTTCGGGTATCCCCGGGGCGAGGTCCACGATTGCGGATGGCAGGACCTGTCGACGTTCGGCTGGCAGAACCGGATCGAGTCCGCGGTGTTCAACCGATCGCACGGGCTCGCACAGTTCTTCGACTCGGGAACGGCACTGTTCTCGGTGGGCGTCGGGTATCGGTCGGTGCCCGATGCGGGTACCGATGCCAGGAACAGGGCAGATCAGGTGTACGTCCACTGCTGATGAGGCCATGCAACTCACGAGGTGATCCGGCGGGCTCGTCGCCGGACCGTGTGCGCTTCCACATCTGGTAGCCGGGCCGGGCGCCGGCCCGCCTGGCGGCGGGCGTGGGGTGCACGACGACGATGTTGGACCGCTCGCACGCGTCGAGGCACCCGCTGACCCGCACCCTGCCTGCCCGTTGCCGGGCCACCTGCCCGGCGTGGTCCACGTCCGGGTGCTTGCGGGGCGAGCCGCAGCAGCAGTCCCGGCACACGGTCACCAGCGGTTGATCCATTCCCGAGCCTATGCCAGCACTCCTGTTGTCCTATAGTCTTAGTGTCGTAGGACAACAGGGAGGCGGGCCGGCGTGATCGAGTTCGTGCTGGACGGCCGGTCGAAGGTCAACACCTATGTACAGCTCGTCCAGCAGGTCAAACAGGCCCTGCGGGTCGGGATGCTGGTGCCCGGCGACCGGCTGCCGAAGGTCCGCGACGTCGCGCAGTCCCTGGCCATCAACCCGAACACGGTGCTGAAGGCCTACCGGGAGCTGGAGCTCGAGGGGCTCGCCGAGGGGCGGCCGGGGGTCGGCACGTTCGTCACCGGCACCCTCGCCGGCGACTCCCTCGCCAACCAGGCCGACCTGCGCACCGAGCTGCTCGACTGGCTGCGCCGGGCCCAGGCGGCGGGCCTGAGCGACGAGGACGTCAGCGCGCTCGTCGACACCACGATCCGCGCCGCGCGGCAGGCCGACGCCCTGCTGGAGGAGCTGGCATGAGAGGACACGAGATGGAGCACGTGCTGGAGGCCGACGGGCTCGGCAAGCGGTACGGGTCACGCTGGGCGCTGCGGGACTGCACCCTGCGGCTGCCGGCCGGCCGGGTCGCCGCGCTGGTCGGGCCCAACGGATCCGGCAAGTCCACGCTGCTGCACCTGGCCGTCGGCCTGCTGCGCCCCGACGTCGGCGCGGTGCGGGTCTTCGGCAACACGCCATATGAGAACACCGCCGCCTTCGCCGACATCGGCTTCGTCGCCCAGGACACCCCGCTCTACCGCGACTTCACCGCCGACGACCTCGTCACCATGGGCGGCAAGGTCAACCGGCGGTGGGACGCCACGCTCGCCCGGACCCGGCTCGCCCAGGCCGGCATCCCGCCCCGGATCCCGGTCGGCAAGCTTTCCGGCGGCCAGCGCGCCCAGGTCGCCCTGGCCCTGGCCCTCGCCAAGCGGCCCCGGCTGCTGCTGCTCGACGAGCCCGTCGCCAGCCTCGACCCCGTCGCGCGGCGCGAGTTCCTGCGGACCCTGATGGGCGGCGTTGCCGAGTCCGGCACGACCGTGCTGCTCTCCTCGCACATCCTCACCGACCTCGAGCACTCCTGCGACCACCTCGTCGTGCTCAGCTCCGGCGCCGTGCAGCTGTCCGGCGCCGTCGACGACATCGTCGGCGAGCACCGGCGGCTGGTCGGCCCGCGGCACCACGGCGAGCCGATCGGCGGCGTGGCCGCCGTCGTCCGGGCCCGCCACACCGACCGGCAGTCGACGCTGCTGGTGCGCGTCACCGGCCGGGTCACCGACCCGTCGTGGACGGTGCACGAGCTGACCCTGGAAGACCTGATCCTGGCCTACCTGTCCGACGGCGTCACGGAGGCCACCCACGAGGCATGGGGAGTCGCGGCATGATCTGGCTGACCTGGCGGCAGCACCGCAAGCAGGGCCTCTACACACTGCTCGGGCTGGCGGCCCTCGCCGCGTTCATCGTGCCGACCGGCCTGGCGATGCGCCGCGACCTCGACCGGCTCGTCGGGCAGCGCTGCGCGACCGGCGGCGAGCTGTGCGACCGCGGGCTCAAACTGTTCATCGACACCTACAGCCCACTGCTCTACGTCGCGGTGCTGCTCCTGGCCGTGCCGCTGCTCTTCGGCCTGTTCTGGGGCGCGCCGCTCGTCGCCCGCGAGATCGAGCAGGGCACCCACCGCATGATCTGGACCCAGGGCATCAGCCGCCGGCACTGGGCCTGGACCAAGGCCGGCCTCCTCGGCGGCGCGGTCGCCGTCCTCGCCGCCGGCTACGGCCTGGGCATCGCCTGGTGGTTCGAACCCCTGGAGTTCCGCGAGAGCCGCTTCACCGAGGTCTTCTTCGACGTCCAGGGCGTCGTCCCGGTCGGCTACACGCTGTTCGCGGTCGCCCTCGGCCTGTACGCCGGCACCCTGCTGCCGAAGGTCATGTCCGCGATGGCGGTCACCCTGCCGGCCTACATCGCCGCGCGGGTCGCCGTCGGCCTCTACGCCCGGCCGCGCTTCATGGCGCCGCTCACCCGCAGCCTCAGCATCGACGACCACGTCGACCTGATGGCCGGCACCTGGCTGATGTCGACGGAGGTGCGCCAGGCGGACGGCACCCGCGTCACCGGCGGCATGATGCTGTGCCGGCCGGAGGACGACGGTGGTCTATGCGCCGCGGCCCGGGAGATGGGCCTGCGCCCGGGGGCCTACAACTACCAGGTGTATCAGCCCGAGGGCCGGTTCTGGACCTTCCAGTGGATCGAGACCGGCATCTTCGTCGCGGCCGCCGCGCTGCTCGTCTGGCTCGCGATCCGCCGCGTGCGCCGCATCGCCTGACCCAATGAGCCAAAGCTGACGGAGTGCATGTATGCGAAGCCGCTCGTCTTCCCGGGGTGACGATCTGGATCGTCCTCGGATATCCGATCTCGTTGACGGCTGCGAGCAGCCACCAGGCTCGTCGCCTGTCGGTAGCATCGAGCTATGACGATCAATGATCGCCTCACGACACTCGACACACTCTGGTCGGTCTGGGCAGAACACGGGCGGGCGTTCACCGACGAGCAATGGTGCCGGCCAACCCGGCTTGGCACCTGGGACGTGCGGAGCCTGTACGCGCACGCCGGGTCATGGCCGTTCGCGTTCACAAGCCTGGTGGACCGGGTCCGGGATGCCGAACCCACGCACCCCACAGCTGCCGCGCTCCTTCGGGACTTCAACACCCCGGACGGGGTCGCCAACCGCGGGCGGGACCGGACTGCGGCCGGTGCCCGCGAAGATGCGGCCACGTACAGTACTGCGCAGATGATCGAGCAGTTCGCCAGCGCCGGACCGCAGGCGATCGCGACCGCGCGCCAGCTCGGCCCCATTGCCGTGGACTACTTCGGGTATGCGATCCTGCGCCTCGACGAAGCCGTCAGCATCGGCATCATGGAGGCGACCGTGCACCTGCTCGACCTTCAACGCGCGCTTGGCCAGCCGCCGAACGTGCCCCCCGACGGCTTGGCGCATACGACGGAGCTGCTCGCCGGGATGGCGCCGCCGGTCGACTTCATCGAGGCCGCAACCGGTCGGAGCTCGGTCCAGCTGTTCCCGGTCTTGACCTGAGCGGAACGGGCCGGCACGGCGGAGCGGGCATGCGTGGCCGGAGCGGCATGGCGCGCCGCGGACGGACAGTCAGCGACCGCCCTCCGCAGCGTCAGCCACGATCTCGCGAACGACCCGTCCAGCCGCCGGTGCGCGTACTGCTCCACGGGCGGTCGACGAACGGCTCCGCCGCGGGCGCACGCTGATCGTGACGCAGGTGTATACCTCAAGACATGCGCTGGTTGATGGGGATCTGGGGCACGTTCCTGGCGGTCGTGTTGGGGATGGCGCTGTGGCAGACGTGGGAGGACGCCCACGGCGGCGAGGCCGTTGCCACCGCGCAGCGGGTCGAGCAGCAGCCGCTCACCGTCGGCTCGGTGACCGTCGACCAGCCGCCGCGGTACGCCGCGGTGTTCGTCCTGCCTGACGGCACCCGGTGTGAGGCCACCACCAAGGTCTTCCCGGACCTCGACAACATCGCGGCCGGCGACACCGTCACCGTGCACTACTCGCGTTGGCAGCCATGCGACAACGTCCGGCGGCCCGACCAGTGGCATCCGACGCTGGCCGGGGTGCTCACCGTGGGTATCGCCGTGCTGGTCTTCAGCGGGACGGTGTTCGCCGCGCTGATCAGCCGCGCCCGGGCCCGCGGCAACGACCCGGACGCCACCTCGGAGAACGACGGCCCAGGCTTCGAGACGGGACCCGAGGATCACGGGCCAGCCGGGTTCCTGCGGAAGCTCCCAGGGTGGCACTCGTAGGGCCGGCCGGCGCCGATGTACACGAACGGCGTCCTGCGCGAGGGCGGAGGTCTGGCCGCCAAGGTCCTGCACGACCTCGGCATCAACCTGGCCGACCTCCGCCGCCGCCTGCTTGGCGGCTGCCGCACGCCGACTGAAGGCTCGGCGCCGGCGGCGAGGGGTCAGCGGATCTTCGGGCAGTACTGCTGCGCGGCCTCGACGCCCTTCTCCAGGAGGGTGACGGCGTCCCCGGAGGAGGGCTTGGTGTACCACGTGTCGACCGCGTCCAGGTACTGCTCCAGGGCAGCCCGCTGGCCGGCGTCCGGTGACTTCGCGACCTCGGCGCGGGCCGCCTTGCTCAGCCGCGGGACCATCTCCTCGAGCTTCGCCTTCAGCTCGGCGGCCTTGGTCGTGTCGCCCTGGTTCGTGGCGGTGACGTACTGGCCCCACGTGCTCGTCAGGATCAGCCGCTCTGGCGCGTAGACGTCGTCGATCGCCTGGCACACCGACGCGACGGTGACGCTGGGCGCGGTGCTCGCGGCGGGTGAGGTGACGCCGGGGGTGCCCTCGCAGCCGGCGGCGAGCGTCGCCGCGGCGGCCAGGGTGAGAGCCAGGGCGGTCAGTCTTCGGCGCGTGTGCAAGGCGGACTCCCCGTGGTTGTGGATCTCGACAGGAGGAGGATGGCACACACGCCTCGATATGACCGCACCGAAACAACGGCCGACCCGGCGATGGGTCGGCCGTTGTTGTCGTGACGGCTACCGGAATGCGGGCCAGTGCTCCGGTCTTCAGGCCGGGGGTGAAGGCCCGCGCTGGGAGGGCCGCCAGTTACCGTGCTTGTCGTGCAGCTTCGTTACAACTTCCGCGTGTATCCGACGCCTGGCCAGCAGATCGAGCTGGCGCGGGCGTTCGGGTGCGCGCGGGTGGTGTTCAACGACGCGGTCAGGCTGCGCCGGCAAGCCCGCGAGCAGGGCTTGCCGTACGTCTCGGACGCCGAGCTGTCCAGGCAGGTCATCACGGGGGCCAAGACGACGCCGGAGCGGGCGTGGCTGGGCGAGGTTTCGGCCGTGGTGTTGCAGCAGGCCCTCGCGGATCTGAACACCGCCTACCGCAACTTCTTTGCCTCGGTCACCGGCAAACGCAATGGCCGCGAGGTCGCACCGCCACGGTTCCGGTCCCGCAAGGGCAACCGGCAGGCCATACGGTTCACGAAGAACTCCCGGTTCAAGGTTCTCGACGACGGACGCCTGCGGCTGCCGAAGATCGGCGACCTCGTGGTCCGCTGGTCACGGACGCTGCCGTCGGACCCGTCCAGCGTGGCGATCATCAAGGACGCGGCCGGGCGGTACTTCGCCTCGTTCGTCGTGCAGAGTACCGACGAGCCGCTGCCCGAGCTGGACTCGGAGGTGGGCATCGACCTCGGGCTGACGCACTTCGCGGTGCTGTCGGACGGTACGAAGGTCACCGCGGCGAAGTTCCTGCGGCGCGCGGCCCGCAAGCTCAAACGGTTGCAGCAGGCGCTCGCGCGCAAGCAGCCGGGCAGCAGCAACCGCAGGAAGGCAGTCGTCAAGGTCGCTCGGGCGCACGCCCGGGTTGCCGACACCCGGCGGGACTGGCAGCACAAGCTGTCCACGACGTTGATCCGCGAGAACCAAGCGGTGTACGTCGAGGACCTGTGCGTCGCCGGTCTCGGCCGGACCCGGCTTGCCAAGTCGGTGCACGACGCAGCGTGGGCCGGCTTCACAGCCATGCTGGAGTACAAGGCCGCCCGGTACGGGCGCACCTTCGCCCGGGTGGACCGCTTCTTCCCGTCCACCCGCAGGTGCTCCGACTGCGGACGCATCAACGAGAAGATGACGCTCAACGTCCGAGCGTGGGACTGCCCCTGCGGAGCGGCCCACGACCGGGACGTGAACGCGGCGCTGAACGTGTTGGCCGCTGGACAGGCGGACAACGGAAACGACCGTGGAGCGCAGGTAAGACCGGGACTCGTCCCGGCACCGCGCGGCGAAGCGGTAACCCACCCGGACGCCGCGCGGTCCACGCGCAGCGTGGCGGGAATCTCCGTCCTTCAGGGCGGAGAGGATGTCAACGTCGGGACTTCTCCCACCACGTGAACGCCACTCGATAGGCGGACGGCGTGTCGTCCGCAGCGTGGTTGGCCAGCCCGTTCTTGCCGAAGTAGTAGTCGTGCACCTGGTTGGCCGCCCCCGTGGCCAGGTCGGTGTCGGAGATCGCGACGGCGTGAATGTGGTACGGCCAGTCTCCCTGCGACGGATTGCGCAGCCAGGCGGCGAACCCGACGGTCCGCAGCGCCTGGACGGTCTGCCATCGTTGCGTGGTGCTCAGGCTGGCTACCGAGATGTCCACCGCTCCGCCTGCGTCATGTGTACCGGCGGAGCTGGGGTTCGCCGACGTGTAGGACCCCTGGCTGAGCGTGATGCTCCAGGACAGCTTGGCATCGGCCGCGGCGAGCATGTCGCGGGTCCTGGCGTTGACCCGTTCGCCGCCGTACGAGCTGGTCCGTGAACCGGTGTTGATCGGCCTGGTGACCGTGTACCGGCCGCTGCCGAGCGTGGTCAGCGACGACGGCCCCGGATATCCGTTGGCGTCCAGGCCGGAGTATCCGAGTGAGCGCTGCCAGGCCGCGTACGCCGCGACGGTCGAGGTGCCGTAGTGCCCATCGACCGAGGCTGAGGCCAGGAAGCCCTTCGCCGACAGCGCCCGTTCGACCTCCAGCACGCTCGCCGCCGCGCCAGGAGTCTGCCCGGTGCCGCTCTTCGGCGGGTCGACCTGCGCAGCGAGCATGACCTGCTCCATGTCGACGACCGGCAGCGCCGCGGCGGCCGGTCCGCCGAAGGGCACGACGACCCCGAGCAGCGCGAACACCACCGCCCCACGGGACAGCACGGCGGAAAGGTTCATGGCGAGCTCCGATCCAGGCATCGACGGCAAGTGATGAAAAGAAGCTACAGGATCATCGATGCGTATGGAAGAAACCTGCGGAGCGGCGAATGTCGATATTGTGTGCGACGTGGCGACCGACGCGTTCTCGACCGCGACCGAGCGAGATGCTCTGTGCGGCTTTCTGGACCAGGCGCGAGATGCGTTGATCCGTAAGGTCGACGGCCTGTCCGACCAGGATGCGCGCATGGCTGCGACCGTGAGTTCTCTGTCGTTGCTGGGTCTGCTGAAGCACTCGGCTGTCTGGGAACGTAGATGGTTTCAGATCATCTTCGCGGGCCGAGACTTTCCGGACGAGTGGCCGACGGTGGCGGACGAAGGTCAGGACGCCACGTTTGCTCTCAGCGGCGATGACACGGTGGAGAGTGTTGTGGCGTACTACCTGGAGCAGATTGCGGTGTCCCGGGAGATCGTGGCCGGCGTCGACCTCGACGCGCGATGCGCACGGTCGGACCTGGTTGACGAGAACCTGCGTTGGGTGGCAATGCACCTGATCCAGGAGACAGCGCGACACGCCGGCCACGCCGACATCATCCGCGAGGCCATCGACGGCAGTCGTGGACTCTGAGCCGCAGCCGACGCCGGCACGGTGCCAGCGAACTCGTCGACAACCGTGCCGTCGGCGCCGGCCGATCGGCGCCGTGGTGGTGGCGCAGCGGACTCGCTGGCCGTGTTCAGCTGCGTCTCTCGCCGATCATTGCGGTACCACGCGCACGGAATCAGGAGTCCGCCATGTCGCTGAACCTTCGAGCCTCCGCCCGCGCGATCATCCTCGACGAAGATGACCGCGTCCTGCTGTGCCGGTTCGTCTTCCCCCACCCGGCGGTCCCGAACGGGGCGCAGGCCGTCTGGGCCGCTCCAGGTGGCGGCATAGAACCAGGTGAGGACGGGCTGTCCGCGCTGCGCCGCGAGCTGCGAGAGGAAACCGGCCTGGTCGCCGCCATCGATCCGCCGCACGTCTGGCATCAAGTAGTCGTCAGCGCAGATCATGCGCCCCGCTTCGACGGCGTCGTCAACGACTACTTCCTCGTCCGCGCCACCCACTTCGAGCCTCAGGGCCAGTTCACCGACGACCAACTTGCCGCTGATGAGCATCTCGCCGGCTTTCGTTGGTGGCGGCTCTCTGAGATCGCCGACTACACCGGGCCCGACTTGTTCTCGCCCCGTGACCTTGCCACACCGCTGGCCGACCTGCTCACCTTCGGGACACCCTCCGCCCCGGTCGCACTCGGCTTATGAAGAGTCGTCGTAGCGCAGGGCGTCCAGGTGGGTGACCGGGAGCCCGGGGCCGGGGGTCAGGTGGCGAGCTGGCGGGAGATGGCGCGGGCGACGGCCTGGACGGCTGGGATGTAGGACGACGTCGTGAAGCCTGGGCTGGGGGCGACGACCGACACCGCGGCGACAACGCCTGACGGGCCGCGGACGGGGGCGGCGACGGTGCTCATCGGCCACGGGGAGCTCTGGCGGGCGTACGCGTAGCCGCCGCGGCGGATCTCGGCGAGGGCGCGGCGCAGGTCGGCGGGGGAGTGGATGTCGTCGCCGCCGTCGTCGGGCAGGAATGCGGCGATCGCGTCCTCCTGCACCTGCGGCGGGGCCTCGGCGAGCAGGACGAGGCCCACTCCGGTCGAGGTGAGGGGCAGGCGGCCGCCGATGCGGTACCGCACGGGGCTGGCGTCGCGGGCGGACAGGCGCTCCACGAGCAGCGCCTCGCCCTCGTCGCGGACGGCGAGTAGCACGTGCTGGCGGGTCACGTGGAACAGGTCTTCCAGGTACCCCGACGGGATGCCCGGCTGGCCGTCCTGGAGCGCGGAGGCGCACCTGGAGCTCATGGACCGCGGCGGTATCGGCAGGTCGTACCTGTCGATCTCCTCGCCGGGCGTCCACTTCGGTGACGACGCCGCCGCGCGTGCCCTCGCCCGGGACGTCAACGAGTTCGGCGCGGCGTTGCGGTCGCGGCGGCCGGAGCGGTTCGGGCACTTCGCGGCGCTCCCGCTGCCGGACGTCGACGGGGCCCGGGCCGAGGCCGCGTACGCGCTGGACACGCTCGGCGCCGACGGCATCGTCGTGGAGAGCAACCACCACGGCATGTACCTGGGCGACGGCCGGCTCGAGCCGCTGTGGGAGGACCTCGACCGGCGCGGCGCGCTCGTCTTCGTGCACCCCACCTCGCCGCCGCACGCGGAGTCGGTCGCGCTGGGACGGCCGCGGCCGATGCTGGAGTTCCTGTTCGACACCGCCCGGACCGCTGCCGACCTCGTCTTCAACGGCGTCCTGGTGCGGCATCCGCGGATCCGGTGGCTGCTGACGCACGGGGGCGGGGTGCTGCCGCTGCTCGCCGACCGCATGGACATGTTCCGCGTGGCGTTCCCGATGGGAGCCGCACCCGACGCGCCCACCGCGACGAGTCAGCTGCGGCGGCTCTGGTACGACATGGCCGGCACCCCGTTCCCGCGGCAGATCCCCGCCCTCGACGCGGCGTTCGGCACCGCGCGGCTCGTCTACGGCAGCGACTACTGCTGGACGCCCGCCGCCGCGGCTCTCGCCCAGATCGCCGCCGTCGACGCCGCACCGCCGCCGCCGGACGCGGACACGGACACCTGGCGCGACCTGACCACGCGCAACGCGCACGAGCTGACCGGCGGCGCGCGGTGACCGCGCCGCTGCTGCTGCGTCGCGGCACCGTCGTCGACACCCGCGACGGCTCGCTGCGGCCGGGCACCGACGTGCTCGCCGACGGCGGCGTCATAACCGCGGTCGGCGAGGGCCTCGATGCGCCCCGCGGCGCCACCGTGGTGGACGTCTCCGGCCGGTACGTGGTCCCCGGGTACAACGACATGCACGCCCACCCGCTGGGCCACGGCGATCCCGCCCCGACCCTGGAGCTGATGCTCGCGCACGGCATCACGGGCTTCCGCCAGATGCACGGCGACCTCGGCCTCCTGCGCGCCCGGGCCGCCGGTGAACTGCGCCTGTCCGCCGCGGCGCCGGCGCTGCTGGCGATGCCGGGGCCGCTGCTGACGATGCTCAACACCGGCACCGCCGAGCAGGCCGCCGCGACCGTCCGCGAGCAGGTCGCCGCCGGCGCCGACTTCGTGAAGTCCGCCGCCATGTCGAAGGAGCGCTTCTTCGACGCACAGGCCGAGGCGCTGCGGCTCGGCGTGCCGATCGTCGGGCACCTGCCCGCCGGGATCGACGTGCTGCGTGCCTCCAGCATCGGCATGAAGTCCGTCGAACACTTCGGCTCCGGCCTCGGCGTCCTCGCCTGCTGCTCCACCGACGAGCCGGCCCTGCGCGAGGCATCCGGCGCCCGTTCGCGGCTGCGGCTGCCGCCGGCCAGGCTGCCGTTCATGGACCGGGTCGTCGCGGCGGTCATGCGGCGGGTCGTGCTCAACCCGGTGCTGCTCAACAAGGCCGAGGACGTCGAGATTCTGGACCGTGCCGTGCGCACCTTCGACGAGCACCACGCGCACGACCTCGCCGCGCGCTTCGCCGCCGACGGGACCTGGCACGTGCCGACCCTCATCCGGCAGAAGACCAGCAAGTTCTGCGACGACCCGTCGTTCGCCGCCGACGAGGACCTGCGCTACATGGCGGCCGCGACCCGCAGGACGTGGGACCGCGTCGCCGCGCGCTTCGGCAGGTTCACCCTGGCGCACCGGCACGCACCTGTCCGCGGCGCACCTGGCCGCGACGAAGGACCGCCTCGCCGGGACGGTGGTCACGTGAGCGACGTTGCCGCGGCCGGCCAGGTGGTGCTCCTGGAGCGGCAGGCCCGCGACCGCGGCTGGTGGGACCAGATGCGTGCCTGCTACTGGCCGGACTCGACGGTCGGCCTCAGCTGGTACACCGGAGACGGCCCGGGCTTCGTCGACGCCTCCCGGGCCATGGCCGCCGCCGGCAACGCCGGCGTGCACCGCCTGTCGCCGCCGGTCGTCCAGGTCGTCGGCGACCGGGCGTTCGCCGAGGTCCCCGCCGCGATCGAGGTCCGCACCGACGCCGGCCGGACCGCGGCCTTCTACGCCGACACCCTGCGCTGGCTGTCCGGCTGACCACCGGAGGCGGCTCAGCGGTCGGCGGCGGTGAGGGACTGCTGGCGGGCGAGCAGGGCGGACACGCTCTCGGCGGTCATCGGGCGGGCGAGGTGGTAACCCTGGCCGACGGTGTACCCGAGCTCGCGCAGCACAGCCGCCTGCTCGGCGCTCTCGATGCCCTCGGCGACCGTGTCGAGGCCGAGGGTGTGGGCGAGCTGGACGACGGCGCGGGCGACCGCCTGGCGGGCGTTGGCGGCGGCGGGCTGGCCGTCGTCGATCTCGACGCCGTCGACGAAGGACTTGTCGAGCTTGACGATCGCGGCGGGGAACGCGCGCAGCAGGCTCAGCGACGACTCGCCCGTGCCGAAGTCGTCCAGCGCCAGGCGGATGCCCATGCGGTCGAGGTCGTACAGCGTCCGCGACACCTGCTGCCCGCGCAGCACCGCGGACTCCGTCACCTCGAGGACGAGCCGCTCGCAGGGCAGGCCGCTGTCGGCGAGGGCGGCGGTGACGTCGGCGACGAAGTCGGGGTCGTGCAGCTGCCGCGCGGAGACGTTGGCGGCGGCCCGCTGTGGCGCGTCCGGCCCGAACTCGGCCAGCCACTTCGCCGCCTGCCGGCAGGTCTCGCGCAGCACGAACCGGCCGAGCGGGACGATCAGCCCGGTCCGCTCCGCCGCCGGGATGAACTCGGCGGGGCTGATGACGCCCCGGGTCGGGTGGTGCCAGCGGACGAGGGCCTCGACGCCGACGAGCCGGCGGTCGTCGAGGCGCAGGATCGGCTGGTACAGCACCCGCAGCTCGCCGCCGTCGAGGGCCCGCCGCAGTTCGCCGCCGAGCTGCATGTGCGCGAGGACGGGCTCGCCCATGCCGTCGACGTAGCGCACGAAGCCGGCCTTGCCGCGTTGTTTCGCGGTGTACATGGCGACGTCGGCGTCGCGCAGCACCGCGTCGACGGTGGCACCGGGCCGCACGGCGGCGATGCCGATGCTGGCCTGCACCAGCAACCGGTGTTCGCTGATCGGCTGGTCGAGCGCGGCCAGGATCCGGGCGGCGAGGTCCTCCGGGTCGGCGCCGGGGCCGGTGAGCAGCACCGCGAACTCGTCGCCGCCGACGCGCACCGGCAGGCCGGCGGTGCCGGCCTCGGCCTGCAGCAGCTGCGCGACGGAGACCAGCAGCCGGTCGCCGACGCCGTGGCCGAGCAGGTCGTTGACGGCCTTGAAGTCGTCGAGGTCGACCAGCAGCACCCACGCCGGGTCGGGGGAGGTCAGCGCCGTCGCGATCCGGCCCCGGAAGAGCGCCCGGTTGGCGAGGCCGCTCAGGGCGTCGTGGCTCACCTCGTACCGCAGGCGCTCCTCCTGGTCGCGCATGTCGGCGAGCAGCCGCGTGTTGTCCTGGAACGTGAGGTACTGCCGGGCCGTGACCAGCGCCGTCACCAGCACGGCGGCGATCACGACGACGCGGCCGGGCCACTCCAGCGGCGCGCCGAACGCCATCGCGACCAGCGGCAGGTCGACCGCGACCACCGCCAGGTAGGGCAGCCACTTGCCGCTGCGGGCGCTGTCGCGGCGCAGCCCCAGGCTGGCCCGCCACTGCGCCGCGACGCCCAGCGTGGCGAGCACCGGCGTCAGCGGCATCACGACCGCCTGCGCGGGCACGGCGGCGATGAGCCCGAACCGCACGGCGAGCACCGCGACGATCCCGGCGGTGACGCCGCCGCTGGCCGCGATGAGGCGGATCGCGGTCCGGTCGACGGGGCCGCCGGCGACGTAGGACACCTTCGTCGCGGCGCCGACCGCGGCCACGAACGCGAGCCCGACCAGCACCATCGCCTGCCGGCTCCACGGCTCGCGGGCCGACAGCATGGGCGCCAGCCCCGCGTACCAGAGGACCGCCGCGCAGCCGAGGAACCCGATCGTGCGGTCCAGCAGCATCCGCCACCACTCGACGCCGCCGGTCGGCATCACCGGCACCCGGGCCACCGCCCACAACGCGGCCAGGAACCCGATCCCGACGCTCACGGCCGCGAGGACCGGCATCGTGCGCGTGTGGGCCTCGTCGGCGTGCGTGAGCATGTCCAGCGCCAGCCACGCGTACCCGATGGTGATCAGCGCCATGGCGCCCCGCAGCCCGCGCCAGAACCGCCGTGCGATGGGGTCGAGGCCGCCGCCGAGCAGCATGTGGTGCACCGACGCGGTGGCCAGGACCCCACCGACCGGCACGAAGACGTAGGCGAACGCCTCGGAGCCGACCCAGCCGGCGAGGAACGCGGCCCACCAGACGGTCCCGAGCAGCAGGACGGCGACGGCCGCCTGCACGTACCGCCACGCGGCCACCCCCGCCACGGGACCGGCCGACGGAAGCGCCTCCCGCGTCACGGGCACGAGACTATCCTGCCTGTTACGTACCTGATCTCACCCGAACGTTCGAGGTTCACCGATTTGCGCCCCCCGTCACGGTCAGCCGGTCGTCACCGTGCGGCGGTGGATCCCCGCACGACCAGCTCGGTGGCGAGCTCGACGTGCAGCGCGTCGAGGATGGCGTGCCGGCCGCCGCCCGGGGCGACCGCTCCGAGGTCGACCTGCTGGCCGGTATCGCGCCCCACCTGCCGCCCGAGCAGCGGCCGGCCGTCGCGGCCAGGGCCACGGAGCTGGCCCTCGCCCTCGCCGCGCCCGACAGCCGCGCGAAGGCCCTGGCCAGGGCCGTCCGGCACCTGCCGCCCGAGCGGCGGGAGGCGACGATCGCCGCCGTGCTGGCCGGGGACGGCCCACGGCCCCCGTCGGTGCTGCTGGCCGCCCTGGCCCCGTACCTGCCCGCCGACCTGCAGCGGCAGGCGGTCGCCGCGGTCGCCGCGATCCGCCATCCGGAGACCCGGGCACAACGGTTCGTCGAGCTGGTGCGGCGGCTGCCGGACGAGCTGCTGCCCGACGCCGCGGCGGCCGCCGGTGCCGATCCGGGCCGGTTCTGGCGCGCCGAGCTCCTGGCCCGGCTCGCCGATCGGCTCACCCCGGAGCTGCTGGCCGCCGCCCTGCCGGCCGTGGGGCGCGGGCGCTTCCCGGCGCGGGCGTTCGCCGGGCGGGCGCAGGCGCTCGTCGACGCCGACCCGTCGCCGGAGCGCGTCCGGCTCGCGGTCGAGGTGCTGCGCCGCGCGCTGCCGGAGCACCGGACCTACGGCTCGCTCGCCGGGATCGGCGCGCTCGCCGGCACCATCGTGCGGGTGGGCGGGCCCGGCGCGGCGCAGGGGGTGCTCGACGCGATCGACGAGGTGCACGCGCGGTGGCCGTAGCCGGGCCCGCGGCGACGAGGTCCGCATAGCGCATCGGCGCGGCCGGCGCAGGCGGACTTGCGACAGACCGCCGCCGCAACCGCGGGGCGGTGCTGGTCGTCTGACCCGACGTCCGTGTAAACGATCATTCGGGTAGGTGTACGGCCATGGCAGATCCGCGGTTCGGGGTCCTGGGACGGCTGGAGGTGACGATCGCCGGCGACCAGGTGGACCTCGGCGGCCTGCGCCCGCGGATGCTGCTCGCGTTGCTGCTCAGCACCGGTGGGCAGGAGGTGCCGTTCCACCGGATCGTGGAGGTGCTGTGGGGCGCCGAGCCGCCCGCGACCGCGCTCGGCACCGTCCACAGCCACCTCGCCCGGCTCCGGCGCGCGCTCGAACCCGACCGGCCGCCGAGGTCGCCGTCGCGGGTCCTGGTGCGGGTCGGCGGCGGGTACGCGGTGCGTCCGGCACCTGGCGCGTTCGACGCCGACGTGTTCAGCGCGCTCGCCGCCGAGGGGCAGGACCTCATCGCGAACGGGCAGCTCGAGCCGGGGCGGGCCGCGCTGGACCAGGCCCTCGGGCTGTGGCGCGGTGGCGCGTACGCCGACTTTCCCGACGCCTCGTTCGCCCTGGTCGCCGGGCGCCGCCTCGAAGAGGTGCGGGTCCAGGCCCGGATCGGCCGGGTGACCGCCGACGTGGGTCTCGGGCGGCACGAGGCGGTGATCCCCGAGCTGTCGGGGCTGGCCCGCGAGCACCCCGGCCGGGAGCAGCTCTGGCAGCTGCTGGCGGTCGCGTTGTACCGGTCGGGACGCCAGGTCGACGCCCTCGACGTGCTGCGGGAGGCCCGCGAGACGCTCGCCGGCCGGTTCGGCGTCGACGCCGGGCCGGGGCTGCGCGGTCTGGAGACGGCGATCCTGCGGCACGAGCCGCTGGCCTCCGGCGGTCCGGTCATCGAGGTCACCTCCGACGTACCGCCGCAGGACACGGACTTCGTGGGGCGCGCCGCGGATCTGGTGGCCGTCGCCGACCTGCTGCGGTCGGCGCGGGTCGTCACCGTGACCGGCCCGCCGGGGGTCGGCAAGAGCCGCCTGGTGCTGGAGTACGGGCAGCGGCACGCCGACCTGACCGGGATCCCCACCGTGTGGTGGCCGGAGGAACCCGGCCCGGCGACCCGGCTGCTCGTGGTCGACGGCGCGCCCAGCCCGCGGGACGTCGCCGCCGCCCTGGACCGCGCCGCCGCCCCCGGGCTGCGGGTGCTCCTCGCCGCCCGGGAGCCGCTCGGCGTGCCCGGCGAGGCGCTGCTGGAGCTGGCGCCGCTGCCGGTCGGCGAAGCGGTCGACCTGTTCCTCACGCGGATGCCGGGCGCCGCCGCGCGGGCGCCGGGCACCGCGGACCGCCGGCTCGCCGCCGCGGTCTGCGCCGCGGTCGGGTGCCTGCCGGCGGCGGTCGAGCGGGCCGCGACGCTGTCCCGGGCGCTGCCGCTGGCCGTGCTCGCCGCGCACCTGCGGGAGGACCCCACCGCGCTGCTGGGGCCCGCCACCGACCCGCTCGGCGGGGCGCTCACACCGGCGGACGCGACGCTGCTCGGGCAGCTGTCGGTGTTCGAGGGCGGGTTCGACCTCGACGCGATGGACGCCGTCGCACCGGGCCGGCGCGGCCGGCTGCCGGGGCTCGTCGACCGGTCGCTGATCCAGGTCCACCGCGACGGCGGGACCGCGCATCGCTACCGCATGGGCCGGCCGCTGCGCCAGTACGCCAGACACCTCCTCGACGAGGACGAAGGCGCCCGGGCCGTCCGCCGGCACCGGGAGTGGGCACGGCGCATGGCCGCCGAGGCCGCGACCGGGCTGCGGACCGCCGCCGCCGACGACTGGCTGCGCCGCCTGCACGCCGAGCGCCGTAACGTGCGGGCCGCGCTGCGGAGCGCGCTCGCCGACGGGGACGGCGCCGCGGCCGTCGACATCGCCGGCGGGGTCGCCTGGTACTGGTTCCACGACGCCGCCACCGCGGAGGGCACCGCCTGGCTGCGGGCCGCGCTCGCCGCAGGCGGGCAGGACAGGTCGGCGACCGGCCAGTCGGCGCGGAGCCGGGCACTGCTCGGCCTGTCGGCGCTGCGGTCGATCGCCGGTGACGTGCCCGACGCCGTCGCCCAGGCGCACGAGGCGGTGTGGGACGCCGAACGCGCCGGCCACGACTACCTGCGCGCCGACGCGCTGTGCTGCCTGTCGTTCGTGGCGGCGGCGTCCGGCGACGCGACCTTCGCCGGCGAGGCCGCCACCCGGGCGCACCGGGCCGCGGAGCGGGTCGGCTGGCCGGACCTGCTCGCGCAGGGCCGGATGGTGTCCGGGCACGCCCGGTACCTGGCCGGCGACCTCACCGCCGCGGCGGAGCTGCTCACCGAGGCCCGCCACGCCGCCCGCGACTGCGGCTACGGCTGGGTGGTGACCGTGGCCAGCTGGCTCGGCGTCGAGGTCGCCCTCGACCAGGCCCGCTACGACGACGCCCGGCACGCCGCGCTGCGGCTCACCAGCCGCCTCGACGACGCCCCGACGGTGAGCTCGTGGCTGGTGACGTCGCTGTCGCTGGCCCGCGCCCTGACCCTCACCGGCGACGGCGAGGCGGGCGCGCTGCTGTGGGGCGCGGTCACCGGCATCGGCCGGCGCGTCGGCCTCACCGCCCAGGCCATCGGCCGCGCCAACGCCCACCGCAACCGCCACGGCGCCCCGGCCCCCCGCCACGCCGACGCCTACGTCCGCGGCCTGGACATGTCCCGCACCGAGGCCGGCGCCCTCATCGCCACCCTCACCCCATGACAGCCCGGCGCCGCCACCCCTTGGCAACTTGCGGGCATCGCGGAAAGAATGGGTGGCGATGTTCGTGTGCGGGGGTTGCGGGGCCGAGCTGACCGTGCCTGTGTCGGAGGTCGCGCTGCCGGTCCAGGCCCACCAGCACATGTCGCATGAGCTGCTCGGTGTACTGATGGAGCCCGGCACGTTCGCCGTGGATCCGGGCTCGCCCGGACCGCCCTGGCCGAGCGGCGGGCACGTGCCGGCGGTGCTGCCAGGCGGGCCGCACGGCGCGGTCGTCCTCGCTCCCGGCGACGTCCGCGGGACCGTGTTCAGCGACGTTGCCGCCGACGGGGGGTGCTTCGGCCCCGACGGCCGGGACGGACCCAACCTGGAGTGCGAACGCTGCGGCCGGCTGGTCGCGACGCGCATCGACGACTGCGGCCACTGGCAGGCGGTGTGGCTCGACCCGAGGGCGGTGCGCCACGTCAGCGGCGCCGATGCGGCGGTCCTCACCTGGGACGACCTGCGGGTGCGACGGCCCGGCGTCGGCCCGGTCGAGCAGCGCGGCTGGTGGAGTCCACTGTGGTCGGCCGCGTTCGCGGCGGCGGTGGCCCGGCTGCTGGCGTTGTCGGGCGGTGTGCCGGTGGCGGTCCAGGACCCGACGGTGGCGGGGCTGTTGCGGCCGGTGCTCGCGGCGATGCTGGCGGACGGCGCGCCGGTGAGGACGCTGACGCTGGCCGGGCCGGGCCTGCCGACCGGCGACGTGGACCTCGCGCTGGTGCCACGGCACCCGCAGACCGGCGCGGTGTGGCCGCTGCCCGGCGAGGGTGACGGTGTCCCGCTGGAATGGGATGTGTGGGCACACCTGGCGTACCGGCCGAGACGTGGACCGGTCGCACTGCCCGCGGCGGAGCGCCGTGACGACCCGGCGCCGTTGCTGCCGCACACACCGTTCCACCTCGACCGGAACGTGTTCGTGGCGACGCTGGTGCGGCTGCCCGAGGTGCGCGAGTCGTGGCTGCGGGCGGTGTACGACAAGGCCCTCGGTTACGGGCGTTTCCCGATGCTGTGGTGAGCGGGCCAGCGGGCGACGAACTCGGTCCGGTTGGTGCACTGGGTCTTGGCGAGGATGCTGCGCACGTGTGACTCGATGGTGCGCTCCGACAGCACGAGCCGGGCGGCGATCTGGCGGTTGGTGAGTGCCTCGGCGAGCAGGCCGGCGATCTCCCGCTCGCGGGCTGTCAGCGGATCGGCGTTCGCTTTCCCGACGGCGGCCGCCGCCGGGCCGGGCATGCCGAGGCGGGCGGCGAGGTCGGCCGCGTCCCGGGCGAGAGCCGCCGCCTCGGGCCCGGCGGGCAGGACCCGGGCCAGGGCCAGGCCGGTGAGCGCGAGGTCGGCGCGAGCGCCGATCGCCCGGTTGCGGGTCAGCGCCTCGCGCAGCAGCTCGACGGCGCCGGTGGTGTCGCCGGCCACCGCCGCCAGCTGGCCGAGGAAGCGGCTGACCGTGCCGTGGAAGAAGACCGTCGCCGTGCCCAGCGCGCCCGGGAACGGGCGGAACGCCAGCAGCTGGCGGTGGACGATCGCGGCGGCCTCGGCGTCGGCGAAGTGCTCGATCAGGCCGGTCAGCTGGGTCAGGACGGCGGGCCAGGCGGGATGGTCGGCGGGTAGCGGCAGCCGGGCGCGCAGCCGGTCGTACACCTCCCGGGCATCGGTGAGGGCGCCTGTCAGCAGCGCCACGTTGGCGCGCTGGACGTCGATGAGCGGATCGAGGGGCGCGCCCGCGAACGCCGCGTCGAGCCCCTCCGGCAGCGCCGACGGGTCGCCGCGGAGCACGGCGACGTGCACGCCGTGGGCGAAGTGCATCACGGTGGCGCTCGGGTCGCCGGACGCGAGCGCGATCGCCGTCGCGTGGCGGCTGTGCGCGACCGCGTCGTCGAACCGGCCGGCGAGCGTCGCCCGGCTGGCCAGCATCCGGTTGCGGTGCCACTGCAGCACAGGCAGCGGCGATCGGCCCGCCAGGTCCTCGATCGCCGCTGCCGCGGACTCGACGACGTCGAGCCGGCCGGTGAGGTACCCGCACTGCATCCGCCACTCGTGGCCGATGAGCGCCGCCAGGGGCTGCCCGAGCGCCTCGGCCCGGTCGGCGACGAGGTCACCGAGGCGGAGCCGCTCCGGGGTGTCGGCCGGGTCGACGAGGGTCATCTCGCGGGCCCGGGCGGCCTCGATCTCCGCGTGCGGGTCGCCGCACGCCGACGCGAGCGCGAGCGACTCCCGCGCGGGCGCCGCGGCCTGGCCCACCTGTCCGGCGTCCGCGGTCATCACGGCCAGCTGCGCCAGCACCCGGGCCCGCAGGCCGTCGCCGAGGTCCGGGTACGCGAGGGCCCGCTGCTGGCACAGCCGCGTGACGACGCTGCCCGCGTGCGCGTACGTCACCCCTTGCAGCACCCGGGCGCCGGCCGCGACGAGGTCCCCACGGCCCGCCTCCGCCGCCGCCCCGGCCGCGTCCACGCAGTGGTCCAGGCACCGGTCGTAGCGGCCGGCGAGGTACTCCGCCTGCGCCAGCTCGACGAGCAGCTCGGCCCGCTCCGCCGGCGGAAGCTCCACAGTGGACGCGGCGGACAGGTGGGCGGCCGCGTCGTCGTACGCGTGCGCGGCCCGGGCCTGCGCCGCCGCCCGCCGCGACCAGGCCGCCGCCGCACCGGGCACCCCGGCCTGCCGCCACAGCGCCGCGATCCGGGCGGCCGGCACCGCGCCCCGCCCGCCCGCCGCGGCAGAGGACCCCGAGCCCGACTCGAGCGCGACGGCGGCCGACCGGGCCAGCTCCCGCAGCGCGGCCGGCTCCAGGCCGGCGACGATCGTGTCGCGGACGAGCGCGTGCGCGAACCGGTACCGGTGCTCCGGCGGTGCGACGATCAGCAGGCCGGCGTGGCGGGCGGCGGTGAGGAACCCGTCCACCGGCGTACCGGCGACGACCGTGAGCAGGGCGTCGTCGACCTCCTCGCCCAGCACGGCCGCGGCCTGCACCGCGGCCCGCTCCTGCGGGCTCAGCGTGGCCAGCAGCGTCCGCACGACGGCGGGCAGGTCGCCCGGCCCCGACCCGCCCCGACGGCCGCCACCAGCAGCGGCAACCCGCCGGTCCGGGCCAGCACGGCCGGCGCCGACGCGGCGTCGACGAGCCGCGCCACCTCATCGAGGGTGAAGGGTGACAGCGGCACCCGCACCGCACCGTACCGGGCGAGATCCGCCAGCCGGAGCGCCACGGCGTCGGGTGAGGGCGACCGGACCGTGCCGACGACCGTGACACCGGCACCCGCCGCGCCCTGTGCCACGTGCCGCAGCAGGTCCAGCGACGCCACGTCGGCCCAGTGCAGGTCCTCCAGGAGGATGAGGGGCGGACCACCGGCGAGGACGGCGTCGCTCAGCCGGGCGAGCGCCGCGAACCGGGCCGAGGCCGCGGCGGTGGGCTCGAAGGGCGCCTGAAGATCAGGAGCGACGGCGCCGGGCAGGACCGCCCGCCACGGCCACAGCGGCGGCGCCGGCTCGGCGGGGCAGTAGCCGCGCACCGCGGTCGCGCCGGCCTGCCGCAGCGCCCGGTCGACCAGCGTCGTCTTGCCGATGCCGGCCGACGCCATCGACGCCGCGGTCCGGGCGGTCATGTCGACCCCGCTGCTGCCCGGCGAGGACCCGGCGCTGCTGACCGGCCCCGACCGGATCGGCGTCTATCACCTCGTGCACGCCGACCTGCCGCTCACGCCCGTGGGGAGCCCGGCATGACCACCACGACCATGACGGGCACGTGGACGGTCGCGACGCCGCTGCGCGCCGGCTTCGCCGCCCGGAACTGACGATCTCGGCGGGGCTGGTCAGGCCGGCGGCTGACGCGCCGTAGCCACCGCACGGAACACCCCGGCCGCCGCCAGATACACGATCCGGCTGGCCGACTGGCGACAGCGCCGCCGCGGGGGAGGCGCCCATAGTGAAGCCCACACAGGCTCGGACCGGGGGGACACGGCAATGGGACAGGTGGGGTTCGCTGCGGGGTTCGCGCAGAACACGACGTACGGGACGGTCGAGGTCATCGTGCCGTGGCCGGCGGGCGGGTTCGCGCTGTACTGGTTCGACCGGGGCGCCGGGCGGTGGAGCGGGCCGTGGCCGTGCGTGCCGCCGTCGGCGGGGGTCGTCGACTCGGTCAGCTGGCACGAGGGCGACTACCAGAGCCAGGACGGCGAGCACAACAACTACGAGGTGGTGACGGTCGAGTCGGGCCGGACCGTGCACTGGTTCCGCGACAACGGGCCGCCGAACCGGTGGACCCGCGTCCGCGTCGGGCTGGGCGGGGACCTGGCCGACGCGGCGAGCGCGACGCTCACCCGGACCCGGTGGGCGCCCGTCGACGGGGACAGCTCTCCGCGGCACAACCTGCTGCTGGTCACCGCACCCCGCACGGGCGGCGGGATGTATCGGCAGCACCAGCTCATGACGCTGCACTCCACGGTGTACGACTGGACCGGCGGGCCGTTCGAGGAGATCGTGCGGCTGTACGCCGTGAGCACCGACACCGAACCCGTCACCGGCCCGTTCGACGGCGTCGGCTGGGTGCTCGGGACGGTCGGCACCCACGAGACGGACTTCGAGGACAACTACCGGGGCCGGGAGATGTACGTCGCGGTCCGCGGCGACGGCACCCTGCGTACGTTCGAGGCGAACCAGTACCCGCAGGACATCGGCCGCGGGGTGCGGGGGCGGCCCGCGATCATCCAGAGCGACCGCGGCCGCTCCGACCCGTGGATGGGCTTCGGCCGGCACGGCAACTACGAGCTGTTCGCGCCGTCGCGGACCGGCGGCATCCGGCACTTCTGGCGGCCGAACCCCGGCTACGAGCACGAGAACAACGACTGGGCCGAGGCCGGCACCGTCGGCACCGGGTTCTACGACGAGGTGTCGGTCGTGCAGCTGCGCGACGAGGACAAACCCGACGGCGACAGCAGCGCGCCGCTGTGGCTGTTCGCGCGGTGCGACGGCCAGTCGTGGGTGGACCTGTTCCAGCAGCGGCACATCGGCGACGGGTTCCGCTGGGAGCAGCTGCCGACCCTCGGCGACCCGGCCCGCCCGCAGGTGCGGCTCACCGTCGAGGAGGACTTCGTCGTGGTGTCGCCGCTCAAGCGCGGCGAGGTGCGGCGGATCCGGTACACGTGCTTCGCGGGCAGCCCGATCATCTGGCTGTCCTCGGAGCCCGGCGTCTGGGTGTCGTACACGGGGGAGGCGCTCCGGGCCCAGATGCGCGCGTCGACGGTCCGTACCCGGGGCGAGGCCGCGGCGGAGGAAGGCCTGGACACGTTCGAGCGGACCGGCCACCTGGACACGCCGCTGCTGACCGCCGGCACCGTGGTGCGGGTCTGGGGCACCACCGACCCGCAGGCCGACCCTCGTGTGACGCCGCCGCCGCGGGCCGAGGTGGCGTACGTCATCGCGACGGGCCGGCCCGGGAACCTCCTCGACGAGGGCGGGGTCCACGCGTTCCCCGAAGCGGACCGGGTCCGCCTCGAGGTCACGAACGACGCGCGGCCGGTCTGCCTCATCGCCGAGATCGGCGAGGGCGCGCCGGCCGAGCACCGCCCGTACGGGCACACCTACCACGCATTCGACACCTGCGCGGGCCGCCTCGTGCTGGGCGAGCTGCGGCAGGCGTGGCAGGAGGAGCTCGTCCAGGCGCCCGGTCACGAGCTGCGCCCAGGCGCCACGTACACCGTGATCGTGAGGGTCATGGACACCCGCGGCTACTGGTCGGAGACGGTCGCGCCGGTGACGCTTCGGCAGCGGCGGGTCGACGTCACCGTCGACCGGGTCGAGATCGTCGCGTCCGGCGACTCCGGCGCCGCCGACGGCTGGTTCAGCGCCGAGGTGTACTCGGGGCTGGTCCGGCAGGGCGTCGTCGAACGGGTCCGGCGGTGGCAGTTCGGCGACGAGGACAACTGGGCGGAGCTGGAGGCCGGCGACGTCTTCGGCACCGGCGGCTCGCTGCACGCCGCCGGGCCGCCGTGGACGGCGACGATCGGGCCCGGCCCGGCCGCGGTCCGCCCGTTCGGGGTGCGGCTGGAGATCTTCGACGAGGACGGGCTGTTCGAGCCCGACGAGCACGCCAGCGGCGCCTGGGAGACCGAGGACGACCGGCCGGTCGTCGACGCGCCGTTCACCGTCCGCACCGACCGGGAGCCGTCCTACGCCACGGCGTCGGCGACCGGGCGGTACACCATCGCCTACGTCAGCCCGCCCGGCCAGCCGGACCGGCTCGACTGGCGGGCCGCGCGGGTCGACACGAGCGCGGACCTGCCCGCCGGCGCGGACTACGACGGCGACGGCGTCCCCGACCGCGGCGTGTGGCGCCCGTGGCCCGGCGCGTGGGTGATCGAGCCGTCCAGCGGCGGTCTGCGGGTGTACGACCTCGGCGGCCCGGGCGACCTTCCGGTGCCGGGACCGTACTCGGCCGCGCCGGGCGCCGAGCCGGCGGTGTGGCGCTCCGGCGTCCTGCGCACCCTGGCGGAGCCGGCCGGGACGCCGCTGGCGGACCTGACGCCGCACCGGGTCGGGGTCCTCGCCGCCTCCCTCGCCGCCCTCGTCGCGGCGCTGCACGCGGAGGGCCGCGACGCGTCCGCCGCCGAGGCCGAGCTGGCGCTGGTGGAGGGCGTCGCCTACGCGACGGTGGCGCTGTGGCTGGCTCGCGCCCAGGCGGCCCACCCGGCGGACATCCCGGCGCAGCTCGCCGCCGCCGGCAACGCGTGGGACGTCGCCTCCCGGCTCGCGACGTCGCCGACCGTGACCCCGGAGCGGCTGCGAATCCTGGTGGCGCAGCTCGACCTGCTCGCGCGGCTGCTCGCGTTCGGCTCGACCGACTCGTCGGCCGGCGTGCGCGCCGCCACCCTCGCCCGCGAGGTGCACGCCCGGATCGGCGGGCACGAGCTGGAGATCGCCCGGTCCTGGTCCAACCAGGCGCTGACCCACCACGAGGTCGCGTTCCACCCCGCCCAGCCGCACCCGCAGGAGGAGCTGGCCGCGCAGCGGGAGGCGGCCGGGCACGCCGCCGACGCCTACGCGGAGGCGCTGCGCGGGCCGCTCGACACCGCGCAACGCCTCGCCGTCGCCCGCGAGCTGGACCGGGTCGCCCGGCTGCGGGTCTTCGGCTCCGCCGACTCCGCGCCGATGGCCCCGATCCTCCAGGTGGGCCGCGCGATCTACCCGGGCCTGCCCGGCGACCACCGGGCGGACCTCGGCGCGTCCTACACCAGCGAGGCGCTCACCCACCACGAGGTCGCGTTCCACCCGCAGCAGCAGCACGCGGCGGAGGAGCTCGCCGCCCAGCGTGCCGCGGCGAGACAGGCCGCCGAGCGCTACTTCGACCTGCTGCCCGCCGCCCTCGACACGCTGCCCGACGGTGACGTGCGGGCGATCGCCGGCAACCTGCGGCAGCTCACCGGCCTGCTCGCCTTCGGCCTCGACGACGCCGACACCAGCCCGGCCGCGTCGTGGGCGCGGGCCGCGGTGGGCCGCGCCGCCGACCTCGCCGCCCAGCTCGACGGGCACCTGACACCCGCGGGGTGACCGGCCGCCGCGGGTGTTAGGCGGTCACGTGGCCGGCGGTCCAGCAGGCCTCGTGGGTGTGGCAGTCGCGCAGCCGCTGCAGCGCGGTGTGCAGGGCCGCGCGCCGGGCCGCGGGCAGCTGCGCCGCGACGTTGTTCAGCTGGTACGGGTCGGCGAGCCGGTCGTAGTACTCGCGCTCGCAGTTGGCGTACTCGACGTAGGTGTAGGACGCGGTGCGCAGCGCCTCGTAGGTGGTCGGCCTGCCGTCGCGGGCGGTCTGGGCGTCCGGGTCGTCGTCGGCGGCGTCCGGCCCATGGTGCTCGATCAGCGACGCGGTGCGCCAGTTCGCCGCCGGCTGGCCCTGCAGCAGCGGGACGATGCTGCGGCCGTTCACGTCCGAGGCGACGGTGCCGCCGGCGAGGCGCTGGAAGGTCGGCGCCAGGTCGATGTTCTGCACGATCTCCGTGCGGGTGCTGCCGGCGGGGACGGCCGGTCCGGCGATGACGAGCGGCACCCGGACGTCGGTGTCGAACGCGGTCTGCTTGCCCTGCGCCAGCCGGTACTCGCCGAGGTGGAACCCGTTGTCGGAGCTGAACACGAAGTACGTGTCGTCCGCGACGCCGCTGTCCTCGAGGGGAAAGAAGCGCATGACGCCATCGTCATGCATGTCTATTAATCCTACCTGCAAGATAGTGTTCGAGTTCTGTAAATGTTCATATAGACGTCGATTCGGAACAGTCAGGTGCGGAACGACGGGAAGGTCACCTCGACGACGAGGCCGCCGCCCGGGCGCGGGTGGGCCTTCAGGGTGGCGGCGTGCGCGGTGGCGATGGCGCGCACGATGGACAGGCCGAGGCCGTGGTGGCCGTCGTCGGCGGTGCGCTGCATGCGCTGGAACGGCTCGAAGAGCCGGTCGACCTGGTCCGGCGGGACGACCGGACCGGTGTTGGCGATCGCGAAGCTCACCCGGCCGACGAGCGCCCGGACCGCGACCTCGACCCGGCCGCCCGGCGCGTTGTAGTGGATCGCGTTGTCGCAGAGGTTCGCGACGAGCCGGGCGACGAGCAGCGGGTCGCCGTAGATGCGGGCGGGCTCCAGCGACGGCACCGCCCGCAGGCCGGCGCGGTCGAGGTCGCCGGACCGCTCGGCGAGCGCCTCGGTGACGATCGCGGCCAGGTCGAAGGGCTCGTCGCGCGGCTGGTCGTGCTCGCTGCTGGACAGGGTGAGCAGCGACTCGAGCAGGCGCGCACGGCCGGCGCTGATCTTCATCAGCCGCTGGAAGTTGGCCCGGAACGCCTCGACGTCGGCGTCGGGGTCGATGAGCGGCTCCTCCAGCAGCGCGTGCTCGACGGTCAGCGGGGTGCGCAGCTCGTGCGCGGCGTTGGCGACGAACCGCTTGTGCGCGTCCAGCGACGTCTCCAGCCGGCCGAGCAGGCCGTCGACGGTGTCCGCGAGGTCCTTGAGCTCGTCGCGGGGGCCGGTGACGGCGAGGCGCTCGTGGACGTTGCGCTCGGAGATGTGCTGCAGCCGCTCCGCCATCGTGCGGACCGGGCGCAGCAGCCGGCCGGCGATCAGCCAGCCGAACGCCAGCGACAGCGCCGTCATGATGGCCAGGGCGACGGCGGGCACGGTGAGCAGCGAGCTCTGCTCGTGCACCGGGCCGAGGATGTCCGGCCGCGCCAGCGGGCCCTGCCCCGGGACCGGCGGCGGAGCCGGCGCCTTCTGCGGCAGGAAGCCGCGGACGTCGCCGTCGAGGCCCTGGGCGATGCTGTACATGATGACCAGCAGCACCGCGCCGGACACGACGGCGACCAGGCAGATGACCAGGGTGAGGCGCCAGCGGAGGCGGTTCGGGCCGTTGCGCATCTCAGATCCGGTATCCGGCCCGGGGCACGGTCTCGATCAGCGGCGGGTCGCCGAGCTTTGCGCGCAGCCGGTTCATCGTCGCCTTCACCGTGGTCGTGAACGGGTCGGCCGCCTCGTCCCACACGCGGTCGAGGAGCTCCTCGGCCGACACGACCCGGCCGCGGCAGGTGAGCAGGTACTCGAGCACCGCGAACTCCTTGGGGCTCAGCGTCAGCCGCTCGCCGGCCCGCGCCGCGACGCGCTGTGCCGGGTCGAGCCGCAGGTCGCCGTGCGTCAGCACGGGCGGCGTCGCCGGACGTGACCGCCGGCTGACCGCCCGGACGCGGGCGACCAGCTCCGCGTAGGCGAACGGCTTCGGCAGGTAGTCGTCGGCGCCGAGCCCGAGCCCCTCGACCCGCTCGGCGATCGTGCCCGAGGCGGTCAGCATCAGTACCCGGGCGGGGGAGCCCTGCGCGACGAGCGTGCGGCACACCTGGTCGCCGTGCACCCCCGGCAGGTCACGGTCCAGGACCACCACGTCGTAGTCGACCACCGACGTACGCTCCAGCGCGGCGCCGCCGTCATAGGCGACGTCGACCGCCATGCCCTCGCGCCGCAGCACCCGCGCCACCGAGTCGGCCAGCTCCGGTTGGTCCTCCACCACCAGCACCCGCATCGGCAGAAGGTTAGCCGCGGCGCGGTCACAGCCCGGTCACAGCCGCGCGGACCGTCCCGTGACCGTCCGGCGCCTAGAACTTGACCTCGACACGATCCCATCGAGGACTAGGAGCCGGCGATGACAGCGGTCATCGAAACCCAGGCACTCGGCAAGCGCTACGGGCACGTCACGGCGCTCACCGACTGCACCCTCAGCATCCCGGAAGGGCGCGTCGTCGGGCTGGTCGGCCCGAACGGCGCCGGCAAGTCGACCCTCCTCGGGCTGGTCTGCGGGCTGATCGCACCGAGCTCCGGCAGCATCGCCGTGCTCGGCAACCCGCCCGCCGCCAGCGCGGCGCAGCTGGCCCGGGTCGGGTTCGTCGCGCAGGACGCCCCGATCTACGGCAGTCTCACCGTCGCCGACCACCTGCGCCTCGGCGCCCGCCTGAACCCGCGCTGGGACGCCGCCCTCGCCGAACGCCGAATCCGGCAGCGCAACCTCGACCCGCGGCAGAAGGCCGGGCGGCTCTCCGGCGGGCAGCGGGCCCAGCTCGCCCTGACCATCGCCGCCGCGAAACGCGCCGACCTGCTCATCCTCGACGAGCCCGTCGCCGCGCTCGACCCGCTGGCCCGACGCGCGTTCCTGCAGGACCTGCTCGACTTCGTCGGCGAGCTCGGCGTCAGCGTCGTGCTCTCCTCACACCTGCTCGGCGACCTGGAGCGGGTCTGCGACCACCTCATCGTGCTCGCCTCGGCGCGCGTCCAGCTCAGCGGCGACGTCGCCCAGCTGCTCGGCGAGCACCAGCGGCTCACCGGCACGCTGCCCGGGTTCGACCGGCTGCCCGCCGGCACCGAGATCATCCATGCCGAGCAGAACACGATGGTCGTCCGCACGACCACCCCGATCGACGGCGCAGACCGCGTCGACCTCGAGGACCTCGTCCTCGCCTACCTCACCCGCGCCGCCGGCTTCGACGGCGCCCCGATGCTCGCGGAGGTGGAGGCATGACCTGGCTTGCCTGGCGGCAGTTCCGTGTGCAGGCGGTCGTGACCGCGGCCGCCCTCGCCGCCCTCATCGTCTACCTGCTGGTGCTCGGGTTCAGCATCCGCGCCGCGTACGACACCGACATCGCCGCCTGCACCCCTGCCACGTGCAGCACGGCGGTCGAGCACTTCACCAACACGTACGACGCCCAGGTCGGCCTCGTCGGCGCGCTGCTGCTGGCGATCCCCGCCCTCGTCGGCATCTTCTGGGGCGCCCCGCTGGTCGCCCGGGAGCTGGAGGAGAAGACCGACAAGCTGGTCTGGAACCAGAGCGTCACCCGGACCCGCTGGCTCGCGGTCAAGCTCGGCCTCCTCGGCGCCGTGGCCGTGCTCGCCAGCGGCCTGCTCAGCCTCCTGCTCACGTGGAGCGCCAGCCGCTACGACCAGGTGACCGGCGACCGCTTCGCCGCGCTCAACTTCGCCGCCCGCAACGTCGTGCCCGTCGGCTACGCCCTCTTCGCGTTCACCCTCGGCGCGGTCACCGGCCTGGTCGTGCGCCGCACCCTGCCGGCGATGGCGATCACCCTGGCCGTGTTCGCGCTGGTACAGGTCGCGGTGCCCAACGGCATCCGCCAGCACATCATGCCGCCGGTCACCGAGACGGTGACGGTGGACGCGGCGGTCATGGAGCGCATCAACGGCCTCGGCATCAGGGGCTCCGAGGGCGCGTTCCTCACCGGGTACAGCGCGCCCGGCGTGTGGTCGCTCAGCGAGGAGATGAAGCTGTTCAAGCCCGACGGGTCGCCGTACCTCGAGGCCGACGCCGTGCCGTGCATGGCCGCCGGCAGCTTCGCGAAGGCCAAGGCCTGCACGGCGAGCCAGAACCTGCACTTCTCCTACGTCTACCAGCCGGGCTCCCGGTACTGGCCCTTCCAGTGGATCGAGCTGTCCGCCTACCTGGTCCTGACCCTGCTGCTGACCGCCCTCGGCTTCCTGTGGATCCGCCGGCGCCGCGCCTGACACCTTCCGGACAGGCGGCCCGCACGTGGATTGCAGGTGGGCTGCACGCGGTGCGGTGCACGCTGCCCGAATGATCGAGACGGGTACCGCTGCACCGCACCGCCTGGCGACGACGGGCTGGGTGGTGATCGGCGCGCTCGGCGTCGCCGCACTGGCGCACGCATACACCATCGTCGACTCCCTGCGCGGCCCGGTCGCCGGCACCGGCGAGGTCGTCGCGTCCGAGTCCAGCGTGACCCTCGGCATCTTCGCCAACGCCGACACCCAGTCGGTCGTGCTCAACGCCGCCCGGCTGCTGGTGCTCGCCGCCCTCATCGTCTGGCTGTACCTGGTCCGCGACAACTTCGACCGGCGCGACGAGACCAGCGTCCGCTGGCCCAAGGCCTTCACCATCGCCGGTTGGTTCATCCCCGTCGCCAACATCGTCATCCCGCAGCAGGTCGTCAAGGAGCTGTACGCCCGCAGCAACCCCGACCGCTCCTGGACCCCGACCGGCGTGGTCAGCTCCTGGTGGCTGCTGCTGCTGGTCAGCCTGTTCGCCTCCACCGAGACGAAGCTCTACGCCGACGGCTTCAAGGACGTGCACACCCCCGTCGAGGTCGCCTACGTCACCGGCGCCGCCGGCATCCTCGCCGCCCTCCTCGCCGCCTTCATCGTCCTTCGCATCACCACCTGGCAGGACGACGCTCAGTCCTGACACCGTCGTGTTCGAGCTCGACCAGGAGCAACTGACAGGCCAGTTGGTCAGTGCGGTTGTTCCGGGGCTGGGGACTGGGTCGGGGACGGCGACGGGGACGGGGTGCGGGGGAGCAGCACGGACACCAGGAGGCCGCCGACCGCGATCACGAGCAGGACCACCAGCGACGCCGCGTACGGGTGGGCGCCGGGGTGAGCGGCGGACACGATGACCGAGCCGGCCAGGGCGGTGCCCAGCGACGAGCCGAGGTTCGACACGGAGCGGGACATGCCGGAGATGTCGCTCTGGTCGCGGTCGGGGAACGAGGACTGCACCAGGTTGACGGACGCGGTGAGCATGGTGCCGAGGCCCAGGCCGGCGAGCAGCAGGCCCGGGACGGTGCGCCAGATGCCGGTGCCGGCGGCGACCAGGGCGAGCAGGGTGGCCATGCCGGCGACGGTGAGGACGAAGCCGGCGATGATCAGGGTGCGCTGGGTGCGGTTGCGGGCGAAGCGCTCGGCGGCCGCCGACGAGGCCAGGATTCCGGCGGTCGCTGGGGTGAGCACCAGGCCGGTCATGACGGCGTTGTAGCCGAGGGCGTCCTGCAGGTACACGGCGGTGACGAAGAACGTGCCCTGCATGATCAGCCACTGCACCGCCTGCGTGCCCAGGCCGAGGTTGGCGGCGCGGTCGCGGAACAGGCGCAGGTGCAGCAGCGGCTCGCGGCCACGCCGCTCGGCGCGGTGCAGGTGCCAGGCGAACGCGGCGAGCGTCAGCGCCCCGAGGGTGAGCGTCGGCCAGACGGGTGAGATGCCGCCCTCGGCGATGACGACCCAGCCGGCGACGACGACGTCCGAGCGTGCGGCGCCCCAGCCGTACGTGGTGGACAGCAGCACGCCGAGCACCACGAGCAGCAGCCCGGCGGCGGACAGCAGCGCGCCCGTCACGTCGAAGGACGGCGCCGGGCCGGTGCGGGCGGGGGCGGGCAGCCGGCGGATCAGCACGATGATCCACGCGATGACGATGACCTGCAGCAGGAACGACGCCCGCCAGCTGAACAGGCTGGTGATGAGGCCGCCGATGAGCGGGCCGGTCGCGGCGCCGAGCGCGCCGGCGCCGCTGACGATGCCGAAGTACCGCGCCCGGGTCGCGAGGTCCGGGGCCATGACGGTGACGAGGATGTAGATCGGCGGGATCATCAGCGCCGAGCCGACGCCCTCCAGTAGCGCGTTGCCGAGGATCATGACGCCGAGGCCGGGGGCGAGCGCGGCGAGGAGGGCGCCGGTGCCGTACAGCAGCAGCCCGGCGACCAGGCAGCGCTTGCGGCCCCACACGTCGGTGAGCTTGCTGCCCGGGATCATCAGGGCGGCCATGGTGAGCGTGAACAGCGTGATGCTCGCCTGGACGCCGAACACCGTGGTGTCCAGATCGCGGGCCATCGGTGCGATGGCGACGTTCATCGCGGTGCCGGCGTAGCTGCAGATGAACTGGGCCAGGGCGAGCGGCAGGATCATTGCCCGCGCGACGTCCGCGGACGGGGCGTTCGGCACCTGTCGATCGTCGGCCGCGCCGGGGCCGGCCGCGCCATCCGCGCGGGATGACCGGACGGCGCGTCCGCGGGTTCCGCGGCGTCTCATCCGGCAGGATGAAGTGCAGGGACACTCCCGGTGAAAACTTGAACTGTTCCAGACTAGTGGTCTATGTTGATCGTGTGACGTTCGACTTCGAGGCGCAGTTGCGGGCGGCCTCGTTGCGGGTGACGAAGCCGCGGCTGGCGGTCCTCGCCGCCCTGCACGAGCACCGGCACGTCGACACGGACACGGTGATCACCCTCGTGCGCGCCGAACATCCCATGGTCTCCCACCAGGCGGTCTACGATGTTCTGCGGGCGCTCACCGACGCCGGTCTGGTGCGGCGCATCGAGCCGGCCGGCAGCACCGCCCGCTACGAGTCCCGGGTGGCGGACAACCACCACCACGTCGTGTGCCGTTCGTGTGGCGCGATCGCCGATGTCGACTGCGCCGCCGGCCACGTTCCTTGTCTCACCGCCTCGGACGACCACGGCTACGTGGTCGACGAGGCGGAAGTCGTGTATTGGGGCACCTGCCCCGACTGCGCCTCGAAATGATTCGGTCCGTTCGGACGAAAGACGGAAGGAAGACCATGAGCGACACCCAGGCCACGGCAGGCGGCTGCCCAGTCGCGCACGGCAGCGAGAGCGAGAACCCGGCGATCGACTCGCCGACCCCGAAGACCGGTGGACGTCCGCGCACCAACCGCGACTGGTGGCCCAACCAGCTCGACCTTTCCGTGCTGCACGCCCACTCGTCCAAGGGCAACCCGCTCGGGGCGGACTTCGAGTACGCCAAGGAGTTCCAGAAGCTCGACGTCGAGGCCCTCAAGCGCGACATCACCGAGGTGCTGACCACCTCGCAGGACTGGTGGCCGGCCGACTTCGGGCACTACGGCGGCCTCATGATCCGGATGAGCTGGCACGCCGCCGGCACGTACCGGATCCACGACGGCCGCGGCGGCGCCGGCGACGGCGGGCAGCGCTTCGCCCCGCTCAACAGCTGGCCCGACAACGCCAACCTCGACAAGGCCCGCCGGCTGCTGTGGCCGGTGAAGGCCAAGTACGGCCAGAAGATCTCGTGGGCCGACCTGCTCGTGCTCGCCGGTAACGTGGCCCTGGAGTCGATGGGCTTCAAGACCTTCGGCTTCGGCTTCGGCCGCGCGGACGTCTGGGAGCCCGAGGAGATCTTCTGGGGCCCCGAGGACACCTGGCTCGGCGACGAGCGCTACGTCGGTGAGGCCGAGATGGCCTCCGAGGTCGGCGCGGCCGAGATGGGCCTCATCTACGTCAACCCGCAGGGTCCCCGCGGCAACGCCGACCCGCTCAACGCGGCGTACTTCATCCGGGAGACGTTCGCCCGGATGGCCATGAACGACGAGGAGACCGTCGCCCTCATCGCCGGCGGCCACACCTTCGGCAAGGCGCACGGCGCCGGCGACGCCGACGAGCACGTGGGCCCGGAGCCCGAGGGCGCCCCGCTGGAGTCGCAGGGCCTCGGCTGGCTGAGCACCCACGGCAGCGGCAAGGCCGGTGACACGATCACCAGCGGCCTCGAGGTCACCTGGACCGACAAGCCCACCGAGTGGAGCAACCGCTTCTTCGAGATCCTGTTCGGCTACGAGTGGGAGCTCACCACGAGCCCCGCCGGCGCCAAGCAGTGGGTCGCCAAGGACGCCGAGGCGATCATCCCGGACGCGCACGACCCGTCCAAGAAGCACAGGCCCACGATGCTCACCACCGACCTCTCGCTGCGGGTGGATCCGGTGTACGAGAAGATCTCCCGCCGCTTCCTCGAGAACCCCGAGGAGTTCGCGCTCGCGTTCGCCAAGGCCTGGTACAAGCTGCTGCACCGCGACATGGGTCCGGTCAGCCGCTTCCTCGGCCCGTGGGTCGCCGAGCCGCAGCTGTGGCAGGACCCGGTCCCGGCCGTCTCGGGCCAGCTCGTCGGCGACGCCGACGTCGCCGCGCTCAAGGCGAAGGTCCTGGACTCCGGCCTCAGCGTCGCGCAGCTGGTCTCCACCGCGTGGGCGTCGGCGGCGAGCTTCCGCTCCACCGACAAGCGCGGCGGTGCCAACGGCGCCCGCATCCGCCTGGAGCCGCAGCGCAGCTGGGAGGTCAACCAGCCGGCGCAGCTCGCCGAGGTCCTCGGCACGCTCGAGGGCATCCAGCAGGAGTTCAACGCCGCGGGCGGCGCGCAGATCTCTCTCGCCGACCTCATCGTGCTGGCCGGCTCGGCCGCGGTGGAGAAGGCGGCCCGCGACGCGGGCGTCGAGGTGACCGTGCCGTTCCGGGCGGGCCGCACCGACGCGAGCCAGGAGGAGACCGACGTCGAGTCGTTCCGCGTCCTGGAGCCCCGCGCCGACGGCTTCCGCAACTACCTGCGCCCCGGCGAGAAGACCCAGCCGGAGATCCTGCTCGTCGACCGCGCGTACATGCTGGACCTCACCGCACCCGAGATGACCGTCCTCGTCGGCGGCCTGCGGGCGCTGGGCAACAACGTCGGCGGCGCCGCGCACGGTGTCCTCACCGACCGCCCCGGCGTGCTCACCAACGACTACTTCGCCAACCTGCTGTCCCCGGGCACCAAGTGGAAGGCGTCGGAGTCGCAGGAGCACGTCTACGAGATCCAGGACGTGTCGACCGGCGACGTGAAGTGGACCGCCACCGCGGTCGACCTCATCTTCGGCTCCAACTCGCAGCTGCGCGCCCTCGCCGAGGTCTACGCCAGCGCCGACGCCCGCGACAAGTTCGTGACCGACTTCGTCGCGGCCTGGACGAAGGTCATGGAGCTGGACCGCTTCGACCTGTCCTGATCCTGTACTGAACCCTTGTCGGGCCCGGTCGCCGCGTGCGGCCGGGCCCGGCCTCACGGCTGGGGATCGTGTCCGTCTACCGGTGACGCCGCGTCGTCCGGTTGTGCGGCTTGTTCAGTGCCGGCCCGGCGGAGCGGGGCGCCGTCGGTGGTGGCGAGCCGGTGGGCGAAGATGCCGCCGCCGGCCGTGACGGCGAGGATCAGCGGCACCGAGTACATCAGGCCGGGGAACATGCCGACGTCCTGCAGGGTGGCGGCGATGCCCGCGTTGAGGCCGCCCAGCGCGGCGACCGCCGCCACGACCGGCAGCCCCCGCCAGGCCCGCTTGCGAGCCGCCGGCACCAGGCCGAGCAGGAGGATGACCGCGGCCGTGCCGGCGCCGGCCAGCGGCGGCAGGCCGGTGAGCGACGGGGCGGCGAGCGACGGTGGCGGCTCGTAGTAGCAGCAGCCCTCGCCGGAGTCGGGTGAGCCGAGCCGGTGCCACGCGCCCCGCACGTCCCGGTAGAGCAGCCCGTCCCGCCCGTCGGCGACGAAGACCACGTGCCCGCTCGGCACGGCGTGCACGACCAGCGACTGCGACGACAGGTGCTGGGCCGGGTCGCCGAGCCGCGGATACTTCGCGCCGAGTCTGGTGTACGCGTCGCCGCTCACCTGCCACACCGTGCCGAACGTGGTGCCGCCGTCGGTGCTCTGCTCGACCCGCAGCGCGTCACCCGGCACCCGGTAGCAGAGGTCCTGCTGGCATTGCCGGGCCTGTGGCGTACCGGCGGCGACCTCGCCCTCGATCCACTCGACGGCCGCACCGGAGTCGTCGACCCGCCACGCGGTCGTGCGCTCGCGCCGCAGCACGTGGACCACCACGGTGCCCGGCGCCGAGTCCAGGACCGCGGTCACCTCGCCGAGCTCGTCCGCGTGCTGCCCGGCGGTCCCGGACGTGCACGACCACAGCAGCCCCGACAGCAGCACGCCGCCGAGCAGGACGACCAGCACTTGCCCCCGTCTGTTCATCCGCCCAGAATCCCAGCGATCGACAACGCTCAGGCCACACCCCAGCCACGATCGCGCGCACCAACGATGCCGACGCGACCTAGACGGCGGCGGCGACGGCGATGGTCTGCATGGCGCGGACCCAGGACTCCGCGAGGGCCGGGGCGAGGTGGTGAGTGTCGAAGACGATCCGCACCAGCAGGGCGTCCGGGGTGTCCTCGACGTTCACCATGAGCGGCTCGTGCGGGTCGTCGCGGGCGACCGGCCAGTCGAAGCGGGTCGCGGCCAGCGCGGACGCCATCTGCGGCAGGGTCACCGCGGCGGGCGGTGCGGAGCGGTCGCCGGTGCGGCGGTCGTTGAAGAGCACCGACAGGTCGATGGCGGTGCCGCGCTCCCGCTCCACGCCGGCGACGGTGGCGGCGAGCTGCAGGGGGTCGAAGCTGGCGTACTTGTAGGTCGACAGGACCGCGCCACGGACCCGGTCCAGCAGCGTTGGGAACGCGGCGCCGAGCGCGTCGACGACGAGCAGGCCGGCCTGGTTGACGGGGCACACCACGTCGGCGAGGCCGGGCCAGAAGCGGTTGCCGACGATCGGGCGGATCACGACCGGGTCGACGCCGGTGACGCGGGCGGTCGCCGCCGCGAACACCGCCAGGAGCACGGTCGCCGAGTCGACGCCGTGCCGGTCGGCGAGGGTACCCAACGCCAGCCGGAGCGCGGGGGAGTGCAGTAGTCCCTCGCGGTAGCGCGGCTCGCACCTGTCGGCGGACTCCGGCACGGTACGGGCGGGCACGGTCAGCAGGGTCCGCCGCCAGTACCGCAGCGCCGCCTCGTTCTGCCGGCGGCCGGACGGGGAGCGCTGCCGCCGCACCTGCTCGAGGGGCTGCATGCCGGCGACCGGGGCGGGCTCCCGCCGGGTCACCTCGTCCATCATGACGACCCCGCCGAGCGCGTCGGTGACGAGGTGCGTGACGACGGAGACCTGGTGGGTGAGCGCGCCGCGGTGCCGCACGACGCCGACCCGCAGCGGCCAGTCCTTGACGTAGTCGTAGTCCCAGGCCCGGAACCAGTCGAAGACGGCGCCGGCGAACTCCAGCGGGTCCGCGTCGTCGGGCGCGTCGAAGACCTCGATCGTGAAGGACCCGGACGCCGACACCTCCTGCCGCACCGCCCCGTCGGGCAGGAAGCGCAGCCGGGTGCGCATCGTCTGGTACCGCCCGATCGTGTACCGCAGGTCGTCCACGATGTCGTCGAGGGTGGTGCCGGGCCGCAGGGTGCTCGGCCCGCCGATCGGGATCCAGCTGCGCTGCCGCTGCATCGCCAGCCAGATCTCCTGCTGCCCCCACGACAGCTCGTCTTCGCCGGCCCCCTCGCCGGCGAAGTCGAACCGGACCAGCTCCGCCGCCACGAGCTCGGTCATCACGCGCTCACCGCCGGGCGGGCCCGCAGCCGGCGGTCGGCCGCGGCGGCGTTGCGGTGCAGGCGGTCGGTCTCGGCGCTGAGCAGGTCGAGACCCGGCGTGGTGAGCCGGTAGTAGCGCCGCAGCCGCGAGGCGACGACCTCCTCGTGGTCCACCTCGATGAGCCCGTCGCCGCGGAGCCGGTCGAGGATTCCGTACAGGGTGCCGGGCTGCAGGCGGACCCGGTCCTCGGAGATGCGTCGCACGTCCTCCAGGACGCCGTACCCGTGCTGCGGCTCGCCCGCCAGCGCGGCCAGGATCAGGAACGTCGGTTCACGCAGCGGCATGACCGGCAACACCTTTCAGCGGGAACGGGGAGCTGCCCGACGCTAACACCGTCGATGCGTGCGCGGCCGATACAAAAACCGATACAGCGCGCGGCCGTATCGCGGCCCGTAGCGCCGGCCGTATCGCCGGTTCACCTCGCGGTACAAACGCCGCCGCTGAACCAATAGATGCACATCCACATCCTGGAGGCATCGCATGCACGTGGGAACCGGAAAGCGTCGAGCACTCGTGGCGGTGGCCGGGCTGGTCGCCGCCCTCCTGCCCGCCGCGGCCGCGCACGCCGCACCGTCCACCTTCACCCCCGCCGCCACGTACAACGGCGGCGGCACCCGCTACCTCAGCACCCAGGTCACCGCCCCCGAGGGCCAGTACCAGGTGGCGACGAACCTGTGGAACCCGGCCGTCAGCGGCGGGTTCACGATGAACTACGACACCGCCACCACCGGGTTCTCGGTCACCAACTACACCGCCAACTCGTACTTCGGCACCGACCCGAACACCGGTCCGGCCTGCACCAACGGGACCGACCCGCTCGACCCGAACTGCGACTGGGCCGGCACCGGCGACCCGTGGGTCAACCCCAACTCCGGCGTGCGCGACCAGTACGCCACGACCGGCGGCACCGCGCCGTTCGTGGCGCAGCAGCCGCCGAACGACGGCGTCAACCACACCACCGGCACCGCCAACGAGTTCAGCCACCAGATCCACGCGCCGGCCGCGTACCCGAGCATCATCTCCGGCTGCCACTGGGGCACCTGCTCGCCGTCGGGCACGACCCCGGCCGGTGCGCCGTTCCCGAAGCAGACCGCCGGCGTGGCCCGGATGGACTCGGTCTGGAACATCACCGTCCCGGCGACCCCCGGCGGCAACGAGGCCTGGGACGCGTCCTACGACATCTGGTTCGACTCCAACTGCCGCCCGCAGCCGAGCACCTGCGCGACGCAGGGCAGCACGCTGCCGACGAACCCGCAGCTGCTGAACAACCCGGGCCAGAACGACGGCGCCGAGATCATGATCTGGGTGAACAACCAGGGCTACGTGAACGCCCAGCCCGGCGACGCGCAGAACCCGACGGCGTACGCCGCCCACGCCGGCAAGATCCAGCCGGCCGGCATGCCGCTCCTCGTCGACGTGAAGATCCCCGGCATCCGCACCACGGTGAACGGCGTCGCGACCGACACCACGTTCGACGTGTGGGGCGGCCGCGTCCGCAGCTTCGACAACGGCGTGCGGTGGAACGTCATCTCGTTCGTCGCCCGTACCAAGGGCACCGGGCTCGTCGGTGACCCGGCCGTGCCCGGCACCGTCCCGGCCAACGGCGGCTTCGACAGCCACATCTTCACCAAGTACGCCGCGAGCCTCGACGACATGGGCATCTACTGCTCCACCGACCCCGGCTCGCCGATCACCCCCGAGCAGACGATCTGCCTGGAGCCGAAGTGGTGGGTCACCTCGGTGCAGGCCGGCTTCGAGATCTGGAACCTGCCGCAGACCTCGACGCTCGCCACGACCAGGTTCAGCGTGAACCCGGTCGCGGTCAGCGGCGGCATCAACACCGGCGGCCGGGCCACGCCGGACGGCACGCCGCTCGTGCACTGGGACGACGTGTTCACCATCAACGCGACCGGCTGCACCCCGGCCACGAGCGCCACGTGGACGATCGTCGGGCGCAACTACAACACGACCCCGCCGACGGAAGGGTTCCGGCTCAACGGCACCCTCACCCACGTCGGGTCCGGCAACTACGCGGCGACCGGCGTCGGCCCGCTGCGCAACCCGGCCGCCGGCTATGTCCTGCACGACGAGGCGCAGGTCATCATCACCATCGTGTGCAACGGCGTCACGTTCACCAGCACCGGCAACCTCTTCATCGACCCGAGCGGGAAGGTGTCCAACACGGCCGGTTCGCCGATCAGCGGGGCGACGGTGACGCTGTACCGCTCGGCGACGCAGACCGGCACGTACACCGCCGTCCCCAACGGCAGCACCACGATCATGTCGCCGCGCAACCGGGCGAACCCGTCACTCACCAACGGCTACGGCTTCTACCGGTGGGACGTCTCGCCCGGCTGGTACAAGGTGCGGGTGACGAAGGCGGGGTGCACCGCGCCCGGCAGTTCGCAGACGTTCGTGGAGTCGCCCGCCAAGCAGGTGTCGGCGAACCTGCCGCCGGTGACGAACCTGGACCTGACGATGTACTGCGGTGAGCAGTCCACGCTGCCCGCCACCGTCGTCGTCCGTCCGCCCGGCGTCCGCCCGGTCAGCCAGGGCGGCTACTGCGCCGACGTGTACGTCACCAACAACACCGGCGCGGCGAAGGAATGGTTCGCGACCTTCGCGATCCCGGCCGGCCAGCACATCAGCCAGACCTGGAACATGGTCCTGACCCAGCAGGGCGCGACCGCCGTCAACGCCCACGCCGACCCCGCAAACCCCTGGAACAAGATCCTCCAACCCGGCCAGACGACGAACGACGTCGGCTTCTGCACCGGCCCGTAGTCCACGCAGTCGCGGGCCCGTCCCTCACCCCGAGGCACGGGCCCGCCCGCCCGCCGCCGGCTAGGATCGCGCTGGTACGACAAGCTCCACGTCCACGTCCCCTCCGACGACCAGCCGCATCCGACGGCCACCTGAACGCGCCCCCAGCCGCCGGCCAGGACGCCGGTGCCATCGATATGCTCCCCTGATGGGCGCAGACGAGGTCATGCCGCACGTGTTCCCCAACCGGTTCGCGGACGCGGTCGGACCCGATGGGGGTGGGCCCGACCGGGACAGGTGCTTGTGCACCGGTTACCCCGACGAGACGCAGCCGGCAACCGTCTCCTTCCACGGGGATCGGCAGGACACCTCGGCGGCCGGCTGGCGGCATCTGTTGGCGCTGATCGATGAGGCGGCGGCGGACGGGCGGACGGTGTTCAAACCGTTCGTGGAGCTGAGCGCTCCCGAGCGGCGGCAGATCGTCACGCTGCCGACGGCGATCGCGAAGCTGACCGCGGTCAAACATCTGGTGCTGTACGGCACGAACCTGGTGCGCATCCCACCGGAGATCGGGGCCATGACGAGTCTTGAGATGTTCGAGCCCTACACGTCGCACCGATTGCACTGGTACCCGTACGAGCTGACCAGATGCGCGAAGCTTGCCCACAGCACGGTGAGCACGCGAGCCCTGTACGGCAACTTCAAGTACCGGTCGCCGTTTCCGGCGCTGCGGCCGCTGACCGGTGCCGGGGATGTGGACCTCGCAGTGCTCGACCCGGGTGTGTGGGGTGCCGACGCGGTGCGGATCTGCAGCGTCTGCGACGGGCCGGTCGACCGTGAGCTGCGCCAGGTCTGGATCTCTCGCTGGGTCGGCACTGACGTGCTGCCGTTGCTGGTCAATGCCTGCTCTGCGAGGTGTGTGGCGGCGCTGCCGGAGCCGCACAGCGGCTACGTCTCGACCCCGCACACCGGCGGCCCCGACGTCGTGCAGCCCGCCGCCGAGTGGTGAGGTGACGTCCGCGAATCGCTGACCCGGCGAGCTTGGCTGACGGATGTGCCGGTCAGGGGCGGGTGCGGTCCGGGCGGTGGTCGCGGACGTCGAGCGTGCGCATGTTGGGGCGCCAGCTGTCGCCGCCGAACTGTTCCAGGGCGGCCATCAGGCGGCGGGCGCTCCACACCGACAGGGCGAGGTTGCGGACCACGATGCTGCTGTCTCGGGCCGTCATCAGCCACGGTGAGTGGACCTGGCTGTCGGGCGCCAGCCGGTCGGCGATGTACAGGATCCGCCGGCCCGGCAGCCGGGTGCGCCACGGCAGCACCGCCACGTATCGCATGCCCGCCCACGGGTACTTGGTGGTGCGGAACGGGCCGGCGATCTCGATGCCGTCGGCGCCGACGCCGATGGTGCGCCAGGGCTTCTCGAACACCAGGCGGGCGAACAGCACCGCGACGGCCACGGTCACCAGCACGGCGGTGAACCAGTCGACCGTGGCGGCCAGCAGCGCCCCCACCGCGATCGTGAACAGGCGGCCGCCGAGCCGGTCCACCGGCGCCGGGAACCGCTTGACCCGGTCGTCGATCTCGTCGACGGTCAGCACCTTCCGGCCGGCGGCGGCGCTCAACGCGTGCGCGACCTGCGCGGCCGGGGCGTCCACGTCGTTGAGCGAGCACAACGTGTCCCACGCCTTGACCGTGGTCGATTTCGACGTCGTCGGCCGGTCGTCCTTGCCCGTGGTGATGGTGCTCGACGTGGTTGTGGTCTCGGTCGTCTCCGTCCGGATCTCCACGTCGTACCGCGGGAACAACAGCAGCGAGCGGGACCTCCGCAGGCGGACGCCGAGGATCTCGTCCCAGCTGTGCTGACGGTCCCAGAGCAGGCTGCGGTGGGCGATGCCGTTCGGCGTGATGCGCAGCCGCGTGGTGATCCAGAACAGTCGGTAGAGCGCGACGAGAACCCCGATCATGGCGATGACCAGCCCGGCGATGCCGGTGTCGCGATCACCTTCGGACAGCGCCACGGCGCACGCGAACGTCAGCGTCACCGTCCAGGCGACCTGCCGCATCCGCTCCCGGATCAGCTCGGCCGGCGCCCGGAACGTCGTGCCCCCGCTGGCGAGCTGGTCGGGCTCGACGGTTCCCTCGTAGCGGGCGTTGCGGAACAGTCCGACCCGGTCGATGGCGCCGCTCTGGTTGATCCGCGGCTGTCCGAGCACCGCGCGGAGGTGCTGGAACACGGCGGTGATGGTCAGCGTCGGCTCGCCGTTGTCGAGGCCCTGGCGGACGGCGCGGATCAGCGCCCCGGTGAAGAGCGTGAACCGGCCCTCGACGTCGACCGGGTTGGCGTGGAAGTTGGCGTCACCGGACGACAGGATGGCCACCCGTCGGCCTCCTGCAGGTCGGACTCGTTGTCGCCGTCGCCCATCAGCGGCAGCGCCGCGCCGCTGTAGCAGCAGTCGAGGATCAGGATCCGGTACCGCGCCCGGCTCTCCAGGATCAGGCTCCGGATGTGTTGCACGTCGATCGCCGTCGCCGGCAGGTCGTCGGGATCGGTGTCACCGACCTGGAGGTAGAGACCCCGCAGCCGGGGGTCGCGCTGACCGTGCCCCGAGAAGTAGACCACCAGGACGTCCTGCGCCTCGTCCGCGGCCCTGCGCACCGGGCCGGTCACGTCCCCTGGCCGTTGTGGGTTGATCAGCACCTGGCAGTTGCCGATTGTGCGTAATGCCGGAGACGAAGGCGGGGTGCACCGCGCCGCGCGAGCGTGCCGAGGGGCGAGGTTACGCGTGGGGGCTCAGCATGGTGAACAGGACGAGGAACGCCGCTGCTGCCAGGGCGGCGGACAGCAGCAGGAGGAACCAGGCTCGGCTCCGGCGGGCCGGTGCAGCGGGGATCGCACCGGGTGTGCCGCCGCCGGCTTCTCGTGCCGGGCGGGACTGCGGCTGCGTGGTTACCGGTGCGGGATCCGCCGCCGGCCCGGGGCCTGCGGTCCGGACAGCGAGGTAGGCCGGCGCGGGCATCGAACTGCCGAAGCGCAGGCGGGCGGTGGCGGTGGCAGCGGCCCACCCGATGGTCGAGGTCACCAGCGGCAGCGCCACAAGGTAGAACACGGCCTGGTTGCCGAGGTCGTCGGCGACGATCTGGGCGGTCGTCCATCCGTCGCTGGGATCGTGCCCGGTGGCGCCGACGACCGCGACCGCGAGGACCCCGTACAGGTAGACGGCCAGGGCGGCGGTGACGGTGGCCAGGCGTGCGGCGCGCCGGCCGACAGCGGCGCCGCCGCCCCATAGCGTGGCGCCCGCGCCGACCAGGACGGGCGTCAGGACGATCAACCACGGGTGGTGCGGGATCGGCTTGAGCCACTCCTCGAACGTGAACCCACCGACCGCCAGCCAGGCCGCGGTGACGAGCAGGGCGCCGACCAGTCCGGGGCCGGCCACACCCGGGCGGCGAAGCAACACGCCCCCGCCGAGGACGTAGCCGACCAGGAGCAGCAGCAGGATCAAGGTCCCGGCCCAGGTCCAGCCGTCGGTGTGCAGCCGGTAGTGCACGTGTGTGGCGACGTACAGCCCGCCGGCGCCGGCCGCGGCGGCCGTCATGGCCGCGAGGGCCGCGGCCGCGGGCCCCCAGGGCGGCACGACCACCGCGGCGGCGACGCAGCCGAGGGCGAAGCGCCAGCGCCGGGCCCGCCCGTCGAGGCGGTCCAGTTCGCCGATCACCTACTCAGGCAGCGGTGAGCTGCAAGACCGCCAGGGATGATCGCCGGCGAGGTACGGGCGGCGCGTCCCGTGCTGGACGCCGCCCCGCTTTCGGTGCGCCAGTCGGTCGGGGTCGGGACCCTGGAATTTTCACGGTTGGTCACGCCGATAAACGGGTGATACCGGACATCCGATTGCCTCGGCATCGGCTCGTCCCTACGTTCCCAGGAAAGCGCTTTCCCGTCATGGTCGGGAGAGCGGTCCACTCTCGGAAGGTGAGACACGGATGAGACGACCAGTCGCCGTACGGTGGCTAGCTGCGGGAGCCGCCGCGGTCGCAGCCGCCGGTGTCACGCTGACGCTGCAGATGCCCCAAGCCGCGGCAGCCGACAACCTGAGCCTCAGCGCCGGCGCCGACGGCTCCAGTAAGGCCAGCGGCACCAGCTACGGCAATGTCAAAGACGGCAACACCAGCACCTACTGGTCGCCGGACGGCTCGACCGGCTCGATCTCGATCAAGTGGGGCAGCACGACAACGGTGGCCTCGGCGGTCATCCGGCAGGCCTCGGGCGGTGGGTCCATCGGCGCCTGGCGAGTCCTGAACTACGACACGAGCGCCGTCCTGGCCAGCGGCAGCGGCAGCCCGAGCACCATCAACTTCTCGTCAGTGTCGCTGAAGAAGCTCACCTTCGAGATCACCAGCGCGTCTGGCACGCCGCGGATCGCCGAGTTCGAGACGTACGCCAGTGGCGGCTCGAACCCGACGCCGACCTCGACCGGCGGCGGCAACCCGACGCCGACCCCGACCTCGACCGGGGGCGGCAACCCGACCACGTCGTGGCCGGCGTCGCAGGGCAACGTGACGATCTCCGGCACGGTCAATGTCTCCGGCACGTTCGACGGCGGCATGAAGACCTACTGCTGCATCGGTGACGGTGGCCAGTCGGAGAGCCAGGACCCGATGTTCAAGATCGCCAACGGTGGCACCCTGCAGAACGTGATCCTGGGTTCGCCCGCCGGCGACGGTGTGCACTGCGAAGGCACCTGCACGCTCAGGAACGTGTGGTGGAACGACATCGGTGAGGACGCCGCCACGTTCAAGGGCACCGGCGGCGGCACCTCGTACGTGATCGGCGGCGGCGCCCGGTCGGGCTCCGACAAGACGTTCCAGCACAACGGCAACGGCACCGTGAGCATCAGTGGCTTCTACCTCAAGGGCACCGGCAAGCTGTACCGGGCGTGCGGGAACTGCTCCAGCTCGTACCAGCGGCACGTGCGGATCGACAACGTGATCGTCGACGACGTGGACATGGTCGCCGGCATCAACTCCAACTGGGGCGACACCGCGACGATCACGCGGGTCACGGTCTACAACGGCTCCAGCACCACGGTGTGCGGCAAGTACAAGGGCGTCAGCAAGGGTTCCGAGCCGACCTACCTCGGCGAGGGCTGGAACGACGCCAACTGCAAGGTGAACAAGAGCGACATCACCTACAAGTGACCTGACCGGCCCAGGGGCGCCCACCGGATCCAGGGGGCGCCCCTTCGCCATCGACGGCCGGTCAGGCGTCGGTCTTCTTGAGCTCGGCGTAGTCGAGCTCGGCGTAGCCGACGCCCTTCTGCAGGCGGATCCGGTTGGTGCCGGCGTTGAGCTGGACCGTCACCGGGGCGACGCGACCGGCACGGTCCTGGGTCGGGCCGTCGAACCACGCGCCGGTGCTCGGGTAGGAGACGGTGCCCGCGGCGGCGCCGTTGACGTACATCTGATGCGTGGACGTCGTGGTGGTGCCGTTGGCGTAGCCGACCTCGAGGCGGTAGGTGCCCGTCATCGGCGCCTCGACCGCGAACTCGACGGCGCTGTCCGGGAGGTCGATGCCGCCGACCTTGTCGGGGAACTCGTTCCAGCGGAAGCCGCCGATGCGGGCGTTGGTCACGGCGGTCAGCCCGCGCCGGGCCAGGCCGAGCACCCGCACGTCGACGTCGTTGTCCTCGCCGCCGACGAGGATCTGCACGGTCCGGAGCTCGTCGTCCCAGCTGGCGACGCCGTCGGAGGCCAGGTACCGTCGCGTGTCCCACCGGCTCACGTCGACGCGGGTGCCGGTCATCGCCTTGTACCAGGCCATCATCTGCCAGCCGGCGTTCGGCTTGAGCCCGGCCGACGTGCGCCGCAGCGTGTTGCCCAGCAGCCCAGGGTTCGTGTAGATGCCCATCATCGCGTGATCGACGTTGTACCGTTCGAACTCCGCCCAATGCTTGATCATCGAACCGGGCACGCCCTCGAAGTCCTTCGCGCCGCCCGAGCCGTGCTCCTCGATGACGACCGGCAGCGGCCTGCCGGGGATGCCGAGCTCGTTCTCCAGCGGGCGGTAGTACCGGCTGAGCGTCTCGGGCACGTCACCCGGGCTCGGCCCGAGGTTGTGCCAGCCGATCATGTTGGGCACGGTGCCGGTGTTGCGGGCGTTGACGAGGAAGTTGCGCATCTTCGTCTGCAGCTCGGGCTGCCAGCCGAGGTAGAACTCCCAAGTTGTCCGATGCTTCTCCGGTACCCACACCACCGTCGACCGTTTTCGAAACCCCTGCCAACGATCGGCACGAACGTCCCGGGCAGCGCCGAACTTGCACCTGCCGGTCGATCGGGTCTCACGCCCGCCGGCGCCCACGAAACAGGGTTGAGGGAAGCGCCGTGGCGACCCAGATGCCGAGGCCGCCGACCAGTGTCATGAAGCCGGCCGGTAGCAGAAGGTAGCGGGTGGCGAGGTTCGAGTCGTCGGTGTTGCCGTCGCTGGTCACGAACTCGTCGGGATGCTGCGGGTCGACCCAGATCCGCAGCATCGGACCAGGCGGTTCGGCGCACCCGCCGCTGCCGCCGCATCGCGTCTGGGCCGAATACCGCACGCCGTTGTAGGTGTACGTCAGCCTTATGTAGTCAGCGGCCGCCGTGCTGCGCTGCTGTGTGGACCAGCCGGTGACCGAGGCGTCGACTGGCACTCCGGTGGCGCGTAGCCGTTCGGCCTTGTCGTGGTTCCACGACAAGAGGACCGGCGTCCCGGCAGCGAGCGCCAATCCCGCAATGAGCAACACGGCAGCGAGCGCCAGCAGTCCCCGGTCCGGCCGTCTCCGTTGATCGCCTCGGCCGTTCACCACGGGACAGACTGCCACAGCACAGGGCCGCGAACAACGCCATGATCGACCTCCTGCCGAAGGGCGGCCGCCGCCGGGGTGGAGGTGGTGGGCACCGGCGGGTCAGCCGGTGCCCACCGGTTCGTGCTGGGCGTCCAGTCCGCCCGCCGCGCCCCGGGCCCACGCCCGGGCGACGCGTTCGTCGCCCAGGTGCCGCCGGACCACGGCGAGGTCACGCGCCTGGCAGGCCCGCTCCACCGGGTCCATGAGCACGCGTGACACCGCGGAGATCGCGCCGAAGAGGCCGGCCGCGCGTTCCAGGTCGTGTTCCACGATCGCCACGCCCGCCAGGCCGGCGAGCGAGCGCACGACCCCGTCACGGTCGGCCTCCGCACGGTTGAGGGCCAGGCAGCGCCCGAAGCACTCCCTGGCGCGTTGCAGGTCGCCGGCGGCGAGCGCGGCCCGGCCGAGGTGGGCGACCGCGGTCGACACGCCCCACGTGCTGCCGAGCTCGCCGAAGAGCTCCAGCGCCCGCGCGAAGCGCTCCTCGGCCGCCGCGTGGTCGCCCTGGACCAGGCCGGCGAGGCCGAGGTGGTCGAGGGTGATGACGGCGCCCCACGCGTGGCCGAGGCGGCCGAAGATGGTGTGCGCCGCCTCGAACAGCGCCTCCGCGCCGGTTGGGTCGTCGAGCGCGAGCCGGCCCTCGCCCAGATGGTCCAGCGACCAGGCGATGCCCTCGTCGTCGCCGAGCCCGCGGTACAGCTCCAGGCTCTCCTCGAACAGGGTGAGCGCCTGCCGGCCGGAGCCGGACGCCTGCTGCATCACGCCGACGCCGTGCAGCGCCTCCGCGATCCCGCGCGGGTCGCCGAGCCGCCGGCACAGGTTGAGGCTCTCGCCGAAGCAGGCGCGGGCCAGGAGGTGGTCGCCGCGGTCGACGGCGATCCAGCCGGCGCCGTAGAGCACGCGCGCGCGGACCGCCGGGTCGTGCTCGCCGGTCAGGTGCAGCGCCAGGGTCGTCCACCGGCCCGCCTCGGTGTGGTGCGAGCGGATGTGCCAGAACTTCCACAGCGCCGCCACGAGCCGCAGCCCGCCCTCGGCGTCGTCGCTCTGCACGTGCCACTCCAGGGCGGCGCGCAGGTTGTTGTGCTCGGCGTCCAGGCGGCTCAGCCACTGTTCCTGTGCGGCGCCGCCGAGCTGCCCGTACGCGATCTCGGCCAGGTCGAGGAAGTAGCGGGCGTGCGCGGCGCGGATCCGGTCCTCCTCGCCGGACGCGGCGAGCCGCTCCAGGGCGTACTCGCGGATCATGTCGAAGAAGACGGCGTAGCGTTCGCCGTCGCCGCGGACCTCCTGCCGGACGAGGTTCTTGTCGGCGAGGCCGGTCAGCCCGTGCAGGATCGCCCCGGGCCGCTCGCCGTCGAGGCCGGCGACCTGTTCGGCGCTGGCGACGGTGCAGCCGCCGGTGAAGACCGCCAGCCGCGCGAAGAGCCGCTGCTCTGCCGGGTCGAGCAGGTCGTAGCTCCAGTCGATGGTCCGCCGCAGCGTCTGCTGCCGCTCCGGCAGGTCCCGCGGCCCGTCGGTGAGCAGGGCCAGGCGGTCGGAGAGACGGGACAGGATCGCCGGCGGGCTCAGCAGCGTGATCCGCGCCGCGACCAGCTCGATCGCCAGGGGCAGCCCGTCGACGCCGGCGCAGATCGCGGCGACGTCGGCGGCGTTGGCGTCGGTGAGGGCGAAGTGCGGGTCGACGGCGTGGGCTCGTTCGACGAACAGCTCGACGGCGGCGGCGCGGGCGGCCGTCTCCGCGGTCAGCGCCGGCCCGTCGTCCGCCAGCCGCAGCGGCGGCACGGGAAACAGCCGCTCGCCCCGCAGGTGCAGCGGCGCCCGGCTGGTGGCGAGGACCCGCAGCTGCGGGCCGGCCGACAGCATCTCCGCGACCAGCCGCGCCGCGCCCGGCAGGTGCTCGCAGTCGTCGAGCAGGAGCAGCAGCCGCCGGGTCCGCAGGTGGTCCAGCAGCGCCATGCCGAGCGGCGTGCCGGGCACCTCACGGACGCCGAGGGCGGTGGCGATGCTCGGCACCAGCAGCGCCTCGTCGCCGAGCGGGGCGAGCGCCACGAAGTGCACGCCGTCGGGGAACAGCGGCCGTACCTCCGCCGCGACCTCGACGCTGAGCCGGCTCTTGCCGATCCCGGGCGGGCCGACGAGCGTCAGCATCCGGCTGTCCTGCCGCAGCAGCTCGGTGCGCACCGCGGCCTGCTCGTGGCCGCGGCCGATGAGCCGGGTCGGCGGCGTCGGCAGGTTGGTGGGGGTGTCGCGGTCGTCGACCCAGTCGGCCTGGCGGCGGGCCAGCCCGATGAACGCACCCTGCCGCTCGGGCGCGATGTGCAGGCACTTCGCGAGCCGCTCGGCCAGCTCGCGCGACGGCCGGCGCTCGTCGGTCTCCACCTTGCGGATGGTGATGACCGAGTAGCCGACCTGGCTGGCGAGGTCCTGCTGGGTCAGGTCGAGCGCGCGCCGCCGGGTCTTCACGAGCTGCCCGAACGTCGCGTCGACGGTCACCGTCCGCCCCCAGATGTCATCGTTTCGTCGCCGCGCGGCCGGCCCGCACGATGGCGCGGTCAGGCAGCACGACGAAACATGCTCGGCACACAGTGGCTGGGCGGTATGCGCAGCGTCATGAGTGGCGGCCACTCAGATTCGTGGCGGCGCACCACTCAGTTCGTTGCGGCCGTGCAGGCCGAGCTTGAGATAGACGCGGGCCAGGTGGTTCTCGACCGTGCGGAACGACAGCGTCAGCCGCTCCGCGATGTCCCGGTTGCTGAACCCGGCGGCGGCCAGGGAGGCGATCTCCCGCTCCCGCGGGGTGAGCCGGTGCTCGGCGTCGACCGCGGCCAGCAGCGGGGTGCGCAGCCCCGGGCAGCGTGCCGTGTAGGCGGCGACGGCGGCGGCGAGCCGGTTGACGTCCCGGACGGAGCCCTTCACCGCCCACGCGGCCGCCGCCGCGTCCGCCGCATACACGGTGAACCCGAGCTCGTCGAAGCGCCGGGCCGCCGCCTCCAGCCCGGGGCCGTCGCCGCCGGCCATCGCCCGCACGAACGCCGCGACGGCCTCGCCGAGCGGCCACCCGGGTGGGACGTCGCCGAGGATCGCCGCGGCCTGCCGGGCGCCGCCGAGCCTGGCCAGGTCGTTGCAGAGCACGACGCCGGGCAGCAGCGCGCCCCGGTCCCACCAGTGCCTGGCCCGCGCCGCGAGCCGGTGCCGGGCCCGTTCCGGGTCGCCGGTCAGCGTCTCGTGCCAGGCGAGCGCCCGGTCGATCTCGTAGTGGTACAGCTGCACCTGCCGCTGCTCGGGCCGGGTCGCGGCCAGCTCCGCCGCGATCGTCGCCGCCCGGGCCGGGTCGCCCTCGTGGACGGCGACGAGCAGCCCGATGGCGAGCACCCAGCCGAGCCCGATCGGCGAGCTGACCTGCCGGAAGTAGGCGGCGGCCTCGATCGCGTGGCCGCGGGCGGCCTCGAGGTCACCGGCCGGCAGCTCCAGGCTCGCCAGGCCGGCCGTGATCCAGGCGAGGCCGTGCGCGTCGCCCTTGCTCGCGGCGGTCCGCAGGACCGTCTCGCCGAAGCGCCGGGCGTCGGCGACGTGGCCGGCGTCGGTCGTCACCCGCACGCACAGCCCGGCGAGACCGGGCAGGACGCCGATGTCCTGGTGCGCGCGCTCGGCACTGGTCGCGAGCCGGTGCGCGCGGCGGGCCAGGCGGATCGCCTCCGGGAACCGGCCGGCCAGCATGTACGCCAGACCCCCGGCCGCCGACGCCTGCAGGGTGAGGGCACCGTCAGCGCCGAGGACCGGCTCCAGCAGGGCCAGTGCGTCGTCCGGGGCGCCCGACGCGGCGAGCAGCATGCTGCGCTGCGTGGTGAGCGCCGCCCGCCACTGCGGGTCGGTGACCACCGTCCCGGCCCGCTCCAGGGTGGCGAGGGCCTCGTCGAGCCGGCCGGCGCCCCACCCGAGGTAGAACGCCTGGGCGAGCGCGGCGCCGGCCCGGTCCTCGTCGGTGCCGGCGGTCGCGGCGATCCGGTCGAGGACCGCGTAGCCGTCGCCGGACCGCCCCGCGTCGAACTGCGCCGCCGCCAGCAGCAGCCCGGCCTCCGCCGCGCCGGTCGCCCGCCACGCGTGCCTGGCCAGGCGTTCCCGGACGGCGACCCGGGCCCGCAGCAGGGTGGCGAGGCGGGCCGCCTCGGTCATCCACGCCGCGTTGACCGGCCCGCCGCCGGTGAGCCGCCACACCGCCCAGCGCAGCAGGTCCTCTCGGCGCCGCGCGCCGGTGCGCTCCCACAGGTCGGCGAGGGTGCGGCTGTGCCGCAGACGGACCGACACCGGCAGGGTCGTGCGCAGGATCTCCCCGTACAGCGGGTGCGCGAGCGCGGCGTGCGTGCGCCGGCCGTCCTGCCGGACGGTGATCAGCCCGCGCCGTTCGAGCCCTTCGACGGCGTCGTGGTCGCTCAGCCCGTACACCTGCGAAAGACCGAGCTGTCCGGCGATCGCCAGCAGCTCCAGGGCCAGCCGCTCCTGCCGGCTCGTGCTGCGCAGCCGGGCGTTGAGCAGGTCCGTCAGCCGCGGCGACGCGGCCGGCAGCTGCCGCAGGTGCCACAGGCCGTCGACGACGGCGAGCGCGCCCGACTCCACGGCGTCGGTCAGCAGCTCGTGCACGTACAGCGGGTTGCCCGCCGACAGCCGCTGCACGTGCGCGACGGTGATGCTGGAGACCGGCCCGTCGAGGACGGCGGCGACCAGCTCGGCGACGCCCGCCGCGGTCAGCGGGCCGAGGTCGACGCGCTCCAGCCGCCCGGTGCGCATGAGCGCGGTGACGAACGCGGGCAGCTCGACGCCGGCGCGGACGGTGGCGACGACGTCCAGGAGACCGTTGGCGACGATCTGGTGCACCGCGGCCGCCGACATCGGGTCGAGCAGGTCGACGTCGTCGACGAACAGCAGCCCCCGCCCGTGCCCGGGGACCAGCGCCCGCAGCACGGCCGCGACGTCCTTCGGCGGCTGCGCCGGCAGCAGCGGGCCGAGCGCCCCGAGCGGCAGCTCCCGCGCCGCCTCCGACGCGTGCACCCGCATGGCGTGGTGGCCCTGCCGGCCGGCGGCGGTGACGACCTCGTCGGCGAGCCGGCTCTTGCCGATGCCCGCCGGGCCGATGAGCAGCGCCCCGCCGGGCTCCGCGCCGGTGATCGTGCGTTCGACGACGGCCCGCTCCGGGTCGCGGGCCACGAACGGCCGGCGCATCGTCCTACCTCCCGCTTGTCACTTCCCTGTGAGGCAAGCTCCCCCGTGAGCGAAGTGTGCCACCCGGCTTCAAGCCCGGCCGCCACCAGTTCGCGGTGCCGAGCAGCGACATGGTGGCGGGCAGCAGCAGCCCGCGGACCACGGTGACGTCCAGCAGCACGGCGACGGTCATGCCGACGCCGATCTCCTTCACCGCGATCAGGTCGCCGAGCGCGAAGCCGAGGAAGACGATGCCGATCGCCAGGGCGGCCGTGGTGACGACGGGCCCGGTCGCGGTGATCCCGGCGAGCACCGCCCGGTCGTTCGCGGCCCGGTCGTCGCCGGTGCGGGCGTCCCACTCCTCCTTGATGCGGGCGAGGAGGAACACCTCGTAGTCCATCGACAGGCCGAAGATGAACACGAACAGCAGCAGCGGCGTGGTGATGTCCAGGGCCCCCCACGGCTCGAACCCGAGCAGCGCCGACCCCCAGCCCCACTGGAAGACGGCGACGAGCACGCCGAGGGTGGCGACGAGCGTGAGGACGTTCATGCACAGCGCCTTCACCGGCACCACGACCGAGCGGGTGAGCGCGAAGAGCAGGATCGCGGTGGCGACGACGATGACCGCGATCGCGATCGGCAGCCTGGACCGGGTCGACTCGCGGGCGTCGATGAGCTCGGCGGCGGGACCGGCCACGAGCACCGGCACCTGCGCGTCGATGGCGCGCACCTGGCCGACGAGGCGCTCGCCGGACCCGGCCGGGTGCAGGTCGACCACGGTGACGCCGGCGGGCAGGCCGGTGCGCAGGTCGAGCTCGGCCTCGCCGGTCAGGGCGCGGATCCGCTCCAGCACCGGCACCACCGGCGCGTCGCCGGCGCCGCCCTCGATGAGGACCGTGACGGGCTGGGTCGTCCATTTGGCGAAGTCGCGCTCGACCGCCTCGTACGCGAGCCGCTCCTCGCTCTTCGTGGGCAGCGACCGGGCGTCGGAGTTGGCGAGGGTGAGGTGCAGCAGGGGCAGGCTCAGCAGGACCAGCCCGGCGGTCACGCCGAGCGCCACGGCCGCGGGGCGTCGCTGCGCGGATGCGGCGAGCCGCGCCAGGACTCCGGGTCGCTGTTTCCGCGTCGGTACCGCCAATGCCGGGATCCTCTGGTGCGCGACCGCGATCAGGGCCGGGACCAGCGTGAGGCCGGCGGCGGTGGCGAGACAGACGACGAGCGCGCCGCCGAGCGCCATCGCGGCGAGCAGCGGCTCCGCGAACGCGAACAGCCCGGCGAGCGCGGCGCCCACGGCGAGCCCGGAGACGAGCACGGCCCGCCCGGCGGTCGCGACGGTCGTGGCGAGGAGGTCCGGCAGCGCCGCCTTGCGGTTCGCGGCGCGCTCCTCCCGGAACCTGGTGAGGACCAGCAGGCTGTAGTCGACGGCGAGGCCGAGCCCGAGGAGGGTGACGACGTTGACCGAGTACTCGCTGACCGGCATCGCGCCGGCGAGCCCGGCCAGCGCGAGCAGCGTCGCGGCGACCGTGCCGAGCGCGGCGACCAGCGGCAGGCTGCCCGCCACGATCCCGCGGAGGATGACGGCGAGGACCCCGCACAGCACGACGAGCGCGACCCCTTCGCCGATTGCGGCGTCCTTGATCGCCTGCTCGCCGAATGTCCGCTCGGCGAGCAGCTCCCCGCCGACGAGCACCCGCGGCGCGTCGATGCGGCGCAGCGCGGCCTTGACCTTGTCCGCGACGGCGAGCGCCTCGGCGTCGGTCAGCTCCGGTTTGAGCTCGACGGTGACGAGCGAGCTGCGGTTGTCGCTGGAGACCTGGCCGGACCCGGCGGTGTAGGCGTCGGTGACCTTCGCGACCCCGGGGATGGCCCGGATGTCGAACATGACCCGGCTGGCGTTGTCGACGAGCGCGGTCGCGTTGAAGTCCCGCCCCGAGATGACCGCGACGACCCGTTCACCCTCCGGCGCGAGCCGGTCGATGCGCTCCCGCGCGACCGACGACTCGACGTCGGGGCGCAGCCCGTCCACCGACTGGGTCCGGTCGTAGACCGTGCCCCCGAACACCGCACCGGCCAGGGCGATCACGGCCCAGACGGCGAGGACGAGCATCCGGTGGTTGGCGGTCCACCGGCCGAGCAGTGCGAGCACCGCAGCCTCCTTGCGCTGCCGACATCCAACATCGACATCGACCGAACCGCAATAGGCGGATCACACGCGGTGCGCGCCGGCCAGGGTCTCGGCCCGCTCCGGTGGCATCGGCTCCTCGACGACGGCGTGCCGTCCCTGCGACGCGTGGATCAGGTGGCCGGGCGTCACCACGATGCCGACGTGGTGGGCAAGGCGGCCGGGGCGGGCGAAGAAGTACAGGTCGCCGGGGCGCTCCTCGCCGGCCGGCACCGCGACCGTGGCGGCCTGCTGCTGGTGGGCGTCGCGGGGGAGGCTGACGCCGAGGCGCCGCCAGACGAGGTGGACGAGGCCGGAGCAGTCGATGCCGTGCGTCGACAGGCCGCCCCACACGTAGGTGACGCCGATCAGGCGCCGGGCCTCGGTCAGGACCTCCTCGCCGGTCGGGGGCTTCGCCGCCGGTGCGGGGGCCTGGTCGTCAGGGGCGGGTGCGGCCGTCAGGTGGGCGGTGCGGATCCAGCCGAGGTAGTCGTGCTGGCCGGGGAGCGTCACCCTGGACCAGCCGTCGGGGCGGCTCTCCTCGACGACGACCCGGTCGCCGAGGAGGGCCTGGGTCACGACGTCGCTGCTGGTCTGCTCGTCGGGGGTCATCGCCGCGACCCAGGCGGCGTGGTCGGGCTCGTCGCGCAGGGCAGGTGCGTCGCAGGGGCGGGTCTTCGACGGCGCGGCCCACAGGGTGGCGACCGGCACGCGGATCACGTTCAACGCTGCTCCAAGGACAGGCCGAGGCCGGGGGCGTCGGGGAGGTGGACGCGGTCCCGCTCGTAGACGGGGCCGCCCTGGATGGGGGAGGACGACAGCCACCAGGCGGCGTCGAGGTCCGAGACGGCGGTGGTGCCGTAGGCGGCGACGAGGCTCGCGGCCGCGCCGACGCCGACCTGGGTCTCCATCATCGAGCCGACCAGGGTGCCCATGTCGTGGGCGGCGGCGAGGTCGAGCAGGGTGCGGGCGGGGCCGATGCCGCCGCACTTCGCGAGCTTCACGTTGACGAGGTCGGCGGCGCGGCGGCGGATCACCTCGACGAGGTCGCGGACGCCGAACACGGCCTCGTCGGCGAGGATCGGCACGCCGACGCGGTCGCTGACCCAGGCGAGCCCGTCGAGGTCATGCCGGGAGACGGGCTGCTCGACGAGCTCGACGTCGAGGCCGGCGTCCTCGATGCCGCGGATGACGGTGACGGCCTCGCGCGGGGTCCAGCCCTGGTTGGCGTCCAGGCGCAGCACCACGTCCGGACCGACCGCCTCGCGCAGCTCCCGGACGCGCGCGAGGTCCCCGCCGACGCCGACCTTGACCTTCAGCACATGGAAGCCTTCGGCGACCCGGGCGTGGGCGGCGTCCACCAACGAACCGGCGGAGAGGGTGACGTCGGTCGGCACCGACGTGGCGGTGCCCCCGAGGAACCGGACGAGGGGCAGGCCGAGGCGGCGCGCGGCGAGGTCGTGCAGGGCGACGTCGACGGCAGCCTTGGCGCCCTCGTTGCGCTGGGCCGCCCGCTGTACGAGCCGCGTATTGCCGGTCAGGTCGTCGGCGTCGCGGCCGGTGATCAGCGGGCCCAGCAGCTGCTGGACGCAGGCCTCGGCCCCGGCGACGGACCCGCCGGTCACCTGCCACACCTGCGGCGCCTCGCCGTAGCCGCTGCACCCGTCGCCGTCGACGACCTCGACGATCAGCGACTCGGCGGCGGTGGCGCGGCGCAGCGCGGTGACGAACGGCGTGTGGAACGGCGCCGACACCCGGTGCGTGCGCACCTCCTTGATCGTCACTGGCGCTCCTCCCAGGCGGTTCTCGACACGTGGGCGATGACGGTCGCGGCGTCGGGCACGCCGGTCGTGCAGACGGCGACCACGTAGGGCGGCGCGTCGGGCGGCAGCACCACGCCCGCGCTGTGCCGCACCCCGTCGACCCAGCCGCTCTTGTACGCGACCCGGACCCCCGCGGGCACCCCGAGCGCGAGATCCTCCCGGAGCTCCTGCCCGGCGAGGACGTCGAGCATCTCCGCGCACGCCGCGGGCGAGGCGACGGTCCCGGCGAGGAGCCCACCGAACAGCAGGGCGAGGTCGGCCGCCGTGACCGTGTTGGTGATCCCGGCCGCCTCGGCGGCGGCGTCCTCGATGCCGCGGCCGGTGACGCTGCGGGTCGCGCCCGCCACCCGCCACGCCTCAGCGACCGCGGGCAGCCCGACGAGCGCGAGCAGGAGGTTGGTCGCGAGGTTGCTGGACCGCACGATCATGCGGCGGGCCAGCCAGCGGGCCGGCGCCGCGCTGCCGAGGCGGTCCCAGACGTCGTGCTCGTTGTCGTAGCCGGGGTCGCAGCTGTACGAGGAGCCGGTCGCCGACGTGAACGTGTTGGCGACCGGCACCGGCGCGTCGAGGTCGAGGGTGCCGGCGTCCGCCGCCCGGTGGAGGGCGACGAACACCGGCACCTTCATCGTGCTGGCCGCGTAGTGCGGCACGTCCGCCAGGCGTGCCGCCCCGGGCCTTGTCACCGACAGAAGACCGGTCACTGCTTCACGTAGGCGTTGGTGACCGCGACGCTGCCCCAGATCGAGTCGATGAACAGGCCGCCGACCTTGGAGCCGTGGATGGTGAACATGACGTCGACGTACAGCGGCACGACCGGCGCGTGCTCCAGCATGATCTTCTCGTCGAGCTTGCCCCACTCGGCGCCCTGCTCACCGACGGGCATCGCCAGGATGCGGTCGAACTCGGCGTTGAGCGCGGGCGCGTTGAGGTAGGACGCGCCGTTGTTGCTGCCGCCGTCCTTGATGGCGCGGCCGTCGTAGAGCACCGGCAGGATCGACGCGCCGCTGGGCCAGTCAGCGCCCCACGAGCCGATGTACAGGTCCCACGGGTTGTCCTTCTTCTTGGTCTCGTCGAGGAACGTGTCGGCGGCGATCGGCTTCAGCGTGATCTTGAAGCCGGCCTTCTCCAGGTTGCTCTTCAGGGTGGTGCTGAGCTCCTGGTTGCGGGAGTCGTCGGGGAAGCCCAGGACCAGCTCGACGCTCTTGCCGCCGAGCAGCTCCTTCGCCTTCTCCGGGTTGCCGCTCTTGCCGGCCGGGTAGGCCTCGTAGTTCTTCCAGCCGATCGTCGCCGGCGGCATGAGCGTGGTGACGGCCCGCGCGACGGTGTCGCCGCCGAGGGTCTTGACGATGCCGTCGCGGTCGATGACGGTGTTGAGCGCCTGGCGGACCTTCAGGTCGGTGACCCGGTTGTTGTTGATGGTCAGCGTGTACTCGCTGGGCGTCGGCTCCTGCAGGGTGCGGGCCTTCAGCGCGGGGTCGCCGACCACCTTGGACACCAGCGAGGCGTCGACACCGTTGAACGACACGGCGGCCGCGTCGGCGCCGCTGTCGGCGATGATGCGGTTGGTCTGGGTGACGATGTTGGCGCCGAACTCGTAGACGTAGCTGTCCGGGTACTGGTGGCGCATCGCGTCGGTCGCCGGGTCCCAGAACGTGTTGCGCTCGAACGTGAGCCGGGTGCCGGCCTCGTTCTTCGTCAGCTTGTAGGGGCCGGAGGAGAACGGCTGCTTGTCGTAGTCGGTGCCGGTGTCCTTGGCCGGCGGCACGGGCGCGGTCGCCGGCAGCGACGCCGCGAACGGCAGGTCGCAGTGCGGCTTGGCGAAGGTGAGCCGCAGCGTCCTGGGGTCCGGGGCGGTGAGGCCGGGCGGCAGCGCCGTCTTGTCGGCGGCGAAGTTGAACTTCGTGTCGAACTGGGGCGAGTCGGCGAGCCACTCCTGGATGTAGGTGGGGCCGCCGGTCAGCGCGAGGTCGAAGGAGCGGGCGATGCCGTAGGCGATCTCCTTGGACGTGATGGCGCTGCCGTCCTCGAACTTCACCCCGTCCTTGATCTTGAACTCCCAGGTCTTGCAGTTCTTGTCGACGTCGGTGCCGGGCGTCTCGGCCAGGTCGCCGACGAGGACGACCTTGCCCTTGCCGTCGTCCTTGTACGTGGTGAGCCGCCGCGCGTACAGCTGCGACGCGGTCAGGCCGACGAAGGAGTACACGCGCTGCGGGTCGAGGTGGGAGACCTTGCTCTGCCGCAGGACGGTGACGGTGCCGCCCTTGCCGGCGCCGGGGATCTCCGCCGCCGGGCCCTTGGAGTCCTTCGGGTCGGTGGCGATCGAGCCGCTCGCCTGCCGGTCGGTGTCGGGCTGGGCGTCGTCGTCGGTCCGCTTGTTGTTGCTGCACGCGCCGAGCCCGGCGATGAGCGTGAGCAGTACCAACGCTGTCAAAGGTTTGCGTGGCATGGTGGCCTCCCTGGTCGTTTCACCGCAACCGGACCCGTGGGTCGATGAAGGTGTAGAGCACGTCGACGACGACGTTGGCGACGACGATGAACGCCGCCGCGAGCAGGACAGTGCCCATGATCGTCGGCAGGTCGCCGTCCTTGACCGCGTCGATCGCGGTGCGTCCGAGCCCGCGGAGCCCGAACGTGGTCTCGGTGATCACCGTGCCGCCGAGCGCGGCGCCGATCTCGACGCCGGCGGTGGTGACCAGCGGCGTGATCGCGGCCCGCAGCGCGTGGCGGCGGATGACGGTGCGGGACGGCAGGCCCTTGGCGTGCGCGGTGCGGACGTAGTCCTCCGACAGCGTCTCCAGCATCTGTGCGCGCGACAGCCGGGCGTAGACGGCGGAGAACAGGAACGCCAGGGCGCACCACGGCAGGATCAGCGCCGTCGCCCAGTCCCACGGGTTGTCCAGGATCGGCGTGTACCGCGGATACGGCAGGATCTTCAGCGTGTAGACGAAGACGAGCAGCAGGACCCCGCCGACGAAGTACAGCTGCAGCGAGGCGCCGGTCAGTGACACGCCGATGGCGAGCCGGTCGAACACGGTGCCGAGGCGCAGCGCCGACAGCATGCCCAGGCCGATGCCGACGGCGAGCCACAGCACCGACGCGGGGACCACGATGCTGAGCGTCACCGGGATGACCCGCACGATCGTCTCGGTCACCGGCTCGCTGTTGACGTACGAGTACCCGAGGCATGGCGCGTCGCAGTAGCCGCCCTGCGCGGAGCCCAGGTCCCGGCCGGCGAAGATCCCCTTCACGTAGTGCAGGTACTGCACGTACTTGGGGTCGTTGAGCCCGAGCTCGTCGCGGACGCGCTCGAGGCGGGCCGCGTCGCAGTTCTTCGGGCACATCGCGGTCGCCGGGTCGCGGGGGAGCGCGAAGAACATCAGGAACGTCAGCACGCTCACCGCGAACAGCGTGAGCACCGCCAGCAGGATCCGCCGGATCAGGAAGTTGAGCATCGCGGGCCTACCGGGTCGATCTCGGGTCGAGCGCGTCGCGGACGGCGTCGCCGAACAGGTTGAAGGCGAGGACCAGCACGAAGATCGTCACGCCGGGGAAGAACACGTACGCCGGGTCGGTCTGCAGGTAGTTGAGGCTGCGGAAGATGGTGCGCCCGAAGTCGGGCGTCGGCTCCAGCATCCCGATGCCGAGGAAGGACAGGGCCGCCTCGCTGGTGATGTACGCCGGGATCGACAGCGAGAACACGACGATGATCGGCGCCCACAGGTTCGGCAGCAGTTCCTTGAACAGGATCCGCGGGGTCCGGGCGCCGGTGGCCCGGGCGGCCTCGACGAACTCGCGCTCCCGCAGCGACAGCACCTGGCCGCGCACGAGGCGGGCGGTGCTGGTCCAGCCGAACGCGGCGAACAGCCCGATCAGCACGACGACCCGGAACCAGCCCGGCACCGCCTCGCGCGGGCCGTAGAAGGCGAGCTCCAGGGGCCGGATCAGGGCGAGGGTGAAGATGAGGAACGGCAGCGCGAGGGCGACGTCGGTGATCCAGTTGATGATCGCGTCGACCCAGCCGCCGAGGTAGCCGGAGATGATCCCGGTGAGCACGCCGAGCGTGGTGGTGACCAGCGCCGCGGCGAACGCGATGCCCAGCGAGGTGCGCATCCCGTAGACCATCTGGATGAACAGGTCCCGGCCGAGGCCGGGCTCGAGGCCGAACCAGTGGGTGCCCGTGACACCGCCGGCCACCCCGTACGGCATGCCGAAGCGGTCCAGGTCGTCCTTGAACGAGTCCAGCGGGCCGATCCCGTACGCCTTCTCGATCAGCGGCGCGGCGAGGCCCACGACGACGAGCACCGCCGACACGACGCCGCTGGCCAGGGCGGTGCGGTCGCGGCGCAGGCGCAGCCAGACCGCCTGCGTGAGCGACCGCGCGGCGATCCCGCCGGCCGGCTCGCGGTCCACGGCCGGCGGGTCCACCCGCTCCGATTCCAGTGGTACGACGCTCATGACGCCACCCACCTCCCCGGCATCGACGACATCGACTGTAGGTAACCGTCGACGTGCGACGTACCAGTGAAGGTAATCTACAAACCTTCCGCAGTCACTGGTCCGCCGTAACGGATCTGCATACCTTGCTGTCCGTTCTTGTTCATACCGTTCCGGACAAATCGGTTGAGATCGCTCCGCAATCCCGTAGGTTCCCTACGCTTTGAGGCAACTCGCCGTTAGGGATTGACGTCAAAGATTGCTATGCGTCACGCTGTGCCCAGCCATCCGCAGTCAGGAGGTTCGATGCGCCTTCGCCGCAGGTCCTTCATGCTCGGCGCCGCGGTCGCCCTGGTGTCCACCGCCACCGCGGTGCCCGCCGCCCCCGCCACCGCCGCGCCGGCCACTCGCCAGGCCGCATACGCCGACGCCTCCGCCACCTGGGGCGTCCCGGTCGGCGTCCTGCTCGCCGTGTCCTATCTGGAGTCCCGGTGGGACACCAACCGCGGCGCGCCCAGCACCAGCGCCGGGTACGGCCCGATGCACCTCACCGACGCCGCGGCGCTCGCCGCCGCTCTCACCACCACGGGCCAGCCGCACCACGACACCGGTGACGCGCGCGGCGACGACTCCCGCGCCCCGAAGACCGTCCCGGCCGTCACCTCCGGCGCGGGCGGCCCGGCGCTGCAGACCCTCGACCGGGCCGCCGAGCTCACCGGCGCGTCGGAGACGGCGCTGCGAACCGACCCGGCCGCCAACATCAACGGCGGGGCCGCCCTGCTCGCCCAGTACCAGCGCGACGCCGGCGCACCCGGAGGCGCTGCCAGCGACCCGGCCGCCTGGTACGGGGCCGTCGCGAAGTACAGCGGCGCCGACACGACCGACGCCGCGGCCGCGTTCGCCGACGAGGTGTACGCGACGCTGCGGGACGGCGCCAGCCGTACCACCGACGACGGCCAGCTCGTGACGCTCGCCGCGCAGCCCAGGATCAGCCCCGTCACGGCGTGGCTGGACCGGCTCGGCCTGCGCCGGCCGCCGGCCCGCCCGGACGGCCTCGAGTGCCCGGTGGACATCTCGTGCGAGTGGATTCCCGCACCGTACGAGCAGTTCGGCGACGGCGACTACGGCAACCACGACCTCAGCGACCGCCCGGCCCGGCAGCGGATCGAGTACATCGTCATCCACGACACCGAGGCCAGCTACGACACCACGCTGAAGCTCGTGCAGGACCCGACGTACGTCAGCTGGCACTACACGCTGCGCTCCGTCGACGGGCACGTCGCCCAGCACGTGAAGACCAAGGACGTCGCGTGGCACGCCGGCAACTGGTACGTCAACGCCAAGTCCGTCGGGCTGGAGCACGAGGGCTACGCCGCGCAGCAGGGCGCCTGGTACACGGAGGCGATGTACCGCTCGTCGGCGAAGCTCGTGCGCTACCTTGCGGCGCGCCTGGCCATCCCGCTCGACCGGCAGCACATCATCGGCCACGACAACGTGCCGGGGACCGTGCCGTCGACGGTGAGGGGCATGCACTGGGACCCGGGCCCGTACTGGGACTGGAGCCACTACTTCGACCTGCTGCACGCGCCGTTCGTCCAGTTCGGCACGCCGCGGACCGGCCTCGTCACGATCGACCCGGACTACGGGCAGAACCAGCTGCCGTTCACCGGGTGCACGGGCACGCCGGACACCCCCTGCCCGCCGCACGGCTCCTCGTCGGTGCTGCTGCGCACCGCGCCCGCCGCGGACGCGCCGCTGCTCAGCGACATCGGCCTGCGTCCCGGCGGCGAACCGGCCACGATGCAGGTCTCCGACCACGGCGCCCGCGCCGCCGCCGGGCAGACCTACGCCGTCGCCGACCGGCAGGGCGACTGGACCGCGATCTGGTACCTCGGCCAGAAGGGCTGGTTCCTCAACCCGCCGGCGCGCCCCGCGGCGAAGTGGTCGACCGGCCTCGTGGTCACCCCCAAGGCCGGCAAGGCGACGATCCCCGTGTACGGGCGCGCCTACCCGGAGGCGACCGCCTACCCGGCCGGCGTGCCGGTCCAGGCGATCACGCCGCTGCAGTACACCTTCGCCGCCGGCCAGCGCTACACCCTCGGCGGCATCGTGCCCGGCGAGTACTACCGGGCCGTGACCTTCGACGGCTCCTCGCCCGGCGACTGGACCGTCATCCGCGGCCAGAACCGGTACGCGCAGGTCCAGTTCGGACACCGGGTCATGTTCGTCAACCTGGACGACGTGCAGATCCTGCCGTCGTTCCTTCCCTAGGAGCGGTAATGAGCGGTCAGCGGAGCGGCTCGGGCCGCTCATCAGGAATGCGGGGTGGGCTCAGGCCGGCGCCGGAGCGCAGCGGAGGGGGCGGCATGAGACGCATTGTCGCCATCGTCGTGCTCGCAGCCGCGTCGCTGCTCCCGGCGGCACCCGCGGTGGCACACCCGGGCAGCCCGGTCCACGACGAGCAGATCACGTTCCACGCCTGGCAGAGCTTCCCGCAGTGGCTCAGCGGCAGGAGCGAGGGCACCCGGGCGGTGCCGGGCCGCAAGCCGTTCCTCACCATCGGCGGTGCCGCGGGGACCGCCGACGGCTGGGACTACGCGACCTGGACCTCGCCGGTGCAGCGCGTCGGCTTCGGCGCCAGCGAGCTGGTCGCGTCCTGGAACGCCGACACCCCGGCCGGGACCTGGCTGCAGGTCGAGCTGGAGGGCACCTACACCGACGGCCGGGCGACCCCGCGGTACGTCATGGGCAAGTGGGCGAGCGGTGACCAGGACATCCACCGCGCCACCGTCGACGGCCAGAGCGACGGCGTCTCGTCGATCTGGACCGACACCTTCTCCATCGACGACGCCTCGGCCGGCGTGCTGCTGCAGTCCTACCGGCTGCGGCTCACCCTGTACCGCAAGGCGGGCACGACCGCGGCGCCGCGCGTCTACCTCGCCGGGGCCATGGCCTCCAACGTGCCGGACCGCTTCACCGTGCCGGCCAGCGCCGGGCACATCGCCTGGGGCCGGGAGCTGGCGGTCCCGCGCTACTCGCAGAACATCCACGAGGGCCACTACCCCGAGTACGACAACGGTGGCGAGGCCTGGTGCTCGCCGACGTCCACGGAGATGGTCGTCGAGTACTGGGGCAAGCACCCCCGTCCGGAGGACCTCGCCTGGGTCGACCCCACCGACCCGGACCCGCAGGTCGACAACGCGGCCCGCAGCACCTACGACTACACCTACGAGGGCGCCGGCAACTGGCCGTTCAACACCGCCTACGCGGCCACCTACGGCCTCACCGGCATCGTGACCCGGCTGCACTCCCTCGACGAGGCCGAGCGCTTCATCGCGGCCGGCATCCCCGTCGTCACCTCGCAGTCGTTCCTCGCCACCGAGCTGACCGCCGCGAACTACTCCACTTCCGGGCACCTGTTCGTCATCGTCGGCTTCACCGCCACCGGTGACGTGATCGTCAACGACCCGGCGTCCTCGTCGAACGACGCGGTCCGCAACGTCTACAGCCGCACCGAGTTCGAGCAGGTGTGGCTGCGCACGAAGCGGTACCGCGCGAACGGCACCGTCGCCTCCGGCAGCGGCGGCATCGCCTACCTGATCGCCCCGTCCACCGCGCACTGGCCGCGGGTCCCGGGCTCGTCCAACTGGCTCTCGTGAAGGTGACCCTGATGTTCGCCCGTCTTTCCGCCTTACTCTGCCTGGCCGCCGCGTTCGTGGCGACCGCACCCGCCTCGGCCGCGGTCGCCACCGAACCGGTGGTTTGCGTGACGGACCCGGCCACGCCGAAGCACCAGATGCGGGCGATGTGGATCGCCAGCGTCGTCAACATCGACTGGCCCTCCGCGCCCGGCAAATCCGAGGCCGAGCTGAAGGCCGAGTACGACGGCTGGCTCGACCTCGCCGAGTCGCTCAACTACAACACCGTCATCGTGCAGGTCCGCCCGCACGCCGACGCGTTCTGGCCGTCGCCGCTGGAGCCGTGGTCGCAGTACCTCACCGGCGTCGCCGGCCAGGACCCCGGCTGGGACCCGCTCGCGTACCTCGTGTCCGAGGCGCACGCGCGCAACCTGGAGTTCCATGCCTGGTTCAACCCGTACCGGGCGAGCATGCCCGCACCCGGCGGCGCCGGCACCGACGTGTCGAAGCTGCCGGCCAACAGCCCGCTGCGGGTCCACCCCGACTGGGCCGTGCCCTACCCGGTGAACAACGCCGCCGGCCGGCTCTACTTCAACCCCGGCATCCCCGAGGTGCGCGCCTTCGTCGAGGACGCCGTCATGGACGCGGTCACGAAGTACGACATCGACGGCGTGCACTTCGACGACTACTTCTACCCGTACCCCGCCGCCGGCCAGGACTTCGGCGACGACGCGACGTTCGCCCAGTACGGCGCCGGCTTCGCCACCAAGGCCGACTGGCGTCGCGACAACATCGACCAGCTCATCCGCGAGCTCGACGGCCGCATCCACGCCGCCAAGCCGTGGGTCCGCTTCGGCGTCAGCCCGTTCGGCATCTGGCGCAACAAGGCCGCCGACCCGCTCGGCTCCGACACCAACGGCACCCAGTCCTACGACGCCAACTCCGCCGACACCCGCAAGTGGGTGAAGGAAGGCTGGGTCGACTACATCGTGCCGCAGGTGTACTGGAACATCGGCTTCGCCGTCGCCGACTACGCGAAGCTGGTGCCGTGGTGGGCGGACGTCGTCGCCGGCACCGACGTGCAGCTCTACATCGGCCAGGCCGACTACAAGGTGGCCGCCGCGGGCCAGCCCGCCGCCTGGTTCGACCCCAACGAACTGTCCAACCACCTCACGTTCAACCGCCAGTACCCACAGGTCCTCGGCGACGTGCATTTCAGCGCCGTCCAGGTCCGGGCGAACCGGCTGGGGTCCGAGACCATCCTCGCCGCCGAGCACCACACCCGCCCGGCGTTCCCGCCGGCCTGGGGTCCCGCCAAGCCGCTGCTCTTCCCGGTCATCACCGGCGCCCGGCGCACCTCGGCCGGCGCGGAGCTGCGGTGGCGCCCCACCGCGAACGGCGCCGGCCCGTTCGCCGAGGTCACGTCCTACGGGGTGTACCGCCTCGACGGCACGACCGCGGCCCGTGCCTGCGACCTGGCCGACGCCACGAACCTGATCGCCACGGTCCGCGGCACCTCGTTCACCGACACGACCGCCGAACCCGGCAAGCACTACACGTACGTGGTGACGGCGCTGGACCGCCGCTGGCACGAGAGCCCCGCCAGCCCGCCCCGCTGGATCTGACCGCACACCGTCAGGCCCGTACCCGGTCGCTGGACCGGGTACGGGCCTGACGCTTGCGACAATCTGCCGGCGGCGGGCAACCCCTGGGTGCGGTCCGGTGCACCTGAGCGGGCGAGGAGGTGCCATGCGCCTGGATGACGACGACCGTCCCGACGATCCCGTCCAGGTGCGGCGCGATCGCATCCAACGCCCGAGCCGGCCGATCATCACCGAGTGCGGCGCTGCGCCAGCTCGAACGCGCCCTCACGGCCTATCGTCGGCTCGCACTCGATGATCACTGGAACGAGATCACCACGGCGTTCGCAGCTGGCCGGGCGGTCCGGGCCCGCCAGATCGCCGACCGCGGCATCGGCTGGTTCCTCGCGCGACGGCTGGGCGCGCGCCGGCGCCGCGATCAGCCTGGACCCGTCCGAGACCTTCTACCGCTCGTTCGTCACCGCGGACAACACCCACCTGCTCGGCCTGCAAAGCGTGCCCTGGGACGCGCCGCCGCGGCTGTGGTACGTGGGATTGCGCGCGGGCGCCTACGAGCCTGTGGACCTCGACGGGCTGCCGGCGACCGCGATGCCGGTCGCCGGTCCGTGGGCGGCGTGTTCTCCGCGTTCGACCAGCCCAGCGGGGTGCTGTACCAGTCGGCGGACGGCCGGCACTTCTCCCCGTTCCCGCTGGGGTAGGTCACCCGCCGGTGGGTTGCTGCCGGGGTGGCGCAGGACGACCGCTTCACGGTGACCGGTCCGGGCGGGGGCGGCGCAGGACGACCGCGGCGGCCCCGCCGAGCGGGATGAGCAGCCAGCACGAGAGCAGGCGGTAGAGCAGGACGGCGGCGGTCGCGGCGATGGCGGTCGCGCCCGACGCGGTCAGGCCCGCGACCAGGGCGGTCTCGATCACGCCGATGCCGCCCGGGGACAGCGGCACCTGCCGGACGATCTGGACGCCGAGGTAGATGCCGGCCAGCGCGGGCAGCGCCACCGGCAGGCCCAGCGCATACGTGCAGGCGGCCAGGCAGCACAGGTCGGTCACCCAGTTCGCGGCGGCGTAGGCGATGACGGCCCACCAGTCGCGGGCGCGCAGGCCGGCACCCGCCCGCCACGCCTCCCGGGCCGAGGCGAGGAGGCGCTGCACGTACCGGCGGATCCGGCCCTTCGGCGGGGGCCTCCGCGGGTCGGCGGGCTTGGCGTCGATGAGGCGCCGGCCGAGGACGATGACGGCGGCCGTCAGGGCGACGATCCCGGCCACGATCGCCAGAGGACGCCAGGTCAGGGACGTCGTGGTGCCGTACGCGGCCAGGGCGGCGCCGCCCGCCACGTACATGAGCGCGAGGCCGCCGATCGAGGCGAGACCGGACACGATCGCGGTGACCGCGCCGAGCTCCTTGGGGGCGCCGGCGCGCTCGTACTCGCGGATCGCGTAGCCGGTGGAGACCGCGGCGCCGGCCGGGACCGAGATCGAGATCGCGGTGCGGGCCAGGGTGATCGCCAGCACCCGGCGGCGGCGGATCCGGACGCCGAGCGCCGAGAACAGGTACTGCTGCTGCCCCGCGAACGCGGCGACCGACCCGGCCTGCAGCAGCACGGCCAGGGCGACCCAGCCCCACGAGGCATTGGTCAGCGAGTTGAGCAGGTCCTGCGGGTCGGGGAGCCGCCCACGCAGGCCGATCGCCGCCAGCACCACCACGGAGACGACGACGAGCAGCAGCCGCAGCCACCGGCTCCGCCAGGTCCCGGTCGCCACCTCCTCGGGCGCCGCCACGTCGTTCTTCTGCTCGGGCGCCGCCACGGCGCTGCGCGTCGTCCTCTGGCCGGGTGTCGGGGCCGTCTCCTCGTCGGGTACTGCCAGGTCCTCGGGCGGTGTTGCTTCCTCGGGCGGTGACGACGGCATGATCCGATCTTTGCAAACGGCCCGGCCGGACCTGCCCGCACCCCCGCTGAGCAGCACCGGCGGACACGATCGTCGCGCGGATGTGTCCGATCAGGCAGCCGCCCACGGCCCGCGGGCGACCACGGCCCTGTCGAGAAGCCGAGTGTTGCATCGATTTAGCTGAGGTCGCCGGGCACGACGCCGGCATAGGCTCGGCGCCATGCACATGACAGCACCCGAACGCTGCCGACCGGTGCCATGACGGCACGCGTCTTCGTCGTCGTGCTGGACGAGCAGGACTACCGGTACGGCACCGGTGAGCTGCGCATCCGGGTCGAGTCCGTCGACCGCGCCGGCCCCATCGAGTTCGACGGCGAGCCATGGCTCCAGGTCCGCGGCGTCCGTCTGCGCCGCGACGGCACCGAGGTGGGCCGGCTCCAGGTTCTCGTCCGCGCCGCGCGACTCCCCGCGGTGTAACGCTTTCGCTCCGTATATCGCTGCGGGCCGCGGCCGTGTACAGCCGTCGATCCAGTGTTTACCTTCTTTGCATGCGCCGAATACTCGCTGTGCTCGCCGCGCTACCCATCCTGGTCACCGCCGTGCTTGTCGCGCTCGCCCGGCCGGCGGCCGCGGCGGTGACGCCACCGCAGATCTACGGCGCGTGGCACTGCGGCAACGACTTCTGCACCTGGGGCACCGCCCGGACCGTGGCGGCGTTCGACGCCCAGAACCACTGGCTGGTCGACCGCGGCGACGGCCGGCCGTCGGTCAACGTCGTGGTGCTGAGCTTCGTCGACCCGGGGAAGCTGCTGAACCTCACCGACGACGCCACGACGGTGGCCGGCGTCCCACGCGGCATGACCCCGGAGATCGTCGGCTACTTCACCGGCCGCGGGATCCGCGTCATGCTGTCGATCGGCGGCATCACGTACACCGACGCGTGGAACGCGGCCCTCACCTCGAACGCCGCACAGCTCGGCCGCAACGCCGCCGCCGTCGCCCGCCGTCTCGGCGTCGGCATCGAGATCGACTACGAGGAGAACACCGCCCCCAACCTGACCGGACTGCAGGCCTTCATCGACGCGTACCGCGCGGCCCTGCCCTACGACGCGTCCGGCGCCGACCCGGCGGCCCGCCTGACCATCGACGTCGCGGCCGGCGACCGGTGGCTCATCGCCCTCAACCGCAAGGCCACCGCCGACTGGCTGCGCACCGACCGCCCGGTCCTCGACTACGCCAACGCCATGGTCCCCTCGAAGCAACCGTCAGCGAGCGCGGCGATCGCCAACTGGCAGGAACACATCGACGGCAAACCCACCTACAACCCGGTGGTCCCGCCGCTCGCCCCCGCCAAGTTCACCGGCGGCCTGTACGTCGCCCAGGGCAGCCGCCCACTGCCCGAGTGCACCAGCTACGCCACGTCGCTGCAACGCTCCACCGGCACCTTCGTCCAGTCGGCCGCCCCGAACGGCGCCGGCACCACCGCCGGCCTGCTCGGCTACATGTTCTGGGCCGCCGAACGCCCAGCCACCCGCGGCATCGGCACCGTCCCCCCGAACACCTGCGAAGGCGGCATCGGCGCCGGCGCCACCGCCTACCAGATCCCCATCCCCATGCCCCCACTCCGCCAGACCTGACCCGCAACGGGGGCACGCGCGCGCGACCGGAGTCACCACCGGAGAGGGGGCCACCTGGCGACCCCGGTCGCGCCGCGGGCGACCTGCTCGGCGCGACCGTTGAGGGTCCAGGGTTCGAGACCTCTCAACTCGACCAGTCGCGCGATTGTGCGCTCATTGTCTGGGCCTCGCCCACTCCGGGCGGGGGGTCGTGGGTTCGAATCCCGCCGTCCCGACTTTGTAAAGGCCAGCCCGGCTGGCCATTTTGTTGACCGCGTTGAATCTTCTGATCGTGACGTCTCAGTCGATGTCCACTGCTGACGCGTTCCGGTAGCCGTAGATCACGCTGGGAGTGGGAGCGCGCCATCGTTGAACGGCTCGTAACCGTCGATGCGTTCGCACGTGGCGGTTGTGGCGGCGAGTGCGTCGAAGCAGTCGTCAATGGCGCGACCCGGGAATCGTGTGCCGTCGAGGATGAGTAACCGCATGCTTTGTCTCTACTGGGCGCTTCATCGGAGGTCAACCGATCCTGAGTGGTGAGCCTTGGCGGGCGAGCCTGCGCGACCGTCAGGGGTCGATGCTGTCGAGGTGGCCGAATGCCTCGGCGGCACCGGCTTGGACTCCTGTCCGGGCCGGCTGCCGGTCAATCCCTCGATCAGCCCTTGTATCGAGATACAAGACCTACTACCGGCCGCGGGCCGCCCCGAAGCCGAAGTTCGAGGACCTGTGCGCCCAGGCCAGGAAGGGCTCGTGCAACCCGGATCTCCTGGCGAAGACCGAGGACGTCATCCGGATCGCGGCAGAGGTCGGCGTCGATGCCGCCTACCTGCTGGCGCTGTTGATGCAGGAGGCCTCGACGTTCTACGACCGGACGATCATCGACTCGCGAGCAATGTGGGCGGCCCAGGCCAACCCGTGGACGACGACCGTCGCACTCACGGTGGGCGGGACGTTCTTCCTCGGGGGTCTCGGGACGCTTGCCGGGACGGAATTTTACCGTCGGGGGCTCAAGAAGGACTGGTTCGGTGAGCGCGGCGCATCGATCGGGATCGCGAACGTCACCAAGGAGGTGTTCAACAAGCAAGTCAGCGACAACCCGGACCAGCTTGCCGGTCGTTCGTATGAAGAAATGATCTACGACGACGAGCTGTCGATCACCGTCCTCGCCGTTCGGCTCAAAGGTAACGTCACGAAGTACAACGGGATGGCCGAGGCCGGCGGGACGGGATTGACGGCGTATGATCTGGCTGGGATGTCCCACATGCATGGTGAGCCCAAGGTAGGAGATGCGCTGACCAAGCCCGAAGAGCGGCACAACCTTCCGGGCTATGCCAATTATGCGCAGGACGTCCGGAACAATCTTCCGCTGGCGATGTATTTGGTCTGTACGCAGACGGGTGGTAGCAACTGTTGAGCGCACCTGAGCCGGTCGAGGGCGGTGTGAGGTCTCCACGGATCGGTCGCCTTGTCACGGTCCTGGCGGTGGCGGTCGGCGTGATGTTGGTCGGCGCGGTCGGGGTCTGGTGGTATGTGCGGTCGGAGCCGCCGCCATGCGTCGCCGGGCTCCGCGTTGACGGCTTCGAGGAGACGCATCGCTGGTATGACCGCGTCGAGGACGTGTCGAGGACGTACTTGGTCGGGCCGGTCGGCGTCGACCCGATCCAGGCGTTCCACCTGCACCAAGTGAAGTTGCGGGATTCGCCGCAACTGGGCAGCTACGGTGCTTACGACGCAGTCGCCAGCGGATACCAGCCCGAAGGGGTGACACCGTCCGCGTCGGTGGTCGTCTACCGGCTGGGAAAGGCCGCCGAGCTCCGCGACGATAGGCGCAAGCTCGTGTTCGAGCGCGCTGATCTGTCGGATGCGCAGCGTGCCGCGGTGCAGAACGGCACGGCGACGATCCTCCTCGTAGAGGTGCTGTGCGCTTAGCGGATATCTCCTTGTTCCATGAGCCTTCGATCTCGATGACGACGGCTACGCGGTTGGCGGTGGTTTCGTCGGTGGTCTTGGTGCGTGTTGTGGCTTCGACGAGGATGTCGGTTCGTTCCCCAGCTCCGGTGAGGGGATCCGTCGGTTTGACCATGACCTCGCGGTTCACGATGATGCCGCGTTCGGCGAGCCGAAGCGTCAGTTCGTGCGCGACCTCGCTGGGCTGGCTGCGAACGCGGTTGACGCCGCCAGCATTCGGGTCGAGCCGTCCCAGGTGTCGTTGTCCGCCAGGAGTAGGAGCCGATCTAGCAGGTCAGGGTCGTCCGCGTCACGGGCGAGGCGGACGGCCAGCCGGATCCGTGCCCAGGAGTTCCAGTCCTTCGGAGGCTTGGCGTCAGCTGTTGCCAGGATCTCCAGCAGTTGTGAGCTTCCCCCGCCTTGATGGAGCAATCCGCCCGCGCCCGTGGCTGCCGCCGAAGTCGGCGTTTGTCGGCTTCCGGTTCCCGCCGGAGGTGATCGTCGTCGCGGGTGCGCTGGTATCCGCGGTTCAGCTTGTCCTGTCGCGACGTTGAGGAACTCATGGTCGAGCGCGGCGTGCAGGTCGATCACGTCGTCGGGACGACGACGCAGCCGGTGCTCTGGGCGTTGCGGGATTCGAGGCGTCGATCGTCTAGCATTCGCGCGTGACCAGCGACCGGCGGGCCGTGGCGGACCGGCTGCGCCGGTCCGCCGGTGTCCTCACTCTCTGCACTGTCCTCGTTGCAGGGGCCGCGGCCTGCACCCCTGGCGAGGACGGCGCCGCCGGCCCGGCCCCGGCCGGGTCCAGCCCGTCCCCGGGCGCCGTGCCTGCGACCGAGTCGCCGGCCGGGACGCCGACCGCGCCGGCGAGCGCCGAAGCCCCGGCGGCGCAGGCCAGCGGCGCGCCCGCCACGCCCGCGGCGACCAGGACCACCGGGCCGGCCAAGCCGCCGGCGCAGACGACGGCGCCGGCGCAGGCCGGCGGGCACGTCACGAACGCCTCGATCAAGCTGTTGCAGAACCGGTCGGGCGAGCCGGGCGACTGGTGCACCTCCAGGACCGACGCGGTGGTGGAGTTCCGCCTCGTCTTCGACGGGCCCGGCACGGCCAGCATCCTGGTGCGCAACAGCGACGGTCTGTCCAGCGCGATTCGCGACCTTCGCAGCCTCCGTGGCGAGTCGCTGGGCGGTGGCGGGCACTACGCCATCAGCATCAGCAAGGACCAGCTGCACCGTACGGTCCAGTTCTGGGTCGAGGTCACCTCGCCCAACCGCATGACGTCACCGCGCGCTACGTACACGGTCGACTGCGCCGGCTTCGTGGATCGCTGACACCCCGGGGACGGACCGCCCGGGTGCGGCCGCGAAGCCCCCGGCTACGGGCCGGCGCCGGGTCGTCCGGTGCCGCGCAGGTACGCCAGGGTGGCCAGTGCCCGCAGGTTGACGCTGCGCGGGTCGAGGTCGGTGGCGTCGGTGAGCCCGAGCTTCTCCGCGATGACGGTGAGCTGCCGTTGAAGTCCGAATATTCGGGCAAGAGCGCAAAAGTCACGCTAGGAGGTTTTCCAAGCCTTACATCAGGTATGTCCGCTATTACGGATCGGTTGGCACCCGAATCGGCCGAACAGCTGACAACCCGCCCGTCCGTCGTGCCGTCCTGTTTCGCGGTCGGGTCGGATGACGCGAGCCCTACTCCTACTCCCACTCCACCCCACCGTCGACCAGCTGGTAGCTGTTGTCCTGCCACGGTGCTCCACCCAGCAGCGCGGACCGGAGCTCGCTGTAGAGCTCCGCAAGACCCGTCCATGACCCCATCGCATCCTCGCCGTTCTCGGGCTCCCAGAGAAAGGTTCGACCGGTGTCCACGTCTGGGGTGTGGTCGACGACCAGGTAGCCGCCGCACCGGTCGGCAGCGAGCGGCACCCAGTGCACGTCCCATGCCTCCGGGTTGGATGCGCGAGCGGTTGCCCTCAGGCGACTGGCGTCACCCGCGACACGGGCCGCGTCGGTGAGCCAGTAGGTCGGCGCCAGCTGGAAGCCGCCCATCTCCTCCGTTGCCCCGTTGTGCCAGCGCAGGGTGCTCGCGACCTCGGGCAGAAGCGCGAACCCGAGCCGCGACTCCAGCTCCTGCAGCTGCTCCTGGCTCGCCGGGGGGTGCAGCAGGGACAGTGTCCGGGGTGCGTTCACGGCGAGCCACTGGTCGAGGTCGGCGAGGATCACGGCAACCGTCACGGTTTCAGATGATATGCCCGGGGGGGGGGTGGTGGTCGGTTCGGTACGAAGGGATTGGGAAGGTTCGTCTTGGTCCTGCCCTCCTGATGGCGCCGTCGCCCAGTGCCGGCGGCGACGTCGTCAAGCTGCCGCAGACGGCGGCCTCGCTGGAGAACCTCGCGACGACGGTGTACGACGCCGCCCGGAAGTTGTCCGTGGAGTCCGGCGTGCTCGACCTCTGTACCAGGGCCGCAGCCATCCACACCGAGCATGCCCGGGCGTTCAACGAGGCGGCCCTGCTGGTCGTCCAGGCGCTGCTGACTGCGGGCCAGCCGTTCCCGCCCGACCCGGTGAAGCTGCCCGCTCCTGCGCTCGCGGCGGGTGTCGCGCCCGCAATGTTCCCCGTCGACCGCGCCTCTCCCGCCGGCGAGGGGCGGTGTGACGGCCACCCGCCAGGTGCTCCTGCTCGGCGTCGCGGGGCTCGGCGCGGCGGCGACGGCGGGGATCGGCTGCTGGTCTGGGGCGTGGTTGCGGACGCGGTGACCGTGGTCGTGGTGTCCGACGCGCGTTGCGTGGCGTTCGGGGACGCCGCCGGCGGTGCGGTGCCGGTGACCGAGTCCTTTGATCGGACGACTGCATGTCACAGAGCGGAGACACGACCTGGCGATGCGCGCTCGGTGTCAGCTGATGTATTCGCTGAAGGTGCCCCAGACCACATCGGGGACCATGCCGGTGGTGGGGTCGCCGTCGTTGAGGTCGTAGACCTTGCCGTACTGGTCCCGGGACCGATCGCAGCACAGGTAGTGCAGGTGCCGCCAGCCGTACCCACCGATCTCGAGCCAGAAGCCGGCCTTGCGCATCGACGCGATCGACGCCTTGTGCTCCCAGTCCGGAGCGTCCTCCTGCTCCGTGACGGCCCGCTCGTACAGCCCCGCGGTGGCCGCGAGCGCCGTGGAGAACCGGTGGACCTCCCAGCCGTACGGGTCCGGAGCACCGTTCTGGTCCAGGGTCCACAGGCCGCCACCATCGGTACGGACGAATTCGGCGTAGTCAGCGGGGATCTCGACCGCCGCGGCACCATGGATCGCGACGATGAGCGCGGTCAACTCGCCGGGAAGAGCGAGGGACGTCGCCCGCTCGACCGGCTTGTCGTCCCGGACGAGGCGCGGGTTGACACTGATCATCCCGCCGAGAATACGCCTCGCGGGACGAACCCGGCCCGGGCTCCCGGACCGGCATCTGCTGCCCCTGCACCCGCCGGTAGGCGGACGCCGGTTGCGTCGGCGGTCGCCTACGGCCGCCGGCGCGTAGCCTGAGCCGCATGCCAACTCACAGATCGATCGTCGATGCGCAGATGCGCACTGAGATCGCGCAGGTACTGGCAGATCAGGGCGAATCGGTACTGTTGCACCGGGTGGCCGGCGGAGCTGGGAGTCGTGCGTTGTATCTGCTTCGCTCCCTCGCCGACTTGGATCATGCGCTCCGGGCGGGGAAGCCGTCGGACTCCTACACGGTCTTCGTCCGCCCTGAATTGTCCTACCGTGGACAGGCGTCGTCCGCCCAGTTGGAACTCGCTCTCGCTCAACTTGTCGGGGATGCCGAGCTCGTGTTCGGGGTCCTCGCCGCGGACGGCCCCGAGCTCCACGACGACATGGTCGCCTGGGCGCCGGAGCCGGACACCGTGGCCGATCTGGTCGACTGGTTCGCCGAGCACGACGGGGCCACGATCGCGTTCGGTCCGTATCCGCCGTTCTGGAGCGATGATCCTGCGGTGAACCTGCAGGGCTACCTTCCTGACCCAGACGGCACGATTCGCGTCGGCGTCTATTGAGACTTCCGCGGATGGGCGGATATTTCGGTTTCGCGACAGCAGCCCATAGCGACGCAGCGGCGGCAGGACGGCCCGGCCTGGCGCACCTTGCCGAAGGTCCTACGAGACCGTGCGGGGCTGGGCTGACAGACGGACCTGGGTCCAGCCGCTGGGGTCTACGGTGCCAGCGACGGTCAGGTCCGTCGACTTGCCGCCGAGGCCGACACGGTGACGGTCTGCGTCGCGGTCTGCACGCTGAACTGAGCATCGAGCAGGACCGCGCCGCCGGGGGTCAGTACCGCAGCGGCTGGGCGGACAGCAGGGTCTGTGTCCAGCCGCTGCGGTACTGACGCCAGCGCAGCCCGCACGGTCTCGTAGGAGTCCGGCCCGACGCGCCAGGCCCGCAATCCCCACGGGCCTGGCGCGTCGGCGCGACACGGGCCGCCGACAGCGGGCGGTCACCGCATCAGCCGACGCAAGGCCAGGCGGGCGACCGGTAGGTAGGCGAGGACGGCGGGCGCGAAGCCTTCCATGGTGAGCCCCGTCCACGTGCCACCCGCGGTGGCCCGGACCGTGTGGCGGAGGTGCAACCGGACCCCGGCCGCCTTCACCGTCCACGCCCACACGCGGACCGGCCCGGCCTCGTCGACGTCAACGACCTGGAAGGGCACCCGCAGTCCGGCAGGACCGTGCACGACCCCGGACGTCCCCGGCGCCAGGCGCTCCCGGCCGTACTCAACCGAGCGGATCTGGGGCGACCACTCCGGCCATCGCGCGGGCCTGACGTAACGGTCCCAGACATCTCCGGCGTCACGCGATCCCTCCACGCCGACCTCGCGCCGCAGTGTCATCCGCCCATCATGCGCCGGGAGTCACGGCGCGGTGTATACCTGGGGCGTGACGACCGAACCGTCCCCGCCGACCGAGCCGACCGAGCGTGAGATGTTCGACGCCGCGACAGCGCTGGGGCCGTTCGTGCGCCGGTGGCGGCTACCACTCAATCCGGAGGACATCGACCAGCTCGCCTACGCGGTGCTCCGGCACGCCCGGTCCGGCGCGCAGAGTGAGTTGATCATCGCCGCGGTGGAGGCGCAGATCGACGAGCACGAGGCGCGGGCGCACGCGATGTTCGAGGCCATGCAAGCACGCATCGACCAGCGGCGAGCGGAGTCCTGAATGCGGCAGGCACCGAGGCCCGGCCGGGCGACGTACAGGCGCCGCCGGTGAACCTGGCGGGTGCCAGTGGCGGGACGACCGGTTTGTTGTTGCGATCACCGACGGCACTGTAGAGGCGGCGCCAACCGCAGCGGGCCGGCGAGCCAGCGTTTGATGGAGACCGTCCCCGCTGGAGGCGGTCGACGCCGGTCGGGAACACCACTGACACGAGGCTGCCGGCTGGCACGCGGCGCAGGCAGCCTGCTACCAGCGGGCGAACTCCGTCTCCTGGCGCCGCTGGAACGCTTCCGTCACGACGACAAGGCCAGCGGTGGGGACGGGGTGGTGCGGCTCATCGACTTCATGCCGCCGCGCGGGCAGGCGCCCGACGTGGTGCGGATCGTCGAAGGGGTCAGCGGGCGGGTGCCGATGTGCGTGGACCTGCGGCTGCGGTTCGACTACGGCAAGGTGGTCCCGTGGGTGTACCGGGAGCAGGGCGCCCTCGTCGCGGGTGGCCGAGCCGGACGCGGTGTGGCTGCGGACGCCGGTGGAGACGCACGGGGAGAACCTGGCGACCCGCGCCGAGCTCGTCGTGGCGGCCGGTGACGGCCGAGTGCCGGCTGGTTGGGAACTTCCCGCAGGCGTTCAGTCACGTGCGGCTCATCGACACCGCCCGCACCCTGTCGACCGCCCTGGCCGCGCCGCCGAGGACCGAGAGGGGGAAGGCCACAAGTAACGCCGCGGGGCAGTCGGAGGCCCGGGCCGCGAAGGCTCAAACGGCGCCGCGGGCCAGTCGGGAGAGCTGGTCGTGGTCGATGGGGTGCACGAGCGGGTCGGCGTGCCGGTGGGCGAGGGCCCACGTGTCACCCGAGCGGTGGAACACCAGCGTGACCCGCAGCGACCAGTCCTGCAGCGGCAGGCCGCCGACTACGCCGTGCTGCCGTTCGATCGCCACGATCACCGCCAGGTCGCCGGAGCGGTCGGCGCGCACGACCTCCAGCGAGCACTCGCCGCCCTGGAACCAGCGGGCGGTCGCGTCGAGGGACTCCCCGGAGTGGTCGACGCCGTGCCTGACCTCGCCGTACGGCGGCATGAGCGTGTATCCGGCCGCGTGCGGGAGCAGTTCCACGTAGCGGCGGACGTCGCCGCGGATGAACGCCGATGACGCCTCCGCGGTGCGCCCGATCAGCCTCGCGAGCACTTCGTCGTTGCTGTGTGTCACTGTCATGTACTCAAACACGCAGGTTCCCCCGGATCCGTTCACTGTCTGTACGATCTGTGGCGATCGATGGCCATTCGACGACGGGGCAGACGACATGGACGACGACCAGAGCAGCGAGCGGCCGGCGCCGAAAGCGCCTGACGCGGCCGGCACGGATGAGGCCGCAGGCGCGCCGGAGGCGGTGGACCGTGCGCCGGGCGCTGCCGGTACACCGGAAGCCGCCGGGACACCAGCGGGCAAGGGCCGGCGGAGGCGGTGGCGGAAGGTCCTGCTCAGGTCGGCGCTCGTGCTCGTCCTCATCGCCGGTCTCGGGCTGGTTGGGGGCACGTACTACTACGACAGCGTCGCCATGCCCGGCGACATCACCATGGACCGGGTGACGACGATCTACTACGCCGACGGCACGACGCCGATGGCGCGGATCGGTTCGGTCAACCGGACGCTGGTCACGTTCGGGGACATCCCCGTCGACGTGCAGCACGCGTTCGTCGCGGCGCAGGACCCGACGTTCTACACCAACAGCGGCGTCGACTACTGGGAGGCGGCCGGCGCGGTGTGGAACCATGTCGCCGGCGACGGCCGGCACGGCGGGTCGACGATCAGCCAGCAGTACGCGCGGCGCTGGGCCGAGCTCGAAGGCACGTCGTTCGCGCGGAAGGCGCGCGAGGCGGTCATCGCGACCAAGCTCAACCGGCAGTACAGCAAGGACCAGATCCTCGAGCAGTACCTGAACATCATGTACTTCGGCCGCGGCGCGTACGGGGTGCAGGCGGCGGCGCAGGCGTACTTCGGCAAGTCGGTGAAGGACCTGACGGCCGCCGAGGGCGCGGTGCTCGCCGGGCTCGTCGACAACCCCGAGGGCGACGGCAAGGGCAGCCCGTTCGACCCGACGGTCGACGCCGAGCGGGCCCACGAGCGGTTCGACGAGATCAAACGGCAGATGGTCGAGCTCGGCTTCGTGACGCCGGCCGACGCGGACCAGAAGCTGGCCTACCCGGCGAAGGTGCTGACCGCGGCGCAGGCCCGCGCGGACGCGACCAAGGTGGCCGGCGGCATGGACAAGCCCGAGGGGCTGATCGTCCACCACGTGCTCGGCGAGGTGGCGGCGCTGACCGACCCGAAGACCGGGCAGCCGCTGTACGAGGACGCCGCGCCCGACGGCAGGAAGCACTTCGACCGGCTCCGCAACGGCGGCCTGAAGATCGTCACCACGATCGACAGGACCGCACAGCAGATCGCGGTGCGCGAGGCGGGCCGCAACGCCGAGTCCAACATGGACAAGCAGCCCGCCAACCTGCAGGCCGCGCTCGTCGCGGTCGAGCCCGGCACCGGCGCGGTCAAGGCCTACTACGGCGGCGACACCGGCAACGGCGGCGACTTCGCCGGCTCCTACGCCGACCCGGTGCTCGGCGACGGCACCGACAGCTGCTGCGGCGGGCACCCTGCCGGCGCGTCGTTCGACGTGTACACCCTCGCGGCCGGCCTGAGCGCCGGATACTCCATCGACTCGTACTGGAACGGCGAGTCGCCGCAGGAGTTCCCGGGCAGCGGCCGGACGAGCCGCAACCCGATCAGGAACGCCGGCGAGAACCCCACGGCGGCGCCGGCGTGCAGCTCGGGCTCGCCGAAGTGGTGCACGCTCAGCGAGGCCACCGTCATGGCGCTCAACACGCCGTACTTCGCGCTCGCCGCGGCGGCCGGCCCCGCGAAGGTGATCGACACGGCCCGCGCCGCGGGGATCGGGAGCATGTGGGCCTCGATCGACGGCAGGTTCGTGAAGGTCGATCTGGCGAAGGCGTCGGGCAAGGACGTCTTCCCGAAGTACTTCAACACGGAGGTCGGCTTCGGCCAGTACCCGGTGACGGTGCTCGACCACGCCGCCGGCATGGCCACGTTCGCCAACCGCGGGGTCGCCACGAAGGCGCACTTCCTCAAGGAGGTGTGGACCGACGGCAAGAAGACCTACGGCGAGGTCGTCAACCCGAAGCGGATCCCGGGCTTCACCGAGGCCATGGCCGACGACCTGAACGCCGTCCTGCAGGGCGTGCCGAAGCGGTACGGCCTGCGCACCCACGACGACCGCCAGCTCGCCGGCACCGCCGGGGCGTGGCAGCTGGCCCAGACCACCGACAACGCGCACGCGTGGATGGCCGGCTACACCGCCTCCGACCCCGCCAGGAAGTCCAGCGGTCTCGCCGTCGCCGTGTGGGTCGGCAACAAGAGCGAGGAGCAGAAGATCGTCGACCGGGACGGCAGGGCGATCATCGGCGGCACGCTGCCCGGCGCGATCTGGCGCGACTTCCTCGACGCCGCGCTGACCGCGCTGAACGTCCCTGTCGCCACGTTCCCGCCCGCGACGCACACCGGCGACAAGGTGCTCGGCACGGGGGTGAAACCGTAGCGGCGTTAAGCCGGCGATGACTCGTCGATGAGGGGTGGGGTGCATGCTCACCCCCGTGACGAGGTCCGGTCGGTGGCGCCGGTGATCGCCGAGGTGGGGCGGGCGCTGAGCGCGTTGCTGTACGAGGAGCTGGGCCGCGAGGTCCAGCTGTCGCTCGACGCGCCCGTGGGGGACATGTCGGTGCGGGTCGACGTGTCCCTGTTCGACCTCGCCGAGGACGTGACGCGGCGGCAGCACGGCGCGGTCCGCCTGCACGACGAGGACGGGCGGGTCGTCGGGGTGCGGCCGCCGCCGCGGTACATCGTGCTGTCATACGCCGTGACGGCCTGGGCGGTCGACCCGCTCGCCGCGCACGGGCTGCTCGACGCGGTCCTCCAGATGGCCCTGCGCCATCCGGTGCTGCCCCCGGAGCACCTCGCGTCCATCGCGGAGCCCGTGACCATGGCGCTGCGGGACGCGCCGCCCGGGCTGTGCGCCGGGCTGGGCATCCCGCTGAAAGCGGCCGTGTGCCTCGCCGTCACCGTCCCGGTCACCCCCGACATGGCGCGGCCCGTGGGCCCGCCGGTCGGGACCGGGCTGCGGCTGAGCATCGCCGACCCACAGCACCGACCGGCTCTGACGGAGGCATGACGTGGCACCCAGCTATCTCGCGCCCGGCGTGTACGTCGAGGAGATCGAGGGCGGGAGCCGCCCGGTGGCGGCGATCGGCACCTCGGTCCCCGCGTTCGTGGGCCTCGCCGAACAGGGGCCGTTCAACACGCCGACGATGGTCGCCGACTGGGCCTCGTTCCGGCGGACCTTCGGCGACTTCGTGGCCGGCACCTACCTGGGTCACGCGGTCTACGGCTGGTTCCTCAACGGCGGCGGCGACTGCTACATCGTGCGCGTCGGCGCCGGCCGGATGGAGCTGCCGTCCGCCACCGCCGGCGAGGTCCGGTTCGTCGCCCGCGACGGGCTGAGCACCGGCCGCGTCACCGTCGAGGTCGCGGACGACGAGGTGCGCGTGTACCTGGACGACCGGCTCGCCGAGACGATCGTCGGCCCGCAGAGCGTGAACGAGGTCTCGCGCCTCGTCCGCGTCGAGTCCGGCTCGTCGCGGCGGGTCAAGCCGCGTCCCGGCCGTTACCCGCTGCACGCCGACGCGCCCGCGCCGCACGCCGACGACTTCGTCGGCGATGCCGCCGACCGGACCGGGCTCGGCGGCCTGGAGTCCGTGCCGGACGTGTCGACGGTCGTCGTGCCCGACCTGATGGCGCTGTACCAGCGCGGCGACCTCGACCTCGACGCGGTGAAGGCCGTGCAGCTGTCGATGATCGCGCACTGCGAGATGATGGGCGACCGGATGGCGGTGCTGGACCCGCCGCCGGGACTGTCGCCGATGCAGGCGCTGGAGTGGCGCCGGGACGCCGCCGGGTTCGACTCGAAGTACGCCGCCCTCTACTACCCGTGGATCCGGGTGTTCGACCCGGTCGAGGGGCGCACGCGGTCGGTGCCGCCGAGCGGGCACATCGCCGGGGTCTGGGCGCGCACCGACGCGACCCGGGGCGTGCACAAGGCGCCCGCCAACGAGGCGATCCGCGGCGCCGTCGACCTCGACGTGCGGCTGTCAGCGAGCGAGGTGAGCCTGCTCAACCCGGTCGGGGTCAACGCGCTCATGGCGCAGCCGGGCCGGGGCATCCGGGTGTGGGGCGCCCGCACGCTGTCGTCGGACCCGGCCTGGCGGCACCTGAACGTCCGGCGGCTGTTCAACCACCTCGAGCGCTCCATCCTGTACGGCACCCAGTGGGCGGTGTTCGAGCCGAACGACGCGGAGCTGTGGGCGAAGGTGCGGCGCACCGTCGCGGCGTTCCTCACGGAGCAGTGGCGCCGGGGCGCGCTCTTCGGCCGCACCCCCGACGAGGCGTTCTTCGTCGTCTGCGACGCGAGCAACAACCCGGCCGAGTCCGTCGACAGCGGCGCCGTGATCTGCGAGGTCGGTGTCGCGCCGGTACGGCCGGCGGAGTTCATCGTGTTCCGGCTGGCCCAGTCCGCGTCCGGCGCGGCGTTCCTCGAGGGGTAGGCGCGGTCATGGCACTGGCGGACTACGACGCGGCGCTCGGGCACTCGTTCGGCCTGGAGATCGACGGGATCGTCATCAAGCAGATCTCCGAGGTGCGCGGGCTGAAGATGGAGCACGACGTCATCGAGGTCAGGCAGCACACCGCCGACGGACGTTACGTGGTGCGCAAGCTGCCCGGCCGCAGTCACGGCGGCGAGCTCACGCTGGTGCGCCCGCTCACGGCCGACAACGGCTTCGAGAAGTGGCTGCAGGCGGCCAGGTTCGGCCGGATCGGCGAGGCCCGCCGCGGCGGCGCGGTCATCGTGTACGACCAGGAGGGCAGCCCCCTGAAGCGGTACCGGATCAGCGGCGCCTGGCCGCGCAGCCTCGAGATCGGCGCGCTGCGGGCGGGGGACCCCGGCGTGCTCACCGAGACCCTCATCGTCACCTACGAGCAGATGGAGGTCGAGTGAGCGCGCCCGCCGGCCTGCGGACCGAGTTCCCCTTCGAGCTGCCGCGCGGCTATGTGGACCCGGCCGGCGTGGTGCACCGCGACGGCGTGATGCGCCTCGCCACCGCGCGGGACGAGCTGGTGCCGCTGCGCGACGACCGGGTGCGGGAGAACCCGGCGTACCTGACGGTGGTGCTGCTGGCCCGGGTCGTCGTGCGGATCGGCACGGTGACCGACATCCACGCGGGGCTGGTCGAGGACCTGTTCGCCGTCGACGTCGCCCACCTGCAGGACCTGTACCGGCGGCTCAACACCGACGGCCCGCCGACCGCCTCGGTGACCTGCCCCGGCTGCGGCACCGGGATCGCCGTCGACCTGTCCGGCAGCCGCCTGGGGGAATCGTGACGTACGCGGCCGACCGGCTCCACGAGGAGACCGCGTACCTCGCCTACCACTTCCACTGGTCCCTGGACGCGATCCTGGACCTGGAGCACGCAGACCGGCGCCGCTACGCGACCGAGATCGCGCGGATCAACACCCGGCTGAGCGCGGGCGGCGCGCGGTGACCGGCCCCGCCACGCACCGGGACCCGAGGGCGCTCGCCGGCGCCGGGCCGTCCGTCGTCGACCCGCGGCCGCTGGCCGTCCTGGCCGTCCCGGCGGTCCGGGTGCGGGTGGCGCCCGGCGGCAGCCGCCGCATCCCGCTGCCCCTGGCAGTGCCCGCGCCGCCGCCCCCGCCGCGGCCCGCGGTGCTCGAGCCCGCCGGCGCCGCACCCGTCACCCGCACCGCGGTGTTCCCGCCGCCGGCGGCCTTCCCGGCGCCTCCCGCGCCCGCCGAGCGGGTCGTGGTCTTCCCGGCGCCGTCCGCCCCGCCACCGTCGCCGGGCGCCGCCGCGCCGGCGGCCCCGCCGCCGGACCTCGACGCGCTCGCCGCCCGGCTGCTGGATCCGTTGCTGCGCAGCATCACCGCGCGGCAGCGGGCCGAACGCGACCGCCGTGACGGGCACGGCCGCCGGTGAGCGACTGGAGCGACGACTACGCGGTGTACTTCGTCGTCAGCATCGACGACGAGAGCCTCGGCGCCTTCGACAGCTGCGAGGGCCTGGGCGCGGAGGTCGTCGTCGAGGAGCGGGCCGAGGGCGGCAACAACGGCTGGGTCTGGCAGCTGCCGACGGGGGTGCGGTACTCCAACGTGCGGCTGTCCCGCCCGGTCACGCCGGACAGCGCGAAGCTGGCCCGGTGGTTCACCGGCGCGCCCGGCGGCGTGCGGCGGGCCACCGCGGTCATCGAGGCGCGCGGCGCGTCGGGGGCGGTCGTCGCCCGCTGGGCGCTGCGCGACGTGCTGCCGGTGCGCTGGAGCGGCCCGCGGCTGGACCCGGGGCGCGCCGCCGTCATCACCGAGACCGTGGAGCTCGCCCACCACGGTTTCATCGGCTCCTGGGCAGGCTGAGATGACCACGGCCGGAGGTGGGTGCGTGTGACGACGCCCGTCAGCCTGAGCACCGTCCACTCCGGACACCCGTCGGCCGCGGCGCCCGCCGGTCTGCAACGGGCCTACCTGGAGCTGCGTGAGCCGGCGCCGGGCGGGACCCCCGGCGCGCCCGGCGACGCGGTGCTCGGCGTCATCGAGTTCCAGTTCAACCCGACCGAGCTGATCGTCACCAAGCACACCCGGTGGCGCCGCGACCCGCAGCGCGACGCCCGGCGCAGCGGACCGCCGCAGTTCACCGGCGCCGAGCCGAGCCGCCTGCAGGTCGAGATGTTCTTCGACGCCACCGACACGATGGACGACCGGGTCGTCGCGGCCGTCGAGCGGCTCTTCGAGTGCTGCGTGCCGACCGAGCGCAGCCGCGCGGGCCGGCGCGGATCCCCGCCGTGGGTGCTGTTCCACTGGGGCGGCACGATGAGCTTCCCCGCGTATGTCAGCAGCGTCACCGCCAGGTACAGCCTCTTCACCCCGGACGGCACGCCGGTGCGCGCCACCTGCGCGGTGACCCTGGAGGAGCTGTCCACGGAGGCGCCGTCCGGGCTGCGGCGGGCCGCGCCGCCGGGCGAGCGCGTCCACGTCGTCGCCGCCGGTGACACGCTCACGTCGGTGGCGTTCGAGGCGTACGGCGACCCGGCGGCCTGGCGGCGCATCGCCGAGGCCAGCGGGATCGACGACCCGCTGCGCCTCACGCCGGGCACGCGGCTGGTGATCCCCGGGCCGCGGGGCGGTGCGCCGTGACGTTCCTGATCGAGGTCGACGGGGTCGCGCTGCCCGACGACGTGGCGGCGATGCTGACGTACGCGCGGGTCGACGACGACACCGGGCTGCCGGCGATGTTCACCCTCCGGTTCGGCGACCCGCAGCAGGCCGCCCTCGACAAGGCCGGTCTGCGCATCGGCGCCGAGGTCTCCGTCCGCGTCCCGGTGCCGGGGCGGCCCGCCCGCACGCTCACCGACGGCGAGGTGACCTCCGTCGAGCGCGAGTTCGGGCCGGGCGGCACGACCACCGAGGTGCGCGGGCTGGACGCCACCCACCGGCTGCAGGGCGCCCGGCGGGTCGCCGCGTACCTGGGCATGAGCGTGTCGGAGATCGTCGCCGCGATCGCCGCGCGGGCCGGGCTGCGCGCCGTGCCGGTCGCCGAGACCGGCGCCGCCGCCCGCGCCGCCTGGGACGGCCAGCTCAGCCAGGACGACGTCACCGACTGGGAGTTCCTGCTGCGGCTCGGCGAGCTGTTCGGCGCGCGCCCGGCGGTCGTGGCCGGTGCGCTGCACTTCGCCCCCGCGGACGACGGCGCCGAGCCGCTGCCGCTCGCGGCCCGGTCGCTGCTCGCGCTGCGGGCCACCCGCAGCCGCCCGGCGGCCGGTGCCGTGGCCGCGCACGCGTGGGACCTGACGACGAAGCGCGCCGTGCAGGCGACGGAGCCGGTGCCGGGCACCGCCGGCGGCGTCGAGCAGCGGGTCGGCGGCGTCGCGCACCGGCCCGACCTGGTGCGCGTGGCGGCGGAGGCGGCCGCGGCCCGCGCCGCCGCGGCCGTCGAGCTGGAAGGCCTCGCCGAGGGCGACCCGGCGCTGCGGCCCGGCGTCGCGGTCGAGCTCGTCGACGCGGGCGAGCCGTTCGAGGGCCGGCACGTGCTGACCGGCGTGCGGCACACGTTCGACGCGCAGGCCGGGTACACGACCGCCTTCACCGTCGCCCGCCCCACCCCGGCACCGCGGCCGCCCGGCCCGGTGCGCGGCCTGGTCCCGGCGGTCGTCGGCGACGTGCGCGACCCGCTCGGCCTGGGCCGGGTCCGGCTGATCCTGCCGTGGCTCGCGCCCGGCTACACCACCGGCTGGGCGCGCACCGTGCAGCCGGGCGCCGGCCCGGGCCGCGGCGCGCTGGTGCTGCCGGAGGTCGGCGACGAGGTCCTCGCCGGGTTCGCGGGCGACGACCTCGACGCGCCGTACGTCGTCGGCGGCCTGCACAACGGCACCGACCCCGTGCCGCAGCTGTCGCGGGAGCCGGTCGACCCGGTGAGTGGCGCCGTCGCGGTCCGCGGGTTCGTGTCCCGGCACGGCCACCGCGTCGAGCTGATCGAGGACGGCGGGGTGCTGATCGCCACCGCCGGCGGCGCCGCGACGGTGCGCCTGGACAGCGCCACCGGCGCCGTGCACGTCAGCGGCCGCGGCGTGACCCTCGACGCCGGCACCGGCGACCTGACCCTGCGCGGCCGGCGGGTCAGCGTCGAGGCGGACGCGGACGCCGAGATCACCGCGAACGGGCAGGCCGTCGTGCGCGCGGCCGTCATCAGGCTCAACTGACCATCGGAAGGAGTGGGGCGATGCGTCCCGCGGCAAGGATGGGTGACCCCACCGGGCACCCCGGCGTGCTCGTGGGCGGGGCACCGACCGTCCTCATCGGCGGCGCGCCCGCCGCCCGCCAGGGCGACCTGCACGTGTGCTCGTTCCCGCCGCCGGCGGTGCACCCGCCGTCCCCGGTGGCGACCGGCGCGCCCACGGTGCTCATCGGGGGCCTGCCGGCGGCGCGGATGGGCGACATCACGGCATGCGGCGCGCCGATCGTGACCGGTTGGCCGACCGTCCTGATCGGCGGGTGAGGGCCGTGCACGCGGGGCAGCAGGGCCACGTCGGCGCCGGATGGGCGTTCCCGGCCGGCCTCGACGCGCTCGGCACGGTCGCGCTCGCCGGCGGCGACCGGCAGATCGAGCAGAGCATCCGGCTCATCCTCGGCACCGCGCCCGGCGAGCGGCCGATGCGCCCCGACTTCGGCTGCGCGCTGCACGAGCTCGTGTTCGCGCCCGCCGACGCGTCGACCGCCGGCCGGGCCGCGTACGAGGTGCGCCGCAGCATCGAACGCTGGGAGCCGCGGATCGCGCTGCACGACGTGACCGTCGGCTTCGAGCACGCCGAGGCCGGCATGTTGACGATCACGCTGCGGTACACGGTCGTGGGCGAGCGCGACCCGCGGGCCGTCACCGTGCCGTTCCAGTTGTTCCCCGCCGACGCGCCGGACCCCGTCGCGGCGGCGCACGAACCGGAGGGCCGCTGATGCCCACGCCCGCACCCAACCTCGACGACCGCGACTTCCAGAGCCTGCTGGACGACGCGCTGCGGCACGTCCGTGCCCGCTGTCCCGAGTGGACCGCGACCCAGCCGTCCGACCCGGGCGTCACGCTGCTGGAGGCCGTGGCGACCCTCGTCGACCAGCTGATCTACCGGCTCAACCGGGTGCCGGAGCTGCACGAGCGGCGGCTGCTCGAGCTCATCGGGATCGCCCCGTTCACCGCCCGCGCGGCGCGGACCGAGGTGACGTTCCTGCTGTCGGCGCCGCAGCGGCAGCCCGTGCGGGTCCCGGCCGGCACGCAGGTCACCGCGGTGCGCACCGGCGACGACCGGCCGCCGGTCTTCACGACGACCCGCGAGGGCGTGGTCCTGCCCATCGGGCTGACCCATGTGGTCACCGCCGCCGGCGGGCAGCCGCGCGACCGGACCGCCGAGCTGACCGGCGGGGTCGGGGTGGCCGCGTTCGGCGACCCCGCGCAGCCCGACGACGCGCTCTGCTTCGGGCTCGACGCCCCGGCCGCCGACACGGCCCTGCTGTTGCAGCTCCGGTTCGACACCCCCGGCTACGGCGTCGACCCCAACCGGCCGCCGATCGTGTGGGAGGCGTCCACCGACGACGGCTGGCGCTCCTGTGATGTCGAGGTCGACGGTACCGGCGGGCTCACCCGCGACGGTGACGTGCTGCTGCACGTGCCGGCGGGACACCACGAGCGGGTCATCGCCGACCGCCGCGCGTCCTGGGTGCGGGCCCGCCTCGTCGTCGGCGAACCCGGCTACGTCAACCCGCCGGTGATCCGCGCCTGCTCGGCCGTCGCGGTCGGGGTGACCGTCACCGCCGAGCACGCCGACGTCATGGACGCCGAACCCCTCGGCGTCGCCGAGGGCCGGCCGGGCCAGCGGTTCCGGCTCGAACGCGGCCCGGTCGTGGCGGGCTCCGCGGTGATCGAGGTCGACGAGGGCGACGGCTGGCAGGCCTGGCCGGAGGTCGCGACGTTCGCCGACGTGGACGCCGACCGGCGGGCCGTGCGCGTCGAGCACGACGAGGTCGTCTTCGGCCCGGCGATCCGCCGGCCGGACGGGTCGGTGCGCCAGCACGGCGCCGTCCCGCAGCGGGGCGCGGCGGTCCGCGCCGCCCGGTACAGCGTCGGCGGCGGCCGCGGCGGCAACGTCGCCGCCGGCATGCTCACCGTGCTGCGCGACGCGATCCCGTTCGTCAGCCGCGTGACGAACCGCCGGCCGGCCGCCGGGGGCGTGCCCGCGGAGAGCGTCGCCGAGGCCGCCGCGCGGGCGCCGGTCCACCTGCGGACCAGGGGCCGCGCCGTCACCGTCGAGGACTACGAGGTGCTCACACGGGAGGCCGCGCCGGAGGTCGCCCGCGTCCGCTGCGTGCCCGACGACAACGGCGGCGTCCACGTCCTCGTCGTGCCGGCCGTTCCCGCGGGCGTGTCGCCGCGGCTCGAGGACATGCGCGTCGACGAGGGCACCTACCGGCGGATCGCGGACTACCTGGACCGGCGCCGCTGCATCGGCGCCCGGGTCACCATCGAGCCCGCCCGCTACGCGGGGGTCACCGTCGTCGCGGCGATCCGGGCGCAGCCGGCCACGGACGTGGAGCTGCTGCAGGCGGCGGCGATCGCGGCGCTGGAGCGCTACCTGGACCCGTTGCGCGGCGGCCCGGCCGGCACCGGCTGGCCCTTCGGCCGCGCCGTCGGCCACGGCGAGCTGTTCGCGCTGCTGCAACCGCTGCCCGGCGTCGACACCGTCGACCACCTGGCCCTGCACGCCGCCGACGTGAGGACCGGGGAGCGGTCGGCGGCGCAGGACCGTGTCGAGGTGCCGCGGGACGGGCTGCTGCTGTCCTTCGGCCATCAGGTGCGGGTGGTCGTATGACGACGCTGCGCTCGCCGCATCCGGTGGCGGCGTTCCTACCGGCGGTCGTCGCCGAGGACTGGTTCATGGCCGCCCTCGCCGGCGGGATCGACGACCTGCTCGCGCCGGTGCTGCTGCACATCGACACCCTGGGCGAGTACCTGGATCCGCGGCTGGCGCCAGACGACTTCGCGGACTGGCTGGGCTCGTGGCTCGGGATCGCGCGGGACCCGGCGGTCCCGGCCGCGCGGCGCCGGGACCTCCTCGCGCACGCCGCCGACCTGTACGCGTGGCGCGGCACCCGGTGGGGCCTCGAACGGTTCCTGGCCCTCGCCACCGGCGGGCGGGTCTCGGTCGACGACGGCGGCGGCTGTGTCGTCGCCGGAGGACCGGACCGGCTGCCGTCGGGCCCGGTGCGCGTCCGGGTGCGCGTGCCGGCGTCGGCGGGCCTGGAAACCGCCTGGTACGAGCGGGCCGTCGGCGACCAGGTGCCGGCGCACCTGCGGGCGGCCGTCTCGATCGAGATCGTCGGCGAGTGGTAGCCGGGCCGGCCGTCGATGCGTCGTAGCGGTGCCGGGCGCGGGGTGCCCGCCGGGTCAGTGTGCCGGGGTGGCGTCGAGGGAGGCGAGGACGTGGGCGTACTCGCGCCTGGCCCGGGCCGCCGCCGCGAGGTTGCCCAGCTGCCGGTAGCCGTCCACGACGAGCCGCCAGCCGGCGTCGCAGTACCGGTCGATCTGCACGCAGCGCTCGGCCGCGGCGACCGCGTCGGCGGTCTCACCCGCGGCCAGCAGCGCCGTCGCCAGCTCCGTGGCGGCCTCCGCGGCGCGCCGGCGCAGCACCTCCCGCTCGTGCACCACCCACTCCGCCGGGCCGTCCTCCGGCAGCAGCTCACCGCCGTAGGCGAACAGCGCCTCGTGCAGCGCCGCCGCCCTGGCGGGGCCGTCACCGGCGACGGCCGCCCTGCGCGCCTCGCGCAGCGCCGCGGCGAAGCTGCCGATGTCGCTGTAGCCGCCGGGCGGCAGCGTCAGCTCGTACGCGTCGCCGTCGCGGGACAGCAGCCGCGGCTCCGGCGGCAGGACCGCCCGCAGGCTGGACAGCGTGACGTGCAGGCTCCGCGTCGCCGAGGCGGTGGCGACGCCGGGCCACAGCGCCTCCAGCATCGTCTCCCGGTGCAGCGGCCGGCCGGCGTGCATCGCGAGGAGCCGCAGCGCGACCCTGGTCCGCGGCTTCACCCCGGCGAGGTCGAGCTCCCGGCCGTGCAGCCGCAGCTGGAACCCGCCGAGGCAGTACACCTCGACCGGCGGTGCCTGCACCGCCGTGGCCGGGTCGCCGCCGGGCCGCTCGCCGAGCCACCGCAGCACCGCCGCGGCCGGCAGCCCAGCCTCGACCACCCGCGCGATCCCGGCGCCCTCCTGCCCTCCGCCGCCGCGCCTGGCGTTGCTCGTCTCGCGGCCTCCACGCCCGGCGGCAGCAGCTTCCGTGGGGCTGCTGCCGCCGTTGGTGTTGGGGTCAGTGGTGGCGCGGGAGGCGGCCGCGGCGGCGAGGGCGGCCGCGGCCGAGACTCCGGCGTCGCGGGCGAGGCGTTCGGCGCGGGCCGCGCTCGCCGGGGCGTCCGGGTCGCCGGCGGCGGCCTGCGCCACGCTCAGCAGCGACTCCGCCCACGCCCGCAGCACCGGGGCGTCCAGCGCCGTGCAGTGCCGCAGCAGCTCGGCGGCGTCGTCGGCGGCCGGGACCGGCGTGCCGACCAGGCAGACGAGCGCCTGCGCGAGGGCGGCGCCCCAGCGGTCGCCGTCGCGGTCGCACTCGGCGACGGCGGCGCGTGCCTCGGTCAGGCCCTGCGCGGTGCCGTCGAACGCGCCCAGCGCCCGGGCGATCCGCACGATCCACGGCTGGCCGGCCCACTCGGCGTCGGCGGCCAGGCGGTCGAGCTCGCCGCGGGCGGCCGGCCACGCGCCGACGACGTCCAGGCAGGCGTGCAGCAGCCGGACCCCGAGGTCGGCGACGCCGACACCCGCAGGCGGATCGGGCGGCAGCGCCCGCCGGGCGCCGTCGGGGTCACCCGCGAGCAGCCGCGCGGCGGCCCGCACGAGCGGCTCCCGCGTGGCGGCGGCGACCTCGGCGGGGGCGCGGCGGGTCGCGGCCCGCAGCTCGCCCGCGTAGTGCCCGGGCAGGGTGGCGCCGCCGGGCGCCCACAGCGCGGCGAGCCGGCGGGCCGCCCGGCAGAGGCCCCGGCCCTGCTCGTCGAAGAAGTGCTCCTCGGCGGCGCGCAGGCACAGCACCGCCGCCTCGATCCGCCCGCGGGCCAGCAGGTGCCGGCCCTTCGCCAGCATGAGCCACGGGTCCTCGGCGACCAGCCACTCCGGCAGCAGGTCCTGCCACGGCTCGGTGCCGTCGCCGGGGTCGTCGGCGGCCCGCCCGCCGAGCCGGTCCAGCAGCGCCCGGACCTGGTCCCAGTCCTCGGCGCGAGCGGCGGCGCGCACCGCCTCCACGAGCGCGCCCTCCTCGGCGAGGAGCGTCGCGGCCCGGGCGTGCAGGGCCCGCGCACCCGCCTCGCCGAAGCGTTCCGCGAGGGTCACCGCCAGGTGGGCGCGGAGCACCTCGTGGTAGCGGTAGCTGCGCCCGCCGTCGGTGCTGGCGGTGAAGGCCTGCCGCCGTTCCAGCTCGGCGAGGTGCTCGCGGCTGCCGCCCCCGTCGTCGAGCAGCCGCTCGCACCGCTGCGGGGTGAGCACGTCGAAGACGCTGGTGCGCAGCAGGAACTCCCGCAGCGGCACCGGCAGCTCGGCCAGGACCGTGTGCGCCAGGTACGCCCGGGTCAGCGCCTGCCGGCCGTCCAGCGCGGCGACCGCGCGGCGGCGCTCGACCAGCGGCCGGTTGTGGGTCGACAGGTGGAACATGTGCAGTCCGGCGGCCCAGCCACCGAGGCGGCGGGCGAGGGCGGCGACGTCGTCGGGTGGGAGCGGCTCCCGGTACACCTCCCGCAGCAGCCGCTCGGCCTCCCACGAGCGGAACCGGAGCTGCTCGCCGTCGACGATGCTCACGTCGGCCAGCTCGTAGCGGGCCAGGTTCAGCCCCGGCATGCGCCGCCCGGCGGCCAGGACGTGCAGCCAGGACGGCGCCCGTACCAGCAGCGTCTCCAGCGCCTGTTCGGCGTCGGGCGCGGCGAGCCGGTGCAGGTCGTCGACGATCACCAGCGTCGGCGGCCGGTCCTCGCCGCCGAGCGCGGCCGCGAGGGCCTGCGGCTCCTCCGGCAGGTGCGCCGCACCGGGGATCGCGGCGCGCATCCGGCGGGCGACGGCCGCGGCGCTCGCGTCGGCCGGGTCGACCCGCCACCAGCCGACCGGTCCCTCCCAGCGGGTGGCGTACTGGGCGAGCAGGGTGGTCTTTCCCGCTCCGGCCGGCGCCACCACGAGGGCGAGCGGCCGGGTCCGCAACGCCGCGAGCTCGTCGAGCAGCCGCCCCCGGACCAGGCCCAGCCGCTCGGCGCTGTGCAGGCCATCCATCACCGCCACCGGTCTCCGTCCGTCGGAACGCCGATACCAACCGTGTCCGCCGTGAGCTATACAAGCGGTACGCGGCCAGATGCGGAAGGTGTCAGACGGAAAGGTGTCCCCTTGGACGCGGTACACATCCGAGTGACGGAGACCGCGGAGGGCATCGACCGGCTCCGCCGCGAGATCGCCGCGTGGACCGACCGGCGCCGCGCCCGCGACCCGCGCCGGCAGTTCCACACGGCATTGACCAGCATCGACGACACCCTCGGCGGCGCCGCCGAGCGGGTGGCCGCCGCGTTCCCGGCCGCCGCGACCGGCACCCCCGGCGAGATCTTCGACGCGTGCCGCCGGTTCGAGGGCCGCGCCGCGCTCGTGCGCCGCCTGTGGAGCTGGTACGCGGCCAAGTTCGACCAGCGCGACGACCCCGCCCACCGCCGCGCGCTCGCCGCCGCCGACGAGGTCGCCTGGAGCGTCCACGCCGGGCTCGTCCGCGGCGCGCTCGCGCACGGCCTGCCCGTGCCGCCGTCGCCGGCGCCGCTGCCGTTCCTCGACCCGGTGCAGGCACCCGAGGCGACGCCCCGCGACGCGCCACCGGCCGCACTGCGCCCCGACAGCGCCGACGACCTTCTCGCGGTGCTCCTCGCCAGACTCCCGGTGCCGACCGTGGCGCTGCCCGCGGGTGCCGCCTGGGCGCCGTGGACCCTGGTGCTGCTCGGTCACGAGGTCGGGCACCACCTGGAGCACGACCTGCTGCCCGGCGGGGCGCTGCGCGACCGGGTCCGCACGGCCGTCGGCGCGGCCGGCGGCGACGACGCGGCGTCGTGGGGCGGCTGGAGTCACGAGCTCTTCGCCGACCTGGCCGGGCTCGTCACGATGGGCGCGGCGTCGGCGGAGGCGCTGCTGCCGTTCGAGCTCGGTGGCGGCCCGTCGATGCTGGACCGCGGCCGCGGCAGGTACCCGGCGCCGCTGGTCCGCCTGACCGTCCTGTCCGCGCTCGCGGACCGCCTCGGCCTGCCGCCCGTCGGCGTCCCGCTGGGCGACCCGCCCGCCACCGACCGCCGCGCCGCCGCGATCCGCCGCGACCTGGGCCGCGTGACCGGCGTCGTCGACGCGCTGCTCGGTCCGCTGTGCGGGCCGGTCGGCCTCGCGGACCTCGCCGGCTTCGACCCGTCCGAGCACCACCCGGGCGGCGCCGTCGACCTGCGCGCGGGGCTGCTGCTGCGCGGCGACGGCGCGGCGGGGGAGTCCGGCCCGCGGGCCGTGCTCGGGTACGCCGCAGCCGGCCACGTCGCCCGTTCGCGGCTCACCGACCCTGCCGCGGTGCGCCGCCTCGCCGACACGACCCTCGACGTGATCACCGCCTGCGCCGAGCCCGGCCTGCGCGACGCGGGTCCGGCCGCGCCCGCCGGCTCCGCCGTGCTCGCCGCCGAGCTGGCGGCGCTGCTGCTGCGGGACGAGCCGTGACCGCGCTGCGGATCCTCGTCGACGTCGCCCGCGACCCGGCCGGCGACGGCTGGACCGTGCGCCTGACGAGCCCCGGGCAGCCCGGCTGGTCATGGCCAGCGCCGGGCGCGCCGCCGCGGCGGATGCGGGCGGGCACCCACGCGGGCCGCCGGGTCCCGCTGCCGGACCCTGACTGGTGCACGGGCGGGCCCGAGCACTCGTTGTGCTGCGCCGCGACGGCCGAGTCGGTGGCCCGGGCGGTGGCCGCCATGGCCGTCCGCGTCGGCGCCACGACCGGCGCCGCCCTCGGGGGCTTGCTGCATGCCGCGCTCCTCGGCCCGGCCGCCACCGGCGGTGGCGGGGCATGGGCGGCGATCGGGGACCTCGTCGCGCTGCACCCCGGCGCGCCGCTGGAGCTGGCGCTGCGGTGGCCGGTGGGGGACGCCGACCTCAGCGGGCTGCCGTGGGAGCTGCTGCACGACGGGCGGCGGTTCCTCGCCACGTCCGCCGGTGGGGCGCCCGTCGCCGTCACCCGGGTCCTCGCCGGCACGCGGGGCACGGCCGAGCCGCTGCGGGTGCCGCCGCGGGTGCTGTTCGTCGTGGGGACCGCCGCGACCGACCTGCGGGTCCGGCCCGGGGCCGAGATCGCCGGGCTGCTGCGCGCCGTCCGGCAGGCGGGCGCCCGCATCCACTACCGGATGCTGCACGACGCCAGCCCCGACCGGCTCGAGGCGGCGATGGAGACGTTCCGGCCCGACGTCGTGCACATCATCGCCCACGGCGGGACCGGGCCGCACGGGCCGTACATCGTGCTGTGCGCGGACGACCCGAGGGTCAAGGAGGAGCAGCGGTACGCCGCGCAGCTCGCCGAGCAGCTCACCGTCGGCGGCCGGAAACCGCCGGTGGTCGTGCTCAGCGCGTGCGAGACCGGGGCGCTGCACGTGCCCGGGCCGGGGATGGCGACGCCGTTCGCGGTCGACCTCGTCGCCGGCGGCGTGCCGGTCGTCGCCGCGATGGCGGGCATGGTCAGCGACCGGGCGTGCCGGCTCTTCACCCGCCGCTTCGGCCAGGCGCTCGCCGCCGGCACCTCGATCGTCGCCGCGACCGCCGAGGCCCGGCGGCTCACGTTCGCCGCGGACGCCGCCGGCGGGCTGGACTGGGCGCTGCCCGCGGTGTTCCTCGCCGACGAGGACGAGCCGCTGCCGATCCGCGCCGGCGACGGCGGTGCCGGCCTCGCGGCTGGCTGGATCAGCGCGTACGGCCTCGAGGAGGACCCCGTCTTCTGCGGCCGGGAGAACGTCCTGTCCGCGTTCCTGCCGCTGCTCGCCGGTCCGGGCGGCCGCCGCACCGGCTGGGAGTCCGGGCGCGACGAGCCGCGCCGCGGCGCCCTCGCGATCTGCGCCGAGCCGTCCGCCGGGGTCGGCAAGACCCGCACCCTGCGCGAGATCGCCCGGCAGGCGCTGCTCGACGGGCACCTGCCGGTCCTCGTCGGCACCGGCGGCGGCGACCTCGTCGCGCCCCGCAGCCACGCCACCCTGTGCTCCGCGGTGTCCAACGGCATCGAACAGGTCCGGCTGCACCTGGGGCTCACCATCGACGAGCTGACCGAGTCCGCCGGCCTCGCCGACGTGCTCGCCGGCACCGCCGACGCCGACCCGGCGCTGCTCAACCCGACCGTGCGGCGCCTCGTCGGCCGAATGCCGCTCGCCGCCATGCGCATGGCGCTGCAGCTGGACCTGGCCGCGCTGCTCGCCGACGCCCGGCGGCGCTGGCCGCACCTGCGCGACGGCCGGGCCGTGCTGCTGCTCGACAACCTCGACCAGACCGCGCAGGACGTGCTCGACGCGCTGCTCGGCGGCGGCATGCTCGGCGAACACGGCCTCGGCGACGAGCAGGAACCCCTTCCCGTCGTCCTCATGATCAGCGCACCGCGGATCGTCGACGACATCCGGCAGGGCCGCCAGCGGGGGCGCTGGCTCGCCCACGTCGACCTCGCCCCGCTCAGCGACGCCGGCGACGAGGACCTGTTCGCCTACGAACAGGTCATGCTGCACCCGTTCCTGGGCCAGAAGGCGCCCGGCTTCACCGACCGGCCCTGGGCCGTGGACCGCACCCTCACCCCGGAGGAGGCCGCGCCGATCGTCGTCACCTGGCGCCGGTACATGAAGGGCCTGCCGTACAACTTCGTCGAAGGCGTCGTGTTCCCGCTCGCCATCGAGATGTCGTTCCACGCGAAGTACGTGCTGTCCGCCGACGACGACGTCACCGCGGCGGGCCTGTGAACCCGGACCAGCCCGACATCTCGGCCGCCGCCGCTCGCGACGAAGACGCCCGTGTCGCCGCCGCCCGAGACGCCCTCGCCCGCGAAGCCGCCGCCCGCGACGCCTACGCCCGCATGTCCTCTGACTTCTCCGCCGCCGTCAGTGACGCCATTGCCCGCGGCACCGCTGCTGGTATCTCGGCCGCCCGCGATGCCGCCACGCCAGATGCCGCTGCCGGCGGAGCAGGGGCTCGTGATGCGGGCGCCCGTGGTACGGGCGGTGATGCCGCTGACAGCCGTGGTGCGGTCGGTGGTGCCGTGAGCGCCCGTAGTACGGGCGGCGGTGACGCGGGCGGTCGCGGTACGGGCGGACTGGACGCGAGGGCGCTCGACGCGGGGCTCGCCGCGCGCATCGAGGCCGACCGGCGGGACCGGATCGCGCGGATCGGCGCGGAGGCCGTCGCGTGGCTCGCGCTCGCCCCCGAGTGGACCCGCCGGGTCGCCGCGGCCGCCGGGTTCCCCAGCCTCGACGCGGTGCTGACGGAGGCGGTCGAAGCCGGCTGGTGCGTCGCCGAGCGGCACCGGCTCGACCGCCGCGGTGCCCTGGTCAGGGCCCGGCTGCTCGCCACCACCATCCGCGAGCTCCCGGCGGCGACGACCCCGTGGCTGCGCCGGCAGCTGTGCGCCGAGGTGCTCGCGGCCGTGCCGCAGATCGGCTCCGACGCCACCAAGGCCACCCTCCTCGTCCAGATCGCCCGCGGCCTGCCCGGCGAGCTGACCGCCGACGCCCGTGCCGTGGCCGCCGCGGTCATGGACCCGGCCCAGCGCGCGTACGCCCTGGCCGTCACCGGCGCCGACCCGTCCACAGTGGACCCGCTCGGCGCGGAGGACCGGCTGCGCGTCGCGGCCGTCCTCGGCGACGCCGCAGGCGTGGCGGCGGCCGCGGTGGAGTGCGCGGCACCGTACGCGGAACTCGTCCAGCTGCTCGGCGACGTCGCGCCCGCCGTCCTCGCGCCGGCGGTGGCCACCCTGGAGGCGGGTCCGCCGTCCACTGAGGACGATCCCGCCGACCGGGCCGCGGTGCTCGCCGCCACGGGTGGGCTGCTGCCGGCGTCCTCCGCCGAGTTGGCGCAGGCCCGGGTCGAGGCGTCGCTCACCAGTGTCCACCCGTCGATCGGCGCCCTGATCCTCGTCGACCTGGCCGCCCTCGCCGCCGCCCGCGGCCGCCCCGATGACGCGCTCGGGTTCGCCGAACGGATCCTCGACGAGGGCCTGCGACTGGAGGCGTACGCCGCCGCCGTCCGCGCCCACCCGCCCCTCGCAGCCGCGGTCGCCGGCATCGCCGAGCCGGTCGCCCGCGCCGCCGCCGAAACCGCCGAACCGGGCCAGGAAGGCTGCGTCGCGCTCGTCGAGACCCTCGCCGCCGCCGGTGCGGGCGCCGCCGCCGAAAGCCTGGCGACCCTGCTCACCGACCGGCGCGGCCACCCCGACGCGATCGCCGCACTGGCCCGCGCCGCCGTCGCGCTGCGCAGCGCCGGCCGGGTACGGGCCGCCGACCGGATCGTACGGGCCATCGGATCCGCCGTGCTGCCGGACGACCGTACCGTGCGGGCGACCGCCAAGCTGCGGTCCCTGCCGGCCCTCGCGCCGCAGGAGGCCGCGCGGGTCGCCGAGGAGGCACGGATCGCGGCCGAGGAGGCCGAGGAGCCCGACGCCGCGGTGCTCGCCCGCCTGCTGCCCTACGTGGCCGACGCCGGCGCGCCCGCGCTGCTGCGCCGGGTGCTGGAGCTCACCGCGCCCGCCGGGAGCGACGCCGGGTTCTGGATGCCCGACGCGGCCCGCCCCGACGTGCTCGCCGCCCTCGCCGCGCAGCACGGCACGGCGTGGCTGCGGGCGGTGTCCGTCACGGCCGCGGGCAGGGTGCGGTCGCCGGAGGTGCAGGCGCTGGCCGTACCGGCGACGCTGCGGCAATGGGTGAACCTCGCCGGGACCGCGCAGGACCCCTCCGGCGCCGCGACCGCCCGGCGCCTGGAAAGCGCGTGCGGGCCGCTGCTGGAGTCCGGCGCCGTCGGCGAGGCCCTCGGCTGGGTCGAGACCGCGCGGCTGCTGCTGCCGGTCATCGGCGGCGAGCTGGAGACGAGCGTGCTGCTCGTGTCGCGGCGGGCGGAGCTGGCGCAGCGGCGCGAGCAGGACCGCCGGCACCTGGAGCGGTTCCTGGTGCGCCGCGGGCCGGTCGAGGAGTTCGACCAGCTGCTCGCCGAGCCCGACGACGGCGGCCGGTGGGCGCTGCACTACCTCGGCCAGGGCGGGATCGGTAAGACGACGCTGCTGCGGTACCTCACCGCCCGCCTCGCGCCGGAGCGCGGGATCATCACCAGCCGCGTCGACTTCGACCACCTCGACCCCGACTACCCGCTGCGCCGCCCCGGCCAGCTGCTGCTGGAGCTGCTGCAGGAGCTCGGCGCGCACGCGACCGCCGGCGGCGCCGACACGTTCTTCCGCCGCGTCGACCGGCAGCTGCGCGACCTGCGCCACTGGGCGCCCGACGACACCGCCCTCGACGCCCTCGCCGCGCTCGACTCACCCGCGATGCTCGCCGCGATCGAAGGCTTCTGCGAGTTCCTCCGCCTGCTGCCGCGCCGCGTCGTGCTCGTCCTGGACACCTGCGAGGAGGTCGCGAAGTTCCGCCCCGAGGCGGGCCGGATGCCGCAGCTCGTCGCGATGTTCACGCTCCTGGAGCGGATCCATGCGGCGGTACCGTCCGTGCGCGTCGTTCTCGCCGGCCGCCGGCCACTGGTCCGTGCCTCCGCCGCCGGCGTTGCGCCGCTGCCGTCCGGGCAGCCGTACCTGCGGGTCGCGGAGGTGCGCGGGTTCAGCCGATCGGAGGCTTCGCAGTACGTCACCGACCGGGTCGGCCTCACCCTGCCCGCCGCGGACCTCGACCGGCTGCTCGCCCTGTGCCCGGAGCCGGTCCCGCGGTCCGGCGAGGTCCGGTACAGCCCGTTCGACCTCGCCCAGCACGCCGCCGCCGTCCGCGAGGACCCCGGTTACCTGCACGCCACGGCGCAGCTGGGGGCCGACCCGTACGTCGAGCACCGCATCGTCCGGCGCCTCCGCGAACCCGCCCGCGGGCTGCTCGCCGCCGTCGTCGCCCTGCGCCGCTTCGACCGCGAGATGCTCGAGGCCGCCACCACCGCGCCGCACCGCGACCGGCTGGCCGAGGCGTGGTTCGAGCTGGCCGCCACGGAATGGCTCGAGTACCGCGTCCACCCGCCGCTCGACACGCCCTTCCTGGAGGTGCACGGCAGCCTGCTGGACCGGCTCGAGCGGTACTTCGAGCGGTACCCGCAGCACCACGAGCGGCTCGAGGCGCAGCGGGCGCTCGGGCTGCGCCTGCCCGGCCTCGTCGACACCCGCCCCCTCGACCGCCTACGCGTCGAGCACGTCGACGCCGCCCTCAGGTGCGCACCCCCGGACCGCGCGGCGACGCTGTGCGACTCGCTGGCCCGCAGGGTGGTGTCGGAGCAGGCGTGGGGCTGGGCGGAGACGGTGTTCGCGCGGATCCTCAGTACCGACGGCGCGCTGGCCGACGCCGCGCATCCCGCGACGGCGGGCGCCCGGGCACTGTACGCCGCGGCCGCCGGCAAGATCTCGGCCGCCACCCCGCTCGTGCCGATCTGGACGGAGGTCGCCGACGCCGTCGCCACCGACCCGGGGGCGGGCTGGCTGCGCCTGCGGGCCGAGCACGCCGCCATCGGGCGCGGCGCGGACCGCCGCCCCGCCCTGCATGCACTCCTGGCCGCCGCGTCGGTGGCGGTGCCGGCCGGCACGCCCCACATCGACCCCGCCCCGCCACCGCCGGGGGGCGCTCCCGCCGCCTCGGGCGGTGGCCTCGGCGGCGGCCTGGGCCTGGCGTACCACGGCGGCGGCCTGGTGGCCGGCGCCGGCGGCGTCCTTGGCCGGGGCGCCGATGGGCGGTCCCTTGGCGGCACGGGCGTCGGCACCGGCCTGGGGGCGGCCGGCGGTGGTTCGACGGCCGGCGGCGTGGCGGGCGGTAGTGGTGGCGTCGCTGGAGGTGTTGGCGGCTCGGGTCAGGGTGGTGTCGGCGGTACGATCGGTGGCGTCGGCGGGGCTGGTTTCGGCGAGGCCCTCGGCTGGGTCGGCACCGGCGGTGTGGGGGGCACCGGGGGAGCGGGCTTGCAGCCCACATCGCCGCAGCCCACACCGTCGCTGGTCGTGTCGGAGATGTCCGGCATCGGGACGGCCGTGGGCGCGACGCTGGGCATCCCGCCGGGGACGGCCGCGGGCTCGGTCCTGGGCCGCTGGGCACCCGGCAACGCTCCGGAGCCCGGAACCTCGCAGGACGGCGGGTCCCGCACCTCGCCGGGCGGTGCGGCTGGTGTCAGGCAGGGCGCTGCGGTGGGCGCTCTGGAAGGGCGCGTGGCCGGCAGAGCACCTGGTGAGCTGTCCGGGCGTGACGTGCGGCAGGCCGTTGCGCCGGGTGGGGCGGTGACGGGTGGGCCTGGTGAGCTGTCCGGGCGTGACGTGCGGCAGGCCGTTGCGCCGGGTGGGGCGGTGACGGGTGAGCCTGGTAGCGGGTTCCGTGGCCCGCTTGACGGCCGTCGATCCGGAGATGGCACGCCTGGCGAGACGGGCGCGGCCGGCGCGGCACCCGGACAGCGCCTGACGAGTGAACCGGGCAGGCACGGTGCTGGCAGTGCTGGCGGTGCAGGCGGGGCGGCGGTGCGGGCGATCGCCATCGCGGTGGGGGACGACGGGGCGGCCGTGGTGGCGGGGGATGCGGCTGGGACGTTGCGGGTGTGGGACTTCGGCAGCGTGCGGGCGGTGACGCCGCCGCGGCGGGCGCATGCGGGGGCGGTGCTGTCGGTGGCGGTGCTGCGGCTCGGCGGGCGGCCGGTGGCGGTGAGCGGTGGGACGGACGGGTGTGTCCGCTGGTGGCCGGTCGAACCCGGGCCTGCCGCGGACCTCCCGGTCCTGCGGGGCGCGGGTGCGGTGACCGGGCTCGCCGCGGTCGACGGTGCCGGTGGTCCGGTGGTGGCGGTGCTGCGGGACGGCAGGGTCAGGCTGTGGCCCGCCGGGGCGCCCGACCATCTCGCTCGTGAGGTGATCGTCCCTGGGCTGCCCGTCACCGCTCTCGCGGCCGTCGAGTCAAGTCAAGCCACGGTGGGTGCGCCACAGGACACTGTGGACAGTGGTGGGGCGGTGCTGGTGGTGGGGGCCGGGTCGGGGGTGGTCCGGGTCGATCCGCGGACCGCGACGGCCGGGGCTGCGAGCAACGGTGCCGCTGCCGTGCATGCCGTCGCCGTCACGAGCGCTGGTGGGCCGGCGTCGCTCGCCGTTGTCGCGGCCAAGGACGGGGCCCGGGTGCACGACCTCGGTGTGGGCGGCGGCGTGCGGAAGCTGGCCGGTGCGGAGGTGCTCGTCCACGCCTGCGCGGTCGCGCCCGACGGCAGGTGGTTCGCGACCGGGGACGCCGACGGGGCGGTGCGGTTGTGGGACGCGGCGAGCGGGGAGCCGTTGCGGGTGTTGCGCAGCGGCGGGGCGGTGCTCGCGTGCGCGGTGGCGCCCGACGGCACGTGGGTCGCGGCCGCCGGCGGGGACGACGCCGCCAGGCTGTGGGACGCGGCGACGGGGCGGCCGCTGGCGGAGTTGGGTGGGCACGAGGGCGGGGTGTGGGGGTGCGCGGCAGGGCCCGACGGGACGTGGGTCGTGACCGCCGACGGTGCCGGGGTCCTGCGCCGGTACGCGACCGCCGGTGGCCCGCCCGTCTGGGAGTTTCCGCACGGCGGCGGGCTGCGAGGGTGTGCGGTAACCCCGGACGGGAGAGGTGTCGTGGTGGGTGCGGCGGGCGGGGCCGTACACCTGCATGACGCGCAGACCGGGGCGCTGCGACGCACGCTTGAGGGCCACGCGGGCGGGGCGTGGGCGTGCGTGGTCGCGCCCGACGGCAGGTGGGTGGCGACGGCCGGCGCCGACGGGGCGGTGCGGCTGTGGGACGCGGAGACCGGCGCGCCGCTGCGCACCCTGACCGGTGCGGTCGGGCCGTTATGGGACTGCGCGGTCGCGCCCGACGGCAGGTGGCTGGCCGCCGCGGGCAACGACGGCGCCGTCCGGATCTGGTCCGCGACGGGCGCATCCGGGCCCGTCCTGACCGGTCACGCGGCCGGGGTGTGGGGGGTGGCGATCGCGCCCGACGGCACCTGGCTCGTCGCGGGCGGGCGGGACGTGCGCGCCTGGGACGCGGCGACCGGACGGCGTCGGCTCGCGTTGTCGGGTGCGGTGCCGGAGGCGGGCCCTGCCACCGCCGTCGCGGCCGGCACGCTCGACGGGCGGCCGATCGCGCTCACCGGTGCCACCGACGGCCGCATCCACGCCTGGGACCTGCGCGCCGGGGTGCCGCTCGGCGCGCCGATCGCCGGGCACGACGCCGCGGTGACCGCGATCGCCCTCGCCACCGTCCAGGGCAGGACCGTCGCGGCGACCGGCGCCGCCGACGGCACGGTCAGGTTCTGGGACCTCGCCGAAGGCTGGCGTCGGGCCCGGCTGCTGCTCGGCGACGCCCTCGCGGCCGTGTCCGCCCGGCTGGACCAGATCGAGCGGAGCCCGGACCGCGACGTGCGCGCGCTCGGCGTCGGCCGTGCGCAGGTCGACGAGCTGGCCGCCCTGGCCGAGGCGTGCGGGGCCGCCGCGTACGCCCGCATGCTCCGCGCCCGCCTCGCCTGGCTCTCCGGCGACGTCGACGAGGCGGACCGGCTCGCCGGGGAGGCCCTCGCCGCGCTGCCGGACGACCCGTCGGCGCCGCTGGATCCGTTCGTCGGCGCGGACTGGGACGCGCCCGCCGTCACCGCCGACCGGGTCCGCCTCGAACTCGCCCGCCTCGCCGGCCGACCCGTCCCGGTGCCGGCCCGCCCACCGGGGGAGCCGGACCGGTCGGTGACGGAGCCGGACCGGCCGCTTGCGGTCTCGGACCAGTCGCCGGCGCATCCAGAAGCGCCGCTGACGGACCCGGACCGGTCGTCGGAGGAAGCGGACCGTCTGCTGGCGGAGCCGGAGCGGATGCTCGCGCGGGCGGACCGGGTGCTGTTGCTTGACGCCGCGGGTCGGGCCGGCAATCCGGACGCCGACCGGCTGGCCTCGATCACGCTGCTGCACATGCTCGCCCACCGCGTTGTCGACCGCGGCACTGTGGTGGCGGTCGAGCAGGCGCTCGGCTCGACCGTGACGCCGCCCGCGACGGTCGCCGCGCACGAGGCGGTGCCGCCGCTGCGGGTCGCGCTCGCCCGGGCCTGGGGTGCCCTCGGCGGCGCGGCGGAGGCGCGGGCCGCGCTCGACCGGGGGCGGGTGGCGGACCGGCCCACCATGGACGTGTTCGACGACGCGCTGCTCGACCTGGCCGTGCTGCTCAACCGCGACTGGGGCCGGCACCTCCGGCAGACGTCGACGTCCCAGGCCGCGGTCCGGGCGCGGACCGTGCTCGACCCGTCCGCGGTCAGACCCCCGGACCCGTACCCACGGGAGCGCGAGGGCCCTCCGCCGCAGGAGTGGTGGTGGCGGCACCGTAACCAGCCCGACGCCGCGGCCCGGCGGGCGCTGCTCGACGCGGCGCTGTTCGGCGGCGACGAACCCCCGGCGCTGGACTGGCTGGAGCCGGCCCTCGGCGCCCGCCGGATCGCGGAGATCGCCCTCGAGGAGGGGCGGCTCCTCGCCGTGTACCGCCCAGCGGCCGGCCAACGCCTGCTGCGATGGGCGGCCGACCGGTTCGCCGTGCTCGGTGAGCAGCCGCAGCCGGCGTCGGGACACTCGGTCCAGGCGCCCGTCGCAGACCCGGTGCCGGCGCCCCCCGCGTCGCCGGTGGTGCCGGCATGGGCCGAGCGGTGGGCGGTCCGCTCGCAGGACTGGCGGCCGCTGACGACCACATGCGGGATCCTCGCGCTCGGGTTCCTCGTCGCGTTCGGGTACGGGCTGGGATTGGCGCTGCTGCCGGTCGCGGTCGCGCTCGCCCTCGTGCCGGCGGCGAGCATCGGGTTGGACTGGTTGTGGGAAGGGCTGCCCCGGTGGTCCCGCACCTGGCGCAGGACGCCCCGGCGGGTCCTCGTCAGCCTCCGCGTCGGCCTCCCCGGGCCCTGGGTGAACAGCCAGTCGCGAATGCTGGTCAGCGCCGAGTGGAAGGACCCCGCGGCAAGCGCCCGGGTCGCCGTGCCGTTGCGGCAAGGGGCGGACGCAGACGCTCCGGGATGGCCGCGCCGGCGAGCCCGCCGGGCGGCAGCGGTCCTGGCCGCGGCGGATCGGGCCGGGCTGCTGGTGCCACTGCACGTCCTCCCGTCCGACGACGGGGTGGCCTGGGAGGTGCCGCTGGCGCAGGGTGCTGGGGTCCTGCTCGACACCCGCAGGATCTGGGAAGCTCAGGGCGCGACCCTGCCGGCGGATCCGGGCTGGACCGTGCTGGCGGGGCCGATCCGGCGGACGCTGCTGCGCGAGACGATGGCGGCGCGGGACACGGTGGAGGCATCCGGCGCCGTCACGACCGGGCTGCTGGCCGTCGCGGGGCTCGCCGTCCTCGTCGACGGGCAGCCCCGCATCACGGTCGAGGCGCTGACCGTGCACCCGGACGACCTGCCGATGGACCGGCTGCGGCTGGTCCTCGTCATCGCCGACGCCACCGAGCCCGGACCGGACAACGCCCTGCTGCGCAGGTGCTGTGGCGACCTGATGCGGGCCGGTGCGGCGGCCGTGGTGCTCGTGCCGGCGATGCCGCTACAGCATCTCGGGCCGGTCCTCGCACCGTTCGCGGCGCTCACGGACGTGCCGGCGGCAGGTGCGGGACCGGCGGACGACTCGGCGGCAGGCGCGGGACCTGTGGACGACCCGGCGTCTGGCGCGGGACCGACGGACGGCCCGGCGTCAGGCGCGGAGGTTACGGACGGCCTGGCGGCGGATGGCGAGGCGGCGGCGGTGGGCGGCGAGGTCGCGGCGGGTGGCGAGGCTGCGGCGGGTGCGGGGCTCACCGGGATCCCGGCGGCGGTGCGGGCGGCTCGTGAGGAGTTGGCGCGGCGGACCGATCGGGCGTACGCGGCGGAGATGACGTTCTTCCAGGTGCAGACAGGGAGCGAGGCGTAATGGGGTTCTGGTCAACGGTGCGCACCACGGTGCGGCGGCCCGCGGAGCAGCTGGTGTTCGCGGCGCTGCCCGCCGAGGGGGCCACGCCGCTGGTGCCGCGGCAGGGGTACGTGCGGGTGTGGCTGTCGCAGATGTTCCTGCAGCACCGCTCGACGCTGCTCGCCGACTGGGTGCCGGCCGCGCACACCAGGGTCGGGATCACCGCGGGCGGGCGGACGACGCACGACTACGGGCGGGTGCTGCGGCCCGAGCCGGGGCAGCTCACCGACGGCGTGCGGCTCAACTTCGCGCTCACCGACCTCGTGCCGTACGAGGGCGGCGAGATCGAGGTGACCGCGGTGCTCTTCGGGCTGCAGTCCGGCAACCATCTCGACGTGGCCGTGGACGTGCTGTCGCTCGTGTCGCTGCTGCCCGTGCCCGCGCTGCCGGTCGCGGCGAAGGTGTCCGAGACCGCGCGTGACCTGGTCGTGCGTTCGGACGGGCGGGTGCATCTGGATCTGCATCAGACGTTCAGCGCGGACGGTGGTGGTGGCGCCGTCGTCAGCCCCGGCCACCTGGCCGTCGTCCTCACCGCGCAGCGCGACCTCGCCGCCGCGGACCTGCGGGTCGTCGGCGACCGGCTGCACGTCGTCCGGGACGGGGCCGTGGTGCCGCTCGCCGGCCACGACTTCATGCTGCTGCGCCTCGAGTGCCGCACCGAACGGCCCGACCTGAGCATCCCCGACGCCGACCGTGCCTGGGCCGCGGCGGTCCACGCCTGGAGCGAGGGCGACGACACCGCCGCCGATGGCTACCAGCGCGCCGCCCGCGCCGCGGTCCTGCTGTCGCCGCTGCTGTGTGACGGCGACCGCCGCCGCGTCGTCGCCGCGATCGCCGCGCAGTGGCAGCAGCTGCGCGGCCAGGCGCAGGGGCTGACCGCCGACGCCGTCCCGGAAGGCCTGGACGCGCTCGTCCGCCGCTGGTCGCCGGCCGCCACCAGCGACCCCATCACCCCTGCCGAGGCGTTCGCCATGTGACACCGGGACGAAGGCCCGCTTCAGTGTTCCCGCCGAGGCAATGTGGCGGCTGGATGAAGGCGGGTCTGTTCAGCGGTGGGTGGTCAGGCCACCACATGGGGGAGACCCGTCGCGGCAGGCTGCCCGAGCGGTCTTGCTCCTGGTCGGGTGGCAGGGTCGTACATTGGCGGAAAACGGGAGAAGTCAGGCAAGGTTGGCGACGAGGAGGGTGCCGGTCGCCTCGAGGTGGGTGCGCATGGCGGCTTCGGCGGCGTGGCCGTCGCGGGCGATGACCGCGGCCACGACCGGCTCGTGCTCGGCGTGGATCTGGGCCAGGGTGCGGCCGCTGGCGGTCGTCGGCGGGCCGAGCAGGGCAGTGGTGGAGCGCAGCTGGGCGACGATGGCCGCGGCGCGGGCGTTGCCGGCGGCGTGCAGCAGCAGGTCGTGCAGCGCCCTGTCGGCCGGCCAGAACGCGGCTTCGTCGCCGCGCGCCGCCGCGGCCGCCATGGTGTCCAGGGCCGCCCGGATCGCCGCGTGCTGCTCGTCGGTCGCGAGGGTGGCAGCCTTCCGCGCGGCGGGCGGCTCCAGCGCGAGCCGGATCTCGATGATCTCCTCGACGTCGTGGGCGGTGGGCAGCAGGACGCTGAAGCCGCGGTTGCGCCGGATCGCGACCAGGCCCGCCTCGGCCAGGCGGAGCATCCCCTCCCGGACCGGGCTGCGGGAGACGCCGAGCAGCTCGGCCAGCTGATACACCGAATACGTCGCGCCGGGCACGAGCTCGCCGGCCGCGATGCCGTCGCGCACCGCCTGGGCGACGGCGTCGGCGAGGGAGGGGGCCTCGGAGGGAAGTCGCAGCGACGGCATGAGTAACATGTTACTTATGACTGACGTGGTGGCGGCGCTGGAGGCGGCCGGGCTCGAGGTCCGCGCGGACGCGGGCACCCGTGGCATGTACTCCTCGGACGCCTCGCTGTACCGGATCCCGCCGCTCGCCGTGGTGCGGCCGCGGCACGTGGACGAGGTCGCCGCGGCCCTCGCCGTGGCGCGGGAGACGGGCGTGCCCGTCACGTCCCGCGGCGCCGGCACGTCGGTGGCCGGCAACGCCGTCGGCCGGGGCATCGTCCTGGACTTCTCCCGCCACCTGAACCGGGTCCTCAGCGTCGACCCGGAGGCGCGGACCGCGGTCGTCGAGCCCGGCACCGTGCACGCCGTCCTGCAGAAGGCCGTCATGCCGCACGGCGTGCGTTTCGGCCCCGACCCGTCGACCCACCCGCGCTGCACCATCGGCGGGATGATCGGCAACAACGCGTGCGGCTCGCGCTCCCTCGCGTACGGGCGGACCTCCGACAACGTCGCCGCCCTGAAGGTGCTGACGGCGGCGGGGGAGGAGCTCGTCACCGGGCCCACGGTCACCGGCGCGCAGGCGACGGTCGACGCCGTGCGCGCCGTCGTCGGCAAGCACCTCAAGACCGCCAGGACGGAGTTCGACCGGTTCGGCCGCCAGGTCTCCGGCTACGCGGTGCAGCACCTGCTCCCCGAGCGCTTCGACCTCACCCAGGCGCTCGTCGGCTCCGAAGGCACCCTCGCCGTCATCACCGAGGCGACCGTGAAGCTCGTCGTCGACGCGCCGGTCCGCGTCGTCGTGGTCCTCGGCTTCCGCGACATCGTCGCCGCCGGCGAGGCCGCCCCGGCCGTCGTCGCGCACGGCCCCACCTCCTGCGAGGGGCTCGACTCGCGGCTGCTCGACGTGCTGCGCGCCCGCCGCGGCCCAGCCGCCGTGCCGCCGCTGCCGGCGGGCGGCGCGTGGCTCTTCGTCGAGCTGGCCGGCGACGACCCGGGCGAGGTTTCGGCGCGTGCCTCGAGGCTGGCCGCCGATGGGATCGCCCCGGAAGCGCTGGTCGTCACCGACCCGGTGGTGCAGGCGCAGCTGTGGCGGATCCGGGAGGACGGCGCGGGGCTCGCCGGCCGGGCCCCCTCCGACCGGCCCGCGTGGCCCGGCTGGGAGGACGCCGCCGTGCCACCCGCGCAGCTCGGTGCCTACCTGGCGCGGTTCGACGAGCTCGTCGCGTCGTACAAGATGACGTCGGCGCCGTTCGGGCACTTCGGCGACGGCTGCATGCACGTGCGCCTCGACTACCCCCTCGACGAGCCCGGCGGCACCAAGGTCCTGCGCGACTTCCTCACCGACGCGGCCAAGCTCGTCGGCGAGTTCGGCGGCTCGCTCTCCGGCGAGCACGGCGACGGGCGCGCCCGCTCCGAGCTCCTGCCGCACATGTACTCGGCGGACGCGATCGCCCTGTTCGCCGGGGTCAAACACGCCTTCGACCCCGGTAACCTCCTCAACCCCGGTGTCCTCGTCGACCCGGATCCCGTCGACGCCGATGTGCGACCGGCGGGCCGCTTCCCACTCAAGGGGCTGGCCCTCGCCTACCCGCACGACGGCGGCGACCTCGCGCAGGCCGTGCACCGCTGCACGGGCGTCGGCAAGTGCCGCGCCGACAACTCCGCCGCCGGCGGCGTCATGTGCCCGTCCTACCTGGCGACCCGCGAGGAGAAGGACTCCACCCGCGGCCGGGCCCGGGTCCTGCAGGAGGTGGTCCGCGGCGAGCTGACCTGGTCCGACCCGTCCGTGCACGACGCCCTCGACCTGTGCCTGTCCTGCAAGGGCTGCGCCTCGGACTGCCCGACCGGCATCGACATGGCCACCTACAAGTCCGAGGTGCTGCACCAGACGTACCGTGGACGGCTGCGGCCACGCTCGCACTACACCCTCGGGAAGCTACCTCTCTGGGCGCGCCTGGCGGGGTGGACGCCGCGGCTGGCGAACCTCGGTATCCGCCTGCCCGTGCTGGGCGGGTTCTTCCTGTGGCTGGCGGGCGTCGACAAGCGCCGCTCCGTGCCCCGCTTCGCCCGCCGCCCGTTCCGGCGCACCTTCAAGCCCGAGACCAGCGAGCTCAAGCCCGTCGTGCTGTTCGCGGACTCGTTCTCCGACGCGTTCTCGCCGTCCGTGGCCGCCGCCACCGTCCGGGTCCTGCGCGCCGCCGGCTACGAGCCACGCCTGCCGTCCGGGTCGGTGTGCTGCGGCCTGACCTGGATCACCACCGGCCAGCTCGACTCCGCCCGCAAGATCCTGACGCGCACCGTGGCCGCGCTCGCCGCCGACGCCCGCGCCGGAGTGCCCATCGTCGGCATCGAGCCGTCGTGTACCGCCGTGCTCCGCTCCGACATCCACGAGCTGCTGCCGGACTCCCCGGACGCGCCCGTGGTCGCCTCGTCGGTCCGCACCCTCGCCGAGCTGCTCGCCGAGACCCCCGGCTGGACGCCGCCCGACCTGTCGGACGTCGAGGTCGTCGCCCAGCCGCACTGCCACCACCACGCCGTCCTCGGCTGGAAGGCCGACGCCGACCTGCTGGCGTCCACCGGCGCCAAGGTCCGCCGCCTCTCCGGCTGCTGCGGCCTGGCCGGCAACTTCGGCGTCGAGATCGGCCACTACGACGTGTCCGTGGCCGTCGCCGAGCAGCAGCTGCTGCCGGCCCTGGACGCCGCCCCTTCCGCGGTCGTCCTCGCCGACGGCTTCTCCTGCCGCACCCAGGTCGCCGACCTGCGCGACCGTCCCGCCGTCCACCTGGCCGAACTGCTGGACCCATCGCGCTGACCGATGGCCGCCATCGCTCATTGTCGTTTTTCGTCGACGCGGGCGGCGCTTACGGTGGATGCGTGTTCGACTACGACGCCGAGCTCCGCCCGCACACCGCCCACCTGCGCGCCGCCGCCGCGGTGGGCACCCGCGACCGGGTGCTCGACGTCGGCTGCGGCACGGGCCAGACGACCCGCGCCGCGGCCCGCGCCGCCACCGCCGGCAGCGCGCTCGGCGTCGACATCTCCGGCCCGGCGCTCGCGACGGCGCGGACGCGCAGCGCCGGCCTGAGCAACATCGCGTTCGAGGAGGCGGACGCCGCGGTGCACGCCTTCCCGCCCGCCCAGTTCGACGTGTGCCTGAGCCGCTTCGGCACGATGTTCTTCGCGGACCCGGCGGCCGCCTTCACCAACATCGCCCTGGCCCTGCGCCCCGGCGCGCGCCTGGCCATGCTCGTCTGGCAGGCGGCCGACCGCAACGAGTGGTCGACCGTGGTCGGCGAGGCGCTCTCGGCCCCGCCCCGTCCCGCCGCGTTCTCCCTGGCCGACCCGGCCTCGACGGGCACCGTCCTGACCGGCGCGGGCTTCACGGACGTCGCCTTCACCGACGTGCACGAGCCGGTGTACTACGGCCCCGACCCTTCGGCTGCCTTCGACGCCGTCATGTACCTCGAGCGGGCCGCCGGCACCGACCCGGACCCGTCCGCCCGGCGCCGCCTGCACGAGGCCGTCACCGCGCACGCCACCCCCGCCGGCGTCACGTTCGGCTCCCGTGCCTGGCTGATCACCGCCCACCGCACCTGACGCGGGCGCCCGGCGCTACCCGTCGCCGGGCAGGGGGAGCAGGGCGAGGGGGACGTGGTGCTGGCCGGCGTGGATGTCGCGGTCGTGCAGGCTGCCCTGCGAGACCGGGCGGGGGAACGAGATCTTCACGACGTTGAGCGACGGGATGTGGAAGATCTGCACGGTGGCCGGCGGCACCCCGTACAGGCGGGCGATCACCGGCGCGTCGACGAAGGCGACGGCGGCGAACCCGGCCTCGTCGCGCATGAAGAGCTCCATCGTCACCCAGAACGGGCCGGCGTTCTTGGAGCGCACCTCGATCGCCAGGTCGCCGACGGTACTGGACATCACAAGGCCTCCGGGAAAGCGATGCGGAACAGGCTGGTGGGGGAGTCCACGGCGACGACTTGGTTGAGGGCGAACTCGTAGGTGGCGCCGCGCTCGGTCTCGGCGGGTGACGTCGCGAACGCGAGGCTCGGCAGGTGCTGCATGTCCGGCGTCGGCAGGTGCAGCATGAGCGGGTTCGCCACCTTCGCGATCGCGGTGGCGGTCGCCTGGTCGGCGGCGTTGACCAGCAGCATCACGCCGACCTCGCGGGGCGGCCGGGTGTCGGGGTCCAGGGGGCCGAGGACCGCGTCGAAGCCGTAGAGGCGGATGTCGAAGGAGCTGCTGCTGCGCCGGGTCGCGGAGGACGAGTCGTTCGGCCTCGAGCGGTACACCAGCCACCGCGCCCTCGTCAGGGCCCTGCGCGCCGGCGACTCCGCCACCGCCGAACGCATCGCCCTCGAGGACTCCCAGGGTGGCCTGGCCGCCCTCCGCGACGGCCCCTGACCGGCCTCAGGCGCAGGCGGCGGCCGCTGTACCGGTGGCGAAGCGCCCCGCGTCGATGCGGGCCACGATGTGGTTCATCAGCTGGAAGGCGATGCGCAGGTCCGCCTGCTCGACGTAGGGCAGGTCCGTGTCGGCGGCCCGCAGCCGGTCGCCGTACCCCGCGACGAGCTCCTTGCGGGTCGACGCCGGATGGATGCCTTCGGCGGTCTGCGCGCTGTCGGTCACCGACACCGCGAACACCGTCCCGTCCCGGCCGATGAGCACGGTGAGCGCCGGGAACCCGGCGTTTTCGGTGACCAGCGTCGTGCAGGTGCCCGTCCGGCCGCTCTCCTGCTTCAGCGGAAACGGGGACGCGGCGCGGGCCTGCGCCTCGGTCATGCCCAGCTTGAGATCGCCGATGCCGTCGGCGCGGACGACGACCGAGAAGCCGGGCTCGTCGGGTGCCACCGTCATGCCCGCCTCCGGGAACAGCGTCGCGAGCCGGCGGGCGTCGACGCCCTCGTGCTGCCGCAGCGACTCGTAGACGAACGCCCCGCGGCTGGTCTCGCCCCACGCGATGTCCTGCCAGCGGCCGTCCTTCCACGCGAAGAAGGCCTCCTGGGTGCCGTGCACGCCGATCTCCGGCCCGGCGAAGCGGACGAACGCGAACCCTTCGCGGCAGTACGACGCCCGGATGGCGTCGGCGTGCTCGATGCTCTGCAACGCCGCGCCCTGCTCGCCCACGCACTGTGACGCCGGTGTGGCGGCGGGCGCCGGCAGCGAGGAAGGGCCATCGCATGCCGCGAGCGCGAGGACCGGGACGAGTGCGACGAGGATGCGCTGGGCGGAGGCCATGGTCACCTGCACGGGGGCTCGTAGGGTGTGGACGGGATGTAGGCGCGCCACTGCTCGGCGGTGACGAGATCGCCGGTGGTCGAGCAGATGCGGGCGATCAGCCGTTCGGGGTCGAACAGCCGCAGGGACAGGGGATCGCGGCCGCCCGCACCGGCCAGGAGCCCGACGTCGACGGGGGTGTCGCCGCTGACGTCCCAGACGTGGACGCCGTCGCCGTTCACGGTCAGCAGGTGCCGCCCGTCCGAGCTGTAGGCCAGGTCGTCCGCGGCGACGTGCGCGAAGGTCGCCGGCTCGGCGGTGCCGCGCAGGTTCCAGACGGTCAGGCCCGCCCCGGCGACCGCGACCGACCCGCCGCCCGCGGCGAACGCGACGCCGGCCGCGTCGCCCGTGAACCGCAGCTCCCGCCGCCGCTGCGGGCCGCCGACCGTCAGGTCCCAGATCTCGAGCCGGCCTCCGTCGCCGGCGCCGGCCAGGCGACGCCCCGACGGGTCGAAGGCGACGCGCGTCATCCGGCCCGGACCGGTCGCCAAGGTGACCGGGTGCTCCAGCGGGCGCGCCGCTCCCAGGTCGAACACGGTGAGCGTGTCGTTGGCGACCGCCAGCCACCGGCCGTCGGGGCTGACCGCCAGCCCGTGCACGCCCGGGGTCCGGTTCGCCCGCTCGTCGCGCCGGGTGAGCGTGTCGCCGTCGACGTCCCAGACGGTGATCCAGCCGTCGCGGCCGGCGGTGACGACGACCGCGCCGGAGGCGGACACGGCGACGGCGGACTCGCCCGTGTCGACCCGTGGCCGGTCGCTGACCGGCGCCGTCGACAGCAGCCTCGGCGGCCGGTCGGGCGCGACCGCCCACAGCCGCACCTCACCGGTGAAGTCGACGGTCGCCGCCCGGTGATCGGAGCCGCCGACCGCGGTGTCCTTGACCGACTCGGGCAGCACCGGTCCCTGAGCTGGGCAGGCCGGCGCGAGCGTCCAGAAGTTCACCCTGGACCCGGCGGAGCGGACGAGGAACCGGTTGCCGGCGGTGAACATGACGGGCCCGCCCGTCTCCGGCGCCGCGATGCACGACGGCACCCGGTCGTAGGAGAAGTCGTGGAACTCGTTCGGGCTGACCCGCACAAGGACCGGCTTGCCGGTGCGGGCGTCCCAGCTCGCCATCGTGTTGTCGGCCGGGCTGAACGCCGCGGCCGTCGCGAACCCGGCCGGCCGGTGCGCCAGCTCCTCGCCGGGCGGCCCGAGGTGCCACAGCAGCAGCCCGGACCAGGAGTCGTCGACCACGAGGGCGGACCCGTCGAGGCTCGTGGACAGCGGGGTGAGCATCCGCGGCCGGCGGGTGTCGCTCCCGGCGAGAGGCTTGGGTGCGGGGATCTCCCAGCGGCGGAAGGCGTCCCGGGTGTCCACGGCGGCGAGCGCCGACCCGCCGACGACGAGCACGCCCCGCGAGGTGAACAGCAGCGTCGGCACGGCGGGCCCGGCCGGCAGGAACTGGTGCCAGACCTCGGTGAGCGGCGCGCCGGCGGTGAGGTCCCACACCCGGACCGCGAGGTCACCGGTCCGCTGCAGCAGGGTCGCCGGACCGAAGCCGGCCGCGAGGTACCGGCCGTCGGCGGAGAACTCCAGCGCCGTCACCCGGTGCCCCTGGTGCACGACGCGGCCGGCCGGTCCCGCCGGCGACCGCACCTCGATCCCGCCGTCGGCGTCGGCGATGGCGATCAGCTTGCCGTCGCGGCTCGTCGCGACGTTGGTGACGGTGCCACCGGCCTCCGGGAGGACCCGCGTCACGCGGTGCTCGCCGAGGCGTGCGGTGTAGATGCCGCCCCCCGCGGCGACCATCACATCGTCACCACCCGGCACCGCCCGCACGGCCTGGATCTCCCCGGGGAAGGTGAGCGTGCCGCCGGTCGTGGACGCGTCGAGGACGGACCGCAGCGCCTCAGGGGTCGGCGAGATCCGGTACGCGGCGGCGGCCAGCTGGCGGGCCAGGTTCGGGTCGTCCGCCATCAGCTTCCGCGCCTGCTCCGCCACCGCCCGCGACGACGCCATCCGCCGGGTCCGCTCCGCCTCGCGGCTCTGGACGAAGTACACCGTCGCGGACACGGCCAGGACCAGCGCCACGACGGCCGCCAGCGCGCCGCTGACCCGCTGCCAGTTCGGGTGGTACAGCGTCCGCCATGCCTCGCCGACGGTCCGCACCGGGTGGACGTCGGGGCGGCCGTCCACCGTCTTCGGGCCGCCCGTCCGTGGGATGATCGCGACGAGCTTGGCCCGGCGGGCGGCGTCGAGTTTCGCGTCCAGACCACCGACGTCGCCGAACGTGCCGCCGGCGGTGAGCCTGCCGGTCACGGCGAACGGCCGGCGCGACGGTCGCAGCCAGCGCGCGGCGGTCATGACCGGCCGCCACAACCGCGCCAGCACCGCCGATCGGGTCGGCGGGCCCAGCACGGCGGCGAGCAGCACCGCGAACGCGGCGCCCGTCGAGTCGCCGACGACGTGCAGGCAGGGCTCGCCCGGCACGGTGAGCCGCCACACGACGCACGGTGCCGACTCCCGACCGGCGGTCGCGTGGCGCCAGGCCGCGGCGATCGACCCGGCGAACGCGTCGTCGCCCCGCAGGAACGCCGTCGCCGCCGGGTCCGGGTACAGCCCGGCCGGGCCGCCCGGAATCAGCGCGATCTCCAGCGTGCCGGCGACGCCCTCGCTCCCGTGCCGGCCCTGCCGCTCGAACAGCACGGCCATCCGCTGCGCCGCGCGGCGGGGGCGCACCGCCCCGGCGGCGAGCAGCGCCTGCAGCACCACCCACGAGCGCACCGCGCCGCCCGGGAGCGGCTCCACCAGCTCGGCGATCCGCTGGGCCGCCGGGTGCCGGTGCGCGGTCGGCATCGTCTCCGGCATGATGCGGGTGTCCCGCCAGTACACGACGGCCGCCGCGACATCGGCGTCGGTGCGCCCGGCGGCGGCGAGCGTGACCTGCGCGACCGCCACCGCCGCCCGGCGGAGCGCGGTGCGGTCCGCGGCGTGTCGCGGGGTCTTCTCGTCGAGCAGGCTCAGCAGCCCGGACTCCTCGTCGAGCCAGGCGTCCACCCGTCCGGGCTCGGTCCGTGCGGCGGCGGCACACGCCGCCCACCAGCCCGCGACAAGATCGTGGAACAGCTCCGTCGGCGACCCGGCCGGGTCCGTGCCGCGCCGTGCCCGGACGATCCGCGCGATCTCCGCCTCCGGAGTCATCGGTCCAGCTCCGCGTCGATGCGTTCGCGAGTGGCCGGATCCACCTCCGTGGCAAGTGCCCTCCACGCGTCGATCGTTTCGACATCTGCCGCCGCGGCGATGGAGTCGCGGATGGGGGCCGTCCTGAGCTCCGAGAACGGCTCGGTCAGCTCTTCCACCGACCAGGGGCGGTTGCCTGCGAACCCGGTCAGTTCGACCACCGCTTCGGAGACCGTGAACGGCCTGGGCCAGACGGGAGCAACGATCGTCCGGTCGCCGCCGTCCCGGCCCGCGAACCGGATCAGGAAGCACCGCACGCGATCCGCCGACGTGGTCAGTTCGACCTGGACCCGGCCACCCGGCATCTGCCGGACGGAGACCCGGACGTTGCCGCGGTCCGATTCGAACCTGTGGACCCTCTCCACCGGTGCGGCCGCGAGCACAAGATCATTCGTTCGCAGCGCGGGCAGCGTCATGATCAATTGGTCGACGTCGACGGAGAGCCCTTGTGACGCGCGGAGTATCACGCGGCTCAGATCGCAATGCCGGACCCGCCGCATCAGGGTTCGGGACGCGTCGGTCGGTGGGCTGGCTGTGTCGCGCAGTGCTGCCACCAGTGCGAATGCCGCCGCTCGAAGCCGCGGAACGCCGGCAGCGAGCGCCCGTGCCGCAACGAACGCCAGCTCGTCGAGCCGCTCATCGGCATCCGCGCGGCGCTGGATCAATGTCGCGCGCAGTGCGAGGCCGTCGGGGCTGTCGGCGATCCGAGCTGCCGTGTCGGTCGCCGTCGCGTCGTCGCCGAGCTGGAGGGCGGTGAAGCCCAGCAGCGCCAGACCAAGCGTCGGCAGGTTCGCCAGGTCGCCGCGGAGCACGTGGACCGCGGCGTCGGGCCGGCCACGTTCGGCGAGGGCGATCGCCGCGGTCGTCGGGTCGCGAACGGTCTGCGCCGGGCCGGCGAGGCGCGTGTCGCGGGATCCGGGACCGACCACGACGACCTCGTCGAAGCTGTCGGGGCCGGCGGGCAGTGGCACCGAGACGGCGTACGTCCCGGGCGGCAGCGTGATCGGCTCGCCGGTGCTGCCGGTCGCCACCACCTTCAGCCGGCTGTCGCGGACCGTCACCGGCAGGGCGACCCCGTCCATGTCGACGACCAGCGTGCCAGGTTCCGTCATCGCAGCGTCACCGTCTTGTGTGCCTTCGGCGGAGCGACCTGCACCGATGCCACCGTCTCCGGCGCGAACTGCGGGTGCGGCGGGTCGAAGGCCACCGCCAGGGTCCAGATGCCTGCCGGCACCGGCACGTCGATCACCGGCAGCGGGCGGCGTTCCAGGGCCTGGACGTCGCCCTCGAAGATGCGCGCGGTGCAGCCGACGGCGTGTTGGGCGGCGGCGGGGTCGACGAACAGCGTCACCGGCACCGACGGCACCTCGCACTCCAGGAACGCGACGTCCGACAGGTGCGAGCCGCCGACCATGACCGTCTGTTCCTCCGCGCCGAGGGCGGCCAGCTCATGTGCCCGCCGCCGCAGGTGGCGGTGCAGCGACTCGGCGGTCACGCCCCACCGCTCCTCGTCGCCGTCGAGGCGGGTGCGGGCGTCGAGGTCCAGGCACTCCAGCAGGGCCCGCACGAAGACGCTGCCCACGCCCGACTGCCAGGCCGCCGTCCCGGGCGCCGCGGCGAAGAAGATGGGCCGGTGGGCCGGGCCGGTGCCGCGACGCGGTTCGAGGGTGATCCTGCCGCGCAGCGGGCCCGCGTAGTCGTCCAGGCCGTGTGCCGGCACACGGCAGGCGTCGACGAAGTACCACTGGCGGGTCGGGCAGCCGTCGAGGCTCAGCCCCTTCCGGACGCCGGCGACGTCGACGGCCGCGTCGAACGGGTCACCGATCGCGCCGGCGTCGCGCAGCAGGACGATCGCGCCGTCGTCGGTCTCCTGCACGCCGTGTCCACAGATGTACAGGACGGCGACGTTCTCCGGCGACGACCGGCAGTCCCGCGCCCACTCGTGCAGCGCCTGGTGCACGGCCGCGCCGTCGGCCCGCGGCACGGTGTCGCCGCCGGAGACGTATGGCCGCTCGTCGTCGGTCGGCGCGAGCAGCAGCCGGATGCTGCCCAGCCGCCGGTCCCCGCCCGGGTACCGGTCGCGCATCCACCGGGCGAACAGGTCCGCCGACGTCGCGCCCGACGGCAGGTCGTCCAGGTCGGACAGTGGCCGGAACGGGTACTCCGACACGCCGATCACCAGCACGTGCGTCGCGGGTCCGGGGGTGTCGTCGCGGAACCAGCACGGCAGCGGCGCGGTCATCCCGCGGTCACCCGCCCGCCGACCATGATCCGGTCGAGGGCGCCGGCGATGACAGTCAGGCCGGCCTGTGCGCCGAACCCCCACGCGGCGACGGTCACGTAGTCGCGCCAGCCGCCGAAGGCCTGGTCGAAGTACAACGCGCTGAGCCCGGTCCAGACGGTGACGACCGCGATGGCGGCGAACACGAGCACGTTGCGGACCCGCCGCGACCGGGCGACCCGCCGGGCCGTCGCGGCCGCGCCCTCCCGCGCCTCGGCCAGCGCGAGCGCCGGGTCGGGCGGCACCGGCGGCAGCGGCACGGGCCCCGGTCCGGGGCCGGGCACGCCGGATGCGACGAGCCGCTCGCGGGACTGCAACGCGTACAGGACGACGGCCGGCGCGTCGAGGCGCTCACCGATCCGCAGCCCGGTGTACGCGGCGCCGTCGGCCGCGGCCCACATGTCCTCCAGGACCGCGTCGACCGTGGCGGCTGCCTCCGTCAGCGACCGCAGGTCGGTCGCGTCGCGCTGGGCGGGCTTCAGCCGCCGCGCGAGCGCCCGAAGGCCGTGGACGGCGGTGGCGTCGGCGGGCCAGGCCCGCAGGGCGACGGTCGTGGCGTCGATGTCGGCGATCAGCTGTGGGACCGTGTCGACGTCGTCGATCGGCCGGCCCCGCAGCAGCGCCCCGGCGTGCGTGACGAGGGCCGGCAGCCGGCCGGCCGCCGCCTGCCCGGGCCTGGCGTCCCACGGGGACGGCGGGTCGCCCGGCGTGCCGGCGACGGCCTGCTCGGCGACGGTCAGCGCGGCGAGCCGCTGGGCCGCCGCCGGCCACGCGTCGACGAGTCGCCGCAGCGCCGTCATGACGTCGAGCTGCGCCTGGAACGGGCCCTCGTCGGCGGTCAGCTCGCTGAACCTGCGGCTGAGCTTCGACAGCTCCGACCGGACCGCGGCGAGCCGCGCCTGCAGGGCGGGCAGGAACGAGTAGGCCCGCCACGGCGCGCCCCCACCGGCCTGGCGGAACCGCTGATGCGCGGCCGCCGCCTCCGCCTCGAGCAACCACGACTCCTCGACCGCCAGCGACACCGTGCTGAGCCGGCCCGCCTGCCACGCGGTCACCAGCGCGAGCGCGACACCGGCGAGCAGGACGAGCAGCGGGAACACGAAGTCGTCGGTGCTGCGCAGCGTCAGCGCCACCTCGCCGGCCGCGTCGTCGTCCGGTGTCAGATCGATCGTCCCGGTGTAGTCGCCGGCCCGGGTGGCGCCCGCGAAGGCGAGCTCGACGTCGTGCCGCCCCGCGTGACAGGTCGCCTGCACGGTCACCGCGCCGCCGCCCGCCGACGCGAGCCCGCCGACCGGGATCGTCGCATCCCCGGGCGGGCACGAGACGCCCTGGGCGAGCGGCAGCGTGGCGCCGCTGAGCCCGGTCACGAACGGGCCCCGCGACGACGTCACCCGCCACTCGGCCACGAGCGGCAGCCACCCCACCGTCTCCGGGCCGATCTCGTACGCCCGCCGCGCGACGACGGTCGGCGTCCCCGGCGCCCGGGCGACGGCGACCAGGAAACCGGACGCGCCGTCGTCCCCGGCCGGCGTGACGGTGAAGACCGCGACCCCGCCCGGATCGAGGTGCGCGCTCGCCGGTGCGACGGTGGCGGCGCCGGTCCCGCCGTCCCCGGCGACGCTCCGGATGTCGACGTCATACGGTACGCCGGCGTTGTTCACGACCGCCGCCCGCGCCGGGTTGCCGGGCCGCAGCCGCAGCACCGTCCCGTCGAGGAACTCCACGTCGGCGCCGTCGGCCAGCGCGGGCGGCGGAGCCATCGATCCGACCAGCAGCATGACCGCCGCGACGATGCCGGCTTTGCGCAGCACGTGCCCTCCCATCCCGGGTGACCGGTTGTGGTTACCCTGTCACGGTCGATGGCCGGCGTGATCGTCCGAGCGGATACGGTGCCCGGCCGATCGTGCCTCGACGCACCTGGACCACCGGCCCCCGAACGGCTGCCATCTCGTCGATGGGCCGACGCCGGCAGGCGGGACGGGTTAGCGTGGCCGGATGACTGCAGCGGAAGAACACCGGAGCATCGCCGGCACGTTCACCGACCGGGTCCGTGGCGTGCCGGCCGGCGGCTGGGACCGACCGGCACCGTGTGAGGGCTGGGTGGCCCGGGACGTCGTCGGGCACCTCGTTGAATGGCTGCCGGGGTTCCTGCGCGCCGGCGCGGGCATCGACCTGCCGAAGGGGCCGCCGGTCGCCGAGGACCCGGTCGCCGCCTGGCAGGTGCACACCGACGCCGTGCAGGCGCTGCTGGACGACCCGTCCAGCGCCGACCGGATGCTGTCCAACCCGCACATCGGCGAGCTGCCGGTCGCCACGGCGATCAGCCAGTTCTACACCTCCGACGTGTTCCTGCACACGTGGGACCTGGCCCGTGCGACCGGCCAGGACGAGCGGCTCGACCCGCAGCGCTGCGCGGTGATGCTGGAGGGCATGCTGCCGATGGACGAGGTGCTGCGCAGCAGCGGCCACTACGGCGCGCGGGTCGAGGTCCCCGCCGACGCCGACGCGCAGACCCGGCTGCTGGCCTTCATCGGCCGCGACCCTTCCCAGTAGTCGATGCCGCCCGGCCGGTCCCGGTGCGGGCCGAGACCGGCCGGGCGGCCGGATTCAGTTGAAACTCTGCTGCCACACTTCGGCGTCGACCGCGTCGTGCCAGCGAGTGAACCCGCAGGCCCAGGCCACCGGATCGGTCAACGGCGTGCCACCGAAACGCGGCTCGCCGGAGACCAGCAGCCGTGATCCGATCCCGAAAAGCGCCACTTCCAGGCTGACGCCACCCGTCGGATTCGGCAGTCCGACGGTGACGCTCTCGGCTGAGCCGCCCCGGAACCATCGGTGAACCTTGAACGTCACCGGACGAAACATGCCTGTCGCGGCATCGGTGGCGCCGATTCCGGTCACCGACCCGTCGAACGCGAAACTGCGCCGGGCAAGTGACTGTGCCGAATGTCTTGATCCTCTCCATGTCCACCAACACCCCATGCGTTACACCCACTTCACAAGCATTCAGATACCGACGCCGCCGGCGCTATCCCGGCGCTGCGACGAGTGCGTCGCCGAGCGGGGTGCGGCGGTAGAGCACGGAGCGACCCGAGCGGGCGCGGTGCACGAGGCCCGATCGGTGCAGGACGGCGAGGTGGTCGCCGACGGCGCCGGTGGCCATGCCGTACGCCCGGGCGAGCTGGCTCGTGCTGGCCGGGTCGCCGAGGGTGGCCAGCAGCAGCGCCCGGGACCGGCCGAGCAGCGCCGACAGGTGCGCGGGCGGCTCGGGCGGCCCGTGCTCGAGCAGCGTCCCGACGCCGCGGGCCGGGTAGACGATCGCCTTGGGCCAGGGGTCGTCGGCGTACACGGCGATCTCCGGCCACACGAACACCGACGGGACGAGCAGCAGCCCGTCCCCGCCGAGCGCGATCTCGCCTCTGCTGCGGACGTGCAGGTCGATGCCGCCGTCGCGCCAGCGGACCTTCCGGTGGAGCCCGGCGAGGGCGGCGGCCCAGCCCGCGCGGCCGAGCTCGCCGACGCGGTGCACGACGTCGCGCTCGCACAGCAGCCGCAGCCGTGGCCAGTCGTCTTCGAGCAGCGCCGTCCAGGCCGCGGCCAGCACGTCGGCGAGCCTGTCCAGGGCGTCCGGCGCCGCCAGCACCGCCCGCGCGGCGTCCGACACGTCGCGGCGGTGCCGCAGATAGAAGTCGATCTCCGCCCGTACGCCGTCCGCCGGCGCGGCGCGCATCGTGGCGAGGTCGTCCTCGATGGTCTGCAGCCGCGGCGGCGGGGAGAAGAACGTCGCGCCTGCCCGCGGCGTGTGCAGCGCGTCGATCGCCGCGAGCCCCGCCCCGTGCCGCCCGGCCAGCTCCGTGAACCGCGGCCGCAGCCGGGCCAGCCACGCCTCCGGCACGCCCTGCGGGTGCGGGCTCTGCAGGGCGCGGATCAGGTGGTGCAGCTCGAAGACCGGCGACAGCGCGAACCTGGTGCGCACCAGGTCCTCCGCACCCACCACGAACCGCAGCACGCCCTCGACCTTACGCTGTGTGGCGAATCATTCGTGCCGTTCCCCGCTCGCCCGCAGGCTGGTGCGCATGACTGTCGTCGACCGCCCGGCCACGTACCGCGAGGTGTTCGCGGAGCCGTCGTTCCGTGCCCTGTTCGTCGCGCGGACCCTGGCGATCGGCGCGAACTCCCTGCAGATCTTCGCGCTGTCCGTCCTGGTCTACACCGGCACCGGCTCCGCGCTGCTCAGCGCGCTCGCCTTCGGCGCGGGCTTCCTGCCGCAGGTCGTCGGCGGGCTGCTGCTCGGGTCGCTGACCGACCGCCTGCGCCCGCGGCCGCTCATCGTCGCCGGGTATGCGGTCGAGGCCCTCCTCGCGGCCGCGCTCGGCCTGCTCGACCTACCGGTCGCGGCGAGCCTCTCGCTGGTCGCCGTGGTCGCGTGCGGCACGCCGGTGTTCGCGGGCGCGGCGGCCCGCGTCATCGCCGACCAACTGACCGGCGACGCCTACGTCCTCGGCCGCTCCGTGTCCAACATGTCGTCCTCCGCCGCCCAGCTGCTCGGCCTCGCGGGCGGCGGCGTCGCGGTGGCCGCCGCGGGACCCCGCCACGCGCTGCTCTTCGCCGCCGCCTGCCACGTGGCCGCCGCCGTGCTGGTCCGCTTCGGCCTCGGCTCAGGCGGCGGAGGTGTCCGTCCCCGTGGCGGTGCCGTCCATTCCCGTGGCGGCGCTGTCAGGGACAGTCTGGCCGGGGCGTCGGCGTTGTTCGGTGACCGCACCATCCGCCGGCTGCTGCTCGCCCAGTGGCTGCCGTCCGCGTTCGCCGCCGGCGCCGAGGCCCTCCTCGTCGCGTACGCCGGCCGCCGCGGCTTCCCACCAGGCTCCGGCGCCGTCCTCATGGCCGCCCCCGCCGCCGGCATGCTCCTGGGCAACTTCGTCGCCGGCCGCTTCCTCCGCCCCACCCTGCGCGAACGCCTCGCCGGTCCCTTCCTGCTCCTGCTCGGCACCCCACTCATCGCCGTGCTCGCCGCCCCACCACTCCCGGTCCTGGCGGCGCTGCTCGTCATCGCGGGCACGGGCTTCGCGTACGGCCTCGGCCTGCAACGCGCCTTCCTCGCCGCCGCCCCCGAAGCCCGCCGCGGCCAGCTCTTCGCCCTGCTCTCCACCGGCATGATGGCCCTGCAGGGCCTCAGCCCCCTGCTTCTGGGCACCGTCGCGGAGTTGACTTCCCCGGCCCTGGCCATCGCGTCCGCCGGAGCCGCCACGGTACTGGTAGCGCCCCTACTGCTACGCGGCCGCCCCAGTGACATCCAACGCCAATCGAAGCGCTAAAGACTTGACTGCGTGCCCCCGAAGTGATTGACGCTCGCCAAGTGGTGCCGTCGGTGCAACAGTTGGGCCATGACTTGGGGAGCGGTTGCCGCCGCGGCGCTTACTGCGGTTCTTACCCTTGCGGGAGGGTTAGTGCTGTTGCAGGTCCAGACCATCACCAGGGCTGCGGAAGAACGGCGGGCAGACCGTAGACAGTGGCATGACGAGGCGGTCAATGTGATCGTTGATGTCGCAACCCTGACATTGGATGCAGGCGTGTTGGCTCTTGGCCTTCCCGTGCTGTCTGCGGATGGCACGCCGTCTGATCTCAACAGCGAATGGGCAGGCCTTCAGGAGCGGTGGATGACAGAGCTTCGACGGCGGTTGCAGAGAATCGCCCGAGGGCATCCTGACGCCGGAATGCGGCTCGAGGCGGTTCGCGTCGGGGACGCTACAATCCGCGCGCTCCAGGTCGCATTTGATTCCATCAGGGCTCCTCGTGAGCGTGACGAAGAAAATCTGCTCCGAGTCTTCGAAATGGAGATCACGCCGGCGGCGCGATCCTACGTTCGGTGTCTTCATGGCGGCGACGAAAGGGAGGATGAGCAGCCCGTGTCGACGCTACGCCGGATTCGCGACACGTACCGTGAAAGCGGCATATTCCTGCGGCCTTCCGAAATTTCTTGACAGCGCGGACACCGTCGCACAGGCACACCCAACGCCGTATCTTGCCTCAGTGACCTACTTCGCGGACCTGACGCCCTACGCGTACTCGCGCGACGACCACGACACCGTCACGCACGAATGGGGCACGCTGGACTACCGACCGCGGTACGAGCGGCTTGGCGGTACCCCTCAGACCTGACCGACGAGCAGTGGGCGCTGGTCGGGCCGCTGCTCCCAGCGCCCAAACGCGTTGGTAGGCCAGAAAAGCATCCACGAAGATCCATTGTGGACGCTGTTCTGTACGTGGTCCGCACCGGCTGTGCCTGGCGGTACCTGCCACGCGACTTCCCGCCATGGCAGACGGTCTACTGGTACTTCAAGCAGTGGGAAGAGGCCAAGGTCACCGGCTCGCGAAACATACGTGCCAACTCCACTTGCTCCGGCGCCGTCCGGCATCCGTTCAGCGTGGCGTGCAATCACGACCTGCCCGGACGCGTCACGACAGCCGCGGGGCTCCGGTGTAGCGGAAGGTGTTGGAGGCGCGGCGGGTGAAGCCGAGTCGTTCGTACAGGCGGATGGCGGAGACGCGGTCGGGGCGGGATGTCAGGTCGACGCTGCGTGCGCCTTCGGTTTCGGCGAGGTGCAGGGCTTCGCGGATGAGTGCGGCGCCGGCGCCGTGGCCTCGGGCGGACTCGTCGACGACGACGTCTTCGATCCTGGCGCGCAGGCCGGTCGGGACGGGGAAGGTGACCAGCGTCAGCACGCCGACGTCCCTGCCGACGGTCGCCCGATCCAGCTCACCCGCCAGACGGCGACCGCATCACCCCGGTGACGTCGATGGAGCCGCAGCTTTCAGGAGCTGTGGCCTTCGGATCCGTCGATGGCGGCCTCCCAGCCGCCGACGAGTCCGATCAGGAGCGAGTCGTCCACCCGACCGTCCTCGACCGATCCGACCAGCTCCGGGCCGAAGTAGACATCGAACGACACGTTGCGCCGCTCCGAGATCCGGCCGACTTCGCCCATCACCTCGTTCACTTCTTCCAGGTGGGCCCGGCGCACCTGGCCGTCCAGTTCCTCGCCCCACGGCGGCAGGGTGGAGTGGACGTACAGCGCCAATCCAGAAATGCGGGCGCCGACTACTCCTCCCGGCTCGTCGCAGAATTCAGGCGGTCCGAGAAGCCAAGACCGGCGGCCGGCGAGCTCGTCCGCCGACGAACGCAGCGCGGCCTTGACCGCATCGGATGCCTCTCCTTCGACCACGACAACCAGACTGTCGATCGGATGCTCTTCCCGCACGGTGACGCCTCCGCTGGCCGCACATGCCCGGTCCACCCGGGTTGGTTCGAACGACGCCCGTTGCTGGTGGTGTCGCCATTGTGCACGAGGACGGTACCTGTCAGGGCTTCGGCGGCGGGTAGCGTCCTCAGCGGGCGGCGGTCTTCGCCTGGTACATGGCCGTGTCGGCGGCGGAGAGGATCTCGTCGGCGGTGGCGCGGTCGCCGCACGGGGTGCAGCCGATGCTGACGCCGATCCGCACGAGCTGGCCGGCGACCGTGTAGGGCGCGGCGATCGACGCCCGGAGGCGGTCGGCGATGCTGTCCAGTCGCTCCGCCTCCGCCAGGAACACCACGAACTCGTCGCCGCCGAAGCGGGCGGCCATGTCCCCGGTGCGCAGCGACCGGCGGATGCGCTCCGCCACGTAGACGAGCAGCTCGTCGCCGGCGGCGTGGCCGAGGCGGTCGTTGACCTGTTTGAAGCCGTCGAGGTCGAGGAACAGCACGGCGAAGCGGCGGTCGGGGGCGCGGACGGCACGCGAGAGGGTCTCCACGAGCGCGGCCCGGTTGGGCAGGCCGGTGAGCGGGTCGGACAGGGCGGCGCGGCGCAGCCGCGACTCCTGCTCCCGCAGGTCCAGCCCGACGGTGAGCAGCGCCGCACACTGGTTGACCAGCTCGCGGCCGTCCTCGACCTGGCTCTCCACGACGCCGGCGACCGCGAGCAGGCCCCGGTCGCTGGCGTTGACCTTCGCCGGCACGACGAAGACCGTCTCGCCGGGACCGGCCGCGTCGATCAGCCCGGCCGGCGGGAACGCGCGCACCTCGAGGGTGCCGCCGCCGATCGCCGGGCCGGGGTGGCGGCGCCAGCCGTCCGTGACGTCGAGCCGCCCTGCCGCGGCCCAGAGTCCGAGGGAGCCGGCGGTCGCCGGGGTCACGGACAGCCAGCCGAGGTCCCGCGGGTCGGATCGGCGGTTGTAGAGCAGCGCCATCGACAGGTCGTAGTGGGCGCCGACCGTGGAGCGCAGCCGCCACCGGTCGCCGAAGTCGGCCACCTGCCGGACCCGCACGACGGCGAGGATCAGCTCCTGGACGCAGCCGTCGAGGCGCCGGGCCGTGGCGACGTCGGCGGCGGGCACCTGCTGGACGTACTCCTGCACGGCGCGGGCCACGATCCGCAGGCCTTCCGGCTGGGCCTGCAGGGCGTAGAGCGCGAGCAGCGCGGCGGTCGCGCCGGCGTGGTCCGGGGGTCGCCCGGAGGCCGCCGCGCCGGCCAGGTCGACGACCGAGTCGACGGCCTTGGCGAGGACGGTGAGGTGTTCGCCCGTCCGTACGGCACCCGGCGGCAGCAGCGCGGCGAGGCGCTCGGCGAGCCGGGCCGGGCCGGGATCCGCGACCGGCGGGGGCAGCCGCAGGACCGAGTCGGAGCAGCCGCAGGACCCGCGGGGCACGAACGCGGTCGGCACCCGCTGCGCGCCCGGCGGCAGCGGCGCTCCGGCGACGGCGCGCAGCAGCAGGTCCACCGCGCGGGCCGCCATCACGGCCAGCGGCTGGCGGACGCTGGCGAGGCTCGGGTTGAGGTACGCGGCGACCTCGATGTCGTCGAAGCCGGTGATCGCGAGGTCGTCGGGGCAGGCGAACCCGGCGGCGGTCAGCGCGGTCAGCAGCCCCGTCGCGTTGCGGTCGGTGGCCGCCACGATCGCGGTCGCGGTGTTGCGCAGGACCCGCGGGTCGACCCCGGCGACGCCGCTCTCGAGGTTGTCGGTGGCGGGCAGGAACAGCGCGGGGTCGGGCTCGATGCCGTGGGCGAGCAGGGTCCCGGTGTAGGCGTGGTGGCGTTCGGCGATGTCGGAGGCGGCGACGTACCCCGTGAACGCGATCCTGCGGTGCCCGTGCTCGATGAGGTGCGTGACGGCGTCGCGGACGCCGGCGCTGTTGTCGGCGACGACGGCGGTCAGGTCTGGTCGGCCGGCGCGGTGCCCGAGGAGCACCACGGGCTTCCCGGCGGCGTGGAGCCGGTCGAGGTAGTCGCCGGTGACGGCGTCGGCGAGGACCACGAACCCGGCGATGTGGTCCCAGGCGACCGGCGCGGTGAACGTCGGCGTGCCCCCGTTGACGGCGATGTCCGCGGCGGCGTCGAGGGTCTGCACGGCGACGGTGCGGCTGCCGGCCGCGGCGGCAGCCGCGCTGATCCCGGCGAGGATCGTGCCGTAGTAGGCGCCGCCGACGAACGGCGACAGCACACCGATCACCGCACCGTCGCCCGCGCCCATACCAGCCACCTCCGCCCTCCGTATCGGCAACCGTGGCGGCGGCATTCGTCGAACCGGGCGGGAACACCGGATCTGGGACCGGTTGCGGTACCGGTTGCGCCGCGGACCCATCCGCTCCGCGACCAGCATAGAGAGCGCTCTCTCACGCGAAGCGCAGCCACCCGACAGGTGCTTCTGTTAAGACTCTGAACAGCGGAAACAGTCATTGACACCAGGATCGCACGCTCGCTACAAAGCTTGAGAGCGCTCTCACGAGACACCCCCCGCTCTTGGAGGTTTCCGCCAATGCCCCCTGCTGTGCGCCCCCTGGCCCTCGCGGCCGTCCTGGTGGCGACCGCCGCCGTCACCGTCAACGCCTACGCCGCCGTCCCGTCGACCCCGTCCGGCTGGACGTTGCAGTGGAGCGACGACTTCACCGGCTCGGCCGGCACCCTGCCGTCGTCGACGAACTGGCTCTTCACCACCGGCACCCAGTACGCGGGCGGGCCCGCCAACTTCGGTACCGGCGAGATCCAGAGCTACACCACCAGCACGCAGAACGTCGCCCTCGACGGCTCCGGAAACCTGAGGATCACCCCGATCAGGTCCGGCTCCGGGCAGTGGACGTCCGCCCGCATCGAGACGCGCCGCACGAACTTCAAACCGCCGTCGGGCGGTGTCATGCGCATCGAGGGCCGCCTGCAGATGCCGAACGTCTCCGGTGCCGCCGCCGCGGGCTACTGGCCGGCGTTCTGGGCCCTCGGCTCGCCGTACCGGGGCAACTACTGGAACTGGCCGGGCATCGGCGAGCTGGACATCATGGAGAACGTCAACGGCGTCAACCAGGTCTGGGGCACGCTGCACTGCGGCGTCAACCCGGGCGGCCCCTGCAACGAGACCACCGGCCTCGGCGGGACCCGGACCTGCCCGACCAGCGCCTGCCAGGGCAACTTCCACACGTACGCGATCGAGTGGGACGCGAGCGTCAGCCCGCAGGTGCTGCGCTGGTACGTCGACGGCGTCCAGTTCTTCTCCGTGAACCAGAACCAGGTCGGCTCGTACTGGTCGGGCATGACCAGTCACGAGGGCTACTTCATCCTGCTCAACGTCGCGATGGGCGGCTCGTTCCCCAACGGCGTCGCCGGCTACTCCACCCCCACCGGCAGCACCGCGTCCGGCGTGCCGATGCTCGTGGACTACGTCGCCGTGTACACCAAGGGCAGCGGCTCGACCCCGACCCCGACCCTGACCCCGACCGCCACCCCGACCCCGACCGCGACCCAGACCGGCGGCGGCCGCAGCGCCTACAGCACCATCCAGGCCGAGTCCTACAACGCGCAGTCCGGCGTCGTGCCCGGCAGCGACCAGATCGGGTACCTCGCCAACGGTGACTGGGCCCGCTACGACAACGTGGACTTCGGCACCACCACGCCGAAGGACTTCCTCGCCCGCGTCTCCTCCGGCGCCGCCGGCGGCGTCAGCGGCACCGTCGAGGTCCGCCTCGACAACGTCGGCAACGCGCCGGTCGCGAGCTTCGCCGTCGCCAACACCGGCGGCTGGAGCAGCTTCCGCGAGATCCCGGGCAACCTGACGTCGCAGGTCACCGGCCGGCACACGGTGTTCCTGCGCTTCAGCAGCGGCCAGCCGGCCGACTTCGTCAACGTCGACTGGTTCGTCTTCCGCAGGTAGTACCCCATGAGCGCCGGTGGTCACAGTGGATGCGGCCCGCTGTGACCACCGGCTTCCACGTCCGCGCCGCGCCCCATGCCAGGATTGGCGCATGCGACTGCACGCGACGCTCCGCGCGACCCTGGCCGCCGCCGCGGCGACGCTCCTCATCCTGCTGCCGCCGGCCCCGGCGTGGGCCCACACGACGCTCACCAAGAGCGACCCGGCCGCGGGTGCCACGGTCAGCACGCCGGTCGCCGCGGTGACGCTGACGTTCACGGAGATGGTGAAGCAGCAGGCGAGCACCGTCGAGGTGACCGGTGCCGACGGCGTCTCGTACAGCGAGGGCACCCCCAGATCGGTGAACAAGACCCTCACGCAGGCGGTCCGGCCGCTGCCGCCGGGTCCGGTGACGGTCGTGTGGCGCACGGCCGCCGGCGACGGGCACCCACTGGAGGGCAGGTTCACGTTCACCAACGCCGCGCCGGCCCCGACGAGCGCGGCGCCGTCGCCCTCGCCTTCGCCGTCCGCCGCCCCTTCCAGCGCGGCGCCGTCGCCGGCCGCCGCCGAGCCGGCCGCCAAGGACGACGACGGCGGCGGCAACGCCGGGCTGCTGTGGGCGGCGCTGGGCGCGGCCGCGGTGGTCGCCGCCGGCATCGCGGTCTGGCAGCGGCGGCGCCGCATCAAGTGACCCTCGCCGGGACGCGGGCGGGCCGTTAGGCTTACGCCCGTCCGCATCCCCGGCTCGGCGGCCGGGGCGGGCTACCGGTGCGCGGCGCTCCGGGCCCTGCCCTGTCGTGCTCCCGTGAGGAACCCGCCGTGCCCACCACCACCGAGGTCGCGCCCGCCCGGTCGCGCGACGCCGTCTTCCGGCTCGTCGCCGTCGCCATCCTGATCGCCGCGGGCGTCGTCGCCTGGGTGCTGTTCCGCGGCGGTACCGGCGAAACACCACCACAGGACCGGTCGATCACGGTGTCGATCACCGGCGGCCGGGTCGAGCCGCCCGTCGGCCGGGTCGAGGTGGGCAAGGGCAGCACGATCCGGCTCACCGTCACCTCCGACGTGCCCGACGAGCTGCACGTCCACGGCTACGACCGCAAGGCCGTGCTGGAGGCGGGCCGGCCGGCGACGCTGGAGTTCCGCGCCGACACGACCGGCATGTTCGAGGTCGAGACGCACTCCGGTCACCTGCTGCTGGTGCAGCTGGTGGTGCGCTGATCAGCCTTGCTCAGCCCTTGAAGAACGTCAGCATCGCGTCGTTGACGGCGTCGGGCTGCTCCAGGTAGCCGTAGTGGCCGGCGGCGGGGATCTCGGCGTACTGGGCGCCGGGGATCGCGTCGGCGAGCTCACGGCCGCGGGCCGCCGGCGCCATCACGTCGTCCGCGAACGACAGCACCAGCGTCGGGGTGCCGATCCGCCGGTACGCGCCGAGCCGGTCCGTGTCGAGCTCGACGTCGAGCTGCGGGCGCAGGCCGGCGTCGGTCACGTCGGCCGGCGACATCTCGAACAGGTCGAGCCAGTCCTGCACCGCCTGCTCGTCCTGCAGCGTGCTCGGCGACAGGTTCTGCACCGCGCGCGTCGTCGCGTCGTACACGCCCGGGAGGTGGACGCGCTCGTCGTACAGTGCGCGCTCGGCGGCGGCGAGCGCCCGGGACATCGCGTCGGCGCGGCCCCGGCTCGCCATCAGCACCGCCTGGGTGGCCAGGTCGGGCCGGGCCAGCAGCAGCTCCTGCACGACGTGCGCGCCCATCGACGAGCCGACCAGCCGGCACGGCCCGCCGACGAGCCGCTCGATCAGGCCGGCCGTGTCGGCGACCAGGTCGTCGACGGTGAGCCCGGTCTTCGCCGGGTCACTCGGCGACACGCCACGGTTGTCGAAGGTCATCGCCCGGTAGCCGGCGGCGACCAGCGCGGGCACCTGGTGCAGCCGCCACGTGCGGCCGCGCGCGGCGGTGCCGGCGACCAGCACGACGGCGTCGCCGCTGCCGGACTCCTCGTAGTGCAGCGTCACGGCACCGACGTTCACGAACGGCACGGCCATCCCCCCTGTGGCGAAGTAAGGAGAGCCTAACCGATGCCGCCGCCCTACTGCTGGTAGCCGTTGTTGTCGCAGGTACGGCGCTGCAGGATGCAGTTCTTCGTGCGCTTGTTCATGGTGGCGGCGTCCCACATCACGAACGCGTCGCCGTGCATCGAGGAGGCGCTCCTGCCCTCCTTGTCCGAGGACAGGTAATAGCCCTGCTGGGTGCCCTTCGCGCCGTACTGGATGTCGAAGGTGATCGCCGGGATCTTCACCGGGTGGCTGGCCGGGCAGGCGTTGCCCGAGCCGTGCTTGACGTGGTCCTTGTGGTCGGGGCTGTCCAGGTGCTTGCCGTCCCAGCAGTCCGGGAACTGCATCATGAAGTGCAGCGTGGCGTCGCCGCCGCAGATGGGCCAGTTGCCGTTGGTGCTGCGCGCGACGCCGTCGAGGTCGCCGGGGCCGTAGAAGGCGCAGTAGAACTGGCCCTGCGCCCCGCGCGGCGTCGGCTGCCACTTCGTGGCGTCGCCGCTGATCATCCGCAGGCCGTTCGGCATCGGCAGCTGACCGGCCGACGTGTTCATCAGCGACCGGTAGTAGACCCGGAAGCCGGTGGTCTCGACGGGTTTGTTCGTCGCGGCGTCGTACAGCGTCGGCACCCAGTACGCGGAGTGGTCCTGGACCGGCTTGCACGTCGTGGCCGTGAACTTCGTCAGATCCTCGGGCGTCGTGTCAGCGGTGACGGCCTTGTTCCCGACGAACGAGTGCATGTGCGACGAGCCGGCGAGCCCGGGAAAGACGATCGGGTCGTCGGCCAGGGAGTGGCTGTACTGGCAGTCCGCCCGGAACTCGGCCAGGTTGCCCACCCCCGCCGGCACCGGGTCGGTCTTGAGCGCCTGGTACGCGTCGACCTGCGCCTTCCACGCCGCGGCGTCCACCGGGAGCCAGCCCGTCGCGGGCGCCTTGCCGGTGGCGGACTTCGACGCTCCAGCGCTCGCACTCGCGGCGGCCGACGCGGACCCCGACGGCGCGGGCGCCGCACCGATCACAGCGCCGGATTCCGCCGGTACCGGCGACGCATCCGCAACCGAGGACGGCTTCGCCGATCCGGGCGACGTGGTGAGGTAGACGACGGCCGCGCCGGCCACGACGATCAGGCCCGCCGCCGCCATCACCACCTTGCTCCGGCCGAGCCGCCAGGGAACGCCGTGGTTCGACGCGTACGACAACGGATGACTCCCCACGAGCGTGGACGGTGCACGACCGCCGTGATCGTAGGCGCCGCCGCCCCGTGCCCGACAGAGATCTAAAGCAACCTTAATCCACGACCCGAATTTAGCGGCCGTAGAACCGGTGGGCGAGCAGCTCGGCGGCCAGCTCGTCGACCGACGTGGTCGCGCCCACAGCCCACAGGGCGGCCGCCACGGGGTCGGGGTCGCCGCCCTCGCCGAACGCCGGCAGTGCCAGGAGCAGGTTCACCGGGTCGGTGGGCAGCAGTGCCGAGCTGGCCGCAGTCCCACTCGATGCGCAGCCCTTCGAGCGGCCGTTGCACCGGCCGCGCGACCTCGGCCCGGAGGTCCTCGCCGGCGAAGCCGAGCCCGCGGATCCAGGCGACGCGCGCCGCGGTGACGGGTGCGCCGTATGCCCGGTCGATCCACGCCAGCTGGAACGCGGCGTGCGCCGACGGCTCGACCAGCAGGATGCCGGCGTACGCGTCGAACGCGCCGCCCAGCGTGGTCTCGATCCGCCCGCGCAGGAACGCGTCGTCGGCGTCCTCGATCCGCCGCACGGCCCCTTCGCCCCCGATCAGTGCCCTCCCTCGTTCGCCGTAATTCGCGAAGGCCGCGATGACGGCGTTCCGACGAGCGCGGCCACCGCAGCGCACCCGGCGGGCGGCCCCACCCATTGCAGGCCGATGAGCGCCCAGTACCGCAGATCGCTGTCCCCGCTCATGGCGTCCAGCAGCAGCGGTACCGCCGCCACCCCCGCCCCGTCGACGAGCTCCCGCAGCTTCAGGTCAGGCTCATGCGGCGCCGGCGTGAAGTCGCTGTCCCGGTGCCGCTGCCCCCACAGCTCGTCCCGGAACGCGTCGAACAACCGCCGCGCCTCCGCCTCCCCGCCCACGCCCCCAACGTACGCCAGGACCTCCAGTCGTATCCCCACGTGCCGGCCGGCCGCGCGCGTATGGTCGGTCGCATCGGCCGGGTGCCGGATCGGGGGCGGTGCCGTGAGCTTTCAGCGCTGGCAGGTCTGGCTGGTGCCCGCCGCCGGGGCGCTGGTTCTGGTCAGCAGCCTCACCCCGTGGTGGACCCTGGACATCGCCGACGGTGGTGCGCTCGCCGAAGGCGGGACCGGCTCCGTCACCGCGTGGGAGACCTCGGGTTGGTGGCCGGTCGCCGTCACCATCGGACTGCTCGTCGCCGTGACCTGGACCGGGTGGCGTCTGACGCGCGGCGAGGTGCCGGGCCGCGTCAGCGGCCTGCTCGCACTGGCCAGCCTGGCACCGATCGTCCTGTGCGTGCACCAGTGGCGCGGCATCCAGCCACCGCCGCCGCTACCGGAGCCGGATGCCGCGCCGGAGCTGTCCGCCACCGCGTACATCCAGCGGGGCGACCCGTTCACGACGCCGGGCCTGGACCCCGACCACCTCTTCCGCGTCGAGGGCGGCCTGGTCCCGCAAGGCCCTGGCTGGGGTTTGTACGCCGGAATCGCCTGCCTGGCAATGCTCGCCATCGCGCTGACGCTCAACGCCGCCCGGCCGCGATCCCGCCGGAGCTGAGGCGTCCCGGCGGCCGATGGCTTGGCGAACACCACCCTGACCGCGGCCGGACCGTCCGTCGTTAGAGTGCTGCCATGGACGTTGCTGTCGAGCGCATTGCCGCCGCCACCGAAGAGACGGTCGAGGCATTCGCCCGCCTGCTGCCCCAGCTGTCCGCCTCCGCCGCGCCGCTGGACGCCGCGGCCCTCGACGCACTCCTCATCTGGCCGGGCAACCACATCCTGGCCGCCTGCGTCGACGGCAGGATCGTCGGCGTGCTGACGCTGGTCACGTTCCCCGTCCCGACCGGCCTGCGCGCCAGGATCGAGGACGTCGTCGTCGACGAGTCCGCCCGAGGCCACGGCGCCGGCGCCGCACTCATCCGCGAAGCCCTCCGCCTCGCCGAAACCGAAGGCGCCCGCAGCATCGACCTGACATCCCGCCCCGACCGCGTCTCCGCCATCCGCCTGTACGAACGACTCGGCTTCACCCGCCGCGCCTCCAACACCTTCCGCTACACCGGAGCCCCGCGGCTATCGTGACGCGATGGACGAGGCCCAGTTCTCCATCGACGGCGACGACCCGCTGCGCGACGGGATGCACCTGTCCGTCCGCCTCCGCTACGACTTCACCGTGACCGACGCCGCCCGCCTCCTCGCCGCCGCCCGCCGGCTCCACCTAGACCTGCACCCAGACGCGACACCCGAGGAGGCGGCCGCCATCGTCACCTGCGCCTCCGACGCCATCTTCACCGTGCTGGAGCACGCCGGCCTCGATGAAGCCCTCGAAGCCCGCCTCGCCGACCACACCGCCGACGGCCTGGAAGCCGGCGGCTTCCGCGCCCAGGCCGTCATCGACGAACCGGACCCCTTGCCCGCCGGCTGGGACTGCTTCCGCATCGGCGACGTCTTCGCCCTCCCACCCTCCTCGACCCCCTGACCACAGGTCCCTGCCACGCCCCCAGGTGCGTTTGCTTGCGTGAGGCGCCAGCCGGCCCTCAGAACTTCAGGCGAACGTGAACAGGACCTTTCCGCTGCGTCCCGGTGTCATCGCGTGTTCGATCGCCTCGTGGTACTCGTCCAGGCGGTAGGTCGCGTCGACCGGGACGGTCAGGTCGCCGTCGGCGACGAGGTCGTTGAGTGCCCGGTAGGTCTGCTCGATCTCGGTGCGTGGAGCGTGGCGCAGCCAGTTGAGCAGCCAGAACCCGGTGTGCGTCACCTCGTTGAAGATGAGGTCGTGGGCGCGGACGGCTGGGGGCGCGTCGGTCGCGTAGGCGTAGCTGACGATCGTACCGCCGAACCTCAGCGCCGCGGCGAGGTCGGCGACGGTTCGGCCGGCCGTGGCGTCCAGGGCGAGACCGAGCTCCGCGCCGTCCAGTGCGTCCGCGATCTGCGCGGGCAGGTCGTCCCCGGCGACGATCACCCGGTCACCGCCGGCGTCACGCACCGTCTCGGCGGCGGCCTCGCGCCGCACGATGTTGAGCGTCTTGAAGCCCCGCAGCCGGGCGAGGGCGATGACGCACAGCCCGACAGCGGAGTTGGCGGCGTTGAGGCCGACCCAATCGCCGGGAGCCAGCGTGGCGAACTTGTGCAGCAGCAGGTACGCGGTCGCCGGGTTGATCGGCAGCATGGCGAGTTGCAGCGGGTCGCCGTCCTCCCGGATCGGCACGACGTTGCGGTATCCCGTGGTCACCTGGTCCGCCCAGGTGCCCTGCTCGTAGTTGGGCAGAATGACCACCTTCCGCCCGACCAGGTGCTGACCCGCGCCCCCGCCGGCGTCGATCACCCGACCCACCCCCTCGCCGCCGAGCGGGCTCGGCAGCGACGGCCGCATCCCGTAGTCACCACGGACGAGCAGCAGGTCGGACGGATTGACCGGTGCGGCCTCCATCTCGACCAGGACGTCGTCGGTCCCCAGCGCCGGGTGGTCCGTGCGCTCCAGCGACACGGACCGGCGCGGATCGCCGTACGACGTGACAAGCAACTGCGACATGAGACCCCCAGGCCAACTGCGCGCTACCTCGACGGCATGCCCCGCCAAGACAACGGCATGCCGCGAAAGCGGGTGATCCACGCCGTCCATGGACGTCGAGGGTGGCAGCCCGGCCGAGCATCCCGTTCTGGGGTTCTCCGTCGAGACCCTTCGGGTGGATGTCATCGATCGGCCGCCGCCATCATGAGCGTGTCGGGGATGCCTCAGGGGTCGGGCGTGGCGATGGTCAGTGCCGTTCACGCCGTCGGACGGTGACCGAAGCCGGGCATCGGCACGCCGACCGCGAGCTCGTACGCCAACACGTCGGCAACGCTCACCTGCCGCCCGTCGGCGAGGCTCCGGCACGACGGCCACATGATCGACCGCAGGCGAGGATGCTCGACGGCGCGGAGCGACGCACCCGACTCCAGCGCCACCCCTTGCTCGTCGCACCATGCGACGACGGCGGTCCAGAATCGGTCCACTGTCTCCCAGCACTCCACCGTCCGCACCCCGCGCAACGGGAGCAGCGGCAGTATCGCACTCGTCTGGTGCCCGCGGAGTCCGCGCGAGCGGGCACCGGGCGCCGCTCGCCGCAGCGGCGTTGACCTTGCCGTAGGCGGCAGGGTTGCACGATGACCGCCATGGACACCACCGCATCGCAGAGCGCCAGGGTCGTCGCCGTCACCGGGGCCGGCACCGGCATCGGGCGGGCCGCCGCCCGCGCCTTCGCCGTCGAGGGCGCCCACGTGGTGGCGATCGGCCGGCGAGGCGAACCGCTCAGGCAGACCGCCGCCGGGCACGGCCGGATCACACCGCTGCCCGCCGACATCACCGCCGAGGACGGGCCCGAGCGGATCGCCCGGTCGGTGACGGAGCTGTTCGGCCGGCTCGACGTGCTGGTCAACAACGCCGGCATCGTCCACGGCGGCGTCCTCGGCAGGTTGACCCCGCAGCAGATCGCGGCGCAGGTCGCCACCAACCTCGTCGCGCCGATCCTGGTGACCCAGGCCGCGCTGCCGCTGCTGGAGGCCTCCGGCGGGGTGGTGGTCAACGTCAGCACGTCGGTGGGGCAGCGGGCCTGGCCCGGCAACTCGGTGTACGCCGCGACCAAGGCCGCCCTGGAGCTCCTGACCCGCAGCTGGGCGGTCGAGCTGGCACCCCGCGGGGTCCGGGTGGTGGCGGTCGCCCCCGGCGCGATCGACACCCCCATCGGCGAGCACCAGGGCCTGACGCCCGAGCGGATGGCCGCAGTCCGGGAATGGCAACTGGCACACACCCCGCTGGGCCGGATCGGCCGCCCGGAGGAGGTGGCCTGGGCGATCACCCAACTGGCCGCACCGGCCGCCTCGTTCGTCACCGGCGTGGTGCTCCCGGTCGACGGCGGAGCGGTCGTGGCGTGATAAGAGTGGCCACGGAGGTGGGGATGGTGCGGATCGGTGAGCTGGCCGAAGCGACCGGGACGACCGCTCGTGCGCTGCGGCACTACGAGCAGGCCGGACTGATCTCCTCCGAGCGCGCCTCCAACGGTTACCGCGTGTACGACGAACGGGCCGCGGTGCGGGTCCGCAACATCCGCTATCTGCTGGCCGCCGGGCTCACCCTGGACGACGTGCGTGTGTTCCTGCCATGCCTGGACGGCGATGTCGCCGCCGCGCCGCCCTCGCCCACGGGCCTGCGCGTCGCGCACGACCGGTTGGCGGTCCTCAACGAGCGGATCGCCGCCCAGACCGACGCCCGCGACCGGCTGGCGGCCGCACTCCGGAGCGTGGCTGTCGCCGGCTGCCTGAAGTGGCCGATCGGCGGCCAGCAGTAAGGTTGGCGAGCGCGCCGGGCAAAGGCGGATGGGAAGTCCGTTACCAGCACCTGCTGCTGACTACCGCAAGGTGTGAGCCGGTTCGAGTCCGGTAGCCCGGCGCGCCCGACCTGCCGCCCGGATTCCGCGCAGGTGTCGACCGGGTTGCCGGGGTTCGCCGGCTGCTGGCTAGGGCAAGATTTTACATATCCCGGTGTCCGGTTCGTGCACTACAGTGACTTCTGTTCATAGAGTGCCTTCTTTGTAGATACAAGTCTTTACTTTTGCTCGCCCCGTACATAAGTTGGCAGTTAATCGACAGAAGTCGATTTATGTCTCGTGACGGGGATGCCGGGTGGTGATCGACCCTGCCCGGCGCACGGCCCCTCGCGAGAGAGCGGAGGGGGATGGATGTTCCGTCGACGTACGTCGCGCAGATCGATGCTGGTGGGAGGTGCTCTGGCGGCGTCGGCGGCCGGGCTCGGCACCGCGCTGACGCCCGCGCTCGCCCGTTCCCCGCAGCAGGGCTTACCCGCGCTGGCCGTGGGGGCGACCCGCAAGGTGACGATCTACGCCGAGATGCTGCCGGGCAACCTGTACGGCTACGGGCTCGCCCCCGGACAGGCCACCGTCCCGGGGCCGACGCTGGAGATGTACGAGGGCGACACGCTCGAGGTCACCCTGGTCAACACGACGAACCAGCGGCTGTCGATCCACCCGCACGGCGTCGACTACAGCACCGAGTCCGACGGCAGCCCGCTGCACGCCTCGTTCAACGACCCCGGCGAGACCAGGACCTACACCTGGCGCTCGCACGAGATGACGGCCGCGGCGGGGCGGCGGTTCATGCCCGGCAGCGCCGGCTACTGGCACTACCACGACCACGCGATGGGCACCGACCACGGCACCGGCGGCGTGGCGCGCGGGCTGTACGGCGCGCTGACCGTCCGCCGCCGCGGCGACATCCTGCCCGACAAGCAGTTCACCGTCGTGTTCAACGACATGCAGATCAACAACAAGGTGGCGCCGGACACGCCGATGTTCGAGGCGAACCTCGGGCAGCGGGTCGAGTGGACCGCCATCGGCCACGGCAGCCTCTTCCACACGTTCCACCTGCACGCCCACCGGTGGGCGGACAACCGGACCGGGATGCTCGAGGGCCCCGCCGACCCGAGCCTCGTCATCGACAACAAGGACCTCAACCCGGGCAGCTCGTTCGGGTTCCAGGTGCTCGCCGGGGAGGGCGTCGGGCCGGGCGCGTGGATGTACCACTGCCACGTCCAGGCCCACTCCGACACCGGCATGGCCGGCCTGTTCCTGGTGCGCAACGCCGACGGCAGCATGCCGCCCGGCGCCCAGGAGGCCATCGACCGTTTCCACGGCCACGCGCACGACCCCGCCGCCGCAGCGGCAGCCCAGCCGCACGGCCACGTGCACGGCGGCTGACGACCCACCGACGAAGGAGCCTGATGAGGTTCACCCAATGGCGGCGCACGGTCGCCGCCGCCGTCGCGCTGACCCTGCTGAACACCGCCCAACCAACCTTCACAGCCGAAGCCGCGGCCGCGCCGCCCGCGGCGGCCGCCGAACAGCCGAAGGTCCTGCTGTTCCACGGCCCAGCCACCGAGCAACTGGACCCGGTGGCCCGCGCCGCCCAAGAGATCGCCGAGGTAGGAGCCGACAGCGGCATCGAGGTGACCGAGTCGGAGAACCCGGCCGTCTTCACCGCGGACAACCTCGCCAAGTACCGCGGCGTCGTCTTCCTCTCCGCCGCCGGTGCGGTGCTCAGCCGCGACCAGGAGACCGCGCTGCAGGCCTACGTCAAGGCCGGCAACGGATTCCTCGGCATCGGCGACGCCGCCAAGGCCCAGCCGGACTCGACCTGGTTCACGGGGCTCATCGGCACCCGCCCGGTCGGGGCGATCCCCAACGCGCTGCCCGTCAGCGCCGTGACCGCCAGCGCCGAGAACCCGCCGAACGAGACGAAGGAGAAGCTCACCGACGGCAACTCCGGCACCAAGTGGCTGACGTTCGCCACGACCGGCTGGGTGGCGTACCAGCTGAGCACCCCGGCGGCCGTGAACGGCTACGCGCTCACGTCGGCCAACGACTTCCCCGGCCGCGACCCGAAGGACTGGACCCTGCAGGGCTCCACCGACGGGCAGACCTGGGTCGACCTGGACCGGCGGACCGGGCAGACGTTCGCCGAGCGGTTCCAGACCCGCCGGTTCGACATCACCAACACCACGGTGTACCCGCGGTACCGGCTGAACATCGCCGCCAACAGCGGCGAGCCGAGCATCCAGCTCGCCGACCTGCGCCTCTTCGCCGGTGCCGCCGAGCCGCCCGCGCCGCCGGTCGTGCAGGCCGGCGTGGTGGACGTCCTGGACCGGCAGCACCCGGCGACCGCGTCGCTGCCGCTGAAGCTGACCCGTTCCGACCGCTGGTACAACTGGGAACCGAACCCGGTCGGCACCGTGCACACCGTCGCGCAGGTCGAGGAGTGGAAGCACGTCGCCGGCGCCGGCGCCAACGGCCCATTCCACCCGGTGTCGTGGTGCCGCGACTACGACGGCGGCCGGTCCTTCTACACGGGCATGGGCCACACCGAGGGCAGCTACGCCGAGCGGGACTTCCGCGCCCACCTCGGCGGCGCGCTGCGCTGGACCACCGGCGTCGAGCGCGGCGACTGCCAGGCGACGATCGCCGCCAACTACCGCGTCGAGCGGCTCACCGCCGCGAACCAGACCGGGCAGCTGGACCAGATCGGCGAGGCGCACGGCCTGACCGTCGCCCCGGACGGGTCGATCTTCTACGTCGGCAAGGCCGCCTGCCCGAGCGGGCCGGTCGTCGACTGGGCCAACCCCGATGTCGGTCTCGGCTGCGGCACCATCCACCGGTACGACCCGGCGGCGAAGACCGTGAAGCTGCTGACCACCCTGCCGGTCATGGGCAACCGCGGCAGCGGCTCGGAGCTGGTGAAGAACGAGGAGGGGCTGCTCGGCGTCGTCGCCGACCCCGGCTTCGCGCAGAACGGCTGGCTGTACGTGTACTGGATGCCGCACGCCTCCATCAACCGGGAGACCAGGATCGGGCAGCGGACGATCTCGCGGTTCACCTTCGACAAGGCGGCGCAGAGCATCGACCAGGCCACCCGCAAGGACCTCATCCAGTGGCCGGTGCAGATCCACAGCTGCTGCCACGCCGGCGGCGGGATGGCGTTCGACGAGGCCGGCAACCTGTACGTCGGCTCCGGCGACAGCAACTCCTCCGAGGGCTCCAGCGGCTACTCCGGCAACAACTGGACCGCCGAGTTCGCGGGCACGTCGTTCCAGGACGCGCGGCGCACCGCCGGCAACACCAACGACCTCAACGGCAAGATCCTGCGCATCCACCCGGAGCCCGCCGGCACGTACACGATCCCGTCCGGGAACCTGTTCGCGCCCGGCACCGACAAGACCCGCCCCGAGATCTACGTGATGGGCGTGCGCAACATCGCCCGGCTGCAGTGGGACCCGGTCCGGAACTGGCTCACCGCCGCGTGGGTCGGCCCGGACGCGGCGGCGCCGAGCCCGACGCTCGGCCCGGCCAAGTACGAGACGGCGACCATCATCACCGAGGCGGGCAACCACGGCTGGCCGTACTGCATGGGCAACGGGCAGCCGTACCGCGACCGCAGCGACACCGACGCGACCGTCCTCACCGGCTGGTACGACTGCGCCCACCCGCGCAACACCTCGCCCCGCAACACGGGCCTGGTCGACCTGCCGCCGGTGAAGAACAACATGATCTGGTACTCGCCGGACGGCGGCGGCCCGGTCTTCCCCCTGCGCGCCGACGGCAGCGGCGTCCCGACGTACGTGGCGGCCGACGCCACCTACACGCAGCCCTACCTGCGCGGCGGCGGGCAGGCGGTCATGTCCGGCCCCAGCTACCACCGTGAGCTGGTGAACCAGAACAGCGGCGTCGCGTGGCCGGCGTACTGGGACGGCAAGTGGTTCATCGGCGACGAGTCCAACGCCAGCAACCGGATCGCGGTCACCGTCGACCCGGCCGGGGTGGCCGCGGCGGCGCCGCCGGTCTTCGCCGAGTCGCTGCGCGCCATCATCCCGTCCGGCAGTGGCGACAACCGGCTGCAGAGCTGGATGGACGCGAAGTTCGGCGCGGACGGCGCCCTGTACATGCTCGACTACGGCGGCGGCTTCTTCAGCCTGCACCCCAACCAGAAGCTGATCCGGGTGGCGTACCAGGGCGGCCCGGCGACCCCGGTGCCGGCGGTGAGCGCGGTGGCGGTGCACAACAAGCCGCTCACCTACGCGTTCAACGGCCTGCGCTCCGGCGGCGTCTCGTGGCGCTGGGACTTCGGCGACGGCGGCACGTCCACCGAGGCGAACCCGCGGCACACGTATGCGAAGGTCGGCTCGTACACCGCGAAACTCACCGTCACGTACGCCGGCGGGGCGACGGTCGAGGTGCGCACCACCGTCGACGTCGACTGTGCCGTGCCGGACAGCGGCGCCACGGTCCGCCTGGGCGACACCGACACCGGCGTCGCCAACCGCACCGCCGGCGGGCACTGCACCATCGACGACCTCATCGACGACGAGAGCACCTGGGCCGACCACGACGGCTTCGTGCGGCACGTCTCCGCGGTCGCCGACCGCCTGGTTGCCGCCGGGGTGCTCAACGGGCGGGAGGCGGGGACGCTCACCCGTACCGCGGCCGCCGGACCGATCGGACGGACCGGCAACACCGGCTATGACGCGATCTTCGACGGCACCCCCGAGTCGCTGCGCGGATGGGTGCAGGCGCCGTCGGGGCAGTTCGTGCTCCAGGCCGACGGGACGCTGCGCACCGACGGCGGGCTCGGGATGCTCTGGTACGGCGCCCGCGAATTCGGGGACTTCTCGTTCAAGCTCCAGTTCCGGGACATGGCCCCAGGGACGGCCCGCGCCAACAGCGGCGTCTTCGCCCGGTTCCCCGACCCGCGGACACCCCTGGAGCAACGGCCGGCGGGCAGCTGCGGGACCGTCGGCTCGGCCCGCACGTCCCAGGCCTGGGTCGCCATCTACTGCGGGCACGAGATCCAGCTGTACGACGGCGACACCGGCGAACCGCAGAAGACCGGATCCATCTACAACTTCGACCCGGTGCCGACGACCGGGGGCGCGACCGCGAAAGGTGTGTGGAACGAATATGAGGTCCGCGTCGTCGGGCAGCACTACACGATCGCGCGCAACGGCGTGGTGATCAACGAGTTCGACAACACGCCCGGCAAGCAGTCCTCCCGCGCCGGCGACCCGTCCACGGATCTGCGGCAGTTCACCAGCGGCTTCCTCGGCCTGCAGAATCACGGCACGACCGACGTCATGGAGTTCCGCAACCTGCGGGTGAGGTCGCTGTGATGGCGCGTCGTGTGTTTCTGAGCGTGCTTCTGGCGCTGCTGCCGATGCTCGTGGTCGGACCTTCGCCCGCGCGTGCCGCCGACCAGGTCCTCACCTGGACGACCGACGGGGAGATCACCCGCTACAAGACGGCGCCCACCGAGGCGGTGGCCGGGCCGGCGACGATCGTGTTCGAGAACAGCGCGGCGACCGGCAACACCACCGGGATGCCGCACACGCTCACCTTCGACACCTCGACGGAGGGGTACAACCACGACGTCAGCGTCAACATCCTCGCCAACCCGTTCGACGCCAGCAACGGCCGGCACGAGGTCGCCGTCACGCTGACGCCCGGCCGGTACCGCTACTTCTGCTCCATCCCCGGGCACAGCCTGATGGTCGGCGAGCTCGTGGTCACCGGCGGCGGCGGTGGGGACACCACCCCGCCGACGGTCACCGCGACCGTCACCGGCACCTTCGCCAAGACGGTCACGGTCACCGCGACCGACAGCGGGTCAGGGGTGGCGTCGGTGGAGTACCAGCTCGACGACACGAGCTTCCAGCCGTACACCGCGCCGGTGGTGGTGACCGCGGCCGGCGACCACTCGGTGCAGTACCGCGCCACGGACGTCGCCGGCAACACGTCGGCGACCGGGTCGGTGTCGTTCAGCGTCACCGAACCCGGGCCGGTGGACACCACGCCGCCGACCGTGACCGCCGTGGTCGCCGGCGACGGCACCAGGTCCGCGACGGTGACGGTCACCGCCACCGACAGCGGATCCGGGGTCGCCACCGTGGAGACGCAGCTGGACGGCGGTGCCTGGGTGCCGTACACGGCGCCGGTGACCGTCACCGCCCCGGGCGCGCACATGCTGCACCACCGTGCCACGGACGTGGCCGGGAACCGCTCGCCGGAGGGGATGGTGATGTTCACCGTCACCGAGCCGCCGGTGGAGGACACCACGCCGCCGACCGCGACCGCGACGGTGACCGGGACCAGCCCGGCGACCGTCACGATCACCGCGACCGACAGCCAGTCGGGGGTCCGCTCGATCGAGTACGCCCTCGACGGCGGGGCCTGGACGGCGTACAGCGCTCCGGTCGTCGTCAGCGCCGCCGGCACGCACAGCGTCGCCTACCGGGCCACCGACCAGGCGTCGAACGTCTCGGCCCCGCAGACCGTGACGTTCACCGTCGTGCCGCCCGGCACCGACGCCTGCCCCAACTCCGACGACCGGCCGACGGTCGTCATCGGCGGGGTCGACTCCGGGGTCGCCAACGTCGACACCGGCGACGGCTGCACCGTCAACGACCTGATCGCCGAGCACGCGGGCTACCCGTCCCACGCCGCCTTCGTCCGGCACGTCGACGCCGTCACCGCGCCCCTGGTGACCAGCGGCGTGCTCACCCGCCGGGACCAGGGCGCGATCGTGCGCGCCGCCTCCCGTTCTTCCGTCTCATGAGGAGCCGTTCCATGCGTCGTTCTGTCATCACGGTCGCCGCCTTGTCGCTCGTCGCGGTGTTCGCCACCCCCGCGGCGCAGGCGAACGCGGGCCTGATCACGTACTGCGTCGGCACCGGCGGCGCCGTGACCGTGCCCAACGACCTCTACGTGCCGGCGGGGGAGTCCTGCTCCCTGGAGGGCACGACGATCACCGGCAACGTCCAGGTGGCGGCCGGCGCCAACCTGGTCGTCTCCGGCGGCACGATCAGCGGCGAGGTCCGGATCGCCGCCGACGGCTACCTGGACGCCACCGGCACCAGCATCGGCGGCCAGGTCGTGCTCGCCGCCGGCGGGTTCGGCGTGTACCTGCGCCAGGGCAGCAGCGGCACGGTGACGGTGCGCCCGAAGGGCACCGCCACCGTCGAGGGCTTCCTGTTCGTGGAGGGCACGAAGGTCAACGGCAGCGTCAGCGTCAACGTCGGCGAGGCCCGCCTCGACCAGCTGACCGAGGTCACCGGCAACGTCAGCAGCAGCGGCGCGTACTACACCGACGTGCACGACTCGTTCGTCGACGGCACCCTGTCGGTGCTGAACAACTCCACCGGCAGCGTCGTCTGCGGCAGCGCCGTGAAGGGCAAGGCGACGTTCGCCGGCAACCTCGGCGGCGTCCAGCTCGGCCCGAACGGCACCCTCGACGGCTGCGCGTCCGGCGGGTACTGGGGCCGCGACGTCAGCATCACCAACACGACCGGCGGCGTGTCGCTCGAGGACAACATCATCAGCGGCCAGCTCCAGCTCGGCGGCAACACTCCGGCGGCGCGGGTCGGCGCCGACAACCGTATCCGCGGCGGCGTGACCGGCGAGCAGTCCCAGGCCGCGGCCCGCGCCTCGCTCGTCGCCGCCGACCGTGTGTCAGTGGGTGAGACCCACGCGACGACCCGCCGCACCGGCGCCGTCGACGAGGCGGTCGCATCGGGCCCCGCCGCCCTCTGACGCACCATCGGGAAGGGCCGCGGGCATCGCGCCCGCGGCCCTCAGCCGAAGGCGACGCTCGCCGCCGCGGGCACGTCGGTGACGGCGGCGGTGTAGCGGAACACCTTCAGGCGGCGGCTGCGGATCGTCGCGCCGATCTGGATCGAGGCGGTGCCGCGGGCGCCGGCGGCGATGTCGGCGACCAGGCAGAGGGTGTGCACGCCGCGGATCTGCAGGGCGTCGGTGCGGTAGAACACCCAGCGCGGGTCGCTGGTGCCCTCGTTGAGCGCCTCCAGGGTGACGTCCTGGCGGGTGTAGGTGACCTGACGCTCGGTGCCGCCGCCCGCGCCCGCCTCGAGGTTGGCGCCGGGGACGCCGAGCTTCAGGGTCGGGCTCAGCGTCACCTTCCGGCTGACCGGGACCGGCTCCGCGGCCGTGCGCGGCCGCATCGACCAGGCGACCGGCGGCTCGCCCGCGGCGCCACCGTCGCGGCGGAGGCTGATATCCACCCAGGCCGACTCGAAGGGCTCGCCGTCGTCGTGGGTGAAGCTGGTCGTGATGGTGAGCAGATGGAAGGTGGACCCGGTGCGGGCCCGCAGGAACGGCCGGGTCTGCTCGTCGACGGTGTCGACGGTGAGCGGCAGGACGACGGGCAGGCCGACGGCGAGGCGGCCGGTCCGCGGTGCGGGCGGGTCGCCGGGGCCGAGGACGGGTCGCTCGTGCGGGTCCAGGCGGACGGCGTGCAGCGGCGCCTCGGGCAGTTCCACGATGGTCATTCGTCGTCCTCACGCCCGGTCATCGGGTGATGTCCTCCGGTCAGGTAGAAGGCGCCCCAGTCCCGGTACTCCGGGTGGTGCCGCCGCGTCGCCAGCTGGGCGGTGCGGAACGCGTCCGCGACGGTGGCGCCGCCGTGCAGCGCGCCGTAGAGCGCGGTGAAGAACGTCGTGCTCGCGTCCGCCGCGACCACCCACAGCGTGCCGATGACCGCGTGCGCGCCGGCCGTCAGCAGCGCCGCCGACAGTCCCCGCAGGTTGTCGCCGGGGTCGATGCGCCCGAGCGACGTCTCGCAGGCGCCGAGCGTGACCAGCTCCAGCCCGCGCAGGTCGAGGGGCACGATCTGGTGGGCGAGCAGCCGCCCGTCACCGCCGTCCGCGGTCGACAGGAACACGGTCTGGAACATGGGCGCGTCGGCGTCGTGCCGGCCGTGCGCCCGCAGGTGCACCCAGCGGCGCTCCCGCAGCGCGGCGAGCACCGCCGCCGGGGTCGCGGCGGCGTCGAGGACGGGGTCGACGCCGAGGATCGCCCCGATCGCGAACCCTTCGGCCGCCGACGAGGCCAGGGTCGGCAACGCCGGCTGGTCCTCGTAGCCGAGGGCGAACACGGCCGCCCCGTCGCGGCGAGGCCCGGTGCCCGCGACGTGGAACAGCTGGGCGAGGTTGGCCAGGTAGCTCACGGCGAACCGGTCGGCCAGCGGCTCCCCGTCGGCGCCGGCCAGGTGCAGCGGCGCGAAGTGCAGCGCGCCGTGCGGGTTGACGAGCAGCCGGGCGATCCCCGCGTCGCGCAGCTCGCCGGCGGCGTCGTGCACGGCGCGCAGCGCCCAGGCGTCGAGCCGCGCGAGCTGCTCGGCACCGTCGCGGCTGACCGGGCGCGGGGCGGGCTCCTCCTGCACGGCACGGCGGACGGCGTCGACCTGAAACCCGAGGTGCGGCACGTGGACGCGTTGCCGGCCGTCGTGGCCGAGGGCGATGACCGGCTCGGCGAGGTGCGGCGCGTCGCCGACGGTGATGCTCAGGTGGCACCGGTCGCGGGTGAGCAGCAGCCCGTACATGGCGGATCGCCCGTCGTGGGCGCCGTCGTAGAGCACCAGCAGCGCCGTCCGCGCGTCAAGGGCTGCGGCGACGTCGCCCAGCGCCGGGACCGCGCCGGAGGAGCCGTGCGGGGTGACCGCGGCGAGGATCTGCCGCTCGGCCGCCCGCCGCAGGTTGGCCAGCGCGCCTGCGGGGTTGTCCGTCGCCGAGGTCTCGTAGTCGCTCGTGTACGCCGTCAGCGTCAGCCCGGCGTCGATGTGCTGCTCCGGCGCGGTGGCGGGCAGCAGCGCGGCCCGGGAGACCTCCTCGGCGAGCATGGCCCGCAGCAGCGGGTCGGGCGTCCAGCCGGTCGTGCCGCCGGTCAGCTGCGCGGCCGTCCGTCGCCCCTTGGCCGTCAGCAACAGCTGCAGCACCACCTCGACGTCGAACTCGTCGCGCGTCGCGGCCGGCAGCAGGAGCCCGATGAGGCTCTGGATCGCGGCCGGTCCGGCTTTGGGCGCCGCCAGCTCCACGCGCAGCGCTCCCGCCGCGCACCACCTCGCGACGGCGGGCAGGTCCACCGGGTGGCCGTCGCGCATCAGGTCGGTGGCGCAGGTGACGGCCCGCAGGACCTCGCCGGCCACGGGCACGGCGGCCGCGGCGTCGGCGGCAGCCAGGAACCGCATGACGGCCGCCGGGTGGTCGCCGTCGCGCTCGTGGGCGAGCCCCTGACCGAGCAGCAGCTGTCCCTCGACGAAGCCGTACGCCTCCGCGCGGGCGACCGTCGCCGATGGGGCCGCCGCCCGCAGCGCGGCCAGGGCGCGCAGCCCCGTGGCGTCCTCGTCGTGCCGCACCGCGGCGACGGCCAGCAGCGTCAGCGCGGCGGGCGACCGGTCCGCCAGCACCTGTTCCCGCGCTTCCCGCAGTCGCTCCGGCGAGTCGAGCACCGTCCACAGCGCCGGTGGCGTGCCGGCCCGTGCCAGCAGGGCGAGGGACCTGATGTAGTGGGCGGTCCGGCGGCCCTCGTCCTCCCAGACGACGGCCAGGTCCCGCTGCCGGTCGAGCAGCCGCAGCGCGCGGGCCGGGTCGGTCCGCTCCAGCACGGCGGAGGCCGCGGTGGCGGCGTCCCACGCGTGGACGGGCCGGACCGTGTACGCGTCCCAGCCGGTCTCGAGCCGGTCGACCAGGTCCGCGACCGCCGGGTCCACCGCACCGGCGGCGCGGGTGAGCGTGGCGGCGACCGCGAGGCGCAGCGGGACGTCGTCGGCGGGCAGCGCCGCGAGCGCCCGCCGGCAGACGTCGGCCACCTCCGGTCCGGCGGCCGGGCCGCCCAGCCGCTCCCGCCAGTCGAGGGCCTCGCCGAGCGCCTTCAGCACCGGCCCGCGCCGCTGCGGCGTGACCAGGAGCAAGGCGGCGCGCAGGTCGTCCGCGGCGGCCGTCAGCGCCTCGACCGGGTCGGGCCAGCGCAGCGGCGGCGGCTGCCGCTCCGGCCCGGGGCCGAGCGTCTCGGCGACCGCCAGCTTGAGCCCGGGATCGGGGTCGGCGGTGTACGCGCCGGCCACCCAGTCCTGAAACGCCTGGGCGTGCAGGCCGTCCGGGCCGCGCCCGTAGCAGTCGAGGACGAGGGCGCCCCGTCGCTGCAGCACAACGCCGCGGGCCTGCGGCAGGCCGAGCTCGTCGGCGAGGTCGAGTGCCTCCCGTGCGGCGTCGCCGGCCGCCGCGTAGAGCCGGATGTCGCCGCCGCGCTGGAGCAGGGCGTGCGCCTCGACGATCAGGTTGGCATCGGCCTGCAGCAGCACGAACCCGGACTCGCGCCGGTCCGCCACGCCGGACCGGTGGGCGCCGCGGACGGCGGCCGCGGCGACCCGCCCGAGCCGCCAGGCCGCCACCGGGTCGGCGCCGACGAGCTGGAAGGCGGCGTCGGCCTCCGACGACAGCAGCTCGATCGAGTACGCGCCGGCCTCGCCGCGCTGCCGGGCGATGTCGCACGCCTCGTCCAGCGGCACCTCGCCGCTCGCCACCGCCGCGACGATCGCGTCGAGGCCTGCGGCCGGCCGCACCGAGCGCAGGAACTCCAGGGCGGCGAGCCGCTCCGGCAGGTCCGGGTCGTCCGAGGGGGTCGCCTCGATCGAGCGCCGGGCCGCGTCGATCGCGTCGTCCAGGTCGGCCGGGTCGTCGCAGTGGTCCGCCCGCGTCCCGAGCGCCAGGGCCAGGTTGAAGAGCCTGCCCGCGTACACCGGACCGGCCGGCTCGGTGCCGTCGACCGCGGACCGGGCGGCCCGCACCGCGCCGTCGATGTCGGCCTGGTCACCGGCCTGGTCACCGGCCCGGTCGCCGGCGCCGACGAACCGCGTCCGCAGCACGTTGGACAGCAGCGACAACAGCCGGAGCCGGCCCGGACCGTCCGCGTCGCTCGCCGCAGCGGCGGACCGGAAGGCGTCGGCGGCGGCGTCGAGGTCGTCGCGGGCGAGGTCGCGCCCATACCGGCGCCAGAGCGCCTCGCCGAGCTCGCCGAGGTACTGCCACCGGTAGCGGTGGCCCGGCGGTGTAGCCGCCACCGCCTGCCGCGCGGCGGTCACCGCGCCGTCGACGTCGCCGCCGGTGAGCGAGGCCCTGCTCAACGCCGCCAGCATACGCGGCAGCTCGGGGTCCGCCGGGTCCGCGGCGGCGACGGCCCGCGCGGCGGTGTCGACCATGGCGGCCAGGTCGGCGGGGTCGCCGTGCTCCTGAAACCGGGCCTGCAGGCAGAGCCGCAGCAGGGTCAGCCGGGCGGCGAGCTCGGGGTGACCGTCCACAGTGACCGCGACCGCCCGCCGGAGCGCGTCGGTAGCGGCGTCGAGGGCCTCCGGCCGGTCCGTCCGCCAGTACTCCGCGAACGCCGCCGTGCCCTCGGCCACGAGCGTCTCCGCCGGGTCCCCGACGTCGGAACGTGTCCGCTCAGTCACGATCACATTCTCGACGGTGCATCGACGTTCGGGCAATGCACCGGAGCGACTTCCATTGGATACGCTGTTTCCCTTCAGGGAGGGTGCGGATGCGGTACGTCGTGATCGGGTGCGGCAACGTCGGGATGGAGCTGGCCGGGCGGTGGTCGGCGGCGGGGCACCACGTCGTCGGGACCACCACGTCGCAGCGGCGGGTCGCCGAGGTCGGAGCCGTCTGCGCCGACGTCGTCGTCCTGCGCGGCAGCGACGAGGGCGCGGTCCGGCGGGCGACCCGGGACGCGGATGCGGTCGTGCTCACCGTCAGCCCGCGGGTCAGCCGAGGGTTCGACGCCCGCGAGCGGGTCGCGGAGTACGCCGACACGCTCACCGCCTCGGCGGCGACCGCGGCCCGCGTGCACCCGCGGGTCGTGTTCACCAGCTCCGTGTCCGTCTACGGCGCCGGTGAAGGGGCGGTGGTCGACGAGGAGAGTCCGCTGACCGTCAGCGACGACGCGTCGCCGCGCAACTTCATCGCCGCGGAGCGTGCCGTGCTGGGCGGCGACAACGGCGCCGTGGTGAGGATTCCCGACGTGTACGGGCACCCCCGCGACCTCGACTACCCGTCGCGGGTCAGGATGGCGCACGAGCTGCTCGGCGGCAGCGTGCCGTTCGCGCCGGACGCGCTGCTGTACCGCATCGACTACCGCGACGCCGCCGCCGCGCTGGACCTGGTCGTGTCGGCGGGGCTCGCGGGCGTCTACAACGCGGTGCCCGACGCGGTCCTCCCGCCCACGAACCGGGAGGCGTTCGGCGCGATCTGCGCCGCCGAGGGCCGGCCGGACCTCACCTACCGGAGCGAGATCTGGACCCCGGTCGTGCCGGTGTCGTCGGCGAAGCTGCGCGCTGAAGGCTTCGCCTTCACCTACTCCTGAACCGTCACGGTGCGGCTGGTGGCGGGGCCGGTGTGGAACGTGTACTTGCCCGGCGGGGTCACGAAGCCGCCGGACCAGTACGCGAGCGCCGTCAGCGGCACGTCGAAGCGGACCTCGCGGGACTCGCCCGCCGCCAGCGGCACCCGCTCGAAGCCGACCAGCTTCCGCGCCGGCGCCGGGACCGGCCAGCAGTCCGGGGTGACGTAGAGCTGCACGACCTCGTCGCCGGCGCGGTCGCCGGTGTTGGTGACGGTCACCGTGGCGGTCAGGCCCGCCTCGGCCGCCACGCCTGACTCGGCCGGCGTGACGTCGAGGGTGTGGCTGAAGGTGGTGTACGACAGGCCGTGGCCGAACGGATACAGCGGCTCGCCGCGGTGGTACTGGTAGGTCCAGCGGGACCCGATGATGTCGTAGTCGGCGGGGTCCGGCAGGACGGTGTCCGCGCGGTACCACGTCTGCGGCAGCCGGCCGCCGGGGTTGTGAGCGCCGAGGAGGGTGCCGGCGACGGCGGTGCCGAGCTCCTGGCCGGCGTGTGAGGTCCACAGGATCGCCGGCACGTGCTCCTGCGCCCAGTCGATCGCGTACGGGTAGCTGGACACCAGCGCCAGCACCGTGTGCGGGTTGGCGGCCGCGACCGCCCGCAGCAGCCGCTCCTGCTCCGGCGGCAGGGCGAGCGAGTCGCGGTCGACGGTCTCGCGGCCGTTGATGTGCGGGTCGTTGCCGAGCACCACGACGACCCGGTCCGCGGCGCGGGCGGCGGCGACGGCCGCGTCCACGCCGGACGTCACCAGCTCCCGGACGAACCGCAGCGCACCGTCCGTCGCGCCCGCGACCAGGCGACCGTCGGGGCCTTCGCTCACGTACCGGCCGAGCGCGTTGGACCAGAGCAGGAACTCGCCGGGGCCGGCGGGGTGCAACTCCCACAGCTCCCGCACCACCCACCCGTCGGGAGTCACCGCGGTGGCGGCGACCGCGTCGTCGTCGCCGACGGTCAGGTAGCGGCCGGAAACGGTGTCCTGCAACGTGTGCACGGCGACCGGGCACTGCACGCTGGTGCCCCAGTCGTGGTGCGCGAAGACCGTCCCCTCGCCCAGCGTCCCGTCCGCGCCGAGGTGCCGTCCGTCCGGTGTGGACAGCCTGACGTGGTCGGCGCCGTCCACCGTGGATGCGGCGCCGAGGGCCGACGCGACGGTGACCGCGTAGGGGAGGGTGCCGCTGTACCAGTCGGTGAGCACCCGGTCGCCGAGGTGCCCGATGACCGCGACGTGGCCGGGATCCGCCCACGGCAGCGCGCCGGGGGAGTTCTTCAGCAGCACGATCCCCGCGTGGGCGGCGCGAGCGGCGAGCCGGGCGTGCGTGTCGCAGGCGATGACGTCGCGGCGGATCCCGCTGTACGGGTCGTGCGCCGGGTCGAACTCGCCGGTGCTGGCCCGCATCCGCAGGATCCGGCCGACCGCGGCGTCGACGTCGGCCTCCGTGATCAGACCCTGCCGCAACGCCGACGTGAACCGGGCGATCGTCGGGCCGCTGTCGGGCCCGTTGTCGGTGTAGCTGTCGACCCCGGCGCGCAGCGCGGCGGCGTGCGACTCGGCGTGGCTCGTGAAGTAGCGCTCGGTCTCGACGAGGTTCGACGGTGCCTGCGCGTCGGAGCACACCACCAGGTCGGGCGCCGCCGCGCGCAGCACCGACGCAAGCAGCGGGTGCACGTGGTTCGGGACGCCGTTGACGAGGTTGTAGGCCGGCATCACCCCGGCGGCCGCGCCCGCGCGCAGCGGCGCGAGGAACCCGGGCAGCTCGTACTCGTGCAGGACCCGCTCGGGGACGGTGACGTCGACCAGGTCCCGGGCGGTCTCCAGGTTGTAGGCGAGGAAGTGCTTGAGGACCGGCGCGGTCCGCCACACCTCGGGGTGCGGGCCGCGCAGCCCTGTGCAGAACGCGACCGCGAGCTCGGCGGTGGCGAACGGGTCCTCGCTGTAGCCTTCCTCGTTGCGCCCCCACCGGGGGTCGCGCAGCAGGTTCACCACCGGCGCCCACACGTTGAGCGAGGCCCGCCGATGCGGCTCCGGCGGGTCGTGGTGGAAGGCGCGGACCTCCGTCGAGGCGGCCTCGCCGACCGCGCGCACCAGGTCCCGGTCCCAGCTCGCGCCGAGCCCGACGGCCTGCGGGAAGACGGTGGCCCGGCCGAGCCAGGCGACGCCGTGCAGCACCTCGCAGCCGGTGTGGAACGCGGCGATCCCGAGCCGCGGCACGGCGGGCTGCGACTGGTGCAGCATCGCGATCTTCTCCGCCAGGGTGAGCTGCCGCAGCAGGTCCGGCTGAGTCATGGGTCCCCACTCTGCAGGAAGACGGGCGCTGTCGAAGCGCTTCGATGATCGGCCGCCTGGCGGCGGCTGTCAAACGACACGAAACTTTCACGCTCCGTGGCACGGTTCGCGCGGTGGGACGGGGGTCGGCGTCGATGTCCTTGTCGGACGCCGATCGATGCCCTACGGTCTGGCAGTCGAACGTCGTCGAAGCGCTTCGACAGCGCCCAGCAGCACCTCGGCAGCACTTTGACGGCAGTCCGTGCGCACCGTGCCCCCGATCGCCCATCGTGCACCTCGATCACCCGGAGGGTGGAACCACCATGCAAAGCGGAGCGACCCCGGGGATGAGCCGGCGAAGCCTGCTCACCTCCGCCGCCGTCATCGCGGCCGTGCCGCTGCTCGACGCCTGCGGCAGCCCCAAGGAGAAGGCCTCGGGCACCACCGGCGAGGGCGACCTGGCCAAGGCCCTGCCCGCCCACGCGGCGAGCGACCTGGTCAAGCCCGACATCCCCGTGGTCGCCGGCGCCAACGGCGCGTCCACCGACCCGGCGTTCCTCGCCTACCCGGCCAACCCGCCCAAGACCGTCACCGGCCAGGTCGGCAAGGGCGGCACGTACGTGACGATGACCCCGCTGTGGGGCGCGATCCCGCCCTCCAGCGGCAACGCCTACTACGACGCGGTCAACAAGGAGCTCGGCGCGACCGTGAAGCTGCAGCCGGCGGACGGCAACACCTACGCCGACCTGCTACCGCCGCTGTTCGCCGCCGACAAGCTCCCCGACTGGATCAACATCCCGACGTGGACCATGACGAAGCTCAACTTCGGCGAGGCGGTCCGCACGAAGCTGGCCGACCTGACCCCCTACCTGGCGGGCGACAAGATCAAGCAGTACCCCAACCTCGCCGCGCTCTCCACCAACGCGTGGGTCGCCGGGGTGTGGAACGGCAAGCTCTACGGCCTGCCGATCTACTCCTCCAACGCCGTCATCGCCGGCATGTACTACTACCGCAAGGACCTCTTCGACAAGGCCGGCGTCTCCGCCGACGTCAAGAGCATCGCCGACCTCGAGGCCGTCGGGAAGGCGCTGACCAACGCGAGCGCCGGGCAGTGGGCGTTCGACGACCTGTTCGGCAACGACGCCGCCTACATCTGCCAGCTCTTCGGCTTCCCCGCCACCGGCTACCCATGGACCGCGGACTCCGCCGGCAAGCTGCAGCACCGGTACGAGACGGAAGGCATCGTCGAGGCGCTCAACTGGCACGCCAAGATGGTGAAGGCCGGCTACCTGCACCCCGACGCCGTCGCCAACAACAGCCAGAACGGCAAGCAGCGCTTCTGGAGCGGCAAGGTCGCCGTCTGCGCCGACGGCACCGGCGCCTGGAACGGCGACGACGCCAAGTCCGGCGCGGCCGCCACCCCCGGCTACAACCGGCAGGCGTTCAAACTGTTCAGCGCCAACGGCGGCAAGCCCACCGTCGACCTCGGCAACGGCGCGGGCATGTACAGCTTCTTCAACAAGAAGCTCAACGACGGCCAGATCAAGGAGCTGCTGGCGATCGCCAACTACCTCGCCGCGCCATACGGCTCCGCCGAGTGGCTGACCGTCAACTTCGGCACCGCCGGGACCCACTACACGATGACCGACGGCAACCCGCTGCTGACCGAGAAGGGCAGCAAGGAGATCGCCACCACCTACCAGTTCCTCGCCGGCCCGGCGTCGGCGAGCACCGTGCAGTCCGGCGCGGTGCAGGTGACCAAGGACGCCGCCGCGTGGCAGGCCGACATGGTCAAGTACGTGGTGAAGCCTCTGTTTTACGGCATGAACGTCAGCGAGCCGGCCCAGTTCTCCTCGCTCAACCTGCCGATGATCGACACGATCACGGACGTGAAGCTCGGCCGGAAGCCGATCTCGGCGTGGACCGACGCCGTCGCGAGCTGGCGCAAGCAGGGCGGCGACGACCTGCGCAAGTTCTACGACGGCATCCGCGAGAAGTACGGCACCGGCAAGTGAACGCAGGGACCCGGTGACGCTCACCAGGCCGGCCGCGGTGACGCGGCCGGCCACCGTCGCGCGGCCGGAGAAGCAGTGGCGGATCCGGCTGCGCCGCGACCGTTCACTGCTGCTCATGACGCTGCCCGCTGTCGCGCTGCTCGCGGTGTTCGCCTACGCGCCGATGTTCGGGCTCGTCACCGCGTTCCAGAGCTACGACATCTACTCCGGGTTCTGGTACAGCCCGTTCGTCGGGTTCGACAACTTCGAGCGGCTCCTCACCGACTCGATCTTCTGGCACGCGCTGAGCAACACCCTCGTCATCAGCGCCGTGCAGCTCGTCCTGTACTTCCCGGTGCCGATCGCGCTCGCCCTGGTGTTCAACGAGGTCACCAACGCCCGGATCCGCTCGTTCGTGCAGTCCGTGGTGTACCTGCCGCACTTCTTCTCCTGGGTCCTGGTCGTCACCGTCTTCCAGGAGATGCTCGGCGGCGCCGGCGCGCTCAACACGATGCTGCGCCGGCACGGCTGGGCGACCTGGGACATCATGACCAACCCCGACGCGTTCAAGTACCTCGTCACCGCGCAGGCCGTGTGGAAGGAGGCCGGCTGGGGCATCATCGTCTTCCTCGCCGCGCTCGCCGCCATCGACCAGAACCTGTACGAGGCGGCCGCCGCCGACGGCGCCGGGCGGTGGCGCCGGCTGTGGCACATCACGCTGCCCGGCATGCGCGGCGTCATCATGCTCATGCTCGTCCTGCGCCTCGGCAACGCCCTCACCGTCGGCTTCGAGCAGATGCTGATCCAGCGGCAGGCCGTCGGCCGGGACGCCTCCGAGGTGCTCGACACGTTCGCCTACTACTACGGCGTCGTCAACAACAACTTCAGCTACGGCGCCGCCGCCGGCCTGTTCAAGGGCGTCCTGTCACTGATCCTGGTGCTCGCCGCCAACAAGCTCGCACACGCCTTCGGCGAGGACGGACTGTACCGGAAATGACCGCTGTCACCCCGAGGCGCCGACACGCCGGACCCGTCTGGGAGGAGCCGCCGACCGCGGCCGGCAAGGCCGGCAAGGGCGTCGTGCTGCTGCTCGTCGTGGCGGTGATCCTGGTGCCGCTGTACTCGATCGTGCTCACCAGCTTCTCCACCCAGGCGGCGATCAACGAGGCCGGCGGGCTGGTCACGGTGCCGGCGGAGCTGACGGTGGAGGCGTACCGGCAGATCTTCACCAACCAGCTCGTCACCCACTCGCTCCTCGTCAGCCTCGTCCTCACCGTCGTCGGCACGGCCCTGTCGATGGTGGTGACCGTGCTGTGCGCCTACGGGCTGTCGCGGCGCGGGTCGCTCGCGCACCGCGGCATCCTGCTGTTCCTCGTCGTCACCATGTTCTTCAGCGGCGGGCTCATCCCGTCGTTCCTCGTCGTCACCGCCCTGGGCGGCTACGGCGAGTACTGGACGATGGTCCTGCCGGCCGCGGTGTCGGTGTTCAACATCCTGGTGATGCGCGGCTTCTTCAGCAGCACCGCGCCGGAGCTCATCGACGCGGCCCGCATGGACGGCGCGGGGGAGTGGCGCATCCTGTGGTCGGTGGTGCTGCCGACGTCCCGGGCGGTGACCGCCGTCATCGCCCTGTTCTACGCCGTCGGCTACTGGAACTCGTTCTTCAACGCGCTGCTCTACCTGCCCGACAACGGCAAATGGCCGCTGCAGATGATCCTCTACACCTACACGTTGCAGGGCAGCGCGATGCCCGGCGGCGGGGTCACCGGCACCGGGCAGTACGCCGGCCATCAGCAGATCGCCCAGCTGTCGCTGCAGATGGCGGTCGTCACGCTCACCCTCATCCCGATCGTGGTGGCGTACCCGTTCGTGCAGCGGCACTTCACCAAGGGCATGCTCACCGGCGCGATCAAGGGCTGAGCGGTGCCGGGACTGCACGACGTCACGCGCGGGCGGCTGCTGTACGGCGGCGACTACAACCCCGAACAGTGGCCGCCGCACGTGTGGGCCGACGACGTGCGGCTCATGCGGGAGGCCGGCGTCAACCTCGTCACCGTCGGCGTCTTCGCGTGGGCGGCGCTGCAACCCGCCCCGGACCGCTACACGTTCGACTGGCTCGACACGGTCCTGGACCTGCTGCACGGCGGCGGCATCGGCGTCGCCCTCGCCACGCCGACCGCCTCACCGCCGCCGTGGCTGGGGCACCGGCACCCCGACACGCTGCCGCAGGGCCCCGACGGCATCCGCCGCCTGTACGGGTCGCGCAACCAGTACTGTCCGTGCGCCCCCGCGTACCGGTCCGCCGCCCTGGAGATCAGCGACGCGGTCGCGGCCCGCTACGCCCGGCACCCGGCGCTGCGCCTGTGGCACATCGGCAACGAGTACGGAACCGTCTGCCACTGCGGGCACTGCGCCGGCCGGTTCCGCGGCTGGCTGCGCGACCGGTACGGCGACCTCGACGGCCTCAACGACGCGTGGGGCACGGCCGTGTGGTCGCAGCGGTACGGCGACTGGGCGGAGGTGCTGCCGCCGCGGCGCGTCCAGTACGTCATCAACCCGCTGCAGGACCTGGACTACCAGCGCTTCTGCGACGACATGCTGCTGGAATGCTTCACCGCCGAACGGGACGCGGTCCGCGCCCACAACCCGGCGGTCCCGGTCACCACCAACTTCATGGACCTCTACCGGCACACCGACGGCTGGCGCTGGGCGGCGGCCGAGGACCTCGTGTCGCTGGACACCTACCCGGACCCGAACGACCCCGCCGCCGCGATGCGCGCGGCGATGTCGAAGGACGTCGTGCGGTCCCTCGGCGGCGGGCCGTGGCTGCTGGCCGAGCAGTCGCCGGGCGCCGCCAGCTGGCGGCCGGTCGCCACCCCGAAACGCCCGGGCCTCAACCGGCTGTGGTCGATGCAGGCCGTCGCCCGCGGCGCCGACGGCGTCCTGCACTTCCAGTGGCGCGCCTCCCGGCAGGGCGCCGAACGCTTCCACGGCGCGATGCTCCCGCACGCCGGCCCCGACTCCCGGGTGTTCCGGGAGATCTGCGCGCTCGGCCGGGAGCTCGCCGGGATGTCCGGGGTCGCCGGCACGCCCGTGTCCGCGGACGTCGCGATCGTGCTGGATTGGGATGCGTGGCGGGCCGTCGAGCTGGACCACCTGCCGCACGCGGAGTTCCGCTACACCGACCGGCTCACCGACTACTACGCTCCACTGTGGAGCGACAACGTCACGTGCGACTTCGTGCCGGGCACGGGCGCGCTCGGCGGCTACCGGCTGGTGCTGGTGCCGAACCTGTACCAGGTGAGCGCCCGCACCGCCGCGCACCTGGCGTCCTACGTCGCCGGCGGCGGGACGCTGGTGGTGGGGCCGTTCAGCGGGGTCACCGACCCGTTCGAGCGGGTGTACACCGGCGGCTGGCCCGGACCGTGGCAGGACCTGCTCGGGGTACGGGTGGAGGAGCACTGGCCGCTGGACGCGCCGATCGCGGTGACGTCGTCGTCGCTCGGCGACTTCACCGCGACGATGTGGGCGGAGTGGACCGAGACGCGCGGCGCGGAGACGGTCGCGGCGGTCGCCGGCGGCCCCCTGGACGGGCGGCCCGCGGTGCTGCGCAACCGCTTCGGCGCGGGGACCGCCTGGTACGTGGCCACGATCCCGGCGCCGGATGGGATGTGCCGGCTGCTGCGCCGGGTCTGCGCCGAGGCGGGGGTGGCGCCGGTGCTGCCGGACCTGCCGCCGGGCGTGGAGGCGGTGCGCCGCGGCGACCTGGTGTTCCTGCTGCACCATGACACCGGCGAGGTCGAGATCCGGCGGGCGTCGTGAACCGGCACCAGCTGTCGTCGCCCGCGCCCGCCGCGGAGTTCCACGACGGGTTCCCCCTCGGCAACGGCCACCTGGGCGCGATGCTGCACGGGCGGCCCGGCACCGAGTGGATCGACCTCAACGCCGACACGTTCTGGTCCGGCGGGCCGCTGCCGGCCGCGCCGGGGCCCGACCCTGGCGTGCTGCCCCGGCTGCGGGAGGCGATCGCCGCCGGGGACCACGCGGCGGCCGAGGTCCTGGCCGGGCAGCTGCAGGGGACGGCGTGGACCCAGTCCTACCAGCCCCTCGGCCGCATCGAGTGGGACTATGCCGCCGCCGACGACGTCACGGAGTATGGGCGCGAGCTGCACCTCGCCGACGCGCTCGCCGTCACCGGCTACGAGACCGGCGGCGACCCTGTGCGGCTCGCCGCGTTCGTCTCGGCGCCCGACGGCGTGCTGGTCGTGTCCGCGACCGGACCCGGCACCCTCGCCGCGGCCGTGCCACCGCGGCTGCGCACGCCGCATCCCGTGACGCCCGCCGTCGTCGACGCCGGCGCCGGGCCGTGCCTGGTGTGGACCGGGCGGGCGCCGGCGCACGTGCTGCCCAACTACGTCCCGGCCGACCCGGGCGTCGAGTACGCCACCGACCCCTGCGACGCCGACGGCACCGTCGCCGCCGGGATGGGCTTCGCCGTCGCCGCCGCCGTCCGGCACACCGCCGGCGAGACCCGGCTCGTCGTCGCGGCCGCCACCGGCTTCCGCGGCCCCTTCGAACGGCCCAGCGCCGACCTCGCTGCGATCGCCGGCGCGGCCCTCGCGTCGGTGACCGCCGCGCTCGGCGTGCCGACGCCGGTGCTGCGGGCGCGGCACGTCGCCGACCACCGCCGGTACTACGACCGGGCCGACCTGGAGCTCCCGTCCGTCGACCGGTTCTTCCACCTCGGCCGGTACCTGCTGATCGCCGGCTCCCGCCCCGGCACGCAGCCGCTGAACCTGCAGGGCATCTGGAACGCCGACGTGCGGCCCGGATGGAGCAGCAACTGGACCACGAACATCAACGCGCAGATGAACTACTGGGCCGCCGAGCCGACCGGCCTCGCCGACCTGCACGAGCCGCTGCTGACGCTGACCCGCGACCTCGCCGCCGCGGGCGCCGCCACGGCCTCCGGGTATTACGCCGCCCGCGGCGCCGCCGCGCACCACAACACCGACCTGTGGCGCTTCACCGCGCCCGTGCCGGGCGACCCGCAGTGGGCGAACTGGCCGTCGGCGCTGCTGTGGCTGTCCGCCCACGTCTGGGACCACCACGACCACGGCGGCGCCGCGGACGTGCTGCCTGTCCTCGAGGCCGCCGCCCGGTTCACCCTCGACATGCTCGTGCCCGACTCTTCCGGCGCCCTGGTGTTCAGCCCGTCCACGTCCCCGGAGCACCACTTCCGGCACGCCGGCGGGCACGCCGCCACGTCGTGGGGCTGCGCGCTGGACCAGGAACTCGCGCGGGAGGTGCTCACCCGGTACGCCGCCCTGACGGGCTCCGCCGAGGCGGTCTCGGCCCTGCGGGCGCTACGACCCGTCCAGGTCGGCACCGACGGATGTCTCCTGGAGTGGTACGACCAGCGCCCACCCCGCGAGCCCGGGCACCGGCACCTGTCACACCTGTACGGACTGTACCCCGGCACGCGGATCACCGAGACCGGCACGCCCGCGCACTTCGAGGCCGCCCGGCGGGCGCTGCTGCTGCGGCTCGCGCACGGCACCGGGCACACCGGCTGGAGCCGCGCCTGGGTGCTGTGCCTGGCCGCCCGGCTGCGCCTCGCCGCCCTCGCCGAGCAGACGCTGACCGCGTTCGCCACCGACCTGTGCTCCGCGTCGCTGCTGAGCCTGCACCCGGACGCGGGCCGCGCCAGCGGCTGGATCTTCCAGATCGACGGCAACCTCGGCGTGGCCGCCGGCATCGTGGAAACCCTGGTGCAGAGCCACGCCGGCGCCGTCAGCCTCCTGCCGGCGCTGCCCCCGTCGTGGCACACGGGCCGCCTGCGCGGTATCCGCTGCCGGGGCGGTCACGTCGTGGACCTTGGCTGGTCCGACGGGCGCCTCTCGGCGGCCCGGATCGTCGCCGGCCGCACCGGCCCGCTCGTGGTGGAGCTGCCGTCACGGCTCGCCGTCACGACCGCGGCCGGCGGCCCGGTGCCCGTGACCGGCGCGCCCGGCGCTCCGGCGGACAGGTGCCGGGTGCGGTGGCCGGCCGTCGCCGGGCAGGAGTACCGGCTCGCCTGACTGCTCGAGTGGTCTCAGGCCGACGGCCAGGCGGGCGGGGGCGGGGCCTGGGTGGGGACGACGGGGCTGCCGGGCGGCACGGGCCGCGGCGGGAACGGGGGCTGGCCCGGCACCGCGAACGGCACCGGCGGGGCGGCGGCGTCGCGCCGGCCGCCGATGGCGCACGCGGCACCCGCGATCATCAGCTCGATGCCGGCCAGGATGAAGTTGGTCGCGATGGTGAGGTCGCCGCCGGACAGCTCACCGCGGCAGTTCTGCGCATCGCCCTGCCGCGCCGGCGGGTAACACGTCCACTGCGCGTTCTTCTTGTCGTCGCCCTCGGCCATCGAGCCGAGCGTGCCGAACGCGATGGCGATCGTGCCCGCGATGATGAACAGGATCTGCATAGCCTTGGCGCCTGCTGACATTCCCGCGACCTTAGAGCAAACCGCCACGCACCGCTGCCCGCCTCGGGGGGCGGAGGCGTCCTGACGGCCGCCGTCAGGACGCGTGTGCGTCGATGCGGGCCAGCAGGTCGCGCAGGGTGTGCCGCTCCGCGGCGGTGAGGTCGGCGAAGACCGGGTTGTCCTCGGCGGTCCGGGCCATGAGGCGGTCCCGCAGGGCCTGACCGTTTCCGGTCAGCGTGATCGCGCGGGTGCGGCCGTCGCCGACGCCCGCGTCGGGGCCGCTGCGGCGCTCGATCAGGCCGCGGGTGACGAGACGGTTGACCAGGTTGGTGGTGTTGGAGCGGTCGGCCCAGATGCGCTCGGCGACGGTGCTGACCGGGACCGGGGTGCCCGGCTCCAGCGCGAGCAGCGCCTTCGCCTCGGCACGGGAGAGCCCGAGTTCGTTCAGGCGGGACGCGTAGTGCTCCGTCAGTCGCTCCACCAGTCGGTACGCGAGAGCGACAAGGTCATCGTCGGCCATGCCGGCACAGTACCGCGCGGCGGAGTGGTATTAATAGTTGTACTACTACCACTAGTTTGGAGCGAACCCCTCGTGCGGACCATCCTCATCACCGGCGCCACCAGCGGCGTCGGCTACGCCACCGCGGCCGCCCTCGCCGGACCCGGCACCCACCTCGTGCTCGCCGGCCGCGACCCGGACCGCCTCGCGGCCGCCCGGGCCCGGCTGCTGCCCGCCAGCGGCCAGGTCGACCACGTCGCGGCCGACCTGGCGGTGCAGGACGACGTGCGGCGGCTGGCCGCGGCCGTCGCCGGGCGGCACCCGGTCCTGCACGTCCTGCTGAACAACGCCGGCGTCACGCTGCCGCGGCGGCAGGTCACCGCGGACGGGTTCGAGACGACGTTCGCGGTCAACCACCTGGCGCCGTTCCTGCTGACGGCGCTGCTGCTGCCGCAGCTGCGGGCGGCCGGCGCGGCGCGTGTGATCGGCGTGACGTCCGCCGCGCACCGGGCCGGCCGCATCGACTTCGACGACCTGCACGGGGTTCGCCGGTACAGCCAGCACAAGGCCTACAACCAGTCCAAGCTCGCCAACGTCCTGTTCGCCCGCGAGTTCGCCGCGCGCACCGAGGGTGCGATCAGCGCCGTCGCCGTGCAGCCCGGGTTCGTGCGCACGGCGATGGTGCCGCCGTTCCCGTTCAACCTCGCCGGCTTCCTGCGGTCGGAGCCGGAGCGGCCCGCCCGTGCCATCGCCGCGATCGCCACCGCGTCCGACCTCGCCGCCGGCAGTGGTGCGGTGTTCGGCGGCGACGGCCGTCCGGTGCGGCTCACGGGCCGGGCCGCCGACCCGTCGACCGCCCGCCGGCTGTGGGACGTCAGCGCCGAGCTGACCCGGCTCGCCGGATCGCGGCCGAGCCGAGGTCGTTGAGGACCGTCATGTCCGCCGCCCCCAGCCGGGCGTCGGACATGATGACGACCACGACGTAGTGACCGGCGGCTGCGACGAAGTACCCCACGTAGCGGTCGCCCTCGTCGTAGTTGCCGGCGAACAGGGCCATGTCCGGCCCCAGGTGGTCCACGGCGACCGGGTCGAAGCCGTTGTCACCCCCGCCGACACCGCAGCGGTCCAGCTGTGCCTTGAGCTCCGTCACGTACGAGCGGGCGCCGTCACCCCGGTAGCGCACGACGTTCTCGTACACCCGGAACCGGTCGCCGTAGTCGGCCGCCTGGCTGTGGCCGGCCACCGGGCGGGGCACCGGCGTGTCCGCGCACGGCTGTGGCAGCAGCGGCCACGCGAAGCCGGCCTCGACCGGCCCGGGCACCGCGCCACCGAGATCGGCCGGCTGGAGCATGACGCGCTGCGGCACCAGCCGGGGCGCCTTCGGTGCCGCTGCCGCGACCTTTTCCGTCGGTGCTTTCTGCATACCCGTACAGATGCCGCAGGCGCCCCGTTCGTTGCGTCGCTTGACAATAGGCAGGTAAAAACCTGCATAATGGGGTCGTGGACCTGGTGTTCAAGGCCCTGGCCGACCCGACCCGCCGGAGCCTGCTCGACAGCCTGCGCCGGCAGGACGGGCAGACGCTGAGCATGCTCTGCGCCGGCCTGTCGATGGCCCGCCAGTCCGCCACGCAGCACCTGCAACTGCTGCAGGACGCCAACCTCGTCACCGTCGTGCGCCGGGGGCGCGAGAAGCTGCACTACCTCAACCCCGTGCCGATCCACGAGCTGCAGCGCCGGTGGATCGCGGCATACGAGGAGCCCCGGCTGCGCACCCTGGACGCCGTCAAACACCTCGCGGAGGGAAGTCCGATGAAGACCGAGATTCCGACGTACGTGTACGTCACCTACATCAAGGCCACCGCTGAGCAGGTGTGGCACGCCCTGACCGACGCCGACCTGACCGCCGAGTACTGGGGGCACGCCAATGTCTCCGACTGGCAACCCGGCTCGACGTGGGAGCACCGCCGCACCGACGGCTCCGGCGTCGTCGACGCGGGCGGCACGATCCTGGAGGCCGTCCCGCCGACCCGCCTGGTCATGACGTTCGACAACTCCACCGTCACGTTCACCGTCGAGCCGAGCCAGGACATCGTCCGGCTCACCGTGACCCACGAGAAGCTGGCGACGAAGGAGGACCTGGACGCGATCTCCCTGGGCTGGCCCGCCGTCCTCGCCAACCTCAAGTCGCTGCTGGAGACGGGCCGCCCGCTGCCGCAGGCCCCGTGGGAGATGCCCGCCTAGCGGGTCTGCGGATCCCTGCCGATCGTCATGAACGGAAACGGGCAGTCGGCGCAGCTGCAGTTGGTCAGGCTGTCGCAGCGGGCGTCGACGACCTCCGCGAGCGTGGCCCGGATCGCGGCGAGGTCGGCGATCTTCGCGTCGACCTCGGCGATCTTGTCCAGCGCGCGCTGCCGGAGGTCCGGGGTCGGGTGCCGGCGGCTCCCGGCGTCGAGCAGGTCGGCGACCTCGTCGAGGGTGAACCCGAGCCGCTGCGCGGCCTTGATGACCGTGAGCAGCGCGACGGTGTCCGGCGGGTACAGCCGGTGCCCGCCGTTGGTGCGGACGGGGTCGGCGAGCAGCCCGCGGCGCTCGTAGTACCGCAGCGTCTGGATGTTCACGCCGGCCTGCTCGGCGACCTCGCCCGAGCGCAACCCCGCCCGCTCCTGTGGCATGGTTGGAGCGTAAACCCGTACCCAGGTACCGGATGCAACCAGCCACGGAGGTCGGGGCGATGGTGGACGAGAGACGGGGACGGGCGAGCCGTGAGCTCGTGTATCACAGCCCGGATGAGCTGATCCCGCCGCCGTGGCCGCCGCAGGAGGGCCTCGATCCGCCCGGTCCCGGCGACGCGTCCGGCGATGCGTCCGGTGCTCGCGAGCCCCGCCGGCCGGACCCGCGCGACGGCTGGCCCTCGACGGGCGGAGCGTAGCCGGGTCAGGGCGCGCGGCGGGCGCGCTTCGCGGCGTACAGGGCGGCGTCCGCGCTGGTGTACAGGTCGCGGGCGGTGTGCGCCTGGCTCGGGGCGTGCGCCGCGCCCGCGCTGATCGACACCGGCACGACCCGCCCGTCGGGGAGCGTCAGCGGGCGGGCGCGCACCGCCTCGACGAAGTCCTTCGCGCGGGCGACGGCGATGTCGAAGGAGCAGCCGGGCATCAGCACCGCGAGCTCGTCGCCGCCCAGCCGGGCCACCACGTCGACGGCCCGGCACCGCTCGCACAGCGTCGCCGCGATGTGCGTGAGGGCGTCGTCGCCGACGGCGTGGCCGTACGTGTCGTTGATCTCCTTGAACCAGTCGACGTCGATGAGCACCAGTGCGGTCTCGGCGGCGTCGCGGTCGACGGCGCGCTGGACCGCGTCGTCGAGGATCCGCCGCGTCGCCAGGCCGGTCAGCGGGTCGACGTCCGCCAGGCGCCGCAGCCGGCCGACGAGCCGGTCCTGGGCGACACCGGCCCGGGCGAGCGCGGCCGCCATCAGCGTGAGCGTGCTGCCGACGAACGCCAGGTCGAGGGCAGCGTCGCCGGCCGGCAGCAGCGACAGCGCGACGACCGCCTCACCGGCGAGCGCCGCGGCGGTGACGGCGACGACGCCCGGGATGCGCAGGTGGACGGCGGCGAAGAGGACCGGCAGGTAGAAATACAGCAGCCCGGTGACGCCGGCGTTGCCCGTGCCGAGGTCCAGCAGGACGATCGAGCCGCACCCGATGACGGCGGAGGGCATCTGCAGCAGCCCGACCGCCCGGCGCGCGCCGGCGAAGAGGAGCACGGCGCACACGGCGGCGAGCGCGGCGCCGAGCGTGGTGAGCACCGGATCGACCGCCCGCGGGCCGAGGACCGCCTCGCCGACGAAGATGACCGACGGCGTCGCCGCCAGCAGGCCCGTCGCCAGGTTGCGCTCGGGGCCGCCGCGGCGGGGCCCGGCGGCCCGCAGCACGGACCTGACGCGCGCGGATGCCGTCACACCTTCAGACGTCTTCACGCCTTCAGATGCGGAATGTGGCGACGACGGTCCGCAGCTCCGACGACATGCGCTCCAGCTCGGCGTTGAGGCGCAGCGCGCCGGAGACGCCGTCCTGGGTCGTGCGGGCCGCGTCCGCGACGCCCGTGATGCTGCGGGCGATGTCCGACGAGCCGGTGGCGGCGGCGTTGACGCTGCGGTCCATCTCCGCGGTCGTCGCCGCCTGCTCCTCGACGGCCGCCGCGATCGTCTGCTGATACTCGTTGATCTTCGAGATGATCCCGGTGATCTGCCCGATCGCGTCGACCGCGTTCTGCGTGTCCAGCTGGATCGCCTCGACCCGGCGGGAGATGTCCTCCGTCGCCTTCGCCGTCTCCTGCGCGAGGTCCTTCACCTCGCCGGCGACGACCGCGAACCCCTTGCCGGCGTCCCCGGCGCGGGCCGCCTCGATCGTGGCGTTGAGCGCGAGGAGGTTCGTCTGCTCGGCGATCGACGTGATCACCTTGACGACGTTGCCGATCTGGGTGGACGACTCGCCGAGCCGGGCCACGGTCGCGTTCGTCGACGTGGCCGCCTGCACCGCGTCGTCGCCGACCCGCACCGCCTGCGCCGCGTTCTGCGCGATCTCCCGGATCGACGCGCTCATCTCGTTGGACGCGGTGGCGACCGTGTCGACGTTGCGCGACACCTGCTCGGCGGCGGTCACGATGCCCTGCGCCTGGCTGCTGGACTGGTTGGCGTTGCGGGCGAAGCCCTGGCTCACGTCGCGCAGCTCACCGGACGCGCCGGACAGCGCGTTGGCCGACGCGTCCAGGGTACGGACGACGCCGTGGATCGACCCGGTCGCCTGGTTCAGCGCGTCGGCGATGAGCCCGAACTCGTCCTTGCGGTTGAGGTCGAGCCGGCGGGTCAGGTCGCCGGTGACCATCGCGTCCAGGTGCGCCAGGACCTTCCCGGCGGCCTGCAGCAGCGGCCGGATCCCGAGGTACGCCGCGAACGCGTTCATCACGGTCAGCACGGCGATGAACGCGACCGCCGTGCCGAAGCCGATCTCGACCGCCCCGGTCGCGTCCAGGAGCCAGAAGCCGAGGGCGCCGACGCCGATGGTCGACACGGCCTGGCCCATGACCCCGACGAACATGATCGACCGGGCCGGCCGACGGGTCTGCTGGAAACTGTCCGGCACAGCGCTCTCCTCCGCACGACGTGACCCTCGGCGGATCGGCAACATTCAGCCCGCGTTGAGGAAATCCAGCCCGAGTCCTCGCCGGCCGATCTCGTTCAGGTCCGCCTCCTGGAAGCGGTTTGGCCAGTCCTTCTCGTAGTGCTCGGCGGGGAAGTCGCCGGGGCTCTCACCGGTGCGGAACGCCTCGCGGACCGACGCCGCGTAGCGCTCGTTGCGCGGGCACCAGGGAGCGGCCGGGATGTACATGACGTTGCCCCAGCCGCGCTGCGCCTCGACCGGCGCCACGCTGTGGATCATGTCGCAGTGCCACCAGACGGAGTCGCCGGCCTGCACGTCGGGGATCCCGGACAGCGCCTCCATGAGCGGCGCGTGCCACTTGTGCCCCGCCGGGAAGACCTGGTTGACGGTCACGCCGCACATGTCGTCGTCCGGCACGTCCGGCAGCAGCGGGCGCAGCATCAGGTACGCCATCGCCTCCGGGATCGGCACGGTGTGCAGCACGCCCTGGTCGTGGTCCATGTCCGACAGCGCCGTCCAGCCCTGGAACGTGCGGAACGCCGAGCACATCGTCGATCCGGGGTACTGCGGCCCGGCGGTGCGGTGGGCGGCGTCCCACGGGTCGTACTGCTCGACGCTGCCGTCGAACAGGTGCCGGAACGCCTGCTGGTAGGCCTGCGTCATCCACAGGTCCAGGGTGCCCGGGTCGAGGTGCGTGCCGAGGCCGGCGGAGTCGGCGCCCTCGGGCCGGCGGCGGATCCGGTCGGGGTAGAGCGAGTCGCGCCCCGGGTCGAACCACCGAACGCCGTCCGACTCGTGCTTCCACTGGCCGTTCAGGAACGCCTGCACCGTGGCCATGCGCTCGCTCTGCCGCGCCTGCATCTGGGCCGGGGACCAGTAGATCGGGTAGATCTCGGGCTTGGAGCCGACGCTGCCGAAGAAGTCGTCGCCGGGGCCGCGGTACAGCTCGAAGAACCGGTTGCTCTCCACGTAGTCGACGATGTCGCGGTCCCAGCCGAGGGCCTGCTCCCGCGCGAAGTGCCCGCGCACGACGAGGCAGCCGCGCCGCTTGAGGCGGGCCAGGTCGGCGGGGGAGACGGCGCCGGCGGCGATGTCGGCGTAGTCGATCACCGGCCAGATCGTCTCGCCGCGCCGGCGGGCCGCGGCGATCTCGTCGACGGCGTCCTGCACGCGGCGCTCGACGACGGCGAACACCTCCTCGACGGTCCGGCCGGATTCGGCGATGCGCTCGCGCAGGGCCGTCTTGATCTCGCGGGTCGCCGCCCTGAGATCGGCGGGCGTCTCCTCCCAGTGCGGCAGTGCCACGGTCGTCCCCTTTCTAGGTAGGTGCCTTTACTAGTAGCACTGTACGACCGGGCACAATTCCAGGCAAGGCTCCTGACTAGAATGCGGGTCGTGGATCTGGTCCGTTCGGTGACCGACGAGCACGTGCTGCGCGCACTCATGGAGCACCGCCGCCTGACCAGGGCCGAGCTCGCCACGGCGATCGGCATCTCGAAGCCGACGGCGGGGGAGAGCGTGCGCCGCCTCGAGGAGCGCGGCCTGGTGTCCGACACCGGCGAACGCACCCCGGGCGGCCGCGGCCGTGGCCGGGTGGGCTCCTACTACGCGCTCGCTCCGGGCGTGGGGCTGGCCCTCGCGGTCACCATCGCGCCGGAGGGGGTCGTGGCGGCGTGCCTGAACGCGCACGGCGACACCCTGGCCCGCGACACCCGCCCGATCGGCCGCCCCGCCCACCCCGATCAGGTCGCCGCCGCCCTGCGCGCCGCCGTCTCCGCGGTCTCGTCCGCCGCGTCGGCGTTTGCGGCCGATGTACCGGCGGCCGCGCCCACCTCTGCCGCCACCGCGTCTGATGCCGGCGGCGCGCCCGGCGCCATCGGTGCGTCCGGTGCGTCTGGTGCGCCTGGTGCGTCCGGCGGTGCCGGTGGCTCCGGCGGCGGTGGTGGCTCCGGCAGCGGTGGTGGCGGGCCGGTGCGGGTGGCCGTGGTCGGCGCGGCCGACCCGGTTGACCGGGCGACCGGCCGGCTGGTGCAGCTGCCCGACGCGCCGTTCCTCGTCGGCGAGCTGGACCCCGTCGCCGTCCTGACCCCGTTCGTGACCGGGCCGGTGATCGTCGACAACGACGTCAACTGGCTCGCCCGCGCCGAACGCGACCGTGCCGGCGACCGCGGCGACTTCGCCTACCTGTACCTCGGCGAGGGCCTCGGCTGCGCGATCGTCAACGACGGCGAGATCCGCCGCGGCCGGACCGGACTGGCCGGCGAGATCGCCCACCTGGTGACCACCGGACCGCGGGGCCGCGCCGTCCGCTTCATCGAGCTGTTCGCCGAGCTCGGCCTGCGCCGGGACGGCTCCACCGCCATCGACGTCGACCAGCTCCTGGACCGTTGCACCCCGGGCTCGCCGGCCGCCACCGCCGTGTGCGACGCGGTCGCCGGCGTCGTCGCCGCGACCGTCGCCCTCGCCGACCCGCAGGAGGTCGTCATCGGCGGCACGTGGGGGCCGGCGCTCATCGAAGGCATCCGCGCCGCGACCGCCCGCACCCCCCGCCCCGTCGACCTCCGCCCCGCGACCGTGACCACCGACCCGGTCCTGACCGGCGTCCGCGCCGAGGCGCTCGCCGGCCTCCGCGCCGCCATCACCGCCGCCGCGCTGTAAGCGATGGGTGCCGCCGGCTGCCCAGCCCGCGAGAAGGAGGCGTTCGCCGGCCTCCGGTCCGCTATCACCGCCGCCGCGTTGTAGGAGCCGTCACCGCTGCTGCGCATTGGGGCTGCACCGCCGCCGCGCCCGCACGTGGCTGCCATCTCGTCGTGTGCGTTCCCGGCCGGTTGTCAGAGGGTGTCGCGCAGGAGCAGGACGGGGCAGTCGGCGCGGAGCAGGAGGTGGTGGTTGACCGGGTCCAGGGACGGGGCGGAGCCGGCGTCGAGCACGACGAGCTGGGCGCTGCGGGACGCCGCCACCAGGACGTCCGCCGGGTTTCCCGTGGTGAGCTCGACCTCCACCGGCACCGTCGGGAACAGTGTCCGCAGGCGGGTGACGGTCTCGCTCACGTCGGCCCGGACCAGCGTGCCCAACCCGGCCGGAGAGGCTTTCGCCGGCGTCGGGGTCGGGGCGTGGACCGCGACGAGGGCGCAGCCGCGCCGGTGCGCCTCCTCGAAGCCGGTGGCGAGGACCCGCTCCGCCGATGCGGGGTCGCCGATGCCGGCGACCACCGTCCCGATCGCGGTGTCGGCGCGGCCCCGGACCACGACGACCGGGCCGGTCGCGTACGTGGCGACGTGCACCCCGACCGACCCCAGCAGCGCCGACGCGAGCGCGCCGCGGCCCTGCGAGCCGACGACGAGCAGCGCCGCCGACCGCGTCTCGGCCAGCAGCACGTCACCCGGGGCGCCGGGCAGTGCGCTGCCCCGCACGTCGAGCGCCGGCCGGCCGCCGCGGGCGTCGGCGACGGCGGCGGCCACGACGGCCCACGCCCGCTCGCGGCCGCTCACGTCGGGGCCGGTGGGCGTGCCCGGCTGGCGGTGGTGGACGGACACGACCCGCAGCCGCGCGCCGGTCCGCGCCGCCTGGCTCGCCGCCCAGCGGACGGCCCACGCCCCGCCCGCCCCGCCGTCGGTCCCGACGACGATGTCGTTGTGCTCCATCGGTGCTCCAAGGTGGTGGCGGCGGTTGGCTCCTTCACCCTCGCCGGTGGCAACCGGCACCGGCAGGGCCGAAGGTCCCGTGCCGCGTCACCAGCCGCCGTCGATGAACGCCGCGAAGGCGGGGTCCGGGTCCAGGGCGGTGCCGACGTTCGCCGCGACCACCACCGCGAGGGCGAGCGCCACGACCGCGAACAGCACGGCGTGCGCGGCGAGGACCCGGCGGGCCGGTCCCGAAGGCCCGCGGCGCCGCCAGAGCACCACGCCGACCGACAGCAGGCCCGCGGCGACGACCGCGGCGATCACCGCGATCACCCAGTGGTACAGCGCGTAGTCGTCGATCATGCGGGCCAGCGCGGGCGACGGTGCCTGGTGTGCGTGCACGACGCCGGTCAGCTGCTGCCGGACGTCGGACAGCACGGCGGCGAGCGGGGCGTCGGGCGGGGTGTCGACGAGCAGCGGCAGCAGCGACGCGAACGGGGCCGCCGCGCCCTGCAGGTTGGCCATCACGAGCACCAGCGCCGCCAGCGCGAGCCCGGTGACGAGGACGCCGCCGAGGAGCAGCCGGCGGCGCGGAGCGCCCACGTACATCCGCCACAACCGCACACCGAGCGGCACCAGCACGGCGAGCAGCACCGCCGCGATGACCGCCTTGGCGAGGTGGTAGCGCAGCCAGTAGTCGGCGATCCGCCGCATCGCCGGGGTCAGCTCGCCGCCGCCGGACCCCCAGAACCCCGCGAACGCCCCGCGGACCGCGCCGCGCAGTGCGCCCTCACTGGTGTGGTCGCCGCCGGCGAGGTGGGCCGGAGCGACGACGAACAGGACGACGAGTGTCGCCGCCGCCGCCACTGTACGGGCGGGCCGTAGCCGGCCATCGGTGCTGCGCAAGGTGTGTCCTCCGGTCTCGTTCGGTCGTGTGACTCGACGGTATGAGCGGCCCGCGGGCGCTCCCTCGGCCGCGTGGACGATCCGCGCGCAACTTTGGATTCCTTTCGCCGGGACCGCCCGCGCGGCGGTCTAGGGTGGGTCTGCGAACGGGAGGTGATCATGGAACTGCTGCGCAGGCCGCGGGTGGCCGACGCGCTGCTGGCCTGCGGGCTCGCCGTGGCGATGGTCCTGCTGCGGCAGAGCGCCGGCCCGCCGGACTGGCCGCGGGCGCCGTTCTCGCCCGCCGACCCCGTCACCGCCGCCGCGCTGTGGGCGCTGCTCGTCGCGCAGGCCGCGCCGATGCTGTGGCGGCGCACGCACCCGTGGGCGGTGATGGCCGCGGTCAGCGTCGCGTACGTCGCGTTCGAGCTCGTCGACCCCGCCATCAGCTTCCGCGACGGGCTGCCGCTCGGGTTCGGGGTGTACGCCGTCGCCCGGTACGCGCCGCCGCCGGCGAGCCTGCTGTCCGTCGCCGTCGCGGGGCTCGCCATGTTCGGCCACGACCTGCTGCTCCGGCCGATCACCGGCCCGCCGCTGCCGCCGGCGCTGCGCCCGGGGGTCATCGAGGTCACAGTGGCGGTCGGGCTGGTGGCCGGGCTGTGGCAGCTGGGCAGGTCGCAGCGGCACATCCACTCCGACGCCGCCGCGCTGCGGGACCTGACCGCGCTGCTGCGCGCCGAGCAGCAACGCAGCGCCGCCCGCGCCGTCACCGCCGAGCGCGCCCGCATCGCCCGCGACCTGCACGACCTGGTCGCGCACCACGTCAGCGCGATCGCCGTGCAGGCACGGGCCACGGCCGAGGCGCTGCCCGAGGACACCGCGCTCGCCGGCCGCGGCGTCGCGGGCATCGGGACCGCCGCCGACACGGCGCTGCTGGAGATGCGCCGGCTGCTGCGGCTGCTGTCGGACGACGACGCGGCGCGGGACCTCCTGCCGGAGCCGTCGCTCGCCCACCTGCGGCAGCTGACCGGCGTCGCGGCCGCCGCCGGGTGCGAGGTCGACCTGGACGTGTCGGTCGGCCCCGACGTCCCCGCCGCCGTGCAGGTCTCGGCGTACCGGGTCGTCCAGGAGGCGCTGACCAACGCGCTGAAGCACGCGGGTCCCGTGGCGGTGCGGGTGGCCGTACACCAGCGAAAACACCAACTGGAGGTCGGCGTCGTCAACGATCCGCCGGTCGCCGGCCACCAGCCGATGCCGGGCGCGGGGCTCGGCCTGATCGGGATGCGGGAGCGGGTCGCCCTGTTCGGCGGCACCCTGTCGACCGGCCCGCTGGCCGACGGCCGCTGGCGGGTCGAGGCGACATTCCCATGGGAAGGGGAGGGCGGGCCGTGACGGTCACCGTGCTCATCGCCGACGACCAGGACATGGTCCGCGCCGCGCTGCGCGCAATCCTCGACCGGCGGCCCGATCTGGAGGTCGTCGGCGAGGCGGCCGATGGCGAGCGGGCCGTCGCCCTCGCCGCCGAGCTGCGCCCAGACGTCGTGCTCATGGACGTGCGCATGCCCGGCCTGACCGGCGTCGAGGCGACCAGGCGCATCCTCGGCGCGGCGGTGCCGTCGAAGATCCTCGTGCTGACGACGTTCGACCTCGACGAATACGTGCAGTCCGCGTTGCGGGCGGGGGCGAGCGGCTTCCTGCTGAAGAACGCGTCGCCCGAGCAGCTCTGCGACGCGGTCCGGGCCGTCGCGGCGGGCAACGCGGTGCTCGCGCCGGCCGTCACCCGCCGCATCGCCGAGGCGTTTCAGGCGCCACCGGCGAAAGCGGCGGTCGACGGCCTCACCGCCCGGGAGCTGGAGGTGCTGGTGCTGGTCGGGCGCGGGCTGTCCAACGCGCGGATCGCCAGGACCCTGGACCTGTCGGAGTCCGGCGTGAAGAGCCGCGTCAACCGCATCCTCACCCGGCTCGGGCTGGAGAACCGCGTCCAGGCCGCGCTCCTCGCCCGCGAGGCCGGCCTGCTCGACGAGCTACCCTGACGCGATGCCCATCGATGAGACGCTCGGCGTCCTCGCGCACCGCGGCGGGCTCGTCGTGCGGCGGCCCCAGCTCAGCGTCGGCATCGTCGGCGCCGTCTCCCGCACCACCGGCCTCGAGGTGGAGCTGCTCGCCCGCCGCCCACTCGACCGGCGCGGCGCGACCGAGCGGCAGGCCGGCATCCGCGCCGGACGGGACGGCGTCGTGCCCGCGCCGCGGCGCCTGCTGCCGGCGTACGACGAAGGCCTCGACCTCCGCGTCGGCCGGCTCGACCCGGACGGGCGCGCGCACTGGGTGTTCGGGTCGCGCACCAGCTCCAGCAGCGGCGACCACTCCGGCGGCACCCACGGCCCGAGCCTGCGCACGACGGTGCGTTTTCCGCCACTGTACGACCATGCCTCGCTCGTCCTGGCCTGGCCCGAGATCGGGTTCCCCGAGTCCATTGTGGACCTTCCGCTGCCGCCGCGGGACGCCGTGGAGCGTGGCACGGTCCCGATCTGGGACGCACCGGTCGACGCCGGGCCCGTGCCTGACTCGCTGCGCCGCCGCACGCACGACGCGCCGCACCCCGGGCCGGCGGTCGAGGCGGGCCGGATCGTCGCCGGGCCGCGGGTGCTCAGCCGCGGCGCCGACGCCGTGGTCGCACTGACCCGTCTCACGGCCGTCGACGGGGTCCTGTCGGCGGAGGTGCTGAGCGTGGCCCGGGGCCCGCGGGCGGGCGCCATGTCCGTGGTCCCGGGCCCCGGCCGCCCACCGGGCCTGCCCGGCGCCACGGTCGCCGTCGTCCACGACGGGGAGGCGGTCTGGGCGCCGCACGGCAGCGGCGGGTCCAGCGGCGGCCCCGACGTGTTCCGGTCCCGGATCGAGTTCGTCCTGCCCGACCCCGGCGGCTCCGAGCTCGGCCTCGTGGTCGCGTGGCCGGCCGCCGGCCTGCCCGACGTCCTGGTCCCGCTGTCGCTCGACGCCCGCTGAGCCCCACGGCGACCGGTTCGAGCAGCAGACCTCCTACGCGGTCGCCGTCGCCAGGCTCGCCCACGGCTGACCTCAGACGACGCAGAACTCGTTGCCCTCCGGGTCGGCCATGAGGACGTGGCTCGGCACGCCGCCGACGGCCGCCTCCCGCACCACCGTCGCGCCCGCCGCGACCAGCCGCTGCACCGTCGCGGCGACCGCCGGCCACCGCTGCTCCTGCGGCCGGTCCCGGCCACCCACCTTGAGGTCGAGGTGCAGGCGGTTCTTGACCACCTTCGCCTCCGGCACCTTCAGGAACGTGAGGCTCGGCAGGACCCCCCGCGGATCGTGCAGGTAGGCCGCGTCACCCCACTCCTCGGGCGGCACCTCCCACCGGGTCAGCCACTCCTCCCGGCTGGCGAACCCCTCCGGCACCGGCGCGTCCACGTACCCGAGCGCCTCCCGCCAGAACGCGGCAAGGCGCCCCGGGTCGGCGCAGTCGACCGTGACTCCCCAGACGACAGTCATGCACCATCGATACCGCACTCCGCCACGCCGCGCCCGGTGAACCACCGGACGTGCGACCCTGGATCGGGCTTCCGGACGGGGAGAAGGCGGCGGATGGAACGGTTCATCACGGCGGAGCGGACGTGGGCCGAGCGCAGCCGCTGGCACGTGTACGTGCTGCCCGACCTGGACGCCGACCCCGACCTGCGGCAGCTGGTGCGGCAGAGCGGCGAGGTCCTGGAGCGGTACCCGGCGGCGATGTCGATCGTGCCCGACCCGTGGCTGCACGCCACCATGCAGATGGTCACCGGTCTGGCCGGTGACGACGTCGGCGAGGCGCGGCGGGCGGCGCTGATCGGGGCGCTGCACGACGAGGTCGGCGCGCTCCCGGCGTTCACCGCGACCGCCGGCGCCGTGCAGGCCGGGCGGGTGGGTGTCGCGGTCGACCTGGACCAGGACCTGCCGGGTGAGCCGTTCGCGGTGCTCGGCGATCGGGTCCGGGCCGCGATCCGGGCCGTGTTCGGCGACGACGGACTGCGGTACGACCCCGGCATCCCGCACATCAGCCTCGCCTACGGCACGGGCGCCGCCGACTCCGGCGAGATCCAGGAGCACCTGCGGCGGACGGTGCGGCCAGCCAGGGCGCGGCTGACGGTCGGGGCGGTCTGGCTGCTCGACGTCGTCCAGGACGCGGCCCGCAGCCAGTACCGGTGGCACGAGCCGCTGGCCCGGATCCCCCTGCGGGGCTGAGCCGCTACGCGGCGGTGCGGCGGACCGCGACGGCGTGGAAGCGGTGCGGCGGGTCGTCGTAGCTGGTCAGGAGCCAGCCGGCGGCGGCCGCCGAGGCGCGCAGGACCGGCTCGGCGAGGGGCTCGTCGGGGCGCAGGGCGCGGCCGTGCCGGGCGGCGAGCGCGGCCCGGCCGGACGGGTGGAAGAGCACCAGCCGGCCGCCGGGCCGGGTGACGCGGGCCAGCTCGGCCAGGCCGGCGGCGGCGTCCGGCAGGTGGGTGATGAGCCCGGCGGCGAAGACGCCGTCGACGGTGGCGCCGGCGAACGGCAGGTGACGGGCGTCGGCGAGCAGCAGCGACGCGTGGCAGGCGCGGGCGCGGTCCGCGGCGGCGGCGAGCATCTGCGGAGTCAGGTCGACGCCGATCACGGTGCCGTGCGGGCCGGTGGCGTCGCGCAGCGCGGGCAGGGCGCGACCGGTTCCGCAGCCGACATCGACCACCGTGTCACCCGGGGCGAAGCCGGACCGGGCGACCGCGGCCACATAGGCGGGCAGGTCGTCGCCGAACCTGGTGTCCCAGGTCGCGGCCCGGCCGGCGAAGAACGCCTGGGACTCGCTGCGGTGCCACACGTCGCCGTCGACCAGCCGGGCGTCGAGGTGCCGCAGCACCGGCCACGCGGCGTCGTGCAGGTCGATGACGGCGTCGGTGTCGTCACCCCGGAATCCACCGGAAGCGCTGGAAGCGCCGGTGGTGGCAGCCGGTGGCGTGCGCACCCAGACCGTCAGGTGCCACGACGCGGCGGGGAGCCGGCGCCGCCAACCTGGTCCGTCGGCGATGACGACGGTGTCTGGGGTTCTGGTGTACCAGCCGTCGCGGTCGCTCGTGCAGGCCGCCGCGGTCAGCCGGACGCAGTGCCGCCCGCCGGCGTGCAGGTGGGCGGCGAACCGGTCGGCGACCTGGGCGGCGCGGCCGTCACCGCCGTCGACGACCACCCTGGCCGCCCCGCGGGGCAGGGCCGCGGCGAGGTGCCCGAGCACGGTGTCCCAGCGGCGCCGCTGGTCGTCGGCGGTCATCCCCCCATCATGCAGGTGCGGGCAGGCCGCCGGTAGAGGACGGTGTAGATGCGAGCCGGAAGACCGGCATCTGCTCGCAGATGCCGGTCTCGCAACGTTACGAGGCGGCCCGTCCCGCGTAGCGGGCGCTGCTGCCCAGCTCCTCCTCGATGCGCAGCAGCTGGTTGTACTTGGCGGTCCGGTCCGAGCGGGACAGCGAGCCGGTCTTGATCTGGCCGCAGTCCAGGCCGACGGCGAGGTCGGCGATCGTCGTGTCCTCGGTCTCGCCGGAGCGGTGCGACATCACCACCCGGTAGCCGGCCCGCTGCGCGGTCCGGACCGTCTCGATCGTCTCGGTCAGCGTGCCGATCTGGTTGACCTTGACGAGGACCGCGTTGGCGTAGCCGCCGTCGATGCCGGCGCGCAGGCGGGCGGGGTCGGTGCAGAAGACGTCGTCGCCGACCAGCTGGAGGCGGTCGCCGGCGCGGGCGGTGAGCCGCGTCCAGCCGTCGATGTCGTCCTCGGCCATCGGGTCCTCGATGGAGGTGATCGGGAAGCGCTCCGACAGCTCGACGAGGTACTCGATGTGCTCGTCCACCGACCGCTTGCGGCCCTCGCCGGCGTAGTCGTAGACGCCGTCGCGGTAGAACTCCGAGCTGGCCGGGTCGAGGCAGATCGTGATGTCGGCACCCGGCCGGTAGCCACTGTCCTCGACGGCCCGCAGCACGAAGGTGAGCGCCTCCTCGGCCGTGGCGAAGTCCGGCGCGAAGCCGCCCTCGTCGCCCACGTTGGTGCTGTGCCCGGCCGACGCCAGGGACCGTCGCAGGGTGTGGAAGACCTCGGAGCCCATCCGGACGGCCTCGGCGAAGGTCGGCGCGCCGATCGGGGCGATCATGAACTCCTGGAAGTCGAGCGGGTTGTCGGCGTGCGCTCCGCCGTTGACGATGTTCATCATCGGCACCGGCAGCAGCCGCGCCCCGACCCCTCCGACGTAGCGGTACAGCGGCTGGCGGTGCGCGGCCGCGGCGGCCTTCACCGTCGCCAGCGACACGCCGAGGATCGCATTGGCGCCGAGGCGGCGCTTGTCCGCCGTGCCGTCCAGCGCGATCATCGTCTCGTCGACCAGCGCCTGGTTCTCCGCGTCGAGGCCGGTCACCGCCGCGGCGAGCGGGCCGTTGACCGCGGCGACGGCCCCGGTCACCCCCTTGCCGTGAAACCGCGCGGGATCGCCGTCGCGCCGCTCGACCGCCTCGTTGGCGCCCGTCGACGCGCCCGACGGCACCGCGGCCCGGCCGGTCGCACCGTCGGCGAGGACCACGTCGACCTCCACCGTCGGGTTGCCCCGGCTGTCCAGCACCTGCCGTCCGATGACCCGGCTGATCGCCGTCATCGATCCACCTCCCGTGTTTCGTCGCTTGCTCGACCGGGCCCAGACTGGCAGACGGCGGCGGCCTTGCCACCGCGACGATCAACACGTTGACCTGTACCCCAGGGTCCGGGTTTAAGGTCGCGGGATGCGGGTGGGTGAACTGGCGCGCCGGACCGGGACGACCGTGCGGGCGCTGCGCTACTACGAGTCCGCGGGGCTGGTCGTCCCGCGGCGGCTGAGCAACGGCTACCGCGAGTACGAGCCGATCGCGGTCCGGCTCGTCGAGCAGATCCGGCAGCTGACCGCGCTCGGCCTCACCGTCGAGGAGACCCGCCCGTTCGTCGACTCGATCGTGGGCGGCGCCGACGACACCGACGTGTGCGCCGCCGCGCTGGCGACCTACCGCAGCACCATCGCCACCCTGCAGGACCGCATCGGCAGGCTCACCGCGCAGCGCGACTCGCTCAACAGCCGCCTCGACACCGCCACGGCACGCGTCGCCACCGGCGCCTCGTCGCCCGGCGCGGACCCGTCCCGCCTCGTCGGCGACCGCCTGCCGGGCCTCACGTTCTACTGCACCGACGGCCGCCCCGTCGACCTCGGCGCGCTCGGCCCCGGCCGGACCGTCATCTTCGTCTACCCGCTCACCGGCCGCCCTGGCGTCGACCTGCCCAAGGGCCTCATCGAGGTGCACGGCGCCCTCGGCGGCACCGAGCAGGCGACCTGGGTGCGCGACCACCACGCGGAGCTGCGCAACGCCGGCGTGGACCGGGTCTTCGGCCTCTCCGCGCAGTCGACCGGATACCAGCGCGAGCTCGTGCACCGCCTGCGGCTGCCGTACCCGCTGATCCCCGACCCCCGGATGACCCTCGCCGCCGCGCTGGAGCTGCCGACCTTCACCGCCGGTGACATGACCCTCTACGAGCGCCTCACCCTCGTCGTGACCGACGACGCCGTCGAACACGTCTTCCACCCGATCCCCGAACCCGCCTCCCACCTTCTCGCCGTCATGCAGTGGCTCACCAGATCCTCCCGGTCTGGTAGAGAAGGGCATGGCCATTGACGGACGACTCGCGCGGCAGCTCAGCGAGGCGCTGCTGGACGCCTTCAGCCCGGAGCGTCTCGACGAGATGCTGTACTACCGGCTGTCCAAGCAGCGGGCCCGGATCACCATGGCCGACAACCTGGAGACGCGGGTCTTCCACCTGATCAGGGCCGCCGACTCGGAGGGCTGGCTGGACCAGCTCGTGGTCGCGGCGCGCCAGTCCCGGCCGGAGCACGCCGGTCTGCGGCAGGTGGCGGAGGTGCGGTCCCTGACGCCCGGCACCGGCGGGCTGGAGACGATCCTCAGCGCCGGCGACGTCGACATCCACCCGGCGCCGTGGCGGACGCGGCTCGGGGTCCTCGAAGGACAGGTCGGTCTGGTGGAGATCGCCGGCGATCCGGCCGGCACGTGCTTCCTCATCGGCCCGGACCTGTGCATGACCAGCCACCACGTGGTCGCCGCGGCGCGGCGCGACGAGGTGCGGATCGTGTTCGACCACAAGCGGGACGCGGCCGACCAGGAGGTGTTCGCCGGCACCGCGGTCGAGCTCGCCGACGACTGGCTCGCCGCGTCGGCCCCGAACAGCCCGTCCGAGTGGTCGCGCGGCGGCGGCGCCGACCTGCCGGACCGCGCCGAGCTGGACTTCGCCGTGCTGCGCCTCGCCGAGCCGATCGGCGAGATGCCCGTCGGCGGCACCGGCGAACCGGCCTCGGCCGACCGCGGCTGGATCGACGTCGCCGGCCGCCGTCCGCCGCGCCCCGGCGACGGCATCGCCGTGCTGCAGCACTTCGGCCGCCGGCCGCTGCAGCTGCGCTTCGGCAAGGTGACCGAGGTCAACGCCAACGGCACCCGCCTGCGCCACACCGCCGACACCGACGGCGGGTCGTCGGGGTCGCCATGCTTCACGCTGGACTGGCGGCTCGTCGCGATCCATCAGGCGGGCGACCCCGCCACCGAGTCCTGGGAGGCCCGGACGGGCAACCGCGCCGTGCCCATCCTGCCCGTACTGGGCCTGCCGGCGGTGTCAGCACTTCTCCACCGGCGCTAGGCTGCTCACCTGCACCTCGGCGACGGTGCCGTCGGCACGCCGGACCCGGACGGCGCCGGGCGTGCCGGACTTCAGCAGGGTCCCGCACACGATCGACTGGTCCTGCGACGTCACCTTCACCAGCGGCGAGGCGGGCTCCGCCGCCGGCATGAACCAGGTGAGCCCGATCGCGACGACGAGCGCGCCGAGCGACGTCGCGGACGCCCGGGCCGCACCGCGGAGCCGCCGGCCGATCGCCTCCGGCAGGTCCTGCTGGGCGGTGTACCAGGCGAGCAGGTCGGCGTCGTCGGCGATGGTGCGGGTCTCCGGCTGTCCGTACGCCGCGCGGTACGCCTGCTGGATCGCGACCGCGGCCGCCCCGACCGCCACCACGACGGCGACGGCGGTCCACACCTTGCCGGCCACGTCCAGTGCGGCGACCTGGTCGGCGCCGAGGCTCACGCCGACGATGCCGAGCACCCCGAGCAGCGCGGTGGTCCCGGCGATCCACTTCTCGGCTCCCGCCTTGAGCCGGTCGACCCGCCCGGCCTGCGCGATCCGGTACGCCTCCGCCGCCTCGGCGAGATACGGGTCGTCCGCCGGCCGGAGCGTCACCGTGCCGTCCTCCGCGACCTCGGCGTGCCCGGTCCACGTCCGTCCGCAGCCCTTCGGCGGGGACGCCGGCTGCCCCGCGTGCTCCTGCCCGCAGGTGCAGGCGAACCCGGCGGTGACCGAGGTCGCTCCGCCAGGGTCGAACCCTTCGAGGTCGGTGGCGCGCAACGAGACGGTCGCGGTGCACGCGTGCCGGCACACGGGGCACGGCCCGGCGAGCCGCAGCGTCGACCCGACCTGGCTGCCGTGCCACTGCCGCAGCTGCGCGTCCAGCACGGTCACCCGCGCGGCGCGGTGGGCCAGCTCCGTCATCCGGACTCCTTCACAGGTAGGAATGCCTGCGGATCGCGGCGAGGGTCGGCGCGACCTCGTTCAACGGCGGGATCTCGGCGTCGTCGTCCTCGTCCGCGTCGGGTGGTTCGGCGGGCAGCCCGAGCACCAAGGCTGGGACGACCGGCTCGGGCAACGAGTCCCCGGGGCTGGATTCGTCCGGCTCGTCATCCCAGTCGTCTTCGTCTTCCCAGTCCTCGTCATCCCATCGCTGGAAGTCGGCGAGCTGCTGGTCGGAGTATCCGAGGTCCCACAGTTCGTCGTAGGAGACGACGCCGAGATCCGCCGGGCGGTTGAGCTCCTCCAGCGTGCCGATCATCCAGCCGTCGAGGTACCGCCCGGAGTCCGTGGCCTCGCCGGAGTCGGGGAACGTGGTCAGGTAGTCCCGGAAGTCCTCGTCCTCGAAGTCGTGCGGCGGCAACGGAACCGCCCCGTCGAGGTCGGCGCCCGGCCGGACGTCGTCGGGATGCTCGTGCGCCGCCAGGAACACGTCGCCGAGGTCCAGGTCGGTGGCGGCGAGCAGCTCCTCGCTCACCTGCAGCTGGTCACAGCCGCCGAGTCCGATGTCGGTGAGGGCCGGTAGGTGCGCGACGGCCCCGATGTCGACGAGCCGCGTCGAGCCGGACACATCCAGGAACTGCAGCTGCTCCATACGTTCGATGCCGCTCAGGTCGACGACCGACGACCGACGCAGCGTCAGCGACTGCAGATTGACGCAGTCGGAGATGGCGAGCAGATCGTCAACGTGGAAGTCCTCGATCGTCAGCTCGGTGAGAAAGTAGCCGGTGAGCCGTTCGGTGTGCCAATCGACACGGACACCACCGGCCAACGTCAGCTCCCGAATCGGGTTCCGGGTCAGCGCGTGGACGTTCCGGAGAATGACTGGGCCTAGGATCGTCAGCGTCTCGAGTTCGATGAACTGGAGGAACACCCAGCAGTTGACCTCGGCGAGGGGTAGGCGGTCGGCGAAACTTAGCGTCAGGCGACGGATCGTCTCGTTGGCAGGCCCGTCAACCGGGTCGAACCGATGCAGCTCGTGAATCTCGACCTCGGATGCCATCACAGTCGGCAGCCAGTCGAGCTCCATGTCAGCCGGCCATGCCGGGATCGTCAGCGACCTGACACGGGCGCGCGCGACGTGGTCGGCGAAGTCGGCGGTGATCACGTCCGGCACGAAGTGCAGGTCGAGGTTGAGTTCGTAAGGAATGAACGGCAGGACGGTCGGGTCGCGGACGACGACCGTTGAAACTGTGCCGTCCGGAATCGCCTGCAGCACCGCCCTGCCGTACGCGCCGGGCGTGAACCCGCTCCACGCGTCGACGAGCTCCTGCGCCAGCTCGTGCCCGAAGCGCTGGGCCGCGGGGACCAGCGCCTCGATCGCGCGCTCGCTGCCGATGCCGACGATGGCCCGCACGCACAGGGACGCGGTGGCGGCGTCCTGCACCGTGTGCTGCAGGACGCGCCGGAGCAGGGGCAGCGCGGTCTGTCCCATCGCGACGACCGACTTCACCTCGTCGCGGCTGAGGGGCGGGATGCGCTGCTCCAGGTAGGCGGTGGCGCGCTCGTAGCTCTCCCGCTCCACCACCACGGACATCTCGAAGCACTCCGCCAGGAACTCGCGCAGCGGGGACCGGCCGGACGAGACCGAGTCGTCGGCGACGATCGCGTCGACGATGCCGTCGGTGAGGCGCCGCCACTCGACGGCGGACGTCTTCGAGGCCCAGCCGACCGCCATGCTGATGACGCCCTGCCAGTCTGCGTCGCGGACGTGGTCGAGCATGATGCGGGTGGAGCACCCGGAGACGAGGTGGCGGGCGGCGAGGAACTCCTGGAAGGTGCGGTGGACGAAGTCGATCGTGCCCGGGGCCGGCTCGCGGAGCACACCGGAGCGCTCCAGCAGGTCGTCGAGGATCTGCCCGCCGGTCCAGTCGACGCCGCGGAGCATGCCGGCGACCAGGCCCAGCTGGCTGCGCACGTCGTCGCGGGGCGCCTCCGAGAGGCCGGAGACGACGTACCACTGAGCGAGGGACTGCAGCACGGCGGTGCGTTCCTCGGCGCCGACGCCGGTGGGTTCCACGCCCTTCTCGTGTTCACGGCGGCCGAGCATCATCTTCAGCGCGTCCTCGTACAGCGTGATGCGCTGCTTGGGCAGGCCACCGGGGCTTTTGTAGTTGAGAGCGCAGATGACCGCGCAGAGCAGGGGCGTGCGGGCCAGGTCGCGCAGTGACGGCGACCCGTCGATCTCGATGATGAGGTGTTCGGCGCGGGCCCGGTGGGAGTCGTGCTGGTCGGGCGGGAGCCGCTCCAGTGTCGCCGCGTGCCAGTCCTGGATGAACCGGAAGATCTCGCGGAAGCTCATCGTGGTCAGCGTGAGCGGGGTGAAGCGGCCGAGGTCGTAGGTGCCGCCGCGGGCGGCGGCCGGGCGTGAGGTGACGACCAGGGTGTTGTGCTGCTCGGTGACGGCGTGCCAGGTCAGGTCCTCCAGCCAGGCCTGGACCGTCGCGCGTTCGTCCGCCCGGACCTCGTCGAGGCCGTCGATCAGCAGGACCGCCCGGCCCTCCTTGAGGACCTTGGCGACCCAGCCGGCCGGCTGGCGCGAATGCAGGGACGCTCCGGCCACCTCGCGGGTGAGCTCCTCGATGGTGGGCAGGGCGCGCTTGACGTACCGCCGCAGCCGGACGAACAGCGGAATCCGGCCGTGCCAGGGATGCAGGTCACCGCCGGGCAGCTCGCCGCGGGCCATGCTGACGGCGGCCCACTGCAGGACGGTGGTCTTGCCGGAGCCGGCCTCGCCCTCGATCAGGACCAGCCGGCCGGCCGTCTGCAGCGCCGCGTCCACGGGCTGCGCGTCGTAGCCGACGGTGCCCTGCGCGGTCGGGCGCGGGACGGTGGCCTCGAGGGTGACGTAGGCGGTGGTCAGGCTGTAGCGGCGGACCTCGGTGAGCAGGTCGATGCCGAGGACCTCGAGGGTGTCCAGCGTCCGGGTGACCATGCGCAGGTACTGGACGGCATAGCTGTCGTTGGGGCGGCCCGAGTCCTGGTCGCGCTCCTGCGGCATCCGGCTGATCGCCATCCGGATCGTCGCGGCGGCGCCGCCCGACGCCGCCAGGTCGTGCAGGCCGGCGAGCGTCAAGCCGGGCTCCGCGAGCGCCGCCTCGGCCAGATAGGAGACGATCGCGCCGATCAGCGGCTGGAAGGGCGGGAGGCTGGTGGGACCGTGGTCCCAGGCCGGGCGTCGCCGGTCGGACTGCTCGGTCAGCAGACGCAGCAACAGATCCGGTTCGGTGCGCATCTCCGCGGTGATGGCCGGCCCGGCCAGGCGGAGCGTCGTGGCCACCGCGAAGGTGACCGCGTCGACGATGTCCACTACCTGCGTCGACATGAGCGGGATCAGATGGAGCACCTGGTCCTCGACGTACTCCAGCAGGAGGTCCGTGACCTCCCACAGCTCGCGCCGGACGACGCGGGCGGTGGCGGCGGTCGACCCCGCGGCCGCGAGCGCGTCGACGGACCGGGCGGCGAGGACCTGCCCGTTGCCGGGGTCGTTGAGCAGCAGCAGCGTCCGCACCAGGTCGGCACCGAGGTTGCTCTCGATGCGGTCGTGAACGGTGCGCTTCCGTCCGACCGGCACCCGGCCCGACCGGCCTCGGCCCGCGTAGTCGTGTCCGGTCCCTTCGGCGAGCAGGGCGCCCTCGAGGGCACGCTGCTCGGCCTTCCGGTCGACCACGTGCGGGTGCCGCTCCGCCCACCTGGACAGCAGGGTCGCGCGCGGGACCCGCTTGAGCGCGGCGGCGACGAGATCCGGCAGCCAGCCCTGATCGTCGGCGTCGGTGATGACCCGGAACACGACGTCGTCCATGCCGACCACGTCGCCGACCATTCGGGCGAGCTTGATCTCCAGGTCGTACCAGAGCATCTGCTCGAACGGGCTCCGGGTCGGGAACGCGTCCAGCATCGCCTCGGCGAGGTCCTCGGAGCTCTTGCCCGAGAGGGACGGGACGGGCATCACGCTCCTGGGCGGCATTCGACCGGACCGATGTAGCGCGAGTATAGGACCGGCGACGGTCGGTCAGGCGCGATCGGCCCGGCGCCGTCCGGCCGGACTCAGCTGTCCGTCCGGCCGACCGGCGCCACCCGGTCTGCAGGAGCCGAAGTTGACCAGCCGGGCGCCGTCGACGGTGACCGTGCGGCCGTCGAGCGCGTCGTCCTCGGCGACGTTGTGCACCAGCCCGCGCCGTACGCCGTCGGAGATGAGCTCGTCGAACGTCTGCAGCATGTCGTCGGCCTTCGCCATGGTCGCCCCTTCACCCAGGTGGTCCGTGCCGGGGACCATCGGTGCCCCGGGCGCCGGCATGAGCCGACGTGATCCGCCCCACCGCGCCCCCGGACCCGAAACGCGAGGGTGATCAATGGGGCATCGGTGACCGTGCGTGCGGTTTCGAAGCACAGATAGATGCGGCATGATTTCCCGGTAGGCAACGCTGCGGCATCGGTGCCGCGGGCGGGGGAGGACCGCGCGTGTCTCATCGTGTCCATGTCGCGTTCGAGGAGCAGGCTCGGCGCACTCCCGACCGGGTGGCCGTCATCGCCGGGCAGGTCCGGATGCGGTACGCGGACGTGGCCGACCGCGCGAACCGGATCGCCCGTGAGCTGCGCCGCGCCGGCGCCGGACCCGGCGAGCTCGTCGGGGTGTGCCTGGGCCGGGACGAGCACCTGCTGCCGGCGCTGCTGGGCGTGCTGAAGACCGGCGCCGCGTACGTGCCGATGGACCCCGCGTACCCGGCAGAGCGCCTCGAATACATCGCCGCCGATGCCGGCGTGAACCTGATCGCGACGACCACGGCGACGGCGAAGGGCACGCTCGCGGTCGACGAGATCGGCGCCGACGCCGACAGCACCCCGCTGGGAGGCGAGGGCGACGAGGGCGACGAGGGCGACGAGGGCGACGGCAGCGACGCGGCGTACGTCATCTACACGTCGGGCTCCACGGGAAGGCCCAAGGGCGTCGTCGTCGAGCACCGCAACACGATGAACCTGCTGCGGTGGGAGGCGGCCGCGTACACGGCCGAGGAGCTGCGGGGCATGCTCGCCACCGCGTCGATCTGCTTCGACCCGTCGATCACCCAGCTGTTCCTGCCGCTGGTCACCGGCGGCACCGTGATCCTCGCCGAGAACCTCCTCGCGCTGCCCACGCTGCCCGCCCGCGCCGAGGTCACCACCGTATACGGCGTGCCGTCCGCCCTCAGCGTCCTGCTCCGCGAGCCGCTGCCGGACGGCGTGCGGGCCGTGTTCGCCGGTGGTGAGCCGCTGACCCGCGGGCTCGTCGACCGGATCTACGCCAACCCCGGCGTACGGCGGGTGCTCAACCTGTACGGCCCCACCGAGTGCACCACCACCTGCGCGGTCGCGGAGATCGGCCGGGACGGCACCGACGAGCCGCCGATCGGGCGCCCGATCGCCGGCGCGGTGATGGAGGTCCGGGACGCCGCCGGCCAACCCGTGGCGGACGGCGAGCTGGGCGAGCTGTGGATCGGCGGCCCGGTGGTCGCCCGCGGCTACCTGGGCGACGACCAGCGAGGCGCGTTCGTCGTCGAAGCGAGCGGCCGGATGTACCGCACCGGCGACCTGGTCCGCGGCGCCGGCGGGGTGCTGCGCTTCGCCGGCCGCGCCGACGACCAGGTGAAGATCCGCGGCTACCGGGTCGAGCCGGGCGAGGTCGAGGCGGTCCTGGCACGCCACCCGGCCGTCCGCCGCGCGTGCGTGCTGGCCGTCGCCGACGCCGACGCCGATGGGGTCAAGCACCTGGTCGGGCACGTGGAGGCGGCCGGCGCCGACGAGCGGACCCTGCGCGCCTGGCTGCGCCGGCGGGTGCCGGACCACCTGGTGCCGACCCGGATCGGCGTCGCCGACCGGCTGCCGCTGGGCCCGAACGGCAAGGTCGACCGGGCCGCCCTGCCCCCGCTGCCGCCCGGCCGCCCGGCGGGGACCGGCTTCGTCGCGGCCCGTACACCCGCCGAAACCACCATCGCGGCGATCGTCGGTGACGTGCTCGGCATCGCCGGGGTGGGCGTCGAGGACCGCTTCACCGACCTCGGCGGGCACTCCCTCGCCGCCGCCCGCGTCTGCGCCCTCGCCGGCCGCGAGTTCGGCACCACGGTCGCCCTGGCCGACTTCCTCGCCGAGCCGACCGTCGCCGCCCTCGCGGCCCTCGTCGGGGTGGCGCGCGAGACGGCGGGCAGGCCGGTCCGGCACGCGGGGCGGGCGGAGTACCCGCTGACCCCGACCCAGCGCGAGCTGTGGACGCTGCGGCAGATCAGCCCCGTGCCGTCGGTGACGACGGTCGCGTTCCGCGCCCGGCTGACCGGCCCGGTCGAGCCCGCGGCGGTCAGGTCGGCGCTCGCGGCGATGGTCGCCCGGCACGAGGTCCTGCGCAGCCGGATCGTCGACCGTGACGGCGCTCCGGTAATCGTTGTCGGCGTCGGTACGGCGGTGCCGCTGGCCGAGCACGACCTGCGCGACCGGCCCCCGGCGGCGCGGCGGGCACGGTCGGACGAGATCGCCGCCGCGGCCGCACGACACGCATTCGACCTGTCCGGGACCGAGCCGCTCCTGCGGGTCGACCTGATCCTGGTTGCCGCGGAGGAGTCGGAGCTGATCGTCGTCAGCGATCACGTGGCGTTCGACGGCTGGTCGACCGGCACGTTCCTCACCGAGCTCGCCGCGGACCTGGCCGCGCCCGGCAGCGTCGCCCCGCCACCGGTGCAGCTGGGCGACGTCGCGCTGATGCACCCCGTCGCCGGCGGAGAGGAAAACCCGTGGCGGGACGAGCTGGCGGGCGCGTCGCCGCCGGGCGAGCTGTTCACCGGCAGCGGCGGGTTCCGGGGCGAGCGGCTCACCCGGCCCGTGCCGCCGGACGTCGTCACCGGGCTGGCCGAGGTGTGCACGGCGAGCGGCGCCGCACCGTTCGCCGGCTGGCTGACCGCTCTCGGCCTGCTCCTCGCCGGCCTCACCGCACGGGCGGACGTCCTCGTCGGCGCGGTCGTCGCCCGCCGCGCCGGACCCGAGCTCGACGGCGTCATCGGCCCGCTCGTCGACGTCCTGCCGGTCCGCCTCCGCCTGGACGCCGCCGCCACCGTCCGCGACACGATCGCCGCGGCCTCGGCGACGACCGCCCGCGCGCTCGACCGGCCCCGGCCGTCCACCGAGGACCTGTTCGAGGCCGTCGGCACCCAGCCGCGCGGCGCGATGATCACCCCGGTGGTGCTGTCGGCGCAGCCGGCCGGCCTGCCGGTGCGCGTCGAGCGGGGCGGGGTCCGCCTCGAGCTGCTCGGCGAGCTGAGCTGCGGCGGCGCGCAGAATCCGCTCACCGTCTTCGTCAACGAGACCGCCGGCGGCGCCGAGCTGCAGCTGGAGTACGACCTCGACCTGACCGACCGGGCGGCGGCGGCCGCGTTCGCCGACCGGCTGCTGCTGGTGCTCGCGGAGCTGACCGCCGACCCCGACCGCCCGCTGACCCGGGTCCCGCTCGTCACCGCGGCCGAGGCGGCGGACCTGCTGGGCCGGGCCGCCGGCCCGCCGCTGCCCGCGGACGCGCCCGCGACCGTGGTCGACGCGATCGCCCGGCAGGTCCGGCAGCGCCCCGGCGACGTCGCCGTCGCCGGCGCGGACGGCGAGCTGACCTACCGGCAGCTGTGGGACGCCTCGGCCGAGGTCGCGTCGGTGGTGCGCGGCCACGGCGGGGTCGTCGGCGTGTGCCTGCCGCGCGACCACCGGCTGCCGGCGACGCTGCTGGGGGTGTGGCGGGCCGGCGCCGCCTACCTGCCGCTGGAGCCGGAGCTGCCGGCGGAGCGCCTCGCGTGGCTCGCCGCCGACGGCGGGGTCCGGACCGTGCTCTGCCGCACCGCGACCGCCTCGGCGGCGGGGACGGTGGCCGGCACCCGCGTGCTCGACCTCGACCAGGTTTCGCCCGCCGCCGATGTACCGCTGCCGCCCGTCACACCCGGCGACCTGGCGTACCTGCTGTACACGTCCGGCTCGACCGGGACACCCAAGGGGGTGGCGGTCGCGCAGGGCGGGCTGGCGTCGCTCACCGAGGCGCTGCGGCTCGAGCCCGGCATCGGGCCGGGCGACAGGATGCTCGCCGTCGCCACGGTCAGCTTCGACACCTCCTGCGCGGAGATCTGGGCCACGCTCGCCGCGGGCGGCACCTGCGTCGTCGTGGAGCGCGACAGCGCCGTCGACGGGCACCGGCTCGGCGAGCGGATCGCCGAGCACCGGATCAACCTGATGAACGTGCCACCGACGATGCTCCGCACGCTGCTCGCCGCGCGCTGGACGGGCGCGCCGGACCTGCGGGTGTGGGCCGGCGGTGAGGCCCTCGACCCCGCGCTGGCCCGCGACCTGCTGCCCAGGGTCGCGCAGCTGTGGAACGTCTACGGCCCGACCGAGGGCACGGTCCTCTCAGCCGTGCACCGCGTGACCTCGGTCGGCGACACCGCGCCGATCGGGCACCCGATGCGCGGCGAGCGCCTGTACGTGATGGACCCGCTGCACCGGCTCGCGCCGCCCGGTGTCGCCGGCGAGCTGTGGATCGGCGGCGGCGGCCCCGCGCTCGGCTACCACCGCCGGCCGGAGCTGACCGCCGCCGCGTTCGTGCCCGACCCGTTCGTGCCCGGCGGCCGCTGCTACCGCACGGGCGACCTGGTCCTGTGGCGACCCGGCGGGGACCTGGAGTTCCGCGGCCGGCGGGACCATCAGCTGAAGGTCCGCGGGCACCGCGTGGAGCTCGGCGAGATCGAGGCGGCGCTGCGCGACCACCCCGGCGTCACGCACGCCGTGGTCACCGTGCGGGGCACGGGCGCCGAGGCGCATCTGGTCGGCTACCTCACCGGCACCGCCACCGGCGAGCAGGCCGCCGGAGAGCTGCGGCGCCGGCTGCCGGAGCACCTGGTGCCGCACCGGTGGGTGGTGCTCGACGCACTGCCGGCGCTGCCCAGCGGCAAGGTCGACCTGGCCGCGCTGCCCGACCCGGACGACACCCGGCCGCACCGGCCCGCCGAGTCGATGATGGAGCAGCTCGTCGCCGACGTGTGGACGCAGGTCCTCGCCACGGACCGGGTCGGCGCCGACGACAGCTTCTTCGGCCTCGGCGGGCACTCGCTGGCCGCGACCCGCGTCGCCGGCCGGCTGCGCGACACGCTCGGCTGCGCGGTGCCGGTGCGGCTGCTGTTCGACCATCCGGTGCTCTCGGACTTCGCCGAGCGGCTGGAGCGCCTTGTCATGGACGAAATTCGGGGGAATGACTATGACCTTGTCTGAGCAGGACACGCTGCGCGCTCTCATGGAGCGGCGGGTCGCGGCCGCGCGGGCCGCCGCCGCGGACGCCGCGGCCGGGTCCGAGCCGGAGATCCCGCGCCGGGCCGACCCGGACGCGCCGCAGCCACTGGCGCCGTCGCAGCGCCGGCTGTGGTTCAACGCCCAGTTCGAGCACAACACGTCGATCTACCACGTGCCGGCGGTGCTGCGGCTGACCGGCCCGCTCGACGCCGACGCCCTGCTGGCCGCGCTCCGCGACGTCGCCGCCCGGCACGAGGTCCTGCGCAGCGTCGTCGTGCCGGCCGACCTGGTCGCGGTCGCCGTGCCCGCCGACCGGATCGAACTGTCCATCGTGGACGCGACCGAGGCGACGCTCGCCGAGTCGCTGCGGCTCGAGGTCAGCCGCCCGTTCCAGCTCGACCAGGAGCCACCGATGCGGGCCGCGCTGTTCCGCCTCGCCCCGGAGCACCACGTCCTGCTGCTGACCGTGCACCACATCGCCACCGACGCCTGGTCGCAGGACCTGATGCTGGACGAGTTCGGCGCCCTCTACGCCGCCCGCCTGCACGGCACCACCCCGCCGGCGCCCCCGCGCCTGCAGTACGCCGACGTCACCGAGTGGCTGGCGGCCCGCCCCGCCGACGACCACGTCGGCTGGTGGGTGCAGCGCCTCGCCGGGCTCGCCCCGGCCCTCCCGTTCCCGGTGGACCGGCCCTACCCGGCGGTCGCCGACTGGACCGGCGGCTACGTGCCGCTCACCGTGCCGCCGGCGCTCGCCGCACGGATCCGCGCGGCCGCCCGCGACGGGCAGGCGACCCCGTTCATGGTGCTGCTCGGCGCGTGGCAGGCGCTGCTCGGCCGGCTCTGTGGCAGCGACGACGTCGCCGTCGGCGTGCCCGAGTCCGGGCGGCACCACCGCGCGACCGAAGGCGTCGCCGGGTGCTTCATCAACACCCTCATCATGCGGACCGACCTGGCCGGCGACCCGACCGGCCGGCAGCTGCTCGACCGGGTCCGCGAGACCACCCTGGAGGCGTTCGCGCACGCCGAGGCGCCCTTCGAGCGGGTCGTCGAGGCGGTCGCGCCGGAGCGCTCCACCGCCACCACGCCCATCTTCCAGTCGATGCTGTTCCTGCTGGAGACGCCGCAGCGGGACCCCGTCCTGCCGTCGGTACGGGCGCAGCGCCTGCCCTCCCCGCTGGACTCCAACAAGTTCGACGTGAGCCTGTCGCTGACCGGCCGCGACGGCGGATACGACGGCTTCATCAGCTACCGCAAGGACGTGTTCGACCAGGCCACCGTCCAGCGGTGGGCGCGCTGGCTCCTGGCGCTGCTCGACGGCATGCTGGCCGACCCGGACCGGCCGCTGTCCCGGCTCGACCTGCTCGCCGACGCCGAGCGGGCCGCGCTGCTCGCCCAGGGCACCGGGCCCGACCTGCCCGCGGGCACGCCCGCGACCGTCCTGGACGCGGTGCTCGCCCAGGCCGCGACCCGCCCCGACACGGTCGCGGTCGACGGCGGCGACGGCACCCTGACCTACGGCGACCTGGCCACCGCCGCGAAGCGGATCGCGACGGCACTTCGGCGCTGTGGCTCCGGGGGCACCGGGGGCTCCGGACCGGTCGGGATCTGCCTTCCCCGCGACCGCCACCTGCCGGCCGCGCTCGTCGGCGGGTGGCTGGCCGGGTCACCGTACGTGCCGCTCGAACCCGACCATCCGGTCGAGCGGCTGCGCTACCAGCTCACCGACTCGGGCGCCGGCGTCGTCCTCGCCGCCGCCGAGACGCTCGACGTGGCGCGCCGGATCGCCGAAGGCACCGGAGCCGTCGTCGTCGACCTCGCCGCCGCCCTCGCGACGGAGCCGGGCGAGCTGCCGCCGGTCGGGCCGGGCGACCTCGCGTACATCATCTACACCAGCGGCTCGACGGGCCGCCCCAAGGGCGTGGAGCTGACCCACGGCAGCCTCGCCGCGTTCGTCGCCGCGCAGTGCGAGCTGATGCCGGTCACCCACGACGACGTGATGCTCGGCCTGACCGCGCTCTCCTTCGACGTCGCCGGCCTCGAACTGTGGGTCGCCCTCGGCCACGGCCTGCGCCTCGCGCTGCTCGAACGCGGCGTCGCCGTCGACGGGCACCAGGTGGCGCGGCGGATCACCGAGGCGGGGGTGACCGTGATGACGGCGACGCCGACCACGTTCCGGATGCTCGTCGCCGCGGACTGGCGGGCGCCGCGGGTGCGGGCCGTCGCCATCGGCGAGGCCGTCGACCCCGTCCTCGCGCGGGAGCTGACGGCCCGGCTCGGCGAGTTCTGGAACGGCTACGGCCCCACCGAGACCGCCGTGACGTCCACCATGCACCGGGTCACCGCCCCCGTCGGCGACACCGTGCCCATCGGCACCCCGATGGCGGGGGAGTGGGTGTACGTGATGGACCCCAACTCCCCAGCTGCCGGGCGGCTCGCGCTGCCCGGGACCGTCGGCGAGCTGTGGATCGGCGGGGCCGGTGTGGCGCGCGGCTACCACGGCCGGCCCGACCTGACCGACGCGGCGTTCGTCGCCGACCCGGTGCGCCCGGGCGAGCGCTGCTACCGGACCGGTGACCTGGTCCGCTGGCGCACCGACGGGCTCCTCGATTTCCTCGGCCGCCGCGACCACCAGGTGAAGGTGCGCGGGCACCGCATCGAGCTCGGCGAGGTCGAGGTGCGGCTGCGGGCCGCGCCCGGCGTCGCCGAGGCCGTGGTGACCGTCGCCGGCGGCGCCGACCCGCACCTCGTCGGCTACGTCGTGCCGGGACCCGGGTCGGTGGTCGACCCGCCCGGCCTCGAGACGCTGTTACGGGCGGCGCTGCCCGAGTACATGGTGCCGCGCCGCTGGATGACGCTGCCGTCCCTGCCGGTCAACGGCTCCGGCAAGGTCGACCGCGGCGCCCTGCCCGAGCCGCACGACGAGGTCCGCGAGCGGGTCGCGCCGCGCAGCGACGCCGAACACCTCGTCGCCGACGTGTGGGGCGCGGTGCTGCACCGCGACGACCTGTCGGTGCACGACAACTTCTTCGCCCTCGGCGGGCACTCGCTGTCCGCGACGCTCGTCGTCGGCCGGCTCCGCGACGCGCTCGACCTGCCGGTGCCGGTGCGGCTGCTGTTCGAGCAGCCCGTCCTCGCGGGCTTCGCCGTGGCCCTCGAGTCGCTGCTGCTGGCCGAGGTGACGCGGGCGTGACGGTCACCGACGACCAGCGCTCGCTCATCCGGCAGCGCCTGGCAGCGGCCCGCGCGGTGACGAGCCGTGCCGCCGCCCACACCGCCACCAGGATCCCCGCCACCGATCCGGGCGTTCCCGCGCCGCTGTCCCCGGCGCAGGCGCGGCTGTGGTTCATGCACCAGCTGGAGCCCGACAGCGCTGCCTATCACGTCACGGCCACGGTACGGCTGACCGGCGCGCTCGACGTGGCCGCCCTGACCGCCGCGGTCCGCGACCTGGCGACGCGGCACCACGTGCTGCGCAGCCGGTTCGTGGACCAGGACGGCACCCCCACCGCGGTCGTCGGCGCCGCCGGCGACGTGCCCGTCGAGACGGCGGGCACGCTCGACGCGTTCCGGGACCGGGCGTTCCGGCTCGCCGAGGAGCCACCGATGCGGGCGCTCATCTGCCGCACCGGCCCGGACGAGCACCTGCTGCTGCTGGTCGTGCACCACATCGCCTTCGACGCGTGGTCCGTCGACCTGGCCCTGCGCGAGCTCGCCGACCTCTACGCGGCCAGGGTGGAGGGCCGGCCCGTCCCGGCCGCGCCCGCGGTGCAGTACGCCGACTACGCCCGCTGGCAGGGCGGCCGGGAGCCGTCCACAGTGGACCTCGACTGGTGGGTCGAGCGCTTGCGGGGCCTCGCGCCGGTGCTGGACCTGCCCGCCGACCGGCCCCGCCCGCCCGTCGCCGGCGCCGAGGCCGGGCAGGTGCCCGTGGAGGTGCCCGCCACGCTCACCGCCCGCATCGACGGCCTCGCCGCGGCCGGCGGCGCGACCCCGTTCATGGTGCTGCTCGCCGCCTGGCAGGCGCTGCTCGCCCGGGTCTGCGGCACCGACGACGTCGCCGTCGGCGTCCCCGCCGCGGGCCGGCACCACCCGGACGTCGAGACGATGATCGGGTGCTTCATCGGCACGCTGGTGCTGCGCACCGACTGCTCCGGCGACCCGACCGGCCGCCAGCTGCTGGCCCGCGTGCGGGAGACCGCGATCGACGCGCTCGCCCACGCCGAGACCCCGTTCGAGCGGATCGTCGACCGGCTGCAGCCCGAGCGGAACCTCGCCACCACCCCGATCTTCCAGGTGCTGCTGAACGTCCTGGAGCAGCCGCCCGCGCCGATGCGCTTCCCCGGCCTCGACGCGCACGTCGTCGACCTGCCGATCCGCACCACGAAGTACGACCTCAACCTCGCGCTGTCCCGCACCGCCGACGGCTACCGCGGCTCGCTCGTCCACCGCGCCGAACTGTTCGACGACGACACCGCCCGCCGCCTCACCGGATGGTTCCTGGCGCTGCTGGACGGGCTGACCGCCACCCCCGACGTGCCGGTCGGCCGGCAACCGCTGGAGCCGGGCGCGCTGTCAGGACCGGCCGGCCGCCGCGTGTCGTACACGATGGAACAGCCACTCGATCAACTGATCGCGCGCCACGCGGCGCTCACGCCCGACGCGACCGCGGTCGTCGCCGCCGACGGCAGCCTGACCTACGCCGAGCTGGACCGGCGCGCGGGCGTCGTCGCGGCGCGGCTGCTCGCCGGCGGGGTGCGGCCGCAGGAGCCCGTCGCCGTCCTGACCGAGCGCGGCGTCAGCCTGCCCGTCGCGATGCTCGGCGCGCTGAAGGCCGGCGCCGCCTACCTCCCGATCGACCCCGGCTACCCGGACGGGCGGGTGGCGGACATCCTCGACGCGGCCGGCGCGCGGTTCGTGCTCACCGAGGCGGCCTTCGCCGGCCGGGTCGCGGACCGCCGGGCGCTCGTCGTCGCGGACCTCGCGGGTGAGCCGGCGCAGGCCGTGCGGGTGCCGATGGACCACCTCGCGTACGTCATCTTCACGTCGGGCTCGACCGGGACACCCAAGGGCGTCGCCGTCGAGCACCGGCACATCGCGCACTACCTGCACGCGGTCGCCGACCGCATCGGGCGGCACGCGTCCTACGCGCTCGTCTCCACCCACGCCGCCGACCTCGGCATGACGAACCTGTTCGGGGCGCTGACCACCGGCGGCGTCGTGCACCTCGTCGACCGGGAGACCGCCACCGACCCGGAGGCGTTCGCCGCCTACCTCGCCGCGCACCCGGTCGACGCGATGAAGCTCGTCCCCAGCCACCTGGAGCTGCTCGCCGCCCACGGCGACCTCGCCGCCCTGCTGCCCCGCGCGCAGCTCGTCCTGGCCGGCGAACCATGCCCGTGGGAGCTGATCGAGCGCATCGAGCGGGTCCGCCCCGACCTCGGCGTCCAGGTCCACTACGGCCCGACCGAGACCACGGTGTCGGTGCTCGGCTGCGACGTGCGCGAGATCCCCGCCGGGCGCCGCCACGGCATCGTTCCGATCGGCCGCCCGTTCCCGAACGTGGAGTGCCTCGTCACCGACCCGGCCGGCCGGCCCGTGCCCGCGGGCGTGCCGGGGGAGCTGCACATCGGCGGGCCGGGCGTCGCCCGCGGCTACCTGCACGGGCGCGACGACCGGTTCACCGGCGACCGCTACCGCTCCGGCGACCGCGTCCGGGTCGACGCGCACGGCCTCGTGCACATCCTCGGCCGCGTCGACGACCAGGTGAAGATCCGCGGCTTCCGGGTCGAGCTCAACGAGGTCGCCGCCGCCGTCCGCGCCGTCCCCGGCGTCGGCGAGGTGGTCGTGCTGCCCGTCGGCGAGGCGCACACGCGGCGGCTCGCCGCGTGGGTCACGCCCGCGACCGCCGACACCGGCGTGATCCGGGCCGCGCTGCGGGACCGGCTGCCCGACTACATGGTGCCGTCGGCGTTCGTCGCGCTCGACCGGCTGCCGCTGACCGCCAACGGCAAGGTCGACCGGGCCGCGCTGCCCGCCCCCGCGGCACCGGCGGCGGCCACCCGCGTCGCGCCGTCGACACCGACGCAGGTGCGGGTCGCGGCGGCCTGGGCGCAGGTGCTCGACGACGCCGACCCCGGCCTCGACGACGACTTCTTCGCTCTCGGCGGCGACTCGTTCAAGGCCGTCCGCGCGGTCCGCGCCATCGACCCGCAGCTGCGCGTCATCGACCTCTTCACGCACCCCACCGTGCGCGAGCTCGCCGCGTACCTCGACGGTGACACCGGATCGTCGGGGCTGCTGCACCGCCTGGCCGGGCCCGCGACCGGCACGCTCACCGTCGTGTGCGTCCCGTACGGGGGTGGCTCCGCCGCCGCGTACGGCCCCCTGGCGACGGAGCTGGCGCAGCGGGTCCCCGGCGCGGCCGTCCTCGCCGTCGAGTTACCCGGGCACGACCCGGCCCGCCCCGACGAGCCGCCGCTGCCGATGTCCGCGCTCACCGACCGGATCGTCGCGGACCTGCCGCCCGGGCCGGTGCTCGTGTACGGGCACTGCGTCGGCTCCGCGGCCGCCACCGAGCTGGCGCTGCGCCTGGAGGCCGAGGGCCGCGACGTCGTGGGGCTCGTCGTCGGCGGCAGCTTCCCCGCCGCGCGGCTGCCCGGCCGGGTCACCGCGTGGCTGCACCGGCGGATCCCGGCCACCTGGTGGACCTCGGACCGGGCGTACCGGGACTTTCTGCGGACCCTCGGCGGCCTCGACGACGACACTGGGCTTGATACTGGACTGGACACCGAAACGATCCTGCGCGGGCTGCGGCACGACGTCGACGAGGCGCAGACCTGGTTCACCCGCGAGCTGACCCGCCCCGACCGGCGCCGGCTCCGCGCGCCCGTGCTGTGCCTGATCGGTGCCCGGGACCGCTCCACCGAGCTGTACGAGGAGCGCTACACCGAGTGGGGCGCGTTCGCCGACCGGGTCGCCCTCGCCGTCCTGCCCCGCGCCGGGCACTACTTCCTCAAGCACCAGGCCGCGCCGGCCGCCGAGCGCATCGCCGGCGCCGCTCGGGACTGGCGGGAGGGGCGGCCACCGGAGCCGGTCAGCACCGCGGTCACCGGCGGGCAGGCCCGCCGCGACCTGCGCGACTTCTACCTCATGGCGGCCGGGCAGACCGCGTCGCTGATCGGCGCGGCGCTCAGCTCGTTCGCCCTCGGCGTGTGGGCCTACCAGCAGCACGGGCGGGTCGCCGACTACGCGCTCGTCACCATGCTGGCGCTGCTGCCCTCGATCCTGCTGCTGCCCCTCGGCGGCGCCGTCGCCGACCGGCTCGACCGGCGGCGCATCATGCTCGCCTGCAACGGTGCCGGCGCCGCGGTCATGACGGCCGTCGTGACCCTTCTCGCCCTGGGCATGCTGGAGATCTGGACCGTCGGGCTCCTCGCCGGGCTGCTGTCCGCGATCACCGCGTTCCACCGGCCCGCGTACCTGGCGGCGGTCGCGCAGCTCGTGCCGAAGCCGTACCTCGGGCAGGCCAACGCCCTGGCCAACCTCGGGCCCGGCATCGGCATGCTCATCGCGCCCCTCGCCGGCGGCGCGCTCATCACCGCGCTCGGCATGCCGTGGGTCGTCGCCGTCGACGTGGTGTCGCTGCTCGTCGGCGTCGGCACCCTGCTCGTCGTGCGGCTGCCCGACCGGCTGTTCCGCCGGCAGGAGGAGACCTTCGCCCGCGCCATCGCCGGCGGCTGGCGGTTCCTCGTCCGGCGGCGCCCGCTCATGATCATGATCGGGTTCTTCGTCGTCGAGAACTACCTGGCGATGCTCGCCCTCGCCGTCACCGTCCCCACCGTGTACGGCTTCGGCGGCACCACTGCCGTCAGCGTCGTCACCACGTGCAGCGGCGTCGGCGCGGGCCTCGGCGCGCTCGCCATGGTGCTGTGGGGCGGCGCCGAACGCCGCGCCACCGGCATGGTCGGCTTCGTCATCGGAGTCGGCCTCGGCGCCGCACTCGTCGGGCTGCGGCCGTCGACCGCGGTCGCCGCCGCCGGCAGCCTCATCTGGTACGCCTCCCTGACGATCCTCAACGCCCACTGGCTCGCCATCATCCAGGTCAAGGTCGGCCTCGAGCTGCAGGGCCGGGTCCTCGCCACCAACCAGATGTTGGCGGTCGCGATGACCCCGCTCGCGTTCCTGACCGCGCCGCCGCTCACGTCCCTCGTCACGCCGCTGCTGCGCCCCGGCGGCGCGCTCGCCGGGACCGTCGGCGAGGTGGTGGGCGTCGGCACCGACCGGGGCGCCGGGCTCGTCCTCGTCGCGTGCGGGGTGCTTCTCGTCGTGTGGGGCGCGCTCGGGCTCGCGTACCGGCCGCTGCACCGGATGGAGGACGACCTGCCCGACGTGTCCGCCGGCGCGGAGATCCCCGACACGCTCGACGAGGTGCAGGACGCGCTGCTTCAGCGGGAGTTGGCGGACCGCCAGGCGACGTAGTCGGCGACTGCGGCGGCGATGTCGAACTCGGGCTTGAAGCCGGTGTCCTCGGTGAGGCGGCTGATGTCGAGGTACGGGTGGGCGCCGCCGCCCCCGGGCCGCGCCTCCGCATCGAGAGCGTCCGCGACCTCCCGGTAGGTGAACGGTCGGCCGCTGGACACGTTGTATGTGTCGTGCCGCAGGCTCGGGGCGGTCATGAGCAGGGCGATCGCGCGGCCCGCGTCCGGCGCGTAGCAGGTGTCGCCGCCGTCGCCGGCGTGCAGCGGCGGCGGCTCCTCGCCGCGCAGCACGGCGCTGATGTACGGCGGGATCGGGTTGAACGGCGACTCCGGGTCCATGAGCGCCCCCCAGGTGCTGCCGATCCGCAGCAGCACGGGCTGGACGCCGGTGCCCTGCAGGGCGTGCGTGACGACCGGCTCGACGGCCTTCTTGAACGCGACGATCAGGTGCGGCAGGAGCGCGGCCGGCAGCGGCAGCTCCTCGTGCCAGGGGATCTCGGGCCGGCCGATGTACACGCCGATGCTGCTCGCGACGGCGAACCTGCGCACCGACCGCGCGCGGGCCGCGTCGAGGGCGTTGAGCAGCCCGGCCATGTCTGTGCGGAAGTACGCCACCGGGTCGTCGCCGGGGATGGAGCCGGCGAGGTGGACGATGCCGCTGATTTCGTGGCGGTCGGCGAGGGCGAGGAACGCGTCGCGGTCGGTGACGTCGAGGGCCTCGACGGTGACCCGGCCGGCGAGGAACGACGGCACCTCCGCCCGCCGGTGCGCGGTGACGACGACCTGGTGCCCGAGGTCGGCGAGCGCGCGGGCGGTGTGGGCGCCGATCATGCCGAGCCCGCCGGTGACGAGGATCATGGCTTGATCAGATCCCGCGGGCGCCGGCCGGGTCTTGAACGAATCGCGCACGGCCTCGGAGGAAGGGCTCGTAGGACGCGGTGTGGTCGTGGCCGCAGCAACAGCGGTCGACCTCGCCGCCGAGCAGGTCGCGCGGGGTCAGGCCGGTCAGCCGCAGGCACTCCCGGCTCAGATGCGCCTGGTCCGCGTAGCCGAGGTCGGCCGCGAGGCCCGCGACGCCGGCCGCGCCCGACTGGGCCAGCGCCAGGAACCCCTGGAACCGCAGCGTGCGCTGCAGGACCTTCGGACTCAACCCGACCGCCCGCAGGCAGCGGCGGCGCAGCTGGCTCACCGACAGCGCCAGGTGGCCGGCGACGGCGTCGACGGTGACCGGCGACCACGGCATCAGCGCCCGCACGGCCTCCCGTACCAGCGGATCCACGCTCGCATCGCCGCGGAACTCACGCAGGAGGTGCCGCTGCAGCAGCGCGAGCGCCCGCTCGGGCGTCCGGGCGCCGGCCATCGCCTCCGCGAGCCGGTCGGCGGTCCCGCCCCACAGGTCCGCCAGGCCCGGGCGCTGGTCGAGCAGCTCGTCGAGGGCCACCGGCAGGGGCGGCGGGGTCCCGGGCAGGAACCGCACACCCACCACCGTGGTCCGCGCCGGGATCACCTCGACCTGCGGACCGGTCAGCGGGCCGAGCAGGTGCGGGCGCCCGCCGATCGGGAAGTGCAGCTCCACGCCGCCGGCCGGCAGGTGCCGCTGCGCGTACGCGACGTCGCCGGTGCGCTGGACCCACACCGTCCGGACGACGTGCGCCAACGCGGCCACCGGCGGGTGCTCGACGTACGACTCCATCACCCGCCATCCTCGCACTCCGGTATCTTGCTGCGACGTCCGCCCGCTACCAGGAGGCATGCACATGAGCTCGGTCCCAGTTCCCGACGCGCAGACGCGGTACTCGTCGCGGCGGGCCGGCGCGCCGGACGAGGCCCAGGCGTGGCCGGCGTTCGGGGCGGAGGACCGCGCGCTGCTGGAGGCGGCCGGGGAGGTGGTCCGCCCGTCGCGCGGCGAGGTGCTGTGGGAGGGCGGTGAGCCCTACGACCTGTACGTCGTGGAGACCGGCGGGCTGTGCCTGGTGGACCGCCGCGACGACCGGGTCGTGGTCGTCGTGGAGCCCGGCGACTTCGTCGGCGAGCTCGGCATGCTGATGGGGCAGCCGGCGTTCCTCGCCGGGGTGGCGATGCCCGGCACCACGCTGCTGCGGGTGCCCGTCGAGGAGCTGCGCCGGCTGATCGCGACCACCGTGGACCTGGGCGACCTGCTGATCTCCGCGTTCGACGCCCGGCGGCGCATGCTGAGCCGCTGGGGCGAGGGCGGCCTCGTCCTCGCCGGCGACGACGACCACCACCTGCGCCGGCTGCGGGAGTTCGCCGCGCGCAACCACGTCCCGTTCCGGGTCGTGCTGCGCTCCGACCCGTCCGCCTGGGACGAGGTCGCGGCGGCGTGCGCGCTGCCGGAGCAGGGTGCGGCGGTGGTGACCGGGGCGGGGCGGGTCCTGACCGACCCGAGCCCCCGCGACCTGGCCACGGCCGTCGGGCTCGACCTGTGCGGGCTGCCCGAGGGGGCGCGGTGCGACCTGCTGGTCGTCGGCGCCGGGCCGGCCGGTCTGGCCGCCGCCGTCTACGGCGCCTCCGAGGGCCTCGACGTCGTGGTCGTCGAGGACGTCGCCCCCGGCGGGCAGGCCGGCACCTCGTCGCGGATCGAGAACTACCTGGGCTTCCCACGCGGGATCGCCGGCGGCGAGCTGGCCCGCTCGGCGATGCTGCAGGCCGTCAAGTTCGGGGCGCGGCTCGTCTCGCCCCGATCCGTCACCGGCCTGACCCGTGACGCTGACGGGTTCCGGGTCAGGCTCGACGACGACACCGACGTGGCCGCCCGCGCCGTGGTCGTCGCCAGCGGTGTCCGGTACCGGCGGCTGACCGTCCCCGGCGTCGCCGACCTCGAGGGGCGGGGCGTCTCGTACGCGGCCACGGAGATCGACGCGCGCGCCTGCCTGGGCCGCGACGTCGTGGTCGTCGGGGGCGCCAACTCGGCCGGGCAGGCCGCCCTGTTCCTGGCCCGGCAAGCCGGTCACGTGCACGTCCTCATCCGCCGCGACGACCTGACCGAGACGATGTCGGACTACCTCGCGCAGCGGCTCCTGCACCACGAGCGGATCACCGTCCACCCGCGGTCGGAGCTGACCGGCGCGCGCGGCGGCGACCGGCTCACCCACCTCACGTGGCGGGACGGGGCGACCGGACGGGAGGTCGAGGTGGCGGCCGGCGGGCTGTTCCTGATGATCGGGGCGCAGCCGCGCTCCGCGTGGCTGCACGACGTGGGCGTCGAGCTGGACGAGAAGGGGTTCGTGGTGACCCGCGGCGCGTTCGAGACCTCGGTGCCGGGGCTGTTCGCCGTCGGCGACGTCCGGGCCGGGTCGGTCAAGCGGGTCGCCTCCGCCGTCGGTGAGGGCTCGGTGGTGGTCTCGGCGGTGCACGCGTACCTGGCGGCCACCGGCTGATCGTGGCTTGACATCGATCGCAGTGGACCAGAGACTGCGTGACAACGTTGACATTCGGAGGGGGACCGATGCCGGCGACGATCTACGACGTGGCCAGGGCGGTGGGGGTGTCCGCGTCGACCGTCAGCCGGGCGCTGTCCGTGCCGGACATGGTCAGCGCGGCGACCCGGGAGCGCGTCCGGCAGGCCGTCGCCGACCTCGGCTACCGGCCCAACCGGGCCGCCCGCGGGCTGATCACCGGCCGCACCGGCAACATCGGCCTGCTCGTCACGGACCTGACGAACCCGTTCTTCCCCGGCGTCGTCAAGGGCGTGCAGGCCGGTGCGAGCGCCGCCGACCTGTCGGTCCTGCTGATGGAGTCCGACGAGGACCCGGGCGCCGAGACCGGCCTGGTCCGGGCGCTGCGCGAGCAGGTCGACGGGATCGTGCTGTGCGCGCCGCGGATGAGCGAGGCGGACCTCCGATCGGTCGCCGCCGACACGCCCCTGGTGCTGCTCAACCGCCGGGCGCGCGGCGTGCCGTCGGTGACGATCGACAACCTCGAGAGCAGCCGGCTGGTGACCGCCCACCTGCGCGAGCTCGGGCACCGGCGGGTCGCGTACCTGGTCGGGCCCCGCACGTCATGGTCCAACCGGGAGCGGCTGCGGGGGCTGCGGATCGGCGCGTCGGCGGCCGGGTTGGACCTCGTCGAGCTGCGCTCGGCCGCGCCGACGTTCGGCGCCGGGGTCGACGCGGGGGAGCTGGTCCTGGCGTCGGGTGTGACGGCCGTGATCGCCTACAACGACCTGATCGCGCTCGGGCTGCTCAACCGGTTCCGGGCGCTGGGGGTCGCGGTGCCCGCCGACGTCAGCGTGGTCGGGTGCGACGACATCGCCTTCGCCGGGATGGTGAGCCCGTCGCTGACCACGCTCGCGCAGCCGAAGGAGTCGCTCGGCCGGGCCGGCGTCGACCTGCTCCTGCGGGTGCTCGACGGCACGGCGCCGGTCCGCGGCACGGTGACCTCCCGGCTGATCATCCGCCAGTCGACCGGACCGTGCCGGCCGGGCGCCTGAACACGTTCTCACAACCATCGCCAGCCATTGACCGATGTCGCTGTCGCTGGCAGAATTCGGTCCCCGCGCCATCCCTTCCGCCAGGGGGACCGCCATGAGACTGGCCCTGCTCGCCACCGCGCTGCTGACATCCGGGTTGGTGCTGAGCACCCCGGGCCCCGCCCACGCCGCCGCGCCCACCGGACGGTACGTGGCGCTCGGGGACTCGTACACCTCCGGACCGCTGATCCCGGACCAGGTCGACCTCAACTGCGTCCGCTCCAACCGCAACTACCCGTCGCTGGTCGCCCGCGCGATCGGCTCGGCCGCCCTCGTCGACGCCAGCTGCGGCGGCGCCACCACCGCCGACATCCTCAACCCCGGGAAGGGCACCCTCGGCCTGCCCGTCCCCGCCCAGATCTCCGCCGTCACCGCCGCGACGGCGCTGGTCACGATCGGCATCGGCGGCAACGACATCGGCTTCACCGGCATCGTGACGGCGTGCGCCCAGGACGGCGTCGGCGACCCCTTCGGCACGCCTTGCCGCGACCGGTACACCGCCGGCGGCACCGACCAGCTCCAGGCCCGGATCGCCGCCACGGCCCCGAAGGTCACGGCCGTCATCCAGGCCGTGCGCGCAGCCGCGCCCGCCGCCCGCATCGTCGTCGTCGGCTATCCGGCGATCGTGCCCGACCGCGGCTACGGCTGCTGGCCGGCGGTGCCGTTCGCGTTCGGTGACGTGCCGTACCTGCGCACGGTGGCGAAGTCGCTCAACGCGATGCTCGCCCAGACCGCCGCGTCGAACGGCGCCGAATACGCCGACACCTACACGCCGTCGGTCGGCCACGACGTCTGCCGCTCCAAGAGCGTCCGCTGGGTGGAGGGCGTCGTCCCGGAGAACGCCGCCGCCCCGTTCCACCCCAACGCCGCCGGCGAGCAGGCGATGGCCACCGCCGTCACGACCCGCCTCGCCTGAGCGTGCCCCCGTCGTTGCCCATATGCTCGGCAGCATGACGATCAAGCGCATGGACAACGTCGGCATCGTCGTCGACGACCTCGACGCCGCCGTCGCGTTCTTCGCCGAGCTCGGCATGGAGCTGGAGGGGAGGATGCCGATCGAAGGCAGCTGGGCGGGGAAGGTCGTCGGGCTCGACGGCATGCGGAGCGAGATCGCGATGATGCGGGTCCCGGGCGCCCCGGGCCGGCTCGAGCTGGCGACGTACCACAGCCCGAAGTCGATCACCCCCGAGCCGGCGGTCACCCCGTCGAACACGCTTGGCCTGCACCGCGTCATGTACGCCGTCGACGACATCGAGGACACCCTCGCCCGCCTCCGCCCGCACGGCGCGGAGCTCGTCGGCGAGGTGACCCGCTACGAGGACGCCTACCTGCTGTGCTACCTCCGCGGGCCGGGCGGCATCATCCTCGCGCTGGCCGAAGAGCTGAACTGAACTGTGCAGGGCTGGGCAGAGCTGAGCCGCATCAGCCCTGCAGGGTGATCCGCAGCATGACCCGGTCCCGCCGGCCGAGGGTGGCGAGCCGTTCGACGAGCATCACCAGGCGGTACTCGAGGCCGTACTTGCGCCGGACCAGGCCCGTCAGGCGGGCGGTCTCGCGCGGGTCGGTGACGATCTCGGCGGTGCCCTCGACCGGCGGGGTGCTGGCGTGGACCTTGCCGGTGCGGGTGCAGGGGACCAGCCGCACGCGGGGGTCGCGGCGCAGGCGCTTGACCTTGTAACTGGCGGCGAGGGTGGTCACGACGAGGGCGTCGCCGTCCGGGGTGATCCACACGGGCGTGGCGACCGGGGTGCCGTCCTTCCTGAACGTGGTGAGCGAGACGCAGCGCTGCGCGCCGAGCGACGCCGTCGTGGAGCCCTGGGTCATCCTCTCCGGGTACCCGGAGAGGACCGGGTGATGCGCGTCGCCGCGGCGGGGATCAGGTGGGGCTCAGCCGCCGGCCGTGGGCGATGACGGGGTGGACGCCGGCGAGGGTGAGGTCGTCGCGGAGCTCGGAGCGGACCCGGGCGTCGACGAGCATGAACGCCTGCGCGGCGACGCTACCGAGCCGGGAGGGCTTCATCGCGGGGACTCCTCACGGCGGAACGCCTGGTGGAGAAAGATCGTGATCGGGATCAGGGAGATGACGAGCAGGATGACGCCGAGCGTGGAGCCGAAGCCGATGCGTTGGGTCTCGCCGACGATGTTCTGGGTGACGGCGACGGACAGCAGTTCCAGACCCTTGAGCGGGTTGCCGCCGGAGGTGATGTACACGAGGTCGAAGGCGCGCAGCGACTCGATGACGGTGACGACCATGACGACGATGTTGATGGGGCGCATGGCGGGGAAGACGACCCGCCAGGAGGTCTGCCAGGCTGACGCGCCGTCGACGAGGGCGGCTTCGCGTAGGGCTGGGTCGACGGCTTTCAGCCCGGCGAGGTAGAGGATCATGACGTAGCCGGCCTGTCGCCAGCTGGCCTCGGCGAGGAGGGCCCAGAGGTTGAGGGACGGGTCGCCGAGCCAGTCGATGAGGTTGTCGTCGCCGGTACGGTGCAGCAGCGAGTTCACCAGGCCGAAGTTGGGCGAGTAGATGAGTTCCCAGATGATGCCGATGAGGGCGAGGGAGAGCATCACGGGCAGGAACAGGATGCTCTGGTAGATGCGGGAGCCGCGGATGCCGCGGTCGATGACGACGGCGAAGAGCATGCCCAGTGGGGTGGCGAAGCATGCGAAGACGAGCAGCCAGATGATGTTGTGCTGCACGGCGGGCCAGAAGTCGGGGTAGGTGGTGAACGCCTGCTCGTAGTTGCGGACGCCGTTGAGGCAGCCGGGCTGCGGGATGCCGGGCACGGACGGCAGTGAGTCGCAGGACTGCAGCCGCACGCCGCCGACGCCGGTCCACTTCGTGAACGACAGCCCGACCGAGGCGAGGGCCGGGCCCCAGATGAAGACGACGTCGATCAGCAGCGGGATGCCGAGCATCGCCGCGACGACGAAGCCGTCGCGGCGGGCGAACGCGTTCACTTGGTGAAGATCGTCTTGGCCTGGTCCTCGGCGCTCTTCTGGATCGACGCGATCGTCTCAGACGTCGGACTGTCCACAAAGGTCTGGATGAGCTTGATGACGGCGGTGGCCATGTCGGGCACGGTGTCACGGTCCATGAACTGGGACACGTTCTTGCACTTGGCGATCTCCGCGACGGACTTCTTCTGGATCTCGTTGTAGGTCGGCGCGACCAGACCGTTGGCGAGCCCGACGTCCCAGTGGTCGGTCTCCAGGAACTTGGTCTCGGCGGCGGCAGTGCCGATGTACTCCAGGACGGCCTTGGCCGCCGCCGTGTTCTTGCCCTTCTTCGGCAGGATGAAGCCGTCGGTCGGGGCGTCCATGTAGTACTGGCCGTGCTCGGGGTTGATCGCGGGGTAGGGGAAGAAGTCCAGGTCGGCGAGGTTTGCGGGGGAGTAGTTCGCGGCGACCTGGTTGGAGCCCTGGAACATCATGCCGGCCTGCTTGTTCTCCAGGGTCTTGGCCGCGTCCTGCCAGGTCCGGCCGTTGGCGCCGTTCTGCAGGTACGGCATCAGCTCCCGCCACTTGTCGAACACGGCGGTGACGCCCGGGTCGGTCCACGGCACCTCGTGCTTCATCAGCCGCATGTGGAAGTCGTAGCCGTTGACGCGCAGGTTGAGGATGTCGAACGTGCCCAGCGCCGGCCAGCCGTCCTTCTCCGCGAACGCGAGCGGGATCAGCCCGTCGGTCTTCATCTTCTTGCACAGGTTGATGAAGTCGTCCCAGGTTGCGGGCACCTGGTAGCCCTTCGCGGCGAAGACGCTCTTGTTGTAGAAGACGACCCACGGGTAGTTGTACAGCGGCACGAGGTAGTGCTTGCCGTCAATGCCCTTGGAGAGGCTGCGGGCGGCGTCGTTGAACGTGCCGCCGATCTTCTCCCACACGTCGTCGATCGGGGTGAGCAGGCCCTGCGCGGCGAAGAACTGCAGCCGGTAGCCGGCGAACCAGGTCGCCAGGGAGTCCGGCGTGCCCTGCAGGTAGCTGCTGATGTTGTTCTGGAACGTGTTGTGGTCGGTGGTGTTGACCGTGATCGGCACCTTCGTCGCGGCCGTCGCCGCGGACGTCAGCGCGGCGAACGCCTGCTTGGTGGCGTCGTCGGAGTAGTTGGACCCGAACGTGATCGGGTCCGTGGCGGAGCCGGTGGCGGCGGGCGCGTCCGCGTCGTCGCCGCAGGCGGACAGCAGCGCGGAGGCGCCGAAGAACGCGGGTGCCGCGGCGAGGCCCCGCAGGGCGGCACGGCGGGACAGCCGGAAGTCGGTCATGGGACTTCTCCAGGGGTGAGGGGGTGTTGGAACTTGAAACGGGCATTCAACAAGTTCCAACTCGGAGACTCAAAAGTCACCACAGCAAATCGACAACATGTCATCGTTGTCGAGCGGTCGGAGAAGATCGACTTCGACGAATTTTGCGTGGCAAAGCCGATCCTTGACACTGCCATGATCAAGATGTTCAATGTCCGCAGAGTCGCGCATGTATCAACGTAAGTCAACGCCGCCATGGTTGACAACGTTGACATCTGCAGTGACGACAGCTCGCCCCCGTCCGAGGTTCCGCCAACCCCTTCCGGAGGACGACCCCATGCGACATCACAAGTCCCTGCTCCGCGGCACGCTCGTGCTCGCGGTGCTGACCGCCGGCATCGCGTTCGCGATGAAGCCCGCGGCGGCCGCCACCAGCTGGACGGTCACCGGACCGTCCGCCGGCTCCCCGACGTCGGCCCAGGTCACGCTCAACGACAACGGGACCCTGAGCTTCTCCGTGGCCAACCAGGGCCGCACGATCCTGTCCCCGTCGGCGATCGGCATCGTGACCGGCGCCGCCGACCTGACGAAGGGCCTGACCTTCACGACCCGCACCAACCGGACCGTCACCGAGGCCTACTCGATGACCACCGGCAAGCAGCGCAACCGGTCGACGACCTACTCGGAGTCGACGCTGTCGTTCACCGGCGCCGGCGGTGCCCGGCTCGACGTGGTCGTCCGCGCCTCCGACACCGGTGCGGCGTACCGGTACGTGCTGCCCGGCAGCGGGACCGTGACAGTGCAACGCGAGGCGTCGTCCTGGACCGTGCCGACCGACACCAACACGTGGCTGGTGCCGTCACACCGCGAGGACCAGGGCTACTGGTTCCAGACGACCGCCGGCGCGGCGGCGACCGCCACCTTCCGCAACCCGGCGCTGTTCGACGTCGCCGGGACCTACGCGCTGGTCGCCGAGGCCAACCTCGACGGCCGGTACGCGGCGATGAGCCTGGCGCACCAGAGCGGCTCCGGCACCTACACCGCCTCGCTCGGCGGCGCGATCACCACCAGCCTGCCGCTGTCCACGCCGTGGCGCACCGCGGCCGTCGGCTCGCTGGCCAGCGTGACGACCTCGACCATCGTCGACGACCTCTCCGCGCCGTCCCGGGTGGCCAACCCGTCGTGGGTCAAGCCCGACACCGTCACCTGGTCCTGGCTGACCGAGCACGCCAGTCCGTCGGACGCCGACCGGCAGAAGCAGTACGTCGACTTCGCCGCCCGCAACGGCTGGGGCTACGTGCTCATCGACGAGGGCTGGCAGTCCAGCTGGGCGCCGGACGTGGTGTCGTACGCCAGGGCCCGCAACGTGCAGGTGATCCTGTGGTTCAACTCCAACGCCCTGTGGACCTCCCAGCAGCGCGAGCAGTGGCTGCCGCTGATCAAGAGCTGGGGCGTGGCCGGCGTGAAGGTCGACTTCTCCTTCGAGTTCACGCAGCCGACCCTGCAGTGGTACGACGCGATCCTCGCCCGCACCGCGGAGCTCCAGCTGATGATCAACTTCCACGGGTCGGCGACCCCGCGCGGCATGCAGCGCACCTGGCCGCACGTCATGACGGCGGAAGCGGTGCACGGCGCCGAGCAGTACCTGCGCGCCGGGCTCAACACGATCCTGCCGTTCACCCGCAACGCGATCGCCAGCATGGACTTCACGCCGGTCATCTTCAGCCCCTACAACCGGGACACCACCAGGGCGCACGAGCTCGCGACCGCGATCGTCTTCGAGTCCGGCTGGCAGCACCTCGGCGACAACCCGGAGAACTACGAGTCGCAGCCCGAGGCGATGCGGATCCTCAACCAGCTGCCGACCGCCTGGGACGAGACCCGCCTGCTCGGCGGCAGCCCCGGCCGGGAGGCGTACTTCGCCCGGCGCAACGGCGGCACGTGGTACCTCGGCGGCATCTCCGCAATCGCCGCCAAGACGTACCAGACGCCGCTGAACTTCCTCGGCGCCGGCCAGTGGTTCCTGGAGACCGTGCGGGACAACGGCGGCAACCTGCTGCGCGAGACCCGGACCGCCACCAGCGCCGACACCCTGTCGGTGCCGCTGCTGGAGCGGGGCGGGTTCGCGTCGGTGGTCTGCCCGTACACCGCCGGCATGACCACCTGCGGGACCCCGCTCAGCGGCTCCGTCATCCGCGGCGTGCAGTCCGGACGCTGCGTCGACGTGCCCAACAACACCACCACCAGCGGCACCCCCGTCGCGCTGTGGGACTGCAACGGCGGCGCCAACCAGCGATGGGTGGCGACGGGTTCGCGGCAGCTGCAGGTGTACGGGACCAAGTGCCTGGACGTGGTGGGCGCGTCGACCGATGACGGGGCGGCCGTGCAGATCTGGGACTGCAACGGCGGCGCCAACCAGCAGTGGACGCTCAACGGCAACGGCACCATCGTCGGCACCGGCTCCGGCAAGTGCCTCGACGCGTTCGACAACGGCACCACCAACGGCACCAAGCTGATCATCTGGCCGTGCAACGGCGGCACCAACCAGCAGTGGACGAGGAGCTGACCTTCCCGTCACGACCCCGGCCGGGCAACCACCGGCCCGGCCGGGATCGACGCGGGCCCGTCTGCCGGCCGGCTCAGCCGGTGTACGGCGGGCCGGCGGTCATGCGGACCGTGTAGCCGGTCGCGGCCCGGTGGAGCGTGATGTGGCTGCACGACTGGTGGGCGATCCACAGCCCGAGCCCGGCCGACGTGGTGCTGCTCGTCGGCAGCAGGCCGGCGAACGGGTTCCTGGGGCCGGGCCCGCCGTCCTCCACCGAGACGACCATGCGGCCCCGGCCCGCCCAGATCCGCATCCGGACCGGCGGCAGGCCGTGCACGTATGCGTTGGTGACGATTTCGCTGACCGACAGCACCAGCTCATCGACCGGCCGGCCGGCCAGGCCGTCGCCGGCCGAGGCCGCGGCGGTGCGGACCGCGACGCGCGCCTCCAGGGGCCGCGGGTCGAGCAGGTCCGCGACCGGCGGCGCGTGCTCGATCGGGTCGGTGACGGCCGGCCGGTCCTGCAGCAGGAACTCCTCAGGGGAGACGTACTGCGGGCTCGGCACGTGCCGGTCGTGCGGCAGCGCGGTGCGGGGGTGGGTGCGGGCGACGTCGGCGAGGACTGCCGGCGGGGTGGTGCGCTCGTCGTAGGCGCACATGCTCCACAGCGGGAACTCGTCGTAGGCGTGGTTGATCGCCGACTCGTACCGCGCCCACGCGTCCCAGGTGGCGCCGAACTGCGCCGCGGACAGCTCGCCGACGATGCGGATCTGGCCGGCGCCGGCGCCGACGTGCTCGGCGAGGAGGTTGCGGTAGGAGCGGATCGCCCCGACCGGCCGGGCGTAGACGTCGCCGCCCTCGAGGAACGTCACCGGGCACCCGGCCGGCAGCGCGGCGCGGACCAGCTCGGCGTTGCGCTCGCCGAAGGCGACCATGGTCGGCTCGCCGGCGGTGACACCCCCGAGCAGGAACGGCAGCACGACCGCCAGGAGGTGCTCGTCGGAGTCGTAGCGGATCGCCTCGTGGAAGTAGCCGGTGTGCCCGGCCGCCGCGCCGGTCCTCACCGGACCCGCTCCACCCGGACGCGGCCCGCGCCGACCATGGCGGCGAGCTCTGCGACGGTGCCCAGCGACGTGCGCAGGACCGCGTCGGCCCCCGCGCGCTCCGCATACCGGTGCAGGTGCAGCAGCGCGTGGTGGTCGATGAACCGCAGGCCGGCGGCGTCGAAGACGATGGTCCCGCCGGTCGGCTCGGGCCGGACGTGGGCCAGGGCGGCCGGGAACAGCTCCTCGGCGGCCACGTCGAGCTCGCCGGAGAGGATCGCGGCCGGCCCGTCGGGCGGTCCGGCTCGCAGCGTGAAGGACACGCCGCCGGCGTTGCTCGCCGGGTGGAGGCAGGCCAGCTCGGCGATCGCCCGGTCGCCGAGGACGCCGCGGTCGAACCCGCACACGGCGTGCACCGGGGCGGTCGCGATGAAGCGGTCGACGAGCGCCTCGTAGGCGGCGAACACGGACAGCAGGTCGGGGGTGGCGACGAGCGGCGTGCAGTCGGCGACGACCCGCAGCCCGGCGAAGCCGTCGACCACCGCGGTGGCCGACGCGACCGTGAAGGTGCCGACCTGCGCCGGCGGGTCCAGCGGCTGCCCGACCTGGTACGTCTCCTCCAGCGGCACGAACCGGACCGCGCCGGGATGCGCCAGCGCTGCCTCGTCCAGCCAGCCGCCCAGCCCACCCGGGCCGTCGGCCCGCGCGTACCAGATCCGCTCACCGGCGGCGAGACCCTCGGCGAGGAACGTCCTGGCGGACGCTTCGAACTGCCGCTGGTCCTCATACGACCAGCAGGAGTGCTTCGCCGTCGCCACCGCCGTCACCGGGTGCGCCGCCCAGGTCTCATTCCCGAAGCATAGCCGCTGATCAGTGACGCGCTCGCGGGCGATGAGCGACCGGCACCTTCAGCCCAGGCGCCGCAGGTGATCGGCGGTGCCGTCGTCGTCGTCCCACTGGGCGACCTGCCTGCTGTCCTGCGGCGCCCCGGCTTGACGGCCTGGTGGCGGATGGCTCACGGGCGGGCGTGGTGGGGGCAGGCGTGGTGCTTGAAGTCGCCGACCTCGGCGAAGGTCTCGGTGCCCGGCAGCAGCAGATCGCCGGCCGGCGCGCCGTTGAGCAGCAGGCGGGTCTGCTTGTCGCCGAACGGCGACCGGTACCGCACGCTCAGGTCGAACAGCCCGCCCGGCCCGCCGGGCACGGTGATGGTCACGGTGTCGGCCGGGTCGTCGAAGCCGGCCACGTATCCGGTGCCGGAGAACCCCGGCACGGTGTCGGCGACGGTGACACCTTGCAGGGTGCCGCTTTCCGCCTCATAGGTGGTCGACGCGGTGGCCGCGGAGGCGGGCGGGCCGGCGACGGCGACGGTGGGCAGCACGAGGGCCGCGGCGAGCACGATCGAGATATGAGGCCGCACAGAACGCTCCCGAGATCCGACACCACCGAGCTGAATCGATCGGGGTCGAACCGCATGGGTGAGTTTTCCGGACGGTCAAGGTGGGCGGAAGGATGGTCCGAAACGCCGCACGGATCGCATGAAAGTTACGGCGATCGATACATTGCCGCCGTGGCGACAGCGGGTGGCTGCGGCCTTGATGTCGACGCGACTCGTCGCGTTCAACCGGTCCTCATCTCGCCGGCGCACTGTACGCGCATGTGGCTGCGGGAGTGGCGGCGTTGGCTGGGGGTCGCCCTTACCGTGGCCGCGGCGGCGGTGGCGTTCATGCTGCTGCGCGGGTCGCTGCCCGCTCCGGGCACCGTGCTGCGGTCGCTGCTGGCGGCCCAGTGGTGGTGGCTCGCGGCGGCACTGCTGGTCCAGGCCGGTTCGGTGCTCATGTACGCGGTGCAGCAGCGCCACCTCCTGGCCGCCTACGGCGGCGCGATGTCGACCGGCCGGGCGGTGGGCGTGTCACTCGCCCGCACCGCCCTGTCCACGGCGATGCCGGCCGGGGGCCCGGTGTCGACCGCGTTCGCCGTCCGCCAGTTCCGCGCGCACGGCCTGACGAGCGCGGCCGCCCTCGCCACCACGGTCCTGGCCAGCATCCAGGCGAGCGCGGCGATCGTCCTCGTCTACCTCGCCTGGTGCGCGGTGGCCGTGTCCACCAGCGCGACCGGCCTCCTGGCGGTGTCGGCCGCCGGGGCGCTGCTCGGCGCGGCCGCGGTCGTGCTCCGCCGCCGGCTCCGCGGCATCCGGCCACGCACCGTGCCGGAGCACCCCGGCGCCCCGCCGGCCGGGGGCAGGCGTGCCCTGATCCACACCCTGGTCCGCCTCGGCGTGGACACGACCCGGGCCTGCTGGTCGCTGCCGGCCAGGTGTTGGCTCACCGCCGGCGGCGCGGCCGCCGCGCGCAGGGTGTGCGACCTGGCGTGCTTCGTCGCGGTCGCCCAGGCGTTCCGTCTCGACACCGGCACGATGGCGCTCGTCGGCGCCTACCTGACCGGGCAGCTCGTCCGCCAGATCCCGCTCGTCGCCGGCGGCGCCGGCCTGGTCGAGGCGAGCCTGCTCGCGTCGCTGGTCGCCGCGGGTGCCGGCGACTCCGCGGCCGCCGCGGCCGCCGTCCTGACCTACCGGCTGCTGTCCTGCTGGCTCATCGCGCTCGTCGGGCTGCCGGTCGTGGTGGGCCTCAGCGCGACCGGGCAGCCCGCCGCCCTGCTCCAGCGCCCTCGCGGCCTGCGCTCCCGCCTGTCCGCGCCGCTGGCGGTGGGCGACAGCAGCGCCTAGCGGCTCGGTGGTGGGCGGCGGTAGTGCCTAGCGGCTCGGCGGCGGACCGCTCGGGCGCGGGCCGCCGGGGCCGCCCGAGCCGCCCGGGCCGCCGCCGGGAGGGGCTCCGGACGGGGCGCCGTCACCGCCGCCGGGAGGGGCGCCGCCACCGGTCGGGGTCGTCGTGGTGTCGACCTTCGCCGTCAGGGAGACCGCGTAGCCGGCGGTGACGTCGCCGGTGACGGTGCCGAGCTGGAGGGCGCCGCCGTCGTTGCCGAAGACGTTGTCGTTCTGCAGGGTCACCTGGGACAGGTTCTGCACCGAGGCGGAGTATCCGGTGGTGGCGTACACCTTGTCGCAGACGTCCTTCGGCAGGGCGACCTGGGAGGTGGCGATTGCCTTGGACGCGTCGGCGATGCTCGCCTGGTCCGGGTACACCTCGAAGTGGATGTGCGGCCAGCGGCCCGAGTAGCAGGCGGGGAAGACGCTGGTGAACTTCACCTTGCCCTGCGCGTCGGCGATCTGCACGCCGCGCAGGTAGTTCTGGTCGGTGACGCCCTCGGAGTACAGCGAGTACCGGCCCTCCCGGTCGCAGTGCCAGACGTACACCGCCACGCCGGCGAACGGCGTGCCCGCGCCCTTGGCGAGGTCGACGATGCTGAGCTCCAGCGTCATCGGCACGCCCGCCGCGGTGCCGCTCGCGGTGCCGAAGGACGAGCGGATGTCGCTGCGCACGACGCCGCTCGTGGTGAGCACGTTCGGCCCGTTGGAGCCGTCGCCCGGGTACGGGCCGGCGGTCTCGTCAGGGATCTCACCGGTGGTGGACGTCGCACCCGACGAGCTCGCGCCGGCGCTGGGCGTGCCACCGTCGCCGCCGGAGTCGCAGGCGGCGGTCAGGCCGATCGCCGCGGCGCCGAGGCCGAAGACCCGCAGCAGCTGCCGGCGCCGCACCATCGTGCCGAGGTCGAAGCCCAGCCCCTGGTCGTACAGGTCCTCCTCGGGCCGGGTGAACGCGCGTCCTTCGTATGACGGTGCCTGCTGTTCCACGATCGAAACCTCCCTGACGGTTGTCTGCCCCCACAACCTGACCGTCGAAGCTGGCAGCCACCTGGCAACCAGCTGCGACCGGCCTGCTTACCGTATTGGGTGATTTGCGAATTTTTGTGTGGTACGGCGAATGCCGTCGCTCCGATGCGGGTCGGACGACTTGCAGGCGGCCCGAGTATGCATCAGTTCCGTCAAGATTTGACAGAGATGCTTGTGGATTTGATCGAAATGCCTTCCGCGGTGTTGGAAAGTGTTGCAATTGACGTATTGACTTGAACGGATCGTCACCGCTCAAGTGCCTCGCGTACCGATCTTCCAGTACTGCGGCGCATTCATCAGGCATTCCATCGGTCTTGACGGCGGTGAACGGTTCTGTGCAATCTTTACGGAACATGCGCGTTCATCGGCCGTCCGCCAACCCGCCGACACCCCCAGAGGTCTGACCATGTCGCAGCGCAGCCGTGCCCGGAGCTGGGTGGCCCTCGCCGCCCTGTCCGCGGGCCTGTTCACCGTCCTGTCCGCCGCGCCCCCGGCGAACGCCGCCGCCACCGGCTTCAGCTCCAGCTTCGAGGCCGGCGACCCGCAGCCCACCTGGACCAACAGCGTCGACACCAGCGCCGGCGTCGGCGGGTACTGCTGCGGCCTCACCGGCATGGAGAGCGGCACCCGCAACGAGTCCGCGCACACCGGCACCGCCGCGCTGATGTACTCCGGCGCCGACACCAGCGCCACGACCAGCTACTCCTACAACCGGGTGTTCGACGTCGACATCGCCGTCGGCGCGGCCACCACGCTGTCCTACTGGGTGTTCCCGCAGAGCGGCGGCAACCTCGACGTCGCCGTGGACCTCGTGTTCACCGACGGCACCCGGCTGCGCGACTCGGGCGCCGTGGACCAGCACGGCGTCCGGATCCACCCGCACGACCAGGGCACCGGCTGGGTCCTCAACTTCGACACGTGGAACTACGTGACGTCCGACATCGGCGCGAAGGTCGCCGGCAGGACCATCGACCGGATCCTCGTCGGCTACGACAAGCCCGAGGGGACCGGCACGTTCCGCGGGTACTTCGACGACATCACGATCGCGGCCAACACCGCCGGGCGGCTGTCGGACCTCGTCGACACGCGCCGCGGCTCCGACTCCACCGGCGACTACTCGCGGGGCAACACGTTCCCGGGCGCGACCGTCCCGCACGGGTTCAACTTCTGGACGCCGGTGACCAACGGCAACAACGACGGATGGCTGTACGAGTACAAGGCCACCACCGTGCAGGGCTTCGCGATCAGCCACCAGCCGAGCCCGTGGATCGGCGACTACGGCCAGCTGCAGATCATGCCGATGACCGGCGCGCTGAAGACGACGCCGGACGCCCGCAAGTCCACGTTCAGCCACGCCAACGAGGTCGCGAAGGCGCACTACTACAAGACGCGCCTCGACACGTACGGCATCACCGCCGAGATCGCGCCGACCGACCACGCCGGCGTCCTGCGCTTCACGTTCCCCGCCGCGTCGGACTCGACGATCCTGTTCGACGTCGTCGACAGCGCCGCCGGCTCGTTCGCCGTCGACACCGCGAGCCGGACGATCTCCGGCTACGCCGACCACCGCGGCGCGAAGCTGTACTTCTCCGCGACCGTCGACACCGCGATCGCCGCGTCCGGCACCGGCGGCACCGGCTGGGTCCGCTTCGCCACCGGCGCGAACCAGCAGGTCACCCTGCGCGTCGGCACCAGCTGGATCAGCGTCGCGCAGGCCGCGGCGAACCTGAGCCAGGAGGTCGGCGGCAAGTCCCTGGACACCGTGCGGGACGAGGCGCAGGCCCAGTGGGACGCGACGCTGGGCAAGATCCGCCTCGAGGGCGCGTCCGGCGACCAGCTCGTCACGTTCTACTCCAACCTGTACCGGACGTTCATGTACCCGAACAACCGCGCCGAGATGGTCGGCGGCGTGCGGCGGTACCACAGCCCGTACGACAGTCAGCTCCACGACGGGCAGATGTACGTCAACAACGGCTTCTGGGACACCGCCCGCGCCGAGTGGCCGCTGCTGACGCTGCTGGAGCCCACGCGGGCGGGGGAGATGCTCGACGGGTTCGTCAACGTGTACAAGACCGTCGGCTGGACGCCGAGCTGGTCGGGGCCGTGGAACCGGGCCGCGATGCCGGGCACCAACCAGGACCTCGCGTTCGCCGACGCGTACATGAAGGGCGTCCGCAACTTCGACGTGAACGCCGCTTACGCGTCGATGGTGAAGAACGCCACCGTGTACTCGCCGATGATCAACGGCCGGGTCGGGCTGGACGTGTCGACGTTCAAGGGCTACCTGCCCTCCGACGTCCGCGGCGACTCGGCGTCGTGGACCCTGGAGAGCGCCACCAACGACTTCGGCATCGCGCAGATGGCGCAGGCGCTCGGCCGCACCGACGACGCGGCCTACCTCCGCAACCGGGCCCTCGACTACACGAACCTGTACTCGCAGTCGGTCGGGTTCTTCCGCGGCAAGCAGAGCAACGGCGCGTGGCGCACCAGCGACGCCGACTTCAAACCCAACCTGTGGGGCTGCGAGTTCGTCGAGGGCGCGCCGTGGCACTACGCGACGCCGGCGCCGCAGGACCCGCAGGGCATGGCCAACCTGTACGGCGGCCGCGCCCAGCTCTCCGCGAAGCTCGACGGCATGCTCGCCGCGCCCCGCGACTACCTGCCGGGCTGCTACGGCGGCACCATCCACGAGATGCGCGAGACCTACGACGCGAACATGGGCCAGTACGCGCACGCCAACGAAGAGACGCACCACATGCTCTACATGTACAACTACGCCGGCACCCCGGCGAAGACGCAGAACGCGGTCCGCACCACGCTGCAGCGCTACTACAACTCCGGCGCCGGGACCGGTGGCGGCTACCTCGGCGACGAGGACAACGGGGAGATGTCCGCCTGGTACATCTTCTCCGCGCTCGGCTTCTACCCGGCCCGCATGGGCAGCACCGACTACACGATCGGCGCGCCGCTGCACGCGAAGGCGACGGTCAACCTGGAGAACGGGCGCACGTTCACCGTCAACGCGCCCGGGGTCAGCGACACCAACCGGTACATCCAGAGCGCCACCCTCAACGGCGCCACCTACACGAAGAACTACCTGACCCACGCCGACCTCCTCGCGGGCGGCACGCTGAGCTTCGTGATGGGGCCCAACCCGTCCTCCTGGGGCACCGGCGCCAACGACGTCCCGGCGTCCATGACCACCGGGAGCGCCGTGCCGGTGCAGCAGAAGGACAAGGCGACCGGCAGCACCGTCACCGTCACCGGTGAGAACCCGCCGGGTGAGAGCAAGGCCGCCCTCACCGACGACAGCTCGATGACCAAGTGGCTCGCCTTCGCCGCCACCGCCACCATCACCTGCCAGCTGTCCGGCGCGACCACGGTCCGCCAGTACACCCTGACCTCCGCCGACGACCTGCCCGGCCGCGACCCCAGGAACTGGGTGCTGCAGGGCTCGAACGACGGGGTCACCTGGACGACGGTGGACGCCCGCGACAACGTCGACTTTGCCGACCGTCGACAGACGCGGGCGTTCACCGTCCCGGCCACCGCGACCTACTCGCGGTTCCGCCTGCAGATCACCGCCAACCACGGCGCCGCGGAGACCCAGCTCGCGGAGCTGCAGCTGCTCGCCTGACCCGGGCCCGACCGCGCCGGCCGTGCCCGTCAGCCGGCCGGCGCGGCGCGCTCGGACCCCACCGATCCGGTCAGCTCTGCGGTGGGATCGCACGGACCCGTGGCGAAGTCCGCCGACGCGGAGGCCCTGCGGGTGCTGCAGGGCCCCGCCCTCGTGCCGTGACCCGCGCGCCTACCGGGACTGCGCCAGCAGGTGGTCGAGGACCGACGCGGAGAACGTGGCGGACAGCGCCGGCACGTGCCCGCCGTCCTTGATCGTCCACAACGTCACCAGGCTGCCCTGCCGGCAGCCGGCCTGATACGTCGTCACCGTGGTCTCCGCTCCGGGGAGCGTGGCGTCGAGGTCCAGCGGCGCCGACGCGGCCGCGGCCTGGTCCGTGCAGCCGTCGTACTCCCGCCACCGCTCGACCGAGGCCGCGGCGGACGGGTATGCCTGGCCGCCGTTCGTGCCCCCGTCGAAGCGGATGGTGTCGTCCGCGGTGCCGTGGATCTGCAGGACGCCGACCGGCCGGGACGGCGCGCACCCGGCGGCGTCCAGGTCCACGGCCCCGGCGAGCGAGACGATCGCCGTGACACTGTCCGCGTGCTCACACGCGATGCGGTACGCCATGAACCCGCCGTTGGAGTGCCCGACGAGATAGACGCGGCTCGCGTCGACGGGGTGCGCGGCCTTCACGGCGTCGATCAGCCGTTGCAGGTAACCGGAGTCGTCGACGCCGGAGCGTTCGAAGTCGCAGCACGCGCTCGTCGCGTTCCAGAACCGCTGGCCCCGGGCGTTCCTGGTCCCGTCCGGCACCGCGAGGAGAAACCCGCGCCGGTCGGCCTCGGCGGTGAACCCGAAGTACCGCTCCGCCTCGGCCCCGCCGGACCGGTACCCGTGCAGCAGCACCACCAGCGGCAGCTTCGTCCCCGTGGCGTACGAGGTGGGCAGGTGCAGCTGGAACGGCCGGCCGTCGGGGGCGACGGTCAGCGTCGCCCCCGGCCCGTCCGCCGGTCGCTCGACCGCCGGCGCCGCGGAACACGCCGCCAGCCACCACACCAGAGCGACGATCAGCACCCCGACTCTCGTCATTCCGCCGATCCTGCCCGGCCGGACGAGGTCAAGGGAAGCCCTTACCGGGTCAGCAGCTCGCCGGTCGTCCATTGCGTGTTGCCGATCCGCATGTGCCCGACCCAGCACGAGTTGTACGAGATGTACTTCGCCCGGCTGCCGTACCTGGTGCCCGGCACGGTGATCGAGCCCTGGTACACGAGCTCCTTCGCCGTCCCGCACGCCGACAGGTACAGGCTGATGGAGCGGTCCGGGCCGGAGTTCTTCTGGTACGACGTCATCACCGTCGCCGTGCTGTTCAGCGCGCCGTTGACGCTGATGCACAGGGGCGAGCCGGAGATGTCGTTGCACCTGGCCCAGCCCGCGGCGACGGTGACGTCGCCGGGCTCCGCGGCGTGGGCCGGCGTCGCGAACACGGTCAGCGGCAGGACCGCCGCCGACATCAGGGCGACCGCCGCGCGGGCGCCGGTGTGCGGTTTCATGATGCTCCGTCCTGTGGTCCGTCGAGGTCGTGACCACGACGCTACGGTGGGGACTTGGACGTCCATCAGGTCCAAGTCCGCAGGGTTCGACCAGACCAAGTGGAGGTGGGCGGTGGAGCTCTTCCTCGACCCGGACGACCCGCGCAGCAACACCCGGCAGCTGTACGAGCAGATCCGCGACGCGATCGACAGCGGCGGGCTCGAACCCGGCGACCGGCTCACCCCGACGCGGACCGTCGCCGCGGAGTTGAGGATCGCGCGGTCGTCGGTCACCGAGGTGTACGAGCGGCTCACCGCCGAGGGACACATCGAGGGCCGCGCCGGCGGCGGCAGCTTCGTGCTGGCGGGCGCCGACCCGGTCCCCAGCGGGCCGCCCCCGGCCGCCCTCGAGCCGACGCCGCTGGCCGCGTCGCTGCGCCGGTACGACCAGCGTCCGGAGACCGTGGCGCGGTTCGACCTGCGCTCGGGCCGGGTCGACCCGGCGCTGTTCCCGACCGCGGCCTGGCGGCGCTGCGTCGCGGCCGCGGCGCACGGGCCGGCGACGCATCACGGCGACCCGGCCGGCAACGAGGACCTACGCGCGGCGATCGCGCATTGGATCGGCATGTCCCGCGGCGTGACGGCCGGCCCGGAGCAGGTCGTCGTGACGTCCGGCGCGGCGCACGCCGTCGACCTGGTGACCCGCGTCCTGGCCGAGCCCGGCGACGTCGTCGCGATCGAGGAGCCCGGCTACCCGCCGGTGCACGAGCTGCTGCGCTCCCACGGCGCGGACGTGGTGCCGGTGCCCGTGGACGACGACGGCATCGTCGTCGACGCGATCCCGCCGGCGGCGCGGCTCGTCTACGTCACGCCGTCGCACCAGTACCCGCTCGGCGTGGTCATGGCCCGGTCCCGGCGGGCGCAGCTGCTGCGGTGGGCCGGCGCGCACAACGCCGCCGTGCTCGAGGATGACTACGACACCGAGTTCCGGCACACCGCCCGGCCACTGGAGCCCCTGTTCCGCATGGACCGCGACGGCCGCGTGATCTACATCGGCACGTTCAGCAAGACGCTCGGCGCGGCCGTGCGCGCGGGGTTCCTGGTCACCCCGCCGACCCTGGCACCGGCGATCACCGCCGTCCGGCAGGCCGTCGACTGGTGCCCGCCGCCCCTGATCCAGGACGCGCTCACCGCACTCATCGCCGGCGGCCACTTCGGCCGGCACCTGCGGCGCGCCCGGGCCGCGTACAGCCGCCGCAGGGACCGGCTCTGCCGCGAGCTGCGCGCCCGGCTCCCGGCCGGATACCACCCGCTGCCCGCGCAGGCCGGGCTGCACCTCACCGTCGTCGGCCCCGGCACCCCGCCGGACGCCGCCTTCGACGGCCTGGCGGAGGACCACGGCATCCTGCTGAGCTCGCTGCGCCGCACGTACCAGCGCCGGCACCCACGGGACGGGTTCCTCGTCGGCTTCGGTGGCCTGCCGACCGCCGACGTCACCCCGGCGATCACCGGGCTGTGTGCGTGGCTGTCCGGGGAGCGGCCGCGCTGAATCGCCTGCGGCCGGGCGGTCCGCGGGGCACAGTGGAGCTGTGGTCGCAGGGGTCGAGCAGGTGCTGCCGCTCGACTTCTGTGTCACGTTGGTCCGCGGCGCGGGGCCGGACGAGGTCATCGGCATCCTCGGCGGGGCCGACCCCGTCCCGATCGTGTCCGCGCAGACGGCGCTGCTGGCCGAGGACGCCGTGCGGGAGCGGGTCGACGAGCACGGGGTCCCGCACCCCAGCGACCTCATGTACGTCGTCGCGACGCGGCTCGGCGACTGGACGATGGTCATCGAACCCAACGGGTACCTGTGCACGGACCGCGACGTGGTGCGGGCGCTGTCCGCGGCCGGCGAGCTGGTGTCGTTCTACTACAACGAGAACACCACGCCGAGCTTCACGTGGGCGGCCGGCGGCAGGGAGCTGGTGTACTTCAACCCGGGGTACCCGGACGAGCCCTACGGCGCCGAGCCCGGGCGGCTCGACGGGCTGCTCACCGAGCTGGGCTTCACGTTCGGCGGCTACGGCGATGACCCCGACGAGGACGACGACGACTTCGACGCGGACTTCCAGGAGCGGACGTTCGCATTGATGGAGCGGATGACCGGCGTGCGGTGGGACGCCGAGCACCTGCACGCCGCGACCTTCCGCTGCGCCGGCGTCGGCGGGCCGGGCAGCCAGGTCGCGGCCGAGCCCTGGTACGCGGAGGTGCGGGAGGCGCTCGAGGCGTACGTGGCGGACCCGGGCGACTGGACCGGCGAGGACTTCGAGGGGTGGGGCCGGCGCGGGGTCACCGACCGGCGGGTCAGGGCGCTGGGATCGGCCGGGCCGGCGGTCTACGACGAGGACCGTGCCATGGCCATGGCCATCGCATTCGCCCCGGCCGAGCTGATCGGGCGCATCTTCATGTGGGCGTGGGAGCGGCCGTTCCGCGCCGCCGGGCTGGTGGACGAGCCGTGGTTCGGGCGGGTCCGGGACCTCGTCCACCGCGGCGAGCCGGTGCCGGCGCAGGACGTGCAGGTCGTCGAGCAGGCCCTCGACCCCTACCTGGCGACGACCGTGTTCCTGCCGTTCCGCCAGGACCGCGCGCATCGCGCCAACATCGCCCGGGGGCTGGTGGTGCAGTGGGACTCCGTCAATCCGGCGGCGGACCTGTGCTGGCAGTTCGCCAGGACCGGCGCGGCCGACGGCAGGCCGATGCCGCAGCTGTTCGCGGACCTGTGGCGGGACTTCCCCGAGCTGCGCGACGTCGTGATCCCGCAACCGCAACCGCCGCCGCGGGAGCGGGACGCCGTGCGCCGCAAGCGGGAGGCGCGGGAGCGCGACGCCGAGCGGTGGCGGCTGGAGGACCTGCGCAACACGTGGGGTGGGCGGATCCCCGCCGACCCGCGGCTGCTCGAGCCTGACGTGCAGTCCGCCACGCTCGGCCTGGTCCCGCACGACCGTGACCTCATCGACCGGATCGCCGAGGCCGGGCCCCGGACGCAGCGCGCGATGGCGGCGTGGGCGGCGCGGTACTGCTGCACCCGGTCCGGCATGATCGCCGAGGACTGGGTCGAGGCGGGCGTCACCGCCCTCGAACGCGGCGCGCCGCCACCGCCGTGGTTCACCGACTTCGACGCCGCGTTCGCCCGCTGGCGCGACGTGCCGGTGGAGAGCATCACGCACCGGTTGAGCGTGTCGTTCGGCGACCATGCGCCGCCACCGATCGACCCGGCGGTCTTCGCGCTGCAGGCGGTCGTCATGGCCCGCGACGACGACCCGCTGATCGCGGCCATGGCCACCGTCCGCGACGCGATGCACCTCGGCGACCCGGCGGCGACGAGCGCCGCCTTCCGGGCGGCGTTCGACCTTCCGTAGGGCGTCTACGAGGGCTTGTTGGCGATCGCCGTGCCGTTGTCGAGGCGGTTGTTCGTCCAGACGTTGCCGGGGCGGCTCGGGTCCCAGTCGCCGATCGGCCCGTACAGCGCGCAGCGTGAAGTGGCCCCGGCTTGCCGTCCGGCCGAACGCCCACGTAGACCGCCACGGCAACCCCCACCGCGGCGAGCGCACCGAGAGCCACGACCAGCCGCGTCCGGGATGGCATCGCCCGATCGTAATGTCCGGCAACCTCCCGCGGTGTCCCGTCAGAAGGGCCGGCGGCCGGACCTCACCGGTCGGCACCTCCGGTCAGGTCGGCGAACGCGCGCAGGCGGAGCCGCGCGGCCACGTCGGCGGCGAACCAGTGGAAGAAGTCGCCGGCCGGGTCGAGGCCCGCGCGGACCGCGTCGCACCAGTCGGCCCGGTCGAGCACCGTGAGGTACTGCTCCGCGACCCGGTCACGCTGCTCGGCGGTGCACCCGCACCGGTCCGGGGGCTTGCTCGTCAGGTGGTCGACGATGATCGCGGCGTCGACGTACCGGCTCACCGTCGGCGTCTGCCGGGCGAGGTGCCCCGCATGAGCGGCCAGGACGGCAGGTGCCGGTGGGTAGTGATCGAGGGTCAGGCCCATGCCATCGCAGTCGGCCATGACCGCCAGGAGCCGGCCGGTGTGGTCGACCAGGTCGTCGTCGACGTCCGCACCGGTGATCGCCTCGTGCAGGTGGGCCGCGGTGGCGACCTTGCCGGCGAAGTAGCCGTTGAGGAAGTCGCCGTCGCAGGCTCGGCGCAGCAGCCAGGACCGGGAGGAGGTGCCGCCGCCGCGGCACAGTGCCTCGACGACGTAGACCCGGCCCCAGCCCGCGACCCGCTCGGCCAGCCACAGCAGCGCCTCCCCGCCCCCGCGGCGTTGCAGCGCCTCGGCGGCCAGCGCCCCGAACTGGTTCGACAGCAGGCCGATGGTCTGGACGAGCGGGATGTCGTCCTCCGTCCAGTCCGAGGCGAGCAGCGCCAGCCCGACCGTCGCGGCGCACCGGTCCGTGCTGTGCCGCACGAGCCACCGGCCGGTCTGCCGCACCCGGTCCCGGTCCGCGCGCAGCGCCGCGGCGGCGATGTGCTCGTTGCGGTGGATCGGCACGTGGACGTCGTGAAACGCGCCGGCGAGCTCGCCCGGCGGTGCACCGGCCCTGGCGAAGTGCCGGTCGAGGATGGCGGCGACATCGACGCCGTCGAATCGCCGATCCTCGTGAGACTCGGGTCGCGGCCCGTGCCGGTGGGGTCCATCGTCCGGATACGGTTCGCCGTCACGGGGCAGGACACCGTCCGGATGCTGCCGGTGCAGACGCAGCGCGTGGGCGAAGAGCGGTCCGGGCTCGGTCGTCTCGCTCACCGGCGGACGGAGGACTCGATTCTCGCGATCATGGCGACGATTATGCCACCACCACACGCGTGATCGTGACGTCCGTCAACCGCCCGCGGTGTCCCGCTTCTCCGTGGGTTGCTGCTGGTTGATCGCGTTGATCGCAGCGTGGAACTGCAGCCAGGTCGGGTCGTGCTCGTCGGCCTCGGTCACGGTGGCGAGGTCCTCGGCGGCCCAGGTGCGCCGTCCGTCGCTGCGGAGCAGGGCGGTCCGCAGGTCGGCGTCCGCGGGCAGCAGGTCGGTGGCGGTCCGGAACTCCTCGACCTCCCCGTCGACGACCCGAGCTCGCGGAGCTCTCCGCCGTCCACCCGCCACACGCGCACCGCCGCCCGCGCCGAGTCCAGCCCGGCGACCAGCGGCAACCGGGGATGACACACGAGCCGCTCCACGAAAGACACGCCGCGACGCTAGCGCCCACAGGTTGTGCTGCACTGAACGTGCGGTGACGTCGATACCGGCGGACGACGGCCTGACGATTCGCGCCGCCGCGAGCGAGCGGCGGCGGGTCAGACGCGGTGGCGGCCGGCGGTGGCGGGGCGGGCGGCCGGCTCGGCCGGGATGCTGGCGACGCCGCGGGGGCGGGCGCCGGTGCGGAGCAGGGCGGTGAGGTGCTCGGCGGGGGCGGGCAGGCCGAGGTGGTAGCCCTGCGCGAACCGGACGCCGAGCTGCCGCAGCGCCTCCAGCTGCTCGTCGGCCTCGACGCCCTCGGCGGTGACGTCGATGCCGACGCTGCGGCCCAGGTCGCCGAGGAGCTTGACGACGGCGAAGTCGCTGCGGTTGTCGAGCATGCCCGCGACGAACGAACGGTCGATCTTCACGCCGGTGACGGGCAGGGCGGAGAGGTTGCGCAGGGTCGCGGAGCCGGCGCCCATGTCGTCCAGGACGATGCCGACGCCGGTGTCGCGCAGGTCCCGCAGCCGGCCGGCGGCGTCCTGCAGCTGGGCGAAGTCCGCGGACTCGGGCAGCTCGACCCGCAGCCGGCTGGGCGCGGAGCCGTTGCGGCGCAACGAGTCCAGCACGAGCGAGGTGAGCTCGGCGGCGCCGAGCGTGTCGATGGTGAGGTTGACGTTGACGCACCGTGGCGCCCGGTCGCCGAGCAGCGCGTCCCACCGTGCGACGTCGGCGCAGGCGCGGTCGAGCACCCAGCGGTCCAGCTGCGGCAGTTGCCGCAGCCGGCGCAGCTCCGGCAGGAACCGGTCCGGCGTCAGCAGCCCCCGTAGCGGGTGCTGCCAGCGGACGAGCGCCTCCACCGACCAGACCCGCCCGTCGTCGATGCCGATGATCGGCTGGTAGAACAGCCGCAGCTCGCCCCGGTCCATCGCGGCGAGCACGTCGTCGTCGCGGCCGTCGGTGAGCGCCCCGACGCCGTGGACCGTCTGGACGCGGTCGGCGCCGGCCTGCTTCGCGCGGTACATCGCGGCGTCGGCCTCCCGCAGCAGGGTCGCCCCGTCGGCGCCTGGCCCGGCCACCGCGACCCCGACGCTGGCCGTGCTGTGCGCGCCTGCGGGCAGCGCCGGATCGGTCGCGGCGACGGCCCGGCGGAACCGCTCGCCGAGCGCGAGCGCCGCATGGTCCTGGCGCGGGCCGGCGACGCGGGTGAGCACCGCGAACTCGTCGCCGCCGAGCCGTGCGACGACGCTGCCGGGGTCGGCGGCGGCGGTGAGCCGGTGCGCGACGGAGACGATCAGCCGGTCGCCGACCGTGTGCCCGAGCGTGTCGTTGACGTGCTTCATGCGGTCTAGGTCGAGGTACACGACGGCGAGGCCGGTCTGGTCGCCGTCGCGGCAGGCGGCGGTCAGCCGGTGCAGGAACCGCGCCCGGTTCGCCAGGCCGCTCAGCGGGTCGCGGATCGCCTGGACCGCCATGAGCGCGGCGAGCGTCTCGTACAGCCGTGCCGCGGACACCCGCGCGAGCCGGCCGTCGGGGCGGCGGACCAGCACGTCGTCGTAGCGGCGCACCTGGTCCCGGCGGCTCACCTGCTCGCACACGTCGGCGACGAGCGCGGTCTCCTCGACGATCATCGGGGCGGGGTCGGCGGTCCGCCCGGCCGGGGTCCTCGCCCACAGCGCCCGCCCGTACCCGAACGGGCCCGACATCAGCTGGGCGAAGCGGCTGCGGCTGATGAGCCCGATGCCGCCGTCGAGGTACATGACCGCGACGCTGTGCAGCGACGGGTCCGCGCGGAACATCAGGTCGAGGTCCTCGCACCGCATGGTGGACTCGACAACGCCGACCGGCCGCGCGAGTGGCCCGACCGTGTCGGACGGCATGGCGGCATCCCCGTGATCCACGCCGTCAATCATCAGCGAGCAAACCCGTGGCACCAAGGGCTGTACTCGCCGGTAATCGGCCTGTCACCTGCTATTCAACCGGCGCAGCGGCCCGCATGCGGACGGCCACCGACGGTGCTCGGAAGCGGGCCCGGAAACAACGAAAGGCAAGGAGATAACCCCTCGCCACTCTTAACGTATACCGCACCGGGGGTCTTGCGGCAAGACCCGGGTCCTGGCGCAGAATCGTCGGCCGGAGCGAGGGGGGATTCGGAATGCCCGAGCAGTACGTGCTGGGTCTGGACGAGGTCGACGAGGCGAGCATCGATGCGGTCGGTGGTAAGGGCGCGCACCTGGGCGCGCTGATGAGGATCGGCGGCGTCCGCGTGCCGCCCGGCTTCTGCGTCACCACGGCCGCTTTCCAGCGGGTGATGGCGGCGGTACCGTCGCCGGACCCGGCGGCGCCGAACGCGCGGATCCGTCGCACGATCGAGGACGCCGCGATCCCGGACGACGTGGCGGCCGCGATCACCACCGCCCTTGGACGGTTCGGCGCGCAGGTGACGTTCGCCGTCCGGTCCAGCGCGACCGCCGAGGACCTGCCGTCCGCGTCGTTCGCCGGCCAGCAGGACACCTACCTCAACGTGCCCGCCGCCGAGGTGCTGCGGCACGTCAGCCGGTGCTGGGCGTCGCTGTTCACCGACCGCGCCGTGCTGTACCGGCGACGCAACGGCATCCCGGACGGCGCGGCGCACATGGCGGTGGTGGTCCAGCGGATGGTCCTGCCGGAGGCGTCCGGCGTCATGTTCACCGCCGATCCCGTCACCGGCGACCGGCGGTCCGTCTGCGTCGAGGCGGTCAACGGACTCGGCGAGGCGCTCGTGTCCGGTCTGGTGAACGCCGACTCGTACACGGTGCGCGGCGGGACGATCGTCGCCAGGAGGATCGGCGTCAAGCGGCTCGCCGTCGACCCCGCGCCGGCGGGCGGCACGTCAGAACGGGAGATCGACCCCGACGAGCAGGCCCTGCCCGCGCTCAGCGACGCGCAGGTCGTGCGGCTGGCGGAGCTCGGCCGGCGGATCGAGGCGCACTTCGGCCGCCCGCAGGACATCGAGTGGTGCCTGGCCGGCGACGACCTGCACGTCGTGCAGAGCCGGCCGATCACCACGCTGTTCCCGATCCCGGCGACCACCGACGGGGCCAACCACGTGTACCTCTCCGTCGGCCACCAGCAGATGATGACCGACGCGATGAAGCCGCTCGGGCTCTCGTTCTGGCAGATGACGACCCCCGCGCCGATGGCGGAGGCCGGCGGCCGGCTGTTCGTCGACGTGACCGCGCGGGTCGCCGCGCCGGCCGGCCGGGCCGCGCTGCTGGAGATGATCGGCAGGTCCGACCCGCTGACCGGCGACGCGCTGCGGACCGTCCTGGACCGCGACGGGTACATCGCGACGGCGCCGGACGGGACGGCCCCGCCCCTGCTGCCGACCGGCGCCACGCCGGAGGAGCTCCCGACCGACCCGGCCGTCGTCGTCGACCTGATCGCGCAGCACCAGGCCTCGATCGCCGAACTGCGGGAGGCCATCCGCCCGCTGTCAGGGACGGCGCTGCTCGACTTCGTCCAGGCCGACCTCCAGGAGCTGCGGCGGCTCCTGTTCGACCGGCGCAGCCACCAGGTGTTCATGTCGGCGATGGAGGCCGCCTGGTGGCTCAACGAGCACCTCGAGACGTGGCTGGGGGAGAAGAACGCGTCCGACCCGCTGACCCAGTCCGTGCCGCACAACGTCACGTCGGAGATGGGCCTGGCGCTGCTGGACGTCGCCGACGTGATCCGCCCGCACCCGGACCTGGTGGCCTACCTGGAGCACGCCGAGTTCTCGTTGGAGGACATGGCGAAGCTGCCCGGCGGTCCCGAGGCGCGCGACGCCATCGAGGCGTGGCTCGACATGTACGGGATGCGCTGCGCCGGCGAGATCGACATCACCCGCCCGCGGTGGAGCGAGGAGCCCGCGACCCTCGTGCCCGTGATCCTCGGCAACGTCAGGAACTTCGCGCCGGGCGCCGCCGCCCGGCGCTTCGAGGAGGGCCGGCGGGACGCCCTCGCGAAGGAGCAGGAGCTGCTGGAGCGCCTGCGCGCCCTCCCGGACGGCGCCGCGAAGGCCGGCGAGACCAAGCAGAAGATCGACCGGGTGCGGACGTTCATCGGGTACCGCGAATACCCGAAGTACGGGATGGTCAGCCGCTACTTCATCTACAAGCAGGCGCTGCTGGAGGAGGCCGGCCGCCTCGTCCGCGCCGGAGTGCTCCGCGACCGCGACGACGTCTACCACCTGCGCTTCGACGAGCTGCACGAGGTCGTGCGCACCGGCCACGCCGACGCGTCGCTGATCGACCGCCGCAGGGAGGAGTTCCGCTCGTACGCGACGCTCACCCCACCCCGCGTGCTCACCTCGGACGGCGAGGCGATCACCGGCGCGTACCGCCGCGACGACGTCCCGGCGGGCGCGCTGGCGGGACTGCCGGTGTCCGCGGGCGTCGTCGAGGGCCGCGCCCGCGTCGTGCTGGACCTCGCGCACGCCGACCTCGAACCGGGCGACATCCTCGTCACCGCCTACACGGACCCGAGCTGGACCCCGCTGTTCGTGGCGATCGCCGGACTGGTCACCGAGGTCGGCGGCCAGATGACCCACGGCGCCGTCATCGCCCGCGAATACGGCCTGCCAGCGGTCGTCGCCGTCGTCGGCGCCACCACCGCCATCGAGGACGGCCGGCGCATCCGCGTCGACGGCACCGACGGCTACGTCGAGATCCTGTCCTGAGGCCGGGTGCCCGATTCGTTCAAGCGCCGTCCCCGCCTGCCGTCGTACCGTCGCGGCCATGACGCAGACGACGGCGGCCGGCTGGGCGGCGCTCGCCCGGGACGCGGACGAGGTGGCGCTGCCGGGGTCCGCTCGGTTCGAGACGCTGCGGCGGCCGGCCGACCCACGGTTCCACCACGTGCGGCCCCTCGCGGTGGTGCGGTGCGGCACGCCGGCGGCCGTCGCCGCGACGGTCGCGTTCGTCCGGGAGGAGGGACTGCCCGCCGTCCTGCGCGGCGGCGGGCACGACTTCGCGGGCCGCTCCACCACCACCGGCGTGGTCATCGACCTGGCGCCGATGCGCGCGGTGGCGGTGGGCGACGGCACGGTCCGCGTCGGCGCGGGGGCGACCCTCGCCGGCGTGTACGACGCGCTCGACGGGACCGGCCAGACGATCCCGGCCGGCTGCGGCCCGGGCGTCGGCATCGCCGGCCTGACCCTCGGCGGCGGGCTCGGCGTCCTCGGCCGCCTGCACGGCCTCACCTGCGACCGGCTGCGCGCCGCGGAGGTGGTCCTCGCCGACGGCCGGGTCGTCACCTGCGACGAGCGCACCCACGCCGACCTGTTCTGGGCGCTGCGCGGCGGGACCGGCCGGTTCGGCGCCGTCACCGCGCTGACGTTCGCCACGGTGCCCGCACCGCCGATGCTCGGCTTCCGGCTGACCTGGCCGCTGCGTCACGCGGCCGCCGTCGTGCGGGCGTGGCAGGCGTGGGCGCCGTCGGCACCCGACGAGCTCGCCGCCAGCCTGCACCTCACCGTGCCCGCGGACCCCGCCCTGCCACCCGCCGCGTCGGTGGTGGGCACGATGGCGGGCCCGCCGGCCGCGGCGGACGCCGTCCTCGACGAGTGCGTCGCGCTGGTCGGCGCCGCGCCCGCGTCCGACGAGCGGCGGGCGGCGTCGCACCGCGAGACGAAGCGGCTGCTGGCCGCCGGCGCGGACCACACCGGCCGGCACACGTTCAGCAGGTCGGGCTTCTTCGCCCGCCCGCTGCCCGGCGCGGCGGTCGACGCGCTGCTCCGGCAGCTGACGGAGGGCCGCCGCCCGGGACAGTCGCGGACCCTGGACCTCATGCCGATGGGCGGCGCCTACAACCGCGTCGCGCCGCACGCCACCGCGTTCGTCCACCGCGCCGAACGGTTCCTGCTGCACCACGTCGCCACCGCCGACCCGGGCGACGCACCCGAGGCGCTGCGGTGGCTGGACGGCTCCTACCGGCTGCCCGCGCCGTGGCGGTCCGGTGGCGTGTATCAGAACTTCCCCGACCCGGACCTGCCCGACGCCGCCGAGGCGTACTTCGGCGCCAACCTGCCCCGGCTGCGGGCCGTCAAGGCGGCGTACGACCCGGACGGGTGCTTCGGGACCCTGTAGATCACGGTGCCGGGTGCTCACCGTGGATCGCGGGCCTGACAGGATGATCGTCCACGACGAGGGGGCGACATGGTGGAAGTACTCGACGATCCGGTGGGGCAGTCGCTGCGCGGCGCGCACGCGCACCTGGCCCGGCGGGTGGGCGACGCCGCGACGTACCAGGAGGGCGTCTCGACGTTCGTGGCGGTGCCCGTGCGGCCGACGGCGGCCGACTGGGACGACCTGGCGCGGCTGCTGGGCAGCGGCGGGTTCGCCGACCTGTTCAGCGCCGACGTCACGCCGCCGGCGTCGTGGGAGCCGGTGTTCGAGCTGGACGGGTTCCAGATGGTCCTCGACCGGGCGGAGCCGGAAGCTCCCGCCGATGGGGTGGTGGAGCTCGGCCCGGGCGACGTCGAGGAGATGCTGGCGCTCACCGAGCAGGCGCGGCCCGGGCCGTTCTGGGCGCGGACCGCCGAGCTCGGGGCGTTTCACGGCGTGCGCGAGGACGGCGCGCTGGTCGCCATGGCCGGCGAGCGGCTCCGGCCGCCGGGGTGGACCGAGATCAGCGCCGTGTGCACCGCCCCGAGCGCCCGCGGCCGTGGCCTCGCCGCGCGCGTGACGAGGGCGGCCATCGGCCGGATCACCGGCCGTGGCGAGCGCCCGTTCCTGCACGTCGCGTCGAGCAACACCGGCGCGATCCGGGTGTACGAACGGCTCGGCTTCGTGGTCCGCCGGCCCGTCCGGTTCCACGGCTACCGCGTGCCCTGAGCGTGTACCGCGCCGTGTACCCCCGCGGCGGCGGGACGGGCATCCGCCGGTGCGGCATCGCCCGGTCGCGATGTTCCAGACATCCACCGCCGTCGCGGTGGGCGGCGCGCGCCGGTCGGCCGCGCCGGCGAGCCGTGGGGGCGGGCCGCCCGAGCGATGGGGCGGGGCGCCCGAGCCGGGCGGGCGCCGGGTGGTGGCCCGTCGCCCGATGACCGTCCGCAACCGCCGTGCCACGCTCGGCTCACCAGCGGACGGGAGACGGCGATGTCGGGTTCACCGGGAAGCGTCAGGAACGGCACGGACAGCTTCAGCATCTGGCGGGTGCCCAACTTCTTCTTCCAGCCCCGCGGCCTGTACCTCGGCGGGCTCGACGAGGCGATCGGCGGGCTGAACCGGCTGCGCTCGCTGCTGGGCCTCGCGACCCTCGTCGTCGTCGCGATCGTCTACCAGGGCTTCGGCCGGGTCGTGAGCGCGCCGTACCAGCCGGGACAGGCCAAGCCCGAGGCCTCCAACGCCGTCGTCAACGGCCGCGTCTACACGTTCGCCGCCGCCGAGGACCGGCTCGGCGAGATCGCGCTGTCCACGATCCTGACCGCCGTGGCGGGCATCGGGGTGTCCGTGGTGGTGAGCCTGGCCCTCGTCGTGGCCGCGCGGAGGGGCGCCCGGCTCGCCACCGCCCGCCAGCTGCTGTGGCCGATCGGCACGGTGGTGGTCTTCGTGGCCTACTTCTGGAGCTTCAGCGTCGCGTTCCCCTGGCTGGACGCCCGCCTGCCCGGCATCGTGAACTTCCTGATCCTGATCCTGCCGGTGATCTGGTTCTTCAAGTCGATCTGGCTGGTCGTCACCGGCCTCTTCCGCGCCGACGACGGGCATCCGCTGCTGGCGCCGATCACCTCGACGATCACCGCCTGGATCTTCGGTGTGCTGGCCGTGCGCGGGGCGCAGCCGGTGGGGATGCCGCACCCGGTCTGGCTGGTCACGGTGCTCGGCGGGCCGCTGTCGATCACGGTCGTCGCCTGGATCGCGACGCGGCGGCTGAAGCGGCTGTACCCGGAGAGCTACCCGTTCCGCGACGGCCCGCTGGCGTGAGCAGGCTGCCCGCTGGCACCGGCGGAGCGGGGCGGTGCTGAGGGTGTGGCGGCGCGGCGGGTGCGCAGGAGGGCCCAGCCGACGAGGGCGGCGGCGGCCGTCGTCAGCGTCAGGCCGGCGACGGTGACCGCCCCGTCGAACTGGGCGGTCTGCGCGGCGCTCCAGTGCGGGGCGGTGATGGTGCCGGTGAAGAGGGCGGCGAGGATCGTGCAGGTGACAGCGATGCCCGCGCCGGAGGTCACCTCGGTGGCGGTGTCGGTGAGGGCCACCCCGATCGTGGTGCGCTCCGGCGGCAGGCCGCGCAGCACGTTCACGCCGGCGACGACGCCGGCGACGCGCAGGCCCGCGGCGACCAGTACCAGCGCGGCGGCGACGAACACGTAGCCGGCGCCGTGCAGGAGGGTGAAGACGGCGAGCCCGGCCACGACCGAGGTGGCGCTGATCCAGGCGGCCCGCTCGAGGCCGGCCCGCCGCACGAACGGGTCGACGAACAGCCCGCCGGCGATCAGCCCGGCTGCGCACCGGCTCGCCCTGGAGATGAGCGACCGGCAGGCCACCGCGCTCGCCGCCGCCATCGCCGAGACCTCCGGCGTCGCGCCGGAGGTCGCCCGCCTGCAGGGGATCGCCCTCGCCGGCGTCTTCCAGATCCTCATCAGCGAGTCCGGGCGCCGCACCCGCGACGGCGAGTCGCCCGCTGACATCGCTGACGCGCCGTATCCGCAGGTGGACGGCCTCCTGGCCGAGCTGGACCGCTGGCCGAGGTAGCCGGGATCTGCGCGCTGTCAGTGCGCTGTCAGCGGGGCTCGCGATGGTCCTTGTGCACGCCAGAACGGCGGGCACACGGACCAGGGAAGCGAGCCCACCATGCAGACGTTCGACACCCCCGCCCCCATCTCCGCCGTCCTCGACATCCCCGCCGGCCGCGTGCGGTTCATCGCCGGCGACCGCGCCGACACGACCGTCGAGGTGCTGCCGGCCGACGCCGCCAAGGGCCGCGACGTCAAGATCGCCGAGCGGACGACCGTCGAGTACGCCGACGGCGTCCTGCGGATCGAGGCCGACGCCGGGCACCAGATCCTCGGGGCGTCCGGCTCCGTCGACGTGACCGTCCAGCTGCCGGCCGGGTCCCGGCTCGAGGTGAAGGCGGCCAGCGCCGACCTGCGGGCCGCCGGCCGGTTCGGCGACGTCGCCTACGACGGCGCGCACGGCGCGGTCGACCTCGAGGAGGTCGGCAGCGTCCGGCTCACCACGCTCGCCGGCGACGTCAGCGTCGGCCGCCTCAACGGCCCCGCACAGATCAGCACCGCCAAGGGCGACATCCGCATCACCGAGGCCGTCCGCGGCGAGGTCGTGCTGCGCACCCAGGCCGGCGACGTGACGGTCGGCGCCGCGCCGGGCGTGTCCGCCGCCCTGGACGCCGGCACCAGCCACGGCCGCATCCACAACGCGCTGAGGAACACCGGCACCGCCGACCTGACCATCCGCGCCACCACCGCCACCGGCGACATCGCCGCCCACAGCCTGTAGAGGCGTCCACAGCCTGTAGAAGGAGCCACCACCATGACGAACCTGGCCATCGCGGCGCACGGACTGCGCAAGTCCTACGGCGACAAGCTCGTGCTCGGCGGCGTCGACCTCGAGGTCCCCGCCGGCACGATCTTCTCCCTGCTCGGACCGAACGGCGCCGGCAAGACCACCGCCGTCAAGATCCTCTCCACGCTCGTCTCGCCCGGCCCGGGCTCCGGCGGCATCCGGATCGGCGGACACGACCTCGCCGCCGACCCGCAGGCCGTGCGCGCCGCGATCGGCGTCACCGGCCAGTTCTCCGCCGTCGACGCTCTGATCACCGGCGAGGAGAACATGCTGCTCATGGCGGACCTGCACCACCTGTCCAAGCGCGACGGCCGCCGGACCGCCGCGCAGCTGCTGGAGCGGTTCGCGCTCACCGACGCGGCGCAGAAGCCCGCCTCCACCTACTCCGGCGGCATGAAGCGCCGCCTCGACCTCGCCATGACCCTGGTCGGCCACCCTCGGGTCATCTTCCTCGACGAGCCCACCACCGGCCTCGACCCGCGCAGCCGGCACAACATGTGGCAGATCATCCGGGAGCTCGTCGGCGACGGCGCCACCGTCTTCCTCACCACCCAGTACCTGGAGGAGGCCGACCAGCTCGCCGACCGGATCGCGGTGCTGCACGGCGGGAAGATCGTCGCCGAGGGCACCGCCGACGAGCTGAAGCGGCTCGTCCCCGGCGGGCACGTCCGGCTCCGCTTCACCGACCCGGTCGCCTACCAGGCGGCGGGCCTGGCGCTGCTCGACGCCGCCCGCGACGACGAGTCCCTCGCGCTGCAGATCGCGAGCGACGGCAGCCAGCGGGACCTCCGGTCCATCCTCGACCGGCTCGACGCCGCCGACGTCGAGGCCGACGAGCTGACCGTCCACACGCCCGACCTCGACGACGTGTTCTTCGCCCTGACCGGCGACGCCCGCACCAGCGCCCACACCACCAACAAGGAGACTGTGTGATGAACGCCTTCGCCGTCCGGGACTCCGGCACGATGCTGCGCCGCAACCTGCTGCACGCGCGCCGCTACCCGTCGCTGACCCTGAACCTGCTGCTCACCCCGATCATGCTGCTGTTGCTGTTCGTGTACATCTTCGGCGACGTCATGGGCGCCGGCATCGGCGGCGGCCGCTCGGAGTACATCGCCTACCTGCTGCCCGGCCTGCTGCTGATGACCATCGGCAGCACCGTCATCGGCACCGCGGTCTCCGTCTCCAACGACATGACCGAGGGCATCATCGCCCGCTTCCGCACGATGGCGATCCACCGCGGCGCCGTCCTCATCGGCCACGTCATCAGCAGCGTCCTGCAGTCGGTGGCGAGCGTGGTGCTCGTCGGTGCCGTCGGCGTGGCGATCGGCTTCCGGTCCACGGACGCCTCGGTCCTGGAGTGGCTGGCCGCGTTCGGGCTGCTGGTGCTCTTCGCCCTGGCGGTCACCTGGATCGCGGTCGGGATGGGCCTGATCAGCCCGAGCGCCGAGGCGGCCAGCAACAACGCGCTGCCGCTGATCCTGCTGCCGCTGCTGTCCAGCGCGTTCGTGCCGATCCACGCCATGCCCGGCTGGTTCCAGCCGATCGCGAAGTACCAGCCGTTCACGCCGGCCATCGAGACCCTCCGCGGCCTGCTGCTCGGCACCGGCATCGGCTACAACGGGTGGCTGGCGGTCGGCTGGTGCGCCGGGCTCGCGGTGCTCGGCTACTTCTGGTCGACCTCGAAGTTCAACGGCGACGCGCAGTAAGCGATGCGGTACGCGATCGAGGCCGGCGGTCTGGTCAAACGGTTCGGGGACGCGGTGGCGCTGGACGGGGTGGACCTGCGGGTCACCGCCGGACAGGTCACCGCCGTCCTCGGCCCCGCCGGGGCGGGCAAGACGACCCTCCTGGCAGTGCTGGCGGCGTCGGTACGACCTGACGCCGGCTGGACGAAGACGGCCACGCCGGTCCGGCTGCTCGACGAGCCCGCCGACGACCCCGCCGATGACCCCGCCGATGACCTGGACCGGGCCGGCACGGTGCTGTTCACGACGCGGGACCCCGCGCAGGCCGAGCGGTGCGCCGACCGGATCGTGGTCCTGGACCGGGGCCGCGTGCTCGCGGAAGGCCGGCCGGGGGAGCTGCGGCGGCGCGTCGGCGGCCAGATCCTGCACGTCCACCCGTCGGTGCCCGCAGACACGGACGCGATCACCCGGATCCTCACCGAGCTGACCGGCGCCGTCCCGGCCCGCGACGCCGGCGGCCTGCTCACCGTGCCGGCCACCGACCCGATGCTGCTGTCGGCGCTGGTGCGGCGGCTGGACGCGGCCGGCGTCACCGCCGACGAGCTGGGCCTGCGCCGGCCCACCCTCGACGAGGTCCTCGCCGCGCTCACCGGGTCGCCGGAATGACCTCCCGCGACCGCCGGATAGCCGGTGTTTCGGCCGGTGTTTCGGCCGGTGTTTCAGGCGGTGTTTCAGCCGGTGGCGAGGGCGACGACCCGGGCGATCGCGTCGGGTCGCGGCGTGCCGGCGCCGCGCCGGAACGCCTCGGCGTAGCCCTCGTCGCCGAGCCGGGCGGTCAGCCGGTCGGCGAGGGCGCGCAGCTCGGGCTCGCCGTGGTCGAACTCGCCGCGGATCGCCTCGCTCATGCCGAGCGCCGCGGCAGCGTCCCCGGGGCGGTCCCGCAGCGCGAGGAGCCCGGCGAGCAGCTCGGCCGCCCACGCCAGACCGGCGCTGTAGCCCTGCGCGACGAGCGACGCGACCGCCTCGGGCAGCAGCGCCGCGGCCGGCGTCACGTCCCCCTCGGCGAGACGGTTCTCCAACCGGGTGCTGACGATGAGGTCGCGGGCCAGTGGCTCGGGGATGGCGCCGCGCCGCACCAGCGCCTCCAGCTCGTCGAGGGTCCGGTCGGCCTGCGCGAGGTCGCCGGCGAGGCGGTGCACGTTGGCGAGGCCGACCAGGATGTTGACCTCCATCCGGCGGTGGCCGCGCTCGCGGGCCCGGCGCTGCGCGGCCCTGATGTCGCGCAGCGCGCCGTCGATGTCCCCGCTGCGCCGGCGTTCCCGGGCCAGCCGCGCCCGGCTCAGGTACAGGTAGTCCTCGACGCCGAGCTCGGAGCTGAGCACGACGGCCCGCTCGAACGCGGCGATCGCCGGGCCGTGCTCGCGCCGCAGCGAGTGGTCGCGGCCCAGCGGCAGCAGGCTCAGCACGAGCCCCCACCGGTCGCCGACCGCCTCGAACCCTTCGAGGGCGGCCCGCCGGGACGCGGCGCCGGAGCGCAGGTCGCCCTCCTCGGTGAGCAGGAAGTCCTTCGCCCAGTGCGCGCTCGCCCGGATCCACGGGTCGGGCGAGTCCAGCGCCTCGAGCAGGTCGGACTCCTCGGTGGTGTGCGCCAGCTGCGTCATGCGCATCAGCGGCCGCGCGGGGTGGAACTCGCGGGCGCCGGCCGAGTCGACGTCCATGCTGGCCCGCACCACCCCGAACGCCGTCCGGGCCTGCTGCGGCAGCGCGCCGCCGTAGCGCAGGTACGTCTCGAACTGGGCCGTCATGCCGCTCATGCCCCAGTACCAGAACATCGCGCCGACGAACCGCTCGGCCGTCGCCGTGTCGCCGGCGTCCACGGCCAGCCGTAGCGCGTGCGCGAGGTTGTCGTGCTCGGCGTCGAAGACCGCGATCGCCGCGAGCTGGTCCCGGGTGCGCAGCAGCGGGTCGTGCTCCTCGGCGAGGTCCCGGTAGTAGCGGCAGAACCGCTCGCCGATGTCGTCGCCCTCCTGGCGGGTCAGCGCGTACGCGCGGACCGTCTCCAGCATCCGGTACCGGTCGCCGGACCGTCCGGCGATCGACTTCTCCACCAGCGCGTCGAGCACGTAGAAGATGTCGCGGGCGGGCAGCGTACCGTCGGCGCAGACCGCTTCCAGGGCCGCCGTGGTCGCGCCGCCGGGGAAGGTCGCCAGCCGGCGGGCGAGGACCCGCTCCGGCTCCTCGAGCAGGTCCCAGCTCCATTCGACGACGGCGAGGAGGGTGCGCTGGCGGGGGAGCGCGGACCGGCTGCCGGAGCTGAGCAGGCGGAACCGGTCGTCGAGCCGCCGGGCGATCTGGTCCACGCTCATCGACCGCAGCTTCGCGGCGGCGAGCTCCAGCGCGAGCGGCATCCCGTCGAGCCGCCAGCAGATCTCCACCACGTGGTCGACCGTCGACTCGTCGAGCGCGAACCCGGGCCGCACCGTGGCCGCGCGGTCCACGAAGAGCCGCACCGCCGCCGCCCGGGCGGCCTCCTCGGGCTCCACCGAGTCGCGGGGCACGTCGAGGGGCCCGAGGTGGCACAGCGCCTCACCGGTGATGGCGAGGGGCTCGCGGCTGGTGGCGAGGATCCGCAGCCGCGGCAGCCGGGCCAGGAGGTGGTCGACGAGCTCGGCGGCGGCGTCGACGAGGTGCTCGCAGTTGTCCAGCAGCATCACGGCGTCGCCGACGTCGAGCAGCTCCACGACCCGGTCCAGGGTGGTGTGGCCGCCCTCGTAGAGCCGGCCGTCTGAGGCGTTGAGGGCGGCGACGACGGCGTCGGCGAGGTGGTCGGGGTCGCTGACCGCGGCGAGCGACACGAACCACACCCGAGCTCGTCCGCCCCTCGCGGCCTCCAGCACCAGCCGCGTCTTGCCGGCGCCGCCGGGACCGACGACGGTGACGAGCCGGTTGGCGTCCAGGAGCGCGGCGAGCTGCGCCAGCTCCGCGTCCCGGCCGACGAAGCTGGTGAGCTGCGCCGGCAGCCGGCTCGGCGCGACCGTCTCGGCCCGCTTGGCCGGCTGCTCCATCTCGCCGCGCAGCAGCGCCAGGTGCAGCTCCTTCAGCGCGGCGCCCGGGTCGACGCCGAGCTCGTCGCCGAGCCGTCCGCGGATCTCCTCGTACACGGCGAGGGCGTCGCTCTGGCGGCCGGTCGCGGCCAGGGCCTGCATCCGCAGTCCGGCGAGGCGCTCGCTCAGCGGGTGCTCGGCGGCCAGGGCGCCCAGCCGCGGCAGCACCTCGGCGGGCCGGCCCAGCTCCAGCTCCGCCTCGAACAGGTCCGTGGCGACGTCCCGCCGGCGCTCGTGCAGCCCGGCGGCGACGGTCCGCGCGAACGGCGCGTCCTGCAGGTCCGTCAGCGCCGCGCCCCGCCACAGGCCGAGCGCCGCGTCGAGGGTGACGGCCGCCTGCGCGGGCGCTTCCCGCCGGCCCTGCGCGGCGAGGTCCTCGAACCGGTGCGCGTCGACGTCCTCCCGCCGCACCGTCAGCCGGTATCCGCCGGCGACGAGCTCCACGCCGCCGGCGTCGCCCAGCGCGCGCCGCAGCCGGGACACGAGCCCCTGCAGCGCGGCCGCCGCCCCGGCCGGCGCGTCCTCGCCCCACAGGTCGTCGATCAGCAGCTCCGCCGACACCGGCCGGCCCGCCTCGAGCGCCAGCCGGGCGAGCAGCATCCGCAGCCGCACCCCGGCGATCTCCACCGGCGCCCCGGTCTGCGTATGGACCTCAAGTGGGCCAAGGACGGCAATTCGCACGGCGCAAAGCTAACCAGACCGCGCCTCGTCGATGCCGTGAGGTGCGCACAGCACGCTCCGCAGCGCGGCGGGCACGGGGCGTTTGCCGGAGCCGTCGGGGGCGACGGTGACATACACGATCTTCGCGGCGCAGGTCTCGACGCCGTCGCGGCGGACGCCTTCCACGGCATGACGAACGCGTCCATGACGGACGATCCTGCCGCATGCCCGCGCCCGGCGGGTGACCGCAGGCCCGCGCGCCGCCGGCGGAGTGCCGCCCGTCACGACGGGGCGGTCGGCGAGGTGGCGATGTGTTACAAAAGGCGTCCGACGGGGGGAGGGCACGGCATGCGCCGTCAGTTCGTGGTGCTCGCAGCGGTGGTGATCGGCCTGGCGGGCTGTGGTTCGGGCGGGGGCTCGAAGGCGTCGCAGGGCGCGTCGTCCTCGCCGTCGCCGCAGCCGCCGCCGAAGGTCGCGGGCAAGCTGCTCGTCACGACGACCGGCGGGCTGAAGCTGCTCACCCAGGAGGCCGACGGGCACCTGTCGATCGCGCCCTTCGACGTGCCGCGCTCCTCCGACTTCGAATACGAGGTCACCGCCGACCACAAGACGTTCGTCTACCGCAGCGGCAAGGTCGTGACCGCCCGCACCATCGCCGACGGCAGCGAGCGCAAGGTCGCCGGGGACGCGTCGACCAACAAGCTGTGCCTGCGCACCTCGCCGGACAGCAAGCGGGTCTCGTACCTGCGCGGCGAGGAGCTCGTCGTCGCCGACTTCGCCGGCAAGGTGACCGTCGTCGACAAGGTCAAGTCGGCGAAGTACACGCTGGGCGCGACGACGGTGACGGCCACGACCGAGCTGGACTGCGGCGAGTGGCTGGACGACACGCACCTGAAGTTCGACCGGCGCAAGAGCCTCCCGGACAGCATCTCGGTCGACATCACCGCCACGGCGCCCGTCATCAAGGCCGACACCACGACGGTCGCGGTGCTCGGCGGCAAGACCCCGAAGCTGGTGGACTCGCCGAGCATGTGGCACCCCACCGCCGAGTGCGGCAAGCGGGTCGCGGCCACGGCCGGCTCCACCAAGGACGCGCTGCACCTGCGGGAGCGCACCGGCGACGCCGAGCTGAGCAAGGCCGGCACCTTCACCGGCTCCGACATCGCGCTCGCCGGCGCCACCGGCGGCACCCACAGCGTGCTCTTCGTCCCCGGCAGCTGCCGTCCGCTGCTGTACACCATGGAGAAGCGCACGTTCCAGTCCATCGACCCCGCGACGCGGGCGATCGGCGCCGAGCCGACCGTCACCCTGCCCGACGGCGGCATCGACGTCCGCCTGTACGACGACCCGCAGACCTGGCAGCCGGTGAAGGACGCCGAGGTGCTCGCCGCGGTCGTCGACAAGCAGATCGTCATCGTGGATCTCGCCGCCCGGACCGCGAAGCTGGTCCCGGCGGACGGCCTGGACGCCTCCGCCCGGGTCATGGCCTGGCTGCCCTGACCGCAGCAGGCTTTTTCCGCCCCCGACCCGGCGACGAACCGGCCGTCGCGATCGTTGGCCGTTACGGGTGGGCGTTCATGGGGTACCCCGTGCGGCATCCGGACGAGGCGGGAGCGAGCTCATGACCGACGCGGTGCATCTGCAGATGTCGCTGGATCTGCCGCGGGAGTCGGCACGGGTGGGGCAGACCCGCCGCATGCTGGACGGTGCCCTGGCCGGGGCGGGTGTCGAGCAGGATTGCCGCGACGACATCCGGCTGGCGCTGACCGAGGCGTGCACCAACGTCATCGAGCACGCCGGCCTCGCCACGACGTACCACGTCGATGTCAGCGTGGACGGCGACCGCTGCGTGATCGAGGTGACGGACGACGGCGGCGGCTTCGACCCGGCCGGCGTGCGGCCCGGCGACCTGTGGTCGGACTCGGGGCGGGGGCTGCAGCTGGTCGCGGCCGTGGTGGACGGGCTCGACGTCGTGTCGGTCGACGGGACCGGGACGCTGCTGCGCTTCACCAAGCAGCTCACCTGGCGGTGACCGCCCAGCTGGGGACCGTAGGATGCCGGGCGTGACGACGGCGGTGCGGGCGGCGGTGGCGAGCCTGCCGAAGACGCCCGGTGTGTACCGGTTCCGCGACGAGAGCGGCAAGGTCCTGTACATCGGGCGCGCCACCGACCTGCGGCAGCGGGTCGGCTCGTACTGGTCGGACCTGCGCGGCAGGCGGCACCTCAAGCGGATGGTGACGCAGATCGTGCGGGTCGAGGCGGTCGTGTGCGACTCGGTGCACGAGGCGGCCTGGCTGGAGCGCAACCTGCTGGAGCGCTCGAAGCCGCGCTGGAACCGGATCCGCGGCGGCCTGGAGGTGCCGATCTACCTGCGCCTCGACCACCGCGGCGGGGTGCCGCGGCTCGTCGTCGACTACGGACCCTTCACACCCGATGTGCAGGACGTGTTCGGCCCGTACCTGGGCGGGACGAAGGCGCGGCTGGCGCTCAACGGGCTGGGCCGGGTGCTGCCGCTCGGGTACACCGGCGACCGGCTCACCGGCTCGGAGCGCGACATGGCCCGCATCCGCGGGGTCGACGCCGCCGACCGCGACACCCTCGTCGCCACCACGGCCGGGGTGCTGCGGCGGGAGCGGGCCGCGATCGACGCGGTGCGGGAGCTGCTCACGCGGCAGCGGGACCGGGCGTCGGAGGGTCTCGCGTTCGAGGTCGCACAGCGTGTACAGGAGGAGCTCGAGGCGATCGACTGGCTCGTCGCGGAGCAGAAGGTGACGGTCGACGGCGCCGCCGACTGTGAGGTGTACGGCTGGGCCGACGACCTCCTGGTCCGCTTCCACGTCAAGGGCGGCCGGCTGTGCACCTGGACGCAGCGCGACTGCCGGGAGGCCAACGCGCGGCGGTTCCTGGAGCGGACGCCGCAGGCCTGGGCGCCGTTCGCGGCCCGCAGCGCCGAGCTGGCGAGCCGGCTGGCCGTCGCGCACGCCCGCTGATGGACCGGCCGCGCTTCCAGGATCCGCAGGTCAGCCTGTACGAGCTGGCGGCGGACGACATCCTGGTGGGGTGCCCGCGCTGCGGCGGCCGCGCCGTGAATGCCGCACGGCCCACCGGGAGCCGGTGGGTTGCGTCGTGGCCGCGCCGGCTGACGTGCGCCGCCTGCGGCTACGCCGCCGCGTGGGAGCCGGCCGGGGCGACCTCCGTGTGGGGCGGCCCGGTCGACCCGTTCTTCGGCGGGCCGCTGTGGTTGCGCGCCGAGTGCTGCGGCGGGCGGGTCCTGTGGGCGTTCAACCGCCGGCACCTGGACATTCTCGGCGGCTTCGTCGGCGCGAAGCTGCGCGAGCGCGGCCCCGGCACGGGCGGGTTGACGCTGGTCGCGCGGCTGCCGGCCTGGATGACGGCGGCGAAGCACCGCGCGGAGATCCCGCGCGCCGTCGACCGGCTCCGGGCGACGCTGGAGGACTGACGTCGCACTGGGTGTGCGCCGTCTGTGAGCGCGACGTGACCCGGGGCTTTCGAGCGCGCAACATGTTGGTAACAGGTACTCCGCAGACTCGACCCGCACCGGAAACGTCCGAGCAATCAAGCCTGCGGCGCCCCCTGATCCATCCCTGAGCCGCCCCGGAGGAGCAACGCTGTGTCGTATGTGACCCCACCTGAACTCGCCAAGAAGATGATCGACGCCGGTGAGGCGAAGGTCTTCATGTCCACCCGGGACACGCTGATCCGGGCGTACATGGCGGGTGCGATCCTCTGCCTCGCCGCCGCGTTCGCGGTCACGGTCACCGTGCAGACCGGCCAGCCGATCGTCGGGGCCCTGCTCTTCCCGGTCGGGTTCTGCCTGCTGTATCTGCTGGGCTTCGACCTGCTCACCGGCGTGTTCACGCTGGTGCCCCTCGCGCTGATCGACAAGCGGCCCGGGGTGCGCTTACGCGGTGTGCTGCGCAACTGGGGGCTGGTCTTCGTCGGCAACTTCGCCGGCGCGCTGACCGTCGCCGTGATGATGGCGGTGATCTTCACCTACGCGTTCACGGTCGAGCCGAACGCCGTCGGCCAGGCGCTCGGCAAGATCGGTGAGAGCCGGACGGTCGGCTACGCCGACCACGGTGCCGCGGGCATGCTCACCCTCTTCATCCGCGGCGTCCTGTGCAACTGGATGGTCTCGACCGGCGTCGTCGCCGCGATGATCTCCAGCAGCGTGTCCGGCAAGGTCATCGGCATGTGGATGCCGATCCTGGTCTTCTTCTACATGGGCTTCGAGCACTCCATCGTCAACATGTTCCTCTTCCCGTCCGGGCTGATGCTCGGCGGCGACTTCTCGATCGCGGACTACTTCATCTGGAACGAGATCCCGACCGTCATCGGCAACCTCGTCGGCGGCATCACGTTCGTCGGCCTCACCGTCTACTCGACGCACGCCCGCACCGGCGCCTCCCGCCGCGCGCCCGTCGCCGAGCAGGCGGCCGAGGAGGCGCCGGTCCTCGTCAAGTAGCTACGGGTACCCGCCGAACGAGTGGCCGCCACCACCCATGCTGCTCGGCCAGGTGGTGACGTGCACACCCGACCGGTAGCGCTCCGGGGGCGGCTCGTAAGGCGGCCACGGATCGTCGCGCCCGTTGCGCTCGGCGACGGTCCGGAAGTGCTCGTGCTCGTACGGGTGGCGCCGCTCGGCCAGGGCGGCGCGCAGCTTCGTGCCGTCGGGGTCCTCCCGGTCGTACCGGTCGAACTGCTCGGTGAGGAACAGCAGCGGGAGCAGGGCACGCTCGTCGTCCTCGGGCAGGTAGCCCGCGTCGACGACGGCCGCGACCGCCTCCGGCTCCAGCTTCACCGCACGGGCCAGGACCCCCCGGCGCATCCACAGGCGGCGGAGGTCCTGCAGCGAGTCGCCGGTCCCGGCGCCGAGGTCGCGCAGGGACCGGCGGACCGCCGCGGCGACGTCCTCGGGAGGGTCGGTGTCCAGGAGCGCCAGCACCAGGCCGACGACGGTGTCCTCCCTGATCTCCGGCTTGTCGAGGGCGCACGCCAGCTGCAGGACCCGCCCGTCGGGGTCGTGCTCGCGGTACGCGTCGAACTGGCGGGTGAGCAGCAGCAGGCCGGACGTCCAGGCGGGCCGGTAGCCGGCGTCGCGGGCCGCGGCGGCCGCCTCGGGGTTGCCGAGGACCGCCTGGTCGCACACCACCGCGACGGCCTTCGGCGACGTGAACCCGCGCAGCGCGCGGCGGCACAGGTCGAGGGCGTCCTCGGGCAGATCGGTGCCGGCGTACTCGACGAGGCGCGCGGCGAGCGCCCCCTGGTCGAACGCGGGCAGCAGGTCCGGCCGCTGCTTCAGCACCGCGAGCAGCGCCAGGTCGACGTCGCCGGGGTCGGCGGGCGGGCGGGGCAGCTCGGGGTTGGCCAGGACGATGCGCAGCAGCGCACCCTGCTCGCCGAGCCACATGTCCTGCCGCGCGTCCCGCCCGGCCGGCGCGGTGCCGATGAACCGGTGGCCCGGCCGCGCGTACGGCCGGACCGCGACCTCCAGGGCGTCCAGCAGTCCGGGCTGGTCCGTGCCCGCCAGCAGGTCCGCCAGCCGTTGCCGCAGCCGCTCGTGCGGGAACCCGACGGCGGCCTCGACGATGCTCTGGACATACGGGTCGCCCAGGTACACGCCGCTCGGCGGGTCCGCGGCGGTCTGCGGCAGGCACGCGGTCAGCCGGACCTGCGGCCGGTAGGCCGAGGTGGGGTCCGGCTCGAGCAGGAACTCCAGCACCGGGGCGACCCGCGCCGGCCGCTCGTGGTTGCCGAACCGGAACGACGCCGCGCTGAGCAGGAACCACGCCCCGCGCCACACCTTCTCGCGGTCGTCCCCGCCGGCGGCCCACCACCGCTCGACCCGCTCCCGCGCCCGGCGGTCGCCCTCGTACACCGCGGCGGACAATGCGTGCCGGACCCGGTCCTGCCTGCTCGATCGACGGAACACCATCGTCCCATCATGCTATCCCCGCGGCCGCCGCGCCCCGCGGACGTGCTTTACCGGGCCGCCATTCATCGGCATGCTTGGATGATGGACGACGCCGTCAAGTTGGGGGCACTGCGCAGGCGGCTGGCCGAGGAACTGATGGAAGCCCATCGGGAGGCCGGGGAACCTTCGTACAGTGTGATCGCGGGACAGGTCGGGATCTCGAAGTCGACCGTGTTCCGGGTGCTGAACGGGATCGGTGAGCGGTCGCCGAAGTGGCACCACGTCGACGACATGCTCGAGGTCTTCGGGCGCAGCGACCGGGAGGTCGAGCGGCTGCGCGCGCTGTGGGTCGAGATCCGCGCGCTGGAGAAGGCCGCCGGACCGTCGTGACGGGCCGGAAAGCGGCCGCGCCGCCGCAGCCCGGGACCGGCTGCGGCGGCGCGACGTTGGTCAGGCGAGACCGTTCAGGCGTCAGGCGAGACCGTTCTTGATGGCGGTGATGAGCTCGCCGTTGCTGGTGTCGCCGGAGAACTCCCAGAAGAAGGCTCCGCCGAGGCCCTGCTGCTTGGCGTAGGTCATCTTCCCCGCGATGGTGGCCGGGGTGTCGTAGCCCCACCAGTTGCTGCCGCACTTGGCGTAGGCGGTGCCGCCGGCGGTGCCGGTGGCCGGGCAGGAGTTCTTCAGGACCTTGTAGTCCTCGATGCCCTGCTCGTACGTGCCGGGCGCCGGGCCGGTCGCGGTGCCGCCCGGGCCGGCCTGGGTGACGCCGGTCCAGCCGCGGCCGTAGAAGCCGATGCCGAGGAGCATCTTGCTGGCCGGGACGCCCTTGGACTTGAGCTTCTGGATCGCCGCGTCGGACCAGAAGCCCTGCGTCGGGATGCCCGAGTAGGAGTTCAGCGGCGAGTGCGGGGCCGTCGGGCCCTGCGGGCTGAAGGCGCCGTAGTAGTCGTAGGTCATCGGGAAGACCAGGTTCAGCTTGGAGATGCCGGCGGCGTAGTCGGCGGCGTCGAGCTTGCCGCCGTTGGAGCCGTCGGCCGAGATCGCCGAGGTGACCAGGAAGTTCTGCCCGAACTTGTTGCGCAGCGCCGTGATGACGTTGTTGTAGCTGGCCGGGCCGCTGGAGTCGCAGCTGAGGCCACAGGCGTTCGGGTACTCCCAGTCGATGTCGATGCCGTCGAAGACGTCGGCCCAGCGGGGGTCCTTGACCAGGTTGTAGCAGGAGTTCGCGAAGCCGGTCGGGTTCGCCGCCGCCTGCGTGAAGCCGCCGGACCAGGTCCAGCCGCCGAACGACCAGATCACCTTGATGTTCGGGTACAGCCGCTTGAGCTTGCGCAGCTGGTTGAAGTTGCCGCGCAGCGCGCCGGTGTCCCAGGTGTCCGCGACGCCGTCGACCGAGTCGGCCGCGGTGTACGCCTTGTCGTAGTCGGCGTACGAGTCACCGATGGAGCACTGCCCGCCGCTGGTGTTGCCGAAGGCGTACAGGATGTGGGTCAGCTTCGCCGCCGAGCCACTGGTGACGATGTTCTTCACGTGGTAGTTGCGGGCGTAGACGCCCCACTCGGCGAAGTAGCCGACGACGTTCTTGCCGCCGGGCGGCGGCGGCGAGGTGGGCGGCTGCGACGTCGGCGGCTGCGACGTCGGCGGCTTCGAGGTCGGCGGCGGGGTGGTCGGGTCGGTCCCGCCACCGCAGACCCCGTTGTCGGCCCACACGCCCCACTGGCCGCTGGCGGTCGGCACCTCGTTCGTGGTCCACCACTTGGCGGTGTAGTTGTGGCTCTGGTACGAGACGACGTTGTCCTTGACGTAGACGGCCGACGCGCTCCATGCCGGAGCGCATGCGGCGGCGGCGTTTGCCTGGACCAGTGGCACGATAGCGGTCGCTCCGGCCACGGCGGCGACGACGGCCCCGACCAGGAGGACCTGGCGAAGGGATCGTTTCACGTTCACCTCACCAACAGTTAGGAAACTTTGTTAAAAGCGTGTTGAGACGGTAGACACATCAACAACCGTCAGTCAAGACGGCGATCGATTTCGGCACGCCGCGGCCCGGGGTCAGGGCAGGGACAGCACGATGCGGTCGACCGACGGCGCGTGCCCGTCGGGGTTGGCGACCGAGATGGTGTTGCCGCCCGCGCGGAGCTGGACCTTCAGCGTCGACGCGGTGCAGCACGTCGAGCCGCCGTCGAGCGTGACCCGCTGCGGGTCGCGGCCGTCGACCGTGACGACGGCGGTCCTGGTGCGCTCATTGTCGATGTTCACGTGGTAGAGCTTCAGCGTGTACGCGCCGGCGACCGGGACGTCGACGTTGTTGAAGCGCAGCACGCCGTCGCCGGCGCGGCTGCCCCAGTCGCCGAGATTGCGCACGATCGAGCCGCCCGAGGCGCCGGGGTAGCGGTCCACCCACGCCGAGCCGCCGAGCGTGTTGCCGGGCGCCTCGGCCTCGAACGAGACCGGCCCGAATTTCGGCGGCGGGGACGTCGTCCGCGCGGCGGCCGGGGACGGCGACGCGGGCGCGGCCTCCGACGGCGTGGCCGGCGCGGGGTCCGGCGTCAGGGACGGCGCGTCGGTGGGTGACGGGGCCGGCGCGGGCAGGCCGACCGGCGGGGTGACGGGAGCGGGATCGTCGTCGCCGAAGTACGCCGCCACGGCCAGGATCACCAGCAGCGACACGGCCGCGGCGACGCCGGCCACGATCAGCCGCGACCGCCAGAACACCCACAGCCCGCGCAGTTCCGACGGTTCGTCGGCGACGTGCCAGCCGTCGCGGTCCGGCGCCGCGGCCCAGTCCGCCGCGTCGCCCGGCGTCTCATCTACAGGGACGGGCTCGTCCTGGATTATGGGAACGGGAGTGGCTGCGTCGGCCGGTTCGGGGCGGAAGGTCCCACCGGCCGCGGGACGGTCCGGATCGGCGCCGAGCCCGGCGAGCCACGGGGGCACGCGCAGCGGTTCGGCGTCTCCGTCGCCATCCGTCATGGACCACGAAGATAGTCACCCCGGTGCCCCTTCGCCAGCCGGGAGACGCGCCGTCATGCCCGCAGCACGGCCGCCGCCTCGGGGGTGCCGGCCAGGTCCGCGGGGCGCTGCCCGCGGTGGTTCACCGCCCGCGGGTCGGCGCCGGCCCGCAGCAGCGCCTCGACCAGGTCGGCGGCAGCGTCCGACGACGACCTCGCCGCCGCGTGCAGCGGTGTGTCGCCGGCGTTGGTCCGGGCGTGCACGTCCAGGCCGAGGGCGAGCAGGCGGGGCAGCATCCGCGCGTGGTCGAGCGAGCCCAGGGCGTGCAGGAGCGTGCCGCCGCCCCGGTCCGCGGCCGGCGGGAACCCGTCGCCGAGCAGCCGCAGGACGCCGTCGGTGTCGCCGTACGCCACCCGCTGCCAGAGCTCGTCGTGCAGGTCCTGGACCGGCGGCGGCAGCAGCCCGGAGTCCGACCGGCTGCCGGTCCGCCAGCCCAGCAGGACGCCGGCGCAGCCCTCCGCCGGTCCGCCGAGCGCGGCCAGGGCCTCCTCGCGGGCCAGGTCCCGCGGGTCGTGGTCCAGCGGGTGCCACTGGCCGTCGCGGGCGGCCAGCCGGTGGACCCGCCCGCCGCACTCCACCGGCACGACGGCGGGCACCGGCGGCCCGTGCCTCGGCGGCGACTGTGGACGGCCGGGCAGGAGCGCGTCGTGGACGAGCGGATGCAGGGCGTCGGGATCGATGAGGCCGTGGCGGACGAGCTCGGCGTCGAGCGGCTCCTGCCAGTCCGAGATCTGCAGCAGCGGCGCGTGTCGCGGCGGAGGCCCGGCGACGATCGTCGGCCGCTCCCTGAGGTCCAGCCAGCCCTCGCCCAGGTCGACCGTCCCGCCGGGGCTGCCGTGCCGGTGCAGCAGGGCGCGGGCGGCCGGCACCAGCCTCGACCAGACCAGCGGGTGGCTCGCCAGGCTGTCGTCCGACCCCTGCTCGGCCAGGCCGGTGGCGTCGATCCCGGCGGCCGCGGCGGCTTCCCGCTGCCGGCCGGTCGCGTGCGGGCAGGCCGCGTCGGTGCTGACCGGCTCCGGCCCGCACAGCCCGCGCAGCCCGGGCGCCTGCCGGACGTCCCACAGGTGGCGGTCGACCAGCGGGGCGACGGGGGAGACGCCGCCGAAGCGCAGCCGCAACAGCCGCCGGCCGCCGCTCCTCGGCCCCGAGGCCAGCAGGATGCCGAGCCCGCCGGCGAGCCGGGTCAGCGGGACGGGGCGGCTGGCGGCCGGCCACGAGTGGTGGCCGTGCAGCGGCTCGTGCCAGCGCAGCAGGTCGGGCGCCAGGTGCCGCAGGTCGTCCTCGACCGCGGCGGCGACCTCGCGGCCGTGCTCCCGCTCGACCGCGCGCAGGTCGAGGTCCGGCGTCACATGCGCGGCGGCGCAGGCCCGGCGCCAGTCCCCGGCGAGCCGGCGTTCGGTCGCCGCGTCGATCATGGCGGGCGGCACCCCGTACCGCCGGTGCCGCAGCCACCTGCGCACGGTCTGCGCGCTGGGCGGCATGGCGGACATCGGCGCTCCCGGGGTGGTGGACGGCCACCAACGCTATCGCGTCGGGTCCGGATCTTCGTCGTGTAGCTTCGGGGAGGACCACACCCGACGTGAGGACGACCGTGAGCACTGCACTGCCCACCGCGCGCACCGCGGACCCCCAGGACGCGCCGCCGATCAGGTGGGGCGTCATCGCGCCCGGCTGGATCGCCGACCAGTTCGCGGGCGCCGTCCACCGGCACTCGAAGTCGCGGGTGGTCGCCGCCGGCTCCAGCTCGCTGCAGCGCGCCGAGGAGTTCATGGCCCGGCACGGTGGCGGCCGCGCCTACGGCTCCTACGAGGCGCTCGTCGCCGACCCCGACATCGACGCCGTCTACGTCGCGTCGCCGCACAGCCACCACCACGAGCAGACCCTCCTCGCGCTGCGCGCCGGCAAGCCGGTCCTGGTCGAGAAGGCGTTCACGCAGAACGCGGCCCAGGCGGCGGAGCTCATCGAGCTGGCGCGCGGCTCGGGGCTGCTGCTGATGGAGGCGATGTGGAGCCGCTTCCTGCCGCACTACGACGTCGTGCGGCAGCTGCTCGCCGACGGCGCGCTCGGCGACGTGCAGACGGTGATCGGCGACCACGGCCAGCACTTCGACATCCCGCCGACGCACCGGCTGCTCAACCCGGCCCTCGCCGGCGGCGCCCTGCTCGACCTCGGCATCTACCCCGTCTCGTTCACCTCGTTCGTCCTCGGCGCCCCCGAGGAGATCCAGGCGACCGGCACCATGACCACGACCAGCGTCGACGCCCAGGTCTCCGCGGTCCTGCGGACCGGCAGCGCGCACGGCATCGTCTCCACCACCCAGACGGCCGCGTCACCGACCACCGCGAGCATCTCGGGCACCGCCGCCCGGATCGAGCTCGCCGGCCCGTTCTACCAGCCGCAGGCCGTCCGCCTCACCACCGTCGCCGGCGACGTCAGCGAGTCCGCCCCACCCGCGATCACCGGCCACGAGGGCCTCGTCCACCAGGCGGCCCACTTCGCCGACCTGCTCACCGCGGGCGCCACCGACTCGCCGTTGCTGCCCCTCGCCGAAACCCTGACGATCATGCAGACCCTCGACGAGATCCGCCGCCAGATCGGCCTGACCTACCCCAACGAGTGACCCGGCTGCCGAACCGGCACTCCGGCGGCGCCGTTCGCTGATCGCCGACCCCACCCGAGCAACCTTCCGCGCCGTCTGGCAGGTTTCTGCTCCATGGGTTTCATGGCGGGGCTGGGCGGCTGGTGCTTCCGGAACCGGTGGTGGGTGCTCGGGGCGTGGCTGGTCGCGGTGATCGGCGGGGTCCTGGCGGCGGGGCCGCTGCTGGACGCGATCTCCGAGACCAACAGCGTGCGCAAGAAGGTCGAGTCGATCGAGGCGTACGACCTGATCGGCACCGCCGAGGACTCGTCCGGGCAGGTCGTCGGGCTGGTGGACGCCGTCGACCCGAAGGCGGAGGACGTGCGGGCGGCCGTCGACGCGGCCGCCGGGCGGCTGCGCGGGGTCGAGCACGTGCGCAAGGTCGACGCGACGGCGGTGTCGGCCGACGGCCGGGCGCTGCTCGTGGTGGCCACGCTGGAGAAGGTCGACAAGCCGACCCGCAACGCCGCCGTCGACAAGGTCGAGGCCGAGCTCGACCGGCTACGCGGCGAGCTGCCCGCGGGTGCCGCGGTCCGGGTCGGCGGGTCCGCGACGATCAGCCGGGACGCCGGGCGGACCCTCGACGGCGACCGGAGCCGCGCCGAGCTGCTGTCGCTGCCGTTGACGCTCGTCGTGCTCGTCATCGTGTTCGGCGGCCTCATCGCGGCCGGGGTGCCGGTGCTCGCCGCGGTCGTGTCCGTCGCCGCCGTCTTCCCCGTCCTGTACGTGTTCACCACGTTCACCGACGTGGACTCCAACGCGCTGACCGTGGCGTCGCTGCTCGGGCTGGGGCTGTCCGTCGACTACGGGCTGCTGCTCGTGGCCCGCTACCGCGAGGAACTGGCCGCCGGGTTCGAACCCGGCGACGCGATCGGCCGGGCCTGGGCGACCGCCGGGCGCACCATCCTGTTCAGCGCCCTCACCGTCGCCGCCGCGCTCGCCGGGCTCCTCGCCTTCTCGGTGCGGCAGCTGACCGCGCTCGGCGCCGCCGGTGTGTCGATCGCGCTGGTCGCGATGCTGGTGTCGCTGACGTTCACGGCGGCACTCATCGGCCTGGCCCGCAAGCGGCTGAAACCGGCCCGCCGCGCCCGGCGGGACGAGGCCGGGCGCGGGTTCTTCGCCGCCCTCGCCGCGCTGGTGCAGCGCCGGGCGGCGCTCGTCGCCGTGGTCACCGCGGCGCTGCTGCTCGCCGCCGGCCTGCCGCTGCTGTCGGCGACCGTGAAGCTGCCAGGCCTCGAGGGTTTCCCACGCAGCATCGAGTCGGTGCGGGTCGCCGACGAGCTCAAGACCCGGTTCGGCCGGGCGTTCGCCCCGACGCTCACGGTCGTCGCCCGGACCGGCGCCGCGGAGCTCGACGCCTACGCCGCCCGCTGGTCCGGCGATCCGGTCGTCGGCAAGGTGCAGCCGGCGAAGCCCGTCGGTGACGGCCTCGCCGCCGTCGAGCTGAGCCTGCGCGGCGGGGCGCAGGACGACGCCGCCCAGGAGCTCGTGCTGCGGTTGCGCGCGGACCGGCCCGCCGGGGTGCAGTCCTGGGTGACCGGTGACGCCGCGGTGCTGGTGGACCTCGTCGACCTCATCGTCGACGACCTGCCGCTCGCGCTGGGCATCACCCTCACCGCCATGCTCGTGCTGCTGTTCGCCATGACGGGTTCGCTGGTCGTGCCGGTGAAGGCGATCCTCGCCAACGTCGTCTCCCTCGGCGCGACTCTCGGCGTCATGGTCGCCGTGTTCGAGCACGGCTGGCTCGCCGGCGTCCTCGGCACGCTCACCGTCGGCGGTCTCGACCCGTTCGTCGTGGTCATCCTCTTCGCGTTCGCGTTCGCCCTCTCCATGGACTACGAGGTGTTCCTCCTCGGCCGCGTCAAGGAGTACGTCGACGGCGGCGACGACACCGACACCGCCGTCCGCCGCGGCCTGCAGCACACCGGCCGCGTCATCACGTCCGCCGCGCTGCTCATGGTCATCGTGTTCGGCTGCTTCGCGGCGGCGCAGATGGGCAGCATCGAGCAGATCGGCCTCGGCCTGACCACCGCCGTGCTCATCGACGCGACCGTGGTGCGCTGCCTGCTCGTGCCGGCGACGATGACGCTGCTCGGGCGGTGGAACTGGTGGGCGCCGGGTCCGCTGCGTCGCCTGCACCAGCGGGTCGGCCTGAAGGAGACGACGCTGCCGGAACGGGAACCGGTGATGAGCGCCTGAGCCGGCGCCCGGACAGCTGCCCGTCGGGGCCGGAGCGCCTGAGTCAGCGGCCGAACAGCTGCTCGTCGAGCCCGGAGGGCCGGATCGTCTCCGGGCACGACGGGGAGTAGTAGTTCATCGTGAGCACGGCGCGCACGGCGTCGTCGCGGCGCAGCGGCTCGACGTAGTGGGCGTGCCGGCGGGCGTCGAAGAAGTACAGCTGGCCCGCCGACGGGTAGATCCGCATGGCGTCCGCGTCGACGCCGGCGACGTCCCGGGCGGCGCGGTCGCGGGCGACGACGAGGCCGCCGCCGGTCTCCTCGGTGCACGACGTCAGGTACAGCAGCCCCTGCATGGGGTTGCTGTCGACGTGGCACGGGTACCGCATCGTGATCCCCTGCTGGATGTTGAGGCTCAGCGCGCGGTTGTCGCTGCTGGTCTCCTCCAGCTTCTCCTCCGCGGTCCGCTCGCCGAGCTGCTTGAACCAGCCGCTGTACAGGTCGAAGGTCCACGGCGCGGCCCGGCGCAGCACCTCGCCGTCGACGCTGTGCATCGGGATCTCGGCGTCGGGGACCTCCCGGGCGGTGGACATGGTGGGCCGGAAGACGCGCCGGACGGCGTGCTCGCGGGCCACGTCGAGCAGCGCCGCGTCCCAGCCGTCGGGCAGCAGGTGCCCGACGTCGTACACGTGCCAGTGGAAGGGCAGGTCCTGCGGCGGCTGCCAGGCGGTGCCGGTCATCGGTGGGTCCCTCCGTATGCCTGTTGCTTGGCCATCGACTCATGGTGGTCCTGCACGGCCTGCCACAGCCGGGGGAAGCGCATGTGCGCGACGAACCGGTCGAGCACGCCGACGGACCGCCCGGTCAGGCTGAGCGGAGCGGTGCCGTCGTCGAGGGTCGGGTGGCCGCCGAGGCGGGCCCACACCATCCGCTGGTGCTCCTGCTGCCAGCCGAGCATCGCGTCGTCGAGGTCCAGCATCTCCAGCGCGACCGCCCGCAGGTCCGGGTGGGCCTCGCCGGCGTCCAGCAGCTCCGCCTCCGACGCCACGCCGGCGGACTCCATCGCAGCGCAGAAGCAGCGCCACAGATGCCGGCACGCCTTGTGCAGGTTGCGCATACCGGGTGAGTCCAGGCCGCTGCCGCCGTCCGGGAGCGTCGCCCGGATCTGCAGGAACTCGGTCTGCGGAATGCCGGACCGGACCTGGCCGAGATGGGTGACCGTCAGCCGCTGCAACTCCGTCGCGCGGCGCACCAGGCGGTGCGCGGACCGGTGATCCCCGGCGCGCAGATCATCTGCGGCGCGGACGATGTCGAAATGCATGTTGTACCAGAGCAGTTCCGCGGTGAGATGCAGCGTCTGGAACAGCAGGAAATCGGGGTGCGGCATTTCCGGCAGCGGGCGCAATGCCCTGACCGCGTCGGTGAACCGCACCACTTCGTCATATGCGGTCGGCCCGCCGACGGCGAAGACCGGCCCGGACATTCCGTGCTCATGCTGGTTGTCGCCGGCCATATAAACGGTCCGCTCCGTTTCTACCGCATGAAGCAATACGCCGTTGACGCGTATTTAACAAGCATCACTTGATGCATTTCCGGGCGTCACGCTACCGAGTTTTAGTGACGAGTGTCAATGACCGGATACTGCGTCCGCATGACCTTGGACTCGGGGAACCGGTTCGGATTACGTAGCCGGCCGCCCGGATGCACACGACGACACGGGACACCCGAGGACGGCATCGTCAAGGCTTCCAGAAGATCCGGATTGGAGACCTCGTGGCGGCGATGTTGGCTCGGCTCGGCCGTTGGTGCTTCAGACGCCGGGGACCGGTGGTCCTCGCCTGGCTGGCCGTCCTCGCGGGGGTGGTCGTCGCGGGGCTGACCGCGCCGCCGGCCCCCGACGACGACTTCTCCGTGCCCGGCGTCGAGTCGCAGCTGGCGTTCGACGTGCTGCGGGAGCGGTTCCCCGGGATCACGGCCGACGCCGGCGGCGCGACCGTGGTGTTCGTGGCGCCGGCGGGCCGGCAGGTGACGGACGAGCCCTACCGGGCGGCCGTCGAGGCGGCGGCCCGGCGGCTCGGCGGCGGCGGCCAGGTGGCGATGGCCGGCGACCCGTTCGAGGACGGCGCGGTCAGCGGCGACGGCTCGGCGGCGTATGTCAACGTCACCTACACCGTCACGGCCGCGCGGGTCAGCGCCGCCAGCCGCGCGGAGCTCGCCGCGGCGGCCCGCGAGGCCAGGGTCTCCGGGCTCACGGTCGAGGCCGGCGGCAGCGCACTGGAAGGGGAGGGCGGCGGCCCGGCGGGCACCGCGGAGCTCGTCGCCGTCGCCCTCGCGGCGGTCGTCCTGCTGATCACCCTGGGGTCCCTGGCGGCGGCGGGCCTGTCGCTGCTGACCGCGCTGCTCGGGGTCGCGGTGAGCATGCTGTCGATCCTCGCCCTCAGTCACGCGTTCGGGCTGTCCGCGACCACCGGCACGCTCGCCCTCATGCTCGGCCTCGCGGTCGGCATCGACTACGCGCTGTTCGTCGTGACGCGGTACCGCGAGGAGCGCGCCCGCGGGCTGCCCGCCGAGGAGGCGGTGTTCCTCGCCGCCGGCACCGCCGGGTCCGCGGTCGCCTTCGCCGGCCTGACCGTCGTGATCGCCCTGGCGGGCCTGGCGGTGGTGGGCATCCCGATGCTGACCAAGATGGGCCTGACCGCCGTCGGTGCGGTGTCGGCGGCGGTACTGGTGGCGCTGACCCTCGTCCCCGCCGTCCTCGGGTTCGCCCCGGAGCGGGTCCTGTCCCGCGCCGCCCGCCGCGCCCCCGCGACGGCCTCAACCGGCCACGGCGGCCCCGCGACGGTCGAGGCCGGACGCGGCGGCGCGAGGTGGGCCCGGTTCGTGCTGCGCCGCCCGGTCGCCGTGCTGCTCGCCGGGGTGGCGCTGCTCGGCGCCCTCGCCGTGCCCGCCGCAGGGCTGCGGCTCGGCATGCCGGGCGACGAGGCCCGGCCGGCGACGACCACGCAGCGCCGCGCGTACGACGCCCTCGCGACCGCGTTCGGGCCGGGTTTCAACGGCCCGCTGATGTTCGTCGTGGACGCCAAGGGCGCGCCCGACCCGCAGGCCGCGGTCGCCGCGGTCGCCGGCCGGGTCGCCGCGACGGCCGGGATCGTGTCCGTGTCGCCGCCGCACTTCAACGACGCCGGCGACACCGCGATCCTCGACGCCGTGCCGTCCACCGCCCCGACCGACGCCGCGACCAAGGACCTCGTCCGCGACCTGCGCGCCGCCCGGACCCGGCTGGCCGCCGGCACCGGCGCGACGTTCCAGGTCACCGGCACGACCGCGGTCAACATCGACCTGGCCGGCAAGATCCAGGGCGCGCTGCTGCCGTACCTGGCCACCGTCGTCGGTCTCGCCGTGCTGGTGCTGCTCGTCGTGTTCCGGTCGATCCTGGTCCCCGTCAAGGCGGCGCTCGGGTTCCTGCTCTCCGTGCTGGCCGCGCTCGGCGTCCTGGTGCTGGTGTTCCAGCGGGGCTTCGCCGCCGACCTGCTCGGCGTCGCGCAGACCGGCCCCGTCATGAGCGCGGTGCCGATCTTCCTGATCGGGATCGTGTTCGGGCTGGCCATGGACTACGAGGTGTTCCTCGTGTCGCGGATGCGGGAGGCGTACGTCCACGGCGAGGCGCCGCACCAGGCGATCGGGACCGGGTTCCGGCACAGCGCCCGCGTCGTCGTCGCCGCCGCACTGATCATGATGGCGGTCTTCGGCGGGTTCATCAGCGAACAGGACCAGTTCATCAAGATGATCGGGCTCAGCCTGGCCAGCGCCGTGCTCTTCGACGCGTTCGTCGTCCGGATGGCGATCGTCCCCGCGGCCCTGGCGCTGCTCGGTCACCGCGCCTGGTGGCTGCCGCGCCGCCTGGACCGGATCCTGCCGAAGGTCGACGTCGAGGGCGAGCGCCTCACCCGCGACCCGGTCACGCCGGAGCTGGTGTCCAGTCACGAACGGTGAACCCGGACCGGGCCCGTCCCGGCCCGGGAGATACTCGACGTCGGTGGCACGATGAGGAGCGCGGATGGTCAGCCTGGAGTACGCGGAGCGGCATCCGCGGCTGACCGACGGCGTCATCGCGGTCGCGCTGCTGGCCGGCGCGGTCCTCGGCGCGCACCTCGTCGGCCCGGGCGAGGGCCGCGCCGAGCACGTCTGGGTCGCCGACGTGCTGGCCGGGCTCGCCTGCCTGGCGCTGCTCAGGGCGCGGGAGCACCCGCGGGCCACGGTCGTCGTCACCGCCGCCTGCGCCGTCGTGCTGGGTGGCCTCGGCTACCTGCTGACCCCGCTGCTGCTGGCGCCGGTGATGGTCGCGCTGTACTGGCTGGCCGCCTCGACCTCGTCGCGGACGGCGTGGACCTACGGCGGCGTGACGACCGCGCTGGTCGTGTGCGCCGCCGTCGGCGTCGACCACCTCGACGGGACGGTGCTGCTGCGGGTCATCGGGCCCGCGCTGTGGCTGCTGCTGCCCCTGTCGATGGGCAGCCGGTCCCGGCTGCGCCGCGCCTACCTCGACGCGGTCCACGCCCGCGCCGAGCACGCCGAGCGGACCCGCGAGGAGGAGGCGCGGCTGCGGGTCACCGAGGAGCGCATGCGCATCGCCCGCGACCTGCACGACGTCGTCGCCCACCACATGGCCGTCGCCAACGCGCAGGCCGGCACGGCGGCGCACCTCCTCGACGGCGACCCGGCCCTCACCCGGAAGCTCCTCGCCGACCTGCAGGTCACCACCTCGTCGGTCATGCTCGACCTGCGGCACACCGTCGGCGTCCTGCGCCAGGCCGGCGACGCCGACCCCCTCGAGCCCACGCCCGGGCTCGCCCGGCTGCCGGAGCTGCTGGAGGTGTGCGGGTCGGCGGGGCTCACCGTCGACCTCGCGGTCGAGGGCGAGCCGCGCCCCCTGCCGCCCGGCGCCGACCTGACCGCCTACCGGATCATCCAGGAGGCCCTGACCAACGCCACGAAGTACGCGGCGCCGGCGACCGCCCGCGTGCGCCTGCGGTACACCGGCGGCACCCTCACCATCACGGTCGCCAACGCCACCCGTACCGGCGGGAAGGCAGCGGCCGGCGCGGGCTTCGGCATCGTCGGGATGCGCGAGCGGGCCCACGCCATCGGCGGTGACCTGCGGGTCAGCGACGGCGGTGGCGGGTTCGAGGTCGTGACCACCCTTCCGCTGCGGGCCCGGGAGGCGCCGTGACCATCCGCGTCCTGCTCGCCGACGACCAGGCGCTCCTGCGCGGCACGTTCCGGCTGCTGATCGACTCCTGCCCGGACCTGTCGGTGGTGGCCGAGGCCGCCGACGGTGCCGCCGCCGTCGAGCTCACCCGCCGGCACCACCCCGACGTGGTCGTGATGGACGTGCGGATGCCCGGCACCGACGGCCTGGCCGCCACCGAGGCCATCTGCGCCGACCCGGCCCTCGCCGGCACCAGGGTGCTGATCCTCACCACCTTCGAGAACGACGAGCACGTCGCCCGGGCCCTGCGCGCCGGCGCCAGCGGGTTCCTCGGCAAGTACGTCACCACCGACACGCTGCTGGAGGCGATCCGCGCCGTCGCGGCGGGCGACAGCCTGCTGTCCCCGGGAGCGACCAAGGCCCTGATCGCGCAGTTCCTCGCCGCCCCGCGGCCGGTGCCCGTCGTCACGCCCGAGCTCCGGGACCTGACGAACCGTGAGCTGGAGGTCATGAAGCTGGCCGCCGACGGCCGGTCCAACGACGAGATCGCCGCCGAGCTGCGCCTCAGCGTCCTCACCGTCCGCACGCACGTGCAGCGGGCCATGACCAAGCTCGGCGCCCGCGACCGGGCCCAGCTGGTCGTCCTGGCGTACAAGAACGGCCTCGTCCCACCGTCCGCGCCGGGTTAGCGCCCCATCGCGTCCGCGACGGTCGTCAGCAGCTCGTCGCACCACGCGGCGAACGGCTCGCGGGGCGTGCGGACCGGGTGGATGCGGTTGCTCAGCACCACCACGCCGTAACCGCGGGCGGGCTCGAGCCAGATCCGGTTGCCGACGAACCCCGACATGCCGTAGCCGTCCGCGCCCGCGCGGGGCCCGCCCAGCCCCCGGGTGGGCGCGAGCCACCAGCCGAGGCCGAAGCGCTCCCCGCCGCCCTCCGCCCAGCACTCGCGCACCGACCGGTGCAGCGCCGGGGTGCTCACCCGCTCGCACAGCCAGTCCTGCCCGATCCGGGCCACCTGCCCGATCGTCCCGAACGCGCCCGCGTGCCCGGCGACGCCACCCATCGCCGCGGCGTTCTCGTCGTGGACCTCGCCGCAGATCAGCCGGCCCCGCCAGGCGCACCGCTCGGTGGCGACCGCGGGTCCGGGCAGGGGCGCGTACCGCAGACCGTGGCGCCCGGCCGCCTCGGTCAGCGGCCGGCCGGTGAGCGCCTCGACCATCGCGCCGAGGACGATGAAGTTCACGTCGCTGTACACGGCCCCGGCGCCGACGGTCCGCCTCCGCAGCGCCGCCGCCACGACGTCGGCGCCCTCCCTGAAGAACGGGACGGTGGCGGGCAACCCGGCGTCGTAGCTGAGCAGCTGTGCGATGGTCGCGCCGGCGAACGGCGCGTGCCGCGCGCCCGGCCACGCGGCGCCCAGCGGCTCGTCCAGCCCGATCCGCCGGCGGGCCACCAGGTCCAGGACCGCGGGGACCGTCACGAGGACCTTGGTGAGGCTCGCCAGGTCCCACCAGTCGTGCCGGGTGGCGGGCCGGCCGGTCTCCAGGTCGGCGACCCCGTGCACGACCTCTTCCAGCTGCGCGTCCCGGGTGAACACGGCCACCGCGACGGCCGGCATCGGCGCCTGCCGCACGAGCGCGTCAATGGTCATCGCTCGAGTCTGCCTCGCCTCGGACGCGACGGGCGTCGTGCCCGCGCGGCCGCCCGGCCGCGTCACTGCAGTGCGTCGGCATGGACGACACTGCCGGGCCCGACGTCTGCGGTGCCGCGGGCCGGATGTGGCGGCCGTCAGCGCAGGACGTCGTCGAGGAAGTCGGCGCCGGCCTCGGTGAGGGTGCCGACCTCGACGGTGGCGCCGGTGAAGACGTGGCCGGCGCCGTCGACGGGGAGGACGTCGCAGCGGACACCCTGGGCGCGCAGCGCCTCGGCGAAGCCGGTGGCCTCCGCGAACGGGACGGTCTCGTCGTCGGTGCCGTGGACGAGCAGGAACGGCGGCGCGGCCGGGTGGACGTTGTGCAGCGGACTGGCGTGCCGGGCGAACGCCTGCCGCTCCGCCAGGGGGCCGCCGAGCAGGATCGCCGGGAACATGAACGGGTCGTCCTGGCGCGGGACCGTGGAGAGGTCGGCCGGGGCGTACCAGAGGATGACGGCCTGGATCGCGGTGTCGCCGGTGCCGGTGAGGGCCGCGACCGCCGCGATCTGGCCGCCGGCGGACTCGCCGAGCACGGCGAAACGGGCCGGGTCGAGGCGCAGCGTGGCGGCGTGGTGGCGCAGCCAGCGGACGGCGGCCTCGACGTCGGCCTGCTGCGCCGGGTAGGTGGCCTCGAGGGCGAGGCGGTAGTCGACGTCCGCGACGGCGTAGCCGCGGGCCACCATCCGCTCGTGGAACCGCTGGTCGACCGTCCACACGCGGCTGCCGGTCATCCAGCCGCCGCCGTGGATCCACAGCACCACGGGAAACGGGCCGTCGCCGGGCGGCACGTGCAGGTCCAGGTGCAGCGGCCGGTACCCGAGCGGCGTGGAGACCACGCAGTTGGCGTGGGTGAGCGTCTTGCGGGGTTCGGGCACGGGATGGAAGGTCACGGCGCCTACCCTACGAGAACGCGTCGCGGCGGCGCTGACCCTACGAGAACACACCGAGGGCCGCGGCGATGCCGACGGCGACGACCGCGCCACCGGCGAGCTCGCGGCGCCAGGTCTGCTCGCGCTCCTCGCCCTCGCGGCCGAACAGCTCGACGAGCGAGAACACCAGGCCCGGCAGGGACAGCAGGACGAAGCCGTTGACGATCCGCGCCGCCGGGTCTGCGCGCCGGGCGCGCTCGGCTGCCCGCCGCGGACCCGGTGCACGTACCGACCGCCGGAACTTTGCACCAACCCGGTGCCGGTGTTGGCGTCGACCAGGGCGCCGGCGACCCCCGAGCCCGGGTACACGTAGGTGAAGGTGCCGTTGGAGTAGCCGACGGTCAGCCCGCCGGCCGGCTCGTATGCCAGCCGGTCGTAGTTCATGACGATGTCGAAGTTCCCGGCGCCGGTGTCCGACCGGTCGACGAGGACCAACTGCGAGCTGTTGAGCCGGTCCGAGCCGTTGTTGTAGTAGCCGACGTCGACCCAGTTCACGCAGTAGGCGGACCGCCCGGCGTACGTGCCGGGCGGTTGCCACCGTCGGGCGTCGATCCGCCGGACCCGCTCACCCGCGCGGGGTGATGATCATCGGCGGCCCGCATCCGACGCTGGCGCAGTGAGTCTGAGCGATTTCGAGCGGGAGCGCCTGTTGACGGATGCACTCATGTACGAGGGGCAACAGCACTGGCTGCACTACCGGCACATCGAGCAGGAGCGCAACCAGTTCCTGGGGTACTTCTTCACGCTGCTCGTCGCGATCGTCGGGTTCTTCGTGGCGATCAGCGCGCAGATGGCGAACTGGGAGGACGTCGCGGTCGGGGTTTCCTCCATGGCCTGGGCGCTGGGCCTGGTCAGCCTGCTGATCCTCGCCAGCGTGCGGAAGTTCGGCGCGGCGCTGCGGGCGTACGACCGGGACATCGCCCGCATCCGGGCGTCCCTGTTCGCCGCCGCCGACGGGAAGCGGACCCATCTGGCGACGGACCGGGTCACCGTAGGGGGCGGGGTACGGCCCACGACGCTGCACCGGATGTTCGATCCCCAGTTCACGGCGGAGGCGATCGTCGGCACGACCATCGCGGTGGCGTTCGGTGTGCAGGTCGTCGTGGCGGCCGGCACCCTGCTGTCCGACTCCTTCACGGTCACGCAGCAAGCGTTCGCGTGCGGCCTCGTGCTCGCCAGCGTCGCCGGCGCCGTGGCCGCGGTCCGGCTCTGGATGCAGCCCGGGGAGACCTACCAGGCAGGTCGGGGGTGTGACGGCGGAAACATGTTCGAAACGCGGACGTACAACGGGTGAAACGCATCGCCGCGACGCTGCATGCCACGCGATCAACGGCGATCACGGACCACACCCGAAGAGAGAGGGTCCGTCGATGCCGGAGGGGTTCAGCTCGGGCGACACCGCCTGGTTGCTGGTGAGCGCGGCGCTGGTGCTGCTGATGGTGCCGGGGCTGGCGCTGTTCTACGGCGCCATGGTGCGCATCAAGAGCGCCCTCAACATGCTCATGATGTCGTTCGCCTGCCTCGCCGTCGTCACCGTCGTGTGGGTCGTCGCCGGCTACTCGCTCGCGTTCGGCAAGGACACCGCCGGCGGCCTCATCGGGTCCCTGGAGCACGTGGGCATGGCCGGGATCGGCCCCACCGACCTCACCGGCTCGGTGCCGACCATGGCGTTCGCGGGTTTCCAGCTGATGTTCGCCATCATCACCGCGGCACTGCTGAGCGGGGCGATCGCCGACCGTGCCAAGTTCGGCGCCTGGGTGGGGTTCGTCGCGCTGTGGGTGCTGCTGGTGTACGTCCCGATCGCGCACTGGGTGTTCGGCGGCGGCTGGATCGCCACCCACCTGCGCATCCTGGACCTGGCCGGCGGCACCGTCGTGGAGGTCAACTCCGGTGCGTCCGCGCTCGCCCTCGCCCTGGTGCTCGGGCCGCGGCTGGGCTTCCGCACCGAGGCCATGCGGCCGCACAGCCTCCCGCTGGTGATCCTCGGGGCCGGGCTGCTGTGGTTCGGCTGGTTCGGGTTCAACGCCGGCTCCGCGCTGACCACCGGCGGCGTCGCCTCGACCGCGTTCCTCAACACGCAGGTCGCCGGCGCCGCCGCGGTCGGCGGCTGGCTGATCGTCGAACGCTGGCGCGACGGGCACCCGACCACCCTCGGCGCGGCCTCGGGCGCGGTCGCCGGCCTGGTCGGGATCACGCCGTCGTGCGGCTCCGTCAACCCGCTCGGCGCCCTCGTCATCGGCGCCGTCGCCGGCGTGGCCTGCTGCTACGCCGTCGGCCTCAAGTACAAGCTGGGCTACGACGACTCGCTCGACGTCGTCGGGGTGCACGGCGTCGGCGGCCTCATCGGCACGGTGCTCATCGGGGTCCTCGCGACCGCGGTGGTCACCGGCGGTGAGGACGGCCTCGTGTTCGGTGGCGGCGCCGGTCTGCTCGGCCGGCAGGCGCTCGCGGTGCTGGTCGTCGCCGTCTACGCGTTCGGCGCCACCTGGCTCGTCGCGAAGGCCGTCGACCGCACCGTCGGCTTCCGGGTCGCCCCGGAGCACGAGCGCGGCGGCCTCGACCTGGTCATCCACGCCGAGAGCGCCTACGAGCAGCACCCCACCACCGGCGGGCGGATCAGCCACCTCGCATAGCCCAGGGGTCCATCGCGCCGCGCGGAGCCTTCAAGGACCGCGCGGCGACGGCCGTCCACTGTGGACGGCACAGTGCTCCGCCGGCGAGCGGTTCAGCGTCGGCGGCTGTCGATGAGCATGCCGACGCCGTCGAGGATGCGGGCGAGGCCGAAGTCGAGCGCCTGATCCTGCCCCCCGGTCCTCCGGATCGAGGCGAGGGCGGCGGTCACCGCCGGGAACCGGTCCTCCCGCCCGGCGAGCACGGCCTGCATCGGCCCGCCCAGCTCGCTCTCCAGCCCGTCCGGCGCGGACGCCGCCGACATCTGCTGGGCCAGGTTGCGGACGTGGCCGCTGAGCGTGGCCGCCACGTCGAGCATCTCGCCGCCGTGCAGCCCGGTGCCGGTCAGGGCGGCGACCGCGCGCTCCAGCCAGGTCAGCTCGCAGGGGCCGAGCACGCGCGCGCCCACGGCGGCCTCCAGCGTCCACGGGTGCTCGCGGAACCGCGTGAACAGCGCCTTCGCCCAGGCGTCGAGGGTCTCCCGCCAGTCCGCGCCCGGCACCGGGTCCGGCGGCGCGCCGACGGCGGTGTCGAGCATCAGGGCCACCAGCTCGGTCTTGCCGGGGACGTACCGGTACAGCGCCATCTTCGTCACGCCCAGGCTCTCGGCGACGCGCTGCATCGTGGTCGCCGCCAGCCCGTCGGCGTCGGCCGCGGCGATCCCCGCACCGGCGATGGCCGCCAGCGTCAGCGTCGGCCTCGGCCCCCGCCGCGGCGGCTCCGCCGGCTCCCACAGCAACGTCACCAGATCTCGCATGGTTGCCTTCCTCTCGAAACTGTGTCTAGCATACTCTGTATCCGACGGACACAGTTTGGAGAATGCCATGTCCACCACCACGCTTCGTTCCCTCCGTGTGCTCGTCAGCGGTGCCGGGGTCGCCGGGCCCGCCCTGGCGCTCCGCCTCGCCGAGCACGGCGCCCAGGTCACCGTCGTGGAGGTCGCACCCCGGCTGCGCAGCAGCGGCTTCGCCGTCGACTTCCGCGGCCCGACCCACATGGCCGTCCTGGAGCGGCTCGGCGTCCTGGCCGAGCTGCGCGCACGCCAGACCCACGGCGGCGCCATGACCTGCGTCGACGAGGACGACCGGGAGATCTTCACGCTGCCCGCCGCGTTCGCCGGGGGTGACCTGGAGGTGTTCCGGCGGGACCTGTCGCGCGTCCTGTACGACCGCGCCGCGGACCGGGTCGAGTACCTGTTCGGTGACACCGTCACCGGCCTGGACGACACCGGATCCGAGGTCCGGGTCCAGTTCCGGGCGGCCGGCACCCGGGCCTTCGACCTCGTCGTCGGGGCCGACGGCATGCACTCGGCCGTCCGCCGGCTCGTGTTCGGTCCCGAGCAGGACTTCGTCCACCGGCTCGGCTACCACATCGCCGGATGGGAGCTGCCGAACACGTTCGGGGCGGCGGCCGGCGCGAGCCGCTACTTCACCGTGCCCGGCCGGACGGCGAGCATCTCGGCCGACCCGCACGACCCCTCCCGCGCCACCGCGCTGGTGGTCTTCCGTACCGGCGACGCACCGGGCGACGCGGACGGCGGCGGGGACGTCGACTGGCACGACCAGGACGCGCAGAAGAAGCTCGTCGCGCACGTGTTCGCCGGCCTGCCCTGGCACGTGCCGGCCCTGCTCGACGCGCTGCCGGACGCCCCCGACCTGTACTTCGACGCCATCGCCCGGGTCAGCGCCCCGAGCTGGACGCGCGGGCGGATCGCGCTGCTCGGCGACGCCGCCTGGGGCGTCACCCTCGGCGGCATGGGCGTGGGGACGGGCCTCGTCGGCGCCCACGTCCTCGCCGGTGAGCTCGCCGCCGCCCGGGGCGACCACCGGACCGCGCTCGCCGCCTACGAGCAGCGCATGCGCGCATACGCGGGACGGTGGCAGAAGGGCGCCAACCCCGGCCGGTTCCTGGCGCCCGCCACCGGCTGGGGGCTCGCCCTGCGCAACCGGCTCTTCGCCACCAGACTGGTGCAGCGGTCCATGGTCAGCGGCACGAAGCGCCTGGCCACCGACGCCGCCCTCCCCACCTACCCGTGACGTTACGGGTCGCCGCGGGCGGGTAGTGCGGCGCCGGAACCACACAGCCCTGGAGGCAGGACATGGTGGAGGCCGAGCCGGCGTTCCGGCCGGTGCGCCCGCGGGACGGATTTCCGGCACTGGAGGATCTCGGGCTGATCGGGGACGGCGCGACCGCCGCCCTCGTCGGGCTCGACGGCGGCGTCGTCTGGCTGTGCGTGCCCGGCTTCGACGCGGATCCGCTGTTCTGCGGGCTGCTGGACCGCACCGGCGGCGGACGCTTCGAGGTGGCGCCGGACGGTGTGGTCGAGGCGCGGCAGCGGTACCTGGGCGACACCGGCGTCCTCGTGACCGAGCTGCGGACCGCGACCGGGCTGGTGCGGCTGACCGACGCCCTCGCCCTGCGCTCCGGCGCGGACCTCGCCGACGACACCCCCGCCGACCGGGGTGAGCTGGTGCGGCTCGTCGAGGTGCTGGACGGCACCGCCGAGGTGCGGGTCGACCTGGAGCCGCACGGCGGCGCCATCGCCCGGGCCGCGCTCGGCGGGCTGGAGATCCAGGCGGCGCTGCTGCCCGGCGTGCGGCTGCACCTGCGGTCCAGCCACCCGCTCAACGGCGGGCTGCGCAACCGGTACACCATGCGCGGCGGCGACCGGATGGAGCTGGTGCTGTCGTGGGGGCGGGTCCACCGCCACCACCGCCTCGACGCCGGCGAGAGCCTCGAACAGACGGCCGCGGCGTGGCGGCGCTGGATGACCGGCTTCGACTACGCCGGGCCGCAGGAGGCGCTGGTCCGCCGGGCCGCCGTCACGCTCAAACTCTGCGACCACTGGGTCAACGGCTCGATCGTGGCGGCGCCGACGTCCTCGCTGCCGGCGCCGGTCGGCGGCGTGCGCAACTGGGACTACCGGTACACCTGGATCCGCGACGCCGCGTTCGCCGTCTTCGCGATGCGCCGCATCGGCTTCGGCGGGGAGGCCGACGCGTTCCTCGGCTGGGTCCTGGACGCGTTCGAGCAGAGCCGCCGGCCGAGGATCATGTACACGCCGGCCGGCGGGCCCGTGCCCGACGAACGGGTCGACCCGGGACTGCGCGGCTACCGCGACTCCGCGCCGGTCCGCTGGGGCAACGGCGCCGCCGACCAGCGCCAGCACGACGTCTACGGCGAGATCCTCGACTGCGCCGACCAGTGGTCCCGGGCCGGCGGCCGGGTCGAGCCCGGGCTCTGGGACGGCCTCGCCGGCCTCGCCGACGCCGCCGCCCGCACGTGGCGGCAGCCCGACCAGGGCATCTGGGAGGTCCGCAACGAGGGGCACGTCCACACCTACTCCGCGGCCATGTGCCAGGTGGCGCTCGAACGGGCGGCCGGCATGGCCGAGCGGCTCGACCTGCCCGGACCGGCGCCGCGGTGGCGGGCGACCGCCGACAAGATCCGCCGGTCGATCCTCGAGGACGCCTGGGACGACGGCGCGCAGACCATCACCGAGCACCTCGGCGACGGTGGCGGGGTCGACGCGAGCCTGCTCGCCCTGCCGCTGCGACGGGTGATCCCGGCCGACCACCCGCGGATGGTGGCGACCACCAGGGCCGTCACCGAACGGCTCGGCGCCGGCGGCGGGCTGCTGCACCGGTACCGCCACGACGAGTCCCCCGACGGGATCCCCGGCGACGAGGGCGCGTTCCTGCTGTGCAGCTTCTGGCTCGTCGACAACCTCACCGGCCAGGGCCGCCTGGAGGAGGCCGCCGCGCTCTACGCGTCGCTGTGCGACCGGGCCAGCCCGCTCGGGCTGCTGCCCGAACAGATCGACCCGGCGACCGGCGAGTTCGCCGGCAACTTCCCGCAGGCGTTCAGCCACATCGGCGTGATCGCCAGCGGGGTCAACCTGTCCCGAGCCATGGCGGGAGTCTCGTGATGCTTGGTGAGCTCGTGATCCTCGGCGCGACCGGGGACCTGACCGCCCGGTTCCTGCTGCCGGCTCTCGGCGCGCTGCGCTCCGGCGGGCACCTCGGCGACGGGTTCCGGGTCACCTGCGTCGGCCGGGAGGACTGGACCGGCGACGCCTTCCACGCGTGGGCGGCCGAGCAGCTCGACCGGCACGCCCACGACATCCCGCCGGACCGCCGGCGCGAGGTGGTGGCCGCCTCCCGGTACCACCGGGCCGACGTCACCGACGCTCACGCCCTCGCCCCCGTGATCCCGCACGACCGGCCCGTCGCCGCGTACCTCGCGCTGCCGCCGTCCATCTTCGCGGCCACGGTGTCGGCACTGCACGCGGCTGGGACCGCGAACGGCAGCACCGTCGTGCTGGAGAAGCCGTTCGGCGAGAGCCTCGACGACGCCATCGAGCTCAACCGGCTGTTGTCGCGGCTGTACCCCGAGCGCAGCATCTTCCGCGTCGACCACTTCCTGGCGATGGGCACGGTCCTCAACCTGCTCGGGGTCCGGCTCGCCAACCGGGTCCTCGAACCGCTCTGGAGCAGCGCCCACATCGAACGCGTCGACATCGTCTGGGATGAGTCCCTCGCCCTGGAAGGCCGGGCCGGCTACTACGACGGCGTCGGCGCGCTCAAGGACATGCTGCAGAACCACCTGCTGCAGCTGCTGTGCCTGGTCGCGATGGAGCCGCCGATCAGCCTCGGCGACCGGGACCTGCGCGACCGCAAGATGGACGTCCTGCGCTCGATCCGCCCGCTGACCCTGCACGACGCCGCCGAACGGTCGCGGCGGGCCAGGTACACCGCCGGCGGGGGAGTGCCCGCCTACGTCGACGAGCCGGGCGTCGACCCGATGCATCGCACCGAGACGTTCGCGGAGCTACGGCTGGAGATCGACAACTGGCGGTGGCGCGACACGACCTTCCGGCTGCGGACCGGCAAGGCGCTGCGCACCGCCCGGCAGGAGGTCGCGATCCACTTCCGGGAGGTGCCGCACCTGCCGTTCGCCGGCGCCGTCCAGGCGGTGCCCAACGTGCTGCGCTTCGGCCTCGAGCCGGAGTCGGTGTCGTTGCACCTGACCGGCACCACGACCAGCGGCGACGTGCTCACCCCGCTGACCCTCGCCGCCACGCCCGCGCCCGCGCACCTGCCGCCGTACGGGCGGCTGCTGCTCGACGTGCTCAACCGCGACCCGGCGCTGTCGATCCGCGCCGACGAGGCCGAGCAGTCGTGGCGGGTGGTCACGCCCGTGCTGGAGGCCTGGGCCAAGGACCTCGTGCCGCTGTCGGAGTACCCGGCCTTCGCCTGGGAGGTGTGACCGTGGACCTGCGCAGCCGGCAGTGGTGGGACAACCCCGCCAACCCCGACATGACCGCGCTGTACCTGGAGCGGTACCTGAACTTCGGCCTCACCCGTGCCGAGCTCCAGTCCGGCCGGCCGGTCATCGGCATCGCGCAGACCGGCAGCGACCTGGTGCCCTGCAACCGGCACCACGTCGAGCTGGCCGACCGGGTCCGCGACGGGATCCGCGACGCCGGCGGCATCCCCCTGGAGTTTCCGGTGCACCCGCTGCAGGAGACCGGCAAACGCCCCACCGCCGCCCTCGACCGCAACCTCGCCTACCTGGGTCTGGTCGAGGTCCTGTACGGGTACCCGCTCGACGGGGTCGTGCTCACCACCGGCTGCGACAAGACGACCGGGTCGTGCCTCATGGCGGCCGCGACCGTCAACCTGCCCGCGATCGTGCTCTCGGGCGGGCCGATGCTCAACGGGTACATCGGCGGCGAACGCGCGGGGTCGGGCCTCGTCATCTGGCAGTCGCGCCGGCTCCTCGCCGCCGGGAAGATCGACTACGCCGAGTTCATGGACCGGGTGGCGTGCTCCGCGCCTAGCGTCGGGCACTGCAACACGATGGGCACCGCCTTGTCGATGAACAGCATCGCCGAGGCGCTCGGCATGTCGCTGCCCGGCTGCGCGGCGATCCCGGCGCCCTACCGGGAGCGGGGACAGATCGCGTACGACACCGGGCGCCGCGCGGTGGACCTCGTCAGGGACGACGTCACGCCGCGCTCCATCATGACCCGGGAGGCGTTCGAGAACGCGATCGCCGTCACCGCCGCCATCGCGGGCTCCACGAACTGCCCCATCCACCTCAACGCGATCGCCCGCCACACCGGGGTCGACCTGACGAACGACGACTGGGAGGCCGTCGGCGGAGGCGTGCCGGTCCTCGTCAACTGCGCCCCGGCCGGCACCTACCTCGGCGAGGACTTCCACCGCGCCGGCGGCATCCCGGCCGTGCTCCACACGCTGCTCGCCGCCGGGCGCCTGCACCCCGACGCTCTCTGTGTGAACGGCCGGACGATCGCCGAGAACGCCGCCCCCTCCTCGGACCCGTCGGTGATCGCCACCTCGGTCGACGACGCGTTCTCGCCGCGCGGCGGCTTCCTCGTGCTGCACGGCAACCTCTTCCGCTCGGCGATGATGAAGATGTCGGTGGCCACGTCGGCCTTCCTGCCCGCACCCACGGTGACGTGGCGCGCGGTCGTCTTCGAAGGGCCCGAGGACTACCACCGGCGCATCGACGACCCGTCGCTGGACATCGACGAGGGCTGCCTGCTCGTCGTGCGCAACACCGGGCCGATCGGCTACCCCGGGTCCGCCGAGGTGGTGAACATGCAACCGCCCGCCGCCCTCATCATGCGGGGCGTCCAGGCGCTCGCGACGCTCGGCGACGGCCGGCAGAGCGGCACGTCCGACGCCCCGTCGATCCTCAACGCCAGCCCGGAGGCCGCGATCGGCGGCAACCTGGCGATCCTGCGCACCGGCGACCGGGTCACCCTCGACATGCCCACCCGCCGGCTGGACGCCGAGCTCACCGACGAGGAGATCGAAGAGCGGTGGAGCGGCTACGTGCCGCCGCCGCGCGTCGACCAGACGCCCTGGCAGGAGCTCTTCCGGGCACACACCGGCCAGATGGACACCGGCAGCTGCCTGGACTTCGCCGTCGAGTATCAGGACATCGTGCACACGAAAGGACTGCCCCGTGACTCCCACTGACTTCGCCCCCGGCGCCTCGGGTGCATCGGGCACGATCATGATCGCGGACTCCGACTTCGGCGACGTCTCGATCGAGCGCGACATCGCCTCCTCGGCCGGCTTCCGCCTGGAATCGCGCCAGTGCAGGACCGAGGAGGACGTCATCCGTTACGGCCGATCCGCCGACGGCATCCTCACGCAGTACGCCCACATCGGCGCGACCGCCATGGCGCACCTGCCCAACTGCCGCGTCATCGCCCGCTACGGCACCGGCGTCGACATCGTGGACGTCGACGCCGCCACCCGTCTCGGCATCCAGGTCACCAACGCCCCGAACGACTGGTGCGCCGACGAGGTCGCCGACCACGCCATCGCCCTCTGGCTGTCCGCTGTGCGCAACATCGTCTCGTACTCGGAAGCGACCCGCGCCGGCACCTGGCAGTGGCAGTCCGGCGCACCGATCTGGCGCCTGCGCGGCCGCGTCTTCGGCATCCTGGGCTTCGGCGCCATCGCCCAGCTGATCGCCGACCGTGCCCGCCCGTTCGGCGTCGAGCTCATCAGCCACGACCCGTTCGTGGAAGCCGAGGTCCTGCGCGCCGCCGGGGTCCGCCCGGTCGCATTCGACGAGCTCGTCGCCGACTCCGACTACCTCGTCATCCAGGCCCCGCTGACCCCGCACACCCACCACCTCTTCGACGAGGCGACCCTCGCCCGCATGAAGCCGACCGCCGTCCTCGTCAACACCGCCCGCGGCCCCATCGTTTCCGACACGGCCCTGGCCCACGCCCTCACCAACCACACCATCGCCGCGGCCGCCCTCGACGACCTGGAGGAGGAGCCGGCCAAGCAGCGCGACTGGCATCCGGACAACCCCCTCCTGCACCTGCCGAACGCCATCGTCACCCCGCACGCCGCCTATTACTCCGAACAGTCCATGCGCGCCGTCCGCACCCTCGCCACCGAGGAGGCCGTCCGCGTCCTGACCGGCCGGCCCCCGCACTCTCCGGTCAACACCCTGGGCCCCAACGAACTGTGAACCCGGCTCCGGCGGTGGTGAGACTGCGTGGAGAACCGAACCCGGGATCTCAGCGCTGGGGCGCGACCAGCCCGGCGTCGTACGCGGCGATCACCAGCTGCAATCGGTCCCGGGCACCGAGCTTGGTCAGCAAGCGCGCCACGTGCGCCTTCGCGGTGGCGACGCTGACCACCAGCTCGGCGGCGATCTCGCCGTTGGACAGGCCGCGGCCGACCAGTGTCAGCACCTCCCGCTCCCGCTCGGTCACACCGGTGAGCACCGGGCGCGGGCGGGCCGGTGTGGGCCGACCGGCGAACTCGGCGATCAGCCGGCGCGTGACGCTCGGTGCGAGCAGCGCGTCGCCGGCAGCCACCACCCGGACCGCCCCGAGGATCTCCTCCAGCGCCATGTCCTTGACCAGGAAACCGCTCGCCCCGGCCCGCAACGCGCCATAGACGTACTCGTCATCGTCGAACGTGGTCAGCACCAGCACCCGGGTCGCCCCGCCGGCCGCGGTGATCCTCCGGGTGGCATCGATGCCGTCCATGCCCGGCATTCGGATGTCCATGAGCACCACGTCCGGCCGGAACTGACGAACCAGTCCCACCGCCTCCGCGCCGTCCGACGCCTCGCCCACCACCGCCATGCCGGGCGTGTCGTCGATGAGCACCCGCAGGCCCGCGCGGATCAGCGGCTGGTCGTCGGCGAGCACGACCCGTACGTGCACGGCGCCGCCCGGCGCGTTCACGCGACCCCCGCCGGCGTCGGGAGCCGAGCGAATACCCGGAAGCCTCCGCCCGGGCACGGACCCGCGCTGAGCTCTCCACCGAGCATCGCGGCCCGCTCCCGCAAGCCGGCGAGCCCGAAGCCCGGGGCCGCCACCGCGTCGCCGTGTCCCGGGCCGTCGTCGGCCACCTCGACCGACAGGTCCCGCTCGCCATAGTCCACGGTCACCCGGCAACGGGCGGCGCCGGCGTGGCGTACCACGTTCGTCAGCGCTTCCTGCACGATCCGGTACGCCGACAGTTCGATCTCCGGTGGCAGCAACCGCTGCTCGCCGCGCCGGGAGAGCTCCACCTGCACCCCGGCATCCGCAGTGGACTCCGCGAGCCGGTCGAGGTCCGCCAGACCCGGCGCCGGGTCCCGAGGCGGCACGTCCCCCGTGGCGTCCGGACCGGCCCCGCCAGCCGGGCGGCGCAGCGACACGAGCGTGCGGCGCAGCCCGGCGAGGGTCTCCCGGCTGGTCGCCTCGATCGTGCGAAGCGCCAGGCGGGCCTCGTCCGGCCGGCTGTCGATGACCCGGGCACCCATGCCGGCCTGGATGGCGATGATCCCGACGCTGTGCGCGACCATGTCGTGCAGTTCGCGGGCGATGTGCAACCGCTCCGCTGTCACCGCCCGCTCGGTCGCCTGCGCCGCGATCGCGGCCGCGTGCTCGCGGCGCTGCCGCGCCGAGTTGCCGATCGCCCACGCGGCCACCCCGGTCAGCGCGACGATCGCCACGGTGCTGCGGTAGAGCTGGTCACCGGTGGCGTAGTAGCCCACCGCGGCGACCTGAACGGCGACGACCATCGCGGCCGCGGCCAGCGACACCCGTCGCGGCCGGGCCGCCGCCGTCACCGCCAGCGCCACGTCCACCGCGAGGACCTGACTGTATGCGACCCCCCATACATGCGCGGTCACCGTGACCAGCCACGAACCGGCCAGCATCAGCGCCAGCACCGGTAACGGGTACCGCCGCAGCAAGCCGGTCGGCAGCAGCAGTGCCAGCATCGGCAGCAGCGTCCCCCGGTACGCCGGCACCATGGTCAGCAGCACGACCGGGTACGCCGCCGCGCCGCACCAGGCCAGCACCGTCCAGGCGAGCGAGGCGGGCGGGCGCGCCGGCGATCCGGGGTCGGGCATGCCGCGATGCTATGCGAGGCGGCGGCGCCCGGCATCGGCCTGCGGGCGTACGCCCACGGGCTACCCCTGCGCCGGCCGTTGTGTGCCGCGGCCCGATGCCCGGAGCAGGACCACCCGGCACGGTGAACAGCGTGATCGAACTACGCCACCTCACCAAGCGGTACGGCCGCACCACCGCGGTCGACGACCTCACCTGTACCATCGGGCCCGGCCACGTCACCGGCTTCCTCGGCCCCAACGGCGCCGGCAAATCCACCACGCTCCGGCTGATCCTCGGCCTGCACGAGCCGAGCGGCGGGACCGTCACCGTGAACCGGGTCCGCTTCCGGGACCACGCGCGAGGGCTACGCCACGTCGGCGCGCTGCTCGACGCCGGCGACGTGCACGGCGGACGCAGCGCCACCGCGCACCTCACCGCGCTCGCCGTCAGCAACCGCATTCCCCGCCGCCGGGTGGCCGAGGTGCTCGCCGAGGTCGGCTTGAGCGCCGCGGCCCGGCGCCGGGTCGGCGGGTACTCCCTGGGCATGAAGCAGCGGCTCGGCATCGCGGCCGCGCTGCTCGGCGACCCGCCCGTGCTGCTGTTCGACGAGCCGTTCAACGGCCTGGACCCTGAAGGGGTGCGCTGGGTGCGGGAGCTGTTCGGCCGGCTCGCCGCGCAGGGGCGGACCGTGTTCGTCTCCAGTCACCTGATGAGCGAAATGGAGCACACCGCCGACCGGCTGGTCGTCATCGGCCGGGGACGCCTGATCGCCGAAGAGCGCTTGGCCGACTTCGCCGCCCGCAGCGCCAACCCTAGCGTCACCGTACGTACGTCCGCCCCGGCCGCGCTCGGGGCGGCGCTGGCGGGGGCCGGCGGCGCGGTCGACACCGACGGCACCGGCACCCTAACGGTGACCGGCCTGGCCGCAGAGCGAATCGGCGAGCTCGCCGCCGCCCGGGGCATCGCCGTGCACGAGCTGTACACCCGCACGTCATCATTGGAGGAGGCGTTCATGCGGCTCACCGCCGACAGCGTGGAGTACCAGGCCGGGGAGGAGCGATGACCGCCCTGCGCACCCGGACGGCCTCGCCCACCGCCCGGCCGGCGGAGACGGAACCGCGCGCCCGCTTCGCCGACCTGCTCGCCGCGGAGTGGATCAAATTCTGGTCACTGCGCTCCACGGCCGGCGGCCTGGCGCTGATCGCGGTGCTGATCGTCGGCTCGGCCGTGCAGCAAGCGATGTACGACCGGGACAACTGGGGCCGGTGGAGTCCCGAGGAACGGGCCGCGTTCTACCCGCTGCGCGACGCGTTCGTCCACAACTCGTACCTGGTAGCCATGCTGGCCGCCGGCGCGATCGGGGCGGTGACCCTGGTCAGCGAATACGGCAGCGGCCTCATCCGCACCACATTCGCCGCGGTGCCCGCCCGGCGTTCCCTGCTCGCGGCCAAAGCTTGCGTCCTGGCCGGCGTCATGTCCGCCCTCGGCGCGCTCATCGCGGTCTCGGCGTTCCTCGCCAGCCAGGCCATCCTGGCCGACCACCACGCCGGGCTGTCGATCCGCCATCCCGGCGTACCCCGGGCGATCACAGGCTGCGCGCTGCTGCTGCCGGTCTGCGCGCTGGTCGGCATGGGCATCGCCGCACTGCTGCGCCACCCCGCCAGCACGATCGTCACCACCACTGGGGTCCTGCTGTTCCTGCCCCTGTTCTTCAGCCCGGAACATCGGTGGAGCCGGGAAGCACGAAACACCATGCCACTCGTGGCCTACGACCGGCTGACGGACATCAACCCGCACCCATGGGGCCTGTACCCGCCGAGCCTGGCCGAGGCGTGGGCCGTGTTCGCCGCCTGGCCGCTCATCGCGCTGCTGATCGGGCTGGCCGTCGTGCACCGCCGGGACGTCTGACGCCGGCCGGCGAGTGCGGGGATGCACGGTGGAAGCCGGCGAAGAACCGGGGCCGGACCTGGTGCCACCCCGTGATGCGGGACCAGGCGCAATCAGGGGTCAGGGGCGGGCGGCCACGGCGGAGCGGAGCTCCGGGAGGCGGGCGTGGAGCAGGCCTGGGCACTGGGTGTTGTTGAAGTCCTTGTGGCCGTAGATCTCGGTGGCGGGGATGCCGTACTGGTGGCAGGTGAACGCGCAGAAGGCGATCAGGCTCGACCACAGCGCGGCCGGGGGTTGTTCGGTGAGGTAGGTGCCCTCGTTCTCGATGCCGATGGCCTGGTCGTTCTGGCCGACGCAGTGGGCGCCCTGGACCATGGTCTGGCTGTGCAGCAGCGCGTACAGGCTGCCGTGGCGGCCCTCGGTGAGCCAGCCGCCGCGGCTGTTGGTGAAGTGCTGGCCGCTGTCGATCCAGCCGTTGCCGTCCATGTGCAGGTCCTGGATCTCGCGGGAGGCGGCGAAGGCGTGCGCTTGGGACGTGTCGGTCGAGTTGGCCAGCGCCGTGTGGTGCACGATGATCTTGTTCGGGCGGTGCTGGACGATGGTGAGCGGGCCGGCCGGTGGGCGGGCTCCCCAGGAGCCGCAGCTGTCGATCGACGGCTGGTCGGGTGCGGCCGGCGCCGCGCCGGCGGAAGGGTCGGCGACGGTCAGCAGCGCCGCGGCGCCGCCGAGCAGGACGGCGCCGCGCAGGGCGTCGCGACGGGTGAGACGGGCCATGGCGCGAGCCTCCCGGGAACGTCGGTGCTAACTTACCGGATCCATAGAAGTTCGTAAACTTCCTGCATCGCGGCACATTACACCTGCTCAGCGCGCTGTGTCCATCGAAGTCTGTCACGACAAATTTAGATGGATACCTATTGAAAGTTTCCCACCACCGTGAGCTAATCGGCGAAGCTATCTGCCACCCCCCGGAGCAAGGAGGCACACATCGTGTCCAAGAGAGCCCTGGCGGCACTGTCCCTGGCGGCCGCCCTCGTCACCACGGTCCTCACCGGCAGCCCGGCCTCTGCCGCCACCGTCACCTACGGCCAGGACGTCTCGGGCCATCAGGGCAACGTCAACTGGGCGGCGCAGTGGAACGCCGGCTCGCGGTTCGCGTACGTCAAGGCGACCGAGGGCACCTACTACACGAACCCGTACTTCGCCCAGCAGTACAACGGCTCGTACAACATCGGCATGATCCGGGGCGCCTACCACTTCGCGATCCCGAACGGCGGCGGCGGGGCCGCGCAGGCCGACTACTTCGTCGCGCACGGCGGGGGCTGGTCCAAGGACGGCAAGACGCTGCCCGGCGCGCTGGACATCGAGTACAACCCTTACGGCGCAACGTGTTACGGGCTGTCGCAGGCGAGCATGGTGAGCTGGATCCGCGCGTTCCTCAACCAGTACCACACCAGGACCGGCCGCTGGGCGACCATCTACACGACGACCGACTGGTGGGTCACCTGCACCGGCAACTACAGCGGCTTCTGGGCCAACTCGCCGCTGTGGCTCGCCCGGTACAGCAGCAGCCCCGGCACTCTGCCCGCCGGCGCGCCGACGTGGTCGTTCTGGCAGTACTCGAGCACCGGCCCGTTCGCCGGCGACTCGAACCAGTGGAACGGCGCCCTCGACCGGCTCAAGGTCCTGGCCTGCAACGGCCCCTGCTGAGCCCCGCGCCCGCGCACGGCACGAACGCCGGCGCCTGACAGCACCGCACCTGCGCCGAGCCACCGCGTCACAGCGGCAGAGGATCTCCTCGCCGCAGCGGGGCTCGGCGCAGGCCCGCATCAGCCCGAGGACGCGCACCGACGTCCCGTCCAGCGAGTCCGCAGACGGTGCGACCGGCGTGGACGGTGCGACCGGTCCCCGCCCGCGGGACCTGCGGGCGGGGACCGGCCTGGAGGGGGAGTAATGCCTCAGCCGGGGCGGACGCCCGTGCCGTCCCTGTGGTGACGGCCCGGCGCTCGCCGGCATGCCGGGCGCCGTTACAACGGAACGGTCCTCCTCACGGATGGGTCGCCTTCAGGACACCCTTGTAATAGACCTCGACACCGCCGGACTTGTACGACGTGCCCAGCGTGCAGCGCGCGTAGGAGCCCCGGGTGTCGCCGGCCCAGCGGAACGGGCCGTAGTACGGCTTGCTGCCGCTGGACTGGGCGGCGCACTTCACGAAGCCGCGGTACTGCCAGTCCGGTCCGTTGCCATCACACCAGCCCCCGTATTGCTGCGGATGACACTCACCGATCCAGCCCTGATCGGCGTGCGCGGTGGCACCCCCTGCCACCGTGAGCGCGGCGGCCGCGGCCACCGCGACGCACGCCCCTGCGATCCGTCGAATCATCGACACCTTCCTTCCCGGTGGACGGCAATGCCCTGGTCGGCGGGTTGCCTTGCCTCGTCCACCATGGACGGTGCGGGAATTGACCGACAGTGCACCGGGCGCCGGACAAACAACGCCGGACAACCCGCGGTATCGTGCTGACCCCAGATCGCGGAGGTGCAATGGTGGGCCGACCCGAGAAGCCGGTGGATCCTCAGGCCGGTCCGGTGCAGCGACTCGCGTGGCAGCTGCGGCAGCTGCGCGAGCAGGCCGGCAGCCCGAGCTACCGGACCCTGGCCCGCCGGGCCCACTACTCGGCCAGCACGCTCGCCGAGGCGGCGAAGGGCGACCGGCTGCCGTCGCGGGAGGTCACCGTCGCCTACGCCGAGGCGTGCGGCGGCGACCCCACCGAGTGGAACGCCCGCTGGGAGGCCGCCGCGGCGGACCGGCCGGCGCGGACCGCGCAGGTCGAGGAGCACTGCCCGTACCGGGGACTCGCGGCCTTCCAGCCGGAGCAGGCCGAGTGGTTCTTCGGCCGGGCCGAGCTTGTCGAACGGCTCCGGGCGAAGATCGACCGGCTGCCGGTCGTCGGCGTGTTCGGGGCGTCCGGCAGCGGCAAGTCCTCCCTGCTGCGGGCCGGCCTGATCGGCGCCCTGCCGAAGACGTGGCGCACGATGCTGATGACCCCGACCGAACACCCCCTCGACGCGTTGTCCGACCTGGTCACGAAGTTGTCCGGTGCCGACCGGCACCGCGTCCGGGAGGAGCTCGGCAGCGACCGGGGCGCCCTGGACGTCGCCGTGCGCGGCGCGCTCGCGGCCGCGCCGCCGGACACCCGGGCACTGCTCGTCGTCGACCAGTTCGAGGAGGTGTTCACGCTGTGCGCCGACCCGGACGAGCGCCGCACGTTCATCGCCGCGCTGCTGGACGCCGCCCGCGGCGAGGACCGCCGCACGACGGTCGTGCTGGGCGTGCGCGCGGACTTCCTCGCGCACCTGAGCCGGCACGCGGACCTCGTCGACGCGCTGCGCGACGAGGCGCAGCTGCTCGTCGGGCCGGTGACCGGCGGTGAACTGCGGGAGATCATCACCCGGCCTGCCGCGCTGGCCGGGCTGAGCGTCGAACCGGACCTGGTCACCACGGTCCTCGCGGACGCGGCCGACGAGCCCGGCGCGCTGCCGCTCGTCTCGCACGCGCTGCTGGAGACCTGGCAGCGCCGCGACGGCGCCACCCTCACCCTCGCCGCGTACCACGCCGGGGGCGGGGTCCGCGGCGCGATCGCGCAGACCGCGGAGCGGGTCCACGCCGGCCTCGACCCGGCCGAGCAGGCGGCGACCCGCCGGATCTTCCAGCGGCTCACCGCCCTCGGCGACGGCACCGAGGACACCCGCCGGCCGATCGCCCGCGCCGAGCTCGACGGCGTCGCCGACCCGGGCGTCACCGCCGTGGTCCTGCACGAGCTCACCGACGCCCGCCTGGTCGTCCTCGGCGACGGCACCGTCGAGGTCGCGCACGAGGCCCTGATCCGGGCCTGGCCGCGGCTGCACCGCTGGCTCACCGACGACCGCGCCGCGCTCGTCGCGCACCGGCGGCTCACCGACGCCGCACACACGTGGCGGACGCTGCACCGTGACAGCGGCGCCCTGTACCGGGGGGCGCAGCTCGCCGCCGCGCAGGGCCTGACCGGGCTCAACCAGCTGGAGTCGGCGTTCCTCAGGGAGAGCAACGACCTGGCCGAGGCCGAGCAGGCCGGGGTCCGGCGGCAGGCGCGCCGGCTCAAGCGGCTCGTCGCCGGCATGGCCGTGCTCCTGGTGCTCGCCGTGCTCGGCGGCGCCGTCGCCACCCGGCAGCGCCAGGACGCGCGCCGGCAGCAGGTGGCGACGCTGGCCGAGGAGGTGTCCCTGCGCTCCCGGTCGCTGCTGGCCACCGACCCCGAGCTCGCCGGCCTGCTCGCGGTCGAGGCGGAGCGCCTGCACTCGACCACCGAGTCCCGCGGCGCCGTGCTCAGCGCCGCCGTGGCACCACGCCGGCGCGAGCTCAACGTCGGCGGGCCGTCGATCTACGCCGTCGCGTTCGACCCCGGCCGCACGCTGCTCGCCTCCGCCGCCGGCGACGGCACGATCGGCCTGTGGGACCCCGTCCGCGGCACCCGCACCGGCACGCTGACCGGGCACACGGGGCGGGCGGCGAGCGTCGCGTTCAGCGGCGACGGGACCCGCCTCGCATCGGTCGGGATCGACGGCGCCAAGGGCTCGGTCATCGTCTGGGACACCGCCACCCGGCGGCAGCTGCACCGCTTCGACGCCGACGGCCTCGGCTCGGCGATGGCGTTCAGCCCCGACGGCATGACCGTCGCCGTGGCCAAGGGCGCAACCATCGCGCTGTTCCACGTCGGTACCGGCGGCACCACCGTCCTCTCCGGACTGGGGCACGCCGTGGCGTCGGTGGCCTTCAGCCACGACGGGTCGCTGCTCGCCGCCGCCGGCGGTCAGGCGCCCAAGGTGTGGGACGTGGCCGCGGGCACCGTCGTGGCCGAACTGCCCACGCCGCACGTGTTCTCCGTCGCGTTCGCCGGGGAGGGGTTCACCCTGGCCGCCTCCTCTGAGGACCGGGGCGTCACCATGTGGGACGTCACCGGCGGGCGGGCCGCGGCCCTGCCGGGGCTGCCGGGCAACGGCGGATACTCGTGGGCCATCTCCGCACCGGCCGGCGGCCGGCTCGCCGTCGCCGACGAGAACGGCGCCATCACCGTCTGGGACCTGCGCAGCCGCGAACCCCTCGAGACGCTGCAGGACCGCGGCCGCACCGAGACGGTCACCGTCGTGTTGAGCCGGGACGGCACCTACCTGGCCTCCGCCGGCTTCAACGGCACGATCGTGGTGCACGACCTCGCCGCCCGGCCGTTCGGCGCGTTCACCGCCCGGGTGCACGACGTCAAGGTCAGCCCCGACGGCACCACCGTCGCGTCCGCCGGCAGCGACGGGACGGTCCGGCTGTGGGACACCGCCGGGAAGGCGTCGACCGTCCTGAGTGGACACGGCGACGAGGTCCAGGCCGTCGCGTTCCACCCGGGCGGACAGATCCTCGCCGCCGTCACCCGTACCAACACCGTCACCATCTGGGACGTCCGGCCGGGCAAACCCGTGACGGCGCCGCTGCGCACCAACGGGTCGGGGGTCACCACCGACCTCGCCTTCGACCCCACCGGCGGGTTCCTCGCCGCGGCGACCCTCGGCCCCTCGATGTGGGACGTGCGCGACGTCGGCGCGCCGGTCGACCGCACCGCGTCGCTCGACCCGCGGATCGTCACGTCGCTGGTGTTCACCCCCGATGGCCGCCGCCTGGTCGGCGCGAGCGCCGGCGGCTATGTCAACACGTGGGACACCGCGACCGGACGCCTGCTGAGCCGGGTCAACACCGGGCAGAGCGCGGTGCAGGACATCGCCGTCAGCCCCGACGGCGGCCTGCTCGCGACGGCGGGCGACACCCGGACCGTCAAGCTGTGGGACACCGCGACCGGCCGGGAGCTCGCCGTCCTCAGTGGACACACCGCGCCGGTGCAGGTGCTCGCCTTCGACCGGGACGGCCGCCGGCTCGCGTCCGCGGGCGACGACCACTCCGTCATCGTGTGGGACGTCGCCGGCCGGCGGCCCGTCGCCACCCTGACCGGTCACACCGCGCGGGTGCGCGGGCTCGCGTTCACCGCGGCCGGCACGCTCGTCTCCGGCGCCGAGGACGGCCGGATCGTCAGCTGGTCGTTCGACGTCGCCGCGGCGCGGGACCGCATCTGCGCCGGCCGCGCGCTGACCCGGCAGGAGTGGGCCACGCACCTGCCGTCGGCCCCGTTCCGCCCGACCTGCGGCCGGTGAGCACTCGGAGGGCAGGCCTGGACGCCGAGCTGGATCCGTCGATCGTCGCGGCGGTCCTGGCCCTCGCACGGCCCGCGCTGGAGCTGGCGGTGCTCGAGGATTGGGAGCACGAGGACGACGAGATCGCCGACGGCGGCCGGTACGCCGGCAGCTACGGCGGACTGCCGCGCCTTCCGCCCGGCGTCGACTGGCCGGCCGTCGGCGGCGAGCCGCTCACCCTCCTCGCCCAGCTGCGCTGCGACGCCCTCGCCGGCCTGCTGGGCGCGGAGTGGACGCTGCCCCGCGACGGCCTGCTGCTGTTCTTCGCCGCGGTCTGGCGCGACGAGCCCGACGCTGGCAGGGTGCTCCACGTGCCCGACGCAGCGCCGGTACAGCAGGCGCCAGAACACGCGGAGGTCGTCCCGGCGCAGCCGCTCGGCGCGTGGCCGGTCCGGTCCGTGCCGGAGCTCGACGACCCGGCGCTGCGCACCCTGCTGCACGCGACGGGCCCGGCGCTCATCGACGTGCTCCGGGCGCTCGCACCGGAACACACCCCGCACCAGGTCCTGGGCCGGCTCGGCGACGGCTACCACCCGCAGCGGCCCGGCACCAGGCCGCTGCTCCAGCTGGAGGGCGAGGAAGGCACCGCGTGGGGCGAGCTGGTGCGGCTGGCGTTCGTGGTCCCCGACGACGACCTGCGGCAAGGCCGGCTCGACCGGGTCCGGATGACCTACGAGGTAGCCTGACCGCTCGCCGGCCTCGCATCGCCGGGGTTGCCATCGCGGCGCAAGTCGGGTGCGCGCATTCAGGTGCCGGCCGGACCGCCGATCGTGCCCGGCGTGACCGCCGACCATCGCGCCCCGCTGCGCCACGTCGCCGCCACCTTCGGTGTCACGGCCGCGGGCGCGCTCTGGTACGTGCTGTGGACGGTCACCGGCATCGGCCCGGCCACCGTGTCCTACCTGCCGCTGCCCCTCGCCGCGGCCGGCGCCGCCGCGGCGGTGCTCGACCTGCTGCGCCGCGCCCCGCTCACCCCGCCGGCCGTCCGGTTCTGGCGGCTGATGCTGGTCGCGTTCGGCCTCGTCGGCGCCGGGTACACGGTCCTCGCCGTCGCCGGGTTCCGCGACACGTCGATCCTGCCGCCGATGCCGCTGCCGGCGGCAGCCCTCGCCGGCGCCGGCTTCCTCACCGCGATGTGGGCGATGGTGCGGGTCCCGCTCGGCATCGCCAGCGCCGGCGAACGCTGGCGGCAGTGGCTGGACCGCGCGATCGCCTTCCTCGGCTGCGGCACCGTCCTGTTCCACTTCGGCCTGGCCCCGGTGATGACCGCGGCCACGCCGTGGAGCACGCAGACCATCGTCCTGCTGGGGTTGTCGCTCGCGCTCGCCGCCGGCGGCATCACCAAGGTCGCATACATCCGCGGCGGCCCGATCGACCGGTCCGCGCTGCGTCTGATCGGCTCGACCGGCCTGACCGGCGCCGTCGTCGCGCTGCTGCTCATCCACGGCGGCGACGCCGGCTCCGTCGCGGACCAGGCGGTGGTCATGCCGTTCGCGGCGGTGCTCGGCGCCCTCGCCGTGCGCCGCCAGTGGCAGCACGCCGCCGCCGGACGTGGCCGCGCCGGGGCGTGGCTGCCCTACCTGGCCGTCGCCGCCGTCGACGTGCCGCTCATCGCCGTCATCCCCGGCGAGCTGACCACGGCCGACCGGTTGGTGATCGCGGCGTCGGTACTGGTGACAGGCCTGGTCACCGTCCGGCAGTTCGTCGCGTTCCGGGAGAACGCGCGACTGCTCGCCGACAAGCGCGCCTCCCAGGAACGCCTCGAGCACGACGTCCTGACCCTCCTCGGCGACGAGTGCTCGCCGTTGCGCGATCAGCGAATCCTGAGAGGCGGCGGCCAACGTGCCAGGACGAGTCGCGTCAGGCCGTTGCTCGCGTGGGCCGGTATCGCAGGGCGATCACCCCCGACCGGAACTCGTGGCGGTCCACGAGCTCGAGCTGGATGCGTTCGCGCAGGCCGGTGAGCAATGTCGGTCCGTGTCCGGCGAGGACCGGCTGTACAACGAACACGTATTCGTCGATCAGTCCCAGATCTGCCAACGCCAGGGGGAGTGTCACGCCACCCATGAACAGGCCTTCGCCTGGCTCCTGCTTGAGCCGTTGAACGGCTTGCTCCAGGTCGCCTCGGACCAGCTCGGCGTTCCAGTCGACCCCGTTCAGCGTGCTCGACACGACGTACTTCTTCGCCCGGTCGATGGTCTCGGCGAACGGGATCTGCCACGCGCCCATCCAGTCAGGCCAGGTGCCCGTGGCCGGCTGCCGCCACGCCGACTCCATCATCTCGTAGGTCACCCGGCCGAAGAGCAGGGCGTCGGCTCGTTGCATCTCAGCGGTCCAGTACCGCATCGACTCCTCGTCCGGGGCGATCCCTGCCTCGTGATGGCAGCAGCCGTCGAGTGTGACGTTGATCGAGTATCGAAGTGGTCTCATCTCGTTGCTCTCCCTTGATCCGCGCAGCGCGTTTTCACCGGTCCGTACTCAGACGACTGTCGGCGCCATTTCTCATCGGTGCCCGATCCCACCTCCTTAACACCGTCCGTAGACCGAGCGCGCGACCGGCGTCCGCTGTGGGCGTTGCGGTGGGTGGGATATCGCTGACCGCGAACGTCTCGGGCGGGCGGCGTACGGGGTGCATGGGGCAGCATGGGAGGGATGGAGGTCGGGGGGTCCGCGGGGTTTCTGGTCCGGCTCGGGTGGCAGATCAGGGGCAGGGTCGCGCTCGGGGCGATGTTCGGGTCGCTGTGGTTCATGGGGCTGGCGTTCATGCCGTTCCTGATCTCGCAGGCGATCGACAGGGGGTTGCAGTCGCGGCGGCCGGTGGCGCTGGCGGGGTGGGCCGGGGCGGTGCTGGTGGTGGGGGTGGCGAGCGCGGGGCTGGGGATCATGCGGCACCGGAGCATGACGAAGTTGCGGATGACGGCGGCGTTGCGGACGGCGGATCTGATCATGACGCATGCGACGCGACTGGGGGCGGCGCTGCCGCGCGGGGTCACGGCGGGGGAGGTCGTCACGATCGGCATCTCCGACGTGTGGACGATCGGGCGGGCGATGAACGTCGGTGGGGTCGGGGTGGCGTCGACGCTGGCGTACACGGTGGTGGCGGTGCTGCTGGCCCGGACGTCGGGGACGCTTGCCGTGGTGGTGCTCGCCGGGGTGCCGGTGCTCGTGCTGCTCGTCGGGCCGTTGCTGCGGCGCACGCAGCGGGCCGGGCTGCGGTACCGGGACCGGCAGGGTGAGCTCAACGCGCGGCTGGTCGACGTGCTGGGCGGGCTGCGGATCCTCAACGGCCTCGGCGGCAAGGACGTCTACCACGGGCGCTACCAGGTCGGGTCCGCGCTGCTGCGGGACCAGGGCTACCGGGTCGGCGGCCCGTCCAGCTGGATCGGCGCGCTCGGCGGCGGGCTGCCGGTGGTGTTCCTCGGGCTCGTCGTGTGGCTCGCCGCGCGGCAGGCCGCGGCGGGGGAGCTCACGGCCGGTGAGTTGGTCGCGGTCTACGGGTACACCGCCATGCTCGTGATCCCCGTCGATGTGATGATCTTCTGTGCGTTCGATGCGACGCGGGGGCTCGTCGCGGCGCGGCGGGTGGTGGACTTCCTGAAGCTGCCCGTCGACGACCCGGGCGGGAAGGCCGCGCCGGACGGGCCGGCCACGCTGCGGGACCCGGAGTCCGGGGTGGTCGTGGAGCCGGACCGGCTGACCGCGCTGGCAGGGGCGCGACCCGAGGAGTCGGCGGCGGTGATCGACCGGCTCGGGCGGTACGGGCCGACCGACGTCACCTGGGGGGACCGGCGGCTCGCCGAGATCGCGCAGGCCGAGGTGCGGGCCCGGATCCTGGTCGCCGAGCACGACGCGGACCTGTTCGCGGGGCCGCTGCGGGAGGTGGTCGCCGGGCGTGACGAGCCCGACGACGACCTGGTCAGCGCGGCGATCCGGACCGCGGTCGCGCACGACGTCGCCGCCGAGCTGGACCGCAGGGTCGAGTGGGGCGGGCGGAACCTGTCCGGCGGGCAGCGGCAGCGGGTGCGGCTCGCCCGCGCCGTCCACGCCGACCCGGAGCTGCTGCTGGTCGTCGAGCCGACGTCCGCGGTCGACGCGCACACCGAGGCGGCGATCGCGGAGCGGTTCACGGCCGCGCGGGCCGGGCGTGGCACCGTCGTGGCCACCACGTCGCCGGTGCTGCTGGACCACGCCGACGTGGTGCACTACCTCGTCGACGGCAGGGTCGCCGCATCCGGTACGCACCGCGCGCTCCTCGCCGCCCAACCGGGCTACCGTGCCCTGGTGACCCGCGCGTTCGGCGACGACGCATGACGACGACCCTGCCGATCGCCGGCCAGCGGGTGGTCGGGCGGGCGGCGCTGCGGCTGATCGCGGCCGACAAGCCGTCCGTCGTCGCGATCCTCGTGCTCAACTCCCTGGCGGCGGTCGCCGGGCTCGGCGCGCCATGGCTGCTCGGCCGGATCGTCGACACGGTGACCGGCAAGGGCGGCGCCGTCGACCGGCTCGCGCTCGCGGTGCTGGCGTGTGCCGTCGCGCAGCTGCTGCTCACCCGGTTCGCGCTCGCGATCGCGTACCGGTTCGGCGAGCGTACAGCGTTTCGCATCCGGGAGGACTTCCTCCGGCGCGCCCTCGCCCTGCCGGCGGCCGTCGTCGAGCGGGTGCCGGCAGGTGACCTCGCCGCGCGGGGCACCACCGACATCGACGCGGTCGCGTCGACACTGCGCGACGTGCTGCCGGGCATGACCGTCGGCGCCGTGCAGATCGTGTTCATCTGCTCGGCGCTGCTGGTGATCAACCCGCTGCTCGGTGTGGTCGGCGTGCTCGGGCTGTCGGGGATCTGGTTCGTCACGAGGTGGTACCTGCGCCGGGCCCGCACCGCGTACCTCGCGGAAGGGGCGGCCAACTCGGTGCTCGCCGACGAGCTGAGCGCCACCACGGCCGGTGCCCGCACGATCGAGGCGTTCGCGCTGCGGGAGCGCCGCCTCGCCGCCGGGCACGCCGCGATCGCCGAGACCCACCGCACCCGCCTGGCGACGCTCGGGCTGCGCACGGTGTTCTTCCCGCTCGTGGAGACGTCGTATGCGGTGCCGGTGGTCCTCGTGCTGCTGGTCGGCGGCATGCTGTCGATCGGGGGCCGGGTCAGCCTCGGCACGGTCGTGGCCGCCGTCCTCTACCTGCGGCAGCTCGTCGGCCCGCTGGACAGCATCCTCATCTGGATCGAGCAGCTGCAGAGCAGCAGCGCGTCGTTCGCCCGCGTCGAAGGCCTCGCCGCGATCCCGGCGGCGGCCCCGGCCGCGACGGAGGCGCCCCGGGACGACCGGATCGAGGTGCGCGGCGTGCGGTACGCGTACGAGCCCGGACATGACGTCCTGCACGGCGTCGACCTCACCATCCGCCCCGGTGAACGGCTCGCGATCGTCGGCCTGTCCGGCGCCGGGAAGTCGACGCTGGGCATGCTCGTCGCGGGCGTGGACCGCCCCACCGCCGGCACCGTCACCGTCGGCGGCGTCCCGATCGCCGACCTGCCACCGGACGAGCTGCGCCGGCAGGTCGTGCTCGTGACGCAGGAGCACCACGTGTTCCGCGAGTCGCTGCGCGACAACCTCATCGTGGCCGCCCCCGACGAGGAGCTTCACGAGGCGCTGAAGACCGTCGGCGCCGACTGGGCCGACGACCTCGACCGTGACCTGGCGCTGCACCCGCTGGACGGCGCCCAGGCCCAGCAGGTCGCGCTGGCGCGGGTGGTGCTGTCGGACCCGCACACCGTGATCCTCGACGAGGCCACCGCGCTGCTGGATCCGACGGCCGCCCGGACGGCGGAGCGGGCCCTCGCCGCGGTGCTGCACGAGCGGACCGTCATCGCGATCGCGCACCGCCTGCAGACGGCGCACGACGCCGACCGGGTCGCGGTGATGGAGGACGGCCGGATCATCGAGCTCGGCACCCACGACGAGCTCGTCGCCGCCGGCGGCCCCTACGCCGCCCTCTGGCACTCCTGGCACGACGGCGTGTGAGGCGCGCCAGCGTGTGAGGCGCGACGGCGTCTGATGTTGGGCGGCGTGTGATGCTGGGCGGCATGACCGTCAGCGACGACGCGGACCGCCGGCTCGTCGCGGCCGGCCAGCAGACCCTGATCCGGATCGCCGCGGCACCCAGCGAGCCGGCTCAGCGTTCTACGCCGACGGGATACGGGCCGAGCGGACCGGCGGCTGGAGCGGCCGGCCGGTGCGGAACACGGCGAGGGGTGCCTCGTCGGGCGCGAGGCCGAGGCGCTCGGCGAGCCGGGTGCCGGTGGCCGTGCAGTCCAGGAGCTGGCTCAGCGGGTGGACGGCGAGGCCGCGCTCCGACAGCGCCAGCCACACCCGCACGAGGGCGCGCCCGTGCTCGATCACCTCTTCCGGGGTGACGGCGCTGCCGACGAGGACGAGGACGCTGCCGTCGTACCGCAGCAGACCCTTCGACGCGGCGGCCAGCAGCGCGGGGCCGCCGAGCCGGCGGGTGACCCGGTAGGCGCGCGGCCCGATCATCGCGGCCAGCCCGGACGCCTCGACGCGGGACATTGCCATCGCGCGGTCCGTGAGGCCGTCGAGCCGGTACCGCGGATGCTTCGGCGACAGGCGCATCCACTCCCGCAGCTCGGCGACGACGGCGGGGGTGCCGAACATCCACCGGTCCGCCGCCGCGAGCGGCTTGACGAGCGAACGGCTGGGCAGCTGCCGCAGGTCGGCGCCGAGCCCGGCCAGCGCGGCGAGCGTCGCGGTGTCCAGGGTTCCGGGCGCGTACCCGCCCCGCGCGCAGCCGCGCTGCCGCACCGACGCGAGGGTGAAGGGCGTCTCGTACACCGCGGAATCCGGCACCAGGCGGGCGGCCCGCAGCGAGGCGCGGTCGACGGACACCGACGCCCGCACCGGCAGGCCCGCGTCCGCCGCGACGATCAGGCAGGTCTCGATGAACGCGCCGAGGGAGAGGAACAGGTCCCGCCGCGTCGGGTCCGAGTCGGGCAGCGCGCGCGAAGGGTCCCAGTGCACGTCGACGGATTCGTCGCCGTACCGCAGGACCCACGGCTGCGTGTTGTGCGCGCTCGGCGCCCGCCGGCAGTCGTCCTCAAGCGCTTTCAAGTCCGAGACCCAGGTCATGCCGTCACCTCCGCTGCGCTCCGGCGCCGGCCTGACCGAAAGACTGCGCCCATGATTCGCAGCCCTCCGCTGCGCTCCGGCCCGCTCATGCCACCGCCCGTTCGTAGAAGGTGTAGCCGTGCAGCGGGCGGCCGCCCATCCGCCGGTACTGCGCCGCGGACGCCGGGTTGTCGCGCTCCACGTAGGTGCTGCGCAGCGTGCGGTAGCCGCCGGCGCGCAGCCCCCGGTACAGCTCGCGGGACAGCAGCGTCAGGTAGCCGCGGCCCTGCTCGTCGGGGACGGTGCCCTTGATGATGAGGACGGCGTCGCGGCGGTAGCGGTTGCGGGTGGCGAGCAGGCGCAGCTGGTTGAGCACGCCGAGCCGGCCGCCGACCTTCATGAAGAACTCCGACACGTCGGGCACGGTGACGATGAACGCGACGGGCCGGCCGGCCTTCTCCAGCCACAGCAGCAGCGCCTCGTCGAGCAGGAACGACAGCCCGTCGGTCTGCTTCGCCAGCTCGTCGGCGTCGATCTCGGTGTAGTAGCCGAGCTGCGCGAACGACGCGTTGAGCATCTCCCGGAGGATCGGCAGCTGCGCCTTGAACCGGCGGCGGGAGCCGTGCCGCACCACGAGGTCCTCGGCGGCGATCCGCGCGTCGTCGAAGGCGAACTCGCCGCCCGCGCCGACGTCGCACAGCCACGTGTCGGCCTCGAACCGGCGGGTGAAGCCGTGCCGCTCGTACGAGACGGGGTAGTGCGGCGGGTTCCAGGCGGAGTCGATGAAGCCGCGCTCGTCGTAGCCCGACGTGATGACGCCGCCGGTCTGGTTGGGCAGCAGCCCGACCGGGCCGAACAGCGCCTCCGTGTCGCGGCCGCGCTCCGCGACCAGATCGAACAGCGCCGAGGCCGCGGCATCGTCGGCGAACTCGGTGAGGCCGAAGAGCTGGTGCCGCCGGCCGAGCTTCGCGTCGAACTTCGCGTTGCGGTGGACGCAGGTGCGGCCGACCACGGCGCCCGAGTCGTCGCGGGCGAGGAACAGCTCGGCACCGTCGCCGGTGAAGCCCGCGATGACCGAGTCCGCGAGGGGCACGTACCGGTCCCGCGGGTGCAGCCGCAGCGGCAGGTCGCAGAACGCGCGGAGCCCGGCCCGGCCGGTCACGGGCTCGATGTGGACGGTCACGACGCCGGCCGGTGCACGGCTGGGCCGTCCGTCTCGCGGGACAGCGGCGTGTAGGTCTCGATGTGCGCCATCGTATTGCCCTCGGCGCGCCAGACGCCGTTGGTGTAGCCGCTCTCCTCGGCGTTGTAGAGCCGGATGTAGCCGCCGGTGGCGTTGCGGGTGCCGTTGTCGGTGATCCAGCACATGAGGTCGCGGTGGTGTTTGGTGCGCGCGAACTGCAGCAGCGCGTCCCGGTCGCGGAAGAACGCGATGGTGCCGAGCGTGAACGGCCACTGCCAGTAGACGGTGTGCCAGCAGTACCCGGGCAGCCGCTTCATCTGGCGCACCATCTTGAACCAGGTGAACGTGAGGATGAAGATCGAGTGCGGGCCGCGGTAGCGGGTGGCGCCGACGAACATCGCGGTCGCCTGCCCGACCGGTGGCACCTTCGAGAAGTCGGTGGTCCTCATGCGGCGCTCCTGGCCAGGTAGACGTTTTTGATCTTGCCGTTGCTGGCGGCGAACGGTCCGGCGCCGTGCTCGTGGACGCGCACGCGCAGGTCCGCCGCGCTGGGGTCCTCGGCGAGGGACTCGGCGAAGTCGCGGCTGACCTCGGCGAGGTAGCGCACCACGCCGCGCCGGCACACGTCGGCCAGCTCCTCCTGTTGCCGCTGCGTCAGGTGTACGGCCTCGCGCAGCTGGATGTGGATCACCGGGCGGCTCTCGAGGTCGGTGTGCTCCTCGAGCGTGAGGCAGAAGCTCTGGATCTGGTGGGCGAGGGGGTTGTCCTGGTACAGGCCGTTCTCCACGTCCTGCGGGTAGATGTTCGCGCCCATGTACGAGATCGTGCTGTCCTTCCGCCCGAACAGGAACAGCAGCGGCAGCTTCATCCGGTCGCCCTCGAACGCGCGCTGCATCTCGGCGTCCTTGCCCACGATGCTGGTCAGCTCCGCGTAGGACATCAGCTTGCCCTCGTCGCCGATGTTGTAGCGCACCTTCGGGTTGAGCACCGCGGTCGTGTTGATGGTGCAGAGGATCTCGCCGTCGGCGGTGGTCTCCAGATAGGTCTCGAGCGGGTTGTACTGGAAGATCATCGGCAGCCGGTGCTCGTCGGCGCCGAGCAGCGCCTCCCGCAGCGCCTGGTCGGTGCGCAGGCGGCGGCGCAGCCACACCGTCAGGTCGGTCTCGCCGCCCATGCCGATCGTCAGGTCGCTGGCGCCGTAGCCGGAGCGCACCTTCGTGAAGCGCTGCTCCAGGTAGTCGCGCAGCGCCTCGGTCATGCCCTCGCCGCCGACCAGCGCGGACAGCTTGTAGGGCGCCCAGTCGAAGCCGACCGCGTCCATCTTGTCCAGCAGGTGCTTCAGGAACGGCGGGTAGGCGGTGATGACGTAGTCGAAGCCGGGCCCGAAGTGCCGCAGCGTGTCGATGATCTTGTCGAGGTCGGGCCCGGTGTTCTTCACCATCGCGACGCGGGCCATCGCGATGCCGGTGTTGGTGCCGGTCGCCCACGCGCCCATCGAGTAGGCGTTGATGACGAACCGCCGCTTCGACGGAAACACCAGCGTGGTGTAGCCGGCGAGGTTCTTGTGCACCGTCCCGAGCTCTTTCTTGCTGCGGATCCAGTTGTACGGCTGGCCCGACGACCCCGACGACTCGTCGACGACGCTGCCGGCGATCTCGATCCGGCCGTGCCAGCAGCGCTGCTCCTCCGGGTACGCCTTCACGTAGGTCAGCTTCGCGGTCGGCGGGTAGGACGTCAGGTCGAACCAGCGGAACCGCCAGTCGTTGCGGCGCAGGAAGTCGCCGTACGCGGGCACGTCGATCGCCGCGAACTGGCACGTCATCCACGCGTGCAGGCGGGCGAACCGGGCCATCCACGGCCGGTAGTTGCGGGCCATCAGCCGCCACACCGCCGGGTGCACCCGGTAGATCGCGTACAGCCAGGTCAGCCCGAAGCTGCTGATCCGAAGCACCCATTGGCGCACGAACGTCACGACTGTTCCCTTCCTCCCTGACCATCCACACGGACCGGTTACATCCTCGGCTGCCGGCCGTCGTGGCGCCTGAGCCGTCCTACTCGCATCCGGGTAAGTATTGTTGCCGCATGGCCGGGACACTCATGACCGGAGCGACGATCTGGGCCGGCCCGACCTGCACCCCGCAGCCTGGCTGGCTGCTGGTCACCGGCGACAGGATCACCGCCACCGGCGCGCACGACACACCGCCCCCGCCGGCGGACACCATGATCGACGTCGCAGGGTGTCACATTCTGCCCGGGTTCGTCGACACACACCTGCACGCCACCGTTGTCGGGTGGCAGACGCTCGGCGTCGACGGCTCCGCCTGGACCTCGCTGCCCGCGGCGCTCGCCGCGATCGGGGCGGCGGCCGCGGCCGACCCGCACGCGCCCTGGCTGCTGGTTTGGAACGCCCGGCCGTTCCGGTGGCCGCAGCGGCGCCTGCCGACCGCCGCCGAGCTCGACGCCGTCGCGCCCGGCCGTCAGATATTGGTCAGCGGCGTCGACGTCCACCGCGGCACCGTGTCCTCCCAGGCGATGCGGGCGCTCGGCATCACCACGCGGCGGGCCCAGGACGGCGACGTGAGCCTCGACCGCCGGGGCCGGCCGACCGGGGAGATCTGGGAGCAGGCCTACGGCGAGGCCCTCGCCCGCGCGCTCGCCTCCGCCCCCGGCGACCCGGTCGCGCTGACCCGCCGGGCCCTCGACCGGTGCGTGTCGCTGGGCATCACGCACGCGCACGAGGCGTACGTCCCGCCGCAGCACCATGAGCGGATGCTGGGCCTCGCGGCGCCCGGCTCGCCGCGGCTGTCGTGGGCGGTCGGTGCCGGCGAAGGGCTGCTCAGCCCCCTGGAAGGGCCGTCGGTCGCGCCGGACGGCGACTACGGGGCGAGCGGGCGCGAGGCGAAGCTGTTCCTCGACGGCGGCGACCGGTGCGCCGTCTGCATGCCGGCCCGCGCGCTCGGCCGGCTCACCTGGCAGGCTGTCAAGGAGACCGTCGCCGCCCGGCACCCGGGCCCGCTGCGCGACGCGATGCGCCGGCGCACCACCGTACAAGGGCGGACACTGCGACTGGAGTACCTGCGGTACTCGGACCGGGAGCTCGCCGACCTGCTGTCCGCGTACCTGTCGGCGGGGCTGCGGCCGCGGATGCACGCGCTCGGCAACCTCGCCGTGCGGCAGGCCGCGACCGCCCTGCGCGCCGTGGGAGCCCCCGCTGGCGCCGCCGTCATCGACCACCTGGTGCTCCTCGACCCGGCGGCCGTCGACCTGGTCGCGGCGAGCGGGGCGTGGGCGACGGTGCAGCCCGGCTTCCTCACCACGTTCGGCCCGCAGATCGTCGACGGCGGCACCGACCGCTTCCTGACGGTCGTCGGCGGGCGGTCGCTGCTGGACGCGGGCGTGCCGCTGACCCTCGCCTCCGACCACCCGGCGGGGCCGCTCGACCCGCTCGGTAACCTCAGGCTCGCGGTGCGGCGGCCGATCCAGCCGGCCCAGGCGCTGACCCCGGCGGAGGCGGTGCGGGCGCTGACCGTGACGGCGGCCGCGTCCCTCGGCGCGCCGGGCGCCGGCGGCCTCGCCGCGGGGGAGACCGCCGACCTGGCGATCTGCGACGGCGACCCGTTCGACCCCGCGACCCGCGTCACCCAGACCTGGATCTCCGGCCGCCGCGTTTGGCCCGCGGCCGCCACCGGGTAAGTTGCTCCGATCGACGGGTTCGCACTGGGAGACCACGGATTGACCGAGGCGCTGACGCCGCGCTGGCAGGAGGCCGACGAGGCGGTGCATTCGCTGGTCGCCGTCCTGGTGGCGGAGGCCGCCCGGACCGCGGACCGCAGCGCCCGCAAACGCCCCCGCGGCCGGACGCGGTCGAAGAGCACCCGCCGGCACATCGCCGAGGTCGTCCGCGCCCACAAGCTCGCGCCGGGGCTGCGGGTGGACCGGAACATGGTCGCGGCGCTGATGCTGGGCCACCGCGACCTCATCAGCAACCCGGTCCTCGTCGTGGCGGTCGCCCAGGCCTGCGGCATCATCACCGGCCGGAAGCTGGCGCCGAAGCGGGCCGCCCGGCTGCGGGCGGCCAGCGTCCGGGTCGGGAAGCTCATCGCCCGCGCGAACGCCGAGACGATCCGCGTGCCCGCACCCCGGCCCGCTCCGGTCCCGCCCGCGCCTTCGGTTCCGTCCGCGCCTTCGGCTGAGGTTGCGCCTGTACTCGACGTTGCGCCTGTGCCTGACGCAGCCGCGCCGGTGCCGGGGGCCGCGTCCGTCCCCGAGTCCGCGCCCGTACCGCACGACACGCCAGTGCCGCACGTCGTGCCGGTGCCGGAGCCCGTGCCCGTGCCCGGGGCCGCGCCGGTCAAGGTCGAGGCCCGGCCGTCCGCGAGGAGGGCGTCGCGAGCCGCGGCGAGGGTGGCGGCACGGAAGCGCCGCCACCGCCGCCAGCGGGCCCGGCGGAGGTGGCTCCTCGTGGTCGGCGCGCTGCTGGTGCTGGTCGCCGCCGTCCTCGTCGGCCTGGCGTCATGAGGTTCACCCCGCTGCCGTGGCCCGGGCTGCGCAACGCCCGCGACCTCGGCGGCCTGCCGGCCGCGGACGGCGGTCAGGTCCGGCACGGCGCCGTGGTGCGCGCCGACTCGCCGCACCGGCTCACCCCCGACGGCGTGGCCGCGCTGCGGGCGCACGGCGTCACCCGCATCATCGACCTGCGCAGCGCCGACGAGGCGGAACTGCGGCCGAACGTCCTGGCCGCCGACCCGATGTACCGGCTGGTCCCGTTCACCGACCCCGACGACGACCCCGCCGACGAGCTGTCGGACCTGGCTGGCATCGACGAGCTGTACCGCTGCCGCATCGCCGGCGACGCCCGGCGCATCACCGACGCGGTCGCCGCCGTCGCCGACGCCCCGCCCGGCGCGGTCCTTGTGCACTGCCAGGCGGGCCAGGACCGCACCGGCATGCTCGTCGCCCTGCTGCTCCGCGTCGCCGCCGTGCCCGACGACGTCATCGTCGCCGACTACACGTTCTCGTCGGTGTGCTGGGAGTCGCCGGGCGAGTGCGAGCCCGAGTCGATCCAGGCGGTGCTGGACCTCGTCGACGAGCGGTGGGGCGGCGCCGAGGGCTACCTGCTCGCCCACGGCCTGTCACCCGACCGTCTCGCCGCCCTCCGGAGCAGGCTGCGCGACTGACCCGCCCGCCGACCGGCGGCGGCGTGGGGGAGTGGGCGGCGTCGCGTCGGTGAGGTGGGCGAGGACCTTGTCGGCGATGCGGCCCAGCGCGGCGACGTCGGCCTCGTCGAGGACGTCGATGAAGTGGCGGCGGACCGAGGTGACGTGGTGGACGGCGGCGTCCTGGACCGTGGCCCAGCCGTGGTCGGTGAGGATGACCGTGGCACTGCGCCCGTCGGCGGTGGAGGGGCCGCGGGCGACCAGGCCGCGCTGCTCCATGCGGCTGACCTGGTGGGACAGGCGGCTCGTCGACCAGCGGATCGAGGCGGCCAGCTCGCCGAGGGGGAGGCGCCGGTCGGGGGCCTCGGAGACCGCGGTCAGCACGTCGTAGTCGGCGTCGGACAGGCCCGAGTCGGCGCCGAGGTCGCGGGTGAGCTGGAGGTCGAGGAGGCCGCGCATGCGCCGGTACCCGCGCCAGGTGTGCATCTCGGCGTCGGTGAGCCAGCGCGGTTCCGTCATGCCGCCAAGCCTAGGCGATCTGCTTGACGTGTCAAACTAAAGCGAGCTAGCGTGCATGACATGTCAAGCATCAGGGTTGGGGTCGACGTGCCCGCGTCGACGGCGGTGGACCCGGTCGCGGCGGCCCGCGCCGCCGAGGCGCTCGGGTATGACTTCGTGTCCACGTCCGACCATCCGAGCGGCACCGATCCGAGCCACGAGAGCTGGACGATGCTCGCGTGGATGGCGGCGCACACCGAGCGGATCGGGGTCATGCCCAGGGTGCTCGGGGTGCCGTACCGGCGGCCCGCCATGGTCGCCAAGATGGCCGAGACCCTCGACCGGCTCAGCGGCGGCCGGCTGATCCTGGGGCTCGGCGGCGGCTCGTCCGACGAGGAGTTCCGCGCGTTCGGCATCGACGTGCCGTCGCCACGCGACAAGGTCGACGGCCTCGCGGAGGCGATCGAGATCATCCGTGGCCTCTGGACCGGGCCCGCCACCACGTACACCGGCCGCATCCATCGCGTCGCCGCCGCGCCGATGGAGCCGAAGCCGGACCGCCGGATCCCGATCTGGCTCGGGACGTTCGGGCCCCGCGCCCTCGACGTGACGGGGCGGCTGGCCGACGGGTGGATGCCGTCGCTGGGGTACGCGTCCCTCGAGGCGCTCCCCGCGATGCGCGACCGGGTCCTGGCCGCGGCGGAGCGGGCGGGGCGCTCGCCCGAGGACATCACCTGCGCCCTCAACGTCGAGGTGCGGGCCGGCGACGACACGGCGGACCGGCTGCGGGCGCTCGTCGCGATGGGCTTCACGGTGCTCAACCTGAAGGTGCCCGGCCCGGACCGGGACGAGCAGGTGGAGCGCCTCGCCCTCGAGGTGCTGCCGCAGCTGCGCTAACGGCGCAGGTCATGGCGGCGGTGGGTGGCCTTCGACACGAGCGAGGACGGCATGAGGCGGCGCAGCGGGAAGACGACCGGCGCGTTGCTGCCGACGGCGTAGAACGCCTTCGGCCGTGGCGCCTCGACGGCCTTGACGATGGTGGCGGCGACCCGCGCGGCCGGCACGCCCTTGTGCTCGTTGCGGTCGAGGGCGGCCAGCATCCGCTCGAAGTCCGCACGGTGCGGGGAGTCGTCGGCGACGTACTTCGTGCGGCGCTCGCTGATGCCGGTGCTGATCGAGCCGGGCTCGACGGTCGTCAGCCAGACGTCGAACGGTGAGTACTCGTGCCGCGCCCCCTCCGCGAAGCCTTTCAGGGCGGCCTTCGACGCCACGTACGACGACCGGTACGCCAGCGGGAAGGACGCGAGCATCGACCCGACCATCACGACCCGGCCGTGCCGGCGCGCCCGCATGCCGGGCAGGAGCAGCTGGGCGAGCCGGACGGGCCCGAGGACGTTGACCTGGAACAGCCGGCGCAGCGCGTCGGCGGGGAGGTCCTCGAACGGGCCGGACTGGCTCTCCCCGGCGTTGTTGACCAGCACGTCGACCTGGCCGGCGGCCGCGGCGAGGGCCTCGATGGACGCGTCGTCCTCGAGATCGAGCGGCAGGAGCTCGACGCCCTCGGGCGGGTCCTGCACGGACGCGGGGTGGCGGCTGGTGCCGACGACGCGGTAGCCGCGCGCGGCGAGGGCGGCGGCGGTCGCCTTGCCGATGCCCGACGATGCCCCGGTGACCAGCGCGGTGCGATGCATCGCTGCACCATATCGCCGTCAGGCGGCGAGGGCGATCTCGGCCGCGACCCGGTCCGGCTCGTCGAGGGGCAGGAACGTGCGACCGCCCGCGACCTCGACGAGGTCGGCGTCGGGGAACGCGTCGCGCAGCCGCCGGGCGAGGCTCAGCTTGAAGAACAGGTCGGCGTCGCCCCAGACGAGGCGGACCGGCTTGGTGAAGGTGTGCAGCCGGGTCGAGACGTCGAGCAGCTCCGCGGGCGAGATCCCGCACAGGAACGCGGCGGTGTCGCGACGGATCGCCGCGTCGGCGCGCAGTGGGGCGACCCAGCGGGCGGTCAGGGCGGCGTCGAGGGGGTCCCGGGCCAGCCCGCCGTAGCCGGCGATGGAGTGGCGCAGGGCCTTCGCCCGTACCGACGCCGCCAACATGCGCAGCCGAGCGGGCCGCCGACCGGCCTTGACGAGCAGGCCGATGGGCGCCGGAGGGAACTGGTCGAACGCGTCGCAGTTGGTCAGGACCAGCCGCCCGATGCGCTCGTGCCCGGCGTCGATGAGGAACTGGCAGATCGCGCCGCCGGTGTCGTTGCCGACGAGCGTGACGCCGGTCAGGTCGAGCGCGGCGATGAAGTCGCCGAGGAGCGCCGCGATGCCCCGCGGGGTGAGGTCGGTCCCGGGCGGCCACGGCACGCGGTGCGACCCGAGCGGCAGGTCCGGCGCGTAGCTGCGGATGCCGCGGGCGGCGAGCGCGTTGGCGGTGCGGGTCCACAGCTCGGCGTTGACGAGCAGGCCGTGGACGAGCACGACCGGCGGCAGCGCGCTGTCCTCCGGGCCGGTCACGCGGTATTCGATGCGCCCCTGCGGGATGTCGACGGCGGGCATGGCGCCTCCTCGCGATATGTTCAGTGCATGGCACAAGAAACATACGTACTGTCTGTATGAAAAGCAACCGCCGAACCCAGGAGCAGCGTTCGGAGGCGACCCGGGCCGCCCTCATCCAGGCGGCCAGGCCGCTCTTCGCCGCGTCCGGCTTCGCCGCCGTGGGCACCGAGGCGATCGTCCGCGCCGCCGGCGTCACGCGTGGCGCGATGTACCACCAGTTCGCCGACAAGACCGACCTCTTCGCCGCGGTGTTCGAGGCGGTCGAGGCGGACCTGACCCGCCGCATCGACGACGCGGTGGGCGGCAGCGGGCTGACCGACCCGATCGCCCTCATGCGCCTCGGCGCGGCGACCTGGCTGGACGCGTGCGCCGAGCCGGAGGTGCAGCGCATCGTGCTGATCGAGGCGCCGTCGGTCCTCGGCTGGGCCCGCTGGCGGGAGATCAGCCTCCGGTACGGCATGGGCCTCGTGCAGAGCCTGGTCAGCTACGCGATCTCGGTCGGCCGGATCGCCGAGCAGCCACCGGAGCCGCTGTCGCACGTGCTCATCGGCGCCCTCGACGAGGCGGCGCTCTACCTGTCGCAGGCCGCGGACCCGGTGCGGGCCCGCGCGGACATCGGCGCGGTGCTCGACCGCGTCATCGACTCCCTGGCGGTGTGACGTGACCTCCTATCAGGAGCTCGGCGAGGCCGCCTGGGCGTGGACGCTCGCCCAGGTCGGCACCGACGACGACGGCCCGGTGCTGCCCGGGCCGGACCGCGACCGCGAGACGGTGTACGCGGGCGTGCCCGGCCTGGCGCCCGTCCTCGCCGAGCTGCGCCTGCACCGGCCGCTGACCGGCGCCGAGGCGGCGCTCGCGGACGGGATCGTCGCGCGCGTGACGGCCGGCGTCCCGGACCGGGTCGAGCCGTCGCTGTACGACGGCCTCGCCGGCGACGTCACGGTGCTGCGCCTGCTCGCGCCCGGCTCGGAGCGGATCGCGCTGGAGCGGCTCGCGCACCTGCGCACCCCGGACGGCTGGGAGACGACGTTCGACATCAGGCCCGGCAGCCGTGCGCCGCTGACCGACGTCGTCATGGGCACCGCCGGGATCGTGCACGCCGCCACGTGGGCCGGCGGCGACCTCGCCGACGCCATCATGACCACGGGCGGCGAGGCCCTGCTGCGGGCCGCCGAGCCGACGGTCCACGGGCTCGACTGGCGGATGTGGCCGGGGTACCGCTCCAGCAACCCCAACTTCTCGCACGGCACAGCCGGCGTCGCCGCCGCCCTCGCGGTGGCCGGCCGGGCGCTGGACCGGGCCGACTTCGTCGACGCGGCGCGGCGCGGCGGCGAGCACCTGGCCGCGATCGCGGACCTGTCCGGCGACGGGTTCGCCGTCGAGCACACGATCCCGCGGTCGCAACGGGAGGTGGAGCCCGTCACGTACAACTGGTGCCACGGCCCGGCGGGCACCTCACAGCTCTTCCCGGCCCTCGCCGTCGCCGGCATTCCCGAGGTCGGCGGCTTCCCGGTCGACGACCTGCGCCGCCGCTGCCTGCACTCCGTCCTCACCTCCGGCGTCCCGGCCCGCCTGCGCCCCGGCTTCTGGGACAACGACGGCCGCTGCTGCGGCACCGCCGGCGTCGGCGACATCCTCCTCGACGCCGCCCAGTCCACTTCGGACGTTTCGCTGCTCGCGGCCGCCCGCACGATGGCCGACGCGTTGGCGGAGCGCGCGCTGTTCGACGAGGCGGGCGCCCACTGGCGGTTCGTCGAGCACCGCCAGGACCCGCCGCTGCTGCCGCCGAACCCCACCTGGATGCAGGGCTCGGCCGGCATCGCCGCATTCCTGCTCCGCCTCGCCCGCGTCGACCGCGACGGCCTCACCGCCCCCGCCGTCGACCGCCCCGACCAGTGGTGGACCGTCCCGCCGGCGGTGCGGGCCGCCTCGTGAACCCGCCGCGCCGCCGAGGCGGCCTGCATAGGGCTCACCGCCGCGCTGCACGACCGGCACCCGTTCCTGCTCGCCGCCCAGATGAACCTGGCGGTGATCCTGTATGAGACCGGCCGCGTCGAGGAGGCGGTTGCCCTCGCGCTTCGGGTTGCCGACCTGACCGCCGACGGGCTCGGCGTCAGGCACCCCGACGCCCTGCGGGCCCGCGCCAACGCCTCCCTCATGGACTCACCCATGGGCGTCGACCCGCAGGTCCTCGCCGACCTCGATGCGGCTCTCGGCGACCGGCACCCAGTAGTGAAGGCGGTGCAGGAGGACAGGCTCCTGCACCGCCTCCTGGACCCGCACCCGTTCCAGGCCGGACGGGCGCCGGGCTCGTACGCTGAGCGCCGTGAAGGCGGTGGCAGTGGTGGCGGCGGTGCTCGCGGGGTCGGCCTTGCTCGCCGGGTGCGGTGCGGAACCGCCGCCGGCGCCCATGTCGCCGTCGGCCGGTCCGTCGACCGGTCCGTCGGTGGGGCCCGAGTCGCCATCGGGGCCCGCGTCGCCGGCGGTGCCGGTGGAGCTGACGCTCGCGTTCGGTGGGGATGTGCACTTCACCGAGCGGACCGCCGGGCTGTTGAAGGACCCGGCGACCGCGGTCGGGCCGATGGCCGAGGTGCTGTCGGCGGCCGACCTCGCCGTGGTCAACCTGGAGACGGCGGTCACCACGCGGGGGACGCCGGAGCCGAAGGAGTTCCACTTCAGGGCGCCCGTCGCGGCGTACGACGCGGTCAAGGCAGCCGGGATCGACGCCGTCTCGATCGCGAACAACCACGCGCTCGACTACGGCAGGGTCGGGTTCGCCGACACGTTGGACGGTGCGGCCGCGAAGGGCATGCCGGTGTTCGGGGGCGGGCGGACGATCGACGAGGCCTATGCGCCGCTCATCCTGACCGCGCGCGGGGTGCGGGTGGCGATCGTCGGCTTCAGCCAGATCCACACCCTCGCGGAGAGCTGGAAGGCCGGGCCCGCGACGCCCGGGATCGCCCTCGCGTGGGACGTGCCGCGGGCCGTCGCCGCGGTGAAGGCCGCGCGCGAGCGGGCCGACTTCGTGGTCGTGTTCAACCACTGGGGCACGGAGCGCGAGTCGTGCCCGAACGACAACCAGAAGACCTTCGCCGCCGCGCTCGCCGAGGCCGGCGCCGACATGATCATCGGGGCGCACGCGCACGTGCTGCAGGGCGACGGGTGGCTCGGGCGGACCTACGTCGCCTACGGGCTCGGGAACTTCGTCTGGTACGTGGGGTCCGCCGACACCGGGGTGCTCAAGGTGCGGGTGCGCGGCCGGGACGTGGTCGGGGCGGAGCTGGTCCCGGCGGTCGTGTCCGGCACCGGCCAGCCGAAGCCGCTCACCGGTACATCGGCCGCCGCCGCGACCAAGCGCTTCGCCGACCTGCGGCGCTGCACCGGGCTGGCGCCCGCCCCGCCCGCGGCCTGAACGACGGCCGGGGCGGGCACCAGGGTTTCAGACCGCCGCGTTGGCGCTGACGAGGAAGCCGGTGTTCACCCGGGCGCCGCCGCTGTCGTAGCAGGCGACGTCGCGCACGATCGTGTCCGTGGCGCTGTGCACCCACGGCGCGAGCAGGTTGCAGAACTCCGACGTGCCGCCGGACGCGGTCACCTGGACGGTGTCGGGCAGCCCGACCAGCCGCGGGAACGTGACGAGCGACAGCCCGACGCCGGCGCCCATGAGCGTGTTGACGCCGAAGCCGGCCTGCGAGTTGAAGTTCGTCGACGGCGGGCCGACCGGCGGGCGGAACCACAGGTAGCCGAAGTAGCGCGGCGGCCAGCCCGCGCCCCACAGCGACTGGTTGTACTGGTAGGACAGCGTGAACCGGGTCTTGAACGGCGCGCCGGTCGACGTGAAGCAGGCGACGTACGCGACCTGGCCGGCGGGGCTCGACGTCCAGTTGCGCACCTTGCACCGCGCCGGGGTGCTGTTGACGGCCGTCACCTGCAGGCTGCCGTCGATCGGGCCGGCGGTGCTGAGGCCGGGCAGCTTGACCTCGTAGACGCCGCCGCCGAGCGGGGTGACGCCGTTGACGGCGCCGGAGGAGTTGAACTGGTCGACCATGGTCCCGGTCGCGTCGTTCCAGTCCACGTAGCCGAACCGGCCGTTGATCGCGCTGCTGATGGGGGCGGAGCTGCTGTCGAACAGGGCGGTGAAGGCCGTCGCCACGAGCGCGCCGCCGGGCTGGGAGCACTGCACGACGACGATCTCGTCGGTGCCGGACGGGCCCCACTTGACCGCCTGGCAGAAGCGCGGCCCGGAGTTGATCGCGGTGACGTGCACGACGCCGCCCTTGGCGGCCTGACCGGGGAACTTGATCGTGTAGATGCCGACCGGACCGGGGGAGACGCTGGTCGCCGCCGGCCACGTGCCCGACGGGACGGTGGCGGCGCCGTTCCACAGCACGAACCCGACCGCGTCGGGCAGCGCCGCGGCGGCGGGCGAGACGGCGCCGAAGACGGCGGTGAGCGTGGTGACCAGGGCGATGAGCAGGGCGGGAAGCTTCCTGCGCATGTTGACCCTCCTCCTGGCGGAAAGGAGTGGACAGGACACCGCGAACGCAATCACATCCATCAATATCTCGGGAGTGATCAGACGCTATGCCGACAGTGCCGTTCCGGCGGCTCCGGCCCGACCCGAGGAGCCGGGTCGCGGCCCGTGGAGGCACGATGGTGGCCATGGACCTTGGGGGCGTGGCGCCGGCGCATGAGACGACGGACCAGCTGGCGGTGCGCCGCGCCAACCTGAGCCGGACGCTGCGCCACATCCGCGCCAACGGGCCGAGGTCGCGCGCGGCGATCGCCGCGGCCACCGGGCTGCACAAGACGACCGTGTCGAGCCTCGTGGAGGAGCTGCTCAGCCGGCGGCTGGTCCGCGAGACCGGGCTCGAACGCTCCGGCACCGCCGGCCGTCCGGGCCGGGTGGTGGCGCTGTCACCGGAGCTGGGCGCGGTCGGCATCGAGATCAACGTCGACTACCTGGCGGTCCACGCCTGCGACCTCACCGGCCGGACCGTCGTCGAGCGGCGGGTCGGGTTCGACGCGCGGCGCCGCGACGTCGAGGGGTGCCTGGACGACCTGGCGGCGGCCGCCGACCGTACCCTCGCCGAGCTCGCCGACCACGGCGTGACCCCGGTCGGCCTGACCGTCGCGGTCCCCGGCCTGGTCGACGTCGCGCGCGGCGTGGTGGTCGTGGCGCCGAACCTCGGCTGGCACGACGTGCCCGTCGTGTCCCGTCTCGCCGCCGGCCTCGACCCCGCGCTGCAGGTGGGGGTGGACAACGACGCGAACCTGGCGGCCCTGGCCGAGTACACGTGGGGTGTCGCCGCAGGCACCGCCGACCTCGTCTACCTGACCGGCTCGGTCGGCGTCGGCGGCGGGGCGATCGTCGACGGCCGGCTGCTGCGCGGCGCCGACGGGTTCTCCGGCGAGATCGGCCACCTGCCCGTCGAGCCCGTCGGCGACCCGTGCGGCTGCGGCCGGACCGGCTGCTGGGAGACCAAGGTCGGCCTCGCCGAGCTGGTCCGCCGGATCACGCCCGAGTTCGCATACGGCCTCGGCGACGGCCCCGTCCCCGACCCCCGCGAACGCATCGCCGAGGTGCGCCGCCGGCTCGACGCCCGCGACCAGGCGGCCCTGGAGGCGGTCGCCGGGATCGGCCGCTGGCTCGGCCACGGCGGCGCGATCCTGGTCAACCTGTTCAACCCGCGGGTGGTCGTGCTCGGCGGCTACTTCGCCGACCTGGCCGACCACCTGATCCCCGCCGCGCAGGCCCAGCTCACCCGCCTCGCCATGGCCTCCCCGGCCGCCCGCTGCCACTTCGTCGCGTCCAACCTCGGCTTCACCGCCGCCGCCCGCGGCGGCGCCGGTGCCGTCATCGAGCGGATGATCGAAGCCCCCACCTGAGCAGAACGCCGGTCGATCGCGGCATCGCCGGCTGTCACAATGTCCGGATGACGGGCCTCCCCGGTGCTCAGGGCGTCCAGGACGGCGACCACGACGTCCAGTGGGACTTCTGGTGGCACGACCGGCACATCGACGCGGCGACGCCGGCGGCGCTGTCCGCCGAACGCGTCCGCGAGCAGCACGTCGCCGGCGCCGCGATCGGGGCGTTGTACGAGCGGATGCACGGCACGACGGGCTGGCTGGGCCTCCCGACGTCCCGTGAGATCGACGCCCGGGCGGAGCCGGTCGAGGAGTGGTGCTGCTACGCCACGTTCGAGGGCGGGGCGATCTACTGGAAGAGCGCCCACGGCGCCGTCGCGGTGTCGAGGGTCGTGGCGGACCTGCTGGCAGGCGATGCCGGACTGGCCCGGAAGCTCGGCTTCCCGGTCGCCGCCGAGCGGCCGATGCTGCACGACGTCGACGACGGGGTGCAGCACTTCGAGCACGGGGTGGTGACGATCCGCGGCGGTGTGGCCGAGGCGTGGGTCCGGCCTTAGGACGGCGGGTCGAGGCCGAGGTTGCGGTACCAGACGCCACCCGCGGGCGGGGTCGTGAAGGCGGTCGCGGCGACGGTGTTGCCCTCGAGGTCGTTGTCGTGGACGCGGGGTGACATGCAGGTGCCGTGGGCGGTGGTGCGCAGGCCGTGCGTCTGGGTCCGGTGCCCGCCGCGGTCCCACACCCGGTTGTCCCGGATCGTCGGCGTGTCGGTGCGGGCCCCGAGGGTGATGCCGGCCCGCACCGGCGGCGCGTCCGGCAGCCGGTACGCGGTGCCTTGCCGCGGCGTGGCCTCCGGCCAGGCGGTGGCCGCGCCGGGGCGGACCGGCGCGAGGACGAGCTCGGTCGCGGTGTTGGCCACGACCACGGCCCGCTGCGAGCCCGCGGCGACCATCTTGCCGGCCTGCCCGTCCGGCACCCAGCCGGCCGACGCGTCGCGCACCGACAGCCGCTCGTACACGACGGACGCACCGCCACCGGTGGACGCGGGCGACACCTGGCGGCCGTTGCCGCGGACCCGGTTCCCGGCGATGCAGGCGTCCACGACGGGGGAGTCGACGAACACGCCGTCGAGGGCGTTGCCCCAGATGTCGTTGCCGGTGACGGTGATGTCCGCGCACGAGTGGTCGGCGTCGCCGGGCAGGGGCGGGACGCCGCGGACCGACGGTCCGAGGTTGTGCTGCCAGTACCCGTAGCGGCCGTTGCGACTGATGCGGTTGCCTTCCACGGTGTACGGGCCGGGCGTGTTGCCGATCGCGACGCCGTCCCACACGTTGCCGTCGATGACGCAGCCGGTGGCGATGCCGCCGCGTCCGGCGACGGACGACGTGCCGAGCGCCGAGACGTCGAAGCCCGCCTGATGGTTGGCGGTCATCGTGCACGCCGACACGACGAGCCCGTCGGCGCCCCAGTCGGAGATGCCGAAGCGGTTGCCTTCCGCGTGGCAGCCGACGACGCGGATGCCACGCGGCGGGGTCCAGTGCCACTTCTGCAGCTCGAAGAAGATGCCGCTGGTGCCGTTGCCGACGGTCGTGCACGCGGTGACGGCGAGCCGCTCGGTGTCGCCCCAGCCGCCGATCCCGATGCCGATGCCGGCGCCACCCTCCTCCTCGCCGTTGTTCAGCCGGCCGCAGCGCACGGCGCGGACGGCGTCCACGACGGTGTCCTGCAGGAAGTCGCAGCCGAACCCGGTCGCGCCGGTGTCGTGGATGTACAGGTCGTGGAATCGGCCCCGCAGCACGTACTGCAGGAACAACCCCTTGGCCGCCACGTCGTAGGCGGGCAGGGTGACGCCCGAGCCGTCGATCTCGAAGTGCGCGAAGGTGCAGTCGGCGAGGTGGTTGTCGCGGCCCGCGCCGTGCTCCCGGGTGGTGAAGACGGCGAGCGGGGTCGGCCCCGTCGGCCGGGACGGGTTGGCCAGCAGGAACCGGGTGGCGCCCGGCCCCGCACCGATGAGCGACACGCCGCTGCGCCACCTGATGCCTTCGTCGTGGATGGCGTACGCCCCCGCCGGGCAGACGATGGTGCGGGGCTGGCCGTCCTCGGCGTAGGCGGCGCCGAGGCTGTCGACGAGCGCGGCGAGCGCCGGCCGGTCGTCGGTGATCGCGTCCCCGGCGAGCCCGTGCGTCCTGGCGTCGGCGACGAGTGGTTCGGCGATCCGTGTCACCGCGGTCGCCTACCCACCTGACCGTGCGCAAACGTGGTCGGCCCGCCCAGGCGTGAGCGGCACCGCAACGGGCATGGAGTGAGGGCGTCGCAGCGGGCAGGAGTGGGCATGAGTGGGGCGAAGGGTGGGCTCATCCGCCGGATGGTGCTGGCGACGTGCGTGCTGGTGGTGTTCGTCGGCGGGGCGTTCGCGACGCTGCTGGTGTCGATCGGCGAGAACCGGGAGACCGCCCGCCTGTCCCAGCGCTCGCACGAGCTGTTCGCCGCCGCCGACCAGGTCAACCGGCACGCCGTCGAGCTCCGCGCGGCCCAGGAGGCCTACTCGCTGTCCGGCGACAGCGAGTTCCTCGACAGGTGGCAGACGGCGCACACCGCCCTGGTCGAGGCGAACCAGCACCTCGAGGGGCTCGCCACCACCGACACCCAGCGGGAGCAGGCGCGGCAGATCACGCGGACCAGCACGGCGTTCGCCGACGAGGTCTCGCGGCCCGCGGTGGAAGCGGCGAAGCGCGGCGATCCCGGCGCAAGGGCGGCGCCGGTGCTGCTGGAAGGGGACCGCCGCATCGAGCAGCTGCACGCCGACCTCGGCACACTGCGGGCGACGGAGCGGGACGCCCTCAAGGCCCGCGACTCGAAGACCGTGGCGACGGCCAACCGGGAGATGATCGCGATCATCGCGGGGATCGCCGGGTCGGCGCTCGCCATCGCGCTCGTCGGCGGCTATCAGACCCGCCTGCTGGTGCAGCCGATCCGCCGGGCCGCCGCGATGGCCGACCGGCTCGCCGGCGGCGCCCTGGGCACCCGCATGCCGGAGACCGGCAAGGCGGAGATCGGCCGGCTGGAGCGGTCGTTCAACGTGATGGCGGCGGCGCTGCAGCACAGCGTCGGGACGCAGTCGGCGCTGCGGCGGGTCGCCACCCTCGTCGCCCGCGGCGGCACCCCGGGTGAGGTGCTGGCGGCGGTCGTGGAGGAACTGGGGCAGCTCGTCGGCACGGACGCGGCACGGATCGTGCGGTTCGAGGCCGACGGCACCGCGACCGTCGTCGCGGCCTGGGGTGCTCCGGACCCGGAGATGCCGGTCGGCGCGCGCGTGTCCCTGGACGGTGACAGCGCCACCAGCATCGTCCACCGCACCGGGCGGCCCGCCCGGATGAGCAGTTACGAGGGAGCGTCGGGGTCGCTCGTCGTCCATGCGCGGGAGCGCGGCGCGCACGCGTCCGTCAGCGCCCCGATCAGCGTCGCCGGCGGCCTGTGGGGCGCGGTGACGGTGTTCGCGATGGGGGACCGGCCGATGCCCACGGACGCTGAGGAACGCCTCGCGGCGTCCACCGACCTCATCGGCACCGCCGTCGCCAACGCCCAGGCCCACGACGACCTCGCCGCGTCGCGGACCCGGGTGGTGCTCGCCACCGACGAGGCCCGCCGGCGCATCGAACGCGACCTGCACGACGGCGTCCAGCAGCGGCTGCTGTCACTCGGCCTCGACGTCCGCCGGATCCAGCACACCGTGTCGGCGCGGCAGCCCGAGCTGCGCGCGGAGCTGTCGGAGGTGGTGGACGGGATCAACGGGACCGTCGACGACGTGCGGGAGATCTCGCGGGGCGTGCACCCGGCGATCCTGACCGAGGGCGGCCTGAAGCCGGCGCTGAAGGCGCTCGCCCGGCGGTCCGCGGTCGATGTGGACGTCGACCTCGACCTGGCGGACCGGCTGCCCGGACCGGTCGAGGTCGCCGCGTACTACGTGGTCGCCGAGGCCCTCGCCAACGCCGCGAAGTACGCGTGCGCCACCCGCATCGAGGTGCGCGGGGCGGTGCGGGACGGCCGGCTCGACGTGTCGGTCCGCGACGACGGCGTCGGCGGCGCCGACCCGGGCCGCGGATCGGGGCTCGTCGGGCTCGCCGACCGCGTCGAGGCGCTCGGCGGCACGATCCGGGTCGACAGCCCCGCGGGCCGCGGCACCCATTTGCGGGTACAGCTGCCGCTTTTGCACACCTGAATGCTCCTTAACCCACTTCGTGCACCCCTTTCCCGCTCCCTCGATCATTGCCGCGTGTCAATATCATCTCTGTGACGGCAATGACGCTCACGTATGCTTCGGGCTGTTCGGGCCACGCGTCCCTCACCCGATCGGGGAGTAACTGCCGATGAGTCAGGTCCTCCGCCGTAACGCGGCGTTTCTCGTCCTGGCGGCGCTCGCCGCCGCCAGCGCCGCCGTGGTGTGGTTCGTCCTGCCGCACGACCGCGAGGTCAAGTCCCTCGCGATCTTCCTGTTCAAGCTGCTGCCGTTCGTCTTCGCCGCGGAGGCGATCGCCCGCCTCGACGTCGAGCTGGCCCGGCGGCTGCACGTGGTGCGGATCCTGATCCCGGCCGCGTTCTGCGTGTTCTTCCTCTACTTCGTGCCGAAGATCTTCTTCTACCTGGACGATTTCCCGACCGTCTATTACCACATTCTCGTGCTGACCCCGATCGTCATCATGTCGCTCACCCTCGCGTACCGGCTCGGCGGCGGCACACCCGGCAACGTCCGCCGGATCGCCTACGCGATGCTGCTCATCATGGTCTCCGGCCTGGAGGACCTGGCGTTCCTGACGGTCAACGACCACACCGACCCGCAGTGGGCGACCATCCCCGACGTGTGGACCTGGGCGTCGCACATGACGGTGTTCCTCGGCCACCCGCCGACCAAGTACGAGGCGTACGCCTTCATCGCCGTCCACGTCGTCCTCGTCATCCTCGTGCTGACCGCGCCCGACCGGTGGTTCCGCCTCGGCCGGGCGAAAGGTGACGCGCAGGCGCCGGCAGCGACGCAGTCCACCAGCGTGTGAGGAGACGCGCCATGCCGACAGCGACGTCGCTGGTCACCGGGGGCGCCGGGTTCATCGGCGCGAACGTGACCCGTTGCCTGCTCGCCGGTGGCCACCGCGTCGTCGTCCTCGACGACCTCAGCGGCGGATCGCCGTACAACGTCCCCGAAGGCGCCGTCTTCCGGCGCGGCAGCGTCTGCGACCCGGCCGTCGTCGACACGCTCTTCGCCGAGTTCGGGTTCGACTACGTGTTCCACTTCGCCGCGTACGCCGCCGAAGGGCTCAGCCACTTCATCAAACGGTTCAACTACACCAACAACGTGCTCGGCAGCGTCACCCTCATCAACGCCGCCGTCAACGCGGGCACCGTCCGCTGCTTCGTGTTCACCTCGTCGATCGCCGTCTACGGCAGCAACCAGGTGCCGATGAGCGAGGAGCTGGTGCCGGCGCCGGAGGACCCGTACGGCATCGCGAAGCTCGCCGTCGAGCAGGAGCTGCGGGTCACCCACGACATGTTCGGGCTGCCGTACGTCATCTTCCGGCCGCACAACGTCTACGGCGAATACCAGAACATCGGCGACCGGTACCGCAACGTCATCGGCATCTTCATGAACCAGGCGCTGCGGGGTGAGCCGTTCACCGTGTTCGGCGACGGCGAGCAGGTCCGCGCCTTCACCCACATCAGCGACGTCGCGCCGGTCGTCGCCCGGTCCGTGACCACCCCGGCCGCCTACAACGAGACGTTCAACATCGGCGGCGACAGCGTCTACTCGCTCAACGCGCTCGCCCGCGCGACCGCCGCCGCGATGGACGTGCCGCTGCGGGTCACGCACCTGCCCGCCCGCAACGAGGTCCGGCACGCGTACGCCGACCACACCAAGGTGCGCAAGTGCTTCGGCCTGGATGAGGGCGAGGTGCCCCTCGAGGCCGGACTCGCGGCCATGGCGGCCTGGGTGCGCGGGCAGGGGCCGCGCGAGCCGTCGGTGTTCGACGCGATCGAGGTGCGGCGCAACCTGCCACCGTCATGGCGGGCCGTGCTGCGCGACTGAGGTCATTGTCCGAGGTGTACGGGGAGGTCGCATGCGTGAGATCCCACGGCAACGGTCCGGCGAGCCGGCGCCCGCTTCGCTGACCGCGTTCATCCCGTGCTTCAACGAGGAGGGGCAGGTCGACGAGGTCCACGCGACCATCGACGCCGAGCTGTCCGGCTACCCGGGGCTGGAGATCCTGTTCGTCGACGACGGCTCCACCGACGGCACCCTCGCCAAGGTGAAGGCCCTCGCCGCCCGGGACCCGAGGGTGCGGTACGTGTCGTTCTCCCGCAACTTCGGCCTCGAGGCCGCGCACGGCGCCGGGTTCCGCTACGCCGGCGGCGAATGGGTCGTGCAGCTCGACGCCGACCTGCAGTCACCGCCGGCCGAGGCGCCGAAGCTCATCGCGAAGGCACTCGAAGGCTACGACGTGGTGTACGGGATCCGCCGCGAGCGGCACGACCCGCTCTTCCGCCGCCTCGGATCCGCGGCGCAGCAGCGCCTCGCGCAGCGGCTCTTCGGCGTCGACCTCGTCTACGGCTCGTCGGTGTTCCGGGTCGTGCGCGCCGCCGTCGCCCGCCGCGCCGTCGACATACGCCTGGCCACCCCGTACTTCGTCGCGACGATGCCGCTGCTCGGGGCCCGCTGGGCGACCGTCGACGTCGCGCACCGGCAGCGGCAGGACGGCGGGTCGCGGTGGGCGGTGTGGCGGCTGTTCTCGCACAGCGCCGAGCTGTTCTTCGGCTTCTCGCTGCGCCCCCTGGTGTGGCTGTACGCGGCGGTCGCCTGCGCGGTGCCGGTCGTGATCGCCGCGGGACGGCCGGGCGCGGTGGCAGGGGAGGTGGTGCTGCTCGCCGCCGTCGGGATCCTCGCCGCCTATGTGCACCGTCTCGTGCGCGGCTCGGTGCGGCCCAGGCTGTACTACGTGCGGGAGGCCAACATTCCCATCGAGCCGGGGGACATGCTGTACGCGGCACCCCCGGGGTCAGCCGTCTCCGGCCGTCTCGCTGAGACGGAGGCCGCGCGATGATGCTCATTCTGGGGGCGAGCGAGGACCAGCTGCCCGTCTACCTCGAGGCCCGCCGCCGCGGCATCCCGACCATCGGCGTCGACATGCGCACCGACCGGCCCGCGTACCCGTACGCCGACGTGTGGCTGCCGGTCAGCATCAAGGACCACGAGGGGATCGTCGCCGCGCTCGACGGGCGCCGCCCGACCGCCGTCGTCGCCGCGGCCAGCGAGGCCGGCCTGTGGACCTGGCACGAGCTCAGCCACCGCTACCGCCTGCCGTTCCGGTTCCCGGCCGCCGCGGCCCGCGCGTCGCTGGACAAGGCCGCCTTCCACGACGTCGTGCGGGCGACCGGCGTCCCCGGCTACCACTGGCGGCGCAGCGCCGACCGGGCCGTCCTGACCGCCGCCGCGCACGACATCGGCTTCCCCGTCGTCGTCAAGCCACCGGACACCTCCGGCAGCAAGGGCATCACCCTCGTCTCGCACGCTTCGGAGCTGCCCGGCGCGTTCGACTACGCCGCCCGCTTCACCGCCCCCGGCGGGCCGCTGCTCGTCGAGGAGTTCGTGTCGGGCCGCAACCTCACCGTCGACGTGTTCATGCGGGCCGGACGGGTCGCGTTCGCCGGCATCACCGAGAAGCGGATGGTGCCCGGCCCGCGCTTCGTCATCGGCGGGCACGCCGCACCCGCCACCATCGGTCTCGCCGTCCGCGGCCGGCTCGTCACCGCGGCCGGCCGGCTGTGCCGCGCGATCGACCTGTTCGACGGCCCCGCCAACTTCGACGTCATCCTCCGCGCCGACGGCTCGTTCGCCGTCCTGGAAGCCAACGCCCGCCTGTGCGGCAACGCCTTCCCGTTGCTGATGCGGCACATGTACGGCGTGGACACCGTCGCCGCCCTGGTCTCGATGGTCCTCGGCGAGCCGTTCAACCTCACCCCGACCCAGGAGCACGCGGGCATCATCCACGTGCTGGCCTCGCCGCTGCCCGGCGACGCGATCCTCACCGCGGTCCGCGGCGTCACGGAGGCCCGGCAGCTGCCCGGTGTCGTGTGCTGCGAGGTGTACGCGGAGCCGGGCGCGACCGTCCACCCGTTCGACCAGGCCGCGAACAAGATCGGCTACCTCGTCGTCACCGGCCCCGACCCGGCCACCGCCCAGGTCCGCCTGGACGCGGCCCTCGCCGTGCTCCGGCTGGAGTTCACGGCGAGGGTCCCGGTCGGCCAGCTGGGTCAGTCGACGAGCGTGGTCGTCCACAGCGAGAGCGAGTAGGTGCTGCCGCCCCCGGTCATCGCGCCGACGATCCGGGCGTGCTCGCCGAGGACCAGCCGGTGGGTCTGGTCGCCCTTGACGGTGATGGTGAGGGTCCCGTGCCCGACGTCGTCGATGGTCTCGTTGCCGAGCGTGACGCCCGGCAGGCCGGTCAGGATGCGCAGCAGCGCCGACCGCAGCGCCGGAGGGGTGATCACGTCGGCGGTGCGGGCGAGGTCGCTCACCAGGTTCCAGGCGAACCAGGCCCGCACCTCGTCCGTGCAGCCGCCGGGCGGGCACGGCGCGTCGAGCAGCATCGTGCGCAGCCGGCCGGGGTCGGCGGCGAGGCCGGCCAGGAACTGGGGCGTCGGCTGGCGCAGCGACGGGCCGTCCTTGGCGAACGTGGTCCGTTGCTGCTGCACGTACTCGGCGGCGGCGGTGGTCAGGATCAGCCCCTCGGCTTCGTACAGCGACGTCTCGGTCCGGCGGATCCCGTTGTCGAAGTGGCGTACCTCCGACCTGATGTGCTGCCCCGCACGGACCTCGGGCGTCGGCGGGCCGGTCAGCGCCAGCCGGATCAGCACGTCGACCGGGCTCACCGACGGCTCAGCGAAGGCCGGCTGGCTCGGCGTGCGCGCGCCTCCGGGGCGCGGCGGAGCCGTGTCGGTGCCGCGGGCGACGAGCGCGACGGCGACGACCAGGCCCACGACGACGACGCCGGCGAGCGCGGGCACCCACGACCGCACCGGTGAGCGCCGCGCGGCCCGCTCGCCGGTGCCGGCGAGCGCCCGAGCCCGGGCGCGGGCCAGGTCGGCCGGCGGGTCGAACCGGGCCCGGAGCGCGCGGATCTCATCGATGTCACGAAGGTCGTTCACGGTGTGCTCCCATCGTCAGTGCTGGCGTCGGGGTCGGACGGAAGGTCGATCGCGGCGCGGACGCTCGCCCGGGCCCGGCTGAGCGCGGACCGCACCGAGCCGATCGGGATGTCGAGCGCCACGGCGATCTCGGCATAGGACAGCTCGGCGATCGCGAACAGCAGCAGGACGTCACGCTGCCGGCGCGGCAGCGCGGCGAGAGCGCCGGCGAGCCGGCGGCCGGTCCTGGTCGCGTCGACCCGTTCCGCGCTGCGGGTGTCGTGCGAGTCGACAACCCCCGTCACACCGCCGAACGGGTCGACACCGACCCTGGCCAGGGCCCGGTAGGCCCGCACCTCGTCCCGCCGGTGCCGGCGCAGCAGGTTGGTCGCGATGCCGTACAGCCAGGCGAGGGGCTCGCCGGGCCCGGCGATGCGGTCCCGGTGCCGGTGCGCGACCAGGAACACCTCGGCGACGAGGTCCTCGGCGGCGACCGGGCCGACGCGGTGGGCGCAGTACCGGTAGACACGCTCGCTGTATGCGTCGAACAAGGCCGCCACATCCGGTGGCGAGACGTCACGCGCCCCGGTCGTCAGTGCGTTCATGCCCTGTTTCTGCCCGCAGTGCCCGTGCCGGTTCCCCTGCCGCTGCTCCGTCAGGCCGCGGCCGACCGGTTGACGGCGACCGCGGGCGCGTACTCGCTCTGCACGAGCTGGCCCTTGCCGCCGGCGGTGAGCGGGATCCGGTCGCTGAGCCGCATCTCCAGCGGCAGGTCGCCGCCGGCCCGTTCCCGCAACGTCCGCGCGGTGCCGGCCAGGACGGTCTCGGCGGGCAGCGTGCCGTCCGGCACCACATGGACGCGGATCGTCCCGGCCGCGTCCTGCCGCACGAACATCTCCGCGACGCCCGGCTCGTACATCGCGACCCCCAGGAACACGTCGCCGAAGACCTTCCGGCCGTCCGGCAGGACCACGGCGTCGTTCATCCGTCCGCTGGTCAGCTTCAAGGTGCGGAACCGGCGGCCGCACGCGCACGGGTCCGGCTGGATCGCGCCGAGGTCGCCGAGCGCGTACCGGACCAGCGGCATCGCGCGCTCGCCGAACGCGGTCACCACCACCTGCCCCTCCTCGCCGTCGGGCAGCACGGTCCCGTCCTCGGCGACGATCTCGACGAGTACGCGGTCCTCGGCCAGGTGCGCCCCGCCGCGGTGGCACTCGAACGAGATGTTCAGCGTCTCGTACGCGGAGTACTCGTCGCGGACCGGCACCCCGAGGCGCTCCTCCAGCATGGCCCGGCACGCCGGCACGAGCAGCTCCGACTCCGTCAGCACCAGCCGCAGGTCCTTGCGCAGCGCGGCCCGCTGCTCCTCGGTCATCGTCCGCACCAGCTCGCGCAGGTGCACGGGGTAGCCGATCAGCACCTTCGGTCGGTACGCCAGCAGCCCGGCGACCCAGTCGGCCGGCGGCGTCGTGGTCAGGATGACGTGCCGGCGGAACAGGCCCACCTTCTCCACCAGGCGGCCCGGCATCGGGAACGGCTTGAGGTGCGCGAGCCGGTCCCAGGGCAGGTAGCGGCGGGTCGCGAAGAACCGGCGGACGCACGCGGCCATGTGGTAGTCGTGCGCGTTCATGTCGTGCCAGCCGGTGACCCGGTGCCCGGTGGTGCCGCTGCTGGAGAACTCCACGCATCCGCCCGTGTCGACACCGTCCGCGACGAACTCCCGGTTGGGCGTGGCGCGCATGATCGCCTTGGTCAGCAGCGGCAACCGGGCCAGGTCCTCGATACCGGCAACCTGCGGCAGCCTGCCACGGTAGTACGGCACGTGCGCGTTCGCGTGGGCGAGGAACCGGTTCAGCCGGCGCAGCTGGAACCGCCGCAGCCCTGACCGGGTGCCGTACTGCCGCAGCAGCGTCACCGGCACGTACGCCATCTCACGCAGCAACATGGACGTCCTCCTCGACGGGGGTGCGGCGGGCCGGCCGGGCGCGCTTCCCCAGCCGGACGTGGAGCGTGGCGGCCTGCGCGATCTCCGCGGCGGCGAGTGCGATCAGCAGCCCGACGCCGCCGGTGTACGGCACGGCGACGAGCCCGGTGACCGCCGCGGCGGCCAGGCCCATGGCGGCGGCCAGGCCGGTGATCCGGGGTGACCGCGCGTCGGAGTTCTCCACCAGGTAGCCGGCGAAGATGGTCGCCACCAGCATCGGGGTCCGGGCGGCGAACAGCACCGCCCACAGCACCACACCCTGGCGGGCGTCGGTGGCGGACACCAGTACACCTGCTGCGGCGACATACGCGAGGTCCGCGGCGATCACCCAGCGCGTGATCCGCCGGGCCGCGTCCCTGCCTGCCGCGCCGCGGGCGCCGAGCAGCCGCACCGACGCCCACGGGGTGTAGACCCGCAGCAGGTACAGCAGGAAGTTGATCCCGGCGGACCAGACGACGTCGACGGCGACGAGCGGCCCGACCTGCTCCTTCCACGCCGACACCGTCAGCAGCGCCACCAGAACGCCGGTGCACAGGTACATGCACACCTCGGGGCCGCCCATCAGCGCCACCGTGCACCAGATCCGCCGCAGGAACGCCGGCCGGTGCCTGATGGCGAGCGACGGCCGGCCGAGCCGCACCAGCAGCAGCAGGCACAGCACGGTCTCGGTGCCGACGAGCGTGGCGACGTACCCGAGCGGCCCGAGCCCGAGCGCGACCAGGCCGAGCAGCACCCCCTGCACGACGGTCAGCAGGAAGAACGCCCGGGCGTCGTACCACGGCCGGCCCACCGCCCGATGCAGCCCCACCAGCAGCAGCAACGTCCCGGTCATCGTGCACAGCGCCGCGACACCCACAAACACCGCGACCGGCCCGCCCGGCGCGACGAGCGCGGCGACCACGAACGCGACGAGCGGCGGCACCGGCAGCACCCACAGCAGCGCGACGGCGGCACGGAGGATGAGCGGGCCGGTCCGCGGCGCCCGCGGCAGCAGCTTCAGAACCGTCTTCTCGGGTCCGGAGACGAGCAACGCGACGACCCACGAGAAGATGGCGACGGCGCCCGCGTAGGTCGCGTACCGCTCGGTGCCCCACAGCGGCAGCAGCGCGACGGTCGCCACCAGCTGCGCGGCCCGGTACGCCCCACGGCCCGCGAGCAACGAGACGACGGTCCGCACCCCGATCCGCTCCATCCCGTCCAGTCTCCACACCCCATGGGCATCCGTCTATGCGGGCCGGGTGTCCACTCTCGCGGCGCTCGCCCCGTCGCCGCTCGTCGCTAGGGGGCTGGTTGAGATCCCAGGTGGAGCTGTTCGAGGCGATCCGGCGCGACGCGCGCCGTGAAGCGCTCTCGGATCCGCGCGCTGGCTGAGCGGCATGGTGTGCATCGGCGCACCGTGCGGGAGGCGCTGCGCTCGGCGCTCGTCGAGGCCGCCGGCGGCAAGCAACTCACCCAGACCATCGCCCGCTACGGCCGCGTCGACCTCCTCTACATCGACGAACTCGGGTACCTGGAGCTCTGACCGGTCTCCTTCGAAGACCAGTCGCTGCACGCTTGTAGTCGGCTCGACCCACGACCCTCGGCCGGACCCGCCGCAGGCTCACTCGGGGAAGGCGGCGGACGCTGTCAGACGCTCGACGAACGCACGAAAGTCGGGTGCGAGCAGGAGTTCGTGGTTCATCTCGTTGTCGATCCACACAACCGAGGGGCTGCCTGTCGGTCCACACTTCCGGTAATCGAGGGCGATCCAGCAGTGCCCGTCACCGCTGAGCAGGACGACCGGTGACGGAAGCCCCCATTCCTGCACCAGATACGGGGTGTCGAGCAGCGTCATGGTCTCGGCCTGCCCGCCCAGGCCGATCCCATACAGGCGTTCAAAGGGGACATGATCGTCTGCATAGAAATTCGTCTCGGCAGGGCACGCATCCCACGAATCGGCGATCACACCGCCGTTCTGGAGCCGAAGCAGTCGCAGGAGATCAGGCGGCAACGTGACATCGAGGTGTCGCTCCGCGGCGACGACCAGTTCGTCCGTCAGCGGCGGCAGCCGGAGACGCTCACTGTCCGGGTGCCAGAAACTCGCCGCGACCTGTTCGAACGACCCCACGCCGATCATGATCTCATCCGCGACGATTCCGCGTCGCCGGTGTCAGTCAGTCGACGGCTCATGCGCGGCAGCTGCCCAGGTGGGGCCGGGGTTGGCCAATGTGCACTGTCACACGCATCGCCACGCATCTGTTCACCGCCGGCCGACGCGTCGCAGCATCACAGCGGCGCTGACGGCACCTGCGGGCGCCTACGACCGTCCCGACGGGGCCGCCCGTGACCTCACAGCCATCAGCCGCCTATACGGCGTGCGCGGTGTTCGACGTGTGCCTGCCGCCCTCGGCAATTTCGGGATTGTCATTACCGGTAATCGCGGTCTTCGCGCGGGCGACCGGTGCGTCGGGGTGGCCGAGCGCGTCGAGCAGCGCGGCGGCGCGCAGCCAGGCGGTGCGGGCCTCGGCGGTCCGGCCGAGCGCGGCGTACGTGTCGCCCAGGTGGCCCGTCACGACCGCCTCCTGGTAGCGGTCGCCGTGCTCACGCAGCAGGGCCGCGGCGCGCCGGTAGCAGCCGACCGCCTCGTCGGGCATGCCGCTGCGGTGCCGGGAGTACGCCAGAGTATCCCACGTGATGCCCTCGCCGTGCCGGTCGCCGAGCCGGCGGTGCAGCTCGATCGCCTGGGCGCAGCAGGCGAGCGCCTGCTCGTGCTCCCCGAGGTGTGCGAGGTGCCAGCCGAGCGCGTTGAGGGTCTGCGCGCGCCCGTGGTCGTGGCCGGCCGCCTCGAACATCGCCAGGGCCCGCCGGTCGTCCGCCAGCGCCCGGCCGGGCTCGCCCTGCCACGCCGACACCCGGGCCAGCCCCCGGAACGCGAACCCCTGCCCGGCCAGGTCCCCGAGCCGCCGCGACGCCGCGAGCGCCGCCCGCAGCTGGTCCCGCGCCTGGTCGAAGCAGCGCAGCCAGGTGTACGCCCGGGCCAGCCCCCGCAGCGAGTGCGCGATCGCGGCGTCGTCGCCGAGCCGCTGCGCCGACCGCAGCGCGGTGCGGTGCACGTCGGCCTGGGCGTGCCAGTCGCCGCGCTGGTCGAGCACGTACACCAGGGCCCACGCCAGCTGCCACGCGTGCCGGTCGAACCCGGCGCCGGCCGCGTACCGAATTGCGGACGCCAGCACCTGGTCCTCCGCCGCGAACCACGCCAGCGCCGCCCGCCGGTCCGGGCACGTCCGCGCCTCGACTCCGGGCAGCGGGTCCCGCAACGGCTCCAGCCGCAGCGCCGCCGCACACGCCTGCCGCACGTAGCGGTCGAGCAGCCGCTCCACCGCCGGCCGCGCGCCGTCGGTCCCGGCGGCGAGCTCCATCCCGTACAGGCGGACCAGGTCATGCATCCGGAACCGCCCGGGCGTCTCCTCGGCGAGGAGGTTCGCGTCGAGCAGTTCCCGGACCGCGGGCCGCAGCGCCTCCGGCCCGCACCCGCTCATGCTGGCCGCCGCCCCCGCACCGATGTCGGGCCCGGGCGCGAGGCTCAGCCGCCCGAACAGCGCGCCCGCCGCCGCCGACAGGTGCCGCACCGACCCGGCGATGGCCGCGCGCAGGCTGACGGCAAGGTCCCCGGCATCGAGCGCGTCGAGCCGGGTCCGCCGGGCCCGCAGCTCGTTCACGAGCGTGGCGAGCCGGCAGTGCGGGTCGGTGGCAGCCCGCGCCGCGACAATTCCCAATGCCAGGGGCAGCCCGCCGCACAGGGGCAGCAACGCCCGGACCGCCTCCGGCTCGGCCTCGGCGCGCGCCGCCCCGAGCCGCGCCCGTAGGAGTTCGGCCGCGTCCGGATCGGTCATGCAGTCGAGCGTGACCGGATGCGCGCCGTGCGCTGCGACGAGCCCGGTCAGCCGCCGCCTGCTGGTCACCAGCACCGCGACCGTCGGCGTCCCCGGCAACAGCGGCACCACCTGCGCGCTGTCGTGAGCGTTGTCCAGCAGCACCAGCATCCGCCGGTGCGCCACCAGCCTCCGGTACAGCATCGCCTGCTCGTCCGCCCCCGCCGGCAGCGCATCCGCGGCAACCCCGAGCGCGGTGAGGAACATCCGGGTCGCGACCGACGGGCACAGCGGCTCCCCGGCCGGATCGAACCCGCGCAGGTTCACGTACAACTGCCCGTCGGGAAACATCCGCCGGTGCTCATGCGCCCACCGCAACGCCAACCACGTCTTGCCGATCCCGCCGGCCCCACCGATGACGACAATCCCCCTGGTCGCGTTCGCCGCGTCGGTACCGTCATCGCCGGCCTCACCGAGGTCACCCCCTCGGGTAGCGCCCCGCAACGCCGTCGTCAGCTCCGCAAGCTGCGCCTGTCGCCCACTGAACACCCCCGGCGACCCCAACACCCCCGGCACGCTCGCAACCCCGAGCCCCGCAGGCAATACCTGAATCCCGCGCCCATCCTGCACGCTGACCGCGTCCCGCGTGCTCGACGCCCCGCGCCCCTCGTGCAGGTCGACCGCCGCGGTCGTGCTCGCAACCCCGCGCCCACCGTGCGGCCCGACCGTTGCCGCCGTGCTCGACCCACCAGCTGCGGTCGACCGGTTCGCTGCGCCCGGCCCGGCGTCGGTGGCAGACCCGCTGGCGGTGGTTGATCCGTCGGCTGTGGTCGACCGGTCTGTCCCGTCGGCTGCGCTTGATCCGTTGGCCCTGTTTGACCTGTCGGCTGCACTTGATCCATCGCCTGCGTTTGTCCTGTTGGCCGCGCTTGATCCGTCGGCTGTGCGCGTTTCGCCGGTTGTGCTCGATCCGCGGGTTGTGCTCGATTCGCCTGCTGCGGCCGACCCGCTCAGGGGGCCCTGCCGGCTGGGGCTGCCGTCCACGTCCGTCGGACCCTGTGCGGCCGGGCGGTCCGCCGCGTCGTTGACCGCCCCCGCTGCCGGTATGCATGGTCCGGGCTCGTCCACCTGTATGGTCGGGGTGCCGGGTGCCTCCGTTGCGAGCGGAGTGCTCCGGGAATTCCGCCTGACCGGCAGGTGGGCGGTGGGTTGCTGATTGCTGGTTACGGCAAAGCCGTTGGCGGCGGGCGTCTGCGGGTCATTACCGATTACTGGATTGCTGGTAATGGCAATGGTGGAAAGCGGTGGGGACAGGGCAGGGTCGGCCTGCAGGATCTGGCGGTGCAGGCGGCGCAGCTGTTCGCCGGGCTCGATGCCGAGCTGGCCGGCCAGCTGCCGGCGCAGCACATCGTAGCGGCCGAGCGCCTCGCCGCGGCGGCCGCAGCGGTACAGCGCCAGCATCGCCGACGCCGTGATCGCCTCGTCGAGCGGGTCTGCGTCCGCGCGGTCGAGCAAGCCGTCGACGACCGACGCGTGCCGTCCGAGCCGCAGTGCGAGATCGTCCCGGCGCTGTTCGGCGGTCCGCCGCCGGCGGTGGAGGTCGCGGCGGACCGAGCTCAGCCAGGGGGTGTCGAGGCAGCCGAATGCGTCGCCGGTCCACAGGCGTAGCGCCTCGTCGAGCAGCGAGGCCGCCGCCGGGACGTCGTCGGTGCCGGCCGCGCGGCGGACGAGCTCGTCGAACAAGTGCAGGTCCACGGCGAGCGGGTCGATCTGCACCACGTACCCGGACGGCCGGCGCACGACCGTCCACCCACCGGGCGCCAGGCTCTGCCGTAGCCGCGACACGTAGCTGTACAGCGCCTCCCGCGGGTGGCGGGGGAGCCGGTCGCCCCACGCGCGGTCCAGCAGCACGTCGGCGGGGACCGGGCGCCCGGGCTCGACCAGCAGCGCCGCCAGCACGCACCGCTGCCGCTCGTGCCCGATGTCGACGTCCACGGCCTCGCCGCGTTCGCCGTCGGTCCACGCCCCGACGTCGCCCAGCAACCGGATTCGCATCACCCGCATTCACCTCCCGTTGCCATGACGCACGTGCATCTCGGCCTTGCGGGAGCCCTGTGTCGAGAAGCCGACGGGGTTCAATCGGCCGCGGCCGGCGCGGCGGCGGTCACACCGCCGAACCGGCGCCGGCCACGAGCGCGGCGAACGCCCGGTCTGCCGTCAGGCGTCGAGACCGGCGGAGCGGGCCATGTGGGCGGCGTACCAGGACGGCCAGTCGTCGTCGTGGTGGCCGAGCTCCTTCTCGTACACGCCGTGCGCGGTGGCCGCGTCCCGCAGCGCCTGCTCGACCTCGGCGACCGACTCGTACACGACGTGGCTGACCCGACCGGGCTGCCGGGAGGTGACCTCCTGCAGCACGAACGCGTTGCCGTCGGGGTCCTCGAAGGACAGGAACGAGCCGTACGACTGCCGCTGCGGATGCGGTCCCGCGACCCGGGCCGTCGTGCCCGCGTGATGGAACACCCCACCCGCGTCGTGGAACACCTCGCTCACCGCGACCCCGCGCGCCACCAGGTCGTCGTGCGCGGCCACGATGTCGTCGACGACCAGGTGCACGCCCTCCGCCGACCCGGGCGCCGCGTCCGTCACGCCGGACCCGACGATGATCGACGCCGCCGAGCCGGGCGGGGTGAAGTGCACCACCCGGAACCCTTCCGGCCCGCTGAAGTCGACGTCCTCCCGGAACCCGATCCGCGTGTAGAACTCCTTCGCCCGGTCCACGTCCGAAACCGGCAGCACCACGATTTCGAGCTTGTAGTCGACCATCTGTCCGCTCCTTCTTGCCGTACCCCCGCGATGCCCCGCGGCATCTGCTGAAGACTGTCGCGCGGAAGCACCCGTGGTCGCCCCAGTGGAGGACCCTGGCAGGCACCCGGGTCAGCCCCCGTGCACACCCGCGGCGGGCGGCAGGGCGGAAGTCCGGAACGGAACTGCGACATGTCGGGCGTTCGGAGACAGGCCCGAAACAATGATGGGGGACGCTGCATGGCGTGGAGATCCTGGTGGTGACGGGTATGCAGCCGGTGGGGCGGGTGTTGCCGGCGTTGGACCTGCTGACGCACGGTCGGCGGGTCGCGGGATACGACGTGCAGGCGTGCCTCACCGGGACCGAGCCGGACGTGGTGCTGGTCGACGCGCGCCGGCAGCTGGCGGAGGCGCGGGCCTTCTGCCGGGCGGTGCGCGGTTCGGCGGTGCGGACGCCGGTCGTCTTGGTGGTCGAGGAGGCGGGGCTGGTCGCCGTAGCCGCCGACTGGGGCTTCGACGACGTGGTGCTGGCCGGCGCGGGACCGGCCGAGATCGACGCGCGGCTGCGGCTCGTGACGCAGGCGGCGGCGGTCGCGGCGAAGGCGGCCACGAGCGTGATCACGGCGGGTGCGCTGCACATCGACCCCGACACGTACGCGGCGAAGCTCAAGGGCCGGGCGCTGGACCTCACGTACAAGGAGTTCGAGCTGCTGCGGTTCCTGGCGCGGCACCCCGGCCGGGTCTACACCCGTGACCAGTTGCTGCGGGAGGTTTGGGGGTTCGACTATTTCGGCGGCCACCGGACCGTCGACGTCCACGTGCGGCGCCTGCGGGCGAAGCTCGGCAGCGAGTACGAGTCGATGATCGGCACCGTGCGCCAGGTCGGCTACACCCTGGTCCTGCCGCCCCGCCCCGAGCTCGAGCCGCTGGCCGAGCAGACGGAGCCGGTGTTACAGCGGGCCTGACCCGGTAGGACTGTGCGGTGGGTCACATCGGAGCGCGTCACGTTCCGGTGGGGCGGCACGTCTGACAGCGCATGTTCGCAACCTATGTCACGCTCACGATCGTCGCCGCGTTCTTCAGCGGGAGCGCCGCCGTCACGTACCTCATCGGCCACGACTACCCGAAGGCCCAGGCGGAGATGAAGCGCCTGCCGCAGTCCTGGGTGCCGCGGCTGGGAGCGACCCTCGCCGCCGGTTCGCTGGGGCTGCTCGCCGGGTTCGCGGTGCCGATCGTCGGGACCCTGGCCGCGGCCGGCCTGGTGCTGTACTTCACCGGGGCGCTGATCGCGCACCTGCGGGTCGGGTCGCGGCAGCTCGTCGGGTGGGCGGTGTTCTTCGTGACGATGGTGACCACGCTCGTCGTGAACGTGGCCTACCACTGGTGACCGGCGGCGCCATGGTCCGCACACCATGAGCGCGCCACCCACTCTCACCACCTCCAGCGTATGGCGGCCCGCGACCATCCGACGACCGAACGCGAAACACCTTTGCCGCGGCCGGGTACGGTGCCCCGCATGGGGATGTACCTCGTCGACGTCCGGCCGGGGAACTGGGAGTACGCGGCGCAGCTCGACCGGGCGCTCGCGGAGCGGGGGCTCGGTGCGTACCAGGGGCCGAGCCAGGAGGGAGCGGACCGCTTCGAGGAGAAGCTGTCGCCGCCGATGGACGGCTTCGCCGACCTGTGCGAGCGGCACGGCGCCACGGACGTGCTGGAGGCCGCCCTGTTCGTGCCGGTGCCGTTCGACGGGCTGATCACCCTGCCGGTCGGCAACGCGTACGACGACGAGCGCACGGTGGTGCTCAGCTCGCACCGGCTCCGGGACCTGGTGGCGCCGCTCGTCGCCGACGTCCGGCTGCCGTCGCCCCTGCCGCGCGGCCCGCTCGCGCTCGTCACCGGCATCGACGATCCGGTTGCGTTCTATGTGGCGATGTACCAGCAGGCGGCCGAGCACTCGCTGCGGCACGGCTGCCCGCTCACGTACATCTGAGGCCTCCCGACCGGCCCAGGTCATGGGCGGGCGGCTCCGGCGGCGGGCCGTTCGTCCTGGTTCCGGGCCTCGATCGCCGCGACGGTGCTGCGCAGCGCCTTGCGCAGCTGCCCCTTGGCGACGCTGCCGAGCAGGACGCCGATGATCCGGCCCTTGAGGTTCCTGCCCTCGCGGACCACGACCGCGTCGACGGCGGTGGTGCCGTCAGGGCGCCTGGTCAGCGTGTACGTGTGGCCCGACGCGCCGCCCCACACGTTGGAGTCGGTGGTCCGCATCGTCACACGGTGCGGGTCGGACCAGTCGTAGCGCAGGCGTTCCCACACGCCGCCCGAGCCCTCGGTGACGTCGGCGTGGTCGGGGCCGAGCTCGTGCACCTTCAGGTACTCGTCGGAGCTGGCGGGGAACAGCCGCTGGCGGCCCGGGCCGAAGTCGGTGAGCCCGGCGACGAACTGCTCCGGCGTTGCGGTGGTGGTCTCGCTGAGGTGGATGGTGGACATGTCGCGCTCCTGTTCGTCGGCTGCCGACAACTGCATCGGCTGACGACAGCGTGCCCGGCCCGGGTGGTCCTTCGGACCCGTGGAACACCCGGGCCGGCACACTGGTGACGCCGGACCGCTCAGGCGAACGCGCAGGTGACCGCCGGCGCGGGGTTCGTGGTGGTCCAGCTCGCGATGAACCCGAACGACGTGGACCCGCCGGCCGGCAGCGCACCGTTGTAGGCGGCGTTACGTGCCGTGGCGACCGCGCCCGCCTGCGTGACGGTGGCGTTCCAGGCCTGGCTGACCTGCTGCCCGCCGCTGAACGTGAGCGTCGCCGTCCACGCCGAGGACGCCGCCGCCGACGCGTTCCGGACGGTGACCTCACCCTGGAACGCGCCGCTCCACTGTGACACCAGCTTGTACTCGGCGACGCACTTCGCGCCGCCGGCAGAGGGCGACCCGGACGGCGAGGTGGACGGCGACCGGGACGCGGAGGCCGACGCCGAGGGCGACCGCGACGCGGAGGCCGACGGTGACACCGACCGGGACGGTGACGGCGAGGCCGACCGGGAACCGGACGGTGACGGCGTGACGCCCGAGAGGACCTGCGTCACGGCCGGGAACCAGCGGTCGGCCATCTTCTGGAAGCCGGCGTCGTTGGGGTGCACGCCGTCGCCGGTGTCCGTGGCCGCGTCGAACCCGGTCCACAGGTCCGCGACGACGATCGGCGACTGCGCGGTCGTCAGCCCCGCCGCCCACCCGGGGATCGCCGCGTTCAGCGCGACCACGTCCGCCGGGCACGTCGCGCACGCCGACGCGCTCATCGGGATGATCTGCGCGACCACGATCCGCACCGCCGGGTTCTGCGCCCGCATCTGGCCGACCAGCTTCGTGAACGCGGCCAGCTTCGTGGCGGTCGGGATGTACCCGCCCCACATGTCGTTCGTGCCGAGATGCATCAGCACGACGTCGGGCCGGGCCGCGGCCAGCCACGGCGGCAGCTGGTTGTTGTCGGCGATCCCGGTCGCCGAGAACCCGCCGTGACCTTCGTGGTCGAAGTCGTAGGCGTACCCGGGATTGCACCCGCCGCCGTCGGACACACCGCCGACGAAGTCGATGTTGGTGTATCCGCTGGTCTGCAGCCGGTGCCACAGCTTGGCCCGCCAGCACCCCGGACCGGCGGTGATCGAGTCGCCGAGCGGCATGACCCGCACGGCCGCCGCCGCCGACACGGCCGGACGGGCAACGACGAAGGACGCCGCGACGAGGAACGCGGCGAGGGTGGCGTACATGATGGAACGCAGCGACATGAGAGCACACTTCCTAGGCAAGACGGACGTGCAACAGCACCTGCCCGGCTCCCATGGCATCGCGCGCCGTCGATGCTACCGCACCCTGCCCTCGCGTCATCGTCCGCGGCGCCGGTACGGTGTGCCGCCATGGGCGCTCTCGGGCTGCACCTCGGCCTCACGATCCCGCCGGCCTCCGGCGACGCACTGCTCCGCGACGTCTGGGACGTCCTCGCCGGCCGGATGGCCCGCCTCGCCGACACCGCGCCCAGCGAGGAGATCCTCGCGTACTACCTGGCGTTCCAGTCCTCGGACGGCCTCGCCGACGGCACCTGGTCCGCCACCGCCGGCGCCCTGCAGTTCGCCTTCACCGACGCCGCCGGCGTGTGCGTCGTGGAGATGTACGCCTGCCACCACTGGACGTCCCTGACCGTCCTGGACCGGTGGCCCGCCCTGACCGCCCTGGCCGCCGACCACGGCACGGACCTGGTCCCGCCGTTCGCCACGGACGCGGAGACGGCATTGCGCGAAACCCTTGCGGGCGGCGCCGACCGGGTCTTCTTCCACCACTTCACCGACGAGCACCACGAACGCCTCGGTCACGCCCTGACGGCCGAAGCTCCACAGGACGACCACGAACTGCGCTTCTACGCCCTCGACGAGGCGACCCGCGCCCTGAAGGACACCGGCGCCGACCGCCGGCGCCTCACCGACCTCATCACCACCGGCCGGTGCGCCTGCGACGTCTGCCAGAACCTGCGTTACTTCCGCGACCTGCCCCGCGCCCGCGGCCAGCACGAGTAGCAACCCACCGTCACGCCATTGTGGACGGTTCTACCTAGCAGTACTATGCATCATACTTCTAGGGTATCCAGGGGTGGTCCCGGTGAAAGTGGCGAAGGACCTTGTCGCGGCGTCGGCGACGCCGATGGTGCTCGGGATTCTCGCTGAGGGCGACAGCTACGGCTACGCCATCCTCAAGCGGATCAACGAGCTGTCCGGCGGGGAGCTGGACTGGACCGAAGGGCTGCTGTACCCGTTGCTGCACCGCCTCGAACGGCTCGGGCACGTCGAGTCGAACTGGAAGGCGGTGACCGGCGAGCGGCGGCGCAAGTACTACCGGATCACCGAGCAGGGGCTCGCGGAGCTGGCGGAGCAGCGGCGGCAATGGGACACCGTCGTCGACGCGTTGCGGGAAATCTGGCGGGCCCCGCTGGCCGTCGCACCGGTGGAGTGCCCGTCATGACCGACTTCGAAGCGCTGGACCAGCCTGACGAGGCCCTGGAAGCGCAGATCGCGCAGTGGCGGGAGTACGTCGAACGGCGGCGCGAACTGAAGACCGCCGACGCCGATGAGCTCGAGGACCACCTCCGCGGATCCGTCGACGAGCTGGTCGAGGCCGGGTTGAGCGGCGACGAGGCCTTCCTGGTCGCGGTCAAGCGGATGGGCAGCCTCGACGAGCTGTCCCGCGAGTTCGCCCGGGAGCACTCCGAGCGGCTGTGGAAGCAGCTGGTGCTGACCGGCCCGGACGGCGGTGCGGCCGCGGGCGAGACGGGGTCGCGGAAGACGCTGTGGGTGATGGCCGGCTGCGCGGCCGGGGCGGCGGCGACGTTCAAGCTGCCGGAGCTGTTCGGGGCCGACCTCGACGAGGACGGCCTGTTCTACGCGACGAACATCAGCCTGTTCGCGCTGCCGTGGCTCGCCGGGTTCCTCGCCTGGCGGCGGCGCGCCCGGCCGGGGCTGATCGCGCTGATCGCCGCGCTGTTCGTGCTCGGCGCGGTCGCCGCCAACGTCTACCCGCTGGACGAGGGGTCCCAGTCGCTGGTCATCACCGCCATCCACCTGCCCATCGCGCTCTGGCTGGTCGTCGGGCTGGCGTACGTGGCGGACGACTGGCGCTCGACCCGCCGGCACATGGACTTCATCCGGTTCACCGGCGAGATCGTCATCTACTTCGTGCTCATCGCGCTCGGCGGCGTGGTGATGGTCGCGTTCATGGTCGGCACGTTCAAGGCGATCGGCGTGCAGCCGGAGCGGTTCATCGTCGAGTGGCTGGTCCCGTGCGGCGCGATGGCGTCGGTCGTCGTGGCCGGGTGGCTCGTCGAGGCGAAGCAGAGCGTCGTGGAGAACATCGCGCCGGTGCTGACCCGGCTGTTCACGCCGCTGTTCACGGCCGTGCTGGTCGCGTTCCTGGTCGCCGTGGGGGTGACCGCGGCCCGCATCGACGTGGAGCGTGAGGCGCTGATCCTGTTCGACCTGCTGCTGGTCGTGGTGCTGGGGCTGCTGCTGTACTCGATCTCGGCGCGGGACCCGCTCGCCCCGCCCGGGCTGTTCGACAAGCTGCAGCTCGCGCTGGTCGTGAGCGCCCTGGCCATCGACGCGCTGGTGCTGATCGAGATCACCGGTCGGGTCACCGAGTTCGGCACCACGCCCAACAAGGCCGCGGCGCTCGGCGAGAACGTGATCCTGCTGGTCAACCTGGCCTGGTCGGCGCACCTGCTGCTGCGGTTCATCCGGCGGCAGGGCCGGTTCGCGGCGCTGGAGCTGTGGCAGACCCGCTTCCTGCCGGTGTACGCGGCCTGGGCGTGGGCCGTGGTCCTGATCTTCCCGCCGGCGTTCGCCTTCATGTAAGGGCGTGGTCCGCGCTTGGTTCGGGTGCCGCGGGGAGCAGCACGGTGACCGTGGTGCCGGCGCCGGGATGGGTGCACGGGACCCCGGTGGGCTGCGGGTGATGGTGTTCTGCGCCGGAACACCAGCGCAGCCACCCGCCGTGCGCGGTGACGATGGCGTCGACGAGGGACAGGCCGAGTCCGGTGCCGGGGGTGGTGCGGGCGGCGTCGGCACGGGCGAAGCGCTCCGCGGCGTGCGGCAGGAACTCGGCCGGCATGCCGGGGCCGGCGTCGTGGACTGTGAGCCGCACCCAGCCGTCGGTCGCGGAGACGGCGACGGTGACAGGTGCCGCGCCGTGGCGCAGGGCGTTGTCGAGCAGGTTGGTGAGGATGCGGTCGACGCGGCCCGGGTCGATGCGGACCGGCGGCGCGGGGCCGAGGTCGGTGCGCACGGCATCGTCGGTGAGGCCGGCGGCGGCGCGGTGCCGCCGGACGGCCGGCGCGACCGTGCGAGCGAGGTCGGTCGGCGGGGCGCCCGCCGCGGGTGCGGGCTGCACGCCGACGTCCAGGAGGGAGTCGGCGAGGGCGATGAGCCCGGCGGTGTCCGCGGCGGCGGCACGCAGCGCCTCCTCCAGCTCGGCGGCGGGGCGCGGACGCCGCAGGGCCAGCTCCAGCTCGGCGGCGAGCAGGGTGAGCGGCGTACGCAGCTCGTGGCTGGCGTCGCTGACGAAGCGCCGCTCCCGCTCCAGGGCCGCGTCCAGCGCGGTGAGCATGTCGTTGAGGGTGCGACCGAGGCGGGTGAGCTCGTCGTCGCCGGCGGGGACGTCCAGGCGGACACCGGCGGCGCGTCGGTGATGCGGGCGGCCTGGGCACGGTACCGCTCGACCGGGTCGAGCGCCGCCCGCGCGAGGCGGTAACCGACGAACGAGGCGACCGCCAGGGCCGCGAGGTTCGCGAGCGCGAGCTGGGCGATGAGCTCCCGGAGGGCCTCGTCGCGCTGGTCCCGGCGCACGGCGACCACCACGACGGCCGGCTGCCCGGCCGGCGGTGCCGGGTCCGTGGACAGCGGGGTGGCGAGGACCCGCAGCGGTTCGGGGCTGATCGGCAGCAGCGTGCCGTGATCGGCGCGGACCGGGCCGCGCCGCGCGGCCGCGACCTGCCCGGCGGTGAGCAGCGGCCGCCCGGCCAGGCCGGAGCTGGCCTGCAGGACGGTCCCGGCAGGGTCGAGGATCTCGTACAGGCCGCCCGAGACGACCGCGGGATTGCGGGGGCCGAGCGTCCCGTCGTGCAGGGCGGCCGTGACCGCGGCGCTCTCGGCGTCGAGGTCGGCGTCGAGGCGGCGGTCGAGGGCGTACTGCACCCGCAGGTACACGAACCCGCCCGCCCCGGTGAGCACGACCAGCATGGCCGCGGCGAACCCGGCGATCAGCCGGACGCGCACCGGCAGCCGCCGCCACCGCACCGACCCGGGCGCCACCTCAGCCGCCGTCCGGACGTAACCGGTAACCGGCGCCGCGCAACGTCTCGATGGCGTGCCGCCCGAACGGCTTGTCGACCTTGCCGCGCAGGGTGGCGATGTACACGTCGATGACGTTGGAACGCAGGTCGGTCTCGCCGTCCCACACCTCGTCGAGGATCTGGTACCGGGTGACACACTGGCCGGCCCGCGCCATGAGCAGCGCGAGGATGTCGAACTCCCGGGCCGACACGTCGATCTCGGTGCCGCCGCGCGCGACCCGGCGGGAAGCGGGGTCGAGGGTGAGGTCGCCCGCCGTGAGCGTGGCCGCGGCCGCGTCGGCGCTGCGCCGGTGCAGGGCCCGCAGCCGGGCGAGCAGCTGAGCGAGGCGTCGCTCGTCCTCCACCACCAGTACGCGCATGCCGCCCAGTGCATCACGCCGCCGCGGACGTTCATCCGCCTTTCATCTTCGGCGGCCTGCCGTCCGATGGCCGGGTGGTGTGCGGCCCGCATTATCTGCGGCCTGCCGTGCGGCTTCATGTCTGTTTCATGTCGCCTCCGTACCGTCGGCGGCCATGAGCGATGTGCTGGCGGTCAACGCCGTCGACCTCACCAAGACGTTCGGCCCGCTGACCGCGGTCGACCACATCAGCCTGCAGGTCGCCCAGGGCGAGGTCTACGGCGTCCTCGGCCCCAACGGTGCCGGCAAGACCACCGTGCTGCGCATGTTGTTCGGCCTCATCCGCCCCGACAGCGGCGTCCTTGAGGTGTTCGGCCGTTCCTGGCCCCGCGACGGGGTGCGGACCCTGGACGGGGTGGCCGGCTTCATCGAGAGCCCGAAGCTGTACCCCGGCCTGTCCGGACGGCGCAACCTGCAGCTCCTCGCGGGCCTCGACGGTCTGGACGGCGCGACCGCGACCCGGCGGGTCGGCGAGGTCCTCGACACCGTCGACCTGCTCGGCCGGGACCGGGAGAAGGTCCGCGGCTACTCCTTCGGCATGCGCCAGCGCCTCGGCGTGGCCGCCGCCCTGCTCCGCGCGCCCCGCCTGCTGGTCCTGGACGAGCCCGCCAACGGCCTCGATCCCGCCGGCATCCGCGACATGCGCGCCCTCGTCAAACGCCTCGCCGGAAGCGGCATGACGGTCCTGCTGTCCAGCCACGACATGGCCGAGGTCGAGCAGATCTGCGACGACGTCACCATCATGCGCACCGGCCAGGTCGTCTACCACGGCTCCATCGCCGGCCTGCGCGATCGGGCGCCGGCCCCGGCGCACCGGCTGACGACCACCGACGACGACCGCGCGGCCACCCTCGCGGGCGCCCGCGGCCTGGAGGTCGAGCCGGCCGCCGGCGGCCTCGCGGTCCGCGGCGACGAGAAGGCGCTCGACGCGCTCATCGCCGACCTCGTCGGCGCCGGGATCGGGCTGCGCGGCCTGGCGATGTCCGAGACGCCCCTGGAGGCGCTGTTCTTCATGCTCACCGAGCGCCCGCCCACCGCGCCCACCGTGTCCAGCGCGCCCACCGCGCCCACCGCGCCCACCGCGCCCACCGCGCCCACCGCGCCCACCGATCCCTCTGCGGCCACCGCCGACCAGGGCCGTCACGCCGTCACGTCCGGAGCCCGCCGATGACCCACACTGTCACCGGCCGCGACACCGCCACCGGCCACAACGCCGTCACCGTCGCGACGCACACCGCCGGCCACCACGAGCGGGCCCGCCGCCCCGGCACCCTGACCGTGCTGCGCTGGGAGGTCGCGAAGCTCGCCGCGCAGGCCCGCGCCCGCTACCTCCTGCTGGGCTGCCTGATCGTCCCGCCGGTCATCGTGGCCGTGTTCACCGGCCAGCAGCCGCCGTCGGACACCATCTACGGCCGGCACATCCACGAGAGCGGCCTCGCCGACGCGCTGCTCATCCTCGCCTTCGCCCACCAGTGGCTGCTGCCGCTGCTGGCGTCGCTGGTCGCCGGGGACATCTTCGCCAACGAGGACGGCCACGGCACCTGGAAGACCATCCTGACCCGCTCGGCGAGCCGCGGCCAGATCTTCGCCGCCAAGACGCTCACCGCCGCCGGCTTCAACCTCCTCGCGCTGCTCGTCCTCGCGGCCAGCACGATCGCGGGGAGCCTGCTCATCGTCGGCGCCCAGCCGCTGCCCGGCCTGTCGGGCCAGCTCATCCCGGCCCGGACCGCGCTGCCACTGGTCGCCGCGGCCTGGGCGACGGCGATCGCGCCGCTGCTCGGCTTCACCGCGCTGGCCCTGCTGCTGTCGGTGCTGTCGCGCAATCCCACCGCCGGGGTCGCCGCGCCGGTCGTGCTCGGCTTCGCCATGCAGCTGCTGTCCACGCTCGGCGGCCTGGACCTGGCCCGGCGGCTGCTGCTCACCACGGGCTTCGAGGCCTGGCACGGCCTGTTCACGCAGCAGCGGTTCACCGGCCCGATCGCGCAGGCCGGCGCGGTCGCTGCCGGCTGGGCCGTCGTGTGCCTGCTCATCGGCTACCTGGCGCTGCGCCGCCGCGACGTCATCGGAGGCTGACCGACATGCACCGCACCACATCGCGCATCCGCCGGCTCGGCCCGACCACGGCTGTCCTCGCCGTCGTCGCGGCCGTGTTCGCCGCCACCGCCGGCCACGGCGGCGAGGACATCACCAAGCCCCGCCTCGAACGCGCGATCGCCCCGACGTTCGCCAACCTCTACGTCCAGCGCTCCACGATCCTCGGCAAGACCGGCGTCACCGTCGCCTCGATCGACGCGCACGCCGCCTGCGACCGCGGCGGCCCGAAGGTGCCCGACACCGGACCCGGCGCCAACTGGATCTGCATGATCGCGTTCACCGACGACGCCGGCCAGCGGCAGGAGGGCAAGTTCGAGGTCACGGCCAACGCCGACGCCACCTACGTCGCCGGCGGCCCGTCCAAACTGGTCGGCCTGGCCACCATCACCGACACCCGCGGCGTCGACGTGACCAACCCGGCGTTCGAGTTCGACGGCGCGTTCGACCCCGACACCTGACCGGCGCCGCGGGGCACATGACGTGGCTGCGGCCGGTGAGCCGGTCCCCGGGCGACCCGGCCGCAGCCACCTTCCCGGATTGTCGCGGCTTATGATCTCTTGCCATGGCGGCAGACGGGGTGGCTGAGGCATTCGAGCGGTTCGCGCGGCACATGTACGAGCAGGCGCCCGACGGCTGGCACACGGCGGTCCTGTCGGCCGACATCGTGCGCAACGGCCACGGCGGCGAAGGGGTCCGCTACCTCCGCGAGGACGGCACCGGCATCTATCAGCCGTCGATGGACCACCGGGCGGTCGGACCGGTCCTCGTCGAACTGTTCCACGACCTCGCCGCCGGCGAGCGGTTCCGCAACGTGCTGGCGCACCTCACCCTCGACGCCGCCGGTCGGTTCGACGCGGCCGCCCGGTTCGACCTGCGCGGCTCCAACGTCGGCAACACCTACACCGCGGTGCTCCGCGACGGCATGCCCCCGGAGTCGCTCGACCCGGAGCCCGTGGTGGCGGACCTCTCGTACGCCGGCGACCCCGACCGGGCCGTGACGCTCCTGCACGCGCTGGACCAGGCGGACCTCAACCCGCCGGCCACCGAGGAGGCCATCGCCGCGGCGGAGGCGGCACTCGGCTTCCCGCTGCCGCCGGACCTGCGCGCGCTCTACACCGTCGCGGACGGCGGCGGCGACGACATCATGGACGGCCTGCGGTGGCTGACGCTGGCGGAGCTCGGCAACGCCGACCTCACCTCGGCACCGCAGCCGGGCGGCTGGACGACCCGCTGGGACCGGGTCGTGCTCGACGCCGAGCCGTTCGGCACCGTACGCCGGGCCACCGGCCGCCCCGGATGGATCCCGTTCGCCGAGGACTACGACGGCAACTTCCTCGCCGTCGACCTGGCGCCGGCCCGGCTGGGCCGCCCCGGCCAGGTCATCCGGATCGGCAACTCCCACGCCGACGGCCCTGAGTACGTGGCCGACTCGGTCACGTCACTGCTCGCCGGAGCCGCCGCCGACCCCGACGCCGACGTCGAACCGGTGGTGGTCGGCCCGCACAGCCTGCGGCCGACGGCGCAGGCTGTGCGGCTGAAGGGGGCCGGCATCGACAGCGCACCGCTGGCCGGGCTGCGCCACCTGCGCCGGCTGTGGTCCAGCGGCCCGATCGACCTCACCCCAGTGCGGCACCTGCCGGTGGAGTGCCTGCAGATCAACGTCGGCAGCTCCCTCGCCCCGCTGGCCGGCCACCCGACCCTGCGGACGCTGACCTTCTGGCCCGGCGCCGCCCCGGTCACCCTCGCCCCGCTGCGCGACGTGCCGAACCTGCACGGTCTAGCCCTGGCCGGCGCCGCCACCGTCACCGACCTGGAGACCGTCGCCGAGCTGACCGGCCTGTGGTACCTGGAGCTGTCGTTCGACCAGTGGCAACGGATCCGTCCGGCGCTCGCCCGCCTCGACAACCTGCACGCGGTGACGCTCGGCGGCCGCCCCACCGCCCGCCAGGCGATCGAGTGGCGATCGTTCTTCGACGCCGACCCGCAGGTCACGGACCGCCTGTCCCGCACCGCGACCGGCCTGGCCGGTTAGGGCGCGGCCAGCGGATCGCGAGGTCCGGCCGGCGCGGCAGCAGGTGCCGTGCGCCGGCCGAGGCCCACGGTGGGTTCGACTGGAAACCAAAGGCCGACTCGAGGCTCGCGCGGGCGCATCAGCACGCCGCCGGGGCGCGGAAGGGGAGATCCGCAGGCTGAGCCGCCCGGCCGACCACGCGTCGGGCCGGTCCCGCGGTGGGCTGACCGCAAGGTCCACCTGGGTTGCGAGCAGAGGGGCAGAAGCCGCTGTCGATCATGCTGACCGCCGGATCGGGAGGCCCTCACCGACAATCCGGTGGCGTCGCTGGACCAGACCTCGGTGGCCCAGCCGGTGGGGCGTGCCGGCCGCAGAAACGGCCGGACGACGGTGGACCAGGCGCATATGCCGAGAGTGAACCGGACGGCGTTACGGACCCGCAGCCGGAGGACGGACCAGGTCGCCAACCGGGCGTGGAAGGACCCCACGATGTGTGGCCACCCCGCGTCCGACCCCCGGGTTGAGGGTGTCGGCACCGGCGGCGTCGTGGGTGGACGCGTGGGCCTATCCCGTGACGGATCCTTCCGTCGCGCTGAAGGCCCGGAAGCCCTCGATGTACGCGGCGTCCACGGCGGGCAGCGGGAAGCTCTCGTTGTCGGCGAACCAGAGCTCGTTCTCCAACCAGTAGCGGCACAGGAACGCCTCGAACGACTCGCCGCAGAAGACGACCTCGTCCGGTCCGGGCTCGCCGTCCGGGTCGTCCCAGTCCTCCGGGACGTCAGGGTCGTCGTAGGCGGACGGGCCGAAGTGGCTCGGCGAGCACACCACGGCGTGGTCGCTGCCGTCAGCGGCGACGTACAGGTACCAGTACAGGCATCCCTGCTGGTCGGCGAGGAACCGGATCAGATACCCGTCGGCGCCCGGTGCCGCGACGGGTGCGGCACTGACGTCGACGAAGCACGCCGTGCACGAGCGGATCCTGCGCTGCAACTCGCCGTCGCCCGCGAACTTCACGAACGCCGGCGGCAGCGGCAGGCCCAGCGCCGCACACGCGGACAGCAGCGCGGGGAGCTCCTTCGCCGGGGCCGAGCCGATGCCCCACGCGTCGGGTGCCGGCTGCGCGGCGAGCCACCCCAGGTCCCCGGACATCGCGAACGGCACGGGCGGCAGATCGTCGAACTCATACCTGCCATAGGTGCTCATCGGCGTCCTGCTGACGCCCCACCAGAACGGACGGAACGGCGAATCCTGTGCCAGCACCGAGCACCTCCGAACCACACCCCGAACCCGACGCCGTCAACATAGCGCCCGGGTACGACAAGAATCCGGCGGCGAGAGACCCGCTACCTGGCGGTCGCGGCCCTGCAGGTGCGGCGGGTGTCGCGCCACGCGATCCAGGCCGCCCGCAGCCGGGGCGACGCGACGGCCTCCCCGCGGCGGCGGGCGCGCAGCTGCCCGACCAGCCACGCCGGCGCGGCCGCCTGCTCGACGGCGAGGGACTTCGTCAGCAGCTCACCGGTGCGCAGCGCATGCCGCCCCCGCGCCATCGACGTGAGACCGAGGTCGATCATGAGCGGGCTCAGGAAGATCCACGGCCGCCGTGACGCCCACGCCCAGTAGCCGGTCAGCTCCGCGCGGGCCGCCTCCCGCACGTCGTCGCCGGTCACCGCCGGGAACAGCGCCTGCGGCGCCCGCCCGAACACGGCATACCCGTGGTGCGCCAGCTCGGCCCTGGAGACCAGGGACAGGATTCTCAGCACCAGCAATCCGTGTGTCCACGTCGGGTGTTGTACGCCGATGCCGTCGCGCTGGCCGACGTCGACGTAGACGCAACCGAGGTCGAGGCCCGCGGCCGTCGTGGCGTCCAGGCGGCGGTGCAGGGCCGCCAGCTGAGCCTGCCGGTCGTCGCCGACGGGGCCGTCGGTGACCGCGACGAGGTCGAGGTCGCTGACTCCCGGCACGTAGTCACCCGTGGCCAGCGACCCGGCGACCAGCAGGTCGGTGACCCAGCCGAGCGCCCGCAGCTCCTCGCCGAACGCCGCGAGCGCTACCGCGTGGTCGGGCATGTCCAGCGCATCATGTCGGAGGGCCCCTTCAGCTCGCCGCCGCCCGGCAGCGACACCAGCGTGCCGACGGCCGTCGTCCCGTCGGCGCTCATCCCGCTGTACAGCATGAGCGCCCGCGACCGGCCGGGCAAACGGCAGCGGCGCCGGTGCGCGACCGATTACCGGTTAGCGGATTGCAGGAAACCGGCAATGGCGACTCAGTGGACGTTGGCGGGGTCCACGTCGCGGGAGGTGGCGCAGGCGGTGCACTGCACCGTGTGCTTCACGCGCAGCGGGATCAGCGGGATGAAGAACAGCGACAGCTTCAGGACCCGCTTGTAGAGCGGGTGGGCGGCCGTGTTGCCGCAGTGGGGGCAGCGCAGGGTCAAGGTACGCAGGTGGGTCACGCGCCAGCCCCAGCCGAAGATCAGCACGCGGCCATCGTAGCGGCGGGGCGGCGGGTCGTGACGGCGGCGGCCGTGAGGGTGAGGGCGGACAGGCAGGCGAGGAAGAGCATCGCCACGTACGGGTCCTGGATCTCGATGCGGCTGTTCGCGAGGTCGTCCGCGGGGGTCAGGGCGGCCGGGACCAGGTCGGGGATGAGGCGCGGCGGGCCGTACACCGACAGGAGCACGACACCGCCGAACACCAGCAGCGGGGCGAGCACGCCGACGGACAGGGCCGCGAGGGCGCCGCCGCGGGCGAGGAGGGTGGCGGTGACGCCGCAGCCGATCGCGAACAGGGCGCCGCCGACGTTGGTGGGCAGCGGCGGGAACGCGACCTGCAGCGCCAGCCAGACCCCGGCGGCGGCGCACGCCGCGGCGACGCCGGCGGCCAGGGCGCGGCCGGTGACGGCGGTGCGGGCGGCGGTCAGGGCGAGGAACCCGATCAGGTAGCTGGTCAGGAGCACCGCGAAGATCGGCACGGCGGTGCGGGCCTGCTCGTCGGGTGGGCCGTGGTGGCCCGCGGCGGCGGCGAACGCCGCGGTCAACGCCGCGACCAGCAGGCAGCCGCCGGCGCGGACGGCGCGGGCGGTCCGGCCGGCGGCGACCGGGCCGAGCGCGCGGGCCGCGAGGGCGACCGCGAGCAGGAGCGCGATGACGCCGACGACGCCCCACCGCAGCGGCTGGTACGCGATGCCGGCCGACCACCGCAGCACCCCGGCGAGGACGGCGACCGCCGCGAGCGGGTAGGCGAGCGTCCGCAGCACGGCCGGCTGGCAGACGACCGCCGCCACGCAGCCGAGGGCGTGGCTGCGCCGGTCGCGCCCGGGCGGGATCGCGGCGGACTCGGCCAGCATCGCGCGGCCCCAGTCGCGCCGCGACGCGGGCAGCAGCCGCACGACCAAGGCGAGCAGGGCGGCGCTCACCAGGCGGCCCTCGGCTCGGTCCGTGTGGGCCGGACGGGCGCCGCGAGAGGCTCGAGGTCGGCCGCCGCTGTCACGCCGGCGCCGGTCAGCCGGTACAGGTGCCGCGGCGGTCTCCCGTGCGGCGGGTCGGTCTCCCAGGACGCCTCGAGCAGGCCGCGGTCGGAGAGCCTGATGAGGATCGGGTAGAGGGAACCGGCCTTGAGCCCGACCTCCTGGCCGAGCTCATAGCCATACCGCCACTGCGTGGGGTCCGCGGCCAGCGCGCGCAGCACCGCTGCGGTCTGCGGGGACGGGCGCCTGACTCGCTGCACGGGCTAACTCTACCTATGTAGTCAAGCGGCCGCGCGGGCCCTCCGTTCCGCCGCGTGGATCAGGACGGAGCACCACATCCGGTATGGCCTCCACGCGTCCGTCACGTGGGCGATGTCCTCATCGGTCGGGGCGGCCGGCAGGTCGTACCGACGCCGCATCCCGGACATGGTCATCTCGTCGCCGGGCAGGGCGTCGACGAGACCCGCGCCGCGCATCACGATCGCCGTGGCGAAGAAGTCGCCCACGCCGCGCAGCCGCCGCACGTCGGCGAGGGCCTGCCGGACGGGGAGGCTCCGCAGCCTGGCCCGGTCGAGCAGCCCGTCGAGGGCCGCCTGCGCGACGCCGTGCAACCGCCGCACCTTCTCGCCGTCGATGCCGGGGACCTCGGTGATGCGCAGCAGGCGCTGCGGCGACGGGAACGCGTGCGCGGTGACGCCGCCGATCTCGAACGCCTCGCCGTGCTCGCGGGCCATCCGCTGCCGGATCGCCCGGCCCTGCTCGATGCGCATCCGGTGGGCGATGATGAACGCGCAGGCGGCCTCGTAGGGCGAGTGGAAGAGCACGGGGCGCAGGTGGGCGTGCTGCCGCTGCAGGGCGCCGATGACCGGGTCGCGCTCGCCGACCTGCGGGTAGCCGCTGCCGTCGACGTCCAGGGACAGCACGGCGAGCGCCTGCCGCCACGCCTCGTCCGGCCCCTGCACCTCGCCCTCGACCCGGTCGGGCGCGGTCTGCCGCAGGAGCACGGCGGCGGAGTGCGTCCAGCCCTCGACGGGGAACGCCATGACGATCGTCCGGTCGTCGCCGGCCGGCTGGATCCACCCGCCGAAGTACTCGTTCTGCCTGGCCAGGTCGTAGGGCCCGGTGATGTGTGCGTCCATGCGTGCAGCGTGCTCCGTAGAACCGGACAACCCCTGTCATGTTTCAACGGATATTCTTCGGCTCGTGCGTGCCGATCGACTGTTGTCCCTGGTCCTGCTGTTGCAGGCCCGCCCGTCCTCCGCGGCGCCGGAACTGGCCGCGCGGCTCGGCGTGTCGGTGCGCACCGTCCTGCGCGACGTCGCGGCGCTCAGTTCCGCGGGGATTCCGGTGTACGCCGAGCGAGGGCGCGGCGGAGGGATCCGGATGCTGCCGGCGTACCGGGCAGGCCTCGCCCACCTGAACGCCGCGGAAGGCACCGGCCTGGCCGTCGGGCAGTCACGCCTCGCCGGCGAGCTGGGCCTCGGCGACGCCCTCGACACCGCCATCGAGAAGATCATCGGCGCCGGCGGGCAGGCACTGCGCGGCGGCCTGGCCCAGGGCCGCCGCCACGTGATCGTCGACGTCGACCCGTGGATGCGCTCCGGCGAGGCGGTGCCGCTGCTGCCCGCCATCCACGACGGCCTGCTGCGCGGGCGCTGCCTGTCGCTGGACTACGAGGACAGCGACGGCGCCCGCTCGCGGCGGACCGTCGCCCCCGCCGGCCTGGTCGCGAAGGCGGGCATCTGGTATCTGGTCACGTCGGAGCCTGCGCTGGTACGGGTGTCGCGCGTCCACGAATGCACGGTGCTGCCCGCGCCGGCGGTGCTGCCCACCGGCTTCGACCTGGACGCGGCCTGGGCCCGGCTGCGCGACCGGGTCGAGGCGCGCCCACGACCGCTGACCGTGCTGGTCTCGGTGTCGCCGCCCGCGGTCGCGCTGGTGCGCCGGGTGCTCGCCCGTCATCTGGCACCTGACTCCCCGTCAGAGTCGTCGCACCTGGTGCGGCTCTCATTCGCCGGGGTGCCGCACGCGGTCGGCAGCCTGCTCGGCTTCGGCGCCCAGCTGACGGTCGTGGACCCGCCGGCGGTCCGCACCGCGATGCGGACCGCCGCGGAGGCCGTCGTCGCGCTGTACGCCGACCCTTAGTCCTTGAGCGGCAGCTCGCTCAGGAGCGTGAACTCGTACTCGATCTGGCCTGCGTCCGCCGGGTCGTCGGACGCGACGAGGTAGGACTCGACGCGGAAACCGAGGTTGAGCACGTCCGCGGCCCGGACGTGCTCGACGAGGTCCTCGGCCGCCGTGAAGTACGTGGTGTAGATGACCGACGGGCCGTCGCCCGGCTCCCCGGCCGTGTCCTCGCCGGTGTCCTCGGCGAGTTCCTCGCCGGTCTCCTCGGTGACGTCGTCGGCGTCGGCGTATGCGTCGGTGGTGGCTTCTTCTGAGGTGATGTCGATGGTCACGGCGGGAGCCTACGCGCCGCTGTGGCGAGTCTCATCTCGAGCGGAAAATGTCGGTGGTCGCCTCTATGCTCTGCTCGCTTTGGTTTTCCTCACGGGGGAGCGCGACCCACCATGCAGTTGCGACGCACCATCCTTGCCCTGGCCCTGTCCACGACGGTGGCCCTGACCGCGGCCTGCTCCTCCGAGGACCCGTCGCCCGCCGCCCAGGGCTCGGCGAACGCTGCCGCCAGCGCGGCCGGCACCAATGCGGCCGGCACCAGCGCCGCGGCCGCCCCGTCGCAGTCCGTCGACCTGAAGGCCAACACGGAGGCCGTGTGCAAGGCGGTCGTCGCGGCGTATGACAAGGAGAAGGAAGCGGTCGTCGCCGTCCTCACCGAGCTGCTCACCGCCGCCGCCAAGGACGACAAGGCCGCCATGGCCACGGCGAAGTCGAAGGGCAAGGTCGTCTTCGACCGCCTGAGCGCCTCGGTCAACGCCGAGCTCGAGCAGGCCGCCGACCTGCAGGCGAGGCTCGCCCTGCGGAACTTCGTGAATGCCTTCTCGAAGGTCCTCGAGTCCGACAACCTGGCGAGCGACGCCTTCCAGACCGAGATGGACAAGGCAACGGCCGAGGCCACGAAGTACTGCCCCGCCCTGGACGCCTGACCTACGCCCCAGCCGCCCGGCCGCTCGCTTCGGACGCTCAGCCGCACGGTTGGCCACTCACCGCGGCCGACCGTGCGGTGCCCGCTCCGCCCGGCCAGCTGAGTCGGCGCCTGCCGACGCTGCACGGCGCTGACGGGCGGCGCCGTGCCGATCGCGCACTCCCGCTGTTGGCCTTGGCACGGACGAGGTGGCGGCTCGCTCCAGACAGCTCAGTGGGCAGTGGCCCCCCGCCGCGGACGGCGAGCCGCAGACCCTGAAGCCCGCCGGCCCCGGCGCGTCGGCCGCGGCCGGCACAGGTGCAGCACGACGGCGCCGGCGGTGTCGGTGCCGTCGGCGCCGTCGGTCATCTGGCGGCCTTCGCCGTGCTGACGGTGGCATTGCTGCGGTCGCCCGACCAGGTGGGCGGTGGCCGGTCCGTCCTGGACAGCCGGGCCAGGGGTGACAGCTTGTTTCAGACGTGCGGCAGCGGAACGTCTCGTAGGTCGGCCACGTCTCCGGGTGGGCCGACGGGATCCGCGTGAAGGTGCGTCTCGAGGAGGATAAGCTCTGCCTGCTGGTGACCGTCGAGGTCCATGCTGAAGGTCACCAGCAGGCAGTCGCCCTCGTCGACAGCTACCGCACGCCGAGTGGCTCGTGTACGGACCTGTTGCGTGACTGCGCCCGCTGCGGAACTCGCGGTCGGTGACGGCGTGTCGGGGTGCCGGACCGTCCGGCACCATAGCCGTGTGACCAAGGGGCCGTGTAGCCGCGCCGGGGCGACCTTCGGCGACGGGGGATCCCCGGGTACACCTGAAGCCCCAGCGAAACCGGAGCGGCAGCGTGGTCGTCGCGCTGACGCGCTATCCGGGACCGGTGCGGGTGTTCAAGCAGGTGCTCGAACCGGGCGAGCCCAGGCTGGTCACCCACGAGGGCTACGAGTGGCTGTACGTCCTCGCCGGCGAGCTGCGGCTCATCCTCGGCGAGCAGGAGCTGATGCTGCGGCCGGGGAGGTCGCCGAGTTCGAGACCCGCACGCCGCACTGGTTCGGCCCCGCCGGCGAGGACACCGTCGAGGTCCTGCACATGTTCGGGCCCCAGGGGGAGAAGGCGCGGGTGCGTGCGAGACCCCGCTCCGGGAAACAATGAAGGCGGCGGGGCAACGCCCCACCGCCTTCAGGAAACGAACCGGTCAGACCGCGACCGGGTGCGCGTCGGCCACGACCGGGCGCTGGCTGCGCTCGGTGAGGTAGCCGAACAGCAGGCCGAGCGTGGCCCAGGTGACCGCCTGGGTGCCGAGCGACGCGAGCCGGAACCGCCACAGCAGCACCGGGGAGAACCCGTCGGGCACCTCGTTGACCGCCGGCAGCAGCGCGATCGCGACACCCACGACGGCCGCGGCGCCGACGACCGCGAGGATCGTCGCGTTCCACGTGCCGAAGCGCGGCTGCAGCGACCGGCTGACGACGACCGCGCCGAGCACGGCGGCGACCCCGATGACGATCATCAGGAAGTACAGGCCGGTCCGCTGCTGCAGCGTGTCGGGGTTGCCGGTCGCGGGCGGGTTGGCCGGGTACTTCAGGAACGGCACGAGCGCCACCCCGACGAACCCGGCGAGGGCGACGACCGCGGCCGTGGCGCGGGCGCTGATCCGGCCGATGCGCCCGAGCGTGACCGCGACCGCGATGGCGAACAGGCCGCCGATGGCGACGCCGTACACGACCGAGGCGGTGGCCAGGCCGAGCGTGCTCTGCACGGTCCGGCTGACCGGCCCGTGCTCATGGTCGGTGGCGTGGACCTCCTCGAACGCGATCGCGTCGTTGATCGGGCCCTCGCCGAACAGGTAGGCGAACAGGAACGCGGCGACACCGGCGACCAGGCCGGTGATCATGCCGCGGACCAGGAGCGTCCGGGCACTCAACATGCTGGCGCCCCGGCTCAGTGGCAGGGGAAGCCGAGCAGGTGCCGGCCGTCGTGGACGAACTCGTGCACCGTCGAACCCGAGACGACCGAGGTGATGCCCTGCTCGGCGCCGACGAAGTAGAGCAGGACGACGGCGAGGACGACGCCGAACGTGGCCCACGGCAGGATCTGCCGCAGCGGGATCGGGGCCGGTGCGGTGGCCGGGGTGGGAAGAGCCGAGATCGATGCCATGATGCAGCCTCCTGCGGGATTTCGCGTCCCATCGAGCGTTGTCGTGACCGTGCCCGGGTCTGACTCCCACCTGCGTGGTTACAGCGGCGCGACCGTGCCGGGCTTGCACCGGCTTCCGTTCACCGTCACGTTTATGTTTCGGACGGTACGGACGCGGTTCCGGCGTGTCAATCGGACAGCGCCTCCGTCAACCCGCCGGTGGGCGCCGCACCGCTGGTCAGCGCGGCCGGCGCCCGGGGGCGAGGTGATCAAGTTCTCGGCGGGGTGAGGGCGACGAGGTCGGTGCCGACCTTGTGCAGTCCGTCGAGCCGCCGGTCGAGGGACGCGCCGCTCGGGCTGAGGAACTCGGCGTACTTCGCCCAGACGGACCTGCCGTTCGCCATGAACGCCCACGGGTAGTGCTTGTCGGCGGCGGCGACGACCTGCGGGCCGTGGTCCGCCCACTGCGGGTCGGTGCCGCCGGTCAGCCGCGCGCCCTCCTTCTCCTTCGGCTGCACCGACAGGCTCGGCACCTCACCCGGCAGGGCGAGCACCAGCGCGGTGTGCCGGTTGTCCTTCTCGGTGAAGTCGAACACGTAGAACGCGCGGTCGCGGTACGTGCCGCTGACGACGGCGCCCGCGGACGGCTGCGACTGCGACCAGCCGAGCTGCTGCGCGAGCGTGGGGTCGGAGTGTTCGAAGGTGTAGCCGCGCCGCTTCGCCCACCGCTTCCGGCCGATCCGCGTCCGCACCGACGACACGAACCCGGCGCCCGAGATCAGGCAGATCAGCGTGCCGCCGCCGCCCGCGATCCACGCGCCGGTCCCGCCGTCGGTGAAGGCCGTGTCCCACCCGAGCACAGCGGTCACGCCGGTGACGACGAAGATGAAGAAGCGGGTCTGGTACGGGGCGATCGCCGCCTGCGGCTCGTCGGCGCCGTACCGGATCACCTCGATCAGCGAGAGCACGAAGTACAGCAGCGTCAGCCCGCCGATCAGCAGCGCCGCGGTGCCGGCGATCCGCCACGCCCGGTCCCGGCCGGCGAGCTTCTCCGGGGAGTTCTGTCTCGCGTGCCGGTCGACCATCGTCTGGTAGGAGCCGCCCTCGTCGCCGCTGCCGCCGAAGACCAGGCACGTGTCGCGCGGCCGCATCGTCTTGCCGTCGCAGGTCGGCGTGTAGTCCGCGATGCGCTGCGCCGACTCCTGCTGCCGCTGCGCGGCCGTGCTCGTGCCGGCCGCCACCATCTGCCATCCGGCCAGCAGGAAGACGCCTGCCAGGACGATCCGGACGAGTAACCCCGTGTGCCGTCGTTTCACGCCGGCATGTATAGCAGCCGATGCCTGGCCGCTGCTGCCCCGTGGCCCGGGATGCGTGATGACCGCTGCCGGGATCGAGGCGTCACGATAGGCTCGGACCGTGGGCGTCATGATGGACTACTTCGCCGCGACCGAGCAGGAGCTGGCCGCCCTCGACCTCGATCTTGGCCCGGCCGGCAACGACTGGCCGTATGTCGACTGCAAGGGCTGGATCCTGGAGGTCGAGGAGTTCGCCGCGGAGATCGACGGGCGGGATCCGAGCGAGTTCGGCCGGGACGAGCCGCTGCGCGGCGCCGACGACCCGGAGTTCCTGGGCCCGTGGACGGTGCGGATCAACGCGGAGCTCGTCGACGCCCTCACCCGGCTGGAGGAGGGGCAGATCCGCGGCTACGCGGACCGGTTCCTGCTGGAGGACTGGGAGGCCGGGCGGCTCGTCGCGCTCGCCGGGCTGGCCAGGTCCGCGGTCGCGCAGGGGCGGGCGCTCTACTCCTGGTCGTCGGTGTAACCGGCCACGAGCCGGCCGTCGGCGTGGTCGGACGCGGGCCGGTCGTCCTTGTCGTTCTTGTAGCCGGACACCAGCAGGGTCCACAGCTGCTCGCGGACCTCCGGCGGGAGCCGGTGCCCGAGCTCCCGGCGCCGCAGCAGCACGAACCCGTTCGGGTCGCGCGGCCGACCGGTGCGGGCGAACTCGATCGCCTGCACGGCGAGCGCCGGCTCCGGCCACGTGCCGTCGGGCGCCGTGTGGATGGCGTCGACGGCCGCCGCGGCCCGCGCGTCGACGTCGTCGATCAGCGCGTACTCCGCCCCGTCGGCGGGCCAGCGCTGCGCACGCAGGTCGATGTCGCGGAAGTCCACGTCGACGAGGTCCGCGTCGGTGAAGTCGTTGCCGCGCCATTCGTTGCGGGCGCGGACCGGGCCGCCGTCCGCCCCGCCGGGAGCGCCGTTGAATACGGTGTGCCACACCCGGCCACGAAACACGCATTCCACGAACTCCGCGCATTCGGTGTCAAGCTCCCGGATCCGGGCACCGTCGAACAGGCAGCGCTCGAAGCGCGCGTCGCCGAGGTACGTGTTGCCCAGCGGGAACCTCGTGCGGTGGAACACGCAGTCGACGAATCGCGTCTGGCCCTGATGGCCGACGCTGAACTTTCCGAAAGAAGTTTCCGAGAAGTTACATCGCAGAAATGTTCCGCCATAGGCACCGAACGTGTCGAACGAGCGACCCGAGAAGTCGACGTCGGCCAATTCTACGTGACGGTGTTCCACCCTCAGCAGATCCACGTCTGGACGTTACCAGCCACCCGCACACCCGGCCGGAGTCGATTCCCGACCCCAACCGTTCGGCGCCGAATGTGGTCTTTGTCCGGTACGGCGCTCAGCCGTCGAGCCGGTCCCGCAGGGCCAGCAGCGGCCCGTCCCAGTCCCGGGCCAGGGCGGCGAGGAACTGCTGCGCCACCTTCATCGACGCCGAGTCGAGGCGGAACCGGACCCGCCGCCGCTCGCCCGGCTCGGCGACCACCAGGCCCGCCTCGGCCAGCAGGCCCAGGTGCTTGGCGATCGCCTGCCGGGTGATCGGCAGCTGCCCGGCGAGCTGGGTGGCGGTGGCCGGCCCCCCGGCCGCGAGCGCGGCGAGGATCCCCCGCCGGCTCGGGTCGGCCAGGGCGACGAAGACCTCCTGCGCCACCGCCTCCGGATCAGGCCTGCCCATCGAGGTACGCGACGAGCTCGCCGAGCTCACTGGTCCAGCCCTTGGTGTTTCCGGTGTACGCGGTGTTGTGCACGGTCTCGTCCGGCACCTGCGCGAATCCGCTCTCGATCATGGTCAATGTGGTGCCGTCGGGGGAAGGCGTGAGTGTGAACTCCACCTGGTTGCGTCGCGGGTCCTCCTGGGGAAGGCCGTAGATCGGCCAGGTGTAGGCGAAGACGTGCGGCGGGTCGACGCGCGTGATGGTGAGGGTGGCGGTGTCGCCGCTGTCCCAGATGAGTCTGGCCGTGCCGCCGACGCGCAGGTCGACCTCGGCACGGTTGCCGAACCAGGTGCCGAGCCCCTCGGCGGTGGTCAGCGCCGCCCACACCTTCTCCGGCGGGTGGGCCAGCTGCAGGGTGCGCTCGATCCGGTCGGGGAATGTCATGTCCGCCTCCATGTAGCAACCGTTTGGTTGCTTCTGAAGTTATAGCAATCACCTGGTTGCGTCAAGCGGACCGTACGATCACCGGCATGCTGGGAGTGCACTTCGCCATCACCGAGCAGCAGGAACGCGAGCTGCTGCAGGCCGCCGAGAAGGGCGACGACGCGGTCGGGGGGCTGGTCGGCGACCTCGAGGAGGAGTGGGACGACGACGCCATGAAGGTCGACTCCGACAAGGCCTGGGACGCCATCCACCGCTGCCTGGGTGACGGCACGCTGGATCCGGACGGCGGGGAGTACCCGCTCACGCACGCGGTGCTCGGCGGGCGGGACCTGCACGAGGACTACTACGTCATCTACGTCACCGCCGGCGAGGTCCGCGACGTCGCCGCGGCCGTGCGGGGACTGGACCGGGCGTGGCTGCGCGAGCGGTTCGACGCGATCGACGACCCGGACTACCGCGGCGCCGGCGACGACGCGGACTTCGAGTACACGTGGTCCGGCTTCGCCGACATCCAGGCCTTCTACGCCCGGGCGGCGGACGCGGGCCGGGCGGTGGTCTTCACGGCCACGTGAAGACCACCGCCCCGCTGCTGGGAGGGTCAGGCGATGGGCTCGACCCAGATGTTGCGGTAGAACAGGTTCGCGCCGGGGTCGCCGTGGTCCTGCAGGCGGATCTTGCCGGCGGACGGGCCCTCGGCCGCGCCGTTGCCGGTCGGACCGTCGATCGCCACGTTGTTGTGCACCGTGACGCCGTTCCACACCACCGTCACCCTGGCGTTGTCCGTCTTGGTGCCGGAGGCGTTGTACTTCGCCGCGCGGAACGTGACGTCGTACGTCTGCCACGTCTGCGGTGCGGTCGCGGCGTTGCTCGTCGGCGCGATCTTGTTGTAGATCGACGCGCAGGTGTCCAGGCCGGGAGCGGAGGGGACCCCGAACGAGTCGAGCACCTGCAGCTCGTAGCGGTCCTGCAGGTAGATGCCGCTGTTGGCGCGCTGCTGCCCGGTCACGTCGGACGGCAGGTTGGGCAGCCAGAACTCGATGTGCAGCCGGAAGTCGCCGAAGCTCTCCCTGCTGCGGATGTCGCCGCCGAGCACCTCGACCCCGCCGTTGCCCAGCGGCCACGTCACCGCGGCGCCGCCGGAGCCCTCGAACCTGCTCATGTTCTGGCCGTCGAACAGCACGACCCGGCCGGGGTTGGCGCCGCCGGACGCGTACGCCTCGAACTCGTAGATCCGAGCGGCACCGTTGCCGTCGCTGGCCGGGGTGGTGACGTTCAGCCGCAGGTACCGCGCCTGCACGGCGGTGAAGTCGTGCGTCGTGGAGCCCAGCGTGTTGCCGGTGACCGTCGCGACCGTCGTCCACGCGGTGCCGTTGGTGCTCACCTGCAGGTTGAAGTCGCGGGTGTTCCAGGCGCTGTTCTCGCCGCCGGCGCCGGCGTGCTTGAGCACGATCCGGCCCACGCTCTGGCTCGCGCCGAGGTCGACCTGCATCCACTTCGACGCGCCGAGCGAGCACCACTTGTCGGTGTTGCCGCCGTTGACGCTGCCGTTGACCGCCTTGTCCGGGCCCTCCGCCGTGGCGCACGAGCTGTCGGCCGTGGTGGCCTTGCCCTGCGCCAGGTTCCCGGTCGCCGGCGGCGCCGTGCCGCCGTACGCCTCGAGCTCGTAGACGCGCGCGGCGGCGTTGCCGTCGCTGGCCGGGGTGGTGACGTTGAGCCGGATGTAGCGGGCCTGCGTCGCGGCGAAGTTGTGCGTGGTCGTGCTCGCCGTGTTGCCGGTGACGGTCGCGACCGTCGTCCACGCCGTGCCGTTGGTGCTCACCTGGACGTTGAAGTCCCGGGTGTTCCACGCGGTGTTCTCGCCGCCGGTACCGGCGTGCTGCAGCACGACCTTGTTCACGCTCTGGCTGGCGCCCAGGTCGACCTGCAGCCACTTGGTGGCGCCCTGCGAGCACCACTTGTCGAGGTTGCCGTTGGTGGTGGTGCCGTTGACGGCCCGCTGCGGGTTCTCCGACGTGCTGCAGGAGCTGTCGGCGGTGGCGGTCTTGCCCAGCGCGAGGTTGACCGGCGGGACCTGGCCCGGGATCGCGTTGAGCGTGTACCAGACCTCGGTGCTCCACAGCGACTGGCCGTTGGCGGCGGCGAACGGCTTGGGCGAGCGGATGTGCACGACCCGGCCGGCCTTCAGCCCGTTGATGACCAGGGTGACCTTCTTGCCGTCGGCGGACAGCGTCGCCGATGACACCGTCAGCGTCTCCTCGTCGATCTTCGGGCCGCCGTAGGCGGCGGTCGGCACGTACCGCCACTGCTTCACCCGGTACTTGCTGGCCAGGGCGCTGGCGGTGGCGGCCGACAGCGGCTGGGTGTACTCGAGCTCGAACCCGTTCGGCGTGGCCCGGGTGGCGAGGATGTCGAAGACGTTGTTGCCGTTCGGGGTCAGCTTCTGCAGGCCGTACAGCAGCTTGCCGGACTGGCCCCAGTTGCCGCCGGCACCGAGACCGCCGACGTACACCGCGCCGTCCGGGCCGACGTTGACCTCGGAGACGCCGGCCTCGAGGCCCTGCGTGAGCCGGAACAGGGCGCCCTGGTACTCGCCGTTGACCTTCTCCACGTAGGCGCGCTGCAGGCCGCCGTACGTGACGTCACCGATGAGGAACTGCCCGGAGTACAGGCCGCTCTGCATCAGCATCGGGGTGCTGGGGGAGTTGCCGATCTCGTTCTGCGGCAGCCACAGCACCGGCTGGCTGATCGGCGCGTTGTCGAACGGGCCCTGCGGGTTGAGGAAGTGGTTGTAGAAGCGGCCCTGCTGGATCTGCAGCAGCTTCGACGCGGGCTGGTAGCCGCCCTGGTTGTCGGTGACGAAGATGCTGTTCTCCGGCCCCCACCCGATGCCGTGCGGCGTACGCAGGCCGCCCGCGACGTAGGTGACCTGGCCGTTGCTGGCGTTGATCTTGATCGTGGTGCCCCGGTTGGCGATGCCCTGCGGGTTCGTCGTCGCGCCGCCGTAGTCGATGGACACCGACAGGTTCACGTAGAAGAAGCCGTCCTGGTACAGCAGACCGAACGCGAACTCGTGGAAGTTGCCGTCATACGGCCAGGTCGCGACGGTCTGGTACTGGTCGGCGACCTCGTCGCCGGTGGTGTCGACGAGCCGGGTGAGCCGCGCCTTCTCCGACACGTAGACGACGCCGTTGACGACCTTCAGACCCATCGGCTCCTTGAGGTTGCTGCCGATGCGCTTGGTGGTGACGTTGGCCGGCGAGGTCGCCCCGCCGGTGTTGCCGAGGATCCAGACCTCGCCCGCCTGGGAGGTGCCGGACTGGTCGCTGCCGCCCCAGGTCGAGATGACCATGCGGCCGTCGGGCAGCCAGTCCATGCCGGTGACCTTCGGCTCGAAGCCGCCGGGCCGCAGGTTCGTCAGCGTGAAGTTCGGGTGGACCGAGGTCAGCGGCAGGCCGTCGCCGGGGGAGTCGCCGGCCGTCTCGCACTCCTTGCGCCCGGGCGCGGTGACCCGCACGACCCCGGCGTCGGTGCTGAGCACCGAGTTGGGCACGGTCACGAACGACGACGAGCCCGGCGTCTGCCACTGCAGCGTGAGCTGCTGCCCGCCGCCCGCCTCGAAGAAGTCGATGCGCAGCGAGTGGTACCCGGTGCCCAGCTGGACGGCGCCGTCCTTGGCGGTCGCGCCGTGCAGCCCGTCGTGGTTGATGACAACGTTGTCATCAACCACGAGGCGTGAGCCGTCGTCGCTGATCAGCCGGAACGTGTAGTTGCCGGCCGTGGCGATGTTGACGTTGCCGATGACCTGCGTGAGGAAGTTGTCCTCCAGACCGAACTGGGCCGAGGTGGTCCAGTCGACGGTCGGCATGAGCTTGTCGACGTTCGGCGTCTGTGCGGCCTTCAGCGTGCAGAGGTTGCTCAGGGGTGTCTGCAGGTCGAAGGTGCGCATCGTGACGCCGGGCTCCTGCGGCGGCGGTGCGGCGGCGGCGCCGGCCGAGGGCAGGACCAGCGCCGTGGCGACAAGGGTGGAGGCGAGGGCACCCACGATCGGGATGCGCATGCGCCGGGGCGGGACGGGCACGGTTCCTCCAGGGAAGCGGGACGCTCCGCCCGAAGCACGGCAGGCCGCTGACGACGGCGCGCTTCGGACAACGGGCGGGCATCAGTGTCGATGTCCTGCGGGTTGCCTGGCACGCCGATGCCTGGCGCGGTCAATCTATGAGGCTTTCATATCCGTGTCTAGATGTTTCGATGGAGATGCGCGAACTTTCCTACCCTGTGATCAGAAGATTTAAGTTTTGCGTTCGCATAGATTGGCCGGGTGACGTTCGACGTTGACCGATGGTGCCGGCGCCACCTCGGCGCACCCGTCGCGGAGGTCGTGTTCAGCGGCGGTCATCTGTCGCGTGTGTACGGCGTCCGCCTGGCCGACGCCCGTGCCGTGGTCGTCAAGGCGCGGGCGCACTCGCCGCGGCTGGACGCGTGCACGGCGGTCCAGCGAGCACTGTGGCAGGCGGGGTTCCCGGCACCGGAACCCCTCGCCGGCCCGGTCGCCGAGGACGGCGTCGCGGTGACCGCCGAGGCGCTCGTGCCCGGGGGAGCGACAGCGCCGTTGACCGAGCCCGCGCGGCGGTTCGCGGCGCTGCTCGCCCGGTTCGTCGCCCTCGCCCCGTCGCCGTCGACCCTCGGCATCCTCAGCCCCGCGCCGCCGTGGACCGCGTGGGACCACGACGTGCCCGGCATCTGGCCGGCCGCGGACGACCGCGACGACGACCTCAACGCCGCACCCCCGACGCCGTGGCTCGACGAGCTCGCCGCCCACGTCCGGGAGCGCCTCACCCGCTTCGCGCAGACACCGGCCGGCCGCCGGCTCGTGACCGGCCACGGCGACTGGGAGGCGCAGAACCTCCGCTGGACCGGCGACGACCCCCTCGCCGTGCACGACTGGGACAGCGTCATCTCCGCCCCCGAGGCCGTCGTGGTCGGCCTCGCCGCCGCCGTGTGGCCCTGCGGCATGGTGCCCCGCGCCGCGACCGTCGACGAGACCGCGCAGTTCCTAGACGAGTACCAGCGCGCCTCCGGCCGCGTCTGGCCGCCCGACGAGCTCGGCGCGAGCTGGGCCGCCGGCCTGTGGGTCTCCGCGTACAACACGAAGAAGGCCACCCTGGACGGTCTACCGTGGCTGTCCCAGGACGAGGCCGAGCAGCGCCTCGCGCTCGCCGCGACCTGAGCGGGCGGCCCCGCTCACAGGTCGAACAGCGTCTCGCGCTGCGGTGGGTCCAGCACGTTCCGGAGGCTGAGCACGGTCTGGCGCCAGGCCGGGGCGTTCTGCGGGTCGGACCAGTCGCTGTCGTGCCACGCCTGGGTCGCGGTGATCCGGTCCAGCGCGTCGGCGGCGAGGCCGGTGAACGACCGCGGGAACGGTGGCATCGCGGTGGTGGGTCCGTAGGAGCCGTGGATCGGCTCGCCGCCCTCGCGCTGCGCCGCGACCAGCGCGGCCGCCGCCACCGTCCGGGAGGCGTCGATCACGCCGACCTCGCCGACGGGGCAGGCGGCGATGTCGGCGTCGGTGGCGGAGGCGGTCCGCGCCAGCAGCTCGCCGACCATGGCGACCCGCTGCTCGGGTGTGGCCTCGTCGAGCTCGTCGGCGAAGTCCGCCGCAGCGTCGTTGCCGAACGGCGTGCCGTCCCAGAAGCTCACCGGACGGGGTCAGCCGGTTTCGCCGTCGATGCGCTGGCGCAGGAGGTCGGCGTGGCCGTTGTGGCGGGCGTACTCCTGGATCAGGTGCAGATAGACGGCGCGCAGGGACATCGGGCCGCGCAGCGAGTCGATGAAGCTGTCGTCGAGGGAGGCGGACGCTACCGCGGCACGGGAAGACCGCCATTCGGCGACGAGCCGGTCGTAGTCGGCCTCCGCCGAAGCGCCGTCGGCCTCGTCGAAGGCGGCGTCCTTCGCGTCGGCGCGGCGGTACAGGAACGGCACGGGCGTGCCGCGGAAGCGGGTGTTGAACCACTCGCGCTCGACGTCGGTGACGTGGCGGAGCAGGCCGAGCAGGGACAGGGTCGACGGGGGACAGGAGCGCTGCGCCAGCTCCTCGCCGGTCAGGCCGGTGCACTTGCCCACGAGCACGGCGCGTTGCCAGTCGAGGAAGCCTTCGAGGAGGGTCCGCTCGTCGGCGACGAGCGAACCCCCGAACGGTGGCGGCTCGGGTGCGGTCCACGTCATGAACGGATCATGCCATGCGCGGAGACTCAGCCGAGGATGTCCGGTTTGACCGAGAGGAGGGTGTCCTCGACGGCGGCGACGACGTCGCGCGGGGCGTGGGCGAGGAAGAGCGCGGCGAGGGCGAGGTCGACGACCCGCGTGTAGTGGGCGTCGGTGACCCCGAGGCCGCGGTGCGACTCGCCGAGCTCGCGGCCGGTGTACTCGGCCGGCCCGCCGAGCACCTGGGCGAGCAGCGCCGCCATGTGCCGCTTGAGCGACTCGACGGTGACGCGCTCGAAGTAGGGGGACAGCTCCTCGTCGGTGAGGATCCACGTGTACAGCTGGTCGACGACGTGCTTGATGGCCGGGCCGCCGCCGACCCGGGCGTACATGGAAACCGCGGTCGTCATCATCGCCTCACTGGGGTGAAAGGGCATCGACGGGCGGCAGTGTAGCCACGGTTTGTTTCGGCCGATGACCGAGTCGTGTCGCAGCGGGAACGGTGACGTGGCAACGTATGCGGTATGTCCGTCCATCCCCGCGCCGGAGCTCAGGCGCAGCGCTCCGACCTCGTCGACGTCCCGCGACTCATCACCAGCTACTACGCCGAGCACCCAGACGTCGAGGACCCCGCGCAGCAGGTCGCGTTCGGCACGTCCGGGCACCGCGGTTCAAGCCTGCGCCGCTCGTTCAACGAAGACCACATCGTCGCCGTCAGCCAGGCGATCTGCGAGTACCGGGCGGCCCAGGGGTACGCCGGGCCGCTGTTCCTCGGCAAGGACACGCACGCCCTGTCGGAGCCCGCGACGGTCAGCGCCCTCGAGGTGTTCGCGGCCAACGGGGTGCAGGTGCTCGTCGACAGCCGCGACGGGTACACGCCGACGCCGGCGCTGTCACACGCGATCCTCACCCACCGGCACCTCGGGGCGGACGGGGTCGTGGTCACCCCGTCGCACAACCCGCCGGAGGACGGCGGCTTCAAGTACAACCCGCCGCACGGCGGGCCCGCCGACACCGACGTCACGAAGTGGATCCAGGACCGGGCCAACGCGCTGCTCGCCGACAACCTCAACGGCGTCAAGCGCATCCCGTACGCGCGGGCGAAGGAGGCGGCCGGACGGTTCGACTTCCTCGCCGCGTACGTCGACGACCTGCCGTCCGTCATCGACATGGCCGCGATCGCCGACGCGAAGGTCCGCATCGGCGCGGATCCGCTCGGCGGGGCCAGCGTCGCGTACTGGGGCGCCATCGCCGAACGGCACAAGCTGGACCTGACCGTGGTCAACCCCGACGTCGACCCGACGTTCGGGTTCATGACCCTCGACTGGGACGGCAAGATCCGGATGGACTGCTCGTCGCCCAACGCGATGGCGTCGCTGATCGGCAAGCGCGCCGACTACCAGGTGGCGACCGGCAACGACGCCGACGCGGACCGGCACGGGATCGTCACCCCCGACGCGGGCCTGATGAACCCCAACCACTTCCTCGCCGTCGCCATCCAGTACCTGTTCCAGGCCCGCGACGGCTGGCGCGCCGACGCGGCGATCGGCAAGACGCTCGTGTCGTCGTCGATGATCGACCGGGTCGCGGCGGACCTCGGCCGGACCCTCATCGAGGTCCCCGTCGGGTTCAAGTGGTTCGTGCCCGGGCTGCTGGACGGCTCCGTCGGGTTCGGCGGCGAGGAGAGCGCCGGCGCGTCGTTCCTGCGCCGCGACGGACAGGTGTGGACGACGGACAAGGACGGCCTGCTGCTGTGCCTGCTCGCCGCGGAGATCATCGCGACGACCGGCCGGTCGCCGAGCGAGCACTACGCCGACCTCGTCGCGCGGCACGGCGCGCCGGCGTACGCGCGGATCGACGTCGCCTCCACCCGGGAGGAGAAGGCGGTGCTGGGCAAGCTGTCGCCGGAGCAGGTGACGGCGACCGAGCTGGCGGGTGAGCCGATCACGGCGAAGCTGACCGCTGCGCCCGGCAACGGCGCCCCGATCGGCGGGCTGAAGGTCGTCACCGCGTCCGGCTGGTTCGCGGCGCGGCCGTCCGGGACCGAGGACGTGTACAAGGTGTACGCCGAGTCGTTCCAGGGCCCGGAGCACCTGGAGCGCATCCAGCAGGAGGCCCGCGGCGTCGTCTCCGCCGCACTCGCCGGCTGACCGGAGCCGGCAGGGAACTCGAGGGCCCGGCCGCCGCGGCGGCCGGGCCCTCGAACGACTTCGAGCGACGGTGGATCAGGCGGCGCGGGCCGCGGCCGGACGCTGCTTGAACGCCCGCTGCAGCTGCACCACGATCGACCACGTCACCTCGCCGACCGGGCGGGCGCCGTTGACCTGGATGAGCAGCTCACGCTGCTGGTAGTAGTCCAGCAGCGGCCGGGTCTTCTCCTCGTACACCTTGATGCGGTGCTTGATGACGTCGACGGTGTCGTCGGCGCCGCGGGCCCGGGCCAGCATCCGGCGGGTCAGCTCTTCCTCGGGGACGTCGAGATGGACGGCGATCTGCACGCCGACGCCGAGGGCACCGGCGGTGCGGTACGCCGCCTCGGCCTGCTCGACGGTCCGCGGGAAGCCGTCCAGGACGTAGCCGCCGTCGGTGTTCGCCGCGAGGACCGGTTTGCGGAGCATGTCCATGATGATCGAGTCGGGGACCAGCTCACCCTTGTTGACCAGCTCCTCGACCGTGCGGCCGATCGTCGTGCCCTCCGCGATGTTCCTGCGCAGGAGGTCGCCGCTGGCGATGTGGGTGATGCCGAACTGCTGCGCGATGAGCTGCGCCTGGGTGCCCTTACCGGCCCCGGGTGCGCCGATCATCAGGATCCGCTTCGCGCGTGGTGCCGCCGACTGCATTGTCATCTGCACACCCCTTCTTGGCGTTTGAGGTGAAAAAGGTGGTGAAACGGGTGCCGGCCGACGCCGATGGTCCAGCATCCCACCTCGATGTCCGAGGTGGGCTGTGTGTCAGCTGTGAATTACCGCATTGCGATCCATGGGTCCAGTAGGGAATACCGGACCCATGGATGGGTAACCGGACCTACCGGGTGCCGAGCAGGTCCACCACGAAGACGAGCGTCTCGTTGGGCTTGATCAGGCCGCCGCCGGCACCCCGGGCGCCGTAGCCCAGGTGCGGCGGGATGACCAGCTTGCGCCTGCCGCCGACCTTCATGCCGGCCACGCCCTGGTCCCAGCCGGCGATGACCTGGCCCTGGCCGAGGCCGAAGTCGAACGTGCCGCCACGGTTCCACGACGCGTCGAACTCCTTGCCCGTCGACAGCGACACGCCCACGTAGTGGACGCTGACCTGCTGACCCGGGCGGGCCTCCGCGCCGTCACCGACGGTGAGGTCCTCGATCACCAGGTCGGCGGGCGGCGGGCCGTCGGGCAGGGTCACGTCGGGCTTGCTGAGCGCCATGCGAAAACTCCTCGGCGGGATGCGGTTGCTGCGGTACCTTGCAGCGTCCATCCTGCCGTACGCGCTGACGTGTGGCGCGCGACCACCCCGCAAACAGCCCTTGGATGAGGCGGAGGGCGCGACGTACATTGAAGGCGATGACGGACGGCAAGCGCCCCTGCGCGCCGGTGCGGCAAGCGTACTGGCTGGTCATCGGCGCCCTCGCGCTGGCCGCGACGCAGGCGGTCGCGGCCGCGATCCTTCTCGCCCGGTTCGGCGCCGTCCACCGGGCACACGGGCCGTGGTCGGTCGCCGAGCAGGCCCAGGCCGACAGCGTCCACGCCCGGCTCGCCGTCGCCGTCGTCCTCGGCGCCGGGATCGCCGTCCTGCTCGCCGGCGCCGCGCTCGCCGTCCCGCGCCGCACCACCCGCACCCGTGCCGCCGTCGGCGGCGCCGCCGCGTTCGCCGGGACCGCGCTGCTGCTCGGCGTCACCCTCGCCGCCGACAACGCGGTCCTCGCCGCCGGTGCCGCGGAGCTCGCGGAACTGGAGCGGCTGCTGCCGGTGTGGTTCTCGGCACTGTCGTCGGGCGTGGTCACCGGCGTCGTCGTCCTGCTCGGCGCCGCGCTGCTGCGGATGGGCCGGGACGCCGCCGTCGAGTACTACCAGCACCACCGCCCGCCGACCCGCTGGCGCGGGTTCACCTCCTGGCACGACATCGTCAACCGGTGATCACGGCTTGGTGAACGGGGTCGCCCGGCGCGGTGGCGGTCCTTACCCTGGCAGCGGTGAACGACGACCTCCGGCTCGACCCGCCGCCCGCCGCCGTCCGGCAGGCGTTCTGGCTGGCCGCCATCGGGCTCCTGCTGATCCTCGCCAAGACCGTTGCCGGCGCGACCCTCCTGGCCGGGTTCGACGACACCTACCAGGCCATCAAGCCCTCGAACCCGTTCGACGTCGGCGACGAGGTCGCCGACGCCATCGAGCTGCGGCTCACCGTGGCCGTGCTGCTCGGCGCCGCGCTGACGCCCCTGCTCGGTCTCGCCACGGTCGCCGTCGCCCGGCGCGCCGACACCAGCCGCGGCCTGGTCGGGGTCCTGGCGCTCGTCGCCGGCGGCGCGCTCGTCCTGGGCGTGGTGTTCAGCCCCGAGAACGCGGCCAGCCCCTTTGACGCCGCCTCCCTCGCGTGGCTCGAGACGCTGATCCCCGCCTGGTTCCAGACGCTGTCCTCGGTGGCGGTGTTCGGGGTGGTGCTGCTGTTCGGCGTCGCGTTCCTCCGGATGGGCCGGCCGGCGGCCGCCGGGTACTACCAGGACTACGACCCGGACGCACGGTGGGGTGGCTACGGGTCCTGGCTGGATCTCCTCCGCCGCGGCTGATGAGCGCCCACCCGGCGCGGCCTACCCTGGACGGGATGGCCGCCAGCCCAGCCCAGCGCCGCCGCCCGGCCGCCCCCGTGCGGCGGGCGTTCTGGCTGGTCGTGGCCGCGATCGTCCTGCTCGGCGCGCAGACCGCCGCGGCCGCGGTGCTGCTCGCCCGGTTCGCCGGGGCTTACGCCGAGCACGGCCCGTGGAGCATCCGCGAGCAGGAGCAGATCGACAGCATGCACATCCGGCTGGCGCTCACCGTCGTGCTGGGCGCCGGGATGGCGTTGCTGCTCGTCGGCGTCGCGACGGCGGTCCCGCGCCGGCACACCGGCACCCGGCTGCTGGTCGGGTCGGCGGCCCTGCTCGCCGGGGTCGTGCTGCTGCTCGGTGTCGTCGTCAACCCCGACAACGCGCTGCTCGCCTACGGCGCGGCCGAGGAGCAGCACCTGTACAAGGTGCTGCCGCTGTGGTTCTCCGCGCTCTCCTCGACCGCGGTCACGGGCGTGCTGGCGGCGCTGACCGCCGCGTTCGTGCTGCTCGGCCGGGACGCCGCCCACGACTACTACCAGTACCACGGCCCCGACAACGCCTGGACCGGCTTCAGCGGCTGGTCGGCCGGGACCCGCCGGACCTAGGCTCGGGCGTCGAGGAGGGTGTCGGGGAGGGCGTCGAGCATCGCCTCCGCCACGCCGGTCGCGCTGGCCGGGTTCTGGCCCGTGACGAGGCGGCCGTCGCGGACGACGTGCGGCTGCCACGGCGCCGCGCCGGTGTGCCGCGCGCCGAGCGCCTCGAGGCGTCGCTGCAGGGAGAACGGCACCACCTCGGTCAGCCCGACCGCCTGTTCCTCCTCGTCGGTGAACCCGGCGACGTCCCGGCCCGCGAGGAGGTGCCCGCCGCCGGTCAGGGTGACGCCGACCAGTCCGGCCGGCCCGTGGCAGACCGCACCGACGACGCCGCCCCGCTCGTACACCTGCCGCACCAGGGACTGGAGCGCCGTGCTGCCGGGGAAGTCCCACATCGTGCCGTGCCCGCCGGCCAGGAACACCGCGTCGAACGCGGCCGGGTCGACGTCGGCGACGGCCGGGGTGTCGTGGCCGAGGGCGGCGAGGAAGTCCTCGTGGCCGTCGGTGCCGCCGTCGCGGGGCGGGTCGCCGCCGAGGACCGACGCCACCGTCACGGTGTGCCCGGCCTTCGTGAACACCTCCCACGGGTGCGCCGCCTCCGACACGTAGAAGCCGGTGCTCCGGCCGGTGTCGCCGAGTGTCGCGTGGCTGGTCAGGACGATCAGGGTCGCTGTCATGCGGACAGCTTCGCCCGTCGGAAGCCATCGGCGCCAATAGTCTGAGGCGGGCATTACCATAGGAATTCCTATGGCGATCTCCCTCGACCTGCTGCGCACGTTCCTCGCCGTGCACCGGGAGGGCTCCGTCACCGGCGCCGCCCGCCGCCTCGCCCTGTCGCAGCCGACCGTCACCGCCCAGCTCCAGGCCCTCGAGGCGGCGCTCGGCCGGCCGCTGTTCGTGCGGCAGCCCCGCGGCGTCACCCCGACCCCCGCCGCGGACCTGCTCGTCCGGCAGGTCGCCGGCCCGCTCGACGACCTCGCCGGCGTCGCCGAACGCCCCGAGGAGGGCACCGTCCGGCTCGGCGGCGCCGCCGAGTTCCTCACCGACCTGGTCCTGCCCGCGCTCGCCGGGCTCGTCGCCGGCGGCCTGAAGCTGCGGGTCACGCTCGGCCTGTCCGACGACCTCGCCGACGCGCTCGGCACCGGCGCCCTCGACCTGGCCGTCCTCACCAGCCGCCCGCGCCGCCGCCAGCTGCGCGCCGAGCCGCTCTACGACGAGGAGTTCGTGCTCGTCGCCGCGACCGCCCGCGACGTCGCGACCACGCCGCTGGTCAGCTACGCCGAGGAGCTGCCGATCATCCGCCGGTACTGGCGCAGCGTCTTCGACCAGCGGCAGCACCGCACCGCCGACGTCGTCGTGCCCAACCTGCACGCCGTCCGCGCCCTCGTCCTGGCCGGCGCCGGGTGCAGCGTGCTGCCCGAATACCTGGTCCGGGCCGACCTGGAGGCGGGCCGCCTGGTGCTGCTGCACGACCCGCCGGTCCCGCCGCTGAACACGCTGTTCCTCGCCCACCGCGACGGCCCGCTGCCCCCCGCCGCGGCCGCGGTCCGCGCCCGGCTGCTGGCCACGTTCCGCGGTGTTTCGCCAACCGAAACGTTGCCGCGCTAGGTTCGAGCGGTGACCCAGCCTTTGGACCTGCCCCGCACCGTGGGCGAGCTGCGCGCCAGCGGCCACCGGTTCCGCACCGTCAAGGAAGAACTGCGCGACAACCTCCTCGCCAAGCTCCGCAGCGGCGAGCCCCGATTCCCCGGCGTCGTCGGCTACGACGACACCGTCCTGCCCGAGCTCGAGCGGGCCATCCTGGCCGGCCACGACCTGGTCCTGCTCGGCGAGCGCGGCCAGGGCAAGACCCGCGTCATCCGGGGCCTCGTGTCGCTGCTGGACGAGTGGACCCCGGTCATCGCCGGGTCGGAGCTCAACGAGCACCCGTATGCACCGATCACGCCCGCGTCGCGGCGCCTCGCGACCGAGGCCGGCGAGGCGCTGCCGGTCGACTGGCTGCACCGTTCGATGCGCTACGGGGAGAAGCTCGCCACCCCGGACACGTCGGTCGGCGACCTGATCGGCGACGTCGACCCGATCCGGGTCGCGCAGGGCCGGACCCTCGGCGACCCGGAGACCATCCACTTCGGACTCGTCCCGCGCACCAACCGCGGCATCTTCGCCGTCAACGAGCTGCCCGACCTCGCCGAGCGCATCCAGGTGTCGCTGCTCAACGTCCTGGAGGAGCGCGACATCCAGGTCCGCGGCTACCAGCTGCGCCTGCCGCTGGATGTGCTGCTCGTCGCCAGCGCCAACCCTGAGGACTACACCAACCGCGGCCGGATCATCACGCCGCTCAAGGACCGCTTCGGCGCCGAGATCCGCACCCACTACCCCCTCGACCTGGAGCTGGAGACCGACCTGATCCAGCAGGAGGCGCAGCTCGTGGCGCAGGTCCCCAGCCACGTGATCGAGGTCCTGGCCCGGTTCACCCGGGCCGTGCGCGAGTCGCCGGCGGTCGACTCCCGCTCCGGCGTGTCCGCCCGCTTCGCCATCGCCGCGGCCGAGACCGTGGCCGCGTCCGCGCTGCGCCGCGGCGGGCTGCTCGGCGACGACAAGCCCGTCGCCCGGGTCGGCGACACGGTCAGCGTCACCAGCACCCTGCGCGGCAAGGTCGAGTTCGACAGCGGCGAGGAGGGCCGCGAGATCGAGATCCTCGCGCACCTGCTGCGCACCGCGACCGCCGACACGTTCCGGTCCCGGCTCGCCGGCCTGGACCTGTCCGGCTTCACCGACCTCGTCGCCGAGGGCCAGGTCATCGAGACCGGCGAGCTCGCCGGCGCCGACGACATCCTGCAGCAGGTCGGCACCGTGCCCGGCCTGGCGAAGGTCCTGGAGCGGCTCGGGCTCGGCGACGCGCCCAGCCGCGGCGAGGCCGCCGCGGGCATCGAGTTCGTCCTGGAAGGTCTGCACCTCACCAGACGGCTGTCCAAGGACCTCACCGAGGACGGCCGCACCGTCTACGGAGGCTGAGCACGTGCGTCACAACAGGTTCCGGTACGGGGCGTGGCGGGGCGGGCCCGACCCGCTCGCCCCGCCGTACGACGTGCGCGCCGCCGTCGATCAGGTCGGCGCCGAGGTCCTCGACGGCGGCAGCCTCCGCGACGCGCTGCGCAACCTGCTGCGCAGTGGTCCCCAGGGGCCCGACGGCGGCCGCGGCCTCGACGATCTGCTCGCCAGGGCGCGGCGGCTGCGTCGGGAGGCTCTTCGACGCGGCGATCTTGATGGCGCTGTCACCCGTGCGCAACAGCTCCTCGACCAAGCGGTCGCCACCGAACGCGACGCTCTGTCAGCGGTCGATTCTGACGACGCCCGCTTCGCGGAGACACAGCTGGCCAACTTGCCGCGGTCGACATCTCGCGCAGTTGCTGAATTGTCCGAATATAACTGGACTTCGCCCGAGGCGAAGGCGCTCTACGACCAGATCCTCGACCAGCTGCGCGACGAGGTCGTCGGGCAGCGGTTCCAAGGGATGAAGGACGCCCTGCAGGACCCGGCGACGCGCGAGCGCATGCAGCAGATGCTGCAGGACCTCAACGGCCTGCTCGCCAAGCACGCCCGCGGGGAGAACACCGACGACGCGTTCGCGCAGTTCATGGCGCAGCACGGCGACTTCTTCCCCGAGCGGCCCGGATCGGTGGACGAGCTCGTCGACGCGCTCGCCCGCCGCGCCGCCGCCGGGGAGCGGCTCATGCGCTCGCTCAGCCCGCAGCAGCGCGCCGAGCTGCAGTCGCTGATGGAGCAGTCCCTCGGCAGCCTCGCCGGGGAGATGGCCGCCCTCACCGACAACCTCCGCGCGCTGCGCCCCGACCTGAACTGGGGCCGCGGCGAGCGGGTCCGCGGCGACCGCGACCTCGGCTACGGCGAGGCCGCCGGCGCCCTGGAGGAGATCGGCGACCTCGACGACCTCATCGACCAGCTCGGCCAGGAGCACCCCGGCGCCACCCTCGACGACGTCGACGTCGAGTCCGTCGAACGGCAGCTCGGCCGCTCCGCCGCCGACGACCTGCGCCGGCTGCGGGAGCTGGAGCAGCAGCTGCGCCGCCAGGGCTGGGTCACCCGCGGCGCCGACGGGCTCACGCTCAGCCCGAAGGCGCTGCGCCGGCTCGGCGGCACCGCCCTGCGGACCGTCTTCGCCGACCTCACCGCCGGCCGGCGCGGGCAGCACGACCTGCGCGACGCCGGCGCCGCGGGCGAGCTCACCGGGGCGTCCCGGCGCTGGCAGTACGGCGACGAGCAGCCGATCGACGTCGTGCGCACCATCGGCAACGCGGTGCGCCGCCAGGCCACCGGCGGCACCGCCGTCCTGCCGATCGGGCTGGACGTCGAGGACTTCGAGATCGCCGAGACCGAGCGGCGGGTGTCCGCCGCCGTCGCGCTCTGCGTCGACCTGTCCTTCTCGATGATGGCCGACGGCCGGTGGGGCCCGATGAAGCAGGCCGCGCTGGCGCTGTCCCACCTCGTCGCGACCCGCTTCCCGCAGGACGCCCTCCAGATCATCGGGTTCGGCCGGTACGCGACGAAGCTGTCCGTCGAGGAGCTGGCGGCCGTCGAGCCCGACTACGTGCAGGGCACCAACCTGCAGCACGCGCTCATGCTCGCGGGGCGGCACCTGCGCCGGCACCCGGGCTCCGACCCGGTCGTCCTCGTCGTCACCGACGGTGAGCCGACCGCGCACCTGCTCGAGGACGGCACGTCGTACTTCCGCTGGCCGTCGACCCGCGAGACGGTCACCGCGACCGTGCACGAGGTCGACCAGCTCACCCGCTACGGCGCGGTGCTCAACCTGTTCATGCTCGGCGAGGACCCCGGCCTGCGCCGCTTCGTCGATGCCGTCGCCCGGCGCAGCGGTGGGCGGGTCTTCACCCCGGACGCCGATGACCTGGGCAGATACGTCGTCTCCGACTACATCCGAGCCCGCCGGGGCCGCCGCGGGTGATCGGTGTTTCAGAAGTCGAGGGGGAGGGGTACCTGAAGAACGTCCATGCAACACCCCCTCCTCCCCGGGAGCTGAAGATGATCGTCCTCGGCCTGATCCTGTTCCTGCTCGGGCTCTTCCTGCACGTCGGCATCCTGGAAACGATCGGCATCGTGTTGCTGATCGTGGGCGCGGTGCTGTGGATCCTGGGTGCCGTCGGCCGTCCCCTCGCCGGACGCCGTCACTATTGGTGACCCTCTTATGCAACCCGATGGCCGGCGGTCCCCCCGCCGGCCATCGCCGTTTCCGGGCACTTGCCAACTATGGCCATACGGCCCTATAGTGGAGTCGCTGGCGCCGCGACGACCCGCCGAGTTCTCAGCGCATTCTTTCTGCCCTTACGCAAAGAATGGCGCTGACCTGCGGGCGCCCGCCGGCTTCGTTCGGATGCGAAAGGTCGGCGGCGGCCCGCAGAATTCGCTGGGATTGATCGCTATTTCCGGCGCTTCCCGCCTCTCATGATGTTGGCTTGTCACCCGGGTGAATGATCCACCCGGGGCAGCGGTCCGACGCCATGGAGGCTCGAATGCGCACCACAGGACATCGGCACAAACGCACCGGGGCCGCGGCCGACGCGGCCCTCATTCTCGCGGCGCTCGCGGCCGTCTTCGGGTTCGCGGCGCTCGCGGTGGCCTGGGGGCTGGACCCCATCCAAGTGGCCGCGCTCGTCGCGGCCGTCACCGCCGCCGCCGGGCGGCTCGTCTCCCGGGTCAGGCCCCGCCGGCCTGGTGGGACGCAGTGGGGGCCTTCCGCTGCAACGGAAGACCCCCGTCCCCAGATCGCTGAACCCTCGAGAAGGTCCGACCGGGAGCTCCACGGTCCTTACGACGGCCCGCTCGGCGGGTCGAGTGACCGTTACGTCACTGAATGCGGCGACGTTACCTCATTGTTGTCATCGCATCCAAGACCCGACAGTGTGGATGCGAATGAGGTCACGGCAGTGACGTCCGCCGATACGGCGGAAGCCGATGAGCCGGTCGGCGACGGTGGCCACCGACTGGGCAGTCACACCTCCACCGCGCGGCCAGTCCGGTCCCGGTCGGCCTACTGATCGGTAGGCAATTACTCACGACGATGTGTCGGCAATCCGGACCGCGCATGACTGGTAACCGCGCGAGCCGGATGGCAAACTGCCGCAAGTCGGGATGCGTGCCGTGCGGCTGCAAACGGACGGCGCCATGACGCTTTCCCCGACCCGCAGATCGCTGATCCAGGTGAGGCGACGCCCTACCGCCCCTCAGTAGGGCGTCCCCGCCGGAGCGAACACCCTCGAGAACTGTCGGAAAGCACCGGAACGAGAGCGAGCCCGTCCATGCTCGACGCCCGTGGCGATGACGGCCACGCACCCCACCCCACCGACGCACGACGCCGCGGCCGCCCGGTCAAACCGGTGGTCGGCTACCACCCGCCGGCCGACTTCGCCCACCGGATGCGGCGGGCCCGCGAGGCGGACGGCAACCCGTCCTACCAGGTCATGGCGCAGCGCGTGAACAGCAACCAGACGACCCTGTCGAAGGCCGACAGCGGCCTGCAGATCCCGTCCTGGGAGCACCTCGAGCTGTACCTGAAGAGCGTCAACGAGGACCCGTCCACCTTCGACGAGTGGCGCACCGCCCGCGCGGACGCCATCAGCCGGGCGGCCCGGTTCCAGCCGGACCTCGGCGACGACGCCGACCGGCCCGCGGCGCGGCGCGCGCTCAGGTCCCTGATCGCGGCGCAGGGCGTCGACGAGCAGACCATCGGCCGGCGCCGGGCGGAGACCGAGGAGCACGGCGCGCCCGCCGAGCTGCCGGGCCCCGTCCCGGCGGTGCAGCGGCTGCGCCCCCGGCCGCTGCTACCCACCCGGTGGACCGACGACGAGCTGCTGTGGCGGCTGTACCTCAGCGGCGGCACCCCGGACGCGGCCGAGCAGTGGAAGGCCCGCCTCGAGCAGCTGCCGCCCGGGCCACCGCCGTGGCGCCGCCGCGGCGTGGTCGTGCCGGCCGTCGCCGCGGCCCTGGTCGTCCTCACGGTCGCGGGCCTGTGGCTGGCCGGCGGCACCGGCGGGACGCCGGCCCGCACCGGCGTCGCGGCGTCCGGCGGGCCGGCGCGCACGCCGACCCCGCCGCCACCGACCCTCACGCCCGGCGCGCCGGCCCAGGCGGAGCTCGACGCCGTCATCGCCGCGATCGACCCGGCCGAGGCGGCGGCGGGCGAGCACGCGCACGTCGACGTCGTCATCACCACCTACGGGCCGCCGCCGGAGTACCTGAACACCACGAGCAACGTGAACGAGGAGCTCGACTGGTCGCCGGCGGCACCCGGCCGGGTCAGGACCTACGGCACGGGGGCGACGTCGTCGCCGGAGCCGCTGCCGCCGGGCCCGCCCGCCGGGGCGGCCGGGCCGCCGAGCGCCGACCCGGTCCAGCTGCAGCGGACCCTGGAGGGAGTGGAGCGCCCCGGCGCCGCGGCACTCCTGCGGCGGCTCGGGGAGCTGTGCGTCGCCTACCCGCTGCGCGCGCCGGAACGCATCGCGGTGCTGCGGATGCTGCGCGGCACGCCCGGCCTCGCGTACCGGGGCAAGACCATCGCCGACCGGCTGGGGCTGCCCGGCAAGGCGTTCAGCGCCGACGGCCCGGACGGCGTCCGCGAGACGATCGTGTTCGACCCCGGCACCGGCCGCCTGCTGGTGCACGAGTCCACGATCCAGCGGCAGAACGGTGTGCCGGTGACCACCCGGCAGGTCGTGTATGTGCGTTCGGTGTGGGACGACCAGCCGGACTGAGCGGTGCTGCAACTTGCAGATCGGGCCGGTCGCCCCCGTGGCGGCCGGCCCTCGGTCACCGTCCGTCAGTCGCGCCGCGACGGCCCGCAGGTCGGCGAGCCCGCGACAGGACGTTACGGTCCGTACGACGATTGATAAATCATTGAGAATTCGACGGAGGTGACGAGCAGGTAGTACGCCGGAACGTATTCATTCATGGCACAGTCTGTACGCGGCCATGGTGACCACGCTCGGTGGCGAATACGGTCGCGCCAACGGCGTGCACCTGGAGCGGTCCGGGGGGATCCGCGGGTGACACGCAGTCACCGCACCGCGTCCCGGTCCGCTGAAACGTGGGGGTTCAGCCATGATCCGTGCCCTGACACTCGCCTGCTTCGCCGTCGTGGCGATCACCACGACCGCCGCGCCCGCCGCCGCGGCACCCGTCACCGCCGGCGCCGCGTCGTACCTCGCCGAACACCCCGGCGGGACGGTCGTCGGCGCCAACGAGATCAGCTACGACGGCGGCCGGTTCGTCGTCACGCTGGCGCCGCCCGCGCCGTCACCCGAGCACGTCGACGCGTATGTCGACTGCCCGTCGGGATGGTTCTGCTTCTACGACCGCGCGGACTTCGGCTACCCGCGCGGCAAGCTGTCCTCGTGCGGGTGGCAGAGCCTCGCCACGTACGGTTGGCAGGACCGCGTCGAGTCCGCCTACTACAACCTCAGCCGGGGCAGCGTGCAGTTCTTCGACTACGGCACCGGCCTGTTCAGCGTCGGCGTCGGGTATCGGTCGATCGACTTCGTCGGCGGCGCCACGAACCGCGCCACCGACGTGTACCGCTACTGCTGACGCCGCTGCAGGCCCGGGCGCGACACACCGGGCCACCCCGGCACTACTGCTGACGCCGCCGGAAGAGCCGGCCGAACCGTGAGGGGGAGGCCGGCTTCTCCGTGCGAGCGGGCGCCGCCGGTACACCCGACACCTCACCGGCGAGGGCCAGCATGTCCGGGACCATGCCCGGCACGATCCGCACCAGCGCCGACAGCGAGTCCCTGATCGTCACCGCCCTGGTCCGCGACGCCCGCACCGCGGCCAGGAACCGGCGGCCGACCGTGTCACAGACCTCCACCCGGCACGCCGGGTCCAGCCACGCCGCGACCGTGAGCGCGAAGAGCGCCGCCTCCGTCGTCCAGTCCTCGACGCCCCACGCGAGGTCGGTCAGCAGCCGCCGCTGCGCTGCCGTGTCGCCGGGGTCGGCCGGGTTGCGCAGCTCGCCGCAGTGCAGCAGGCCGAGGCACGCGAACACCTGCGCCGACCGCTCCCACCAGCCGTCGGGCAGCTCCACGAACCGTTCGGGCCGCGCCGGCGGGTGCACCAGCAGCGACAGCAGCTGCTCGACCGGCAGCTCGCCGAGCGGCATCGCGTGGTCGTAGGCGGCGACCGGGTGCGGCCACACCGGACCGGCGATCCCCGCCAGGAGCGCCTGGCTGGCCGCGGCGGCGGGCTCGACCGTCGGATATGCGGTGGTCCCGTCGTACCGCCACAGCACCCGCACCTCCCGCAACGGCCGCACCAGGTCGGCGGCGGGCGCGCCCTCCACCCGCACGGTGACGCCCGGCAGCTGGCGGCGCAGCACCGCGAGGGCGCTGGGCACCTCGAGCGCCGACAGCGACATCCCGCCGTCCATCGTGCCCCGCTCGCCGGCCGGGATCCGGTGCAGCGTGTTCACGCACGCCTCGGTCGGGCCGGTGACCCGGCCGAGCCAGGGGAGCCGCTCGCACGCCTGCGCCAGGTCGGCGTGCTCGTGGCTGACGACCGGGTGCTCGCGGATGAAGTCGGCGAGGGCCACCAGGTGCCGCGCGTCGCCGTCGCGCTGGAACCGCAGCCGGTGCACGGTGTGCACCGCACAGTCGTAGTCCGACCGGCGGCGCATCCCCTCCTCCAGCAGCTCGATCGCCTCGTCGACGCGGCCGGAGTCGGCGAGCCAGTTGGCCATGTCGGCGCACAGGTCGACCTCGTCCGGCGCCGCCCGCCACGCCGCGCGCATCACCTTCAGCGCCGCGTCGAGGCGGCCGTCGGCGCGCAGGGCGTACGCGTACCAGACCGACGTCAGCTTGTCCGGGTGCAGCCGGTGCCCGCGGGCGCCCCACCGGACGGCCTCCGCCGTGTCGCCGAACCGGCGGCCGAGCCCGGCCGAGGCCCCGTGCAGCAGCGCGTGGTCGGGGTGGGCGCGCAACGACCGCCGGGCGAGGTCCAGCCACACCTCGTTGGCCTTCGCCACCGGCGGCGGTGCCGGGTCGCCGAGCCGCTGCATCACCCCGACGAAGAGCCTGGCGAGGTCGTCTGGGTCCAGGCCGGCCGGGTCGGCGGCCCGCACCCAGCTGACGTCCGCCCACGGCTGCTCCGGGTCGAACCCGGTCGCCTGCGCCAGCATCCGCAGCGCCCCGATCGGGTCGGCCTTCGCCGTCACGTGCGCCCGCGCCACGACCGTGCCGATGAACGCCGGCTCCCGCAGCGGGAACAGCTCCGCGACCTCGCCGCCGGCCCGGACGGTCAGCGCCGCGAGCAGCTCGTGCACCTCCGGCAGCCCCGGCGCCCACGCGATCGCGCCGGCGATGTGGTTGGCGGCGTGCTCGAGGTCGTCCTCGGCGAGCGCCACCCGCGCCAGGGACAGCTCGCCGTGCGCCTGCGCCACCGGGTCTTCGACATCGTCGGCCACCCGCGGAGAGTAGAGCACGCCGAACGGATGACGTCGGGCGGCGTGTGGGCAGCGTCGTTCGTCGATGCGCGGTAGCGTCGCCGCATGACCGAGGTCCGACCCATGCGCGAGCTCGCACCGCACCTGGTCTGGGAGGCGGTGCTCCTGCTCGCCGCCGGCGCCGTCGTCGCCGGCCTGCTCAACGCCAACTCCGCCGTGTTCAGCCGCGGCCAGTCGTGGGCGGGGCTCGCGATCCTGGGCTTCGCCGCCTGCGGACTGGCCCTGTCGCTGCGCACCGCCACCCCCAACCTGGCGATCGGCTCGATCGCGGTCCTCGCCGGCTGGGTGTACGCCGACCAGGTGAACGACGGCACCTCCGTGCCCGCCGCGTTCCTGGTCGCGGTCCTCGCCGCGTTCGGCGTCGGCCTGGCGCTCGCCCTGCTCACCGGCCTCACCGCGCTGCCCGCGTGGGCGGTGACGCTCGGCGGCGGGTTCGTCGTCTCCGCGGCGCTGCTGCAGGCCACCGAGGGCCGGCTGGTCCCGGTCACCGGCGCCGCCCGCGTTTCCGGCGGCTTCGGCGCGTGGGTCGCCGTCTTCGTCGCCGGGTCGATCGCGGGCGCCGTGCTGTTCGCGTTGCCGGCCGTCCGCCGCGGCCTCTCCGCGAACCGTCCCTCGGGCGGCGAGGACCCCGCCCGCTGGCGGCCGGCGAAGCTGACCGGCGCGCTGGTCGGGGTGGCCGGCTCGGCGGCGCTCGCCGGCGTCGCGGGGGTGTTGTCGACGCGGCTGACCAGCGCGGCCGTGTTCACCGAGACGGGGCACCTGCCGTATGCGCTCGCCGCGGTGCTGCTCGGCGGGGTCAGCGTGTTCGGCCGCCGGGCGGGCGTGTTCGGCGTCGTCCTCGGCGTGTTCATCGTCGACGGGGTGCGCCGCTGGCAGCTGATCGAGGGGGCTCACGCGGCGACGATGCTGCTGACGACCGGGCTGCTCGCGGTGGTGGGGCTGCTCGCGGTCTGGCTGCTGGAGCTGGTCGGGCGCCGGCTGGCACCACTGGCGGCCGCCCCGGTGGGGAGTCCTGCCACCGGTGTCCTGCCGGTTGCTCCTGGGTTCGTGCCGCCGCTGGTGTACGACGTGAGCCCGCCCCTGTCCGGACCGCCCTCCGGGTATCCGCCGGGTCCGGCGCCGGCGGGGATCCCGGCGCAGTCGACCGGCTTTCCCGCGCCGCCGCCGCCGACCGTGGACGGTCCCGTGTTCGGGCAGCCGACGTACCCCAGCCCGCCGCCGGAGCCGCACCCGGGCGCGATCCCGCAGCCCTGGACGGTCCCCGGCATGGGCGGTCCCGCGCCGCAGGTGCCGTCGCAGCCGGCCTCGCCGCCGGTCAGCGGCCCGCCGAACTCGGACCCGCCGGCCGGCTACCCGCAGAGCCCGCCGCCGGCCTGGCCCCCGCAGAACTGACGGTCACATCGACGGCTCGACCAGCGCGGGGTGCCGGGACCCGGGCGGGGCGAACCATGCCTCCTTGGCGTCGCGCACCGCCATCTCCACCCGCAGCCGCGAATAGGGCTCCATCGGCGGCAGGTCGGCCGGGTCGAACCAGCCGACCTCGAGCGACTCGTCGTCGTTGACGGTGGCGGTGCCGCCGGCGACGCTGCACAGGAAGGTCACATTCAGGTATTCGCACTGGTCGCCGTTGGGGTAGTGCACGGGGTGCATGGCGACGCCGAGGAGCCGCTCGACCCTCACCTCGACGCCGGTCTCCTCCCGGACCTCGCGCACGACCGCGTCGGCGGGCTGCTCGCCGGGCTCGACCACGCCGGCCAGGACCGCCCACCCGCCGGTGTCGCTGCGGCGGGCGAGCAGCAGCCGGCCGCGGTCGTCCACGACGATCCCGCTGACCCCGGGCAGGAGCAGCAGGTCGTGCCCGATGTGCGCGCGCATGGTCCGGACGTATCTAGGAACTCCCATGCGGCGAACCTACCCGGACCGTGCCCAGCACCCGCGTCACCGTCACGACGATGACCACCCGCTGCGGGTTGGGGCGGGGCGTCCTGTACCGGTCGGCGTAGCGCCGCTCGGCGTCCGCGACCGCCTCCGGGTCGGCGTCGATGACGGCGGTGCCCTCCAGAGTCGTCCAGCGACGCCCGTCGACCTGGCAGATCGCGACCCGCGGGTTGGCGCGGACGTTGCGGACCTTCTGCGACGTGCCCGACGTGATGATCCGGGCGATGCCGGTCGTCTCGTCGTAGGTGGCGCCGACGGGCGCGACGTGCGGGGTGCCGTCCCGGCGGATCGTCGTGACCGTGCACAGGTGCCGTTCGGTCCAGAACTCCTCGCTCATCTGACGGTGACCTTCCCGTCGTGCACGTCGACGTGCCGGGTCGTGTGGACCGCCGCCAGCATCCGCCGGTCGTGGGTGACCAGCAGCAGCGTGCCGGGGTACCCGTCCAGCGCGGACTCCAGCTGCTCGATCGCCGGCAGGTCCAGGTGGTTGGTCGGCTCGTCGAGCACGAGCAGGTTGACGCCGCGCCCCTGCAGCAGCGCCAGCGCCGCCCGGGTCCGCTCGCCGGGTGACAGGCTCGCCGCGGGCCGCAGCACGTGGTGCGCCTTGAGGCCGAACTTCGCCAGCAGCGTCCGTACGTCGGCCGGCTGCTGGTCCGGCACGGCCTCGCAGAACGCGTCCAGCAGCGGTTTCGCCCCGACGAACAGGCCGCGGGCCTGGTCGACCTCGCCGACGACGACGCCCGGCCCGAGCGCCGCGGTGCCGCTGGCCAGCGGGACGCGCTTGAGCAGCGCGGCGAGCAGCGTGGACTTGCCCGCGCCGTTCGCACCGGTGATCGCGACCCGGTCCGCCCAGTCGACCTGCAGGTCCACCGGCCCGAGCGTGAAGTCCCCGCGGGTCACGACCGCCCGGTTGAGCGTCGCGACGACCGCCCCGGCGCGCGGCGCGGCGGCGATCTCCATCCGCAGCTGCCACTCCTTGCGCGGCTCCTCCACCACCTCGAGCCGCTCGATCAGCCGGTCGGTCTGGCGGGCCTTCGACGCCTGCTTCTCCGTCGACTCGATCTTCTTGCCCTTGCTGACCTTGTCGTTGTCCGGCTGCTTGCGGCGGGCGTTCTTGACGCCCTTCTCCATCCACGCGCGCTGCATCCGGGCCCGCGCCTCGAGGTCGGCCTTCGTGTCGGCGTACTCGTCGTACGCCTCCCGGGCGCGCCGCTTCGCGATCGCCTTCTCCTCCAGGTACGCCGCGTAGCCGCCGCCGAAGAAGTTGACCTGCTGCTGGGCGAGGTCCAGCTCCAGCACGCCGGTGGCCGTGCGGGCCAGGAACTCCCGGTCGTGGCTGACGATCACGGCGCCGGCCTTGAGGCCCTGGACGAACCGTTCGAGCCGCTCCAGGCCGTCGAGGTCGAGGTCGTTGGTGGGCTCGTCCAGCAGGAAGACGTCGTACCGTGACAACAGCAGCGACGCCATCCCGGCCCGGGCCGCCTGCCCGCCGGACAGCGCCGTCATCGGCAGGTCGAGGTCCACGGCCAGCCCGAGGTCCGCCGCGACGGCCACGACGCGCTCGTCGAGGTCGGCGCCGCCGAGCGCCAGCCAGCGCTCCAACGCGTCGGAATACTCGTCCGGGTCCTGCTCGATCCGCTCCGCGGCGGCGTCCATCCGCCGCTGCGCGTCGGCGACCCCGGTGCGCCGGGCCAGGAACTGCAGCACCGTCTCACCCTCGCGGCGGTCGGGCTCCTGCGGCAGATAGCCGATGATCGCGGTCGGCGGGTTGAGCCCGAAGCCGCCCGCCTCGGTCGGCAGCAGCCCGGCGAGCGTGCGCAGCAGTGTCGACTTGCCCGCCCCGTTGGCCCCGACCAGGCCGATCACGTCGCCGGGCGCGACGACGAGATCCAGCCCGGAGAACAACGCCCGATCGCCGTGACCGGCCGCGAGCTCCTTCACCACCAGCGTGGCGCTCACCAGTTACCTCCGCAGTTTCTGTCGTACCCCGCGCATATTGTGTCTCAGTGCGCGTCACTGGGTAGGCGGGAGTAGCCTGATTTCCGGAACGCTATCGGCTCGTAACGTTTATTTGGGGGACCGCCTTGAGTTCGACGACAGGCGAAGACACGCTGACGCACCGCCAGATCATGACGATCCTCGGCGGGCTGATGATGGCGATGTTCCTGGCCGCGCTCGACCAGACCATCGTGTCCACGGCGATGCGCACCATCGCCGACGACCTGGGCGGATTCTCCATCCAGGCGTGGGCGACGACGGCGTTCCTCATCACCTCGACGATCGCGACCCCGCTCTACGGGAAGCTGTCGGACATCTACGGCCGCAAGCCGTTCATCCTCTTCGCCATCGGCATCTTCATCCTCGGCTCCGTGCTGTGCGGCATCGCCGGGACGATCTACCAACTGGCCGCCTACCGCGCCGTGCAGGGCATCGGCGCCGGCGGCCTGTTCTCCCTCGCGTTCGCGATCATCGGCGACATCGTCCCGCCCCGGGAGCGCGCCAAGTACCAGGGCTACTTCCTGGCCGTCTTCGGCACGTCCAGCGTCCTCGGCCCGGTCCTCGGCGGCTTCTTCGCCGGCACCGACGAGATCCTCGGCGTCACCGGCTGGCGCTGGATCTTCTACATCAACGTGCCGATCGCCCTCGCCGCGTTCCTCGTCGTCATGCGCGTGCTGCACATCCCGCACCGCCGCCAGGACCACCGCATCGACTGGCCCGGCGCGGTCGCCCTCATCGTCTGCCTCGTGCCGCTGCTCACCGTCGCCGAGCAGGGCCGCGAGTGGGGCTGGGGCTCCGGGCGTTCCGTGCTCTGCTTCGCCATCGGCGCCGTCGGCCTGGCCCTGTTCCTCGTCGCCGAGTGGTCCTACAAGGACGAGGCCCTGCTGCCGCTGCGCCTGTTCCGCGGCCGCACCTTCTCCGTCGCCTCGACCAGCAGCTTCATCCTCGGCATGGCGATGTTCGGCGGCCTGCTCACCCTCCCGCTCTACCTGCAGATCGTGAAGGGCGCCACGCCCACCGAGGCCGGCCTCATGCTCCTGCCGCTCGTCCTGGGCATCATGACCGGCTCGATCGTCTCCGGGCAGGTCATCGCCCGCACCGGCAAGTACCGCAAGTTCCCGATCATCGGCTCGCTGCTCATGGTCGCCGCGCTCGCCCTGTTCTCGCGTATCGGCGCCGACACGCCGCTCTGGCAGACCATGCTGGTCATGGCCCTGATGGGCCTCGGCCTCGGCGGCAACATGCAGCCCGTGATCACCGCCGCGCAGAACGCGGCGAACCCCCGCGAGATCGGCGTCGCCACCTCCACCGTCACGTTCTTCCGCTCCATGGGCGGCACCCTCGGCGCCGCCGTCTTCCTCTCCGTCCTGTTCAGCCTCCTGCCGGACAAGATCAAGGGCGCCTTCACCGCCGCCCAGACCACCCCCGAGTTCCAGGCCGCCGCCCGCGCCCACCCCGACCAGGTCCAGGCCATCCGCTCCGCCGGCACCTCGGGCAGCGCGAGCGCCTTCAACGACACCTCCTTCGTCAACCGCCTCGCCGACGCCCTCTCCCACCCCTTCAAGGTGGGCTTCTCCGACGCCATGAGCGTCGTGTTCCTGGTCGCCGCCGGCATCATGGTCGTCGGCTTCGTCGTCATCCTCTTCCTGCCCGAGATCCCCCTCCGCTCCCTGTCGGCCGCCCAGCAACGCGCCGCCGAAGACGCCGCCTCCGGCGCCACCCCCACCGGCGCTCCCTCCACCACCGCCGGCGCTCCTTCGCCCGCCCCCGGCCCTTCTTCCACCGTCGCCTCGGGCACTCCTTCCACCGTCGGCTCGGTTGCTTCGCCCTCCGCTGCCTCGGGCGCTTCTGCCTGCCACGGACGCTGTGCCCAACGGCGCACCCGCCTCTGCCGCCCCGGGCGCCTCGCCTGCGGCCTGGGGCGCTTCGCCCGCAGCCGACGCTTCGTCGGCCGCCCCCGCCACTTCCACCTCGACCCTGTCCGGCAACGGCCGGCCAGCCGCCTCAGGCGACAGCAACGGCAACGGCTCGGGTCGCATCACCGATCTCAAGAAACCGGCGACGGGCGCCCACGCCGCGGAGGGTATCGCCGACGCCCACCCGGATCACGCCCCCCACCATGCAGCCGGCGCCCACGAGGCCGACGGCCAGGCCGCCCACGGCGAGGTGGAGCCCCGCCACGCCCGCTGACCTGCCCGCCACCCGCGCCGCGACCAACCACCGCCGGGCACCGGCCGCGGTGGTTGGGCCTGACAACGGCCGCCCGCGGGCGGCCGTTGTTGGCCTCGCCGTTGGTGGCGGCGGGCAGCGGTCACGGCCGTCCGCGTGGCGGTGCCCGCCGCGTCGAGCTGCTGCGCCTGCGGCGGGTGGTCCGTGGTGGGGAGCCCTGCCACGCCCCGCTGACCTGCCCGCCGCTCGCTCCTGACTGACCTGCTGCCGGGGTCGCGCCCCACCACCGCTGGGCAACAGCCGCGGCCCCTGGGCCTGGCAACGGCCCGTCGTGAGGTGGCCGTTTGGTGCCTTGCCGTGGTGGCGACGGGCAGGTCGTGGTTGTGTGCGTGGCGGCGTCCGGGTGGGTCTCGTTGGCTGCGGGTGGTCGTGGCTGGTCCGTGGTGGGGAGCCCTGCCCCGCCCGGCTGACCTGCTTGCCGCTCGCTCCTGACCCACTTGCTGCCCGGGCCGAGGCGGACTACCTCTGGGCGGCGGCCGCGGCCCTGGACCCGGCGATGGCCGTCCTGGGGTGGCCGTTGGTTGGCCTCGCCGTGGCGGAGGTGGGCAGCAGTCGTGGCGGTGTCCGTGGCGGTCCGTGGCGGTGTCCGCTGCGTCGAGGTGGCTGCGCTTGCGGCGGATGGTCGGTGGTGGGGAGCCGTGCCGCGCCCCGCTGACCTGCCCGTCGCTTGTTCCTGACCCACCTGCTGCGCGCGCCGCGACCGACCACCGCGCTGGGCAACGCAGCCGCGCTGGGCCTGGTAATGGCCGCCGCCATGGGGGCCGTTTTGGCTGGCCTCGCCGTGGTGGCGGCGGGTAAGTCGTGGCGGTGTGCGTGGCGGTGTCCGCGTGGGTCGCGGTGACTGCGTTGGCTGCGGGTAGTTGCGGCTGGTCCGTGGTGGGGGCCTGCCGCGCCACTGTCCTCGCCGTCGCTTGCTGCTCACTCGTCCGCTGGCCTCACTGCCTCCCGCTACCGCCCAGCCGCGGACGCCCCGGAAAGAGCGGACGCCTGTGGGTGGCAACTGACTGGGCTCGCGTGGCGTTGGTTGGCAGCAGCCCAAGGCGATTGCGCTGGCCGCTTCTGCATCACGGCAGGAGCGCGACTGCTGACCTCGCCCCCGCGGGTAGCAGACGCCGTGGGCAGGATGCTGCGGCAGCGAGCCGAGGTGAAGGCGCCGGCGTGGGTGCAACGGCCGATCACACGGAGTCGGGTGATGGCATCAGCCCGGGTCGGCCAGCGAGGTCAAGGCAACCGGGTTGGGGGCCGACGCTGCGTAGCGTTGCCGATCCGCACCACCTGCATGGTCCGCATCCTGTCGCCGGTGTTCATGAGGCCGATGGCGAGACCGCTCATGGCGAGCCAGGACCGTGCCACGCCCTCCTGTCTCACTTCCCGCCCCGCTCCTCACCTCCGCCACCATCGCCAGGGCTGACCCAGTAGCCGCCCGGCCACGACAGGCATGGTGGCAGACCAGCCCAGGCCCCAGCCGAGGTGGATGGTCGAGGTGGGCATGAGCAGCCGCGACGTGAGCCGTAGCCGTTCGACGTGCGCCGTCCGACAGCCCGCGACAGACGTTGGTCAATGCCCCGGTATGCGGCCTTTGCGCAATCGACGTTGCGCGATCCACGTACAAGATGATCTCTGAAATGAGGGTGGATCGCGCAACGTCGATCTGATCTGGGCGGTGAGGCGGCGGCCGAGGGGCTGTCCACCTAGTATCCTAGGAAGCGGGAGGCGCAGAGCGCCGCGTCACACGTGTGGGACCCGCCGCGTCGGTGGTAGGGCGGACAAACGGTGCAGCGGTACACTGGCCGACTACAAGGGACCATGGAAGGGCCGGGGCGATGCAGGACGAGACGGATCCGGGGCGCGTCGCGTTTCTCGCGCGGCCGCATCGGCCGGCGCTTGTGTCCCGGACCCTTGCCGAGCTGCGGGGGCCGGTCCGCGGGGTCGTGGAATTGCCGCAGCGGTTGATGTGGAATCCGCGGCGGGACTTCGACCTGGACAAGCCTGACCTGCTGCTGTGGATGTACGAGAACGTGCTGCGGGAGGCGATCCGCGTCGAGGAGCTGCGGCGCTGGGTCAACGGGCGGCGGCTCGTCAGGGTGTGGCCCGAGCTGAACCTGCCGCGTGGGGTCCGGCTGGCGTGGGAGGCCCGCCATCAGCCGCTGCGGCTGAGGTGAGCACGACCGACCCGTTCTACACCGAGGTTGCCAGGATCGCGCTTGCGGTGGGGGAGCGGCACGGGTTCGTGCTCGGGGGCGGGTTCGCGTGGCTGATGAGCGGGCTCGTGTCGCGGCCGACCGAGGACGTCGACCTGTTCACCGACACCGACGGCGGGGCCGGGCGGGCCGCGGACGCGGTGTGCCGGGCGTTGCGGGGCGCGGGGTACACGGTGCAGGAGGAGGAGGCCGATGACCTCCTCGACTTGTTCGCCGGGTTCGACCAGCGGGAGTTCACCGTCGGTGACGGCGCCAGGACGGTGCGGTTGACGCTGAGCCGGCTCGACCGGAGCGAGAGCCCGGTGATGATGGACGTGGGCCCGGTCATGCACCGTGACGACCTCATCGCCACGAAGGTGGCGGCGCTGGTGAACCGGCGGGAGGTGCGGGACTACATCGACGTGGCCGCGGCGATCCAGCACTACTCCGTGCCGCAGCTGCTCGAGCTGGCCCGGCGGCAGGACCCGGGGCTGGAGGACGAGGACGTGTCCGCCGCGGGCCGCTACCTGGACCGGCTCGACGACGGCCGGTTCGCCTACTACGGGCTGGCCCCGGACCGCGTCGCCGAGCTGCGGCAACGCCTGAAGAGCTGGCCGAGATAAGCGAAACGGAAGAGCGAAACGTCAGGCGTGGGCCAGCGAGGCCTCGTTCGACAGCACGTCGGCGAAGCCGCGCAGCGTGCGGTCGATCTGGCGGCGGGCGGCCTGGCCCTTGCCGGTGACGTACGCGGAGCCGGTCAGCTCCATCCGTTCGCGGCCGTTGGCGCCCAGGACGCGGGTCAGCAGGACCTTGCCAACGCCGTCGACCTCCATGACGACCGGGTGGGCGCGGTGCTCGCCGAGACCGCACCGGTGACCCCGGGCGCACCATTCGGGGTGGTCGTACGGACGCATGAGGCAACCTCCAGAAGATGAGAACGCGTCAACTTCATCGACGGTACGAGCGGTTACCAGCACGTACTACGGATTGTGACGTGGGCTACCGCAGCGTCACCGGTACGGGGGAACGGCGCCGGTGAGCCGGGTCACCTGACAGGCAGGCGCCGGGAGGCACCCGCTACCGTGTGCCGGTGCCGAACCGCCGGAGGGGTTGTTGACCACCTATCAAGCGCAACGGCGATCCACGGACGTCAACCCACAAGGCCCGCAGCGCCCGCAGGGCAAGCCGCAGGCGCCGGCCGCGGACCGGTTCCGGCCCGACATCGAGGGCCTCCGCGCCGTCGCGGTGCTGCTGGTGGTCGCCAACCACGCCGGTCTCGGGCTCGTGCACGGCGGGTACGTGGGCGTCGACGTCTTCTTCGTCATCTCCGGGTTCCTCATCACGCTGCACCTGTTCCGGGAGCTGCAGCAGACCGGGCGGATCCGGTTCGGCGCGTTCTACGGGCGGCGGATCGTACGACTGCTGCCGGCGTCGACCGTCGTCGTCATCGCCACGGTCGCGGCCGCCTGGACGTGGATGTCGCCGGTGCAGGCGAAGGCCGTGGTGTTCGACGCGCTGTCGGCGGCCGCGTACGGGATCAACGTGCGGCTGGCGGTCCTCGGCACCGACTACCTGTCCGCGGAGCTGGAGCCGTCGCCGCTGCAGCACTTCTGGTCCCTCGCGGTCGAGGAGCAGTTCTACTTCATCTGGCCGCTGCTGCTGCTCGCCGCGGCCAGCAGGACGGCGAGCCGCCGGCGGGCGGCGATCGCGCTCACGGGGCTGGGCGTGGTGTCGTTCGCGGTGTGCGTGTGGCAGACCGGGCACTCGCAGCCGTGGGCGTACTTCGGGATCCAGGCCCGCGCGTGGGAGCTGGCGGCCGGCGCGCTCATCGCCCTGGCGGCGGAGCGGCTCAAGGCCGTGCCCGGAGCGGCCGTGGCGACGTGGCTGGGTGTCGGCGCGATCGTCGCGTCCGCGGTCATGTTCGACGAGACGACGCGCTTCCCCGGCATGGCCGCGCTGCTCCCGGTCGGCGGCGCGGTGCTCGTCATCGCCGGCGGCACCGCACGACCCAGACACGGCGCGGTCGCGATCCTGGGGACCGCGCCGATGCAGGCGATCGGCAAGCTCTCCTACAGCTGGTACCTGTGGCACTGGCCCGCGCTGATGCTCGCCCCGCACGTCGCCGGCCAGGAGCTCGGCACGTGGACGAAGGCGGCGGTCGCGGCCGGCAGCCTGATCCCCGCCTGGCTGTCGCTGCGCCTGGTGGAGAACCGGGTCCGGTTCAACCCCGTGTTCAAGCGCCGCCCCGGGCAGGGGCTCGGCCTCGGTGCCACCCTCACCGCGCTGACCTTCGGCGCCGCGGCGATCTTCCTCGGGCTGCCGAACGAGGTGAAGGGTGAGGGCACCGCCCAGGACACGGCGAAGGCCCTGTCGCAGCAGCCCGCGGTCTCGGAGGCGCAGCAGCTGGCCGACGCGCGCAAGAAGCTCCTGGAGCTGATCGCGACCAGCGCGACCGTGACCGCGATGCCGCAGAACCTGACGCCGCCCGTCACCGCCGCCGCCAACGACCGCCCGGAAGGGTCGAAGGGCTGCCTCGCGTCGCTCGACGAGACGACTATCAAGACAGCCCTGAGCCAACAATGCGATAAACACGGCGACCCGCAGGGCACGGCGACGATGGTGCTGTTCGGCGACTCGCACACGGAGCAGTGGTTCGACGCCTTCGACGCGGTGGCGAAGCAGCGGCACTGGCGGCTCGTCGTGCTCACGAAGTCGGGGTGCACGCCCGCTGACGCGTACACGATCAAGATCAACGCGCGGCGGGCGTTCACGGAGTGCGCGACGTGGCGCGAGGAGGCGTTCACGAAGATCAAAGAGCTCAAGCCGGCGTTGGTACTGCTGTCGACCCGCACATACACGGACCCGCCCGTCGACAAGGCCGGCGCGCCCGCCGGGGACAAGGCGGAGGCCGACGACCTGTGGTCCGCCGCGCTGATCCGCTCCGCGAAACGCATCCAGCAGCTGGGCGCGAAGCCGGTCATCATGCAGGACACCCCGGACCCGCGCGGCACCAGCGTCCCCGACTGCGTCGCCGCCCACCCCGCCGCGGTCCAGCAGTGCGCGCTGAAGGTCACCACCGCGATCTACGCCAGCCGCAGGACCGCCAACGCCGACGCTGCCAAGGCGGCCGGCTTCCCGGTCATCGACCCCACCACCTGGTTCTGCACCGACACGGTCTGCCCGGTCATCGTCGGCAACGCTCTGGTGTACCGCGACGGCAGCCACGTCACGGCCAGCTACGTCAAACTCCTCACCCCGCTGCTCCAGGCGGAGCTGCCGAAGTAGCATCGGGCCGATTCGCTGATCCGAGGGTGCGGGAGGCCGGTGAGCACCGCGCTGCTGGTGGTCATGGAGACGCTCACGCCCGCCGAACGCGTCGCGCTGGTGCTGCACGACGTCTTCGACGTTCCGTTCGGCCGGATCGCCGAGGTGCTCGGCGGCACGCCCGCCGCCAGCCGCAAGCTCGCGTCGCGGGCGCGGGTGCGGGTCGCCGCGGTCCAGGAACGGCCCCGGCTGTTCAGGGCCGAGACCGAACGCGTGCTCAAGGCGTTCAAGGCCGCAGCCGACGCCGGGGACATGGCCGAGCTGCCGTTCTTCCCGCGCGACGAGTAGAACGTGGCGGGATCAGTGGGTGTTCTCGTGCTTCCACAGGTCGATGAGGCCGCGGAAGTGGGCGATGAACCGGTCGTGCTCGTGCGGCGGGTACGTGGCGCGCACCGTCGAGACGAGCAGGTCGTCGAAGTCGGGGGACGCGACCCACTCGGCGACCAGCGCCGGAACGTGCGGCAGTGCGGTGTCGCAGAACTCGCGGTAGTCGTCGACGGCGAGGTAGTCGTCGGCGATGCGGCGGTACGCCGTGAGCTTGTCGCGGTAGCCGAGCGACGCGTCGTCGGCGACGGTGAAGTAGCGGGCCGTGTCGAGGTCCAGGCCGGGGCGCCGGCCGGTGACGACGCAGAACGCCGACCAGCGCACGAGCGCCGTCATCGCCCACGGGAAGTAGTAGTGCAGGCTGGTGAGGGCGACGTCCGGGCACGCGTTCGCGTAGTCGATCGGGTACACGACGCCGTCACGGACGAGGGACTCGCACGAGTTGAACTCCCAGCGGAAGAACGCGTTGACGAGCCGGGAGATCGTGACGACCTCGTCGCCGACCGTCGCGTCGAGGAAGTCGTGCTCGACCGCGTACCGCTCGTGCATCGGCAGCTCCGGCCGGAACTTCATCACCATCGTCTCCGGGCCGATCGTCAGGGAGCGGGTGAAGACCTCGTACCCCTCGATCGACTGCTGCAGGTGCATGAGGCGCTCACCGGACTGGTCGTAGGCGGTGTGCAGCGCGGTGGAGTCGGCGATCCGGGACACCCCGACCCAGGCGCCGCCGTCGTAGGGCTTCATGAACAGCGGGTAGCCGATGCGGTCGGCGACCGCGTCGAGGTCGAACGGCTGGTTGTAGCGTTCGGCGGTGTACGCCCACTTCGCGTGATCGACCGGGTTCTTGTAGGGCACGAGGACCGTCTCCGGCACGTGCAGCCCGAGGCGCATCATCGCGCAGTACGCGGCGTGCTTCTCCATCGACTGGAACGTGAACGGGCTGTTGAGCAGGTACACGTCGTCCATCAGCGCGATCTTCTTCAGCCACTCGCGGGGGTGGTAGTACCAGTACGCGAGACGGTCGATCACAAGGTCGTGGGTGGGCCGGTCGCGCAGGTTGAACGGCTCGATGCTCACCCGCGCGGTCCGCAGCCGATGGTCGGTGCCGTCACGGCCGCGGATCGGGCCGAGCCGGCCGATCAGCGTTTCGAACGCGCGGGGCCAGTCCTGCTCCGTGCCGAGCAGCAGGCCGATGAGATGGTCCATCCGTGAACTCCCGTCCATCCGTGAACTGCCGCAGCAGTGGTGGCAGGTGCGGGCCGAGCGCGTCGCGCCAGGTCGTCATCGAGTGACCGCCGGGCACCTCGATCAGCGGCACGCCCAGCCGCCGCGCCATGGCCCGGTTGTTGTGCAGGTTCTCCTCGTCCCGCCCGCACGTCAGCACCGTCTCCGCCGCGGTCGGCGCGGCGACGTCGACGAAGTCCAGGATCCGCCGGTACCGCGGAAACCCCGACTCCTGAGGGTCCAGCTCGGCGGTGAAGAAGCTCCCCGACTGCAGGAACAGCCCGGCGAAGGTGCCGGGCCGGTGATGCTCCGCGTGCAGCAGCGCGAGGGCGCCGAGGCTGGCGCCGAGCCCGACGCGCGGGCCGGTCGGCAGCCGCGGGAGCACCCGGTCGACGAGGGCGTCGGCGTAGGCGGGGTTCGCGGAGTACCACTCGTTGCGGTCGCCGGGGGACAGCAGCGCGACGTGCGCGCCGCGGGCGACGGTGGACAGGGCGGCGCCGTCCTCGTAGGCGGGTCCGTCGTGCGCGACGAGGACCACGGGCGCGCCGCCGGCCGGCGACACCACCCGGACCTCCAGGGTGCCGCCCAGCACCGGCACGCACAACGCGGTCACTCACGCACCATAGGGCAGGTGCCCGCCGGACGCAGGGCTCACGGGCTTGACGTCCGGCGGGGTGTCGGGCATGACGATCCACAGGATCGGGTACGCGAGGACCGCGGTCCCGCCGGTGAGCAGGACGGCGAGCAGGAACACGGCGCGGGCCATGGTCGGGTCGACGCCGAAGTACTCGGCGAGGCCACCGATGACCCCGGCGAGGGTACGGTCGGCGCGGGAACGGCGGAGGCGCTTGATCTCGGTCATGTGCTCAAGGTTGCCCGCCGGAGCCGCCCGGCGACCTCGGGTGAGGCCCTGAACGATCCCTGAGACGCCACCCCGAGCGGGTGACCGCCTCCTCTACGATCGCAGTCGTGGACGTCGATGATCGGGTGCGCCGGGCGTTCGCGGCGGGGGAGCGGCTGAGCCTCGGCGGCGCGGAGGTCGACGCCGCGCTGCTCGTGGAGCTGCTCACGGCGGAGCCGCCGAGCCGGCGCGCGGCGCTGCGCCTGCACGCGGCGAAGGTCACCGGCCGGCTGGTGCTGTCGTTCGCCGAGGTGACCTGCCCGCTGCTGGTCCAGGAGAGCGAGTTCGCCGAGGCGCCGGACCTGTACTGGGCGCGGCTGGCGTTCACCGGCTTCCGTGACACCACGATGCCGGGCCTGCAGGCCGCCGGCGTGACGATCGCCGGGCACCTGCGGATGTCGGGCGTCCGCAGCACCGGGATGATCAACCTGAGGGACGCGAAGATCGCCGGTGGGCTGTTGCTGGAGCGGGCGCGGCTCAGCGCCCCGGGCGGCACCGTCCTGTCCGCGGAGCGCAGCCAGATCGGCGGGGACCTCGTCGCCGAGGAGGGCTTCCGCGCCGACGGCACGATCCAGCTCTTCCAGGCCACCGTCACCGGCGGCGTGCACCTCGACGGCGCCACGATCGTCGCGCCCGCCGCCGCGGCCACGCCGCCGGACAGCCGGGCGGCCGCCTCCCGGTTCGGCGGGCGGAAGGGCCTGGACCTGGACAGCGCCACCGTCACCGGCGGCGTGTTCCTGCGCCGCGCCGACGTCGAAGGCGAGGTGAGCCTGCGCCACTGCACGGTCAGCGGGGTCGCCACATTCTCCGGCGCCACCCTGCGCAACCCCGGCGGTGTCGCGGTACGGCTGGACCGGGCCGACGTCGGCGGCGGCGTCCACCTGCTCGGCGGCGTCAAGGTCGACGGCGAGACCCGCCTCGTCGGCGCCCGGGTCGGCCGGGGCCTGCGGATGGCCGGCGCGTCCCTGAGCAACCCCGGCGGGCTCGCCCTGCGCGCCGACAACTGCACCGTCGAGGGGCCGATCGAGGGCCGGGAAGGGTTCACCGCGACCGGCGGGGTGTCGCTCGTCGAGGCGCGGGTCGGCGGGGCGGTGTTCCTCGAGGGCGCCCGCCTCGACAACCCGGACGGCACCTCGCTGCGCGCGACCGGGATCGTCACCGGGTCGCTGATGAACTGCTGCACCGGCTTCACCGCGACCGGGCGGGTCTCGATGAGCGCGGCGCGGATCGGCGGCAAGCTGTGCCTGCAGGAGGCGCACCTGGCGGCGCTGAAGTGCACCGGCGCGGAGGCCGGCGAGGTCGACCTGCGCTTCGCCGCCCCGCCGACCGGCCCGGTCGACCTGCGCTACGTGCGGGCCTCCCTGGTCCGCGACGACCCCGCCACGTGGCCCGCCGACCTGCGGCTGGACGGCCTCACGTACCAGACGCTGGACCCGCTGCTGGAGCCGCGGCGGCGCCTGGACTGGCTCGCCAGGACCGCGGACGGCCTGCCGCCGCAGCCCTACGAGCAGCTCGCCGCCGTCTACCGGCAGCTCGGCCACGACGACGACGCCCGCACCGTCCTGCTCGCCAAGCAGCGCCGCCGCCGGGCGACCCGGCCGTGGTGGACGCGGTCCTGGGGCTGGCTGCAGGACGTGACCGTCGGCTACGGGTACCGGCCGCAGCGCGCCGCGGGCTGGCTGCTGGCGCTGCTCGTCGCCGGCACGACCGTGTTCGCCACCTGGCGGCCGGCGCCGGTCGATCCCGGTCAGGCGCCGGAGCTCCACCCGCTGGTCTACACCCTGGACCTGCTCCTGCCGATCATCGATTTCGGACAGGAGTCGGCGTTCCGGCCGACGGGTGCCGGGCAGTGGCTGGCGTTCGGCCTCATCGCCGCCGGCTGGACCCTCGCGACCACGGTCGCCGCCGGGTTCACAAGGGTCCTGAGCCGCAACTGACGCCGGGACCGAGGCCGGGACCGAGGCCGGGACCGAGGCCGGGACCGAGGCCGCGATCGGGACGACCGGGCTACCGGGCGTCCTGGCGGGGGATGAGGACCTCGCGGACGATGAGCTGGATCGCGGCGACGACCGGGATCGCGATCAGCGCGCCGACGACACCCATGAGGGCCACGCCGAGCAGCACCGACAGGATCGCGGCCAGGTCGCTGACCTTCACCGCCCTTCGCATCACCGTCGGGTAGATCAGGTAGTTCTCCACCTGCTGGTAGATGACGAAGAAGATGACGCAGGCGATGCCCGCCGGGATGCTGGTGGCGAACCCGACGATGCTGACCACGACCGCGCCGAGGGTGGCGCCGATCTGCGGGATGAGGTCGGTGATCGCGACCAGGACCGCCAGGGCGTAGGAGTACTTGATGTCGAGGATCAGCAGGAACACGAACGACGAGATGCCGGCGATGACCGCGATCGCGAGCGCGCCGCCGAGGTAGGCGCCGACCTTCATCAGGATCTCGTCGCCGAGCAGCGCGACCCGCGAGCGGCGGGAGGCGGGGACGAGCTTGTAGCCGCCCTCCTTCAGCCGGTTGAACGCGGCCATGAAGTACAGCGTCAGCACGACCACGGTCACGATGTTGAACAGGGCGCCGAAGACGACCTGCGCGCCGCCCCAGACCCCGCCGAGCGCCTTGGTGACGTTGCCGGCGGTCGCCACGGCCTTGAGCTGGTCGAGCAGCTTGTAGTCCTCGTTGAGCTTGTTGAGCTGGTCCTGGTGGCGCAGGTTGTCGATGTAGGTCGGCAGGTTCTCGACCAGCGCCCCGGTCTGCGTCACCAGCGGCGGGATCAGCGCGAGCAGGCCGCCGCACAGCAGCAGCATCGCGCCGATGCCGACGGTCGCGACGGCGAGGACCCGGGGCATGCCCCAGCGGGTGAGGCGGACGACGGCGGGGTTGAGCCCGATCGCCAGGAACATCGCGATGAAGATGAGCACCAGGATCGACCGGACCTGGTCGACCGCCTGGTACAGGCTGTACGCCAGGAGCAGCCCGAGGCCGCCGAACAGGCCGATGAGCAGCGGCGAGCGCCGCATCGGCGGGCCGGGCGTGCCGAACCGCGGCGGCGGCACGACGATGATGACGTCCTCGTCCGCGACCGGCGGGTCCCCAGGGGTCTCCTCTTCAGGTAGTTCTTCGAGGTCCTGATCGACCGACATCCCGGGCTCCCGCTGCAGACGATGAAAGAAACGACCTTGGGGCAGGGTACCGGGTGACGTCCAGTGAAGGTCGGTAGCGTAATGGGATGGCTGATCTCGTGTACCCCCCGGTCATCGCGCTCGCGAAGACGATGTTCCGGCTGCTCAACATGCGTATCACCGTCGAGGGGGCCGAGCACGTGCCGACCACGGGTGGTGCGGTCATCGCCTGCAACCACGTTTCCTACCTCGACTTCATCTTCTGCGGCCTGGGCGCCAACGCGTCGAAGCGGCTCGTGCGGTTCATGGCCAAGGAGTCGATCTTCCGTCACAAGATCGGCGGCCCGCTGATGCGCGGGATGCGGCACATCCCCGTCGACCGGGAGGCGGGCATGGCGTCCTACAAGGCGGCGCTGGAGAACCTGAAGGCCGGCGAGGTCGTCGGCGTGTTCCCGGAGGCGACGATCAGCCAGTCGTTCACGGTCAAGGATCTCAAGAACGGCGCCGCCCGGCTCGCCGCGGCCACCGGCACGCCGCTGGTGCCGATGGTGCTGTGGGGCACGCAACGGTTCTGGACCAAGGGTCACCCGAAGAACCTGAAGCAGCGCGGCGTGCCGATCACGATCATTGCGGGTGAGCCGCTGCACCCGACGCGCAAGGACAACGCCGACGCCGTCACCGCGGAGTTGCGGACCCGGATGACGGCGATGCTCGACCGCGCGCAGCGGGAGTACCGGGACCGTCCCGAGGGCGTGTTCTGGCAGCCCGCGCACCTCGGCGGCACGGCACCGACGCCTGAGTCGCTGCTGGCCGCCGACTAGTCGAGCGTGTTTCACTCTGTACCGATTCCGCCCCTGACACCAACGGAGGTTCCGTGACGACCGAGCCCACCGCCACCCTGGCCCTGCTCACCGAGCTGGAGCCGGTGGTCGAGGCCAACCTGAACCGTCACCTGGCCACGGCCAAGGAATGGTTCCCGCACGAGTACGTGCCGTGGAGCCAGGGCCGCGACTTCGACGGCCTGCTCGGTGGTGAGGCGTGGGAGCCCGGCCAGTCGAAGCTGTCCGACGTTGCGCGCACCTCGCTCATCGTGAACCTGCTCACCGAGGACAACCTGCCCAGCTACCACCACGAGATCGCCCTGGTCTTCGGCCGTGACGGCGCGTGGGGCACGTGGGTGCACCGGTGGACGGCGGAGGAGGGCCGGCACGGGATCGCGATCCGCGACTACCTGCTGGCGACGCGCGCCGTCGACCCGGTCGCCCTGGAGCGGGCCCGGATGACGCACATGGCGGGTGGGTTCAGCAACGCGTACGAGGGGCTCATCGAGTCGGTGGCGTACGTGTCGTTCCAGGAACTGGCGACCCGCGTGTCGCACCGCAACACCGGCACCGCCAGCGGCGACCCGATCTGTGAGCAGCTTCTGGCGAAGGTCGCCAACGACGAGAACCTCCACATGATCTTCTACCGCAACCTGCTCAACGCCGCGTTCGACGTCGCGCCCAACGCGGCGATGCGGGCAGTGACGAAGGTCGCGAAGTCGTTCCAGATGCCGGGCCACACCATCGAGAACTTCGGCCGCAAGTCGGTCCAGATCGCCATGGCCGGCATCTACGACCTGCGCCTGCACCACGACGACGTCCTCGCCCCGGTGCTGCGGCAGGTCAAGGCGTTCGAGCGGACCGGGCTGACCGGCGACGGCGAGGCCGCGCGCGAGGAACTGTCGGCGTACCTGGCCGACCTCGACACGCAGGCGAGCCGCTTCGTGGAGCGGCGGGAGGCCACTCGGGCGCGGCAGACCGCCCGGGCCGCCGTCTGAACGCGGTTACTCTTCGGGTACGCTCCAGCGACCGTTCCGTGCCCGTCACTGCCCGTCTGACCGTTTTTTACGCGGAATTCGGGTTGTTGACGGGTGCGGAAGTAACTCCCCGTACCGGAAGGCAGCATCGTCATGGCCAGACGCGTGATCCATGAGCTGATCGACGACCTCGACGGCGAGCTCGCCGACGAGAGTGTCAGCTTCGGCCTCGACGGCGTGCAGTACACGATCGACCTTTCCGCGAAGCACGCCGCTGAGCTGCGCGAGGCCCTCGCGTCGTTCATCGGCGCCGCGACCAAGGTCGGCCGTCTCACCCCGGCTCCCACCGTCCCGGCTCGTCCGGGCGGCCGGGTCCGGCCGGTCCTGTCCGCCCGCGCCGAGCGGGAGCAGAACCGGGCCATCCGCGAATGGGCCCTGTCCAAGGGCATCGAGGTGTCCGACCGCGGCCGGATCCGTTCGGATCTCGTCGAGCGGTTCCACGCCGAGGCAGGACATTGAAGGTTCGTGTCACCACGCACTGAGGGCATCCGCGGCACCGCGGGTGCCCTCAGTGTTCGACTCTAGTGTTTGAACCTCCGTGACGCGCCCACCAGCAGCATGCCGGCGATGACGAGGGCCGCGCCCGCGCCGGCGGTCCGCCCGACCGGGTCGCCCGTGACGGCCAGGACGCTGCCGCCGGCGTCGCCGAACGCGGTCGCCTCGTACTCCACGGCGACGGTCACCGCCATCGTCAGGAACCGCGGCTCCCCGCCCGTGTCGACGCCGGCCGCCACGAGCGTGTGCGGCCCGCCCTTGACGGCCTCCGGCACCGACACCTCGGCGCTGAACGTCCCGGCGCCGTCGGTCATCGTCGTGGCGAGCACGATCGGCGTCGAGTAGACCGCCACCTTCACCGTCGAGTGCGGCGCGAAGCCCGACCCGGTCACCGTGAACAGCTCACCCGGCGCGACCTCGTCGCCGCTGGAGCCGCCGAAGTGCCCGATCCCGGCCGGCAGGTCCGCCGGCACCGTCACCTCGTGCGGCACCGCGACCTTCGCCGGCTCGCTCCACGCCGAGTTGCGTCCGTGCCGGCCGATCGCCATCACCGTCACCGAGTAGGTGTCGCCCCACTTGAGCCCGCTGATCGTGCACGAGTCGCCGGTCACGGTCTCGCACACGCCGTGGTCGCCGCCGGGCGCGGTCGCCAGGGCCTGGAACCGCGCCACCCCCGTCCCGGGCGCGCCGGCGATCCACGACACGGTGATCGCCTCGATCTTCGCCTCCGCGGTCACCGCCGTCGGCTCGCCGGGCGCGACGCTGGGCGTGCCGGTCGCGGTCACCCACCCCGACTCGCCCGAGACCGCGCCGTCGCTGCGGACGCTCACGGTGTACGAGGTGCCGTTCGCCAGCCCCTCGATGGTGCAGGTCGGGTGGGTGGTCACGCAGTCGCGGCCGGGCTCCTCCTCGACGTGCACGGTGTACCCGCCGACGGCGTGGTCCGGGTCCCACGGCGCCCGCCACTCGACGAGCAGCTTCTGGTCGCCGGGGGTGACGACGAGGTTGACCGGCTCGGGGATGTCCGTGGACTGCGCGGCCGGGCCGCCGGCGACGACCGGTGCCGACGCCGCGCTCGGTGCCGAGTCGCCGCCGGCGCCCTGCGCCACGACCCGGAACGTGTACGCGGTCCCCGGCTCCAGCCCGGTCACCGGGCACCAGGTGGTGGCGCCGTCCCCGGTCGCGCAGGTCTTCGACGCGTCCTGCACGGCGGTCACGACGTACCGGTCGACGCCCGCGGCCGGGGTCGCCGGCCTGGTCCACCCGACGCGCACCGACGTCGCCGACGTGACGGTGGCGTGCACGCCGGTCGGTGCCGTGGGCGGCCCGGCGACGACGACGCCCGACGTGGCGGGGGCGGAGGGATCGGACGCGCCGGCGCCGCCGTATGCGACGACCTTCACGGTGTACGACCCGCCGGCCGCGACCCCGACGCGGATCTCGCAGGTGCCGGTGCCGGCGGTGGCGCCGAGGCAGCTGCCGGCGACGGACCCCTGCTGGTCGTACGCGGTCGCGACGTAGTGGTCGACGCCGGTCCCGCCGTGGGTCCACGCCACCCTGAGCCCGCCCGGCACCGGCACCACGACGACGCCGGCGGGCGCCTGGATCGCGGCCATCACCCCGGCGGTGTTCACGTCCACGCCGGCGTCGCCGGCCGGCTCGGCGTCCGCCGGTTCCGTGCCGGTGGCGTCGCCGTCGGAGGGGCGGCCGCTCGCCGGGTTGGTCGCGGCGGGGCCGGTACCGGTGGGCTCATCGGCCGACGGGGCAGCGGAGCCTCCGGCGCTCGCGTCGCCTGCGGGGACACCGGGCGTGGGGCCGGGCTCGGCGGCCGGTCCGGCGGCGGTCGCGTCGTCGACGACGGCGTCGGCCGGGTTGCCGTCGGCGTCCAGCGGCACGTGCCCCGAAGTCGCTCCGCCCGCGGGACTCTTGCTGTTGCCCGGGCTCTTGCTACCGGCTGGGCTCTTGTTCCCCGCTGGGCTCTTGCTGCTGGCGGGGTCGGCGCCGCTCGGCGGCGCGGTCGACGGCCGGGTGCGTTGCTGCGCCGCCGGCGCCTTGCTGGAGGCGGCCGGCGCGGGCGCCGGCACGGTCACCGCCGCACCCGACGGCCCGGGGGAGGCGGTGCCGCCGCCCATCAGCCCGGCGAACGCGGGCCCTCCCGTGACCACCAGCCCGACGAGCCCGGCGGTCACCAGCGCGAGGCCGGTGCGCGCCCGGCGGCGGCCCGGTCCGCGGCGACCCGCGGCACTCGACGTCAACCCGGACTGCGCACGCATCCCCGTCCCCCGTCACGACGACCGTCACGCCCCTCAAGACGCGAACACGTTTCGCAATCTAACGACTACGCTTCGTGTACATCGTGAAAACCGGAGATCCGGGTCAGCTGACGGTGCAGGTGAGGCCGCACCGCGTCGCGATGCACCCCGACTACTTCACGCCTGCCCCCGCGGCACTGTCCGGCCCGGGTCCGGTCCTGCCCACCTGACCACCCGACACGGCCCGCGCCAGCCGCCCGCGCAGCCCGTCGCGCACCCCCGGCCAGTCATCGTCGACGATCGAGTACACGACCGTGTCCCGCCACGACCCGTCCGCCCGCCGCCGGTGCTTGCGCAGCACCCCTTCCCGCGCCGCCCGGAGGTACCCCTCCGCGTGCTCGACCCGCAACGGCTCGAGCCGCACCCGGCTCCCCACGAGCTCCGGCATCGCGTACCACAGACCCTGATCAATCACGCCCGCATCATGGCACCGGCCGGCGCGAGCGGGGAGTGAGGTGGGCGCGTTCACCGTGGGGGCCGAACATCGTGAGCAGCTCCGCGGGGTGGGGGCCGGCGCTGCCGATCCAGTGCGGGGTGCGGGTGTCGAACTCGGCGGCCTCGCCGGGGCCGAGCCGCAGGTCCTGCGTGCCGAGCACGAGCCGGACGTGGCCGTTGAGGACGTAGAACCACTCGTGCCCGTCGTGGGTCTGGAGCTTCACGGTGCGGGAGCGGCTCGCCGGTGGATAGATCACCTTGTACGTCTGGACGCCACCGGGACGGTTGGTCAGGGGGATCACCGTCATGCCCGAGCGGCGGACGGGGCGCAGGTGGATGCGGGGGTCACCGGTGGGCGGCGCGGCGACCAGGTCGTCGAGCGGGACACCGTGGGCGCGGGCGAGGGGCAGCAGTTGCTCGAGGGTGGGGCGGAGCTTGCCGGTCTCCAGCCGGGACAGGGTGCTCGCGGTCAGGCCGGTCTCGGCGGCCAGGCCGGCGAGGGTGGCGTTGCGGGAGCGGCGCAGCGCGCGCAGGCGCGGCCCGACCCCGGCGAGCACGTCGTCCTCGGCACCACCCATGCCACCAGCATGCGGATCCGCAACAAGACTTGCAACCAGGCAACGGGCGCCGCGACGCTGGACGGCATGAGCGAGGCCGAACACTTCTGGGACGAGCACTACCGCACGCACAGCGCGCCCGGGCAGCGGGCCAACCCGCTGCTCGTCGAGACCGCCGGGGAGCGCACCCCCGGCACCGCGCTGGACCTCGGCTGCGGGGCCGGCGGTGACACGTTCTGGCTCGCGCGGCACGGCTGGCGGGTCACCGCCGTCGACGTCTCCGGCACCGCCGTCGAGCGGATCCGGGCCCGCGCCGGCGACCTCGACGTGACCGCCGAGCGGCACGACCTGGCGACCAGCTTCCCGGGCGGGACGTTCGACCTGATCTCCGCGCAGTACCTGCAGACCCCGCTCCCGCTGGACCGCGCCCGGGTGCTGAGGACCGCGGCGGCGGCGCTGCGCCCCGGCGGGCTGCTGCTGGTCGTCGACCACGGGTCGATCGCGCCCTGGTCGTGGAACCAGGACCCGGCCACGCGGTTCCCCACACCGGACGAGGTCGCCGCCGACCTGGCGCTCGACCCGGCACGATGGGTCAAGCGCCGGGCCGACATGCCGCAGCGCGTGGCGACCGGCCCCGGCGGGCAGACCGCCACCATCACCGACAACGTCCTGCTGATCGAACGGACCGGGTAGCTACAAGACGCGCCGGTACATCGCGAAGTCGCCTTCGGGCGTCACTCGAGGTTGTCCCGCGACATCGGCGGGCCGATCCGCAGGTCGCGGAACGTCGCCTCGAGGCCGGCGCCCTCCGGCGAGCAGCACATGACGCCGACGTCCACCGTCTCGGGCAGGTCGAGGTGGCCGAGGCGCAGCAGCTGCCACGGCCCGTCGCCGGCGCGGCAGTGGACGGTCAGCGCGCTGCCGAAGCGGCTCACCCGCACGGCGGTCTCGGCGGCGGTCTCGGCGGCGGTGCCGGCGACCGGCGCCATCGACACGTCGGAGCACCCGCGGGTGAACACGGTGCCGACGTGCAGGGCGCCCGACGTGAGCTCCACGCCGGTCTTCAACCAGGTGCGCTCGTCGGCGCGGACCATCATGCCGGCCTGGTCGAAGCGGGTCGTGTGCCGCGCGGACACCCGCACCTCGGCGGTGAAGTCGCCGGACACCGGCCGGTGGAAGAAGTGCCCGTTGTCGGTGGTCCAGCCGTAGAACGTCTCCCGCCAGAAGTCGGTGCGCGGGCCGGTGACGGCGCGCAGGACACCGTCCTCGACCGACCAGCTCGGCGGCTCGTGCAGCCAGGTCATGGTGTCCAGCACAGTGACGATCTTAACCGTCCTCCTGCCGCGGGCGGGGCCCGTGAGCCGACGGCGAGGAGTCATCCCTTGAGGTGGTCGCCGGGGCGCCGGGAACGGGGACGATTCAGGGCATGGGGAAGATCCTGTTCGTGATGACCGGGGCGAGCTACTGGACGCTCAGGGACGGCACCAGGCACCCGACCGGCTACTGGGCCGAGGAGTTCACGGCGCCGTACGCCGCGCTCACCGGCGCCGGGCACGAGATCGTCGTGGCGACGCCCGGCGGGGTCGTGCCGCACGTGGACGTGATGAGCCTGCGGCCGGCGATGGCCGGCGGCGAGCAGGTCGCCCTGGAGCAGGAGGGCGTGATCCGCGGCGCAGGGGAGCTGCGGCGGCCGGTCGCGCTCGCCACCGCCCGCCTCGAGGACTACGACGCGGTGTACTACCCCGGCGGGCACGGGCCGATGGAGGACCTGTGGCAGGACGCCGACTCGGGACGGCTGCTGACCGCCGCCCTCGCCGCCGGCATGCCCCTCGCCGTGGTCTGCCACGCGCCGGTCGCCCTGCTCGCCACCCGGCGCGACGGGGTGTCGCCGTTCGCCGGGTACCGCGTCACGGCGTACACCAACGACGAGGAGGAAGCCGTCGGGCTGGCGAGCCGGGCGAGGTGGCTGGCCGAGGACGAGCTCGTCGCCATGGGCGTCGAGTTCAGCCGGGGCGAGGTCTGGAAGCCGTACACGGTCGTCGACCGCAACCTGTACACCGGCCAGAACCCCGCCTCGGCGGGGCCGCTCGCGCGACAGCTGCTCAGCGGCCTTTCCTGAGCGGGACGGACGCCGGCGGCGCCGTGGCGGTCGCTCAGCGGGCCGTCCTGAACCGGACGAACGCCGACAGCGCCGCCGCCGCGAGGGTCGCCGCCGCCACGCCGCTGGTGAGGCCGATCGCCGGGGCGGCGACCAGCGCCGGCAGCAGCCGCACCGCGACCGCCCCGCCGAGTGCCCGGGTCGAGGCGCTCCACGCGAGGACCGTCGTCACCGTGCCCGGGGCGGCGTCGCGGGCGATGCGGGCGTCCATGCCACCCTCGAACGCCGTCATCGACAGCCCCGACAGGAACTGCGCGAAGAACAGCCCGAGCAGGTGCGCCGGGGCGAGCAGCCAGCCGGCGAGCATGCCGACGCCCCACAGCGGCCAGGTGACCTGGATCGGCAGCCGGAGCCGGTCGACGAGCGAGACCGCCGACGACGACAGCAGGCAGCCGGCGCTGAACGCGATCGCCGCGCCCGCCACCGCCGTGTGACCGTGCAGCTCGCTGGCGAGGGCCACGGACAGCAGGGCGGGCCCGGCCGCGAGGAGCGTGACGAACCCGCCACCGGTGAGGACCGGCCACGGCAGCCGGGGGCGGCGCCGTCGGACCCGGGTCCTGGCCGGGCCAGGTCCGGCGTCGGTGCCGGCGTCGACGCCCGCCGAGTCGCGGACGCGCGCTCTGCGTGCGGTGAGGATCGTGGGGACGAGGCTCAGCCCGTACACGAGAAACACCGCCAGCTGGAAATGCCCCCGCAGCGGCAGCAGCGCCGCGACGCCGGCCCCCGCGGCCTCGACGGCGGCGATCGACAGCGCGTAGCGGGTCATCGCCTGCGGCCGGGCGTCGACGGCGGCGACCTCGGCCCGCATCGCGGCGAACCCGGCGTAGGCGGCGATGTGCATGACGACGATGCCCGCCGCGACGAGCTTGCCGTCCCAGCCGGCGAGCAGCGCGGCGAGCGTCGCCACCCGCAGCACGCCCTCGGTCCCGCCGGCGAGCAGCAGCAGCGTGCGCCCGTGCAGGTGCTGGGCGAGCCGGCCGGTGACGGGCGCGGACAGCACGACGCCGATGAGCATGGCGGCGTTGAACAGCCCGGCGAGGGCGAGCCCGCCGCGGTCCACGGCGACGAGGTTGAAGACGGTCCAGCCCAGCGACAGGCCGAACGAGTCGACGAGCCCGGACACCATCAGCTCGCGCAGCCGCCCGGCGCGCCGGCGCCCGCCGGGGGTCCCACTGCGATGGCGGGACGGGCGCGTGGGCCGGTGCGTCCGCGGGGGCGCAACGGCCGTGGCCATCAGCTGCCGCCCACCCGGGCACCGGGCAGGTGCACCGGCACCCGGGACGGGGCGACGCCGCCGACGAAGACGGGCTCCGGCGGCGGGAAGCCGTTGAAGTTGGAGGCGTAGCTCAGCGTGTACGCCCCGGCGGAGCCGATGTAGAGCTGGTCGCCGACGTCGATCGTGGACGGCAGGTTGACGCCGTAGAACATCGTGTCGGAGCTGTCGCAGGACGGGCCGGTGACGGTGAACGGCAGGTGCGGCACGAGCGCGTGGTCGGTGCGCGACGTCCACAGCGGGAACCGCCACTGCTGCACCGTCTGCTGCGTCTCCATCATGCCGTGGTAGGCGCCGATGTCGAGGTACAGCCAGTTCTCCCCGGCCCGGACCTCGCGGCCCAGCACCGAGGACACCATGACGGAGCTCTCCGCGACCAGGTGCCGGCCGGGCTCCGCGGCGAGGACCGGCGGCCGGTACGGCAGCAGCTCGTCGAGGGCCGGCACGATCGCGTCGGCGATCTGGGTCAGCGACGGCACCCGCTCGACGTAGCGGGCCGGGAAGCCGCCGCCGAGGTCGAGCATCTCCAGGTGGACGCCGTCGGTGGCGAGGGCCGCCATCAGCCGGCCGGCGGCCGCGATCGCCTGCCGCCACGCGCTGGTGGTCGCGCACTGCGAGCCGACGTGGAACGTGACGCCGTACGGCCGCAGGCCCAGCTCCCGCGCGAGCAGCAGGAGCGCCCGGGCCTCGTGCGCCTCCGCGCCGAACTTCCGCGACAGCGGGAAGCTGCTGGTGGAGTCGTCGACGCGCAGCCGGATGTAGACGGCGGCGCCGGGCGCGAGCTGGGCGAGCTTGTGCAGCTCACCCTCGGAGTCGAAGCTGAAGCGCCACAGGCCGGCCTTGCGGGCCTCGACGATCGCGGCGGGCGGCTTGATCGGGTTGCTGTACAGGACCTCGGCGGGGTCGACGCCGATCTCCTGCAGCATCCGCAGCTCACCGATGGAGGCGACCTCGAAGCCGGCGCCCAGCGCGGCGAGCGTGCCGAGGATGTCGGTGCTGGGGTTGCACTTCATCGCGTAGAACGTGGACACGCCCGGGATCGCGGCGGCGAACGCGGTGTACCGGTCCGCGACGGTGTCCAGGTCGACTGCCAGGAACGGCGTGGGCACGTCGAGACCCGCCAGGGCCCGCGGCCCGAGGGCGGCCGGCCAGTGGCCGGGCAGGTCCAGACGCGCCTGGTCGGTGATGGCAGCCGTCATCAATGAGCTCCTTCTCGTGATGCCTGGTGATGGCCCTGTGATCGCACGTCGGGGCGCGGCGGCTCGCGCCTCGCCCCACGGTGAGATCGGCACGCGCCGGCGGTTCCTGGACATGAGTGGCGTTGCTGGACGGGGGCGAACCCCCACGCGGCCGCACCGGTGCGGCAACCGGGACCTCAGGCGGCGAGAGCGGCCGGGTCGCGCAGCAGGGCGCCGGCCTCGTCCGCCGGGAGCGGGCGGGAGAAGTAGTAGCCCTGGGCGAGGTCGCAGCCCATCCGGCGCAGCGCGAGGAACTGCGCGTACTGCTCGATGCCCTCGGCGACCGTCGCCATCCCCAGGCTCTGCCCGAGCTGCACGATCGTGCGGGCGAGGGCCGCGTCGGGGGTGGCGCCGCCGATGCGCTCGACGAAGGAGCGGTCGATCTTCAGCGTGTCGACGGGGAAGCGGCGCAGGTATGCCAGGGACGAGTAGCCGGTGCCGAAGTCGTCGATGGCGAGCCTGACACCGATCGCCTTGAGGCTGAGCAGGACCGCGAGGTTCTCCTCGGTGTCGGTCATCAGGACGCTCTCGGTCATCTCCAGGCACAGCCGCTCCGGCGGCAGCCCCGTGTCGGCGAGGACGCCGGCGACGATCGCGGGCAGGTCGGTCTGGTCGAACTGGCGGCCGGAGACGTTGACGGCCATCGTCAGCACCCGGTCCGGGTCGCCGGCGCCCCACTCGACGCCCTGGCGGCACGCCTCGGCCAGGACCCACTGGCCGAGGGGGCGGATGAGGCCGGTCGACTCGGCGAGCGGGATGAAGTCGGCGGGGGAGATCATGCCCCGGACGGGGTGGTTCCAGCGCACGAGCGCCTCGAAGCCGGTGACGGTGCCGGAGCGCAGCTCGATCGTCGGCTGGTAGTACAGGACGAGCTCGCCGGTGCCTTCAGTACCTCCAGTGCCTCCAGTGCCTCCAGTGCCTCCAGTGCCTCCAGTGCCTCCCGTGCCTCCCGTGCCTCCCGTGCCCTCCAAGGCGCGGCGCAGGTCGGCGGCGAGCTGCAGCCGGTCGACGAGCCCGGAGTGCATCGCCGGGTCGTAGCGCGCGAAGGTGCCCTCGCCGGCGGCCTTCGCGCGGTACATGGCGAGGTCGGCGTTGCGCATGAGCTGGTCGGCGTCGGCGGCGTCGGGGCCGGTGAGGGCGATGCCGATCGAGCCCCGCACGTGGATTTCCGTATTGTCGATATCGAATTGCAGGTCGAGGGCGTCGATGATGCGGGTGGCCAGGTCGTCGGCGTCATCCGCGTTGTCCACCACGTCGATGAGGACCGCGAACTCGTCGCCGCCGAAGCGGGCGACGGTGTCGCCGGGCCGGACCGCGGCGGCGAGCCGGTCGGCGACCTGCACGAGCAGCTGGTCGCCGGCGGCGTGGCCGAGGCTGTCGTTGACCTCCTTGAACCCGTCGAGGTCCAGGAACAGCACGGCGATGTCGGCGTCGCCGCGGCGGCGCAGCGCGAGCTCGACCCGGTCCTTGAACAGGGCCCGGTTCGCGAGTTTGGTGAGGCCGTCGTGGAACGCCTCGTGGACGAGCTGGTCCTCGAGCTCCTTGCGTTCGGAGATGTCCCGGGAGTTGAGCACGAGACCCTGCACGTTGGCGTCGGCGAGCAGGTTGGTGACGGTGACCTCGGCGAGGCGGAGGTGCCCGTCGGCGTGCCGCATCGGGATCTCCACGACCCGGCTGGCGTAGGGGGTGTCGGCGACCGCGCCGAACGCCTCCTCGAGGCGGGCACGGGCCTCGTCGGGCAGGAAGCCGGTGAGCCGCTGCCCGGCGACGTGCTCGCGGTCGTAGCCGAAGACGCGGGTGATCGACTCGGACTGGTAGGTGACGGTGCCGTCGACGGCGACGACGGTGACGACGTCGGAGCTGTGCTGCACGAGCGCCTGGAAGCGCTGCTCGCTGGCGCGCAGCTCGGCGGTGCGGGCCTCGACCCGGTCCTCCAGGTCGCGGGTCAGGTTGCGGTTCTCCAGCAGGGTGAGCAGCTGGCGGCCGACGATGAGCAGGATGATCGCGGACCGTGACCAGGACACGACCGGGTCGTGCGCGCCGTGCCTGAGCACCTCGAACGCGCTGGTGCACAGGGCGCCGAGGACCGCGATGTAGGGCAGCATGACGCCGAGCGGGCGGGTCAGCGCGTCGGAGTCACCGGCCGCGTGCTCGAGGTCCGGTTTGCGGGACGCGACGAGGATCAGCACGAACCCGACGAACCAGCCGAGGTCGAGCACGGCGCCGGAGCCGTAGTTGTCGATGAGCGTCAGGTACGCGTAGCCGCTGTCGGACACCGTGAACGCGGCCAGCCCGGTCCCGACCAGCGGCAGCGACATGGGCCGGTGCCCGCCGGCACGCAGCCGGGCGAGCATGAACAGCACCACGGTGAGCACGACGACGTCGCCGCCCGGGTACCAGAGGGTGACCAGCAGCGCGAGGAAGCTGTCGGCGCCCTGCCGGGCGAGCGGGCCCAGGATCAGGATCCAGGTGATGAGCAGCAGCGACGCGGCGATCATGAGCCCGTCGAGGATGCTGCGGGCCTGCTGGGCGACGCTCTGCCGGCTCATCGGCAGCACGAGCAGCCCGGCCGCGGTGAACGGCATCATCCAGAAGTAGCCGGCGTCCGCGAGGGACGGGAACGGCACCTCGGTGCCCTGGATCGTCTCGTACCAGATGCAGAACATCTGCCCGACGCCCCAGGAGAACGCGCCGAGCCCGGTCAGCGCCCACGACCAGCGCACCCGGCGCGCGACTGGGCGCTGGGCCTTGCCCAGCGCCTTCGTCAGGCACCCCCACGCGGCGGCGAGCGCGGCGGCGAAGAGCGCGACGTTGGACGTGTTCTGGGCGACGATGGGCCCGCCGGCGCCGGTGACGAGCGCGACGAACAGCAGGGCGGTGACGGCGGCGGCGGTCCCGCACAGGATCGCGTACCCACGCGTCGGGACGACGTGCCGCAGCCTGCCCAGCAATGTCGCCTCCCGTCGCGGTTCCCGTCCAGCGCCGGAAAGATCGGGTGACGGGCAGGAGAGCTGAGGCGTCGCGGAGCCCGGCAACCGCACCGCACCCGGAATTACGGAATTGCTGGTTACGCGAAATCCAGGGGGTCGGCGAAGAGCGGCTCGAACGCGAGCTCGGCGGCGCCGAGCAGCGCGGCGTCCTCGCCGAGCACCGGGGTCCGCAGCCGGACGTGCTCGCGGCAGGCGGGCAGCGCGTTGCGGTTGAGGCGGCTGCGCACCTGTGCGGCGGATGCGAGGTACACCTCCCGCAGCGTGCCTCCGAAGATCACCATCTCCGGGTTGAAGATGTTGACGAGGTTCGCCACGCCGAAGCCGAGCCAGTCGCCGACCTGCCGGACCGCCGCCTGCGCCGAGGCGTCGCCCCGCCCGGCCGCGTCGACGACGGCGAGGATGCCGTCGCGCCCGGACGACGGGTTGCGGCCTGCGGCGGCGAGCAGCGCGTGCTCGCCGATCTCGGTCTCCCAGCAGCCGTGGGAGCCGCAGCTGCACGGCTTGCCGGCGGGGTTGACGACCATGTGCCCGACCTCGCCGCCGTAGCCGCCGTGGCCGGTGACGGGGCGCCCGGCGGCGATGATGCCGCCGCCGACGCCGGCGTCGCCGTAGAGGTAGACGACGTTGTCGCAGCCGACGGCGGCGCCGCGGGCGTGTTCGGCGAGCGCGGCGAGGTCGGCGTTGTTGCGCACCTGCACCAGCGCCCGGGTCGGCGCCGGCTCGGGACCGTCCGGCTCGCCGAGGTCCTCGTCGGTGTCGTCGGCGGCGTCGGTCCCGCCGGGTCGCGCGGGCCGCGCGGATTGCGCGGACCGGGTCAGCGCGCCGGACGGGTCGACCAGGTCGTGGGCCTGCGGCGTGCGCTGCGCGGGCACGATGCCCGCCGGGGCGGTGCGCACGCCGGTGGCGGGGAACAGGTCGACGCCGGTGCTGATGATGACGTCGGCGAGGGCCTCGCCGAGCGGCTGGTCGACCCAGCCGAGCTCGGGGCCGAGCCGGACGAACCCGTCCTCGCGGCGCACCATGGCGGAGACCGCCGCGGCGCTGCCGACGAGCCTCGCCCCCGGCGGGGCGGCCTTCTGCATCTGCCGGACGAAGTCGGCGATCGGCGCGACGACCTGGGCGGCGCTGCGGTCGCCGCGTTGCCGGACGGCGGCGTGCCGGTCGAGCACGACGCCGCCGAGCCCGACGCGGGCGGCGACGATCCGGTCGACCTCGACGGCGAACGCGAACACGTACACGTGCTCGGACTCGGGCCGCACGACCAGGGAGGGCCGGCCGGCGCGGCCGCGCTGCTCGCGGGGGACGCCCTCGCTGACGAGCCCGGCCGCCGCGAGGTCGGCGGTGAGCGCGCCGATCGTGCTGCGGTTGAGTCCCAGGCTCGTGGTCAGGTCGGCGCGGGACATGGCGCCGTGGAGGTGCACGGAGCGCAGGAGAGCACCGAGGTTGCTCCTGCGGATCTCCTCCTGGCTGGGGCCGACGCGCATGCTCGACTTTCTCGTTGATGGCTGCCGCTAACCGTACGGCCGTCCCGCTGGCCGGACCAGAGCCGTTCTGGCAGCTGTTCCGACCGGCGGGACGGCGCGGCTATCTCAGCCCGGCTGATGCGGCCCGGCGGCGGGACAGGGCGTCGATGCCGGCGGCGGCGAGCAGCACGACACCGGTGACGATGAACTTCTGCCCGGCGCTGTACTGCATGAGGCCCATGCCGTTCTCGATGACGGCGACGACCGCGCCGCCGAGGACGGCGTCCAGGACCCGGCCCTTGCCGCCGAAGAGGCTGGTGCCGCCGATGACGGCGGCGCCGACGGCGTAGAGCAGCACGTTGCTGCCGCCGGTGTTGGGGTCGACGGACGCCTGCCGGGACGCGGCGATGATGCCGCCGACGGCGGCCATGCCGGAGCAGATGACGAAGACGGAGATGCGGATCGCGTCGACGTTGATGCCGGCCCGGCGGGCCGCCTCCTTGTTGCCGCCGACCGCGTACAGGTGCCGGCCGTAGGCGGTGCGGCTGAGCACGAACGTCCAGATCACCAGCAGGATGCCGATGAGCAGGACGACCATCGGCACGCCCTTCTGCGAGAACAGGATGTTGCGGCCGCGTTCGAGGTTGAGCACGTAGACGCCGACGCCCATGAGCGCGGCGATCGAGCCGACGCGCAGCGCGATCACCGACATCGGCTCGACGGCGAGCCCGCGGCGGGCGCGGCTGGTGCGCTTCCACAGCTGCAGCGCGGTCAGGGCGACGATCGTCACGCCGTACAGGATCCAGCCCTGCAACGGGGTGAACCGGCCGTCAAAGTTGATCATCTTGATGGTCGGGTCGTCGACCGAGATGATCGTGCCGCCCTTGATGAGCAGCAGCACCGCGCCCTGGAAGGCGAGGAACGCGGCCAGGGTCACCACGAACGACGGGATGCCGATCTTCGACACCAGCAGGCCGATGACGAGGCCGATGGCTACCCCGGTCACGACGGCGCCGAGGATCGCCACGTACCAGGGGAACCCGTGCGTGGTGAGCAGGGTCGCCAGGACCGCGGCGCAGACGCCGCTGGCGTAGCCCGCGGACAGGTCGATCTCGCCGAGCAGCAGCACGAACACCAGGCCCATGGCGATGACCGTGACGGCGGCACCCTGGGAGAGCAGGTTGGCGAAGTTCGCGGCGCTGAAGAACACCGGCCGGGCGACCGAGAAGATGATCGTGAGCGCGATCAGGCCGAGGATGGCCGGCAGCGCGCCCATGTCGCCGCCGCGGACCTTCGCCAGGTACGTGCGCACGTAGAGGCCGAGGGTCGCCGGCTGGCCGGCGGTCGACTTCTCCTCCGGCGGCACGGTGGACACGGTCATGCCGTCGCTCCGTTCTTGCGCAGGCCGAGGTCGCCGCTGCGACCGGCGGTGATGAGCTCCACGACCTGGGAGTGGGTCACGTCGGTCGCGCTCACCTGGGCACACATCTGGCCGAGGTACAGGGCGGCGATGCGGTCGGCGACCGCGAACACGTCGTTCATGTTGTGCGAGATGAGCACGACGGCCAGGCCGTTGTCGGCGAGGCGCCGCACCAGCTCCAGGACCTGGGCGGTCTGCGCGACGCCGAGCGCGGCGGTCGGCTCGTCGAGCACGACGAGGCGGTTGTTCCACAGCACGGCCTTGGCGATCGCGACCGTCTGCCGCTGTCCGCCGGACAGGCTCGACACGTGCTGGCGGACCGACTTGACGGTGCGCACCGACAGCCCCGCGAGGGTCTCCGCGGCGCGCTGCTCCATCGTGATGTCGTCCAGGACGATGCCGCTCTTGATCTCGCGGCCGAGGAACATGTTCTGGACGATGTCGAGGTTGTCGCAGAGCGCGAGGTCCTGGTAGACGATCTCGACCCCGAGCGCGGCGGCGTCGCGCGGCCCGTGGACGCTGACCGGCTTGCCGTCGAACAGGTACTCGCCCGAGTCGATCGAGTAGATCCCGCCGAGGCACTTGACCAGGGTGGACTTTCCGGCGCCGTTGTCGCCGACGAGGGCGGTGACCTGGCCCGCGTACGCGGAGAAGTCCACGTCACGCAGGACCTGGACCGGTCCGAAGCTCTTGTTGAGCCCACGGACCTCCAGCAGAGGTGTGTCGGTCACGATGCTCCTTCTTGCATGTCCGACGACGGGTGGTGACGGCAGCGCGCAGGCCCGGTGTCCGCGCGGGGGGAACGCGGACACCGGGCCGGTCGGCTGGTGTTACTTGATGCCCGCCGTGGCGCACTTGGCGGCGAAGTCGCCGGTGCACAGCTCGGCGACCGTGACATAGCCGTCGTCGACGACGTCCTTCACGTTGTCCTTCGTGATCGACTTCGGGGTCAGCAGGACGGCGTCGACCTCACGCTTGCCCTCGGGGTCGGTCACCTTCTGCGAGGTGGCGCCCTTCTCGCCCTTGGCCAGGCCGATGGCGAGCTTGGCGGCGGCGTCGGCCTCCTGCTTGACGGCCTTGTAGACGGTCATGCACTGGTCACCGTTGAGGATGTTCTGCAGGCCCTGGACGGTCGCGTCCTGGCCGGTCACCGGGACCTTGCCGTTGAGCTTCTGCTTCTTGAGGATGTTGATCGCGGCGTTGCCGAGGCCGTCGTTGGCGGCCAGGACGCCCGCGATGTTCGGCGTCGAGGTCAGCATCTGCTCGAAGACCGTGCCGGCGGTGGTGTTGTCCCACTCCGCGACCCACTGGTCCGGGCCCTTCACGTACTCGGCGCTGTCGTACTTGGCCTTGAGCACGCCGTCGTAGCCCTGCTTGAACAGGGTCGCGTTGTTGTCGGTCTGGGAGCCGTTGAGCTCGGCGATGACCGGCTTGGTGGCCTTCGCGTCGGTGAGGCACTTGACGAGGCCCTCACCCTGCAGTTTGCCGACCGCGACGTTGTCGAAGCTGACGTAGTACGCCGCCGAGCCGCCCAGCGTGAGCCGGTCGTAGTCGATGGTGGCGACGCCGGCGGCCTTGGCCTTGTCCAGCACGGCCTTGCCGGTGCCGGAGTCCAGGTTGACGATCATGAGGACGTTGACGCCGCCCGTGATCATCTGCTCGGCGATGGTCTGGAACGCGGCCTTGTCGTTCTGCGCGTTCTGGATGTCGTAGTCGACGCCGGCGGTCTTGAACGCCGCCTCGAGGTATTTGCGGTCCGCGGTCTCCCAGCGGGCCGAGGACTTGCTGTCAGGCAGGATCACGCCGATCTTCGGCTTCTTGGCGTTGCCGCCGCTGCCGGAATCGGCGGCCTTGTCGTCGCCGCAGGCGGTGAGACCGCCGGTGGCGAGGACGCCGACCGCCAACAGGGAGAGGATCCCTCTGCGCATTGCACGGGTCCTTTCGGATATGCGCCTCAGGGCGCTGGGGGGTTTCGGGGGCGGGGGGCACCGTCGGGGTGTCTTCGGGACGACGGTGATTGTTGTGCCCGGCAACGTATTCCTCCGCGACCGGTGGGCACAAGTCCACCGCGATTTCGAAAATGTTGTTGGCGGTAACAATTGCGCAACGCCGACGCAACCGCTCCCGCCGACATGATCATCGCCGGATTCGGTTGCCAGCTGGTTGCGTAGAACGTGAAACCTGAGCGTTGTTTCCGCTTCGCTCCATTCGTCGTGGCTATCCTCGAGATCATGATCACTCCGCCGTTCGCGCCGGAGATCCTTGCCGAGTTCCCGGAGCTGACCGCGCTCGGCCGGACCTCGACCCGCCTGCACCCGCGCCGTGCCACCTCCGGCGCGCCCGGTTCCGGTTCCGGTTCTGGTGCCGGTTCTGGTGCCGGTTTTTGGGGGCCGGGCGCCGCTTCCCGCGCGGCAGGTGCCCCCTCCGGCGTGGCCGACGTCGGCGCGCCGCACGCCGCCCGGGTGCCCGATGCCGCCGTCCACCCGCCCAGGGCGGGGGACAGCCACGTCGGCGGCCCCCTGGCGTGGCCGGCCGACGAGCCGTGGCCGCTGTGCACGCACGAGCTGCGCGACGGCCGCCCGCACGCCAGGGGGAACCCGCTGGTCCCGCTCGCCCAGTTGTGGGCGTCGGACGTCCCTGACCTGCCCCGCACCGACCCGCACGGCGACATCTTCGACGTCCTGCAGGTCCTGTGGTGCCCCGTCGAGCACCTGCGCGACACCGCCGGCCCCGCCGTGCAGATCCGCCGCCGGCGCGCCGCCGACCTGCCCACGGACCTGCTCACCGACCCGCCGCAGGGCGACGTCCAGCACGCCGGCTGGCTGCCGACGCCGTGCCTGCTGCACCCGGAGCAGGTCACCGACTACCCGTGCGCCGACGCGCTGCCGCCGGCCGTCCGCGACCGCATGCCGCCGGGTGTCGCGGCCGGGTTCGTCGCGCCCGGCTGGAAGGTCGGCGGCTACCCGCGCCGCCCCGGCGGGTTCCCGTGCCCGCACTGCGGCACGCCCAGCGACCTGCTCCTGGTCATCTCCGATCACGAGTACGACGACGAGTCGTTCCACTGGATCCCCATCGAGGAGCAGGACCTGGACTGGTCCGCCCCCGACGGCGACGCGCACCAGCGCCCGACGGGCCTGCGCCTCACCACCGACGTGCACCTGTTCACCTGCCCCGGCTGCGGCGCCACCCACGTGGGCTGACCGGTTCAGTACCGCGACAGCTGGCCGGTCGGCGACAGCACGATCCGCGGGTTCGCCGCCGGGTTCAGCCACCGCAGCAGCGCCACCAGGTCACCGGTGGGCAGCGCGACGCAGCCGAGCGTCGGGTTGCCGTTGGTGACGTGCAGGAAGATGCCGGACCCGCGGCCCGGCGTCGCCGGCATGTTGTAGCGGATCACCGCGAAGTGGTTGTACTGCGGGCTGATCTGCCACAGCGGCTCGCTCGGCCCGCCGGGGTTCGCCCCGTGGTGGAACGTGTTGTAGCCGGGGGAGTCGCTGTTCTCGTCCCACCAGTCGTCCTGCACCACCCGGTGGTAGGTGTACTTCACGCCGGGGTTGGCGGAGATGCCGTACATGGTCCCGTCGAAGCCGAACACGCCGGTCGGGGTCGTCTTGTCGCCCTCGTGCTTGGCGCCGCTGAACCCGTTGGCGCCGATCTTCGCGGTCATCGCCGGCAGCGCCGGCTGCCACGCCCCGCCGGTCTTCGCGTAGGCCTGCAGGCTCGCCGTGGTCGCGGACGCGCTCGCCGCCTGCACGATCACGACCTGTGTCGTGCCGGACGGCAGCGTCCTGAGCCGCGACGCGTCGTTCGCCGCGACCGCCGCCGCGGCGGTCTTCGACGGCGACGGCTTCTTCGACGCGGAGGCCGACGCGGACGGTGACGCCGGTACCGACGGTGACGTCGCCACCGGTGTCGTCTCGGCCTCCAGGGGCGGCGCCGCGGCCTCCGACGCGGACGGGCTCGACTCCGGCTGCGCGGATCGGGAGGGCTTCCCGCCGCACGCCGTGAGCACCAGCAGCAATGTGGCGAGCGTGAGCAGGGCCTGTGGGGCGCGTCGTCTGCGCTGGTCAACCGGCACGACACATAGTATCGGCCGCATGCACAACCGTTCCCGCACCCGCCCGGTCGCCGCCGTCGTGAAGTTGGCGCTGGCGTCGGCGCTGGTCCTGCCCGTGCTCGCGGGTTGCGGGGGCGACTCCGGGGGCACCGCCGCGAGCGGGTCGCCGCCGTCACGGGCCGTCGCGGCGAGCCCGTCGACCGCGTCGCCGAGCGCCGCGTCGCTGAGCGCCGCCGGTACACCCGCCTTCGTCGGCACGGTCGAGGTGCTGTCCGCCGAGGCGCGGCAGCGGATGACCGGCGTGTCGTGGCGGCCCGGCTGCCCCGTCGGCCTCGACGACCTGCGGCTGCTGCGGCTGTCCTACGTCGACTTCGACGGCACCGCCAGGGTCGGTGAGCTGGTCGTGCACCGCGCCATCGCCGACCCGGTCGTGCGGGTCTTCGGCCGGCTCTACGCGGCGCGGTTCCCGATCCGCAGCATGCAGACGATCGAGGCGTACGGCGGCAGCGACGACGCGTCCATGGCCGCGGACAACACGTCGGCGTTCAACTGCCGCAACGTCCCGAACACCACGCACTGGTCCAACCACGCGTACGGCCGCGCGATCGACGTCAACACCGTGGAGAACCCGTACCTGCCGGGAAAGCAGATCATGCCGTCCGCCGGCAAGGAATACCTGGACCGGCGTAATGTCAGACCCGGCATGATCGTGGCCGGTGACGTGGTCGTGACCGCGTTCAAGGCGGAGGGGTTCGCCTGGGGAGGCGCCTGGAAAACCGGCGTGGACTACCAGCATTTCGAAAAACCGTGATGGGGTGCCGCGCGGGGTGAGGCCGGTGGCACGGATCCCATAGCGCCGTTCGGGGGAGCCGCGGGTGGCGGTCGATCGACATACTGGCGCAATGTCACGTACGGCGGCCTTCCGCCTCTCCATCGCTGCTGCCCTGGCCCTGGTCGTCGGTGGGGTCGCCACCGCCGCGTACGCGCTGCGCGACACCGCCTCCGAGACCCCGGACGTGACCGCGACCGGGGCGCCCGCCGAGCCGGCGTCCCCGTCACCGGCGAAACCGGCGTTCACCGGCTGGTCGGACCCCGCGATGGTCGGCAAGCCGTACGGGACGAAGGTGCAGGGGCTGCTGACGTTCCGCGGCAACCCGACCCGCACCTACTACGGGCAGGGCCCGGTGCCGCGGGAGATGCCGGTGCGCAAGTGGCAGTTCCCGAAGACCGGCGGGCTGTGCCGCATGTCGGAGGACAAGGGCAAGACGACGCAGTGGTGCGGCAACGGCTGGACCGGCCAGCCCGCCGTGTTCGAGAAGGACGGCCGGACGTGGGTGGTGTTCGGCGCGTACGACGGCGCCATCCACTTCCTGGACGCCGCCACCGGCGAGCGGATCATCCCGGACTTCCAGACCGGCGACATCATCAAGGGCACCGTCACCATGGACCCAGACGGCTTCCCGCTGCTGTACTCCGGCTCCCGCGACAACTACTACCGGGTCATCGCCCTGGACCGGGGCAAGCCGACCGAGCTGTGGAAGCTGTCGGCGAACGCGGTGAAGCCGACGATGTGGAACGACGACTGGGACGGCTCCGGCCTGATCATCGACGACTACCTGTTCGAGGGCGGCGAGAACAGCCAGTTCCACATCGTGAAGCTCAACCGCGGCTACGACGCCAACGGCAAGGTGACCGTCGACCCGAAGCTGGTGTTCAACACCCCCGGCTGGGACCAGCAGCTGCTCAAGGACTTCGGCGACACCAACGTCTCCATCGAGAACTCCGTCGCGATCTACAAGGACGTCGTGTATTTCGCGAACTCGGGCGGGCTCGTGCAGGGCTGGGACATCAGCGGCCTGAAGGCCGGCAAGACCCCGACCCGCGTGTTCCGGTTCTGGACCGGTGACGACACCGACGCCTCGATCGTCATCGACGAGGACGGTTTCCTGTACGTCGGCTCGGAGTACGAGAAGGGCAACGCCCGCTCCAAGCAGGTCGGGCAGATGCTGAAGCTCGACCCGTCGAAGCCCGACAATCCCGTCGTCTGGTCGGTCAAGGACCAGGGCAGCAAGCCCGCCGGCATCTGGGGCACGCCGGCGCTGTTCAAGGACATCGCCATCTTCGACACGACCGGCGGCGACGTCATGGGCCTGGACCGCGCCACCGGCGCCGTGCGGTGGAAGTTCCACGTCCCCGGCAACGAGACCTGGCAGTCCCCGGTCGTCGTCGACGACACCCTGTTCATCGGCGACTGCTCCGGCGTCATGCACGCCTACGACGTCAAGGACACCAACGCCCAGCCGACGCTGCTGTGGGAGCTGAAGATCGGCGGCTGCATCGAGTCGACCCCCGCCGTCTGGAAGGGCGCCATGTACTTCGGCACCCGGGCCGGCGCCATCCACTCCTTGTCGGTCTCCTGACCCAGTATCCTAGGATGCCTTACGCGACGTGCGCGCCGGCACAAGCTGAGGATCCTGACCGCCGCGCCGGGATGCAGGCCGACTGCATCCCGGCGGAGCTGGTCGCCCGCCTGGTGGGGCTCGGTCACGCCGGAGAGGTGGAGCTGCAGGCAGGTCGCGGGGAATGGTTCTGCGCGCTGGAGCTGGCCCGCAGGCGGCCGGAGCGGTCGGCGGCGCTGCTCGCGCCGTTCGTGGCGACGGGCTGGTGGACGGCGGCGAGGGCCATGGCGGAGCTGCTGGAGGGGCAGGGCCGGGTCGCCGTGCTGCGCGACTGGGGGCGACCTCGGTGAACGGCCGTGACGCGCTCGCCGAGCTGCTGGCCAGGCACGACCGGGTCGAGGAGCTGCGGGCGTACGCGGCGGCCGAGTATCACGGGGACGCCGCGCGACGTCTCGCGGAGCTGCTGGAGGAGCGCGGTGACGTGGAAGGCGCGATCGCCGTCTACCGCGACCCCGGCGACTCGGGGTCCCGCCGGGTCTTCGGCCCCTGTCCCGGCCGGGGGAGTCGGGCGCTTGCGGGCTACCTGCTCGACCTCGGCCGGGTGAAGGACGCCGTGGCGGTGCTGCAACGGCCCATGCCCAGGCCGGCCGGGCTGACTTCGGTGGGACCGGTCGATGGGCCGCCGTTCTGAGCGTCGCGTTTTAGGCTGTATGAGGGTGACAGCACGAGGCGGTGCGCAAGCTGGCACTTCGCGCCGTACCCTGTGCGCACGAAAGTTTGAGGGGTCCAGCAGCAAACCTTCCGACCGGACGGTAGGCTCTGGGCTCCGCAGCGATACAGGAGGCCGTAAATGGCTCGTGCGACGTCCGCCCGGCCGGAGTCGACCCGCCGCCGGCAGCGGTGGCCGGACGGGTACGACCCGGAGAACACCCGCAAGTCGCTGATCACGAGCGCGCTGGACCTGTTCGAGAAGCGCGGCTTCGACCGCACGTCGGTGCAGGAGATCGCGGACCAGGCGCAGCTGACGAAGGGTGCGTTCTACCACCACTTCGAGAGCAAGGACGACCTGCTGCGGCACATCCAGGAGGAGTACCTGGAGGCCCAGCTCACCGCGATCCAGCAGATCGAGGCCGGCAGCGACGACCCGGCGGTGCGGGTGCGCGAGCTGATCCGGTTCAGCCTGACCAGCGTCGCCGAGTACCGGGCGCACGTGACGATCTTCTACCAGGAGCGGCGGTACCTGACCGGGGAGCTGTTCGCGGAGGTGACCCGCAAGCGGGACCTGGTCGAGGCGGCCTTCGCCGGGATGGTGCAGGACGGCGTCACACGGGGTGTGTTCCGCGCGGACGTCGACGCCCGGATCGCCACGTTCGGTCTGGTCGGCATGTGCGCGTGGGCGTACCAGTGGCTCAACCTGAGCGGCCCGCTGAGCGTGGACGAGGTGGCGCGCCAGTTCAGCGCCATGGTCCTGGAGGGCCTGTACGCCTGATGGGCAGGGCGAACCCTTGAGTGGGCCGCTCCCGGTGTGATAGATACCTTCCAGTCGGAATGATTGGAGGGTCCATGACGCGGGCGGTTCGGGCAGGCATGGACTTCGTCACCGCGCTGGACCGGGGCAGCCTCGGCGGCCTCGCCCGGCTGTGCGCGCCCGGCGCGACCTGGTGGGTCGACACCGGACCGGACCGCCGCGGCGGCGACCCGGCGGTGTCGCCCGGCGGCAGCGGCCGGTTCCCGTTGCACGGGCTGATGCGCATGGACGACAAGCTCGCGCTGATGCGGTCGCTCGGCCCGAAGGCGTTCCCGACCGGCTGCCGGCAGATCCCGCGCCGGGTGATCGCCGGGACCGACGTGTGCGTCATCGAGGTCGAAGGCCACGGTCTGCACGCCTCCGGCCTCGAATACGCCAACCGGTACGCGTTCGTGTTCGACGTCGACGCCGCCGGGGCGATCGTGTCGGTGCGCGAATACCTCGACACCATCCACGCCCAGCACGTCGTCGGCGCCGGCGCCCCGGTGCCCCGCACCACCCTGGACCACGTGCCCGGGCCCGGCGGGCAGCGGCCGGGGAGCCGGGCGGAGGAGCTGGCGCTCGCGCTGTGGCCGGCCCTCGCCCGAGGCGACGTCGATGCCTTCGCGGCGCTGTTCGGCGCCGGCGCCACCTGGTGGACCGACTCCGGCCGGGACCGTGGGCGCGGGCGGCTGCACCGTACCGGCGACATCACCGCGAACGGCCCCTTCCACGGCACCGTCGCCATCGCCGACAAGCTCACCGCGATGCGGGCCAGGATCGCCTCCGGTGCCTACGCCTCCGCGGCCGTCACCGTCACCCCGCACCGGTGGGTCGCCGACGACACCCTCGTGGCGATCGAGGCGAGCGGCGACGCGACCCTGGGCGGCGGGCCCCAGCAAGAGAACCGGTACCAGAACCGCTACCTGTGGGTCGTGGACACCGCCCCGGACGGGATCGCGCAGGTTCGGGAGTACTGCGACACCCTGCACATCGCCGACCTGATGGGCTACGACGCGGAGGTCGGAGCATGACCGGGCTTCCCTTCACCGACCTCAACCACGTCCTCACCACCACCCGGTCGGTGCGGCTGCGGCTGGACTACGACCGGCCGGTGCCCCTCGACGTGATCGGCGAGTGCCTCCAGCTGGCGGTGCAGGCCCCGACCGGCGGCGCCGCCGAGGACTGGCGCTGGGTCGTCGTCGGCGACCCGGACCGCAAGGCCGAACTGGCCCGCCTGTACCTGGACGCCTACCTGGAATACGTGCACAAGCCGCTGCACAGCGCCGAGGGCGCCGAGAGCCGGATCGTGCGGGGCCGTCTCGGCGGGGTCGACGAGCACGGCGCGGTCAGCGCCCGGACCGCGCGGATCCTCGGCGGCGCCGAGCACCTCGCGCACCACATCGGCCGGGCGCCGTTCCTGGTCATCCCGTGCGCGACCCGGCCCAACCCGGCCAAGGGCGGCCCCGGCACGCACTCGGCCGTGTACGGGTCGCTGTATCCGGCGATCTGGCAGTTCAACCTCGCGCTGCGGGCCCGCGGGCTCGGCACCGTCATCACCACCCTGCACCTGCACCACGCCGCCGCCGCGGCCACGCTGCTCGGCATCCCCGACGACGCCCTGCAGATCACCATGCTCCCGATCGCGTACACCCAGGGCACCGACTTCAAGGTCGCCGCCCGCAAGCCCGTCAGCGACGTCGCCTTCCTCGACCGGTGGGGCGACCCGCTGCCCTACGAGGACAAGCCCGTCGACCGCCTGACGGGAGAGGACACCGCATGACCGTCCCCGCCGTGATCACCGACATCGACGAGGTCCTGACCACCACCCGCGCGGTGCGGCACCGCATGGACTTCACCCGGCCCGTCGACCGTGCCGTCGTCGAGCACTGCCTGCGGCTGGCCCAGCAGGCGCCGATGGGCTCCAACCTCGAGGACTGGCGGATCGTCGCCGTCGACGACCCGGCGCTGAAACGCCGCATCGGCGCGCTGTACACCGAGGTGTGGCACCAGACCGTCGAGGGGCCCCTCGCGGGCGGTGAGGCGGCGACGACCACCCGGCTGTCGCCGTCGGTGCGGCCCGACCCGGTGTCGCAGGCCCGGCAGGCGCGGATCCTGACCGCGGTCAAGTACCTGGTCGACCACCTCGAGGAGGTGCCGGTCCTGGTCGTGCTGTGCAGCACCAAACCGGTCCCGCAGCGCCCGCTCGGCGGCACCGCGTCCGGCTACTACGGCTCGATCTTCCCGTTCGCCTGGTCGTTCCAGCTGGCGCTGCGCTCCCGCGGCCTGGGGTCGGTGATGGCGACCGCGCTGGCGCACAAGGCGACGCAGGTGCGGGAGGTGCTCGGCCTGCCCGACGACTGGCGGCCGATCACGCTGCTGCCGGTCGCCTACACCAAGGGCCTCGACTTCCGGCCCGCAGCCCGCGCCGACCTCGGCGACGTGACGTTCTGGAACGGTCCCACCGAGCGGGCCGGGTCCGCGTGAGGGCCGCCTACGTCATCGAGCCGTCCCCGGCCGACCCGGTCGCCGCGATCCGGGTCGGCGACCTCGACACCCCCGCGGTCCCCGACGGCTGGGTCCGCGTCGACGTGCGGGCCGGCGCGCTCAACATGCACGACCTGTGGACGCTGCGCGGCGCCACCCGGCACCCGGGCACCGGCCGGCACGTGCTCGGCAGCGACGCCGCCGGGGTGGCCGGCGGGCAGGACGTCGTGGTCTACCCGGCGCTGCCCGCGAACGGTGGGAACGGCGGGCGGGTCGTGGCGCACGCGACCCTGCTGCCCGACGCCGGTCACGGTGTGCTCGCCGAGCACATCGCCGTCCCCGCCGCACACGTCCTGCCGCGCCCGGCGCACCTGGACTGGGCGGAGGCGGCGAGCCTGCCGACGGCGTGGCTGACCGCGTACCGGATGCTGTTCACCAAGGCCGCCCTCGCCCCCGGGCAGGTGGTGCTGGTGCAGGGCGCCGGCGGCGGCGTGGCGACCGCCGCGGTCAGCCTGGCCGTCGCGGCCGGCGCCACCGTCGTCGTCACCTCCCGGTCCGAGCGGAAACGGGAGCGGGCCCTCGAGCTCGGCGCCGCCGCGGCGTTCGACACCGGCGCTCGGATCCCGGAGCCCGCCGACGTCGTCGTCGAGACCGTCGGCGCCGCGACGTTCGAGCACTCGACCCGCTCCACCCGCGTCGGCGGGACGATCGTCGTCTGCGGCGGCACCAGCGGCTTCACCGCGAGCCTCGACCTGACCCGGCTGTTCGCCCGGGAGATCACCGTCCACGGGTCGACGACGGGATCCCTGGCGGAGTTCCGGGCGCTGCTCGACTTCGTCGCCGAGCACCGGCTCCGTCCGGTCGTCGACAGCACCGTCGACCTCGCCGACATCGCCACCCAGGCCACGCGGATGCTGTCCGGCGCCGCCTTCGGCAAGCTCTGCGTGCGTGTCGCATGACCGCTCCAGACCGCGGGCCTGTGGTGGCTACCCGCCGAGGGGCGGCGCTGTGGGCGCGGATCGACCGGCCCGGCGCCGGCAACGCGTGCAGTTCCGCGGTCATGGCCGGCCTGGAGGAGTGGCTCGCCGCGGCCGACGAACCCGGCATCCGCGTCCTCGTGCTCACCGGCACCGGACGCAGCTTCTGCGCCGGCGCCGACCTCACCGAGGCCACGGCGCTGCTCGGTGACCTGACAGCGCTGCGGAAGTTCCTGGACCGGGGCCGGAGGCTGGTCCGTGCGGTCATGGCCGCCGGTGTACCGACGATCGCCGCCGTCAACGGTGCCGCGTTCGGCGGCGGCCTCGAACTGCTGCTCGCCTGCGACGTCGCCGTCGCCGCGGACACCGCCCGGATCGGTGACCGGCACATCGCCGTCGGCCAGGTCCCCGGCTGGGGGTCCAGCGTGCTGCTGCCGCTCGCCGTCGGGCCGGCGGCCGCCCGGCGGCTGCTCATCGCGGGCGAGACCTGGACCGGCGAGGACGCCGCGCGCCGCGGGCTCGTCAGCGAGACGGTCCCCGCCGCGGACCTCGACCGGCACGTCGAGGCCCTCGCCGAGCGGATCGCCGCCCTGGACGAGGCGGCGGTGCGGCGCATGCTGCGGGTCGCCCGGCCGGTCGTCGCCGCCGACGCGTGGGACCGCGAATGGACCACCCTCACCGAACACGTCACCGCCCTCGCCACCGAACCGGAGTGACCATGCGACCCGTCCGTCTCACCACCGTGCCCGCCCCCGACGACCTGCTCGGCCTGGTCGGCCACGAGCTCGGCGCCAGCGAGCCGCAGGTGCTCACCCAGGAGCAGGTGGACCAGTTCGCCGACGTCACCAGGGACCGCCAGTGGATCCACGTCGACGTCGAACGCGCCCGCTCCGGCCCGTTCGGCACGACGATCGTGCACGGGTTCTTCACCCTCGCCCTGGTGCCGCGCCTGCTCGCCGACATCCTGGAGGTGCAGGCCTACTCGATGGGCGTCAACTACGGCCTGGACCGGGTCCGCTTCGTCAAGCCGCTCCCGCCGGGCGTCCAGATCCAGGGCACCGCGACGCTGCTGTCCGCGAAGCCGATCGAGGCCGAGGCCGGCCGTCCCGCCGGCGTGCAGGCGAAGGCGTCGGTGGTCGTGGAGTTCGCCGAGACCGGCGAGACCTGCTGCGCCGCGGAGATCCTGTTCCGCTACTACAGCTGAACCACAGCGGACAGGTCAGGCGGCGCACGGCCAGAGCCGGACATGCCGGCCACACCCGCGGACATCGAACTATGTGCCTGGCGTCGATGGTTCGCCGGCGCCTGGTCCCCCTAGCCTCGGCGGACACACCCCGCCGCCACGGGAGGATCCATGAGATTCCTCGTCCGCTCCGTTACGGCCGCCGCCGTGACCGCCCTGCTCGTGCTGGCCGGCGCCATGCCGGCGTGGGCCGCGAACCCGCCCACCAAGCCGCCCGTCGCCGGATCGCTCGGCACCTACAACGTCTCGTCCGTGTACGTCGCCGGCGTCTCGTCCGGCGGCGCGATGGCCACGCAGCTGCACGTCGCGTACTCGTCACGGATCCAGGGGGCGGCGATCTTCGCGTCCGGGCCGTACTACTGCGCCCAGAACAACGCCGGCCAGGCGCTGTACGGCTGCATGGACAACGTGTGGCCGACGTACCTGACGAACCTGCAGACGTACACGCGCACCTGGGCGGCATACGGCTGGATCGACCCGGTCGGCAACCTCTCCGGCCGGCCCGTCTACGTGTTCCACGGCAACGGCGACACCACGGTCAAGAAGTCCGTCAACGACGACCTGGTCCGCTACTACCAGCATTTCGGCGCGAGCGTGCAGTACGACAGCGGCTCGTCCGCCGGGCACGCCTGGGTCGGTCCGTACGGGACGGTCAGCTGCTCGGCCACCGCGTCGCCGTTCCTCAACGACTGCGGCACCGACCCACAGAACGCGTTCCTGCGCAAGCTGTTCGGCTCGGTCAACGGGCCCAACACCGGCGCGCTCGGTGGCCGGCTGATCAGCTTCAGCCAGAACACCTTCGCCGTCAACGGCTACGCCAACGGGATCAGCATGGGCGCGACCGGTTTCGCGTACGTCCCGTCGGCGTGCACCGCAGGCCAGTCGTGCCGCCTGCTCGTCGCGCTGCACGGCTGCAAGCAGGCCTACACCGAGGTCGGCACGGCCTTCGTCGACCGGGCCAACCTCAATCAGTACGGCGACACGAACAGCATGATCGTGCTGTATCCCCAGGCGCTCGCCACTGCGGTCAACCCCAACGGCTGCTGGGACTGGTGGGGCTACCTGGGCGCGACCAACTACCCGATCAAGGGCGGGGCGCAGCTGGAGACCATCATGAACATGGTGCGCCGCCTGGACGGCTGAGCGGTGCTCTGCCGCGCCGGGCTCACGGCGCGTCCACGGTCGACTTCCTGGACGCGCCGTGAAGGGCGACCCGGCCGGGCCGGGCGTCACACCGGGCCGGGGCCGCCCCCGCAGCCCTGCACGATGTAGGTCGAGTAGCCGGCTTTGATGCCCCAGTCGAGGACGACGCCCTGACAGTTCGTGGTGTGCCCGCCCTGCTGGTGGGTGCGCGCGGCGTCGGAGTAGAAGAGCCAGCCGCACATCGTGTCGGCCGGACACGCGCTGTACGCGGCGGCCGGCGTGACCGGCGCCAGCACAAGCGAACCTACGACCACTGCGGATGCCAGCGCGAAGCGACGGAACAACGAAGTCATAAAGTGATGTTCGCCAATGTACTGTCGAAGCGCAAGAGCTCCAGGTGAACGCTCAAGCCGGCGGGCGGCTGCGCGGACCTACTCGGTGGGGCCGGTGGGGGCGACGAACCGGCCGCGGTAGAACGACAGGGCCGGAACCTTCGTCGGCTTCAGGTGCACGTGGTCGACGTCCACCAGCACGATGACGTGGTCGCCGCTGGTGATCACCTCGTCGCGGACCCCGGCCAGGATCGCCGGGGTGCCGGGCAGCAGCGGCACGCCATCCGGGCCGGGCGCCCAGGACACGCCGCTGAGCTTCTCCGCGCCGGACAGCCCCGAGGTCGCGAACCGCCGGGCGATGTCCTCCTGGTCCTGGCCGAGGATGTGGATCGCGATCCGGTCCGCCGCGACGAGCACCTTGAAGCTCGACGACGACGTCGCCACGCAGAACAGCACCTTCGCCGGGGACAGCGAGACCGACGTGAACGAGTTGACGGTCAGCGCCGCCACGGCACCGCCGGCCGCCGTCGCGGTCACGGCGGTCACCCCGGTGGGGAAGTGCCCGCAGACCTGGCGGAACTCGGCGGAGTCGAACAGGGGCTCGGTCGTCATCGGTCCACCGCCGGGGGAGAGGAGTTGGGAGCGTCGGGGCGCAGGCCACCTTCGAGCTGCACCAGGCACAGGGTGTGCCCACCGGGGTCCTTCACCAGGTGGAGCCGCCCGTGCGGGCTGTCGACGGGGCCGACGGTCGGCGTGCCGCCCAGGTCGGACACCCGCGCCAGCGCGTCGTCGAGGGAGCCGACGTTGAAGTACGTGATCCACTTCGACGGGATGATGTTCGGCCACTCGTTGTCCAGTTCCAGAACGCCGGCGACGGGCACGTCGCCGAGCATGAGGACCGTGTACGGGCGGGCGGTCGGCGAGTCGTCGCGCTGCTGGGTGGCGTAGCCGAACAGGTCCTGGTAGTAGGCGACCGAGCGTTGCGGCTCGCCGGTGTCCAGCTCGTTCCAGCACAGGGCGCCGACGGTGTTGAGCGTCTGCACCCCCGCCCGGGACTCACCCTGGTACAGGCCGAACGCCGCGCCGAACGGGTCGACGACCACGGCGCCGGTGCCGGCCGCCGGCAGGTAGCGCGGCGGGGTGACGAGCTCCCCGCCGAGCGTGACGGCCTGGTCCGCGGAGCGTGCGACGTCGTCGACGGCGAAGTAGGCGATCCAGCCGCGGGGCCGGCCGCCGTGCAGGCCCGTGGCGTCGGAGATGCCGGCGACGTCGTGCCCGTCGACGCTGCACATCCGGTACGTGGTGGCGCCGAGCTGCTCGTGCCGCACGGTCCAGCCGAGCAGCGCGCGGTAGAAGTCCTCGGCCTGCTGCGGGTCGGTGGTGCACAGCTCCACCCAGACGGCCTCACCGGGCTGGAACGGCGGGTTCACGCGGTCACGCTCGCGACGATCGTGCGGGCGGAGACCTCGTAGGCGTGCTCCGGGGAGCCGGTGGCGAGGCTCGACTCGACCACCTCGACGACCGCGCGCAGGGTGTGCGGCGGCACGGCGGCGAGCGCCTCGACGAGGGCGTCGACCTCGCTGTCGAGGTCGTCGTCGGCGACCACCCGGGCGACCAGGCCCCAGCCGAGCAACTGGTCGGCGGTCGCGGTGCTCGCGCCGGTCGCCAGCGCGTACGCGTGCGGGCGGGGGAGGGCCTGGGCGATGGTGTGGCCGACGCCGGCGGGGGCGAAGCCGAAGCGGGCCTCGGGCAGCGACAGCCGGGCGCCGGCGGCGGCGACCGGCAGGTGCACGGCGCTGAGCAGGCCGGCGCCGAAGCCGATGACGTGCCCGCGGACCGCGCTGACCACGGGCACCGGCAGCCGTCTGATGCGGTGCAGCGCGGCGTCGCTGTCGCGCAGCCCGGCGGCGACCGCCTCCTGGGTGGTGCCGGCGAGCGCGGCGAACGACGTGGTGTCCCAGCCGCCGCAGAAGTGCCGGCCCGCCATGTCCAGTCGGATCACGGCGCAGGTGCCGTCCGCGGCGGCGGTCTCCATCGTGGCGACGAGCCCGGCGAGGGCGCCGTCGTCGAAGCAGTTGCCGCGGGCCGCGTTGTCGTAGCGGACGCGGGCGACGCGACCGTCGTGTTCGCGGGTGAGGGTGATGGCCACCGCCGGATCATACATACCAGTCGGTATGAAGACAACGATGCTGGCAGACGGGGGTGTGTCACGCGGTCGTTACGGACCTGACACCAGTTGGACCTGTTGACTTGATACCGGCTGGTCGGTACTTTGTGGCCAGCGTCACGGCCGCGGCTCGCGGCGACATGACGGGTCAATCGTTGTGAAGGACGTCCATACATGCTCATGAGCTCCTTGCGATCCCGGCGGCCTCTGGCGCTGGTCGCCTCCCTTGCCCTCGCCGGCGCCGGCCTCGCCGCCTGTGGTGACTCGAAGCCCGGCACCGCCCAGTCGGCCGGCCCGTTCACCGTCCGGGCGCTGCTCGCGGCCCAGCCCGCGACCCTCGACCCGATCGTCGGTGCGCGGTCGGCCCAGATCGTCTGGGCCACCATGCTCGAACCGCTGATCAACACCGACGCCGGCCTCAAGGCCGTCGACACCGGCCTCATCACGAGCTGGACCCGCACCGACGCGACCACCTGGACGTTCAAGGTCCGGCCCGACATCAGCTTCAGCAACGGCGAGAAGGCCGACGCCGCAGCGGTCGCCAACACCCTCACGCTCACCCGTGACACCGCGGCGTCGCAGCTCAAGTCGTACTTCACCAACGTCGCCGACATCGCGGCGCCGGACGCCACCACGGTCGTGGTGAAGACCAAGACCTCCCAGTACAACCTCGCGGACCTGCTCACCACCGTCTACCTGGTGCCGCCGAAGTACTACCAGGAGAAGGGCTCGGCGGGCTTCGCCGCGGCCCCAATCGGCACCGGCCCCTACGTGTGGGCCGGCTCGAACGCGGGCCGCGACATGTCGGTCAAGAAGAACCCCGACTACTGGGGCCCGAAGAAGGCGATCAACGACGGCATCACCTTCACCTGGGCCAACGAGGCCGCGCAGCGGCTCGCGCTGATCCAGAGTAAGAGTGTGGACGTCTCGTTCGACCTCCCGCCGGCCCAGGCCACCACGGCCAAGAAGGCGGGCATCACGGTGACGAGCACCGAGACCGCGATCAAGATCATCGCGTTCCTCGACTCGACGAAGCCGCCGTTCGACGACCCGAAGCTGCGCGAGGCGGCCGCCCTGGCCATCGACCGGGACGCGATCGTCAAGGGCATCTTCGACGGCCAGGCCGTCGCCGACGCCGGCCTGCTCAACGTCAGCCCCGGCCAGAAGCCGGCGCAGAGCGTGACCGCCGACCCGGCCAAGGCCAAGGAGCTCGTCGGTGCCGCCGCCCCGGCGGTGCAGATCCACTACCCGGCGGCGCAGTACACCAACATCGAAGAGGTCTCCCAGGCCGTCGGCGGTGCCCTCGAGAAGGCCGGCTTCAAGGTCACGTACGTGCCGATCGACTACGGCACCCTCGTGAAGCGGGTCGTCGGCCGTCAGGTCCCCGGCATCTCGATCTTCGCCGGCGTGCCCAACGTCGCCGTCCCGGACTTCTTCGCCAGCGGCTTCATGAAGACCAAGTCGATCACCGGCAACTGCCCGGACCCGAAGATCGACGACCTGGCCCAGAAGGCCCTGGAGCAGACCGACGCCGCCGCGGCCGCCCCGATGTACGAGGAGCTCAACACGATCGGCGTGGTCGAGAAGCACTGCTACGTGCCGCTGTACCGGCAGGTGTTCAACTACGCCACCGCCGGCGGCGTCAAGGGTCTGGTGTTCGGTCCGCTGAACACCGTCGACTTCACCCAGACGACCCACTGACAATGTCCGACGTCGTGCAGAACGGGATGCCGGGCGGCGACGCCCGGCACCCCCACGCCCTGGAAAAGACCCCAGCCAGGACCCCGGATCGGGGTGCGCCGGTGCTGGAGGTCGACGACCTGGTCGTCGAGCACCGCAACCGGCGCACCGGTGAGGTGTTCCGGGCCGTCGACCACGTGTCGCTGCGCATCGGCGCAGGCGAGAGCGTCGCGGTCGTCGGCGAGTCCGGCTCGGGCAAGACCACCCTCGCGATGGCCGCGACCGGGCTCGGCACCCGCGGCGAGGGCGACATCCGGCTCCTCGGGCACTCGCTGTCCTCGGTCGGCCGCAAGCAGCTGCGCCGGCTGCGGCCCGAGGCGCAGGTGGTCTTCCAGGACCCGCACGGCTCGCTCGACCCCCGCCAGTCCGTGCGGTCCGGGCTGCGGGAGCTGCGCTCGCTGCAACCGGAGCGCACCTCCTGGATCGAGGACACCGCCCTGCTCGAACGGGTCCGGCTCGAGCCGTCGATCCTCGACCGCTACCCGCACCAGCTCTCCGGAGGGCAGGCGCAACGGGTCTGCATCGCCCGGGCACTGCTGATGCGGCCCCGGCTCATCGTCGCCGACGAGCCGACCTCCGGCCTCGACGTGTCCGTGCAGGCCGACGTGCTGGCCCTGCTCAAGGAGATCCGCGCGACGACCGGCGCGGCCCTGCTCATGATCAGCCACGACCTGGCCGTGGTCCGCTCGGTCTGCGACGTCGTGCACGTCATGTACCACGGCCGGGTCGTCGAGTCCGGGCCCTGCGAGACCGTCTTCGCCCGGCCCCAGAACGACTACACCCGCGAGCTGCTCGCCGCGATGCCAGGAGCGCGATGGAGGTCACGGCAATGAAGACCAGCCCGGTCCCGGCGGCGAACAACGTCGCACCCCCGCTGACCAAGGCCGGCATGCCGGCGGCGCCCGGTGGGGCGACCCCGGCGGCGGCGAAGAACGGCCGGTCCAGGCGGGCCGGTGCGCTGCGCCGCGCCGCCGCCCGGATCGCCGCCCTGCTGGCGTCGCTGCTGATCGCGCTGAGCATGGCGTTCATGCTCGGCCGGCTGTCCGGCGACCCGACCACGACCATCCTCGGCCCGATGGCGACACCCGAGCAGCGCGAGGCCCTGCGCCACGAGCTCGGCCTCGACCGGCCGCTGCTGGTCCAGTACCTCGACTACCTCAAGGGCGTCTTCACCGGCGACCTCGGCCAGTCGCTGCAGTTCTACCAGTCGAACACCTCGATGATCATGGACCGGTTGCCGTTCACGCTGCAGCTCGTCGCGGCCGGCATGGCCCTCGCCATCCTCATCGGCGTCCCCCTCGGCGTGCTCGCCGCCAGGCGCGAAGGCACCTGGTGGGACCGGGCCGCGTCGACCGTCGCCCTGCTCGGCCAGTCCGTGCCGGTCTTCTGGTTCGGGATGATGCTGGTGGTGCTGTTCGCCGTGAACCTCGGCTGGCTGCCGGCCGGGCAGTCCGGCACCCCCGCACATCTGGTGCTGCCGGCGCTGACGATGTCGGTGTACCCGATGGCGCAGATCGCCCGCCTCACCCGCGCCTCGATGAGCGAGGCCCTCGCGGAGCCGTACATCGACGCCGCCAAGGCCCGCGGCATCCTCGGCCGCCGGGTGGTGTGGCGGCACGCGTTCAAGAACGCCATGATGCCGATCCTCACCATCGTCGTGCTGCAGACCGGCATCCTGCTGTCCGGCGCGGTCGCCGTCGAGTACGTGTACTCCTGGCCCGGCCTCGGGCAGCTCGCCCTGCAGGCCATCCAGTTCCGCGACTTCCCGCTCGTCCAGGCGATCGTCGTGTTCGGCGCGCTGGTCTTCGTCCTGCTCAATCTGCTCGTCGACGTCATCCACTCGATCGTCGACCCGAGGGTGAGGTGACGGCGTGAGCGGGCCGGAGCGCAGCGGAGGAGCCGCGAACCATGAACGCAGGTACAGCTCAGGCCGGCGCCGGAGCGAAGCGGAGGTGACGGCGTGAGCCAGTTGGAGCTCGAACTCAAGCCGGCCGAGGCGCCCCGCCGGTCCAAGCGGACGTCGGCGTTCTGGCTGGCGGTGCCGATCGCCGTGGTCGCCGTCGCCGTGTTCGTCCTGCCGCTGACCGGCCTGCTCCCCGCCGCCGGCCAGGACCTGAACGCGACCCGGCAGCCACCCGGCTTCCTGAGCGGCGGCTCCTGGTCGCACCCGCTCGGCACCGACAAGCTCGGCCAGGACCTGCTCACCCAGTTCGTCGAGGCGGGCCGGCTGACTATCATGATCGGCCTGGTCGGCGCGGTCGTCGCGATCGGCCCCGGCACCCTGCTGGGCCTGCTCGCCGGGTACTTCCGCGGCTGGGTCGACCGGGTCATCTCCGTGCTCATCGACGCCCAGCTCGCGCTGCCGTTCATCCTCGTCGCCCTGGCGATCATCGCCAACCGGGGCAGCTCCCTGCCGGTGCTGTTCCTGGTCCTGGCGCTCACCGGCTGGGCCGTCTGCGCCCGGGTCACCCGGTCGGCGACCCTCGCGATCCGGGAACGCCAGTTCGTGCTCGGGCTGCGGGCCGCCGGCGCGTCGGAGCTGCGCATCGTGTTCCGGCACATCCTGCCCAACCTCGGCGGCACGATCGTCGCGCTCGGCACCCTCCAGGTCGGCACCGCGATCCTGATCGAGAGCGCGCTCAGCTTCCTCGGCCTGGGCGTGGTGCCCCCGATGAACAGCTGGGGCTCGCTGCTGGCGGCCGGCCAGGACGAGCTGAGCACAGCCTGGTGGATCGCGTTCTTCCCCGGCTTCGCGGTCACCGTCCTCGTGCTGCTGGTCAACCTGCTCGGCGACGCCCTGCTCACCCACTACGACCCCCGCAAGAGGCGCCGATGACCAGCCTGCTGCACGTGTCCGGCCTGTCCATCTCGGCCCGCCTCACCACCGGGCACCTCCGGCTGCTCGACGGCGTCGACCTCGACGTGGGCCGCGGCCAGATCGTCGGCGTCGTCGGCGAGTCCGGCAGCGGCAAGACCACCCTCGCCCGCTCCGTCGTCGGCCTGCTCGAACGCAACGTCACCGTCGAGGCCGGCACCGTCGAACTGGCCGGCGACGTGGTGGTCGCCCCCGGCGTCGACCGCACGGACCGGATCCGCGGCACCGCCGTCGGCATGGTCTTCCAGGACGCGTCCCGGTCGCTGAACCCGCTGATGAAGGTCCGCACCCACCTCGGCGAGGTGCTGCGCCGGCACGTCCGCGACATCGGCAAGGCCGACGTCGAGCGGCGCTCCGTCGAGGTCCTCGAACAGATGCGGATCAGCGACCCGGCCCGGGTCCTGGACAGCTACCCCCACCAGCTGTCCGGCGGGCTGCGCCAGCGGGTCGCGATCGGCCTCGCCGTCGTCACCCGCCCGGCGCTCGTCATCGCCGACGAGTGCACCACCGCGCTCGACGTCACCACCCAGACCAAGGTCGTCGCGCTGTTCCGGACCCTGGTCGACGAGCTCGGCATCGGCCTGCTGTTCGTCACCCACGACCTGATGCTCGCCAGCGACCTCTGCGACCGGATCGCGGTGATGAGCCGCGGCCAGGTGGTCGAGCAGGGCGGCGTCGAGGACGTGCTGGACCGGCCGCGGCAGGACTACACCCGCCGGCTGCTCGCCGCCATCCCCTCGTGGACCTGACCGCTGTGGACCCGACCTCTGTGGAGCGTTCCTTGACTGACCAGGGTATCGACGCGTACGCGGCCTACCTGCCCGCCTACGTGCTCACCGACAACCGCCTCGACCCGGCCGGCGGGCCCGCCCCGGCCAAGGGCCCGGCCCGCAGCGTCGCCGGCTACGACGAGGACGTGATCACGATGGCCGTCGAGGCGCTGCGGCACCTCGCGGCCGCCACCCCGGCCGGCCGGCACCTGCTGCTGGCCACCACCAGCGCACCCTACGAGGCGAAGACCTCCGCCGGGATCGTGCACGAGGCGCTCGGGCTCGACCCCGGCGTCAGCGCCGTCGACCTGCGCGGGCACCGCTCCGGCGCGGCCGCCCTCGACCTGGTGGTCCGGGCCGGTGCCGTCGTCGCCGCCGCCGACCTGCGCACCACCCGCCCCGGCGCCCCCGACGAGCTCGCCCAGGGCGACGCCGCGGCCGCGTTCGCCGGCGGCGCCGGGCACGCCGCGGTGCTGCTGGCCCGCGCCGGGCACACCACCGAGATCCTCGAACGGTGGCGGCTGCCCGGCGAACGCCACGACCGGGTCTGGGACGAGCGGTTCACCGCCGAGATCCTCGCAGCCGCCGGCCTCGACGCGGCCCGCCGCGCCCTCGCCGAGGCGGCCCTGGACGCCGTCGACCACGTCGTCGTCTCCTCCTCCAACCCGCGGGCGGCGGCCGCCCTGCGCCGGGCGCTGCGCGGCACGGTGCCCTCCCAGCAGGACGCCGCCCTGGAACGGGCCACAGGGTTCACCGGCGCCGCCCACCCGGGGCTGCTGCTCGCCGCCGCGCTCGACGACGCCGAGCCGGGACAGACGATCCTGCTGCTGTCCGCGACCGAGGGCGCCGACGCGTTCGTGTTCCGCGCCGGCGACGGGGTCCGCGACGCCCGCAGCGGCCCTTCGGTGCGCGACCAGCTCGCCGCCCGGCAGGTCCTCGGCTACGGCCGGTACCTGCGCTGGCGCGGGCTGCTGGACGTGCAGGGCCCGGCCCGCCCCGCGGCACCGGCCCCGGCGGCGCCGCCGATGCACCGCCGGGCCGGCTGGAAGTACCGCCTCGAGGGCAGCCAGTGCGGCGCCTGCGGCCGGGTCACCACCCCGCCGGGCCGGGTCTGCGCCGCCTGCGGCATCGCCGGGGCCGGCGAGGCGAAGGTGTCGCTGCGGGACCGGACCGCCCGGGTCGTCTCCGTGACCCGCGACCACCTGACCACGATGCCGGAGCCGGAGGTCGCCGTCGTCATCGCCGACGTCGACGGCGGCGGCCGGCTCAGCGCCTACGCCACCGACGTCCCGCCCGGCGACGTCACCGTCGGCATGGCGATGACACCGACGTTCCGCCGGCTGTGGACCACCGACGCGATCCACAACTACTTCTGGAAGCTCCGCCCGGCCCCGACCCCGGACCCGACCCCGGCCCCGACCCCGGCCCCGACCCCGGACCCGACCCCGGACCCGACTCAGGACCCGACTCAGGACACGGAAGGAACGCACTGATGGGCAGCAGGCGCACCACCCATGACGTCGCGATCGTCGCGATGGGCTGCACCCCGTTCCGCGACCACTGGCACTCCTCCGCCGACGACCTGCTCGTCGACGCCGTGCAGGAGTGCGTCGGGTCGCTGCCGTCGGTCACCCTCGACGACGTCGACGCGTTCTGGGTCGGCACCCAGGGCTCCGGCATGTCCGGGCAGACCCTGGCCCGGCCGCTGCGGCTGACCGGCAAACCCGTCACCCGGGTCGAGAACTACTGCGCCACCGGGTCGGAGGCGTTCCGCAACGCGGTGTTCGCGGTCGCGTCCGGCGCCTACGACATGGTCATGGCGACCGGCGTGGAGAAGCTCAAGGACTCCTCGTACTCCGGGCTGTCGGCGGTGTACCCGCCCGCGGACGGAACCGACGTCGACTGGACCGCACCCGCCGGGTTCTCCCTGCTGGCCCCGGCCTACCAGGAGGCGTACGGCGTCGACGCCCGCGACATGCGCAGCGCCCTGACGAAGGTCGCGATGAAGAACCACGCGAACGGCGCCCTCAACGAACGCGCCCAGTTCCGCAAGGCCGTCACCGCGGAGACCGTCGAGCGCTCCCCGCGCATCGCCGGGCCGCTCGGGGTCATGGACTGCTCCGGCGTGTCCGACGGTGCCGCCGCCGCCATCATCGTGCGGGCCGAGGACGCACACCGGTACACCAGCAAACCCATCTACCTCAAGGGGATGAGCTTCGTCGCCGGGTCCGGTGCGGGCCTGGCGTCGGACGGCTACGACTTCACCAGCTTCCCCGAGGTCGTCGCCGCCGCCCGCCAGGCCTACGAGCAGGCGGGCGTCACCGACCCGGCGGCGCAGATCTCCCTGGCGGAGGTGCACGACTGTTTCACCCCGACGGAGGTGGTGCTCATGGAGGACCTCGGGTTCTCCGAGCGTGGCAAGGCGTGGCGGGACCTGCTCGACGGCCGCTACGACCTCGGCGGCGCGCTGCCGGTCAACACCGACGGCGGCCTGAAGTCCTTCGGCCACCCGATCGGCGCGACCGGGCTGCGGATGATGTTCGAGTGCTTCACCCAGCTGCGGGGCGAGGCCGGGGCCCGGCAGGTCCCCGGCGCGAAGCTCGCCGTCGCCCAGAACCTCGGCGGCCAGCCCGGCTCCTGCGTCGCGTTCGTCGCCGTCCTGGGCAGTGAGCGATGAGCGCCGTGAAGCTGGACGGGCGGGTCGTGATCGTCACCGGCGCCGGCAACGGCATCGGCCGGGCGCACGCGCTGTCCCTCGCGGCGCACGGCGCGTCCGTCGTCGTCAACGACCTTGGCGGCGGCGTCGACGGTACGGGCACCGGCGGCGCGGCGGACAAGGTCGTCGAGGAGATCCGCGCGGCGGGCGGCACCGCGACCGCGTCCGCGGACTCCGTCGCGACACCGGCGGGCGGCGCGGCCCTGGTGCGGACCGCCGTCGACGCGTACGGCACGGTCGACGCCGTCATCCACAACGCCGGCATCCTGCGCGACCGGACCATGGCGAAGCTCACCGACGACGACGTGCAGGCCGTCCTCGACGTGCACCTCACCGGCGCGTTCAACGTGCTGCGCCCCGCCTGGCCGGTCATGGCGGCGCAAGGGTACGGCCGGGTCGTGCTCACCAGCTCGTCCTCCGGGCTGCTCGGCAACTTCGGCCAGTCCAACTACGGCGCCGCGAAGGCCGGGCTCGCCGGGCTGATGCAGGTGCTGTCCCTGGAAGGCGCCCGCCGGGGCATCCTGGTCAACACCATCGCCCCGACCGCCGCGACCCGGATGACCGACGGCCTGCTCGGCGAGCTCGCCGACCGGTTCGACCCGCGGCACGTCGCCGCCGTCGGCACGTTCCTCGCCTCGGAGCAGTGCACCCTGACCCGGCACATCCTCACCGTCGGCGGCGGCCGCGTCGGCCGGATCTTCCTGGGCGTCACCCCCGGCTGGTACGGCGGCGAAACCCCGGCGACCCCCGACGACATCCTCGGCGCCCTCGACGAGATCTGCTCCCTGGACGGCTTCATCGTCCCGGACAGCGGCGCCGACGAGGTCGAACTGATCCAGCAGGTACTTTCCGGAAAGTGAGCGATTGATGCCGGTCAGCGAAGTGCATCACGTGGCCATGACCGTGTCCGACGTGGACCGGGCCGCCGACTTCTACGAGAAGGCCCTCGGCTACCGCAGGACCCTGCGCAGCGACGTCGGCGGGCCGGGGATCGAGGTGTCCCTCGGCCTGCCGCCCGGCACCACCGGCAAGGTGCAGTACATGCAGGGCCCCAGCAAGATCGGGCAGCTCGAGCTCATCGAGTGGAACGGCACCAAGACCCGGACCGCGACCGGCGGGCACCTGGAGCTCGGCACGTTCCTGCTCAGCTTCGAGGTGCCCGTCGAGGAGATCGGCGACCTGCACCGGAAGATGACGGAGCTCGGCGCGGAATGCCTCGGCGAACCCAACCGGGTGCTGCTGGAGAACTACGGCTACATCACCGCGTTCGCGGCCCGCGACCTCGACGGCAACCTGCTGGAGTTCGTGTCGCTGCCCAGCCGGGAGGAGATCCTGGCGTACCGGAACGGCACCGCGAACTGATGGGCGCCGCGAACTTCGCCGAGACCCTACGGCTGCAGGCGCTGCGGCGCGCGGACCGGGAAGCCCTCGTCGACGGCGCCGACCGCTGGACCTACGCCCAGCTCGACGCCGACGTCGACCGGCACGCCGCGGCCCTGCTGTCCGCCGGCATCGGTGCTTCGGACCTGGTCGGGGTGCTCGGCCGCAACACCGCCACCTACGTCCTGGAGCTGCTCGCCCTCGCCCGGATCGGCGCGATCTCGGTGCCGCTGAACTGGCGGCTGCACGTCACCGAGCAGGCCTACGTCATCAACCAGGCCGGCATCACCTGCCTGCTCTACGACGACGACTTCGCCGAAACCGCCGCGGAGCTCTGCGCCAAGACCGGGATCGCGACCGCGGTCGCCAACGGCGCGCAGGTGGTCGGCGACGCGCAGCCGCTGTCCGCGCTCCTCGACCGGCAGCCGGCCGGGATCCGGGTCCCCGACGCGGAGAAGGCACCCGAGGACATCCACCGGCTGCTGTACACCTCCGGCACCACCGCACACCCGAAAGGCGTCATCCACACCTGCGGGAACCTCACCGCCAACCACCTCGCCCAGGTCCTCGAACTGGAGCTGACCCAGCACGACCGGATCCTGATCTCGGCGCCGCTCTTCCACGTCAGCGGGCTGGAAGCACCCGGGCTGGCGATCTTCACCGCCGGCGCGACGATGGTGCTCACGCCGACGTTCAAGGCCGCCGACATCGCCCGGATCGCGACCGGGGAACGCATCACCGGCATGGTCCTCGCCGCGCAGATCCTGTTCGGCCTGCTCGACCTGCCGGAGCCGCCGGACCTGTCGGCGCTGCGGTACCTGCTGTTCGCCGGGGTCGCGCCCACCGTGCGGCGCGACGTGAAGCGGCGCCTGCCGCACGTCCGGCTCATCGACACGTTCGGGATGACCGAACTGTGCAACGGCGTCTGCTACATGGACGCCGCGCACGAGGAGAGCAAGATGGGCGCGCTCGGCGCCCCGTTCCCCGGCGTGCACATCAGGATCGTCGACGAACAGTTCCGGCAGGTCCCGCCCGGCACCGAAGGGGAGATCATCATCCGTGGCGCGAAGATCTCACCCGGGTACTGGAACGACGAGGAGACCAACCGGCGCACCCGCCGCGACGGGTGGTTCCTGACCGGCGACGTCGGCCGGATCGACGAGGACGGCTACCTGTGGTTCGTCGACCGGCGCACCGACCTCATCAAGTCCGGCGGGGAGAACGTCGCCGGCGCCGAGATCGAGCGGGTCATCGCCCAGCACCCGGACGTCGCCGAGGTCGCCGTCATCGGCGTCCCCGACCCGCAGTGGGACGAGGTGCCGAAGGCGTTCGTCATCCTCCGCGACGGCGCCGCGGCCACCGGCGCCGACATCCGCGAGCACTGCCGCGCCAACCTCGCCAGGTTCAAGGTGCCCAAGTACGTCGACGTGGTGGAGTCGCTGCCGCGCAACGACTCCGGCAAGGTCCTCAAGCGCGAGCTGAGGTCGGCATGAGTGGCCAGCGGAGCGTCTCGGGCCGCTCATCATGTGACAGGTGTGGCTCAGGCCGGCGCCGGAGCGCAGCGGAGGTGATGGCATGAGTGGCCAGCGGAGCGTCTCGGGCCGCTCATCATGTGACAGGTGTGGCTCAGGCCGGCGCCGGAGCGCAGCGGAGGTGGCGGCGTGAGCACCGCGAACATCGCCGCGATGCTGGGCGGCAACGCGCTGCGGTTCGGCGACGCCGACGCGCTCGTCTTCGAGGGCCGGCGGTGGACCCACCGGCAGCTGAACGAGGACGTCAACGCCCTCGCCGCGGGCCTGACCGCCGAGGGCGTCGGGCACGGCAGCCGGGTCGCGATCGTGGCCAACAACGTGCCCGAGTTCCTCATCCTGTCCCTCGCCCTGTCGAAGCTCGGCGCCGTGTTCGTCCCGCTCAACTACCGGCTCACCGCGGGCGAGCTCGCCCAGCTGCTCGGCCACGCCCGGGTGCAGTCGGTCGCGACCGTGCCGGAGTTCGCCGAGCTGACCGCCGCCGCGATCACCGACCTGCCCGGCGTGCGGAAGCTCGCGCTGGAGCCGATCGACGGGTGGATCGACCTGCGGGCACTCGTCGAGGCGCACCGCGGCGCACGGGTCGCCGACGCCGAGCTGGCCGACGACGCCCTGCAGCGCATCATCTACACGTCCGGCACGACGAGCCTGCCCAAGGGTGTCATGCTCACCCACGGCAACGTGAACATGAACATGCACGCCCAGATCGTCGAGCTCGGCCTTCGCCCGACCGACCGGATCCTCAACTTCGCGCCGCTGTACCACGTCGGCGGCACCGACCTGCCCGGCTACGGCATCTGGCACGTCGGCGGCTGCATGGTGCTGCAACGCCGCTTCGACCCCGCCGCGGTGCGGCAGGCCATCGAGGCCGAGCGCATCACCGGCATGGTCATGGCCGCCACGATGCTCGACATGGTGCGCCGCTCGGACACGCCCGCGGACCTTTCGTCGGTGCGGTGGCTCATCTACTCGCAGGTGACGTCGGCGCTGTACGCGGTGGCGCGGGAACTGTTCCCCAACGCCCGGCTGATCGAGGGCTACGGCCTGACCGAGACGTGCAGCGGCCTCACCTACCTCGACCGCGCCCACATGGAGTCCAAGCAGGGCTCCGTCGGCATCCCGGTGCCGTGGGTCCAGGTCCGGGTCGTGGACGCCGACGACAACGACGTGCCGGTGGGGGAGAACGGCGAGGTCGTCGCCCGCGGCCCGAAGGTGAGCCCCGGCTACCTCGACGACCCGGAGGCCACCGCGCACGCGTTCCGCGGCGGCTGGTTCCACACCGGCGACGTCGGCTGCTTCGACGCCGACGGCTACCTGTACATCCGCGACCGCCTCAAGGACATGATCCGCAGCGGCGGCGAGAACATGGCAAGCGCCGAGATCGAGAACGTCCTCGCCGACCACCCGCTCGTCCTCGCCGTCTCGGTGATCGGCGCGCCGCACCCGAAGTGGCAGGAGGTCCCGGTCGCGTTCGTCATCGGCCGGCCCGGCCTGACCGCGGAGTCGCTCATCGAACACGCCCGGCAGCGCCTTGGCAAGTTCAAGGTCCCGAAGGAGCTTTACCTCGTCGACGAGTTCCCGACCAACCCGTCCGGCAAGGTACTGAAGCGAACCCTGCGCGACCAGCGCCCCACGCTGCGTCCCGACTGGACCTACGAGCCGCTGCCGCACGACTGACAGCCATCAGCTCCCGCGGCAACTCGCCGGCAGAAGGCGGAGATCCTGGGCCTGCCGGCGCTTCGGCCTGGGGGTGTGCGGCCCAGTTCGGCTCGCATTGAACCCGGACGCGTCCGGTCGTGGCTAAGCGCTTCAGAGAGCGCTCCCAGGTGCCGGGCGGGCGGCGGGTGTCGCTGGTCAGCGTTCCTTACGGCGCCCTGGCCTGCGCGTGGGGCAGCAGTGTTCAGGGGTCGTTCGTTCCTCGCGAGGCATTGACACCCATCCAGGGTTGGTTCAAAGTGACGTCTGCGAGAGCGCTCTCTCACACCCCTGACACACCGCCGACACCCGAGCGTCACGAAGGAGTCCCCTATGGAGTGGTCGGAACCCGCCCCCGGCCATCGACGCCCATCCCGATCACCGATGAGCCGGCGCACCCTGCGCATGGCCGCCATCGTGATCGCGGTGGCGGCCATGCTGGTCACCTACATCACCGTCGTCACGACCCGTAACGCCGACGCCGCCGAGACCCTGCTGTCGCAGGGCAAGCCGACGACCGCCTCGTCGACCGAGAACGCCGGCACCCCCGCCAGTGCCGCGACCGACGGCAACACCGGCACCCGCTGGTCCAGCGCCTTCAGCGTCCCGCAGTGGATCCAGGTCGACCTCGGCTCCTCCCAGTCGATCACCCGGGTCGCGCTGAACTGGGAGGGCGCGTACGCCACCGCGTACCAGATCCAGACCTCCGCCGACGGCAACACCTGGACGAACGTCTACACCACCACGACCAGCACCGGCGGCCAGCAGAGCCTGCCGGTCACCGGCACCGGCCGCTACGTGCGGGTCAACGCGACCGCGAAGGCCACCCAGTGGGGCGTGTCGCTGTGGGAGTTCCAGGTCTTCGGCGGCACCCCCGACACCCCTGGCGGCTGCGGCACCACCAACGCGGCGCAGGGCAAGCCGGCCACCGCGTCGTCGACGGAGAACGCCGGTACCCCGGCCTCGGCCGCGTTCGACGGCAACACCGGCACCCGCTGGTCCAGCGCGGCCGCTGACCCGCAGTGGCTCCAGGTCGACCTGGGCTCGGCCGTGTCCGTCTGTGGCGTCTCGCTGAACTGGGAGGCGGCGTACGCGACCGCCTACCAGATCCAGGTGTCCACCAACGGCACGAGCTGGACGAACATCTACAGCACGACCGCCGGCACCGGTGGCGTGCAGACCCCGGCCGTCACCACGACGACCGGTCGCTACGTGCGCGTGAACGGCACCGCCCGGGCCACGGTCTACGGCTACTCGCTGTGGGAGTTCCAGGTCTTCACCGGTTCCGGCCCGTCGAACCCGACGTCGCCCTCGCCCTCGACGTCGTCCAGCGGACCGACGCTGCCGACCTCCGACACGCCGGACTTCGGCCCGAACGTGCGGATCTTCGACCAGTCCACCCCGGCGGCGACGATCCAGTCCGCGGTCGACGCGGCGTTCAACGCGCAGCTGCGCAGCCCCACCGCGCAGTTCGGCACGCAGCGCCACGTGTTCCTGTTCAAGCCCGGCACGTACGGGCGGGTCTGGGCCAACGTCGGCTTCTACACCACGGTCGCCGGTCTCGGCATCAACCCCGACGACGTGACGATCAACGGCGCGGTCAACGTCGACTCCGGCTGGAACTACGGCGACGAGTCCAACGCGACGCAGAACTTCTGGCGCAGCATGGAGAACCTGTCGATCGTGCCGGAGGGCGGCATCAACCGGTGGGCCGTCTCCCAGGCCGCCCCGATGCGCCGCGTGCACATCAAGGGCAACCTGACCCTGGCCCCGTCCAACCAGGACAACGGGCAGGGCTACTCCAGCGGTGGCTACCTGGCCGACTCCGTCGTCGACGGCTACGTGACCTCCGGCTCGCAGCAGCAGTGGTACACCCGCGACAGCCGGATCCAGCGCTGGGACGGCGGCGTCTGGAACATGGTCTACTCCGGCGTGCAGGGCGCCCCGCCCAACGCGTTCCCGAACCCGCCGCACACCACCCTCGCCACCACCCCGGTCACCCGCGAGAAGCCGTACCTGTACGTCGACGGCGCCGGCCTGTACCGCGTCTTCGTGCCGAACATCCGGCGCAACTCCGCGGGCGCCACCTGGCCGAACACGCCCGGCACCTCGATCCCGATGCGGAACTTCTACGTCGCCAAGCCCGGTGACAGCGCCGCCCGGATCAACTCCGCCCTCGCCCAGGGCCTGAACCTGTTCTTCACCCCGGGCACCTACTCCCTCGACCAGACGATCCGGGTCACCCGGGCCGACACGGTGGTCACCGGCATCGGCTACCCGACCCTGATCCCGGTCAACGGCGTCGAGGCGCTGAACATCGCCGACGTCAACGGGGTCAAGGTCAGCGGCCTGACCTTCGACGCCGGCACGACCAACAGCCCCACGCTGATGACGGTCGGCACGGCCGGTGCGCACACCGACCACGCGGCGAACCCGATCAGCATCCAGGACGTGTTCTTCCGCATCGGCAGCAGCGTCCAGGGCAAGGCCACCACCACCCTCGCCGTGCACAGCGATGACACGATCATCGACCACATCTGGGCCTGGCGGGCCGACCACGGCGGCGCACCCACCGGCTGGACGGTGAACACCGGCGACACCGGCCTCCTCGTGAACGGTGACGACGTCCTCGCCACCGGCCTGTTCGTCGAGCACTACCAGAAGTACGAAGTGATCTGGAACGGCAACCGCGGCAAGACGATCTTCTTCCAGAACGAGAAGCCGTACGACGTGCCCAACCAGGCGGCCTGGATCGGCCCTCGCGGCAACGGTTACGCCGCCTACAAGGTCGCCGACACCGTCACCGACCACGAACTGTGGGGCGGCGGCGTGTACTGCTACTTCAACGTCAACCCCGCCGTCCGCGTGGACCGAGGCTTCGAGGTGCCCAACCGGACCGGCGTCCGCCTGCACAGCGTCATCACGGTCTCCCTCGGTGACGTCGGCACCATCGCCAACGTCGTCAACGACACCGGCGGCGCCGTCCCCAACCCGGCCGGCAACACCACCCCGCGCCAGGTCGTGAACTACCCCTAACCCTCCAACCCCAACGCAACACTGACGTGAACCAGGCGGCCACCGGTGCGACCCGCACCGGTGGCCGCTCGGCCGTGCCCCGGCGTTCGCGGCATCCGGCGACGCTCTGCGCATACCGTTCCCGCTCGGCCACGGTGTCGATGCTGAACCGGCTGCCGACATGGCAGATCTGAGCGCCCTTCCCGATCGGGGCTTCGTTCTGCTGATCAACCCCGTCTCGACGCTGTTCGTGCCCGACCTCACCCCGGTCTGGGCCGAGTGTCATCGCGGTCGCTCGCCGTAGGCCGCACGGACCCAGTCGCGCTCAGACCTGCTCTGTCGCCGGTCTGGCGCGGGTCGCCGCGATCGCCTCCTCGGCCCGGCCCGCGCGGATCAACGCCTTCGCCAACAGCATGCGGGACCATCCTTCGGTGGCCGGGCTGAGCATGGCGATGGCCTCGTCCGGTGGACCGTGGTCGGTCAGCAGGGCGGCCAGGCGTTCGCGGGCGTACCCGCTGCCCGCCTCGGGATCCGCTCGCAGCTCGGCGATCGCCTGCTCGTAGCGGCCGCATTCGACCAACGCCTCGATCCATTCCAGGCGCAGTCTGACCGGGTCCGGCCAGACCTCGGCGACGACCTCGGCCACAGCGGCCCGCGCCTCGTCCAGGCGGTCGTGCTCGATCAGCAGCACGCACAGCGGGCGCAGCACGGCCGGCTTCGCGACGGCCGCCGTCCGCAGCACGGTGACCGCCTCGTCGACCCGACCGTGCCGGGCCAGCAGGTCGGCGAGAAGGCACGGCTCGTCCTGGCGGACAACCCGCCCCAGTTCCGCCGCCGCGGCGTAGTGGGGCAGGCCGTGCTGCTCGTGAGTGCGGCGCACCCGTGCGGCGCGGGGCGCCAGCACCGCCACCGCGCTGTCGATGCGGCCCTGTTCCTCGTACCAGCGAGCGAGTCGATGCGCGCCGTACCTGCGTCCGCTGCGGTCGTCACCGGCGGCGAACCGCGCTAGCGCCGCGGGGTCGTGACGGGCGAGCAGATCGGCCAGGTGTTCGGCGTCCGCGATGTTGTACGGCCCTTCGCGGCGAAGGCCGTCGGACAGCGCGGCAATCGCCTCCTCCAGCCGGCCGCCGCGTTCCAGCACGGAGGCCAGCAGGCTCTCCAGGCCGAGCCGCCCGGCGTCGATCCGCGACCGCAGCAGCTCGATCACCTCGTCGTCGCGGCCCAGGCCGCGAGTCAGTTCGACCGGCACGTCGATCGGGTACATGTAGTCAACGAGGCCCTGCCGCAGCATAGCGAGCACGTCGTCGGCACGGCCCTGTTGGATCAGCAGCCTCCCGAGGCGTTCCACGGCCTCGGGATGGCCCTCGTCGGCGTACGGGCGCAGCATCACCATCGCCGCGTCGACGTCACCGGACTCCGCGAGGTACCCGGCGTAGTCGTCCACGACCCGCGCTGCCCAGTCCGTACCGACGAAGGGCCGCAGCAACGTCAGGGCTGCCGCCGGCGGCTCGCCGCGGGCCCGCAGCAGCCGTGCCAGCATTTCGGCGCATTCGTAGTCGCCGTCGTCAGCCTCGCGGCGCAGCAGGTCCAGATGTCCGTGCTCTGCGAGCAGCCGCACGACCGATTGCGGCAGCCCATCCCATGCGGACCTGGCAGCGTCCATGGGAGGCACCCTAACCTCGCGCCTTCCGTCCAGGATGCAGCGGTGCCGTGGCCGGGAACGGGGACCGTGCCGCGGCCGAGCGAAGCCGATCAGTCCGGCTGGCAGTCCCGGCGGAACGATCGAGTGGCTGGTCGACGATTCACGTCGACCGCGTGGCCACCCAGTCCTGTCAACCAAGGTTGACAGAGGCTCGTGTGTCAAGTTAGGTTGACAGACATGTCGATCCTGGCTGACGCATCGGTCCTTGACGTGGTCGTTGTCGGCGCCGGGCCGACGGGGCTGCTGCTCGCCGGCGACCTCGCCGGTGCAGGCGTCCGTGCGGTCGTTCTCGACCGCATCGCCGAGCCGGTCCGGATCCCGAAAGGGAACGGCGTTGTCGGTCGGGCCGCGCTGGAGTTGCGGCGGCGCAAGCTCCTGCGGGGCACCGGGCTGCGGGTCGTGCGGCCACCGCGGTTTCGCTTCGGCCCGCTCACCCTCGAGCTCGGCCTGCTGCGCGGTCCGCTGCACGTGCTCCCGGTGCCACAGCACCGGCTGGAGAGCCTGCTGGCGGAGCGTGCCGTGCGCCTCGGTGCCACAGTATTGCGTGGGCGCGAGGTCACCGGGTTCGAGCAGGACGGCGACGGGGTGACCGTCCACGTCACCGCCGAAGCCTCGTCCGTCGAGCTGCGCGCCCGGTACCTCGTAGGTTGCGACGGCGCACACAGCTTTGTGCGCAAGAGCCTCGGCATCGGCTTCCCCGGCAGCACGAGCACCAACATCTCCCGGCTGGCCCGGGTCACCATCCCGGCGGGAGCCGTGGCCCGGGTCGGCGATCGCATCGACCTGCGCGGCATCGGCCGGCTCGTGCCCTTCCAGCCCAACCGGACCGCACACGGGTCGATCACCATTGCCCCCGCCGATGTGCTCGACCGCGCTGCCCCGGATGACCTGTACATCGTCAGCACGCACGAACCGCGCGGTGACAGCGAGCCGACCAATGAGCTGAGCGACGACGAGCTGCGGGCGAGCCTTCGCCGCGTCCTGGGTGCCGATCTGCCGTACACGACGGCCTCTGCCGCGAGGAGCGTCGTCGCGAACAGCCGGCACGCGGAACGGTACCGCGACGGCAGGGTCTTCCTCGCCGGCGACGCCGCGCACATCTTCAGCGCCGGCGGCTCCGCCATCAACGCCGGCCTGCTCGACGCCGTCGCCCTCGGCAAGACCCTCGCCGCGGTGCTGCGCGGCGCAGCGCCGCAGACCCAGCTCGATGCCTACCAGTCGGAGCGGCACCCCGCCGCGCGACGCACCCTCGCGCTCACGCGCCTGCAGGTCGCGCTCGAAGCCGGCGACGAGACCGGCGAGGCACTGCGCGACGTGCTCGGCGGGCTGATGCAGGACCGCGCCACCGCGCGCCGGATCGCGACGCTCATCGAAGGCTGAGCGGCCGTCTCCGCGCGGCGCCGCACGGACGGTGGGGCGGGGCAACCGGGAGCGGGTGGTGCGGGTCTATCTCTCCGATGGTCATGTACGTTGCGGGCCGGAGGATGGATGCGCGGGATGGCTCGTGGCGGGTGGCTGTCGCTGGCGCCGTGGCGGCGGGCGCCGTTGTTGCTGCTGCGGCGGCCCAGTGTGGCCGTCGCGATCGCGGTCGCGACGGCGGTGGCGGTCCTGCCGGCGGCGGCCGGTCCGCTGTTCCTGTCGTCGGCCGGCAGCGCGACGCTGCGGGCGAGGACCGCCGCGGTGTGCCCGGCGGCCCTGGGATCGCAGGTGATCGCGCCGGAGCGGGCCGTCGACCCCGCCGTGCTGGCGGCGGCGGTGACGCAGGAGGCGCAGGCCGCGGCGGACGGGCTCGGCGACCCCGCCGTGACCCTGGTCAGCGCGCAGGTGGCGGTCGGCGACAACAGGGTCAACATCGCCGGGCGGAGCGGCTTCGAGGGGCACGTCCAGCGGATCGCCGGCGGTCCCGGCCACGGACTGTGGCTGCCTGACCGGTTCGCGGCCGAGCACGGGCTGCGGCCCGGGGACACCCTCACGATCTCCCCGAACGTCGAGGCGTGGACCGCCGACGGCCGGCGGCAGGTCTGGCAGCCGACGGCGGTGCCGGTCGTGGCGATCTACCGGGACCTGCGCGACCGGTCCGGCGACGACCCGTTCTGGTGCGGCATCTCGACGCTGTACCGCGGCGACCCGGCCCAGCAGGCGGGCGGCCTCGGCAGCGACGTGCCGGTGCTCGACCTGCTCCTCGCCGACCGGGCGACCATGCTGGCGGTCGCGAGCGGCGCGCACATCCAGACCGCCCAGCGCATCGAGCGGGCCCCGGCGACGATCGACCTGACCGCGCCCGAGGCGACCCGGCTCGCCGCCGGCATCACCGCCATGCACGACCGCCTGCGCACCACCGCGTACGACGGCCGGATCCTGTACCGCACCGCCCTGCCGCCGCTGGCGGGCCGGGCGGCGCTGGTCGAGCGGGAGCTGCGCGGGACGGTGCTGCCGATCAGCGCCGGCGGCCTGCTGGTCGGCCTGTCGGTCGTGATGGCGGCGGGCGCGTTCTGGGTCCGCCGCCGCGAGCGGGAGCTCGTCGTCCTCGCCACGTTCGGCGCGACCGCGCGCTGGCTGGGGGTCAAGGCCGCCCTGGAGGCGTTGCCCGCCCTCGCCGCCGGCGCCGCGGGCGGCTGGGCCCTGGCCCGGCTCCTGGTCACGCAGGTGGGGCCGAGCAGCGACGTGTCGGGCGCGGCGCTGGCGCAGTCGCTGACCGCCGCAGTGTCCGGGTTCCTCGTCGCGACGGCGGTGCTGGGAGTGACCGCGGGCGTCGCCTGCCGGCCCCTGACCGGCGTGCCCAGCCCCGAAGCACGTGCCCGGCGCCGGCTGGCCGCGGCGCCGTGGGAGCTGCTGCTGCTCGCCGCCGCGGCCGGGTACTGGTCGACCGGCGGCGACCGCTCCATGGTGCGGCTCGGCAGCCAGTACGGGACCATGGTGCAGATCCCGGCGAAGCTGCTCGTCGTGCCGATGCTGGCGATCCTGTGCCTCTGCGTGCTCGGCGCGCGCCTGGCGACGGCGGCCGTCAGGCGCCGGACCCGCACGACGACGGCGGCGCGGTCGGCGGTGCGGCTGCTGTACCGGCGGCGGCTGCGACACTCCGCCGCGGCGGCGGTGACCCTCGCCCTCATCACCGCGGTGCCCGTCGCGGTGGCCGTCTACGGCGCGACGGCGACCGGGACCGTCAGCGCCACGCTCGCCGCGCAGGCCAGGCTCGGCGCCGGCAGCGACGTGGTGATCACCCTCGCCGAGCCGGGAATGGTCCCCGCGGCCCTCGCCGGCCGGGCCACGCCGGTGCTGCGCCTGGACTACGTGCAGCTCGACGACCAGCAGGTGTCGCTGCTGGCGGTCGACCCGGCGACGTTCGCCCGCGACGCGTACTGGGACGACCGCCTCGACGACACCACCCTCGCCGAGGCGACCCGCGCCCTGCGCGCGCCACCCGGCGGCGGTCTCGCGGCGGTCGCGTCCGCGCCGGTGCCGGACGGCGCGGCCACGATGACGTTCGGCGGCGACGCGCCCGTCGAGCTGGACGTCACGTCCCTGGCGGCGCTGCCCGCCCCGCGCGGCGGGTATCCGGTCCTGCTCGTCGACCGGGCGGCGCTCGGCGAGGAGGCACTCGCCCGGGCCGTGCCGCAGCTGTGGGTGCGCGGCGACCCGGCCCCGATCCGCGCGGCCGTCGACGCGGCGGGCCTGCGGGTCGCGGTGTTCTCCGTCGCCGACGACCGCCACGCGAGCACGTTCTACCAGCCGGTGACGTACACGTTCGCCTACCTGTCCGCGCTGTCGCTGCTCACCGCGACGGTGGCGATGGTGGGGTTCCTGCTGTACCTGGAGTCGCGGCTGCGGGTGCTGCGGCGCGGCTACGTGATGCTCCGGCTGATGGGGCTGCGCTCCGCGGTGCAGGGGTGGCTGCTGCTGGCGGAGTTCGCGGGCTCCCTCGTCGCCGGGTGCGCGGCCGGGCTCGGCCTGGCGGTCACCGCCGCCGTGACGGTCCGCGACCAGCTCAACGTCGACCCGGCCGCGGCGCCGGGCACCGTGCTGTCCTTCCCCTGGTCGGTGATGGCCGGCCTGCTCACGGCGGTCAGCTGCTTCGCCGTCCTGGTGGCGGCGGTGACCCACTGGCGGCTCACCCGCAGCCGGACCTCGGAGGTGCTGCGTGACATCGACTGAACAGGGCGCCGGCTGCGTCGGGGTCTTCCGCTCGTACCGTGTCGACGGTCATCTGGTGCCCGCCCTGGTGGACGTGGACGTCAGCGCCCCCGCCGGCATGATCACCGCGGTGATCGGCCCGTCGGGCTCCGGCAAGTCGACCCTGCTGCGCCTGCTGACCGGCATGGACAGCCCCGACGAGGGCACGGTCACGATCGCCGGGCAGGACCTCGGCACCCTGCCGGCGGCCGGCCGCGCCCGGCTGCGCCGTGAGCGGCTGGGGCTGGTGCGCCAGGACCCCGGCGACAACCTCCTCGCCTATCTGACGGTCCGCCAGCATGTCCGGCTCGCCGCGCAGATCCGTGGCGTGCCGGAGGCGACCGGCGAGGCGCTGCTGGAGCCGCTCGGCATCGCCGGCAGGGCGGACCACCTGCCGCACCAGCTGTCCGGCGGCGAGCGGCAACGGGTCGCGATCGCGTTCGCCGCGGTCGGCCCGCCGTCGGTGCTGGTGGCGGACGAGCCGACCGGCCAGCTCGACCGCGGCAACGTCGACGCGGTCGTCACCGCCCTGCGGGTCATCGCCGACGCCGGCGTGGCGGTCATCGCGGCCACCCACGACCCCGCCGTCTGGCAGCGCGCCGACCGGGTGGTCCGGCTGCAGGCCGGCCGGGTCGTACGGGGGATGCTGTGACGACGCCGGTGGTGACGACCCATTCGGTCACGCGCCGCTACCCGGGCGCGGGAAGGGTCACCGCGCTCGACGGGGTCTCGGTGGAGATCCACGCCGGCGAGCTGACCGTCGTGGCGGGCCCGTCCGGCTCGGGCAAGACCACCCTCATCAGCGTCCTGGCCGGGCACGAGCGGCCGGACGCCGGCACGGTGCGGACGCGGCTCGGCAGCCGGTGGCACGAGACGAGCTTCGTGCCGCAGTCGCTCGCCCTCCTGCCGGAGCTGAGCATCCGGGAGAACGTCGAGCTGCCCGCGCTGCTGTCGGACCGCACCGGATCCGACACCGACGAGCTGCTGCGGATGCTGGACCTCGCCCACCTCGCGGACCGGCTGCCCGCGCAGGTGTCCGGCGGGGAGCAGCAGCGCGCGTCCCTGGCCCGGGCCCTGCGGCTGTCCCCGGCGCTCCTGCTGGCCGACGAGCCGACCGGACACCAGGATCCCGCCCGCGTCCAACTGCTCCTGGACGTGCTGCGGGCACACGCCCACGCGGGCAACGCCGTGGTCGTGGCCAGCCACGACGAGCAGGTGATCGCCGGCGCCGACCGGGTCCTGACCCTGCGCGACGGCCGGCTCGCCGCGGACACCCGCCCCGCCGCCGGGAGTCCTGCCCCGCGCGGCTGACGGTGGCTTCGCCAAGGGCGGTCCGGGGCAGAAGTCCCGGGCTGGACAGGCCCGCCGGGCGGCGCGACGATCGGGGGATGGTCGAGCCGGATGTCTCGCAGGCGCTGCGGACCGGGCCGTTCGCCGTGGCGTTGGACGTGGCGGTCGAGGCGAGCGGGCTGACCCTGGAGCGGCTCGCCGTGTTGCTGGGGGAGCGTGGTGTCGGGCTGTCCCGGGCCACGCTGTCGTACTGGCGGTCCGGCCGGTCGCGGCCCGAACGCGCCGGGTCGCTCGCCGCGTTGCCGGGCTGCCGACCGGCCTCACCCTGAACCCGTCCACCGGTGTCGTCAGCGGCACCCCGACGACGTTCCAGACCGCGAACGTCACCGTCACGGTGACCGACGCGGCCGGCCGCACCGCGCGGGCGACCTTCTTCTGGTTCGTCATGCCCTTCTGAACCACGCCGGCGCGCCCGGCCACCCCGGGCGCGCCGGCGGTCAGCGGGCGTTGCGGAGCAGGGCCAGGGTGTGCACGAGGGAGAAGCGGCGGGTGCCGCCGCCGAGCTCGTCCCACGGCTTCTTCCACGGCATGCGGCGGGCCACGTCCCAGGCGGTGTCGCCGGCGCCGGCGACGGTCCGGGCCTGGTCGACCTCGGCCTGGTGGAAGGCCTTGAGCTCCTCGGCGCGGCCGCCGACGTCACGGTACGGGAACTGGTGGGCCGGGCAGGCGATCGCGGCGCCGAGGTCCCGGATGCGGTCCAGGGAGCGGAACAGGTCCCCGGCGGGGTCGTCGCCGGGGCGGTTCACGATGGCGAGCTGGGTCGGGCCCTCGGCCATCATCGTGTCGCCGGTGAAGACCAGCCCGCGGGTGTCGAAGTACACGGTGTGCCCGTACGTGTGGCCGGGGGCGGGCAGGGCGCGGATCGTCACGTCGCCGAAGCGGAGCTCGGTGTCGCCGGTCAGCGCGGCGTCCAGGCGCAGCGACTCGTGGTGCTCGGCGACCTTCACCGCGTCGGCGTACATGCCGTCGACGACGTCGTGCGGCGCGCCGGTCAGGTCCAGGGCGGTGCGCAGCTGCTCGAGGAAGCCGCCGCGGACGCGGTGCATCGCGGCGAAGTCGTCGGCGGCGCCCATCATCACCCGGGCACCGGACACGGCGCGGACCTGGTCGGCGAACCCGACGTGGTCGGGGTGGTTGTGGGTGATGAGGACGGTGCAGATCGCCTCGACGGAGTGCCCGATCGCGGTCAGGGACCGCCGGAACGACGCCCAGCAGGACGGGTGGTCGTAGCCGGCGTCGATGAGGACCAGCCCCGCCCGGGTCTCGATGAGGAACACGGTGACGGCCCGCAGCGCGCTGCCGTGCAGGGGCACCGGGACGGCCCACACACCGTCGATGACCTGGGCGGGAGCGGGGACCTCACGGGCGCGGTAGCTGGCGGCGTGCGCCTCGCTCACGGGTATGGACATCGCGGGGGCCCTCCCTTACTGTTGGCAAGAACATACCGGATGGTCGGAATTTAGTTCAAGGAGTCCGATGACCGAGGACCGGACCGGTTTCCGGCTGTGGGCAGCCGCCGAACCGGACTTGTGCGCGATCGTGACCGCCGACGACCGGCGGATCTCCTACGGTGCGCTGTTCGCCGAGGTCAACCGGATCTCGCACGGCCTGCGCACCCGCGCGGGGCTGCGGGTCGGTGACACCGTCGCGGCCGTGATGACCAACAGCCCCGGCATGGTCGCGCTGTACCTCGCGGCGATGCAGTCCGGGCTGTACCTGGTGACCCTCAACTACCACCTGACCGAGCCCGAGGTCGCCCACATCCTCGCCGACAGCGGGGCCAAGGTCGTCGTCGCCTCCGAGCGGGTCGAGACGGTGGTGCGGGCCGCCGCTCCGGACGACACCAAGGTCTACATCGACGGCACGACGATGCACGAGCTCACCGACGGGATGCCGGACACCAGCCCGCAGGACACCCCGGCCGGCTCGCTGATGATGTACACCTCCGGCACCACCGGCCGCTCCAAGGGGGTGAAGCGCCCGCTCAGCGGCATCGACGCGGACACCGGCGCGCGCACCTACGTGTGGCTGTTCGCCGAGTTCGGGATGCAGCGCGCCGCGTTCGGGTCGTGGCTGGTGTCGGCGCCGCTCTACCACTCCGCCAACATCACCCCGGCGATGGGCGCGCTGCACGCCGGCGGCACCCTGGTCCTGATGGACGGCTGGACCCCGAAGGGGTTCCTGCGCCGGGTCCAGGAGCAGCGGGTCACCGGCACCAGCATGGTGCCGACGCACTTCTACCGGCTGCTGCAGCTGCCCCGCGAGGTGCGCGACGGCTACGACGTCTCCTCCCTCGCCTACGTGCTGCACGGCGCGGCGCCGTGCCCGCGGGAGGTGAAGCAGCGGATCCTCGACTGGTTCGGCCCGGTGGTGTACGAGTACTACGGCTCGACGGAGGTCGGCACCACCGTCGCCCGGCCGCACGAGTGGCTCGCCCACCCCGGCACCGTCGGCCGGCCCGCCTCGATCTCCACCCTGAAGATCCTCGACGAGCAGGGCGCCGAGGTCCCCGTCGGGCAGACCGGCATCGTGTACATGCGCCAGGGCAACGACAAGGTCGAATACCACAACGACCCGGGCAAGACCGACGGGGCCCGCCGCGACGGCCTCATGACGGTCTGGGACGTCGGGCACGTCGACGAGGACGGCTTCCTGTACATCACGGGCCGGGCAGCCGAGTTGATCCTGGTCGGCGGGGTCAACGTCTACCCGGCCGAGATCGAGGCTGCGCTGCTCACCCACGAGTGGGTCGCCGACGCCGCCGTCATCGGCGCGCCCGACCCCGAGTTCGGCGAGGTCCCGCAGGCGCACCTGGTCCTGCGCGACGGCGCCCCCGACGGGGACGCGGTCGTCGCGGCGCTGCGGGCGCACCTGGAGACCCTGCTGGCGAAGCCGAAACGCCCGCGCGACTACGTCGTGCACGACGCGCTGCCGCGGGACCCGAACGGGAAGTTGTACAAGCAGCGGCTCAGGCCGGTAGGGGAGGTCACCGCCCATGGACTTCGATGACAGCGACACCGACCTGGCGTTCCGCCGGGAGGCCGGCGCCTGGCTCGACGAGGCGCTGCGGGACGTGCCCGACCAGGAGGAGCTGACCCAGGAGCAGCGCGAGCACTGGTCCCGGGTCTGGCAGGACCGGCTGTGCGCCGGCGACTGGGCCGGGCTGTCGTGGCCGGCCGAGCACGGCGGCCGCGGCCTGGACTCCCTCGCCCAGGCGATCTTCAACGAGGAGGCGGCCGTCCGCGGTGCCCCCTACCCGCTCAACGGCGTCGGCATGATGCTGGCCGGGCCGACGATCATCGCCCACGGCACCCGCGAGCAGCAGGCCCGGCACCTGCCCGGCATCCTGCGCGGCGACGAGTACTGGTGCCAGGGCTTCAGCGAGCCCGGCTCCGGGTCGGACCTGGCCAGCCTGCGCACCGCCGCGACGAAGGTGGACGGCGGCTGGCTCGTCAACGGGTCGAAGATCTGGACGTCCAACGCGCACAACGCCTCCAAGTGCCTGCTGCTCGCCCGTACCGACGCCGCCGCACCGAAACATCAGGGCATCAGCTACCTGCTGGCCCCGATGGACCGGTTCACGGTCCGGTCCCTGGTGATGATCAACGGGGACACCGAGTTCAACGAGATGTTCCTCGACGACGTGTTCGTGCCCGACGAGGACGTGCTCGGTGGGGTCGGCAACGGATGGAAGGTCGCCCTCACCACCCTCGCGTTCGAACGCGGCAGCATGGCTCTGAACCTGTGGGTGTGGGCCCGGCAGGCCGTCGACCGGGTCATCGACGTCGCGGTCGAGCGCGGCGTCGCCGGCGACAGCGCGTTCCTCGACGCGGTCGGCCAGCTGCAGTGCGACGCCGAGGCGGTCCGGATCGGCTCGATGCGGATGCTCGGCGAGACCCAGGCCGGTGGGGTGCCCGGACCCGAGACCTCAGCGCTCAAGAGCCTGTGGGCCGGGGTCGTGCAGACCGCCAACCGGCTCGCGGTGCAGCTCGACGACGGCGGCGGGGTGCTGCTGGACGGCGCGGGCGCCGCCGCCCGGATGCGCCGCTACCTGCGCGCCCGCGCGCACACCATCGAGGGCGGCACCGAGGAAGTCCAGAAGTCGATTCTCGCGGAGCGGGTCCTGCACCTGCCCCGTTCACGCTGAGCGGAGCCCGGCATGCGCGCGACATTCACCCAGGAGCAACTGGAGATCGCCAAGACCGTCCGGTCCCTCGCGGAGGGGGAGGGGGTCACCGCCAGGGACGCCCTCGAGTGCGGCTGGCAGGCCCCGGCGTGTGACGGCCCGTTGCTGGACGACTTCGGTCTCCTCGGGGTGTCGGAGCAGGCCGGTGGCATCGGCTCGGACCTCGTCGACCTGCTCGTCGCCGTCGAGGTCCTCGGCGAGCACCTGGTGCCGAGCCGGTTCCCGGCGCACGCCGCCGCGGTGCAGCTGCTCAGCGGTGCCGGCGGCCCGCTGCCCGAGGACGTCCTCGCGGGGGAGCGGGTCCTCACGCCGGCGATGGACGGCGCGGGTCTGGTCCGGTACGCGGCACAGGCCGACGGCCTCGCTGTGCTGTTGCCGGGCCGGGTCGGGATCGCCCCGGTCGAGGGGGTCGTCGCGCGGCAGTCCCTCGACCCGTCGGTGCCGCTGTCCGACGTCACCCTCACCGAACCGGTGAAGGTCACCCCGGCCGGCACCGGGCCGTGGCGGGCCACCCTGGTCGTCGCCGCCGAGCTGTGCGGGGTCGCGCAGGGCGCGATCGACCTCGCCGCCGAGCAGGCCCGCACCCGCGAGCAGTTCGGCCGGGTGATCGGCTCCTACCAGGGGGTCGCGTTCCAGCTCGCCGACGCCGCGACGGTCCGCAAGGCCGCCTGGGACCTCACGCTGTACGCCGCGTGGGCGGTCGACAACGGCCGGCCCGACGCGGAGATCCAGGTGCACGCCGCGAAGGCCGCGGCGGGCCGGGCCGCGGTCTTCGCCGCCGAACGCTGCATCCAGGTGCACGGCGGCATGGGCATCACCATGGAGGCCGATCCGCACCTGTTCCTGCGCCGCGCGCTCGTGCTCGACGCGGTGCTCGGCGCCGGCTCCTGGCACCGCCGCCGCGTCGGAACCCTGCGGGTGCGGGCCCGTCAGGCGCGGCCCTGACATAGGCGCTGGCCTGCGAACATCTTGCGAATGCCAGCGCGGTACCAGTAACATACCGGCTGGTCGGAATAAACGAGGAGAGATCGTGAAGTTCGGCATCATGAACCTGTTCCCGGTGAACGAAGGCACATCGGACCACCAGGTGCTGCGGGAGACGCTCGACGAGATCCAGCTGGCCGACGAGCTCGGCTTCGACTCGATCTGGCTGGCCGAGCATCACTTCTCCAAGTACGGCATCCTCGGCAGCCCGATCAACTTCGGCATGGCCGTCGCGGAGCGGACCAAGCGCATCACCATCGGCACCGCCGTCCTCGTCCTGCCGCTGCACCACCCGCTGCGCCTGGCCGAGGACATCGCCGCCCTCGACGTGCTCAGCGGCGGACGGGTGTCGATCGGCGTCGGCCGCGGCTACCAGCCGTCGGAGTTCGCCGGGTTCGGCGTGCCGCTGGAGGAGTCGAAGCAGCGCTACCAGGAGACCCTGGAGATCCTGCGGCTCGCCCTGTCGCAGGAGAACTTCTCCTACCACGGCGAGATCTTCCACTACGACAACGTCACCACCTACCCGCGGCCGTTCACCCCGGGCGGGCCGCCGATCCTGCAGGGCACCGTCTCCCCGGACAGCTTCCGCGAACGCGGCGCCGTCGGCGAGTCGATCATCACCTCGCCCAACTTCACGCCGCTGGGCATCATGCAGAAGAACTTCAGCCTGTACCAGCAGGCCATGCGCGACAATGGCTTCGACATCACCACCTACGACCTGCCGTTCATGCAGCAGGTCTGGTGCGGCGACGGCGAGGCCGGCCTGCGCCAGGCCGCGCAGGCCGCGATGCAGTACTACAAGTCGGTCGGCAAGGTCATCCCCGGCTCGGAGGAGGCGATCGAGAAGGAGCGCTCCTACTACGCGGCCGTCGCCAAGAACATCGAGCTGCTGACCCTGGAGCAGACGCTGACCCACGGCGGCAACTTCGGCTCGGCGCAGCAGGTCATCGACACCATCGAGATGCTGCGCGAGCAGCTCGGGATCAACCACTACATCGGCTGGCTGCGGATCCCGACGCTGGACCGCGCGGCCGCGCTGCGTTCCATGGAGGAGTTCGCCGGCAAGGTGATCCCGCACTTCCGTGCTCAGTCCCAGGCCCACGCCCAGCGCCAGGCCCCGTCCCCGTCCCCGTCCCCGTCCCAGTCCCAGGACAAGGCCGCGGCGGTCGTCGGGTGAGGATCAGCTGCTTCCTCAGCGCCCAGTTCGACCCGTCGGCCTCCGCCGCCGACGGCATCGACGACGTGCTCGCCCAGGCGGCCGCGGCCGAGGCGGCCGGGTTCCACGCCGTCTACCTCGGCCACCACTACCTGGCCAAGTCCGCGTTCGTCCAGCCGGTCCCGCTCGCCGGCTATCTCGCCAGCGCCACCAGCCGGGTCCGGATCGGCTTCGGCGTCCTGCTCGCCCCGCTGCTCAACCCGATCGCGCTCGCCGAGGACCTCGCGTCGCTGGACGTGCTGTCCCGCGGCCGGCTCACCGTCGGCCTCGGCGCCGGCTACCGCAAGCGCGAGACCGCCGCCTTCGGTGTCGCGTGGGACGACCGGCTGCGCCGGCTCAGCGACTACGTCCCGCTGCTGCGGGCCCTGTGGAGCGGCGCCACCGTCGACGCGCACGGCAGCTGGGGCGAGGTCCCCGGCGCCTCCCTGGCGCTGCGGCCCGTGCAGCCCGGCGGGCCGCCGCTGTGGATCGGTGCGTTCGCCGAGGCCGCCGTGCGCCGCGCCGCCCGCCTCGACGCCCCGTGGCTGATCGGCCCGAAGGGCGACGACACGGAGCTCGCCCGGCTGCTCGGCGTCTACCGCGACGTCCTCGCCGAACACGGCCACAGCCTCGACCGGGAGTACCCGATGAGCCGTGAGGCGTGCGTCGGCGACACCTACGCGACGGCCGTCGCCGCCGTCCGGCCGCACCTGCAGCGCCAGTACGCCGGCTACAAGTCGTGGGACGACGCCCAGGCCATCGACGTCGACCGGTACCTCGCCGAGGACTGCCTGGTCGGGTCCGCGGACGAGATCGTGGCGAAGCTGCGCCGCTGGGAGACCGAGCTCGGCATCACCGAGGTGTCACTGCGGCACCAGTTCGTCGGCGCCGGCCAGGACGAGGCCATGGAGCAGCTCGCCCGCTTCGGCGCCGAGATCATCCCGCGGGTCACCACCCCTGCCGAGGTGACGACGTGAGCAACCTTGCCCGCATCCTGGAGCACCGCGCCGCCGACCGGCCGCGGGTGCCCGCACTGTACGGCGACGACGGCCGGTCCTGGACGTTCGAGGAGGTCGACCGGCTCGCCGGGGGCGTCGCCACGGCCCTGCGCGCCGAGGGGATCGGCGCGGGCGACCGGGTCGCCTGCTACCTCACCAACGGCCCCGAGATCGTGTTCTTCCTGTTCGGCGCCTGGAAGATCGGCGCCGTCCCGGTCACCGTCAGCAGCCTGTACAACGCCGCCGAACTCGCCGAGTCCCTCACCAAGACCGCGCCCCGGCTGCTGGTTGTGGACGACCGGCGCCCGGACGTCATCGCGGGGCTGCTCGCCGGCGGCCCGGGCATCGAGGTCCGGTCCGTCGGCGGGACGGTCGCCGGGGTGCCCGACCTGGCCTGGCGGCAGCAGGTGAGCGTGCCCGCCGTGGACGTCGCCGGCGACGCCGAGGCCTGCATCCTGTCCACCGGCGGCACCACCGGCCGGCCGAAGTCGGTCAGCGTCACCCACGGCGGCACCCGCGCCTCCCTCGAACGCCTCGCCCGGGTCTCCACCGGCAGCGACGCCGAAGGCACCGCCGCCACCGACGCCAAGGCCAACCTCATCGCGCTGCCGCTGTTCCACAGCGGGGGCCAGCACTCGCTGCTCTTCGCGTTCTTCGTCGGCCGGCCCGCGGTCGTCTGGGAGCGGTTCGGCGTCGACCGGCTCGCCGAGCTGATGGACCGGTTCGCGTTCGACAACTTCTTCTTCCTGCCCACCATGGTCTTCGACATCGTGCACTCCGACCGGGACCTGCCCTTCGCAGGGGTCAAGTCCGTCCTGGTCGCCGGGCAGGCGATCTCGTGGCCGGTCCGGCGCGCCTTCGAGGAGCGCTACCACGTGCCGATCCTGGTCAACTACGGCTCGACCGAGGCCGGCCACATCGCCGGCTGGAACGGCCGCGACATGAAGGCCGGCCGGTGGAAACCCGGCTCAGCCGGCCGGGTCTACCCCGGCGTGGAGCTGGAGATCCGCGACGGCGACGGCACGGCCCTGCCGACCGGCGCCGAGGGCGAGGTCGTCGTGCGGTCCGAACTGACCAAGGGCTACGTCGACGACGCCGAGGCGTCCCGCGAACTGGTCCAGGACGGCTGGGTGCACACCGGCGACATGGGGTACGTCGACGCGGACGGCGTGCTGTTCCTCGTCGGACGCAAGCGCGACATGATCAAGTGCGGCGGGTTCCAGGTGTGGCCCGAGGAGATCGAGGACGAGCTGCGGGAGCACCCGCTCGTCCACGACGTGCGGGTGCTCGGCCGGCCCGACGACCGGCTCGGCGAGATCCCGGTGGCGCTCGTCGTGCGCGCCGCCGACGACACCGTCCCCGACGGCGAGCTCGCCGACCGGATCGTCGCGTTCGCCCGGGACCGGCTCGCGCACTTCAAGACACCGCGGCGGATCGAGTTCGTGCCCGAGCTGGAACGCAGCAGCACCGGCAAGATCAGCCGGGCCGCCGGAGAGGGGCACCGATGAAGTTCGGGATCATGGCGTCGCACCAGTACCCGCACGGCGACGACCTCGGCAAACACCTCAGCGACCTGTTCGGCACCGTCGAACTGGCCGCCGAGCTCGGCTACGACTCGGTCTGGACGATCAACCACTTCCAGTCCAACCTCAACACCCCGCAGCCGATCTCGATGACCGCGAGCCTCATCCCGCGCTCCGGGAACATGCTCATCGGCACCGGCATCCTGCTGCTGCCGATGTTCCACCCGGTGCACATCGCCGAGGAGTTCGCCACCCTCGACCACCTGTCCGGCGGCCGGGTGATCCTCGGTGTCGGCGCCGGCTACCGCGAGAACGAGTTCGCCGCGTTCGGCATCGACCCCGAGACCCGCTTCCGCCGCCTCGACGAGAGCCTGCGGCTCATCCGGGCGCTGTGGGGCGGCGAACCGGTCACCACCGACGGCGAGTTCTACCCGCAGAAGGACGCGACCATCGGCATCCGGCCGCTGACCCCTGGCGGGCCGCCGATCTGGATCGGCGCCGGCGGCAAGAAGGCGGTCCGGCGGGCCGCCCGGCTCGGCGACGCCTGGTACGCGCCCGGCAACTCGCCGAGCCGCCGGTTCCTGCCCGAGCACCTCGCCGTCTACAACGACGCCCTCACCGAGTACGGCCGCGACACGTCCCGGATCTCCCGGCCCGTCGGCGTCGAGCTGTACTGCGCCCCGACCACCGAACGGGCCGTCGAGGAGGCGCTGCCGCACGCCCGGGTCGAGTACTCCACCTACGCGGAGTACCCGGCGCTGCGCTGGCAGCGCGACCGCTTCGACGAGCTGGTCCGCAACACCCTGCTGCTCGGCTCGCCCGAGTTCCTCATCGAACGCATCAGCGCGCTGCGCGACCTGGGCTTCGACCATCTCATCTTCCGGCCCGGCTGGCTCGGTATGCCCACCGGGCAGGTCCGTGCCTCCCTGCGCCTGTTCGCCTCCGAAGTGTTCCCCGCCTTCCGTCAGTAAGGAATCCGCCGTGAAGAAGACCGAAGCCGAGCTGCTGGAAAACCAGTGGGACGTCGAGAACATGGAGGTCGACCCGGAGGTCCTCGCCAAGTACGTCCGCTACGACGTCGACGAGGCGCGATCCGTCGCCACCATCACCTTCGACCGCCCGGACCGGCTCAACGCGATCCCGGTCGCCGCGTTCGAACGGGTCGGCGACCTGGTCCGGGAGGCCGAGGCCGACGACCGGGTCAAGGTGATCGTGTTCAAGGGCGAGGGCGAGCACTTCGGCACCGGCGCCGACGCGGCCGAGCTCGGCCACTACATCGGCTACAAGTCCGGCACCGACAAGGCCTCGCGGCGCCGCCCGGCGCAGCGGCAGCGGATCCTGCCGGACCGCAACGTGCTCAGCTCCGGCTTCACCCGGCCCATCATCGAGTCGCTGAAGGCCACCATCTGCCAGGTCCAGGGGTACTGCTACGGCGGCCACTTCCAGATCGCGCTGTCCGCCGACATCGTCATCGCCGCCCCCAACGCCCGCTTCACCCACCCGGCGTTCCGCTACCTCGGCCCTGCGCCGCAGGACATGTACCACTGGATCGAGAAGGTCGGCCTGACCACGATGAAGGACGTCATGCTCACCATGCGCGCCATCGGCGCCGAGGAGGGTGAGCGCAAGGGCCTCGTCACGAAGGTCGTGCCCCTCGAAGACCTGCAGCGCTGGACCGACGACTACGCCGACGCGATCGCCGTCATGCCCCTCGATTCGCTGATGATGGGCAAGTCGATGATGCAGGTCGTCATGGAGGCCCGCGGCAAGGGTCTCGGCGCGATGACCGGCTGGGTCGGGCACGGCTGGGCCACCAACGTCAGCTTCGAAGACGGCGACTGGAACTTCCTCAAGGAGCGCCGCGAGAAGGGCATCCGGCAGGCGCTCGAGGACCGGGACCGGATGGTCGCGCCGTACTTCCGGCTCAGCGAGTCCCGTTCGCAAGAGGAACCCGCGTGAAGTTCGGCATCCTGCTCGACCACCAGTACGAGCCCGGCGACGACCTGCACCGGCGGACCGGCGAGATCGTCGAGTACGTCCAGCACGTCCGCGACCTCGGCTACGACTCGGTCTTCGGCATCCACCACTACCTGTCGTCGCTGTCGACGCCGCAGCCGCTGCCGCTGCTGTCCCGGCTCATCGACCACTCCGGGACGATGGAGCTCGGCACCGGCATCCTCATCCTGCCGCTCGGGCACCCCGTGCACTGGGCCGAGGAGATCGCCACCATCGACCAGATGTCCGGCGGCCGGTTCGTCCTCGGCATCGGCTCCGGCTACCGCGACGACGAGTTCGCCTCGTTCGGCATCGAACGCCGCACCCGGGTGTCCCGGATGAACGAGTCCCTCGACGTGATGCGGCAGCTGTGGACCGGTTCGCCGGTGAACCACAAAGGGCAGCACTTCTCGTTGGACGGCGTGCGGTGCAGCGTGCTGCCGGTGCAGCGGCCACACCCACCGGTGTGGGTCGGCGCCAACGGGCCGATCGGCATCGCCCGGATCGCCCGGCAGGGGCTGCCGTGGCTCGCCCCGTCCAACGTGCGGCGCAACTGGGCCGTCGGCAACCTCGCCGACTACCGCGCCGCGCGCCTGGAGGCCGGGTTCACCGAGGACGGCGCGGTCTTCCCGATCCACCGGGACCTGTGCGTCGCGGACTCGTTCGACGACGCCTACGCCATCGCCGGCGACGCCGTCCAGCGCTCCTACGGCGAGTACGTCCAGTACGGCATGGACTACTTCGAGACCCAGTGGGAAGGCATCAAGGAGAAGGCGCTGTTCTTCGGCTCGCCCGACGACATCGCCGCGAAGGTACAGGACTTCGCCGACGCCGGCTTCAACCACTTCGTGTTCCGGGCCCAATGGCTCGGGCTGCCGATCGCCCGCTCGATCGAGATCGTCGAACGCTTCGCCCGCGAGGTCATGCCGAGGTTCCGCCCATGAAGATCGGTCACGTCATCGTCCCCGCCGACGCGCTCGACGCGCAGCTGGCGTTCTACACCGCGCTCGGGCTGACGACCCGGTTCCGCGACGGCGACCGGTACGCCGCGGTCACCGACGGCACGGTTACCATCGGCCTCGCCGACGCGTCGCAGCAGCCGGTGCCCGGCCGGACGGTGCTGAGCATCCAGGTCGACGACCTCGCCGCGCTGGGCTACTCCGGCGACGACGTGGTGACCGGGCCGCACGAGCGGCGCGTGCTGGTCACGGACCCGGGCGGCAACCCGGTCGTGCTGTACGAGCGGCTGCCGTGACCGGGGTCCGCGGCGGGCCCGCCGGCCGGCTGGGCGATGATCATCAGGTCGAGGCGGTCACCGCCGACCTCAGCTCGGTCAACCGACCGTACGAGGCCCACGCGGGCCTGCGTATCACCGACATCTGAACTCACGACAGGAGCCTTGGTGGATCTCACCAACACCGCCGCCATCGTCACCGGCGCCGCGTCCGGCCTCGGCGCGGCCACCGCCGCCGCGCTGACCGCGGCGGGCGCGACCGTGCACGGCTTCGACCTGGCCGACTTCGACGGCATCCAGGTCGACGTGACGGACCCGGACGCGGTCCGGGAGGCGGTCGCGGTCGCCGCGGGCGGCCCCGAACCGCTGCGGGTCGTCGTCAACTGCGCCGGGATCGCCCCGTCGGCCCGGATCCTCGGCCGCGGCGGGGTGCACGACCTCGCGATGTACGCCAAGGTGGTGCAGGTCAACCTGATCGGCACGTTCAACGTCATGGCCCTCGCGGCGGAGCGGATCGCGGCGACCGAGCCGGACGCGCACGGCCAGCGGGGCGTCATCGTGAACACGGCGTCGGTCGCCGCGTACGAGGGGCAGATCGGGCAGGCGGCGTACTCGTCGTCGAAGGGCGGCATCGTCGGTCTCACCCTGCCCGCCGCCCGCGACCTCGCCCAGCACGGCATCCGGGTCATGACGATCGCGCCGGGGATCATGTTCACCCCGATGCTGGAGACCGTGTCGGAGGAGTACCGGGCCGGTCTCGCCGCCGGTGTGCCCTTCCCGGCCCGGCTCGGCACCCCGGCCGAGTACGCGGCGCTGGCCCTGTCCATCGTCGCCAACGACTACCTCAACGGTGAGGTCATCCGCCTGGACGGCGCCCTGCGGATGGCGCCCCGCTGACTGGTTGCCGCGGCGCTGGGATCGCGCCGCGGCGACCTGGCCGGGTCGGGTGCGGTTCGACCGCCGCACCCTTCACGGCCGGCGATCGTGGTCCGGTCGGGTTGCGCGCCTGGCCGGACCACCGTCGTGTCCGCGATGTCGACAGGCGCGGGCGGTCCGCCCTGACCAACCCTGCATCCTAGGAAGCCGTACGCGGTGAGCGCTCTGCCATAGGGTGTCCGCCGTGGACGCCGAGGATCTTGACTACCGCACCCGGACACACACCGGCTGCATCCCGCCTCACGTGGTGACACGCCTGATCGAGCTCGGACACAACGACGAGGTGGAGCTGCAGGCGGGTCGCGGGGAGTGGTTCTGCGCGCTGGAGCTGGCCTGCAGGCGTCCGGAGCGGGCGGCGGCGCTCCTGGCCCCGTTCGTGGCGACGGGCTGGTGGACGGCGGTCAGGGCGATGGCGGAGCTGCTGGAAGGGCAGGACCGGATCGAGGAGCTGCGGTCCTATGCTGCGGCTGATCATCACGGGCACGCCGCGCGACGACTCGCAGAGCTGTTGGAGGAGCGCGGCGACGTGGAGGGCGCGATCGCCGCCTACCGGGACCTCGGCGACTCGGGGTCCAGCCGGCTCAATTGCGCGTCGTACCTCGCCGAGCTGCTGGTGCGGCACGGCCGTCCCGACGAGGCGACGGAGGTGCTGCGGGAGCTCGCTTCGACGGTCCGGGACGACTGGAGCGTCGACACGCTGTGCGCGCACTACGCGGCCCATGGGAGTGCCGAGGACGGACTGGCGTTCCTGGATGACCTCGGTGACGACGATTGGGAGTACTTCAGGATCCGGCTGGAGCTGATGGCGGGGTGCGGTCGCCTCGATGAGGCGCTCGAACTGGCCCGGGCCCACCCGGAAGGCGGCACCGACTACGCGGCTGAGACCGTCGCCGGGCTGCTCGCCGGTGCCGGACGTACGGGCGAGGCGGTCGACGTCCTTGAGCGCCGTGACCCCGGCTGGGTATGTCACCCCTCGCCGGCTACCTCATCGACCTCGGGCGGGTGAAGGACGCCGTGGCGCTGCTGCAACGGCCGCGGACCAGACCGGCCTGGGCCGACCTGCCGACATTCCAATCCTAGCGTCCTAGGATGCCATAGTCGACGTGGCTGTCGCCACGCCAGAACAAAGACATGCCGCTGCGCGGCAGACTTCCGTTTTCCTTGCTCAGGGACCGCTGCTCGGCGCCGTCTGTGGGCCCTGGGTGCTCTGAGGGCTCTGTGGGCCGGAGCGTTGCGTGAGCGGGGACTGGCAGGCGACGACCGCTTCGAGGTGCCAGCCGAGGGGCTCGTGGGAGCGGAACGTGAGCACGGCGACGGTGTGGGCCTTGGCGTCGAATGCGATGTCGATGCGGTCGGGCTGTTCGTACACCGTGTGGAGGCCGGCGAGGAGGGCCTTGGAGCGGACGGTGGCCCAGGCGGTCGCGAGTTGTTCGGGGGTGCGGGTTTCGCGGCTGGTGGGGGCGGCGGTCGCGTAGGCGGCGGCGACGTGGGTGCCGGATGCGCACTGGAGGCGGCCCGCGGGGTCGGGGCCGGTGTCGCCGGAGCCGCCGTCGATCGAGTTGATGTACAGGATGACGACGGCCGCGGCGAGGCTTACTCCGAGCAGGCGCAGGAGGTTACGGCGCACTCACCCAGCGTAGGCGACGAGGGGGAGTTGTGCTTCGGCTCGCCATTTGGCGATGCCGGAGGCGGGGAGGGTGTCGATGGGGTCGTAGTACGGGTAGGTGCGGTCGAGGTCCATGGAGGAGTCCTCGATGCTGGTGCGGTAGTTCTTGGTCCAGTAGGTGATGCCGCGTTCGCGGTCGTAGTCGGTGACCATGTGGACCCAGCGTTTGCCGACGAAGGGGACGTCGCAGACGATGCGGGGGGTGGCGTAGCCGGGGAGGTAGCCCATGATGTCGTGCTGGAGCTGCTGGGCCTGCCAGACGGCGACGCGCCAGTGTTCGGCGTTGGGGATCATGTCGCACATGTAGAAGTAGTAGGGCAGGATGCCGGCTTCGCCTTGGAGGGCGAAGCAGAGGTCGAGCAGGTCGGCGGCGGTGGCGTTGACGCCGCGCATGAGGACGCCCTGGTTGCGGACGTCGCGGACGCCGACCTCGAGGGCGGTGTGGGCGGCGCGGGCGACGAGTGGGGTGAGGGATTGGGCGTGGTTGACGTGGGTGTGGATGGCGAGGTTGACGCCGCGGCGGGCGGCGGTGCGGGCGACGCGTTCGAGGCCTTCGACGACGGTGGGTTGCAGCCAGTGCTGGGGGAGGCCGGCGAGGGCTTTGGTGGCGAGGCGGATGTCGCGGATGGTGTCGATGTTGAGCAGTCGCATGAGGAAGGTTTCGAGCTGGGGCCAGGGGACGTTGGCGACGTCGCCGCCGGAGACGACGACGTCGCGGACGCCGGGTTGCCCCTTGAGGTAGTTGATCATCGCGTCGTAGCGGTCGACGGGTTTGAGGGTGAGTTTGAGTTTCGCGACTGTGGGGGTGTTGTTGCCGACGAGGTCCATGCGGGTGCAGTGGCCGCAGTACTGGGGGCAGGTGGACAGCAGTTCGGCGAGGACTTTGGTGGGGTAGCGGTGGGTGAGGCCTTCGGCGACCCACATGTCGTGTTCGTGGAGTGAGTCGCGGGTGGCGTGGGGGTGGGAGGGGAAGTCGGTGAGCCGGTCGGAGGCGACGGGGAGCATGTAGCGGCGGACGGGGTCTGCGCGCAGGGTTTTGTCGGTGATCTCGCCGGTGGGGACCATGGTGTTGATCATGTGGGGTGGGACGAGCATCGACATGGTGGCCTGGGTGGCCTGGTCGAGTGCGAGGTCGTCGTAGAAGTCGGCGGTGATGAGGTCGCCGTAGACGGTGCGGAGCTGGTTGATGTTCTTGACGCAGTGGGCCCGCTGCCATTGGGCGGATTCCCATTCGTCGCGGGTGACGTCTCGCCAGCCGGGGAGGCGTCGCCAGTCCGGCTCGACGAGCTCGTGGCGTTGATACGCGTACGGCTGCACGACACACCTCCAGAAATCCTGCGCTAGAACTGTCACAGTAGCGAAAATTCTCCGGCTTTTCGAGTCTGGGCGGGAGGATCTTCTGTCTGTCATCCGGCTGGTCAGGAAACGGGACCCGCGGACATGACGGTCGGTCACGTCGCGACCCGCTTACGGTGGCGGTCCGCAACCGAACCGCACCCGAGGTCCTTGATGATTAACCGTTGGTCCATCCGCGCGAAGATCACGGCGATGCTGGCGATCCCGATCGTCATGCTCATCGCGATCTGGTTGTTCGCGGTGAGTTTCACCCTGCAGCCGGCACTCGACCTGCGGAACTCGAAGCTGGTCAGTGACAAGGTCACGGAGCCGGCCGAGGCGATGGTCGAGGAGCTGCAGGTCGAGCGGCAGCTGACGACCGTGTACATCGCCGGCGGCCGCAAGAACAGCGTGGCGCTGCGGGAGCAGCGGGCGAAGACGGACGTGGAGGTCGCGGAGTTCCGTGACCTGAGCTCCGACAAGGACTTCCTGGCGGTGGCGAGCGACGAGACGAAGGCGGCGATCGCGACGTCGGTGAAGGCCGTGGACGGCCTGGCGGCGCTGCGGCAGCTCGCGGACGGCTCGGGGCAGTCGAGTCAGGTGCGGCAGGCGTACTCGCAGGTCATCACCGGCACGTACGGCATCCCGGAGTCGGTGACGAACCACCAGTCGTCGGAGGTGACGGAGGAGGCGACGGGTGTGTTCGTGCTCGGCCTGTCCCGTGACCTGTTCTCGCAGGAGGACGCGCTGGTCACGGAGGCGGCGGTGAGCGGCGCGTACACGGCGCAGGCGCACACGGAGCTGGTGGCGTTGATCGGTCAGAAGCGGCTGATCCTGCCGTACGGTGTGACGCTGCTGCCGGAGGAGACGCAGGAGCGGTTCGGTGCGATCTCCGGTGGTCAGGCGATGTCGAAGCTGACGCAGCTGGAGAACCAGCTGCTGGGGACGGCGCCGGGGTCGGCGGAGTCGGCGGGGATCGACCTGCAGGCGTGGCGGTCGGCGTTCGACCCGGTGAACGTGGAGCTGAGGAACTTCCGGGCGCAGGTGCAGCGGCACAACGTGCAGGCGGCGCAGGACGCGGCCGACGCGATCTTCTGGCGGCTGGGTGTCGCCGGTGTGCTGGGTCTGCTGGCGGTGGTGCTGTCGCTGTTGCTGTCGGTGCGGATCGGCCGGTCCCTGGCGAGGCGTCTGGACGGGCTGCGGGTCGCGGCGCTGGAGCTGGCGGACGAGCGGCTGCCGTCGGTGGTGTCGCGGTTGCGGCGGGGTGTGCAGGTGGACGTGGCGGTGGAGGCGCCGCCGTTGCGGCTGGGCACGGATGAGATCGGTCAGGTGGGTGAGGCGTTCAACTCGGTGCAGCGCACGGCGGTCGCGTCGGCGGTCGAGGAGTCGTCGGTGCGGCAGGGGATGAACGAGGTGTTCCTGAACATCGCCCGCAGGTCGCAGACGCTGTTGCACCGGCAGTTGTCGTTGCTGGACGGGATGGAGCGGCGGACGTCGGAGCCGGATGACCTGGCGGACCTGTTCCGGGTCGATCATCTGGCGACGCGGATGCGGCGGCACGCGGAGGACCTGGTGATTTTGGCGGGTGCGGCGCCCGGCCGGGGTTGGCGGAACCCGGTGTCGGTGATCGACGTGGTGCGTGGCGCGGTGTCGGAGGTCGAGGACTACGCGCGGGTGCAGGTGCAGCAGATCGGTGAGGGTGCGGTCGTCGGCCGGGCGGTCGGTGATGTGATCCACCTGCTGGCTGAGCTGATCGAGAACGCGACGGCGTACTCGCCGCCGCACACGCGGGTGAACGTGACGGGTCAGCTGGTCCCGAACGGTTTCGTGATCGAGATCGAGGATCGTGGGCTGGGGATGTCGGTGGAGGCGATCGCGGAGGCGAACCGGCGTCTGGTGGAGCCGCCGGAGTTCGACCCGGCGAACAGTGCCCGGCTGGGGTTGTTCGTGGTGGCGCAGTTGGCGGTGCGGCACGGGGTGCGGGTGGTGCTGCGGTCCTCGCCGTTCGGTGGGGTGACGGCGGTGGCGTTGCTGCCGACGGACCTCGTGGTGGCGCAGCCGTCGAAGGTGCCGTCGCCGTTGCCGCCGGGTGCGCCGGCGGACCTGTCGAACACGCATGAGATGCAGGTGGTGGCGCGGGAGCCGTTCTCGTGGTTGCCGCACGAGGGTGCCGGTGAGGGTGCCGGTGAGGGTGCCGGTGAGGGTGGGGAGCACACGCAGGTGCTGCCGGCGTCGTCGATCGGGCAGCGGCCCGCCTTGTCGGTGGTGCAGTCGGTGGTGCAGTCGGTGGTGCGGTCGGCGGCGCGGGACGATGAGGCGGCGGCGGGTGGTGTACCGGATGGGCGGCGGTCTGGTCCGGGGCCGTTGCCGCGGCAGCGGCCGGCCGGCCGGGACGGTGGTGCGGGTGCGCCGGGTCCGCGGGCGGCGGCGGCCGCGGGTGAGGCGTCCGACGGGCCGCGGCCGGGGGGTCCGCGGGGGTTGCCGAAGCGGGTGCGGCAGCAGAGCCTGGCGCCGCAGTTGCAGCAGGACTCGACGGCGGCGGCTGACGTCGAGGACGTGGAGGTGCCGGAGGCGGGCCGGTCGCCGGAGCAGTTGCGGCGGATGATGTCGTCGTTCCAGGCGGGGACGGCGCGGGGCCGGCATGCGAGTGCCGGTGACGGTGACAGCGATGACCGGAGCAGCACGGGCCGTGACGGGGTGGCGGGATGACGGCGGCGCAGGGAAGTAACATCGGCCTGAACTGGCTGCTTGACGACCTGGTGGATCGGGTGCCGTCGGTGCAGCGGTCGGTGGTGTTGTCGGTGGACGGGTTGATGATGGGCGCGTCGAAGGGCCTGTCGCAGGAGGATGCGGAGCATCTGTCGGCGGTCGCGGCGGGGTTCCAGAGTCTGGCGCGGGGTGCGGGGCGGCATTTCGGTGGTGGCCCGGTCCGGCAGACGATCATCGAGATGGAGTCGGCGTTCCTGTTCGTGACGGCGGCTGGTCGTGGTGCGTGTCTGGCGGTGCTCGCGGAGGCGGACGCGGACATCGGTCTGATCGCGTATGAGATGGCGATGCTGGTGCAGCGGGTGGGGCAGAACCTGTCGACGTCGGTGCGTCCGGCGGCCGGCGGATGACGACGCCGCCGGGCCGGCATGCGGCCGGTCAGCCGGACCGTGGTGATCCTGGTCGTGACCCTGGTCGTGACCCCGGTCGTGACCCCGGTCGTGACCCGGGCCGGGATCTGGGTCTTGAGGTGGGCCGGGAGGTGCCGGGGCGGGCCGAGCAGCAGTGGGTCGAGCAGCAGTGGGCGGAGCAGCAGCGCGCCGACCAGTACCGGGCGACCTGGTCCGCGCAGGGTGCGCCGGGTGGGCCGGGTGGGCCGGACGGGCAGTTCGAGCACGGCGGCGGGTCGGGGGAGCACACGTGGCCGGAGCAGCGGCGCGGTGACCTGTCGGCGGAGCCGTGGACGGACCACACGTGGGTGGACCGGGACGCGGGTCCGGTGGTCCGCCCGTACGCGATGACCGGTGGGCGGGTGACGCCGGTGTCGGGGTCGTTCGACGTGGTCGCGATGGTCGTGGCGAACCGGGCCGCGCTCGCCGATGTCGGGTACGGGCTGCAGCCGGAGCATCGGGCGATCCTCGCGTACGCGCGGGACCCCCTGGCGGTGGCGGAGCTGGCGTCGCACCTGGATCTGGCGTTGGGCGTGGTGCGGGTGCTGCTGGGTGACCTGCTGGGGCAGGGCCTGATCGAGATGTACCACCCTCCGGCGGCGGGCGAGTTGCCGAGCGAGAGCATCCTCAAGGCGGTGATCAATGGACTACGGGCGCTCTAGCCGGCCGGTTCCGACGGCGATCAAGATTCTGGTCGCGGGTGGGTTCGGGGCCGGGAAGACGACCCTCGTGGGTGCGGTGAGCGAGATCCGGCCGTTGCAGACGGAGGAGTCGCTGACGGCGGCCGGGGTCGGCACCGATGACCTGACCGGGGTGGAGCGCAAGTCGACGACGACGGTCGCGATGGACTTCGGGCGGATCACGATCGGGCAGGACGTGGTGCTGTACCTGTTCGGGACGCCGGGTCAGGACCGGTTCTGGTTCCTGTGGGACGAGCTGGCGTTGGGTGCGTTGGGTGCGGTGGTGCTCGCGGACACGCGCCGGTTGGCGGACTGCTTCCCGTCGATCGACTACTTCGAGCGGCGGGGGACGCCGTTCGTGGTGGCGGTGAACTGTTTCGACGACGCGTCGTCGTACACGGAGGCGGAGGTGCGGGAGGCGCTGGATCTGGACGGGCATGTGCCGTTGCTGTTGTGTGATGCGCGGGACCGGGAGTCGAGCAAGGCGGTCCTGATCGGTCTGGTGGAGCATGTCCTGACCCTGTCCACCGCCCGTTCACGGTAGTATTTCCCGCACTGTGGCTGGTGTGCCGGAAAATCTTCGGCTAACTTGTGGCAGTGCGGGAAATGACTTCGCCTATCGGGTTGCATCGGGTTCTGGCACCGGCCGGGGTGCTGCCGCAGGCCGCCGACCGTCTCGACCCGGACCCGGTCATCGGCGCCGACGAGGTCCGCATCCGCGTCGAACGTCTCAACCTCGACGCCGCCTCGTTTCACCAGCTGCGCTCCGAGCACGGCGGCGACGGCGGCAAGGTCCGCGCCGCGGTCCTGGACATCGTCCGTAGCCGCGGCAAGATGCACAACCCGGTCACCGGCTCCGGCGGCATGCTCATCGGCACCGTCGACGCCGCCGGCCCCGCGTCGCCGCTCGGGCTGCGACCGGGTGACCGGGTCGCGACGCTCGTGTCGCTGACCCTGACCCCGCTGCACATCGCCGACGACCTCACCCGGTGGGACGGCCTGTCGGAGCAGGTCCCCTGCGACGGCCACGCCATCCTGTTCGCCCGTTCGATCGCCGCCGTCCTGCCCGCCGACCTGGACCCGCAGCTGTCCCTCGCCGTCCTCGACGTGTGCGGCGCCCCCGCCCTCGTCGCCCGCGTCGTCACCCAGGCCCTGCACGCCCGCACCGGGTCCGCTGCCGGGCCTGCTGCCGGGCCTGCTGCCGGGGGGCTCGCCGCGCGGCCGTTGACGGTCGCGGTCCTCGGCGCCGCCGGCAAGAGCGGCTCCCTGTCCCTCGCCGCCGCCCACGACGCCGCCCGCACCTTCACCCACAACCTCACCGCCGGCGCGACGAACACGACCCGACAGGCCACCCCCTCCGTCCTGCCCGCCGTCAGCGGCGGAGCCGCCTCCACCGGACCGTCGGACACCGCGAGCGCGACGGGCACCGCGACAACCTCCGACGCTGCCGGCGTTGCGGCGAGCGAAACCGGCGCACACTCCCCGGCAGGCGGTCACACCACGGTGCCCGGCGACGGCGGCAGGTCGTACACCGGCGGCGGCGGACAACCCGCGGCGCTGGTGCGGACCGTCGGGGTGGTCCGGGACGCGGCGGAACGGGACCGGCTCGCCGGCACAGGACTCGCCGACGCCATCGTCATCGCCGACGCCCGCGACGCCGTCGGGCTCGCCGCGGCCCTCGACGGAGCCGGTGGCGCGGCGGACGTCACCGTCGTGTGTGTCGACGTCCCCGGGTGTGAGCACGCCGCGGTCCTCGCCACCGCGGCCGGCGGGACCGTCGTGTTCTTCTCCATGGCGACGTCGTTCCCCGCGGCGGCGCTCGGCGCGGAAGGTCTCGCCGCGGACGTGACGATGCTCATCGGCAACGGTTACGTCCCGGGACATGCCGACTACGCACTGCGGCTGCTGCGATCCGACAGCGGTGTCCGGAACCTGTTCCAGGCGCGGTTGCGGGCCGAAGCACCGCCCGGGTTGGCAGACTGAGCCGCATGCGAACCCTCTTCCGTGGCGGCCGCGTCCACACCCCCGCCGACCCGTCCGCGACCGCGTTGCTCGTCGACGGTGCCACGATCGCCTGGCTCGGCCCCGACGCGGACGCGCCGACCCGGGCCGGGGGCGGCGTGGACCGGGTCGTGGACCTCGACGGTGCGCTCGTCACCCCGGCGTTCGTCGACGCGCACGTGCACACCACCGCGACCGGGCTCACCCTGCGCGGCCTGAACCTCGCCCGGACCAGGTCCAGGCAGCAGGTCCTCGACGCGGTCGCCGCGCACGCCGCGACCCTCCCCGCCGACGCGATCGTGATCGGGCACGGGTGGGACGAGTCAGGGTGGGCGGACCAGACGACGCCGTCGGCGGCGGAGCTCGACCGGGCCGGCGGAGGCCGGGCCGTCTACCTGTCCCGGACGTGTGTGCACGCTGCCCTCGTCTCGTCGAAGCTGCTCACCGACGCCGTGAAGGTGACAGCGGGGTATGACAGTTCCGGGTGGCTGCGCCGCGACGCCCACCACCTCGTGCGGGAGGTCGCGTACGGGTCGGTGAGCCGGGCGCAGATCGTGGACGCGCAGCGGGCGGCGCTCACGCACGCGGCGTCGCTGGGGATCGCGTCGGTGCACGAGTGCGGCGGGCCCGGGACGTCCGGTGAGGACGACTTCGTCGCCGCGATGTCGCACGGGTTGTGGCTGCCGGAGGTGTACGGGCTGTGGGGTGAGCCGAACGCGGCGGCGAAGGCGAAGGAGCTGGGTGCGGTCGGCGCCGCCGGTGACCTGTACGCCGACGGCGCGCTCGGCGCCCGGACGGCGCATCTGAGCAGTGCGTACCTGGACGGGCGGGACGAGCACGGGCAGCGGGTGGATGAGCACGGGCACGGGTACCTGTCGGCGGGGCAGGTGACGGAGCACGTCGTGGACTGTGTGCGGCACGGGATGCAGGGCGGGTTCCACGCGATCGGCGACCAGGCGATCGTGACGGTCCTGGACGGGTTCGCGGGTGCGGCGAAGCAGGTCGGGGTGGAGCGGATCCGGGCCGGCCGGCACCGGATCGAGCACGTGGAGCTCCTGGACAAGCAGGCGATCGCGCGGCTGGTGGACTTCGGGATCGTGGCGAGCGTCCAGCCGGCGTTCGACCGGTTGTGGGGTGGGGAACGCGGCATGTACGCGCAGCGGCTCGGGAAGGCGCGGTCGCTTGCTTCGAACCCGATCGGTGCGCTCGCCGGGGTGGGGGTGCTGCTGGCGTTCGGGTCGGACTCGCCGGTGACGGACCTGGACCCGTGGGGGTCGTGCCGGGCGGCGATGCGGCACCACAACCCGGTGCAGCGGATCGGGGCGAAGGCGGCGTTCGCGGCGCACACCCGCGGCGGGTGGCGGGCCGTCGGCATCGACGACGAAGGGGTCCTGAACCCCGGCTGGTCGGCGACGTTCGCGGTGTGGGACACAGCCGACGACATCAGTGAGGTGCTGCACACCGACAGCAACCCGCAGGCGCGGGTGACGGTGCTGCGGGGCCGGCCGATCCACTCCCGGCAGGAACCACGATGAGCAGGATGAGCAGCAGGAAGGTGAGCGCGCAGCGATGAGCGGCGGGAAACTGAAGCTCGACCAGCGGACCGTGAAGACGGCGCGCCGGCTGGCGGCGGCCGCGGGCCGGCCGGTCGTGGACCTGGCGCGCAGCCACACGACCGTGTCCGTGGAACGGGCCACGCTCAGGTTGGCGGGGATCACCGGCGCGGACCCGGACGGGATCCCGTGGGTGAACCGTCTCGTCGACGTCGTCCGGGACCAGGTCGGGCTCGGCGGTGGCGTGACGGGCCCGGTGTTCCAGGCGCTGACCGACGACGGGCACCAGGACCTGACGCTGCTCGCGCAGAAAGCCGCCGCCGGCAGCGTCACGTTCCGGGCCACGTTCCGGGCGGGGCCCGCCGGTACGGTGGCGAAACGGGCAGCGGTGAAAGCGGTGAGAACCGGGCTGACGCGGATCGACCGGCGGCGGGCGGAACGGGAACGGCTCATCCGGCGGCACGGGGACCCGAAGCAGCGGCCGTGGATCTACCTGATCGTCGCGACCGGCGACATCTACGAGGACATCCCGCAGGCGCAGGCCGCGGCGCGGGCCGGCGCGGACGTCATCGCCGTCATCCGGTCCACCGGGCAGTCGCTGCTGGACTACGTGCCGGAAGGCGCGACCCGGGAAGGGTTCGCCGGGACGTACGCGACGCAGGAGAACTTCAAGCTGATGCGGGCGGCGCTCGACGAGACGTCGAAGCAGGTCGGGCGGTACGTGCGGCTGACGAACTACGCGTCCGGGCTGTGCATGCCGGAGATCGCGGCGCTCGCCGGCCTGGAGCGGCTCGACATGATGCTGAACGACTCCATGTACGGGATCCTGTTCCGGGACATCAACCCGATCCGGACGTTCGTCGACCAGCGGTTCTCCCGGCAGATCCACGCCCGGGCCGGGATCATCATCAACACCGGTGAGGACAACTACCTGACGACCGCGGACGCGGTCGACGCCGCGCACACGGTGACGGTGTCGCAGCTGCTGAACGAGTACTTCGCGCACGAGGCGGGGCTGCAGGACTGGCAGCTGGGGCTCGGGCACGCGTTCGAGATCAACCCGGAGGTGCCGGAGTCGTTCCGGCTGGAGCTCGCGCACGCGCTGCTGGCGCGGGAGCTGTTCCCGGACGCGCCGCTGAAGTGGATGCCGCCGACGAAACACATGACCGGGGACGTGTTCCGCGGGAACCTCCTCGACGGGTTCTTCAACCTCGCCGGTGCGCTCACCGGGCAGGGGATCCTCCTCGTCGGGATGATGACGGAGGCGGTGGTGACGCCGTGGCTGTCGGACCGGGACATCGCGTTGCAGAACGTGCGGTACGTGCTGAACGCCGCCGGGAACCTGCACGAGGACTTCACACCGGGCGCGTTCATCCGCGGCCGCGCGCACACGGTCCTCGATGAGGCGGTGACGTTGCTGCGGCAGATCGGGGAACAGGGGCTCCTGGACGCGATCGGTGCCGGCACGTTCGGGATCATGCGGCGGCCCGCCGACCGCGGGAAAGGTCTCGACGGGGTCGCGGCGCGGGAGGCCGGGTACTGGAACCCGGCGATCGACCTGCTGGACGGGGGTGTGTGATGAGTGCGGTGATCCGCCCGTACGGCGACACGACCGGCGACGGGATGGTGCAGGTCAGTTTCACGCTGCCGCTGATCGCGGACAAGCGCGGCGAGGGCGCGGCGCTGCAGCTGGCGGGGAAGATGGGGATCGACCCGGCGATGGTCGTGCACGCGAAGCAGATCGGTGACGGGCACACGTTCTTCGTCGTGTACGGGCGGGTCAACCACCTCGTCGAACCCGGGAAGGTCGTCGTCGCCGAACGGGACTATCCGCTGCTGTCGGCGAAGGAGGTCAACGCCGGGATCCGGGCGAAGCTGCGCCGGAAACTCGTCGTCGTCGGTGCGTGCATCGGCACGGACGCGCACACCGTCGGAATCGACGCCATCCTCAACGTGAAAGGGATCGCCGGTGAGAAGGGCCTCGAGTACTACCGGGAGTGCCGGGTGGTGAACCTCGGCGCGCAGGTCGCCGTCCCCGCGCTGGTGGAGCAGGCGCGGGCGGAGAAGGCCGACGCGGTCCTCGTCAGTCAGGTCGTCACGCAACGCGACGCGCACCTGCACAACACGCGGGAGATGTCGGCGGCGTTCCGGGAGGCGTTCCCCGCGGCGCGGCGGCCGCTGCTGGTCGTCGGTGGGCCCAGGTTCGACGAGCTGCAGACCGCGGACCTCGGCGTCGACCGGATCTTCGGGCGGGGCACGACCCCGCGGGAGGTCGCGTCGTATCTCGTCCACGCGGTCGGTGCCCGGTGACCGGCCCGGTGACCGGCGCGGCGGTCGGGGTGACGGTGCAGCACCGCCGGTACGTGCCGTACTCGCACGCGCACTACGCGGGGAACCTCGTCGACGGCGCGTACAGCCTCGCGTTGTTCGGTGACGTCGCCACCGAACTGTGCATCCGCACCGACGGCGACGAGGGGTTGTTCGCCGGGTACAGCACGGTCGCGTTCCACGCGCCGGTCCGAGCCGGTGACGTCCTCGAGGTGACCGCGACGGTCGTCAGGGTCGGGACCCGGTCCCGGACCGTCGACTTCACGTGTCACGTCGTCTGCCGCGGTACCCCGGAAGCCGGCGCGTCGGCAGCGGCCGTCGTCGACCCGCCGCTGCTGGCGGTGTCGGCGACCGGCACCGTCGTCGTCCCCGGCAGCTGAAGACGCCCGACATGACGCTCGTCGCTTGCCTGGACGTGGGGTCGACGGACACGAAACTCGCCGTCGTCGACGTCACCGACGGGACCCTGGTACGGACCGGGACGCACCCGACGACCCGTGGTGACGTCCTCGACGGCGTCGACGCGCTCCTCGCCGACGCCGGACCCGTGCAGGACGTGTACTGCTGCTCGTCGGCGGGTGGTGGGTTGCGGCTCGCCGTCGTCGGCTACGAGCACCTCGTGTCCGCCGACGCCGCGCACCGGGTCGCGTTGTCCGCCGGGGCGCGGGTCGTGCACGTCGCCGCCGGGCCGCAGACCCCGGCCGGGATCCGGCAGGTGCGGGCGGCGGCACCGGACGTGGTGCTGGTCGTCGGCGGCACCGACGGCGGCGACAGCGACGTGCTGCTGCACAACACGCGCCGGCTCGCCGCCGCCAGATGGCGGGTGCCGGTCGTCGTCGCCGGGAACGCCGACGTCCGCGACACCGCCGTCGACCTGCTCACGGCGCGCAGGGTGCCGGCGGTCGGCGCCGGGAACGTCCTGCCGCGCATCGGTGTCGTCGACCCGGTCCCGGCCCGCGCCGCGATCCGGGACGTGTTCCTGCGGCACGTCATCGGCGGCAAACACCTGTCCCGCGGCCCCCGGTTCGGGCGGCTGGTGCGGATGGCGACCCCGGACGCGGTCCTCACCGGGGTGTCGCTGCACGCCGACACCAGCGGCGGGGACCTGCTCGTCGTCGACGTCGGCGGGGCGACGACGGACGTGTACTCGGCGCTCGTCCCCGACGGTGCCGGGACCGCGGTCGCCGGCACCCTGTGGCGGGCCAGGACCGTCGAAGGGGACCTGGGGGTGCGGTGGAACGTCGACGGTGTCCACACCGCCGCCGCCCGGGAACACGTCGCCGTCGGTGACGGGCCGCTCGGCGTCGCCGCCGCCGCGACCGTGATCGCGGTGCGGCGGCACGCACGCAGCGGACGGGACCTGCGTGACGTCGTGTCGGTCGTCGCGTCCGGCGGCGTGTTCCGGCACGCGGCACGGGCGGCGGCGGTCGCGGCGCTGCGGCCGGTGCTGACCGACCACGCCGGCGGGTGGGCGCTGCCACGGCACCCGACGGTGACCGTCGACGACCGGTACGTCCTCGCCGCCGCCGGGCTCCTCGCCGCCGACCACCCCGGCGCGGCGGCGTCGCTGCTCCGCGAGCACATACACAATGGGTGACGAAGAGCCGGTCGGCGGTCCTTCATCCGCGGCGGGTGAACTTCGGTGGGCGCCGTCCGACACACCGCGACCGACACACCCGACACGCCGACCGCGATGAATTACATCGCGTGCGACGGTTGACAGTCCCCCCGGGACAGCGCGTAACGTCTTTGCGTCCTACTTCGGCGCGGGTGACCACGGTTCGCTACTCCCCAACGCCCACTGATCGGACGTCCCCGCCAACCGGCGGGACGCCACCTGATCCAGCGGGCGGGGGTCGGCGGGGGCCGCGGGCCGGGCATCCACCGGTGTCAGGGCAGGGGGGTCACGCGACCAGTAGACAACGACACGGCCCGGGCAGCCAGCCCGCGCCGCGCCGGAACGAAGGCCGCGCCGTACCCGACCTGCCCACCGGCCGGACAAAGGGCCTGGGAGCGCGGGGCGCGACTCCGGTCGCGCCCCGATTCAGCCCCTGCCGCGCAGCCCGGCACGACGCCCGTCAGGGCGCCGACAGCGCCCCCGTACGGGGCGGGTCCGGGCCGGCGGTCACCGGCAACGGTCGCGAGGGTGTGGTGACGGCCGGTTCGGTTGCGGTCCGGACACAGTCCAGCCACATCCCAGCACATTCACAGCCGCCCGCGCCGCTGCGATGCCGTGTCCGGGGGCAGGTGGCCGCATAATTGGCGCCGCAGGCCGCGACGGCCCTGCACGCCCGCACACCGGCGGCGGGCGCGGGTGACGACGGCCAGGAGAGTTGGCGCAGGTGACGTTGGTCAGCACCAGCAGCGCAGCGGACGGTTCCGACGAGGCGCCCGCCGCGCGTGTCCCCGCGGACCCGGACCCCGCCCGCACCGCCCGGCCCCTGCCGTTGTGGGCCGCGGTGCTCCTCGCCGCGGTCGCCGGGCCTGTGATGCTCGTCGCGTTCCCGCCGTACGGGTGGTGGTGGGCGGCGCCGGTCGCGGTCGCGCTCGCCGCCGTGTCCGTCCACGGCCGTCGGCTGCGGGCCGGGTTCGGGCTCGGGACCCTCACCGGCGCGTTGTTCTTCACGCCGCTGCTGGAATGGACGAACCTGCACACCGGGATGGTCCCGTGGCTGCTGCTGTCGACGCTGCAGGCGCTGTTCATCGGGCTGCTCGGCGCGGCGACCGCATGGGTCAGCGGGCTGCGGGCCCGGCCGTGGGTGTGGGCGGCAGCGGTCGCAACGTTGTGGACGGCGCAGGAAGCGTTGCGGGACCGGGCACCGTTCGGCGGGTTCCCGTGGGGGCGGCTCGCGTTCTCGCAGGACACGTCGCCGCTGCTGCGGCTCGCCGCGGTCGGCGGGGCGCCGCTGGTCACGTTCGCGGTCGCGGTCACCGGAGCCCTCCTCGCCGTCCCGTTCGTCAAGACCGTCAGTACATCCCGCACCGCCGGTGAGGACACTGTCACCCGCGGGTGGTTCGAGCGGGTGAAACCAGCCGCCGGGCCGGTCGCCGCCGCGGTCGTCGTCGCCGGGGCGCTGCTCGTGCCCGTCCACCGGGCCACGGGCGCCGGCGTGTACGTGGCGGTCGTGCAGGGCAACGTGCCGCGGCTCGGCCTCGACTTCAACGAACAACGCCGCGCCGTCCTCGACAACCACGTCCGGGCCACCGTCGAGCTCGGCCGGAAGGTCACCGAAGGCGGGGCACGGCGACCCGACCTGGTCGTGTGGCCGGAGAACTCATCCGACATCGACCCGCTGCGCAACGCCGACGCCGCCGCCGCGATCGCGACCGCCGCGAGGGCCGTCGGGGTGCCGATCCTCGTCGGGGCCGTCCTCACCGACCCGGCCGTCGGGGTCGAGAACGCGGGGCTCGTGTGGGAGCCGGACGTCGACGCGGCCGGGAACCCGCGGCAGGGCGGCGTGTCCGCCCGGTACACGAAACGGCACCCGGTGCCGTTCGCGGAGACGATGCCGCTGCGGGACATCGCCCGGATGGTGAGCAAAGAGGTCGACCGGGTCTCCGACATGACGCCCGGCGACACGCCAGGCGTCCTGCGGGTCGGGCCCGCCGTCGTCGGTGACGTCATCTGCTTCGAGGTCGCCTACGACGGGCTCGTCCGTGACACCGTCACCGGCGGCGCGCAGCTGCTCGCCGTGCAGACGAACAACGCGACGTTCGACGAGGCCGAGGCCCGGCAGCAGCTGGCGATGGTCCGGTTGCGGGCGGTGGAGCACGGCCGGGACGCGTTGATGGCGTCAACCGTCGGGATCTCCGCGTTCGCGGACCCGTCCGGCGGGACCAGCGACGAGACCCGGTTCAACGAAGGTGCCGTGATCCTGCGGGAGCTGCACCTCGGGTCGGGCAGGACCATCGCGACCACGGTCGGCGCCGGACCCGAATATGTGATCGTGATGCTGGGTATCGGGGCGTTGGTGGCCGCCGCCGCCGTCCGCAGACGCACCCGTCAGCACCCGGCAGCACCGACCGAGGAGGACGCGTGAACGAATACCCTGGGGTCGGTAGGGTCCTCGTCATCATCCCCACCTACAACGAGGCCGACAACATCCGGCCGATCGTGGACCGGGTCCGGACCGCCAACCCCGCCGTCGACGTGCTGATCGCCGACGACAACAGTCCCGACGGGACCGGCCGGATCGCCGACGAGCTCGCCGCCGCCGACCCGGGCGTGCACGTGCTGCACCGGCCGGGGAAGCAGGGGCTCGGCGCCGCGTACCTGGCGGGGTTCGCGTGGGGCACCGACCACGGGTACGACGCCGTCGTGGAGATGGACGCCGACGGCTCCCACGCGCCGGAGGAACTGCCGCGGCTGCTGGACGCGCTGAAGGACGCGGACGTCGTCCTCGGCTCCCGGTACGTGAAAGGCGGCAGGACGGTCGGGTGGCCGTGGCACCGGCACCTGATCTCCCGCAGCGGCAACCTGTACGTGCGGATGGCGTTGGGGATGGCGTTGCGGGACGCGACCGGCGGATACCGCGCCTACCGTGTCCCCGTCCTCGACAAGATCGACATCGGGTCGATCGCGTCGCAGGGGTACTGCTTCCAGGTCGACCTCGCGTGGCGGTCCCACCGCAACGGGTTCCGCGTCCAGGAAGTCCCGATCACGTTCGCGGAACGGCAGCGCGGCCACTCGAAGATGAGCTCCAACATCGTCCGGGAAGCGTTGTGGCGGGTCACCGTGTGGGGGGCGTCGCACCGGTGGGAGGCGCTGCGCCGCGGCGTCGCCGGCGGCGGACCCCGCGACGCCCACGCCGACGCCCGGCAAGGCGGCTGAGGAGCGTCCATGCGGAAGCTGGGGTTCGCCGCCGCCGGAGCGTTCCTGCTGGTGATCGCCGAGATCGTCGTGTTCGTGCTGGTCGCGCACGCCATCGGCTGGTGGGTCGCGGTCCTCGCCGGGGTCGCCACCACGATCCTCGGTGGGGTGCTGCTGAAACGGGAAGGGGTCCGGGCGTGGCAGCGGCTGCGGACCGCGGTGAACGAGGGCCGGCCACCCGGCGGTGACGCCGGGACCGGCGTCGCCGGGCTCGCCGCGGCGCTGCTGCTGCTCGCCCCCGGGTTCATCACCGACACCGTCGGGCTGCTGCTGCTGATCCCGCCGGTCCGGACGTTCACCGGCCGGCGGATCCGGCAGGCGACCGAGTCACGGATCTCCGCCGCCGCGGCCGGTGACCTGTTCGGGCCCAGGATCGTGAAAGCGACCCGCGCCGACAACGGTCCCGTCCCGACCCAGCCGGGTAGCGGGGAGGTGCTGCAGGGTGAGGTCATCGAAGGTGACGTGATCGACCCGCAGCACCGCCACCACACGCCGTGACCGCCGTCCGCTGGTTCCCCGGGCCGGTTCGGTGAAGGCGCGGCCGGTCACCCTCGGAGGGCTCGCGTCCGACCTCGCCGCGCGGATCGTCAAGGTGGGTGCGACCCGGGTCGCGGTCGACGGTGCGCCCACCGCCGCCCCGGAGACACTCGCCGGGCGGATCGTCGACGCCGTCCACGGCGACGGCGGGCACGCCGTCCACATCCCCGCCGGCGGGTTCCTGCGGCAGGCGTCGCTGCGCCTCGAACGGGGCCGGACGAACCCCGACGCGTACTACGAGGACTGGCTCGACCTGCGCGCCATCACCCGGGAAGTCCTCACCCCCGCCGCCCCCGGCGGGACCGGACGGGTGCTGCCGTCACTGTGGGACCCCGTCACCGACCGGGCGACCCGCGCCCCCTACCTGGACCTGCCCGCCGGGACGGTCGTCGTCGTGTCCGGCACGATGCTGCTCGGCGCCGGCCTCGACTTCGACGTCACCGTCCACCTCACGCAGACCGCGGCCGCGATCGCCCGCCGCACCCCACCCGAGCTGCAGTGGACGCTGCCGGCGTTCCAGCGGTACCACGACGAGGCGATGCCGCACGAGTACGCCGACGTCGTCGTCCGCGCCGACGACCCCCGGCACCCGGCCGTCGTCCTGTGACCCCCGGCACTCCTGCGTTCCTGCCGGGGGTGCGGCTGTGCGAGGTGTTCTACACCGACGCGGTCCGGCCGCTGCTGGACGCGCACCACCCGGGGCTGCCGCACGCCGCGGCGAGGACCGGAAGCACCACGACCGGCCGTACGACGTGATCGACGCCGGACGGTACGCGGCGGCGCTCCACGACGCTATCAGCGACCCGGCGCTGCGGAAGCTGCCACCCGTCGGCGGGATCGACCAGTACGTCGACAACACCGACCTGCTGTGCACGCCGGCGCTGCGCCGGGCCGTCGCCGCCGCCGTCCTCGGGTCCCGCTGAACGTCCGGTCGGGGCACGGGCCGGACGCGGACGGGCTACCGTCGGCTACGTGAAGACGTTCTGGCTCGACCGCGACCGGGACCGGTACCTCACCGCCGTCCGGGACCGGGCCGCCGACTTCGCCGACACCATCGGCGACATCGCCCCCGTCGGGTTCGCGTGCGCCGCCTGGGCCGCCGCCACCCCGCCGCTGCTGGACCCCGGGTACGTGCGATGGCACCGGCGGGTCCTGTCCGCGATGTGCGTGCGGAACCCGTTCGACGGTGGGCTCACCGCCCGCGTCGAGCTGGTGTCGCCGCTGCCGGCGCCGCTGACCGTGTCCCGGACGTGGTGGCGGGACCGCGGGTGGCGCGGCTGGCCGGAACTGTTCGGGCAGTTCGTGCAGCCGTCCGCGCAGGACCTGTCCCGGCACCCGCACCTACGCGGCACCCTGCTGCTGGAGACACCGCTCCCACTGGACGGGCTGCCGGTCCCGACGGAGAACCGGCACATCGACGCCGCCGCCGAACGGGCCGTCGCCGTCCTCGTCCGGCACCTCGACGACGTCGTCCGGCCCGTCGTCGAACAACTCGACACCGACCGCGCGGCACGGTAAAAATCCCAGTTGTGTCCCGGCGGGCGAATTGGCATGGTCCAGTGATGCCCCGCCGCTTCGACACCCGGCAGCTCACCGGCGACGACTGGCAGCTGAAGCGGCAACTGCGGCTCGCGGCGCTGCTGGACAGCCCGGACGCGTTCGCCAGCAGCCACCTGCGGGAAGCGGCCCGGTCCGAGGCCGAATGGCGGGACTGGCCACGGCACGGCAGCTACTTCGCGGCGTTCGACGGCCCCGACCCCGTCGGGATCGCGTGCGGGTGGATCACGCCCGGCGCGCCGGACGTCGCGCACCTGATCAGCATGTGGGTGTGCCCCGCCGCGCGGGGTCGTGGGGCCGCCGGGCGGCTCGTCGCCGCCGTCACCGGATGGGCGCGCGGGCAGGGCACCCGCCGGGTCGAGCTGGAGGTCGCCGGCGGGAACACCGCGGCGCTGCGCACGTATGCGCGGGCCGGGTTCACCATCACCGGCCGGGACCCGTTCACCGCCGGCGGGGCCGTCCTGGAGCTCCCACTCGCGTAGGACTTCCGCTTCCCGCGTGTCGCTCTTGTACTGGTTCGTCCGGTTAACGAGCCACGCCGGCGGGCGTCACGGGCTGCCCTGAAGTCGTCCAGCCTTTGGCTGAAAGGCTGACGCGTTTTGCGCATTTTGCGGCTTTCAACTACATAGTGTTACCGCGTCATCACGACATGAGGGGGAGTCAGAGATGCGCAACACCACACAACGGTTCCTGGCCCTGGCGGGCATGACGTTGGCCGCCGGTGCGGTCCTCGGCATGGGCGCCACCGCCGCTTCGGCCGCACCGTCCGCCGACAGCAACACCACCGCCGTCCAGCCCGGCCCCGGCGGCGGGCCCGGCGGTGGCCCCGGCGGTGGGCCCGGCGGGAACAACGGCGGCGGCAACAACCAGGGCGGCAACAACAACGGGGGGAACAACGGCCCCGGCGGGAACAACAACGGCAACCACCACGGGCCCGGCGGCTGGGGCAACGGCAACAACAACGGCAGCTGGAACGGCAACTGGGACGGCCACCGCCGCGACAACCGGTGGGTCCGCTCCTGGGCCGTGAAGACCTACCCGAACAAGAAGGCCTGCAACTTCGCGGGCTGGATCGGCGAGGTCCGCGACCGCTGGGACGACAGCGACTGCTACCGCGTCGGCTCCAACGGCAAGTACCTGCTCGTCGCCCACGTCTACGGCGGCCGGCACCACCACCGCTGACCCAGGCGGCACAACACGGCGGGCGGCACCCCATCACCCGGGGCGCTGCCCGCCGGCGTTTCCGCCCCGCCGCTCAGGCGGCGTGCGGCCCCGGCTCTGGCAGTCTGGGCCGCGTGCAAACGACAACCATTGAGGCGAGCGGTTCGCCGTCCGCGACCGTCGACATGTTGTGCGACCGGCTCGACGAGACAGACCGTGCCATCCACGCCTTCGTCGCCGAGTCAGAGACAAGCGCCGCCCGGCGGGAACGCCTTCGCCGGGAGCTCCGCTCGATCCACGAGCGCTGGCCGGTCGCCGCGTCGCGACCGCCGCTGTTCGGCGTCCCGGTAGCGGTGAAGGACATCGTGCGCGTGGACGGACTGCCCACGCGAGGTGGCTCCGCGCTGCCCCCGGAGGTGTTCGAGGGCAGACAGGCAGGAGCCGTGGACCGGCTCCGGAACGCCGGAGCCCTGATCGCGGGAAAGACCGTGACGGCGGAGTTCGCCATGACCGCGCCGGGCCCGACACGCAATCCACGCGCCCACGACCACACGCCCGGTGGCTCCAGCAGCGGGTCGGCGGCAGCTGTCGCAGCGAGCATGGTGCCGCTGGCCATCGGCACCCAGACGGTCGGGTCGATGATCCGTCCCGCGGCGTACTGCGGCGTCGTGGGGTTCAAACCGACCGCCCGCCGGATCCCGATCGACGGCGTGATCGCCAACGCGCCGACCCTCGACACCATCGGGGTCTTCGCCGCGACGACCGCCGCAGCGGCGATCGCGGCAGCCGTGCTGTGCGATGGCTGGCAACCGGTGCGGGACGCCGAGGTGAAGCGCCCAGTGCTCGGCGTGCCCGACGGGCCCTACCTGGAGCAGGCCGGAACGGAGGCCCGTGCGGCATTCGAAGCGCAGGTGGCGGCCCTGTCGAACGCCGGGTTCCCCGTGCACCGCGTCCCCATGTTCGCGGACCTCGCACATGACGCTGAAGACCTGCACACGGTGAACCGCTATGAGGCCGCGCAGAGCCACGCTGCGTGGTTCCCCCGGTACGGGGCCCTCTACCGGCAGCAATCCGTGGCCACGGTCCGTCAAGGACAGGCGATCTCACAGGAGCAGTACGAGCGCGGGCTGCGACGACGGGAAGCCTTCCGGACCAGCCTGGCACAGACGACCGACGAGGCAGACGTCGATGTGTGGATCAGTCCCGCCGCCACCGGTCCCGCACCGCACGGTCTGGCCAGCACGGGCAGCTCTGTCATGTGCCTGCCATGGAGCTACGCCGGCTGGCCTTCCCTCTCCATCCCCGCTGGGCGGGCCGGGAACGGCCTGCCGCTCGGGTTGCAGTGTGTCAGCGTCGCAGGAAGCGACGAGCGGCTGCTGGACTCGTCACAGGCCATCGAAGCGCTGTTCGGCCCGGCGGACTGCTGACAGCCGATCAGTGGTGCTCGACGAGCGGGACCGGCAGCTCTTCCATCGCGGGCCATGGCGGCGTTTCAGGGGCTATCGCGGTCCAACAGCGGCGGCGCGACGGGTCCGCAGCAGCACCACGCCGAGCGCCGCGGCCGCCACGTGCCCCGCGGACAGCACCCCGACCAGCACCGCCGGCGGCGCACCGGCCAGCAGCGTGAACGTCCCCGCGCCCGCCGACGCCGCCGTCAGCTTGATCCCCGCTCCCAGCGTGAACACCTGCGTCCGGGTCCCCGGCGGTGCCTCCCGCGACCGGACCTCCAACACCGACGACAGCAGCGGCCCGTCGAGCACACCCGTCACCGCGAACAGTCCGACCAGCACCGCCCACGGCGCCCCGGCCGCCACGCCGGCCGCCGCGCAGGCGAGCGCCAACCCGACCGCGACGAGGCACGCCAGCACCACCCGGTGCGCCGGTACCCGCGCCGGGAACCGCGCCACCAGCAGCGACCCGCACAACGCCCCCACACCTAATGCCGTTACCAGCAATCCACCACCGGCCGGACGCCCGGCCGCCACCCCGAGCACCACCGCCACCGGCGTGATCATCCCCGCCGCGTAGGAGGCGACCGCGGTCGCCGCAGTCACCGCGAGCAGCGGCCGGCTGCGTACCATCGCCGCCAACCCGTCCCGGAGCCCCGGCTTCTCCTCACCGGAACGCACGCGGTGAGGGCCGGCGTCGCTCGCCGTGGGACCGTCCGCATCCGCACCGACCGGTGCCGCGTGCGCCGTGGACGCGGGCTCCGTCAGTACAGACGCCGTGGACGCGGGCTCCGTCGGTTCGGGCACGGTGAGCGCGGCGGTTGGGGTGACGGTCAGCAGCGCGCCCGCCGCGAGCAGGCACGCCGCCGACAGGGTCACCGCGGCGACCGGGACACCGAACGCCGCCACCAGCAACGCGCCCGCCGCCGGGCCCGCGATCTCCGCCACGTTGTACGTCGCCGCGTCCAGGCCACGGGCGTGCGAGCGGCGCGGTGCCGGTACCACATCATCGACACGACTCGACAGCCCGCCGAAGATCATCGGACCGCACGTGCCGGCGACGACGGCCAACGCAAGGACGACCGGCAGCGGCGCCACGCCCGTGAGCAGCAGCACACCGCCGAGGGCCAGGCCGAACACCGCCGCGAACCCCGCGTGGACGAGCCGCGGGCGGCGGGCCCGGTCGGTGACGAGACCGACGACCGGGCCGGCGACGACGTGCGGGACCAGCAGCGCCGCGAGGACCGACGCGCCGGTCGCCGGGCCGCCGAAGTGCTGGACGGACGCGAGGAGCAGCACGACCGTGGCGCCCGCCTCGGCGGTCCGCGCCAGGACCGCGGCGGTGAGGAGCCGGGCGAGCACCGGGTGACGGTACCCGCCCAGGCATACGGCGGCAGTACCAGGCCGGACAGTGGCGAGACAGTGGCGAGACAGTGGCCAGGTGGTGGCCAGGTGGTGGCCGGGGTGTGACGGGCGACGCACTCGCTGTCCTGCGCGCCGGGGCGTTCCGGTGCAGGATCGAATCATGGATGTTGCAGTGACGGACTGTGCCGGTGGTGTCGTACTCCTCACGCTGCGCGGGGCCCTGGACATCGACTCCGCCCCGCAGCTGCGTGAGGCGATGCACGGGGCGCTGGACCGCGGCAGGTTCCGGATCGTGGTGGACCTCGGCGACGTCGACTTCTGCGACTCGGTCGGGCTCGGCACGTTCGCGTACAGCCACAACCGGTGCGTCGCCGAGGGTGGTCACCTGCGGCTGGCGGCGCCGTCGCCGTTCCTGGCGAGGTTGCTGGACACGGTCGGGCTCACCGGCCGGATCCCGGTCCACGAAACGGTCAGCGACGCCCTGACCGCGGACCTGCCTGCCGGCCCGCCCGGGGACGCGGGGGCGGCTCCGTCCAGTGCCCCGGACGGGTGAGGGCCGCCGGGAGCCGGGTCGTGGCGTCACCGCGGGCGGCGTCCAGCTGCGACTGGATCAGAAACAGCGCCCGCCGCAGGTCAGCGCCGCGCAGGTCGGCGCCACGCAGATCCGCGCCGGTCACGTCCGCACCGCTCAGATCCGACCCGCGGAGGTCGGCGCCGACAGCGACGGCCCCACGCAGGTCAGCGCCGCGCAGGTCGGTGCGGCGCAGGTCCTTGCCGACGAGGTGCCGGCCCTGGAACGGCTGCCGCCCACGCTGATGCTCGGCCCTGGCGAGCTCGCCGGCCCGGCGCAGCAACGGCACGACCCGGGTCCGGTGGGCGTCGACGTCGACGGCGGCGAGGTCGGCGGCCGGCAGGTCCGTGAGCCGGCGGATCGTGGTGAGGGCGGCGTCGAGGTCGGCGTGCACGGGCGCCGCGGCGGGCAGGTCCCGCGCCTCCGACAGGTACCACAGCAGCTCATGCAGGTGGCGCATGGTCGCGAACACGTCGAACATGAGCGGCGCGGACCCCGGGTCCTGCCGCCAGTCACGGCCGGCGAACGTCACCTGCGCGACCTTCTGCCCGGCGCCGAAGCAGTCGTAGACGGTGCAGCCGGCGAACCCGCGCTGCCGCAGGTCGGTGTGGATGCCGCAGCCGAACGTGGCGCCGAGGTTGGGGCAGGCGTGCCCGGCGGGTTTGTCGATCGCGAAGTCCGCGGACCTGGCGAACGCCGGCGCGACGCAGCACAGCCCGAAACAGTTCGCGCAGTCCGCACGCAGAGCGCCCCGGCGGTCGTCGACCGCCGGGGCGTGCGTGCTATCCGGTGTGCTGATGCGGCTGTCGCTTACGCGGAACGGCCGCGGCGGTGGCGGACCTCTTCGAGGCGCTCGTTGAGGATGTCCTCGAGCTCCGCGATCGAGCGCCGCTCCAGCAGCATGTCCCAGTGGGTCCGCGGCGGCTTCGCCTTCTTCGCCTCCGGCTCGTTGCCGTCGACGAGCCGGGCGACACTACCGTCGAACTTGCACTCCCAGGTCATCGGGACCTCAGCGTCGACGGCGAACGGCACCTCGAACTGGTGCCCCTTGGCGCACAGGTATTCTCGGGTCTGACGCGGAGCCAGCTCGGTGTTGCGGTCGGACTCGTAGCTGACGGCTCCGAGACGGCTGCCGCGCAGCATGCGCTCGCCCATGGTCGGTCTTCCCCTTCGAATCGTGTTGCGCTTCGTTGTAACCAACGACACCAGGTGGTCTGACGATTCCCACTGCGGGCGGGCAGATTACACGACCTTCCGGGTCTGGCGGTAGTCCAGTCGCCGGGTCGGTACGGTTATTTTACGTTGGGTTTCAATGATCGACCAGTTTGGCGTCACCGTGGCGCGTCTCACCACCCGTAGTTTCGGCAGGTGACGTCACCGGTTGACGGGAACCGGTCAGTTGCGCCAGCGCGCCGCTGAGCGTCGCCAGCTGCGCCTCCAGCTGCTTCTGGGCGGTGACCTCGCGTTCCACGGCCCGGGTGAGCTGCCCGCGGAGGTCTTCGGCGCGGTCCCTCGCCCGGTCCAGTTCACCCTCGAGCCGGCGGATCTCACCCTGCGAGACGGTGGTTTCCTCCTGCAGCCGTTCGGCGCGTTCGTGTGCCGAGTCGAGGCGCCGCCGTAGCCGGGTCGTTTCCTCGGCGCGGCTGTCGAGGGTCCGTTCGAGGGCCTCCCGGTCCCGGACGGCGGTCGCGGCGGCGGCGCGGGCCGTGTCCCGTTCCCGGTACGCCTCCGCGCGCAGCGCCGCCTCGGTCGCCGCTTCCCGGCGGGCGGTGTCACGTTCGACGGCGGCGACCCCGGCTGCGGCGTCGGCGTCGCGGGCGACGCGTTCCGCGGCCTCGACCTGCCGCGCCGCGGCGGCGTTGGCCTCCGCGACCTGCACCCTGGCCTCCTCGGCGGCGTCCCGGGCCGCTGCCGCGGCCTGTTCGGCGTCGCTCCTGGCGGCGGCGGTCTCCCGTCTGGCGTTGTCGGCGTCGGTACGGGCGGCGTCACGCTCGGCGTGCGCGGCGCTGACGGCGGCGTCGGCCTGGTCCTGGACCGTCTTCGCGTGCTGTCCGGCGGTGGTGGCGGCCGCCTGGGCGTGCTGCGCGGCGGCGCGGGCGTCGTCGCGTTCGGCGTGCGCGGTCAGGACTGTCGCGGCGGCGTCGGCTCTGGCCTGGGCGATCTGCCGTTCCACGCCGGTCGGGGACACCTCGGCGTGCAGGGCGTCCACGAGCGCCTCCACGACCTGGTCGAGGCGTTCGGCGACCTCGAACGCCCGCGCGACCTGCCCGCTCAGGCCGGGGGAGGAGCGGTGCCGCAGCCGGGCGTTGCGTGCCGCCTTCTGGCATGCGTTGTCGTTGTCGCGGCAGTACCGGAACGGCCGGCCGACCGAGTTGCGTTGCGGCACCGGCCGGTGACAGTGCGCGCAGGGCCGTTCTTCGGCGTCGAGCGTCTGCTCGTCCAGCGTTACGTTCCCCGTGTCGCTGGCTGGTTCCTGCACCGCTCTGCTCACGCGACCCTCCCCGGTCTCACCGCGCTGCGTTCGTACACCGATGAGCGTAGGGGTAGTCCAGAACTTCCCCGCTCGCAACACGCCGGATTACCGAATTGTTGTTACCGATAATTCGATAATTACCCGCTGGAGGCGAACACCATAATCACCGTTATGTGCGCGCGGCCGTCGATGGACGGGGCGCGGGCAGTGGTTGTCGCGCCGGTTGGCTACGCGCCCCCGGGGCGGCGCCTGCCCGTAATTCGCGGGCGTGGCCCGGGCCCACTGGGTAGCCTCGTCGTCGTGGGTTCACTGTTCCTCTAGTACGGGACACCGCGTTGAGGCTTTCTCCGCGGTGAGTCCCTTGCGCGCTCGCCGGCCACCGCGCCGGCCGCGCGAGGTCCCCGTCCATCCATGTGCCCGACAGCGGCACGTGTTCCGCGACGGCAGGTCCTGATCACCTGCGTGTCGCGGGGAGGAGTTCCCGTGACCCATTCCCCAAGTTCCCTGTCCCAGGTGCAGCCGGCGGCATCGCGGCCGCACCGGGTGTGCGCGATCCGTGGCGGGACCGTCCGGTTCGCCGAACGGGTCGTCCTGGCCGGGATCGACCTCGTGGTCGGCCCGGCCGAGCGGATCGCCGTGATCGGTGACAACGGCGCCGGCAAGTCGACGCTGCTGCGCGTGCTCGCCGGGACCGTGGAGCTGACCGCCGGCGAGCGGGCGGTCGAACTGCCCGGCGGTGTCGCGTTCGCCGAACAGCAACCCCGGTTCCGGCCCGATGCGACCGTCACGGACGCGCTCGACGACCTGCTCGGCGACATCCGTGCACTCGAGGCCGAGACCCAGCGGGCCGCCGAACGACTGGCGGCGGCCGGCCCCGACCAGCGGGGCGGGCTGCTCGCTCAGCTCAGCGCCGCCGTCGACCGGTTCGAGGCCCGCGACGGGTATCGGCTCGACCAGCGGGTGGACGCGGGCCTCGACCGGCTGGGGCTCGGCGGCGTCGACCGGTCCCGGCCCGTGCACACACTCTCCGGCGGCGAACGGGCCCGGCTCGCGCTCGCCGCCGCGCTGGCGTCCGAGGCGGAGCTGCTGCTGCTCGACGAGCCGACCAACGACCTCGACGACGCCGGCATCGCCTGGCTGGAGGACCGCCTGGACGCACACCGCGGCGCGCTGGTGGTCGTCACCCACGACCGCGCGCTGCTGGACCGGCTCGCGACCGACATCGTGCACGTCGAGGACGGCACGCTGCGCCGATACGGCGACGGCTACGCCGGATACCTCACCGCACGGGCGAGCGAACGACGCCGGCTCCTCGACGAGTACGAGGCATGGCGGCAGGACCTCGCCCGCCAGCAGGCAATCGTCGCCGCCAACGCGTTCCGGCTCGACGCGATACCGCGGAAGGCGGAACGTGCGGTCTTCGGCCACGGCGCGTTCCGGGCCCGCGGCCGGGACCACGGCGCGATGGGACGCATCCGGATGGCGAAGGAACGGGTCGCGCGGCTGCGCGCCGACCCCGCACCGCGACCCGCCGACCCGCTCCGGTTCACACCCGTCTTCACCGACCCGGCCGCCGGCGCCACCGACGAGAACGCCGCGCTGATCCGGGCGGAAGGCGTCCGCCTGGACGACGGCGGGCCGAGGCTGCGGCTGGACGCGCTCGAGGTGGCGCCCGGCGACCGGCTGCTGATCTCCGGACCCAACGGCGCCGGGAAGACGACGCTGCTGAACGTCCTGGCGGGCGAGCTCGCCACACAGCGGGGGACCGTCTGGCGGCGACCCGGCATCCGCGTCGCCTGGCTGCGGCAGGACGTCACGACCGGTACACGCACGACGCTCCTCGACGCGTTCGCCGCCGCCACCGGCGCCTACCGGGACGACGCCGCCGACACACTGCTGCGGCTCGGCCTGTTCCACCCCGACGACCTGCACCGGCAGGTGGCGCACCTGTCGGTCGGGCAGCGCCGACGCCTCGAGGTCGCGGTCGCCGTCACCCGCCCCAGCGACGTGCTCCTGCTCGACGAGCCCACCAACCACCTCGCCCCCGAACTCCTCGAACAGTTGGAGGACGCGTTGCGTGACCACCCCGGCGCCGTGCTCACCGTCACCCACGACCGGCGGTGGCGCTCGCGGGCCGGGGCCTCGGCAGCGACACGGCAGGTCCACGTCGCGCCGGGCGGCCTGGTCCGTATGCCCGGCTCCGCGCTTGCATAGGGTGGGCGGCGTGGCGCTGCGACTGGTCCAGGTGAACCTCAAAGCCCGCGACGACGCGGCACTCGGCCGGTTCTGGGCGGCGGCGCTCGGCTGGGTGGCCCGCGGCGGGCACGGCGCGACCAGCGCCGCACCCGAAGGGTTCGACTGGACCGACCCCGACGCGCCCGTGTGCGTCGACGCCATCGCCGTCCCTGACCCCTCGACGGTGCACTACCGTGCGCACCTCGAACTCGCCACCACCTCCGGTGTCCATTACCTGCAACTGGTCGCACGCCTGCAGGAAATCGGTGCGACGCTCGCCGACGTGGGGCAGGGGGACGGCCGGCGGACGGTGCTGGCGGACCCGGAAGGCAACGAGTTCTGCGTCCTGGAGCCTCGGGAGCCGTACCGGGGCAGCGGGCCGATCGGCGCGGTCGCCGTCGACTGCGCCGACCCGCAGGTCATGGCTCGCTTCTGGGGCGAGGCGACGGGCTGGACCGTGCACGAGACGACCAGCGACCGTGCGCTGCTGCGATCGGCGAACGGCACCGGACCGTTCCTGGAGTTCGCTCGCACACCCCACCTGCCAGGCGCACGGCACCGGGCGCACCTCGACGTCGTGCCGTACCGCGGCGACACCCAGCAGGCGGAGGTGGCCCGCCTGCTGGGCCTGGGCGCCTCTCCCGCGGACGTCGGGCAGGGCGATGTCTCGTGGGTCGTTCTCACCGACCCGGAAGGCAACGAGTTCTGCGTCCTCGCCCCTGCGTGACGTTCAGCTCACATCCGTCGCCCCGGGACGTAGTGGGCGAGGTACGCGAGCAGCTCCGGGTCGAGGTCACCGGCGCGGAGCTGCTCATCGATCGCGGTAGCGAGCCGCGCCTCGATCAGGAACCGGTAGGCGAACAGCTCCACTGTCGGCGCGCACCAGTACACGGTGTCGTGTCCGTAGTGCGGCCCTGGTTCATAGGTGAAGTCGTCGGCGGAGCACACCACGCAGCTGCCGCCGTCGCGGTGCAGGTACAGGTACCACACGATGCAGCTCTGCTGGTCACGGAAGAACAGGACCATCCGGTCATCCGGATGCACGGGGCTTGGCAGCGGCCCGGTCACATCGGTCCAGCAGGCGTGGTGCCCTACGCGGTCCAGGAGGCGGTGCAGGTTCGCGCGGGTGATGAGCGCGACGAAGTCCGCCGGCAGCGTCAGCCCGTCCGCGGCCAGGTCCGCCGCGATCGGGTCGGTCACCGCGGTGCGGTAGTCCAGTGGTTCGCCGGGGTCGCCGAACCAGGAGAAGTCGCCGGTGAACGACGCCTCATCCAGTCGCGGCAGCGTGTGCAGCGGGTACGCCTGGAACCAGGCGAAGGTCCGCTGCCGCCTGTCGTACGGCCGGTACTGGCCGAGACCGACCCCCGGCCAGAACGCCTCAAGACGCACCGCGGCCGCCCCGGCACCGACCTGACGGAACCCGTTGTCCACGTCACCGGCGTCACCGGCCGGCTGGCCGGTGTCGTCCGCGGCGCGGATGGGGCGGGGAATGACCCGCCCGGTCCGCTGCGGCAGCTCCGGCAACCGCAGGTCCGGGAGGCCGAGCTCATCGGGCGGGCTGACGTGGCCCGGCACGTCCCGGGGGAGCGGCAGGGGAGTGATGTCAACGAAGACGTCACCGGCGTCGCGCCGCTGCACCGGCCACCGCGCGTCGATGGCGCGAGCCGCCGCCGTGCACGCCGGGCACTCGCCGGGGCGGCCGCCCCACATGCCGAACTGGGAACCCGTCATGTCCGGCCGTTCGATCCCGCACAGCGTGGCGCGGAACAACCCGTACGCATGCCGGCGCGGGTCCGGCAGCATGTCCGTGCACGCCGCCTCCCACCGCAGGTCCCACCGCTGGTAGATCCCCCGCGACACCTCGCCATCCACATGTCCGAGTCGGGTGTCCGCGTGGCACCACGTGCACACCCACGTCTCGCGGAACCACCGCGACGGCGGGAGATCCCACCGCACCATCTCCCGATCACACGCATGACAGAGCACGGCGGGATTCTGCCATCACAAACCGGAGCCAACGGGATAACCGGCGGCGGCCTGCGCGGGCCGGTGGGATCATGCGCGGATGAGGTCGAGGCTGCGGAAACTGCACATCGACGACCGGGAGTACACGTGGACGGCGCAGATCCGCGCCGCGTCCGGCCCGGACGGCCGGCAGCACCGGTGCATCCGCATCCGCGTGTGGGGCGCCGGCCGGACCGGCTGCGCGCTGCAGGCCGACCTGACCGTACGACGTCAACCGGTCGCCGCCGAGGAGGACGCGTACCCGTACCCGGCCGCCGCGGACGTCCGGGCGCTCATCGATTACGGATTACGTGCAGGCTGGGAACCGCAATCCCGCGGGGGCGCCTTCCAGGTCACGTCGGCCGCTGACGTGGCGCTGCCCGGGTTCGTCGTCACCGACGTGGCGTGGGCCGGCGAACGACACCGGTGACCTGCCGGGAAACGCGGTGCCGGTGGCCGGTCGGGCGACCTATGCTCGTCCATCGCCGCCGTCCGACATCGAGGAGCCGCCGATGCCCCACGTGACGCTCCACGCTCTCGAAACCGACCTCGCCGGGCGAGAGGCCGGCCTCATCAGGGAACTCACCGACGCCGTCGTGTCCGTGTACGGCGAATGGGCCCGGCCGTCGGTCGACGTCAGGCTCATCGGCATCCCGGCCGGGCGGTGGGCCCGCGGCGGAGTGCCGGTCGCCGCTGCCGCGCCGTCGGTCACCTTCGGCATGCGTGAGGAGGTGTTCGCCCGGCCGGACGCCGCCGGTGTCGTCGCGCGGCTCGTCTCGGCGTTCACCGACGCCGTCACCGCCGTGTTCGGCGACGACTGCCGCGACGAGGTGCTGGTCGAGCTCGTCGGCCAGCCCACGTCCCGGTCAGGTCTCGGCGGCAAGGTGATCAGCGGCGGGTAGCGCGTGCACGCCCCGCCGGATGCCTGCCGCTGTGCTCGTGCCGAGCCGCCTGGCACGAGCACAGCGGGTCGCGTCACGCGACGGCGGTCCCCTCCAGCTCGACGAGCTGACCCGGGATCGCGAGGCGGGTCACGCCGAGCATCGTCGTGGCAGGCGCGACCTTCGCGGCGCCGAGCCGGGACGCGAGGACGCCGTAGTGCGGGAACAGCAGGTCGACGTCGGTCGTGTACACGTTCAGCCGGACCAGGTTCTCCAGGGACATGCCGGCCTCGGCGAGGACGGCCTCCAGGTTTTCGAGGCTCAACGCCAGCTGCGCGGCCATGTCACCGTCGTGCATGGGGCGGCCGTCGGCGCTCATCGCGGTCTGCCCGGAGCAGTACAGGGTGCGGGTCTCCCCGGAGACGAGCTCGGCCTGGTTGAATCCCATGTCGAGCGACCAGGCGACCGGGTTGACCGCCGTTCGTTGCAATGCCACATCTGCTCCATTCGGATCGGGTGGACGGGCGGGCCGTCCGTGGTGATGAGCCTGCCAACGAATCACGACATCCTGTGTCGTGTATTGCAGGAAGGTTCCCGGATGCGCGCCGACCGGCTGGTTTCGCTGGTGCTGCTGCTCCGCCAGCGCGGGCGGCTGTCCGCCGCGACCCTCGCCCGTGAGCTGGAGGTGTCGACCCGCACCGTCCTGCGCGACATCGAGGCGCTGTCCGCGGCCGGTGTCCCCGTGTACGCCGAACGCGGCCGGCACGGCGGGTTCATGCTGCTGCCCGGTTTCCAGACGGAGCTGACCGGCCTGAACCACGACGAGGCGCTCGCCCTGCTGGTCGCCGGTTCCCGCAGCGGCGCGCAGGCGTTCGGGCTCGGGTCGGCGCTCGCCTCCGCGATGCGCAAGGTCGTGGACGCGCTGCCGGAGAGCTACCGGACCACGGCGGCGGGCGCGGTCCAGCGGCTGCTGATCGACCCGGAGACCGACCTGCTCGCGCGCCGGCAGGTCGGCGAGGAGGTCCCCGACGCGGTCATGGCCGAGGTGCGCCGAGCGGTCCTCGCCGGCCACAAGCTGCGCATCCACTACGCGCTGGTCCGCCAGAGCCCGACGTGGCGCACCGTCGACCCGGTCGGCCTCGTCACGGTCCGCGACCAGGGATACCTGCTGGCCACGAGATCCGGCGCGGACCGCACCTACCGGCTGTCCCGGATCGTGGCCGCCGAGGAGCTCGACGAGCCCGCCGAGCGGCCCGACCGCATCGACCTGGACCGTGCCTGGCAGGAACGCAGCACCCGGTTCCGGACCGGCGGCGACCAGGTCACCGTCCTGGTCCGGCTGCACCCCGCCCGCCGGGAGGGCCTCGTCGGCACCGCCCTAGCCGTCCTCACCGAAACCACCGACGAGGACGGCTGGCTGCGGATGGAGGTCACGTTCCAGGACGGCCGGCACGCCGAATGGGCGCTGTGGCAGCTCGCCACGAACGCCGAAGCCCTGACCCCGCAATGGCTGCGCACGTCCCTGCGCGACCGCGCCGCCGCCATCGCCGCCCGCTACGCGGAACCAGCCTGAGCGGGACGCGACGCCGCGCCCCGTCGCCGGGCAGGCCCGGTCTCGTCGTCCCTGCGCCACGCCACCAGAGGTCGCTTCCGTGGACGCTGAGACCCACGCCAAGGCGTCCCGGCCGAGAATTGTCGAATGCGGCACCCGACAATGCGGCTCCGGCAACCGGACGACCTCGACACCTGCATCGAGATGCTCAGGGCCGTGCACGAGACCGACGGATACCCGCTGCGCTGGCCGGCGGACCCGCGCCGCTGGCTCAACCCGCCGCACCTGCTCCAGGCCTGGCTCGCCGAAGACCCCACCGGTGCCATCGTCGGCCACGTCGCCGTCCGGTACCTGCACGACGGCGGCGGTGACGTTGCCGCGCACACCGGACGGGCGGACCTGTCCCGGCTGTACGTCGCCCCAGGGGCACGCCGCCGCGGCGTCGCCGGGGCGCTGGTCGCCTGCGTGGTGTCGTGGGCGGCCCGGCACGGCCACGTGCTGACGCTCGACGTCACCGAGGAACGGCGGTCCGCGGCCACGGCCTTCTACGAGGCGACCGGCTGGCGGCACCTCACCACGACGGACGCGGACTGGGTCGCCGACGACGGCAGCCCGGTCAGACTGCGCCGCTACGTCCTGGACCCGGCACCGCGGACCCGAATGTAGATTCCGGCAATGGATCTTTCGATGTTGCAGGCACGGGCCGCTGAGATCGCCGCCCTGTACGACGAGCACAACACCGCCGCGGGGCGCGGGGCGTGGACGACCGGGGACCTGGCGCTGGGGTTCGTCGGGGATGTCGGGGACCTCGCCAAGCTGGTCATGGCGGTGGACGGGCGGCGGGAGATCCCGGACGCCCGGGACCGGCTCGGGCATGAGCTGGCGGACTGCCTGTGGTCGGTGCTCGTGCTCGCCAACCGGTACGGCGTCGACCTGGTCGCGGAGTTCGGGCGGATGACCGACGGGATCGAGCGGCACCTGACCTGACCACCCGGCGGGCGGCAAACGATCCGGGCGCGGAAACAAGAGAGGCAAGGAGAAACGCTCCCTGCCACTTCTAACGTATATCGCACCCCGGGGCTTGCGGCAAGACCACGGACGTGCGGCAGAATGCTCCATTCGTGGCGAATGGGGGAATTCATGCGTGACGTGATCATCGCCGGGGGTGGGCCGACGGGGCTGATGCTCGCCGCCGAACTGCGGCTGCACGGCGTCGACGTGATGGTGCTGGAGAAGGAGCCACAGCCCGCCGCGTACGTGAAAGCGCTCGGGCTGCACGTGCGCAGCATCGAACTCATGGACCAGCGGGGACTGCTGGAACGGTTTCTCGACAACGGGCGGCGGTCCCCGGTCGGCGGGTTCTTCGCCGGGATCACGAAACCGGCGCCGGCGTTGGACACCGCCCACGGGTACGTCCTCGGCATCCCGCAGCCGGTGACCGAACGGCTCCTCGCCGAGCACGCCACGGACCTCGGCGCCGACATCAGGCGCGGCCGTGAGGTCGTCGGGGTCGCGCAGGACCCGGACGGGGTGACCGTCGACCTCGCCGACGGCACCCGGCACACGGCACGGTTCCTGGTCGGATGCGACGGCGGGCGCAGCACCGTCCGCAGGTTGTCAGGTATCGCGTTCCCCGGCGAGCCGAGCCGCGCCGACACGCTGCTCGGCGAGATGGAGGTGACCGCGGCGCCGGAGACGGTGACCAGCATCGTCGCCGAGATCCGTAAGACGCAGCTGCGGTTCGGGCTCGGACGGTCCGGTGACAGCGGCCCGTACCGGGTCGTGGTGCCCGCGGACGGGGTCGCCGAGGACCGCGGCGTGCCGCCGACATTGGAGGATTTCCGGAAACAGTTGCAGGTATTCGCCGGCACCGACTTCGGGGTGCACTCGCCGCGGTGGCTGTCGCGGTTCGGCGACGGCACCCGGCACGCCGAACAGTACCGGGCCGGGCGGGTGTTCCTCGCCGGCGACGCCGCGCACGTCCACCCGCCGCTCGGCGGGCAGGGGCTGAACCTCGGCATCCAGGACGCGGTCAACCTCGGCTGGAAACTCGCCGCGGCCGTCGGCGGGTGGGCGCCGGACGGGCTGCTCGACACATACCACGCGGAGCGGCACCCGGTCGCCGAGGACGTGCTGGACAACGTCCGGGCGCAGACGGAGCTGCTGCGCACGGAGCCGGGCCCGCAGGCGGTGCGCCGGCTGCTGGCGGAGCTGATGAGCTTCGAGGAGGTCAACCGGCACCTCATCGAGAAGATCACCGCGATCTCCGTCCGGTACGACCTGGGCGGCGGCCACGATCTCGTCGGCCGGCGGCTGCGGGACGTCCCGCTCAAGCAGGGCCGCCTGTACCAGCTGATGCATGCCGGCAGGGGACTGCTGCTCGACCAGACGGGCCGGCTGTCGGCCGGAGGCTGGGCGGACCGCGTCGACCACGTCGACCACGTCGTCGACGTCAGCGACGACCTCGACGTGCCGGCGGTGCTGCTGCGCCCCGACGGGTACGTCGCGTGGGCCGGCGACGACCAGGCGGACCTCGACATCCGCCTCGGGACATGGTTCGGGGCGGCCACCTGACCAGCAGGATCCCACCTCGGCGTCCACCCGCGCTGCCGTGCAGGACCGGGCCAGGACCGGGCCAGGATCGGCGCGGCACCGCATAAGATCCATGCCCATGACGGGGACACTCCTGGTGACAGGCGCGACCGGTTCGCTCGGGCGGCGCGTGTACGAGCAGGCCACCGCCGGCGGATGGACCGTCACCGGCACCTGGTTCGCGAACCGGGCCCGCGGCGGCGACGTGCGCCTCGACATCCGCGACCGGCCGGCGATCGGCGCGCTGCTGCGCGACACCCGCCCCGACGTCATCATCCACACGGCCGCGGGACGGGACCGCGGCGACTGGGCGTCCATCGCCGACGGCGCCGCCAACGTCGCGGTCGCCGCCGCCGGCGCCGGCATCCGGCTCGTGCACATGTCCAGCGACGCCGTGTTCTCCGGCCGGGAGATCCACTACGACGAAACCGCATCACCGGACCCGACATACCGGTACGGCGCGGCGAAGGCCGCCGCCGAGACCGCCGTCGCCGCGATCCACCCGGACGCGGTGCTGGTCCGGACCTCGACGATCCTCGGCGACGGCCGCGGCGCGCACGAGGTCCTCACCCACGACCTGGCGTCCGGGCGGGTGCAGGGGGCGCTGTTCACCGACGAGATCCGGATGCCGGTCCACGTCGACGACCTCGCCGCCGCGCTGCTCGAGGTCGCCGCCGGCAGCCACCGCGGCGTGCTCAACATCGCCGGTCCGCAGCCGATCAGCCGGCACGAGCTCGGCCTGCTCGTCGCCGCCCGCGACGGCCTGGACCCCGCGACGATACCGGCCGCCCGCAGCAGGGACCTGTTCCCGAACCGACCGCTGGACGTGCGGCTCACCAGCGCTCTCGCCGAGTCGATGCTGCGGGTCAGGCTGCGACCGGCCGGCGAGTTCATGACCGGGCCTGCTACCGTCGCCGGTGACCGACCCGACCCGAGGAGGTGAGACCCGTGCACGTGGTGACAGGACGGGTGCTCCCTTCCCCGATGGTCGAACGGCTCACCTGACCCAGGTGACCGGCCGGGGCGCCCGCGACACGGCATCCCGGAAGGCAGCACACCTGTGCGGTACATCTCCAGCACGACCGCCGACGGCATCTGCGGCAGGCAGTTCGTCCTCGGCGACATCCCCGGCACCCTGTGGACCCCGGCCGGCGGGGGCGGCGGACCGCTGATCCTCATCGGGCACGGCGGACGCCAGCACAAGGCCGCACCCGCCGTCGTCGCCGGCGCGCACCGGTTCGTGACCGGGCTCGGCGCGACCGTCGCCGCGATCGACGCACCCGGGCACGGCGACCGGCCCCCGATCACCCCACCGTGGCACGGCCGGCGGCCGAGCCTGCCGGAGGTCGTCGCGTTCAACGCGGCGCTCGCGGCGCTCGCCGTGCCCGACTGGCAGGCCGTCATCGACGCGTTGGCGGACGGGCCCGTCGGGTACTGGGGAACGTCCCTCGGCGCCGGGATCGGCATCCCGCTGGTCGCGGCCGAACCCCGCATCGGCGCCACCGTCCTCGGTCTCGCCGCCGGCCCGCTCGACGCGGCGGCGGAGGTGACGGTGCCGGTGGAGTTCCTGCTGCAGTGGCACGACGAGCTCGTGCCCCGCGAGCAGGCGCTCGCGCTGTTCGACGCGCTCGGGTCCGCGGACAAGACGCTGCACGCGAACCCCGGCGGGCACGGGGACGTCCCGGCGTTCGAGCACGACAGCTCAGTGCGGTTCTTCGCCCGGCACCTCGGCGACCCGCGCGTGTAGGTGCATGTCGTGCCAGCCGTCGGTGTGGCGGGCCTCGCCGCGTTTCGTGCCCTCCAGCGCGTACCCGGCGCGGCCCGCGACCCGGCACGACGGCACGTTCGCCGTCGAGTGGCAGACCTCGACCCGGTGCAGGCCGAGCGTCCCGAACGACCACCCGGTCAGCGCCGCCAGGGCCCGCCCCGCGACGCCCCGGCCACGGGCGGACGGCAGCACCCAGTACGACACCTCCGCCAGCCCTTCGGCGAGGTCGATCGTGCGGAGACTGATCTGCCCGGCGACCCGGCCGCCGGCGGTGACGGCCCAGCCGGCGCCGGTCTCCGCCCGCCAGCGCGCCGGCCAGCGGGCGATCCAGTCGCGGGCCTCCGCGGCATTCATCGACCGGCAGTGCCAGCGTTGGATGTCAGGATCGGAGTAGGCTTCGACCACCGCGTCCACGTCGGCGGGCAGCCACGGCCGCAACCGCAGGCCGTCGCCGTCCAGCACCGGCTGAACGGATGCGGCGAGGGTCCCTACCGGCAGTGCCGGTGTCACGAGCGACGGCATGCCGCCGACGGTAATTGACGGCAATACGGAAATCGAAAATCGGTAACGACGCCGCCCGGCGGCATCCATCAGCGTAGCGCCGTCGCGGGGCCGGTGACGTCGTCGGAAAGAGCGGCGTCGTCAGGCGGTCGCTGGGGGGACGCAGCCGTCGGTGACGCTGGCCTCGGCGGCGGCGATCACCGCGTCGAGACGGTCCCGGGTGGCGGTGAGACCGGCGACCTGCGCGTCGATCCGGCTCCGCTCCTCCGCCAGCAGCCGCAGGGTTTCCGGGGTCGCGTGGCCGGTGTATACGCACGGCAGCAGGTCCAGGATGCGGCGGCTGGACAGGCCCGCCGCGTACAGCTGCTGCACCAGCATCACCCGGTCGACGGCGCCGTCCGGGTAGTGGCGCTGCCCGGACGGGCTGCGGTCCGCGCCCAGCAGGCCCTGCTCCTCGTAGTAGCGCAGCGCCCGCACGCTGACGCCCGCCCTCGTCGCGAGCTCCCCGATCCGCACCTGCGACCCTCCTCACGCCCGGCACACTTGCCTCTGACGTCAACGTCAGGTTTTAGCGTAACCGGCATGGACATCAACGGATCGGTCGCGCTCGTCACGGGCGCCAACCGCGGCCTCGGCCGGCACTTCACCCAGGAGCTGCTCAACCGCGGCGCGACCGTGTACGCCACCGCACGCGACCCGCGACCCGCGCACCGTCGACCTGCCCGGCGTGCGGGTGCTGCGGCTGGACGTCACGGACCCCGGCAGCATCGAGGAAGCCGCCGGCGCCGCGAAGGACGTGACGCTGCTGGTGAACAACGCGGGCGTCGCGACGTACACCAACCTCCTCGGCAGCCCGCTCGACGCCGTCCGCCTGGAGATGGAGACGCACTACTTCGGGACGCTGCAGGTGATCCGGGCGTTCGCGCCGGTCCTCGCGGCGAACGGCGGCGGCGCGATCCTCAACGTCCTGTCGCTGCTGTCATGGGCGAATTACGACGGCGCGAATTCCTACAGCGCCGCGAAGGCCGCCCAGTGGAGCCTGACCAACGGGGTGCGGCTCGAGCTGGCGAAGCAGGGCACCCACGTCACCGGCGTGCACCTGGGCGCCGCCGACACCGACATGATGGCCGGCTGGGACGTGCCGAAGCTCGACCCCGCGTTCGTCGCCGCGACCGCCCTCGACGGCGTCGCCAGAGGCTGGACCGAGGTGCTGGTGGACGACGCGAGCCGCGCGGCGAAGGCCGCACTCACCACCTGACGGCGCGAGCAACGCGCTCACCGCCTCAGGACGTGAGGCGGCCGGCGAGATCGGCAATACAGCGTGAAGACGTGCGCGGTCACCGCCTGCGGTCGTGGTAACGGTCCAGGACGTCGAGGGCGTCCTGGACCTGCCCGCGCCGCAGCAGCAGCTCCGCCAGCAACGTCGCCGGCGCAAGCCCGGCCGGGTCCGACAGCGCCGCGATCGCCTCGTCCTCACGGCCCTGCCCGGCGAGCAGCTCACCGAGCCGCGCCCGCACCGACGGCAGGTCATGGTCGGGGCAGGCCCGCAGGGCGGCGACCGCCTCGGGCACCCGGCCACGCTCGACGAGCAGCTCCACCCGGATCATGAGCAGGTCCACGTCGTGCGTGTCCTCCAGCAACGCCAGGGCCGCGTCCGGGGCGATCCCGCCGAGGGTGTGCAGGGCGCACTCGGGATCGTCGCCGCGGGTGGCCAGCTCGGTCAGGATCGCGACCGCCTCCTCGACCCGGCCGTTGCGGCTGTACAGCTGAGCCAGCGGCACCCCGTCGAACGGTTTGAGCACGTCAGCGGCACCGTCGACGTCACCCTGCCGCTCCAGCACCTCGGCCAGCCACATCGTGAGGCGGCCGTCGCGGTAGCCGCGGCAGGCGACGTCGGCCGCCCAGTCCCGCAGGTCACCGGCCCGGCCGTGCCGGTGCAGCAGCCGCCCCGCCTGATCCAGCACGTACGGGGCGTGCGGCCGCAGCACCGCGACCGCCTCATCCACCGCGTCCCGCCGCTCCAGCTCCGCCGCGACCACCCCCGCCACGTGCGCCGAACCGGCGGCAAGCGGCTCCAGGACCGCGAACGCCTCGTCGCCGCGACCGGCCGCGGCCGCCACCTCGAACAGGGCCGCGGCCACCCCCGCCTCGCCCAGCCGCGGTACCAGCAGCGCGAACACCTCCTCGACGCGGCCCTGCGCACCGAGCAGCGCCGCGACCTCCCGCGCCACCCGGTGATCGTCCACGCAGGGGGTGAGCAGCGCCAACGCGTCGCCGGTCCGCCCCCGCCCGTGCAGGGCGGCGGCGCGGCCCCGCAGCACCGGCAACCATCCCGCGTCGGTGAACCGGTCCAGCGCGGCGTCGTCCGGGTCGTGCTCAGCGAGCACCTGCGCGCAGCCCTCGTCGCCCGCGGCGGCCCGGACCCGGAGGATCCCGGCGTGCCCGAGCCCGGCGAGCCGCCGCGCGATGCCGACAGGGACCCGCCGGTCACGGATGAACCGCGCATGCACGTCCATCCCGGCAACATATCGGCACCGGCCGCTGTCCTGTGTCCCCGCCACGGCACCGCCGAGGTGTTGGCCACCGCTTGTCCAGTCGTCCTGTGCCGCCGGTGTACGTGGGAGCCGGCGCTCCTGGTCAGGCGCTCACCAGCGAGACGGCCAGCGCCGCCATGACGACGGCGATCGCGGCGTCGACGACCCGCCACGCCGCAGGGCGGGCCAGCAGCGGCGCCAGCCGGCGGGCACCGAAACCGAGGGCGGCGAACCACAGCAGGCTCGCGGCCGCCGCACCAGCGCCGAACGCCCACCGGTCCTGATGCTGGTGCGCGACGGTGCCGAGCAGGACCACCGTGTCGAGGTACACGTGCGGATTGAGAAACGTGAACGCCAGGCACGCCAGCAGCGTCGCCCGCAACGCCGCCGGCGGATGGTCCAGCGGGGTCAACGCGGCCGGTCGCAGCGCCCGGCGGGCGGCGAGGACCGCGTAACCGAGCAGGAACGCGGCACCCGCCCACCGCACGACCGTCAGGACCGCCGGCGCGCCGGCCACGACGACGCCGAGACCCGCGATCCCGGCGCTCATCAGGGTCGCGTCGGCGGCCGCGCAGATCGCCACGACCGGGCCGACGTGCTCGCGGCGCAGCCCCTGCCGCAGCACGAACGCGTTCTGCGCGCCGATGGCGACGATCAGCCCGAGCGAGAAACCGAACCCGGCCAGCGCGGAACCCACGCCGGTCAACGGATGCGCGCCGCCCGCCGCTCGGTGGCGGTGATGTAGCCGCGCAGCGCGTCCCGAGACCGGGACAGCGCGTCGATGTGCCCGTCGAGCCCGTGCAGCCTGGCACGGAGCGTGTCCAGCAGCTCCGGGCACGGCTCGAGCTCGGGCACGGCACCAGAAGCGCACGGCAGCAGCGCCCGGATCTCCTGCGTCGACAGCCCGGCCTCCAGCAGGTGACGGATCTGCGCGACGGTCACCACCGCGTCGTCGGCGTAGTCGCGGTAGCCGCTCGCGGCCCGGCCCGGCTCCAGGAGGCCCTGCGCCTCGTAGTAGCGCAGCTGGTGCGCGTGCACGCCGGTGCGCCGGCTCAGCTCCCCGATCAGCATGAGCGCCCCCGCTTGACCTTCGACCGGTGTGAACGTTGACGATTCTGTCATGACGTTCGACCCGCACGACCTGCTCGCCGCCAGCCGGCTCGGGGTCCTGGCCACCATCAAGGCCGACGGCCGCCCGCAACTGTCCCCGGTCATGCCGTTCTACGACCGCGCCGCCGGGGTCATCCTCGTGTCGATGACACAGGGCCGGGCGAAGACCGCGAACCTGCGCCGCGACCCACGGGCGACGCTCGAGGTCACCGGCGCCGACGGCAGGTCGTGGGCGACCGCCGAGGGCATCGCCACCCTCACCGGCCCCGGCACCGACCCGCACGGCCCCGAGGTCGAGGCCCTCGTCGACTACTACCGCCGCGCCGCCGGCGAACACCCCGACTGGGACGAGTACCGTACGGTGATGGTCTCCGACCGCCGGGTGCTGATGTCGATGACCGTCGACCACGTGTACGGCGCCGACCTCGCCTGACGGCCTTTGCGGATTACCGGAAACCGTAATCCGAAAATTCCCGGCAGGTCACACCACCCGTGTTCGCGGCAGCGGTCGTCCGCTGTACCGGCCCGGCGAGGGCGTCTGCATGTTGACCGGTCATGCGGCGGGCGGGGTCAGAAGGCGAAGGAGTTGAACGGCTCCGGGTCGGTGCGGAAGAGCCGGCCGAGGGCGGGGACGGCGCCGTCGTGGTGGGGACGGATGTGGCCGGCGGCGGCCAGCAGCGCCGCGGACATGCCGCCGAGGTACAGGGAACCGAGCGCCTGGACGGTCAGCGTCAGGTCGGGCCGGGTCCGGGTGGGGATGCAGGTCGCGCCGTCGGGGTCGCCGACAGCCGCCACGTGCCGGTGTTGCGAGGGCACATCGGGTCGGCGTCCACGGCGATCGTGAGGTCGGCGGTGGTGTCGTACGACCGTGCGGTGAGCGCCGCCGGCAGGTCGAGGACGCGCAGCCACAGGTTGTCGGACTGGCGGGTGACCCGCAGGGCGCGCGGGTTGCGCAGCATCCACCGCAGCGGCTCGTCGGCGGGCCGGGTCGGGGCGGTGACGCGCCGGGTGAGGTCGAAGTCGGTCAGCAGCATCCACATCGCCCGGTACGCGTCCACGGAAGCCGCCTGCAGCGCGTCGACGACGAGGGTGCCGGTGTGCTCGACGAGCGGCGTCCACGGCAGCCGGAAGTTCGCGACGCCGTCGACGTCTCCCTGTGGGCAGCGGTGGATGAGGTACCGGGTGGGGCCGTCCGGGCCGGTGGCGTCGTCGCTGAGCCCGTTCCACTTGCGGGGCACCGGTCGCAGCTCGCCGACCTGCCGGCAGGCGGGCCTCCTCGTGGACGCGGAGCCACGCCTGCCGGGCGGTCGCGGCGTCGACGAGCTCCAGTGACCCCGCGGGCGGGTCCGCGTCGGCGAACGCGGCCTCGGCGCGGTCCAGGTCCCAGCGGGTCCGCCGGGTCGCGGGCGCGAACCCGTACCGGCCGTAGATGCCGCCCTCGCTGGCGCTCAACGCGGCGAGCGGCTCGCCCCGGTCGAGGGCCTCGTCGAACATCGCCTGCATCATGCCGCGCAGCAGGCCCCGCCGCCGGTGCGTCGCGATCACCGCGGTCGCGGTCACCCCGCCGAACGGCACCTCACGCAGGCCGGGGACGGTGATCGCCAGCGACAGCATCGCCGAGCCCGCCCACGACCTTGCCGCCGTCGAACGCCGCCTGCGGGTGGAAGTGCCCGGCCGTGACGACCTCCTCGACCCAGCGGGCCACCTGTTCCGGTGTCGCCGGCCGGTTCGGCGGCGGCCACGCCTCGGGCCCGCCGTGCCACGCCGCCGGCGCCGGCTCCCAGTGCGGCAGCCCGTTGACGTACGGCAGCACGCGCAGGTACGCGGGCGCCTCGTCCCGCGTGACGGGCCTGATCTCGATCGTCATAGATCAGATCCTGCGGAGCCGCTCCGGCCGCCGCAACGCGAAAAACGGCTCACAGCCTGCGGTGCGGGTCGAAGAGGAAGGCGGCGACGGCGCGAAACAACAGCGGTATGGGGGTGTAACGGCCGGCGGACACGATCGCGGGAAGTCCGGTGCGGGTCGGTGGAGAGGACGGGTCAGGTGCGGTCGACGCCACGGTTTCTGCAGGGTGTGTACCCGTTCGTCGGGAAAGGGATCGACGCGCCGGTGGCGGTCGACGCGGCGCTCAGCTACACCGTGCCGCTCGGGGTGGTGACGCAGACGGTGTACTTCCGCGGCGGCAACACCACCGACGAGCTGGTGTACGTGGTGCTGACCAGGGACGGCACGCCGATGCGGTACTTCCCGATCGGGGCGAAGAGCGACGTGCACGTGCCGCTGCGGGTCGTCGAGGACCTCGACGCCGGGACGGTCGTGGAGCTGCTCGTCGGCGCCCCGGAAGGCGTCAGCGGGGCGATCGTCGTGGACCTCGGGCTCGTGGAGGTCTGATGCAGCGACTCGTCGTCATCGGCAACGGGATGGCCGGCGCGCGGGCGGTGGAGGAGATCCTGGAGCGCGGCGGGCGGGACCGGTTCACGATCACGATGTACGGGGCGGAGCCGTACGGCAACTACAACCGGATCATGCTGTCGAACGTGCTGTCCGGCGCGGAGGACGAGGACGGCATCTTCCTCAACAGCCTGCCGTGGTATGAGGCGAACGGCATCGACCTGCGCGCCGGCGTACGGGTCGAACGCATCGACCGGTTCGCGAAGGTCGTCCTCGACGGCAACGGCGACGAGCTGCGCTACGACAAGCTGATCATCGCCACGGGCAGCCGGCCGTTCATCCCGCCGATCGACAACATGCACCACCCGAAACGCGGCTACCACCAGGGTGTCTTCACGTTCCGGACGATCGACGACACCCGCGGCATGATCCGGTACGCGCGGGACCACGAACGCGCCGTCGTCATCGGCGGCGGACTGCTCGGCCTGGAGGCCGCCCGCGGCCTCCAGGCGCACGGGGTCGCGGTGACGCTCGTGCACGCCGCCGGGCACCTGATGAACGCGCAGCTGGACGCGCAGGGCGGCGCGATCCTGCGGGCGGGCGTCGAGCGGCTCGGCATCACCGTCGAGCTCACCGCCCGTACCGAAGCGGTCGAAGGCAAGGAGAAGGTGCAGGGTGTCCGGCTCTCCGGCGGCCGGGTGATCCCGTGCGACATGGTCGTCGTCGCCGCCGGCATCCGCCCCGACACGACCCTCGCCGAGGTCAGCGGCCTGACCGTCGAGCGTGGCATCGTCGTGGACGACCAGCTGCGCTGCCTCGACGAACCCGACATCTACGCGGTGGGGGAGTGCGTGCAGCACCGCGGCGAGACGTACGGCCTGGTGGCGCCGCTGTGGGAGCAGGCGCGGGTCCTCGCCGACCACGTGACCGGGCGCGACGTGCACGCCGCCTACCACGGGTCGCGGACCGCGACGAAGCTGAAGGTCGCCGGCGTCGACGTCGCCGCGATGGGGATCAGCACGCCGGCGCCCGGCGACGAGTTCGTGGTGTTCGCCGAGCCGGGCCGCGGCGTGTACAAGAGCGTCATCATCCGCGACGACCGGCTCGTCGGCGCCACCCTCCTCGGCGACGTGTCGAAGGTCGGGTTCCTGATGCAGGCGTACGAGCGGGGGCTGCCGCTGCCGGAGGAACGGGTCCGGCTGCTGTTCGACCTCGGCGGGCCCACCGCCTCGGAAAGCGCCGCGGAGCTGGCCGGCGACGCGCAGGTGTGCAACTGCAACGGCGTCACCAAGAATGCGATCACCGAGGCGGTACAGGCCACGAAGACGCTGTCCGGGGTCATGGAACGCACCAGGGCCGGGAAGGGCTGCGGCTCCTGCAAGTCACTCGTGGCGCAGATCGTCGACTGGGCCGCGGGCGGCACCGCCGAGCAGGACCCGTCCGCCGACTGGTACGTGCCGGGCGTACCGATGCGGAAACCGGACCTCGTCGCGGCGATCCGCGCGCAGAACCTGCGCAGCGTCTCCGCCGTGTTCGACGCGCTCGCCGGCGGCGAGGAGGACGCGAAGAGCAAGATGGGGCTCGTGTCGCTGCTGCGGATGCTGTGGGGCGACGACTACGTCGACGAACGCGACGCCAGGTTCATCAACGACCGCGTCCACGCCAACATCCAGCGCGACGGCACGTTCTCCGTCGTGCCGCAGATGAAGGGCGGCGTCACCACCCCGAACCAGCTGCGCCGCATCGCCGACGTCGCCGACAAGTACGCGGTGCCGCTGGTCAAGCTCACCGGCGGGCAGCGCATCGACCTGCTCGGCATCCGCAAGGAGGACCTGCCGAAGGTGTGGGCCGACCTCGACATGCCGTCCGGGTACGCGTACGGCAAGAGCATGCGCACCGTGAAGACGTGCGTCGGGTCCGACTACTGCCGGTTCGGCCTCGGCGACTCCACCGCGCTCGGCATCGCGATCGAGTCCCGCTTCCAGGGCCTGGAGAGCCCCGGCAAGATGAAGCTCGCCGTCACCGGCTGCCCCCGCAACTGCGCCGAGGCGTACGTGAAGGACCTCGGCGTCGTCGCGATCGACGGCGGCCGCTGGGAGATCTACGTCGGCGGCGCCGCCGGCGCCCACATCCGCAAGGGCGACCTCCTCGCCACCGTCGGCACCCCCGCCGAGGTGATGCGGCTGACGGGCCGTTTCCTGCAGTACTACCGCGAAAATGCGAACTGGCTCGAACGCACCTACGCGTTCGTCCCACGGCTGGGCATCGACCGTCTGCGCGCGCTGATCGTCGAGGACAGCGAAGGGATCGGCGCCGGCCTCGACGAACGGATGGAGGCGGCCGTGGCCGCGTACCGCGACCCGTGGAAGGACGACCTCGACCCGGCCGTCCCCGGCCAGTTCCGCACGTCACTGCCGCTGGTCGTGCTGCCCCAGGTGCCGGTCCGATGACCGCGACCACCGATCCCGAAACGGCCGCCACCAGCTACCACCTCGGACCGGTCACGGACATCCCGGTCGGTGAAGGCCGCGCGTACGCCGTCGACGGCCACCAGGTCGCGGTGTTCCGGCCGCGGCGCGGCGGCCTGCGGGCCGTGTCCGCCGTCTGCCCCCACGCCGGCGGTCCCCTCGCCGACGGCCTCATCGACGCGAAGGTCGTCATCTGCCCGCTGCATCAGCACGTGTACGACCTGGCGACGGGCTGCTCCACCACCGGCCAGCCCCCGCTGCGGGTGTACGCCATCCACGAGGACGACGACGGCACCCTGATCCTCACCGTGTGACGCCGGGTCGCCCCTGAACACACCGGTGCCCGAGCCGGGTTGTCCGGCTCGGGCACCGACGGGGTCGCAGATCGGTTCAGCTGGGCGTCTTCATGGACCGGTTGAACGCGCCACGCATACCGAAGCGGTGACGCTTCCCGGCGTCGGCGGGCGGCTTCGCCTGCTCCTCGTGCCAGCGCTGGTGGCCGTCGGGGTCGACCGCCCAGGCGAAGCAGATCGGGCAGGTCGCCCCGCCGGCCGAGCCGGCGAGGAGCCCGGCGGTGCGTTCGTTGATGTCGTGCGCGTTGGTCACGGCGATCGCCTGGGTGAGCTTGGGCCGCCACACGTGTTCGATCACCTGTGGCGGCACGCCGAGGAGCTTCAGCAGCTGCTCGAGCCACGGCCAGGCGGGCACCACCTTGCCGGTGGCCACCCGGGAGATCGACGCCGCGGACAGCACGTATCCGCCCCGGCGCCGGCTCAGATCGTCGATCCTGCGGTATGCGAGACCGGACTCCTCGATCAGGGTCCGGATCTCGGCACTGAGTGTCAGCCGGACGATCACGGCCTGGGCCGGCCCGGTCGTGAGCACTGATGTCATGGACAGTTCCCCTTCCCGGCTCGTGCCGCCGGACCGTCCGGTCCGGCGGCACGAGCGCACTTGGTCAGGCCGTTTTCGGCGGGCGGTCGCCGCCGTCTCCGGCGAAGGGGTTGACCCGGCGCAGGATCGCGAGCGCCGAGCAGGTCGCCACGACCCCGGTGACGAGGACGCTGAGCAGCGCCTCCGTCAACGAGTAGCCGTGGTCGAGGACGGTCTGCAAGACCACGCCCTCAAGACCTGTGACGGTGCATGCGGTCAGCACGTCTGCGACCGGGGTAGGTGGCGCCGGTGGCGTCCACACGGGCTCAGTCATTGCCCGATTTCCCTCACTCGTTGTGACCAGGTCATAGGCGCAGTGCGCCTATGACCTGGTGATGTCCCACCGGTCTGCTGGCCGGTGGGGTGGTGCATGCCGTCGAGCGGATCCGGTTGTGCGCCGGATAATCCCCGGGGAACGGGAATTCGGTTGTAGGCCGACAGTCAATCGGCTGCGAACCGCTAGGCCACGTTATAGCACCCGCGAGATATCTCACGCCACGTAACTGAGGCGCCGGAGACCAAGACTGGAACACGCGGAAACGCGGGACCCGAACAGGAGACGGAGGCGTCCCTTGATTCAACAAGATCAATCAAGATACAACTAACACCGTTCGTCAGAATCTGACCGTGCAACAATGCGGCACACTGATCGGCGTGATGTCCTCGGCGGAGACTATATCCGCGTCCGGGGCGGATCATGCAAGGGAAAAGGGCCCCACCGTTGACTAGACGGTGAAGCCCTTTTCGTTCTCCCGGGGACATCCGCTCGACGGCATGACAAGCAACGACATCCGGGAGAGTCCGGCGCGGCGCCGGTGATCATTCGGGACCGCATGTTCAATTGTCTGCCCCGGTGGGGCAGGACGGCAACGCCAGGGGCCTCGGAGCAGCAAGAACCGCCCCGAGCCGGCTGCGCCGCCGGGGTGGGAGCAGCCCTGCGAAGAGCGCTCAGTGTAACGCGATGATCGGCAATGTCTCGGAACGGGATTCGCGCGGGTGACCGGTCAGCGCGGCCCGCCCGCACGGCGGCGCCGGTCGGCGTCCGGCCCGGCCGTGCCGATCAGGGCGACGGTGGCAGCGGGGTCGGACGGCTGCCCGCTTGTGGCCGAGCGGGAGCTCGACGTTGTGCGCGCACCAGGACCCGCGCCCGGACGGGCGCGCCGGCCGGCGCACGTCGGGTCGGGTCGGCGCACCGACCACCCCGGCCGAAGGGCTCGTCCCGGTGACCGCCGGCCGTGCCCACAACACCCGGAGCCGTGGCGGGCATCGCCTCGCCCCCGCCGTGGAGCAGCCGCCCGCCAACGGCGAGCGGCGAGACCGCGGCGAACCCGACGCCGCCCGGGTTCCGGCGGCGCCGCAGAACGCTGCCTGCGCCCGCGATCCAGGCGCCCGACGCGGCGGCTGGATCAGAGCACGACCGGCCGGAGCCGGTGCCCGTGCCGACCGGCACCGAACTCCGCCCGCGGCGGACGTCGCGGCACCGCGACGTGCCGCAACGCGGACTGCCCGGCGCGTGAACGCCGGGCGTCATCGAGCAGCGACTTCTTCTTGCGGCCGCCGGTCTGGCCGTTGGGGCGGTGACCCCATCGGGCCAGGCGACGACGACGCCGGCGTCCGCGCCGGTCGGAGACACCGTCCGCCGGCGGTCCGTGCGCCAGTCGTCCAGGCGGTCCTCCAGATGGTGTCGCCGGGCCACGGCCTGGAGCCGGAGCGGCGTGCACGGACGCTGCGCGGCGCCCGACACGCCACGGCTACCGCGGTCGGCACCGGCTGCGGCGGCTCCCACGGCCCGCGTGGTGTCCGCGCCGTCGATGTCGACCTGGGGGAACGCGCCGAAGTCCGTGGCCGCGGTGACCAGCGCGGCGATCCGGACGTGTTCAATCACCAGCAGGTCCAGGAACATCGATGTGCCGTGAGAGCGCCAAGCGGCGCGGTCTTCGCGCAGCGCCGCGATCAGCCAGGGAGCCCACGGCCGATGCGCGGTCCAGCCTTCGCCGACGGCCGTGGCAGCGCCATCCCCGAACGGCGTGAGCGGAGCGAGCATCGCTTGGACGTCACCCTCGAACCGGTCTGGGCTGTCGGGCCGGAGACCGGTGGCGTCAGTGCCATAGCCACGATGGCTGCGCAGGGCAGCGGCGCTGAGCCGGCTGAACACGACCGGCCAGACGATGGCGTAGGCCTCGGCGACCAGCAGGACACGGTCGCGGCCCGTCGCGGCCGCGGCCTGCCGTGCCAGTCCGCCGAGCCGCATCAGCGCCCGGATGTGGGTGACGCCGGCCGCGGCCGCCGAACTGGTGGCGAGGGGTGCATGCACACGGCCGGTACTGTGCCGATGGACGCGAATCATGGTCCCCCCTACATGGCGATGACGGTGACGATCCCGCCGGCCGGAACTGCGCCGGTTTCCGAGATTCCATTGCAGGTCGGAAGGCCGGACCGCGGCGACGGATCGTGGCACCCATGGTGGTTCGTGTCGCGGCGCACATGCAAGCCAACTCGGGAAGTCGATACGTTCGGAAACGCCACGAAACAGCATTCCGGTTCCGGCCAGCGGAAATGTGCGGGGCACAACACCTGCTTCTGGAACACGGCGGAACACCGTACCGGCAATTCCCGCGTTCGCGGCGTGACCGGACGTGTCATTGTCGGTCGTCGTTGCCCGTGTCGAGTGCGTGCAGCACCGCCGGTAGGGCGGCCGGGCCGCACGCGGTCAGGACGTGGGCGATCTGGTCGCGGGCGGCGGTGTGGCCGGCGGCGGTGTAGCGGGTGAGCAGTTCGACCAGGCGGGACTGCTGGTACACGGCCGCCGGGGTCCGCAGCCGATCCACCAGGTCGCCGGTGGGCCGGCCGGCGTCCAGCAGGGCGACGAGCTCGTCGAGGAGCTGGTCTGCGACGCGGACGGCGTCCGGGGTGAGGTCGAGGTCGGGCAGCACGTCCAGCCACGCGGCGACCTCCGCGGCGAGGGTGGTGTCGGTGATGTCGGAGACGATCGGGCGCAGGTCGCCGAGCATCCTCTCGATGGCGACGAGCTGGTGATGGTCGCGATAGTCGTCGGTACCGCACAGCTCCTCGAACCGCCGGCTCATCTCCGACGCAGACTCACCCGGCTGAATGAAGTCGTTGTCGGTGACCGGCAGGGCACGCAGGCGCGCGGCGGCGGCGACCGCGTCGGCCCTGCTGAACCCGAAGGCGTCGAGTGCCCGTCGGGCCACCTCGTCCGGGTGCAGGATCGCCGGCAATGCAATCGCGGGTGCGAGGGACCGCAGGTGCACGAGCTCCCGGACCGCGAACTCGACCGGGTAACCGTCCTCGAGGGCCCAGCTGATCACCGCCGCGGCCAGGGCGACGTCGGCGCGTGGCCGGTTCCGGGGCAGCCTCAGCCGGTCGAAGTGGACGTCGGCGACGGCCGACTCGATCAGCGACAGCCATCGGTACACCGGCGGGACATCGGCGGAACGGTGGGCCAGGAGCCACTGGTGTCGGCGGGCCGGGTCGGTGGCGATCAGGTCGGGGATGAGGTCGCTCATGCGGTGAGGCGGCGCAGGGCGGCGTACGCGGGCGGGCCCCACGTGGGCTTGCCGCCGGGACGGCCGTGGACGCCGTTGTCGCCGATGATGATGCCGGACAGGACGCGCAGGACAGCGCAGCCGCGGGCGCGGCGCAGGGTCGCGGCGTCGGGCCGGTAGGCGTCGAGGCAGCGGTCGGCGGCGCCGTCGGGCAGCAGCAGCCAGGCGGCGGCGAGGTCGTACGCGGGGTCGCCGGCGCACAGGTCGCCGAAGTCGACGACGCCGCAGAGGGCGCCGCCTTCGGTGAGGACGTTCGCCGGATGCAGGTCGGCGTGCAGCCACACCGGCGGGCCCGACCAGTCCGGTGCGGCGACCGCGTCGTCCCACACCGCCTGTACGGCTTCCGGATTGTCGATAAGTCCCTGCTCGGTGACGTACGCGAGTCCCCTCGCGAACCCGGGCGCGCGTTCGGCGAGCGGGCCGCCGCGGTCCCGGCCGGCGGGTGCGTCGGGCGGTGCGGGCTGGTGCAGCGCCGTCAGGAACTCCGCCAGTACCGGCGCCGAACCGGTGGCGGGCGCCAGGTCGGCCGGTGTGCCCGGCACCCACGTGGTGATCAGCCACGGGCGCGGGAACAGCGACGACGGCTCGCCGAGCCGCTGCGGGACGGGCACCGGCAGCGGCAGGCGCGGGGCGAGCGACGGCAGCCAGGTGTGCTCCTTGCGGAGCAGGTCGTCCGCGGACCCGGTCGCCCACGGCAGCCGGACGGCGAGGTCGTCGCCGAGCCGCCACAGCTGGTTGTCCCAGCCGCGGGCGCCGAGCCGGACCGGGCGGTCGGCGAGGTCCGGGTGCTGGTCGCGGACCAGGTCCAGGACCAGGTCCGCGGTGATCTCGGTCGTGGCGTGGGTCATGTGGGGTGACAGTAGCGGCTGAGACACCGCTCAGCTGGCCTCAGGAAAGTCACAGTCACCGATGGTGAGACTGTCGGCATGCAACGGGGGCGGACGGTAGCGGGATGGACGGCGGTCGGTGCGGCAGGCGTGTACGTCGCGTTGAAAGGCAGCTGGGTCGCCGGCGGCACGTTCGGGGTCAAGGACCTCGGGAACCTGACCCGCGGCGAGTGGGCCGTGGACAACCTCGTCACGGGCGGGCTCGCGGTCGCCGGGGTCGGGGTGGCGCTCGCCGCGATCCGGCCCTGGGGGATGCGGGTGCCGGTGTGGCTGGTCGCGGTGCCGATGTGGGTCGGGGCGGGCCTGCTCGCGCCGTTCGTGGTGCTGATGCCGGCGGCCGCGGCGTTGAAGGCCGCCGGCTGGTGGGAGCCGCCGCCCCCGCCGGACGGTGACCCGACGCTGCGGCCGTGGACGTTCGTCATCGTGTACGGCAGTTTCGTCGTCCTCGGTGTCGCCCTGGCGGTCGCGTTGCTGCTGTACGCCCGGGACCGGTTCAGGCCGGTCGTCGCCGGGAGCGTCGGGCGGGCGCCACGCGGGTTGACGCACGCGGCGCAGGTGCCGCTGGCGTGGGTCGCGGCGGTCATCGCGGCCGGGCTCGCGGTCCTGCGGTTGTCGTGGGTGCTCGGCGGCACGGCCGGGCTCCGCCCGGGCGTCGGTCGCGACGCGTGGCTGCGGCTGCAGGACACGGTGACGGCGGCGCAGTTCCTGTGCGCGGCGATCGGCCTGCTGGTCATGGTGCACCGGTGGGGGCCGCGGCGGCGGTTCGCGGTGCCGCTGGTCGCGACGTGGCTCGGGGCCGGCGGCATGGTCGCCGGCGGGTTCCTGAGCATGCCGACGATCCTCGCCGGGCAGCGGTGGACGGCGCACGGGCAGACGTTCGCCGGGTACGCGACCGCCACCTTCCTCACCTGCGTCGCCGGCGCCCTGATCAGCGTCGTCGCCCTGTTCCTGCTGGTGGAGCGGGCCGGGACGGTCAAGCGCGACCAGCTTTCAGCCTGACGGCACGGGGGACGGCTCGTCGCGGACCGCGCCGTGCAGGAACACCTCGACGATGTCGGCGGGGTCGCCGCCGGCCATGACGAGGTGCTGGAACATGCGGGCGAGGTATTCGGGGTCGCGGCGCAGCCGGTCCTGTTCGGGTTCGAAGAGGACCGCGAGGGCGTCGACGGTCGCGGTCATCGAGTCGCGCCGCCGGTCGCGGACCGGGGCGGCGGTCGGGTCGAGGCGGCCGGTGGTGAGGTGCCGGACGGCGCCGGCGACCGCGCCCATGCGGCTCATGTACGCCCGGAGCGTCTCGACCGCCTCGATGAGCCGGTCGGCGAGCGGCTGGTCGAGGTCGATGGCGCGGACGTGGGCGAGGGTGTCGTCGTGCCGGAGCGCCTCGGCCATGCAGGCGGCGAGCAGGGCGTCCTTGTCGGCGAACACGCGGAAGATCGTGCCCTCGCCGATGCCGGCGGCACGGGCGACCTGGGCGGTGGTGACGCTGGATCCGTGCTCGACGACGAGGGGCAGCGCGGCGGCGACGATCATCGCGCGGCGGTCGTCGGGGGTCATCGGCGAGGAGCGTTTCCGGGGTTCGGTCATGCCTCCATCCTGCGGAGTGAGTACTCACTCCGTCAAGGTGTCCTATCGTGATCCTTTGTGAACGGTGTGCAGCTGCTCCTGATCATCTTCGGCGGGATCACCGTCGCGGCCGTCGCGCACCGGCGCGGCGCCCAGCCCGGCCTCGTCGTCGTCATCCTCGCCGCCGCCGCGTCGTTCATCCCCGGCGTACCGCGGCTGCAGCTGGACAGTGAGCTCATCCTCGCCGTCGTCGTGCCGCCCCTGCTCTACTCCGCGACCAGGGGCGCGTCCGCCTCCAGCTTCTCCGCGAACTTCCGGCCGATCTTCACCCTCGGCGTCACGCTCGTCGTGCTCACCACCGGCGTCGCCGGGTACGCCGGGTCGCTGCTGCTGCCCGCGATCGGCCTGCCCGCCGCGATGGTCCTCGGCGCCGTCCTCGCCCCTCCGGACACCATCACCACCGTCACCCACGGCGAGGAGCTCGGCCTGCCCCGCCGCGTCACCGCGATCCTCACCGGCGAGAGCCTCGTCAACGACGCGACCGCCCTGACCCTGTTCAGCCTCGCCGTCGCCGCGACCGGCGCCGGGCACACCCTGTTCGACAACGGGTTCGTGCTGTTCCTGTACAACGCCGTCACCGGCATGGCGGTCGGCGCGGCCCTCGCTGTCGCGACCCTGTGGCTGCGCAAACGCCTGCACGACCCGGTCCTGGAGACGTCGGTGTCGCTGCTGCTGCCGTTCACCGCGTTCCTGCTCGCCGAACAGGTCCACGCCTCCGGCATCCTCGCCGTCGTCGTCGCCGCGTTCTCCGTGTCGGTGAACACCGCCCTCGACAAGCGCCACCAGTACCCGGGCGCCTACCGTTCCCGGCTGCAGGAGGCGACCGTCTGGCCCGTCGTCGACTTCCTGCTCGAGACGTTCGTCTTCGCGTACATCGGACTCCAGCTGAAGTTCGTCGTGCAGAGCCTCGCCTCGTCGGACACGCTGCTGCGCACCGTCGTCACCGCCGCCGTATTGCTGGTAACGGTAATTCTCTTCCGGCTCGGGTTCGTCTCCGGCTCGTTCGCCTGGTGGGGGCTGCGCCGCCGCGGCGTCGAGCACCGCGTCGCCACCGACCCCCGCGCCCAGGAACGCTTCGAACGCCGCCGCCAGTGGCGCGCCCGCCGCGGCCGCACCCGCGAGGTCCTCGGCGAACCCACCCCGAAGGAGGCGCTCATCGTCGGCTGGACCGGCATGCGCGGCATCCTCACCCTCGCCGCCGCGGCCGCCGTCCCCGAACGCCTCCACGACGGCACCCCGTTCCCCGGCCGCGACGAGATCCAGGCGATCGCGCTGCTCGTCACCCTCGGCACCCTGCTCATCCAGGGCATGACGATCCCGCTGCTGGTCCGCCGGCTGCGCATCGACACCGCCGCCGAACACGCCCGCGACGCCGACCTGCACGCCCGCGGCGTCGCCATCATCGAGGCCGCCGGCCCCGACTTCGACGCCCAGCGCGAAGCCCTCGCCACCGCCGTCTACAAGGAGGAGCTCGACGACGCCACCGCCCGCAGCCTCATCCACGACGTCGACCTCCGCCAGGCCGCCCACGACACCCAGTGACGGATCAGCGCGCCCGCTGACGGCGACCCCGGCCGGCAGGCGGATGATGGGCGGATGATCGACAGGGATCCGGATGAAGTCCCGGTTGGCGGCGCACGGTGGAGGGTCGCGGTCGTCGGACCCGGCGGCGTCGGCGGCCTGCTGGGTGCGGTGCTCACCCGGGCCGGCAACCCGGTGCGGTACGTCGCGACGCCCGGCACCGCAGACGCGCTCAACGCCGGCGGTGTCACCGTCGACAGCGCGCAGTTCGGGTCGTTCCACGTGCCGGCCACCGCCGGCACCCGGCTGACCGGGCCGGTCGACCTGTGCGTGCTGGCCGTCAAGGCCACCGCGCTCACCGCCGCCCTCGACGCGCTGCCCGCCGGCGACCTCGGCGACGCCCTGGTCCTGCCGCTGCTCAACGGCGTCGAGCACCTGGCGGTGCTGCGGCAGCGGTACCCGGCCGGGCAGGTCCTCGCCGGTGCGATCCGGGTCGAGTCGACCAGGACCGCACCCGGGCGGATCGCGCACACCAGCCCGTTCTCCGGCATCGACGTCGCCGGGCACGCGACGCCCCGCGGCCGCCTCGACGCGCTCGCCGCCGAGCTCCGGCACGCCGGGTTCGACGTGACCGTCCGCGACGACGAGATGGCGCTGCTGTGGGGCAAGCTCGCGTTCCTCGCCCCGCTCGCGCTGCTCACCACCCACGCCTCCGCGCCGGCCGGCACCGTGCTCGCCGACCGGCGCGCGGACCTGCACGCGGTCATCGACGAGGTCGCCGCCGTCGCGGCCGCCGCCGGAGCACCCGTCGACCCGGCCGGGATCAGGGCGATGTTCGACCGCCTCCAGCCCGGCATGAAGTCCTCGATGCTCCGCGACGCGGAGGCCGGCCGGCCGACGGAGCTCGACGCGATCGGCGGCGCCGTGCTGCGCGCCGCCGCCGGCCACGGTGTCGCGACCCCGGTCACCGCCCGTCTCGTCGCCGACCTGCGAGCCGTTGCGCGGCCGTGACACACGACGTCGACCGCCGCTGACCGCATCGGGCAGACTCGTCCGTCATGGGGATCTTCAACCGCCGCCGCACCGGTACCGACGACGTGGCGCTCCTCGCGTTGCAGGGCGAGGACATGATCGAGCAGCTGGCGCAGGCACACGTCACGTGGGGCCTCGGCACCGCCGACCGGTGGGGCCTCGACCAGCGCACCGGCGTCATCACCTGGACGTTCCCGGACAAGACCGCGTCCGCGCCGGCACAGATCCTGGGCAGCTTCAACGCATCCACGTCGTCGTGGGTGTGGGCGTGGGGCAACGGAAGCATCCTGCCGGAACTGTCCGTGGCCGCCGCCCAGGTCCGCGACTGGGGCGCCGAGCGGGGACTGCCCGCGTTCACGCAGGCCCGCGTCGACGCAGACGAGGAAGGCGCGGCGACCCTCGTCGCGGTCGCCGTCCGGGTCACGAAGGCGACCGGCTTCTACCGCGCCTCCGGGACCGCGTCGGTGCCGGTCATCACGTTCGGCCCGGTCACGCTGACCGCCGCCGACGGCACCACCTCGACCTTCACCGTCGACGTGTCCTGACCCGCGCCACCGCACCGTGAACCCGATGAGCGGCGTCACGGGCCCCAGAGGCAGCAGCCGAACACCACGATCGCGGTGGTGACGAGGAGGACGGGCACGATCAGGGCCGGCAGCATCCGCGTCTCACCGCGGGCGTGCGCGGTGGCCCGCCGCCACCGGCGCTCGTCCGCCCGTGACGGCTCGGCCGTGAGCCGCTCGACGCCCGGCCCGCCGGCGAGCCCTGCCAGCAGCGCGTCGACGGCGTCGGCGGTGGCGCCGCGGGCGTCGAGCCAGGCCACGACCTCCGGCGGGCCGGTGCGCACCAGGGCGGCGAGCAGGTGCTCGGTGCCGACGTGCCCGGCCCGCTCCTGCGCCGCGACGTGAAACGCCTGCTCCATGACCAGCTTCGCCGCCTGGTCGAACGCCACGCCGGTCGCGGCCGACGCTCCGGCGTCAGCCTGGGCGGGCGGCCACAGGCCAGCGGTATTACCCGGAGATCCGGCGAGTGCCGCAGCGAGGTCCTGCGGCGTCATCTCGCGCCGGCCCTCCGACGCCGCCAGCAGCGCCATGCGCTGCAGGGCGGTCCTGGCCTCGGTCGTCGTCCGCTCGATCACGGACGGAGTTGTACACGACGGCCACCCATGATCGTCAAGCTGGGCTTCACGGTCGTGGCGGAGTTCGGCGTTGATCACGTGCGGGGCGGACGGCAGCGTGGACGGCATGTATGTGACTGACATCCAGGCCCTGACCACGACCGGCGTCGAAGCGCTGCGGGACCGTACCGAGATCGTCGACGCGCTGTACCGGTTCGGGCTCGGCCAGGACCTCAAGGACCGCGACCTGTTCGCGTCCGCGTTCGCCGCAGCCGCCGAGCTGGACTTCCGCCCGGCGGCGGCCCGCTGGGGCGCCGACGTGCCGCTCATGACCGGCCGGGACGCGATCGTCGGGCAGATCCTTGCCCTGTTTGCCGGGCGGGTCGACACCACCCACACCGTCACCAACCCGCGCGTGCGGATCGACGGCGACCGGGCCGACCTCACCGCCATCGTCGAGGCGCAGCACGTGCTGAGCGCCGACCACGGGACGTTCGCGCTGCTGAAGAACCTCTACGACGTGGAGCTGGTCCGCGACGGCGGCCGCTGGGTCGTGCACCGGATGCGGATCGCGAACGTCTGGTACACCGGCGACCCCGCCGCGATCTTCAACGGGTAGCCAAGCCCGGGAGCCAGTCCAGGACGAGCTCGACCTCGGCGCGGGTCCGCCCGGGACGGCATCGTCAAACCGGGCTCCACGGTACTAACTGCCGGTGAGAGCGGCGGCGAGGTCGGCGGACCGGCCGAGGAGGCGGGCGGTGGCGATCGGGTCCATGTAGTCCTGATACAACACGATCTCGCCGGCCCGGACGCGCATGACACCGAGGGCGCGGAACCGGTACGGCCCGCCGGTCACCGCGGACCGCCCGTGGTGCTCGATCTGCGCGACGACGACTTCCGGGTCGGTGGTCTCGTGCACGACCGCGTCGACGCCGTCCATCTCGAACAGGCCGCGGGACGCCGCGGCGCCGCCGTGGTACGCGCGGATCGCGTCGCGACCCCGCAGCTCGCGGGGCTGGCCTGGCAGCGCGAACGGGTACTCCAGGACGCCGTCGGCGGCGAACAGGTCGGCGAAGGGCCCGCCCTCACCCGCGACCATTCGCCGGACCTCCTCGGCCACCTCGCGTGGCGTTCTCACCATGTCTGCCTCCACTAGAATCGGAACGATGACCCCGGTTAGACGATACGGAACGGTGGCCCCGGTTAGCAATGGCTGAGCAACCCTTGCGCGCCGACGCCCGGCGCAACCGCGACCGCATCCTGCTCGCGGCCCGCGACGCGTTCGCCGAGGCCGGGTTCGCGGTGCCCCTCGACGAGATCGCCGCCCGCGCCGGCGTCGGCCCCGGCACCGTCTACCGGCACTTCCCGACCAAGGAGGCGCTGTTCCAGGCGGTTATCGCCGACCGGGTCGCCGGGCTCGTCGCCGAGGCGCGCGACCGGGCGGGCGACCCCGACGCCGGCGCGGCGTTCTTCGCGATGCTGTCCCGGCTCGGGGGTGAGGGCGCCGCCAAGCGGGACGCGTCCGAGGCGATGACCGTCCCCGGCCCGGTCGTCGCGGAGCTGCACGAGGCGGTCGGGGTCCTGCTGCGCCGGGCGCAGGCGGCCGGAGCGGTCCGCGCCCACATCACCGTCGAAGACCTGTTCGCGCTGCTGAAGGGGCTTTTCACCGGCATGCGCGACAGCGACGACCCGGGCCGCGCCGGACGGCTCCTCGCCGTTGTCACCGCCGGCCTGCGCCCGCCGCACTGATCGGCGGCGCGGTCAGCCGGTCGCGTCGTAGGCCGCCGCCCACAGGCCGGCCCACCGCGGGAGCTGCTGGTCGCCGGAGTGGGCGCGCTGCATCATGAACACGGTCGTCGTGTCCTCGGCGGGGTCGGTGTACCAGGCGGTGCCGTAGAAGCCGGGCCAGCCGTAGCTGCCGGGCGACGGGCCGGGCCGGGTGCGGCGGGTCACGACCGCCATCCCGAAACCCCAGCCCATGGCGTCGAAGTACCCCGGCCAGAACCCGGAGACCGCCTTCTGGTGCGGCGTCAGGTGATCGGTCGTCATCAGCGCCACCGACGCCTCGGACAGCACCCGCTCGCCGTTGAGGGTGCCGCCGCCGCGCAGCATCAACGCGAACGTGAGGTAGTCGAGGGCGGTGGAGACGAGCCCGCCGCCGCCGCTCTCGAACACCTGCGGCCGGCTCCACCGCCCGTCGGGGCCGTCCTCGACGACAGGTGCGCCGTTGGTGTCGTTGTCGCGTTCGTACGCGGTGGCGAGCCGGTCGAGGCTGCCCGGCTCGACGACGAAGCCGGTGTCGCGCATCCCGAGCGGGCCGCAGATCCGTTCGAGGAGCGCCTCCCCGAACGACCTGCCGGTCGCGCGGGCGATGAGGACCCCGGTCACGTTGGCGGCCGTGTCGTACATCCACCGCTCACCCGGCTGGTGCGGCAGCGGCAGCGCGCCGAGCCGGCGCAGCCACGCGTCCGGAGGCAGCTCACCGACCGCGGCGAGGGCGTCGGCGATCGGCACCGTGCCCGGCGCGGCGGGGACCATGCCGGTGCCCAGCGTGTACGTGAGCAGGTGCCGCAGCGTGATCGGCCGGTCCGCCGCGACGACGTCGTCGAGGGGTCCGCCGGGGTCGGCGAGGACGGTCATGTCCGCCAGCTCCGGCAGCAGCTTGTCGACCGGGTCGTCGAGGCCGATGGTGCCGTCGTCGACGAGCGTCATCGCGCACGCCGCGACGACCGGTTTCGACGTGGACCCCATGCGGCAGATCGTGTCCGCGGCCATCGGCGTACCCGCGCCGGCGCCTTCGAACGCGAGGCTGCCCACGGCTTCGACGTGGACCTCCCCGCGGCGGGCGACGAGCGCCACCATGCCGGGCACGAACCCGGCGTCGACCTCGTGCTGTAGGAGCGCTCGCAGTCTGGCGGTCACGCACCGCACGCTACACGCCGCCGGCGCGTCGGGGGCGCCGCTTCGAGGCGGCGTCTCCAGGGCGGCGTCTCCCTGGCGGCGGGCAAGATACGTGTCATGAGTGGACCGTTGCGGGGTGTGCGGGTGGTCGAGCTGGCCGGGATCGGGCCGGGGCCGTTCGCGGGGATGATGCTGGCGGATCTCGGCGCGGACGTGGTGCGGGTCGATCGGGTCGGGCCGGGCTCGCCGATCGCGCCGCCGGCGGCGACCGACCTGCTCAACCGGGGCAAGCGGTCCGTCGCCGTCGACCTGAAGGACCCCGACGGGGTCGCGACCGTGCTCGCGTTGGCGCAGCGGGCTCATGTACTGGTCGAAGGCTGGCGTCCGGGGGTCGCGGAGCGGCTCGGTGTCGGGCCGGAGCAGGTCCACGCCGTGAACCCGGCGCTCGTGTACGGGCGGATGACCGGCTGGGGGCAGGACGGGCCACGGGCCACGACGGCCGGGCACGACATCACGTACCTGGCGCTGTCGGGGGCGCTGCACGCGATCGGCCGGGCCGGTGGGCCGCCGCAGGTGCCGGTGAACCTCCTCGGCGACTTCGGCGCCGGCGCGATGTACCTCGTCGTCGGCGTCCTCGCCGCGCTGCGGGACGCGGAGCGGACCGGCCGGGGGCAGGTCGTCGACGCGGCGATCACCGACGGCGCCGCGCACATCACCACGATGCTGCACAGCATGCTGGCCGTCGGCCTGTGGCAGGACCGCCGTGGCGTCAACATGATCGACACGGGGGCGCCGTTCTACGACGTGTACGAGACCGCCGACGGCCGTCACGTGGCGGTGGGCGCGTTCGAGCCGCAGTTCTACGCCACGCTCGTCGCCACCCTCGGCCTGACGGATCTGCCGGACCAGCTGGACGTCGCGCAGTGGCCGGTGCTGCGGGAGCGGCTCGCCGCGGCGTTCCTGACGAAGACCCGCGACGAGTGGTCCGCGCTGTTCCACGACGGCGACGGCTGCGTCACCCCCGTACTGTCGCTGCACGAGGCGCCGCAGGACCCGCACCTGCGGGCGCGGGGCACGTTCGCCGACCACCTCGGCGTCGTGCAGCCGGTGCCGCAGCCCCGGTTCTCCGCCACCCCCGCGACCCTGACCGGCCCGCCGCCGCTGCCCGGCCAGCACACCGCGGAGGTCTTGAAGGACTGGGGCCTTCAGGACGAGTAGCCGGGCGCCCCGGTGCAGCGGTCGATGACCGGGGTCGTCGGCCGCAGCGTCGCCGGGTCGAACTCGACCCGCCACTCCTGCCCGTCGACGGTCTTCGCGACGAGGCTGGTCCCGACGACCGCGGCGGAGGCGAACGTCCACGCGTCCAGCCCGTGCCCGGCGTACGGATCGTGCACGAAGCAGGCGACGGTCGAGGTGCCGTCGCGGCTGAGCAGCCCGTCACGCGACCGCAGCCGCAGCGTCCGCTCCTGCCGCACGATCACGTCCTGCTCCCACGCGACGACCCGCACGTCCGGGCCCGACGCGACGACCGCGGGCGCGTGCGGGTCGTACTCCTGCGCGGCCACGGACACGAGCCCGGCGGCGCCGACGGCGAGACCGAGCAGGCCGATGCCTGTCTGGGTGAGCAGCCGCCGGGTGCTCTCCGGCATGAGCCCGAGCACCGCGACGACCGCCACGAGCGCGGCGACGAACCCCGTGAGGAACGGGTGCGCGAGCGGCTCGAACGCGACGTACCTGGCGTGCGCGGCCGCCGCCGCGGCGACGGTGACCACGACGGCTCCGGCGGCGACGGCAAGCATGACGACAGCGGTCCTACGGCCCATGTGGACATTCTCGCAGGACGATGCGAGACGGCGGGGTACCGTGCCGGTCGAGGGCAAGTTACTCTCGGGTAGGTGAGCACTGAGGCTTTCGTTTACGACGCTGTCCGCACCCCGCGCGGGCGTGGCAAACAGAACGGCTCGCTGCACGGGGTGAAGCCCGTGTCGCTGGTCGTCGGGCTGATCGACGAGCTGCGCCGCCGGTATCCCGGGCTCGACCCGGCCGACATCGACGACGTCGTCCTCGGCGTCGTCTCCCCGATCGCGGACCAGGGGTCCGACATCGCCAAGACCGCCGCGATCGCCGCCGGCCTGCCGGACACCGTCGCCGGCGTCCAGCTGAACCGGTTCTGCGCGTCGGGGCTGGAAGCCGTGAACGTCGCCGCGCAGAAGGTCCGCTCCGGCTGGGAGGACCTCGTCCTCGCCGGCGGCGTCGAGTCGATGTCGCGGGTGCCGATGGGCTCCGACGGCGGCGCCTGGGCGATGGACCCGGAGACGAACTACGAGACGCGGTTCGTGCCGCAGGGCATCGGCGCCGACCTGATCGCCACGATCGAGGGCTTCAGCCGCGAGGACGTCGACGCGTACGCCCTGGAGTCGCAGACCCGCGCGGCGAAGGCGTGGGCCGGCGGGTACTTCAACCGGTCCGTCGTGCCCGTCCGGGACCGCAACGGCCTCGTCGTCCTCGACCGGGACGAGCACCTGCGCGCCTCCACCCTCGAAGGACTCGGGCAGCTGCCGGCGTCGTTCGCGATGATCGGTGAGATGGGCGGCTTCGACGCGGTGGCGTTGCAGCGGTACCACTGGGTCGAGCGGATCGAGCACGTGCACACCGCCGGCAACTCCTCCGGCATCGTCGACGGCGCGTCGCTCGTCATGGTCGGCAGCGAGGCCGCCGGGGCGCGGGCCGGCCTCACCCCGCGGGCGAGGATCGTCGCCGCCGCGGTCAGCGGCGCCGACCCGACCATCATGCTCACCGGTCCCGCGCCCGCGACCCGCAAGGCCCTCGCGAAGGCGGGCCTGACCGCCGCCGACATCGACCTCGTGGAGATGAACGAGGCGTTCGCAGCGGTTGTACTGCGCTTCGCCAAGGACATGGACTTCGACCTGGAGAAGGTCAACGTCAACGGTGGCGCCATCGCGATGGGTCACCCGCTCGGCGCGACCGGCGGCATGCTGCTCGGCACGCTCGTCGACGAGCTCGAACGCCGCAGCCTGCGGTACGGCCTGGCCACGCTGTGCATCGGCGGCGGCATGGGCATCGCCACCATCGTCGAGCGAATCTGAAGGGCGCGCAGCACATGACCGACACGATCCGCTGGGACCGTGGGGACGACGGCGTCGTGGTCCTCACCCTCGACGACCCGGCGCACTCCGCCAACACGATGAACGACGCGTTCGCCGCCGACCTCGGCACGACCGTCGACCGGCTGACCGCCGAGAAGGACGCCATCACCGGCGTCGTCATCACGTCGGCGAAGAAGACGTTCTTCGCCGGCGGCGACCTGCAACGCCTCGGCAGCCTCGGCCCCGACCAGGCCGCCGACGTGTACGCCTCCTCCATGCACCTCAAGGGTCTCCTGCGCCGCCTCGAGACGCTCGGCCGGCCGGTCGTCGCCGCGATCAACGGCTCCGCGCTCGGCGGCGGCCTGGAAATCGCGCTCGCCTGCCACCACCGCATCGTCGCCGACGACGCCCGCATCGAGATCGGCTTCCCCGAGGTGACGCTCGGGCTGCTGCCCGGCGCCGGCGGGGTCGTGCGCACCGTGCGGCTGCTCGGCATCGCGCAGGCGCTGCTCACCGTCCTGCTCCGCGGGCAGCGGCACCGGCCTTCCGCCGCCCTCGAACACGGCCTGGTGCACGAGGTCGCGCCCCGCGACGAGCTGCTCTCCCGGGCCAAGGCGTGGATCGTCGCGAACCCCGGCGCGGTCCAGCCGTACGACGTGAAGGGCTACCGCATCCCCGGTGGCACCCCGGCGCAGGCGTCGTTCGCGGCGAACCTGCCCGCGTTCCCGGCGACGCTGCGCAAGGAGCTCAAGGGCGCCCCCTACCCGGCGCCGCGCAACATCCTCGCCGCCGCCGTCGAAGGCGCCCAGGTCGACCTCGACACCGCGTTCGCCATCGAGGGCCGGTACTTCACGGAGCTCGCCACCGGGCAGATCGCCAAGAACATGATCAAGGCGTTCTTCTTCGACATGCAGCAGGCGAACTCCCGCGGCGCCTCCTCGGCGCCGTTCGGCAAGGTCGCCGTGCTCGGTGCGGGGATGATGGGCGCGGCGATCGCGTACGTGTGCGCGAAGGCCGGCATGCAGGTGCTGCTGAAGGACGTCACCGTCGAGGCCGCCGCCCGCGGCAAGGAGTACTCGGTCCGGGTCCTGGCGAAGAAGCCGTTCCTGCCGGCTGAGGAGATCCTCGGCCGGATCACGCCGACGGCGGACCCGGCTGACCTGGCCGGGTGTGATCTGGTGATCGAGGCGGTGTTCGAGGATCCGGCGCTGAAGCACAAGGTGTTCGCGGAGGTCCAGGACGTCGTGGCGCCGGACGCGTTGCTGTGCTCCAACACGTCGACGCTGCCGATCTCCGCGCTCGCGGAGGGGGTGACGCGGCGGGAGGACTTCGTCGGGCTGCATTTCTTCTCGCCCGTGGACAAGATGCCGCTCGTCGAGGTCATCCGCGGCGCCGGCACGTCGGCTGCCGCCGTCGACCGGGCGCTGGGTGTCGTCCGGCAGTTGAAGAAGACGCCGATCGTCGTCAACGACAGCCGCGGGTTCTTCACCAGCCGGGTCATCGGCACGTTCACCGGTGAAGGGCTGCTCATGCTCGCGGAGGGCGTGGCGGCGCCGTCGATCGAGCAGGCGAGCCTGCAGGCCGGCTACCCGGCGGCGGTGCTCGCGCTGATGGACGAGCTGACCCTGACGCTGCCGCGGAAGATCCGGCTCGCGTACGGCGACGCGTGGACCCCGACGCCCGCCGACGCGCTCATCGACCGGATGATCGACGAGTTCGGCCGGCCGGGGCGCTCCGGCGGGGCGGGCTTCTACGAGTACGTCGACGGCAAGCGCGACCGGTTGTGGCCGGGCCTGCGCGAGCACTTCGCGTCCGCCTCCGCTGAGATGCCGTTCATCGACATGCAGGAGCGGATGCTGTTCGCCGAGGCGCTCGAGTCGGTGAAGTGCCTCGACGAGGGCGTGCTCACCAGCGTCGCGGACGCCAACGTCGGCTCGATCCTCGGCATCGGGTTCCCCGGCTGGACCGGCGGCGTCCTGCAATACATCAACCAGTATTCGGGCGGGCTGCCCGGGTTCGTCGCCCGCAGCCGCGAGCTCGCCGCCCGCTACGGCGCCCGCTTCGAACCGCCGGCGCTGCTGCTGCGCAAGGCGGAGGAGGGCACGCAGTTCGTCTAGGAGCAGTCCTCTCGATTCTACGTAGTCGCGTGATCACTCTGCGTTACGGTCTTCGGTTGCGGGGCGGCGGGCCTGTCGTCGCCCTCCAACCGGGGGACGGACGGGGGAGACCGCGATGGCGGCGTTCGGGGTGCTGCTGCGACGAGGCCCGGCACGGACTCTGTCGGCGTTGGCGGCGTCGGTACTGGCCGCGATCGGCGGGACCCTCGCGGTGCCGGGTTCGGCGGCCGCCGCTGAGCTCGCGCAGCAGCACATCACCTGGACGGACACAGCCGACACACCGCTGACCACCGGCACCGTCTCCGTCGCGGCGGTCGCCTCGTCCGGGCTGCCCGTCTCCTACACCGGCACCAGCGGCGATGTGTGCACCGCCGACGGCGACGTCGTCACCCTGCACCGGCAGGGCCGCTGCACGATCCGCGCCACCCAGGCCGGCAACGCCTCCTTTGCCGCCGCGGAACCGTCGAGCTCGTCCTTCGCCGTCCTCGGCCGCGCCCAGAAGATCACGTGGACCCCGACCCCGGACGTCTCGGTCACCGCCGGGACGGTCCGCGTGTCGGCGACGGCGTCGTCGGGGCTCGCCGTCATCTACCGGACCGCGACGCCCCGCACGTGCAAGGTCAAGGGCGGCACCGTCACCCTTGTCGCCGGCGGCACCTGCACCGTGCGCGCCACCCAGCCCGGCAACGACGAGTACGCCCCAGCGCCCCGCGCCGACGACTCGTTCATTATCGGAAAACTGGCGCAGACAATCCGGTTTTCCCGCCCCGCCGACACGGCGATGACGACCGGCACCGTCCACATCGACGCCACCGCGACGTCCGGGCTCACGGTGACCGTCACCAGCCGCGACCGCACGGTGTGCACCGTGTCGGCCCGCCGGGTGACGCTGGTCGGCGCCGGCACCTGTGTGCTGCGGGCTGCGCAGCCCGGCAACGGCAGGTACGCGCCCGCACCCCGGGTCGAGCGGCAGTTCACCGTCGGCCGGGGCGTTCAGACGATCGAGTTCCCCACGCCGGGCCCGGCGCCACTGCCTGCCGGCACGGTGACGGTCACACCGTCGGCGTCGTCGGGGCTGCCGGTCACCGTCACCAGCGCGAACCTGGCCGTGTGCACCGTCGCCGGTGCCTCTTCCCCAGGACCTTCCCCCTCCGCCGGCTCTTCGTCTGGAGATGCGTCCGTCGGTGGCTCATCCGCTCCCGGCACTGCCGCCGACGCACCTGCTGCCGCCGGGACTTCCACCAGCGGTTCTTCCAGCGGCGGCACCTCCGCGGGGAACTCTTCCACCGGGACCTCTACCGGCGGCACTTCCGCAGGCGGCGCTGCCGCCGGGACGATCGTCACGCTGCACACCGTCGGCACCTGCGTGCTGCGCGCCACCCGGGGTGCCACCGGGGACTGGTCGGCCGCAGCGGCCGTCGAGATCAGTTTCCCCGTCGTCAAGGGCACCCAGACGATCACATTCCCGCCGCCACCCACGACCGCGGCCGGTGCGACCGTCACGCTGCGGGCGACCGCATCGTCCGGGCTGCCCGTCACCTACACCGCGTCGACCCCTGCCGTCTGCACCGTCGCCGGCGCCGTGGCGACCCTTCGCGTCCCCGGCGCGTGCGCGGTGCGAGCCACCCAACCCGGCGACGGCCGCTGGGACCCGGCACCCGCCGTCGACGCCACCTTCACGGTCACCGACGACGCGCAGACGATCACGTTCCCCGCCCCGCCCACCACACCCCTCACCGACGAAACCGTCCACGTGTCCGCGACCGCGACGTCCCGATTGCCGGTCACCATTTCCAGCAATACGCCAAAGGTGTGCACCATCGCCGGCACCGCCGTCACGCTCCGCACCCCGGGCAGATGCACGGTGACGGCAACCCAGCGCGGCGACGCCACCCATGCCGTCGCCCCGCCGGTGACCCACACGTTCACCGTCGCCCGTGGCGCGCAGAGCATCACGTTCCCGCAGCCTGACACCCGGTCCGTGCTCGACGGCCCGCTGACAGTGGCGCCGTCCGCAACGTCATACCTGCCGGTCTCGGTGTCCAGCAGCACCCCGGACGTCTGCACCGTCGCCGGCTCCGTCCGGAACACCGCACCTGGCAGCGCACCCGGCAGCACACCTGACAATGCATCAGACGACACCACGGATGGCGCCGCGGCGGGCAGCGCACCCGGCAGCACACCCGGCAACGCGCCAGACGACACCACGGATGGCGCCGCACCAGGCAGCACACGTGGCAGCGCACCAGGTCTCACCACGGATGGCGCCGTGACGGGCAGCGCACCTGGCAGCGCACCAGGTCTCACCACGGATGGCGCCGTGACGGGCAACGTGCGGGATGCCGCGGACGGCGCCAGGGCGGACAACGCACGGGGCGACGTCGCCGGCGCCATGGGGGGTGCTCTGGCCGGCACCGTGGTCACGCCGCTCGCCGCCGGCGAGTGCACGCTGCACGCCGTGCAGGCCGGTAACGCCGAGTGGGCGCCTGCCCGGCGGGTCACGCGGACCGTGCGGATCACGGCCGTGCGGCAGGCCATCACGTTCGCGGCGCCGTCGCCGGTCGCGGTGTCCGACGGGCCGGTCGGCCTGGTCGCGGTCGCCTCGTCGGGGCTGCCTGTCGCGTTCAGCAGCGGAAGTCCCGACACGTGTTCGGTGGACGGCGCGACGGTGACACCGCTCGCCGTCGGCGGGTGCGTGCTCGTCGCTCACCAGCGCGGCGACCGGCGGTTCGCGCCCGCGCCGGACGTGACCGCGACGCTCGCCGTCCTGCAGGAACCTGCGCCCGTGATCGTCCCGGCCGCCGCACCACCGACCCATGCCACCGCGGGCCGGATTGTTGGTAACGACAATCCGGCTACCGGTGAGGCGGTCACGATCAGCGGCGGCGGCTTCAAGCCTGGCGCCGCGGTCGAGGTCGTCGTGTACTCGACCCCGCAACCGCTCGGCACCGCGTACGCCGACGCCGCCGGGACGTTCACGCTGCTGGTCGTCGTGCCGACCGGCCTGCACCGTGGCGGGCACACGTTCGTCGCCGCCGGGTTGGCCGCCGACAACACCCTGCGCTACCTGTCGACCCCGGTCACCGTCCACCACGCCGCGGCGACGCTCCCGGTCACCGGCGGACCCGTCGGCGCCGTTGCCACACTCGGCGGCTGGGCCGTCCTGATCGGCACCGTCCTGGCCCTGCTCGGCCGGCGCGGGCTGTGGCAGTACCGGTGGCTGTACCGCTTCCTGTACCGCGCCCGCCACGCGATCTGACCGGGCAGTCCGTCTCGCCGGCGACTCCGTACCCCGGCGCGGTGCGCAAGGCGCTCGGCATCGCCAGACCGGTCGGTGTGGCCGAAGCAGCGGCCACCGTCAGCGCTGCGGGGTGCGAGGTGGTCGTGTGGTGGCTCAGTCGTACAGGCCGGTGGTGATCCGGGAGACGGCGACGAGGGCACCCAGGACGAGGACGACCGCCGCGATGCGGGGGAGCCAGCGGGTGACGGCGGGCATGGTCAGGGCGACGAGCCGGCCGATCGCCGCGGCCAGGCCGGCGAACGCGAGCGTCACCGACGGGCCGAACACGAACCAATGCAACATCGGCACCTCGTTGATCTTCAGCGCGTCGACGAGGCCGACGTCGCCGGACTCGAACAGCTCGATGAGGTACCGGTACTCGGGGGCGGCGGCGAGGATCGCGACGGTCACGCCGACGATGAGGCCGCCGGCGTCGGTGCGACCGAACACCGGCTTCACCTCCGTGCCGTCCAGCTTCCGGCGGGCGGCGAGCAGCGCGACCGTGGCGAGCAGGGCGGCGATGAGCAGCACGAACATGCCGGTGGTGCCGCCCGCCCAGCCGACGACGACCCCGACCTCCGCCATGATGATCATCGCCGGGATAAGCAGCAGGCCGTAGGCGACGGTGCGGACGACGGGGCGGCTGGCCGGCGCCGCGAACAGGTACGCCAGCCACAGTACGAACCCCGGGAACAGGTAGATGCGGGCCTCGCCGATCCACCAGCGCCAGTCGGAGAACTCGAACGGCAGGTGCCATTCGTGGTTGGACGCCTTCCGGCCGAGGAAGCCGAACAGCAGCAGCGCGCCCAGCAACAGCCCGGCGGTGACGAGTGCCGTGCGCACCGCGCCGGGCGCGGGAGCCGTCGCCGCGGCCGGGGACTGCGTCGTCTGTGCCGGCTGTATGGTGGCGGAGGGCGGCGCGCCGGCGCCGAACGCGGCGAGCGCCAGCTCGCGTTCGCCGGCCGGGCTCACCGGGCTCACCGGGTTCGCCGCACCTCGGCGGGCGGCAGAGTTCGCAGACCCCGCCGGATTACTGATTACCGGATTGCTGATTGCCGGGTAATTGCCTGCGGGGCTCGCTGGGGCGGGCGGGGTGTGGGCGGCTGGGCTCGTCGGGGCGGCGGATCCGGACGCGGCGGGTGAGACGGGCCAGACGGGGCCGTTGTCGGGCCAGGCCTGCTCGGGTGGTGACGGCTCCGGCCTCCCGGCGCCCGGAAGGCCGGACACGGGGAGGCCGGAGCCGGGCGGCGGCGCGGCCGCGGCAGGGCGGCCGGACACCGGTGGGATCGAGAACATCGGGGTCTCGGCGGCGGGCGCACCGGCCGGCGGCGTCCCGGGCCGCGCGGAGGCCGGTGGTGGCGGAGCCGAGCCCTGGGGCGACCGCGCTGCGGGAGCTGCGGCCGCCGGTGTGCCGTACACCGCGCCGGCGGCGGCGCCGGACACGGGCGTCGGTGGCTGGTGCGGCACCGACGGCTGGGCTCGGGGTGCGCGGACGGAGGCGACGCCGCGGATCGAGCCGTCCGCGGCGGCCTCCGGTCCCGTGGCGGGGACGCGTGACGGAGCGGCTTGGGGCCAGAGCGGGTCGGCGGCGGATTGGCGTACATCTGCCGCGTCGCTTGCGGGTTGGGCTCCGGTCGTGGCGAGTGGCCGGGCGCTGCCTTCGGCGACGACGAGCTCCGGCTGCTCCAGGACCGTCGGAGCGATGCCGGTGGCCTGGTGGAGCAGTGTCGCGACGAGGGGCATGCGGCTGGAACCGCCGACGAGGAACAGGCCGGCGAGGGGACGGGCCGGTTCGGCGGAGGTGAGGACGGTGCGGGTGAGCGCGACGGTACGGTCGACGACCGGCCGGGCGAGGCGTTCCAGCTGTTCGCGTCCCAGGGGTGCGTCCTGCTCGACGAGCGGAACGTGGATGTATGTCGACGCGGACCGCGACAGGATCTCCTTCGCGGTGCGGACGTCCTCCCACAGGTTGCGGTTGGCGCGGCGGTCGGCGACCGTCTGCGGGCTGGTGAGGCGGCGCATCTCGTCGGGGTGGGCGGTGGAGTGCACGGTGCTGAGGTATCCGACGATCGCGGTGTCGATGTCGAGGCCGCCGGCGTCGTCGAGGCCCTCGCTGGCGATGACGTCCCAGCCGGTGGCAGTGCGGGTGACGACGGACGCGTCGAACGTGCCGGCGCCGAAGTCGTAGACGACGACGCGGCTGCCGACGGGAACCGCGGCGTCGGTCGCGGCGACGAAGAACGCGGCCGCGGCGACCGGCTCCGGCACGAGCTGTGGCGTGCCGAGGCCGGCGAGGCGGGCGGCGTCGAGCAGCACGGAGCGCCGGCGCGGGCCCCACGCGGCCGGGTAGGTGATCACGACGGTGCCGGGTCCGTCGCCCATGGTGCGGACCGTCTCGGCCCGGACCCGGGCGAGGGTCGCGGCGATGAGGGTCGCGACCTGGTGTTCGGTGTCGCCGAGCAGGACGGTGCCGTCGTCGATGCGGCGTTTGGGGTGCGGCTCGTAACGCTCCGGATGCACGCGGGCGGCGTGCATCGCCTCCCGCCCGACGAGCAGCCCCTGACCGTCCAGCGCCAGGCACACGCACGACGGCAGCAGCGGGAAGCCGTCGAACAGCACGGGCCGGCTGCGGCCGTCGGTCTCGTGGATGACGGCGACGGTGTTGGACGTGCCGAAGTCGATGCCGAGGCGGTACCGCACAGCAATCACCCGCGCACTGTACGACCACCGGACCAGGACCCGGAGGGTCGCAGACGGTTTACTGACAGATCATCCGCCGGCAGTCGCGTTGGTACGCTCGAACGTATGACTGCTCCGTCCCGGGTCGAGCCCGACCTGTCGTTTCTGCTGGACCACACCAGTCACGTGCTGCGCACGCAGATGGCGGCGGCGCTCGGGGGGATCGGGCTGACGCCGCGGATGCACTGCGTCCTCGTGCACGCGCTCGGCGTGGAGCGGACCCAGATCCAGCTCGCCGAGATCGGCGGCATGGACAAGACGACGATGGTCGTGACCGTCGACGCGCTGGAGAAGGCCGGGTACGCGGAGCGCCGGCAGTCCAGCACCGACCGGCGGGCCCGGATCATCGCGGTGACGCCCGCCGGGGCGGAGATCGCGGCGCGGAGCCAGAAGATCGCCGACGGCGTGCACGCGGCGGCCCTGGACTCGCTGCCGGCGGACGAGCGTGACGTGCTGGTCAGTGCCCTGACGCGACTCACCCAGGGGCACTTCGCGACGCCGTCGGAGGCGCCGGGAGTGCGACGAGCACGACAGTAGGTCTCTTGCATATAGTTCTGTAGCGGACGATCTGCTACGGTCGTGCCATGGACACCAACCGTGGGGCGGCGCTCGCCGTCCTCGCCACCGGCATGCTCATGACGATCCTGGACGGCAGCATCGTCACCGTCGCGATGCCCGTCATGCAGACCGACCTCGGCTTCACCCCGTCCGGGCTGACCTGGATCGTCAACGCGTACCTGATCGCGTTCGGCAGCCTGCTGCTGCTGTCCGGACGCCTCGGCGACCTGCTCGGCCGACGCCGCATGCTCATCGCGGGCACGGTCGTCTTCGTCGCCGCGTCCGGCCTCGCCGGGCTCGCCACCGGTCCGGGGATGCTCGTCGCGGCCCGGTTCCTGCAGGGCGCCGGGAGCGCGATGGCCAGCGCCGTCAGCCTCGGCATCGTCGTCACGCTGTACCCGGCGCCGGCCGAACGCGCGAAGGCGTTCGGGGTGTTCGCGTTCACCGGCGCGGCGGGCGCCTCCATCGGCCAGGTCCTCGGCGGCGTCCTCACCGACCTGCTGAGCTGGCACTGGATCTTCCTGATCAACGTGCCGATCGGCGTCGCCGCGCTCGCCGGCATGCGGTTCGTCCCCGCCGACCGCGGACTCGGCCTGCGCGCCGGCGCGGACGTCCTCGGCGCGTTCCTGGTCACCGCCGGGCTGATGGCCGGCATCGCGGCGGTCGTCCAGCCCGCCTGGCGCTGGGTGACCGCGGCCGCGGCGGTGCTGCTGCTCGCCGGGTTCGTCGCCCGGCAGGCCACCGCCCGCACCCCGCTGATGCCACTGCGGGTGCTGCGCAACCGCCAGGTCGCCGGCGCCAACATCCTGCAGATCCTGATGATCGGCGCGATGTTCTCCTTCCAGATCCTGGTCGCCCTGTACATGCAGCGCGTCCTGCACTACAGCGCCCTGCAGACCGGCCTGGCGATGCTGCCCGCGGCGCTGTCGATCGCCGTGGTGTCGCTGATCGTGTCGGCGCGGGTGATCGGGCGCATCGGTGAGCGGGGCGCGTTGATCGCCGGTCTGAGCCTGCTGGTGCTCGCACTGGGGTGGCTGACGCGGCTGCCGGTCGACGCCCGGTTCGTGCCGGACCTGCTGCCGGTGATGCTGCTGATCGCGGGTGGCGGATTGGCATTGCCGGCAATCACGGGCCTGGGCATGTCGGGGGCCCGCCCCGACGACGCGGGCCTGGCGTCCGGGCTGTTCAACACGACGCAGCAGCTCGGGATGGCCCTCGGCGTCGCCGCGCTGTCGACGGCGGCGGCGTCCCGGACGGCCGGGCGGCTCGCGGCGGGGGCGTCGGAGGCCGCCGCACTGACGGCCGGTTACCGGCTCGCGTTCACCGTCGGGGCGGTGCTGCTGCTCGTGTCGATCGGCGTGGCCGCCTTCGTGCTGCGCTCGCCCGCACCCCGGCCGGAGGCAACGGCGGCCGGTCCGGCGGCGGTGGAGGCCGGTCCCGCGGACGCTGCGGACGCGCCGGCGTTCAGCGGTCCCGCGCCGTCGGTGCCGGCTCGCCCCTGAACGTCGAGAGCGCCCCCGAGAGTAGGGAGCGCGACCCCAAGGTGCCCGCCCGCCGATCGTCCGGACGGGGTCCGGGTGGGGGGTGCAGGTCGCGCCATCGGAGCGTCCCCAGGAATGCGGAGCGCGTCGTGGCAGCTGGTCGGCAGGTCTGTGGCCGGCGGCGGCTCTGACCGGCAGCGGCTCCAGCTCGGTAGCAGGCTCAGGTTCGATGGCGGACTCAGGAGGCGGGCGGTTGCTCTCAGCGGCGGGGCCAGGGGGCGGTTTCGGCGACGGTGAGCCAGGCGTCGACCTCGGCGGCGGTGTGGTGGCGGATCGACCAGTCGACCTGGCGGAGTGACATGTGCGCCCAGCAGGCGGCGAGGACGTCCGTGGGCGCGAGCGCGACCGCCGCGTCGCGGATCGGCGCCGTCAGGTGCGGGGCGTGGCGGGACAGCACGAACAGGAGTGTGACCAGGTCGAACGCGCGGTTGCCGCGGCCGGCGCCGTCCCAGTCGACCACGCCGGTCACCGTCACGGCGGCGTCGCTCGCGCCGATGGCGGTGTCGTTGCCCGCGGCGGCAGTGGAATCAATGGCGGCGGCCGTGCCGGCGGGCGACAGGGACGTTCCGGCCGGGCCGGTGGTGGCGTTCGGGGACACCAGGAGGTTGCCCGGGTGGAAGTCGAAGTGGACGAGGTCGTCGCCGGGCAGCACCTCCATGGGGTTGGCCTCGATCCTGGCGAGGAGCTCGGCGGAGCGGGCGGAGTGTCCGGCCAGCGAACCGTGGTGGCAGAACCCGGGGCCGTCGCTGTGCAGGTACAGCTGCCGCGGCGGCAATCCGGAATTCCGCAGGAGGCCGGTGCAGCGGGCGCTCACCGCCAGCATCGCGTCGACGACGGCGCGGTCGGTGATCGCCGGGGGCAGGCCGGGCAGGAGCTCCTGGACGACGACCGTGACCCCGGCGACGTCGGTGACGCGCTCGTAGCGGGGTGCCGGGACGCCGGCGGCGCGGGCGATCGTGACCAGCGGGGCGGACGCGGCGTTGCCACTGGTCAGGACGGCGCGGCGGCCGTCGGGCAGCAGGACGTAGCCGGCGCCGACCTCGCCGCCGGGGCACGGTCCGATGTACGTGAGGCCGAGCGCGGCGGCGCACGCGGAAACGTCGAGTCGCAACTTCCACCCAAACTCTATACACTGTATAACGTGATTGACGCGCGAGACGTTCGCAAACACTACGGCGGGAAGGCGGCCCTCGACGGCCTCGACCTGACCGTCGAGGCAGGGACCGTCCACGGGCTCCTCGGCCCGAACGGTGCCGGCAAGACCACCCTCGTCCGAATCCTCGCCACCCTGGTCCGCCTCGACGCGGGGACCGCCGCCGTCGCCGGGCACGACGTCGCGAAACACCCCGAGCGGGTGCGGGCCGCGATCGGGCTCGTCGGGCAGCACGCCGCCGTCGACGAGCTGCTCGGCGCCCGGCAGAACCTGGTCATGTTCGGCCGGCTCAGCCACCTCGGCAGTACCGTGGCGAAACGGCGCGCGGACGAGCTGCTGGAACAGTTCGGGCTCGCCGACACCGGCGGCAAGCCCGCGGCGCAGTTCTCCGGCGGGATGCGGCGCCGGCTCGACCTCGCCGCCGGGATGATCCTCACCCCGAAGGTGCTGTTCCTGGACGAGCCGACCACCGGCCTCGACCCGCAGGGCCGCGCCGAGGTGTGGGCCGCGGTCCGGCGGCTCGTCGCCGGCGGCACGACCGTGCTGCTCACCACTCAGTACCTGGACGAGGCGGACCAGCTCGCCGACCGGATCTGCGTCATCGACCACGGCCGGGTGATCGCCGACGGCACCCCCGCCTCACTGAAGGGCGCCGACCGGCTCGAGGTCGTCACCGCGGGGGACCCCGCACCCGCCGCGGACCGGCTCGGCGTCCTCGGCCCGGTCACCGTTGACGGGCAGCGGGTCAGCGTGCCGGTCCACGACCGGGTCGCCGCCCTCGCGCTCGCCGCCGGCATCCCCGGCGTCGAGGACATCACCCTGCGCCGCCCCACCCTCGACGAGGCCTTCCTGAAACTGGTGACCGCATGAAGTGGGCGCTGCACGACGGCTGGGTGATGACCCAGCGGGAACTGGCGCACCTCGCCCGGCAGCCCGCGCAGATCGTGGTCATGCTGCTGTTTCCCGTATTGCTGGTACTGATGTTCGGGTTCGTCCTCGGCGGCGGGATGAGCGTCGCCGGCGGCGGCGACTACCGCGAGTACCTGCTGCCCGGCATGTTCGCGATGACGATGCTGTTCGGGGTCGAGTCGACGTTCGCGGCGATCGCGACCGACACCGGCCGCGGCGTCACCGACCGGTTCCGGTCCCTGCCGATGGCCGCGTCGGCGCAGGTCACCGGCCGGGCGCTCGCGGACCTGCTCACCTCGGCGCTCGGTCTGCTGGTCATGCTCGGCTGTGGGCTCGCCGTCGGCTGGCGCTGGCACGACGGGTTCGCCGGGGCGCTGGCCGCGGTCGGGCTGCTGCTGTGGCTGCGGTTCGCGGTCCTGTGGGTCGGCGTGTACCTGGGGCTGCTCAGCGGCAACCCGCAACTGCTCGTCGCGGTGCAGATCCTGGTGTGGCCGGTCGCGTTCCTGTCCAGCGCGCTCGCCTCACCGCAGGACATGCCGGACTGGCTCGGCGCGCTGTCACACTGGAACCCGCTGTCCGCGACCGCGGACGCGACCCGCGCCCTCTTCGGCAACCCCGGCGGCGGCGACACCTGGCCCGCGCTGCTGTGGCCCGCGGTGCTGACCGCCGTGTTCGTGCCGCTGTCGATCAGGCAGTACCGTCGCCTGTCGCGCTGACCATCAGGCGCCAAGCGCCACCAAGCACCCGGCGGTTCATCCGGCTGAGCGGTATGGACCTGCCGGCTTGCTGGTTACCGGATTGCTGCAACTGGTACGTCGGCAAACCTGGGGTGGGGGCAGGAGAGTGGGGCGACGAGCCGCGGCTTGTCGCCCCGCAGCTCAGTGGCCGGTGCGCCGGTGCGGCGATTGCCGGCAATACGGTAATCAGTAACCGGCGCGGCGGCGGCAGCCCGCCGAAACGGTAGCGCAGCGGAGTCGGTCGGAGCCGGCCAGATCTGGTCAGACTTGGCCAGGGTGGCGGTACGCACGACAAGCCGGCGCGGGCAGGCGCCACTGGAACGCAGGCGCTACAGTAGAGCGTTCGGGCAACAAAAAAGGCGCCCTCGGGCGCCTGACTGATGGAAATGTTAGTCGACTGGAGACGGGTTGTCAAACGCATCCGACGCATCCGAGCTCGCGATTGAGCAAGCGCATCTCACGATGCTGTACGGGCACCTCGACACGCTGCGGGAGGAAGCGTCCACGCAGCTGCAACGGGCGCTGCTGCAGACCGGCGGCACGCCGGCGGACCGCTCGCACCGCGACTCGGCGACCGCGCTGTACACCGACCGCCTCGCCCAGTACACCGCCGTGGAGAACGGCCTGTGCTTCGGCCGCCTCGACTTCGACCGCAGCGACGCCACCGACCGCGGCCAGGCCGGCAGCGACAAGGCCGGCAAGGCAGGCAGCCCCGGCAGCGCCGGCGGCGGTCCTGACGGCGGCGCCGCGAAGAACACCGAGGTCCGCTACATCGGCCGGATCGGCATCTTCGACGAGGACAACGACTACGAGCCGCTGCTCATCGACTGGCGGGCACCGGCGTCACGACCGTTCTACCTGGCCACCGCCGCCGCACCCGAAGGGGTCAGGCGGCGCCGCCACATCCGCACCGAGCAGCGCACCGTCACCGGCGTCGACGACGAGGTCCTCGACCTCGACGAGGCGCACCACACCGGCCGCGGCGCACACGACGGCGTGGCGGGGGAGGCGGCGCTGCTGTCGGCGCTGAACGCGTCCCGTACCGGCCGGATGAAAGACATCGTCGAGACGATCCAGGCGGAACAGGACCACGTCATCCGCGGGGACCTCAACGGGGTCCTGGTCGTGCAGGGCGGCCCCGGCACCGGCAAGACCGCCGTGGCGCTGCACCGCGCCGCGTACCTGCTGTACACGCACCGGCAGATGCTGTCGTCGCGGGTCGTGCTGATCGTCGGACCGAACCCGACGTTCCTGCGGTACATCAGCCAGGTCCTGCCGTCGCTCGCCGAGACCGGCGTGCTGCTCGGCACGATGGGCGACCTGTTCCCCGGCGTCGTCGCGCACGCCGACGAGCCGGCGACGATCACGGAGATCAAGGGCCGCGCCGAGATGGTCGACGTGCTCGCCGCCGCGGTACAGGACCGGCAGCGGGTCCCGGACGAGCCGATCGCGATCCGCCTCGACATCCTCGACGGCGCGCCGGTCATGCTCGACCCGGAGGTCATCGCCGACGCCCGCGAACGGGCGCGCCGCTCCGGCAAGCTGCACAACCTGGCCCGGCCCGTATTCGACACCGAGATCATCCACGCGTTGTCGCTGCTGGTCGCCGACACCATCGGCATCGACCCGTACGCCGACGACCCCCTCGGCGGCGACGACGCCCCCGGCGACCCGCAGATCCTCGACGAGGCCGACCTCGCCGAGATCCGCCGGGAGCTGCGCGGCGAGGCTGAGGTCCTCGGCGCCCTCGACTGGCTGTGGCCGATCCTCACCCCGCAGCAACTGGTTGCCGGATTGTTCGCATCAGAAATCCGGTTAACCGCCGCCGGCGCGCCGCTCGAGCTACGGCGCAGCGCCAGAGCGGCATGGACCCCCGCGGACGTGCCGCTGCTCGACGAGGCCGCGGAACTGCTCGGCGAGGACGAGACGATCCGCGAGATCATCGCCGAACGGCAACGCAAACGGCAGATCGCCTACGCCGAGGGCGCCCTGGAGATCGCGTTCGGGTCCCGGTCCATCGACGTCGAGGACGAGGACGACCCGGAGCTGCTGTCCGTCACCGACCTGCTCGAGGCCGACCGGCTCGCCGACCGGCAGGACGAGGGCTCCGCGCTCACCCCCGCCGAACGCGCCGCCGCGGACCGCAAGTGGGCGTTCGGGCACGTGATCGTCGACGAGGCGCAGGAGCTGTCGCCGATGGCGTGGCGGCTGCTGATGCGCCGCTGCCCGTCCCGGTCGATGACGGTCGTCGGTGACGTCGCCCAGACCGGCGACCTCGGCGGCGCCGCGTCGTGGGCGTCGGCCCTGGACCCGTACGTGCCGGGCCGGTGGCGGCTGCGGGAGCTCACCGTCAACTACCGCACCCCGACGGAGATCATGGCGGTCGCCGCGGGTGTCCTCGCCGGCATCGACCCGGACCTGGAGCCACCCAGGTCGGTCCGGGAGGCCGGCGTCGACCCGTGGGTCCGCGGTGTCGCACCCGCCCGCCTGCCCGACGCCCTCGCCGAGGCCGCGACCACGGAAGCGGTCGAGGCCGGCGACGGCCGGCTCGGCATCATCCTCCCCGCGGGCACGTTCGCGGACCTGGTGCCGGCGGTGCTGAAGGTCCTCCCCGACGCCGCGGTCGGCGACGAACCCGAGCTCGCCGCGAAGGTCGTCGTCCTCACCGTCAAACAGGCGAAAGGTCTGGAGTTCGACGGCGTCATCGTCGTCGACCCCGACCGGATCGTGGAGGAGTCCCCGCGCGGCGCCAACGACCTGTACGTGGCGCTGACCCGCGCCACCCAGCGGCTCGGCGTGCTGCACCCGGGCGTGCTGCCCGAATCGCTGCTCGCGGTGGTCGGGATCTAGTGCTGTGACCACGAACGTTCACCGGGTTGGTGGTGTTGTGGTTCCTCGCCGCGTTGCTGCGTCGAGCGACTCCCCACTGTGTTGGTGGGGCGGGCCTCAGCCGGCCAACGGACCTGTGTCGCCGCCTCCGCCGTGCCTGCCGTCGTGCCGCTGTCTGGTGCGGTGGTGACGTGATGGCGTGGTGGGGGTCGGCGTGGGTCACGCCGGGACAGTCCGGCACCGGGGAGGTGTCGTCCTGCTCGACGGTGCGTGAGCACCTGCGGCAGCACGACTGCTGCTGTCGGGGTGCTGGTGCCGCCGCCTGCAGCAACCCCGGTGTGCCTGGGGGCGCGGGTGGCGATGGTGGCGGCCGCGAACAGGTCGCGGTGCCCGGAGAGGTTGCAGTGCCGGCAGGTCATGGTCCGACCGGCTGGTTTGGTGATCTTCTTGCGGCAGCCGGGGCAGGTCGAGGAGGTGCCGCGTTCGTCGACGAGGTGGACGGTGATACCGGCGAGTTCGGCCTTGTCCCGCAGCACTGCGATGGTGCGGCCGATCTGCCACTGGCGTAGCCGCAGGTGGTGCCGGCGCCCCGCGGGGAGGTTGAGCACGCCGCGGGGGTCGCCGACGGTCAGGGTCCCGATCTGCTGCTGCACCGCCCAGCCGATCACGGTCTTCGCCGCCTCGTGCTGCGCCTGCCGGACGCGGCGCTGGTGCCGGCCCTCGACGAGGCGGGCGCGGCGGCGGGTCTTGCGCCACCGCCGCGATCCACGCTCGCCGGGTTTCGGTGCCCGGGCGGCGGTCGCTCGGCGCCGCTGTTTCGTGTCGGCGAGGTGCATGCGATGCTCTGCCCGGACGGCTCGCCCGGAGACCAGCAGCCCGTGCCCGTCGGGTCCGGCGACCGCGTAGGGGTGGATGACGCCGAGGTCGACGCCGGCGACCCGGGTCGGGTCCGGACCTGTGCCTGCTGGATACACGGTGACGGGGACTTCGGCGGTGACCTCGATCCACAACCGGCCACCGTCGGCCAGCAGGGTCACCGACCGGACCTGGTCCGGCGGGTACGGCACCGCCCGGTCCAGGCGCAGCCACAACGGCGCGCGCCCACGCGTGACCGGCAGCCGCAGGCGCCGCTCGTCCAGGGTGAACGTGCCGTGGTAGTAGCGGACCGGCAGCAGCCCACGCCGCCGGCGCGGGAACCGTGCGGTCAGGTCACCGGCTCGACGGCGTTTCGCCGCTGTGAACCACGCGTCGGAGTACCGGCGCAGCACCGACCTGGCGCCGGTCGTGTCCAGGTCGCCGAAGACGCCCGGCCCGGCCGTGGGCAGCTCCCGGCACAGCGCCTGATACGACACCATCGGCGGCGCGTCATGCCGCCACCGCCAGTGGTTGACCTCCAGCACACACGCCCACACGTCGCCGGCAGAGCGCAGCAGCCCGTAGCACCGCTCCCGCTGGCCACGGGTGGTCCGCAACCCGACCCGGCAGGTGCGGTGCACCACCCGAGCAGCAGCAGGATCACGACGGCGAGGCATACGAACACTCAAGCACGGGGGTACGACAGAAAACCCCGGCCAACGTTCGTGGACACCGCACTAGCCGGGGAAAACGCGGGAAAGAAACGCGGTGGGAGCGTGTTGGGTCGGACTCCAGCACGCTCACCGAACCGGCGCCAGCTCCGGACGCCTAGTCCGTTGCCGACCTGCCCGTGAGCGTAGCAACCCCCCGGATGAACCCTTCGCCGGTGGGGTCCACCTGTGCAGTCCACCCCAGTTTCGACAGGTCGGCAGCGAGCCCGGCGGCGTCATGGAAGAGTTTCACGACCTCGTGCTCGCTGCCGTCCCGCAGCCGGCGCAGCACCGTGTCCCTGCCGCCGGGCGCCACCCGCTCCGTCACCCGCTCCGCGGTGCCGGTGTCGACGAACACGACCCGCCCGCCAGGCCGGACCGCGTCGGCGACCGCCGACCAGAACCCGGCGAACCGCTGCGGCGGCACGTGCGACAGCCAAAACGCGAAGAACACCGTGTCGTACCGACGCGACGGCCGCCACCGGAACAGGTCCGCCTGCTCGAACGTCGCGGTGAGGCCCTCATCGCGCAGCCGCCGCCGCGCGATGTCGAGCATCTCCGGCGCCCCGTCGACCGCCGTCAACCGCGCCGCCCGCCCGGCGAGCCGCACGGTCCACTGCCCGGTCCCGCACGCCAGCTCCAGGACGTCACCACCGACCGGCAACTCGTCCAGCACCCCGGTCAGTGCGCTGAACGACCGCTGCCCGTACACCTCGTCGTACTCCGGCGCCCGCGCCCGGTAGTACGCCAGCTGCCCGTCCAGCAGCGGCTCCAGCCCGTCCCGCATTACCGCGCCCGCAAATACGACAACACCGCTCGCACCCGTCGATTGTCCTGCGGACTGTCCTCGATCGCGAGCCGGTCGAAGATCCGCTGGATGTGGGTGCCGACCGTCTTCGGCGACAACGTCAGCCGCTGCGCGATGCCCCGGTCGGTCAGCCCCTCCGCCATCAGCGCCAGCACGTCCCGCTCCCGCTCCGACAGCACCCGCAACGCCGCCGGCACCGCCGGTCTGCGCAGCATCGCCTCGACCAGGCTGCCGTCCACGACGACCTCCCCGTCGTGGACCCGCCGCACCGCGTCCCGCAACGCCGACCGGTCAAGCACCCGGTCCTTCAGCAGATACCCGACGTGGGTGCGCCCGTCGTCGAGGAGCTCCATCGCGTACGCCACCTCCACGTACTGCGACAGCACCAGCACCGCCGTCCCCGGGTACTCCCGCCGGATCCGCACCGCCGCCCGGATCCCCTCGTCGGTGTGCGACGGCCGCATCCGGATGTCGACCACCGCCACGTCCGGCCGCTCCGCGGCGACCAGCCGGAACAACGCCTCCGCGTGCTCCGCCTCGCCGACGACGTCCGCGCCCACCGCCAGCAGCTGGGTCAGCCCCGCCCGGATGATGAGGTTGTCGTCCGCCACGACCACGCGAAGGCTCACCGAGCCAGGATCGCATCACCCGTCCGATGCGATAGTTCAGACATGCTGAGCCGGCTCGCCCCGTCGGCGCGGGCCGCCTGGATCACCGGCGCCGCCGCCACCATCGCCCTCGCCGCCGCCCAACCCGTGACCTTCCACCTCGACCTGTACGGTGCCGACAACCGGCCCGTCACCGTCACCAGCCTCACCGTCATCACCGCCGGCCGCACCGTCGTCGCCGTCGGGGGGCTCGTCGCATGGGCCCGCCGGCCCGACAGCGCCACCGGACCGCTCCTGGTCGTGTGGACCCTGGTCAGCCTCAGCGCCGGCCTCGGCCTGCACGCCAGCGGCGCGCTGCTCGTCTGGTCCTACCTCAGCGGGGTCATCAGCCGCGTCGTGTACGCCTACGCGCTGCTCACGTACCCCGACGGCCGCCCCGAAACGGTGGGGGAGCGCCGCTACCTGCGGGCCGTCGCCGCGATCCCGCTGCTCTGGCTCGGCTACGCCGCCGTCACCCCGTCCGCCGGGATCGACGCCGTCACCTGCCGGCGCGCCGGATGCCCCGCGAACCCGCTGCTGCTGCACGAGTCCGCCACCGCGTCGCGGGCCTTCTGGGCCGCGCAGTTCGTGGCCGCACTCACCGGCGCGGTCTGGCTGCTCGTGCTGCTGTTCCGCCGGTACCGCCGGATGTCCGCCTCCCGCCGCCGCGCCAGTGCGCCCGTGCTGTGGGCCGCCGCCGCCCCCGTCGTCGTGTTCATGACCGGGGTCCTGCTCGACACCTGGAAGGCCCCGACCGGATGGCTCTACTGGGCCGACCACCTCACCATCTACACGGTGCCCCTCGCCATGATCGTCGGGCTGCTCGCGTCCCGGCTCGCCCGCGCCGACGTCGCCGCGCTCCTCGTCCGGCTCCGCTCAGCGCCCGTCGACGACCTGCGACCAGGCCTCGCCCAGCTGCTCGGCGACAGCGACGTCCAGATCGCCATCCCACTGTCCACCGGCGACGACGCCCGCTTCGTCGACCCTGCGGGCCGGCCGGTCACCGTGCCCGCCGCGCCCGGCCTCACCCGCACCGACATCGGCGGCGGTGTCCTGCTCCTGCACCACCCCACGACCCGCACCGAGGACCCCGCCCTGTTCGACGCCGCCGTCGCCGCGGCCCGCCTCACCCTCGACAACGTCCGCCTCGCCGCGCAGGTCCGCGCCCAGCTCGCCGAGGTCGACGGCTCCCGCGAACGGCTCGTCCGCGCCGGCGACGAGGAACGCCGCCGCCTGGAACGCGACCTGCACGACGGCGCCCAGCAGCGCCTCATCGGCCTCGGCATGGCCCTGCGGTCCGCCCGTGACGCCGTCGAGGACACCAGCCCCGCCGCCGCGCTGCTCGACGACGCCACCGACCAGCTGCGGCAGTCACTCACCGAGCTGCGCGACCTGGCCGCGGGCTGCGCCCCGCCCTCCTCGCCGAACGCGGCCTCGCCACCGCCGTGCAGACCCTGCTGCTCACCGTCCCGGTCCGCGTCACCCTCACCGGTGACCTGCCGGACCGCCCAGACCCCGCGACCGAGACCGCCGCGTTCTTCGTCGTCGCCGAGGCCCTGCAGAACATCACCCGCCACGCACCCGACGCCCACGCCACCGTCACCCTGCACGCCGCCGCCGGCCGCCTCACCGTGACGGTCACCGACGACGGCCCCGGCGGCGCCGACCCCCGCCGCGGCACCGGCCTGCGCGGCATCGCCGACCGCGTCGCCGCCGCCGGCGGGCACCTCGACGTCACCAGCGTCCCCGGGCAGGGCACCACGATCAGCGCGGACCTGCCCATGCACCGCCACGGCCCTGTTACCGCTCCCTGAGCCGCAGGTACGCGTCCAACGCCGCCGCACCCGCCAGCATCGCCCGGCTCCGGCCCGTCAGCCGTGCCCGCCAGTCACCGAGCATCGCCTCCAGCGCCTCGACACTCCCCGCCGACCGTACCTGCGCGATCACCGGCGCGACCTGCCGCAACAGGTACCCGCCCCGCCGCAGCTGGTGCGCCAGCAGCGCGTCCCGCACATCCGCGGCGCTGTACACGCGAAACCCCGTCCTCGGGTCCCGGCCCGGCTGCACGACACCGGCCCGCTCCCACTTGCGCAACGTCGCCGGCCGCACCCCGAGCCGCCGCGACAACGGCCCCACGAACGTGTCACCGCGCCCCTGCGGCACCGGCCGCAGATCCTGCAGCGCCGCCTCGACCGCCTGCACCGTCCGCCGGTCCTCCAGCAGCTGCGCGTGCCCCTCGTCGACGATCCGCAACGCGTCGTCGACCGCACCCCGGTGCACCGCCCGCAGGATCTCCGTCGCCGCCTGATGCCCGTGCCCCGGCACCAGCGCCACGAACGCGTCCAACGCCGCCGCGTGCAGCGCCGTGTACCTGCGGTACCCGCTGTCCGTCCGCTCCGCGTCAGGCAGGATCCCGGCGGCCTCATAGTTACGGATCGCCTGCGTCGACAGCCCGTGCGCCCGCGCCAGGTCGACCGGTCTTTGAAACTTTTCCGGCACGCTCACCGTCTCCACCGGGTACAAGATTCAACCTTCGATGCAACGATACCGTTGACGCAATGACCTGCCCCGTGTCCGCCGCGTCCGTCCACCGCCTCCTGCCGGCCCCGCCGCGCGTCCTCGCCCTCGGCGAACCCACCCACGGCGAGGACGTCCTCCTCGACGTCCGCAACGACCTGTTCCGCGAGCTCGCCACCACGTCGCCGTTCCGGACGATCGCCCTGGAAACCGACTGCCTGAAGGCCCTCGTCGTCGACGACTACGTCACCACCGGCGCCGGCACCCTCGACGACGCCATGACCAGCGGCTTCAGCCACGGATGGGGCGCCGCCACCCCGAACCGTGACCTCGTGCGCGGGATCCGCGACCACAACGCCGACCTGCCGCCGTCCCAGCACCTGCACTTCGGCGGCATCGACGGCCCCCTGGAGCTCACCACCGGCCCAGCCGCCCCGCACCAGGCTGTCACCGCACTCCATGCAGCGTTGGCGGCGTCGGTACCGCCGGAGCTCCTGCCACCCACGGACCTCCTCGACGAGGTGCTCGGCCCCGAGGACCGCTGGACGGACCCGGCCGCGCTGCTCGACCCGTCCCGGTCCATCGGCCAGACCCCGGCCGCCGGCCGGCTCCGCCTGCTCTGCGACGACATGGTGGCGCTCCTGGACACCCACGCCCCGGCGTTCCCATCCCGCACCGACCTGGACCTGGCGGCCCTGTACGCGCGCACCGCCACCGGCCTGCTGCGATACCACCACTGGATGGCCGACCAGACCCCCGCCCGCATGCCCCGCCTCGTCGGCCTCCGCGCCGCCATGATGGCCGCGAACCTCCTCGCCCTCACCGACCGCGGTCCCGCCCTCGTCCACGCCCACAACCTCCACCTGCAACGCCACCGGTCGACGATGCGCCTCGGCGACCAGCACCTGACGTGGTGGAGCGCCGGCGCGATCGCCGCCACCCACCTCGGCTCCGGCTACGCGTTCCTCGCCACCGCCCTCGGCACCATCCACCACCACGGCGTCCACACCCCACCCTCCGACACCATCGAAGGACAGCTATACAACTTGTCGTCGGAGCGGTGCCTGGCCGACCCGCACGCCCTGGCCGCCACGTACGGCGACACGACGCCACCCGCCCGCGAGTCACCGTGGTTCGGCTACTTCCCGCTCGACCCCGCCCACCTGACCGGCCCGTCCGCACCCGACGGCATCGTCTTCATCAGGGACTCACCACCGGCCGCCCCGGGGGAGTGAACCAGCGGGGGAGCGCGCCGACCTGCCGGTCCACCCGTGTCGGGTCCCCGGCATCGGGAGAAGTCCCGATGCCGTCAACTTTCCTCGCTGGTTCCCTGAATCCATGCCACCCCGGCACCCGCCAATCCCATTGCAGCAACGGGGAGATCCGGACCTCCTTCAGGCGGCCAACCCGGACCCATCGTTGCCCCGCCGTCGCGGCGGGGCAACGATGCCACACCCCGTCCCGCACCTCGTGCCTCGGTCACGCCGTGCGCCCATGCCTTCGCTCGCCGGCTCGTCCGCCGCGGATCGCCGGCGCGCGGTGGAGCCTGCCTCGTCTACCGCACGAGCGCCTCCGCGACCCGCAGGTCCTCGTGCTCGTACAGGGCCATGACCTCGGCGGGGTCGTCGGCGCGGGTCACGTCGGCGATGCGGTCCATCAGCTCGTCGTAGTCGGCGCCGGTCTCACCCCGGTACGCGGCCTCCATCCGCCCCCACTCGTCCCACGGCAGCAGCTCGAGCTTGTTCAGCGCGGCAAGGTCCCGCACCGCGTTGCCCTGGATCTCCGCGGGGCCGAAGTTCTCGGTGCCGCCCACACCGAACTGTTTCGCGTCGATTCGGCCTGCCCGCCACGCCGTCCACGCCTCACCGCCGGTCAGGAACAGCCCTTCGTCGAGGTCCTCGGGGTGCGGCAGCACGGTCCCGCCGACGATCTCCGAGTCGGTGCGGACCCACCGCCCGTCCCGGTGGTGCTCGACGACCCAGTGGTCCAGGCCGAGACCCTCCTGGAAGTACGTCGCGAACCCGCACCTGGCCCGCGCCGGGATCCCGCGCAGCCGCAGCAGCGCCACCGTCAGCACCGTGAAGTGCCGGCAGGTGCCGACCACCCGCCGGTCGGCAGGGCGTGGCACGTGCAGCGGGTCACCGTCCAGGCGCAGTAACGCGTGGACGATCCGGTCGGCGTGCCGGAGCTGGTTGTCGTCGAACCGTTCGCCGGGCAGCTCAAGCTCGCCGGTCTCGTTGGGGTGCACGATCAGGGTGTGCGCGAGCCTGCAGATGCCGTCGGCGTCACCGGGCACCCCGGCGAGCGCTGCGCCCGGCACGGCGGACAGGTCGGTGAGTGGTCCCGGAGTGCGGTAGTCGATCCCCGTCATGCCCAGGACCCTACCGGCCGGGTACGACAGAACTCAGGTTGACATAATGTCGATTATCGAACATCTACGAGATCGGCGTGGCGACGAAACCCCCTTGAAACTCGCCGGCGCCGAGTACGGACGACATGCTTGAGCGCAAGCGCGGAGCCGTCCGCTATACGGAGCGCCCCGTAACGCGTACGGGCAGCGGACGGTGGAGACGTACGTCACGGAACGTGAATGGGTACCGGACGGATGTGCCAGATCGACGCAGGTGGGCATGGATGTCCCTCGCGTGGGTGACGCGACGCTAGGTGATCAGCGTATGCAGCCGGTACCGTGTACGTATGCGTGAGGTGCGCAAGGAGCGGGTCACGGTGACGATGCCCGCCGATGAGGCCGCTGCGGTGCGGCGGTTCGTGGACGCGGGTGGCGCGGAGTCGGTGTCGGCGTATGTCGCCGAGGCGGTCCGGGGCCGGCTGGCGCGGGACCGGGCGCTCATGGCGCTGAACGAGCTGTATGCGCGACGCGGGGTGCGCATGGCGCCGGAGCACCACGCGTGGGCGCGTGAGGTGCTGGGGGTGGCACCCGCCGGGCCGGTGTCGTGACAGCGGTGGGTGGCCGCATCCTGGACAGCTCGGCGATCCTGGGGTTCGTGGCCGGCACGCCGTACAGTTCGGCGATCGTGTGGCATGCGGTGGATCAGGGTGTCGTGCTGGCGGTGCCGGCGGCGGCGCTCGCGGAGGCGTGGGCGCAGACGTCCCCGAAGGACTATGACGTGCTCAAGGTGCTGCTCAGCCTGCCGGTGGTGGTCGTGGACGACCTGACCGCCGCGGATGCCGTGGACAGCGGCGCGTTGTTCTCCGGTGAGGGCGGTCCCGCTCTGGTTGCCGCCGCGCATGTGGTACGCCGTGCGCAGGCCCGACCGGGCTGGGCGATCGTCACGGACCGGCCGGAGCTGCTGCGGACCCTGGACCCGCACGCGGAGATCGACGAGCTGCCCTGATCGCATGATCCATGTCGTACGGTGTGTCGCGTTCGAAAATGTCGTACCTGACTGGTAGAACGTTCCCGTACACATGTTCGACTGAGGAGGGTGCGATGGTAGCCGCGCGGACCGCGGCCGGAGGCTTGTCGACGGTGGAGCTGGAGCAGATCCGGGACACCCTCGCGGCCGGCCGGAAGCCGAAGGTGGTGTTCACGGAGGCTGCCGGCCAGATCGCCGGGCAGCTCGGGCAGGTCGTGCAGCTGACCGACCCGGAATTGTCCGAGGAGTGGGTGGTGGTCCGGTTCGGCCGTGACGAGCTGCCCTTCTCCCCCGCCGACCTGAAGATCGCTCCGAAGGCGGCGCCGGCGCGTCGCACCCCGATCGTTCCCGCCCCTCGTGAGGAGAGCTCCGTGTCCGCGCCCGCCGTCGAGCAGCCCACCGACTCCGCCCTGTCCGGCTCCGACGCCCAGGCCGACCCGGCACCCGCCACCGCAGAGGCGGGCGCCGCGGCCGACGGCGACGGCGACGGGGTCAAGGACACCGCGGCGAAGGACACCGGCAAAGACGCGGGCAAGGACGGCACGAAGGACAGCGCGAAGGACCGGGAGCCCGTGGAGAAGTCCTCGGGCGTGCCGGCACCGAGGGCGACACCGGCGAAGAAGGCCGCCCCGAAGCCGAAGGCGCCGGCGGGGCTGACGGTCACGCTGGCGTATGCGGACGGCGAGTGGACCGTGGCCGCCAACCAGGGCGCGAAGTCCCTCGCGAAGCCGTATGTCATCAAGGCCAGCGAGGCGCTGAAGATGGTCGGCATGCTCGACGTCCCCGGCGTCCACGAGGCGGTCGAGGAGATCGTGTCCGCCGCCCGTGCCGAGGCCGAGTCCCAGGCGGAGCGGCTGCGGGCGGAGCTGGCGGAGATCGAGGCCCGCCTGGCCGAGCTCCGCGAGGCCGAGTAGCGCCGAGCCCGGACCTCCGGGGATCGATCAGTGCCCGGCTAGGCCGTTCGGCCCGGCCGGGCACAACGGCCGGCGCCTGACAGGCGGACACGTCAACTGTCAGGCGCCGGCCGTTGTTCGCAGGTCTCAGGTCGGGCCGGAACCGCTCACGTTGACGGGTGTTGACGCTCGCGCCGTGGACCGGCTCGTCCGTCGACAGGGCTGAGCTGCACGAACCGCAGCGGCCTCATGCCCGGACTCCCCCGGCTCCGTCATGCGCGCATCCCGCAAAGAAACTTTTGCAAAGGATTCTTTGCGGGCGTAGCCTCGGCCGTATGGTCGATCCCGCGGACCTTCCTGTCGCGTCGCCGGGGTACGTGCCCGAGCCGGGCGCGCTCAAGGCGCTGGTGCACCCGCTGCGGCTGCAGCTGCTCGAGGCGCTCAGCGTCCGCGGCCAGGCCACCGCCACGCAGCTCGCGGCGGAGCTCGGTGAGAGCAGCGGTGCCACCAGCTATCACCTGCGTCAGCTGGCCCGGCACGGGTTCATCGAGGAGGTGGCCGGTGCCGGCACCGGCCCCGAGCGGTGGTGGCGTCCGGTCACCGGCGGATGGACGATGCCCGCCAGCGTGCAACGGGCACCCAGCGGCATTGCCGCGACGGCCGGCACCGTCATCGCGACCCTGCTGGAGGCGTCGCACCGCCGGCTCATGGAGTTCTACCGGACGCTGTCGCAGTGGCCGCTGCCGTGGCAACGGGCCGTGAGCCGCCAGCAGGCGCACCTGGATCTGACCCCGGAGCAGCTACGGGCGCTGGGGTTCGAGGTCGAGGCGGTGGTCGACCGGTACCGGCAGCTGCCGCCCGGCCCGGACACCCGCCGGGTCCGTGTCGAGTTCGTCGCGTTCCCCGTCGGTGAACCCGGTGAACCCGGTGAGCCGGACGCCGCCAGAGACGGAGACGCAGACGGAGACGGGCCTGGCAGGGCGGCCGGCGATGGGTAGCCTCGGCAGCCGTTACTGGCGGCTGTTCGGTGCCAGTGCCACGTCGAACCTCGCCGACGGCATCGGCCGGGCCGCGCTCCCGCTGCTCGCCGCGACCTTCACCCGCGACCCGGTCCTGATCTCCGGGCTGTACTCGCTGGCGTTCCTGCCCTGGCTGGTGTTCGCGCTGCCTGCCGGGGCGCTCGTCGACCGCGGTGACCGCCGCCGCGCGATGGTGGTCGCCAACCTCGCGCGGGCGGGCGTCATCGGCGTCGTCGCGGCCGCCGCCGGCACCGGGCACGCGTCGGTCCCGCTGCTGTACGCGGCGGTGTTCACGCTGGGTGCCGCCGAAACCGTGTACGACAGCGCGGCGAACGCGCTGCTGCCCCAGCTCGTCAGTCCCGGGCAGCTCGACCGCGGCAACAGCTGGCTGGTCACCGCCGAGACCGTCGGGCAGCTGTTCCTGGGCGCGCCGGTCGGAGCGTTGCTGTTCGCCGTGGCGGTCGCGGCGCCGCTGGCGGTCAACGCCACGGGGTTCGCGCTCTGTGCACTGATCATGCTCACCGTGCCCGGTTCGTACCGGCCGTCGCTCGCGCCGACCGGGTCGCTGCGCGCCGACATGCGCGACGGGCTGCGATGGATGCTGCGCCATCCGCTGCTGCGCGGACTCACCGTGCTGTTCGGGTTCACCGCGGCGTTCCAGGCCATGTCGATGTCGGTGCTGGTGCTGTTCGCCCTCGACGTGCTGCAGGTCGGCAGCCGCGGGTACGGGCTGCTCCTGCTCGCCGGTGGCGTCGGCGGCCTGCTCGGCGGGCTCGCCGCACCGTACGTCGGCCGCCTGCTCGGCCGCACGGGCACGCTGAGCGCGGTGGCGCTGTGCACCCCACCGGCCGTCGTCGGGATGGGCCTGACCAGCGACGCCGTGTCCGCGTTCGCGTTGTTCCTCGTCACCGCCTGCCTGGTCATGATCGGCAACGTGCTGACGATGTCGCTGCGGCAGACCCTCATCCCCGAGGAGCTCTTCGGTCGCGTCCAGGGGGTCTGGCGTACCGCCGTGTGGGGCGGTATCCCGGTCGGTGGGTTCGCCGGTGGCGTGCTCGCCGACGCCACCGATGTGCCGACCGTCTTCGTCGTCGCCGGCCTCGGCTATCTCGCCACCGGCGTCGCCGTCACCGCGCTGCTGTTCCGGCACCGGGCGCTCACCGCAGCCGCCGCGCCGGCCGGGGGCTGAGACGCGGCACGGTGGTGCGCTATGAAGGGCGGTATGACGCACGGGGGTTCGGTCGGTCGGGCGGGGCGCGGGATGGCGGTGGCGACGTTGGTGTCGCGGGTCGCCGGGTTCGTGCGGCTGGTGGTGCTGGCGTCCGCGCTGGGGCTGGGCAGCCGGCTGCTGGACGGGTACAACGTGGCCAACACGCTGCCGAACGCCGTCTACGAGCTGGTGGTCGGCGGTGCGATGGCCAGCGTGGTGGTGCCGTTGCTCGCGAGGGCGGCGGTCACCGAGCCCGATGACGGGGTCGTGTACGCGCAGCGGCTGCTGACGTTGCTGTTCTACGTGCTGGCGGCGGTGACGGTCGCGGCGATGGTGTCGGCGCCGTGGCTGGTGCGGGTGTACGCGCCGGGGTTCGCCGACGAGGAGCTCGCGCTGGCGGTCGTGTTCAGCCGGTTCTTCCTGCCGCAGATCCTGTTCTACGGCGTCAGCGCCACCGCCGGTGCGGTCCTCAACATCCGGGGACGGTTCGCTGCTCCGATGTGGGCGCCGCTGGTGAACAGCGTCATCGTGATCGCGGTCAGCGTCGTGTACCTGCTGGTCGGGGGCGGCACGAGCATCGACGCGTTGACCGGGCCGCAGCTGCTGGTGCTGGCGGTCGGCACGACCGGCGGGGTGGTCGGTCAGACGGCGCTGGTGGTGTGGGCGCTGGCGCGGAGCGGGTTCGTGCTGCGGCCGCGGCTGGATCCGCGGGGCATCGGCATCCGGCGGATCGGGCGGCTCGGCGGTTGGGTGCTCGTGTCGGTCGTCGCGGCGCAGGTCCTGATCGTGGCGGCGACACGGGTGGCGTCGATCGGCGGGCGGGGTGGGATCAGCGCGTACCAGAACGCGTTCGCGGTGTTCCAGATGCCGTTCGCGGTGGTGGCCGTGTCGGTGATGACCGCGATCCTGCCCAGGCTCAGCCGTCACGCGGTGCGGCGGGACCACGCGCGGATGACCGAGGACCTGTCCCGGGCGGTGCGGCTCGCCGTGGTGGCGCTCGCTCCGGTCGCGGCGGCGATGCTCGTGCTCGGCCCGCAGCTCGCCACGCTGCTGTTCGCGCACGGGCGCAGCGCACCGCCGGCGGTCGCGCTGCTGGGTGCCGTGGTGGCGGCGTTCGGGGTGGCGCTGGTGCCGTTCACCGGTTACATGATCCTGCAGCGGGGCTTCTACGCGCTGCAGGACACCAGGACCCCGGCGCTGATCACCGCCGGGGTGACGGTCGTCGGGGTCGGCGGCTGCTTCGCTGCGGCGTGGGTGCTGCCGCGTGCGGACATCGTCGTCGGGGTGCCGCTGGCGTACGCGGTGGCGTATACGGCGGGTCTCGTCGCGGCGGCCGCGGTCCTGCGGCGCCGGTTGGGGCGGATCGACGGCCGGCGGCTGGTCAGCACGCACGTGCGGGTCGGGGTCGCGGCTGGGCTGGCCGGTGGTTGCGCCGCGGTGGCGGTGCTCGTGTGTACGCCGCTGGTCGCGCCCGGGTTCGGGGCGGCTCTGGTCACGTCCGCCGCGGCAGGTGTCGTCGGCGTTGTCGTGTACGTCGTGGCCGGCCGTATGATGCGCCTCACCGAGCTGCGGCAGCTCGTGTTCGTCGCCTTGGCCGGCATCCGGACCAGCTGAGGATTGCCGATTACTGGATTGCCGGTAATCGCTTGCCGGTTGGCTGTTGCCCGTCACTGGGGCGCCGGCCGGATGGAAGGCCGCTGGAAGGCCCGGCCGTGGGATGTGCGTGGCGGCAGGGGTGGCGCTACCGTTCCTTGGTTCAGTTCGGAGTGACGGTGGCGGGATGACAGACGTGGAGCAGGGTGCGGCGCTCGGACATGGTGCTGCCGGCGGCGGCGAGGTGAGCGTCTCCCCCGCCGCGGTCGACGGTGCCGGGAGCTCCTTGGTGGACGCGGGTCCGGACGTACCCGGAGCGGCGCCCACGGTTGGAGCACAGGCGGACGTCCGGGCGGCACAGGTGCCCGCAGCGGCGCCGGCGGCCGGCGAACCGTGGCGGGTGCCGCGGTTGTGGCGGTTCCTGCTGGTCCTGGCCAGAGAGGTGGTGCGGCCGGTCGCGCGGATGCGGGTGACCGGGGACGTGCCGGCGCAGCTGCGCGGCGGGCCGGTGGTGTTCGCGGTGAACCACATCGGGCCGTTCGACCCGGTGGCGATGAGCGCGGCGTGCCGGGTGGCGAGGTTGGCGCCGCGGTTGATGGCGACGGGTGGGTTGTTCCGGGCGCCGGTGGTGGGTTCGATGATGCGGGCGGCCGGGCACATCAGGATCAACCGGCGGCAGGCGGACGTCGGCAACGCCGTCGACGTGGTCGCCGACGCGCTCGCGGTGGGGTCGCACGTGCTCGGGTACCCGGAGGGGCGGATCACCCTCGACCCGGGGATGTGGCCGGAGCGGGGGAAGACGGGGATGGCGCGGATCGCGTTGCGGACCGGGGTGCCGGTGGTGCCGGTCGCGCAGTGGGGTGCGCACGAGGTGGCGGCGTGGGGCGGGTTCGGGCCGACGGTGCGGACGTTGGGGCGGTCGCTGCTGCGCCGGCCGGTGGTGCGGGTGCATTTCGGTGCTCCGGTCGACCTGTCGGACCTGGACCCGGGGGTGCCGGGGTCGGCGCAGCGGGCCACGGACCGGATCATCGACGCGATCACCGCGGAGCTCGTCAAGCTCCGGGTGGACGAGCCGCGCCTGCCGCGGTATGTGGACCCGGTCAGGCCGTTGTCGACGCAGCGCCGGCACCGCCCGGCCCGGTGACGGCCGACGAAACCGTAGCCGCCGACGAAACGGTGGCTGCCGGCGAGACGATACCGGCAGGCCGCAGCATGTAGACGTCAACCGGGTCGGCGGCGGTGACGGTGAAGCCGTGCCGCTCGTAGAGGCGGCGGGCGGCGCTGCCCTGCAGGACGTTGAGCCGCACCGGCAGCCCGCCGGCGTCGGCGCGGTCCAGTTGCGTCCGCAGCACCGCGGAGCCGATCCCGTGGCCGTGCAGGTCGGGCCGCAGGTAGAAGTGCTCCAGCCACAGCTCCCCCGCCGCCGGGCGCAGCGCGACGCAGCCCGCGACGGCACCGGCGACCTCGATCACCGTCGTGTGCTGCGGCGCGAACGAGCCGAGCAGCCGTTCCCGGACCCGCACCGGGTCGTACCGGCCGAGCCGGGTCAGGTCGGGGCGCAGGACGACGGCGCGGAGCTCGGCGATCGTGGTGGCGTCGCCGGCGCGGGCGGGTCGGAGCGTCCAGGGGGCCGGCGTCCAAGGGGTTACGGCGGGCAGTATCGCAACCGGACCGCTCCCACGAACCGCTCCCCCGCTCCCCTGCCCCCGCCGACGTGGACACGGCAGCCCGGTTCGGCGGGGACGCACGGCAGCAGGGGGCAGCGGATGCAGGCGTCGGCGCGTACCCGCAGCCGGTGGCGGCTCGCGATCGGTGGGGTGAGCGTGGTGCTGCTGTCGGTGGCCGTGTTGTGTGTGGTGGGGGTCGGCAGGACCCGGCACGCGGCGGAGACGGTCGCCCGGTCGACGGCGTTGTCCGACGCGTACGCGCGGGCGAACAAGGCGATCGCCGAAGAGGAGTCGCTGGAGCGCAAGTACCGGCTGGACCGCGGCGACGCGGTGCGGGTGCGGCACGCGATGGCGGGGGCGGCGTTGCACGCGGCGTTGAAGGATGTGGAGGCGCGCGGCGGGGCGCCGGACCGGGACCTGGCGTTGCGGCTGCGGCACGTCCACGACGAGTACGGGTACGCGGTGCTGCGGGTGTTCGCCGCGGTCGACAACGGGGACCTGGCTGAGGCGGCGCGGATCAACAACGACGACGTGGACCGGATCTTCTACCAGTTGAGCGCGGAGATCCAGGCGGCCGCGGACCTGCACGCGAGCCGCGCGGACGCGGCGATCGCGGAGCTGCGCCGGGTGGAGGCGCTGGTGTTCGGTGGGCTGCTGACCGCGTTCGGTGTGGGTGCGGTGCTGCTGATCGGTCTGGGGCTGCTGGTGGTGCAGTACCAGAACGCGATGATGGCGCACGCGGACCGGCACGAGCACGCGGCCCGGCATGACGCGTTGACGGGGTTGCCGAACCGGACCCTGTACACGGAGCGGCTCGAGGCGGCGATGCGGGCCCGGGGTGCGGTGCTGTCGGTGATGCTGCTGGACCTGGACCGGTTCAAGGAGGTCAACGACACGCTCGGCCACCAGTACGGCGATGAGCTGCTGGTGCAGGTCGCGGCCCGGTTGACGGGTGAGGTGCGGGCCGGGGACACGGTCGCGCGGTTGTCCGGGGACGAGTTCGCGGTGCTGCTGCCGGGCGCCGACCCTGTTGACGACGCAGGTGCTGGGCCGGGCGGTGGCGCAGGCGTCGGCGTGGCGGGCTGCCGGGTGGACGGTGCCGGTGGCGGTGAACCTGTCGCCGCGGTGCCTGACGGACCCGACGTTGCGGGACCGGGTCGAGGGGCTGCTGGCCGAGCACCGGTTGCCGGCGCAGCTGCTGCGGCTGGAGGTGACGGAGAGCGCGGTGATGGCGAACCCGGCCCTGGCCACGGCGACGCTGCGGGGGCTGCACCGGCTCGGGGTGCGGTTGTCGATCGACGACTACGGCACCGGGTACTCGTCGATGGCGTACCTGAAGCAGCTGCCGGTCGACGAGTTGAAGATCGACCGGTCGTTCGTGGTGAACCTGTCGGGTGCGGACGGCGACGACGCGGTCCTGGTCCGCTCCGCGGTGGACCTGGGGCACAGCCTGGGGATGACGGTGGTCGCGGAGGGTGTGGAGCACGCGGGTCAGGTGGAGGCGCTGCGCCGGCTCGGGTGTGACATCGCGCAGGGCTACCACTACGCGCGGCCGGAGCCGGCCGACCATCTGCGGCCCTGGCTGCAGCCGGCCCCGGCCCGCTGAGCAGAGGCTGCGAAGGAGGCCGCGAAGCCGGCGAAGGCCCGCCACGACAACCGTGGCGGGCCTGAACCGAAACCCCCGGGGTTACGTGTGCGGGGCCCAGAACCCGGCGAGGGAGCTGGTGGCCGGGTCGTCGGACGCCAGCAGCGGCGCCCACGGGTCCGCGCCCGCCGGGACGTCCGCGCCGTCGTACGCGGCGAGGTCGGCCGGGCTCGCCGGGTCCGCGGTCACCGCCGGGTCGAACGCGGCCGCCGTGTGGTCGGGGCCGCCGAGGACGTCGGCGTCGGTCCACGGGAACCCGTCGACGGGTTCGGGTGGGCTGTCCAGGTGCAGTTCCTCCGGGAACGTGTGCCCGGGCCAGCCGTCGGTGTCGCCGTGCAGGTCGGGGTCGCTGCCGAACGGCTCCGCCCCGCCGTCCACGTCCGTGTCGACGGCGTGTTCGGTGTGCTGGTCGGCGAGGGGTTCGAACCCGGCGTGCTGGTTCGGGTCACCGTCCGCGTCCTCGAAGTGCGCGTCCGATGTGTCCGAGGCGTGCGAGGTTTCCGAGGTTTCGTGGTGGACGGACTGGTCGTAGTCGTCGGCGGCGTGTTCGGTGCCGAGCGGCTCCTCCAGGTCGTCGGCGCCGTGGCTGTCGTGCCCGTCGCCGAGCGCGGTGTAGTCGTCGTGCCCGTCGAACCCGGTGTCGCCGAACGCGTGCCCGTCACCGAACCCCTGTTCGAACGCGCCGTCGGTGTGGCCGCCGCCGAGGTCGGCGGTGTCACCGGTGTCCGGTTCGTCCCCGGACTCCGACCATTCCCAGTGCCCGTCCATGATCCAACCCCCTTACGCTTCGGCCGGTGCGTCGGCCGCGTCCGCGGGTGCGTTCGGCGCCAGTGCCCGTACCCGCACGAGGACCTCGTCAACCTGTTTGATGCGGGCCCGCAGACCTTCCCGTTCCGTGTTCAGTGCCGCCTTGCGCTTCGCCCGCTCCGCCTTGTCCTCCGCGAGGGACTTGTCGATGTTGGCGATGTGCGCGTCGAGCTGCTTGAGCCGCCGTTCGATCGCCTCGTCGAGGGCGAGGGTCAGCGCGTACTGCAGGTCGGTGAACCGGTGCATGATCTCGTCGGACAGCGCGGCCCGGGCCTCGCCGAGGACCTCCCGCAGCCAGGTGCGGGTCTGCTGCTTGTCGGTCATGCTCTTCCGCTTGAAGATCATGTACGCGCCGGCGGCGAGACCGAGACCGATGCCGATGACGGGGATGACGAGCCCGGCGCCGGCGACGCCGGCGAGACCGATCGCGCCGGCACCCGCCATCGCGCCCCGGCCGGCCATCATCGCCATACCCGCGGACGACATGACGACCATCGCGCCGTCGCCGCCACCGCCGTCGCGGCGGGGCTTGGTGCCCAGGGCGTGCCGCAGCTTCGCGTTGAGCTGCCGCAGCACGTGCTGCAGCTCGTTGGGGTGGAACACCTGCGCGAGGACCCGCTCACCGACCTTCCGGAACCGGAACTCCAGGTCGTGGGACAGCCGCACCGACAGCGCGTAGAGGGCCTTGTCGACCTCCGCGGGCAGTTCGCTGATGTCGCCGCGGCCGCCCTTGTCGATCTTCTCCATGAACTGTTCCTGCAGCTGCGTCATGTACGAACGCAGCCTGGTGGTCGCCTCGACGCGGGCCCGTTGCGTCTCGGTGGACAGGGCGAGGGACCACTGCCGGGACTCGGTGCGCTTGCGGGTCGCGACCTGCGCGCGTTCCTCCTTCGCCCGTTCGGCGTCCTTCGGGTCGGGGTCGGTCGCCTTCATCCGGTCGCCGACCTCCTGGTCGACGCGGATGTACTCCGACCGCACGGACCGCAGCACGTTCGCCTGCTGCAGCAGGTGCCCCTTCTTCGCCAGGTCGATCAGCGCGTGCTGCAGCTCCGCGATCCGCGACTCGCGGATCAGCTCCCCCGCGGACTCCTTCGGCAGCGTCATCGCCAGCTCCGCGAGCCTCGCGGACACGGGGAACCACGGCGCGGCCCCGAACCGGGGCGCGTGCGTCTGCAGCTGCCCCTTGTTGTCGGCGAGGATCGTGCGCCATCCCGGGTACGCGTCGACCTTCGTCAACGCGAACAGCACGAAGTTGACCTTCTTGCTGGCCTCGATGAGGAAGTTCATCTCCGGCTTGGAGAACGGTGAGGACGAGTCGACGACGAACAGCAGCGCCGTGGCGCGTTCGACGGCGTCCATCGCGACCTCGGCGTGCATCGAGTCGAGGCCGCCGGTGCCGGGCGTGTCGGTCAGCGTCAGGTACTGCAGCAGCGGCGCCGAGTGGTGCACCTCGATCCGCCGGGGCGGGCGCATCCCGTCGGGGAGCCGCCCGAGGACGGTGCCCCAGTCACGCAGGTCGCCGAGGTTGATCGGGATCGGGTCCTCCCGGCCCGGCACGTACGCGCGGGCGCCGTGCTGCGGGTTGTGGGTGAACTCCAGGTAGGAGGCGGTGGCGACGGCCGCGTCGACCGGCGACAGGTTCGGCACCCCCATCAGCATGTTCGTGAGGCTGCTCTTGCCACGTTTCGTCTCGCCGACGACGACGATGCGGGGGCGTTGCACGTCCCGGCGGCGTTCGGTGTCGACGTCCGCGGCCGCGTCCGGGTCGATCTTGCGCAGGTAGGCGAGGGACCCGTCGACGCCGGCCTTCAGCAGCTTGCCGAGCGCCGCCTCCGGGCTCGGTGGTTTCGGTTTGCCGTTCGCGGGAGGCGCCGCGTTCTCGGTCGACGTCATCGTGGCTGCTCCCTGTGCTGGTTGTTCTGCGGGACGGTCGGGTGGGCGCCGGTCGGCCCGCCCGGGTTGCGGGGCGCCTGGTACACGGTGACGATCGGGGCGCGCAGCACCCGCCCGTCACGGTCCAGGTAGCCGGGGACCTCGACGGCGGCGATCGACCCGATCAGCGCCGGGTCGGTGCTGGGGGCGGCGCCGCCCGCTTCGTGGTGCGCCGGGTCGAACCGGACCCCGGTCGGCTCCAGGGTGGTGACGCCGGCCTCCTTCAGGGCGGCGCCGAGCCGGTCGCCGAGCGCTTTGGACGTGACCCGGTCCCGGACGTAGATGCACGCCTGCACCAGCGCCCGCCGGTCGTGCTCGGCGGGTCCGCCACCGTTGTGGCCGGCGGTGACGGGGACCTGCACCTGCCGGGGGCCGCGGGCGGACAGCAGCAGGAGCAGCAGCAGCGCCGCGCCGACGAGCAACGCCCCGACGAACGCGGTCGCCGCCGCGGTCACCCCGAACGTCTCCCGGGTCGTGCACGCCGGGGTCGCCGCCTGCACGACCTGCGCGGCGTGGGTCGCCGGCTGCTGCTTCGGCGGCGCCTCGGGGGCGCCACCGCCGCCGATGGAGTCACCGATGCCGGCGCCGCCGTTCGCGGTCGTCGGCGCCGGCGGCGGCGCGGTCGTGGCGGCCGTCTGCGCCGGCACCGCCGGGCAGTCGGGGCCACCGCTGAGCAGACCGGTCGCGACGCCGGTGAGCACGGCGACGATCAGGGCAACAGCCACGGCGACGAGACGCAGGCTGTTGTTGGACGAGAGCATTCCCGGCTCCTGGGGGTAGGTGCCTTCAGTTGACACGGGCTTGGCCACGGATACGTTGGGACAGCAGGTAGAAGCCGCGGTGCGCGACGAGCGCGACCCGCGACTGGGACGGGCTGGCACCGGCGACGGCGTAGGCGCGCCAGCGGGTCGCGGCGTCCAACGCGGCCCGGACCATCTGGTCACGGTCGGATCCCTGCAGGTTCAGGATCCAGGCGGGGTCGTTGGACAGGGCGAGGCGGGTCAGTTCGCCTTCCATCTGGTCGGGCAGGTCCACGGCGCCGGTCGTGACGAGCTGCGCGACCTCCAGCAGCCGCAGCCGGTGCGACTCCGGCTGCTGCAGGACCCGTTCGATCGCGTCGCGGAGCAGCTCCCGGTCGTGGGGCCGTTCGGCGTGGCTGGCGATCTTCTCCAGGCTCGACAGCGCCCACCCGGCCTTGATCGCGTCGGTGCGCCACCGGAACGCGTGGTCGAGGGTCTGCCGCAGCCGCGGGAACCCGGACGCCTGGAACAGCATCCGGACGAGCTCACCGGTGGCGAGGGTCGGCTTGTTCACCAGCTGCGCGATCGCGAACGAGATCCCGTACAGGTCCAGCAGCCGCAGCAGCCGCTCCCGTGACTCGCGGGTGATCCCGCATTCACGGGTCGTGAACAGGTCGACGGAGGCGAGCAGCACGGTCCGCTCGCCCTGCGGGAGCGCGGCGAGCTGCCGCAGCGCCTCGCAGTCCGCCGCGGTCAGCCGGCCGGCTTCGGTCGTCTCGGCGAGCAGCCCGACGACCGGGACCACGTCGGACACGACCCGGCGCAGCACCTTCGACTGGTCGGAGGCGAGCGGCGCCACGATCGGCCACGGGTCCTGCCCGCCGCCGGCGAGCTTGTCGACCTTGTTGAACAGGCCGAGGGAGTTGATCGGGTTGCTGGACAGCCGGGCGGAGATCGACCGGAACGCCTCCAGCGCCTGCACATCGTCCTCACGCACCGACTGCGTGAACACGTAGATGATCGCCTCCGCGCCGGACAGCGCGCCGGCGGAGTCGGAGTCGAGGTCGTCGTCGATCGGCGCCTCGGAGAACAGGAACCGGCGGGCCTGGTCCGACACGGACGTGTTCGCGCTGGACAGGCCGGGCGTGTCGACGACGGTGAGGTCCCGCAGGTGGTCGCTGGTGAGGGTCACGTCGACGTACGCGACGTCGTGGCGGGCGACGCCGAGCCGCTGCGGGATCATGCCGGCCTCGTCCAGCGGCAGGCTGACCCGGGCGCCGTTGCGTTTCACGACGTCGACCCGGTCGGAGGTGCCGTACCGGAACTGGGTCACGATGCGGGTGCACTCACCGACCTCGGTCGGGGCGACCCGCCGGCCGATGAGCGCGTTGACGAGCGTCGACTTGCCCGACTTGAGCCGGCCGGCGATCGCGACCCGCAGCGGCTCGCCGAGCCGCCGCCGCACGTCGACGACCTGCGCCTGGGCGCCGCCGCCGAGCCGGTTGCCGACCTCGGCGCACAGGTCCGCGACCCGGGAGCTGAGTGGTCCTGGAGCCACGGCCCGTCAGTCCTGAACCGCGGTGTGGCCGGACACAAGCCCTGAACCGGGCGCGGATACGTCGCCGTGGAGACTGATCACCGACTGCGCGAGGCCGGTGTGTTCAGCCAGAATGCCGACGTACCCTCGGGGTTCCAAGGGGTGGTCCTCGCTCATTACTCGCTCCCGGGTGGAATCAGAACCGTCATGTCACGCACGTACGGCACACACATTACGAATATCCTGCGCGCGCAGGATCCCATGTTCGTGCCACGAATGGAGGCGAGAAGTGCCTGAGGCACCGACTGACGAGCCAGTCGCCGGTGTGCCCGCCGCTGTCCCGGTGGGGGTGCCGGCCGGGCGGGCGACGGTGGGTGCCGCCGTGTGGCCGCCCGCCGACCTGGTCGCGGCGGCGGTCGACGCCCTGCGTAACCCCGGTCTGGTGGTCATCGCGGGCGCGCCCGGCACGGGCCGCTCCACGGTGCTGAAACGGCTCGGTGAGACGTTCCGCGGCACCGTGTTCGCCGGTGGTGCCCTCGCGATGCTGCGTGGCGTGCCCGCGTTGCCGCTGTCCCGGGCGGTGCGGGTGCGACTGCCGTCACATGAGGCGCCGCTGCTCGCCGAGGCCGTCCGGTCCCGGGTCCGTCACGGTCTGCTGCTGCTCGACGACCTGCAGTGGGCGGATCCGTTGACGGTCGCCGCACTTCCCGCGATCGCCGAACACTGTCGGATAGCCGTCACGTTGCGTACGCCGCACCGGCTGCCCGGCGACGCCGAACAGGTCCTGCGCGCCGCCGCCACGGCGTGGCTGAACGTGCCGGCGATGCCCGCCGACGCCGCCGCCGCGCTCGTCCGGCAGATCGCGCCCGGCGCGACCACCGCCGTCGTCGCCGACGTCGTGCGCCGCGCCGGCGGGGTCCCCCTCGCCGTGACCGCGATCGCGAAGCACGTCGCGCAGGGCGGCACCCCCCTCGACTCCGACAAGGGTCTCGCGTACACGGTCGCCGGTGCGCTCGCCGACCTGAACCGTCCCGCCCGCACCGCGATGGCGGCGCTCGGCCTGCTCGGCCGGCCGGTCACCGCGACCGTCCTCGGTGAGGGCATCACGGAGCTGACCGGAACCGGTCTCGTCGAGGTCGACGCCGCCGGGATCGCCGCGCCCGTGTCGCCGTACACGGCGGAGGTCGCCGCCGGTCTCCTCGAGCCTGCGGAGCGGGTCGCGTTACACCGGCGGCTCGCCGGTCTGGTCCCGCCGCGGGAGGCGGCCCGGCACCTCGCCGCCGCCGGCGCCCACACCGACGCGTACCAGGTCGCGGTCCGCGCCGCCCGGTCCGCCGCGTCGACCGGGGAACGCGCCGAGCTGCTGCTGCTCGCCTGTGACCTGCCGGGTGTGTCGCCGGCCGCGGACGTGCGGCTGGACGCGGCCCGCGCCGCCCTCGCCGCCGGCCGGCCCGGTTCGTGCCTGCGCGTCCTGCCCGCCGACGCGGTCACCGACCCGGCGGTCGGCGCCGTCGGTGCCGTCCTGCGTGGTGAGGCGCTGCTGCAGCAGGGCAACGCGACGGCCGCCGCCGACGCCGTCACCACCGTCGGTGACGGCGAGCCCGGTGAGGTCGTCGGCGCCCGCGACCGGGTGCGGCTGCTCGCGACCCTGTCCCGGGACCCGGACACGGCGCTGGCCCGCGCCGAGGAGCTGCTGCGGGTCCACGGTGACGCGCCCGCCCATCCGGGGCTGCGGGCGGCGATCGCCGCCGTCCGTGCCGGCACCCGCCGCCCCGGCTGGGAGTACGGTCTGGCGTCCGCCGCGTCGGCGGCCGGGCAGGCCGGTGACGTCCTCGCCGCCCGCTGGTCGGCGTGGCTGCTGGTGGAGACCCTCACCGCCGACGCGCGGCTCACCGAGGCGTCGAACGCGGCCGCGGCGGCCGCGGCGGCCTGCGCCGGTGACCTCGCCTACTCGTGGCAGACCCGGTTCATCGCCGCGCAGCTGTGGTGCGACGCGCTGCGCGGCGACGAGATCGACGAGGTCGTCCGCCGCGCCGGTGACCTCACCGACCGGACCCTCCCGGCGGTCGCCCGCGGCTACGCGGTCGCCGCCGCCAGCCTCGCCGAGGCCGACGGTGGGCTGCTCGCCCCCGCCCGGGCGCGGCTGGACGCGCTCACCGGCCGGCCGTCGTCGACCGGCCCGGTCCTGGACTGGGTGACGCGGGAGGCGGCGTGGCTGGACGGGCAGCCGGACCACGCGGTCGGCCGCGCCGGTGACCTGCCCGCCCCGCCGCTCGTCGACGGGCTGCGCCGCATCACCGCCCGGTGGGCCGCGTACGACGCCGGCGACTCCGGCGACGGCGGCGCGTTCGCCGAGAGTGACCGGCCCCTCGCAGCGGTCGCCCAGACCCTGGACGCGTGGAAGGCCCCGGACCTGTTCGCCGCGGCGGCCGCCGCCTGGCGCGACCTCGCCCGCCGGGAGGAGGTCCGGTGCCTGCTCGCCCAGGGCACCCTCGAGGAGGACGCGGAACGGGCCGTGCCGCCGCTGCTGGAGGCCGAACGGCTCGCCGAGGAGGCCGGGCTCGTCGTCCTGCTCGGCCGGACCCGCCGGGCGTTGCGCCGCCACGCGATCCGCCGGGACACCCGCGGCCGGCGCGCCGGCGACGACCTCACCGACCGGGAACGTGACGTGCTGCGGCTCGTCGCGAACGGCGAACCGACCCGCCGGATCGCCGGGCAGCTCGGCATCTCCCGGGAGACCGTCGAAACCCACATCCGCTCCGGCATGCGGAAACTCGGCGCCCGCACCCGCACCGAAGCCGCCGCACTCGCGATCGAGGACCTTGGATGAGTAACGGTGTGCTCTTGTGCGGTGGTGCCTGTGCACCGCATCGTTGGCGGATGACACCCGCTGCACCGCCCCGACCAACCGGCCACCTGACCGGTCACGTGAACGGTCAGGGCCGCTGATGGCGGGCGACCCCGCTCACGCACCCCGCTACGTCGTCGCGTCCGGCGGCGACGCCACCAGCGTGCTGCGCCGGCTCGCCCGCGCCGGTTGGAGCACCCGGGAAGGGTTCGCGCTCACCGACCAGGCGTGGGACGTGTCCGACGCGCGGCTCGCCCTCTACGGGCGGGTCGCGGAGGCCGACACCGCCGAACTGGCGCTGCTCGCCGCGGCCCGCGGCGCCGGTATCGTCGCGATCTGCGACACCGGCGGCGACATCGGCCGGGCGTTGCTCGCCGACCTCGCCCGGATCGGCCCGGTCAGCACCGACCCGGACGCTGACCTCGGCACCGGCCCGGAACCGGACGCCGGCGGCCCGCAGCTGGCCCCGGAGCAGCGGGCGCTGCTGGAGCGGCTCGCCGGCGGTGAGACGATCGCCGCGGCCGCCGCCGCGGAGTTCCTGTCGCTGCGGACCGCGAACCGGCGGATCGCGGAGGCCCGGGAGGCGCTCGGCGTCCGCACGACCCGCGAGGCGGTCCTCGCGTACCTGCGGATCAAACGCGAAGGCGGCTGACCCCAGACAGCGTCAGGGCCCGTCACGGATGTCCGTGACGGGCCCTTCTGCGCTGCGGCAGTGGTTAGTTGAACGCGGTCATCAGCAGGATCACGAACAGCACCGCCACGATCACGAGCACGACGACGATGACCGCGACCCAGTTCCGCTCGCCCTCGTCCTGCTGCGGGGCGGGCGCCGGCGCCGGCCGGGTCACCTGCGGCGGGAACGGCCCCGGCCGCGCCGGCTGCTGCTGCACCGGCGCCGGCGACACCGGCGGACGGTACGGCTGCTGCACCGGCTGCTGCTGGACGGGCGGCGGCTGCCGCACCAACTGCACGGGCGGCTGCTGCACCGGCGGCGGCTGCTGCACCGGCGGCGGCTGCTGCCGGACGAGCTGCACCGGCGGCTGCTGCTGGACGGGCGGCGGGGCCTGCCGCGTCAGCTGGACCGGCGGCTGCTGCCGCACGAGCTGCACCGGCGGCTGCTGCTGGATCGGCGGCCGGTTCATCCCCGGCGACACCGGCACCGCCGACACCGGCCGCTGCTGCTGTTGCGGCTGCTGCGGCGGCGGTGGGGTCGTGGTGCGCGGCATCCCGGACGCGCGGGCCGGCGCCGACGGCGCCCCGATGCACAACGCGCCCTCGACGACGACGGTCTCCGGCTGCTCCAGGGTCGTCGGCGCCACCCCGAGCTCCGTGTGGATCAGGTGCGCCGCGAGCGGGATCCGTGACGACCCGCCGACGAGGAAGATCCCGACGAGGTCCTTCGGCTGCAGCCGCGCGGACTCGATCGCCCGGCGCAGGCACGACACGGTCCGCTCCAGGTACGGCTTGACGAGCCCTTCCAGCTCCTCCCGCGTCAGGTGCGCATCCACCTCCAGGGACGGCAGGTGGATGTCCGTCGACGCGGTCCGCGACAGCATCTCCTTCGCGCCGCGGACGTCCTCGTACAGCAGCCGCCGCTGCCGGCGCGCGTTCGCGTCCGACGGGGTCGCGATCGACGCCCACTTCTCCGCGTGGCTTTCGGAGTACACCTTGCCGAGATGCTCGACGATCGCGTGGTCGAAGTCCAGACCACCGACGTCGGGCAGGCCGTCCTCGGCGAGGACCTCGAACCCGGACTGGGTGCGCCGCACCACGGTCGCGTCGAACGTGCCGCCGCCGAGGTCGTAGATCGCCAGGGACCGGCCGACGGGCACCGCGGAGCCGAGGACCGCGGTGAAGTACGACGCGGCACCGACCGGCTCCGCGATCAGCCGCGGGTTCCCGAGCCCGGAGATGCGGGCCGCCTCGATCAGCGCCGACCGGCGCCGCTCACCCCACCGCGCCGGGTGCGTCATCCGCACCTCGTCGGGGGCGGCGCCGAGCTGCCGGCGGGCCTCGGTGTTGACCAGCGACAGCACGTGCGCGAACAGCCGCGGCACCGGCATCGGATGGTCACCGATGAACACCTCACCGTCGTCGATGCGACGTTTCGGGTTCGGTTCGAACCGGGCCGGGTCGAGCCGCGCGTTACGCTCGGCGTCCCGGCCGACCAGCACTTTCCCGTCGGTGTTGAAGTACAGAGAAGAGGGCAGCAAGGGGGAACCGTCGAACAGCAGCGGCCGCATCCGTGAGTCCGGGGTCCGGACCATCGCGACCGTGTTCGACGTGCCGAAGTCAATGCCGAGCACGCGCATGTGCGTCACCCTACCTGTACAGATCCACACTCCGCGTCGCCCGGCAAGCCTGCCGACAGTCGTGTGTCAGCACGAGGACAGCAACAGGTAACCCGCCGTTACGCAACCACACCGGAAGATCACCGCATACTGTCGGCGTGCCCTATCTTGACCTGCCCGGACCGTTGGGTTTCGCGCACCGCGGCGGCGCCGCGGCCGGTGACGAGAACACGACAGCTGCGTTCGCCCGCGCCGTCGACCTCGGCTACCGGTACATCGAGACCGACACCCACGCGACCGCCGACGGTGTCCCCGTCGTCTTCCACGACGACACCCTGCAGCGGATGCTGGGCCGGCCGGGCCGCATGGTCGACGTGACATGGGCGGACCTCGCGTCCGTCCGGGTCGGTGGCGCCGCCGCCGTCCCCCGCCTCGACGAGGTCCTCGACGCATGGCCGGACGTCCGGTTCAACATCGACTGCAAGACCGACGCGGCGGTCACCCCGACGGTCGACGCGGTCCGCCGCGCCGGCGCCGAGGACCGGGTGCTGCTGGCGTCGTTCTCCTCCGCCCGGCTCACCCGCATCCGCCGCGAAGCCGGGCCTCGGGTGGCGACGTCGGTCGGGATGCGGGAGGTCACCGCCCTGTGGGCCGGGTCCATGACCGGCCGGCCCGTCCGGGTCGCCGACAGTGTCGTCGCCGTGCAGATCCCGCCCCGGTACGGACGCCTCACCCTCGCCCGTCCCCGCTTCATCGACTACCTGCACCGCCTCGGCCTGCACGTGCACCTGTGGACGATCGACGACCCGGTACAGATCGGGCACTTCCTGGACCTCGGCGTTGATGGCATCATGACCGATCACATCGAGGTGCTCCGCGACGTCTACCACGCCCGCGGCATCTGGAACCCCGCGTAGATCCCGGCGTAGGAGAGGCCCCCGTGTCAGCTGTCGACACACCCGAGGCACCGCAGCTCAGCACGAAACGTGAACGGGTCGGCTGGTACTTCTACGACTGGGCGAACTCCGCGTTCTCCACCACCGTCGTCACCGTCTTCCTCGGCCCGTACCTGACGTCGATCGCGGAGAAGGCCGCCGGCTGCGACGGCGACGCCTGCGACACCGCCGTCATCCACCCGCTCGGCATCGCGATCGCGCCCGGCGCCCTGTTCCCGTACACGGTGAGCCTGTCGGTGTTCCTGACCGTGTTCGTCCTGCCGGTCGTCGGCGCGATCGCCGACCGGTCCCCGCGCAAGAAGCAGCTCCTGGCCCTGTTCGCCTACATCGGCGCGGCCGCGACCGCCGGGATGCTGTTCCTCACCGGCGACCGGTACCTGCTCGGCGCCGCCCTGTTCCTCGTCGCGAACATCGCGTTCGGCGCGTCCGTCGTCGTCTACAACTCGTTCCTGCCGCAGATCTCCTCCGAGGAGGACCGCGACCGGGTGTCCAGCTTCGGCTGGGCGTTCGGCTACCTCGGCGGTGGCCTGCTGCTGCTGCTCAACGTCGTCGCCGTCCTCATGCAGGACACCCTCGGCATGACCACCGGCGAGATCGCCCGGTACAGCATCGTGTCCGCCGGCCTGTGGTGGGCCGGGTTCACCACGATCCCGCTGCTCAGCCTCCGCAACCGGCCGCCGCAGGAGGCACCGGCGAAGGGCGTGAACGTCCTCACCGACGGGTTCCGGCAGCTGTGGCACACCCTGAAGTCGTTGAAGGCGTACCCGCTCACCCTGTTCTTCCTCGTCGCGTACCTCATCTACAACGACGGCATCCAGACCGTGATCGCGCTCGCGTCCCAGTACGGGACGAAGGAGCTGCAGCTGTCCGACGACGTCCTCGTCCCGACGATCCTCATGGTGCAGTTCCTCGCGTTCGCCGGGGCGCTGCTGCTCGGCTGGCTCGCGAAACGGTACGGGGCGTGGAAGACCCTCCTCGGCAGTCTCGTGCTCTGGACGGTGATCATCGTCATCGCGTACTTCCTGCCGGCGAAGGAGCCGCTGCTGTTCGTCGCGCTCGGCGGCGGCATCGGCCTCGTCCTCGGCGGCAGCCAGGCGCTGTCCAGGTCGTTGTTCTCGCAGCTGATCCCGAAGGGCCGCGAAGGCGAGTACTTCGGCATCTACGAGATCTCCGACAAGGGCACCAGCTGGCTCGGGCCGCTGCTGTTCGGCCTCGCCTACGACACGACCCGCTCCTACCGGGTCGCGATCATCTCGCTGCTGGTGTTCTTCGTCGCCGGGTTCCTCGCGCTGCTCGCCGTCCCGATCCGCAAGGCGATCGAACAGGCCGGGAACACCCCACCGGCCCGCCTGTAACCCTCCTGGAACCCTCCTGGAAACCTTCCGGCCGCAGGTCATTACATTCACCTTCGTGCGATTCCGGCTCCTCGGTCCCCTCGCCGTCCACGTCGACGGCCGGCCGGTCGAGGTGCCCGCCGCACGGGACCGGGTGCTGCTGGCGATGCTGCTGCTGCACCCGGGCCGGGTCGTCACCGTCGACCAGCTCGTCGACGCCGTCTGGGGCGACCACGCGCCCGTGACGGCGCGGGCGCAGCTGCACACGTGCGTGTCCCGGCTGCGCCGGCTCCTGCCGGACCTGATCAGCACCGACACCGCCGGCTACCGGGCCACGGTCGCCGGCGACGACCTCGACACCGTCACGTTCACCGCGCTCGCCGCCGCCGGCCGGGCCGCCGCCACGGCCGGTGACCTGCCGCAGGCGCGGACCCGGCTGCGGGCCGCCGTGGACCTGTGGCGCGGCCCGGCGCTCACCGGCGTCGACAGCGCCGCGGTCCGCGCGCACGCGGTCGCGTTCGAGGAACGCCGCGACGCCGCCCTGGAGGACTGCGTCGACGTGGAGCTGCGCCTCGGCCTGCACGCGTCGCTGATCGGGCAGCTGACGGCGCTGGTGGAGCAGTATCCGCTGCGGAACGGGTGACGGGGCAGCTGATGACGGCCCTCGCCCGGGCCGGGCGGACCGCGGACGCGTTCGCCGTGTACCGGCGGCTGCAACGGACCCTCGACGACGAGCTGGGCCTGCCGCCGAGCGACGCGCTGCAACGGCTCCACGAGGACCTGCTGCACCCCGCCCCGGACCCCGCCGCCGCACCACCACCGGCCGCTGTCCCGGCGGCGCCGCAGCGGCCGTGGACGCTGCCCCGGCTCGGAGATCGAGGCCCGCACCGTCATCGGCGCCGGCCTCGTCGCCCTCGGCGACCACGACCGCGGCCTGCGGCTGCTGCACGGCGCGTACGACGACGGCCGGCACCTCGACCCGACCGCCGCCTGCCACGCCGGGAACACGTACGGCGAGGCCCTGCACACCGCCGGCCGCCCCGCCGACGCCGAAACCGTCCACCGGTGGGTCCTGGACCGGGCGACCCGCGCCCAGCACCGCTACGAACAGGCCCGCGCCCACCGCGGCGTCGGCACCGCCACCGGCGACCCCGACGCCGCCCGGGAACACCTCACCGCGGCGCTGCGCCTGTTCGACGAGATGGGCACCCCGGAACGGCACGAGGTCCGCGCCACCCTCCAACGGCTGGGTGGCCCGCCACCGGCCCAGTAGGCTGCACCGTCGTGACGTCCTCCACCCAGACCCTCGACGAAGACCCGGCCGCGTGCGTCGCCGCCGGTGACAGCCGGCTACGCCGCGGTGGCTCCCTGAAGTTCTTCTACGGACCGATGGACTGCGGCAAGTCGACCCTCGCCCTGCAGATGGACTACAACCACGCCCGGCAGGGCCGCCGCGGCCTGGTCCTCACCACCATCGACCGCGCCGGCCCGGGCCGCCTGTCCACCCGCATCGGCCTCGGCAAGGAAGCCGTCGACGTCGGCGCCGACCTCGACATCCGCGGCCTCGTCCGGCAACGGTGGGCCCAGGGCATCCGCGTGGACTACCTCATCTGCGACGAGGCGAGCTTCTACACCGTCGCGCAGATCGAACAGCTCGCCGACCTCGTCGACACCTCCGACGTCGACGTGTACGCGTTCGGGCTCGCCACCGACTTCCGCACCAGCCTGTTCCCGGCGGCGCAGCGGCTGTTCGAGCTCGCCGACGAGGTGACCCGCGTCCAGGTGGAGGTGCTGTGCTGGTGCGGCCGGCCGGGGCTGCTCAACGCCCGGGTCGTCAACGGCGGCATCGCCCGCGAAGGCGACCAGGTCGTCATCGGCGACACCGGCACCGACGGGGGTTCCCCGGAAGGCGCCCCGGAGGTCGACGTCCGCTACCAGGTGCTGTGCCGCCGCCACCACCGCGTCGGTGACCTCGGCCCCGCCGCCCGCGCCGAAGGGCAGCTCCGGCTCGTGTGAGCAGCCTCGACCCCGACGATTACCGGACGGTAACCTTCGGGGTATGACGCGTTTCGTGCAGACCCGGCCGGCGTTGCGGGACCCGTACACCAGCGACTGGCAGCTGCAAGGCTGGCTGGACCGGCTCCTCGGCCCGGACGGGCACGCCGCCGCCAAGGCCCGCCTCGCCGCCGTGTCCGCCGACGTCCTCGGCCCGCTCCGCGCCGCCCACCACGACGCCGAAACCCACCCGCCGACCCTGACCCGGTTCGACGCGTGGGGCGCCCGCATCGACCGCGTCGACACCGCCACCGGCTGGCAGACGCTCCGCGCGTCCGCCGCCCGGCACGCGGTCGTCGCCCTGCCCTACACCAGCGACGCCCGCACCACGTGGGGCGCCGGCACCCGCGTCGTGCAGCACGCGCTGCTGCACCTGTGGGGGCCGGAGTCCGCGACATTCTCCTGCCCGGTCGCGATGGCCGACGGCGCCGCCGCCCTCCTCACCGCGACCGACCCCACCTCACCGTGGCTGGCCCGCCTCACCAGCACCGACCCCGACCACGCCGTCACCAGCGGCCAGTGGATGACCGAGTCACAGGGCGGCTCCGACATCGCCCGGTCCACCACCACCGCCCGCCGGCTCCCCGACGGCCGGTGGGTCCTCACCGGCGACAAATGGTTCTGCTCCGCGATCGACGCCGACATGGCGATCGCCCTCGCCCGCCCCGAAGGCGCCGGACCCGGCAGCCGGAACCTCGCACCGTTCCTCGTCCCCCGCTACACCCCCGGCACCGCCCTGCCCGCCGACGGGCTGCAGGTCCTGCGGCTCAAGGACAAGCTCGGCACCCGCGCCGTCCCCACCGGCGAGGTCCGCCTCGACGACGTCCCCGCGACCCCCGTCGGCGACCCCACCGTCCCCGGCCTGGCCCGCATGATGACCCTCGTCGTCGTCACCCGCCTCCACAACGCCGCGGCCGCCGCCGGCGGGATGCGCCGCGGCCTCGAATACGCCCTCAGCCACGCCGCGAACCGGCAGGTCGCCGGCGGGACCCTCGCCGGGAACCCGCTGCACCGCGCCACCCTCGGCGGGCTCGCCGTCGACGCCGCCGGCGCCTACGCCCTCGCCGCCCACGCGTTCGCCCTCCTCGGCACCGCCACCACCGGCAGCCCGGACGGCCCTGCGAGCGCCGCAGCGGACGAGCTGCGGCTCGTCGCGCCCCTCGCGAAACTGCTCACCGGCCGGCTCGCCGTCGCCTCCGCCAGCGAATACCTCGAAGCGTTCGGCGGCGCCGGCTACGTCGAGGACACCGGCATCCCCAGACTGCTCCGCGACGCGCAGGTCCTGCCGATCTGGGAAGGCACCACCAACGTCCTGTCCGTCGACGTCCTCCGCGCCCTCACCACCGGCGACGGCGCCCGGCCACTGCTGCACCGCGCCGAGACCGCCGCCGACGCCGCCGTGCACCGGCTCCCCGGCATCCTCCCCGGCACCGCCGACGCCGTCATCGCCGCCACCCGCCGCCTCGCCGCCGACGTCGGAACCGCCGCCGCCGACCCCCGCAGCGACCGGGTCGTCGCCGGAGCGCGGGAACTGGCGCTGCGGCTCGGCACCACCCTCACCGCCGCGCTGCTGCTCGAACACGCCGCCTGGGCCGCCGACCGCGGCGACGACCGGCCTGCACTGCTCGCGTCGCTGTGGACGCTGCGCCGCCTCGGCGACGCCGACGTGTCAGCCGACCTCCACACCCACTTCGACCAGCTCATCTAGCTGATCTGGGCGTCCGCCCAGACGATCCGGTGCTTGCGTGGCGTGCCCTGCAACCGGCCCGGCACCCCACCCGCCGCCGTCACGTCCACCGTCCCCGCGTGGACCCCGCCACGCGCCGCGTAGAACCGCTGCGCCGCCGTGTTCTGCGCCAGGACCCACAGGTACAGCCGCGACGACACCGCCCGGTCGACGACGGCACCGGCCGCGGCCCGCAGCAGCCGCGTGCCGACACCACCGTGCCGGCGGCCGTCCACGACGTGCAGGTTATCGACGAGACTGCCCCACTCCACGTCGTCGTCCAGCTTCACGTGCGCGAACCCGACCAGCCCACCGTCTTCAGCTACGAACGTGACCGTTCCCGCCCGCTCCTCGAACCGGTCCCGCCACACCACCAACCGGTCCGCGACCACGTCACCGTCCAGGAACGCGTCACTGTACGCACCCCGGTAATGCCGCCGCCAACTGTCCGCGTGCAACCGCGCGATCCCGTCCACGTCGCCGTCCGTCGCCGCCCTGATCCTCACGAACCGCCCCCGTCCCCGCGACGGGCCCGCGCCGCCGCGATCGTGTACGCCGGATCCCGGTCCAGGTTGTGCCGGTCCCGGTCATACCGGCGCGTCGTCCGCGGATCCGCGTGCCCCATCGCGTCCTGCACATCCTCCAAGGGGACACCCTCGTCCCGGGCCGCGGTCGCGAACGCGTGCCGCAGCGAATGCGGCGACAACCGCTCCCACGCCGGCACCCCAGCCTCCCGCGCCAACCGCCGCACCAGCCGGAACACCGCGTGCCGATCCACCCGCGCCCCCGTCGCCGTCGTGAACAGCGGCCCGTCACCGCCGGTACCGACGCCGACATAACCATCAAGAGCAGCCGTCACCGCCGCCGTCAGCGCCCGCCGCCGCGGCTTACCACCCTTCCCGACGAACCGGACCGTCCGGTGACCACGCTCCACCCCGAGATCCGCATGATCCAGGGCGACGACCTCACCGACCCGCAACCCCAGATCCGCCAGCAACGCCAAGATCGCCAGATCCCGCGCCGCCGTCACCCCCGTCTGCCGCGCCGCCGCGGCCAAAATCGCGTCGACCTCACCAGCCGTCAACCCCACCGTCGAAGACGTGTCCCGATCGATCCGCGGCCGGTCCGCACCCCCGACCGGGTTCACCGCCACCGCCTGCAACCGCAGCAGAAACCCGTACCAGCTCGACAACGCCGACAGCTTCCGCGCCACACTCGCCGGCGCCAGCACCTTCCCCGACCTGACGTCCACCGTCGACTCCAGATCCCGCGCATACGCGTTCACCTGCAGAAACGACACCCGCAACGGATCCAGGTCACGGCCCGCGCACCAACCGAGGAACTGGTGCACATCCCGCCGGTACGCCGCCCGCGTGTGCGCCGACAACCGCCGGTTCGCCAGCCACGCCTCGGTGAAATCCCCCGACGCCCGCTCCAGCTCCCCCTGCACGGGCCGTACAGGCTGGACGGGCTTTACAGGGTCGGCCGCCACACCGTCGTCCGTTTCACCGGCGTGTCCTCCAACGTCTGCGGCACCGGCACGTCATACACCGCGACCAGCTCCAGATGCTCCTTCGGCAGATACGCCCGCCCCGGATCCCCGACCAGACACCCCGCGCCCCGCTTCGTCACCCGCCGCAGGAAGTCGAGGACCTGACCGGTCATCTCCCGGCTGTAGAACACGTCCCCGGCGAGGACCACGTCGGCGTCGCCGCCGTCACCCGGCAACACGTCCTCCAGCCGCGCGTCGACCGTCACGTCGTTCGCGGCCGCGTTCACCGCCATCGCCGTCACCGCCAGAGGATCGATCTCCACCGCCGTCACGTGCGCCGCGCCGGCCTTCACCGCAGCGATCGCCACCAGCCCCGACCCCGCCGCCACATCCAGCACCCGCTTCCCAGCAACCAGGCCCGGGTTGTCCAGAATGTACCGGGCGAGCGCCTGACCACCCGCCCACGCGAACGCCCAGAACGGCGGCGGCAGCTGCACCCCACCCGCGAACTTCTCCGTGTACTGCCACAGCTCGATCGCCTCATCCGCCAACCGCAACCGGACCTCCGGCACGAGCGGAACCGGGGCCAGGCTGGTATGCGCGAGAACGAATGCGGTGGACATCGGCTCGGACCCTATGTCACTCGTGCGTGCGACGCCCCGCCGGGGCCGACCTCGGTACCGTCACATCCATGGGGGTCGGACTCTGGGTCATCCTCGGCACGGCCGTCGTCGTGCTCGTCCTCATCACGCTCTACGTCGACTCGATGCGCCGCTGACTATCGTCGACCCGGTGACCGTCCCGCACATCCCAGACGCCCAACGCCGCGCCCGCCTCTACTGGCGGCACGGGTTCACCGCCACCGACCCCGTCGCCGCCGCCACCGACCTCGTCACGCTCCACGCCACCGACGCCGCGACCGTCCACCTCTCCGTCGCCGCCCGCATCCCCGACGCACCGCTGCTCGACAACGCCCTCTACGAGCAGCGGACCCTCCTACGGATGCTCGGCATGCGCCGCACCATGTACGTCGTCCCCACCACCACCGCACCCGTCGTCCACGCCGCCGCGTCCCTCACCATCGCCGCCGAACAACGCCGGCTCCTCATCAAACACCTCGGCGGCGACGCCACCTTCCTCACCGAGGTCGAGACCGCCACCTACGACGCGCTCGTCGCCCGCGGCGGCACCGCCACCGCCGCACAACTCGCCGCCGACGAACCCCGCCTCCGCACCGTCCTGCACTTCCCGCAAGGCAACCAGTACATCACCAGCCGCGTCCTGCTCCTCCTCGCCGCACAGGGCCGCATCATCCGCGGCCGCCCCAGCGGCACCTGGACCAGCACCCAGTACACCTGGCACACCCACACCAACTGGACCCCGACCTACGACACCCTCGACCCCGCCACCGCCCGCACCGAACTCGCCCGGCAGTGGCTCGCCCGCTACGGCCCAGGCACCATCAACGACCTCAAATGGTGGACCGGCTGGACCATGACCCACACCCGCGCCGCCGTCGCCGCCCTCGACACCACCACCGTCACCCTCGACAACGGCGACACCGGCATCGTCCTCGCCGACGACACCGACCCCGTCCCCGAACCCGACCGGTGGATCGCGCTCCTACCCGCCCTCGACCCCACCATGATGGGCTGGACCAGCCGCGACTTCTACCTCGGCCCCCACGCACCCGCCCTCTTCGACCGCACCGGCAACCCCGGCCCCACCATCTGGATCAACGGCCGCGTCGTCGGCGGCTGGGCCCAAACCCCCACCGGCCACATCGCCACCGAACTCCTCGAGTCAGTCGACGCCACCGGTGTACGCGAAACCGCCGACCGGCTCACCGACTGGATCGGCGACATCCGCGTCACACCCAAATTCCGCACACCACTCGAACGGCGCCTCACCGAAACTGTCGCACCCCGCGGATAACCTGACCCTCGTGTCCCGCATCACCATCGTCGGCGCCAGACAGAACAACCTCCGCGACATCACCGTCGACATCCCCAAACACGCCATCACCGTCTTCACCGGCGTCTCCGGCTCCGGCAAAACCTCCCTCGTCTTCGACACCATCGCCGCCGAAGCCCAACGCCAGCTCAACGAAACCTTCACCGCCTTCGCCCGCACCCGCACCCCCCGATACGACCGACCCGACGTCGACGCCATCCACAACCTGTCACCCGCCGTCATCGTCGACCAGAAACGCCTCGGCGGCACCGCCCGCTCCACCGTCGGCACCGCCACCGACATCAACCCCACCCTCCGCCACCTCTACGCCACCCACGCCCACCCCCGACCCGCCAACGCCCGCAGCCTCTCCTTCAACGACCCCCAAGGCATGTGCCCCACCTGCCACGGCCTCGGCTGCCCCACCTGCCACCACACCCGCCTCAACGACACCGCCCGCGCCAGCCGCATCAACGGCTACACCATCGCCGACCTCACCGCCATGGAAACCACCGAACTCGACGCCGTCCTCCGCCTCCTCACCGACGACACCAACACCCACCACATCACCGCCGTCCGCGACCGCCTCGACCACCTCATCGACATCGGCCTCGGCCACCTCACCCTCGACCGCCAGACCAGCACCCTCTCCGGCGGCGAGTCCCAACGCGTCAAACTCGTCCGCCACCTCGGCAGCAGCCTCGTCGACATGCTCTACATCCTCGACGAACCCAGCATCGGCCTCCACGCCCACGACATCACCCGCCTCCTCGAACTGCTCCGCAGACTCCGCGACAAAGGCAACACCGTCCTCGTCGTCGAACACGACCGCGACGTCATCGAAACCGCCGACCACATCATCGACCTCGGCCCCGAAGCCGGCACCCACGGCGGCCGCATCGTCTACCAGGGCACCCTCGAAGCCCTCCCATACGCCCGCACCCTCACCGGCCGGCACCTCCGCCACCGGCTCGCCCTCAACACCAACCCCCGCACCCCCACCGGCACCCTCACCATCACCGACGCCCACACCAACAACCTCAAACACGTCACCGTCGACATCCCCACCGGCGTCCTCACCGCCATCACCGGCATCGCCGGCTCCGGCAAAACCACCCTCATCACCAGCGACCTCCTCGCCCAACACCCAGCGGCCACCGTCATCGACCAGACCGCACCCGCCACGTCAACCCGGTCCACCCCCGCCACCTACACCCGCATCATGGACCCCCTCCGGACCCTGTTCGCCCACGCCACCGGCGCACCCGCCGCCCTCTTCAGCCCCAACTCCAAAGGCGCCTGCCCCACCTGCCACGGCACCGGCACCACCCACACCACCCTCGCCTTCCTCGAAACCCTCAAAACCACCTGCACCGACTGCCACGGACACCGGTTCCGCCCCGAAACCCTCCACCACCGGCTCCGCGGCAAAACCATCGCCGACGTCCTCGCCATGACCGTCGAACAAGCCACCGACTTCCTCACCGAACACACCATCCAACCCACCCTGCACGCACTCACCGACGTCGGCCTCGACTACCTCACCCTCGGCCAACCCCTCAACACCCTCTCCGGCGGCGAATGCCAACGCCTCAAACTCGCCACCCACCTCAACACCGCCAACACCACCTACGTCATGGACGAACCAACCACCGGCCTGCACATGTCCGACATCACCCACCTGCTCAACCTCATGGACCACCTCGTCGACCACGGCAACACCGTCATCGTCATCGAACACCACCTCGACGTCATCAAAAGCGCCGACTGGGTCATCGACCTCGGCCCCGACGCCGGCCACCGCGGCGGCATGGTCATCTTCGAAGGCACCCCCGAACAACTCACCCACGCCACCGGCTCCCACACCGCCGACGCCCTCCGCCGCGACCTCGCCGCCTCCTGACGCCACTGGGCGGTGCGGTGCGGCGCGGCGCTCCAGCTGCTTCCGGCCGAGGCGGGGCGGTCGAGCGTCGGCCCGGCATGGATGTCGGGCTGCCGACGTACGACCGGGCATGCGCACTCATCACCGGTTCGCCCTCGCACCGGGGCCCGGCCAGCTCCCGGCGTTCCCGCGGTGGATGGCCGGACGCCACGACCGCCGGCCCGCTGACCTTTCGGCACTGATCCTGAGGAAACCATCGGCGGCCACCCGACCACCGACGAACAGCGCCGTCCGCCACCTCTGCCTGCGCCTGCGCGAGTTCCTCGACCTCGACCCGGCGCCGCCCGGCGTCACCGGCCCAGCAGGAACACCACACCCGACGACCCGCTCCCCACCCACGCAGCACTGTGCCCGCCAGCAGATCCCCAGGAACCGCCGCACCACCACGCCCGGGCAGGACCCAGCCGCCAGGTTCCGTCGCAGCACCCGGACGCCGGTGGTCGACAGCTGCGTCACCAGCACCGGTGCCCGACGCCTGAACAGTGCCCGTGAACACCGCCGACGCCACGCCGGCGTGCAGCCGAACCCGCCACCCCGCTAGCGTGCGAGGCGGATGCTCAGCTGGGAACCCAGCTCCACGAAGCCGAGCGCTCGTGCCACCCGGCGGGACGGCACCGGACGGGCCCGCCACTGCGGCAGCAGACCCGCATCCAGCGCCCCGGCGACCGCCGCGCCAGCCACCAGACGCGCCAGGCCCCGGCCGCGCTCAGCTGGGGCCGTCAGCACACTCACGTGCGCGACAGCGCCCTCCCACACCCGGTAACCGGCGGCCGCGACGACGTCGTCGCCGGCGCGGACCACGTACGCCGGTGACGTGATCTCGTCCAGGCCCGCCTCGCCGGCGTCCGCGGCCGGCACCCGGCCCAGCAACCCGCACACGCCCGCGTCACCCGCACCGACCGCCACCACCGCGCCGGACCCGGCGCCAGCGGGGCGGAACCGGGCCGCGTCGCAGAACGCCAACGTCGCCGGGCCCAGCACCGCACCGACCGGCAGCCTGCCCGACACTGCCACCGGGTCGGTCATCGCCGGCACCGGCAGGCCATCCAACGCACGCCGCACCAGATCCGCCGCGCCCTCATCAGGAGCGGTCGCGACCGCCGCACCGCCCAGCGCGACGACACCCACCCAGCCCGGCGGGCACAGCGACGACGCCGCGGACACCGCCACATCCAGCCCCGACGACGTGAACGTCACCGGCGCACCGGCCAAGGCGGCCCACACCCACCGGGCCCGACCCAGCACCGCGTCATCAGTCACGCACGCAGGATCGCAACCCAGCGGACCGGACCGCCACCCGAATCACACCGAACCGGTCCACGACCGACGTTGCCGGGGCCGGCCGGCCCCGGCAACCAGCAGCTCAGATCGCCGGACGGTAGAAGAACGTGCGACGGCCGCTGATCCGGCCGTCACGCAGCTCGAACCAGTCCGCGAACGTCTCCACCAACGGCACACCAGCGTGCGACATACCCTCGAAACGGCCCCAGCAGAACGCCTGGTCCGGCAGCTCCACACACCGCTGCACCGCATGCCGGCCCGACATCACGATGCACCGCCGCTCATAGAACTCCACGAACGCCGACACACCCTCGATCGGAGGACACCCCGGCCGGTGGTACACCACATCATCCGTCACCAGATCCACCAGACCGGCCCAGTCCCGCCGGTCGATCACCGCCAGCAGCGACGGGACCAACCCAGACCGCACCGACGACGCTGTCAGCACTGCATCAATAGCCATACACCCATGGAAAAACGCCGGCCACCCACCGTCAACACGCCGCGACGCCTTCTTACAGCCGGAAACCCGACCGTAACCCGCATCAACCCATCCGCGCCGCCACCGACGTCCCGAAGCGATCCGCCACCAAACGCTTCAAACCATGCGGAAACTCCGACTTCGCCGCCACATGCGCCGCCGTCAACCGCAACTGCGCCGCGGCGTCACCCTCCCACGCCGCCACACAATCCTCCGGCGCCACATTCGCCACCGCCAGAATCGCACCCGCCGCACCCAACATCCCCGCCGTCGACACCAACGCCGACGAACCCACATACACCGCCCCGTCCCACTCCGACAACAACCGCAGCAACCGCTCCGGATCCCCCGTCGAATCCTTCAACCCCGCCACCGGCAACGACGGCAACACCTCCAACGGCACCGCACCACCCGCCACCCCCGGGAAGTGATACGCCAGCACCGGCCGACGGTCCGCCGCCGCGACCACCCGCTCGAAGAACGCCCGCAGATCCCCAGCCCGCCGCGGCGGCGCCACCAGCACCGCATCCGCACCCACCGCCACCGACGCCGCCGTCAACTCCGCCGCCGGACCCGCCCACGCACCACTCGCACCCGCCACCACCGGCACCCCCGGACACGCCCGACGCACCGCCGACACCAACGCCACCCGCTCACCATCACTGAGCGCGTCCGCCTCACCCGTCGAACCAGCGACCAGCACAGCTCGTACACCCGCAGCCACCAACCGCTCCGCATGCGCCGCGGTGCCGGCGACATCCACCGAACCGTCCTCCGCGAACAGCGTCACCAACGCGACCGCGACACCCCGCCACAACACAACCGGCTCCTGAGTCATACCCAGAACCCTAAGCTGGATCCGGGTGCGCGGGCCGTCGGCGTGCCAGCGCACCCACCCGGACACGAAGAAGCGCCGCCGGTCAACACTGGCCGGCGGCGCACGTCTCAAGCGGGGCGGACACCCCGGCGACGGACGCGCTGCGCAGCCCACCGCATCGTGACCCGCTCGCGACCGCCGACCGCCTGCGCCACCCACTGCGCCTGCAACCGCACCGTCGTCGCGACCACGCCACCACGAACACCCGACATCGCCAGCTCCTACCGTCGCACCAGGTCACCTACACCCGGCACCACGGCGCTCCCGACGCCGGCGTTCACGCCAAATTTCTTACACCGTCACGTCGACGTGCTCGACGCGGTTCACGTCCTTCGCCGGCTCCGCGTCCTCCACCGGCTGCACCGCCGTCCGCGACGCCGCGAACGCCATGATGAACGACCACGGCGGCATCCCACCGACGTTCGTCACCGCACCCGTCGGCGACAGGTGATACCCCGTCAACCCCGAGATCGCCGCACGATCACCCGGCGTCAGCTGACTCAACACCTGTTGCGACGCCGGCAACCCACCTTTAGGGGGCGGCGCGACCGGCTCGACCGCGGGTGTGTTCGTCGCCTTGACCGGCACAGCGGCGTGCGTGGCCGACGACAACTGTCGAATCTCCATGTGGTGCCTCCCGAAGCGTCCGTGCTCCACGCTTGATCCTCCTGTACATGACAGCATCACCGCAGGTGAACGGGCAGCCCGATGACCGCCGCGACAAGTCCGACCGATCGGACGACGCGACTCCCAACCGCCACTTCCGCCCCGCTCCCCCTGTCGGAGACAGGGGTTTGAAAGGCGTGCCGTCAGGCACGTCGCCTAAGGCGTCCTAGGATGCTAGGATTTGAGGGTGGAAGCGCTGGTGGCACCCGACGAGACGACGACGCTGCGCGTACTGCGCGAAATCCGGCCGGACCTGGTCGAGCCCTACCTGCGGATGCTGCCGGCGGCACGGGCCGGTGTGCTGCGACGGCTGTGGGGCGCCCTGTGGCGGGAAGGCATCGTCGACCCGCGGCAGCTGGGCTCGTCGCCGCCGCGGCACCTGTACGACGCCGCGCCCGCCGAAGTGATCGCCGGCGGCGTCGCGTACACCCACCCCGCACGCCTCCTCGAGGCGCTGCGCCCGGCAGGCCACGCCGACCGGCTCGCCCGCGAGCTCGACAACAGCGTCGCCAACCTCGCCCTGGCCCTGGTCACCGCCCCGGCGCAGGGCGCGGCACGCGACCTCGTCTCGCTGGAGCAGTCCGTCGTCGACGGGCACCCGCTGCACCCGTGCTGCCGCACCAGGATCGGTATGAGCACCGCCGACGTGCTCGCGTACGCGCCCGAGCACCACCCGACCGTCCGGCTCCGCATCGTCGAGGTCGACCCCGCCAGGTGGCACACCAACGGCGTTCCCCGCCCGCCGCTGCTGCCCGTGCACCCATGGCAGCTCGACCGGGCGCTCGCCACCGGCCTCGTCCGCGACACCGGCCGCGACCTGCCCGCCGCACCCCTCATGTCGCTGCGGACCCTCGCCCCGCACGACACCCCCGGCGAGCACCTCAAGACCGCGGTCGAGGTCCAGATGACCAGCGCCGTGCGGACCCTGTCCGCGGCCGCCGTCCACAACGGGCCCCTGGCATCCGACCTCGTCGCCACCCTCGCCGCCCGCACCACCGGCCTGCGGGTGCTGCGCGAGACCGCCACCGCGACCGTCCTCGACGACCACGGCGACCCCCAGCGCGCGCTCGGCGCCGTCTGGCGTCAGGCCCCACCACCCGACGCGTTCGTCGTGCCCCTCGCCGTCCTGCCGCACCGCCCCGACCTGCTCACCCCCACCTTCTTCGGCCACCTGGTCCGGCTGATGCTGCCACCGCTCTTCGCCCTGCTCCGCGACGGCGTCGCCCTCGAGGCCCACGGCCAGAACACCCTCGTCGAGCTCCGCGACGGCCGCCCCACCACCATCTGGTATCGCGACCTCGGCGGCCTCCACGTCCACCAGCCCCGCCTCAACCGCGCCGCCCTCCCCATGCCCCCACTCATCGGCGCCCTGCCCACCGGCGACGAGGACGAGCTGCGCACCAAGCTCTTCGCCGCCGCCCTGTCCACCGTCCTCACCGAGCTCGTCCACGCCCTCGGCGCCGAACACGCCACCGCCGCCTGGGACACCGTCGCCGCGACCCTCCACGCCACCGTCACCGACCCCGACGACCGCAAGGCGTGCTTCGCCGACACCTGGCCCCTGAAAGCCACCACCGCGATGCGCCTCGCCGACGACCCCCTCCACGACCTGTGGTGCCACATCCCCAACCCACTGCGCTGACCCCGGCCCGCCGCATCCGACGACCGGGGTCGAAATGCGCTTGGTCGTGGGAGGGTGGGGCGCTACCGTCCCGCTGCGTGCGGACGAAGACTCTGGTGGTGGTACTGGTGCTGGCCGTTGCCGGCGCGGTGTTCCTGTGGTGGCGGGAGACGGGTGGTGAGGGCGGGCTCGGGTGCTACACCGCGCCTGTCACCGCGGGGATCCTGCCTGACACGGGAGCGGTGCAGGCGGTCGGTTGTGACGAGCCGCACGACTACGAGGCGATCGCGATCCTGACCGAGGCCGGCGCCGAGGAGCGCTGCCGGGAGGAGGCTGAGTCCTTCCTCGGTGGGCCGTGGGAGCAGTCGCGCACCATCTACGGGCTCCTGCGCGACAAAGACCCTGTGCGCGGGCGGCTGCTGTGCGCGGTCGCGGAGACCGCCGGCACCGGCGGGCGTCCCGTCGGCAGCACCCGCAGCATGAAGGACGGCATGCGGGGCGACCGGCGGCTGGCCATCACCTGCCTCGTCACCGACACAGGCACAGGCACAGACGGGGACGAGGAGGAGCAGGAGTACCTGTTCGGCGAGTGCACGCAGAGCCACGCCGCGGAGTTCGTCGGCACCGTCGCCCCCGGTGACGACACCGACGCGGACTGCCGGGAGGTCGCCGCCGCGTACCTCGGTCTGCCCGACCTCCGGCAGCGCGCCGACCTGCGGGTCGCCTGGCTCTCCCGGGAGAACGAGCTGTGCCTGGTCACCGAGGTGCCCGATCCGGCCGGGCGGCACGACACGCTCCGCGGCAGCGTGCAAGGGCTCGGCGGCGGGCCGTTGCCGCGGTGATCAGCGCCAGTCGGGGTGCTGGCCGGTGTCGACGAGTTTCCAGTCGCCGTTGTCGTACAGGACGTTGTCGTAGTAGAAGACCGTCGGGGGGAGCAGGTCCTGCGCGGTGAAGGCCTCGCGGGCCGCGGCGTGCAGGGCGGCCGGCGGGACCTGCCACAGCGACGACGCGAGGGCGGCGACGTAGGACAGGGCGTGGTGGCCCATGAAGCTGTCGTACGTCAGGCTGAACACCTCGTCCGCGGCCATCGGCACGTCGCGGGGGATGACGTTCGTCGGCGGCAGCGGGTCGGTCAGGCCGAGGCGGGCGCGGTGGGCGGCGTCGACGTAGATGGCGCAGTCGCGGTACAGGATGCGGGTCTCGCCGCCGGCGGCGTCGAACGCGAACAGCGTGTTCTGGCCGTGGGTCTCCAGGGGGCAGCCGGTCGTGCGGGCCACCTCCGACCACAGCCGGACCATCGGCGCCACGATCCGGGACGCGACGTAGGTCAGCGGGTCCTCGCCGGAGCGGACGACGAGCTGCTCCAGCAGGGTCGGGTCCGACGGGTGGTGCAGGTCTCGGCCGTACAGCGCGAACAGCGGCACCGTCCACGCCGGGGCGGGCGCGAGCGGGCGGGCCGCCCGAAGCAGATAGCCCCAGGCGTCGTCGCCGGTGCCGAACCAGCCGCCGGCGACCTCCGGCAGGACCGGGGTGCCGGCGGCGACGAGGTGGTCGGACACCCACAGCTGCAGCTCGATGATCGGGCGGCGCAGCCGGCGGGTGAAGCGGGACAGGCGCCGCGGGTAGTGCAGCTTCACGAAGTGCGGCTCGACCGGGCGGCCGTCGACGGCGGTGACGAAGACGGTGCGGGCGTTCGCGGACGGGACCGCGGTCAGCGACGGGCCGCGCGGCGACGCGAGCAGCTCGGCGCGGCCCACCAGGTCGGGGGCGTCCAGGGCGTCCGGATGGACCGGCAGCAGACCCTCGTACAGACGCGGCAACGACGACTCGACCAGCCCGGACGCCGCGGTCCGCAGCGACGGGACCTGGAACGTCGGGAGCTGGAAGGACTCCGCGCCGAGCTGGGGGTGGTGGACGTCGGAGATGTCGAGGTCGCCGGCGTAGGGGCTGTAGGTCCGGGTCCCGACGCCGAGATACCGTTCCGCGTACTGCCACAGGGCGATCGGGTCGCGGGAGTCGAGCTGCATCGCCGGCCAGCCTACCGGTGCGTGAACTGGAGTCGAAGCGTGGTTCCCCCCAACGTGGCCGCCGCCATACGCGGCGCCGGGCGTCCCGTCTGCGTCTACGTCTACGACCGGGAGCAGCTGCGGGCCAACGTGGCCGCGCTCCGCGACGCGCTGCCCGCGGGGACCCGGATCGCGTACGCGATGAAGGCCAACGGCAACGAGGACGTCGTCGCGGCGTTGCGCGGGCACGTCGACGCGTTCGAGGTCGCCTCCGGCGGTGAGCTGCGCGCGGCGGCCGGGCTGCCGGCGATCTTCAGCGGACCCGCGAAGACCGACGCCGACCTGCGCGCCGCGGTGGAGGCGGGCGCGACCGTGAACGTCGAGAGCCTCCACGAGTTGCGGCGGCTGCAGGTGTACGGCGGTGCGAAGGTGTGCCTGCGGGTCAACCGGACGCACCCGGCGTTGCCGGGCACCCACGCGATGGCGGGCGTCCCGACGGCGTTCGGCATCGACGAGGCGCTCCTGCCGGAAGCGTTCGCGATCGCCCGGAATGTCCAGGGCTTCCATCTGCACGCGGTGTCCAACAACCTGGACGCCGCCGCGCACGCCGCGTTCATCCGGGAAGCGGTCGCCTGGGCCGGTGACGCGGCCCGCAGGTGGGGCGTGCCGGCGCCGGTCATCAACGTCGGTGGCGGGTTCGGCGTCGACATCGCCGCCCCGACCGGCACTGGCGGCCGCTTCGACCTGGACGTCTTCAAGGCAGGGCTCGCCGGGCTGGAGCTACCGGACGGGGCGACCCTCGTCGTGGAGCCCGGCAGGTTCGTCGCGGCGACCGCCGGCTGGTACGCCACCGAGGTCGTCGACGTGAAACGCACCCACGGCCAGTGGTTCGTCGTCGTCCGCGGCGGCACCCACCACTTCCGGCTGCCGGCGTCGTGGGGGTACAGCCACCCGTTCACGGTGCTGCCCGTCGACGCGTGGCCCTACCCGTTCGAACGGCCCGGCGTGCGGGACGCCACGGTCACGGTCGCCGGGGAGCAGTGCAACCCGCGCGACGTCCTCGCCCGGGACGCGGCGGTCGCGTCGGTGCGGGCCGGCGACGTCCTCGTCTTCGCCGGCACCGGCGCCTACGGGTGGGAGGTGGCGCACCACGACTTCCTGCGCCACGCCCACCCGCAGTTCATCACCGTGTGACACGCGGCGCGAACTGTGACCGGACCGCGCGGAGCGCCTGCCGGCGGGCGTCGCCCTTGAGCGTGTCGACGTACAGGACGCCGTCGAGGTGGCCGGTCTCGTGCTGCAGCGCCCGGGCGAGCAGGCCGCTGCCGGACACGGTGACCGGCTCGCCGTGCTCGTCGAACCCTTCGACGGTGGCGTGCATCGCCCGTGGGGTCGGGAACCACAGCCCCGGGATCGACAGGCAGCCCTCCTCGCCGTCCTGGGCCCCGTCCAGCGCCGTGATCGTCGGGTTGACGAGGTAGCCGACCTGCTTGTTCGCCGCGTACGAGAACACCCGCAGCCCCACCCCGATCTGCGGCGCGGCGACCCCGGCACGGCCCGGTTCACCGGTCACCGTGTCGAGCAGGTCACGCACGAGCGCACGCAGCTCGGCATCGAACGAGGTCACGGTCTCGCAGGGGGTGCGGAGCACGGGATCGCCCAGCACGCGGATCGGTCGGATCGTCACGCGTCACAGGCTACTTCGGGGCGGCGTGAACGATCGTTGACGAGGGCCTAAACTGTGCCGACTTCCCACCCCCGGAGGCACACCCATGGCCTACCAGGCCGACAGGGCGGACGTGCGGTCACACCGCAAGAGCCCAGCTCAGCGCCGATCACGACGCCGGTTAGTGATCATCGGCGCGGTCGTTGCCGCGCTCGTCGCCGGCGGCGCCGCTTACGGCGGCGTCCGGCTGCTGCAACCGTCCTGTAACGGGACGGTCACCGCGAAGATCGTCGCGTCGCCGAGCACCGCGCCGCTGCTGCAGTCCCTCGCCAAGTCGTGGACGGACAGCAACCCGGCGGTCGCGGGGCGTTGCGGCCGCGTCGAGGTCACCGCCCGGGAGACCGCGTCGATGGCGCAGGCGCTCGGCACCGACTGGGACACCAAGGCCGGCTCCCCGCCGGACGTGTGGGTGCCGGACTCGACCGCGTGGGTGCGGCGGGCGTCGACGGCGGCGATCGCCGAGCGGATGATGCCGGACCTGCAGCCGATGCTGGCCCGCACCCCGTCGGTCCTGGCCATGCCGAAGCCGATGGCGGAGGCGCTCGGCTGGCCCGGCGGCGAGCTGTCGTGGCAGGACGTCATCAACAAGGTCGCCGCCGACCCGCAGGGCTGGGCGAAGTACGGCAAGGGCGACTGGGGCAAGTTCAAGTTCGGGATGAGCGACCCGCTGCAGTCGACCGCGGGCCTGCTCGCCCTGATGGCGATCCTCGACGGCAACGACGACGGTGAGGTCACCGCCGACGAGCAGGCGACCCTCGCCAAGCTCAAGCAGGAACGCGCCGTCTACACCCCGACCACCGCCGCGCTGCTCGCCGACCTGGCCAAGGCCGACGGTCAGGGCGACACCGCCGCGCTGCAGTACGTGTCGGCGTTCCCCGCCCTCGAGCAGGACGTCCTCGCCTACAACAAGACCAACCCGAAGGTGCCGCTGGTCGCGGTGTACCCGTCCAACGGCAGCGCCGACGCCGACAACCCGTACCTGATCCTCGACGCGCCCTGGGCGGAGAAGGACAAACAGGACACGGCGCGGCAGTTCCTCGCGTACCTGCGCGGGCCGCAGGGGCGCAAGGCGTTCCTCGACGCCGGGTTCCGCGACCCGAACCGCGACGCCGGCACCGCGCTGAGCGCCGACAACGCGTTCAGCGCGAAGATCAAGACGGTGCCGCGGGCGGTGCTGCTGCCGGAGTCGGTCAAGCAGTCGATGGACTCGTGGACGGCGCTGACCCGCCCCACCAACGTCCTCATCGTCCTGGACATCTCCGGCTCGATGGCCGAGCAGGTCCCCGGCACCGGCCGCAACCGCATGCAGCTGGCGAAGGACGCCGCCCGGGAGGCCGTGCAGCTGTTCGACGGCGACGTCGACGCCGGCCTGTGGGTGTTCTCCACCCGGCAGAACGGCCAGCAGGACTACAGGTCCCTGATCCCGATCGGCCGGGTCGGCGACCAGCTCAGCGGCAAGTCCCGCCGGGAGCAGATGGTCGCCGCGATCGACAAGCTGACCCCGGTCGGCGACACCGGCCTGTACGACACGGCCGCCGCCGCCCAGCAGGCCGTGGTCGACGCGTACCAGCCCGGCGCCACGAACCTGGTGGTGCTGATGACCGACGGGAAGAACGACGACCCGACCGGCGGCCTCAGCCTCGACCAGCTGCGCCCGAAGCTCGAGGCGAACGCGGCGTCGGACAAGAAGGTGCCGATCGTGACCATCGGGTACGGCAACGACGCGGACTTCGCGGCGCTGCAGGAGATCTCCCGGGTCAGCGGCGGCGCCCTCTACACGTCGAAGACCGCGTTCGACATCAACGAGGTCCTCCTCACCGCCATCTTCGGCAAGGTCTGACGCTTGGGGCCGGTCCGCTCCCCATGAGAGCGGACCGGCCCGCCGTCAGGCGCTCAGGGCCGCCTTGATCGGGGCGGTCTTCGCGGCGGCCTCCGCGACCTCGGCGACCGGGTCGCTGTCCCAGACGATGCCGCCGCCCGCCCACACGTGCGCGAGACCGTCGGCGACGGCGACGGTGCGGATCGTCAGCCCCAGGTCGACGCGGAGCCTGCCGTCGGCGCCGTGACCGATCCAGCCGGCGGCGCCCATGCTCGGGCCGCGCCCGACCGGCTCCAGCGCGCTGACGACGTCGATCGCGGCGAGCTTCGGCGCGCCGGTCACCGAGCCACCCGGCCACACGGCACCCAGCAGCCCGGCGAGGCCGACGCCGGGCGCCAGGTCGGCGCTGACCGTCGACTCCGCCTGCCACAGCCGCGACCAGCGGCGGATCGCGAACAGCTCGTCGACGCGGACGCTGCCGGTCCGGGCGACCCGGCCCAGGTCGTTGCGCTCCAGGTCGACGATCATGACGTGCTCGGCGCGTTCCTTCGCCGACGCGAGCAGCTCCGCGCGGCCCTGCGCGGTCGCCGGGCGGGTGCCCTTGATCGGGCGGGTCACCGCCCGGCCGCCGGCGACCTCGACGAGCGTCTCCGGCGACGCGCACGCCACCCACCAGCCGCCGTCCGCGCCGGACAGCACCCCGCCGTAGCGGGCGCCCGGCAGCGCCGCGACCCTGGCGAGGGCGGCGCACGGGTCGCCGGCGAACGGGGCGCTCGCGTGGCCGACGACGTTGGCCTGGTAGACGTCGCCGCGGGCGATCGCCGCCCGGACCGCCTCGACCGCGGCGGCGTGCTCCCCCGGGGTCCAGCTCGGCGTCCACGGGCCCACCCGGCCGTCGCCGGGCACGGCCGGCCCCGCGAACGCGTACGGCGGCGGGGTGTGGGCGTAGACGACCGCGACGAGGTCCGGCACGCCCGGCGCCGGCGACGCCACGGCCGACGGCGGCGCCAGGAGCACCGCCGCGCCACACACCCCGTCCGTCACCGTCCGTGACCGTGACACGTCGGAGACGGGCAATCCGGCGTCGACGAGGAACGCCTCCAGCAGTTGCAGAGGGTCACCGCCGTCGCGGGAACGCCACTCCAGCCGGGAACGCTCCCAAACGTGTGGCCGGCACGCCGGTTCCGACCCGGGAGGGTGCAGATCCACCGTCCCGGGCCAATACCCGACGACCGGTCCTAATGGGCTCATACGAATGGCGGATTATCCCCAAGTTGTGCCGTCACATGTGCGGATTCGTGTCGTTGGCCGTAGTAGCGTGCATCACTGGTCATGTGAACAACCCCACAGGCCCCACCTGAACCTCTCAAACGGAGACCCCGGATGCTCTGCCAGCACCAACCAGCGTGCCCCTCGGCCCACGACTCCGACCACGAAGCAGCCAGGATCCTGGCCTCGCACCCCGAGCAGGGGTGGAGCCTCCTGTGCAACGGAGTGATCGTCTTCGAGGACACCGGAGAGCTACTTCCTGACTGCAGCGTGATCGAACCGCACCGCGGCCCGGCCATGCACGTCCTCGTCGAAGCCGCCTGAGCGATCACGCTCCGTAGCCGCTCACTCCTCGAAGGCTGATGCCGGCGGGCACGAGCAGACCAGGTTCCGGTCGCCGTAGCTGTCGTCGATCCGCCGCACCGGCGGCCAGTACTTCGCCACCGTCACGCCGGCCGGGTAGGCGGCGAGCGACCTCGGGTAGGCGTGCGCCCACTCGTCCGCGGTGACGACCGCCGCCGTGTGCGGCGCGCCCGCCAGGGGGTTGTCCCCCGCCGGCCACTCCCCGGACGCCACCCGGTCGATCTCCTCACGGATCGCGATCATCGCGTCACAGAACCGGTCGAGCTCCACCAGGTCCTCGCTCTCGGTCGGCTCCACCATCAGCGTGCCCGACACCGGGAACGACATCGTCGGCGCGTGGAACCCGTAGTCGATGAGCCGCTTCGCGACGTCCGCCACGCTCACACCGGTCGCCTTCGTGATCGTGCGCAGGTCCAGGATGCACTCGTGCGCGACGAGGCCCTCGCTGCCGCTGTACAGCACCGGGTAGTGCTCCCGCAGCCGCGCCGCCACGTAGTTCGCCGCGAGGACCGCCGTCGCCGTCGCCTTCGTCAACCCGTCCGGGCCCATCAGCCGCAGGTACGCCCACGGGATCGGCAGGATCCCCGCGGACCCCCACGGCGCCGCCGACACCGGCCCGACCGGCGCCGCCACGCCGTCCTGCGCGCCGTCCAGCTCGAAGACCGGGTGCGACGGCAGGAACTGCGCCAGGTGGGCACGGACCGCGACCGGACCGACACCCGGGCCGCCGCCGCCGTGCGGGATGCAGAACGTCTTGTGCAGGTTCAGGTGCGACACGTCCGCCCCGAACTGCCCCGGCTTCGCGTAGCCGAGCAGCGCGTTGAGGTTCGCCCCGTCGACGTACACCTGGCCGCCCGCCTCGTGCACCTTCGCGCACAGGTCGGAGATGCCCGTCTCGTACACCCCGTGCGTCGACGGATACGTCACCATGATCGCGGCAAGCCGGTCCCGGTGCAGCTCGATCTTCGCCTCGAGGTCACCGAGGTCGACGTTGCCCAGCTCGTCACACGCCACCACCGCGACCCGCATGCCCGCCATGACGGCGCTGGCCGCGTTCGTGCCATGGGCGCTCGACGGGATCAGGCACATGTCCCGCCCGGTGTCGCCCCGCGAGTGGTGGTAGGCGCGGATCGCGAGCAGGCCCGCCAGCTCGCCCTGCGACCCCGCGTTCGGCTGCAGCGACACCGCGTCGTAGCCGGTGACCTCCGCCAGCCACCGCTCCAGGTCACCGATCAGCTTCCGGTAGCCCTGCGTCTGCGCCGCCGGCGCGAACGGGTGCACGTTGGCGAACTCCGGCCAGGTGATCGGCTCCATCTCCACGGTCGCGTTGAGCTTCATCGTGCACGACCCGAGCGGGATCATCCCCCGGTCGAGCGCGTAGTCCATGTCGGAGAGGCGCTTCAGGTACCGCAGCATCGCCGTCTCCGACCGGTGCGTGGAGAACACCGGGTGGCTCAGGTAGTCGCTGGTGCGGCGCAGCTCGGCCGGCACCACGTCCGCCGTGTCCAGCGCGGTCACGTCGACGTGCGCGAGACCGAACGCGGCCAGCACGTCACGCAGGTGCCCGAACGTCGTCGTCTCGTCGCACGCGATGCCGACCCGGTCGGCGTCGACCTGCCGCAGGTTGATCCCCCGGTCCGCGGCGGCGCCGACGACGTCCTTCGCCTTCCCCGGTACGACGGCCGTCACCGTGTCGAAGAACGCCTCGTGCTCGGTGGTGACACCGCCGGCCCGCAGCCCCGCCGCCAGCCGCACCGCCATGTCGTGCGTGCGGGACGCGATCTCCCGCAGCCCGTCGGGGCCGTGGTAGACGGCGTACATGCTGGCCGTGACCGCGAGGAGCACCTGCGCGGTGCAGATGTTGCTGGTCGCCTTCTCCCGCCGGATGTGCTGCTCACGGGTCTGCAGGGCGAGCCGGTAGGCGGGGGCGCCGTCCGCGTCCTTGGACACGCCGACGAGCCGCCCCGGCAGGGTCCGCTCCAGGCCCTTACGGACCGACATGTAGCCGGCGTGCGGGCCGCCGAAGCCCATCGGCACGCCGAACCGCTGCGCGCTGCCGACCGCGACGTCCGCGCCGAACGCCGCCGGCTCCTGCAGCAGGCACAGCGCGAGCAGGTCGGCGGCGAACGTGACGATCGCGCCCTTGTCGTGCGCCTGCCTGGTGATGTCCGCCAGGTCACGGACCGCGCCGGACGCGCCGGGGTACTGCAGGTGCAGGCCGAAGAACTCCGCCGGCAGCTCCTCGGTCCGCAGGTCCACCGTCTGTACGTCGATGCCGAGCGGCTCCGCCCTGGTCCGGATGACGGCGAGGGTCTGCGGCAGGACGTCGCTGTCGACGACGTACACGTCGGCCTTGACCTTCGACGAGCGCCGCGCCAGGGTCATCGCCTCAGCGGCGGCGGTCGCCTCGTCCAGCAGCGACGCGCCCGCGACCGGCAGCCCCGTCAGGTCCGTGATCACCGTCTGGAAGTTGAGCAGCGCCTCGAGGCGGCCCTGGCTGATCTCCGGCTGGTACGGCGTGTACGCCGTGTACCACGACGGGTCCTCCAGGACGTTGCGCAGGATGACCGGCGGCGTGTGCGTGCCGTAGTAGCCGAGGCCGATCATGCTGACGAGCGTCCGGTTCGCCGACGCGAGGGCGCGCAGCTCCCCCAGCACCTCGGCCTCGGACGCGGCAAGGGGCAGCTGGAGCGGCTGGTGCCAGCGGATCGAGCCGGGGATGGCCGCCGTCATCAACGCCTCGACGGAGTCGTACCCGACGGTCTTCAGCATCGTCGTCTGCTCGTCCGGCGACGGTCCGATGTGCCTGCTGGCGAAACTGGTCATTGGCCACACTCTTTCGGATCCGGGGGTCGGGGCTGCGCACGTCCCTCCCCCTCTGTCGTGTGGCCTCCAGAGGTGCCAACCCGTCGCGGTCCTTCTGCCTGAGAGGTTCCGGGGAGGATTTGCCCCTTCGGCGTCGCCCTGAACTCAGACGATCTCTCCCGCGCGGGTATTGCCGGCGATGCCTAATCTACCGGTTCTTCGACCATGGTCACGCGCCCGTGGTCCACACCACAGCGCGTAGCGCATCCTAGGACGCTAGGTTCATGGCTTACAGCGGGCTGAATTCGCGTCGACCATCAGGAGGCCGGCGTCCACCGCCTCGAAGTCGCTGCCCTTCAGCCCCTTGAGCGCGTTGAGCTGATCGTTGCTCCACCGGTCGTCCTGCGTGCCGGAGAAGAACCACGGCGAGCCGTTGTCGGCGAGGACGGCGCCGTACTGCTTGAGCGCCTGCGCCACCACCCTCGCCTGCGCCGGGAACTCCGCGATGTCGACGGACGCCTTCAGCCGGAACCGGGCACCCATCGGCGGCAGGTTCGCGTCGGCGCTGCTGGACGCCGCGTGCCGGGCGGGCCACACGTACGCGTTCCTCGTGCGCGGCGCGGTGAACCGGATCGCGTGGTCGATCCTGCCCTTGGCGACCTCGTCGGCGCGCGGCAGCCCGGCCAGGATCGACAGGCCCGCGGCGTCCGCCGACGTCCAGCCGGCCTTGCGCAGGTCGTTGCGGCGCAGGTCGAACACCGCCCCGGAGCCGGCCTTCCACGACCCGTCCGCGTTCGGGCGCGCGGCGTACAGCTCGTACACCTTGCAGGCCGCCGTGTCGTGCACGATGACGTGCCGGTCCCCGTCGGCGTTCGGCCCGCCCTCAACCTTGGCGTTGCGCGGGATCGGGTACGGGCCCTTGTCGCTCTCGTCCGCGTACTCGAAGCTGACCTTCACGCCGGCCTGCCCCTGCCCGACCGTCGTGACCGGGATGCCGAACGGCGCGCCGTCGATGAGCCCCGAGCCGAAGTCCGGGTGCGCGTGCGCCTGCGCCCCGATGCTGCCGACCCACGCCGCCGAGTCCCGGTGCACCGGCAGCCTCGACACGTCGGCGTGCCACACGCTGTCCGCGGGGAAGATCGTGCACGCCCCGCTCGGCGCGGACGCGGACCGGCTCGCGGCGCCCAGGCCGCCGGCGCCGGACCCGCCCGTCGCGCCCGTCGCGCCCGTCGTCCCCGAGGCGGGTGCGGCGCTGCCCTTGCCCGGCGAGCTGCATCCGCTGACCGCCAAGACGGCGACGACGGCCAGCGCGGCGCTGCGCTTCAATGATCCTCCTCGGGTCGGCCCCCGATCCTCACGGACCTGCGCGCACAGTACGCGCACCCTGTGTCCGACCCGCAGCGCACCATCGCCGCGCAGCGCCGCCGTGCCGGGTCAGTCCGCCGCGTCGACGGCCAGCTCCCGCACCTCCTGCGGGCAACGGCACGCCGCGGCGAACCTGGCGGCCCACCGGACCGCCTCGGCCCGGTCCGGCACGTCGAGGAGCGCGAACCCGCCGATGTGCTCCTTGGTCTCCGGGAACGGGCCGTCGGTGACCGAACCGTCCGCGGCCACGACCGTCGCGGGCTGCGCCGTCACGCCACCGCCGAACACCCACACCCCGGCGTCGCGGGCGTCCTGCGCCACCTCCTGCGCGGCCTTCGTCACGTCGGGCACGTCCTCCTCGGCGACGTTCATCCACCCCTCGTCGAACGAGACCAGGTAGTGCGGCATCCTGTTCCTCCTCGCCTCCGACGGCCCGTCCGGCCGCCGCTCACCCGTCCTACGAACGACCCGCCCCGGATCCGACAGCCCGCCGCGGCAGATTTCCGTCGGTGCCAGTCCTACACGGTCAGGGCGTGCCGGATCCGTGCCGCTCGACGAGGGACAGCAGTTCGTCGACGGACCACTGGTCGTAGGCGTGCTCGCCGTACTTCGCGGCGAGGACGGTGCCGTCGGGGGCGATGAGGAAGTCGGCCGGGAGGCCGAAACGGCCGCCGGCCGGGGTGAGCGACGGCGGGCGTTCGCGGCCGCGGAGCAGGGCCCAAGTGCTGCGGGCCACGGCGCGCACGATCGTGGGCCAGACGCGGGGGTCGAGCAGGGCGCGGCGGGAGGACTCGACGCCGAACTCGCGGTACAGGCGCTTCTGCGGGTCGGGCACGACCGGGAACGGCAGGTCCGTCACGTGCTCGCGCAGCGCCGCCGCGGTGGAGTGGAACACGACGACCTCGCGGACGCCGGCCGCGGTGATCTCGTCGTGGCGGCGGACGATCGAGCGCAGGTGCAGGTTGCAGACCGGGCAGCCGGCGAAGCGGCGGAACTGCAGGTGCACCAGCAGCGACGGGTCCGGCACAGCGACCGGCTCCCCCACGACGACCTGCAGGCGCCGGGAATCGACGACGAGCATGACACCTCCGCGCGACCGTAAGCGTACAACGTACTCTTACGGGCTAGCGTAGGCGTATGACGTACGCTGTCAAGTGCCATGCCTCGACCGCGATCACTCACATCCGCGCAGATCGCCGCGGCGGCGCTCGCGGTGCTCGACCGTGACGGGCCGGCCGGGCTGACCATGCGCGCCGTCGCCCAGCAGCTCGGCATGGGCACGATGAGCCTGTACCGGTACGTCGCCGACCGCGAGGAGCTCGAAGGCCTCGTCGTCGAGCTGGTGCTCGGCGCCGTGGACCCCGCACCGCCGGAGGGCGGCGGCTGGCAGGAGCGGGTCACCGTCATGGTGGAGCGGGTCCGCGTCGCGGTCGGCGCCCACCCGGCCGTCGTCCCGCTGACCATGACGCACCGGCACCGGTCGCCCGCCATCCTGCGCTGGTCGGAGACGGTGGCCGGCATCCTGGCCGAGACCGTCACCGACCCGGAGCGCAGGGTCGTCGCGCTGCGGGGGCTGCTGTCGTACCTCGTCGGCGCGATCCAGCTCGAGCACCTCGGCCCGCTGTCCGGCCCCGGCACGGCGGCCATCGCCGGGCTCGACCCCGCCGCGTTCCCTCACATGCGGCAGCTCGGCGGGGCGGCCCGTCAGGTCGGCGCCGACGAGGAGTTCCGCGGCGGTCTCGCCCTCCTGCTCGCCGGCATCAGCGGCGGGCCAGGGCCAGCTCGTACGAGGAAGGCGTGACGTTCGGGAAGATGCCCGTCAGCGACCCGACGCCGCAGCGGCGCTGGAGCAGCTCGCCGATCACCGACCGGTAGTCGGTGGTGGCCGTCAGGTCGCCGGCGGTGAGCTTGGCCGGGGCGAGACCGGGCCAGATGCCGTGCACGCGGCCACCGCGGACGTTGCCGCCGAGCAGGAGCATGGCGTTGCCGTTGCCGTGGTCGACGCCGCGGGAGCCGTTCTCCGCGACGCGCCGGCCGAACTCGCTGAGCGTGACCAGGGTGACGCGGTTGAACGCGTCGCCGAGGTCGGTAGCGAACGCCGCCAGGGCCAGGGCGAGCTCCGTCAGGTGGTCGTGCATCCGCTGGCCCTTCACAGGGCCGCCGAGACCCTCGTGCATGTCCCAGTCACCGAAGTCGACGGTGGCCGCCATCAGGCCGACGTTCGACTTCACCAGGCGCGCGACGTCGCACAGCGCCTTGCCGAGGGCGGTCGACGGGTAGGTCGCCGCCGGGGTGTACGCGCCGATCGCGGCGACGGTGCCCAACGTGGCGTTGACGGCGCGGGCCGGGTCGGCCATGACCGCCGGGGCGCCGTCGAACAGCTTGGCGATGGTCGCGGCCATCGGCGTCTTGGCGTCGTTGCCGGAGAGCTTGAAGCCGTCGACGGACGACATCGACACGTCCGGGGACGGGCCGGCGAACGCGCGGGCCGGGGACGTCGCGCCCATCGCGACGCCCGCGGTCGGGGCGGAGGCGCCGGTGACGCCGAGCATCCGGTCGAGCCAGCCCGTACGGACGGACGTGCCGGCGGCGGCGCGCTCCATCTCCTCCATCGCCTGGAAGTGCGACCGGGACGGGTTGGGCTGGCCGACGGCGTGGACCGCGCCGAACGTGCCGGCGGTCCAGCGAGGCAGCAGCGGCGCGAACGCCGGGTGCAGGCCGAACGTCCCGTCCCCGGCGATCACCGACGCCTTCGGCACGGCGATGGTGGGGCGGGCGGTGTAGTAGTCGGGGTCGCCGATCGGGACGACGGCGGACAGCCCGTCGAACCCGCCGCGCAACGACAACACGACGATGGTGTCGCCGGTGTACGGTGTGCCGGCGAACGCCAGCCGGGTCGCGAGGCCTTCCCCGACGAGCCCGGTGAGCGCGGCGCCCGCCCCGATCACGGCGGCCCTGCCCAGCAGCCCGCGCCGCGAAATACCGTTATCGGTAATACAGCAATCCATCATGACGGTCACCTGGCCAGGTAGTAGGGCGAGTCGAGGATCAGGGCGATGAGGTGCGGCAGCCGGCCGGCGACGGCGGGGTCGGTCGCCTTCAGCGGGCTCGACGCCGACTTGTGCAGGAAGCCGAGCAGCGCCGCGCTGTGCGCCGCCTGCAAGGGCTGCCCGACGAGGCGGGTGGCCAGGGCGTCGAGGAACGCGCCGTGCGTGGCCGGCAGCGTCGGCACCAGCGTCGCGAGCATCGACGCCGGGCGCACGAGCTGCTTGGGGTACCAGCCGGCGGCGAGGTTCAGGTGCGCGTTCCAGCGGATCAGCAGGCCCGACGGGGCGGTCCAGGCGGCGGCGACGTCCGGGTAGCCGTTCGGCGGTGCCCAGCGCATCGGGGCGTGGCCGGCGGCGACGAGGTAGTTGTACAGGGCGCGGACCCCTTCGGTGCCGGACGCCTCGGGCTGCAGGCCCAGTCGCCGGACCGTGCCGATGAGGTCCTCGAAGGGCGTGCGGACCTTGGCACCGACGGACGCGGCGAACTCCGGCGACGTGAACAGCGCCCGCAGGACCGGCGCGATTGCCGATTTCTGTCGCAGGTACACCTCCCGCAGCTGCTGCACGAGGGCCGCCGGCGGGTCGTCGGAGACGAAGCGGACGCAGAGCTTGCGGGCCACGCGCTCGGCGGTGGCCGGGTGCTGGGCGAGCATGTCCACGAACGCGAGGGCGGCCGCTTCCCCGCCGCCGGCGGTCGCGTTGTCGTGCCGCCAGCCGAGGATGGTGACGGCGCCGGTCGCGTGCTGGGTCGCGTCGAACTTGTACAGGCCGGTGGTCTTGTCGACGGTGAGCCCGGTGAGCAGCCGCGCGGCGTCCTTCACGTCGGCCTCGGTGTAGATCAGCCCGACGGTGTGCAGCTCCATGAGCTCGCGGGCGTAGTTCTCGTTGGGTTTCGCCTTCGTGGAGCTGCGGTTGTCGAGGTACGACAGCATCGCCGGTGACGTCGCGGACGCCTTCAGCAGGTCGGCGAACGTCCCCAGGGCGTGCCTGCGGATCAGGGAGTCGTAGGCGCCGCGGCTGTCCCAGACGTCGCTGGACGGGCAGGTGACGTTGAGGTGGTTGGACCACATGTCGACCATGACCTCGAGCAGCTGTCGGTTGCTCCATGCGGCGCGCGCGACGGCGGCGGAGCCGAGCTGCTGCATGGCGTCCCAGCCCCCGGACTTCATGGCGCCGGCCTTCACCTTGGCCCGCACCCCGGCGATGTCGAGGTTGGCCATCGGGTACCGCGTGAGCAGCTTCGCGCACACGGCGTCGTCGATGGTCGCCGGGGCGAGCTGCCGGTCCAGCCACGCGACGGCACCGAGCTTGCGCAGCTCGGCCTCGCTCGCGGGAGTCGGCCCGAACGTGGCGCGGCGCAACAGATGCAGAACCGGGTCCTGAGGGGTGAAGGCGGTCACGCAGTCCAACGTCGACACCGACACGGCCGGCCTGACCGACGCCCCCACCACGCTCCCACCCGGCAACCGCTCCGCACCACCGCACCACCGCATTACCGGATTACCCAACCCAACAATCCAGTGGGCGGACGGGTGTGTGCGTGGTTTGCGTCGAGTGCCGTGTTGGTCTCGGTGTGGGGCCGGTCGAGTGACACGCCGGCTGCGGTTCTCTTGGCCAGCGGAATACCGGATTACCGCACCCAACAATCCCGCCACATCGACCATCGGAACGGTGCGACCAAGAAGACCGCAGCGACCGAGACGGCGACCGAGAGGCCGCACCGACACCAAGCCAGCAATGACGGGACCGCGAAGACGCCCACCCAATTACCGAATTGCCGCACCCAACAATCCGGTCGCCGCGACCAGCAGGACGGCGCGACCAGCAGGACGGCGCGACCAGCAGGACGGCGCGACCAGCAGGACGGCGCGACCAGCAGGACGGCGCGACCAGCAGGACGGCGCGACCAGCAGGACGGCGCGACCAGCAGGACGGCGCGACCAGCAGGACGGCGCGACCAAGCGAGCCACAGTGGAGGCGGCAGTCGACCGAGCCCGCGCCGGGAACAACACGGCAATCAACGGGTCCGCGTAGATGCCCGGACGCCCGCCCAACGGATGCCCGATGCCCGCCCAACGGATGGCCGGAATACCGGATTTCCGCAACTGGCAATCCGGTTGCAGCGACCGGCACGACGGGGTGAGAAGACCGCAGCGGCCCAAAGAGTCACAGTGGGCGCAGTGCTCGGCCCGGGGGCCGCGCCGGAACTGGCATGGTGGTCGACGGGGGCGCGGAGATGGCCGAACGCCCGTCCGGCGGATTATCGAATTGCCGCACCCGACAATCCGGTTCCAGGGACCGACAGGTCGGTGCCAGCGAGAAGACCACAGCGGCCGGAGAACCGCAGTGGGCGCGGTGCTCGGCCCGGGGGCCACGCCGGAACTGGCGCGGCGATCGGCGCGGGACGCAACGATGGTCGCGCGCATGCCTGGCGGACTATCGGATTGTTGGGGCTGGCAATCCGGTGGCGGCGACCGAGCGGACGGTGGCGATGAACTCGGCGATCGACGGGTGTGAGCCGGCGCCCGAGCGGTAGGCGAATCTCGTCCGGCGTCTCGTTGCGAGCGGGGTCAGCACGACGCCGGGTGGGGGTGCTGGGGGGCGCAGGGCCAGCTCGGGGACGACGGCGACGCCCTGGCCGGCGGCGACGAGGGTCAGGACGGTCACGAAGTCGTCGGCGTGGTGGCGGGCGCGGGGCAGGAAGCCGGCGGCCTCGCACGCCCGGAGTGTCATCGTGTGGCACAGCGTGCCCGGCCCGGCGAGAATCCACGGCTCGGCGCGGCACTGCGCGAGATCTAGGGGGCGGGTCGCCGCGAGGTACATCGTCTCGTCCAGCAGCGGGGCCGTGTCCAGCGCCGGGTCGGGGGCGATCGGCACGAGGTCGTAGTCGTGCACCAGCGCGACGTCCAGGGTGCCGTCGCGCAGCCGGGGCGGGACGAGCGCCGGGTCCAGCTCGTCGACGGTGAGGTCGAGCGCCGGGTGCTCCCCCGTCAGGGCGACCAGCGCCGCCGGCAGCAACGTCCGCATCGCGGTCGGGAACGCCCCGATCCGCAGCGGGCCCGACAGGCCGGTGCGGGTCGCGGCGAGTGCGGCGGTGGCGCGCTCGAGGGCGGCGAGAACCTCCTCGGCGTGGGCCGCGAGGACCGTGCCGGCGGCGGTGAGCGTGACGCCGCGGCCGGTGCGGGCCAGCAGCGCCGTGCCGGCCTCCCGCTCCAGCGCGGCGAGCTGCTGCGACACCGCGGACGGCGTGTAGTTGTGGGCGGCGGCGACGGCGGCGATGGTGCCGCGGTCGGCGAGGTCGCGCAGGAGGCGCAGCTTGCGCACGTCGAGCATCAGTTCAGCTTATGCTCGGCGCCACGAATGTGAACTGGACCTTCCGCTCGGGTGGCGGCGACCCTGAGTACATGGAGCTTGAAGGGATCTTCGTGCCGCTCGTGACGCCGTTCGCCGCTGACGGGTCGGTGGACCTCGCCGCGCTCGACGGGCTGGCCCGGCGGGTGCTCGACGAGGGGGCCGCGGGGCTGGTCGCGCTGGGCACCACCGGGGAGCCGGCGACGCTGACCGGGGCCGAGCGGGCCGCGGTCGTGGCCACCTGCCGGGAGGTTTCCGCGGTGTACGGCACGCCGCTGCTCGTCGGGGTCGGTGACAGCTCGACGGCGGCGACCGTGGAGGCGGTCCGGCACGTGCGCGGGGACGCCGCGATGGTGGTCGTGCCGCCGTACACCCGTCCGGGCGCGGCCGGTGTGCTCGCCCATCTGCGGGCCGTCGCCGCCGCGTCGCCGCTGCCGGTCGTGGTGTACCACGTGCCGTACAGGACGGGACAGCCCCTGGACGTCGACACTCTGCTCGCGATCGCGGCGATCCCGGGAGTGGCCGGCATGAAGCTGTCCGACGGCCCGGTCAGCGGCGACACGGTGACGCTGCTCGGCGCGCTGCCGGCCGGGTTCGCGGTGCTCGGCGGCGACGACACGGTCATCGGCCCACTGCTCGCCATCGGCGCCGCCGGCGGGATCCTCGCGTCCGCGCACGTGGCGACGGACCGGTTCGTGGCCCTCGCGCGAGCCTGGCGGGAGGGGGACGTCGCCACCGCCAGGCGGCTCGGGTCCGCCCTCGCCGCGCTGTCGGCGGCGCTGTTCGCGGAGCCGAACCCGGCCGTGATCAAGGCGGTGCTGCACGCCGCCGGCCGGATCCCCACCCCGGACGTCCGGTTGCCGCTGCTGCCCGCGTCCCGGGCCGCCCTGACGAACGCCGAGGCCGCTTTCGCGGCGCTCCAGCACATACCGGACGGTTCGACCAGCTTGCCACGGTGGCACGTTCGGGGGATTCCAGGCGGCGGGACAGGCCGTACCGTCGATGTCGTCACCAAGCGTTAGTAATTGAGGGGGATCTCCCATGAGCGACTTCGACACCGGCGCCGACTACGGCCACGTCGAGGCTGGTCAGGACCACGAGTCGCTGAACCAGCTGCACCAGGTCGACGCGAACGAGAGCAACTACGACTCGCAGTTCGGCGTCTTCGAGCAGGACCACGCGTCCGCCGAGTCCACCAGCTTCGACCAGGGCCACCACGTGTCCATCACGGACGCGAGCGGCGCGCAGTACGAGGAGTCGGACTTCACGTCCTACGACCACTCCGCCGCCGAGACGGACCACGTGTTCGCCGCCGAGGGCTCCGAGTCGGCCTCCTCGAGCGAGTTCCACGAGCTCGAGGCCCTGCAGGCCCGCCTGGACTCGTCGTTCGCCTCCGCCACGGAGCTGCACACCGACGGTGGCGGCCAGCTGGGCGTCGCCTCCAACTAAGCACCGACTGAGCACCACCCAGGCGCCGGTCAGACACCAACCAAGCGCCTGCTGAGCACCACCCGGCGCCGGTCAGCCCCGCAGCTGACCGGCGCCGGTGTCTGTCCAAGACACGACGGCGGCACAGTGGCGGTGCTTACAACCACCCGGCGCCGATTGGACCGCGCCGCCGCTCTTGTACCGGCCTAGCGTCGGGTGCATGGAAATCCTTCGGTACAGCGCGTTCACCACGGACCCCAAGGGCGGCAACCCGGCCGGGGTGGTGCTCGACGCCGCCGGACTCGACGACGCCGCGATGCAGGCCATCGCCGCCGACGTCGGATACTCCGAGACCGCGTTCCTGTTCCACGAGGACGGGCGCGTCCGGGTGCGTTACTTCAGCCCGCTGGCGGAGGTGCCGTTCTGCGGGCACGCGACGATCGCGACCGCCGCGGCGTACGCGGAACGCTTCGGGCTCGGGCCGCTGCGCTTCGAGTCCCGGGTCGGCGCGATCGAGGTGGAGACGCGGGTCGGCGTGGACGGGCTGACCGCGACGCTGCGCAGCGTGCCGCCGCACACCACACCGATGGCCGACGCGACGGTGCGGGAGCTGCTGGCCGCGCTGCGCTGGGACGCCGCCGACCTCGACCCGGCGCTGCCGGTGCGGGTGGCGTACGCGGGAGCCAGCCACCCGGTCGTCGCGGCCGGCACCCGGCAGCGGCTCGCCGACCTCGACTACGACGTGCCCGCGCTCACCGCGCTGATGGCGCGGCACGACTGGACCACGGTCGCCCTGGTGTGGCGGGAGTCGGCGACGGTGTTCCACGCCCGCAACCCGTTCCCGCCCGGCGGCGTGTACGAGGACCCGGCGACCGGCGCCGCGGCGGCCGCGCTCGGTGGTTACCTGCGCGAGCTGGGCCTGGTCGAGGTGCCGGCGACGCTGCGGGTGCACCAGGGCGACGACATGGGCCGGCCGAGCCTGGTCACCGTCGAGGTGGCCGCCGACCCCGGCAGTGGCGTCGCGGTCACCGGCACCGCGGTGCCGATCGACTGACGAAAGCAGCGTTGGCCGGTGTACCGCGGGGAGGGCTGATCCACCGCGGCCATCGGCCAACGCTCTACGATCCGAGGCAGGCGGCGCCTCTGCGGCTCAGCAGCTGGAAGCGAACCCGATCACGGCGACCGAGTTGCACGACACGTTGATCGGCATCTGGACGGTGGTCGAGGACTGGTTGCCGTTGAAGAACCCGGCGTTGTAGCCCGTGGTCCAGTCGCCGTTGCTGTTGTAGGCGTACGCCCCGCCGCCACCACCGTTACCACCGTTGGAGTTGCCGTACGAGTTGCCGTTGCCGTACGAGCTGTTGTGGTACGAGTTGCTGTTCGCGGAGTGCCGCTTGTGCTTCTTCTTGTGGCTGTTGGCGTTCGCGTTGGCATTGCCGTTGCCGTTGTGGCTGTGGTAGCCGTTCGAGCTGCCGGCGCCGCTGTAGCTGCCGCCGCTGCCGTTGACGGCGTAGGCGCCGCCGTCGCAGTTGGCGTTCGCGAAGCCGACGATCGCCACTGCGTTGCCGCAGATGTTCACCGGAACCTGGACCGTGGTCGAGGACTGGTTGCCGTTGAAGATACCGACGTTGGGGCCGCTGTCCCAGTCGGCGTGTGCGGCGGTGCCGGTGAGCGCGAGGCCACCCAAGGACAGCGCGGCGATCTGCACCGACCGGATGAGCCAGCGATTCATGATGACGACCTTTCGACGAGTGATCGACGGTGAACGTCCGTCGCGACCCCCACTTAACCGGAAATGCGAGTCCTGGACGGATATTTCGCGAAAAACAGTCACGCAATGCACCCGCAAGGTTACGTAATGTAGTCGCTCCCGGCGTGGCGCCTTGGCGTCAGCGACACTTGCCGATCTCCGCCACACTGGGCACCATGCCCGCCGCCCGCACGGCAGCACGTATGGTCGCCCGTACCGCCGCCGCCACGATCACCGCCGCGCTCGTCGCCGGCTCGCTCGCCGCGTGCAGCCCCGCGGATGAGCCGCTCCTCGCCGTCGGCCGCGCCGCCGACGGCCGCCCGGTCGCCCACCTGTACCTGTGCGGCGACAGGCACACGGCCCACAGCGCCACCCTCCACCTGAACCCCTGGCCGCCACCGACGCCGGACACCACCGCCACACCGAGCGCCACCGTCACGCCGAGCGGCACCGCCGCACCGCGCGCCGCCGCGCCGGCATCCAGTGGTTCCGACAGGGTCTCGATGGGCGACCTCTGGTCGATCCAGAACAGCACCGGCATCGGCAACCTGTGGGCCATCCCCATGGGCACCACCCCGGACGGCTGGCGCGACGAGCTCGACCCGCCCCGCCCGCTCGCGCTCACCGCCACGGGCCGCTACGTCCTCGGGACGTGGACCGGAGCGCCGCAGCCCAGGCCGGTCTTCTTCACCCTCGCGGACCTGGACAAGCTCAAGGACGGCGAGGTCTGGGGCTATCCCGGCCGCCGGGGCGACGCGCAGGTCATCACCCTGAAAGCGTTCCGCGACAAGGCCGCCGACTCCTGCTGAACGCGGCCCGGGTCAGGGGACGATCACGACACCGCCACGGACGCCGCCCCGGGCCATCCGGTCGTGGGCGGCCGCCGCGTCGGCGAAGCGGTACACGCCGGCGACCCGCAGCGGGATGTCGCCGGCGGCGACGAACGCCGCCAGCTCGCCGAGCCGGGTGCCGTCCGGCTGGACCTCCAGCGCGAAGGTCCGGATGCCCCGCACCGGCTCCGGGCGCAGCGGGGGCGACGCGGCCACGTAGCCGCCGCCGTCGCGGACGAGGTCCAGCAGCGAGGAGCCGACCACCGCGAGATCGACGACCGCGTCGAACGGGCCCGCCGGGTCCTCCGAGCGCGGCACGAACGTCGCGCCGAGGGACTCGACGAACTCGCGGTCGCCGGCGCCGGCGAGTCCGGTGGCGTGCAGGCCGGTCGCCCGGGCCAGCGCCAGGACGAACCCGCCGACCTGCCCGGCGGCGCCGGTGACGAGCACGGTCGAGCCCGCCGGGAGCGCGAGCAGGTCGAGGGCCTGGGCCGCGGCGAGGCCGTTGGTCGGCAGGGTCGCCGCCTCGGTGGCGGGGACGCCGGCAGGCGCCGGAGCCAACCAGGCGGCGTCGAGCACGACGTACTCCGCGTGGGCACCGGCCGTCGTCCGCAGCCACGGCGAGAAGCCGATGACCTCGGCACCGACGGCGAGCCGCGAAACGGACGGGCCGAGCGCGTCGACGGCGAGCCGCGAGACAGACGGGCCGAGCGCGTCGACGGTGCCGGCCACGTCCCAGCCGGGCGTGTACGGCAGTCCGGTCGGCAGCGGGGCCGGGAACCGGCCGGAGCGGATCATCAGGTCGACCGGGTGCAGCACCGACGCGGCGACCCGCACCCGGACCTGTCCCGGCCCGGGCTCGGGCACCGGCACCTCGGCGACGTGCAGGACCTCCGGTCCGCCGAACTCTGCATAGCTGACAGCGCGCATCGCCGTCTCCTCCAAGAAGTGCGTGAACTGATCACCACGACCGTATGGACCGGCAGGCACCATCGGTAAGTAGGTACCGTGAAGTGCCTGAGGCACCGGAGGTGAACACCATGGCGACGACGAGCGCGGCCCAACGCCGCGAACAGGCCAGACGTGACTACGACGCGTTCCTGGCGGGCTGCCCGACCCGGGAGCTGCTGAACAGGCTCACCGACAAGTGGGTCGCGCTGGTGATCCCGGCGCTCGCCGGCGGCCCGCAGCGGCACGGCGAGCTCGCCCACCGCATCGCCGGCGTCAGCCAGAAGATGCTCACCCAGACCCTGCGGACCCTGGAGCGCGACGGGCTGGTCACCCGCACGGTCACCCCCTCGATCCCGCCCCGCGTCGACTACGAGCTCACGCCGCTCGGCCACGAGCTGTTCCCGGTCATGGTCTCGATCAAGGACTGGGCGGAGACGCACATGGACCGCGTCTTCGAGGCCCGCGCCCAGTTCGACGCGCGTCCCTGAGCAGGGGCAGACCCGGGACTCAGTCGTGGGTGGCGCGGTGTCGGCGGCGCCACAGGTACAGCAGCGGCAACGACACCAGGAGCACCGCGCCGACGATGAGGGCGGTGGTCTCGTAGCGGTGCAGGAAGGCGCGGACGCGGTCGAGGTTGCCGCCGGCGAAGGCACCGACCGAGACCCACAGCGCGGTCCACAGCGCGCCGCCGATCGCGTCGCGGATGGTGTACTGGCGCCAGGGCAGCGCGATCGCGCCGGCGATGAGGCCGTTGGTCTGACGCAGGCCGTCGATGAACCGGGCGACGACCACGATGTTGCGGCCGCGGCGGGCGAAGAAGTCCTCGGCACGGGTCAGCCGCCGCTCGGTCAGCCCGACCCGCCGGCCCCACCGCAGGATCACCGGGCGGCCGGCCCGACGGCCGAGCCAGAAGCCGAGGTTGTCGCCGGCGACCGCGGCGGTGAAGGTGATCACGACGACCAGCGGCAGGCTCATCGAGCCGTGCCCGGCGAGCACCGCGGCCGCCACGACCACGCTCACCGCCGGCGTGGGGATGCCGATCCCCTCCAGCAGCACGAGCAGGGCGAGGGCGGGATAGCCGTAGCGCTGCAGTACCTCCACGGGACAATGAGATCATGTCGAGTTGGTACGAGTCACACATCGACCGGCAGATCCGCGAGGCACAGGAGCAGGGGCAGTTCGACAACCTGCCGGGTGCCGGGAAGCCGCTGCCGGACCACGGCGAGCTCTACGACGAGGACTGGTGGATCAAGGATCTCGCCAGACGCGAAGGGCTGCCCGGCGGGGTACCGCCGACGCTGCGACTGCGGCGCGAGGTCGAGGACCTGCCGGAGCGGCTGCCGACCCTGCGCACCGAGGAGCGGGTCCGCGCGGTCGTCGAGGACCTCAACACGCGCATCGAGCAGGCCCGACGCGGGCTGATGGACGGTCCGGCGACGATCCTGCCGCCGCTGGACGTGGAGGCGGTGCTCGCCGACTGGCGAGCCGGTCAGGGAAGCGCCCGTTGACAGGGTGGCGTGGCGGCGCTTACGTTTTCCCCGCGACTGTTAGTCAATCTGCCTATTAGTTGGAGGAGGCAGCAAATGCCGCTCGGGGGCTCCTCCAAGCTGCTCAAGGCGCTCAACGAGGCGGCCGCGCTCGGCCACCTCCTCGACCACGGGCAGCTCACCCGGGCCGAGCTGCGCGCCCTGACCGGCCTGTCCAAGCCGACGATCTCCGAGGCGATCCGCCGCCTCGCCGACGCCGACCTGGTCGTCGGCGCCGGGCACGAGACCGGCCGCCCCGGCCCCAACGCGGAGGTGTACGCGGTCAACCCCGACGCCGCCTACGCCGTCGCCATGTCGGTGCGCGACGACGCACCGTCGCTGACCGCGTCGCTGCACGACCTGCGCGGCGCCCAGCGGGCCAGGCTGGCCGTCCCGGTCGACTTCGCCCGCACCGACCCGGCCACCGCGGTCACCGACACCGTCGACGCGCTGTGCGCGGCGGCCGGCGTCGCCCGCGGCCCGGTGGCGCACGTGCAGCTGGCCGTCGCCGGCGCGTTCGACCCGCGGGACCGGGTCATCCACCACGTGGACGTCCCGGGCTGGAGCCGGCGCGGGCTCGTCGACGACCTGGCCGCGGCGGCCGGCGTACCGGTGGAGGTCGACAACGACGTCAACCTCGCCGCGCTCGCCGAACGCGCCCACGGCGCCGCGCGGGGCCTGCCGGACGCCGACGGGTTCGTGCTGCTGTGGCTCGGCCAGACCGGTCTCGGTCTCGCGATCGACCTCGGCGGCGGCACGCTGCTGCGCGGCGCCCGCGGCGGCGCCGGCGAGATCGGTTACATGCCGGTCGCCGCCGACGGCGCCCGGGACTTCCACGACCTGGTCAGCGGCGACGCCGTCCGGGAGCTGGCCGCCGGGCGCGGGCTGCGGATCACCGACACGGCGCTGCTGCGGGAACTCGCCGGGCGGATCGTGATCGGACTCGCCGCCGTCGTCGCGGTGCTCGACCCGCAGCTCGTGGTGCTCGGCGGCGAGATCGGCCGGGCCGGCGGGCCAGCGCTCGGCGAGGCGGTCGCGAAGGCGATGTCGCGGGCGGCGCCGCTGTCGACCGACATCGCCGTGAGCACCGTCGAGGACGACGCTCCCCTGCTCGGCGCCGCGGACGCCGCCCTGTCCGCGGTGCGCCGCAGGCTGATCGAGAGCCTGCGTACGCCCGGAACCTAACGGGCCCACGAACCGCGGACGCCGGCCGATCTGGCGGCATCGACCGGCGTCCGCGCGCTTCACACACCATCCCCCATGCAAGTGACGTTGGTCAATGCCCTTGTTGACCGGCTGCTTCCGCACGCCCACCCTCAGGAGGAATCCCGTGCGTCGCATCGTCTCTCTGCTCGCTGCCGTGGCGCTGCTCGCCACCGCCTGCACCCCAGGCCCGAAGGACAAACCGATCGCCGACCCCGGCGCCGACGTCTCCGGCACCGTGGAGTTCTGGCACTTCTTCACCGACCGCGAGGCCGCCGCCATCGACGGCGTCGTCGCCGACTTCCAGGCGTCCCACCCGAAGATCAAGGTCGTGGTCAAGTCCGGGCAGGACGACTCGAAGATGACCCAGGCCATCGGCGGCGGGCAGGGCCCCGACGTCGGCCTGTCCTACTCCACCGACATCGTCGGGCAGTTCTGCTCCAGCGGCGCCTGGCTCGACCTCGGCCAGTACATCGCCCGCGACAAGGTGTCCCTCGACGGCTTCCCGCAGACCGTCAAGGAGTACACGCAGTACAAGGGCAAACGCTGCGCCATGCCGGTCCTCGCCGACGCGTACGGCCTGTACTACAACAAGAAGCTCTTCACCGAGGCCGGGATCGCCGGCCCGCCGAAGACCCTCGAGGAGTTCGCCGACGCGGCGAAGAAGCTCACCAAGCGCTCCGCCGACGGCACCATCCAGGTCGCCGGGTTCCTGCCGCTGTGGGGCTTCTACGAGAACGCCCCGTCGCACCTCGGGCCGATGGTCGGCGGGCAGTGGCTCAAGGGCGACGGCAGCTCCGCGATCGGCGGCGACCCCGCCTGGCAGACGCTGCTGAAGTGGCAGAAGGAGCTCGTCGACTGGTTCGGCTACGACAAGCTCGAGGCCTTCCGCGCCTCCCTCGGCGACGAGTACTCCGACGCGAACGCCTTCCAGAAGGGCCAGGTCGCGATGAACTTCGACGGCGAGTACCGCATCGCGTTCGCCAAGGACCAGGCGCCCGACCTGCAGTTCGGGGTCGCGCCGATGCCGACGTCCAGCCCCGACCGCTACGGCGCCGGCTACGTCACCGGCAACGTCATCGGCATCTCCCGCACCGCGAAGAACCCCGAGGCGGCGTGGGAGTTCATCAAGTACCTGACCACCGACACCAAGACGATCGTCAAGCTCGCCAACAGCCTCAAGAACATCCCGTCCACGAAGGAGGCGCTCGCCTCGCCGGACCTGCACCTGGACGCGGAGTTCAAGACGTTCGTCGACATCTTCAACCACCCGAAGACCAGCACCACCCCGCCGTCGTCGGCCGGCCCCGCCTACCAGGAGACGTTCCAGACCTTCTGCGACACCTGGCAGAGCGGCGGCGCCGCCGACCTCGGCAAGGGGCTGTCCGACGTGGACAAGCAGGTCGACTCGCTGCTGAAGCTCGGCGGCTGACCGTGCACTACAAGCTCCGCCACGCGCTGACCGTCGCCTCGTTCATGGCGCCGGCGACGGTCGGCATCGTGGTCTTCTTCCTCTACCCGCTGCTGAGCGCCGTCTACTTCTCGTTCACGAAGTTCGACCTGCTCAGCACGCCGGAATGGGTCGGGCTGCGCAACTACCGGCACCTGTTCGACGACCCGTTCCTGACCCGCGCCGCGCAGAACACGCTGTGGCTGTGCGCGATCCTGGTGCCCGCCCGGATGCTCGGCGGCCTCGCCACCGCGATGCTGCTCACCACCGTCAGGCGCGGCGCCGGGATCGTGCGCACCATCTTCTACCTGCCGGCGCTCGCCCCGCCGGTCGCGGCCACCCTCGCGTTCGTCTACCTGCTCAAACCCGGCGTCGGCCCGGCCAACACCGCCCTGGCGCACGTCGGGATCGACGGACCGCTGTGGTTCAACTCCCCCGAGTGGTCCAAGCCGTCGCTGGTGCTGCTCGGCCTGTGGGGCGTCGGCGACGTCATGGTCCTGTACCTGGCGGCGCTGCTGGACGTGCCGCAGGCGCAGCTGGAGGCGGCGCAGATCGACGGCGCGAACGCGTGGCAGCGCTTCCGGCACGTGACGCTGCCCAACATCTCCCCCGTCGTCGTGTTCACCGCCGTCATCGGTGTCATCACCACCCTGCAGTACTTCGCGCAGGCCGCCGTCGCCGCGTCCGCCGCCAGCGGGCAGGCCACCACCGGCGCCGGGATCTCCTCCACGTTCGGCTACCCGGAGGGGTCCACGTTCACGTACCCGCTGTGGCTGTACGTCGTCGGGTTCCGCTACGGCGCCCTCGGCTACGCCAACGCGATGGCCGTCGTGCTGTTCCTCGTCGCGTTCGCCGTCTCGCTGCTGATCCTGCGCCGATCCCTGAAGGTGACATGAACCGCTGGTTGTTATGGACGGCCAGGCACAGCATCACGATCGCGCTGTGCATCATGTTCGTCGCGCCCGTGCTCTTCCTGCTGCTGACCTCGCTGATGACCGACTCGCAGGCGCTGACCTCGTCGTACTGGCCGCGCGAATGGCGCTTCGCGAACTACGCCGACGTCTTCAGCAGCACGCCGATGCCGCGGTACCTGCTGAACACGGTCATCTACTCGGTGGCCGCGACCACGTTCATGCTGCTGGCCAGCGTCCCGGCCGCGTACGCGCTGGCGAAGCTGCGCTGGCGGGGGCAGGGCGCGTTCCTCGTCGTCATCGTGTGCATGATGATGATCCCGCCGCAGGTGACGACCGTGCCGCTGTACCTCATGTGGGCCAACTGGAACCTGACGGGCACGCTGTGGCCGCTGGTGCTGCCGATGCTGCTCGGCGACGCGTTCTCCATCTTCCTGCTACGGCAGTTCCTGCTCACCATCCCCGGCGACTACCTGGACGCCGCCCGGGTCGACGGGTGCGGCGAGTGGCGGACCCTGCTGCGGATCGTGCTGCCGATGGCCCGGCCCGGGATCGCCGCCGCCGCGCTCTTCCAGTTCTTCTACGCCTGGAACGACTACTACGGCCCGCTGCTCTACACGAGCGAGAACGAACACAACTGGACGCTGTCACTGGGCCTGGCGTCCTTCAAGACCCTGCATCATGTGCAGTGGAACCTCGTCAGCGCCGCGACCATCCTCACGATGGTGCCGGTCGTGGTGCTGTTCTTCTTCGCCCAGCGCGCGTTCGTGCAGGGTGTCACGCTGACAGGAGTCAAAGGTTGAAAATCGCCGTCGTCGGGGGTGGCTCCACGTACACCCCGGAGCTCATCGACGGGTTCGCGCGGCTGGCGCCGTTCGCCTCGGAGATCGTCCTGCTGGACCCGCACGCGGAGCGCCTCGAGGTCGTGGGCGCGTTCGCCCGGCGGCTGATGGCCGCCCACGGGCACCCCGGGACGCTGCGGTGGACGTCCGACGTCGACGACGCCCTCGCCGGCGCGGCGACCGTGGTCATCCAGCTGCGGGTCGGCGGGCAGGCGGCCCGGATCAGCGACGAGACGTTCCCGCTCGCCTGCGACTGCGTCGGGCAGGAGACGACCGGCGCCGGCGGCCTCGCGAAGGCGCTGCGCACCGTGCCGGTCGTCCTGGACATCGCCCGGCGGGCCGACCCGGGCGCGTGGATCGTCAACTTCACCAACCCGGTCGGGATCGTGACGCGGGCACTGCTCGACCACGGGTTCAAGGCCGCCGGGCTGTGCAACGTGGCGATCGGCTTCCAGCGCCGCTTCGCCGCGCAGCTCGGCGTCGACCCCTCCGCGGTCGTCCTGGACCACGTCGGGCTCAACCACCTCACGTGGGAGCGGGCGGCCTTCGTGGACGGCGTCGACCGGCTGCCGTCACTGTTGGCGACCCATCTGCAGGACATCTCGCGGGAGGTGCAGATCCCCGAGGCCGTCCTGGAGAACCTGGGCAACGTGCCGTCGTACTACCTGCGGTACTTCTACTGTCACGACGAGGTCGTCGCCGAGGATCGCGGCAAGCCGACCCGCGGCGCGAAGGTCGCCGAGATCGAGTCGGAGCTGTTGCGCATGTACGCCGACCCGGCGCTGACGCAGAAGCCGGAGCTGCTCGGGCAGCGCGGCGGCGCGTTCTACTCCGAGGCGGCCGTCGGGCTCATCGCCTCCCTGCAGCACGACGACGGTGGCATCCACGCCGTCAACGTCCGCAACGGCGGCACCATGCCGTTCCTGCCCGACGACGCCGTCATCGAGGTCACCTGCCGGGTCGGCGCCGCCGGAGCCACCCCGCTGCCGGCCCCGCCGCTCGCCCCGCACCTGCGCGGCCTGGTCTCGGCGGTCAGCGCCTACGAGGAGCTCGCCGTCGACGCCGCGGTGCACGGCGGGCGGGACCGCGTCTACCAGGCGCTGCTCGCCCACCCCCTGGTCGGTCAGCACCAGCAGGCCACCAGGCTCACCGAAGACCTGCTCGCCGCGAACCGCGAGCACCTCGCGTGGCTGTCGTGACCGCACAACTCTTCGCCGCGGCCGACGGCGGCAACTCCAAGACCGACGTCGTCCTCGGCGACTCCGACGGCCGGATCCTCGCCCGCGTCTCCGGCCCGACCACGTCGCCGCACAACATCGGGCTGCCCGCCTGCCTGAAGCTGCTCGGCGACCTGGTCGGCCAGGCGCGGGCCGCCGCGGCCGTGCCCCCGGACCTGCGGCTCAGCCGGCTGCAGGTGTACCTCGCCGGCGCCGACCTGCCCATCGAGGTCGAGCGGCTCAACGAGGGCGTCGCCGCCCTGGGGCTCGCCGACGCGGTCACCGTCGACAACGACCTGTTCGCCCTGCTGCGCGCCGGCACCGCGGCCGCCGACGCGGTCGGTGTCGTCTGCGGTGCCGGGATCAACGCCGTGGGCCGCGCCCGCGACGGGCGGACGTCGCGCTTCCCGGCGCTCGGGCAGCTGTCCGGCGACTGGGGCGGCGGGCAGCACCTCGCCGCGCTGGCGCTCTACCACGCGGTGCGCGGCGAGGACGGCCGCGGACCCGCCACCGCGCTCACCGGCGCGGTCACCGCCGCGTACGGGCTGCCGACCGCGGAGGACGTCAGCGTCGCCCTGCACCTGGGCGACCTGCCGGCGGCGCGGCTGGACGAGCTGAGCGAGGTGCTCTTCACCGTGGCCGCCGACGGCGACGCGGTCGCCGGCCGGGTCGTGACGCGGCTCGCCGCGGAGATCGAGGCCCTGGTGAAGGTCGCCGCCGGCCGGCTGTCGCTGCTGGACACCGCGTACACCGTCGTGCTCGGCGGCGGCGTGCTGACCGCCCGCCACCCGCAGCTGCACGGCGACATCCTGGCGCGGCTCGCCGCGCTGTCGCCGCACGCGACGGTGACGGTGCTGTCCTCCCTGCCGGTCGCGGGCGCGGCGCTGCTCGCCCTGGACGACCTGCACGGCGGCCACGTCCCCGCAACCGTGGAGGCCGCCGTCCGGCAGGGCCTCTGACCGTTCAGGGTCTGCCACTATCGTGTCCCGCGAAACGGGGGAACGAGCATGCGGGCCTGGACAAGGATCGTGACACTGGTACTCGTCGCGGGCGCGGTCGTGGCGGTGGCATGGGTGCTGAGCGCCCCGTCCACGACCCGGACCCCGATCGGTGGTGCCGTGCCCGACGAGCACGGCCTGCGGGTGAGCCTGACGTTCTCCAGCTGCGAGGCACTGGACCGCATCGACGTCGCCGAGGACTCCCGGCAGGTCCGGCTGACCGCGTACCTGCGCGGCCGAGGCAGCTGCGGCCAGGACCCGATGACCACGCAGACGGTGCCGGTGCCGCTGAAGACGCCGCTGCGGGACCGCGAGGTCGTGGACGGCGCGACCGGCAGGCCTAACCCTGTAGCCCGGGATCGCCCCGCCGATGGGGATGTGAGGTCAGGCACAAAACTGGCCGATCGGTCAGGTTCTGACCGATCGGTCAGGCATGCTGACCGACGGAGGTGACCCCCATGGCCCGCAGCAAGACCCGCGACGAGATCCTGGCCGCCGCCACGCGCCAGTTCGCCGAGTCCGGCTACAAGGGCACGTCACTGCAGGACATCGCGGCCGAGGTCGGCTGCTCCAAGGCAACCCTGCTGTACCACTTCGACGGCAAGGACGCGATCCTCACCGAGCTGTGCGCGCCCGCCATCGCCGAGCTCGCCGACCTGGACGCCCGGGTCGCCGCCACGACCGCGCCCGCCCTGGCCCGCGAGATCGCGATCGAGGGCTTCGTCGACCTCGCGATGCGATACCGCAAAGAGATCCAGGTCATCTACGGCGACCTGCCGGCCCTGCTGCAACAGCCCGCGCTGCGACCCGTACACGAGCTGACGGAACAGCTCGTCGTCACCCTCGCCGGCGGGTCCGCCGCGCCCACCGCGCTGCTCGCCGCGAAGTTCGTGCTCGCCGGGCTGCCGGCGGTGGTCTTCGCGTGCACCGAGTACGACGACGCGACCCTGCGGGCGGCGCTCATCGCCACCGCCGCGCGGGTGCTGGAACCCCTCACCTAACCGACAGGAAGACGACCGACATGGCAACCGTGCTCTACCGGCTGGGGCGGGCATCGTTCCGGCACCGCTGGCTCGTCCTGATCATCTGGGTGGTCATCCTCGGCGGGCTCGGTGGCGCGGCGGCCGCGTTCCGCGGCGCCACCTCGAGCGACTTCACCATGCCGGGCACCGAGTCGCAGCGGGCGATCGACGCGCTGAAGTCGCAGTTCCCGGAGGCCAGCGGCGCGACCGGCACCATCGTGATCGCCGCGCCCAAGGGGCAGAACCTGCAGGCGTCCAAGGACGCGGTGCAGGGGCTCGTCGCCGAGGCGTCGAAGCTGCCCGGCGTCATCGGCGCACTCGACCCGTTCCAGACCGGCGCCGTGTCGCCGCAGGGCGACTACGCGCTGGTCACCGTCCAGTTCGCCGAGCGGGCCGACAAGGTCACCGACGAGCAGCGCACCGCCTATGAGGCGAGCGGCGCCGCGGCGGAGCAGGCCGGGCTGCGGGTCGAGCACGGCGGCGAGGTCATGAACAGCGAGCCGGAGGTCGGCGGCACCGAGGGCATCGGCGTCGTCATCGCCCTCGTCGTGCTCGTCGTGACGTTCGGCGCGCTGGTCGCGGCCGGCATGACGATGCTCAACGCGCTCATCGGCGTCGGCGCCGGCATGGCCGGGCTGTACGCGCTCAGCGGCGCCATCCAGCTCACCAGCACCGCGCCGGTCCTCGCCCTGATGCTGGGCCTGGCGGTCGGCATCGACTACTCGCTGTTCATCACGTCCCGGCACCGGCAGCACCTCGTCGAGGGCATCGCGCCCGAGGAGGCCGCCGGGCGCGCGGTCGGCACCGCCGGCTCCGCGGTCGTGTTCGCCGGCGCCACCGTCGTCATCGCCCTCGCGGGCCTCGCCGTGGTCAACATCCCGTTCCTGACCGTCATGGGCCTGGCCGCGGCCGGTACCGTCGCCGTCGCGGTGCTCGTCGCCATCACCCTGCAGCCGGCGCTGCTCGGCTTCGCCGGCACCCGCATCCTGCCGCGGCGGCTGCGCAAGGCCGGGCCGGACCTCGCCGACCACACCGACGCCCTCGGGTTCCGGTGGGCGCGGGCGATCACCCGCTTCCGCATCCCCGTGCTCATCATCGGCGTCCTCGGCCTCGGCGCCCTGGCGATCCCGTCGGCGGACATGCGCATCGCGCTGCCCGGCGCCAGCGCCGGCCCCACCGACTCCCCCGCCCGCAAGGCCGCCGACCTCATCGAGGAGGGCTTCGGCCCCGGGTTCAACGGCCGCCTCGCACTGGTCGTGTCGACCGGCTCCGCCGACACCACGAAGGCGAAGGCGCAGGAGGCGCTCGGCGTCCTGCAGGGCACCCCGAACCTCCTCGCCGCGACCCCGCCCAACTTCAGCCGCGACGGCAAGACCGCGCTCCTCGCCGTCATCCCGAAGACCGGCCCCACCGACGAGGCGACCGAGACCCTCGTCCACGACGTCCGGGCCCGCGTCAAGCAGGTCCAGGGCGCCGACATCGCCCTGACCGGCCAGACCGCCGTCGGCATCGACGTGTCGGAGAAGCTGTCCGACGCGATGCCGCGCTACCTGTCGCTGGTCGTCGGGCTGTCCGTGCTGCTGCTGATGCTCGTGTTCCGGTCGATCCTCGTGCCGCTGAAGGCGGCCGCCGGGTTCCTGCTCACCGTCGGCGCCACGTTCGGCGTCACCGTCCTGGTCTTCCAGAAGGGGCACCTGGCCTCGCTCGTCGGCCTCGACACGCCCGGCCCGCTGGTCAGCTTCCTGCCGATCCTGCTGATCGGCATCCTGTTCGGCCTCGCCATGGACTACGAGGTGTTCCTCGTGTCCCGGATGCGGGAGGACTACGTGCACGGCGCCGGCCCGCAGGAGGCGACGATCAGCGGCATGGGCCACGGCGCCCGGGTCGTCACCGCGGCGGCGCTCATCATGACGTCGGTCTTCGCCGGCTTCATCCTGCTCGACGACCCCGTCATCAAGTCGATGGGCTTCGCCCTCGCGATCGGCGTCGCCATCGACGCGTTCGTGGTGCGCATGACCATCGTCCCGGCGGTCGTGTCGCTGCTCGGCCGGTCCGCGTGGTGGCTGCCGGGCTGGCTGTCGAAGATCCTGCCGAACGTCGACATCGAGGGCGAGAAGCTCCGCGAGCACCTCGCCGCCACCCCGGACCCGGAGCCCGTCCGCGTCTGAACCCTTAACCGGTCGCGGTGGCACGGCGGCCTCGGCAGACTGGCCCGATGACTCAGGTGAGCATCGAGCTCGACGGCCGGGGCCGCTACCTCGACGACGCGGCGCAGGTGTGGGCGGAAGGCACCGCCGCCCGCGACGGCACCGAGGTCGCGCCGCTGGAGCTGGCCAGGGTGCCGTTGCGGACGGTGCTGTCGAGCTCGCCCAGGACGATGCTGGTCGTCGCCCTGGGCGAGCGCGTCGTCGGCTTCTCCCTCATCGCACCCCACACCGAGCGGACCGCCGCCGTCCGCTACCTCGGGGTGCGCCCCGACGGCTGGGGCGCGGGCGTCGGCCGGCAGCTCATGACGGCGCTGCCACCCCTGCTCGCCGCAGCCGGGTTCGCCGACGCCGAGCTGGACGTCTACGTCGACAACCCGCGGGCGGTCCGGCTGTACGAGAGCCTCGGCTGGCAGCCCCTCGGCGACCCCGTCCCGCACCCGCGCAACGGGCGCGTCGAGCAGCGGTACCGCCTCGACCTGCCCTCGTGACCCACGGCCCCGCACGGCTGCGCGCCGTCGTCCACCACGCCCCTTCCTGCCGGGTGCTGCGGCCCCGCTCGCCCGTGGCGCTCACGGTCCGCTCCCCGCTCGCCCGGCACGGCGAAGGGCGGCTCACCGGGTCCCGGGCCGCGCTCGTCCTGTTCGGCGCGTGGTGCCGGGTCGCCGCGGTCAGCCCGCACAGCGTCGTGCACCTGCCGCTCGAAGGGCCCGACCTGGTCCTCGCCCGCTCGGACACGGGCCTGCGCCCGTCAGCGTGGAAGGGGATGCGGGCGGCGCTCTCCCCCGGCCGGCCCGCAACCCTCCGCTCCCCGGCGCCGCGCCCCTCGCCCGGCGACGACGGCGCCCTCTCGGTGACCGAGCACGCGGCGACGCTGTTCCTGCTCGGCCCGCCGCGCGCCCTGTTCCAGCTCGGCGACGCCGTCACCGACGCCACCGCCGACGTGCCCCACCTCCGCGACGTCCGCCGTTACGGCGAGGCTTTCCTGCTCGGCCTCACCGACCTCGACATGGACGTGCTGGTCAGGGACGAGCGGTACCGCCGCCGCCACTGAACAGCTCCGCGTGCTCCTCCAGCCAGTCCCGCAGGGTCAACGCCGGCCGCCCGACCACCCGCGGCACCGTGTCGGCCACCGTGTCGTCCCACGCCCCCGACTGCCGTTTGAGCTCCAGCAGCGCCTCCAGCCGGGGCCCACCCCAGCCACGGCGCTCGAACACGTTCCGGGTCTCCGCGACGGTACGCACGGCCAGCCGCACCGGTTCGCCGATCACCTCGCCGACGATCTCCGCCTGCCGCCGGGGCGACAGCGCCTCGGGCCCGGTGATCGTGTACTCCCGCCCGAGGTGCCCCGGCCGGGTGAGGACGGTCGCGGCGACGGCGGCCACGTCGAGCGGGTGCACCATCGCCGACACCGGGTCGGTCTCGGTGACCGTCATGGTGCGCTCACGGGCGATCCCGTGCGCGTACTGCTCCAGGTACGTCATGAACGTCCCCGGCCGCAGCACCGTCCACGGGATGCCCGACCCGCGGATGACGTCCTCCCCGGCGCGGTGCCCCGCTGAGATCGCGTCGGTGGCCCCGAACGCGACGCCGCTGGTGGACAGCTTGACGAGGTGCCGCACCCCGGCGTCCCGCGCGGCCGCCACGAGCGCCAGCTCCTGCGCCGGCCCTCGATCGTCGTAGCCGGGGACGAGCACGAACACCGCGCCCACCCCGTCGAGCACCGCGGGCAGCGTCTCAGGCCGGTCGAGGTCGCCGTAGACCTCCCCGGCCCGCGCCGGCCTCCGGGTCATGGCCCGCACGGCATGCCGCCGCGCGAGCAGTGGAACAAGCTCAGAACCGATGGTGCCCGTGGCACCGGTGACGAGAATCATGATTGTTTCCAAGGGTGATCGCGGCGCACTCCGGCGCCGGGCACGAACGAACAAGGGAGCGGCCGCCGCCACCCGCGCAGGGTGCGGCGAGGTTCAGACCCCGACCCTCGGTCAGCTCCCCGACCAGGGCCCCGTCTCCGTCGTGTCGTGCTCCCGCGACCACGTCCTCTCCGATCAGCGCCCCCACCCTACCGGCGCCCCACCCGCCACCCGAACCGAATTCCGCTACGGTGCGGCGGTGGGAAGTTGCGTCAACTACGTCCTGGTCCGCGATGGTGCGTACACCGTGTATTCGCAGGGCGGCGGTGCGGGCCATGGGATCGACTACATCTTCGCGGCAGGCCCGGAGGTGATCCTGCGCTTCCTGGACAACCTGGGTGACTCCGCGGGCCGGGAATGGTTCGACGACATCCGTTGCGAGGGCGGTGTCCTGGTCGATGTCGACCGCCGGGTCCTGCTGCTGTTCAACACCGTGTACAACCAGGTGGTGTATCGGGCGGCGATGCTGGAGGCGTACGCGGCGACGTGGCCTGGCTGGGAGATCCGGTGGGCCTACGACGGCATCGCGGACCTGATGGTGTACGTCGGGGTCGACCCGGCGGGTGCGCGCCGCGACCGCGAGCCGAAGCGGACCGAGCGCAACGAGTTCGGGCCGGACGACCGGGTGGCGGCCGTCGTCACCGTCCGGGGCGCCGACGGCCGGGTGCGCCTGTACGGACTGAACCCCGACATGGCGTGGCGGCGTTGGTTCATGGGGCCTGATCTGGTCGAGTGGGTCTGCGCCGGGCCTGAGCTTCCCGAGTCCGCCGAGGACATGCCGACCGCCGGCCTCGATCTCGATCCGGCCGCGCGGCGGGCCGGGCTGTGGACCGTGCAGCCGTTGCGTGGGCTACGCCAGCGGTGGGCGGAGCTGTGGCCGGGGTGGACGCTCGAGTTCTGGGGCGATGACATGGCCCGTCAGGCGGTCCATGACCCGGACCGGCTCTACGACTCGATCAGGCCGAGCTCCATCGCCCGGCACCGCGGCGAGCTCGCCAAGCGCCTGCGTACCTGCTGGTCTGTCCGCTCGACGATCCTGGCGAGGGGGACGAGCGAGGAGGAGCTGCAGAGCTGGTACGACATGAACTTCGGACTGATCCGCAACTACCTGGACGCCGACGTCAGCGCGCAGGAGCTCGAGAGGCTCGCGGCGCTGCTGCGGGGCACGTGAAACTGAGCCGCGCGGACGGGGTCGCCTCCGTGAGGCGGCCCCGTCCGGTGCGGGGCTAGTCCCGTTCGCCGGTTGGCGGCCCGTTCCGGGCTGAAAACTGCATTCGTCTCTTGCGGTGTGTGGGTGGTTGGTGGTGCCGTGGTGGGGTCGCCCGCTGACGTCGTGTCTTCTTGGTTCGTTCCAGGCCGTGGGCTAAGCGGATTCCCTGAAGTTCTGCGCGTAACTGCGGGGCAGCCACGGTGAGGTCCATGCGGCGGCGGTGGTCAGCATCTGCTGTGGTGTTCGTCGCCGGAAGAACACGCGGGCTTGGTGGATGCGTTCGGTCCAGGTGACCGCGGTGTTGGCCAACTGCGCTTTGAGCGCAGCCCAGACGCGTTCCACCGGATTGTCATGCGGACTGTACGTAGCCCCGTACAACAACCGCAGCCGCGGGTGGTCGCTGACCCACTGCTGCACCCTCGCGGCGTGGTGGATGTTGTCGTTGTCGCAGATGACCGCCACTGCTGGGGCGGTGGGGTAGGCGGTCAGCAGCAGTTGCAGCATGGTGGTGAAACCGGCGGCGCTGCGGCGGGCCCAGAGCGACCACCAGGCGCCGGTGGCCAGATCGAGGGCGCCGAAGATGGTGGCGCGCCGGTTCTTGCCCGGTGTCATGACCCGGTGGCGGCGTCTGTGCAGGGTCCAGGTGGCCCGCACTGTGGGGAGCAGGTCGAGGTGGGCCTCGTCCGCGGCGAGGACGACCGATCCGGCCGGGAGCCGGGCGATGCGGCGGCGGATGCCCGCCACAACACGGTCGTGGTCGGGGTCGCCTTTGGGGACGAGGCGGGGTCGTCGCCACTGGGCCACCGTGCGGGTGCGTCGCCACAGGGTGTGCAGGCTGACCTGGGGTCTGCCCAGCTGCTGCCGGATTCGCTGGATGGTCCACGGCCCGGGCTTGGCGAGCAGTGTGGTGATGCGTGCGGTGAGGGCTGGGCCGCCGAGGCGGGGCCGTCCGGGTCGGGGCCGGTCGGGTAGGCCGGGGATGCCGTCGATGGTGTAGCGGTGCAGCCAGCGGCGCACGGTGGCGGGGTGGTAGTCCAGCAGGTCGGCGATTTGGGCCGGGGACATGCCGGCGGTGGACAGCACGACCATGATCAGGCGGGTGGCGGTACGCCACCGGCCGTGCAGCAGGTGCATGATCTGGGCCCGGGCGCTGCTGGAGACCTCGGCGGATACACAGACAGGGCGCATAATGGACACGACCTTGCCGGTTCGTTGTGGTGGTGTCTGGTTCTTCACCAATCATCAACAACCGGCAAGGCCGTGTCGTCTTCGCCCCTGGCGACCCACCCACGCCTGGTTACGCGCAGAACCTCTGTCAACCCGCTTAGTCGGATGCTGGTGGTCACGCTGATGGGCCCTTCACTGTTGCTTCGAGCACGAGGACTAGATTCGCTGTCCCTCAGTGGCCGCCGCGGGCGACGCCTTGGCACGGTTCGGCGTGGGCAGGGAGGGCCACGTGTTGGAGGAGACGCAGGAGCGCGAGGAGATCATCGAGCGGATCGCCGCGCTGGACATTGGTAAGGCCACGCTCGTGTGCTGCGCCCGGCTGCCCGACCCGGCCAGGCCGGGTCGGCGGCTGCAGGAGGTCGACACCTACTCGACCATGACGAGGTCGTTGCTGCGGATGGCCGACCGGCTGCGGCAGCTCGGTGTGACGCGGGTGGTGATGGAGGCGACCAGCGACTACTGGAAGCCGGTGTTCTACCTCCTCGAGGCGGCCGGGTTCCAGACGTGGCTGGTCAACGCCCGTGACGTCAAGCATCTGCCGGGACGGCCCAAGACCGACCGGTTGGATGCGGTGTGGTTGTGCAAGGTCGCCGAACGGCAGATGCTGCGGCCCAGTTTCGTGCCACCGCCGGAAATTCGGATGCTGCGGGACCTGACCCGGTACCGGGTCGATCTCGTCGCTGCGCAGACAGCGGAGAAGAACCGGGCCGAGAAGCTGCTGGAGGACGCGCAGATCAAGCTGTCGGTGGTCGCCTCGGACATCTTCGGTGTCTCGGGCCGGGCCATGATGGCTGCACTGATCGCCGGTGAACGCGATCCGGGCCGGCTGGCGCAGCTGGCCCGCTCGACCCTCCGCCGCAAGATCGGCACGCTGGAGGAAGCGTTCGTCGGCCGGTTCAGCGAACATCACGCGTTCCTGCTGGCCAAGATGCTCACCCGGATCGACGCGATCGAGGCCGACATCGCCGACGTCGACGCCCAGATCGAGGTCCGCATCGCCCCTTTCGCGCAAGCGGCGACCCGGCTTGAGCAGATCCCCGGTGTCGGCGCGATCGCCGCCCGGGCGATCATCGCGGAGATCGGGACCGACATGAGCCGCTTCCCGACCCCGGCCCACCTGGCCTCCTGGGCCAGGTTTTCACCCAAGGTCAACGAATCCGCCGGCCGCAAGAAAGGCAGCAGCGCCACCGGACACGGCAACCCCTACCTGGCCCGCACCCTCGGCCAGGCCGCGGTCAGCGCCGCCCGGACCCCGACCTTCCTCGGTGAACGCTACCGTCGCATCGCCCGAAGACGCGGCGCGAAACGGGCCATCGTCGCTATCGGCCGGTCGACCCTCATCGTCATCTGGCACATCCTCGGCGACGCCCAGGCCACCTTCCATGACCTCGGCGCCGACTTCTACGACAGCCGGATCAACCCCGAGCGACGAGCCCGCAACCACATCCGCCAACTCGAAGCCCTCGGCTACACCGTCACCGCCGAACGACCCCAACCACAAGCAGCGTGAAGCAACATACGGCAGGTCCCGGCATCGCCGGGAGCTGCCGCACGCCCACTCACCCTCAGTTTTCGGACTAGGGGGCGAGGGTGCGCCAGAGGAACTCGAAGGCGAGGGCCCACTTGAAGGCCATCTGCGCGTTGTCGGCGGCGCCGCCGTGGCCGCCCTCGATGTTCTCGTAGTAGTGGACGTCGTGGGCGTGGTCGGTGAGGCGGGCGACCATCTTCCGGGCGTGGCCGGGGTGGACGCGGTCGTCGCGGGTGGAGGTGGTGATCAGCGTCGGCGGGTAGGGGACGCCCTGGCGGACGTTCTGGTAGGGCGAGAACAGGCGCAGGTAGTCCCAGTCCGAGGCGTCGTCGGGGTCGCCGTACTCGGCCATCCATGAGGCGCCCGCCAGCAGCAGGTGGTAGCGGCGCATGTCCAGCAGCGGGACCGCGCACACGATCGCGCCGAAGAGGTCGGGGTAGCGGGTCAGCATGACGCCCATGAGGAGGCCGCCGTTGGAGCCGCCCTCGATGCCGAGCTGGGCGCGGGTGGTGATGCCGCGCTCGACGAGGTCGGCGGCGACGGCGGAGAAGTCCTCGTAGGCGCGCGGGCGCTTCTCCCGCAGGGCGGAGCGGTGCCACTGCGGGCCGTACTCGCCGCCGCCGCGGATGTTGGCCACCACGTAGGTGCCGCCGCGGGCGAGCCAGCCGCGGCCGATGATCGCGCTGTACGAGGGGACCCGCGACACCTCGAAGCCGCCGTAGCCGCTCATGAGGGTCGGGCCGGGGCCGGCAGACGGGTCGCCGACGACGAAGTACGGGATCTGGGTGCCGTCGGCGGACGTGGCGAAGAACTGCCGGGTGGTGATCCGGTCGGCGGGGAAGTAGGACGGGCCCTGCTTGAGGACGGTCGGCGGGTCGCCGCCGAGGACGCCGTGGCGCAGGGTCGGCGGCAGCGCGAAGCCGCTGGACAGCAGCAGGTACTGCTCGTCGGCGTCGGCGTTGGTGTCCCATACGTCGGTCTGGCCGAGCTCGGCGCCGCCGAGGACGGTGCGCTGCCATGCGCCGTCGACATACCGGACGACCTCGAGGCGGCTCTGCACGTCGGAGAGCAGCACCAGGATGAGCCCGTCGCGGGTCCAGTCGCTGTACGACAGCGAGGTGTGCGGGTCGGGCGTGAACAGGGTCGTGAGGTCCCGGTCTCCGGCGAGGAACGCGGCGAGGTCGGCGATGAGCAGCGACCCGGCCGGGTGGGTGACGTCGCCGACCTCCCAGTCGGTGCGGACCCGGATGAGCAGCCAGTCGCGGTGGAGGTCGACGCCCGCGTCGTCGGGCACGTCGAGCTTGGTGAGGGTGCCGTCGACGAGCAGGTGCCGCTCGGCGTGGAAGAAGTCCAGGGAACGGCGGACCACGGCGCGTTCGGTGGCGGCGGTCGGGTCGCTGGACGCGCGGACCGACACGTCCTCGGCGGCACCCTCGAACACGACGGGCGCCTCCGCGACGGGCGTGCCGCGGCGCCACCGCCGCACCTGCCGCGGGTAGCCGGAGGCCGTCATCGAGTCCGGGCCGGTGTCGGTGCCGACGAAGATCTCGTCGATCGTGATCCAGCTGACGTCGCTCTTCGCCTCCGGCAGGGTGAACCCGTCGGGCACGAACCGCAGCTGGTCCAGGTCGAACTCGCGCACGACCGCCGCGTCGGCGCCGCCGCGGGACAGGGACACCAGCGCGCGGTGGTCACCGGCGAGGGGGCCGCGGCGCAGGTACGTGACGCCCTGCCACACCCAGTTCTCGTCCTCGGCGGTGGCGAGGGCGTCGAGGTCCAGGACGGTCTCCCAGTCGGGTTCGCCGGCCCGGTAGTCCTCGAGGGTGGTGCGCCGCCACAGGCCGCGCGGGTGGTCGGCGTCCTTCCACAGGTTGTAGACCCGTTCGCCGTGCCAGGCGATCATCGGGATCCGGTCGTCGGCGTCCAGGACGGTGCGGATCTCGTCGCGCAGCTCCGCGAAGCGCGCCCCGCCGGTCAGGGCGGCGACGGTCTCGGCGTTGCGGTCCCGGACCCAGGCCATCGCCTCGGCCCCGTCGACCTCCTCCAGCCAGAGGTGGGCGTCCTCAGCGGTGATCGTCTCGGTCATCGGTTCAGTTTGACCGAACGGCACCGGTCGTCGCCACGCGGACCGCCCACGTGGCGGCGAACGTGGCGGGGTCGACCGCCTTGCCCCACAGCCAGCCCTGTGCCAGCGGCACCCCCAGCGCGACGAGGACCTCACGCTGGGCCCGGGTCTCGACGCCCTCGGCGACGACGGCCAGGTGCAGGGCGCTGCTCATCGCCACGACCGCCCGGACGATCTCCTCGTCCTCGACGCTGGTGCCGAGCCCGTTGACGAACGACCGGTCGATCTTCACCCCGGTGACGGGGTGGCGGCGCAGGTAGCCGAGCGCGGAGAACCCGGTGCCGAAGTCGTCGACGGAGATCCGTACACCCAGCGCCCGCAGCTCGACGAGGACCCGTTCGGTGAGGTCGCTGCCCTCGACCATCACCGACTCGGTGATCTCCAGGACCAGGTTGGCGGCGGGCACTCTCGCCTGGCGCAGGGTGGCGCCGAGGCGCTCCGCGAACGCCGGGTCGCCGAGCTGCCGGGGCGACACGTTCACCGACATCCAGAAGTCGTCGTCGACGACGCCGTCGGCGCGCCAGGCGGCGAGCTGCCGCACGGACTCGCGCAGCACCCACGCGCCGAGCGCTGAGATCAGGTTGGAGTCCTCGGCGACGGCGATGAACATGTTGGGCCCGATCCAGCCGCGGACGGGGTGCTGCCAGCGGCACAGTGCCTCGGCGCCGGCGGGGCGGTCGGTGTCCATCGCGATGATCGGCTGGTAGGCGATGCTGAGCTGCTCCTGGGCGACGGCGGCGCGCAGCGCGACCTCGATCTCGACCCGCTCGCGGACCGCGTCGCGCATCGAGGCGTCGAACACGGTCCACCGGTTGCGGCCGGCCGCCTTCGCCCGGTACATGGCGGTGTCGGCGTCCCGCATGAGCGTGTCGGCCTGGTCCGAGCCCCTGGTGGACTGCACGATCCCCATCGACGCGCCGATGACGACGTCCGCGGTGCCGCCGTCGGCGGTCACCACGACGAGCGGGTGCTCCACGCACTCCATGATCCGCCGGGCGTTGGCCATCGCCTCCGGCTCGGTGCAGCGCTGCACGACGACGAACTCGTCGCCGCCGACCCGCGCGATCGTCGCCGCCGGCGGCAGCGCCAGCCGCAGCCGGGTGCCGACGTCGACGATGAGCTGGTCCCCGGCCGGGTGCCCCCACGAGTCGTTGACCAGCTTGAACCCGTCGAGGTCGAGGTAGAACATCCACACGCCGGCGCCGCGCTCCGGCCGCTCCTCGCTCAGCAGCCGCTCGACCATGAGGGTGAGCATCCGCCGGTTGGGCAGGCCGGTGAGCGGGTCGTGGGTCGCCTGGTGCTCGAAGCTGCGCTGCGCGGCGGCGTGGCTGTGCACCGCGTCGGCCGCCCGCACCAGCAGCAGCGCGACGATCGCGGCGCCGCCGAGGCCGAGCGTCCAGCGCAGCGCCGTGGTGTCGGCGCCGAGGGTGACGGTGAGGATGAACGGCGCCGCCACTGCCGGCCCGATGACCAGCATCCTCGGCAGCGACCACGCCTGGATCGGCAGCGGCGTCGCCCGGGCGAGGGCCCGCGCGGTCGGGTGCAGCGCGGCGGCGCCGCCGAGCGTGAACGCGAGCAGGAACGGCAGGTCCATCAGCGGCGGCCCGGTGACCTCGCCGTGCCGGCCGATGATCGCGAAGCCGAGGTCGCCGCAGAACATCAGCACCATCATGCCGCCGAGCAGGACGAACGCCGGCTGGCGCACGGCCGTGGTGAACGCCAGGTTGGTGACGAGCAGCACCGTGACGGTGTCCAGCAGCGGGTACAGCCCGGCGATCAGAGTCACGACGAGCGGCCGGCCCGGGACCGTCGCGGCCGGCACGACGAACAGCAGCGTCGAGGTGAGCGCCGCGCCGATGCACACGATGAGCCCGTCGAGCAGCGCCCGCCGGTCCATGCCCCACCGGTTGAGGAACGTGACGAGGGCCGCGATGAAGAACCCGAACCCGCAGACGGTGAACGCGTCGCCGATCTGCGCGACCGGCGCCGGCTGCTCGACCAGCATCGACCGCAGGAGGATCCCGCTGATGAAGAACACCGCGGCGGCCGTCATCATCCGCCACGGCCGCCGGGGGCGCACGTCGTGCAGCCGGGGGCCGAGCCCCCACGCCAGGACGCACGCCACGCCGATGACCGCGGAGGCGAGGTCGGGTGCGACCCCGGCGGCGAACAGGGTGGTGCACAGCAGGCCGAGACCGAGGAACACCAGCCAGAGCCGGTCGCGGCGAAGGCTCACCCTGCCCCCTCCAGCCAAGTCGTGGTGCGCGTCCTATCGGCCGCCGCGACTGCCGGTTGAGGAGATCCGCGCAGGCCGCGCGGGCAGGACCGCCGGTTGGGAAGGTCAGCGCAGGTCGCGCAGGGCGTCCTCGATGCCGCGGTGGAAGGTCGGGTAGGCGTAGATCATGTGGCGGAGGGTGTCGACCGGGACCTGGGCGTGGACGGCGACCGCGAGGGCGGACAGGACCTCGCCGCCGACCGGGCCGGCGGAGGTGGCGCCGACGAGGACCCCGCGGTCGGCGTCCTCGACGAGCTTGATGAAGCCCTCGTTGCCGAGCTTGTGGATCCAGCCGCGGGACGACGACGGGACCTGGCCGGTGCCGACCCTGACCCGCAGTCCGGACTCGCGGGCCTGGGCGGCGGTGAGGCCGACGGCGCCGATCTCCGGGTCGGTGAACGTGACCCGCGGCGTCGCGCGGTAGTCGGCGGGCGGGCCGTCCTGGCCGAGGATGTCGCGGACGGCGATGCCCGCCTGGTACATCGCCATGTGGGTGAACGCGCCGTGGCCGGTCACGTCGCCGACGGCCCAGACCCGGCCGGCGGCGCGCATCCGGTCGTCGACGGTGACGGCGCGGGCGGTGGGGTCGAGGCCGAGCCTGTCGACGCCGAGCCTGGACAGGTCGACCTTCCGGCCGGTCGCGACGAGGAGCTTCGCCGCGGTGACCGTGGAGCCGTCGCCGAGGGTCACCGTGAATCCGGTGTCGTCATGGCGTACCGACGACGCCTTCGCGCTGACGTGGACGGTGACGCCGTCGCGGGTGAGCGCGTCGCGGGCGAGGTCGGAGGACTCCGGCTCCTCGAGGGCGAGGAGGCGGTCGGCGGCCTCGACGACGGTGACCGTCACGCCGAAGCGGGCGAAGACCTGGGCGAGCTCGACGCCGATCGCGCCGCCGCCCAGCACGATCAGCGACTCGGGCAGGGTGGCGGCCTCGATCGCCTCGCGGTTGGTCCACAGCGGGGTGCCGGCGAGGCCGTCGATCGGCGGGATCGCCGGCTCGGTCCCGGTGCCGATCACGATGCCGCGGGTCGCGTGGAACACCCGGTCGCCGACCGTGACCTCGTCCGGACCCGTCACGGACGCCCAGCCGCGGACGAAGGTGACGCCCTTGCCGACCAGGCGGTCGACGGCGACCTTGTCGTCCCACGAGTCGGTGGCCTCCTCGCGGATCCGGCGGGCGACCGGCGCCCAGTCGGCGCGCACCTCGGCGGTGCCGGCGAGGCCGGGCACGCGGCGGGCCTCGGCGAGCGCGTTGCCGGCCCGGATCATCATCTTGCTCGGCACGCAGCCCCAGTACGGGCACTCGCCGCCGACGAGCCGCCCCTCGATCCCCACCACGGTCAGTCCCGCCTCGGCGAGCCGGCCGGCGACCTCCTCGCCGCCGACTCCGAGCCCGACCACGATCACGTCCACGGTTTCCGCCATGGTCCTCACCCTAGGGCGCATCGCCCGCCGGAACCCTTACAAAGCCGTGTCGGGTGACCGGGGCGTGCCGTGCCGAGAGGTATGACAGCAGGTCAGAAACCCTGTCGGGCGATCGGGGCATTCTGGTGATGGGCCAGTGACTTTCGGTGTATGGCACCTCATCGTGGTGACTCGAACGCATGGAGTGAGTGCGTTCGTGCTCCATGGATGGGGAGATGCGGATGATGAAGCCGATGACGGGCCGCCGTCGACTGCGCGCTGGCGCGTCGGGGCTGGTGGCCGTCGCGACGTCGTTGGGGCTGCTCGGGGTCGGCGGTCCCGCCGCCGCCGTGACCAGCCCGGAGCCGGCCGGCGGGAGCCGGTTGGGCGGTGGCTGGTCGGCCGACGAGTGGCCGGCCGGCGCAGGCACCACGGTCAAGAGCGTGCGGTCGATCATCAAGGCCGACAGCGGCGCGGCGGCGTCGCTGACCGGTCAGGGGGTCGGCATCGCGCTGATCGACACGGGGGTCGCCCCGGTCGCCGGGCTGCCGGCGGCGCAGGTCGTCAACGGCCCGGACCTGTCGTTCGAGTCGCAGTCGGGCCAGCTGCGCTACCTGGACACGTTCGGCCACGGCACGCACATGGCCGGCATCATGGTCGGCAACGACGCGGCGTCCGGCACGATCGGCCTGGCCCCGAAGGCGAAGGTGACCTCCGTCAAGGTCGGCACCGCGACCGGCGCCAACGACGTGTCGCAGATGATCGCCGCGATCGACTGGGTCGTGCAGAACCGCAACCACGACCCGGCGAGCCCGATCCGGGTGCTCAACCTCAGCTACGGCACCAGCGGGATGTCGGCCTCGACCGTGGACCCGCTGATGTACGCCGTCGAGCAGGCCTGGCAGGCCGGCATCGTGGTCGTCGTCGCCGCCGGCAACGACGGCAACACCACCACCGCGCTCACGAACCCGGCGATGGACCCGTTCGTGCTCGCCGTCGGCGCGTCGACCACGAACAACACCATCGCCACGACCGACGACGACCTCGCCTCGTACACCAACAACTCCAACGCGGCCCGCAAGCTCGACATCCTGGCGCCGGGCACGTCGATCGTCTCCCTGCGCGACCCGGGCTCCAACATCGACCAGCAGTACACGTCGGCGCGGGTCGGCGACACGGGCTTCAAGGGCAGCGGCACGTCGCAGGCCGCGGCCGTCACCGCCTCCGCCGTGGCGCTGCTGCTGCAGCAGCGGCCGTCGCTGACCCCCGACCAGGTGAAGAAGCTGCTGACGTCCACCGCGACGACGCTGACGACCGGCACCGCCGCGGCCAAGGGCCTGAAGGAGCTCAACGTCTCCGCCGCCGTCGCCGCGGCCACCCCGTCGGCCACGCAGAGCCTCACCAAGGGCACCGGCACCGGCTCGCTGGAGACCACCCGGGGCGGCAACCACCTGTCGTTCAACAACATCGAGCTCAAGGGCGAGCAGTCGATCTTCGGCCCGTTCAACGGCACCGCGTGGGCCAGCCTCGCCGCGCAGAAGACGTCCTGGAACGGCGGCATGTGGATGGGGTACCGCCTGGCCGGCGACACCTGGACGGGTGCGGGCGGCACGGGCGGCACCGGCCAGGTCACCGGCTACGCGGGCAAGTGCATCGACGTGCAGAACCGGCAGAGCATCAACGGCACGCCGGTCCAGCTGTACGACTGCAACAACACGCCGGCGCAGTACTGGGTCCTGGCCGCTGACGGCAGCGCGCAGGCGCTCGGCAAGTGCCTGGACGTCACGGGCGCCGGCACCGCCAACGGCACGAAGGTCCAGCTCTACGACTGCAACGGCACGCCGGCCCAGCAGTGGCGGGTCAACACCGCCCGCCAGCTGGTCAACGTCAACGCGAGCAAGTGCCTCGACGTGACCGAATGGAACTCCGCCAACGGCACCCAACTGCAGATCTGGGACTGCGGTGACCAGGACAACCAGCGCTGGGTCCCGCCGTCGACGTCGCGCACCTGGGCCGCGGCCTCGTGGCAGGGCTCGCCGTGGACCGGCACCGGCTCCTGGAGCGACCCGGAGTGGTCCGAGCAGTACTGGACCGGCCACTACTGGTCCGGGCACTACTGGAGCGGCCACTACTGGTCCGCCGACGACTGGGCGACGTCCAGCTAGTCGTAGCCTCCCGAAAAACGAAGGGCGCCCTCACCCACGGGGGCGCCCTTCGTGCCGTTACCCAAGTGCTGCTACCCGAGTGCCGTTACCCGAGTGCCGCTACCCGAGGACGGCGTCCGACAGCACGGGCCACACCTCGGCGGACCACTCGCCGAAGTCGCGGTCGGTCAGGCAGGCGCAGGCGAGGCCGGCGACCGGGTCGACCCACAGGAACGTGCCGGAGCGGCCGAAGTGACCGTATGTGGCGGGCGAGTTGCGCGACCCCGTCCAGTGCGGCGACTTGCCGTCGCGGATCTCGAAGCCCAGCCCCCAGTCGTTCGGGTCCTGACGGCCGAAGCCCGGCAGTACACCGGAGACCCCCGGGAACTGGACGGTGACGGCCTCCGGCATCAGGTCCGGGACCAGCGCCGGGTCCAGGAGCTCCTGGCCGAGCAGGGCCAGGTCCGACAGCGGCCCCCGCGCCCCGGCGGCGGGCGAGCCTTCCAGGGTGGTGCCGCCCATGCCGAGCGGTCGCAGCACCGACTCGGTGAGCAGCTCCGCGAACGTGCCGCCGGTGCGGGTCAGCACGAAGTCGGCGAGCAGCTCGAACCCGCGGTTGGAGTAGATCCGTTTCCGGCCGGGCGCGGCGACCTGCGTGTCGTCGTCGAACGCGACCCCGGAGGTGTGGGCCAGCAGGTGCCGGACCGTGGCGCCCTCCGGGCCGGCGGGCTCGTCGAGCAGGACGTCGCCCTTGTCGACCGCGACGAGCACCGTGAGCGCCGTCAGCAGTTTCGTGACGGACGCCCACGGCAGGGGGTCGTCCGGACCGGTGCGGTCGCGGATCCCTTCGGGACCCACGACCGCGACCGATGCGGTGGTGACTGGCCAGGTGCTGACGAGATCAAGTGCGCTCACGCTCTCGAACCTACGGCAGCGCGGCCGGGTCGTTACGGCAGGGCGTTCAGGAACGGCTCCTGGGTGTTCATGAACTCCCAGGAGTAGTACCGGTCCCAGTTGATGGACCAGGTCATCAGGCCGCGGAAGTTGGGCGAGGTGCCGCCGCGCAGGGTGTACCCGCCGCAGCCGGTGCCCTTGACGAGGCAGTTCACGGCGGCCTGGACGACCGCGGGGGCGACGTAGCCGTTGCCCGCGCTGACCGCCGCCGGCACGCCGAAGGCGATCTGGTCCTCGCGCAGCCCCGGGAACGTCTGGCCGGTGTTCGCGACCGGGAAGCCGGCCTTCATCATGTCGGTCATCGCGATGTGGAAGTCGGCGCCGCCCATCTGGTGGTACTGGTTGTCCAGGCCGGTGATCGGGCCGGAGTTGTAGTCCTGGACGTGCAGCACGGTGAGGAAGTCCCGCACCGCGTGGATGACCGGCAGGTAGGACCCGGCCCGGTTGTCGCCCTGGGTCGTGCCGCCGTAGAACTGGTAGCCGAGCTGCACGAAGAACGTCTCCGGCGCCATCGTCAGCACGAACTTCGTGCCGTACTTCGCCTTCAGCGACTTGAGCGCGGAGATCAGGTTCACCACGACCGGGGTCGTCGGGTTGCGGAAGTCGGCGTCACCGGCGTTCAGGTAGAGCGAGTGGCCCTCGAAGTCGATGTCGAGGCCGTCCAGGCCCCACCGGTCGATGATCGCGCTGACCGAGTTGACGAACGCGTCGCGGGCGCCTGCGGTGGTGAGCTGCACCTGGCCGTTCTGGCCACCGATGGAGATCAGGACCTTCTTGCCCTGGGCCTGCTTCGCCTTGATCGCGGCGAGGAACTCGGCGTCGGACTCGACGTTCGGGCACTCGGCGACCGGGCAGCGGTTGAACCGGATGTCGCCGGACGTCACCGAGGTCGGCTCGCCGAACGACAGGTTGATGATGTCCCAGGCGGCCGGGATGTCGGCCATCCGCACGTAACCGGAGCCGTTGGCGAAGCTGGCGTGCAGGTAGCCGATGAGCGCGTGCTTCGGCAGCCCGGTGACCGGCGGCTGGGACGTGGACGGCGACGGCGACGTGGACGGCGACTTCGAGGGCGACTTCGACGGCGACGGGCTGGCGCTCGGGCTCTTGCTCGTCGTGGGCGACGCGGTCGTCGGGCTCGGCTGACCGCCGGGGCCGTCGAGGGAGATGTCGTCGGCCTGGTACGCGCCGGTGCCGTACCAGCCGTGGATGAACACCTGCACCGACGTCTGGCCGGCGGCGGTGGTGAACGGCACGGTGAGCTTGCTGTAGGCGGTCCCGCTGGTCCAGGTGGACGCGCCGCCGGTGATGCCGAGGTACACGTAGGAGCCGCGGACCCAGCCGGTGAGCGTGTAGGCGGTGCTCGGCTGGACGGCGACGGTCTGCGTGCACTGGGCGGTGTCGGACGCGGTGGCGTTGCCGTTGAGCGCGTAGGACCCGGAGTGGACCGGGCTGGTCACGGCCCCGGACCCGGTGCCGGTACAGGACCACCCGGACAGGTTTCCGCTCTCGAACCCGGGGTTGGTCAGCAGGTTGGCGGCGTAGGCGTTGGTCGTGACGAGCAAACCGGTCACCAGCAGGGTCGCGGCGCCGAGGATGAGCGCTATGCGCTTGCGCTTCATGGGGGTGTCCTCCATCGACGGTGCTCGCCATTATTAGGTTTCTTTACTGTTCCTGTCCAGTGGTGAAATGATCGGCATGGACAACCTGTTCCACGACAACATGCTCTGGCCGACGGTCGTGGTGCTGCCGAAACGCACCGGATGGTCGCTGTGGGGCGGGTTGTGGGGCGACGCACCGAAGCCGCACCCCGAGCGGGCCGCGAAGCAGGCGGTCGCCCGGGTCGCCACCTGGAACCCGGCCGCCTGACCCGGCGCTCGATCGGCCTTGCGCTGTTCATCTGCCGTTTACCTCCAACCCGCGCGGGTAGCTGCCTGCTCAGAACCTGGGCCTAAGGAGGTCGCCATGACCACGCAGACCAAGGCCGCTCCCCGCACCCGGCGGACCCGCAAGGACGATGCGACGGCCCAGCCGAAGGGCGCTGAAGCCGCCACGGCGGAGCCAACGCAGACCAAGGCCGCACCCCGCGCCCGGCGCACCCGTCGCGCCGAAGCGACGGCACGGCCGCACGGCACCGACGGCGCGGCCGCCCACCCCATGCGGACGGCCGCCCATCAGGTCACCGACCACAACAGCACCCACCTGAGCGTGCCGAAGCTGGGCACCGTCCAGCTGCCCCCGGCCGACGAGCTCGCCTTCCTGGGCGGCATCGGCGTCCTGGCCGTGCTGGGCGCCATCGAATGGCCGGTGGCCGTCGTCGTAGCGGCCGGCCACACGCTGGCGACGAACCGGCGCAACAAGGTCGTGCACGAATTCGGCGAGGCGCTGGAAAAGGTCTAGCCAGGTGGCGCTGCTCGACCTGGTGCGGACCCCGTCCCGGCTGGTGGCCGGGGCGGCCCGCGCCGCCACCGGCCGGTCCCCGGGCGGGCCGGTGACCACCGACCGCGTCGCCGTCGACGCCCCGGGCGTCGGCCGCCCGGACACGGCCGAATACCGGACGGCGCTGAGCACCGCGCTGCGGCAGGTGCCTGGCGTCTCGTGGGCGGTGGTCAACGCCCCGTTGCAGCGGGTCGTGCTGGGCGTCACCCGGCCCGCGCCCACCCGCGCGCAGCTCACCGCGGCGGTGCGGGCGGTGCGGGAGCGGTACCCCGGCATCCACGACGGGCCGGCCGACCGTGCGCCGGCACCGGATCACCCCGCGCCCCTGGAGCGGGCCGCCACGGCCCTGGTCGCCGACGCCGCCGGCCTCGTGGTCGCCACCTTCGGCCGCATCGCCCGGCACGTGCCCGGCGCCGTCGAGGCCGCCTCCCTCGTCCCCTTCGTCGACACCCAGCCGAAGCTGCGGGCAGTCCTCGAACGGGCGCTCGGCCGCGACCGGACCGACTCCGTGCTCGCGCTCAGCAACGCCGCGGCGCAGGGCCTGGTCGGGGGCGTCTCCGGGCTGGGCGTGGACGCGGCCGTGCGCGTCGGCCAGTTGGCCGAGGCCCGGGCCAGGCGCGACGCCTGGCGCGCCGAGCCGGCGCTGCTGCGCACGCCCCAGCGGGCCGCCGCCGACCCGGTCGTCACCGAACGGCCCAGCCCCCTGCCCGACGGGATCGTCGAGCACTACGCGCCGCGCAGCGTCGCCGTCGGCGCCGGGGCGGCCGGCGTCGCGCTGGCCGCCGGTGGCGCCGGGCGGGCCGCCGCGATCGCGGTGGCCGGCCTGCCCAAGGCCCCCGGGGCCGGGCGGGAGTCCTTCGCCGCGCAGCTGGGCCGCACGCTCGCCGGCCGCCGCGCGCACGTGATGGACCCGCGCGTCCTGCGCCTGCTCGACCGCGTCGACACGGTGATCCTCGACCCGGCCGTCCTGACCACGGGCCGGCTCATGGTCCAGGAGGTGCATCCCCTGCCCGGCGCCGACCCGGAGGGGGTCCGCCTCCAGGCCCAACGGCTGTTCAGCGCCGAGGCGACCGACCAGCCGGTGGAGCAGGACGGCTGGCTGCTCGGACCGGTCGACCAGTTGCGGCTGCGCGGCCGGACCGGCGTCCGGACGCGGCAGCGCCTGCACCGTGACGGCGCCGCGCACGTGCTCGGGCTCGCACACGGCACCCGGCTCGAGGCGCTGGTGAGCCTCGTGCCCCAACCGGCAGCCAGCGCCGACGCGCTCATCGCGGCGGCGCGGCGCAGCGGCACCAGGCTGATCTTCGCCGGCGGCCGCCCCAGCGGGGCCGAGCGGATCGACGCCGGCGACATTCCCGGCCGTGGGCACCTGCTCGGCAACGTCCGCGAGCTGCAGGCCGACGGTCACGTGGTGCTGCTGGTCTCCGATCAGGCCGCCGCGCTGGCCGGCGCCGACGTCGGCATCGGCGTGCACGGGCCGGACGCCCGGCCGCCCTGGGGCGCGCACGTGCTGGCCGGCGACGTCCTGGAGACCGCCGCCCTGCTCATCGACGCGATCGACGTCGCCCGGCGGGTCGGCCGGCACGGCGTCCGCCTGGCCGAGTCCGGCTCCGCGATCGGCGCGATCACCACGATCACCGGCGCGCCCCGGGGCGCGGCCCGCCGGGCCCTGCTCGCCGTCAACGGCGCCGCCGCCCTGTCCGTGGTGCAGGGCGTGTGGGCGGCCGCCGAGCTCGCCCGCCGGCCCATCTCGCCGCCCGTGTCCAGCACCGCGTGGCATGCGCTGCCCGCCGGCAAGGTCCTGAAGCTGCTCGAATCCACCGGCGGCGGGCTGCCCACCCGGGCGGCGCTGCGCCGGCACCGTCCCGACGCGCAGATCAGCCAGCCCAGGCCCAGCCTCATGCGCTCCTTCGCCGAGGAGCTGGCCAACCCGCTGACCCCGATCCTCGCCGGCGGCGCGGCCCTGTCCGCGGCGATCGGTTCCCTGGTCGACGCCGGCATCGTGCTGGGCGCCAGCGGCATCGGCGCGGTGGTCGGCGCGGTCCAGAAGACGGTGACCGACCGTGCCGTCGCGGAGCTGCTGGCCCGCTCGGCGGTGATGGCCACGGTCCGCCGCGACGACCGGCCGGTGCGCCTGCCCGCCGACCAGCTGGTGCCCGGCGACGTCGTCCAGCTGGCGCCCGGCGACGTCATGCCCGCCGACTGCCGGCTCATCGAGGCGCAGGCCCTGGAGATGGACGAGTCCTCACTGACGGGCGAGTCGATGCCGGTGGCCAAGCGCACCGAACCGGTCCTCGCCGCCGATGTCGCCGACCGCACCTGCATGGTGTACGAGGGCTCGACGGTGACGGCCGGCCGGGCCGTCGGCGTCGTGGTCGCCACCGGGGCGGCGACCGAGGCCGGTCGCAGCATGGCCACCGCCGCCCAGGCGGCACCGGCCACCGGCGTGGAGGCGCGGCTCGGGCAGATCACCCACACCACGCTGCCGATCGCGCTGGGCTCGGGCGCCGCCGTCATGGCCGCCGGGCTGCTGCGCGGCCGTCCGGTGCGCGACACCATCGGCGCCGGCGTGGGACTGGCCGTCGCCAGCGTCCCGGAAGGGCTGCCGTTCCTGGTCAGCGCCGCACAGCTGGCCGCGGCCCGCCGGCTGTCCCGGCAGGGCGCGCTGGTCCGCAACGCCCGGACGATCGAGGCGCTGGGCCGGGTGGACGTGCTGTGCTTCGACAAGACCGGCACTCTGACCCAGGGCCACATCCGGCTGGCGGCCGTCGCCGACGCCGCCACGATCCGGCCGGTGGACGGCCTGGACCCGGCGCACCGGGCGGTGCTCGCCGCCGGCCTGCGCGCCACCCCCGCCCCCGCCGGCGGCCAGCCGCTGCCCCACATCACCGACCGCGCCGTGCGCGGCGGCGCGGAGGACGCGGCCGTCGACGAGTCCGCCGGCGCGCCGGGCTGGCAGGCGCACACGACGCTGCCGTTCGAGCCCAGCCGCGCGTACCACGCCACGGCCGCGACGACGACCGCCGGCCGCCTGCTGTCCGTCAAGGGCGCGCCCGAGCTCGTGCTGGCCCGCTGCACCACCTGGCGCACCGCCCCCCGCGAGGAGCGGCCGCTCACCGGCGCCGGCCGCCGCCGCGTCCGCCAGCAGCTGGAGCGGCTCACCCGGCAGGGTTTCCGCGTCCTCGCCGTGGCCGAGACCCACAGCCCCGCGGAGGGTGACCTGACCGACGACGCCGTGGCCCGGCTGTGCTTCCTCGGCTTCCTCGCCCTCGCCGACCCGGTGCGCTCGACCGCCGGCGCCTCGCTGGACGAGCTGCGCACGGCCGGCGCGCAGATCGTCATGATCACCGGGGACCACCCCGCCACCGCTGAGACCATCGCCGGCGAGCTCGGCCTGCTCAACGGGCACCGGGTCGTCACCGGCGCCGACATCGACGCCCTGGACGACCGGGCGCTGCGCGACCTCGTGCCCAACATCGCGGTGGTCGCCCGCGGCACGCCGGCGCACAAGGTCCGGGTGGTGCAGGCCTTCCAGGCCAACCAGCGGGTCGTGGCGATGACGGGTGACGGCGCCAACGACGCCCCAGCCATCCGCCTCGCCGACGTCGGCATCGCGCTCGGCCAGCGCGGCACCCCCGCCGCCCGGGCCGCCGCCGACCTCGTCGTCACCGACGACCGCCTGGAGACCATCATCGCCGCGCTGGTCGAGGGCCGCGCCATGTGGCGGGCCGTGCGGGAGGCGCTCGGCATCCTCGTCGGCGGCAACCTCGGGGAGATCGGCTTCACCGTCCTCGGCGCCTCCCTCACCGGCGCCTCACCGCTCAACGCCCGGCAGCTGCTGCTGGTCAACCTCCTCACCGACCTCGCGCCGGCCCTGGCGGTCGCGCTGCGCCGGCCGGACTCCGGCGCCAACGGCGTGCTGCTGCGCGAGGGCCCGGAGGCCTCGCTCGGCGCCGCGCTGACCCACGACATCGCGCTGCGCGCGGCGGCCACCGTCACCGGCGCGACCGGCGCGTGGGTCGCCGCCGCCACCCTCAGCGGCCGCGGTGTGCGGGCCCGCACCGTCGCGCTGGCCGCGCTGGTCGGCACGCAGCTCGGCCAGACCCTGCTCGTCGGGTGGACCAGCCCCGGCGTCCTCGTCGCGAGCCTCGGCTCCGCCGCCGTGCTGGCCGGCGTCGTCCAGACCCCCGGCCTGAGCCAGTTCTTCGGCTGCACCCCGCTGGGCCCGGTCGGCTGGGGCATCGCCACCACCGCCGCGACCACCACGATGCTCGCCTCCGCGGCGGCCCCCGTACTGGCGCGCCGGCTGCCGCCGGAGCTGACGGCGCGGCTCACGGAGGCGCTGCACCCGGAGCGCCTGGCCGAACTCGCCGGGCGCGTGCTGCCCGCCCACGTGCTGGCCCCGCACCCCCACTGACGCCGGCCCCACTGAAGCCGGCCCGGTGCGCCCGGACCGGGCGGACGTCAGCCGACGGCGGGGAGGGGGTCGCCGCGGCGCATGGCGGCGAGATGCTCCGGCGGGATGGCGCGGCGGGTCGTGCGCCGGTAGCGCCAGACCTGGGCGGCGCCGAGGGCCCACAACACGTACTGGACGGCGAAGGCCCACTTGAACGCCGGCAGCGACGGGTGGGCGGCGCCGGCCGGGGTCTGTGCGTCCAGCAGCACGCCGATGGCGATGATGACCAGGATCGAGGCGACGAACCCGCCCACGTTGACGATGCCGGTCGCGCCGCCGATGCGGGCCGCCGGGTTGAACGAGCGGGCGTAGTCGAAGCCGATCATGGAGCCGGGACCGTTCACCGCGAGCACCAGGACCAGGACGGTGAGCACCGCGACGGGGGCACGGCCCGGCCACAGCAGCACGACCGCCCAGGCGAGCGCCGAGCTCCCGACGATCGCCAGGACCAGGGTCGAGCGGTGGTAGGGCAACCGGCCGCAGAAGTGCCCGACGACGGGGCCGAGCACGATGCCGCCGACGGTCAGCAGCGACAGCAACAGCGCGGCGGTCGCCGGGGCGAGGCCCTCCCCCTGCGTCAGGAACGGATAGCCCCACAGCAGCGCGAACACGCTGCCGGAGAACGACGACACGAAGTGCGTCCACAGCCCGAGCCGCGTGCCCGGATGCTCCCACGACGCCTTCAGGGCCCGGTCCGACACCGCTGGCTTTTGCGGCTCCTGTACCGGTGAGTCCCGCAGACTCACTGCCACGAGCGCGATCGCGGCGGCGCCGAGCGCGGCCGCGCCGAGGAACGTGGCGGTCCAGCCCGCGTCGCGCAGCAGCACGACCAGCGGCACCGCCGACGACAGCGCACCGAGCTGCCCGACCATGCCGGTGAGCTGCACCATCAGCGGGTTGCGGCGCGGCGGATACCACAGCGCGACGACCCGCAGGACGCTGATGAACGTCATCGCATCGCCGACGCCGATCAGCACGCGGGCCGCGACCGCCGGCCCGATGTCGTGCGCGTAGGCGAACAGCAGCTGCCCGGCGACCATGAGCAGCCCGCCGCCGACGAGCATGCGCCGCGACCCGAACCGGTCCAGCAGGACCCCGACCGGGATCTGCATGCCCGCGTACACGGCCAGCTGCGCCACGGACAGCAGCGCCAGCAGCGACGTGCCGACCCCGAACCGGTCCGCTGCGGCGACCCCGGCGACCCCGAGCGACGAGCGGTGGAAGACCGCGATGATGTACGCGGTGAGCCCGATGACCCACATCAGATGACGACGCATAGCGGGACTGACGTTAGCCCTGTCGCCGCCTGAACAGGGGCAGGTGTGACGCCCCTCAAGTGTGGGCTTGCGGACACCCCATACGCTGTTCAGGTCCGCTTTGCCCAGCTGCTTGAGGACCCGTGCGATGAGCGACCTGATCGCCACACCCATCCGGTGGGAGCACTCGGGTGACGGCGAGTTCCCCTACCACGCCGAGATCGACGGGCGCAGCCTCACCGTGCGGGTCAACGACTTCCCGGCGGAGCCGCTGTACACCCTCATCGTCGACGGATCCGAGATGGTCGACCTCGACGACTGGCCCACCGTGTGGCGCCGCCCGCCGGCGCCGGCGCACCTGCTGGACCTGATCGCCCGGCCGATCACCACCGACCTGTTGTGGACCTGGGCGCGGCGGATCTGCGGCGTCACCACCGAGCACCCCGCCGAGGTCGCCGCGCTGCTGGGGCTGCCCGCACCGACGCAGGACGACTTCGGCCGGCTGTTCGTGCAGCCGAGCCCGCCCGGCACCGCGCGCCTCGAGCTGTCCTTCGACCGGGCGGGGCTGTCCGCGGTCGTCATCCACTTCGTCGAGCCGACCCTGACCCGGGCGGAGCTCGACGCCTGCTTCGGCCCCAGCGGCGACGTGCCCCGCGTCCACTGGGACTCCGCGCACGTGACCGCCCACCGGATCACCGCGCCGGACGCGCCGCTGTCGTGCACCCTGCTGGCGTCCTACGGCTCCGAGCCGGCGCCGCCGACCGGGGCGCTCCAGCTCACGCTGCGCCGCGACCACGGCTGAGCGTCAGGTTTCGCGCCGGGGCCACGTCAGGTTTCGCGCCACGGGTACACGGGCTCGCCGAACGGCTCCAGGGAGCAGTCCCAGGCGTTCCAGCCCTGCTGCGTGATCTTGCCGTCGGCGTACGCATAGGCCCAGGTGGAGCCGTCCTCGCCGGTGCAGCTGACCGTGCCGGCGCGGACGAACGGCGCCAGCTCCACGTAGAACGCGGTCGCCTGCTCCGACCACTTCGCGTCGCCCTGCTCGTCCCGCGCGAACTCGATCCAATCACCGTCCCGCACGACCTGCGCCGCACCCACCCAGGCGAGGTCGGCGACCGTGCCCGCGTCCGGACAGATCTCCTCGCTGAACCAGCCGTCCCGCACGGCCAGCGCGGCCCTGATCGCGGTGGCGGCGGCGACGTCGTCCGCGGCCGGCAGGTGCAGCCTGCCCGTGGGCCGCACGGAGTACCCCATCCGCAGGTTCTACCACTCACGGCCGGGCGCTCGCGACATCGGCCTCGGCGACCGCCGCATCGATGCGGGCGTTGGTGAGGGCCGACGCGGCGTACCCGCCGGCGGCGAGGGTCAACAGGGCCGCGACGAGGATCGGGGTCCGCAGGTCGCCGGCGTCCGCGAGCAGGCCACCGGCGAGCGCGCCCAGCGGCATGACGCCCCAGGCTACGACCCGGTAGACGCCGATCGTGCGGCCGAGCAGCGCGTCCGGGGTCAGGCGCTGCCGCAGCGACCCGTAGACGACGTTCCACACCAGGATCGCCCACCCGGTCAGCGCCCACGCGAACGCCGCCACGTACATGTTCCGGGTCGCGGCCGCGAGGAGCATCCCGAGGCCGGTGACGGTCGCCGCGAGGACCATCGCCCGCCCGCGGCCGGTGCGTCCCGCGACCCGGGCGGCGGTCTGGCTGCCGACGAGCCCGCCGACGGAGGCGGTCAGCAGGAACGCGCCGAACGCGGCCTCGGGCACGTCGAGGGTCTCCCGGGTCCACAGCGCGACGAGGGCGGTGGCCATCGCGTTGGCGAACCCGAGCCCGATCACCACGGAGAGCATCGCGCGGTGGACGGGGTGGCCGCGCACGAACCGCAGCGCCTCGCCGATCGCCCGCCCCATCGGCGCGGTCCCGTCGCCCTGGGCGGCGCGGTACGTGCCGGGCAGCGCGAGCATGAGCGCCGCGGCGATCGCGTAGCAGGCGACGTTGACGCCGAACGCTCCGCTCGCGGTGACCGCGAACACTGCGCTCGCGATGGGCGGGGCGACGAAGCTCTGGACGAGCATGTCCGCGCCCTGCAGCCGGCCGTTGGCGGCCTCGAGGCGGTCCCGCTCGACGACGGCCGGCACCATCGACAGGACCGACGTGTCGTACACCGTCTCGCCCGCGCCGAGGACGACGACCACGCCGTACAGCAGCCACAACGACATCGTGTCGGTGGCGACGGCCGCGAGCAGTGCCGCCAGGACCGCGGTGCGCACGATCCCGACGAGCAGCGCCAGCCGCCGCCGGTCATACCGGTCGACGAGGACGCCCGCGGGCAGCCCGAGCAGCAGCCACGGCACGAACCCGAGGGCCGTCAGCGCGGAGAACGCCACCGGGTCGCTGGTCAGCCGCGGCGAGCAGCAGGATCGCGACCCGGTACACGCCGTCGCCGAGGTTGCCCGCGGCGGCGGCCGCCCACAGCCGGTTGAACCGACTCAGCTCGATGCGTCCTGCCACGCCGCCACCCTAGAGCCCCGCGACGTCCCGCGCCGCGTCGGCGACGGCCCGGAAGTCCTTCTTCGGTGGCGGCGAGGGCGGTGTCGTCGACCGGGATCATGCCGGTCCAGGTCGCGCTGTTCATCGTGCCGTTCATGGCGTCTCCCTCGGGTGTGTGCGGGGTTCAGGGGCTGCGGGCGTCTTTCGTCGTTTTCGTCGTTCAGAGGCTGCGGGCGTCGATGTCGCCGTGGGCGGTGGTGGCGTGGATGGTCAGCTCGGGGGTGCCGGCGTTCTTGAGCGCGTTGTGCACCCGGCCGTGGCCCGTGCCGGCGTCCAGGGAGGCGTCGACGCCGGCGGCGGCGCGGACGGTCACGTCGCCCATCTGGGTGCGCAGGACGACCGCGCCGCGCACGGCCTCGGCGACGTTGATGTCGCCCCGCATGGTGCTGATCTCGGCCGGCCCGGTGAGCCGCCCGACCGTGACGTCGCCGTCGTGGGCGGACAGGCGCGCGCTCGCCGCCTCGTCGAGCTTCACCGCGCGGTACAGGCCTTCGGCGGCGACGTCGCCGAGCCGGCCGACACCCCGGAACTCGGTGGCGGCGGCCTTCACCTCGACCCGCGAGCCGGCGGGGACCCGCACCGTCACCTCGACCGACCCGGCCGAGCTGCCGGCGGGGGCCTTGACCCGCAGGACACCGTCGCCGAACTCCACCTGGGTCTGCTCGGCCGACTGCACGTCGCGCCGCTTGCCCGCGTCGGCGGGAAGCACCTCGACGGTGGTGTCGGCCCGGTCGGCCGCGATGACCTGGATCCGGCCGGCGGGGACCTCCAGGACGGCGGTGACGGCGGCGGGGCTGTCGAACTGCTGCATGGCGTTCTCCTCGTGTCGTTGTTCTTTCCAACACCAGAAACGCTACTTTGCGTTCGCACTTCGAGCAACGTCTTCGTTGCGTCCGTCCCACATTTTCGCAGTTCAACGCACTGAATTCGTTGCATTGGGTGTACGGCTAACGCAATGCGTTGCACTCGTTGCGTTGCATTGGACTGTCGGCGAACGCTACGCTGGACGTATCGCACGAAGGGAGACGGCGGTGCCGGGAGGCAGGCTCACACAGCAGGAGCGGCAGCAGATCGCCGGCGGGCTCGCCGACAGCCTCGCCTACGCGGAGATCGCCCGGCGCCTCGACCGCCCCACGTCGACCATCACGCGTGAGGTGATGCGCAACGGCGGCCCCACCGCGTACCGCGCCGACCTCGCCCACCGCGCCACCGAACGCCGCGCCCACCGCCGCCGCCGCCGGCAGGCACCATCCGCCGGACCGCGGGCCCTCGCCCAGGGCAACGGACGCGACGACGGCGCGGTCCGCGAATACGAGGAGACCTTCACCACCCTGCTGATGCAGCAGGGCCTGCCGAAGATGGTGGCCCGGGTGCTGACCTGCCTCTTCATCGCCGACGCCGGCAGCCTCACCGCCGCGCAGCTCGTCCAGCACCTGCAGATCAGCCCGGCGTCGGTGTCCAAGGCCATCGCGTTCCTCGAGCAGCAGGGCCTCATCCGCCGCGAACGCGACGACCGCCGCCGCGAGCGCTACTTCGTCGACGACGACGTCTGGTACCAGTCGACGATCGCCAGCGCCCACGGCATCGGCCAGGTGGCCGCCACCGCCCGCCAGGGCGTCGCCGTCCTCGGCCAGGGCAGCCCCGCCGCCGTCCGCCTCGAGAACATCGCCCGCTTCAGCGACTTCATCAGCGAGAGCATCCTCCGCGCCGCCGAACAGGTCCGCGAGATCCTCCACACGAAGCCGGACACGCACTGACGCCGCGCCGGTCGAGCCGCGGCGGGCGTCCGGAGTAGGGTCTCGGAGTGAACGTCGTGCACGGGGTCATCACGGCCGGCGGCCGGCTCGCCTACTGGGCCGAGACCACCCCAGGCCCGGCCTCAGGCCTGCGCCGCCGCCCCAGGCGGGCGGTCCCCCACCCGTTCGCGGTCCTGCCCCCGCTCCCCGGCGACGTCGCCACCGCCGACCTGGTCCTGCCGACCACCGGCGCCCGCCCGCTGCCCTCCCCCACCCTCACCCCACCGGCCGCCACCGACCGCGACCCGGACACCACCGGCACGATGCTGTGGACCGTCCCGATCGTGTACGCCCCACCCGGCACCGACCTCGAAGCCGCCCTCACCGCCGACGACGCCCCCGACTCCGCCATCGTGGCGGCCCCGTCGATCGGCGCGCTGACGGACCTCGTCACGTTCGCCGCCGACCTGGTGCACCGGGGCCGCGTCCTCCCCGACCTCCTCGACCACCCGATCGAGGCCCGCTGGCGCCCCGTCCTGTGGGCCGACGACGCCATCACGTTCGAGTCCCTGTGCCGCTCCCTGCCGGGCGCCGCCTTCGCCGCCGCCGACTGGACCCCCGACGAGGCCGCCCGCGCCGCGCTCGACCACCAGGTCGACGCCCTCGTCCGCGCCGCCCTCACCAACCGCCCCATCGTCACCGACGCCGCGGTCCGCCAGGACAGCACCGTCCGCGCCTGGCTAGCCGCCCTCACCTCCCCCGACCCCACCCTCCGCGAACGCCCAACCCCGCACAGCAGCCCCGCACCGACCGGCGGCACGCTGAGCAACCGCACACCGAACGCCGACCCCACCCTCCACGAACACCTGCCCCCGAACGGCAGTCGCCCGCCGAACAACAACGGCACACCAAGTGGCGGCACCACGCCAAGCACCAGCAGCGAACCGAACAGCGGCGACGCACCGAGCAACAGCCACCCGCCAACCACCATCGGCGCACTGAACGCCTCCAGCCCGCCGAGCACCGAGAGCGGCAACACGTCAAGCCACAGCCGCCCGCCGAGCAACGACAGCGCACCGAACAGCGGCAGCGCACCGGGCTACAGCGACACGGTGAGCGACAGCGACGCACTGAACGTCGACAGCACACCGAACGGCAGCGGCGACGACGAGCCGAGCAACGGCGGTGGGCTGAGCAACGGCAGCACCGCAAACAGGGGCGTGCCGAGCAGCAGCGAGCCGAGCAGCAGCGGCGGGCTGAGCGGCGACGGTGTGGGTGGCGTGGGTGGTTTGGTGGGGCGGGCCGTGCGGGAGAGCACGGACGTGCGGCGGGTGCGGGACGAGATCCGGCGGTGGGCGGAGAGTGGGCGGCCGGCGGCGGTGCGGTTGTGCTTCCGGTTGACGTTTGTCGAGGAGTTCGACGAGGACGAGGAGGACGACGCCGTCGGGGCGGCGGCCGGTGAGGCGGGGGTGCGGGTCGACGACGGGCGGGACGTGTCGGGGTGGCTGGTGGAGTTCATGTTGCAGCCGGTCGCGGAGCCCGGGCTGCTCGTGCCGGCCAAGGACGTCTGGCGCAGCGGGGCGTCGCCGCTCTTCCGGTGGGTCGACTATCCGCAGGACGTGCTGCTGGCGGACCTCGGCAGGGCGAGCCGGCTCTGGCCCGAGCTCGACGAGGCGCTGCACCAGGCGCGCCCCGAGCAGCTGCGGCTGGACACGATCGGCGCCTACGGCTTCCTGCGGCACGCGGGGATCCTGCACGACGCGGGCTTCGGGGTGCTGCTGCCCGCGCAGTGGCAGCGGCGGCAGGATCTGGGGCTGACACTGACGACGCACTCGGCGCAGCCCGCGGCCCCGGTGCTGCGGGACACGACGGCGAACCGGGCCGCGATCGTGCGCTACCGGTGGGGGCTCGCGATCGGTGACGAGTTCCTCAGCGAGGCGGACCTGCGGGCGCTCGCGCGGGCGAAGGTGCCGCTGGTGCGGCTGCGCGGCCGCTGGGTGCACCTCGACCGGGAGAAGCTCCGCGCCGGCCTCGCCTTCCTCGCCCGGGGCGGGCAGGGGCACATGTCGGCCGGTGAGGCGATGCGGCTCGTCAGGCTCATCCCCGAGGGCGACCTGCCCCTGCCGGTCACGGGCGTCGACGGCACGGGATGGCTCGCGGACCTGCTGACGGGCCGGGCCGTGGAGCGCCTGGAGCTGCTGGAGCCGCCCGCGTCCCTCGCCACGACGCTGCGGCCCTACCAGCGCAAGGGCCTGTCGTGGCTGGCCTTCCTCGACGGGCTCGGCGTCGGGGCGCTGCTCGCCGACGACATGGGCCTCGGCAAGACCGTGCAGGTCCTGGCGCTGGAGGCGCTGCTGCGCGAGCGCGGCGCCCGGCCGCCGACGCTGATCGTGTGCCCGCTGTCGGTGCTCGGCAACTGGCGGCGCGAGATCGGGCGTTTCACGCCGGGCCTGCGGGTCGCCGTCCACCACGGCACGGAACGGGCGGCGGACGAGCTCGACGCCGACCTGGTCCTCACCACCTACCAGGTCGCGACCCGGGACGTGGACCGGCTGGCGGCGCGGGACTGGGACCGGATCGTGCTCGACGAGGCGCAGCACGTGAAGAACAGCACCAGCGCCGCGGCGCGGGCGGTGCGGCGGATCCCGGCGCGGCACCGGGTCGCGCTGACCGGCACCCCGGTGGAGAACCGGCTGACGGAGCTGTGGTCGATCGCGGACTTCCTGAACCCGGGCATCCTCGGGCCGGCGGCCATCTTCCGGGCCCGCTACTCGGTGCCGGTCGAGCGCTACGCCGACGCCGACGCGGCCGCCCGCCTGCGCCGGGTCACGCGCCCCTTCCTGCTGCGCCGGGTGAAGACCGACCGGGCGGTCATCGCGGACCTGCCGGACAAGCTCGAACGCCGCCAGTGGTGCAACCTGACCCTCGAACAGGCGACGCTCTACAAGGCGGTCGTCAACGAGCTCTTCGTGAAGCTGCGCGAGGGGCGGTCCGGTGAGCGGCGCAAGGGCCTGGTGCTGTCGGCGATGACGAAGCTCAAGCAGGTGTGCAACCACCCGGCGCACCTGATGGGCGACGGCACGCCGCTGGCGGGACGGTCGGGGAAGCTGGCGCGCCTCGAGGAGATCCTCGCCACGGCCCTCGACGCCGGGGACCGGGCGCTGGTCTTCACACAGTTCGCCAAGTTCGGCCACCTGCTGGCGCCCTACCTGGCGGGGCGGCTCGGGACCGGTGTCGAGTTCCTGCACGGGGGCACCGCGAAGGGCGCCCGGGACGCGATGGTCGAGCGGTTCCAGACCGGGACGGGGCCGGGGGTGCTGCTGCTGTCGCTGAAGGCGGGCGGGACCGGGCTCAACCTGACCGCCGCCAACCACGTCGTGCACGTCGACAGGTGGTGGAACCCGGCGACCGAGCAGCAGGCCACGGACCGCGCCTTCCGCATCGGGCAGCGCCGCGACGTGCAGGTGCACACCTTCGTCTGCGTCGGCACCGTCGAGGAGCGGGTCGACACCATCATGGCGGAGAAGCGGACCCTCGCCGGGGTCGCCGTCGGCAGCGGCGAGGGCTGGCTCACGGGCCTGTCCACCGACGACCTCCTGGACCTGATGACCCTGCGCCCGGAGGCGACGGATGAGTGAGACGAGGTGGTCCCACCAGTTCATCGCCATGCTCGAATCCTTGCGCATGGGCACGACATTTTCCGTCGGCCGCCGCTACGCCCGCGCCGGCAACGTCCGGTCGCTCACCATCTCCAGCAGCATCGTGACGGCGCTGATCCTCGACGAGGACGGTGAGACGTACCGGTCGCGCATCGCCGCGAAGGCGTTCTCCGCCGCCGACTGGGCCCGCATCGAGCGGGCACTGTCCAAGGAGGCGCGGTACGCGGCGAAGCTGCTCGCCGGGCACCTGCCGGAGGACCTGGACCAGCTGCTGCAGAGCTATGGGCTGTCCCTGTTCCCGCAGAGCCTCGCCGAGCTGGTCATGGACTGCGACTGCCCCGGCTGGCAGAAGCCGTGCCGGCACCTGACCGCCGCCTGCTACGTGCTGGCGGAGGAGTTCGACAACGACCCGTTCACCATCCTGGCCTGGCGCGGCAAGGGTCGCGACGAGCTGCTCGAGGAGCTGCGCAGCCACCGCGTGTCCGAGACCAGGCACGTGGCGCCCACAGACCCGGAGCCCCAGGCGGCCAGGAGCTTCTGGACCGCCGGCCCCAGGGTCACCACAAGAAACGAACCCCTGCCCGGCGCGATAGCGAGACCCGACGCCATCCTCGACCAGCTCGACCAGCTGAGACTCACCGTCGGCCGGTTCGAGGTGACCGACCTGCTCCGTGACGTCTACCGCACACTCGGTTGCGGGGAAAACGACGGAGGCGGTACCGTCGAACCCAATCGCGGCTGAGCACAAGGCGACGCCGCGGTCACGGCCGAGAGGCGCTGCGACGGACCCGCACGGGTTCGCCACGCTCGGCCGTTGACTACCCTTGACCCAAGGGCGCCTCCTGTCACCGGGAGGTGACCTTAGGCTATGCACAAGTATCTGCAGACGCGCAACGGGATCGAGTTCGCCGTTGCCGATCTCTCCCTCGCGGCCGCCGGCCGGACCCAGATCCGCCTCGCCGAGCACGAGATGCCGGGCCTGATGGCGACGCGCCGCGAGTTCGCCGACGCGCAGCCGTTGCGCGGCGCGCGGATCGCCGGCTCGTTGCACATGACCGTGCAGACGGCGGTGCTGATCGAGACCCTCGTCGCGCTCGGCGCCGAGGTCCGCTGGGTGTCCTGCAACATCTTCTCCACCCAGGACGAGGCGGCGGCCGCGGTCGTCGTCGGCCCGCACGGGACGGTCGACGCACCGACCGGCACGCCGGTGTTCGCGTGGAAGGGCGAGACGCTCGCCGAGTACTGGTGGTGCACCGACCAGCTGTTCGACTTCGGCGACGGCCTCGGCCCGAACATGATCGTCGACGACGGCGGCGACGCCACGCTGCTGGTGCACAAGGGCGTCGAGTTCGAGGCCGCGGGCCGGGTGCCGCAGCCGACGTCCGCCGATTCGGAGGAGTTCGCGCTCGTACTCGGTACCCTCGCCGACAGCCTCGCGAAGGACAACCGGCGCTTCACGAAGCTGGCCGCCGGCATCCGCGGCGTCACCGAGGAGACCACCAACGGCGTCAAGCGGCTCTACAAGCTCGCCGAGAGCGGTGAGCTGCTGTTCCCCGCGATCAACGTCAACGACTCGGTCACCAAGTCGAAGTTCGACAACACGTACGGCATCCGCCACTCGCTGCTGGACGGCATCAACCGCGCCACGGACGTGATGCTGGCCGGGAAGCTCGCCGTCGTCTGCGGCTACGGCGACGTCGGCAAGGGCGCCGCCGAGGCGCTGCGCGGCATGGGCGCCCGGGTCGTCGTCACCGAGATCGACCCGATCTGCGCGCTGCAGGCCGCCATGCACGGGCTGCCCGTGGTCCGCCTCGAGGACGTCGTCGCGACCGCGGACCTGTTCATCACCACCACCGGCAACAAGGACATCATCATGGCCGCCGACCTGGCCGCCATGAAGCACAACGCGATCGTCGGCAACGTCGGGCACTTCGACAACGAGATCGACATGGCCGGGCTGGCGAAGGTCCCGGGCATCGTGAAGAACGAGATCAAGCCGCAGGTGCACGAGTGGACGTTCCCCGATGGGCACGCGATCATCGTGCTGTCCGAGGGCCGGCTGCTCAACCTGGGCAACGCCACCGGTCACCCGAGCTTCGTCATGTCCAACAGCTTCACCAACCAGACGATCGCGCAGATCGAGCTGTTCACGAAGCCGGACGCGTACGAGCGCCAGGTGTACCGCCTGCCGAAGCACCTCGACGAGAAGGTCGCCGCGCTGCACCTCGAGGCGCTCGGCGTCCGGCTGACCGAGCTGACCAAGGAGCAGGCCGAGTACATCGGCGTCGACGTGGCCGGCCCGTACAAGCCGGAGCACTACCGCTACTGAGGGGTCAGCTCGGCCTCCTCGCAGTACCGCTTGAAGCCCTTCAGATCCATGCGCAGCCGGGCGTGCAGTTCCGCGTCCGGCTGCGCGCCGTGCGGGTGCACCAGTCGCTCGTCCAGCTGCGCGACCGCCACCACGTTGGTGGCGTCGTCGCCGAGCGGCTCCAGCCAGTACGCCTCGACGAGCTGAGCGCTGTCCCACCGCACGTACCGCCCCGGCTCGATGTCGCCGAGGACCGCGTCGATCTCGACCCGCCGCCCGCCGATGTCGAGCGCCAGGTGCGCGGCGTCGTCGCCGGCCTGGCTCACGGCGAGGACCCCGGACATGAACCGCGGATGTTCGCTGAGGTGCACCAGGTGCTCATAGGCACGCATCGCCGGCACGCCGACCCGCATCTCTTCCTGGGTGACGATCATCTGTCTCACCCCCTCGAGTCCACGGTACGCCGGAACCCCGAAAACCCCGCGCGCGGCACGGGTCGCCGGTTCGGGTCGGGCATGTGGACGATGTGACCGTTGTCAACGGTTGCGGCGCTTTCGTAGATTCAATGCCGACGATGTCGATGGTGACGGAGGCGGCGTGCGCGACCTTTTCCGGCGGTTCCCGCGACGCGGATCGCGGCTCGTTTCCGATCCGATCATGCCACCGGCGGCGAAGGCCGGTTACCCGGCGCTCGCCGAGGACTTCGAGGCGCTGCGCCCGGTCGAGGAGCGGTTCGAGCGCTACGACCTCGAGGCGCTGCGCGGCCAGCGCAGCTACCGGCTGCAGGGCATCGTCGTGCTGCTCGGCTCCGCGCTGCTGACCGGGCTCGGCGGGCTGCAGGCGGTCCTGTCGGACCAGCGCTGGCCGTCGGCGGTCCTGGCGGTGCTGGCGGTCGCGCTGGCGGGGGTGTCGCAGTTCGTCGTGGACGACCACGCGCTCGCCGACTACCGGCTCGCGCGGGTCAAGGCGGAGCGCCTGCGGGCGCTGTACTTCATCTATCTCGCCCGCGTCGAGCCATACACGGGCGACAATCGGGCGCGCCTGCTGGTCCGCGCGGTCGACGCGATCGACGAGGGTGAGGAGCTGACGTGACCGACCGCGAGTCGCAGTTCCGCGACCTGTACGAGCAGCACCGCGTACAGCAGCAGCAACGGTTTCTGGAGGGGCGTCGCGACGAGTTCCGCAACGCCTACAAGCAGGGCGTCCGGCTCCGCAACGGTCTGCTGGTGCTGTCGGGTGTGGTCGGCGCGACCGCGCAGGTGTTCAGCGGGCCGGGGTCGGCGACGGCCCGCGGCGTGTGCGGCCTGGTCGCGGCGCTGATCGCGGCGCTCGCCGGTGCGGTCGCCGGGTACAGCTCGCTGATGGGGTTCTCCAGCCTGCGGCGGTCCTATGAGGACGCGTTGAAGGGGGTACGCTCGGCCGGTCATTCCTGGCGGGACGCGCCGGACGACCGCGCCGCGCTGCTGCGGGTCGAGGAGGTCCTGCGGACCGAGAACGGACACTGGGGGCAGCTGGTGGTCAGGCAGGCCGACGGCACGCCCAGCGTCGAGCGGTGATGCCCGTCGTGCTGGCCAGCGGCCATCTCGTCGACGCGCCCGGCCGGCCGGCACCACGGTTTCCGCAGCGGGTCGCCGGCGAGGTCGCGAGGCTGGTGGCGGAGACGTTCGACGAATGGCGGGTCGGGCCCGGGTCGGTGCTCGTGTGCGGCGGTGCCCGCGGCGCCGACCTGATCGCCGCGGAGGCCGCGCTCTCCCGGGGCGCGGCCGTGACGCTCTGCCTGGCGATGCCGGTCGCGGAGTTCGAGCCGTCGTCGGTGGCGCTGCCCGGCACCGACTGGAGCGCCCGCTTCGAGCGCGTGCTGCGCGGCAGCGAGGTCCGGGTGCTGCACAGTACCGGCGACGCCGACGTCTTCAGTCAGACGAACCAGTGGATGGTCGACCTCGTAAAGGGCCTCGACGACCGCCCGCGGGCGCTGCTGGTCTGGGACGGCCGCAACGGCGACGGACCCGGCGGCACCGCCGACATGGTGGCCCGCCTCGGTTACGACGTGACCGACCCGCACGTCCGGGTCATCGACCCGACCGCCCTCTGAGGGACCCCGCTGAAGGATCCCTCAGAGGGCGCGCAGCGGCGCGGTGGCGAAGTCGCGCAGGCCTTCGGTGAGGTCGACGGCGGCGGTGAAGCCGAGCTCGGCGCGGGCGCGGCCAGGGGCGGCGACCACGTGCCGGACGTCGCCGGCGCGGTGGTCGCCCGTGATCACCGGTGCCGGGCCGTCCATCGCGGCGGCGAGGGTCGCGGCCATGGCACCGACGGTGGTCGGCCGGCCCGAGGCGATGTTGTACGCCCGGAACCCGTCGACCGCCGCGTCGAGCGCCAGCACGTTCGCGGCGGCGACGTCGGTGACGTGGACGAAGTCGCGGCGCTGCGCGCCGTCCTCGAAGACGCGCGGCGCCCGGCCGGCGGCGAGCGCGGAGCGGAAGATGGCGGCGACGCCGCTGTAGGGCGTGTCGCGGGGCATGCCGGGCCCGTACACGTTGTGGTACCGCAACGCCACCACCGTCCCCGCGCCGGCGAGCGCCCACGCCTGCGCGAGGTGCTCCTGGGCGACCTTCGTCGCGGCGTACACGCTGCGTGGGCGCGGCGGCGCGTCCTCGTCGACGTCGCGGGGCTCCAGCGGCGTGCCGCAGGACGGGCAGCCCGGCTCGAACCGTCCGGCGTCGAGATCCGCGGCGGCGCGCGGCGCCGGCGACGTCGCACCGTGGGACGGGCACGCGTAGCCGCCCTCGCCGTAGACGACCATCGAGCTGGCCAGGACGAGCCGCCGCACGCCGGCGCGGGCCATCTCCGCGAGCAGCACGGCGGTGCCGAGGTCGTTGCAGCCCACGTACTCCGGCAGGTCGGCCAGGTCGACACCCATGCCGACCATCGCCGCCTGGTGCACCACGGCGTCGACCCCGTCCAGCAGCGCCGCGACCGCGGCCCGGTCACGCACGTCGACGCGGTCGGCGTCCGGCGGGGGCGAGCGGTGCGCGGCCGGGTGCAGCAGGTCGAGCACGCCGACGTCGTGGCCCGCGGCGCGCAGCGCGGTGACGACGTGACCGCCGATGAACCCGGCTCCGCCGGTGACGAGGATCCGCATGCCGTCGACCGTAGGCGGCGGCGACGGCGGTCGACGGCCGCGTTCGCGGTTCGTAATGGTTGGTTCGTTCCTCGTAAGATCTTCGCCCCGGGATCCTCGGTAGCGTCCGATCCGTGCCAGATGTCGTATTGCCTTGTCTGAATGAGGCCGCCGCGTTGCCGTGGGTGCTGTCCCGGCTGCCGGACGGCTACCGGGCGGTCGTCGCCGACAACGGGTCCACCGACGGGTCGCCGGCGATCGCCGAGGCGCACGGCGCGGTCGTCGTCCACGCCGCGCCGCGCGGGTTCGGCGCCGCCGCCCACGCGGGCCTCGAGGCGGCGACCGCCGACGTCGTGTGCTTCATGGACGCCGACGGCTCGTTCGACCCACGGCAGCTGCCCCGCGTCACCGAACCGGTCCTGCGGGGGCGCCTCGACCTGTCGCTCGGCCGCCGCCGCCCGACCGCCCGCGGTGCCTGGCCGCTGCACGGCAGGGCCGGCAACGCCGTCGTGGCGTGGCGCCTGCGCCGCACCACCGGGATCCCCGTGCACGACCTCGGCCCCATGCGCGCCGCCCGCCGCGAGGCGCTGCTCGGGCTGGGACTGCGCGACCGCAGGTTCGGCTACCCCCTGGAGATGATGGTCCGCGCCGCGGCGGCCGGGTGGCGCATCGCCGAGGTCGACGTCGACTACGCGCCCCGCATCGCCGGCGGCCGGTCGAAGGTCACCGGGTCGGTCCGCGGCACCGCCCGCGCCGTGCGCGACATGTCGAAGGTGCTGGCACGATGAGGGTCCAGCTGCTGCTGCTGGCGAAGACGCCGGTGCCGGGACGGGTGAAGACCCGCCTCTGTCCCCCGTGCACACCGGCGGAGGCCGCCGGGATCGCCGCGGCCATGCTCGCCGACACCGTCGACGTCCTCACCGCCGCGCCCGCCGCCCGCCGGACCCTGGTCGTCGACGGCGACCTGCCCGCCCCGCCCGGCTGGCACCGCCACCCGCAGCGCGGCGACGGTCTCGGCGAGCGGCTCGCCGCCGCGTACGCCGACACCGCGCTCCCCGGCGTCGCCACCCTCCTCGTCGGCATGGACACCCCGCAGGTGCGCGTCGGCCACATCGTCGCGGCCTGCGCGGCGCTCGCCACCACCGGGGCGGTCCTCGGGCCGGCGGAGGACGGCGGCTGGTGGGCGCTCGGCCTGCGGGACCCGTCCACCGCCAGGGTGCTCACGGGCGTCCCCATGTCCACCTCGGACACCGGTGCCGCCACCCACGCGGCGCTGCGCGGGCTGGGCCTCGGCGTGGCGACCCTGCCGACCCTGCGTGACGTCGACACCGCCGAGGACGCCCGGGCCGTCGCCGCCGGCTGCGAACCGGGCCGGTTCACGACGGCGGTTGCGGCGTCGGTACCGGCCGGGGCCGCGACATGAGCGCGCCGGTCGCCCTCTACGGTGCCGCGCTGCGCCGCGCCGCCCGCGGAGAGCCCGCCGCGATGGACCTGGTCGACGCGGACGGTGCCGTGGTCCGCCCGCTCGACGCCGGATCGTGGTCCGGCGCGCCGCGGGCCGGCGACGCGCAGCTCGTCCAGCGGTGCACGGACGGCACCCTCGACCTCGGCTGCGGCGCGGGCCGGCTCACGGAGGCCGTCGCCGCGACCGGCCGCCGCGTCCTCGGCGTCGACGTCAGCCCGCAGGCCGTCCGGTACGCGCGCCGCCGCGGCGCATCCGTCATCCGCGGCGACCTCTTCGCCCCGCTGCCCCGTGAGGGCGACTGGACCTGTGCGCTGCTCGCCGACGGCAACATCGGCATCGGCGGTGACCCGGCCCGGCTGCTGCGCCGCTGCCGGAGCCTCATCGGCGGTGACGGCAGTGTCCTCGTCGAGGTCGACCCGCCGGGCGGGCGGACCTGGAGCGGCCGGGTCGCGCTCACCGACGCGGACCGGACCAGCACCGCGTTCGCGTGGGCGTTCGTCAGCGTCGACGACATCGCCGCCGTCGCACGCGACGCCGCCCTGCGGCTCGCCGGGACCTGGACGGAGGCCGGCCGATGGTTCGCCCACCTGACGCCCTGACGCGCCTGTCGCGGCGGCCCACGGATCCGCGCCTGACCGCGCACCTGGGCCTGTGGCTCGCCGGGGCGTTCACCGTGTGCCTCGTGACCGGGCTGATCAGCCACGCGATCCAGCACCCGCCCGGGTGGTGGCGCTGGCCGTCACGCCCGGTCAACCTGTACCGGCTGACCCAGGGCCTGCACGTCGCCACCGGCCTCGCGTGCTTCCCGCTGCTCACCGCGAAGGTCTGGTCGGTCCACCCGAAGCTGTTCGCGTGGCCGCCGGTGCGCGGTGTGGCGCACGCCCTGGAACGCGGCACCGTCGCGCTGCTGTCCGCCGCCGCCCTGTTCGAGCTCGTCACCGGCCTGCTCAACATCGCCTACTGGTACTCGCTGATGCCGTTCGGGTTCGTCGGCGCGCACTACTGGACGGCGTGGCTGCTGGCCGGCGCGGTGCTGTTGCACGTCGCGGCGAAACTGCCGGTCCTCCGCACGCCGGCCCCGTCGCCGTCCGCCCGGCGGTCCCGCCGGGCGGTCCTCGGGCTCGTCGGGGCGGCGGCGGGGGTCATCACCGTCGCCACCGCCGGGCAGACGGTCCGCCCGCTGCGGCGGCTGTCGCTGCTGGCGCCGCGGCTGCCCGATGTCGGCCCGCAGGGTGTACCGGTGAACAAGACCGCGGCCGCCGCCGGCGTGACCACGGTCGACGGCGGCTACCGGCTCGTGTTGACCGGCCCCGGCGGCCGGCACGCGCTGAGCCTCGCCGACCTGCGGGCGATGCCGCAGCACACGGTGTCGCTGCCGATCGCCTGTGTCGAGGGCTGGAGCGCCGACGCCGAATGGACCGGCGTCCGGGTCGCCGACCTGCTCCGCCTCGTCGGCGCCGCGGGCCTCGCGGTGACCGTCGAGTCGCTGCAGCGCGACGGCGGCTACCGCACGTCCACAGTGGACGCCCGGTTGGCGCAGGACCCGTTGACGCTGCTGGCGTTGCGGCTGCACGGCGAGCCGCTGCACCCCGACCACGGCTACCCGTGCCGGCTCATCGCACCGGACCGGCCGGGCGTGCTGCAGACGAAGTGGGTCGGCGCGCTCACCGTGGTGTCGCCGTGAGGGCACTGCTGGTGGTCCTCGGGCTCGCCGCCGCCGGCTACGGCGCCTACGGCCTGCTCACCGACGGCGGCGCGAACCCGCTCGGGCAGCTGGTGTTCGCCGCGGTGCTGCTCGCCGGCCACGACTTCCTCGTCGTCCCCGCCGTCGTCCTCGCCGGCGTCGCGCTCACCCGGTGGGTGCCGCGACCGGCCCGCGGCCCGGTGCGGGCGGCGCTCGTCGTCAGCGCCGCGGTGACCGTCGTCGCGCTGCCGTTCGTCATCGGCGCGGGCCGCGTCCCCGACAACCCGTCCGCGTTCCCGCAGTCCTACGGCCGGGGTCTCGCGCTGGTCCTCGCCGTCGTGTGGGCGGTCGCGGGCGCGTGGACCGTCGCGAACCTGCGGAGGCGGCGATGACCGCGCGGCGGGTCGCGGCGGCCGCGTGCCTGGCCGCGATGCTGGCGGCGCTGCTGGTGCTGCCGGGGCGCTGGTACCTGCTGATGTGGCTGCCGTTCGCGGCCGGCGCGTGGCTGGTCTGCCGCCTCGACCGCCGAACCGCCCTGGTCCTCGTGCTCGCCGGCGGCGCCGCGCTGCCGCTCGCCGCCGGGCTGGAGCCGCCGAACAGCAGCGACGACATGTACCGCTACGTGTGGGACGGCCGGGTCCAGCGCGCGGGGATCGACCCCTACCGGTTCCCGCCGTCCGCGCCGGAACTCGCCGGCCTGCGCGACGGTTTCCTGTGGCCGGAGCACTCGAACTGGTGCGTGCCGAGCGGGTGCACGCTCATCAACCGGCCGGACGTGCCGACGATCTATCCGCCGGTCGCGGAGGCCTTGTTCGCGGTGGTGCCCGACGGCGCGCGGACCCGCCCGATGCAGCTGACCATGTCGGCGTTCGCGCTCGGCACGGCGATGCTGCTCTGGTACGCCCTGCGCCGCCTCGGCCGCGACCCCCGGCGGGCGGTGCTGTGGGCGTGGTGCCCGCTCGTCGCGCTGGAGGCGGGCAACAACGCGCACGTCGACGTCGCCGCGGTCGCGCTCGCCGCCGCCGCCCTGTACGTGCTGGCCCGGGCCGGCACCCGGCAGGCGGCGGCCCTCGGTGGGCTGCTGCTCGGGCTGGCGGTGGCCACGAAGCTCACCCCGGCGCTGCTCGGCCCCGCGGTCCTGCGGCGGCGGCCGGTCACCGTCGTGCTCGCCGCGGCCGGCGCGGTCGCCGCCGTGTACCTGCCGCACGTCGTCGCGGCCGGGCCCGCGGTCCTCGGCTACCTGCCCGGCTACCTGCACGAGGAGGGCTACGCGAGCGGCACCCGCTTCGCGCTGCTGGCCCTGCTGCTGCCCGGCCCCGCCGTCGCGCCCGCGGCCGTGCTGCTGCTCGCCGCGGCCGCCGTGCACGTGGCGCGGACCGCCGACCCGGACCGGCCGTGGCGGGGCGCCGCCGTCATGGTCGCGGCGGCGCTGCTCGTGACCGCGCCGACCTACCCGTGGTACGCGATGCTGCTGGTCATGCTCGTCGCCTACGGCGCGCCCGCCGAATGGCTCACCCTCGCCGTCGCGGGCACCTTCGCGCAGCTCGCCACGGACCTGGGCCTGGTGCAGACGACGGTGCAGCGGGTCGCGTACGGCGCCGCGCTGGTCGTGGTCGTCGCCGGCGCCCGCATAAGATCGCGGCATGCGACTCGGCGTGCTGCTGCTCCCGACCGACCCGTGGCCGCGCTCGGTCGCCCGGGCCCGCCACCTTGAGGCGCTCGGCTACGCGCACCTGTGGACCTACGACCACCTGTCGTGGCGCCGGTACCGCGACGAGCCGTGGCACGCGGCGATCCCCTGGCTGACCGGGCTCGCCGGGGTGACGAGCCGGGTGCGGCTCGGGACGATGGTCACGTCGCCGACGTTCCGGCACCCGGCGCTGCTGGCGAAGGAGGCGCTGACGCTCGACCACGTCAGCGACGGCCGGCTCACCCTCGGCGTCGGCGCGGGCGGCACCGGCTTCGACGCCACCGTCCTCGGCGACCCGGTGCTCAGCCCCCGGCAGCGGGCGGACCGGCTCACCGAGTTCGTCGACGTGCTCGACGGGCTGTTGCGCTCGCAGGGGTACTCGCACCGGGGCGAGCACTACACCGTCGACGACGCCCGGATGGTCCCCGGCTGTGTCCAGCGGCCCCGGCTGCCCATCGCCCTCGCGGCCGCGGGCCCTCGCACGCTCGCGCTCACCGCCCGGCACGCCGACGCGTGGATCACCTTCGGCGAGCCCGACGCCGCGGACCAGTCCCCTGCCGCGATCGAGGCCGCGGTCCGCCGTCAGGCCGCGATCCTCGACGACCGCTGCGCCGCCCTCGGCCGCGACCCGGCGGCGCTGGACCGCATCTACCTCGTCGGCAACACCGCGGAGCGGCCCCTGGCGAGCGTCGCCGCGTTCGAGGACTTCGTCGGCCGGTACGAGGCGCTCGGCTTCACCGACGTCGTCTTCCACGACCCGCGCCCCGGCGACCCGGTGTGGACGGAGGACCCGGAGATCGCCGACGCGATCGCCGAGCGGCTCATCAAGCGGTGACGGCCGCGATGGCGGCGTGCGCGCGGTGGGTGCCGTCGGCGGGCCGCCGCCACCGTTCGACCTCGGCGAAGCCGGCCTGCGCCAGGAGGCCGGAGAACTCGTCGACGGGCCACCGGTAGGCCGTCACGACCTTGTGGTCGAACGCCTCGACCGCGTCGCCGTCGAAGAACCCGACGACCAGCGCCCCGCCCGGGGCCATGGCCCGCCGCAGCTCGGCGAGGACACCGCCGACCTCGTGCGGTGTCCGGTGGATCAGCGAGTACCAGGACAGGATCCCCGCCACGGACCCGTCGGCGACGGGCAGGTGGTCCATCGACCCCAGCAGGTACCTGCCGCCCGGGAACGCCGCCCCGGCGTGGGCGATGAACTCGGGCACCAGGTCGATCCCGGTCGCGTCGACGCCGAGCGAGCGCAGGTGGTCGGTCATGTGCCCCGGCCCGCAGCCCACGTCGAGCACCGTGCCGGCCCTCGTCAGGTGCCGCTCGATGAACGCGAGGTCGTCGGCGTGCGACTGCTCCCGCGTCCCGAACAACTCGATGTAGAGGTCCGACACCGCCCCGTACGCCACCCGCACCCGTCCCAGATCCACCGCGTCACCCTAACGTCGAAATTTGCCCGGGGCGGCGGTGGCCATATCGGTGCGCCGGGTGCGTTCTCCTACCGTCCGGAACGAATCGGCGCGAGGAGAGGCGCTTCTGGTGACGTTTGAGGAGTTCGTCGCGTCGCGGCTGGCGGCGTTGCTGCGGTACGCGACGGTGGTGACCTGGAACCCGCACCTCGCCGAGGACGTGGTGCAGGAGGTCCTCGTCCGTGCGCAGGCGCGGTGGGGGCAGATCAGCCGGGTCGAGGCGCCCGAGCGGTACGTGCAGCGCATGGTCGTCAACGAGTTCCTGTCGTGGCGGCGCCGGGCGGCGGCCAGGCTGCTGCACCTCGGCGAGGGGTTCGACCAGCCGGAGCCGGACCACGCGGAGGCGCACGCGGACCGCGACGCCATGATGCGGCTCATCGGCGGCCTGCCGCCGCGGCAGCGGGCCGTGATCGCGCTGCGGTTCTACGAGGACATGTCCGTCGAGGAGATCGCCGAGGTCCTGAGCTGCCGGACGTCGACGGTCCGCACCCACCTGAGCCGGGCCATGGACACGCTGCGCGCGGCCCTGCCCAGCTCGCTCATCACCACGAAGGAGGCACCGTGACCACGGAGCTCGAGACGCTCGTCCGCCGGCTGCAGGAGCAGCGGGCCGACGCCGCACCGGACCCCGACCGGCTCCGCGGCGCGCTGCCTGCGCTGATCGCCCGGCGGCGGACCACCCGGACGGTCGTCGCCGCCGTCGCCGCCGTCATCGTGCTCGCCCTCGCCGTGCCCGTCACGTTGGCCGCCACCGGCCGGCGCCAGGCCGGCCCGCCGGCAGCGAGCCCCGGCCCGGCCGCGACCCCGGGCATCGCGCTGCGGTACGGCCCGACCTGGGTCCCCGACGGCTACCGGGAACGGCGCCGGGGGGGCGTCGTCGTCGACCAGGAGACGGGGGGTGCCGTCTTCCGCAGGTGGACCGACGGCCCGATGGTCGGCCAGTTCCAGCCGTCGGTGCGGTACCTGGAACTCGAGATCGTCGAGATGCCCGCGCGGCCCGGGCCGACCCCGGACGGCGCGGTGGACATCAACGGTGTCCCCGGCACCGTGTTCGTCGGCGAGGCGCCGGACAGCAGAGCGGTGGTCACCTGGCAGATCGACGCCACACACTTCGCCCGCGTGCAGTCTTCCCCGGCGATCTCACAGGACGACATCCTCCGCGTCGCGCGTTCCGTGCGCCCGGACCCGGCCGTGTTCAGCCCGCCGGTGCGGCAGGGACGGCCGGGGCCATTGCCCAGCGGCAAGTACGACATGATCGCCGACAACACCCGGCACTGGGACGCCACCTCGATCATGCTCGATGTTGTTGCGCCGCTGTTGTCGCTCAAGGCGACGGTCGGCCCGGCCTTCGACGTCCCGGAGGGTGGTGACCCGGTGCACGTCCGTGGCGCGACCGGCCGGATCGCCGCCATCGCCCCACCGGCGAGCAACCTCTCGTGGACGCTGACCCTCGTGGTGACGCTGCCGGACGGCCGGCTGCTGACCGTGGAGAGCAACGTCGACGGTGACTCGCCCGCGACCCGCGAGGCTCTCGTCCGGGCCGCCGACGGCCTCGTCATCGACCTCGCACCGGACGTGTCGTGGGCGCAGTGACCGCGTCAGCCTCTGTGCTCGTAGGAGGCGGTCACACCGAGAGCGAGCAGGAGCCGGCAGAGCACCGAGTAGCCGGAGCCGTCGCGGTGGTCGGTGTAGGTGCGGGCCTTGCCGGCGACCGGGCGCACCTTCACGCGGCCGGGCCGTAGCTCGATCCGGTCGATCGCCGCCCAGGGCGTGACCGTGGTGTCCTTCGGGCCGGCGATGCCGTCGCGGGTCACCCGGACGCCGCCGCGGGTGAGGACGGCGCCGCCACGCACGGCGCCGGCCTGGCGGGTCACGACCGGGGTCACAGCCCGGTCGACGATCAGGGCGGCGATCGTGGGGAACCTGGGGATCGCGGCGCCGACCTCGGCCGGCACCAGCGCGGCGATCATGCCGCCGATCGGGGCGTACGGGTCGAGCGCGTTCTCGTACTTCGCGGTGACGGGCACGGTCCGGCCGCCGGCGGTGGTCAGCACGAACCCGTCGTAGGCCCAGCTGCTGTTCGACTCCCCGCCGTCGTGGCGCCACGCGTCGACCGCGTCGGTGATCTCGTCCCACCGGACCGGCCGCGGCGGCCCGTCGGGGTCGACCTCGGCGAAGCCGCCGCCGTAGGCGTACAGCCACCGGGTGAACCGGCGGCGCCGCGTGATCAGGACGCACACCACGACGTACGGGCCCACGAGGAACGGCAAGACGCCGATGAACGGCAGCGCCCGGTCCGGGTTCCACAGCACGAGCAGGACGACGCCGGCCACGTACGCGACGGCCGGCGCCACCAGCCACAGCACCCGCCGCGCGCCGAGCGGCGGGGTGACCTCGGTGTGGTAGAGGCCCAGCGGGTCGCCGAGGCCGAGCCCCTGGCCGACCCGCACCGCGTGCTCCCAGTTGGCGGCGTGGTCCTGCCGCCGGCGCTCGACCCGCTGGCCGAACCGCTCGTCCAGCCGCCGCCGCGCCTCAGGGCTCATCCCCATGCACACCTGGATAGCACCGCCGGGCAATCCCGCCTCAGCGGCCGGCGAGCCAGCTCACCCACTCCGGGATGCGGCGGAGGCTCTTCGCGGTGCCGCGGAGCCGGGCGAGGCACTCGGACGCGGACCGGGCCCGGTCGGCAGGGCCGTCGCCGCGGTGGCCGAGGGCCCGCCACAGCAGCCACTCGGCGGTGCGCAGCTGAGCCTCCACGATGCCGTGGAAGAGTGCGGGGTCCGGCGGGATCGGGCGGCCGCCCGCGCGGTGGTAGGCGGCGACGGTACGGCTGAAGGGCCGCCGCTCCTCGAAGCCCATCGCGAGGGCCGAGCGCAGCAGCTCGTGCTCGGCGAGGTCGGGGCCGGCGCCGTCCCAGTCGAGCAGCACCGGCCCGGCCGCGGTGAGCAGGACGTTGTCGGGTTTGATGTCGCGGTGCGAGGCGACCGGTGTCAGCGCCGGGCCGGGCCGGGCGAGGTGCGCCAGGGCCGCCGCGACGGTCGGCAGGTGCTCGCGGACCTGCCGGGTGAAGTCTGCATCGTGCCCGGCGAGCCACTCGTGCCAGGCCTCCAGGGGGTACAGCGCCGGTTGCGGCGGCCCGTCGGTGGCGGGTTCACGGTGCAGGACGGCGAGGGTCGCGCCGGTCCAGTCGGCGAGGTCGTCGCCGGGGTCCGCCGGGTTGTGCCCGTCGCACCAGCGGTGCAGCTGCCAGTGCTCTGTGGTGCCCTCGGCCTCGATCGCCGCGACCAGGGGTGGCAGCCGCTCGGGCCGGCTCACGCGAGCCGCCCGCTCGATCCGGGCGGCGGCGTGGTACTCGTCCCACCACCACGGCTCGTCGACGACGTTGAGGCGTTTCGCGGCGTAGCTGCCGGTCGCCGTCCGCAGCCGGTACACCGTGTGGGAGACGCCCCCGTCGACGCGGACGAGCGGTGCGGCCGGGCGGCCGGCGCCGAACGCGGCGGCGACCAGCGCGGCGGTGTCTACGACGACCGCAGCCGTTCGGCGTGGGCGGCGTCGGCGGCGGCGATCCCGGCCGGGCCGCTGCGCAGCAGCCGCCAGTGGGTGACGACGCCGTCGGGTCCGGTCAGCTCGCCGGCGGCCAGCGCCCCGTCGATGCCGGCGCGGACGCGGGCCTCGTCGGCGGGCTCGGCGGCGAACAGCACCCGCAGCCGCAGCTCGTCGCCGTCGCGGACCGCCGCGGTCTGGTGCGCGGCGAGCGGGCACGGCGGCTCGTGGTCGTAGGCGCCGCACAGCGCGACGGTGATCGCGCCGCCGGGGGCGCGCTCGTCGCCGGTCAGGTCGAGCACCGCGGTGTGGGCGTAGGTCTCACGCATCCCAGCAGTATGCCCGGTAGGGTCCCGGTGTGCTGATCGAGATCCATGACCATGACCCGGCGTGGGCCGACGCGGCCCGGCGGGCGGTCGAGGAGCTGACCGCGGCGCTGCCCGGGCTGTTCGGCGCCGTCGAGCACGTGGGCAGCACCGCCGTGCCGGGGCTGGCGGCGAAGCCGGTCATCGACCTGATGGCGGCCACCGTCACGCTCGACGCCGTGGTCGAGGCCGACGAGGTGCTCGGGTCGCTGGGGTACCGCCGGCTGGAGACCGGCATGCGGGGCCGGCTGTTCTACCGGCGGGACGGTTCGCCGGTCGCCTACCACCTGCACGTCGTGACCGCGGACACGTGGGACACGCGCAACGAGCGGCTCCTGCGCGACCACCTGCTGCGCGATGCGGCGGGCCGCGACGAGTACGGCGCGCTGAAGCGGCGGCTGGCCGGGGCCGGGCCCGACGGCGACGCGTACACGCGGGCCAAGACCGCGCTCATCCAGCGGATGGTCGACGCGGCCCGCGACGCCCGGGGGCTGCCGCGCGTCGACGTCTGGGAGGACTGACCTCGGCACTCAGCGTGCTGACAGGTTCCTCTCCGCGTGATGTCGCGCATGCGAGCGGTCATGTTCAACGCGTACGGTCCACCCGAGGTCCTCACCCAGGTGTCGCTGCCGGCGCCGGAGCCGAAGCGCGACCAGGTGCTGGTCCGCGTGCACGCCACGACGGTCACCACCGCCGAGTTCGGAATGCGCCGCGGCGAGCCCCGCTGGGGGCGGGTCATCCTCGGGCTCCGGCGCCCCCGCAAGGGAATCCGCGTGCTCGGCCTGGAGTTCGCCGGCGAGGTCGCCGCCGTCGGGCCGGCGGTCAGCCGCACCAGGGTCGGGGCCCGGGTCTTCGGGTTCACGGGCTTCTCCGTCGGCGCGAACGCCGAGTACGAGTGCCTGCCGGAGAAGGCGTCGTTCACCACGATCCCCGACGGGGTCGGCTACACCGAGGCCGCCGCAGCTCGTTCGCCGCCTGCCGCCCGGTCCTCGCCCCGCGCGGCTGCTACCTGCCCACCACCGGCATGGTGAACAACGTCCACGCCCTGCGCACCGCGGTCACCGGCGGTCCCCGCGTCCGCACCGGCATGTCGGTCCGCGAGCACGCCGCGCTCGCCGAGCTCCGCGACCTCCTTGCCCAGCAACGCCTCCGCGTCGTCATCGACCGCACGTACCCGATGACCGAGATCGTCGAGGCGCACCGGTACGTCGACAGCGGCCACAAGGTCGGCGACGTCGTCGTGACCGTCTGAAATCCACTGTGGCCGGTGCGGGTGCTGCGGCAGAATCCCCGGACGTGACCGACTTCCTCGTGCTGCCGTCCAGCCTCGACGCGACCGCCCGGCTGCTGGCCGCCGCGGCCCGGCGGCGGGGGCTGCCGGTGGCGCAGGGGCGGCACGAGCTGCACGGAGCCGGGCACGTGTACGGCGGGCCGGTGTTCGCCGGTGAGGTGGCGGCGGCGCTGGACCTGGCGCTGCTGGAGCCGGCCGACGACTGGCTGGTGACCTTGCCCTACCGGTACACCTGCCGCGACATCGTCATGAGCACCGTCGGGGACGCGCGGTGGACGCGGACGCCGGTGTTCGTGAAGCAGCCCCGGGACAAGGACCTGCCGGCGACGGTCTACGCCGACGGATCGCGGCTGCCGGCGCTGGCGGCGGACACGCCGGTGCTGGTGAGCGGGATCGTGTCGTTCCTGGTGGAGTACCGGCTGTTCGTGCTCGACGGGGTCGTGCACGCGGGCAGCCGGTACGCCACACACGGGCGCCTCGACCCGGCGCCGCTGGACGGGTGCCGGGACCGGGACGCGGTGCTCGAGTTCGCGGGCGGGCTGCTCGGCGCGTGCGCGGGCGGGCTGCCGAGCGCGGTGGTGGTGGACGTCGGGCTGGCGAGCGACGCCGACCGGGGCGAGGAGCGGTGGGCGGTGGTGGAGGCGAACATGGGCTGGTTCAGCGCGTGCTACGCCGCCGATCCGGACCGGGTGCTCGACGTGGTGCTGCGCGCGGCCGGCCCGCGCGACCGTCTCCTCCCCCGCGACGCGCCCTTCGACCGGGCGGTCTCCTGACAGCCGCTCATCGCTGGGCGGCGTCAGCTCTGCTCATCGGCGGGTGAGGCCGTCGAAGACGATGGCGAGCATGCGGGCGCGGACGTCGTCGTCGAGGCCGGCCTGGGAGGCGGCGCGGGAGGTGGCGACCAGCAACGCGTACACCTCGGGCAGCTCGGCGTCGTCGCGGACGGCGCCGGCCCGCTGGGCGCGCTCCAGCAGGGCGCCGAACGACCTGCGCAGGCCGAGGGAGGCCTGAACCGCCTCGGTGTCCCCGCCGCCGGTCAGGTCGTGCAGCGCCTCGCCGATGGCGATCTTCGTGGCGGCGTCGGCGACGAGGTGGCCGAAGAAGCCGAAGAACGCCGCGCCGGGGTCGTCGGCGTCCAGCAGCGCGTCGGCGTGCGCGCGGAGCCGGTCGAAGCGGCGTACCAGGACCGACTCCACCAGCGCCGTCTTGGTCGGGAAGTGCCGGAAGACGGTGGCGATGCCGACGCCCGCGAGCCGCGCCACCTCCTCGGTCGAGGCCGCCTTGCCGCCGGTACCGAAGACGTGCTCGGCGGCGTCGAGGATGCGCTGCCGGTTGGCCTGCGCGTCGGCGCGTGGTGGACGGCCGGGCATTCGCATCGCTCCCTTGTTCCGGAGTCGCGACTCCGTATAATCGGAGTCATGACTCCACATCGTAGTCCCCGCGAGGTGTTCCTGGCGCTCGTCACCGGCGTGGCCGAGGGGCGGTGGGAGGAGCTGCCGGACCTGTACGCCGAGCAGACGCACGTCGTGCACCCGTTCGACCCGCTGCGCGGTCCGGCGCTGCGCTCCCGGGACGAGCTGCGCGCGCACTTCACGCCGACCGGCACCGGACCGGCGCTCGACCGCCGCGCCACCAACATCACCATCCACGAGACCACCGACCCCGAGGTGGTGATCGCCGAGTTCGAGTACCAGGGCACCGCCGACGGCAAACCGTTCTCGCAGCCTGGCATCTTCGTGCTCAGGGTCCGCGACGGCGAGATCGTCAGCTCCCGCGACTACTTCGACCACGTCACCGGCGCCGCCATCCGCGGCCGCCTCGACAACCTGGTCGCGGCCGTGAAGGCCCGCGGTTAGCGCCGCGGCCGTGCCGCTCAGCCCAGGCGGTCGAGGATGAGCTCGTGGATGGCCTCGAGCAGGTCGACCTCGCGCTCGGAGTGGGCGGTGACGGTGACGGCGGCGCGGCGGGCCGGGCAGATGACGGCGTACTGGCCGTAGCGGCCGTCCATCCGGTACATGCCGTCCCGGTCGATCCAGACGCCGAGCCCGTAGCCGTGGTTGAACCGCTCGCTCTCGATGATGCTGCTCGTGTCCGCGAACTCCTGCGTCATCCGCCGCACGTAGTCCGCCGGGACGAGCTGCCGGCCGTTCCACTTGCCTTCCCGCAGCAGCAGCCGCGCGAAACGGGCGAGCTCGCCGGTGCGCAGGAACAGGTCGCTCGCCGCGAACGGGAACCCCTGCGGGCACGTGTGCCAGGCCGGGTTGTGCAGGTCCAGCGGCACGAACAGCCGCGGCATCAGGAAGTCCCGCACGTCGGCGCCGGTGGCCCGCGCGATGACCCGCCCGATCGCGTACGGCCCGGAGTCGGTGTACGCGAACCGGGTCCCCGGCACGGCGTCCAGCGGCGCGGCCACGATCTCGTGCAGCAGGTCGAGCGCGTCGACCCGCATGTCGGCGAACCATTCGTGGCTCGTGCCGCTCGCCATCGTGGCGAGGTGCCGCAGCGTGACGTCCTCGACCCCGTCGGCCGCGATGGGCCGCAGCTCCGGGAAGTGGTCGAGAAGCCGGTCGTCGAGGCTGAGCCGCCCCTCGGCCTCCGCGATGCCGAGCGCGACGGACGTGAACGTCTTCGACACCGAATACAGGTTGACCCGGTCGTCGGACCGCACCCGCCGCTCGACGTCCTCGTCGCCCTCCCGGTGCACGTGCACCCCGTACACGCCGAGGTCCCGCTCTCGGTTGGCTCTGATGAAGTCGTCCAGGAGCTCCTCACCCACAGCCGGATCGTACCGGCCCGACCGTTTCGGCACCGCCGCCTCGCCGATCATGACCGACGCCGACCCCACACCGCCGGCACCACCTGAGGCCGATGCCGTCGCCGAGACAGCACCGGCGGGTCAGGGGGTGGCGAGGAGCAGGGCGATGCTGCCGGCGGTGTCGGTCTCACCGAGGTCGGGGCCGACGCGCAGCCACACCCGGAACACGTCGTCGGCGAGGGCGGTGACGCACGGGTAGGCCCTTGCCGGCGAGGACGGGTCGCAGACGCTGAACACCCGCATGTGGCTGACGAGGACGGGGGTCAGGGCGCGGAGGCGGGGCTCGTGGAAGGCGGCGACGATGAACGGGACGAGCGGCGCGTGGACCCAGCCTCGGTGGTTCGAGGCGTACCGGTGCCACATGTATTCGCGCTGGTCGCCGCGTTCGCGGGCGGCCAGCATCTCGACGGGGCCGAGCAGCGGGAACGCCGCGGCGAGGGCCGGGGCGGTGTCGCCGGACTGCCACCGGGCCGCGAGGGCGGCGGCCGTGGGCAGGTCGGGCACCCAGCCGTCGGCGATGCCGAGCGTGCCGTCGTAGCACCGGATGCTGTACGACCTGCCGACCGGCGGGGTGGTCCGGTGCTCCCAGTCGTAGATCGACACGCGCGTGGTGCGCTGGCCGGCGCCGACCACCGCATGCTCTGGCGGGCAGGCGACGTCGGGCCGCGGGAAGACCGGCAGGACCACGCCGGTCCGGTCGAACTCCGCCTGGATGGCCTGGGCGAGGTCACCCGCGGCGGGGTTCATGCCGCGCCGCCGAGCAGCCGCAGGCCGGTGAGGGTCAGGCCGGGCGGGACTCCGGTCAGCTCGATCGCGGTGTTGAGGCCGGCGGGGGCGACGTCTCGCGGGCGGCGGCCGCACATGTGCAGGACGCGGGCGATCGTGACCGGGTGCTGGGTGGTGCCGTCGGTCAGCCAGAGCCGGTCGCCACGGGAGAGGTCGCCTTCGTGAGGTCGGCCGGTGACGGCGACACCGCCATACGGAGACGGGAAGCTGTCCTCGATCAGCATCCAGGCCACGGTGCCAAGGTTAGCGAGCGGCGAGCCAGGCGGCCGCCCGGCGGGCCGAGGCGCGGGACAGCCACGCGTCCTGGACGACCTCGGCGAGCTCGGCGTAGGTCAATTCGCCGATCCGGCAGGCCCGCAGCAGCACCGACGGGTGGCCGTTGAAGTGGGCGGTGGTGAAGAACGGCGTCGACGCGTCCTGGATCAGGGCCTGCTTGTCCGCGTCGGACTCGACCCAGAAGACGATCACGTCGGGGAACCGCTCGCCGGTGACGGGGTCGACCGCGTCGGGGCGCGGGTTGCGGAAGAAGACGAAGGACTTGCCGCCGACCTGGTAGACGGGGTTGTCGCCGGAGCCGTGGACGACCGTGACGTGCGGCATCCCGGCCGCCAGCGCGTGCACGTCCTCGACCGTCGCGGGCCGTCCGTCAATCTGGGACACGCCCCAACGTACCAGCGGATCCGGGCCGTCCCGCGCCGAAGTCCCAGCCTGGGATGTCCCAGGCGGACACCCAGCGCCCGGCGTCGTCGACCTGGCCGAGCGCGTAGCCGTTGGCGGCCTCGACCTCCTCGGCGGCCCACTGCGGGACCGGCGCCGGCCAGCCGTTGAACCAGGCGTGGGTGAGCAGGGTGGCGAAGGCGGTGCCGGTCATGGTGCTCAGGGCGTGCAGGCAGCGACGGGCGGCGGTGAGGTCGGGTTCGACGTACACGAAGCGGCCCAGCTGGCGCCGGATCACGCCGGCGGCGGGGGCGAAGTCGAGGCGGGCGAGGCGGTCGACCAGTGCGCCGCGGACGGGCACGTCGAGGTCCGAGTCGAGGACGTCGCACAGCGACGGGGCGGCCTCGACCGGCCAGGCGGTCGACGCGAGCTCGGGCCAGCGGCCCGCGAGCGCGAGCCGGCGGACGGTGCCATGCGGCCGCAGCGGCCGGGGGCCGGCCAGCTCGCACGGCGGCTCGCCCCAGTCCTCGGTGCGCCACGCGTGCGGCCACGGCGGCGGCATCCGGCCGGCGGCGATCAGGGACCGTGACTCGAGGTCGTTGCGGTACCGCAGCGGCACCACGGTCAGCGGCAGCTCGTCGCCGGTGCGCCGGTCGTACGCGACACGGGGACGGGTGCCGTGCCGGGGTCCGGGCCCGTGGGTCGCCCACTCCTCCAGGGGCATCCGGTGCCGTTCGCCGGTGGTGGCGTAGGCGATCAGGACGTTCGCCGGCACGTCCCACGCGGGGCCCAACCAGTGCGACGCAGGATCCACGGTCACCGGAGCAGCCTGGCACGCGCACCTGGCCACCACCTGGCCACGAGCTGGCCACGAGCTGGGACCTGGCCGTGAGAACAAGCAGCGCCCACCGCGCGAACAGACGCACGGTGGCCGCCGGTGCACTGCGGTGAGGCCCCACCGCGCGGACAGACGCACGGTGGCCGCCGGTACACCAGCGACCACCGCCTCAAGAGAGACGGTGGTCGCCGGTGCGAGGGTGGTGCGTCAGCCGCCGATCAGCAGACCGTAGTCGGCCATCGCCATCGCGATGTCGGACTGGGCCCAGAACCGGTGGAAGGTGAACGTCGGCGCGGGGCCGGTCCCGTTCAGGTAGGCCTGCACGGCCGGCCAGTTCGGGTCGTTCTTGTAGAAGGAGCGGGTGTCCAGGAAGGACTTCCCGGGGGCGATGACGTCACCGTTGGGCATGACGCCGCTGTACCCGGACGGGATGTACAGGCCCTGCTGGTTGGACGAGGACCAGATGTCGTCGAAGCGGTTGTAGTCGGTGCGGGTCTCCGGGATGCCGACGCCCTTGCTGTCGGTGTGCAGCCAGATGCCGTCCAGGAGCTTCTTCGCCGTGGTCTTCGCCGCGGTGTTGTTGGCCTTCGCGCCGTAGTAGGTCAGCAGGCGGGCGTACGCTGCCGCGATGCCCACGTCGGTGCCGGTGCTGACCACGCTGACGTGCAGGTTGGTGTTCGCGGCCGGGCTGGCCGGGTTCCAGGTCGCCGGCGCGCCGGTCCACTGGAGCGTGTCGGGGATCTTGAAGTCGCCGTTCGCGGTGAACGTCGTGTTCGCGATCGCCCAGGCCACCCACTTGTCGAGCATCGTCTTGGCCTTGGCGTCACCGGTCGCGTAGTAGTACTCCGCGACCCGCTCCACCGACCACGCCTGGAAGCCGAACCACTGGTTGGACGGCGGGTCGTGGTAGACGGGCTTCTCGTCGTAGAACATGCCGTAGAAGGTCGGCGTGCCGGCCGGCGGCACCGAGTAGTTGCCGCCCCAGCTGTTGGTGGCACCACCGGCGAACGCACCCTCGGAGGACTGCAGCCACTGGTAGAACTCCAGCTGCCGGCCGAGGCTGGTCTGCCAGTCGCCCTTCGCCGAAGGCGAGCGCGGCGCGAACCCGGTGACGTTGGACAGCACGTACGCCGCCAGGGGGTTCTGGTAGCCCTGGTGGTTGTGGCTGGAGCCGATGCGCCACGACCACTGGCCGCCCGCGTCGCCGCCCCACGCGTAGTACCAGTTCAGCAGGTACGCGGCGGAGTCCTTGCCGGTGCCGGCGGCGCAGCCCGTCGACGTGCAGCCGGGCTTCTTGAAGTACTTGTCGTACATCGCGTACCGCAGGTAGTCGCCCATCTTGGCGGCCTTGCCCACGACGGTGGCGACGTCCGCGGCCTTGCCCTGGGCCGAGGCCCACTGCTGCGCCCAGTACGCGGCCTGGATGGCGCGCGCGTCGGCGTCGGGGGCGTTGGTGTAGCGCCACTGCTTGGCCGGCGAGCCGTCGATGAACAGCGGCAGGAAGCCGCCGTTGGCCTTCGCGCCGAAGCGGAAGTCCTCACAGGACGGGTGGGCGACGGTCTCCCACACCGACTCCTGCGGGCCGCGCTGGTAGGTGTTGATGTACGACACCGTGGAGCCCGGCTGCGGGGTGCACGAGCTGAAGCCGTAGACGTTGTCGACGTCCTCGAGCCAGTGCATGCCGTACACGTCGGTGTTGCCGTAGGTCGAGGTCAGCTCCGTGTACAGCGGGTCGACACCGACCTTCACCGACGAGTCGAGGTGGCCGCCCTGCTGCGGGTACAGGCTGGGCTGCCCGGCCTCGGGCGCGTAGTCGGCGGGGTCGTTCGGGTTGTAGCCGCCGGTCGGCTGGTTGGCGTGGGTGGGGATGATGTACTTCTCCATCGTGTCCCAGGCCTTGTTGAACGGGGCCCAGTCCTGCTTCACCCGGCCGTACTGCGCCTCCAGCCACAGCCAGAAGCTGAACGCCTCGGACGTGGTCTCGTGGCCCCAGTCCGGCGCCTCGACGACGAGCGTCTCGATCGAGTGGTAGGGCACGCCCTCCGGCGAGAAGTACCCGGAGCTGTGCAGCTTCTGGTACTGCTCGAGGAACCGCTGGACGTACACGCCACCGGCGACGTCGTCATCGCTCTCGTTCGCCGGTACCGACGCCGACGCCCAACCCGTAGCGGTCAGGTTGATCGTCGCGGCACCGTTGGTGGTGTCCGCGTCCTGGGCGCCGGAGACGGTGACGACCTGCGCGACGTTCCAGTTCGCGGCCGTGAACGTCAGCGAGGTCGGTGACACGGTGATGTCGGTGTCGCCGGTACGGGCGACCGCCACCGTCACGTTCGAGGTGGGTGCCTGGTTCAGCTTGACCGACAGCGGCGTCGAGCCGCCCTCGGGCACGGTCAGCGGCGACGGCGTGGCCACGATCGACGGCCCGACGAACGGGTCGACGAACACCGGCACCGCCGCGGACGTGGTCACCGCGCCCTTGCTGTCGTAGGCCTTCGCCTGCAGGCTGTACGCCCCGGTCTGGCTCGGCACGTTGGCCCAGCTGTACGTGTACGGGGCGGTCGTGTCCTGCCCGAGCAGCAGGCCGTCGTGGTAGAACTCGACCTTCGCGATCGAGTCACCGGCGTCCGGGTCGCTGGCGGTGACGGCGATCGGGATCGTCGCCGGCGCCGTGTACCGGGTGTTGGCGGCCGGCGAGGTGATGGCGGCCGTCGGCGCCTGGTTCGGCCCGGTGCAGGTCACGCCGTTGAGCGAGAAGCTCGTCGGGTTGACGTTGGTGCCGCTGTACCCGGCGTTGAAGCCCGGGTTGACGGTGCCGTTGCTGGGCAGGCTGCCGTTCCAGGGGGCGTTGCGGATCGTCACCTGGCTGCCGGTCTGGGTGTAGTCGCCGTTCCAGCTCTGCTGCACCTGCTGGTTGCCGGCGAACGTCCAGGACACGTTCCAGCTCGTCAGGGGGTCGCCGAGGTTCGTCACCAGCAGATCGCCGGTGAAGCCCGTCGGCCATTGGCTGCGTACCGAGTAGACGACCGTACAGCCGGCGGCGGCGTGTGCGGGTCCTGCCGGCATGACGAACAGCGTGCCGGCGGCCAGGAGGCCGACGGACGCCACACGCATCCAGCGTTGGGTCCGGGTGGTCATGTGTGGGGTGCTCCTCGTGAAAGTTTCTGGGCGGAATACGGGCACGCGACAGTGCGGCGGCGTTGGTACATAAGCCAGTCGCTGCGTGTGCCCCGTCGGCTCCCAGACGCGAGGTGGCGCTGATTCTGGCATGGGAGCGCTCCCGGGACAAGCGTCCTGATTTCACCTATGGTCGCGACGGCTATCGATCCACCGGAGGTGATGCCAACCCTTTTCGCGGCTCCCATCGCGAACCGGGGTGCGGCGGCCGGCGTCTGCAGCGCCGCCGCCGTACCCACCCAATTCGTGTTAGTTCTCAGCGGTACGGGTTAGACAACCCCGAGGTCGACAACGAAAGGGGACCGTCATGACCCGTCCGATCGCGGACCTCGAACAGCACCCGGACATCCTCGAGCTGCGGGCCCACTACGACCGCGCGGCGGAGACGCCGACCGCGCACATCACCGACGGTGGGCTGCTGCTCGCCGGGATCTACCTCACCCTGTCGCCCTGGATCGTCGGCTTCGCGCCGTTCGAGGGTGACCTCGCGGTCAACAACTTCATCTGTGGTGTGGCCGTCAGCTTCCTCGCCGTCGGCTTCGCCGCGGCGTACGGGCGCACCCACGGCCTCACCTGGGTGCCGGTGGTGCTCGGCGTGTGGACGTTCGTCGCCCCGTGGGTCATCCAGGGCGCCCACCCGTCCGGCGGCTCCATCGCCAACAACATCGTCATCGGCCTCGTCATCATCGCGCTCAGCCTGATGACGATGATGACGACGCGCCTGCCTTCCGGCCGTGGCCGTGACCGTGACCGTGACCGCGAGCGGGACCGGCGGTGACATGGCGGTCAGGTGAGGTGACCACTGGTCACATCGGGGTGAATTCTTCCCGGCTCGGCGTGCGCCGGCCGGGAAGAGTGGCTAGACATTCACCGTGAACCGCGACAGCCGCCTGCCGGCCCTCACCGGTCTGCGCTGGGCGGCGGCGCTCGTCGTGTTCGGCCAGCACACCCTGGAGCTCTTCTACGACTCGGACCTGGTCGCCCCGCGACCGGTCCGGGCCGTGCTGTGGGCGCTGCTGGTCAACGGCGGCGCGATGGGCGTCTCGTTCTTCTTCGTGCTGTCCGGCTTCGTCCTGACCTGGTCCGCCAGGCCCGGCCCGTTCTACTGGCGGCGGTTCACCAAGATCTACCCGGCGACGCTGGTGACCACCCTCCTCGCCCTGGTCGTCGTCGGCGGCGCCTCACCGCTGCAGCTGGCCACCCACCTGACGCTCACCCAGACCTGGTTGCCGCACACGTCGGTCTTCCGCGCGCTCAACCCGGTGAGCTGGTCGCTGTCGTGCGAGGCGTTCTTCTACCTGTGTTTTCCGCTCCTGTACCGGCTGCTGCGCCGGCTCGGACCCAGAGGTCTGTGGACGGTCGCCGCCCTCCAGGTCGCCGCGGTCCTCGGGATCGGCGCCGCCCTCACGTCCGCCGACCGCCCGTTCGCGCTCTGGCTCGGCTACGTGTTCCCGCCGGTCCGGATGGCCGAGTTCACCCTCGGGATCGCCGTGGCGCTGCTCGTGCGGTCCGGCGCCTGGCGCGGCCCGGGCCTGCGCTGGTCGTTCGTGCTGGTCGGGGCCGGCGCCGTCCTCGCGCTGAAGGCCCCGTACCCGCTCAACCAGCACGCCCTGACGCTCGTGCCCGTGACCCTCGTCGTCGCCGCGGCCGCCCGCGCCGACCTCGCCGGCGTCCGCACCGTCTGGACCCGCCCGTCGCTGCGGTACCTCGGCGAGGTGTCGTTCGCGTTCTACCTGGTGCACTACCTGACGTACCTCACCTACGACCGCCTCGGCCTGCTGCCGCACCGCGCCGGCCCGCTCGTCGCCGCCCTGATCACCGTGTCGGTGTTCGCCAGCAGCCTTCTCGGCGCCATGGCCGTCCACCACGGCGTCGAGCTGCCCGCCCTGCGTCTCCTGCGCCGCCGGCCCTCCACCGCGGCCGTCGCCGGGACCGACGCGGCCACTGTCGAGGCCCCGCTCCCGGCCGCCGCCCGTCCCTGACACCGTCCATCGCGCTTTCGCACACCGTCCGGATCGCCGTCGTGCGGCGCGCCCGGACCCGTTACGCTGCCTCCCCGTGATGGACTTTCTCGAGGTGTCGACGGGGTTCCCGAGCCAGCAGGACGCGGCGTACGTGGCCCGCTCGGTCATCCACACGCGGCTCGCCGTCGCGGCGCGGGTCGAGGGCCCCGTGCTGTCCATGGGCTGGCGCGACGGCACGCTCGTGGAGGCCGAGGAGTGGCGGCTGCTGCTCACCGTCCAGGCGGAGCGGTTCGACCAGCTGGCCGCGTACATCATCAGGCGCCACCCGCGGCCCGACCCGCAGGTCGTCGCCGTCCCGCTGCGCCGGCACGTCGGCGTCGAGGCCGCCGAGCCCGCGCCGTCGGGCGGCGTCCCCCTATGACGGCAGGCGTTCGAGGGCGGCCTCGACGCGGGTGGCGGCGCCCGCGTAGTGCAGCTTGCGGGCCAGCCGCAGCGCCTCCTCGGCCTCGGCCGCGTCGCCCTTCGCCAGGGCGTGGATGCGGCGCAGGTCAGGCTCCGCGAGGCCGCCCTGGCCCGGCAGGCCCCGCTCCAGCGCGGCGCCGGCGACCTCGGCGGCCTCGGTGTCCCGGCCGAGGGTGAGCAGCGCGTCGGCGTAGAGCGCCTCCAGCCGGCCGAAGCGGCGGATCCCCTCGCCGAGGGCGGCGCGCGCCTTCGCCATCCGGTCCACCCCGGTCAGGTCGCCGGTGCGGACCTCGGCCCAGCCGAGCACCATCGCCGCGAGCGCCTGGTACTCCAGGTGGCCGCCGCGCTCCGCGAGGCGCAGCGTGGCGCGGGCCGCCGTGATCGTCGCCGGCCCGTCGAACCGGTCGGCGGCGACGGCCGCGGCGTAGTGGCTGATGTACATGTCGAGGAACGGCTCGCCGACCCGGGCGGCACGTTCCCGGGCGGACCGCAGGTGCCGCTCCGCGGCCTCGTGGTCGCCGAGCATCCCGCACACGATCGCCGCGGGTGCCTGCGCGCCGACGACCGGGTCCCAGTTGACGATCGGGAACACCGGCAGGTCGCCGCCGGGCAGCGCCTCCAGCGCCGTCTCGAAGCACCCGCGGGCGCGCGGCAGGTCCAGCACCGACAGCGCCGCCGCGCCCTCGTGGACCTCCGCGACGATCGTCGCCCACGGGTCGGTGCTGCCCTGCTCGCTCGCCGAGCGGGCCATCGCGACGCCCCGCGCGACGTCGCCGGCTGCGGTGTGGAACGACGCGTACCCCCACAGCGCCGGCAGGATGTCCAGCACCGGCCGGCCGCGCAGCCGCACCAGCAGCGGCTCCATCGCCGCGTACTGTGCCGCCACGAACGGCGCCAGGTAGCCGTCGGTCGCCTGGTGCATGTACGCGAGCCGGATCCGCAGGTCGAGCTCCGCGACGTCGCGCCGCTCGCCGGCCGGGGCGCGGTGCAGCACCCCGATCGCCTCCACCAGCAGCGCCGACGCCTGCTCGTGGGCGGTCAGGTCGTACGCCTCGCCGGCCGCCTCGACCAGCGCGGGCACCACGTCGAACGGTGACAGCACCGGCAGCGCGGCCCGCAGGTGCGCGGCCAGCTCCGCGACGGTGGCGAGGCCCGTGTCGCGCAGCGCCTGGGCGGCCCGGGCGTGGAGCCTGGCCCGGCGCAGCGGCCCCTGGTCGAGGTACGCGGTCTGGCGGACCAGGTCGTGGGAGAAGCGCAGCAGCCCCGGGTCGTCGGTCGCGGTCAGGACCCCGCTGACGACCGCGGTGTCGAGCGTGTCGAACAGCGCCAGCTCGTCGATCTGCACGACCTCGCGCAGCACCGGCACCGACACGTCCCGGCCGAGCACCGACGCGACGGCGATGACCGCGTTCACCTGCACAGGCAGCTTGGCGAGGCGGCGGCGGACCACCTCCTGCACCCGCACCGGGACGTGCTCCGGCGCGAGGGTGTGCTCGGCGACGAGGACCCGCAGCAGCTCCACCACGAAGAACGGGTTGCCGCCGGTGCGGTCCAGCAGCATCTCGACGGTCTCGGCGGGCACGTCGGCGCCGGTCACGTCCCGGGCGAGCGCGGACACCCCGTCGGCGCCGAGCCCCTGCAGCGGCAGCCGCACCGCGGACGGGTCGGCGAGCAGCTCCCCCAGCGCGCCCGCGAGCGGTGCCTCCGGGGCGAGCTCGGCCTCCCGGTAGCCGACGGCGAGCAGCACCGCGCTGCGCCGGACGGCCTTGGCGAACATGGTCAGCAGCACCGTCGACGGCGCGTCCAGCCAGTGCGCGTCGTCGACGACGAGGACCAGCGGCCGGTGCGTGGCGAGCCGGCACAGGCCGTCGACGATCCCCTGGTACAGCCGGGACCTGGCCAGCTCCGGGTCGGCGATCCGCTCGGCGGCGGGCAGCGGCAGCGCCTCGCTCAGCGTCGGGTCCAGGACGGCGGGCAGGTTCCCGTACGGCGCGAACGCGGTGGCGAGGGCGTCGGCGGCGCCGGGTGCGGCGGAGACGGCCCGCAGGATCTGCGCCCACGGCAGGAACACCGGCGGCGCCTCCCCGTCGACGCCGGTCCCGGTGCCGACGAGCCCGGTGGCGCGGGCGGCGAGCTCCCGCAGCAGCGCGGACTTGCCGATGCCCGGGCTGCCGGAGACGAGCAGCAACCGCCCCCTGCCGGCGGCCGTGCTGGCGAGAAGCTCCTGCACGGTCCGCAGCTCGGCGTCCCGCCCGACCAGCCCGCCGTCGTCGGCGTCGCGCCCCTCGCCGGCGGGCCCTGCCACATCGCTGTCGCTCTGCTCGGCCGCGCCGCTTTCCGACGGTGTGTCGGACATGTCGCCCACGGGCGGGGCGCTGACCGGCCCCGCCGGACCTGGCCGGGTGGCCGCCGGGGTGCCGGACGTCGGGGCGGCCGGCGCCGGCTCGGCAAGGTGTGGGGCCTGCCGGAGGATGTCCTGCTCGAGCTGCTGCAGGGCCGGACCCGGTTCGATGCCGAGCTCGTCCACCAGGCCGGCCCGGGCCCGGCCGTAGGCGGCGAGCGCCTCGGCCTGCCGCCCCGACCGGTACAGCGCGAGCATCAGCTGACCCCACAGCCGCTCCCGATACGGGGCCTCGGCCAGGGCGCTCTCGCTCAGGTAGGCGACCTCAGCGGCACGTCCGAGCCGCAGCAGCGCCTCCGACCGCTCCTCGACGGCGATCAGACGCAGCTCCTGCAGGCGGCCCCGCTCGGCGCGGGCCAGCGGGGAGTCGCCGAGCTCGGGCAGCGGATCCGCGCGCCACAGGTGCAGCGCGTCGGTGAGCACCTGCAGCGCCACGGCCGGGTCGGAGCCGGTGCGGGCCTGCTCGACCGCGGCGGCGAACCGGGCGGCATCCACCGCGTCCGCCGGCACCATCAGCTGGTACCCGGGCGCGCGGCTGACCAGCACCGTCGAGCGGTCCCGGGCGGTACGCCCCGGTTCGAGGGCGCGGCGGAGGCGGGACACGTACGCCTGTAGGGAGGCGATCGCCCGCTCCGGCGGCTCGTCGGACCACAGCTCGTCGATGAGCCGCTGCACGGACACGGTCCGGCCGGGCTGCATCGTCAGCATCGCCAGCACGGCGCGCTGCTTCGGGGTGCCGGTGTCGACCGGGCCGCTCTCCCCGACGACCTCGAGCGGGCCCAGGATCCTAATCTGCAGGATAGGCAACTCCCGGAGCTCCACCTCGGCCGCGGACGCTGGCTACAGCTCCACGGCGAACGATCCGTCGTCGTACGGTCCGAAGCCTGCGGCCTCCAGGAGCTCCTCGCCGTGCGCCAGAGGCGCCGCGACGAGCCTACGGGCTGGACCGGCCCGCAGGGCGTCCACCAACGAGATCAGCACCTGAACGGCGAGGTCGGAGCGTCCGCCCGGCGCGACGAGACCGACCAGTCGGACGATGGACTCACCCGGCCGGACGGCAGCCAGGGCCGCGGCGGGCTGCTCGTCCCCGTCGGCCGGGTCGATCAGCTCCCACCACTCCAGACCGTCGAACAGGAACTCGTCGACGACGGACACGCCGAGCGCGAGCCGGGTCACGGCGCGCCGCCCGGCCGGCACCCGCCGCACCAGCCGTAGTGTTTCTTTCACGTGCCCCAGCTAACCCCGCCGTTCTTGCAAACGGCTTGCTGGCCTCGCATCCGGGCGCCTATCCGCCCGAATAGCCGACACTGAGCCGGGTGCCGTCGCCCGTCCGCCACTCGATCGGCCGCCCGGCCCGCAGGTGGGTGCCCATCGCATACCAGTCGTCCACCGGCAGGCCGACGACGAACCCGTCCTCCATCGGGTCGACCGTCACCGCCGAGCCGCCCTGGATGAACAGCAGGAAGTGCACCCCGGCCTGGTTCTGCGACCGCGGCAGCGCGGCGACCACCTCGCTCGGCGCCGACTGGTCCGGCCACCACACCCGCGCCCGGCCCGTCATCGTCGTGTACCGCGGGATGAGCGCGAACCGCGGCGGCATCTGGGTCCAGGCCCCGCCGAGGACCGCGTGCCGTTCCCGGTCCACGATGATCATCAGCTCGCCCGGGCCCTCCACCACCATCACGTTCTCGTCGCGGAGGTTGCTGACGTCATCGAGGACGGTGGACCCGTCGTACGTGTCCGGGTCGACGACCGGCGGCCGGGACGGGTCGAACCACCACGGGTAGGGGAAGCACGACTCGGTGGCGGCCAGGTTCGCCAGCACCCTCCCCCGGCCGTGCCGCCCGACCGCCTCCATCTCGCCGTCGAACAGCGGGACCAGCAGCAGCGGCGGCCAGTCCGCCGGGAACCACGCGCCGTCGCCGGCGGCGTGCGTGATCAGCGCCCCGCCGATCTCCCTGCCGCCGACGTCGATCGGCCGGCCGAACCCGATGACGTCGTTGACCCGCATCCGCCAGCCCTGGTGCACCGCGGCGGAGTACATGCCGATGATCAGTTCGATCAGCCCGCTGTCCAGCGGCTCCCGCCCGCCGCCGGGTGGCAGCACGGCCGCCGTCACCTCCGTCAGGCCCGCCGCGGCCAGCCCCACCGTGCCGTACACCCACAACCTCGTGCCGGCGGGCAGCCCCGGAAACCCGACCGGGTCGTCGGGGACCTCGCACTCGTCGACGGTGATGACGAGCGCCCCGTCCGCGGCGACCACGCGCCCCGCCTGCGCGATCGCGGGCAGCCGCACCGCCTCGTCCGCGCCGCGCGGCAACGGCGCCGGTCCGACCGGCCACCGCGGCTGCCAGTGCTGCGGGAACCGCTCGTGGACGGGCACCGGGATCGGCCCGCTCCCGCCGGGCACGAACTTCCGCATCACCGGACGGGCGGAGATCCGCAGGTCCCACTCCAGCTGCCAGGTCCGGCCGCCCTGCGTCGCGACGGCGTGCAGCCGCCACCGCAGCAGGTCCGGCTCGTCGGTGACGACCGCGAGCACGATCCGGCAGGCCGCGCCCGCCGGCACCTCCAGCGGCCACACCGGGCCCGGCCGCAGCCGCCGCCCGTACGCGTCCCGGGCCGGCCGCACCTGCGCGGCGGCACCGCCCAGCAGCAGCACCTCGTGCTGCGGGATCTCCAGCTCCTCGTACGCCTGCACCGAGCGCCCCGCGACCGGCGCCAGCCGCGGATCGAGGACCAGGTCCGGCGTCCGCGGCGTCGCGAAACTGGTGCCCTCGGCCACCAGCGGCCCACGGCCGACCACCTCGGCCGTCAACGACCGCAGCACCACGGGGCCACCCTCGGCGGTCACGTCCAGGAACAGGTTGTGTCCCGTGACCGGGACGTGCACCGCCACCGGTCCGACGTCCGAACCCGGGCTCTGCACGAACGTCACGTGCGAGCGCGACACCACCTCCGCCAGGAACGGCGGCTGCTCCGCGCCCGCGGCCGGCGACGTCCGGCGGACCGGCCGGTCGAGGATCTGCGCGGCCCATGCCCGCCCGCCGCCGCTGATGCCTGTCATACTGCTCCGCTCGCTGTCGATGTGTCGGCGATGGTGCGGAACGGGTGGCCCGCCAGGTCGACCCGGCGCACGCCGCTGCGGCCGGCGCACGTCCACTCCAGGTCGAGCGCCCACTCCACGTCGCCGCTGTCCAGGTGTACGACCAGGTCGAACACCTCCGGATCGGCCGGGGCGACCTTGAACGGGAAGTCCGCGCCGCCGCCGATCGGCAGGAGCCGCGGCGCTGGCTCGTCCAGGAACACGTCGAACTGCCGGACGTCCACCGACCCGAGGTGCGGGTTGAAGTCCCCGGCCGGCGTCTCCCGCCGCGACAGCACGACCGGCCGCAGCGCGTGCAGGACGACGGCGGGCATGCTGGGCGCCTCGACGACGAGCCGCACCCGGTGCCCGCTGCCGGGCACCTCCTCGAGGCCGTTCGGCCCGCGGGTGACGACGAACCCGACGTCGTGCAGCTTGACCGTCACCTCGAGCGGGGCCTCCGGCTCGACCGGGGCGTTGCGCCGCTCGGCCCGCTGCGCGGCGAGGTCGGCGAGCATCCGCAGGTGCTCGCGGCGCCAGTACGTGAGATCCACGTCCCCGGTCCCGCCGGCGTTGCGGTCGCAGGCGGCGACGAACGCCTCCACGAAGCCCCAGTCGGGCACCGTGCGGCCCTGCAGCTTGTCGTCGATCGTCGCCCGCGGGTACGGGCGGCCGGCCTGCCGGGTCAGCCGCTCGATCTCGCGCAGCGACGGCTCCCCCGCCAGGCGTCTGCAGCCCCGGAGGTGTTCAGCGAAGGCCGCCAACGCGGTCGGTGTGGACACCTGAAAATCGTAAGTGGCCGATGCCCGTCCGGATGTCCGGCAACTGTCCGGAGATCCGGACGCGCTGTCACACGTGTTTGAAGCGGGACACCAGCCGCTGCAGCTCGCCGGACAGGCCCGCGAGCTCGCCGCTGGCCTCGCGGCCGGCCGCCACGCTGCGGTTCGTCTCCTCCGCGGCCGCGGCCACCTCCGCGATCGTGGCGGCGATCGTCTGCGCGCCACCGGCGGCCTCGCCGACGTTGCGGGTCATCTCGCTCGTGGTCGCGGTCTGTTCGTCGACGGCCGAGGCGATCGTCGTCTGGTACTGCGAGATCTGCCCGATGATCATGCTGATCTGCTCGATCGCGGCGACCGCGCTGTCGGTGTCGGCCTGGATCGCGCGGACCCGGGTGGCGATGTCCTCGGTGGCGCGGGCGGTCTCCTGCGCCAGCTCCTTGACCTCGCCCGCCACGACGGCGAAGCCCTTGCCGGCCTCCCCCGCCCGGGCCGCCTCGATGGTCGCGTTGAGCGCGAGCAGGTTCGTCTGCTCCGCGATCGACGTGATCACCTTGACCACGTCGCCGATCTCGGCCGAGGACTGGCCGAGCTTGGACACGGTGTCGTTGGTGGTGGTGACGACGGTGACGGCCTGCCCGGCGACCCGGGCCCCCTCGCTGGCGTTGCGGGCGATCTCCCGGATCGACGCCGACATCTCGTCGGACGCGGCGGCGACCGTCTGCACGTTGCCGGAGACCTGGGCGGCGGTCTGGTCGGCCTCCCGGGCCCGCGCGGACACCGCCTGCGCGCTGCCGGCGACCCCGGCGGTGACCGCGTCGAGCTGGCTGGAGCTGCGGGCCACCAGCTCGGCGCTGCGCGCGAGGGCCGCGACGGTCTCCCGGACGCTGGCGGTGGCCCGGTTGACGGCGCCCGCCATGCTGCCGATCTCGTCCCGGCCGCCGACCGGCGCGGTCGTTGACAGGTCCCCGGCCGCCATCGCGTCCATGGCCCCCACCACGGGGGCGAGCCGGCGGGTGATCGACGCGGCGACGTACAGGGCCAGCGCGGTCGCCACGACCAGCCCGACGATCAGGGTGAACAGGACCTGCAGCCGGGCGGTGGAGTACTGCGAGTGGGCGTCCTGCACCGCGGCGTCGGCGTCGGCGGCCTGGTGGTCGGCCAGCTCGGCGACCGCCGCCTCCATGCCAGGCACGACCTTGTTGAAGTCGATCGTCGCCGGCTTGCCCTGGGCGAGGTCGGCCATCGCCCCGGTGAACTGCTGCCACAGCGACGTGAACTCGTCGACGGTCCGCTGCGCGGCGGCGCTCCTGGGCAGCTTCAGGTACTCCTCGAGCGCCGCGTTGAGCTGCTTGATCGCGTCGCCGGTGCCCTTCTGCGCCAACGCGATGACCTGCGGGTCACCGCCCGACCCGAGCTGCATCGCCGCGTTGTGGTTGATCAGCGACTGGGCGCCGCGGATCTTGCTGAGCAGCACCAGCTCCTGGACGTTCTCGGCGCGCATCTTGCTGACCTTGCCGTCCATCGCCGACATCCGCGACAGCGCGAACGCCCCCGTGACGACCGCGGTCAGCGCCATCGCTGTCAGCGCGAACAGGATCTTGGTCCGGATTCTGCGGTCGGCCAGCCAGCCGCCGCCCTTGACCGTTCCCGTGTCCGCCACTGTGCACCATCCCGGAATCCGGCGAATCTCGCACTTCTCGACATCGGCGCCACATCAGGAAACTTGAGCCCCCTCGAATGCCGCCGCACACACCCCCTACGCCGTCCTAGGACGCTAGGATCTAGGTGGTTGTGTCCGGGTGTCGCGTCGTACGGGGGATGAACATGAACTGGAGCCAGCGACTCGGCACCGTCGGTGTGTGGCGTGGCGTCACGCTGCTCGATCCGCCGATGGCCAGGTCCATCGAGGAGCTCGGGTACGGCACCGTCTGGCTCGGCGGCTCCCCCGGCTCCGACCTGCGCCCCGCCGAGGCCCTGCTCGACGGCACCGACTCGGTCGTCATCGCCACCGGCATCGTCAACATCTGGTCGTCCGACGCGGCCGAGCTCGCCGACTCGTTCCACCGCATCCACGCCAGACACCCCGGTCGGCTGCTGCTCGGCATCGGGTCCGGGCACCGCGAGGCCAACCCGGACCGCACCCGCCCGGTCGAGTCGATGGCCCGCTACCTCGACGTCCTCGACGCGCGCGGCGTGCCCGCCGAGCACCGGGTGCTGTCCGCGCTCGGCCCCCGCATGCTCGCCCTGGCCGCCGAGCGCAGCGCCGGCACCCACCCGTACCTCACCGTGCCCACGCAGACCCGGGAGGCCAGGACCGCCCTCGGCCCGGCCGCGCTGGTCGCCCCCGAACAGACCGCCGTGCTGGACCCCGACCCGGCCACCGCCCGCCGCGGCGCCCGCGCCTTCCTCGCCATGTACCTGCAGCGGGTCAACTACACCACCAACATGCTGCGCGCCGGCTTCACCCCCGAGGACCTCGCCGACGGCGGCAGCGACCACCTGATCGACAGCATCGTCGCCCACGGCGACGCCCCCGCCCTGGCCGCCGCCCTACGCGCCCACCTCGACGCCGGCGCCGACCACGTCTGCGTCCAGCTCCAACCCGCCGACACCGACGTCGTCCCCGCCCTCCGCGCCATCGCCCACGCCCTCAACCTCCACCCACCCGGCTCCCCCACCGCCCGTTGATCAAATAGCGGATCCGGTCACCATGACAGCCACATCCGCTACTCGATCAACTCGCCAGGCGTTCGGACAGACGCGCCTTCGCCGCGGGCCAGTCGGTTCGGGGCATCGTGTAGACCAGCAGGCTCGGCTCGCCGCCGACCTGCGGTTCGCGGCCGTTCAGGGTGGCACCGATACGGGTGATCGCCGCTTGGGAGCGGACGTTCTCCGGCCTGATGCGCCAGACGACGGCCGCGTAGCCGAGCGTGTCGAAGGCACAGGTCATCGTCAGGAGCTTCGTCTCGGTGTTCGCCGCGGTACGCCACCACTTCCTGCCGAACCACGTGCCACCGATCTCGATCCGCCCGTCGCCGCGATGCCAGCTGTGCAGGTTCGTGGTGCCGATCGCTGTCCCCTCGTCCCGAGCCACCACGGCGAACGCGACCCGCTTCCCGTCCTCGACGTCCTTGATGCGCCCGCACACGATCTCCCGCAGTTCCGCCTCGGTACGCGGAGTGGGCGCGCTCAGCCACCGCCACACCTCGTCGTCCCGCCCGCCGGCGCCGAACAGCGCGGGCACATGCGACTCGGCAAGCGGCTCAAGACGTACATGGCGGCCTTCAAGAACCATCGAACTGGGAGCCAACGGCATGGCGGCGACGCTACCCAGCACCCGCGCCACGCCGCAGCCCACACCCGCCTTGATCCAGCACTTGCGCCGATGCGTGAGCGGCGACTGTCAGCTCAGCGTTGACGGCACGCACTGAGGGCACCCGCCGAGTCCGGCGTGAGTCGCTCCCGAGGTCGCGCACGGAATCAACCACCACAACATTCACCGCCACCAACCACCAGCGCCGGCCACCCCAGCCGCCGCTACAGCGCAACGGCCGGACACGAGCAGCATCGCCATCAGTTCGGCCGCCGACCGCCAGCTCCACCGACCGCGGGCCGCCGGCCCCGCATACCGCGGGCCACCGGCGCCGGGACGCCAGCGCGCCGCTCCCCGACCGGCACCCGCCGGCCCTTCTGCCGCCGTGCCCGGCCGCCAACCGTCCACCGCCGCGCCGCCGGCGTCCCTGCTACTCGTCCGGGCGGTGGTCGCCGGTGGCGCCGTCGAGGAGCTCGCGCATGACGTCCAGGTGCCCGGTGTGGCGGGCCACCTCCTCGACCATGTGGATGAGGACCCAGCGGAGGGAGACCTTCTCGCCATACCAGGCGGTGCCGGTCGCCTCCACGTCTAAGGAGTCGATGACGGCGTCGCAGGTGGCGCGGGCGCGGGCATAGAAGGCGAGCACGTCGGCGGTGGACTCGCCCGGCTCGACGCGCAGGTCGGCCTCGGGGTCGTCGTCGCGGAAGGGCAGCGGCTCGTGCTCACGGCCGAACGTGTCGCAGAACCAGCCATACTCGACCGCGGCGAGGTGCTTGACCAGGCCGAGCATCGTGCTGCCCGACGGGGTCATCGGGCGGCGCAGCTGCTCGTCGTCGAGGCCGTCGAGCTTCCAGAGCACCACGTCGCGGTGCCGGTTGAGACTGGCATGCAGACTCTGCTTCTCATCGCCGAGATATGGCACTCGAATCGTCACGCCCGCACCGTAACAGCGAGGTACGACACTTCCGACCGAGTTAACCGGTACGGTCGCTGCGTGACGCGGGACGAGCTGATCGCACACTGCATGGCCAAGCCCGGGGCGTGGCAGGACACCCCGTGGGAGGACGACCTCGTCGTCAAGGTCGGGCCGAAGATCTTCGCCTTCCTCGGCAACGGGACGGCCGTGGGCGTGAAGTGCGCGCCGACGCGGGAGGCCGCCGACGAGTGGCTGCGGCGGTTCCCGCAGGACGCGGCCGCTTCGCCGTACATCGGCAAGTCCGGCTGGAACACGCTGACCGTCGGCGGAAACATCCCCGACGAGGAGATCCTCGAGGCGGTCGACGAGTCGTACCGCTGGGTGGTGTCCAAGCTGCCGAAGAAGGACCGGCCGGCGTAGCGACCCGTCCGGGCGGGCGCCGGCTCCGAACCACGTTCATGGATTCGGGGACGGTCGCCGGCCGGTACCGGCTGATCAAGGTCATCGGCACGGGTGGGATGAGCCGCGTGTGGCTCGCCCGCGACGAGCTCCTCGCACGGGACGTCGCGGTCAAGGAGGTCCTGGCGTTGCCGGGGCTGGCGGACCTGTGGGGGCGCACGATCGCGGAGGGCCGGGCCGCGGCGCGGCTGGCGCACCCCAACGTGGTGCGGGTCTACGACGTGCTGTTCACCGGCGGCCGGCCGTGGATCGTCATGGAGTACGTGCCGTCCCGCTCCCTCGAGGAGGTCGTGCGCGCCGGCGGACCCCTCGCACCGGACGTCGCCGCGGGCGTCGGGCTCGCCGTGCTGGACGGGCTCGCCGCGGCGCACCGGGCGGGCGTCCTGCACCGCGACGTGAAACCGCCGAACGTGCTGGTCACCGGCGACGGGCGGGTCCTGCTCGGCGACTTCGGCATCGCGGTGCCGCACGACGAGGTCGACGGGCCGGAGGTGCCGCTGGTCGCGTCGCCCGCCTACGTCGCGCCGGAGCGGGTGCGGGACCGCGTCTCCAGCGTCGAGACGGATCTCTGGTCGCTCGGCGCCACGGTGTACTGGTGTGTCGAGGGCCGGACACCGTACGCGCGCGGGACGACGGCCGAGGTCCTCGACGCCCTGGCCACCGCGCCGCCGGACCCGGTCGAGCGGGCCGGTCCGCTGCGGGAGGTGCTCGAAGGGCTGCTGCGCCGCGACCCGGCCGAGCGGCTCACGGCCGATCAGGCGCGGGCGATGCTGTCGGAGGTCGCCTCGGCACCGGCCCCGGCAGCCCCGTCGACGGCGACGTTGCGGCTGCCCGGTCCGGCGTCGGCGGCGTCGGTACCGGCAGCGCCCGCCGATCCCGAGGCAGGTCCGACGCCGGTACGAGCCGGAACCGCGCACGGGGTGAACGGCAGGGACGCCGACCGGCGGCGGACGGTCGCCCGGATCCTGGTGGCGGCGCTCGGGCTGCTGCTGGTCGGCGGTGGCGTCGCCGGTCTGGTCGCGGCGACCGGCGACGACGGGACTGCCCAGTTCGTGGACCGCGCGCAGGTTGACGCGACGGCCACCGCCGCCACATGCGCGGACGGCGCCACGCCAACTGGCACCGTGCCACCGGACTACCGCTCGAGCTGTTCCGTCCGCTCGCCGGATCCTTCGCGGCCTGACCCGGAGCGCCCCTGAATCGGCCGCGCCGCCGCCCCGGGCACGTTAGCGTTGGAGGGGCTTGGGGGCGAGGCTGCGGGGGTTCACAGGTGCGGAAACCGATCGCGGCCACGTTGCGCCCGCAGTTCACCTGGCTCATCCTCCTGCTGCTGTCCATCGGCGCCGCCCGGCTGCTCGCCGGCCACTACCTCACCGGCGTCCACGACGAGCGGCTGCGGGGCCTCGACGACGCGCGGCAGGCCAACCAGCGGATGCTGCGGGACCTCACCGACATCGACACCGCCGCGCTCAGGTACCAGCTGACCGGCGACCCGGCCTACCTGGAGGCGTTCCGCGCCGGCTCGGCGGACTACCCGGTCGCCCGGTCGGCGGCGCTGCGGGCCGCACCCGACGACCGGACCCGGGTCCTCGTCCGCGACCAGGACCAGGCCGCACAGCGGTGGCTGGCGCAGGTGGCCCTGCCGATCAGCGCCCTGCCCGCCGGCCGCCCCGGCGTCGACGCGGACCGCAGCGCCCGGGGCAAGGACCTGTTCGACGCGATCCTCACGGCGAACACGGCCGTGACCGCCGCGGTCGAGGACACCCAGAAGACCACGACGGCGGCGTACCGCCGAACCGGCCGCGTCCTCGAGGCGGCGCTCGCCCTGCTGTCGCTGGTGCCCGCGCTGATCGCGGTGCGCGTCTACCGCTCCGTCCGCCGGCTGCTCACCCCGCCGCCGAGAACGCCTCGCGACCCCCTCGACGAACCACCCACCATCGCCCCGTTCGGCGAGCCCGCCGTGCATGACCTTGACATGCCGACCGGTGGAGGTCGGATCGCCGGCGCCCTGCCGGACCACGTTCACCGCCTGTGACCCGCCGCGCCGCCACGGACCCGACAGGCACCGCGGCGACCAGGACGAGGACCCGAGCAGCGCTGGACTTGCTACGCATATGCGCATAAGCATATAGTCGCAACAGGAGCGCGTCATGGTCGTGCTCGGAATGACGCTGTATCCGGCGGCGGTCAAGGCAGGTCTGCTGTTCCTCGAGGCGATCAACGTCAGGCTCGCGACAGGCCGAATTGTGATCGCTGACTTCGTGGTTGCCGACACCGACGGCAAGGGCTCGGTGCTCGACGCCGCCCAGGTGGCGCTCATCGCGGAGATCGTCTCGCCGAGCAACGCCAGCAACGACCGGCTGCTGAAGTTGCACTTCTACGCCGCCGCCGGCATCCAGTGGTATCTGCTGGTGGAGCAGGAGCCGCTGCGGCTTCGGCTCCTCCGGCTCGCCGGCGAGCACCACGTGGAACACGTCGCCGTCGGCGGCGACGAGGTGCTTGATGTGCGGGAGCCGTTTCCGTTCAGGATCGACAGCGCGTCACTGCCGCGCTGAAAGCACCTCGCCGCCGTCGGGGTTGCTACTCCGCGTAGGGCTGGTCCTTGCCCTGGGCGCTGTAGGCGAGGCTCCACACGTAGCCGTCCAGGTCGGCGAAGGTGGCGCCGTAGCCGCCCCACTGCAGGGCGGCGGGTGGCTTGAGGATCGTGGCGCCGGCCTTCTCGGCCTCGGCGATGATCTCATCGACCCGGTCCTCGCTGCGGACGATGTACTGGAGGACCATGCCGCTGAAGCCGCTGCCGCCGGCGCTCGTGCCGACCTGGTCGGCGAGGCCCTCGCGGCCGTAGAAGCCGATCAGCGAGCCGCCGTCCTGCTCGAAGAACACGGACACGCCGTAGTTGTGCTTGACGGTCCAGCCGAGGCCCTCGGTGTAGAACCGGGTGGCGCGGTCGAGGTCGCGGACTCCGAGCAGAATGGAGCTGACGTGCGCTTTCATGGGTTGTCTCCCGATCGTCGACGGTGTGCTGTCACAACCGGCCTGGTTCGCCGGTCATCTCCTATGACAGGCCGCGACGGAGGAATGTGACGGATGATCGGGAAAGATTGGGTGAGCGAGCGGTTCGCCGAGCACCAGAGCCGCCTGCACTCGGTGGCGTTCAGGATGCTCGGCTCGTCGGCCGAGGCCGAGGACGCGGTGCAGGAGGCCTGGCTGCGGGTCAGCCGGGCGGACACCGGCCAGGTGGAGAACCCGGCCGGGTGGCTGACGACGGTCGTCGCCAGGGTGTGCCTCAACATGCTGGAGGCCCGCAAGGCCCGGCGCGAGGATCCGGTCGGCGCGCTGCCGCCCGAGCCGGCGACCGCCACGGTGCGACCCGCGGACCCCGAGGGTGAGGCGCTGCTGGCCGACTCGGTCGGGGTGGCGCTCATGGTCGTGCTGGACACGCTGACGCCCGCGGAGCGGCTCGCGTTCGTGCTGCATGACGTGTTCGCCGTGTCGTTCGACGAGATCGGTCCCGTCATCGACCGGTCGCCGGCGGCCTCGCGGCAGCTCGCCAGCCGGGCTCGGCGGCGGGTGCAGGGCGCCGCGGCCGCGTCGGACGCCGCGCAGTCCCGGCGGCGGGAGATCGTCGACGCGTTCCTCGCCGCCTCCCGCAACGGCGACTTCGCCGCGCTGCTCGAGCTGCTGCACCCGGACGCCGTCTCCGGCGACGCCACCGGCGCCCACGCGGTGGCCGCGATCTTCTCCGGACGGGCGCAGGCGGCCCGGCTCGCGCTCGTCGACGGCGTGCCGGCGGCCGTCTGGTCCCACCGCGGCCTGCCGAAGGCCGTCTTCGACTTCACCATCACCGACGGCCGGATCTCCGGCATCGCCATCGTCACCGACCCCGACCGGATCAGCGACCTGGACATCGTCTTTCTGAGCAGGTCCTCCGACGGCGACGCCGGCCAGGAACGGACCTGAGGCGCCACCCGGCAGCACCAGCGGTCACGGTCAGGGGCAGGCCGACTTCGTCGGCTGGGACGTGACCCTGGTGCACGGCGGCGGGGCGGCCGACAGGCGGTTGCCGGCGGCGACGGTGATCCCGGCGAGGGTCAGGACCGAGGCCGCGACGAGCAGGCACGGCGCCAGGAACGTCCGGAGGACGCCTCGGTCGGTCAGCTCTTCGACTTCTGCAAGCGGTTCGAGTAACACGTTGGCAACGATCTCATGCCTGTCAACCGTCCGTGTCGGCCGGGCGTGTGGATCTTCCATAAGGCCGCTGACCGGAGCGAGGCCGGCGACCGCAGCGGGCCCCCGACGGCAGCGAGGCCCCCGACCGCAGCCAGGCCGCCGACCACAGCGAGGCCCCCGACCGCAGCCAGGCCGCCGACCGCAGCAAGGTCGGCGGCCCGGAGGTCAGGGGCGGACGGCGGCCCGCGCGGCGGTCGGGGTGTCGGCGGCGAGGGCGGCCTTGGCGAACTGGACGCACTCGTCGTACGTGTGGGCGGCCAGGGCCTCCCGCACGGCCGGGATGCTGCGCGCCGCCATCGACAGGCTCGTGATGCCGAGACCGACGAGCACCAGGGCGAAGTCGGGGTCGGCGGCCGACTCGCCGCAGACGCCGACGGGTTTGCCGGCTTCACGGCCGGCGGCGGCGCAGGCGGCGATGAGCGAGATGAGCGCCGGCTGCCACGGGTCGAGCAGTTCGGCGAGGTCGCCGCACATGCGGTCGGCGGCGAAGGTGTACTGGCTGAGGTCGTTGGTCCCGATGCTGAGGAAGTCGACGTCGCGCAGGACGGCGCCCGCACGCAGCGCCGCGGCGGGCACCTCGATCATGACGCCGGCGGTGCGCAGCCCGTGCTCGCGGCACGAGACCGCGAACGCGGCGGCCTCCCCCGCCGTGGCGACCATCGGCGCCATGACCCAGACGTCGGCGGACGTGGCCGCGGCGGCCGCGGCGATCGCGGACAGCTGAGTGTCGAGGACGGACGGCATCGTGCGGGCGACCCGCAAGCCGCGGATGCCCAGCGCAGGGTTGGGTTCGTCGGCAAGGCGCAGGAACGGCAGCGGCTTGTCGGCGCCGGCGTCGAGGGTCCGCACGACGACCTTGCGGCCGGGCAGCGCGGCGAACACCTCCTGGTAGGCGGCGACCTGCTCGGCGAACGCGGGCGGCTCGGTGCGGTCGAGGTACAGCAGCTCGGTGCGGAAGAGCCCGACGCCTTCCACGGAGGGGGCAAGGTCGCGAGCCGAGCCGATGTTGGCCAGCAGCGCCACTGGGTGGCCGTCGGACGTCGCGCCCGGGCCGGTGGACGCGGAGCGCCGCGCCAGCAGCTCCCGCTGCGCGTCGTTGACCGCCTGCGCGGACAGTTCCGAGATGCCGGGCGCGACGGCGCCACTGGAGCCGTCGAGGCTCACCAGTACACCATCCGAAATCTCCAGAATGGAACCGCAGCGCACCACGGCGGGGATGCCCAGGGTCCGGGCCAGGATCGCGGTGTGGCTGGTCGGCCCGCCCTCCTCGGTGATCAGACCCAGCACGACGGCCGGGTCGAGGCCGGCGGTGTCCGCGGGCGCCAGGTCGCGGGCGACCAGGATGAACGGGTGGCCGGGCGACGGCACCCCGGGCATCGGCAGCCCCAGGGACGCGGCGACCAGCCGGTCGCGGATGTCGTCGAGGTCGCTGACGCGTTCGGCGAGGTAGCCCCCGGCCGCCTCGAACGCCGCCCGGTGCTCGGCGAGCGCGGCGTCGAACGCGTGCGGTGCGTCCGCGCCGCCGCCGACCGCGGCGTCCACCGCCTCGAGGAGCATCTCGTCGCCGGCCATGAGCACCTGCGCGCGCAGCACCTCGGCGGCGGTGGCGTCGCTCGCCAGGTCGGCGCGGCGGGTCAGGTCCGCGCACACGGCGGCGACGGCGTCGCGGGCCCGCGCGCGTTCCGCGTCGGCGTCGATCACGGCCGGCGCGGGCGGCGGCGGCGGCGGGGCCAGCCGGTGGACCGGCCCCGCGGCGCGTCCGGGGCTGACGCCGATGCCCTGCAGCTCACCCATCTTCGGCGTCCAGGTCGCGCTCCAGGAGGTCCGCCAGGGCGTCGACGGCGGCCTGCGCACCGTCGCCGTCGGCCTCCAGGGTCACCTCGGTGCCCTTCTTCGCCCCGAGCGACAGCACGGAGAGCATGCTGCGCGCCGGGACGGCCTTCTTCTCGCCGGTACGGATGGTGACCGGCACGGGCTGTTTGGCGGCCGCGGCGACGAACAGCGCGGCGGGGCGCGCGTGCAGGCCGCTGGCGGAGCCGACGAGGACGGTCCGGGTGGGCATCAAGCACCTCCTACGGTTCGATGGTGACCTTGATCGCCTCGCCGCGGGCCACGATGCCGAAGGCGTCGAGTGCGTCGGCGAGGGGCAGGCGGTGGGTGATGAGGTCGGCGACGGGCACGGCACCGGAGGCGATGAGCCGCAGCGCCTCCTTGTTGTGCTCTGGGCTGGAGCCGTTGGCGCCGACGATCGTGAGCTCCCGGTAGTGCACGACGTTGGAATCGACGGAGACGACCGGCTTGTCCTTCGGCAGGCCGCCGAAGAAGCTGATCCTGCCCTGCCGGGCGGTCATCTGCAGCGCCTGCTCCTGGGCGGCACCGGACGCGGCGGCGGTGATGACGACGTCGGCGCCGCGGCCCTCGGTGAGCTTCATGACGGCGTCGACCACGTCGGTCTCGGCGCCGCAGATCGCCGCGTCGGGGCGGACGAGGTCGGCGGCGAGGTCGAGGCGCTCCCGGTTGAGGTCGACCAGGAAGACCCGCTTGGCGCCGCGCGCCCGGGCGAGCCGGACGTGCAGGCAGCCGATCGGGCCGGAGCCGACGACGACCACGTCGTCGCCGTCGCCGACGCGGGCGAGGTTCTGGCCGTTGAGGACGCAGGCGAGCGGTTCGGCGACGGAGGCCTCGGCGTAGCTGACGCCGTCGGGGATGCGGTTGAGGCCGTCGACGTCGAGCACGTTGCGCGGCACCACCATGTACTCGGCGAAGCCGCCGTCGAAGTGGTACCCCATCGACACCTGGTTGGAGCAGACGGTCATGTGGCCGCGCGTGCACTCGCCGCAGCGACCGCACGGGATCGCCGCGATGACCTGGACGCGGTCGCCGGCCTGCCACCCGGTGACGTCGGCGCCGACCTCGACGACCTCGCCGGCGATCTCGTGGCCCATGACCCGCGGCGGCACGATGTGGTGGTGTCCATGGTTGTAGATCTTCACATCGGTGCCGCATGTTGAGCAGGCCCGGACGCGGATCTTCACGTCGGCGGGGCCCGGGGTGGGCTCCGGCGCGTCCTCGATGCGGACGTCGCCAGGGGCATGGAATGTCAGGACTTTCACTGGTTTTCCTTTGTAAGAAGGCGTTGTACGAAGCCGGCATCCGTCGCGTCCCGCAGCGCTTCGGCTTGATCGGGGTCCATGAGCACCTCGGCCAGGGACGCCAGGATGTCGACGTGGCCGTCCCCGGCGGCGGCGATGGCGACGCAGACGCGCACGTCGTTGCCGTCCCAGTCGACGCCGTCGGGGAAGCGCAGCACCGCCAGGGCGTCGCGGCGCACGTTCTCCTTGCTGTTCAGCGTGCCGTGCGGGATGGCGACGCCCTCGCCGATGTACGTGGAGACGCTCCGCTCACGGGCGAGCATGGCGTCGACGTACTGCTCGCCGACGGCGCCGACCTCGACGAGCACCGCGCCGCAGCGACGGATCGCCTCGTCCCGCGATCCGGCCCGCTCGTGGAGCCGGATCGCGTCGCTGGTCAGCAGGCCGGCCGGCTGGTCGGCATGGTCGGCCAGCCGGCTAGCGTGTCGGGTCGACTGGTCAGCGTGTTGGGTCGGCTGGTCAGCCACTGAGCTCACCGCCGCGCTGGACGGCATTGACCACCTTCGTCACCGCCGGGTCGCCGATGAACACCTGGATGGGCACGATCACCTTGTCGGGGGCGCTGACCCGGGCCCGGGCGGCGAGGCCCGCGTGGCAGATGACCACGTCGGCGTCGGCCGGGATCTGGTTCACCGGGGTGTGCTCGACGGTGACGGCGCTCTTCGACAGCTGCCGGCGCAGGGTGCTGGCGAGCATGACGCTGCTGCCCATGCCGGCGTCGCACGCGACGACGACCTTCTTGATCGCGGTGCCGTTGATGGTGGGCATGCGCTAAACCTCCTGGCGGGCCGTGGTCGTGGTGCGTGCGGGTCCTTCTTCGACGACCGCGGCGTCCGCGGCGGCGGCCGTGTCGTCGTCGACCCCGTCGGCGGGCGGTTCGCCCCGGCCGAAGCCCATCAGGACGGAGGCCACGGCGAAGGTGACGGCGGCGGAGATGACGATGCCGAGCAGGACCGCGACGTAGCCGCCCTTCGGCGTGACCGCCATGTAGGCGAAGATGCTGCCGGGTGCGGGGGTGGCGACGAGCCCGGCACCGGTGACCATGAAGGTGCCGACGCCCGCGGCGCCACCGGCGATCATGGCGAGGATCAGCTTCGGCTTCATCAGCACGTACGGGAAGTAGATCTCGTGGATGCCGCCGAGGAACTGCACGATGATCGCGGCCGGGACGCTGGGCCGCAGGGCGCGGGGGCCGAAGAGCATGAACGCGAGCAGCAGGCCGAGGCCCGGGCCGGGGTTCGACTCGATCATGAACAGGATCGACTTGCCCTTGTCGGCGGCCTCGGCGACGCCGAGCGGGCCGAGCACGCCGTGGTTGATGGCGTTGTTGAGGAACAGCACCTTCGCCGGCTCGACCAGCACCGACGTAAGCGGCAGCAGGTCCTTGTCGACGAGCCAGTCCACGCCGGAGCCGGCACGCTTGGTGAGCCACTCGACGACCGGGCCGATGCCGTACACGCCGCCGATGGCCATCGCGCCGCCGATGATGCCGGCGCTGAAGTTGTCGACCAGCATCTCGAAGCCGGGCCGGATCCGGTTCTCCACCAGGCCGTCGAAGAGCTTCAGCAGGTACGCCGTCAGCGGGCCGATGAGCATCGCGCCGAGGAACATCGGGACGTCGGCGCCGATGACGAGGCCCATGGTGGCGACCGCGCCGACGACCGCGCCGCGCTGCCCGTGGACGAGCCGGCCGCCGGTGTAGCCGATGAGCACGGGCAGCAGCACGCTGATCATCGGGCCGACGAGCCCGGCGAGCTTCTCGTTGGGCAGCCAGCCGGTCGGGATGAACAGTGCCGTGATCAGCCCCCAGGCGATGAACGCGCCGATGTTGGGCATGACCATGGCGGCCAGGTAGCCGCCCACGCGTTGCACGGAGGCCTTGAAGCCACCGCCTTGGACCTGCGGGGTGTAGGTCGACACGGGGTTCTCCTTCAGGAGGGCGGGCCGGAGCGCAGCAGGGGGCGGAGCTGGTCCGGTTGGGGGTGGATGGTGACGTTGTGGCGGATCAGGTCGGCGGGGCCGGGCATCCGGCTGCCGGGGAGGCTGACCGCGGCGGCGCCCCAGGCGAGGCCTTCGGCGAGCGCGGCGGCGCCGCGGGCACCGGCGGCGAGGAACCCGGCGAGCAGGGCGTCGCCGGCGCCGACGGTGCTGCGCGGGCGTGTGACGGGGCAGGTGCCGGTGACGACCCCGTCGGCGTCGACGAGGACGGCACCGTCGGCGCCGAGGCTGGCGACGACAGCGTCCGCGCCCCACGCGCGCAGCTGCTGGCAGGCCTCGACCACGTCGCCGAGGGCGGCGAGGGGCGCGCCGACGACCTCGGCGAGCTCGTCGCGGTTGGGTTTGAGCAGGGTCGCCCCGGCCGAGGCGGCCTCGCGCAGGGCGGGACCGCTGGTGTCGACGGCGACGCGGATGCCGGCGGACCGCAGCCGGCGGCACAGCTGGGCGTACGCGTCGGCCGGCAGGCCCGGGGGGACGCTGCCGCACAGCACGACCCAGTCGGCGCTGCCGGCACGGGTCAGGACGCGGTCGGTGATCTCGTCGAACTCGGCGCGGAACATCGCCGGGCCGGGCTCGTTGACCTTGGTGACGGTGCCGTCGGGCTCGGCGAGGGTGATGTTGGACCTGGTCCTGCCGGTGATCGGGACGGCGAGGACCTCGACGCCTTCCGCCTTCAGCAGTCGCACGAGCTGCCCGCCCTCGTCGCCGCCGCACGGCAGCACCGCGACGGACGGCACGCCGTTGGCGAGCAGCGCCCGGGAGACGTTGACGCCCTTGCCGCCGGGGTCGAGGTGGGCGGCGGTGGCACGGATGACCTCGCCGCGGGTGAGCGCGTCGACCTCGACGGCCCGGTCGAGGCTCGGGTTGAGCGTGACGGTGACGATCATGCCCGGGTCACCCTCACGCCGGCGGCCTCCAGGTCGCCGACGAGGTCGTTGTCGGCGACGGTGTCGGTGATGAGCAGGTCCAGGTCGGCGAGCTCGCCGAACCGGGCCAGGTAGTCGTTGCCGAGCTTGGTGTGGTCGGCGAGCAGGACGGTGCGCCGGGCGGCCCGGATCATCGCCCGCTTGACGGCCGCCTCGGCCGGGTCGGGCGTGGTGAGGCCGCGCTCGACGGAGATGCCGTTCGTGCCGAGGAACGCCACGTCCACGTAGAGGTCCGCGAGGGGCCGCAGCGACCAGTCGTCGACGGTGGCGAGGGTCTTGCCGCGGACCCGGCCGCCGAGCAGCAGCACGTTGAGGTTGGCGCGGACCCCGAGGGTGGTGGCGATGACCGGCGAGTTGACCACGACGGTCAGCTCCCGGTCGGCGGGCAGCAGCCGCGCCAGGCGGGCGGTGGTGGTGCCGGCGTCGAGGATGATGGCGCCCTCGTCGGGCACCTCGGCGAGCGCGACCTTGGCGATGCGCTCCTTCTCCTCGATGAGGACCGCGTCGCGCGTCGCCAGGGCGGGCTCGAACCCGATCCGCTCGACCGGGATCGCCCCGCCGTGCACCCGGCGCAGGACGCCGGCCCGCTCCAGCATGGTGAGGTCGCGGCGGATCGTCTCGGTCGTGACGTTGAGCTCGTCGGCCAGGCCGGCGACCTCGACCCGGCCCTGCGCGCGGGCGATCCGGAGGATCTCCTGCTGCCGTTCTTCGGCGTACATCGTGTTGTTTCACCGCCGTTTCGTTTTGCTTGTGCTTTGTTTACGCCCGCTTGTGTTGGAAGTCAAGAGTGGGCCCACAACGAACCAGATGACGAGCACCATCGACACCTGACCCATGCCGTTCTTCAGCGCGGCGGTGCGCGCCGGGTCGCCGATCCACCAGATCCCAACCGCGAGTAATGCGCAGGTCACGGCCCATGCGATGGCCGCGAGGCCGAACAAACGCCACTCGTGCGCCCGCCGGTTGGCCGGCTTCTCGGGCTCGGGTCCACCGGCGAACCGGTGCGCGAACCGCACGTCCGCCCAGCGCACCACGGTGTGCGCGAACGCGAGGGAGAACCCGAGGTACAGCGCGGCGAGCGCGTGCGTCGAGCCGGCGGTCGCGCCGTTGTGCAGGTCGACCGCGCAGGCGACCAGCAGCGCGAGATCCACCAGCGGCACGCCCGCCAGCACGACGGCGCCGGCGGTGGGGCGGCGCAACGGGTACCGCAGCAGCAGCCCCAGACCGAGCACGATCCAGAACGCGATCTCACAACCGATGATGAATCCGATGACCATGCTCCTGAGCGTTCCGCTAGTCAGCCGCGATGGCATCGGTCTTGAGACGGCCCAGGGCCTACATCCTTCGTCGCATACCGCCGGCGCCGCTTGTTTGATGGAATCGAGGCATGCGGGGACGGATGGTGGACGTGGTGCTGGCCTTGGTCGGGCTGGCCGTCGGCGTCCTCATGTTCGCCACCGGGCAGTATCAGGCGCGGTTCGGCGTCTGGTGGCTCGTGCCGCCCCTCGTCGTGTGCTGCGGGGCCGTCCTGCTGCGCCGCACCGCTCCGGTCGCGTCGGTCCTCGTCGGCACCGCCGCGGTCACCGCCGACGTGATCGTCGGGCCGTCCCTGGCGACCCCGCTGGTCTACACGCAGGTCCTCTACGACGCCTGCGTGCACGGCCGGCAGTCCCTCGCCCGCGCGCTGCTCGCCTGCTCCGTCGCCGGCTCCGTGATCACCGCCGTCGTCGCCCTGGTCGTGTTCCGCGACGTGCGGGCGCTCGGCCTCGCCGTGCTCCTCGCCCTGGTCACCGTCGTGCCCGTGCTCACCGGCACGCACGTGCGCCACCACCGGGAGCAGGCGTTCGTCGCGCGGCAGCTGGTGCGCCTCACCGAGCTCGACCGGACCAACGCCGTCGCCGCCGAGCGCGCCCGCATGGCCCGCGAGCTGCACGACGTCATCGCCAACCACCTCAGCGCCGTCGCCATCCACGCCACGGCGGCGCTCAGCACCGACCTCGGCCCCGACCGCACCCGCGAGGCGCTGCGCGTCATCCGGGAGAACAGCGTCAGCGGCCTGGCCGAGATGCGCCAGCTGGTCGGGTTCCTCCGCGACCCCGCGGGCGGGTCGGCGGCCGAGGACGTCACGGCAGGCCTGGCCGACCTGGAGGACCTCGCCGGGAGGGCACGGCGTTCCGGATTGGCCGTTGCGGTGTCTGTACGTGGCGAGCCGGCTGCCCTGCCGACCTCGGTGGACCTGGCCGCCTACCGCATCGTGCAGGAGTCCCTGACCAACGCCCTCAAGCACGGCTCCGGCGGCCCGGTGTCCGTGTCGGTCGCCTACCTGCCGTCCACGGTCGACATCACGGTGGCCTCCCCTTCGGCCGCTCCGGCCGGCAAGCCCGACGGCCGCCCCGCCGCGGACGCCGACGCGGCCGGCGCCGGGGCGGGCGTCATCGGCATGCGCGAGCGCGCCGAGCTGCTCGGCGGCTCCCTGTCCGCAGGCCCGCACGCCGGCGGCTGGCTCGTCTCCGCCCGCCTCCCCCGCACGGTGAACGCATGACCCGCCCAGTGCACCGCCCTGAGTCGTCCCGGCAGCGGACGCACGGCGCAGGTGACGCCACGAGCAGTCCGGAGCACCGCCCTGGATCGGCCCGGCAGCAAACGCACGGCACAGGTTTCGCCATGAGCAGTTCGGAGCGCCGTCCTGGATCGGCTCGGCAGTGGGCGCACGACGCGGGTCTCGCCGCGAGCTGCTCGGAGCACTTCCTGGATCGGTTCGGCAACGGACACATGGGCGCCGGTGACGCCGTGAGCCGCCCAGCACCGGACGGGACCGGCGCCCATCGAGAGCACCGCGCCGAGCCGGTCCGGGCCCGAACCTCGGCCGAGGTGATGCCATGACCAGGCACGGCCGCTCACCGGCAGCGCGGCGACGACAGGGCTCTGCGGTCATTCGGTCGTGGGTTCTCTCAGGCAGCCCGGAATCGCCGCACGTCCGGCTCGGATCACCGCGGCCGAGCGGTCACGTGGCGTCGACAGCGCGTCAGGCCGGCCCGGCACCGGAACCCCGCAGAGACGCCGCAACGACCGATCCGGAGCGCACCGGGCGCTCGTGTGGGATCGGCAGCGCTTCGGACCATCACAACACCGAAACGCAACCAAACCAACGACAGCACAACGTTGGGGCAGGCATGCGGCGTCGACAGTGCGTCGGGGCTGCCCGGTGTCGGAGCGTGGCCGAGGTGGTGGCGTGACCACGCGGGTGCTCGTGGCCGATGATCAGGGTGCGGTCCGGGCCGGGCTTGTGCTCATCCTCGGGTCCGCTCCTGATCTCGACGTCGTCGGGGAGGCGGTCGACGGGCGGCAGGCGGTGGAGATGGCCGCGGCGCTGCGGCCCGATGTCGTGGTCCTCGACGTGCGCATGCCGCGGCTCGACGGCATCGCCGCGACGCGTGAGATCGTTGCGCTCGGGGTTTCTGGCGTGCTGATTCTGACCACGTTCGACCTTGACGAGTACGTCTTCGGCGCGCTGCGGGCCGGGGCCGCCGGGTTCCTGCTCAAGGATGCCGAGGCCGCCGACCTGCTTGCCGCGGTCCGGGCCGTGGCGCGGGGTGACGGCGTCATGGCGCCGGCCGTCACGCGCCGCGTCATCGCCACGTTCGCCGGGCCGCCCGCGCCGCCGGTCGACCCATCGGGGCTCACCGACCGGGAGCGTGATGTGCTGCGCTGCCTCGGCGACGGGCTGTCCAACGCCGAGATCGGCAGCCGCCTCGGGATCGCCGAAGCCACCGCGAAGACCCACGTCAGTCGGGTCCTGGCCAAGCTCGGCCTGCGCAGCCGCGTCCAGGCCGCCATCGCCGCCCAGGGCCTCCCCATGACCTGAACCACGTCCGACCGACGATCCCACCACCGCGGCCGGCCGTCCGGTCGCGGTGGACAGGCGGCCCCGCGCCCCGCAACAGCCGGCGCCGGGCCGTTCGGATCGGGCTGGTTCGGCCGACGTCCCGCCGACCAGCGACGGCAACTCCACCGAGCTGCCGAGTCCGGCCACCGCGGCGCCGCATGTGCTGCCCGCCCGGCAACAAGCGGACGTGGGGTGCATGCGCTGCCCGCCCAGCGACAGCGGACGTGGGGTGGAAGACGACCGCCTCCACGACGCCGCTCGGCGGCGACCGCGACCGCTCGCCTTCGGCGTCCTCGTCCAGGAGCCGGTCGTCCTCAGACCACGACCTCCGTCGCGCGCGAGCTGGGTCAGGTCAGCTCGCCGGGCAGCAGGCTGTAGATGAGGCTGTCCCGGCGGCCGCCGCGGAAGGGCATGTGGGAGCGCAGCAGACCCTCGAGGGAGAACCCGCACCGGGTCGCGACCCGCTGCGACGCCGTGTTGTCGGGCCCGCACGTCAGCTCCAGCCGGGCGATCCTCAGCTCCGCGAACGCCCACCCGGCCAGCAGCCGGACCGCCTGCGTCGCGGCGCCACGGCCGCGGCCGGCGGGCGCGAGCCAGTAGCCGATCGCCGCGCTCCCCCGCGTCGGCCGCACCTCGTGCAGCGAAACCTCGCCGAGCAGCACGCGTTCGTCGCCCGGCTCGACCACCGCCAGGCTGAGCGCGTCACCGTTCGATCGCGCCCATTCCTGCCCGGCCAGGTGCTCCCGCGCCTCGGGCTCCGTGAACGGCTCGTCCCGCCAGGAGAACCGCCGCATCACCGGATCCTCGAACGCCCGCACCACCCCAGGCACGTCCTCGGCACGCCAGGCCCGCAGCCGCACGACATCCCCGGCGAGCGCGGGCGCGGGGAGCTGGAGTTCTGCCATGACGGGATCCTCCCCGAACCGACGCGGCGGCGCCGTGCGGGATCAGTCGCGAGGCTTCGCGTGGCGGGCGAGCTGCGCGGTGGCCCGTTCCTGGCCCTGTGCCTGCGGCGGCACCGCCACGAACGGTGGCACCGACGGTGCCGGGGCGGACGCGCCGGCGGAGCCTGCCCGGTGCAGCTTGTGCCAGCGGAGCCGGGCGCCGGTGAGGGCCGTGCCGAGAGACTGCAGCAGCACGAGGTACATGAGCTGGCGGTACACGATCTGCTGCAGCGGCAGGACCCACAGGACGCGGAGCTTCTCCTTGTCGAGGCGGAAGGCGACGACTGCGGTGAGGACCTGCAGGGCGAACATGACGAGCCAGGCGCCGGTGGTGGCCTTCCAGCCGGAGAAGCACAGGCCGTACACGAGCAGGATGTCGATGAGCGGGGCCAGCAGCGGGAGCGCGATGCCGAAGAACGCGATGAAGGGCAGGCCGATCCGGCCGAACCGGCCCGAGGGTCCGCGGTCCACCAGCGAGCGGCGGTGCTTCCACATCGCCTGCATGGTGCCGTAGCTCCAACGGTAGCGTTGCAGCCACAGCTGACGGAGGGTGGCGGGGGCCTCGGTCCAGGCGCGGGCGCGCTCCTCGTAGACGACGCGCCAGCCGGTGCGGCACAACGCCATGGTGGCGTCGGTGTCCTCGGCCAGGGTGTCGTGGCTGATCCCGCCGATGTCCTGCAGCGCCTCGCGGCGGAACGCGCCGATCGCGCCCGGGATGGTGGGCATGCAGCGCAGGATGTCGTACAGGCGGCGGTCCAGGTTGAACCCGATGACGTACTCGATGTGCTGCCACCGGGCCACGATCGAACGGCGGTTGCCGACCTTGACGTTGCCGGCGACCGCGCCGACCGAAGGGTCGGCGAACGGCTGCACCAGGTGCCGGATCGCGTCCGGTTCGAAGACGGTGTCGCCGTCGACCATGACGATCAGGTCGTGCTGCGCCATGGCCACGCCGACGTTGAGGGCGTTGGGCTTGCCACCGTTGGGGATCCGGACCACCCTGACGTTGGGGATCCGCAGCGCCTCCACCAGCGATGCCGTGTCGTCGGTCGAGCCGTCGTCGACGACGACCACCTCGATCCCGCCGGGATGGTCGCCGCCCGCCAGGGACCGCACCGCCGCCTCGATCCCCTCCTTCTCGTTGTAGGCCGGCACGATCACCGAGACCGGCAGCTGCACCGGTGGGCCCCACCGCCACGACGCGGCCCGCCGCCGCCGCGCGTGCCGGCCCGCGAGCAGGAACAGCGCCACGGTGCGGGCGATCGTCAGCAGCCCGGCGGCAAGGAACAGCACGCGGAGGGTGGCCGTCACCCAGTCCGCCAGCACGACGGCCGTGGCCAGGGCGAAGGCGCGCCGCTGGTCGACCGCGCCCGCCGGCGCCTCGACGACCGCCTGCCCGGCGAGCGTGCGGGCCAGACCCTGCGAGACGGTGGTGAAGGTGTAGCCGCGCCGCTGCATCAGGGGGATGAACTTGTCCAGCGCCGCGACGGTCTGCGCGCGGTCGCCGCCACCGTCGTGCATGGGCACGATCGCGCCCGAGTCGCCGGGTGGGATCGCGCCGGCGACGATCGCGTCGACGCCGGGCGTGCTCCAGTCGCGGCTGTCCACGTCGGCCATGATCGTCAGGTAGCCGAGCCCGCCGGCCTCCCGGATCAGCGGCCACTCGGTGTTGTCGATGGCGCTGGGGCTGGAGGAGTACGGCAGCCGCAGCAGCGCCGACTTGATGCCGGTGGCGTGGACGACGGCGAGCTGGGTCTGCGAGTACTCCAGCTCCCGCTGCCACCGTGGCAGGCGTTCGAGCTGCGGGTGCGTGAAGGTGTGGATGCCGATCTCGTCGCCGTCCCGGGCCAGCTCGCTGACGATGTCCGAGTGCCGGAGCACCTGGGAGCCGACGACGAAGAACGTGGCGTTGACGTGGTGCCGGCGCAGCACCTCCACGATCCGCGGCGTCCACTCCGGGTCCGGGCCGTCGTCGAAGATGAGGGCGATGGTGCGGTCCGGCAGCCGGTAGGAGCGCACCGTGCCGTTGCGGGTGTCGATGATCGGGCCGCCATGGATGACCTCGGCCGGGACCTTGGTGTGCTGCCCAGGTCTCGCGGTGTGGTCGGGGTGGAACTCGGCGTTGGCGTAGGCCTCGGCCAGCAGCGCGCCGACCAGCACGATGAACGCGACCAGACCGAAGATCAGGCGACTGAACGACACCCGCTTCCGCACACGGGTCACGCCGGGCCCACACCGATGACCACGGCGATGCCAAGGGTGGAGGTCGGTGAGGCGCTCGGCCGCGGCGTGGTCGACGTGGTCGGCGCCGTCGATGCGGTCGGCGTGCCCGACGCGGTCGGCGGTGAGGCGGAGGGTGCCCCGCTCGTCGTCGCCCCGGACGGTGGGGCGCTGGACACGGAGCCGCTCGGCCGGACGGACGCGCTCGCCGAGGCGGGCGCGGAGCTGCTGCGGGCGGTCCCGGCGCCGGTGGGCCGCTTGACGGGCTGGCCGGGCGCGGGCGTGCTCTTCCTGACCGGCGGCGTCGCGGACGCGGATGGTCCCGGCGCCGGGAACGACAGCAGGTCCAGCGGGCCGGTGAGCAGGAACGCGGCGACCAGTACCAGGGCCGCGTAGACCAGTGCCGCCACGCCGCCCAGGTGGAAGAAGAGTCGGATCCGCCGTCCACGTCGGCCCGTGGAATCTACGAAGACAGGTGCTGAAACGTCAGCGGTGGTGGTGACGTCGGCCGGGGCATTCGCGGACACCGCGCCAGCATAGGAGCGGCCGGCCGTCGAAATCGCAGGAAGAACGGCCCCGGCGAACGGCATCGCCGAATCTCCCATCCCGCTCACCCGGCGATTCCCGCGGTCTCACCCGGGCGGTACCACGGCGCCGGCGCCGGACTCACCCAGCGACGGGAGTCTGCCCGCCGAGCTTGACATGTGACCTCTGGGTCACATAACTTCGAGTAGTGGATGACGACGACCGCGTCTTCAAGGCCCTCGCGGACCCGAGTCGACGGTTCCTGCTTGACCTGCTCTTTGAGCGTGACGGCCGCACGCTGACGGAGCTGGAGTCGGAGCTGGAGATGTCACGCTTCGGGGTCATGAAGCACTTGAAGGTGCTCGAAGAGGCGGACCTGGTCGTGACCCGCCGGATGGGGAGGGAGAAGTTGCACTTCCTCAACCCGATCCCGATCCGCCAGGTGCACGACCGGTGGATCGACAAGTACACCGAGCACCACGTGACTGCACTGCTGGAGCTGAAGACCGACCTCGAAGGGGACGACGAACCATGAGCAGCACGCAGGTATACAAGGTCTACATCAAGGCGAGCCCGCAGAAGATCTGGGACGCGATCACCACGCCGGAGTGGACGTCGCGGTACGGGTACCGCGGCGCCAACCACATGGAGCTGCGCCCGGGCGGTGCGTTCCGGGGGATGTCGAACGAGGGCATGATCGCCGCGGGTGCGCCGGAGCTCGGCGTCGACGGCGAGATCGTCGAGGTGGAAGCGCCGTTCCGGCTCGTGCAGACGTGGAGGATGCTGATGGACCCGAACCACGTGCCGGAGGGCTTCACCCGCCTCACGTACGAGCTGAAGGAAGGCAAGGACGGCGTCACCTCGCTGACCGTCACGCACGAGATCGGCGACGAGGCGGGTCTGGCGGAGATGCTCGCCGGCGAGCTGGAGGACGTGGGCGCGGGCGGCGGCTGGCCGTGGATCCTCAGCGACCTGAAGTCGCTGCTGGAGACCGGCGTCGCCATGACGGACTGACACCGCGACGGCCGGTGCCACGGGGGCGCCGGCCGTCACCACAGGCCCATGCCAGCCAGGCTCAGCGCCACTCCTCCAGGTGCGCGGCGATGAACTCGCCCATCGAGGTCGGGCGTCGTCCGGTGATGCGTTCGACGTCGGGCGACAGCGGGGCGAAGCCGCCCGCCCGGACGCGGTCGTAGAGGTCGGCGAGGATGTCCCGCAGCCACGGGTCCAGGCCCTCGAGGCCCTGCTCGGCCGGCGGGTCGTCGGCGCGGACGGCCACGCCGAGGTGTGCGGACAGTTCGGCCGCGACCGCCCGTACCGGCAACGCGGCGGGACCGGTGATCGTGTACTCCCGCCCGTGATGGTCGAGCGGCGACAGCAGGACGGCGACGGCGACCGCCGCGATGTCCCGCGCGTCGACCCAGGCGATCGGCGCGCCGCCGGACGGCAGCCGGAACACCCGGCCGGCGCGGATGTCGTCGCGGTAGAAGCGCGGGTCGGTCAGGACCTGGTGGAACCAGGACGGCCGCAGCACGGTCCAGCCGGCGGCGCGGCCGGTGACGGCGTCCTCGACCCGCCGGGCCCAGTGTCCGGCGGCCAGCGAGCCGGCGCCCTGCTCCGACAGCAGCACGACATGGGCGGCCGGGTTGAGGTCGATGAGCCCGGCCACGTGCTCGGGCGCCTCCGGCACGTCCGGCCGCATCAGGTACACCGCGTCCACGTCCTTCACGGCGTCCGGCCAGGTGCCCGGATCGCCCCAGGAGAACGGGACCGCCGCGCCCGGCTGCGACGACCCTTCCCGGACGACCAGCCCGGGCCGCCGCCGCAGCCGGGCGACCACCTCCCGCCCGGTCTTGCCCCTGGCGCCGGTCACCAGCACCGTGCGGCTCATCGCGCCCCCTCCAGCCGTGCCAGGTGCCACTCCCGTGCTGCCACGCCCATGCCTGCCTCCGACGTAGATACTTGATGCAATCAAGCATCATCGTAAGCACGAGAACTTGAGGCAATCAAGCTTTTTGGTAGACTGATCCCGTGGCCGTTCCGTCGGGCCCGGTGACCGCGTCGACCGACGCCGAGCGGGCGATGTTCCAGTTCGTCGACGCGTATGACCGCGCCTACGAGACCGCCGCGACGAAGCACGGCCTGAGCGTGGCGCAGGCCTGCGTCCTCGGCCGGCTCGCCGACCCCCGCGGCATGCGTGAGCTGGCCGACGAGCTCGGCTGCGACGCGTCGAACGTCACCCAGATCATCGCCCGCCTCGAGGGCCGCGCGCTCGTCCAGCGCCGGACCCACCCGAGCGACCGCCGCTCCCGGCAGATCGTCCGGACCCCTGACGGCGACGCGCTCTACGCCGGCTTCGAGGAGTCGTTCGCCTTCGCCCGCGCGGCGATCGCCAACCTGAGCCCCGAGGAGCAGGACCGCCTCACCGCCCTGCTCCGCAAGGCCCTCGGCACCACGGACTGAAGGAGTCATCCTACGTATCTGGCAGCGGGAAGCCGTAGATCACGGATAGTCTCGGACGAAGTAGAGACCAGGCGGGCATTGACGAAGACAGACGTCCAATGTTAACTGCTTGTCACACGAGACTCGACGGCGCGAGGCTCCCGCTCCACGTATGCGAAGGAGAGTTCCTGTGGGCAAGCCCCGCCGACTCGCCCTGCTGGCGGCCGCCACCGCCTTGATGGGCACGTTCATCACCATGATCCATGGACAGAGCGCGACGGCGTCGACCACCGACGAGGTGTTCAACCCCGGCACCGGCGCGCTCGACGTGAACTACGGCTCGTACCTGAGCAAGCACGACATCGTCTACAACAGCCCCCAGACCAACCCGCTGTACGGGCTCACCGTCGGCAACGGCAAGACCGGCGCGATGGTCTGGAACGCCAACGGGCTCACGATGCAGGTCTCCGGCGTGGACCTGTCGCCGCAGTCGGCGTTCGCGGCGGGCCTGGTGAACCTCAACACCAGCCCGGCCCTCGACGCCGGTTCGAGCTCGTATCAGCAGCGGCTGTCGCTGTACGACGGCACGCTGACCACGAAGTACGACAACAACCGCACCGTCACGATCATCGGCGTGCCCGGGTCCGAGGTGATGGGCGTGCACGTCGAGGACGGCCGCACCGGGCTCGGCACGACCACCCTCGACCTGAGCATGTGGGACCCGGCGAGCGTCACCAACAGCGCCGACGTGCCGAACCTGGACACGTGGAAGCAGGTGAGCACGTTCGCCGACGCGACGGCCGCCGGGTTCAGCCGCGGCCAGAACGACCCGAACAACTTCGGCTACACCCTCGCGGCGACGGTCGAGGGCGCCGCGTACACGACGCAGGTCGTCAACGGCACGCGGGTACGGCTGAACATCACGCCGACGGCGAACTACACGATCTGGTTCACCGCGGCGAGCCGGGTCAACTCCCCCGGCGCCAACTCCGTCACGCAGGCGCGCAACCAGCTCGCCGCGGCCAAGAGCACGGGGTACCTGACCAACCTGAACAACTACCGCGACTGGTGGCACGCGTTCTGGGCGAAGTCGTTCGTCCAGTACTCCGGCGCGGCCGGTACGGGCGACTACCTGGAGAACGTCTACTACCTGTCGACGTACATGATCGCCGCCGGTGGGTACGGCAACTACCCGATGCACTTCATCAACGGCGTGTTCCGGGCGACCGAGGACCGCACCAAGTGGAGCAACGGGTACTGGTTCTGGAACCAGCGGGACGTCTACAACTCGTTCCTCGCCTCGAACCACGCCGATCTGTTCGCCACCGAGAACCGCCTGTACAGCCGCAACCTCGCCGCGTTGAAGGCCTACACGCAGACCAGGTACGCGATCGACGGGCTGTGGGTGCCGGAGACGATGGGCTGGGACGGCAACGCGCGCGGCACGATCAACAGCGACTACGTCAACGACATCTACTCCACCGGCACCGAGGCCGCCTACAACATGTACCTGCAGTACCGGTACACCAACGACACCGGCTACCTGCAGAACACCGCCTACCCGTACATGCGGGAGGTGGTGAAGTTCTACCAGTCCAAGCTGAGCTACGACTCCGGCACCGGCCGCTACTACATGGCGACGTCCAACGCGCACGAGACGTACTGGGACGTGAAGAACGCGATCACGGACCTGGCCGCGGTACGGCTGATCTTCCCGCTCACGATCCAGGTCAGCAACCAGCTCGGCCTCGACGCGGGGCTGCGGGCGGGCTGGCAGAACGTGCTGGACCGCATCGAGCCGTACAAGACCAGCAACGGCGCGTGGCTGCCGCACGACCCGCCGGCACCCGCGCAGCAGCGCAACGGTGAGAACGTCACGTCGGAGCTGATCTGGCCTTACGACCTGACCGGCATCGGCGCGCCCGACTTCCAGACCGCGCTCAACAGCTGGAACACGCGGCCGAACCCGTACAGCAACGTGTGGGCCAACGACGCGGTGCAGGCCGCCCGGCTCGGCCTCGGCGACCAGGCGCTGCAGGGCATGAAGCTGATGCTGCAGCGCTACCAGAACTACCCCAACGGCATGACCAACAACACCAACGGCGTGTTCGAGTACCTCGGCGTGCACCTCGCGGCGATGAACGAGACGCTGCTGCAGTCGTACAACGACAAGATCCGGGTGTTTCCCGCGGCGCCGAACGACACGAACTTCGTCGGCAGGTTCACGCTGCTGGCGAAGGACGGGTTCCTGGTCAGCTCGGAGCGGGAGGGCAACGAGACGAAGTACGTCGGCCTGAAGAGCCTCTACGGCAAGCAGGCCCGGGTGGTGAACCCGTGGGGCACCGCCGAGATCCGGGTGCGGCGCGCCTCCGACAACGCGGTCCTCGCGACCACGACGTCCGGCGAGGTCACCTTCGGTACGGCCGCCAACACCGTGTACATCGTCGAGCGGACCGCGAAGCCGCTGACCTCCTACAGCTCGACGTCGCTGTCGGGCACCGCCAACAACGGGGTCAAGGCGCTGTCGGGCACCGCGTCCACGCTCGGCACGGGCGGCGCCGGCACCCCCGGCCTCGTCAACAACACGGCGCTGACGTACGACGCGAACTGGCACCTCACGACCGGCCGCGGGTACGGCGACTACAACGACGACACGCACCACTCGACGACCGTCGGCGCCGCCGCCAGCTACACGTTCACGGGCACGGGCGTCGAGCTGCTGTCGGAGCGGTTCAGCGACATGGGCAACATGGACGTCTACATCGACGGCACGCTCCAGACGAACGTCAACCTGTACGTCGCGGGCGCCCGCCAGGCGCAGCAGGTGGTGTACAGCAAGACGGGCCTGACGAACGGCACCCACACCATCCGCGTCGTGAACAAGACGACCTCGGTCGGCATGATCGACGCGCTGCGGATCATCACCGGCGGTACGCCGCCGGCCGGTGGGCAGTCGCTGATGGCGCAGGTCAACAGCCGCTACGTGACCGCCGGCTCCAGCCCGTTGATCGCGAACTCGACGACGGTCGGGACGGCGCAGCAGTTCGAGGTCGTCGACCTCGGCGGCGGCAACGTCGCGCTGAAGGCGAAGGTCAACGGCCAGTTCGTGTGCGCGGAGAACGCGGGCGCCAACCCGCTCGTCGCCAACCGCGCGTCGGCCGGCTCGTGGGAGACGTTCCGCCTGATCCGCAACGCCGACGGCACCGTCAGCCTGCAGGCGACCGTCAACAACAAGTACGTCGTCGCGGAGAGCGCCGGTGCCGCCGCCCTCATCGCCAACCGTGACGCGATCGGTCCGTGGGAGAAGTTCCTGCTCTCCTGACCCCGCAGCGGGGCGGGCCCGCCAGCCCGCCCCGCTTCCCCGGAAGGGACACAACTGCATGCATCTGACCCGACGCGGGTTGCTCGGCGCCTCCGCCACGGCGCTGGGCCTCTCCGTGCTTCCGCTCGCCCCGCGCGGCGCCTCGGCCGCCGCCGGGCCCGCGCCCAACGTGCACGTCTTCTACTACCCGTGGTACGGGACCTACCGGCACTGGGACCAGGGCGGGCACACGCCGCCGCAGGATCTCGGCGCGAACTACTACCCGGTGCGCGGCGCGTACAACTCCGGGGACGCCGCCGTCGTCGAGCAGCACATGGCGTGGATCGCGGCCGCCGGCATCGGCGTCGTCGTGACCAGCTGGTGGGGGCAGGGCTCCTACGAGGACAACCTGGTGCCGCTCATCCTCGACGCCGCGGCCAGGAACGGGCTGAAGGTCGCCTGGCACCTGGAGCCGTACTCCGGCCGGACCGCCGCCTCGACCGTCGCCGACATCAACTTCATCATCGCCCGGTACGGGTCGCACGCCGCGTTCTACCGCGACACGGCACACGGCAACCGCGGCGCTTACTACGTGTTCGAGAGCCTGCGCATCGCCGACTGGACCGCGCTGGACCAGGTGCGGGGCTCGTCGATCGTCCTCGCGCAGACGACCGACACGAGCAAGGTCGCGCACTTCGGCGGGATGTACACCTACGACGGGATCGCCGCGGCGACCGCGCCGGGGTGGGCGAACGCGAACGCGTACTGCCGCGCGAACGGCCTGGTGTGGGCGCCGTCGGTCGCGCCCGGCTACATCGACGACCGGGCCGTGCCGGGCAACACGACGCCGACGCTGGGCCGCGACAACGGCGCCGCCTACGACCGGGCCTGGAACAACGCCCTCACCCAGGGCGGCGCGCCGTCGTGGGTGTCGATCACGTCGTTCAACGAGTGGCACGAGGGGTCGTCGATCGAGCCCGCGTCGTCGAACCCGCCGTCGGGGTACGGGTACCTCACCTACTCGGGTGCGTACGGTCTCACCGGCACCGCGGCGGAGACGGCGTACCTGACCCGTACCAAGTACTGGGTCGATCGTTTCGTCCCCGGTACGGGTGGCGGCATCGGCCTGCGCGCCCGGGCGAACGGCCGGTTCGTCACCGCGGCCACCGGGACGCTGATCGCGAGCGCGACGGCGTGGGAGCCGTTCGAGCAGGTCCCGCTCGGCGGTGGCAACGTCGCGCTGCGGGCCGGGAACGGCCTGTTCGTCTGCGCCGAGAACGCGGGCGCCGCGCCGCTGGTCGCGAACCGGGCGACAGCGGGCGCATGGGAGTCGTTCCAGCTGCTCAACAACGGCGACGGCTCGTTCAGCCTGCGGGCGAACGTCAACGGCCGCTACGTGTGCGCGGAGAACGCGGGGGCGGCCGCGCTGATCGCCAACCGCACCGCGATCGGGCAGTGGGAGAGGTTCGACCTCGTCACGCCCTGACCGGCACCGGCAGGGGCCCGCGCCCGGCGCGAGCCCCTGCCGCCCGCTTAGTTCGAGCCTTGACTGTTAGACCTCTAACCTTTAGAGTTCTCATCATGGACGCGCCGAAGCTCACCACGACCCTCGACCTGCTCCGCTGGATCGGTTGGGCGCAGCGGAAGGCCGGCGAGGACTGGATCCGGGCCCGCGAGCTCAGCCACGAGCAGAGCTTCGTGCTCGGCTACCTGGTCCAGCACCCCGGCGCGATCCAGCGTGACATCGCCGAGATCACCCGTACCAGTGCCGCGAGCGTCACGAGTCTCCTCCAGGGGCTCGAGCGCCGGGAGCTGGTCGAGCGCCGGACGGAGCCCGGCAACGAGCGCAGCAAGCGCGTCTACGCCACCGCGGCGGGCACCGAGCTGATCTCCGGGTTCGACACCGCGATGGCCGCGGCCGAGGCGACGATCCTCGCGCCGCTGGACCAGGCGGAGCGGGCCACCCTGCACGCCCTGCTCACGAAGATCACCTCGGAGCTGCCGCAACCCACGCGGTCGTGACCAGGCCGTAGGCCACCCAGCAACCCCTCACCCGCGTCGACGGCTCCGTCGGCGCGCGGATCAACCCGCACCGCGCCGGCGGTTCCGTCGGCGTGCCCACAAACCTGTCACCGTGCCGGCGGACGCCGGCGCGTGCTCAAGCCTGCCCGGAAAGGAGCGGTCCCATGAGCAGCGCGACCCTCGAATCCCCGGTGGCCACCGACGCCGCCGGCACCAACCGCTGGTACCTGTCGACCGCGCCGATCGTCCGCGCCCTCGTGCACCTGTGCGTGCCGATGGCCGCCGCGATGATCGTCACCGCCGTCTACAACCTCGTCAACGCCGGCTTCATCGGCATGCTCCACGACACCGCGCTGCTGGCCGCGCTCACGTACGGCGCACCGATCCTCGGCCTGGTCATGGCGGTCGGCAACGTGTTCGGCGTCGGCGGCGGCGCCCTCGTCTCCCGGCTGCTCGGCGCCGCCGAGCACGACCCCGCGAAGGCCGGCGGGATCCGGCACGTCGCGTCGTTCTCGGTCTGGGGCTCCGTCATCGTCGGCGCCGTGTCCGGCGGGCTCGGCCTGGCCCTGCTGGACCCGCTCGTGTCGCTGCTCGGCGCGGACGCCGCGGCCGTCCCGGCGACGAAGGCCTACGTCGGGGTGATGCTCGCGTTCGTCCCCGTCCTCGCCGCCGCCGTGTGCCTCGAGCAGCTCGTGCGGGCGGAAGGCGCCGCCCGGCAGGTGATGACCGGCCTGATCGCGTCCACGGTCGCGAACCTCGCCTTCGACGTGCTGTTCATCCTCGTCCTGCACTGGGGCGTCGCCGGGGCGGCCCTGGCGATGGGCCTGGCCAACGTCGGCGTCATCGCGTACTTCGCGACCTGGCTGCACCGCAACAGCGAGCACCTGCGCATCGCACCGCGCTGGTTCACGCTCGCCCGCACCGTCGTGGCGCCGGTCCTCGGGGTGGGCGTCGGCACCCTGCTGCAGTCCGCGTTCCTGATCGTCACGTCGCTGGTGCTCAACAACCTCGCGGCCGCCTACGGCGACGGTCCCCTCGCCGCGATGGGCGTCGCGGTCCGCATCGCGCAGGTCCCGGAGTTCCTCGTCATGGGTGTGACGCTCGGGGTGCTGCCGCTGCTCGCGTACGCCTACGGCAAGGGCGACCGGCAGCATCTCACCGCCGCGCTGCGCGGCTCCGCGATCACCGTCGGCGGCATCGCGGTGACCTTCTCGGCGATCGTGTTCCTGCTCCGCGAGCAGGTGTTCACCGCGTTCGTGGCCGACCGCTCGGTCCTCACCACCGGCCTCACGATCCTCACCGCGCAGCTCGTCGCCATGGTCGCCAACGGCTTCACCGGCCTCCTCACGTCGCTGTTCCAGGCGACCGGCCGGGCCGTCGCGGCGACGGTGATGTCGATGACGCAGGGCATCCTCTTCGTGCCGGTCGTGCTGCTCGGCAACCTCTGGTTCGGCCTGCCCGGCATCATCTGGGCCCTCACCGTCACCGAGGTCACCGTCCTGCTCGCCGGTGTCGTGCTGTGGCTCGCCTCCCGCCGCGCCATCGACCGCGGCCTCGCCGAGGGCAGCCCGGAGCGCGCCGAGCAGGCCCTCGAAGCGGCATGAGCATCGTCAGGCGGCCCCGGGCTCCCGGCTCGGGGCCCCTCGGCGCCCACGTGAGGTCAGCGGACGTCGTTGCAGCGGTGCAGCGTCCAGCGGGGCGCGGGCCAGGCCGTCGGGTCGCCGCCGGTCGTCCACTCGGTGACCGACGCCGGCGCCACCGCCAGGTCGAACGCCCGGTCGAGCGGCTGGGCGGCGAGGGCGTGGAAGGAGCTCTCCACCGTCTCGGCGTGGCCGACCAGGATCGCGGTGCCGCCGCGGTGCAGGTGCGCGATGTCCAGGATCGCGCGGCCGGTGCGGGCGATCAGCTCGGCCCACGTCTCGTTGCCCTCCTGGGACGGCGGAACACGCCACCGCCGGGCACCCCGTGCACAGCGTGGAACTCGCGCATCGGCATGCCGTCGGCGTAGGACGGCGTATGCCAGGTGCACAGCCCGCAGTGCTGCTCCGGGACGGCGGCGAACGCCGCGGCGATCGGCTCCGCCGTCTCCACGGCCCGGCGCAGCACCGACGAGTACACGGCGACCGGACCGGCGACCTCCTCGCGGAGGCGCTCCGCGAGGCGGCGGGCCTGCCCGTGGCCGGCCTCCGTCAGGCCCTGGCAGCCGGTCGGCCCGCCGACGACCCCGGCCGTCTTGTGCACCGACTCGCCGTGTCGCACGAGGAGCAGCCGCGTTTCCATCCGGTCATGATGGCAGCGGGCGCGTGCGGCAGGATGGGCGGCGTGGAACTGGACCTGCACCGGGGTGAGCTGACCGCGTACTGCTACCGGATGCTGGGGTCGTTCCACGACGCCGAGGACCTGGTGCAGGAGACGTTGCTGCGGGCCTGGAACGCGCGCGACCGGTACGACAGCGACCGCGCGTCGGTGCGGACGTGGCTGTTCCGCATCGCCACGAACGTGTGCCTGACCGCCCTCGAAGGGCGGGCGCGGCGGCCGCTGCCGTCGGGGCTGGGCACGCCGAGCGACGACCCCGGCGCGCCGCTCACGCCCGCGACCGACATCCCGTGGCTCCAGCCGTTTCCCGACGCGCGGTTCGACGCCGACGCCCGCACCGACCTGCGGCTGGCGCTGATCGCGGCGATGCAGACCCTGTCGGCGCGCCAGCGGGCCGCGCTCGTGCTCCGCGAAGTCCTGCAGTTCAGCGCCGCGGAGGTCGCCGAGCAGCTGGACACCACGGTGCCGGCGGTCAACAGCGCCCTGCAGCGCGCCCGGGCGGCGGTCGCCGCGTGCGACCCCGGCGTGGTCGCCGAACCGGACGACGCCAAGGTCCGCGGGGCCGTCGACCAGTACGTCCGGGCGTTCGAGGCCGCCGACGTGTCCGCGCTGGTGCGGCTGCTGACCGACGACGCCGTGCTGGAGATGCCGCCGGTGCCGCTGTGGTACCGCGGGCGCCGGGACTACGGGCGGTTCATCGAGCGGGTCTTCCAGATGCGCGGCACCGGCTGGGTCATGACGCCGCTGACCGCCAACGGCCAGCCGGCGGTCGCCGCGTACGCACCGCAGGCCGACGGCGTACACCACCTGCACACGCTGCAGGTCCTCACCGTCGTCGACGGTCGGGTCGCCCACAACGTCACGTTCGCCGACCCGACCGTGCTCGAATTGTTTGATCTGCCGAAGGTGCGATGAGTTCCGCCGGTGCCGCCGGTATGTACGGGTGAGCACCGACAGAAGGGACCATCATGAGCGTCATCGTCATCGAGTTCATCACCCTCGACGGGATCGTGTCCGACCCGGACGGGTCCGGCGGCACCCCGACGGGCGGCTGGGCGTTCCGGCACGGCCCCGCGTCCGTCGCCGGCGACAAGTTCCGCCTCGGGCCGCTGCTGGACGACGGGGTCATGCTGCTCGGCCGCACCACGTGGCAGCTGTTCTCCACGCTCTGGCCCAAGCGCGACGACCCGTTCTCCCAGCGGATGAACGCCGTGCCGAAGCTGGTCGCCACCAGTACCCTCGAAGACACCACCGCCTGGCCCAACTCGCGGGTCCTGGAAGGCGACCTCGTCGCCGCCGTCAAGCAGGAGCAGCGGGACATCGTCGTCACCGGGAGCCTGAGCGTCGTGCACACGCTGATGGCGGCGGACCTGGTCGACGAGTACCGGCTGCTGACCTTCCCGACCGTGCTCGGCACCGGCCGGCGGCTCTTCCCCTCCGACGGCCCGCCCACCTACCTGGAGACCGTGTCGGTCGAGCAGGTCGGCGCCGCGGTCCTCACCCGGTATGCCCGGCCGGGGACCGCCTTGGCATGATCGCCCGATGGGCGTCATGTACGACTACTTCGCCGCCGGGTCGGACGAGCGGGCGGCCACGGTCCTCGACCTGCCCGCCGGCCCGGGCGGTCCGCTGCCCGCCGTGCCGGGGCTGATGGACCGGGTCCGCGCCGGGGACATGGCCGCCCTCCAGGAGCTGCGGACCCCGCGGGTCCGCTGGGGCGAGCACGGGTTCCAGGTCCTGGAGGTGAAGGGCCTCGACCCGATCGTCACCCTGGCGACCCTGGAGGAGCTGATCACCGGGATCGCCTACGACGACATCGTCGAAGGCCCGCGCGCCGGCGCCGACATCGCGTCGGCCGACGACGGCGAGCGGATGGTGGTGACCGTGACCGACGAGCTGCAGCAGGCCCTGGCCCGGTGCTCCCCCGACGACCTGGCGCGGGCCGCCGCGGCCTGGGCGCGGACGGAGGAGCTCGGCGGCGACGGCGACGTGGAGCCGCTGACGGTCTTCCTGGGCGAGCTGGCGATCCTCGCGCGCGAGGCACTCGGCCGCGGCGAGCGCCTGTACTGCTGGGTCTGCGTCTGACCGGCCGAGGTTGACAGCTCCCCGCTGCCGGATCAGAGTTGTCCGGTGCGGGTATGAACTCCTCGCCTGGGTCGAGGCGCAGCTGGACGGTCGTCAGGCGATCCGGGCCGTGCGGTCGCTGCACGGTGGCGAGAGCCCCTGGTGGATCGATGTGGCACCGGCGTCCGCGCTGGTGCTGCGGTGCCCGAGCAGCCGGATCACCGCCGAGCAGATCGCGACGAACGCGGCGGCGCTGACCGTCGCGGAGCGGCACGGCCTGCCGGCGCCCCGGCTGCTCGCGGCGTCACTGGACGGTCCCGCGCCGCGGACCTTGGAGACCGTCGTGGCCGGGACGAGCACCTGGCCCGCCGCGTGCTCCGCCGAGCTGCTCCGGGCGGCGGGCGCCGCGCTCGCCCGGGTGCACGCCGTCGCCCTGGACCCGCTGCCGCGGCTGCCGTCGCGGCCGCGGCCGATCGCGGTCGACGACTTCGCGGCCGACCGCCGGGCGGGCCGGATGCCGGCGACGCCGCTGCTGCTGCGGGCCGATGCCGTGGTGCGGGCGCTCCCGGCACCCGGTGGGCCGGCGGTCTTCGTCCACGGCGACGTCTGGCCCGGCAACACGATCGTCGTGGGTTCCGCGGTGCGGGCGCTGATCGACTGGAAGACCGCCGGCGCCGGCTCTCCTGGCGTCGACCTCGGCGAGCTGCGCAAACAGGTCGCCATCCTGTACGACGACGACGCGCCCCGGCTTGTCCTGGAGGGCTGGGAACGCGCCGCCGGGACGCGCACCGCCGACGTCCCGTACTGGGACGCCGTGGCCGCCCTCAACACGCCGACGGCGCTCTACAGCCCGCATGCGACGTCGCGACGCGACGCGTTCCTCCGGGCCGCGATCGCCCAGCTGTGACGCCGGTCGGCGGATGTGGCTTGCTGTGACGCCGGTCGGCGGATCGGCTTGCTGTGCCGCTGGTCGGCGGATCGGCTTGCTGTGACGTTGGTCGGCGGATCGGCTTGCCGTGACGTTGGTCAATACCTGAAGACGGACACCGTGCGGCGCAGGTCGCCGGCGATGCCGTTGAGCTCCGCGGCCGTGTCCGCCGTGCCCTGGGCGACGCCGGTGGTCTCGTCGGCGACGGTGGCCACGCTGGTGACGTTGGCGTTGATCTGGTGGGCGCGGCCGGCGACCTGGCTCACCGTGCGGTTCATCTCGTTCGTCGTCGCAGACTGCTCCTCGACCGCCGCCGCGATGCTCGTCTGGGCATCGCGGATGGTGGTGATGACGCCACTGATCTGCTCGATGGCGGTGACCGCGGCGGTCGAGTCGCGCTGGATCGCCGCCACCCGCTGGGCGATGTCCTCGGTGGCCCGGGCCGTCTCCTGGGCCAGGTCCTTCACCTCGGTGGCGACGACGGCGAAGCCCTTGCCCGCGTCGCCGGCCCGCGCCGCCTCGATGGTCGCGTTCAGGGCGAGCAGGTTGGTCTGCTCCGCGATCGACGTGATGAGCTTGACCACGGTCTCGATCTCCCCGGACGACTGGCCCAGGCGGTGCAGCACGCCCGCGGCCTCGGCGGCGTCCCGGACGGCCCGGTCGGCGGTCCCGGCCGCGTCGGAGGTGCTACGGGCGATCTCCCGGATCGAGGCGCCGATCTCCTCGGAGCCCGTGGCGACCGAACCGATGTCCTGGCTGATCTGGTCCGTCTCGCGGGACGCGGCCCGGGCCTCGACCGCCGACCGCTCGGCGCTGCCGCTCATGCCGCCGGCGGCCTGGCTGAGCCGCTCCGACGCGGAGGAGACCCGCCCGACGAGCTCGTCCACCCCGCGCAGCGACTCGCCGAGGCGCTCGAGGCCACGGTTGAGCGCGGCGCCCATCCGGCCGACTTCGTCCCGGCCGGCCACGTCGAGCCGGCCGCCGAGGTCGCCCTCGGCCATCGACTCCAGGACGCCGACCGTGGCGCGCAACGGCCTGGCGATCATCCGGCTGATCGCCCACACGAGGGCCGCGGCCAGCAGCACCGCCGCCACGATCATCCCGGCGATGAGTGCCCGCGACCGGTCGTACGCGCGCTGCGACGTCGCGAGGGTGTCCCGGGCCTTGGCGTCGACGGCCGCGTCGAGCCGGTCCAGCGCCTGCTGGCCGGCCGCGAGGAGCGGGTCGGCCTTCGTCTTGCGCAGCGCGGTGATCTGCTCCAGGTCCGCGTCGGCCACCTTCGCCAGCGGCAGCACCTCCTGCTCGAGCACCGCGCGGTAGCCGGAGAGGGCCTCCTCGAACCGGGTGTGGTCGGCCGGGTCACCCGCCGCCGGCAGCACCTTGAACTCGTCCCACGCCTTGTCCAGCGAGGCGTTGGCCTCGTCGATCGAGGCGAGCGCGGCCTGCCGGTCGGCGTCGGAGGTGACCATCGCCAGGTTCGCGACGTGGTTCTGCACCATCAGGAAGTGCAGCGCGACGGCGTCGAGGTCGGCGATGTCCTGCAGATTGTCGCTGTACATGCCGCGCAGCCGGTCCTGGGCGGCGCCGAGCTGGCTGACCCCGAGCATCCCCACCGCGACGAGCAGCACGCACACCACGGCCACCGTCGACGCCAGCTTCCCGGCGATCGGAAGGTTCCGAACCATCCCAAACACCCCCTGCATCGCCCATCGGCCGCGCGGCGCCCGGCTTGAGCGTTGCCGCGCGAAGGGTCAGGCGTCCGCCTCGACGGCGAAGGTGTTGCCGTCCGGGTCCCGGAACCAGGCGATCCTCCCGCCGCCGGCCCGCGCGGTGATCCCCTTGGCGTCCTGCTCGTACTGCTCGTAGCGGCTGAGCTCGACACCGGCCGCGACGAGCTCGTCGACGACCTGGTCGATGTCGTCGACGTACCAGGTGGCGAGGGTCGCCGACGTCTGCCCGGCGGTGACCGACTGGTACACGTTCAACGCCGGCCCGCCCCCGGACTCGTAGACCCGGCTGCCGCCTGCGATGTGCGCACTGGGCCCGGACCACACCGCCCGCAGCCCCAGCCTGCCCTCGTAGAACGCCACCGCCCGCTCGATGTCCGACACGGCGACCGACGTCCTGACAGGGTACGCACCCAACGGCATACCCCACCTTCTCACGCCCACGGCGCCGGCGTCGGGGAGTGCGGCGGCTCAGTAGCCGAGCGCGGTGGCGGCGACGGAGCGGAGTTCGGCGGCGACCGGGGCGGGCAGGTACAGGTCGGCGAGGTCGCGGGGTGAGTCGCGGAAGACGATGCCGTAGAGGGTGACGGCGTCCAGGTAGCGGGCGGTGTCGTTGGGGTGCTTGCCGTCGGGGTCGATGAGGAACGGGGCGCCGTGGGTGGCGATCAGTGTCTCGAACGCGTCGGCGATCGGGGCAACGACGTTCGGGGTGGGCAGGGCGGCTGACAGGGCCGCGTAGTTGGTGTCGATCGCCGTCTTGGCCGCGGCGCGGGACGGGAACGGGGCGGGGTCGACCAGGGCCCAGTTCTTGAACAGCACGACCCGGCCGCCGGGCTTCAGGGTGCGGCGGAAGGTCGGTGCGTACAGGCTGAGCAGGGTGCCTTTCGCCGCGGGCAGGTTCGTGGCGACGAGCGTGCTGTACTCCTGCAGGACGATGACGTCGTAGCGCCTGCCGCCGCCGAGCGCCCGCGCGACGAGGCCGCCGTCCCAGGTCTGCCGCAGCGTGTAGCCGGAGTGGATCACTTCGGTGACGGCGGCGGTACGGCCGGCGGACGAGGCGAGCCGCCGGACCAGCGCGGGCGTGTCCTCGCCGGTGGCGGCGGTGAACGAGCCGAGCAGGCTGTTGCCGACGAACAGCACGTCCAGCACGTCGGCGCGGGCGCTTCCCTGCGACGTCCGCGGCGCCACCCACACCAGGACGGCGGCAAGCAGCACGACGACGGCGATGTACGCCCGGTGACGGTACGGCATCAGGCGCGACCCCCGAACGCGACTACAGACTGTGCTCGATCAGCGTGGGGACCGTCGCGCCGGCTGTCAATCCACCGAAGGGTGCCGCGAGGTAGGGCAAACCCCCGACGGAACCGGCCTGCTGCCTGGACTGCGCCGGCCGGGTGGGGCCGGGTTTGCTGGTACCCGTGCAGCGGGGATCACGAAGCGGACGGCGGCAGCTCGTCCTGGGCGCGACGGCCGTCGGCGTGCTGGTCGTCCTGCACTGCCTGCCGGGCTCCGGCGGTGTCGACCCGGTCCACGAGACCCTGTCGGAGTATCCGCTGCGTTCCGTGGACGTCGGGCTGCCGTATGCGATCGCGCTGCTGAGCGCGAACGCCGCCACCGCCCTGCTCGGCGCCGCGATGGTCCGGCAGGGCGTGCTCCGCGGCCGGCTCGTGACGGCGCTGCTGGTCATCTGGTGCGCGAGCCTGCTGGGCCTGACCGTGTTCCTCAAGGACCCGCTCGGCTCCGACGGCACCTGGTACGGCACGGTCCACAAGCTCTGCGCCGCCGTCAACTTCGCCAGCCTGCCGGCCCTGTGCGGACTGCTCTGGTGGCGCTTCCGGAGGTCCCGGCGATGGCGCGCCTACGCCCGGACGGTCGGTGTCCTCGCCGCCGCCACCGCCCTGTGCACGGCCCCGTTCGCCGCCGCGTTCCTGCTCCACGGCGGCCACGTCGCCGCGACCGGCACCGCGCTCGGCCTGGTCGAACGCGCCGTGGTGGCCCTCGACGCCGCGATGATCGCCACCCTGGCAGTCTGGTCCCGCGCCATGCCCGCACCGCCCGGCACCCGGGCACCGGCCCGCCCGGCCCGCGGGGCGAAGCGCCGCCGCACCACCTGGCTGCGGGGTGCGGACATGCGCGCCGCTCAGGCGGCGGCCGGCGATCTCCTCTGGGCGAGCGCGCCGAGGGCGGTCCCGGTGCTGCCGACCACCGTGAGCGCGGCGAGAAGCAGGCAGATCCAGCGGTCGTCCGCCGGACGCTCGTTCGTCTCGATCCGCACGTGGTCCGCCTCGATGCGGATGGGCTCGCCCCGGTAGAACGTCACCCGGACGGGACGGTCGCCCGCGTTCGGCGGGTACTTGACGTTGGTGGTCATCGTCAGATGGCGCCCGGCGACATCCACCTCCGCGAGGCTCGTCGTGACCGAGGCCAGCGTCCCGTCGAGCTCGGCCAGGCATCTCGCCGGCGTGAACTCCTGCTCCCGCGTGCACTGCGGCGCCGTGCGCAGCCGCTCGTCCTCCACGTCGCTGCGCCAGGCGAGCAGCAGCAGACCCGCCCCGACGACCCACCCGACGGCCACCATGACCAGTAGCTCTCCGTTGGTCCAAGGTCGCTGCATCGCCCGCATGGATCAATGCTCGGGCACCAAGCGAGCCGCCGCAAACGCCTTTGCCGCCGCGGTACACCGGACGGCACCCATGAAGCAGTGGCTGAGTCGCGACCGCGTCGGCGGTGCTTCAGGCCTCACCGTGCTCGGCGGGGGTGTGGAGCGCGACGGCGGCGAAGGTGGCGACGAGGGCGGCGTTGACGGCGACGGCGAGCCAGCCGATGTTGGCGATGTGCGCGACGGGCCAGGCGAGGGACGCGACGGCGAGCAGGACGACCGTCCACAGTGGCTGGGTGCGGCGCAGGACGGCGGCGCCGAGCAGGAGGGTGAGGGGGAAGAACAGGCCGAGCGGCTTGATCAGGGTGGCGGCGCCGGACGCGTCGACGAGATCGGTGTCGCCGAGGGAGACGTGGATGGTGTTGAACCCGTAGGCGACGTTGCCGGCGGCGCCGAGCGCGCCGACGACGAGCAGGACGGCCGCAAGGGCGCCGCGCCCGAGGGCGACGAGCCGCAGCATGAGCAGGATGTACGCCGTTGCGCCGAGCACGTGGAAGACGGCGGCGAGGGAGTCGTCCCAGCCGCGGACGGCGTACAGGACGTCGGCGATCAGGTAGATCACCGGGGCGACGAACAGTGCCGCGATCAGCACGCGGTCGACGGGCGTGGCGGGGCGTACGGTCATGTCGGACTCCTGAGAGAAGCGGGTACCCGTACCGTGGCCGCCACCACCATCGGGAGGCATCGGGGCCGGCCCTGGAACATTGCCGGGTTAACCCTGCATCCGTCGGGCGCCGGCGCTGGCACGATGTGGACGTGGCGCGCGACGGGACGCTGGGCAGAGCGGCGGTGGGTGCCGCGACGGCCGTGCTGGTCGCCGGCGGCGCCGCGCTCGGCTGGCACGTCGGTAACCTGCACAACGGGCTGATCGCGGCGGCGTTCACGGCGGTCGGGCTGTTCGTGCTGCGGCGCAGCCCGCGCAACCCGGAGGGGCGGCTGTTCGTCGCCACCGGCGTCGCGCACGCGGTGATGTATGCCGGCCGCCAGTACGGGCTGCATCCGGGGCCGCTGCCCGGCGCGTCCTGGGTCGGCTGGTGCGGCGTGTGGCCGCTGCCGCTGGTCCTGGTGCTGATCGGCGTGACGGTGATGGGCTTCCCGACCGGGCGGCTGCCGTCGCGGGCCTGGCGGCCGGTCGTCGGCGTGCTCGGCGCCGTCGGGCTGGTCCTGTCGGCGGTGTCGGCGCTGTGGCCGGTCGAGTACGGGCGGACCGGGCTCGTCGCCGCGCACCCGCTGCACCTGCCGGGCGCCGCGGCGGCGGAGGCATTCTACGGGGTGGCGCGGCCGGTCGGGTACCTGCTGCTGCAGCTGACGTGGGTGGCCTGCGTCGTCGTCCGGATGCGGCAGGCGCGCGGCGACGAGGCGCGGCAGTTGCGCTGGTTCGTGTACGCGGTGACGGTGTCGGCGGCGGTGATGCTCGTCGGGCTCGCGGTGTGGCGCTCACCCGTGCCCGGTGCGCTGACCGCGCCGCTGATCGGGGCGGCGGCCGGTGCGGCGATCCTCAAGTACCGCCTGTACGACATCGACCCCGTCATCAACCGGTCGCTGGTGTTCGGCGCGATGGCCGTGGCGGTGACCGCCGGCTACGCCGTCGTCGTGACCGGCGTGGGGCGGCTCGTCGACGGGCACGGCACGCTGCTGTCGCTGGCCGCCACAGGGGTGGTCGCGGTCGCGTTCGAGCCGTTGCGGCGCAGGGTGCAGCGGATCGCGGACCGGCTCGTGTACGGGCGGCGCGCCACCCCCTACGAGGCCCTCGCCCGGCTGTCGGCGCACCTGACGGCGCCCGCCGGCGGGCTGCTGGACGGGATCTGCACCACCGTTGCCGACGCGGTGGGCGCCCGGGAGGTCGTCCTGTGGACGGGACCGCCGGACGCGCTGCGGGCGGTGTCGGTCTGGCCCGCGGCATCGCCCGTACCGGACGGGGCGCGGCGGCTGGAGGACCTGGTGGCGGTGCCCGTGCGGCATGACGGCGGGTTCCGCGGCGCGCTCACCGTGACGAAGGCGCCCGGCGAGCCGCTGTCGGCCGCCGAACAGCGCCTCGTCGGCGACCTGGCCGCGCAGGCGGGGCTGGTGCTGGAGCTGCGGGCGACCGCGCAGCGCCTGGTCGCGGCCGGTGACGCCGCCCGGCGGCGGCTCGAACGCGACCTGCACGACGGCGCGCAGCAGCGCCTGGTGACGGTCGCGATGGAGCTCGGCGGGGTGGTCCGCTCGGCGACCGCCGCCGGCGCCGACGACGTCGCCGCCCAGGCATCCGCCGTACGCGAGCAACTGCTGGAGGCGACGGCCGAGCTGCGGGAGATGGCGCGCGGGCTGCACCCGGCGGTCCTCACGCAGGACGGCCTCGAGGCCGCAGCCGGCTTCCTCGCCGACCGCTCGCCGCTGCCGGTGCGGCTCACCGTGTCGGTGGGGCGGCGGCTGCCGGCCGAGGCGGAGGCGACCGCGTACTTCGTGGTGAGCGAGGGCCTGACGAACGCCGCCAAGCACTCCGGCGCCACCGTCGTCTCGGTGACGGTCTCGCTGACCGCCGCGGGTCTCGTCGTGGAGGTGGCGGACGACGGCACGGGCGGCGCGGCGGTGCGGCCCGGCAGCGGCCTGGAGGGGCTCATGGACCGGCTCGCGATCCTCGACGCGCGGCTGACCGTCGACAGTGGACCGGCCGGCACCCGGCTGCGGACGGTGATCCCGTGCACGTGATGCTCGCCGACGACGGCGTCCTGTTCCGCGAGGGCATGGCCCGCATCCTGACCGAGGCCGGCTGCACCGTCACCGGTCAGGCGGGTGACGTCGCCTCGCTGCTGGCGCAGGTGCGCGCCGCTCCCCCGGACGTGGCGGTGATCGACCTGCGGATGCCGCCGGGATTCGCCGCCGAGGGCATCGAGGCGGCGGCCGCGATCCGCGCGTCGGCGCCCGGGGTCGGGCTGATGCTGCTGTCGCAGTACCTGGAGGTGCACCACGCGCTGCGGCTCATCACCGAGTTCGACGGCGGGGTCGGGTACCTGCTGAAGGACCGGGTGTCGGACCTGACCGCGTTCGCCGTGGACCTGCGCCGCGTCGCGCACGGCGACACCGTCATCGACCCGGAGCTCGTCTCCAGGCTGGTCGCCCGCCGCCGCGAACGGGACCCGCTCGACGACCTCACCGATCGCGAGCGCGCGGTGCTCGCCCTGATGGCGCAGGGCCTGTCGAACGCGGCGGTCGCCGCCGACCTGCACCTCGCGATCAAGACCGTCGAGGCGCACGTGACGTCCATCTTCACCAAGCTCGGCCTGGTCCAGCACGAGCGCGAGCACCGCCGCGTCCTCGCCGTCCTCACGTTCCTGCGCGCCTGAGGCTACTTCCTGCGCGCCCGAGGCTGCTTCCTGCGCGCCCGAGGCTACGATGCGCACCGTGAGCTCCCCGCTGACGGTGCGCCCGGCCAGGGTCGAGGACGTCGCGCAGATGGCGCGGGTGATCGTCCGGTGCTGGCGGGAGACGTACCGCGGGCTGATGCCGGACGCGGTCCTCGACGACCCCGGTCTCGTGCCCCGCCGGGAGCGGTTCTGGACCGCGGCGCTGACCGACGAGCGCTACCGCGGCAACCGGGTGGCCGTCGCCGAGCGGGACGGCTCGCTGATCGGCGTCGCCATGTCCGGGCCACCGACGGACCCCGCGGCGGCGTGGGCGCGGCAGCTGTACGTGCTCTACGTGCACGCGGAGGACCACGGCACGGGCGCCGGGCCTGCCCTGCTGGAGGCGGTACTCGACCCCGGCGAGTCCGCGGCGCTGTGGGTGGCCGACCCGAACCCCCGCGCGCAGGCGTTCTACCGCCGGCACGGCTTCGCCGCCGACGGGACCGCCCAGGACGACGACGGCGTCCGGGAGATCCGGATGGTACGCCGCCGGCACCGCCACCCCGAGCTCGGCGCGTTCGAGGCGTCGCCGTTCGAGTGGCGCGCGTTGTCCCCGGTGCGGCTGGCCGGCACGGACGAGGTGACGCTCGTCCTGACGCCGATCGCCGGCGTCGACGACGGTCAGGGCCCGCTCTTCGACACGGCGGCCGGCGTCGTGCGCCGCCTCGACCCGCACGCGCTGCGGCGCACCGTCGCCGAGGCCTGCCTGGAGCTGTACAACGACACCTGGCGGCAGGACGACGTCGAGCTGGACGAGCCGGCGTTCACCGCCCGCATCACCCCGGCCGCCGTCGACGTCACCGAGGAGGACGTCACGGTGTACCTCGACGACGGCTGCCTCTTCGGGCGGCACTCCATCGTCGTCCACCTCGACCTGGACCTGACGGTCATCGACGTGAAGCTCGCCGGCTGACCTGGACGCCCTCACGAAGCGCGCTAGGCGAGCGCGACCTCGCGCGGCGGGGCGGTGAAGTCGCGGACCGGCAGCGGGGCGAGGCCGTCGTGCTGGACCCCGGCGACCGCGCCGATCGCTGCCTCGGGCACGCCGGCGGGGATCCCGGCCTGGCCGGTGCGGGCCCACGGCGCGGTCGCGATCATGCCGGCGGTGGCCAGCTGGGGTCCGGTGATCACGACGGAGCAGGCGCGGCGGCTGTCCATCACGCCCGACTGGCCGGCCACCGGGCGGCCGACGGTGGCCCGGACGGTGGTGGCCGGCACGGCACCGGCGCCGCAGCGGTCGCCGAACGCGGACGTGTCGCCGACCGGGCAGCGGGCGGCGTCGATCGCGGCGCGGGCCACCTCGGGGCGCAGCACGGACTCGCAGTTCGGGCCGACGCCGGGCACCTGCGCGCCGGTGGCGTCGGTGACCTTGGCGGCGGGCAGCGGGTCGCAGTGGGTGCCGTCGGCGGCGAGGGTGGCGTACGCGTTGGCCAGGTCCAGCGTGCTGGTCGCCGAGACGCCGAGGGTGAACGCGCCCCACGTCGCGCTGTTCCTGCCCAGCATCTGGTCCTCCTTGGCGCGGAAGGTGATGCCGAGGCGCTGCGCGACGGCGACCGCCTTCTCCACGCCGATCCGCTCCTCCAGCTCCACGAAGTAGGTCACCACCGTGTGGCCGAACGCGTCCCACATGGTCCGCCGCCCCGACTGGTACGCCTTGTCGCCGGTGTTCGTGGGGCAGTAGTACCCGCCGTTGCAGGCGGCCGGGCTCTGCGGGTCGATGCGGAACTTCGACTGGTGCACCTTCTTCGTGTCGATCGCGTGATCCAGTGTCAGCCCGCCCTCCAGCGCCGCGGCGAGGGTGAACATCATGAACGGCGCGCCGGCCTGCGTGCCGGGCATGTTCTCGTCGCCGGCGACGAGCGAGTCCGTGGCGTCCGGCCCCGTGTACGGCCACGCCGGCGGACCGTCGCCCGATGGCACGCCGGTGCTCGCGGCGGCGGCCGCGCGGCGGAAGTTCCGGTTCACGGCCATCGCCCGGATCAGCCCGGTGCCGGGCTCGATCGACGCGACGGAGAACACGTTCGGGTCGGCGACCGGCACGACCGTGTCGACCCGCTGCTTGGCGGCGGCCTGCAGCTTCGGATCGAGCGAGCCGACGATGCGGTACCCACCCTGCCGCAGCCGGCCGGTGCGCTCCGCCTTGTCGGTCCCGAACGCCTCCTGCCCCTGCCACCAGGTGACGACGGAGTCGCAGAAGAAGCCCCAGTCGTTCACCGGCACCCGCAGGCAGCTCTCCCGCGGGTTCTCCGTGTCGAACCGCGCGATCAGCGTCGTGCCGTCCGCCGCGAACAGCTCCGAGGCCCGCGCCGCGGGCGCGGCGGTCCCCTTCGGCGGGTCGGTGTCCCCCGACCGCCAGACGACGACGCCAACCACCGCGGCGATGACCAGGACCGCCACCAGCAGCACTGTCCGCCGCCAGCCCGGCCGGTCCTGGTGCGCCGACTCGATGATCGACACGTTCGGCCCGTCCCCCGCCACCACAGCCCCCGTCGTTCGTCGTTCGTCGTTCGTCGTGAAGGTCGGATGTTATCGACTCACGCCGCTGCCCGCTGTCCGCCGAAGGTTCGTGCAAGGAACACCGAAGGTCGGCGGTCCACGGTGTACGGGCGCCATCACCGGCGCCTGTCCACGAAGGACCCGTCATGTTGAAGAAGCTGCTCGTCGTCCTCACCACCGCCGCCCTGATGGTCGGTCTGTCCGGCGTCCCGGCCCACGCCGTCCTTGTCAGCACCGATCCGATCAAGATCACCGAGCAGGAGCTCGACTTCGGCGCCGACCCGTGGATGATCGGCGCCCCGCTCAACAGGGCCGTCCTCGGCTGGGACAACACCAACGGCCTGCGCAGCGCGATCCTGTCCGGCACGCTGTACATCAACAACGCCTCCGGCACCTGCGCCCGGATGCGGCTGGAGTCCTACGACGCCAACCACAACCTCGTCAACAGCCGCAACGACGGCACCTTCTGCGCACCCAACGGCGCGCTGCACTCCCGGATCGTCTACTTCGCCGCCCCGGCCAGCGCCAGCATCACCCACGCCCACGCCGTCCTGCAGGTGCAGAACTCGAACGGCACCTACTCCGACGCCGGCACCGACTACGCCGACTACTGACCGTCGCGCGACCGCCGGACCGCCGCCGCACCGAGCGGGCCGGCCGTTCTCCTCGTAGGGTCGGAAAGGACGAGGAGGGATGACGATGGAACAGATCACCTCGAAGGACGGCACGACGATCGCGTTCGACCGGATCGGGCACGGGCCGGCTGTGGTGCTGGTCGCCGGGTCGGCCTCCGACCGGTCGGACAAGTCTCCCCTGGCGGAGCACCTCGCCCCCGACTTCACCGTCCTGAACTACGACCGCCGCGGCCGTGGCCCCAGCGGCGACGCGCAGCCCTACGCGGTCGAGCGGGAGGTCGAGGACATCGCGGCGGTGATCGACGCGGCCGGCGGCGAGGCCGGGCTGTTCGGAGGGTCCTCGGGCGCGGCCCTGGCGTTGCTCGCGGCGAGCGCCGGCCTCCCGGTCACGAAGCTCGCGATGTGGGAGCCGCCGTACCTGCCGGAAGGCATGCCGACGCCACCGCCGGACCACGTCCAGCAGCTTGAGACGATGGTCGCCGACGACCGGCGCGACGCCGCGGTCGAGTACTTCATGTCGACGGTCGTCGGCCTGCCGCCGGAGGCCGTCGCCGACATGCGCCGAAAGCCCTTCTGGGCCGAGACCGTCGCGCTCGCGCACACGCTCGCCTACGACGCCCGCATCCTCGGTGACTACCGCCTCCCGGTCGACCTCGCGAAGCACCTGACGCTGCCGACCCTCGTGCTGGCCGGCGGCAGGGACATGCCGTTCATGCGCGACACCGCGACGGCCCTCGCCGCGCTCCTCCCGGCGGGCGAGGCACAGTTCCTCGACGGCCAGCCCCACAACGTCGACACCGCCGCCCTCGCCCCCGTCCTGAAGGCCTTCTTCACCGCCTGAACCGACGCAACCAACCGACTGGGCGGCGTCCAGTTGATCGAATAGCGGATCCGGTCGCCATGGCAGCCGGATCCGCGATTTGATCATGCGCAAGCGACGGGATGCTGCGCGCAGGCGCGATGGCCGCCGCGGCGCGCCGGAGGCGCGCGGGAGCGCAGCGCGCCGGCGGTGCGAGCGCAGCGAGCATGGGAACCACCGCCCCGCGCCGGCAGGCGCGGAGCTGGCACAGCATGACAGCGCACGCCGGCCGCGAAAGGCGCCTTCCGCGACCGGGGTGCCTACCCTGCTCAGCGTCGGCGTCGCCTTGCAGGGTGTCGTCCGCAGGTCTGCGAGCGGTGGGTCCGCTCATCGAACCATGGACAACCCTCGACACTGAGTGAACATCGGAGGTATCGGTTCGTCAAGAAGGGTGCCGAACTTCTGTCCGCACGAACAAAAGCGACAGGCTCCAAGATTTTGGCCCTTGCAGAGCGGCGGCGAAGCCTGCTAGACATCGGATGTCTTCGCACGGCTTGCGGTACCGGAGAGAGGGAGGGGCCATGACCAACCGATTCGTGTCGCTGGACACCTACGACGTACGGTTCCCGACCTCCAGAGCGCTCGACGGCTCCGACGCGATGAACCCCGACCCGGACTATTCGGCCGCCTACGTGGTCATTCGTACCGACGACGGGGCCGGCAAGGCGGAGCAGGGCGAGGGGCACGGGTTCGCGTTCACCATCGGGCGCGGCAACGAGGTCCAGACCCGCGCGATCGAGGCGCTCGCCCCCTATCTCGTCGGACGTCTGGTGAAGGAGGTGCTCGACGATCTCGGCGGTCTGTACCGCGAGCTCGTCTACGACTCGCAGCTGCGCTGGCTCGGCCCGGAGAAGGGCGTCATGCACATGGCGATCTCCGCGGTCGTCAACGCGCTGTGGGACCTGAAGGCGAAGCGGGCCGGGCTGCCGCTGTGGCGGCTGCTGTCGTCGATGCCGGCCGAGGAGCTGGTCGACCTCGTCGACTTCCGGTACCTGTCCGACGCGCTCACCCCCCAGGACGCGCTGAAGCTGCTCCGCCGCGGCGAGGACGGCCGGGAGGAGCGGATCCAGACCCTGCTCCAGCGCGGCTACCCCGCGTATGCCACGTCACCCGGCTGGCTCGGCTACGACGACGCCAAGCTCGCCACCCGCTGCCGCGAGGCGCTCGACGCGGGCTTCACGCAGATCAAGCTCAAGGTCGGCGCCGACCTCGAGGACGACCTGCGCAGGATGAGGATCGCCCGGGAGGTCTGCGGTCCCGACGTGCGGATCGCGGTCGACGCCAACCAGCGGTGGGACGTCGGGACCGCGGTCGACTGGGTCCGGGCGCTCGCGCCGTTCGACCCGTGGTGGGTCGAGGAGCCCACCTCCCCCGACGACGTCGTCGGGCACGCCGAGATCGCGCGCAGGATCGCCCCGATCCCCGTCGCGACCGGGGAGCACGTCCAGAACAGGGTCGTGTTCAAGCAGCTGCTGCAGCTCAACGCGGTCTCGTTCGTCCAGCTCGACGCCGCCCGCGTCGCCGGGGTCAACGAGAACGTCGCGATCCTGCTCCTCGCGGCGAAGTTCGGCGTGCCGGTCTGCCCGCACGCCGGTGGGGTCGGGCTCTGCGAGCTCGTCCAGCACCTGTCGATGTTCGACTACGTCGCCGTGTCACGTTCCATGCACGACCGGGTCATCGAGTACGTCGACCACCTGCACGAACACTTCACCGACCCGGTGCGCATGGACCGGGGGCACTACCTGGCACCCCTCCAGCCAGGGTTCAGCTCCACCATGCGGGCCGAGAGCCGGGCCCGCTACGCCTTCCCGGACGGCCCCGTCTGGAACACCCCCTGAAGGAACCTGAGGAATCCGCCATGAAGCTGTTACGACCGGCCCTGCTGGCCACCGCCCTGGTCGTCTCGCTCACCGCCTGCGATTCGTCCACGACGCCCAGCGCCGACAAGACCGACGCCAAGGGCGGGCAGATCGCCGTCGACCTGCCCCGCGCCGACTCCGACTTCTGGAACTCCTACGCCAAGTACATCCCGCAGTACGCGAAGGACTCCGGCATCAACCTGATGACGCCGACGAACTCGCAGAACGACATCGCCAAGCTCGTCGCGAACACGCAGGCGCTCACCAGCCAGGGCGCGAAGGCGATCGTGATGGCGCCGCAGGACACCGGCGCGATCGCGACCACCCTCACCCAGCTGGAGCAGAAGAAGATCCCGGTCGTCACCGTCGACACCCGCCCCGACAAGGGCAACGTCTTCATGGTGGTCCGCGCCGACAACCGCGCCTACGGGCAGAAGGCCTGCGAGTTCCTCGGCACCAAGCTCGGCGGCAAGGGCAAGGTGATCGAGTTCCAGGGCTCGCTGTCCAGCGTCAACGGCCGGGACCGGTCCGAGGCGTTCGCGGAGTGCATGTCCAGCAAGTTCCCGGGCATCACCGTCTTCGCCGAGCCGACCGACTGGGAGGGCGCGAAGGCGTCCGCGGCGCTGCAGACTCGCCTCGCCCAGCACCCCGACATCAACGGCATCTACATGCAGGCCGGCGGCGTGTTCCTCGCCCCGACGCTGCAGCTGCTGCGCACCAAGAACCTGCTCGTGCCGCCGAGCGACCCGAAGCACATCTTCATCGTGTCCAACGACGGCATCCCGCAGGAGTTCGACGCGATCCGCAAGGGCGAGATCGACGCGACCGTGTCGCAGCCCGCCGACCTGTACGCGAAGTACGCCCTCTTCTACGCCAAGGCCGCGGTGGACGGCAAGACGTTCCAGCCCGGCAAGACCGACCACGACAGCACCATCGTCAAGGTCCGTGAGGGTCTGCTGGAGGACCAGCTGCCCGCCCCGCTCGTCACCAAGGACAACGTCGACGACTCGGCGTTGTGGGGCAACCAGATCGGCAAGTGATGACCGACGCGACCGGCGCCTCCACCGTCCCGGCGGTGGAGGCCGTCCACACGAGCAAGCGCTTCGGCGCCACCATCGCGCTGCACGACGTCTCGATGTCGATCGCGCCCGGCAGCACCCACGCGCTCGTGGGCCGCAACGGGGCCGGCAAGTCGACGCTCGTGTCGCTGCTCACCGGCCTGCAGAGCCCCGACGCGGGCGCGATCGCCTTCGACGGCAAGCCGGCCCCGCCGGTCGCGGACCGGTCCGCGTGGCGGCGCCGCGTCGCGTGCGTCTTCCAGCGCTCCACCATCATCCCCGACCTGTCGGTGGCCGAGAACCTGTTCCTCAACCGCCAGGGCGGCGACAACGGCGGCCTGGTCCGCTGGGGCGCGCTGCGGCGGAAGGCGGCGGAGCTGCTGCAGGAATACGCCGTCGACGTCGACCCGGCCGCCCGCGCCGGCGACCTCGGCGTCGAGCAGCGGCAGCTCGTCGAGATCGCCCGCGCGCTGTCGCAGGGCGCCCGCTTCATCATCCTCGACGAGCCGACCGCCCGGCTCGACGCGACGGCGATCGACCGGCTCTTCGGCCGGCTCCGGGCACTGTCCGCGACCGGGGTGACCATGCTGTTCATCTCGCACCACCTGCAGGAGATCTACTCGGTCTGCGACACCGTGACCGTGCTGCGGGACGCGCGGCACGTCCTGACGGCGCCGGTGGCCGACGTGGACCACGACGCACTGGTGGCCGCGATGACCGGCGAGGCGGTCGGTCTGACCGAGGTCGAGGCCCGCCCACCCGTCGGCGACGACACCCGTGTCGCGTTGGGCCTGAAGGACCTGACGCTGCACGGCTCGTACAGTGGCATCGACGTCGACGTGCGCGCCGGGGAGATCGTCGGCGTCACCGGCTCCGGCAGCAGCGGCAAGGTCGCGCTCGCCGAAACGGTCGGCGGGCTGCGGCGCCCCACCTCGGGGACCGTCAGCATCGGCGACGCGCCGGTGCCGCCGGGGAGCGTTCCGGCCGCGCTCGCCGCCGGGATCGGGCTCGTGCCCCAGGACCGGCACCGCGAGGGGCTCATCCCGCTGCTGTCGATCGCGGAGAACGCGACACTGCCGATCGCCGGGTCGTTCGGCCGGTTCGGCTACGTCGCACCCGGCCGGCTGCGGGACACCGCGCGGTCGTTCATCGACCGCTACGACATCCACGCGGAAGGCCCGTCGGCGCCGGTGAGCAGCCTGTCGGGCGGCAACGCCCAGAAGGTCGTGCTGGCCCGCGCCCTGAGCACCGCACCGTCGGTGCTCGTCCTCATCAACCCGACCGCGGGCGTCGACGTGCGCTCCAAGGAGTCCCTGCTCGGCGCCGTCCGGGCCGCCGCCGACACCGGCACGGCGGTGCTCATGGTCTCCGACGAGCTCGACGACCTGCGCCACTGCGACCGGGTGCTCGTCATGTTCCACGGCCGCGTCGTCGCGGCCCTGCCCGCCGGGTGGAGCGACACCGATGTGGTCGCCGCCGTCGAAGGAGTCAACCGATGACCACAGTCCCGGCCCGGCTGTCCGGGATCCGCCTGGCCAGGATGCGGGACCTCACCCTCGTCCCGGCCATCCTGCTCCTGCTCGTCGTCGGCGCGATCGTCGACCCCGTCTTCCTGTCCAGCGCCAACATCACCAACGTCCTGCAGCAGCAGACCGAACTGTCGCTGCTGGTCCTCGCCGAGACGGTCATCCTGATCGGCGGCCGCTTCGACCTGTCCCTGGAGTCGACCGTCGGTCTCGCGCCGGCGCTGGGCGTCGCGCTGGTCGTCCCCGTCGCCAGCAACGGCCTCGGCACCGGGTGGCCGTCCGCCCTGGCGGTGCCGTTGATCCTGCTCATCGGGCTGCTCGTCGGCGCGCTCAACGCGCTGCTGATCCTGCGCTTCGGGCTGTCCGCGTTCATCGTCACGCTGGGCATGCTCATCACGCTGCGCGGGCTGCAGATCGGCATCACCGGTGGCCAGAGCATGTTCGAGCTCCCGCCGTCGGTGCTGTATCTCGGCAACGCCACGTGGCTCGGCCTGCCCCTGTCGATCTGGCTCTGCGGCACGCTCTTCGCCGTGGGGATCGCGCTGCTCGGCTGGTTCCGCCACGGGCGGGCCGTCTACGCGATCGGCGGCAACGTCGACGCGGCCCGCGCCGCCGGCATCCGCAGCGGCCGCGTCATGTGGATCGTCTTCATCGTCGCGGGCGGCCTCGCCGCGCTCGCCGGGTTGCTGATGACCGGCCGGCTCGGGTCCATCGCCGCAGCTCAGGGCGACGGCTTGATCTTCCAGGTCTTCGCCGCGGCGGTCATCGGCGGCGTCAGCATGGACGGCGGCAAGGGCACCCTGTTCGGTGCGCTGTGCGGCGTGCTCGTCCTCGGCCTCATCAACAACATCCTGACCCTCGCGGGCGTCTCCGCGCAGTGGATCCAGGCGGTGTACGGCCTGATCATCCTCGTCGCCCTGATCCTGGCCCGCGTGACGACGGGCAAGGCGCAGGACTCGTAGCGACACCTCTGGACCGGCGTGGTGGGCGGTGTCTTGGCGGTCACCGCCCACCACGCCTTTGCGGAAACTTTCACGGTACTGCGGCCGTTTTCGCTGCTCAGGACCGCCGCGCACTTTCGAAATACCCGATCCCACAGCCCGCTCCCGCATTCGGCGACAGTTTGCGCTGACTGCATCGAAGGGAGCAGGTCATGAACCATTCCAGACGCCTCCTGCTGGTCGGCGGGGCGTGCGTCGCGCTCGTCGCCGCGGGCGTGGTCGCGCTGACCACCGGCACCGCCAGCGCCGAGGCCGACCGGACCGTCACCGCCAACACCACCGGCACGCACAACGGCTACTTCTTCTCCTACTGGAAGGACACCGGCAACGTCACCATGCAGCTGGGCGCCGGCGGCTCGTACAGCGTCCAATGGAGCAACATGAACAACACCGTCGTCGGCAAGGGCTGGAAACCCGGCTCCAGCCACACCGTCAACTACTCCGGCACGTTCAACGTGAACGGCAACGGCTACCTGGCGCTGTACGGGTGGACGCTCAACCCGCTCATCGAGTACTACGTGGTGGAGAACTTCGGCAGCTACAACCCGAGCACCGGCGCGCAGCGGCTCGGCTCGGTGACGACCGACGGCAGCACGTACGACATCTACCGCACGCAGCGCGTGAACCAGCCGTCCATCATCGGCACCGCGACGTTCTACCAGTACTGGAGCGTCCGGCAGCAGAAGCGGACCGGCGGCACGATCACCACGGCCAACCACTTCAACGCCTGGGCGGGTCTCGGGCTGAACCTCGGCACGCACGACTACCAGATCCTCGCCACTGAGGGCTACCAGAGCAGCGGCAGCTCCAGCATCACGGTCAGCGAGGGCCCCGGCCCCGGCCCGACCACCACGTCGCCGCGGCCCTCGCAGGGCACGTCGAGCCCGCCGCCGGGCGGCGGCACCGCCTCGTGCCAGGTGACGAACGCCGTCAACGCCTGGAACACCGGCCTGACGGACAACATCACCATCACCAACACCGGCACGGCACCGATCAACGGCTGGTCGCTGCGGTTCAACCTCGCCTCCGGCCAGACGATCACGTCGGGCTGGAGCGCGACGTACTCGCCGAGCACCGGCCAGGTCACCGCGACCAACGTCAGCTACAACGGCTCCCTCGCCCCGGGCGCCTCGACGACGATCGGCTTCCAGGCCAACCACACCGGCAACGCCGGCGCGCCGAGCGGGTTCACCCTCAACGGCGCCGCCTGCCGCTGAGGTTCCCCGGGCCGCGCCGGTTCCCGTTCCGGCGCGGCCCGCTGCATGCCTCGCGCCTTCAGCGGGTTGCCGGCGGGTCGAGCAGGGCCGCGACGACGGTGTCGACGTACCAGCGTTGGAACCGCTCCGGTGGCCAGCCGCGCTGGCGGACGAGCCAGTCGTAGTTGCGCACGTCCATGGCGAGCCACAGCACGTCGGCCGCCGTGCCGGCGGTGTGCTCCGGCCGCAGCTGCCCGGTCGAGGCCAGCTCGGCGGCGAACATGCCCATGCCGGCGCGGCGGTCGTCGACGTTCTTGCGCCAGATCGCGGCCGCCTCCGCGTCGGCCGTCGCCGCGGCGACGAGGGCGAGCATCACCTGCGCCGTCCGGGCGTGCGTCTCGGCGAGGTGCCGGGAGTAGCGCTCCAGCTTGGCCCGGGCGTCGCTCAGCGCCTGGATGTCGGCGACGAACTGCCGGTCGGGCAGCGCCACGGGTTCGTCGTCGCCCGCCACCGTCACGTCGACCAGCGCGGACAGCAGCGCCTGCTTGCTGCCGAACACCTTGTAGACCGTCTGGATCGCGACCCCCGCCTCGGCCGCGACGGCGGTCAGCGGCGTGGCCGCGTAACCCGGCTCGACGAACAGGACCGCGGCCGCCCGCAGGATCGCCCCGCGGGTCTGCTTCGCCTGCTCCTGTCGGTGAGCCGACTCGTAACGCCGCTTGACGGCCATCGGGCGAGTGTAGTCCTCTATTCGTTAGAGTTTCACTCTACCGAAGGAGTCGTCCGATGTCCGCATCCCCCGCGCAGGGCGCGCGGGTCATCTTCATCCCGCCGCCGGCGTACTACGCCGTAGGGCTGGCGGGCGGCATGGCGATCGACAGCGCCGTCGCGGCGCCGCTCGGCGCGCACCCCGCCGTCGGGATTGCCGTCGCCGTCCCCGGGCTGGCGCTGGCCGCGGCCGGCGTGGCCGCGGTCGTCCGCCACCGCACCACGATCGTGCCGCACCACCCGGTGTCCACGCTGGTCACCGGTGGCGCCTACCGGCTGTCCCGCAACCCGATGTACACCGGCCTGGCCGTCGTCTACCTGGGCCTGGCGCTGCTGTTCGACTCCTGGTGGCCCCTCGCCCTGCTACCGCTCGTGCTGCTCGCCGTGCGCCTGCTGGTCATCCGGCCCGAGGAGCGGTATCTCACCGGACGCTTCGGCCAGACCTACACCGACTACCAGTCCCGCGTGCGGCGCTGGCTCTGACCGCCGCCGGAGCCGCGTTCAGGGTGCCTGGTGCAGCGCCACGAGCAGCTCCGACAGCGCGGCGGGGTCGCAGGCGCCCAGCGGGATGCGGCGGGCCAGCCGCAGGTGGTTCGACCAGGCGTCGTCGGCCCAGATCTCGGCGATCTGCTGCTGGTCCGGGTTGTTCATGCTGTACGTGGGGACGCCCGGCGCTATCTCGATCACCAGGGCGAGGCCGCCGGGCAGGGCGTGGGCCAGCTGGGTGTGCAGCCGCTGCGACAGCCCGTTGCCCTGCCAGCCGGCGCGGTCCAGCAGCGCCACGACCCGGTCGGTCGGCACCGGGCGGAGGCCCGGCAGGCTCGTGGCGGCGCGCTGCGCCCCGCTCAGCACCACCACGGGCCGGCCCAGCTGCGGAAACGGCGGCAGCAGCTCGTAGTCCGCGACGATCCGCGCCCAGCGTTTCAGGTCGCCGCCCAGGTCCGCGGGGTGCACGATGCCGAGCATGCCGTCGGTCGTCGCGCTCGCGTCGTCGATGTCGGCGAAGCTGCCGTCCTCCGCAACGCGCAGCGCCCGCACCAGCCGACCGGCGGTGTCGTGCTCGCCCCACAGCAGCCGGCGGGCGAGCGGCCCGAGGATCGGGTGCGGCAGCAGCACCTCCCGCACGTCCCGGGCCGGGCGGAGGCGGCGGGCGAGCATGTCGCGCTGCAGGCGCGCGGTGTGCGCCGCCGCAGTGGCCCGCAGGTCCTTCTTGTACTGCAGGACCTGCTGGTACGCCTCCAGGTTGGTGTCCTTGGGGCCCGGCTTGGGCGGCCGCGGCAGCCGCTTGCCGCTCTCGTCGACCGCGAACGCCGTCAGGTGCTCGTCGGCGACCACGGTGAACGCGCGCGGCCCGTAGTCGAACGTGACGCCGCTGTCGAGGCCGTGGGTGACGGCGAGGCGGTCGGCCAACTGCGTCACGGACAGCCCGCGCCGTGCCGCCGCCTGCGTGAGGTACGCGGTGGCGCGGTCGTTCGTCGGCCCGCCCGACATGTTCTCCTCGATCGCGAGCAGGTGCCGCAGCGCCACGTCGGTGCCGACGGTCGCCAGCACCGCCAGCCCGTCGATGGCGCGCGCGTAGCGGCTGTTCGGTGGCCACGACCGCACCAGCGGCGCGAGCACGTCCATCGTGGTGTCGTCGCCGACGTGGGCCTGCGCCAGTAACACCCACGCGTCCGCCGCCTGCATGCCGTCGGCCAGCCAGGCGTCCAGCAGCGCCCGCCCGAAGGCGGCGAGGCTGCCACGGTCACAGTCGGCGATGAGCTTCTCCGCTTCCGGTTCCGCGTGGTGTACGAACGGCTGCGGCGCCTCCGCCGACTCCACGCCCACCGGCACGTCCCCGGTGTCCGGCGCCGGATCGCCCGGCGCTGGCTCGGGTGCCGCCTCGAGCCGCGACCAGGTCAGCGCCTCGACGAGACGCCCGGTGTCCTCCTGCGGCATGCCTTCGCCGGTGACCAGCCGGATCTCCGGCAGCGTCCACGCCTTCGCCTTCGCCTTCCGGGCCGGCCGCGCCACGCCTTCCTCGCGCAGCGCCGTGAGCGCCGCGAGCACGCCCGTACCGTAGCCCTCGGCGGCCTCGACGACGGTCGCTTCGTGGCCGGTTGCGACCAGGTGGCGCAGCGCGTCCTCCGCCTGCTGCCGGGCCCGGCCCGGGCGGCCGACCGCCGCCGGCACCAGCGCCGACGCCGCCGACCGGGCGTGCCGCTCCAGCCACAGCCGCGCCCACAGCCGCGCCGAGCCGAGGTGCCGCAACCACCCGGCGACCAGCGCGGCGATCTCGGGCCCCCGGAACGGCAGCACCAGGAAGCCGAGCCGGTCCGCGTTCGAACCCGCGTCGCGCAGCACCAGCGGCCACGCGTCCAGCTCGAACCGTGCGGCCGCGACCCGGTCCACGTCGGCCTGCTGCCGGTGCCGCAGCAGCACCAGCGACTTACCCAGCAGCGCCCGCGCGGACGACTCGGGCCCGCGCACCAGCAGCCACGACTGCTGCTCCGGGGTCAGGTCCGACAGGTGGTCGGCACCCGCCACCGCCGCCGCCCAGTCGTCCTGCTCCCGCCCGTGCTCCAGCGCCGCCGCCCGCGCCCACCAGCGCTCCCGCTCCCCGTCCTCCCACGCCATGACGGTCGGCTCCGCACAGACCAGCCCCTCGACCACCACCGGCTTGCCCGCCGCCATCACGCCTCCCCAGGGTCCGCACCGGTGCACGACCGTACCTCCCGGCCGCCGCGGACGGCTTACGACCCCTGACCTCGACCAGCCGCTACAGTGCGCTGGTGCCGATCTTGGAAATCTCCGACCTGATCGTCCGGCACGACCCGGCGACCGGCGCGCGGCTGCCGGTGCGGCGTGACGACGTGCTCGCGGCGCTGCGCGCGGCTGGCGACCGGCGCGGGGCCCGGATCGCGGAGGCGCTGCCGCACCGCGACGGCGTGCTCGACGCCGAGGCCGCGGCGCGGCTGCTGGTGCGCACGCACACCGAGCTGCAGCGGCTCAACGAGGAGCTGCGGATCGCCGAGCAGTTGGCGGAACTGCTCGGCCCGCTGCTGGCCGCGGTCGCCCGCGACGGCGAGCGGCCACGGATCGTCGACGTCGGCTGCGGCATCGGGTACGCCATCCGGTGGCTCGCGGCCACCGGTGTGCTCGGCGACGTGGAGCTGTGCGGCGTCGACCTCAACGCCGCGCTCGTCGCCGAGGCGAGCAGGCTGGCCGAGGCCGAGGGGCTGCCCTGCCGGTTCACGCACGGCGACGCGTTCGCCCTGCCCGGCGGGGCCACCGTGTACATCTCCTCCGGGCTGCTGCACCACCTGCGCGGCGACGAGCTCGGCGCGTTCTTCCGCGCGCAGGCCGCCGCCGGGGCCCGGGCGTACTGCCACTTCGACATCGCCGCGACCCGCCTGGCGCCGCTGGGTGCGTGGATGTTCCACCGGGCGCGGATGCGCGAGCGGCTGGGCCGGCACGACGGCGTCGCGTCGGCCCGCCGAGCCCATGAGGATCACGCGCTGCTCGAAGCGGCCCGGTCGGCGCCCGGCCTGGAGCCGTTGCTGCACCGGCCGATGCGCCACAGCAACCCGTTCTGCGCGTCGGTGCGCCCCCTGCTCGGCGTGCGGCCGGAGTACGGGCCGGCGCTGCGCACCGCGCTCGGCCCGGCCGCGCGCCACCTGGTCGCCGTGAGCGGATCGGAGCGCCGAGCGTGGTAGCCGCGGTGCTCGTCGCGATCGCGCTGGTGGACGCCGCGCTCGCCGGGTTTCGCGCCGCGACCGGGCGCAACGGCCGCATCCGCAAGCGCGCCTTCTACCGCACGGCGATGCGGCGCGGACTGGTCATCGGCGCCGCCGTCCTCGCCGGGCTGACTGTCGTGCTCGGGGCCGTGCTGGTCACCGCGCCGGATCCGGGCACCCGGTACGCCGAGCTTGCCCGGACCGGATCCACCATGCTGTGGATCATCGGCCCGTTCGCCGCCGTCGTCCTGGTCACGCTCGCCGGCTACGCGGTCCTGCCCCGGCGACCGGCGACGTTCCTCATCCTGCTCGGCCTCGGCCCGCTGACCCTGCTACGCCCGTGGGTGACCGGCGCCGCGGGCGCCACGGCCGCCTGGACGGCGCCGAACGCACCTGCGGCCGCCTGCGCCATCCTCGCCGTGGCCGGCGTGCTCACGGTCGAACTGCTGGTCCACCGCCGCTGGTACCGGGAGCCCGCCTGAACCTCTCCGGCGGGCCTGGCGATCGCCCGCCGGCTGAGGTCACGGCTGTCGCGCGGGTAGTGTGCCGACCCGGATCTGGACCAGCGCGTCGCCCTCCCACTCCTGCCGGGAGTGCGCCGGTGCCAGCTCCACTCCGGCGCACCCCGCCGGCGCGCGGAACTCCTCGCGCAGCGTCGTGAGGACCTCGCCGGCCTGCGCCAGCACCTCGGCGGAGCCGTCCGGGTCGTCGAGGCTCACCCCGAGCACCAGCACCCGCTCCCGGGTCACCGTGATGATGGCGCCGTAGTACGCGGGCGACCTGACGTACAGCGAAACACCTTCGTCGGACGGGTCGCGGCGCAGGTCGGCCAGCGCGGCACGATCGGCGTCGCCGGGCACGCCGCCGGCGTACACCCGGGTGAAGGCGGACAGCCGATCGTCGCACGGATCGGCCACGTCGACGTACCGGTCGATGAACGCCGTCAGCGTCGCCAGCTCCCAGTCCGGCACCCAGACGTACACGTCGATGCAGGGCGGCATGCGATCACCTCCAGCTCAGTCCGGGCGGACCGCAATGGTAGGCAAATATCCTCGAAGCGTGGTGGAGATTTCGCTGGGGATGGACGCCGATCACCGGGACGTGGAGCGGGCGCTGCTCGCGGACGGGTGGGCCTGGTGCGGCACGGGTGACTGGGCGGTCGCGCTCCGCTCACCGGACGGCGCGACGGTCGCGCGGATCAGCCCGTTCGACCCGACGGGACCGTACGCCGCGGCGCTGTACCGGGAGGCGGCCCACACCCGGCAGGTCCCGGCGCTGTTCGCGCATCGTCGCCTCGCCGGCGGCGGCGACCTGCAGGTGCTCGAATGGCTGCGGCCCGTCGGCGGGGACGAGGCCGCCGCCTTCCATCGCGCCGTCGCCGCCCGTACACCTGACGTCGCCGCGCTCGTCGACGTCGTGCGCCGGGTCCACGACCGGGCGTGCGCGGCCCTGCCGTGGTGCGGGCCGCTGGACACCAACCCGGCCAACGTCATGCGCGCCGCCGACGGGCGGCTCGTCCTGGTCGACCCGTACTACGCCGACGGCCCGAACCTGTACGCGACCGCGGCCAACGACCCGGACCGGGTCGCCGCCCTCATCCCGGAGTCCGAGCGGCGCTTCATGACCGAGATCCCCCTGGCGGGCTCCGGCCCCTGGCTCCCTGAGGACCGGGAGGCGATGCGTGCCGCCCTCGCCGCCGCCGACGCCCGCACCTGACCGACCGCGGATCTACCCTTGCCGGCGGACCATCTCGGCGATCCACACCGGCGCGTACGGGGACGTGCAGTTGGGTGGGGTCGGGTAGTCCTTGAGGACCTGCAGCCGCTCGCCGATCGCGACGGCGCGGGCGCGGTGGTCGGGGTGCTCGATGCCGATCTGGGCCAGGCAGTGGTTCATCGCCCACTGCAGCCGGTCCGGGGCGTCCTTCATGTGCGCCTCGATCGTGTCGAGCAGCGCGGCGAGGTCGAGGCCGGCGGGCCGCTTCGCGACCCGGTCGGTGGTCAGCGCCCAGCCGCCGCTCGCGACGACCGGGTCCCCGTCCGCCAGCCAGGCCACCCGCAGCGTCTCGACGGCCGGGTGCTTCTTCACCACGTAACCGACGAGCCAGTCGTGCACCTTGGGTCCCCGGGCGTCGCGCAGCATCGCGTCGAGCTCGTCGCCGGTGAACGCCTTCGGCCGGCAGATCAGCAGCGCCAGCAGGCGGGCCGCCGTGTCGCCGGTGCCCCAGAGCCCGACGGCGAGGTCCTGCTGCGTCTTGAGCCGCTTGGCGATCGCCCGCAGCTTGCCGAGGTTCACGCCGTGGTCGTCGCCGTGCTTCTCGTTCACGGCGCGCGCCTTCGGGTCCTCGAGCGCCGCCAGCTCGGCCAGCACCTCGGCGACCGTCGTGTCAGCCATCGCGGCGACCTCCCAATCCGGGTGCCGGCTTCACGCGGCTCAGCCACGCCGCGGCCTCTTCGGGCGGGACCGCGCCGTCCACCCGCAGCAGCGGCGTCATCAGCGGGTAGGCGCGGCCGGTGTCCCAGCTGCGCGAGTACGGCTCGGCGTCGAGCACGACCACCCGGACCCCGTCGAGGTGCGGGATGTCGGCGGGCGTGCCCTCGTTCCAGATCCACCCGCCGTGGGCGTCGGCGAGGTTCCAGTTGCCGCGCAGGCCGCCGGCGGGCTGCAGGTCCTCGCCGGTGCCGGCGGCGGCCGCCTCCACCGCCGTCGGCGGGCGGCCTGGGAGCAGACCCTCGGCGGGGTCGCCGATCAGGGCCGCAGCGAGCAGGGTGTGCAGCTGGAAGTTGTCGCCGATCCCGCCGATGGTCACGCGGAACCCACGGCCCGTGCCGGCGAATCCCCGGTCGAGGACCAGCAGCTGCTCGCCGTCGAGCACCCGCAGGAGGCCGCCCAGCCAGGACGGTGCGCCGTGCGTCTCGGCGACGCCCTCGACCGCCGCCGTGAGCCGGTCCCGCTGCGGGAGCGCCGCCCGTATGTCGGCGCGCTGACACAGGTACAACACGGGCTGCACCAGATCGTCGGCGCAGAACCACGCCTGGACCAGCGCCGCGGCCTCGTCCTCGGCGAGGCCGTGCCCGGCGCCCGGACCGGTGAACCGCTCCAGCGTCGCGTCGATCTCGTCGTGCGCGCCGGGCGACGGCGGCTCCCCGAACGCGGCCCGGTGCAGCTCGGCGAAGCGCGCGGCCGCCTCCATCGCCGCCGCGGCCCGGTCGACGAGCGCCGGCACGACCACGCCGGGGTCGGTGCCGAGGCCCGCCATGGCGCCGACCAGCGGCGCCAGGTCGCCGCCGATGAAGAACGGCAGGCGGCCGAGGTACGGCGCGATGCGCGCCAGCGCGGCCTGCACCTCGTCGGGGGTGGCGCCGGGCACGGCACCCGCGATGCCCGGCATCGCGGCGTTGAAGCCGTCGAGGTCCTGCCCGTCCAGGGCCGCGAGCAGCGCGTCGACCTGACCGGCGAGCGGCGCCTTCGGTGCGTCCATGCCAGCGATCGTAGCGACCGCCGCCGTGGCCTGGGCGTTCTACGCTGCCGCAATGAGCAGCCGGCTCGCGCAGTCCCTGACCTTCGGCCGGCGACCCTGCCTTCTCCGGCGAGCCACGACCGATCATGATGATCACATGCGGACCAACCAGCGGGCACAGGAGGCACGTGCATGACCGCGCCGACGACGTTGCTGCTGGAGGGGCTGCGCCGGGCCGGGCTGCGGGACGTCGACGCCGTGGAGCCGGCCGGCGGCGGGCTCGCGGCACTCGCGGGCATCGCGAGCCGCCGGGAAGGGCCGCCGCTGTTCGTGAAGGCCTTCGCCGACGCGCCGGGCGACGACGTGTTCGAGACCGAGGCCGAGGGGCTGGCCGCGCTGCGGGAGCTCGGCGGCCTGGCGACGCCCGACGTGGTCCTGGCGGGCCGGGAGCTGCTCGTGCTGTCGGTGCTGGCACCGCGGCCGGGCGGCGAGGCGTTCTGGGAGCAGTTCGCGCACGCGCTCGCCGGGCTGCACACGGGCACGACCCAGGCCCGCTTCGGCTGGCACCGCGACAACTGGCTGGGCCGCCGGCGGCAGCGCAACGCCTGGGACGACGACGGTTTCGCGTTCTTCGCGCAGCACCGGCTGCTGCGGTGGCTCGGGGAGCCGCGGGTCGACGCGGCGCTCGGACCCGCGGACCGGGTGGCGCTGGAGCGGCTCTGCGACCGGCTGCCGGAGCTGCTGCCGGACCGGCCCGCCTGCCTGACGCACGGCGACATGTGGGCGCAGAACGTCATGGCCACCGCCGACGGGCGGCCCGCCGTGATCGACCCGGCCGTCTCGTACACGTGGGCCGAGGTCGACCTCGCCCACGTCTGGTCCACCGCTCCCCCGCCGGAGGCGCGCCGGTTCTTCGAGGTGTATGCGGAGCTGACCGCGCTCGACGCCGGCTGGCCGGACCGGATGCCGATCATCCAGCTGCGGCAGCACCTCGCCGTGCTGGCCCAGTTCGACGACGACTGGGGCGCGGCCGACCACATCCGTGCCACCCTGGCCCCGTTCCGGACACGCACCTGACGACGGGCGCCGATTTGCGCATTGGTTGATCATCGGAGCAACCTTTGGGCGGCCGCGGTCGTCATGTTCGCCGCGTCGCTGTCGTCCGGAAGGGGTGTTTGTTGTGGTGTCGTCGGTGGTGGAGGGGCGTTCGCTGAAGCAGGCGGGGCTCACCGGGCTGTACCTCGGCGTGTTCGCGACGGTCTGGTTCAGCGTGCCGAAGTCCGACGGGTTGCTCCGGACGCTGCTGGTGATCGGGAGTGTGGCGGGTCTGGCCACGGCGGTCTGCGGCATGGCTTTGCTCGGCCGGGCCAGGCGGGAGCCGGCGGTGGAGCGGGACCGGGCCGCGGACCGGCGGTATCTGCTGATCGTGGTCGCCGAGTTCGCCGCGGCCGGGCTCGGGGCGTGGCTGCTGGCCGTCGCCGGGCAGCGGGAGTACATCCCGGTGCTGGTGTCGGCGGTGGTCGGGGCGCACTTCTTCCCGCTGGTGCCGGTGCTTCGCGACCCGCGCCTGCGGGTGCTCGGCGCGGCCGTCTGCGCCGTCGCGGCCGCCGCGCTGGTCACCGGGTTCGCCACCGCGGTCGAGGCCGGGCTGGTCGCGGGCGCCGGGACCGGGCTGGCGCTGCTCGGCTACGCGGTGTCGACCCTCGCCGGCGCGCTCCGTCGCGGCTGAGAGCACGACTGCACACCGAACCGCCCAGCCGGGCGCTGAACGGTGTGATCCGGGCGGCCGGAGCGCCGATAGTGAGCGTCATGCATGCCCGGGTACGGTGTGGCCATGAGCGACGCGGTGGTGGCTGACGGTGTTGTGGTGCAGGTGGTCGAGGTCGGCGGCGGGCGGGAGATCTCGTGGGGCGACAACGCCGTCGAGCGGCTGCGGGACCGGCTCGGCGACGTGCAGTCGGCGGTCGTCGCCGGGGTGCGGGCGGTCGCCGCGAACGTCACGCCTGACCTGTCCGGCTGGGAGGTCGCGGAGCTGCAGGCGAAGTTCGGCGTGACGCTCACCGCGGAGGCCGGTGTCGTCGTGTCGCGGGCCACGACCGGTGCGACGTTCGAGGTGACCGTCACGCTGCGGCGCAAGCCCCCGGCGGAGCAGGCGGACGCGGCCGGCGGCCGGACCGGATGATCGACGGGCGCATCGTCGCCGGTGGCAGGGATCTGGGCAGCGGGTTCGTCTTGACGGACCGGATCGTCGCCACGGCGGCGCACGTGGTGCGGGACCGGCCCGCCGGGGACCTCGAGTTCGTCACGGCGGCAGGTGTACGGCTCCCGGTCGAGGCGGTCCAGGCGGAGCCGACGCTCGACGTCGCGACGCTGCGGGTCGCGGAGTCGCTGGCGATCGTGCCCGCGCTGACGCACGCCGTGCTGCGCGCCGACTGGCGGGTGACGGCCCGGCCGAGGGGCCACGACGCGCAGCTCACGGGCACCGTGACCGCCACCGACCATCTCATCGTCAACCAGGGCGGCGACGAGATGACCGTGCTGCAGCTGCACGTGGCGGAGGCGCTGCACGACTACCGCGGGTACTCCGGCAGCGCGGTGACCGTCGACGGGGCGGTCGTCGGCGTGCTGGTCGAGCAGGTGCGGGAGCGGGTCGAGGGCGGGCGGGCCGCGAACGTGCTGTACGCGGTGCCCGTCGCGCACATCGTGCGCCGGTTCCGGCTCGGCGTGGCGGTCGGCCGGTCGGACCGGGCGCTGCCCGTACACCAGCTGCTGGACACGGCGTACTTCGACCTCGACCTGCTCAAGACCGAGATCCTCGAGGCGATGGCCGCGGCCGGCGGGCGGTTCCTCGCGTTCGGCGTCGACGCCGGCGAGCAGGCCGTGGTGGAGAACCTGTGCGCGTGGCTGCGGCAGTACGTCGGCGAGATCGCCCGGCAGCACTGGCTGGACCTGAGCGCCGAGCTGCACTCCGTCGACACCGCGGTGCGGGCGGTCACGCGGTACACGGGCGTGCTCCGGGCGCGCAACGTGATCTGTCCGGTGTCGGTGCGGGGCACACCGGCCGCCGACGTCGCCGAGCTCACCCGGCGGGTGCGGGAGGCGTACGGGCAGCCGAAACGCTGGTGCATGCTGTTCCTGCTCGGCGTGCCCGACGGCGGGTTCCCGGACGGGGTGACCGCGCTGCCCCGGCCGCGGTTCGCGCACCGCGACGTCGAGCGGTGGGCGGCCCACGTGACCGTGTACAAACGCTGGCCGCGGCCCCTGGCGGCAGCGTGGACGAGCGACATCGTCGCCCGGATCGGCGAGGACCTCGACGTGCGGTACACGTACGAGGAGCTCGCCGAGTGCATCGACCGCGTCCGGTTCCAGCCGGACGAGCTGCGCGGCTACCTCGAAGACCTCGAAGACCAGGAGGCCTGATGCTCACCCGCCACAGCGTCGACACGTCGCTGCGCTTCGACCGGCTCGCGGAGCTGCCGGACCGGCGTGACATCGAGGCCGCCGGCTCGTCCGGTCCCCAGCCGCGGTTCGAGTCACGGCAGCGGGAGCCGTACCGCGCCTCCGCCGAGCTGGAAGAGGCGGTGAACGTCGCGATCGCGCTCGGCCGGCCGCTGCTGCTGCAGGGCGACCCGGGTGCGGGCAAGACCCGTCTCGCGCACGCCGTCTCGTTTGCCCTGTCGCTGCCGCTGGAAGAGGCGTACATCAAGTCGACCAGCCGCGGGCAGGACCTGCTGTACGTGTACGACGCGGTGCGCCGCCTGTACGACACCCAACTCGGCCGCGGCGTAGGCCGCCGCCTCGGTCGTTCGGCTCCGGACGAGCGTGACTACGTGCGGCTCGGGCCGCTCGGCCGGGCGATCGTGCGCGCCGGGCACGGCCGCCGGTCGATGGTGCTCATCGACGAGATCGACAAGGCCGACATCGACTTCCCCAACGACCTGCTGCGCGAGCTGGACCAGCTGGCGTTCGACGTGCCCGAGGCGCACGGCGAGCGGCACGCGGTGCCAGCCGACCGGCCCGACCTGCGGCCCGTCATCGTCGTCACCAACAACGAGGAGAAGGCGCTGCCGGCCGCGTTCCTGCGCCGGTGCGTGTTCCACCACGTGCGGTTCCCCGACGCCGCCGCCGAGCTCGACGCGATCCTGACCCTGCACGGCATCGGCGACGTCCAGCTGCGCGCGGAGGCGATCGACACGCTGCTGCGGCTGCGGGCCCTGGACCTGGCCAAGAAGCCCGGCCTCAGCGAGCTGCTCGACTGGGTCAGCTACCTGCAGGCCGTCGGCGAGCGCCCCGGTCACGGCCGGCTGCCCTTCGCCGGCGCCCTCGTCAAGCAGCAGTCGGATGCGCTGCGGCTGGAGCGCTGAGCCGTGCCGCCGTTCGTCCACGCGCTCATCGACCAGCTGCGCCGGCGGGGCCTGCCGCTCGGCGTCGACGACTGCGACGCGCTGCGCCGCGCCCTCGCCGCCGGGTTCGGCTGGACGTCCGGCGCCGCGCTGACGGAGCTGTGCGTGACGCTGTGGGCGAAGACCGCGGCGGAGGCGGACATGGTGCGGGCGGCGTTCGCCCGGATCGACGCTCCACAGTGGATCCTCATGGCTCCCGCACCGGTTGCCACTGCGGATCCCGCACCTTTGCCACCGCCGTCCATTGTGGATGCGCCGACGGCGCAGCCGGCCTCCCCGGAGCCCGCGCCGCCGCCTGTCGCCGCGCCGAACCGGGACCTTCCCGCGGCTCCTCCCGGCACCGGGCGGATCGACACGACGCTGGTGCTGACCCCGCAGTACCCGCTGACCGAACGCGAGATCGTCCAGGTGTGGCGCGGGCTGCGCCGCCCGACCCGGCACGGCCCACCCGTCGAGCTCGACGTCGACGAGACCCTGCGCCGCTCGGCGCGCCTCGGCGTGCCCGTGCCCCCGGTCCTGGTGCCGGCCCGCCGCAACACGACCCGGCTGCTGCTGCTCGTGGACCGGCAGGGCTCGATGGCCCCGTTCCACCGGTACGTCGAGCACGTCGAGCAGGCGGTCCGGCGCGCCGGCCGGCTCAGCGCGCTCACCGTCGTCTACTTCCACAACACGGCCGGCGCGGCGGATCCCGCACTGCTGTCCGCCGTGCCGGATCCGTTCGACCCGGCGCTCGACGCGGTCCTGCCGTCCGTCGAGCCGCTGCTGGACGGCACCGTGTACGGCGATCCCGCGCTGACCTCGCCGCTCCCCCTGCGCGAGGTGCTCGACACGGTCGCCGCGACCACCGGCGCCGCCGTCATCAGCGACGCCGGCGCGGCCCGCGGCACGCTCAGCCCCGCCCGGCTGCTCGACACGGTCGCGCTCGGCAAGGCGCTGCGGTCCGCCGCGGGCGCCCTCACCTGGCTGAACCCGGTCCCGGCGGCCCGCTGGCGGCGCAGCACCGCCGAGCAGGTCGCCCGGCACGTGCCGATGTTCCCGCTGACCCGCGCCGGCATGTACCAGGCGGTCGACGTGCTGCGCGGCCGCCCGTTCCCCGTGCCGAGGCCGCTGTGACCGCCGGCTCGTGGGTGCGCTCCTCCCCCGTCGCGGCCGGCCTCGCCGCGGCCCGGTCCCGCCTGCCCGCGGGCGCGCTGGAGCTGGCCTGCCACGCGGCGGTCCCGGTCGCCGTCGACGCGGGCCTGCTGCACCTGCTGCGCATCAACTTCTTCCTCGACCCGCCGGCCGTCCTGCCGTTCGAGGCCGAGGCCGCCCTGCTGCTGTCGCCCGTGTTCCGCGAGGTCGGCGAGGACCTGTACGAGATCGACCCCACCCTGCGCGACGCGCTGCTCGCCTCCCTCGTGGCCCGCTTCGGCCCCGAACGACCGGCGCGCGTCGCGGTGCTGCTGGAGCAGTACACCGACCAGCACCCGACCTGGCACACCCAGCCCGAACTCGAACACGCCCAGCGCCTCACCGCCCTGAACCTGGTCGACCCCGCCCGCGCCGCCGACTGGCTCGCCGCGAACCGCACCTCCGCCGGCGGCCCCGCCCTGACCCGCGAGTGGTTCGTCGCCATGACCGGCCGCCTCCGCCCGCGGACGTCGCTGGACGACCGGCTCGCCAAGGCCCTCACCGCCGCGGACGCACCGTCGCTCGAGCTGCGACTGTCGGCCGTCGCCGAACTTGGCGAGCTGGCGCTCCTGCCCGGCACCGACGTGCGGGCCATCGCCCTGCAGCTGGAGCGGACCACCCGCACCGACCCGGACCTACGCCCGCTCGCCGGCGACGTCCTCGAGACGTTGAAGCGGCTCGTCCCGCCCCCGCCCCGCCGCCCGGTCGTCGAGGAGCCCGCCGACGGCTTCCAGGCCGTGCCGTTCTCCACCCTGTACGGCATCGACCCGTTGACCTTCGACCCCGCCGCGGCATGGGCCACGCCCGGCGACCTGACCGTCCCGATCGGCACCGACCCGGACGGCCGCCCGGTGCTGCTCGACCTACGCGAACCTGGCCACGGCGGCACGGGCCCGCACGGCCTCGTCGTCGGCGCGGTCGGCTCCGGCAAGTCCGAGCTGCTGCGGACCCTCATCCTCGGCCTCGCCGCCACCAACAGCCCGGCCGAGCTCAACATCCTCCCCGTCGACTTCCGCGGCGGCGCCACCTTCGCCGGCTTCGAGACGCTCCCCCACCTCGCCGGCCTGGCCCTCAACCTGGGCGACGACCTGTCCCTCGTCGACCGGTTCAAGGACGTCGTGCAAGGCGAGGTGGTGCGCCGTCAGGAGCCGTTCACTGAACGCCGCCCGCACCTGCTCGTCGTCGTCGACGAGTTCGACGCCATGCTCACCACGGACCCGTCGCTCATCGAGACGTTCGTGACGATCGGCCGGCACGGCCGCGCTCTCGGCATCCACCTCCTGCTGGCCGGCCAGCGCGTCCAGCGGGGCTGGCTGCGCGGTCTCGAGGCCGACCTGTCCCTCCGGATCGCCCTGCGCACCGGCTCCGCGTCCGAGTCCCAGGACGCCATCGGCGCCCCTGACGCGTCCGCCCTCCCGTACGGTCCGGGCCACGGCTACCTACGCACGCGCGACGACGCCCCGCACCGCTTCCGCGCCGCGTACGTCTCCGGCCCGTACCCGCCGCCGCCCCCGACCTGGGACGACGTCTTCGACCCGTACCGGCGCCCACGCGCGGACACGCTGCTCGACCTCCTCGTGCGCGCCATGGCCGGCCAGGGCGGCCCGGTGCACCAGGTGTGGCTCCCGCCGCTGCCGAAGGAGCTGGCCCTCGGCGCACTACCGGCCGACGGTGTCGTCATCGGCGAGGTCGACATCCCCCGCGAACACCGCCGCCGACCGTTCACGATCGACCTGTCGGGCGCCTCCGGCCACCTCGCCGTCATCGGCGGGCGCCGTTCGGGAAAGACGACGACCCTGCTGACGGTGGTCACCGCCCTGAGCCGGACGATGCGCCCGTACAGCGTCTACTGCATCGGCGGGGGGCTCGGATCGCTGATCGACCTGCCCGTCGTCATCGACGTCTTCGAACCGTGGGACGACCTGGTGGCCACGACGATCGCGTCGCTGCGGCGCCACCCGTCGCCCTACACAGTGCTGGTCGTCGACGGCTGGAACAGCATCCGTGACCGGTATCCGGACCTCGGGGAGCTGCTGCGTGGTCGCCAGACGGTGATCGTGGCCGCCGACGAGCGCTGGAACCGGTTCGACGAGGCCGACCTCGCAGAGTTCGGCACGATGATCGAACTCCGCCTCGACGAACCGGAGACCTCCGAGATCTCCGCCCACGACGCCCGGCAACTCTGGCGCGACGAACCCGGCCGCGCCCTGACCGGCGACGGGCGGCGACGCCTGCAGATCGCCCTGCCCATCAGCGAGCTCGGCGGCTCACACGAGGCCTTCGTCCGCGAACTCGCCGCCGACCGCCGCGCGGAGCCGCTCCGACGGGTCCGGCTCGGCACCTTCGAGTCGGACGGTGCCGAGTTCGCCGTCGACTTCGCCGCCGACCCGCACCTCCTCGTCTTCGGTGGCCTCCCCGAGGACCGGCTGAGGGTGCGTCAGGCGATCGAGCGATCCGTCTCCGGCGAGATCGTCAGCCCCGATCAAGCGGAACGCCTCGCCGAAGAGCTGCGGCAATCGACCGGCACCAGGAGAGCCGGCCCCGACCTGTGGATGCTCGCCGACCTGTGGGTGCTCGCCGACGGCGATCGGGCGAGGCTGAGCGCACTGAGCAGCTGGCTCGTGCACGGCCGTGACCTGCGGCTGCACCTGATCGTGTTCGCCCGGTCATCCGCCGACAACCCCGTGGTATCGGAGCTGAGCTCCCTCGCGGTTCCGGTGGTCGTCCTGCCCGCCGACCCCACCCGACGCGCCACCGGCGAGCTGCTGGCCGCAGGTCACCGTCACCCGGCGCGGAAGTTCGCCCTCGATCCGCCCATCCCCACCGCAGACGAACCGGCCGCCCTGTTCGGCTTCGACCCGCTGACGTTCGACCCCGAACAAGCCTGGTCCGTGCCCGGCAACCTGACCGTCCCGGTCGGCACCGATCCGGACGGCAACCCTGTTCTGCTCGACCTGCGCGACCCGAGCGAAGGCGGCACCGGCCCCCATGGCGTCCTCCTGGACGCGACGGGCTCCGATCGGACCGAGCTTCTGCGAACCATCGTCCTCGGCCTCGCACTCACCAACAGTCCGGCGGACCTGAACATCCTCGTGGTCGACCTCGACGAGGGCAGCGGGTTCGCCGGGCTCGAGTCGCTTCCGCACCTCGCCGGGCTCGTCCTCGGCACGGGCAGTGCGCCGTCGCTCATCGAACGGTTCGAGGAGGTCGTCGCCGGCGAGATCGACCGCCGGCGACAACCGTCCGCCGGGCGCCTCCCGCGCCTCCTCATCGTCGTCGACAAACCCAGCAGGTTGGACGCCGCGCGGCCCTCGATCCTGGACACGCTCATCGACGTCTGCCGCATCGGGCCGTCGGTAGGCATCCACCTCCTCGTGAACATGCCGACCGTGCGCGCACGTCTGCTTGGAGGGCTGAGCGACTACCTGACGTTCCGACTGATGGCCGGGGACCTCGAAGCATCCGATCCGTCCGCGGCGCTCGAGGAGGGCTACCTGTGGAGCGCGACGGATGACAGTCGCCGCACGTTCCAGGTCAGGCTGCTGCCCGATCTCCTCGCCGCTCGGCTCGCCGGGCTCGGGGGGCCCGTGCACCAGATCTGGCTGCCCCCGCTGCCCGAGGTCGTCGCGCTCGGTGACCTGCCGGCCGACGGCGTCACGATCGGCCTGGTCGACCTGCCGCGGGAGCACCGCCAGGCACCGCTGACACTCGACCTGTCCGGACACGTCGCGATCGTCGGCGAACGTGGCAGCGGCACCACGACCGCCTTGCAGACCGTGGTGCTCGCCCTGGCCCGCCGGGGCGAGCCCTGTCACGTGTACTGCCTCGGTGGCGGCCTCAACACCATTGCCGGCCTGCCGTTCGTCGGCGGCGTCTTCCACCGCGACGACGACCAGGGACTGCGCCGGCTGGTGGCCTTCCTCAAGCGCCGCCCGGCCGGCGAAGGCCCGCCGGTCGTGGTGGTCGTCGACAACTGGCGCAGGGTCATGCGCCACTGTCCGGAGATCCGCGACCTGCTCTTCCTCGGCGATCACGTCCGCCTCGTGACGACCTGCCCGGAGTGGGTCGGATACCGATCGGACCTCGCCAGCATGGACACGCTGGTCGAGCTGTCATTGGAGGACCCCACGACGTCACGGTTCTCCGTGGACGACGCCCGCCGGATCCAGCTGAGCCGCCCGGGCCACGGCCAGACCGACGGTCGTAGGCGGGTCCAGCTGGCGGCACCGACTCGAGAGGTCGGCGGCAACCATCATGCCTATGTCGGCGAGCTGGCAGACGCCTGGTCCGGCGAGTGGGCGCCGCGTGTCGAGCCGGATCTGCGGTTGCGCATCGGCGTGTATGAGGACGACGGCAGTGAAGCAGTGCTCGATTTCGCCCAGGATCCCCATCTGATCATCGAAGGAACCGGCGCCGTCGCCGAGCAGTTTCTGGCCGTGATCGCCGACTGGGCCGACGGCTACATGTTCCGCGGAGGCGCTGCCGACGTGCTGGACCTTCGCGACATACTCCGCAGCCGCCAACCGAGTCGGACCGTTTCGGCTCAGGACCTGCTGATGCGGACCTGGTGGACCGGAGCGGAGATGTGGGTCGTCACCAGCGAGGTCGGTCCCGATGCCGTCGGGCCGATGGAACCGGTGTTGCCGTTCCTGCCTCAAGCCCATGATCTCGGCTTCCACCTCGTGCTGGCCAGGGATTCGACGCAGGAGGAGCCGTCCCTTGCCGCTCGGGAGCTGTCAGACCTCAACACGCCTGCCGTCGTCTTCACCGACGCCGCGATGACGCTCGACGGGCGGCCGGTCAGGCTCGACGTTCAGCGTTCGTGAACGACCTGGCCGTCGATGAAGACGAGGTCGGCGGCGGTGTCGTAGAGCTTGGCGTCGGGTTCGAAGGGGTCGCGGTCCAGGACGACCAGGTCGGCGGCCTTGCCGGGCTCGATGGAGCCCGTCAGGTCGTCGGTGCCGTTCACGTAGGCGGAGCCGAGGGTGTACGCGGTCAGGGCCTGCTCCACGGTCAGGGCCTCGCGAGGGAGCATCGGGACCTGGGAGGTCGGCCAGTCGGCCTCGGCGGAGACCGGGGGTTCGGTGCGGTGGACGGCGACGTGGATGGCCCACCACGGGTTCGGGGTCGTCACCGGCCAGTCGCTGCCGGCGGCGAGGCGGCCGCCGGCGCGGGCGATCGAGCCGAACGGGTACTGCCAGCCGGAGCGTTCGGGGCCGAAGAACGGGACGCAGAGGGTGTCGTTCTGCTCGTGGTGGGTGGCCCAGAGGGCCTGGATGTTGGCGGTGACGTCCAGGGCGGCGAACCGCGGCACGTCGGCGGGGTGGACGACCTGCAGGTGGGCGAGGTGATGACGGGCCGTCGACGGGCCTGCGGCGGCGACGGCGTCCAGGCACTCGCGGACGGCGCGGTCGCCGATGGCGTGGAAGTGGACGCCGAAGCCGGCGGCGGACAGCAGGGAGACGTACCGGGCGAGGTGGGCGGGGTCGACGTTGGAGTGGCCGCAGTGGGCGCCCTGACCGACGTACGGGTCGATCATCGCGGCGGTGAAGTTCTCCGCGACACCGTCCTGCATGATCTTCACCGCGGTGGCGCGGAAGCGGCCGTGGGAGGCGGCGGCGCGGCGGGACTCGAAGAAGGCGATCTGCGATTCGTCGCCCGCGCGGTCCCACCACAGCGCACCGGTGACGCGGGCGCGCAGTGCACCGGCGGCGTCCGCGGACAGGTAGGTGTCGAACTGGTCGCGAGCACCGGCATACGCACCGACGATCGCATCCTGCCAGCCGGTGACGCCGAGACTGAACAGGTGCCGCTGAGCCTCGGCGAGCGCGCGGTCGTAGTCCTCGGCGGTGTCGGCCGGCAGCAGGCCGGTGACCAGGTCCATGGCGCCCTCGTGCAGCACCCCGGTCGGCTCGCCTGCGGCGTCCCGCTCGATCCGGCCGTCCGGAGGGTCCGCCGTGACGCGGGAGATGCCCGCCAGGGACAGCGCGCGGCTGTTCACCCACGCCGAGTGGTGGTCGCGGTTGGGCAGGAAGACGGGCCGGTCGGGGGCGACGGCGTCCAGGTCGTCGCGGTGCGGCAGGCCGCCGGGGAACGCGGCCATCGACCAGCCGCCGCCGGTGATCCAGCCGGAACCGGGGTACGCGGCGACGGCGGCCAGGTACTCGGCCTTCGTGTGCCACGGCGTGAGGTCGCAGCGCAGCCGCTCCAGGGCCCCGGAGACGGGGTGGATGTGGGCGTCCTGCAGGCCGGGCACGAGCGCGCGTCCGTCCAGGTCGACGACGTCGAAGGCACCGCCGGCCAGTTCGGGCAGCACCGTGGCGCGGGGACCGACGGCGACGATCCGGCCGTCCCGGACGGCGACCGCGTCCGCGGCGGGCGAGCCGAAGATCCGGCCGCCGATGAACAACAGCGCACTCATGCAGGGCAGCATGACGGCAACGGTGGGGGTACGCAAAGGGTCCGCCCCGTTGACCTGCATGCCCGTCGATGTGATGGTGCCATCACCACATCGACGGTCGGCGAAGTGTTCGCGGTATCCCCGCGGGCGCCCGCTGCGTTTCCCCCCAACCCGAAGGGACCACCCACCCATGCGCACAAGACGGGTCATCGCGATCGGCGCGGCAATGCTCGCCGTCGCCGCGAGCGTCGTCGCCGGGCCGGCACCCGCCCAGGCGGTCCAGGTCACCGGCCTGACGGCGACGATCGCCCTGAACAACTGCTCCGGTGCTCTGGTCCGGTACCCCACGTCGGTCGACAGCGACCGGGCGATGCTGCTCACCAACGGGCACTGCTACGAGGGCGGCTTCATCAACGCCGGCGTCGTGCTGCAGAACCGCACCAGCTCGCGCACCGGCACGCTGCTGGGCAACACCGGCAACTCGCTGGGCACCGTGCGCGCCGACAAGCTGATCTACGCGACGATGACGAACACGGACGTCGCGCTGTACCAGCTGACCCAGACGTTCGCGCAGATCAAGACCAGCTTCAACACCACCGCCCTGACGATCGCCGGCACCCACCCGGCCGACGGCGCGGCGATGACGATCCCGTCCAGCTACTGGAAGCAGGTCTGGACCTGCACCATCAACGGCTTCGTGCCGACGCTGCGCGAGGACCAGTGGACCTGGCACGACTCGATCCGCTACAACACGGGCTGCCAGACCACGCACGGCACGTCCGGCTCGCCGATCGTGTCGTCCGCGAACAACACCGTCATCGGCATCAACAACACCGGTAACGACGACGGCGCCCGCTGCACGCTGAACAACCCGTGCGAGGTCGACGCGAACGGCAACGTCACGGTCGTGCAGGGCCAGAGCTACGGTGAGCAGACCTACTGGTTCACCACCTGCCTCAACTCGTCGCGGGCCATCGACCTGACGATCGCCGGCTGCCTGCTCACCAAGCCCGCCGGCACCGGCAACACGGTCACCGTCACCAACCCGGGCGCGCAGACCGCGACGGTCGGCACGGCGAAGTCGCTGCAGATCTCGGCCTCGTCGTCCGGTTCGGGCCAGACGCTGACCTACTCGGCGACCGGCCTGCCCGCGGGTCTCACCATCAACTCCAGCACCGGCCTCATCTCCGGCACCCCGACGACCGCCCAGACCACCACGTCGACGGTCACGGCGACGGACACCACGGGCGCGAGCGGCACGGCGTCGTTCGGCTGGACGGTCACCGGTGGCGGCGGCGGCACGTGCAGCGGCCAGAAGCTGCTCAACCCCGGCTTCGAGTCCGGTGCCACCTCGTGGACCGGCACGACCGGCGCCATCGGCCAGTGGGCGTCGCAGGGCCAGCCCGCCCGCACCGGCACGTTCTCGGCGTGGCTGCTCGGCTACGGCTCCACCCACACCGAGTCCATCTCCCAGGCGGTCACCATCCCCGCCGGCTGCTCCGCGACCCTGACCTTCTACGTCCACATCGACACCGCCGAGACCACCACCACGACGGCGTACGACAAGCTCACCGTCACCGCGGGCTCCACCACGCTCGGCACGCTCTCCAACCTGAACAAGGCCACCGGGTACCAGGCCAAGACCTACAGCCTGAACGCGTTCGCCGGCCAGACCGTCACCCTGAAGTTCAACGGCACCGAGGACTCGTCGCTGCAGACGTCCTTCGTCCTGGACGACCTGGCCGTCACGGTCAGCTGACCCGCGGGGGCCCGCACCCGGAGTAAACCGGGTGCGGGCCTCATGCCGGGCGGTCACGGACCGATGGTGCGGCCATGAACGTGACGTCCCCGCCCTCTGACGGTTCGGTGACGCCGCTGCGACTGACCGCACCCCTGGCGATCACCGCCGGTCTCGTGGTGGTGGCCGCCCTCTGGTTCGCGGTCGGTCTGGTGTACCGGACGCCGGCGCTGCTCGGATGGTCGACGCTGCTGGTCAGCGTCCCGGTCGCCGCCACCAGCTCGTGGCGGGCCGGCGGTCCGCAGCGGACCTTCTGGCGGTACGTGAGCGTCGGCCTCGTGCTGGTCGGCTGCGGCGCGATGAGCAACGCCCGCGACAACCTGGTCGGCGTGGACCGCAACCAGCACGTCAGCGGCGTCACGTCGGCGATCTACCTGAGCGGCCTGCTGGTCATGATGATCGGCCTGCTGCGCATCCCGGGCATCCGGCGGACCGGCGGGGCCTGGACCCGCTTCGGCCTGGACATCGCCACGGTGATCGTCACCACCATCACGTTCGCCTGGCATCTGGTGTACCCGCGGTGGGAGTCGTGGTTCGCGGGCAGCGCCGGCGACACCTGGTCGGCGCTCACCGTGGTCGGCGGCGGCTTCATCTGCGTCTTCGCGTTCATCAAGGTCGCGTTCACCGGCACCGGGCCGATCGACCGGCGGGCGCTGCACCTGCTCGCGCTCACCGGCGCGGTCGGTGCGGGCGGCGGGGCCCTCGCGCCGCTGCTGGCGTCCCGGCCGCACCTCAACACCTCCCACCTGATCCTGCCGGCGACCTGCCTGGTGCTGTGCCTGGCCGCCGACCGGCAGGTGCGGGCGCTGGGTGTCCCGCCGCCCCCGGACCGCCTGCCCGGCCGGCGGCTGAGCGTCATGCCGTACGCGGCGGTCGTCGCCACCGGTGCGCTGCTGCTGGTGTCGACGATCCAGGATTCCGCGGACGTCGTCGTCGTGGCCGTCGGCGCGATCACCGTCACCGTCCTCGTCGCCGCCCGGCAGATCATCGCGCTGCGCGACAACGCCGCCCTGCTGCAGGAGCTCGACGCCCGGCTGCACGACAACGCCCGGCTCGTGAAACAGCTCGACTCCCGGTTGCGCGATCTCCACTCGTACCAGCGCAAGCTCGCCCACCAGGCCGGCCATGACGCGCTGACCGGCCTCGCCAACCGCACGGTCTTCGCCGAGGCGACCACGACGGCGCTCGGCGGCGGGTCGGTGGCGCTCAGCGTCGCCGTGATCGACCTGGACAACTTCAAGGGCATCAACGACCAGCTCGGACACGCGGTCGGCGACGCGCTGCTGCAGGCGGTCGCCGCCGTGCTGACCGCGCACGTGCCCGCCGGCAGCACCGTCGCCCGGCTCGGCGGTGACGAGTACGCGCTGCTGCTGCACGGCACCGACCAGGCCGCGCACGAGTCGGCGCTGAACACGCTCACCGCGGAGCTGCGCCGCCCACTGCAGGCGGCCGGGCACGACCTCGTCGTCGAGGCCAGCATCGGCCTCGCCGGCGCCCGGCCCGGCGACACCGCCGCGGAGCTGCTGCGCCGCGCCGACGTGTCGATGTACGAGGCGAAGAACCAGGGCAAGGGCCGCTTCAGCGTCTACACGTCCGCGATGGACCAGCGCGGCGCCGAGCAGGCCCGCGTCGCCGCCGACCTGCGGACCGCGCTGGACACCGGGCAGCTGCACCTGGTGTACCAGCCGATCGTCGACATCACCGACGGGTCCCTGTACGGCGTGGAGGCCCTCGTCCGCTGGAACCACCCCGAGCGCGGCCCGATCTCGCCGGCCGAGTTCATCCCGGCGGCGGAGCGCACCGGCCTGATCGTGCCCCTCGGCGCGTGGATCCTCGCCGAGGCGTGCACGCAGGCGGCCCGCTGGCAGTTCGAGCTCGGCCCGGACGCCCCGGCCATCGTCAGCGTCAACGTCTCCGCCCGCCAGCTGCGCGAGGCCGGTTTCGCCGCCGACGTCGCCGCCGTCCTGCGCCGCACCGGCCTGCCGGCCCACCGCCTCACCATCGAGGTCACCGAGACGGCCGTCTTCGACGGTGGCACCGCCGTGGAGACCCTGCACGCGCTCAAGGCGCTCGGCGTCGCGGTCGCCCTCGACGACTTCGGCACCGGCCACTCCTCGCTCGGCCTGCTGCGCACCTGCCCCGTCGACCTGCTGAAGGTCGACAAGTCGTTCGTCGACACCGTCACCCACGGCGGCGAGCACGCGGTCATCGCCGCCGCGCTCATCGACATCAGCAACGGCCTGCACCTGCGCGCCGTCGCCGAGGGCGTGGAGACCGCCGAACAGGCCGCCGAGCTGCGCCGCCTCGGCTACCGCTACGCCCAGGGCTACCACTACGCCCGCCCGCTGCTCCCCGCCGACCTCGAACGCCACGCCCTGCGGCGCCCCGCCCACGCCTGACCACCAGGGAGGTCCGATGTCGCTGACCGTCCGCCCGCGGCGGCTGAAGCTGCGTGACCAGCTGCTCGCCGCGTACGAGGGACGCTGCGCCATCAGTAGCGTGGCCACCCGGGACGTGCTGGAGGCCGCCCACATCGGACCCGCCACAGGCCCCGCGGCCGACGCCGTGACCAACTGCCTGCTCCTGCGGGCCGACCTGCACAACCTCTTCGACGCCCACCTGCTGTGGCTCGACGACGACTACACCGTCCACGTCGCCGAGTCGATCACCGACGCCACCTACCGCCACTGGCACGGCCAGTCTCTTCACCTGCCGATCAACCCCCGCGTCTGGCCGGATCTGGACGCCCTGCGCCGCCACCGCGACGCCCGCCCCGCGCTCTAAGCTGCCCGCATGACCGAGTGGCCGCGCAACAGGCCGCCGCCAGGTGGCGGGATCACTCGCTGTCCGGCGCCGCACCGCCGCAGGCGCGGGCCGCGCTCGTCGCCCACCGTGGCCTGTACGTGCCGCTGCAGCGCCTCCGTGGGGCGCGGTAGGTTCTTCAGGGACGCGATGATGTTGAGGCCGAGGAGGGGCACGTGGCTCAGGTGTTCACCCGGGGACAGAAGAGCCCGCTGTCGGCGCTGACCAGCGCGGACGAGCTGTACGTCGGGGTGTTCCTGGACGGGCCCGGGCTGACGTGGGACATCTCGTGCTTCGGGCTCGACGCGGCCAACAGGATGGCCGACGACGCGTACTTCATCTTCTTCAACCAGCCGAGCTCGCCGGAGGGATCGATCCAGAAGGTCGGCCCGCAGGGCGGGGACACCGAGGGGTTCCGGGCCGTGCTGAGCAGGGTGCCGGAGAAGATCGCGAAGCTGTCGTTCTGCGCGTCGATCGACGGGGCCGGCACCGCCCGGCAGCTGCGGTCGGGGCACATCCGGATCGTGGCCGGTGGGCAGGAGGTCGTGCGGTACGGCTTCACCGGCGCGGACTTCGGCGCCGAGCGGGCGATCATCATCGGCGACGTGTACCGCAAGGGGGTCTGGCGGGTCGGCGCCGTCGGGCAGGGTTTCGCCGGCGGGCTGGCGGACCTGATCCGCTCCTACGGCGGGACCGTGGACGAAGAGCCGGAGCCAGCACCGCCGCCTGTGCAGGCGCCACCGGCATTCGCGCCACCGCCCGTGCAAGCAACGCCGCCAGTCCAAGCGCCGCGGCCCGTACAAGCGCCGCCGCCCGTCCAGGCGCCGCAGTCCTTCGCGCCGCCGCCACCACCCGTACAACACCGGCCGCCGCAACACGGTGGACCGGTGCCACACGGTGCACCGGTGCCGCCGCAGCCCGAGCGGGTCCGGCCCGGGGTCATGACGAGCCTGGACAAGTACCGGGAGGCGCCGACCACCGGCCGGTGGACGAAGCAGAGCAGCAAGATGGTGAAGGTGACGCTCGGGCCGGAGGTGCACGCGCGGCGCGGGTCGATGGTCGCCTACCAGGGCGACGTCGAGTTCATCTACAAGGGCTCCGGCGGCCTGCGGGCGATGTTCGAGGGCGCCGTCACCGGCCAGGGCCTGAAGCTGATGACGTGCAAGGGCCAGGGCGAGGTGTTCCTCGCCGAGAACGCCACCGACCTGCACATCGTCGAGCTCAACGGCCAGTCGCTGTGCGTCAACGCCGACAACGTGCTCGCGTTCGACGCCACCCTGCAGACGGAGATCGCGCGGATCGAGAGCCCCGGCATCCCGGGCGGCGGCATGTTCCACCTGGTGGTGTCCGGGCAGGGCGCGATCGTGGTCATGACCCGGGGCACGCCGGTGACGCTGCTGTGCCAGGGGCCGACGTTCGCCGACATGAAGGCCGTCGTCGCCTGGACCTCCGGCATGCGGGTGTCGGTGACGACGCAGGTCAGGGTGTCGCGGCAGCTCTACGCCGGCGACAGCGGTGAGGGCCTCGCGCTGCAGTTCATGGGGTTGCAGGGCCACTTCGTGGTGGTCCAGCCGTACGAGGTCTGATCACTTGATCAGCGCGGTGCAGCGGGCGATCAGCTCGTCGCTCTGGAACGGTTTCATCATGTAGTCGTCGGCGCCGGCGTCGAGGCCGGCCTGCAGGTCGGCGGGCATGGCGTAGGCCGACAGCATGAGGATCGGCACGCCGGCGGTGGCCGGGTCGGCGCGCAGCGCGCGGCAGACGTCCAGCCCGTTCAGCCGCGGCATCACGAGGTCCAGCAGCAGCAGGTCCGGGAGCTCGGCCCGCACCTCGGCGAGCGTCCGCGCGCCGTCCGGTGCGGTGCGGACCGTGAAGCCGGCCCGGGTGAGCAGCCGGGTCAGCGCATACGTCAGGTCCTCGACGTCCTCCGCGATCAGTACCGTCGCCATCGCCGCCCTCAGCTCCCTGAGGTCGCCGACGGCAGCGGCTGACGGGTCGGCAGGCGGACGGTGAAGATGGTGGCCGGCTCGTCGGGCTCGCTGACGGCGATCGCTGCTGCGCAGCTGCTCGGCCAGCTGCGCGAACCGCAGCCCGTCCGGCTGGGACTCCACGTAGGCGGTGACGTCGTCCACGCGGTGCACGATCCAGCGCAGCCGGCCGTCCTCGTCGCACACGGGCACGCTGACCGGCGCCCAGAACCGCTTCTCGAAGCCGCCGCCGACGCGCGGGATGTCGTACTGGTGGATCGCCATCACGTCGGTCGTCTGCTCCCGCAGCACGCGCCGCAGCGAGGCCTCGAGCGACGCGACCCCCGGCGCGTCCGGGTCGTCGGGGTTGACGGGGAACGCTTCGAACACGTGCCGCCCGATCAGGCCGTGGCGGGTGCGCATCGTGGCGGCCAGGTACGCGTCGCTGGCGTCGACGATCGTCAGCTGCGGATCCAGCACCAGCAGCGCCGCGGGAGCGTGCTGGAACAGCAATCGGTAGCCGACCGTCGTAGTCGTCTCCACCGGCATCGCCCCCGTCGTGCCTCGTATCCGGACATTTTACGCTTATCAACCAAGCAGGGTGCAGAGATCCCGGCGCCGCGCGGCCCGTGGGACGATCGGTGCCATGGCCGAATGGATCTACTTCATTCACCCGCCGCGGGCCGACTTCGCGGCGACCATGACCGACGAGGAGCGGGCCGCCTGGGGCCTGCACTTCGAGCGGTTGCAGCGGCTCCTGGCCGACGGGGTGCTGATCCTGGCGGGTCCGACGCTCGGCGAGACCAACACCGGCGTGGCGGTCTTCGAGGCGCCCGACGAGGCGGCGGCACGGCGGATCATGGAAGAGGATCCCGCGATCGCCGGCGGGTTCGCGACCGGCGAGCTGCGGGAGTTCCGCGTCTCGCTGCTGCGGGGGCGCCCGTGACCCCGCGGATCCTGCTCTGCGCGGCGCTGCTGCTGGCCGGCTGCACCGCCGCGGACGACCGCGTCGAGTACACGATGGCCACCGACGCCATGAAGCCGAAGTTCAGCGCGGATCAGCGGTTCACGGCCAAGCGCGTGCCACCGGGCTCGTACCAGCCGCACGCCGGCGACGTCGTCGTCTTCACCGCACCCTCGTCGTGGGACCGGCGCGGCGCGTCCGTGGCGCGGGTCGTGGCGGTCGGCGGGTCGGAGATCGCCTGCTGCGACGTCCGGGGGTGGGTGACGGTCGACGGGATCGCCCTCGACGAGCCATACCTCGGCGAGAACTCCGACCTCGACGTCCTCCCGGACGACCGGTGCGCGTCGCGGCGGTTCGGGCCCGTGCACGTCGCGACCGGCCACGTGTTCCTGATGGGCGACAGCCGCGGCATGTCGATGGACTCGCGTTGTCTCGGCACGGTCCCCAGCGACCGGATCGTCGCCGTGGCCGGGTGAGCGCCGACCGGCGGCATCTGCGATCATCGCTGGATGCGCCGGCCCCCGCACTCGCTGACGTCATCCGAGCGGCAGGTCCGGGCGGGGTTCCTCGCCGGCGATCTGGTCGACCTTTCGGCGGCGGCGGCGTCGGTACGAGCGGCTGCGCTCGCCGACCTGTTGAGCCGGCCGGTGGACCGCGCGGCACACCCACGGGCGGCGCTCCGGCTGCGCGGCGCCACGGTCACGGGGCCGCTCGACGTCGCGCACGCCGTAGTGGCGGTGCCGGTGGAGTTCCAGGACTGCACGTTCGACGCGCCGGTCGACGTCTCCGGCGCTGACCTCGTCGACCTGCACCTGGTGCGCTGCCGGCTGCCCGCCCTGCAGGCCCGGCTCGCGACCGTGCGCGGCGACGTCAGCTGCGCCGCCTCGGAGGTCGGCGGCGCGCTCGACCTCCGCGACGCCCGGGTCGGCGGCGACCTGGACCTGTCGGAGGCGCGGCTGCACAACCCGGGCGGCAACGCGCTCGCCGCCGCCCGCCTCACCGTCGGCGGCAGCCTCCGCGGCTACGGCCTGCACGCCGCCGGCGAGCTGTGGCTGGGCGGCGCCCAGATCGGCGGGAACCTCCTGCTCGACGGCGCCACGCTGACCAACCCCGACGGCCGGGCGATCGGCGCCGACCGGCTGTGCGTGGGCGGCAACCTGCGCGCGGGCGGCGGCTTCACCGCCGACGGCGACCTGCTGCTCATTCACGCCGAGGTCGGCGGGCAGGTCTGGTTCGTCGGCGCGACCGTCCGCAGCCCGGACCGGTGGGCGCTGCACCTCGGCGGCACCACCGCCGGCAGCCTGTGGATGTGCTTCCGCTCTCCGCCCGACGGGCGGGTCCGGCTGTCCGGGCTCAAGGTGGACACGCTGTTCGACGACCCGCGGGTGTGGCCGGAGCGGCTGGATCTCGTCGGCTGCACGTACCGGCTGCTGATCCCGCGCACCTTCGGCGACGGCGCCGACGAGCCCGGCCGCCTGGCCACGGTCGACGTCCGGCAGCGGCTCGACTGGCTGCGCCGCAGCCCCGACGGTTACGCGCCGCAGCCCTACGAGCAGCTCGCCTCGGCGTACCGCGCCGCCGGCCAGGACACCGAGGCCCGCCGCGTCCTGCTGGAGCAGCACCGCCGCCGCCGCGCGACGCAGCACTGGCCCGGCCGGCTCGCCGGCTACCTGCTCGACGCCCTCGTCGGCTACGGCTACCGCACCTGGCTCGCCGCCCTGTGGCTGCTGGCCTGCTGGGTGCTCGGTACGCTCGCCTTCACCGTGTGGCCGCCGGACGCCCGTACCCCGGCGGACTCCCCGGACTGGAACCCCGCGCTCTACGCGCTGGACCTCCTGCTCCCCATCATCGACCTCGGCCACGACTCGGCCTGGCACGCCACCGGCTCCACCCAGTACGTCGCGGCCACCCTCATCATCATGGGCTGGGTCCTCACCACCGCCGTCGTCGCCAGCCTGTCCCGCCTCCTCAACCGCTGACACCACCCCGGATCAGAACGGCAGGTCGTCCGCGCCGGTGAATGCCGGATCGCCCGACAGGTCGCTGTACGGTCCGTTGAGAACCCAGGCGAGGTAGTGCTGCGTCCAGGGGTCGGCCTCGGTTCGCCGGCGGTCGCGGAGCAGGGAGTTCAGGCTGCCGAGCGCGTGCTGGCGCACCGCGGTGGCCGCGTGGGAGCGGACGAGCGGGTCGGGGTCGTCGAGCAGGTCGCGGACCGCCCTTTCGACGGCGTCCCGCTCGCGGTCGTTCCTTGGAAGTTCCCGGGCCAGGATGTACGCGGCGCGGCGGCGGCGTTCGAGGTCCTCGCCGGCCAGGGCCGGCAGGACGTCATCGAGGGTGAGCATCCCGAGCGCCGTGAGTGCCTCGATGTCGGGTGGGGTCTGCGACCTCGCGTGCCTGGCGATGGCGTCAGCGACGGCCTTCGCGGGGGTGCGGCGAGGGTCGCGGTGTTGCCATCGCAGCAGCTGATACAGGTGCGCCCGGACGGTGGGGTCGCCGTCGGTGGACATCGCGTCGGCGACGGCCGTCCGGGTCTGTTCGCTGATCACCGGCGACAGCAGCAGCGACTCGCCGGCGCGGGTGCGGCGCTGCGGTGACGGATCTCCGGCAAGGGCCGCGATCAATGCGGGCTCGTCCAGCGGGAGCCGTTCGCCGAACCAGCCGACGTCGTAGCCGGCCATGACCTCGTCCAGCCACCGTTCGTACCAGGCCAGGAAGTCGGCGTCCTCGACCACGTACGGGCCGAGTCCATCGACGTCGAGGTTGAACAGCCGCCCCCGCGCCGGCCCGGTCACGACCAGGCGCGTGTACAGGGTGCATCCGTGGTAGGCGATCGGCAGCGTGCCGCGCAGGAAGATCCGGTCCATCGCCGGCGGGTCCTCGTGGCGTTGCTCCCAGTCGTCAGGGTACCGCGGTCCCGGCAGGTACGGGCTGGGTTGTGCGAGGTGCCCCGGCCGGCACCGCGCATCACTGCACGCGCCCGCAAAGCTCAGCAATTCGCAGCCGGGGCCGGCCCCACCGCCGCCGAGCTCGGTGATGAACAGCCGGTACGCCGGGGGAAGCGTGACCTCGTGCCGCTCCTCGAACGCGGTCACCGCCGACTCGGGCACGGGCGGTTCGAGCACGAACTTGTGCGACTCCACGCCGAACGCGGCTGGGAGTGACGGCAGGGCGCGGGCCGCGATCAGCTTGGCGGAGATGCGGGCCAGGCGGGCGCGGTCGGTGTCGGGCACCCGGTGAGCGTAGGGCCTAGGCTGCAGGCGTGGTCGATGGATACCGGCTGGGTGTGGACTTCGGGACGTCGAACACCGCAGCGGTGCTGGCCGGGCCGGACGGGCGGCGGAGCAGGCTGGTGTTCGGGCGGGACAACCTGTTGCCGTCGGCGGTGTGCGCGCAGGAGGACGGGAGCCTGCTGGTCGGGCGGAATGCGTTGCGGGCCGCCAGGATCCGGCCGGAGTGCTTCGAGCCGCACCCGAAGAAGCGGGTCGACGACGGCAGGGTGCTGCTCGGGGCGCACGAGGTGCGGGTGGAGGACCTGGTCGGGGCGGTGCTGGGGCGGGTGTTCCGGGCGGCGGCCGAGCTGACCGGGGGCGAGCGCCTGCGGCGGGTGACGCTGACGCACCCGGCCGGCTGGGGGCGGCTCCGGCAGGACGTGCTGCGGGCGGCGGCGGGACGCGCCGGCGCGGCGGAGGTCGACCTCGTGGCGGAGCCGGTCGCGGCCGGGACGCACCTGGTGCGGCACGACGTGGGCGTCCGGCCCGGGGCCCGGGTGCTCGTCTACGACCTCGGCGGCGGCACGTTCGACGCGTCCGTCATCCGCTGCGACGAGCACCTGACGGTGCTGGCCTCGGCGGGGCTGCCGGACGCCGGCGGGCTCGACATCGATCAGGCGGAGGCGGCCGCGCTCAACCAGCAGCTCCGCGAGCACGGCGACGGCCACCCGCTGCGGCTGACGGCCGCCGACGCGTACTGCCACCTGCGCACCCGGCAGGCGCGGGCCGTGCCCACCGGCCCGGCCCGCGCCGACGAGGTCAAGGCAATCCACGCCGACGCGGTCCGCGTCGCCCGGGCCGCGCTGGGCAAGCACCGCGACCTCAACGGCGACGCCCATCCCCGGACGGTCCTCGCCCGGTTCCGGTTCGGGGACTGCCTGATCGAGGCGGGCGACCGCGCCACCGGGATCGCCGAGCTCCGCGCCGCCCTGCGCACCGCCGACGAGGTCATGGGCCGCGACCGGCCCCGCACGTGGCAGCTGCGGCTGGAGCTGGCAGCCCGGCTCACCGACGGCGGCGACACCGACGAGGCCGAGCAGATCTACCGGGACGCCGCGGCGGCGCTCCCCCGGCTGCTCGGCGACGACAGCCCGCTGGCGGCGAAGGCCCGCGACCGCCTCGCGCACGTCGCCGAGCGCAACGCCACCCTGTCGCACCGCATCAAGCGCCGGCTCCGCGGCCTGGCCGAACAGCCGGACGTCATTGGTTGACCAGGGCGCCGGCGAGGCGTTGCTGCTCCTCGGCGACGATCATCCGGGCCAGCTGGACCTCGGAGATGTCCACGGCGCCGGGCGAGGCCTGCGCGATGGTGCTGTGCCGCACGTACGCGTCGAAGAGCTGGGCCTTCGAGCCGAGGATCTCGATCATGCGCTCGTCGACGGAGTCCGCGATGAGCAGGCGATGGACCTGGACGGTGCGGACCTGGCCCATGCGGTGGGCGCGGGCGATCGCCTGGGCCTCGATCGAGGGCTTCACCTGCGGCTCGCACAGGATCACGACGGAGGCGGCCTGGATGTTCACGCCGACGCCGGCCGCCTCGATCTGGCAGACCAGCACGGCGGGCTTCCGGGAGGCGGTGAACTCGTCCACGATGCGCTGCCGGTCGGCCACCGGCGTCGACCCCGTGATCGGCCCGCGGGCGTCGGCGCCGAGCGCCGCGTGCACCACGGCGAGGACGTCACGGAAGTACGAGAAGACCACCACGTGCCGCTTGGCCGCCAGCGCCTCCTGGGTGAGCTCCAGCAGCCGGGTCAGCTTCGCCGAGTCACGCGGGCGGCGGGTCACGAACGCGGCCCGCCGCATCGCCATGAAGTTGCCCTCCTGGACCGCGGCGCGGTAGGCGGCGGCGTCCTCGGCGCCGAACTCCTCCCACTCGTCGACCTGCACGAGCTCCGGCAGCTCGGTGAGCACGTCGGGCTGGTTACGCCGCAGGTACACCGGGGCCGCCGCCCGGCGGAACGCCTCGACGCTGATCGCCGCGTGCTCCGGCCCCATGTCCGCGGCGATCTCCGGCCGCAGGTGCTCGATCAGCGCCCGGAACTCGTCGATGCGGTTCTCCATCGGGGTACCGGTGAGGAACAGCACCCGGTCGGACTCCGCCGCGACCCGGTTCACCGCCTGCGAACGCTTCGCGTCGGGGTTCTTCACGTAGTGCGCCTCGTCGACGACCAGCAGCGCCGGCCGGGGCGGCGGCAGCGGGACCGCGCCCAGCGACCCGAACGTGACGACCCCGACGCCGCCCTGCGCCCGCCACCGGGCCGCCGCCCGCGCCCGCCCGTTGCCGTGCAGCGTGACGACGGGAATCGTCGAGTGGCGGGCGATCTCGCGGGACCAGTTGATCAGTACACTCGCCGGGCAGACGACCAGGAAGTGGGTCGCTCCCCGGGCGGCCAGGTGCGCCATCGCGGCGATCGCCTGCACCGTCTTGCCCAGCCCCATCTCGTCGCCGAGCACGACCCGCCGCTGCACCAGCGCGAACCGCGCACCGAACGACTGGTAGCCGCGCAGCCGCAGGCTGTCGCTGAGCCGGGACGTGTCCAGCTGCTGCGCGCCGACGCGTTCGACGATGTCGGCGGGCAGGAACCCTTCGCTGGCCGCGACGTCGCCGCCGAGCCCGACGACCTGGCTGAGCAGGCCGTAGTAGTCCGCCGAGTGCCGCTCGAAGTCCCGCCACACCCACCGGTCACCGGGCGTGCGGACCTTGCGCACCTGCCGCGCCGCCTCCGGCAGGCCGGCCTGCTCCGCTTCCTGCAGCGTCGCCTGTACGGCGTGCGCCGCCTCGACCGCGGCGGCCCTGTGCGCGGCCCGCATGAACATCCGGCGCCACGGGCCCGCCGCGGCCGGCCCGGCCATCGGCCGCTGCGCCTCCAGCCGCTCCTGGCACCGTTGCGCGTCGGTCTCCTGCGCCCCGGCCGCCTGCCACACCCCGCGCCACACCGCGAGGGCCCGCACCAGGCGCGTCATGTCCGCGTTCTTCGGGTCGAACTCGATCCTGAACTGCAGCGAGTCCGTCGCCGCCCGCTTGAGCTGCTCCGCGGCGGTCATGGTCTTGCGGGCCGTCTCCGCCCCGATCCCCGGCACCTTCGTGAGCCGCTCGGGCCCGGACCGCAGCACGTCCGCCACCGAACAGATCCCGTGCGCCGGTAGCTCGTCGAGCCGTGCCCGGCCGTCCACGGTGTCCTTGACCGTCTCGATCGACATCTTGCCGATCGCGTCCCACACCTGTGGCTCGCGCGCCACCTCGTACGCCGCGACGACCTCCTGCCGCGCCGCCGCCACGGTCCCGGTGACCGTCTCGGCGTCGCCCTGCATCTCGCCGGCCCGCGCCAGCAGGGCACGCGCCTCCCGCGGCCTCATGCTCGCTGCGCCGGCATACATGTTCTTGAAGGTACCGATACAGCGCCGGTGCCGCTCGGCGGGTCACTCCGGGAACGGTGGGGTGCGGGTCACGCCGTACACCTGCCAGAAGAAGTCGTTCATGGCCGCCGCGACCGGAGCGTGCCGCGCGACGATCTCCGCGTGCGGTGCGGGGAGCCCGTCGGGTGCCGCTCCCGCCGCGCACCGGCGCAGGTAGGCGTGGCGCTCGCCGGGCCCGGTGATCCCGGCGACGTTGGCGACGATCCAGTTGAGCAGCTCCCGCACGGCGTATTTCGCGTCGTGTTCCCGGTGGTGTACGACGAACGCCCGCTCCTGCGCGGTCAGCTCGAACCGGGGCGACGTGGCCAGCCCGAGATCCGTCAGGTAGAGCCGGTCGCCGTCGGTGAGGATGTTGCCGAAGTGCGCGTCGAAGTGCAGCAGCCCGTTGGCGTTCATGAAGGCGACGTCGGTCTTCAGGCGGCGCTCCACCGTGCCGACGGCGTCCGGATGCTCGTGCAGCCACGCGTCCAGGCGCTGCGGGACGTACTCGAGGAACAGCACCACGCTCGCCGACGCCGCCGCGAGCGCCTCCAGGCGCCGCCGCACCGCCGTCGAACCGTCCCAGTACGCGACGGCCCGGCCGATGTCCTGGTGCTCCTCGGCGGGCGGCGGCGCGCCCGGCAGCACGCGCCAGTGGTAGAGCAGCGGGAACGCCTCGGTCCTGCCGTCCAGCACCCAGCTCGTCGTCATGGTGTTCGCCGCGAGCTCCCGCCATGCGCCGAAGCCGCCGCCGCCGTGCGCGACGACGCTGTAGTGGCAGGACGTCGGCAGCCCGAACAGGTTCGCCGTCGACCGCACGTGCCGCGGGAGCCGCTCCAGGTCGGTCAGCGCGAGCCGCTTCGCGAAGACCGGCGTGCCGGCGACGTCCACCAGGGCCGAGGCGCCGCCGACGCCGACGCCGAGCGCCTGGGCGTTGTCGACGAGCTTGGCGAGCCTGGCGTCGCTGAGCAGGGCCAGCTCCGTGGAGACCGCGCAGAACCTGCTCAGCCGGGACATGGCGGCAGCCTAGCCCGTGCGCGGCGCCGCCGGGGGCGGGTGGCGCTCCGTACGATGCGCGCATGGGCAACGACGGCACAGAGGGACGCTCCTACCGCAAGGCCGCGGTGCGGCGGGCGGAGATCCTGTCCCAGGCCATCGCGCTGTTCGCGGAGCGGGGCGTGGACGCGTCGTTGCGCGCGATCGGTGCGGCGATCGGGGTCTCGCACGCGGCGCTGCGGTACTACTTCTCGTCGCGCGACGAGCTGCTGGTCGAGGTGTACCGGGCGCACGAGCAGGTCGAGCACGGCGCCGCGCCACAGGACGGGGTGTCGGCGGTCCGGTTGATGGAGCGCAGCGCGGAGCGCAACCGCACGATCCCTGGCCTGGTCGAGCTCTACGCCACGCTGACCACGGACGCCCTGCAGGCGGGGCAGCACCCGCTCACCCACGAGTTCGTGCGGGACCGTTTCCGGCTGCTGCGCTCGCACCTCGCCGAGCGGGTCCGCGCCGGCCAGCGCGCCGGTGCGGTCGCCGCGGACATCGATCCCGACGACGCGGCGTCGCTGGTCATCGCGGCGTCCGACGGGCTGCAGCTGCAGTGGCTCCTCGATCCCGAGGCGGTGGACGTACGGCGCGCGCTGGCCCTGCTCGAGCGGCTGCTCCCCTCGTCGCCGGCGGACGGGCCCGGAGCCGCTTGACCCCAGATTCTTCCATTGGAAGAATCACGCCGGGCCGCTGCCCCGCAGCGCGGAGCGGAGGCACGGCGACATGGTCCTTCCCGAGCAGGTCGAGCCGGCGGATCCGGCGCTCGACAAGCCCACGGCGCACGCGTCGGCGCTGCGGCTGACCCTCGCGTCACCGCTCTACCGGGGCGCCACGCTCGCGGTGTTCCTGTCCGCGCTCGGCTTCTCCGCCGCCGCCCCGCAGATCGCGACGTTCCTGGTCAACGACCTGCACGCCTCCCTGACCGCGGCGGGGCTGTTCTACCTGACGAACCTGGCCGCGCCCGTTGCCGGATTCCTGGTCGGCCGGCGGTCCGACCGCACCGGGCGCCGTCTCGGGCTGTTCCGCGTCTGCGCCGCCGCCGGGTTCGTGGGCTGGATCGGCATCGCGTACTCGACCGAGCTGTGGATGCCCTACGTCATCAGCGCCGTCGTCGGCGGGTTCGGCGGCGCCGCGACGTCGCAGCTCTTCGCCGCCGTCCACGACGAGCTCAAGGCGCACCCCGGCCCGAACAACGACGGGGTGGTCGCCGTCGTGCGGATGGCCCTGACCGGCGGCTGGGTCGTCGGCCCGGTGGCCGGGTCGTTCCTGGCGGCGCAGACGTCGCTGCGCACCATGCTGGTCGCCACGGCGGTCTGCACGCTCGCCCAGATCGTGCCGCTCGGCGCGCTCCGGACAGCACCGGCGGCACCGGCCGGACCCGGCGACGCGCCGGGGGCCGGCCACCGGGGCCCCGGCCTGCGGGCGATGCTGCCGCTGCTGGCGTTCACCGGCCTCTACGTCCTCGTGTACGCCGGCGAGCCCGTCAAGTACGCGTACCTCCCGCTGTACATGAACGACCAGCTGCACTTCCCGGCCGGCCTCAGCGGCGCGGTCATCGGCATCCAGCCGCTGGTCGAGATCGTGCTGATGCCCGTCGCCGTGGTCGTGGCCCGCCGGACCGGCATGATGGAGCTGATGGTCCTCGGCGCCGGGTTCGGCGTGGCCGCCAACGTCTGCTTCGCCGTCACCGGCAACGCCGCCGGGCTGTTCGCCGGGCAGATCCTCATGGGCTGCGTGTGGGGCGTCTTCGCCACGCTCGGCATCATCGTCGCCCAGCGGCTCCTGCCGACCGCCGTCGCCACCGCGTCCGCGATCTTCATGAGCTCAACCGCGCTCGCCTCCGCCCTCGGCGGTGCGGCCGGCGGCACCGGCGCCGCCGCCATCGGGCTCCCGCGGGTGTTCCTCATCCCGGCCGCCCTCGCCCTGCTGGCCGTCGCCGGCCTGGCCGTCATGGCCCGCTCCACCGACCGCCACCGGTGACGATCCGGGCAGGTCAGTCTTGTGTCTACGTTAAGTGTGGCTTAGATCGAGCGCCGGCAGTGTGGTCCGGCGTTACGTTTGGGCCGGCCTGCCGGACATCGCCCGCCCCGCCGGGGTGGCCGGGCAGCCACCGCCGAGTTGTCGGTCGCGCGGGCTCGATGCGTGCGGCCGGTGAGCCGGGGAACCAATCGGGGCTTCCCCCTGGGGTGAATCCGCTCCCGCCACACCGGGGCGCGGTAGGGCGCGCCTTCTTCTCGCCCGAATCCGTCAGCTAACCCGGTAGGCGGTCAGCGAAGAAGGACTGTGCCGTGTTCAACGGACGTACGACGCTCCGCGCCTCGGTCGTCGCGCTGGCGGTGGCGGCCATGATCGCCCCGGCCTGCGCCGCGCAGGCGGACCCGACGCCGCAGGAGCTCCAGGCCCAGATCGACAAGGGCAACCAAGAGGTCGAGCACGTCGTCGAGCTGTACAACAAGGTCAACGGCGACCTGGACACCACCCAGGCGGCGATCACGAAGCTCCGGGCCGACATGGCGCCGCTGCAGGCGACCATGGCGACGGCGCAGGACAACGCCTCGGCGCTCGCGGTCAACGCGTACAAGACCGGGGGCAACCTCGGCACCCTGTCACTGATGCTGGGGGCGACGTCGACCGACACGCTCACCGCCCGCGTCGGCACCCTCCAGCAGATCTCGCACAGCCAGCAGCGGGACCTGGCCGCGTACACGGCGGCGAAGGGCGCGCTCGACACCGAGCAGCGGCGCCTGGACGAGACCCTCGCCGCGCAGAGCCAGCAGAAGACGGAGCTGGAGACCCGCCGCAAGAAGATCGAGGGTGACATCGCCCGCCTCGACGCGCTGCAGGCCAAGGCCGAGGCGGCCGCCGCCGCGGCGAAGGTCAAGACCACCACCCCTCCCCCGGCGACGACCCCGGCCAAGCCACCGGCCGTGTCCGGCAACGCGGGCAAGGCCGTCAACTACGCCTGGGCGCAGCTCGGCAAGAAGTACGTGTGGGGCGCGGCCGGACCGAACACGTTCGACTGCTCGGGCCTGACCATGATGGCGTGGAAGGCGGCCGGCGTGACGCTGCCGCACAACGCCGCGCAGCAGTGGTCGAAGGTCCGCCACATCTCCCGCAGCCAGCTCGCCCCCGGCGACCTGGTGTTCTACAACGGCCTCGGGCACGTGGGCATCTACATCGGCAACAACCAGATCATCCACGCCCCGAACAGCCGCACGGTCGTCAAGGTCGCTCCCGTCGACATCGACACGCTGTACGGCTACGGCAGGGTCGCGTAGTCACGGACGGTAGCCTGCCGGGCATGCGCATGTTGCACCTCGGGCTGCGGGTCACGGATCTGGAGCGCTCGCTCGCGTTCTACACCGCGGTCGGCTACGCGAAGGTCGGCCACGTCCCGGAGACCGGGTTCGGCAGCCTGACGCTGCTGCAGCTGCCCGGCGACCCGTTCGTCAGCCTCGAGCTGGTGCACGACCCCGCCCGGCCGGTCGCCGACACCGGCGCCGTCAACCATCTCGTCGTCCAGGTCGGCGACCTCGGCACCACGGTCGCCGACCTGGCCGGCAGGGGCATCGCGGCCGAGCCGCCGACCGACCACGGCGAGGGCATGGCCACGTCCTGGCTCACCGATCCCGACGGGTACCGCATCGAGCTCGTACAGTGGCCTCCCGGCCATCCGGAGGGCATGACCGCGGCCGACTTCGCCTGACCGCCGGCCTGTCCGTGCACCCAACCGCCCGGCCGCCCGGCTGCACGGCGCGGCGGGTGGTGCGCGGAAACGGTTCGACAGGCGCGGTGACCGGCTGCCACGATCGGACGGTGATCACCGACGTCGACGCCGCGACCCGCTCGTTGCACGGGACGGCGCTGGGCGACGCGTTCGGCGAGACCTGGTTCTTCCGGCCCGCCGACCAGATGCGATGGCAGATCGAGGAGCGGCTGGTGCCGCAGGGCCCGTGGCCGTGGACCGACGACACCGCGATGGCCGTCTCGCTGTACCAGACGCTGCGCGAGCACGGCCGGGTCGAGCAGGACGACCTGGCCCGCCGGTTCGCCGATGCGTACGCCGCCGACCCGTACCGCAACTACGGCCCGTCCATGCACGGCGTGCTCAAGGCCATCGGGGACGGTGAGGCCTGGCAGACGGTCACGGCCGCCCAGTTCGACGGCCAGGGCTCGTGGGGCAACGGCGCCGCGATGCGCGTCGCCCCGCTGGGCGCCTGGTTCGCCGACGACCTCGACCTGGTCGTGGAGCAGGCGGCCCTGTCCGCGGCGGTCACCCACGCGCACCCCGAGGCGACCGCCGGCGCGATCGCCGTGGCCGTCGCGGCCGCGCTGGCGGCTCGGCGGGTGGCGGCCGGGGAGCTGCTGCCGCGGGTCGCCGACCGCACACCCGACAGCGAGGTCGCCGCGCGGCTCCGCCGGCTCTGCCGGCGACCGTTCGACCGGGAGCCGGAGTGGATCGCCGGCGAGGTCGGCTGCGGCATGCTGATCTCCGCCCCCGACACCGTGCCCTACGCGATCTGGTGCGCGGCCCGGCACCTGGACGACCTCGCCGAGGCGTTGTGGGCGACCGTCAGCGCCGGCGGCGACATGGACACGACCTGCGCCATCGTCGGCGGCATCGTCGCCGCCCGCACCGGCCTCGACGGCGTGCCCGCCGAGTGGGTCGACGCCCGCGAACCGCTCCCACCCATGTAGGGAGTCGACCGTGACCAGCAGGCCCGACCCGCTGTCGGTACAGCTCGCCGTCCTGCACGGCACCGACCCGGGACCGGCGGCCGTGCCGGCCTACGCCTGGCTGCTCGACGCGCTGCGGGCCGTCAGCCCAGCAGGTCGAGGGTCCGCCGGATGAGCAGCGCGGTCGCCTCCGGGTCGTAGGTCGGCAGGGAGCTGTCGGCGAAGTAGTGCTGGTCGCCCGGGTACAGGAACAGCTCGCCGTCCTTCGCCTCGGCGACCAGGTCGCGGGCGGCGTCGATGTCACCCTCGCCGACGAAGATCGGGTCGGCGTCCATCCCGTGCACCTGGACCGGCACGCCGGCGGGCCAGGCGGGGCCGAACTCGGTGACCGGCACGCACGAGTAGCACAGCAGCGCGCCGCGGGCGCCGGGGCGGGTCTGCGCCAGCATCTGCGCGGGCAGCACGCCGAGGGAGAAGCCGGCGTAGACGATCTCGGCCGGCAGGTCCGCGACCGCCCGCGCGCCGCGGTCCAGGATCTCGCCGGGGAAGCCGAGCTCGGTGGCGTATGCCATGCCCGCCTCGATGCTGTCGAAGGTGCGCCCGTCGAACAGGTCGGGGGTGTGCACCGTGTGCCCGGCCCGGCGCAGCTCGTCGGCGAACGCGACGACGCCCGCCGTCAGCCCCTGCGCGTGGTGGAACAGGACAACCTCAGCCATACCCCCACCATATATGCGTTGCCAACCGGCCCCCGAGTGGACGGGCAACGAATGCGTCGACGTCGAATGGTGTACTGGTCGTACCGACATCATGATCGATCGGCGTGAGGTGAGGAGCGGGGCATGCGGTGGTTCCGGCGCAAGGCGGCCGGCAGGGCTGTCCTGGTCGACCCGGCACGGCAGGAGGCGCTGCTGGCCGACGTCCGGCAGCGGTACGGGCCGCACGTGGCCGGCGGGTGGCAGCAGCAGGCGGCCTCGCTGGCGCAGGTGTTCGCCGGCGACGACGGGCTGTCCGCGGCGACCCGGATCGTGCACGACACGGCCGAGCACGCCCACGCCGACGTGCAGGCGCAGGTGCGCGGGCACCGCGTGGACCGGCGCGACTACCGGGCGTTGTACCGGCAGATGGGGCCGCACCTGCGGTACCGCCTGACGGAGCTGCCGACGGGGCTGTTCCCGTACGTGCACCTGGCGGCGGCGCTGACGGCCGTCGAGGCCGACGCCAAGCGGGCCATGGTGCTGACCGACCCCAACCTGCTGCTGGTGCACACGCTGGAGCTGCTCGACCTCACCGTGTCCGGCTGGGAGTACGGCCGGGTCCCGGTCAACGCCGACGCCGCCCGGCTCGTGTCGCTGCTCATCGCCGCCGCGACCCGGATGCGCCTGACCGAGGATGACCCGCCGGCCCTGCCACCGGGCATCCGCGAGGTGATGCGCAGCAACCGGAGCACGGACGTGTACGACCACGCCGGCACGCTGGTCGGCACCATCAACGTGGGCGCGGAGACCCGCCGGTCGTTCCTGATCTGACGGCGGTTCGACCTTGTCCCAGGGGCAGGGCACATCCAACCCAGACGACGCGCCGACCCCGGTCGAGGTCTGCGCGACCGTCGCGTCCGGCGGCGACCGCACGCTCGCCGCGCACCGGGAGGAGTACGCCCGGGTCACCAAGTCCGACCTGACCAGCGGTGCCCTCGGCGGGGTGTGCGACGCCGTCGAGCGGTGGATCGCCGGCGCGCCCCGCGAGACGTACTGGACCGGCTTCCCCTCCGCCGCGCCCGGCGACGAGGTCTTCGACGTCGCGTTCCCGGTGGCCTGATCCCCGTCACGCGTCTGCGGTGCCGCCCGGGCCCGGTGGGCCCGTCGGCCGCGGGTCGTACTCCTCATCGGTGACCTTCTCCAGCCACTCGACGGCCCGGCCGTCCCGGACGCCGGTGAGGGCGAGGTGGGTCATCGGCGACGCCGGGCCGGCACCGTGCCAGTGCCTGACGCCGGGCGGGCACCAGACGACATCGCCGGGGCGCAGCTCCTCGACGGGCCCGCCCTCCTGCTGCGTGCGGCCGGCCCCTTCCGTGACGATCAGCCGCTGGCCGGCCGGGTGGGTGTGCCAGGCCGAGCGGGCACCGGGCTGGAACGTGACGTACGCGCCGCTGTACGGCGCCGTCTCCTCGGGCGCGAACAGCGGCTGGACGCGGACCTCGCCGGTGAAGTTCTCCGCCGGGCCGGGCGTGGACGGCTGCGAGCCGTAGCGGGTGATCATCGGCGGCGGGCCTCCGGCCGCAGGAACGGGCTGACCCAGCCGTTGCCGGCGGGGTCGCCGCATGAGACGCCCGTCCGGCCGAGCGGTCGATGCTGCACGGTGGACTCCTTCCCGCGATGCCGGCAGACCGTTCACCGGCTACCCCGGCGCGTCCGATCCAATCGTGTGCGGTGCGGACGTCCGCGGCTCGGTATCGTGGGCGCCTTGAGCCTTCTCGACGCCATTCCGGACGGACTCGACGCGCCGGCGCGGAGGCGGGCGATCGCCCGGTTCGCGCTCGGGATGAGCCAGCAGGAGTACCAGGAGCTGCACGCGCGCCTCGACGGCGGGGACATCGACGAGCGGCACGACGGGCTGTTCGTCGCGGTCGTGCGGCGGGACGTCGCCGCGGTGGAGCGGGCGCTCGGGGACGGTGAGCTGCGGGGGCGGGCCCTGTCCGCGGCGATCCGCCTGCCGGTGTCCGACGCGGCGCTGCGACGGCTGGCGTTGAACACGCCGTTTGCGACCAGGCGGCAGGTGTACGCGGTGCTGCGCCGCTCGGCACGGCACCGGCTCGCCGGGTCGCTGCTGCCGGAGGTGCCCGAACGCGACCGGCCGCTGCTGCTGGCGGCCTGCGCCGCCGGGGTCGTCGAGCGGTGGCTGCCGGCGCTGCCGGTGACGATCGACGACCTGCGCCGGCTCGCCAGGACGGCGCCGGTCCCGGTCGCGCGGCGGCTCGCCGAGGACGGCGGCACGGACGGCCGGCGGCGCTGGTCGCCGGGGCGCGCCGGCCTCGAGGCAGCGGTGCGGCGGGATCCGGCGGCGGCCGCGATCGTCGCGGAGGGGCAGCGCTGGCAGGATCGCGGCACCCCGGTCGGCTACCGGGCCCGCGCCGCCGCCCGGGCGCTGCGCGCCGCCCTCGACACGGGCACCGAGACGGCCGCCGTGGAGCTGCTCGCCGGCACGCTGCGCAGCGCGAAGGTGGCCTCGGCGAAGGAGTCCGCGCGGGCGCTCGGCGCGCTGCGCACCCCGGCCGCCGCCGGCGCGCTCCTCGACGCCTGGCACCGCCCGGACCTGCACCGCGACGTCCGCGCCACCATCGCCACGGCCCTGGTCACGTCCGCCGCCGATGCGGGGCGCGCGGTCGCGGACGTCCTCACCGCCGCGGTGCGGCCGGGTGCGGAGCCCGACGCCGTCCGTGAGGCGATCCTCGCGACGCCGGTCAAACGGATCCCGGTCGACCGCCGCCCGGCCGTCGCCCGCCTGCTGGCCGCCGCCCTCGACACACCCGACCCGGCGATCCTTGCCGCGTACGGGCGCTGGTCCCGGTACGCGCCCGAAGGCCTCGACGCGGTGGCCCGGCTCGTCGGCGTCGACCAGCCCGACGAGGTGTTCGAGGCCGCCCGCGCGACCCTGGGCGCCGCGCTCGGCACCCCCGCCGGCGACCTCGCCTGGTCCGCGGCCGTGGACCTGCTCGCCGCCCAGGCGGCCCGGGAGCGGCTGCGCGTCATGACCGCCGCCGTCCAGCGCGACGCCTGGTCCGTCCTCCCTGCCGCCTTCCGCGCCGCCGCCCACACCCTCGAACGCGCCCTCGCGCCGCTGGACCTGCCGGGCGTACGAGCGACGCTGCTGGCCCGGCTGGCCTTCGCCGACCTCCTCGACCCGCCCGCCGGCGACCCGGACCTCGCGCTGTGGGACCGCCTGCTGGCCGCCACCGCCGACCGTCCACATCGGATCGACCCCGGCACCTGGCGGGCCCTGCACGACCACGCGGACCCGGCCCGCTTCCCCGCCGTGCTCACCCACCTGGAGCGGCACACCGGCCTCACCGCGACCCTGCTGTGGCTGCGCCTCGCCACCATCCAGGGCACGTGGACCGAGCCCCAGCTGCACCGCCTCGACACGCTGCGCCACCACCCCGACCCCGACATCCGCGAGGCCGCCCACGACGTCCGCCCGGCGCGCAGTGACTGACCACCCAGGCGCGGGGCCGTTCTCGCTGGCCGTGCCGCCGCTGTTCGCCGCGCTCGCGCCGGCGCGCAGCGTGCTCATCGCCGGGGCGGGTGGTGGGTTCGACGTGTACGCCGGGCTGCCGCTCGCCCTCGCGCTCTGGAAGGGTGGGACGCGGGTGCACCTGGCCAGCCTGTCGTTCTCGCAGCTGGAGCTCGTCGACCGGGCCGCGTGGGTGACGGAGCACGTCGTGGCGGTGCGGCCGGACACGGAGAGCCCCGACTGGTACTTCCCCGAACGCGCCCTCGCCCGCTGGCTGGCGGCGCACGACCTGCCGCCGACCGTGTACGCGTTCCCGCCGCTCGGCGTGCAGACCCTGCGGGACGGCTACCGGCACCTCGTCGAGCACCTCGACATCGACGCGGTGGTGCTGGTGGACGGCGGCACCGACATCCTGCTGCGCGGCGACGAGAGCGACCTCGGCACCCCGGTCGAGGACATCACCAGCGTCGCGGCGGTCGCCGGCCTCGACGTGCCGGTCAAGCTGGTGACCAGCCTCGGCTTCGGCATCGACGCGCACGACGGCGTCAACCACGTGCAGGTGCTGGAGAACCTCGCCGCGCTCGACCGCGACGGCGGCTACCTCGGCGCGCTGTCCATCCCGGGCGCCGGCCGGGAGGCGGTCCTGTACCGCGACGCCGTCGCCGCCGCCCAGGCCGCCACACCCGACCGGCCCAGCATCGTGCAGGGCCAGATCGCCGCCGCCACCGCCGGCGAGTTCGGCGACGTCCGCTTCACCCACCGCACCTCCGGCGGCGCCCTGTTCGTCAACCCGCTGATGGCCGTCTACTTCACCGTCGACCTCGACAAGCTCGCCGCGCGCTGCCTGTACCTCGACCGAATCGAGCACACGATCGGCCGCCGCCAGGTGATCACCCGCATCCAGGCCTTCCGCGACGAGCTCGCCACCGCCCGCGTCCCCCGCGCCTTCCCCCACTGACCTGCAGGGTTGAGCGGGGAACGCGCATGGGGAAGCATGTGCGGATGCATGCAGTTCGGCGGTGGCGGTCGTCGCCCGCGTACCTGCTCGTCGCGATCGCCGTGCTGGCGACGGGATTCGTCGTGTACGCACACTGGAATCCGCGCAACTACCTCTCGCTGCGGCCGGTCGCGGAGGCTGGGCCCACGACCACGGTGGCGCTCGCCGTGCCGGTGATGCTGGCCCTCGCCGCCCTGATGGCGATGGCCCCGGCGCGGCCCAGGACGGTGACGGCGGCAGCCCTGCTCGCGCTGCTCGTGCCGATCGCGTGCGCCGGGTTCGCCGAGGCCAAGGTGCTCGTCGACGATTGCGTGCCGGAGCCGGCCGTCGGGGTTGCCCGCTCGCCCGACGGCCGCTGGGACGTCGTCCGGGTCCGGTACCACTGCTCGAGCGACTCCGACGGCTACCTCGACAAGTTTCTGCTCCGGTCCCGCGCCGGATGGCTCAGCCGCGAGTCCGCGCTCCCCGTCGCGGTCGTCCAGCACAGCTTCGTCAACAGCATGCTGGCCGAGGTCGTGCGGGTCGAGTTCGCCGCCGGCAACGCCGTCGTCCTGCACACCTGGGACGGCGCCGTCCAGTCCACGACGTTCGACCCGGGCAGCCTCGCGTTCCGCGACCGGTTCGGGCACTGCGAGCACGACCCCGCGCTGCTCTGCCCGGAGTAGAAGGCCCGGCCCGCACGGGGCATCGCGGTGGGGCGGTTTGTGCGAGACTGGCGCGGCTTTCGAGGATCTCGCTCGCACGGAGACATGATGACGCTGCAATACCGCCGCCCCAAGTTCTGGCTGCTCGCGATCTACTTCCTCGCCGGGTGCGCGGTCATCTGGCTGTCGCAGACCGGCGTCGAGCTGACCGTGCTCGTGTTCGTCAACCTCGGCTCGACCGCGCTGCTCATCGTGGGTGGGATCGTGATCCTGTTCACGCTGTGGCAGCTGCGGGAGGCGTTCCGGCCGGACCCGGTGGTCATCGGCGAGGCGGGGCTGCAGCTGAAGGTGGCCGGCATCAACCGGCTCGTGCCGTGGGGTGCGATCGACGCCGTGTTCCTCGAGCCGTACGTCAACCCCGGCAGCGACACGCGCACGCACCGCCTCGTGCTGACCCCGGCGCCCGGCGTCGACCTGGGCGCGAAGACGGACTACGGCAACCAGGCCGACGGTCGCCCGTCGATCGTCCTGCTGGCGGTCGACGAGACCCTGCAACACCGCCGCCGAGGTGGCCCAGGCGCTCACGGCGTACGCGGGCCCGCGGTTCCTGCCGTCGCCGCTCAGCATGGAGAAGTGACGCCGGACCGCTGCTGTTCAAGGCCAAGGAGCCGCGCCCGAAGGACCAAGCCGACTTCGACGCGGTGCTGCCCCTGCTGAGCGCGGCGCGGCGGCGAAGACTGGCCGGCCTGCTCGCGGCGCACCCGTGGCGTGCGGCGTTACCGTAGCCGGCAGTACTCGACGTGCAGCTCCGCGGGCGGGTTCCGGCGGTCGTGGTAACGTCCGATCCGGCCCAGGTTGATCTCGGCGCAGCAGTGCGTGCCCGGAGCCACCGCGAGGTGCGCCGGGCAGTCCTCGGCGAGCTGCCGCAGCTGCTCGGTCTGCAGGTCGAACGCCTCCCGGCTGCCGGTGAGCACGAGGGTGTCGGCGGCGATCTGCCAGCGGAGGTGGTCGCGGTAGCCGTCGTTCCACACCCGGAGGTGGTCGGCGACCGGCCGGTCCGGCCACGCCCCCGCCGGCAGCGTGACGGTGTGCGGCGCGCCGGCGCCCAACCGGCCGCGGATCTGCTTCCACCGTGACGCCGGCACGGCCAGCCGGTGGTGCAGCAGCACCAGGTCGAGCGGGCGGCCCCACCAGGAGCAACGGTCCGGCCTGCGGGCCGCGCGGACCGGCAGGAACACGATGCTGTGCGGGGACCGGGCCGCCAGCCCCCACGCCGTCGCGAGCGTGGCGGCGGTGTGCTTGTCCAGGCAGAACTGCGCGCCGAGACGGCCTTCGTAGAGCCCGCCGAAGCCGACCGCCCGGGCCGGACGGATCACCCGGTACTGGCGGTCGCCGAGCCGGACGGTGCTGATGCGCACCGCCCACGAGCGCTCCGCCAACGGGACGACCATCGCACGAGCATCGCCGCACGGCCCGGCCCGCGGCAACCGACTTCCGCGGCTACGGGTCGAGGGCCGGCGTGTTCGCCTTGTCGAACACCACGGACCACGGGCCGGGCGAGCCGAGGATGCGGCCGGGGCCGTCGGCGCGGGGCCGCAGCACGGCGCCGGCCAGCTCGCCGAACCGGGCGGCGGCCGGGTGCGGGGCGCGGCGCGGCCACACCGCCGACGTCTCCTGCCACAGCGGGTCACCGGCGAGCGGGCGCCACGCGACGCGGGGTTCGCGCACGGCGTCCTCGCGCTCCAGGCCCACCCCGAGGCCGGCGAGGACGAGCCCGCACAGGAACTCGGGGTTGCGGGCGTGCCGCACCCGCGCCGGCACGAAGCCGAGGTCACGGCATTGGCCGAGGAGGGTGTCGTACCAGGTGGGCGCCGTCACCCGGGGAAACACGACGAGACCCTGCCCGGCGAGCTGCCCGGCGGTGACCTCGGTGAGCCGGGCCAGCGGCGAGACCCGCGGCAGCACCACGCCGAGACGGACCCGGGTGACCGGGCCGCGGCGCAGGTCGGCGGCGTCGACCGGATGGTGGACGAGGCCGACGTCGAGCCGGGCGGCGGCGAGCAGGTCGAGCTGCTCGGCGGTGGTGAGCTCCTGCAGGTCGACGTCGACGCCGGGCGCCTGCTCGCCGAGGCGGCGCAGCAGCTCGCCGAGCGCTGCGGCCGGCGTCTCCGGGGGCACGCCGGCGCGCAGCGTGCCGAGGTCACCGTCGCGGATGCTGTGCATGAGCGCCCGCAGCCGCCGTTCGGCCGCCAGGAACTGGACCGCCTCGTCGCGCAGGGCGCGGCCGGCGTCGGTGAGCTCGGTGCCGCGCGGCAGCCGGTCGAAGAGCGTGACGCCCAGCTCGCGCTCCAGCCGGCGCATCGCCTGGCTGAGCGGCGGCTGGGCGATGCCGAGCACCTCGGCGGCCCGGCTGAAGTGCAGCTCCTCGGCGACGACGAGGAAGTACCGCAGATGCCTGGACAGGTCGGCCATAGGCTGACCCTATGTTGATCGAGGAGACCTTCGCCGCCGCCGGGGTGCGGGGCCGGCTGCACGCGCGGGACATCGACTCGGGCCGCACGGTCGGGGTCGGCGCCGGCGAGCAGGTCGTGCTGTCGTCGATCGTCAAGGTGCTGCTGGTCCTCGAGTTCGCCCGGCAGGTCGCGTCGGGCGCGCTCGACCCGGCCGAGCGCGTCGTCGTCGGTGCCGGCGACCGCTTCGGCGGCTGGGGTACCGCCGGGTGCGCCGACGACGTCGAGCTGTCGCTGCGGGACCTCGCGTACTTCGCCATCTCCATCAGCGACAACGCCGCCGCCGACGTGCTGCTGCACCGGCTCGGCGGCCCGGACCTGCTGGCGCTGCTCGCCGCGGAGCTGGGCCTGGACCGCACGCGGGTCGTCGGCGGCCCGCGGCAGATGCTGGAGTCGATGTTCGCCGACATCGGGGCCCGCGACGACGCGGAGTTCGCGCGGCTGTTCCCGACGCTGCCGCCGGAGCGGGTGGCGGCGCTGCGCGTGTTCGACCCGCGGCGCACGACGTCGAGCACGCCGGAGGAGTTGACCCGGCTGCTCGGCATGCTCTGGCGGGACGAGGCGGGACCGCCGGCGGCGTGTGCCGCGGTCCGGGAGCTGATGGGCCGTCAGATGTCGTGGACGAGGCTCCGGTCGGGGTTTCCGGCGCCGGTACGGGTGGCCGGCAAGACCGGCACGCTGCCGGGGCTCGCGATGGAGATCGGTGTCGTGGAGTACCCGGACGGCGGGCGTTACGCGGTGGCCGTGTTCGTCGACGGGGGCGGCCGCACGCCCCGCATCGACGTGGACACCGCACTCGGCCGCGCCGCGGCCGTAGCCGTCGGCATGCTGCGTGACCAGCGCTGATATCCAGTCACGTATGGGCGGTGCGGTGGGCTGGTCTTGGACAGCCCGGCCGCGCCGGTGCTTGGGTGGGCGTCATGTCCGAAACACGTGATCTGAACCGCCGCGCCCTCATCCGTACCGCCGTCGCCACCGGGGTCGCCGCCACCGGGGTCGCCGCGGCGGGGCCCGCGGTCGCCGCCCCCGCGGGCCGGACCGGCACCGCGACGCTGCGGTGGTTCGGCACCTCCGGCTGGCGCATCGACGTCAACGGGCGCACGGTGCTTGTCGACCCGTACCTCACCCGCTTCCCGACCGGCCTGTTCACCGGCGCGTTCGACCCGGCGACGCCGCTGCGGGTCGACGCCGACGCGATCGGCTCGCGGGTCGGCGCGGCGGAGACGGTGCTCGTCACGCACACCCACTGGGACCACTTCAACGACGTGCCGCACATCGCGAAGACCGTCCCGGGGGCGCGGATCCTCGGCACCCTCACCGCCTACCACCTCGCGCTCGCCTCGGGTGTGCCGGGCGGCCAGGCCGTCCCGGTCAAGGGCGGCGAGCACCTCGACTTCGGCGACTACACCGTCGAGGTGGTCGCGTCGCTGCACAGCCGCAACGCCGCCTACTCCCTCGCGTTCCCAGGCGTGCGGCTCACCCCTCCCGCGGCGCCGCGGACGATCGGCGACCTGCCCGAGGGCGACACCCTCGCGTACCAGGTGACGATCGCCGGCGGCCCGAAGCTGTTCTTCATGGGCGGCAGCGACTTCGTCGAACGCAACCTGACCGGCCTCGCTCCTGACGTGGCGATGGTCGCGCTGCCGTCGGCCGGCGTCGTGTACGACTACACCCGCCGGCTGCTGGCGGCGCTGGACCACCCACGGGTCGTCGTGCCCGTGCACTGGGACAACTTCGAGACCCCGCTGCGCAACCCACCGGCGGTCGCCGCCGGCGACGCGGCCAAGCTCGACGCGTTCGTCGCCGCGATCCGCGAGGCCTCACCGCGCACCCGGGTCCTCCTGCCGTCGTACGACACCCCGTACACCTTCTGACGTTCACGGGGGAACGCGCGGACCGGCGGGCCCGGGCGGTCCATGGGCTGGGCGGGCCTCAGCACTCGAACGCCGACCAGCAGATGTCGTTGCGCAGTCGCTGGTCGTCGAGGACGAGCTCGCGGATGGCGTCCGGCAGCTGGTCCCGCTGCCACTGGCACTCCTGCCGCGCCGCCGCGTCGCCGGTGCCGTCGGGTGCGGCCGCCCGCGCGGCCTTGATGGCGTAGGCGGCCGCGCCCAGCTCGTGCGCGGCGACGTGGGCGACGACCGCGGCCTGCCCGGCGGCGTACGCGGCGTGCCGCGCGGCACCGCGCAGGTCCCGGGCCGCCCCCATCGCGTGCCCGCCCGCCGCCCGGGCCTCCATCATCTTCACCTCGCCCCGCACCCACGCCCGGGCGGCCTCGATCGCCCGGCGTGGCCGGAGGTCCCCCGGCCGGGCCGCCTCGAAGTGGCCGAGCACGTGCTCCGCGCACACGGCGGCCCACAGCGCGAGCAGGTGGTGGTCGTCGTCGGTGAGCGTCCCGCCGCGCCGGATCGTGATGAAGCGGGGATCCCGGATCTTCGGCAGGATCATGCTGCGTTCCCACGGTTCATGCCTGTCAACCGTACCGTTGAACCGCCGGTTGAGACTTCAGCTCACCCGCGCCGCGGCACGTCGGGTCGCGGCGGCGTGGAGTACCTGATCAGGGCGTCGATGCCCCAGCCGCCCAGGAACGACAGCCAGGCGAGGGGCACGCCGAGGAGGCCGTCGTACCAGAACAGCCAGCCGCCCGCGCCCGCCCCGGTCACGAACGCCTCGCGGTAGCCGGGGATCGGCAGCAGCACGTCGATCAGCACGTACGCGACGCCGACCAGGATCGACATGACGGGTGTACGCACCAGCCACGCGTACAGCCAGGCCGGCCCGGCGGACGCAGCGACCATCCCCACGAAGAACCAGGGCGCGTCGCCGCGCAGGATCGTCATCCCGGCGGTCGGCAGCGCGATCCCGATGGTGGCGGCGAGCGCGACCCCACACCTCACCCACGCCCACCGGCTCATCGCAGCACGATAACCGTATCGTGCTGCGGATGCGCCCCAGACTGATCGCCGAGTCCTGCGTCGGGGCGACATCCGGCCAGGTCAGGCCCGTGGCCGGCGGCGGCTGGCTGGTCACCGACCCGGACGACGACGCCACGCGCCTCCTCTGCCGGCGGCTGCACGCCAGGGCGACCGTCGACGGCGGCTGCGGCGTGGTGTCCAGCGACGGCACCCACCTCGGCACCGTCACCGATGGCGTCGTCACGGTTGAGGACCTGCACGGCCGGCAGGTGTGGCGGAAGGCCCTCGAGGGCGTCACCGAGTGTCACCTGGACGGGCGCGGCGTCCTGTGGACCCTGGCCGGCGATCGGCTCGGCGCGCGGGAGACCGCCACCGGCCGCCTGATCGGCGAGGCCCTCCTCGGTGTCCACCCCGGCTGGTCCACCTGGATCGACGACCCACGCGGCGACTGGACCGGTCTCGCCGGCGACCGCAGCTGGCTGGCCCGCCCCACGACCGCCGGCATCGCGGTCCGGCCGGTGCCCGACGTGACGCTCACCGACCTGCACCGCACGGAACCCCGGTATCTGGCCAGCCCCCGCGACGGGACCCGCCTCACGGTCCGGGACGTCGCCACGAACGCCGTCGCGGCCGACAAGCCCACGGACCCGGGCGCGTGCCTGCTCGCGTCCACCGCGGTCAGCGAGTCGCTGGTGCTGGCCGCGTACAACCTGGACGACCACGAGACGGAACTGGAGCAGCACCTGCTGCTGTCGACGGCCACGCTGCGCGTGCGCTCCGTCATCGAGTATCCGGCACCGCAGCGCGACGTCCGCCGGTCAGCGGAGCACGGCACGTGGCTGACAAGGGACGCCGAAGGGCTCCGCCTGTGGCGGCTCGACGGTCTGCTCGACGACGACCCGCTCCCGGGGCAGCAGGCGCTGTTCTGAAGCAAGGCGGACACCGCTGCGAGGCTTTGTCCACTACTGTTGTCGATGCGCGGCATTCGACAAGCGGGGGGGCATGGACGAGCGGAGCGACGAGACCGGGTTCGGCGAGGCGGGGACCGACGAGGAGCTGCCGGCGGCGCCGGGGCGGTCGCGGTGGATCTGGCTGGTCACGGCGGTCGTGGCGGCGCTCGTCGTGGTCGGGGCCGTCGTGTACGTGCGGCTCGGCGGCACCACGCACTCGCTGCCGGAGGCCGTCGCGCCGAAGACGTCCGCGACGCCGTCCGCGCTGGTACTGGAGCCGAGGCCGACCGGTGCGGCGTGTCGCGACGCCCGGCCCGGCCAGTGCGGCGACGACGAGCAGGGGCTCGCGGCCTTCCCCTTGACGGTGCAGGACTGGGACTTCCGGATCGAGCACCGGTTCCGCCCCGCCTACGGACCGCAGGTCCGCGAAGGGCTGCTCGAGGGCACGACCTCGACCGAGATCGAGTTGCCTGGCGACGTGTTCGGCGCCGACGGGCAACCGCTGCCCAGCGCCGAGCCGAAGACGACGAGCGCCGACGGGCGGGTCACCATCGTCTACGACAAGGACCGGCACCTGCGGACCATCGAGTGCCGGGTCGACATCATGGCCTCGACCCGGCAGGCGCCCGACGGGCTCCAGCTGCTGCAGGCGTGTGTTCGGGCGATCGTCACCGACGACATCGCCGCCGAGACCAACACCTGGATGGCGCAGCACATCCGGCCGACGGACAGCCCGACGGCCGTGGTGAGCCGCTGGGCGTGCGGCTGGCTGGCGCTGGAGCTGACCGTCGGTTTCCGGGACAGCGTGGTCACGATGTCGGCACCGGCCGGCCAGCACGCGACGCCCTGCGCTCAGGTCGACCGGAAGTAGCCGGCGCCGCGCGGTACCGTCGCGGGATGATGGATGAGATCCGCCGCCTCGCCGCCGAAGTCGACACCACGGCGCTGTGCGACGTCGGCGACGACGTGCGGGGTCATGTCGCCCGCGCTGCGCTGCCGGTCGGCGAATCCCGTCCTGTGCGGCCCGGCGGTCACGGTCCGGTGCCGGGACGACTTCTTCGGCGTGATCCAGGCGATCGAGCTCGCGTCCGCGGGTGATGTACTGGTGGTCGACGGCGGCGGACGCGAGACCGCCCTCGCCGGTGAGCTGTTCGCACGGGTCGCGCTGGGCAAGGGCCTGGCCGGGATCGTCGTCGACGGCGGCTACCGTGACCTGCGGTTCGTGTCCGGGTGCCGACTGCCCGTCTACAGCCGGCACGTCACCCCGAAGGCGGGCACCACGACGAAGCCCGGCATCCTGGGCGCCACGGTCAGCTGCGGCGGCGTGCCCGTCCACCCCGGCGACATCGTCATCGCCGACCACGACGGCATCGTGGTGCTCGACCCGGCCGTCGCCGTCGCCCGCCTCACCGCCGCCGCGCAGGTGATGGCGACCGAGGCGGAGGTCGCGGAGCGCCTCGCCGCCGGCGCCACCCTCGCCGACGTGCTCAACACCGCGGAGCACGCGGACCGCCTGACCCGCGGCGAGCCGTCACGGCTGCGGTTCACCCTCTGACGGCAGGCGCGGCGGGCCGGGACGCGCCGGCGGCGAGCGCCGCCGGCGTCAGGCGGACGGCACGAACCGTAGGGCCGCGGTCGCGCCCGACGGGTCGAGGACGAGGCCGGTGGTGTCGGTGAACTCCGCGAGCCGGGCGAGCGCGTCGTCCGGCGCCGTGATGCCCGGCAGCGCCACGAGCAGGCCGGCGAAGGTGAGCGTGGCGTCGGCGTGGACGGGGTCGGCGCCCAGGCGGTCGACGTCGCCGGACAGGGACACCGCCGCTCGCAGCGACGGCCCGTCCTGCTCGCCCAGCCGGAGGTCGACGGCCTCGAACCGGTGGTGGATGTAGTGGTGGACGGTCGCCTCGGCGGGGTCCGTGAACGCGGCGCTCGTCAGGTGCAGCCCGCCCATCCGGCGCCAGCTGTCCGTCGGCGCCGGCATCCACTCGACGGCCAGGCTGAGCGGGCTGAAGTCGTCATCGTCGGGCACGTCCTCGAACCGGAAGTCGAAGCACCAGGTCAGGCGCGGCGGTAGGGCCTGGTTCGCGAACAGCAGACCGTGCCACCGGCTGCCTTCCGCGGAGACGAAGTCGAGCACGGCACCGAGTCTGGCACACCGCACCGGCTCGCCGGGGCGGTGTCGTGCGGCGGCGCCTACACTCCGGGCGTGGCTGCGGGCGGGGTGGTGGATGTCAGGGCCAGGCTCCGCGAGGCGTTCGTGTGGCGGGGGGACCGGACCGACAAGAGCCGGTACGCCGACATCACCGGCTGGTGGCGGGACGCGGAGCTGCTCGGTCTGCTCGGTCCGGCGCTGGCGGGGTTGTTCGCCGGGGCGGAGCCGACCGTGGTGCTCGGGCCGGACTCGCGGGGGTCGCTGGTCGGGCCGCTCGTCGCGCTGCACCTGGGGGTCGGGTTCGTCGAGGTGCGCAAGGACCGGGCGCCGGCCGGTGACAGCGACCAGTGGATCCGTCGCACGACGCCGCCGGACTACCGGAACCGGCACCTGGAGCTCGGCTTCCGGCGCAACCTGGTGCGGCCGGCGGACCGGGTGCTCGCCGTCGACGACTGGGTGGACACCGGCAGCCAGGCGCGGACGGTCCGCGCGATGGTCGACGGCGCGGGCGCCGGCTGGGTCGGCTTCGCCAGTCTCGTCGACGCGCTCGACGACGCCCGGCTGCGCCGCGACCTGGGGCTCAGGTCGCTGCTGCACCTGCGGGACCTGTGAGGGGACCTACCGCCAGCTGGCGCGGTCGCGGGCGCCGCGAATGCGGTCGATGCGGGCCTCGACCGTGGACGGCGCGTCGATGCCGAGCCGGGCGCGGCGGCGCAGCTGGCACGTGAGCATGTCGGCGAGCGGCGCGTCGCGGTCCTTGCGCCACCGTTTCGTGAGCCACATCGACTTCTTGGCGAGCAGCTTCGTCTCGGCGGCCTCCGATGCCGTCGCCGAGGCGGGGCCGGTCGCGGCGGCGAGGACCTGGTGCGAGCGGTGCCGGTCGGCGCGGTTCGGGTGGCGCTTGTTGCGGCGGATGTTCTTGCGGGAGCTCTTGTCGTTCTCGCCGTAGTCGTTGCGCCGGTCCTTGGCGTAGCTCAGCGCCTTCTTCTCCTGCGGGCTCCTGCGCGCCACCGCCGTCACCTCCCGTCTCGGCTGCCGCCGGCCAGGGTATGCGCCGGGCGGCCCGGCCGGCACCCGGATTCCGGCGTGGGAGACGCCATGAGGTCAGGTGTTGCGCAGGATGCGGTGGCCGAGGGCGGGTGACAGGCGCATGATCGGCGGCAGGAGCCTGGACCTGCCGACGAGGATCTCGTCGGTGCCGCGGGCGAGACCGTCCAATATGGACGCGGCGGCCGCCGCGGGGGTGATCTTGTTGGCGCCGCGGCCGCTGGTCATGTCCGTGTCGACGAGGGTCATGACGGCGTCGACGACGCGGACGTGCGGGGCGGCGTCCTGGCACTGGTAGCGCAGGGCGCGGGTGAAGGAGCGGACGGCGGCCTTCGTCGCGCAGTACACCGGGGCGGAGCGCTTCGGGGCGAGGGCCAGGCCGGTGGTGACGTTGACGATCGCGGCGGACGGCTGTCGGCGCAGGTGGGGCAGCAGGCCGGTGGACAGGGCGACGACCGCGTCGAGGTTGACGGCGATCTCGCGGCGCAGCACCGGGCGCAGGTCGCGCGGGTCCTCGGTGAGGAAGTCGGTCAGGGTCTGCACGCCGGCGTTGTTGAAGACCACGGACAGGTCGGGGTGCCGCTGCGTGACGCGGTCGGCGAGGTCGGCGACGGCGGCTGGGTCGGCGAGGTCGAGCGGCCAGTGGGTGACGCGGTCGCCGGCGGGGCCGTCGAAGCCGCGGGCGACGGCGACCACGTGGGCGCCGCGGGCGACCGCCTGCCGGGTCAGCTCCCGGCCGATGCCGCGGCTGGCGCCCGTGATCAGGACGGTCCGGTCGTTCAGGTGCATTGCGGTGTCTCCTGTACTGGGCGGGCGAACGCGACTGGAAGGGCGGAAGCCGCTGGGCGGGCGGATGCCACCGGACGGGCGGATGCCGATGGAAGGGCGGATGCCAGTGGACGGGCGAACGCCGACCGGAAGGCGGCGGGGGTCATCGCGGTCCGGCGGCGGAACTCGCGGGTGAAGTGGGGCTGGTCGGTGTAGCCGCTGGCGAAGCCGACGACGCCGAGCGCGTGCCGGGTGTCGATGAGCAGGCCCGCGGCGGCGTCGGCGCGGGCGGCGGCGAGCAGCCCGCTGAACCCGCCCTCGGCGCGCAGGTGGCGCTGCGCGGTGCGCGGTGACATGCCGAGCTCGGCGGCCAGGTCACGCAGCGTCCAGCGGCGGACGAGGTCGCCGGCGAGCAGCGCCCGCGCCGGGTCGGTCCCGGCCCGCGACGGCGCCGGGGGCACGACGACCGAGGTCCAGGTGAAGTGCCACGGCCCGCCCCGGTGGTCGGGTGGCGGCGCGGTGAACGTCCCGTCGGCGTAGACCGGCCACGGGCCGAGCGTCAGGGAGAGGCCGTGGACGCCGGTGGCCGTCAGCAGCGCCGCCAGTACACCGGCGACCAACGCGTCCTCGGCGGGCGTGGGCGGCTCGTCGGCGGGGCCGGTGTGGGACGCGGTGAGGGTGCGCTCCCCCGACGCGTGCACCACGACGCGGTGGCGGGAGTGCACGAACCGTTCGAGCCTGGCCCAGCGGGCGAACAGGTCCTGCGGGCCGGTGGCGGCGGCGAGCGCCGACATCGCCGGGTCGGGCGGCAGGCGGGGCAGGATCAGCCCGACGCGCAGCAGCGGCAGGAGCCCGTGCGTGGCGGCCACGTCGGCGAGCAGGCGGCGCTTCACCGCCAGCGGGACCAGCGCACCGCCCGGCGCGGGTGCGGAGACCGCGATGCCGTCGTCCGCGAGGGACCGCAGCACCGCGGCGACCAGCGCCCCGCTTGCGAAGTCGTCCATGACCGGCAACGGTAGGCGCTGCCGGTCCGCGTGTATTGAACGATCACGCCGCGATCGGGTACCGGCGGAGCTGGATCCGGGTGTGGTCCAACGTGCCGGGCAGCGGCGGGCCCAGCGGCTGGACGGCCGTGTACCGGTGGGTGCGCAGCAGCTCGGCGAGCAGGGTGGTGGTGACGAGCAGGACGAGGTTGCGGCCGGCGCACCCGGCGGGGCCGGCGCTGAACGGGAAGATCTGCGGGCTGCGGCGGGCCGCGCCGCTGAGCCAGACCTCGGGCGCGAACCTGTCGGCGTAGTGCATGCCCTCGTCGCGGTGGAAGAACGAACTCATGACGATCAGCGACGTGTGCGCCGGGAGGGTGGCGCCGTCCCAGTCGGTCTCGCGGGTGCTCTCCCGCAGGATGGCGAGCGTCGTCGGCCACAGGCGCAGCGTGTCCTGCACGCACGCGCCCAGGAAGCGCAGGTCGGTGGCGGCGGTCTCGGCGCGGGACGGGTCGGAGCCGAGCAGGGCGAGGGTGCGGAAGGCGGTGGCGGCGGCCGCGTCGAACGCGAACAGCCAGTGCGGCACCTGGCCTGCCGGGTCGACGTCGGTGGTCGACGGGGTGCCGGCCATCATGCCGGCCAGGCTGCCGGGCTCGGCGCGGGCGACGTACGCGTCGACGCGGCGCTGGAACCGCTGCCGCAGGCCTTCCTGGCGGGGCCGCAGGTAGGCCCAGTTGGCGGCGTCGCGCAGCCGGTCGAGCTCGCGGGTCAGCCGCTCGTCGTCGCGGGCGGCCTCGCCCAGCGTGACGCGGCGGGCGATCCGGGCGAACATGGTGGAGAACCGGCGCCAGTCCAGGGCGTCGCCGGCCGGGTCGCCGCGGCGGACCTCGTCGCGGATCGCGGCGACGATCGCGTCGGCCTGGCGGTGCTCGGTCTCCTGGGTGTCGAGGACGCGTTCGTTGTACATGCGGCGGTGGGTGCGTTCCTCGCCGGTGCTGATGAGCACGCCGTGCGGCTGGAAGTGGCGCAGCGCCGCGCGCTTCTCGGTGGTGGCGGGCGTGAACGGGTCGGGGGTCTCCCGCAGGATCCGCTCGACGTCGGTGGCCGACAGCACCACCGCGAACGACCGGCCCGGCACCTTCAGCATCAGGGGGCTGCCACCGTACTGGCGCCGCAGCCGCTGCAGGAGCCGCCCGGCTCGCTTGTCGGCGTCGAGCCGCCGCGCGAAGCGCACCATCCGCGGTCGCCGGCGGATGACGCCCTGGAGGAGCGTCGGGGCGACGACCGCGAGGGCGACCTTCGCCGTGTCGAGGGCCGACGCCGTCGCGGGCGGCGCGGACGGGGCGGTCCGGGCGGGCGTGGCCGTCGATGCTGTCATGTCGTCCCGGCTACCCGGCCCCCGGTCGGGGAAACGCCGCGGCGGCCGGGCGCTGGGGAGCAAGCCGTCTCGTCCGTCACGATCGCTGGGCGCTGACGAACGCGTTCGTTACGATCGTGTTCGTGAGTCCGAGACAAGGTCCCGTCAGCCGCCGCAGCCGGCCCGCCAAGGCGCCGCTGAGCCGCGAGAGCGTCGTGGCCACCGCCCTGCGGCTCATGAAGGACGAGGGCCTGGAGCGGGTCACGATGCGGCGGCTCGGCGCCGAGCTGGAGACCGGGCCGGCGTCGCTCTACGTGTACGTCCGCAACACCGCGGAGCTGCACGGGGCGCTGCTGGACGAGCTGCTCGCCGAGCTGCTCGCCGGCGTGGACCGGCCGGCGCCCGGCCAGCCCTGGCGGGAGCGGCTCATCGCGCTGCTGTCCGCCTACACGGAGCTGCTGTTCGCCTACCCGAGCCTCGCCCGGTCGGTGCTCACGCTGCGCCCGTCGGGGCCCAACTACCTGCGGCTGATCGACACCGTCCTCGGGCTGCTGCACGCTGGCGGCGTGCCGTCCGGGCAGGCGGCGTGGGGGGCCGACCTGCTGCTGCAGCACGCGACCGCCACCGCCGCGGAGCACGGCAGCCGGGCCGAGGCGGCCGAGGCCGAGCGGGAGGCGGAGGACCTCGCCATGGCGGTCGCCGACGCGCCGGCGGACGTCTACCCGCACATCGCGATGGCGCGGCAGGAGCTGTTCGCCGGCACCGGCGGGCAGCGGCAGCGCTGGGCCCTGTCCGCGATCATCGAAGGTTTGCGCGTGCCGATCCCGTAGTCCGTTTTCGTAGCCATCACGAACATGTTCGTCACGAACGCGTTCGTCAACCCGTCAGGAGTAGCCATGACCACCATCAGCATCGTCGGGGCCGGACTCGGCGGCCTGACCCTCGCCCGGGTCCTGCACGTCCACGGCATCCCCGCCACCGTCTACGAGCTGGACGAGTCGCCGTCCGCCCGCACCCAGGGCGGCATGCTCGACATCCACGACTACAACGGCCAGGTCGCGCTTCGCGAGGCCCACCTGTTCGAGCGGTTCCAGGCGATCATCCACGCCGGCGGCGAGGCGACCCGCATCCCGAGCTGCGGGCCCTGATCACCGCGGCCGACGGCCCGCTGGTCCCCCGCCCCATCACCGCGCTGCCGATCCGGCACCGCTGGGACCGCGTGCCCGGCGTGACGCTCGTCGGCGACGCAGCGCACCTCATGTCGCCGTTCGCCGGCGAGGGCGCCAACCTGGCGATGCTCGACGGCGCCGAGCTCGGCAAGGCGATCGCCGCGCACCCCGGCGACGTCGAGGCCGCCCTCGCCGCGTACGAGCGGGACCTGTTCCCGCGCAGCGCCGACGCCGCGCGGGAGGCCGCCGACAACCTGGCGCTGTGCTTCGAGGACAACGCCCCGCAGGGCCTGCTGGACCGGTTCGCCGCGCTCAGCGCGCACTGACTCCGCCGCGGGCGTCGGTGTCCCGTCCCGCGGCCGGGTCGCTCTACGCTGTGATCCATGCGGGACCCCGAGACCGACGCCCTGGCCCTGCTGCACGACCTCGTCCGCATCGACAGCGTCAACCCGGGCCTGGTCCCGTCCGGCGCGGGCGAGGCGGCGATCGTCGAGCACCTCCGCGCACGGCTGCGTGGCGCGGGCTTCGACACCACGGTGGTGCCGGCCGCCGGCCGCACCGACCGCCCCAGCCTGGTGGCGGTGCCGCCGGGCCCGGCCGCGGGGCCGACGGTCGTGTTGAACGGGCACCTCGACACCGTGGGTGTGGACGGGATGCCGGCGCCGTTCACGCCCCGGCTCGACGGCGACCGGCTCTTCGGCCGCGGCGCCGCCGACATGAAGGGTGGCGTGGCGGCGATCGTCGCCGCCGCGGAGCACCTGGTCGCGGTGGGGGCGCCGGTCCGGCCGGTGCTCGCGCTGGTCGCCGACGAGGAGGACGCGAGCCTGGGCAGCGAGGCCGTGATCGACGCGCTCCCCCGGCTCGGGATCCGGCCGGACGCCTGCCTGATCGCGGAGCCGACCGACCTCGCCCTGACCAGGTCGCTGCGCGGGTTCGCCGTCGTGCGGGTGCGCTTCGCCGGCCGCGCCGCGCACAGCTCGCAGGCGGACCTCGGCGTCAACGCCGTCACCCACCTGGGCCGGTTGCTGCACGCGGTCGACCAGCGGGGCGCGGCCGTGCGGGCCGGCGGCGGCGACCTGATGGTGACGGTCGCGCGCGGCGGGTCGTCGCCGTTCGTGGTGCCCGACCACGCCGAATGCCTGGTCGAGCTGCGCACGACGGCTGGCCGGTCCAGCGCGGCGGCGCTCGACGAGGTGCGGTCCCTGCTGGACCCCGGGTGGCACGCCACCGCCGAACTGCTCGCCCACCGCGACGGCTGGCGGCTCGACGACACCGGGCCGGCCGCCGGGCTGTCCCGCCGGCTCGGGGCCGAGCTGGGCACCGGAGCGACGTTCGACGCGCCGTACTGGATGGAGGCCCCGCTGTGGCAGCGGCTCTGCCCCACCCTGGTGTGCGGCCCGTCCGGCGGCGGGTTGCACGCGGTCGACGAGTGGGTCGACGTGCGCCAGGTCCGCGCGCTCACGTCCGCCCTGATCGCGGTCCTGTCCGACTGGACCCCCGACGACGGCCGGACGCCCGGCGCAGGTCAGAACTCCGATGCCGACTGGAGGTCCGATGCCGACTGACCCGCGCGGGTTGCGTGGCGACGCGCCGCTGCTGGATGCCTGGCTGCGCTTCGGCGAGCGTCCGCCGTCGCCGTTCACCATCCCGGGCCACAAGCAGCGCCACGACCTCGTCGGTGATGTCGTCGCCGGCGACGTCCCGCTGTACGCCGGCCTCGACACCATGAAGCTCAGCAGCGGCGTCCTCGCCGACGCCGAGGCCCGCGCCGCGCGGCTGTGGGGCGCCGACTTCTGCCGCTTCTCCACCGGCGGCGCGACGCACGCCAACCAGGCCGTCGCCCTGGCGGTCGCGGGCGACGGCGACCGGGTCGTCGTGAGCCGCACCCTGCACCGTTCGCTCCTGCTGGGGCTGGTGCTCGCCGGCCTGACGCCCGTCTGGGTGCGCCCCGAGGTCGACCCCGCCACCGGCCTGCCGCTGGGCGTCGCGCCCGCCACCCTGCGCCGCGCCCTGACCGCGAACCCGGACGTGCGGGCGGTGTTCGTCGGCGACCCGTCCTACGTCGGCACCGTCGGCGACATCGCCGGCCTCGCCGACGCGGCGCACGAGGCGGGCGTGCCGCTGGTCGTCGACGCGGCGTGGGCCGCCCACTTCGGCTTCCACCCCGACCTGCCACGGCACCCGCTGCAGCTCGGCGCCGACGTCATGGTGACCAGCGCCCACAAGACGCTCCCCGCCTGGAGCCAGGCGGCGCTCGTGCTGGCCCGCACCGGCCACGTCGACGCGGCGCGCCTGGACGCCGGCGTCGAGGCGACCGCGACCACCAGCCCGGCCGGCGCCGTCCTCGCCAGCACCGACGCCGCCCGCGCGCTGCTCCGGCGCGACGGCCACGCGCTGCTCGGCGACGCCATCGCCGCCACCCGCGAGGCCCGTGACCGGCTCCGCGGCGTCGACGGCCTCACCGTCCTCGACGGTCCCGGCGTCGACCCGTTGAAGCTGACGCTGCTGCTGTTCGGCACCGGCGCCGACGGCAACCTCGTCGAGCGGGACCTCCTGGCCGCCGGGCTGCCGGTCGAGTCCGCCGACCGCGACGTCCTCGTCGCCGTCGTCTCCCTCGCCGACACCCCCGCCTCCCTCACCCGCCTGACCACGGTCCTCGCCGACTCGGTGCGGCGGCGCCGGGGCACACCGCGACCGGTCGTCGGGCCGGCGGTCTACGGGGTCGACCCGGTCACGTCGATGCCACCGCGGCAGGCGTTCTTCGCCGCCACCGAGACCGTGCCGGCCGAGCGGGCCGTCGGCCGGGTCTGCGCCGAGCTCGTCGCCCCGTACCCGCCCGGCATCCCCGTGCTCGCGCCCGGCGAGCAGGTCACCGCCGCCGCCCTCGCGGCCCTCGACCAGGCCCGGCGCGCCGGCGTCAGGATCGCCTACGCGGCCGACCCGTCCCTACGCACGCTGCGGGTGGTCACGGAACGGGCGGGTCGGGCTGATGCTGCGCGGTGAGGGCACCGCCGGCAACCAGGTCCTCGACAGCGACTTCTTCGGCAACCACGCGGGGACCGGCGCCGGGGCCGGGCTCGCGGTCAAGTTCGGCGGCGGCGGCAACGTCGTGCGGGGCGTCCGCGCGTACGGCAACGGCGAGAGCGGCATCGACGTCGGCGAGTTCACGGGCGCGGTCAACGTGGAGCGCACGTGGGCGTGGGGCAACACCGGCAACGGGTTCACGCTCGGCGGCGGCGACCCGGTGCCGGCCGCGGCGCACGTGCTGCGCGACAACGCGGCCTGGGACAACGCCGGTGACGGGTTCTCCGACGCGCGAGTTCCGCGGCGCGATCCGGCTCACCGCCAACACGGCGTGGCGCAACGGCGACGCCGGCTTCACCTGTACCGACGCCGCCGCCGCATCGCAGGGCAACCTCGCCGTCGCGAACCGCCGGGCGCAGGCGGTGCCCCGCGCCGACGGCAGGCCGTGGCCGGCGGGCGCGGTGGCGACCAGGGCCGACTTCCGGTCCACCGACCCCACCGTCGCGGAAGGCGCCCGCCAGGCCGACGGGCGCCTTCCGCTCACGGACTTCCTGCAGACCTCATGACGGTCACATGGCGATGTTCGCCTGCGGGCCGCCGTAGGTCCTGACCAGGTTCGGCACGTCGGCGGCCGGGTCGAGGGTGTAGGAGTAGAAGCTGCCCGGGTTGAACGCCGAGCCCCTCGTCTCCTGCCGGCCGCTGCTGTTGACCACGATGCTGCCCGACTGCTTCAGCTGCGCGTTCGCGTCCGGGTAGTACGGGTTGTTGACGTGGTCGAAGTAGCTGTTCTCCAGGACCATCTTCGTCGCGCCGCGGGCGTAGTTGCCGTAGCTCGTGACGTTCTGCAGATAGTTGTTGTACAGGTGTGCGTAGGCGAGATTGTCCGCGCTGGGATTGCGTTGCGTGGTGTCGTGCAGCCAGTTGTGGTGGATCGTCATCCGGGCCACGACGTTCTCGGTCCAGCCGATGCCGAAGGTCTTGTTGTGGTTGCCGAGGATGTTCCACGACACGGTGACGTTGGTGGTGTCCTTGCGGGAGTCGATGTAGCCGTCGTTGATGTTCGTGAACGTGTTGTGGTCGATCCACACGTGGTCGGCCGTGTCCATCTGGATGCCGTCGTAGTCGAAGTCCTTGTCGTCGGGGTCGTCGGAGGCGACGGCGGTGTCCCCGATCGTCAGGTTCCGGATGATGACGTTGCGGACGCCCGCGCCGAGGAAGAACCCGCCGTTCTTGATCCGCCCGGTCTTCCCGACGCCGACGAGGGTCTTGTTCGACGCGACCGGGATCTCGTACCCGTAGTTGGGGACGGTGATCGTGCCGCTGATCCGGATGATGTACGCGGGGGCGGCGGTCGCGTACTTGAGCAGGTCCGCGTACGTGGTCACGGTGACGGCCGTGCCGCCGGCGCCGCCGGTCGTGCCCTGCGCGAAGCCGTCGGCGGTGTTGGACCAGGTGCGGCCGCCCTGCGTCGGCGTCGGGGTGGTGCCGGTCGTGGCGTTGAACGACCACTGCATCCGGGCGACGTCCGAGCACGGCTCCTGCACGATCGGGTTGTTCCCCGCCGTGGACCCGTCCTTGTTGCTGACGCACAACCCGTTCGCCGCGCTCTTCACCAGGTACTTGCCCGACGCCGCGCCGCTGGCGGTCAGCTGCCACGTCTGGTTCGCCGACGCCCCGCACGTCCACTGCCACAGCTGCGTGCCGGCCGTGGTCGTGTTGTTGGGCACGTCGACGCACTTGCCGCTGCCGGCGTTGACGAGGCCGTACGCCCCGTTCTGCGCGACGACGGTGAACCGCTGGGCGGCGGTCGTTGCGGCGCAGGCGACCTGGGTGAGCAGGCCGCCGTTGCCGGTGCCGGCGGCGACGACGCACTTGCCGCTGGACGCGGACGCGAGCGTGTAGACGCCGCCGTTGACGGGGGTGACGGCCGCCTCCGACGGCCACACGGTCACGGCGACGACGCCGGCGGACGCGGCCAGGACCGACGCGAGGAGGACGACTGTTCTTCGGTGCTGCACTTCCGTTGCTCCTTCCCTGCAACTGTTTGTCGCTGAGAGAGATGCATCGGACCACCCACCGATAACGGCTTTTCCGCCCGGCGTCCCGTTCCCTTCGACCGGCGGTGAAACTTCCACCCTCGGTTCCGCTACGGGCAGCCCTTTCGCACGAACCGGTACTCGGCACCGTTGTCCGGGTCGCCGACGGTGAACAGCAGGACGAGCCGCTCGTCCCGCACGACCTCGTCCCGCACGACGGAGACCAGCCGCGTGCCGTACGCCTCAGACCTGCCGTTGAGCGTGCGGAAGTGCAGGTCGATCTCGGTGGCCGGGCCGCGGCGGTCCGTCATGCGCGGGACGACCTTCCAGGTGCCGGCGCCGTCACTGCGCCAGGTCTCACCGCCCGGGCCGGGCCGGAACTTCTCCACGGCGGGCGCCAGAGCCACGTTCAGGATGTCACGGGCGGTGAACCGGTGATCGGCGCCGAACACGAGCTCACCCCGGTCCGCGCTGCACCAGGTGCCGACGACGTCCGCGTCGGTGAGCGGGTCCCGGTCACGGTCCAGGTAGGCGAGTCCGCCGCAGACGGCCAGCGCCGCCGCAGCCAGCCACCACCAACGCCTCATCACCGCACAGTAGACCGCGCGGTGCGATGCCCAGGTGTGCGCGGCGTGAAGATCCTGGGCCGGCCGGCTACTGGATGTCTTCGATGGATGGTGTACCGGGGCAGCGGATGCACCTAAAGACGCGCAGCGAGCCGTGACGGCTGACCAGCACGCCGGTCGGCTCGTCCGCGCCGTTGCGCCCGGGCCGTTGCCGGCCACGGCTCCCGTCGGGCCACAGCAACTACCCGCCCGCGTGACTGTCCTGCAACGTGACCTCACCGGCCGTCGGATGCAGCCGCGTCGCCGTCCTGGCGTGCCTGGCCAGCGACGGGAACAGCTCCACCAGCGGCGAGGCGATCACCGCGCCGTCGTAGTTCTTGACCTCAACCGGGCTTGAGCCCCTACGGTCGCCGTCATGTCGATGTCAGACGCCGAACTCGCCGCCCAACCCGCCGCCTACTGGACCGGCGTCGCCTACGAGTCGCTGATCGCCTTCACCCGGGCGCGGCAGGCGGAGCTCGGCTTCACCCAGCCGCAGTTCTGGCTCCTGCGCAACCTGTCCGCGAACGACCTCTCCCCCGACGGCCAGGGAATGACGCTCCCCGAACTCACCACGGCGATGCGCACCTACCTGCGCCGCGAGGACGACCTGACCGCCGAGTCCGAGGTCCTCCTGTCCCGCGGCTGGCTCACCCGCGACCCCGCCGGCCGCCTCTGGATCACCCCCGCCGGCGACGAGGCCCGCACCACCTTCGCCCAGCACGCCCCAGCCGTCCGCGCCCACATCCACAACGGCATCCCCGACACCGACTACGTCACGACGGTGAAGGTCCTGCAGCAGATGATCCGCAACACCACTCCTCCGCCCCTACAGCCCTGACCGCCGGTTCGGCCGGTCCCCGGTCACCTACGCTCCGGCCATGCCTTGGTTGGGTGCGATGTCGACAAAGTCTCGGGCGGCGAGGGCGACGACGGCAGCCTCGATCGCCGCCTCGGTGACTTCGGGCACGACGATGACGTTCCGGCCGAAGAACACGACGGTGAAGGTGCTGTTGCCAGCGGGTGCCGCGTGATCCGGATCCTGGTCGTCGACGACCACGAGGTGGTGCGGCAAGGGCTGCGGTTCGCCCTGGAACAGGAACCTGACCTGACCGTCGTCGGCGAGTGCGTGGACGGCGCCACGGCCCTGGCCGCCATCAGCGAGCTGCGCCCCGACGTGGTGCTGCTCGACATGGTGATGCCCGGCATGGACGGTCTCGGTGTGCTGCACGCGCTGCGCGAGCGCGACGATCCGGCCGCGGTCATCGTGTTGACGTCATTCCCGGCGGAGGACCGGGCGCTGGACGTGGTCCGCGCCGGCGCGGTGTCGTACCTGTCGAAGAGCACCGCTGTCGACCGGGTCGTGGAGGCCGTCCGCGCCGCGGCGACCGGCGGCAGCGTCCTGGGACCCCGACGTGGCGGCGCTGCTGGTCCGCGGGGTCCGCGCCGGCGACCAGGGCCCGCTGTCGCGCCTGTCCGCCCGCGAACGCGACGTCCTGGCCCTCATCTCCCGCGGCAGGTCCAATCGCGAGATCGCCCGCACCCTGATGCTCGGCGAGCAGACCGTGAAGTCGTACGTGTCGAGCGTCCTGACCAAGCTCGACCTCCAGGACCGCACCCAGGCCGCCATCTTCGGCCTGCAACAGGGTGTCGTTGCCCTGGGCGACGCGCTCAAACCCGACCCGGACTGACCGCGCGTCGGCCCTCCTCCGTCGGGCGTCCTCGTCCCCTTGGCCGGCACGTCCCTAGTACCCGAAGGCCCCGGCCTGCCACAATCCTCGTCCCACCGCCGGCTGTGCGGCCCTCTGCCACGACGAACCCGGCGGTCTCCGTCACGACCCTCCACACGGCCTCACCTCACCGGCGCGCGACGACCCTCCGCGCGCCGGCCTCCGTCACGGCCCTCCACGCGCCGGCCTCCGTCACGACCCTCCTCTCGCCGCCGTCCGGGCGGCTTTCCCTCACTGCCTCTCCTCAGCACCGCGCGGCCTGCCCGTCGTCGGCGAGCCGGCCGTCGTGCATGACGACCGTGCGGTGGCAGGCGTCGGAGACCGCTTCCTCGTGGGTGACGACGACGAATGTGGTGCCGTCGGCGTTCAGCTCTCGGATCAGGTCGAGGATGCCGGCGCCGGTGGTGGAGTCGAGGTTGCCGGTCGGCTCGTCGGCGAAGACGATCGCGGGGCGGCCCACGAGCGCGCGTGCGATCGCGACCCGCTGGCGCTCGCCGCCGGACAGCTTCGTCACCCGGTGCCCGCCCCGGTGCGCGAGACCGACCCGGTCGAGGGCCTCGGCGGCGGCGGCCCGTCGGGCCCGGGCCGGGACGCCGCGGTAGATCAGGCCGGTCGCCACGTTGTCCAGCGCGGTCAGCGACTCGAGCAGGTGGAACTGCTGGAACACCACACCCACGCGGTGCGCACGCAGCCCGGCGAGGGCCCGGTCGCTCAACGCTTCCACGGCCTGGCCGTCGAGGCGCACGCTGCCGCTCGTCGGCCGGTCCAGCGCCGCCATCAGGTGCAGCAGCGTCGACTTCCCGGACCCGGACGGCCCACGCACGGCCAGCATGTCGCCGGCGTCGACGGTCAGGGTCACCCCGCGCACCGACTCGACCGGCGGCACTCCCGGGTAGGTCTTGCGCACTTCGCGTAGCTCCAGCACGGTCACTGGCGTCCTCCTGTCGTCCCCGTCCATCCTCGGCCGGCTCCGCCCGCGCGACCTCCCCCGCTGGTTGGTCGTGCGCCCCCTCCTTCGGGGGTACCGCCGCAACCACCCCTGAACGTGGGTGCCATCAGCCCACTTTCGGGGACGACCCCACGAGCGGATTCCGCGACTGTTGAGCCATGACACTGCGCACGCTTGTCACCGCCGGGCTCACGATCCTGACCCTCGCCGCCTGCACCGGCACCCCGGCCACCAACACGGCCGCCGGTCCGTCCCCCACGCCCAGCTCGAATCAGGCCGCCGCGATCAGGCTGGCGGAGTGCATGCGCGCCAACGGGTTCCCCACGTTCCCCGACCCGGTGAAGGACGACCGCGGCCGCTGGAGCTTCCCGCCCGAGTCGACGGGTGACTGGCTGCCACCCGAGCCGTGCCGCCCGCTCGTGCGGGACTGGAAGGTGGCTTTCTCCGACGTGCCCCCAGCGAGCGCCGAGGACCTCGCCAAGACCCGCGACTATGTCACCTGCATGCGCGAGCACGGCTTCCCGGACTTCCCCGACCCGGACGAGGACGGCAACATCGAGCTCACAGACCGATTCAGAGTCCTCGCCGACACCGACGACGCCGCCTTCATCGCGGCCCATGAGGCCTGCCAGCAGCGCCTCCCGCCCAGGCCCAAGAAGTAGCCAACCGATCAGAACGTCCACGATGAGGTGCTTGGCCGATCGTAGGTCCCCGAACTCAGTGCATCTGGTCGTCTTGCCGGCAAGCTGTTGCGCGAGGTATCACCGGACGTCCCTGGTCGGGCGCGAAGACGATGAACTCCCAGGGGTCCTGCTCGAACCATCACCCTTGTGAGCTGCCCTCAGCGGGTCAGTCCGAATCCTTACATCGGACACCAACGACGGCGATCTCGCCGCTGCGGACGAGTTCACGAATCGCTCGGGTCATGGCCGACACGCCCGGTTCCGGCACGATCAGCTGGTCGACGGCCCAGAAGTAGCTGCCGTCTGCGACTTCGCCGGTCTCCTTCCACAACGCGAGCAGGCGGCGGACCTCATCGACAGTCACGATCGTGAGCGCCCAGCTGGAGCCGTCAGGAAGATCGACGAAGGCGTCGACGTTCGCCACCGACTCCTCGGTGTCAATTGTCGAATCGAGAAAAAGCCGCACCGCAAACGTCGGTTCTGTGATGGTCAGGTACGGATCGGTGGAGCTCATGAACGCCAATCATGCCGCACACCGCGAACAGGCCCATGATCGGCATCGGACGTCATCTAGGCTGCGGCGGTGAATTTCGAGACGCTGGATGCGGTCATTCAACATCTGATCGCAGACGCCAGCGAGGGGAACCTTCGCGCCTTCGGCGAGGAGACCATCGTTCTTCTCACTCGGGGCATCATGCAACCAGGACTCGTCACCAAGCAGGACCTCGACGAACAGGGGCGGCTGGCACTCGCTGACGCATACGACCGCGTACTGACGGCAGCCCGGACGAGCTCCGCAGGTTCTGGATCCGAATCAATCAGGGTGTCCTCACCGTTGACGACATGGACTTCCCGCTCTGCAACATCATGGACGCCCTCGAGCAGTGGATCACCTTCCAGGAGACAGGCCAGCCCGGCGAGCTGTACGAACTGGCCATCTGGTGCATCGACTGGGTCGACTTCGCCATTGAGGTGTCCGATGACAACGACATGCTCGCCGCGCCCGAGATTGCCGCGAAATACGAACGGATCAGGCGGGCGCTGACCCGGTAGTACCAGAAGCGCCGATGCACCATCGCCATCCGGATCTGCCACCGACCTCGTGCTGCACGCTGAGCGAAGTACCGTAGGGGCGTGGCCGACGACGATACCCGGGCTGGCCTGGAGCAGGCACGTTCGGCTGTCGCCGGCGAGGTGGACAGGCTCGAGGCGGACCTGCGCGCCGTGTTCGAGGCGAGTCAGGACTCCAACGCCGACGATGAGCACGATCCGGAGGGGAGCACGATCGCCTACGAGCGGGCGCAGCTCGCGGCTGTTCTCGAGGCGACCCGGCGCCGGCTGGCTGACCTGGACGAGGCACTGGCGCGGCTGGACTCGGGTGAATACGGCATCTGCGAGCGCTGTGGCCGGCCGATCCCCGCTGGTCGCCTCGCGATCCGGCCGTTCGCCCGTACCTGCGTCGCCTGTGCGTGATGGCGTGTGCGTCGGATTCCGTACGAGGACCTGGATCACGATGGCGACGTCGACCGTACGTACACCGGCGACGCGCCCTCCGGTATCAACCAGCCTCGCCGGTCCTGACCTGCGCGGCGGCGCGCCGGAGGCCGGTGTGGTGAAGGCGTGAAGATGCTGTGCAGGCGGCGCTCGCGGGGCGGCGGGGCGGTTTGATGCGGGTATGTTCGAGTCAGTACGGGGCGCGGTGTACGGGCTGTACGCGCGCCGATTGAGCCGGCGGCTGGCCGGTGGGCGGCTGCCGCGGCACGTCGCGATGGTCATGGACGGTAACCGGCGGTGGGCGCGGCAGATGGGGTTCGACGACCCCAGGGTCGGGCACCGGTACGGCGCGGAGCATCTCGACGAGGTGCTCGGCTGGTGCGCGGAGCTCGGCATCCAGCACGTGACGGTGTTCGTGGCGTCGGTCGACAACGTCCGTAAGCGTGACGCCGGCGAGGTCGGGAACCTGATGCGGATGATCGAGGAGGTCGTCGCCGAGCGGTTGCGGCGGCCGGCGAGTCCGTGGCGGGTGCATCTGGCCGGCCGGTTGGACGTGTTGCCCGACTCGACCCGGCACGCGTTGAAGCTGGCCGAGGAGTCCACCAGGGACAGCGGGGCGCCGTTCGGGCTGACGATCGCCATCGGGTACGACGGGCGGGAGGAGATCGTCGCGGCGGTCAGGGCGCTGTTGGAGCAGGAGGCGCTCGCTGGTCGTACCGTCGACGACATCGCACAGACGTTGAGCGTGGAGCAGATCGCCCAGCGTCTCTACACCGGCGGGCTGCCCGATCCCGACCTGGTCATCCGCACCAGCGGCGAGCATCGCATGTCGGGGTTCCTGCTGTGGCAGGCCGCGTACTCGGAGCTGTACTTCTGCGACGTGTACTGGCCGGGCTTCCGTAAGGTCGACTTCCTGCGGGCGCTGCGGTCCTACGCTGCTCGGCACCGCCGCTTCGGCGGCTGACCTCGCTCCTACGCCGCTCGGCACCGCCGGTTCGGTGGTTGACGGGCGCCGGCCGGCTGACCGGCGCCCGAACCGGGTCAGATCGAGGTGGAGGAGATCGAGGACCGGGCCGCGGCGGTGGTCGTGGTGCGCGGCGGGATGGACGACGTGTCGAACGCGTAGGTGATCACGGCGGTCGCGATCGCGTCGGCGTTCGTGTCGAGGGCGAACGTGTTGACGTTGCCGACGAGGGTGTACATGCTGCGCAGCTGGGCGTAGAGGGCCGGGTCGCCGCCCTTCTGCGTGACGCGGAACAGGTCGTCGCACGCCTTGTGGTAGCAGGGGTCGTAGGCGACGCCGGCCACGCCGCCGAACTTGGCGACGTCCGCGGCGGTCTTGATGACCTCCGCGCCGGTGAAGAGGCCGCCCGCGGGGATGTTCACGCCCGCGGCGATGAACGGGCCGTAGTCGGAGCGGCCGGTGAAGTCGGCGGCGTTCGTCTGCTGGCCGCGGGATGCGAAGAACGCCTCGAAGAGGGCCTCGATCTGGGCGGAGCCGGCCGGGCCGGGGCCGGCGCCGGCGGCCGCGGAGTCGTCGCCGTCGTAGACGCCGAACTGGTAGTTCGGCGAGGCGATCATGTCGAAGTTGAGGTAGAGCTTGATCTGCGCCTGCTGCGCCGGGGTGAGGCTGTTGACGTAGAAGGTCGAGCCGACGAGGCTGGCCTCCTCGGCGCCCCACCACGCGAAGCGGACCTTGTTGACCGGCTTGCTGCGGGCCATCTGGAGGGCGACCTCGAGCAGGGCGGCGCTGCCGCTGCCGTTGTCGTTGATGCCGTTGCCCTCGGGCACGGAGTCCAGGTGGGAGCCGGCCATGACGACGTTGCCCGCGTTGCCGCCCTTGGTCTCCGCGATGACGTTCTCGGTGTCGCGGATCTCGGCGGTGGTGGAGGTGGTGAGGTGGGCGGTGAGGCCGGCGGTGGTCGAGAAGGCGGCGCCGGTGTCGTACGAGACCCCGACGGCCGGGATCCCGACCGGGCTGCCGAGGGTGCCGAGCAGCAGCGAGTACCGGTCGGGTGCGGTGGCCCGGTCGCCGTTGCCCTGGTTCATGACGATCGCGCCGGCGGCGCCCGCCGCCTCGGCGTTGGCGACCTTGGTGCCGAACGGACAGCCGCCGCGCTGCATCAGCGCGATCTTGCCGGTGACGGCGGCGGTGAAGTCGGTGGCCTCGCAGCCGGAGGTGACGGCGACCCGGGGCTCTGCCAGGTTCAGGTCGACAGGGACGACGGCGGCGGTGACATCACCGGAGCCGGAGCAGGTCATGACGTCGTAGTCGGTGCCTTCGACGTACGTCGTGGCCGCCGGCGCGGTCTGCGCGAAGGACGAGCTCGACTCGTCGCAGAAGTTGAACTGGAACGGCTGCCGGGTGACCTGGTAGCCGGCGTGCTGCAGGAGGGCGGCGACGTAGTCGGCGCTGCGCTTGTGCCCGGGCATCCCGGACGCGCGGTTGCCGCCGTTGAGGTCGCCGATCAGTTGGAACGCGAGCAGGTGCCGCAGGACGCCGGGCAGCGTCACGGCCTTGGTCAGCTGTTTCGGTGTGCTGATGGTGGGGGCGGCGGCGGCAGGTACTGCCAGCCCGACCGACCCCACCATGACCGCGACGGTCGCCGCGCCCACGAGCCTGCGAAGCACCACGTGCTCTCCCCTCCTCGTCGAGGTACAAGAGGAGGACTGTAGGCAGACTCGCAAGATCGACGGTAGTTGATGCATGTCCGTTTGTGCGCGATGTGCACACGCTGGGGTGGGGCCTTACGCGGCGGCGAGCACGTCCACGACGAACCGCAGGGCGCCGGCGGGCCTGCCGCCCTCGGGGTTGTCGCCGTACGCCATCGCGGCCGGGATGTCGAGCTGGACCCGGCTGCCGACCTTGACTCCGACGAGGCCGTCGTCCCAGCCCTTGATGACCCTGCCGGCGCCGACCTGGAATTCGAGGGGCTGCGACCGGTTCCAGGACGCGTCGAACTCCTTGCCGTCGGCGTAGGTGACGCCGACGTAGTTGGCGGTGATGGTCTGCCCCGCCTGCACGGCCGCGCCCTTGCCCTCGACCAGCGTGGTCGAGACCAGCTTCGTGACGGCCCCGGTACCGCCGGTCACGGTCGGCTTCGTCTTCAGCGCCGGGTCGGCGCCGTCGGGCAGCGGCGGGAAGGCCGCGTCCGTCGCGCCCTGAGCGGGATCCTGAGTAGCGCCGGCGCTGCTGTTCGTGCCGGCCGCGGGCGTCGACGGGTCGTCGTCACCGGACTGCGAGAACCAGACGATCCCGCCCACGACGAGCAGCACCGCAAGCGCCGCTCCGATCATGCTCAGCACCCGTCGGCGCTTCTCCGCCGCCACCGCCTTGGCCCGGGCGGCCTTCGCCGCCGCGCGCTTCGCGGCCTTGGACTTGTCCACCTGGATGCTGCTGCTGGCGCGCTTGGTCGCTGCGCCACGCTGCGGGTTCGCCACACGTTCGGTCACCGCAACACCATACGGCGGTGATGTGCCCATGACCACTCGCACTTGATCTCAACCGGTTTCAAGCGGGCGGGCCGTCGCCGATCACGCCGCGCACGTGGTCCAGGGACAGCGCCTCGGCGTCGAACTCGGTCAGCAGCCAGGTGGCGCCCGCCTCGACGTACGCGGCGGGATCCGCACCCGGCGGCAGGGCGACCGCGACGTCGTCCGGCACCGTCATCTTCGTGAGGGCCTCGGCGAGTTCGTCCGCGTGCTGGAGGTTGACCGGGAAGAAACCCTGGTGGCGGGCCGCCCGCCGGAGCGGCTTCACGCTGCCCGGCATGGCGGCCACCCACACCGGCACGCCGGGCCGCTGCACCGGTCGCGGGAGGAACACGACGTCGTCGACGACGTAGTGCGCGCCGCGGTGGCGGACGGGCTCGCCGGACCAAGCGGCGGTGAGGATGTCGAGGGCCTCGTCGAGCATCTGCCCGCGCAGCCGGTCGTCGACCTGCTCGCCGAACCGGGACAGCTCCCCGCCGAACCGATCGCCGCCGAGCCCGACGCCCAGCGTGAGCCGCCCGCCGCTGAGCCGGTCGAGGGTCGCGGTCTCGCGAGCCACCTTCGCCGGCCGGCGCCGCGGCAGCGGCGTGACCATCGGTCCGAGCCGCAGCCGTTCAGTACCGGCGGCGATCGCGGCGAGGGTGATCCACGGGTCCGCGGCCTGCCGGATCGGCTCGCGCCAGCGGATGTGGTCCCAGACGAAACAGCCGTCCCAGCCGGCCTCCTCCGCCTCAGCGGCGAGCCTCGCCGCGACGAGGGGATCGGCGAGGGCGTCGAACAGCGGGAGCCAGATCGCCGCCCGGGTCACGGCGCGTACCCGTGCAGGCGGTCGGCGAGCTCCACCGGCCGACTCAGCGCGACGCAGTGCCCGGCGTCGATCTCGTCGGGCGTGATGCCGAGCCGCTCAGGCACCAGCCGCCGGAAGAGGCCGGGCGGGAAACACCGATCCTGGACACACAGCAGGAATCGCGTCGGTACCGCCGGCCACGCGGCCAACGGCCAGGGCTCCGCGGCCGCGGTCTCCGACGGGTGCGCGCGCTCCCGGCGCTTCGCCTCCTCGGCGAGGTCGCGGGGCACGTCGTGGTAGAAGCAGACATCGGGGTCGTCGTTGCCGGTGCGCCCACCGTCGCGCGCGGCCTGCTCCCGGACGGCGTCCCGGTAGCCGGCGCCGCCGCCCCAGTCGCCGGGCCGCTCGCCGGGCACGGGGATCATGCCGGCGACGAGCACGAGCGCGTCGGCGCCGATCCGGTCCGCGACGAGCGGTGCGGTGAACGCGCCGAACGAGTGGCCCACGACAACCAGGTCCCGCCGGTCGCCGGCCGCTTCGACGACCGCGTCGGCGTAGGTCGTGAGGTCGGCGCCCTCACCCTCGGGCAGGTCCGGCGTGACCGCGTCGTGCCCACGGGCGCGCAGCGCATCCGCGACGAGGTGCCAGGACCAGCCCGAGTCTCCCGCGCCGTGGATCAGTACGAAGGTGCTCATGCCGATCACGCTAGTTTCGCTTCTCCATGCTGAAAAGCGATCGTTCATGATGCTATCCATCGACTGTACCGATATACACTCGGCGTCGTGACCGACATCGAACTGCGGCACCTCGCCACCATGACGGCCGTCGTCGACGAGGGCTCGTTCAGCAGGGCCGCCGCCCGTCTCGGCTACACGCAGTCGACGGTCAGCCAGCAGATCGCCGCCCTCGAGAAGACCGTCGGCGGCGCCGTGTTCGACCGCCCCGGCGGGCCCCGGCCGGTGCGGCTCACCCCGCTCGGCCAGGTCGTGCTGACCCACGGGCGCGACCTGCTGACCCGGACGCACGCCATGGTCGACGCCATCGACCGCTTCCGCGCCGGCGACGGCCGCATCGACATCGGCACGTTCCAGAGCCTGTCGATCGCGCTCCTGCCGCGGCTCGTCGTCGCGCTGCGCGAGGAGTTCCCGGCCTGCGACATCCGGCTGTTCGAGGAGGAGAGCGACCCGCCCCGCGTCGACGACGTGGACCTCATGTTCTACGACGGCCGCACCGACGGCGACGTCGAGCACCGCAAGCTGCTCGACGACCCGTACGTGCTGGTCGCCCGCCGCGGCGACTTCCCCGACGGTGTCGTGCCGCTGGCCGGCCTGCACCTCGCCCCGATGGTCGCGTGGCCCGCCGACTGCGACCAGCCCCGGATCGAGGCCGCCTTCGCCCGCGCCGGCGTCCACCCCCGCATCGTGTTCCGCAGCGCCGGCAACGACGCGGTGTTGTCGATGGTACGAGCGGGCATCGGCTCCGCCGTCCTGCCGCGGCTGGCGCTCAGCAGGGTCGACGACTCGCTGGCCGTGCACGAGCTGGACCCGGCGTTCCCGCCCCGCGAGATCTACCTGCTGTGGCGCGCCGGCCGCACCCACTCCCCGCTGGCCGCCCGCGCCATCGAGCTCGCCCTCGGCATCGCCGCCACGCTGCCATGAATTCCCGCACCACGTCGCCGCGACCCGGCTCCGGCGGCCGGCGGCGCGCCTGAGGCGGCTACCAGGCCAGGCGGCGGCGCTTGCGGCCGGTCAACCGCTCCGCGGTGGCCACACCCTTGCGGAGCAGGCGGGTGGTGCGGGTCGTGCCGCGGCGGGCCTCGATCCGTTCGCTGACCTTCCTGGCACCGGCGATCGCGAGGGGCACCGCGATCGCGGCGACCGCCCACCGGGCGATCATCTTCGGCAGCATGGTCGTCCTCCGTACGTCGACGTCCCGACACCTACCGGGGTACCCGCCCGCCCGCACCACGAACCGCCCGGCTTTCTCAGCCGGCCGAGGCACCACCGGACGCCGCCGCGACGGCCTGCTCGGCGTCCTGTTCACTGCCGCCGGCCACCGGCCGGTGGAACGTCCACCACCGGTACATCACGTAGTTGAACACCAGCGTGGTGCCACCCGCGGCGACCCGGCCGACAGCGAGGTGCACGCCGAGCGCCTGCAACCCGAGAACCGCCCCGACGGTCAGCGCGTAGTCCCCCAGCACCTGCACGACGAACCTCGCGACCTGCGGCCCCACCGCCCGATGGCTCGCGTCGAAGGTGAAGTACCGGTTGAGCACGAAGTTCACGGCGTACGTGGCCCAGAACGCGATCGTCACGCACGCGAACGCCGGCAGCGGCGTCGCCGCCTTCAACACCAGCAGCAGCCCGACGTCGAACCCGAACCCGAGCCCCGCGAACGCCACGAACCGCACCAGCGGATGCCGCCAGACGCTCACGACCCTCCCCCGCACGGCGGTGACCCTACAGCAGCCAGCTGTCCGCCGAACGCCGTTCCAGCCGAACCGCCAGCCGCCGCCGTCCGCCGCCGACCAGCGGCGGAGCAGGCCGCCACGGCCCGACCACGCCGCTGGAGCAGCGGTGGTACAGCGTGCCGTCACCCCCGCGCAGCGTGCCCGCCATCGAAAGTTCCACAGCCATCTGCCGGATGACCGCCGCGGCATCGAGACCTAAGATCATCCGCCATGGGCTGCCGTGGGGTGTTCTTCGCGCTGACCGCCGCGCAGGAGGCGGCGCTCACCGCCACGCGCGACGACGCCGAGGTCCGTGCGTTCGTCCACGCCGTCGAAGCGGCGTGGGACGACGAGTGGCTGTGCGAGACCGACAAGGCGTGGGACGCCATGCACCGCTGCCTCGGCGACGGCACGCTGGACATCGCCTACCGCGACGGCGGCCCGCTCCCGCTGACCGTGCTCGGCGGCCGCCACCACTACGAGGGCGAGGAGTACGTCGTCGCCCACATCCTCGTCGCCGACGTCGTCAAGGTCGCCGAGGCCCTGCGCACCGTGGACGAGACCTGGCTCCGCGACCGCTACCACCGCATCGACCCCGACGACTACCAGGGCGTGCTGGACGACGACGACTTCGAATACACGTGGTCCTACCTGCAGGACGTCCGCGACTTCTACCAGCACGCCGCCGCGGCGGGCCGCTCCGTCATCTTCACCGTCGACCAGTGACCACCTCCTGCTCTCGCGCCTGAACGGGCCAGGTGCGTGGGTCGAGGCGGGACAGGTGGGGAATCGCGCCGGCCTGGCTCAGGGTCTCGATCAGGTCGGCCGGGGCGTTGTGGACGACGGCGTCGCACATCGGGGTGGAGCCGCGCCGGCTGACCAGGTTGACGTCGACGTGCTCGGCGAGCAGGCGGGGCAGCAGTTCGTCCCACAGCCGCTGCGTGACGATCCGGTCCTGGGCGCCGCTGACGATCAGGGTCGGCACGGCCGCCGGCCACCACCGCAGCTCGTACGTGCTGCCGAAGTGCCGGGCCGACCAGTCCACGGCCGCGGTGTTGTACGGCATCCGGGCCAGCATCTCGGCGCCGGCGGCCATCCCGGCCGGCGTGAAGTTCCACGGCGCGGACGCCACCGTGAGCCGGCGCAGGTTTTCGTCGGTGGGGTCGGCCTCGTACGCCGCGCCGGCCGCGTCGACGGCGGGCAGCAGATGTTCCCCGACCATCCGCTCGAAGTCGGCGAGCCAACCGGCGTGCGGTGCCGAGCTGACCAGCACGAGCCCGGCCAGCAGCGGCTCCAGCTCCGGCACCGACAGCAGGTACATCCCGCCGGTGGAGTGCCCGACGAACACGGCCCGCGGCAACGCCTGGGCCGCCTCGACCAGCACCCCCGGCCAGCGGGCGAAGGGTTCGCCGCCGACCATGTTCGAGCCGTCGCCGGGCAGGTCGACCAGCCACGTCACACCCGGTACACCGGCCGCCTCCGCCAGACCGTGCAGGCTCTCCGACCCGATGCCGGGCCCGCCGGGCAGCAGCAACCAGTTGAGGTCCCCGGCCCGCTCCGCCACCGGCCGCAGCCGCGCCCCGGACGCCGTCCGGAACTCACTCACCGTCACGCTCGGCATGCTCCACGACGGCGCCGCCGCGCGCCAGGCAGTTCGCCGGGTCGGTGAGCTGCGCGAATCGGCCGTTCGGCCGACGCGATCATGCACGTTCGGCAGCCCGAGCGGGACAGCGAGGGATGTTCATGTCCCACTACGCTCCTGCCGTTCCCCCCAAACCCTGAGGATGGCGATGACGTTTCTGTCCCGTTTGTCGGCTCGCCGGACCGGCGCCGCGCTCGCCGCGTCCGCGCTCGTGTTCGCGGCGCTGCCGGCGACGTCGGCGCTGGCCGAGGACGACTTCCCGTCCGTCGGCGCGGCCACCAGCTCCGACATCGGCCTCGGTGCCGTCGGCACGCCCGGCAAGGCCGTGACCGTCTGGGTCGACGCGCACAATGCCGTCAAGCCCCGGTTCGAGATCGACCAGACCGGCCTGGCCGGTGTCGCGACGTTCGCCGTGCCGGACGGCAACGACCAGTGCAAGGCGACCGGGAAGAAGATCGTCTGCGACCTGCCGCAGGCCGACTTCACCTCCGTGCCCGTCGTGCTCGTCCTGCACCCCGACAAGGGTGCGGCGGTCGGCGACAAGGGCACGTTCACGCTGGACACGATGGCCGACAACGCGCCCGACCTGCCCGCGTCCGTGCACAAGGTCACGATCGCCGACGGTGCCGACCTCGTCGTGACCGCACCCGTGTACGTCTCCCCCATTCCCGAGGTCAAGCCCGGCGACGTCCTGTTCACGAAGGCGGCGTTCGTCAACGCCGGCAACCGGGCGGCCGCCGGCGCCACGATGACGATGATGTTCGACCCGGGCATCGCGCCGTTCAAGTACGAGGGCTGCACCTACACCGAGACCGAGTACCCGCTGATCGTCGAGTGCCCGGTCGACGGGACGATCGAGCCCGGCGCGGGCCGGGAGTTCGTGACGATCGACGAGAACGGTAAGGAGACGCCCGGCATGGGTGCCGTCGTGGCACCCGATGCGCTCGGCTGGAAGGGCGTCGACTTCCTCGCCCTCGCCGACAGTGTCGTGGAGGACCTTCCGCCGGAGGTCCTCGCGAAGGCGAAGACGAAGACGACCAAGGCGACGACCGGCAAGAAGTTCAAGATCCGGCAGCAGGAGCCGGTCGTCAAGTCGCTCAAGGCGCAGCCGGAGATCGACAAGAACGACAACTATGCGGGCACTGCCTACGGCGTGCTGAACTCGCACGACCTCGCCACGATCGGCGCGACCGCTTCGGGTGGTGTGGGGAGCGTGGTCACGGTGAACATCGGCGTCAAGAACACCGGCGTCTCGATGCTGGACGCGTACCGGACCGGCGGCGAGCCCGCCGCCAGGTTCAACTTCGTCGTGCCCGACGGCACCGAGGTCGTCGGGGTCGGCGAGGGCTGCATCGCCCGGTGGAAGGAGGACGACGGCAGCATCGGCTGGGACCCGGTGCCGGGCAAGCGCTTCTACGACTGCGGGATCGACTCGTCGCTGTTCAAGCCGGGCGCGTCGTACACGACGGCGTTCAAGCTGAAGATCACGCAGGTGATCGCCCACGCGACGGGCACCGTCTCGTTCACCAACCCGTTCCGGGACCCGGCCGAGCCGCCGGCGGACGCCAACCCGGGCAACGACGTGGCCGAGGTGGTCATCAACCCGAACCCCGGCGGCTCGGGCGGTGGCCTGCCGCTGACCGGTGCACAGACCGGGCTTGTCGCCTCGGTCGGCGCGGCGCTGCTGGCGGGTGGCGTGGTGCTGTTCCTGGTGGCGCGCCGTCGCCGCGTGGTGCTCGTGGTGCCGCAGGACGGCAGCGCCGAGTAACCCTCTGCACGAACAGGCCCCGGCGACCGCGGTCGCCGGGGCCTTGCCGTCGGCGCGGTCAGAGCAGGTGGCGCAGGTACCGGTCGGGTTGGCCGAGGAACGCCCGGAAGTGCTCGACGACGGCGAGGTCGGCCCAGCTGGTGCGGCGGATGCCGTGCTCGCCGAGCTCCAGCACCGTCGCGTCCGGCAGCGCGGTCAGGACCGGTGAGTGGGTGGCGACGACGACCTGCGCGCCGGACTCGGCCAGGGTCGCCAGGCGGGACATGAGGGTGAGGGTGGACGTGAAGGACAGGGCCGCCTCCGGCTCGTCCATCAGGTAGAAGCCGGGCTGGTTGAACTTGCGCTCCAGCAGGGCCAGGAAGCCCTCGCCGTGGCTGCGCTCGTGCAGGTCCCAGTCGGGCGAGCCTTCGAGCGACTCGAGGTAGGTGTACAGGCCGTGGGTCGTCTCGGCGCGCAGGAAGTACGCGTTGCCGCGAGCGCCGGCCGTGCGGACGAAGCGCAGCTGCGCGCCGAGCGGGGCCTCGGTCTCGCGGGTGCGGTGCATGGCGCCGCGGGAGCCGCCTTCCGGATTCAGCCCGTACGCCTGGGCGAGCGCCTCGATGAGGGTGGATTTCCCCGACCCGTTCTCGCCGACGAGGAAGGTCACGCCCGCCGGGAGGTTGAGGCCCCGGTCCAGCAGGGACCGCACCGCGGGGATCAGGGCCCACCAGGCGTCCGGATCCCACGATGCGCCGGGGTCCACCTCGACGCGCCGCACCAGCCGCTCCACACCGGCGAACACTACCGGCCGGCCCGGCGTAAGCGCCGGATGAACACCTCCGCCACGGCCAGGTTGACGATCCAGCCGGCGGTCTGACCGAAAGGGATCAGGGTGGGTGCGAGCGTCGCGGCGCTCTCCGTGCTGAACGGCAGCCGGATCAGCAGCAGCAGCGGCACCAGCACGCGGGCCGTCACGGCGAGGAACGTCAGCGCGTAGTTGCGCAGCATCCACTCGCGGTGGGCGGTGAAGTCGCGGCGGCGGGCGGCACGGTACGCCAGACCGCCGGTGATCAGCCACAGCACGGCCGCGACGGTGAGACCGACCTGCGTCACCGGACGGCCCGACCACAGCGCGACCGGCACCGCGGTCACCGCCGCCGGCAGCACCCCGGCGAGCAGATACACCCGGCCGATGGTGCGGTGGACGCGCGGGCGGGCCCGCACGCGCGCCATGAACTGCAGCGGGCCGAGGATCAGCGCCACGGCGGCGGTGAAGATGTGCGCGACCAGGGTGGCGTAGTGCACGGTCCCGCTGACGCCGAGGCGGCTCTCGGAGGCGTCGAGGCCGACGTACGGATAGACGAGCACGAGACTGACGACGACCGCGACCACGAGCGTCACGCGCGGCAGGCGGCCCGGCGACCCACTGCGAGGCGATCCGCTGCGAGGCGACGGCCGGCGGGGCCGCTCGACCGTGCGTTCGTTCGACATGACTCGACTCTGGCCCACCACGGCGCCACCGTCATCAGCCCAGCGATGACCCAGCGCTACGCCAATGGGCGTAGGTCCACCGGTTCGAGAGAGCGCTCTCTGTGGGATGGATCGCAAGATTCACGTGCCAGTTGATGCAACTGAACCGTGGCGGACCCTGCACCGGTTACCCGTCGTACTTCCACCTGCGCGCCAAGGCGACCTGCAAGCCGATGGGCAGCGGCTCGTCCTACAGCGTCACCGGCCCGCGCGCCTCGATCGGCGGCACGTCGAAGGTGCTGTGCCAGGTCGGCTACTACGCCGCCGGCGGCACCACGCTGGTTGAGAACAACTGACGTCGCGCACAACGAGACGTCGTGAACGACTGAACGTCGCGCACAGCTGACGAACAACGGGTCCCGGGCGGTGCGCAACGGTCCGGGACCCTCGGCGTCTCAGCCGAGCTGGTCGCGGCGGCGGGTCAGGTACGCGGTCTCGGCGGTGTTGCCGGCCAGCTCGATCGCCCTGTCGTACGCCGCCCGCGCCTGCTGACCGCGCCCCAGCCGCCGCAGCAGGTCGGCGCGGGCCACATGGAACGCGTGATAGCCGGCCAGCCGGCCCTCCAGGCGGTCGACCGCCGCCAGGGCCACGTCCGGCCCGTCGAGCTCGGCGACCGCGATCGCACGGTTCAGCGCCACGACCGGCGAAGGGTCCAGTCGGACGAGCTGGTCGTACAGTGCGACCACCTGCGACCAGTCGGTGTCCCGCACATCGCGGGCGGAGGTGTGCACGGCGTTGATCGCGGCGAGGATCTGGTACCGCCCGGGCGCCTCTCCCGTTGCCAGCCGCTGCCGGACCAGCCGGTGCCCCTCGGCGATCAACGCCGGGTCCCACGCGCCGCGGTCCTGTTCGGCGAGGGTGACCAGCTCGCCGCCCGCGGAGACCCGGGCGGCCCGCCGGGCCTCGGTGAGCAGCATCAGCGCCAGCAGCCCGGCCACCTCGCCGTCCGCCGGGAGCAGTGCGCGGATGAGGCGGGTGAGCCGGATGGCCTCGGCGGTCAGGCCGGGACGCACCGGGTCGCTGTCCGCGCCGGTGGCCAGGTAGCCCTCGTTGAACACCAGGAACAGCACGGCGAGCACGCCCGCGACGCGAGCCGGGAGATCCTCGGTGGAGGGCAGCCGGTACGGGATGCGCGCCGCCTTGATCTTCGCCTTGGCCCGGGTGATCCGCTGCCCCATCGCGGTCTCCTGGACCAGGAACGCCCGGGCGATCTCGGGCACCGTGAGCCCGCCGACCATGCGCAGCGTCAGCGCCACGCGGGTCTCCATCGCCAGCGCCGGGTGACAGCAGGTGAAGATCAGCCGGAGCCGCTCGTCGTCGATGGCGCCCAGAGGCTCGGCAGGCGTGTCGTCGTGCAACATCCGGGCCTCCTTGTGCTTGTCGTCGCGCTTGCTCTCGCGCCGGATCCGGTCGATGGCCTTGCGGTTGGCGGTCGTGGTCAGCCAAGCGCCGGGGTTCGGCGGCACGCCGTCGGCCGGCCAGCGCTCCACGGCGGTCGCGAACGCCTCGGCGGTCGCCTCCTCGGCGATGTCGAGGTCGCCGAAGTGCCTGGTCAGGCTGGCGACCACCCACGCCCATTCCTCCTGGTGGGCCCGGGTGAGCGCGGCCCGCACATCAGTCACAGAGATGGCCGGACCTCGATCATGCGGTTGCGCTGGATCACGGACGCCAGGTGCTGCACGGTGCGCTCCTCTCCTCGGCCCCTCTGTCTACCTGACCTACGAACCCGCCGCCGCCGATCCGACACGACCGCTCGAAGTTTTCCGGCGGAGATTGATCTGGAGGACATACCGAAGCATTCCGTTTCATTCGCCGACGTCACGGCGTCACCAACCGTGCCGAGATCACCTCGATCGATTGACACGGAAGTCGGGCTGCCCCTACGTTTCGCTCACTTTCACTTCGCGGGGGCATCCAGTGATCTCACTTCATCGCGCCGTGCGCAGGTTCCTGTCCGGCGCTCTTCCCATCAGCCTCGCGCTGACCGTCGCGGCCGTGGCCGGCGACCCGGCCGCCGCCGACCCGGCACCCGGGCAGCCTGGTCAGCCCGGCCAGGTCGCGCCGCCGGTCGACCAGCGCGCCGCCGAGACCGCGGCGCTGCAGCAGGCGGTCGAGAGCGGCCGCACGGTCGAGGTGGCGAACTCCAGGTCCGAGATGGCCCGCACGATGGCCACGCCGCGCGGCACGCTGGTGCGGGAGAGTTACGCGGTGCCGCAGTGGACGAAGAAGGACGGCGCCTGGCGGCAGATCGACCTGTCGCTGCGCAAGGACGGCACGACCCTCGCCCCGGCCGCGTCCGTGGCGGACGTGCGGTTCTCCGCCGGCGGCACCGGACCGCTCGTCACCCTGGCCGGCGCCGGCGGCGCGCTCAACCTGACCTGGCCGTCGAAGCTGCCCGCACCCCGCATCGAGGGTGACACCGCGGTGTACGAGTCGGTCCTGCCCGACGTCGACCTCCAGGTGCAGTCCACAGTGGAGGGCTTCGGCTACTCGCTGATCGTCAAGACCCGGCAGGCCGCGGCGAACCCGGCCCTGGCGAAGCTCAAGTTCGGGCTGAGCAGCACCGGCTGGTCGCTCAAGCAGCGCCCCGGCGGCGGCTACGAGACCCGCGACACCACCGGCAAGGTCACCGCGTCCGCCGGACCGGCCCTCATGTGGGACTCCGCGGGCGTGCCCAACGCGCAGCGGTCCCTCGCGGCGGCGCGGTCCGCGGGGAAGAACTCGCTGCTGCGGCACGTGCCCGACGACTCCCGCAAGGCCGACCTCCCCACCACCGTGGAGGACGGCTCCCTCGTCATCGTGCCCGACGCCGCGATGCTCGCCGACCCCAACGTCGCGTACCCCGTCGTGATCGACCCGTGGACCGGCGTCGGCCGCGCCCGCTGGGGCTACACCGACTCCACCAACGCCAACCGCGACGACGGCATCGTCCGCGTCGGCCTGAACACCGACGGGTCCGGCACCTTCCGCTCGTTCTTCGCGTTCGACCTCACCTGGCTGCCCGGCAAGCAGATCCGCAACGCCAAGTTCGTGACGTACATGACGCACTCGTGGTCGTGCACCGCGACGCCGGTCAACCTGTACCGCACCGGCGACCTCACCGGGTCCGGCCGGCAGGCCTGGTCCGGCCCCGGCCTGGACCTGCACATCGAGCAGAAGTCCGGCAACGCCCACAAGCCGTCCACCGGCGCCGGCTGCGCGAACGACCCGCAGCCGAACATGTACATGGAGTTCTCCAACCAGACCCTGGTGAACGACATCGTCGGCTTCGGCCAGGGCCGCGGCAGCTACACCCTCGGCCTCTCCGCCCGCGACAGCAACGGCGCCAACGAGACCGTCGGCAACCGGTGGAAGAAGTTCGACCAGGCCTCGACCGCGCTGTCCGTGGAGTACAACAGCCTGCCGAACACGCCGCAGGCGGCGCAGATGGCGACGCACACCGACTACACTGCCGCCGGGCAGGCCTGCGTCACCGGCGCGACCCGGCCGATCGTGCGGTCCATGACGCCGTGGCTCAAGGCGACCGTCTCCGACCCCGACGGCGACCAGAGCGGCCAGCTGTCCGCCGCGTTCTCGCTCGAGCGGCTCAACGGCAGCACCTGGGCGGGCGTCGCGGGCTGGCCGAAGGGCGACTCCGGCATCCCGTCCGGGACCCTCGGCGAGGTGCAGGTGCCGGCCGGCACCCTGACCAGCGCCACCTACCGCTGGCAGGTGCGGGTCAGCGACACCCTCGGCGGCACGTCGAACTACTCGGCGTGGTGCGAGTTCTCCGTCGACACGACACCGCCGGGGGTCGTGCCGACCGTCACGGCGGCCGACGGCCTGTACCTGGAGTCGCCGCCCAACGACACCATGCGCGGCTCCGTCGGGCGCAGCGGCCAGTTCACGTTCGGCGCCAACGGCGAGACCGACATCGTCGACTACGAGTACCAGCTCGACGGCAGCGCGAAGACGTACGTCGCGGCCTCCGTCACCGGCGGGCCCGCGACCGTCTGGGTCACCCCGACCCACCGTGGCGAGCACGTGCTGACGGTCCGCTCCCGCGACGCCGCGCAGAACGCGTCGCCGCCGAGGGACTACCGCTTCCTCGTCAACACCGCCTCCGATCCCAAGGCCGTGTGGAAGCTGGACGAGGGCACCGGCGTCACGCTCAACACGACGCCGGCCGGTGGCCCCGCCGCCACCGTCACGGGCGGCCAGACCTGGGTGGCGGGTCGCGTCCTCGGGGCGCACCCCGTCGCGGGCACGGACGGCGCGCTGCGGTTCGACGGCGTCGACGACCTCGCCGCCACCGCCGGGCCCGTGCTCGACACGTCGAAGAGCTTCAGCGCTGCCGCGTGGGTCCGGCTCACCGCCACCGACAGCCAGCGCACCGTCATGTGCCAGGAAGGCGCGATGGCCTGCGGGTTCGCCGTGCACTACCGGCCCGCGCCGGACAACCGCTGGTCGTTGAGCCTGTACGGCAGCGACACCACCGACCCGCCGATCGTCCGCGCCAACTCGGCCGCGCCGCCGGTCGCGAACCGCTGGACCCACCTGGCGGTGTCCTGGGACGCCGGCACCAAGACCGCGAAACTCTTCGTCAACGGCGACCTGTCCGGCACCGTGAGCCGGCCCACGAACTGGAACGCCACCGGCGCGCTGCTCATCGGTCAGGGCAAGTTCAACGGCTCGCGCAACAACAAGTTCGCCGGCGACATCGGTGACGTGCGGGTGTGGGACCGGGCGATCGACCCGTCGCTGGACCTCAAGCCGCTCGTGGCGCCGGTACCGACGGGCGCCTGGGCGATGGAGGACTACGACGAGGACGTGCCGCGGCAGGTCACCGACGACTCCGGGTACCAGCACCCGCTGACCCTCACCGACGCGCCCGGCGCGACCTGGTGCGAGGGCAACGACCTCAGCGGCGGGCTCTGCCTGGACGGCGTCACCGGCGCCGCCGCCACCGCCGGGCCGGTCGTGCACACCGACCAGTCGTACTCGGTGAGCGGCTGGGTCCGGATCACCGACACCAGCGTGTCCCGCAGCGTCTTCGCCCAGCAGGGCACGCGTGGTGCCGCGTTCACCGTCCGGTACGACAAGGTCGCCAACCGGTGGGCCTACGCGGTGACCGGCACCGACGTGGACGCACCGACCGTGGTCAAGGTGACCTCGCTCGCCGCGCCGGTGCTCAACAGCTGGACGTTCCTGGAAGCGGTGTACGACGCGCAGGCCGGCCGGATCCGGCTGTTCGTCGACGACAAGCTGCAGGCCGAGGCGACCATCGCCGGGGCCTGGGACGCGGCCGGGCCGTTCACCGTCGGCCGCACCCTGCAGGCCGGCGCCGCCGCCGAGTTCTTCGCCGGCACCATCGACGGCATGCAGGTGTCGGCCGGCGCCACCAGGCCCGTCACCGGAGCCCCGCCGGCCGGCGGGCTGACCCTGCTGCGCTCGGGCCTGCCCGGCAAGTGCCTGGACAACTACACGGGCGGGTCCGCCGACGGCAACAACGTCACGTCCTGGTCCTGCAACGGCGGGTACAACTCGCAGCTGTGGACGCTGGCGGGCGACAACACGATCCGCATCGTCGGCAAGTGCCTCGACGTCGTCGGCTCCGGCACCGCACCGGCCACCCGGGTGCAGCTGTACACCTGCAACAACACCGTGGCGCAGCAGTGGCAGCTCGGCCCGGACAACTCGATCCGCAACCCCAACTCCGGCCTGTGCCTGGACGTCATGAACGCCAGCACGGCCGACGGGGCCGGCATCCAGATCTGGACCTGCGACGGCAACTCCGCCCAGCAGTGGACGATGCAGTGGGCCGGCATCGGCATGGTCCACTCCGGCATCCCCGGCAAGTGCATCGACAACAACCTGGGCCTTCTCACCAACGGCAACCCGATCCAGTCCTGGGACTGCAACGGCGGCGCCAACTCGCAGATCGTCACCGTCCTCGGCGACGGCACCATCCGCGTCGCGGGCAAGTGCCTGGACGTCGTCGGCTACGGCACCACCAACGGCTCGAAGATCCACCTCTTCGACTGCAACCTGACGCCGAACCAGCTGTGGGAGCTCAGCCCGAACAACTCGATCCGCAACCCCGTGTCGGGTCGCTGCCTGGACGTGCCGAACTCCAGCACCGTGAACGGCACCCAGCTGCAGATCTACGACTGCAACGCCACGAAGGCCCAGGAGTGGCTGGTGTCCTGAGCTGAGCCTGTCCCTGTGGCGACCGCTCGGCCGAGCGGTCGCCACAGGCGGGTCACGGCTGGGCGAAGGGGCGGACCTCGACGCGGCGGTTGCAGGCCCGCGAACCCTCGGCGGCGATCTTCAGGGCGACGTCGAGGTCGGGCGCCTCGAAGACCCAGAAGCCGGCGAGGTACTCCTTCGTCTCCACGTACGGGCCGTCGGTGATCAGGCCCGCGCCGTCGCGGTTGTCGAGGACCGTCGCGGCGCTGGGCGCGGCGAGGCCGCCGGCGAAGACCCAGTGCCCCTCGTCCCGCATCCGGTCGTTGAACGCGTCGATCGCGGCCATCTCGTCGTCCCTGGGCACGATGCTGTCGTCGAAGAGGACGGAAACCAGGTACTGCATCCTCGGATCATCTCCCGTGGTCCGGGCCGCCCTCGTCGGCGGCGCTCATCCCATCTACGAACACGTCCCGCCCGATCCGACAGGTTCCTCAGGAATCTCCGAGGACGAGCAGGTCGCTGTCCATTGTGATGTGGCCCGGGTCGTCCCCGGCGGCGACCGCGCGGTCCAGGGCCGCGAAGCCGAGCCGGGTCTCCTCCTCGGTCAGGTGCTCGAAGGTGGAGATGGCGCGCAGGCGGAGCCGCCGCGCGTAGGCGGCGAGGTCGGTGGCGACCGTCTCGCGGATCCGGTCGAGGCCGAGGACCGTCAGGCCCGCGTCCTCGAAGAGGCCGGTCACCTCGGCGACCGTCGGGAACATGCGCTGCTCGACGTCGCGGGCGCTGGGGAAGAACCGGTGCCAGTACAGGTCGGGCAGGCGGTCGGCGAAGGCGCTGCGGACCAGGACCCGGCCGCCCGGGCGCAGCACCCGGTGGATCTCCGCCGCCGCGCGGGGCCGGTCGACGATGTGGTGGAAGACGAGGAACAGCAGCACGACGTCGCAGGAGTCGTCCGGCAGCGGGATCGCTTCCGCGCTGCCCGCCAGGTACTGCACGCGCGGGTGGGGGGCCGCCTGCTCCCGCATCCGCCCGGACGGCTCGACGCCGTAGACCGGGCCGCCGAAGGTCTCCGCGAGGACCGTGGTGAAGCGGCCCGTGCCCGAGCCCAGGTCCAGCGCCGTCAACGGGTTCGGCGCGCCCGCCCACCTGGCGAACAGCCCGGACCAGAGCTCCGCGGTCCCTTCCGGCAGCGCCCGCCCGGCCGAGTACACCGAATGCTGCCGTACGTCGTAGTCAACCCGCTCCAGCATGGCCACCGTCCTCGAGGTTGCCGGCGGCCTGGGCCGCGACCGTGCCGTCGAGGTGGCAGTGCGGCTCGTGCCGCACCCGGGTGCCCTCCCCGCAGCGATCTGACGATGAGAGTGACCGTACCCGTGCGGCCGGACCCGCCAAACGCGGCCCGAACCGTTGCTCAGGGCGCGGAAAGCGCCTCGGTCGGTGACAGCCGGCTGGCGCGGATCGCCGGGTACAGGCCGGCGATCCCGCCGACGAGCATCGTCGCCGCGACCGCGCCGGCGGTCGCCCACGCCGGGACGACCGAGGGCCACGCCTGGTAGGTGGCGTAGCCGGCGGTGACGGCCACGCCGAGCACCACCCCGCCGAGGCCGCCCATGGTGGACAGCAGCAGCGACTCGACGAGGAACTGGAGGCGGATCTGGCCGCGGGTGGCGCCGAGCGAGCGGCGCAGGCCGATCTCGGCGCGGCGCTCCAGGACGGAGATGACCATCGTGTTGGCCACGCCTACGCCGCCGACCAGGAGGGCCACCGCGCCGAGGCCGAGGAGCAGGCCGTTGAGCGTCGTGTCGGCGGCCCGGCGGGCGGCGAGGACGGCCGACGGCTTGGACACCGCGACCGTGCCGGGCGCCTGCGGGTTGGCGGTCGCGGCCAGGACGCCGTGGACCGCCTCGATCTGGCTGTCGCGGGTCCGCGCGTACACGGTGCTGGCCCGGCCGTCGAAGCCGAACGCGGTGGCGGCGACGTCCCAGCCGATGAGCACCGCCGCGTCCAGCTCGGGGGCGAGCGCGACCGGGCGCAGCACGCCGATCACGGTGAACCGTTCGCCGCCGACCAGGATCTCCACGTCGGGGCTGGCCCGCCCGACGCCGAGCCGCTCCGCGGCCGCCGCGCCCAGCACCGCCGCCGGGTACCGGCCGGTCAGGCCGTTGAGCCAGGTGCCGCCGCGCACCACGGCGCCGACGGTCCGCGGCAGGCTCTCCCGCGCGGCGAGGACGGTGAGGCCGTTGGTCTCCGCCCGGTTGATCCGGTCCGTCCGGTACACCTTGGCTCCGGTGACCTTCCCGGTCGCCGAGACGCCGGTGACCGGGCCGATCCGCGCGATCATCGCCTCGGCCTCGGCGGGCAGCTTCGCCGCGTCGCCCTCGACGGTGCGGCCGGGCGCGACCGTCAGCAGGTTGGTGCCGAGGGCGGCGAGCTGCCGGTCGAGCTGTTCCCGGGACGAGGAGGAGATGCCGACGACCGCGACCATCGCGGCGATGCCGATCGCGATGCCGAGCGCCGACAGCAGCGCCCGGGTGGGCCGGGTGCGCAGGCCGGCCGCGCCGACCCGGACCACGTCCCGCACGTCCATGCGGGCCGGGGCCAGCTGGGCCGCGGTCACGATCCGGCCGCCGGCGCGGAGTCGGCGACGACCAGGCCGTCACGCATGTGGACCTGCCGGTCGAGCGCCGCCGCCACCGAAGCGTCGTGGGTGATGACGACGACCGTGGTGCCGCCGGCGTGCAGCTCCCGCAGCAGCGCCAGGATGCCCCGCCCGGACGCGGTGTCCAGGTTGCCGGTCGGCTCGTCGGCGAGCAGCAGCGCCGGCCCGCCGACCACGGCGCGGGCGATCGCGACCCGTTGCCGCTCGCCGCCGGACAGCTCGTGCGGCTCGTGGTCGAGGCGGTGCCCGAGTCCGACCCGCTCCAGGGTCGCCTCCGCGCGCCGGCGGCGCTCCTTCACCCGTACGCCCGCGTAGAGCAGCCCGTCGGCGACGTTGTCGAGTGCGGGCACCGCGGTGGCGAGGTGGAACTGCTGGAACACGAAGCCGATCCGGCTCGCCCGCAGCGCCGACAGCTGCCGGTCCGACAGCCGCGACACGTCGTGCCCGTCGACGGCGACCGTGCCCGAGGTGGGCCGGTCGAGGGTGCCGAGCATGTGCAGCATCGTCGACTTCCCGGAGCCGGACGGGCCGACCACGGCGACCAGCTCGCCGGCGCCGACGCGCAGCGTGATCCCGGCGAGCGCCCGCACCCCGCCCGGGTACTCCTTGGTGACGCCGGTCAGCTCGATCATCGCGGCATCCCCACGGTCATGCCCTCGCGCAGGCCGTCGCCGGTGACCTCGACCCGGCCGTTGGCGAACAGGGCGGTCTCCACCCGCACGTACCGGGTGCCGGAGCCCTCGACGACCTCGAGGCCGTAGCCGCCCTCGGCGAGCGCGACGAGCGCCGCGACCGGCACGGTCAGCACGTCCTTGTGCTCGGCGGCGGTGAACGTCACGGTGACCACGGCCGCCTCGACGCCGGTCGCGGCCGACGGGTCGCCCAGCGACACGATCGCCTCGATCTTCGTCAGCGGCGGGCCGTCCTGCTGCTCGATCACCGTGTACACCCGCTCGACCCGGCCGGGCACCGTCCGGCCGTCGGGCATCTGGACCTGGACGGCGACGCCCTTACGGGCCAGGCGCTGCTTGGACACGTCGAGCTTGACGGTGATCTCCCGTCCGGTGCCGGTGAACCGCAGCACCTCGTCGCCGCCCCCGGTGGACGCGTTGACGCCGGCGGTGACGGTGTCGACGCGGATCGCCCCGGGCGCGAACAGGACCCGGCCGAGCTCGACCTGCCCGGTCTGCGGCAGGTGGTTCGCCTGCTGCCAGCGGCGTACCGCGGTGGCCGTCGTCGCCGAGTAGCTGTCGTCGACCGTGAACCCGGTGTAGCCGAGCGCCCGCAGGTTCGTCTCCAGCTGCCGGACGTCGGCGCCGACGACACCCGGCGCGAGCGTCCGGTACGCGGCGACCTCCCCGAACAGCAGCACGACCGGCGCGTCGTCCACGCGGTACACCGGCTGGCCGCGGTCGATGACGTCGCCGGCCTGCGGCAGCCGGGTGAGCACGCCCGGGATCCGGCCTGCGAGGGCCGTGGCGGGACCGTAGCCGAGGCTGCCGGGCTCGTCGTCGGTGTCCAGCATCGTCGTGCGGGTCACCTGCGCGGTGGCCGGCGGCAGGTCGGACGCGTCCTGGGTGCCGGTGTCGCCGCCGCCGAACTGGAACCCGGCGAGCCCGACGGCCGCCGCCGTGGCCGCGCCCACGACCCCGGCGACCGCGGCGGCCTGCCCGCGCCGTCTCACCGGGTCACCGCGGGGCTCGGCGTGCAGGACCGGACGTGGTCGTCGCACAGCAGCGGCAGCGACCCGGCCGTCAGCGACCTGCTCATCGGGACGCCGCCGGGGACGGGGTGAACGAGCGGACCTGGTCGTCGCAGAGGCGCTTCGTCTCCTCGTACCGCGGACTCTGGCGGATCGCGTCCGGCACGACCGCCCGTCCGTCGGCGTCCGGGTCGGGGAAGTCGGGGAAGCCGTGCGCCCGCATGCACCGCGAGAACTCCCGGGACTTCTCCACCTTCGCCGCCGCCTCCGCCGGCGGGAGCTGCGGCAGCAGCGGCGCGCACGCCGCCTCCGCGGCCACCAGCTTGTCGTTGCCGACGGCGGCCTTGTCGACCGGGCCCATCCGGATGCTCGACGCGCTGACCTCCGGGTCGCCGAGCGGGACGCCGTGCTCGCGCATGCACCGCGTGTAGGCGATCGCCTGCTCCTGCAGGCTGCCGGTCGCGGTCGTGCTTGGCCTGGACGTGCCGTCGACCGTGGCGACACCGTCGTCGCTGCCGGCGCCTGGGTGGGCTCCTGTGCAGGCGCCGGCGCAGGCGGCGAGCAGGAGCGGCAGCACGGCCCGGGCGAGGAGTCTCGTTCTCATGGCGGCCAGTGCAGCAGCGGACCGGCAACGCGGGCGTCACAGCGTCTGTAACGCTGGTGTTATCCCCGCCCACCGACAATGGCAGGGAAAGGACGGTCCGGTGCGGGTGCTGCTGATCGAGGACGAGGCGCTGCTGGCCGAGCAGGTCGCCGACGGGCTGCGCGACCACGGCATGGCGGTGGACGTGGCCGGCGACGGGCTGGACGGGCTGCACAAGGCCGGCGCCAACCGGTATGACGTGGTGGTCCTCGACCGGGACCTGCCGCTGCTGCACGGCGACCAGGTCTGCACGGCGCTCGCCGCGGGCGGCAGCGACGCGCGGGTGCTGATGCTCACCGCCGCGGGTGAGGCGGCGGACCGGGTCGCCGGCCTGATCCTGGGCGCCGACGACTACCTGCCGAAGCCGTTCGTCTTCGACGAGCTGGTGCTGCGGATCCGGGCGCTGGCGCGGCGGGCCAACAACGCGCCGCGGGTGCTGCAACGCGCCGACCTCACGTTCGACACCGGCCGGCGGGTCGTGACCCGCGGCGGGCGCATCATCCCGCTCACCACGAAGGAGCTGGCCGTGCTGGAGATCCTGATGTCCGCCGCCGGCGCCGTGGTCAGCGCCGAGGATCTCCTCGAGCGGGCGTGGGACGAGCACGCGGACCCGTTCACCGCGACCGTCCGGGTGACCGTGGCGCGGCTGCGCAAGAAGCTCGGCGACCCGCCGCTGATCGAGACGCTCGTCGGCGCGGGGTACCGGCTGTGAAGGCGCACCGGCCCCGCCGCTCGATCCGGCTGCGGCTCACCCTGGTGTACGCGGTCATGCTGGTCCTCACCTGCGCGGGGCTGCTCGCGCTCAACTACGCGCTGCTGTACAACAGCCTCTACACCAACGTGCACGGCCCGACCGCGGCCGAACTGGCCGTGATCCAGCCACCCACGGACGGCTCGGAGGGGGCCGACAAGTTCGAGGCGGTGAAGCGGGAGCTGGCCGAGACCGAGCGGCTGCGCCGGCGCGAGCTGCTGCACACCGGGGAGATGTCGGTCCTGGCGCTGGCGTTGACGTTCGTCGCCGGGGTCGGCGTCTCGTGGATCGTCACCGGCCGCATGCTCCGGCCGCTGCGCACCCTGACCACCACGACCCGGCGGATCTCGCAGGACCACCTGCACGAGCGGGTCGCGCTGGCCGGTCCGGACGACGAGCTCAAGGAGCTGGCCGACACCTTCGACGCGATGGTGACCAGGCTGGAGGGGTCGTTCAACAGCCAGCGGAGGTTCGTCGCCGACGCCTCGCACGAGCTGCGGACCCCCCTCGCCATCGTCCGGACGGGCGCGGAGGTCCTGCTCGCCAAGCGGCAGAGCACGCCCGAGCAGTGGCAGGCGATGGCGACCCGCGTGCTCACCGCGACCGGCCGGGCCGAGCGGCTGCTGGACGGCCTGCTGGCCCTGGCCCGCAGCGACAGTGGTGCCGTCACCCGCGAGCCGCACGACCTGGCGCTCGCCGCGGCCACCGCGCTCGGCGACGCGGACCCCGAGGCCGTGGCCGCCGACCTGACCGTCACCACCGACCTGCGCCCGGCGTCCGCGCTCGGCGACCCGGCCCTGCTCGACCAGCTGGTGCGCAACCTGGTGGACAACGCGGTCCGGCACAACGTCCCCGGCGGCTGGGTCGACGTGACGACCGGCGGCCCCCGCGGCCCCGGCGGCCCGGCGGTCGTGGTGGTCCGCAACAGCGGCCCGGCCATCCCGCCGGCGGAGGTCGACCGCCTGTTCGAGCCGTTTCAGCGGCTGTCCGCCGACCGCCCGGCGGGCGGCCGCTCCACCGGCCTGGGCCTCGCCATCGTCCGGTCGATCGTCCGCGCCCACGGCGGCACGGTCGTCGCCGAGCCGCAGGACGCCGGCGGCCTGACGGTCACCGTCACCCTGCCACCGCCGCCCCCACCGGCCGACACCCCGCCGTGACCGGGCCACCGGCGGGTGCCCCGGTGTGGCAGGAACGCCTGAGCGGCCGGGACCGGGCGCGGGTCAGGCACGGTCCGCGGGGTCTTCCTTCGGGTAGCAGGCGACCGCCAGGCGGAACCCGTCGCCTTCGGCGCCGCCGTAGCGGGTGAACAGGTCCTGCAGCGTCTGCTGCAGCTCCTCGAGGAACGCCTTGCGCTGCTCCGGGCGCACCTTGATCTCGCCCGACACGCCGATCGACGGCAGGTCCGGACGGGTGAGGTCGAGCGCGGCGATGTCCGCCTGCACCTCCTCCATCAGGTCGACCAGGTGGCCGAGGCTGAGCAGGTCGCGGGCCTGGCGCAGCCCGATCCGGCCGACCAGGCCCGGGGACAGCCAGTAGGACCGGCCGGCCGCCTGGTAGATCCCCTCGTGGATCCCGCGCACCCGGCGCTCGGCGACCTGACTGACCAGGCCGGCCTCCACCAGGCGCTTCACGTGGTAGTAGACCCGCTGCGGGGTCTGGTCGAGCTCGACCGCGACCTCGGTGCAGGACCGGGGCTCGGCGAGCCGCCGCAGCACGTCGATCCGCTGCGGCTTGAGCAGGGCCTCAGCCTGCTCGATCTGGTCGAGGTAGACGACGTCTCTCATGACAAGCCAAGTCTTTACGTACAAGATTTTTTTGTCAATAGGTACGCCGGAGGAACCCGGCATCCTCCACGGACGCCGGGCTCAGTGGCAGTGCGGCTCCTGCCGGTCGCCGACCGGGGTCACGGACGGCCTGGTCCACTGGGGCACGGGCCGGCCGTCGCGGCGCCACCTGGTGTACGTCGGCTCCTGGGGCCAGCCGTCCGGGGACGACTCCCAGACCTCCTGGCGGCCGTAGGCGGTCATGTCGAGCAGCTTGTGCGAGCCCATGATGGCCTCGACGCCGCGCCCGGTGGTCTCGTACGTGAGGAAGAACCGGTCGCCCTGGCGCAGGTAGCAGGCGATGACGCCACCACCGGCGTAGGCGGGGTCGTCGATGCCGTAGGTCGAATACCAGCGGTGGGTGTAGCCCATGAACTCCCGGAACGGGGCCATCTGGTAATACGGGCCCTCGCCGAAGACGGCGAACGAGATGCCGCGCTCCTCCAGGTAGGCGGCGTCGTGGAAGTCCCAGATGGACGCGGTGCAGCCCTCGCACTGGTCCTCGAACGGCTTGTCCAGGTGCCACATGTGCTTGTAGACGACCAGCTGGTCGCGGCCGGCGAAGATGTCGGCGAGCGGGGTCGGGCCGCCGGCCCCGACCAGGGAGGTCGGCGTGACCTCGGTCATCGGCAGGCGGCGGCGCGCCGCGGCGATCGCGTCGCCCTCGCGGGTGTGGGCCTTCTCGCGGGCCAACAGGCCTTCCCGCTCGCGCAGCCAGGTCGCGCGGTCCACGACCGCCGGGGTGGGCGTCACATCATGGGAAGCGGTCATGTCCAGTATCCTAAACATAGTCGAACCTATGTTCACCAGAGTGAGCCGGGATGAGCCAGAGTGTTCCGGAGCGATCCAGGGTGAGCCGGAGCGGGGAGGGGTGAGGCGCGCGTGCCGGTCAGGCAGGGCTACGGCGACCACGGCGACGCGTGCCGCGCCGCGAACGCGCTCGACCTCGTCGGCGACCGGTGGACGCTCATCATCGTGCGGGAGCTGATCCTCGGCCCGAAGCGCTTCGGGGACCTGCAGGACGCGGTCCGCGGCATCACCCCCGCCGTCCTCACCGAGCGGCTGCGGTCGCTGTGCCAGGCCGGCATCGTCGACCACGTCGTGCTGCCCGACCTCGCCCGCACCCGGGCGTATGTCGCCACCGCGTGGGGCCGCGACCTCGAGGGCGTCCTGGCGGCCCTCGGCCGCTGGTATTCCGCCGGCCCCGACCCGGCCACGACCGGCGGCATGACGCCCGACGCGGTCGTCCTCGCGATGCGGACGATGGCCCCGGAGGCGCCGGGCGAGGTGCCGGCCGTCGTGCTGCGCCTCCACGACGCCCGGCGCGCCCACCCGCCCGTCCGTGTCTTCCACACCGTGGCCGAGGGCGGCGCCGTACACGTGAGGACCGGCGAGATCCGGGACCCCGCCGCGACCGTGACGGCCGACTCGACCGCGTGGACCCACATCCTCTTCGAGGGCCTCGGCCTCGACGCCGTGGACATCGACGGAGACCAGGGTGCCGTCGCCCGGCTCGTCGGCCTCTACACTCCACCGGCGTGACCCTCGGCCCCTACGCGCAACGGCTGCTCCAGGCCATGACGGGGCCCGCCCCGGACGACCCGCGGTTCACCGGCGAGCCCCCGGACCTGAGCCGCGTCGGCGACGAGGAGCTCGGCGCCCTGTTCGTGGCGGCGTGGCAGGTGGCCGCGGAGACAACACAAGGGGCAACACAAGGGGCGACGCAGGAGACGGCACCGGCGGCGGTCACGGCCGCCGGTGCGGTGCGGCTCGCGGTCCAGGAGCGTTCGCCGGCGTTCACCCCGGCCGTATGCGCCGACCTGTTCCACACCATCGCGGAGCGCGGGTTCAGCCCCGGCGTGGCGGTGGCCGCGGTGCTGCGCTGCACCGGCCCGCTCCCGCCCGATCTCGCCGCACCGGCGGCGGTGCTGGCCCGCGACGCCCGGGGGTTCGGACGGCTCGTGCTGGCCGCTCTGGCCGGGCCCGCCGTCGACGCGGCCGTCAGCGCCGGGGTCCGGGCGGACCTGGCCGGCGACCCGCTCGCGGCCGCCGAGGTCGAGGAGGTGCTCGCGCTGGACGTGGCGGGGCGGGCGGTGGTGGCCGAAGCCGACCGGCACCGGGACGTGGGCGGGGTGGCGGCGCTGCCCGACATCATCGACCGGCTCGCCGGCCTCCCCGGGTACGTGCCGTTCGCCCGCATCGCGCTGGAGACCGCCGGCGCGCGCATCGCCGACATCCACAGTGGACGGACCGCGTACGCGGCGGACAAGGCGTTCACGCCCTCGAGGTCGACGTGCTCTGGCGGGCGTGCCAGGTGGCGCTGCTGCGGGACGAGCCTTGGGTGGGCGAGGTGCTGCAGCGGCTGCTGCCCGGCGCCGTGGTGGCGCCGACCTCGGCGAGGACCGCACCGTCCCAGGCGGCCGGCCACGCCCTCGCCCAGGCGGTGGCGGCCTGGCCGACGCCGGAGTCGGTGGCGGCGCTGCGGGCGGCCCGCACCGCGGCCCGCCACGCCGGTCTCGTCAAGAAGCTCGACCGGCTGGTGCCCGTCGCGGAGCAGGGCCTCGCCCGGCAGCCCGCGATCGCGCTGCGCCTGCCCGCCGGCGCCGCCCCGACCCGGGCCCAGCTGACGACGATGACCCATGCCCTCGAGGGCGGGTACCTCGGCGACGTCAGCTTCCCGTGGGAGCGGTGGCACGCCGACGTGCCCGGCGACCTCGCCGCGCGGCTGATCTGGGAGGCCGAGACCGCGCCCGGCCGGTGGGAGGCGGCCCTCGGCGCGCCGCCGCGGGGCGGGCGGGTGCGGCTGTGGCACCCGGCGCGGGCCGGCGCGGCGGACCGGGCCGCCTGGCGGGACACGGTCTTCGAGCGGCGGTTGACGCAGCCGGTCCGGCAGGCGTTCCGCGAGCACTACCCGGCCGGCGACGGCACCGCGACCGACATGTTCGGCGGGTACGCGGTGGCGATCCGGCCGCTGCTCGGCGTGGCGGTGCGCGACGGCTGGCGCGGCGAGCACGGCGCCGGGCTGCTCCGCCGCGACCTGGGCCGGTGGCGGGTGGCGTTCACCGTCGACGGCCCGCTGCACCGCGGCGCGTCCGGGTTCGGCTTCACCGGCGCGCTGCACCTCCAGCACCGCGACGGCGGCCAGTGGTGCCCGGCCCGGTTCACCGACGCGCCGCCGGTGCTCGTGTCGGAGGCGCTGCGCAGCGTGGACCTGCTCGTCAGCGTGGCCGCGTTCGGTCTCGACGACGACCCGCAGCTGCGCGACGACGCCCGCTGGCAGGCGCTCACCCGGCTCGCCGACCGGCCGCTCGGCGAGACGGACCGGGAGCTGCCGGAAGGGCGTGACAGCTGCCGGATGCGCCGCGCGGCGCTGCGCCGGATCCTCGCCGGCTTCGACGGCGTGTCGTTCGGCGACCGGCACGTCCACGTCGGCCCCTACGCCGTGCACCTCGCCACCGCCCGCGTCACCCGCGACGGCGACCCGGTCACCACCGACGTGCGGCACCGGGTCCCCGCCTCGGCGGTGCCGTGGCTGCCGTACGACGAACACCTGCTGGAACGCGTCGCCCACACGGTCGTCGCGCTCGCCTACTGATTCGGGGTGCCCGGATGGCGGTCCTCTACGTCGCGCTGCTCGTCACCGCCGGGTGGGCCGTGGCGGGACTGCCGCGCCCGGCCGGGCCCGCGAAGGTGCCGGTGGCGACGCTGGTCTCGGTGGCGGTCGTCGCGGTCGTGTCGGGGCTGCAGCTGACGGTGGCGCCGGGGCTGTTCGAGGCGCTGCGGCGGGACCGGGCGGCGATCGCGGACGGGCAGGTGTGGCGGCTCGTCAGCTCGTTCGTCGTGCAGGACAGCGGCTGGACCGGCACCGTCTTCAACCTGGTCACGCTGGCCGTCCTCGGCACGCTCGCCGAGCGCCGCTGGGGCGCGGCGCGGTGGCTCGTGCTCGCCGGCACGGTGCAGGTGCTCGGCGGGCTGTGGGGGCTCGTCGTCCTGCCGGTCGGCGCGGGCAGCTCGCTGGTCGACTTCGGCCTCGCCGCGTCCCTCGCCGCGGCGGCGCTGGTGCTCGGCACGTCGGTCCAGGTCCGGGTGCTGGGGACGGTGAGCCTCGTCGCGGCGCTCGTGCTGCTCGTCCTCGGCGACGTCCACGGCGGGGCCGCGACGCTGGGCGCGGCGGCGGGTGTGACGCTCGCCGTCCAGCAACGGCGGTCGATAGGCTCGGTGCATGTCTGACGGGGAGACGCTCGGCATCGACTTCGGCACGTCGCACACCGTCGCCGCCCTCGCCCGGGCCGACCCGCACCGCGCCGTCGAGCTGCTGCTCTTCGACGCCTCGCCGCTACTGCCGTCCGGGGTGCACGCCGAGGGCGGCGAGCTCCTCGTCGGGCGCGACGCGCAGCGCGGCGCGCGGCTCGACCCGTCGGCCTACGAGCCGCACCCGAAGCGCCGCGTCGACGACGGTGCGCTCCTGCTCGGCGGCGCCGAGGTGCCCGTCCGTGACGCGATCGCCGCGGTGCTGCGGCGGGCCGGGGGTGAGGCCGCCCGTACCCTCGGCGGCGCGACACCGTCAGGGCTCGTCCTGACGCACCCGGCCGGTTGGGGGCCGCGGCGGCGGCAGCTCCTCGTCGACGCGGCCGCGGCGGCCGGCCTGCCCGCACCGCGGCTGGTGCCGGAGCCGGTCGCGGCCGCCGTCTCGTTCACCACGGTGCTCGGCCACCGCGTCGACGTCGGCAGCACGGTGGTCGTGTACGACTTCGGCGGCGGCACGTTCGACATCAGCGTCGTGCGGCGCACCGGCGGCGACCCAGGCGGTGATGCATGGGACGTCGTGGCGGCCGACGGCCTCGACGACGTCGGCGGCGTGGACCTCGACGCGGCGGTCGTCGACTGGGTCGGCCGGCAGGTCGCGGACCGCGATCCCGCGCTGTGGCAACGGCTCGCCTCGCCCGGCTCCGCCGCCGACCGGCGGCACCGGGCGACGCTGTGGGAGGACGCGCGGGCCGTGAAGGAGCGGCTGACCCGCGGCAGCAGCGCCGGGCTGAGCGTGCCGCTCTTCGACGTCGACCTGCACCTGACCCGCGACGAGCTCGACACGCTCGTCCGGCCGTGGCTGGAGCGCACCGTCGCGCTGACCACGGCGACGCTGTTCACCAGCGGGGTCACCGCTGACCGGCTCGCCGGGGTGTTCCTCGTCGGCGGGTCGAGCCGGATCCCGCTGGTCGCCACGCTGCTGCACCGGGCGCTGGGGGTGGCGCCGGTGGTGCTGGAGCAGCCCGAGCTCGTCGTCGCCAACGGCAGCGTCCACACCGTGGGCGCCGCACCCACGCCCGCGGTGGCGGCTCCGCTTCCGGTCGATCGCACTGTACGGGCGGCTACCCCTCCCCCGCCTCCACCGCCGGTCGCGCCGGTCGAACCCGCCACCGCCCCGGTCGAAGCTCCCACGGCCGCTCCTGTCGCCGGTCGTGACAGCGTCCCGGCCGGGCCTTCGCCTTCGCCGGAGAAGCCGGTCACGGCGGCGCGGCGGCGGGTCGCGCACCCGGTGCTGCTCACCGCGGCCGGCGTCGCCGTGCTGCTCACCGTGGTGCAGATGGCGCAGTTCCGGACGCTGTTCGGCGACCTCAAGGCCCGCTCGCCCGGCTTCACCGACTTCGGGATCACCGTGGAGGGCGTCGCGTATGCGGCGGCGCTGCCGCTGCTCGCCCTCATCGCCGCCGTCCTGGCGGCACGGGCCCGCTCCTGGCCCTGGGCCGCGGCGCTCACGGCCACCGCGGCCGGCACCGTGCTGCTCCTGCGCGCGACGCGGTTCGTCCACGACGGCGACGGCGGCGTCGAGCGGCACGACCTGCTCGGCTGGCTCCGGGACGCCACCACCGCCGGCGGCGCACCCGGGTCCGCCTTCATCGCCGTGCTGTGCCTGCTCGCCTGCGCCGCACCGGTCGCGTGGTTCGCGGTCCGCGGCGCGGGCCGGCCGGCACCGGACCACGTCCGGCCGGCGCTGCTCGCCACCGCGGTCACCGCCGTCCTGCTCGCGGTCGCCAGCACCGCGACCATGGTCCTGGGCCGCGCCAACCCGGTCCGCGCGAAGTTCTCGCCGTTCACGCCGATCACCGTCATCGACGCGTCCGGACCCGGCCGCAATGTCCACCGCGGCCTGCTCGGCCTGGGCGTCGTGGACTGGCCCGGCAACCACGTCGGCCCGCAACCGTGGCAGATCAGCTGGGTCCTCGCGCTGCTCGCCGGCGCCGCCGCGCTCGCGCTCGCCGTCCGCGCCGGCCGCCAGGCCTGGGCGGTGCTGACCGGCGGCGGACTGCTCGCCTCGGTGGTCGTGGCCGTGCTCGCCGCCGGCACCTACCTCAACAGCCGCCAGCCCCTGCTCGCGGTCCTGCTCCTCGCGGTCACCATGCTCGCCGCCGTCCCGGCGGGCCAGTACGCATTACGCTTCCACGCCGTCGCCCGGACATGACGGCGCAGGGTTCCGTCGAAGTTCGCCGGGACCCTCTTGCTCCGGCGAAGGCATTGACCTACGTTGAGCATCGACATCCACCGGGGGCGATGCGCTGAAGCACGGCCACGCGCCGGTGGCCCAAGCGATCCACGGGGGATTCGATGACGTCTGTCTGGAAGAAGTCTGCCCAGAGCCTGCTCGCGGTGGCGGCTGTTGCCGCGTCTGCGCTCTTCGCGCCCGCCGCGGGCCACGCGGCACCCTCCTGCTCCCCGGTCGCGCCGACCGAGGCGGCGGCCGCCGCGGCCGCGAAGGCCTGCGGGATCACCGTCGAGGCGCTCGACCACCGCTCCGCCACGAGCAGCCTGCAGGTGCAGGCCGACGGCACCGCCGTGCTGTACGTGTCGACGTACGCGTGGACCCAGGTGTCCAGCGGCTACCCGACCACCTCGTTCTGGACGACCAACCGGGACGCCATGCGCTCCGGCCGGGAGTACGGCACCACCCGGGTGTGGCGGTCGTTCGTCCGCTTCGACGGCCTGGCCCCGGTCACCGGCACCCAGATCCTCAACGCGACCGTCACGCTGACGCTCAACCACTCGGCCTCGTGCGCCGCGACGCCGGTCGACCTGTGGAAGACCCAGGACCTGACCGCTCCGGCGACGACCACCTGGGCCAACTCGCTCGGCTACTGGCAGACCAAGGTGGCGTCGGTCTCCACGGCGGCCAACACCACCTGCGGCTCGGCGCCGCACGCGGTCACGTTCAGCGGCGGCGTGACCAACGCCGTCCAGCAGAAGGCCGCCGGAGGCGGCGCCGACATCACGTTCGGCCTGCGCGCCCTGGACGAGAACGACCAGCTGCAGTGGAAGAAGTTCGCGCCGACCGGTGCGTTCCTCGAGATCTGGTACCAGACCGCCTGACGGTGCACTGATCACCCCATCGGTCATCAGTACCGCAGGACGCCGGGCGCTCCTCATGGAGGATGATCGCGGGGTGGGCATCGCAGACACACCTCGCGTCATGAACGTCGCGCGCGGGGACGGCGGGGTCCGATGAGCGTGCTGGTCGTCGGCGCGGTCAACGTCGACCTCGTCGTCCACACGCCGCGGATCGCGCCGCCCGGCGAGACGATCATCGCCACCGGGTCGACGACCGTGGCGGGCGGCAAGGGCGGCAACCAGGCCGTCGCGGTGAGCCGGCTCGGCGGGGCGTGCGCGCTCGTCGCCCGGGTCGGCGCCGGGTTCGACTACGGCAGCCTCGACGGTGTGGACGTGACGCGGGTGCGGCAGGACCCGGCGCCGACCGGACTCGCCATCGTCATGCTCGACGCCAGGGGCGAGAACGCAATCACCGTCGTCCCCGGCGCCAACGCAAACCTGGCACCCGACGACGTCGGCGAGCTCACCGGCGCCGGCGTCGTCCTGGCCAGCCTCGAGGTGCCCCTGGAGACCGTCGCCGAGGCGGGCCGGCGGGCGGCCGCGGCGGGCTGGACGTTCGTGCTCAACCCCGCGCCGACCGGGCCGCTGCCGTCGTCGCTGCTCGCGCAGGTCGACGTCCTGGTGCCCAACGAGCACGAGCTGGCGCTGCTCGGCCCGCCCGAGACCCTGCTGGCCCGGGGCGTCGGCACGGTGGTCGTCACGCTCGGGTCGGCCGGCTGCCGGGTACACCGGCCGGACAGCGTCACCGAGTTCCCTGCCCATCCGGTGCGGGCGGTCGACACCACCGGCGCCGGGGACGCGTTCTGCGGCGCGCTCGCCTGGGCCCTCGACGCGGGCCGCGACCTCGACGACGCCGTCCGGCTCGCCTGCGCCGCCGGCGCCCTCGCGACGCGGGCCGTCGGTGCCCGCGCCAGCCTGCCCACCGCCGCCGAGGTCACCGCGCTGGCCGCGAGCCTGCGAGCGTGACGGCTAGTTCCGGGTGACCGGGAGCGCCATCATCTGGTCGCCGTCGCGGCTGCGGCTGTAGTGCACGGCCTTGCCCTCGCGGGCGCGGACGAGCAGGCCGGCGCCGAGCAGCGCGGCGAGGTGGTAGGACACCGTCGACTTGCTGAGCCGGTGCCGCCGGCTGAGCTCGGTCGTGGAGCGCGGCACGTCCAGGTCGCGCAGGATCGCGGCCCGGTGCGCGCCGAAGAGCTGGACCGGGCCCTGCACCTGGACCGGCGGGGCGGGGGTCGCCCGCAGCGCGTACTGCACGAACGAGTTGGCGGGGTCACCCAGCTGGATGTTCAGTCCCGGCCGGCCGAGCAGCGACGGCACCAGCGGCAGGCCGGTGGCCGACAGGTCCCACGTCTCGCGGAACGCCACCCGCAGGTCGATCGCCGCGCCCGACCAGTGGATCTTCGGGTGGAGCGTGTTGACGGCGTGCCCGATGCCGTGCCGGGCCATGAGCCGCGCGCGCATCGCGACCTCGGCGTCGATGGCGGCACGGACGGTGGAGATCTGCTCCGCGAGGACGGTGTCGTAGAAGTGGCGCAGCGCCCGGGCCGCTCGCCCGGCGAACGTGCCCCGCTGCACCGCGTCGCGCACCTCCCGCGGCAGGTTGCCGGGCAGCATCCGGACGGCGTCGGCGGCCGGCGTCGCACGCACCTGCTCGAGCTGCTGCCGCCAGGCGGCGTCCCAGTCCTGCTCCGGCGGGCTCGGCATCAGCAGGTCCGGGACGTAGTGGCGGTAGGTGCGCAGTACCGCACCGACCAGGGCGACATCGCGGTCCCGCAGCGCGAAGCGGGCCGCTGCGCCCGGGTCGCCGAACTCCCGGTGCCGCTCGCCGCACGCGGCCAGGCGCAGCCACTCCAGGGTCTCCGCGACCGGCGACGGCGTCAGCCGCACGTATGCGAGGCCCGGACCACCGACCGACACCGAGATCACCGTCGAACTCTACCGATTCGCGCCACGCCTGGCACCGTTCGACGAGGTTCGAACGGATTGCGGGCCGCCGCCACGGCGTAGTGCACTGCGTACGGCGCTTCGCCGGGTTCAACGGGGGACCCGGCGACGCACCCTCGCCGGCTGCTCTGGCACCGGCTGGTGGCATCGGGCGTTGGTCGCCCGGCCACGCCGGTCGTCGCGGGATCGGGTGCGCCGCCCCGGGTCAGGCGGCGGTGGCGCCCATCGGCGCGGAGTCTGCCGGGGCGCCGGGGGTGGGGCGGCGGGTGAGGACCTGGGGGCCGGAGGGCGTGACGGCGACGGTGTGCTCGGAGTGGGCGGTGCGGGAGCCGTCGGCGGAGCGGATGGTCCAGCCGTCCTTGTCGTACTTGATCTTGTCGGTGGAGCGGCAGAACCAGGGCTCGATCGCGATGGTGAGGCCGGGCTCGAGCTTGATGCCGCGGCGGGCGCGGCCGACGTTGGCGACGTGCGGGGCCTCGTGCATGGTGCGGCCGATGCCGTGGCCGCCGAACTCGCCGTTGACGCTGTACCCGTAGGAGTGGGCGACCTCGGCGATCGCGGCGGAGATGTCGCCGAGCCGGCCGCCGGGCTGGGCGGCGTTGATGCCCGCCTCCAGGGCGACCTCGGTGGCCTCGATGAGCTTCAGGTCGGCGGGGTCGGGGGTGCCGACGACGAAGGACAGCGCGGAGTCGGCGACCCAGCCGCCGATGCCGACGGCCATGTCGATGCTGAGCAGGTCGCCGTCGCGCAGCACGTAGTCGTGCGGCAGGCCGTGCAGGACGGCGTCGTTGACCGACAGGCACAGCACGTTGCGGAACGGGCCGCTACCGAACGACGGGGCGTAGTCCCAGTAGCAGGACTCGGCGCCGCGCTCCTTGATCCGGCGGCGGGCGTGGTGCTCGACGTCCATCAGGTTCACGCCGACCGCGGCGACGCCGCTCAACTCGGCCAGCAGCTCACCGACGAACTGCCCGGCCACCGCCATCCGGCCGATCTCGTCGGCGGACTTGAGCTCGATCACGACGCCTCTCCCCACTTCCGTGTGCGGTATTTTTATACCACACACGGTCCGGGGCGGTATCCTGCTCGCATGGTTCGCCAACCACTCTCCGTCGAACAGATCGCCGCGGGCCAGCGCCTCGGAGCGGCACTGCGGGCCGCGCGGGCGGGCCGCAGCCTCGTCGAGGTGGCCCTGGCGGCCGGCATCTCCCCCGAGACGCTGCGCAAGATCGAAACGGGCCGCCTCCCGGCGCCTGCGTTCGGCACCGTGGTCTGCCTGAGCCAGGCCCTGGGCGTCCCCCTCAGCGACCTGGCCGACGCCTGGCTCCCCGACACCCCCGTCCGCCAGGCGTCGTAACTTTCACGTCGCCGCTGGCCGTACAGTGGCAGCCGACCCGATTCGTTGACCGCCGTCGATGCGGTGAGCCAGTCTCGGGCCATGCCCGGAACTCGATCGCTGCTTCGGCTGGCGTCCGTCGCCGGCACCGCCATGCTCGCCGGCGCCCTGCTGGTGGCCGTCAACGACGCCAACGGCAGCGTGGCGGTCACCCCCGCCCCGCCCGCGCCCTCAACCTCGGGGACGCCCAACACCTCGCCGTTCCCGCCGACCCCGCCCACGAACCTGCGGGCGACGGCCGTCACGTCCACGTCGGTGACGCTGAGCTGGACCGCCTCGAGCCGCGGCTGCTGCGCGGTCACCGGCTACGACATCACGTCCATGCCGGCGTTCAACGACTACGGCCGGGTCATCGCCGTCGGCGACGTCACCACGGCCACCGTCACCACCGACATCCGGCCGGGCCAGCAGTACACCTTCCAGGTCTCGGCCCACGACGACCTCGGCCACCGCTCCGGCGGCTCGAACACGGTCGTCGTCGTCACGCCGGTCACCGACACCGGCCCGGACACCGTGCCGCCCGCCGCGCCGACCGGCCTGCGGGCCGACCCGACCAGCGGGCCCAGCACCACGCTGACCTGGTCGCCCTCCACGGACAACGTGGCCGTCACCGGCTACAACGTCTACCGCTTCGACGGCGTGTTCATCTCCACGCTGCTGGCCACGGTCCCCGGCACCACGTACACGGCGGCGGTGGTGTCGCCCCGCGACCAGTTCTACGTCCGGGCCCGCGACGCGGCCGGCAACGTCTCGATCGCCTCCAACACGGTCGTCGTCACCGGCGGGACCGGCGGGCCGGGCAGCCCGTCCGCAAGCTCGCCGCCAGTGCTGTCGTGCCGCGCCACATTCACGTACACATCGGTGTGGGCCAACGGGTTCGTCGCCGACGTCACGGTCACCAACACAGGGACGACGCCCATCTACGACTGGGTCATCACCTTCACGTTCCCCGGCGACCAGCGCGTCACCCAGGCCTGGAACGCCACCTCCAGCCAGACCGGCGCCGCGGTCACCCTCACCCATGCGAGCTGGAACCGGGTCATCCCGCCTGGTGGTTCGGTGACCGTGGGCATGTACGGCACCCGGACCGCACCGCCCACCCCGCCGCCGACCGTCTACGTCAACGGGGTGCCCTGCACCGCCTGACTGTCCACTTGCGACTCCCGCCCGAACGCCCGTTTCGCCTGGTAGGGTAGACGGTTCCGACGGGCGGGAGGTGCGGGATGAGATTCGCTCCCGTCCTGCGCACGACCGCCGTCGGCCTGGCGCTGAGCGCGTGCCTCATGCTGCTCGGGCTCTCCCGGGCCCACGACGCGCTGCCCGGCGACACGTTCCAGCTCGCCCGCGGCACGGTCGCCATCGCCGCGGCCGGTGCCGAGACACCGCACGGCAGGAAGCTGCCCGAGTCGCGGGACCTGCGGTCCGGCGCGCCGCACTGGCTCGCCGTGCTCCCACCAGTCGCCGGCGCCGACCCCGTCCTGGGGCCGGCGTGCCGCGGCCCGGCCGCCGCCATCGTCCACGCCGGACGGCCGGCGGCGGCGCCGACCTGCCGGGGCCCACCCATCCCCTGAGCGTCCACGTTGTCCGCAGCCGCGACCCTGCCGGGGTCGACGGTCTCGTCGCGTTGACCCTCAGGAGGTCGTCCGTCATGAACCCCACACCACCGATCACGCCGGCACGCCGGCGCCCCCGACCCGGATCCCCACCGCCGCCGGCGCCGCGCATGGCCACCCGGCGGAGCGTCCCGCGCACCACCAGCGCTCCCCTGCCCGGCATCGGCACGCTGCACGTGCTCGCCGCCCGGGACGGGCACCACGTCGGCGTCATCCGGCACGACGACGACCGGCGGGAGCTCGTCGTGTACGACCCGGCCGACCCGGACACCCGCCTCACCGGGGTCCTGCTCACCGCAGCGGAGGCCCGTACCGTGGCCGAACTGGTCGGCACGACCGGCCCGATGACGCACTGCGCCCGCCTCGACCGGCACACCGACGGCGTCGCGGTGCTGCAGGTCCTCATCGGGGCGGACTCGCCGCGGGTCGGCAGGCCCCTGACCGGCACCGGCGTCGCCGGCGCGACCGTCATCGCGGTGGTCCGTGACGAGCACGTCGTGCCGTCCCCCGGGCCGGACCTGCGGTGCCGGGCCGGCGACATCGTCGTCGTCATCGGCCGGCCGGACGCCGCGTTCGAGGTGATCGACTCGGTGACGGCGGCCTGATGTACCGCTTGCTGTATCGCCAACAGGATCGCTGAGTGCCCTACCGCCGGACGCACCCGGGTGGTGCCATCGAGTGCACCGAGCAACCATGCTCGTCGATGTTTCCGGAGGCGGTCTCATGCGTTCGCTGTGCAGGCGGTACATCGTGACGGCGCTCGTCGGCATCGTGGGTGCGGCGGCGTCCGCCGTGCCCGCCGGCGCGGCGCCGTCACCGCTCGTCGTCGACCAGGCCCGCGCCGACGAGCTCGTCTCCCTCGCGGGCGCCGACCAGGCGACCTTCGGCGGGGTGAGCGTCGACGAGGCCGGCAACGTCCTGACCATCCGGTACGCGCCGGGCCGGCTCGCCGCGGCGCGTTCCAAGGTGGGCCCCAGCGCCGCCGGTCAGGGCGGGCGGGGATGGCGGGTCGACCTCGTCCCGGTCAGCCACAGCCTGGCCGAGCTGGACGCGGTGCGCCAACGCGTCGGCCGGTGGCGGCCCGGCGGCGCGTCACTGTCGGAGTGGTACGTCGACGTCACCCACAACCGCGTCGCGGTCGGCGTGACGGAGCTGTCGCCACGGCTGGTGGCCGCCGCGCGGGCGGAGTTCGGCGACCGGGTCGCCCTGCACCAGGCCGCGCGGGCGACCAGGGCGAGCCGGACCGCCGACTGGAAGCCCTGGGCCGCCGGGATCCGGATCACCTCGGGCGGCACGGCCTGCACCGCCGGGTTCTTCGTCGAGGTGCCCGGCACGCCGGCCACCCGCAGGATGGTCACGTCGGGCCACTGCTTCGCCAACGCCGCGGTCGTCTCCAACAACGGTGTCTCGATCGGCACGGTGACAAGCCGGACGCTGACGGACAACGGCAAGGACGTCGAGTACGTCCTCGGGACCTTCACGCCGTGGACCTACAAGGGCCCCTCGACCAGCGACTACGGTGACACCATCCGCGGGACGAAGGCCTCCGTGGTCGGCCAGACGTTCTGCACCAACGGCGCGTTCGGCGGCGAGGTGTGCTCGGGCACGGTCGACGCGACGAACCTCTGCGTGCTGATGACCGACGGCATCACCACGTGCAGCCTCGACCGGCTGGTCAGCGGCGGCGGCGTCATGACCCGGCTGGGCGACAGCGGCGGCAACGTCTTCACCTATGACGCGGCCGGGCTGAAGATCGGCGGGATGATCGTGGCCATGTCGCCGGGCGGCACCACGACGTACTTCCACCCGGCCGCCGCCGTGACGCCGAGGGGCTGGCGGGTCTCCGTCGGCTGACGCTCAGCGCGCCGTGGTGAAGTGCCGCTCCAGGCGGTCGAGCAGCGCGGTGCACCGGCGGACGTCGCCGAGGTCCTCACCGAGGGCCTCGGCGAGCTCGCGGGCCCAGACGGCGCGCAGCGTCCGCAGGTTGGCGGCGGCGCGTTCGGTCGGGTGGACGGCGACGCCGCGGCCGGCGGTGGCACGGCGGGCGACCATGCCCTTCTCCTCGAGGCCGCGCAGGGCGGTGCTGACGTTGGTGCGCTGGAGCCCGGCGCGGTCGGCGATCTGGCTGGGCGAGGCGCCCGGGAAGAGGTCCACGACCCGCATCACGTGCCGCTCGGTCTCGGTCATGGGCACGACGTCGGGGCCTTCCGGTGTACGGGCGCGCACCAGCCGGCCGACATTGAGGATCAGCTGCGCCAGGTCGGCGAGATCGGTGTCGTTGCCCACGGTTCACATCCTAGTGGATTATGACATCATAGTTATGTGCTGATAACCCTTGCCGGCGAGGACCTGCGCCGCGGGCGGCGGGCCCGGCTGGCGGTGGTGCTCGGCTCGCTCGCCGCGTTCGGCCCGCTCACCATCGACATGTACCTGCCGGCGATGCCCGGCATGGCGCACGACCTGCACACCAGCGCGCCGCTGGTGCAGCTGACGCTGACCGTCTTCGTGGTCGGGCTCGCCGCCGGTCAGGTGATCGCCGGCCCGCTGTCGGACGCCTGGGGACGCCGCCGGCCGCTCCTGCTGGGCCTGGCCCTGTACGTCGCCGGCTCCCTGTGGTGCGCGTTCGCCCCGGACGTCGGCTGGCTGATCGCCGGCCGGGCCGTGCAGTCCCTCGGCGCCGCGACCGGCGTCGTGCTGTCCCGCGCGATCGTCCGGGACCTCTTCGAGGGCACCGCCATGACCCGCTTCTTCTCCACGCTCATGCTCGTCAACGGCGCCGCCCCGATCCTGGCGCCCGTCGTCGGCGGGCAGCTGCTGACGGTCGCCACCTGGCGGGCGGTGTTCCTGGTGCTGGCCGGCTTCGGCACCGTCCTGTCCGTCGCGGTCGTCCTCGCGCTGCCCGAGTCGCTGCCCGCGCAACGCCGCCGGTCCGGCTTCCGCGGCACGCTGCGCGCGTTCCGGACCCTCGGCACCGACCGGCACTACCTGCGGCACGTCCTGGCCGCGGCGCTGATGTTCGCGGCGGTGTTCGCCTACATCTCCGGCTCGTCGTTCGTTCTGCAGGAGGTGTACGGGCTGAGCGCCCAGCAGTTCAGCCTCGTCTTCGGCGGCAACGGCCTGGGCATCGTGCTCTTCGGCCAGCTCAACGGGCTGCTCGTCGGCCGGGTCGCGCACGAGCGCACGCTGCTGCGCGGCGCCCTCTGCGTCGCCGTCACGGGCGCCACCGGCGTCGTCGTGGCCGCCGCGGCCCGCCTGCCGCTGCCGGTGCTGCTCGTCTCCCTGTTCGTCGTCGTGTCGATGCTGGGCGTCGTGCTGGCCAACGCCACCTCGCTCGCCCTCGCCGGGCACGGCGCCTCCGCCGGTGCCGCCTCCTCGCTGCAGGGGCTGCTGCAGTTCCTGGTCGCGGGCGTCGCGGCGTCCGCCATGAGCCTGGCCGGCCAGGCTTCCGCCGTACCGATGGCGGCGACGATGCTCGTCTGTGCCGCCGCCGCGCTCGGCGTGCTGACGCTTGCCCGACAGCCGGTATCTGCCCGGTCCGCTCCCCCGTCCTCGCCGTGACCCTGTTCAGCCGATGTACGTGGCGACGAGCGACGCCGCGGTCGGCGTCACGCGTATCTCCGTTGTCCGTAGCCGCGGATGCTCCAGCCAGAACATGCGTGCTTCGTCGAGCTCTCCTGCGTGTCGGGGCGGCCAACTGGTCATGGGAGTGAAGTCGTCGATCACCACCACGGCCCCTCGGCGGAGCCAGTCGGCCGGTTCGAGCGGTGGCTCGTCCGCCTTGCCCTGGCCGCCGCCGTCGAGGACCAGCATGTCGAACGGCGCCTCGTCAACCAGCTCGCGCCAATCACCGCAGCGAACCTTCACCCGCGAGTCATCCGCGAACAGCTGTTGCGCTCGCTGGGCTCGATGCGGTTCTCGTTCGATGCTGAACAGTTGAGCGTCAGGATGCGCCCCGCTGACCATCCACGCCAGGCCGACGCCGTACCCAGTGCCGGTCTCGGCGATGCGTCCGGCGCCGATCCCGGCGGCCAGCAGCTGCAGCAAGCGACCGTGCTCAGGCAGGCACGACGCGGTGAAACCGGCGCCGCGGGCCGCCGCCACCGCGGCGGCGACACGGTCCGGCAGATCAAGCTGAGTCTCGTGCCGCGCGGTTCCGCCGATCGCCATAGCCGAATGATGCCGTATCCCGTCACGATGCCGGCGGGTCCGCCGGCCTGGCTCGCTGCGGATGGATCGTCTCGTGCCGGGCGAGCATCGCTACGAACTCGGCGATCTTCCGGGTGCGCGTCTCGGCCCGCTTGACGGTATTGACCCGGCTGATGAGGGAGAAGCGGTTGGTCTTGGTGAGCACGTCGAACATCGCCTGCGCCGCTGGGTCGGCGGCGATCGCGGCGCGCAGGTCGGCCGGCACCTCCGCTTCCGACGACGGCGCATAGGCGGCTGTCCACCGCCCGTCGGCCTTCGCGGCGTCCACCGCGGCCCGGCCGGCGGGCAGCATCAGGCCGGCCGCCTCCAGCCGGGCCACGTTGGCGACATCGCGCTGGGACCAGACGCTGCGGGGCCGGCGCGGGGTGAACCGCCTCCAGGAACTCCCCTCGTCGCGCTTGCGGGCCTGCCCGTCGATCCAGCCGAAGCACAGTGCCTCGTCGACCGCGTGCTGCCAGGTCAGCGTGGTGACGGAGCCGTCCTTCCTGGTCAGCGCAAGCCACACGCCAGGGGAGGCGGTGTGGTGCTCCAGCAGCCACGCGCGCAGCGCCACGCCGTCAGCCACGATCAACTCGTCCAGTTCGGTTCCGGCCACCACCACAGGCTAGTGGAACGATCATGCTGGGTGGCGCCGCCGAGTCCGCTGGGCTGGACGGACTACACCTTCGGTTGAGCTGCCGTCAGCTCGGCTGACCGGCTCGGGTTCGGGTTCGGTGTGGCGCTGGACGGCGTCGCCGCCCGCTCCACGACGTGGGCAGCCAGGAGGGTTACCAGGGTCAGCAGGGCGAGGAAGGTACGCACCAGGTGCAGTCGCTGCCAGCGGCTGCGGACCTCGGTCCAGTCGGCTGGTGGAGCGTCCGGGTTCCACGTGTCGCCGATGGCGTTGAGTGGCTCCAGCCGGCTCACGGTCAGCCCGATGGTGACCACGATGAGCAGGATCGCCACGACCGCCGCGACGAAGGCGGGCTTCGAACGGCCGTAGCTCAGCACTGCGGTGAGGGTCAGCAGGCCCAGACAGGTCAGCAACATCGGTGGCATGGCCCGGCTCATATCGGTGTTCATGGCTTGCCACCAGCGCGTGTAGGCGTCGGCGGGCAGGCGGGTAACGCTCGGCGCGATGACCACGAACAAGACGCCGCCGGCATACAGCGCGACGAGCGCCGTTGCCAGGGCACGCACGACCTCGAACGACCAGGTACGCATGACCGAACTCCACTCGATTGGATCGACTTATATTGAATAGAATGTCTTCCACTGAAAATTCTGGCAACATGGTGTCCGATGACCGACAAGCCCAAACGCCGGTACGAAAGCGAACTCCGTCGCGAGCAGTCCGACGGCACGCGCCAGCGAATTGCCGACGCCGCCCGGGAACTCATGCTCGCCCGCGGTTACGCCGACACCACCATGGGCGACGTGGCTGCCGCAGCCGGGGTTGCGGTCCAGACGCTCTACGCCGCCTGCCCCGGAGGAAAGGCAGGCCTGGCAAAGCTGGTCTACGACACGACCCTGGCCGGCGACGCCGCGCCGGTCGCGATGAGCGAGCGGCCGGCCGTGGCGGCGATCATCGCCGAGCCCGACCCAGCGCGCAAACTGCAGCTCTACGCCAGCATGGTGGCCACCACCGCCGAACGCATCGCCCCGGTGCACGCGGTGCTGCGCGCGGCGGCCGGCGGCCTGGGTTCACTCCTGCAGGAGTCGGAGGCCCAGCGCCGCACCGGGACTCGCGGCCCAGCCGGCATGCTCGCCGCGGCCGGCGCTCTGCGACCCGGCGTCGACGTGGACCGCGCGGCCGACATCATCTTCGCGCTGACGTCGATCGAGGTCTTCGAACGACTGACAACCACCTGCGGCTGGCCCATCGACGACTACGCCGACTGGCTGACCTCCACGCTCACCGACGCGCTGCTGCCACACCAGCCGGTTCGGCACACGCAGCCCGCGGACTGACCCACAGGCCCGAAACACGTCGACACGATGTCGCGCAGCGCCCGCGCGACGGCCACCTCGATCGACGCCCTCCAACCTGCCAGGCCTTGCTCGTCCAAGCGGCATCCCTCCAGTCCGGCTGCTCCACACGCGGGCATCGTCCGGTGACGCCTACGATCATCACCGTGGCCGAGACCGTGATGCTCATGTTCAGCTACTTCGAGCACGACTGGGACGAGAGTCTTGAGGGTGCTGAGGCGATGGATGCGGAGCTGATGCGGCGCGTCACCGAGGGTGAGTGGACGCCGTACAGCGGCGACGAACCCGACCCGGAGGACATCGCGACGATCGAGGAGCTTGAGGCCCGCGCCCGCGAGGCGGTCGACGAGTGGGACGTGCCCGACGACGTCGTGCGCGTCCCGATCGAGAAGCTGCGGGCCGTCATCGACGGCGGGGGCTGGACGTTCGTCGCGGGCGAGTTCTCCGAGTTCGAAGGGCACCACAACGACACCGAGTACGTCGTCAAGCTCACCCGGCAGCCGGCGGCATGACCGAGTCCGTGCTGCTGATGTTCAGCTACTTCGAGCACGACTGGGACGAGAGCATCGACAACCCCGAGGCGGCGACCACGGAGCTGATGCGACGCGTCACCGAGGGTGATTGGACACCGTACAGCGGCGACGAACCCGACCCGGACGACATCGCCACGATCGAGGACCTCGAGGCCCGCGCCCGCGAATCGATCGACGCGTGGAACGTCCCAGACGACGCCGTCCGCATCCCCATCGACAAGCTGCGGGCCATCATCGCCGACGGCGGCTGGACGTTCGTCGCCGGCGAGTTCACGGAGCTCGTCGGAAACCACCACGACACCGAGTACGTCGTCCAACTCACCCGGTAACCGCCGCGGGGTAGGGTGCGCGGCGTGCTTGGTGGCCTTGACGCAGTTGCCTGGGGCGAGCTGTCACACGCGTACGGCAGCGCGGGCGACGTGCCGGACCTTCTCCGGCAGGCGGCATCCGAGGACAACGAGGAGGCCATCTCCGAGCTGCACGGCAGCATCTTCCACCAGGGCACGGTGTACCCCGCTACGGCGGCCGCGGTGCCGTTTCTCGCGGAGCTGGCCGCGGTGGCCGCGGTCCGTCGGGCTGACTTCGTCTGGATGCTCGGCATGCTCGCCGACCCCCAGCACGCCTCCGGTGCCGCCTTCCCGCAGGTACGGGCGGCGGTCAACGACCAGTTGGAGCCGCTGACGGGCCTGCTCGACGACGCCGAGCCCGCGGTCCGCGAGGCCGCCGCGTATGCCGCCACCAGGGCCGACGTCGCCGCCGGGGCGTTGTGGCAACGGTGGGCGGTCGAGGACGACCCGAAGGCGCGGGCGGCCCTGGCACTCGCGTTGGGCGAGGTGGATCCCGGCGCCGCCGAAGCGGCGCTCGGCGAGGCTGCCCTGCGCGGCGGGCCGGCGGTCAGCGCGGCGGCCGCGGTGGCGTTGCTCCGGGCCGGCCTGGATTGGCCGGCGGGCACGGTCCCCGCCGTGGTGGCCGCGATCGACGCGGGCGCGACCGTCGCCTGGCCGTGGACCCGCGGAGCGGAATGGTTCGAAGACCTCGCGACCCACGAGGTGGTCCAGCACATGCTGCGGTCCGGCAACCCGCGGACCCGCGAGTCCGGGCTTTGGGCGTTGAGCGCCCGGTGCGACGCCCGGCGATCGGCGCCCGCGCTGCTCGTGCCGATGGTCGCGGCGCTGCTCGACGATCCGGATCCTGACGTCCGCGATCAGGTGATGCACGTGCTGCGCCGGGCGGGCGCCGCGGCCGGGCAGTTCGCCGATGTGGTGGCCGACGTCGCCGCCCGCTTCTCCGACACGGCCGGGGCGTCGGGATTCACCGTCGAATACCGGGCGGTCGAGACGTTGCACCGGCTCGGTGACCCGCGCTGGGTGGTGCCGGTCTGTGCGGCGGCCGCCCGAGGGCACCGGTTCCGGTTCGCGCCCGGCGCGGTCCGCTGCACGCCGGAGGTCCTGGCCACGGTGCACGGCCGGCTGGTCGCCCGTCCGGCGGACGCCGAGGTGCTGGCCGGGATGGTCGGGCACTGGGGCGCCGGCGCCGCCGTGCTCGTGCCGGCGCTGGCCGCCGCCTTGCCGCACGCCGGTCCGCAGGTCGCTCAGGCGCTGCTGCTGTTGGGTCACGACGAGCACGCCGCCGTCCCGTACTGGCGGATTCGAGCGACGGAAGCAGGTGACCTGGACGCGGCGCTGGCGGTCCGGCGGCTGACCGGGGAAACCGGCGTCGTTGTCGACGCTCTCCGGGTCGCTCTCACCAGCGGTGCGGGGCCGTCTCTGCCGGACCTCAATGGCCTCGGCGATGCCTTGGCCTCCTTGCTGCCCGTCGCGGCCCCGTTCCTGACCGGTGTCGCCGCGCCGGTCCACCCACAGCGCGACCAACAAGTCCTGGCGGCCAGGGTGGTGGCGGCGGTGGCCGGTCCGACGGAGGTGCTGCCGACCGTGGAGGCGGTGCTGGCCGCCGGGGACACCCCGGCGCGTCATGCCGCGGACCTGATCGCCGACCTTGCGCTCGGCTCACCCGGCTCGGTCGCCCGCTTGGAACCGCTGCTGCGCGACCGCCTGGGTGACCGCTGGAATAGGTTGTCCGCCGTACGGGCGCTCGCCCGGCTCGGCGTGCCGACGGCGGAGTCGGCCGAGCCGCTCGGCCGCGGGATCCTCGACTACGGCGGGCGCTCAGCGCTCCCGCTCATCGTGGAACTGCACGCGGTCGAGACGATTCCCGTCCTGGAAGCGCTCCTCGACGGCGACGACCGCTCCGGCGTGGCCAGCTCCGCCGACGACGTCGTCTGGGCCGACGAACTGTTCCAGGAACGCATCAGCGAAGCCCTCGGCAGCCTCAGGCGGGATTTGGCCGGGCGGCGTCCTCGATTTCGGTGATCTCTGCCCCGGTAGTGCCGCTCCGGGCCGCCGCACCCCACCGGTGACGCGGCCGCTACGGCTTGGGGGTTGTGGGGGGTTTGGCGCAGTCGTCGCCGATGTCGAGGGTGTGGTCGGGGCGCAGGATGGCGTCGGCGGGTTCGGATTCGCTCGGGTGGGGGGTGGCGGGTGCCGGTTTGCCCGGGGCGAGCAGGCCCTTGTCGGCGCCGGCGCAGTCCATCCATGCGACGTAGGAGTCGGTGTCGGCGATCCACATGCCGCGGTCGTTCTTGCGGACCTGGTCGGGCTTCGGGAACTCCCAGCGGATGCTGTCGTGGACGGCGGCGATCGGGGTTGGCTGGCGCACGTCGAACGCGTAGACCCAGACGAAGTTCGTGGTGACGCGCAGGGTCTGGACGCCGTCGACCTTGGCGGAGTCGAAGGTGACGCGGCCACTGACGCGGGGCTGCTCGTCCGGGTCGAGTTTCGTGGACGGGTCGATCCAGGTCACCGCGTTGATGCGGGTGGCGCCGGTGAGCCACTTCGTGGTCCCGGCGCGGGCGTTCGGTGCCAGCAGGGCGAGGAACGCGGAGTTGTCGTGGCCGACGAGCGTCTTCCGGTCCAGGCGGCCGGCCACCAGCGCCTGGTGCACCAGTTGCAGGTCCGCGCCCACCTCGGCCTGGGTGAAGCCGGTGACGGCGGTCGCCGGCGGCATGGTGATCCCGGCGTCGCCCTTGGGGTACGTCGCGGCCGCGGTGCCGTCGAACGGGCCCGTCGGGGTGGCGCTCGCCGAGGTGGTCACGGAGATGCCGCTGGGCACCGGTTGGGTCGGGTAGGCGGCCGTTCCGGTGTCGCCGCTGCCCGGATCGGACGTGAACGCCGCTTTCACATACGGGAAGGCGGCGGCCAGGAGCACCGCCGCGGCGACGGCGCTGGCGATCCAGAGGGTCGTCTTGGTGACCTCGGACCAACGGAAGGACCAACGGAAGAGGCGCGCCACGCGGCCCCAGCGGTGGGCCCGCTTCGCCCGTCGTTCGACGTCCTTGGCCCAGTCGTCAAGCCCGTGGAACGGGTCGTCGTCGTGGTCGTTCATTGTGCTCTCATCCGCCCGGGCTTGATCATCTGGCGGCACAGTATGCACGACCGGCCGGACCCTGCACAGCCGTCCCGCGGCGACGGCACGCCACTATCTGGGACGGCGTGATCGGCACCGGGGCGCCACGAGCGCCTGCCAGAACGCCAGGTCGTGCGCCGTCGCTTCCACCAGGTGGGAGGGGTGCAGGCATGGTGTGGGAAATTTGGCTCCGGTACCCACTGTGAGAAACCTGGGCTGCACCGCTAAGGTGCACCGACAGGCCGGGCCAACGCTGTCCCACCGTATTCCGATGCACCCACAGGCAACGGTGGAGGTCAGGCATGCCCGATCCGATGGGCTTCATGAAGTACCGGCGTCAGCTGCCGCTGCTGCGTCCTGTGACCGAGCGGGTCGCGGACTGGCGCGACGTCTACCAGCGCGCGGACTCGCAGCTCATCCACGAGCAGGCCGCCCGGTGCATGAACTGCGGTGTCCCGTACTGCCACAACGGCTGCCCGCTGGGCAACCTGATCCCGGACTGGAACGACCTGGTCCGCACCGGTGACTGGGAGCGCGCGGCCGACGTGCTGCACGCGACCAACAACTTCCCCGAGTTCACCGGGCGGCTGTGCCCGGCGCCGTGCGAGGCCGCCTGCGTCCTCGGCATCGGTGACGACCCGGTCACGATCAAGCAGGTCGAGGTCGAGATCATCAACCGCGCCACCGACGGCGGGCCGCTCAAGCCGTTCCCGGTGGCGGCGCCGTCGGGGCGCAGCGTCGCCGTGGTCGGGTCCGGCCCGGCCGGTCTCGCCGCGGCGCAGCAGCTGGCCCGCGCCGGTCACGCGACCACGGTGTACGAGCGCAGCGACGCCATCGGCGGCCTGCTGCGCTACGGCATCCCGGACTTCAAGTTCGAGAAGCACCACATCGACCAGCGCGTCGCCCAGCTCGAGGCGGAGGGCGTGACGTTCGTCACCAGCTGCCACGTCGGCGAGGACGTGTCGCTCGCGGACCTGCGCAAGCAGCACGACGCCGTCGTCCTGGCCTGCGGCGCGCTCGACGCCCGTGACGTGCCGGACACCCCCGGCCGCGAGCTGAGCGGCATCCACCAGGCCATGGAGTACCTGGAGGGCGCCAACCGGGTCGTCGCCGGCTCGCTGGACGCCCCGCCGATCAGCGCCGAAGGGCGTCACGTCATCGTCGTCGGTGGCGGTGACACCGCGGCGGACTGCCTCGGCACCGCGCACCGCCAGGGCGCGGCCAGCGTCCAGCTCGTCGAGGTCGCCCCGCTGCCCCCGCCGCAGCGCGACTCGGCCCGCAACCCGTGGCCGACCTGGCCGATCATGCTGCGCAGCGGCTCGGCCCACGAGGAGGGCGGCGAGCGCAACTTCGGCTGCGCGATCCGCCGCTTCATCGGCACCGAGGACGGCAAACTCCGGGCGGTCGAGCTGGTCGACGTCCTGCTCGGTCCGGGCTTCACCCTCACCGAGGTCGAGGGCACCATCCGCGAGATCCCCGCGGACCTGGCCCTGCTGGCGATCGGTTTCGGCGGCACGCAGGACGGCGCCCACCTCGAGCAGGTCGAGCTGACCCGCAACCGGCGCGGCACGATCGACACCGACGCCGCGTGGCAGACCGACGCGCCGGGCATCTTCGTCGCCGGTGACGCCCGCCGCGGGCCGTCGCTGATCGTGTGGGCGATCGCCGAGGGCCGCTCCGCGGCGGCGGCGGTCCACGAGTACCTCGGCACCGGCGGCGCCCTGCCGTCGCCGATCACCCCGTCCTCGATGCCGCTCGCCGCGCACTGAGCGCACCCGGCGACACCGTGCAGGGCGGAGCGGCATCACCGCTCCGCCCTCCCCCTTTGCGCACCGGGTCCGGCCGGCGCCGTCAGTCGTCGATGGCGAACATCCCGGCGGGGATGCCCGGTGCCTCGTACTGGCGCCAGATCCGGCGGAAGCCGGGCACCTCGAGGTAGCGCCGCACCGCGGCGAGGCCACTGAGCCAGCCGGACCAGCCCGGGTAGGGCGGGTTCTCCACGTCGAACCCGCTCTGCACGAACGTGAGCCGGGTCCGGCCGCCCGAGCCCTCCAGCTCCCAGGTGGAGGTGAGCCCGTCGGGGAACCGCAGCGACGCCCGGCGCCCCGGCTCGAACTCGACGAACCTGACGCCGCCCGACGGGTCCAGGTCGAAGCCGCCCATCGCGAACCGGCCGTCCACCCTCGGCTCGATGTCGACGCGGACACCGGACCACCTGGTGTAGCGGTCCGACTGGGTGAGCGCGTCGAACACCGCCTGCGGCGTGGCGTCGATGACCACCGAGCCCTGCAGCTGCGGTGAGGTGTAGTCGCACTTCGGGGTCAGCTCGCGCCCCGCCAGGTGGTCGTGCAGGTTCTCCAGGGCGAGCGTCCAGAACGTCTGCAGCTCACCGCGCGGCCCCGCCATGTCCGACAGGACCTCCGCGAAGGTCGGCAGGTCCGTCTGCGTCAGGGTGAGCAGCGTGCTCTCCGTGCCGTCGGCGCCGGCCTCGTGCTCGGTCAGGGTGATCTCGACCGTGGTCTCGACACCGCCGACGGTCCAGGCCAGCCGCAGGCCGCGCTCGTCGGCGGACAGCACCCGCTGCCGCGGCTCGGCACCGTCGGGCGTGTGGCGGCCCCAGAACTGGAACCGGTCGGGCAGCGTCACCTCGGCCTGCTCGGCCAGCCACACCCGCAGCGCGGCCGCGTCGGTCAGCGCGGCGTGGACCACCTTCAGCGCGGCCGGCATGACCGCGCTCAGCCGCAGATCACTGTGCTCTGTCAGCTCTGTCATTGGGATCTCCTTCGGTACTGCCTACTGGAGCCGCCGAGTTGGGCGAGGTCACTCATGCGAAAGCGAGTCTTTACGTAAAAAGATGTTTTGTCAATCGCCCACACGCAGCCCGTCCGCCGCCGTGTGAGGCCTGTGTGAGGCCCGTGGCGAGCACGTCCGGCAGTCGCCGCGGCGGCGGATGCGGTACGCGGCCGCGGCGACGGCCAGGGCGGCGCCCCATACCGGCCACAGCAGGGCGGGGCCCATCATCGCCAGCTTGTCCGGGTCGGGGTCCAGGTACAGCACGCGGGCGAACATCAGGCCCGCCGACGTGACCGCCATCGCGACGACGACCGCGGGGACGACGGCGAGGGCGACCGGCACGCGGCGTCCGCGCAGCAACGGGATCCAGCGCGGGAACCGTTCGCCCCACGGGCGGATGAGGCCGAAGGTCAGCACCGAGCCGATGAGGCCCATGCCGCCCAGCGCCGCGCCGCCCCACCAGATGCCCGGCATCTCCTCGGCCATGTCGCGCAGCTGGGCGGAGCTGAAGCCGAGGGGGATGCCGAGGGCCCAGGCGAACCGGGTCGCGGCGTACACGACCGGGACACCGGCAGCGACCCACACCGCCGCCCTGCCCCAGCGCGCCGGATCCCGGCCGGGGGCCTGAAGGCCGGCCCGGCCGCAGGTCGCACAGGCGCCGCGGCGGGCACGGCGGTGGGCGAGCGCGGCGAGGGCGAACAGGACACCGCCGGCCATCAGGATGCCCTGATGCAGCACCGGCCACGGCAGCTGCGAGGCGACCGACACCCCGTCGGGCCAGCCGAACGGCTTGCCGGCGAGCAGGTCCGGGCGGCGATGGCCGGCGACACGCTGATCAGCCCGCAGCTGACCGTCCGGCTGCTGCGCCGCCTCCAGCCGCTGCCCGCGGCGGCGGCCGGCGTCTCAGGGCTGACCGGCCGGGAGCGGGACGTCGCCAGGGCGGTGGCGGCCGGCGGCACCAACGCGGAGATCGCCGAGTCGCTCAGCATCTCCGCCGGGACGGTGAAGACCCACGTCGCCAGCATCCAGGCCAAGCTCGGCGTGCGGAACCGGGTCGGCATCGCCGCCCGCATGTGGGCCGCGGGCGAGGCCGGCGGCCCACCCGACCCGGCCGGCTGACACCGGCGGACGGCGGACGGTCGCAACCGGGGTGCAGCCGGGGAGCGGCGCGCGGGCCGCGCTCAGCCCCGGACCGTGCGCCCCGATGTCGTGGTGTCGGACGACGGCCAGGCATTCGAGGGGCGGCGGCAGTGCAGCGTTCGCAGCGACGGCGGTGGTACGCCGTGACCGGCCTCGCCGTGATCATGCTGGGCCTGACCGGTCTGAGCGTCACCGGGGTGGCGCAGACCCGCCGGTCGGCGGCGGCCGTCAGCAAGGTGTGCGCGCTCGCCGCCGCGTACGGCCGCATCCACGACGCCGTCATCACCGAGGAGCGCAGCGAGCGGCTGTACCGGGTCGAGCCAGGATCGGTCGTGCGGACGTCGCACACCACCGCGGGCGCGTCGCTGCAGGACGCGCTGCTCGACGTGGAACGGTTCGGCACCGACACCGACCGGCGCCTGGCGACCGAGCTCGGCGCGCTGCACGGGCAGTACCTGCAGGCGGTCACCGACGTCTTCGACGCCGTCGACGACGGTGACGTGGCCCGGATCGACACCGGCCGCGCGCAGTCGCTGTTCGAGCGGATCAACCGGATCGTGCAGACCGCGACCGTCGAACGGGACGCGCAGGCCGCCCGCGCGCTGCGGCACCTGGAGCGGGTCGAGACGCTCGCGTTCATCGCGACGGTCGCCGGGTTCGCGGTCGGGCTGGTGCTGATGACGGTGCTGCTGGTGGCCAGCGTGGGGTACCAGCGCCGGCTGATGCGGCACGCCGCCTCCAGCGAGTACCTGGCCTCGCACGACTCGCTGACCGGCCTGCCGAACCGGGCGCTGTTCGCCCGCCGCGCCGCCGACGCGCTGCGGGACGCGCAGGACCGCGGCGCCGGCACCTCCGTGCTGATGCTGGACCTGGACCGGTTCAAGGAGGTCAACGACACCCTGGGCCACCACTACGGCGACGAGCTGCTGCGGCAGGTCGCGGCCCGGACCAGCGCCACGGTGCGCTCCGGCGACCTGGTCGCGCGGCTGTCCGGGGACGAGTTCGCGATCCTGCTGCCGCAGGCCGCCGCGCACGACGCCGCCCGCCTGGCCACCCGCCTGCAGAGCGAGCTGCACCGCAGCTTCGTGCTCGACGACGTGACCGTCGACATCGAGGCCAGCATCGGCGTCGCGGCGGCCCCGGAGCACGCCACCACGGTCGAGGCCGCCCTGCGCTGCGCCGACATCGCCATGTACAGCGCGAAGGACACCAAGACCGGTGTCGCCGTCTACGACCCGGCGATGCAGGTCGAGGACGGCAGCCGCCTGCTGCTGCTCGGCGACCTGCGCCGCGCCCTGGACAGCACCGACCAGCTCACCCTGCACTACCAGCCGAAGGTCCGGCTCAACGACGGGCAGGTGTCCGGTGCCGAGGCCCTCGTGCGCTGGCAGCACCCGACCCGCGGCGCGATCCCACCGGCGGAGTTCATCCCCGTCGCCGAGACCACCGGACTGATCAGCCGGCTCACCCTGTACGTGCTGCGCGCCGCGCTCGGTCAGGTCCGCACCTGGCTGGACGACGGCCTGACCCTGCCGGTCGCGGTCAACGTGTCGCCGCGCTGCCTGCTCGACGCGGGCCTGGTCGGCCACGTCGTCGCGCTGCTGCGCGAGTTCGACGTGCCGGCGTCGCTGCTGCGGCTGGAGGTGACGGAGTCGGCCGTCATGGCGAACCCCGCGACCGCCACCGCCACCCTCACCGAGCTGCACGAGCTCGGCGTCCGGCTGTCGATCGACGACTACGGCACCGGCTACTCGTCCATGGCGTACCTGAAGCGCCTGCCCGTCGACGAGCTGAAGGTCGACCGCACGTTCGTCCTGCACATGGACGCCGACCACGACGACGCCGTCCTCGTCCGCGGCGCGATCGAGCTCGGCCACAACCTCGGCATGACCGTCGTCGCCGAGGGTGTCGAGGGCATCGCCCACGTCGCCGCCCTGCAGGCGCTCGGCTGCGACATCGCCCAGGGCTACCACTACGCCCGCCCGATGCCCGCGGCCGACCTCAGCCGGTGGATCAGCGACCAGCGCCCCGCCACCGTCCCGGTCGGCTGACGCCGCTCGTTCTGCTGCCGCGCCGACAAGCACGCAGCCCGGCTTGATCCGTTACGGGTCAAGCCGGACGATCTCGGGTTGGTTCTGCGGAAGGCCCGCAGCGTCGCATGGTTGGAGCCGTGCAAGGCTGAGGCGGTGGAACAGCCTGCGTGGACCGACGCCGGCCACCTCGGTTTCCCACCCCGGCCAGCGCAAGCAAGGCCTCGTAGAACTGCGAAATCGCACCCGCGAACATCGAGCCAGTCGCCATACCCGAGCTCGAGGTCCTGCCAGGCGAGATGACCAGCACTCGGGTCCGACTTGGCAGCCACATCCGGCAGCCCGTCATGGCCGCCCTCGAGTACCCGGAGCCAACCGTGGTCGATCCACCAGCCCGCCACTGTCGGCGACCACCGCCCCGAGCCACGACCTGGCCGTGATTCCCAGGGCTGTCAGGCAGACCGACGCCCGCTCCGGATTGACCGGCAGCACCTCCACCGGATACGGAGCTGCTGCCACAAGCTGCGAGATGTTGCCCTGGATCACGGGATCAGCGCAGTGCCGCCGCCCTGGACCCGGGAGGGTAGGGACCTTTCCGCGGTGTCCCGTAAGCCGATCCCGTTAGCACAGCTCGTTTCGGTTCACCGGGAATTCGCGCGTCAGCTCGGCTTCCTGTAGCACGCCGCTGCCTCTCCGCCCGGCAGGCGACCAGATCGGGAGGGAGGTCAGCGGCCGGTGGTGGCGGGCGCGGGGGTGTCGCTGAGGCGCCAGCTGTTCTTGCCGGCGGACTTGACCGCGTACATGGCCGTGTCGGCGCGGCGGAGCAGGTCGGCGGCGCCGCCCGGGGCGTCGCTGACGGCGGCGATGCCGATGCTCGCGCCGACCCGGACCGGGTTGCCGCCGATGACGGCGTGGGCGGCGACGGCCTGCACCAGCCGGCTGGCGAGGCCGGCGGCGCGCCCGCCGGTCTGGCCGGTGAGCACGACGAACTCGTCGCCGCCGAGGCGGCAGACGACCGCGTCGTCGCCGGCCTCGCGGGTCAGCCGGCCGGCGACGTCGCACAGCAGCTGGTCCCCGACCACGTGCCCGAAGGTGTCGTTCACCGCCTTGAACCCGTCCAGGTCGATGAGCAGCAGCGCGGTGTCGTCGCCGGTCGCGGTGAACCGCTCGATCGCCTCGTCCACGTAGCGGCTGAACGAGGCCCGGTTCGCCAGGCCGGTCAGCTCGTCGTGCCACGCCTGGTGCCGCAGTTGCTCGGTGAGCGCCCTGTTCTGCGTGAGCAGCCGGTTGTTCTCGTGCAGGGCCGCCAGCTGGCGGGTCGCGACCAGGACCAGCAGGACGCCGGTGCCGGCCAGGACTCCCCCGCGGCGCCAGTCGAGCCCGGGGCCGACGACGGCGACCAGCAGCCCGAACGCGGCGGCGGAGGCGCCGTACGGCAGGACGCTGAACGGCCGGTCGCGGCGGGCCAGGGGCGGCACGGTGCCGGCGACGCTCGCCTGGTGCTGCAGCACCGCCCCGGTCAGCGAGGACAGCTGCGCCAGCAGCAGCAGGACGGTCGGGGCGATCGGCGCCTCCTCCTGCCCGATGGGCAGCGCGGTGGCGACGCCCGACAGCGTGATGCAGGCGGCGTAGCAGGCCAGGGTCGGGCGGGTGAGCAGGCCGGCGCCGACGAGCGCCACGCGGAGCACGCCGAACCCGGCGACGAGGACCGTCACCGGCAGGGCCAGGGTCTCCGACAGCGACAGCCAGCCGAGGTCCGGGGCCCAGTGGCTGCTGACCGTGAAGTACCAGATGAACGCGGCGGTGCCGACGAGCACGATGCCGGCGTCGAGGCCGACGCGCAGCTTCTGCGACCGGCTGTGGGTGACGGTCGGGTAGCGGAACACGGCGTACATGGTGAACACGCCGGCGACCGGATAGACCAGTTGCGCGCCGTACATCGACACGGACCGCCCGCTGACCGAGGTCGTCAGCAGCGCGGCGAGGTCCACGGCCATGCCGATCGCGTACACCAGCAGCGCCCGCGCCAGGCTGACCCAGAACCGGGCGGCCGCGGGCGGTACCCCGGGGACGCGCGACGTGCGGTGCACCACGAACGTCAGCGCACCGAGCAGCCCGAGGTCGGCCAGGACCGTCACCGGCCGGGAGGCGTCCGGCGGCAGCAGCAGCCCGGCGAGCACCGCCAGCACCGCCAGCACCGCACCGGCCGGCAGCAACGCGCCGACCCCGCGAGACAGCCGCATCCTCAACCCTCCTCGCCCCCGCCAGCTGGTCGTCGGCAGACATCGGCACCGTCCGGGCCGACTTGAACAATCCCCGCACGCCCGGTCGGCCAGGGTACCGGCGGTGCGGCCGCGCTTACCCGCCGCGCGGATGGGAACCAGTACCGGCGAGAGGTCCTGCGCAATCCCAGGAGGAGCAGATGCCAGCCGGTTCCAATGCCAAGCGCGAACGGCAGTACGAGCACATCAAGGAAAGCGTGAAACGGCGCGGCAGGTCAACGGACGTCGCCGAGGAGATCGCCGCGCGGACGGTCAACAAGGAGCGGGCCCGCGCGGGAGAGTCCCGGACGGCCAGCCGGTCCTCGATCAACGACGTGTCGTCCGGGCATCGCGGCGGGAAGCGCTCACACTCGGGCGCTCAGGGACGCACGAAGGAGCAGCTGTACAACGAGGCCAGGCAGCGCAACATCAAGGGACGCTCCGCCATGAGCAAGGCCGAGCTGGAGAAGGCGCTGTCCCGCTGAACGGCAGCGGCCCGGCCCGTGCTCATCGGTCGTCGAGGGTGATGACGACCTTGACGTCCTCGTCGGTGGCGGTGAACGCCTCCGAGGCCCGCTCCAGCGGCACCCGGCGGGTGATCAGCCGGCCGAGCCAGTCCCGGTCGGCCTCGGCCAGCGCGTCCGCGGCCGTGGCGTAGTGGCCGAGGTTGGCGTTCACCGAGCCGACGACCACGTTGTTGTCCAGGACGAGCTCCCGGTTGAGGTCGCCGGCGTCCACGGTGACGCGGCGCCGAGCCGTGGTCGCCGTGGGCGATCTCCTTGTCGGTGCCGCACACCCCGACGGCCAGCCCCTCGACGAGCAGCTCGCCGTCGCCCGGCTCCGGGTCGGGGACGTCGGTCACGGCGAGGGACTGCCGTTGCCGCGGGATGACGGTCAGGGCACGCGTCCGGCGCACACCTCCATGGTCGATCCGGCTGATGACAGGTGGCGGGCGCGCGCGCCCGTGTGCCGCATACCCAGTGCGCGATGCATCCATGTACGGACGGCCGCGCCGACGGTTGCTACCGGGGTGCGAGCGGGTGCAGTGCCCGCGGCGGCACCGGGTGTGCGCTGATCTCGCCTTCGGGGTCGGCGACGTACAGCCGGTCGGCGGCGACGGCCACCGCGAGCGGTACATCGGGCAGGGCGACGACGTGCCGGGCCGCGCCGGTGAGCAGGTCCCACACCGTGAGCGCGGGTCCCGTCACGGCGGCCAGGACCGCACGGCCGTGCAGGACACCGACCGCGGGCGCGCTCAGGTCCTGCACGGTCGCCGGCAACGCCGGGCCGGCCGGGCGGCGCAGGGCCAGGTCGAGGACCCGGTACTCCCGCCAGTCGGTCTTCACCAGCAGCGCCGGCCGCCGGCCGAGGGCCCACGGGCCCCAGCGGTAGCCGCGCACGAACACGGGCGGCCCGACCGGCCGGCCACCGATCGCGTCCCACAGCCAGCCGCGCCAGTCGGTCCGCGGCGAGTCGTCGTCGGGCTCCAGCCAGGCGTACGCCCCGCCGGCCACCGCGACGAGCTCGTCCACCCGCCAGCCGTCCGGCGCGCTCCACGGCGCCCGGAGCGCCTCGCCGGTGCGCAGGTCGTGGTAGTGGACGCGCCGCCAGTCGCTGCTGAGCACCGCCGGCCGCCCGGACACCACGGCCGCCGCCACGGTGTAGACGCCGTCGCCGTCCGGTTCGAACCGGCCGACCGGCTCCGGGCCGTCGAGGGTGAGCCGGTGCGCGATGCAGTCGTAGCCGCGGCCGCGGACGATCGAGTACGCCTCGCCGTCCGCCGCGAACGTCGACAGGTTCGTGTCGGGGCGGGAGAAGCACCAGTCGTAGGGCATCGGCCACCCGCCGAGCAGCCGGCCCGTGTCCGCCTCGTGCAGCGTGCAGGCCGTGGCCTGGTCGACCGTGCTGAACATGCCCGCGACGACGGCCACGCCGCCGACGGTGGCCGTCCGCAGGGCGCCGAAGTCCCACGTCCGCACCCGACGCATCGTACGGACTCCGGCGGGCGCTCACTCCTTCACGCCCATGTGCTCCATCGGCGGGACGCGCAGCAGGCGGCCGATCGGCAGCACCGTGGTGAGGAGGGCGAGCAGCGCCGTGCCGGCGATGACGGTGGCCCAGCCGAGGGGCGGCACGTAGGGCAGCGGTTCGCCGGTCACCGCGTGCACCACCGTGGTCAGGGTGGCCAGGGCGATCGCCGCGCCCATGAGGACCGCGACGCCGAGGAGGCCGGCCTGTTCGGCGTGGACCATCCGCTTCGCCTGGCCGCGGGTGACGCCGGCGAGGCGGAGCACGGCGAGCTCGCGGCGGCGGGCGAGGGCCGCGATGACCATAGTGTTGGCGGCCGCGAGGGCGGCGTAGCCGACCATGACGCCGACGAGCAGCCTGTTGAGCCAGGCGCTGACGGCGAGGTCGGCGGCGAGCTGCCGGGTCTGGCCGCTGGTGGCGACGAGCGTGCTGCCGGGGTGCCGGGCCGTGAGCGCCGACAGGTCCGCCGGACCCGACGTGCTGATGAGGACCTCGTCGTCGACGTCGCGGGCGGTGTGGCCGGCGACCGTGTCGCGCGCCAGGGTGATGTCGCCGAAGCCGAGGCCGCGCTCATAGACGGCGACGAGGGTGAGCCGCACGGGTGTGCCGTCGCCGAGCCACAGCGGGACCGTGTCGCCGATCTCCCAGCCGTGGGTCGATGCTCTGATCGACGATGCGGCCACGGTACCGGCGGACAGCGCGGACAGGTCGCCCTGGCGCACCCGCAGGTCCATCGTGGCGGTCAGGTCCGGCGCGGAGACGGCCTGGGCGCCGACCGTCTCCGCGCCGTCGAGGAACTTCACGATGACGGACGTGCGCCGTACCGACGTGGCGGCCCGGACGCCGGGAAGCTTCCGCGCGTCGTCGGCGGCGCCGACGGGCAGCCCGGCCGGGGAGACCAGGGCCTGCGAGGCGCGCAGGCCGTCGCGGCGCTGGGCGAGGGTCTGCCGTTCGAGGTTGTCCTGCAGGAACCACACGGATCCGCCGAGCCCGACGGACAGCACCAGCGCGGTGAGCACGGCGGCCGTGCCGCGCGCGTTCGCCTTCAGGTTGGCGGTCGCCAGGTATCCGCTGGTCCCCCACACCGCGCGCAGCACCGGCGCCAGCGCCTGGGCGGCGGCCCGGTTGATCCACGGCGCGAGGAGGCCGACCGCGGTCACGAACAGGTACAGCATGCCGACCGCGGCGGCGAGCGCCGCCTGCCCGCCGGCGCCGAGCGTGAACGCGCCTGAGGAGCCCGCGCCGGCCAGCGCGACGAGACCGCAGACGAGGCGCGCCTTGCCGCCGCGGGTCGGCTCGACCGCCACCTCGCCGAGGGCCTCGACGGGGCGGATCGCGGTGACGCGGCGGGCGGCGATCAGCGCGGACAGCACCGCGACGAGCGTGGTGACGCCGGCGGCCGCGACCGTCGCGAGCAGGCCGTCGGCGATCGGGAACGTCGCGGGGACGAAGCCGCGGCCCACGAGCTGGCCGCGCACCCAGCGGGTCGCGAGCAGGCCGGCGGGGACGCCGACCGCGACGGCGGCGAGACCCACCGCGGCCGCCTCGGCCATGATCATCCGGCGGACCTGGCCGGGGGTCGCGGCAACGGCGCGCAGCAGTGCGAGGTCGCGTCGGCGGTGCCGCACCGACAGCCCGACGGTGGCGGCGACGACGAACCCGATCAGCAGCACGACGTACCCGCCGAACGCGCCGCCGGCCTGGATCAGCAGGTCGCGTGCGTCGAGGTCGGCGGAGCCCTCGGCCAGGCCGCGGTCCGCGCCGGTGTAGACCTTCCCACCCGCTTCGGCCGCGAGCCCGCGTACCGCCGCCGCGAGGGCGGCCTTGTCGGTGCCGGGTTGCGCGACGATCCCGATGGCGGCGATCCGGCCGGGGTGCGGCGACAGGGTCGCGGCGTGCGTGTCGGTGAAGAAGACCGCGGGTGCCGGCCCGTCGACGACGCCGCTGACCCGGTACGTCCGTGCGGCGCCGCCGACGACCAGGATCGTCTGCTGGCCGGGCGCCATCCCGAGCCGCCGGTCGACCGCGATCTGCTCCGCCGCGGCCGGCGGGACTCCGGCGACGAGCCGGAACGGTGTCAGTGCGGCACTGGCCCAGCCGTGCCCGGTGACATCGGGCAACCCGACCGGCACAGGGTCGTCGGCCGCGACCGTGGCGACCCCGGCGAGCGCGCGGATCCGCTCGACCAGGTCCGCCGGGACGGTGCCGCCTTCGGGGAGCCGTACCGTCGACCAGACGACCTCACCGTCGAGGTCCTTGGCGCTGATGGTGATGTCGCGGTGCGCGACCACCACGTCGGCTGCGGCGTATCGGGCCGGCGACGGCTTGTACCGCAGCCCGGACTCGACGAGCGCGCCCATGGCCATGAGGATCATGACGCCCGCGGCGAGGGCGACGAGCGAGGCGACCGCCGAACCGGGACGGTGCCGCAGCATCCGCAATGCCAGCCTGGTCATGCCGCCACCTCCGCTGCGCTCCGGCGTCGGCCTGACCCAACACTGCAATGCTGATTCGCGGCTCCTCCGCTGCGCTGCGGCCCGCTCATGCCGCCACCGCCCGGCGGCGGCCCAGCGACGCGAGTTGCTCGGCGATGCGCTCCACGCCCGGCTGCGGCAGGTCGCGCACGATCCGGCCGTCGGCGAGGACCAGGACCCGGTCGGCGTACGAGGCGGCCACCGGGTCGTGCGTCACCATCACGACCGTCTGCCGGTGCTCGTCGACGACGGCGCGCAGCAGGCTCAGCACGTCCGCCGCGGTCTCCGTGTCCAGCGCGCCGGTCGGCTCGTCGCAGAAGATCACCTCGGGGCGGGTGGCGAGGGCCCGGGCGATCGCGACCCGCTGCTGCTGCCCGCCGGACAGCGCGGACGGCCGGTGGTGCAGGCGTTCCCGCAGCCCGACCCGGTCGACCACGTGGTGCAGCCACGGCTGGTCGGGCCGCCCGCCCGACAGGCGCAGCGGGAGCACGATGTTCTCCTGCACCGTCAGCGCGTTGACGAGGTTGAACGCCTGGAACACGAAGCCGATCCGGTCGCGGCGCAGCTTCGTCAGCCTCGTCTCCGACAGGCCGGACAGCTCGGTGCCGCCGATCCACACCCGGCCGGACGTGGCCCGGTCCAGGCCGGCCGCGGTCTGCAGCAGCGTGCTCTTGCCGGAGCCGGACGGCCCCATCACCGCCGTGAACGTGCCGCGGTCGAACCGCACGTCCACGCCGGCGAGCGCGGTGACCGCCTGCGGTCCGGTGCCATACGTGCGGGTCAGCTGCTCGACGCGGACCGCCGCGCCGGCGTCCTGTCCAACGTTCATGTCCATGCCGACGACGCTATGGCGGCACCCGGCCATGATCGATCCAGCGTGCTGGCGGACCGTGGTACAGCAGGCTGTACTTACTCCCGCGCTCACGCTGTGCTTACCCTGTGCTCACCCTAGGCGCCGGGTGTCCTCCAGGTGCCGCAGGACCGCCGTGACCCGCCGGTCGGCGCGGTCGTCGGGCGCGAGGCCGAGCTTGGCGAAGATGCTGCGGATGTGCTTGTGCACTGCCCCTTCGGTGACGAACAGCCGCTCCGCGATCGCCGTGTTGCCGAGACCTTCGGCCATCAGGGCGAGCACGTCGCGCTCCCGCGGGCTGAGAAGGCTCAGCGTGCTGTCGGGGCGGGTGCGGGCGAAGAGCTGGCTGACCACCTCCGGGTCGATCGCGGTGCCCCCGCCGGCGACGCGGTGCAGCGCCTCGAGGAACTCCTCGACCCGGCCGACCCGCTCCTTGAGCAGGTAGCCGAGCCGGGCCGCTCCCCCGGCGAGCAGGTCGGTGGCGAACGCCTGCTCCACGTACGCCGACAGCACCAGCACCGCGAGGCCCGGCTGGCGGCGCCGCGCCTCGACGGCGGCCACGATGCCCTCGTCGGTGTGGGTCGGCGGCATGCGGACGTCGACGATCGCGACGTCGGGCCGGTGCTCGTCCACCGCGGCCAGGAACGTGTCCGGCGCGCCAGTGACGGCGACCACGTCGAGCTGCTCGGCCCGCAGCAGCAGGGCCAGGCCTTCCCGCAGCAGGGCGTCGTCCTCGGCGATCACGATCCGCACGGCAGCTCCACATGTATCGTCGTCGGCCCACCGGGTGGGCTGGTCAGGGTGAACCGGCCGTCGTGGGCCTCGACCCGCCGGCGGATGCCGCCGATGCCGGAGCCGCGGCCCTCGTCGGCGCCGCCGTGGCCGTCGTCGGTCACCGTCACGTGCAGCCGGTCGGTCCTTCTCGTCACGGTGACGGCCACGGTACCGGCGCCGCTGTGCCGGGCGACGTTGGTCAACGCCTCGGCGACCACGAAGTACGCCGTCGCCTCGACCGACACCGCGCACCGCCCCGGCACGTCCACCTCGACCGTGCACGGCACGCCGCAGCCGGCGGCCAGGCCGTCGAGCGCGCCGGCGAGCCCACGGTCGTCGAGCACCGGCGGCAGGATCCCGCGCACGACGGTCCGCAGCTCCGCGAGCGCCAGCTCGGCGGCGTCGTGGGCGCGGTCCAGCACCTCCGCCGCCAGTGCCGGATCGCGGGCGAGGGCCCGCCGGGCGGCGCCGAGCAGCACGGTGACCGCGACGAGCCGGTTCTGCGCCCCGTCGTGCAGCGACCGTTCGATGCGGCGCAGCTCGACGGCGTGCGCGTCGAGGGCGGCCGCGCGGGTGGCGGTGAGCTCGGCGATCCGCAGCGACATGTCCACGTCCCGGGGCGGCGGAAGCCACCGCCGCCCCGGCGCCGCCTGCCAGCGGGCGATCCGGGGGCCGAGCGCGACGGACACGGCGAGCCAGCCGGCACCCATGAGCGCGACGGCGAGCGCGTCGGGCAGCCCGTCGATGCGCCAGGTGACGTAGCCGGGGCCGCCCACGTCCGGCGGCGGCGCCCAGTAGTACAGCGGGAACAGCAGGTACTGCACCGCCGACAGCGGCAGCGCGAGCCCGATCATCCCCAGCGCGAACCCGCCCGTGCCGTGGACGGCGACGAACGCGGCATCCCGCCGGACCCACGGGTCGCGCACGGCGTCGCGCCAGCCGGCCGGCACCGGCGGCGGCGACGGCAGGACGGCGTCCCATCGCGACAGTCGCGCCCGCTCCCGGTCCGCCGCCCAACGGGCCGCCTTCAGTGCCGACGGGACGGCCACCAGGCCGATGCCGGCCAGCGACGCGGCCGCCGTGACGAACAGCGACAGGAACGCGCCGAGCGCGAGGGTCGCCGTGCCGAGCCCGCCGACGATGCGTTCGAGCGCGTCGACGGACGCGCGAACCCGGTCCCGGACGAACTGCCGCACGGCAGAGACGATAGGCGACGAGCGGGACGGCCGGCCGCTCGCGGCCCGGAAAGTACAGCCTGCTGTACCTGCACCGGCGCGCTGGCTGGATCGCTGGCGGGCACCCGGCTGCATAGCGTTGCCGGCATGACTGACCGTTACCGCATCGAAGCCGCCGACGCGCCTGAGCGCCGCGGCATGCTCCGCCCCGTCCTGTGGCTGGTGCTGGTCCTCAGCGCCGCCACCAATGCCACCATGTCCGGCATCGGCGCCAACCCGTTCGTGGGCGCTGTCTTCGGGCTGGTCACCCTCGCCTGCGCGACCGCCCTCGTCGTTCACCACTACCGCCACCGCGCCCGGTGACCTGCCGGCCCTCGCGCTCGGCGGGCGCTGGCCCTCAGCAGGCGGTCGCGGTGACCGTGCCGGCGGCGTCGAGCGTGATGCCGTTGGCGGCGGGCGGCTCCTCGTTCAGGTAGCCGGCCGTCACCAGGTCGCCGACCGCCGCCGGCTTCGCGTTCTCGTCGGCGACGTACGCCTGATAGGCGATCTCGACGGCCCGCTTGTCGGCCTCGCAGGCGGTCGATCTGCTTTTGCCGGTGAGGTCGCCGACCGAGGTGACAGCGATCGCGCCGAGCGCGGCGACCACGACGGCCGCAACGAGCATCTCGTTGACCGTGGAGCCGGCGTCCCGCTGCCGCCGGGGCGCCGTGATGCGACGAAGCACGAGGTATTTCTCCATCAAGGGGGGGCGGGGACGGGCGGCTGCGGGGACGCGGCGATCCGCCACAGCCGCCCGTCGGCTCCGGTGCGAAACGGTAGCGGTTCGGTTGCAGCCGTCCTGTCCACCGGTCGGGCACGTGTACCCACCCACCGCCCGACACGCGGCCGTCCGGCGCACGGTCGCTCAGCGCACGGTCGCTCAGCGCACGGTGGCGGGGGCCGGGCCGGTGGAGGCGCGGACGATCAGCCGGGCCGGCAGGGACGTGCGGGTGCCGCCGGGGCGGTCGCGGTCGTTGAGCAGGTCGGCGAGCAGGTCGATGCCGGCCCGGCCGCACTGGTCCTTCGGCTGGCTGACGGTGGTCAGGGCGGGCGTGACCAGGGCCGAGGCCGGGATGTCGTCGAAACCGATGATGCTCACGTCACCGGGCGCGGTCACCCCCCGGGCGCCGAAGCGGCTGGCGAGACCGAGGCCGATCATGTCGTTGTAGGCGATGACCGCGGTGACGCCGGCGGCCAGGACCAGGTCGGCGACGGCGACGCCGCCCTCGAAGTCGGGTGAGACGTTGCCGGCCTCGACCCCCTCGAGGCCGAGGCCGGCCACCACAGCACGGAAGGCGCGCAGTCGCTCGCGGTTGACCCATGAGGTGCGGGGGCCGGCGACGTAGGCGACCCGGCGGTGGCCGAGGGCAGCGAGGTGGGCGAGCGCCTGGCGGATGCCGTCGGCGTTGTCGAAGATGATCGACGGCAGCTGGCCGACCCGGCGGTTGAGCAGCACCACCGGCAGGTCGCCGCAGACGGAGCGCAGCTCGTCGTCGCCGGCGCGGGGTGCGCACAGCACGAAGCCGTCGACCTGCTTGGTCAGCGTCCGGATGAGGTCCAGTTCGGTGGCGGGATCCTCGTCGGAGTCGGCCAGCAGCACGGCGAGCCCGAACTCCCGGGACCGGCGCTGGGCGGCCTTGACGATGCCGGCGAACAGCGGGTTGGCGATGTCGGGCACCAGGAAGCCGAGTGTGCCGGTGCGCCCGGTGCTCAGCCCCCGGGCGATCCGGTTCGGCTCGTAGCCGAGCTGCGCGACGGCCCGCTCGACCCGCTCCCGGGTGGCCGGCCGCACCTGGTCCGGGGCGGCGAGCGCGCGGGACACCGACGACTGGGAGACCCCGGCGAGCCGGGCGACGTCCTTGATCGTCGCCGCCATCCGCAGCTCCTCGCGTCATCCTGGAAGCGGTTCCAGATCTTGTCAGTTCGTCGACGGTAGCACGAGGTTCATCGATGCGAAACCGGTCTATTGCAAGGTATTGACAAAACTCGCTGTAGCGGACCACTGTGGGAACCGTTTCCGGCGCGCTCCAACCGCCAACCCGCCCGGAGACCCAATTCGCCGCGCGCGCCGCTGCGCACACCTCACCGCCACAAGCGCAACGGATTCGCCCGCACCTGTCGAGGAGAGTCGATGCGATGAAGAGAAGGAACGTGCTCGGCATGGCCGCCGGGCTGTCGATCGGCGCCGTCGCCGCCGGACCGGGCCGGGCCGTCGCGGCCGTCGGGGAGCAGCTGGGCAACTACGCGTCCCACCTGACCGACGCCCGCAGCGTCACCGTCACCAGCACCACGGGCCAGCGGTTGCGGATCACCGCGTACGGCAACCAGATCGTCCGGGTCCGCGCGATCCGCAGCGGGGAGACGTTCTTCGCCGACTCCCGCTACGAGATGGTGGTGCCCGCCAACCACGCCGGCATGGGCGGCACCCTCACGGTCACGAATGACAGCACCAGCCTGACGATCGTCACCGGCGCGGCCGACGGCATCCGGATCGTGCTGCACAAGAACCCGCTGCGGCTGGAGTTCTACCACCGCGGCACCGGGGCGCTGCTGGCGAAGGAGGACGCGACCCGCAGCATCACCTGGGGCGGCACCAACAACAGCGTCGTCACCGAGGCCTTCGTCCCGCCGCCCGCCGACGAGCACTTCGTCAAGGCGGGGCACGGGCTCTATGGACGCTCCCCCAGGGTCGACCGCACCGGTGACGTCGTGTCGCACAACTACGGCACCGTCCGCAGCGACCAGGCGCCCGCGATCGTGCCGCTGTACCTGTCCACCAAGGGCTACGGCGTCTTCTTCAACACGACCTTCGACACCACCTTCGCCTTCGCCAACGGCACCGCCAGGGACTACGCGTTCTCCGCGGACGACCACAACACCGCCGGCGTGCGGCCGCAGATGGACTACTTCCTCATCAACGGCCCGGAGTTCGCGAAGCTGCTGGACCGCTACACCCAGCTGACCGGGCGGCCGCGCCTGCCGCAGATCGCCATCTTCGGGCTGCACATGTCGGACAAGGGCTTCCCCGACGTCAGCGACCAGAACTGGTGGCGCACGAAGATCACCCAGCACCGCAACGCCGGCTACCCGTTCGACCACCACGTCAACGACAACCGCTGGCGCAACGGCACCGGCGCGTGGGGCGGCTCCTGGTTCGAGTTCAGCCCCACGCGGTGGCCGGACCCGGCCGGATACCAGGCGTGGGCCGCGGAGAACGGCGTCACGATGACGCTGGACTACAACCGCAACAACTCCAACCTCATGGCCGGCTGGGTCGGCGGGCCACCGCCCGGCTACAGCTTCAAGGCCGGCGACCTCACCGGGGTGGCCGACAGCGGCTCGGTGCCCGACTGGACCAACCCCGCGACCCGCGCCTGGGTGTGGAACGTCTTCTGGACCAAGGCCCTGAACCCGGCGCTGCACTTCCCCGGCGACGGGCTGTGGCTCGACGAGACCGACGAGCTGGGCCCGATCCCGTTCAACGCCGACTCCGCGGGCGGCAAGAAGTGGTCGGAGCTGCGCAACGCGTACTTCTTCTACCTGCACAAGGGCGTCGGCGAGGAGGGCTGGGACCCGCAGGCGGCCGGCCACATCGGCACCGCCAAGCGGCCGTGGACGTGGAGCCGCGGCGCGTCGGCCGGGCAGCAGCGCTACGGCCACTACTGGACCGGCGACATCGGCTCCACCTACGACGAGATGCGCCAGCAGATCCGCGGCATGCTGGCCGGCGGGATCGGCGGCTTCCCCTTCTCCAACATCGACGGCGGCGGCTTCCACGGCCAGACCGGCGGCCTGATCCCCGAGCCGTTCTACCGCAACTGGACGGCCGCCTGGTCGAGCCTGTCGCCGATCTGGCGGCCGCACAGCGGGGCCAGCACCACGTCGCAGGGCGCGGTCGCCTCCCGCTGGCCGCTCGACCAGAGCGCCGTCATCCAGGCGGACTTCCGCAAGTACGGCGAGCTGCGGTACACGCTGCTGCCGTACATCTACAGCATCGCCCACGAGGCGAGCACCACCGGGATGCCGATGGCCCGGGCGATGGTCATCGACTACCAGAACCGGCCGAACGCCTACTCGCACGACCTGCAGTACATGTGGGGGCCGTCGCTGCTCGTCGCGCCCGTCACGTCCGACGGCGGCGCGACCCAGAACGTCTGGCTGCCCGCCGGCGCCACCTGGTACAACTTCTGGGCCGACATCAAGCACGTCGGGACCGACGCGTCCGACCTGCCCTACGTCACCCACACCGGCGAGATCATCCTCTTCGTGAAGGCCGGCGCGATCCTGCCGAAGTACCAGTACGCGCAGAGCACCGCCTACCTGAACAAGCGGCAGCTGGAGATGGAGGTGTACGCCGGAGCGGACGGCACATTCAACCTGGTGGAGGACGACGGCGTCACCGAGGCGCACCGCGTCTCCGGCGCCAGGGCCGTCACCACCCTGACCTTCACCGACGCGGCGACGAGGACCGTGATCCGGCACCCGCAGGGCACCTACGACGGCGCACCCACCGCGCGCCGGTACATCGTGCGCGTCCACGGCCTGACCGCCCCGGTCGGCATGCGGGTCAACGGCGGCGCGACCCTGCCGGCCTACAGCACCGAGGCGACGGCGATCACCAGCGGCGGCGGCACGGTGTGGGACGCCACCCGCAAGGTCCTGTCGGTCGTCACCGCGTCGATCCCGGTCGTCGCCGGCGGCGGCGTGGCCGCCACGGTCGAGCCGAGCGGCGCGGCCTTCCCGGCGGTCACGGGCGGCACCTCCTACCCGGCGGAAAGGGCCCTGCTCAGCGGCGCCGTCATCGACACCCGTCACGCGGACTACACCGGGACGGGCTTCGTCGACTTCGCCGACACCTCGGCCAGCGGCGCCTACGTCCAGTGGACCGTCAACGTGCCCGCCGCGGGCACCAGGACGCTGACGTTCCGCTACGCCAACGGCGGCACCGCCAACCGGCCCCTCGCGATCTCGGTCAACGGCACCGGCGTCAACGGCGCCCTGGCGTTCAACCCGACCGGCTCCTGGGACGCCTGGAGCACCACCTCGTTCACCGCGTCGCTGCCCGCCGGCAGCCAGGTCACCGTCCGGGCGACCACGACCGGCGCCAACGGGGCGAACATCGACAGCCTCACCATCACCTGAGCCACGGCGACCGGCTTCCGGTGGACCCGTCGCGGCCCGCCGGGAGCCGGGCTCAACCGTGGACGGCCACCGGGGGGCGCGGCGGGGTCCAGCGCCGTCGGCAGGCTCGGCCACTCGGCGGCGGAGCGGTGCAGCAACGCCTCGACGTCGCCGGCGGGCAGCGGGCGGGCGAAGTGGAAGCCCTGCGCGGTGCGGTACCCGAGCAGGGTGAGCTCGGTCGCCTGGGCCGGGTCCTCGATGCCCTCCGCGACGGTGTCCATGTGCAGGATCTGGCTGAGCCGGATGACGGCCTCCGCGACCGCGGCGCGCTCCGGGTCGCCACTGAGGTCCGCGACGAAGCAGCGGTCGAGCTTGAGGATGTCGACGGGCAGGCGGGTGAGGTACCGCAGCGACGAGTAACCGGCGCCGAAGTCGTCGAGCCCGCCGGTCCATCGGCTCCGCGGCGAAGCTCAGCAGCCCCAGCAGCAGCACCGGCACCGCCAGGGTCCGCAGCGCCACGGCGGCGACCGTCGCGACGCCCCAGCTCCGGTCGTGGGTGTTGAACGCGACCGAGAACCCGACGCCGGCGATGATGAGCAGCGCGAGCGCGGGGCTGGTGAACCGGTACGGGCGCTTGGCGGCCGCCGACAACCGCCGGCTGAACGCGACACGCGGGTGCAGGCCGAGCGCGACGGTCTCCAGGGCGCAGATCGAGATCCCGGCCCGCCTGCGTGTTGTACAGGTCGGTGAACCGGAACACCACCAGCCCGGCGAAGAGCAGGCACACCACTCTCGTCACGTTCGACACACCCATCGCACCGCCCCGGTTCGCACACGTCCGGTCCCCTATCGGAGGAGGCCGCGGCGATCTGAGCGCTTCCCGGCTCTTGTCGCGACCCGATCTATTCCTTCGCTGCACGGCCGAGTCGGACGGCGGAGATGAGGAAGAAGACGGCGCCGGGGATGGCGTAGGCGATCGCGTTGGTCAGCACCGGGTCGTCCGCGGCGGCGCCGGCGATGAACGACCCGCCGGCGAGCACCGAGATGCCACCGCTGATGATCATCGGCCACTGGCCGCCCATGCCGCGGCGGGTGATTCCCACGGCCAGCTGCACCAGTCCGGCCACGACCGCCCACGCACCCCAGACGCGCAGGACCGCCGGGATGCCGTCCGCGCCGGCGAAGACCAGGCCGGCGGCGGCGAGCAGGCTGACGGCGACGTTCACGTAGAGCAGCGCGGGCGATCCGGTGCCGCGGGAGGCCCGCGCGTCGACGACGGCCGCACCCACGTCGAACAGCGGGTAGAGCACCAGCAGCGTCCTGGCGAGCGGGCCGAGGTGCTCGGCGGTCGTGAACATCACGAGGGCCCAGGCGATGGCGAACGCGAAGCGGACGAAGTACAGCCTCCGCAGGGCGGACGCCGTCGCCTCGATGCCGGACGTGGTGAGAGTGGTCATGGCGCTTCCTTCTCCGAGAGAACGAACGTTCTGTCTCGGCCCAGCGTGCAGGCTTCGCGGAGGCCTGTCAAGACCGAACGTTCTATCTCTAAGATGGACCCCATGGCACTGGGCGGAGTTTCCGAGGCACGGCAGCGGCTCCTGGTCACCGCCGCCGGGATCTTCTACCGGGAAGGCATCCACTCGGTCGGCGTCGACCGGATCATCGGCGAGGCGAAGGTGACCCGGGCCACGTTCTACCGGCACTTCCCCGGCAAGGAGGATCTCGTCCTCGCCTACCTGCAGGCGGCCGACCAGCAGATCCGGGGCCAGGTGGACGCGGCCCTGACCGCCGGCCTCCCCGCCCCCGACGCGCTCCGCGCCGTCGCGGCGTCGATCGCCGAGGGCATCCGGTCGGACGGCTTCCGCGGCTGCGCCTTCCTGAACGCCGTGGCCGAGTACCCGGACCCCGGCCACCCCGTGTACCAGGCCGTCCTGGCACACCGGCAATGGTTCCTCGACACGGTCACCGCCCTGACGGGCAGCGATCCTCGCGCGCAGCGGTTCGTCATGCTCCGCGACGGCGCCATGGCGGCCGGCTGCCTGTCCGACCGCGACCAGGTCTGCGCGACCTTCCTCAGCGGCGTCGACGACCTCATCCGGTCCGGCGCCGGTGGTTCATGAGCGCAGCGCCCGCCCCGGGTACGCGTCCGGCAGCAGCTCGCCGTCGCGGATGACGGGCTCGCCGTTGACCAGCAGGTGCCGGACGCCGTGCGACGGTGCCGTCGAGGCGAGCACCGTCGCCTGATCCGTGATCCGGGCCGGGTCCAGCACGACGACGTCGGCGTCCGCGCCGATGCCGAGGTGCCCCTTGCGCCGGGCGGCGGGCGCGTGCGCGTCGAGCAGCCGGGCCGGCAGGTAGGAGCAGCGCCGGAACGCCTCCGGCCAGTCCCAGATCCCGGTCTCCCGCACGAACCGCCGCAGCGCCTTCGCGAACGTGCCGGCCGTGCGCGGGTGGGTCGCGCCTTCCGGCAGCGGCCACTGCCGCGTGTCGCGGGTGCCGTCGTTGAACGTCACCGGCAGCGCGTCGCTGGCCACGATCGTGCCCGGGTCGGCGAACGTGCCCTCCAGCAGCGCACGGTCCGACGGATCCGTCTCGTCGAGGATCTCGATGAGGCACAGCGCGCCGGGCGTGGCCGCCCTGACCTCCCGCAACCGGGCCGCGTCGGCGATCCGCTCGCCCGACGGCAGCAGCACCAGGTTGTGCGGCTTGAGCCCCCACACGTGCAGCCGTTCGGGAGCGAGGAACGCGGCACCGATGCCCGTGCACGCGGTGCCGTACGGGTACGCCTCGTACGTCACCCGCGAACCCGCCGCGACCGCCGCGTGGATCGTGCCGAGCGCCCGCTCCACATGCCGGCCCGAGGTGCTGTTGACGTGGCAGTAGTGCATCGCGACGCCGGTCTCGGCGGCGGCCGCGGTCACCTCGTCCGCGCCGTCGACGAGCACATCCGGGTCGGCCTCGATCAGGTTCCGCACGTGCGCGAACACCGGCACCCCGTTGCCGCCGGCGAGCCGGGCGACGTGCAGGAACTCGCTGGGCTCGGCCCGCGGCGTGTACCCGATCGGCACCCCGATGCCCAGCGCACCGTCGGCGAGCTCACCGGACAGCAGGTCCAGCCACCGGTCACGCTGTACCGGCGACGACGACGCCTGCCAGTGCTCGTTGCCCATCAGCGCCAGCACGCCGGCCAGGTCCGGCACCGGCTCGACCCCGGCGAGCACCAGCCCCCGGGCCGCCGCCCACGACGCGGAGTACCCGTAGTTCAGCGGCCGTCCCTCCTCGGCGGCCCGCTGGAGCGCGACCGCCACCGGCATCAGCCCGATCTCGAGGTCCAGCGCCGTGGTCACGCCGTCGAACGCCTGCAGCCGCTGCCCGGCGATCGTGTTGACGTGGCTGTGCACGTCGACGAACCCCGGCCCGACGACCAGCCCGGTCGCGTCCACGACGACGGCACCCTCGCTCACGCTGGCAGGATCGGCGATCGAGCCGTCGCGCACGAGCAGGTCACGGACCTCGTCCGTCCCCGCCCCCGGGTCGATGACACGCCCACCACGAATCACGATCTCGGTCATGCGCCCACCCTAGGACCGCCGACGCCATCGAGGTTGGTGACCGGCGACAGTTCCGCTCTCCCCTGTTCGTACCGCCGCACCGACCCGCCCTGACCGCCACGTACGCCGGCGCGGTCGCGACCGTCCCCGGCTCACACCACCCGGTTGCCGTCCTCCAGGTACCGAGTCTGATGAGCCTGCGCTGTCGGCCCATCTCGGCGCCGGGCATGTGATTGCCGCGATCATGGAGGGCGTTCCGGATGTCATTTCCGGATCGGACGGATTTCCGGAGATGTCAGGTGCGTCGTCGTTGCTGACGGACGGCGTGTGGGTCTGGCGGCGCGATCTGGCGTATTACCTGCGTCGTTATCATGTCGCTCTGCCGGACGAGTTCCGTGACCATGCCGCGCGAAACGGCTACCTCGTTCCGCCGATGGAGCCTCGACGAATCGTCGAGTTGCAGAAAGAGGCCAACGTCGGCTGTACGTATTTCGACCGGCCGTGAAACGACGCACGTGGCGGCGAAGACCCGCCGGAGGACATCCTCCGGCGGGTCCGGGCCGTTCGTTCACGTGACGACGGCCGGTATCAGCACCAGCCCTTGACGGCCGGGGCGCTCTGGATGGAGCCGGAGACGGCGTACACCGTCGTGCGGCAGTCCGAGCCCCCGGTCACGGTCGTGGCGGTCACCTCGGCGGTGCCTGCCTGCGCCGGCACGGTGAACTGCCGGTCGACGTAGTAGGCGCGGTACATCTGGCCCCAGCGGGGGTCGTTGTACTGCTCCCAGTACTGGCGGGTGATGACGACCCGGAAGGAGGTCTCCTCGACCGAGTTGTCCTTGAAGCCGAACACCGTGGTGCCGTCATCCGCCCTGGAGATGGTTCGCACGTCGGTCGGGGCGGCGAGGGTGGCGGTGTACGTCCTGCAGCCCAGCTGCGGGTTGCCGGGGTTCGCGGCGCCGGCGGGCACGACGCTGATCGCCCACGCGCACACCTGGTGGGTGCCGAGACCCGCCGGGACGTTGGCGTCGAAGCCGCGGTAGGAGCCGTAGGCCGGGTACGCGGCGGCGACGTCCGGGCGGTACGTGTTGGCGCTGAGGGTCTGCTTCCACGCGCCGTCGATGTAGATGTCGACGATGAGCGGCGCGCTGCCGCTGTCCCGGTCGATGCCCCAGCCGGTGACCCGCACGGCATTGCCGACGTACGTGACCGTGTCGAGCGTGCCGTGCACGGGGATGTCCCGCACCACCGGTTCGCCGTCGCCGCCGCCGTCACCGCACGCCGGCGGCGGCACCGGAACGTTGCAATTCGGCGCGGCGCTGGCCGGGCTGGACGGTAAGACGATCGCGCTGAACAAACCGGCCAGCGCCACCGCGCCGACCTGAAGAAGTCGTCGTTTCACTGCTCTTTCTCCTCTGTACGAGGTCATCTCTGCTGATGACGAGAGGAATGTAGAAATACGCGGCCGCCGCCGATTCAATTCATCGCGGACCGTGGCACGAACTGGGGAGAGGCCCGAGCGCACAGGACAATGTCCAGGACACAATTCGGGACGACTGTCCCTGGCCACCCGGGACACTTTGCTGATTCAATTCGCCGACAATTGCACGGCAATTCGTCTGCAATTCCATTCACGAATCGGCGCGACCTCGCCGGCCGCGCCGGACCGGGCAGCCACGCCTTCGACGGTGGCGGGCCGCACCGCGACCCTCCGATGAAAGTTTCGCCGGGTTTCCAGCGGATTCGACCGTCCACCTTGCCGAAAAGGTTTTCGGGGCGCACCGTGGCGGAGTCCATTGATGAAAGGGGATGTGATGCGGCTTCAACGGTACCGGGGCCTCGTGCTCGTCGCCGCCACGGTCGGCCTCGTCGCGGGCGGCGCGGTCGTCGCCGGCACGTCGGCCGGTGCGGCGGTCGCGGGCTGCCGGGTGACGTACACGATCAGCTCGCAGTGGCAGGGCGGGTTCGGGGCCGACGTGGCGGTCACCAACCTCGGCGACCCGATCAACGGCTGGACGCTGACGTGGAGCTTCTCCCCCGGCCAGAGCGTCACCCAGGCCTGGAACGCGACCGTCACGCAGACCGGCACCAGCGTCTCGGCGGTGAACGCCGGCTACAACGGCGCGCTCGGCACCGGCGGGAGCACGTCGTTCGGCTTCAACGGCGCCTGGAGCGGCTCGAACCCGGTGCCCGCCACGTTCCGGCTCAACAACGTGCTGTGCACCGGCACCGCCGGCCCGACCACCAGCGCCTCACCGACCAGGTCGGCGTCGCCGTCGCCGAGCGCCTCAAGTACACCCGGAAACCCCGGCACACCGGGCACGAAGACGGTGCGGGTGTTCTGGCTCAAGCCGACCGACGTCGCGTTCGACCAGCGCTACCCGGACGGCATCGCGAACGTGATGCGCGAGGCGCAGCGCTATTACCGTCAGGAGCTCGGCAAGACGTTCGCCCTGAACGCCACGGTCGTCGAGACGGTCAACGGCGAGCACGACACCAACTGGTACATCAACACCAACTGTGACCCGAACGGCGACCGCTACTGGTGCGTCGTGTTCAACATGCAGGCCGAGCTGCGGCGCCGGTTCAGCCTCGCCAACCCCGACAACCGCTGGCTGATCGTCGGCGAGATCAGCGCCGAGGACGTCGGCAAGTCCGGCGGCGGCGCCAGCCCCGGCTGGGTCCTGCTCTCCGGCCACGACGCGGACGGCGGCGCCAGCCGCAACGGCCCGATGAACCGCTGGTACGGCGGGATGGTCCACGAGCTCGGCCACGGTTTCGGCCTGCCGGACTCGAGCTCCACGGACGGCACCCCGATGTCCGCGTCGTTCTACAACTACCCGAACACGCACTTCAGCCAGGCCCAGAAGAACGCCATCCTGGCCGGCCCGTACGGCAGCTTCCTGAGCTGACCACCGCCGCCGCGGATCCCCTGCCCGGCACGGGATCCGCGACGGCGCCCGGGCTGCCGATCGTGCGAGGTCGTGGGGTGCGGGGACTGGCACCCCGCCGAGGAGCTCAGTCCGGAATGTTCAGAAAATCCATGGCCCAACGCGTCCACTGTGCGTACGGGTTACACGGGTACACGTCGATCCCGGTGCCCCAATTGCCATTGGGGTCCACGGTGTCCAGGCACATGCCGGGATACTCGATGGCCTCCCACTGTTCCTGGTTCGCGGGGTGCCGCCAGCCCTGACCGGCCTGTCCGCAGGCCTCGGCCCACACGGCGTTGGCCGGGGAGCCCGGACTTGCGACCCCGTTGACGTTGTAGGTCAGGCACTTGTTCGTGGCCTTGTTGCGGAACCGCCGGTTGTTGTCGGGCTGCCCGGCGAAGCCCTCCTGGCTGAACGCCTGGTACTGCACCTGCGGCTGCTCGGACGCCGCCCGGCACCGGTAGGTCTGGACATTGGCGCGCACGTTGCCGGCCGTCTCCGCCTGAATGTCGACGCACCAGGTGCGGACGTTCTCGGCCCAGCCCCTGAACTGGTAGTACACGACATTCGGCGAGGCGGCAGCGGGCGCCGCACCCAGGGCGATCGACAACGCCATGGCCACGGTCGCCACGACGCCGAAGCTGCTACGTCTGAACAAGCTCCACCATCCTCGAGTCGATGGAGCCAGACGCTATACGTGCACACTCTTCGATCGCTCTCCGCTCGCTGGCGGCTACCTGAGCGTGCAGGTGACGGCGGTCAGGGGTTGGTTCTGGCCGGTGACGACCATGCCCCAGCTGGTGGTGCCAGCGGGTGGGATGACGGCGTTGTAGGGCTGGTTCGTCGCGGTGACCCGGGTGCCGGTCTGGGTCGTGACGGCGTTCCAGGAGCTGGCGATCCGTTGTGTACCGGGGAAGGTGAACGCCGTGGTCCAGCCGGTCGACGCGGTGCCGCCGGTGTTGCGGACGGTCACCTCGGCCTGGTAGCCGTCGTTCCACGAGCCGGTGACGGCGACGGTCGCGGTGCAACCACCGGCGGACCCTGAAGCAGACACAGAAGCAGACACAGAAGCAGACGCCGAAGGTGACCGCGAGGCCGACGGGGAAACAGACCTGGACGGCGAGACCGAGACCGACGGTGAGACCGAGACGGAGGGCGAGACCGACGGTGACGCGCCCGTCGTGGTGTACGTCGCCTTGGTGTACGCCTGGCCGCACTGGGCCGAGCAGGTGTCCGGCAGCGCGAAGCTGTACTCGCGGCCGCCGAACAGCGGCGCGTCCGCCGCGTCCCTGGCCCGGATGCGGAACTGGGTGCCGCCGGAGGTGGTGCCGCCGATCACGAACGACTGGCCCATGTCGCCGTTGGGCTGGGCCGCCCGCCAGGCGCCGTCGGCGTAGTACTCGACGCCATGGATGCCGTTGGGCAGGCGGGAGACGGCGATCGCGGGCCACCAGCGCTGCGCGCCGCTGAGGAAGCCGATCTGGATGTCGCCGGAGTAGGCGGGCGCCGGGATGAAGTTCCAGGCGACGTGCCGGTTGTTCCAGTGGTTCGGGTACAGGTCGCCGAGGGTGGAGCCGTTCTTCGAGAAGCGGTTCAGCGACGCCTTGGACAGGTCCAGGTGGTACGGGTCGTCGCGGCACCAGGCGTTCGTGTCGGCGCAGCTGTCCGCGACCAGCATGTTCAGCACGCCGCCGTTGTAGGCGTCGGCGGTCCAGGATCCGTTGCGGCAGAACGGCTGACCGAGGGCGCCGTCGTTGGTGCCGGTGCAGTAGTCGGCGATCTTCACCTGGACCCAGCGCCCGCAGTTGCGGCCGTTGTCCCACACGCCCATCTTGTCGGCCATGGCCGGCGGCACCGGACGGGTGTTGTAGCTGCCGTCGCCGGGGGTGTCGAAGACGTTCAGGGCGACGAAGTCCTGCGTCTCCAGCTCCGCCTGCGGCAGCCCGCAGCCACCGTACGGCGAGCCGAGCCCGTCGAAGTAGGTCGCGTTGCCGGTCACCGGCGCAGCCGGTGGCGGCACCGTCGCCTCGGCGGCGGGCAGTTGCAGGTACGCCACGAGCAGGGCGGCGCACGCGCCGGCGGCACCGAGGACGGCGAGCCTCTTCGTCATGGCGCACACGCTCGCGCCGCCCGCGGCCGGCCGTCAACGGTGGCCGGCCCGCACGCCGCGGTGACCTCGGCGCGCTGGCGAAACTTCCACACGACCGGCCGGCGATCTTGTTAGCATCGATCGAGTAAGGACGGGGACGATCTTTCTCGTCGGCGCGCTGCTGGGCGCGCTCATGAGCGCAGCGCCCGCCCAGGCGGCGCCGAGTCACACGTTCACCGCTGAGGACGTCGGGTTCATCGACGGCGGTGACCAGGCCGGCGCGGCCGGCCGGATCGCCGCGATGGACGACTACGTCGGCGCCAAGACCCCGATCGTGCGCCTCGATCTGTTCTGGGCCGACGTGCAGGCCTGCGCGACGTGCCCGCCGCGGTGGGGCCGGCTCGACGCGCTGGTCGGCGCGGCCGCCGAGCGCGGCGTGCGGGTGCTGCTGATCCTGGACTACACCACGAGCTGGGCCAACGGCGGCCGGCCCAGCAACTGGTTCCCGACCGACGACCGCGCCTGGGCCGGCATCGTCGAGGCCGCCGTCGCGCACTTCGGCGACCGGGTGCAGGCCTACGAGGTCTGGAACGAGCCCAACATCACGGCGTTCGGCAACTACGGCGACAACAGCGTCGACGTCCGGGCCCGTCGCTACTGGGAGCTGACCCGCATCGCGTACCAGAAGGTCAAGGCCGGCTGCCCGTCCTGCGTCCTGCTGGCCGGCGGCTCCGCGGCCGGCGACGTCGTCACCGTGAACGGCGGCCAGGTCAACGACAACGAGGCCGGCGACTGGCTCGAATGGGCCTACGGCCACGGCTTCGGCGACACCTTCGACGCCGTCGCGTACCACCCGTACCCGGACTGGGGCGGCGGCAACCGGCCCACGTACGCCCCGGAGCCGTGCAATGTGAACTGGTTCCGGTGGTGGTCCGGCTTCGGCCCCGACGACACCGGCTGCGGCGGCCTGGCCTACCTGCGCGACGTGATGGTCCGTCACGGCGGCGCGGCGAACGGCAACCTGGTGCTCTACCCGCACGCGGGCGGCTCACCCTGGGCGAGCGGCACCGTCCGCCCCTGAAGTCGGGTCATCGCGGCCGGCTCAATGTGATCAGCCGGCCGCGGCGCGGCGGGCGCGGAAGTCGCGGACCTTGCGCCGGTTGCCGCACTCCGACATCTGGCACCAGACGCCCTTGCGGTTGCGGGCGTGGTCGTAGAAGGCCCAGCGGCAGTCCTCGGCTGGGCACAGCTTGAGCCGCTCCCAGGTGCCGTCGAGGGCGGCGACCGCCACGACCGCCAGCAGCCGGGCGGCGAGCGGGTCGGTGGCGTCCTCCCCCGCCGTGAGCAGCGCGGACTGGCCGCCGAGGCGCAGCCGGAGGGGCTGGGCGGCGGCGATCGCGTCCAGGAGGGCGGGGTCGCCGTCGATCGCGTCGCGCAGCGCCGTGCGCAGTGCGACGGCGTCGCGCAGGGCGGGCGGGGACACCTCGGGCAGGTGTTGCCGGCACCACGCGGCGAGGCCTGCGGCGTCGGTGAGCTGGTCGGTGCCGTGCTCCAGGTCGAGCGTGTTGGCGAAGGACCGCACGATCTCCAGTGCTCCGGGTGCCTCCTGTGGTTTCATTGCGCCGCCTCCGGTAACCGGTAAACTGCTTTAAAGGTTACATCATCGAGGTGCGGACGGAGTGACGCCATGGCAGCGCAGACCTCATCGAGCCCTCCGGTCACGGTCGCGGTGGCACGCGGACCCGAGCCGGCCCGGCGCGGGCAGGGCCGGCTGGCGGGTTACGCGGCGGTGGTCGTGGCGGCGGCGCTGTGGGGGTTCGGCGGGACCGTCGCCAGCCGCCTCTTCGACGCCGGCGTCGACCCCCTGGAACTCGTCGCGACCCGCACGTTCATCACCCTCGCCGGGCTGGCGCTGCTGGTCGGCGCCGGCCGCGCCACCCGCCGGCAGGACCGGCAGGACCGGCAGGCGGCGCCGGAGCGGGCCGGCTGGGCCGTGACCGTCGGGTTCGGCGTGTCGGTGGCGGTGGCCAACGGCTGCCTGTTCCTGGCGATCCAGCACCTGCCGGTCGCGGTGGCGATGGTGCTGCAGAACCTGGCCCCGGCCCTCGTGGTGGGCTGGCTGATCCTGCTCGGGCGGCGGCGGATGAGCCTGCCGCTCACCCTCGGCCTCGCCGCGGCGCTGCTCGGCGTGGCGCTGGTCGTGCGGCTGCCGGAGACGTCCTGGGGGCAGCTGGACCTGGTCGGCATCGGCTTCGGCCTGGCCACGGCTGCGGGTGTCGCGGCGTTCTCGGTGCTCGGCAGCGCGGCGACGCGCGCGCACGGCGCGCTGCGCGCCAACGTGTACGCGTTCGCCGTGTCCAGCGTGGTGTGGCTGGTGGTGCTGGCGCCGGGCGGCGCCCCCGGCATCACCCGGCACGGCGACCAGTGGCCGGGGATCGCGTTCGTCGGGGTGCTGGGCACGTTGGTGCCGTTCCTGCTGTACGCGTGGGGCACGGCACGCGTCGGCGCGCAGGCCGGCGCCGTGAACATCTCGCTGGAGCCGGTGTTCAGCGCGGTGCTCGCCTGGTGGTGGTTGAGCCAGCGGCTGACCGCGATGCAGATCGCCGGCGGCGTCGTGCTGGTCGGCGCCGTCATCGCCCTGCAACACCTGCGGGAGCACCCCGAAAGGGAGCGACCGGACGACGACACCGGTCGCGGCAGATGACCGCGCCATTACCGGTGTGTTGCCTTTGACGGAAAGCTCCCCCGGTCACCAGGAATCGACAGTCACGGTTGATGCGACTCCGGCTACTGATAGTTATGCTTCGATATCGTTGCGGTGATGCCACCGTCGACGCTCGGGAGCCTGAAGTTGGAGTCCGATGGAGCTGCGGGTGCTGGGGCCGATGGAGGTCGTCCACGAAGGCCGGCGATGGACCATCTCCAGCACCCGCAGCGGCACGGTGCTGGCCTGCCTGGCCGTCAACAGCGGCCTCGTCGTGCCGGTCGCCGACCTCATCGAGGCGGTGTGGCCCGAGCCGCCACCCACGGCGCGGTCGCAGATCCAGATCTGCGTCTCCCAGCTGCGCCGGACGCTCGCCGAGGCCGGCCGCGCTTCGGCCGTGATCACCCGCACCGGCGGGTACCAGCTGCGGATGGCGCCCGAGGAGATCGACGCCCACCGGTTCGGCCAGTTCGTCGACGAGGGTCGCCGGCTGGCCCGGGAAGGGTTCACCGAGGAGGCGCTGGAGCAGCTGCGCGCCGCGGAGGCCATGTGGTTCGGCCCGGCGCTGCCCGGCATCCCGGGCGAGCCGGCCGAGGCGTGGCGGCGGCAGCTGGAGGAGGCCCGCGACACCGCGGTCGAGGAGCGCATCCGGCTGGAGCTGGCCACGGGCCGGCACGAGGAGCTGCTCAGCGAGCTGGAGCGGCTGGCGGTGGTGCACCCGCTGCGGGAGCGCATCCACGCGCATCTCATGCTCGCGCTGTACCGGTGTGACCGTCAGGCCGAGGCGCTGCAGGTGTACCGGCGGGCGAGGCAGCTGCTGGTGGAGCGGCTCGGCGCCGATCCCGGGCCGGAGCTGCAGCGGCTGGAGCGGGCGATCCTCACCCAGGACCCGGCGCTGGACCTGCCGCCGACCGCCGGTCCGGTCGCGGCGCTGCGGACATCCGCCGGGACGCCCGGGCCGCCGCGGCAGCTGCCGATGGACGTGGCCGACTTCACCGGCCGCGAGAAGCTCGTCGAGGAGATCCAGGCGGCGCTGACGGCGCGCCGGGACGACCCGCAGCAGCCGGGCAGCTCACCGGTGGTGGCGATCAGCGGCCCGGGCGGCGTCGGCAAGACCAGCGTCGCGGTGCACGCCGCGCACGGCCTCGCCGACCAGTTCCCCGACGGGCAGCTGTACGCGAACCTCGGCGGGCCGCCCGGCTGGGAACGGGTGCCGGAGGTCCTGGCGCAGTTCCTGCGGGCGCTGGGCACCAGCGGCCCGGCCATCCCGGAGAGCGTCAGCGAGCGCGTCGCCCAGTTCCGCAGCCTGCTCGCCGGGCGGCGGGTCCTGGTGCTGCTGGACAACGCCGCCGACGAGACGCAGGTGCTGCCGCTGCTGGTCAACGCGACCGGCTCCGCGGCGATCGTCACGTCCCGGGTGCGGCTGACGGCACTGCCGGGCTCGCACCAGTTCGACGTGCAGGTGCTGTCCGGCCGGCAGAGCGCGTCGCTGCTCTACAGCATCGTCGGGCCGCGCGTCCTCGCCGAGCCCGACGAGGCCGACGAGCTCGCCGCGCTGTGCGGGCACCTCCCGCTGGCCTTGCGGATCGCCGGCGCCCGGCTGGCGTCCCGCCCGCACTGGCGGGTCGAGCGGCTGGTCAGCCGGCTGCGGGACGAGGCACAGCTGCTCGACGAGCTCGTGCACCGGGACCTGTGCGTGCGCGGCACGCTGCGGCTGAGCTACGACAGCCTGCCGCCGGAGACCCGGCGGCTGCTGCGCCGGCTCAGCGTGCTGCCCGGCGACGACTTCCCCGCCTGGATCGCGATGCCGCTGCTGGAGGCCGGGCACGACGTCGTCGAGGACTCGCTGGAGCGGCTGGTGGACGTCCGCCTGCTGGAGGCGCACGCCGACGAGACGACCGGCGCGGTGCGGTACCGCTTCCACGACCTCGTGCGCGCCTTCGCGCGGGAGCTGCTCGCCGCCGAGGAGCCCGACGGTGTCCGCGAGGAGCTCGTCCGGCGGGTCGTCGCGGGCTGGCTCACCGCCGCGGAGCTGGCGCACCGCCGCGAGTACGGCGGCGACTACACCATCGTGCACGGCACCGCGCCGCGCTGGCCGTTGCCCGACCCGGTGACCGGGCCGATGCTGGCCCGCCCGATGGAGTGGCTCGAGCTGGAGCGGCTCAACCTCGTCGCCGCGGTCCGCCTGGCCGGCGACGCGGGGCTCACCGAGCACTGCTGGGACCTGGCGTTCACCCTGGTCACGCTGTTCGAGACGCGGGCGTACTACGACGAGTGGGCCGAGACCGCCGGCATCGCGCTGCACGCCGCCCGCCGGGCCGGCGACCGCCGCGGCGAGGCGGTCACGCTGCACTCCCTCGGCACCATGCACATGTTCCTGCGCAACCCGGACCGGGCCGAGCCGAAGCTGCGGCAGGCGCTGCGGCTGCTCGACAGCGTCGACGACCCGCACGCCGCCGCGCTGGTCCGGCGCAACCTCGCCTACCTGGACCGGCTGCGCGGCGACGCGACGGCGGCCCTGGACGGCTACCGGGCGGCGCTGACCGCCCTGCGGCGGGCCGGCGACCTGGTCGCGGAGGCCCACGTGCTGTCCAACCTGGCCCGGGTCCGGCTCAGCCAGGGCGCCGCCGACGAGGCCCGGGAGCTGGTCGAGGAGGCGCTGAGCATCTGCCGGTCGGTCGGGGTGCGGCGGGTCGAGGCGCAGGTGCTGCACCGCGTCGGCGAGGTGTACCTCGACACCGGCGATCTCGGTCGCGCCGCCCAGGCCTTCGAGCAGGTGCTGCACCTGGTCCGCAGCGCCGCCGACCGTACCGGTGAGGCCCACGCCCTGCACGGTCTCGGCACGGTGCACGCGAGGGCCGGGCGAACCGCGCGGGCCCGGGCGACGCTGCAGCGGGCCGTGCAGGTGGCCCAGCGGGTCGCCGAGCCCGTCGTGGAGGGGCAGGCGCTGTACGAGCTGGCCCGGCTGCCCGACCGCGAGCCCGGCGAGGCGGCCGTGCAGCTGGCCGCGGCGCTGGAGATCTTCGACAACCTCGGGGCCCGCGGCTGGCACGCCCGGGCCGCCCAGGCACTGCGCGACCTGCACGAAGACGCCCCCTGATCCGGACCGGATCCAGGGGGCGCACTGCCCGTGCCGCCCGCTACCGCGGGTGACCGACGACGGCGACGGCCGGACTGCTCCAGCCCGTCTCCGCCCGGACCTGGCCGGGGCCGCGCACGACGGCGGCGGCCGGCAGGACGGCGACCAGCGCGGCGGCGGTCACGACGAACCGACGAATCATCGGGGCTCTCCTCACGTGGTGCGGACTGCGGTCGCACCGGTTCTACCCGGGCCGCTATCGTTTCGCTTTCGCCGCGCCTTCGCCGGCGTGCCGCCCCGCCGGATAGCCGCGGGATAACCGGCCGAATAGGGCGCGGGCACAACCTCCTTGCGAACGACGCGAACGACGCGAACACGCGAATGACGCCGAACACGCGACAACGCGACAGACAGCCGACGCGAGGAGATGGCAGATGACGATCGTCGAACAGCCCGCCCGCCGCACGACGGCACAGCTCCCGCCCGCCGGGAGCATCGAAGGGCTGCAGCTGGTCGAGGTGCTCACCGGGGTGGCCCTCGACACCCTGCGGGAGGTGACCAGCGCCCGGCCGGGCCCGGTCACCGCGGGCGGGCCCGCCGCGGTACGCGAGGCCGCCGGGCGGCTGCTCGCCGGGCCGCTGCTGCCCGAGGAGCCGGGCGACCCGGTCGAGACGTTCCGGCGGTTCGTGCGCGAGTTCGCGACCTGGTCCGTCGACATCAGCCACCCCGCCGCGGTGGCACGCATGCAGTGCCCGCCGACCCCGGTCGCGGCCGCCGCCGAGCTCGTCCTCGGCGTGCTCAACCAGTCGCTGCACGCCTGGGAGGCCGGGCCGTGGGCGCTGGAGCTGGAGCGGTACGTCATCCGCAACCTCTGCGACATCGTCGGCTACGGCCCGGCGGCCGGCGGCACGATCACCGCCGGCGGCAGCATCTCCAACCTCATGGCGATCCTGACCGCCCGGGACAGCGTGATGCGCCGCGAGTCCGGGGTGGTGCCGTTCTTCGACGGCCTCGGCGGGACGGGACGGCGGCCGGTCGTGCTGGCCACCGACGCGACCCACTTCTCCATCGGCAAGGCGGTCGGGATCACCGGCATCGGCGAGCAGGCGATCGTGCGGGTCCCCAGCGACGCGCTGGGCCGGCTCGACCCGTCGCAGCTGCAGCGCACGCTGGAGAACCTGCCCGACGACGCCGTGCCGGTCGCGGCGATCGCCTGCGTCGGCTCCACCGACCAGGGCTGGGTCGACGACCTGCCGGCCCTGGCCGACGTGTGCGGGCGGTGGGGCGTGTGGCTGCACGCCGACGCGGCGTACGGCGGCGGCGCCCTGTTCTCGCCGCGGCTGCGCGGGCGCCTGGCCGGCCTCGAGCGGGCCGACTCGGTGACGCTGGACCTGCACAAGTTCGGCTGGACCCCGGCGACCTCCGGCATCTTCCTGGTGTCCGACGCCGCGCACCTGGCGCCGCTGTCCGGGCAGACGACCACGACGCTGAACGCCGACGACGACAAGGCCGCGGGTTACATCGGCCTGTACGGGCAGTCGGTGCAGGCCACCCGCCGCGCGGAGGCGTTCAAGATCGCCGTGACGATGGGCGCGCTGGGCCGCGCGGGCATGGCCGAGATGGTCGACGGCTGCCACGACCTCGCCCGGTACGCGGCCGGCCAGGTCGCCGCGCACCCGCGGCTGGAGCTGGCCGCCGAGCCGTCGCTGAGCACCGTGCTGTTCCGGTACCTGCCAGCCGGCGCGGACGGTGACGACGCCCGGCTCGACGCGTTCAACGGTGCGCTGCGCCGGGAGCTGATGGACCGCGGGGTGGTGCTGCTGGCCCGCACCAGGGTCCGCCGCGCCGACGGCAGCCAGCCGGTCTTCCTGAAGATCATGGTGCTGAACCCGGCAACGACACCGCAGGAGATCGACGAGATCCTGGCCGGCATCGTGGCGGTCGCCGACGAGCGTTCCGGCCGCGAGGGGGCGTGAGCGATGACCGCCACCGTGCACCGGCCATCGCCGGACACCATCGCGGCCACGGCACCCGAACGGCGGTTCGCGACCACGGACTCCGCGGACAACAGCGTCCGTGACGGGATGCGGCGCCTGCCCGGCGTGCTGCAGCTGCCGCTGACGATGCTCACCGGCCGCCCGTACACGGGACAACGCCGGCTGCACCTCACGCCCACTGCCCATCTGATCGCGGCGCTCGCCTCCATGGCGGCCGGTCTGGCGCTGAGCGGGGCGGCGCTGTCCCTCGGCGGGTGGTGGCTGTGGCTGCTGCTGCCGGGCTGGGCGAGCACCCTGCACGGCGCCCGCAACCAGCGGATGATGATGTTCCACCAGTGCGCCCACCGCAACATGTGGGCCAGGCGCGGGCCGGACCGGGTGCTGGGCAAGATGATCGCCGGGCTGCTGATGGTGCAGGAGTTCGAGCGGTACAGCACCGAGCACGTCGCCGACCACCACGCGCTGCACCACATGACGCTGCGGGACCCGACCGTGCAGGCGTTCCTGGTGAGCCTGGAGCTGCGCCCCGGCATGACCCGCCAGCAGATGTGGCGGCGGGTGCTGGGCAAGCTCGTCTCGCCGGTGTTCCACGCGCGGTTCCTGTGGGCGCGGGTGCGCTCCTACGCCCACGCCGCCAGCCCGCTCGAACGGGCGCTCACCCTCGCCTGGTACGCCGGGCTGGCCGTCGCGGCGACCCTGCTGGACGGCTGGGCGCTGCTGCTGCTCGGCTGGGTGCTGCCGATGACCCTGTTCTTCCAGGTCAGCAACACGCTGCGGTTGTGCGTCAAGCACACGTTCCCCGGCCGGGACGTCGAGTCCCGCCGCGGCAAGGAGTACTTCGCGAGCCTCACCAACGCCATCTGCATCGGCGAGCCGGTGCCCGCGGCCGGCCTGCGCGGCGGTGCCCGGCTGCGCGCCTGGGCCCGCTGGTGGACGCGGATGCTGCTGGTGCACGTGCCCAGCCGGTACCTCGTGCTCACCGGCGACACGGTGTGCCACGACTTCCACCACCGGCGGCCGATGACCCGCGACTGGGCGAACTACATCTTCGCCCGCCAGGACGACGTGCAGACGGGCCACAAAGGGTGGCCGCCGTACCGCGAGATCTGGGGCATGGTGCCCGCGATCGACCTGGTCTTCGAGTCCCTGTCGCTGGCCGACCCGGACGAGTTCGACCGGGCGCGGCTGGCCGAGGCGAGCGACCGCGAGCTGTTCGCCGCCTTCGACGACTGACTGTCCCCCAGAGGATTCCCAAAGGAGCGAACCATGCAGCGACTCGTCATTCTCGGCGTGGCACACAGCGACGCCCACGCGGTGGCCAACCATCTCATCGCGATGCAGCTGCGCGAGTACGGCTTCACCGTCGTCAATCTGGGCGTCTGCACGCCCCTGGCCGACTTCGCCGCGGCGCTGGAGGCCAACCCCACGGCCGAGGCGGTCGTCATCGGCAGCCTCAACGGCCACGCCTACGCCGACCTCGCCGACCTGCCCGCGCTGCGGGCCGCGGGACGGCTGCACTGCCCGGTCGTGCTCGGCGGGAACCTGACCGTCGGCAGCCACAAGTCCGCCGGCGGCATCGAACGGCTGCGCGGCCTCGGCGTCGATCACATCCTCGAGAACCCGTTCGAGCTGCCGATGGTGCTCGACCTGATCCGCGAGGCCGCGACCGCTGGGAGGGTGGCGGCCGGTGTCTGAGACCGTCGAGTGGGCCGGGATGCGCATCGACCGGGCAGGCGCCGCAGACCTGCCGCAGTGGCGGGAGACCGTCGACGCGCTGCGCACCTCAACCCGGCCGAGGGCCGCCGACGCGCTGCGCGCCGCACACCGCACCGGCCGGCCGATCGCGCAGCCCCGCTGCGGGGTCGGCGGCCACGAGGAGATGCTGGAGCTGCTGCGCCGCCTCGAGCCGGCCGGGCCGGGCATGCTGACGGTCACGATCGACTCGTACACCCGGCTCAAGCAGTTCGACCGGGCCGCCCAGGCGCTGCGGGAGGCGCCGGCGGACCTCAACGGCTACCCGCTCACCGTGCACGGCTGGCGGCGCGGCCGGCAGCTGCTGGACGCCGTCGGCGTGCCGCTGGAGGTCCGGCACGGCTCGCCGGACGCCCGGGACCTGTTCGCGGTGGCCCTGGCCGCCGGGTTCACCTCCTTCGAGGGCGGCGGCATCGGGTACAACGTGCCCTACTGCAAGGACGTGCCGTTCGCGACGTCGATGGAGGCGTGGCGGCAGGTCGACGCGGTCTGCGGGGCGCTCGCCGACGACGGCGTGATCGTCGACCGGGAGCTGTTCGGCACCCTGACCGCGGTCCTGGTGCCGCCGTCGATCAGCCTGGCCTGCACGCTGCTGGAGGCGATCGCCGCGGTGCGGGAAGGGGTGCGCTGCCTGTCGATCGCCTACCCGCAGGGCGGCGAGGTGCACCAGGACGTGGCCGCGCTGCGCAGCATCCGTGCGCTCGCCGCGCGGTACCTGCCGCCGCACGTCGCGGTGCACCCGGTGCTGCACGAGTTCATGGGGGTGTTCCCGCGCGGCCGGGGCACCGCCGACGCCCTGATCCTCTACGGCGGGCTGGTCGCCAGGCTCGGCGGCGCCGACAAGATCATCAACAAGACCAACCAGGAGGCGTACGGGATCCCCGACGCCGACGCCAACGCCCTGGGCATCCGTACCGCCCTGATGGGCACCTCGGAGCTGCTGGACTTCGTGGCGCTGGACGAGGCCCGCATCGACGAGGAGATGTCGTGGCTGCAGCGGGAGGTCGCGGAGCTGGTCGACCCGGTGCTGCAGGACGGCGACGTGCCGGCCGGGGTCGCCGGGGCGTTCGCGGCGGGGCGGCTCGACGTGCCGTTCAGCGCGAGCGTCCACGCCCGGTCGCTGGTCGTGCCGGCCCGCGACGCGACCGGCGCGATCCGCTACCGCCGCACCGGCGAGCTGCCGTTCTCCGCGGCCGTGCGGCAGCGCAACGACCGCCTCACCGACACCGGCGCCGGGTCACCGGACCGGTTCATCCAGGCGGTCACCGCCGACATCAACTACTTCCTGACCAGCGAAGGGGTCACGTCATGAGCGCGCACCGCACCAACGCCGAGGCGACCGCGGCCGACCGGGCGCACGTGTTCCACTCCTGGTCGGCGCAGGGGGCGCTGCGACCGCTGCCGGTGGCCGGCGGGCGCGGCAGCCGCTTCTGGGACCTGGAGGGCAACACCTACCTCGACTTCTCCTCCCAGTTCGTCAACCTCAACATCGGCCACGCGCACCCGAAGGTCGTCGCGGCGATCCAGCGGCAGGCCGCGACGCTGCCCACGATCGCCCCGCACTTCGCCAACGACCAGCGCTCCGAGGCGGCCCGGCTGGTCGCGTCGCACGCCCCGGACGGGCTCACCAAGGTGTTCTTCACCAACGGCGGCGCCGAGTCCAACGAGCACGCGGTGCGCATGGCCCGGGTGGTGACCGGCCGGCCGAAGGTGCTGTCGGCGTACCGGTCCTACCACGGCGCCACGCACACCGCGATGCACCTGACCGGTGACCCGCGCCGCTGGGCCACGGACACCGGCGCCGCCGGCGTCGTGCGCTTCTTCGGCCCGTACCTCTACCGCAGCGCCTTCCACGCCACCACCGAGCAGGAGGAGTGCGACCGCGCCCTGGCCCACCTGGAGCAGGTCATCGCGCTGGAGGGCCCGGGCACGATCGCGGCGGTGCTGCTGGAGCCGATCGTCGGCACCAACGGCGTGCTCGTCCCGCCGGCCGGCTACCTGCCCGGCGTGCGCGACCTCTGCGACCGGCACGGCATCCTGCTCATCTTCGACGAGGTCATGACCGGGTTCGGCCGCACCGGCGCCTGGTTCGCCGCCGACCACTGGGGTGTGCGGCCCGACCTGCTCACGTTCGCGAAGGGCGTCAACTCGGGCTACGTCCCGCTGGGCGGGGTCATCCTCTCCGATGCCGTCGCCGCCGCGTTCGACGAGCGCCCCTACCCGGGCGGGCTCACGTACTCCGGCCACCCGCTCGCCTGCGCCGCCGCGGTCGCCACGATCACCGCCATGCGGGAGGAGGGCATGGTCGAGCACGCCGCCCACCTCGGCGAGCACCTCATCGGCCCGCGCCTGGCGAAGATCGCCGACGCCCACCCGAGCGTCGGCGAGGTCCGCGGCCTCGGCGTCTTCTGGGCCGTCGAGCTCGTCCGCGACCGCACGACCCGGGAGATGCTCGTCCCGTTCGGCACCGCGGGCGCGCAGGGCGCCGTCGGCGAGGTCGTCGCCGAGTGCCACCGCCGCGGCCTGTGGCCGTTCGCCCACTTCAACCGCATCCACGTCCTGCCCCCGTGCAACACCACCGAGGCCGACGTCCACGAGGGCCTGGACATCCTGGACGCCGCGCTGGACCTCGCCGACCGCCACGTCACCCGTTAGCCGCATCTGCGGACCACGACACGCGACGCGAGATTCCTCCGGCGGCACGCCTGGCGATACCATCACCATCATCGGAAAAGGCGACGGGAAAGTCCGCATTCAAGATTGGGCTTGAGTGGGGCGGGTCGAGCCAGCCGCCGCGACAGCGGCCGAGTCTCTCGAGGCATTGACGAGCGAGGCAACCGTAGCGCTCTCGACGATGCCTTCGGCCACGCGCGCCACCGCCGTCTCGGGCACCGGCTTCTTCGTCACTCCCGACCTGGTCGCGACCTGCGCGCACGTCGTCGCCGGCGACGTCACCGACCTGCCCGACTTCGTGCGCGCACGCGACACGGTCACCGGTGAGGAGCTCACGCTGCGGGCCGTGCCGGAGCTCTACTTCCGGCACCGCGACGGCATCGACCTCGCCCTGCTCAGCATCACCAGGTCCGTGCCGGCCGCGGGCCGCGCGTTCGTCCTGCCGTCGACGGATCTGGTCGCCGGGGACCGGCTCTGGACCTGCGGGCATCCGGCGGGCGACGTCCCCGCCGGCTTCCAGTACCAGGGAACGTCGCGACACAAGCTCAGGCCGGCCGGCCGGCTGCCGCGGCTCTTCGGCGCCCCGCTCCAGGGCACCGCCAACGGCAGCCCTGTCGTCAACCTCCGCACCGGGGCAGTCTGCGGGCTGCTGTGCCTGTCCGACGACGGCGGCGCGCACCTCGTGCCGATCGGCGCCGTGCTGGAGCGCTGCGCCGAGGCCCAGGCCCTGCTTGACGCCGGCGCCACCGCGCACGGGCGCTGGCTGGCCCGGCTCAGCGACGAGCAGCTCCTGGCCGGGGCGTGGCCGGTGCCGACCAGGCGCCTGCGCGGCTACCTCGACGCCGCCGAGAAGGCCGCCCAACGGCACCCCTACCAGGAGCTGATGGTCCCGCAGGACCACGGGGCACACCGGATGCCGGCGCTGTCGGAGATCTACGTGTACCAGCTGGCCACCGGCGAGAACGAGGAGGCCCGTGACGGCATCGAGGCGACCGACCTCGTCCCGATCGCCGCGGATCAGATCTTCGAAGGCACCGGCGACAGCGTCCTGCTCGGCGACGCGGGCTCGGGTAAGTCCAGCCTGCTGCAGTCGGCCGTCTGGACCTCGGTGCAACGCTGGGAGCGGGACGTCGACACGGTCGTGCCGGTGCGCGTCCGCGCCGCCCAGCTGCTCGGCAGGAAGATGCTGCCGGAGCTCGTCGCGGCCGCCGTCAACGAGGAGCTCGGCGCGGTCGGCGCCGGTCAGCAGTGGCCGGCCGGGTTCTTCGCCACGCCGCCGATGGCCGGCGTGCGGTGGCTGGTCCTGGTCGACGGCCTCGACGAGATCATCGAGTACCGCGACCGCAAGGCGGTCATCGACAAGATCGTGGGCTTCCGGGCGCTGTCGGACCGTGCCGCGCACCGGTTCGTCGTCGCCACCCGGCCGCTGACGGAGATCGACCACTACGCCGGCCCCGACTTCACCCCCGCGGCCTTCCGCCTGCTGCCGTTCACCGATCAGCAGTTCGTGCAGTTCGCGCAGCGATGGTTCGAGCACCTCGGCTCGCCGGAGCCCGGGGACCGGGCCACGGACCTGCTCGACCGGATACTCGGCGGCGGCCTCGACGACCTGTTCCGGATCCCGCTGGTCGCGATGATGATCTGCAAGCTGGTCGCGGACCAGCCCGGCGACGCGCTGCCGTCCTCCAGCATCGAGCTGTATCAGCGGTTCGTGTCCATGCTGACGGAGCGGCTCTTCCGCTCTGATCTGCGCGCGTCGCTCAACCGGGTGGCCGGCGACTACGGCGCCGAAGCGCTACCCGCGGTCGACCGGCTGCTGAGCCAGGTCCACCCGCTGGCCTGCCGGCTGGCCTGGCGGCAGCGCACCGATCAGCGCACGGACGCGCTCGCGGCGATGGTGGAGTGGACCGCTCACCTGCGCCCCCCGCACCTGCCGGACGGCACCTGGCGGGTGCTGGTCCGCGAGACGCTGCGCCGCACCGGCCTGCTCGTCGAGCGCGACGGGCGCTTCCAGTTCCTGCACCACAGCATCGCGGAGTTCCTCGCCGCCCTGCACGTCGACGCCGACCGGCGCCTGCGCACCGACGAGTTCGCCGCCGTGTTCCGTGCCCGCCGGGGCGGCTGGTCCGCGGCGCGGCCGCGCTGGCGGCACCCGTACGCCCGGTTTCTGGCGTTCCTGTGGCGGGACCGCGAGGACCTCGGCGAAGCGCTGCGGCACATCGCCGCCGGCGGCGGCCTCGACGGGGGCCTGTTCATCGCGGCGCTGCGCCACGACGGCGTGCCGGTGCCGCCGGCCGCCCTCGCGACGGCGGTGAAGACGCTGACACCGTTCGCCGGCAGCAACAGCGACCTGCCCAGTCGACGGTCCGCGATCGATGCGGTGACCGTGCTCGACCGTGCGGCCGGGGCCCGCCTGCTGGTCGCGGCGGCGACCGATGCCGCCGTGGACAAGCTGGGACGGCGTTGGGCCGTCGAGACGCTGGCCGGGCTGGCCGACCGGCGGGCCGCGGCCCGCCAGTCCGCGCACCGCCGCGACGGCGTGCCCCGCGATCACCGGTGGGCGCTCAGGGTGCTCGCGGCACGGCCCGGCCCGGCGGGCGCGGACCTGCTCGCGAAGCTCGCGGCCGACCGCAGTCTGGACGAGGTCGACCGGGAGTGGGTGTTCCAGGCGCTCGAGCGGGCCGGTGACCCGCGGGTGGGAGGGCTACGGCTCTCGGCGAAGGGCGTGTACCCCGTGGGCCTCACCGAGCCCAGTTCGCCGGTGGACGCGGCCCTACTGTTCGGCACCGCGCCGACCGGCCGCCGGGTCCGCGCGCGGTTCGCCCGGTTCAACGCGCCGTGGCAGAGCCCGGCGGTGAGCGAAGTGCTCGAACCGCTGATCGCCCAGCACAGGGCCGTCCACCCGAAGGCCGACCTGCGGCTGCTGCAGCGGGCGTATGACATGGCCGAGCACTTCCACAGGGGGCAGTACCGCGAGTCCGGCGACCCCTACATCACCCACCCGCTGGCCGTCGCCACGATCCTCGCCGACCTGGGGATGGACACCACGACCCTGGTCGCGGCGCTGCTGCACGACACGATCGAGGACACCGACTACACGATCGAGCGGTTGCAGCTCGACTTCGGCGGCGAGGTCACGCTGCTCGTCGACGGCTTGACCAGGCTCGACAAGGTCAAGCTGCGCGCCGCGGCGAAGCCCGAGACGGTCCACAGGGTGATCGTCGCCGTGGTCAAGGACCCGCGGGTGCTGGTCATCAAGCTCGCCGACAGGCTGCACAACATGCGGACCCTGACCTTCGTGCCCCGCACGAAGCAGGAGCAGAAGGCCAAGGAGACCCTGGAGGTCCTGGCGCCGCTGGCGCTCCACCTCGGCATGAACGCGATCAGGCGGGAGCTGGAGGACCTCGCGTTCGCCACGCTCTTCCCGAAGCGGTTCGACGAGATCAGCCGGCTCGTCGCCGAGCACATCCCGCAGCGCGACGCACTGCTGACCGCCGTGACCCGCCGGATCGCCGCCGACCTCAAGTCGGCGAAGATCAGGTCGGAGGTCACCGGCCGGCCGAAGCACCTGTTCTCCATCTACAAGAAGATGATCGTCCGTGGCCGCGACTTCGGCGACATCTACGACATGGTCGGCGTGCTCGTCCTGGTCGACACGGTCCGGGACTGCTATGCCGTGCTCGGTGTCATCCACGAGAACTGGCAGCCCGTCCCGGGGCGGTACAAGGACTACATCGCGACGCCGAAGTTCAACCTGTACCAGTCGCTGCACACCACCGTGATCGGGCCGAACGGCAGGCCGGTCGAGCTGCAGATCCGCACCTACGCGTTGCACCGCACCGCCGAGTACGGCATCGTCGCGTACTGGCGCTACAGCGCGGGCAGGGACGCCGCGATCGCCGAGCCCGGGACGGGACCGGCGGAGTTCCTCGACACGCTGCGCCTCGACCTGTCCGGCCGGGAGGTCTACGTCTTCACGCCCAAGGGCGACGTGATCGAACTGCCGGCCGGCGCGACGCCCGTCGACTTCGCCTACGCCCTGGACACGGACATCGGCCACACGTGCATCGGCGCGCGGGTCAACGGCAGGCTCGTGCCCTTGGAGGACGCCCTGTCCAGCGGCGACGTCATCGAGGTCTTCACGTCGAGGTCCGAGACCGCCGGCCCGGCCCGGGAGTGGCTGGGCTTCGTCAAGAGCCCCGAGGCCCGCACCGCGATCCGGCGGTTCCTCGACCAGGACCGCCGGGAGGACGCCGTCGAGTGAACCGCGCCGGTCGCCGGCGCGGTTCACTGCCGCTCGACGCGGGCTCAGTAGGCGATGTCCACGACGAGGCGGGTCGGGTCGGTCAGGAGCATGACCCGGTATCCGGTGCGGTGGTGGGTGGTGATGAACGCCGACACGGTGCCGTTGTCGTAGACGGCGAACGACACCGACTGTGCCTGGGACAGGCCGGTCGGCGCGGGGTTCGGGCCGGTGACGACGCCGCGCTGGGTGGTAGCGGCGGTGAGGCCGACGTGGATCGTCGTCGGGTTCGGGGCCGTGTAGGCGACGCTGATCAGCGGCGTGGTCGCCGTGCTCAGGTCGAGGACCACGCGGTCGTAGCCGGGGTGCGCGGCCGACCGCACGCCGGCGATCTGGACCTGTGCCGCGGTGCCGGCGCCGCCGAGGAACCGTTCGGTGGTGAACGGCTGGGTGGGCTGGTGCGCGACGTCCACCGCGATCCGCGGCGGGTTCGTCAGCCGCAGCACCCGGAAGCCGACCCCGTCGGCGAGCCCGAGACCGAAGCTGATGTACCCCTCGGACGCGCCGCCGGACTTGATCTGGCGCAGGGTCGGCAGGCGCGGGTCGTACACCCGGGTGAGGTCGATCGTGGACGCGCCGGTCGCGACGTCGTGGGCGAACGCGCCGTCGAACACGACCCGCAGCGTCGTGGCGCCCGCCAGCGGGATGGTGGCGCCGCTGCCGGCGGCGACGAGCGGGCCGTACTCCACGCGGTACCCGGGGGTGCCGCCGGTGAAGTCGAAGACGGTGCGGTCGTAGGCGTCGTGCCGGCCGGTCCGGACGCCCACCAACGTCGGCGGGTGCGGGTCCCACGGCGGCACGGTCGCGGTGCCCGTGATGGGCGTGACGCCCGTCGGGGCGGGCAGGTCGTCCGCCGCGGCCGCGGTGCCCGGCAGGGCGAGGACCGGGACGAGCAGCAGGGCGGCGGACAGCAGTCGGAGCTTGGTCATCCGCATGGCAGTGGCCTTTCCAGAGGGATCGAGTGCGATGACACGACCCAGACGCCCGACCCCTCCCGCCGGTTGACGCACCGCGCCCGCCGTGTCCTCGATTCGACACCAGATTTCGAAAATGATGGATGTGTCGGCGGCCGTCGCGGAGCCTGGATCCGCAGCGTGCGAAGAGCACCGACGTCGGGCGCAGCTGGCGCTTCCTGTCGACGGTGGCCCGGTCCGGCAACAGCGGCGGGCTGTGGGAGCCGGAGCTGGCCGTCGACGTGGCCGGGCGGCTCGTCGCGTACTTCGCCGACGAGAGCCAGCCGGGCCGCAGCCAGGTCCTCGTCCAGGCGGTCTCCACCGACGGCGTGAACTGGCCGGCCCGCAGCGTCATCGTCACCGGCCCGCAGCCGGGGCACCGGCCGGGCATGCCGGCGGTGCGGCGGATGCCCGACGGGCGCTGGCTGCTGGCCTACGAGGTGTGCGGGTTCGGCGGCCGGACGGCTCCCTCGAGGCCCGCGGCCGCTGCCTGGACCTCCCGGGCGCGGCGACCGCGGCGGGCACCCCGCTGCAGATCTGGGACTGCAACGGCTCCCCCGCCCAGCAGTGGCTGCGCCGCGCCGACGGCGCCCTGCTCAACCCCAACTCGGGCCGCTGCCTGGACGCCCCCGACGGGGTCACCGCCAACGGCACGCGGCTGCGGCTGTGGGACTGCAACGGCGCCGCCGCGCAGCGGTTCCCGTTCACGCCGGTCGTCGACCACCCCGCAGGTCTGCTACCGGGGCAGGCGGTGTCGCTGCGGTCGGTGAACTTCCCCGACCGGTTCCTGCGCCACCAGGACGGCGGCACCGTCACCGCCGTCCTGACCGCCGGCAGCCCGGTCGGGGACCGCCGCGCGGCGACGTTCACCGTCCGGCCCGGGCTCGCGGACCCGAGCTGCGTGTCGTTCGCGGCGCTCGACGTGCCCGGCGCGTACCTGCGCCACCGCAGCCTCGCCGTGCACCTCGACCCGTCCACGGACACCGCGCTGTTCCGCGCCGACGCGACCTTCTGCCCCGAGACGACCACCGCCGGCGTGCGCCTGCGGTCGTACAACTTCCCGGACCGGTACGTGCGGCACTACAACGCGGTCGGCTACATCGCCGCGCCGGGCGGCGGGACCCCGTCGGACGCCCCGGCCGGCTTCGACGCCGACACGGCCTGGCGCCCGGAGCAGGGCCTCGCCGCCTGACTGACTAGCCGAGCGTCCAGCTCGCCGCGGTGTTGTTCAGCGTCGCGCCCTCGATGTCGGGGTCGATGCGGGGAAGCGGTGGGGGTGGCGGCGCCCCGGGCGGAGGGGCGCCGCCACCGGATGTGCGCTAGGGCAGCGTCCAGAGCTGGTTGGCGCCGCCGAAGCAGGTCCAGATCTGCAGGCGGGTGCCATCGGCGGAGCTGTTGCCGGTCGCGTCGAGGCACTTGCCGGAGCCGGTGTTCACCAGCTTCGCGGCGTTCACCGTCCACTTCTGCGCGTTACTACCGTTGCAGTCGTAGAGCTGCACGGTCGTGCCGTCGGCGGTGCCTGCGCCGGTCACGTCGAGGCACTTGCCGAGCGCGCGGAGGCTGTTGTCGGCGTTGCCCGTCGTCCACTGCTGGGCGCCGGTGCCGTTGCAGCCGTACAGCTGGACCGCGGTCCCGTTGGCCGAGCTGGCGCCGGCGACGTCGACGCACTTGCCGCCGATGCCGGTGATCTGTCCGGTGCGGGTGCCGCCGCCACCGGTCTGCGTGGCGGTCGGGGTCGGGTTGCCCGTCGCGGTGTTCCACGTGAACGTCGCCGAGGTCCGCGTCGGCAGGCTGTACACGAACGACTGGCCGCCCCAGTTGACCTTCAGCGTCTGCGTCGAGCCGCTGGAGTTGTAGGCGATGAGCGCCTTCGAGCCGTCCGGGTTCTTGAACGCCACGTTGGGGATGGTGGCGTTCGCGGTGGAGTCGATGCGCACGGCGCCGGGGCGGACGAACTTGGTGAGGTGCCCCATCGTGTAGTACTCGACGGTGTAGTCGACCTGGCCGCTGCGCGAGTCGCCGCGGTGCACGGTGATCAGGCCGGTGCAGGTGCCGCAGCCGCCGTTGTGCGGGCCCATGTTCTGGTCGACGGCGAGGCTCCACTTGGTCCAGGACCGGCCCCAGTTGCGGAAGTACTCGATGAGGTCGTACATGTCCTCGGAGTGCTGGTTGCCGACCCAGGTGCCGCCGGAGTGCTCGGTGAAGTACTGGTTGACGTTCGGGAACTGGTTGTGGACCGTGGTCATCTGCGTCGGGCTGCCGCCGTAGTCGTGCCAGGCGATGCCGCCGAAGTTCGGGTGGCCGCGCAGCGCGGCGTCGTTGACCAGCGGCGCCACCCACGTGTCGTACGTGTCGAAGTTCCAGTCGCCGATGAGCAGCTTCGTGCTCAGGCCCGCGCCCTGCAGGGCCGGCATCAGGTCGTTCTTGGCGAAGGACTGCAGGCCGGAGACGGGCCACTGCATCGACGGGTAGCCGGGGCAGCAGCCGGGCTCGTTCTGCTGCGTCACGTAGTTGACGTGCACGCCCTGCGCCTCGTAGCCCTGGACGTACTTGGTGATGTACTGCGCGTACGTCTTGTACCACTGGGCCTGCAGGTAGCCCTGGCTGTAGGCGTTGTTGTCCTTCATCCACGGCGGCGCCGACCACGGCGAGCCGATGACGATCATGCCCGGGTTGAGGGCCTTGGCCTGCTTGGTCAGTGCCATCACGTCGGCGTCCCGGGCGAGCGAGAAGTCGTTCAGGTCGCAGCAGGTGGTGTCGTACGAGTAGCTGTTCTGCGCCAGATCGGAGGAGCCGATGACGTTGCGGGTGGCGCTGACGCCGATGCCGGCGGTCGGGCTGAACAGCTTGGTCATGACGTCGTTCTGGGTCGCCTGGCTCAGCGCGCCGCTGCCGCGGATGTTGAACGCGGCGGTGTCGGTGAACGACGCGCCGGCGCCCTCGAACGGCTGGTAGGTGCTGCCCTCGTTGACGGTGACCGTCTGGTTGGCGCTGCCGGTGCTGGCGGTGAACACGACCGAGGACTGCTGCTGCAGGCCGCGGGTCACGGTCCGGCCGCCGCTGTCGGAGGTGGTGGTGAGCCAGACGTTGACGCTCTCGTTGGCGGCGTTGGCGAACTGCTGGGGCAGCACGATCACGGCGGCGGCGACGACACCGACGGCCGCCGCGACGGTGACGAGCCGCCCCCGCCGGCGCCCTTGCCGGCGAGAGGGCCGGCGATGCGGGCGGGCCGCGGGCGGGTCTTCGGTGGGCGTTTCGTGGGCATGCGACATGGGCGCGCCTTTCCGGGGCGGGACACGACCGGGCGCCATCGCTGGCGGGCGGGGCACGGTCGCCGGTGGGGGTGACGGGTGTTCCATAGAACACACCCGATGCGGTGTCGAGTCAATCAAAGCGAAGCACAAATTTTCTGTAAATTTGTTACATCGCTGCCGCGCCTGCCTATACTTCGCCGCATCCCGGGCCCCCTGCCGGCGACATACTGGAGGAGCCGACGTGCCGAGACGTGCGACGATCCGCGACCTCGCCCACCACAGCGGCGTGTCGATCGCGACCGTGTCGCGCGTGCTCAACGGGCACGCGAACGTCGCCGCCGGCACCCGCGACCGGGTGCTGCACGCCGCCGGCCAGCTGGGGTGGCACGGCGGCCGCGCCACCGACGGCGACGTGGTGTTCGTCCGCTGCCCGTACGTGCTCAGCGACTACTTCGGGCTGATCGTCTCCTCGGTCGTGGAGACCGCCGAGCTGCACGGGATGAGCGTCATGATGAACGCCGGGAAGGGCGCCGCCGGCCGCAGCCCGCTCCCCGCGCTGCCGGACCGGCCTGGCGTGCGCGGCGCGGTGCTCATCCTGCCGCCCGAGCCCACCGAGGACCTGGTGATGCTCCGCGACCGGCGGTTCCCGTTCGTGGTCGTGGACCCCCGCACCGCGCCGCCGCGCGACGTCGTCGCCATCTCCTCCGCCCACTTCGCGGGCGCCCGCAGCCTCATGGCCCACCTGGTCGGGCTCGGGCACCGCCGGGTCGGGATCATCGGCGGTCCCCGCGAGTGGTCGGTCAACGACGGGCGGCTCGCCGGCTACGTGACGCCGCTCATCGAGCTCGGCCTCCTGCCGCCGTCCGAGCTGCTGCGCTTCGTCACCGAGCCGAACGAGGCGCAGGGCCACACCGCCGCCTGCGACCTGCTCGACCTGCCCGACCCACCGACGGCGCTGGTCGGCTTCAACGACAAGATCGCCGTCGGCATCCTGCGGGCGGCCGCCGAGCGGGGCCTGCGCGTGCCCGCGGACCTGTCGGTGGCGGGCTTCGACGACATCGACGTCAGCCGCGCCACCCACCCGATGCTCACCACGGTCCGCCAGCCTCTCGCCGAGCTCGGCCGGATGGCGGTGACCATGCTGCTGCGCATGATCGGCGGCCACGAGCTCGACGCCCTGCACGTCGAACTCGCCACCGAACTCGTCGTCCGCGACTCCACGGCGCCACCCCCGTCGATGTAACAGTTTCACGCGCATCTTCCACAGCGGCACCGCTCGAGCCCTGCGGCCCGGTGGAGCGCCCGGCTGCGGGGCAGTGCGGTGCGCGGTCGTGGCTATGGTTCGGGCGTAATCACCTTCCCGGTCGATGATGTGGCGCCCGCCGCCGCGCCGCTGCCGACGCGGCCGCTCGGCGAGCTGTTTCCTGACGCCCTGGCGTTCGGTGGCGACCCAGCGCTGCCGGTGCTCGACCCGGACGGCGTACACCCGCTGCTCAGCGCCATCGGCCGGGCGTTCGCCGACCATCGGCGGCTGGTGCTGTCGCCCGACGCGGTGTGGCTGACCATCGCGCACGGCGTCGCGCACCACGTCCGGCTGCACGCCGAGCAGCTGCGCCCGCGGCTGGCACGTCACTCGTCATGCTGCTCGACGCCGCTCTGGACTCCGGCGGCGACGTCGCGCACCTGGAGACCGGGCGCCTCGACCGACTCGGCGCACCGGCCGGCTGAACCGTTGCCAGAACGTCGGCCGGCGCGGCCTGCGGGAACGACACCGCTCATGGTCCGGGCCAGGCGGCAGTCGCCTCCTGCGGTGTCGTTGCGGTCGCACAGCCCGCGACACGGTTGGCCCAGGCGCTGATGACGTCGCGGAGCTGGGCCGGCTCGTGCACGAGGAACGGCAGCCCGAGCCCAGCCAGGACGCCGGGAAGCCAGTCGAGCCGCTGCGCCCGGAGCCGTACCAGCACCCAGTCCGCGCCATGGCCGGCCTCTGGTTCGATGGTGGCGATGCCTCGCGGCAGCCGCGCCTGTACCTCGTCGGCCGTGCCCTGCACCGCGATGACGACCTCGTGGCGCCAGGGGGTGCCGGCCAGGGCCGCGCGGACCACGTCGGCGGGCCGGAAGCCGTCGGGCACCGTGAACGTGCCCTCCGCCAAGCGCACCTGCGTGATCCGGTCGAGCCGGAACGTGCGCACTTCGCCCGAGGCCGAGTCGGGGCCGGTGACGTACCAGCGCCCGGAGTGCGCGACGATGCCGTACGGATGCACGGTCCGCTCGCTGCGCCGGCCGCCGCGGTCGGTGTAGGCGATCACCGCGGGTCGGCACTGCCGGGCGGCCTCCGCCAGCCGCAGCATGACGGAGGTCTCCGGCGTGGTCGTCGCGCGCTCCGGCGCGGTGAAGTCGGTGGTCGCGAACAGCGCGTCCAGCCGCGCGGCGAGTGTCTTCGGCAGCACCCTGCGTATCTTGGCGGCTGCGGCCTCGGCGGTCTCCCGCGACGTGGTCGCCAGGCCGGCTCGGCGGGCCGCCGCCAGGCCGAGGAGAACGGCAAGGGCCTCCTCGTCGGTCAGCATGAGCGGGGGCATGCGGAATCCGGGCGCCAGCCGGTAGCCGCCGTACCGTCCCCGCACCGCCTCGACCGGCACGTCGAGATCGACCAGGTGCTCGGCGTAGCGCCGCACGGTGCGCTCGTCGACGTCGAGGCGCCTTGCCAGCTCGAGAGCGGTGTGGGTGCCGCCGCCCTGCAGGATCTCCAGGAGGCCGAGCACCCGCGCGGTCGGTCGCGGCATGAATCAGATTCTTCCAGAAGCCGGGCGGAACATGTCCGGTATTGCTCGTAGCCTCTGCTCCACGCCTCAGCGCACACCAGGGAGCACGTCATGATCTTTGCGTCGGTCCGTGTCATCACCAGCGATGTCGACCGCCTCACGGAGTTCTACCAGCAGGTCACCGGGCAGCCCGCCCAACGGTACACGGGAGACTTCGCCGAAATCGTCCTGCCGGGGGCGACCCTCGCGATCGGCAGCACGGCCACGGTCAAGCTCTTCGGCGAAGGCTCGGCCGAGCCGGCCGCCAACCGGACGGCGATCATCGAGTTCCGGGTGGACGACGTGGACGCCGAGTTCGCCCGGCTGCGGGACGTGATCGGTGCGTTCGTTCAGGAGCCGACCACGATGCCGTGGGGCAACCGGTCGCTGCTCTTCCGCGATCCCGACGGGACGCTGGTCAACCTGTTCACACCGGTCAGTGCTGAGGCGATCGACCGGCAGCAGCGCTGATCGCCGCCGAGGGGCCGGACCCCGAGAGGCTTCGTCCGGCACCTCGAACGGGGGTCACCGGTCGGCCGTCCGCGTCGGCGCGGCCCGGGCCGCGCGGCCCTCGCGGTGGAACTGCCAGGCGTCCGACCTTGACGGCCTGCGGCAAGCATTGACGACGTTCTCGAACCGAGGTCAGCAACGGTTCAGCCGGCCGTGTCGCACGGCACGTCGTGCGACATCGGCACAGCACGGGCCATCCAGTCCCGGGCCTCGGCGATGTCCGCGCCGGCGAACTGCTGGACGCCCTCCTCGTGGAAACGCGAAACGACCACAAAGACGCGCGTGCCGACGCTGGCCTGCGAAGCCGACCCCGCATCGGCACGGTAGGTGAGCGGCCGGCCCACCTCGGCGCCTTTCAGCGACGCCTCCACCTGGATGGTGACCTCCCAGCCGCCGCCAGCACCGGACGACGAAACAGCTGTCACCACCCCCTCGGCGATGTACCGCGCACACGACGCGATCCCCGTGTCCGACAGCTTCCCCCGGTCGCCGCCTGTCGCGGCCACCCGGGCGGCGCCGAGACCCGTGACCACGATCGCGACAACCACCCCCGCGGCGACCAGAAGCCGGACCCGCTTCCGCCGGATCGGGGCCTGCGGGCTCGACGACTCGTCGTTGGCCACCCCGGGCTGCGCCGTCGCCGCGCTGCGCTCGCCGGTGTCCAAGGGGCACCTCTTCTCCACCGGTGTGCGTGTCCGTGGCCCAGCGAGATCGACGGACCATGGACCCGCCTCGTCGCTGGGGAACTCACAACGTAACGGATTTTGTCCACGCGTCCGAAGGCGCGTTGCGGCACATTGTCCTGGGGTACCTGGCCCGGCTCGCCCAGCATTCGTCAGCGCAGCGCCGCCACCGCGGTCTCGATCACCGTATCGGGCGGGCTGACGACGTCGGGCACGACGCCAGCGCCCTCAAGCAGGATCCGGGCCGAGCCCCGAGCCAGGGCGAACGCGGCGTCGGGATACGGCTGGGCGAGGCTGACCGTTCGAGAACGACGGTGCGCCGCCGTACCGGCGACCGATCCCGCACTGAGACAACGGCTGTCCGTGGCCGGCGGCAGATCGGAAGCCACCACCGCCGCGCGAGCACTCATCGGCCACCTGGGGCCCGACTGACCCGTGCCGCCGCGAGCAGTGCCGCGGCGGCGGCCGTCGTCGGATCGTTCTGGGAATCACTCGTCGCGGGTGGTCACCGGTACTCGTCGGGGGTGAGCATCGGGCGCAGGGCCGGGCGCGCCTGGCGGGGGATCGCCGGGTGGGTGCCGACGTGCAGGGCCAGACCGGCCGGGGTCGGGGTTTCGAAGAGGACGCGGATGTCGACCTCGACGCCGAGGGATGCCCGAATCCGGCTGATGAGGCGGACGGCGAGCAGGGAGTGGCCGCCGAGGTCGAAGAAGTCGTCGTCGACGCCGACCGTCTCCAGGCCCAGGGTCTCCGCGAACGCGCGGCTGAGCAGCTCCTCCCGCTCGTTGGCCGGGGGGCGCCCGGTCCCCGCGGTGCCCGCGTAGGCCGGCGCCGGCAGCGCCTTGCGGTCGAGCTTGCCGTTGCTGGTGAGCGGCAGCGTGTCGAGGATGACCACGGCGGCCGGCACCATGTGCTCCGGCAGGCGGGCCGCGACGTGCTCGCGCAGCGCGGCCGGTTCGGCGTCGCCGGCGACGTAGGCGACGAGGCGCAGGTCCCCGGGCCGGTCCTCGCGGACGACGACCGCGGCCTGCGACACCAGGCGGTGTGCGGCGAGGACGGCCTGGACCTCGCCGGGCTCGACCCGGAAGCCGCGGATCTTCACCTGCTCGTCGGCGCGGCCCAGGTAGGCCAGGTCGCCGGAAGGGGCCCAGCGCACGACGTCGCCGGTGCGGTAGAGGCGGCCGCCGGTGCCGAACGGGTCGGCGACGAAACGGGACGCGGTGAGCCCGGAGCGGTCCACGTACCCGCGGGCGAGCTGCGCCCCGCCGACGTACAGCTCCCCCGCGACGCCCAGCGGCACCGGCCGGAGGCGGGCGTCGAGGACGTACACGCGGGTGTTGGCGACGGGCCGGCCGATCGGCACCGGCGAGTCGCCGGACAACCGGGTGGTCAGCACGCCGATCGTCGTCTCGGTCGGGCCGTAGTGGTTGTACACCGGCCGGTCGCCGGCCGTGGCGACGAGGTCCTGAAGCCAGGCGGCCGGCGCCGCCTCGCCGCCGAGGACCAGCCCGCGGGCCGGCACGATCGTGCCGAGGGCCGCCAGGTGCGACGGGACGACCTTGAACGCGTCGACCCGTTCGGCGGTGACGAACGCGGCGAGCGCCGCCGGGTCGGTCACCGCCCCTTCGGGGGCGACGAGCAGCGTGCCGCCGGAGGCGAGGGCGCCGAACACGACGGTGTTGCCGAGGTCGGTCACCTGTCCTTGCAGGACGGCGTAGCGGCCGGGCCCGGACAGCCCGACGCGGGCCGGCACCGACGCGACGTAGTTGGCGAGGCCGCCGTGGGTGACCCCGACCCCCTTCGGGGTGCCGGTCGAGCCCGACGTGTAGATGACGTAGGCCAGGTGGCCGGGCAGCGCGCGGGCCTGGACCGGGTCGGCGGGCGTCGCGGCGATCCGGGGGTTCTCGACGGCGACCATCCGGACCCGGCCGGCCGGCAGGTCGTCGAGCACGTCCTCGGCGCCGAGCAGCAGCGCCGCCTTCGCGTCGGCGAGCATGAACGCGATCCGGTCGACCGGGTGGCCCGGGTCGAGCGGCAGGTACGCGCCGCCTGCCTTCCACACTGCGAGGATCGCGACGATCATGTCGGCGCCGCGTGGCAGGCAGAGCGCGACGACGGACTCCGTGCCGACGCCCTGGCCGGTCAGGTACCGGGCGAGCCGGTTGGCCCGGGCGTCCAGCTCGCCGTAGGTCAGCTCGGCGCCGTCCGCGACCAGGGCGACCGCGCCCGGGTCCTGCGCCGCGACCATCTCCGGGACGAGCAGCGCCGGCAGTGCTGTGGCGGTGTCGTTCCAGGCGTGCAGCACGAGGTCCCGTTCGGCCGGCTCCAGGACGTCGGCCGTGGACAGACGCCGGCCCGGGTCGGCCGCGACGGCCTCGAGGAGCCGCAGCCAGCGCCGGCCGATCGCGGCCACGGTGCCGGCGTCGAACAGGTCCGCCGACCCCGTCAGCCCGCCGGCGATCCCGGCCGGCGCACCGGCGGCGTCGTAGGTCTCGCCGACGACCGCGGCGAGGTCGAACTTCGCGGCGGTCGGCGCCGGCGCCGCCGCGGACCCGCCGGCCTGGATGCCGGGGAGGTCGAGGACCGGCTCCTCGCCGGTCTGCACGGTCAGCAGCACCTGGAACAGCGGGTGCCGGGCCAGGGACCGGGCCGGGGCGAGCTCCTCCACGAGCCGCTCGAACGGCACGTCGGCGTGTTCGAGCGCGGCCAGGGCAGTGCGGCGCATCGCGGCGAGCACGTCGGTGAACGCCGGGTCGCCGGACAGGTCGCTGCGGATGACGAGCGTGTTGACGAACGAGCCGACGAGTCCGTCGAGGGCCTCGTCGCCGCGGGCGTCGACCGCCGTGCCGACCGGGATGTCCGTGCCGGCGCCCAGCTTCGCCATGAGGACGGCGTACGCGGCCTGCAGGAGCATGAACATGGTGACGCCTTCGGCCCGGGCGACGGCGCGGAGCCGCTCGTGCAGGCTCGCCGGGATCTCGACCGGCACGGTGTGCCCGCGGTGGCTGCCGACCGCCGGGCGGGGCCGGTCGGCGGGCAGCGTCAGCTCCTCCGGTGCCCCGGCGAGGGCCCGCTTCCAGTAGCCGACCTGCCCGGCGATGACGCTGTCCGGGTCCTCCTCGGAGCCGAGCAGGTCCCGCTGCCACAGGGCGTAGTCCGCGTACTGGACCGGTAGCGACGTCCACTGTGGAGCGTCTCCGGCGAGGCGGGCGGTGTAGGCGGCCGACAGGTCCGCGGCGAGGGGACGCATCGACCACGCGTCGGCCGCGATGTGGTGGATGACGACGACGAGCAGGTTGTCGGGGGTGAACAGCCAGGCCCGGATCGGGATCTGGGTCGCCAGGTCGAACGCGTGCTCCGCGGCCCGGGCGACCGCATCCGGGCCGCCCTCCGTCACCTCGAGGTGCCAGTCGAGCTCGTCGAGGTCGAGGATCCGCTGGAACGGGTCGCCGTCCTCGGTCGGCAGGACGGTCCGCAGCACCTCGTGCCGCCCGATGACGTCACGCAGCGCGGCGCCGAGCGCGGCCACGTCGACGGCGCCGGTCAGCCGCACGGCGAGGGGGATGTTGTAGGTGGCGCTGGGGCCTTCCAGCTGGCTGATGAACCACAGCCGCTGCTGCGCGTAGGACACCGGCAGCCGCTCCGGCCGGACCGTCCCGGCCAGGCCGGCCCGGGCCGTGCCCGCACCCGGGAGGCGGGCGGCGAGCCCGGCCACCGTCGGCGCCTCGAACAGCGCCCGCAGCGGCACCTCGACGCCGAGGACGGCGCGGACCCTGCTGACGAGCCGGACGGCGAGCAGCGAGTGCCCGCCGAGGGCGAAGAAGTCGTCGTCGACCCCGACAGTGTCGACGCCGAGGACGTCGGCGAACGCGAGGCACAGCAGCTCCTCGTGCGCGGACGCCGGAACGCGTGAGGCGCCGGTCTCGAACCGCGGCTCCGGCAGCGCCCTGCGGTCGAGCTTGCCGTTCGGGGTCAGCGGCAGCGCGTCGAGCACGACGAACGCCGACGGCACCATGTACTCCGGCAGGCGCTCCGCCGCGTGCTCCCGGAGCCCGTCGGTGGCGCCGACGACGTAGGCGACGAGGCGGTCCTCGCGCAGCGCGACCGCCGCCCGGGCGACGCCGGGGTGGCCGAGCAGGACCGCTTCGACCTCGCCGGGTTCGATCCGGAAGCCGCGCAGCTTCACCTGCGTGTCGGCGCGGGACAGGTAGACGAGGTCTCCGCCGGCCGTCCAGCGCACGACGTCGCCGGTGCGGTACACGCGCTCGCCGGAGCCGGTGGGGTCGGCGACGAACCGTTCGGCGGTCAGGCCGGGGCGTCTCCGGTATCCGCGGGCCACGCCGGCGCCGCCGATGTACAGCTCCCCGGCGACCCCGGCGGGCACCGGGTGGAGCCGGTCGTCGAGGACGAGGACGCGGGTGTTGGCGATCGGCCGGCCGATCGTGACGCCGCCGGTGCCGGTGACGCCGGCGGCCGTGGACCAGACGGTCGTCTCGGTCGGGCCGTAGAGGTTCGTGACCGACGCGGCCCGACCGGCGAGCGTGCCCGCCAGGCCGGCCGGGAGCGCCTCGCCGCCGACGAGGACCCGCACGCCGCCCCAGTCGCCGGTGTCGGCGTCGGTGGTCAGCGCCTGCCACAGGCTCGGCGTGCCCTGCACGACGGTGACGCCGTGCCCGCGCACCAGGTCGCGCAGCAGCCGCGGGTCGCGGACCTCGTCCCGCCCGGCGAGCACGACGGTGGCGCCGTGCAGCAGCGGCAGGTACAGCTCCAGCGCGGCGATGTCGAACCCGACGGTCGTCACGGCGAGGAGCCGGTCGGCGGCGGTGAGGCCGAACCGGTCCTGCATCGCGGTGAGGAAGTTGACGAGCGCGCCGTGCTCGACGGCGACGCCCTTCGGGGTGCCCGTCGATCCGGACGTGTAGATGAGGTACGCGAGCTGCGCCGGGGTCACCTCGACGGCCGCCGGGCCGGGGGGCGGTGCCGGGTCGTCGAGCGTCAGGACCGGTGCCGCCGCGCCGGCCGTGGCACCGGCGGACGCGGCGTCGGTGAGGACACACACGGCGCCCGCGTCGGCGAGGACGAACGCGACCCGCTCCGCGGGGTACTCGGGGTCGACTGGCAGGTAGGCGCCGCCGGCCTTGAGCACGCCGAGCAGCGCCGCGACCAGGTCGGGGCCGCGCCGCAGGCAGACGCCGACGACGGACTCCCGCCCGGCGCCGCGCGCGAGCAGCAGGTGCGCGACCTGGTTCGCACGGGCCTCCAGGTCGGCGTAGGTGACGGCGGTGCCGCCGGACAGCACCGCGACGGCCTCCGGGGTCCTGGCCGCCTGCGCCGCGAACAGCGCGGGCAGCGTCGCGTCCGGCACGGCGGTGGCCGTGTCGTTCCAGTCCGCGAGGATCCGGCGCCGTTCGGTGTCGTCGAGGACGTCCACGTCGGACACCGGCCGGGCCGGGTCGGCGACGACCGCGTCGAGGACCCGCACCCAGCGTCCGGCGATCGACGCGACGGTCTCCTGCTCGAACAGGTCCGCCGCGCCGGTCAGGACGCCGCGCAGTCCGGCCGCGGTCCCTTCGGCGCCGAACGTCTCGGCGACGGCGAGGTCGAGGGCGAACTTGGCGGCCCGGGACCCGGCGGACGCCGGCCGGCTGCCGGCGCCCGGCAGGTCGACGGTCACCTCGGCGGCGCTCTCCAGGGTCAGCAGGACCTGGAACAGCGGGTGCCGGGCGAGGGACCGGGCCGGGGCGAGGTCCTCGACGAGGCGTTCGAACGGCACGTCGGCGTGCTCGAACGCGGCGAGTCCCGTGTCCCGCACCCGGTCGAGCAGCTCGGTGAAGCTGGGGTCGCCGCCGAGGTCGGTCCGCAGGACGAGGGTGTTGACGAAGAAGCCGACCAGGTCCTCGAGGGCCTCGTCGGTGCGGCCCGCGACCGGAGTGCCGATCGGCACGTCGGTACCGGCGCCGAGCCTCGACAGCAGCACCCCGAACGCGGCCTGCAGCACCATGAACACCGTGACCCCGCGTTCGCGGGCCAGGTCCCGGACGCGGGCGTGCAGGCCCGCCGGGACGTGCACCGTGACGCTGTGGCCGGTGTGCCCGGCCACGGCGGGGCGGCGCCGGTCGGTCGGGAGCGCGAGCTCCTCGGGGGCGCCGGCGAGCGCCTGCCGCCAGTAGCCGACCTGCCTGGCGATGAGGCTGCCCGGGTCGTCGGCGGATCCGAGCAGGTCCCGCTGCCAGAGGGCGTAGTCGGTGTACTGCGCCGGCAAAGGCGTCCACCGCGGCGCGGCGCCTTCCAGCCGGGCCGCGTACGCGGTGCCGAGGTCGCGGGCGAGGATGCCGGTCGACCAGCCGTCGCCGGCGATGTGGTGGACGACGACGACCAGCGTGCGGCCGCCGAACAGCCACGCCCGGATCGGGATCTCGGTCGCCAGGTCGAACGTGTGCCGGGTCGCCGCGTCGACGGCGTCCTGGCCGCCTTCGACGGTCTCCAGGTGCCAGCCGGCCTGCCCGCTGTCGTCGAGGATCCGCTGGAACGGTGCGCCGTCCGCGACGGGGAAGACGGTGCGCAGCACCTCGTGCCGGTCGATGACGTCCCGTAGCGCGGCGTCGAGCGCCTCGACGTCGACGTCGCCGGTGAGGTCGAGCACGGCGGGGATGTTGTACGTGGCGCTGGGGCCTTCCAGCTGTCCGATGAACCACACGCGCTGCTGGGCGTAGGACAGCGGCACCTGCTGCGGTCGGGTCCGGCGTTCGACGGCGGCCCTGGGTTCGCCCGCGCCGGCGAGCCGGGCGGCGAGGCCGGCGACGGTCGGCGCCTCGAACAGGGTCCGCAGCGGCACCTCGACGCCGAGGACGGTGCGGACCCGTGCCGTGAGACGGACGGCGAGCAGGGAGTGCCCGCCGAGGGCGAAGAAGTCGTCGTCGACGCCGACGGTGTCGAGGCCGAGCACGTCGGCGAACGCCTGGCAGAGGAGCTCTTCCCGCACACCGGCGGGTCCCCGCCCGGCGCCGGAGGTGAACCGCGGGTCCGGCAGTGCCCGGCGGTCGAGCTTGCCGTTGGCGTTGAGCGGCAGCGCGTCGAGCACGACGATCGCGGCGGGCACCATGTAGTCCGGCAGCCGCGACGCGGCGAGCTTACGCAGGGCGACGCTGTCGGCGGTGCCGGCCGCGTAGGCGACGAGCCGGTCATCGCGGGCGACGACGACGGCCTGGGTCACGTCGGCGTGCCCGGCGAGGACGGCTTCGATCTCGCCGGGTTCGACGCGGAACCCGCGGACCTTCACCTGCTGGTCGCTGCGGCCTAGGTAGACCAGGTTGCCGTCGGCGTCCCACCGCACGCCGTCACCCGTCCGGTACAGGCGTCCACCGGCGCCGAACGGGTCCGCGACGAACCGGTCGGCGGTCAGACCCGGCCGGTTCAGGTAGCCGCGCGCGATGCCGGTGCCGGCCAGGTACAGCTCGCCCGCCACGCCGGGCGCGACCGGCTGCAGGCGGTCGTCGAGGACGTACACGCGGGTGCCACCGATGGGCCGGCCGATCGGCGGGACCGTGCGGGTCGCGCCGTCGTCGAACCAGGCGGTGGCGTAGACGGTCGCCTCGGTCGGGCCGTAGATGTTCGCGACCGCCGGTACCGCGGCCCGGACCGTGTCCAGGACGGTCGCCGAGAGGCCTTCGCCGGCCAGGACCGCCATGCCTGCGGTCACGGATCCGATCACCGGCACGAGCGCCGACGGCACGGCGCAGATCAGTGACGCGTCGTCCACCGGCGCGTCGGCGAGGGCGAGGAGGTCGTCGACGAGGCGGACGGATCCGCCGCTGCACAGCGGACCGAACAGCTCGAACACCGACACGTCGAAGCTCAGCGACGTCGCGCCCAGCACCCGCTCGAACAGCCCACCACCGAACCGCTCCCCCGCCCACCGCACCAACGCCGCCACCGAACGATGCTCGACCACCACACCCTTCGGCGTGCCGGTCGAGCCCGACGTGTAGATGACATAGGCCGGATGCGACGGCAGCAGCGCCACGTCGAGGTCGGCAGCGTCGCCGCCGACCACCTCGGTCACGACAAGGACGGCGCCGGCGTCGGCGACCATGAACTCCACCCGCTCGTCCGGCAGGTCCGGGTCGAGCGGCAGGTAGGCGCCGCCGGCCTTGAGAATGCCAAGCACAGCGACCAGCAGGTCGATCCCGCGACGCATCCGGACACCGACGACCATCTCCGGTCCGACGCCGAGTCCGCGCAGGTGTCGGGCGAACCCGTTGGAGCGGGCGTGCAGCCGCGCGTACGTGACGGACCCGGCGCCGCAGACGACGGCGGTCGCGTCCGGGGTGCGGGCCGCCTGCGCGGCGAACAGCGCGGGCAGGGTGGTCTGCGGCACGGTGAACCCGGTCGCGTTCCAGTCGACGAGGACGCGGTGCCGTTCGGCCGGTCCGAGGATGTCCACTTCGGACAGCCGGGTGGCGGGTGCGGTGACGACCGTGGTCAGCACGCGGGCGAGGCGGTCCGCGAGCCGGTCGACGGTGCCGGCGTCGAACAGGTCCGCGGATCCGGTGACCGTGCCGGCGAGGCCGGCGGGGCCCTCGGTGACGGCGACGTCGAGGTCGAACTTCGCCGCGACCGGCCCGGCGGCCGCGGCCGTGACGGTGACGCCGAGCAGGTCGAGGACGGGGTCGGCGGTGTTCTGCACGGTCAGCATCACCTGGAACAGCGGATGCCGCGACAACGACCGCGCCGGCGACAACTCCTCCACCAGACGCTCGAACGGCACATCCGCATGCTCGAACGCCGCCAGACCACCCTCCCGCACCCGACCCAACAACTCCACAAACGTCGGATCCCCAGAAAGATCCATCCGCAACACCAACGTATTCACGAAGAACCCGACCAGACCGTCCAACGCCTCGTCGGTACGACCAGCCACCGCCGTCCCGATCGGCACATCCGTGCCCGCACCCAGCTTCGACAACAGCACCCCGACCGCGGCCTGGACGACCATGAACACGGTGACGCCGTGCTCGCGGGCGACGGTCCGCAGCCGCGCGTGCACGTCGGCGGGCAGGTGCAGGGCGGCGCTGTGCCCGGTGTGGCTCGCGACGGCGGGGCGGGGCCGGTCGGCCGGCAGGGTGAGCTCCGCCGGCGCCCCGGCGAGGGTCTGCCGCCAGTGGGCGACCTGCCGGGCGATGACGCTGCCCGGGTCGTCCTCCGAGCCGAGCACGTCACGCTGCCAGAGCGCGTAGTCCGCGTACTGGACCGGCAGCGGCGTCCACTGTGGGGCGGCACCGCCGCGCCGGGCCGCGTAGGCCGCCGACAGGTCGGCCGCCAGCGGGCCGGCGGACCAGGCGTCGCCGGCGATGTGGTGCAGGACCACGACGAGGGTGTGCCGGTCAGGCCCGGTGAACAGCGACGCCCGGATCGGCAGGTCGGTCGCCAGGTCGAACGGGCGGGCGGCGGCCGCGGCGATCGCGTCCGGCGTGCTGTCCGCGACCTCGAGGCGCCATTCGGCGTCGTCGAGGATCCGCTGGAACGGCAGGTTGCCCTCGGCGGGGAAGACGGTGCGGAGCACCTCGTGGCGGGCGATGACGTCCCGGAACGCCGCTTCGAGCGCGGCGGCGTCCACGGTGCCGGTGAGCTCCAGCACGGTCGGGATGGTGTAGGTGGCGGCGGGGCCTTCGAGCTGGTCGATGAACCAGAGGCGCTGCTGTGCGTATGACAGCGGCGGCCGCTGCGGGCGGGGCTGCGGCCCGAGCGCGGACCTGGCCGTGCCGGCGCCGGACAGGCGGGCGGCGAGCAGGGCGACGGTCGGGTGGTCGAAGAGGTCCCGCAGCGGCAGTTCGACGCCGAGGACGGTGCGGATGCGGCTGACGAGGCGGACGGCGAGCAGGGAGTGCCCGCCGAGGGCGAAGAAGTCGTCGACGACGCCGACCGCATCCAGGTCGAGCACCTGCGCGAACGCGGCGCACAGCAGCTCTTCGTGGACGTTCGCGGGTCCACGTCCGGCACCGGCCTGGAACTGCGGCGCGGGCAGCGCCCGCCGGTCCAGCTTGCCGTTCACCGTCAGCGGCAACGCGTCCAGGGCCACGAACGCGGCCGGCACCATGTACTCCGGCAACGACGCCGCGACGTGCTCACGCAGCCCTTCGACGGCACCGACCACGTAGGCCACGAGCCGGTCCTCACGCAGCAGGACGGCGGCCTGCGAGACCTCCGGATGGGTCAGCAGGACGGCCTCGACCTCACCCGGCTCGATCCGGAACCCGCGGACCTTCACCTGGTCGTCGGAGCGACCCACGAACACGAGATCACCGTCGGCGGTCCAACGGGCCCGGTCACCGGAGCGGTACATCCGCTCACCAGCGCCGAACGGACTCGCCACGAACCGGCTGCTGGTGAGGCCCGCACGGCCGGCGTAGCCACGGGCCAGCTGTGCGCCCGCGACATACATCTCACCGGCCACGCCGACCGGGACCGGCTGCAGCCGCTCGTCCAGGACGAACACCCGCAGGCCGGGAAGCCCTCGGCCGATGACGCTGCCGGACACCGGACCGTCGAGGAGACGGTAGGTGACGTGGACCGTCGTCTCCGTGATGCCGTACATGTTCACCAACCGGACACCGCGGTCCCACCACGCGGTGAGGCGCGCCGGGTCCAGGGCCTCGCCGCCGAACACGACCACGCGCAGGGCGCTCGGTGCCGCCGTCAGCTGGTAGAACGCGGACGGGGTCTGGTTCAGGACGGTCACCTGTTCGCGGTCCAGCAGCGCGGCGAACTCCGCCGGGGACCGGGACACGTCGAAGGGCACGACGACGACTGTGCCGCCGTGCAGAAGCGCGCCCCACAGCTCCCACACCGAGAAGTCGAACGCGAACGAGTGGAACCACGTCCACACGTCATCCGCGCCGAACACGAACCGCTCCGCCGTCGCGGCCAGCAGCGTCATCACGTTGCGGTGCGACACGACGACGCCCTTCGGCGTGCCGGTCGACCCCGACGTGTAGATCACGTACGCCGGGTGGTCCAGCAGCAGGCCCGGGACCTGAACGGCGCTGTCGTCGTCCGGCAGGTCCGAAAGATCGGACATGACCAGCGCCGGCCGGGCGTCCGCCAGCATGAACGCCACCCGCTCCGCCGGGTACGCCGGGTCGATCGGCAGGTAGCCGGCGCCCGCCTTCAGGACGCCGAGCAGCGCCACGACCAGGTCGGCGGAGCGGTCCATCTGCACGGCGACCAGGCTCTCCGGACCGACGCCACGACCGGCGAGGAAGCGGGCCACCCGGTTGGAGCGGGCGTCCAGCTCCGCGTACGACAGACGCAGGTCGCCGTCGACCAGAGCGGTCGCGGCAGGGGCGCTGGCGGCCTGTGCCGCGAACACGGACACCAGCGTGCCGGCCGGCGTCACGTCGACCGCGGGGTTCCACTCCGACAGGACCTGGCGGCGCTCGACCTCGCCGAGCACGTCGATGGTGGCGAGCGGCTCCGGGGCGCCCTGCGACAGGGCGGCGACGAGACCCGCCGTCGCGGTGTGCAGCATGGCGGCGACCGCGTGCGGGTCGATGGGGGCGGCGGCGTCGACCGCGAACGCGAAGCCGGTGCCGTCGTCGTCGACGGACACGGTCAGCGGGTAGTTCGTCCGTTCGCGGGCGGAGAGGACCTCGAACCCGCCGGTGCGGGCCGGGCCGCCGGTGCCGGCGTGCCGGTAGTTGAACAGGGTCGTGAACAGTGGCTCGTCGGCGGGGACGGCGCTGACCCGCTGCGCCAGCGCGAGCGAGGCGTGCTCGTGTTCGAGGAGGCCGGCGAGCTGGCGGCGCATGCCGGCGACGGCGGCGGCCGCGTCGAGGTCGCCGGTGCGGACGCGGACGGGCAGCGTGTTGATGAACGCGCCGGGGACCCGCTCGGCGCCGGTTCCGGCGTTCATGCGGCCGAGGAGGACGGTGCCGAACACGATGTCGGTACGGCTCGAGACGGCGGCGAGGACCCGGGACCAGGCGACGTGCATGACGGTGGCCGGGCTGGCGCCGAGCCGCCGGGCCGCGTCCCGCAGCCGGTGCGCGAGGGCCGGCTCGACCCCCAGGTGGGCCGTGACGACGTCGGAGCCGTCGCCGTGGACGCCCGCGACGCCGAAGGCGACGGTCGGCTCGTCGACGCCGGCGAGCAGGGCGCGGAAGTGCTCCTCGTGCCCGCCTGTGGCGCGGGCCTGGGCAACGAAGTTCCGGAACGGGACCGGCTCCGGCAGGTCGGCGGCGCGGCCGTCGAGGACGGCCTGGATCTCGCCGAGGACGACGTCGAGGGCGGTGTGGTCCTGGACCAGGTGATGAACTCGGACGAGGGCCAGCCACCGGCCGTCCGCCTCGGGGCTGACGTGGACGTCGAGCAGCGGGGCCCGCCCGAGGTCCATGGACCGGCCGACCTCGTCGACGCCGCCGACCTCGACGACCGGCAGCGTGGCGCTCCGCCACACCACCTGGACCGGTTCGCGCAGCCCCTCCCACACGACGGAGGTGCGGAACACATCGTGCCGGTCGATCACCTGCTGCAGCGCCGCGGTGAACGCGTCGAGGCGGGCGCGGCCGTCGAAGGCGAGGACGGTGGACAGCACGTAGGCGTCGTCGCCACCGCCGGCGAGGAGGTGGTGGAAGAGGATGCCTTCCTGCAGCGGGGCGAGGGGGTAGATGTCGGCGATGTCGCCCTCGGCGACGGCGGCGGTGACGATCCGCAGCTCGTCCTCGGTCAGGTCCGTGAGGGTGCCGGACACGGCGACCGGCACCGGCCCGGCGGTCGCGGCGAGGCCGGCCGGGGACGGGGTCTCGAACAGCGCCCGGACGGACACGGCGACGCCCCGTTCCCGGAGCCACTCGACGAGGCGAACGGCGAGCAGGGAGTGCCCGCCGAGGGCGAAGAAGTCGTCGTCGACGCCGACCGCGTCCAGGTCGAGCACATGCGCGAAGGCGGCGCACAGCAGTTCCTCGTGGACGTTCGCGGGTCCACGTCCCGCACCGGCCTGGAACTGCGGCGCGGGCAACGCCCGCCGGTCCAGCTTGCCGTTCACCGTCAGCGGCAGCACGTCCAGGGCCACGAACGCGGCCGGCACCATGTACTCCGGCAACGACGCCGCGACGTGCTCACGCAGCCCTTCGACGGCACCGACCACGTAGGCCACGAGCCGGTCCTCACGCAGCAGGACGGCGGCCTGCGAGACCTCCGGATGGGTCAGCAGGACGGCCTCGACCTCACCCGGCTCGATCCGGAACCCGCGGACCTTCACCTGGTCGTCGGAGCGACCCACGAACACGAGATCACCGTCGGCGGTCCAACGGGCCCGGTCACCGGAGCGGTACATCCGCTCACCAGCGCCGAACGGACTCGCCACGAACCGGCTGCTGGTGAGGCCCGCACGGCCGGCGTAGCCACGGGCCAGCTGTGCGCCCGCGACATACATCTCACCGGCCACGCCGACCGGGACCGGCTGCAGCCGCTCGTCCAGGACGAACACCCGCAGGCCGGGAAGTCCCCGGCCGATGACGCTGCCGGACACCGGACCGTCGAGGAGACGGTAGGTGACGTGGACCGTCGTCTCCGTGATGCCGTACATGTTCACCAGCTGGACACCGCGGTCCCACCAGCCGGCGAGGCGCGACGGGTCGAGGGCCTCGCCGCCGAACACGACCACGCGCAGGGCGCTCGGTGCCGGGGTCAGCTGGTAGAACGCCGACGGGGTCTGGTTCAACACCGTGACCCGCTCACGGACCAGCAGGTCCCAGAAGTCCGCCGGGGAGCGGGACACGTCGAACGGAACCACGACCACGGTGCCGCCGTGCAGCAGGGCGCCCCACAGCTCCCACACCGAGAAGTCGAACGCGAACGAGTGGAACCACGTCCACACGTCATCCGCGCCGAACGCGAACCGCTCCGCCGTCGCGGCCAGCAGCGTCATCACGTTGCGGTGCGACACGACGACGCCCTTCGGCGTGCCGGTCGACCCCGACGTGTAGATCACGTACGCCGGGTGGTCCAGCAGCAGGCCCGGCACCTCCACCGGGGCGTCACTGTCCGAGACTTCAGACAGGTCGGTCAGCAGCAGCGCCGGACGGGCGTCGGCGAGCATGAACGCCACCCGCTCCGCCGGGTACGCCGGATCGATCGGCAGGTAGCCCGCACCGGCCTTCAGCACACCCAGCAGCGCCACGACCAGGTCCGCCGAGCGCGACATCTGTACCGCGACCAGATCCTCCGGCCGCACACCACGGTCCACCAGGAGGCGGGCCACCCGGTTGGAGCGGGCGTCCAGCTCCGCGTAGGACAGGCGCGCGTCACCGTCGACCAGCGCGATCGCCGCCGGCGTGGCGGCGGCGATCGCGGCGAACACCGACGGCAGCGTCCCCGCCGGCGCCACGCCGACCGCCGGGTTCCAGTCCGACAGGACCTGCCGGCGCTCGGCGGGATCGAGGACGTCCACATCGGACAAGCGGGCCGCCGGCTCGGCGGCGACGGCGGCGAGGACGCGGAGCAGCCGGTCGGCGAGGCGGGTCACGGTGCCGGCGGTGAACAGGTCCGCGGCGCCGGTGACGTCGCCGGTGAGGCCGGCCGGGGCGCCGTCCTTGGTGTATCGCTCCGACACCGCCACGTCGAGGTCGAACTTGGCCGCCGGTGCCGCCCCGGCGGACGCCGTGACGGTGACGCCGGGCAGTTCGAGGACGGGGTCGGCCGTGTTCTGCACGGTCAGCATCACCTGGAACAGCGGATGCCGCGACAACGACCGCGCCGGCGACAACTCCTCCACCAGACGCTCGAACGGCACATCCGCATGCTCGAACGCCGCCAGACCACCCTCCCGCACCCGACCCAACAACTCCACAAACGTCGGATCCCCAGAAAGATCCATCCGCAACACCAACGTATTCACGAAGAACCCGACCAGACCGTCCAGCGCCTCGTCGGTACGACCAGCGACCGCCGTCCCGATCGGCACATCCGTGCCCGCACCCAGCTTCGACAACAGCACCCCGACCGCGGCCTGGACGACCATGAACACCGTCGCGCCGTGATCGCGGGCCACGTCGCGCAGGCGGGCGTGCACCCCCGCGGGGATGTGCAGCGGCACGGTGTGGCCGACGTGGCTCGCCGCCGCCGGGCGGGCGTGGTCGGTGGGGAGCTCCAGCTCGTCCGGCGCGCCGGCGAGGGCCTGCCGCCAGTGGGCGACCTGCCGGGCGATGACGCTGCCCGGGTCGTCCTCCGAGCCGAGCACGTCACGCTGCCAGAGCGCGTAGTCGGCGTACTGGACCGGCAGCGGCGTCCACTGTGGAGCGGCACCGGACAGCCTGGCCGTGTACGCCGTCGTCAGGTCCGCCGCGAGGGGGCCGGTGGACCAGCCGTCGCCCGCGATGTGGTGGACGACGACGACCAGGACGGACTCGTCGAGGAACAGCGACGCCCGGATCGGGATCTCCCGCTCCAGGTCGAACGGGTGCCGGGTCGCGGCGGTGACCGCCTCAGGGCTGCCCTCGGACACCTCGAGACGCCAGCCGTCGCGCCACTCGCTGTCGTCGAGGATCCGCTGGAACGGTGCGCCGCCGGCGACGGGGAACACGGTCCGCAGGACCTCGTGCCGCCCGATCACGTCGCGCAGCGCGGCGTCGAGCGCGGCGACGTCCACCGCACCGGAGAGGCGCAGCACGACCGGGACGTTGTAGGTGGGGCTGGGGCCTTCGAGCCGGCCGATGAACCAGAGGCGTTGCTGCGCGTACGACAGCGGCAGGCGCTCCGGGCGGACCTGTGGCGTCAGGGCGGGCCTCGCCGTGCCGGCGTCCGGGAGGCGGGCGGCGAGTCCGGCGACGGTCGGGCTGTCGAACAGGGTCCGGATGTCGATCTCGACGCCGAGGGTGGCCCGGATCCGGCTGACGAGACGGACGGCGAGCAGGGAGTGGCCGCCGAGGGCGAAGAAGTCGTCGTCGACGCCGACGGTGCCGAGGCCGAGGACGTCGGCGAACGCGGCGCACAGGGCGGTCTCGCGGGCGTCGGCGGGGCCGCGGCTCGACGTGCCGGCGCCGGTGGCGTCGGGTGCGGGCAGCGCCCGCCGGTCGAGCTTGCCGTTGCCGGTCAGCGGTAGCGCGTCCAGGGCCACGAACGCGGCCGGCACCATGTACTCGGGGAGGCGGGCCGCGACGAACTCCCGCAGCCCGCCGGTGGCGCCGACGACGTACGCGACGAGCCGCCGGTCGCCGGGGACGTCCTCGCGGACGACGACGGCCGCCTGGGTGACCTGCCGGTGCCCGGTCAGCACGGCCTCGATCTCGCCGGGTTCGATCCGGTATCCGCGGATCTTCACCTGCTCGTCGGCGCGGCCGAGGTAGACCAGGTTCCCGTCGGCGTTCCAGCGCACGACGTCGCCGGTGCGGTACAGCCGCTCACCGCCGCCGAGCGGGTCGGCGACGAACCGGCCCGCCGTCAGCCCGGCGCGGCCCACGTAGCCGCGGGCCAGTTGCGCGCCGCCGATGTACAGCTCGCCGGCCACGCCGACCGGCACCGGCTGCAGCCGCTCGTCCAGCACGTACAGGCGGGTGTTGGCGATCGGCCTGCCGATGGGCACCTGGTCCGCGAGGTCCTGGCCGGCGGCGACGCGGTACACGCAGCAGCCGACGACGGTCTCGGTCGGCCCGTACTCGTTCACGACGACCGAGCCGGGCGAGTGCGAGAGCCAGTCCCGGACCGGCGCGGCCAGGAGCGCCTCGCCACCGACGACGAGTACCTTGGCGGTCGGGCCGGTCAGCAGCTCGCTCAGCATCGGCAGGTGCGCGGGGACGACCTTCACCACGTCGAACCCGCCGGAGCCGTTGACCACGTCCGCCAACCCCTCCGCGCCGCCGTCGACGCTGGCCACCACCCGCGACCCCGCGATCAGCGGCACGACCACGCTCGTCACCGTCAGGTCGAACGCCAGGGAGGAGTGCAACACCGCACCCTGACCGGCCGGACCGTACTCCACCGCTGCCCACTGCGCATAGTTCGTCAGACCGCCGTGGGTGACCGCCACACCCTTCGGCGTGCCGGTCGAACCGGACGTGTAGATGACATACGCGAGATGATCCGGCAGCACCGCCACATTCAACGGATCTGGCGACTGCCGGGCGATCCGCGGGTCGTCGACCGCAACGGTCCGCACCCGGCCCGCCGGCAACTCGTCCAGGTCGTCCTCAAGACCCAGCAACACCGCCGCCTTCGCGTCAGCAAGCATGAACGCGACCCGCTCCGCCGGATAGGCCAGGTCGACCGGCAGGTACGCGCCGCCCGCCTTCCACACCGCCAGCAACGCCACCACCATGTCGACACCACGCGGCAGATACAGGCCGACGACCGAGTCAGGCCCCACCCCCGCACCAGCCAAGTAGCGCGCCAGACGGTTCGCGCGGACGTCGAGGTCCACATAGGACACCCCCACGCCGTCACACACCACCGCCACCGCATCCGGCGTCCGCGCCACCCGCTCCGCGAACAACGCCGGGACGAGATCGGCCCGCAACGGCTGGGACGTGTCGTTCCAGTCGGCGAGGACGCGCCGGCGCTCGCCGGCGGTCATGACGTCGACCGCGGACAGCGGGGTGCCGGGGTCGGCGGTCACCGCGGCGAGCAGCCGGACCCACCGGTCGGCGATCGCGGCGACGGTGCCGGCGTCGAACAGGTCCGCCGACCCGGTCAGCCGCCCACGGATCCCGGCCGGGACGTCGCCGCCGGTGACGTGCTCGCCGACGTTGAGGTCCAGGTCGAACGTGGCCGCCGACGCGGACTGCGCCGCCGGCACGAGCTCGGTGACCCGCACGCCCGGCAGGTCCAGGACGGCCGCCGCGGTGTTCTGCACGGTCAGGATCACCTGGAACAGCGGGTGCCGGGCCAGCGAACGGGCCGGGGCCAGCTCCTCGACGAGGCGCTCGAACGGCACGTCCTGATGCTCGAAACCGGCCAGGCCGGTGTCGCGGACCCGGTCCAGGATCTCGGTGAAGGCCGGGTCGCCGGCGAGGTCGGTGCGGATGACGAGCGTGTTGACGAAGAAGCCGACCAGGTCGTTGAGGGCTTCGTCGGTGCGGCCGGCGACCGCGACGCCGATCGGGACGTCCGTGCCGGCGCCGAGCTTCGACAGCAGCGCACCGAGCGCGGCCTGCAGCACCATGAAGACGGTGACGCCGCGGTCCCGGGCGAGGTCCCGCACGCGGGCGTGGACGTCGGCGGGGACGTCGACGGCGACGGTGTGGCCACGGTGCCCGGCAGTCGCTGGACGCTGCCGGTCGACCGGCAGCGTCAGCTCCTCCGGCGCGCCCGCGAGGGCCTGCCGCCAGTAGCCGACCTGCCGGGAGATCAGGCTGTCCGGGTCGTCTTCGCGGCCGAGGAGGTCGCGCTGCCACAGGGCGTAGTCGGCGTACTGGACCGCCGGTGCCGCCCAGCCGGGGGCACGGCCGGCGCGGCGGGCCGCGTAGGCCGCGGACACGTCGCGAGCGAGCGGGCCGGTCGACCAGCCGTCGCCGGCGATGTGGTGCACGACCACGACGAGCACCTGCTCGCCGTCCCCGGTGGTGAACAGCGAGGCCCGGATCGGCACCTCGGTCGCGAGGTCGAACGGGTGCTGGGTGGCCCGGCCGACCGCGTCCGCAAGGTCCCCGGCGGGCACCGTGACCCGCTGGAGCCGCCAGTCCAGGTCGGCGCCGGCGACGATGTGCTGGCACGGTTCGCCGTCGGCGGTCGGGAACACGGTGCGCAGCACCTCGTGCCGGTCGACGACGTCGCGCAGGGCCGCCTCGAGGGCGCCGGTGTCGACGTCGCCGGACAGCCCCAGCACCATGGGGATGTTGTACGTCGCGCTGGGGCCCTCGACCTGGCCGACGAACCACAGCCGTTGCTGCGCGTAGGACAGCGGCAGCCGCGACGGGCGGGGCAGCGGCACGAGCGCCGGGCGGGCGTCAGAGGCGCCGGGCAGCCGCGCGGCGAGGCCGGCGACCGTCGGGGCCTCGAACAGGGTGCGGATGTCGACCTCGACCTGCAGCGCCGCCCGGATCCGGCTGATCAGGCGGACGGCGAGCAGCGAGTGGCCGCCGAGGACGAAGAAGTCGTCGTCGACGCCGACCGAGTCGACGCCGAGCAGCTCGGCGAACGCCTCGCACAGCGCGGCTTCGCGGGCGTCGGCGGGGCCGCGGCCCGGCGTCGCGGCGCCGGTGGTGTCGGGGGCGGGCAGGGCGTCGCGGTCGAGCTTGCCGTTGACCGTGAGTGGGATCTCGGCGAGGGGCACGACCGCCGACGGCACCATGTACTCCGGCAGCCGCGCGGCGACGTGCTCGCGCAGCCCGGCGGGGTCGGCGGCGCCGACGACGTAGGCGACGAGGCGCCGGTCGCCGGGGGTGTCCTCGCGGGCGACGACCACCGCCCGGGTCACCAGCGGGTGGGCGGTGAGGACGGTCTCGATTTCGCCGGGTTCGATCCGGAAGCCGCGGATCTTGACCTGGTCGTCGGCCCGGCCGACGAACACGAGGTCGCCGCCCGCGGTCCAGCGCACCACGTCGCCGGTGCGGTACAGCCGGCCGCCGCCGGACGGGTCCGCGACGAACCGGGTCGCGGTCAGGGCGGCGCGGCGGACGTAGCCGCGGGCGAGGCCGGCGCCGGCGACGTACAGCTCGCCGGGGACGCCGGGCGGGACGGGCCGCAGCCGGTCGTCGAGGACGTGGACGCGGGTGTCGACGACCGGCCGGCCGATCGCGACCTGCGCGGCGGCCGGGTCGCACCGCCACAGCGTCGCGTCGACGGTGGTCTCCGTCGGCCCGTACGAGTTGAACATGCGGTGCCCGGCGGACCAGCGCGCCATCACCTCGGGCGGGCACGCCTCGCCGGCGACCATGATGGTCACGCCCGGGTCGATCGACGCCGGGTCCAGCAGGGCCAGCACGGCCGGCGGGAGCGTCACGTACGACACCCTCCGCGACCGCAGGAGATCGGTGAGCGCGTCACCGAAGCGGTGCTCGGCGGGCACGACGACGAGCGCGGCGCCCTGCAGCAGGGCCATGCACCATTCCCAGCCGAACGTGTCGAAGCTCGCCGACGCGAACTGCGCCACCCGGTCGCCGGGGCCGACGCCGAGCAGCTGGGCGTGGCCGGCGGCGAACGCGGCGAACCCGGCGTGGGAGACCAGGACGCCCTTCGGGGTGCCCGTCGAGCCGGACGTGTAGATGACGTACGCCGGGTGCTGCGGGAGCAGCGCGGCCGGCGGCGCGGCGGCCACGCCGGACGGCGGCAGGTCGTCGAGGATCACGACCGGCACGCCGGTGGCCGGCAGGGCGGCGGCGGTCGCGGCCGACGCGAGGACGGCGACGGGTGCCGCGTCGGTGAGCATGAACGCGATCCGCTCGGCCGGGTAGCCCGGGTCCACCGGCAGGTAGGCGGCGCCGGCCTTGAGCACGGCCAGGAGCATCACCATGAGGTCGGCGCCGCGGTCGAGGCAGACGCCGACGAGGCGCTCCGGGCCGGCGCCGAGACCCGTGAGGTGCGCGGCGAGCCGGTTCGCGCGGGCGTCGAGGTCGGCGTACGTCAGCTCGGCGTCGTCACTGACGACCGCCACCGCGTCGGGCGTGCGGGCGACCTGCGCCGCGAACAGCTCCGGCAGCGTCGCGACCGGCACGCCGGCCGGCGTGCCGGTCCAGTCGTGAAGGATCCGCTGCCGTTCGGCGGGGTCGAGCACCTCCACGTCGGACACGCGGCCGCCGGGGTCGGCGACCAGCGCCGCGATGACCCGGACCCAGCGGTCCGCGATCGCCGTCACGGACGCGGGGTCGAACAGGTCGAGCGACCCGGTCAGGCCGCCGCTGATCCCGGCCGGCGCGCCGGCGGTGTCGAACTGCTCGGCGACGATGGCGTTGAGGTCGAACTTCGACGGCGGCTCGTCGCGCGGAGCCTCCCGCACGTCCACTCCGGGCAGGTGCAGCACCTGGTCGGGGGCGTTCTGGAGGGTGAGCATCACCTGGAACAGCGGGTGCCGGGACAACGAGCGCTGCGGGGCGAGTTCCTCGACGAGGCGTTCGAACGGCACGTCCTGCTGGTCGTAGGCGGCCACGCCCGCGGCGCGGACCCGCGCCAGCACCTGCTCGAACGTCGGGTCGCCGGTCAGGTCCGTCCGGATGACCATCGTGTTGATGAAGTAGCCGACCAGGTCGTCGAGGTTCTCGTCGGTACGACCGGCGATCGGCGCCCCGATCGGCACGTCGGTGCCCGCGCCGAGCCGGTGCAGCAGCACCGCGAGGGTGGCCTGCAGCACCATGAACACGGTCACGCCCTGCTCGCGGGCGACCCGCAGCAGGCGGGCGTGGACGTCGGCCGGGACAGCGACGGGCACGGTGCGGCCGCGGTACGTCGCCGCCGCCGGGCGCTGCCGGTCGACGGGCAGCGCCAGCTCCTCGGGCGCGCCCTCCAGTACCTGCCGCCAGTGGGCGACCTGCCGCGAGACGACGCTGTCCGGGTCGCTCTCGGCGCCGAGGAGGTCCCGCTGCCACAGCGTGTAGTCGGCGTACTGGACCGGCAGCGGCTCCCACCGCGGCGCGCGGCCGTCGAGCCGGGCCGAGTAGGCGGCCGACACGTCCCGGGCGAGCGGGCCGCTGGACCAGCCGTCGGTCGCGATGTGGTGCACGACCGCGACGAGGACGCGGGTGCCGGAGCCGTCGTCGAACAGCCAGGCCTTGACCGGGATCTCCCGTGCGAGGTCGAAGGCGTGCCCTGCGGCGGCCGACGCCCGCTGCCGCAGCTCTGCCGGCTCGACGTCGGCGACGTCCAGCCGCCAGCCGAGCTCCTCGACGGGGACGACGTGCTGGTGCGGCCGGCCGTCGGCGACCGGGAACACGGTGCGCAGCACCTCGTGCCGGCCGATCACGTCGAGCAGGGCCGCCTCGAGGGCGCCGGCGTCGACGGGCCCGGTCAGTTCGAGGACCATCGGGATGTTGTAGAGCGGGCTGGGGCCTTCGAGCTGGTCGATGAACCACAGTCGCTGCTGCGCCGGGGACAGCGGCAGCCGCGGCGGGCGGGGCGACGGCACGAGGAGCCTGCGGGCGTCGGCGGCGCCGGTGAGGCGGGCCGCCAGGCGGGCCGGGGTGGGGGCGTCGAACACGGCGCGGGCCGGGCATTCGACGCCGAGGGCCGCCCGGACCCGGCTGACGAGCCGGACCACGAGCAGGGAGTGCCCGCCGAGGGTGAAGAAGTTGTCGTCGACGCCGACCGTGCCGACGCCGAGGACGTCGGCGAACGCCTGGCAGAGCAGCTCCTCGCGGACGTTCGCCGGGCCGCGTCCGGAGCCGCCCTCGAAGTGCGGTGCGGGGAGCGCCTTGCGGTCGAGCTTGCCGTTGACCGTGAGCGGCAGCGCGTCAAGGGTGACGAACGCGGCGGGGACCATGTACTCGGGCAGCCGCGCCGCCGTGAAGTCGCGCAGGTCGTCGGCGGCACCGACGACGTAGGCGACGAGCCGCTCCTCGCGGAGGAGCACGACCGCCTGGGACACGGCCGGGTGCTGCTGGAGGACGGCGGCGATCTCCCCCGGCTCGATCCGGAACCCGCGCAGCTTCACCTGCTCGTCGGCCCGGCCGAGGAACACCAGTTGCCCATCGTCGGTCCAGCGCACCAGGTCGCCGGTGCGGTACAGCCGTCCGGGCCCGAACGGGTCCGCCACGAACCGCTCGGCGGTCAGCTTCGGCCGGTTCAGGTAGCCGCGAGCGATCTGGGTACCGGCCAGGTACAACTCGCCCGCCACGCCCACCGGCACCGGCTGCAGCCGGTCGTCCAGGACGTAGCCGCGGACGTTCGCCATCGGCCCGCCGATCGGCACCACCCCACCGGGTCCGCACTCCCCCGACGTCACGGTGATCGCGGCTTCCGTCGGGCCGTACGTGTTGTACAGCCGGGCGTCCGGCAGCACCTCGAAGAACCGGTCCCGGACGGCGGTGGTCAGCTCCTCGCCGCCGCTGAGCACGTGCCGCAGCGACCGGCACTCCGCGGTCGACGGCTCCTCCAGGAGGGCCTGCAACAGGACCGGCACGAACTCCGCCGCCGTCACCCGCTGGTCGCGGATCAGCGCCGCCAGGTAGGCGGGCTCGCGATGCCCGTCGGGGCGGGCGACGACCATGGTCGCGCCGAACGTCAACGGCAGGAACAGCTCCCACACCGACACGTCGAACCCGACCGGCGTCTTGAACAGGATCCGGTCGGACGAGCCGAGGTCGTACTCGTCCGCCAGCCACCGCAGCGTGTTCACCACCGCCGCGTGCGGCACGACGACACCCTTCGGGGTGCCCGTCGACCCGGACGTGTAGATGACATAGGCCGCCTGCGCCGGATCCACCGCCACCGGCGCGAAGACACCGTCCACGTCCACGTCGGACAGCACCACCGTGGCACCCGCGTCGGCGAGCACGAACCCGGCCCGCTCCGCCGGCAGGTCCAGGTCGATGGGCAGGAACGCCGCACCCGCCTTCACCACGCCCAGCACCGCGGCGACCAGGTCCACACCCCGCGGCAGCCGGACACCGACCACCGACTCCGGACCGACACCGAGGCCCTGCAGGTAGCCGGCGACCCGGTCCGACCGCGCGTCCAGGTCGGCGAACGTGACCGTGGCGCCCTCGAAGAGCAGCGCGGTCGCGTCCGGGGCCGCGGCGACCCGCGCCGCGAACAGACCCGGCAGGGTGGCGGCGGGCCAGGGGGCGGAGGTGGCGTTCCACTCGCGGAGCACCCGGTCGAGACCGGCCTGGTCGAGAAGGGGCACCGCCGACAGCGGACGGGGACGGTCGCCGTCCAGCGCCTGTGCCAGGGCTTCGACGAGGCCGGCGGTCGCGGTGTGCAGCATCGCGGTGACGTTGTGCGGGTCGATCGGGGCGACCGCGTCCACGTCGAAGCCGAACCCGGTGCCGTCGTCGTCGATCGACACCGACAGCGGGTAGTTCGTCCGCTCCCGGAAGAACACCTGCCGGACGCCGTCGAGCTCGACGGGGCCGGTGGCGGCGTTGTGCCGGTAGTTGAACAGGGTCGTGAACAGCGGCTCGTCCGCCGGGACGGCGCTGGCCCGCTGGGCGAGCGCGAGGGGTGCGTGCTCGTGTTCGAGGAGCCCGGCGAGCTGGGCCCGCATCGCCGCGACCGCGGTGACGACGTCGGTGCCCGCGGTGCGGACCCGCACCGGGAGGGTGTTCATGAACAGGCCGGGGACGCGGTCGGCGCCCGCGCCGGCGTTCATCCGGCCGAACAGCACGGTGCCGAAGACGACGTCGTCGCGCCCGGACACGACCGCGAGGACCCGCGACCACGCGACGTGCAGCACCGTCGCGGGGCTGACGCCGGCACGGCGGGCGACGTCACGCAGCCGGGCCGCGAGGGTGCCGTCCATACCGGCGAAGACCTGCACGGCGTCGGTGCCGTCGCCGTGCACGTCGGCGACCCCGAACGCGACGGTCGGCTCGTCGACGTCGGCGAGCAGGTCGCGGAAGAACTTCTCGTGCCGGCCGTCGCGCAGCCCGACCCGGGCCTGGGCGACGAAGTCGCGGAACGGCAGCGGCTCCGGCAGGTCCGCGGACGCGCCGGCGAGGATCGCCCGGATCTCGTCGAGGACCACCTCGATCGCGGTGTGGTCCTGCACGAGGTGGTGCAGCCGGACCAGGCCGAGCCAGCGACCGCCGCTGACGCCTGCGACGTGCAGGTCGAGCAGCGGCGCGCGGCCGAGGTCCATCGCCAGCCCGACCGCCGCCACCAGGTCCTCGGCGCCGGCCGTGCCATGGATCTCGGTGACCGGCAGGGTCGCCGTCCGCCACACGACCTGGACGGGCTCGCGCAGGCCCGACCACACGAAGGCGGTGCGGAACACGTCGTGCCGGTCGATGATCCGCCGCATCGCTGCGGTGAACCGGTCGAGGCTCGGCCGGTCCGCGAACTCGAGCACGAGCGGCGCGACGTAGGTGTCCTCGCCGCCGGCGGCGAGGATGTGGTGGAACAGGATCCCTTCCTGCAGCGGGGCGAGCGGGTAGATGTCGGCGACGTTCGCCGCGCCACCCGGCACGGTGGCGAGCACCGCGTCGAGCTCTGCCGGGGTCAGGTCGGCCAGCGGCACCATGTCGGGCGTGATCGTCCGCGCCCCGGCCGGGATCAGGTTCGCCGGGACCGGCACCGTCACCGGGCCCGCCGCGGCGGCGACACCCGCCGGGGTCGGCGCCTCCAGCAGCGCCCGGACCGACACCGACACGCCGCGCAGCCGCAGCCACTCGACAAGCCGGACCGCGAGCAGCGAGTGGCCGCCGAGGGCGAAGAAGTTGTCGTCGACACCGACGGGGTCACCGGCAGGGTCGAGCCCCAGGACGTCCGCGAACCCGAGGCAGAGCAGCTCCTCGCGGATGTTCGCCGGTCCACGGCCGGTGCCGGCTGCGGCGAAGTCGGGTGCGGGCAGCGCTCGCCGGTCGAGCTTGCCGTTGACGGTCACGGGAAGCGCGTCGAGCGACACGAAGGCCGGCACCATGTACTCCGGGAGTCGCGCCGCCGCGAACGCGCGCAGCTCCCCCAGGTCGGCGGCGCCGACGACGTAGGCGACGAGCCGCTGGTCCGCGGTCGCGACGACGGCGACCTGGCCGACCTGCGGGTGCCCGGCCAGGACGGCCTGGATCTCCCCCGGCTCGATCCGGAAGCCGCGGATCTTGACCTGTTCGTCGGCGCGGCCGAGGAACACGAGATCTCCGTCGCCGGTCCAGCGGACCACGTCACCGGTCCGGTACAGCCGTTCCCCGATGCCGAGGGGGTCGGCGACGAACCGCTCCGCCGTCAACGCCGGCTGGTTCACGTAGCCGCGGGCCAGCTGGGCGCCGGCCAGGTACAGCTCGCCGGGCACCCCCGCCGGGACCGGCTGGAGGCGGTCGTCGAGGACGTAGGTGCGGACGTTCTCCATCGGCCGGCCGATCGGCACGACCGTCCCGGTGGCGTGCGGGTCGCACTCGTGCGAGGTGACGGTGACGGCCGCCTCGGTCGGGCCGTACGTGTTGTGCAGCCGGGCGCCCGGCAGCACCTGGCGGAACCGGTCGCGGACGGCGGCGGGCAGCTCCTCGCCGCCGCCGAACACGTGCCGCAGCGTCCCGCACTCCGGCAGGGTCGGCTCGGTGAGCAGGACCTGCAGCATCGACGGCACGAACTTCGCGACCGTGACCTGCTGCTCGCGGATGAGCGCGGCCAGGTACGCCGGGTCGCGGTGACCGCCGGGACGGGCGACGACGAGGGTCGCGCCGGCGACGAGGGGCAGGAACAGCTCCCACACCGCCACGTCGAACCCGACCGGGGTCTTGTGCAGGATCCGGTCGGCGGCGCTGATGCCGTAACCGTCGGTCAGCCACCGCAGCGTGTTGGAGATCGCGGCGTGCGACACGACCACGCCCTTGGGGGTGCCCGTCGACCCGGACGTGTAGATCACGTACGCCGGGTGACCGGGGTCGACCGTCACCGGCTGTTGAGCGCCGGTGGCGGGCACGTCGGACAGGTCGGACAGGTCGGACAGCACGATCCGGGCGTCCGCGTCGGCGAGCATGAACGCCACCCGCTCGTCCGGCAGGTCCGGGTCGACCGGCAGGAACGCGGCGCCGGCCTTGACCACGCCGAGGACGGCGACCACCAGGTCGATGCTCCGCGGCAGCCGGACGGCGACCACCGACTCCGGCCCGGTGCCCAGGCTCCGCAGGTGGGCCGCCACCCGCGCGGCCCGCGCGTCGAGCTCGGCGAAGGTGGCAGTGGCGCCGTCGAACACCACCGCGGGAGCGTGCGGTGTGCGGGCGGCCTGCGCCGCGAACAGGTCCGCGACGGTGGTGGCGGGGCGGGCGACGGCGGTGCCGTTCCACTCGCTCAGCACCCGCTCGCGGCCGGCCGGGTCGAGGACTGGCAGCGACGCCAGCTCCGCCGGGGCGCCCGCCTCCAACGCGGTGACGAGCCCGGCGGTGGCGGTGCGCAGCATCGCGGCGATGGTGTGCGGGTCGATCGGGGCGACCGCGTCGACGTCGAGGGTGAAGCCGGTGCCGTCGTCGTCGACGGACACGGCCACCGGGTAGTTCGTGCGTTCCCGGAAGTACACCTGCCGGATGCCGTCGAACGCGACCGCGTCGCCGGGGCCGGTGACCGCGTCGTGCCGGTAGTTGAACAGGGTCGTGAACAGCGGCAGGTCGGCCGGGACGGCGCTGGCCCGCTGCGCGAGGGTGAGCGGCGCGTGCTCGTGCTCCAGAAGCCGGGCCAGCTGGCCGCGCATCGCCGTGACCGCGGACGTGACGTCGACGCCCGCGGTGCCGGCGCGGACCGGCAGCGTGTTGATGAACGTGCCGGGGACCCGGTCGGCGCCGGCGCCGGCGTTCATGCGGCCGAACAGCAGGGTGCCGAAGACGACGTCGGCGCGGCCCGACGCGGCGGCGAGGACCCGGGACCAGGCGACGTGCATGAGCGTGGCGGGGCTGGACCCGCACCGGCGGGCCGCCTCGCGGAGCCGGGCGGCGAGGTCCGCGTCGAGCGGCAGGGCGGCCTGGACCACGGCCTTGCCGTCGCCGTGGACGTCGGCGACCCCGAACGCGACGGTCGGCTCGTCGACGTCGCCGAGGAGACCGGCGAAGTACCGCTCGTGCTCGCCGGTGTGCAGGCCGGCGCGGGCCTGGACGACGAAGTCGCGGAACGGCAGCGGCGGCGGCAGCTCGGCGGCACGGCCGTGCAGGATCGCGCGGATCTCGCCGAGGACGACGTCGAGCGCGGTGTGGTCCTGGATCAGGTGGTGGATGCGGACGAGGCCGAGCCAGCGGCCGTCGGCGGCCGGGCAGACGTGCACGTCCAGCAGCGGCGCGCGGCCGAGGTCCAGCGACAGGCCGGCGGCGGACAGCAGCTCCTCGGCGTCGGCGACCCCTTCGACCTGCGTCACCGGCAGCGTCGCCGTCCGCCACACGACCTGGACCGGCTCCCGCAGGCCGGCCCAGACGACGGAGGTGCGGAAGATGTCGTGGCGGTCGACGACGGTCTGCAGGGCGCCGGTGAACGCGTCGAGGTGGTCACGGCTGTCGAACTCGAACACTCCGGGCAGGACGTAGACGTCGTCGCCGCCGTCGGCGAGCCTGTGGTGGAACAGCAGGCCTTCCTGCAGCGGTGCCAGGGGGTAGATGTCGGCGACGTCGGCCGCGCCGCCGGGCACGGTGGCGAGGACCCGGTCGAGCTCGTCGGCGGTGAGGTCGGCGAGGGGCAGCATCTCGGGGGTGATGGTCTGCGCGCCGGCTGGGATCAGGTTGCGTGGCACCGGCACCGCTGCCGTGCCCGCCGCGGCGGCGAGACCGGCGGGGGTCGGCGTGTCCAGCAGCGCCCGGACCGCCACGGTGACACCCCGGACCCGCAGCCACTCGACGAGCCGGACGGCGAGGAGGGAGTGGCCGCCGAGGGCGAAGAAGTTGTCGTCGACGCCCACCGTGTCCAGGTCGAGGACGGCGGCGAAGCCGGCGCAGAGCAGCTCCTCGCGCACGTCGAGCGGCCCGCGGCCGGCGCCGGTCTCGAACACCGGCGCCGGCAGGGCGCGGCGGTCGAGCTTGCCGTTGACGGTCAGCGGCAGCGCGTCGAGGGTCACGAACGCCGACGGCACCATGTACTCCGGCAGCCGGGACGCGGCGTGCTCCCGCAGCCCGCCGACCGCGCCGACGACGTAGGCGACGAGCCGGTCGTCGCGGAGCACGACGGCGGCCTGCTCCACCTGCGGGTGCGCGGCGAGGACGGCCTGGATCTCGCCGGGCTCGATCCGGAACCCGCGGACCTTCACCTGCTCGTCCGCCCGGCCCAGGTAGACCAGGTCACCGTCGTCGGACCAGCGGACCACGTCACCGGTGCGGTAGAGCCGCTCGCCGTCGCTGAACGGGTCGGCGACGAAGCGCTCGCCCGTCAGCGCCGGCCGGCTCACGTAGCCCCGGGCGAGCTGGACGCCTGCGAGGTACAGCTCTCCGGCGACGCCGGCCGGCACCGGGGCGAGCCGGTCGTCCAGGACGTACACGCGGGTGTTGAACACCGGCCTGCCGATCGGCACCACCGGCGACGCGTCCGGCCGCACCTCGAACTCGGTGACGTCCACGGACGCCTCCGTCGGGCCGTACAGGTTGAACAGGCCGACGCCCGGCAGCACCTCGAAGAACCGGTCGCGGACCGCGGTGCCGAGGGCCTCACCCGAGCAGACGACCCGCCGCAGCCCGGAGCACTCCCCGGATTCCGGAGCGGCCAGGAACGCGTCCAGCATCGACGGGACGAAGTGAACGGTGTCGACACGCTCAGCGCGGATCAGCTCGGCGACGTACGACGGGTCGCGGTGACCGCCGGGCCTCGCGATCACCATCGCGGCGCCCTGGATGAGCGGCCAGAACAGCTCCCACACCGACACGTCGAACCCGAACGGCGTCTTGTGCAGCACCCGATCCCCCGGTTGGAGACCGAACCGTGCCTGCATCCACACCAGACGGTTCACGATGCCCTCGTGCGGCACCACGACGCCCTTGGGTAGTCCGGTGGAGCCGGACGTGTAGATGACGTACGCCGCGTGGCCCGGTAGCACGTGCACGCCCGGATCCGTGTCCGGCCATTCGTCGGCGGCAACGGACGTCAGCACGCACACGGCACCCGCGTCGGCGGCCATGAACGCGCTGCGGTCCACCGGCAGGTCTGGGTCGATCGGCAGGTACGCACCACCGGCCTTCACCACCGCCAGCAACGCCACCACCAAGTCCACACCACGGGGCAGGCGCACACCGACGACGGAGTCCGCCCGCACACCCTCAGCGATCAGCCGGTGCGCCAACCGGTTCGACCGCGCATCCAGCTCCTGGTAGGAAACCGTCACGCCCTCGAACACCAGCGCCGGCATGGACGGGGTCCGGCGTACCTGCGCCGCGAACAACGCAGGCAGCGTGCCCGGCGGCACCTCCGCCGCGGTGTCGTTCCAGTCCCGCAGCACCCGGTCCAGCTCGGCCGTGCCCAGCACCCCGATCTCGGACAGCGGCACGCCGGCGGCGTCGCCCTCGAGCGCCGACACCACACCGGCGAACGCGGCGCGCAGCATCACGGCGACCGCGTGCGGGTCGATCGGGGCGACGGCGTCCACGACGAGGCCGAAGCTGTCGCCGTTGTCGTCGACGACGACCGCGAGCGGATAGTTGGTCCGCTCGCGGTAGGACACCTGGCGGATGCCGGGCAGGTGGCGGTCCCGGTGCGCGTTGTCCTCCACGTTGTGCCGGTAGTTGAGCATCGTGGTGAACAGCGGCAGGTCCGCCGGGACGGCGCTGGCCCGCTGCGCGATCGCGAGCGGCGCGTGCTCGTGTTCGAGGAGGGCGGCGAGCTGCCCGCGCATCGCGGCGACAGCGGCGAGGACGCCGGTCCCGGCGGTGCGGACGCGGACCGGCAGGGTGTTCATGAACAGGCCGGCGACCCGGTCCGCGCCGGCACCGGCGTTCATCCGCCCGAACAGGACGGTGCCGAACACGACGTCGTCGCGGCCGGCGACCACCGACAGCACCCGGGACCAGGCGACGTGGGCGACGGTCGCGGGGCTGGCACCGACCCGGCGGGCGGCCTCGCGCAGCCGGGCCGAGAGTTCCGCGTCCAGCGCCAGGTGCGCGGAGACGACCCCGCTGCCGTCGCCGTGCGCGTCGGTGACGCCGTACGCGGCGGTCGGCTCGTCGACACCGTCGAGCAGGGACCGGAAGTACGCCTCGTGCCGCTCGGTGGCGGCGCCGGCGCGGGAGCGGGCGACGAACTCACGGAACGGCAGCGGCGTCGGCAGGGTGTCCGCGCGGCCTTCCAGGACCGCCTGGACCTCTTCGAGCAGCACCTCCATAGTCGTGTGGTCCTGGACGATGTGGTGGATGCGCAGGACGCCGAGCCAGCGGCCGGCCTCCGCGGGGCTGACGTGGACGTCCAGGAGCGGGGCCCGGCGCAGGTCCATGGCGGCACCGGCCCCGTCGGAGACGACCGGGACCGTCGCGGTCCGCTGCACCACCTGGACCGGCTCTCGCAGGCCTTCCCACCGGAAGGCGGTCCGGAACACGTCGTGGCGGTCGACGACCCGCTGCACGGCGGCGGTGAACGCGTCGAGCCGGGCCCGGTCCTCGAACTCCAGGACGAAGGAGCTGAGGTACAGGTCGTCGCCGCCGGACGCCAGGAGGTGGTGGAACAGCAGCCCTTCCTGCAGCGGCGCGAGGGGGTAGACGTCCGCGACGTTGGCGGCGCCGCCCGGCACGGCGGCGACGACCGCGTCGAGCTCGGCCTGGGTCAGCCCGACCAGGGGCAGCAGGTCGGGGGTGAGTTCGGTGGCGCCGGCCGGAATCCGGTTCGCGGGGACGGCGGTGGTGGACGGTGCGGCGACGGCCGCCGCGGCGAGACCGGCCGGCGTCGGCGTGTCGAACAGGGCGCGCACCGACACCGGCACACCACGGACCCGCAGCCATTCGACGAGGCGGACGGCGAGCAGCGACTGGCCACCGAGGGCGAAGAAGTCGTCGTCGGCGCCGACGGTGCCGGCGCCGAGGACCTCCGCGAACCCCTGGCAGAACAGCTCCTCGCGGGCGTTCGCCGGGCCGCGGCCGGTCCCCGCCGTCGCGGCGTCGGGCGCCGGGAGGGCCTTGCGGTCGAGCTTGCCGTTGTGGGTCAGCGGAAGGGCGTCGAGGGCGAGCACGGCGGACGGCACCATGTGCTCCGGCAGCCGCACCGCCGCGAACTGCCGAAGGTCGACGCCGGCGAGGTCGGCGCCGTCCTCGGCGACGACGTAGGCGACGAGCCGCCGGTCGCCGGGCACGTCCTCGCGGGCGACGACCGCCGCCTGCGCGACGAGCGGGTGGGCGGTGAGGACGGCCTCGACCTCGCCGGGTTCGATGCGGTAGCCGCGGACCTTGAGCTGTTCGTCGGCGCGGCCGAGGTAGACGAGGTCGCCGCCGGCGGTCCACCGCACGACGTCGCCGGTGCGGTACAGCCGACCGCCGGCGCCGAACGGGTCGGCGACGAACCGGTCCGCGGTGAGGCCGGGCCGGCCGACGTAGCCGCGGGCCAGCTGCGCGCCGGCGATGTACAGCTCGCCGGGCACGCCGACGGCGACGGGGCGCAGCCGCCGGTCGAGGACGTAGAGGCGGGTGTTGGCGATCGGCCGGCCGATCGGGACGAGGTCACCGTCGATCGGCTGGTCCGGGGTCACGCGGTGCACACAGCAGCCGACGACGGTCTCGGTCGGCCCGTACTCGTTGACGACGACCGACCCTGGTGCCCGGTCGAGCCACTGCCGGACCGGGCCGGCGGTGAGGGCCTCGCCGCCCACGACGAGGACCCGGGCCGCGTCCGGCGCGGCGGCGTCGTCGATGAGCCGGGCCAGCAGCGGCAGGTGCCCGGGCACGACCTTGAGGACGTCGAACCCGCCGCCGCCGTTCACGAGACCGGCGAGGCCCTCGGCGCCGCCTTCGGGGCTGGCGACGACCGGGGAGCCGGCGGCGAGGGGCATGAGGACGCTGGTGACGGTGAGATCGAACGCGAGCGACGAGTGCAGGACCGCGCCGCGGCCGGCCGGCCCGTAGTCGCCGATCGCCCAGGACACGTAGTTGGCGAGGCCGTCGTGGGTGACCGCGACGGCCTTCGGGGTGCCGGTCGAGCCGGACGTGTAGATGACGTACGCGACCTGGCCGGGCAGCAGCGGCACGCGCGGCGGGGCCGCCGGCCGGCGGGCGATCCGCGGGTCGTCGACGGCGATGGTCCGCACCCGGCCGGCGGGCAGCTCGTCGAGGTCGTCCTCGAGGCCCAGCAGCACCGCGGCCTTCGCGTCGGCGAGCATGAACGCGATCCGCTCCGCCGGGTACGCCGGGTCGATCGGCAGGTAGGCCGCGCCCGCCTTCCAGGCCGCCAGGAGTGCGACGACCATGTCGATCCCGCGCGGCAGGTACAGGCCGACGACGGACTCGGCGCCGACGCCCGCAGCGGTCAGGTGGTGGGCGAGACGGTTCGCGCGGGTGTCGAGGTCCAGATAGGACACCTCGTCACCGGCGCACGCCACGGCGACCGCGTCCGGCGCCGCCGCCACCTGACGGGCGAACAGCTCGGGGACGAGGCCGCCGGGCAGCTCGGTGGCGGTGTCGTTCCACCGGCGCAGGACCAGGTCCCGCTCGTCGTCGTCGAGCAGGTCCACGTCGCCGACCCGTTCGGCGGCGTCCGCGGCGGCGATCCAGCGCAGCACGCGGTGGAAGCGCCGCGAGACGTCCGCGCACTCGTCGTCGGCGTGCAGGTCGCGGTTGAGCTCGACGGCGGTGAAGACGCCGCCGGCCGCGCGGCCGTGGTAGAGGTCGATGCGCAGGTCGTCGACGGGGCCGGTGTACAGGCCGGTCCACTCCACCGCGCAGTCGCCGAAGCGGACCGGCTCGTCGGCCGGGATGACGTTGACGACCGTGTCGTAGAGCAGCCCGCCGACCATGCCGAGGTCGGCCATCATGTCGGTGTACGGGTACCGCTGGTGCACCAGGCCCTGCCGGGTCGCCGCCGACACCTGCCGCACGAGGTCCGCGACGGTCGTGCCGGGGGTGACGGCGAGCCGGACGGGGACGGTGTTGGCGGTCATGCCCGGGATGCCGAACTCGCGCATCCGGGTCCGGCCGTTGACGGCGACGCCGAGGACGATGTCGTCGGTGCCGGTGACCCGGTGGCGGTAGACCGCGGTGGCGGCGATGACGACACCGGCGAGGCTGGTCCGCAGCCGCTTCGCCGCCGCCCGCAGCGCCGCGAGGACGTCGAGGTCGTCGTGCTCGCGGTGCTGGACCGGACGGTGCGCCAGCCGGCCGGTGTGGTGACCGCGCCAGCCGCCCGGCTCGGGTGCGCCGGTGAGGACGCCGCGCCAGAAGTCGCGGTCCCGGTCCCGGTCGGCGGAGTCCCGGTAGGCGTCGTCGGAGTCGATCAGGACGCCGACCGGCGCGAGTGCCTCGCTGGCATCCACGCCGGCAAGGTCGGCGTAGATGCCGGCGAGCCGCCGGGCGAACACCGCCAGGCCTTCGCCGTCGACGGCGATGTGGTGGGCGCGCTGATACCAGATCGTGTGCCGGTCGCCGAGCCGCAGCACGGCCTGGGCGGTGAGCCAGCCGGCGGTAAGGTCGACCGGGGTGTCGACGTCCGCCCGCATCCACGCCTCGGCGGCGGCCCGCGGGTCGGGTTCGTCGCGCAGATCGACGACGGCGATCGGGAACGGCGTCGCGTCGTCGACGTACTGCCGTGGCGTCCCGGCGTCGGTGGTGAGCCGCAGCCGGTACGCGCCCGCCTCCGCGACGGTGCGGCGCAGCGCGGCGACGAACGCGTCGACGTCGAGGTCGCCGCGCAGCTCGTGGTAGTCGCCGATGTTGAAGGTCGGGCTGGCCGGAGCGAGCTGCTGGGCGTACCAGACACCGAGCTGGCCGGACATCAGCTCGCGGAGTTCGTGCTCAGACCCACCCATGACTGCCAACCTCGATCGTGTGAAGTGGAACGACGACGACGAACCGGGTGCCGATCACCCCGCGGAGGAATCACCGATCAGCGCGACGATGCGGTCGGTGAGGTCGGCGATGCTCGCCACGTCCCAGATGAGCGTGGGTTCGACGGTGACCCGCAGGGTGTCCTCGATCTCGCCGGAGAGCGCGAACGCGTAGACGGAGTCCAGCCCGTACTCGGCGAGCGACGCGTGCGGGTCGATCGCGTCCGGGGTCTCGTCCAGGTAGTGCGCGACGCGGCCGACGAGCCACGTGCGGATGCCGCCCGCGGTCGGCTCGACGGCGACGGTGTGCTGCTCGGTCATGGCTGGCCTCCCTGTCCCGGCAGGCGCCGGGCCGTCAGATCGAAGAGTTCGCGGTCCCGGTGGCGGGCGGCCGCGGCGAGATACAGCTGTTCCTCGACCCCGGCACGTTCGGCGTCGGTGAGGACGGAGGCGCCGCCGAGCCGGCCGGCCAGCCGGTCGAGGACGCCGAGCAGTTCCGCGTCGCCGAACCGGTCCCGCAGGGCGAGCGCCGACGCCGCCGCGAGCAGGACGCTGTACCGGTCGGCGAGCGCAAACGCGGCCGGGGACGCGCCGATGGTGATGTCCCGCGGCGGCAGGGCCAGGCAGGCGTCGCGCAGCTCGCGCAGCTCGGCGGCGAACCGGGCGGCGAACCGGGCGGCCGGCCCGCCGTCGGCCCGATCACCGGCCCCGTCACCGATCGCGGCGAGGGTGCCCATGACGGGGTCCTCGGTCGGCGCGCCGACGCTGAGCCGGTCCGGGTCCAGCGGCGGCAGCGCGCCGCCCGGCTCGAACAGCTCCCGCGCGGCCGGCGGGGACAGCAACCACGACCGGCGGGCCAGCCGTGGCAGCACCGGGAGCATCGCGGCGAGGCACGCGGAGCGCGAGATGTGGATGAACGTGGCCGACGCCGCGTCCCGGGCCATCTTCTGGAAGATGGCGTACGGGCCCTCACGCAGGTAGCCCTGCGCGCCGAGGACCGAGCGCAGGTCCTCGAACGCGTCGAGGGCCATCCGCGAGGTCAGGTACTTGGCGGCCGGGGCGTACAGCGAGACCGCCGGGGACAGGTGCAGCGCCCGCAGCACGACCGTCGAGACCGCGTCGACGGCGAGCAGGTCGGCGTGGGCGCGGGCGATGACCGAGCGGACGTAGGGCAGGTCGGCGGCGGTCGCGCCGTACAGGCGGCGCCCGGACGCGAAGCCGATCGCGGCCCGCAGCGCCGTGTCCAGCGGGCCGGTCATGAACGACGGGATGACCGCCCGGGTGATCTGGAACGCCCGCATCGCCGACTCCAGTCCTTCACCCTCCTTGCCGAGGAGGGTGCCGGCCAGCACCGGGCAGTCCCGCAGCTCCATGCCGCCGAGCTGCAGGCCGCGCAGCCCGGAGCTACCGGCCCGCGGCAGGTCCCGCACCGCGCCGGCGGGCAGGGCGGCACGGGAGATCAGGAACTGGCTGTGGCTGCGGCTGCCGGCGGTGTCGGCGGTCCGCGCGAACAGCACGAACGCCTCGGCTCGGCGCAGGTTTCCGACGACCTCCTTGCGGCCGGTCAGCAGCCACCGCCCGGCGTCGCGGCGGGCGGCGAACTCGGCGCTCGCGAGGTCGTTGCCGTGGCCGAGCTCGTGGAACGCGGCGGCGATCCGGCCACCGCCGAGGAGCAGTCCGGCGGCCTCGCGGCGCTGGTCGTCGGTGCCGGCGACCCAGACGTTGACCCAGCCGATGAACGAGCTGAAGCCGTACCCGGCCGCGAGGGACGGGTCGAGCCGCCACAGGGTGCGCTGGACGTCGGCGAGGCGGTCGGCGCTGGTCAGCCGGCCGCCGTAGGCCGCGGGGACGAACTCGGCGTTGAGGCCGTAGCGGTCGAGCCGGCGCTCGCCCTCGGCGAACATCTCGGCGCGTTCGTCGGCGGCGAGCGCCGCGGCGTGCCCGGCCGGGTTCTGCGGGTCCCACGGGTCGCCGAGCAGCGTGTCGAGCTCCTCAGCGCCCACCGGGGGCTCCCGGCACGGGGTCGCCGAACGGTGTCACGGGCGCGCCGGTCCGTGCGGCGTCGGCCACGACGTGGGCGAGTCGCTCGTCGTCGTCGGCGGCGGGAGGCTGCGGCAGCCGGAGGGTCGCGGCGATGCGGGACCGCAGCGCCTGCAGGGCCGCCCGCAGCCACAGGGCGTCCTCCCACAGCGGCTCGCCGCGGTGCCGGTCCTGTCCGGCGGCCCACAGGTGCAGGCTGGCGGCGGCCGCGAAGCCCAGCTCGTAGGCGGCGGCCAGTTCATAGGCCACCATCGCGGGGCGCGCCGCGGGCCGTGCCAGCGCCATGCGGGCGTGCAGCTCGTCCAGGTCGCCGCACAGCGCGGTCGCGAGCGCGGCCGGCGCGCCGGTCAGGGTCGCGGCGAGGTCCGGCAGCGACTGCACCACCGAGCAGCCCCGCCGCGACAGCAGCGTCAGCGCACCGGTGTCCAGCGGCCGCGGTGGTGTTCGCTCCTGTACCGCCTCGCGCAGGCCGCCCGGGTCGGCGCCACGCGAAACCCAGCCGCGGACGAGCCGCGGGAACTGCTGCACCAGGCCGGCCCGGTTCACCGGGGTGCTGCCGTCGAAGATCGCCACCACCTGGTGGTCGCGGCGCAGCTTCTGGAACGCGCCGTGCTCGTGCACGCCGGTCAGGAACGACCGGGCGCCGAGCAGCTCGGCGAGGTCGGCGAGGACCGAGTCCACGAGAGTCGGGGCGAGCGCCTTCGTCACGGCGGACAGCACGCTCAGCTCCGCCGTCAGGCTGTGGATCCCGCGGCAGGCGACGATGGTGGCGGCCTCCACCGCGGCGAGGTGCGCGGCGGCGCGGCCGAGGACCGACGCATGGAACGGCCGCTCAATGAGCGGGCGGCGCTGGATGACACGGCCGGCGACGAACCTGGCGGTCAGCCGCAGCGCGTGCTCGCCCGCGCCGAGGGACAGCGACGCGCACATGGTCCGGGTGAGCTGCAGCGCCCGCAGGACGGTCTCGACGCCGGTGCCTTCGGCGCCGATCCGCGCGGACGCCGGCACGTCGGCGCCGGTGAACTCGACGCCGGAGATGTCGGCGCCGCGGATGCCGTGCGTGGCCACCTTCGGCAGCTCCCGCCACGAGCCGGCCGGTGCGGCCGCCTTGTCGAACAGGAACAGGCTGTGGCCGCGGGCGCCGCCGTCGCCGGTGCGGGCCAGCACGGTCAGCAGATCGGCCCGGGTGGCGTTGTTGACCGGCCACTTCACGCCGGTCAGCCGGTAGCCGCCGGGCTGCGGCGCGGCGGTGCAGGCGCCGTTGAGCAGGTCCGCGCCGTGGTCCGGTTCGGACAGTGCCCAGCCGACCGGGTCGCCGGCCAGGACGGCGGCGGCGACCGTGCGGGCCTGCGGGCGGTCCGCGGCGACCCACACGGGTGCGGCGCCGAGGTAGGTCTTGGCGTGCGCGACCGCGGCGGTCACGTCGCGGCGGGCGACGGTGCGCAGCAGCCGCAGCAGCACCTCGTGGTCGTCGAGCCGGCCGCCGTGCGCGACGGGCACGTAGTACGCGGCGAGGCCGGCGGCGTCGAGCCGGGCGCACGCCTCGGCCGGGAACCGTTCGCCGGCGTCGGCCTCGGCGGCGACGCGGCCGCCCTCGCCGGGGTCGCCGAGCGCGGCGTCGAGCCGCGCGACCGGATCAGCGGCCGCGGTCGTGGTGCTCACTGCGCATCGACCGGCAGCAGGCGCCGCACGTCGGGGTCGAGCCGGCTGTGCAGGGTCGGGACGCGGCCGGCGAGGAACAGGTCCCGCATCGCCCGCCGCTGGATCTTGCCGCTGGTGGTGCGGCGGACAGTGCCGCGGCGGACCAGCACGACGTTGCGGGCCGGGACGCCGAAGAACTCGGTGAGGTGCCGCGCGACGTCCAGTGCCACGGCCGGCAGGTCCTCCGTCTTGGTCCGCGGGTCGACCTCGTGGACGACCACGACGCGTTCGTCCGGCACGGAGACGCCGAACGCGGCCCCGGCGAACGCCGCCAGCGCGGGGTGCGCCTGCCGGGCCTGCTGCTCCAGGTCGTGCGGGAACAGGTTGCGGCCGCGGACGATCACGATCTCCTTGAGCCGGCCGGTGATGAACAGCTCGCCGTCGCGGAACGCGGCCAGGTCGCCCGTGCGGAGCCAGCCGGGCTCGTCGTCGAGGCGGGCGTTGAAGATCTCCTCGCTGAGCTCGGGCCGGCCCCAGTAGCCGGGGCCGACGCTGTCGCCGCGCAGCCACAGCTCGCCGATCGCGCCGTCCGGCAGGACCTGGCGGGTCTGCGGGTCGACGACGCGGGCCGTGTGCGCGCGGGGCGTGCCGACGCCGGCGATCTCCTTGCCCTCACCGCCGGTGCTGTGGTTGAGCGCCGGACGCTCGGCGGACATGGTGCCGGCCGGGTCGGCGACGAACACGCTCGGCGCCTCGCCGCGCGGGGTCGAGGACACGTAGACGACCGACTCGGCCATGCCGTAGCCGGCCGTGAACGCCTCGGGCCGCAGTCCCGTGACGGCGAACCGCTTGGCGAACGCGGTCACCGTCGGCACGTGGATCGGCTCGGACCCGTTGACGAACTGCTGCATGCCCGACAGGTCGACGCCGTCGAGGTGGTGGTCCTGGATGAGCCGCAGGCACAGGCCGAACGCGAAGTTGGGCGCGGCGGTCACGGTGCACCGGAACCGGGACATGAGCCGGAACCACTCGACCGGCCGCTTCACGAACTCGCTCGGCGACATGAGGACGGTGTGGGACCCGTACAGCAGCGCCACGGTCAGCTGCCCGAACAGCCCGAAGTCGTGGTGCAGCGGCACCCACGTGCCGAACGTGTCGCCGGGCCGGCCGTGACCGGCGTTGTCGTGCAGGGAAAGCACGTTCGCGAGGACGTTGCGGTGTTCGAGCATCGCGCCCTTGGGCGAGCCCGTCGACCCGGAGCTGTACTGCAGGACGGCGAGCGCGCCGGGCCCGGCGTCGAGCCGGAGCCGCGACGGGCCCGGCAGGTCGCCGGGGCCCGCGTCGCCGGGCTCCTCGACGGGGACGTGCGCCAGGCCGTGCGCGGCGAGCCGCTCCGCCATCGCCGCCCGGTCCCGGGCCTCGGTGAAGACCAGGCCGGGGGCGCAGTCGCCGACGATGACCGCGACCCGCTCGGCGGCGAGCGCGGAACCGCCGAGCGGGGGTGCCGGCACCGCGACGAGCCCGGCGAGCAGGCACGCCAGGTAGAGCTCGACGAAGTCGGTGCCGGTCGGCAGCGAGATGACGACCCGCTCCCCCGGCGCCAGCCGCTCCGCCAGACGTTCGGCGCGCAGACCGGCTCGCCGGGCGAGCTCGCCGTAGGTCAGACCGGGGTGCCCCGGGCTCTCCGCCTCGCCCGCACCGCGGTAGACGGTGAGCGCGACCTCGCCGGGTTGTGCGGCGGCCCGTTCCAGAAACACGGCGCCCACGGTCCGGCGCGGATCGACACTCATGAGCAGACTCCCCAGCGGGTAGGTTCCGGCCTCAGCTCTGCGAAGCCTCGACCTTCTCGTTCTCCATCCGCTCCATCGCCTCGATGAGGCTCTTGGGGCGCATGTCGGTCCAGTTCTTCTCGATGTACTCGAGGCACTCCTCGCGACCGGCCTCCCCGAACACTTTCGTCCAGCCGGCGGGGACGTTGGCGAAGACCGGCCACAGCGAGTGCTGCCCCTCGTCGTTGACCAGGACGAGGAAGGTGCCTTCGGGGTCGTCGAACGGGTTCATCACGCCGCCCTTTCTCAAAGGTGACTGGGTCGGGGCACGACGGAACCCGGGCGCTCGCGCCCGGAGGGTTTCCGTGAGGCCCCGGGAGAGTCGGTGCCCGCCACACGCCGGCGGGCCGCGTTCCTCCGGCGGTGCCGGAGGCGGACCTACTATGACCCCGACCGGCGATCCGATCAACGGTGTCCGGGCGTCCCCGCGGACACGGTGTTCAACCGGCGGCCGGGCGTCAGTTGAACACCGCCGCACCGTGCTGTTCAGCGTCGCCGCAGGGGTTTCCGCGCGTTCTGGTCATCGCGCGGTCCCGTCAGTAAGGTCTCGCCCTGCCAGGTGCGCGTGGTGGTGGAGACGTGACCGACATGCGGTAGTGACAGCCGTCCCCCATGAGGAATCCGCGGCACTGACAACCCATGTGGAGGACACTGATGAGTGACACCGAGCCGCGCTTCCTGCGCTCCAACGCGATCCTGGAACCCCTCGTCGACCGCTTCTATGCGTGGCTGCACACCGTCGCGCCGGTCCAGGGCTCGATGAACCTCGCGTTCCTGCAGGTGCCGCTGCTGGAGTCCTACCTGGAGAACCCGCAGGTCCACATCGCCGCGGTCAACAACCCGGAGCTTCGCGGCGGGTACTTCGTCGGCATCGAGGAGGCCCGCAAGGACGAGGTGGCGGACCTGCTCGCGGCGATCAAGCGGGACCGGGCGGACATGCTCGCCTTCGCCAAGGCCATCATCGAGGGCGCCGACCTGGTCCGCGAGTCCGCGAACGGGTTCGATCTCACGCCGCTGTACCCGAAGCTGCCGTCCATCCTGAACGGCATGGTCGAGCTGGCGTACGACGCGGGCAACCAGGCGTCGCTGCACTTCATGGAGCCGGTGGTCTACAAGAGCTCGATGTTCGACGAGCGCCGCCAGTCGGTGCAGCTGTCCCTCGAGGACGGCGTCGAGCGACCGTTCATCCTTGCCACGCCCCGCCTCCCCGGCCCGAAGGTCCTCGACCTGGACATGCCGTTCCGGCACCCGGGGCTGGAGGCGCTGGTGAAGGCCCGCGTCCAGCCGACGACCGCCGGGCAGCTGCGGGAGGCGCTGGAGCTGGACGCGAGCCAGGCGGTGTTCCTGGACCGGCTGCTGGACACCAAGCCGAGCCTCAGCCCGGACCGGCACATCGAGTCCGGCGGCCGGGTCCGCTACTTCGGGCACGCCTGCCTGGTCATGCAGACCGCGCAGGCGGCGATCATCACCGACGCGTTCATCTCGGCCGACAACACCCACGGCGACCGTTACACCCTAGACGACCTGCCCGACTTCATCGACCTGGTCCTCATCACCCACGGCCACCAGGACCACATCGTGCTGGAGACGCTGCTGCAGCTGCGCGGCCGGCTCGGCGCCGTGGTGGTGCCCCGGTCGTCGAAGGGCAGCATCGTCGACCCGTCGCTGGGTGCGTACCTGCGGTCGATGAACCTGCCGGTGATCGAGGTCGACGAGTTCGACGAGGTGCCGTTCCCGGGCGGGAAGGTCACCGCGACGCCGTTCCTGGGCGAGCACTCGGACCTCGACATCCGCTCGAAGTCGACCTACTGGGTCGAGCTCGCGGGGAAGAACATCTTCGTCGGCGCGGACTCCTCCGGCATCGACCCGGTGCTGTACCGGCACATCCGCAACCACCTCGGCAAGGCCGACATGGCCTTCCTCGGCATGGAGTGCGACGGCGCGCCGCTGACCTGGCTCTACCAGGCGATCCTGACCGTCACCGTGTCGAAGAAGATGAGCAAGTCGCGGAAGCTGTCCGGGTCCAACGCCGAGCAGGCCGCCGCCATCATGACGGAGCTGGGCTCCGACGAGGCCTACATCTACGCCATGGGCGAGGAGAGCTGGCAGGGCCACGTCATGGCGACGACCTACAACGAGGACACGTACCAGATCAAGCAGATCGAAGAGTTCCTCACCTGGTGCAAGGACCGGAACATCACCGCCGAGCACCTCTTCAACAAGCGTGAGTGGCGCTGGTCCTGACCGAACCCTGACATGGCCGGCATCCTCCCCGGGTGCCGGCCTTCTTCGTCCGCACACCCACCGGCCGCCGCCGGTCCTCTCCAAGGCAGGGATGGTTCCCCATGGCAACTACGGTCGGCCCGCCGGGCGCCGCGCCGCTCCACGACGACACCGAGGACCCGGACGAGGCTCCCGCGGGCGCGGGCGGCGTCCTGCAGTCGCTGCACATCGACGACGACGTCACCCGCCAGCGGATCCGCCCGGGGACCTGGAAGCGGATCCTGCCGTTCCTCAAGGAACGCCGGTGGGGGCTGGTCATTCTGCTGACGCTGACGGCGGTGCAGGCGGCGGTCGTCGCGGCGGCGCCGCTGCTGGTCAAGATGCTCATCGACGACGGCATCGTGAAGCGCAGCACCGGCACGGTCATCGCGGTCGCCGCGGCGATCGGCGGGCTGGCCCTCTTCGGCGCGCTGGTCTCGTTCCTCGAGTCCTGGTTCGCCGGCAAGGTCGGCCACGGGCTCGTCTACGACCTGCGCGTGCGGGTGTTCGACCACGTGCAGCGCCAGCCGCTGGTGTTCTTCACCCGGGCCCAGACCGGCGCACTGGTCAGCCGGCTGAACGCGGACGTGATCGGCACCCAGCGGGCGGTCACCACGCTGCTGTCACAGTCGCTGTCGATCGTCCTGACGCTGGTGTTCGTGCTCGCCTCGATGTTCTACCTGTCGTGGCAGGTCACGCTCGCGGCGCTGGTGCTGATCCCGCTGTTCCTGTGGCCTGGCCGGGTCGTCGGTGCCCGGCTGCAGCGGCTGGCCCGGGAAGGGATGCAGCAGGACGCCGAGATCGGCTCGCTGATGAACGAGCGGTTCAACGTCGCCGGCGCGATGCTGAGCAAGCTGTACGGCCGGCCCCGGCAGGAGTCGCGGGCGTTCGCGAAGCGGGCCGCCCGGATGCGCGACATCGACATCGTCGGCAACGCCTACGAGAACCTCCTCGGCATCCTCCTCGCCACGCTCACCGCCCTCACCAGCGCGGTCATCTACGGGCTCGGCGGCTGGCTGGTCGTCGACGGCGCGCTGCAGATCGGCACGCTGGTCGCGCTGTTCGCGCTCATCACCCGCCTGTACAACCCGGTCATCCAGCTGAACTCGATCCAGGTGAACATCCTGATGACGCTGGTCAGCTTCGACCGGATCTTCGAGATCCTGGACCTGCGGCCGCTCATCGACGACAAGCCCGGCGCACAGCCGCTGCCGGCCGGCACCGGCGGCGTCGCCCCCGACATCGAGTTCGACGCCGTCGAGTTCCGCTACCCGTCGGCGGCGGACGTGTCGCTGCCGTCGCTGGAGACCTTCTCCGGCAAGCCGGTGGAGCGGGCCGAGAACGCGACGGTGCTGCACGGCGTCAGCTTCCGTGTCCCGGCCGGGAAGATGACGGCTCTGGTCGGCCCGTCCGGCGCCGGCAAGAGCACCATCACCCACCTGGTGCCGCGCCTGTACGACCCGGTCGCGGGGGCGGTCCGCGTCGGCGGGCACGACCTGCGGGACGTCACGCTGGAGTCGGTGAGCGAGCTGGTCGGTGTCGTCGCCCAGGACGCGCACATGTTCCACGACACGATCCGGGCCAACCTGCTGTTCGCGAAGCCGCGGGCGACCGAGGACGAGCTGGTCGCGGCGTGCCGCTCGGCGCAGATCTGGGACATGATCGCCGCGCTGCCCAACGGCCTCGACACGATCGTCGGCGACCACGGCTACCGCATGTCCGGCGGGGAGAAGCAGCGGGTGGCGCTGGCCCGGCTGCTGCTGAAGTCGCCACCGATCGTGGTGCTCGACGAGGCGACGGCGCACCTGGACTCCGAGTCCGAGGCGGCGATCCAGCGGGCCCTGGAGACGACGCTCACGGGCCGCACGTCGCTGGTCATCGCGCACCGCCTGTCGACGGTCCGCGACGCCGACCAGATCCTCGTGATCGACGGCGGGCGGATCCGCGAGCGTGGCACCCACGACCAGCTTCTCGCCGCGGGCGGAATGTACGCGGACCTGTACCGCACCCAGTTCGCCCCGCAGCAGCGCACGGCGATGGTCAGCTGAACCGGACACCGCAACGGCGGTGCCCCCTCGGGGACACCGCCGTTGTCGTGTGGTGGGCCGCGGCGGCGATCAGGCCGGCGTGAGCTTCACCGGCAGCCGTTCCGGGCCGTTCACGACGATGGAGTCCAGCAGGACCGGGTCGCCGTCGAACTCGACGCCGATGTTGCGGTCGAGCAGTTCCTCGTACAGGAACCGGATCTCGACCCGGGCAAGGACGCTGCCGACGCAGAAGTGCTCGCCGAAGCCCAGAGACAGGTGCCGGTTCGGCTGGCGGCCCACGTCGAAGCGGTCCGGGTCGGCGAAGACCTCCTCGTCGCGGTTCGCCGAGGGCAGCCACAGCGTCACCGGGTCGCCGGCCTCGATCCGCCGGCCGCGGAGCTCCACCGGCCGGGTCGCGGTGCGCAGGATGTGCGTCGGCGTGGACGTCCAGCGCAGCACCTCCTCGACCGCGGACGGCATGAGCGACCGGTCGGCGGCGACGCGACGCCACTCGTCCGGGTGCTCCAGGAAAGCGAGCATGCCGCCGGCCGCGGCGATGCGGGTGTTCTCGGCGCCGCCGACGAACAGGTTGTCGCAGTTGAGCAGGATCTCGCCCTGCGTCAGCGGTTTGCCGTCGATCTCGCCGGTCACCAGGACGCTCACGAGGTCCTCGCCCGGGTTCTTGCGCTTGGCCGTGGCGAGGCCCTCGAAGTAGCCCATGATGTCCAGGTGCGCGAACCGGCGGGTCATCGCGTCGTCGCCGCCGAACGCCTGGCGGCTCAGGGTGAACAGCCGCTCCCAGTCGGGCTCGGGAACGCCCATCATGCCGCAGATCATGTACAGCGGGATCCGCGCGGCGATGTCCTCGACGAAGTCGACCTGTCCGCGCCGGATCGCCAGCTCGACGACCTTGCCGGCGATCTCGCGCATCCGCGGCTCGATGCCTCGCACGGCCCGGACGGCGAACCACTCGTCGACGAGGCCGCGCAGCTGCCGGTGCCGGGGCGGGTCGGTGAGGGCGAGGGTCTGCCCGCCGCCCGGGTCCGCACCGTGACCGGCGGGGCGCAGCAGGATGCCCCCGGCCGAGCTGAACGTCTCGGCGTCACGGAAGACGGCCTTGATGTCGTCGTAGCGGGTCAGCGCCCAGAACGACGGATACTCCGTCGCCTCGTGCCGGTGCACGGGGTCGTTGGCGCGCAGCCACCGCCACTGGGCGAACGGGTCGCCGGCCCGGTAGAGGCCCGGGTCGACGAGGTTGATCCTGGGTGGCGTCGCGGTGTCCACGATGGCACTCATCTCTGTCGTGCGGCACCCTCAAGGGTCCGTCTCAGGCCATGTTTCGGGTGCGTTGTTCCAGGTCGTCGGCGACCCGCTGCCATTCGGTCGCGCACCGGCGGGCGACGTTGCTCAGCACGTAGGCCGCGTGCGGCGGCAGGCCGTCGCTGACCTCCTGCCACTCCTCGGGGACGAGCACCTTCGTCAGGACCCAGCGCAGCAGCCGGCGGCCGGAGTCGGTCAGCCGCAGCGACGGGTCGGCCTTCAGCCCGTGGACCAGCGCTTCGATGGCGATCAGGTCGCCGGGCACGCCGTCCCGGCCGGGACCGCCGCCGTGCCCCTCGCCCTGGCCGCCGCCCTGCCGGCGGACCCGGCTGGACGGCACCGGGCTCTCGCCGCGCTCGACCCGCTGGCGGACGTCGCGCACGGTCGCCGCGGAGAGTCCGACGCTGCGTGCGACGACCCGCAGCGACGCGTCGGGGTGCTTCTTGATGAAGTCCGCCGCCTTCAGGCGGCTGTCGGCGCTGTCCAGCGGCCGGACCCGCCCGTCGAGGCCGGTGCGGGCCTGCACCTCGCCGAGCTCGTCGATCTCGTCCCGCAGCCGGCGCCGCAGGTTTGCCACCGACCGGACGCCGAGCCCGGCGGAGGTCGCGATGGCCCGGTCCGACCAGGCCGGATGCATGATCATGATCCGTTCGGCGGCGGTGGTGCGGTCCGACAGCGACAGCGGCCGGCCGTGCGTCACGTTCGCCTTCACGCCGAGGACGAACGCCTCCTGCTCCGAACCGTCGAAGAACTGCACTTCGATGTGCTCGTCATTGCGCAGCTGGGCGGCCCGCAGCCGGTGCATGCCGTCGATGACCCGCATGCTCTGCCGGTGGACCAGGATCGGCGGGAGCTTGGTCTCCACGCCGGCCAGCATCTGGATGTGTTCGACGTCCTCGCCGTTGAGCCGTGGCGAGTCCGCCGGTTGTAACGAGTCGATGGGGACGAACTGGGTCGGGGACGCCCCGCCGACCAACAGGTCCAGATGTTTCCCACCGACGGATTCCGTGCCCCGCAGCGTTGGCCGCTCGAGTCTGGGCACTACATTGCTCGACTGTTCCAACATCACTCCCCCGCGTCCGCCCCCCTGTACTGGACGATGCGTCAGGAACGGTATCCACCGCATCCACGGCATTGCATGGCTACATCGACAAACCTGATGTTGGGTTGTGCGGGGTCGAACGGTCTGCTAACCACTCGAACGGGGTATCGACACACAGGGTCGCGACAGGTATACGCACCGCAACGGCCGGAATGCCCGCTCAACTGACGCAAGGGCACAGTTGAACACCCGTGAACAGAGAAAACCGCGGTGCGCAACCGTCAACTCGCACAGTTGCACACCGCGGTCGGTGAACGCCGCGGCGGCTACCTCTTCTTGTCGTTGCGCCGCCCACCGGCATGGCGGTCGACCGCGCCCGCGGTCTGCTTCATGCTCTCGATGAGCGCGAGCGCCGCCTGCGCCGTCGGCAGTAACACCTGCCCGGTCACGGTCAGTTTCGCCCCGGTGGAGTCCCGCGTGAACAGTGTCGCGCCGAGCGTGGTCTCCAACTGCCGGAGCTGATAGCTGAGTGCGGGCTGCGAATAGCCGAGCGCCTTGGCCGCGAGATCGATGCGGCCGGTCCGGGCGATAGAGGTGAAAGCTCGAAGTTCACGCTCATGCATCCAACGCCTCCCCGTTGCGGACGGCCTCCCACCCCGTGCAGAAGGCCGTCTACCGGGGCAACGATCGCGACATTTCAGTACGTTGTCAATGCCCGTCTCGTACTCCGAGGAAGTAAGCGGGCATTCGTTGCGTAACCGGCGCCGTCGATCAAGCCTGGCCAAAACCGACCTGGTGAGTGTATGCCGATACATCATCGACCGCCGATCCGTTCGCCGCCCTGGACGTATTCCTCGACGGCCGACCAGACCTCGCCGAGCCACCGCGGCTCGACCATCTGGCTGTGCCGGCAGTCGATCTCCGCCTCCCGGACCGCGCCGCTCACGTAGCGCTGCCAGTCCTGTGCCGACCGGGCGTCCGCCGGACGGTCCGCCCCAGCGACGAGCACCATCACGTCGCCCTCGAACCGGCCGTAGGTGTGCTCGGCGGAGATCCTCTGGTTGTTCAGGAAGCAGTGCGCGAAGTGCACGCAGTCCTCGTCGGACAGGCCGCCGAGCGGGCCCGCCATCCCGCGGACCCAGTCACGCAGCGCGAGCAGCTCGGCCTCCGGGTCCGGCGGCGCCGGCTCCTCGAGGTCCGTGGAACCTCCACCGGCCGCCTCGCCGTCCAGCGGCCCGTGCTCCGGCTCGGGGCGCGGCGGGTACACGTCGAGCAGGATCAACGCCGACACCTCTTCGCCGGCCGCCTGCAGCCGCACCGCGATCTCGTGGGCCACCCGCCCGCCGGACGACCAGCCCATCAGCCGGTACGGCCCGGCCGGCTGGACCGTCCGCAGCTGGTCGATGTAGTCCTGCGCCATCTCGCCCAGCGAGGCGGCGAACGGGGCGGCACCGTCCAGGCCGCGGGCCTGCAGCGCGTACAGGGGGATGTCGCGCGGCACGGCCCCCGCCATCGGCAGGTAGCACCAGCCGAGGCCGCCCGCCGGGTGCACGCAGAAGATCGCGGGCTGGTCGCCGTCCTCCCGGATCGGCATGAGGACCCCGAGCACGTCCCGCAGGGACGACAGGCCCGCGCGGCCCAGCAGGCCCTTCACCGTCGGGGCGGCGAAGATGTCCCGCACCGCGAACGACAGGCCCCGGTCCTTCAGCCGCGCCACCGCCCGGACCGCCAGCAGCGAGTGCCCGCCGAGCGCGAAGAAGTCGTCCTCGTCGCCGACGGTCTGCACGCCGAGCACCTCGGCGAACACCTCGCGGATGTGCCGCTCCAGCGCGGTCACCTGGATGTCGTCATCGACCGCGGCGGTCACCGGGCCGGGCACCGGCAGCGCCTTGCGGTCCAGCTTCCCGTTGGGCATCAGCGGCAGCACCGGCAGCGCCACCACGGCCGACGGCACCATGTAGGCGGGCAGGCGCTGCGCGGTGAACGCCCGCACCTGGCCCGGCAGGTCGTCCTCGCCGGGCTCCCCCGACGCAGCTGACGGAACGACGTAGGCGACGAGCCTCCGGTCGCCCGGGTCGTCCTCCCGCGCGATCACGGTCGCCTGCGCGACCCGCGGGTGGGCGGCGACCACCGCCTCGACCTCGCCGAGCTCGACCCGGAACCCGCGGATCTTCACCTGGTCGTCGGCGCGGCCGAGGAACGCGAGGTCCCCCTCGTTGCTCCACCGCACGACGTCGCCGGTGCGGTACATCCGCTGCCCGCCGCCACCGAACGGGCACGCGACGAACCGGCCGGCCGACAGCCCCGGGCGGCCGAGGTAGCCCCGGGCCAGGCCGTCCCCGGCGATGTACAGCTCGCCGCGCACGCCCGGCGCGACCGGGTCGAGCGCGTCGTCCAGGACGTACACCTGCGTGTTGGCGATGGGCCCGCCGATCGACGTCAGGTCCGCGGCGCCGGCGGTCGTGTGCCGCGCGGTGGACCAGACGGTGGTCTCCGTCGGCCCGTACAGGTTGGTCAGCGCCGGGGTCCGCTCCAGCAGCGTGCGCGCCAGGTCGTCCGGGAGCGCCTCGGCACCGACGTACACCCGGACCCCGGACCAGTCGACCCGGTCGTCGGCGTCGGCGACGAGGCCGCGCCACAGGCTCGGGGTGGCGTGCACGACCGTCGCCTCCCGGGACCGGATCAGCTCCCGCAGCGCCCACGGGTCGAGCACCTGCTCCTGCGAGGCGAGGATCATCGGCACCCCGCAGACGAGCGGCAGGTAGAACTCCAGCCCCGCCATGTCGCAGCCGACCGTGCTGACCGCGAGGAGCCGGTCGCCGGGCCCGAACGCGAACCGCTGCCGCATCGACTCCAGGAAGTTGACGACGGCCCGGTGCCCGACGAGGACGCCCTTCGGGCGGCCGGTGGAGCCTGAGGTGTAGATGACCCAGATCGGGTGCTCGGGCAGCAGGGCACCGCGCCGCTCACCCTCCTCGACCGGGGCGCCCGGCAGCGCGGCGAGCTCACCGGCGACGCCGGGCTCGTCGAGCAGCACGACCGGCACGATGTCGTGCCCGCCGACCCGCACCTCGAACTCCTCGAGCCGGTCGAGGAGGCCGCCGTCGCTGACGAGGCACACCGCGCCGGAGTCCGCGAGGACGAACGCGGTCCGCCCGGCCGGGTACGCCGGGTCGATCGGCAGGTACGCGGCACCCGCCTTGAGCACCGCGAGCAGCGCGACGAGCAGGTCGACGTCGCGTTCCAGGACGACCGCGACGATCGACTCCGGCCCGACGCCCCGGCCGATCAGCAGGCGGGCGAGGCGGTTGGCGCGGTCGTCGAGCTCCGCGTAGGTCACCTCCGTGTCGCCGCGGATGACGGCGACCGCCTGCGGAGTGCGGGCGGCCTGGGCCTCGAACATGCCGACGACCGTCGTGTCCGGCACGCCGGCGGCCGTGTCGTTCCAGGCGCCGAGGACCGTCGCGCGCTCGTCGCCAGACAGCACCTCGACCTCGCTGAGGCGCAGCAGCGGATCGGCGCTCACCGCGGCGAGCAGCCGGACCCAGCGCTCGACGATCCGCTGCGCCGTCGCCGTCTCGAACAGGTCGGTCGCGGCGACCAGCCCGCCGAACATGCCGGCCGGTGCGCCCGTGGCGTCGTAGAGCTCGCCGATGCTGCAGTCGAGGTCGAACTTCGCCGTCGCCGCGCCCTCCTGCGGCTCGGGTTCGGCCGCGGGCGGGCCGTCGCCCGCCGTGGCCGGGTCCTGCAGCAGCAGCATCACCTGGAAGAGCGGGTGCCGGGCCAAGGACCGGGCCGGGGCCAGCTCCTCCACGAGGCGCTCGAACGGCACGTCGGGGTGCTCGAACGCCGACAGCGCCGTCTCCCGCACCCGGGCGAGCAGCTCGGCGAAGGTCGGGTCGCCGGTGAGGTCCGTGCGCATCACGAACGTGTTGACGAAGTAGCCGACGAGGTTGTCGAGGGCTTCGTCGGTGCGGCCGGCGACCGCCGAACCGATCGGGACGTCCTGGCCCGCGCCGAGCTTCGACAGCAGCGCCGCCAGCGCCGCCTGGAGCAGCATGAACATGGTGACGCCCTGCTCGCGGGCGACGGCGAGGAGCCGGGCGTGCACGTCGGCGGGGACCTCGACCGCCGTGCGGGTGCCGCGGTGACCGATGACCGCCGGCCGGGGCCGGTCGAACGGCAGGGCCAGCTCCTCCGGCAGCCCGGCGAGGGCCTGCCGCCAGTGCGCGACCTGCCGCGAGATCAGGCTGTCCGGGTCCCGGTCGTCGCCGAGCAGCTGCCGTTGCCAGAGCGCGTAGTCGCCGTACTGCACGGGCAGCGGCGTCCACTGTGGAGCGACGCCGGCCCGCCGGGCGGTGTAGGCGACATCGACGTCGTTGCCGAGCGGGGTCCACGACCAGCCGTCACCGGCGATGTGGTGCACCACGACGACGAGGACGTTGGTGTCGGGCCCGGCGGTGCACAGCCACGCCCGGATCGGCACGTCGGTGGCCAGGTGGAACACGTGCTGGCGGGCCCGCTCGACGGCGGCCGGCAGCTCCTCCTCCGTCACCTCGACGACCTCGAGCTCCCACCGCAGGTCGGCGAGGTCGACGATGCGCTGGAACGGCTCGCCGTCCGCGGACGGGAACACCGTGCGCAGCACCTCGTGCCGGCCCAGCACGTCACGCAGTGCCGCGGCGAGCGCCGGCCGGTCGACGGGGCCGGGCATCCCGACCGCGACCGGAATGTTGTAGGTCGGGCTGGGGCCCTCCAGCTGGTCGATGATCCACAGGCGGCGCTGGCCGTAGGACAGCGGGATCCGGTCCGGGCGCGGCTGCGGGGTCAGCGCCGGCCGCGCGCCCCGTGCCGTCGAGAGCCGCGCGGCGAGGCCGGCCGGGGTCGGCGCCTCGAACAGGGCGCGGATGTCGACCTCGGTGCCGAGCAGCGTCCGGATCCGGCTGACCAGCCGCACGGCCAGCAGCGAGTGCCCGCCGAGGTCGAAGAAGTCGTCGTCGACGCCGGCTGAGTCCAGGCCGAGGATCTGCGCGAACGCCTGGCAGAGCAGCTCCTCGCGGGCGTCGGCCGGGCCCCGGCCGGTGCCGGCGGTGGTCGCGAACCCGGGCGCGGGCAGGGCCCGGCGGTCGAGCTTGCCGTTACCGGTCAGCGGCAGGGCGGCGAGGACCACCACGGCCGCCGGGACGAGATGGTCGGGCAGGCGGCCGGCCGCGTACTGCCGCACGGTGGCCGGCAGCGCCGGGTCCTTCAGGTCGTCCTCGTCGTCGGGCACGACGTAGGCGACGAGGCGACGTTCGCCTGCGGTGTCCTCGCGGGCGACGACGGCCGCCCGGGCCACCTGCCGGTGCGTGGTCAGCACCGCCTCGGTCTCGCCGGGTTCGATCCGGTAGCCGCGGATCTTCACCTGCTCGTCGACGCGGCCCAGGTACAGCAGGTGCCCGTCGGGGTTCCAGCGCACGACGTCGCCGGTGCGGTACAGCCGCTCGCCGGCGCCGAACGGGTCCGCGACGAACCGGCCCGCGGTCAGCCCGGCCCGCCCGACGTAGCCGCGGGCCAGCTGCGCGCCGGCGACGTACAGCTCGCCGGCGACGCCGGCCGGGACCGGGGTGAGGCGGTCGTCGAGGACGTAGACGCGGGTGTTGGCGACCGGCCGGCCGATCGGCGCCACCCCGTCGCGCACGGTGTGCTGGTCCAGCCGGGCGGTCAGCACGCCGATCGTGGTCTCGGTCGGCCCGTAGTGGTTGTGGACAGCCCGGTCCGTGGCGAGGAGGTCACGGATCAGGCCCGCCGGTGCCGCCTCGCCGCCGAGCACCACGCCGCGGCCGGGCAGGACGCCGGCGAGCCCGTCCGGCCCGGCGCCGAGCGCCGCCAGGTGCGACGGCACCACCTTCAGCGCGTCGACCCGTCGCGTGTCGAGGAACGCGGCCATCCCGGCCGGGTCGGTGACGACCGTCTCCGGCGCGACCACGAGCGTCCCGCCGGTGGCGAGCGCCCCGAACACGACGGTGTTGCCGAGGTCGGTGACCTGCCCCTGCAGCACGCCGTAGCGGCCCGGGCCGGCCAGCCCGACGCGGGACGGCACGTCGGCCACGTAGTTGGCCAGGGCGCCGTGGGTGATGCCGGCGCCCTTCGGGGTGCCGGTCGAGCCGGAGGTGTAGATGACGTAGGCCAGGTGGCCCGGCAGGACGCGGACGTCCAGGGGTTCGCCGGACGTCGCGACCAGCCGGGCGGCGATCCGCGGGTCGTCGAGCGCGACCGTGCGGATCCGGCCGGCCGGCAGCTCGTCGAGGAGGTCCTCGGTGCCGAGCACGACGGCGGCGCGGGCGTCGGCGAGCATGAACGACAGCCGGGCCGGCGGGTGGGTGGGGTCGAGCGGCAGGTAAGCGCCGCCGGCCTTCCACACGGCGAGGAGGGCCACGATCATGTCCAGCCCGCGCGGCAGGCACAGGCCGACCACGGACTCGGCGCCGACCCCCAGCCCGGTCAGGAACCTGGCGAGGCGGTTCGCCCGGCCCTCCAGCTCCGCGTAGGTGATCCCGGCCTCGTCGCTCACGATGGCGGCGGCGCCGGGGGTTCTGGCCGCCTGCGCGGCGATCATCGCCGGGACCGGCAGGTCCGGCAGCGCCGTGCGCGTGTCGTTCCACCGGACGAGAAGCCGGTGCCGCTCGTCGGCGGCGAGCACGTCGACGGCCGAGACCGGCAGGTCCGGGTCGGCGGTGACGGCGGCCAGGACCCGCGCCCACCGATCGGCGAACCCGGCGACGGTCGTGGCGTCGAACAGGTCGACGGAGCCGGTCAGTCCGCCGCGGATGCCGGCCGGCGACCCGTCCGGGTCGAAGACCTCACCGACGATGACGTCGATGTCGAACTTGGCCGCCGTCACCACCGGCGCCACCGTCTCCGGCCCGTCGGCCGGTTCACCCGCCGGGGCGGGTGCCGCGGTCGCCCACTGCGCCGCCACCTGCCCGGCGCTCACGCCCGCCAGGTCCAGCTCCGCGGCGGCGTTGTTCTGCATCGTCAGCAGCACCTGGAAGAGCGGGTGCCGGGCGAGGGAGCGCGACGGGGCGAGCTCCTCGACGAGCCGCTCGAACGGCACGTCCTGGTGCTCGAACCCGGCGAGGCTGGTCTCCCGCACCCGGGCGAGCAGCTCCGCGAACGTCGGGTCGCCGGACACGTCGGTGCGGATGACGAGCGTGTTGACGAAGGAGCCGACGAGGTCGTCGAGGGCTTCGTCGGTGCGCCCGGCGATCGCCGAACCGATCGGGATGTCGGTGCCGGCGCCGAGCTTGGCGACCGTCACGGCGAGCGCGGCCTGCAGCAGCATGAAGACCGTCACGCCCTGCTCGCGGGCGACGGCGCGGACGCGGGTGTGGACGCCGGCCGGGATGTGCACCGGCATGGTGTGCCCGAGATGCTGCGAGACCGCCGGGCGGGGCCGGTCCACCGGCAATGCCAGCTCCGCGGGGGCGCCGGCGAGCGCCTGCCGCCAGTAGGCGACCTGCCGGGCGATCAGGCTGTCCGGGTCCTCGTCGTCGCCGAGCAGGTCCCGCTGCCACAGCGTGTAGTCCGCGTACTGCACCGGCAGCGGCTGCCACACCGGCGCCCGGCCGTGCAGGCGGGCCGCGTACGCCGTGGACAGGTCGTCGGCGAGCGGTTTGGTGGACCAGCCGTCGCTGGCGATGTGGTGCACGACGACGACGAGGACCTGCTCGCCGGGGGCGGTGAACAGCCACGCCCGGATCGGGATCTCGGTGGCCAGGTCGAACGCGTGGTCCGCCGCCGCCGCGACCCCGGCGCGCAGCTCCTGTGCCGTCACGTCCGCGGCCTGCAACCGCCAGTCGAGGTCGGCGACGTCGACAATGCGCTGGAACGGCTGCCCGTCCTCGGTCGGGAAGACCGTGCGCAGCACCTCGTGCCGGCCGATCACGTCCCGCCACGCCGCGTCGAGGGCGGCGCGGTCGACGCTGCCGGACAGCCGCAGGACGACCGGCCGGTTGTAGGTGGCGCTGGGGCCTTCCAGCTGCCCGATGAACCACAGCCGCTGCTGCGTGAACGACAGCGGCAGCCGCGCCGGGCGCAGCGCCGGCTCCAGCGCGGGCCGGGCGACGCCGGCACCCGCGATCCGGGCCGCGAGGCCGGCCGGGGTCGGCGCCTCGAACAGGCTGCGCAGCGACACCTCGACGCCGAGTGTGGCCCGGATCCGGCTGACGAGCCGGACGGCGAGCAGCGAATGCCCGCCGAGGGCGAAGAAGTCGTCGTCGACGCCGACCCCGTCGACGCCGAGCACGTCGGCGAACGCCAGGCACAGCAGCTCCTCGCGGGCGTTCGCCGGGGCGCGCCCGGCCCCGGTCGTGAGGTCCGGCGCGGGCAGTGCCCCACGGTCCAGCTTGCCGTTGACCGACAGCGGCAGCTCGTCGAGGACCACGACCGCCGACGGCACCATGGCCTCTGGCAGCCGGCCGCGGGCGAACGCGCGCAGGCTCGCGCTGTCGGCGGTCCCGACGACGTACGCGACGAGGCGCCGGTCGCCGGCGGTGTCCTCCCGCGCGACGACGGCGGCCCGGACGACCAGCGGGTGCGCGGCGAGCACCGCCTCGACCTCGGCCGGCTCGACCCGGACCCCGCGGATCTTCACCTGGTCGTCGGCGCGGCCGAGGTACACCAGGTCGCCGCCGGCGTCGCGGCGCACCACGTCGCCGGTCCGGTACAGCCGCCCGCCGGTGTCGAACGGGTCGGCGACGAACCGTTCGGCGGTCAGCCCGGCCCGGCCGGCGTAGCCGCGGGCGAGCTGGGCGCCGGCGACGTACAGCTCGCCGGCGACCCCGACCGGGACCGGCGCGAGCCGCTCGTCGAGCACGAACGCCCGGGTGTTGGCGACCGGCCGGCCGATCGGGACGTCGGCGCCGCCGGCCGGGACCTCGCATCCGGCCTCGGTCGGCGCCTCCGCCGGGCCGTACAGGTTGAACAGCGCGACCCCGGGCAGCACAGCGAAGCTCCGGTCCCGCAGCCGCGCGGTGAGCGCCTCACCGGAGCACACGATCCGCCGCAGGACGGTGCACGCCGCGGCCTCCGGCAGCGCCAGGAACGCCTCCAGCATGGACGGGACGAAGTGGACGGTGTCGATGGAGCGCGCGCGGATCAGCTCGGCGACGTAGGACGGGTCGCGGTGGCCGCCGGGCCGGGCGACGACCGTGACCGCGCCCTGGACGAGCGGCAGGAACAGCTCCCACACCGAGACGTCGAACCCGGGCGGGGTCTTGTGCAGCAGCCGGTCCCCGGCGGCGAGGGGGATCTGGGTCCGCAGCCACGCCAGCCGGTTCACGATCCCGGCGTGGGTGACGACGACGCCCTTCGGCACGCCGGTCGACCCGGACGTGTACATGACGTACGCCGCCTGGTCCGGCAGCACTCTCCTGCTGATCGTGTCGCCGGCCGCGCCCGCCGGGTCGCGGACGTCGACGACCGGGACGCCCAGACCGGTCGCCGGTCCGCCGGTGATGACGCACGCGGCGCCCGCGTCGGCGAGCATGAACGCGATCCGCTCGGCCGGCAGCTCGGGGTCGACCGGCAGGTACGCGGCGCCGGCCTTCCACACGCCGAGCACCGCGGCGACGGTGTCGGCGCCACGGTCCAGGTGGACCGCGACCACCGACTCGGCGCCGACCCCGAGGGCGGTGAGCCGGTGGGCGATCCGGTCGGACCGGGCGGACAGCTCCCGGTAGGTGAGCACCGTGTCCTCGAACTCCACCGCCGGCGCGTCCGGCGTCAGGCTCGCCTGCGCGGCGAACAGGTCCGGCACGGTCCCTGACGGCACGTCGGCCGCGGTGTCGTTCCACTGGACCAGCACCCGGTCCAGTTCGGCCGCGTCGAGGACCGGCACGGCCGGCAGCGGGGTGCGCGGCGCGCCCGCCTCGAGGGCCGGCACCAGCCCTTCGATGGCGGTGAGCAGCATGCGGGCCACGGCGGCCGGGTCGATGGGGGCGACGGCGGCGACGACGAAGCCGAGCGCGTCGCCGTCGTCGTCGACCGACACCGTCAGCGGGTAGTTGGTGCGTTCCCGCGAGTACACGGGCCGGATCCCGGCGAATCCGCCCTCGTCCGTGTCACCGGTGGCGCCGGCGGCGTTGTGCCGGTAGTTGAGCAGGGTCGTGAACAGGGGCGCGTCCGCCGGGACGGCGCTGGACCGCTGGGCGAGGGCGAGCGGGGCGTGCTCGTGCTCGAGCAGCTCGGCGAGCTGCTGCCGCATGGCCGTGACGGCGTCGAGGACGTCGAGGTCGCCGGTGCGGACCCGCACCGGCAGGGTGTTCATGTACAGCCCGGGCACCCGGTCGGATCCGGCGCCGGCGTTCATCCGGCCGAACAGGACGGTGCCGAAGACGACGTCGTCGCGGCCGGAGACGGCGGCCAGGACCCGCGCCCACGCCACGTGCAGCACGGTCGCCGGGCTGGTCCGCAGGTCGCGGGCGGCCCGGCGCAGCCGCGCCACGAGCGCCGGCTCGACGGTCGTGCCGGTGCGGACCGCCGCCGCGCCGTCGCCGCGCACGTCGGTCACCCCGAACGCGGCGGTCGGCGCGTCGACGCCGGCCAGGAGCCGGCGGAAGAACTCCTCGTGGGTGCCGTCGGCGAGGCCGGCCCGGGTCTGTGCGACGAAGTCCCGGAACGGCAGCGGCTGCGGCAGGCTGCCGGCCCGGCCGGCGAGGACCGCGGCGATCTCGGCGAGGACGACCTCGAGGGCGGTGTGGTCCTGGACGAGGTGGTGGATACGCACCAGGCCCAGCCACGGCCCGCCGGTGACCTGCGCGGCGTGGACGTCGATGAGCGGCGCGCGGCCGAGGTCCATCGCCAGCCCGACCGCCGCCACGAGTTCCTCGGCGCCGGTCGTGCCGCCGACCTCGGTGACGGGCAGGGTCGCCGTCCGCCACACGACCTGCACCGGTTCCCGCAGCCCGGACCACACCACCGAGGTACGGAAGACGTCGTGCCGGTCGACGACCTGCTGCAGCGCGGCGGTGAACGCGTCGAGGCGGGCGTGGTCGGCGAACTCGAGGACGAACGGGGTCACGTACGCGTCCTGGCCGCCGTCGGCGAGGAGGTGATGGAAGAAGATGCCTTCCTGCAGCGGGGCGAGCGGGTAGACGTCGGCGATGCCGGCGGCGCCGTCCGGCACCGCGGTCACGACGGTGCGCACCTCGGCCTCGGTGAGGTCGGTCAGCGGCAGCATCTCCGGCGTGATCGCCCGCGCGTCCGCGGGGATCAGGTTGGGCGGGACCGCCACGGTGACGCCGCCGGCGGCCGCCGCGATCCCGGCCGGGGTCGGGGTCAGGAACAGTGCCCGCACCGACACCGCCATCCCGCGGGTCCGCAGCCGTTCGACGAGGCGTACGGCCAGCAGGGAGTGCCCGCCGAGGGCGAAGAAGTCGTCGTCGACGCCGACGGTCTCCAGGCCGAGCACGTCGGCGAACGCCTGGCAGATCAGCTCCTCGCGGACGTCGGCGGGTCCGCGGCCGGTGCCTGCGGCGGCGCCGAAGTCGGGGGCGGGCAGGGCCGCGCGGTCGAGCTTGCCGTTGGCGTTGAGCGGCAGCGCGTCCAGGACGATGACCGCGGCCGGGACCATGTAGTCGGGCAGCCGGGCGGCGGCGAGCCTGCGCAGCGCCACGCTGTCCGCGGTGCCGGCCACGTAGGCGACGAGCCGGTCGTCACGGGCGACGACGACGGCCTGCGTGATGTCGGCGTGCCCGGCGAGGACCGCCTCGATCTCGCCCGGCTCGACCCGGAACCCGCGGACCTTCACCTGCTGGTCGGTGCGGCCGAGGTAGACCAGGTCGCCGTCGGCGTCCCACCGGACCAGGTCGCCGGTGCGGTACAGCCGTCCGGGCCCGAACGGGTCCGCGACGAACCGTTCGGCGGTCAGCCCTGGCCGGTTCAGGTAGCCGCGCGCCACGCCCGTCCCGCCCAGGTACAGCTCACCGGCCATGCCGGGCGCGACGGGCTGCAGGCGGTCGTCGAGGACGTACACGCGGGCTCCGCCGATGGGGCGGCCGATCGGCGGCACGGGCCGGCTGACGCCGTCGTCGAACCACGCCGTGGCGTACACCGTCGCCTCGGTCGGGCCGTAGATGTTCGCCACCGCCGGCACCGCGGCACCGATGGTGCCGAGCACCGGGGCGGACAGGCCCTCGCCGGCGAGCACCACCATGTCCGCGGACACCGACCCGACGACCGGCATCAGCGCCGACGGCACGGCGCAGATCAGTGACACGTCGTCCACGTCCCCGTCCGCCAGGGCGAGGAGGTCGTCGACGATCCGGACGGATCCGCCGCTGCACAGCGGGCCGAACAGCTCGAACACCGACACGTCGAAGCTCAGCGACGTCGCGCCCAGCACCCGCTCGAACAGCCCACCACCGAACCGCTCCCCCGCCCACCGCACCAACGCCGCCGCCGAACGATGCTCGACCACCACACCCTTCGGCGTGCCGGTCGAGCCCGACGTGTAGATGACATAGGCCGGATGCGACGGCAGCAGCGCGGTGTCGAGGTCGGCGGCGTCGCCGCCGTCCACATCGGACAGCACGAGGGCCGCGCCCGCGTCAGCGACCATGAATGCGACCCGCTCGTCCGGCAGGTCCGGGTCGAGCGGCAGGTAAGCGCCGCCGGCCTTGAGAATGCCGAGCACGGCGACGAACAGGTCGATCCCGCGGCGCATCCGGACGCCGACGACCGTCTCCGGTCCGACGCCGGCGCCCCGCAAGCGGTTCGCGACACGGTTCGACCGCTCGTGCAGCTGCGCGTACGTGACCGACTCGGCGCCGCACAGCAGCGCCACCGCGTCCGGGGTCCGCGCGACCTGGGCCGCGAACAGCGCCGGCAGCGTGGTCTCCGGCGCGGTGAACCCGGTCGCGTTCCAGTCCACCAGGACCCGCCGCCGCTCCTCGGCGTCGAGCACGTCCACTTCGGACAGTCGCAGACCGGGGTCGGCGACGACGGCGCCGAGGACCCTGGCGAGCCGGGCCGCGACCGCCGCGACGGTGCGCGCGTCGAACAGCGCCGCGGCTCCGGTCACCGAGCCGACCACGCCGGCCGGGGTGCCGTCGGCGTGGAACGTCTCACCGACGCTGACGTCGAGGTCGAACTTCGCGACCGGGACACCGGGGCCCTGACCCGGCCGCGGGTCCGGCGTGTCGGGGACGGTCCCGGCGTCCTCGACGGTGAGCAGCACCTGGAACAGCGGCTGCCGGGCCAGCGAGCGGGCCGGGGCGAGCTCCTCGACGAGCCGCTCGAACGGCACGTCCTGGTGTTCGAACGCCCGCCAGCCGGTGTCCCGGACCTGGGCCAGGGTCTGCGCGAAGGTGGGGTCGCCGGTGAGGTCGGTCCGGATCACGAGCGTGTTGACGAAGAAGCCGATCAGGTCGTTGAGCGCGTCGTCGGTACGGCCGGCGACCGCGACCCCGATCGGGATGTCGGTGCCGGCGCCGAGCCTGGACAGCAGGACCGCGGTCGCGGACTGCAGCAGCATGAAGACGGTGACGTCGTGCTCGCGGGCGACGTCGATGAGCCGGGCGTGGACGGCGGCCGGGATCCGCACCTCGGCGGCGTGCCCGGCGTGGTCGGCGACGACGGCCCGGGGCCGGTCGAAGGGCAGCGCGAGCTCGTCCGGGACGCCGGCGAGCGCCTGCCGCCAGTACGCGACCTGCCGGTTGCCGAGGCTGCCCGGGTCGTCGTCGCTGCCGAGCAGCTCCCGCTGCCAGAGCGTGTAGTCGGCGTACTGGACCGGCAGCGGCGCCCACCGCGGGGCGTGGCCGCCGAGCCGGGCCTCGTAGGCGGTGGTCACGTCCCTGATCAGCGGTCCGCGGGACCAGCCGTCGCTGGCGATGTGGTGCACGACCAGGACGAGGACGCGCTCGTCCGGCCCGGCCTCGAACAGCGACGCCCGGATCGGTACCTCGGTCGCGAGGTCGAAGACGTGCCCGGCGGCCCGGTCGATCGCGGCGGGCAGGTCGCCGGGGGCGACCGTGTGGACGTGCAGCCGCCAGTCGAGGCCGTCGAGGCCGAGGACCTCCTGTTGCGGCTCGCCGCCCACGACCGGGAAGACGGTCCGCAGGACCTCGTGCCGCCCGATCACGTCCCGGATCGCGGCGCCGAGCGCGCCGGCGTCGATGTCACCGGGCAGCGGCAGCACGGTCGGGATGTTGTAGGTGGCGCTGGGGCCTTCGAGCCGGTCGATGAACCACAGGCGGCGCTGCGCGTAGGACAACGGGTACATCAGGATTCCTCCGTGGTTCGCATCGGCCGCAGCGCCGGCCGGGCTGGTGTGGTGTCCTCGAGCCGGGCGGCGAGCCGGGCGACGGTCGGTTCGTCGAGCAGCAGCCGCAGCGTCACCTCCACGCCGAGCAGCGAGCGGATGCGGCTGGTGAGCCGGACGGCGAGCAGCGAGTTGCCGCCGATGTCGAAGAAGTCGTCGTCGACGCCGACGTGGTCGACGCCGAGCACCTCGGCGAACGCCCGGCAGAGTGCCTCTTCGCGGGGGTTGGCGGGCGGCCGGCCGCCGCCGGTGGTCGCGGCGGCCTCCGGTGCGGGCAGCGCCCGCCGGTCGAGCTTGCCGTTGGTGGTCAGCGGCAGCGCGTCGAGGACGACCACGGCGGACGGCACCAGGTACTCCGGCAGCCGGGCCGCGACGTAGGCCCGCAGCGCGGTCGCGTCCGGCTCCTCGTCCTCGTCGGGCACGACGTAGGCGACGAGACGCCGGTCGCCGAGGACGTCCTCACGGGCGATGACGGCGGCCTGGGCGACCTCCGAGTGGCCGGCGATCACCGCTTCGATCTCGCCGGGTTCGATCCGGTACCCGCGGATCTTCACCTGCTCGTCGGCGCGGCCGAGGTAGACTAGGTTCCCGTCGGCGTTCCAGCGCACGACGTCGCCGGTGCGGTACAGGCGCTCACCGCCGCCGAGCGGGTCGGCGACGAACCGGCCCGCCGTCAGCCCGGCGCGGCCCACGTAGCCGCGGGCCAACTGCGCGCCGCCGATGTACAGCTCACCGGCCACCCCGACCGGCACCGGCCGCAGCCGCTCGTCCAGCACGTACAGGCGCGTGTTGGCGATCGGCCGCCCGATCGGCACCTGATCCGCCAGCTCCTGACCCGCCGTCACGCGGTACACGCAGCAGCCCACGACGGTCTCGGTCGGGCCGTACTCGTTCACGACGACCGAGCCGGGTGCCAGGTCCAGCCATTGCCGGACCGGTCCGGCGGTCAGCGCCTCACCGCCGACGACCAGGACCTTGGCGGTCGGGCCGGTCAGCAGCTCGCTCAGCATCGGCAGGTGCGCGGGGACGACCTTCAGCACGTCGAACCCGCCGGAACCGTTGACCACGTCCGCCAGACCCTCCGCGCCGCCGTCGACGCTGGCCACCACCCGCGACCCAGCGATCAACGGCACGATCACACTCGTCACCGTCAGATCGAACGCCAGCGAGGAGTGCAACACCGCACCCTGACCGGCCGGACCGTACTCCACCGCCGCCCACTGCGCATAGTTCGTCAGACCGCCGTGGGTGACCGCCACACCCTTCGGCGTGCCGGTCGAACCGGACGTGTAGATGACATACGCGAGATGATCCGGCAGCACCGCCACATTCAACGGATCCGGCGACTGCCGGGCGATGCGCGGGTCGTCGACCGCGACAGTCCGCACCCTGCCCGCCGGCAGCTCATCCAGGTCATCCTCCAGACCCAGCAGCACCGCGGCCTTCGCATCGGCAAGCATGAACGCGACCCGCTCCGCCGGATAGGCCAGGTCGACCGGCAGGTACGCACCGCCCGCCTTCCACACCGCCAGCAACGCCACCACCATGTCGATGCCACGCGGCAGATACAGGCCGACGACCGAGTCAGGCCCCACCCCCGCACCAGCCAGGTAGCGGGCGAGACGGTTCGCGCGAGCATCGAGGTCCACATAGGACACCTCCACGCCGTCACACACCACCGCCACCGCATCCGGCGTCCGCGCCACCCGCTCCGCGAACAACGCCGGGACCAGGTCGGCCCGCAGCGGCTGGGACGTGTCGTTCCAGTCGGCGAGGACCCGGTCGAGGTGTGCCGCGTCGAGGACCGGCACCGCCGACAGCGGGGTCGTCGACCCGTCGCTCAGGTCCGATTCGAGGGCCTCGACGAGACCGGCGACCGCGGTGAAGATCATGCTCACGACCGCGTCCGGGTCGATCGGGGCCACCGCGTCGACGAGCAGGCCGAAGCTCTCGTCGTCGTCATCGACGGCCACGGACAGCGGGTAGTTGGTCCTCTCCCGGACATACACCTGCCGCACGTCGGCGGTCGTGTCGTTGTCGTCACCTGCGGCAGTGTCGGTCTCCGGCGCCGTCCGGTCGAGCGTGTTGTGTCGATAGTTGAACAGCGAGTTGAACAGTGCCGTCTTCGCCGGCACGCCGCTCGCCCGCTGGGCCAGCGCCAACGGCGCGTGCTCGTGTTCGAGGAGACCGGCGAGCTGCCCGCGCATCGCGGCGACGGCGGCGACCACGTTCAGATCGCCGGTCCGCACCCGCACCGGCAGGGAGTTGATGAACAGGCCGGGGACCCGGTCGGCGCCGGCGCCGGCGTTCATCCGGCCGAAGAGCAGCGTGCCGAAGACCACGTCCTCGCGGGCCGCGACGACGGCGAGGACCCGCGAGAACGCCACGTGGATGACGGTCGCGGGGCTGGCGCCGAGCCGCCGGGACACTTCCCGCAGCCGCACCCCGAGGGCGTCGTCCATGCGGCCGAACCCGCTGGTGACACCGGATCCGTCGCCGCGGACCGCGTTGATGCCGAAGGCGGCGGTCGGCTCGTCGACCCCGGCGAGCAGGTCGCGGAAGAACCGCTCGTGCTCCTCCGCGCCGAGCCCGGACCGGGCCTGGGCAACGAAGTCGCGGAACGGCAGCGGCGCGGTCAGCTCGCCGGTCCGCCCGGTCAGGATCGCCCGGACCTCGTTGTAGACGACCTCGACCGCCGTGTGGTCCTGCACCAGGTGGTGGATGCGGACCATCGCCAGCCACCTGCCGCCGTCGAGGGCGGCGACGTGCACGTCGATCAGCGGGGCCCGGCCGAGGTCCATCGACAGGCCGACCACGGACAGCAACTCCTGGGCGTCGGTGGCCCCGTCGACCTGGGTCACCGGCAGCGCCGCCGTCCGCCACACGACCTGCACCGGCTCGCGCAGCCCGGCCCACACAACGGAGGTGCGGAAGATGTCGTGCCTGTCGACGACCTGCTGCAGCGCGGCGACGAAGTTGTCGAGGCTGCCACGGTCGGGCAGTTCGAAGATGCGTGGCACGGCGTAGACGTCGTCGCCGCCGTCCGCCAGGAGGTGGTGGAAGAGCATGCCCTCCTGCAGCGGGGCGAGCGGGTAGATGTCGGCGACGTTCGCCGCGCCGCCGTCGACGGTGCCGACGACCGCCTGCACCTCGTCGCCGGTGAGCTCGACGAGCGGCAGCATGTCCGGGGTGATCTCCTGCGCGCCGTCCGGGATCCGGTTGGGCAGCACGTCGACGGTCACCCGTCCGGCGACGGCGGCCAGCCGGGCCGGGGTCGGCGCCTCGAACAGCGTCCGGACCGACACGGTGACGCCCCGCACCCGCAGCCACTCGACGAGCCGGACGACGAGGAGCGAGTGGCCGCCGAGGGCGAAGAAGTCGTCGTCGACTCCGACGGCGTCGAGGCCGAGCAGTTCCGCGAACGCCTGGCAGAGCAGCTCCTCGCGGACGTTCGCCGGGCCGCGCCCGGTCCCGGCCGCGAACTCCGGCGCGGGCAGCGCCTTGCGGTCGAGCTTGCCGTTCGTGGTCAGTGGCAGCTGGTCCAGGACGACGATGGCCGACGGCACCATGTACTCCGGCAGCCGGGACGCGGCGTGCTCCCGCAGCCCGCCGACCGCGCCGACGACGTACGCGACGAGCCGGTCGTCGCGAAGCACGACCGCGGACTGCTCGACGTCAGGGTGCGCGGCCAGGACCGCCTGGATCTCGCCGGGCTCGATCCGGAACCCACGGACCTTCACCTGCTCGTCCGCCCGGCCCAGGTAGACGACGTCGCCGTCGGCGGACCAGCGGACCACATCGCCGGTGCGGTACAGCCGCTCCCCGCTGCCGTACGGGTCGGCGACGAACCGCTCGCCGGTCAGGCCGGGCCGACCCGCGTAGCCGCGGGCGATCTGGACACCCGCCAGGTACAACTCGCCGGCGACACCTACCGGCACCGGGGCCAGGCGGTCGTCCAGGACGTAGACGCGCGTGTTGAACACCGGCTTGCCGATCGGCACCACCGGCGACGCGTCCGGCAGGACCTCGAACTCGGTGACGTCGACGGACGCCTCGGTCGGGCCGTACAGGTTGAACAGGCCGACGCCCGGCAGCACCTCGAAGAACCGGTCCCGGACCGCGGTGCCCAGAGCCTCACCGGAGCAGACGACCCGCCGCAACCCGGTGCACGCGGCCGCTTCAGAGGCCGCGAGGAACGCGTCCAGCATCGACGGGACGAAGTGGACAGTGTCGACACCGGCGGTGCGGATCAGGTCAGCGATGTACGACGGGTCGCGGTGACCGCCCGGCTTCGCGATCACCATCGTCGCGCCCTGGATCAGCGGCCAGAACAGCTCCCAGACAGAGACGTCGAACCCGAACGGCGTCTTGTGCAACACCCTGTCCCCGTGCGCAAGCCCAAACCGGGACTGCATCCACACCAGGCGGTTGACGATGCCCTCGTGCGGAACGACGACGCCCTTGGGCAGACCTGTGGACCCGGACGTGTAGATGACGTACGCAGCCTGAGCGGGCAGCACCTCGACACCCGGATCGGTGTCCGCATACCCTTCTGCGTCGACGTTTGTCAATACGATAGCGGCGCCCTGGCTCATGTACGCGACCCGCTCGGCAGGCAGATCCGGATCGATCGGCAGGTACGCGCCACCGGCCTTCACCACTGCCAGCAACGCCACCACCAGGTCCACCCCACGCGGCATCCGCACACCGACCACGGCATCCGCACACACACCCTCGGCGATCAACCGATGCGCCAGACGATTCGCGCGGCGGTCCAGCTCCGCGTACGACACCGACGAACCCTCGAACTCCAGCGCCAGGGCGTCCGGGGTCCGCGCGACCTGCGCCGCGAACAGCGAGGGCAGCGTTGCCGCCGGCACGTCCGTGGCGGTGTCGTTCCACCGGTGGAGCACGACGTCCAGGTCCGCCGCGTCGAGGACGCCAATGGAGGCCAGTAGCGCCGGTGTGCCGGCCTCGAGCGCCGGGATGAGGTGGCCGACGGCCGTCTCCAGCATCGCGGCGACCGCCCGCGGGTCGATCGGGCCGACCGCGTCGACGGTCACGCCGAAGCCGGTCCCGTCGTCCTCGATCGACACCGTCAGCGGGTAGTTGGTGCTCTCCCGGGAGGACACCGTCCTGACGCCGTCGAACCCGCCGGCCGTTTCGCCGTCCACCGGTCCGGTGGCGCTGTTGTGCCGGTAATTGAGCAGCGTGGCGAACAGGGGCTGGTCGCCGGGGACGGCGCTGACCCGCTGGGCGAGGGCGAGCGGGGCGTGCTCGTGTTCGAGGAGCCCGGCGAGCTGCCGGCGCATCGCGTCGACCGCCGCCGTGACATCCAGCCCACCGGTGCGGACCCGCACCGGCAGCGTGTTCATGAACAGGCCCGGCACCCGGTCAGCGCCGGCGCCCGCGTTCATCCGCCCGAACAGCACCGTGCCGAACACGACGTCGTCACGACCGGACACCACCGCGAGCACCCGCGACCACGCCACGTGCATCAACGTCGCCGGGCTCACCCCGAGCCGCCGCGCCGCCTCCCGCAGCCGGGCCGCCACGGCGTCGTCGAGCACGGTGCCGGCGCGGACGAGTCCGGAGCCGTCGCCGCGGACGTCGCTGACCCCGAACGCCGCCGTCGGCTCCTCGACACCCGCCAGGAGGTCACGGAAGTACACCTCGTGCCGCCCGTCCGCGAGGCCGGCCCGCGACTGGGCGACGAAGTCCCGGAACGGCAACGGATCCGGCAGCTCGTCGGCCCGCCCGGCGAGGACCGCGTCGATCTCACCGATCACCACATCGAGCGCCGTGTGGTCCTGCGCGAGGTGGTGCACGCGCAGCAGACCCAGCCAGGGTCCGGCGTCGGTCCGCGTGACGTGCAGGTCCAGCAGCGGCGCCCGACCCAGGTCCATCGTCAGGCCGACGGCCGCCAGCAGCTCGTCAGCGCCCGTGGTGCCCTCGACCTCGGTCACCCGCAGCGTCGCGGCGCGCCAGACGACCTGCACCGGCTCCGGCAGCCCGGCCCACACGACGGAGGTGCGGAACACGTCGTGCCGGTCGATCACGTGCTGCAGCGCCCCGGCGAACGCGTCGAGACGCTCGCGACCGTCGAACTCGAGGACGAACGACGTGACGTACACGTCGGCGCCACCGTCGGCGAGCAGGTGATGGAACAGGATGCCCTGCTGCAGCGGCGCGAGCGGGTAGATGTCCGCCACGTTCGCCGCGCCGCCGTCGACGGTGCCGACGACCGCCTGGACCTCGGCCTCGGTCAGCTCGACCAGCGGCAGCATGTCCGGGGTGATGTCCTGGGCGCCCGCCGGGATCAGGTTCGCCGGGACGTCGACCGTCACGCCACCCGAGGCGGCGGCCAGACCGGCCGGGGACGGCGTGAGGAACAGTGCCTTCACCGACACCGACACACCCCGCACCCGCAGCCACTCCACCAGCCGCACGGCGAGCAGGGAGTGCCCGCCGAGGGCGAAGAAGTCGTCGTCGACCCCGACGCCGGCGACGCCGAGGACCTCGGCGAACGCCTGGCACAGCAGCTCCTCGCGAACGTTCGCGGGGCCGCGCCCCGACCCGGCCGCGAACTCCGCCGCGGGCAGCGCGCGGCGGTCCAGCTTCCCGTTCGCCGTCAGCGGCAGCGCGTCGAGCACGACGAACGCGGCCGGCACCATGTACTCCGGCAGCCGCTCCGCGGCGAACTCCCGCAACCCGTCCACCGAACCCACCACATACGCGACAAGCCGCTGCTCCACCGTCGCCACAACCGCGACCTGCTCCACCCGCGAATGCACGGCCAGAACCGCCTGGATCTCACCCGGCTCGATCCGGAACCCACGCACCTTCACCTGCTCGTCGGCGCGGCGCACGTAGACGAGGTCGCCGGCCGCCGACCAGCGGACGACGTCACCGGTCCGGTACAGCCGTCCGGACCCGAACGGGTTGGCGACGAACCGTTCCGCGGTCAGCCCGGCCCGGCCGGCGTATCCGCGGGCCAGTCCGGACCCGGCGATGTACAGCTCCCCGGCCACGCCGGTCGGCGCCGGCTGGAGCCGGTCGTCGAGCACATACACCTGCGTGTTGGAGATGGGGCGGCCGATGTGCGGCGGCTGCCCGGCGGTGAGGGGTTCCGACATGGTCGCGGCCACGGTCGCCTCGGTCGGCCCGTACGGGTTGACGAACCGCCGCCCGGGCGCCCACCGGTCGAGCAGGTCGGCGCTCAGCGCCTCGCCGCCGGTCACGAGGTTCGTGACGGACGGCAGGTCGTCCGGGGCGAGGACGCCGAGGACGGCGGGCGGCAGCCACGCGAACGTCACGTCGTGCCGGGCGATCACCTCGGCGAGGCCGGCGCCGGGCAGGAGCCCCCGGGTGGGGGCGACGACGAGGCAGGCGCCGGAGCTGAGCGCGAGGAGCAGCTCCCAGGTGGCGGCGTCGAAGCCGACGGACGCGAACTGCAGGGCGCGGTCGCCTTCGCCGAGATCGAACCGCTGGGCCGTGGTGGCGACGAGGTTGACCGCGCCGCCGTGCGTGACGACGACGCCCTTCGGCGTGCCGGTCGACCCCGACGTGTAGATGACGTATGCCGCGTGCTCCGGCAGCACCTGGGCACTGAGGTCTCCGGCGGTCGCCGTCTCATGGACGCTTACGACCGGCAGGTCGAACGCGCGGTCCGACACCACGAGCCGCGCTCCGGCGTCGGCGAGCATGAACGCGATCCGCTCCGCCGGCAGCTCCGGATCGACCGGCAGGTACGCGCCGCCAGCCTTCCACACCGCCAGCAACGCCACCACCAGGTCCACACCGCGGTCCACACACACCGCGACCACCGACTCCGGCCCCACACCTCTGCCGGCGAGGACCCTCGCGAGGCCGGCCGCCCGCGCGTCAAGCTCCGCGTACGACACGGACACTCCGTCACCCAGCACCGCCGGGGCATCCGGCGTCCGCGCCACCTGCGCCGCCAGCATCGCCGGAACTGTCCCGGCGGCCACCTCGGCCGCGGTGTCGTTCCACTCCACCAGCAGTCGCCGGCGCTCGCCGGTACCGAGGACGTCCACATCGGACAGTCGCACCGCAGGGTCCGCGAGGACGGCGTCCAGAACCCGCACCCAGCGCTCGGCCATGTCGACGACGGTGGCGGGGTCGAACAGGTCCGCGGACCCGGTGAACGTGCCACGAAGGCCCGCCGACGTCTCCGCCATGACGACTTCCAGGTCGAACTTCGCCGCCGAGGTCGCTTCGACCTCGAGGGCTCCGGCCGCCGGGCCAGACCCACCGACCGCGACGCCGGGCAGGTCGAGGACCGCATCGCCGGTGTTCTGCACCGTCAGCATCACCTGGAACAGCGGGTGCCTGGCCAGGGACCGGACCGGCGCCAGCTCCTCCACGAGGCGTTCGAACGGCACGTCCTGGTGCTCGAACCCGGCGAGGGCCGTCTCCCGGACCCGGGCGAGCAGCTCAGCGAACGTCGGGTCCCCGGACAGGTCCGTCCGCATCACCAGGGTGTTGACGAAGAACCCGACCAGGTCGTCGAGCGTCTGGTCGGTGCGGCCGGCCGTCGCCGCGCCGATCGGGATGTCGGTGCCCGCGCCGAGCTTCGACAGCAGCACACCGAGGCCGGCCTGCAGCAGCATGAAGACGGTGACGCCCTCCGCCTGGGCGACCTGCGCCAGGCGGGCGTGCAGGCCCGCGGGCAGTTCCAGGGGGACGACGTGCCCGTGGTGGCCGGCGACGGCCGGCCGCTGCCGGTCCGCCGGCAGGGCCAGGTCTTCGGGTGCGCCGTCGAGGGCCTGCCGCCAGTACGCGACCTGCCGCGAGATGAGGCTGTCCGGGTCGGCCTCGTCGCCGAGGAGCTCCCGCTGCCACAGGGTGTAGTCGGCGTACTGCACGGGCAGCGGCTGCCACGCCGGTGCCTGCCCGGCGAGCCGGGCCTGGTAGGCCGCCGACAGGTCCGCGGCGAGGGGCTCCATCGACCAGGCGTCGCCGGCGATGTGGTGGACGACCACGACGAGGACGTGTTCGCCGGTGCCGTCGCCGAACAGCCAGGCCCGGATCGGCACGTCGGTGGCCAGGTCGAACGTGGTGCGGGTAGCCGCGTCGACGGCTCCGGCGAGGTCCGCCGGTGGCACCTCGGCGACGTGCAGCCGCCAGTCGAGGTCGCCGGCGGGGACGACGAGCTGGGCCGGCTGCCCGTCGGCGGTCGGGAACACGGTGCGCAGCACCTCGTGACGGCCGATCACGTCCCGCAGTGCCGCGTCGAGCGCGGCCGGGTCGACAGCGCCGGCGAGGCCGAGCACCATCGGGATGTTGTACAGCGGGCTGGGCCCCTCGATGCGGCCGATGAACCAGAGGCGCTGCTGCGCGTAGGACAGCGGCAGCCGCTCCGGCCTGGTCCGCGCCGTCAGGGCCGGCCGGGCTCGTTCGGCCCCGGACACTCTGGCCGCCAGCCCGGCCGGGGTGGGGGCGTCGAACAGTGCCCGCAGCGGCAACTCCGCACCGAAGACGGCCCGGATGCGACTGACGAGGCGGACGGCGAGGAGCGAGTGCCCGCCGAGGGCGAAGAAGTCGTCGTCGACGCCGACGGTGTCGACGCCGAGCACCTCGGCGAAGGCGAGGCACAGCAGCTCCTCCTGCACGCTGACCGGGCCACGCCCGCTGCCGGCGTTCGCGGCGAAGTCCGGCGCCGGAAGCGCCCTGCGGTCCAGCTTGCCGTTGACGGTCAGCGGCAGCGCGTCGAGGGTCACGAACGCCGACGGCACCATGTACTCCGGCAGCCGGGACGCGGCGTGCTCCCGCAGCCCGTCGGCGGCGCCGACGACGTAGGCGACGAGCCGCTGGTCTCCGGTCGCGACCACCGCGACCTGCTCGACGTCGGGATGCGCGGCCAGGACCGCCTGGATCTCCCCCAGCTCGATCCGGAACCCACGGATCTTCACCTGGTCGTCCGCCCGGCCCAGGTAGACCAGGTCGCCCTCGTCGGACCAGCGGACCACGTCACCGGTGCGGTACAGCCGCTCGCCATCGCTGAACGGGTCGGCGACGAAGCGCTCGCCCGTCAACCCCGGCCGGCTGACATAGCCGCGGGCCAGTTGGACACCGGCCAGGTACAACTCACCGGCGACGCCGGCCGGCACAGGCGCCAGGCGATCGTCGAGGACGTACACGCGGGTGTTGAACACCGGCTTACCGATGGGCACGACGGGTGCTGCGCCAGGCCGGACCTCGAACTCGGTGACGTCCACGGATGCCTCCGTCGGGCCGTACAGGTTGAACAGGCCAACAGTCGGCAGCACCTCGAAGAACCGGTCCCGGGCCGCGGCGCCCAGAGCTTCACCGGAGCACACGACCCGCCGCAGCCCGGTGCACTCGCCGGATCCGGGGGCGGCGAGGAACGCGTCCAGCATCGACGGGACGAAGTGAACGGTGTCCACCCGCGCGTCACTGATCAGGCCTGCGATGTAGGACGGGTCACGGTGGCCGCCGGGCTTCGCGATCACCATCGTCGCGCCCTGGATCAGGGGCCAGAACAGTTCCCAGACGGAGACGTCGAACCCGAACGGCGTCTTGTGGAGCACACGGTCGCTCTCGGCCAGCCCGAACCTGGACTGCATCCAGACCAGGCGGTTCACGATCCCCTCGTGCGGTACGACAACGCCCTTGGGCAGACCCGTGGAACCGGATGTGTAGATCACGTACGCCGCATGACCCGGCAGCACCCGCACACCCGGATCCGTCTCCGGCCAACCCTCAGCCGAGACGTCGGTCAATACACACACCGCGCCCGCGTCCGCCGCCATGAACGCACTACGATCCACCGACAGCTCCGGATCGATCGGCAGATACGCACCACCGGCCTTCACCACCGCCAGCACCGCCACCACCATGTCCACGCCACGCGGAAGACGCACCCCGACGACGGAGTCCGCCCGCACACCCTCAGCGACCAGCCGGTGCGCCAACCGGTTCGACCGCGCATCCAGCTCCTGGTAGGAAACCGTCACGCCCTCGAACACCAGCGCCGGCATGGACGGGGTCCGGCGCACCTGCGCCGCGAACAACGCAGGCAGCGTCCCCGGCGGCACCTCCGCCGCGGTGTCGTTCCAGTCCCGCAGCACCCGGTCCAGCTCGGCCGTGCCCAGCACGCCGAGCTCCGACAGCAGCATCCGGTCGCCGCCGCGTTCGAGGGCGGGGACGAGGCCGGCGACGACGGTGTGCAGCATGTCCGCGACCGCCGCCGGGTCGATCGGCCCGACCGCGTCGACGGTCAGGCCGAACCAGTCGCCGTCGTCCTCGATCGAGACCGTGATCGGGTAGTTGGTGCTCTCCCGCGAGTACACCGCCTCGACACCCTCGAACCCGTCGCCGCCCGTGCCGGCGTCACCGGCGCGCGTGCCACCGGAGCCGTTGTGCCGGTAGTTGAACAGGGTCGTGAACAGCGGCTGGTCGCCGGGGACGGCGCTGACCCGCTGCGCCAGGGCAAGGGGGGCGTGCTCGTGTTCGAGGAGCCCGGCGAGCTGCCGGCGCATCGCGTCGACGGCGGCCGTGACGTGCAGGTCGCCGGTGCGGACCCGCACCGGCAGCGTGTTCATGAACAGGCCGGGGACCCGGTCCGATCCGGCGCCGCCGTTGATCCGGCCGAGCAGGACGGTGCCGAAGACGACGTCGTCGCGGCCGGAGACGACGGCGAGGACCCTGGACCAGGCGACGTGCAGCACGGTCGCCGGGCTGACGCCGAGCCCGCGGGCGACCTCACGGAGCCGCCGGCCGAGGGTGGTGTCCAGGCCGACGCCGGCCCGGACGACGCCGGAGCCGTCGCCGCGGACGTCGCTGACGCCGAAGGCGGCCGTCGGCTCGTCGACGCCGTCGAGGAGGTCGCGGAAGAACGCCTCGTGGCCACCGTCGGCGAGCCCGGCGCGGGCCTGCGCGACGAAGGTGCGGAACGGCAGCGGCGCCGGCAGGGTGTCGGCGCGGCCGAGCAGCACCGCCTCGATCTCCTCGAGGACGACGGCGACGGCCGTGTGGTCCTGGACGAGGTGGTGCATCCGCAGCAGGCCCAGCCACTGACCGTCGACGGCCGGGGCGACGTGCAGGTCCAGCAGCGGGGCCCGGCCGAGGTCCATCGCCTGGCCGACAGCGGACAGCAGCTCCTCCTCGCCGGCGATCCCTTCGACCTCGGTCACGGACAGCGTCGCGGATCGCCACACGACCTGGACCGGTTCGCGCAGCCCTTCCCAGACCACCGACGTCCGGTACACGTCGTGCCGGTCGATGACGTGCTGGAACGCGTCGGCGAACGCGTCGAGGCGGCCCCGGTCGGCGAACCGCAGGACGTAGGTGGTGACGTAGGCGTCGGTGCCGCCACCGGCGAGGAGGTGGTGGAACAGGATCCCTTCCTGCAGCGGCGCGAGGGGGTAGATGTCGGCGATGTTCGCCGCGCCGCCGTCGACGGTGCCGGCGACGGTGTCGATCTCCGCCTGGGTCAGCTCGACCAGGGGCAGCAGGTCGGGGGTGATCGCCTGCGCGCCGGCGGGGATCAGGTTCGCCGGCACGTGGACCGCGGCGGGGCCGGCGACCGCGGCCAGCCCGGCCGGGGTCGGGGCCTCGAACAGGGCCCGCGCCGACACCGACACGCCCCGCACCCGGAGCCACTCGACCAGCTGCACGGCGAGCAGGGAGTGCCCGCCGAGGGCGAAGAAGTCGTCGTCGACGCCGACGTCGGTGAGGCCGAGGATCTCGGCGAACGCCTGGCAGAGCAGCTCTTCCCGGACGTCGGCGGGGCCGCGGCCGGTGCCGGCGGCCGACGCGAAGTCCGGTGCCGGCAGCGCGGCGCGGTCCAGCTTCCCGTTCGCCGTCAGCGGCAGCGCGTCGAGGACGACGACGGCCGACGGCACCATGTACTCCGGCAGCCGTTCAGCGGCGAACTCCCGCAGCCCGTCACCCGCGCCGACGACGTAGGCGACGAGGCGCCGGTCGCCGGGCTCGTCCTCCCGGGCGATCACCGCGACCCGGGCCACCCCTGGGTGCGCCGCGAGGACCGCCTCGACCTCGCCGGGCTCGATCCGGAACCCGCGGATCTTCACCTGGTCGTCGGCCCGGCCGACGAACACCAGGTCGCCGCCGGTGGTCCAGCGGACCACGTCGCCGGTCCGGTAGAGCCGCTCACCGCGGCCGGACGGGTCCGCGACGAACCGGGTCGCGGTCAGGGCGGGCCGCCGCACGTAGCCGCGGGCGAGCCCGGACCCGGCGACGTACAGTTCGCCGGCGACACCCGCCGGCACCGGCGACAGCCGCTCGTCCAGCACGTACACGCGGGTGTTCACGACCGGCCTGCCGATCGCGACCTGCCCGGCGGCCGGGTCGCAGCGCCACAGCGTGGCGTCGACGGTCGTCTCGGTCGGGCCGTAGGAGTTGAACATCCGGTGCCCGGCCGCCCACCGCGACATGACCTCCGGCGGGCATGCCTCGCCGGCCACGACGACCGTCACGTCCGGCCCGATCGACGACGGGTCCAGCAGGGCGAGGACGGCCGGCGGCAGCGTCACGAACGTCACCGCCTCGGCCGCCAGCAGCCCGGTCAGCGCCGCACCGAGCCGCTGCCCGGACGGGATGACCACCAGCGCCGCGCCTTGCAGCAGCGCCATGCACCATTCCCAGCCGAACGTGTCGAAGCTCGCCGACGCGAACTGCCCGACCCGGTCGCCGGGGCGCACCCCGAGCAGCCGCGCGTGCCCGGCCGCGAAGCTCGCGAACCCGGCGTGCGACACCAGCACACCCTTCGGCGTGCCGGTCGACCCGGACGTGTAGATCACGTAGGCGGGATGCTGTGGTGTCAGCGTCGCCGGTACGGCGGGAGCGGGCTCGACGGCCGGCAGCGAGCGCTCGTCCAGCACCACCACCGGCGCGCCGGCGTCCCGGACGACGGCTGCGGTGTCCGCGGCGGCGAGGACCACCACGGGGGCGGCGTCGGCCACCATGAACGCGATCCGCTCCGCGGGGTACTCCGGGTCGATCGGCAGGTAGGCCCCGCCGGCCTTCAGCACGCCGAGCAGGGCCACCATCAGCTCGATCCCGCGCCCGAGGCACAGCCCGACGAGACGTTCCGGTCCGGCGCCGAGGTCGGCCAGGTGCCGCGCCACACGGTCGGCGCGGGTGTTGAGCTCGCCGTAGGTCACCGAGACGCCGCCGGCGACGACCGCGACCGCGTCCGGGTCGCGGGCGACCTGCGCCTCGAACAGCTCCGGCAGGGTCTGCTCGGTGAGGGGGGCGGCGGTGTCGTTCCAGTCGACGAGCAGCCGGTGCTGTTCGGCGGCGTCGAGGACGGTCGCGCGGGAGATCGGCGCGTGCGGGTCGGCGGCGAGCGATGCCAGGACCCGCACCCACCGGCCGGCGATCGTCGCGACCGTCGCGGCGTCGAACAGGTCGGCCGCCCCGGTCAGGATCCCTTCCATGCCGCCGGGCGCGCCGCCGGCGTCGAAGGTCTCCGCGACGATGGTGTTCAGGTCGAAGCGGGCCGCCGACGTCTCGTCCGCCGTGGGGGTCTCGGCCGGTTCCCCGCCAGCGACGATGCCGGGCAGGTCGAGGACCGCGCCGGCGGTGTTCTGCACCGTCAGCATCACCTGGAAGAGCGCGTGCCGGGCGAGGGACCGGGCGGGGGCGAGCTCCTCGACGAGGCGTTCGAACGGCACGTCCTGGTGGTCGAGGCCGGCGAGGGCCGTCTCCCGGACGCGGCTGAGGAGCTCGGCGAACGTCGGGTCGCCGGACAGGTCGGTGCGCATGACGAGGGTGTTGACGAAGAACCCGACGAGGTCGTCGAGGGCTTCGTCGCCGCGGCCCCCGACCGGGGTGCCGATCGGGATGTCGGTCCCGGCGCCGAGCTTCGACAGCAGGACGCCGAGGCCGGCCTGCAGCAGCATGAAGACGGTGACGCCTTCGGCGCGGGCGATCCGCAGCAGCCGGGCGTGCAGGTCGGCGTCGATCCGGACCGGAACGGTGTGGCCGCGGTGGGTGGCGACGGCGGGCCGCGGGCGGTCGGTCGGCAGGGTCAGCTCCTCGGGCGCGCCGTCGAGGGCCTGCCGCCAGTAGGCGACCTGCCGCGAGATGACGCTGTCCGGGTCGTCCTCGTCGCCGAGCAGCTCACGCAGCCACAGGGTGTAGTCGGCGTACTGGACCGGCAGCGGCTCCCACGCCGGGGCCTGCCCGGCGAGGCGGGCCCGGTAGGCGACGGACACGTCGCCGGCGAGCGGCACCAGCGACCAGCCGTCGCTGGCGATGTGGTGCACGACGACGACCAGCATCCGGGTGTCCGGTCCGGCGCTGATCAGCGACACCCGGATCGGCAGCTCCCCGGCGAGGTCGAAGGTGTGCCCGGCCGCGGCCGCGATCTCGGCCGGCAGGTCGGCCGGGTCGGCGTCGAGCAGCCGCAGCCGCCAGTCGAGGCCGTCCACGGCGATGACGTGCTGGAACGGCCGGCCGTCCGGCGTGGTCCGCAGCACGGTCCGCAGGACCTCGTGCCGGCCGACGACGTCGAGGAAGGCTGCCTCGAGCGCGGCCGTGTCCACGTCACCGGTCAGCGGCAGGGTGACCGGTTCGTTGTACGTGGCGCTGGGGCCTTCGAGCTGCCCGATGAACCAGAGCCGCTGCTGGCCGTACGACAGCGGCAGCCGCTCCGGCCGCTCCCACGGCACGAGGGCCGCGCGGGCGCTTCCCGCACCGGACCGTAGCCGGCCGGCGAGCTTCGCGGGGCTCGGGGCGTCGAACAGCAGCCGGAGCGGCAGTTCGACGCCGAGGACGGCCCGGATGCGGCTGACGAGGCGGACGGCGAGGAGCGAGTGCCCGCCGAGGGCGAAGAAGTCGTCGTCGACGCCGACCGTGTCGACGCCGAGCACCTCGGCGAAGGCGAGGCACAGCAGCTCCTCCTGCACACTGGCCGGGCCACGCCCGGTCCCGGCGTTCGCGGCGAAGTCCGGTGCGGGCAGGGCCTTGCGGTCCAGCTTGCCGTTCACGGTCAGCGGTAGCGCGTCGATGGTCACGAACGCGGACGGCACCATGTACTCCGGCAGCCGCTCTGCGGCGAACTCCCGTAGCCCGTCGGCCGCGCCGACGACGTAGGCGACGAGCCGCTGATCCGCGGTCGCGACCACCGCCACCTGCTCGACGGCAGGGTGCGCGGCCAGGACCGCCTGGATCTCACCGGGCTCGATCCGGAACCCGCGGACCTTCACCTGCTCGTCCGCCCGGCCGAGATAGACGATGTCGCCGTCGGCGGACCAGCGGACCACGTCACCGGTGCGGTACAGCCGCTCCCCGCTGCCGTACGGGTCGGCGACGAACCGCTCGCCCGTCAGACCAGGCCGACCCGCGTAGCCGCGGGCGATCTGGACACCCGCCAGATACAACTCGCCGGCGACACCCACCGGCACCGGGGCCAGGCGGTCGTCCAGGACATAGACGCGCGTGTTGAACACCGGCTTGCCGATCGGCACCACCGGCGACGCGTCCGCGAGGACCTCGAACTCGGTGACGTCCACCGACGCCTCAGTCGGACCGTACAGGTTGAACAGGCCGACGCCCGGCAGCACCTCGAAGAACCGGTCGCGGACCGCGGTGCCCAGTGCCTCGCCGGAGCAGATGACCCGCCGCAGCCCGGTGCACTCACCGGATCCGGGCGCGGCGAGGAACGCTTCCAGCATCGACGGGACGAAGTGAACCGTGTCCACCCGCGCGTCACTGATCAGGCCGGCGATGTAGGACGGGTCCCGGTGGCCGCCCGGCTTCGCGATCACCATCGTCGCGCCCTGGATCAACGGCCAGAACAGCTCCCACACCGACACGTCGAACCCGAACGGCGTCTTGTGCAACACCCTGTCCCCGTGCGCAAGCCCAAACCGGGACTGCATCCAGACCAGGCGGTTCACGATGCCCTCGTGCGGCACGACAACACCCTTGGGCAGACCGGTCGAGCCGGACGTGTAGATGACGTACGCAGCCTGAGCGGGCAGCACCTCGACACCCGGATCGGTGTCGGCGTACCCTTCAGCGTCGACGTTTGTCAATACGATAACGGCGCCCTGGCTCATGTACGCGACCCGCTCGGCAGGCAGCTCCGGATCGATCGGCAGGTACGCCCCACCGGCCTTCACCACCGCCAGCAACGCCACCACCAGGTCCACCCCACGCGGCAGGCACACACCCACCACGGAATCCGCGCACACACCCTCGGCGATCAACCGGCGCGCCAGACGGTTCGCGCGGCGGTCCAGCTCCACGTACGACACCGACGAACCCTCGAACACCAACGCCGGCGCATCCGGGGTCCGAGCCGCCTGCGCCGCGAACAGCGAGGGCAGCGTTGCCGCCGGCACGTCCGTGGCGGTGTCGTTCCACCGGCGCAGCACGATGTCCAGGTCGGCTGCGGCGAGCACGCCGACTGACGACAGCGGCGCCGGCGCACCGGCCTCGAGCGCAGCGACGAGGTGACCGACGGAGGTGTGCAGCATCGCCGCCACCGCCTGCGGGTCGATCGGGCCGACCGCGTCGACGGTCACGCCGAAGCCGGTCCCGTCGTCGTCGACCGACACGGTCAGCGGGTAGTTGGTGCCTTCGCGGGAGTACACGGCTCGGATGCCGGCGAACCCGCCGGGAGCGTCGCCGTCGGGGTCCGGGTCGCCGCCGGTGTTGTCGTGCCGGTAGTTGAGCAGCGTGGCGAACAGGGGCTGGTCGGCGGGGACGGCGCTGACCTGCTGCGCGAGGGTCAGCGGGGCGTGCTCGTGTTCGAGGAGCCCGGCGAGCTGCCGGCGCATCGCGTCGACCGCCGCCGTGACATCCAGCCCACCGGTGCGGACCCGCACCGGCAGCGTGTTCATGAACAGACCCGGCACCCGATCGGCGCCGGCGCCCGCGTTCATCCGCCCGAACAGCACCGTGCCGAACACGACGTCGTCACGACCGGACACCACCGCGAGCACCCGCGACCACGCCACGTGCATCAACGTCGCCGGGCTCACCCCGAGCCGCCGCGCCGCCTCCCGCAACCGGACCGCCAGGTCCAGGTCGACGGCCTGGACGGCCTGGACGAGGCCGGTGCCGTCGCCGCGGACGTCGCTGACCCCGAACGCGGCGGTCGGCTCCTCGACGCCCGCCAGGAGGTCGCGGAAGTACGCCTCGTGCTGCCCGCCGGCGAGCTCCGCCCGCGCCTGCGCGACGAAGTCGCGGAACGGCAGCGGCGCCGGCAGCTCGTCGGCGCGGCCGGTGAGGACCGCCTCGATCTCGGTGAGGACCACTTCGAGGGTCGTGTGGTCCTGGGTGAGGTGGTGCATCCGCAGCAGTCCGAGGTGCCGGCCGTCGCCGGTCCGCGTCACGTGCAGGTCGAGCAGCGGCGCCCGGCCGAGGTCCATCGCGAGGCCGACCGCGGACACCAGCTCCTCGGCGTCCGCGGCGGCGTCGACCTCGGTCACCCGCAGCGTCGCGGTGCGCCACACCACCTGGACGGGTTCGCGCAGCCCGGCCCAGACGACCGCGGTGCGCAGGACGTCGTGCCGGTCGATGACGTGCTGCAGCGCCGCGACGAACGAGTCGAGACGGTCCCGGTCGTCGAACTCGAGGACCGTCGGGGTGACGTACACGTCCCGGCCGCCATCGGCGAGCAGGTGATGGAACAGGATCCCTTCCTGCAGCGGCGCGAGCGGGTAGACGTCGGCGACGTTGGCCGCGCCGCCGTCGACGGTACCGACGACGGACTCGACCTCGGCGGCGGTGAGCGCGACGAGCGGCAGCATGTCCGGGGTGATGGTCCGCGCGCCGGCCGGGATCAGGTTGGCCGGCACCTCGACCGCGACACCACCCGCCGCCGCGGCCAGACCGGCCGGCGTCGGCGTCAGGAACAGCGCCTTCACCGACACCGACACACCCCGCACCCGCAGCCACTCCACCAGCCGCACCGCGAGCAGCGAGTGCCCGCCGAGCGCGAAGAAGTCGTCATCGACCCCGACACCCCGGACGCCGAGCACGTCGGCGAACGCCTGACACAGCAGCTCCTCGCGAACGTTCGCGGGGCCGCGCCCCGACCCGGCCGCGAACTCCGCCGCGGGCAGCGCGCGGCGGTCCAGCTTCCCGTTCGCCGTCAGCGGCAGCGCGTCGAGCACGACGAACGCGGCCGGCACCATGTACTCCGGCAGCCGCTCCGCGGCGAACTCCCGCAACCCGTCCACCGAACCCACCACATACGCGACAAGCCGCTGCTCCACCGTCGCCACAACCGCGACCTGCTCCACCCGCGAATGCACGGCCAGAACCGCCTGGATCTCACCCGGCTCGATCCGGAACCCACGCACCTTCACCTGCTCGTCGGCGCGGCGCACGTAGACGAGGTTCCCGTCGCCGGTCCACCGCGCCACGTCACCGGTCCGGTACAGCCGTCCGGACCCGAACGGGTTCGCCACGAACCTTTCCGCCGTCAGGGCGGCCCGGCCCGCGTACCCGCGCGCCAGACCGGCACCTGCCACGTACAGCTCACCCGCGACCCCCGGCGGCACCGGATGAAGGCGGTCGTCCAGCACGTAGGCCTGAGCGTTGAGGATCGGCCCACCGATCGACGGCACGTCACCGGCCGTGAGCGGCTGCGACATCGACGCACACACTGTCGTCTCCGTCGGACCGTACGCGTTCACCAGCCTGCGCCCCGGCGCCCACCGGGCGACCAGATCGGCGCTCAGCGCCTCACCCGCGGACACGACCGTCGACACCGACACCAGATCTGCCGGATCGAGCACGGCGAGAACCGCCGGCGGCAGCGTCGCGTGCGACACCTCGAACCGGCCGATCAGCTCGACCAGACCCGCGCCCGGCAGCAGTTCGCCGGCAGGCGCCACGACCAGGGCGGCGCCTGAGCACAGTGACACGAAGATCTCGGCGGTCGCCGCATCGAAACCGGCCGACGCGAACTGCAGCACCCGGCTCCCCGGCGCCAGCGCGAACCGCTCCGCCTGCGCCGCGACCAGGCTCGTCAGGCCCGCGTGGGTGACGACGACGCCCTTCGGCGTCCCCGTCGAACCCGACGTGTAGATCATGTATGCCGCGTGCTCAGGCAGCACCCCCACTGCGACGCCTCCGCCCGGCGCCGGCTCGTGGACGCCGACCACCGGCAGGTCGAACGCGCGGTCCGACACCACGAGCCGCGCGCCGGCGTCGGCGAGCATGAACGCGATCCGCTCCGCCGGCAGCTCCGGATCGACCGGCAGGTACGCACCCCCGGCCTTCCACACCGCCAGCAACGCCACCACCAGGTCAACGCCACGGTCCAGACACACCGCGACCACCGACTCCGGCCCGACACCCCTGTCCATGAGCACCCGGGCCAGCCCGGCCGCGCGCGCGTCAAGCTCCGCATACGACACCGAGCCACCGTCACCCAGCACCGCCGGCGCATCCGGCGTCCGCGCCACCTGCGCCGCCAGCAACGCGGGCACCGTCCCGCCGGACAGATCGACCGCGGTGTCGTTCCACTCCACCAGCACCCGCCGATGCTCATCGGCGCCGAGGACGTCCACATCGGACACCCGCACGGCCGGATCCGCGAGGACGGACTCCAGGACCCGCACCCAGCGCATGGCCATGTCGGCCACGGTGGCGGCGTCGAACAGGTCCGCGGACCCGGTGAACGTGCCGCGGAGACCGCCCGGCCCCTCCGCCATCACGATCTCCAGGTCGAACCTGGACGTGGATGTGCCTTCCGCCGCCGCGCCGGGCCCACCGGTGGCGACGCCCGGCAGGTCGAGGACGGCGTCGCCGGTGTTCTGCACCGTCAGCATCACCTGGAACAGCGGGTGGCGCGCCAGGGACCGCACCGGCGCCAGCTCCTCCACCAGGCGCTCGAACGGCACGTCCTGGTGCTCGAACCCGGCAAGCGCGGTCTCCCGCACCCGGCCCAGCAGCTCCGCGAAGGAGGGGTCCCCGGACAGGTCGGTCCGCACGACGAGGGTGTTGACGAAGAACCCGACGAGGTCGTCGAGGGCCTGGTCGGTACGCCCGGCGACGGCGGCACCGATCGGGATGTCCGTGCCGGCACCCAGCTTCGACAGCAGCACCGCGAGACCGGCCTGCAGCAGCATGAAGACGGTGACACCCTGCGCCTGGGCGGCCTCGGTCAGGCGGGCGTCGAGCTCCAGGGGGACCGCGTGCCCGCGGTGACCCGCGGTCGCGGGCCTCGGCCGGTCGGCGGGCAGCGTCAGCTCGTCCGGTGCTCCGTCGAGGGTCTGCCGCCAGTACGCGACCTGCCGCGCGATGACGCTGTCGGGGTCGGCCTCGTCGCCGAGCAGCTCACGCTGCCACAGCGTGTAGTCGGCGTACTGGACCGGCAGCTGCTCCCACTGCGGGGCCTGTCCGGCCACGCGCGCCTGGTAGGCGGCCGACACGTCCGCGGCGAGGGGGCCCATGGACCAGCCGTCGCCGGCGATGTGGTGGACGACCACGACGAGCACCGACTCGTCCGAGCCGTCGCTGAACAGGGACGCCCGGATCGGTACCTCGGCCGCGAGGTCGAACGGGTGCTGCGCCGCCGCCTCGATCGCCCCGGGCAGGTCCGCCGCCGGGACGTGGGCCCGGTGCAGCCGCCAGTCGACCTCGCCGACGGGGATTATCCGCTGGTACGGGTGGCCGTCCGCGGCCGGGAACACGGTGCGCAGGACCTCGTGGCGGCCGATCACGTCCCGCAGCGCCGCCTCGAGGGCGTCCGCGTCGATGGCACCGGCGAGGCCCAGCACCTCCGGGATGTTGTACGTGGCGTTCGGGCCCTCCAGCTGCCACAGGAACCACAGCCGTTGCTGCGCGTGCGACAGCGGCAGCCGCTCCGGCCTGGTCAGGGCGGTCAGCGCCGGTCGGGCGGCAGCCGCACCGGGGAGCCGCTCCGCCAGCCGCGCCGGCGTCGGGGCCTCGAACAGCGCCCGCAGCGACACCTCGAGGCCGAGGACGGCCCGGAGCCGGCTGACGAGGCGGACGGCGAGGAGCGAGTGCCCGCCGAGGGCGAAGAAGTCGTCGTCGGCGCCGACCTCTTCGACCCCGAGGACGTCGGCGAACGCCCGGCAGAGCAGCTCCTCGCGGGCGGTGGCGGGGGCGCGCCGGGTGCCGGCGGCCGCCGCGAAGTCCGGTGCGGGCAGCGCCTTGCGGTCGAGCTTGCCGTTCGGCGACAGCGGCAGCTCGGCGAGGACCATCACCGCCGCGGGGACCATGTATTCGGGCAGCCGGTCGGCCGCGAACCCGCGCAGTACAGCGGGCAGATCCGCGCCGTCGTCTCCGGCGGGGACGACGTAGGCGACGAGCCGCTTGCCGCCGGTCGCGTCGTCGCGGACGATGACGGCGGCCCGGTCGACGGACGGGTGGGCGGTGAGGACGGCTTCGATCTCGCCCGGTTCGATCCGGAACCCGCGGATCTTCACCTGATCGTCGGCGCGGCCGACGAAGACCAGCTCGCCGTCGGCGGTCCAGCGGACCACGTCGCCGGTCCGGTACATGCGGCCGCCGCTGCCGAAGGGGTCGGCGACGAACCGGGCCGCGGTCAGACCGGCCCGGCCGATGTACCCGCGGGCCAGCTGGGCCCCGGCGATGTACAGCTCGCCGGGGACGCCGGCCGGCACCGGGGACAGGCGCTCGTCGAGGACGAACGCGCGGGTGTTGCCCATCGGCCCGCCGAACGGCACGACGGAGGCGGTCTTCATCCGCTCGTGGTCCACGACCTGGGACGCCATGATGACGGCGGCCTCGGTCGGGCCGTAGGAGTGGGCGAGCATCCGGTCCGCCGACCACAGCTCGGCCTGCCGGACGGAGATCCCCTCGGAGCCGACGAGCATCCGCCGGACCGGCGCCAGGTCGCTGGGGTCCAGCATCTGCAGCAGGCTCGGCACGACGCTCGCCGACCGGACCCCGGCCGACGCGACGAGGTCGCGCAGCGACCCGGCCTCCATCCGCTGCGCCGTCGACGCCACCACCAGGGCGGCGCCCGACGTCAGGGCGACGGCGATGTCCAGCACCGACGCGTCGAAGCTGAACGAGACGAACTGCAGGATCCCGTCGCCGGGGGCGGCGCCGAACACCGGGGAGAGCACCGCCACCGCGTTCGCAAGCGCCGCGTGCGAGACCCCGACGCCCTTCGGCGTGCCGGTCGACCCGGACGTGTAGATGACGTACGCCAGCTGGTCCGGCACTGTCCGCACCGGCAGCGGCCCGCCGGCCGGCGCGTCGATGGGCTCGTCGAGCAGCACCACCGGCTCGACGCCGGCCAGCACCCCGGCGACCGGCGACACGGTCAGCACGCAGACCGGGGCCGCGTCGGCGACCATGAGGGCGATCCGGTCCGCCGGGTAGGTGGGGTCGATCGGCAGGTAGGCGCCGCCGGCCTTCCACACGGCGAGGGCCGCGACGACCATGTCGGCGCCGCGCGGCAGGCACAGGCCGACCAGGGACTCCGCGCCCGCGCCGCGGCTCACCAGCAGCCCGGCGATGCGGTCGGCGCGGCGGTCGAGCTCCGCGTAGGACAGGGACTCGCCCTCGAACACGACCGCCGGCGCGTCCGGCGTCCGCAGCGCCTGCAGCGTGAAGAGTTCCGGGACGATCGCGGCCGGGACGTCGACCGCCGTGTCGTTCCACTCGACGAGGATCTGGTCGCGTTCGGCGGGGTCGAGCACGTCCACGCCGGAGATCGGGGCGGCCGGGTCGGCAAGGACGGATTCCAGGACCCGGACCCATCGCCGGGCGATGCCGGCGATGGTGGTGGCGTCGAACAGGTCCGAGGATCCGGTCAGCGCGCCGTGCAGCCCGGCCGCGGCACCGTCGGCGGCGTAGGCCTCCATCATGACGAGGTCGAGGTCGAACTTCGCCGACGTCGTCGCCTCGATCGCCGTCGCGCCCGCGCCGCCGGCCTGCCCGCCTGTCTCGACGCCCGGCAGGTCGAGGACCGCGTCAGCGGTGTTCTGGACGGTCAGCATCACCTGGAACAGGGGGTTGCGGGCCAGGGACCGGGCCGGCGCCAGCTCCTCGACGAGGCGCTCGAACGGCACGTCCTGGTGCTCGAACCCGGCGAGGCTGGTCTCCCGCACCCGGCTCAGCAGCTCCGCGAACGTCGGGTCCCCGGACAGGTCGGTCCGCATGACGAGCGTGTTGACGAAGAACCCGACCAGATCGTCCAAGGCCTGATCGGTACGCCCGGCAATGGCCGCGCCGATCGGGATGTCCGTGCCCGCGCCCAGCTTCGACAGCAGCACCGCAAGGCCCGCCTGCAGCAGCATGAAGACGGTGACACCTTCGGCCCGGGCCACGTCGAGCAGCCGGGCGTGCAGCCGCGGGTCGATCCGGACCGGCACGATGTAGCCGTCGTGGCCGGCCATGGCGGGGCGGCGCCGGTCGGTGGGGAGCTCCAGCTCCTCGGGTGCACCGGCGAGGGCGTCCCGCCAGTAGGCGACCTGCCGCGAGATGACGCTGCCGGGGTCGGTCTCGTCGCCGAGCAGGTCACGCTGCCAGAGGGCGTAGTCGGCGTACTGGACCGGCAGCGACTGCCACGCCGGGGCGTGACCGGCGAGCCGGGCCTGGTAGGCCGTCGACAGGTCGGCGGCGAGAGGCTCCAGGGACCAGCCGTCGCTGGCGATGTGGTGCACGACCACGACGAGGGTCTTCCGGCCGTCGCAGGTGAACAGCCACGCCCGGATCGGCGCCTCGGCGGCGAGGTCGAACGGGTGCTCGGCGGCCGCGTCGACCGCCGCGTCGAGGTCCGTCACGTCGGCGAGGTCGAGACGCCAGTCGAGCGCTTCGAGGGGGATGATCCGCTGGAACGGTTCACCGTCGGCGGTGGGGAAGACGGTGCGCAGCACCTCGTGGCGGCCGATGACGTCGCGGAGGGCGGCGTTGAGGGCGTCCGGGTCGGTGTCGCCGGACAGGCCGAGCACCATGGGGATGTTGTAGGTGGCGCTCGGCCCCTCCAGCTGGCTGATGAACCAGAGGCGCTGCTGCGCGTAGGAGAGCGGGAGCCGGTCGGGCCGCTGCCACGGCACGAGCGCCGTGCGGGCCGTTCCCGCGCCGGGCATCTGCTCAGCGAGCCCGGCGGGTGTGGGCGCTTCGAAGAGTGCCCGTAGCGACAGTTCGACGCCGAACACGGCCCGGACGCGGCTCATCAGCCGCACGGCGAGCAGGGAGTGGCCGCCGAGAGTGAAGAAGTCGTCGTCGACGTCGACGTGGTCGAGGTCCAGAACTTCGGCGAACGCGATGCACAGCAGCTCTTCGCGGACGTTCGCCGGCCCGCGACCCGTTCCGGCGGCCGAGGCGAAGTCGGGTGCGGGCAGTGCCCGCCGGTCGAGCTTGCCGTTGGCGGTGAGGGGCAGGTTCGCCATGGCCACGAACGCGGACGGGACCATGTAGTCCGGCAGCCGGTCCGCCACATAGTCCCGCAGCCCGTCGACCTCGCCCACGACGTAGGCGACGAGCCGCTTCTCACCCGCGGTGTCCTGCCGTGCGATCACCGCAACCTGGGCGACCTGCCGGTGCCCAGCGAGAACGGCTTCGATCTCGCCCGGCTCGACCCGGAACCCGCGGATCTTCACCTGCTCGTCAGCGCGTCCGACGAACGCGAGCACACCCTCACCGGTCCACGACACGACATCGCCGGTGCGGTACATGCGAGCACCACCGGCCCGGTCGAACGGGTCCGCGACGAACCGCTCACCCGACAGCCCCGGCTGCCCCACATACCCGCGCGCCAAGCCAGCACCGGCGACGTACAGCTCACCGGCGACACCGACCGGCACCGGCTGGAGACGCTCGTCCAGGACGTAGGCATGGGTACCGGAGATCGGTCCGCCGATCGGGACACCGGCCGCGTCCTGCGGCCGGACGTTGTGCACGGCGGAGAACGTGGTGTTCTCGGTGGGTCCGTAACCGTTCGACAGCCGGAGTTCCGGGTTCGCCGCAAGCACCGTCTGGCAGGTGGCGGGCGACAGGACGTCGCCGCCGGCGAGAAGGTGCCGGACCGGAGCGAGGACCGACACGTCCGCGGCGACCACCTGGTCGAACCAGCCGGCGGTCATCCACAACGTCCCCACCTCATGCTCGGCCAGGAACCCGCCCAGCTCCGCCGTGGACATCGCACCGGACGGCGCAACCGCGAGGGTCGCGCCGTTGAGCAGCGCACCCCAGATCTCGAACGTCGCCGCGTCGAACGACGCCGACGCCAGATGCCCCACCACATCCCCGACACCCACCTCGAAGAAGCTCGCGTCCCGAACGAGCCTCACGACGGCCCGGTGCGGCACAACGACACCCTTCGGGGTGCCCGTCGAACCCGACGTGTACATGACATAGGCGGCATGCCCGCCCGTCACCGCGGGCAACTCGGCCGTTGCGGTGGCGACCGCGGCCACCACGCGCCGCTCGTCCAGGGCGATCGCGCGGAACCGGCCCGACGGCAGCTCGTCGAGGACATCCTCCAGGCCGAGCAGGACCGCGGCGCGGGCGTCGGCCAGCATGAACCGGATCCGCTCCACCGGCAGCTCCGGGTCGACCGGCAGATACGCGCCACCGGCCTTCACGACCGCCAGCAAGGCGATGATCAGGTCCGCGCCGCGGGGCAGGCACACGCCCACGACCGACTCAGGGCCCACCCCGGCACCACGCAAGTAGGACGCCAGACGGGTCGACCGCTCGTCCAGCACCGCGTACGTGACGCCACCCGACAGCGCCACCACGTCCGGCGTCGCCGCCGCCTGGACCGCGAACAGCTCAGCCAGCGACACGTCCGGAGTGCGGACCGTCAGGTCGTTCCACCCGTACACCACCTGCTCACGCTCGACGGAGTCCAGGAGGTCCACAGTGGACACCGTCATGGACGGGTCCGACAGGACGGCCTCGAGCACCCGGACCCACCAGCGGGCGATCGACGCGACCGTCCCCGCCTCGAACAGGTCGATCGAGCCGGTCAGGAGCCCCCGGATGCCGGCCGGCGCGCCGTCGGGCTCGAACGTCTCGCCGACGATCCAGTCCAGGTCGAACTTCGCCGCCGCGAGCTCGGCGGCGGCGGTCGAAGCGCCGCCGACGCTGACCGCCGGAAGGTCCAACAGGGCGGTCGCGGCGTTCTGGACGGTCAGCATGACCTGGAAGAGCGGGTGCCGGGCGAGCGACCGGACCGGCGACAGCTCCTCCACCAGCCGCTCGAACGGCACGTCCTGGTGCTCGAACCCGGCCAGCGACGCCTCCCGCACCCGGCCCAGCAACTCCGCGAACGTCGGATCCCCGGACACGTCCGTCCGCATGACGAGCGTGTTCACGAAGTAGCCCACGAGATCGTCCAGAGCCTGGTCGGTCCGGCCGGCAACCGCGGCGCCGATCGGCACGTCCGTCCCCGCGCCGAGCTTCGACAGCACCACGGCGAGCGACGCCTGCACGACCATGAACACGGTCGCACCCTGCGCCCGCGCCACCTCCAGCAGCCGGGCGTGCACCGCCGCCGGCACCTCCACCGGCACCACGTGGCCGCGGCGGCTCGCCACCGCCGGGCGACGGCGGTCGACGGGCAGCACCAGCTCGTCGGGCAGTTCCGCGAGGGTGCGTCGCCAGTACGCGACCTGCCGCGAGATGACGCTGCCCGGGTCGGTCTCGTCGCCGAGGAGGTCCCGCTGCCAGAGGGCGTAGTCGGCGTACTGCACCGGCAGCGGCTGCCAGTCGGGTGCGTGCCCGGCACGGCGTGCGGCGTAGGCGGTGGAGACGTCGGCGGCGAGGGGACGGGTCGACCAGCCGTCGCCGGCGATGTGGTGGACCACGACGACGAGGACCCACTCGCCGGTGCCGTCGCCGAACAGCCACGCCTTGATCGGCAGGTCGGCGGCCAGGTCGAACGTGGTCTGCGCGGCCGCCTCGACGGCCGCGGGAAGCTCCTCCGCCGGGACGTGGACCCGCTCCAGCCGCCAGTCGAGCTCGTCGGCGGGGATGATCCGCTGGTACGGCTGCCCGCCGACGGCGGCGAAGACGGTGCGGAGGACCTCGTGGCGGCCGATGACGTCCCGCAGCGCGGCCTCGAGGGCGGCCGGGTCGATGTCGCCGGAGAGGGCGACGACCTCCGGGATGTTGTGGGTGGCGCTCGGGCCTTCGAGCTGCCAGAGGAACCAGAGGCGCTGCTGCGCGTAGGACAGCGGGAGCCGCTCGGGTCGGTCCCAGGGTGCCAGCGCGGTCCGGGCGGCCTCGGCGCCGGGGAGCCGGCGGGCCAGCCCGGCCGGGGTGGAGGCTTCGAACATGGCGCGCAGCGGCACCTCGACGCCGAACACGGCGCGGATGCGGCTGACGAGCCGGACCGCGAGGAGGGAGTGCCCGCCGAGAGCGAAGAAGTCACCGTCGACCGGCACGCTGTCCAGGCCGAGGACGTCGGCGAACGCCTGGCAGAGCAGCTCTTCCCGGACGTTCGCCGGGCCGCGTCCGCTGCCGCCTTCGAAGTGCGGTGCGGGGAGCGCCTTGCGGTCGAGCTTGCCGTTGACGGTCAGCGGCAGCTCGTCCAGGGTCACGAACGCGGCAGGCACCATGTACTCCGGCAGCCGCCCCGCCACGAACTCCCGCAGCCCGTCCGTGCCGCCGACGACGTAGGCGACGAGCCGCTCCTCGCGGAGCAGGACCACCGCCTGCGAGACGCCAGGGTGCCGCTGCAGCACGGCCTGGATCTCACCCAGCTCGATCCGGAACCCGCGCAGCTTCACCTGCTCGTCGACCCGGCCGAGGAAGACGAGCTGCCCGTCGACCGTCCACCGCACAAGGTCGCCGGTACGGTACAACCGTCCGGACCCGAACGGATCCGCGACGAACCGCTCCGCCGTCAACGCCGGCCGGTTCAGGTAGCCACGCGCCAACTGCGTGCCGGCCAGGTACAGCTCACCCGCCACACCGACCGGCACCGGCCGCAGGTGATCGTCCAGGACATACGCCCGGACGTTCGCCATCGGCCCACCGATCGGCACCACGTCCCCGGGGGCGCACTCCCCCGACGTGACCGTGATCGCGGCTTCCGTGGGGCCGTACGTGTTGTGCAGCCGGGCGTCCGGCAGCACCTCGAAGAACCGGTCGCGGACGGCGGTGGTCAGCTCCTCGCCGCCGCTGAGCATGTGCCGCAGCGACCGGCACTCCGCGGTCGACGGCTCCTCCAGGAGCGCCTGCAGCAACGCCGGCACGAACTCCGCCGCCGTCACCCCCTGATCGCGGATCAACGAGGCAAGGTACGCGGGCTCCCGGTGACCGTCGGGGCGGGCGACCACCATCGTCGCGCCGAACGTCAGCGGCAGGAACAGCTCCCACACCGACACGTCGAACCCGACCGGCGTCTTGAACAGAACCCGGTCCGACGACGTCAGGTCGTACTCGTCCGCCAGCCACCGCAGCGTGTTCACGACCGCCGCGTGGGACACGACGACACCCTTGGGGGTGCCCGTCGACCCGGACGTGTAGATCACGTACGCCGGGTGCGACGGGTCGACCGCCACCGGCTCGAACGCGCCGGTCACAGGAACGTCCACGTCGGACAGGACGATCCTGGCGCCCGCGTCGGCGAGCATGAACCCGACCCGCTCCGCCGGCAGGTCCAGGTCGATCGGCAGGAACGCCGCACCGGCCTTCACCACGCCGAGGACCGCCACCACCAGGTCCACACCCCGCGGCAGCTGGACGCCAACCACCGACTCCGGACCGGCGCCCAGACCCTGCAGGTAACCGGCGACCCAGTCGGACCGCGCGTCGAGGTCGGCGAAGCTCACCGACGTGCCCTCGAACACCACCGCGGTCGCGTCCGGAGCCTGGGCGACCTGCGCCGCGAACAGCCCCGGCAGGGTGGCCGCGGGCCACGCCACGCCGGTGGCGTTCCAACCGTGCAGGACCCGGTCGCGTTCGCCGGCGTCGAGGATGTCCACTGTGGAGATCGCGGCGGACGGGTCGGCGAGGACGGCGTCGACGGCGCGCGCGACGCGGTCGGCGAGGGTGGTGACGGTCGCGGCGTCGTACAGGTCGTCGGAGCCGATGAGCAGCCCCCGCAGGCCGGCCGGCGCGCCGGCTGCGTCGAGGGTCTCCTCGACGGTCAGGTCGAGGTCGAACTTCGCCGGGACCAGCGGCGGGGTCGCGTCGCCGTCCGGTGCCGACGAGCCGGCAAGGTCGACGCCGGGCAGGTCGAGGGTCGCGCCGGCGGTGTTCTGCACCATCAGCATCGTCTGGAAGAGCGGGTGCCGGGACAGCGATCGCGCCGGCGCCAGCTCCTCCACCAACAGCTCGAACGGCACGTCCTGATTGCTCAACGCCGACAGACCGGACTCCCGCACCCGGCCCAGCAACTCCACGAACGTCGGATCCCCCGACAGATCCGTCCGCATCACAAGCGTGTTGACGAAGAAACCGACCAGATCATCCAAACCCTCATCGGTACGGCCGGCGACCACCGTCCCGATCGGCACATCCCGACCCGCACCCAGCTTCGACAGCACCACCCCGAACACAGCCTGGAACACCATGAACAACGTCACGCCATACGCCCGCGCGAGATCCACCAGCCGCGCGTGCGTCCCGGCGGCCACTGTGAACGTGACCGCATGCCCCTGATAGCCGCTCGCCGCCGGCCGCGGACGGTCGAACGGCAACGCCAGCTCCTGCGGCGCACCTTCCAACGCCTCCCGCCAGAACGCCACCTGCCGCGACATAAGGCTCTGCGGGTCGTCCCGGTCGCCGAGCAGCTCCCGCTGCCACAGGGCGTAGTCGGCGTACTGGCCGGGCAGCGGCTCCCAGGTCGGGGCGTTGCCTTCGCGGCGGGCGGCGTAGGCCGTCGACAGGTCCCTGGCGAGCGGGCCGGTCGACCAGCCGTCGGCGGCGATGTGGTGCATGAGCACGACGAGGACCTGCCGGCCGGGGCCGGACCGGAGCAGCCGCGCCCGGATCGGGATCTCCGTCTCGAGGTCGAAGACGCTGTTCGTGGCCGCCTCGACCGCGGCCGCCAGGTCGTCGTCGGTGACGTCGGCGACGTCGAGCTGCCACGCGAGGTCGTCCATGGCGAGGATGCGCTGGAACGGTTCGCCGTCGGCGGTCGGGAACACGGTGCGCAGCACCTCGTGCCGGCCGATCACGTCCCGCAGTGCCGCGCCGAGCGCCGCCGCGTCGATGTCGCCCGAGAGACCGAGCACCATCGGGATGTTGTACAGCGAGCTGCGACCTTCCAACTGCCCGATGAACCACAGGCGACGCTGTGCGAAGGACAACGGAAGCATCAGGACTCCTCAGTGGTGCGCATCGACCGGAACGCCGGCCTGTTCGTTTTCTGATTGCCCATGCGGACGGCGAGCTCGGCGACCGTCGGCGCCTCGAACAGCGACCGCACGTCCACCTCGACGTCCAGGAGGGCCCGGATGCGGCTGACGACGCGGACGGCGAGCAGCGAGTGCCCGCCGAGGGCGAAGAAGTCGTCGTCGACGCCGACCCGGTCGAGGCCGAGCACCTCGGCGAACGCCTGGCAGAGTGCTTCCTCGCGGGGGTTGGCGGGGCCGCGGCCGGAGCCCGCGGTCGTCGCCGTCTCGGGCGCGGGCAGCGCCCGCCGGTCGAGCTTGCCGTTGGCCGTCAGCGGCAGCGCCGCGAGGACGACGACCGCGGCCGGGACCATGTACTCGGGCAGCCGCGCCGCGACGAACGCCCGCACTTCTGCCGCGTCGGGCGCGTCGTCCTCGTCGTCCGGGACCACGTAGGCGACGAGCCGCTTGTCGCCGGGGACGTCCTCGCGGACGACGACGGCGGCCTGCCCGACTTCCGCGTGGGCGGCGACGACCGTCTCGGTCTCGCCGGGTTCGATCCGGTACCCGCGGATCTTGACCTGTTCGTCGGCGCGGCCGAGGTAGACGAGGTCCCCGCCGGCGGTCCAGCGCACGACGTCGCCGGTGCGGTAGAGCCGCGTGCCGGTGCCGAGCGGGTCGGCGACGAACCGGCCGGCCGTCAGCCCGGCCCGGCCGGTGTACCCGCGGGCCAGGCCGGCGCCGGCGACGTACAGCTCCCCGGCGACGCCGGGCGGGACCGGGGCGAGGTGGTCGTCGAGGACGTAGACGCGGGTGTTGGCGATGGGCCCGCCGATCGTCGGTGTGTCCCCGGCGGTGAGCGGCTGCGACATCGTGGCGCAGACGGTGGTCTCCGTCGGCCCGTAGGCGTTCACCAGCCGCCGGCCCTCGGCCCAGCGGCCGGCCACGTCCGCGCTGAGCGCCTCGCCCGCGGACACGACCGTCGACACCGACGCCAGGTCGGCCGGGTCGAGGACGGCGAGGACCGCCGGCGGCAGCGTCGCGTGCGACACCGCGAACCGGCCGATCAGCTTCGTCAGGCCGGCGCCGGGCAGCAGTGCCGCGGCGCCGGCGACGACCAGCGACGCGCCGGAGCACAGCGTCACGAAGATCTCGGCGGTGGCCGCGTCGAACCCGGCGGAGGCGAACTGCAGCACCCGGCTGCCCGGGGTCAGCGCGAACCGCTCCACCTGCGCCGTCACCAGGCTCGCCAGGCCGTTGTGGGTCACGACGACGCCCTTCGGGGTGCCGGTCGACCCGGAGGTGTAGATGACGTACGCCGCGTGCCCCGGCAGCACCGTCGCGGCCGGCGGGGTGCCGGGCTGCCGCGCGACCGAGGCGGCGACCCGCGGGTCGTCGAGGGCGACGGAGCGGACCCGGCCGGCGGGCAGCTCGTCGAGGATGTCCTCGATGCCGAGCAGCATGCTGACGCGGGCGTCGGCGAGCATGAACCCGACCCGGTCGACGGGCAGCCCGGGGTCGATCGGCAGGTAGGCGCCGCCGGCCTTCGACACCGCCAGCAGGGCGAGGATCAGGTCGGCGCCGCGGGGCAGGCTGACGCCGACCAGCGACTCCGCTCCGACGCCGAGCGTCGTCAGGTGCCGGGCCAGCCGGTTCGCCTGGACGTCCAGCTCGGCGAACGTCAGGGAGACCCCGTCGCCGAGCACGGCGGTCGCGTCCGGGGTCCGCCGGACCTGCGCGGCGAACAGCTCCGGCAGCGTCGCCGCCGTGACGTCGGCCGCGGTGTCGTTCCAGCCGGTCAGGACCTGGTCGAGCTCGGCCGCGCCGAGCACCGGCACCACCGCCAGCGGGGTGCGTGACCCACCGTCGAGGTCGGCTTCGAGGGCCGTGACGAGGCCTTCGAGGGCGGTGAGGGTCATGCGGACGACGGCGTGCGGGTCGATCGGCGTGACGGCGTCCATGGTGAGGGTGAACCCGTCGCCGTTGTCGTCGACCGAGGCGGACAGCGGGTAGTTCGTGCGTTCCCGCACGTACACCTGCCGCACGGTGGTGCCCGTGTCGTCGTCGTCCTGCTGCGTGGCCTGGTCGAGGGTGTTGTGCCGGTAGTTGAACAGCGAGTTGAACAGCGCGACGCTCGCCGGCACGTCGCTGGCCCGCTGGGCGAGGGCCAGGGGCGCGTGCTCGTGTTCGAGGAGGCCGGCGAGCTGCCCGCGCATCGCGGCGACGGCGGCGACGACGTCGAGGTCGCCGGTCCGCAGCCGGACGGGCAGCGTGTTGATGAACATGCCGACCCGGTCCTCGCCGACGCCGGCGTTCATCCGCCCGAACAGCAGCGTGCCGAACACGACGTCCTCGCGGGCGGCGGCGACGGCGAGGACCCGCGACCAGGCGACGTGCAGGACGGTCGCCGGGCTCGCGCCGAGCCGCCGGGACACGTCCCGCAGCCGCCGGCCGAGGCCGGCGTCGACGTCCGCCCGGGCGACGACCGCGGTCGACCCGTCGCCGCGGACGTCGGTGACCCCGAACGCGGCGGTCGGCTCGTCGATGCCGCTCAGCAGGTCCCGGAAGTACTGCTCGTGGTCGCTGCCGGCGAGGCTGGCGCGGGCCTGGGCGACGAAGTTCCGGAACGGCTGCGGGGTGGGCAGCCCGGCGGTGCGGCCCGCCAGGATCTCGCGGACCTCGTGGTAGACGGTCTGCGCGGCGGTGTTGTCCTCGACCAGGTGGTGCATCCGCACCATGACCAGCCGGCGGCCCTCCTCGAGGGCGGTCACGTGGGCGTCGATCATCGGGGCGCGCCCGAGGTCCATCGACAGGCCCACGACGGACATCAGGTCGCTCGCCGGGTCGCCCGCACCGGCCGGGAGGTCGACCTCGGTCACCGGCAGCGGCGCGGACCGCCACACGACCTGCACCGGCTCGCGCAGCCCCGACCACACGACGGAGCTGCGGAAGATGTCGTGCCGGTCGATGACCTGCTGCAGCGCGGTGAGGAAGGCGTCGAGGCCGGCCTGGTCGGGCAGCTCGAACGCCCGCGCGACGGCGTAGACGTCGTCGCCGCCGTCCGCCAGCAGGTGGTGGAAGAACATCCCCTCCTGCAGCGGGGCCAGGGGGTAGATGTCGGCGATGTTCGCCGCGCCGCCGTCGACGGCGGCGACGGCCGCCCGCACCTCGTCGCCGGTGAGCTCGACGAGCGGCAGCATGTCGGGGGTGATCTCCTGCGCGCCGTCCGGGATCAGGTTCGGTGGCACCTCGACCGCGGCGGCACCGGCGGCCGCGGCGAGCCGGGCCGGCGTCGGCGCGTCGAACAGGGCGCGGACCGACACGGACATCCCGCGGGCCCGCAGCCACTCCACGAGCCGCACGGCGAGCAGCGAGTGCCCGCCGAAGGCGAAGAAGTCGTCGTCGACACCGACGGCGTCGAGGCCGAGCAGTTCCGCGAACGCCTGGCAGAGCAGCTCCTCGCGGGCGTCCGCCGGGCCGCGCCCGGTCCCGGACGCGAACTCCGGCGCGGGCAGCGCCCTGCGGTCGAGCTTGCCGTTCGTGGTGAGCGGCAGCGCGTCGAGGGTGACGAACGCGGCCGGGACCATGTACTCCGGCAGCCTCGTCGCGGCGAACTCCCGTAGCCCGTCGACCTCGCCGACGACGTAGGCGACGAGACGGTCGTCGCGCAGCACCACGGCGGCCTGCTCGACCTGCGGATGCGCGGAGATGGCCGCCTGGATCTCGCCGGGCTCGATCCGGAACCCACGGACCTTCACCTGCTCGTCCGCCCGGCCCAGGTAGACGACGTCGCCGTCAGCGGACCAGCGGACCACGTCGCCAGTGCGGTAGAGCCGCTCGCCGGTGCCGAACGGGTCCGCGACGAACCGCTCGGCCGTCAGACCAGGGCGGCCGGCGTAGCCGCGGGCCAGCTGGACACCGGCCAGGTACAACTCGCCCGCGACACCCACCGGCACCGGGGCCAGGCGGTCATCCAGGACATAGACGCGCGTGTTGAACACCGGCTTCCCGATCGGCACCACAGAAGAACCGTCCGGCCGCACCTCGAACTCGGTCACGTCCACGGACGCCTCGGTCGGGCCGTAGAGGTTGAACAGCCCGGCGAACGGCAGCACCTCGAAGAACCGGTCCCGGGCCGCGGTGCCGAGCGCCTCACCGGAGCACACGACCCGCCGCAGCCCTGTGCACGCGGCCGCTTCGGGAGCGGCGAGGAACGCCTCCAGCATGGACGGGACGAAGTGGACCGTGTCGACACCGGCGGTGCGGATCAGGTCGGCGATGTACGACGGGTCGCGGTGCCCGCCGGGCTTCGCGATCACCATCGTCGCGCCCTGGATCAGCGGCCAGAACAGCTCCCACACCGACACGTCGAACCCGAACGGCGTCTTGTGCAGCACCCGGTCGCCTTCAACGAGCCCGAAGCGGGCCTGCATCCAGACGAGGCGGTTCACGATGCCCTCGTGCGGCACCACCACGCCCTTGGGCAGGCCTGTGGAGCCGGAGGTGTAGATGACGTACGCGGCCTGAGCGGGCAGCACCCGCACGCCCGTCCCACCGTCCGCGTAGCCGTCGGCGTCGGCGTCGGCGTCGGTCACGACGCAGACCGCGCCCCGGCTCATGTACGCGACGCGCTCGGCCGGCAGGTCCGGGTCGATCGGCAGGTACGCCCCGCCGGCCTTCACCACCGCCAGCAGCGCCACCACCAGGTCCACGCCGCGCGGCAACCGCACACCCACGACCGAGTCCGGCCGCACACCCTCGGCGATCAGACGGTGCGCCAGGCGGTTCGCGCGTGCGTCCAGCTCCGCGTACGACACCGCAACGCCCTCGAACTCCAGCGCCGCCGCATCCGGGGTCCGCGCGACCTGCGCCGCGAACAGCGAAGGCAGCGTCCCCGCCGGCACGTCCGCCGCGGTGTCGTTCCACTGGCGCAGCACCACGTCCAGGTCGGCGGCGTCGAGGACGCCGACGTCGGCCAGCCGCGTCCGCGTGCCGGCCTCCAGGGCCGGGACCAGGCCGGCGATCGCCGCGTTCAGCATGGTGACGACCGCGCCCGCGTCGATCGGCCCGACCGCGTCGACGGTCAGGGTGAAGCCGGTCCCTTCGTCCTCGATCGACACCGTCACCGGGTAGTTGGTGCTCTCCCAGGTGTGCATCAGCTCGACGCCGTCGAACCGGGGACCGTCTTCGCCGGTGCCGCGGCCGACGCCGCCGCCGTTGTGCCGGTAGTTGAAGCAGGTGGTGAAGAGCGGCTGGTCGCCGGGGACGGCGCTGACCCGCTGCGCCAGGGCGAGGGGCGCGTGTTCGTGTTCGAGGAGGCGGGCCAGCTGGCCCTGCATCTCGGCGACGGCGTCCCGCGCGTCCAGGTCGCCGGAGCGCATCCGGACCGGCAGGGTGTTCATGAACAGGCCGGGGGCCCGGTCGGCGCCGGCGCCGGCGTTCATCCGGCCGAACACGACCGTGCCGAACACGACGTCGTCGCGGCCGGACACGATGGCCAGGACCCGGGACCACACCACGTGCAGGACCGTCGCCGGGCTGACCCGCAGGCGCCGGGCGGTGGTCCGCAGCCGCGCCGCGAGGTCGGCGTCGAGGTCGAGGCCGGCGCGCATCAGCCCGGACGCGTCGCCGCGGGTGTCCATGACCCCGAACGCGGCGGTCGGCTCGTCGACGCCGTCGAGGAGGTCGCGGAAGAACGCCTCGTGCCGCCCGTCGGCGAGCCCGGCCCGGGACTGCGCAACGAAGTCGCGGAACGGCACCGGCGCCCGCAGCCGGTCGGCGCGGCCGGCCAGGATCGCCTCGATCTCGGTCATGACGACGTCGAGAGCGGTGTGGTCCTCGACGAGGTGGTCGATGCGCAGCACCATCAGCCACCGGCCGCCGGGAAGCTCGGCCAGGTGCAGGTTCAGCAGCGGGGCCCGGCCGAGGTCGTTCGGCACCGCGACGATCCGCATCAGCTCGGCCACCGGGTCGGTGGTGCCGGCCGGCAGGGTCACCTCCGTGACGGGCAGGGTCGCGGACCGCCACACGACCTGGACCGGTTCGCGCAGCCCGGACCAGACGAACGAGGTGCGGAACACGTCGTGCCGGTCGACGACCTGCTGCAGCGCCCCGGCGAACACGTCGAGACGGTCCCGGTCGTCGAACTCGAGGACGAACGAGGTGACGTAGACGTCGGCGCCGCCTTCGGCCGCCAGGTGGTGGAACAGGATGCCCTGCTGCAGCGGGGCCAGGGGGTAGATGTCGGCGACGTTCGCCGCGCCGCCGTCGACGGTGCCGACGACGGTGTCGATCTCCGACTGGGTCAGGTCGACCAGTGGCAGCAGGTCGGGCGTGATGACCTGGGCTCCGGCCGGGATCCGGTTCGCGGGGACGTCGACGGCGACGCCGCCGGCCGTGGCGGCCAGCCCCGCCGGGGTCGGCGTCTCGAACAGCGCCCGCACCGACACGTTCACGCCGCGGGCCCGCAGCCACTCCATGAGGCGGACGGCGAGCAGGGAGTGGCCGCCGAGGGCGAAGAAGTCGTCGTCGACGCCGACCTCGTCGACGCCGAGGACCTCGGCGTACCCCTGGCAGATGACCTCTTCGCGGGCGTTCTCCGGTCCGCGGCCGGACCCGGTCCTGAAGTCCGGTGCGGGCAGCGCCTTGCGGTCGAGCTTGCCGTTGACCGTCAGCGGGATCGCGTCCAGCGACACCACGGCCGACGGCACCATGTACTCGGGCAGCCGTTCGGCGGCGTACTCCCGCAGCCCGTCAACCGCACCGACGACGTAGGCGACGAGCCGCTTGTCGTCGGTGGCGATCACCGCCACCTGGGACACCTGCGGGTGCGCGGCGAGGACGGACTCGATCTCGCCCAGCTCGATGCGGAACCCGCGGATCTTCACCTGCGCGTCCGCCCGGCCGAGATACACGAGGTCGCCGTCGCCGGTCCAGCGGACGACGTCACCGGTGCGGTACAGGCGGCCGCCACCACCGAACGGGTCGGCGACGAACCGGCCCGCGGTCAGTCCGGCCCGGCCGAGGTAGCCGCGGGCCAGCTGCTCACCGGCGACGTACAGCTCGCCCGCGACCCCGGGCGGCACCAGCCGGAGGTTGTCGTCCAGGACGTAGGTGCGCAGCCCGGCGAGGCCGCGGCCGATCACGCTGTCGCTGGTCCCGCCCGCCGCCAGGGGCCGGTAGGTGACGTGCACAGTGGTCTCGGTGATGCCGTACATGTTGACCAGCCGCACGCCGTGCTCCCACCAGCCGGTGAGCCGCCCGGTGTCGAGGGCCTCGCCACCGAACACGACGACCCGCAGGTCGGAGGGCGCCGGGGCCAGTTGGTAGAACGCGGACGGGGTCTGGCTCAGCACCGTCACGCGCTCGCGGATCAGCAGCTCCCAGAACTCACGCGGGGACCGCGACACGTCGACCGGCACCACGACCACGCGGCCGCCGTGGAGGAGAGCGCCCCAGAGTTCCCAGACGGAGAAGTCGAACGAGAAGCTGTGGAACCATGTCCACACGTCATCGGCGCTGAACAGTTCACGGGTCGCCGCGAAGAGCGCCACGACGTTGCGGTGCGTCACCACCACACCCTTCGGCGTGCCCGTCGAGCCCGACGTGTAGATGACGTACGCCGCATGCGCCGGCACCACCTCGACGGCGGGGTCTGCGCTGTCCGGGACCGGGTCGCCGGTGTGCACGACCGGCACACCGCTCACCATGTCCACCCGGTCGGTCAGCACACACCGCGCACCCGCGTCGGCCACCATGAACGCGGCCCGCTCCGCCGGCAGCGCCGGGTCGATCGGCAGGTACGCCCCACCGGCCTTCCACACCGCGAGGAGCGCGGCGATCAGGTCCACGCCACGCGGCAGGCACACCGCGACGACCGACTCCGCGCCCACACCGTTGGCGACGAGGAGCCTGCCCAGGCTGGACGCGCGGGCGTCCAACTCGGCGTACGACACCTGGACGCCGTCGGACGCGACCGCGACCGCGTCCGGCGTCCGCGCCACCTGCGCCGCGAACAACGCACCCAACGACACCTCCGGCACATCCACCGGGGCGGTGTTCCAGTCCGTGAGGAGCCGGTCGCGTTCGGCGGGGTCGAGGGCGTCGGTCGCGGAGATCGGGGCGGTCGGGTCGGCGACGACGGCCGCGAGGACGCGGATCCACCGCTGCGCGATGCCGGCGACGGTGCCGGCGTCGAACAGGTCGGCCGATCCGACGAGCACGCCGTGGAGTCCGGCGGCGGCGCCGTCGGCGTCGAACGACTCGAAGATCTCGACGTCGAGGTCGAACTTCGCGGCCGCCGACAGCTCCGCGGCCGGTTCGGCGGCGGCGCCGACACCGATGCCGGGCAGGTCGAGGACGGCGTCGGCGGTGTTCTGCACCGTCAGGTTCACCTGGAAGAGCGGGTTGCGGGCCAGGTGGCGGACGGGTGCGAGCTCCTCGACGAGGCGCTCGAACGGCACGTCCTGGTGCTCGAACCCGGCGAGGCTGGTCTCCCGCACCCGGCTCAGCAGCTCCGCGAACGTCGGGTCCCCGGACAGGTCGGTCCGCATGACGAGCGTGTTGACGAAGAACCCGACCAGATCGTCCAAGGCCTGATCGGTACGCCCGGCAATGGCCGCGCCGATCGGGATGTCCGTGCCCGCGCCCAGCTTCGACAGCAGCACCGCAAGGCCCGCCTGCAGCAGCATGAAGACGGTGACACCTTCGGCCCGGGCCACGTCGAGCAGCCGGGCGTGCAGGTCGGCGGGCAGTTCGAGGGGGATCACGTGCCCGCGGTGGCCGGCGACCGCTGGGCGGCGCCGGTCGGCCGGCAGCGCCAGCTCCTCCGGTGCCCCGTCGAGCGCCTGCCGCCAGTAGGCGACCTGCCGCG